>NZ_CP071647.1:0-4800000 GCF_051132015.1 Pseudomonas sp. Z1-12
AACGCCGTGCATAACAACCCCAAGGTCAAGGGGCTTGTCTATGTCGCAGCCTTCGCACCGGACAAAGGCGAAACCGCCATCGAGCTGTCCGGTCGCTACCCTGGCGGCACCCTTGGCCCGACCTTGGCGGCTCCGGTGCAGTTGGACGATGGCAATAAGGATCTCTACATCCAGCAGGACAAATTCGGTCAACAATTTGCCGCCGACGTCCCAGCGGCTGATTCCGCGCTGATGGCTGCGACACAACGCCCAATCAGCGAGGCTGCATTGAAGGAAGCGTCTGGCGAACCGGCCTGGAAAAAACTGCCGTCCTGGTTCATCTACGGCTCGGCGGACAAGAACATCCCCGAGGCTGCGTTGAAGTTCATGGCCGAACGCGCTGGCTCGAAGAAGACTGTCACCGTTCAAGGGGCTTCCCATGTGGTGATGACGTCTAATCCGCAGAAAGTTGCAGAGCTGATTATTGAAGCGGCGCAAGGCAGTTCAAAAGGATGACCACGTAAAGCGGGTCTTCGAGAAGAACCAAAAACCCGGCGCAAAACGTCGGGTTTTTTCGTTGGGGAAATCTCCAGGGAAACCGCATCGTCTGGTTTTGCGACTGCTGCGCAGTCGAGCGGGAGCAAGCTCCCTCGCCACGGGCGGTGTCTGGGCTGGCGTCATCGCGAGCAGGCTCGTTCCCACAGGGAATCGGGGCTGTTGCAGATACTGTGTTCACCGCCGCCCAGCGTGGGAGCGAGCTTGCTCGCGAAGAGGGTGGCACATTCAATATTGAAGCAAGCTGACCCGCCGCTTTCGCGAGCAAGCCCGCAGTGGGTGGCGTTGGGCTGGATATTCGGTTCGACACTAACCCTGTGGCGAGGGAGCTTGCTCCCGCTGGCCTGCGCAGCAGTCCCCTGCATTTCTTCAGGCAAACCGCATCGTCTGGTTTTGCGACTGCTGCGCAGTCGAGCGGGAGCAAGCTCCCTCGCCACGGGCGGTGTCTGGGCTGGCGTCATCGCGAGCAAGCTCGCTCCCACAGGGAATCGGGGCTGTTGCAGATACTGTGTTCACCGCCGCCCAGCGTGGGAGCGAGCTTGCTCGCGAAGAGGGTGGCACATTCAATATTGAAGCAAGCTGACCCGCCGCTTTCGCGAGCAAGCCCGCAGTGGGTGGCGTTGGGCTGGATATTCGGTTCGACACTAACCCTGTGGCGAGGGAGCTTGCTCCCGCTGGCCTGCGCAGCAGGCCCCTGCATTTCTTCAGGTAAACCGCATCGTCCGGTTTTGCGACTGCTGCGCAGTCGAGCGGGAGCAAGCTCCCTCGCCACGGGCGGTGTCAGGGCTGGCGTCATCGCGAGCAGGCTCGCTCCCACAGGGAATCGGGGCTGTTGCAGATACTGTGTTCACCGCCGCCCAGCGTGGGAGCGAGCTTGCTCGCGAAGAGGGTGGCACATTCAATATTGAAGCAAGCTGACCCGCCGCTTTCGCGAGCAAGCCCGCAGTGGGTGGCGTTGGGCTGGATATTCGGTTCGACACTAACCCTGTGGCGAGGGAGCTTGCTCCCGCTGGCCTGCGCAGCAGGCCCCTGCATTTCTTCAGGCAAACCGCATCGCCCGGTTTTGCGACTGCTGCGCAGCCGAGCGGGAGCAAGCCCCCTCGCCACGGGCGGTGTCAGGGCTGGCGTCATCGCGAGCAAGCTCGCTTCCACAGGGAATCGGGGCTGTTGCAGATACTGTGTTTACCGCCGCCCAGTGTGGGAGCGAGCTTGCTCGCGAAGAGGGTGGCACATTCAATATTGAAGCAAGCTGACCCGCCGCTTTCGCGAGCAAGCCCGCAGTGGGTGGCGTTGGGCTGGATATTCGGTTCGACACTAACCCTGTGGCGAGGGAGCTTGCTCCCGCTGGCCTGCGCAGCAGGCCCCTGCATTTCTTCAGGTAAACCGCATCGTCCGGTTTTCCAACTGCTTCGCAGTCGAGCGGGAGCAAGCTCCCTCGCCACGGGTGGTGTCAGGGCTGGCGTCATCGCGAGCAAGCTCGCTCCCACAGGGGGATCGGGGTGTTATAGATACTGTATTCCGACAGGGAGGATGCAGTATTTGTGAACACCCCCAGTGCGCGCCTTGGCCTTATTTACGCTTGAGCATCTCCGGCAACTGCGCTACCAACTTCTGATTATTCAACGGCGCCCGAATAAACCCACGCTGGGTGCCGTCCGGGCCAATCACGGCGAGGTTGCCGCTGTGGTCAACTGTGTAGTTGGGCTTGCTGGTGTCCGCCGGGATGAACGGGATGCTCACCGCATTCGCCAGTTTCTGCAGGTCTTCCACGGAAGCGGCGGTCAGGCCTTTGAATTGCGGATCGAAGTAACCCAGGTACTGCTTGAGCTGCTTGGGGGTGTCGCGGTTCGGGTCGACGCTCACCAGTACGATCTGCAATTTGGCCACCGCCTCGGGCGGCAGTTCGCTTTTGATCTGGCGCAGTTGGGCGAGGGTGGTCGGGCAGATGTCCGGGCAGAAGGTGTAGCCGAAGAACAGCAGGCTCCATTTGTCTTTCAACCCGTCCATCGCCACGGGCTGGCCGTCCTGGTCGGTCATTTTCACGTCCGGCAGGTTGCGGCTCTGGGGCAGCAGGATGATGCCGGCGTCGATCAACGCGGTCGGGTCGCCCTGGCCTTTGCTGGAAAGCACTTTGTTGATGGTCAGGCCGAGGATCACTGCGATCACGGCCGCGAGGATGAAGACGGTTTTCTGGGTTCGAGTCATAGGCTCAACAGTAAGTAGTGATCAACGAGCAGGGCGATGAACAGCAGGAACAAGTACCAGATAGAGTACTTGAAGGTGTTGATCGCCGCGTGCGGCCGACTGCCACGGTACAACACCACGGCCCATTGCAGGAACCGGGCACCCAGCACCACTGCGCAAATCAGGTACAGCATCCCGCTCATCTGGATCACGAACGGCATCAGGCTCACCGCCAGCAGCACCAGGGTGTACAGCAGGATGTGGATCTTGGTGTAGTGCTCGCCGTGGGTCACCGGCAGCATCGGGATGTCGGCCTTGGCGTATTCCTCCTTGCGGTGGATCGCCAGGGCCCAGAAGTGCGGCGGGGTCCAGGCGAAGATGATCAGCACCAGCAACAGCGGTTCGGCGCTGACATGCCCGGTGGCCGCGACCCAGCCCAGCAGTGGCGGCGCGGCGCCGGCGAGGCCGCCGATGACGATGTTCTGCGGCGTCGCCCGTTTCAGGAAACCGGTGTAGACCACCGCATACCCCAGCAACGAGGCCAGGGTCAGCCAGGCCGTCAGCGGGTTGGTGAAGGCCAGCAGCATGGCTTGGCCGGCCACCGCCAGCGCCAGGGCGAAGGTCAGTGCGGCGGCTGGCGAGACCCGGCCCTCGGCCAAGGGCCGCTTGTGAGTGCGGGCCATCACCGCGTCGATGCGCCGGTCCACCACATGGTTGACCGCCGCCGCGCCGCCGGCACACAGGGCGATGCCGAGGTTGCCGAACACCAGGACTGTCCATGGCACGCCGGCACGGGTGGCGAGGAACATGCCGACCAGCGAGGTGATCAGCATCAACACCACCACTTTCGGCTTGGTCAGCTCCAGGTAGTCGCGCCAGATCGCTTGGCTGTGGCGTTCACCGGTCAAGGTTGCCATGGCATCTCTCCTTTTATTGTTATAGGGCTGACGCTGTGTTTATGCGGGTTGAAGCGCCAGCGCAGCGGGACCTGATGCTTGACCCGGACCAGGCTGGTACGGGCGTGATAGTTGACCAATACCAGGGTCAGCAACAACGCGGCGCCCCCGGCGTTGTGGGCGACGGCCACCGGCAATGGCAGATGGAACAGCACGTTGCTGATGCCCAGGGTGATCTGTGCCGCCAGGGCAGTCAGCACCAGCCCGGCGAGCCGAGTCATGCCGACGCTTTTCAGTTGCCAGGCCAGGCCCAGCAGCACCACGGTTACCAGCAAGGCGCCGATGCGGTGGGTCAGGTGGATGGCGGTGCGGGCATCACTGTCCAATTGCCCGCCGAGGTAGTTGGGGCCGATGTGCTGGGTCAGGTGGAAGCCGTTGGCAAAATCCGCCGGCGGCAGCCATTGGCCGTGGCAGGTGGGGAAGTCGATGCAGGCCACGGCGGCGTAGTTGGAGCTGACCCAACCGCCCAGGGCAATCTGGCCGATCACCAACAGCAGTCCGGCAGTGGCCCAATGTTGCAGGCGCTTGGGCACGGTCAGCGCGGGTAATACGCCAGACAATCTCAGCGTCAGCAGGAACAGCAGGCTCAACGTCGCGAACCCGCCCAGCAGATGCCCGGTGACCACCTGCGGCCAGAGCTTGAGAGTCACGGTCCACATGCCGAACGCTGCCTGGGCGAAGACCACGGCCAGCAAGAACAGCGGCAATTTCAAAGGCTGGCCGGGGCGGCGACGGTTCATCCAGGCTCGGGCGGCCAGCGCGGTAATCATCAGCCCCAGGGCCCCGGCAAAGTAGCGATGGACCATCTCGTTCCAGCCTTTGTGGGCTTCCACCGGGGTGTCGGGGAAATGCAGCTCGGCATGGGCCAGTTGGGCTTCGCTCTTGGGCACGCTGATGAAGCCGTAGCAACCGGGCCAGTCCGGGCAACCGAGGCCGGCGTGGGTGAGCCGGGTGTAGGCGCCCAACAGGACGACGATCAGTGCCAGCAGCGTGGCAAACAGCGCGAGGCGAAATCCAGGTTTGGCCATGTCGATGCCCTCATCCGATGTTCGACAGTTTCAGCAGGTGGCGCAGGTCGTTGAGCAAGTCCTTGCCCTTGACCCTGGCGTCATAGCGCAGCACCAGGTTGCTGTGAGGATCGATGATCCACAGTTGGGCGCCGCCGGAGCCTTGGGCGCCTTTCTGATACGCCGGCAGGTCCAATGGATAACGTTGCAGTTGCGGGTACTCGCGTTGCAGTTGGGCGTCGTACTCGCTGTCCAGCGGCTGCGCGATGGCCAGGGCATGGCTGGCGCGGCCGGCATCGCGTCCCAGGCCGATCTGCACCTGCCGCGCCAGATAGACCAACTGGCGGCAGTCCACCGAGCACTCCTGCGGCGCAGTGACCAGGATCTGCCAGCGTTGCTCATCGGCTTGTACGCCAATCTCGGCGCGGGTCTGGCCGGTGCCGATCAGTTCGCCGTGGTAGCTGCGGCTGTCGGGCACCCAGAACTGGAATTTGTACATGCCGGTGGCGAGGATCATCGGGCCGATCACGCCCAGCACGATCAACAGCAATTGCACGCGCCCCTTGCGACGGCTGCGTGCGTCGGGCGCCTCAGACGTGTTGGTTGGATTCATGGTGTTTCCCATGGTGTCTCCCTGCGTTGTGCCATCCGAGATAGAGGAAAAGGCCGAACAGCGCCGCCGCCATGGCGAACCACTGCACGGCATAGCCGAGGTGTTTTTCCGGCCCCATGGCCACCACCGGCCAATCGGTCCGGTAGGCGCCGGGGCCGCTTTGTTGGCGTAATTCATAGGCGAAGCCGTTGCGGTCGAGGTCGGCCCAGAGCTTGTCCGGCTCGATGGCGGTGACCAGTCGTGGCCAGGGCGCACCGGCCGGGTCGGCGTGGAGTTGGAAGGTGGCGCCGGGTGCGACGTAGACCCAGGCCTGAAGGCTCACGGGTTGTTCCGGGGTGTTGAACACGGGCGGGATGCGCCGGTCCGGCCAGGGCAGCCAGCCGCGATTGACCAGCAGCCACAGCCCGGTGCGGTGGTCGAGAAACGGTTGCAGCAGTTCGACGCCGACCTTGCCGCCGTGTTGGCGGTTGTCCAGCAGGATGCTGTGCTCGGCGTCGAACTGGCCTTGCAGCGTGACCGGTCGAAAGGCCGGGTCCGGGGTGTGCGCCAGCTCGGTGCTGTCCATCGGCGGCGCCACGCGGCGCTCGGCGTAAGTGTCCATGAGCACACGCTTCTGTTCGCCCCGGCTCAGTTGCCAGAACCCCAGGCACACCATCACCGGCACCAGCACGGCCACCACCAATGACGGCACGATGCCCGGCCGGAAGCCTTTCATGGCGTCGCCCGAAAGCTGTCGAACGGGATAGCTATACTCACGTGCATCGCGTCCCCCCGGAGTGTCCCTAATGCTTAAAGCAGCCATCGCCCTGATGCTGATCGCCACGATTGCCAGCCTGTTCAGCGGCCTGTTTTTTCTGGTCAAGGACGACAGCAGTTCCAATCGACTGGCCATCGCCCTGGCGATTCGTGTCGCCTTGGCCGCCGTCACCGTCGGCTTGATCGCCTGGGGCTTTTTCAGCGGCCAGTTGGTGTCGCATGCTCCTTGGTAAAGAGCCGCCCTGGTAACGGCTGCCTCAGAGGATGTAGACGAAGAAGAACAAGCCGATCCACACCACATCGACGAAGTGCCAGTACCAACTCGCGGCCTCGAATCCGAACTGGTGCTCGTTGTCGAAATGCCCGCGCATGATGCGCATCAGCATCACGAACAAGATGATCGTGCCGATGGTGACGTGGGCGCCGTGAAAGCCCGTGAGCATGAAGAACGTCGCGCCGTAGATCCCCGAGCCCAACGTCAGGCCCAGCTCTTTATAGGCGTGGATGTATTCCTCGGCCTGGAAGCCCAGGAAGGCGCAACCCAGCAGCACGGTGATCGCCAGCCAGATTTTCAGCGCGCCACGATGGCCTTTTTTCAGGGCATGGTGGGCGATGGTCACGGTGACGCTGGAACTGACCAGCAGGATGGTGTTGAGCAGCGGTAAGCCCCAAGGGCTGATCACATCCTTGGGCGGTGGGAATAGCTTGGGATCGGGGTTGTTCAACAACGGCCAGACGTATTCGAAGTTCGGCCAGAGCATCTCCGATAAACCCTTGCTGCCTTCACCGGCCAACCCCGGCGCCGAGACCATGCGCACATAGAACAGCGCACCGAAGAAGGCGACGAAGAACATCACTTCGGAAAAGATGAACCAGCTCATGCCCCAGCGGAACGAGCGGTCGAGCTGGGCGCTGTACAGCCCGGCGCGGCTTTCCTTGATGACCGCGCCGAACCAGCCGAACAGCATGTAGGCCACCAGCAGGCCGCCGACGAAAAAGATCAGCGGGCCGTGGGAATCCGGGCGGTCGGCTTTCAGGTCGTTGAACCAGGTCGCCAGGCCGTACACCGTGACGAACATCCCGACCGTGGCGATGATCGGCCATTTGCTCTGGGCCGGAACGTAATAGTGCTCATGAGTTGCCATTTATTGTTCTCCTTATCGGGCACGCTATCGGTCAGTGTTTAGAGCCACCGGTGGATGACGAGCGGTGATGTCGAACAGCGTGTAGGACAGCGTCAGATGCTTCACTTCCTTGGGCATGTCCCGGTCGACGATGAAGCGCATGGGCATTTCGATGCGTTCGCCGGGTTGCAGCACTTGCTGGGTAAAACAAAAACATTCGGTTTTGTGGAAATACGCCGCCGCGTTGCTCGGCGAGATGCTCGGCACCGCCTGGGCGCTCATCGGCCGGTCGGTGGGGTTGTGGGCGACAAACACCATCTCGTTGACCGCCCCGGCCTTGACCACCAGCTCATCGCCCTTGGGGTAGAAGTCCCAGACCATGTCCACCGCGTTGGTCGACAGGAATTGCACACGCACCTGGCGTGACTCATCGACGACCTGCTCGCCTTCGTACTGCCCACCGGTCTTGCCGTTGATGCCGAACGCCTTGCACATCACGTCGTAGATCGGCACCAGGGCAAACCCGAAGATGAACATGGCCACCACCACCAGTAGCAGGCGGGTGACCAGTTTTTTCAGCGAGATCGAGTCAGCCATGATTTCCAGTCCCTACCGAGAACCCTGTGGGAGCGAGCTTGCTCGCGATGCAGGCGACGCGGTGTGTCTGTTCCACCGCTATCGCGAGCAAGCTCGCTCCCACATAAGGCCCCGGTGTCATCTATTTCACTTCCGGCGGCGTAGTAAACGTGTGATACGGCGCCGGCGACGGCACGCTCCACTCCAGCCCTTCAGCCCCATCCCATGGCTTGGCCGGTGCCGGCGGGCCGCCGCGGATGGTCTTGATCACGATGAACAGGAAGAAGATCTGCGTGGTGCCGAACATGAACGCGCCGATGGACGAGACCATGTTGAAGTCGGCGAACTGCAGGTTGTAGTCGGGAATCCGCCGGGGCATGCCCGCCAGGCCTACGAAGTGCATCGGGAAGAACGCCAGGTTCATGCCGATGAACGAGAGCCAGAAGTGCAGCTTGCCGAGGGTTTCGTCGTACATGTGGCCGGTCCATTTCGGCAGCCAGTAGTAGGCCGAGGCGAAGATCCCGAAGATCGCCCCGGGCACCAGCACGTAGTGGAAGTGCGCGACCACGAAGTAAGTGTCCTGGTACTGGAAGTCCGCCGGGGCGATGGCGAGCATGAGCCCGGAGAAACCGCCGATGGAAAACAGGATCACGAACGCCACGGCGAACAGCATCGGCGTCTCGAAGGTCAGCGAGCCTTGCCACATGGTGCTGGCCCAGTTGAACACCTTCACCCCGGTGGGCACGGCGATCAGCAGGGTCGCGTACATGAAGAACAGCTCGCCCACCAGCGGGATGCCGACCACGAACATGTGGTGCGCCCAGACGATGAACGACAGGAACGCGATGGCGGCCGTGGCGTAGACCATCGAGGTGTAGCCGAACAACGGCTTGCGGGAGAACGCCGGGATGATCGAGCTGACGGCACCGAAGGCCGGCAGGATCATGATGTACACCTCGGGGTGGCCGAAGAACCAGAACACATGCTGGAACAGCACCGGGTCACCGCCACCGGCGGCACTGAAGAAGCTGGTGCCGAAGTGGATGTCCATCAGCATCATCGTCACGCAGCCGGCCAGCACCGGCATCACCGCGATCAGCAGGAACGCCGTGATCAGCCAGGTCCAGACGAACAGTGGCATTTTCATCAGGGTCATGCCGGGGGCGCGCAGGTTGAGGATGGTGGCGACCACGTTGATCGCCCCCATGATCGAGCTGATGCCCATCAGGTGGATGGCAAAGATGAAGAACGTCACGCTTTCCGGCGCATAGGTGGTGGACAGCGGCGCATAGAAGGTCCAGCCGAAGTTCGGCCCGCCCCCCGGTGTGAACAGCGTCGAGACCAACATCAGGAACGCCGCCGGCAACAGCCAGAAGCTGAAGTTGTTCATGCGCGGCAGGGCCATGTCCGGCGCGCCGATCATCAGCGGGACCATCCAGTTGGCCAGGCCGACGAACGCCGGCATCACCGCGCCGAAGACCATCACCAGGCCATGCATGGTGGTCATCTGGTTGAAGAATTCCGGCTGGACGATCTGCAAGCCGGGCTGGAACAGCTCGGCGCGGATCACCATGGCGAACGAGCCGCCCAGCAGGAACATCGAGAAGGCGAACCACAGGTACAGCGTGCCGATGTCCTTGTGGTTGGTGGTCAGCACCCAGCGCATCAGGCCCTTGGCGGGGCCGTGGGCGTGGTCGGCATGACCGTGGTCATCGATCACAGCACTCATGTCCTTTCTCCTTCGAACCAATGGGCTGGACGGCGCGGGGCAACGCGCCCCGACCGGTTATGGGAACGAGCGTCGAGCCGGCTCATTGGCTTTCTGCCTGTTTGAGTTCCAGCACTTCTTTAGGCGTCACCATGTCGCCCTTGTTGTTGCCCCAGGCGTTGCGTTCATAGGTCACGACCGCGGCGATATCGACTTCCGACAGTTGTTTGCCGAACGCCGCCATGGAGGTGCCGGGCTTGCCGTGGAAGACAATGTTCAAGTGATCCTTGATTGGCCCGGTGGCGATTTTCGAGCCCTTGAGCGCCGGGAACATCGGCGGCAAGCCTTGGCCTTCGGCCTGGTGGCAGGCCACGCAGGTGGTGTGATAGACCTTGTCGCCACGCTCGACGAGCTCTTCGCGCGTCCATTCCTTGCTGGTCAGCTCCTTGAGCTGCGCGGCTTCGGCCTTGCGTTCGCCCAGCCATTTCTCGTAGTCGGGCTTGCTCTTGACCTCCACCACGATCGGCATGAAGCCGTGGTCCTTGCCGCACAGCTCCGCGCATTGGCCCCGATAGATGCCGGGCTTGTCGACGCGGGTCCAGGCTTCGTTGACGAACCCCGGAATGGCATCGCGCTTGACCGCGAAGGCCGGCACCCACCAGGAATGGATCACGTCGGCGGAGGTGACCAAAAAGCGCACCTTGGCATCGACCGGCAGCACCAGCGGCTTGTCGACCTCCAACAGGTAGTGCTCGCCCTTGGCGCTCTGGTTGTGGATCTGTTCGGCGGGGGTCGCCAGGTTGCTGAAGAACTCGACGTCCTGGCCCAGGTACTTGTAGTGCCACTTCCACTGGTAGCCGGTGACCTGGATATCGATCTCCGACTCACTGGAGTCGTACATCTTGATCAGGGTCGCGGTGGCAGGAATCGCCATCAGCACCAGGATCAGGAAGGGCACGATGGTCCAGAGGATTTCGACGCGGGTGTTTTCGTGAAAGTGCGCGGCATTCTGGCCGGTTGAGCGGCGGTGCATCATCATCGACCAGAACATGGCGCCGAAGACGATGATGCCGATGACCACACAGATCCAGAAGATGGTCATGTGCAGGTCGAACACTGCGTTGCTGATCTGTGTCGCTCCAGGCGCCATATTCACAGTCCAGGCCGCTTGTGCCTGACTGAAAATCGACCACAACAGGAGGCCCATCCATACGTGTGGATGTCGCGTCATTGCGGGTTCCCCTTATCGTTCTTGTTATCCCGTAGGCGTAAAGCCTGCGGCAAGGGATCGGCTATCAGACTGCTTAATTGACTCGCCGCGCCTTGCTGCACATGCAATCGGGTGTCATCAGCTAACTCCATTCAAAACCGAGTATAGACAGCACCTGCAACCTCGCAACGCGATGGCGTAAATCGTTTGAAACAGCCGGGGCTTGCGCTAGAGCCCACGAATGGAGAAGGATGCGAACTGAGTGATGGCAAACCGATATAACTGTGACGCAGCAAGGAAGGGGCAGTTATGAAAAATAGGTCTTAGGAGTGTTTTTGCGCCAGCTAAGTTATGTCTTCCCTATTTCATTGCCTTTGTTTCCTGGAGTTGTCATGAACACCGCCGCATTGCGCGAGCAGATCCAAAAAGCCCAACAACACGAAGCCGAGACCGGCCAATTGACCCGTCAACTGGAGGCCCAGTTACCGCATCTGCACCGCACCATTCAATTGCCGGACACGAACCCCAATAACGCCCTCGCGCGGTTTGTCGCGGCGTACATCGATGAAGTGCCCGACCTGCTGGACGCAGCCAACGACGTGGCGAGGGAAGCGGGTATCGAGTCGCAGATCAAACCGGTACTGAAGATTGCCGAACAGTACTTCCTCCAGCCGCCGACCATCATGGCCGGGCATGTCGGGCTCGACAGCCTGCTGGACGAAGCCTATCTGGCGCACCGGTTTGTCGAAGAGGTGAATGACCTGTATATCAAGCATTTCGGCCAGCCATTGATCCCCTTGGACATGACGGTCGCCAACCTGATCGCCCACCAGTTGATCGGTGAGGCATTTGCCAACCAGCTCGATGAAGTGGTGCATCACACGTTCGACGAGATGCTCAACGACGAGACGTTTGCCTTGGAATCTGTAGAAGCCTATCGCGAGAAGCTCAGCAGCCCAGAGACCGGCGCAGCCTGGAAGCGCTGGCCGTGCATGTCCCGTCGCTTGGGCGTGGGCCTGGAGCTGGATCAGCCGGCGGCTTGATCCTCCGAAAAAACACAAACCCCCTGTGGGAGCGAGCTTGCTCGCGATGGCATTGCATCAGCCACATCGCAGTCGACTGACACTTCGCCATCGCGAGCAAGCTCGCTCCCACATTGGATCCGTGGTGTTCATGAATCATATGTCCTACACCGGCCCCCTCTGTGGTGTTCATCCATCATGTGCCCTACACCGGCCCCCTGTGGGAGCGAGCTTGCTCGCGATGGCATTGCATCAGCCACATCGCAGTCGACTGACACTCCGCCATCGCGAGCAAGCTCGCTCCCACAGGGGCATGGTTAACCGGTCGCTGCGCCAACTCCTACGGTGGTCCGCAACCGCCCTTCCAGCCGACGCTTGAGTCCACGGGATTCAATCAGCAGCTTCGACCCCTTGCTGGCATTCGCCCGGCCCCATTCTTCCAGCAACTCCAGGCACGAGTGATCGATGTAGCTCAGGTTATTGAGCGGCACGTGCACGGTCGCGCCCGTCGGGATGGTGCCCAGCACCTGGGTCAGCGCCGGCACCTTGAGGAAGGTGGCCGCACCCACCAGGCGCAGTTCCATCTCGCCTTCCTGAGGCAGGTCGATCAGGCTGATTTTCAGGCGCGAGGCTTTCCAGGCCAGTTTCACCAGGGTCAGGCCGAAGCCGATCAACACACCGGTCAGCAGGTCGGTGAAGATGATCGCCAGCGCCGTGGCGGCGTAGGTGAACATCGGCATCCGGCCATAACGGCCCAGGCTTCGAAACGCCTTGAGGTCCACCAGTTTGAAACCGGTGTAGACCAGCACGCCGGCCAGGCTCGCCACTGGAATGCTTTGCAGCACGCTGGACAGCAACAGCACGAACAGCAGCAACCACAGGCCGTGGAAAATCGTCGACATCCGCGTGGTGGCCCCGGCCTGGACGTTGGCCGAACTGCGCACGATCACCCCGGTCATCGGCAAGGCGCCGAGCAGGCCGCAGAGCATGTTGCCGATCCCTTGTGCCGACAGTTCCCGGTCGAAGTCCGCGCGTTCACCGCTGTGCATGCGATCCACGGCGGCCGCCGACAGCAGGGTTTCGGCACTGGCGATGAAGGCCACCGCGAACGCGGCGATCAGCAGCGTTGGGTCGGCCAGGTTCAGCAGGTCCGCCGGGCGCAGCCAATCAATGGCTTCGGCCAGGTTCTCCGGGACCTCCACGCGCTTGACCTGCAAGGCCAGCACGAGACTGGCGACGGTCGCCAGGCCAACGCCCAGCAAGGCACCGGGAACGAAGCGCAGGCTATGGGGGCGAAACTTTTCCCACAGCCACATCACCGCGATCGTCGACAGACCGAGCAGGCCGGCCTGCCAGCCGAAGGACGGCAAGGCCTGGGCCACTGCCGCCGGGAACGCCGCGAGGTTATCCAGCCCGGAGGGCTTGGGCGCCGCGTCTAGCATCACATGGACCTGGGACAGCACGATCAGCACGCCGATACCGGCGAGCATCCCGTACACCACCGCAGGCGCAGTGACCCGGAACCAGCAGCCCAGGCGAAAGCGCCCGGCCAACAGTTGCAGCAGGCCGGCCAGCAGCAGGATCGGCCCGAGCATCGCCACGCCATGCTGGCGCACCAGTTCGAAGACCAACACCGCCAACCCGGCGGCCGGGCCGCTGACTTGCAGTTTCGAGCCAGCCAGGAAACCCACTACCAGACCACCGATGATCCCGGTAATCAGGCCCTTGGCCGGCGGCAGGCCGGAGGCGATGGCAATGCCCATGCACAAGGGCAGCGCCACCAGGAACACAACCACCGAAGCCAATAGCTCCCGTGGCAGAACAGCTTTTAATTGAGCAGCACGCATGGCGACTCTCCCGAAGTTTCTTCAGGCATGGCGAGGCCCTACCGCGCAAATAGCGGTAAGGCTACAACCACACAAGGATGATTAGGAGTGGTTAGAAGCGCGCTTTGGGCGTCGCCACCGGTATCGGATGGCTGCCATCGAGCGGCAGGAAACGTCCCTGGTCCGCCTCAAAGGCTTTGATCTCGCTGGTCTCGATGTTGTACACCCAGCCATGGATGAACAACTGACCGCTGGCCATGCGCGATGCGACCGAGGGGTGCGTTCGCAGATGCTGCAACTGCGCGATCACGTTTTCTTCGGTGAGGATGGGCATGGTCTGTTTTTCGTCGCCGCACGGACAGTTGTCGTGGACCATGGTCTTGGCCACTTCGGCGTGGCGCAGCCAGGCTTTTACCGTGGGCATTTTTTCCAGGGTGTCCGGGTTCAGCACGGCACGCATGGCGCCGCAATCGGAATGGCCGCAAACAATGATGTGTTGCACACCGAGGGCCAGCACGGCGTACTCGATGGCGGTGGAGACGCCGCCATTCATCTGTCCGTAAGGCGGAACGACGTTGCCGACGTTACGGGTCACGAACAGGTCGCCGGGGGAGCTATGGGTGATCAGCTCGGGCACGATGCGCGAATCGGCGCAGGTGATGAACATCGCCCGGGGCGCCTGGGCGGTGGCGAGTTTCTTGAAGAGTTCTTCCTGTTGCGGAAAGATCTCGTGATGGAAATGCAAAAAGCCGTCAACAATATGCTGCAGCGCTGCATCGGCGGTTTCCGCCACGGGTTGGGCTGAAGCCGACGCAGCCAACGGCTGATTATCCTTGTCACTCATGATTCATCCTCTTTTGACGGTATGACGCCAGTGGCTAAAACATCCAGGTCGACATCTGCGACCTGTCAGTCACTCGCTGAACAAGGTAGCGGCCGAAACTTAACTCAAACTGAAATCGAAGGCTCTAGGACAATGATTCCAGGGGTGGCGAAACACTGGCGCAGCTCATGTCCAGTGGCCTTTCCAGGGTCAACTTTAATCAAATCAACGACATCTGTCGGCCCGGCGGACAGAAGGCATCGCAATCGAGAGTGTATCCGTCGCGTCGCTCCAGTCCCAGGCGCTTGAGTGCCTTGGCGAAGCGCTGGGCCAGCAGGTCGGCAAACGGGCCTTCGCCGCGCATGCGCGTACCGAAGCGGCTGTCATACAGTTCGCCACCACGGCTCTGGCGCACCAGGCTCAGCACATGGGCGGCGCGTTGCGGGTAGTGCGCCTGCAGCCACTCCTCGAACAGCGGCGCGACTTCCAGCGGCAGGCGCAGCATCACGTAGGCGGCATTCTGCGCGCCGGCGGCGTGGGCTTCGCTCAGCAGGCTCTCGATCTCGCTGTCGTTGATCATCGGGATCATCGGTGCGCAGAGCACGCCTACGTTGATGCCTGCCTCACGCATGACCTTGATCGCCCGCAGCCGCGCCTTGGGCGCCGCCGCCCGGGGTTCGAGAATGCGCTTGAGCTCATCGTCCAGGGTGGTGAGGCTGATCATCACGTGCACCAGGCGTTGTTGCGCCAGCTCGGTCAGCAGGTCCAGGTCACGCAGGATCAGCGAACCCTTGGTGACGATGGTCACGGGATGCCGATAACGCAGCAGCACCTCGAGGATCCGCCGGGTTATCTGTTGTTCCCGTTCGATCGGCTGATAGGGGTCGGTGTTGGAACCCAGTGCGATCGGCGCGCATTGATAGCCGCGCCGGGACAATTGCTCCTCCAGCACATCGGCGGCATTGGTCTTGGCGATCAGCTTCGTTTCGAAATCCAGCCCCGGCGACAGGTCCCAATAGGCATGGCTGGGCCGCGCATAGCAGTAGATGCAACCGTGTTCGCAGCCTCGGTACGGGTTGATCGAGCGGTCGAATGGGATATCGGACGAGGTGTTGCGGGTAATGATGGTTTTCGCCGTTTCGATGCGCACTTCGGTGCCCTGGGTCGGCGGGACTTCCTGGTACCAGCCGTCATCCTCGACCACCGAGCGATTCGGGGCGAAGCGGTTGTGCGGGTTGGTCGCGGTGCCGCGGCCGCGAGGTGGAAGGGAGGCAGGCATGGGGAATACTCCGAAAGCTGTATGTGCATACAGTATTCGCTGTGTTCGATTAGGGCCAGTGCCATTCGGCAGTCCAACTACCGGATCAGCGTTCACAAGACGTTGACGTTCTCCTCACGGGCTTTTAACCGTAGCGAGCCGACACTGGGCCTCCTGTATTCCTTCGCTCTCGGTCGTCCGTGCATGCTCAAGCTCTGTTCCCGTTCGTTGTTGTGCCTGGCCTTGCTTGCCGGACTGGCCGAGGCGCCCGTCCAAGCGGCCGATTTCCCTGAGGCGAGACCCGCTGAATGGGCGCAGCCGGTGGAAAAGAACTACAACCTCTACCAGATGTCACCGACCCTCTACCGCAGCTCCCTGCCAGACGGCGGCGCCGTGCCTCTGCTGACGAAGCTACGGATCGGCACGGTCATTACCTTCCTGCCGGAGTCGGACAAGCGCTGGCTGTCCACCCCCGGCATCGAGCAGGTGCAGTTGCCCTACCGCACCAATCATGTCGATGACAGCGATATCCTTCGGGCCTTGCGCGCCGTCCAGGCGGCCGAAGCCAAGGGGCCGGTGCTGATGCACTGCAAGCACGGCTCGGACCGCACCGGGCTGGTGGCCGCCATGTACCGGGTGGTGGTGCAGGGCTGGAGCAAAGAGGACGCGTTGAATGAAATGACCGAAGGTGGCTTCGGCGACAGCCATCACTTCAAGGACGGCGTGCGCTACATGATGCAGGCCGATGTCGACAAACTGCGCGTGGCGTTGGCGAACGGCGATTGCAGCACCAGCGTCTTTGCCCTTTGCTCCCTGGAAAGCTGGGTCAATTCAACGACCCCGGCGCATCACCTCGACCCTCAAGCGCTGGCTCCCGCACGGTGAGCGGTTGCGTGCAAAAAAGCCTCGATGGACTCCGATAGAGGCCGTGAGTCGCCCCACTGGAATATCGTTTCACGCAACACCCTGCCGGTTTCCCTATCGAATAAGCCGTTGCGCTTGAATTGTGTGAACACGGCCCTGGCCAGGCTCGTGGACCAAAGGTAGGCATAAATTCCGGCGGCGTAGCCCGTGACCATGTAATCCAGGCCATTGGGCCAGCGTTCGCTCATGAACACCGGTAAGTGGCCTACTTTTGCACGCACATGCTCGAATACTTGCTGGACCGTACGGCCGTCACCGTGGCTGTGGTGCAGTTCCATGTCGAATAACGCATCGCGTATCTGTCCCGCAATGCCCCAACTGGTTTGGGTCTGTAGATAAACCATCAACTGATCGGCGACTTTGTCCGGCAACGGTGCTCCGGTCTGGTGGTGCTTCGATATCCGCACGAGGAATTCTTTGGAGCTGCACCACTGCTCGAACAACACGCCAGCGAATTCGGCCGCGTCCCGGCTGAGCGCGGTGATGCCCGAGATGTCGCGGTATTCAACGCGGCTTAACACATGGTGCAGACAGTGCCCTAATTCATGGAAAAGCACTCGCAGTTGCCGAAAATCCAGCAACAGCGGGGTGGTGCTGGAACCGCGCGGCAACCAGCCATGCAGCACCGCGACGGGATAACGCGGCCGGCCCTCGGCGGTGATGCGGCGGTTTCGCAGGGTAGTGGTATTGGGAAAGCCATTCTGATCCGGATATTCGAAGGGATCGAAATAAAAGTAGCCGAGGGTTTCGTCCCCCTCCCGGACTTCGAACAGACGCACTTGCGGATGCCAGCTCGTCACGTCCTGGCGCTCGATGAAGTCCACGCCAAACAGATCCGTGGCGATCAGCAGCAATTGGGCAAACGTCGGTTCCAGTGCGAACCAGGCGCTGACGTCCTGCTCCGAGATGCCGGCCGTTTGCCGACGAAGCTTTTCTGCCAGGTACTGCACATTCCAGGGCGTTAATTCGCTGACCTGTTGCGTCTTGGCAAACGCCTGTAGTTGCTTCGTATCTTCGGCAAACACGGTTTCCTGTTGGTCGAGCTGTCCTTGCAGGAACGTCATGACGTCTTCTGGCGACTGCGCTTGCTCGGGCTCGACTGCCATCTGCGCGTAGCTTGAATAGCCCAGCAGTTTGGCCAGTGCATACCGATCCCTGAGCAATTGGCGCAGCACTTCGCCGTTGTCGTACACCCCGGCTTGCGGCCCTTGATCCGATGCGCGGGTGCTGTAGGCAACGTACATTTGCTTGCGCAAGGCAGGATCGTCGGCGTAACGGGTGACGATGCGAAACGACTCGTCGTCGAGGGTCAGCAGCCAGCCTGTGCCGCCCTTTTCACGGGCTTGCTCGGCCATGCGCCGCTTGAAGGATGAGGGCAGGCCACTCAATTGGGCTTCATCATGGATTATTTTGCTCCACGCGTTGTTCGCTGCGTGCAAGTGCTCAAGGAACAAGGTCTGGGCGCCTTGGATACGTAGCTTCAGTTCATTGAGCTTCTGCGGTGACGGCGATCCCATTCCATGCTGGCGCAACCGCCGCAGGATTTTTGCCAGCGTTCTTTTGCGCACGGGAGAGAAATGCAGGGCGATCTGGCTGTCCGCCAAGCGTTGGTAAAGCTGAAACAGTTCGGGATGTCGCATCAGCGATCCCTGGAAATCCTGCAGCCGTTGTTGGCAATCGTCCGAAACCTGCCCCCAGGGATCATCAGTCCTGGTCGAAGCCATGAGTTCCAGTACGAAGCCGAAGCTTCTCAGGCGTGCGTGGATTTCATCCATCGCCAACACCAGGTCATCCCACGTAGGGAACGGTGTCTGGGTCTTGATGATCTCGGCGACTTTGGCACGGCTTTCGGCAATGATCTGGTCTAGCGCGGGAGCGAAGTGTTCGACGCGGATGTTTGAAAAAGGCGGCAGGACATAGGCCTGCAAGAGAGGATCATAAGGGCGATGCATGGAGGCTTCCTGTCAGTCTGGACGTGTCAGGCCAGTCTGATGAGGAGTGCATGAGGCGCTGCGGTACATATGTATCGCTTCCGGGCCGGGCGGCCCGGAAGTTGATGCCAACGATGTCAGTCGGTTTTTTTCTTCAGCTTCGGGTTGGGGAAAAACTGCACGGCCTGGACTTTCGCATCCGGCGTCTTGAGCGCCGACGTATTGACCCGGGTGCCCAATTCCTTGGGCACCGACAGGCCTTGCTCGTTGAGCGTGTCGGAATAACCGCAGGCCACGCATTCGCGGTGCGGCACGCCGTCTTCGTTCCACATCATCAACTTGTCCGGCTCGCTGCAGGCCGGGCAGACCGCCCCGGCGATAAAGCGTCGCTTGGTAATCACAGGCCCCTCGCTCATGCTGCCGCGTCCTCGGTCAGGCCGCTATGGCGCAAGAGTGCGTCAATCGACGGCTCGCGGCCACGGAAGTCGACGAACAGCACCATCGGTTCCTGGGAACCGCCACGGGCCAGGATCGCCTCGCGGAAGGCTCGGCCGGTGTCGGCGTTGAGCACGCCGTCTTCTTCGAATTTGGAGAAGGCATCGGCCGAGAGCACTTCCGCCCATTTGTAGCTGTAGTAACCCGCCGCGTAGCCGCCGGCGAAAATGTGCGCAAAGCTGTTGGGGAAACGGTTGTAGGCCGGCGGACGCATGACGGAGACCTCGTCACGCACGCCTTCGAGCACTTGCAGCACGCTGCGGCCATCGCCGTGGGTGGCGTGCAGCTCGAAGTCGAACAGCGAGAACTCCAACTGACGGACCATCATCAGGCCGGACTGGAAGTTTTTCGCCGCGAGCATTTTTTCCAGCAGGTCCTGGGGCAGCGGTTCACCGGTTTCGTAGTGACCGGAAATCAGCGCCAGGCCTTCGGGCTCCCAGCACCAGTTTTCCATGAACTGGCTCGGCAGCTCCACGGCATCCCAGGCCACGCCGTTGATGCCGGACACGCCGGCGTGTTCGATGCGGGTCAGCAGGTGGTGCAGGCCATGGCCGAATTCGTGGAACAGCGTGGTGACTTCATCGTGGGTCAGCAGCGCGGGCTTGCCGCTGTCGGCCGGGGTGAAGTTGCACACCAGGTTGGCGACCGGGCTTTGCAGGACGCCGTCGAAGGTGCGACGACGGTCACGGGCACCGTCCATCCACGCACCGCCACGCTTGTTGGCGCGGGCGTAGAGGTCGAAGAAGAAGCGGCCGACGTGCTGGCCGTTCTCCTTGATTTCGAACAGGCGCACGTCCGGGTGCCAGCTGTCGAAGCCTTTCAGTTCGGCGATCTCGATGCCATAGAGGCGCTGTACGATGGCGAACAGGCCGCTCAGTACCTTGTCGATCGGGAAGTAGGCGCGCAGGGCTTCCTGGGCCACGCTGTAGCGCTGCTGGCGCAGTTTTTCACCGTAGAAACCGCTGTCCCAGCTTTGCAGGTCGGGGCAACCCTGCTCGGCGGCATAGGCTTTGAGCTGTTCCAGGTCCAGGGCGGCGAACGGCTTGCTGCGCTTGGCCAGGTCACGCAGGAAACTGAGGACCTGATCGCTGGATTCGGCCATCTTGGTTGCCAGGCTCAACTCGGCGAAGTTGGCGAAACCGAGCAATTGGGCCAGTTCCTGGCGCAGGTCGAGGATCTGTTCCATCACCGGGCCGTTGTCGTTCTGGCCGGCATTCGGGCCTTGGTCCGAGGCACGGGTGCAGTAGGCGGCGTAGACTTCTTCGCGCAGGGCGCGGTCTTCGGCGTAGGTCATCACCGCGTAGTAGCTAGGGAATTCCAGGTTGATCAGCCAGCCGTCCAGTTCCTTGGCCTGGGCAGCGGCGGCCATTTGCGCCTTGGCCGAGTCGGTCAGGCCGGCGAGGGCGGCTTCGTCAGTGACGTGCTTGGTCCAGGCCTGGGTCGCGTCCAGCAGTTGATTGGAGAAACGGCTGCCCAGCTCGGACAGTTTGCTCTGCACTTCGGCGTAGCGCTTCTGTTGCTCGGGCGGCAGGTCGATGCCCGACAGGCGGAAATCCCGCAGGGAATGTTCCAGGATGGTTTTCTGCGCGACGTCGAAGTTGGCTGCTTCCGGGCTGTTCGCCAGGGCTTCGAAGGCCTGGAACAGCTCACGGTTCTGGCCCAGCTCGGTGGAATAGGCACTCAGCGCCGGCAGGCAGGCCTCGTAGGCCTCGCGCAGTTCCGGGCTGTTGCGCACGGCGTTCAAATGGCTGACCGGGCTCCAGGCCGCGCCGAGACGATCATTGAGCTCGTCCATCGCCAACACCAGGCCGGCCCAGGTAGGCTGTTGGACTTGGGTCTTGAGGATTTCGGCGATGGCCGCACGGTTGTCCGCCAGGATCTGCTCGATGGCCGGTTGTACGTGCTCGGCACGGATCGCCGAGAATGGCGGCAGGTCATAGGGCTGCAAAAGAGGGTTGTTCACGCTCACGGTCGACACCTTGGCTGGAAGAAACATCGGCCCATCTTAATTACAATCGACGTTCACCGCAGCTAGCAGCGCCTATCACCGGATAAGAGAGAGCCTATCGTGACCCTTCGCACGTACCAGAACCACAGCCCGAAGCTTGCCCGTAGGGCTTTTGTCGACAGCACCGCGGTGGTGATCGGCGACGTTGAAATCGGCGAAGACAGCTCCGTCTGGCCGCTGACGGTCATTCGCGGCGACATGCACCGCATCCGTATCGGCGCGCGCACCAGCGTCCAGGATGGTTGCGTGCTGCACATCACCCACGCCGGGCCCTTCAATCCGGATGGCTTCCCATTGCTGATCGGCGACGACGTGACCATCGCCCACAAGGTCATGCTCCATGGCTGCTCGGTGGGCAGCCGGATCCTGATCGGCATGGGCAGTATCGTCATGGACGGCGCGGTGGTCGAAGACGATGTGATCATCGGCGCCGGTAGCCTCGTACCGCCGGGCAAGCGCCTGGAAAGCGGCTTTTTGTACGTGGGCAGCCCGGTGAAGCAGGTGCGACCGCTGACAGACAAGGAACGCGCGTTCTTCACCTACAGCGCGGCGAACTACGTGAAGCTCAAGGACCTGCATCTGGCCGAAGGCTACGACCAACCGTGAAGCGCCCCCCGAAGTGTTGAATGACCCATTGTGGCGAGGGCGCTTGCTCCCGCTGGGCCGGTCCAACGCTTCGGGCGCAGCAGACCCATTTTTTGTGAGCGCTTCGCGCTCAAGCGGGAGCAAGCTCCCTCGCCACGTGATGCCACTGCCAGGACCTGCCATGCACTACCAGACCGTACTCTTCGACCTCGACGGCACCCTCACCGACCCCCGTGAAGGCATCACCCGTTCGATCCAGTTCGCCTTGGCCAAGCTGGGCATTGACGAACCCGACCTGACCCGCCTCGAACATTTCATCGGCCCGCCGTTGTTGCAGGCCTTCATGCAGTTCTATGACTTCGACGAAGCGAAGGCCTGGGAGGCGGTGAATTTCTATCGTGAACGCTTCAAGGTCACCGGCCTTTATGAGAACCGGGTCTTCGACGGCGTGATACCGCTGCTGGAAACCTTGGGCGGCCAAGGGCGCCAGCTGTACATCGCCACCTCCAAGCCCTGGGTCTTCGCCCGGGAAATCGCCCGCCACTTCGACTTCGCCCGGCACTTCAAGGTGATCTACGGCAGCGAACTGGACGGCACCCGCACTGACAAAGTCGAACTGATCGCCCACCTGCTGGCCGAAGAAAGCCTCGACCCGGCCAGCACCCTGATGATCGGCGACCGCAAGCACGACCTGATCGGCGCCTGCAGCAATGGCCTGGATGCGGCGGCGGTGGGGTATGGGTTCGGCAGCCACGAAGAACTCAACACCGAACGCCCGGCGTATCACTTCCAGACGGTGGATGAGTTGCATCAGGCGTTTTTGCGGCGTTGACGGGATCCATCGCGAGCAAGCTCGCTCCCACATTGTTCCGAGACGTCCACAAAACAGGTGCCCACCGCCAAACCCCTGTGGGAGCGAGCTTGCTCGCGATGGCGGCAGCACAGACATCCCCGACCTCAAGGCGTCCACTTGTGGCGAGGGAGCTTGCTCCCGCTCGGCGGCGCAGCCGTCGTAAGCTCGCTGATGCGGTTTGTCTGTGGAAATGAGTTGTCTTTTTGGGGCTGCTGCGCAGCCCAGCGGGAGCAAGCTCCCTCGCCACAGGGGTTAACCCTATCCCGGTCCACACAGGGGTATAGATGAACGCGACGCCTCAGGCCCTGAACTGGCTGGGCGCCACGCCGCTCCAGCGCACGAAGGCATGGCGGAAGCTGGCGGTTTCGCTGAAGCCCAGTCGTTCGGCGATTCGATGGATCGGCATTTGGTCCTCGCAGAGCATCTGCTTGGCTCGTTCGAAGCGCAGTTCGTCCAGCAGTTCCTGATAGCTGCAGCCCAGGTCCTTGAGGTGCCGGCGCAAGGTGCGCGCCGAGCAGTTCATTTGCTCGGCCAAGCCTTCCAGGCCGGGGGCTGCGTTCAGTTGGGCGTCGAGCAACTGGCGGATCCTTCCTAGCCAGGCCTGGCGTCCGGTGAATTCGGTGTTCTGCCGGCGGCAGCGTTCGGCCATGGCGTGATGGGTGATGGGGTCGGCCAGGGGCAAGGGTTGTTCGAGCCAGTGGCGGTCGAAGGCAAACGCGTTATCGACGCTGTCGAAGCGCACCGGGCAATCGAAGAGTGCGGCGTAGCGCGCCTGGTAATCGGGCGCCGGATGTTCGAAGCGCGCGGCGTGCAAGGGCAGTGCATGGCCGAGGAGGTCATTGCAGATCACCTTCAGCGAAACCATGCAGAACTCGGCATTGAACACCGCCAGGGCCGGGTTCTCCCGATAGTCGCTGGCGCTGAACCAGATGTGCTCGCCGTCGTCGTCCAGGTTCAGCTCGAAGAGTGTTCCCAATAGCGCCGGATAGCGCAGCGCCAGGCGCAAGGCGTCACCTAAGGTGGCACTGGTGAGCAGGGCATAGCCGAGCATGCCGTA
Organism: Pseudomonas sp. Z1-12; assembly: GCF_051132015.1. Lineage (NCBI taxonomy): Bacteria > Pseudomonadati > Pseudomonadota > Gammaproteobacteria > Pseudomonadales > Pseudomonadaceae > Pseudomonas > Pseudomonas sp. Z1-12. Next base: position 23,451 of record NZ_CP071647.1, read on the forward strand.
GGATGAAACGTGCATGCGCAGGCCCAGCTCCAGGCCGATGTCGCGCTTGAGTGCCACGGCGTTGGCGCAGACCTGCATCTCCTGGTTGGTGGTGATGCGCGTATCGGCCCGGCTCAGGTCCGCGGCGCTGATGCCACTGCCGGCCAACAAGGCATCACTGGACAGCCCCTCGTTTTTTAAGGTGCTCAGTACCAGCGAGACGGCGTTAAGGGTGGTGAGGTGGGAATGCAGCATGTCCGTTTCCAGCCTGGGGTAGGCTGGAGACGGAGCAAGTTATATGCCGGGTACTTTGGCATGACGTCGCTTTTGTGGCGAGGGAGCTTGCTCCCGCTGGGCCGGTCCGACGCTTCGGGCGAAGCGGCCCCCAAAATCTTGCGGCCGCTGCGCGACCGAGCGGGAGCAAGCTCCCTCGCCACAAAAGTCCCTCACCACAAGTTGATGCAGGTTCAGATCAGCTCAGCTCGCCGCACAGGTCCAGCTCCACCAGCCGCCGAACCTCTTCCACCGGCAGGCCCGCGCCAATCAGCGCCTGCAACTTGCCGAACGCGGCCTCGCGGGTCATGCCGCCACCGGACAGTACGCCGACACCGCGCAAGCGACTGCCGGCTTCGTACACGTCCAGCTCAACGCCACCTTCATGGCATTGGGTCACCGCCACCACCACCACGCCGCTGTCCCGCGCTCGCTCGAGGCTGGCGAGGAAGGCCGGGTTGTCGCTCGGCCCGGTGCCGCTGCCGTAGCACTCCAGCACCAGGCCCTGGATGCCGCTGCCCAGCAGGCCATCGAGCACCTGGGCGCTGATGCCGGGAAACAGCGGCAGCGCCGCGATGTTCGCCAATTGCCTGGGCTGGTTGTAATTCAACTGCGCCGGCAGGGCCGGCGCCGGGGTGCCGCCGCCCTGGCGTTCCAGGCGCTTGAATGGGTGGCGACCGAAGCTGCGCACTTTCGCGCAACGGGTCGGCGCCAGCAGCTCACCGTGGAAGTACAGGTGCACGCCCGGCGCCAGGCCCTGGCCGAGGGCGACCAGGGCACCGCTGAGGTTTTCCCAGGCGTCGCTGTCGGTCACGCCGGCGGGCAGCATCGAGCCGGTGAAGCAGACCCGCGCATGCAGGCCCAGCAGCTGGAAGCTCATCGCCGCCGCGCTATAGGCCAGGGTGTCGGTGCCATGCAGGATCAACACGCTGTCGCAGCCCTGCACATCCACGGCGTCGACCACCGCTTCGCGCAGTTGCTGCCAATAGGCCGGGGTCATGTTGGCGCTGTCGATCAGCGGCGACATCTCGCGGAAGCGCCATTGCGGTATGACGAGTTCGGGCTGGCTGTGCAGGTAATCGCGCATCCGCGCTTCGAAACCGGATGCCGGGGCCAGGCCGTGGGCGCTGGCCTGCATGCCGATGGTGCCGCCGGTGTAGAGCATCATGACGTGCTGGGCGGCAGGGTAGGTCAAGGAATTCATGGTTGTTCTCCGAGGACGAAAACGGCGGCTTGGGTCAGCCGCCACAACATAAGGCCGAGCATGACGCCGACCTTACGCTGTGTCACGCCGGGCGCAGGGGATGCGCCCGGTTTTTTACCATCAGCCTGCGGCTCAGCGTTGCGCTGCGGCCACGCCGGCAGTCGCGGCGTCAGGTTTGGCAACCGGTGCCGACGGGGTGGCTGGCCATGCGTTGCGGTCCAGGTCCAGGTCCGGGAACTTGCTGGAGTCGAACACAGGGACCTTGATGCCGGCCGCACGCTGGTCATCGTAGTCACGCAGGATGCGCATGCCGACCTTGAACAGCAGGAACAGCGCGATCAGGTTCACGAACGCCAGCAGGGTCATGGTGATGTCGGCGAAGGCGAACACGGTGCCGAGGTTTTCGATGGCGCCCCAGAAAATCAGGGCCAGGACCAGGGCGCGGTAGCCCATCAGGACCTTGCGATTGTCACCGATCATGAAGCGCAGGTTGTTCTCGCCCAAGTAGTAGTTGTAGAGGATCGAGGTGAACACGAACAACGACAGGGCCACGGAGATGAATATCCGGCCCCAGTCACCCACGACCGCCGCCAGGGAGTTCTGGGTCAGGGCAATGCCGTCGCCTTCGAAACCTGGGGTGTAGAAGCCCGACAGCAGGATCAGCAGCGCGGTGCAGGTGCAGATCACGAAGGTGTCCAGGAACACGCTGAACGCCTGGACCACGCCCTGGGCGACCGGGTGCTCGACCGATGCGACGGCGGCAACGTTAGGCGCACTGCCCAGGCCGGCTTCGTTGGCGAACACGCCACGCTTGACGCCCATGACGATGGCGCTGCCGATCAGGCCGCCGAAGGCCTGGTCCAGACCGAAGGCGCTTCTGACGATGGTCGCCAGCATGTCCGGTACATGTTCGAACTGCAGCACGATCACGTAGAGGGTCACGCCGATGTACGCCAGGGTCTTGACCGGAACCAGCAGGTCGGCAACCTTGGCGATACGCTTGATCCCACCGATGAACACCAGGCCCAGCAGCACCGCCAGGCCCAGGCCCGTGTAGGTGGTGTCAAAGCCGAAGGCGTTGTTCAGGGAGTGGGTGACCGCGTGGGCTTGCAGGCCGTTGAAGGCGAAGCCGAAGGTCACCAACAGCAGGAATGCCATGATCATGCCCAGCCAGCGTTTCTGCAGGCCGTGCTGGATGTAATAGGACGGGCCGCCACGGTACTGGCCTTCGGAGTCGCAGCGCTTGTAGAGCTGGCCGAGGGAGCATTCGAAGAAGCTGCTGGACATGCCGACCAGCGCGGTCACCCACATCCAGAACACCGCACCAGGACCACCAAGGGTCACGGCGATGCCGACACCGGCGATGTTGCCCGCGCCGACACGGCCGGCCAGGCTGAGCATCAGGGCCTGGAAGGAACTGAGCTGGTCAGTGCTGCTTTTCAGGCTGTCACGGAACACCGTGAACATGTGGAAGAAGTGACGGAACTGGACGAAACGCGAGCGGATCGTGAAGTAGCCACCGAGCCCGACAATGAGCACGATCAGCACTTTCCCTGATAGGAAGTCGTTGATGACTTCGAGCATGAGTATTCCTCGCTGTTTTTTGTTTAAGCAAATGCTGGCCATTTGGAAACATCGCGTTACATCGGTCGGCGCGCGGCCTGACAGGTGAGGCGGAGTTTCGTCCCGGTCCATTTTCGCGGGTTTGTTATTAGTTCGGTTTTCGCATGTTTAAAGGTCTCGTTGCGGACGACCGCTCATGCGAAGAGGGGCGGCACTATACCTATCAGTGCGGTGCCCGTCTGCACAGTTGTGGTGCGTCCGACGAAGCGGACCCTTTGAAACACCTGGCCTTCCGGTCAGGTTCTTGTGGGGACGAGCCTGCTCGCGTTGGCTGGCGACGCGGTTTACAACGGGCAGCGCGTCGTTGTTTATCGCGAGCAGGTTCCTTCCCACAGATTCAGTCATCCTTGGCGGCTATCAATTAAAAAAAGGGCTTGGGGAAGATCCCCAAGCCCTCAAAAGGTGAGAGGTGTCTAGTCCCTCGACCTGGTGAGCGGTGGCCGTGTCGATCACGCTTTGAGCGGGACCAGACGCGGAGCAATCATGTTTTCCGGGCGCAGGATGTCGTCGAGCATGGCGTCGTCGAGCAAGCCTTCTTCGCGCACCAGTTCCAGTACGCCGCGGCCACTTTCCAGGGCGATGCGGGCGATACGGGTGGCGTTTTCATAGCCGATGTACGGGTTCAGGGCGGTGACCAGGCCGATCGAGTGCTCGACCAGTTCGCGGCAGCGCGCTTCGTTGGCGGTGATGCCGACGATGCAGTGCTCGCGCAGCATGTCCATGGCCCGTTGCAGCAGGCGGATCGAGTCGAAGATCTTGAAGGCGATCAGCGGTTCCATCACGTTCAGTTGTAGTTGGCCGCCTTCGGCCGCGATGGTCAGGGCCAGGTCGTTGCCGATGATCTGGAACGCCACCTGGTTGACCGCTTCCGGGATCACCGGGTTGACCTTGCCGGGCATGATCGAGCTGCCTGGCTGGCGGGCCGGCAGGTTGATTTCGTTGATGCCGGTGCGTGGGCCGCTGGACAGCAGGCGCAGGTCGTTGCAGATCTTCGACAGCTTGACCGCGGTGCGCTTGAGCATGCCGGAGAACAGCACGAAGGCGCCCATGTCGGAGGTGGCTTCGATCAGGTCGGCGGCCGGGACCAGCGGCTGGCCGCTGATGGTTGCCAGGCGCTGTACGGCCAAGGCCTGGTAGCGCGGGTCGGCGTTGATGCCGGTGCCGATGGCGGTGCCGCCCAGGTTCACTTCGGTGAGCAGTTCAGGCGCCAGGGTTTTCAGGCGCGCCAGGTCTTCGCTCAGGGTGGTGGCGAAGGCGCGGAATTCCTGGCCGAGGGTCATCGGTACGGCGTCCTGCAGCTGGGTGCGGCCCATTTTCAGGACGTGGCTGAATTCTTCACCCTTGGCCGCGAACGCCTGGATCAGGCTGTCGAGGCTGGCCAGCAACGCGTCGTGACCCAGCAGCAGACCCAGGCGGATCGCGGTCGGGTAGGCGTCGTTGGTGGACTGCGCCATGTTCACGTCGTTGTTGGGGTGCAGGTACTGGTACTCGCCTTTCTGGTGGCCCATGGCCTCCAGTGCGATGTTGGCAATGACTTCGTTGGCATTCATGTTGGTCGACGTGCCGGCGCCGCCCTGGATCATGTCCACCACGAATTCTTCGTGGAAATCGCCGCGGATCAAACGTGCACAGGCTTCACTGATGGCAGCGTGCTTGGCTTCGCTGAGCTGGCCGAGTTCGCGGTTGGCGTCAGCGGCGGCCTGTTTGACCATTGCCAGACCGACCACCAGCTTCGGGTAATGCGAGATCGGGACGCCGGAGAGACGGAAGTTGTTTACCGCTCGTAGGGTCTGGATGCCGTAATACGCTTGCGCCGGTACTTCGAGTACGCCAAGCAGGTCTTTTTCTGTGCGGAATGATGCAGCGGAGGACATGACGGAAATCATCTCGATAAGGACCCGGTCTGTGCCGGAACGCTGTGGATCCTAGGCTCTGGGGAAAAATAGGGCCAATGCTGTTAAACACTGGCCTATGCATATTCGGCATAATGCCGGTGTGACGCCGACGATGCGGCGAACGTGTGACCTGTTTTGGTGCGTGTAGGGAGGCGTGATGAATCTTGAAAGCAAATGGCTTGAGGACTTCAGTGCCCTGGCCGCTACTCGCAGTTTTTCCCAGGCGGCGGAGCGGCGTTTCGTGACGCAGCCGGCGTTCAGCCGACGAATCCGCAGCCTTGAGGCGGCGCTGGGGCTGACCCTGGTCAACCGTTCACGTACGCCGGTCGAGCTGACGGCGGCGGGGCAGTTGTTCCTGGTGACGGCGCGTACGGTGGTGGAGCAACTGGGCGAAGTGCTGCGCCATTTGCATCACTTGGAAGGCGGGCAGGGCGAAGTCATCCAGGTGGCTGCCGCCCATTCCCTGGCGCTGGGCTTCTTCCCGCGCTGGATCGCGCAACTGCGCAACGAAGGGATGAACATCGCCACGCGCCTGGTGGCGACCAACGTCGGCGATGCGGTCCACGCCTTGCGGGAGGGCGGCTGCGATTTGATGCTGGCCTTCTACGACCCGGATTCGGCCATGCAGATGGACCCGGAAATCTTCCCGTCGCTACACCTGGGCCAGACCGAAATGCTCCCGGTGTGCGCCGCCGATGCCAACGGCAACCCGCTGTTCGACCTTGAAGGCGAGGCCAGCGTGCCGTTGCTGGCCTACAGCGCCGGGGCGTTCCTCGGGCGTTCGGTCAACCAGTTGCTGCGCCAGCGGGCGCTGCGCTTCACCACGATCTACGAGACGGCCATGGCCGACAGCCTGAAAAGCATGGCCCTGGAAGGCCTGGGCATCGCCTGGGTACCGCACCTGAGCGTACGTGCCGAACTGGCCCGGGGCGAACTTGTGATCTGCGGCGGGGCGCAATGGCATGTCCCGCTGGAGATCCGCCTGTACCGCTGCGCCCTGGTGCGCAAGGCCAATGTGCGGTTGTTGTGGCGCAAGCTTGAAGGCGGTGTGGCGCAGGGTGCTGTCGGATCCTGAAACCAACGCAAACCCTGTGGAGGTGACGGACATCAGAATGATCACAGGGCCATTGTGGGAGCGAGCTTGCTCGCGATGAGGGCCTGGCATTCACAACGGCATTGGCTGACCTGGCGCTATCGCGAGCAAGCTCGCCCCCACTGGGGATTTGTGGTGTTCCGACGCTGACCTGCGAGTCAATAAAACCGCCGCTTCAGCGCAAATGACAGATGGTCGGCGAAAGTGCGTTTAACGCACCATTTTCGGTATACTGCCCGGCCTTCGGTCGGTTCGCCCGGCCATCATTCGTACAACAAGCCACGCCGGTTTCCTGCGTGGCTTGTTGTTTTTTGACGCGCCTGCGGGCGCCCAGAGAGAAGAGGCACGACGATGAGTGCACTGGTTGGCGTGATCATGGGCTCCAAGTCCGATTGGTCCACCCTTAGCCACACCGCCGATATGCTGGAAAAGCTCGGCATCCCTTACGAGGTGAAAGTGGTCTCTGCCCACCGTACCCCGGACCTGCTGTTCCAGTACGCCGAAGAGGCCGAAGCGCGTGGCATCGAGGTGATCATCGCCGGTGCCGGTGGCGCGGCCCACCTGCCGGGCATGTGCGCGGCCAAGACCCACCTGCCGGTGCTGGGCGTGCCGGTCCAGTCGTCGATGCTTTCGGGCGTTGATTCGTTGTTGTCGATCGTGCAGATGCCGGCCGGTATTCCGGTCGCGACCCTGGCCATCGGCAAGGCCGGCGCGATCAATGCGGCCCTGCTGTCGGCGAGCATCCTGGGCGCCAAGCATCCACAATTTCATACCGTGCTGAAAAAATTCCGCGCTGAGCAGACAGACAGCGTCCTGGACAATCCAGACCCACGCATTGCCTGAGGTTGTTGACGAATGAAGATCGGTGTAATCGGTGGCGGCCAGTTGGGTCGCATGTTGGCCCTGGCAGGTACGCCGCTGGGGATGAACTTCGCTTTCCTGGACCCGGCGCCGGACGCCTGTGCCGCGGCGCTGGGTGAACACCTGCGGGCCGACTACGGTGACCAGGACCACCTGCGCCAGTTGGCCGATGAAGTCGACCTGGTGACCTTCGAGTTCGAAAGCGTCCCGGCCGAAACCGTGGCCTTCCTGTCCCAGTTCGTCCCGGTCTACCCGAGCGCCGAAGCCTTGCGGATCGCCCGTGACCGCTGGTTCGAAAAGAACATGTTCAAGGACCTGGGCATCCCGACGCCGGCCTTCGCCGACATTCAGTCCCAGGCCGACCTGGACGCCGCCGTCGCGGCCATCGGCCTGCCCGCCGTGCTCAAGACCCGCACCCTGGGTTATGACGGCAAGGGCCAGAAAGTCCTGCGCAAGCCTGAAGACGTGGCCGGTACGTTCGCCGAGCTCGGCAGCGTGGCCTGCCTGCTGGAAGGCTTCGTGCCGTTCACTGGGGAAGTCTCGCTGATCGCCGTGCGTGCCCGCGACGGTGAAATCCGCTTCTACCCGCTGGTGCACAACACCCACAAGGACGGCATCCTCAAGCTGTCCGTCGCCAGCACCGATCACCCGTTGCAGGCCTTGGCCGAAGACTATTCCAGCCGGGTGCTCAAGCAGCTCGACTATGTCGGCGTGATGGCGTTCGAGTTCTTTGAAGTGGACGGCGGCCTCAAGGCCAACGAAATCGCACCGCGGGTCCACAACTCCGGGCACTGGACCACCGAAGGCGCCGAGTGCAGCCAGTTCGAAAACCACCTGCGGGCGGTGGCCGGGCTGCCGCTGGGGTCGACCGCCAAGATCGGCGAAAGCGCGATGCTCAACTTTATCGGCAAGGTGCCGGACACCGAGAAAGTCCTGTCGATCGCCGACTGCCATCTGCATCACTATGGCAAGGCGTTCAAGGTCGGGCGCAAGGTCGGCCACGCCAACCTGCGCTGCGCTGATCGGGCCACGCTGGCCCAGCAGATCATCAAGGTCGAGACGCTGATCGCCGAGCAATAATCTGTCATACCGTTGGAACCATTCGTCGGCTAACCTCTCTCATGGCTAAGTGCCAAAACCTGATCGGGCTTTGGCTTAGCCACTCAATGAGAGGGGAATGCCATGGGAATCATCGGAACCATTTTTATCGGCTTGATCGTTGGCCTGCTGGCACGCTTCCTGAAACCGGGCGATGACAGCATGGGCTGGATCATGACTATCCTGCTCGGTATCGGCGGTTCGTTGGCAGCCACTTACGGCGGCCAGGCCCTGGGCATCTACCAGGCCGGCCAAGGCGCGGGTTTCATCGGGGCCCTGGTGGGCGCGATCGTGCTGCTGGTGATCTACGGCCTGATCAAAAGAAACTGATCCAAATGCATCAAGGCCCCCTCTGCGTCGTGAGCTGAGGGGGCTAGAATGCTCGGCGTTTCACTTTTCATTCATTGCCGAGCCCTTTCATGCGCCGTCTAGTGTTGACCCTTCTTCTGCTGGGCAGTGGCCTGGCCCATGCCGCCGAGCTGCCGGAAACCGACTGGCTCGAGCTGATGCCCAAGTCGGACCAGAAAGCCCTCGAGGCCATGCCCGAGATCGACCACAACTCCCCGGAAGCCAACGGCACCTTCACCGAAAAAGGCGGCTTGAAGCAAAGCAAGGGCCTGCCGGCGGTGATGTATTCGACCAAGACCGTGGCGTCGATGAACGACAAGCACATCCGCATCGGTGGTTACCCGGTGCCGCTGGAAACTGACGCCAAGGGCCACAGCACGCTGTTCTTCCTGGTGCCCTACCCCGGCGCCTGCATCCACGTCCCGCCACCGCCGCCTAACCAACTGGTGCTGGTGCGTTACCCCAAGGGCCTGAAGCTGGATGACATCTACACGCCGCTCTGGGTGACGGGCACGCTGAAGATCGAAAAGGTCGACAACGATCTGGCGAGCGCGGCGTATGCGTTGGAGGCGGAGAAGGTGAGGGTGGTGCAGGAGGCGGATTTGTAACCAGCCCATTGACCCTACACAAAACACAATGTGGGAGCGAGCTTGCTCGCGATGGCGGTGTGTCAGTCGACGCTGAGGGTGACTGTCGGTCCGCTATCGCGAGCAAGCTCGCTCCCACATGGGCATTTTCAGTGCGACTTAGAGCGGTTTGCTCTGGATGCTCACACCCAGGGTATGGCTGGCGTCCGGCAACAACGTCACCACATCCTCCATCACATTCGCCGTCTCGATGCACAGCATGCGCTGCCAGCCATCGTCGGCCATGTCGCTGAAGGCCTTGGCGCGTTCGGTCCAGGGGTTCCAGATCACCGCCGAGCGCGAACCGCTGCTGGTCAGCTCGATCCGTCGTTGCCACTGCGGATCAACGATGCTCAGCGTCGGCGGGGTGTCGAGGTAGATACGGTCGGTCTCGCCGGTGAAATGCAGGTCGCCGGCCTGGGTGTGGGTGTTCCAGTCGTCGAGGGTCTCGATGTAGTTCAAGCCATCGACGCCTTCGACCTGCACGTTGCGCACGTCGCTCACGGCGAAGTAGCTGTGCAGCGCCTGGCTGAGGCTGACGGTTTCGCTGCCACGGTTATGGCTGGTGAGGCGGATGTGCAGTTGCGCGTCCATCACGATGGCCAGCGTCAGGTCGACCTGATGAGGCCATCCCGCAAGGCCGTTTTCGGGATAAGGCAGCACGAATTCGATTTTCAGGCTTTCGCCTTCGGCCTCGATGCCCTTCAATTCCCAATCCATTGCCCGCACCAGGCCGTGGGCGGTGGCTGGGTCATTGCTCACGCGCATGGCCTGCACGCTGTCGGGGTTGCGCGTCAGGTTGCCGAACCACGGCCAGCACACCGGCACGCCCGCGCGGATGCTCTTGCCGGCCTTGAATGTGGCCTGGTCGTTGAGCCAGATCAGTGGCGGCTGGCCGTCCACTTGATAACTGAGGATGTGCGCGCCTTGCTGGGCCACCAGCAACTCGGCCTGACCGTGGCGGATGCGCCAGGCGTTCAGTTCATCCAGTTTGACCGCGTCGACGTTGGGCGTAGGCATGTTGCAAATCTCGTTCGGTGACAGGGACTGCAATGGACCGCAAAACGGTCGCCGTGTTTAACGGGCGCGCGGCGGAACCGAGCGGGTACGACCGCTGCCGTCGATGGCGACGAAGACGAATACCGCCTCGGTCACCTTGCGCCATTCACTGGACAGCGGGTCGTCGCTCCAGACCTCGACCATCATCTGGATCGAGCTGCGGCCGATTTCCAGCGCCTGGGTATAGAAAGACAACTGCGCGCCCACCGCCACCGGCACCAGGAACGCCATGCGATCGATCGCCACGGTGGCCACGCGTCCGCCGGCCACTTTGCTGGCCATGGCGGTGCCGGCCAAGTCCATCTGGGACACCAGCCAGCCGCCGAAAATATCGCCGAAGCCGTTGGTCTCCCGTGGGAGCGCGGTGATTTGCAGGGCCAGGTCGCCTTGCGGGATGGGATCTTCTTGTTCGAGCTCTATCATGCCGGGGGTGCCTCTGACCCGTAACGCTGTCTGGTACTTCAGGTGAATAGCCGTCTTCGTAAAAAACGATTCAGCCCGAACATACTGCGTTCGTCACGTTTTTCGTAAAGGCGTGCCAAAGGGAAACTCTGCGAAACCGGCTGATCTTGTACTACATCACCAACGACGTTTTCGCACAGCAACCCCTTACAGAGTACTGCAAGGTTGCGAGTATATCGGGCGATAGACGTCGAGACGACCACTCGGTTCTGATTTCGACTGTCAAATACGCGCCTCTATGTGCTTTTTCGAACAATTTGCTATCGTGCCGAACCTGCCCAGGCCCCAACCCGAGTTGCCAGGGTTGCAGAACCGACTATAAGAGAAGCCCTTGCCATGACCACTGCGCCTTCGAGCACGGCGACGCCCGCACAACCGGCACGTCCGCTGACCCGCAACGATTACAAGACCCTGTCGCTTTCAGCCCTGGGCGGTGCGCTGGAGTTCTACGATTTCATCATTTTCGTGTTCTTTGCCACCGTCGTCGGCAAATTGTTTTTCCCGGCCGAAATGCCCGAGTGGCTGCGCCTGATGCAGACGTTCGGCATTTTTGCCGCCGGTTACCTGGCCCGGCCGCTGGGCGGGATCATCATGGCCCACTTCGGCGACCTGCTGGGGCGCAAGAAAATGTTCACCCTGAGCATTTTCATGATGGCCGTTCCGACCCTGATCATGGGGCTGTTGCCGACTTATGCACAGATCGGCATGTGGGCACCGATCCTGTTGTTGCTGATGCGGGTGATCCAAGGCGCGGCCATCGGCGGGGAGGTGCCGGGCGCCTGGGTCTTCGTTTCCGAACACGTTCCGGCGCGCCACATCGGCTATGCCTGCGGCACGCTGACCTGCGGCCTGACGGCGGGGATCCTGTTGGGGTCGCTGGTGGCAACGGCGATCAACAGCATTTATACACCGGTGGAAGTGGCCGATTACGCCTGGCGGATCCCGTTCCTGCTGGGTGGCGTGTTCGGGCTGTTTTCGGTGTACCTGCGCCGCTGGCTGCACGAAACCCCGGTATTCGCCGAACTGCAACTGCGCAAGGCCCTGGCCGAGGAAGTGCCGCTGCGGGCCGTGCTGCGTGATCATCGCGGCGCCATCGCCATTTCCATGCTGCTGACCTGGCTGCTGTCGGCCGGCGTCATCGTGGTCATCCTGATGACACCGACCGTACTGCAGACGGTGTACCACTTCAGCCCGACCGTCGCGTTGCAGGCCAACAGCCTGGCGATCGTGTTCCTGAGCTTGGGTTGCATCGGTGCGGGTGTGCTGGCCGACCGTTTTGGTGCCGGCCGGGTGTTTGTCTTCGGCAGTGGTTTGCTGTTGATCACCTTCTGGACGTTCTACCACTGCCTGTTCGACCATCCCGAGTGGCTGTTCCCGCTGTATGCCCTGAGTGGCTTGCTGGTAGGCACCATCGGCGCGGTGCCTTATGTCATGGTCAACGCCTTCCCGGCCGTGGTGCGCTTCAGCGGCCTGTCGTTTTCCTACAACTTGGCCTACGCGATTTTTGGCGGGTTGACGCCGATGATCGTGACCCTGTTGCTGAAAGAGAGCTCGATGGGGCCGGCATATTATGTGGCGGCCATCTGTGGGATCGGGATTGTGGTGGGCGGGTATCTCTGGAAGCAGGGGCGCTAGGTCCTGGTCTTTCACTGACTGTACTGGCCTCATCGCGAGCAAGCTCGCTCCCACAAGGATTTTGTGTTCACTGCAAATCCTTTGTGGGAGCGAGCTTGCTCGCGATGGGAAGCACCCTGAATCATCCTGCAAAACTCAATGCTGGCCTTTCATCCAATTGTCATATTTCAGCCATAGAGTGTTCATACGGCTTACCGATACTTTGCCGACTTAACACACCCTATCTGCTAGGAGTAAGGCATGAAACTGAAGCGTTTGATGGCGGCAATGACGTTTGTCGCTGCTGGCGTTGCGACTGCCAACGCAGTTGCCGCTGTTGACCCTGCGATCCCGAGCTACACCAAGACCACTGGTGTATCGGGCAACCTCTCCAGCGTCGGCTCCGATACCCTGGCCAACCTGATGACCTTGTGGGCCGAGAACTACAAGAAAGAATACCCGAACGTAAACATCCAGATTCAGGCCGCCGGTTCCTCCACCGCGCCGCCCGCACTCACCGAAGGCACCGCCAACCTGGGCCCGATGAGCCGCAAGATGAAGGACAACGAGCTGCAGGCCTTCGAAACCAAATACGGCTACAAGCCAACCGCTATCCCGGTAGCCGTGGACGCCCTGGCCGTATTCGTGCACAAGGACAACCCGATCAAGCACCTGACCATGGCTCAGGTCGATGCGATCTTCTCCTCGACTCGCCTGTGTGGCGCCAAGGCTGACGTCAAGACCTGGGGCGACCTGGGCGTGACCGGCGACCTGGCCAACAAGCCGGTCCAGCTGTTCGGTCGTAACTCGGTATCCGGCACCTACGGCTACTTCAAGGAAGAAGCCTTGTGCAAAGGCGACTACAAGCCAAACGTCAACGAACAGCCAGGTTCGGCTTCGGTCGTGCAGTCGATCAGCAGCTCGCTTAACGGCATCGGCTACTCGGGTATCGGCTACAAGACCGCCAGCGTGAAAACCGTTGCCCTGGCCAAGAAAGAAGGCGGCGAGTTCGTCGAGGACACCGAAGAAAACGCCCTGAACGGCAAGTACCCGCTGTCGCGTTTCCTCTACGTGTACGTCAACAAGGCGCCGAACAAGCCTCTGGCCCCGCTGGAAGCCGAGTTCGTGAAGCTGATCCTGTCCAAGCAAGGCCAGGAAGTCGTAGTCAAGGACGGTTACATCCCGGTACCTGCCAAAGTCGCCGCCAAGGCACTGGCTGACCTGGGTCTGCAAGAAGGCAGCAATGTCGCCAAGCAGTAACACCTGAGCCCGGGCCAACGCCCGGGCTGCTGTGGGAGTGGATGCCACTCCCACAGCCAAATTTTCTGTCCGCTGCCGCTTCTAGCTGGCGGCGGATTTGTTGCGTCACTTCACTGTCATCTTTCTGTCATACAGGATCGCTAGGGTGTGCGCATGAATGATCTGGCCAACTCCACAATGACTACGACTTCCCCTCCCAAGCGCATTGACTTCAATACGCCTGAGCTGCAACGCAAGCGCCGCATCCGCGCGCTCAAGGATCGCCTGACCCGCTGGTACGTGCTGGTCGGCGGTCTCGCCGTCCTGGCAGCCATTACGCTCATTTTCTTTTTCCTGGCCTACGTGGTGCTGCCCCTGTTCCAGGGCGCGGACCTGACTGCCAAGGATTCGATCACCCCGGCCTGGATGCAAGACGCCGGCAAACCGCTGATGATCGCCATCGAAGAACAGAACCAGGTGGCCATGCGCGTTTCCGACAAGGGCCAGGCACTGTTCTACGAACTCGACAGCGGCGCCGAACTGCGCCGTGTCGACCTGCCGGTTCCTGCCGGTGCCACTGTAGTCTCCATCGCGGAAGACCAGCCCGGCAGCCCGCTGGTGGCGATCGGCCTGTCCAACGGCCAGGCCCTGGTGTTCCGCCACACCTATAAAGTCAGCTATCCCGACGGCAAGAAAACCATTTCGCCCGCCATCGAATACCCTTACGGCGAGGCGCCGATAGCGTTGAACGAGCAGGGCGCGCCTTTGGAGCACGTCAGCCTCAACGCCACCGATTCGACCCTGTTGCTGGCCGGCTCCAGCGGCGCCCAGCTGTATGTACTGTCGCTCACCAGCGAAGAAAACATGATGACCGGTGAAGTCACCAGCGAGCAGACGCGTATCGATCTGCCGCAGATGACCGAGCCAGTGAAGAACATCTTCGTCGACCCGCGCCAGCAATGGTTGTACGTGGTCAACGGTCGCGCCCAGGCCGATGTGTTCAGCCTGCGGGACAAGAGCCTCAACGGTCGCTATAAACTGCTGGAGAACGGCGAGGCCCAAGTCACCGCCGCCGCCCAGTTGGTCGGCGGGATCTCGCTGATCATCGGCGACTCCAAGGGCGGCCTGGCCCAGTGGTTCATGGCCCGCGACCCGGACGGCGAGCTGCGCTTCAAACAGATTCGTACCTTCCAGATGGGCAGCGCGCCCATCATTGAGATCAGCGCCGAAGAACGTCGCAAAGGTTTCGTGGCACTCGACACCGCCGGCAAGCTGGGCGTGTTCCACAGCACCGCCCACCGCACCCTGCTGGTGGACCAAGTGGTCGACGGCCAAGGCTTGTTCGGCCTGTCGCCACGGGCCAACCGCCTGATCGTCGAGCAAGGCGGCAAGCTGCAACCGTTGACGCTGGACAACCCGCACCCGGAAGTGTCCTGGAGCGCGTTGTGGAGCAAGGTCTGGTACGAAAACTACGACGAACCTAAATACGTCTGGCAATCGACCGCCGCCAACACCGACTTCGAACCCAAGCTGAGCCTTTCACCGCTGACCTTCGGTACCCTGAAAGCGGCGTTCTACGCGATGCTCCTGGCCGCGCCGCTGGCGGTGGCCGCGGCGATCTACACCGCCTACTTCATGGCCCCGGGCATGCGGCGCAAGGTCAAGCCGGTGATCGAGCTGATGGAAGCGATGCCGACGGTGATCCTCGGTTTCTTCGCCGGCCTGTTCCTGGCGCCGTACGTCGAAGGGCACCTGCCGGGCATCTTCAGTCTGCTGATGTTGCTGCCCATCGGCATCCTGGTCGCCGGTTTCACCTTCAGTCGCCTGCCGGAATCCATTCGCCTGCGAGTGCCGGACGGTTGGGAAAGCGCCCTGTTGATCCCGGTGATCCTGTTCGTGGGCTGGCTCTCGCTGTACATGAGCCCGTACATGGAAACCTGGTTCTTCGGTGGCGACATGCGCATGTGGATCTCCCATGACTTGGGCATCACCTACGACCAGCGCAACGCCTTGGTGGTTGGCCTGGCGATGGGCTTCGCGGTGATCCCGAACATCTATTCCATCGCCGAAGACGCCGTGTTCAGCGTGCCGCGTGGCCTGACCCTGGGCTCCCTGGCCCTCGGTGCCACGCCATGGCAGACCATGACTCGCGTGGTGATCCTCACCGCCAGCCCGGGCATTTTCTCGGCGCTGATGATCGGCATGGGCCGTGCAGTGGGCGAGACCATGATCGTGTTGATGGCCACCGGTAACACGCCGGTCATGGAAATGAACCTGTTCGAAGGTCTGCGCACCCTGGCGGCCAACGTGGCGGTGGAGATGCCGGAATCCGAAGTCGGCGGCAGCCATTACCGCGTGCTGTTCCTGTCGGCCCTGGTGCTGCTGTTGTTCACCTTCGTCATGAACACCCTCGCCGAGCTGATCCGTCAGCGTCTGCGCAAGAAATATTCGTCGCTTTAAGAAAGGTAGAAGTCTGTGAAACAGAACTCCCTGAAAGGATGGTTCAAGAGCGGCGCCCCCGGCGTCTGGATCAGCGGTGGCGCAGTGTCCATCGCGGTCATCATGACCATTGGCCTGCTGGCGGTGATCGCCGTGCGCGGCCTGGGCCACTTCTGGCCGGCGGACCTGATCCACGCCAGCTACAACGTACCGGGCATGCCTGCGCACCTGGTGGTCGGCGAAATCGTACAGAAAGAAGAAGTGCCTCGTGAGCGCCTGAAAAGCGCCGGCCTGCCGGTGCCGGACGAAGGCCCCGAGTTCATGACCCGCGAACTGATCAAGGTCGGCAACCGCGACCTGAACGGCACCGACTTCACCTGGATCGTTGGCGATTGGCTGAGCAACCAGACGACGCCGCCGGAACTGATGGCCATCGAGCGTCGTGAGTGGGGCAATTTCTACGGCTACCTGGTCAACGTCAAGGAAGGCGGCAAGGTCATCGCCGAAGGCGAGGCCGCCTGGCCGCAACTGCAGGCTCGGGTACAGCGCGTCAACCAGTTGGCCGCCGAGCTCAAGACCCTGGAAAAAGTCGACATCGGCGCCATCAACGCCGGCCTGGAGCGTATCCGCCTGCACGGGCGCAAACTGGAACTGGACGGCAAGCTCGATGCCGCCGCCCAGGCCGACCTGGAAAGCGAACGCGCCGAACTCAACGCCCGTTACAAGGACATCGAAGCGCGCCTGGCCGACCTGCATGCGCAGTTCAACCGCGACAGCCTGACGGCCCGTGATGCCAACGGCAAAGAAGTGGAAATCGAAATCGGCAAAGTGGTGCACGCCTACCAGCCAAACGGCATGGGCACGTTCACCAAGATGGGTTTCTATTTCAGCAAGGTCTGGGAATTCCTCAGCGACGACCCTCGTGAAGCCAACACCGAAGGCGGCATCTTCCCGGCGATTTTCGGCACCGTGATGATGACCCTGATCATGGCGATGATCGTCACGCCGTTTGGTGTGCTGGCGGCGGTCTACCTGCGTGAATATGCCCGCCAAGGCACGATGACCCGCTTGATCCGCATCGCGGTGAACAACCTCGCCGGCGTTCCAGCCATTGTCTACGGTGTGTTCGGCCTGGGTTTCTTCGTCTACGTGCTGGGTGGTTCGGTCGACCGTCTGTTCTTCCCCGAAGCCTTGCCGGCGCCGACCTTCGGCACCCCGGGCCTGCTCTGGGCATCCCTGACCCTGGCGCTGCTGGCGGTGCCGGTGGTGATCGTGGCCACTGAAGAAGGCCTGGCGCGGATCCCGCGCACCGTGCGCGAAGGCTCCCTGGCCCTCGGCGCGACCAAGGCCGAGACCTTGTGGAAAATCGTCCTGCCGATGGCGAGCCCGGCGATGATGACCGGGATGATCCTCGCCGTGGCCCGTGCCGCCGGTGAAGTGGCACCGTTGATGCTGGTGGGCGTGGTGAAGCTGGCCCCGTCGCTGCCGCTGGACGGTAACTACCCGTACCTGCACCTGGACCAGAAGATCATGCACCTGGGCTTCCATATCTATGACGTCGGCTTCCAGAGCCCGAACGTCGAGGCAGCGCGGCCGTTGGTCTACGCCACGGCGCTGCTGCTGGTGCTGGTGATCGCCACCCTCAACCTGTCGGCGGTGTGGATCCGTAACCACCTGCGCGAAAAATACAAAGCACTGGATAGTTGATGATCGGCGCGGACCCTGTGGGAGCGAGCTTGCTCGCGAAGCTTTTGGCGGCCTCGATGGCCCCATCGCGAGCAAGCTCGCTCCCACACTGATCGGCGTTCACTGGAATTTCATGGGGCCGCCAGAAAAGGCGTTCCGAACCGAATTTGTTAGCACAGGGAGCCTCCCATGCAACACGAAGCACATACACACGGCATCAACATGTCGGCCCTGGGCCGCGACAAGCAGAGCCTGGACCTGGCCCAGGAAACCGTCGCCATCGAAGTGCCCGGCCTGAACCTGTTCTACGGCGAGAAGCAGGCGCTGTACGACGTCAGCCTGAATATCCCGAAACAGCGCGTCACCGCATTCATCGGCCCGTCGGGTTGCGGCAAGTCGACCTTGCTGCGCACCTTCAACCGCATGAACGATCTGGTGGACGGCTGCCGCGTCGAAGGTGAAATCAACCTCTACGGCAACAACATCTACCGCAAGGGCGAAGACGTGGCCGAGCTGCGTCGTCGCGTCGGCATGGTGTTCCAGAAGCCTAACCCGTTTCCGAAAACCATCTACGAGAATGTGGTCTACGGCCTGCGCATCCAGGGCATCAATAAAAAGCGCGTTCTCGACGAAGCCGTGGAATGGGCCCTCAAGGGCGCGGCACTGTGGGATGAGGTCAAGGACCGTCTGCATGAGTCGGCCCTGGGCCTGTCCGGTGGTCAGCAGCAGCGCCTGGTGATCGCCCGTACCATCGCCGTGGAGCCGGAAGTGCTGCTGCTCGACGAACCCTGCTCGGCGCTGGACCCGATATCGACGCTGAAAGTCGAAGAGCTGATCTACGAGCTCAAGTCCAGGTTCACCATCGTCATCGTGACCCACAACATGCAGCAGGCGGCGCGGGTGTCCGACTACACCGCGTTCATGTACATGGGCAAACTGGTGGAATTTGGCGATACCGATACGCTGTTCACCAATCCGGCCAAGAAACAGACCGAAGACTACATCACGGGTCGCTACGGCTAGTCGAGGCAACTGCATAGCCGCACTGCGCTATCAGGATCAACATTTAACTGCTTGAAGCTTGCAGCTTGAAGCTTGCAACTTTCGCGGAGCGAACAAGATGATTTCGAAGGAAGGCCTTACTCACCACATTTCCGCACAGTTCAATGCCGAGCTTGAGGAAGTGCGCAGTCACTTGCTGGCCATGGGCGGGCTGGTGGAAAAGCAGGTCAACGACGCGGTGACCGCGCTGATCGAGGCCGACTCCGGCCTGGCCCAGCAGGTGCGCGAAATCGATGACCAGATCAACCAGATGGAACGCAACATCGACGAAGAGTGCCTGCGTATCCTGGCCCGTCGCCAGCCGGCTGCGTCCGACCTGCGGCTGATCATCAGCATCTCCAAGTCGGTCATTGACCTTGAGCGGATCGGCGACGAAGCCACCAAGATCGCTCGTCGCGCCATCCAGTTGTGCGAAGAAGGCGAAGCGCCGCGTGGTTACGTCGAGGTTCGCCACATTGGCGACCAGGTGCGCAACATGGTTCGCGACGCGCTGGATGCCTTTGCCCGCTTCGACGCCGACCTGGCGTTGTCGGTGGCCCAGTACGACAAGATCATCGATCGCGAATACAAGACCGCCCTGCGCGAGCTGGCGACCTACATGATGGAAGACCCGCGTTCCATCTCCCGGGTGTTGAGCATTATCTGGGTGCTGCGTTCCTTGGAGCGTATCGGCGATCATGCGCGCAACATCTCGGAACTTGTCATCTACCTGGTGCGCGGCACCGATGTGCGCCATATGGGGCTCAAGCGCATGAAGGAAGAAGTTGAGGGCACCCTGTCCGAAACCGCTAATGTTCCGGGCGCAACTGACGATAAGTAAGATTGCCAAGAAAAGCGCCCGGCCTTCTGGTCGGGCTTTTTTTTGGATTTTTTTTTCATCGAAAGCAGCACCCCGCGAACGAAAAGTCCCGGCGTGACTGAAGGTTTTTTGGCAATGTGCCATCAGTAAAAGCGGTATGCTTGCCGGGATTTTTTAGAGGTGTATCTGGATGAGTAAGGTCAGTGTGTTGGTCGTGGACGATGCTTCGTTCATTCGTGACCTGGTGAAGAAGTGCCTGCGCAACTACTTCCCGGGCGTGCGTATCGAAGACGCGGTGAACGGCAAGAAAGCCCAGGCCCTGCTGGCTCGCGAGGCGTTCGACTTGGTGCTGTGCGATTGGGAAATGCCGGAAATGTCCGGCCTGGAACTGCTGACCTGGTGCCGTCAGCAGGACAGCCTCAAGGGCATGCCGTTCGTGATGGTCACCAGCCGCGGCGACAAGGAAAACGTGGTCCAGGCGATCCAGGCCGGCGTTTCCGGCTACGTCAGCAAGCCGTTCACCAACGAACAGTTGCTGACCAAGGTCAAGCAGGCCCTGCACAAGGTCGGCAAGCTCGACACGCTGATGAACAGTGCCCCGACCAAGATGAACTCGGCGTTCGGCAATGACTCCCTCAGCGCCCTGACGGGCGGCAAGGCGCCGGTGGCGGCGGTTGCTTCGGCGCCTGCGGCGAATCCTTTTGCCAAGCCGGTTGCTGCCGCCGCTCCCGCCGCCGCTGCCCCGGCCCGTGGCCTGCTCAACAGCCCACCGGTCAAGGCACCGGTGGCCGCCGCTTCGACGGCCAATCGCGGCCAAGGCCAGTTGCGCCTGTCCAGTGGCACCCAGCAATGCGTGATCAAGGCCCTGAGCCTCAAGGAAGCGCTGCTGGTGGTCAAACGCTCCGACACCCTGCCGCAAGTACTCGAAGGCGCGGTGCTGGACATGGAACAGGGCGACAACGCCGAAACCGCGCGTCTCAATGGCTATTTGCACGCCATCGTCGCCCATGAGCAGACGCCCGACAGCGAATGGCTTCAACTGACGTTCCGCTTCGTCGACAAAGACCCCCAGAAGCTCGACTACATCTCCCGCCTGATCGCCCGCGGCACGGCGCAGAAGCACTTCGTACCGGGCGCCTGATTGCCTGATTCGGCGGCGCCTTTGAGTCCGCTATCGCGAGCAAGCTCGCTCCCACAGTGATGCGTGCAGGCCACAGGTGTGTGCCTGACGCAAATCCCCTGTAGGAGCGAGCTTGCTCGCGATGGGGCCATCAGCCTCAACAACAATCGTTGATCCAATTTTGAAACATCCGTCGACTACGCTGGTCCATCCCAGCTGCTAGGCTGCTGTGCAGGCCTTCATTCTTCGACAGAACCTTTGCCCATGCTCGCACCCCTGCTGTTTGCCTGTGGTCTTGTCCTGGCCTCCACCTCGGCCGTGGCCATGACGATCTACAAATCCACCGATGCCAATGGCGTGGTGTCCTATAGCGACCGTCCCAGCAAGGGCGCCCAGGTGTTCGTGTTCCGCGACCGCATGGTCGAACGCCTGGAGCGCCAGGTGTTTCTCGATATCAAGAAGCAGAATGGCGCGGACGCGGTGTTCGTGCGCAACGATTTGTACGCGCCGGTGGAGATCGAGTTGAGTTTCGCCGGGCTGCGCAATGTCAGCGGGGCGCCGAGCCGGCCGATTCGTCGGGTGCTGCCGGCACGCAGCAACCTGCGCCTGGCGCTGCTGACGGCTACCCGGCCCGGCCGGCCGCTGGTGTATACCCCAAGGTTCGAATATTCCCTGGGCGACCCTGCAGGTGCCGCCGAGGCCTATCGATACCCGCTGCCTTGGCGCGGCGGGCCATTCCGGCTGAGCCAAGGCGCCAACGGCCAATATAGCCATTACGGCCCGAAGAACCGCTACGCCATGGACATCGCCATGCCCGTAGGCACGCCGATCATCGCCGCGCGGGGAGGCGTGGTCATCAAGACCGAAAACGAACAGACCGGCCGCGGGGATGACCCAGCGGGCAACTTCGTGCGGGTGCTGCACGACGACGGCACCATGGGCGTCTACCTGCACCTGCAGAAAGGCTCGGTGAGCGTACGGGAAGGGCAGCGGGTCGCGGTGGGCACGCCGTTGGCGTTGTCGGGCAATACCGGCAACAGCTCAGGCCCGCACCTGCATTTCGTGGTGCAGCGCAATACCGGGTTGGGGCTGGTGTCGATTCCCTACCAGTTCAATCAACCGGTGGGCGACTTGCCCAACTTTGCGTTGGGCAAGCAGTAGCGCTGTAGGTTCGGGAGGCTTTTTTGTGGCGAGGGAGCTTGCTCCCGCTCGGCTGCGAAGCAGTCGTCGCTTTTGGGGCCGCTTCGCGACCCAGCGGGAGCAAGCTCCCTCGCCACAGTGGGTTATGCCTTCAACTTGCGGGAAGTTTGATGCTCAATCGAGCATCAACACCTTCGCCAGGATGATCTTCGGCCCTTTCATCTTCTTGATGATGATCCGCAGGCCTTCGACTTCCAGCACCTCTTCCTCTTCCGGCACGCGCTTGAGGGTTTCATAGACCAGCCCGGCCAGGGTTTCGGCTTCGATGTGGTCCAGGTCGATCCCCAGCAGGCGCTCGACCTTGAACAGCGGCGTGTCGCCACGTACCAGCAGCTTGCCCGGCTGGTAGGCCAGGATCCCGCGTTCGGCCTTGCGGTGTTCGTCCTGGATGTCGCCCACCAGCACTTCCAACACGTCTTCCATGGTCAGGTAGCCGATGATGTTGCCGTCGGCTTCCTCGACCACGGCGAAGTGCGAGCCGCCCTTGCGGAACTGCTCCAGCAACTGCGACAGCGGCATGTGCCGCGACACGCGCTCCAGCGGCCGGGTCAGTTCGGCCAGGTTGAACGATTCGGGGATGTGGTCCAGGGCCGCCAGTTCCAGCAGCAGGTCCTTGATGTGCAGCAGGCCGACGAACTCCTGGCGCTCGCTGTCGTACACCGGATAACGGCTGAACTTGTGGCGACGGAACATCGCCAGGATTTCCTTGAGGGGAGCGTTGAACTCCAGCGTCACCAGGTCTTCCCGGGAATTGGCCCAGTCCACCACTTCCAGCTCGCCCATTTCCACGGCCGAGGCCAGCACGCGCATGCCTTGGTCGCTCGGGTCCTGGCCCCGGCTGGAGTGCAGGATCAACTTCAGTTCTTCGCGGCTGTAATGGTGTTCGTGATGGGGCCCGGGCTCGCCTTGGCCGGCGATGCGCAAGATGGCGTTGGCGCTGGCGTTGAGCAGGTAGATCGCCGGATACATGGCCCAGTAGAACAGGTACAGCGGCACGGCGGTCCACAACGACAGCAGCTCGGGTTTACGGATGGCCCAGGATTTGGGCGCCAGTTCACCGACCACGATGTGCAGGTACGAAATGATGAAGAACGCGGTGAAGAACGACACGCCTTTGATCACTTCCGGCGATTGCACGCCAATCGCGCCCAGCAACGGTTCGAGGATGTGGGCAAACGCTGGCTCACCGACCCAGCCCAGTCCCAGGGACGCCAGGGTGATACCCAGCTGGCATGCCGACAGGTAAGCGTCGAGCTGGCTGTGGACGGTGCGCAGGATATGCCCGCGCCAGCCGTTCTGCTCGGCGATGGCCTCGACCCGGGTCGAACGCAGCTTGACCATGGCGAATTCGGCCGCAACGAAAAATCCGTTGAGCAGAACCAGGATCAGAGCAAAAAGAATCATGCCGAATTCGGCGAAGAGTGTGACGAGGGACAAGCCAGGGGAAGGGTCCATGATGGGGTTTTGCGGGTTCCGAATAGTCGTAGGAATTGAAAATGAGCGCCTGAAAAGGCAGGCGCAAGTCAGTCAATGTAGCGGCTGACTCGGCGATTGCCTAGGGGGCGCTTTCAATCAGCGGGGCGAGCGAGGCGTGTGCGAACCACTTGGGCTGGGGCGAAATGACAGGTAAACGTGCTGCCATGGCCGGGCACGCTGCTGATCTCCATGCGGGCGCGATGGCGCAGCAGGACGTGTTTGACAATGGCCAGGCCCAGCCCGGTGCCACCGGTATTGGAGTTGCGGCTGGAGTCGACGCGGTAGAAACGTTCGGTCAGGCGCGGCAGGTGCTTGCTGTCGATGCCGATGCCCGAATCGCGCACGCTCAGGTGCGCGCCTTGCTCGTCGCCCCACCAGCGCACATGGATGCGGCCCTGCTCCGGCGTGTACTTGACCGCGTTGAATACCAGGTTGGAAAACGCACTGCGCAGTTCCGCCTCGCTGCCCTTGAGCTGCACCGCCGGGTCGGCTTCCAGGGTGATGGTCTGCTGCTTGGAACCGGACAGCTCCTGGGCATCTTCGACAATGGTTTGCAGCAGGTCGTCGATCGGCACCGGCTGGTTGTCCGACGGGTAATCGGTGGCTTCCAGCTTCGCCAGCAGTAACAAGTCGTTGAGCAGGGTCTGCATGCGCCCGCTTTGCTGGTGCATCTGCTGCAAGGCCCGGCTCCAGCGCGGGTTCACCTCCTCGACGTTGTCGAGCAGGGTCTCCAGGTATCCGCAGATCACCGTCAACGGCGTGCGCAATTCATGGGACACGTTGGCGATGAAATCCTTGCGCATCTGTTCCAACTGATGGATACGCGTGACGTCGCGCACCAGCATCAAGTGCTCATTGTTGCCATAGCGGGTGATGTACAGCTGGATACGCAACCGGTCATTGGTGGGCGAGGGGATCTCCAGCGGCTCGGCGTAGTTGGCTTGCTCGAAATATTCCTTGAAGCGCGGATGGCGCACCAGGTTGGTCACCGGTTGGCCGCTGTCCTGGGGCGTCTTGAGGCCCAACAGGGTCTCGGCAGCGCGGTTCCACCATTCCAGGTTGCCTTCGCTGTCGAGCATGATCACCGCGTCTTTCAGCGCGGCGGTGGATTCCTGGACCCGGTCGATTACCGCTTGCAGGCGCCCGCGAACGCGCTGGTCACGCCGTTGCAGGTGGTAGATGCTGTCGAACACCTCACCCCATAGGCCATAGCCGTCGGGCGGGGCTTCGTCGGGTTGATGCAGGCGCAGCCATTCATGCAGGCGCAGCAATTGCTTGAGTGTCCAGGCCAGGTAAAGCCCCAGGCCCGCGGCCAGGCTCCAGCCGTAATAACCGCTGATCAGGCCGATCAGCAAACAGCCAGTCACCAGCAACAACATGTGGCGAATCAGGGTGCCATGCCAGTTTTGATTCACGTGACGCGCGTCCTTGTCAGCTTGTCGGGCGGTAAGGGCTCGGATCAGGCCTTTGTCGAAAAACGATAACCGGTGCCGCGCACGGTTTGTACCAGATTTTCATAGGCATCGCCGAGGGCCTTGCGCAGGCGTCGGATGTGCACGTCCACGGTGCGCTCCTCGACATAGACGTTGCCGCCCCAGACCTGGTCCAACAGTTGGCCGCGGGTGTAGGCACGTTCCTGGTGAGTCATGAAGAATTGCAGCAGGCGGTATTCGGTCGGGCCCATCTCGGCGGGTTTGCCGTCGATGGTCACGCGGTGGCTGATCGGGTCGAGCAGCAGGCCACCGACTTCAATCGGCGCTTCGCCGTCGGTCGGCCCGGCGCGTCGCAGCACGGCCTTCAGGCGCGCAACCAGTTCCCGTGGGGAGAACGGCTTGGTGATGTAGTCGTCGGCGCCGACTTCCAGGCCCTGGATCTTGTTGTCCTCTTCGCCCTTGGCGGTGAGCATGATGATCGGAATATCACCGGTCAGCTCGTCGCGCTTGAGCCGTCGCGCCAGTTCGATGCCTGACGTGCCGGGCAGCATCCAGTCCAGCAGGATCAGGTCGGGTTTGCGGTCGACGATGATGGCATGGGCCTGTTGAGAGTTTTCTGCTTCCATGCAGTCATAGCCGGCCATCTCCAACGCAACGGCGATCATCTCGCGGATGGGCGCCTCGTCGTCGACGATCAGAATGCTCCTGCCAACCATGGGGTAATCCTCTTGTCATTTAACTGTCTTGCGCCGCATTAGATAACGGAATTATTGCAGTCGTGTGACAGTTATTTCCTCAGGCGGCAGCGAGGGGGATCCTGGACTAAGCTTTTCAGTCCGAATCCTGACAACCACAAGAGAAGGTTTCCATGAAACAAATGACTGTTTCTTTCAAAGCCCTGCTGATGGCAGCTGCTCTGGCCCTGCCTGGGGTTGCGATGGCTGCCGATCCTGCAATGGAAAAGGATGGCATGTTCACCGACCATAAGGGCATGACCCTTTACACCTTCGCCAAAGACTCGGCTGGTAAGTCGGTATGCAATGACAAATGTGCGGCTAACTGGCCACCGCTGATGGCTGCGGCGGGTGATAAATCCATGGGCGACTGGACCGTGATCAAGCGCGATGATGGCTCAATGCAGTGGGCCTATCAGGGCATGCCGCTGTACACCTTCGTGATGGACAAGAAGGCAGGAGACATGACCGGCGACGGCAAAATGGACGGCGCCTGGAAAGTGGCCAAGGCTAAGTAACGCGTCCCACTGAGACGCTTTTTTGTGGCGAGGGAGCTTGCTCCCGCTCGGTTGCGCAGCGACCGCAAAATCTTGGGGCTGCTGCGCAGCCCAGCGGGAGCAAGCTCCCTCGCCACAAAGGCCTTCACTGGCATGAGCCGAAGTTCGGTGCCCGGGCTCGGCTTCAGCGCAACGCGTAATCCAACACAATCCCCACGAAAATCGCCAAGCCGGCCCAATGGTTGTGCAGGAAAGCCTTGAAGCAGCGCATCCGGTCCCTGCTTCGGGTGTACCAGAATTCCCAGGCGAAGCACGCGGCCGCGGCCACCAGCCCCAGGTGGAACCAGCCACCCAGGTGGAATTTCGAACCGGCCAACAGCAGGCAACCCAAGGCCAGGCCTTGCAGCGTCAGGATGATCACCCGGTCGGCATCGCCAAACAGGATCGCCGTGGACTTCACGCCGATGCGCAGGTCGTCGTCCCGGTCGGTCATGGCGTAATAGGTGTCGTAGCCCACTGTCCACAGCAGATTGGCGATGTACAGCAACCAGGCGGCCGCCGGCAGATGCCCGGTTTCGGCGGTGAACGCCATCGGCATGCCCCAGGAGAATGCCGCCCCCAGCACCACTTGCGGGTAGTAGGTATAACGCTTCATGAACGGGTAACTGAATGCCAGGGCCAGGCCGCCGAGGGACAGCAGGATGGTCGGTGCATTGGTGCACAACACCAGCAGGAAACTCACGCTCATCAGCACGGCGAAGAACACCAGCGCCTCTTTCGAACTGATCTTGCCGCTCACCAGCGGGCGTTGTTCGGTGCGTTTGACGTGGCCGTCCACCTTGCGGTCGGC
The DNA here is from genome assembly GCF_051132015.1 of Pseudomonas sp. Z1-12. NCBI lineage: Bacteria > Pseudomonadati > Pseudomonadota > Gammaproteobacteria > Pseudomonadales > Pseudomonadaceae > Pseudomonas > Pseudomonas sp. Z1-12. Next base: position 50,121 of record NZ_CP071647.1, read on the forward strand.
CCAGTCATTGATCACACAGCCGCCGGCACGGGTCAGCACCACACCGAGGACGAAAATCACCACGTTGGCGATGGATGGCGAGCCTTCACCGGCAATCCACAGTGCCCACAACGTCGGCCATAACAGCAGGTAGATGCCGATGGGCTTGTCCATGCGGGTCAGTTGCACGAAGTCCCATGCCCGTGGGTTCAGGCGATTCAAGGATTTGAGCAGTTGCACGTACATCAGCAATTCTCCGAATAGGCGCGGGCGACGGTCCACAAGCGGGGCAGGAAGATTTCCGCCACCAGCACGCTCAACGCACCGCGGTCGAAACGTGAACGGCGCCCCCACAGGCCACTGACGCGTACGTCTTCCGGCAAGCCGGCCTCGGGGTAATGGCAAACCTCGATGGCCCGGCGCTGGAACGCCTGGTCGCAAAACAGCAATTCGCCCAGGGAGCGGCTGCCCAACTCGTCCATCTGCAACCCGTCACCCTGCAAGGCGCTGCGCGCCGCCACGCTGCGGGCGAACACCCAGGGCTGGTCGCGCCCGCGCAGATACACCTCGCGTACCCAGCCCTCGCTGCCCTCGGCCAGGTCCAGCGCGGCACATTCGTCGGCGCGCAATGGCTGCCAGCCTTCGAACAATGGGGTCACGCTGAAGTGGCCGTCCGACAGGCGCGTGAGGCGCCGGGTCAGGGAGCCTTCGTCGAACAACCAATCGAGTACACCGGCATCGGGACGGGGCGACAGCAGGTGCTGGGGCAGCCATTGGAGTGTAGGAAAAATCGAATTTGTATGCGGCACAGAGGTCTTGAATGGCAGCAAATGAGGCCGCGAGCTTACCATGTCGGTCACGGGTTTTGACCGGCCCGGCCTGCGGCCTGCCGATCGTGCTTGCATCTGGCGCGACCGATCAGTACAAAACGGCCCTGAGCCGGAAAATACCGGCCAAGGCCTGACATCTCGAGGAAGTACTGGAATGAAGAAGTGGCAATGTATCGTCTGCGGCCTGATCTACAACGAAGCTGACGGCTGGCCTGACGATGGCATCGCGCCCGGCACTCGCTGGGAGGACGTGCCGGCGGACTGGCTGTGCCCGGACTGCGGTGTCGGCAAAATGGATTTCGAAATGATCGAAATCAACTGATCGTTTCATTTAAATGGAGAGCAACATGAGTGCACCTGTCGTCATCGTCGGTACCGGGCTGGCCGGTTATAACCTGGCCCGGGAGTTTCGCAAGCTCGACAGCGAAACCCCGCTGCTGCTGATCACCGCGGATGACGGTCGCTCATACTCCAAGCCGATGCTTTCCACAGGCTTTGGCAAGAACAAGGATGCCGACGGTTTGAGCATGGCTGAACCGGGGGCCATGGCCGAACAACTCAAGGCCGAGGTGCGCACCCACACGCGCATCAGCGGCATCGATCCGGGCCACAAACGGCTGTGGATCGGCGAGGAGGCGGTGAACTACCGCGACCTGATCTTGGCCTGGGGCGCCGAAACCGTGCGCGTGCCGGTACAGGGCGACGCGGCGGACCTGATCTTTCCCATCAACGACCTGGAAGACTACGCGCGCTTCAGGGCCGCGGCCGTCGGCAAGCGCCGGGTGTTGTTGCTGGGTGCCGGTCTGATTGGCTGTGAGTTTGCCAACGACCTGAGCCTGGGAGGCTACGAAGTCGAGTTGGTGGCGCCGTGCGAGCAAGTCATGCCGACGCTGCTGCATCCGGCCGCTGCGGCAGCGGTCCAGGCCGGGCTGGAAAGCCTCGGTGCGCGCTTCCACTTGGGCCCTGTGCTCAACCGCTTGCAGAAGGCCGCCGATGGGCTGGAGGCGCACCTGTCCGATGGCCAGGTGATCGCCTGCGACCTGGCGGTCTCGGCCATCGGCCTGCGTCCACGCATCGACCTGGCGGCGGCCGCCGGGCTGGTGGTCAACCGCGGCGTCGTGGTCGATCGTCACCTGAGAACCTCCCACGCCAATATCTACGCCTTGGGCGATTGCGCCGAGGTCGACGGCTTGAACCTGCTGTATGTCATGCCGCTGATGAGCTGCGCCCGGGCCCTGGCCCAAACCTTGGCCGGCAACCCGACTGCCGTCAGTTACGGTGCCATGCCGATTACCGTAAAAACCCCGGTGTGCCCATTGGTCGTGTCGCCGCCACCGCGAGGCAGCGAAGGCGTGTGGAGCGTCGAAGGGCAGGGCGCGGACATCAAGGCACTGTGCCGAGACGCTCAAGGCAATCTGTTGGGCTACGCGCTGACGGGCACGGCAGTGATGGAGAAACTGGCGCTGAACAAGGAGCTTCCAGCCCTGCTGGCGTAAATACTGGTCGTTCTGTCGCAAAAACCCTACTTTTGGTCCCACAAAGGTCTTCCGGACACTGGCGCGGTTTTCGGCACCGTGCCATCCTCACTCCCGTCTGCCGCAGAGTAGAGCCTGCGGCGCCTTAGGGGCTGTTCCGAAGAGAACAGCACGGACATAACAACAAAAAAACCGTCAAAGGGGCTTCATTCATGCGTAAACCAGAACTCGCCGCCGCCATCGCGGAAAAAGCAGACCTCACCAAAGAACAAGCCAACCGCGTCCTCAACGCCGTCCTCGAAGAAATCACCGGCGCCCTGCACCGCAAGGACAGCGTTACCCTGGTGGGCTTCGGCACTTTCCTGCAACGCCACCGCGGCGCCCGCACTGGCAAGAACCCACAAACCGGTGAGCCAGTGAAGATCAAGGCCAGCAACACCGTTGCCTTCAAACCAGGCAAGTTCTTGAAAGACAGCGTTAACCCATAATTGCGACGAGTACCTCGGCCAGGGGGAAGAAAGCGGCAATTAAAAGGGCATACCGATGAATCGGCATGCCCTTTTTTGTGTGGCTTGCAAGCTGTTTGAGACAGCGATGGCTTGGTGCCCGTTATCCGTGGCGAGGGAGCTTGCTCCCGCTGGGTCGCGAAGCGGCCCCAAAAAAGCGACGACTGCTGCGCAGCCGAGCGGGAGCAAGCTCCCTCGCCACAGGGTTGGAGATGCCTAAGTGGGAGCGAGCTTGCTCGCGATGGCGTCCGCCTAGTCCGCGGAAGTCTTCGGCTCCGCCAACACCTTAAAGGCCGCCTTGCGCTCGTCGATCGGCAATTTGCCCAGCTGTTCCACCGCCGTGTAAAACTCAACCCAGTCCCCATCCTTCTGCTTGAACAGCGCCGCAAACGCTGGCACCCACTGGTCATACAGCCCGAACGGCAGCAATCGCGCATTGTTCAAGGGCGCATAGACCCAGGCGTCGTAGCGTTTGTCGCCTGCCCATTGGGTATCGCGCAGTTGCTCATAGTCGGTGCGCAGGCGTTCGAACTCCGCCGCTTTGCGTTGGCGCATTCCCTCGGCCGGCAAGGGTTGGGCGTAGAGCTTTTCCAGGCGCTGGCGGGTATCGAGGATCAGTTGGATGAACTGGTCGCGCTGGCGCACCTGCTTGCCATTGTCCGGCGCCAGCCCACGACTGGCGCGCCATTGCCGGGTGCCTTCCTGTTCGACGAAGGTGGCGAAGGATTCATTGAATTCGGTGTCGTCCTGTACATAAAACCGTTGGTGCGCCAGTTCATGAAAGATCAGCGTCGCCAGGCGTTCGTCGCCCCAATGCATCATGGAACTCAGGATCGGATCGTCGAACCAGCCCAGCGTCGAATAGGCCTCTACCCCACCAATCGTGACGTCCATGCCCTGCAAGCGCTGCAACGCGGCCTCGCCACGGGCGGCGCCCTGGCTGTAATAACCGCGATAAGCCACGCAACCGGCAATGGGAAAACAATGGGTGTGCGGTGCCAGGGAAAACTCTGGCGTGGCGAAGACATTCCAGACTACGAACGGCCGGCCAATATCCGCATACAGGCGATAGCTTCGATTGTCCGGTAGATGCAGGTGATTACTGGCGAACGTCCGCGCCTCGCGCGCCTGGGCCAGGTGCGCCTTGAGTTGGGCATCGCGGGCGGGGTCGGCAATGACCTGGTCGATAGGCTCGCGAGCCTGCAACAACCGCAGCTGCCCGCCGACGAGTTGGCTGTAGTAACCGGTGCTAGCGCAACCGTTCAGTAACAAAAGCAGGAGGCCTGGAAACAAAATCTGGAAAACACGGTCGAGTAACCGATGGCTTGAACGCGGCCTGATCAATTGGAATCACCTTGGGAAGTCTGCCCACAAGACTATCTCGCTTGCCTGGAGCTTCGCTATGCGCGTGTTGATGCTGACGAGTGGCCTGTTGTTGCTCACCGGTTGTGCCGGCTTGCCTGACCCCGATCCATCCCAAGCGTGGATCGATCTGGGCAACCAGCAGGACACCGCGCTACAGGCGCTGGAAGTCGATGACAAGATGTCCGTCGACCGACGTTATTTCGAAGTGCAACCCGGCAGCCATGAGTTGACGGTGCGTTACCAGTTTGCCGTCGAACCCGGCAACATCGGCCCGGACGCGGAGCCGCTGTGGCGCGATTGCCGGTTGAACCTGAAATTCAAGGATTTCAACGCCGGCCAACGTTACCAGCTGCAGGCCGGCAGCATTGGTTTCCGGCCATGGGCCAAGCTTTACGATCATCAGCGCAAGGTGGTGGGGCAAGGTACGCCGGCGGGCTGCCAACAAACGTGATTGGCGCTATGCTCAGGGCCTGGTTTTAAGGAAACTCATCATGCGCTTATCCTTGCTGTTACTGGCCCTGGTCTCCATGAGCGGTTGCGCAACGAGCCCGCTGCCCCAGGTCGACCCGAACATGGCGTGGGTTGATTTTGCTACGCCCATGCCGGGCGGCAAAATGCTGATGGCTGAAAGCCTGGACGGCCAGCGTTTGCGCGACGGACGGTTCTTCCAGGTTTCGCCGGGCAGCCACGAGCTGAAAGTGCGCTTCGACTTCGAAGTATTCAGTGGGGGTGGGTTGGGCATGCAGGCCGAACCCCAAGAGCGGATGTGCTACATGCTCGTGCGTTACGACCATTTCGAGGCCGGCCAGCGCTATCGTCTGGAGGCTCGCAATCTGGCATTCACGCCGAGCGCCCGGCTCTATGACGGCAAGCGTCAAATCGTCGCCGAGGAACGGCAGATCAATTGCGTTCCGTAGGGCGGCCTAGCGGTCGTTCTTCTGATAGATGATCTTCTTCGTGCCGCCCTCGCAACTGCCCACTACCATGTTCTCGTCGTGGACTTCGTCATTGGTGACGATTTCCAGCGTGTAGGACGACACGTTGTTCGCCTGGATCTTCGCTTCGATTTCCCCTTTCAGCTCTTCACAGGATTTGGGAGCCGCCAGGGCTGATGCGGCGAATGCGCAGCCGATGACCACCAGGGCTGATCGTTTCATGTTCGAATTCCTCATGGCAGCACGCACTGCCTGTGCGCTGAAACTGCGAGCTTCATTCGATCATAACTGCGCCAGGGTAAACAGCTCGACCGTATTCAAGAAATCGCAGCCTTCGACAATGCCTGCGAAGGCTGCGACCCTTTCATGGGTCAGCTCACCAACGTCGCATCCAGGGTAATCTGGGCGTTCAGCACCTTGGAAACCGGGCACCCTTCCTTGGCCTTCTTGCTCAATTCGTCGAATTGCGCCTGGCTCGCGCCGGGGATTTTCGCCTTGAGTATCAGCTTGACCGCCGTGATCGCGAAACCGCCCTCGACCTGGTCCAGGGTCACTTCAGCGTTGGTGTCGATGCTGTCGGCCTTGAGCCCGGCGTCGCCGAGGATCATCGAAAAGGCCATGGAAAAGCAGCCAGCGTGGGCCGCGCCGATCAATTCCTCGGGATTGGTGCCCTTGCCGCCTTCAAACCGCGCCTTGAAGCCATAGGGCGCCTCGCGCAACACGCCGGTTTCCGTGGAAATCGAGCCGATACCGGTTTTCAGGTCACCTTCCCAATGAGCCGATGCTTTCTTGATGATAGCCATGTCTGCCTCCTGAAGATCCGGCGCGAACGCCGCGCCTGGGTGTTTTTTCACTGTCTGGGTTGTGAGGATAGACCGCCTGGAAAAGTTCACCTTGTCGATTAGCCGACGAATTTAGTAGGAAATTTCGTCGCAACTATTGAAACTCGGGTATATGCCCACATTGCAAGGGCACACACTTTTAGAAACGGCAGGCTTTTACCCGTAGGAAAAGCCCGGAACGCCGTTGGAGATCCCGGCCCATGAAACAGCTGTCCGACGTGAAATTCTCAACCCTCGACCTGGTGCCTGTGCGCGCCGATGGCAATGCCGCTCAATCCTTGCACAACTCGCTGGACTTGGCGCAGCACGTGGAAAAATACGGCTATACCCGCTTCTGGGTGGCCGAACACCACAATATGGACGGTATCGCCAGTTCGGCAACGGCGGTGCTGCTGGGTTATCTGGCGGGGGGCACTTCGACCATTCGCGTCGGCTCCGGTGGCGTCATGTTGCCCAATCACGCACCGTTGATCATCGCCGAACAGTTCGGCACGCTGGAAAGCCTCTATCCGGGTCGAATCGACCTTGGGCTGGGGCGCGCACCAGGTTCCGACCAGATGACCGCCCGGGCGCTGCGTCGCGAGCGCTCCGGCAGCGCGGACGATTTTCCCGAGGATGTGGCCGAGCTGATGCGCTACCTGGGCCCGCGTACTCCGGATCAACGCATCATCGCCATGCCCGGCACCGGCACCAACGTGCCGGTCTGGCTGCTGGGTTCGAGCCTGTTCAGTGCGCAATTGGCCGGTGAACGCGGTTTGCCCTACGCGTTCGCCTCCCATTTCGCACCGCGATATATGCACGAGGCGATTCGCATCTACCGCAACCACTTCAAGCCGTCGGCGGTGCTCGACAAGCCCTATGTAATGCTCGGCGTGCCGCTGGTGGCTGCGGATACCGATGAGCAGGCCGATTACCTGGCGACGTCGGTGTACCAGCGGATCCTGGCGTTGATGCGCGGCCAGAGCCTGGTGCAGCGTCCGCCGGTCGAGTCCATGAACGGTCTTTGGTTGCCCCATGAGAAGGAGGCGGTCGGTGATTTCCTGGGGCTGGCCATGGTCGGCGGTCCGCAGAAGATCCGCGCCAAGCTGCAAGTGCTGATCGAGCAAACCCAGGCCGATGAGCTGATTTTTACCAGCGATCTGTATGAGCACGCCGATCGCTTGCACTCCTACGAGTTGCTGGCGCAGGTCATGAAGGGCTGAACCGCGGTCAATAAAAAGCCGACGCTGTGCGTCGGCTTTGAACTGAACGCGCTATCAGCCGCGTTTGTAGACGATTTCTTTCGTACCGCCCTCACAGGTGCCGACGACATTTGCGTCAGCCGCTGCGCCTTTATCGACAATTTCCAGCGAATAACCTGACACGCCCTTGGCGTCCAGCTTCGCTGCGATTTCGCTTTTCAGCTCTTCGCAGGGTTTGCCGGCCGCAAACGCACCACCGGCAAGGCTCAGCAAACCCAGGGCCACCATCAACTTGTTCATCGCTCGCACTCCTTGGTCGGATCAAATAGGGCAGGATTGGAAAACGTAATGCGCAGACCATAGCGCATCGCCACTCCCTATGGCACTCCGCCAGCGTGCAAGTTCAACGAACCTCAGCTATTGGCAATCCGAAAGCCGACCTTGATCGTCACCTGAAAGTGCGCGGCCCGGCCATTTTCGATGTGGCCGCGGGTTTCCGTGACTTCGAACCATTCCAAATGCTTGAGGCTCTTGCTGGCTTCGGCCAGGGCGTTGTTGATGGCGTCTTCAATGCTGGTGGGAGAGGAACCGACCAGTTCGACCTTTTTGTACGTATGGTGATCACTCATAACGTTCTCCTTGGTTGTCTTTAACAGCCTAGCAGCGATTTTTCGCCTTACATGTGTGGCCGCTCAAGCGGTGAAAGTTCAGATTTACTGCACTTTCCCAAACCGTCGGAGTCCCAATTCACACACGAACTCAACCACTGCAGGAGAGCCACCATGGCCAGCACTTCGTTACGCAAAGCCTCGTTGCAAAGCATGGAAGCGGAGATCGAAAGTCTGCTCAAGTCGTTGGAAAGTCTGAAGGATGACGCTTCGGACGAGTCGCGTAAAACCCTCAAGTCGCTCAAGGCCAATGCCGAAAACGCGCTGAAACATTCTCGCCATCTGCTCAGCGACGCCTATGAAGAGGTCAAGGTGAAAACACGTGAAACCGGGATCGCCACGCGAGATTACGCGCAGGAACACCCATGGACCACGGCCGGTGTCGCGGTCGGTGCGCTGGGTTTGCTGGCTGCTTACCTGCTGTGCAAACGCGGTGACTGAACCGGTTGGCCCAGCTCATGCCTGAGCCATTGGGCCAATTGCCGAGCGCGCCCGTCCGCGGCGCGCTTGGGTAGCCATAACGCCAGTCGCGCCGCGGTTTCATCGAAGCCCCACGGCGCGACCAGGCGACCGGCACGCACGTCCTCGGCCACCAGCGGTTCGGGCGCGATCGCCACGCCTAACCCCGCCACGGCGGCTTCCAGTAAATAATACAAATGCTCGAATCCTTGCCCGAACTTCAATGCCTGGGGTTCAAGGTGGTTTTGCCGTGCCCAGGCCGGCCAAGCCTGTGGACGCGAGGTGGTGTGCAGCAACGGTTCGTCGAGCAACCCGCTGGCTGGTGCACCCTGCAATCGAGCGAATCCGGCGTAGTGCGGGCTCATCACGGGACCGATCCGTTCGCTCACCAGTTCGTACACCTGCATGTCGGCCGGCCAGGGCGGCTCGGCGAATACCAACAAGGCGTCTAATCCCGGTCGCCTGGGGTCCAGGTCGCCTTCGCCGGCGGACAGGTGCAAGCGCAAATCCGGCAGGTCAGCATTGAGCCTGCCCAGGCGAGGAATAAACCAACGCGCCAGCAGGCTTCCCGAACAGCCCAGTACAAACGGGGCGTCTGCCGTCCTTTGTGTCAGCTCCGCGCAAACACCGCGTAAACGCTCGAACGCATCGGTGCTGGCGTCCCGCAGGCGCACGCCGGCATCTGTGAGTTTCAGGCCGCGCCCGTCCTTGATGAACAAGCTGACGCCCAGATGCTCTTCCAACACCTTCAATTGCCGGCTCACGGCCCCATGGGTAACGTGCAGCTGTTCGGCCGCCTGGCTTACGCTGCACAGGCGGGCGGCGGCCTCGAAGGCGCGCAAGGCGTTGAGGGGGGGCAGATCGTGGCTCATTTTATTTGTGAGTTTTCCTGACAGGTTGCGGCGATCTTATCGGTTTTCACTGAAGGATGTCAGGGGTAGAGTGAACCTCATTGTCTTTCAACGCATTTGCCTGGAGCGCCCGATGACCCAGCCTACGACCTCTTTCAACCTGCGCAGCGGCCCTGATGCCAATGGCCTGTTCGGCGCATTCGGCGGCCGTTATGTGGCCGAGACCTTGATGCCGCTGATCCTTGACCTGGCCCGTGAGTACGAAGTGGCGAAGGAAGATCCGGCCTTCATTGAGGAATTGGCCTACTTCCAGCGTGACTATGTCGGTCGTCCGAGCCCGCTCTACTTCGCCGAGCGCCTGACCGAGTACTGCGGTGGCGCCAAGATCTACCTCAAGCGTGAAGAGCTGAACCACACCGGCGCGCACAAGATCAACAACTGCATCGGCCAGATCCTGCTGGCGCGGCGCATGGGCAAGAAACGCATCATCGCCGAGACCGGCGCGGGTATGCACGGCGTGGCCACCGCCACCGTGGCCGCGCGTTTCGGCTTGGATTGCGTGATCTACATGGGCACCACCGACATCGAGCGCCAGCAGGCCAACGTGTTCCGCATGAAGCTGCTCGGGGCGGAAGTCATTCCGGTGGTCGCCGGCACCGGCACCCTCAAAGATGCCATGAACGAGGCCCTGCGCGACTGGGTCACCAACGTCGACAGTACGTTCTACCTGATCGGCACCGTGGCGGGCCCGCATCCTTATCCTGCGATGGTGCGTGATTTCCAAGCGGTGATTGGCAAGGAAACCCGCGATCAGCTGCAAGCCCAGGAGGGTCGCCTGCCGGATAGCCTGGTGGCGTGCATCGGTGGCGGCTCCAACGCCATGGGCCTGTTCCACCCGTTCCTGGACGACAAGAGTGTCGAGATCATCGGCGTCGAAGCCGCAGGCTATGGCATCGAGACCGGTAAGCACGCGGCGAGCCTGAACGGCGGCGTCCCTGGCGTACTGCACGGCAACCGCACCTTCCTGTTGCAGGACGACGACGGCCAGATCATCGACGCCCATTCGATTTCTGCGGGGCTCGACTACCCCGGTATCGGCCCGGAACATGCCTGGTTGCACGACATTGGCCGCGTCCAGTACACCTCGGTCACTGACGCCGAAGCCCTCGAAGCCTTTCATAAATGTTGTCGCCTGGAAGGGATCATTCCTGCACTGGAAAGCGCCCATGCCCTGGCCGAAGTGTTCAAGCGCGCACCCAACCTGCCGAAAGATCACCTGATGGTGGTCAACCTGTCCGGTCGTGGCGACAAAGACATGCAAACCGTGATGCACCACATGGAACAGTCCCAGCAGGAGAAACACTGATGAGCCGCCTGCAAACCCGTTTTGCTGAACTCAAGGAACAGAACCGCGCCGCCCTGGTGACTTTCGTCACGGCGGGCGACCCGGATTACGACACGTCGCTGGCGATCCTCAAGGGCCTGCCGGCGGCGGGTGCCGACGTGATCGAGTTGGGCATGCCGTTCACCGACCCGATGGCTGACGGCCCGGCGATTCAATTGGCGAACATTCGCGCCCTGGGGGCCCAGCAGAACCTTGCGAAAACCCTGCAGATGGTTCGTGAGTTCCGCAAAGACAACACTGAGACACCGCTGGTGTTGATGGGCTACTTCAACCCGATCCACCGTTATGGCGTGCAGCGTTTCATTGGCGAGGCGCTGGATTCTGGCGTGGATGGCCTGATCGTCGTGGACATGCCGCCCGAGCACAACAGCGAACTGTGCGAACCGGCCCAGGCTGCTGGCCTGGATTTCATCCGCCTGACCACGCCGACCACTGACGATGTGCGTTTGCCGACGGTGCTCAACGGCAGTTCGGGCTTTGTGTACTACGTGTCGGTCGCGGGCGTGACCGGTGCCGGCGCCGCGACGCTGGAGCATGTGGAAGAAGCCGTGGCGCGCCTGCGTCGCCATACCGATCTGCCCATCAGCATTGGTTTCGGTATTCGTACACCGGAGCAGGCGGCGGCCATCGCACGGCTGGCTGACGGGGTGGTGGTCGGCTCGGCGCTGATCGACCATATCGCCAGCGCCGACACATCGGAACAGGCGATCGATGGCGTGTTGAGCTTGTGTGCGGCCTTGGCTGATGGTGTGCGCAAGGCGCGTCTCGGCTGATTCCTGGTTCGGCGCTGAGCCAAAAAAAGGGTTCAGAACTAGGTTCTGAACCCTTTTTTATTGCGCCGGGATTGCTCTTGTGGCGAGGGAGCTTGCTCCCGCTGGGTCGCGAAGCGGCCCCAAACAGGTTCATGCAATTCTTTCAGAGAGGGCGCATTGGCTGGTTTACGACTGCTTCGCAGCCGAGCGGGAGCAAGCTCCCTCGCCACAATGACGACCCTGTTCGTCAGGGCAACTCCAACCCGCCCCCCGCCTTGTGCAGCTCGCGCAAATGCTCGCCGATCTCCTTCACATTGGCCTCGCTTGCAGCAATTTCAGCCGCGCGGCTCGGTTCGAGCAAGGCCCGGACTTCCTTGTCCAGATCGCCTGTCAGCGTTTGCAGTTGCTTTTGCCGCAAACTGCTTTCCGATTCCAGGCGTTGCCACTCGCTGGGTTGCGGCAAGCCGTAGCCGCTGCTGCCCAGCAGTTCGGCCGGGCGGCTGAGGAAACCGCTGTTGGCGAGGATCTGCTGCAGCGTCGCGTTAGCCCTTTCCATACCACCGTTCTGCAACTCACGGGCTCCGAGGTAGCGCTGTTTGACCTCATCCTGCGCCAACAACAGCTGCCGACGATAACTGGCCTGCTCCAGCAGCAACAACGCCGCGCTGGTGCGCAGGTCTGCCTGGTCGAACCAGACACGGCGTTCGGCGGCGTCCAGGGCCAGCCAGTCTTCCACCGTCTGTTGCTTGATCGGCAGATACTTCTTCAGCACATCGAACATGGCCTGGTACCGCTCGCGGAATGAGTCGAAGTGGTAGCCCAGGCGCAAGGCTTCCTTGGGGTCATCCAACACGCTGGTATCTGCCAGGCCGCGACCCTTGAGTACTTCCAGCAGGCCGTTGGGCATGATGCTGTCCAGGCCGTTGAGCTGCTTGTTGTTGCTGCCGCTGCGCAGCAGTTTCAGGCTCTCCACGGCGCAGTTATTGGACAGGAAGTAATAGTTGCCGTCATAGCTCCAGTGCATTTCGGCGGCGTGCTCGACCGTTTCCTCGATTTCGGTGCGCGACAGGATCAGCGGCACCGATGCCAGGCTGCGTAGCTCGGTCTTGGTGTATTCATCGATCACCTGGGCCAACGGCAATACGAACAGGCGCGAGGGGTATTTGCCGACCAGCCCGTCCCAACTCGACAACTGCACATCCCCCACGAAGGCGCGGTAGGACAGCACCAAGTGTTGGTCCAGATCCAGCCGGCAGTCTGGCCCGCGTGGCCGGCCCGGTGCGCAGATCACCAGCCGGAGCATGCTGTGGCCCCAGCGGCTTACCCAGTTCTGATTGGCCTCGGCCAGCAGGTAATCAATGGCATAGACCCGCTCTGGATCGACCTTGCCCAGTGGGGTCTTGGCGAAGTCGTTTCCAGCGTTGAGGAAGGCGAACGATTGGGCGCAGGTATCCTTGGCGGCAGGCGCCCAGCCGAAGTGTTCCCGATAATAGCGATACAAGGCCGGGCGTCGGCAGGCATAGCTCGGGTCGAGGAGAAAGTACTCCATGTTGACCGCGACGAATTCCTTGGGGCTGCTCGTTTCATAGAGGTCCGGGCTGCGGGCGACCTGGCGGTTGTGCTGTTCCCGCGCGCCGCGACGGCCGACGTATTGCGGCCAGCCGGCGAGGTCCAGCAAGCGCGGATCATCGCTGAGGGTAAAGCGGCGGTCGTTCTGGCCCCGGCATTCATCGGGGAGGCCGATCAGCCCGGCGCTGCCGTTGCGTCGAGTGCAACGCTGGATCAGCGTGCGTTCGGCGTCTGGCCATAGGCGCGAGCGGTCGTAGATGTGGGTCAGTTCATGCAAGACCGTGGCGAGCATTTCCCGGCGGACGGTGCCGTGGGGGCGCTGGGTCTTTTGCGTCGCGGCGCTGCCGTCGACAAGGCTGTCGAGCAGGTTGCTGTTGAGGTCCAGTTGCGACACCAACGAGGCCTGGCCGTAGGCATTGGCGGGCATCTGGTCGGTCCAGCCGACATTGATGCGTCGGTCCAGTCGCTCGATGAAGCGCGGCGGCAGGGCCTGCATGGCTTCATCGAGCAGCGCCTGGCTGGCCTGCTGTTGCGCCGGGCTCAGTCCTTCGACGTTGAGGTGCAGTTGCAGGCCGGCCTGGGCCATGCTGCCGGTGAGCAGCAAGACCCCGGCCGCCATCCAGGCGGCGAACCGCCTCACAATGCGAGGATGGCTTCGGCGAGAACCTGGTCACTGGCATCCCGGGCTTCCGGCACGCGGGTGCGCAAGGTGTCGAAGGCGGCCTCGAGATGAGCACCACGAATTTCACCATTGCTGGCGACAAAACTGGCCGCATCGTCATGGGCTTCGCGGACGATTTTCGAATCACGGATGGACGTGGTGGTGTCGGAGGTGAAATCGATCGTGCGCTGGGAGGCGCGAACGATGATGTTACTGGTGGCTACCAGGGTTTGTGCCTGGGCCACATCGGCCAAAACCAACAGGCCGAGGGCGGCAGCAATCAGCGGGCTACGCATGGAACGACTCCGGAAAAATAAGGATAACTATTGGACGAGAATTGCTTGTGCCAGTTCAAGGTCGCTGGCATGAAGTTTTGGCTGGGTCCGGCGCAGGTAGTCCAGGGCCGACTCCAGTTGTGCACCTCGCAACTGCCCGTCGCTGGCAATGAAGGCCGCAGCGTCATCACGAGCGGCGACGATCAGTTTATGGTCGAAGGGCGCGGAGGTCACCATGCTCGTGGCATAGCCGCTGACCACCACTTGCTGGGTAGACACATCGAAGGCATGGGCCGGCACGGACCAGCAAGAAACGACGAAGAAAGACGCGATGAACAGATCTGAGTAAAAACGCATGGGACTCGACGGTTGATGGCGAGCCTGAAGGCTAGCGCAAACCTGCGGGCCAGAGCCAGTGCTGAAACATCGGAACACCAATTGGCGCCCGATGTTTCATGTTGCATCAGATCACCAGGATGGCCTGGGCCAGCTGCGCATCGGTGGCGTTGAGTTGCGGTGCCTGTTGGCGGATGTAATCCAGGGCACTTTCCAGTTTCACACCACGGATGGCGCCTTCGCTGGCGACGAAGCTGGCAGCGTCGTCACGGGCGGCTTGAACGATTTTGTTGTCACGCAATGACGAGGTTGCATCGGAAGTCACGTCGGACGTGGCTTTGAGCGCTCCGACGAGGGAGTCAGTGGTCACAATGAAGCTGCTGGCGTTGGAATGAGCGGCTACGGCCAGGAGAGCAGCTGCGCTGAGCAGGCGAAGACGGATCATGATGAAACTCCTTGAATGAGGGTGATGCCGGTGCGTGTAGCTGGAAGAGGAGACGCATGCTCGACTCGCTTCGCCACGTTCACCTCGATATTAGGGCAGGAACGCGTTGGCTGACAGCCCTTGCGAGTCACTGTAGGACGCTTGCATGGCGTCGTTACGGTCCAAGCATAACTGTACTGGTATGTTTTTGTTTTGATGAAAACTGTTATTTAACTCCGGACAACCCTAAAAATCGGGGCCCGGGAACGACAAGACCCGTCGCGGTTACCCGCGACGGGTCTTGTTTGTTCAATTCGGTGCTGGCAGTGGACCCGGTGGGTCAGGGCCAGCGACGCTGAGTTAGCGCCAGAACGGCTTGCTCAGCTCTTCGTAGCGTTGTGCTTCGCTGATACCGGCATCAGCCAGCAGGCGCGAATCCAGACGAGCCAGTTGGTGACGGCTGGCGATGCGGCGCTGCCACAACATCAGGTTGGCGATAACGCGAAGAGGCAGGGAAGCCTGGTTTTTTTCAGCTTTGTCTTCGAAAAACAGCTCGGAACTGAGTGTACGTTCCATGGTTGACATCCTTCCGCTTGTGGCGGGATTAGGTAGTGGTTTAACTGGTGCCCATGATCCTCTCGTTTGGCCAGTCTCTCTAGATACAGTTCACCTGTATTGTGAGAGACCAGTTAACTGTTAAAGGGTGGTGTACTGGTCGATATTGAGGCAACTGTACCTGTATGCACTTTATTGGTGCAATTTTATGCATGGCTGGCAGTTTTGAAGGAAAAGACTGTAAGAAAACACCGGTACAGCAGTACAGTTTTTGTAACGATCGAAGCGAATGGCAGGCCGCAACCAAAACTGTATTTGCGATAACGGTGATCCAGCTGTATCAGACGGCCAGCATGCGCCCGGTTTCTTCTAGATTAAAGTGCCAACTCAGTGCATCGCGCAGGATATGCGGGGTATGGCCGCCCAAGGCGCACGCGGCGTCGAAATAGTCATTCAAGGCCTGGCGATAGGACGGGTGCACACAATTGTCGATGATCACGCGTGCCCGCTCCCTCGGCGCCAGGCCCCGCAGGTCGGCCAGGCCGATCTCGGTCACTAGGATGTCAACGTCATGTTCGGTATGGTCCACATGGCTGACCATCGGCACGACACTGGAAATGGCGCCGCCCTTGGCTATCGACTTGGTAACGAAGATCGCCAAGTGGGCGTTACGGGCGAAATCCCCCGAACCACCGATGCCGTTCATCATCCGCGTGCCGCAGACATGGGTGGAGTTGACGTTGCCGTACAGGTCGAACTCCAACGCGGTGTTGATACCAATGATGCCCAGGCGGCGCACCACTTCGGGATGGTTGGAAATTTCCTGGGGGCGCAGGACCAGTTTGTCCTTGTACTTCTCCAGGTTTCCGAAGACGTCGGCATTGCGTCGACCCGACAGGGTGATTGAGCTGCCGGAGGCGAAACTCAGCTTGCCGGCGTCGATC
Organism: Pseudomonas sp. Z1-12; assembly: GCF_051132015.1. NCBI lineage: Bacteria > Pseudomonadati > Pseudomonadota > Gammaproteobacteria > Pseudomonadales > Pseudomonadaceae > Pseudomonas > Pseudomonas sp. Z1-12. The sequence continues at coordinate 66,133 of NZ_CP071647.1, forward strand.
AAGTCAAATGTCGAATCCTGCAGGACCTCGGAATACATGGTCAGGTCTTCGAACGGGGAATCGATCAGTCCGCACATCACGGCGTTGGCGATGTTGCCAATTCCGGCCTGCAACGGCCCGAGCTTATTGGTCATGCGTCCAGCCGCGACTTCCTGCTTGAAGAAGTCGATCAGGTGATCTGCAATGGCCTGGGTGTCGCTGTCGGGTGGCGCGACGGTCGAAGGCGAGTCCCCCTGGTTGGTAATGACAATGGCAGCAATTTTTTCCGGCGGGATCGGGATCGCGGGACTGCCAATGCGGTCGTCGACTTTCACCAGGGGAATCGGTGTGCGGGTAGGGCGATAGGTCGGGATATAAATGTCGTGCAGCCCTTCCAGGTTCGGGTTGTGAGCCAGGTTGATCTCGATGATCACTTGCCGGGCGAAGATGGCAAAACTGGCCGAGTTGCCCACCGACGTGGTCGGTACGATATGCCCTTGCTCGGTGATGGCTACTGCTTCGATCACGGCAATATCGGGCAGCTTGAGCTGGCCGTTGCGTAGTTGTTCGACGGTTTCCGAGAGGTGCTGGTCAATGAACATCACCTTGCCCGCGTTGATCGCCTTGCGTAGCGTGCTGTCGACCTGAAACGGCATGCGTCGCGCCAGTACACCTGCTTCGGTGAGCTCTTTATCGAGGTCGTTGCCCAGGCTCGCACCGGTCATCAAGCTGATTTTCAACGGCGTGACCTTGGCGCGCTCAGCCAGGGCGTGGGGCACTGCTTTCGCTTCTCCAGCGCGGGTAAAACCGCTCATGCCGACGGTCATGCCGTCCTGAATAAACAAGGCTGCTTCGGCAGCGCTCATCACTTTGTTCAATAACGAAGGCAGGCGGATGCGATCACGGTACATAGGGGTTATCTCGGGCTGGAAAGCAAGATGCGCAGTCTAGTGAATTAGCGCTGTGCCCGACCCGCTACAAAGGTCGCATTTTAGGCGTCTATTACGGGCGTTTCAGGCAAAACATCATTACCGGATCGGCAATATTTTGCCTTGATACAAATCAAAACGCCCCGATAAGTCGGGGCGTTTTGGATGAAACAGCGATGGAGTTATTCCACGGCTTTGACCATGTCCTCGATGACCTTCTTGGCGTCACCGAACACCATCATGGTCTTGTCGAGGTAGAACAGCTCGTTGTCCAGGCCGGCATAACCGCTGGCCATCGAGCGCTTGTTGACGATGATGGTCTTGGCCTTGAAGGCCTCGAGGATCGGCATGCCGGCAATCGGCGACTTCGGATCGTTCTTCGCCGCCGGGTTGACCACATCGTTGGCGCCCAGCACCAGCACCACGTCGGCCTGGCCGAACTCGGAGTTGATGTCCTCCATCTCGAACACCTGGTCGTAAGGCACTTCGGCCTCGGCCAGTAGCACGTTCATGTGCCCGGGCATGCGACCGGCCACCGGGTGGATCGCGTATTTAACGGTCACGCCATGGTGGGTCAGCTTCTCGGTCAGCTCTTTCAGCGCGTGTTGCGCCCGGGCCACCGCCAGGCCGTAGCCTGGAACGATGATCACCGTGTCGGCGTTGGTCAGCAGGAAGGTAGCGTCGTCAGCCGAGCCGGATTTCACCGGACGAGCTTCTTTCGAGCCTGCCGGGCCAGCCGCATCGGCGGTGTTGCCGAAGCCACCGAGCAACACGTTGAAGAACGAACGGTTCATCGCCTTGCACATGATGTACGAGAGAATCGCACCGCTCGAACCCACCAACGAACCGGCAATGATCAGCATCGAGTTGTTCAGCGAGAAGCCGATACCCGCCGCTGCCCAGCCGGAGTAACTGTTGAGCATCGAGACCACCACCGGCATGTCCGCGCCGCCGATCGGGATGATGATCAGTACACCCAGGACAAACGCCAGGGCCAGCATCAGGGCGAACGCGCCGAGGTTGCCGGTAAACATGAAAGTCAGGCCCAGGCCCAGCGTTGCCAGGCCCAGGATCAGGTTGAGCTTGTGCTGGCCGCCAAACTGTACCGGTGCGCCCTGGAACAGGCGGAACTTGTATTTGCCCGAGAGCTTGCCGAACGCGATCACCGAGCCGGAGAAGGTGATTGCACCGATGGCGGCGCCGAGGAACAGCTCCAGACGGTTACCCGCCGGAATCGAATCCCCCAACTGCTTGACGATACCCAGCGATTGCGGCTCGACGACCGCCGCGATGGCAATGAACACCGCCGCCAGGCCGATCATGCTGTGCATGAAGGCGACCAGCTCCGGCATCTTGGTCATCTCGACACGCTTGGCCATGATCGAGCCAGCAGTACCGCCAACCAACAGGCCGACGATGACGTAGCCAATGCCGGCGGTTGCCAACTCGGCACCTAGTTTATAGATGAGACCCACAGTGGTGAGCACCGCCAACGCCATCCCGAGCATGCCGAACAGGTTGCCGCGGCGGGAGGTGGTGGGGTGCGACAGGCCTTTGAGGGCCTGGATGAAGCAGATGGACGCGATCAGGTAGAGCGTCGTTACCAGGTTCATGCTCATTACTTGGGCGCCTCTTCTTTTACGGCTTTCGGGGCTTTTTTCTTGAACATCTCAAGCATGCGGCGCGTCACCAGGAAGCCACCGAACACGTTCACGGCGGCCAGGGCCACGGCGAGGGTGCCCATGGTCTTGCCCAGCGGCGTTACGGTCAGGGCGGCGGCGAGCATGGCGCCGACGATTACGATCGCCGAAATAGCGTTGGTCACCGCCATCAATGGCGTGTGCAGCGCGGGCGTTACGTTCCAGACCACGTGATAACCGACATAAATGGCCAGCACAAAGATGATCAGGTTGTAGATACCGGGGGAGATAAGCTCTTCCATTGTCTGAATCCCTGCTTAGGCGTTTTTGCGGATGACTTGGCCGTCGCGGCACATCAGGCACGCGGCGACAATGTCGTCTTCCAGGTTCACGTCGAACTGACCTTCCTTGGTGAAGACCAGCTTCAGGAAGTCCAGCAGGTTACGGGCGTACAGCGCCGAAGCATCGGCCGCGACTTCACCGGCCAGGTTGGTCGGGCCGGCGATGGTGACGCCGTTCTCGATCACCACCTGATCAGCCACGGTCAGCGGACAGTTGCCACCCTGGGCTGCCGCGAGGTCGATGACCACCGAGCCGGGTTTCATCTGCGCGACGGTTTCAGCACTTAGCAAGGTCGGTGCCTTGCGGCCCGGAATCAATGCGGTGGTGATCACGATGTCGGCCTGCTTGGCGCGCTCATGCACCGCCTGGGCCTGGCGCTGCATCCAACTGGCCGGCATCGGTCGGGCATAACCGCCGACGCCGACCGCGCATTCACGCTCTTCGTCGGTCTCGTAAGGCACGTCGACGAACTTGGCGCCGAGGGATTCGATTTGCTCCTTCACCGCAGGGCGCACATCCGAAGCCTCAATCACGGCGCCCAGGCGCTTGGCCGTGGCAATCGCCTGCAACCCGGCCACGCCGGCGCCGAGAATCAGTACGCGCGCCGCTTTCACGGTGCCTGCGGCGGTCATCAGCATAGGCATGAAGCGCGGGTAGTGGTGGGCAGCCAGCAGCACGGCTTTGTAGCCGGCGATGTTCGCTTGCGACGACAGCACGTCCAGGCTCTGGGCGCGGGACGTACGCGGCGCGGCCTCAAGGGCGAAGGCGGTGATGCCGCGTTCGGCCAGCTTGGCGATGGTTTCGTTGTTGAACGGATTGAGCATGCCCACCAGAACGGTGCCGCTCTTGATCAGCGTCAGTTCGCTGTCGCTGGGAGCGACCACCTTAAGGATCAGCTCGGCCCCGAATGCATCACTGGCGCTGCCAATGGTTGCGCCCGCTGCCTCATAGGCACTGTCGATAACGCTGGCCTTGATACCGGCGCCACTTTGGACAGTGACTTTATGGCCTTGGCCGATCAACTTCTTGATGGTTTCCGGGGTAGCAGCAACCCGTGTTTCACCCGTTTGGGTTTCGAGGGGAACACCAATGTGCACGTCAAATCTCCTGCGTGATCTTATTGAGTAAACCCAGGCACTTCGGATGGTGCGACTGGGGCGGCCGATCAGCACGATCCCGCCAAACCAGGCGGGGCGCGGCATTTTGCAGGCGAAAATTCAGCCCTTCAAGGGATTATGACGGGTGACGGAAAATTAACTACAAGTCACCCTGTGACCGAATGTCGCAATTATCGATCGACAGCCCTTGTGGGCCGCGCTTTCCAAGGATTTAGGTTCAAATTGACAATTTTTCCCATCGGCCAGATGAATAAGCGCTGATGCGCTGCGCGATATGGCTCTAAGCCATGTATTTAGACGCTTTGGAGACTACTGCACGGGTTTCATAACAGATTGACTGAATGCGACATAAACTTATATCTGTAGCGACTTTTGTTAGTTGACTACCTAAGTAGGACTTTGGCTTTCCCTTATCAATCAAGGAGATAGCTCGTAGCTTGTTTCACCAGCCAATCACGAAAAGCTCGAAGAGAGGCGGATTCGACCTTTCGCTCTGGAATCATCAGGTAGTAGGCCTTGATGCTCGACAGCGCGTTACGGTTGGCCACCACTAAACGTTGCTCTGCAAGCTCGCGCTGAATCAAAAAGGGCGGAATCAGCGCAACGCCCATGTCGTGCATGGCCGCTTGGGCGAGCATGGAGAATAGTTCATAACGAGGGCCTGTCAGGTCTCGTGCAATGTTCAGGTTCTGAGCGTTGAACCACTGGCGCCACGCATACGGGCGAGTGGTCTGCTGGAGCAAGGGCAAATCGGCAATGGCCTCCGGTGTCAGGGTCTTCCGGTCACCCAGTAAAGCAGGGCTGCATACCGGCATCGGATTTTCGCCCATCAGCTTGTGGGATTCGGTACCGGACCAGTCCGCGTCACCAAAATAGATGGCGGCGTCAAACTCCGTGTCCGCAAAGAGAAAGGGGCGCGTGCGGTTGGTCAGGTTGACCGTGACTTCCGGATGTTGCTGCTGGAAGTCCTTGAGACGTGGCAGCAGCCATTGGGTGCCGAAGGTCGGAACCACGGCCAGTTCAATCACGTTCGCGCCGGTGTGCCCCATCACGGAAAGTGTGTCGCGCTCGACGGCATCCAGTTGGGTGGCAACCCGACGGCTGTAGGAAAGTCCTGCTTCGGTCAGTTTGACCCCACGGCGCGAGCGTCGAAAAAGCTCGACGCTGAGGAAATCCTCCAGGCTGGCGATCTGTCGGCAGATAGCGCCTTGCGTGAGAGAAAGCTCCTGCGCCGCCTTGGTGAAGCTTTCATGGCGTGCGGCAGCCTCGAAACTGACCAGGGCGGCGGTACTGGGGATTTTGCGGCGCATGTACGTAAGCCTCACTCAATAACTGCTTAAACAGGGTTTATGGCGTTTACGGAGTGAGAAATTAGCACAGCATAGTGCGTAATCCTCGTTTGCCCTTGTAGGAAACCGCGCCTAGGATCAATCCACGATTTTCATTTAATTGGCGAGGATTTTTTCATGGCCGGCAAAGCGAGCTTCAACTGGATCGATCCATTGTTGCTGGATCAGCAGCTCACCGAAGAAGAACGCATGATTCGCGACACTGCCGAGCAGTTCGCCCAGCAGAAACTGGCACCGCGAGTGCTGGAGGCGTTCCGCCATGAGAAAACCGACCCGGCGATTTTCCGCGAGATGGGCGAAGTGGGCCTGCTGGGGGCAACCATTCCTGAGCAGTACGGCGGCAGCGGGCTGAACTACGTCAGCTACGGCCTGATCGCGCGTGAAGTGGAGCGCGTCGATTCCGGCTATCGCTCGATGATGAGCGTGCAGTCCTCGCTGGTCATGGTGCCGATCAATGAATTCGGGACTGAAGCACAAAAGCAGAAGTATTTGCCGAAGCTGGCGTCTGGCGAGTGGATCGGCTGCTTTGGTCTGACCGAGCCGAACCATGGTTCCGACCCAGGCGCGATGAGTACTCGTGCGCGCAAAGTGGAAGGTGGCTACAGCCTGACGGGCAGCAAGATGTGGATCACCAACAGTCCGATCGCTGATGTCTTTGTCGTCTGGGGCAAGGACGATGCTGGCGATATCCGCGGTTTCGTTCTTGAAAAGGGCTGGAAGGGGCTGAGCGCGCCGGCTATCCATGGCAAGGTCGGGCTGCGCGCTTCGATCACCGGCGAAATCGTCATGGACAATGTATTCGTCCCGGAAGAGAACATTTTCCCCGATGTCCGTGGTCTTAAAGGCCCGTTTACTTGCCTGAACTCAGCGCGCTACGGGATCTCCTGGGGCGCTTTGGGAGCCGCTGAATTCTGCTGGCACACCGCTCGCCAATATACGCTGGATCGCCAGCAGTTCGGTCGTCCGCTCGCGGCCAATCAGTTGATCCAGAAGAAACTGGCCGACATGCAGACTGAAATCACGCTTGCGCTGCAGGGGTGCCTGCGTTTGGGGCGTATGAAAGATGAGGGCACGGCGGCAGTCGAGATTACCTCGATCATGAAGCGCAACTCCTGCGGCAAGTCGTTGGATATTGCTCGGATGGCGCGGGACATGCTGGGCGGCAACGGTATTTCCGATGAATTCGGTATCGCTCGTCATCTCGTAAACCTGGAAGTCGTGAACACCTACGAAGGCACGCACGACGTTCATGCGCTGATCCTGGGGCGTGCGCAAACCGGTATCCAGGCGTTCTATTAATAGGAGAACGGTCATGGGCGCGCTTTCGCATCTGCGGGTATTGGATTTATCGAGGGTTCTGGCCGGGCCGTGGGCCGGACAGATCCTGGCGGACCTGGGGGCTGACGTCATCAAGGTCGAGCGTCCCGGCAATGGTGACGATACGCGCGCCTGGGGGCCGCCCTTCCTGAAGGATGCCAGAGGCGAGAACACGACCGAAGCTGCCTATTATCTGTCGGCCAATCGCAACAAGCAGTCGGTGACCATCGACTTTACGCGGCCAGAGGGTCAGCGGCTGGTGCGGGAGCTGGCGGCCAAGTCCGATATCCTGATCGAGAATTTCAAGGTGGGCGGCCTGGCTGCGTATGGCCTGGACTATGACTCGCTGAAGGCGATCAATCCGCAGTTGATCTACTGCTCGATCACCGGGTTCGGACAGACCGGCCCTTATGCCAAGCGCGCCGGGTATGACTTCATGATCCAGGGATTGGGGGGCTTGATGAGCCTGACCGGTCGCCCAGAGGGGGATGAGGGCGCGGGGCCGGTGAAGGTGGGGGTTGCGCTGACGGATATCCTCACGGGGTTGTACTCGACGGCTGCCATTTTGGCGGCGCTGGCTCATCGGGATCATGCCGGCGGAGGGCAGCACATCGACATGGCCTTGCTGGATGTCCAGGTGGCTTGCCTGGCCAACCAGGCGATGAACTACCTGACTACAGGCAATGCGCCGAAGCGGCTGGGCAATGCTCATCCGAACATCGTGCCTTATCAGGATTTTCCTACGGCTGACGGCGACTTCATCCTTACTGTGGGTAATGACGGTCAGTTCCGCAAGTTCGCTGAGGTGGCCGGGCAGCCGCAGTGGGCTGATGATCCGCGTTTTGCCACGAACAAGCTGCGGGTCGCAAACCGTGCGGTGTTGATTCCGTTGATCCGCCAGGCCACGGTGTTCAAGACCACCGCTGAGTGGGTGGTCCAGTTGGAGCAGGCAGGTGTGCCGTGCGGGCCAATCAACGACCTTGCCCAAGTGTTTGCCGACCCTCAGGTGCAAGCGCGTGGATTGGCAATGGAATTGCCTCATCTATTGGCTGGTAGCGTGCCGCAGGTGGCCAGCCCGATTCGATTGTCCGAGACGCCGGTGGAGTATCGCAATGCGCCCCCTTTATTAGGGGAGCATACGTTGGAGATATTGCAGCGAGTGTTGGGGTTGGATGAAGCGGCAGTGGCGGCATTCAGGGAGGCAGGGGTTATTTGAGCGTTCTCTTCTATATAGAGGGGTTTTTAAAAGGCGATTTCCGGTGCTGCGCAACTTATTGATAGAAAAGCGAAATTAAGGGTTGACGGCAGATTCTGGAAGTCTATAATTCGCCCCACTTCCGGCGCAGTCGAAACGGAAAACTCCTTGAGATTCAAGGAGTTAAGTAGGTTTCGAAGGTGTTGGGCTTCAGTTCGTCGAAGCCCGGAAGGAGCAGGTAGAGCGGTGTTGTTTGGCTCTATCGGCGGTTCGATCTTCTCGGTCGAAAGCGGTGAAAAAGAGGTGTTGACAGCAGCGAGTAACGCTGTAGAATTCGCCTCCCGCTAACGAGAGATCGGAAGCGCAAGTGGTTGAAGTTGTTGATGTTTCCGAAGCGAAACTTTGAAAACTTCTTAAAATAACCGCTTGACAGATACACGGGGCGCTGTAGAATGCGCGCCTCGGTTGAGACGAAAGACTCGGCCAACCGCTCTTTAACAACTGAATCAAGCAATTCGTGTGGGTGCTTGTGGAGTCAGACTGCTAGTCAACAGATTATCAGCATCACAAGTTACTCCGCGAGAAATCAAAGATGTAACCAACGATTGCTGAGCCAAGTTTAGGGTTTTCTCAAAACCCAAAGATGTTTGAACTGAAGAGTTTGATCATGGCTCAGATTGAACGCTGGCGGCAGGCCTAACACATGCAAGTCGAGCGGTAGAGAGGTGCTTGCACCTCTTGAGAGCGGCGGACGGGTGAGTAATGCCTAGGAATCTGCCTGGTAGTGGGGGATAACGCTCGGAAACGGACGCTAATACCGCATACGTCCTACGGGAGAAAGCAGGGGACCTTCGGGCCTTGCGCTATCAGATGAGCCTAGGTCGGATTAGCTAGTTGGTGGGGTAATGGCTCACCAAGGCGACGATCCGTAACTGGTCTGAGAGGATGATCAGTCACACTGGAACTGAGACACGGTCCAGACTCCTACGGGAGGCAGCAGTGGGGAATATTGGACAATGGGCGAAAGCCTGATCCAGCCATGCCGCGTGTGTGAAGAAGGTCTTCGGATTGTAAAGCACTTTAAGTTGGGAGGAAGGGCATTAACCTAATACGTTAGTGTTTTGACGTTACCGACAGAATAAGCACCGGCTAACTCTGTGCCAGCAGCCGCGGTAATACAGAGGGTGCAAGCGTTAATCGGAATTACTGGGCGTAAAGCGCGCGTAGGTGGTTCGTTAAGTTGGATGTGAAAGCCCCGGGCTCAACCTGGGAACTGCATTCAAAACTGTCGAGCTAGAGTATGGTAGAGGGTGGTGGAATTTCCTGTGTAGCGGTGAAATGCGTAGATATAGGAAGGAACACCAGTGGCGAAGGCGACCACCTGGACTGATACTGACACTGAGGTGCGAAAGCGTGGGGAGCAAACAGGATTAGATACCCTGGTAGTCCACGCCGTAAACGATGTCAACTAGCCGTTGGGAGCCTTGAGCTCTTAGTGGCGCAGCTAACGCATTAAGTTGACCGCCTGGGGAGTACGGCCGCAAGGTTAAAACTCAAATGAATTGACGGGGGCCCGCACAAGCGGTGGAGCATGTGGTTTAATTCGAAGCAACGCGAAGAACCTTACCAGGCCTTGACATCCAATGAACTTTCCAGAGATGGATTGGTGCCTTCGGGAACATTGAGACAGGTGCTGCATGGCTGTCGTCAGCTCGTGTCGTGAGATGTTGGGTTAAGTCCCGTAACGAGCGCAACCCTTGTCCTTAGTTACCAGCACGTAATGGTGGGCACTCTAAGGAGACTGCCGGTGACAAACCGGAGGAAGGTGGGGATGACGTCAAGTCATCATGGCCCTTACGGCCTGGGCTACACACGTGCTACAATGGTCGGTACAGAGGGTTGCCAAGCCGCGAGGTGGAGCTAATCCCACAAAACCGATCGTAGTCCGGATCGCAGTCTGCAACTCGACTGCGTGAAGTCGGAATCGCTAGTAATCGCGAATCAGAATGTCGCGGTGAATACGTTCCCGGGCCTTGTACACACCGCCCGTCACACCATGGGAGTGGGTTGCACCAGAAGTAGCTAGTCTAACCTTCGGGAGGACGGTTACCACGGTGTGATTCATGACTGGGGTGAAGTCGTAACAAGGTAGCCGTAGGGGAACCTGCGGCTGGATCACCTCCTTAATCGACGACCGCAGCTGCTCCATGAGCTCCCACACGAATTGCTTGATTCATTGAAGAAGACGAAAGAAGCAGCCAAAAGGGTTGTAGCTTGGTTGGTTAGAGCGCACCCCATGCTCTGTGGTAAAGAGCAGGGTGAGGTCGGCCTTAGTAGCTCGAAATTGGGTCTGTAGCTCAGTTGGTTAGAGCGCACCCCTGATAAGGGTGAGGTCGGCAGTTCGAATCTGCCCAGACCCACCAATTTTGTGTGGGAAACGCCTGTAGAAATACGGGGCCATAGCTCAGCTGGGAGAGCGCCTGCCTTGCACGCAGGAGGTCAGCGGTTCGATCCCGCTTGGCTCCACCACTACTGCTTCGATTGTATAAAGCTTAGAAATGAGCATTCCATCGGTTTGATGGTGAATGTTGATTTCTAGTCTTTGACTAGTTCGTTCTTTAAAAATTTGGGTATGTGATAGAAAGATAGACTGAACGTTACTTTCACTGGTAACGGATCAGGCTAAGGTAAAATTTGTGAGTTCTCTTAATTGAGAAATTCGAATTTTCGGCGAATGTCGTCTTCACAGTATAACCAGATTGCTTGGGGTTATATGGTCAAGTGAAGAAGCGCATACGGTGGATGCCTTGGCAGTCAGAGGCGATGAAAGACGTGGTAGCCTGCGAAAAGCTTCGGGGAGTCGGCAAACAGACTTTGATCCGGAGATGTCTGAATGGGGGAACCCAGCCATCATAAGATGGTTATCTTGTACTGAATACATAGGTGCAAGAGGCGAACCAGGGGAACTGAAACATCTAAGTACCCTGAGGAAAAGAAATCAACCGAGATTCCCTTAGTAGTGGCGAGCGAACGGGGACTAGCCCTTAAGCTTCTTTGATTTTAGCGGAACGCTCTGGAAAGTGCGGCCATAGTGGGTGATAGCCCTGTACGCGAAAGGATCTTAGAAGTGAAATCGAGTAGGACGGAGCACGAGAAACTTTGTCTGAATATGGGGGGACCATCCTCCAAGGCTAAATACTACTGACTGACCGATAGTGAACTAGTACCGTGAGGGAAAGGCGAAAAGAACCCCGGAGAGGGGAGTGAAATAGATCCTGAAACCGTATGCGTACAAGCAGTGGGAGCCCACTTTGTTGGGTGACTGCGTACCTTTTGTATAATGGGTCAGCGACTTATTTTCAGTGGCGAGCTTAACCGAATAGGGGAGGCGTAGCGAAAGCGAGTCTTAATAGGGCGTCTAGTCGCTGGGAATAGACCCGAAACCGGGCGATCTATCCATGGGCAGGTTGAAGGTTGGGTAACACTAACTGGAGGACCGAACCGACTACCGTTGAAAAGTTAGCGGATGACCTGTGGATCGGAGTGAAAGGCTAATCAAGCTCGGAGATAGCTGGTTCTCCTCGAAAGCTATTTAGGTAGCGCCTCATGTATCACTGTAGGGGGTAGAGCACTGTTTCGGCTAGGGGGTCATCCCGACTTACCAAACCGATGCAAACTCCGAATACCTACAAGTGCCGAGCATGGGAGACACACGGCGGGTGCTAACGTCCGTCGTGAAAAGGGAAACAACCCAGACCGTCAGCTAAGGTCCCAAAGTTATGGTTAAGTGGGAAACGATGTGGGAAGGCTTAGACAGCTAGGAGGTTGGCTTAGAAGCAGCCACCCTTTAAAGAAAGCGTAATAGCTCACTAGTCGAGTCGGCCTGCGCGGAAGATGTAACGGGGCTCAAACCATACACCGAAGCTACGGGTATCACGTAAGTGATGCGGTAGAGGAGCGTTCTGTAAGCCTGTGAAGGTGAGTTGAGAAGCTTGCTGGAGGTATCAGAAGTGCGAATGCTGACATGAGTAACGACAATGGGTGTGAAAAACACCCACGCCGAAAGACCAAGGTTTCCTGCGCAACGTTAATCGACGCAGGGTTAGTCGGTCCCTAAGGCGAGGCTGAAAAGCGTAGTCGATGGAAAACAGGTTAATATTCCTGTACTTCTGGTTATTGCGATGGAGGGACGGAGAAGGCTAGGCCAGCTTGGCGTTGGTTGTCCAAGTTTAAGGTGGTAGGCTGAGATCTTAGGTAAATCCGGGATCTTAAGGCCGAGAGCTGATGACGAGTTACCCTTTGGGTGACGAAGTGGTTGATGCCATGCTTCCAAGAAAAGCTTCTAAGCTTCAGGTAACCAGGAACCGTACCCCAAACCGACACAGGTGGTTGGGTAGAGAATACCAAGGCGCTTGAGAGAACTCGGGTGAAGGAACTAGGCAAAATGGCACCGTAACTTCGGGAGAAGGTGCGCCGGTGAGGGTGAAGCACTTGCTGCGTAAGCCCACGCCGGTCGAAGATACCAGGCCGCTGCGACTGTTTATTAAAAACACAGCACTCTGCAAACACGAAAGTGGACGTATAGGGTGTGACGCCTGCCCGGTGCCGGAAGGTTAATTGATGGGGTTAGCTAACGCGAAGCTCTTGATCGAAGCCCCGGTAAACGGCGGCCGTAACTATAACGGTCCTAAGGTAGCGAAATTCCTTGTCGGGTAAGTTCCGACCTGCACGAATGGCGTAACGATGGCGGCGCTGTCTCCACCCGAGACTCAGTGAAATTGAAATCGCTGTGAAGATGCAGTGTATCCGCGGCTAGACGGAAAGACCCCGTGAACCTTTACTATAGCTTTGCACTGGACTTTGAATTTGCTTGTGTAGGATAGGTGGGAGGCTTTGAAGCGTGGACGCCAGTCTGCGTGGAGCCATCCTTGAAATACCACCCTGGCAACTTTGAGGTTCTAACTCAGGTCCGTTATCCGGATCGAGGACAGTGTATGGTGGGTAGTTTGACTGGGGCGGTCTCCTCCTAAAGAGTAACGGAGGAGTACGAAGGTGCGCTCAGACCGGTCGGAAATCGGTCGTAGAGTATAAAGGCAAAAGCGCGCTTGACTGCGAGACAGACACGTCGAGCAGGTACGAAAGTAGGTCTTAGTGATCCGGTGGTTCTGTATGGAAGGGCCATCGCTCAACGGATAAAAGGTACTCCGGGGATAACAGGCTGATACCGCCCAAGAGTTCATATCGACGGCGGTGTTTGGCACCTCGATGTCGGCTCATCACATCCTGGGGCTGAAGCCGGTCCCAAGGGTATGGCTGTTCGCCATTTAAAGTGGTACGCGAGCTGGGTTTAGAACGTCGTGAGACAGTTCGGTCCCTATCTGCCGTGGACGTTTGAGATTTGAGAGGGGCTGCTCCTAGTACGAGAGGACCGGAGTGGACGAACCTCTGGTGTTCCGGTTGTCACGCCAGTGGCATTGCCGGGTAGCTATGTTCGGGAAAGATAACCGCTGAAAGCATCTAAGCGGGAAACTTGCCTCAAGATGAGATCTCACTGGGACCTTGAGTCCCCTGAAGGGCCGTCGAAGACTACGACGTTGATAGGCAGGGTGTGTAAGCGCTGTGAGGCGTTGAGCTAACCTGTACTAATTGCCCGTGAGGCTTGACCATATAACACCCAAGCAATTTGCTGACTCGAAAGAGCACCAGATTGCGGTGTGTGAAGACGAAACGAACCGAAAGTTCGAATCTCACAAAACACCAAAAGCTGTCACATACCCAATTTGCTGAAGCGCGGCCATCAGGCCACGACTCAGTACCCGAATTTCTTGACGACCATAGAGCATTGGAACCACCTGATCCCATCCCGAACTCAGCAGTGAAACGATGCATCGCCGATGGTAGTGTGGGGTTTCCCCATGTGAGAGTAGGTCATCGTCAAGATTAAATTCCGAAACCCCTATCTGCTGATGCAGGTAGGGGTTTTGTTTTAGTAAAAGTCATCGATTTTACCGACACGTTGCTGTTGAACGGGTTGGACACCGAATTTCTTGACGACCATAGAGCATTGGAACCACCTGATCCCATCCCGAACTCAGCAGTGAAACGATGCATCGCCGATGGTAGTGTGGGGTTTCCCCATGTGAGAGTAGGTCATCGTCAAGATTGAATTCCCAGAACCCCTGTCTGCTGATGCAGACAGGGGTTTTGTCGTTTTTGGGCCGGTAATCGGATCGAGCCTCTGATGCCCCGGCAAACCCCCAATGCCGTTGCTATGCTGTTGTAGTCGGGCTTTGGCGACCCAAAAGCCCGCGACGGTCACTGGTCATGGGGATTCCAATAATGAAAAACCCTTATGCTCCCGGCTTTTGGTGTGCGACTGCGGCATTGCTGCTGCTGTCAGCCACTTATTTCTATGGCGTCATGCTCACCCATCAGATCGACAAGGCGCTCTTGTTCCTCGATAGCGCAGCGGCGTTGATTGGCGTGATATCCATTGCAGTTGTGGCCTGGGCATCGCTTCAGGGCCAACGCATCAAGAAAAAACACCTCGAGCAAGGCAAGACCCTGGTGCTGATTTGGGACACCAAAGTGGCGCTGCGCCGTGTCGAAACGGTGTTTGACCGCTATTTCTGGGGCAGCTATTGGCAGCCAGGCCGCACCTTCCAGGAAGTCATGGGCGAGCTCACCGGCACCCCGCTGGAGAAAAGCCTGGAGGCCCTGAAAACCCAATGCGCAGCCCTGGACAAGCAAGTCACCCAAGAAGGCTGGCATTGGCTCAACAACGCCCGTGAATTGTGTGACGTGGCTAACGCCATGGCCCGGGAGCGCTATCAACTGGACTTTTGCGATTCACGCGCAGAGTCATCGGGTGCGGCGGTGATCAATCGCGATTTTGAAGTGCTGGTGTACACCTGGACGGCCCGACTCAAGACTTTCGATCATCAGCTCGACGAGATCGAAGTCCAATATTCGTAGACCACCTCTCAAGAAAACGTTTTTACCCCTATAAACATTGGGCCCGCAAGGGTGCCTGATGGTAATCTCCCCTCCTCTTTACGGCGTCGAGCCACACCCTTCGCGGGTCAGGGAAGACGACGGCTTTCTTCAACCATGGATATCGATCGGGTCACTCATGAATAAATCAGCAAGCGTACTTCTGGGAATCGTTGTGGCTGTCGGAGCTATCAGCGCGGGTGGCGCCTGGTACACCGGAACCAAACTCGAAGGCGTGTTGAAAAATGCTATTGCCGATAGCAATAAGCAGATGCAAACAGCCTTGTCCGGATCCAACAGCACTGCCGCCCTGGAGCTGGTTTCCATGGACCGTGGCACATTCAGCAGCACCGCCCACTACCGCCTCAAAGGCGAAGGCGAGATATTCGGTGGCGAGTCGGTCGAGCTGCTCTTCGTCGACCGGATCGAGCACGGCCCACTGCCATTCTCGCGTTTGATTACGCTCAAGTGGCTGCCGGTCATGGCCACCAGTCATACCGCGCTCGAGCGCAATCCACTGACAGACAAGTGGTTCGCTGCCACCAAGGACCAGTCCCCGCTTAAAGGCGTGGTCAACCTGGGTTACGACGAGTCCATCAACGGCACCTACGAGCTGCTGCCATTGGAGACGAAGCTGGATGAGCAATCCCAGCTCACCTTCTCCGGCCTGAAGATCGACGTGGCCGCCAGCGCCCAGGGACAGAAGGTCAAGGCTGACGGCTACATGGACAGCTTCAAGTTGACCACCGTCGCCGAAGACCAGACACCTGTGCAGGTCGAGCTGAACGGCCTGACATTGGCCAGTAACCTGAGCAAAAGTACCTACGGTTACTACATGGGTGACAACACCCTGCTGATGAGCAGCACCAAGGCCACCTTTGGCGAGCCGAAGTCGGTGCTGGGCCTGAAGAACTTCGAAATGAAGAACAGCAGCAGCGAGAACGGCACCAGCGCTTCGGGGCGTGCCGATTACAAGATCGGTGAGTTGTCGTTCAACGACAAGACCATTGGTTCGGCGCAGATGGCGGTCAGCCTGAAGAACCTGGACATCCCGGCCACCATGTCGCTGATGCAGATTTACCAAACCAAGCTGCAACCCTACGAAAAAGCCGCTGCCGAGGCTGCGGCGGCCGGTGAGCCAGCGCCAGAGTTGAGCCTGACCGAAGCCGAGGAAGCCCAGGTCAAGGCCGACCTGGAAAAACTCCTGGCCGGTGCTCCGCAAGTGGCCTTGGAAAACCTGTCGTTCAACACCGCCAACGGTGAAAGCCGTGCCAGCCTGATCGTTGATCTGGCCAAGCCACAGTCCATGGACTTGCCACCGGATGAATTGGGCCGTCAGTTGCTCGCCCTGCTGGATTTCAATCTCAAGGTTTCCAAGCCGATGCTGGTGGACCTGATGACCGTGCAGGCACAGATGGAAGGCCAGACGGATGCCAAGCTGATCGCCGATCAAGCCACCGCCACCAGCGACATGTTCAGTGCGATGGCAGTGGGTACTCAGCTGGCGACCCTTGAAGGCAATGATGTGGTCACCAAGCTGCACTATGCCAACAATCAGGTCGACTTCAACGGCCAGAAAATGACCGTTGAGCAATTCACGGCATTCGTGATGAGCAAGCTGGGTGGTGGCGTCGCCCTCCAGTAAGCATTCGAGCAATACCCCAAGCCCGGCCTTTGCATGACGCATAGGCCGGGTTTTTTTATGGCCACCGATCAGCCCTGCGCCGAAATCTGTATCGATTCTGAAGAATTGTGGCGTTCCTGAATATGCCCCGTCCGGGAGTGCAAGACTAGGCCCATTAGAGCTTGGCTGGATTCCTTGATCCGGCTTCCTGTTTGATGGGCAAGGGGGCACTGCGACCCGGCTGGCCATGTAAGGATGCTGACGAATGCCGCGTACTGTGGGTCCTTTTATTCATCGTGGTTTGCGCCCGTTGTTTCGCGTCGCGCTGTGCAGCCAATTGTGCTTGCCGATGCTGGTGCTTGCCGATACCGCCTATGACCAAATGGTGCTCGATGCCCGTGCGGGCCATTACACGCCTGCACTGAGCGCGCTGCGCCAGGTGCCGGCCGACCGGGCCAGCGCCGCGCAGATCAGTGACCACCTGCAAATCGCCAGTTGGGCCGGTCTCGACGCCGAGGTGGTGAAAGTCTATGAGGCCCAGGGCCGTTATCGAACGCTGCCCGTTCAGGCGTTGACTGCAACGGCGCGTGCCTATCGCAACCTCAAGCGCTGGGATTCGGCGGCCGAGCTGTACCGCCAGGCCTTGGTGATCGACCCTCAGAATCCTGATTTGCAACTTGGCCTGGCCTTGACCCAGGCCGATGCAGGCCGGCCCGACGAAGCTGTCACGCGCGCCAAGGCCCTGGTGGCTGCCAAGCCAACAGATCCGATGCGTCGGCTGGCCCTGGGTTATGCCTTGACCCGCGCCGACAGCCCCCACGAAGCGCTGTTTGAATACGACCAGGCCTTCACCCGCGCCGGCAACAGCCCAGAGGTGGCACGCGAATACATCTACGCCCTGCAACGCGCGCGGCTGCCGGAGCCGGCGCTGCGCCTGGCGCGTCTACAGCCGGGGTTGATCGACCGTGGCGTGCAGCGGCGCCTGGAGGGTGACGTCGCGGCCGAACGGGTGCGCCTGGCGGACATGGCCAGCCGCAGCGAACAGGAGCGCTTCGTCATTGCCGACCGCGCCCTGGCCGACTACGACAAGTTGCTCGCCACATGGACTCCGGTAGCCGAAGCCAAAGACGACGTGCTCCGTTGGCGCATCGATCGCATGGGCGCCCTCAATGCCCGTGCCCGTCGGGCCGAAGTGATTGCCGAATATCAGAAGTTGCTCGCCGAGGGTGTGAGCATTCCTACCTATGCCCTGCGCTGGGTGGCTTCTTCTTATCTGGAACAGCGAGAGCCGGAGATCGCCGTCGACCTGTACCGCTGGGTCCTGATCGCGCCGGATGCCGATCCTGCGGAGCGCTTTGAAGACAGCACCGCGCTCTACTACGCGTTGTTGGAAAGTGAAAAGTCCGAAGAGGCCCGTGCCCTGGCCGAAGACATGGCGAAAGCCCAGCGTCCACGCGTCGAGCTCAAGGGTCTGCCGATCGGTAACCCCAACGATGAATGGATGGACGCCCAGCAACTCGCTGCCCAGGCCGGCACCTACGGCGCCGACCTGCCTTCTGCCGAAGCCCGCCTGGAAACCCTGGTCAATCAAGGTCCCGGGAACACGGGTATGCGCCTGGCCCAGGCCGATCTGTACCAGGCCCGTGACTGGCCGCGCCGTTCGGAAAGCCTGCTCAAGGAAGTCGAGGCGACGATCCCGCGCAACCGTGATCTGGAAGTCGCCCAGGCGCGTGCCGCCATGGATTTGCAGGAATGGCGGCAGATGGATGCGCTGACCGACGACGTGATCGCCCGCTACCCGGAAAATGCCCACGTCAAACGCCTGCAACGCCAGCGTGAGGTCCACGACATGGCCGAGCTGCGCATCGAGGCCTATACCGGCAAGAGCTATGGCGGTGGTAGCGGTGACGCCGGTGCTGTCACAGGCAGCCGGGACTTTGGCATCGAAACGCTGCTCTACAGCCCGCCCATGGATGAAGACTGGCGGTTGTTCGGCGGTGCCGGTTACGCCACCGGTGATTTCGAGGAAGGCACCGGCCATCACCGTTGGCAGCGCCTGGGTGTGGAACGTCGCACCCGCGACATGACGCTGGAGGCCGAGGTGTCCAATCACTCTTATGGTTCCGGTGACAAGCAGGGCGCGCGTGTGGCGGTGGCTCGGGATGTCGACGATCACTGGCAGTACGGCGGCAGTTTGGATTATCTCTCTGCCAATACCCCGCTGCGGGCCCTCAACAGCGGTATTCGCGCCAATGGCGGGAGCGGCTTCGTCCGGTGGCGTGCCCATGAAAGCCGTGAGTGGCGGCTGGCTGTCAGCCCGTCCCATTTCAGCGACGGCAACAACCGCCTCGAAGCCCTGCTGACGGGTCGCGAGGGCATCTACAGCGCGCCGCGCCTGCAGGTGGAACTGGGCCTGGAAGTGGGCGCCAGCCGCAACAGCGGCTCCAACGAAGTGCCTTATTTCAATCCGGAATCGGATTTCAGCGTCATGCCGACCGTGAGCGCCAACCACGTGTTGTACCGCCGCTACGAAACCACGTGGAGCCAGCAATTCCAGGCCGGCGCGGGTACCTACAGCCAGCGCGACTACGGCACGGGGGCCATGGGATTGCTCAGCTACGGTCAGCGTTTCATCTGGAACGACGTACTGGAAACCGGTGCCGCGCTGAGCTGGCTCAACCGCCCCTACGACGGCGATCGTGAAAGCGATCTGCGCCTGCTTGTCGACCTCACCTATCGCTTCTAGAAGAGTTTGAAGATGCCTGTCATTTCGCGATTCATCCTTCTGCTGGGGGCTTTGCTGATCAGCGCTTGTGCCCAGCAAGCCCCGGCCTTCGCGCCACCTTCGCAGCGTCCGCTGGCGGCCAATGACGCCCCGTGGCCGAAGAACCATGTGCTCGGCATCGCGTACCACGATGTCGATGACCGAGACCCGGACCAGGCACTGGTGGCCGTGCGCACCGAACGCTTGATCGAACAGCTGGCGTGGCTGCGAGAAAACAACTACCAGCCGGTCACGGTGGACCAGATCATCACCGCCCGCAATGGCGGCCCGGAACTGCCGCCGCGTGCGGTGCTGCTGAGTTTCGACGACGGCTATTCGAGCTTCTATACCCGTGTCATGCCTATCCTGCGTGCCTATAACTGGCCGGCGATTCTCGCCCCGGTCGGCAGTTGGGTGGATACGCCGCTGAACCAAACGGTGGATTTCGCCGGCGTGCCGCGCAAGCGTTCCGAGTTCCTGACCTGGGAGCAGATCCGCGAGGTGTCCAAATCGGGCCTGGTGGAAGTCGCCGCCCACACCGACGCCAATCACAAGGGCATCCTCGCCAACCCGCAGGGTAACCAGCAACCCGCCGCGACCACCCGGCGCTACGACCCCGCCACCGGTCGCTATGAGACCGAGGCCGATTTCCAGGCCCGCCTGCGCAAGGACGTGGCGGCCATATCCGAGAAGATCCGCAAGGTCACCGGCTACAGCCCGCGCGTCTGGGTCTGGCCTTACGGTGAAGCCGACGGCACGGCATTGCAGGTGATTGGCAGCGAGGGTTATCAAATGGCCCTGACCTTGGAGGACGGCCTCGACAGCCTGGATAACCTGATGAGTGGCCCACGCTTCCTGGTGGCGTCCGATCCCGATGGCGCTCATTTCGCCGAAAGCATCGTATCCGTGCAGACGATGGACCCGATGCGCGTGGTGCATGTCGACCTGGATTACGTCTATGACGCGGACCCGGTGCAGCAGGAAGCCAACGTCGGCAAGCTGGTCCAGCGCATTTCCGACCTGGGCGCCAATACCGTATTTCTCCAAGCCTTCGCCGATCCGAAAGGCGACGGCCTCGTGCATTCGTTGTACTTCCCCAACCGTCACCTGCCGGTACGCGCTGACCTGTTTGACCGGGTTGCCTGGCAGTTGCGTACCCGGGCCAATGCCCAGGTCTATGCCTGGATGCCGGTGCTCAGTTTCGCCCTGGACGCGAAACTGCCACGGGTCCAGCGCTGGGACCCGGAAACCGGCAAGATCGGCGTCGCCCCGGACCAATACGTGCGCCTGTCGCCATTTGATCCGAAGGTGCGCCAGGTCGTCGGCGAGATCTATCAGGATCTGGCGCGGATGAGCTCGTTGGATGGCGTTCTGTACCATGACGACGCGGTGTTCTCCGATTTCGAGGATGCCAGCCCCGCGGCCCTGAAAGTCTATGCCGCCAACGGCTTGCCGACGTCCATCGCCGCCCTGCGGGACGATCCTGCGGCGATGCAGCGCTGGACCCGCTTCAAGAGCCGCTACCTGATCGACTTCACCCATGAGCTGACCGCCAAGGTGCGGGCGATTCGCGGCCCGCAGATCCTGACGGCGCGCAACATCTTTGCCGAACCGATGCTCAACCCGGAAAGCGAAGCCTGGTTTGCCCACAACCTCGACGACTTCCTCGGCGCCTACGACTGGACGGCACCGATGGCCATGCCGCTGATGGAAAAGCAGACCCCCGAGCAATCCGGCCCCTGGCTCGAGCGCCTGGTGGACACCGTCAAGGCTCGCCCCGGCGCGCTCAAGCGCACGGTGTTCGAATTGCAGGCCCGTGACTGGCACAGCAAGCCGGTCAGCGACATCGACGGCAAACAACTGGCCGACTGGATGGGGCGTCTCAAGCGCAAAGGCGTAACCAGTTTCGGCTACTACCCGGACAACTTCATCGAAGACCAGCCTGCCGTGAAAACCGTGCGGCCGGCGCTCTCCAACAAGTGGAATCCTTGACATGCTCGACAGACTGCTCGCCCTGCTGGTGCTGGCGATCGTCCTTGGGGTGCCCCTGGGCCTGATCTTCCTGGTCACCGGGCAATTCCTGATGGACTTCGTGTTCTTTTACCCGCTGTTCATGTCCGGGCTGTGGATCGCCGGCGGCCTGTATTTCTGGCTGCACTGGGAGCGCCACTGGCCTTGGAAGGACGACACCTTGCCGCCGGCCCTGGCAGGCGAGCCGCTGATCAGCATCCTGATCCCGTGCTTCAACGAAGGCGACAACGTCGCCGACACCATTCACGCGGCGCTGGGCCAGCATTACCCGAACATCGAAGTCATCGCCATCAACGACGGCTCCAAAGACAACACCGCCCAGATGCTCGATCAACTGGCGGCCGAAGACCCGCGCCTGCGCGTGCTGCACCTGGCGGAAAACCAGGGCAAGGCCGTGGCCCTGCGCATGGGTGCCATCGCGGCGCGCAGCGAATACCTGGTGTGCATCGACGGTGACGCGCTGCTGGCGCCGAACACCTGTGCCTACCTGGTGGCGCCGATGCTGGACAACGCCCGCCTCGGCGCGGTGACGGGCAACCCGCGCATCCGCACCCGTTCAACGTTGATCGGTCGGGTCCAGGTCGGTGAGTTTTCCTCGATCATCGGCTTGATCAAACGCACCCAGCGGGTCTTCGGGCGAATCTTCACCGTGTCCGGCGTGATCGTCGCGTTCCGTCGCACGGCCCTGCATCGGGTGGGCTACTGGAGCCCGGACATGATCACCGAAGACATCGACATCAGTTGGAAGCTGCAGCTGGATCACTGGAGCATCTTCTACGAGCCCCGTGCGCTGTGCTGGATTCTCATGCCTGAAACCCTGCGCGGCCTGTGGCGGCAACGGCTGCGCTGGGCCCAGGGCGGCGCCGAGGTGCTGTTCAAGAACATCCGTGGCATCTGGCAATACCGCCACCGCTACCTGTGGCCGTTGCTGTTCGAATACTGCCTGTCCACCGGTTGGGCGTTCACCTTCCTGCTGTCGGTGATCTTCTGGGGCGCCGGTAAATTCGTCGAGATGCCAGCCGCCATTGCCGTGGATCACTTGATGCCGCCGGCGTTCACCGGCCTGTTGCTGGCGGTGGTGTGCCTGTTGCAATTCGCGGTGAGCATCCTGATCGACCGGCGCTACGAAAAAGGCCTGTGGCACATCATGTTCTGGGTGGTCTGGTACCCGTTGGTGTTCTGGCTGATCAGCCTGTTCACCACCCTGGTGAGTTTTCCCAAAGTGCTGTTCGGGCAGCATCAGAAGCGTGCGCGCTGGATCAGTCCGGATCGAGGCATCAAACCGTTCGACGATCAGGAAGAGGAAGTGATCCGATGAAAATTATCAGGACCCGGCAGCGGCCTTTTCTGGTGGTCATCGATGCGCTGTTCACCGTGCTGGCGTGGGTGGGGCTCTTGTATTTGCTGGTCAATGGGCTATGGCCGCTGCTCGACAGCCAGGCAGGCCCGCGCCTGGGCGGGTCGCTGTTCGACACCCTGGCGACCTTGCAGGTCTATGGTTGGATTGCATTGGTCAACGCGGTGCTGTTGATTACTTGGGCCCGTTATCAACAGCGCAAAAGCCGCAGCTTCGCCCAGCGTCGACTGCCGGTGCCGGCGGTGGATGACCAAGGCTTGAGCGCCAGTTTCAAGTTGACCGATGAGCGTCTGGACACCTTGCGCCAGCCTGGCTCGAAGATCATCCACAACAACCAGGAAGGCGACATCAGCCACGTCGTGCCGCATTTCCACCTGCTCAGTCCGGAGTTGCAGCCTCCGCCCCTGGCGCCGTTGGAGCGGCCACGGGTAATTCACTTGCCGGCTGATCAGTCCGTGCATTGATACAAGCTGTGCCGACGCTTTCGTCGGATCGCCGCCCGGAGCAAGCTCGCTCCCACAGGGGATTTGGGGTTGTGGCGGATATTTCGCTCAACACAAAACAAAACTGTGGGAGCGAGCTTGCTCGCGAATGCTGCGTGTCAGTCAATATTGATGCCGGCTGACACACCGCTTTCGCGAGCAAGCCCGCTCCCACAGAGGATTTGGGGCTAGGACGAAAAATCCCGGATCAGCCGCCACGCCTCGTCCACCGGCAACGGTTGTTTCATGCGCTGGGCCAGCGCCGCCATCGCCCGGCCTTCATCGCAGGCCACGGCGGCGGCGACCAGGCCGTCCTTGCCCAGCAAGGCGATAAAGGGCGGATGCTCGGGCGTACCCTTGAACTCGACCTCATCCCAATGCTCGGCATGGCCGAGGTAGTCGTAGCGTTTGCCAAAGTGATAGGTCCAGAAAAACGGCACGTCCAGATAGTGCTCGTCGCCGCCGAGCATGTTCGCGGCGGCGATGCGCGCCTGTTGCTGGGCCAGGCGCCAATGTTCGATGCGCACAGGCGCGCCGTTCAGGGGGAAGGTCGCGATATCACCCACGGCCCATACGCCATCCGCCACACGCATGCCCGTGTCAACCGACAGCGACTCGTCCTGTTCCCGTGGCAGCTGTGCAAACGGCTCGGTGGCCGGGCGCACGCCGACGCCGATGATCACCAGGTCCGCGGCAAAACGCTGGCCGTTATCCAGCACCACGGCGTCGACCTTGTGCGAGCCCTCGATCCGCGCCGCTTCGCCGTCGGTGTGGTACACCACGCCGTTGGCCCGGTGCCGGGCAAGGATGGCCTGGCCGACGCTCTCCCCCAACTGCGCGGCGAACGGCACCGGGTGCCGGGCCAGGACAGTGACGCTCAGCTCGCGCTTGCGCAGGGACGAAGCGACTTCCAGGGCAATGAAACTGTCGCCGATGACCACCGCCCGTTGCCCTGGCCGGACCGCGTCGAGAATCTGGCGGGCGTGGGCGATCGAACGCAGCACGAAGACTCGCGGCAAATCGATGCCAGGCAGCGCTAGCGTCTTCGGCTCCCCGCCCGTGGCAATGAGCGCGGCGTCGTAGTCCAGGCGCCGGCCATCGGCGAGGTGGATTTGCCGGGCACTCGGGTCCAAATGGGTGGCCTCGCCATGGAGCCTTTCGATGCGTTGCTGGGTGAAGTAAGTTTCATCGCGCAGCGGCGCCGTCTCGTTGACCGCCATGTCGCCGGCCAACACATATTTGCTCAGCACCGTGCGGTCGTAGCCGGCTTCCGCTTCGCGGTCGATCATCAGGATGCGTCCGCCAAAGCCCTTCTCCCGCAACGCCGCCGCGCAAGCCGTGCCGGCCGCACCGGCACCGATGATGACAAACGTGCGCGCATCATCGGCCGGCGGGACTTTATCGGCCGGCAGTGGTTGGTCATCGACCCAGACGTCACCGTCCCGCACCTCGACGTGATAGCGCGTCAGGCTGTCGAGGGCCGGCGGCTCGCACAGGGCGCCGTCTTCAGCCCGGAACGCCGCCTTGTGCCATGGGCATATCAGCCGTCCATGGCACACCGCGCCCTTGGCCAGTGGGGCGCCGGCATGGGGGCATTTGCCTTGGAAGGCGCGCACCTGATCGCCTGCACGCAGCAGCAGGATTGGGGTGTCGTTAATCTTGACTTCGAGGCCGCGGTCTTCGCGAACGTCGGCGAAACGGGCGACTTGATGCAGAGACATGATCGTTCTCCGGCTGGCGTTTCCCGTTGGAGTCGCAGGGCCGGAACGAGGTTCAGCGCAATTGTCACTGCACCCTTGGCGAAGCTGCGGCTATAGTTCGCAAGCCGTCCATGGCCTGACACGCACAAGGTGCCCCGGTATGACCCGATTGAAGATTCTCACCCCTTGGCTGGCGGCCGTCGCCCTGGTGCTGTGCGCACAAGGGGCTGCCCAGGCCGAGGAGCGCTTTACCCTCAGTATTCCCGGCGTGTCGGACGACCGTCTCTTCACTGCCGCGCAGGCCAGTGACGCCAACACCTGCGGTGGCAAGAACATTTCCCCGGCCCTGAGCTGGAACGCCGGCCCGCCAGGCACCCTCAGCTACGCCATCGTCATGTTGGACCCGGACGGCCAGCGGGGCCAGGGTGTCGACCACTGGATCCACTACGGCATCAAGGCCTCCACGCGGCAGATTCCGACGGGCGCCGGAACCAAGTCCTCGTTGGAAGGCATGAGCGGTCTCAACAGCAAGAACACCCACGGCTACATCGGCCCATGCCCGCCTATCGGCGACAGCGCTCACCATTACCTGATCCAGCTCTTCGCCCTCGACCTGCCGCCGGAAGCCTTGCCCGCCGGCCTCACACGGGCCCAACTGATGGAAAAAATCAAAGGCCACGTCCTGCGCAACAGCAGCGTAGTGCGCCGCTACCACCGCTAGACAGCGCAACTCCCCGTGGCGAGGGAGCTTGCTCCCGCTGGGCTGCAAAGCAGCCCCCCTGACGCTGGCCCAGACACAACATTGGCATCACGCGCCAAAAACGAGCACTATCGAGCCCCTGTTCACTCATGCCGGAGGATGGCGATGACGCAGAAACCCGACGGCATCGCCCGCCTCTTGAACTGCCCCACCAAGGGCGACGAAATACGCCGGGCCATTGCCCAGAGCCGCAAGGATTTCCTGCCTGTCGACGAGGCCGAAGACGCCGAGCCAGGCCAGCCACCGGTTGAGCCGGTGGACAATGATCGCGACGACTAGCCGTCGCCTCTTTCAACTGACTTGTTCAAATCTGCCTATGACTGCCGCCACTGTTCTAACCGGTGATCGATTCAGCCGCTCCGACTACAAGACCCTGGGCCTGGCCGCCTTGGGTGGCGCGCTGGAAATCTACGATTTCATCATCTTCGTCTTTTTCGCCCTGACCCTCAGCCAGTTGTTCTTCCCGCCGGAAATGCCCGATTGGCTGCGCTTGCTGCAAAGCTTCGGGATTTTCGCCACCGGTTACCTGGCCCGACCCCTGGGCGGCATTCTCATGGCGCACTTTGCCGATCGCCTGGGGCGCAAGCGCGTGTTCAGCCTGAGCATCCTGATGATGGCCTTGCCATGCCTGCTCATCGGGGTGATGCCGACCTACGCGCAAATCGGTTATTTCGCGCCGTTGCTGTTGCTGGCGCTGCGTATCCTGCAGGGCGCGGCGGTGGGCGGCGAGGTGCCCAGCGCCTGGGTGTTCGTGGCCGAACATGCGCCGTTGCATCATCGCGGCTATGCCCTGGGTTTCCTCCAGGCCGGCCTGACCTTCGGCTACTTGCTGGGTGCCTTGACCGCAACGGCGCTGGCGCGGATCTACACGCCGGCGGAGATTCTCGATTACGCCTGGCGCCTGCCGTTCCTGCTGGGGGGCGTCTTCGGGGTGATCGGCGTCTGGTTGCGCCGTTGGTTGAGCGAAACGCCGATCTTCGTGGCCCTGCAAGCCAATCGCGAAGGCGCTGCGGAACTGCCGTTGCGCACGGTCCTGCGCGACCACCGCCAGGCCTTGCTGCCCGCCGCCATCCTGACCTGCGTGCTGACCTCGGCCGTGGTGGTGTTCGTGGTCATCACTCCGACCGTGATGCAAAAAAGCTTCGGCATGACCCCCAGCCACACCTTCGCCCTGAGCAGCCTGGGCATCGTCTTCTTGAACATCGGCTGCGTCCTCGCCGGCCTGATCGTCGACCGCATCGGCGCCTGGCGCACCGTCATGCTCTACAGCCTGCTGCTGCCCCTGGGCATCGCCATGCTCTACGCCAGCCTGATCAGCGGCAGCGCCTGGCTGGGCCTGGCCTACGCCGTGGCCGGCCTGGGCTGTGGCGTGGTCGGCGCGGTGCCGTCGGTGATGGTCAGCCTGTTTCCGCCGAAGATCCGCGTGTCCGGCATCTCGCTCACCTACAACATCGCCTATGCCCTGTGGGCGAGCATGACCCCGTTGATGCTGATTGCCCTGGTGCCGTGGAGCCCGTGGGTGTGCGTGGGGTATTGCGTGGTGATGGGCGCGGTAGGCGTGGCTGCTGCGGCGTATTTTCCGAAGCGGCAGGGGAAGGCAGCGCAGCAGTCATTGGCGTATGAAGCCTAATCGGGATTTTCAATCGGACCGCACTCTGCAAGACCAGACAACTTGAGCGCGCGTTCAAACCCCGTAGAATGCAGCCGCCATCCACGCCGCTACCCCTCAAGGACGAATTCAAACATGCGAGTTTTTACCCTGTTGCTGGCCCTCTGCCTTATGGCAGGCTGCGCTTCCAAGCCCGATTACTACATTTCCCCTGCGCCGGTGACGATCCCCGAGACCGCCACCTATTGGATCGACACGTTCAACGTTGAAGTCGTCGGCAAAAACGAACGCTTCCTGCCTGACGAAAAAGTTCGCGACAAGTTGCACACCGACCTGATCGTCCGCCTGCTCGACGGCAATCGTTATGCCTCCAGCAAGGAAACCGCGGACTATCTGTTGGATATCAATGCCGTCTATGCCCGCCGTATTCAAGATACCCAAGGTGGCTTCATGAGCAATATCGTTGCCGACGGTACGTATCTGGCCAGTGTCGATTTCAATTATCAGGTCAAGGTGAAGAAGGCCGATGTCGAGGTGTTGCACTTTGCCCAGGCCCGCCAGAGGCTGATGCCGGGAGGGGCGGTCGGCCAACTTGAGGCCATGAGAGGCATTGCGGGTGCCCTGACGAACAGAGGCAACTCTGATGTCGAAGACTATTACACCGGTCATTTGAGCGGATTCATCGACGACGACCTGCGGGGCATTCCGTCCCGCTAGCAATGCCTGCGTAGCGGGCACCGGGCTGGCCACGTTCAAGGTGGCCAGCCCCGTCTTTGCAGCGCTGAAAAAAATATTTCTTGGTCGTTAACCCGAACCGCGTGTGCCCTGCGTCTGACGCTGTGAACGGATCATTCATTCACGAGGTTCAACCCATGTCCCGTCCACTTCTTTTTATGCGTCCTGCTGCCCAAGGCTTCGCCGTGACTTTGCTGGTGGCGTTGGCCGGTTGTGGGTTGTCTTCCTCCCGGGAGACGGCCATTCCATCCGAACCGGTGTCCGTGGCGCCCAGCGTCGTACCGCAAGGCGAGATCGCCGAAGTGCGTCAGTCGACGGTCAAGCGCATGCTCATGAAGCCGGCAGCGATGCCCGCCCCCAGCGTGGCGAGCGATGCCATCGCTGCGGGTTATCGCGCCGAGCCGCGTGAACAGTACGAAAAGCTCCCGGACAACCCGATCCACAGCGTGGCCGAAACGCCGGTCTCGACCTTCAGCGTGGATGTCGATACCGGCAGCTATGCCAATGTGCGACGTCTGCTCAACCAAGCCAGCCTGCCACCCGAAGGTGCGGTGCGGCTGGAGGAAATGGTCAATTATTTTCCGTATAGCTACGCCCTGCCCACCGACGGTTCACCCTTTGGCGTGACCACCGAAGTGGCCCCGTCACCGTGGAACCCCCACACCCGCTTGCTGCGCATCGGCATCAAGGCCAGCGACCGCGCCGTGGCGGACCTGGCGCCGGCCAACCTGGTCTTCCTGGTGGACGTTTCCGGCTCCATGGACCGTCGCGAAGGCCTGCCGCTGGTCAAGAGCACGCTGAAACTGCTGGTGGACCAATTGCGTGACCAGGACCGAGTGTCCCTGGTGGTTTATGCCGGCGAGTCCCGGGTGGTGCTCAAGCCCACGTCGGGTCGCGACAAGGCGACAATCCGCAACGCCATCGATCAACTCGACGCCGGTGGTTCCACGGCGGGCGCTTCGGGTATCGAGCTGGCCTACCAGATGGCGCGGGAGAGCTTCATCGACAAAGGCATCAACCGCATCCTGCTGGCCACCGATGGCGACTTCAACGTCGGCGTCAGTGATTTCGACAGCCTCAAGCAGATGGCGGTGGACCAGCGCAAAAGCGGGATATCCCTGACGACGCTGGGCTTCGGTGTGGATAACTACAACGAACACCTGATGGAACAATTGGCCGACGCCGGTGACGGTAACTACGCCTACATCGACAACCTGCTCGAAGCGCGCAAGGTCCTGGTGGACCAACTCAGTTCCACCCTGGCGGTGGTGGCGCGGGACGTGAAGTTGCAAGTGGAATTCAACCTCGCCCAGGTCAGCGAATATCGCCTGTTGGGCTATGAGAATCGCGCATTGAAGCGTGAGGACTTCAACAACGACAAGGTCGACGCGGGCGAGATCGGCGCCGGGCATACAGTGACGGCCTTGTATGAAATCGTTCCGAAGGGCGCGCCGGGCTGGTTGGAGCCGCTGCGCTATGGCAGTACCCCTAAGTCGGAGGGCACCTCGGGTGAATTGGCCATGTTGCGCGTACGCTACAAGCCGGCCGAGGGCGGCAGCAGCCGATTGATCGAGCATCCCATCGCCAGCGCACAGAACGAGCGCAAGCCCAGCGATGACCTGCGCTTCTCCGCCGCCGTGGCGGCCTTCGCCCAACAGCTCAAGGGGGATGGGCGCTACACTGGGGCGATGACCTTGAAGGACACCGCGCAATTGGCGCGCTCGGCCCGTGGTGACGATCCGTTCGGGCTGCGTGGCGAGTTTGTGCAGTTGGTGGAGCTGGCCCAGAGCCTTGAGCCTGCGGCCAAGCGCTGATCCCGAGCGCAACGCGGATCAAAAATGTGGGAGCGAGCTTGCTCGCGATAGCGGCGGACCGATCACCATTATCATTGACTGATCCGACGCCATCGCGAGCAAGCTCGCTCCCACAGGTTTCCTTGTTGTCTGCCAGGACTGTGTTGCAATGACCGCAAAGGAGTTCGCCCCCCACATGCCCGCTGCGCTTGATCCTCCCAGCGACGAATCGCTGCTGGCCCGCTACCGCAATGGCGACGGGGCTTCTTTCGAAGTCCTGTACGCCCGCCATCGACAAGGGCTTTATCGCTTTCTCGTGTCCTTGAGCAACAAGGCCGAACTGGCCGAGGAAGTGTTCCAGGACACCTGGCTCAGCCTGATCCGCAGCACCACCCAACCACAAGGCCGGGCGAGTTTTCGGACCTGGCTGTTCCAGATCGCCCGCAACCGCTTGATCGACCACTGGCGCAAGCATGGCGTCCACAACCCGTTGCACGACAGCTACGACGAGCAACTGCACGTCCAGCCCGACGACACCAGCGGCCCCGAGCAACAGCTGAGCCTGAGTCGCGACCAGGCGCGTCTCGATGCCGCGTTGCAGGCCTTGCCCGAAGACCAGCGCGAAGTCTTTCTGCTGCGCCTGCACGGCGACCTGGAGCTGCCACAGATTGCCGCCCTGACCGGTGCCCCGCTGGAAACGGTCAAGAGCCGCTTGCGTTACGCCCAGCAGAAACTGCAGCGACTGCTGGCCGAGGAGGTACCCGCATGATCGACCCCAAACACACCCCGGACCTCGATGACGAAAGGCTTGTCGAGCATTTCCGCCAACACGCCAGCGACGAGCCGCCGGCCGCCCTGGACGCCTTCATCCTCGCCACCGCCCGTCGCGAAGCCCCCGCGCCTGCGCCCAGTCTGTGGCAACGCTGGCTGCAGATGTGCCAACAGCCGCGCTGGCAGATGGCATTCGCCACGGTCGCCGGTGTGGCACTGATGATCGGCCTGGTGGTGCGCACCCCAGTGCCCCACGACGAGCTGGCCGCACCCGCGTCGATGGAGTTTTCCGCCGACCGGCAAGCGCCCGCCGTTGCCGCTGCGCCGCCACCGGCCATGCCCGCCCCCGCACCGATCACCCGTATGGCGCCCCAGGGCGAACTGGCCCGGGCGCCGGTAAGCCCCGTGCAATCGTTGGCGGAAAAGCCAGCGGCGAAGCTGAGCAAATCCGCGCCCGCTGCACTGCCATCACTGGAGCAGGGCTTGATGGAAATCCTGCGTTTGCGGCAGGCGGGGGATACCAAGGCCGCAGATGAAAAACTGCTGGCGCTGCACAAACGTTTTCCCAAGGAAGACTTGCCGGCGCGGTTGGAGGCGTTGCAAAAACGTTGAGTCGATCGGCGTCGCAAATAGCCCTCAGGTCCAGGCAGCCTGGGGGCTTTTTGCTTCAGGGGGTCTTTCATGCCAATGGGATGACGCCGGTTCCACTCACTCGACAAGGACTTCAACGGCCCAACTGAAATAGCCCACCGCTTCACATTGGCTGTTCACCAACATAAACCTCAATTCACTGTTCTCCCTGCCTTGACTGATTGGCTGGCAGCGCCAGAAATGATCATCAGCCTGTTGGAGAATGGGTTGGGTGAGGTTTCCGATGTCGATGGCGGGTACGCTTTGGTCGACGCTTACCACCAGGCCAGGCGCCGGCAACACGGCTCCAGTATCGACCGTGAACCCATAGATCACCACGCTGTGTTCAGCTCGAAGGGCAATTGTGCGACTGCGTAGGTGGGTGGTCTGACCGAGACTGATCGACAGCACCTTGCTGACGATTTTTGGAGGGGACAGAAGGGCGCTGCCAAGGACGAAAATAAACCCCTCATCTACCGGGGTTGGCGCGTCCGGGTCCTGGCTGGCCTGTGGATAACGCGAGAGCAACGTCTCGGCGTCGATGATAAGGGAAACATGCGCAGTGGCTGTTTCGGTGGAAATAGCGCTGGGTTCGGTAGACATCACGGCTTCCTTTCATGATGTTGGCGAGAGTCGCGGCCGCTGTTGATAGAGCGAAACATCCTGTCCGGTCGCAGCGGCCGCGAGGTCGGTGGGCCCCCTGTCGCCAAGAGGCCGGCTGCATCAGTTATGAATGGAAATGAACGGGTCCCACGAGCAGCACGCGACGATGCTGCAATTGCGGTCGACGATCAGGAAGTTGAAGTGATAGGTCACACGGCCACAAGACAGGGTTTCCGACGACCAATAGTGATTATCGACCTTCTGGCAACTGGGTACGGACGGGTTGCTGGGGTTGGGGACCGCGACGCAAGCAGTCGCCTTGCGCGGTGTCGGTGTGGAGATCAGTTCGTTACCCGCATTGCCGATGAACTTGTAGAAAATCACCGCCGTTTCGAAACTCTGCGACAGGCTGGTTTCACGCCAGCGGATCAGGTCGCCGACCTGGGCCTTCAAGTCGAGTTCGCCACCGGCCTGGCCGTTCACCACGTTGTCCTGGTTCGTCACCATGTAGACGTGTTTGTAGTCGATCAGCGTCGGTGAGTCTGGGTTTTTACTAATGTTCGGGTAGTTTTTCAGGATGGTTTCAGTATCGATTGAAACCAGCACATCCGTGACTCGAGACATTATGAAGCTCCTTGATAGTGGGTCTCTTGGCTTGTGCCAAAGACAACAACGTTTCACCGCGTAGCGGCCTGCGTGCGCACGATCGGAAGGAATTTTTTTGTCACGGATACGAGCTGGCCTGGCTCCATGCCGACTGGCTGACGATTCAGGTTCCTTCCTGCAGGTCGCGGTTGTGACTATAGGTCGGATCAGGAAGCTGTCAAAAAACAAAATCGTATTAACGAGGGCGGGGCTGCTTGGTCTGTATTACGTCACGGCTATGTGTTTCGACATGAGTGGTGGTGAGCCTAGAAGCAGGTTCGGTCCCATGTCTGAACAGATCACTCGTCCTTGAGTGCCATCTCATAGTCGGCTGAAAAACTCGTCAAATCCGTGCCCAAAACCAAACACAAATCCCGCAACTGAACCGTATCCAGCCTTCGCACCCCCCGCTCCACATCGCTCATGAATGACTGCGGTCTGCCTAGCGCTGCCGAACACTGTGCCTGAGTCAGCCCGGATTCGATGCGCATGCGCTTGAGAACCTGAAGAAAAATCTCGTGCTCGCGTCGATAAATAGCTTTGGTCATGGCTGCGTCCATTGATATTCGCTTCGCCACGCTATATCTGAATTTCAGGAATTTTGGGTGGGTAACGGGTGGGGCAGAGCTGTGGCTCCCTTGGTACCAGTAGCCCGTTCCATACAATTATCAGTTCGCCTGACAAGGAGTCGTACATGTCGCATTACATCCCATTGCAAACGAACAATCCCGATTGTCCCGTCTTACTGGATCGACAGCCAGATGCCCACCGCGATGCTGATTGACAGTGCGCTCAATCGCATCAAGGCAGGGACTGACCTTTTGGAAAGCATCACTTCGGTCACGATCAAGGGCATCGACGATGGGGATTTGTATCGATTTACCAACGCAGCGTATCTGCTGTTGCGAGAAGGTTCGGATTTGCTGGAGGTGGTGAGTCGCAATGTCAATGGCAGGGCAGCGTTATAGGCGGTTGGGTCGGCTACAACGTTACAAATGCAGGCATAGCAGGATCATTTGGGCGGAACTATACTCGACGGCATGAAAAAGCTGATGCTCGAACTCGACGGAACCGATCCAAGCAAGCTCTCGATGGCTCGCTTGACGGATTATCTGTGTGAGCTCGCTGAGCTTTTCGGCTCGCAAGATAATGTTCATTTTGACTCAGTCACCGAAGGCTGTGTCTGCCTGAATACGTGGGTGGAAGATGAGAAGTACCCCCACGTCTTGAATAGGGTACGGGAAGCAGCCCAGGGAATTGGTCCTAAGCGCGCCCGAAAAGCCTACCTGCAACTGTCCGCGCTGATGGAGCAAGATCGAGTGGATGGTGTCTTACAAGCTGCGGATGCGAACATTCTCCAGTTTCCAAAAGCCAAGGCGGCTCCTCCTCCCATGATTATCATCAAGCAGGGTAGCGTCCAAGGCCGCCTGTATGTCGTAGGCGGGAAAGACGAGACAGTTCCTGTTCGGCTTGAGGGCGCTGGCGGCGAAACTCTTCTTTGTGAAGCCGATACGGTATTGGCTGAACAACTGGGCAAGCTTCTGTTCAAGTACGTCCGTGTCCACGGAAAAGGTGAATGGGAAAGCCGGCCGCACGGTGGCTGGCGGCTGAGAAAAATGTTTATTCAGTCCTACGAAAAACTTGAAAAAACCTCTTTGCGCAGTGCGGTTACCCAGCTCAAGGAACTGGGTGGTATCACCTGGAGCGAGATGGATGATCCCCATGGAACGATTCAGGACCTAAGGGGATAAGGTGCGCATAGTTCTCGATACCAACGTTCTCGTCCAAGCTTTGGGAAATGCAAAGGACGGTATCGTCTTGGTTGATCCCGCCACTGGTCACAACGTTGATAGAGCGGAGGCTAGAGCTGAGGCCCTCATCGACCTGGTCGACGCGAGAGGCGGGACGGTGCTGATACCAACACCTGCGTTGGCTGAGTATCTGGTGGGCATTGATCGGAATTTCCACCAGAGCCACCTGGACGTCATAAACGGCTTTTCGTGTTTTGAAATCATATCGTTCGATCAGATCGCTGCGGTCGAATGTGCTCGTATGGTCGATGACAATGAACTGAAGGTGCTTGACCCGGCAGCAACAAAAGCCAAGTTACGTTTTGATCGCCAGATAATCGCTACTGCTCTCGCAACCAACGCAGATGAAGTCTGGACTCATGATGTGGGTCTTTACTCCAAAGCTCAGAAATGCGGACTTGTAGTGAAGTCTTTAGGAGATATTGAGCCAGCTCCTGAGCAGCTCGAGGCCGATCTCGACCACTGAGCGTCTGCCCGAGGCGGCTGGCGATGGAGACCCTGGCCCCTTGGATATTCACAACACGGCCCCTGTCGGTTGATGCGCTGCAGCGCTGATACCGCTCAGGGGTTTTTATTATCTGTATTTCTTACATACAGGCACCTATGGGAGATAAATCCCCATAAAAAAAGCCCCAATCCGTGAGGACTGGGGCTTTTTTATTTTCCATGTATGGTGCACCAGGCGGGATTCGAACCCACGACCCCTGCCTTCGGAGGGCAGTACTCTATCCAGCTGAGCTACTGGTGCAGCGCGGGCGCCATGATACTCATATGCGTGGCGGGCGTCCATGCTACTGAATCGCCTGCGTTTTCGTGCGGCTCGGCGGCTGTTGGCTACGCTGATCAGAAAAAACGGGCAAATGGGGCTTTTTCGTTCTTTTTTTCGAACAGGCTATTGTCCTTCACCCCCATCGGCCCTAGGATTCGTTTGAGATTTCAAACGCTCTTGTCTGGGTGCTGAACCGCACGTCTGTGCTTATGTGCGTTATTTCTGTGCTTCAGCCCGGTGAATGATTTCCCTGACGGCAGCCCCCGAGGCGCCTTTCTACAACTCTAATTCGCTCCGCGTGCGCGCGGTGCTGTTAAGGAAAGCCGACATGCAGCTTAAAGACACCCAGTTGTTCCGCCAGCAAGCCTTTATCGATGGCGCTTGGGTCGATGCGGACAATGGTCAGACGATCAAGGTCACCAACCCGGCGACGGGCGAAGTACTGGGCACAGTGCCGAAGATGGGCGCCGCCGAAACCCGTCGCGCGATCGAAGCCGCCGACAAGGCGCTGCCGGCCTGGCGTGCGCTGACTGCCAAGGAGCGCGCCAACAAGCTGCGCCGCTGGTATGAATTGCTGATTGAAAACCAGGACGACCTCGGTCGCCTGATGACCCTCGAACAAGGCAAGCCGCTGGCCGAAGCCAAGGGTGAAATCGTCTATGCCGCCTCGTTCATCGAATGGTTCGCCGAAGAAGCCAAGCGCATCTACGGTGACGTGATTCCCGGCCACCAGCCCGACAAGCGCCTGATCGTGATCAAGCAGCCAATCGGCGTGACCGCGGCCATTACCCCGTGGAACTTCCCGGCCGCGATGATCACCCGCAAGGCTGGCCCGGCCCTGGCTGCCGGTTGCACCATGGTCATCAAGCCGGCTTCGCAAACCCCGTTCTCGGCCCTGGCCCTGGTGGAACTGGCGCACCGTGCCGGCATCCCGCAAGGCGTGCTGAGCGTGGTCACCGGCAGCGCCGGCGACATCGGCGGCGAACTGACCAGCAACCCGATCGTGCGCAAACTGTCCTTCACCGGCTCGACCGAGATCGGTCGCCAACTAATGGCCGAATGTGCCAAGGACATCAAGAAAGTCTCCCTGGAACTGGGCGGCAACGCGCCGTTCATCGTGTTCGACGACGCGGACCTGGATAAGGCCGTCGAAGGCGCGATCATTTCCAAGTACCGCAACAACGGCCAGACCTGCGTCTGCGCCAACCGCCTGTACATCCAGGATTCGGTGTACGACGCATTTGCTGAAAAACTCAAGGTGGCGGTGGCCAAGCTCAAGATCGGCAACGGCCTGGACGATGGCACCACCACCGGTCCGTTGATTGATGGCAAAGCGGTCGCCAAGGTGCAGGAACACATCGCCGATGCCGTCAGCAAAGGCGCGACCGTGCTGTCGGGCGGCAAGGCGATGGAAGGCAACTTCTTCGAGCCGACCATCCTGACCAACGTACCGAAAAACGCCGCCGTTGCGAAGGAAGAAACCTTCGGCCCGCTGGCGCCGTTGTTCCGCTTCAAAGACGAAGCCGAAGTGATCGCGATGTCCAACGACACCGAGTTCGGCCTGGCCTCGTATTTCTATGCCCGCGACCTGGGCCGTGTGTTCCGTGTGGCCGAGGCCCTGGAATATGGCATGGTCGGCGTCAATACCGGGTTGATTTCCAACGAAGTCGCGCCGTTTGGCGGCATCAAGGCTTCGGGTCTGGGACGTGAAGGTTCCAAATACGGCATCGAGGATTACCTGGAAATCAAATACCTCTGCCTGGGTATCTGATCTGCTTCAAGCGCAAAGGGCACGAGAGCGCTGTCCCTTTGCGCGTTTCACCCGTTCTGTTTCTTGTGGCCGGAACGCTGCGGCAGTCGATCATCGCATGCTGTCGCAGTTGCCTCCCCGCCATGTTATTCCTTGATCCACGCCGCCCTGAGCTGCGAATGAGGACTGTAATGAGCAAGACTAACGCTGACTTGATGGCCCGCCGTACCGCCGCTGTTCCCCGTGGCGTCGGCCAGATTCACCCGATCTTTGCCGAATCGGCGAAGAACGCCACGGTGACCGACGTTGAAGGTCGTGAGTTCATCGACTTCGCCGGCGGTATCGCCGTGCTGAACACCGGCCACGTGCACCCGAAAATTATCGCCGCCGTGACCGCACAGCTGAACAAGCTGACCCACACCTGCTTCCAGGTGCTGGCCTATGAGCCGTACGTGGAACTGTGCGAAAAAATCAACGCCAAGGTCCCAGGTGATTTCGCCAAGAAAACCCTATTGGTGACTACCGGTTCGGAAGCGGTGGAAAACGCCGTGAAAATCGCCCGCGCCGCCACCGGCCGTGCCGGTGTGATCGCGTTCACCGGCGCGTACCACGGTCGTACCATGATGACCCTGGGCCTGACCGGTAAAGTCGTACCGTACTCGGCCGGCATGGGCCTGATGCCCGGTGGCATCTTCCGCGCCCTGTACCCGAACGAACTGCACGGTGTGAGCATCGATGATTCCATCGCCAGCATCGAGCGCATCTTCAAGAACGACGCCGAACCCCGTGATATCGCCGCCATCATCATCGAGCCGGTCCAGGGCGAGGGTGGTTTCTATGTGGCGCCGAAAGCATTCATGCAGCGCCTGCGCGCCTTGTGCGACCAGCACGGCATCCTGCTGATCGCTGACGAAGTGCAGACCGGTGCCGGCCGTACCGGCACGTTCTTCGCCATGGAACAGATGGGCGTTGCCGCCGACCTGACCACCTTCGCCAAATCCATCGCCGGTGGCTTCCCGTTGGCCGGTGTGTGCGGCAAGGCCGAGTACATGGACGCCATCGCACCGGGTGGCCTGGGCGGCACCTATGCCGGTAGCCCGATCGCCTGTGCGGCGGCGCTGGCGGTAATGGACGTGTTCGAAGAAGAACACCTGCTGGATCGTTGCAAAGCCGTGGGCGAGCGCCTGGTGACTGGCCTCAAGGCGATCCAGAAGAAGTACCCGGTCATCGGTGAAGTGCGTGCCCTGGGCGCGATGATTGCCGTGGAACTGTTCGAAAACGGCGACACCCACAAGCCGAACGCCGCGGCGGTGGCCCAGGTGGTGGCCAAGGCGCGGGACAAGGGCCTGATCCTGCTGTCCTGCGGCACCTACGGCAACGTTCTGCGGGTGCTGGTGCCGCTGACCTCGCCGGACGAGCAACTGGACAAGGGCCTGGCGATTATCGAAGAGTGCTTCTCCGAGCTCTGAGCCTGTGCGCTGATCCACAAAAAACCCGCTTCGGCGGGTTTTTTCATATCCGGCATCCGCTCCCTGGCGTTTCGAGCTGTCTGGAACGGCGGTTATTGTCTAAGGTGCATGTATTGCAAGGGAGCGATGCGGCATGACTGCTGTGGATTTACCCGCTGTACCGCGTGTGCTGATCGCCGAGGCCGATCCGGCGTCCAGGGAGCTGCTTGAACAGGTGTTGTCAGGTGTGCGCTGTGACGCCCGGATAGACACATGCGGCGAAGGGCGGCAGGCCCTTGAGCTGTTGGCCCATCATCCTTACGACTTGGTGATCGCCGACTGGGAGCTGCCAGGTGTCGATGGCCTGAGCATTCTGCGGGGCTTGCGCCAACAGCATCGTACGCCGGCGTTGCCGTTCATCCTTGTGAGCCAGCGTAACGACAGCGCCAGCGTGCGCGAGGTCTTGCCACTGGCGCCGACGGCCTATCTGACCAAGCCCTTGAACCGGGAGAGCCTGGCCCAACGTTTGCTGGGGCTGCTTCTGAGTGGTGAAGACACTTCCAACGCCGCGCCGATTCCAGGGCCGGGACTGACTTTGCCCACCTTTCTGGAGCGTCGGCGTGACCTGTCCGAAGGCGCTCCCCTGATGACCGATGTGCAAGTAGCGATCAAGCGCAGCCTCAACCCCGGCGGCCTGGATCTGAAACTGCTCGAAGAAGAACTGCGCACCGACCCGCAGATCACTGCGGTGCTGATCGCCGCGGCCAACAGCGCTGCCCAGCATCAGGGCGGCGGTCCGGTGCAGACCGTGGCCCAGGCGCTGCACCAGCTCGGCACCGGGCAAAGCATGAACCTGATCCTAGGCCTGACCCTCAAGCGTTGCGCCCGGCTCAGCGTTCCGTGCCTGGCGGACTATGCCGAGCGTTACTGGGAGCTGTCGCTGCACACCGCCGAGTACGCCCGGACGATGGCCCGCTTGCTGGACCTGGAGCAGGAGCGCTGTTACTGCGCCGGGTTATTGCACCGCCTGGGCGACCTGGCGTTATTGCGCTGCCTGGAGGAATGGAAACAGGCCGGTGGCGAACTGGATGAGCCGGAGGAAGTCGGCGACTCGCTGGAAAAATTCGGCGCCAGTTTCGGCTCGGCATTGCGTGCCCGCTGGCGTTTGCCGTTGGAGCTCAGAGAGCTGATCGCGGCTGTCTACGGCCTGGGTGGCGGGGTTTATTCCCGTGAAGCCTTGGTGATGAACATGGCGGCGCAGATGGCGCATCTGCCCGCCCATGAAGGCCTTGAAGAACTGGCCCGTGGCCGCACGGCGCGGTTGCTGAAGATCGGCCTGCCGGAATTGATGCGGTTGCGCCGTAAATAGCCCACCACCTAACCCTGTGGGAGCGAGCTTGCTCGCGATGGCGTCAGTCCAGACAACCCAGAACCCGTGGCGAGGGAGCTTGCTCCCGCTGGCCTGCGCAGCAGGCCCCAGCATGCTGACAGGCAGAACGCGTTGTTTGATTTTACGACTGCTGCGCAGCCGAGCGGGAGCAAGCTCCCTCGCCACAGGGGCTTGGCGATGGTCGGAATTTGGCATCCATCCTGAAACCACTGTGGCATGGCTGGATTCAATTGAGCTGCGATTGGCGTCAAGCCGCAATGATGCGGTTCTTCCCCTTGCGCTTGGCCTCGTACATGGCCGCGTCGGCGCGGGCGAACAGGCTGTCGAGGGACTGGTCCTCGGGAGTAATGGCGGTGAGCCCCTGGCTGACGGTAATGCCGAAGGTCTGCTCGCCGCAGCGGAACATCAGCCGCTGGATTTCCCGTTGCAAGCGCTCGGCTACTTGCAAGGCCATGTCAGGGGGGCAGCCGGGGAACACTGCCGCGAACTCTTCGCCACCAATCCGCCCGAACAGGTCACCGCGCCGCAGCACGGATCGGCCGCTTTCGGCGATCTTCTGCAACACGGTATCACCTTCCTGATGGCCGTAGGTGTCGTTGATCACTTTGAAGTCATCGATGTCCAGCAACAGGAACGCCATGGGCGTCCCTTGTAGCCGCGCCTGCTCGAATTCACGGTTGGCGCATTCGAAGAAATGCCGGCGATTGCTGCTTTGGGTCAGCACATCGGTGGTCGCCAGTCGCTGCAGTTCACTTTCCAGCAGCTTCTTTTCAGTGATGTCCTCGGCGATGCCGACCACGATCACGGGTTGCCCGGGCTCGGCCTGACGGTTGATGAAGCACTTGTCGCTCAGCCAGCGCACTTGACCATCGCCGGCGATGATGCGGTATTCACGGTCTTCGACGGCGCCCTTGACCAGCACCTCGGCCAGGCTGCGTTCGGCGTACTCCAGGTCGTCGGGGTAAATTGCGTCGCGCCATTCGTTGTAGTCAGCCAGGACCAGGCCGGCGGGACGGCCGAAGATGCGCTCGTAGGCGGGGCTGACATACAGCACTTGCCGGGTTTCCCAGTTGAACGCCCAAAGCACGGCATTGACGCTGACCAACAGCGAGCTGAACAGCTGCTCGCGCTCGCTCAGCCGCGCCACTTCACCCTGGGCATGCATCAGCGCCATGAGCGTCTGGGCCGCCTCGGGCCAATGAGGTAGGGAGTAATCCTGCAGGTTCTTGTCGACCATCGGCACAAATCTCAAAGAGCGTGCACTGCTGTGGGTTCGCACGCACTTTTCTCCAAAGCCCGCCTGGATGGCGAAGTGCTCTTTGAGATAGGGGATTTGGGACGAAGTTCCTTTTCAGGCGACGAAGGGCGGGGGATTTAGCGAGTCAGATACCAAGTGTTGAACCTGTGGCGAGGGAGCTTGCTCCCGCTGGGCTGCGGAGCAGCCCCAAGACGGTTAATTCAATTGATCTGATGCACCGAGCCAGCAGGTTTCAGGGCTGCTGCGCAGCCCAGCGGGAGCAAGCTCCCTCGCCACAGGAGCCCCTCACCCTCACCACATTGGTTGTCAGGCCGTGGCAGGCCGTAGCGAGTAGGTCTTGAGCTGATCGGCAAAGTCGCGCAGGGACTGGATGCCACTGGCCTCGGCTTCGCTGACCCATTCCTTGATGGCGGCGAGCATGTCGTGGCCGTTGCTGCTGGTCTTGACCCAGATCTGCTGCAAGGCCAGGCGTTTCTCGTAGATCACCTTCAGCGCCTGGCTGTGTTCGAGCATGTTCTGGATGCGCACATGGTGACGGTCGTCCAGCAGGCTGGTCTCCCGCGACAGCAGGCGTTTGGCGCGGTGGAATTGATGACGCACCGAGTGATCGACCTTCTCCAGTTCCTGCTTGACCAGCGGCGCGATGACCAGCCGGCGGTACTGCGCCATGATCTGGAAGCGGTTGTTGAGGATCGCCATGGCCGTGTCCATGTCCAGGTGGCCCTTGCCTTCGACCCGGTGGGCGATCGGCGCAACGCGCTGGACCTTGGCCAGGCGCAGGAAACTGAACACCTTGATCCAGGCCCAGCCCAGGTCGAACTCCCACTTGCGCACCGACAGCTTGGCCGAGTTGGGGTAGGTGTGGTGGTTGTTGTGCAGTTCTTCGCCGCCAATCAGGATGCCCCAGGGCACCAGGTTGGTCGCCGCGTCGCGGCATTCGAAGTTTCGATAGCCCACGGCATGGCCCAGGCCATTGACCACGCCGGCGGCCCAGACGGGGATCCACATCATCTGGACGGCCCAGATGGTGATGCCGATGGTGCCGAACAGCAGCAGGTCGATGACGCCCATGATCGCCACGCCCAGCAGCGGGAAGCGGCTGTAGAGGTTGCGCTCGATCCAGTCGTCGGGGCAGTTCTTGCCGTAGATGCGCAGGGTTTCGGGGTTTTCCGCCTCGGCGCGGTACAGCTCGGCGCCTTTGCGCAACACCGTGGACAAACCCTTGATGACCGGGCTGTGGGGGTCATCCTCGGTTTCGCATTTGGCGTGGTGCTTGCGGTGGATGGCGGTCCACTCGCGGGTGTTCTGCGCCGTGGTCAACCACAGCCAGAAGCGGAAGAAATGTTTGAGACCGGCGTTGAGCTCCAGGGAGCGATGCGCCGAATAACGGTGCAGGTAGACCGTGACGGCAATGATTGTGACGTGGGTCATCAGCACGGTGACTGCCACCAGTGACCAGGCCGACAAGCCAAGAAAACCTTCGTACCACATAGGCTGTAGGGCCCTCGATAAAAATAGAAACTGCCGTTGCATTATCACCAGCCCCACAGATAAAACCAGTCGGCCTTTCAGATAAGAGTGGCTGAATGTTTCTTCCTCTATAATCCCGTCACTTTGTAGGGACATGGATGGCCGAATGCCTGCCTATCAACGCAGTGCCATGCGCGTAGCGCTGCTTTACCTCGTGCTGTCAGTCGTCTGGCTGCAGCTGATTGGTTATTTATTGAGCAGTTTCTTCGATCAATTCGTCGATAGGCAGCGCTGGCTGCTGATCAACGGTTATGCCTGGGTGCTGCTGAGCGCCGGGCTTATCTTCCTGGCCCGAGCGCGGATCTCGCGGTTTTTCGCCAAGGGTGAGCACGGCATCGATCGCGAGCGCCTGCGCCAGGCCGCGGCCGTTTTCGATTGCACCCGCGAAGGGGTATTGGTGACGGACCGCAATGGCTTGATCGTGCATGTGAACCGGGCGTTCATGGCGATCACCGGTTATGCCCGGGACGAAGTACTGGGCCAGCGCCCCAATCTGTTCAAGTCCGGTCGCCATGGGCCGGAGTTCTATCGCGACATGTTTGCCGCCCTGACCAGCCAGGGCGAGTGGAGCGGTGAGATCTGGAACCGTCGTAAAAGTGGTGAGATCTATCCGCAATGGCAGACGATCCGTGTCATTCACGATGATAACGACCAGGTCAGTCATTATGTCGCGGTATTTTCGGACATCAGCGCCATCAAGGATTCGGAGCATGAGCTGGCGCACCTGGCCCATCACGACCCGCTGACAGGCCTGCCAAACCGGCTGCTGTTCTCTGATCGCGCGGAGCAAGCCGTGGCTTCGGCGCAGCTTCACAAGCGCGGATGTGCGCTTCTGCTGCTGGATCTGGATCATTTCAAGAACATCAACGACAGCCTTGGGCATAACGTCGGTGACGAGTTGCTCAAAGGCGTGGCCGAGCGTTTTCTCGGGCTGTTTGCACCGGGTATAACCCTGGCGCGACTCGGCGGCGACGAGTTCGCGGTGCTCGCGGAAAACTGCTCGCAGCCAGGTCAGGCGGCGGCCTTGGCGCGGCGTATCCTCGATGCACTGAAAGAGCCGGTGCAGCTCGGCGACCAGTCCTTGTTTATCAACGCCAGTATCGGTATCAGCCTGTTCCCCGGTGATGCCCTCAGCGCCGGGCAATTGCTGCGCAACGCCGACTCGGCGCTGTTCAAGGCCAAGAGCGCCGGGCGCGACGGCTACGCACTGTACACCGAAGAGCTCACCGCTCACGCCCAGCAACGGGTCGAAATTGCCTTCGAACTGCGTCGCGCGCTGCAACAGCAAGAGTTGCGTGTTCATTACCAGCCGGTACACGACCTGGCGAGTAGCCGTTTGATCGGTGTCGAGGCGCTGGTGCGTTGGGAGCATCCGACGCGGGGGCTGGTGTCGCCGGCCGAGTTCATTCCCATCGCCGAGCGCACCGGGCTGATTGCCCAGATCGACGCCTGGGTCATGGACCAGGCCTGCCGGCAGATGTGCCGGTGGCAACAGGCGGGTGTGGCGCTGTCGTTCGTCGCCGTCAACGTCTCGAGTCGGTTGTTTGCCCGTCGTGAGTTGTATGACCAGGTCGCCCAGGTGTTGCACGACACGGGCCTGGATCCGGCGTGTCTGGAGCTGGAAGTGACGGAAAGCGCAGTGATGGAAGACCCGGAGGTGGCGCTGGAGCAGATGCATCGCCTGCGAGAGTTGGGCGTGCGGCTGGCCATCGACGATTTCGGCACGGGGTATTCGTCGCTGCTGCGGCTCAAGCGTCTGCCGGTGCAGAAGCTCAAGATTGATCAGGGTTTTGTCGCGGGGTTGCCGTGGGATGAGGATGACGCGGCGATCGTCCGGGTGATCATTGCCTTGGCCCATAGCATGGGCATGCAA
The DNA here is from genome assembly GCF_051132015.1 of Pseudomonas sp. Z1-12. Taxonomy (NCBI): domain Bacteria; kingdom Pseudomonadati; phylum Pseudomonadota; class Gammaproteobacteria; order Pseudomonadales; family Pseudomonadaceae; genus Pseudomonas; species Pseudomonas sp. Z1-12. The sequence continues at coordinate 110,328 of NZ_CP071647.1, forward strand.
GTGCACGCCGAAGGGATCGAGCAGCGTGAGCAAGCGGCGTTTTTGCTTGGGCTGGCCTGTGAGCTGGGGCAGGGCTACTGGTTTGGCCGGCCCGTCGCGGCGGCGCAGTTGGATTGGGAGCGGGCGCCGGTTATTGCTTGAGCGTTAGTGGTATTGATGTTGTAGACCCACCGCCATCGCGAGCAAGCTCGCTCCCACAGTGGATGGGCGTTGAATTTGAGATTTGGTTCGACACAGGGCCCTGTGGGAGCGCAATGCTGTTCACTCAAGGCAATCGACAAACCCGTGGCGAGGGAGCTTGCTCCCGCTGGGCCGCGAAGCGGCCCCAAAACCTGCCAATTGCGGCGTATCAGACACACCGCACCTGCCGGTTTACGACTGCTTCGCAGCCGAGCGGGAGCAAGCTCCCTCGCCACAGGGTCATCATTTTTCTTAAGTGAACGGCATTACCTGTGGGAGCGAGCTTGCTCGCGATGGCGTCGGCCCCGCTTGCATCAGAGCAAAGCGCTACCCCTTGGCCCCAGGCGCCGCCATCTCCTTGGTTTCCAAATGATCCAACGCCCGCTCAACCAGCAACTGAACCCCATCGGCCATTCGACTGATCGCCAGGGCGACGCAGCGGCGTGAGTCATCCACGTCATCAGCCAGGTCGGCGGCGATGGTGCTGATGGAGAGCAGGTCTTCGGAGGCGTTGGCGAGCAGGGTTTCGGTGTCTATGTGGGGCGACACGATGAAAAGTTGGTTTTTGTCGGGTTCGGGCGGTGAGGCGGGCTTGGGCTTGAGGTAGTAGTCGAGGGCGCGGGTGGCGGCGTCATCGAGCTTTTTTTCTTCCTGTGCTTGGACGCGGGATTTGTGGCCGTTTTGTGGTGGATTTGGTGATGGCTTGAACATAGTTGTACTCCGAAGTTTTCAGGAGCCAACACCGCCTCGCTTGCACAGTCGAGAGAGGTGGCAGCTATGCATAGGTGTGCAAGACCGGTCGGAGTACCCGGCAGACCCGAAGGTCTCCCATACACAGCTGCCATAACGATTCGCGAGCATAAAAAAATGCCCGATGAATAGCCATCGACAATTGTGTCCTCCGCCGGACTTGCACGTCCGTGTCACCGTTTTTTGCGATGACGAACCTAGGTTAGCGCTGCAAAACCAGGGTGCCTAGTTCATGCACAGCCCTACGTCTTGAAGGAAATCTCCGAGGATTGGGCGGGGAAAAAGCCCCCCAATCACTCCTGCCGTAGGACGCCGGCTACTTTCTGTAATTTTGGTTATATAAAAATTCTTAAATAGTCTTTTTAAGAATATCTACCTTTATCTACTATTGCCCCACGCCGCAAGCAGTGCCGCCCACTGCCAGGCATTCATTCAAAGGAGCAGCAGCATGAGCGCATCTCTACGTAGCGTTGACGGCCAGGACGAAGCAACCATCTTGCGCGAGATCCAGAGCGCGTTGCGCGATCTGCGTTTTGGGGCAGTGGAAATCACCGTGCATAACGCCCAGGTGGTCCAGATCGAGCGCAAGGAAAAATTCCGCCTGCAACAACCCAGTCATAAGTCGTCTTGAAGAAAGCCAAAAGATCGCAGCCTTCGGCAGCTCCTACGGGGGCTAGGTGTAGGAGCTGCCGAAGGCTGCGATCTCTTTCTAAAAGCCAAACGAATTTCCAGAAGCCATAAGAAAACCAGAATTCCAGGAGCTTTCACCATGTCGTCCATTCGTCGTTATGCCCTGGCCGCGCTGGCCAGTGCTGTTTTTGCAGGTTCCGCCGTCGCCAAGGATTACGAGTTGCTCAACGTGTCCTACGACCCGACGCGCGAGCTGTACCAGGATTACAACGCCGAATTCGTCAATTTCTGGAAGAAGGCGCACCCGGACGACAGCGTGAAGATCCAGCAGTCCCATGGTGGTTCCGGCAAGCAAGGCCGGGCGGTGATCGATGGTCTGCGCGCCGACGTGGTGACCCTGGCCCTGGCCGGTGACATCGATGAAATCGCCAAGCTGGGCAAGTCCCTGCCGGCGGACTGGCAAACACGCCTGCCGGACGCCAGCACGCCCTACACCTCGACCATCGTGTTCCTGGTGCGCAAGGGCAACCCCAAGGGCATCAAGGATTGGGATGACCTGATCAAGAACGACGTGTCGGTCATCACCCCGAACCCGAAGACCTCCGGCGGCGCTCGCTGGAATTTCCTCGCCGCCTGGGCCTATGGCCTGAAGGCCAATGGGGGTGACGAAGCCAAGGCCAAGGAATATGTGCAGGCGCTGTTCAAGCACGTGCCGATCCTCGACACCGGCGCTCGTGGCTCGACCATTACTTTCGTCAACAACGGTCAGGGCGACGTGTTGCTGGCCTGGGAAAACGAAGCCTTCCTGGCGCTGAAAGAAGACGGTGGCGCCGAAAAATTCGACATCGTCGTGCCGTCGCTGTCGATCCTCGCCGAACCGCCGGTGGCAGTGGTGGACAAGAACGCCGAGAAGAAGGGCAATGCCGAGATCGCCGAAGCGTACCTCAAGCACCTCTATAGCCCGGCCGGCCAGGAAATCGCCGCGAAAAACTACTATCGCCCACGTGACAAGGATGTGGCCGCCAAGTACGCCCGGCAATTTCCAAAGGTGGAGCTGGTGACCATCGACAAGGACTTCGGCGGCTGGAAAACTGCCCAGCCGAAATTCTTCAACGATGGCGGCGTGTTCGACCAGATCTATCAGGCGCAGTAAGCTGAAATAGTGCGCAATTCATGTGGGAGCGAGCTTGCTCGCGAAGGCGGTTGCACAGTCAATAACCCTGTTGCCTGATACACCGCTTTCGCGAGCAAGCTCGCTCCCACAGGTTCCGCACCCTGCGAGTTCTCAACCAAGGACCTTTATGTCGCGTCGCATATCCCCCGTCATACCCGGCTTCGGGCTGACGCTGGGCTACACCCTGGTGTACCTCAGCCTGATTGTGCTCATCCCCCTGGCGGCGATGTTCGTGCATGCCGCTCAACTCACCTGGGAACAATTCTGGGCGATCATCTCGGCGCCCCGGGTGCTGGCAGCCTTGAAGCTCAGTTTCGGCACCGCGCTGTACGCCGCGATCATCAACGGCGTGATCGGTACGCTGCTGGCCTGGGTGCTGGTGCGCTACACCTTCCCCGGCCGCAAGATCATCGACGCAATGATCGACCTGCCGTTTGCCCTGCCCACCGCCGTGGCCGGTATCGCGCTGACGGCGTTGTACGCGCCGACCGGCCTGGTCGGCCAATTCGCCACGGACCTGGGTTTCAAGATCGCCTATACCCCGCTGGGCATCACCCTGGCGCTGACCTTCGTGACGCTGCCGTTCGTGGTGCGCACGGTGCAGCCGGTGCTGGCCGATATCCCCCGTGAAGTCGAAGAAGCCGCCGCCTGCCTCGGTGCGAAACCGTGGCAGGTATTCCGCCACATCCTCGTGCCGGCGTTGTTGCCGGCCTGGTTGACCGGCTTCGCCCTGGCTTTTGCCCGTGGCGTGGGCGAGTACGGTTCGGTGATTTTCATCGCCGGCAACATGCCGATGAAAACCGAGATCCTGCCGTTGCTGATCATGGTCAAGCTCGACCAATACGACTACACCGGCGCTACTTCCATCGGCGTGCTGATGCTGGTGGTTTCCTTCGTCCTGTTGCTGCTGATCAACCTGCTGCAGCGGCGCATCGAAACCCCATAAGGAGGCGCGAACCATGTCCCAATCGTCTATTTCCGCAGCCTCCACCAACGCCGCCCGTCGTGGCAGTGCGACGTCGCGGCGTGTCTTGATCGGCCTCGGCTGGCTGATTTTTGCGCTGTTCTTGCTGTTGCCACTGTTCATCGTGGTGTCCCAGGGCTTGAAGCTCGGACTGGGGGCGTTCTTCACCGCGATCTTCGAACCCGACGCGCTGTCGGCGCTGAAGCTCACCGTGATAGCCGTGCTGATCTCGGTGCCGCTGAACCTGGTGTTCGGCGTCAGTGCCGCATGGTGCGTGAGCAAATACTCATTCCGCGGCAAAAGCATGCTGGTGACGCTGATCGACCTGCCGTTCTCGGTGTCGCCAGTGATCGCCGGTCTTGTCTACGTACTGATGTTCGGCGCCCAGGGCTTGTTCGGGCCGTGGCTGTCGGATCACGACATCCAGATCGTGTTCGCGCTGCCGGGCATTGTGCTGGCGACGATCTTCGTCACCGTGCCGTTCGTGGCCCGTGAGCTGATCCCGCTGATGCAGGAACAAGGCACCCAGGAAGAAGAGGCCGCGCGCCTGCTGGGCGCCAATGGCTGGCAGATGTTCTGGCATGTCACCGTGCCGAACATCAAGTGGGGCCTGATCTATGGCGTGGTGCTGTGTACCGCCCGGGCCATGGGTGAGTTCGGCGCGGTGTCGGTGGTGTCCGGACACATTCGCGGAGTGACCAACACCCTGCCGCTGCACGTCGAGATCCTCTACAACGAATACAACCACGTGGCCGCGTTCGCTGTGGCGAGCCTGTTGCTGATCCTGGCGCTCTTCATCCTGCTGCTCAAGCAGTGGAGCGAAAACCGAATCAACCGCCTGCGCGCCAGCGCCGCGGAGGAATAAGTCATGTCGATCGAAGTCCGTAACGTCAGCAAGAATTTCAACGCCTTCCGGGCCCTGGACGACATCAGCCTGGACATCCAGAGCGGCGAGCTGGTAGCGCTGCTCGGGCCATCCGGTTGCGGCAAGACCACCTTGCTGCGGATCATCGCCGGCCTCGAGACCCCGGACCAAGGCAACATTGTGTTCCACGGCGAGGATGTCTCCGGCCACGACGTGCGTGATCGCAACGTCGGTTTCGTGTTCCAGCACTACGCCTTGTTCCGCCACATGACGGTGTTCGACAACGTTGCTTTCGGCCTGCGCATGAAGCCCAAGGGCCAGCGCCCGAACGAAAGCCAGATCGCGACCAAGGTCCATGAACTGCTGAACATGGTGCAATTGGACTGGCTCGCCGACCGCTACCCGGAGCAGTTGTCCGGCGGCCAGCGCCAGCGTATCGCCCTGGCTCGCGCCTTGGCGGTGGAACCCAAGGTGCTGCTGCTGGACGAACCGTTCGGCGCCCTCGACGCCAAGGTCCGCAAGGAACTGCGCCGCTGGCTGGCGCGGTTGCACGAGGACATCAACCTGACTTCGGTGTTCGTGACCCACGACCAGGAAGAAGCCATGGAAGTCGCCGACCGCATCGTGGTGATGAACAAGGGCGTGATCGAGCAGATCGGCTCGCCGGGGGATGTCTACGAAAACCCGGCCAGCGACTTTGTGTACCACTTCCTCGGCGACTCGAACCGCCTGCATTTGGGTGAGGATCGGCATGTGCTGTTCCGCCCGCACGAAGTCTCGCTGTCGCGCTCGGAGCTGGAAGACCACCACGCCGCCGAAGTGCGCGACATCCGTCCGCTCGGCGCCACCACTCGGGTGACCCTGAAGGTGGAAGGCCAGAGCGAACTGATCGAGGCGGAAGTGGTGAAGGACCATGACAGCCTGGTGGGGCTGGCGAAGGGCGAGACGCTGTTCTTCAAGCCGAAGGTCTGGCAGAAAGTCGCCAACCTCTAAGAGCAAAAGAACAAGCAAAAGCATCGCGAGCAGGCTCGCTCCCACAGTAGAACTTTAGTGAACACAATATTGGTGTGCATATGGAGATCCATTGTGGGAACGAGCTTGCTCGCGATGGCGGTGGAGCAGTCGATACATCGGTGACTGGCCGAGCGCAATCGTGAGCAAGCTCGCTCCCACAGAGGTAGCCTAACCGCTACCTGCGTGGCGTAGCTTTCAGGCCGCCGAACGCTGGTTGCGCAACGCCACCGGCCCGGCGCGCTCTTCGATGGCGCGCTTCAGTTCGCCGCGAAGCCCCAGCAGGAAGCCGGCTTCCACCACCACAAACAGCGGCCCGACAATCAGCCCGGTGAGGTCGTCGACGAACGCCGGCTTGCGGCCTTCGTAATAGTGGCCGACGAACTGGATCACCCAGCCCACCACGAACATGCCCAGGCCACTGCCCAGCCACACCCAGGTGCTTTGCGCGGCGAGCACCTGGCCCAGCCAGACGGCGAGACCCAGCAGCACCGTCATCAGCACGCCTAGGCGCAGTTCCAGGCGCAGGTAGAACCAGGCACTGGCCACCGCCACCAGCAGCGCCGGCGACACCAGCACCGCGCCCACTGGCCAGCCGGGCCGTGACAGCAGCACGGCGACGGCGACGAAGATCAGCGGGATGCCGATGAAGTGGCTGGCGATGTTGCGCGGGTCGCGGTGATACGCGGCGTATTGACTGAGATGATCGACGAGGCTTTTCATTGTTGTTCCTCCTGAGGTGATGCCTGCATGATGCCCGGGTATCACCAGGCGTTCTGTCAGTTAGCCGACACTTGTCCCGGAGTTTCCATGAATTCCCATCCCTGGCACTCACACCTGATGGCGGGCCACTGGTACAGCCATCTGCCTGCTGAGTTACAGAATAGTCTGCTGGGCATGGCGCGGGTGCGCCATCTGGCGCCGGGCCATCGGCTGTTCCAGCGCGGCGATCCACCCTGCGGGCTGTATGCCGTGCTGGAAGGCGCGGTGCGCGTCGGTGCGGTGAACGAACAGGGCAAGGAGGCGTTGCTGAGCGTGGTGGAAGCGCCTCACTGGTTCGGTGAAATCTGCCTGTTCGATGGCCAGCCACGGACCCATGATGCGGTCGTGGTGGGTCAAGGCGTGCTGCTGCACGTGCCCCAGGCGCCGTTGTTGGCTTTCCTGCAGGAGCAACCGATTCACTGGCGCCATCTCGCCTTGTTGATGAGCCACAAACTGCGCCTGACCTTCATCAACCTCGAACACCTGAGCCTGATGCCCGCCCCGGCCCGCCTGGCCCACCGCCTGCTGATGATCGCCGAAGGCTACGGCGAAACCGAACCGGCCCGGCGGGTCCTGCAACTGCCCCAGGAACAACTGGCGCTGATGCTCTCGCTGTCACGCCAGACCACCAACCAGATCCTCAAGGACCTGCAGGCCCAGGGCATTCTTCACCTGGGCTACGGCGAGATCGAAATCGTCGACATTGAACGGTTGCGAGCCCTGACCACAATCTAAAAGCCGACGCGGCACCCGTGGCGAGGGAGCTTGCTCCCGCTAGCCTGCGCAGCAGGCCCCAGCAACCTACAGGCGGATCGCATAGGGCGGTTTTGCGGCTGCTGCGCAGCCGAGCGGGAGCAAGCTCCCTCGCCACAGGGCTTGGGTTGTCTGGGCGAAGGTCATCCCGAGCAAGCACGCATGTTTATGCGCTACACTTCATGAAATTTGAATTAAATACAGTGCATACCATTATATTTTATCAACTTGCACTGTATATGATGCGGAATGACGATGAAAAACCTAGGCGATTTGATAAGGCGACTTCGAAAAGAACACCACCTCTCCCAGCAGGCATTGGCCGCCCAGTACGGCATGAGCCGTGCCACGATTTCCGGCATCGAAAACAACACGATTGCGGAAGTCGGTATCCGCAAGGTCGAAGCGATCCTCAATGGTTTTGGCTACGAGCTGGCAGCTGTCGCTCGCCCTGCGAAACGTCCCACGCTCGACTCACTGAGAAAGGATGCTTTCCATGGCTGACGAGCAAGGCCTGGACAGGTTGCAAGTCACCGTCAGTGAAACGGCGGTTGGCATTCTTGGGCGGGGTCAGCAACGCAGTAAATCTGTGTTCGCCTATTCCACGGGGGCGCAAGAGGAACAGTCGGTTTCGCTGACGATGCCGGTGCGTCTTGAAAGCTACGCCTGGGAACCCGGCGTACCACCCATTTTTGAGATGAACCTGCCGGAAGGTGCCTTGCATGATGAGTTGGTTCGTCGCTTCAGCAAAGCGGTACGAGGCTTTGACGACTTCGCCATGCTTGCCATCGTGGGGCCTCATCAATTGGGTCGAGTGGGCATTGGTTGTTTGGGGATTTCGGCCGGGCCGCCTGAAACCAGTCTGGCTGATTTGCTTGTACACGACGGGGCCGAGGGGTTGTTCGACGATCTGCTGCACACCTATGGGCAGTATTCGGGTGTGTCCGGCGTACAACCCAAGGTGCTCATACGCGATAGCGCATCGACAGTCGATCGCTTGACCCACCGGGGTGCCACACACCTGATCAAGGCTTTTCGCGCGGACGAATTTCCCGAGCTGGCTGCCAACGAGTTTTTCTGCATGCGTGCCGCGTTGCATGCAGGGCTTGAGGTGCCGGAGTTCGAGCTCAGTGAGCGCGGTAAATTCCTGATCGTGAAGCGTTTTGATTTGTCACGCACTGGCGAATACTTGGGTTTTGAGGACTTCTGTGTGCTCAACGGCTCGCCTTCTAAAACCAAGTACGACGGTTCGTATGAAGGCGCGGCCCGGCAGATCAAGGCGTACGTTTCACCTCATAAGCTCAATCAGGCGCTGGAGTCTCTGTTTAAAATCGTGGCGCTTTCGGCGGGCTTGAAAAATGGTGATGCGCACTTGAAGAATTTCGGGGTGCTTTATGACCACTGTGGCGCTGACGCATCGATCAGGCTCGCACCCGCCTATGACCTGGTCAGTACTGCGGTTTACATTCGTAATGACAACATGGCGCTCCTGCTGGGCGGCTCCAAAGCCTGGCCGAAATATAAAATGCTGATGGGGTTTGGTCGCTCAGCCTGCAATTTGACCGAGAAGCGCTGCAAGGAACTGTTGGAGCAGGTGGTTCATGGAATGGGTGTCGCCTTGGTCGAAATGCGTCGCTACATGAATGGCCATCAACCGTTCCGAGCGACAGGGGAAGCAATGGTCGACGCTTGGACATCGGGCCTTGCACGCAGTCTTAAACCCAGCGCCGACTGATGCACCCGGCATCCGTGGCGAGGGAGCTTGCTCCCGCTGGCCTGCGCAGCAGGCCCCAGCAATCTACAGGCGGATCGCATAGGCCGGTTTTGCGACTGCTGCGCAGCCGAGCGGGAGCAAGCTCCCTCGCCACGGGCTTGGGTTGTCTGGGCGAAAGTCATCGCGAGCAAGCTCGCTCCCACAGGGGTTAGGTGTTGTCGCAGCTATTGCGGTCACACCGCTTCCAATGTGGGAGCGAGCTTGCTCGCGATAGGGCCAGCCCAGGCACCGCGAATCCCTAACGCAACCCATCCCGGAACTGCCCCGGCGTCATGCCGGTCCAGCGTTTGAAGGCGCGGCTGAAGCTGCTGGCGTCGGCAAAGCCCAGCAGGTAACTGACTTCGCTCAGCGAGCATTGCGGATCGCGCAGGTGCAGCAATGCGAGGTTTTCCCGGCATTCGTTGAGCAGTGCGTCGAAGCGGCAGCCTTCGTCGGCCAGGTGCCGTTGCAGGCTGCGCAGGCTCAGGTGCATGGCCTGGGCGATGCGTTCGGCGCTGGGCTCGCCTTCGGGCAGTTGCGCCTCGATGGCCGCGCGAACCTTGCGCTCCCAAGTCAGTGGCTGGAGCTGGGCGAGGGTGCGTTCGAGCACGGTTTCGTTGTGTTCGGCCAGTTCCGGGTTGGCGTCGTCCAGGTGGCTGTCGAAGTCGCTGAGGTTGAATTCCAGGCAATCCTGGGCGGCGCCAAAATGCACCGGCGAGCGGAACACCTTGTGCCACGGGCTGGGGTCCGTCGGTTCCGGACGCCGCAGGTACACCGCCAGCGGTGCGTAGTCGCGGCCGAGGCGGTTGCGGCAGGTGCGCACGTAAATCGCCGCGAACGCATCGATGGCTTCAAACGCCGGCGCCGGCCGCCCCGGGGGCACATCGAGGCTGAAGCGGTAGCGGTCTTCGCCACGGCTCAATTGCAGGGCCAGGGCATCGCTGACCACGGGGTGATAACGCACGATCCGCTCGAACACTTCCCGCAGGCTGCCACTGGCCACCAGGGCATAACCCAATGCGTGGAAGGTGGTGGGGCTGACGAAGCGCGACACCCGCAGGCCGATGGCCGGGTCGCCGCTGGCCTGCACCGCCAATGCCCACAGGCGCGTGGTGGCCGAGAGCGGGTAGCGGGCGTTCGGGTCGTCCATCCATTGCGGGTCGAGGCCGGCCTCGACGCACAAGGCATGGCTGTCCAGGCCCAGCGCATCGAGCTGTTTGCGCAGGGCGCGGGTCCAGCTGGCGAGGGAAGTCGGTTCCGTCATGGCGATTGGCGCTTGCGGTCAACAGGTTGGCGTTTACGGCTACCACCCCGTGGGACAACGCCCGGCAGGATGAGCACATCTCTAACAGAGGATGTAAGCCATGCACGGCACTTGCGCAAGCCCCGAGCGATTGAATGCACAACAACGAGCGGCCCATATTCGCCAGGTGGTCCTGGCCCGGGGTGAGGAATTACGTCAGCGCTATCCGATCTTGCGTCATCAGGATGCGCTGGGTGCGGGCATCCTGGCGTTCGCCCTGGCGGGGATGATCGGTTCGGCGCTGCTCTACCTCAACGGTGATCTGGCTGGCTGGTCGTGCCTGTTGCTCAACGCGTTTTTCGCGTCCCTGACCCATGAGTTGGAACACGACCTGATCCACAGCATGTATTTTCGCAAGCAGCGCCTGCCCCACAACTTGATGATGGGCCTGGTGTGGCTGGCGCGGCCGAGCACCATCAACCCGTGGATCCGCCGCCACCTGCACCTCAACCATCACAAGGTGTCCGGCAGCGAGGCTGACATGGAAGAGCGGGCCATTACCAACGGCGAACCCTGGGGGCTGGCGCGGTTGCTGATGGTCGGCGACAACGTGATGTCGGCCTTCATCCGCCTGCTGCGGGCCAAGACCTGGGCGCACAAGCGCAGCATCCTCATGCGCACGCTGAAAGTTTATTTTCCGCTGGCGCTGCTGCACTGGGGCGCTTGGTATGTGTTCCTCGGTTTCCACGGGGTCAACGGCGTCGCCAGCCTGATGGGCGCTTCAATTGACTGGTCGGCAAGCACGCTGGCAACGATGCAGGTGATCGACATCGCGGCGGTGGTGATCATCGGGCCGAACGTATTGCGCACCTTTTGCCTGCATTTCATCAGCTCGAACATGCATTACTACGGCGACATCGAGCCGGGCAATGTCATCCAGCAAACCCAGGTACTCAACCCGTGGTGGTTGTGGCCGTTGCAGGCGTTCTGCTTCAACTTCGGCAGCAGCCATGGCATTCATCATTTCGTGGTGAGGGAGCCGTTCTACATTCGCCAACTGACGGTGCCGGTGGCCCATAAGGTGATGCGCGAGATGGGCGTGCGGTTCAATGACTTTGGTACGTTCGGGCGGGCGAATCGGTTTGTGCGGGAGGAGGGTGTGGTGCGGGAGGAAGGGGATATGGCCCAGGCCTAAGGGCAGGGGCAAGCCTTTGTGGCGAGGGAGCTTGCTCCCGCTGGGCTGCGCAGCAGCCCCAAAATACAAGGGCCGCTACGCGACCCAGCGGGAGCAAGCTCCCTCGCCACAATGGTATGCGTCAAGACCGGGTACAGGTCAGAACTGGTAACTCACCGTCGCCGCCACATTGCGCTCTTCGCCCATGTAGCAATAACTCAGGCTGGCGCACGAAGCGACGTAGGTTTCGTTCGTCAGGTTGTTCGCGTTCAGGCGCACATCCACGCCTTTCAAGCCGACCTTGCCCAGGTCATACCCCACCGAGGCATCGAACAGCGTGTAGGACGGCACCTTCATGGTGTTCTCCGCATCGGCCCAGCTGTAGCCGACATAGCGCACGCCGCCGCCCAGGCGCAGGCCATCGAGTGCGCCGCTGTCGAATTTGTAGTCAGCCCAGAGCGAGGCCATGTGGCGCGGAGCCTGGGTCGGTGAGTTGCCTTTGTTTTCGATGATGTTGGTGGGCGTGCTGAGGGTACTGACCATCGATTTCGAGTATTCGATGTCGGTGAAGGTGTAGCTGCCCAGTACTTTGAACTGCTCGGTCAACTGCAGGTGCGCTTCCAATTCCAGGCCTTGGGAGCGTACGGCACCGACGGCGCGGTAGAAGTTTTCCTGGGGCAGTTTGGTCGCGAGGTTTTCCTGGTCGATGCGGAACAGCGAAGCGGTGTAGAGATCATCGGTACCGGGTGGTTGGTACTTCAGGCCCAGTTCCCATTGCTTGCCATCGGTGGGCGCCAGTGGATTGCCGGCGCTGTCGGCATAGGAGTTCGGGTTGAACGACTCGGAATAGCTGATGTACGGCGCCAGGCCGTTGTCGAACAGGTACAGCGCACCGACACGGCCAGTGAGCTTGGTGCGTTTGTCGTTGATCTCAGTGCCTGCCGGGCGACCGAGCTCGGCGATGCGGTTCTCATCCGAGGTTTGGACCCAGTCCTGGCGCAGGCCCAGGGAGAAGCGCCATTTATCCATTTCGATCAGGTCTTGCAGGTACACGCCGGTCTGCTCCAGGCGCCGCAGGTAGCTGGTGGGGCTGTAGTAGGTGATGGCCGAGTTACCGTAGACCGGGTCGAAGGCATTGATCGGCGCGAGGCTGCCGCTGGTCCAGTCGACCACGGTTTTGCGCCGCTGGTAGTCGGCGCCCATCAGCACGGTGTGCTTGGTCGCGCCGGTAAAGAATTCGGCCTGCAGCATGTTGTCGACGATGAAGGCGTGGAGCTTTTCTTCGGCGCCCGTGTAGTAGCGGTTCAGCTCGTTGCTGGTGGGGGTGGTCCAGTCGTAGGCATAGACCTGATCGTTGGTGACGTCTGAGTCCAGGTAACGGAAGTTCTGCCGGGCGGTGAAGACGTCGTTGAAACGGTGCTCGAACTGGTAGCCGAACGACTGCTGGTCGCGTTCGTAACCGTCGACGCCCGGCTCGCCTTCGAAGAAGTTTTCGGAGATTCGCCGGCCGTTGCGCTGATGCAAGGTGCCGGCGGCCGGCATGCCGCCGTGGTAGCCGCCGTCGGGGTCATGCTGCAGGTAGGCCTGGAGCGTCAGCGAGGTGTCTTCGCTGAAGTCGATGTTCACCGTGGGCGCGAGGGCGAAGCGCTTTTCCTTGTTGTGGTCGAACTGGGTATCGGACGTGTCCGCCAGGCCGACCAGGCGATAGGTGATGCGTTTGTCGTCATCCACCGGGCCGCTGAAATCGAAGCCCATGCCCCGTTGGCCCTGGGTGCCGACCGTGGCCTGGATCTGGTGATAGGCCTCGTACAGGGGCTTTTTACTGGTCAGCGCCACCAGGCCGCCGGGCGAACTGCGGCCATAGAGCACCGACGACGGCCCCTTGAGGATATCGACTCGCTCGAGGAAATACGGATCGACCTGGATGGAGCTGTAGGTGCCGCTGTCGCCCATGGACTTGAGGCCGTCGAGGTAGATGTTATCCACCGAGCCGTCGTTGAAGCCGCGCATCGCCACGTAGTCGTAGCGGTGGGTGGCGCCGTAGGGGTTGGTCAGCACGCCGGGGGTGTAGCGCATGGCCTGGGACACGGTTTGCGCGCCCTGGTCGTCCATTTGCTCGCGGGTCACCACGGAGACGCTCTGGGAAGTTTCCCGCAGGGCGGTACTGGTCTTGGTGGCGACCTGGCTGTGGGTGGCGTTGTAGCCTTCCATGCTGCCCAGCGCATTACCCAGGGCGAAGCCCTTGATGTCGGTGCTCGGCAGTTCCAGTGTGCTGCCAGCGGTCTCGGTTTGCAGCACGTAGCTGCTGCCATCCTGGCTGACGGCAACCAGTCCCGAGCCAATGAGCAACTGGTTCAGGGCCTGGTCGGGAGAGTATTCGCCCTTGAGCCCCGGTGACTGGACGCCGCCGGTTTGCGCCGGGGTGCTGGCCAGGGTGATCCCGGCTTGGCGGGCGAACTGGTTCAGTACATCGCTCAGCGGGCCGGGGGCAATGTTGTAGCTCTGGCGGCTGGCTGTCACGCCGTCTTGTGCGGCCACCGCGAGCATCGGCACCACGCTGACCCCCAGCGCCGTGGAGAACAGCGCGGCATGAATGGCCTGGCGCAACAGGCCCGGTTGCGAAGAGAAGCCGAAGGGGTTCTTGAGAAGTACGCGCTCAGTCATTGTAGGTTCCGTTGGAGTCGCTGAAGGCCGATAAGGGTTGCTTACTGTCCTAGCCGGACGCCGGCCTGAAACCCGCCAAAAAAATTCAGGCCAGGCGTTCCACCGTGATCCACCAACGGGTTCGATAGCGGATCTGCACCGGGAGCGTGCGTGGCAGGACGGCGAGCAATTTGTCGGTGTCCTCCAAGCGGAAAACGCCTGACAAGCGAAGGTCGGCAATCGATGCTGCGCAGTTCAGATAGCCTGGGCGGTAGCGGCCTACTTCATTGAGAAAATCTGCCAGGCGCATGTTGCGCGTGACGATCAACCCGTCGGCCCAGGCCCCTGCGTCCATGTCCAGCGGTGGCGCCAGGGTCGCTGTCGCTGCGGTGATCAAGTAGCTTTGCCCGGCTTCCACCTGGATGGGCGAGCCATCGCTGTTGGGGTGCGAACGGATAACCACTCGTCCGCTGGTGACACTTAGCCGTGTGCAGTCGCTGTCCTGGCGCACGACGAAACGCCCCTCCAGCCCTTCGAACAGCCCATGGCGGCTTTTCACCAGCAGTGGACGCCCGGGGTCGCGTCCACAGGTGACCATGATTTCGCCGCGGGCCAGGGTGATCAGGCGCTGCTGGGCGGTGAAATCCAGGTCGGCGGCGCTGTGGGTATTGAGTTCCAGCCGCGTGCCATCTGGCAATTGGAACCCTCGGCGCTCACCGGTGGCAGTGGCGAAATCGGCATTCCACGACTGCCAGCCCAGGTCCTTGCCCAGCCACGCCGCACCGCCCATCAGGGCTACGCCCGACAGCAGCTTCAGGGCTTGGCGACGACTGAGGCGCTGGGCGCTGTTTTCCAAGGTGTCCAGGGCGATGTGGGCACCGGGCACGGCCCTCAGGTTTGAGGTTATTTCGCTGTGCAGCGATTGCACCCGTTGCCAGGCCAGTTCGTGTTCAGGATGGGCGGCACGCCAGGTGTCGCACTGTTGGCGCAGGCTGGGGTGAGTGGCATGGTTGCGCAGGCGCAGCAGCCAGTTGATCGCCTGCCTGACGACCTGTTGCGACGGGCCGTTGCGGCGGCTCTGCAAGTGATCCGCCGGCTCAGTTTTCATAGCGCAACACGTAGCAGTGGTACAGCGCATCGGCGACGTAGCGCTCCACCGAGCGCAACGAAATGCCCATCTGTTCGGCAATCTGCTTGTACGTCAGGCCTTCGCATTGGGCCAACAGAAAGGCCTTGCGGACTTTCGGCTTGAGGCCTTCGAGCATCTTGGCAATGGCTTCGAGCAATTCCAGGATCAAGGCCTGGGCTTCGGCGCCGGGGGTTTCGGCTTCCGGCAGGTGCGCTATGGTTTGGAGGTAGGCGCGTTCGATTTCTTCCCGCCGCCAATGGTCGATCACCAGGCCTTGGGCGATGGTGCGTAAAAAGGCGCGTGGGGCCCGAAGCTCCGGGCGTTCGCTACGCTGCAACAGGCGCACGAAGGTGTCCTGGGCCAGGTCGGCCGCATCGGCGGCATTGCCCAAGCGGGTGCGCAGCCATGTGTTGAGCCAGCCGTGATGCTGGCTGTAGAGCGCCTGTACTGCAAACTCGGGAGATGACATGGACGCGACGGCCTGGATGTTACGAATGATAACGTGTCGCATTGTCATCAGCCGTCGGCGAATTTGCAACCACCGTTCGACCCGGCGAGCCTCCTGTCGCCTATTTGTACAAATGCCTAATTATTTGTACAAGCTTGCCGACAGAGTGGATATGCGTGCACCAAAGTGGAGCAAGTGACGAGACTGCCCGCGCTGTTACATGGAACGTTGCAACCTGGAATGCACCCCCACTCCTTGCATAAGAAGCCCCATCGATGAATCTAAAGTTCAGCCACAAAATCCTTCTTGCCGCCTCTGGTGTGGTGGTTCTGGCTTTTGCCCTGTTCACGCTCTACAACGATTATTTGCAGCGCAACACCATCGGCAGCAGCCTGGAGTCGTCCATCGAGCAGTCCGGCGACCTGACGGCCAGCAGCATCCAGAACTGGATGAGTGGGCGGATCCTGGTATTGGAAAACCTGGCGCAAAACATCGCGCATCAGGGCACTGCTGCCGATCTGCCGGGGCTGGTGGATCAGCCGGCGCTGACGTCGAACTTCCAATTCACTTATGTGGGCCAGGCCAACGGTGTCTTCACCCAACGCCCGGACGCCAAAATGCCTGACGGCTACGACCCGCGTCAGCGCCCTTGGTACAAACAGGCAGTGAGCGCCGATAAAACCATGTTGACCCCGCCTTACCTGGCGGCGGTGGGTGGCCTGGTGGTGACCGTGGCCCTGCCGGTGAAGCACAACGGCGAATTGCTTGGCGTGGTGGGCGGCGACCTGAGCCTGGAAACCCTGGTGAAAATCATCAACTCCGTGGACTTCGGTGGCATTGGCCATGCGTTCCTGGTCAGTGGCGACGGTCAGGTGATTGTCAGCCCCGACAAGGACCACGTGATGAAAAACCTCAAGGACATCTACCCAGGTACGCCGGTGCGCATTGGCAAGGGTATCCAGGAGGTCGAGCTGAACGGCCAGAACCGTATCCTTTCGTTCACCCCGGTGACCGGCCTGCCGAACGCCGAGTGGTACATCGGCCTGTCGATCGATGAGGCCAAGGCCTACGCACCGTTGAGCCAGTTCCGTACGTCGGCGCTGATCGCGATGTTTGTCGCAGTGGCGGCGATTGCCTTGCTGCTGAGCCTGTTGATCCAGGTGCTGATGCGCCCGTTGACCACCATGGGTCGCGCCATGCAGGACATCGCCCAGGGCGAAGGCGACTTGACCCGACGCCTGGTGGTGCAGGGCAAGGATGAGTTCGCGGTGTTGGGTGGTTCGTTCAACCAGTTCGTGGAGCGGATTCACGCGTCGATCGCGGAAGTGTCTTCCGCCACCCGCCAGGTGCATGACCTGTCGCAGCGAGTGATGACCTCGTCCAACGCTTCGCTCGTCGGCTCGGATGAGCAGAGCGCCCGCACCAACAGTGTGGCGGCGGCCATCAACCAGTTGGGCGCCGCCACCCAGGAAATCGCCCGCAATGCCGCCGATGCTTCGCAACAGGCCAGCGGTGCCAGCGAACAGGCCGATGACGGTCGCCAGGTGGTGGAAAAAACCATCCAGGCCATGACCGAGCTGTCGCAGAAGATCAGCCTCTCGTGCACCCAGATCGAAACCCTGAACGCCAGCACCGACAACATCGGGCACATCCTGGATGTGATCAAGGGCATCTCCCAGCAAACCAACCTGCTGGCGCTGAACGCGGCCATCGAAGCGGCTCGTGCCGGTGAAGCCGGACGCGGGTTTGCGGTGGTGGCCGATGAAGTGCGCAACCTGGCGCACCGCACCCAGGAGTCGGCGGAGGAAATCCACAAGATGATCACCTCGCTTCAGGTCGGTTCCCGTGAAGCGGTGACCACGATGAACGCCAGCCAGACCTCCAGCGAAGAAAGCGTGGAAGTGGCCAACCAGGCTGGCCTGCGACTGGTCAGCGTGACGCAGCGCATCGGCGAGATCGACGGCATGAACCAGTCGGTAGCCGCTGCGACCGAAGAGCAGACCGCCGTGGTTGAAACCCTCAACATGGACGTCAGCCACATCAACCTGCTGAACCAGCAAAGCGTGGCCAACCTCAATGAAACCCTGAAGGACTGCGATGCCTTGTCCCAACAGGCCAATCGCCTGAAGCAACTGGTGGACAGCTTCAAGATCTGACCTCAGTCGCAAGCCGACCCAATCCCCTGTGGCGAGGAGCTTGCTCCCTTGCCATGGGTACGGGTTGCCTGGGCTGATGCCATCGCGAGCAAGCTCGCTCCCACAGGGGATTTGCGGTGAGCCTGGATCTTGCGTCCATCCCAGAATCAAAACTGTGGGAGCGAGCTTGCTCGCGATGGCGGCCATCCAGTCGACATCATCGGCACAGCCCCACCGCTTTCGCGAGCAAGCTCGCTCCCACAGGGGATTTGCGGTGAGCCTGGATCTTGCGTTCACCCCAGAACCAAACTGTGGGAGCGAGCTTGCTCGCGATGGCGGCTATCCAGTCGACATCACCGGCACAGACCCACCGCTTTCGCGAGCAGGCTCGCTCCCACAGGGGATTTGCGGTGAGCCTGGATCTTGCGTCCATCCCAGAGCCAAACTGTGGGAGCGAGCTTGCTCGCGATGGCGGTCATCCAGTCGACATCATCGGCACAGACCCACCGCTTTCGCGAGCAAGCTCGCTCCCACAGGGGATTTGCGGTGAGCCTGGATCTTGCGTTCACCCCAGAACCAAACTGTGGGAGCGAGCTTGCTCGCGATGGCGGCTATCCAGTCGACATCACCGGCACAGACCCACCGCTTTCGCGAGCAGGCTCGCTCCCACAGGGGATTGGCGGTGAGCCTGGATCTTGCGTCCATCCCAGAACCAAACTGTGGGAGCCGAGCTTGCTCGCGATGGCGGTCATCCAGTCGACATCATCGGCACAGACCCACCGCTTTCGCGAGCAAGCCCGCTCTCACAAGGGATGGGCGCTACTTGAACATCCCCTGCACATTCCCCATCGCCTCATCGGCGAAGCCCTGGAGGAAATCCCGGAAGCCTGACGTTGTATGGGCGTCGGTGTGGTCGGCGATGATGGTCCAGGTGGCGCGGCAGCGTTTGCCGGCCAAGGGTTCGACGCGCATGGCCGCCCACAGGTTGTCGATGCCCAGGGTGTTGTAGATCAGCGTCCAGGTCATGTGCATGGCCTGGTCGTCACGGCTGTTGAGCTGCTCCACCACCAGGTTCTGCCCATCGCGGAAGAACTTCTTGCGCAGGGACCTCACGCCTTCGCCGGTCATTTCGATGCGCTCCAGGGCCGGGATGAAACGGTTGAAGCCGCCAAAATCACCCACCACGTCCCAGACGCGCGCCGCATCGGCCGCGACCTCCACCGAGGTTTCGACCTGGCAGGCTTGTGGGTTTTTGATCAGGGTGTCGGGTTGAAATGCACTCATGGTCTTGCTCCTTGCTTTGGGTTGAGGGGGTTTCAGATGAAGTCGATGGCCTTGAGGTACTCGGCGCCGCGGCGTAGCAGGGCCGGGGATTTTTCCGGGTAGCTGGCGCCCATCTGCCGCACGCCGGCGCGAGCGTTGTCGTGGCTGATCAGCGAGATGTCACCGATGTCTTCCTCGAAGCCGTTGAGGTAGAAACCCAGTACGCCAAACAACGCATTGTCGGCATCGACCCGAGCCAATTGCCGTTGCCACTCGGCGATGCTCACCAGGGAAAATTCACGGCCGCTGTCACGGAACGACGCCACATAAGCGTCCCAGCTCAACGGTTGCGGGTTATGCAGGTTGAACACCGCTTGGCTGGGCTGGTAGCGGCTGGCATGGAAGGCGATGAAGCGGGCCAGGAAGTCCACCGGCATCAGGTCGAAATTGAGCGACAGGTCCGGCACCTGGCCGAGCTGGATCGAGCCCTTGAGCATCAGCATCAAGCGATTCTTGTGGGGTTGGCAGACCCCGGTCAGGCTGTTGAAGCTGATGTTGCCGGGGCGGAAAAGATTGACCCACACACCGCGATCCCGGGCCCGTTGCAGGATCCGTTCGCCCACCCATTTGGACAGGTTGTAGCCGTTCTTGATGTAGATCGGCGGCGTCTCGGCGGCCGGCTGTTCCAGCACCTGACCGTCGGCATCCAGGGCACTGGAGGCAGACAGCGTGGAGACGAAATTGAAGATCTTCTTGCTGCGCCCTTCACACAGGCGCAGGCACTCGAAAATCGGTTCCACGTTGTCCCGTGCCAACGACTCGTAGTCGAGCACATGGTTGACGTGGGCCGCGTTGTGCACCAGCGCGCCGAAGGTGGCATCGATGCGGGCATAGACGTCATCCGGCAAACCCAATTGCGGTTGCGTGATATCGGCGGCGTAGACGCTGACGCGGTCCAGGTCCAGATGGGTCAGGTGATTGTCCCGCAGGGCCTGGGAGAAACGCTCGGCCGCGCTCTGTTCAGCGCTGGCGCGCACCAGGCAGGCGACTTCGGTGGCACCCCAGGCCAGCAGCGCCTCGACGATGTGCACGCCAAGGAAACTGTTGGCGCCAGTCACTACCACCTTGTGCACATCGCCGCATTGGCTGATGGGCAGCGGGTCGAGGTTGAGCTCAGCCTCGGCATCGATGAAGGCCTGGGGGCTGAGGCTCGACGCACTGTTTTGCTCGGGGTCGTCCAGCAACTTCGCCAAGGTCATCAGCGTCGGCGCTTCGATGAAGCGATTGATCGACAGGCTGCGGCCGAACGCCTGGCGAATGCTCAGCAGCAATCGTGACAGCAGGATCGAATGCCCGCCGAGGTTGAAGAAGCTTTCGTCGGTGGCGATGTCGTCGACCGGCAGCTCCAGCAGCTCGGCCCACAGTTGCTGCAGTTGTGTCTCCAAGGCGTTCTGCGGCTGGCGCCGCTGGCCGTCGACGTGCACCTGCACCGCCATGGCGAGCAACGCCCGGCGATCGACCTTGCCGTTACTGGTGTAGGGCAGGCTGGGCAATTCGACGTAGGCGGCCGGGTGCATGTAGCTGGGCAAGCTGTTCTGTACATGCTCGCGCAAGGCCTGAAGAGCGGCGCCGGGGCGCTCTTGTTCGGGATGAACCAGGAACGCCAGGATCCGCCGCCGTTCATCAACACCCACCGCCACCTGGCGAAACAACTGGCTTTCCCGCAGGCAGTGTTCGATTTCCTCGGGTTCGACCCGAAAGCCACGGATCTTCACCTGGTTATCGCGACGGCCACACAGTTCGATGCCGTTGTCGGTCCACTGGCCGATGTCGCCGGTGCGATAGACCCGCAGCGTTTGCCCGGTGGGCAGCGTCAGGTTGAGGTAACGCGCCGCGGTCAGCGTCGGATCATTCAGATAGCCGAGGCCGACGCCCGGGCCGGCGATGTACAGCTCGCCCGTAACACCCTGGGGAACCGGTTGCAGTTGTTCGTCCAGGATCAGCACCCGACCGTTGGCGATGGGCATGCCGAGGTTGCGGTTGTTGTCGCCGACGCCGAAGCGCCGGGTGGTCGCCAGCACCGTGGTTTCGGTCGGGCCGTAGATGTTGTGGAACCGGCATTGTGGCGCGAGCTGTTCGATCACGAACGGCTCGCAGACATCGCCACCGGTGATCAGATGCGCCAGGCCCAACGGCGCCTCCAGGGGCATGACGCTCAGCAGCGCAGGCGGCAGGAAGGCGTGGCTGACCCGCTGTTTCTGTATCAACGCGACCAATTGTTGCGGATCGCGGCGCTGGTCTTCGCTGGGCACCACCAGCAGGGCGCCGTGGATGAAGGTCGGCAGGATATCCAGCAGCGACGCGTCAAAGTTGATGGTGGAAAACTGCAACGCCCGACTGTCGCGCTGCAACCCGACGTAGTCGCCGTACCAGGCGCAGAAATGGCTGAGGTTGCGTTGGCTGAGCAACACGCCTTTGGGCTGGCCAGTGGTGCCGGAGGTGTAGATCGCCACGGCCGGTTCGTCGCCATCCACGGTGCGGCGGATCAACGAGGCCGGAATGCCTGGCTTGGGCGCTGGCAGCTGATGGATGTTCAGCGTTGGCAGCATCAGGTCGCCCAAGTCGCTGTCGCCGTCGTGCAGCAGCAGGTCCGCCTGGGCATTTTCCAGGATAAAGCGCCGACGTTGCGCCGGATGCTGCGGGTCCAGCGGCAGGTACACCGCCCCACAGCCGAGCACCGCCAGGATTGCCGCGTACAGGTGCGCGGATTTGGGCAGGCACACGCCGATTACTTTATGGGAACACGGCCCGTGGGAAGAAGTCCTGTGGGAGGAAGGCTTGCCCCCGATGAACGATGACGCGGTTTGGTTGGGAACCTCGGCGTCTTCATCGCGGGCAAGCCTTGCTCCCACAGGTTCTGCTTTTCTTGCTCCAACAGGTTCTCCAACAGCTCCTTTATCATGTTCTGCTCGGTGCAGTATTTCCAACATCGGCTGCTGCAACCTCAGCGCCAGGCGGCGCAAGGATTTGTAGTCGATCAATTGCCCATCGACCCACAGGGCCGGTTGCGTCGCGTCATCGAGCAGGCGCTGTTCGATGCTGTGCATCACCGGCACGTCGGCGGCGGCCAGCAACCAGGGCACCGGTGGCCGATTGAGGCCGTGCTCGAAGGCCAGCGGCTCCAGCGCATCGAGCCCGAGCAGGGGGTGGTCAATGGCGTCAGCGTGTACCGTCGGCCAATCATCGAAGCAGGTCTCATCCCGGGACAACTGGCTGACCAGTCGTGCGCCGGTTTCGACCAGCGTCGCCAGCGTACGCAGGCGCAAGGATTGACCATTGCCATCGCGTTGCGGCGCGATCACTTCCTGGCACAACAGCCGCTGCGCACCGTCGTGAAAGAGCAGCACCGGTTGCGGCAATGCCTCGCCGGGCAGCGAGCGCAGCGCCACGCGGACCTGAAGGCATGAGCGGGCGTCAATGGCGCGCGGTGTCGTACCGTCGTCGATCAACAGGTCGACCGACGATTGCAGGTCCACCACCGCGTGACCGTGCTGCTCCAATTCCCGGGCCAGTTCGGCCATGGCCTGGCTGGTGCCAGGCACTGCAATGTCGAGGCGTCTCATGGAAAGGTCCTCATGGGGTCAGATAATCAGCGAGGGCATCGCGTACGCAGGGGGACGCGAGCATCGAGCTGCCGCGGAAAAAACGCGTGATGTTGCCCACCAAGGGGTGAAAACGATTAATGGGATACGCCAGCGCACTGGCGTCTTCACGCAGCGACTGGCGCACCGATTCGTCGACGGGCAGGTGCGCGATCAGCTCGAAATCGAATGCTTGCTGCAGGTCGCTCGCCAGGTACTGGGCGATGAAACCGGGCATCAGGCGGGCAATTTGCGCGCGGTCCTCTTCGGGGGCGGTGCGCCAGTAGATCTGCACCAGTCGCGTCCAGAAACCGGAGTGCCGGCCCTCGTCGAGCAAGTGATCGGCCATCAGCCCCTTGATCGAGGCCTTGGCCGAGTCGTCCCGGGCGAAGGCGGCCACTTCGTTGGTCACGGTGTTCTCGGCAATGGCGATGCAGATCAGCTCCACGGCACTGAGCAGATGCTCTGGCGCCTGGGCCAGGGTCGCCGGTATGGCGCGGCTGAGTTCGATCTGCCCAGGCAACGGGATCGGTTCGATGCCGGTCATGTCGATGGTCTGCTGCATGAAGTCCATCGCCACCAGCGCGTGGTAATCCTCGTCCACCACCACGGTCATCGCGTCGTAGCGGCAGGCGAACGGGAACTCGATGCCGAAGCGGTTCTTGGCGATGCGCCGGGCGGTGTGGTCCACCAGTTCGGTCTCGAAAATCACCACGTCATTGATGAATTTGTAGAGGCTCTGCACCAGCACGAAGTCGCGTAATTGCGCACAGTGGCTGAGGAAGGTCTGGCTGTGCACCAGCGGCTGGCGGCTCATGGGGAAGATCAGCTTGTCGTCGTCTTCGACCCGGCGCCGTGGCCGGGTACGGATCGTGGCGCGGCTTTCCCAGGCGTCGGCGAAGGATTGGTATTCGACGGCGTTCATGGCATCACCTGTGCAACCGGCTGGGCCATGCTCTGGCGCAGGCCGTCCCACAAGGCCGCGCGACTGTGAACGGCGGCGAGCGCGGCGGCCAGCACCTCGGTTTCGCGCTGCGGGTCGCCATCGATCAGTCGCGCCAAGAGTTTCTCTGCCGCCGGCCCGTGGTCCTCGGAGTCGACCTCGATGTGCCGTTGCAGGTAGTAGCGAAAGGTCGGAGCCTGATCCAGGCCAATGCCCCAGGCGTCCAACATGCGTTGGAACATCTGTGGGATGACGCTCTCGCGGCCATGCACGAACGCGGCGGCCACGCTGTGGGCCGGGGCGTGCAGGGCGGTGTGCAAGGTCTGGCGGACGAACCGCGCCGCCGCCGGTTCGACCTCGACGCTGTCCAGCGCGGTCTCGGGGCTGACGCCTTCCTGCTGCAGGGTGATGAACTGCTCGATTGCACGGGTATCGGCGCCGATTTCCCGCATGGCGTCCAGGTACAGTTCGAAATGGCTGCAGTAGCCTGCGCCGGGGCGGTCATCCGACTCTTCCCCCAGCACAATTTCATTGATCAAGCGGGCCGCGTGAGGGTCGGCTGGCGGCAGCCAAGGCAGGTGGACACAGGTGAGCTCGCGTTGCAGCCGCTTGGTCAGCGACATGAAGTCCCAGACGGCAAAGACATGGCTTTCCATGAAGCGGCGTAACAGATCGATTGATGTAATCTCGGAAAAAACCGGGTGTTGTCCAAGTTCATGCTTTTTCAGAGATAGTTGTTCTTTGGATGGCTGCATTGGAACGTCCTCATCAATGATGTTATGTCCGGAAGGCGGCTCGTTAGTTAATGAAGGCGAGCGGGTGCCTGAACCGGAATCCATGAATTACCCAAGAGGGTTAAGTATTCTCTTTTAAGCGTTGTTTCAGCTATCGACGCCCGTGTTTGCTGGGGTATTGGCGCATCGAAAGGGCCGCTGGTAACGCGGCGAATAAAAAATTAATACATGTAACAAGTAAGCGGCAAGTGTTTTTTTAATTATTTGAAGTTGTAGTTTTGTTGGGCGCGAAGAGGCCTTTTAAAACTTTTCATATAAGTTTTATTGGGGCGAAAAAGCTCCTTCCGATTTAGCGAGATCAGAATCGAATAGTTCGAGTGAATGCCTCACTCGGAGCACTTCAGGAATCGGGGAATAAGAAGTTTTTTGTTAGGGGCAGGACATCGGTCGGACTTCCGATCATCCCGCCGGTTGGACGACGCTCCTTGCGTATTGGCTTCGATTCGTCTGGCCTCAGCCAGGCGTTGACTTCTTCAGGTCTGTTTTGAATCGACAAGCGCAAGAGTGAGCCCAAATCGATGGCAGTGCCATTGGACTGATGGGGCGACGAATCGCGGCCACGGTCAGGCCGCGCCGCGCTGGCGACAATTGAGTTGGAAGGATATGTAAGAAATTTTTACGCCGGACGAAGCGCCGGCGTGGGATCAAGGCTTCGACGGCTGTTCCAGGTACCGGCGCATGGTGATGGAGGCTTTTTCCAGATGCTGCTCCACCAACGTGACCGCTTTATCGATATCCCTGGCCGCCGCGGCAGCGAGCATGGCGCGGTGGTCGTCCTGGGTCAGCTTGCCCAACCCCATGGATGAAAGATGGAAACGCAAAAAGCGCTCTTCTTCATTGAGCTCATGTTCGATCAGGTCCAGCAGTTTGCTGTTGGGTGCCTTGTGGTAAAGCGACATATGGAACAGCCGGTTGAGCTTGGCGATTTCAGCGTATTCGGTTTGTGCCTCCAACTGTTCGATGTACTGGGCTGCCAGCGCCAGGTCACCGTCATCGAGCAGGGGGATGGACAAGCGCAAGGCGAAAGCTTCCAGGACCGCACGCAAGGCGTAGGTCTCCACCGCATTGTTGGTAATCAGCGGGGCCACCACGGCGCCTTTGTGCTGGACGACATTGAGCAACGACTGTGCTTCGAGCTGACGCAACGCCTCACGTACCGGCATGCGGCTCACGCCGAACAGGTCGGCCAGCTCTTGCTGGCGCAGGGCGGTGCCGCTGGGCAGGCGCCCGTCGAGGATGGCCTCGCGCAGGGAGCTTTCGATGATCGACCGCGCCTGATCGGCGGGGACGGGACCGTTGACCTGGATAGTGCTGAGCGGTTTGGGCTTCTTTGTCACGACAACACCTGAACGGGTAGTAACGAAAATTGGATCCATGCCAACGTTAGTTACAGATTGCCAAGCCGTCAAAATCTCGCGGCCCCGGTTCCTGAACTAAAGTTTAGTCTGCTTGCGGTGATTGCAACCTGCCATTGTCTTTTGCCCGGCCAGGCTTCACCATCCAACGAATTTCCAACGGCCCTTTTCGGACGTATTTCCCTTGGCTGCACCTTTCCCAGTCCTCAGGTCCTTGCGTTGGCTGTGTTCGGCACTATTGCTGGCCGGCCTGATGCTGGGCGGCCTGCAAGCCGACTGGGACTTTGCGCAGATCAGCCGGCGGGCGCAAGCGTTATATGGGCCACTGGGCGAAGGGCAGCAGCGGATCGACGCGTGGCAGCAACTGCTGGCGACTCAGAAACAGATCCCCGAACTGGAACAGCTCAAGGTGGTGAACCTGTTTTTCAACAAACAGGTGCGCTACGTGGAAGACATCGACCTGTGGCGTGAAGTCGACTATTGGGAGACGCCGATCCAGGCCTTGTGGAAGGGCGCCGGCGACTGTGAAGACTACGCCATCGCCAAGTATTTCAGCCTGCGTCGTCTCGGGGTGTCCAGTGACAAGCTGCGCATCACCTACGTCAAGGCGTTGCGGCAGAACCGTGCGCACATGGTGCTCACCTATTACGCCACGCCCGAGGCGATGCCGCTGGTCCTCGACAGCCTGATCGACGGTATCCAGCCGGCCAGCCAGCGAACCGACTTGCTCCCGGTCTACTCTTTCAATGCCGAAGGGCTGTGGCTGCCGGGCGCCAAGGGCAACAAGAAAGTGGGTGACACCAAGCGCCTGTCCCGGTGGCAGGACGTGTTGAAAAAAATGCAGGCCGAAGGTTTTCCGGTCGAGACGACTAACTAGGAGCGCGCGCTCAGATGTCCTTGTTCAAACAGCTGTTGATCGCTATCTGTCTGTTCCTGGTGGTTGCCTTCAGCGGCAGCTTCATGGTCAGCCTGGAAAGCTCGCGGGCCCAATACGTCAACCAGTTGCGCTCCCACGCCCAGGACGCGGCTACGGCGCTGGCGCTGTCGTTGACGCCGAACATCGACGACCCGGCGATGGTGGAATTGATGGTCAGCTCGATCTTCGACAGCGGCTACTACGCCAGCATCCGCGTGGTCGACGTGGCCACCGACAAGACCCTGGTCGAGCGCACCGGTACACCGGACGCCGGCAGTGTGCCGCAATGGTTCGTCAAGCTGATCGGCCTGGAACCGGCCGGTGGCGATGCCATCGTCAGCCGTGGCTGGGAGCAGGCGGCGCGGGTCGAAGTGGTCAGCCACCCGATGTTCGCCCTCGCCAAGCTGTGGCAGAGCGCGTTGGGCAGCCTGGGCTGGCTGTTGCTGTGCGGCGCCGTGAGCGCGGTGCTGGGGGCCTTGCTGCTGCGTCGCCAGCTCAAGCCGCTGGACTACATGGTGCATCAGTCCCACGCCATTGCCCGTCGTGAGTTCCTGAGCCTGCCGGAGCTGCCGCGCACGCCTGAACTGCGCCGCGTGGTGCAGGCAATGAACCAGATGGTCGAGAAGCTCAAGGCGCTGTTCCAGGAACAGGCCGAGCGCAGCGAAAAACTGCGGGTCGAGTCCTACCAGGACAACCTCACGGGCCTGGCCAACCGGCGTTATTTCGAAATGCAGCTCAATGCCCGGGTGAGCAACCCGGAGCAGGCCAGTTCCGGTTATCTGCTGCTGTTGCGGGTCAAGGACCTGGCCGGTTTGAACCAGCGGCTGGGCGGCCAGCGCACCGATCAGTTGCTCAAGGCCGTGGGCGAGCAATTGCAGCGTGAGTGCGCCCGCTACCCGGAAACCCACAACCTGGTCACGCGTATTCGCGGCGGCGAGTTCGCGGTGCTGGCCCCGGGGCTGGTGCGTGAGGAAGCGCTGCAATTGGCGCAGAACCTCGAAGCCGCGTTGGCGAGCCTGCATGCCACCGGCGCGACTGACGTGGCCTCGGTGGCCTCCATCGGGCTGGCGCCGTTCGTCCATGGCGACTCGCCGCAAGCGGTGCTCCAGCTCGGCGACCAGGCCCTGGCCCAGGCCGAAAGCCAGGGAGAACCGGGCTGGGCCTGCCTGGACCACAGTGCCTCGGCCAGTGTCGGTGATGATCACCACGCCTGGCACACGCTGCTCGACCAGGCCTTGAGTCATCAGCGCTTCGAGCTGTACTTCCAGCCGGTGGTGGCGGCCCAGGACACTCAGGTGGTGCTGCATTACAAGGTGTTGTCGCGGCTGTTGGACGAGCAGGGCCAGACGATCCCCGCCGGGCGTTTCCTGCCGTGGTTGGAGCGCTTCGGCTGGACTGCGCGGCTGGACCGCTTGATGCTTGAACAGGTGCTCAAGCAGATGGCTGGGCATGAGCAGTCCTTGGCGTTGAACCTGTCCTCCGCCACGCTTGCCGATCCGCAGGCGTTGAACAAGGTCTTTGAAATCCTGCGAGCTCATTCCAATCTTGGATCGCGCCTGACCCTGGAAATTGGTGAAGAGCAACTGCCGGAGCAAGCGGTGCTGGAGCAGTTGACCCGGCAGTTGCGCGAGCTTGGTTTCTCCTTGAGCCTGCAGCGGTTTGGTGGGCGGTTCAGCATGATCGGCAATCTGTCGCGGTTGGGGCTGGCGTACTTGAAGATCGACGGTAGCTACATTCGCGCGATTGACCAGGAAAGTGACAAGCGCCTGTTTATCGAAGCGATACAGCGGGCTGCTCACAGTATCGACTTGCCGTTGATTGCTGAGCGGGTGGAGACGGAGGGGGAGTTGGCGGTGATTCGGGAGATGGGGTTGTTTGGGGTGCAGGGGCAACTGGTGGGTGAGCCTAAGCGTTGGGGGTGAGGCGGCCCCTTTTCAGAGTACATATCCGTTTCTGCTGTAACGGCTGCTTATGGTTCCGGGTATGACTCACCCACATAGGTTACAAATCAGTTCTCGCACATAGGTAACAGTTTTTAACTGGCAGGGTCGGTTTGCGGTGATGTTGGATGCCCACACGGTATTGGGAACCGCACGGTCCTGTGGCGAGGGAGCTTGCTCCCGCTGGGTCGCGTAGCGGCCCCAAAAAAGCGATGAGCGCTACGCACTCAAGCGGGAGCAAGCTCCCTCGCCACAAAAGCTTTCCCAGCTATCACGGCACAGATTGATCCACGGTAAACACTGTGGGGACGAGCTTGCTCACGCATTAGTGCAAGCAGACCCACCGCCATCGCGAGCAAGCTCGGCTCCCACAGGATCGGCGGTGGACATTGATCTTATAAATGACCAAAACCTGTGTGGGAGCGAGCTTGCTCGCGAAGGCGGAAGGTCGGTTTGCGGTGATGTTGGATACCCACACGGTATTGGGAACCGCACGGTCCTGTGGCGAGGGAGCTTGCTCCCGCTGGGTCGCGTAGCGGCCCCAAAAAAGCGATGAGCGCTACGCACTCAAGCGGGAGCAAGCTCCCTCGCCACAAAAGCTTTCCCAGCCATCACGGCACAGATTGATTCACGGTAAACACTGTGGGAACGAGCTTGCTCACGCATTAGTGCAAGCAGACCCACCGCCATCGCGAGCAAGCTCGCTCCCACACTGGATCTGCGTCAAACCAAAATATCGAAATCTATACCGATCAACTGTGGGAGCGAGCTTGCTCGCGATGGCGTCCGCCCAGAAAACCCAAAACCCTCGCCACAGGTGCTGCGTACTGCCTGGAACGACGTGGCAGCCTAGATCAACCCCTTCTCATCATCATCGATCAACCGACTCAACCCGCCCAAGGCTTCACGGGCCTGGTTGCGGTCCATCAGCTTGGCCTGGGCCGCCGGTGGCAGGTCGGTGACGCGGATGACGCCCTTGCTGGTCAGCACCT
The DNA here is from genome assembly GCF_051132015.1 of Pseudomonas sp. Z1-12. Taxonomy (NCBI): domain Bacteria; kingdom Pseudomonadati; phylum Pseudomonadota; class Gammaproteobacteria; order Pseudomonadales; family Pseudomonadaceae; genus Pseudomonas; species Pseudomonas sp. Z1-12. The sequence goes on from NZ_CP071647.1 coordinate 139,786, forward strand.
GGATCAAGTCATCGAGCACCCGAATCATTTCCAGGTCGCTTTGCTTGAGTTGCTTGAGGCTGTTTTCCACCGCCTGGTTGGCGAACCAGTCCTGGATCTCGTGATTGTCGGCCGGCAAGGTCTCGGTGGCCTCGGCGTAAGCGGTGGCTTCTACGCGCACCAGCAGGCCTTGTGCATCGCGTTGCACATAAAACATCGGGCATCCCTCATGTATGAAGCGGCGTCATGCTGGGCAGCATAGGCCAACTTGGGGGGGAGTATGAACACTTATCCCGTGGCGAGGGAGCTTGCTCCCGCTTGAGTGCGCAGCAGCGCTAAAAAACAGGGCCGCTTCGCGCCCCAGCGGGAGCAAGCTCCCTCGCCACGGGTGTCAGCTTCAGCTGTTGTTGTGATCGATCTTGATGGTCGGGTCGCTACCGGCGATCAACGAGTTCAGGTTCATGTTCGACCAGTTGTTGCCCTCAAGCTTGATCGTCACGTCCGGCGTCGCCGCGGCACCGTTGGCGCCATTGAACTGGCCGGAAGTGCTGACCTGCAGCGACGACACGCCATCGACCGTGCTGATTTTCAGGAAGTGGTCGATGGTGCTGCCGGTCTCACCCTGCAACAGATCCCGCAGGTCGATCCGGTCGCCTTCGGCGTAATTGAAGTTCTTGATCACGTCGGTGCCGGTGTCGCCGGACTTCCAGACAAAGGTATCGCCCCCCAGGCCGCCGATCAGGGTGTCATTGCCCTGGCCGCCGATCAGCGTGTCGCTGCCGGTGCCACCCAACAGGATGTCGTTGCCCTTGCCACCGTTGAGCGTGTCGTTGCCGCCCTGGCCGAAGATGATGTCGTTGCCGGCGCCGCCCAGCAGGGTGTCGTTGCCGTCATGGGCACCGGACACATCGAACGCGGTGTAGTGCTCGGTGATGTACTGGTGCACGTTGCTGGTGGTGACCTTGCTCGCGTCCACGCCGCTCTGTTGGGCGACGAAGGCCTGGATGGCCTGGTAGCCCTCACCCGCAACACCATTGAAGCTCACCAGGTCGCCGAACAGGATGTCGTTGCCTTCGCCTCCGTTGACCGTATCGGCGCCCGGCTGGGTCGCTTCGGTGTGGCCGATGATGGAGTTGGCCAGGTTGCTCGGATCGATGTTGGTTTGCGGCTTGCCATCGGAGTCGTAGGGGGCGAGGTCGGACAGGGTGACGCCGTTGTTCAGGCCGATGGCCTCGACGTTACTCAGACTTTTGAGCAGCGTGAAGCTGGCCGTTGAGCCGTCTGCTGCCGAGGAGTCGCCCCACCAGCCGCCGGCCTGGTAGGAGAACTCGAACGTGCCATTGCCCTCGGCATGCACCGTGCCGACGTAGTTTTCATTCCAATTCTTGCCGTTCTTGATCGACAGGAACATGTCCCCATTTTCTTCGATGGTGAATTTGTGTGTGCTGTCGATCGTCTGGCTGTATTGCTTGCCAACGGTGTAGTTGGCCGCGCTCAGGACGTCGTCGAGCTTGACGGTGCCGTACAACACTGGGTTCGGCTGTTCGCCGGACTGGTAGCGCGTTGGCTCACCGTCGGTGATGAAATACGTCAGGTTCTTCGCGCCGGTATTGCTCAGGGCCTGGGTGCTTTTGAAGAAGTTTGCGGTGGTCTTGAACACGTCTTCATAGTTGGTATTGCCGCCGGACACCATCGAGTCGAGCACGTCCTTGAGCAGTGTCAGCGCGTTCGGATCGTTGAGGTTGACCGCAACGTTCTTGTTGACCTGGTTATCGAAGTCCGCCAGGAAAATATTCACAGTCCCTGAGTTGCTGCCCAGGCTCTGCTTGAGGGTGTTGAACACTTGGGTCAACGAGTTCTTCGCGGCGGCGACGGACGAGTCGCTCATGCTGCCGGAACTGTCGACCATGAAGGCGATGTTGTAGTTGACCCCTGGCACGACGGTCAGCCCACCGATGTCGGCGACCACGATGTCGTTGCCGTCGGTGCCGGTGACGTTGTCACTGCCGGACGTGGCGGTGACTGCGTTGTAGGTGGCCGGGTACACCGTGACAGGAATCTGCGCCGTGCTGACCGCCGAGCCGCCAAGGGCTTCGGTGGACGTCGAGGTTACGGTCAGGTTGAACTGGCCGTGGTAGTAGGTCGGTGGGGTCAGGGTGAGGCTGCCCAGGTTCCAGCCGGTGACCGAGGCTTCGCCGTTGCTGCCCACGGTCGCGGTATGGCCGGCGCCGTCGGTCAGTACGCTGCCTTCCGGAATGCCGCCGATCTTCACGCTCAGGCTTTCGGAGCCGTCGGTGTCGGTCAGGGCGGTGGTGATCTTCGACAGGTGCACGCTGGTGCCTTCGGCGCCTTCGTTGAGCTTGAAGCCGTCGTAGTAGCCTTCGCCGTTGGTGCCGTGCAGGTCGGAGACGGTCACGCCCGCGTTCGCCAGGTCGGTCACACCGGTGTAGAGCGGCACGCCGGCATTGCTCAGGTCCACTGGCGTGCTGCCGTTGACCGACAAGTTCACGTCGTAGCTGCCCGGGCCGGTCTGGTTGTGGTGGTAGATGTCCAGGGTGTAGTAGCCGCTGGCGGTTGGCGTGAACGAACCGTTCAACTGACCGCCCGCACCCCACGTGGTTGCCGCGGCGGTCTTGCCGCCGATGGTCACCAGCAGGCTGTCATCGCCCGTGCCGCTGAAGGTGTAGGTCTTGCCGGCCTCGAGGAAAATCAGCCCTGAAGTTTTCGACGCGGTGCCCGGATTGACGTTGCCGTCGTTCTGAACGTTGCTCACATTGGTGCTGCTGTTCGGCGTGCCGGCGGCATCGATCACCGACTTGAGCGTGCCGGACGGCGCGCCGCTGCCATCGGTGCCCAGGCCCGACAGGCCGGTCCAGACTTCCTTGATCAAACCGGTGGAGGTCACGTTGTTGCCGGCCACGTTGAGGCTCGGTGCGTCGGCGACCGGCGTGATGTCGATCTTCACGGTGCCGGTATTGCCCAGCGTCTGGCCGTCGGTTGGCTGGAAGCTGATTTGCGCGTAGTCGGCCTTTTGATTGCCCACGCCCGCCGGGTTGCCGTTGGCACCGGATTCGTTGGCATCGGGGGTGAAGCGCAGCTTGCCAGCGTCGATGTCCGCCTTGGTGAAGGTCTGGTTGTTGGCCACGTCCTTCCAGGTTGCGCCGTCCAGGTACTGCAACTTGCCGTCACCCGGCAGCCCGGTGATTTTCACACCTTGGCTGGCGGCGGCGCTGTCCACGTCGCTGATGCCGAACGTCGACCAGCCGAGGACCAGTGAAGTGTCTTCGGTACCGGTCACCGCGCCACCGGTGGCGACGGGTGCGTCGTTGACCCCGACCACGTTCACGGTGGTGGTCGCCGTGTTGGAATAACTCGTGCCGTCGGTCACCGTCACGGTGATGACGCGCGGTACGGTGCTCGGATCTTCGCTGTTGTTGATGAAGCTGATGTTCTTGATCTGCTGCATGTAGTCGGCCAGCGTTGCATTGCCTGTCAGCGTCAGGACGACTTTGCCGTCGGTGTTATTGGCGTTGATGCTGATGCCGTTGACGCTATTGCCCAGGTTCAGATGATCGCCAGGCTGACGGTTGGTCAGCACGATGGTGGCGCCGGTCAGCATGGTGCTGTCCGGGTCGGTGATCTTCAGGTCGGTGTCGCCAATCGACACGCCCGGGCCGGTGGTGCCTTCGGTAAAGGTCACCTGGTAATCGGCACCGGTCTTGCCGCTGGAGTTGTTGGCGTCCAGGTCGAGTACCGGCGGTGCATCGTTGTCGATGATCGAGGTGCTGACGCTGCCGTTGGTGCCGCTGACCGCCAGGTGCTCGAAGTTGCCACCGGTGGCCGAGTCGATCCTGACCACGAAGTTTTCGGTGCCTTCGGTGATCTTGTCATCCAGCGTCGCCACGTTGAAGGTCGCGCTGGTGGCGTTGGCCGGGATCTTCACGGTGTAGACACCGGTGAAGTCCGTGCCGTCGGCGGCGGTGCCGCTGTAGACGATCTTGAGCGTCACTTCCGTTTGCGCCGGGTTCGTCAGGCTGACGGTGTATGTCGCTGCTTGGCCTTCGGTGACCGATGTGCTGCCGGTGATGCTGACGCTGGTGTTGTCGACCGTGTCGCCCACGGCCGTCGACGCGCCGGTCTTATCGACCGCGATGGCTTCGAGGTTGCCGCCGGATGCATCCTTGATCGACTCGGTGATGGTGGTTGGGCCTTGGTAGACGTCGTTGCCGACGGCGACATCCAACGCGCCCGAGCTTGCGCCGGCGGCGATGGTGATGGTTTTGCCGCTTTCCAACGTCACGGTGACTGGACCGTTTTGTGCGGTGACGGGTTTGCCGTCTGCACCGGTCAGGGTGGCGGTGTAGGTGATGGTGCCGTTTTCGTTCACGGTCGGATTAGCGGTCAATGTCACGGTGGTGGTGTCGTTGACGTCGCTGACCACGGTGCTGACTGGTGCGGTGTTAGGGGCGATGGCTTCGAGGTTGCCACCGGATGCATCTTTGATCGACTCGGTAACTGTCGTTGGGCCTTGGTACACGTCGTTGCCGACGGCTACATCCAACGCACCCGAGCTTGCGCCGGCAGCGATGGTGATGGTCTTGCCGCTTTCCAGCGTCACGGTGACCGGACCGTTTTGCGCGGTGACGGGTTTGCCGTCGGCACCGGTCAGGGTGGCGGTGTAGGTGATCGTGCCGTTTTCGTTCACGGTCGGATTAGCGGTCAATGTCACGGTGGTGGTGTCGTTGACGTCGCTAATGACAGTGCTGACTGGCGCGGTGTTTGGCGCGATGGCCTCCAAGTTGCCACCGGATGCATCTTTGATCGACTCGGTGACGGTGGTTGGGCCTTGGTAGACGTCGTTGCCGACGGCTACATCCAACGCACCCGAGCTTGCGCCGGCTGCGATGGTGATGGTTTTGCCGCTTTCCAAAGTCACGGTGACCGGACCATTTTGCGCGGTAACTGGCTTGCCATCGGCACCGGTCAGGGTGGCGGTGTAAGTGATGGTGCCGTTTTCATTCACGGTCGGAGTGGCGGTCAACGTCACGGTGGTGGTGTCGTTGACATCACTAACCACGGTGCTGACTGGCGCGGTGTTCGGAGCAATGGCTTCGAGGTTGCCACCGGATGCATCTTTGATCGACTCAGTGACGGTGGTCGGACCTTGGTAGACGTCGTTGCCGACCGCGACATCCAACGCACCCGAGCTTGCGCCGGCTGCGATGGTGATGGTTTTGCCGCTTTCCAGCGTCACGGTCACCGGACCATTTTGCGCGGTGACGGGTTTGCCGTCGGCACCGGTCAGGGTGGCGGTGTAAGTGATGGTGCCGTTTTCGTTCACGGTCGGATTAGCGGTCAACGTCACGGTGGTGGTGTCGTTGACGTCGCTGACCACGGTGCTAACCGGAGCGGTGTTAGGCGCGATGGCTTCGAGGTTGCCACCGGATGCATCTTTGATCGACTCAGTGACAGTGGTCGGACCTTGGTAAACGTCATTACCCACAGCGACATCGAGCGTACCCGAACTTGCACCGGCAGCGATGGTGATGGTCTTGCCGCTTTCCAACGTCACGGTGACCGGACCGTTTTGCGCGGTGACGGGTTTGCCGTCGGCACCGGTCAGGGTGGCGGTGTAGGTGATCGTGCCGTTTTCGTTCACGGTCGGATTAGCGGTCAATGTCACGGTGGTGGTGTCGTTGACGTCGCTAATGACAGTGCTGACTGGCGCGGTGTTTGGCGCGATGGCCTCCAAGTTGCCGCCGGATGCATCTTTGATCGACTCAGTAACTGTCGTTGGGCCTTGGTACACGTCGTTGCCGACCGCCACGTCCAATTCGCCTGAGCTCGCGCCGGCTGCGATTGTGATGGTTTTGCCGCTTTCGAGCGTGACTGTCACAGGACCATTCTGCGCGGTAACTGGCTTGCCGTCGGCGCCGGTGAGGGTCGCGGTATAAGTGATCGTGCCGTTTTCGTTCACGGTCGGAGTGGCGGTCAACGTCACAGTGGTGGTGTCGTCGACATCGCTAACGACAGTGCTAACTGGCGCGGTGTTCGGAGCAATGGCTTCGAGGTTGCCGCCAGTGGCGGTACTGATGCTTTCGGTGACAGTAGTTGGGCCTTGGTACACATCGTTGCCAACGGCTACATCCAACGCACCCGAGCTTGCGCCAGCAGCGATGGTGATGGTTTTGCCGCTTTCGAGCGTGACCGTCACAGGACCGTTTTGCGCGGTAACCGGTTTGCCGTCGGCGCCGGTGAGAGTCGCGGTGTAAGTGATGGTGCCGTTTTCGTTCACGGTCGGCGTAGCGGTCAGCGTCACGGTAGTGGTGTCGTCAACATCGCTAACCACAGTGCTGACTGGCGCGGTGTTTGGCGCGATGGCTTCCAGGTTACCGCCCGATGCCGAGGCAATCGACTCAGTGACGGTGGTTGGGCCTTGGTAAACATCGTTTCCGACCGCGACATCCAACGCACCCGAGCTAGCGCCGGCGGCGATGGTGATGGTCTTGCCGCTTTCCAACGTCACGGTGACCGGACCGTTCTGCGCGGTAACTGGCTTGCCGTCGGCACCGGTCAGGGTCGCGGTGTAGGTGATCGTGCCGTTTTCGTTCACGGTCGGCGTAGCGGTCAACGTCACGGTGGTGGTGTCATCGACATCACTGACCACGGTGCTGACCGGAGCGGTGTTAGGCGCGATAGCTTCGAGGTTGCCGCCAGTGGCGGTACTGATGCTTTCGGTGACGGTAGTTGGGCCTTGGTACACATCGTTGCCGACGGCTACATCCAACGCACCTGAGCTTGCGCCGGCTGCGATGGTGATGGTCTTGCCGCTTTCCAACGTCACGGTGACCGGACCGTTCTGCGCGGTAACTGGCTTGCCGTCGGCACCGGTCAGGGTGGCGGTGTAGGTGATCGTACCGTTTTCGTTCACGGTCGGCGTAGCGGTCAGCGTCACGGTAGTGGTGTCGTTGACGTCGCTGACGACAGTGCTGACTGGCGCGGTGTTCGGAGCAATGGCTTCCAGGTTGCCGCCGGATGCATCTTTGATCGACTCAGTAACTGTCGTTGGGCCTTGGTACACATCGTTGCCGACGGCTACATCCAACGCGCCCGAGCTTGCGCCAGCAGCGATGGTGATGGTTTTGCCGCTTTCCAAAGTCACGGTGACCGGACCGTTTTGTGCGGTAACTGGCTTGCCGTCGGCGCCGGTCAACGTGGCGGTGTAAGTAATGGTGCCGTTTTCATTCACGGTCGGATTGGCGGTCAACGTCACGGTAGTGGTGTCGTTGACATCGCTGACCACGGTGCTGACTGGCGCGGTGTTCGGAGCAATGGCTTCGAGGTTGCCACCGGATGCATCTTTGATCGACTCAGTGACGGTGGTTGGGCCTTGGTAGACGTCGTTGCCGACGGCTACATCCAACGCACCCGAGCTTGCGCCGGCAGCGATGGTGATGGTCTTTCCGCTTTCCAGCGTCACGGTGACCGGACCGTTTTGCGCGGTAACTGGTTTGCCGTCGGCACCGGTCAGGGTGGCAGTGTAAGTGATGGTGCCGTTTTCGTTCACGGTTGGCGTGGCGGTCAACGTCACGGTGGTGGTGTCGTCGACATCGCTAACGACAGTGCTAACTGGCGCGGTGTTTGGAGCGATAGCTTCGAGGTTGCCGCCAGTGGCGGTACTGATGCTTTCGGTGACGGTGGTTGGGCCTTGGTAAACATCGTTTCCGACCGCGACATCCAACGCACCCGAGCTAGCGCCGGCTGCGATGGTGATCGTCTTGCCGCTTTCCAAGGTCACGGTCACGGGACCGTTCTGCGCGGTAACTGGCTTGCCATCGGCACCGGTCAGGGTCGCGGTGTAAGTGATGGTGCCGTTTTCATTCACGGTCGGAGTGGCGGTCAACGTCACGGTGGTGGTGTCGTTGACATCGCTGACCACGGTGCTAACCGGAGCGGTGTTTGGCGCGATAGCTTCGAGGTTGCCGCCAGTGGCGGTACTGATGCTTTCGGTGACGGTGGTCGGACCTTGGTAAACGTCGTTACCCACAGCGACATCGAGCGTGCCCGAGCTAGCGCCAGCAGCGATGGTGATGGTCTTGCCGCTTTCCAGAGTCACGGTCACCGGACCGTTCTGCGCGGTGACGGGCTTGCCATCGGCACCGGTCAGGGTCGCGGTGTAAGTGATCGTGCCGTTTTCGTTCACGGTAGGCGTGGCGGTCAAGGTCACGTTGGTGGTGTCGTTGACATCGCTGACCACAGTGCTAACTGGCGTAGTGTTTGGAGCGATGGCTTCCAGGTTACCGCCCGATGCCGAGTCAATCGATTCGGTGACGGTGGTCGGACCTTGGTACACGTCGTTGCCGACCGCCACGTCCAATTCGCCTGAGCTCGCGCCGGCTGCGATTGTGATGGTTTTGCCGCTTTCGAGCGTGACTGTCACAGGACCATTCTGCGCGGTAACTGGCTTGCCATCGGCACCGGTGAGGGTTGCGGTGTAAGTGATGGTGCCGTTTTCGTTCACGGTCGGCGTAGCAGTCAACGTCACGGTGGTGGTGTCGTTGACGTCGCTGACCACGGTGCTAACCGGAGCGGTGTTAGGCGCGATGGCTTCGAGGTTGCCGCCAGTAGCGGTGGTGATGCTTTCGGTGACGGTGGTCGGACCTTGGTAAACGTCGTTACCCACAGCGACATCGAGCGTGCCCGAGCTAGCGCCAGCAGCGATGGTGATGGTCTTGCCGCTTTCCAGAGTCACGGTCACCGGACCGTTCTGCGCGGTGACGGGCTTGCCATCGGCACCGGTCAGGGTCGCGGTGTAAGTGATCGTGCCGTTTTCGTTCACGGTAGGCGTGGCGGTCAAGGTCACGTTGGTGGTGTCGTTGACATCGCTGACCACAGTGCTAACTGGCGTAGTGTTTGGAGCGATGGCTTCCAGGTTACCGCCCGATGCCGAGTCAATCGATTCGGTGACGGTGGTCGGACCTTGGTACACGTCGTTGCCGACCGCCACGTCCAATTCGCCTGAGCTCGCGCCGGCTGCGATTGTGATGGTTTTGCCGCTTTCGAGCGTGACTGTCACAGGACCATTCTGCGCGGTAACTGGCTTGCCATCGGCACCGGTGAGGGTTGCGGTGTAAGTGATGGTGCCGTTTTCGTTCACGGTCGGCGTAGCAGTCAACGTCACGGTGGTGGTGTCGTTGACGTCGCTGACCACGGTGCTAACCGGAGCGGTGTTAGGCGCGATGGCTTCGAGGTTGCCGCCAGTAGCGGTACTGATGCTTTCGGTGACGGTGGTCGGACCTTGGTAAACGTCGTTACCCACAGCGACATCGAGCGTACCCGAACTTGCACCGGCGGCGATGGTGATGGTCTTGCCACTTTCCAGCGTCACGGTGACCGGACCGTTTTGCGCGGTGACGGGTTTACCGTCGGCACCGGTCAGGGTGGCGGTATAAGTGATGGTGCCGTTTTCGTTCACGGTTGGCGTAGCGGTCAATGTCACAGTGGTGGTGTCATCGACATCGCTAACGACAGTGCTGACTGGCGCGGTGTTAGGCGCGATTGCTTCGAGGTTACCGCCCGATGCGGAGGCAATCGATTCGGTGACGGTGGTCGGACCTTGATAAACGTCGTTACCCACAGCGATATCGAGCGTACCTGAGCTTGCGCCGGCGGCGATGGTGATGGTCTTGCCACTTTCCAAGGTCACGGTCACGGGACCGTTCTGCGCGGTAACTGGCTTGCCATCGGCATCGGTCAGGGTCGCGGTGTAAGTGATGGTGCCGTTTTCATTCACGGTCGGTGTGGCGGTCAATGTCACGGTGGTGGCGTCATCGACATCGCTGACCACAGTGCTGACTGGCGTCGTGTTTGGAGCGATTGCTTCGAGGTTACCGCCCGATGCCGAGGTAATCGATTCGGTGACGGTGGTCGGACCTTGGTAAACGTCGTTACCCACAGCGACATCCAACGCACCCGAACTTGCGCCGGCTGCAATAGTGATGGTCTTGCCGCTGTCGAGCGTGACCGTCACCGGACCGTTTTGCGCGGTGACCGGATTGCCATTGGCATCGGTCAGGGTCGCGGTGTAAGTGATGGTGCCGTTTTCATTCACGGTTGGTGTAGCAGTCAACGTCACGGTAGTAGTGTCTACCGAGTCGGTAATCGTGGTGACCGCAGGCACAGTGCTCGGCACAAGATTTTCGAAGTTGCCGCCGGTTGCGCCGGTGATGGTGGTGCTGACGGTACTGCCGTTGTTGTAGACGTCGTTGGCGGGTGTATCCACGGCGACGGTGCCGGTGGTCGCACCGGCAGCGATGTTGATCACCGCGCCGTTGCTCAAGGTCACGGTCACCGGGGTCTGGGCCGGGTTGCTCAGCGTCGCCGTGTAGGTGATCTGGCCGCCTTCGGTGATGGTTTCGCTGGCGCTCAGTGTCAGGCCGGTTGTATCGGCCGAATCGGTGATCGTAGTAACGGCAGGCGCCGTGCTCGGCACCAGGTTTTCAAAGTTGCCACCGGTCGCGCCGGTAATCGTGGTGCTGACCGTGCTGCCGTTGTTGTAGACGTCATTGGCTGGCGTCTCGACGTTAACGCTGCCGGTCGTCTGGCCAGCAGCAATGGTAATGACCGAGCCATTGCTCAAGGTCACGGTCACTGGGGTCTGGGCCGGGTTGGTCAGGGTGGCGGTGTAAACAATCGCACCGCCTTCGGTGATGGTGTTGCTGGCGGTCAAGGTCAAGCCGGTGGTGTCAACCGAATCGGTAATCGTCGTAACCGCTGGCGTCGTGCTCGGTACCAGGTTTTCGAAGTTGCCACCGGTCGCACCGGTAATGGTGGTGCTGACGGTGCTGCCGTTGCTGTAGACGTCGTTGGCCGGGGTATCCACGGCAACCGTGCCGGTCGTTTGGCCAGCAGCAATGGTAATGACCGAGCCATTGCTCAAGGTCACGGTCACCGGGGTCTGGGCCGGGTTGGTCAAGGTGGCGGTGTAGGTGATCTGGCCGCCTTCGGTGATGGTGTTGCTGGCGGTCAAGGTCAGGCCGGTGGTATCCGCCGAATCAGTAATCGTAGTGACCGCAGGCGCAGTGCTCGGCACCAGGTTTTCAAAGTTGCCACCGGTCGCACCGGTAATCGTGGTGCTGACGGTGCTGCCGTTGTTGTAGACGTCATTGGCAGGCGTATCAACGTTGACAGTGCCAGTGGTTTGGCCAGCAGCAATGGTAATGACCGAGCCATTGCTCAAGGTCACGGTCACCGGCGTCTGGGCCGGGTTGGTCAAGGTGGCGGTGTAGGTGATCTGGCCGCCTTCGGTGATGGTGTTGCTGGCCGTCAGCGTCAGGCCAGTGGTGTCGGCCGAATCGGTGACGGTGGTGACCGCAGGCGCAGTGCTCGGCACCAGATTCTCGAAGTTACCGCCGGTTGCGCCGGTAATCGTGGTGCTGACCGTGCTGCCGTTGTTGTAGACGTCATTGGCTGGCGTCTCGACGTTCACGCTGCCGGTCGTCTGGCCAGCAGCAATGGTGATGACCGAGCCATTGCTCAAGGTCACGGTCACTGGGGTCTGGGCCGGGTTGGTCAGGGTGGCGGTGTAAACAATCGCACCGCCTTCGGTGATGGTGTTGCTGGCAGTCAAGGTCAAGCCGGTGGTGTCAACCGAATCGGTAATCGTCGTAACCGCTGGCGTGGTGCTCGGTACCAGGTTTTCGAAGTTGCCACCGGTCGCACCGGTAATGGTGGTGCTGACGGTGCTGCCGTTGCTGTAGACGTCGTTGGCCGGGGTATCCACGGCAACCGTGCCGGTCGTTTGGCCAGCAGCAATGGTAATGACCGAGCCATTGCTCAAGGTCACGGTCACCGGGGTCTGGGCCGGGTTGGTCAGGGTGGCGGTGTAGGTGATCTGGCCGCCTTCGGTGATGGTGTTGCTGGCGGTCAAGGTCAGGCCAGTGGCATCCGCCGAATCAGTAATCGTGGTGACCGCAGGCGCCGTGCTCGGCACCAGGTTTTCAAAGTTGCCACCGGTCGCACCGGTAATGGTGGTGCTGACGGTACTGCCATTGTTGTAGACGTCATTCGCCGGTGTATCGACGTTGACGGTGCCCGTGGTTTGGCCAGCAGCAATGGTAATGACCGAGCCATTGCTCAAGGTCACGGTCACCGGAGTCTGGGCCGGGTTGGTCAGTGTGGCGGTGTAGGTGATTCGCCCGCCTTCGGTGACCGTATTGCCCGCGCTCAGGGTGACGGTGGTGGTGTCGACGGTGTCGGTGATCTGAGTCACGGCCGGCGTAGTGGGCACGGTCACGGCGATGCCGGTGCCGCCGGTGGTGCCGGTGACAGTCACGCTGATCTGGCTTGGGTCGTTGTAGACCGTGTCGTTCGGCGCCAGCGGTACGTTGACGCTGCCAGTCAGTTGGCCAGCCGGGATCACGATGACCGCGCCGTTGGACAAGGTCACGGTCAGGTTGGTCTGCGGGGCCTGGGTCACGGTCGCGGTGTACACCAGCACGCCGCCGGCCTCGGTCAGGGTCGGCGTGGCGCTCAGGGTCATGGTCGCATTGAGCACGGCGTTGGCGGTCGTATCGGCCGTGGTATCGCCACCCAGAATGTTGTCATCGGTGGCCGCCGCCGCAGCGAGGCCTTCGGTTGGGAAACCGACGGTAGGGTCGACGCTGCCGGCGGTGGCATCCAGCACCACAAAGCTGTGGCCGCCACCGGCGGCGCCCCCTGTACCCGCGGCGGTGGCGCCGGCGGCGGTGGCTTCCAGGGCAGTCGTCGGGTCGACGCCCGCGGCGATGGCTTGTTGCAGCTCTTCTACCGACGGCGCGGCCTGGGCGGTGGCTTGTGCCAGGTCAGTGGACGAGTCCGGAGCATTCGCACTCCACTGGGTGTCGCGGCCCAGGTCCAGGGTGCGGCCATCGGCCAGCTCCAATGTGACGGCGCCGGCAGGGCCGGTGTCCAACTGGTCGCCTACGTTCAGGCGATCGCCTTCAATGAGTACGCGCCGGATGCCCTCTGGGGATACGACGAAAACCTGACCAACAATGCTTTTGACAACGGCAATAACACTGCTCATTGAAGACTCTCCGGGTGCCACGCTCAGTAGACTTCCATGGACCCGGCGGCTTTTAGGCAGCAGCGGTCTGGACGTTCATGTGTACAAGGTAAGGTTATTTGACGCTTTTCTTTGTCAATATTTTGGCTGTTTTTCCGATCATTTTTGTTTGTGCCAAACTATTGACCTTCTGCTGGCCATCCTAAACAATTGCCAACGTAATGTCACATTGATATTTAAGCGGCGACCTGTTCTTTCAGTGCGTGTTCCTGCTCCTGTTTTGAACTTTCCGACATACGGTCATTCCGGTTGCCATCATCCGATGCAGCGCCACGTTTCGCTGTGATTCAAGACAAGAGTTCTGGGAATAATCCAACCATGCGTTCGCACCTGCTCAAGGCTTTACCCTTCGTCCTCGCCGCCAGTTTCGTACAAGCACAAACCTTGCCGCAGGCCATGCAGCAGGCTTTGGATGTCCATCCTGAAATCCAGGCCGGCGTGAACAGTCGTCTCGCGGCGGATTACCAACTCAAGGCAGCCAAGGGCGGCTACCTGCCTAGAGTGGACCTTGCAGCCGGATATGGCCGCGAAGGCACCGACAGTGTCACCACCCGTTCGGGCGGTAATAACCATTGGGAAACCCTGAACCGCAGCGAATCGAGCCTGCGCTTGTCGCAAATGGTTTTTGACGGTTTTGCGACGTCCAGCGAAGTCGGGCGTCAACAAGCCACCGTCAATGCCCGTGCCTATTCGTTGCTGGACGCCTCTGAGCGCACCGGTTTGACAGTGGCCCAGGTTTACCTGGACGTGCTGACCCGTCGTGAGTTCGTGCGCCTGGCCGAGGAAAACCTCAAGAGCCACGAGCGCATCTTCGACCAGATCAAGCTGCGCACTTCCCGTGGCGTGGGCAGCGGCGCTGACCTGGACCAGGCCGAAGCGCGCATGGCCCAGGCCCGCAACAACTTGATCACCGAACAAACCAACCTGGCCGATGCCGAGACCAACTACCTCAGCGCCGTTGGCCAACTGCCCGATCAACTGGAGCGTCCTGCCGATTTTCTGGCATTGCTGCCGGCCAACCTGACCGAAGCCCGCGCCCAGATGCTGGAAAACAGCCCGGTGCTGCGTTCGGCCGAAGCCGACATCGCTGCCGCCGAGCAACAGTACGAAGCCGCCAAATCGAGCTTCTACCCACGCTTCGATGCCGAGTTGGGTCGCACCGCCGACAACGACCTGGACGGCCAGAACGGTCACAACAATGAATGGCAAGCCATGCTGCGCATGCGTTTCAACCTGTATGCCGGTGGCAGCAACAAGGCCGACCTGGAATCCAAGTCGTACCTTTCCAACCAGGCCCTGGACATCCGCAACAACGCGCTGCGCCAGTTGAACGAAGAACTGGGCCTGGCCTGGAACGCCTTGAACAACGCCAACGCCCAGGTGCCAGTCGCCCAGCAATACGTAGACCGCAGTGCCAACGTGCGCACCGCCTACCAGAAGCAATTCAGCCTCGGCGAACGCACGCTGCTCGACTTGCTCGACAGTGAAAACGAGCTGTTCAGCGCTTCCCGTCGCCTGGCGGAAATCAAGAATGTGCAGCTGTTCACCCAGTACCGGATCAAGGCAACCATGGGCCAGTTGTTGAAAAGCCAGGGTGTGGTCGCGCCGTTGGCATCGGTTGTGCAGAACGACGTGAAACCCAAGGTCCAGTTGCCTGGGATGAATTGAGTCCTACCAGCCGTTTTAATCAGTCAGAGTGCCGAGCGTGGAATCAGAAGTCAGTCCAGTCGAACTAGTTCATGACCCGCGCACGCTGCACGACGACCCGCTGCTGGACGGTCTGCTGGCGCTCTGCATGCTGCATCAGAAGCCGGCCAGCGCGGCGATGCTCACCACCGGCCTGCCGCTGCCCAAGCAACGGCTGAGCGTCGAATTATTGTCGCGCGCGGCAGCCCGTGCCGGTCTGCAAGGTCGGGTGTTGCAACGCAAGCTCGAGCAAATTCCGACCATCGCCATGCCGGCGCTCCTGCTGCTTAAAGACGGCCGCAGCGCCGTGCTGCTGGGCTGGGTCGGTGACGACCAGGCGCGATTGCTGCTCAGCGAAAGCGACGGCGGTGAGGTGACGGTCAGCCGCGAGCTGCTGGCCGATGACTACAGCGGCAAGGTGTTCTTCGCCCAACCGCAGCATAAATTTGACGTTAACCACGGCACGCTCATTCCCCGGGCGCGTTCGTGGTTTCGCGACACCCTCAAGCGCTCCCGTTGGCTGTACGCCGATGCCATCGCCGCCAGCCTGTTGATCAACATCATCGCCATGGCCGCGCCGCTGTTCGTGATGAACGTCTACGACCGCGTCGTGCCGAACCAGGCCGAATCGACCCTTTGGGTATTGGCCGTCGGCATCACCGGCGCCTATGTCTTCGACCTGATCCTCAAGATGCTGCGCAGCCTGTGCCTGGACCTGGCGGGCAAGAAAACCGACTTGATCATTTCGGCGACGCTGTTCGAGCGCATCGTCGGCATGGCCATGAAACACCGTCCGGCGCGGGTCGGCAGCTTTGCCCAGAACATCCATGAGTTCCAGAGCCTGCGGGACTTCCTCGCCTCGCTCACCCTCACCAGCCTGATCGATTTGCCGTTCACCCTGCTGATCTTCATGGTCATCGCGATTATCGGTGGGCACCTGGTGTGGATTCCGGTGCTGGCGTTCCCGATTGCCCTGCTGATCGGTTATGCCCTGCAGAAGCCGTTAGTCGCGACCATGGAGCGCACCATGGCCCTGGGCGCCGAGCGCCAGTCGAGCTTGATCGAAACCCTGGCCGGCCTGGACGCGGTGAAGGTCAACAACGCCGAGAGCGAACGCCAGTACCAGTGGGAGCAGACCATCGGCACCCTCAGTCGCCTCGAACTGCGGGTGAAGATGCTGTCCGGCCTGGCGATGAACATCACCTTGCTGATCCAGCAATTGGCTGGGGTGATCATGATCGTCTTCGGGGTTTACCTGATCATCGCCGGCAACCTGAGCATGGGTGGACTGGTGGCCTGCTACATGCTCAGCGGCCGCGCCCTCAGCCCGTTGGCCTCGCTGTCGGGCCTGCTGACGCGTTACCAGCAGGCGCGGGTGACCATGACCTCGGTCGACCAGATGATGGAGCTGCCCCAGGAGCGCAATTTCGACGAGCGCCCGCTGAGTCGCAAGGTGTTGCAGGGCGCCGTTGAATGCCGGCAGTTGAACTTCACATACCCGAACCAGCAGAACCCCGCGCTGAAGAACATCAACCTGGTGATCAAGCCGGGCGAGAAAATCGGCATCATCGGCCGCAGCGGCTCGGGCAAGAGTTCCCTGGCCAAGTTGCTGGTGGGCCTTTATCAGCCGGATGACGGCGCCTTGCTGGTGGACGGCGTGGACATCCGCCAGATCGACGTCAGCGAGCTGCGCTACAACATTGGCTACGTGCCCCAGGACATCCAATTGCTGGCCGGGACCCTGCGGGACAACCTGACCTCCGGCGCCCGTTACGTCGAAGACGAACTGGTGCTCCAGGCCGCTGAGCTGGCCGGCGTGCATGAATTCGCCCGCCTGCATCCGCAAGGCTATGAACTGCAAGTCGGTGAGCGCGGGCAGAACCTGTCTGGCGGCCAGCGCCAGAACGTCGCCCTGGCTCGCGCGTTGCTCCTCAACCCGCCGATCCTGCTGCTGGACGAACCCACCAGCGCCATGGACAACACCGGTGAAGAACGCTTGAAACAACGCCTGGCCGCCGTGGTGGAAAACAAGACCGTGTTGTTGGTGACGCACCGGGCCTCCTTGCTGTCGCTGGTGGACCGCCTGCTGGTGATCGACCGGGGACAGATTCTTGCCGATGGCCCGAAAGCCGCTGTCATGGAAGCGTTGAAGAAGGGGCAGATCAGTGTTGCTTAAATCAGGTTTCAAGGGCGCTGTGGGTCGTTACTTCAAAGGTTCCGATTCACTGCATGGCCAACCGCTGCCCGAGGTCAACAAAGCCCTGATCGAGGACGCTCCCCGGGTGGTGCGCCTGACAATCTGGGGCATCATCGGCTTCTTTGTGTTCCTGGCGCTGTGGGCCAACTTCGCCGAAATCGACGAAGTGACCAAGGGCGACGGCAAGGCGATCCCCTCGTCCAAGATCCAGAAGATCCAGAACCTGGAAGGCGGCATCGTCGCTGAGCTGTTCGTCAAGGAAGGGCAGATCGTCGAGGCCGGCGCGTCGTTGATTCGCCTGGACGACACGCGGTTCGTCTCCAACGTCGGCGAGACCGAAGCGGATCGCCTGTCCATGCTGTTGCGGGTCGAGCGCCTGAGTGCCGAGGTTGATGACCGGCCGCTGAACTTCCCGGCCGATGTGCTCAAGGCGGTGCCGGGCCAGGCCGCCAGCGAAGAGTCGCTGTACATCAGCCGTCGCCAGCAATTGCACGATGAAATCGGTGGCTTGCAGGAGCAGTTGATCCAGCGCCAGCAGGAACTGCGCGAGTTCGTCTCCAAGCAGGCGCAGTACCGCTCCGGCCTGGCGCTGCAACGCCAGGAAATCAACATGTCCGAGCCGCTGGTGGCCCAAGGCGCGGTGTCGCCGGTGGAAGTGCTGCGGCTCAAGCGCGCCGAAGTCGAGACCCGCGGGCAATTGGATGCCACGACGCTCGCGATTCCTCGCGCCGAATCGGCGATCAAGGAAGTGCAGCGCAAGATCGACGAGACCCGCGGCAAGTTCCGCAGCGAAGCCCTGACCCAACTCAACGAAGCACGCACCGACCTGAACAAGGCCCAAGCCACCGGCAAGGCTTTGGAAGACCGCGTGAGCCGTACCCTGGTGACCTCGCCGGTACGCGGCATTGTCAATAAACTGCTGGTGAACACCATCGGCGGTGTGATCCAGCCCGGCAGCGACCTGGTGGAAATCGTGCCGCTGGACGACACCCTCCTGGTGGAAGCGAAAATCCGTCCCCAGGACATCGCCTTCCTGCACCCCGGCCAGGACGCCACGGTGAAATTCACCGCGTACGACTACACCATCTACGGTGGGATGAAAGCCAAGCTGGAACAGATCGGCGCCGACACCATCACCGATGAAGACAAGAAAACCACCTACTACATCATCAAGCTGCGCACCGAACGCAGCCACCTGGGCACGCCTGAAAAGCCCTTGCTGATCATCCCTGGGATGGTGGCGTCGGTGGACATCATCACCGGCAAGAAAACCGTGCTCAGCTACCTGCTCAAGCCAATCATCAAGGCTCGGTCCGAGGCGTTGCACGAGCGGTAAATGAATCGAGCTGTGACTCGGTGCTTTTGTGGCGAGGGAGCTTGCTCCCGCTGGGTCGCGCAGCGGCCCCCAAAAAAGCGATGAGCGCTGCGCACTCAAGCGGGAGCAAGCTCCCTCGCCACAGGACCGTGGTGTTCTTGAAATCCTTGTGGGAGCGAGCTTGCTCGCGATAGCAGTGTGGCGGCGACAGATACGTGTCTGACCTGACGCTATCGCGAGCAAGCTCGCTCCCACAGGATTTACTGTTGATCAATCTATAAAGTGATGATTTGAAGCTTTTGTGGCGAGGGAGCTTGCTCCCGCTGGGTCGCGCAGCGGCCCCCAAAAAAGCGATGAGCGCTGCGCACTCAAGCGGGAGCAAGCTCCCTCGCCACAGGACCGTGGTGTTCTTGAAATCCTTGTGGGAGCGAGCTTGCTCGCGATAACAGTGTGTCAGCGACAGATAGGTGTCTGACCTGACGCCATCGCGAGCAAGCTCGCTCCCACAGGATTTACTGTTGATCAATCTATAAAGTGATGATTTGAAGCTTTTGTGGCGAGGGAGCTTGCTCCCGCTGGGTCGCGCAGCGGCCCCAAAAAAAAGCGATGAGCGCTGCGCACTCAAGCGGGAGCAAGCTCCCTCGCCACAGGACCGTGGTGTTCTTGAAATCCTTGTGGGAGCGAGCTTGCTCGCGATAACAGTGTGTCAGCGACAGATGCGTGTCTGACCTGACGCCATCGCGAGCAAGCTCGCTCCCACAGGATTTACTGTTGATCAATCTATAAAGTGATGATTTGAAGCTTTTGTGGCGAGGGAGCTTGCTCCCGCTGGGTCGCGCAGCGGCCCCCAAAAAAGCGATGAGCGCTGCGCACTCAAGCGGGAGCAAGCTCCCTCGCCACAGGACCGTGGTGTTCTTGAAATCCTTGTGGGAGCGAGCTTGCTCGCGATAGCAGTGTGGCGGCGACAGATACGTGTCTGACCTGACGCTATCGCGAGCAAGCTCGCTCCCACAGGATTTACTGTTGATCAATCTATAAAGTGATGATTTGAAGCTTTTGTGGCGAGGGAGCTTGCTCCCGCTGGGTCGCGCAGCGGCCCCAAAAAAAAGCGATGAGCGCTGCGCACTCAAGCGGGAGCAAGCTCCCTCGCCACAGGACCGTGGTGTTCATGAAATCCTTGTGGGAGCGAGCTTGCTCGCGATAACAGTGTGTCAGCGACAGATAGGTGTCTGACCTGACGCCATCGCGAGCAAGCTCGCTCCCACAGGATCAGAGTCGCTCCCACCGGTTCTGCCATATAGTTATGCATTTTTAGTATTTAAATTACTTTTCTTATGCCTTTAAAGTCATCCCCCTGCGTACCTGCCGACCAATCGGCGCGCCGCACGACACAAACCAACACGGTAACGCCGTGAGTTTTGATCGATTGCGCGCCCATTCAAGCGCGCCGTGCGTGGGAGTGATGTATGCCAGCCGTCTCTTTTTCTCCAGATTCAAATGCCGCGAACATCGCGCCGCAGTCGTTCGACATCCGTCCATTCCCCGATGCCGTAGGTGCCGAGATCGTTGGCCTGGATTTGTCCAGACCCATCAACGACCAGGATTTCGCCCGCATCCACCGCGCCCACCTGGACTATCACGTCGTGGTGTTCCGCGATCAACGCATCACACCCAAACAGCACATCGCTTTCAGCCGTCGTTTTGGCGTGCTGCAGATCCATGTGCTCAAGCAATTCCTGCTGGCCGGGCATCCGGAAATCCTCATCGTTTCCAACATCATCGAAAACGGCCAATCCATCGGCCTGGGGGACGCCGGCAAGTTCTGGCATTCGGATCTTTCCTATAAAGAACTTCCCAGCCTCGGCTCGATGCTTCATGCCCAGGAGCTGCCGAGCGAAGGCGGCGATACGCTGTTCGCTGACATGCACAAGGCCTGGGACGGGTTGCCGGAAGCGCTGCGCAAAGAGGTAGAAGGCCGTTCGGCGGCCCACTCCTACACGGCGCGCTACAGCGAGACCAAATTCGAAGGCAACTGGCGCCCGACGCTCACGCCTGAGCAACTGGCCCAGGTCGCCGAAGTCGTGCATCCCATCGTCCGCACCCACCCGGAAACCGGGCGCAAGGCGTTGTTTGTCAGCGAAGGCTTCACCACCCGCATCGTCGGCCTGCCGGAAGATGAAAGCAAAGCCATCCTGACGGAGCTGTATGCCCACAGCGTGCTGCCGCAGAACATCTATCGCCATCAATGGCAGCCCCACGACTTGGTGTTCTGGGACAACCGCTCGCTGATTCACCTGGCCGCCGGTTGCCCGGGTCATCTGCGCCGCAAGCTGTACCGCACCACCATCCAGGGCGACGCCCCTTTCTGATCGGCTGCGCCTCGCGCAAAAAGCCTGGAGAATCACCATGTCCACACGCATTGCTTTTGCCCCACTGGCGGCCGCCATCGGCCTGGGGCTCAGTTTGCTGGCTGGCAGCCTCGTTGCACCCGCCAGCGCCCACGCCGAAGGCGAGATTCGCATCGCCGAACAGTTCGGCATCGTTTACCTGTTGCTGAACGTGGTCCGCGACCAGCAATTGATCGAGAAGCATGGCAAGGAGGAGGGCATCGACATCAAGGTCGACTGGACCCAGCTATCAGGCGGCGCGGCGGTCAACGATGCGTTGCTGTCGGGTTCCATCGACATTGCCGGGGCTGGCGTCGGGCCGCTGCTGACGGTCTGGGACCGCACCCGTGGCAAGCAGAACGTCAAGGCCGTGGCCTCCCTGGGCAACTTTCCCTATTACCTGTTGAGCAACAACCCGAACGTCAAGACTATCGCCGACTTCACCGAGAAGGACCGCATCGCGGTCCCAGCGGTGGGTGTGTCGGTGCAATCGCGGCTCCTGCAATTCGCCGCCGCCAAGCAGTGGGGCGACAAGGACTTCAATCGCCTCGACAAGTACACCCTGGCCGTCCCGCACCCGGACGCCACGGCCGCGTTGATTGCCGGCGGCACCGAGTTGACCGGGCACTTTTCCAATCCACCGTTCCAGGACCAGGCCCTGCAAAATCCCAACGTCCACGTCGTACTCAACTCCTATGACGTGCTCGGGCCGAATTCACCCACGGTGCTGTTCGCCACCGAGAAATTCCGCGATCAAAACCCGAAGACCTACAAGGCCTTCGTCGAGGCCCTGACCGAAGCGGCCGACTTCGCCCAGAAGGACAAAGGCGCGGCGGCGGACACCTACCTGCGTGTGACCAAGGCCAAGATCGACCGGGCGACCTTGCTGAAGATCATCGACAACCCGCAGATCGAATTCACCGTCACCCCGAAAAACACTTACCCGCTGGCGGAGTTCCTCTACCGCGTCGGCGCCATCAAGCACAAACCGGCGTCGTGGGAAGATTATTTCTTCCAGGACGCCAAGCCGTTGCAGGGGAGCTGATCGTCATGAACGCGCCATTGCAAGGCCACGCGGCCAGCAACGCCACCTCCGCTGACACTGCGCTGCTGTCAGTGAACAACGTCAGCTTGGAATACCGCACCCCGCAGCGTGTGGTGCGGGCCACCCATCAAGTGAGTTTCGAGGTCGATCCGGCGGACCGCTTTGTACTGCTCGGCCCGTCCGGGTGCGGCAAGTCCACGCTGCTCAAGGCCATTGGTGGTTTCATCGCACCGTGCGAAGGTGAGATCCGCTTGCAAGGCCAAACCGTCCGAGCACCGGGCCCGGATCGCATCGTGGTGTTCCAGGAATTCGACCAATTGCCGCCGTGGAAAACCGTGAAGCAGAACGTGATGTTCGCGCTGCTGGCGTCGGGCACGCTCAAGCGTCGCGAAGCCGAGGAGCGGGCGCTGCATTATCTCGACAAGGTCGGCCTGGCGGCGTTTGCCGATGCCTATCCCCACACCTTGTCCGGTGGCATGAAGGCCCGCGTCGCCATTGCCCGGGCGTTGGCGATGCAACCAAAAATCCTCTTGATGGACGAACCTTTCGCCGCACTCGATGCCCTGACCCGGCGCAAGATGCAGGAGGAATTGCTGCTGCTCTGGGAGGAGGTGCGTTTCACGTTGTTGTTCGTCACCCACTCCATCGAAGAGGCATTGGTGGTGGGCAATCGTATTTTGCTGTTGTCGCCGCACCCGGGACGGGTGAGGGCGGAAATCCACAGCCATCAATACGACCTGCACAGCCTCGGCGGCGTGGGTTTCCAGCACACGGCGCGGCGGATTCATTCGTTGCTGTTCGAGCAAGGCCAGTCGGCGGACGCCGAGCCTGAGCTGGATTTCGCCGACATCCGTGTCGCGTATTAAGGGGAACGTTTCATGAGCCAGTTATCGCCTGCGCGCGAAGAATACGAAGTCGACCTGCAACCGCTGACCCACGTGCCGCTGGAGCGGGAATTGCCCCTGGGCCAGCGTCTCTGGCAACAGGGTTGGCTGCGTAAAGCGCTGATCCTGATTGTGCTGGCGGTGCTGTGGGAGGGCGTGGCGCGTTACCAGGATAACGACCTGCTGCTGCCGAGTTTCCTGCAAACCGCCAACGCGTTG
The DNA here is from genome assembly GCF_051132015.1 of Pseudomonas sp. Z1-12. Taxonomy (NCBI): domain Bacteria; kingdom Pseudomonadati; phylum Pseudomonadota; class Gammaproteobacteria; order Pseudomonadales; family Pseudomonadaceae; genus Pseudomonas; species Pseudomonas sp. Z1-12. Next base: position 162,603 of record NZ_CP071647.1, read on the forward strand.
TATGACGGTTTGCTCAGTGGCGAGCTGCTGGGCAAGGTGTGGATTTCCCTGGTGGTGCTGCTCAAGGGTTATTTTCTGGGCATCCTCCTGGCGTTTGGCTTGACTACCCTGGCGGTGTCGACCCAGTTGGGCCGCGACCTGCTCAGCACCTTGACCTCGATGTTCAACCCGTTGCCTGCCATTGCCTTGTTGCCGTTGGCGCTGCTGTGGTTTGGCCTGGGGCAGAACAGCCTGATTTTCGTGCTGGTGCATTCGGTGCTGTGGGCGCTGGCGTTGAACATGTATGCGGGGTTTCTCGGCGTGTCGGAAACGCTGCGCATGGCCGGGCGCAACTACGGGCTCAAGGGCCTGCGTTTTGTGCTGTTCATCCTGATCCCGGCGGCGCTGCCGTCGATCCTCGCCGGGTTGAAGATCGGCTGGGCGTTCGCCTGGCGCACCCTGATCGCCGCCGAGCTGGTATTTGGCGCCACCAGCGGCAAGGGCGGTTTGGGCTGGTACATCTTCCAGAACCGCAACGAGCTGTATACCGATAAGGTGTTTGCCGGGTTGGCGGTGGTGATCCTCATCGGGTTGCTGGTGGAGAACCTGGTGTTCGACAGTTTGGAGCGGGTGACGGTGAAGCGTTGGGGGATGCAGCTATAAAGGTGTAACTATCAAGATGATTTACCTTTTTGGGTTTCACCTGCCATTTTTCTCGTTTTGTTTGCTGCGGTAATCAGCTTCTTTTCGGATTTGGTCACGGGCGCTTGCGCTTACCTCTTTGCGACGCGCCTCGTAGTTAGTTTGTTGCTTGGGCTGACGAGGACCCCCAGTTGTGGCTGTACCTACGGAACTTACATTGTTGTCGGAGTACGAGATAAAGGCTCCTTTCCCCGTTTTCGGCGCGGTAGTTGCCTTGGCAGGAAAAAGATAGGCAACCGGTGCGCCTGCAGTTGATGTAGCGGTTGGGCTAGCTTGCAACATCGGGGGAAGGGGCGCTATCCGGTCACTATACTGTGCAGCTGTGGCGACCACCACGGTGGGTATCACTCGCCTGAAAAAGCGGAAAAAAAAATGTCCCGTCGGATCCGAATTCATCACCGGCTCCCCACCGCAATACATGTACGCATTCAACCCACCCTTACCAAACGGACTCATATTGTCCGGGCTATGAAAGCGCATCAGGCGTGGGTTGTAGACGCGGTAGCCGTTACCCAGGAAATACCATCCGGGCGTCGTTTCCCGCCGTTCGCCGTTGAACCCCAATTGGGAGGCGACTTCCTGCTGCGCCGACTGGTGACCGTACGGCGAGTATGCGATGCGATTGGTATTGCCCGCGTCGACTTCAGCGAGTACCGAGTTTTTAAGGTCCACCGCCAGCAACACGGTACGTTGTTGGCTGGGGGTTGCTGGGTCGTTCGTTTTGGTCTGGGTCATACGAAACACCGGCAAGCATGAGGCTGGGAGTTGTTGGCCATAGTTCTACTCCCTTGGCGCCGGTTGGAGAACTATCAGAACTGTTAGTTCTTCTCACTCCGCGCATCCTGCTTGCAGGTACCCGGACGCCAACAGGAGCCGTGGCCAGGGATTGCTCCCGCTCGACTGTTCCCTGTAGGAACTGCCGAAGGCTGCGATCGTTTGATCTTTCGCTTGGGACTCAAGTGTCTGGGGGAATATCGCAGCCTCGTTTCACTCGACAGCTCCTACACGCAGGCCAGCGGGAGCAATCTCTGGCTACGGGTTTTGGGGTGTCTGGGCTGACGTCATCGCGAGCAAGCTCGCTCCCACAGTGAGGTGGTGTTGTGTCTCGATATTGGGTTCGACACAAAACCCCTGTGGGAGCGAGCTTGCTCGCGATGACAATCTTCAATTCACCACAGACATTTCAGCCAGTCGCTTGCACCTCCAGTCGATCCATCGCCCGCTCCACCAACAAATGCACCCCATCGGCCATCCGACTGATCGCCAGGATCACGCTGCGGCGCGAACCGTCGACATCATCAGCCAGGTCGGCGGCGATGGCGCTGATGGACAGCAGGTCTTCGGATGCATTGGCCAGCAGGGTTTCGGTGTCGATGTCCGGGGCGACCGTGAAGAGCTGGGCGGTTTGGGATTTGGCTGAGGATTTATCGGCAGGTTTGGGTTTGAGGTAGTAATCGAGGGCGCGCTCGGCGGCTTCGTCGAGTTTCTTGGTTTTCGAGGATTTGTCGGCGGTGTTGCCAGGGCTTCCTGGCGGATTTGGAGTTGCTTTGAACATGAGAGATACCCTAAACAGTAATTAGTTGGGAACCGTCACCGTCCGCTTGCACGCGAATGGGGTGGCGGCCGTACGCAGGTGTGCAAGACCGGGCCTGTTTAGGACACCCAGCAGATCCAAGGATCTCCTGCGCGCAGCCGCCATAAAGCCAGAGGGCAGAAGAAAGCCCCTGAGCGATGCAGCGTTGCATCCTAAACAGTTTGTTCGGACTTGCACGTCCGTGTCACCGTTTTTTCAGTGACAAACCCAGACTAGCCACGAGCCAAGCGCCGGACAAGTTCACCAACATCGCCGCAACTTGAAGGAAATCTCCTAGGACTCAGTTGTAGGTAAGCGGTACACAGAACCTGTGGCGAGGGAGCTTGCTCCCGCTCGGCTGCGCAGCAGTCGCAAACCCGGGCGATGCGGTGTGCCTGAAGGAATGCTGGGGGCCTGCTTCGCAGGCCAGCGGGAGCAAGCTCCCTCGCCACGGGTTTGGGGGTGTCTGGGCTGACGTCATCGCGAGCAAGCTCGCTCCCACAGGTGATCGGGGTTGGTCTCGATATTGAGTTCGACACAAAACCCCTGTGGGAGCGAGCTTGCTCGCGATGACAATCTTCAATTCACCGCTAACCTGACACTTAAATCCCTGTGGCGAGAGAGCTTGCTCCCGCTGGCCTGCGAAGCAGGTCTCGTTGGCGAGATTTAATTATCGCTGCCAACCCATCAGCCCAGTAAAGCCCCTCCCATTTCCTTTAGACTGGCCGCCCTCAAGCAAGCCTTCAGGACATGGAATGCCAACCTCTCACAGCCCTCTTCGCAAAGCCCTGGTCGTTTGGTTGTACGCGGCGGCCCTGATGCACCTGCTCGCCGGCGTCACGCTGGCGTGGGCCGGTCACTCCGGCTTGCTCGATCACTATCTGAACACCATCGAACAAGCGTTCTGGGGCGCCAATGCCGTGCCCGCTACGGCACACGCACAACAAGTCTGGTGGCTGGCCTTGTTCGGCGCCACATTGCAGAGCTACGGGCTGTACATGCTCGCCCTCGTCCATATCGGTCATCGATTGAAGCGCGCCATGCCCTGGGGTTGGCTGATCGCCGGCATCCTGCTGTGGGCACCCCAGGACATGTGGATTTCCGCCCAGGCACAGGTCTGGTCGCACCTGTGGTTCGACAGCTTCGCACTGCTCGTTTTATTGCCGCCGCTGTTCTGGCTCTATCGCCACGACCGCCGTACCTCCCTGACTGACAACGCGTCGAGTGATTCCAACCATGGCTGATTTTTCACTGCTGGACTGGGCCATCGCCCTGCTGATCGCCCAGGCGATCCTCGGTGCGCTGGACACCCTGTATCACCACGAACTCACCGTCGCCTTGCCCTATCGCCACAGTGCGCGGCTGGAGCTGTCGATCCACGCCTTGCGCTCATGTTTCTACGGGATCCTGTTCCTGGGCATGGCGCATCTGGCCTTCGAGGGAACGTGGGCGATTGTTATCGCGCTGCTGTTCGCCCTGGAGATTTGCCTGACGCTCTGGGACTTCGTGGTCGAGGACCGCAGCCGCAAGCTGCCGGCCATCGAGCGCATCATGCATACGGTGCTGGCGGTCAACGGCGGGGCCTTCTTCGCGCTGTACGGCGTGCAACTGGCGCAGTGGGCGAGTTTGCCCACCGGCCTGAGCGTGATCGACCTCGGTTGGCGCGGCTGGCTGCTGACCTTGTTCGCCATCGGAGTCACGGCCTCGGGGATTCGCGACGGCTTGGCGGCCTTGCGCATGCAACGGGCAGGCAAGCCGGCCAACCCATTTGCCGGCGGCGCCTACAAGCGCGTGCTGGTCACGGGGGGCACTGGGTTTATCGGTGAGACCCTGGTCAATCAATTGCTCGACGCCGGGCACACGGTCAGCGTGCTGGCTCGCGATCCGTTGAAAGCGGCCTATCTGTTTGACGGCCGCGCCCGCTGCCTGCGTTCGCTGGGCAAGCTGGGCCATGACGAAATGTTCGATGTGGTGATCAACCTGGCGGGTGCCCCGGTGGCCGGGCCGCGTTGGAGTCCCAAGCGCCAGGCGCAACTCATTGCCAGCCGGGTCAACACCACCGAAGCCTTGATGGCCTGGTTGAAAAACGCCCGGCACAAACCGGCGTTGTGGATACAGGCCTCAGCGGTGGGTTTTTACGGCGTGCGTGACGCCAGCGAAAGCCTCGATGAAAGCGCCGCCCAGGGCGATGGCTTCATGGCTGAACTCTGTGTGCGTTGGGAAGCCTCAGCCCGGCCTGCCACTGAGTTGGGCGTGCGTCAGGTGGTGATGCGCCTGGGCGTGGTGTTCGGTCCGGGCGGTGCGTTGCTGCCGTTGCTGATTCCGTTTCGCCTGGGGTTCGGCGGGCGGATGGGCGACGGTCGGCAAATCATGAGTTGGGTGCATCGCGATGACGTGATCCAAGTGATCGCCCGAGCCTTCGATGATGAAAGCCTGAGCGGTACGTACAACCTGGTGGCGCCAGAAACAGTCAGCCAGGCGTTGTTTGCCGAAAGTGTCGGCAAGGTGCTCAAGCGCCCGGTGTGGTTCCACATTCCTGCCGCGCCAGTGCGCGCCCTGGCCGGCGAGATGGCGCAATTGTTTTTCGACGGCCAGCGGGTGGTGCCCAATCGTCTCGTCGAGGCCGGCTATACGTTCCGTTACCCGACGCTCGACGCCGCCCTGCGCGACTTGGCCTGAGGAGCGCCCATGAGCAAGCCCCGGATGTACCTGCTGGCCGGCAACGGTAGCGCGGCCGATTGGTGGGACGACGCGTTGCCGCATTTTCAACACCACGACGTGGTGCCGCTTGAGCTGCCTGGTTTTGGCAACAATCCCCAGGCTCCCTGTGAAGACCTGGCGGCCTACGCGCAGGCGTTGCTGGCGGCAACGGACAAGGGCAGCGCGATCATGGCGGTCGGGGTCAACGCCTTGTTGGTGCTGCACGCCTTGCAGCGTCAACCGGGACACTTTTGCCGCAGCGTGTTGCTGGCGCCGGTGGGCGCGTTTTTGTGGCAGCGGCGGCTGCCGGCATTGATGTCGCCACTGCCGATTCGCAAGACCATTCATTGGCTGCTGGCGAACAAGCCGACGCTGTTTGCCCACAAGTTCTCCAGCCAGGCCTGGACGCCTGCGCAGTACCAACGCATGGGCGCCGGCTACGCTCGTTGCCGAGCCTTTGTGCCGCACTGGGACCTGGTGCGCGCCGACACTGCCTTGCCATTGCTGGAATGGATCACCGACCCGGTCGAACTGGTGTGGGGCGATCAGGACAAGGTATTGGGCATTGCGCAGGCGGCGGCCTGGTCGGCCATTCTGGCCCGTGCCGACTTGACCATCAGCCTGAAGCCCGGTTGGGGCCACTACCCGTGGATCGACTCGCCCGCTGAATTCACGGCATGGCTGGAGTCTGGCGAGCGTGGTTTTGTCGCGCATACCAAAGGCGGCCGCTTGCGTCTCGCGGCGCTGGCGGGGCAGCCGGTGCCGGCGGCGCTGTCACTCAACCATTGCGATGATCCGCGCCTGCAGGGTTTTTTGGACGGCCAGCCGGACGCTACCTGGGCGGTGCGCTCCTCCAGTTACGGTGAGGACCAGGCCGATGCGGCCAATGCGGGCTTGAGCACCACGTACCTGCGCGAACCGATGCACAACGTACCTGCGCGCATTGCCGAGTTGAGCGCGGCGGGTGTCGAGGAAGTGGTGGTGCAGCGCTTCATCACGCCACGGCTGTCCGGGATCGCGTTCGTGCGTCACCTGTCCGTTGAACTGGAATGGGTCGAGGGGCACCTGGAGTCGTTGGCCGATGGCCAAGTGAGCCCCGAGCGGGCGGTTATTTCCCGTCTCGGCGAGGCATGGAACAGCGGTATGTTCAAGCCTGCCCACGGCCTGAGCGCCGAGGCGCTATGGCGCTTTCTGCAAGGCGTATTGCGGGTCTTTCATTACGTGCCCGGCGACGTCGAATGGGCCTGGGACGGCACCCAACTGTGGCTGCTCCAATACCGGCCGATCAGCGACTACGGCTGGCGCCGTCACCTGACCGCTGCCAACATCGCCGAGATCCTGCCGCCCCGACCCAGCGTGTTGGTGGAGTACGCCCAGCGCCGCGCGGCGGCGAGCATTCCGGCGATCATGGCGCGTTGGGATTCGCGGGTGCTACAGGACAACGAGCCCTTCACGGCAGTGTTTGGCGGCGCTTCGTACATCAACAATGACCTGTTTCTCGCCCGGCTGGCCGACTGGGGCATCAGCGCCAGCAGCTACGCCGGCGAAGTCGGTGGCGCCACCCCTCACCTGCCTTGGCGGCCACTGCGCCTGCTGCGTTCGCTGCCGTTGTTCCTGCGCATGCAGCGCATCGCCCGTGGGCATTTGCTGACGCTGGAAAACGGCTTGCGACGTTTTGACCGAGAACTGCACGAACTCACCGAGCAAGGTGCCGACGGCCAGCAACTGGCCGACTGGTTTACCCGTTTCTACGTATTCGTGGTGCAAGGCAACCTGTGCATTGCCAGCGCCTTGGCCAGCAGTGGCGGCGACCGGCTGGGACGGCCACCGACCGCCTATGACAACCTTGAACACAGCCCTCATCGGCTGCCGTGGGAAACCGACCCGGCCACTGCGCGTCCGGCGCCGACGGAGCTGCCATTGCAAGCATTTCCACAATGGCCGTTGGCGATTCGCCTGGCCCATGGCGCCGGCCTGCCGGGGCTGCGCGGTTATTACTTGCAAGTGCGCGAATGGTATCGCGACGACCTGATGCGGATCTTCTTCCGCCTGCACCACGCCATGCCAAGCGCCGACCGCGAGCATTGGTTCGCACCCCATCCGGACATCCGCAGCCGCGACGGCAGCTTCTGGCAGGACGGTCGTGAAGGCACCGAGCAGGCGAGTGGGTTCCTGATCTATCCAGGTCAGGCCCAAGGCATCCTCGGCGAAGACATCCTGCTCGAAGACACCCTGGACCCCGGCCGCCACGCCCACTACCAAAGCGCCCGCGCCGTGATCGCGCGCATGGGCGGTCGCCTGTCCCACGGCTCGACGTTGCTGCGTGAACTGCGCAAACCTTCGGCGGTGTTGCCTCAGGTGGATGTGGGGTGGTTGGGGCGTGAGGTGGTGTATTGCGATGGGGTGTTGAGGTTGGTGGAGTAGGCAGCGCGATGATCCGTCGATCACAGAACCTGTGGCGAGGGAGCTTGCTCCCGCTGGGTTGCGCAGCAACCCCAAGCAATTTGAATGCGATCTGTCTGATACACCGAGGCGTTAGGGTTTGGGACTGCTGCGCAGTCCAGCGGGAGCAAGCTCCCTCGCCACAAGGAGTGCGTTCAACTCTGGAGTTGTTCTCAATCCCTAGAAACGAAAAAACCGGCCGAAGCCGGTGTTTTCACCCCAACGGCCAGAGAATTTAATCTCTGCGTACGGGGTTGAGTGGGGTCATCCTAAGTTGAAGAGATTGTGTGGTCAACGCTGCCTTCGTCACAGAGATTTCCCTCCCTCCACGGTTACTCCCTTAACGCCTCCACCGCTATCGTAGACTCCGCCCATCCGCCAGGGAGTAACGGTCATACGGCGTTTGAGTTGATGGGTTGTGGGATTGACCTTCATCACGTGCGAGGTTCAGGCGCAGACGCCGGCTTCCGACGATCCGGTGCTGGAGAGCAATGTCTCGGCCAATGCGTCGGGCAGCGACGCGCGTGGCGTGCTTCGAGCACGTGATCAAGCCGTGTTGGCCAGCGAATTGGCCGGGCGGATTGTCGAGTTGCCGTTCAGCGAGGGCGAGTCGTTCAAGAAGGGGCGACACCCTGCCGGCGCAGGCGTTTGTTGGTGATAGCGAGGACAAGCGCCGGGAGGCTTCGGCGTTGCTGCGTGAGCGGGAGCAAGCTCCCTCGCCACGGTGTGCTCAGCTCCAAGGGGCTAGACTGCAGGAATAGCGCCCAGCCATCCATTCATGCTCAGGAGTCCCGCATGGAAACCCCGATCCATACACTTCCCGCCCTGTTCAAACAACTCGGCCTGCCTGACGACGCCGTCAGCATCGATCAATTCATTGCCAGCCATTCTCCACTTAAACCCGATCTGCACCTCTCCGATGCCTTCTTCTGGAGCGAGGGCCAGCGGCAACTCTTGCGCGACGAAATCCTCGAGGATGCGGACTGGGCGGTGGTGGTGGATCAGCTCGACGTGCTGTTGCGCAAGGGCCGCAGTGAGTGAGGCCGATGCAGGGCTTGGGCAATAACCTGTGGGAGCGAGCTTGCTCGCGATGGCGGACTGTCAGCCAACACTGATGCAACAGACATATCGCTATCGCGAGCAAGCTCGCTCCCACAGGGTTAACTTGTTATTCGTTTTAAGCATTAACAAATAGCTTCTTATTCCTTAAGTAATATACCTCTCCTCCCTATACTCGTCCGGGAACAGACACGCAGGAGAGCACCCATGCGCAACGAATCGATTCGCTACCTGATTGTGCCGGGCTGGCAAGGATCGCCGGAAAATCATTGGCAAACCCACTGGCAGAACAGCCTGCCCAACAGCGCCCGGGTCGAGCAGGCCGACTGGGTGACGCCCCGGCGTGAGGACTGGGTCGCGGCGCTGGCCGAGGCCGTGGCCGCCGACAGCACGCCGGTGATCCTGATTGCCCATAGCCTGGGCTGCATCACCGTGGCCCATTGGGCCGCCACCGCACCGGTGCACTTCCTGCGGCAGGTGCGCGGGGCGTTGCTGGTGGCGCCGGCGGATGTCGAGCGGCCGGCCTGCGTCCCGGCGCTGCGCAACTTCGCGCCGATTCCCAATGATCTGCTGCCGTTCCCAAGCCAAGTGGTCAGCTCCGACAACGACGCCGCCGTGAGCGCCCCGCGCGCTTTGGAGCTGGCCCGCAACTGGGGCGCCGAGGCCGGGATCCTTTCAGGGGCGGGGCATATCAATGTGAAGTCCGGCCACCAGCGTTGGGAGCAGGGTTTCGCTTACCTCTACCGTCTGCAAAACCGCATGGAGCATCACGCCCTGCGTCGCGCCTGAATTTTTAGCGCCCCCCGTCTCCCGGCGGCCTGGGGCGGGAGCCTGCCATGAGTTTGCATGAAACCTTCGGTCAGCCCTTGCTGACCTTTCCCGATGCGGAAAAAAGCCCCCTGAGCATTCGCGCCAAGGCGCTGGTGTTCGTCGATCCTCGTTCACGGCAGTTGCGCCAGGAATTGGAGCAACTGGCGCCCCGGGCGATTTCAGTGCTGATACGCGGCGAAACCGGTAGCGGCAAGGAACTGCTGGCCCGGCATATCCATCGCGAAAGCGATCGCGGCGGATTGTTTGTGTCGGTCAACTGCGGCGCCATCAGCCCGACCTACGCCGACGCCGAACTGTTCGGCTATGCCGCCGGCAGCTACAGCGGTTCAGCCAGCAGCCGGGCCGGCTGGTTCGGTTCGGCCAACGGCGGCACTCTTTACCTGGATGAAATCGGTGACTTGCCGCTGCCGATCCAGATCAAGCTACTGGCGGCCCTGGAGAACCATGAAGTCACCCGTGTCGGCGCTCATCAGCCCAGTCCGGTGGATGTCCGCCTGGTCGCGGCCACCAGCATCGACTTGGCGCAAGCGGTGGCGGCCGGGAAATTCCACGAACGGCTCTACCACTATCTGGGCGAAGGCCGGCTCGAACTGCCGGCCCTGCGCGAACGGGTGGGCGATATCCTGTCCCTGGCCGAATACTTCCTGGGCATCTACAGCCAGCGACTCGGCCTGGCCGTGCCGCTGATCAGTGAAGCCGCGCAACATGCCCTCGAACAGCACAGTTGGCCGGGCAATACCCGCGAGCTGGAAAACGTCATCCACTTCGCGTTGCTGGTGAGCACGGGGGAGGAGATTTTGCCGGAGCATTTGAATCTGCCGTCCCAACCATCGGCCCTGGAGCTGATCGATCAGCAAGTGGCGCAGGTCATTGCACAGGGTTCGGACGCCGAGCGTACAGCCCTCAAGGCGCTGCTCAATCAATTGGGCCAAACGCTCTAGACCGGATACCCACCTGTGGCGAGGGAGCTTGCTCCCGCTCGGTTGCGCAGCGACCGCAAAATCTTGGGTCCGCTGCGCGGCCCAGCGGGAGCAAGCTCCCTCGCCACAAAAGCGTTGTCTTGTATATGAATAAAATGAATATCAACTTGAATAAAAGATATTGTTAAGGAATAAAAAATATCGGTATTGTCCGCATCACGCCAGCGATAGCACTTCACTGGCACACCCACATTTAGCCGTCGTCCATGACGACCGTGATTTTCGATAAGGACACTGCATGAAAAAGGTTCTGTTGTTCACCGCATTGGCGGCAGCCCTGGCCTCGGGCCTGGCCCAGGCCGCGGAGAAGCTGGTCGTGGCCGCCACGCCAGTACCCCACGCGGAAATCCTCGAGCTGATCAAGCCGGCCCTGGCCAAGGAAGGTGTGGACTTGGAAATCAAAGTCTTCACCGACTACGTCCAACCCAACGTACAAGTCGACCAGAAACGCCTGGACGCCAACTACTTCCAGACCTTGCCTTACCTCAAGAGCTTCAACGAAGGCAAAGGCACCAACCTGGTGACCGTCATCGGCGTGCACGTCGAACCGTTTGGCGGCTACTCGAAAAAGGTCAAGAGCCTGGCCGAGCTGAAGGACGGCGCAACCATTGCCATCCCTAACGAAGGCAGCAACAGCGGCCGTGCGCTGATCCTGCTGCAGAAGGCTGGCCTGATCACACTCAAGGATCCGAAAAACGCCCTGGCGACGCCGAAGGACATTGCCGAGAACCCTAAGAACTTCAAGTTCAAGGAACTGGAATCGGCCATGCTGCCGCGTGTGTTGGATCAAGTCGACCTGGACATGATCAATACCAATTACGCCTTGGAAGCAGGTCTAAACCCGGCCAAGGACGCCTTGGTGATCGAAGGTTCGGATTCGCCTTACGTGAACTTCCTGGTGGCCCGTCCGGACAACAAGGACAGCCCGGCCATCCAGAAACTGGCCAAGGCCCTGACCAGCCCGGAAGTGAAGGCGTTCATCGAGAAGAAATACAGCGGCGCGGTACTGCCTGCGTTCTGATTCGCGCGGTAAACCCTGTTACGGTTTCAAACGTCGACGGCTGATGCAGCGTCGGCGTTTTTTATGCTCGAAAGATTGCTTGGGTCGGGGACAGGATTACCTGTGGCGAGGGAGCTTGCTCCCGCTCGGCTGCGCAGCAGTCGCAAAACCTGCTATCGCGGTCTACCTGAAGACTGCCGGGGGCCTGCTACGCAGGCCAGCGGGAGCAAGCTCCCTCGCCACAAGATCAAAGGCGTACATCAGGCCACCCTGGTCTTCAACGCCCGGCGCAACGCCACCAATAATTTCACTATTTCCTGCGGTTCCAGTCGCTGCGGCACTTTCACGTCAGCCATTTTTTTCTTCCTTGTAAGGGTGAGGGGATGTCGAAAGGATCCTCCCGGCGGCGCAAGGAAAATAGTCGTCTTTGTCCTTTCCGGCAAATCCGGGCATAGTTTTTTGTGTGATATCAATATGCTTTAACGGTATTTAAATTCCAGTTTTTATACCTTTAAAGTCGACTCCTGCCGAGCAGCTATCCGCTGCCCATGGACCGTATCACCGTCGCTTATCGAGCGGCGTCCAGGATGTTCAATGAACTTCGATTACGCTTTTATCCTCAGCACCCTCCCGGCGTTTCTCAAGGCTGTGGGCGTGACGCTGCAGGTCGGCCTTATCGCCATCGCCACGTCGCTGCTGGTGGCGCTGGTCAACGCGACGATCCTCGTGTCGCGCACGCCTTACCTGCAACGCCTGGTGGGGCTGTATGTGGAGCTGGCCCGTAACACGCCGCTGCTCATCCAGTTGTTCTTCGTCTACTTCGCCTTGCCGGCGCTGGGCGTCAAGGTCTCGGGGTTTGCGGCTGCGATCATCACCATGACGTTCCTGGGCGGTGCCTACCTCACGGAAGTGCTGCGGGCGGGGGTGGACGCGGTGCCCCAGGCGCAATTGGAATCCGGTCGCTCCATCGGGCTGTCCCACGGGCAATTGCTGCGCTACGTAGTCCTGCCACAGGCCGGGATTCTCAGCCTGCCGTCGTTGTTCGCCAACTTCATTTTCCTGCTGAAGGAGACCACCGTGGTCTCGGCCGTGGCGGTGCCGGAGATTCTCTACACCACCAAAAGCTACATCGCGCTCTACTACAAGACCTACGAAATGCTCGCCGTGCTGACGTTGATTTGCGTGCTGCTGTTTTTGCCGCTGTCGCTGTTGCTCAGCCGCTTGGAAAGGAGGCTCCAGCATGGCCAGTTCGGGTCTTGAGTTGCTCTGGGTGTCTCTGCCGCAACTGGGCAAGGGCGCTGCGCAAACCTTGTCGATTTCCTTCCTGAGTATCGCCTTCAGTACCGTGGGCGGTGTGCTTTATGGGGTGTTGCGTACGCTGGGTGTGAAGTGGCTGGACGCCGTCCTGCGGGTCTACCTGGAGTTGTTCCGGGCAATCCCGGTGCTGGTCTGGTTGTACCTGCTGTTCTTCGGCTTGCCGATCTTTTTCGGCGTGAGTCTTCCAAGCTTTTGGTGCGCGGTCCTGGTGTTGTCGCTGTGGGGTGCCAGTGAGGTCGGTGAAGTGGTGCGCGGCGCCTTGCATTCGTTGCCGCGCGGCCAGCGCGAGGCGGGCTTGTCGATTGGGTTGAACGGTCCGCAACTCTACGGCCATGTGCTGCTTCCGCAAGCGCTGAGACGCATGACGCCGCCGACCATCAACGTCTACACACGCATCATCAAGACCAGCTCCCTGGCCGTGCTGATTGGCGTGGTGGATGTGATCAAGGTCGGCCAGCAGATCATCGAACGCACCTACGAATCCGTGCTGATCTACGGCGCGCTGTTCCTGTTTTTCTTTTTCATCTGCTACCCGCTTTCGGCCGCCTCCCGCGTGCTGGAGCGGCGCTGGACGCAAGCATGAACGCATTGATCGAGTTCAAGGGTTTCAACAAGTTTTTCGGCGAACAGCAGGTGCTGGATGGCATCGACCTGCACGTGAAGCCAGGCGAAGTGATCGTCATTCTAGGCCCCAGTGGTTGCGGCAAAAGTACTTTGCTGCGTTGCCTCAACGGGCTGGAAGCGGCCCACAGCGGCAGCCTGGCATTCGCCGGTCGCGAGTTGCTGGACAAGGGCACCGACTGGCGCGAGGTGCGGCAGCAGATCGGCATGGTGTTCCAGAGCTATCACCTGTTCCCGCACATGAGCGTGCTCGATAACCTGCTGCTGGGCCCGGTCAAGGTGCAAAAGCGCGATCGCCGCGAAGCACGCGACCAGGCCGAAGCCTTGCTGGCGCGGGTGGGCCTGCTGGACAAGCGCGACGCATTCCCGCGCCAGCTCTCCGGCGGCCAGCAGCAACGTATCGCCATCGTGCGTTCGCTGTGCATGAACCCCAAGGTCATGTTGTTCGATGAGGTCACCGCCGCCCTCGATCCGGAAATGGTCAAGGAGGTCCTGGAAGTCATCCAGGGCTTGGCCCGCGAAGGCATGACGCTGTTGATCGTCACCCACGAAATGGCGTTCGCCCGCGCGGTGGCTGACCGCATCGTGTTCATGGACGCCGGGCGCATCCTTGAACAAAACCCACCCGAGATTTTCTTTACGAACCCGCAAACCGCACGCGCGCAGCAGTTCCTGGAGAAGTTCTCCTACGTCGCCGCACTCCCTGAAACGACTCAAAAAAAGGAACTGGAACTGTCATGAAAACTGCCAAGTCTTCTCTGCTGCTACTGCCGCTGCTCACCGCCTTACTGGCCGGCTGCAATAAAACCGAAGAACCGCCGAAGCCGAACGTCGCCAGCCAAGGCACCGCACCGGTCAGCTACCTGGACAAAATCAAGGCACGGGACAAATTGATCGTCGGCGTCTTTACCGACAAGCCACCGTTTGGCTTCGTCGATGAGGCAGGGCGGTATGTCGGCTTCGATACCGACATCGGCCGTCGATTCGCCAAGGATCTGCTCGGCGATGAAAACAAGGTCGAGTTCGTTGCGGTCGAACCGGCGAGCCGGATTCCGTTCCTGCAAAGCGACAAGGTCGACCTGATCCTCGCCAACATGACCGTAACCCCGGAGCGCAAGGAAGCGGTGGAATTCACCAACCCGAACCTGAAAGTCGCGGTGCAAGCGCTGGTGCCACAAGCCAGCACGGTGAAAAGCCTCGATGACCTGGCGACCCGCACCACCATTGTCACCACCGGCACTACGGCGGACATCTGGTTGACCAAGAATCACCCGGACTGGAAGCTGCTCAAGTTCGAGAAAAATTCCGAGTCCTTGCAGGCGTTGGCCAATGGTCGCGGCGATGCGTATGCCCAGGACAACCTGGTGCTGTTCAGTTGGGCCAAGCAGAACCCCGGCTATCGAGTGCTTGAGCAGACCCTGGGCGCCGAAGCACCGATTGCACCAGCGGTGAAGAAGGGCAATGTCGAGTTGCGTGATTGGGTCAATGCCGAGCTGGCGAAGCTGGGTGAAGAGAAGTATTTGCTCAAGCTGTACGACCAGTACGTGCGCAAGGAATTGAGCGATGACACCAAGCCTGAGAGCGTGATTGTCGAGGGTGGGAAGTGGCAGGGGTGATGGACTGAAGAATGTGCTTCAGCCAGGCAATCCACAATCTTGTGGCGAGGGAGCTTGCTCCCGCTGGCCTGCGAAGCAGGCCCCTGCATTCCTGCAGGCAGACCGCATTAGCCGCTTTTGCGACTGCTGCGCAGCCGAGCGGGAGCAAGCTCCCTCGCCACGGGGGGGCCTAGTCCGGCCAATGCCACGCCGGCTCATCCAACGCCCCCTGCCCGACAATCCCGGTCTGCCCAAGCTCCTTTTCCAGCACGATGCAATTGCAGTCTTCATCCTGCTCCAACGCGGCAATCAGGCGCGAGGCATGGGACACCACCCAGACCTGGCAATTGGCCGAGGCGCGGATGATCAACCGCGCCAGGGCCGGCAACAGGTCGGGGTGCAGGCTGGTTTCCGGTTCGTTGAGCACCATCAGCGAGGGCGGTCTGGGGGTGAGCAGGGCGGCCACCAGCAACAGATAGCGCAAGGTCCCGTCCGACAGTTCGGCGGCGGACAGCGGCCGCAGCAGGCCGTGCTGCTGGAACGCGATGGCGAAACGTCCGCCTTGCAGCTTATCGATGTGCAGTCGGGCGCCGGGGAACGCGTCACCAATGGCGGCATGCAAGGCCTCGACGTCACCGATTTCAAGAATGGTCTGCAGCGCGGCGGCCAGATCGCGCCCATCGTGATGCAGTACCGGCGTGCGGGTGCCCAGTTGTGGTTGGCGCACCGGGGCGTCGGCGTCGCTGCGAAAGTGATCGTAGAAGCGCCAGCGACGAATGAACTCGCGCATCTGTAAGACCTCCGGCGAAGCGCGCAGGCTGCCGACCTGGTCGAACAGGCTGTCGAAGGTGGGCGTGTGCTGGGCCAGTACATCCCATGAACGGCCTTCGCGGGCACGGATCATCGGCCCGTTGCGGTCCACCAGCAGGCTGGCCGGCCGAAACACCGGGCCGGCCCAGATGCATTCGCGCTTGATTTCCGGGTCCAGGGAAAACGCTGAGCGACTGGGTGCAGGCAGGCCAAGGGCGATGGAATAGCTGAAGTCTTCGCCGGCGAAGCCCAGGCGCAGGCGCTTGGTGCCCTGGCGCACAACCGCCTGGACCGGCACCTCACCGTTACGCATGCGGCGGCTGATTTCCTCCGGCCCGGCCCAGAAGGTCGAGTCCAGTCCGCCTTCCCGGGCCAGGGCGTTGACCACCCCACCCTGGGCCGTTTCCGACAGCAGCCGAAGGGCGCGATACAGATTGGATTTGCCACTGCCGTTGGGCCCGGTGATCAGGTTCAGCCGGCCCAGTGGAACGACCAGTTTATTGATGGACCGGTAGTTGGCCACTGCCAGGGTGTCGAGCATGCATATTTCCTTTCTGCCTGGGCGTGGAGGGCAAGTCTGCCCGATTGCTGTGCATTCAGTGAACCCTGTTCTAAGCTCACAGTCGTATCGTCACTGGTACGTCCGTACAACGCAAAGGAGTCTGCATGGCTGGTCCCGGAATCAAATTGATTGTTGGCTTGGGCGTGTGTGCGTTGTTGGCGGGGTGTGGTGACAAGAAGCCCGAAGAAAAGGCCCTGCCACGGGTTTTCGTGCAGCAGGCCGTGCCCAGCGAATACGCGGCCTCGGTGACCCTGACCGGCGATGTCCAGGCGCGGGTGCAAGCCGATCTGTCGTTTCGTGTGGGCGGCAAGATCATCGAGCGCAAGGTGGATGTCGGCGACCGAGTCTCGGCCCGGCAAGTGCTGGCCCGGCTCGATCCTCGGGACCTGCAGACCAACGTCGACTCCGCCCAAGCCCAGGTGGCCGCCGAGCAGGCGCGGGTCAAGCAGAGTGCGGCGGCGTTCGTGCGCCAACAGAAGCTCCTGCCCAAGGGCTACACCAGCCAGAGCGAATACGACGCGGCCCAGGCCCAACTGCGCAGCAGCCAGAGTGCGCTGACCGCCGCCCAGGCCCAACTGGCCAACGCTCGCGAACAACTGAGCTACACCGCGCTGATTGCCGAAGCGCCGGGCATCATCACCGCGCGCCAGGCGGAAGTCGGCCAAGTGGTGCAGGCCACGGAGCCGATCTTCAGCCTGGCCCGGGACGGTGAACGCGACGCGGTGTTCAACATCTACGAATCACTGTTGAGCGAACCGCCATCGGACCCTTCGATCACCATCAGC
Source organism: Pseudomonas sp. Z1-12 (assembly GCF_051132015.1). Taxonomy (NCBI): domain Bacteria; kingdom Pseudomonadati; phylum Pseudomonadota; class Gammaproteobacteria; order Pseudomonadales; family Pseudomonadaceae; genus Pseudomonas; species Pseudomonas sp. Z1-12. The sequence continues at coordinate 179,559 of NZ_CP071647.1, forward strand.
CTGTTGGATAACCCCACCATCAAGACCACCGGCACCGTGCGCGAGATCACCCCGGCGGTGTCTGCCCAGACCGGCACCGTGCAGGTCAAGGTGACCCTCGATGCGTTGCCCGAAGGCATGCGCTTGGGGTCGGTGGTCAGCGCCACGGCCAAGTCCGCCGGCAAGACCGCCTTCGAGTTGCCTTGGTCGGCCCTGACCAAGAACCTCAGTGAGCCGGCCGTGTGGCTGGTGGACGGCGACGGCAAGGCGCAGTTGCAGACGGTGACGGTCGGCCGCTACCTGACCGGCAAGGTCATCATCAGCGCGGGCCTCAAGGGGGGAGAGAAAATCGTCACCGCCGGTGGGCAGTTGCTGCACCCCGGCGTACGCGTCGAGATTGCTGAAAACACTTATGAAAAATCCACACCGGGAGCCCAGCCATGAAGCATGTGTGGATGGTCGCGGCCGGCCTCTTGCTGGCGGCCTGCTCCAAGGAAGAAGCACCGCCCGAACCGGTACGCCCGGTGTTGTCCGTTGAAGTCCGGGCCCTCGACCAGCAGGCCCTCGGGCGTTTCGCCGGGAATATCCAGGCGCGTTACGAGAGCAACGTCGGTTTCCGCGTGCCCGGACGCATTGCCAGCCGCAACGTCGATGTTGGCGCCGAAGTGAAGAAGGGCGACCTGCTCGCCACGCTCGATCCCACCGACCAGCAGAACCAGCTCCGCGCCGCCCAGGGCGATCTGGCGCGGATCGAGGCGCAGTACATCAATGCCCAGGCCAATGCCCGTCGCCAGCAGCAATTGTTCGACCGTGGTGTCGGCGCCCAGGCGCAACTGGACGTCGCCCAGACCGACCTGAAAACCACCGGGGCGTCCCTCGAACAGGCCCGGGCTTCGGTGGAGCAGGCCCGCGACCAACTCAACTACAGCCAATTGCACGCGGACCACGACGCCGTCGTCACCGCCTGGAACGCCGAAGCCGGGCAGGTGGTCACCGCCGGCCAGCAAGTGGTGACCCTGGCCCGTCCGGACATCAAGGAAGCGGTGATTGACCTGCCGGCCGGGCTGGTCGAACGCTTGCCCACGGACGTGGTATTCGAGGTCGCCGCGCAATTGGACCCGAGCATCCACACCACCGCCATCGTCCGCGAGATCGAGCCCCAGGCCCAGAGCGCGACCCGCACCCGCCGCGCGCGCCTGACGCTGACCGACACACCGCCAGGTTTTCGCCTGGGCACGGCCATCAGCGTGACCCTGAGCTCGACCATCGAACCGCGCATCGAACTGCCGCTCAGCGCGTTGCAAGAAATCGACGGCAAGGCGCGCATCTGGCTGATCGACCCGCAAACGCAGACCGTCTCACCCCGTGAGGTACGGATTCTCGAGCGTTCGGCCAACTCGGTGCTGGTGGCCAACGGCATCAAGGCCGGCGACCGCGTGGTCAGTGCCGGAGTGCACAGTCTCCAGCCAGGACAGAAAGTGAAACTCGACGAGGACGTACGATGAAAGGGCCTTTCAACTTATCCGAATGGGCCCTGCGGCATCAGTCGTTCGTCTGGTACCTGATGTTCGTGGCGCTGTTGATGGGTGTGTTTTCGTACATGAACCTGGGTCGCGAGGAAGACCCGTCGTTCACCATCAAGACCATGATCATCCAGACCCGCTGGCCGGGCGCGACCCAGGAAGAAACCCTCAGGCAGGTCACCGACCGCATCGAGAAGAAACTCGAAGAGCTCGACTCCCTCGACTACGTCAAGAGCTACACCCGCCCGGGAGAGTCGACGGTGTTCGTGTACCTGCGCGATACCACCGGGGCCAAGGAAATCCCCGAGATCTGGTACCAGGTGCGCAAGAAGATCAACGACATTCGCGGCGACTTCCCCGAAGGCTTGCAAGGGCCTGGGTTCAATGATGAGTTCGGCGATGTCTACGGTTCGGTGTACGCCTTCACCGGCGACGGCCTGTCGATGCGCCAGTTGCGCGACTACGTGGAACAGGTGCGCGCCGAGATCCGCGAGGTACCGGGCCTGGGCAAGGTCGAGATGGTGGGCGAGCAGGACGAAGTGCTTTACCTGAACTTCTCCACGCGCAAACTCGCCGCCCTGGGGATCGACCAGCGCCAGGTGGTGCAGAGCCTGCAATCGCAGAATGCCGTGACCCCGGCCGGGGTGATCGATGCGGGACCGGAGCGGATTTCCGTACGTACGTCCGGGCAGTTCCAATCGGAAAAAGACCTGGCCAACGTCAACCTGCGACTCAATGACCGATTCTATCGACTGGCCGACATCGCCGACATCCGTCGCGGCTATGTCGACCCCGCCACACCGATGTTCCGTTTCAACGGTACGCCGGCCATCGGCCTTGCCATCGCGATGAAAAAGGGTGGCAACATCCAGGATTTCGGCAAGGCGCTGCACGCGCGCATGAACGAACTGACCGCCGACCTGCCGGTGGGCGTTGGCGTGCACACCGTGTCGGACCAGGCCGAAGTGGTGGAAGAAGCCGTCGGCGGCTTCACCAGTGCGTTGTTCGAGGCGGTGATCATCGTCCTGCTCGTCAGCTTCGTCAGCCTTGGCGTACGGGCCGGGCTGGTGGTGGCCTGTTCGATTCCGCTGGTGCTGGCGATGGTCTTCCTGTTCATGGAATACAGCGGCATCACCATGCAGCGGATTTCCCTCGGCGCGTTGATCATCGCCCTTGGCCTGCTGGTGGACGACGCGATGATCACCGTGGAGATGATGGTCACGCGCCTGGAAAAAGGCGACAGCAAGGAGCAGGCCGCGACCTTCGCCTACACCTCGACGGCGTTTCCCATGCTCACCGGGACCCTGGTGACCGTGGCCGGTTTCGTGCCCATCGGCTTGAACGCCAGCTCCGCCGGTGAATACACCTTCACCCTGTTCGCGGTCATCGCCGTGGCGATGCTGGTGTCATGGATCGTCGCGGTGCTGTTTGCCCCGGTGATCGGCGTACATATCCTCAGCGCTGACGTGAAACCCCACAGCGCCGAGCCGGGGCGGATCGGCCGGGCATTCAACGGCGGCCTGTTGTGGGCGATGCGCAATCGCTGGTGGGCCATCGGTATCACCGTGCTGCTGTTCGTGCTGGCGGTGTTTTGCATGCGTTTTGTGCAGAACCAGTTCTTCCCTTCCTCGGACCGGCCAGAAATCCTGGTGGACCTCAACCTGCCGCAAAACGCTTCGATGGACGAGACCCGCAAAGCCGTCGACCGCCTGGAGGCGACCCTCAAGGGCGACCCGGACATTGAGCGCTGGAGCACCTACATCGGCGAAGGCGCGATTCGTTTCTACCTGCCGCTGGACCAGCAGTTGCAGAACCCGTACTACGCGCAACTGGTGATCGTCAGCAAAGGCCTGGAGTCGCGCACGGCGCTGACCGAACGCCTGCAAAAGCGTCTGCGTGAGGATTTCGTCGGGATTGGCAGCTACGTCCAGGCCTTGGAAATGGGCCCGCCGGTGGGGCGGCCGATCCAGTACCGGGTCAGCGGCAAGGATATCGACCTGGTGCGCAAGCATGCGATCGAACTGGCCACCGAACTGGACAAGAACTCGCACATTGGCGAAATCATCTACGACTGGAACGAGCCGGGCAAAGTGCTGCGCATCGACATCGCCCAGGACAAGGCGCGGCAATTGGGCTTGTCGTCCGATGATGTGGCGAGGCTGATGAACAGCATCGTCAGCGGCTCGCCGGTGACCCAGGTCAACGATGATATCTACTTGATCAACGTGGTCGGCCGTGCCGAGGATGCCGAGCGCGGTTCGCCGGAAACCCTGCAGAACCTGCAGATCGTCACCCCGAGTGGCACCTCGATTCCGTTGCTGGCGTTTGCCACGGTGCGCTATGAATTGGAGCAGCCGCTGGTGTGGCGTCGTGACCGCAAGCCGACCATCACCATCAAGGCCGCGGTGCGCGACGAGATCCAGCCCACCGATCTGGTCAAGCAACTGCAACCGGACATCGACAAGTTCGCCGCCGGCCTGCCGGTGGGCTACAAGGTCGCCACGGGCGGTACGGTGGAGGAGAGCAGCAAGGCCCAGGGGCCGATCGCCAGCGTCGTGCCGCTGATGCTGTTTTTGATGGCGACTTTCCTGATGATCCAGTTGCACAGCGTGCAGAAACTGTTCCTGGTGGCGAGCGTCGCGCCCCTCGGGCTGATCGGCGTGGTGCTGGCGCTGGTGCCGACGGGCACGCCCATGGGCTTCGTGGCGATCCTCGGGATCCTCGCGCTGATCGGCATCATTATCCGTAATTCGGTGATCCTGGTGACTCAGATCGATGAATACGAGCGTGACGGCTACGAGCCCTGGGACGCGGTGGTGGAGGCCACCGAACACCGCCGCCGGCCGATCCTGCTCACGGCCGCCGCGGCGAGCCTGGGGATGATCCCGATTGCCCGGGAAGTGTTCTGGGGGCCGATGGCCTACGCGATGATCGGCGGGATCATCATCGCCACGTTGCTGACGCTGTTGTTCCTGCCGGCGCTGTATGTGGCCTGGTACAAGATCCGCGAGCCGAAGCGTGATTGACATGGCCGCCTTCGCTGCCCTCGCCACAGGGATACGTCGCAAACTTGAACTCTGGGTTGCTGGAACAGGCTTTGCAGCTGCTCCAGCAGCGCGCTGGCTGACATCCGCTATCGCGAGCAAGCTCGCTCCCACAGTGGTTCTCCGTTGGTCACAGAATATGTGTTCACTGTAGGTCCCTGTGGGAGCGAGCTTGCTCGCGATGAGGCCCTTCCAGTCCCCTCAGATCTTTATTTGCGCAACAACCGCAACCCATTGAACACCACCAGCAAACTCACCCCCATGTCGGCAAACACCGCCATCCACATGGTGGCGAACCCGGCGAAGGTGACCCCGAGAAAGATCGCCTTGATTACCAACGCCAGGACAATGTTCTGTTTCAGAATGCTCGACGTCTGCCGCGACAGGCGAATGAAGGCCGGGATCTTGCGCAGGTCATCGTCCATCAAGGCGACGTCAGCGGTCTCGATGGCCGTGTCGGTGCCGGCCGCCGCCATGGCGAAACCGATTTCCGAGCGGGCCAGGGCCGGGGCGTCGTTGATGCCGTCGCCCACCATGCCGACGCGGTGACCCTGGGCATACAGCGCTTCGATGGCTTGCAGCTTGTCTTCCGGCAACAGGTCGCCCCGCGCCTGATCCATGCCCACCTGTGCGGCAATCGCTTCGGCGGTGTGGGCGTTGTCGCCGGTGAGCATCAGGGTCTTGATGCCCAGTTCATGCAGTTGCCGGATGGCCTCGCGGCTGGAATCCTTCACGGTGTCGGCCACGGCAAACAGCGCCAAGGGACCTTTGGCGTCGAGCAGCAGCACCACCGACTTGCCTTGTTTTTCCAGGGCGAAGAGTTTTTCTTCCAGTTCGGGGGAGCACAGGCCGAGGTCTTCCACCAGGCGGTGGTTGCCCAAGTGATAGGTCCGGCCGTCGATGTCGCCGCGCACGCCGCGCCCGGCCAGCGCCACGAAGTTATCCACAGCCTGTTGCGCCACTTGCTTATCCACAGCCGCGTTGGCAATCGCCCGGGACACCGGGTGGTCGGAACGGGCGGCGAGGCTGGCGGCCAGGGCCGGGGCTGTGCTTTCCAGAGTAGGGTTCAGGGCCACATAGTCGGTTTGCACCGGTTTGCCGTGGGTGATCGTGCCGGTCTTGTCCAACGCCAGATAGTCGAGCTTGTAGCCGCCCTCCAGATAGACGCCACCCTTGACCAGGATGCCTTTGCGCGCCGCGGCGGCGAGGCCGCTGACGATGGTCACGGGGGTGGAAATCACCAGCGCGCAAGGGCAGGCGACCACCAGCAGCACCAGTGCCCGGTAGATCCAGTCGAACCACAAGGCGCCCATGAACAGCGGAGGAATGACCGCTACCGCCAGGGCCAGGGCAAACACCGCTGGGGTATAGATTGTCGAAAAGCGGTCGACGAAGCGTTGGGTCGGCGCCCGGGAGCCCTGTGCCTGTTCCACGGCGTGGATGATTCGCGCCAGGGTCGATTGATCGGCCGCCGCCGTCACCCGATATTCCAGTTCGCCAGCCTGGTTGATGGTGCCGGCGAACACTTTGTCACCGGCGATTTTTTCCACCGGCAGGCTTTCACCGGTAATCGGTGCCTGGTCGACGGTCGAGCGGCCGGCGACCACCTCACCGTCCAGGCCGACGCGTTCGCCGGGCCGCACCCGTACCCGCGCGCCGAGGGCAATGGCCTTGACCTCCTGAACCTGCCAGGTGCCATCGGCCTGCTGCACGGTGGCCTGTTCCGGGGCCATCTGCATCAGGCCGCTGATGGCGTTGCGCGCCCGGTCCAGGGATTTGGCTTCGATCAGTTCGGCCACGGTGAACAGGAACATCACCATTGCCGCTTCCGGCCATTGGCCAATCAGCACGGCGCCGGTCACGGCGATGCTCATCAGCGCGTTGATGTTCAGGTTGCGGTTCTTCAGGGCGATCCAGCCCTTCTTGTAGGTACCCAGGCCACCGCTGAGGATCGACACCAACGCCACCAGCGCGACCACCCAGTTTGGCGCGGCATTGGTGAAGTGGATCACCTCGGCGCCCAGGGCCGTCACGCCGGACAGCGCCAACGGCCACCAGGGCTTGGCCGGGGCGGGCAGGTCGTGGCTTTGCGGTTTCTCGCCCGCAATCAGCGGGTCGGCCTGCATGCCTAAGGATTCGATGGCCTTGATGATCGGCGCGTCGCTGGGCAGATCGTGGGTCACGCCCAAGACGCGGTTGATCAGGTTGAACTCCAGTCGCTGCACGCCTTCGAGTTTGCCGAGCTTGTTCTGGATCAGCGTCTGTTCGGTAGGGCAGTCCATGGCTTCGATGCGGAAACTGCTCAGCCGCGCGCCGTCCGTCGGCGTTTTGCCGAGATCGACCACCGCCGGCGCCGCTTTCGAGGCGCAGCAGGAATGCCCGTGGTCATGGCCGTGGTCGGGTTTGTGGATGTGAAGGGAATCGCTCATCGGGTGACGTCCGTGAAAAGTGCCTGTTGCGCAGTAAAGACCCTGTAGCCACTATAGGGTCAAGCACCTATTTGGGAGATCGCACCATGAAGATCGGAGAACTGGCGAAAATCACCGACTGCCAGGTCGAAACCATCCGCTACTACGAGCGCGAAGGCCTGCTGCCGGAACCGGCCCGCAGCGACGGCAATTACCGCGTCTACACCCAGGCCCACGCCGAACGGCTGACCTTCATCCGCAACTGCCGCACCCTGGACATGACCCTGGAAGAAATCCGCAGCCTCCTGGCCCTGCGCGACAGCCCCCAGGATCAATGTGAAAGCGTCAATGCGCTGATTGACGAACACATCCACCACGTCAAGGCCCGCATCGATGGCCTGCTGGCCTTGCAGGCGCAACTGATCGACCTGCGCCATCGCTGTGGTGAAGGGCCGGATCTGGATCAATGCGGGATCTTGCAGCGGTTGGAGGTGAGCGGGGCGGTGGCGCCGGAGGTGGAGCATTCACATGTGGGCAGGAGTCATGGGCATTGAACTGCTCTTGAAGCACATGGCGATCTAATGTGGGAGCGAGCTTGCTCGCGATAGCAACCTATCAGTCAACATTGATGTTGAATGTACTGGCCCTATCGCGAGCAAGCTCGCTCCCACAAGGGAGAGGCGGGGTGGCTCAGACCGCCATCGGCGCGGTCATCGGCGCGTGGTGCTGGTAGCCTTCGAGGGAGAAGTCGCTCGGTTCAACCAATTCCAGCCACTCAGGCTGGTACACGCCGGTCTTGGCAAACTCCGGCACGCGCTCGGAAATCACCAGCTTGGGCATCGGGAACGGCTCGCGGGTGAGCTGTTCGTTGAGCATGTCCAAGTGGTTTTCGTAGACGTGGGCGTCGCCGATGAAATAGGTGAACCAGCGCGGCGTATAGCCGGTCAGGCGGCCGATCAGGCTCAGCAGCGCGGCGCCTTCGGTGAGGTTGAACGGCGTGCCCAGGCCCAGGTCGTTGGAGCGGATGTAGAGGGTCAGGGAAATCTCCCTGGTCTCGACATTCGGGTGGAACTGGTAGAGCAGATGGCACGGCGGCAGGGCCATTTCATCGAGCTGGGCGCAGTTCCAGCCGTGGAACAGGATGCGCCGGCTGCCCGGGTCCTTGATGATGGTGTCGACGCACTGGCGAACCTGGTCGATGGCCTTGTACAGCACCACGTAGGCCTGGCCGTTTTCTTCGCCCTCGGCGATCTGCCGGTAACCCTGGGCCAGCGTCTGCTCGATGGCCGCCGGGTTGCTTACCGGGACCTGCTTATAGGCCGGCCACTTGCGCCACTGCACGCCGTAGATCTCGCCCAGGTCGTCTTCGCCCTGGCGGAACGGGTTGGCCAGCCACTGGGCATTTTCGTTGGCGTTCTGGTCCCAGACCTTGCAGCCCAGGGCACGGAACTCAGCGGCATTGTTCACGCCACGGAGAAAACCGCACATCTCGCCGATGGCCGATTTGAAGGCCATCTTGCGGGTGGTGATAGCGGGAAAGCCTTCCTTCAAGTCATAGCGCAGCATGGCGCCGGGGAAGCTGATGGTGTTCACACCGGTGCGGTTGGCTTGCTTGGTGCCGTGCTTGATGACGTGGGCCACCAGATCGAGATATTGCTTCATGGGTTACCTGTATCCTTGAACCCGGGGCCGACGCCCCGGGGTTCGAATTTAAACCTTGGCCGCCGCAGCCGGCGCGCGATGATAAGCCAGCCAGATCAGCGCCAGGCCACCGATGATCATCGGCAGGCACAGCACCTGGCCCATGGTCAGCCAGTTCCACGCCAGGTAGCCGAGCTGGGCATCCGGCACGCGGACGAATTCGACGATGAAACGGAAGATGCCATAGAACAGCGCGAACATGCCCGACACCGCCATGGTGGGGCGCGGCTTGCGCGAGAACAGCCAGAGGATCAGGAACAGTGCCACACCCTCGAGGGCGAACTGGTACAGCTGCGACGGGTGGCGCGGCAACTGCGCCGGGTCGCTGAACGGCGGGAAGATCATCGCCCAAGGCACGTCGGTCGGTTTGCCCCACAACTCGGCGTTGATGAAGTTGCCGATACGCCCGGCACCCAGGCCGATCGGCACCATCGGCGCGACGAAGTCCATCAGCTCGAAAAACGACTTGTTGTTGCGCTTGCCGAACCACAACGCCGCCAGCATCACACCAATGAACCCACCGTGGAACGACATGCCGCCTTTCCAGACTTCGAAGATCAGCGTCGGGTTGGCCAGGTAGGCACTCAGGTCGTAGAACAGCACGTAGCCCAGGCGTCCGCCGACGATCACGCCCATGGACAGCCAGAACACCAGGTCGGAGAGCTTTTCCTTGTTCCAGGTCGGGTCGAAGCGGTTGAGCCGGCGCGACGCCAGCCACCAGGCGCCGCCGATGCCGATCAGGTACATCAGGCCGTACCAGTGGATTTTCAGCGGGCCGATGGCCAGGGCTACCGGATCGATCTGCGGGTAAGGCAGCATTGATATTCCTCGTAAACGTCAAAAATACCCGGGCGACGCTGCCACCACGGGATTAAGCCAGGATTGCGTCAGAGCAGAAAACTCACCCCCACGCAGAATAGCAAGGCGGCGAACAAGCGCTTGAGCAAGCGTGGCGACAGGCGATGGGCCAGCCGCGCACCAAAGCGGGCAAAGACCATGCTGGTCAAGGCGATACCCAGCAGCGCCGGCAAATACACAAAACCGAGACTATGGGCCGGCAGCAACGGATCGTGCCAGCCCAGAATCATGAAACTTAATGCACTGACCAGGGCGATCGGCAAGCCGCAGGCCGATGACGTCGCCACCGCTTGTTGCATCGGCACGCTGCGCCAGGTCAGGAACGGTACGGTCAGCGAACCACCACCGATGCCGAAAATCGCCGAGGCCCAGCCGATCACCGTGCCGGCCACGGTCAGCCCAGCCTTGCCCGGTACGGTGCGGCTGGCCTTGGGCTTGAAGTCCAGGGCCAGTTGCACGGCAACGACCAAGGCGAACACGCCAATGATTTTTTGCAGGTGCGGGCCGGAAATCGCTTCGGCGGTGATCGCGCCGAAACCGGCACCGATCAGGATGCCGACGGTCATCCAGACGAATACCGGCCAGCGCACCGCGCCTTTGCGCTGATGTTCGCGCACGGCATTGATCGAGGTAAAGATAATCGACGCCAGGGAGGTGCCGACGGCCAGGTGCGTCAACACCTGCGGGTCGAAGCCCTGCAGGGTGAAACTGAATACCAGCACCGGGACGATGATGATCCCGCCCCCTACGCCAAACAACCCGGCCAGCACGCCGGCGCAGGCGCCGAGTAGCAGATAGAGCACAAATTCCACCAGACTCTCCCCGCCCATCCCCGAATTAAGAGCGGCATGGTAACGGATCGAGGGGCTTGGGCTCTACTGAAGGCGATGGATGCGTCAGTGATGTATGGGTAGAGTGGTGGGGATGCGACGAATAGCCTTTGTGGCGAGGGAGCTTGCTCCCGTTGGTGGGCGAAGCCCGCCCAACGAGGTTTTTGGGGCTACTTCGTAGCCCAGCGGGAGCAAGCTCCCTCGCCACAAAGGCGGTGTTCGGCTTTATTCTTTTAACGGATTGGCATTGTTAACAGGACAACCTGATGTGCCTGATCGTATTTGCCTGGCGCCCTGGCCACGCCCAGCCGCTGGTCGTGGCGGCCAACCGCGACGAGTTCTACGCCCGGCCGACCTTGCCCCTGGCCCAATGGCCTGACGCGCCCCATGTCCATGCAGGGCGCGACCTCGAAGCCGGCGGTACTTGGCTCGGCATCGGCGCCGAGGGCCGTTTTGCCGCGCTGACCAACATCCGCGACCCAGGCCAATTGCCGGCCTTCAAGTCCCGCGGTGAGCTGGTGGCGCGGTTCCTCACCGGGAATCTGTCGATTGCCGACTACCTGAGCGAAGTCGTGCCCCGTGCTGGCGAGTACGGTGGCTTCAACCTGCTGCTTGGCGATGGCGCCGAGCTCTGGCACTACAACGCCCGTGATACCCGGCCACAGCAGTTGGCCAAGGGCGTGTATGGCCTGTCGAACGCTGGGCTGAACACGCCATGGCCCAAGTTGCTCAAGGCCCGGTTGGCGCTGGAGGAGGTGCTGGACGATCCGCAGCCCCAGGCCTTGTTGGCGTTGCTGAACGATCCACAACCCGCGCCTGTGGCCGAACTGCCCGACACCGGCGTCGGGCTGGCGACCGAGGCATTGTTGTCGAGCGTGTTCATCGCCAGCCCGGCTTATGGGACGCGGGCGAGTACGGCGCTGATTGTCCATGCCAATGGGACGCGGCAGATGGTCGAGCGCAGTTTCGGGCCCCATGGGGGGCATTTGGGGGAAGTGGCGCTACACATTTGAATGAGAGTCACTTGTGGCGAGGGAGCTTGCTCCCGCTGGTGGGCGAAGCCCGCCCAAAAAAGCCTTGGGGCTACTTCGTAGCCCAGCGGGAGCAAGCTCCCTCGCCACAAATGCTCGCTGAACTGTCTAGAGGGTCTTGTTCGAAGCCGGATTGATCATCCGCGCCAACCCAAGGTTCTTCAGCGCCAGTTGCAAGGAGCTGTGGATCACTTGCGGGTTGTCGATGGTCATCACTTCCGCCAGCAGTTCCTGGGCCTTGCTGAGGTTGATCTGGCGCAGCATCCACTTCACTTTCGGCAGGTTGGTGGCGTTCATCGACAAACTGTCGAACCCCATCGCCATCAGCAGCACCGCGGCCGCCGGGTCGCCGGCCATTTCGCCGCAGATACTGACCGGCTTGCCTTCGGCATGGGCATCACGCACCACGTTCTGCAAGGCTTGCAGCACCGCCGGGTGCAGGTAGTCGTACAGGTCGGCGACCCGTGGGTTGTTACGGTCCACGGCCAGCAGGTATTGGGTCAGGTCGTTGGAGCCCACCGACAGGAAGTCCACCTGCCGCGCCAGTTCCTTGGTCTGGTACACCGCCGCCGGAATCTCGATCATCACGCCGACCGGCGGCATCGGCACGTCGGTGCCTTCGTCGCGGACTTCGCCCCAGGCCCGGTGGATCAGGTGCAGGGCTTCTTCCAGTTCATGGGTGCCGGAGATCATCGGCAACAGGATGCGCAGGTTGTTCAGGCCTTCGCTGGCCTTGAGCATGGCGCGGGCCTGGACCAGGAAGATTTCCGGGTGGTCGAGCGTCACGCGGATGCCGCGCCAGCCGAGGAACGGGTTGTCTTCCTTGATCGGGAAGTAGGACAGGGACTTGTCGCCGCCGATGTCCAGGCTGCGCATGGTCACCGGTTGTGGGTGAAACGCGGCCAGTTGTTCGCGGTAGATCGCCAGCTGTTCTTTTTCGCTGGGGAAGCGCTGGTTGATCATGAACGGCACTTCGGTGCGGTACAGCCCCACACCTTCGGCGCCACGCTTCTGCGCCCGTGCGACGTCGGCCAGCAGGCCGGTGTTGACCCACAATGGCATGCGGTGGCCATCGAGGGTAATGCACGGCAGGTCCCGCAGCGCATCCAGTCCCAGGGACAGTTGCTTTTCTTCCTCCACCACATCGGCGAACTGCTTGCGCAGCACGTCGCTGGGGTTGGTGTAGACCTCGCCGTGGTAGCCGTCGACGATCATCTGGATGCCGTCGACCTTGGAATACGGCAGGTCCACCAGGCCCATCACCGTCGGAATGCCCATCGCCCGGGCCAGGATCGCCACGTGGGAGTTGCCCGAACCCAGTACCGAGACCAGGCCCGCCAGCTTGCCTTCGGGTACTTCGCCGAGCATGGCCGGGGTCAGCTCTTCACTGACCAGGATGGTGTTGTCGGGGTAGACCAGGGTCTGCTGGCGCTCCTGCTGCAAGTACGCCAGCAAGCGACGGCCAAGGTCCTTGACGTCCGAGGCGCGTTCGCGCAGGTAGGCGTCGTCCATCAATTCGAAACGGTTGACGTGGTCAGTCACCACCTGGCGCAGCGCGCCCTGGGCCCATTGGCCGGTCTTGATGACGGTGGTCACTTCGCTGCCCAGGGAGGCATCGTCGAGCATCATCAGGTAAACGTCGAACAGTGCGCGTTCTTCGGGGCGCAACTGCGTCGCCAGCTTGGCCGACAGGGCCCGCATGTCGGCGCGCACGCCTTCGATGGCGGTCTTGAACAAGCCCAGCTCGGCATTGATGTCGGCGACGGTCTTGTCCGGCACCACGTCGAGGTCGGCGGGCGGCAACATGACCACCGCCGTGCCCACTGCCGCGCCCGGTGAACCCGGCACACCGACGAACTTCGCTTCCTGGATACCCTTGCCCTGGCGCCCCAGGCCGCTGATCGAGCCGGTGGCCTCGGCATGGGCGATAACCCCGGCCAGTTGCGCGCTCATGGTTACAAGGAAGGCTTCTTCACCTTCGTCGAACTGTCGGCGCTCTTTTTGCTGGATGACCAACACGCCGACGACGCGGCGGTGGTGGATGATCGGTGCGCCAAGGAACGAGGCGTAGCGTTCTTCGCCCGTTTCGGCAAAGTAGCGGTAGCGCGGGTGATCCGCGGCGTTTTCGAGGTTCAGGGGTTCTTCGCGCGTGCCGACCAGACCGACCAGGCCTTCATTGGGCGCCATGCTCACCTTGCCGATGGAGCGCTTGTTCAAGCCCTCGGTGGCCATCAGCACGAAACGATTGGTCTCGGGGTCCAGCAGGTAGACCGAGCAGACCTGGCTGCCCATGGCCTCTTTGACGCGCAATACAATAATCCCCAACGCCGCCTTGAGATCCTTGGCGGAGTTAACTTCCTGGACGATCTTGCGCAGCGTATTGAGCATGGCTCGGGGTCGAACTCCGTCGTCAGTCGCGCGTCAGCAGGCGCGGGGCAAGCTCTTTGAGGGCGCGTCGGTACACCTCGCGCTTGAATGTCACCACCTGGCCCAACGGATACCAATAGCTGACCCAGCGCCAGCCATCGAACTCCGGTTTACCGGTCAAATCCATCCGCACCCGCTGCTCGTTGGAGATCAGGCGCAGGAGAAACCATTTCTGCTTCTGGCCGATGCACAGCGGTTGGCTGTGCGTCCTGACCAGGCGTTGCGGCAAACGATAGCGCAACCAGCCTCGGGTGCAGGCGAGTATTTCGACATCTTCGCGCTCAAGCCCCACTTCTTCATTCAGCTCGCGGTACAAGGCCTCTTCCGGCGTCTCCTGGGGGTTGATCCCACCCTGGGGAAACTGCCAGGCGTCTTGATTGATACGGCGTGCCCATAGCACCTGCCCAGCATCATTCGTAAGAATGATCCCCACATTGGGACGGAAACCATCGGGATCGATCACGGCAACAACCTCGCAAACGCATGTCGCCGCATTGTTCCACAAAGGTTGTGAAAGCAGCAACGAGCGTCCCTAGCTTATGTGCACTCTTGTGAAAAGTCCGTATTCTGGACGCCTTTCTTTAGATTTTTCAGCGAGTAACTGCGATGCGGCTGGCTTTATTCGACTTGGACAACACATTGCTGGGCGGCGACAGCGACCACGCGTGGGGCGATTACCTGTGCGAGCGCGGTTTTCTGGACGCTGTCACCTATAAGGCACGCAACGACGCGTTCTACCAGGATTACCTGGCCGGCAAGCTCGACAATGCCGAGTACCTGAACTTTTGCCTGGAAATCCTCGGACGTACCGAAATGCACATCCTGGCCCAGTGGCACTTGGACTACATGCGCGACTGCATCGAGCCGATCGTGTTGCCCCAGGCCATCGAACTGCTGAAAAAGCACCGTGACGCCGGCGACAAGCTGGTCATCATCACCGCCACCAACCGCTTCGTTACCGCGCCAATTGCCGAGCGCCTGGGGGTTGAAACCCTGATTGCCACCGAGTGCGAGATGGTCGACGGGCGCTACAGCGGACGCAGCACCGACATCCCGTGTTTCCGCGAGGGCAAGGTGACCCGGTTGAACCGTTGGCTGGAAGAAACCGGGTACTCGCTCGACGATAGCTACTTTTATAGCGATTCGATGAACGATTTGCCGTTGCTGGAAGCGGTGACGCATCCGGTGGCGGTGGATCCGGATCCGAGTCTTCGGGCCGAGGCCGAGAAGCGGGGTTGGCCGGTGATTTCGTTGCGCGGCTGATATAGCTATCGCGAGCAAGCTCGCTCCCACAGGGGGAACAACCCAAATCCAGTGTGGGAGCGAGCTTGCTCGCGATAAAAGCGACGCGGTCCAAAGCCTTAAACTGGCTTGGCCCCCATCAACCCCGCAATGGCCACAAAGCAGACAACACTGAACAGTGCCAGGACAAAGGTAAACTTCCCATTGCCTCCCGGCGTCTTGCGCAATCTATTCAGCCGCACCAGCAGCCAGAACCCCGCCAGCGCCGCCAAGGTGTAGAGCACGCTGGAAGCCAGCAGCCAGGTCTGTCCCAGTGGCCAGCCGATTTGATGAACCATCCACCAGCCGGTGAATGGCAGGCTAGCCAGCGCCAGGATCATGACCAGCCAGATGAACAGTCGCGGACGTTGCAGCGTGCGCGCAGCCGCCGTGGCGTCGCCGTTGCGGCGCGTGCGCCAGACCCAGATGGCCAGCCCCAGGGCACCCGCCAGCAGTAATACAGTGGCGATGCCGTGGGCGATCTTCAGCGCGGTCAATGTTTCCATGGGTTCGATTTCCTTAAGTCTTGCTCACAGCCTAGCCCGGCTTTATCAACCCAGGAACAACTGATAGGCCGGGTTATCGCTTTCATCCCAGTACGGGTAGCCGATTTCTTCCAGGGCGGCCGGGACCAGGTGGCGTTCATCGTGGGGTACTTGGAGCCCCGCGACCACACGGCCATCCGCCGCGCCATGGTTGCGGTAGTGGAACATCGAGATGTTCCAGCGCCCACCCAGCTTGTTCAAGAAGTTGAACAGCGCCCCTGGACGTTCCGGGAATTCGAAGCGCAGCACCACTTCGTCAATGACATGGGCCGCATGCCCGCCGACCATGTGGCGAATGTGCAACTTGGCCAGTTCGTTGTCGGTCAGGTCCAGCACCGGGAAGCCTTGTTCGGTCAGGCTGGCGATCAGCGCGCTGCGCGGGTCGTTTTCCGGGTGGGTCTGCACGCCGACGAAGATGTGCGCTTCGCTGCCGGTGTTGTAGCGATAGTTGAATTCGGTGATCTGGCGCTTGCCAACGGCTTCGCAGAACGCCTTGAAGCTGCCCGGCTTCTCGGGGATGGTCACGGCGATGATCGCTTCGCGGCCCTCGCCCAGCTCGGCGCGCTCGGCGACATGGCGCAAGCGGTCGAAGTTGACGTTGGCGCCGGAGTCGATCGCCACCAGGGTCTGGCCGCTGACGTGCCGTGACTCGACGTATTTCTTGATCCCGGCCACGCCCAGTGCGCCGGCAGGTTCGGTGATCGAGCGAGTATCGTCGTAGATATCCTTGATAGCGGCGCAGATCTCGTCGGTGCTGACGGTGATGACTTCGTCCACGTGGTGCTTGCAGATATCAAAGGTGTGCTGGCCGATCTGTGCCACGGCAACGCCGTCGGCGAACAGCCCCACGGTCGGCAGCACCACGCGCTCGCCCGCGGCCATGGCCGCTTGCAGGCAGTTGGAGTCGTCCGGCTCGACGCCGATGATCTTGATGTCCGGGCGCAGGTATTTCACGTAGGCCGCGATCCCGGCGATCAGCCCGCCACCGCCCACCGGGACGAAGATCGCATCCAGGCGCCCAGGATGCTGGCGCAGGATTTCCATCGCCACGGTGCCCTGCCCGGCAATGGTGTGGGGATCGTCATACGGGTGGATGTAGACGTAGCCCTTTTCGTCGACCAGTTTCAGCGAATAGGCCAGGGCTTCGGGGAACGAGTCACCGTGCAAGACCACTTTGCCGCCACGGGAGCGCACGCCTTCGACCTTGATTTCCGGCGTGGTCTTGGGCATCACGATGGTGGCCTTGACCCCCAGCACCTTGGCCGCCAGGGCCAGGCCCTGGGCGTGGTTGCCCGCCGAAGCCGTGACCACGCCGCGTGCGCGTTCTTCGTCGCTGAGCTGGGTCAGCTTGTTGTAGGCCCCGCGAATCTTGAACGAGAACACCGGCTGCAAGTCTTCACGCTTGAGCAAGATGCTGTTGCCCAGCCGCTCGGAGAGCTGGCGAGCGGCCTGCAGCGGGGTTTCTACGGCAACGTCGTAAACGCGCGAGGTGAGGATCTTTTTGACGTACTGTTCAAGCATCGGAAAGCATCACTGAGCGGGTTGGGCAGGGCCAAGGAGTCTAACCCGGCTTTTGGCCGGGCGACCACACGATTAAGGCACTTTGAGCGCAGAAACCCCCGTGGCGAGGGAGTTTGCTCCCGCTGGGTCGCGCAGCGGCCCCCTTCGATATGCGGTAGACATCAATCACGACTGCTTCGCAGCCGAGCGGGAGCAAGCTCCCTCGCCACACGGGCTCGGTGCCAATCAGGCAATGACCAGGGCCCTTTCGGCGCCTATAATGCCGGCCTTTCGTTCTCTCTCGGCACCTTCGGAGCCCGCATGACCCAGGATCAACTCAAACAGGCCGTGGCCCAGGCCGCCGTCGACCTCATCCTCCCGAAACTGGATGACAAGAGCGTCGTCGGGGTCGGCACCGGCTCCACGGCCAATTGCTTCATCGACGCGCTGGCGCAACACAAGGGTGCGTTCGATGGTGCAGTCGCCAGCTCCGAAGCGACCGCTGCGCGCCTCAAGGGCCACGGGATCCCGGTGTACGAGCTCAATACCGTCAGCGACTTGGAGTTCTACATCGACGGTGCCGATGAAAGCGACGCGCACCTGAACCTGATCAAGGGCGGCGGCGCGGCCCTGACCCGCGAGAAGATCGTCGCGGCGGTGGCCAAGACCTTCATCTGCATCGCCGACGCCAGCAAACTGGTGCCGGTACTCGGCGGGTTCCCATTGCCGGTGGAAGTTATCCCCATGGCCCGTAGCCATGTGGCCCGCCAACTGGTGAAACTGGGCGGCGACCCGGTGTATCGCGAAGGCGTGCTGACCGATAACGGCAACATCATCCTGGATGTGCACAACCTGCAGATCACTAACCCGGTGGAACTGGAAAGCCAGATCAACGCCATCGTCGGCGTGGTCACCAACGGTCTGTTCGCTGCTCGCCCGGCGGATGTGCTGTTGCTGGGGACTGCTGATGGGGTGAAGACCCTGCGGGCTGAATAACCCCGGGTTGACTCAACACCGACCCCTGTGGGAGCGAGCTTGCTCGCGATAACGGTCTATCCGACACATCAATGTTGGCTGACCCACTGCCATCGCGAGCAAGCTCGCTCCCACATCAGGTTTCCCACATTTGGTTTGTGGTGCGTCAAGGCTGCGGCTTCTTGAACACATAAAACAGGTTCGGCTCGCTCACCAGGTACAGGTTGCCATCGTCGTCCATGGCCAGGCCTTCGGCCTGGGGTACGGTTTGTTGCAGCCCCTGGCGGCCCTTGCTCAATGAGAGCGTGCTCAACGGCCGGCCGTCGATATCCAACTCGATAATCAACCGCGACTCATCGGACAGCGCCAGCAAATGGCCGCTGCGTTCATCGTATTGCAGGCTTGAAAGGTCGCGTACGAACAGCCCGGCATCGCGCTTGGGGTTGTTGATCACATGGACCGCGTAGGATTTTTCCGGATTGTGATGGGGAAACCCATGCACTTCATAGATCAGCATCGGGTCGCGTTCCTTTGCCACGAACAGGCGCTTGCCCACCGAATCGTAGGCCAATCCTTCGAACCCCTTGTTGCTCCTCATGTGCACGCCGAGGGTGATCTGCTCGGCGTCGGCGGCGTCGAGGAATTGGGTGTTGTCTTCCAAGTGAATCTTGATCAGCCGTTGCTGGCGCTCGTCAGTGATGACGTAGGTGTCTTCGCTGATGAACTCCACCGCCTCCGGGTCGCCAAAGCCGATCAGGGCGATGCGCCGCAGAATCTTGCCATCCAGCGACAGCTCGATCAGCTCGGCGTTTTTATTGGTGACAGTGAAAAGGCTCTTGCGGACCGGATCGAACGTCAGCGCGGAAACGTCATCGTCCAGGCCTTCGATCACCCGCGCCTCGACGGTGACCCGGTATTGATCCAGGGCAATGGCCTGTTCGCTGGCATTTTTCCAGAGCGTATTCAGGTTGAACCAGGCGCGTTCGAACAGGCGCAGGTGCTGGCCGACGACGATCAGGCTGATCAGCACCAGCGTCAGCAGTATCAGGATCAAGGGTTTGGGGTGGGCGAGTCGACGCATGTTGGGGTGGGCTCGGATAAGAACAGTTGGGTGGAAATACCACGGCTGCCTGAACTGAAACTTAATGGCTGCGTGCCACACCCTACAACGAAGGAGGACTTATCCTACAGAGTTAGTTGTCAGCGCTGTTTTTCGAAACGATAGAACAGGTTCGGCTCGCTGACCATGTACAGGTTACCGGCCTCATCGATGGTGACACCTTCGGCACGAGGAATCGTGTCTTTCAGGCCGTTGAAGCCGCCCAGCAAGGTCATGAAGCTGACCTGCTCGCCTTCTTCGTCCAGCTCCAGCAATAGATGGGAGTCGGCTGACAGCACCAGCATGTGACCGGTGCGGGGGTCTACGGCCAATGCTGAAAGGTTGCGCAGGTCCAGTTCGTTGCTGACATGGATCTGCTTATCGCCCTTGAGCAACTGGCTACCGTCACTTTTCCAGGTGAACAGCGCAGGTGGGCGCTCTTCGCCGAGGACCAGTTGCTGATTTTTCGGGTCCCAGACGATGGCTTCGAATCCCTTGTTCTGATTCTTCGACGTGCCCAGGTCATAGCGAGGAAAATCATTGATGTTCAGCGCGCGGGTGTCGGCATCGACCTGAACGATCGACAACAGGTGCTTTCGTTCATCGGTAATGGCCAGCAGACCGTTTTCCATAAACGCCACGCCTTCCGGATTGCCCCAGCCCACCAATGGCATCTTGCGCAATACATCGCCTTGCAGGGTCAGTTCCACCAGGAATGGGTTCTTGCCCATGACTGCGAACAGGGTCTTGGTCTGCGAGTTATAGGTCACATCGGACGCTTCGTCCTTCTCCATGCCCGGTAGCGGCTTGGCGTCGATCACGGCGCGATAGTCTGGCAACCAGATGCTTTCCTGACGCTGGGCCGGGCTCTGGAGGTGTTCCGACAGCCACAGCAGGCCGCGGTCGTCCCAATGCATCGCAAACGCCAAGCCATAGGCTGCAGCCACCGCCAGCAGCGACCAGGCATACCAGGGCAGGGCGAAGCGAGAGCGACGGGCAGGCTTGGCGGCAGGCAGTGTTTGGGTTTTGGCCATCGGGGAATGCGTTCCAGAAAGTTCGGCTAAGGGAGTGGCTGGCTCAGATGCCGCATTCCTCGGAATTATCCGGATGGCATGTGAAAAAAACGGTAAATGATCGGATACGCACCCTCTATACCCTGTGGGAGCGAGCTTGCTCGCGATAGCGGCGTGTCAGCCAACATTGATGTGTTGGATAGATCGCTATCGCGAGCAAGCTCGCTCCCACAAGGGGCATAGGTGTAGCTGTTAGCGAACGCTACTTTCGAAGCGGCTCGCCCCTGGCAGTTCCAGGATCAGTTCATCGCCCGCATTCAGCGGCCCCACGCCCGCCGGGGTGCCGGTGAGGATCACGTCGCCGGCCTGCAGCGAGAAACAACCGGCCATGTATTGGATCATCGGCACGATGGGGTTGAGCATCAGGCTGCTGTTGCCGTCCTGGCGCACTTCACCGTTGATGGTCAGGCGCACGGGAATGTCGGTCAGGTCGGCAAACGTATCCTTCGAGACAAATGGCGCGATCACTGCCGCGCCGTCGAAGGACTTGGCGACTTCCCACGGCAGGCCCTTGGCCTTGAGCTCGGCCTGTTTGTCCCGCAGGGTCAGGTCCAGGGCCGGGGCGAAGCCGGAGATCGCGTCCAGCACCTCTTCAACGCTGGGCTTGGTGGACAGCGGCTTGCCGATCAACACGGCGATTTCCGCCTCGTAGTGCACCGAGCCACGGTCGGCGGGAATGCTGAAACCGCCTTCCAGCGGCACCACGCAGCTGCCCGGCTTGATGAACAACAAGGGTTCGGTGGGCACCGGGTTATCCAGTTCCTTGGCATGTTCGGCGTAGTTGCGGCCAATGCACACCACTTTCCCTAACGGGAAATGAATACGTGTACCGTCGACATACTGGTGCTGATAGCTCATTTACCGACTCCTGCTCTGGGGTTCATCAGGTGTTTTTTAGGCGTTAACCGCGAAAATCTTGCCCGGGTTCATGATGCCGTTCGGGTCGAATACGGCTTTCACGGCTTTCATGTATTCGATCTCCACTGGCGAACGACTATAAGTCAGGTAGTCGCGCTTGGTCATGCCCACGCCGTGTTCGGCGGAAATCGAGCCGTTGTACTTCTCGACGGTTTCAAAGACCCATTTGTTCACGGTCGCGCACTTGGCGAAGAATTCATCCTTGCTCAGGTTTTCTGGCTTGAGGATGTTCAAGTGCAGGTTGCCGTCGCCGATGTGGCCGAACCAGACGATTTCGAAGTCCGGGTAATGTTCGCCAACGATCCCGTCGATTTCCTGCAAGAAGGCTGGGACTTTGGAGACGGTCACCGAAATGTCGTTCTTGTACGGCGTCCAGTGGGAAATGGTTTCGGAGATGTACTCGCGCAATTTCCACAGGTTTTGCAGTTGGGTTTCGCTCTGGCTCATCACACCGTCCAGCACCCATCCCTGCTCCACGCAATGCTCGAAGGTTTCCAGGGCCTGGTTGGCGACCTCTTCGGTGGTGGCTTCGAATTCCAGCAGCGCGTAGAACGGGCACTCGGTTTCGAATGGCGCCGGTACGTCGCCACGACCGAGGACCTTGGCCAAGGCCTTGTCGGAGAAAAATTCGAAGGCGGTCAGGTCCAGCTTGCCCTGGAAGGCATGCAGCACCGGCATGATGGAGTCGAAGTCCGAGGTGCCGAGCACCATGGCGGTGAGGTTCTTCGGCGCACGGTCCAGACGCATGGTGGCCTCGACCACGAAGCCCAGGGTGCCCTCGGCGCCAATGAACAGCTGCCGCAAGTCGTAGCCGGTGGCGTTCTTGATCAGGTCCTTGTTCAGCTCCAGCAGGTCGCCCTTGCCGGTGACGACCTTCATGCCTGCCACCCAGTTGCGGGTCATGCCGTAGCGAATGACCTTGATTCCGCCGGCATTGGTGCCGATATTGCCGCCAATCTGGCTGGAACCTGCCGAAGCGAAGTCAACCGGGTAGTACAGCCCATGTTCTTCAGCCTTGTTCTGCAGTTGCTCGGTGACCACCCCCGGCTGGCACACGGCAGTGCGGTCGGTGAGGTTCACGTCGAGAATCTGGTTCATGTAGTCGAATGACACCACCACTTCACCGTTGGCAGCCACGGCGGCGGCGGACAACCCGGTGCGCCCGCCCGACGGCACCAGCGCGACTTTGTGCGCATTGGCCCAGCGCACGATGGCCTGGACCTGTTCGGTGGTCTTGGGAAAGACGATGGCCGAAGGCGCCGGGGCGAAATGCTTGGTCCAATCCTTGCCGTAAGCGTTCAGGGAGTCGGCATCGGTCAAGACCTTGCCAGGCTCAACCAGGGTCTTCAGCTCATCTATCAAGGCAGGATGGGTCATCGACAGAACTCTCGAACAATTCATGGTCATCCTGAGAACGCTTCACGTCGCAGGAATGAGTGTTTGCGGGGGGCGTATGCTAGCATACCGACCCCGCAGCGTAGTGCCCAACGGCTGTTCTGCGGCGACGGCTGTCACGCCGGTCGGGCCAGCATGCGCTGTCCGATTCCCTGCCATTTTTCTCCGGGACACAGGTTTACGCAGATGAGCAAGACTTCTCTCGATAAGAGCAAGATCAAGTTCCTTCTTCTCGAAGGCGTCCACCAATCGGCTGTCGACGTCCTCAAGTCGGCGGGCTACACCAGCATCGAGTACATCACCAGTTCTCTGCCGGAAGCCCAGCTCAAGGAAAAGATCGCCGATGCTCACTTCATCGGCATTCGCTCCCGTACTCAACTGACCGAAGAGATCTTCGACCACGCCAAGAAACTGGTCGCGGTTGGCTGCTTCTGCATCGGCACCAACCAGGTTGACCTCAACGCGGCGCGCGAGCGCGGTATCGCGGTGTTCAACGCGCCGTACTCCAACACCCGTTCCGTTGCCGAGCTGGTGCTGGCCGAAGCGATCCTGCTGCTGCGCGGCATCCCCGAGAAGAACGCTTCCTGCCACCGTGGCGGCTGGATCAAGAGCGCGGCCAACTCCTTCGAAATCCGCGGCAAGAAGCTGGGTATCGTCGGCTACGGCTCGATCGGCACGCAATTGTCGGTACTGGCTGAAGGCCTTGGCATGCAGGTGTTCTTCTATGACACCGTGACCAAGCTGCCCCTGGGCAACGCTACCCAGGTCAACGACTTGCACGAGTTGTTGGGCATGTCCGACATCGTGACCCTGCATGTGCCGGAAACCGCTGCCACCCAGTGGATGATCGGCGAGAAGGAAATCCGCGCTATCAAGAAAGGCGGGATCCTGATCAACGCCGCGCGCGGCACCGTGGTCAAGCTCGACGCCCTGGCCGACGCGATCAAGGACAAGCACCTGATCGGCGCCGCCATCGACGTGTTCCCGGTGGAGCCACGCTCCAACGACGACATCTTCGAGAGCCCGCTGCGTGGCCTGGACAATGTGATCCTGACCCCGCACATCGGCGGTTCCACCGCTGAAGCCCAAGCCAACATCGGCCTGGAAGTGGCAGAAAAGCTGGTCAAGTACAGCGACAACGGTACCTCGGTATCGTCGGTGAACTTCCCGGAAGTGGCCCTGCCTGCCCACCCTGGCAAGCACCGCCTGCTGCACATCCACGAGAACATCCCGGGCGTGATGAGCGAGATCAACAAGGTCTTCGCCGAAAACGGCATCAACATTTCCGGTCAGTTCCTGCAGACCAACGAGAAAGTCGGCTACGTCGTGATCGACGTCGACGCCGAATACTCGGACCTGGCGCAAGAGAAGCTGCAGCACATCAATGGCACGATTCGATGCCGCGTGTTGTTTTAAGCAGCTCTGGCTTGCAATGAAAAACGGGAGCCCTAAAGGGCTCCTTTTTTTTTCTGATACAACCTGGAAACCCTGTGGGAGCGAGCTTGCTCGCGATGGCGGTGTGTCAGGAAAAAGAGCTATCGACTGAACCACCGCTATCGCGAGCAAGCTCGCTCCCACAGGGGGGGCTGCACTTTCCCAGTCTTACTTCACATTGACAGTGATTTTCTTGGACACGATCGACGGGTCGAACGGCATGTGGCCGCTGTCACCCAAGATCAATTGCAAGGTGTGCTTGCCCGGGGCCAGTTTGATGGTGGCCTCGGTCTGTGCCTTGCCGAAGTGCATGTGGTGGGCGTCGGTCGGAATCGGCGCGCCTTCGGCGGGTACGTCGTCGACATCGATCAGCAAATGATGGTGGCCGGTATTCTTGGTCACATCGCCCGCCGGGGCCAGGGCGATGTTCTTGACGCCGAACTTGACCTTGAATTCCTGGGCGACCGTGGCGCCGTCTTCCGGGGAAACGATGAACACTTCGGCATCTTTGGGCGCCGGCGTCGCGGCGCTTGCCAGCATCGAAGCGCCCAACAACAGACCGGCCAACGCGGCACGAGACATAAAGCTTTTCATTTTTTTCTCCAGTTTTTCCATGAAATCCGCCTGGCCATCACAACTTCATGGCCAATCGTTGTCGAAGCCTGCAACAACCATAGCAAAGCGAGCCTGAAACGAGCGTCGCTTGTATAAATACTAGGAGTGACCATGCGTTTCCTGCCTGGCCTGATCTGCCTGCTACCCCTTTTGAGCCCCCTGGCTCATGCCGAACTGATCGACGACATCAATGACCGTGGCGAGCTGCGCATTGCTCTCGAGGCCAACACCGCGCCCTTCAACTTCAAGGAAGACGGCAAACTCACCGGTTTCGAAGTGGAGCTGGGTGAAATGCTCGCGGCCGAGCTCGATGTACGCCCCGACTTCGTCGTCACCGATGCCGCGGATCTGCTGCCCGGTGTGGAAAGCGGCAAATACGACGTCGCCATCAATCACATAGCAATGACCCCGGAACTGGCGGAACGTTTCGACCTCAGTGCGGCTTATAGCCGTCCGGATGCGCAACTGCTGGCGAGCAAGGAAGAGCCGCAGCGTCCGTTGGTCATGGCGCAGTCGTTCCAGCCGGAAGAAAAGAGCGGCCCGCCGCCGAGCCTGGTAATTCCGTTCCAGAAGGGCAACCCGGCGTTCAAGGCCAGCCTGGATAATGCCCTGGCGCGGATCAAGGATGATGGGAGGCTGGAGCAGTTGTCGCAGAAGTGGTTGAAAAAGCAGGAGTGAAGCGTCCAAGCGATGAGACCAAGCCATCAAGCTTCATTGACTGTTGGATCGCTATCGCGAGCAAGCTCGCTCCCACACTGGAGCTGCGGTGTTCACAGATCATGAGTTCACACCTGATCGAGTGTGGGAGCGAGCTTGCTCGCGATGGCGGTCTCAAATCCTAAGCAGGTCTACGCCACACACTCGCCAGCCAAGGCTGCTGCTCCCGTGGCAGTCCCGCCGGTCGGTAGTAGTGCTCCAGCTCCACGAAGCCCGCTTCGCCAAGCAGCGCTTGCCAGGCCGCGAGGTCGTGGTAGGCGCCGAAGCGCTGCCCGTTCCAGCCTTCCTGGTTTTCGCCCCGGGGGTTGGAACTGAACAGCACGCCGCCGGGCTTGAGCGTGGCGTGCAATTGCTTGAGCACTCGCGGCAGTTCCTGGACGGGGACATGAAACAGCACCGCGTTGGCGAAAATTCCGTCAAAGCGTTCAGCCGGCAGGTCGAGCTCCAGGAAGTCTTGTTGCCACACCTCGCAGCCGCTGTCCTGGCGCGCCATCCGGGCGAATTCTTCTGAGCCGTCGAGGCCGACCGCGACATGGCCCAAGGCAGTGAATGTGCGCAGGTCGCGCCCCGGGCCGCAGCCCAGATCCAGGATGTGCAGTGGTGCCTGGCCCTGGATATGGCGCAGCAAGGCGTCGATGTTCTGGCTGACATCGTGATCGCGGGTGCCTTCGCGGAAACTTTCCGCCACGGCATTGTAATGGCCCAGGGTCGTGGCGGTGATGGCGTGCAGGTCTTCGGTGGTGTGTTTCATGATCGCGGGCTTGGGTGAGGAGTGTCAGCCGACTATACCGCAAGCCCGCTGACCTGCCTGTGGGAGCAAAGCTTGCTCGCGATTGCGGTCGTCCAGCTGGCATCCATGTTGGATGGAGTACTGCTATCGCGAGCAAGCTTTGCTCCCACAGGTTGGATTGCCCCCACAGGTCAACTGCTCCCACAGGTCAGCGTTTGTTCAAGCCCCGTGCCAGGCGGTCACCACCCAACTGGATCACCGCCACCAACGCCACCAGCAACACGATCACCGTGAGCATGATCTGGCTGTCGAAACGCTGGTAGCCATAACGGTAGGCAATGTCGCCCAGGCCGCCGGCGCCGATCGCTCCGGCCATGGCCGAGGAGTTGATCATGGTCACCAGCGTAATGGTAAAACCACCGACGATGCCCGGCAGGGCTTCGGGCAGCAGCACATGCCAGACAATGTGCCAGCGCCTGCAACCCATGGCCTGGGCCGCTTCGATCAGGCCATGGTCGACTTCCCGCAGGCTGACTTCGGCGATGCGGGCGAAGAACGGCGTGGCGGCGATGGTCAGCGGTACGACCGCAGCCCACACGCCATAGGTGGTGCCGACGATCAGCCGGGTAAACGGAATCAGCGCCACCATCAGGATCAGGAACGGTATCGAGCGGAACAGGTTCACGAACGCGCCCAGGGCCCTGTTCAAGACTGGCGCTTCATAGATCCCGCCCTTGCCGCTGGTGACCAGGATCACCGCCAGCGGTATGCCCGCCATCAATGCGATCAACGACGACACGCCGACCATCAGGAACGTGTCTATGAAACCCTGCAACAACCGATCAAACCACATAACCCAGTACCTCCACCCGTTGCGCCCAATTGCCCGCCCGTTGGCGCAGCTCTTCGGCACCCCACGACGAACCGCTCACGGCCAGCAGCAACTGCCCCAGCCCGTGGCCCTGAATCCGTTCGATGCCGCCGTGCAGCAAGCGCACCCGCCCACCGAGGGCATTGAACAAGGCGGCAAGGTCTACTTCATCATGACCAGCGCCGGTGAATTGCAGGCGCAGCACCGTCGCCGCGTCAGCCGACGCCGGCTGCACCTGCAAGCGGCTTTGCAGTTCCTCCGGGATGGCGTGTTGCAACGGCGCCAGCAGCGTCCGGCTGACCTCGTGTCGCGGGTTGCCGAAGACTTCCCAGACCGGGCCCTGCTCGACGATTCGTCCTTGCTCGAGCACCACCACCCGGTCGCAGATTTCGCGAATCACCGCCATCTCGTGGGTGATCAAGACGATGGTCAGGCCCAGCCGCTGGTTGATTTCGCGCAGCAGGCCGAGGATCGATTGGGTGGTCTCTGGGTCCAGGGCCGAAGTGGCCTCGTCGCACAGTAGGATCTGCGGGTCATGCACCAGCGCCCGGGCAATCCCGACCCGCTGCTTCTGCCCACCGGAAAGTTGTGCCGGATAGGCCAGGTGCTTGCCTTGCAGGCCCACCAGTTCCAGCAGCTCGCGGACTTTGCGATGGCGCTGCGCCTTGGGCACGCCGGCGACCTTCAGCGGCAATTCAACGTTCTGCCACACGGTCTTGGCCGACATCAGGTTGAAGTGCTGGAAGATCATGCCGATGCGTCGACGCAGTTCCACCAGGTGGTCTTCATCGAATTCGCCAATGTCCACCCGATCGATCAACACCCGGCCGCTGGTGGGTCGTTCGAGCCGGTTGATGGTGCGGATCAGTGAGGATTTGCCGGCGCCGCTGCGGCCGATGATCCCGAACACTTCGCCGCGTTGGATCGCCAGGTCGATGCCTTGCAGGGCGGCCACCGGACCCTGGGCGCCGTTGTAGGTCTTGCCCAGGCCGATGAAGCGCACGTGGGCGCGGTTCAGCTCCGGGTGCAGTTCGGTCTGGTCGGCGCTTTGCGGCGCGGGGGCTTCGTGGCGGAGTCGAGCGTTGACGGCGTTCATGTCAGCCTTCCCAGCCGGCTTGGTAGAGCTTGCCGTGGGCCTTGTCCAGGGCGGCGCGCACGGCGGGCGAGTGTTGGTAGATGTCGACGAACTTGATCAGCCGCGGGTCGTCCTTGCTCTTGGGCTGGATCACGAATTGAATCACGTATTCCTTGTGATCGAGGCCGTCGAACAGCAAGGCGGAACTGGCATCGAAAGTCTTGGCCAGGCGGATGTAGGCCGGATATCCCTGCACCAGGTCGGCGTCTTCATAGGCGCGCACCAGTTGCACGGCTTCGACTTGCAGGATCTTGAGTTGCTTCGGGTTGGCGACGATGTCGTCTTCGGTGGCCTTGTAGCCGACGCCCGGCTTGAGGCTGATCAGCCCGGCCTTGGCCAGCAATTGCAGGCCGCGACCGCTGTTGATCGGGTCGTTGGCGATGGCGACGCTGGCGCCTTTGGGCAGTTCGTCGAAGTTTTTGTATTTTTTCGAATAGAGGCCGACGTTGTTGATGATCCCCGGGGCGAAGGGCACCAGGTCGAATCCGGCGGCGGCCTTGGCATTTTCCAGGAACGGGATGTGCTGGAAGTAATTCACGTCGATATCACCGGAGGCCAGGCTGACATTGGGCGCGATCCAGTCGCTGAACTCCACCAGCTCGACTTTCAGGCCCTGCTTGTCGGCTTCTTCGACCGCCGCTTCCAGGGGAATGGCGAAGGCGGCGGTGGTGCCGATCTTCAACGGTGCGTCGGCGGCAAACAGCGCCGAGCTGAACAGGCCGAGGGCCAGGGCCAGGGTTTTGACTGGCAGGGTGAGGAAGTGTTTGGTCATGTCGGTTATTCCAGTCATTAATGGGTGAGTCTCAGGCCTTTGTGGCGAGGGAGCTTGCTCCCGCTGGGCTACGAAGTGGCCCCTAAGCCTTTTTGGGCGGGCTTCGCCCACCAGCGGGAGCAAGCTCCCTCGCCACAGGATCAGTGTCGGTAGCCACAGGATCAGTGCCGGTAGGTCGAGCCAGTGTGTTGTTCGGGCAACTGGGCCCCTGCGTGAAACAGCTTCTCGCGCAGGGTGCCGCTGGCGTATTCGGTCTTGTACGAGCCGCGTCGCTGCAACTCGGGGATCACCAGGTCGATGAAATCCACGTAGCTTTGCGGCGTGACGATGCGGGTCAGGTTGAAGCCGTCGAGGCCGGTTTCGGCGATCCACGATTCCAGCTCATCGGCCACCTGTTCGGGTGAGCCAACCACCGTGATGTAGCGACCGCCCAGGGCGTGCTGTTCGAGCAATTTGCGCCGGGTCCAATCGTTGTTCTGCAAGGTCTTGGTGGCCGACTGGATCGCGTTGCTCTTGACGTACTGGATCGGCTCGTCCAGTTCGTACTGGGAAAAATCGATCCCCGTCGACGCGGAGAAGTGCGCCACCCCGGCCTCGGCGCTGGCGTATCCGAGGTACTCGGCATGCTTGGCCCAGGCGGCGGCTTCGGTCTCGCCGACGATCACGTTCAGGCCCATGAACACCTTGATGTCTTCGGGGTTGCGCCCGGCCTCGGCGGCGCTCGCGCGGACCTTGTCCACCTGGACCTTGGTCGTCGGTTTGTTCTGGCCACTGATGAACACGCACTCGGCATGCTGCCCGGCGAACGTCAAGCCGCGCTCGGAACTGCCGGCCTGGAACAGCACCGGCGTGCGTTGGGGCGAGGGCTCGCAAAGGTGATAGCCCTCGACCTGGTAGAACTCGCCTTGGTGCCGGACCTTGTGCACTTTTTCCGGTCGGGCATAGATTCGCTGTTCGCGGTCGTTGATGACCGCGTCGTTTTCCCAACTGCCCTCCCACAATTTGTAGAGCACTTGCAGGTATTCGTCGGCCTGGTCGTAGCGGCGATCATGCTCGACCTGTGCCGTCAGGCCCATGGCTTTGGCGGCACTGTCCAGGTAGCCGGTGACGATGTTCCAGCCGACCCGGCCGCGACTCAGGTGGTCGAGGGTGCTCATGCGCCGGGCGAACAGGTAGGGCGGTTCGTAGGTCAGGTTGGCGGTGAGGCCGAAACCCAGGTTTTTCGTCACGGCGGCCATGGCGGACACCAGCAGTAGCGGGTCATTGACCGGCAGTTGGATCGACTCCTTGAGCGTCACGTCCACCGACTGTTGATACACGTCGTAGACCCCGACGATGTCGGCGATGAACAGCCCGTCGAACAAGCCGCGCTCGAGCAATTGCGCCAGGGCGGTCCAGTATTCGATCGTGTTGTACTGGGTCGATGTGTCCTGTGGATGGGTCCACAGGCCATGATTGATGTGCCCGATGCAGTTCATGTTGAATGCATTAAGGAGGATTTTCTTCTTCCCGACCGCCATCAGATCGTCCCCCGCAGCGGCGGCTTTTCATCGTTGAGGTAGAAGTTGCCCACCGCGTGGTATTTCCAGCGCACCGGGTCGTGCAGGGTGTGCACCCGGGCGTTGCGCCAGTGGCGGTCGAGGCCATGCTCGGCCAGGGTCGCCTGGCTGCCGGCCAATTCGAACAGCGTGCTGGCGGCAGCCAGGGAAATCTCGGTGCTGATGGCGCGGGCTTCGGCCACGGCAATCGAGGCGGCGGCGACCGTGTCGGCCCGGGTGTCGGCCTGGGCCCGGTCGAGGAATTCACCGGCGCGTTCCAACAGGGCTTCGGCGGCGTGCAGGCGGATGCTCACTTGGCCGAAACTCTTGAGGGTGTGCGGGTCTTCGGTGGCGACATCGCTGGTGGCATCGATCCAGGGACGGGTTTTGCTACGAACAAAATGCAAAGCGTCTTCATAGGCGGCGCGGGCGATGCCGGTGTCGATGGCGGCGTGAAGAATCTGTGCCAGCGGCCCTACCGGTGTGGGCCGTTCGAAGGCGCTCTGGAAGGGCACGATGTCGTCGGCAGCGACGTACACGTCTTCGAATACCACCGAACCACTGCCGGTGGTGCGCTGGCCGAAACCGCTCCAGTCATCGATCACCGTCAGGCCTTGGCTGTCGCGGGGGACGAACGCCAGTTGCTGCACGCCATTTTCATCCACCACCGACGTGGGGATGCGCTGGGCGTAGATCGCGCCGGTGGCGTAGAACTTGCGCCCGTTGATGCGATAACCCTCGCCGTCGCGGCGCAGTTGAGTGACGCGGTCGTGGGCGGTCTTGGTGCCAAGCTCGGCCAAGGCATTGCCAAAGCGTTGGCCGGCCAGGACTTCGGCGTACAAACGTTGCTTCTGCGCTTCGTTGCCGTTTACCCGCAGCACTTCCAGGGCGTAGAAATGATTCTGGGGAATCTGTCCAAGAGAGCCGTCGGCCTGGGAAATCAAGGCGATCACTTTGGCCAGGGTGACATTGGACACACCGGCGCCA
This sequence comes from Pseudomonas sp. Z1-12, assembly GCF_051132015.1. NCBI lineage: Bacteria > Pseudomonadati > Pseudomonadota > Gammaproteobacteria > Pseudomonadales > Pseudomonadaceae > Pseudomonas > Pseudomonas sp. Z1-12. Next base: position 210,945 of record NZ_CP071647.1, read on the forward strand.
CCGTAGGCCTTGGGCACACTGATGCCCCACAGGCCGGAGCGGGAGAAAGCTTCCAGTTCCGGATATGGCAAGCGACGCTCACGGTCGCGCAGTGCGCTGTCGCGCTTGAAGTCATCGGCCAGGTCACTGGCCACGATCAGGGCTTGTTCATCGCTGGTGATCACCGCGACGTGTTGGGAAAACGGCATGTGCTGCTCCAGAGGTCGGGTCGTCAGATCCAGGAATGTCGGGCCGGCAAGGTGCCGTTCAGGTGGTAGGCGCCTATCGCGTGATATTTCCAGCGCACCGGGTCGTGCAGGGTGTGGACCCGGGCGTTGCGCCAGTGGCGATCGAGGTTGAATTCAGCGAGGGTGGCGCGGCTGCCGGCCAGTTCGAACAATTTTTCGCCGGCTTGCAGGGCGATCTCGGTGGTGAGCGCCTTGGCTTCGGCCACGGCAATCGAGGCGCGGGCGGACGATTGCGCCGTGATGGGGGCGGCGCTGACCTGGTCCAGTACCTGTCCAGCCTTGCGCAGCAACGCTTCGGCGGCGTGCAGTTCGATTTTCAGCTTGCCGATGTCGGCGATCACGTAGAGGTCATCACTGGCGCGGTCGACCTTGGCGTCGATCCAGGGCCGGGCCCGTTCGCGCACGAAGGCGATGGCATCGTCGATGGCGCCACGGGCGATGCCGGCATCGATGGCGGCCTGGATCAGTTGGGAAATCGCCCCTTGCACACCGGGCGTATCGTTGATGCGCCAGTTATCCAAGACCAGCTCGGCATCCACCCGTACATTGTTCAGCAGCACGGTGCCACTGGCCGTGGTGCGCTGGCCGAATCCTGACCAATCGTCGACGATCCGCAGGCCCGGGGTGCCGCGTCGCACGAACGCCAGCACCTGTCGGCCCTCGTCGTTCAGCGCCTTGACGGCGACCCAGTGGGCAAACAGCGCCCCGGTGGAATAGAACTTCTGGCCATTGATGACAAACCCATCACCGTCGGCGCTGATCCGGGCCTTGAGTTCGAGGGTATTGCGAGTGCCACGTTCGGGCCCGGCGTTACCGATGCGCCAGCCTTCGAGCACGCTTTGCAGCAGGATTTTCTTCTGCCGCTCGGTGCCGGTGCCGAGAATCAGTTGGAGCACGCCAAATTGGTTTTGCGGGATCTGCCCGAGGGCCGGGTCGGCGGCGGAAATGATCGCGAACACGTCGGCCAGGGTGACGAACGAAACCTGCGGGCCGCCGTATGCCCGGGGAATGGCGATGCTGCCCAGGCCGCTGCGGGTGAATTGCTCGATTTCAGCCCAAGGCAGCTTGCGTTGCTGGTCACGACGCGCCGCTTGTTGACGAGCGGCCTGTGCCAGTTCGTGGGCGGCTTTGATCGCCTCGGCATCGTTGCGCAGCACTTGTGCGGGCAACAGCAGGGGTGCGATGTCCAGGTCGCTCTGGACCTTTGCTTGCGCCAGATCCGACATTACAGCCACTCCGTGGCTGCGGGCAGAGCCTTGGCATACTGCACCGGGGTGATTGTGTTCCGTTCCATACCCACCTCACATCTCAAGAAGCGCCGCGATGATTGCGGCGAGTAAAAATCAAGAATGTCCGGTGGTCCGGTCCATATACCCTAAGCGTGTATAAATTATTTTTGAACTAACTTTTAGGAATATGGATAGGTTGGTTTTAATTTGAAGGCCATACGCTCAGCGAGGGCCAGGCAGCTTTTGTGGCGAGGGAGCTTGCTCCCGCTGGGTTGCGCAGCGACCCTTCTTTGTTTGCCAGTGGGTGCTACGCACCCAAGCGGGAGCAAGCTCCCTCGCCACAAAAGCCTGTAGGCCGCAGGAAGGGTTGCATCAGGGCTCTCGGCGGCGCGTTTCGGCGGCCATGAGCGCCTGTTTCGGTGAGGTGTTCAGATACGGATTGGCACAACCGATCTTCAACGTCCGTGGCGGTGCCCAGTGGGAGTTGTTGCCCACGCGGTCGAGGACGCAATAGGTCACTTCCAGGCGCAGGTCTTCTCCCGCTTCCAGAATGATCTGCGGCGGGACCCAGATATTGATTGGCTGGCCGACTTCGCTGGCGGTGACCGCCGGCAGGTCCATGCGCACGTCGCCCCAGCGCAGGGTCACGGCGTCGCCGGCGGCCATGTTCAGGTAGGGTTCGATGGTCAGTGGTACGCCACGTTTGATCTGGTTCGGGTTCACCCCTTGGCGTCGGATGGTGGCGGGAATGCGCACCGGCGCCAGGCCCTGGTTTTCATCGCCGCTCAAGGCCGAGGGCTGGCCGCCGGGACAGTCGAGCTTGACCTGCACGCGTTGCTTGGTTGACAGCGCCGGCCCGCGACCAACCTGCATCACCCGATAATGGATGCGCGAGGTCCCGTTGACGATGAAACTCTCCGGGATGCGCATCGTGATGCCGTCCAGCACGTCGGCCTGTGAGAGCACGCGCGAGCCGACGTAGCAGTTGTCCCAGAACAGTTCGATCAGGTCACCCGCGTCCATGCCGGGGTAGGGTGCGATGGCAACTTCCAGGTGAGCGGCGCTGGCGATGTTGATGCCCGCAGGGTGGGCATTGGCCAGGATCGGGGCGGCCAGTTCGGGACTCTTCGACTTACATGTCATGGTGTTCTCCTTGATGCTTGAAAACTAAGTCCGTTTCAGAAAGATCAAAGGCGACGAATAATGCGGCCTATTTTATTTAGGCAGTTATATGGGCTGTCTGCGCTAAATCACTGCGCAACTAAAGTCATGTACGTCGCCTGTCGGGCACTAGATAAGGGCTCTATAGTTTCAGTGTCAATAGAGTGGGTTGCTTAATAACTCATTATTAAAGGCTTCAGAAACGTCCTACGCTTGTCTGTCAAGAATACTCGGCGCCACAGGTCGTTTTCCCAGGCTTTCCGGTATTTGAAATTCTATAAATAGTGGGGGAGGTGGGTGAGGCAGAAGTTGCAAGTTGTGTCGTTTAGATGACGTGAGTAGCGATGATGTGTTAGTTGTGTAATGGCATGACTTCCATCCCTGGAAGTGATGCACGCTTACTTACTGATCGCCGTGTCCGGCAGAGAGGAACTTGCTGAGGAACTGTCGCGTGCGTTCTTCCTTGGGCGCTGCAAACAAGGCCTTGGCTTCGCCTTGTTCGACGATCACGCCTTTGTCGAAAAACACCACACGGTTGGCCACGTCCCGGGCAAAGCCCATTTCGTGGGTGACGATGACCATGGTGCGCTTTTCTTCGGCCAGGCCGCGAATGGTTGCCAGGACCTCGCCTACCAGTTCCGGATCGAGGGCCGAGGTTGGTTCGTCGAACAGGATCACCGCCGGTTCCATCGCCAACGCCCGGGCAATCGCCACGCGCTGTTGCTGGCCGCCGGAAAGGCGCCGTGGGTAGGCGTCCTCCTTGCCGGCCAGCCCGACCTTGGCCAACAGTTTGCGCCCCAAGGCTTCGGCTTCGGCACGGGGGACTTTTTTCACCACCTGCGGGCCTTCGGTGACATTTTCCAACGCGGTGCGATGGGGGAACAGGTTGAAGTTCTGGAACACGAAGCCCACCTGCTGGCGCAAGCGGCGCACCAGACCCTGTTGCTGGTTCAGCGGGCGACTGCCATCGATCTCGATGTCGCCGACCTTGATCCGGCCGCTGGTAGGCTCTTCGAGGAAGTTCAGGCAGCGCAGGAACGTGGTCTTGCCCGAGCCGCTGGGGCCGATGATCGCAACCACTTCGCCTTCTTCGATCTTCAGGTCGATGCCGTTGAGCACCACCTGACCCTTGAACTGCTTTGTCAGTTTTTCCACGACAATCATGGGTCAGGACTCCTGGTCGTGCCGATTGACCCGGGCTTCCAATACGTTCTGCAGGTGCGAGAGCACGGTGGCAAGAACCCAGTAGATCAGCGCGGCGGCAAGGTACATGGTGAAGATTTCGAAGGTTCGCGCGGTGATCAACTGCGCCTGGCGGAACAACTCCGGTACCTGGATGGTCGCCGCCAGCGCGGTGTCCTTGACCAGGGAAATGAAGCTGTTGCCCAGCGGTGGCAGGGCCGTGCGTGCGGCTTGCGGCAGGATGGCCCGGCGCAGGGTCTGGGCGCGGGTCATGCCAATACTCGCCGCGGCTTCCCACTGGCCGCGCTCGATGGAACTGATGGCGGCCCGCAGGATTTCACACGCATAGGCAGCCATGTTCAGCGAGAAACCGATAAGCGCCGCCGGCAGCGGGTCAAGTTCGAGGCCCAGTTGCGGCAGTCCGTAGTAGATCAGGAATAACTGCACCAGCAATGGCGTGCCGCGAAAGAACGACACGTACATGCGGGCGATCCAGTTGATCACCTTGAGACGCGACAGGCGCATCAGCGCCAGGCCGAACCCCAGCAGCAAGCCGAAGAACATGCCGCCGAGGCTGAGGATGACCGTGTAGTACGCGCCCTTGAGCAAGAAGGGCGCGGAGTCCAGTGCGAGTTGAAGTGCTGCTTCCATTATTGGGTGACGTCAGCGCTGAAGTATTTTTCCGAAAGCTTCTTCAGCGTACCGTCGGCGCGCAGTTTCTCGATGGCCTTGTTCACGGCTGCCAACAATTCTGGTTCGCCTTTGCGCAGGGCAATACCGGATTCCTGGCGGGAGAAGGCTTCGCTGGTGACGGTGGTGTCCTTGGCTTTCTTGGCGTATTCCAGGGCGGCCAGGCGGTCGATCAGGATGGTATCGATACGGCCGACGCGCAGGTCTTGGAATTTTGTCGGATCGTCGTCGTAGGTTTTGACCTGGGCGCCCGGTACTTCTGCCTTGACCCACTGTTCGTAGTTGGTGCCCAGGCCCACGCCGACTTTTTTACCGTCCAGGTCAGCGGCCTTCTTGATGTTCAGCTCATCGGCTTTCTTGGTCAGGACCAGCGCTTGAATCCCGGAAACGGTGTACGGCTCGGAGAAGTCGTACTTTTTCTTACGTTCCTCGGAGATGGTGACTTGGTTGACTACAGCGTCCAGACGCTTGGATTCCAACGCCGCGAGAATGCCCGCCCATGGAGTGGTCTGCAGCTTGACCTTCACACCCAGCTCCTTGGCCAGGGCTTCGGAAAACTCCACTTCGAAGCCGGTCAGTTTGCCGCTTTCATCCACGAAGCTGAACGGTGGATAAGTGCCTTCCAAGCCGATCTTGATTTCACCGGCATCCTTGATTTTCTGCAGTTGCTCACCGGCAACCGCTTGCCCCAACAGGCCGGCGCTCAATGCCAGGCCCAGCGAACCCACCAACAGGTTGCGACGTAATGCGGAAAAATTCATGACAAGCCCCTGTGTTTTCTTATGAAGAGGTTATTTTGGTTGAGATAAGGCGTAGCCGCGATCCAAAAAGATTGCCACATCCTGCCTTAAAGCAGCCTGGGCGTCTCGCGGCAAATGCGCCTGCGGCGAGACTATAGGGTGGCTTTTATAGATTGGAAAATAATATTAAATCAAGCACATATGCTTATTTGGAATGAAGGCCGGTGGGAGCGAGCTTGCTCGCGATGGCGGTGTGTCAGTTGAACAATTGTCGGCTGATCGACCGCTATCGCGAGCGAGCTCGCTCCCACAAAAAGCCTTCCATCGAGTCTTCCACTAAGCCTGGAACGCTGCGTCATAGGCAAACAGCGCCGGTGCGCCGCCGGTGTGCAGGAAGATGATCGGGCCTTCGTCGAAACGGTTGCGACCCACGCCGTCAAGCAGGCCGGCCATGGCCTTGCCGGTGTAGACCGGATCGAGCAACAGCCCTTCCTGGCTGGCCAGCAGCTTGATCGCCGCCAGTGTCCCGGCGTTCGGTTCGCCGTAGCGGGGAGCGAAATACTCGTCCCACAGGTTCACTTTGAACGCTTCTGGCAGGGCGATTTCGAGCAACGCGGCCGTGCGCTCGGCCAGGCCCTGGACCTTCGGAAACTGGTCTTCCTCGCTGCGCGAAACCGTGACGCCAATGACCGGAAGCGCCGGCAGGCTTTCGCTCAAGGCCAACGCCAGGCCACTGTGGGTCCCGGCACTGCCCGAGGCCAATACCACGGCGGCGAACTCGATCCCGGTGTCCTTGATCTGCTCGGCCAGTTCCAGGCCGGCGCGTACATAACCCAGCGCACCCAAGGCGTTCGAACCACCAATCGGCACCAGATAGGGCTTTTTCCCATTGCTGCGCAGGCGACCGGCGAGGGCCTGCAATTGCTCATCGGCGTTGTCCAGGTTTGCCACCAATTCGACCTTGGCGTCGAACAGCTCCAGCAGCAGCCGGTTGCCGTTGCCCAGGTAATTGCTGTCTTCGGTGCCGATAGGGTTTTCCAGCAAGGCCACGCAGCCCAGGCCGAGCTTCGCGGCCAGGGCGGCGGTCTGGCGCACGTGGTTGGATTGGATCGCCCCGGCGGTGATGAGGGTATCGGCGCCTTGGGCGATGGCATCGGCGGCCAGGTATTCGAGCTTGCGCAGTTTGTTGCCGCCCAAGGCCAGGGGCGTCAGGTCGTCGCGCTTGATATAGAGGTCGCGGCCGAGCCAGGTGGAGAGGCGGTCGAGTTTTTCCAGCGGTGTCGGATGGCCGAGCAGGTCGAGACGATTAAAGCGAGACAGCTGTTGTTTGATCATGGGTCCGTACTGGTTGTAGGCGATGCCTGGACTATAGGCACGCGGATATTCAGGGGCAACCGGCATGTTTGTGTCCGAGCGTGGGTCTGGCGACACCGCCGCCGGTTTGTCTTGTTGCCGGACCTGTGGGGGCGGGCTGGTTTAGAGAACGGTACACGTCCCGTGGCGAGGGAGCTTGCTCCCGCTGGGGCGCGTAGCGGCCCCAAAAAGCGATGAGTGCTTCGCACTCAAGCGGGAGCAAGCTCCCTCGCCACAAAAGCCATCACGCCATGAATCAGCCGACAACAAACACTGTGGGAGCGAGCTTGCTCGCGATAGCGGCATATCAGTAATAAATTTGCCGGCTGAACCACCGCTATCGCGAGCAAGCTCGCTCCCACGGGGTCTGTGTTTATGTCTTTGAACGCTGAACGAATGCTCCCCAGGCACCGTCATACCCACCCGTAAGCTAGTGTAGGAAACATGCCGTTTAGCCCTGCGATTAGTTCTTAGCTGCCTATTCATGTTTAACTTGAACGTTCATTCAAGTTAAACCGTCGGTTTGCTGCCCGCTCACAACAGGAGGTTTGCCTTTGCCGAGTCCGTATTTCACTGCCGCCCTTTCGCTTCCCGAGGTGCTTCGTTCATGAGCGCTTCGTCCCTTCCACCCAGCGGCCTGGTCCGCATGAACCCGCCGGTCTTTTACTTCGCCGCGGCGTTCATTCTGCTGTTCGGCCTGGTAGTCATTGCCATGCCCGCCCAGGCCGGCGCCTGGTTGCTGGCGGCGCAGAACTGGGCGGCCAATACGGTCGGCTGGTACTACATGTTGGCGATGACGCTGTATCTGGTCTTCGTGGTGGTCACCGCCTTGTCCGGCTACGGCAAGATCAAGCTCGGTGCCGACCACGACGAGCCCGAATTCAGTTATCTGTCCTGGGCCGGCATGTTGTTCGCCGCCGGCATCAGCATCACGCTGTTTTTCTTCTGCGTGTCCGAGCCGCTGACTCACATGGTGCAACCACCCCAGGGTGAAGCCGGTACCGCGGAGGCAGCGCGCCAGGCCATGCAGATCTTGTTCTTGCACTGGGGCCTGCATGGCTGGGGCGTTTTTGCGTTCGTCGGCATGGCCCTGGCGTACTTCGCCTACCGGCACAATTTGCCCCTGGCCCTGCGCTCGGCGCTTTACCCGCTGATCGGCAAGCGCATCAACGGCCCCATCGGTTACGCCGTGGACGGCTTCGGCATTATCGCGACGGTGTTCGGCCTCGGCGCGGACATGGGCTTTGGTGTGCTGCACCTCAATTCCGGGCTCGATTATCTGTTCGGCATCGCCCATACCCAATGGATTCAGGTCGGCCTGATCGTGCTGATGATGGGGGCGGCGATCATCGTCGCCGTGGCCGGCGTCGACAAGGGCGTGCGGGTCATGTCCGACATCAACATGCTGCTGGCCTGCGCGTTGTTGCTGTTCGTGTTGTTCGCCGGCCCGACCCAGCATTTGCTCAACACCTTGATCCAGAACATCGGCGATTACCTCGGCGCCCTGCCGATGAAGAGTTTCGACCTGTACGCCTACAACGAACCCAGCGACTGGCTAGGTGGCTGGACGGTGTTCTACTGGGCCTGGTGGATCGCGTGGTCGCCGTTCGTGGGGCTGTTCATCGCCCGGATTTCCCGCGGTCGCACCATCCGTGAATTTGTCTTTGGCGTGCTGCTGATTCCCCTGGGTTTCACCTTGGCGTGGATGTCGATCTTCGGCAACAGCGCCATCGACCAGGTGTTGAACCACGGCATGAGTGCCTTGGGCATGTCCGCCTTGGAAAACCCGTCGATGAGCCTTTATCTGCTGCTGGAGACCTACCCCTGGAGCAAGACCGTCATCGCGGTCACGGTGTTCATCAGCTTCGTGTTTTTCGTCACGTCCGCCGACTCAGGCACCGTGGTGCTGTCGACGCTGTCGGCCAAGGGTGGCAACCCCGACGAAGACGGGCCGAAATGGTTGCGAGTGTTCTGGGGCGCGATGACCGCCCTGGTGACCAGTGCGTTGTTGTTCTCCGGCAGCATTGATGCCTTGAAGTCGGCGGTGGTGCTGACGTCCCTGCCGTTCTCGCTGATTCTCTTGCTGATGATGTGGGGCCTGCACAAGGCGTTCTACCTGGAATCCCAGAAGCAGATCGCACAATTGCATTCCCTGGCACCGGTCTCGGGTGCACGTCGGGGCACGGGCGGCTGGCGCCAACGCTTGAGCCAGGCGGTGCATTTCCCGTCCCGTGATGAGGTGTATCGTTTCCTCGACACCACGGTGCGCCCGGCCATTGAAGAAGTAACCGCGGTGTTTGCCGAGAAGGGCCTGACGGTGGTGACCCAGCCCGACCCGGCCAACGATAGCGTCAGCCTGGAGATTGGCCATGGCGAGCAGCATCCGTTCATCTACCAGGTGCAGATGCGCGGCTACTTCACGCCGTCCTTCGCCCGTGGCGGCATGGGGTCCAAGCAATTGAACAACCGTCGTTACTACCGCGCCGAGGTGCACTTGAGCGAAGGCAGCCAGGATTACGACCTGGTGGGCTACACCAAGGAGCAAGTCATCAACGACATCCTCGACCAGTACGAGCGGCACCTGCAGTTCCTGCATTTGGTGCGGTGATCCAAAGGGACCGCAGTACCTAATGCCTGTCAGTTAAGTAGATGCCACAGGCAAACATACAAACCGTGGCGAGGGAGCTTGCTCCCGCTGGGCTGCGTAGCGGCCCCAAAAACAGGGCCGCTTCGCGACCCAGCGGGAGCAAGCTCCCTCGCCACAGAACCAAGCCTCAGACCAGCCCACCGTTGGCCCGCAAGATCTGGCCATTCACCCAGCCCGCGGCCGGGCTCACCAGGAACGCAATGATGCTGGCAATGTCCTGCGGCTGGCCGAGGCGCTCCAGGGGCGGCATCTTGGCGTAGTGCTGTACCTGCTCCTCACTCTTGCCGTGCATGAACAGCTCAGTGGCGACCGGGCCGGGAGCTACGGCATTGACCGTGATCTGGCGACCGCGCAGTTCCTTGGCAAATACCTGGGTCAAGGATTCCACCGCCGCCTTGCTGGCGATATACACCGAGTAGCCGGGCAGGTTCAGGCCTACGGTGCTGCTGGAAAAATTCACGATCCGGCCACCGTCGTTCAGGCGGGTCGCGGCTTCGCGCAGGGTGTTGAAGGTGCCACGGGTGTTGATGGCGAACGTCTGGTCGAACAACTCGTCGCTGTGCTGCGCCAGGGGCATCACTTGGAGGATGCCGGCGTTGTTGATCAACACATCGACCTTGCCCAACTGCGCTTCTGTCTCATCGAACAGCCGACGCACATCGGCGGCAGATGACACGTCGGCCTTGACCGCTATGGCTTGGTGGCCGGCCTGGCGCAATTGCACCACCAGCTTGGACGCTTCGCTGGCGCTGTTGGCGTAATTGACGACAACGGCGAAGCCTTCGCTGGCCAAGTGCTTGGCGATTTCGGCGCCGATGCCGCGGGAGGCGCCGGTCACGATGGCAACTTTCGAGTTTTGAACAGGCATGTGAGGGTTCCTTTGTTGTTGAGGCTTGAGTCGTTGAAGCCAGATTCACATGTTTACTCTTGGCGATAAATGCCGGAAAGTTGCCTTGACTGTTCAACATTTCCCAACAATCAGAGCGCAGGATTCAGATGGATCAGGTCAAGGCAATGAGGGTGTTTGTCCGCATCTACGAGCGCAGCAGTTTCACCCTGGCCGCTGAAGACCTGAACATGCCCCGGGCCACGCTGACCCACACACTCAACCAATTCGAAGCCTGGCTGGGCGTGCGTTTGTTGGAGCGCAGCACCCGCAAGGTGCGCCCGACCCTCGACGGCGAAGCCTATTACCCGCGCTGCGTGCAATTGCTGGCGGAGCTGGAAGAAGCCGAGCTGGCGTTTCGCGGCGTGGCGCCAAAAGGCAAACTGAGGGTGGACCTGCACGGCACCCAGGCCAGGTATTTCGTCATTCCGGCGTTGCCGCAATTCATGGCCCGCTACCCCGAAATAGAATTGTTCATCAGCGAAGCAGATCGTTTCGTCGACCTGATTGCCGAAGGCGTCGATTGCGTGCTGCGCTCCGGTACGTTGGCGGACTCTTCATTGATTGGCCGGCGTGTCGCCAATCTTCGGCAGATCACCTGTGCCAGTCCCGGTTACCTGCGCCAGTACGGCGAACCGAAGAGCCTCGATGACTTGAAGCATCACCGGGCAGTGAATTACGTCTCGCGGACCACCGCCAAGCTCTATCCGTTTGAGTTCATGGTCGATGGCGAACTCAAGGAGGTGCCGATCGGGGGCACGTTGTCGGTGTCCGGCGCGGAAATCTACGCCGCCTCGGCCATCGCCGGCCTGGGGCTGATCCAATGCCCGCATTACCGAATGGAAGAGCCGATCCGGCAGGGCCTGATGCAGGAAGTCCTCACCAATACCCCACCACCGTCCATGCCGGTGTCGGTGCTCTATCCGCACAACCGGCTCATGTCGCCGCGGGTTCGCGTGTTCGTGGACTGGGTGGCGGAGGTGTTTGCACAGGCGCGTTAACGTGGTCCCCGATTTCCTCGCACTGCAAAACCCTGTGGGATGGGTACCAAATTCCGGCCATTGCCAAGCCCCTGTGGCGAGGGAGCTTGCTCCCGCTCGGCTGCGCAGCAGTCGTAAAATCAAACAACGCGTTCTGCCTGTCAGCATGCTGGGGCCCTGCTGCGCAGGCCAGCGGGAGCAAGCTCCCTCGCCACGGGTTCTGGGTTGTCTGGGCAGATACGTTCGCGAGCAAGCTCGCTCCCACACCTGATTCGCGAACTTTCCGCCTGACCGAGGCGTCTGTGAAATGTTAGTTTCTGCCTCCAGCCGTCCGAACAGAGAGCCTTTTCGATGACCTACACCGCTGCGCAAAACCGCTACGAGTCCATTCCTTACCGCCGCGTCGGGCGCAGCGGGCTGGTGCTGCCGGCATTGTCGCTGGGGTTGTGGCATAACTTTGGCGACAGCACGCCCATCGACACCCAGCGAACCTTGCTGCGCACGGCGTTCGACCTGGGTATCAACCATTTCGACCTGGCGAACAATTACGGCCCGCCCTACGGCAGCGCCGAGATCAATTTCGGCCGCTTGCTACGCGAAGATTTCAAGCAGTACCGCGATGAGTTGATCATCTCCAGCAAGGCCGGTTGGGACATGTGGCCGGGGCCTTATGGCCAGGGCGGGGGCTCGCGCAAATATGTGCTGGCCAGCCTCGACCAGAGCCTGCAGCGCCTGGGGCTGGACTATGTGGATATCTTTTATTCCCACCGTTTCGACCCCGATACGCCCCTGGAAGAAACCGCCAGTGCGCTGGCCACTGCGGTGCAGCAGGGCAAGGCGCTGTACATCGGCATTTCCTCGTATTCCGGAGTGAAGACCCGGGAAATGGCGGCGCTACTCAAGGAATGGAAAGTCCCATTGCTGATTCACCAGCCGGCCTACAACCTGCTCAACCGCTGGGTGGAAAAAGACCTGCTGGATGCCACCGAGGAATTGGGTACGGGTGTGATCGCCTTCACGCCATTGGCCCAAGGCCTGCTGACCGACAAGTACCTCAAGGGTGTTCCGGCCGATGCCCGGGTGAATCGTCCGGGGGGCGGTTCGTTGCAGGCTTCGCACTTGTCGCAGGAGAACCTTGCCCACGTGCGAGCGCTCAATGAGATCGCCCAGCGACGCGGCCAGAGCCTGGCCCAGATGGCCCTGGCCTGGACTTTGCGCGACCCACGGATCACCTCCGCCCTGATCGGCGCCAGCCGGCCGGAGCAGATCATCGAGAACGTCGCGGCGTTGCAGAATTTGAATTTCAGCGCCGACGAACTGGCCGAGATCGACCGGTTTGCCCAGGAAGGCGGGATCAATCTTTGGGAGAAGCCTTCGTCGGCTGAGTAACGCAAGTAGGGTGCACACAAATCCCTGTGGCGAGGGAGCTTGCTCCCGCTGGGCCGCGAAGCGACCCCAAACCCATTCAACACTGCGTATCAGGAAAAGCAGTGGGACAGGTTTTGCGACTGCTGCGCAGTCGAGCGGGAGCAAGCTCCCTCGCCACGGGGATATGCGTTACCCCGGAAAACCATTCGGGCAAGACACTCACCTGAAAAACGGTACATCCCCCAACACCGTCGCCCGGTGCATCACCCGCCGGGCAGGGCGGTAGTCGTCCACGGCAAAATGCTGGGTGACGCGGTTGTCCCAGAACGCCACGTCGTTGACCTGCCAGCGCCAGCGCAGGGTGAACTCCGGGCGGGTGGCGTGGGCGAAGAGCAGTTTCAGGATCACCTCGCTCTCGGTGTCCGACAGCTCGTTGATGCGCGTGGTGAAGCCTTCATTGACGAACAGCGACCGTCGCCCGCTCACCGGATGAGTGCGGATCACCGGATGGGACAGCGGCGGGTTTTTTCGCCGTGCTTCTTCCCAGCGCGCGAGGTCCTCGGCGCTATTGCCAAACCGCTCCAACGGAAACGAGCGGGTGAAATCGTGGGTCGCCGTCAGGCCTTCCAGCAAACGTTTCATAGGCGTCGACAAGGCTTCGTAGGCGGCGATGCCACTGGCCCACAACGTATCGCCACCCACCGTCGGTAGCAGCTTGGCACTGAGCACCGCGCCCAGGGCGGGCGTCGGGAGAAAGGTCACGTCGGTGTGCCACACGGCGTTGTCGCGCACATCGGTGGCGGCGGTGTCGAGCACCAATACTTCGGGCTGCTCCGGCACGTTGGGGTAGATCGGATGAATGTGCAGGTCGCCAAAATACGCGGCGAAGCGTGCCTGCTGGGGCGGCTCGATCGGCTGGTCGCGGAAAAACAATACCTGATGCTCAAGCAGCGCCTGCTCAACGGTGTCGCGATCCGCCAGGCTCAGCGGCTGGCTGATGTCGATCCCATCGATCTGCGCGCCGAGGGCGGTGCTCAAAGGCGTAATGGTCGGACGGTTCATCGCAAAATGTTCTCGGTCTGGGGCGCCGAATGGTCGGCGTGGTCATTGGATATCAATGGGTCTGGCCGTGCCACGGCACCAGCTTGCGTTGCAGGGCGCGCAGGCCCATTTCCATGGCGAAGGCGATCAGTGCGATCACCAGGATGCCCAGCACCACCACGTCGGTAACGAGGAACTGCGCCGCCGACTGCACCATGAACCCCAGGCCACTGGTGGCGGCGATCAGTTCGGCGGCCACCAGCGTCGACCAACCCACGCCCAGGCCAATGCGAATGCCGGTGAGAATGTCCGGCAGGGCACTGGGCACGATCACATGGCGAATCAACTGAGCCCGCGTGGCACCCAACGATTGCGCCGCGCGCAGTTTGGCCCGATCGACCGTGCGCACGCCGGTGGCGGTGGCAATGGCAATCGGGGCGAAGATCGCCAGGTAGATCAGCAGCACCTTCGACAGCTCGCCGATGCCGCACCAGATCACGATCAACGGCAGGTACGCCAACGGTGGAATCGGCCGGTAGAACTCGATCAACGGATCGAGCACGCCGCGCGCGATGCGGTTGGCGCCGATGGCGATGCCCACCGGCACCGCCGTCAGCACCGCGAACAACAGTCCCAGGCCAATGCGTTCAAGGCTGGCGGCCAAGTGCTGCCAGAGGGTGGAATCCATGTAGCCGCGAGTCGCCAGCAGCCAGCCTTTTTCCAGCACGGCCGACGGTGAGGGCAGGAACAGCGGTTCGATCAGGCCGCTGGCGGTGACTGCCCACCAGATCGCCAGCAAGGCGATCAGGGTCAAGCCGCTGATCCAGCGCGTGCTCAGGTGGAGTCTCAAGACACGGGCCGTGGGCTTGGTCGCCGCGTCACGGACCACCGCTGGAATTTCATAGCTGCTCATGCGCGCTCCTGTGGCCGAGTGGCGCTGCGTTGGGAGAACACTTTGGCGAGCACATGCTCACGGGTTTCGATGAAGCGCGGGTCGGACTTGATCGACCGCGCCGATTCCCCGGCCCCGTAGCGCTGGCCGAAATCCAGGCTCAGGCGCTCGACGATCTGCCCCGGGTTCGGTGCCAGCAGAATCAAGTCAGTGGCAAGGAACACGGCTTCTTCAATGTCATGGGTGATCAGGAACACCGGCTTGGCGGTGCGCTGCCAGACCTGCAGCAACAGTTCCTGCATCTGCTCGCGGGTGAAGGCGTCCAGGGCACCGAACGGTTCGTCCATCAACAGCACGCGAGGGTCGGCCGCCAATGCCCGGGCCAGGCCAACACGTTGTTTCTGGCCGCCGGAGAGCTGCCAGACGCGGCGTTGCTCGAAGCCGGCCAGGTCCACCAGTGCCAGCATTTCCCGAGCCCGGGCTTCGCGCATTTGCTTGGCGACCCCGGCCAGTTCCAGGCCGAACCCAACGTTTGCCAACACGTCCTGCCAAGGCAGCAGCGCATCGTCCTGGAACACCACGCCGCGCTCGGCGCCCGGGCCCTTGACGGGTGTGCCGTCGAGGGTGATCTGTCCGGCGCTGGGCTCGACGAACCCGGCAATCAGGTTCAACAGCGAGGTCTTGCCGCTGCCGGACGGGCCGAGGGCAACCAGCAATTGCTTCGGCCCCAGGGTCAGGGATATATCCGCCAGCACCGGTTCCGTCGCGCCGGGGTACTGTGCGCTGATGCGCTCCAGCTGTAGCAAGGCCATCGCGTGTCTCCCTTTTTCGATCAGCGAGTGATGTATTTGGCGCTGACGTACGGTGTGTAGTCCGGCAGTACGGTGTCGACCTTGCCTTGCTCCTTCAGGAACGCCGCGGTGTCGGTGATGGCTTGGGTGGTCGGTGCGCCGAGGCTCACGACCTGATCGGCTGCCAGCGGGAAGACGTTGCCTTGCAGCAACAGCGGGATATCGCTGGCCTTGGCGCCGGAAAGCTTCACCAGTTTGTCAACGTTGGACGCATCGGCCAGCCAGGCCTGCGGGTCCTTGCGGTACTGGGCGTAGGCATCCAGGGTCACTTTAGCGAAGGCGGTGACAATCTCGGGATGCTTCTGGGCGAAGTCCTTGCGCACGATCCAGGCGTCGAAGGTCGGTGCGCCGAACTTGGCCAGCTCCGCGGAGGTGATCAGCACCTTGCCGTTTTCCTTGGCCACGCCCAGGGCCGGGTCCCAGACATAAGTGGCGTCGATGTCGCCACGCTTCCAGGCAGCGATGATGGCCGGTGGCGCCAAGTTGAGCACGGTGACTGTCGACGGGTCGATGTTCCAGTGTTTCAACGCGGCGAGCAGGCTGTAGTGGCCCGTGGAGACGAACGGCACGGCGATTTTCTTGCCGATCAGGTCTTTTGGCGAATTGATGCCGGAACCGTCACGCACCACCAAGGCTTCGGCGGCGCCGATCTGCGTGGCGATGAGGAAGGTTTCCACCGGGACCTGGCGGGTGATGGCCGCGGTCAACGGGCTGGAACCGAGGTAGCCGATCTGCACATCGCCCGAGGCGATGGCGGTGATGACGTCGGCGCCATTGTCGAACTTGCGCCAGTCGATCTTGGCTTGGGTGGCTTTTTCATAGGCGCCATCGGCCTGGGCGACTTTGGCCGGGTCGACGGTGGTCTGGTAAGCGACGGTCAGGTCGGCCGCCTGGGCAAAAAGACTCGTTGCAGCCAGGGAGGCGGCTGCGAGAAGGCGAAGGGGGAAGCGCAAAGACATGGGGAAGCTCCTCAACAGGCCGCCGGGAGTTCGGCGTTGGGGGAGACTAAATGATCTAAGAATTAGAAAATAAATAACTTTTTCGAATGAGCTTATTTTCGAAAAAATCTATCAAGAGCGGCCCGGAACCGTTGTGGCGAGGGAGCTTGCTCCCGCTGGACTGCGCAGCAGGCCCGTTTTTACGACTGCTGCGCAGCCGAGCGGGAGCAAGCTCCCTCGCCACAAAAGCGTTCTTGCCAGCGGGGTGTCAGTTGCTGATCGCCAGGATGCTCGCCTGATACGAGCCCACGAACACATCGAAATCCCCCACCTCGTTCTGTTCCAGCTCGGCCTGCTGGACCAATGACTTACGGGCAGTTTCCTCGAACGTCGCTTGTTCTTGGGCAGGCAACGGCTCGGCGCGGAAGAATTCGGCGTGGGCCTTGCTCTGGCGCAGGGAGAACTGGGCGAAGCTTTCCTGGTGTTCGGCCATGGCGGCCAGCACCTGGGCGGAAGGGGTCAAGGACGGATCGCGGACTTTCGCCAGTTGCGCGTCCAGGGCCTGGCGGTGGGCATCGCCACCCTGGCTCTGGTCGAGCAGCGAGGCCAGTGGGGCAATTTTTTCCAGCAATTCGACGGCCCAGGCCTGCATATCCACCGCTTGGCCCTGACGCTGCAATTGCAGGCCAGGTTTGCGGCCTTCCTTGACCACGGTCAGGAAGTTGCTGGTGGCGTTGCCGCATTCGTTGTTTTCCAGCTGCGGGCTGTCGTTGAGGCCGCAATACAGCAGGAACGCATCGAGGAAGCGCGACTCGGTGAGATCGATGCCCATCGGCAGGAACGGGTTGATGTCCAGGCAACGCACTTCGACGTACTGGATACCCCGGGCCATCAAGGCCTGGATCGGCCGCTCGCCGGTGTATGTCACGCGTTTGGGGCGGATGTTGGAGTAGTACTCGTTTTCGATCTGCAGGATGTTGGTGTTGAGCTGCACCCACTCGCCGTTCTGGTGCGTGCCGACTTCGACGTACGGCGCGTAGGGCGTCGCCACCGCTTTGCGCAGGCTGTCGGTGTAGCTCGCCAGGTCGTTGTAGCACGGCGTGAGGCCGGCTTGGGCGTTGCTTTGGTAACCCAGGTCGCTCATGCGCAGGCTGGTGGCGTAGGGCAGGTACAAGGTGTCCTGGTCCAACTGCTCCAACTGGTGCGGACGGCCTCGCAGGAAACCGATGTCCAGGGCCGGCGAGGCACCGAACAGGTACATCAGCAACCAGCTGTAGCGGCGGAAATTGCGGATCAGCGCGATGTAGGCCGACGACTGGAAGTCACGGTCGCTCACATCGGCGGCTTCGTCCTGCCTGAGCAGCGGCCAGAGTTTTTCCGGCAGGGAAAAGTTGTAGTGGATCCCGGCAATGCATTGCATGGTCTTGCCGTAGCGCAGGGCCAGGCCCTGGCGATAGACGTACTTGAGCCGACCGATATTCGAGGTGCCGTAATACGCGATCGGGATGTCTTCTTCCGCCGGCAACGGGCACGGCATCGAGGGGCTCCACAAATACTCGTCGCCGAGCTTGCTGTAGGCGAACCGGTGGATCTTGTCGAGGCTGCGCAGGGTATCGGCCGGGTCGGCCAGGGCCGGCGTGATGAATTCCAGCAGCGACTCGGAATAGTCGGTGGTGATCTGTTCGTTGGTCAGCGCCGAACCCAGGGCCTTGGGATGCGGGGTCTGCGCCAGGCGCCCATCGCCAGTGACGCGCAGGCATTCACGCTCGATGCCGTGCAGGCACTGTTCGAGCAGGGAGAGGTTGGCGCGCTCGCCGAGCAGGGCCAGGCGGCGGTTTAAAAGGTCGCTCAAGTTGAATTCCTTCACGCGTCAGTCGCCCCAATATGGGGGTGGGCAAGACGGTCTACAAGGGTGAAGTTGAAACTGGCGTTTTCGCCTGGTTTTTGTGCCAAAGGCGAGCCACCGCAACCTTACTGTGGGAGCGAGCTTGCTCGCGATAGCGGCGGATCAGCAACGTTGATCTTGACTGATCCTGCGCAATCGCGAGCAAGCTCGCTCCCACAGGAAAGCTTGGCACCGCATTCATGGCATCGAAATTAACTCAAATCGATGACAGGGAGCTATAGGACAGCGAACGTGCCTTGCGCTTTTGCGACCAGTTTGTCGCCTTGCACCACCTCGGCCTCGACCACCAGCGTGCGCCGGCCGGGGTGGATGACCCGGGCGGTGCACAACACGTCGCCGTCGGACACGGCGCGAATGTAGTTGATCTTGCATTCGATGGTCGCGCTCTGCTGGTCAAAGCCATGGACACTGGAGCAGGCCAGTCCCATGGCAATGTCCACCAAGCTGAACAGCGCGCCGCCGTGCAGCTTGCCGCCGCGGTTGCGCAGCGGCGGCTCGAGGCTCAGGGCAACTTGCGCCACCCCATCCCCAAGGCTCTGCAGACGGCAGCCGAGCAGCTTGAAGAACGCGCTCTCCACCAATCCGGCCGGTGCGTCCATCAGCGTTTCTTCAACTGCTTGGCGTTGGCAAACAACGAAGCCATGGCGTTGTTCGCCGGGGCTGCGGTGGCGGTTTCCTTGCGTGGCGCGGTGTTTTGCGACTGGCGTGGCGTCGAGCCAGGACGCGCACCACGGGCACCGTCGATTTTCTCGCCCGGTGTGTCGCTCATGCGCATCGACAGGCCGACGCGTTTGCGCGGGATGTCGACTTCCATGACCTTCACTTTCACCACATCACCGGCCTTCACCGCTTCGCGCGGGTCCTTGATGAACTTCTCGGACAAGGCCGAGATGTGCACCAGGCCGTCCTGGTGCACGCCGATGTCGACGAAGGCACCGAAGTTGGTGACGTTGGTCACCACGCCTTCGAGGATCATGCCCGGTTGCAGGTCCTTGAGGTCTTCGACGCCGTCCTGGAACTCGGCGGTCTTAAACTCGGGACGTGGGTCGCGGCCCGGTTTCTCCAGTTCTTGCAGGATGTCGGTCACGGTCGGCAGGCCGAAGGTTTCGTCGGTGAATTTCTTCGGATCCAGGCGCTTGAGGAACGCGGCGTCACCGATCAGCGAGCGGATGTCGCGGTCGGTCTGGGCGGCGATACGTTGCACCAGCGGGTAGGCTTCAGGGTGGACTGCCGACGAATCCAGAGGATTGTCGCCATTCATGACTCGCAGGAAACCGGCGGCCTGTTCGAAGGTTTTCTCGCCCAGGCGTGGGACCTTCTTCAGCGCGGCGCGGGTCTTGAACGCGCCGTGTTCGTCACGGTGGGTGACGATGTTCTGCGCCAGCGTGGCGTTCAGGCCGGAAATGCGCGCCAACAGCGCCACCGAAGCGGTGTTCACGTCCACGCCCACGGCGTTCACGCAATCTTCCACCACGGCGTCCAGGCCGCGCGCCAGTTTCAGTTGGGAGACGTCGTGCTGGTACTGGCCGACACCGATGGATTTAGGGTCGATCTTCACCAGCTCTGCCAGTGGATCCTGCAGGCGACGGGCGATGGACACCGCGCCACGGATCGACACGTCCAGGTCCGGGAATTCCTTGGAAGCCAGTTCCGACGCCGAGTAAACCGAAGCGCCGGCCTCGGAGACCATGACCTTGGTCATCTTCATGGCTGGGTATTTCTTGATCAGCTCGGCGGCCAGCTTGTCGGTCTCACGGCTGGCGGTGCCGTTGCCGATGGCGATCAGGTCCACCGAATGCTTGGCGCACAGGGCGGCGAGTACGGCGAGGGTCTGGTCCCACTTGTTGTGCGGCACGTGCGGGTAGACCGTGGCGTGGTCCAGCAGTTTGCCGGTGGAATCCACTACGGCCACCTTGCAACCGGTGCGCAGGCCCGGGTCAAGGCCCAGGGTGGCGCGCGGCCCGGCCGGCGCGGCCAGCAGCAGGTCGTGCAGGTTGTGGGCGAACACGTTGATCGCCTCGGTCTCGGCGTTATCGCGCAACTCGCCCAGTAGGTCGGTTTCCAGATGGGTGTAGAGCTTGACCTTCCAGGTCCAGCGCACCACTTCGGCCAGCCATTTGTCGGCGGCGCGGTTCTGGTTCTGGATGCCAAACTGCTGGCCGATCATGCCTTCGCACGGGTGCATGGTGCCGGGCAGTTCTTCGCCGACCTTCAGCGCAGAACTGAGGATGCCTTCGTTGCGACCACGGAAAATCGCCAGGGCGCGGTGGGACGGCATGCTCTTGAGCGGTTCGTCGTGTTCGAAGTAGTCGCGGAACTTCGCGCCTTCGTCTTCCTTGCCGGCGATGACCCGGGCGCTGAGGGTGGCTTCCTGCTTGAGGTAGTTGCGCAGCTTTTCCAGCAGGTTGGCGTCTTCGGCGAAACGCTCCATGAGGATGTACTTGGCGCCTTCCAGCGCCGCCTTCACGTCCGCCACGCCTTTTTCGGCATCGACGAAGCGCGCGGCTTCGGTTTCCGGGGCCAGGGTCGGGTCGTTGAACAGGCCGTCGGCCAGCTCGCCGAGGCCGGCTTCCAGGGCGATCTGGCCCTTGGTGCGGCGCTTTTGCTTGTAGGGCAGGTACAAGTCTTCGAGACGGGTCTTGGTGTCGGCCAACTTGATGTCGCGCTCGAGTTGCGGGGTCAGCTTGCCCTGCTCCTGGATGCTGGCAAGGATGCTGATGCGCCGTTCGTCGAGTTCTCGCAGGTAGCGCAGGCGCTCTTCCAGATGCCGCAATTGGGTGTCATCGAGGCTGCCGGTCACTTCTTTCCGGTAACGGGCGATGAAAGGCACTGTGGAGCCTTCATCGAGTAGCGCGACGGCCGCTTCGACCTGCTGTGGGCGTACACCGAGTTCCTCGGCGATGCGGCTGTTGATGCTGTCCATAAAACCACCTGACAAATTGTGAAATCAGGCTCGCCACCGCGCAAACGGGGCTCGGCGAGACTGGTTGAGCGGCCTGGCATGCGCCGCTGCCTGGGTCAAAAGGCTGCCTGTTGACCCGCGAAATTCAAAAAGTGCTGCCTGGCCAAAGATAATAAGGCGCGGCGCCGATCCGGCGATCCGGTCTGCCCTGGCACAAAGGGCCGCGCATTATAACCAGCGTTCCGCTGTTCGGGGGCGTTGTGGAATGTGGCTTTGATGGGCGGTTTGCTGGAGATAGAGGAAAAATCTGCTAACAATGCACACGGTGCGTATAACGGCAGCTAAGCCATAATGCGCGCCAAGATCAAAGGAGCTTCCTATGAGCAGCACTGCACAAACTGCTGAAGGCGAAAAAATTCTGATTGTTGACGACGATCCAGGGCTGAGCAGCCTGCTGGAGCGTTTTTTCGTCAGCAAGGGCTACCGCGCCCGCACCGTCCCGAACACTGAGCAAATGGACCGGTTGCTGGCCCGTGAAGTGTTCAACCTGGTCGTACTCGACCTGATGCTACCCGGCGAAGACGGCCTGACTGCCTGCCGCCGCCTGCGCGGCGCCAACAACCAGATCCCGATCATCATGCTCACCGCCAAGGGCGACGAGCTGAGCCGTATCAAGGGCCTTGAACTGGGCGCCGACGATTACCTGGCCAAGCCGTTCAACCCCGACGAGCTGATGGCCCGCGTCAAGGCGGTGCTGCGTCGCCAGTCGGCACCGGTGCCGGGTGCGCCGGGCAGCGAAGACGAAAGCGTGACCTTCGGCGACTATGAACTGTCCCTGGCCACCCGCGAGCTCAAGCGCGGCGATGAGGTCCACATGCTCACCACCGGTGAGTTCGCCGTGCTCAAGGCCCTGGTGATGAACGCCCGCCAGCCGCTGACCCGCGACAAACTGATGAACCTGGCCCGTGGCCGTGAGTGGGATGCGCTGGAGCGCTCCATCGACGTGCAGATTTCCCGCCTGCGCCGGATGATCGAACCCGATCCTTCCAAGCCGCGGTACATCCAGACCGTCTGGGGCGTAGGTTACGTGTTCGTGCCGGATGGCGCCGCCAGCAAGTGATCGGCGATTTGTAGGAGCGGGTGGCCTGGCCGGTTGAAATGTCTTCTTCCAGGCGACTCGCGGTCTGTCATTGTGCGAGCATCGTTCGCTCCTGCAAGTGTGTAGCGGTTATTCATGAAAACCCCCGTGTGGTTCCCCCAGAGTTTCTTCTCCCGCACCCTCTGGCTGGTGCTGATCGTCGTGCTCTTCTCCAAGGCACTGACGTTGGTGTACCTGCTGATGAACGAAGACGTGCTCGTGGATCGGCAGTACAGCCATGGTGTTGCTCTGACCCTGCGGGCTTATTGGGCGGCGGACGAAACCAACCGGGCGAAAATCGCCGAGGCGGCGACGCTGATCCGCGTCGTCGGTGCCGGTGTGCCGGTGGGCGAGCAGCACTGGCCGTACAGCGAGATTTATCAGCGCCAGATGCAGGCCGAACTGGGCGCCGACACCGAGGTGCGATTGCGCATGCATTCGCCGCCGGCGCTTTGGGTGCGAGCCCCGAGCCTGGGGGATGGCTGGCTGAAGGTGCCGCTGTATCCGCATCCGCTGCGCGGTCAGAAAATCTGGAACGTGCTCGGCTGGTTCCTGGCCATCGGCCTGCTGTCGACCGCGTCGGCGTGGATCTTCGTCAGCCAGCTCAACCAACCGTTGAAGCGCCTGGTCTACGCCGCTCGGCAACTGGGCCAGGGGCGCAGCGTGCGGCTGCCCATCAGCGATACGCCCAGCGAGATGACTGAGGTCTACCGTGCCTTCAACCAGATGGCCGAGGATGTGGAACAGGCCGGGCGCGAGCGCGAATTGATGCTTGCGGGCGTCTCCCACGACCTGCGTACGCCGCTGACCCGGCTGCGGCTGTCGCTGGAGTTGATGGGTGAGCACACCGACCTGACCGACGAGATGGTCCGCGATATCGAGGATATGGACGCGATTCTCGACCAGTTCCTGGCGTTCATTCGCGACGGACGTGATGAGTCCGTGGAAGAGGTGGACCTCAGCGAGTTGGTGCGGGAAGTGGTCGCGCCCTATAACCAGAACGACGAGAAAGTGCAGTTGCGCCTGGAACCGATCCAGCCGTTTCCATTACGCCGGGTGTCGATGAAGCGTTTGCTGAACAACCTGATCGGCAATGCCCTGAACCATGCCGGTGCTGGCGTCGAAGTCGCCGCCTATGTCTCCGGCGACACCAGCGCGCCCTACGTGGTGCTGAGCGTCATGGACCGTGGCGCCGGCATCGATCCTTCGGAGCTGGAAGCCATCTTCAACCCCTTCACCCGGGGCGATCGCGCCCGTGGTGGGAAGGGCACGGGGCTGGGCCTGGCCATCGTCAAGCGCATCGCCTCGATGCACGGTGGCAACGTCGAGTTGCGCAACCGCGCCGGTGGTGGATTGGAAGCTCGGGTGCGGTTGCCGTTGGGCTTGATGCTGCCTCGGGATGCGGTGTAGCGATCTCTCTCAAGCAAGACAGGAAGCTGTGGGAGCGAGTCCTGTGGGAGCCGAGCTTGCTCGCGATAGCAGTGGATCAGTAAAGTTGATCTTGACTGACACACCGCTAACGCGAGCAAGCTCGGCTCCCACAAAAGCTAGCTCCCACAGGGGGGTGTGTTGAATTAACCCTTGCCCTTGGTCCGGGTCATGTTCGGCCCGCCATTCTTTTCCAGGTGCTCGATGATGATCCCCGCCACGTTCTTGTTCGTGGTGGTCTCGATGCCTTCCAGGCCCGGCGAGGAGTTGACCTCCATCACCAGCGGCCCGTGGTTGGAGCGCAGGATATCCACGCCGGCCACGGCCAGGCCCATGACCTTTGCGGCCCGTAGGGCGGTCATGCGCTCTTCCGGCGTGATCTTGATCAGGCTGGCGCTGCCGCCGCGATGCAGGTTGGAGCGGAACTCACCGGGCTTGGCCTGGCGTTTCATCGAGGCAATCACCTTGTCGCCGACCACGAAGCAGCGAATGTCTGCGCCCCCGGCTTCCTTGATGTATTCCTGGACCATGATGTTCTGCTTCAGGCCCATGAACGCTTCGATCACCGACTCCGCCGCCGTCGCGGTCTCACACAGGACCACGCCGATGCCCTGGGTGCCTTCCAGCACCTTGATCACCAGCGGTGCGCCGTTGACCATCGCAATCAGGTCGGGAATATCGTCGGGGGAGTGGGCAAAACCGGTGACCGGCAGGCCGATCCCGCGCCGTGACAGCAGCTGCAACGAGCGCAATTTGTCCCGGGAACGGGCGATGGCTACCGACTCGTTGAGGGGAAACACCCCCATCATTTCGAACTGGCGCAACACCGCGCAGCCATAGAACGTCACGGATGCGCCGATCCGCGGGATCACCGCGTCGAACCCTTCCAGCGGTTTGCCACGGTAATGGATCTGCGGCTTGTGGCTGGCGATGTTCATGTAGGCGCGCAGGGTGTCGATCACCACCATTTCATGGCCACGTTCGGTCCCTGCTTCGACCAAGCGACGGGTGGAATACAGACGCGGATTACGCGACAGCACAGCGATCTTCATGCAACACCTGTGGCAGAGGTAGTGGACACCGGGAATGCCGGCTTGTCTTGAACGTATTTGCTACCCGGATTGACCACCAATTGGCCGTCGATCAAGGCTTTGGAACCCAGTAACAGGCGATATCGCATGGATTTGCGGCAGGCCAGGGTGAACTCGACCCGCCAGATCCGGTCGCCCAGCGCCAACGTGGTGCTGATCACGTAGCGGACCTGCGCGTGACCGTTGGAACTCTTGATGGTCTTGCGCGCCACCAGCGGGGCTTCGCAACGGCGATGGCGCAACTGCACCACCGTGCCGAGGTGCGCGGTGAAGCGTACCCACTTTTCGCCATCGCGCTCGAAGGGTTCGATCTCAGTGGCATGCAGGCTGGAGGTGCTGGCCCCGGTGTCGATTTTTGCCCGCAGGCCCGCGACTCCCAGATCCGGGAGCGCCACCCACTCGCGCAGACCGACAACGGTCAAATGGTCAAAAATCTTCAATAAAAAAACCTGCGATCAGTGCATCGGATCGTGGACTCCGCGAATCGCGGTATTCACGCAGAATAATCACAAAATGGCGACAGTTATCTACGCACTTGTTTGTGCGTGTAACCGATTCCGACCCCAGCGATGCGTACGGCGTCGGTTTGACGGGCATTCTATCCGTCGGGCCGGATTCGTGCGCCCGACAAAAACGGTAGTACAGTTCCGGCTATTGGCAGAAAAGAGGAATGGCAGTGGCACAAAAAAAGGAAGAGGACGACAAGGTCCGTCTCGATAAATGGTTATGGGCGGCGCGATTCTACAAGACACGGGCCCTGGCCAAGACCGCCATCGAAAGCGGCAAGGTCCATCACCGCGGAGAGCGTTGCAAGCCGGGCAAGGAGCCACGTATCGGCGATGAGTTTGTCATCCGCACCGGGTTCGATGAAAAGACCGTGGTGGTCGAGGCCCTGTCGACCGTGCGGCGCGGCGCGCCTGAAGCACAGGCGCTGTATCGTGAAACCGAAGCCAGCATCGCCAAGCGCGAAGCCGCCGCCGCGCAACGCAAGGCCGGCGCCCTGGGGGTCAGCACCGACGGCAAACCGAGCAAGAAGCAGCGCCGGGACCTGTTCAAGTTTCATGGCAGCAACAACGAATAAAACATCGGTCATTCGAGTCTATCCGTGGCGAGGGAGCTTGCTCCCGCTGGGCTGCGCAGCGGCCCCAAAATCTTACGGTCGCTGCGCAACCGAGCGGGAGCAAGCTCCCTCGCCACAATGTGTCAGCCCTGCACATTCAGATGGGCGTCAGTCCCTTCCCGTCAGGCCAACCCAAGCCTTGCTTGGAACCCATCCTGAATGCCCCTAAAATGCCTGCCATCATTTGTCATCACTTCAGATACCAGACCCTATGACTGATTTACCGGATACCGACTACACCCAGCGTTTCATCTTCGATGACAGCGACGCCCGTGGCGAGCTGGTGGCGTTGGAGCGTAGCTACGCCGAAGTCCTCGCCAAGCACCCCTATCCGGAGCCGGTCGCACAAATGCTCGGCGAGCTGATGGCGGCCGCAGCGTTGCTGGTGGGCACCTTGAAATTCGATGGCTTGCTGATTCTCCAGGCGCGTTCCGAAGGTCCGGTGCCGCTGCTGATGATCGAGTGCTCCAGCGAGCGTGAGATCCGTGGCCTGGCCCGGTATGACGCCGAACAGATCGCGCCCGACGCCACCCTGGCCGACATGATGCCCAACGGCGTGCTGGCCCTGACGGTCGATCCGACCCAAGGCCAGCGTTACCAGGGCATCGTCGATCTGGACGGGGCAACCCTGGCTGAATGCTTCACCAACTACTTCGTCATGTCCCAGCAGACCAATACCCGCTTCTGGCTCTACGCCGACGGGCGGCGCGCACGTGGTTTGCTGCTGCAACAGCTGCCTGCCGATCGCCTGCGTGACCCGGAAGAACGTGATGCCAGCTGGCAGCACATCACCGCTCTGGCCAGCACCTTGAGCGCCGATGAGCTACTGGGCCTGGACAACGAAACGGTGCTGCATCGCCTCTACCACGAAGAGCAGGTGCGCTTGTTCGACGGCCAGCCGTTGCGCTTCCAATGCAGTTGCTCTCGTGAACGTTCCGGCAATGCGCTGGTCAGTCTGGGTCTGGAAGATGCGCAGCAACTGGTGATCGAGCATGGCGGCGCCATCGAAGTCGACTGCCAGTTCTGCAACGAACGCTACCTGTTCGACGCGGCGGACATCGCTCAATTGTTCGCCGGTGCGGGTGTCGACACACCGTCAGATACTCGACACTAAAACGGTTCAGCGCAGGTAAATCTCCTGGCAAACGCCGGATTTACGCCGTACTGACGGGAGGGCCCTACTCTTTTTGGGGTTTTCTGGCATAATCCGGCCCACTTTTTTCGGGTAGTAGTGCGCGACTTCCTACTACAAAACGTTTGGAGCACTCGGCCACGGGCCGACGGGGAATCTCATGACGCAAGCCAATAACGCCGTGTACACCGATCTGAGTGTCGATGATCTGGTCAAAGAAGCCCTGAATCGCGGTGAAGGCGAGCTTGCCGATACTGGCGCGCTGGTTGTCCGTACCGGTCATCGTACCGGTCGCTCGCCAGTCGACCGTTTCATTGTGGAAGAGCCAACCACCCAGGACGCCATCGCCTGGGGCCCGATCAACCGCAAGTTCCCGGCCGACAAGTTCGATGCCCTGTGGAGCCGCGTTGAGGCCTACCTGGGCGAGCGTGAGCGTTTTGTATCCCATGTGCATGTAGGCTCCGATCCTGCGCACTACCTGCCGGTCAAGATGACCACCGAGACGGCGTGGCACAACCTGTTCGGCCGTTGCCTGTTCATCAACCCCGAGCAGTACAACGCCGGCGGCAAGGACGAATGGCAGATCCTCAACGCGCCGAATTTCGTTTGCGAGCCTGAGCGCGACGGCACCAACTCCGACGGCACCGTGATCATCAACTTCGCGGCCAAGAAAGTGCTGATCGCCGGCATGCGCTACGCCGGTGAGATGAAAAAAGCGCTGTTCTCCGTGCAGAACTTCCTGCTGCCGGCTGTTGACGTGCTGCCGATGCACTGCGCCGCGAACATGGGCGAAGAGGGCGATGTGACCCTGTTCTTCGGCTTGTCGGGCACCGGCAAGACCACCCTGTCCGCCGATGAAAGCCGTTACCTGATCGGTGACGACGAGCACGGCTGGGGCGTGGGCGTGGTCTTCAACATCGAAGGCGGTTGCTATGCCAAGTGCATCGACCTGTCCGAAAAGAACGAGCCGGTCATCTGGAAAGCCATCCAGCACGGTGCCGTACTGGAAAACGTCGTTCTGGACCCCGTCACCAAGAAAGCCGACTACGCCGACGACAGCCTGACCCAGAACAGCCGCGCCGCCTACCCGCGTGAGCTGATCGAAAAACGCGCACCGAAAAACCTCGGTGGCGAGCCAAACGCCGTGATCTTCCTGACCTGCGACCTGACCGGCGTGTTGCCGCCTGTGTCGATCCTCAGCGAAGAACAAGCCGCCTACCACTTCCTGTCCGGCTACACCGCACTGGTGGGCTCGACCGAAATGGGTTCGGGCAGCGGCATCAAGTCGACCTTCTCCACCTGCTTCGGCGCCCCGTTCTTCCCGCGTCCAGCCGGTGAATACGCTGAGCTGCTGATCAAGCGCATCCGCGGTTTCGGCTCCAAGGTCTACCTGGTCAACACCGGTTGGACCGGTGGTGGCTACGGCGTCGGCAAGCGCTTCAACATCCCGACCACCCGTGCTGTGATCGCAGCGATCCAGAGCGGCGCCCTGATCGGTGCTGAAACCGAACACCTGGACATCATCAACCTGGACGTGCCGCTGGCAGTTCCAGGCGTCGAGACTGGCCTGTTGAACCCACGCAACACCTGGGCCGACAAAGCCGCCTACGACGAAGCCGCCAAGGCATTGGCCGGTCTGTTCATCGAGAACTTCAAGAAGTTCGACGTGAGCGACGCGATCAAGGCGGCAGGTCCACAGCTGTAAGGCTTGGTTGGTGAATAAAAAACCGCCCTTTATGGGCGGTTTTTTTATGGGCGGTTAGTTAGGTGCGTAGGGGCTGGAAACTGTCATTATTCCAGCTGAAATCGAGCCAGACAGCCAGAATAATGCCACTTAAGGTGCTCAAATCACCTCGTTCTCCTCCACTTCCCGCGTATCCCATTTCTGTGCCTTGATCGCCTTGTAAAGCATGCCGATGGTCAGTGGCAGCTTGTTCCCCCGGCCCTTGGCCCTGCGCTTTTGAAACACATCGAACCCTTCAGGCAGAAAATAGCGGTAGGCGTCGTAGTCGATGAACTCGATGGCGAACCGTTCCTCCACTGCTTCCATCAGATGCCGGGCGTCCGCGCCGTCACAACCCCAGTCGAGATTGATCGCGGTGTCCAGGCGAATCGTCTTGCGTTCAGGCAGGCCGATTTCTTCGTGGAGCAGCTCCATGAGCTGGCGCATGGCGTGATCGTCGGGGAAGTCTGGGGCGAGATGCATGGCGAAGTTCCGGGGTGTTGGAGTGAGTTCGTCTGGAGGGAAAGTTTAGGGGGAATCGCTGGCCATTGGAAAAAGAAGAAAGGTCTCACAGTGGTCTCGGAACCGTCTGCTGAGTATTTCCCTGGCCGCTCGGTAAGGTTCGCCACGCCCTTTTATGGGGGTTAACGGCGACCAAGCAGGGATGAGCATGACGAAAGGGAAGGCCGGTGTTCCGCAGGTCTGGGAGCATTACGGTGGCGATCGGGGCTACAGGATCCTGCGGGACATGACCCCCAGCGAATTGGCAAAAAGAGAGGCCGATCAACAGGCCTATGAGGCCATGCTCGCCAGGCAGACGGCGTACATGAGCGAGCGTCTGACCCAGGTCCACGAAGCATCACCTTCCGACGTGAAGGGCTGTGTATTTGCAAAGTCCTGCAAGCTGCCTGACTCGGTGATCGACCATCACAACCCGAGCGGCTACATCCCGACTGAAGCCCTGAGGGAGTACGGCCAATTTACCTTGTTGGGTGGGCGCCAAGCTGACGAGTCAGGGCGCATTCAGCTTAAGAGTATCAGTGGGGCGTTGCCGGCAAGCTTCGGCACGTTTGCCTTGGGTAGGACGATGCCGGTTTCCCTTGGCGTGGCGGCGGGGGCTGCTGGCGCGGTCACTGCACCCGTGGCGGCGGGTGTACTGATCGGCTTGGTGGGGCTGCTGACGCCCACGAGCCTGGGTGACGGTTCGTTGTACACCGAAGAGCAACTGCGTTCCCTGGAGCAGGCACGTACGCGGGTACGGTTGCATGTGGAAACCCAGGCCGATGGCACGCTCAAGGGATACGGCTATAACACCCAGGCACGACGTGATTGGGAAATGATCCCGGTGGTGACGTTCCAGGCTCGCGGCGAGCAACAAGTGGCGGACTTTGGCGATGGGGTCGAGTTGATCTGGACGCCTGCGGTCGATCCCTCCGCGACGTTGGGCATCCCGGCGCTGGAGGCCGCGCCACAGGCTCCGCACATCTGGATTTTTCCGCCGACACCTGCGGCGGACAGCATCATCGTCAACCCGATTTATCCGCCGGAGTACAAGGATTTCATTCTTGTGTTTCCGGCGGATTCTGGGGTTTCGCCGTTGTATGTTGTTTTCAACATTCGGCGCAAAGGGCTGCCCGAGGCGGGGCATGATTATCACAGGGCACCGAAGACAGAGGAAATTACTGGCTTTTCTGACTTACAGATCGCAAAACAAAAGACGCCTCGCCAGGGAGGCGGTGGCTTTCGGGAGCGCTGGACCGACAAAAAAGGGAGAACTATTTATGAGTGGGACTTCATGCACGGCGAGCTAGAGGCATACCGTGCAAGCGATGGGAGCCATCTAGGTTCTTACGATTATTTAACGGGCGAGCAAATTGATCCCCCTAAACGAAATCGTAATATAAAAAAATATTTGTGAGGAGCGTATGGGGTTAAAACTGAAGTTGAGTTGGTATGACAAAAAAACTGAGCTCGGGGAGGGGCGTGAGTACTCGAAAGATTTCGGCGACGACCCTTGGGTGCTTGATGCTCTTGGAGTTCCTGTGGAGGACAATATTAATGTCGGTGGTTTCAACGTAAATGTTGAGTGGGCTGAGATACTACAGCCACATTTCGAACATGCTTTGGATTTGTCGATGTATGACTACCAAGTATCTTTTGATTATCGGGATGTTTGGTAATCATCATGCTTGAGTACAACCGCCAACGCCGCGAGGTCGTGGATCCCTTCGCATTTCCCGTGGTTTCCTGAATCAGGTCCTGGGCACCAAGCTGTATCATCCAGTATCGTTTTTGCCCCCGACCTTTTCTCGACTCGCCGCATTGTCCCGCTAGGCTTTGGGCATCGCAGCAGTCAAAGGAGCGACCGCGCATGCACAGCACCCTGGAACAGGTTTTCGGTTATCCACAGTTTCGTCCCGGTCAGGAGGCGGCCATCGGCGCAGTGCTTGCCGGTCGGTCGGCGGCGGCCATCTTTCCCACCGGCTCGGGCAAGTCCCTGTGTTATCAATTGTCGGCCCTGCTCTTGCCGCACCTGACGCTGGTGGTCTCACCGTTGCTGGCGTTGATGCAGGACCAGTTGGCGTTCCTCCAGCGCCACGGTATCGCGGCGGCCAGTATCGATTCGGCCCAGAGCCGTGACGAAGCCAACGACGCCATGGCGCGGGCCCGTTCGGGTGAGTTGAAGATCCTGATGATTTCCGTGGAGCGCCTGAAGAACGAGCGCTTTCGCAATTTCCTGCAGCAGGTGCCGATCTCGTTGCTGGTGGTGGACGAGGCCCACTGCATTTCGGAATGGGGGCATAACTTCCGACCTGATTACCTCAAGCTTCCCGATTACCAGCATCAATTCAACATTCCCCAGGTATTGCTGCTGACGGCCACCGCGACACCCAAGGTCATCGCCGACATGCAGGCGAAATTCGCCATCGCTGCCGCCGATGTGGTAACGACCGGTTTCTACCGACCGAACCTCAATCTGCTGGTCGAGCCCGTGCGTGGTGCCGACAAGCGCGCGCGACTGGTGCAGTGGTTGGGCGAGCGTGCCGGGCAGCCGAGCATCGTCTACGTCACCTTGCAGCGAACCGCCGAGCAGATCGCTGAACACCTGGGCCGGCAGGGTATCCAGGCCGAGGCCTATCACGCCGGTTTGCCCCATGAACAGCGCGAAACCATCCAGCGGCGATTCATGGGCGGCCAATCCAATTGCATCGTCGCGACCATCGCCTTTGGCATGGGCATCGACAAGAGCGACATCCGCAACGTCGTGCATTTCGACTTGCCCAAGTCCATCGAAAACTACAGCCAGGAGATCGGCCGCGCCGGACGGGACGGGCAGCCCTCCGATTGCCTGGTACTGGCCAACCGCGACAGCCTCAACGTGCTGGAGAACTTCGTGTATGGCGATACGCCGGAGCTTACCGGCATTCGTTGCGTGCTCGATGAACTGAAGGCCGCGGCCGCCGACGGGCAGTGGGAATTCTTGTTGGGACCGCTGGCGGACCAGAGCAACATCCGGCAACTGCCGCTCAAGACGCTGCTGGTCCAGTTGGAATTGCGCCGGCTGATCGCGCCGCGCTATGCCTATTTCGCCGAGTACCGCTTCAAATTCCTGACCGAGCCGCACGAGCTGCTGGAGCGCTTCGAAGGTGAGCGACGGGACTTCGTCGCGGCCATCATCCAAACCTCCAGTCGCGCCCGGAGTTGGGCCACGGTGGATTTTGACGGGATGTACCAGCAGTATCGCGCCGAGCGTAATCGAGTGGTCAAGGCGCTGGATTATTTCCAGGAAAAGGGCTGGATCGAGCTGGAAAGCAAACAGATGACCGAGGTGTACAGCGTGCTGGAAGCGGATCTGGATGCGCAGCTCTTGAGCGCCCAGCTACACGCCTACTTCACCCGGCACGAACACGGTGAGATCGCGCGGATCCACGCCATGCTCGAATTGTTCGCCACTGACCGTTGTCTGGGTCATCGCTTGGCGGAGTATTTCGGCGACGGCAATGCGCCACGCCAGTGCGGCCATTGTTCGGTGTGCCATGGGCATGTCGCCCGCCTGCCGGAGCCGCCCGTGTTGCCGGCGCTTGTGGATAAAAATTTCGAGGCGCTATGTGGCGATTTTATCCACACGCATGAGCAGCACAGCGGCAGCGTGCCGTCTGCCGAGCGCCTCACCCGGTTCCTGTGCGGAATCAGCGTGCCGCTGTTCACCCGTTTGAAGGCACGGAAGATCCATGGGTATGCCGCACTGGAAACGTATCCATACGCTGAAGTTCGCCAGTGGGCCCAAGCGCACCTGTGAGCTGTATCCATCCGCTGAATGCCCCTCATCACACGAATAAATTTCAAAAACATTCGTTGGCTGACTAAGGTGAAGGCTGTCTTCGGATCGCCAAAACAAGAGAGCAGACATGAGCCAGACACCCTTCGATATTCAGCGCGCCGCGGTGGTCGGTGCAGGCACCATGGGACGGGGCATCGTGATGTGCCTGGCCAATGCCGGCGTGGCGGTGCAATGGGTCGACAACAATCCGCAAATGCTCGAGCAAGCGTTGGCCGCCGTGGCCGAGACCTACGCCCATGGCGTGCGCCAGGGCCGTATCGACCAGGGTGAGGCGGATGCGCGGATCGCCCGGGTGACGCGGGCACAGGATTACGCGGCGATCCGCGACGTGGACTTGGTGATCGAGGCGGTCTACGAAAACCTGGAGCTCAAGCAGACTATCTTTCGTGAGCTGGACGGCCTGCTGAAGCCCGAGGCGATCCTGGCGAGCAATACGTCGGCACTGGACATCGATGCCATCGCCGCTGTCACTCGCAGGCCAGCCCAAGTCCTGGGCCTGCATTTCTTCAGCCCGGCGCACATCATGAAGCTGCTGGAAATCGTCCGCGGTGCGCAAACCTCCAAAGCGGTGCTGGACGCGGCCTTGGTGCTGGGCAAGCGCATGGGCAAGGTCAGCGTGATATCGGGCAACTGCCATGGTTTCATCGGCAACCGGATGCTCCACCCGTATGTGCTGGAAGCGCGCAAGATGCTGCTGGAGGGGGCGTTCCCCCACCAGGTTGATGCGGCGTTGCAAGGCTTCGGTTTCGCCATGGGGCCGTTCCGCATGTACGACGTCGTCGGCATCGACTTGGAATGGCGTGCCCGTGAGCTGGCGGGGAAGGGCCAGGACGCGCCCGAGGTGCAGGTGGACAACCGTTTGTGCGAACTGGGGCGGTTCGGCCAGAAAAGCGGCAATGGGTACTATCACTACGAGCCGGGCAGCCGACAGGCCGAGCATGACGTCGAGGTCGATGCGCTGGTGCTGCGGGTCAGCGAAGCGCTGGGGTTCCAGCGCCGCGAGATCGGCCCGGAGGAAATCCTTGAGCGTTGCTTGCTGGCGCTGGTCAACGAGGGGGCGAAGATCCTGCAGGAAGGCATTGCCGAGTCGGCCCACGATATCGACCTGGTCTACCTCAACGGCTACGGCTTTCCCGTGGACAAGGGCGGGCCGATGGCCTGGGCCGACGGGCAGGGGCTGGAAGCTATCCACGAGCGCCTGCTGGAGCTCGAAACGAAGCAGGGCGACCAGTGGCAGCCCGCGCGCCTGATCGGCGAACTGGCGGCGCAGGGCAAGGGGTTCGCGAGCCGGTAGGCCGTCATCCTGAAGTCATTGAACAACCATGAAGAGCACTTGATGCCCCAACGTAGCGAATACCCTCACTTGCAAGCCATCACCACGCGTTGGCACGACAACGATGTGTACGGTCACGTCAACAACGTCACCTACTACAGCTTTTTTGATACCGCCGTGAATACCTACCTGATCGAGGTCGGTGGCCTGGATATCCATGACGGAGAGGTGGTGGGGTTCGTGGTGAGTTCGGCTTGCGACTATTTTGCCTCGATCGCCTTTCCAGACCGGATTGAAATCGGCCTGCGGGTCGGCAAGTTGGGCAGCAGTTCGGTGCAGTACGAGCTGGCGGTGTTCAAGGCGGGCGAGGAAGAGGCCTGCGCGGCGGGGCGTTTTGTCCACGTATTCGTGGATCGGGCATCGAATCGGCCGGTGGCGATTCCGGATCGGCTGCGTGGGGCGATGGAGCGTTTGGTGGTCTGAAACGAAAATCGCAGCCTCCGGTCAGGCTCTGTGAAGAGCTGCCAAAGGCTGCGATCTTTTACCGGCGGGTATCAAAGCCAGCGGTCAATCGTCGTAATAACGATGTTTATGCTTGTGCTTGCGATGCCCATAGGCATGGCCGCGACCCGGATGGCCGTCACGGTAGTAGCGGCGGTCGCCACGGCGGCCGTCATAACGGCGGTCATCGTCATCGTCCTTGCCCATGTAGTTACCCAGGGCGCCACCGGCGCCACCGCCCGCTGCCGCACCGATCAGACTGCCGGTGCTGCCGCCGACACTACGGCCGACCACGTTACCGCCGGCCGCGCCCAGCGCGCCGCCGATCGCCGCTTCGCCGCGGCTGTGTCTGTCTGCACCGACTGCACTACCGCCTGCACCGCCCAGCGCCGCGCCGATAGTGGAACCGGTGTTGCCGCCCAGGGACTGGCCGACGACCGAACCCAAAACCCCGCCTAATGCGCCGCCCACACCTGCTTCGGCAGTACCACCGGCGGAAGCGATGCCACTGGCCAGGCTAAGGGACAACAAGAGAATGGAGGAGAACTTCATAGAGGAGCCTCAAAGGGATGACGGCGCGATCCTGAGGCTGGCCTCGCTTGCTTACAATCGAAATCCGACGAGTAGCACGACTTGTGCACAATTCTCTAAGTTATTGTTTTTCGGTGGGAACTTAAGGCGAATTGGCCGGTCTTTAGCTACTTGAGACAGGCCGTTTTCCATGGAAAACGGCCTTTTTTGTGCCCGTTCGAAAAGTCGTTTGTGGCGAGGGAGCTTGCTCCCGTTGGGCGCGAAGCGGCCCTGAAGCTTAGCATCTCGGTGTGTCAGGTGAATGGATGGAAGGGGCTGCTACGCAGCCCAGCGGGAGCAAGCTCCCTCGCCACAGGGCCACCATGATCCAAAAGGTTGTCTCAAGCCGACTTGGCCAGGATCAGTCCGTTCTCACTCGCCGCTTCCAGGCGGATCGCGACGAATTTCGACGTCGGCGTATGGCTGCCATCACCGGTGCTTTCCAGCGGGACCAGCGGGTTCACTTCAGGGTAGTAGGCCGCAGCCTGCCCGGCTGGAATGTCGAACGCCAGCAAGGTAAAACCCTTGACCCGACGCTCGCGACCGTCTTCCCAGAGCGAGACGATGTCAGCTTTCTGTCCCGGCTTGAAGCCCAGGCGAATGATGTCCGCTTCGTTGACGAACAACACGTCGCGCTGGCCCTTTACACCGCGATAGCGGTCGTCGAGGCCGTAAATGGTGGTGTTGTACTGATCGTGAGAACGCATGGACTGCATGATCAGGTCGGGCAACTGGCCGGTGGCACGGGTGCGCTCATGCACGAGGTCGGTCGGCAAGAGGTTCGGCTTGAAGTTGGCGCGGCCCGACGGGGTGTTCCAGCGTCGCGAGCCGGCGCTGTTGCCCAGGTAGAATCCGCCGGGGTTCTTCAGCTTTTCATTGAAGTCCTTGAAGCCGGGGACGGTCTCGGCGATCAGGTCGCGAATGCGACTGTAGTCGGCCACCAGCCAGTTCCAATCCACCGGGCGGCTACCCAGCGTGGCGGCGGCGATGCCGGCGACGATCCACGGTTCCGAGCGCATCTGGTTCGACAGCGGCTGCAACTGACCCATGGAGGCATGCACCATGCTGAAGGAGTCTTCCACGGTCACCGCTTGCGCGCCTTCGGTTTGCAGGTCGATGTCGGTGCGGCCCAGGCACGGCAGGATCAGCGCGTCCTTGCCGTGGGCCAGGTGGCTGCGGTTGAGCTTGGTGCTGATCTGTACCGTCAGATCGCAATTGGCCAGGGCCTGGAACGTGCGGTGGCTGTCCGGCGTGGCTTGGGCGAAGTTGCCGCCCAGGGCGATGAACACTTTTGCCTGGCCGTCGGCCATGGCGTGGATCGCCTCGACCACGTTGTGGCCGTTCTCACGCGGAACCCTGAACTGGAAGCGCCGCTCCAGCGTGTCGAGGAACGCCACTGGCGGACGTTCGTTGATGCCCATGGTCCGGTCGCCCTGCACGTTGCTGTGGCCGCGGACCGGGCACAGGCCTGCGCCTGGCCGGCCAATATTGCCGCGCAGCATCATCACGTTGGCGATTTCCTGGATGGTCGCCACCGAGTGACGGTGCTGGGTGATGCCCATCGCCCAGCACATGATCACGTTCTTGCTTCTGGCGTACATGCGCGCCGCCTGTTCGATTTCGACCAGGGTCAGGCCCGATTGCTCGACGATCTGCGCCCACGGCGTATCGTCGACCGCTGCCAGGTAGTCCAGCACGTTGGCGCTGTGTTCGTTGAGGAACGCGTGGTCGAACACGGCCGGCGCACCGCTGTCCTGTGCCTCCCGCTCCCATTGCAGCAGGAACTTCGCCATGCCGCGCAAGATCGCCATGTCACCCCCCAGGGCCGGGCGGAAATACGCGGTGTTGGTCGGCTTATTGCCGTTGGTGAGCATTTCGATCGGGCTCTGCGGATGCTGGAAGCGCTCCAGGCCACGCTCCTTGAGCGGGTTGATGCAGATCACTTGGGCGCCGCGCTTCACCGCCTCGCGCAGTGGTTCGAGCATCCGCGGATGATTGGTGCCAGGGTTCTGGCCCCAGACGAAAATCGCGTCGGCGTGCTCGAAGTCGTCGAATGTCACCGTGCCCTTGCCCACGCCCACGCTCTGGGCCAGCGCTACGCCGCTGGCCTCGTGGCACATGTTCGAGCAGTCAGGGAAATTGTTGGTGCCATAGGCGCGTACGAACAGTTGATACAAATAGGCCGCTTCGTTGCTGGCCCGGCCCGAGGTGTAGAACTCGGCCTGGTTGGGGCTGGACAGCCCTTGCAGGTGCTTGCCAACCAGGGCGAACGCCGCTTCCCAACTGATGGGCTTGTAGCGGTCGGTTTCGGCGTCGTAGCGCATTGGCTCGGTCAGGCGACCTTGGTATTCGAGCCAGTAGTCGCTCTGTTCCAGCAGCGAGGTCACGCTGTGTCTGGCGAAAAATGCGGCATCGACACGGCGCTTGGTAGCCTCCCAGTTCACGGCCTTGGCGCCGTTCTCGCAGAACTTGACCATGCCGCTTTCCGGCGAGTCGCCCCAGGCACAGCCCGGGCAGTCAAAACCGCCGTTCTGGTTGGTCTTGAGCATCATGCGGATGTTCTTCAGCGCGTTGTCGCTGGTCAACCAGGCCTGAGCGACACTGATCAGCGCACCCCAACCACCGGCTGGGCCCTTGTAGGGCTTGTAGCGTGGTACGGGTTTCTGGTCGGCTTGTTGATGATTGCTCACGCTTGTTTCTCCATCGCAGGGCTGTAGACCCGCGGCGCACTTTTTTGCGGCAGGTGGATGAGGTTGAGGTTGTGTTGACGGGCCCATTGCACGGCGAGGCCCGTGGGCGACGACAGGCTGACCAGGGTCTGGATGCCGGCGCGCAGTACTTTCTGGATCAGTTCGAGGCTGCAACGGCTGGTGACGATCGCCACGCCACCGGCCACCGGGATTTGTTGCCGGATCAGCGCGCCGATCAGTTTGTCGAGGGCGTTGTGCCGACCAATGTCTTCGCGACCCAGGAGCAACTCACCCTGGGCATTCATGAACAAGGCTGCATGCACCGCGCCGCAATGTTGGCCCAAGGGCTGGAACTGACCGATACGGTCACGCAGGCCATCGAGCCATTGCCCGGCAGGCAACGGCGCGCCGGGCAGCACCTTGAGGTTGGGCAAGGCCTGTTCCACCGCTTCCACACCGCACAACCCGCAGCCACTGGTGCCCGCCAACTGCCGGCGTTGCTGCTTGAGGTTCCAGAAGGCGCGGTTGGCGATGGTTACCTGGGCGTAGTGCGCGGCACCGGTGCCGCTCAGTTGCAGGTCGTAGATGTCCGATGAGTCTTCAATGATGCCGCTGCCGAGGCTGAAGCCGACGATGAAGTCTTCAAGGTCGGTGGGCGTGACCAGCATGACCGCCTGGTTGATGCCGTTGTAGGCAATCGCCAGCGCCACTTCCTCGGCCAGCGCGGTGCTGTCCGATTGGGCGTGGTCCAGATTGCAGTAGCGATAGCTCTGGCTGGCGGCCGGCGCGGATGTTTCCATCGCAGGCGCTGGACTGACCGGAGGCTTGTCGTTCATAGGCATCACTGAAAGTAGGAATAGTGCTAAGACTAAATGCGGCAATCTGCCACGTCTAATCGCTATTACTGATCTTCCAATAGATGACGTCGATCAAGAAGTCGTCGCTGATTTCTGATAGAGGGCGAAACAGGCCTCGG
Source organism: Pseudomonas sp. Z1-12 (assembly GCF_051132015.1). Taxonomy (NCBI): domain Bacteria; kingdom Pseudomonadati; phylum Pseudomonadota; class Gammaproteobacteria; order Pseudomonadales; family Pseudomonadaceae; genus Pseudomonas; species Pseudomonas sp. Z1-12. The sequence goes on from NZ_CP071647.1 coordinate 249,922, forward strand.
CCAACGCCGAGCGGGGGGCACCGCGCCGCATGATCAGGCCCAGCGAAACCAGCGTCTGGGCGTTTTCAATGGGCTGGATGCGCAAGTCTTCGGTCAGGACATTCAGGCCGCTGTCCAGGGGCATCACCGCGCAACACAATCCCCCATGCACAGCTTGTAACAATTGATGCACCGCATCGGTTTGCAACAGCGGTTGGGGCGTCAGACCCCGGCTGTGGAAATTGTGGTCGATGGACTGGCGAAAATGCATGCCGCTGGTGAGCATGCCCAGCGGCAGTTCGATCAGCGCTTCCCAGCTCAGCGGTTGTTCACCGAAAAAGAAATACCGCTGGTCGTAAAGCAAGCCCATGCGGGTGGGGCTGAAGGGCAGGGCCTCGAAGCGTTCATTGTCCAGCCGCTCCAAGTAGGAAATGCCCAGGTCGATGCGGTTGTTCGCCAACTGTTCGAGGATGCGTTCGGAACTCAGGGACGACAATTCGAAACGCAGGCTGGGGTGTTCGGTGTGCAAGCGCTGCATCATCGCCAGCGGGTCGAAGTCCGACAACGGCACCACGCCCAGGCGCAGCGTGCCCACCAGGTTGCCGCGGCAGGCTGCCGCTTCGGCCTGCAGCCCGTCATAGGCCGCCAGCACCGTGCGTGCCCAGGCCAGCACCCGTTCCCCCGGCGCGGTAAAACCTTCAAAGCGCTGGCCGCGGTTGACCAATGGCAGGTCGAGTTCTTCTTCAAGGCTGCGCAGGCGCATCGACAACGTCGGCTGGGTGATATGGCAGCGTGCGGCGGCTTGGCCGAAGTGACGGGTTTCGTCCAGCGCGATGAGAAATTTCAGCTGCTTGATGTCCATCTTCGCTCCAGGGCGCGGGAAGATTCGGATTCTAGCGCTTGCGCGGGGCGGGGTCATTGGTCGGCTGGGAACCGGGTTCGTCTCGCCTGGTCTAGTCTTTGCGTCTGGACACTTAAATCAAGGAGCGTGTGCCATGAGTATCTTTAGCTTTGTGAAGGAAGCCGGTGAAAAGCTGATCGACCTGCTGACCCCCGGTAACGCCAATGCCAGCGAACAACTGAAAGAGCACATTGCAAAGGTCGGCCTGGGTAATCCGAATGTACAGGCGACCATCGAAGGCGACAAAGTCATCGTCACAGGTGAAGTGGCGAGCCAGGAAGAGAAGGAAAAAATCCTGTTGGCGGTGGGTAATATCGCCGGTGTCGGTAGCGTGGACGACCAGATCACCGTGACTGGCCCAGTGGCACAAGCGGCGCGTTTCGTGACCGTGAAAAAGGGTGACACCCTCAGCGCCATCTCCAAGGCCGAGTACGGCGACGCGAACAAGTACAACAAGATCTTCGAGGCCAACAAGCCGATGCTGTCGCATCCGGACAAGATCTATCCGGGGCAGGTGTTGCGTATCCCTGAATAACTTTCAGGGCTGTGGTGCCTTCATCGCGAGCAAGCTCGCTCCCACAGGTTTTTTGGTTCGCCGCGAAACCAGTGTGGGAGCGAGCTTGCTCGCGATGAAGGCACCACGGTTCAGAGCCCTTCGATCAAGTCCCGATAATCCCCCAATGCCTCGAACTCCCCCGTATCCTTCGGTCCCTTGCGACTGTCCGGCTCGCTGACCGCCAGCAGGTGCGCCACGCCGAAATCCCGGGCGCTGCGCAACACCGGTAGGGTGTCGTCGATGAACAGGCTGCGGGCCGGGTCGAAATTCAGGTCAGCTTGCAATGCGTCCCAGAACTGCGGGTTTTCCTTGGGGAAGCCGTAGTCGTGGGAGCTGATCAAACGCTCGAAGTAGGGGGCCAGTTCGATGCGCTCCAGCTTCAGCGACAACGAATCGCGGTGAGCGTTGGTGATCATCACCACGCGTTTGCCGGCGCGCTGAATCGCGGCCAGGAACGTATCGGCGTCCGGGCGCAAGGCGATCAGGTGGGCGGTTTCCAACTTCAGTTCGCGCACCGGCAGTTTCAGCTCGGCGCTCCAGAAATCCAGGCAATACCATTGCAACTGGCCGGCGTTGCGCTCGAACAATGGCTGCAGCTCCATCTCGGCCATCGCCCGGCTCACGCCATGCAGGTCGGCGTAGCGCTGGGGCAGGTGTTCGAGCCAGAAGTGGTTGTCGTAATGCAGGTCCAGCAGGGTGCCGTCCATGTCCAGCAGAACCGTATCGATCTCATGCCAGGGCAGCAAGGCCATAAAACTTCTCCAGCGGTAATCGGATATCCGACACAAACAATCAGAATAGGCCGGGTATAGTAGCCCGCTATCGCCCAGGGAGCCGTTTATGCGCCAGAAACCCACCATACTCGATCGCCGGATCGTCGCTACCAGCCGCCTGTTCTGTGTGGAAGAACTGAAATTGCGGTTTTCCAACGGTGTGGAGCGCACTTATGAGCGTCTGGCGAGCAAGGGTGCAGGCTACGGCGCGGTGATGATCGTGGCGATGCTCGACGCCGACCATGCGGTGCTGGTGGAAGAGTATTGCGGTGGCACCGATGCTTACGAGTTGTCCCTGCCCAAGGGCTTGATCGAGCCAGGGGAAGATGTACTGGCGGCGGCCGAGCGGGAGCTCAAGGAAGAGGCCGGTTTCGGGGCGCGACAGTTGGAACATCTGACCGAGTTGTCGCTGTCCCCCGGCTACATGAGCCAGAAGATCCAAGTGGTGCTAGCGACCGATCTGTATGAAGAGCGCCTGGAGGGCGACGAGCCCGAGCCGATGCGCGTGGACAAGGTCAACCTGCACGAGCTGTCGGCCCTGGCGCAAAACCCGCAATTCACCGAGGGCCGGGCCTTGGCGGCGCTGTACCTGGCCCGTGACCTGCTGGCCCAGCGTGGAGCGTTCCTGTCATGACATTTCCTCATTCGCTGATGGCCCCGGTGGTCGAGCTGGCGCTCAAGGCCGGCGAGGCGATCCTGCCGTTCTGGCGCGCCAACGTGTTGGTCAACCACAAGGCCGACGAGTCGCCGGTGACCGCTGCCGACATGGCGGCTCATGATGTGATCGTGGCCGGGCTGGCGACGCTGGCCCCGGACATTCCAATCCTTTCCGAAGAAGACGCCGATATCGCGCAAAGCGTGCGGGCCGGCTGGCAACGCTGGTGGTTGGTGGACCCGCTGGATGGCACCAAGGAATTCATTTCCGGTAGCGAAGAATTCACCGTCAACATCGCCTTGGTAGAGCAGGGGCGTGTGGTGTTCGGCGTGGTGTCGATGCCCACCAATGGTCGCTTCTACGTGGGTGGCGCCGGGCTGGGTGCCTGGCGTGGTGACAAGGGGGGCGTACCTTTGCCTATCGCGGTGCGTGACGCAGTGGCGCCGGGCGAGGCGTTCACCGTGGTCGCCAGTCGCCGGCACACCAGCCCGGAGCAGGAGCGCCTACTCAACGGTTTGAGCGCGAGCCTGGGTGAGCTGCAACTGACCAGTATTGGCAGCTCGTTGAAGTTTTGCCTGGTGGCCGAAGGCGCGGCGGATTGTTATCCACGGTTGGCGCCAACCTCCCAGTGGGACACCGCCGCCGCCCAGGGAGTATTGGAAGGTGCGGGAGGCGCGGTGCTGGACTTGAGCGGCGAGCCGTTCTGTTATCCACCGCGTGAGTCGCTGTTGAATGCCTCGTTCCTGGCGTTGCCGGCGAAAGCGGCGTGGCGTGGGAAACTGTTGGAGCTGGCTCGCTCCTGAGCCCTACCTGATTCTTGTGGCAAAAGCTTTTTGTCTGGCAAGAGTGCTTTTTGCCACAGGGGCTACCCATCCCTACAATCCAAGCCATGTGCTGTTTTAGCGGTGCAACACGTATTGCCCCTCGAACTGCACCGCCACGTCCTCGCTCCCGCTGTTCATCACCTGGGTCTGCAAGGCCAGCCGCGCCCGTCCGTAACGCCGGTAGGTGGCCAGGAAGCGTTTCCAGAGCTTTTCCTCAGGCGCTTGGCAGACGACGGCCGCATCGCGGGTCACCGGCAGCGGATAACTGATCTGCCCTTCCTGAATCACGATATGCCCGTCTTCAATGCCTTCCTCGCGCAGGGCCAGGTGCAGCCAGCCCCAGCCACCGAGTACGGCGCCGCAATACAGACTGCCGCCGAACATGGTGCTCTTGTGGTTGACGTTGGCCGCCAACGGCAAGGACAGGCGCAGTTGCCGGGCCTGCCAATCGAGCACCTTGAGGCCCATGTCCCGGGTCAAGGGAATGTCGTGGTGCAGGATCGATTCCAGGTAACGGCTGTCGCGGTTCATTGCGGGGCCTCTTGCTTGGCAGGGTAGTGACGATAATTCAATCGGACTCATCGGCCGACCCCTGGCTGCTGTCGCCGAAGGTCAGGCCATGCTTGCGCAACTTGTCGTGCAGGGTCTTGCGGGGAATGCCCAAGGCCTCGGCCAGGCTGCGCACCGAGCTGTGGGGGCGGGCCAGCTCGGCGGCGATGAGGGTTTTCTCGAAGTTTTCCACCTGCTCGCTCAAGCCTCCGCTGACCAGTTCCACCGGTGCCCCAGGGTTGCCGTCGGGCGCGCTGTTGTCCAGGGCCAGCTCCAGGCCCAGGGCAAAGCGTTCTGCGGCGTTCTGCAGTTCTCGCACATTGCCCGGCCAGCTGTGGCGCAGCAGCAACGCCCGGTGCGCCGGCTGCAATTCGTGGGGCGGCAGGCCATGTCGGGCACTGGCTTCGTTGGCGAAATGCTGGAACAGCATCAGCGCATCCTCGCCCCGTTCGCGCAACGGCGGTATGCGCAGCGGCGCGACGTTGAGGCGGTAATACAGGTCGGCGCGAAAACGCCCCTGGTCGGCGGCCTGGCGCAGGTCTTCCTTGGTCGCGGCGATGACGCGTATATCCAGGGGAATCTGTTGATTGCCGCCCAGCCGCTCCACCACGCGCTCTTGCAGCAGACGCAGCAGCTTGACCTGGACATCCAGGCTCATGCTCTCGATTTCATCCAGAAACAGCGTGCCGCCGTTGGCGAACTCGAACTTGCCGATGCGGCGTTTCTGCGCGCCGGTAAAAGCACCGGGTTCGTGGCCGAACAGTTCGCTCTCTACCACCGACTCGGCCAGGGCACCGGCGTTGATCGCCACGAAGGGGCCGTTGCGCCGGCCGGAGAGGTCGTGCAAGGCACGGGCGACCACTTCCTTGCCGGCGCCGGTTTCACCGAGGATCAGCACGTCGGCACGGGTGGCGGCCAGCGCACCGATCTGCTCGCGCAGGCGCAGCATCGGGGTCGATTGGCCGACCAGGCGGGCGCTGAGTTCATGGCGATCGCTCAGGGCCAGGCGCAGGCTGCGGTTGTCCAGCACCAGGCGGCGCAAGGCCAGGGCGCGGCGTACGCTGTCGAGCAGGTGATCGCTGGCGAACGGTTTTTCCAGGAAGTCGTAGGCCCCGGCGCGCATCGCCTGCACCGCCAGCGGCACATCACCGTGGCCGGTAATGAGCAGCACCGGCAGTTCCGGGTCTTGCGCGTGGAGTTCGCCCAGCAGTTCGAGGCCGTCCATGCCCGGCATGCGAATATCGCTGACCACCACTCCCGGCCAGTCACGGGACAGTTGCCCGGCCACGCCCTTGGCTTCGGCCAGGGGCAGGATTTTCAGGCCGGCCAGGTCGAGGGTCTGGCTCAAGGCCTGACGCAGATGGGGATCGTCATCGATCAGCACCACCTCAATCCGGTTATCGATGGTCATACACTTCGGTCCTCGGACGGTTGCAGGCTCACCCCGGGCGCACCGGCGCGCAGCTTCAAGGTGATCAGGGCGCCGCCTTCCTTGTGGTTGGCGAACGACAATTCGCCGCCAAAGGCGCGCATCAGGGTGTCGCAGATCGCCAACCCCAGGCCAAGGCCCTGGGTGCGCGTCTTGGTGGTGTAGAAAGGCTCGCCAGCGCGGCCCAAGGCTTCCATGCAAAACCCTGGGCCGTTATCACGGATATACAGGTTGACGCCCGTGTCGGTGGCCTGGGCACTGATCCAGAGTTTGCGCGGCGGGCCCTTCTCGGTGAGCGCATCGAGGGCGTTGGCCAGCAGGTTGCCGAGTACCTGGCGCAGGCGGGTTTCGCCGGCCTCGACCCACAGCGTGGCGGCCGGCAAGTCGCGGATCAGCTCCACTTCCATGCTGCGCCGGCGTTTGGCGAGCAGCGCCAGGGCATCGTCCAGCGCCGGCTGCAGGGCGACGCTTTCCGGGGCATGACGGTCGCGACGGGCGAAAGCGCGCAGGTGGGCGATGATCGATGCCATGCGCCCGGTCAGTTCGCTGATCAGCTTGAGGTTGCCGCGGGCGTCTTCGGTGCGTTGGTGGTCAAGCAGGATCTCGGCGTTTTCCGCGTAGCTGCGAATCGCCGCCAGTGGCTGGTTGAGCTCGTGGCTAATGCTCGCCGACATGGTGCCCAGGGCCGACAGCTTGCCGGCCTGCACCAGGTCATCCTGGGCCCGGACCAATTCCTGCTGGGCCTGCTCGCGCTCCAGCACTTCTTGTCTCAGTCGCCGGTTCAGCCCTTCCAGGTCGCTGGTCCGTTCGGCCACCCGGCCCTCCAGCTCGTGACGGGCCTTGGCTTCGAAGGCGATCCGATCCAGATAATGGCGCCGGCGTTGCATCATCAACCCGAGCAACAGCATCAACACCAGCAAGGCCGCGCCACCGGTGGCAACCACGGTACGCACGGGACGGTCGATCAGCGTGCGCGGGGCGAGGATGCTCACGCTCCAGCCGGTTTCTTCGATGGATTGGGTCTGGGGCAGCCAGGCGTTGGCATCCAGGTTCAGCGGCTTGGGGTCGCGAGTTGGATAAGGTTGTACCGCGCTGATGGCCTTGCGCTCGTCGTCACTGAGGGGCCGGGTCGCGCGAAAGCGCCATTCCTGGCGCGACGTGAGAATGACCACGCCGTTGTGGTCGGTCACCAGCAATTGTTCCGGGGTCTTGCCCCATAGGCTTTCGGTGTGGTCGAGGTCGACCTTGACCACCAGCACACCGATGACTTTTTCGCGGTCGTGCACGGCGGCCGCGAAGAAATAACCGCGCTTGGCCGACGTCGTGCCCAAACCGAAGAAACGCCCCAGGCGCCCGGCCATGGCTTCGATGAAGTACGGCCGGAAGGCGAAATTGCGCCCAACGAAACTGTCATGTTTGTCCCAGTTCGACGCGGCCAGGGTCTTGCCGGAAGGGTCCATCAGGTACATGACTTCGGCGCCTGTCTGGGCGCTGATGTTTTTCAGCAGCCGGTTGGCGTTGCCTTGGGTGACGCCGTCGTCCGGGGCCGACAAGGCGGCGCGCAAGGCCGGCAGCTCGCCGAGGATCTGTGGCAACACTTCATAGCGGTGCAGCGTGCCCAGCAGGTTGGCGACGTAAAGGTCCAGGGTCTGGCGGTTCTGGCCGGCCAGTTCACTGCGGTAATAACGCTCGGCCAGGTGCTCCAACGGCCACAGCAACGGCGCCAGGCACAGCGCGAGCAAGGCCAGGCTGCGCCAACGGGGTCTGCGAGGAAGGGTGGAATTCATGAACATGGGGCGCCTGTGGTGACAGGCGTATTATGCCTAGTTGTCTCGCAAATACTATTTGTAAGGCCTTACCAGGCTTGTCCGGCCAGACACCGCTGCAACGCGCTTCGCCAGTCGGGTTGGCTCACCGCCCATTCCTTGGACAGGCGGCTGCAATCCAGGCGCGAGTTCAATGGTCGAGGGGCCGGCGTTGGATAGTCGCTGGACGCAATGGGCTCCAGTAGCGCGCACGGCTTGTGTCGCTCGAGCAGGTTCTCGCCGATGGCCTGGGCGAAACCGAACCAGGACGTCTCCCCCCGGGCCGTCAGGTGATAGGTGCCCCAGGCTCCGGCTTGACCGGCCTGCCAGCGTTCGATCAGTTGGGCGGTGCTGTCGGCAATGGTGCCCGCCCAGGTCGGTGCGCCAATCTGATCGGCCACCACCCGCAGTTGCGGTTTTTCCTGCAACAGACGCTGCATGGTCAACAGGAAATTGCGGCCCTCGGTGGAATATACCCAACTGGTGCGCAGGATCAGGTGCTGGCCGCCAGCCTGGCGGATGGCATTTTCGCCGGCCAGTTTGCTGCGCCCGTAGACACTCAGCGGGTTGGGCGTGTCGTCCTCGGTGTAGGGGGTGGGCTTGAGGCCATCGAAGACGTAGTCGGTGGAGTAGTGAATCAACGGTATGCCCAGTTCGGCCGCTGCCTGGGCCTGGATGCCCGGCGCCGTGGCATTGATGGCGAACGCCCGTTCCGGCTCGCTCTCAGCCTGGTCGACGGCCGTGTGGGCGGCGGCATTGATGATCAGGTCGGGTCTCAGGGCCCTGATGGGGGCGCGCAGGGAATCCGCCTGCGCCAGGTCAAGCTGGTCGCTGCCGCGTACGAGCAACTCGCCCATGCCGTTCAGGCGCGACTGGAGCGCTCGGGAGACTTGGCCATTGCGGCCTATGATCAGGATGCGCAAGGCCGTGCTCATGGGAACAGGTCTGCCTCGTGCAAGGCCTTGCCGTTCTGGTCCTTGGCCGAGAGGATCGGCGCGTCGTCCAGCGCCCAATCGATGGCCAGTTGCGGATCGTCCCAGCGGATGCAGCGTTCGGCCGGTGGCGCGTAGTAATCAGTGGTCTTGTAGAGGAAGTCCGCCGATTCGCTGAGTACGACGAAACCGTGGGCAAACCCTGGCGGAATCCACAGCTGCCGATGGTTTTGCGCCGACAGGCGAACGCCCGCCCATTGGCCGAAGGTCGGCGAGCTGCGGCGAATGTCCACCGCGATATCCAGCACCTCCCCCGCCGTGACGCGCACCAGTTTTCCCTGGACCTGTTCGATCTGGTAGTGCAGGCCCCGCAGCACGCCCCGGGTGGAGCGGGAATGGTTGTCCTGGACAAACTGCAAGGTGCTGCCGGTCGCCTCGGCAAATGCCTGGGCATTGAAGCTTTCGTAGAAAAACCCCCGGTCATCACCGAAGACTTTCGGTTCGATGATCAAGACGTCCGGCAAACGGGTGGCGATGACGTTCAACGTGTTTCTCCGGCGATCTTGAACAGGTACTGGCCGTAGCCGGTCTTGCCAAAATACTGGGCGCGCTCAAGGATGTGTTCGCGGCTGACCCAACCTTGCTGGTAGGCAATTTCTTCCAGGCATGCCACTTTCAGGCCTTGGCGATGTTCGATGGTCTGTACGTATTGCGAGGCTTCCAGCAGGCTGTCGTGGGTGCCGGTGTCTAGCCAGGCGAAACCACGGCCGAAGCGCTCGACGTGCAGGTCGCCGCGTTTCAGGTACGCATTGTTGACGTCGGTGATTTCCAGTTCGCCGCGTTTGGATGGCTTGATGGCCTTGGCGATCTCGATCACATCGTTGTCGTAGAAATACAGGCCGGTCACCGCGTAGCTGGATTTGGGTGCGGTGGGTTTTTCTTCGATGGACATCGCCCGCCCTTCCAAATCGAAGTCGATCACGCCAAATCGCTCAGGGTCCTTGACCCAGTAGCCGAACACCGTGGCGCCACTCGGTCGGTTGATGGCGGTCTGCAATTGCTCGCCAAAATACTGGCCGTGAAAAATGTTGTCGCCCAGGATCAGGCACACCGAATCGCTGCCAATGAATTGCTCGCCGATCAGGAACGCCTGGGCCAAGCCATCGGGCGACGGCTGCTCGGCATAGCTGAAATTCACACCAAACTGCCGACCGTCGCCCAACAGGTTGCGGTATTGCGGCAGATCCTGAGGCGTGGAAATAATCAGGATGTCCTTGATGCCTGCGAGCATCAGCACCGAGATCGGGTAATAGATCATCGGTTTGTCATAAATCGGCAATAGCTGCTTGGAAACCCCGAGGGTAATCGGGTGCAGGCGGGTGCCGGAACCGCCGGCCAGGACAATGCCTTTCATCATGCGATTGCATCCTTGTTGTCGAGCGAGCCCAGGCGCTCGCCCTGATAGCTACCGTCCTGGACCCGTTGGCACCACAGCAGGTTTTCCAAGTACCACTGCACCGTCTTGCGCAGCCCGGTCTCGAAGGTTTCTTGAGGTGTCCAGCCCAGTTCCCGTTCGATCTTGCTGGCGTCGATGGCGTAACGCAAATCATGGCCGGGGCGATCCTGGACGAAGCTGATCAGGTCGGCATAGTGCTCGACGCCTTCGGGTTTGCGTGGCGCCAGTTCTTCGAGCAGCGTGCAGATGCTGCGCACCACGTCGATGTTTTTCTGCTCGTTGTGCCCGCCGATGTTGTAAGTCTCGCCGATCGCGCCTTGAGTGACGACTTTGAGCAGCGCCCGGGCATGGTCTTCGACGAACAGCCAGTCGCGCACTTGCTGGCCGTTGCCGTAGACCGGCAGCGGTTTACCAGCCAGCGCGTTGAGAATCACCAAGGGAATTAGTTTCTCGGGGAAGTGAAACGGCCCGTAGTTGTTCGAGCAGTTGGTCAACAGCACGGGCAAGCCGTAGGTGCGTTGCCAGGCACGGACCAGATGATCGGACGCCGCCTTGCTCGCCGAATACGGGGAGCTTGGGGCATAGGCGGTGGTTTCGGTGAACAGGTCATCCACGCCGTGCAAGTCGCCATACACTTCATCGGTGGAGATGTGGTGGAAGCGAAACGCACGCTTCTGCGGTTCGGCCAAAGCCTGCCAATACGCGCGGGTGGCTTCCAGCAGGCTATAGGTGCCCACGATGTTGGTCTGGATGAAGTCCGCCGGGCCATCGATGGAGCGGTCCACATGGGACTCGGCCGCCAGGTGCATGATGGCGTCAGGTTGGAATCGCGCCAGCACCGCACTGACAGCGGCTTGATCCACTATGTCGGCCTGGACGAATTCGTAGCGGCTGTCGTGATCGATGCTGCTCAGGGACTCGAGATTGCCTGCGTAGGTCAGTTTGTCGAGGTTCAGGACCTGATGCTCGGTATCGAGAATCAAGTGCCGTATGAGCGCCGAGCCGATGAAGCCAGCACCGCCAGTGATGAGAATGCGCATCCGGGTAAGCCTTTTTCCGTGGTACGACAAAGCATAGGAGCATAGCTTGTCGGCATGGCGGGAGCGGTGCAAGCGAATATCCCATGGGCACACCCTCCTATTCAGCTTCCCAGGAGAGCTGTGCATATTTTTGAACAGGGGGGGTTGCTTATCCCCCGACTCGGTGGCGAGATAGGCATCCGAACAAAACCACCTCAGGGGTCGTTGTATGCCACTCGCTACGTTGGTTCACCGCGCCAGTTTGCCAAGCCCACAGATCAGCGCCGAGCAAGCGCTGGTGCTGCTGCGCTCGAATTACGGACTCAGCGGCGACCTGCGACCCCTTGGCAGCAACCAGGACCTCAACTACCGCGTCGACAGCGAGCGCGGACGCTTTGTGTTGAAAATTTGCCACGGCGACTACGCTGTCCAGGAAATCCAGGCCCAACATGCCGCCCTCAAGCACTTGGCCGGACACGACGCGGTGAAAGTGCCGCGGGTCATTGCGGCGATTAACGGCCAGGACCTGCTGACCTTGGACGTCGATGGCCAAGCGATTCACATGCGTCTGCTGGAATATATCGACGGCCAGTCCCTCACGCAGCTCAAGCACCTGACGCCCGAGCTTGTCACTGGCCTGGGACGCCTGTGCGCGGAAATGGACCTGGCCCTGGCGACATTCGACCACCCAGGCCTGGAGCGCACCCTGCAATGGGACGGGCGCCACGCCCCGGCCCTGGTCGATTACCTGCTGCCTGTCATCAAGGATGAAACACGACGCCATCGCGTCGCCGAGGTCGCGCAACAGGCCGAGCGGCGCTTGCAGCCGCTCAAGCCCAGCCTGCCGGTGCAGGCGATCCACATGGACATCACCGATGACAACGTGGTCTGGCAGCGCGATGCCCAGCGCCAATGGCGATTGCAGGGCGTTATCGATTTCGGCGACCTGGTCCGTACCTGGCGCATCACTGACTTGTCGGTGACGTGCGCAGCCCTGCTGCATCACGCCGACGGCGACCCGTTCTTCATCTTGCCGGCGATCAAGGCCTACCACGCGGTCAACCCCTTGCAGCGCCAGGAACTGTTGGCGCTGTGGCCGCTGATCGTGGCGCGCGCCGCGGTGCTGGTGCTCAGCGGTGAGCAGCAGGTTTCCATCGATCCGGACAACCAATACAGCCGCGACAACCTGGCCCATGAGTGGGAGATTTTCCGCGTCGCCCACTCGGTGCCCTTCGATCTGATGGAAGCGGCGATTCTCACCGCTGTCGGCCACAGCCTGCCAGCCATTGCCAGCGAGGGCTTTGCGCCACTGTTGCCGACCCTGGTAGGACGTGAGTTCGCCCTGATCGACCTGGGGGTGCTGAGCCCGCATTTCGAGGCCGGCAATTGGGAGCAGCCGGGAATCGACCAGCGCCTGCTGGATGAAGCCGCCGGTGTTCACGGCCTGGCGGCCAGTCGCTATGGGCAGTACCGCTTGTCTCGCACTCGGCCGGACAGCGCCGTCGAACCCGACACTTATCCCTTGCATGTGGCGTTGAGTGTGCCGCGGGGAACGCCGCTCGAATCTCCGTTCGCCGGGGTTGTGCACACGTTTGCCGACGGCATGTTGCAACTGGACAGTGCACAATTGAGCGTGCGCTTGTGGGGCGTGACGTCGCCGCTGCATTCCGGCGCGGCGCTGGTCAAGGGGCAGGTGCTGGGCGAAGTGACGGGGGCGTTGTGTGTCCAGTTGTGCCGGGGTGCCCACGTGAATCCGCCACTGTTCTGCACGCCCTCCAGGGCCCTGGCCTGGCAGGCGCTTTGCCCTTCGCCGGCGGTGCTGCTGGGGCTGGCGTGCGATGCCGAGCCGGAGACCGATCCCGAGGCGCTGCTGGCTCGTCGCGATGCGAGCTTTGCCCGTTCGCAGAAACACTATTACGTCGATCCGCCGCGCATCGAGCGTGGCTGGCGCAACCACCTGATCGACATGCAGGGGCGCTCGTACCTGGACATGCTCAATAATGTCGCGGTGTTGGGCCACGGCCATCCACGCATGGCGGCGGTGGCTGCCCGGCAATGGTCGCTACTCAATACCAACTCGCGTTTCCACTATGCGGCGATCGCCGAGTTTTCCGAGCGCCTGCTGGCGCTGTCGCCCTCCAACATGGACCGAGTGTTCCTGGTCAATAGCGGCACCGAGGCCAACGACCTGGCGATCCGCCTGGCCTGGGCCTACAGCGGCGGACGGGACATGCTCAGCGTGCTGGAGGCTTACCACGGCTGGTCGGTGGCCGCCGATGCGGTATCGACCTCCATCGCCGACAACCCCCAGGCCCTGAGCAGTCGCCCGGACTGGGTGCACCCGGTGACCGCGCCGAACACCTATCGCGGCGAATTCCGCGGCCCCGACAGTGCGCCGGACTACGTGCGCAGCGTCGAACACAACCTGGCGAAAATTGCCGAGAGCAAACGTCAACTTGCCGGTTTCATCTGCGAGCCGGTGTATGGCAACGCCGGTGGGATCGCACTGCCGCCCGGTTACCTGAAGCAGGTCTACGCGATGGTGCGCGAGCGCGGTGGGGTCTGCATCGCCGATGAGGTGCAGGTCGGTTACGGGCGCATGGGCGAGTTTTTCTGGGGTTTCGAAGAGCAAGGCGTGGTGCCGGATATCATCACCATGGCCAAGGGCATGGGTAACGGCCAGCCGCTGGGCGCGGTCATCACTCGCCGGGAAATCGCCGAGGCGCTGGAGGCCGAGGGGTATTTCTTCTCGTCGGCCGGCGGCAGCCCGGTTAGTTGCCAGATCGGCATGGCGGTGCTGGATGTCATGGAAGAGGACAATCTCTGGGAAAACGCCCGGGTGGTTGGTGGGCATTTCAAAGCTCGACTGGAGGCCTTGATCGATCAGTATCCATTGGTCGGCGCCGTCCACGGCTCGGGGTTTTACCTGGGCGTGGAGCTGATCCGCGACCGCGATACTCTGGAGCCGGCCACCGAGGAAACCACGGCGCTGTGCAATCGCCTGCGGGAGCTGGGCATCTTCATGCAACCGACGGGTGATTACCTGAACATCCTCAAGATCAAACCGCCGATGGTGACTACGCGCCAGAGTGTGGATTTCTTTGTCGATATGCTGATGAAGGTATTGGACGAGGGGCTGTAATCGATCTGGAATGCCGAGCTGTTTCCCTGTGGGAGCGAGCTTGCTCGCGATGACGGTGGCCAAGCCAATCGTATGTGGCTGACCCACCGCTATCGCGAGCAAGCTCGCTCCCACAGGGGATTTAGCGTTTTTATAATCGATTTTTGTCGGCCTTTTCCGCTTCTATTTTATGCTTGATGGATTTTTTGACTTTATTAGTCGATATTTATCGTCTATAAAGTTGCCACGCCTATCGCCCAGGAGATGACCCATGACAACGTTGCACAGCACTCCGCGCGCGGATGGTTTCCACATGCCTGCCGAATGGGCGACCCAGACCCAGGTCTGGATGATCTGGCCCGAGCGCCCGGACAACTGGCGCCTGGGCGGCAAGCCCGCACAGGCTGCCCACGTGGCGGTCGCCAAGGCCATCGCCCGTTTTGAACCGGTGACCGTGGCGGTGTCCGCGGGCCAATACGAAAATGCCCGGGCGCGCCTCGACGTGCCGAATATCCGCCTGGTGGAAATGTCCAGCGACGACGCCTGGGTCCGCGATACCGGCCCGACGTTCGTGATCAACGACAGCGGTGAAGTGCGCGGTATCGACTGGGACTTCAATGCCTGGGGCGGCTTTGACGGCGGCCTGTACGCGCCGTGGAACCGTGATTCGCAAGTGGCCGGCAAGATCCTCGAGCTCGAGCGCAGCCCCCGTTATCGCACCGAAGGTTTCGTGCTTGAGGGTGGGTCGATCCATGTGGACGGCGAAGGCACCGTGATTACCACGGAGGAGTGCCTGCTCAACCGCAATCGCAACCCGCACATGAGCCGTGAGGAGATCGAGGCGGTGCTCAGTGCGCAATTGGCCGTGGACAAGATCATCTGGCTGCCGGACGGTCTGTTCAATGACGAAACCGACGGTCATGTGGATAACTTCTGCTGCTACGTACGGCCTGGCGAAGTCCTGCTTGCCTGGACCGACGACCCGCAAAACCCGAACTATACCCGCTGCCATGCGGCATTGGACGTGCTGCAAAACAGCACGGATGCCAAGGGGCGCTCGTTCACAGTGCATAAAATGCCGATCCCGGGGCCGTTGTATGCCACCGAAGAGGAATGCGCGGGCGTGGATGCGGTGGAAGGTTCCCAGGAACGCAACCCAACCGTGCGACTGGCCGGTTCCTATGTGAACTTCCTGATCGTCAACGGCGGCATCATCGCGCCGAGTTTTGACGACCCGCTGGATGCACCGGCCAGGGACATCCTGCAGAACCTGTTCCCGCAGCACGAAGTGGTCATGGTGCCAGGACGCGAACTGTTACTGGGCGGCGGCAATATCCATTGCCTTACCCAACAGCAACCTGCGCCGCGGGCAAAGTGAGTGGCGATGTAACAGCCTGGGGATATCGCCAGCGCCGGCTCTAAATCGGTGATTTTGGATCCATCCCGGCAAGCCCGCGGCCCGATTGGGTCGCGGGTTTTTTTGTGTTCGTTCGTGGCTGGACAGGGATGGATTGGCATAGCTCTTGTATCGGATCAGCGGCAGTTCCGGGGAAGGGAGCTGAGTTGTTTTGTCATAAACCTTGGATAAATTAGCCGCTCATCAACCAGGAGAGGGCGCTGGAATGAATATGACAAGCGAGCGCACATGCCATCCCTTGGCCGTTAATGGTGAGTCGCTTCAAGCGTTGGCGCAGTGGTTGAAGTCCAACGGAACGCGTCAGATCAGAGAACCTGATCCGCGCCGGATGATCGTTGAGCGCTACCCCGCTGGCCTGTTCAGCGAGGCTGAGCTGGAAGCGCTGTGGGATGTGATGCAAGGATAGAATTCGACGGATTGATAAAAAGCGCTGGCCGGGATGGCAGCGCTTTTTTTGTGTCTGCCCGCTTTCGAATCCCCTTGAATCTCTGTGGGAGCGAGCTTGCTCGCGATCGCGGTGGGTCAAATAACACAAATGTTGACTGACGCACTGCCATCGCAAGCAAGCTCGCTCCCACAGGGGCCGGTGTTTAATTCAAGTGGGCATTCGCCCGATCCACGAAACACACTGAAAGCCGTTCCGGCGTTTTTCCGCAGCGCTCGCGAGGCTACCCTGCTGCCATCGAATCCCCATGGCTAGCGGAGTTTTCCATGACCACTCTCCATTACCTCTACGACCCGCTGTGCGGTTGGTGCTACGGCGCCAAACCGCTGGTGCAGGCGGCGCAGGCTGTATTGCCAGTGATCGCCCATGGCGGCGGCATGATGACCGGTACCAATCGCCAGCAGGTCTCGCCACAACTGCGCAATTATGTGATGCCCCACGACCGGCGCATCGCCGAATACTCCGGGCAGCCCTTTGGCGAGGCCTATTTCGACGGTTTGCTGCGCGATCAGAGCGCGGTGTTCGATTCGGCGCCGCCGACCGCCGCCGTCCTTGCGGCCGAACAGCTCGGCGGCCATGGCCTGGAACTGCTAGGACGGTTGCAAACCGCACACTACGTCGAAGGGCGGCGCATCGCGGACGAAACCGTCCTGCTGGAGCTCGCTCAATCCATTGGCCTGCCGGCCCAGGCGTTCCTGGCGGCGTTCCGCGCGGCTGATGTGCAAGGGCATATCAAGGCCAGTCGCGCCTTGCTCGCCCAGGTTGGCGGCCAGGGCTTTCCAACCTTGGCTCTGGAGCAGGACGGCCAGTTCTCGTTGATCGACATCGGTCCCTGGCTAGGCAAGCCCGAGGCATTCGCCCAATGGTTGAAGCAAGCCCTGCCGGAGCAGGCCTCTACGCCATCAGCCACTTGCGGTCTGGATGGTTGTTCGTTTTGATTGTTCTTAGACATTTTTTGCCTAATTAAAGACGATTCACGAAATTGACACGCTCTTGAGGGCGCGACTAGGATTCGCCCTACGCCTGTGGCTGACAGCCATGACTCTTAAATAATAAAAAGGCCCGACACGATCAGACGTGGGCGGGCCTTTTCATTATTTTCAGGAGCAAGAGTCCGAAAAAGAGCGCAAAGCGCCATTTCGGCTGCTCGCCGCGGTGCGTATCAACCCGTACAAGGAAAATAATCATGTTGAACAAGCGCATCAGTTTGATCGCATTGGGGATCTTGAGCACGACACACGCCATGGCCAATGACCAGGCGGAGTCAAAGGGGTTCGTTGAAGACAGCAGCTTGAAAGTGCTGTTGCGCAACGCTTATATGAACCGCGACTACAAGGACGGCAGAGAAGACAAGGCCGAATGGGGCCAGGCGGCCATCGGTACGTTCTCGTCCGGTTTCACCCAAGGCACGGTGGGCGTGGGTGTCGATGCCTTTGGCCTGTACGCGTTGCGTCTGGATGGCGGCAAGGGGCGTAGCGGTGCGCAAGGCATCGATTTCTTCAAGCAAGGCGACAGCGGCAGCGCGGCCGATGACTTGTCCAAGTTCGGTGCGGCGGTCAAGTTCCGCGTTTCCAATACCGTACTGGCCTACGGTGACCAGATGCCGGCCCTGCCGGTGCTGAGCTATGACAATTCGCGCCTGCTGCCGGAAAGCTACACCGGCACGCTGATCACCTCCAAGGAGATCAAGGGGCTGGAACTGAACGCCGGTCGTTTCACCGCCGAATCGCGCAAGAGCGCCGAAGGCCATGACAGCGGTGGCCTGAAGTCGATCAACGTGTTGGGCGGCAGCTATCAATTCACCGAGCAGTTCAAGGCTTCGCTCTACGCGTCGGATGTCGAAGACGTATTGAAGAAGCAATACGTAAACGCCAACTACGTGTTCCCACTGGCCAAGGATCAATCCCTGACCCTGGACTTCAACGGTTATCGCACCAAGCTGGACGACAGCTACGTTCGTGAAAACAACGTCACCGGCGACGACAACAAGATCTGGAGCCTGGCCGCTACTTTCGCCACCGGTCCCCACAGCTTCACGCTCGCCCACCAGCGCAGTACGGGCGACAGTAACCTGGGCTACGCCTACGGCGGCTATCAGCGCGAGCAGAACCGCGTGGGTGATGGCGGTAATACGATCTACCTGGCCAACTCCTACTGGTCCGACTTCAACGCTGAGGACGAGCGCAGCTGGCAGTTGGGCTACGGCCTGGACTTCACCACCTTCGGCGTACCGGGCCTGACCTATAACGTCGCTTACGTGCGTGGCGATAACATCACCACGTCCACCAGCGAAGACGGGACCGAGCGCGAGATCTTCAACCAGTTCAAGTACGTGGTCCAGAATGGCCCGGCCAAGGACTTGAGTGTGAGGTTGCGCAGCTCTGTGTTGCGGGTGTCGCAGAAATCCAGCGAGTACAACGTCAGCGGTAATGAGCTGCGGGTGTTCGTGGATTATCCGATCAGCGTCTTCTGAGGCCTGATCAGGTTGTAAGTCGATAACCGTGGCGAGGGAGCAAGCTCCCTCGCCACCATTGAATCATGCCTGCCTGAAGTGAACAGCATGGCGACGCCAAGCTCGGGTTCTTTCGGCTTTTAGCCCAAGAAAAGCCGCTGGAATCGCCTGTTTCCCCGAGAAAAAGTCGTGTTTATGTAATGTTGCCCGCCGTTTCAAGCGCCGCTTGAAATGCCTCAAATACTTTCTCATGGACGTAAATCCTGCACCCACTAGATTAGGCCGCTCAATGCAGTGGAGACCTATGAAAAATGATCGTTCTGAACAGGGAAGTGGGCGAAGCGCTGAGACGTGACAAATACGTCAACGTTCGCGGTGGGGACTTCAACCTCTACGGTCATTTCGGCGACTTTGTCCGGCTGACCAAAAGCTGGGAAAACATGGAGCCCGACAGTTATTACGGCCAGGCCGAGTCAGGCATGCGTTTTCGCCGCTACAGCGACTTCGAATACAACCCAACGACCCGCGAGCTCACGCAGCTCGAACACCGGGCCTACGTTCAGTCCAAGGCCAACAACAGCTATGTCGGCGGACTGGAGCGGCACTTCGAGGACTTCTCCAACGAAGTGATCAACTCGCCGGTGATGCGCAGCCTGATCGACACGGACTTCGAGGTGTACAAGAACGTCCTGCCGCAAGAACTGCACGATGAAATCTGGCAGTGCCAGATCCATCAGATCCGCATCGAGATCAAG
This sequence comes from Pseudomonas sp. Z1-12, assembly GCF_051132015.1. Lineage (NCBI taxonomy): Bacteria > Pseudomonadati > Pseudomonadota > Gammaproteobacteria > Pseudomonadales > Pseudomonadaceae > Pseudomonas > Pseudomonas sp. Z1-12. The sequence goes on from NZ_CP071647.1 coordinate 268,990, forward strand.
CCGGGCAAACAGCTGGAAATCACCCCTGAAGGGATTCACTGCGACGGTTATCCGTTCAGCGGCGTGCACTTCTGGGGCCGTCAGAATGTGGCGGGTGCCGAAAGCCGCTTGTACACCGCCCAGGAAGAACAGCTGGCGGCGACGACCTACGAGGACATTCTCGACACCACGTTTTTCCTGGATCGCGACATGCGCCATTACGTAACCCCGGCGCGCAACACCCATAGCCATGACATGGCGTACCGGCAGATCCTCGCCATTTCGTTCTCGCGGCCCGGGACCGCTTTCGACATTGTTCGCTGAACGGCTCGAACCCATGGACGACCTGACGCAGCAAGTCCTGTTGCGTCGGGCCATGGTCCGGGACGCCGAGCGGCTGGAGCGGTTCTTTCGCGGTTTCGACGAAGTGTCGTTCTGCGAATGGCAGGATGCCCGATTCTTGCGCGGTGTGTTGTTGCAGGAAACCACCACCGCGTACCTGGCCATCGATGCGAGCGGTGAAGTGGTGGGCGCGGTGATCGGCGGCATGCTCGGCACCCGCGGCACGATCAATCACCTGGCGGTCAGCCCGCAGCATCGCACCAAAGGCCTGGGCCAGCGTCTGGTCGAAGCGGCATCGGCAGACATGAAGCGGGTGGGCGTGCTGCGCATGTTCCTTTTCGTCGACGATGCTAATCTGGCCGGCAAGCGTTTCTGGGCCGCCCAGGGGTTCTGTGAGCCTCGGGGTGAAATCACCTTCGAGAGGGATTTATGAACAAGACTTCCAGCCAGCCGCTGGCGGTCGAACCACAAGCCTCGCGTACCTTTGCTGAAGCCAGTCCGGTGGTAGCGGGTTATTTCACGGTTTCGTTTGTGTTCGGTCTGATGGCGGTCAACGCCGGGCTGCCCCTGTGGTTGCCGGTGGCGATGTGCCTGTTCGTCTACGCGGGCGCTTCGCAATTCGCAGCGCTGGCGTTGATTTCCAGCGGTGCCTCGCTGACCACCATCGTGCTCACCACGTTCCTGATCAATGCCCGGCACATGCTGATGTCGGTCTACATGGCCAAGGCCCTGCGCGCGCTGGGGCTCAGTCGTTTCGAACGCTGGTGCTACGCGGCGGGGCTGACGGACGAGTCATTCGCGTTCCACAGCGTCAAGCTTGGCAGCGGTGCGCCGGTGAGCGTGCGCTACCTGGTCGGCTTCAACCTGTTCTGCCATACATCCTGGGTGCTCGGTGGCTTGCTGGGCGCAGTGTGTGCGCAATACGCGGCGCACCTCATCAAATACCAACTCGACTATGCCCTGACGGCGATGATGCTCTATGTGCTGGTTTCGTTGTGCGACACCCGCAACAAACTGATCGCGGCCCTGGCGGCTGTCGTCTGCATGGGCGGGCTGAGCCTGCTGGGCAGCTCGCCGTTCAATGTCTTCATTGCCACGTTCGTTGGCTGCGGGGTAGGCGTATGCCTGACCAAACGTTCCTGATCCTGGTCGTGGTCCTGATGATGGCCGTGACCTTCCTGCCGCGCGCCCTGCCGCTGCAGATCAATACCGACCACTGGCCGCCCTTCGTCGCCCGTGCCCTGGAATACCTGCCCGTGGCAATCGTCGCTGCCATCAGCCTGACCCCGTTGCTGATCAAGGACCAGCAGATACAACTCGATCGCCCTGAGTTTTATGCCGCGATCCCGACGCTGTTATGTGCGTATTTCAGCCGCAACCTGTTTCTCAGTGTGGCGCTGGGCACGGCGGCGTACATCGCGCTCGGCTCGCTCCTGTAGCCTCAGGTCCACCACATCGTGCAGCGCCTGCCCAGATAACTCGGGATTGTTCACCGCCAGGCGGACCTCAAGGAAATCCTCGAAGTCCGGGAAAATCGCCAGGCCGTTGCCCAGTGCAGCCTCCCGGGACACCAGGCCCAGGCCGTCGAGCTGGGTGATCAGCGACAACGTCAGCGTTTCACTGCAGGAATAGACCATGCGCTGGCTCGACCCGTATTCGCCCAGGCCAGCGTCGAGAAAACGCAGGAAGCTGTGGGAATACGGACATTCTTCTGCCGGACGCACCTGAAACTTGTCACCGAGCAGGCCAAGGGAATCGTCCTCGTCGCCACAATGGGCACCGACCACCCGCACCTGCACATCCGGCATGGTGATGCTGGTAAAACCACCCTGTTGCTGCCCGATCAGGATCGCCAGGTCAAAATCTTCATTCCTGAGCTTGCTCAGGTTCTCCATCGACTCGGCGTAGCTGAACTCCAGCTGATACTGGGGAAACACCGCGATCAACCGATCGATCATCCGCCGGTTGAACGCCGCCGGGAGGGTGGTATTGAGCGCCACTTTGAGCGTGCGCTGTCGCGGTGTCTTGAGCGCTGCGACTTTTTCTTCCAATTGCCGGGTGGCAATCAGCACCTGATCCATGAAGGGGGTCAGTTCCGAGCCCTGGCTCGTCAACGTCAGGCCTTTGTTCGAGCGCCGGAACAATCGGAAACCGAACTGCTCCTCGACCTTGTTCAATTGCGCCGCCAACGCCTGCACCGTGAGGCACGAATGCTCGGCCGCTGCCGACAACGAGCCGGTCTGCACGATACGCATGAGGTTGCGTAGGGTTCTGCTATCCATGAGGTAATGCCCTCTGCTTAAGTGGGCTCGCTATTGTTGTGCACCTGAACCGGGCCAGGTGGTCATGCTGGCTATCATCATGCACCTTGCCACGCTTGTCGCGATTTTGTGCCAAAAAGCGCCGGGAGGCGATGATTGGAGCTTATGCGGGATTTGGGGGTTTTGCCCAGTCGTTGCTGGCCGGGATCAGTTAGCAGGGTCAAAGGTGGACTGTCTTGCGAAAAATCCTGCGTGAGTCTCGGAACACTCCCAACATCATGGCTGATCGCTCTGATATCCGTCCTTGGAAACTCAGGTTGAAATACGCCCCTTAATACAGGCGATGCCAAACCTGCCGTTATCCATGCAAGGCCGCTTATCCACCTGACGTTGACCCATGGCGGCAGTCCCACCACAATGTTTTGAGGTAGCGCCAATGTAGCTACAAATTTAGCGATGAGGTTTATTTCATGGGTGCATTATTAAAAACCACCGACGTGCGTTGCCGCATTGATGAGGACTTGAAGGCTCGTGCCACCGAGGTTTTGAACGCCTGCGGATTGAGTGTTAGCGACGCGATGCGTCTTTTCCTGCGCCAGGTTGTTGAGACTCAGGGGCTTCCATTCGAGATACGAGTGCCTTCGGACAAGACCGCCCGGGCCATGATTGAGGCACGGGATATCCGTCAACGATTCAACTCGATAGACGACATGCTGAGAGAGGCTGATGGCGAAACCGGGAGAAAAGCAAAAGCGCGCTGAATTGCCGAAGCAATGTGCATATACGTCTGAATTCAAAAAATCCTGGGAGCGTTACAAACGGGCAGGGCGGCGCGATATGAATGAAGTGCGTCATGTGATGGTCATGCTTTTTTTGGGTGAGCAGCTACCGAGCGAATACATGGATCATGCCTTGACTGGTAACTGGGTTGGATTTCGAGAGTGCCATATTGGCGGTGACTTTCTGTTGATTTATGAGCATTCACGCCCGAATCTGGTTACGTTTGTTGACTTGGGCAGTCATGCCGAATTGTTCAAATAGGGGTTTTTGTAGTTCACTTATGAATAAAAACTTAAAAATAATCCATATCTGTACTATCCTCTAAGCACCACCCCGCTACAAAGGAGCCCAAACCCATGGCGACTTCCTCGATCACCCTCAATGCTCAACAGCAATTGGACTCCCCGGACGCGGGTCGAGTCGCGTTGAAGTTTTTCTTCAACCTCATGGCGCTGTGGGGTTGCAGCGTCGAGCAGCAGCGCACCTTATTGGGCAAGGTGGGAAATACGACCTTCTACAAGTACAAACAATTGCCGGAAAACGTGAGGCTGCCTCGCGATACGCTGGAGCGTATTTCCTACCTCATGGGCATTCACAAAGCGCTGAGCATTATCTTCAGCAACAGCCGGGACCGTGCCTATCAGTGGGTCAGCAGCCCCAACACTGCGGCACCGTTCAACGGCCAGTCGGCGCTGTCCTACATGTTGACCGGGCGGGTGGTGGACATCGCTGATGTGCGGCGATACCTCGACGGAGTGCGCGGCTGATGGTGCCACCACTGGCGGACCCGCAATGGAAACGGGCCTATCGGATCGTCAACAGCAGCTTCCCGCCGATTTCGCTGTTTGAAGACGTACTCGACCCTGAAGACCTGCCCACCGCCTACGCCCTGGAAGCGTTGACCAATGATCGGCTGATGGAACAGGCTGGTGTGCTGTCCCGGGTACGCCCCGAGGACCGTATTTCCGGGCCCGGTTCCTCGCCGGTGATGGCGGCGTTTACTCACATCGGCAAGAGCAGCCGCTTCAGCGACGGCACCTTCGGCGTCTATTACGCCGCCAGCAGCCAGGAAGCGGCCATTGCCGAAACCTGCTACCACCAGGCACGATTCCTCGGCGCGACCAACGAGCCCGACCTTGAGTTGACCATGCGCACCTACGTCAACAAGGTCGTCAAACCCTTGCACGACATCCGCCACGACTATCCCCACCTCCACGACCCGGACCCTACCGCCTACGGTCCATCCCAAGTGTTCGCCCGACAACTGCGTGAAACCCTGTCGTGGGGGCTGCTGTACAACAGCGTCCGATTGCCCGGCCACGAATGCGTGGCCGCGTTTCGCCCGCCGGCGGTTTCGATTCCGGTGCAGGGTAAACATATTCGGTATGTCTGGAGCGCCCAGAAGCGGGAGATTTCGTTTGTGTTTGAAGTGAGTCAGGTGTGAGTTGGAATAGAAAAGCACCCGGCAGAATCGGCAGTGTTCCTTACAGGAATCAATTCGTGGCGAGGGAGCTTGCTCCCGCTGGGCTGCGCAGCAGCCCCCGTCTGTAAATCAACTTGCCGCGATCAACGCTTGTTCTTCCAGCCATATTTCCTGAACGAACGGATCTGTAATCGCGTAGATCCCATGCCCGCGACGCATGATGATATTTTCCGCCACCAAGGCGATCACCACGGGTTGAATTTCTTCAATACGAACATCTCGATCCACGGCTTTTGAGTATTCTGCTGCTGCATCAACGGAAAAAATACCGCGGGCATCTCCCGCTGCGGAGGCGATTTTATTGAAGATGGCTTGAGCCAGACTGCCCAATTGCTCAACCTTCTCAAGTTCGATGTTTGCTGCGGCAGAACGCAGGGTACTGGCGATGACGGGCAAGAATAGGTCCGGATTACCCTCTTGTTGCAAGACTTGCCTGAGGGCCTTGAGCATTTCTTCCGGACGGTTGCCAAGGGTATTGAACGCTTCCGTTGCGACTTCAAGCGACGGCAGTTTGTGCCGGTTGACAGTCATTGCCAGGCGGTTCAGCAGGTACTCGACATAGTCGCCTTTCAAGACGGGATACGCCGTGGAAGTTGCGCCGGAAAAAGCCTGGTTACGTTTTGCTGTGAGTTCGCTGATCTGTGCTCGGTGAGAGCCGGTGCCGATGAACAGAAAATAGCCTGGGGTATTGGGTCGGGGGTTGATGGCGTCGCGAGCGGCTTTCAGCGCGAGCAACATCTGGTTACCGTCTTCAGAGGCAATGGCGTGTTGTACTTCGTCGACGATAAGCACTAGGTCGGTCTTGGCTTGATCGACAACTTCGGTGAACGCTTGCGCGAGCGTCGTGCCTCATCACCGACGCCTTCAAGTTTGAAGCCGAACTTGAATCCTGCCGCACCCATATCGACGCCGCCGACTCGCTTGAGTTTTTCAAGCAGCCCAGAGGTAGGGGTCTGTAATTCCTGTAGCGTTTTCCGAATGGCGTCATGCAGTAAGGTGGCCGGGTTGGCGAGGGTATCGCTCCAGAGGTCCACGTAAATGACGAGCGCACCCTCTTTTTCCAGAGCTGGAATCAGGTCACTTCGCAAAAAAGTCGTTTTACCGGTTCTACGTAACCCGGACAGAAACAGGCCCGAACGCAAACCTTCGTCAAGAACCCCAGGATTGAGAAGCTGGTTGGCCATGCTTTCAGCCAGTTCCGGGCGCTGGAAAATGCTGCTCATGCAATTATCCTGTTTTATGGATTAGCCATAATTATTGCCGAGCCATAATTTAGCATAAGATTTTACGCAGGCTGGAAGCGAAACCGTTTGCCTGCTGATCAGGGACTGAAGGGCTGCTATGCAGCCTAGCGGGAGCAAGCTCCCTCGCCACGAGAGCGTCTATTGATCAAATCTTGAACTGCTGCACCGAAGCCTGCATCGACCCCGCCGCATCGTTCAATTGATCCGCCGTTTGCGTCAGGTTGTGAATGGAGCGGGTGTTTTCACGGGACTGCTCGGCAATCGACTCCACACGCTGGGCCATTTCATCACTGGCTTTGGACTGCTCGGCAATGGTCTGGGAAATTTCCTCCACCACTTCGGCCGCATGCCGGGCGCCGGTGCGGATTTCGCTGATGGACACCCCGGCCTGCTGGGCCAGGTTGACGCCTTCGTCCACACGGCTGACGCAGGCCTGCATGTTCGCCACCGCGTCCCGGGCGCTGGACTGGATGCGCTCGATCATCGCAGTGATTTCCTGGGTGGACTGCGTCGTGCGCGCCGCGAGGTTGCGCACCTCATCGGCCACCACAGCAAAACCACGGCCCGCCTCACCGGCGCGAGCGGCTTCGATGGCGGCGTTGAGGGCCAGCAAGTTGGTCTGTTCGGCGATGCTCTTGATCACCTGGATGATCGAATGAATGTCTTCGGATGAGGCGTCCAGTGCCGTGATCTTGCTGGACGACTGGTTGACCACCTCGGCGATCCGGTTCATGCCTTCCACCACCCCGAGGATCACTTGGCCACCGCTGCTCGCCAAATGCTCGGACTGCGCCGAAATCGTCCGGGCGCTGTCGGCGTGCTGATGGATCTGGCTGATGTTCGCCATCATCTGCTCCATGCTCGCCGCCATGCTGGTCGCGCTCTGGGCCTGTTGATCGGCGCTGGACACAATCTGCCGCGCCGTATTACCCAAATTCTGGGAGGTGCCGTGCAATTCATCGCTCTGGCTGCGGATCGTGGCGATCATCTGCCGCAGATTGGTCTGCATCTGCTCGATCACGCCCTGCAACTGACCCAACTCATCCTTGCTTTGAGCGCCCATCGACCGCTGCAAATCCCCTTGGGAAATCGCCTGGGTATTGAGGATGATCTTGTTCAGCGGCGTCAGCACCGCCTTGAGCAGGCTCCACGACAACAGCGCCAGCGCCACGCAAGTGGCCAGCAACGTCGCGATCAGCCAGCGCTCCGAGGTGTGAATGCTGTGGTCCTGATGCTCACGCGATGACTGCGCCTGGTTCTCGATCAGCTCGCTCACCGCTTCGTTGCGCTCCTCCAGCGCCGAAAACGCCCCGTCGAACTCCGCCCGCAACGCCTGGCCATCCTGGGCGCCGTTCAGCGCCTTGCCAATGACTTGCTTGGCTTTATCGATGTAGGTTTCGACTTGTGGCTTGAGCTCGCCAATCGCCTTGGCGACATCTCCCGGCAACTTCGCCTCGGCATTTTCGGCGATGACCTTGCGCATTCGCTGCGTGTGCTCATCGAACGCCTCCAACACTTCCCTTGCCCCCTGGGCATCCCCCGGCTTCACCAGCAGGGCGGCGAGCACATCGGCACGAATGGCGTCGTGCATCATGTCCGCCTCCATGTGCTTGCGCATGGCCGAAATACTGGTCTCGTTCTGCACCAAGGCCTGGGTCATAGAGTGATAACCCCACAACCCGATTCCGCCGAGCAACAGCGCAAAAGAAAGACTGACCAACCCCGAGCCTATGACCTTGGTGCGGATTTTCATCGCTTACTGCTCCTTGGAGCGGGGGAATTCCGGGAAGTGTAGTTGAGCGCAAGCGGAGCCTTGGAACAGGCAATGCCCTTATTCGAGGCTATCGGCGGGGGGAATGATTAGATGAGCCCGTGGCGAGGGAGCTTGCTCCCGCTGGGCTGCGCAGCAGCCCTTCTTTATTTCGTGGTGACTGAGGAAAGCCCAACGCTGCCCCGCTCGTGAGCAGCATTGCGCCTGCGGCCCTTAAGCCGGATTACTCCCCGGCGCCTCCAGCACCTTCACCACATCATCGATGACGGCCTTGCTCATATCCTGCAAATAATACGACGCCCAGGCATACCGATCCGTACTGCGAATCATCGCCGCGTCCTCGGCCAGGACCTTGGCAACGTGGAGCAGGTCGGAGGCGTGGGACAGGGCTTCGCCGATGGGTATGCCGCTGTTGACGCGGAATAGCGGGCGGTCGGAGTGGTAGCAGAAGGGGGTTAGGCCTGGGGTTTTGAGGTCTTGCGGATTTGGCATTGTCTGGCTCCTTGACTGTGAGAGCCGCAACCGTCCTTTCCTACGGGATTGGGTGGCGGCCATGCACGGGGTAGGAAAACCGGGAATCAAGGCACCCGGCACACCCGAAGGTGTCCCGCGCACAGCCGCCATAACGCATATCGCAGACACAAAAAAAGCGCCTGCAATAGTAAGCGAGGCGCAGCTGATGCGCCTTGATTTACTTCGGGTTTCCTACGCCCGGTCGCTGAATTGGCAGCGACGGTTGGAGAGTAGCGGGCGATTGGGGAAGCCGCAATCGTGGCGCGATGGTGGCGGGTGAGGTTTAGGTCAGGGCCAATTGTCCTCTAAGTCGGCCCTGATGAGCGATGACGTAGCCTTGATCCGTAGGGGGCGAGAGCGGCTGGCCGCTCCACAACGAGTTAAAATTTCTCTGAAGTTCGGTGGGCAGGAGTGACACAGGACCGGACACAGGTAGCGAGGATCCTAAAGGCTGTTCACAGACGGTTGGAAAAGAGGATGCGTAGATCATCGCCAGCAAGCACGTCAGTCGGCTTGACCCCCAATAGCTTGCGGCAACTGTTGCTGAAATGGGCTGAGTCGCTGAACCCCGCCATCTGCGCGGCTTCGGTTAGCGATAGCCCCTGGCTGACAAAACTGACCAGCGCGCGCAGACGCAGCCACACCCGGTAGCGCCTCAGCGGCAGCCCCATGGCCTGGTTGAACAGTGCAGAAAGGCGGCTTGGCGACAGGCAAACGAGGGCCGACAGTTCCTGGGTGGTGAAATTGCGCTGGGGCTGCGCCTGCATCGCATCCAGCACCTTGAGTACCCGTGGGTCTGCGTGGTTCGACTCGCCCGTATCGGGCAGCAAGCGCATGGCGATTAGCCCGAGGAGGGCTTCGCCTTCCAGCACATCGCGGCCCGTCAACCCGTTGAGTTCCGTCAGCCAGTTGCCAGCGCTCGGCCCGGGATCGCTCAAGTGCTCGGTAGATAGGTTGTAACGCAGCAGCAACTGCTGGTAGAGGCGGCTCTGTTTCTCAAAAAACAACACCGCCACAGGTTGCCCGGCAAACGCCAAAGCATGCTCGACACCTGCTGGCACGAATAACTGATCGTAACGCTGCCATGGGCTTGCGTCGGTGCCTCGTGCCTGAATCGGCGCCTGTAACCCCAGGCATAGAGCGCTGGCGCTATGTCGATGGAGACTGATGTCGGGTAGCGGCCCGACATACAGGGTGAGCTGATTGCCCAGGATCAAAAAATTCTGCACGGTGTCCTCAAGTCAGTTGGTTCTTACAAGTCGCTCGCCCTGGCTGCCACTACACTGGCCGAAACTCCACAGCACTTGAGGCAGCACAATGAATGCATATGCCAGCGGCTTTCTTGCCGCACCGCATCAATTCATCAGTATCGAAGGGCTGCGTTTTGGTTATCGCGACTATGGAACAGGTCCGGTACTGCTGATGCTGCACGGCTGGCCACTTAATGGCGATACCTTTGCGCCGTTGGTCGATGCGCTTGCCTCAGGCTTTCGTTGCATTGTGCCGGATCTTCCTGGCGCAGGCATGACAGCCTGGTCAACCCAACATGATCTGAGCCCCGCCGGCCAGGCGCGTCTGCTCCAGGGTTTACTTGCGGCCTTGGGCATTGCGCAGGGCTATAGCCTGTTGGGTAATGACAGCGGCGGTATCGCTGCCCGCTACCTTGCACTTTGGGACGCCAGCCGCGTGGCCAAGTTGATTCTGCTCAATAGCGAAATACCCGGGCATCGCGCACCCAACCAGCGTCTGTACAAACAACTGGCGCGTTGGTTACCGGGATACGGCGCGCTTGCTCGCATCCAGCTAAGAAGTGCTGCCTATCTGTGTTCGAAGCGGGGGTTTGGCGGAACGCTCTACGATCACCAGCACTTGCTCGGCAGCTTTCATCGGCGCTTTATCGCGCCGCTGATCCAATCCGCGCAGAGCATGGAGCAAGCCCGGTGCGCCTTTATCGCAGTGCTCGATTGGCCGCAGCTCGATGCCTTGAGCCGTCTTCATGGCCAGATCGAGGCACAGACCTTGCTGATCTGGGGGCGGCAGGACGATACCTTCCCTGAGCCGTATGCCATTGAGATGAGCCGAAGCTTTGCCAACCTGGCCGGCTTTATCAGCATCGACAAGGCCAAGTTGTATGTTCATGAAGACCAACCAGTGCAGGTGATTCAACACCTCAAAGCCTTTCTGCTGGCAAAGCAGGAGTAGGGTGGAGTGATATCGGAGCTGGGCTCCTGGTTCGCCGACTTTTGGCTTAAGCACACCCAGAGCGGTCTTGAGGGGGCTGGTAGTTGACGTCGCGGCTTTTCAGCCCTGTTTGGATGGCCCCACGAGGCAGAGCATATTGCGAGAGTCTTACGGATGTACGCTTGCTTTACTGCGGCACTTTAAAAGCCAAAGCAGTGTTAGCACCGTTGGCCAAAACAATGTGTTGAGAACGTCGTGAGCGCTTGCCTGCCAGCGCCAGTATCCGAAGCTTCCAATATCGTCTCGCCGATCTACCCACTCGCCAGCGCACGCAATGATGAAAGCAACCAGCCAGCCAAGGTATGGCCTGAATCGCCGGATGCCAACGGACAACGTTAAATAGACCGCCATGCCCAAATAGATATGCAGCGCGTCTTTTGACAGTCCGGTTGCCGACACAATGGCGAGCTTGATGCTTTGTGCGGTTGAGATATCCATATCAATTCCTCCTCTCTGCGCCATTGCCAGACTTACGCTAGACCCCATTGCTGTTGACGTTTCCAGCCATTTGGAAATCCCATGAGTCTCGAATAATCCAACTCTTGCTGATCCATGATTTCGGCCAGGCGAGGCTTCCACTGGCTGTCTGGACTGATCAAGTCGGTTAGGTAGGCCAGCATCATTCCAATTGCTGTTCTACGCTAAGCCGGTTTGTCGAAGGGCCTCATGTAGTTTTCTCCAGGCAAAAAAAACCCGCACGATTTGAGCTTGCTGACTGGTTCAACCTAGGCTTGGCGGGTGTGTCGGGACGAATTATAGGTAGGTGTAAGAGACCGTCAACGTTGCACCGACGTGAAATTGTAACGAGCAGACGGTCGAGCAACGCTGGCTGTCGATGCTGATGAGGCGATGCTGGCCTTCATCCAGCTTTCAGGAGATTTGAATCCTTCCAGAAACAACAAAGCCCTCGCATTTCTGCGAGGGCTTTGTTTTGTATGGGGCACCAGGAGTCGAATCGGTTGCTAAGCTACTGTTTTTAAATAGCTAATATCTATCCTTCGGTTTCACTACCTCTAGAACTACCCTTGTGCGTGAAGGCTATATCGTGGTCGGAAATTGATAGTTCCTATTTTTGTTCAAAGTCTGCTGGTCGGTTAGCTGGGTAGGTGGCGGTAATTTGTTTAAAAGCTAATTAGCGTTGACCTTTTTATTTTGAATTCAACCATAGATGCCAGAGGGCTATTGCGCCAGGAGGCGTCACCGAGATGGATTTTGAATAAATGAAATTACGAGAATGGTGGCTCGAAGAGACAGCAGAACGAAATGTAGTCGGTCTAGCTGGGAGTCGATGTGTTTGCCAAGGATCCGGTTTTCGCTGTGTGCCACTTTCCAGAATCTGAGTAAGATGCTCATCAATAGTCGACGAGTCTCGAGTGTAAGCTATCAAAACAGCCTCGCGATTCGCCCACGCATATTCTCCGACAACAAAGCGCGAAATCCCGTTCTTACAATATAAATCAACACCTTTACCTGACGTTGAGTCAATGATTTTGCATTCGACAACTATTGGAAATGAAGGATGTTTACCTGTCAGAAAAATTGAGAGATCGGGGCGCTTTTCAAGATGAGATCCGTCGTAGCTTAATGACTCTTTCCCACGTACGACAGATGTAACGAGCTGAGACCAAAATGGGTCTATAGTACAAAGATTATTTAAACGTGACTCCATGATCGCGTTTATTTCGGTTTCGCTCCCATGCGCTAAAATCTGATTTTTCTCAAACTTCAGCTGATCCCAAACTCGGCTCAGTGTTTCAAATATAATATCAAGATGTATATTTGCAATTGGGTCGAGTGGAAGTTTTTGGCCTCGAGTGAGCTCTGCTACTTGATCTTCTCGTGGTCTGATTGCAGATTTTTTCATAGAGCATCCTGGCCCGAGAGAAAGCAGACATGATCCCAGATAATACGTCTTGCTGTAAGCCGTGCTTGGCTTGGTGTCCAATATCGAGCTTGGTTGAGTCGACCAAGTATCAAAGTATTATTTGTTTTGTCGGTGTATATGATCTCGGTTGCGGACAGTTCATCAGCAAGTCGCATGGCTTGCATCCAATCAATGTTATTGCTTCGCGAATCATCTGGAATGGTGTTTCGAGCAATTTGTAGGAAACTCCATGGGGATGCTGGTGGAGTCGTAATTTTTTGAATGCTTAATGCTTGATCGAAGCGTTTAGCCCAGGGTTTAAGTTCCAGTTCCAGGCGATCTTTGAATGCGTTTTTTTGTGCAGGGCTAGCTGGCTGCTGACTTGCTTTGACATTCACAGAAAATGGGAGGCGATACTCGAGCGTATCGGTTATTGTCTCAATATCATCCGAACTAAGACCAAATAGCGAGCCAACCCACTGATCAATTTTTTTCCAACTTGCTTCGCTGTCATTAGCTACGAGCATATTGAATAATTCTGACACGGCTTTACGATTGGTCTCTGTAAGTTCCTCAAAGATTGGCACAGGAGACTCATCTATGATGAATTTTTCTACAACTTCTCTTTCAAATCCAAATCTGCCGCTGGTGATTAAAGCGTGCCAGAGCGAAATTTTACTTCCTATGATTAAGGCTAGGAAGCGCACAAGCTCCTCGCCATGTTTGTGCGTGTGAGCGGTATAGCCATGATAGCTTTGGTTGAATATTACATCTTCTGTCGAAACTGAAGTTTTAATCCTACCGGCGCTAACGGGAGGTGCTTCGCGTACTAACAGAAGTGGCCCTTTGAACAGTTCTCTAGGCCGTCCACGATGAACCCTAGGCTTGTTAAATTTATCAAAGTCAGCCGGTGCTAGCAGCATCCCAAGTAGAGGTGTATTCGGTACTTCAGGAAGATCCTCTAGATAAACTGCTGAGAGGCCAGGAAGTCCATCCCCAGACTTACTCGCTTGACTACTGTCTCTCAACCGTTGATAGCCATTCCCTGTATACTTCAGACGGCCTCGAGATGTGCCAAAGCGGTCGGACCAATATTGTTCCAAAGTTGGAAAGCCTTTTGAAGCTATTCGGTCATATAGCTCTAAATCCAGGCGTGTACCTCGGAACAAAATTTTCAAGAGTTCAGGGCGTCGCCTCACGTCTTCTATGGACACAATCTCGGCATTCGAAGCGTCGATCCGCCAGGCGCCGCTCTGATTTAGTGGACCTTCAAGGTGAGGACTTGTGAAGCGAAAACCGGCGCCGGGGCTTGGTACGGCATTTCGAGCAAAAAGTAGGCAAAAGGGTGCGGTAATTTCTGGCCATACGCGAGTTTTTCTTAGCTCGGTGCCGTTTACTATGCCTGTAATATCTAATGATCCAAACAAAGCGTTACGAGCTTCTGGCATGGTTTCGCCGCGCTGGAATAAAAGCCTAGCGTGAAGTGCAAAAGCGATTTGCCCGCTGGGACGCGCCCACTCGAGGGCTCGCCAGACAAATGGCAAATCTAGAACTTCGTTTGGAATAGGTGCGCGGGCTTGGGGATTGCGAAGTCGTTCTCGCGCAATGCCCGAAATTTTATTCTCTAATGAGGACCAGTTTGACAGTTTTGTTGAGGTCGCCCAAGGGGGATTTCCGATGACTAAGTCGTAGGCTCCTATATGTTCCTTCCCAACATCGTCTCCAAGACTTCCTAAGCCTGAGCACTGTGTTTCCTCAATGTTATTTCCAAACTTAAAAAGTACAGAATTACGAAGATTTTTAAATCGTAATTTCTTGATTGGTTCAGGATTCGGATCTAGTTCGATAGAAATAAGATAAAGGCCAAGCGCTGCGAAACGTAGAGCAGACTCATTTATATCGAATCCCGAAATCTGATTATAGAGTATCTCCCTCAGTGTTTCTGTGTCTGGTCGTTTTTGATCGTGGTGCCAGCGTTCAGCAACCAACTGTCGAAAAGCAGTAAGCAAAAAAACTCCTGCGCCAACTGCGGGATCAAGTACACGAGTTTTATGGCATTGTCCTTCACGTGCTAGTGCTGAGAAAGACGCGCGAACCATTAGCTCTGCTATGTGTCGCGGCGTGTAGAATCCACCTTCTTTTCGCTGTTTTTCAGGTTGATGGTGTGACAAATATCGCTCATACGCCTGGCTCAAAACGCCAACGGGGATATAAGCGAAATCCAGCATATCCCATTTTTCGCGCCAGTCTAGCTGAAGTTGACCTTCAGGTGCTCGCCGCAAAATATGGCCAAGTATACGGAAAACATCTTGTGGGGCCGAATTTATTGATTCTATTGTAATAGGGAGGAAGTCCCCATTAAATGTCTCATCGAGCCAGCTAGATATTGCTGTCGTAGTCATTGCAGAATCAAAGAGTGTAGATGCACCACTTGGCGCAACCGCACAAACCGCTTCGGGAAGGATGTTACGGTCAGCCAAAAAACGAACAAATAAAGCGCGTCCAACTAGAGAGATAGCATCCCCATCTGCAACCCCTAGCACGGACATTTCGCTTAGGGCCGCTGTTAGAAGTCTAAGAATAACATCGCTAATCCATCGACGATTTGCTGAAGTCTGCGGTCTTGTATTTGCTAGGTTAGGGATGACAATTTGTTGTTGTTCGCGATTCTCGCTGACTGGGACGCAAGCTTGTGCAAGATCGCTGTCTAAAGTAACTTGGTATATTGATAAGCTTCCGGGGTTCACAACAGCCAGATATGGGGCGTCTCCACGCATAGCCACAAGGCGGCGAATTCTAAGTAGCTTTAGCGGGTCATTCTCGAGCTGACTACCATCTACCAAGAAAAAAAGAGGGCTGCTTTGCCATTCATACACACCTCGTAGTGCGGAAAGTTCAGGAGAGTCCGATCTTCTTGCGGTAGTAAGTGTCGCATAGGGAAGTAGTTCGGGGCGGTCGCTGTCAAATCGCAATAAGGACGCAGGATCTCCGCCATATTGCAGGAGAATATCGTCAAACTCCATCATGCGCGATATTCCTTAATAATACGATTTTCACACTGTTCCCCATTGAATCTGATACTTTTAAGCGAAGCGCGGAGCTTGCCGGAAAACATAGCACATTTTTTTCGTTTTGTCATGCGCTGGCGAGGCGCGTGACAGATATCGAGAAAGGTTTCGCGTAGAGTTGTTTTATTTCCAAAAAATCAGTTTGTCAGTTAATCTATTCGTTACTTGAGTTTCCTAGTGTTAATTGTGGACTGATAAAAATCGGTGTTAGGTCTACATCATTCGTTTTTAATGTGATGAAATTTCCAGTCTTTGTTTAAGTGTAAGGCGATAAGATTAATAGTAAGTAAGTAGTAATATCTAGTTGGCTTAGCGCTACACCTTAATTTATAGTTTAAAAACCATGCCAGGTGCTTATGCTGCCAAGTCCACGGATTGTCTCGGCTCCAGCGTTCAGAAATTGCAGCTTGAATAGTCTTTGCCTGGCGGGTGTGGCGTTTGCGTGTGGCATGTGCTCCAGTCAGGACGCCTGCAAGGAACAACTCCATATCGAATGGCTTACTCATGTTAGACCACCAATGTAGGCTGATACGATGTCGATTCGACAGTGTCCTAATTCATAGCTGATTTGTGAGCGTGCCAGTTGATCAAGTTGCGGGGCGAGTCGGCGGCACAAGCCCCCGTTGATGGGCGCTAGGTGATGGGTAATTTGCTCATAGCGTTCGCATGCATAGGCTGCGCGCAATTCATGGAAGCCTTTGAGGTTGTGCGTATGGAGGATGTTTCGTGCCGGGCGGACAATTCGCTTTTGGAAATCGAGGTAGCTTTCATTAGGCGCAAGCAAATTGCGGCTGCCGGTGGGGGAGACTTGTTCGGCGTACCTGAGCGCTTTGCGAATATGGTCATTCACCCAGATCCAGCGAGGTGCCGATGCGCCCGAGCGGCCACCCTTGGTGCCATCTTGGATATTGATCCTGCCGTAGTGTTCGGCCTCACGTTTTAGACGCGACAGGTCGGCTAAGACGGCCTCGCGCAAGCGCATGCCGGTGGTTCGCGCCAAGAGGGCGATGGAGGCCGCACGGGGGTGCTGTTCGCAAAGCACCTCGAAAACCCACATCACTTGCTCACGATTCTGGCCTTGCGGGTCTGCTGTGCGGACGGTAGTCCGCTGCAGTCCTAAAGCCTTGCTCGGGCTGGGCACTTCCACATACCGATCACGGCGTAGTGCCGCCATCGTTCGGTTCACACTGGACAATCGGTTTTGAGCAGTGGCGATGGCGAGGTCACCTTGTTCAACTTGCTTACGCAAATGTCCGGCGTAATCCAGCAACGTCTGCCGGTCAATCTGTCGCGCATCGTTAACCCCCGGTCCATCCTCAGATCGGCACCAGCGTACAAACGCCTGCCATCGATCGCTGTGCGCTTTCACTGTGTCGTAATGCCCACCGCCAAACAGATCGCGCAACGCCTGCGGTCCGGCATAACTCAATTGCCGCCCATATCCAAAATTCCGCCCCTCTCGTTTACCCACCAACCCCATGATCAAACTCCTCTCGAAGCCAAGCTCTGAAAACCTTCCCCACGTCATCCCGCCAAGAATGTTGAGTGTTATCAGGGATCAAGGCCCCTGCGACCTGTGAGGTTTGTCCACTAACGCGGGGCTGGCGGCTCCTTACGACCGGGAGCTTGGGTATCTCATGATCTGGCCTCCTGAGCACCGAGCGGTGGGCGGGTGAAGGCTGTACTGGCTGACGAGACCGGCGCCGCGAGATCCTGAGTTGGGTGAAGGCAGCTATGCGATGACCGGGGCATACCTGACTGTCAGTCAGGTGCAGTCCATTCCGTGGACTGCGGCACCATCATCTGCAGCGCTGTTGCTGGTGACTTCGGTGTTTGTCACGCCGATTGTCACGAGGGGGAATGCCGCAAAGCCTTGTACGAGTTGGGCTGCAGCAGTGGTAGGAGCGCCCGTCTCTTTCTGGGAGAAAGAGACGGGCGCAGGTTGGCGCACGGGAATGGCCAAGCGGAGAGGTTGCTGCAGGGCAGCTATGAAAGGGGGTGAGTTGCCGCAGTGGGCACACTGGTAAAAGTAGGCATCCATCACATCGCTGTGACCGTGCGAGCCGCCGGACGCTAATCGCACTTTGGGAGAACCACCACCGTGTGGCGTAGCCTTAAAGGTTCTGGCTACCTGGGTTGCTGTCAACGACAGCGCTTTGCCCGATCTTTTCTACGCCTGTGGATAATTCGGGTCAAGGCTCGAATTTCCGGGAGTTCTGCGGCTGTGGATGAAATTATCCACCGGTGGAAATCAGTGGTTTTCCACAGACAGTTGCGTGAGCTTTAGATTTTTTAAGTGAGGTCCATCCAAGCAGGGCGGCTTTGCAGCCCTGCTTGGATGGACCCGCGAGGACAAGCGGATCATCTAGATTTCGAACGCTGCGTTATCCCGCTCCATCTGACCGACTGCTTGTATTTTCTCTATTCAGGGCTCGGCAGCGATGTGCGTTGCGGTTTACCGGCTGTCTGCCTAGACTCCGTGGCTAAATAACATCAGTCCATCAGCAATGTCTTGGGTTGAGTGGCGAGAGTAGTCAACGGGCGTAACCTCGTGTTCGACAGCTAATGTCGTGCATTAGACCGCGCCACCTGGAGGCATCCTTGGCATTGCGTCTTCGTTTCTTGTTAGACACCAACATCCTGATCCCGCTTCAGGACTCCATGGTGGTACTGCAGCCCAGTCTTACAAACTTCGTTAGGTTGTGCAGTGCGCACGGCTACCAACTGCTTTACCACCCTGCGTCAGCCGCGGACATCAGGCGTGACACTGATGAGGCTCGGCGCGAGCGCACTTTGGCCAGGCTCCGTCAGTACACTCAACTGCAGGCTGGGCCGGCTTGTCCATGGAACTCGCCTGAAACTTCGGTAAACGACGCTTGTGACAATGAAATTCTCTACGCATTAGAGAATGATGCAGCGCACGTTTTGGTGACCGAGGATCAGGGGTTGCACCGTAAGGCGCGGGCACGCGGACTGAGTAGCCGCGTGTACTTCATCCAGACTGCTGACGACTGGCTGCGTCGGCTCCATGAGCCTGGTGAGGTGCGACTCCCTCACATTGAAGACGTTGAAATCCATACGTTGACCCACCAACTGGCTGTGCCATTCTTCGACAGTATCCGTGCGGGCTACGATGGTTTTAACGATTGGTTTCGTCGGAAGGCCATGGAAGGGCGTCGTGCTTGGGTCTATCGCGAAGACGCTCATCAGGCTATAGCGGCTATCTGTATTTACGCTGTTCAGGCCGACCAGGCTGTAACGGACGATGGTGAGGTGCTTGTCGGCAGGGCATTGAAGCTCTGTACGTTCAAGGTCGGCGAAACCGTTCGTGGAAGGAAACTCGGAGAGTTGTTTCTCCGGGCTGCCTTCAAGTACGCGACAAACCACCAATGTGAGTCGATTTTTCTGCACGCTAACAACGTTCAGCAGTCACAACTGATCACACTGATTGAAGACTTCGGTTTTCGCTACGAGGGGCTTTACCAAGGGGACGCAGTTTACGTAAAAGCGCATCCTGTCGCCCCGCCTCCGCTGCAGATGGACCCGTTCCAGTACGTCCAGCGCTATTATCCGCATTACATGGGCGGTGATTATGTCCATAAATTTATAGTGCCAATTCAGCCTCAGTACCACGACATTTTGTTCCCGGACTATCAGCGTCCAGGGCATTCATTGCCTGGTAACCATCCGCAAAGGCATGTCAGCAATGCGATCAAACTCGCATATCTTTGTCACACCCCCAGCAAACAGCCGCGTCCAGGCGATGTCGTAATGTTCTATCGCAGTCGCGACATGCGTGCGCTGACGACACTGGGTGTTGTTGAGCGATACGAGTGGTCGGAAGCGGCTGACGATATCGCACAGATTGTGAGCCGTAGAACCGTGTACTCTGATGAACAAATAGAGGAAATGGCCAGGACTGAGACCAAGGTGATGCTATTCCGTCTGATATGTCACTTCGAGCCCCCCCTAGAGTATGCGGACCTTAAGCGCTCGCGGATCGTCAGGGGCCCCATTCAATCGATCACGAAAATATCTGATGAGTCTTTTTCCCGAATCATTCGAGCAACCGAGCGGTAGGGCTGTCCTACTTTCGATAAAGCCAAAATACGCCGACCTGATCCTTGCAGGGACGAAGCGCGTTGAGTTACGTCGAAGCTGGCCGTCCAACGATATTGGCGTCATGGTGTTGTACTCGTCAGCACCAAAGCAGAGGCTGGTAGGAGTAGCCTTTATCGATCGGATTGAGGAATGCGACTTTGAGAGTCTGTGGACCTTGGCAGATGCCAACGGGGGCGGCGTGACCTATGACGAACTCAAGGCTTATGTCAAAGGAAAGAAGACTGCGTTCGGTGTGATGATCCAGCGCATAAAGATCGCCGAAGTTCAGGTCGATCCGAAGGATCTTTTCGCGAACTTCACACCACCTCAGTCCTTTCTCTATCTGGGTCCTAACGATTTCCCACGCGTAATGCGCGCCATGTTTCCATCGGAGGGATCTGTATGAACATATTCGTCGCGGGTGTACATGGTGTTGGTAAGACTTTCCTAGCCTCTCAACTTCCTAAGGCCTTAGGTCTAACGCAAACCTCAGCCAGTAAGCTGATCAAGGAGGAGCGCGCGTTACCTGACTGGGGGACGGATAAACGGGTCGGTGATGTGGACGCCAATCAGATAGCACTGGCGAATGCTGTCACTCGCCACAATGAGGCCGGCACTCGGTTACTGCTGGACGGGCATTTTGTGTTGCTGGATGCTCAGGGTGAATTTTCACCTTTGGCTGCGGACGTTTTTAAGGCTCTTCGCCTCGATGGAGTTTTGCTGCTGGAGGCGGACGCTAATACAATTGCGACTCGCATACGAGAACGAGATAGCCGGGAATTGGATATTGACCACACTATCAAGTTCTTAGCCGCGGAGCGCGCTCAGGCGCAGTTAGTGTGCGATGAACTCGGAATACCACTTCACATTATAGGGACATGTGGCCCTGATACCTTCGCCGCAGCGGTCGCAGCAGTAATTTTGAAAGCCGACCAATAAGCAATTCTACCCAAGTGAAAGGCCGGACGACGTGCACGATTCTGCCTATGCTATGGGGATGCGTACTTTGGCTTCACTTCGACCGGCTAGGGGCGAACGCAGCCAGTCGTCAATGGCCTTACTATTCAACGTGCATGCAAGCGGTAATCAATACAAGCCCATTTTCCTTGTGCGGAGCTGTGGCCCGGAGGCCGAGCGCTTAGTCTGTTGCGCCACGTTTTGTCCTTAGCCGAGTGACATTTGCGCCGGTCTGGTTCGCAAATTCGTGCGGGGTGACATGCTCCTGCCGATTGACCTCAAGATATCGGCTCCACCAGTTCATGATCAGCCTCCTCTCTTCGATGAACTCAGCCTTGTGGATATAGGCCGCTCGGACGTTATTCCTCTCCTTGTGGCTCATCTGCCTTTCAATGGCTGTCTCCGACCACAGCCCTGACTCAATCAGCGCGCTACAGGCCATCGACCGAAACCCATGCCCGCATATTTCGGCTTTGGTGTTGTACCCCATCTTTCTGAGTGCGCTGTTCACCGTGTTTTCAGACATGGGCTTCCAGGGCTTGGCATCGCCTGCAAACACCAGGTCGAATTTGCCGGTGAGGGCGTGGATCTGTTCAAGCAGGGCCACAGCTTGCGGCGATAAGGGTACAAGGTGGATGTCCCCGGCCATCTTTGTACCCCTTGTGGAAAAGGGCACTCCGTCCAATGCCGGACGAGTATCCGGTATCTCCCAGGTGCCGCGCTTGAGGTCGAACTCGCTCCAGCGGGCGAAGCGCAGTTCGCTGGAGCGTACGAACACATGCAGCGAGAGCATGACCGTCAGACGGGTAAGTGCGCGGCCTTTGTAGGTGTCGATACGCTCCTGCAATTCAGGCAGACGCGATAAGGGTAGAGCGGGGCGGTGAACCACTCTCGGGGCTTTGATCAAGCCTTCAAGGTCGTAGGCAGGGTTTGCGGTGATCTGCCGAGAACGCTTTGCCTCGCGCATGATGCTTTGCAGGTAGTTTTGTACCCTTAAAGCGACGTCAATCGTGCCGCGTTTCTGGATCGCTTCCAGAGGTTGCATCAGGTCATGGGTGTCCAGATCGACAATAGAGCGAGCGCCGATCAGCGGGAATACATGGGTTTTGAGGCGGCTCAGAACCGTCTTGGCATGACCCGGTGCCCATTTGGCAGACATCGCGTTGTGCCATTCCAGTGCAGCGCTTTCAAAGGTACGGCCTTTGATTGCGGCCTGCGTCTTGGCTTGGTGTTTGGTCTCGATGGGGTCGATGCCTTTCGCCAGCATCCGCTTGACCTCCAGGCGCTTGTTGCGCGCATCGGCGAGGCTGACCACGGGGTAGCTGCCGAACGAGGTCAGTCCTTCGCGTCCGTCAGGTTTTACATACCTGAGACGCCAGCCTTTACGGCCATTGGGCTGGATTAGAAGGTAGAGGCCATCGCCGTCGAAAAGCTTGTAGGCGCGGTCGGTGGGCTTGGCTGAGCGGCAAGCCGAATCGGAGAGTGGAGCAGTGGTGCGCGACATAAGGGTACTCCCCCTTTATCGAATTACCTTACCCCTAACACTACCCCTAAAACGGTTGGAATCCACCAGTTTCTGACGGAAACCGACGGAACGCCAAAACGAAAAAACCCGCCAGAAGGCGGGTTTTTCGGGGGTTCCAGAGATTTTGAAAGCCTTCTCTGGAACCTTGTATGGTGCCGGCACCAGGAGTCGAACCCGGGACCTACTGATTACAAGTCAGTTGCTCTACCAACTGAGCTATACCGGCGTGTGGGCGACGATTATAGCGATTGGGCGCGTTCTGTAAACCCCTGAATTCTGACTATTTTTGCACGACCCATGCTCAAGCGCGGCGCAGCAGGGCGCGTACTTTCTGCAAGGTTCGCCACGCACGGCTGTTTTGCATGGCGTGGAGTTGGGCTTCGGCCTGTTCCGCCCGTTGCAGTGCGGCGCTGAGCTGTAGGTCTGCATCGTCGATCGGGTGGCTGAATTTGTGGCCTTTGCAAAGTTGAAAGCCGTCGAGGTTGCACGGGGGAATGTCGAAGGCGGGTTTGAGGGCCCGGTGTTCTTCGGCGAGGTAGTAGGTGTTGATGCCGTCGAACAGGATGGACTGGTAGCCGGCATCCGTGATGAGGGTTTCCCAGGTCTGGTCGCGGGCCCATGGGGTTTCGATGAGGATGATCCAAGGGCGCCAGCGGCTGAAGTCCATGCCGCGCAGCACGGTTTCTTCATGGCCTTCGACGTCGATTTTCAGGAAGTGGATGGGGCGCTCCTGGGCGTATTGCTCGCAAATGGAGGCCAGGGTGCGGGATTGGACGGTCTGGGTGCGCACGTCCATGCCGGCGTCGCGGTGTTGTTGGGCGACGCTGGTTTCTACTGTGGATAAGCCTGTGTCGGCGATGGTGTAGAAAGTCAGGCTGTCGGCGTTTTCGCCGGCCACGCATTGCAGGTTGATGTCGTCCGGGCGTTGTTGGCAGAGTGCGTCGTGGTAGGCTGGCACCGGTTCGATGTTGATGCCGCGCCAGCCGCGGTCGTAAAACGCGCGGGTGACCGAATCATCTGTCGGATGGTTGGCGCCGACGTCGAGGTAAAAGCCGTTTTCCACCGATTGAAGGGCGCGCCACAGGCGTATGTCTTCGAAGTTTTGTGCGTAGGAAATGAACGTCACGGCCAGTCCTTGAGTGTGTCGGCATTGTGTCAATCACGATACGTTGGGCTGTTGTATAGCACGGGCGCGGTGGACGCAATTATTGGCGCGGGGCAGCACTGAATTCGGCGGTTATGTCGTTTTGCTTAGACGCTTATGCACAACGGGCTGGATGACGCGCAGGGTATCTTGCGATTTTGTGACCGCTTTCGCGTTTCGTCGCAAATGCCTGTTTTCATGGTTTTTTATCCATATGAACAAAAAATGACCAATGCTGATTCGGTCAGGAAATCACGGATTTCTTGGATTCGAGTTTATTTCATCAACAGAGTTATCCACAGGCTGTTTCGTCTCAGTAACGTTCTGCCAGCAACAGCAGATTGCGCGGCGTCAGTGGGGTTTCGCAGAAGGTGCCGAGGTGAACGTCGTAGCCCTTTTGCGTGAGGAAAAGGGCTCGGTCCAGGACCAGCCAAAGCTCCAGTGGCCGTCGGAAAAGGCCTCGCAGCAACTCCAGGTTGCGCACCTCGGCCAGGCGCTGGTGACCTGCTGCTTCCAGAGCGACCCAATCAGGCGTGCCGACTGTGGATAAGTCTTTCATGGCCGCCAGATCGGTGCAGTACTGGGCGAAGGATTTTTCCAGCCAGGCGCTGGGCAACGACGGGGTGGGCAGGTAGTCATCGCACCCTCTGATCTGCCGTTGCAGGAGGTCGAAACCCAGGCGCCAGGCCATCGATTGGTCCCGCTGTCTTCTTACACGCGCGCCAGCGGTGACGGTTTCGGTCTGCGGCAGGCCGAGATCGTCGAGTGATAGCTGTAGGGCAGAGACTTTGGCAGCGTCGGACAGTGCTTGATAGCGCTCGCTGCTGATGCGGTTGTAACAGCATGGCGCGATAGCCAGTTGTGCACAGCCAGCGGCGCTGGCCAGGTGCATCAGGCGCACATGCAGGTCGCCGCAGGCATGCAGGGCCACGGGGGTGTGTTCCGGATGCAGTGCCTGGGCCGCGTCCGCCGCGAGCACATCTTGTTGCCGGTGCGTGGCGGGCAGGTGATGGCGCTGGCTCAACAATTGGCCGCTGGCGACCAGTGCGGGGTCGTACTCCAGGCAGGTCAGTTGCTGCTCATCGTGCAGCAGGCGTCGACCGAGGTGGCCTTTGCCGGCGCACCAATCGAGCCAGTGGCTCGGAGGGGTGGTGAAGCGCAGGCGGCTGGCGAAGGCTTCGATCTGTTGCCATTTGCGCCCGGGCACGTCGACGTTCAGGCGATGGCTTGGCGCTTTGAGCGTGCTGGCGGGTAATGCTGCGACAGCGCTCAACGCGTGAGACGTAGCGGCCAGTTCCGGAAAGGGCGCTGGTGCGTCTTCCATCAACCATGGCTGGTGATGATCGTTTTCCGCAGCTTCCAGCGATCGCTGTCGTAGCCATTGGGCCAATTCCGGGTGGGATGTTTCCCAAGGCAGATGCAGATGGGTGAACGGACGTGGTTTCCACAGTGCCTGGTGCGCTGTGAGAAAAACCTCCAGCGCCGTGAAGCGGGCGAGCAGTGCCTCGCCCGTCAGAACGCCGCTGTCAGCGTCCTTGGCAGGCATCGACACGCAACCAGCGTTCCAGTTGCTTGAAACCTTGAACCAGGACGAAGGACATCAGCAGGTAGAACATGCCCGCCGCGAAGAAGATCTCCACCGGCATATAGGTCCGGGCAATGATGGTGCGGGCCATGCCGGTGAGTTCCAGCAGGGTCACGGTGCTCGCCAGGGCGCTGGCCTTGAGCATCAGGATCACTTCGTTGCTATAGGCCGGCAGACCGATGCGCGCGGCGCGGGGCAGCATGATGTAGAACAGCGCCTTGGGCCGCGACATGCCCAGGGCCCGCGCGGCTTCGATCTCGCCACGGGGGATGGCCTGGATCGCGCCGCGCAGGATCTCGGCGATGTAGGCGGCCGTGTGCAGGGTCATGGTGGCCGTGGCGCACCAGAACGGATCCCGCAGGTACGGCCACAGCGCACTGCTGCGCACGGCATCGAATTGCGCCAGGCCGTAGTAGACCAGGAACAGCTGGACCAACAGCGGCGTGCCTCGGAAAAAGAAGATGTAGGCGTAGGGTAACGCCCGCACTTGCCACAGGCGTGAAGAGCGAGCGATGCCCAGTGGAATCGCCAGCAGCAGCCCGGCGATCACGGCGATGGCCACCAACTCCAGGGTCAGCGTCGCGCCCTGGGCCAGCTTCGGCAGCCACTTGATGATGACGTCCCAGTTCATTGGGTGCTCCTGGTAAATCCACGGGCGGCGCGTCGTTCCAGCAGGTGCATGCCGATCATGGCGAGCACCGTCAGGCCCAGGTACATGAAGGCTGCGACCATATAGAAGGTGAACGGTTGCTTGGACACGGTCACGCCGATTTGCGCATGACGCATGATTTCTTCCAGACCGATCACCGAGACCAGCGCGGTGTCCTTCATCAGGATCATGAAGAGGTTGCCCAGGCCGGGCAGGGCGATGCGCCACATCTGCGGCATAATCAACCGGGTGAAGATCCGCCACTTCGACAGGCCCAGGGCGACGCCGGCCTCTCGATGGCCCTTGGGAATCGCCAGGATCGCGCCGCGAAACACTTCGGTGGCGTAGGCGCCAAAGCACAGGCCCAGGGCAATGACCCCGGCGGCGAAGGCGTCGAGGGCGAGGTCGGGGTTGCCGAAATACTCACCCAGGGCACGCATCAGGTTGACGGTGCCGAAATAGATCAGCAGTACCCAGAGTAATTCCGGGACGCCGCGAACCAGTGTCGAATAGGTGCCGCCCAGCCATTGCAGCGGCTTGTGCGGCGAGGTCTTGGCCAAGGCGCCTAGAAGGCCGAGCACCAGCCCCAGGCAGAGGGCTGTGAGCGCTAACTTGACGGTCATCAGCGCGCCAGCGGCGAGCGCCGGGCCGAATCCGTAGAGATCGATCATCATGGGTAAGAATTCATATCGCGGCAGGCTTTGCTAAGGGCCGGCGCTGCCAGGCAGCTGCGCCGGCCAGGCACGTCAGTATCAATAGATGCTGAACGGGAAGTACTTGTCGTTGATCTTTTTATAGGTGCCGTCGGCCACGATTTCTTTCAAGGCAGCGTTCAGCTTGTCGCGCAGCGGATCACCCTTGCGCACGGCGATACCAATCTTGTCGCTTTCCACCACCGGGTCGCCCTTGAATTCATAATCACGGCCAGCATCGGTTTTCAGCCAGTCGTAGTTCACGTATTTGTCCGCCAGGATCGCGTCGACGCGGCCGGAGGTCAGGTCCAGGTAGGCGTTATCCTGGGTGTCGTAAAGCTTGGTGGTGATGTCGCTGCCCATTTCATCTTCCAGCCAGGTGCCGGCGAGGGTGGAGCGTTGTGCCCCGATGACCTTGCCGTTGAGTGAGGCTTTATCGGTTTTGAAGTCGACATTTTTTGGCGCGATGAATTGCAGTTTGTTGGAGTAGTACGGGTCGGTGAAGTCCACGGCCTGCTTGCGTTCTTCAGTGATCGACAGCGACGAGACCAGGAAGTCGAACTTCTTGGCGTTCAGGGCCGGGATGATGCCGTCCCAGTCGGAAGTGACCACTTCGCACTCGACTTTCATCTTGGCGCACAGGGCATCGCCGATGTCTTTATCGAACCCCACGACCTGGCCGCTGGCGTCCTTGTTGTTGAACGGCGGATAGGCTGCTTCGATGCCCATCTTCAGCTTTTCGGCTGCCATGGCGCTGGCCGAAAAGACCAGGCTGGCCGCTGCGGCCAGGAGGAATTTCTTGTAGGTCTGCATGTGTACTGCTCCGTTAGCGGTTGCTGGACATGAATTGTTTGCAGCGCGCCGAAAGCGGGTTCTCGAAGACCTGCTGTGGCGATCCTTGCTCCTCGACCAGGCCTTGATGAAGAAACACGACTTCGCTGGAAACTTGACGGGCGAAGCCCATTTCATGGGTGACCAGCAGCATGGTGCGTCCTTCTTCGGCCAGGGCGCGGATCACACTAAGTACTTCCTGGACCATTTCCGGGTCAAGGGCGGAGGTGGGTTCGTCGAACAGAATCACCTTGGGCTGCATCGCCAGGGTGCGGGCGATGGCGGCGCGTTGTTGCTGGCCGCCGGACAGCTCGGCCGGGTAGGCGTGGCGTTTGTCGGCGATACCGACCTTGGCCAGCAGCGCTTCGGCCACTTCGACGGCTTCGGCCTTGCTCTGGCCAAGCACCCGGCGCGGGGCTTCGATGATGTTATCGAGCACGCTCATGTGCGGCCAAAGGTTGAAGTTCTGGAAGACAAAACCGATCTCGCTGCGCAGGCGATTGATCTGTTTGCCGTCGGCGGCCACCAGTTCACCGTTTTTCGCGGCCTTGAGCTTGAGCTCTTCGCCAGCCACCAGGATCTGGCCCTGGTTGGGGTTTTCCAGCAGGTTGATGCAACGCAGGAATGTGGACTTGCCGGACCCGGAGGATCCGAGGATCGAGATCACATCGCCGTCGCGGGCGGTCAGCGAGACGCCCTTGAGCACCTCCAGCTGTCCGTAGCGTTTGTGCAAATTGCGAATTTCAAGCGCGGGCGTGGCCTGGGCCATGTGCGGTCCTCATGGTATGTGCTCCTTGCTGTTGGCAGCCTTCCTTGGCGAGGCGGCCAAGCTAGCATGCGTCCGAATGGCCGCCAACAGCGCGACGGGCGGTAAACCGGTGATGTGCGGCAGGTTGTCGCATCGGCACAGCAGACTGTCGCGCCATCAACAACCGAACGGCCGTTTGAACCTTGTTTACCGGTGAAAGGCCCGGGGAGTCGCGTAAAAAAAGGCGCGATGGTGCCAGCTTTGGGCGGGGGTTGGAAGGGTTAACCGGATGAGCGTTGCCGCAATCAAAGTCCGGTGGGTTATTCGGGAGCGTCCTTCAGATCCCACAGTATTCTGAGAACCTCTTTGAAGCTGGCTTGTGCAGTTACGAAATCTGCCTGTACTTCAGGGCTGTGAAGCCAATCCTCCGCTGCTTCCTGGTCGATATCGTCAGCCCACTTTCGGTAAGCGACCAAGGTATTCTCGGTCAGAATCTGGACCGCCATGGTTTCGTTTTCAGCATTTTCGTTATCCAGCAGCTCGGGCTGTTCATTGGTCATGGCAAAAAGTAATCCCATCATCCTGACCATCATGTCGATGCGCCCCGCCTCTTCTTCGGCGTCTTTCATCTCATAAAACAGCGACAGGAAGTCTCTGGGGCGTTCTGCGAATTCATCCTGCAGGGCATCCAGGAAGTAGGGATCGTCGTATTCGGGAAGATCAAACGTGGTGGCAGCAGGCTTTGTACGACTGATGCGTATTTGCTTGGCTTTTGCTTTTGCACGCTTGGCGCGTTTTTGTTGCTTGTTCGCGGAGGCCATGGGCGTGGTTCCGTTACTCATTAAAGAAAAGTGGCCATAAAACCTGTGGGAGCGAGCTTGCTCGCGATAGCGGCAGAAAAGCCAACGCAGATGTGAAGTTGATGGCCTCATCGTGAGCAAGCTCACTCCCACAGGGGCTCGATGGAGCTGTGTTTCTAACTTCAAACCACCGAAGTTACAACCCCCGCTTCGGCGCAGTGGTCCAATCCTCGATGCGCAGTCCCGGGACTCTTTCGAATTCTTTCAGGTTATTTGTGACCACGATCAGTCCGAGGGAACGGGCATGGCCGGCAATCATCTGGTCGTAGGGGCCGATTGGTCTGCCAATCTTTGCCAACTCTGCACGGATCATTCCGGTATGTGCTGCAGCCTCATAACCAAAAGGTAAAACCTCAAGTCGGGCACAGAACCCTTCGATGACGCCGAGATTTTTCTCTGGGGCGGATGATTTTTCTGCACCGTAGATCAACTCCATCAGCGTGACGGCGCTGATGCAGAGCTGGCCGTGATGACGATTGAAGGCTTCTCTAACAATCTGGGGTTTGTTCTTGATGGTGAAGATACAGACGTTGGTATCGAGCATGAATTTGATCATCAGAAAGACTCGCGCTCCTGATCGGCAGGCTGCTCACGCTCTGCCATGAAGTCTGCTGTCGCGCTATCGCCATCGAACCAGCTATCCCACGCTTCGCCGGCCGGTGTAATGATGCGCGCTCTGCCTATGGCGATCACATCTACACGCTTTACGTCGCTTGGCATCGCCACTGCTTTGGGGAGCCGGACCGCTTGGCTGCGGTTGCTCATGAAAAGGGTGGTTTGTTCCATGTGCAGTCCTCCATTAAATGCAGTGGGAAGCATAGGACAGTGAAGGGATATGTCAATGGGATATACCGGCTGCAGAAATGATCTCGTCCTAACCCATAGTCCCAATCGATCTAAACCTTAAAGCGCACCTGTGCTCCAACAAAAACTCATGTGAGTTGTTTCCAGAACCTGGAGTCCTCGCCATGAAGCTCATTCATTATGTTGTATTACCTTTCATCGCCATCAGCATCCTGCTGTTCCCCATCGCGCTCAACGCCACCAACCTCGCCCCTGTAGACAACGCAGGTGTGCAGGTCCAGCCCATGCAGTACAAAGGCATAACCTATCTGTCCGGCGGCATCGGCGAGGACGAAGCCCGGGCCATCGAGCAGGCCCAGGGTTACAACCTGCATATGACCTTTGCGATCGGCCCGGAAAACAAATACGTCCCGGATGTGGACGTGACCGTGCAGAACGCATCGGGACAAACATTGCTGACCCTCAGCGATGCAGGGCCGCTGGTTTATGTGCAACTGCCGCCAGGCAAGTACAACGTGGTGGCGACCCGTAATGGTGAAGCGCGGCGCGACACGGCTGAGGTAGGCAGCGGGGCCGCGCGCAAACTGGTGTTCCACTGGAACAGTGACGAATAGCCGGCGGGCTTATTCGCTGGCCGGCTCTTCCAGGGTTTGGCGATAGCGGTCCAGCGCCTCGCTGAAGTCCTTGATGAACTCCGGTGTGCTGAGCCAGCGCTGGGCGGTCTCGCGGTCTATCTCATCGACCCACATGCGGTAGTCCACCAGCATGTCGGCGGCCAGGTTGGTCGCCGCCATGCTTTCGTTTTCGGCGTTTTTCAGGTCGAGCAGACCCGGGCGTTCGATGATCATTTCGCTAACGTTTGCCAGCAGCGTATCGAGCATTTCACTGCGGCTGATGGCCTCGGCGTCGCGCAGCTTGGCGAACAGCTCCAGCACGTAGGCCGGTGGCTGGGCGGTGGCGTGGGCCGGGTCGCCATACATCGGGATCGATTTGCGCCCGGTCATGCGGATTTGCTTGGCTTTGTCTTTGGCGCGCTTGGCGCGTTTTTGCTGTTTGTTCAATGAGGCCATTGGGCTTCGGTTTCCAATTCGTTAGGGGACGGTGCGCGGCTCAGTCGATTTTAGGCACGGTAAAGCGGAATTCGCTGCCTGGCCTGGCTGGCTTTCGGCGTGCAGTTTACCGCCATGGGCCTGGACAATCCCCTTGGAAATGTACAATCCCAGCCCGGCGCCGGCTTTTATTCCTTGAAGTCACTGCGCCCGATTGCCCCTTCCTCAAGGCGTGCCTGTTCGCGATCCAGCGCGTTGCGCAGCTCTTCTTCAGTGGGGAGCACCAATTGATACTGGCTGGCGAATAGCTGTTCATTGCCCTGCAATACGGAATAACGCACCACCGACTCATCCTTTTGAGCGCAGAGAATGATGCCCACGGTAGGTTTGTCGTCGGGGCCGCGCTTGAGGTCATCGTAGAGACGCACATACATATCCATCTGGCCGATGTCCTGGTGGCTGAGCTCGCCGCGCTTGAGATCGACGATCACAAAGCACTTGAGCAGGTAGTTGTAGAAGACCAGGTCGATGTAGAAGTCTTTGCTTTCGGTGCTGATGCGCTGTTGGCGTGCGACGAAGGCGAAGCCTTTTCCCAGTTCCAGAAGGAAGCCTTGTAGCTGGTCGATCAAGGCCTGTTCGAGATCGGTTTCCAGCAGCATGCCGGTATTGGGTAGCCCCAGGAACTCAAGGACCACCGGATCCCTGACGATGTCCCTGGGACCGAAATCCAGTTTCTCAAGATTGATGGCCGCTTCCTGCTCGACCGCAGGTCGGTCGCGACTTGCCAGGAGACGTTCGTAATAGAGCGTGCCGATCTGGCGTTCCAGCGCGCGGGTGGACCAGTTTTGAGTGACGGCTTCGTTCATGTACCAGTGACGGGCGGTATCGTGATCTACGCGAAAAAGCGTGCGGTAATGGGTCCAGCTCAATTCGGTACGCACTGCGTTCCAAATTGGGAACTTCTGATAAAAATCTCGCATGTGCCGCAGGTTACGTTCATCAAATCCCTTCCCAAACCGCACCGTCAGCACCTTCGCCAGCGACGGTAGCAACCTTGCGCCGTAAGCCGCCCGTTCGGCGCCGCCCTGTTCGAACTCGATGATATGCCGGCCGATCTGCCAGCAGGTTTGTACCTGGAGCGTATCGACGGCT
Organism: Pseudomonas sp. Z1-12; assembly: GCF_051132015.1. Taxonomy (NCBI): domain Bacteria; kingdom Pseudomonadati; phylum Pseudomonadota; class Gammaproteobacteria; order Pseudomonadales; family Pseudomonadaceae; genus Pseudomonas; species Pseudomonas sp. Z1-12. The sequence continues at coordinate 300,633 of NZ_CP071647.1, forward strand.
CGCAGGACCTTCTGGCGAGCCTGACGAATCAGCTCGCCGAGTTCGTTGATCAAGGGGGCGAGCTGTGGGTCATCCTGGGGCAGCAGTGGCGTCATCGCAGTGTCCAGCCATTGAGAGGGGCGGACCGGAAGGATGCTCCAGGCGACGTTTCGATGATGCCGGACGGGGCTGATTGCTTGGAAGGAAAAATAACTGATTTATGCAGGACGGGTATGACGCCGTCCTATGTCCGTTGGCCTTGGCTTGTAGGAGCTATCCCCCCAGCCTGTCAGCCACTGCGAACCCCATCGGCACAAAGTGTTTAACGGGCGAGAATCAGACCTTACCTTGCGCCAGAGCCTGGGAGGCGGCCACATAATCAGCCTGGAATTGCTTGCTCTCCACCCAGTCCAGCGCAGTCTGCTCATCGACACCCGTGGTCAGGCGGCGATATTCGATCAAGGCGGTAATGATGAAGTCAGTGGCTTCTTCCTCACCTTCCTGCTCCAGCACCAACTCCAGCAGTGGATGCCCCAGGAAGGCCGTGCACATGGCCTGTTGGCTGACTTTCTCGGCAGCGTCCATCAGTTGGAACAGGTCCGATAAGTCCACGGTCTCCAGGTCGATGCGCTCATCGTTCGGGTCGAGGAAGTCATTCGGCGCAGTGGCACGCTTAACCCGGTTCTGCTTGGCTTTCGCCTTGGCGCGCTGGTTTCGTTTCTGCTGTTTGTTGACCGATGACATAGTCGGATTCCTGATGGATAAGGGCATCTATCCTACAGCTTCAACGCAGACGCTTCGAATCTCAATCCACGATGAACAGCGTAGCCCCTGATGAGGTGGAAGACCGATGGGGCTCGGCTTGGTCGGCGACCTGGTAGCTCATGCCGGCCTTGAGCAAAAATTGCCGACCGTCTTCGAGTTCAGTATTGAGCTCGCCCTTGAGGCAAAACAGGATATGGCCCTTGGTGCACCAATGGTCGGCCAGGTAACCGGCTGTGTATTCCACCATCCGTACCCGAATATGCCCGAATTGCCGCGTGCGCCAATAAGCGGTTCCGGTGATGCCCTTGTGCTCGGTGGGTTCGATAGTTGACCAATCGGTGGTGCCGAAGGGAATGCCGGTGATGTCCATGTCGACTCGCTTGCTGGAGGGGAGCGGACGAATGTAGCTGAGTCGTTAAGGCTGAGGAAGAAAATCCAGGCAATAAAAAACCCCGATCAATTGCTTGATCGAGGTTTTCGGTATTTGGTGCCCAGAGACGGAATCGAACCGCCGACACGGGGATTTTCAATCCCCTGCTCTACCGACTGAGCTATCTGGGCAACGGGGCGCATTAAACGGGTTTTTCAGGGGGGCGTCAAGCAAGTTTTCAAAAAATATTTAATTATTACCGTCGCTTACGATCCGCCCCCACGCTGAACAGCTTATTCGGACGGCGGTACGTAGCCTTCGGCCTTGGCGTATTCTTCGCCGGAAAAGAACTTGTCCATCTCGCCCTGAAGGTATTTGCGATCTTCGGCGTTCATCATGTTCAGGCGCTTTTCGTTGATCAGCAGGGTCTGGTGTTTCTGCCAGTCGCTCCAGGCCTTGGCCGAGACGTTATCGTAGATGTCCTGGCCCTTGGCGCCCGGGAATGGAGCACGTTCCAGGCCTTCCAGTTGTTCTTTGTACTTTCGGCACATGATGGTGCGGGTCATTGCAACTCTCCTGCGTTCATTACGGCGGCCGCGCGTTCGAGCAAGGTTTTGACCGGGGCGGCAAGGCCCAGGCGCGGCGGGGTGGCGAGGTTATACCAGAGCCAGTCGGCCTCGGCCACGTGATGGCCGGTTTCCCGGACCCGGACCAGCCAGGGTTCGATCGCCAACTGGAAGTGGCTGAAGGTGTGCACCAGGCCTGGCATTTCGTGTTGGCTGCCCAATTCCAGCGAGTGTTGCAGGGCCAGGTGCTGCAAGTCATCGAGGTCGTCGAGTTCCGGCAGGCTCCACAGCCCGCCCCACAGTCCGGTGGACGGGCGACGGTAAAGCAGGATTGCGCCCTCGTGGTTGGCCAGCATGGGCATCAAGGTGCGCTTTTTTGGCACCTCCTTGCGCGGCTTGGGGATCGGGTAGCGGGTTTCCAGGCCCAGCATGTGGGCCTCGCAGCCTTGCTTGAGCGGGCAGAGCAGGCAACTGGGCTTGCTGCGGGTGCAGAGCGTGGCGCCCAGGTCCATCATCGCCTGGGTGTAGGCGTTGACCCGGTCTTGTGGGGTGAAGCGCTCGGCGGTGGCCCAGAGCTGTTTCGCTACCTTGGGTTCGCCTGGGTAGCCCTCTTGGGCGGTGAAGCGCGCCAGCACCCGCTTGACATTGCCATCGAGGATCGGCGCCCGCAGGCCCATGCTGATGCTGGCAATGGCGCCGGCGGTGGACAGGCCGATGCCCGGCAACTCGGTGAGTTTTTCCACGTCTCGGGGGAATTCGCCGCCGTACTGCTCGACGACAATTTTCGCGGTCTTCTGCAAGTTGCGTGCACGGGTGTAGTAACCCAGCCCGGTCCACAGGTGCAGCACTTCGTCCTCCGGCGCGGCGGCCAAGGCTTGAACGGTGGGCAGCGAGGCCATGAACCGGTCGAAGTAATTGAGCACGGTACTGACCTGGGTCTGCTGCAACATGATTTCCGAGACCCACACCCGATAGGGCGAGATGTCTTGTTGCCAGGGCAAATCGTGACGCCCGTGGCGGTCGAACCAATCCAGGACGGCCGTGGAAAACTGCTCGGCTCTCATCGCTTGAACAGCCCCTTGAGCGCATCTTTCAGTTCGGGGCTGACCTTGTCGCCGAGCTTCTCATCGATCTTGTCGCCGAGCCGGTCGCCGGCCAGCTTCGCCGCGACCTTGCCCAGCCCGTCGTTTTCCAGGCGGCAGGCCTTCGCCCCCAGCTCCAGGGGACCGCGGCAGCGCAACGGCCATTCGACATCGACGTAGCGCTCGTTGACCTGGCAGGCCGGGTCGGGCATGTCGCTCTTGTCGCCTTCGACGATGACGCCGACACGGTAGTCCATGCCCAGCACTCGCAAGTCGATATCACCGTTGCCGTTGACGGTCATGCCGGGGATGCGGACTTTCAGGTCCGGGTTGTGGGCAACGCCATTGTTGAAGGTGAGATTGCCGTTGAGTTGCTGGAACGGCGTGTCCTTGCCCCGGGGTTCGCCGCTGAGGGACTTGCGATTGAGGGTGGCGATGCCTTTGCACAATTGCTGTTCGAGGTTGGCATTGAGCAGCACGCCATCGTTGATGACGAACCCGGCGTTGCCGTTGAGGCTGTCGATCAGGGCCTTCTGGCTATTGCCATTGGCGGTGATTGCGCTGTTGAGCGTGACCAGGCCCTTGACCGGCGGATTCTTGCCCTGGCTTTCGATGATCTTCTCGGCGGGGACCCGGTTGATGCGGGTTTGCAGGCTCAACTGTGGCGTAGGCTGACGCACATCCAGGGTGCCCTTGGTTTCGAAGTTGCCGCTGTACAGGTCACCCCGCAGATTCTCCAGGGTCAGCAGGCCACCCAGGCCGGTGGCCTTGAGCGCGGCGTTCTCGATCGGCAGTTTATCGAGGGTCAGTTGCCCGAAGGTCAGGTCGGCATCGAGGTCCAGCTTGCCCAGGCGCTCCACCGGAAACAGCCGATCGTTACTCCAGGCACCCTGGGTCGGAGCGCTCGGCAACGGTGTGCTGCCGGCACCGGCCATGGCGCTGGCTTCGGTGTTGCTGACTTCAGCCTCACGGGCCGCCTTGGAACTGTCGGCTTCGGCGGATTTTGGTGGCAGGTAGCGGTCGACGTTGAAAGTGTCGGCCTTGAGCTGCACGCGCAGGGCTTGTTTGGCAAAGTCTGCCACGGCGATACGACCGCTGAAGTGGCTGTCGTCGAGCTTCAAGTTGATGTCGTTGAATTCGACGCTGCTTGGCGTGCCGGCAATGCGGCTGGCCAATTCGACCTTGCTCAGGCTGCCTTCGGCCATGGCCGGGAGTGTCTGGCCGACGCTGTCGACGAACTTCGCCAGGTCGAACTGGGCGATCGATATTCCACCATTCAATTGCGGGCTCTTGTCGAGGTCGTTGACCTTCAGCTCACCGAGGGCGCGCAGTTGGTTGAGCGACAGCTTGATGCCGGTCCATTCGGCGACATTGGCCGCCTTGTCCAGGAACAGTTGCCCTTGGGCGGCGAAGTTCAGGGTCTTGCCCTGCAACGGGTCGCCGGTGGCTTCGCCGGACAGTTTCAGGTCTTCGAACTTGTAGCGCTGCAAGGCGCGCTCGAAGCGCAATTCGCCGGTCACTTCGGTGCGTACGCGCACGGCCGGCTGGTTGCTGGACAGGAATGCAGTCAGGGTCACCGGAATATTGGTGGAGTCGTGGACCGGGCCGGTGCTCAGTTGGATGCTTTCGGCGGTGAACAGCTTGCCGGTCTGCTCGTCGGTATATTCGACCCGGGCGTTGTTCACGGTCAGGCTGTCGATGTCCAGGCGGGTCGGCTGGGCAGGTTTTTCTGCCGGGGTGCTAGCAGGCGGGGCTGGCTGTTCGGCCGGCGTCGGTGCCGGGGTGTTCGCCGTCGTCGCGGAGGCCGGCGCTTTACCGATGTCTTCCCAGTTTCCGTGACCGTTCTTGTCACGGTTGAGCCGCAGGTTCAGGCCTTCGACGCGCACATCGCTCATCTGCACTTCCCGGCGCAGCAGCGGGATGACCCGGACCGAAAGACCGAGCATCTGCAGGTCGGCGAAAGGTTGGGTTGGATTGGCCAAGGTCGCGACGCTGGCGTCGTGCAACTCCAGGCCCAGCCATGGAAACAGGCTCCAGCCGATATCGCCATTGAGGGTCAGCTCGATGTGGGCCTTGTCGCGGGCTATCTGGCGGATCTCTTCTTTGTAGTCGTTGGGATCGAACAGGTGGGTCAGGGCAAAGCCCAGGGCCACAATGATCAGCAACAGCCCGAGAAGTACCAGACCCAGGATTTTGCCGAACGCTTTCATGGGCGAATCCTTGTAGGTTGAGTTCAAAATTTAGCCGCGAGTATAACGCCCCGAGTTGGTGGCGCGTTGAGTGATCGTTCTTCCGGCAGGCCTGCCGAACAAAGACCCATGGGGACGGGGCTGGTTTCAGCCGCGGAAAAAATAAATCGTTAGTCCCCTACAGAAAGCGAGCAAGCGTGCGATAAGACAGATGGCACGAAAAAGGTGATATCACTTTGGTTTTTCTGCCGCGAGCAAATGGTAACCTTTGCCCGTTCGTCCGTCCTTCTGCGACGTGATGTCGCACACTATGGAGCTTCACCAGAAAATACAGCCATGCCTGCGTGCAATGAAGGCTGAGGGTGATGCGTGGCTGACGAACCATTCCAATAACTGGGGGATACACAATGAGCACGAGCATCACGGCGGACGGCGTCGCCGACCAGCCAGCGTTCCTCTCCAAGGAACGCATCATCGCCAAGCCGGGTTTCAACCGGTGGCTGGTTCCACCGGCCGCGTTGGCCATTCACCTGTGCATAGGCATGGCCTACGGCTTCTCGGTGTTCTGGTTGCCACTGTCCAAAGCCTTGGGGATTACCAAGCCTGTGGCCTGTGCACCGGATATGAGCTTCATCTCGCAAGTCTTTTCGTCCCAATGTGACTGGCCGATCTCGATGCTCGGCTGGATCTACACCCTGTTCTTCATCTTCCTGGGCTGCTCGGCAGCGATCTGGGGCGGCTGGCTGGAACACGCCGGGCCACGCAAGGCCGGCGTTGTATCGGCCTTGTGCTGGTGCGGTGGCCTGCTGATTTCCGCGCTGGGTATCTATACCCATCAGATCTGGCTGATGTGGGTCGGTTCCGGGGTGATCGGCGGTATCGGCCTGGGCCTGGGCTACATCTCGCCAGTGTCCACGCTGATCAAGTGGTTCCCGGACAAGCGCGGCATGGCGACCGGCATGGCGATCATGGGCTTCGGCGGTGGTGCGATGGTCGGTGCTCCGCTGGCTGCGGCGCTGATGAGTCATTTCGCTTCGCCGACGGGCGTGGGCGTCTGGCAGAGCTTCCTGGTCATGGCCGCGATCTACTTCGTGTTCATGATCGGTGGCGCCTTGTCGTACCGCGTGCCGCCGACTGGCTGGAAGCCTGAAGGCTGGACCCCGGCACCGAAGAAAGCCGCGAACGCGATGATCACCCATCGCCACGTTCACGTGAATGTCGCCTGGAAAACCCCGCAGTTCCGTCTCGTATGGCTGGTGCTGTGCCTGAACGTATCCGCCGGTATCGGCATCCTCGGCATGGCTTCGCCATTGTTGCAGGAAGTGTTCGGCGGCAAGCTGCTGGGCAATGACCTGCCGTTCGGTCAGTTGGACGCAGTGCAACTGGGCCAGATCGCGGCCATCGCGGCCGGCTTCACCGGTCTGTTGAGCCTGTTCAACATCGGCGGTCGGTTCTTCTGGGCCTCGTTCTCGGATTACCTGGGTCGTAAAAATACCTATTTCGTGTTTTTCGCCCTGGGCTTTGCCCTGTACGCGCTGATCCCGAACCTCGGCCACCTGGGCAGCGTCGCGCTGTTCGTGGCGGCGTTCTGCATCATCCTGTCGATGTACGGCGGCGGTTTCGCCACCGTGCCAGCCTACCTGGCGGACCTGTTCGGTACGCAAATGGTTGGCGCAATCCACGGTCGTCTCCTGACTGCCTGGGCTGCTGCAGGCGTTCTGGGTCCGGTACTGGTGAACTACCTGCGTGAATATCAGCTGAGCATCGGCGTTGAACGTGCCGCGGCCTATGACATCACCTTGTATATCCTTGCCGGCCTGCTGGTGCTGGGCTTCCTGTGCAACCTGCTGGTCCGTCCGGTCGCCGACAAGTACTTCATGACCGACGCCGAACTGGCCGCCGAACAGGCGCTGGGCCATGACAAGGGCGCCGACAGCACCACTTCGCTGGAATGGAAAGCCGCACCGGGCACCAAGCCCCTGGCGATCGCCGCCTGGCTGGTGGTGGGCATTCCGTTGGCGTGGGGTGTGTGGGTGACCCTGCAGAAGACGGCGGTGTTGTTCCGCTAAGCGACAATATGGATAGGCCCGAATCCATTGGAGACGGGCCAACCTTGTGGGAGCGAGCTTGCTCGCGATGGGGGCGTGTCGGTCGACATCATTGTCTGCTGACCCACCGCTATCGCGAGCAAGCTCGCTCCCACAGTCGTTTTGGGTGACGGCACAGACTTGTACGCACATGTCTAGCACCGACAGCCCGGGCTTCAGCCCGTCAGTGATGTCACCTCTTTTGTTTCTGTTTGCCGCTCGCGCCCCTATAATGGCTGCCTTTTTCGCCCAATGATTTTGCGGAGCTGGTGATGGCCGAACGTAAGGCGTCTGTCGAGCGCGACACTCTGGAAACCCAGATCAAAGCCTCGATCAACCTGGATGGCACCGGTAAGGCCCGGTTTGATATCGGTGTGCCCTTTCTTGAGCACATGCTGGACCAGATCGCCCGTCACGGGCTGATCGACCTGGACATCGTCAGCAAGGGCGACCTGCATATCGACGACCACCACACGGTGGAAGACGTCGGTATCACCTTGGGCCAGGCCTTTACCAAGGCCATCGGCGACAAGAAGGGCATCCGCCGCTACGGCCATGCCTACGTGCCGCTCGATGAAGCGCTGTCGCGCGTGGTCATCGACTTCTCCGGCCGCCCTGGCCTGCAAATGCATGTGCCCTATACCCGTGCCACCGTCGGCGGCTTCGACGTTGACCTGTTCCAGGAATTCTTCCAGGGCTTCGTCAACCACGCCAACGTGACCCTGCACATCGACAACCTGCGCGGGCACAACACCCACCACCAGATCGAAACCGTGTTCAAGGCGTTCGGCCGCGCGCTGCGCATGGCTGTGGAGCTCGACGACCGCATGGCCGGCCAGATGCCTTCCACCAAGGGCGTCCTGTAATGCAGACGGTCGCGGTTATCGACTATGGCATGGGCAACCTGCACTCGGTGGCCAAGGCCCTCGAGCACGTGGGCGCCGGCAAGGTGCTGATCACCAGCGATGCCGACGTGATTCGCGAAGCCGACCGGGTGGTATTCCCCGGCGTCGGGGCGATTCGTGATTGCATGGCCGAGATTCGTCGCCTGGGCTTCGACAAGCTGGTGCACGAAGTCAGCCTGGACCGTCCATTCCTCGGTATTTGCGTGGGCATGCAGGCCTTGCTCGATCGCAGTGAAGAGAACGACGGTGTCGATTGCATTTCGCTGTTTCCAGGCCAGGTGAAGTTCTTTGGCAAGGGCCTGCATGAAGACGGCGAGCACTTGAAAGTCCCGCACATGGGCTGGAACGAAGTGAAGCAGGCGGTGGATCACCCGCTGTGGCACAACATTCCGGACCTGGCGCGTTTCTACTTCGTGCACAGCTACTACATCGCCGCCGGCAATGCGCGGCAGGTGGTGGGCAGCGGTCACTATGGCGTCGATTTCGCCGCGGCCCTGGCCGACGGTTCGCGCTTCGCCGTGCAATTCCACCCGGAGAAGAGCCATACCCATGGCCTGCAACTGTTGCAGAACTTCGCGGCGTGGGACGGGCGCTGGTAATGGCCCGCAAGAAACCGCCGATCCTCACCCTCACGCCCGAGCAGGAGAGTGAAGCGAACCGCAAGATCCAGCGGTTCATGGAGGAACGTTTCGAGCTGGACCTGGGCTCGTTCGAGGCGGCGGAAATTCTTGACCTGTTTACCCGCGAAATTGCTCCGCACTATTACAACAGGGCGATTTTCGATGTGCAGGCGCACCTTAAAGAAAGGTTCGAAAGCATTGAAAGCGACTTGTGGGCGCTCGAGAAAAACTGATTCCCGAGCCAAGCTGAATACTCGTATTTAAGGGTTTGCCAGATGCTGATTATCCCCGCTATCGATCTCAAGGACGGCGCTTGCGTACGTCTGCGCCAGGGCCGTATGGAAGACTCCACGGTGTTTTCCGATGACCCGGTGAGCATGGCTGCCAAGTGGGTGGAAGGCGGCTGCCGTCGCCTGCATCTGGTCGACCTCAACGGCGCCTTCGAAGGGCAACCGGTCAATGGCGAAGTGGTCACGGCCATCGCCAAGCGCTATCCGAACCTGCCGATCCAGATCGGCGGCGGCATTCGCTCGCTGGAAACCATCGAGCACTACGTCAAGGCTGGCGTGAGCTACGTGATCATCGGCACCAAGGCTGTGAAAGATCCGGCTTTCGTCGCCGAAGCCTGTCGCGCGTTTCCTGGCAAAATCATCGTTGGCCTGGATGCCAAGGACGGTTTCGTCGCCACTGATGGCTGGGCTGAAATCAGCACCGTGCAGGTCATCGATCTGGCCAAGCAGTTTGAAGCCGATGGAGTATCCTCGATCGTTTATACCGACATCGCCAAAGACGGCATGATGCAGGGCTGCAACGTGCCGTTCACCGCGGCGCTGGCCGCTGCCACCAAGATCCCGGTGATCGCGTCCGGTGGTATCCATAACCTGGGTGACATCAAGTCGCTGCTCGACGCCAAGGCGCCGGGCATCATCGGCGCAATCACCGGCCGTGCGATCTATGAAGGCACCCTCGACGTCGCTGAAGCGCAAGCTTTCTGCGATTCGTACAAAGGCTGAGGACTGACCATGGCGCTGGCCAAACGCATCATCCCTTGCCTGGACGTGGACAACGGCCGGGTGGTCAAGGGCGTCAAGTTCGAGAACATCCGTGATGCCGGCGACCCGGTGGAAATCGCCCGTCGCTACGACGAACAGGGTGCGGACGAGATTACTTTCCTCGACATCACGGCCAGCGTCGATGGCCGCGATACCACGCTGCATACCGTCGAGCGCATGGCCAGCCAGGTGTTCATCCCGCTGACCGTAGGCGGTGGCGTGCGCACCGTGCAGGACATCCGCAACCTGCTCAATGCCGGGGCGGACAAGGTGTCCATCAATACTGCCGCAGTGTTCAATCCGGAATTCGTCGGCGAAGCGGCCCAGCATTTCGGCTCGCAGTGCATCGTCGTGGCCATCGACGCGAAGAAGGTCTCCGGCCCGGGCGAAACCCCGCGCTGGGAAATCTTCACCCACGGCGGGCGCAAACCCACGGGCCTGGACGCCGTCGAGTGGGCGAAGAAGATGGAAGGCCTCGGGGCGGGTGAAATCCTGCTGACCAGCATGGACCAGGACGGCATGAAAAACGGCTTCGACCTCGGTGTCACCCGTGCCATCAGCGATGCCCTGGGCATTCCAGTCATCGCTTCCGGCGGTGTTGGCAACCTGCAGCATCTGGCCGACGGCATTCTTGAAGGTCACGCCAGTGCGGTATTGGCGGCGAGTATTTTCCACTTCGGCGAGTACACGGTGCCGGAAGCCAAGGCTTATATGGCGCAGCGCGGTATCTGCATTCGGTAGGTACCTTCATCGAAAACAGCTCGGTGCCCTGTCAGGGTGTCGGGCTGGTGTCTTGCCGGCTCGTGGTAGAACTCAGCAGGTCTTCCCTGGGCTTGGATGCCTGACCCATTTTGTCGTAAGCGATGCTGCAGAACCTCTGCGGCAGTTCTTCGTTTATCAACAAGTAGCCTTTCTGGTTATAGGGTTCGTAGTCTTCCGCTTCAGTGCAATCCGTAGTTTCCAGCGGGCCGAACTTGACGGTGTAGGTATGGTATTGATCCTCGGACTGTTCCAGCGCCACTCCGATGCCTGCGTAGATTGACAAGTTCGGCTGGGCTGTCGGAACGCCGTCCAGGATTTCTACCGGCAGCGAAAGGGTAGTGAGTGGCTCTGCCGGTCCCGAGGAGTCAACACCAATAATGCATAGGAAATAGAAGCCTGGCTGAGTGCCGATATCAGTGTCTATAAACGCGTCGACCGAGCTGGTTGGATCGCTATAGTTGTGGCCGCTTTCGCAGTGCTTTGCGGCACGAACTGTCTTGTGGCGATAGAAGGCAGTGCTGATATTGAAGCGGTAGTTCCAAGTCGGGATTGCTGTCGTCCCGTCGGGTTGTTTTACCACCCGCTGATACCTCGCCGGGCTATTGGCTTCCAGGTCCACGGAAAATGACGGGTAGAGTGCGCAAGATGACGTCACGTCCTTGACCAGATGGCCTTGCACGAAGCACCCGTTGAGAAAAGCCGTCGCAGTTCCATAGCGGTTGTCAGGGATTGATTCATAGCCACTGTCGGTGCGCACACAAGGCGCATGCCATTCGCATGGAGCGAAGCCGTCAGGTGGGGTGGCGGTATTCAGCACACCGACAATCTCGTTGGAGTAACGATCAAGGATTGGGCCTCCTTCACTGCCTCCCGTCAGATCCTTGCAATGATTCATCACGTTGTTTCGCCATACAAACTGACCTTTGACGATCTCCTCGGCGGATTGCAATGTACACGCGGCCATGCGCAACGTGGTCTTTGGAAAACCCAGCGAGGCACCGACAGTCAATACATCAGTTCCATCACTCGGGTGACCCTGGGCCAGTTTCAAAGGTGTTATACCGGCCTTGATGAGTTCCTGAAGGCTGACGTCCAATTCAATAATGGAAATATTGCTACCGTGCATACTTCGCCAGGCCACTTTTTTTACCGGGTAGGTCTGGAATACCACGGTGTCGGCGAAATAGCTGAAATAGATGTGGCCGCTTATGGGGGTGTCCGTCATGTTGCTTTGATCGATTTGCCTCGTGCAGAAACCCGTAGTGACCACATAGGCGGGGGTTGGTCCGACGACAGTGGAATCCAAGGTGTCGAGCAGGGTCGCGGTGCAATAACTGTCGGTATACAGCCGGCCGATACCCCGCCAGTGGTCATATTTGCCATCCGCATTTTCCAGGACCCTGGACCCTGCAAAATTTTCCAAGCCATCGCCATAGTCCTTGCTGTGGGCACTGCCATGCAAAACCGACATGCACAGTGCGGCGATTAACGGAAAAGAGATCAATTTCATAAAAACGCTTCCTCTGGTGATTGAATGAACCGGTAAGGCCGGTGAACTTCAATTAACCAGAGCGCGACTGTGGGTTGGCGGTAACTAATTACCTCACCCTTGAAGGCTGGGATCTCTAGCCTGAAAGGTTGTGCAGGTGAAGACCGTAGACACGATTGCGGCCCTGAGGCACTCTTGGCTCGCCATGGATCTTCGGTAGTCAGACATGTTCAGACGTTTGGTTTTCGTCCTTGCCGGCACCGTGCTGTTGTTTATCAACGGGGCGCAGGCGCAAGAACATCGCGACGTCGGCGTGGTATTGCTGACGGAAAATTTTCCGCCATACAACATGGCCATCAACGGCAAGAATTTCGCCCAGAACGAAAACATCCATGGCATCGCCGTGGACATCGTGCGCGAAATATTCAAGCGCGCCGATATTTCCTACAGTCTGACGCTGCGTTTCCCTTGGGAGCGCATCTACAAACTCGCCCTGGAAAATCCGGGCTACGGTGTGTTTGTCATGGCGCGGTTGCCGGAGCGTGAAAAGCTGTTCAAATGGGTTGGCCCCATCGGTCCGGACGACTGGATCTTGCTCGCCAAGGCAGACAGCAAGATCACCCTCGACTCGCTGGAGCAGGCGCGCCAATACAAGATCGGTGCCTACAAGGGCGACGCGATCGCCGAGACGTTGGCCAAGCAAGGGCTGAAGCCGATGGTCGTGCTGCGGGATCAGGACAATGCCCGCAAGCTGGTCAATGGCCAGATCGACCTGTGGGCCACCGGCGACCCGGCCGGCCGTTACCTGGCGCGTCAGGAAGGGGTGAGCGATCTCAAGACTGTGCTGCGATTCAACAGTGCCGAGTTGTACCTGGCGTTGAACAAGGACGTGCCTGACGACGTGGTGGCCCGGCTGCAAAAGGCCTTGGATGAGCTGCGCAAGGAAGGTGAAGTGGACGCGATCATGGCGCGGTATCTCTAAGGGTTTTACTCGCCGTGCGGCCGCCATCGTCGGATCGCCGCCCGGAGCAAGCTCGCTCCCACAAGGTTGCCAGGGTGTTCACAGATGCGGTGCCCGCCATAGATCCCCTGTGGGAGCGAGCTTGCTCGCGAAAGCGGTGGATCAGCTTGTAGAGATGTTGGATGTGCTGGCCCATCGCGAGCAAGCTCGCTCCCACAAGGTCAACCGGTTGTTCACAGATGCGGTGCCCGCCACAGGCCCCCTGTGGGAGGGAGCTTGCTCGCGATGGGCTGCTACCGATAAACCCCATCTTTCCCATGCCCAACCATCGCCCGGTTGCTGCGCAGGCTGATCATCGACTTGATGTCGATCCATTCGATGCCCTGGGCCTTGAGCTTGGGCAGTTCGCGTTCGAGCACGGCCAGGGTCTGCGGGTAGGGATGACCGATCATCACGGCCGAGCCTTGCCGGCGGGCCAGGTCAATGGCGATCTGGAGCTGGCCGGCTATGGCCGCTTCGGTGCGCTCGTCATCCAGGAACACATCCCGCGACACACTGGCGAGGCCGATCTTCTGCGCTTCGGCGGCGGCGACGGTCTGGGCGCTGGTGCGGCTGTCGACGAAAAACTTGTGACGCTGCTGCAAATTCGCCATCAGCCAGGCCATGGCCTGGGGTTGGGCGGTCATGCGGCTGCCCATGTGGTTGTTGATCCCGCTGGTATAGGGCACGGCGGCGAACGCGGCGTCCAGGCGTTTGCCCAGTTCTTCGATGGGCAGTTCCGGATGCCAGGCGAATGGCCCGGTGGCCGGGTCCATGGGCATGTGGAGCATGACCAGCTTGCCGGCGCGATGGGCTTCGCGGGCGAATTCGGCGGCATGGGGCGTGTCGGGCATGATTGCGGCGGTGACCGGGCCGGGGAGGGCCAATACCCGGCGATCCCGAGGCAGGTTTTGCCCCAGGTCGTCGATGATCAGGCTCAGGTACGCCTTGTGCGGCGAAGAAGGTGTGGCGGGGGCCGCGTTAACGGCCCCCGCCAGCAGGCACAGCAGGACGAAGGTAAACCGCAGGACCATCTCAGCGGCCGGACGTGATGTTCAACCCCTTGAGCAAGCTCAAGGCCTGGGCCAATTGATAGTCGTCGTCCTGCGGCATTGGCTTGGCCTTGGCGCCGGAGCCGGTCGGTTTGTCGGCGCCGCCGTTGCCATTGCCCAAGTGACCTTGCAGGTCGGCTTCCTTGAAGTATTCGCTATCCGCCTCGCTAGTGATCTTGGCCTTGCGCACTTCGATGTCCGGGACGATGCCCTGGGCCTGGATGGAGCGGCCGTTAGGCGTGAAGTACAGCGCGGTGGTGATCTTCAGGGCGCGCTCGTTGTTCAGTGGCAACACGGTCTGCACCGAGCCCTTGCCGAAGCTGGTGGTGCCCATGACCACGCCGCGTTTCTGGTCCTGCAGGGCACCGGCGACGATTTCCGAGGCCGAGGCGCTGCCGCCATTGATCAGCACCACCAGTGGCACGGCTTCGCTCAAATCGTTGCCAGTGGCCGAGAAACGTAGCTCGGAATTGGCGATGCGCCCCTTGGTGTAGACGATCAGGCCCTTGGTGATGAAGTGATCCACCACTTCCACGGCCGATTGCAGCACGCCGCCAGGGTTGTTGCGCAGGTCCAGGACCAGGCCGTTGAGTTTCTTGCCGTTGTCCTTGCGCAGCTTGGCCAGGGACTTGGCGACTTCTTCGCCGGTCTTGACCTGGAATTGGGTGATGCGGATATAGCCGTAGCCCGATTCCAGCAACTGGCTCTTCACGCTCTTGACCTGGATGACCGCGCGGGTGAGCGTCACGTCGAACGGCGTGCCGCCGTCGCGTACCAGGGTCAGGGTGATCTTCTGGCCAATCTTGCCGCGCATCTTGTCCACGGCTTCGGTCATGCTCTGGCCGCGGGTCGGTTGGCCGTTGATCTTGACGATGAAGTCACCAGCCTGGATGCCAGCCTTCGAGGCTGGCGTGTCGTCGATCGGCGACACGACCTTGACGAAACCGTCTTCGCTGCCGACTTCGATGCCCAGGCCGCCGAACTCGCCGCTGGTGCTTTCCTGCAACTCGGCAAAATCCTCCGGCCCCAGGTAGGCCGAGTGCGGGTCAAGATTGCTGAGCATGCCTTTGATGGCGTTCTCCAGCAGCATCTTGTCATCCACGGGCTCGACATAGGCGGCCTTGATCCGGTCCATGACCTCGGCAAAGGTGCGCAGTTCGTCCAGCGGCAGCGGCGCCTTGGTGGTCGCTGCGGTGGCGGCGGTGGCGGCGGGTGCCGATGGGGCCGGTTCGGCGGCAAAAGCCAGGGGCGCACCGATCACGAGGGCGATCGTCAGGGCCAGCGAGGTGAGGCGGGACAAATGCAGCATGTCGAACGAACTCCTTAATAGGATGGGCGCGCTATCCTTGCGCACGACACCATTGGGCCGGGTCACTGGGGCGACCCTGCTGACGAATAGCGAAATACAGCGCTGGCGTATCCTGCCCGCCACTGTTGCCGACCGTGGAGATGGACTCACCGGCCTTGACCACATCGCCCGCCGCCTTGAGCAGCGTCTGGTTGTGGCCGTACAGGCTCAAGTAACCGTTGCCGTGATCGAGGATCACCAACAGGCCGGCGCCACGCAACCAGTCGGCGAATACCACGCGCCCGCCATGCACGGCATGCACCTGGCTGCCGGCGGAAGCGCTGATCATGACCCCGTCCCACTTGGTGCGGGTGTCGTCGCCGCGGGTTTCACCGAAGCGCGCAAGCAATCGACCATTGACCGGCCATGGAAGTTTGCCTCGGGCTGAAGCAAAAGCACCGCCGAAGGTTTCGCCGTCACTGGAAACCAGCGCGCCGGGGCTCGATTTTGCCGGTTTGCGCGGGGCGTCGCCGGCGTCTGCGTCGGCCTGGGCTTCACGCAAGCGCTTTTTTTCGGCTTCCTGCTGGGCGATCAGCGCTTTCTGACGCGCTTCTTCTGCCTCTCGAGCCTGGCGGGCCAGGGTTTCCTCGATGGTTTTCAACACATTGGCCAGTTCGGCCTGGTCCTGCTCGCGAGCCTTGAGCTTGCTGTCGCGGGCCTTCACGTCGTCATTGAGCTTGGCCAGGGCCACCTGGCGCTCCTTGCGAACCTTCTCGAGTTCTTCACGCTGGGTGTCGAGGCTGCTTTTCTGCACCAGCAATTGGGCTTGCTGCAGCTCGATGTCTTTTTCGACATTGGCCAGTTGGCGCAGGGTTTCGTTGAAATTTTTGAGTTGCTCCAGGCGGGCCTGGCTCAGGTAGTCGTAATAAGTGAGGGTGCGGGCGAATTTCTCGGGGTTCTGTTGGTTGAGCAGCAGCTTGAGGTATTCCTGGCGGCCGTTCTGGTAGGCGGCCCGGGCCTGGATGGCGATCAGCTTTTGCTGCTCAGTGCGCGCGCCCTGGAGTTTTTTTTTCTCTCCATCGAGCCGCTGCAGCTCGGATTCGCTTTTCTTCAGCTCTTTTTGCAGGGCGTCGACCTGCTTCTCCAGCTTGCCCATCTCGGTTTCGGTGCCGCGCAGGTCTTTCTGCACGCTGGATTTCTCTTCCTGCAACTTGCCCAGCAGTTTTTTCAGCTCGGCAATGTCCTGGCGCGTGGCTTCCAACTGCTGTTGGGTTTGCGCGCGCTCGTCGGCAAAGGCCGGTTGGAGCAGGCAGGTCAGAGCGAGGGCTATCAGGACGCGAAGCATAGAGGCGGGCGACACCAGGGAAAGGGACGGCCTAGTATGCCCGCCCCACGCTGCAAAAAAAACGCCCATTTGGGGCTGTGTGATAACTGGCCGAAAAAACACCAAAAACCAATGTGGGAGCGAGCTTGCTGTGGCGAGGGAGCTTGCTCCCGCTGGGCTGCGAAGCAGCCCCTCGACAATAGATCAAGCCAGAAGCATCTGCGATGGCTGCGCCATCGAGCGGGAGCAAGCTCCCTCGCCACAAAAGCCCTGCTCAATGCTGCGACGCCTGGTCAGATCAGGATCGAAGTCCCGGTCATCTCCGCCGGCTTCTCCATGCCCAGCAACATCAGCATGGTCGGCGCTACGTCAGCCAGCACGCCGCCGTCGCGAACCTTGAAGTCACGCTTGCCGACATAGATGAACGGCACCGGCTCGGTGGTGTGGGCGGTGTGGGCCTGGCCAGTGGACTCGTCGGACATCTGCTCGACGTTGCCGTGGTCGGCCGTGATCAACGCTTCCCCGCCGACTTTTTCCAAAGCCTCGACGATGCGACCCACGCAGGTGTCCAGGCATTCAACGGCCTTGACCGCCGCCTCGAACACGCCGCTATGGCCCACCATGTCGCCGTTGGCATAGTTCACAACGATGACGTCGTAGCGCTGGTTCTCGATGGCATCGACGATGCGGTCGGTCACTTCCGGCGCGCTCATTTCCGGTTGCAGGTCGTAGGTGGCGACTTTTGGCGACGGGATCAGGATGCGTTCCTCACCCGGGAAAGGCTCTTCACGGCCGCCAGAGAAAAAGAACGTCACGTGGGCGTACTTTTCGGTCTCGGCGATGCGCAGCTGGGTCTTGCCGTTTTTCGCCAGGTAATCGCCGAGCACATTTTCCAGGCTGCCGGCGGCGAAGGCCGATGGCGCGGGAATGCTGGCGGCGTATTGAGTCAGCATCACGAAACCGGCCAGTTTCGGCTGGCGGGCGCGTTCGAATTCCTTGAAATCGTCTTCGACAAATACGCGGGTCAGTTCGCGGGCGCGGTCGGCGCGGAAGTTCATGAACACCACGGCATCGCCGTCTTCGACTTTAACCGGCGCGCCGAGGGTGGTGGCCTTGACGAATTCGTCGCTTTCGCCGCGCTCGTAGGCGGCTTGCAGGCCTTCTTGCGCGGTGGCGGCGTGAAACTCGGCATTGCCATCGACGATCAGGTTGTAAGCCTGGGCGACTCGGTCCCAGCGGTTATCGCGGTCCATGGCGAAGTAGCGACCGATCAGGCTGGCGATCCGGCCTTTGCCCAGCGCCTTGAACGCGTCGTCCAATACTTTGATCGACGACTCGGCGCTCTTCGGTGGCGTATCGCGGCCATCGAGAAAGGCGTGCAGATAAATATTTTCAGCACCGCGCTTGGCAGCAAGTTCGGCCATGGCGACCAGGTGGTCCTGGTGGCTGTGCACGCCGCCGTCGGACAACAGGCCCATGAAATGCACGGCCTTGCCGGCGGCCACGGCTTTATCCACGGCGGCGCAGATAGTCGGGTTTTCGAAGAATTCGCCGTCGCGGATCGATTTGGTCACGCGGGTGAAGTCCTGGTACACCACACGGCCTGCGCCGAGGTTCATGTGGCCGACTTCGGAGTTGCCCATCTGCCCGTCCGGCAGGCCGACATCCATGCCGCTGCCGGAGATCAGGCCGTTGGGCACGGTGGCCCACAAACGGTCCAGCACCGGCTTGTTGGCCGAATACACGGCGTTGGATTCGTGGCTGTCACTGTGACCGAAGCCGTCGAGAATCATCAGGACCAAAGGTTTAGGCGTGGTAGTCATGGAATCCACTCGTGGCGGGTTAAAAGAAGACGATGGAAAAGGGACGGGCAGTTTAAAGGTAAGTTCCGACGGCGTCACCGCCGGGCGGGGTTTGGCCGGCCTTGCGTGCTGTGTATACTGGCCGACATTTTAACGCCCTGGAACCTCCTTCGATGGTTGCTCACCTGATTGAATTTGCCACTAACCACTACATTCTCGTCGGTATCTTCGTCGTACTGCTGGCGTTGCTGGTTGCCCACACGATGCAGGGCGGCGGACGCAGCCTGAGCACCGGCGAGCTGACCGCGCTGGTCAACAAGGACGCCGGCGTCGTGGTCGATATCCGCCCGAGCAAGGACTACGCCGCCGGTCACATTGTCGGCGCGCTGAACATTCCTCAAGACAAACTGATCGCTCGTGCGGCCGAACTGGAAAAACACAAGGCCAAGACTCTGATTCTGGTGGACGCCCAGGGCCAGCAGGCCGGTACCCTTGCCCGCGAACTGATGAAGTCCGGCTTCACCGCCGCCAAACTGTCCGGTGGCGTTGCGAGCTGGAAAGCCGACAACCTGCCCCTGGTGAAGTGACATGCCCCACGTAGTTGTCTATTCCAGCGATTACTGCCCTTATTGCTCCCGAGCCAAGCACCTGCTCCAGAACAAAGGCGTGGCTTTCGAAGAGATCAAGGTCGACGGCAAGCCGCAACTGCGCGCCGAGATGACCCAGAAGGCCAGGCGCACCTCCGTGCCGCAGATCTGGATCGGCGACACCCACGTGGGCGGTTGCGATGACCTGTTCGCCCTGGAGCGCGCCGGCAAGCTCGACGCGCTGCTCAAGGCCTGAATTCCCAATTAATAGAACCTGAAAGTAAGAAGGATCTGCGATGACTGACCAACAGAACACAGCTGCCACTGAAGAAGAAGCCGCACCGCAATTCTCCTTGCAGCGCATTTACGTTCGCGACCTGTCCTTTGAAGCCCCGAAAAGCCCGGCGATCTTTCGCCAGCAGTGGGAGCCGAGCGTAGGCCTGGACCTGAACACCCGTCAGAAAGCCCTGGAAGATGACTTCCACGAAGTGGTGCTGACCCTGTCGGTGACCGTGAAGAACGGTGACGAAGTGGCGTTCATCGCCGAAGTGCAACAGGCCGGTATCTTCCTGATCAAGAACCTGGACGCCGCTTCGATGAGCCACACTCTGGGCGCGTTCTGCCCGAACATCCTGTTCCCTTACGCCCGCGAAACCCTGGACAGCCTGGTGACCCGCGGTTCGTTCCCGGCCCTGATGCTGGCTCCGGTGAACTTCGATGCCCTGTACGCGCAAGAACTGCAGCGCATGCAGCAAGAAGGCGGCGCGACCGTTCAGTAAACGATCTCGCGCTTGTAAGCCAAGATGCAAAACCTGTGGGAGCGAGCTTGCTCGCGATAGCGGTGTATCAGTCAACAACAAAGTCGACTGACCCAGCGCCATCGCGAGCAAGCTCGCTCCCACAGGTGTTTCTGGCTAGCAGCCAGGGCTCAGGCGAAGCCGTTCTGCCGCCACGCCTCATAAACCGCCACCGCCACGGTGTTGGACAGGTTCAGGCTGCGGCAGCCTTCGCGCATCGGCAGGCGCAGGCGCTGCTCGGCGGGTAGGGCGTCCAGCACGTCAGCCGGCAGGCCACGGCTTTCCGGGCCGAACAGGAACGCATCACCGGCGACGAAGCTGGCGTCATGGAACGGCCGCGAACCCTTGGTGGTAAAGGCGAACAGGCGCGGATGCCCGAGGCTCTCCAGGCAACTGGCGAGGTCGGCGTGACGCTGCAAGGTGGCATACTCGTGGTAGTCGAGGCCGGCCCGGCGCAAGCGCTTGTCGTCCATGTCGAAGCCCAGCGGTTCGATCAAATGCAGGTGGCAGCCGCTGTTGGCGCACAGCCTGATGACGTTGCCGGTATTGGGCGGTATTTCCGGTTGAAAAAGGATGACGTGAAACATGCACGGCTCCGCAGATAAAGATGAGCGGCATTCTACGCCGCAAACCGACCGACGTTCGAAGCTAATGCCTCGGGTGATGGGTTCGTTGGCGATCGTCGGCATGATGGTGGGGCTGATGATCGGGCGCCTGACCACGCCTGACCCGAGCGCGTTGCAACAGGTCGAAGTGACAGACGGGGCGCTGGTGGCCTGGTTCAACAATGAACCCAAGCTCCATGGGGAAATCGTCGACGGCTCGGTGGCGCTGCTGTTCCAGGCAGAAGGCCGGCCGCAGAAGGGCCAGTTGAAAGTCAACGGCAAGGACGTGAACTGGCGGGTGCGTTTGAGTGACAAGGGGTTGTTGCTGACGCTGGTGGCGGCGCGTCCGTTGCGAGGGGAGTGGACCGGCAGCGAAGTCGATGACCGCTGGCGGCTGGAGGTCCGTCTCCAGGAGCAATAAAAGAGGGAATCCCCGGCCTGCCTGTACCAAGGTCCCCAAAACGGGAGGGCCGCGCTGAGCGCGTGGCCCTGGGTGTAAAGAAGGGAAACCTTGACCTGCCTGTATCAAGGCCCCCAAAACAGTGGGCTCGCTGAGCCCGTATAAAATGGGGAATCCCCGGCCTGCCTGTACCAAGGTCCCCTAAACTGGGTAGTGATCTAGCTATTGCAGGGGGCGTGCCAGTTTTAAATGGTTTGTCACAAAAAGACCGCTGGCGATGCGAAAAGCCCCGTATTCCGGGGCTTTTGCTTTTGTTTGTGCGGTTTTTTTCGAGCTGTGCCGATGGGGTTTGGCTTGTGGTGCATGTGCAATTGCGGTTCGTAGTGCATTGAAGCGGTGCACACAGTTTTTAAAAGCTTCGCGAGCAAGCTCGCTCCCACAGTAGCTCTGTGTCGTTCACAAAACCTGTGGGAGCGAGCTTGCTCGCGATGGGGCCTCCAAATTCAGCGAAGGGTCAAAGGCTGATCAGCCCTCATCCCCGTCATCATCATCCCCACCATCGACCTTCATCCCCAATTCCTTGATCTTGCGGGTCAAGGTATTGCGGCCCCAGCCCAGTAGCACGGCGGCGTCGCGGCGGCGGCCGGCGGTGTGCTTGAGGGCGGTTTCGATCATGATCCGCTCGAAGCTGGGCACGGCACTGTCCAACAGGCTCGACTGGCCACGGGCCAGGGCCTGGTCGGCCCACTGGCGCAGGGCTTGTTCCCAGTTGGTCACCGGGGCCGAATCCTGCGGCAGGCTCAACAGCTCCGGCGGCAGGTCGCTGATGTGCACTTCGCGACCCGAAGCCATCACCGTGATCCAGCGGCAGGTGTTCTCCAACTGACGCACGTTGCCCGGCCACGGCAGGTTCTTGAGGTATTCCTCGGTTTCGCTCTTGAGCAGCTTGGGCTCGACCGCCAGTTCCTGGGCCGCGCGGCTGAGGAAGTGCCGGGCCAGGGTCGGGATGTCTTCACGACGGTCCGCCAGGCGCGGGATATGGATGCGGATCACGTTCAGGCGGTGGAACAAGTCCTCACGGAATTTGCCGGCGTGTACCAGGGTTTCCAGATTCTGGTGGGTCGCGGCGATGATGCGCACATCGACCTTGACCGGCGTATGGCCGCCGACCCGATAGAACTCGCCATCGGCCAATACGCGCAGCAGGCGGGTCTGGGTGTCAGCCGGCATGTCGCCGATTTCATCGAGGAACAGCGTGCCGCCGTCGGCTTGCTCGAAGCGCCCACGGCGCAGGTTGGCCGCGCCGGTGAACGCGCCTTTCTCATGGCCGAACAGTTCGGACTCCATCAAGTCCTTGGGAATCGCCGCCATGTTCAGCGCGATGAACGGCGACGCCGCCCGTGGACTGTGGCGATGCAGGGCGTGGGCCACCAGCTCCTTGCCGGTGCCCGACTCGCCGTTGATCAGCACGGTGATATTGGAGTGGCTCAAGCGCCCGATGGCGCGAAACACCTCCTGCATCGCCGGTGCTTCGCCGATGATTTCCGGGGTGCGGGCCAAGGCCGGCACTTCTTCCAGGCCCTGTTGTTCCTGGGCGTGCTGGTTGGCGCGCTTGACCAGCGAAACCGCTTCGTCGACGTCGAATGGCTTGGGCAGGTATTCAAAAGCGCCGCCCTGGTAGGACGCCACGGCGCTGTCCAGGTCGGAATGGGCGGTCATGATGATCACCGGCAGGCGCGGATGCTGTTCGCGAATCCGCGCCAACAGATCCAGGCCGCTGGCGCCCGGCATGCGGATGTCGGAGATGATGACGTCCGGTTGCTGACGCGCCAGGCGACTCATCACCCCATCGGCGCTGTCGAAGCTCTGGGTGGTCATGCCTTCCTGTTGCAAGGCTTTCTCCAGGACCCAACGGATAGAACGGTCGTCATCGACGATCCACACGGTTTCACTACGGCTCATGTCGATGTGGCTCCTTGTTCCAGTGGCAGGAAGATCGAGAAGGTGGTGTGGCCGGGGTGGCTCTCACATTCGATCAAGCCCTGATGCTGACTGATGATGTTCTGGGTAATGGCCAGGCCCAGCCCGGTACCGTCCGGACGGCCGCTGACCATGGGAAAGAAGATGGTTTCCTGCAGTTCGGCAGGGATGCCCGGGCCGTTGTCGATGATTTCGATCTTGGTCACCAGGCGATGGCGCACGTGGCCGATGGTGAACTGGCGCATGGCGCGGGTCCGCAGGCTGATGCGGCCCAGGCGCAGTTCGTTCTGGCTGCTGATGGCCTGCATGGCGTTGCGCACAATGTTCAGTACGGCCTGGATCATCTGCTCGCGGTCGATCAAGACATCGGGAATGCTCGGGTCATAGTCGCGCACCAAGGTGATGCAGCCCTGGCTTTCGGCTTCCACCAGGCTGCCGACACGTTCCAGCACTTCATGGACGTTGCACATCGCCAGGGACGGCAGCTTGTTCGAGCCAAGCATACGGTCCACCAGGTTCCGCAGGCGGTCGGCTTCTTCGATGATGACGTTGGTGTAGTCCTTGAGGCTTTCTTCCGGCAGTTCGCGGGCGAGCAACTGCGCCGCGCCACGTATCCCGCCGAGGGGATTCTTGATTTCGTGGGCGAGACCGCGCACCAGCATCTTGCTGGTTTCCTGCTTGGACAATTGCGCCTCTTCCTTGGTGATGCGCAGCAAGCGATCACGGGGGTGGACTTCCAGCAGCAGCAAAGTGGCACCGTTGTTCAGGATCGGCGTGACTGCGTAATCCACGGTCAGGGTCTGGCCGGTCAGGGCGGTGAGCATCGCCTCGCGCTTGGTGAACGGGTGGGCCTGCTCCACCGCTTGGCGCAGGGAATTGAGCGCTTCGGCGGATTCGGTGAATAACTCGCTGATGAACTGTCCGTGACTGCGCTGGCCGCTGACGGCCAGGAGCATCTCCGCCGCCGGGTTCATATACTCGAGGCGCAGTTCGGCGTCGAGCAGGATGGTCGCGGTGGTGAGGTTGTCGAGCAGCAAGCGGTGTAGTGCGTCGCTAATGGTCATCAGGACCTCTTTTGGAGCGTAGCAACTGGGGACCGATCCCAAATTGCGCGCGCGATTAATGCGCTGTTGCGAGGAAAATGCAAAAACCAAACCAAGGCTCCGAAAAGAAGCGTTTAGAGCCTCAAAAGGGTGTTTTTCGGTCGGTTGCGTGGCGTTCTGCCAGCTTTTTCGGGTACTTTCGAACCAAAATGGGTTTTGGATCTGGGTATCGTGCAAGCTATCGCACCAATATAGTGCGAAGGTCTCGGTGGTGTTAGAAGAACGGCAAGATGCTGCTTTTTTCTTCTTCAGGTTTTTCGGCGAGAGGGCACTCGGGCCGTTGACCGTAGTCGGCCGTGGCGCAGGGCTTGATGCGGCGCTTTTGCGCCAGGGACATGCGCTGCATGTGGAAGGGCTGGTTGGCGGTGCGTTCGACGATGCGGTCCTGCTCGTCGAGGATTTCCACCGCCAGGTGATGAGTGCCTCGATCAATGTTACTCAAGGCGAATACCGGGCTCGGCCCCGGCGCGCCCGTCGGCTGGCCGTCGAGCAACAGGCGGTAGCGGTGGCCTTTTTTCAGGCCGGGCTCGCTGGTGACGCTGACGATCAGTTCGCCTGAGGTGCTGCGTATCGTCGCGTCCGGCTCGGGTATCAACAGCCGCAGCATTTCGTAATGGAACAGCGGCTCGGGCCGGGCTTCGGCCGCAGGCGCCGAGGGTGTGCTCGCGGGCGGCGTCGGCATCCGGTTGCCGGGTGACACTTGGACTTTCTTTGCGTTGCCGGGGCGCGGCTGATCGGTGAACACACGATTACCCTGGGCATCGATGTAGGTGTAGACCTGCGCCACCCCGGGCAGCGCCGCCAATGCCAGGCCAAGGGCGAGCCACCAGCGGATCATGGTCGGTGCACCCGTTGCACGGTGAACGTGACGGTTTCGCTTTGCTGCACAAGGTTCTCTCCGTCGATGACCTGAACCGCCAGGCTGTGTTCGCCCCGATCGATATTCATCAATTGCAGGCGCGGCACGTTGCTCGGCTGGCCATAGGGCTGCCCATCCAGCAGCAAACGGAACAGATGGGGGCTGCGCAGGCGCGGTTGGGCACGCACGCCCACGGTGAAGGTGCCGTTGTTGGCTCGCAGGGCCTCCTCGGTGGGGATGTCGATCAGTTCCAGGATCTCATAGGCATTGCGCGGCTCGTCGCTGTTCGCGGGAGCTGGTGGCGTGTCCGGGCTGGCCGGGGATTGGCGTTCGATGCTGTTGAGCGGCGGCAACTCCACCGTCTGCGCCGGTACGCCTTGGGGTGGCTGGTTGCTGTAGGCGGTGTTGCCCTCGGCGTCGGTGTACTTGTAGATCTGCGCGGCGGCGGGCAGTGCCAGCAGCAACAACAGGATGATTGAAAAACCGCGACCCATGGGAAATCGACCGAAACCAAAGTGATGGATGCAGCATAGGCCAGGGCGGAGGGTTGGCCCAAGTTGTTGTGCTACTCCCACAGGGGATTTGCTGTGAGCACACATCTTGGGCTCGATGCAAAACCACTGTGGGAGCGAGCTTGCTCGCGATGGCGGTGTGTCAGGCAGTGAGGTGTTGGATAGGCTGGCCTTATCGCGAGCAAGCTCGCTCCCACAGGGGGAAGGGGGGGGCTCAGGATTTCGGGGAGATACAAAGTCCGCCGGTTGCCCGGATCAAGGCGAGCCTGTGTATCGGGTGCTGTTTGTTGTGGTGGGTGGCTTGGGCCAGCCATTGCGGGCAGTGCGGGTCGGTGCGGTAGGGGGCGAAATCGGCCAGTTGTTGCAGCAGGCGTTTTTGCAGTCGATCAAGTTGTGGGCGGATCTCACCTACCAAGTCCGGGCGTGGCAGGTCCGGGGCCTTGCCGTCCAGGGCCCAGTCGGACAAGTTGATGTATTGCACCATTTTGTTGGCTTCTATCTGGGCGGCGAAAAACGCTTCCACGGTTTCACCACTCAGCTTGTAGGCCGGCGCCTGGGCAACGGCGGCGGCAATGACTTCACGCTCGCGCTGACGATCCTCTACGGGTTTGCCACTGTCCCATTTGCTCAACGCTACCTGGTCGGCGATGGCCAGGCGTTCGCCGATGGCGTTGAGCAGCGGGGTGAGGTCGTCAGGGGCACGGGTCGAGGCGGCTTCGGCAGTGGTAGCCAGCAGCGCGGCAGACAGGGCAAGGCAGAGCTTGAAGCGCAACGTCATGGTCAGTCTCGTCTTCTGTGGGGAGCGACGAGGCATCATGCACTTAACCTGCACCCATAAAAAAGGCCTCCCGAAGGAGGCCTCTCTTTAGTTCACGCCGTGCGTGGCGGCGCTTACTGGATCAGCAGCTGTAGTACAGCTCATATTCCAGTGGGTGTACGAAGGTGCGAACCTTGATTTCTTCTTCGCTTTTCAGTGCGATGTAAGCGTCGATGAAGTCATCGCTGAATACGCCGCCCTTGGTCAGGAACGCACGGCCCTTGTCCAGCTCTTCCAGGGCTTCTTTCAGGCTGCCACAGACCTGTGGGATTTCCTTGGCCTCTTCAGGCGGCAGGTCATACAGGTTTTTGTCAGCGGCATCGCCAGGGTGGATCTTGTTCTGGATACCATCCAGGCCGGCCATCATCAGTGCAGCGAAGGCCAGGTACGGGTTGGCAGCCGGATCCGGGAAGCGTGCTTCGATACGGCGGGCTTTAGGGCTGTTCACGTAAGGAATACGGATCGAGGCGGAACGGTTGCGAGCCGAGTAGGCCAGCATGACCGGTGCTTCGAAGCCTGGGACCAGACGCTTGTAGGAGTTGGTCGACGGGTTGGTGAAGCCGTTCAGGGCCTTGCCGTGCTTGATGATACCGCCGATGAAGTACAGGGCGGTGTCCGACAGGCCGGCATAGCCTTCGCCTGCGAAGGTGTTCTTGCCGTCCTTGGAGATCGACATGTGGACGTGCATGCCCGAACCGTTGTCGCCGTACAGAGGCTTCGGCATGAAGGTCGCGGTGCGGCCGTAGGCGTCAGCCACGTTGTGTACGCAGTACTTGAGGGTCTGAACTTCGTCAGCCTTCTTGACCAGCGTGTTGAATTTCACGCCGATTTCGTTCTGGCCGGCAGTCGCCACTTCGTGGTGGTGAACTTCGACGGTCTGGCCCATTTCTTCCAGTGCGTTGCACATGGAGGTACGGATTTCGTGGTCGAAGTCGAACGGTGGAACCGGGAAGTAACCGCCCTTGATACCTGGGCGGTGGCCTTTGTTGCCGCCTTCCACGTCCTGGTCGGACATCCACGAACCTTGTTCGGAGAAGATCTTGAACATCGAGCCGGAGATGTCGGACTTGAACTTGACCGAGTCGAAGATGAAGAACTCAGGCTCAGGACCGAAGAAAGCGGTGTCGCCGATACCGGTGGACTTCAGGTATTCCTCGGCGCGGTGGGCGATGGCGCGTGGGTCGCGGTCATAGCCTTGCATGGTCGAAGGTTCGATGATGTCGCAGACCAGGATCAGGGTCGGCTCTTCGGTGAACGGGTCCAGGACGGCAGTTTCGTCGTCCGGCATCAGGATCATGTCGGAGGCTTCGATGCCTTTCCAGCCGGAGATGGAGGAACCGTCGAACATCTTGCCGATTTCGAAGAATTCGTCGTCCAGCGCATCACGGGCCGGCATGGTCACGTGATGTTGAGTGCCTTTGGTGTCAGTGAAGCGCAGATCAATCCACTTGACGTCATGATCTTTGATGAGTTGAACCGACTTCGACATATGTCCTCCGGGTGGCTTCGGGCGGGTAGTGGAGTGCCCTTAGATATGGGTGATGCCGGCGCGAATACTCTGCCAAGGCAACCTGCCTCACAAGGGAGCAAATTGCATGCCAGTGCCCCACCATGGGTTTTTTGCACCAAATCCACGCTTTTAAAGGCGTAAATCACAGATTGTCAGACAATAACGCACTGCAATGTGGCGCCGTCAATCGATAATGACCTGTTTTGGTGCATGCAAAACCGTCTGCACAGAAACTGGTTAAACCTTGAGCAATTTCCGCTATAATCCGCGCCCCCCTTTTTCGGCTGGCCGTTCGCGCGCTGTTTTCATGAAACTAATCGTAAAAGTCTTCCCCGAGATCACCATCAAGAGCCGCCCGGTACGGATGCGTTTCATCCGCCAGTTGGCCAAGAACATCCGTGCCGTGCTCCGAGACCTGGACCCGGCCGTGGTGGTGAATGGCGTGTGGGACAACCTCGAGCTGGAAACCCGTGTCAGCGAACCCAAGGTCCTCAAGGAAATGACCGAGCGCCTGAGCTGCATGCCGGGCATCGCGCATTTTCTGCAAGTCGACGAATACCCGTTGGGTGATTTCGACGACATCCTTGCCAAGTGCATGCTTCATTATGGTGACGCACTGACCGGCAAGATCTTTTCGGTGCGTTGCAAGCGTGCGGGCAAGCACGCGTTCAGCTCGATGGATGTGGAGAAGTACGTCGGCAGCCAATTGCGCCGGCAATGCGGCGCGGCCGGTATTTCGTTGAAAGATCCGGAAATCGAAGTCCGCATCGAAATTCGCGACCAGCGGCTATTTGTGATCCACAGCCAGCACAACAGCATCGGCGGTTATCCGCTGGGTTCGCTGGAGCAGACCCTGGTGCTGATGTCCGGTGGCTTCGACTCCACGGTAGCCGCCTATCAGATCATGCGTCGCGGGTTGATGAGCCATTTCTGCTTCTTCAACCTGGGCGGGCGCGCCCATGAATTGGGCGTGATGGAAGTGGCGCACTTCATCTGGAAGAAGTACGGCAGCTCCCAACGCGTGTTATTTGTGAGTGTGCCGTTCGAGGAAGTCCTGGGCGAGATTCTCGGCAAAGTCGATAACAGTCATATGGGCGTCATTTTGAAGCGTATGATGTTGCGCGCCGCTTCACGAATTGCCGACCGCCTGCAAATCGACGCGCTGGTGACCGGCGAGGCGATCTCCCAGGTGTCGAGCCAGACGTTGCCGAACCTGTCGGTGATCGACTGCGTGACCGAGAAGCTGGTCTTGCGGCCGCTGATCGCCAGCCACAAGCAGGACATCATCGACCAGGCCAATGAAATCGGCACCGCCGAGTTTGCCCGGCACATGCCGGAGTATTGCGGCGTCATCTCGGTCAATCCGAAGACGGCGGCCAAGCGCGGGCGGGTAGAGCACGAAGAGAAAGAATTCGATATGGCGGTGCTCGAGCGAGCGCTCGAAAACGCCAGGCTGGTGCCGATTGATCGGGTTATCGATGAATTGGGCCAGGATGTTCAAATTGAAGAAGTCGGCGAAGCGCTGGCCGGTCAGATCATCATCGACATCCGCCACCCGGATGACGCTGAAGACGACCCGCTGAGTGTCGCCGGCATCGAGGTAAAAACGATGCCGTTCTATGCCGTGAACGCGCGTTTCAAGGAACTGGACCCTACTCGCCAGTACCTGCTGTATTGCGACAAAGGCGTGATGAGTCGCCTGCATGCCCACCATTTGCTCAGTGAGGGGCATGCCAATGTGCGCGTTTATCGACCGAGCTAAGTGCCCGGGGCTGTTTGCCTGTGGCCTGCGTCACCGGCCCCCCGACGCCGCCGACACGCTGTAACTGTCGGACTCAACGTAAATCGCTGCCACGACCTGTCAGCACACCGAATCCTCTGATCGAGATACACAAGTGATCGAAAATCTACGCAACATCGCCATCATTGCTCACGTTGACCATGGTAAGACCACCCTGGTAGACAAACTCTTGCGTCAATCCGGCACCCTGGAGCGCAACGAGCTCAACGACGAGCGCGTGATGGACTCCAACGACCAGGAAAAAGAGCGCGGTATTACCATCCTGGCGAAAAACACCGCCATCAACTGGAACGGCTACCACATCAACATCGTGGACACCCCGGGCCACGCCGACTTCGGTGGTGAAGTAGAGCGCGTGATGTCGATGGTCGACTCCGTGCTGCTGCTGGTTGACGCTCAAGACGGCCCGATGCCGCAAACCCGTTTCGTGACCAAGAAGGCGTTCGAAGCCGGCCTGCGTCCAATCGTGGTCATCAACAAGGTTGACCGTCCAGGCGCGCGTCCGGACTGGGTTCTGGACCAGATCTTCGACCTGTTCGACAACCTGGGTGCCACCGAAGAGCAGCTGGACTTCAAAGTCGTCTACGCCTCGGCCCTGAACGGCATTGCCGGCCTGGACCACACCGCCATGGCGGAAGACATGACCCCGCTGTACCAGTCGATCGTCGACGACGTACCGGCACCGAAAGTCGACCGTGACGGTCCGTTCCAGATGCAGATCTCGGCACTGGACTACAACAGCTTCCTGGGTGTGATCGGTGTTGGCCGTATCGCCCGTGGTCGCATCAAGCCGAACACCCCGGTGGTCGCCATCGATGCCGACGGCAAGAAGCGCAACGGTCGTATCCTCAAGCTGATGGGTCACCACGGCCTGCACCGCATCGACGTTGAAGAAGCAGCGGCCGGCGACATCGTCTGCATCAGCGGCTTCGACCAGCTGTTCATCTCCGACACCCTGTGCGACCCACTGAACGTCGAAGCGATGAAGCCGCTGACCGTTGACGAACCTACCGTTTCGATGACCTTCCAGGTCAACGACTCGCCGTTCTGCGGCCGCGAAGGCAAGTTCGTGACCAGCCGTAACATCAAGGAACGCCTGGACAAAGAGCTGCTCTACAACGTTGCCCTGCGCGTTGAAGAAGGCGACTCGGCCGACAAGTTCAAGGTCTCCGGCCGTGGCGAACTGCACCTCTCGGTACTGATCGAAACCATGCGTCGCGAAGGCTTCGAAATGGGCGTGGGTCGTCCTGAAGTGATCATCCGCATGGTCGATGGCGTCAAGCACGAACCGTACGAAAACGTGACCATCGACCTGCCGGAAGAATCCCAGGGCGCGATCATGGAACAAATGGGCCTGCGTAAAGGCGACCTGACCAACATGGTTCCGGATGGCAAGGGCCGTGTGCGCCTTGAGTACAACATCCCGGCCCGTGGCCTGATCGGTTTCCGTAACGAGTTCCTGACCCTGACCTCCGGTGGCGGCATCCTGACCTCGATCTTCGATCGTTATGACGTGATGAAGTCCGGCGACATGTCCGGCCGTCAGAACGGCGTGCTGGTATCGGTTGCCACCGGCAAGGCCCTGACCTACTCGCTGGAAACCCTGCAAGCGCGCGGCAAGCTGTTCGTCGAGCACGGCCAGGATATCTACGAAGGTCAAATCGTCGGCCTGAACAGCCGCGACAACGACCTGGGCGTGAACCCGACCAAAGGCAAGAAGCTCGACAACATGCGTGCTTCGGGCAAGGACGAAACCATCGCCCTGGTTCCGCCGGTCAAGTTCACCCTGGAACAAGCGCTGGAGTTCGTGCAGGAAGACGAACTGTGCGAAGTGACGCCTAAGTCGATTCGCCTGCGTAAGAAAATCCTTGGCGAAAGCGAGCGTACCCGCGCTGCCAAGAAAAGCGGCAACTGAGTTTCGACTTAGTTAGCAGCTAAAAAAACGCCCCCGGTCGTGAGATCGGGGGCGTTTTTTTATGCCTGGAAGTTATGTGGCGGCTGTCAGGGCCTATCGCGAGCAAGCTCGCTCCCACAGTAGATTCTCAGTGGATACAGATTTTGTGCCGACATGAATCCCCTGTGGGAGCGAGCTTGCTCGCGATGGCGACGGTTCAGGCGCTAGATAACCAACGGCTGATCAGAATCGATCCAACGTCCGAGGATTGCGCTCGCGCTCCACTTCCTTGGGCTTGTAGGCGCAATATCCCGGCCGTGGCCCGACCCGAGGATGGTTGCGGCAGGTGTCCGGGCGCTTCTCGTAAATGGTGCACAGCCGGCTCTTGCGGTCCAGATAAAGGCAATCGTTGTTGCTCATGCGCTGGAGCGTAAAGATTTCCGACTTCTGGTTGTAGCGCTCGACGATCCCTTCCTTTTGCAGGCGCTTGGCGATGTTCTTCGGTGGGTCGCCCAGCTCGAACTCATCGACGATGCCAATGCGGATCAGGTCCTTGATCTTGACCTCCACCGGCAGCGTGCAGCAGCTCGACACGCAGGAACCGCACATCGGGGCGGAGTACTTGGCCCAGGTATCGAGTCGGTCGATCTCCGCGGCGGCGATCAGGTTGGGCTTCATCATCACGGTTTACCAGCATGCATCAGGGCGCGCGATCATACCGGGACTGGTGAAATTTTGAACGACCATCTGCCGGTTTTTTTTGCATCTCGGTAAAACCTGTCCGGACCGGCACGGCCCCTGCATTCATTCGACCATCCGGCAATTTCATGGCGGCGATTCTCCGGCACTCGGGGAAATCCACCGAACCAAGAGCCTGTACCGTCTGTCAGACCGTCTAGGCTCAGACAATTCCATGCTCGTTCGAGGTCTTATCAATGACTCAAGAACCACTTGTTCGCGAAGCTGAAGTTGCGGCATTTCGCGACGCCGTGTTGACCAAACTCACTTATGCCGTCGGCAAGGACCCCGATCATGCGTTTGATCACGATTGGTTCGAAGCCATTGCCCTCGCCGCCCGCGACCACATGGTCGAACACTGGATGGACCACACGCGGCAGATCTACCGCAAGGGTCAGAAGCGGGTCTATTACCTCTCCCTGGAATTTCTCATCGGTCGCTTGCTCTACGACAGCCTGAGCAACCTCGGCCTGCTGGACACCGCCCGTGAGGCCTTGACTGAGTTGGGCGTGGACCTGGAGCGCATCCGCCTGCTCGAGCCCGACGCGGCGTTGGGCAACGGTGGCCTTGGCCGCCTGGCGGCGTGCTTCATGGAAAGCATGTCCACACTGGGTATTGCCGGCCATGGCTACGGTATTCGTTATGAACACGGCCTGTTCCGCCAGGCGATTGTCGATGGCTGGCAGCAGGAGCAGACCGAGCACTGGCTGGATTTCGGCAACCCGTGGGAGTTCGAACGTCCGGAAGTGGTCTACCCGATCGGCTTTGGCGGCAGCGTCGAAACCGTCACCGACGACACCGGCAAGACTCGCCAGGTCTGGTCTCCGGCCGAAACTGTACGGGCCATTGCCTATGACACGCCGGTAGTGGGCTGGCGCGGCGCGAGCGTCAACACCCTGCGCCTGTGGCGTGCCCGGGCCATGGAAGAGCTGCACCTGGAACGCTTCAATGCCGGCGACCACTTGGGCGCGGTAGCGGAAGTGGCCCGGGCCGAGAGTATTTCCCGCGTGCTGTACCCGGCCGACAGCACCGAAGCCGGCCAGGAGCTGCGCCTGCGCCAGGAGTATTTCTTCGTCGCCGCCTCGTTGCAGGACTTGCTGCGCCGCCATCGCAACATGCACACCTCGGTGCTGACCCTGGGCGATCACGCGGCCATCCAGCTCAACGACACGCACCCGTCCATTGCCGTGGCCGAGTTGATGCGGCAATTGGTGGATGTCTACGACGTGGCCTGGGACGCGGCCTGGCAGGTCACCCAGGACACGCTGTCCTATACCAATCACACGCTGCTGCCCGAAGCCTTGGAAACCTGGCCGGTGGGGCTGATGGAGCGCATGTTGCCTCGGCACATGCAGATCATCTACCTGATCAACGCCCAGCACATCGATTCGCTGCGGGCCAAGGGTGTGCATGATTTCGACGTCCTGCGCGCGGTGTCGCTGATCGAGGAGGACAACGGTCGCCGGGTGCGCATGGGCAACCTGGCGTTCCTCGGTTCCCACAGCGTCAATGGCGTGTCCGGGCTGCATACCCAGTTGATGCGCAGCACGGTGTTCTCCGAGCTGCACAAACTCTATCCGGAGCGGATCAACAACAAGACCAACGGCATCACCTTCCGCCGCTGGCTGTTCCAGGCCAACGCTGAATTGACTTCGATGATGGTCGACGCCCTCGGCCCGAGCGTGCTCGACAACCCCGAGGAGCGCTTGATCGAACTGGAACCGTTTGCCGATAAGCCGGCGTTTCGCAAGCAGTTCGCCGAGCAGCGCCTGCACAGCAAGAAGGCCCTGGCTTACCTGATTCACGAACGACTGGGCATCGCCGTCAACCCGGCGGCGATGTTCGACGTGCAGGTCAAGCGGATCCACGAGTACAAGCGCCAGCTGCTCAACCTGATGCACACCGTGGCGCTGTACCAGGCGATTCGTGCCGAGCCGGAAGTGGACTGGGTGCCGCGGGTGAAGATCTTCGCCGGCAAGGCCGCCGCCAGTTATCACCAGGCCAAGCTGATCATCAAACTGACCAACGACATCGCCCGGGTGGTGAACAACGACCCGACCGTGCGGGGCTTGCTCAAGGTGGTGTTCCTGCCCAACTACAACGTCAGCCTGGCCGAAAGCATCATCCCGGCGGCGGACTTGTCGGAGCAGATTTCTACCGCCGGTTTCGAGGCCTCGGGTACCAGCAACATGAAGTTCGGCCTCAACGGCGCGCTGACTATCGGCACCATGGACGGCGCCAACGTGGAGATGCATGACCGCGTCGGTGGCGAGCACATGTTCATCTTCGGCCTGACCGCCGAGCAGGTGGAGGCGCGCAAGCGCAACGGCGAATTCAGCGCCGCGCCGGACATCGCTGCGTCCCATCGCCTCAACGATGTGCTGCAGGCGATTCGTGGCGGGGTGTTCTCGCCGGACGATCCGATGCGCTACACCGGGCTGGTGGACTCACTGGTGGATTACGACCGCTTCTTGGTCTGCGCCGATTTCGACGCCTACTGGAACGCCCAGGCCAAGGTCGAAGAGAAGTGGCACGACTCCAAGCAGTGGTGGCGCTCGGCGGTGCTCAACACCGCGCGCATGGGCTGGTTCTCCTCGGACCGGACCATCCGGGAATACGCCACCGACATCTGGAAAGCCCTGGAGTAGCCTTTACTGCAAGAAATGTGAGCGAAGCCCAACGGCGGTTGGGCTTCGTCGATATACTAGGCGCCAGTTTCGCCGGGCTGTGCAGCCGGACTCGGTACTGGAAATGCCAACCATCCAATGTGGGAGCGAGCTTGCTCGCGATAGCAGCCTGTCAGGCAACATCAATGTCGCCTGACACACCGCATCGCGAGCAAGCTCGCTCCCACAGGGTTTGGGGGTTTTCCACTAGACTGATCCAGGCACCGCATCACCCCGGTTACGCCCGCAACGGGCCGCTTAGGGATATCGACCATGCAATGGATCTTGACGTTGTTGGGCCTGGCACTCGGCTGGGTGGTGGACGAGTCGTTCGCCGATGCGCTGCTAGGCGCACTGGTGGGGCTTGGCATCGCCCAGTCGTTTCGACTGGGGCGCCTGGCTATCCAGGCGGCCAAGCAACAGATCTTGTTGCAAGAGGCCCAGCAGAGCGTGCTCACGTTGGAAGCCCGCCTGGCGGTTCTCGAACGCGGCAAGGTGGCCGAACCGCCTGATCCGGCGCCAGCGCCCGAGGTAGTCGAGCCCCAGGCCGCGCGGCCTGCAACGCGCACCGAGCCGCAGCTCGTCTGGGAGTTGCCGCCAGACCTCGAACCCGTTTCCGCGATGGCCAGCCAGGCCAGCCAGCCCTTGCCCGATGACATTTGGACGCCCGCGCCAGAGACGTCCAGTCGACGTGCCAACCGCGACTTTGCCCCTTTGCCCCTGGAGCCGATTGCTGCGGAGCCGGCGGCCCCGCGCGGCCCGAATCTGTTCGACCGCGCCGTGACGGGCGCGCGCAACTGGCTGTTTGGCGGCAACACCGTGCTGCGAGTCGGTGTGCTGCTGTTGTTCCTCGGCCTGGCGTTCCTGCTGCGCTACGCCACCGAAGGCATGGTGGTGCCAATCGAAGTGCGCTACGCCGGTGTCGCGGCCAGTGCGTTGGGCCTGCTGGGCCTGGGCTGGTGGTTGCGCCAACGCAACAGCAGTTATGCGCTGATGCTCCAGGGGACCGGGATCGCCGTGCTGTACCTGACGGTGTTCGCCGCCATGCGCCTGCATCCGTTGCTCGACTCCA
The DNA here is from genome assembly GCF_051132015.1 of Pseudomonas sp. Z1-12. Taxonomy (NCBI): domain Bacteria; kingdom Pseudomonadati; phylum Pseudomonadota; class Gammaproteobacteria; order Pseudomonadales; family Pseudomonadaceae; genus Pseudomonas; species Pseudomonas sp. Z1-12. The sequence continues at coordinate 336,306 of NZ_CP071647.1, forward strand.
AGGCCGCGTTGGGCTTGCTGGTGGCGGTCACGGTGTTCTCGGCGATCCTCGCGGTTACCCAGAACGCCATGGGCCTGGCTGCGGCCGCGGCGCTGGGCGGGTTTGCCGCCCCGATCCTGACCTCCACCGGCAGCGGCAACCACGTTGCCCTGTTCAGCTATTTCATCCTGCTCAATGCCGGCATCCTCGCAATCGCCTGGTTCAAGGCCTGGCGCCTGCTCAACCTGATCGGTTTTGTCGGCACCTTCGGCATCGGTTTCGCCTGGGGCCTGCGTTCCTACACACCGGAACTGCTGTGGAGCACCGAGCCGTTCCTGATCCTGTTCTTCCTCATCTACCTGGCGATTGGCTTGCTGTTCACGCGGCGCAAATTGTTGGAAATGAGCGATGCTCCCGAAGACGCTAGCCGCGAGGCGTTGCTGCGCTGGTCGGCGCGCAAGGGCGATTACGTGGACGGCAGCATGCTGTTCGGCCCGCCGCTGGTGGGCTTCGGCTTGCAGTTCGCGTTGGTGCAGCACCTGGAATTCGCCGCCGCCTTCAGCGCCCTGGCCCTGGGCATGATCTACATGGGCCTGGCTCGGCTATTGATGGGTGGGCGCGCCCTGCTGTTGGCGGAAACCTGCCTGGCCCTGGGGGTGATTTTTGCCAGCCTGGCGATCCCGTTGGGGCTCGATGCCCGTTGGACCGCGGCGGCGTGGGCCGTGGAAGGCGCGGGAATCTTCTGGCTGGGCCTGCGCCAGCAACGTCCATTGGCCCGGGCTTTTGCCTTGTTGCTGCAATTGGGTTCGGCACTGGCGTTCCTCAGCGAGTTGCGCACTGGCGACGGCAGCCTGCTCGATGGTTCACCGCTGGGAGCATTGATGCTCGGCGGCGCCTTGCTGTTCACCTTCTACCAGTTGCTCAAGGCTGAGCCCGGACACTGTTCGCATTGGGAACGCCAAGGCCGGCCGATGCTGGCGGTGCTGGGGCTGAGTTTCCTCTATCTGCTGGCACCGCTGTTCTTCCTCACCCACGGCACCGCCATTGCCTGGGCCCTCGCCGGTTTGGCGACGCTGTTTGTCGGCCTGCGCCTGCAATCGCGTAGCTTCCTGTTCACGGCGTTTGCGGTGCAATTGCTCGGCGGCGCGCTGTTCCTGTTGCGCTTGCAAGGTGCCGAGGGCGATGCGTCAGCGGTGTTCAGCGCGGGTTGGAGCGGTTTGCTCAGTGCTTCGCTGATCGGCCTGGCGTTGATCGGCGGCATGTTGCTGGCGGCGCGCGACGACATGGTGCGCAACGATGTGCGGTTGCTGCGCGGCTTGTCGGTGGTATTGCTGGCGGGGCTGGTGCTGATCAATCTCGCGGTGCTATTCGTCCTGCCGTGGCAAACGGCGAGCGGCGTATGGGCGGCCAGCGGCCTGTTGATCATCTGGCTGAGCCTGTACCTGAAACAACGGGTGAGCTTTGTCTTCGGCCTGCTGTTGCAACTGCTGGGCGGTGCGGCGTTCCTGACGGCGGGGCCGGCGCTGTTGGGGCCGCTCAATGCCGAGGATCTGCGGCCCCTGGCCCATAGCGGCTTCTGGACGCCGTTGGTGCTGGGGCTGGCAGCGCTGGTGGGGGCATGGCGCCTGCAACGGGCGCATGCCGCGCAGGAACTCGATGCCTTGAGCTTGCAGCGCCTGTCCGAGCTGCTGCTGATCTGGGGCGCCGGTTGGTGGGCGCTGGCGTGGGTCAGCGAAGTGCTGCGCTTCGCCCCGGCGAATCTGCAAGGCAGCTTGCTGTTGGCGGTCGCGGCGCTCAGCGTGGCGGTGTGGAGCGTATTGTCGCTGCGCTTGAAATGGCCGGCGCTGGGGCTGCTGTGCACCTTGTTGATCCCGGCGGCGGGTTGTGTGCTGGTGGCAACGGGGCACAGCCATTACCACCCGGCGGCGAACTTTGGTTGGCTGGCCTGGCTGGCGGTATTCGCCGTGCATTTCCTCTCGCTCAAGCGCTTGGCCGAGACGCTACCGGCGCAGGCGCGCAGTACGGCCCACGTCCTGGGTTGCTGGTTGCTGATGGCGGTGTTGATGCTGGAGTTGCGTTACGGCCTGCTGTTGCTGTCCGAGCAGTACAATGCCTGGCGCTGGCTGGCCTGGGCGATCCTGCCGGGCTTGTACCTGGTGCTGATGGCCACGCCGCGTGCCTTGCCATGGCCGGTCTCGGCCCAGCCGCGCGAATACCGGGTCTATGCGGCGGCGCCCATGGCGCTATTGATGCTCGGTTGGTTCTGGCTGACCAACACCTTCAGCGATGGCAACTCAGAGCCACTGCCTTATGTGCCGTTGCTCAATCCCCTGGAACTGGGCCTGCTGTTCGCCTTGTTCGGTATCTATGTGTGGGCCCGCAACGCCGTGGCGCAATCGACGAACCGCTGGAGTCGCGTCGGGCACATCGCCCAGTTGATCGCCGGTGTGTCGCTGTTCGCGTTCTTTACTGCCCTGGTGATGCGTACGGCTCACCAGTGGATGGGTGTCCCGTACGAGCTGGATGCGCTGCTCGAGTCAATGTTCGTGCAGGCCGGCTTGTCCATTGCCTGGACCCTGATCGCCCTGGGCCTGATGATCGGGGGGCACCTGCGCCATCGCCGGGAAGTGTGGCTGGTGGGCGCGGCGTTGATCGCCGTGGTCGTGGCGAAGCTGTTCTTTGTCGAATTGAGTAACCGTGGCGGTCTGGCGCGGATCGTGTCGTTTATCGGCGTGGGCGTGTTGTTGCTGGTGGTGGGCTACTTCGCGCCGCTGCCGCCAAAACGTCCGGAAACGGCCTCACCGGTCGAGCCGCCGATGCCTGTCAGTGAGGGAGTGTCATCTTGAGTCGCACGTTGAATCGGATCGGGCTGGGGGTGGTTGGATTGTGGGTGGCCTTGTCGGCTACGGCCCAGGAGCAACCGGCGGATTTCGCCCATCAGGTGCCGTTGGCCTTGAGCGGCGAAGGGCCGTGGTATCGCCTGCCATTGCCATTGGACGTTCAATTGCAAGCGCGGCAGACCGACCTGAGCGACCTGCGGGTCTTCAACGCCGCCGGCCAGGCCCAGGCCTACGCCCTGGTGCGCGAGTCGGCCCAGAGCCGGGAAAACCGCACCTTCACCGACGTGAAGTGGTTCCCGCTGTACAACGCCGCCGATGACAACGAGCGCGCGCCCAGTGTGCGGGTGCAATCGAACGCCAATGGCACCCTGGTGGAAGTGCAACCCGCCAGCCGGCTCGAAGCCGGGGAAGAGGCGTTGCGTGGCTGGTTGTTGGATGCCAGTGCGATCAAGGCACCGCTGCAACAGTTGATCCTCGACTGGACCAGCGAGCGCGACGGCTTCCAGCGATTCACCATCGAAGCCAGCGACGATTTGCAGCACTGGCAGTCATGGGGCGAAGGCCAGGTGGCGCGCCTGACCTTTGCCGACGAGCAGGTCGAACAGCATGAAGTGAACCTGCCGGGGCAGCCGGCGCGCTATCTGCGGCTGCTGTGGGATTCGCCGTCCTCGGCGCCGGTGCTGACCTCGGCCCAGTTGCAAAGCGCCAGCCGCGAAAACCTGCCGTTGCCACTGGCCTGGTCGCAGCCGTTGGCCGGCAGCACGACGAAGACCGGTGAATACACCTGGCTGCTGCCCATGGGGCTGAACATCGAACAGGTGGAGGTCGAACTGAGCCAGGCCAACAGCCTGGCGCCGGTGACCCTGGCTGGCCGCCGCGAAAGCAGCCATCCGTGGCAGCCGCTGGGCGCTGGTTTGCTTTATCGCCTGACCCAGAACGGCCAGGACGTGCTGCAAAACCGCCTGCAACTGTCCGGCCAGACCGTGCAGCAACTGAAATTGACCGTGGACGAGCGCGGCGGTGGCCTGGGAACCGAAGCCCCGGCGTTGCGCTTTGCCGTGCGTCCGACCCAAGTGGTGTTCCTGGCGCGGGGCGAAGGCCCCTACCGCCTGGCGCTGGGCAGCGCGACAGCCAAGGCGGCCAGCTTGCCATTGACCACGCTGGTGCCCGATTACAAACCGTCGCGCCTGGCGACGCTGGGGACGGCGACGGTGAACGGCTCGGCCACTTCGACGCCGACTGCGGCCGCTACCACTGTGCCGGCGACGGTCGATACCAACTGGAAGAAAATCGGCTTGTGGGCGGTGCTGCTGCTGAGCGTGCTGTTCCTCGCGGCGATGGCCTTCAGCCTGCTGCGCAAGCCGCCGGTCAAATCCTGAGGCGGGCGCTTCGCACCCGGATCGCGAGCAAGCTCGCTCCCACACTGGACCGTGTTCCTCGAAAGAACTCGGTCAACTGTGGGAGCGAGCTTGCTCGCGATGGCGCCCTGTCATTCAACAGAAATACCCAAGCGAACCGCTGCGCCGTGAACTCAATCCTCCATATCCCGTCTCATAGGAGGAATTAAGTCCCGACTCGCGCTAAACTGCGCGGGTTTTCCGCCCCCTATTCTTCGGAGCCGTCCATGTCCCGCGTTACCTTGAGTCGCTATTTGATTGAGCAGACCCGCAGCAACAATACCCCTGCCGATCTGCGCTTTTTGATCGAAGTGGTGGCGCGTGCGTGCAAGGAGATCAGCCACGCCGTCTCCAAAGGCGCCTTGGGTGGTGTCCTGGGCAGCATGGGCACCGAAAACGTGCAGGGCGAAGTGCAGAAGAAGCTGGACGTGCTGTCCAACGAAATCCTGCTCGAAGCCAACGAATGGGGCGGTCACCTGGCGGGCATGGCGTCCGAGGAAATGGACAACGCCTACCAGATCCCGGGCAAATACCCCAAGGGTGCCTACCTGCTGGTGTTCGACCCACTGGACGGTTCGTCGAACATCGACATCAACGCGCCGGTGGGCACCATCTTCTCGGTACTGCGTTGCCCGAACGAGTACCTGAGCCAGAACGAAGCCCTGAATGAAAAGGCCTTCTTGCAGCCAGGCACCGAGCAGGTTGCCGCCGGTTATGCCATCTACGGCCCGCAGACCATGCTGGTGCTGACCCTGGGCGACGGCGTCAAGGGCTTCACCCTGGACCGCGAGATGGGCAGCTTCGTCCTGACCCACGAAGACATCACCATTCCTGAAACCACCCAGGAATTCGCCATCAACATGTCCAACCAGCGTCACTGGGAAGCTCCGGTACAACGCTACGTCAGTGAGTTGCTGGCCGGTGAAGAAGGCCCGCTGAAGAAGAACTACAACATGCGCTGGGTTGCCGCGATGGTTGCCGATGTGCACCGGATCCTGACCCGTGGCGGCCTGTTCATGTATCCGCGCGACAGCCGCGAGCCCTCCAAGCCAGGCAAGCTGCGCCTGATGTACGAAGCCAACCCGATGTCGTTCCTGGTGGAGCAGGCCGGTGGCGCTTCCACCGATGGCCACCAGCGCATTCTCGATATCAAGCCTGAAGGCCTGCACCAGCGTGTGGCCGTGTTCCTCGGTTCGAAGGAAGAAGTGGCCCGCGCCACGGCTTACCACAAGGAGTAAATCATGGCCGAGCCCTGGCAGCCGTTGCTCGATTGGTGGTTTGGCACAGCCGAAAAACCAGATGAGATCGCAGCTGACAAGGGCAAGCTATGGTTTGGCAAAGGCCATGATCGCCAGGCGCAAGAGCGCTTCGGTGATCAGGTCGAGCAGGCACTGGCCGGCGGATTGACCGATTGGGCGCAACGCCCGGAAGGTTGGCTGGCCTTGGTGCTGCTACTGGATCAACTTCCCCGGATGATCTATCGCAACACCCCCGAAGGTTTTTCCGGCGACCTGCGTGCCCAAGCGCTGGTGGCTCAAGGACTGGCGGCGGGCTTCGACCGGCAACTCAAACCCATCCAGCGCGTATTCATCTACCTCGTACTCGAACACTGCGAAAACCTCGCGGTGCAGAACGAAGCCGTGTCGCGGTTCATCGAGTTGGTTCGAGAACAGCCCGAGGCGCAGCGTGCGGTGTTTGAGGACAACCTGGATTATGCCGAACGGCATCAGAAGATCATTGCGCGGTTTGGCCGCTTTCCCCACCGCAATGCGGTGTTGGGGCGCGAGTCCACGGCGGAGGAAGTGGCGTTCTTGAGCAGGCCTGGGTCCAGGTTCTGAATTTTTTGCGAGGCTGATGCCGTCTTCGCGAGCAAGCCCGCTCCCACAGCTGATCAGGTTTCCCTGGCGGAACGCGGTCAACTGTGGGAGCGGGCTTGCTCGCGAAATGGCCCTTGAAAGCACTAGATCCGGAAACTGCCCACCAACTGCTTCAACCGCGCCGCCTGCTGCTCGAGGTCGGCACAGGCCCGCAAGGTGGCTTGCAGGTTTTCCACGCCTTCCTGGTTCAGCGTATTGATCTCGGTGATGTCGACGTTGATCGATTCCACCACGGCGGTCTGTTCTTCGGTGGCGGTCGCCACGGATTGATTCATGCCGTCGATTTCACCGATGCGTTGGGTCACGCTGCCCAACCGTTCGCCGGCCTGGTTGGCGATGCTGACGCTGCCTTCGCTCTGGCGCTGGCTGTCGGTCATGGTCAGTACCGCTTCCCGTGCGCCGACTTGCAGTTCTTCGATCATCTTCTGCACTTGCTGCGCCGAGTCCTGGGTGCGGTGGGCCAGGTTGCGCACTTCATCGGCCACCACCGCGAAGCCGCGCCCGGCTTCACCGGCCCGGGCCGCTTCGATGGCGGCGTTGAGGGCGAGCAGGTTGGTTTGCTGGGAGATGCTGGTGATCACCTCGAGGATCTGGCCGATGTTCACCGTGTTGCTGTTCAGGGTTTCGATGTTGCCGCACGAATCGCTGATCTTGGCTGACAACTGCTGCATGGCCGCGATGGTTTTATCCACCACTTGCTGGCCATCTTCGGCCAGGTTGCGGGCCTCGCTGGAATGTTGCGAGGCGAGGGCGGCATTCTGGGCGATTTCCTGGGCGGCGGCGCCGAGCTGGTTGATGGCCGCGGCCACGCTGCTGGTGCGCGACGCCTGCTGGTCGGAGTTGAACATCGACGAGTTGGATGCACTGACCACGCGCAGGGCGACTTCGTTGACCTGGCCGGTGGCCGAGGCCACTTCGCGGATCGAGGTGTGAATGCGCTCGACAAAACGGTTGAACGACGTGCCCAGGGCGCCGAATTCGTCCTGGCCGTGGATCACCAGGCGCCGAGTCAGGTCGCCTTCGCCTTCGGCGATGTCATGCATGGCGCGGCCCATGGTCAGCAGCGGTTGCATCAACACGCGGATCAACATGCCCAGCAGGGCGATGATGAACACCACGGCGATGACCATGGCGATCAGCGCCGAAGTGCGGAACTCACTGAGCATCGCCAGGGCGGTGTCCTTGTCGAGCACCAGCGCCACGTACCAATCGGCGCCCGGCACACCATTGACGCGGGTGAAGGAGATGAATTGGGACTTGCCGTCGAGATCGACTTCCTTCACGCCCGGGCTGATTTGCGGCGCGCCGTTGGGGTAGGCCTCGGCCAGGGTCTTGAGCACGCGCTTGCTGTCGGGGTGGATCAGGATCTTGCCGTCGGCGCTGACGATGAACGCGTGGCCGTGGCCGCCGAAGTTCAGCGAGTTGATGATGGTGCTGACGCTGGACAGGTCGATGTCCGCACCGGCCACGCCGATCATCTGGTTCTGGCGTTGTACCGGGGTGGCGACGGTGATCACCAGCTTGCCCGATGAAGCGGCGATGTAGGGTTCAGTGACGATGGTTTGCTGTGCGCTGTTGGCAGCCTTGTACCAGCCGCGGGCGCGCGGGTCGTAGTCGGCGGCGCGATTGCCGGCCGGTACCGAGAACATCACGCCGTCGGTGCCGCCGAAATAGCTGAGCTGGAAGTTGCCGGTATAGGCCGGCAGGCCCACGGCGCGCTTGAGGCTGTCGGCACTGCTGCCGTCCACGGCGATCTGTTGGGCCAGCGATTGCAGCAATTGGATACGGCCGTCGACCCATGTCTGGATGTTACGGCTGGTCAGGCTGCCGAGTTCCTGCATGGAAGTCTCGGTGCTGGCGTGCAGGCTTTGGCGTTGACGGTAGTCGTTGAACAGGATGAAACAGGCGAAAGCAACGGCCACCACGAGGGCAGCAGCCAGCAGGATTTTATGGCTGAATTTCATGTTTCTGGTCATTAAGAACACTACCGCGGAGGGACGGGTCAGGACGGGCTGTCAATTTGCCATAACGCAGGATTTTGCGCTGTGACTTTTTATCGGCGTAGAAGCCCGGCTCATCAGGCGTCCAGGGTCCAATCCCGACGAAAGGTACGACGGCGTCACAAACCGAGTGATTCACCGATGAAACACCTCTGCACGGCCAATAAATACTGGCGGCGCGAGGGAACCAGATAGGGGTTTTCTCTTCTAAGGATCAGGTTGGCACCCTGCCACCTCCCTTCCGTTCCAGGAGTTACACCATGTCGCTGCGTTCTATCGCTCTGCTGTTTATGTGCGTCGTGCTGACCGCATGCAGCAAGGTCAACCAGGAAAACTATTCGAAGCTGTCGGCTGGCATGCCCAAGGCCGAAGTCGAAACGTTGCTGGGGAAACCGACCGATTGCTCAGGCGCCCTCGGCATGTCCAGCTGCACCTGGGGCGACCAGAAAAGCTTTATCAGCGTGCAGTACGCCGGTGACAAAGTGTTGATGTTTTCCGGCCAAGGCCTGAAGTAAACCGAGGCCACAGGCCTGCGGGAGAAAAATAATGATGCGGTTAGTGTTTGTGCTTTTGGCTGGCCTGGTATTGGCTGGCTGTGCCACTTCTGGCGAAGATCCGTTGGCACCCAAGACGGTCAACAGCGTCAATCTCAAGCGTTACCAAGGGACCTGGTATGAGTTGGCCCGCCTGCCCATGTATTTCCAGCGCAATTGCGCGCAATCGGAAGCTCACTACACCCTCAAGCCAGACGGCAACGTGGGCGTGCTCAATCGCTGCCTGACCTCGGACTGGCAGTGGGAAGAAGCCAGGGGCACCGCGACGCCGCAGGTGCCGGGCAAGACCGACAAGCTCTGGGTCGAATTCGATAACTGGTTTTCCCGGATCGTCCCGGGCGTGGCGAAGGGGCAATACTGGGTGCTCTATGTCAGCGATGACTACAAGACCGCCATCGTCGGCGACCCGAGCCGTCGCTACATGTGGCTGCTGTCCCGCACACCGACCGTCAACAGCGTCGTGCGCGAGGAATTGCTGAGCAAGGCGCGCCAGCAGGGCTACGACACGACACGCCTGGTCTGGCGCGCGTCGGACCGGCAGATGGCCAAGACTTCGGACTGACAGTCACCCGAAAACCAATGTGGGAGCTAGCTTGCTCGCGATAGCGGACTTTCAATCAACATTCATGTTGAAGGTAAAGGCCTCATCGCGAGCAAGCTCGCTCCCACATTTGGTATCTGTCACATTGATTTTTGGGGTCAGCCCAGCAATTCGCGCAATACCTGGGTAAACGCCCGGGCGCTTTCCTCTTCGCCGGCATGACGCCCCTCACGCACCACCCACTGTCCGCCGACCATCACATCGCGCACCTGGCGATCGCCGCCGGCGAACAGCCAGCGATTGAGGATCCCGTCGCCCTGGGCCGTGGCCAGGTATGGATCGTTGCCATCGAGCACCAGCCAGTCTGCGCGCTTGCCGATTTCGAGAGCGCCGATCGGCTGCCCTAGGGCCTGGGCACCCCCTTCCAATGCCGCGTCAAACAAGGTGCGGCCAACCATCGGCTGATCCGCCCGATACAAACGGTTGCGCCGTTGATCCCGCAGGCGCTGGCCATATTCCAGCCAGCGCAATTCTTCGACCACGCTCAATGACACATGGCTGTCGGAGCCGATACCGAGGCGTCCGCCCTGGGCGAGGAAATCCACGGCCGGGAAAATCCCGTCCCCCAGGTTGGCTTCGGTGGTCAGGCACAGGCCGGCAATCGCCCGGCTCTTGGCCATGAGGGCGACTTCCCGGGCGTTGGCGTGGGTGGCGTGGACCAGGCACCAGCGCTGATCGACCTCGGTGTTGTCATACAGCCATTGCAGCGGACGCGCGCCGCTCCAGTCCAGGCAGTCGTCGACTTCCTTTTGCTGCTCGGCGATGTGGATGTGCACCGGGCAATCACGGTCGCTGGCGGCCAGCACGTCCTGGATCTGCCCGGGTGTCACGGCGCGCAGGGAGTGGAAGCACAGGCCCAGCGCCTGGGACGCTTGCCCGGCCAGGATCGGCTGCAAGCGCGACTGAAGTTTCAAGTAGTTTTCGGTGCTGTTGATGAACCGGCGCTGCCCGTCGTTGGGTGCCTGGCCGCCAAAGCCGGAATGGCTGTAGAGCACCGGCAGCAGCGTCAGGCCAATGCCGGCGGCACTGGCGGCGTGGCTGATGCGCAGGGCCAGCTCCGCCGGGTCGGCGTAGGGCGCGCCGTCGGTGTCATGGTGGACATAGTGGAATTCAGCGACCGAGGTATAGCCGGCCTTGAGCATTTCGATGTACAGCTGGCGGGCGATGATGCCGAGTTGGTCGGGGCTGATTTTTCCGACGAGGCGGTACATCAAGTCGCGCCAGGTCCAGAAACTGTCGTTGGGATTGCCCGCCACTTCCGCCAGCCCGGCCATCGCCCGTTGGAAGGCGTGGGAGTGCAGGTTCGGCATGCCCGGCAACAGCGGACCGCCCAGCCGTTCGGCGCCGTCTGCGTGGGAACCGGCCTGGATATGGGTCAGGACGCCTGCGGCATCCACCTCAAGACGTACATCATCGGCCCATCCACTAGGCAGCAGCGCGCGTTCGGCAAAGAAGGCGGACATGGTTCAACCTCATCGTGCGTAATTTGTATATACATATACAGACGTTTGCCTGGCCGGTAAACTCCGGCAAGCTAGCAACCTTATTCGCAGAACAGGGAACCGCCGTGCCGACTCCGCCTGCCAAACCGCCGCTGGCCGCAAACATGGGTGACAGTCCGGCGCCCTTGTACGCCCGCGTTAAACAAATGATCACCCAGCAGATCGACAGTGGAAACTGGCCTCCGCATTACCGTGTGCCGTCGGAAAGCGAGCTGGTCAGCCAGCTGGGTTTCAGCCGCATGACCATCAACCGTGCCCTGCGGGAAATGACCGCCGACGGCCTGTTGGTGCGCATGCAGGGCGTCGGCACCTTCGTGGCCGAGCCCAAGAGCCAGTCCGCGTTGTTCGAAGTGCATAACATCGCGGATGAAATCGCCTCCCGTGGTCATCGTCACAGCTGCAAGGTCATCACCCTGGAAGAAGAGGCGGCCGGTTCCGAGCGGGCCCTGGCCCTGGACATGCGTGAAGGCCAGAAGGTGTTCCATTCACTGATCGTGCATTTCGAGAACGACATCCCCGTGCAAATCGAGGACCGTTTCGTCAACGCACTGGTGGCACCTGAATACCTCAAGCAGGACTTCACCGTGCAAACCCCCTACGCCTACCTGAACCAGGTTGCGCCGCTGACCGAAGGCGAGCACGTAGTGGAGGCGATCCTGGCCGAGCCGAGCGAATGCAAGCTGTTGCAGATCGAAAGGGGCGAGCCGTGCCTGTTGATCCGTCGCCGCACCTGGTCCGGGCGCCAACCGGTCACCGCCGCACGCCTGATCCATCCGGGCTCCCGTCACAGTCTGGAAGGGCGTTTTCATAAATGAGCCAATTGAAAGTGTTACGTGCCGCGGATTACCCGCGCATGCCTTGGAAGAACGGCGGCGGCAGTACCGAGGAAATCACTCGCGATGCCGGCACCGGCCTGGAGGGTTTCGGCTGGAGGCTGTCGATTGCCGACATCGGTGAGTCGGGTGGTTTTTCCACCTTCGCCGGTTACGAGCGGGTCATCAGTGTCTTGCAGGGTGACGGCATGACGTTGAATGTCGATGGTCAGGCTACGCGGGCGCTTTATCCGCTGGACGCTTTTGCGTTCAGCGGCGAGAGCCATGTGCATTGCACGCTGTTGGGCGGACCGATTCGTGACTTCAATCTGATCTACGCACCGCAGCGTTACCGCGCGCGATTGCAATGGTTGGGCGGCCAGCAACGGTTTTTCAGCGAGGCGGCAACGGTGCTGGTGTTTAGTGCCGCTCCGGGACTGGCTATCAAGATCGGTGAGTCCGCCGTGGACTTGGGCCTCTACGACTGTTTGCAACTGAGCGGTAACACCGGGTTGGTGGATGTCTCGACCCACGGCCAATGCTGCGTGATCGAGCTGACGGCCCACTAAAGAAGTCCTGCGCCAGAGTTTTTGTGGCGAGGGAGCTTGCTCCCGCTGGGGCGCAGAGCGGCCCTGTTTTTTGGGGCTGCTGCGCAGCCCAGCGGGAGCAAGCTCCCTCGCCACAAAAAGCGTGTTTATTGTTCCTTCCGCACGCACCAACTTGTTACCGAACGCCCCAGCGTGGCGCAATACCACGCTTCTGTGCCCCTCCGATTTCCCCCTCGAAAACCCTCTTCAAAAATTTCATGCAGCTCAGCAGCCCATAAATCATAAGGCTTTCAGCCATTTCCCCAACCGGTCCTGAGCAGTGTCGCCAACAAGTTGGCCGCTTGATTGCATATGCTTGTACATACAAGTAAAGACGTATGCGTATGAGTCGCCGATATTCAACGCAACGTTCATAGAAATCGCTGCCCACTGCCCGGGCTGGTCTGGATTGATCGCTGAGGAGTTTTTGCTGTGACCGACGCTACCCGCAAACCCGAAAAATACCGTGACGTTGAAATCCGCGCCCCTCGCGGTAACACGCTGACCGCCAAGAGCTGGCTGACCGAAGCGCCGCTGCGCATGCTGATGAACAACCTCGACCCGGAAGTGGCCGAGAACCCCAAGGAACTGGTGGTCTACGGTGGCATCGGCCGCGCGGCGCGCAACTGGGAGTGCTACGACAAGATCGTCGAAAGCCTCACCCACCTGAATGACGACGAAACCCTGCTGGTGCAATCCGGCAAGCCGGTGGGTGTGTTCAAGACCCACAGCAACGCCCCCCGCGTACTGATCGCCAACTCCAACCTGGTGCCGCACTGGGCCAGTTGGGAACATTTCAACGAACTCGACGCCAAGGGCCTGGCCATGTACGGCCAGATGACCGCCGGCAGCTGGATCTACATCGGCAGCCAGGGCATCGTGCAAGGCACCTATGAAACCTTCGTCGAGGCCGGTCGCCAGCATTACGATTCCAACCTCAAGGGCCGCTGGGTCCTGACCGCCGGCCTGGGCGGCATGGGCGGTGCGCAACCGTTGGCCGCGACCTTGGCCGGCGCATGCTCGCTTAACATCGAGTGCCAGCAGGTGAGCATCGATTTCCGCCTGAAAACCCGCTACGTCGACGAGCAGGCCAAAGACCTCGACGACGCCCTGGCGCGCATCGAGAAATACACCGCTGAAGGCAAGGCCATTTCCATCGCGCTGTGTGGGAATGCGGCCGAAATCCTGCCGGAAATGGTCCGTCGTGGTGTGCGTCCGGACATGGTCACCGACCAGACCAGCGCCCACGACCCCCTCAACGGCTATCTGCCGGCCGGCTGGACCTGGGACGAATACCGTGCCCGCGCCAAGACCGAGCCCGCCGCCGTGGTGAAGGCCGCCAAGCAATCGATGGCCGTGCACGTCAAAGCCATGCTGGCCTTCCAGAAAATGGGCGTGCCGACCTTCGACTACGGCAACAACATCCGCCAGATGGCCCAGGAAGAAGGCGTCGAGAATGCCTTCGACTTCCCGGGTTTCGTCCCGGCCTACATCCGTCCGCTGTTTTGCCGCGGCATCGGCCCGTTCCGCTGGGCGGCGCTGTCCGGTGACCCGCAGGACATCTACAAGACCGACGCCAAGGTCAAGGAACTGATCCCCGACGACGCCCACCTGCACAACTGGCTGGACATGGCCCGCGAGCGCATCAGCTTCCAGGGCTTGCCGGCACGGATCTGCTGGGTTGGCCTGGGCCAGCGCGCCAAGTTGGGCCTGGCGTTCAACGAGATGGTGCGCAGCGGTGAGTTGTCGGCGCCGATCGTCATCGGCCGCGACCACCTCGATTCCGGCTCCGTGGCCAGCCCGAACCGTGAAACCGAATCCATGCAGGACGGCTCCGACGCCGTTTCCGACTGGCCGCTGCTCAATGCCTTGCTCAACACCGCCAGCGGCGCGACGTGGGTGTCGCTGCACCACGGTGGCGGCGTCGGCATGGGCTTCTCCCAGCATTCGGGCATGGTGATCGTCTGCGACGGCACCGACGAAGCGGCCGAGCGGATTGCCCGCGTGCTGCACAACGACCCGGGCACTGGTGTGATGCGCCATGCCGATGCCGGTTACCAGATCGCCATTGATTGCGCGAAGGAGCAGGGGCTGAACCTGCCGATGATTACCGGCAAGTAATCCCGGATCCCTTGTGGGAGCGAGCTTGCTCGCGATATCGGTGGATCAGTACCGGTTCCGTCTACTGACACGCCCTCATCGCGAGCAAGCTCGCTCCCACAGGGATGAATTGCAGAACAATCCACAGAGGTTGAACCATGGCTGTCACCAGCACACGCGCAAGCAGCAAGCCGTTGATCGAGAAACGTTCGATCGACTACATCCCGGAAGCGGAGCGACACGGTCGGCTGTTGAGCCAGTTCACCCTCTGGATGGGGGCCAACCTGCAAATCACTGCAATCGTCACCGGTGCATTGGCGGTGGTGCTGGGCGGTGATGTGTTCTGGTCGTTGATCGGTTTGCTGATCGGCCAGGTGCTCGGCGGTGGCGTCATGGCGTTGCATGCCGCCCAAGGGCCAAAGCTTGGCCTGCCGCAGATGATCTCCAGCCGGGTGCAGTTTGGTGTGTATGGCGCGGCCATCCCGATCGTGCTGGTGTGCCTGATGTACCTGGGTTTCACCGCAACGGGAACCGTGCTTTCCGGCCAGGCGCTGGGCCAGTTGTTTGGCGTCAGCGACAGTGTCGGCATCCTCATTTTCGCCAGTGTCATCGTGCTGGTCACGGTGCTCGGGTATCGGGTGATTCACTTCATTGGCCGTGTCGCCAGCGTGATTGGTGTGATTGCCTTTGTTTACCTGTTCGCTCGCCTGATCAGCCAGACCGACGTGGGCGCACTCCTGCAAATCCGCCATTTCAGCTGGAGCAGTTTCCTGCTGGCGGTGTCGCTCGCGGCCTCCTGGCAGATCGCCTTCGGCCCCTACGTGGCGGACTATTCGCGTTACCTGCCGAGCAAGACCTCTTCGGTGAAAACCTTTTTTGCCGCAGGTGCCGGTTCAGTCATCGGCGCGCAAGTGGCGATGATCCTCGGCGTGTTTGCCGCCGCCTCGGCCAACGGGCAGTTCGCTGGTCACGAAGTGGCCTATATCGTTGGCCTGGGCGGTACCGGTGGCACGGCTGCGTTGCTGTACTTCAGCATCGCGTTCGGCAAGGTCACCATCTCCACGCTGAACTCCTACGGCAGCTTCATGTGCATCGCGACCATCATCAGCGGGTTCCGAGGACACCTGAACGTAACGCGTGTGCAGCGCCTGGTATTCGTGCTGTTCATTGTCGGCGCGGCGACCTTGATCGCGCTGCTCGGCCAGCACTCGTTCCTCGGTGCGTTCAAGTCCTTCATCTTGTTCTTGCTGGCGTTCTTCACACCGTGGAGCGCGATCAACCTGGTGGACTACTACTGCATCACGCGCGAGCGTTATGACGTGCCGGCACTGAACGATCCGAAGGGTCGCTACGGTCGCTGGAATGCCCTCGGCATCAGCGTCTACGTCTTTGGTGTACTGGTTCAGTTGCCGTTCATTGCCACCAAGTTCTATACCGGTCCGTTGGTGAAAGCCATGGGCGGTGTGGACATCTCCTGGATCATCGGCCTGGTGGTCCCGGCGGCGCTGTATTACGTCGTCGCCAGGAAGTGGCACAGCGCAGTACCCGATCAATTGATCCTGCCGGTCGAGCAGGACGCGGTTGACGCACAACCGAGCAGGGCGGGCCGCATCCAAGCGGTCTGATGGGACGTTGACAGGGCTGGATGCCTCTTGACTGCCGTAAGCCAATCCAACTGATTAGGAGCGTCACATAATGAAGTCGAACAAGACCCTGCTGACCACATTGCTTTCCATGGGCCTGCTGGCCAGCGCCGGCGCCACGCAAGCGGCCGGTTGGTGCGAGTCGGGTAAACCGGTGAAATTCGCCGGCCTGAACTGGGAAAGCGGCATGCTGCTGACCGACGTCCTGCAAGTGGTGCTGGAAAAAGGCTACGACTGCAAGACCGACAGCCTGCCCGGCAACTCCATCACCATGGAAAACGCCCTGAGCAGCAACGACATCCAGGTATTTGCCGAAGAGTGGGTCGGCCGCAGTGAAGTCTGGAACAAGGCCGAGAAGGCCGGCAAGGTGGTCGGCGTCGGGGCCCCGGTGGTGGGCGCCATCGAAGGTTGGTACGTGCCGCGCTACGTGATCGAAGGCGATGCCAAGCGCAAGCTCGAAGCCAAGGCCCCGGGCCTGAAGAACATCGCCGACCTGGGCCAGTACGCCGCCGTGTTCAAGGATCAGGAAGAGCCGTCCAAGGGCCGCTTCTACAACTGCCCGGCCGGCTGGACCTGCGAGCTGGACAACAGCGAAATGCTGAAGAGCTACGGCCTGGAAAAAACCTACACCAACTTCCGTCCAGGCACCGGCCCGGCCCTGGATGCGGCGGTGCTGTCGAGCTACAAGCGTGGCGAGCCGATCCTGTTCTACTACTGGTCGCCAACGCCGCTGATGGGCCAGGTGGACTTGGTCAAACTCGAAGAAAAACCCGGCGTGGATAAAAGCGTGAGCATCAAGGTCGGCCTGTCCAAGACCTTCCACGACGAAGCCCCGGAACTGGTGGCGGTGCTGGAAAAGGTCAACCTGCCGATCGATATCCTGAACCAGAACCTCGGGCGCATGGCCAAAGAGCGGATCGAGTCGCCGAAACTGGCGAAGATCTTCCTGAAGGAACATCCTGAAGTCTGGCACGCCTGGGTCAGTGAAGACGCTGCCAAGAAAATCGACGCGGCTCTGTAGGTCGAATCTTTCCCGGCCAACCGTGGGGCTGGCCCGGGACATTCACCGCATCCACCTGATCGAGAGTCTCTTATGTTTCCCGAAAGCTTTACCTTCTCCATCGCCGACTGGGTCAACGGTTGGGTCGATTCCCTGGTGACCAATTATGGCGATGTGTTCCGGCACATCTCCGACACCCTGCTGTGGGCCATCGTCAACCTCGAAGGCCTGCTGCGCATGGCGCCGTGGTGGTTGATGCTGGCCATCGTCGGCGGCGTTGCCTGGCACGCCACCCGCAAGGTCGTCGCTACGGCGGTGATCGTCGGCCTGTTGTTCCTGGTGGGTGCGGTGGGCCTGTGGGACAAATTGATGCAGACCCTCGCCCTGATGCTGGTGGCGACGCTGATCTCGGTGATGATCGGCATTCCCCTGGGCATTCTCTCGGCGCGCAGCAATCGCCTGCGTTCGGTGTTGATGCCGTTGCTGGACATCATGCAGACCATGCCGAGCTTCGTGTACCTGATTCCGGTGTTGATGCTGTTTGGCCTGGGCAAGGTCCCGGCGATCTTCGCCACGGTGATCTACGCCGCGCCGCCGTTGATTCGCCTGACTGACCTGGGCATCCGCCAGGTGGACGGTGAAGTGATGGAGGCGATCAACGCCTTCGGCGCCAACCGTTGGCAGCAGCTGTTCGGCGTGCAACTGCCCCTGGCCCTGCCGAGCATCATGGCCGGGATCAACCAGACCACCATGATGGCCCTGTCGATGGTAGTCATCGCCTCGATGATCGGCGCCCGTGGCTTGGGTGAAGATGTGTTGGTGGGCATCCAGACCCTCAACGTCGGGCGTGGCCTGGAAGCGGGCCTGGCCATCGTGATTCTCGCCGTGGTCATCGACCGCATTACCCAGGCCTATGGTCGTCCTCGGCATGAGGTGAGCAAATGAACAACGCAGCCATCAGCAAGATCGAAGTCAAGAACGTCTTCAAGATTTTCGGCAACCGCTCCAAGGAAGCCCTGGAGCTGATCCGCCAGAACAAGACCAAGGACCAGGTGCTGGCCGAAACCGGCTGCGTGGTCGGCGTGAACGACCTGTCGCTGAGCATCGGCACCGGTGAGATCTTCGTGATCATGGGCCTGTCCGGCTCCGGCAAATCCACGTTGGTGCGCCACTTCAACCGGCTGATCGATCCCACTAGCGGCGCGATCCTGGTGGACGGCGAAGACATCCTGCAACTGGACATGGACGCCTTGCGCGAATTTCGCCGGCACAAGATCAGCATGGTGTTCCAGAGCTTTGGCCTGCTGCCCCACAAGAGCGTGCTGGACAACGTCGCCTACGGCTTGAAAGTGCGCGGCGAGAGCAAGCAGGTGTGCGCCGAGCGGGCGCTGCACTGGATCAACACCGTGGGCCTGAAAGGCTACGAGAACAAATACCCGCACCAGCTCTCCGGCGGCATGCGCCAGCGCGTCGGCCTGGCCCGGGCCTTGGCGGCGGACACGGACATCATCTTGATGGACGAAGCCTTCAGTGCCCTCGACCCGCTGATCCGCGCGGAAATGCAGGACCAGTTGCTGGAACTGCAAAAGACCCTGCACAAGACCATCGTTTTCATCACCCACGACCTCGACGAGGCCGTGCGCATCGGCAATCGCATTGCGATTCTCAAGGACGGCAAGCTGATCCAGGTCGGCACGCCGCGGGAGATCCTGCACTCGCCGGCGGATGAGTATGTCGATCGGTTTGTGCAGCGCAGGGCTGCCGTGGTTTGAGGTTGTGGTGGCTGGCGCGCTTTTGTGGCGAGGGAGCTTGCTCCCGCTCGGGCGCGTAGCGGCCGCTTCTTTTGGGCCTGCTGCGCAGTCCAGCGGGAGCAAGCTCCCTCGCCACAGAGGCTGTGTCTTTAGCCAGATGTGCTGCTGAAAAGAATTTTCCATGAGGTTTGAGATGTCCCAGGCTGAAAAAATCATCATCACCGGCGCCCCCCTGCGCTGGCAGGACGTGGTCGCCGTCGCCCGCTTCGGCGCTGTGCTCGAGCTGTCGACCCAGACCTGGGCGCGGATCGACAATGCCCAGGCCATCGTCCAGCGCATCGTTGCCAGCGGCGAACGCGCCTATGGCGTCAACACCGGCCTGGGCGCCTTGTGCAATGTCTCGCTCAAGGATGAACAACTCAGCCAACTGTCGCGCAACACCCTGCTCAGCCATGCCTGTGGCGTCGGCCCGGCGCTCTCCGACGAGCAGACCCGGGCGATTCTCTGCGCCGCCATCCACAACTACAGCCAGGGCAAGTCCGGCATCCACCGCCGCGTGGTCGAGGCGTTGCTGGCCCTGCTCAATCGCGGCATCACCCCGCAAGTGCCGTCCCAGGGTTCGGTGGGTTACCTGACCCACATGGCCCACATCGGCATTGCGTTGCTGGGCGTTGGCCAGGTCAGCTATCGCGGGCAAATCGTCCCGGCGCAACAGGCCCTGGCCGCCGAAGGTTTGCAACCGGTGCAACTGGGGGCCAAGGACGGTTTGTGCCTGGTCAACGGCACGCCGTGCATGACCGGTCTCAGTTGCCTGGCCTTGGCCGATGCCACGCGGCTGGTGCAATGGGCCGACGTGATCGGCGCCATGAGTTTCGAGGCCCAGCGCGGCCAGATCGCCGCGTTCGACGCCGACGTCATGGCGCTTAAGCCGCATCCGGGCATGCAGCAGGTCGGCGTCAATCTGCGGGCATTGCTCGACGGCAGCGAGGTCATCGCCGCGAGCCTGGGCATCCGCACCCAAGACGCCTTGAGTATCCGTTCGATTCCCCAGGTACACGGCGCGGCTCGCGACCAATTGGCCCATGCCCGGCAACAGATCGAATCCGAACTCAACTCGGTGACCGATAACCCGCTGCTGCTGGGGACACCGGAGAACTTCCGGGTCATGTCCCAGGCCAATCCCCACGGCCAATCGGTGGCGTTGGCGGCAGACCTGCTGGCGATTGCCATGGCAGAGATCGGCTCCATCGCCGAGCGCCGCCTCGACCGTCTGATCAACCCGCACGTCAGCGGCCTGCCAGCCTTCCTGGTGGCCAACCCCGGCGTGAACTCGGGGATGATGATCGTGCAATACGTCGCCGCATCGCTGTGCGCGGAAAACAAGCAATTGGCGCAACCGGCGGTGCTGGACAATTTCGTCACCTCCGGGTTGCAGGAAGACCATCTGAGCATGGGCACCAACGCCGCCCTGAAGCTGCACCGGGCGTTGGAAAACTGCACGCAGATCCTCGCCATCGAATACCTGCTGGCGGCCCAGGCCTTTGAATTTCTCAAGACGCAGCGCTTCGGCGCCGGGACGGACATCGCCTGGAAGTTACTGCGCGAGCGTGTTCCGGCCTACGACCAGGACCGCTGGCTGGCGCCGGACATCGCCAGCGCCGCCGGGCTGCTAAAAGATCCGAACGTGCTGCACAACGTACTACCCAATTTGAACTGATCAAAAATAGCGCCAGCGTGCCAAGGCACCTATAGCCCACAAGGCATCGCCCAAAAAGCGAAGGTGACGGATAACGGAACATTCCGGAGCGACTGGCGGGTGAAAAACAAAACTCTCAAAAGGAGCAATACATGACTGCCTTAAACCTGATTCCCGGCCAATTGAGCCTGGCTCAATTGCGTGACATCTATCAGCACCCGGTCACCCTGAGCCTGGACGCCAGCGCGTCGGCGCAGATCGAGGCCAGTGTTGCGTGCGTGGAACAGATCCTCGCCGAGAACCGTACCGCCTATGGCATCAACACCGGTTTCGGCCTGTTGGCCTCGACCCGCATCGCCAGCGAAGACCTGGAGAACCTGCAGCGCTCCCTGGTGCTGTCCCATGCCGCTGGCGTGGGCGAGCCGATCAGCGATGCGCTGGTGCGGTTGGTCATGGTGCTCAAGGTCAACAGCCTGAGCCGGGGTTTTTCCGGCATCCGTCGGCAGGTGATCGATGCGCTGATTGCGCTGATCAATGCCGAGGTCTACCCGCACATCCCGCTCAAGGGTTCGGTCGGTGCGTCCGGTGACCTGGCGCCGCTGGCCCATATGTCCCTGGTGCTGCTGGGCGAAGGCAAGGCCCGCTACAAGGGCGAATGGCTGCCGGCCGTCGATGCCCTGAAAGTCGCCGGCCTCGCGCCCCTGACCCTGGCCGCCAAGGAAGGCCTGGCGCTGCTCAACGGCACCCAGGTCTCCACCGCGTTTGCCCTGCGTGGCCTGTTCGAAGGCGAAGACCTGTTCGCCGGTGCCCTGGCCCTGGGCAGCCTCACGGTGGAAGCGGTGCTCGGTTCGCGTTCGCCATTCGATGCGCGTATCCATGCCGCCCGCGGCCAGAAAGGCCAGATCGATGCCGCCGCGGCCTACCGCGACCTGCTGGGCGAGCGCAGCGAAGTCTCCGATTCGCACCAGAACTGCGACAAGGTCCAGGACCCGTACTCCCTGCGCTGCCAGCCGCAAGTGATGGGCGCCTGCCTGACCCAGTTCCGCCAGGCTGCCGAAGTGCTGGTGATCGAGGCCAACGCGGTGTCGGACAACCCGCTGGTGTTCGCTGCCGAGGGCGACGTGATTTCCGGTGGCAACTTCCACGCCGAACCGGTGGCGATGGCCGCCGACAACATGGCCTTGGCGATCGCTGAGATCGGCTCCCTGAGCGAGCGGCGCATTTCGCTGATGATGGACAAGCACATGTCGCAACTGCCGCCGTTCCTGGTGGCCAATGGCGGGGTGAACTCCGGCTTCATGATTGCCCAAGTGACCGCGGCCGCCCTGGCCAGTGAAAACAAGGCGCTGTCCCACCCCCATTCGGTGGACAGCCTGCCGACCTCGGCCAACCAGGAAGACCATGTCTCCATGGCCCCGGCCGCCGGCAAGCGCCTGTGGGAAATGGCCGAGAACACTCGCGGGATTCTCGCGGTGGAATGGCTCGCGGCGTGCCAGGGCCTGGACCTGCGCGGTGGTTTGAAAACCTCCGCCAAGCTGGAGCAGGCCAGGGCATTGTTGCGTGCAGAAGTGCCGTTCTATGAAAAGGACCGGTTCTTTGCGCCGGACATCAATGCAGCCAGCGAGCTGTTGGCGAGTCGGTGCCTGAACGAATTGGTTACGGCGCAGTTATTGCCGAGCCTGTAAGGGCCCCTTCGCGAGCAAGCTCGCTCCCACAGGGGACCGGTGTCGAGCCCTTCATTTGGGGTACACCCCTGATCCCTGTGGGAGCGAGCTTGCTCGCGATCCGATTTTGAATGCGACGAGGAAACCGGGATGAAAACCCTCTGGCAAAACTGCCACGCCGCCACCATGGCCCAGGGCGTCTACTCGATCATCGAAGACGCCGCCATCGTCACCCAGGGCGAGCACATTCATTGGATCGGCCCGCGCGCCGAGTTGCCAGCAGGCGACTACCCGGCGGTCTACGACCTCAAGGGCGCCTGGGTCACGCCGGGGCTGATCGATTGCCACACCCACACGGTGTTTGGCGGCAACCGCAGTGGTGAGTTCGAACAGCGCCTGCAAGGTGTCAGCTACGCCGAAATCGCCGCGGCCGGCGGTGGCATCGCCAGTACCGTGCGCGCCACCCGCGCCGCCAGTGAAGACGAGCTGTTCGCCAGCGCGGCCAAACGCCTGAAAAGCCTGATGCGTGACGGCGTGACCACGGTGGAAATCAAGTCCGGTTATGGCCTGGACCTGGCCAGCGAACGCAAGATATTGCGGGTCATTCGCCGTCTCGCTGCCGAACTTCCGGTCAGCGTACGCAGCACCTGCCTGGCGGCCCACGCCTTGCCGCCGGAATACAAGGACCGCGCCGATGATTACATCGAGCACATCTGCACCGAGATGCTGCCGGCCCTGGCGGCAGAGGGGCTGGTGGATGCGGTGGACGCCTTTTGCGAATACCTGGCCTTTTCCCCGGAGCAGGTCGAGCGGGTGTTCATCACTGCACAGCAATTGGGCCTGCCGGTGAAGCTGCACGCCGAACAGTTGTCATCGCTGCACGGTTCCAGCCTGGCGGCGCGTTACCAGGCGCTGTCGGCCGATCACTTGGAGTTCATGACCGAAGACGACGCCATGGCCATGGCCGCGTCCGGCACCGTGGCGGTGTTGCTGCCGGGGGCGTTTTATTTCCTGCGCGAAACCCAGCTGCCACCCATGGATGCCCTGCGCAAGCACGGCGTGAAAATCGCCGTGGCCAGCGACCTCAACCCCGGCACTTCGCCGGCGTTGTCGTTGCGCTTGATGTTGAACATGGCCTGCACCTGTTTTCGCATGACCCCGGAAGAAGCCTTGGCGGGGGCGACGATTCATGCGGCCCAGGCCTTGGGTATGGCGCAGACCCACGGTTCGCTGGAAGCCGGCAAGGTCGCGGATTTTGTCGCCTGGCACATCGACCGCCCCGCTGACCTGGCGTACTGGCTCGGTGGCGATCTGGAAAAACGCGTCGTGCGTCACGGCGTGGAAATCGATTGAGGAGAACGGTTGTGGAGAAGGTCCTGAATTTCAAGCAAGGGCGCGTGCCGCTGTTGATCAGCATGCCCCACGCCGGCCTGCGCCTGACCCCGGCGGTACAGGCCGGGTTGATCCCTGAGGCCCAGAGCCTGCCAGACACCGACTGGCACATTCCAAGGCTCTACGAATTTGCCGCCGAGCTGGGCGCCAGCACCCTGGCCGCCGAGTACTCGCGGTTCGTCGTCGACCTGAATCGCCCCGCCGATGACAAGCCGATGTACGTCGGCGCCACCACCGGTCTGTACCCGGCGACGCTGTTCGATGGCGTGCCGTTGTTTCGCGAAGGACTGGAACCGTCGGCCGAGGAGCGGGCGACGTATCTGCAACAAGTCTGGATGCCGTACCACCAGGCGCTGGCGCAGGAGCTGGCGCGGCTCAAGGCCGAGTTCGGCTATGCCTTGCTGTTCGATGCCCACTCGATCCGTTCGGTGATCCCGCACCTGTTCGACGGCAAGTTGCCGGATTTCAACCTGGGCACGTTCAACGGCGCCAGCTGCGACCCGGCCCTGGCCAGCCAACTCGAAGGCATTTGCGCCCGCCATGATCAGTTCACCCATGTGCTCAACGGGCGTTTCAAGGGCGGGCACATCACCCGGCATTACGGAAACCCGGCCGAGGACATCCACGCGGTGCAACTGGAGCTGTGCCAAAGCACCTACATGGAAGAGTTCGAACCGTTCAATTACCGCGCGGATCTGGCGGCGCCGACCCAGGTGGTGCTCAGGGAGTTGTTGGAAGGCTTCCTGGCGTGGGGGCAAAAGGCCTACAAACGTTAACCTGTGACCAAGCAGTCTTTGTGAAGGACTTCTTGTGAACAGGGGCTTCTGTGGCGAGGGAGCTTGCTCCCGCTGGGTGGCGAAGCCGCCCTCGCTTTTTTTGGTTGCTACGCAACCGAGCGGGAGCAAGCTCCCTCGCCACAAAAACATTTCAAGCCCCTCTCCCTGTCGCCACCGTGCAAAACCAAGTCGCCACAGTTCACCTTTGCCCCCTCGACGCTGCGTAATGTTCCAGGCACGGTGCACCTAGACACCGACCTACAACAATCCACTGCCGCACGAGACCCCTCGCGATGAAAAGACTGTCCAAGCGCTGTCTGTCGTTCCTCTGCGGTACCGTTCTACTAAGCTCCGGCGCGATGGCCGCCGAGCCTGCATCCTGCCAGGCCGTACGCATGGGCGTGGTCAACTGGACCGACGTGATCGCCACTAGCGGCATGGCCGACGTGTTGCTCACCGGGCTGGGCTACGAAAGCAAGCAGACCAGCGCCGTGCAGCAGATCATCTTCGCCGGCATCCGCGACAAGCGGCTCGACATCTTCCTGGGTTATTGGAAACCGGCGATGGACAAGAACATCGCCCCATTCCTGGTTGCCAACCAGGTGAAGGTCCTGGATAAACCCAGCCTGGCCGATGCCCAGGCCACCTTGGCCGTGCCGGACTACGTGGCCGCGGCGGGGCTCAAGACCTTTGACGACATCGCCCGGTTCAAGGATCAGCTCGGTGGCAAGATCTATGGGATTGAGCCAGGCAGTGGCGCCAACACCACCATCAAGACCATGATCGAAACCAATCACTTTGGCCTCAAGGACTTCAAGTTGATCGAATCCGGTGAGGCCGGGATGCTGGCGGCGGTACAGCGGGCGGTTAATCGCAAGGAGTTCGTGGTGTTCGTTGGCTGGACCCCGCACCCGATGAACATCAACATGAACATCGCCTACCTGACGGGCAGCGAAGACGTCTATGGTCCGAACGAAGGCGCCGCGACCGTGTCCACGGTGACCGCGCCGGACTACGCCCAGCGTTGCCCCAACGTTCAGCGGCTGCTGGAAAATCTCACGTTCACCGCCGCCCAGGAAAGCCAGCTGATGGTGCCGATCATGGAGCGCAAGACACCCCAGGACGTCGCCCGGCAATGGCTGCGCGAGCATCCCGAGGATCTGCAGCGCTGGCTCGCTGGCGTGACCAGCTTCGATGGCAAGGATGGAATTGCGGCGGTGCAGGCCAGTCTCAAGAACTGACACAACCTTGTGGACACTGATACCCCTGTGGCGAGGGAGCTTGCTCCCGCTGGGTTGCGAAGCAGCCCTAGAAAAAAAGCGGGCGCTGCGCACCCGAGCGGGAGCAAGCTCCCTCGCCACAGAAGCCACAGAAGCCACAGAAGCCACAGAAGCCACAGAAGCCACAGAAGCCACAGAAGCCACAGAAGCCACAAAAGCTAAAAACGGCTGAGCCACATCCTCTTTCGACGCATGGCAACCCAAGATGGCCTACCCACTTTCCCAGGCAATGTCCGCCTTCATCGACAAAACCCTGAGCTTCACCGCCCCGGACGACAGCCTCGACGGTTCGCGCCAGGCCTACAGCCAGATGTGCCGGGCGTTTACCCCGCCGCGTCCGCCAACGCTCGCGGTGGAGGATTTGCAGTTGGCCGGCGTGGCCATCCGGGCCTATCACCCGCGCATTGCGCCGCCGCTCGCCGGCTGGCCGTGCATTCTCTACCTGCACGGTGGCGGTTGGGTGGTGGGGGACCTGGACTCTCATGACTTCATCTGCATGGAACTGGCGGCTGAGCTTGGCGCGTTGGTCGTGGCGGTGGATTACCGGCTGGCCCCGGAGCATCCGTTTCCGGCCGCGTTCGAAGATTGCCTCGCGGTGTGGCACCACTTGGCGGACACCCCGTTTACCATCGACCCGCGTCGCCGGGCGGTGGCCGGTGACAGTGCCGGCGGCAATCTCGCCGCTGCGTTGTGCTTGGCCTTGCGCGACGCCGGGCAGCCGTTGCCCCGGGCCCAGGTGTTGATCTACCCGGCGCTTGGTGGCCCGGCGGATTTGCCCTCACGCCAAGCGTGTGAAGATGCCCCGCTCTTGAGTGGCCGCGATCTGGAGCGCTATGAGGCGCTGTACCTGTGTGGCGCCCGGCCCACGCCTTATGCCATGCCGCTACTCGCCGAGGACCTGGGCGGCGTGCCGCCAGCGCTGGTTGCCGTCGCGCAATGGGACCCGCTGCGCGACGATGGTGTCCGTTACAGCGAACGGCTGAAAGCCGCAGGGGTGGACTCCGTGCTGTATATCGGCGAAGGGCTGGTCCACGGTTGCTTGCGTGGCCGGGGCCAGGTGCCAGAGGTCGATCAGTTGTATCGCACGCTGCTGGCGTTCCTGGCTGACATGCTTTGACTGCGCAGGGGGCATGCTCATTCAGGTGATTCGGGTTTATGATGCCGGACGGCAGATTAAATAGACGTCCCCACAGGGATGACTCGACCCCTTACGGAGCGCGCAATGCAGACTTTGTACCCGCAGATCAAACCCCATGCCCGGCACGATCTGGCTGTCGATGACACCCACACGCTCTATGTCGATGAAAGCGGTTCCCCGGAAGGTCTGCCAGTGGTGTTCATTCACGGTGGCCCGGGTGCTGGCTGCGACGCGCAGAGCCGTCGCTACTTCGATCCGAACCTTTACCGTATCGTCACCTTCGACCAGCGCGGTTGCGGTCGCTCCACCCCCCACGCCAGCCTGGAAAACAACACCACCTGGGATCTGGTCGAAGATCTGGAGCGCATCCGCAAGCACCTGGGCATCGAAAAATGGGTGCTGTTCGGCGGTTCCTGGGGCTCGACCCTGGCCCTGGCCTACGCCCAGACCCATCCGGAGCGGGTGCATGGCCTGATCCTGCGTGGGATCTTTCTCTGCCGTCCGCAGGAAATCGAGTGGTTCTACCAGGCTGGCGCCAGTCGCCTGTTTCCCGACTATTGGCAAGACTACATCGCGCCGATTCCCCTGGATGAGCGCGACGACTTGCTCAGCGCTTTCCACAAGCGCCTGACCGGTAACGACCAGATTGCCCAGATGCATGCGGCCAAGGCCTGGTCCACTTGGGAAGGTCGTACCGCGACCCTGCGGCCGAACCCGCTGGTGGTCGATCGTTTCTCCGAGCCGCAGCGGGCGCTGTCGATTGCCCGGATCGAATGCCACTACTTCACCAACAATGCATTTCTCGAACCCAACCAGTTGATTCGCGACATGGGCAAGATCGCCCATTTGCCGGGCGTCATCGTGCACGGCCGCTACGACGTCATCTGCCCGTTGGACAACGCCTGGGAGCTGCATCAGAACTGGCCCAACAGCGAACTGCAGGTGATCCGCGACGCCGGTCACGCCGCTTCGGAGCCGGGAATTACCGATGCGCTGGTGCGCGCTGCTGCGCAAATGGCCCGGCGCCTGCTCGACCTGCCGCCCGAAGAAGCATGAAGGGGCTGTTGCAACGTGTGCGCCGCGCACGGGTCGAAGTAGCCGGTGAGATCGTCGGGGCCGTAGACCAAGGCTTGCTGGTGCTGGTGGCCGTCGAGCCCGGGGATACCCGGGCCAGCGCCGACAAACTCCTGCACAAGCTGCTTAACTATCGCGTGTTCAGCGACGCCGAGGGCAAGATGAACCTGTCCCTGGTGGATGTCGGTGGTGGGCTGCTGCTGGTGTCGCAGTTCACCTTGGCGGCGGACACCAAAAGCGGCCTGCGTCCAAGTTTTTCCACGGCCGCACCTCCGGCCTTGGGCGAAGAGTTGTTCAACTATTTGCTGGCCCAGGCGAAACAGGTGCATGGCACAGTGGCATCAGGTAGATTCGGCGCCGACATGCAGGTGCATCTGGTCAATGATGGCCCGGTAACCTTCCTGTTACAGTCCTGAAAGCGTTTGAAACATCTTTTCCGTTCTGTTTCGAGGCTAAACAGGGAGTTTTCTCGATAAATACTTTGCTACCCCTGATGCGTTGTCACGCGGGCTACTAGATAATCGCGCGCTACGGGGGATCAGCGTTCGCTGGTCCATTTGACTTAGGTAGAGACTTGTCCTGAACCGTTTGGGGAATCATTTTGCCCCGTCGGAGTCGGAACAATGCTCGCCAACTTGGCAAGAGTGGTCCGCAGGAACGGTTTTTCAGCGCCGTTACCGTGTAGATACTTTATCTGGCCGTTGGTTTTTTGATCAGTTTTCGGCGAGGGTTGCTCGTGATTGTTAGTCCCTGTAATGCACCAAAAATGACTGCCAAACGGTTTAGAAGCGCCTTGGTAGCGGGCTCGGCCCTGCTGTGCCTGTTCGGCGCGGGCCAACTGTGGGCATTCAGCCTGGATGATGTATCGGCGAAGGCACAAGAACTGGCCGGGCAGAAATTCGAAGCCCCGCGCAGCAATTTGCCGAACGAATTCCGCGAAATGAAGTTCGCCGATTATCAGAAAATCCGTTTCCGCACCGAAAAAGCGGAATGGGCCGACCAGAAGACCCCGTTCCGACTGTCCTTCTATCACCAGGGCATGCATTTCGACACGCCGGTGAAGATCAACGAAATCACCGCGACCACCGTCGACGAGATCAAGTACGACCCGACACGGTTCGATTTCGGCGACGTGAAGTTCGATCCCAAGGCCACCGAACAGCTGGGCTACGCCGGTTTCCGCGTGTTGTACCCGATCAACAAGGCCGACAAGCAAGACGAAATCATGACCATGCTGGGCGCGAGTTATTTCCGCGTCATCGGCAAGGGCCAGGTCTACGGCTTGTCCGCGCGTGGCATGGCCATCGACACCGCGTTGCCATCTGGTGAAGAGTTCCCACGCTTTCGCGAGTTCTGGATCCAGCGTCCGAAACCCACCGACAAGCACCTGGTGATCTTCGCCCTGCTGGATTCGCCACGGGCCACTGGCGCTTATCGCCTGACCGTGCGTCCGGGCACCGACACCGTTGTCGACGTGAAATCCCGGGTGTTCCTGCGCGATCGCGTCAACAAACTGGGCATCGCCCCGTTGACCAGCATGTTCCTGTTCGGCGCCAACCAGCCGTCCAAGGTGCTCAACTACCGTCGTGAACTCCACGATTCCAGCGGCCTGTCCATCCATGCCGGCAACGGCGAGTGGATCTGGCGTCCGCTGAACAACCCGAAACACTTGGCCGTGAGCAACTTCTCGGTAGAAAACCCGCGTGGTTTCGGCCTGCTGCAACGTGGTCGTGACTTCAGCCACTATGAAGACCTGGATGACCGTTACGAAAAACGCCCAAGCGCCTGGATCGAACCGAAAGGCGATTGGGGCAAGGGCACCGTCGATCTGGTCGAGATCCCTACCGCCGACGAAACCAACGACAACATCGTTGCGTTCTGGAGCCCGGAAAAACTGCCTGAGCCAGGCCAGCCACTGGACTTCGCCTACCGTCTGCACTGGACCCTCGACGAAGCCAACCTGCACTCGCCAGACAGTGCCTGGGTCAAGCAGACCCTGCGTTCCACCGGCGATGTGAAACAGTCCAACCTGATCCGTCAACCGGACGGCAGCGTGGCCTACCTGGTGGATTTCGAAGGACCGTCCCTGCAAGCGTTGCCTGAAGACGCCGAAGTGCGTAGCCAGGTGAGCGTTGGCGACAACGGCGAGATCGTCGAGAACAGCGTGCGCTACAACCCTGAAACCAAGGGCTGGCGCCTGACGCTGCGACTGAAGATCAAGGACCCGAAACAGGCCACCGAGATGCGTGCGGCACTGGTTCGTCCGCTGACGCCTGTCGAAGCCCCGGCCGCCTCGCATTCCGCGACCACGACCCTGGCCAAGGCTGACAAGATCGCCCGCCAGCAGACTGAAAAAGAGCTCGCGAAAGAAAAAGCGCAAGACGAAGCCAAGGCGGCTGTCCAGGCGGACACCGCCGCGGTCGAACCAACCCCAACCCAGCAGGAACCGGAACCGACTGAGCAAGTCCTGACCGAGACCTGGAGCTATCAGTTGCCAGCCGATGAGTAATACTCCAGTACAGCCAGAGACGCTCAGTGAGTACCTGGCCCACTTGCCCATGACCGACGAGCAGCGCGCCGAACTGGCGGGCTGCAAGTCCTTCAGCGAATTGCACGAACGCCTGTCGTCGCCGACGTTCGACGCGCCCACCGAGGCTGTGCAAGCCTCGGTGGGCCGCCGGCTGACCCTGAGCACCGCCGAAGAGCTTGAAGAAGCGGAAATGCTTGGGCTCGACGCCAGTGGCCGGGTGTGCCTGAAAGCGACGCCGCCGATCCGTCGGACCAAGGTCGTGCCGGAGCCGTGGCGCACCAATATCCTGGTGCGCGCCTGGCGGCGCCTGACCGGTCGCACCAATCCGCCGAAGCCGCCCAAGGATGAGCGCGTGCTGCCCCATGCACGCTGGCGTACCGTGGGTTCGATCCGCCGCTACATCCTGCTGATCCTGATGCTCGGCCAGACCATCGTCGCCGGTTGGTACATGAAGGGCATCATGCCGTACCAGGGCTGGTCGTTCGTCGACCTGGATGAAGTCCTGCACCAACCGCTGTTGCAGACGGCCACGCAAGTGCTGCCGTATGCGTTGCAGACCAGCATCCTGATTCTGTTCGGGATTCTGTTCTGCTGGGTGTCGGCAGGTTTCTGGACAGCGCTGATGGGCTTTCTCGAATTGCTCACCGGCCACGACAAATACCGCATCTCCGGCGCCAGCGCCGGCAATGAGCCGATTCCCAAGGATGCCCGCACCGCGCTGGTGATGCCGATCTGCAATGAAGACGTGCCGCGGGTATTCGCCGGTTTGCGCGCCACCTTCGAGTCGGTGGCCGCCACCGGTGACCTGGATCGCTTCGATTTCTTCGTGCTCAGCGACAGTAACGAGACCGATATCTGCGTGGCCGAACAGCAGGCCTGGCTGGACGTCTGCCGTGAGGCCGGGGGCTTCGGCAAGATCTTCTACCGTCGCCGTCGCCGTCGCGTGAAACGCAAGAGCGGCAACCTCGACGACTTCTGCCGTCGTTGGGGCAGCGACTACAAGTACATGGTCGTGCTCGACGCGGACTCGGTGATGAGCGGCGAATGCCTGACCAGCCTGGTGCGCCTGATGGAAGCCACGCCGGACGCCGGCATCATCCAGACCGCGCCA
The DNA here is from genome assembly GCF_051132015.1 of Pseudomonas sp. Z1-12. Classification (NCBI taxonomy): domain Bacteria; kingdom Pseudomonadati; phylum Pseudomonadota; class Gammaproteobacteria; order Pseudomonadales; family Pseudomonadaceae; genus Pseudomonas; species Pseudomonas sp. Z1-12. Next base: position 367,610 of record NZ_CP071647.1, read on the forward strand.
CGGGCTTCGGGCATGGACACGTTGTATGCGCGCATGCAGCAGTTCGCCACGCGGGTGTACGGTCCGCTGTTCACCGCCGGCCTGCACTTCTGGCAGTTGGGTGAATCCCATTACTGGGGTCACAACGCGATCATCCGCATGAAGCCGTTCATCGATCACTGCGCCTTGGCGCCGTTGCCGGGTAAAGGTGCGTTCTCGGGCGCGATCCTGTCCCACGACTTCGTCGAAGCCGCGCTGATGCGCCGTGCCGGCTGGGGCGTCTGGATTGCCTATGACCTGCCGGGCAGCTACGAAGAGCTGCCGCCGAACCTGCTGGACGAACTCAAGCGTGACCGTCGCTGGTGCCACGGCAACCTGATGAACTTCCGGCTGTTCCTGGTCAAGGGCATGCACCCGGTGCACCGTGCGGTGTTCCTGACCGGCGTGATGTCTTATCTGTCGGCGCCGCTGTGGTTCTTCTTCCTGGTGCTGTCCACCGCGCTGCTGGCGGTGAACACGCTGATGGAGCCGCAGTACTTCCTGGAGCCACGCCAGCTATATCCGCTGTGGCCGCAATGGCATCCGGAAAAGGCCATCGCCTTGTTCTCGACCACCATCGTGTTGCTGTTCCTGCCCAAACTGCTGAGTATCGTGCTGATTTGGGCCAAAGGTGCGAAGGAGTTCGGCGGCAAGTTCAAGGTGACCATGTCGATGCTGCTGGAGATGCTGTTCTCCATGCTGCTGGCGCCGGTGCGGATGATCTTCCACACCCGCTTCGTGCTCGCCGCGTTCCTGGGCTGGGCCGCAACCTGGAACTCGCCGAAACGTGACGACGACTCCACGCCCTGGAGCGAAGCGGTCAAGCGTCACGGTCCGCAAACCTTGCTGGGCTTCTTCTGGGCCTTGCTGGTGATCTGGCTGAACCCAAGCTTCCTCTGGTGGCTGGTGCCGATTGTCGGGTCGCTGATCCTGTCGATCCCGGTGTCGGTGATCTCCAGTCGCGTGGGCCTGGGCTTGAAATCCCGTGATGAAAGCTTGTTCCTGATTCCCGAGGAATACGCACCGCCCCAGGAGCTGCTGTCGACGGACCAGTACACCCATGAGAACCGTTGGCACGCGCTGAACGACGGCTTCATCCGGGCGGTGGTCGATCCACAACAGAACGCCTTGGCGTATGCATTGGCCACCTCGCGTCACGGTAAGGCCGAGCCGATTGAATGGCTGCGGGTCGAACGCGTTCGTCACGCCCTGAAGGTTGGCCCTGCCGGTCTCAATAACGCTGAGCGGCTGGCCTTGCTGAGCGACCCGGTGGCCTTGTCCCGCCTGCACGAGCAGGTCTGGAGCGAGGCGCATCCCGAGTGGCTGGCGGCATGGCGTGAATCGGTCAAGGCCGACCCTCATGCGCCGCTGCTGCCGCTACAGCCGGTGAGCGTACAGCCTCAACTGGCCTGATACGCAAAAAAGCCCCGCTTCTGGAAGGAAGCGGGGCTTTTTATTGGGCGCATTTTCTATCTGCGGATCGCCCTTGTGGCGAGGGAGCTTGCTCCCGCTGGGCTGCGGAGCAGCCCCAAAACCATTCTGCAAAGTGCGTCTGGGAACAGCAGGGTGGTTTTTTACGACTGCTGCGCAGCCGAGCGGGAGCAAGCTCCCTCGCCACGGGTTTGTTGTTTGCTCAGGAAAAATGGCTTTCCAGTGGAAGTGAAGGCTAGATCATAGACCCACCGCCATCGCGAGCAAGCTCGGCTCCCACAGGGATCGGCGGGTGGACGCTGATCTTATAAGCGACCAAAAACCTATGTGGGAGCGAGCTTGCTCGCGATGGCGATGTGTCAGTTTGCGGTGATGTTGGATGTGCCGGCCTCTTCGCGAGCAGGCTCGCTCCCACAGGAGAGACGCGAGCCCACCAAGAGCCAGGTCGGCTATCAGGCCGCCTCGCGGCCAATGCCTTCGTTCAGGCATGCCGAGCCTAGGCGAGGCACCGAGTGGTGGGGCAGGAGGGCTTTGCTTACTTTTGACTGGGCCGGGCTTCCGGGCTTCTCAAAAGTGAGCAGCCCCAAAGGACATCAAACCCGAAACCGCCCCACCAACGTCTGCAAATGAACCCCCAACCGTGCCAGCTCAGCACTGGAGGCAGCCGTCTCCTCACTGGACGACGCCGTCTGCTCCGACACATCACGCACATTCAGCACGCTACGATTAATCTCCTCAGCCACCGCACTCTGCTGCTCGGCCGCTGCGGCAATTTGCTGATTCATCGACTGGATCGCCGAAACCGTCCGAGTGATGTTCTCCAACGAGCTCCCCGCACGACGGGTCAGTTCGACGCTGCTGTCGGTCAGGCTACGGCTGTTGTCCATGATAGTCGCGACCTGTTCGGTGCCGTTTTGCAGGCCCACGATCAGTTCTTCAATCTCTTCGGTGGATTTCTGGGTGCGCTGGGCCAGGCTACGGACCTCATCGGCCACCACGGCGAAGCCGCGACCGGCCTCACCGGCACGGGCCGCTTCGATGGCTGCGTTGAGGGCCAGCAGGTTGGTTTGCTGGGCGACGGACTTGATCACATCCAGGACGCTGCCGATCTTGTCGCTTTCGCGCTTCAAATCGCCCATGGCGGCAGTGGAGTTGCCCACTTCCTTGGCCAGGCGTTCGATCTGGGCGATGGCTTCGCCAACCACTTTGTCGCCTTCACGGGCTTGCTGGTCAGCGGCGACGGCGGCTTCGGAGGCCTCCTCGGCGTTGCGCGCCACTTCCTGCACCGTGGCGGTCATTTCGTGCATGGCGGTGGCGACCTGATCGGTTTCCACTTTTTGGCTGTTGACCCCGGCGCTGGTCTGTTCGGTCACGGCTGAGAGTTGCTCGGCTGCGCTGGCGATCTGGGTAACGCCTTCGCCGATGCCGCCGATCAACTGCCGCAAGCCTACGGTCATGCGTTGCATGGCGCGTTGCAGTTGGCCGAGTTCGTCGCGGCGTTCGGAGGTAAGGTTGTGGGTCAGGTCGCCTGCGGCGACACGTTCTGCCACCTTCAGGGTCTCATCCAGCGGGCCGACGATCTGCCGAGTAATGAGCAGGGCGGCGATCACGCCAAACAACAGCGCCAGTGCGGCGGCTGCGATCAGGACGCTCTTGGCCTGGGCGGTGTCGTGGTCACGCACGGCGGTCTGGGACACGGTGAGCTTCTGGCTGGAATCGATCAGTACCTGGCCCTGCTGACTCATGCGCTGCAATGCGGCGCCGTTATCAAGTTGGGAATCGCGGAACTGGCTGACTGCCGCTCGATAGATGTTCATCGAGTCGCTGGCCTGTTGGAGCTTGTCGGCGTGCTCTTCGGGCAACTGCGCCGGCAAGCGTGCCAAGAGTTTCAAGACATCGGTGATTGCATCGATGGCCGGTTGTTGGGCCTCGCTTTTACCGCTGTAGGTGTAGCCGCGAACCTGATAGCGCGCCTGTTGGATGGCCTTGCTCAAGGTCACGATGCTGTTGAACTGGGTGATGTCGCCACCTTGCAGCAGCGCTTTTTCCACTTCGGCGACCCGGGCCACGGTGTTGTCGGCGCTGGCGCCCAGCTTGCTGCGGGCATCTTCGCGGCTGACGGTGGCGCTGGTCATCTGAGCGAAGGCGCTTTTGTATTCGGCGACGGCGGCCAGTTGCTGGTCGATCAATGCAACATCGGCTGGCTGTTCGATCAACTCGCGAGCGGTTTTCAGCCCGGCTTCGAGTTTGCCAAGCAGGTCATTGACCTGTTGCGGCCCTTTCTCGCCCCGCGTGGTGTTGTAGTCGATGCTGGCCAGGCTCAAGTCCTTGCTCAAGTCATTGAGACTGGCAATGAACCCCAGCTTGTCGCCCCGGCTGATGACATTGCCCAGGCCGGACCAGCCGGTGAACGCAATCATCAAGGTGAGGAGCAGCACCAGGCCGAAGCCTGCGCCGAGTTTGCGGTTAACGCTTACATTTCCCAGACCCTGGGCAAGCCACCCGAACATGCTGATACTCCCTTGGAGCGCTGATTTGGTTTTATGGGGACTGTATCGGCGGCTTGGGTGGGATCTGTAGGCGTTTGTCGATATTTCGTGGCGAGGGAGCTTGCTCCCGCTTGGTCGCGGAGCGGCCACCTCAGCTTCAGGATTTTGCGACTGCTTCGCAGCCGAGCGGGAGCAAGCTCCCTCGCCACAGGGAAACAGTCGGGCCGTTAGAACAGCCGCGCTAGTAGGGCCGTAACGGCAGTTTCGACCCGCAGGATCCGCTCTCCCAACTGCACCGGTTGCAAGCCGGCCTTGCCCAGCAGGTCGATCTCGTAGGGGATCCAGCCTCCTTCGGGGCCAATTGCCAGGGTGACGGGTTCCGTCAGGGCCCGGGGGCAGGGCGGGTGGTTGCCCGGGTGACCGACCAGCCCGAGGGTCCCGTCCACAAGGGCCGGCAGGCGGTCTTCAACGAAGGGCTTGAAGCGTTTTTCAATGACGATTTCAGGCAGCACGCTGTCCCGAGCCTGCTCCAGGCCCAGGATCAATTGCTCACGAATCGCCTTGGGCTCCAGGAACGGCGTCTGCCAAAAGCTCTTTTCCACGCGATAGCTGTTGACCAGCACCACCCGCGGCACGCCCATGGTGGCAACGGTCTGGAACACTCGCCGGAGCATTTTCGGACGCGGCAGGGCGAGCATCAGGGTCAGCGGCAACTTGGCCGGTGGCGCCTGGTCGAGGATCACTTGCAGTTCGGCTTCCCGAGCTTCCAGGCGCAGCACCTGGGCTGTGCCCATCAACCCGCCAATGCGCCCGACACGCAGGCTGTCGCCGACCGCGCTGCGGTGGACTTCCTGCATGTGGGTCAACCGGCGATCGCTCAGGATGACGCGGTCAGGCCCGATGAAATCGGCCTCTTCGAGCAGCAGCAGGTTCACGCTTGGGTCGCTGGCGGCTGATCGTTGTGGTCATCGACCGGTTGGTCCTCGGGGTCTTCCTGCCGACGTTTGCGCACCAGGCCGCCGAACAGGATGCCGATCTCGAACAGTAGCCACATCGGCACGGCCAACAGGGTCTGGGAGAAGATGTCCGGCGGGGTCAGGATCATGCCGACCACGAAGCAGCCGATGATCACGTAGGGGCGGATCTTCTTCAGGTAGGCGACGTCGACCACGCCGATCCACACCAGCAGCACCACCGCCACCGGGATTTCGAACGCCACGCCGAAGGCGAAGAACAGCGTCATGACGAAATCCAGGTAGCTGCTGATGTCCGTCATCATCTCCACGCCCGCCGGGGTGGCGGCGGCGAAGAACTTGAAGATCAGCGGGAACACCAGGTAATAGGCGAAGGCCATGCCGGTGTAGAACAGCAGGATGCTGGACACCAGCAGCGGCACGGCGATGCGTTTTTCATGCTTGTACAGGCCCGGTGCGATGAAGCCCCAGATCTGGTGCAGGATCACCGGGATCGCCAGGAACAGCGAGACCATCATCGTCAGCTTCAGTGGCGTCAGGAACGGCGACGACACGTCGGTGGCGATCATCGTCGCCCCTACGGGCAAGTACTGGCGCAGCGGCGTGGAGACGAAGGTGTAGATCTGCTGGGTGAACGAAAACAGCCCGGCGAAGATGATGAAAACCGCCGCGACGCAACGCAGCAGGCGGGTGCGCAACTCGGTGAGGTGCGATACCAGCGGCATCGGCTGGTCGTTTTCAGGGATATCGCTCATGGGGCTCGCGGCGGCAAAGTAGGGTCGTTAGGCGCAGCGGTGGAGGCTGTGTCCGCTACCGTCGGTGTCGCTGGCGCCGGTTCTGCCACCGGCACGCCGCTTTCTGGCGTTTGGGAAGCCATCGTCGGCTCGGCCACGGGCTGGACCGGCGTTGGCTCCTGCTGGGTCGGCGTGAAGATTTTCCGCGCTTCCTGCTCCAGGGACAGAATATGCTCGTTGTGCAGTTGCCGACGGATATCGTCGGCACCGATTTCACGTTCAACTTCCTGTTTGATCGCATTGAAGCTGCGCTTCAGGCGCCCGATCCACAGACCGGCAGTGCGCGCAGCACCCGGCAGGCGCTCGGGGCCTAGTACCAACAGGGCGACGAGGCCGACGAGCAGCAGTTCAGTGAAGCTGATCCCAAACATTAGTCAGTGCTCACGAGTCTTTGCGGATGGGCTCTTCGACTTTCTGGGCCTGCACATCGATGGTATTCGGTGCATTCACAGGCTGCGTGGCCTGCGGGTGTACCGGTTGGGCCGGTTGGCCGGGCTGGGCTTGGGTGGTCGTCGGATCGGCCGGTTTTTCATCATCGTTCATGGCTTTGCGAAAGCCCTTGATCGACTCGCCGACATCGGTGCCGAGGTTTTTCAGTTTCTTGGTACCGAACACCAGCACCACGACGACCAGGATGACGACCCAGTGTTTCCAGTCAAAGATACCCATGTGGCTACTCCTCTCAAAAATTGATCAGGCGGACGGGCGCGAGGCTTTCTCGACGTGCCCGGACAGACCGAAACGACGGTCCAATTCATCCAGTACGGCCTGCGGATGCTGCCCCAGTTGGGCCAGCATGACCAGGCTGTGAAACCACAGGTCGGCGGTCTCGTAGATCACGTCGCTGCAGTCGCCGCTGATGGCGGCGTCCTTGGCTGCGATGATGGTCTCGACCGACTCTTCGCCGACTTTCTCCAGAATCTTGTTCAAGCCCTTGTGGTACAGGCTGGCGACATAGGAACTGTCGGCGGCGGCGCCCTTGCGCTCTTCCAGCACCTGGGCCAGGCGGGTCAGGGTGTCACTCATGGGTATGTCCTGAATAAATGGCATGCGGGTCCTTGAGCACCGGGTCGACGGTTTTCCAATCGCCGTTCTCGAAGACGCGATAAAAGCAGCTTTGACGGCCGGTGTGGCAGGCAATCTCGCCGACCTGCTCGACCATCAGGATGATGACGTCGCCGTCGCAGTCCAGGCGCATCTCATGCAGGTGCTGCACGTGGCCGGACTCTTCACCCTTGCGCCACAGCTTGCCACGGGAACGTGACCAATAGATGGCGCGGTTCTCGGCAGCGGTCAGGGCCAGTGCTTCGCGGTTCATCCAGGCCATCATCAATACGCGCCCGGTCTTGTGGTCCTGGGCGATGGCCGGCACCAGGCCGTCAGCGTCCCACTTGATCTCGTCCTGCCAGTTTTTCATCGTTGACTCCGACCATGGGCCGCGCACCTGGAATCGGCGGGCCCAGCGTTGAAACAGTGTGCCAGCGTGAACCGGTGCTGGCTATCGACGAACGACCAGATACAGACCGACCACCACCATGATACCGGCCGGCCAATGGCCCAGTTGGCTCAGCGGCCCGCCGGTCGCCAGCACCGCGCCGCCACCCAGGTGAGCCGCGCCAAGCAGGCGCAACAGCCAGTCGTCCTTGCGTCGGTGCCATGGGGGCGCCGGGTCGTGGGCGTGGGGCTGGGACATGCGTTCGAGCAGGTCGCGGGTCATGTTGGCCAGGTGCGGGATCTGCTCGAACTGGCTCTGCACGTTGCCCAGCAAGGTTCGCGGGCTGACGCGCTCGCGCATCCAGCGTTCGAGGAACGGTTGGGCGGTGTTCCACAGGTCGAGGTCCGGGTACAGTTGACGACCCAGACCCTCGATGTTCAGCAGGGTTTTCTGCAACAGCACCAACTGCGGCTGGACCTCCATGTTGAAGCGACGCGCAGTCTGGAACAGGCGCATCAGCACCTGGCCGAAGGAAATATCTTTTAACGGTTTTTCGAAGATCGGTTCGCACACGGTACGGATCGCCGCTTCGAATTCGTTGAGCTTGGTCTCGGCCGGCACCCAGCCTGAATCGATGTGCAGTTGGGCGACGCGACGGTAGTCACGCTTGAAGAAGGCGAACAGGTTACGTGCCAGGTAGTCCTGGTCCTCAGGGGTCAGGCTGCCGACGATGCCGCAGTCGATGGCAATGTATTGCGGGCTCCATGGCTGCACGGTGCTGACGAAGATGTTGCCCGGGTGCATGTCGGCGTGGAAGAAACTGTCGCGAAACACCTGGGTGAAGAAAATTTCCACGCCGCGCTCGGCCAGCAATTTCATGTCAGTGCGCTGGTCGGCCAAGGTCGCCAGGTCAGTCACCTGGATGCCGTAGATGCGCTCCATCACCAATACTTTCGGCCGGCACCAGTCCCAATAGACTTGCGGCACATAGAGCAGCGGCGAGCCCTCGAAGTTGCGGCGCAACTGGCTGGCGTTGGCGGCCTCGCGCAGCAGGTCGAGTTCGTCGTAGATGGTTTTTTCGTAATCCTGGACCACGTCCACCGGGTGCAGCAGACGGGCATCGGCCGACAGCCGCTCGGCGGCACGGGCGAGAATGAACAGCCACGCCAGGTCCTGGGCGATGATCGGCTTGAGGCCCGGGCGAATGACCTTGACCACCACTTCTTCGCCGCTCTTGAGTTGCGCGGCGTGAACCTGGGCCACGGAAGCCGAGGCCAGGGGCTCGACATCGAAACGGCTGAAGACTTCGCTGATCTTCTTGCCCAGCTGTTCCTCGATCAGCGCCACCGACAGCTTGGAATCGAACGGCGGCACGCGGTCTTGCAGCAACATCAGCTCGTCGGCGATGTCTTCGGGCAACAGGTCGCGACGGGTCGAGAGGATCTGCCCGAACTTGATGAAGATCGGTCCCAGGTCCTGCAGAGCCAGGCGCAAGCGCGCGCCGCGCGTCAGGTCCAGGGTTCGCCGGGGAAACCAGCGCCACGGCAGCACGAAACGCATCGCCAGGAGAAACCAGGGCAACGGCAAGGCGAACAGCAGGTCATCGAGGCGGTAGCGGATCACGACGCGCTGGATGCGCAACAAACGGCGGACGGCAAGCAGCTTCATGCGTTATCGCTTGGTTTCAAGGGATCGGGAAAGGCGCTCGAAACGCGCCTCGAGTCGTTCCAGGTCAACCTTGACCTGGTCCAGTTCATCAAAACGGGCCTGGGCCTCGCGTTGGCCTACGAGGGTACGCGATTCTTCGGCCAGGTATTCACTCAGATTCTGTCCCAGGCTGGCGAAGCCCTGGCGATACCAGCGGCGGCGGCTGTTCAAATGACCGCTGAGTAGCTGGGTCGCCACCGGGCCGATCCAGCGGGACACTTCGTATTCCCAGTCCAGCTCCAGATCCTGGAGAATCGCCGCCAGTTCCAGCAGTACGCCGCTGTCGCCGTCGAGCTCGATGTCGGGGCTGTGCAGCACCGCGCTCTTGTCCTTGCCCAGGGCCAGGCTCAGCAGGCTCGACGCCGGTGCGCGCAGCGTGCAGTCCACTTCGGCTTCCCAGTGGGCGGCGAGCATCAGGCCTTCGTCGCTGGGCAGGATGAATAACCGCAACGCCGGGCTACGGCAGTCGACGGCGATCACTTTGCCGCTCAAGTGCGCCAGGCGCGGGAGCGCCGTGCTGTCCAGGCGCAGCACCCGGTTGAGGCCGAGTTCGACGCTGGCGAGCAGGCCGGTGAGCAACATCAGGGCTTGATACCGCGATGCAGGGCGACGATGCCTGCGGTCATGTTGTGGTAGGTCACGCGGTCGAAACCGGCCTCGACCATCATCGACTTCAGGGTTTCCTGGTTCGGGTGCATGCGGATCGATTCGGCCAGGTAGCGGTAGCTTTCCGAGTCATTGGTGATCAGCTTGCCCATCAACGGCATGAAGGCGAACGAGTAGGCGTCATAGGCCTTGGACATCAGCGCGTTGGTTGGCTTGGAGAACTCCAGCACCAGCAGGCGACCGCCGGGCTTGAGCACGCGCAGCATCGAACGCAGGGCGTCTTCCTTGTGGGTGACGTTGCGCAGGCCGAAAGCGATGGTCACGCAGTCGAAATGGTTATCGGGGAACGGCAGCTTCTCGGCGTCGGCCTGGACGAATTCGACATTGCCGGCCACACCCAGGTCCAGCAGGCGGTCGCGACCGACCTTGAGCATGGATTCGTTGATGTCGGCCAGGACCACCTGGCCGGTCGGCCCGACGATGTGGGAGAACTTCTTCGTCAGGTCGCCCGTGCCGCCGGCGATGTCCAGCACGCGGTTACCACTGCGCACGCCCGACAACTCGATCGCGAAACGCTTCCAGAGGCGGTGCATGCCGCCCGAGAGCAGGTCGTTCATCAAGTCGTACTTGGCGGCTACGGAGTGAAAAACCTCGGCGACTTTTTCCGCCTTCTGGCTTTCCGGCACGTTCTTGAAGCCGAAGTGAGTGGTGGGTTCGGCATCGCTGCCTTTGCGCTGATCAGTCATATCGCGGTCACCAAAAAAGAATGCGGGACATTCTAATCCCGGTGGAGGGCTTTGTCTTGGCAAGGCTGAAGGTAAGATGGGCGACCGCCGGGACGTTTTGACGCAGGTAGGGTCTGAACGTTCAGGCAAGTCTCGATCCGGCAGGAGTTATCAGATGGCCCGTATTACTGTTGAACGTGCCCATGGCTTGGGCAAGGAAGCGGCCCGCCAAAAGGCTGACAAGTTGGCCGCAAAGTTGTCCAGCGGCTATGGCCTGGAGCCTACTTGGGAAGGCGACACGCTGAAACTCAAGCGTTCCGGGGTCAAGGGCGAAGTGCACGTGGGCGAGGATTCGATTCGCGTCGACGTGGAGCTGGGCATGTTGATGTCGGCCATGAGCGGCACGATCAAAGGCGAAATCGAAAAGGCGCTGGATAAGGCGTTGGCTTGATTGACCGAAGGGTGGCGAATGCAAATTAAGGTTCACCACTTACCCCTGTGGGAGCGAGCTTGCTCGCGATTGCATTGATTCAGTCACATCAAGCTTGGCTGACACTCCGCCATCGCGAGCAAGCTCGCTCCCACAATGGCAGTCGTCACCTTCGGGATATGTGTCAGTTGTTAGGGTGCCGTTTCTAATTATTGCCACTACTTTGTGCCTGAGCCCGTCCCTGTGCGGGCAGTTCCTCAAACCTTTTTCAAGTGAGGTGCACCATGGCCAAAGTTATTTTCAAGAAAAAAACCGACGTTGAATCTTCCACGCTCAGCGACGTGAAAACGTACGCGCGCAAGATCTGGCTGGCGGGTCTGGGCGCCTACACGAAGGTCGGTCAGGAAGGCGGCGAGTATTTTCAAGAGTTGGTAAAAGCTGGCGAACTTATTGAAACCAAAGGCAAAAAGAAAATTGCCGGGAAACTTGAAGCGGCCAACAGCGAATTGATTGAAGCCAAGACCGACGTCAATACGTTCAAGGCTCGGGTTGAAGTACAACTCGATAAAGTCGAGAAGGTATTCGATGCCCGGGTTGCAAGTGCCTTGAATCGTATCGGCATTCCGTCTAAACATGACGTTGAGGCACTCTCTGCTAAGCTCGATGAGCTGACAGCATTGCTCGAACGTGTCGCGCGTAAACATTAAGGAGAACGGGATGGCTGGCAAAAAAATCACAGAAAAAGAAGGCAGCTCGTGGGCCGGGAAGATTGAAAAGTATTCCCGCAAAATCTGGCTGGCTGGTTTAGGCGTGTACTCGAAGATCGACACTGACGGCAGCAAGCTCTTCGAGTCTCTGGTTAAGGACGGCGAAAAGGCCGAAAAACTCACCAAGACGGCGGTCGGCAAACAAGTCGATGCAGCCAAGGACTCTGCCGAGTCCGCCAAGTCGCGAATCGGCGGCGTGAAAGATCGTGCACTGGGCAAATGGGACGAACTGGAAGGGGCTTTCGACAAGCGTCTGAACAGTGCGATCTCCCGCCTGGGCGTGCCGAGCCGTAATGAAGTCAAGGCGCTGCACAGCAAGGTCGACACACTGACCAAGCAGATCGAAAAACTCACCGGCGCCAAAGTCGCACCCGTGGCGACCAAGACGGCGGCGGCCAAGCCGGCCGCTAAAACGGCCGCCAAGCCACTGGTCAAGGCGGCGGCAAAACCCGCAGCCAAACCTGCGGCGAAAGCAGCGGCCAAGCCAGCGGCTAAAACCGCAGCGGCCAAACCCGCTGCCAAGGCGGCAGCCAAACCGGTAGCGGCGAAAGCGGCCGCCAAGCCTGCTGCAAAACCTGCAGCCAAACCGGCGGCCAAGACGGCGGCAGCTAAACCTGCGGCGGCTAAACCAGCGGCTAAACCCGCTGCCAAGCCTGCGGCAAAAGCGGCGGCCAAACCTGCTGCGGCGAAAAAGCCTGCCGTGAAAAAACCGGCCGCGCCAAAGGCTGCCGCACCCAAGGCACCCACCGCGGCCGCCAAACCGGCAACCCCGGCGAGCACGACGAACTCCGCCGCGGCTCCGACCCCGGTCGCCACTCCAGCACCGGCGCAGGCTCCAACGCCGCCATCTACCCAGTCCTGATATCAGGGCTGATAAAAATGCCCGGTCTATGTAGGCCGGGCTTTTTTATTTGTACGCAGGTCAACCTGTGGGAGCGAGCTTGCTCGCGATAGCGGTGGGTCAGTCACATTGATGGTGGATGTGCGGCCGTCATCGTCGGATCGCCGCCCGGAGCAAGCTCGCTCCCACAATGGACCTGCCACTGGTTAGTCGTGCTCTTCCAGGTATCGCAGCGCCAATCGTTCGGTCGCCACTTTGGTCGCAGGCGGCAGGTGCGGGGCCACCAGCATCATGATCTGGTAGACCACCAATCGAACCTCGCCCTCGCGGCCGAGGATCCGCTGATAGTCCAGGGAGAACAGCAAGGTCATGGTGATCTGCTCCACCAACTGCCCCAGGGCCTGGGTATCGCTGACCAGCAGCTCCTGCGCCTTGAGTTGCGCCAGCAGTGAGGCGAGGGTTCGCTTCAGGGCGTTGAGCAACTGACGGATGCCCTTGGCCAGCTTTGGCAGGCGTCCGGCCAGGTTGGACAGGTCCTGGAACAGAAACCGGTACTGGGCCAGGCGCTCGACGATCAAGTGCAGGAACAGCCAGTAGTCTTCCGGCGCCAACTGCGCGTCCGCCGGAGGGTCGAGCAGCGGCGCCAGCTCGCTCTGGAAGCGCTCGAACAGCCCGAGGATCAGCGGTTCCTTGCCATGGAAGTGGTAGTAGAGGTTGCCTGGGCTGATGCCCATTTCGTTGGCAACTTCCATCGTCGATACGTTCGGCTCGCCCTTTTCGTTGAATAATTGCAGGGCACATTCAAGGATGCGGTCGCGGGTTTTCATCCGGTCTTCTTAATGTCAAGTCGTGCCACGGCCAAGCGCCTGGCCGTGGCGTGAGGCCTTCAGCGCACGCGAACATAGGTTCCAGGGGCGGCGTCCAGCGGCGGGTAATTAACGTTGCCCAAGGTCATCTGGGTTTCGTGCTGGGCGCCGGAGCGAGCCTGGATCCAGCCCAGCCATTGCGTCCACCAGCTGCCTTCGACATGCGTGGCGTCGTAGTACCAGGCTCGCGGGTCGCTGCTCAGTTTCGCGCTTTCGATGTAGTTGGCCTTGGGGTTGCCTGGCGGGTTGAGGATGCTCTGGACATGGCCGCTGTTGGAGAGCACGAAGCGTTTTTCGCCCCCCAGCAGGAGGGTCGAGCGATACACCGCGTCCCAGGGCGTGATGTGGTCGTTGATACCGCCCACGCTGAAGCTGTCCACTGTCACTTTTTGCAGGTCGATGGGCGTGCCGCACACTTCCAGGCCGCCGGGATGGGTCAGTGGGTTGTGCTTGAAGAAGTCCAGCAGGTCGCCGTGGTAGGCCGCCGGCAGCCGCGTGCAGTCGTTGTTCCAGTAGAGGATGTCGAAGGCTGGCGGCTCCTTGCCCAGCAGGTAGTTGTTGATGAAGTAGGTCCAGATCAGATCGTTGGGGCGCATCCAGGCGAACACCCGGGCCATGTCGCGACCATCGAGGATGCCTTTCTGGTAGGAGCGGCGCTTGGCGGCTTCGAGAGTCTGCTCGTCGATGAACAGCGTGGCCGGGCTGTCGATCTGGCTGTCCAGCAGGCTCACCAGGTACGTGGCGCTGGCGACCCGGCGCAGCTGGCGCTTGGCTTGCAGGTGGCCTTGCAGGGCGGCAATGGTCATGCCCCCGGCGCAGGCGCCCATCAGGTTGACCTCGCGAGCGCCAGTGATCGCCCGGCACACATTCATCGCCTCTTCGGTGGCCTCGACATAGCTGGACAGGCCCCATTCGCGGTGGCGTACGTCCGGGTTGCGCCAACTGATGATGAAGACCTGCAAACCGTTTTTCAGGGCGTACTGGACAAAGCTGTTGGAGGGGCTGAGGTCGAAGATGTAGAACTTGTTGATCTGCGGCGGGACGATCAGCAATGGCTTGGCGTACTGCTTTTCGCTCATGGGCCGGTACTGGATCAGTTCGAGCAGTTCGTTGCGAAACACCACCGCGCCGGGCGTGGTCGCCAGGGTCTTGCCTACTTCAAAGGCGTGGGGCGTGGTTTGGCGCGGCAAGCCGTCGTTGTGCAGCAGATCGTCCACCAGGTGGCTGATGCCGCGGACCAGGCTGGAGCCGCCGGAGTTGAACAGTTCCTTGACCGCCAGCGGGTTGAGCAAGGTATTGGACGGCGCTACGGCGTCGTTGAGCAGGGCGAAGGCGAAGTGGGCGCGGGCGCGATCGTCCTCGTTCATGTCGCTTTCGTCGATCCAGCTCTTGACCTGTTTTTGCCAACTCAGGTAGGCCTGCAAACTGCGGCGGTAGAAGGGGTTGAGCTGCCAGGTGGGGTCGGCGAAACGCGGGTCGTTGGGGTTGGTGGGGTTGGTGGGGTGAAGGGTCTCGCCCAGCAGCACACGGCCCAATTGACTGCCCAGTTTCAACGCATGCCGGGCACTGTGCACCGGGTTGCGCAAGCCGTGTGCGGCCACGCTGCGCAAGGTGGACAGCAGGTCCCTGCCACGCAGTCCGGTGACCGCACTTTGTGCGTTGATGAAACTGGCAGGTGCGGGCATGGAACCCTTCGCCGGTTTGTCGCGCATGAGTCAACTCCTTCGTCATCAGGCTAAAAACAAACACACCGAACCAGACAACATAGTCGCTGTTTCGGGTTGCTGCGCAATCCGGCGTCCTGCCAGGCGCTAATGGGCGGTTTCAGCCACCGCCCAGCGGCGAGGGATGCGGATGCATCACCGCGCGCTGACGTTCTTCCTCCAGGAATTTCATGATGATCGGCGCCACCGCCTCGGCCCGGGTGATCAGGAACAGATGGCCGTCATCGATGATGTGCAATTGGGCGTTGGGAATGCGCCAGGCCAGCATGCGCATGTTGATCAGTGGAATCAGCGGGTCGTCATCGCCGGCCAGCACCAGGGTTGGCTGGTGGATCTTGTGCAGCCAGTGGATGCTGGTCCAGCCGAGGCCGGCGAACAGTTGCCAGTAATAACCGAGCTTGCCCGCCGAACGCACCTTGGCTGCGTGGCTGGCCGCCAGGCTCGGGTCGCGGCGGAACGAACCACCGTAGATCAGTGGCGCGATACGCATCACGTGGGACGGTTGAACATAGCGCCGGGGGCTGGCCATCATCCACAGCACCTTCGGTTTGCCCGGCACCATCACCGCCCCGGCCGCTGTGGCCGCCAATACCAGCTTCTTGCAGCGCTCCGGGTAGTCGTAGGCGAACTGCTGGGCCAAGGCGCCCCCCCAGGATACGCCGATCACGTTGACCTGCCCGTAGTCGAGGTAATCGAGCATCCGCGCGGTGAGTTTGGCCAGGCCCGGAAAGCGATACGGCCGGTTAGGCGTCGATGAACCGCCGACGCCAGGCACGTCAAAGGCGATGACTTCCAGGTCCGGGTCCAGGGCCTGGATGAACGGAAACACCAGCTCCAGGTTGGCGCCGATGCCGTTGAAAATCAGCAATGGCGTCAAGTGAGGCTTGCCGGGACGTACCGCGGTGCGCAAGGTCTGGCCATCCAGATCGACGGTACGGAAGATGTACGGTTGCGGCATGCTTCAAGCCCTGTGGGTTGGGTCGCTGTCTTTCATTTTTCCCCGATCCCTGTGGGAGCGAGCTTGCTCGCGATTGCGGTGTGTCAGCCTACATTGCTGTCGGATGTGCCGCCGTCATCGCGAGCAAGCTCGCTCCCACATTTGGATCCGCTGTGAACATGAGTTTGATGTTCGCCAGCGCGTGGGCCTTGCATTCAGTGTCGGCTGGCGGGATGTATTCGTGAGCAAGCCCACCCCCGCAGCAGACGAGTTGCATCCATTACCGCTCATGCACATAGGTGCCCGGCGCCGCTTCACCGGCCGGGTAGGCCTTGTTGCCCAGCACGGTCGGGGCCTTTTTCAGTTTTCCCGAGCGCTCGGCCTGCCAGGCCTGCCAGTGCAGCCACCAGGAGTCGGTGTGCTTGGTGGAGTTTTCCTGCCAGTCCTCGGCCTTGGCCGGCATGTCCTCGCCGGTCATGTAGCGCGACTTGGGGTTGCCGGGCGGGTTGAGAATGCTCTGGATATGACCGCTGCTCGACAGCACGAACTCCACCTTGCCGCCGAACAATTGCGCGGACTTGTAGCAGGACTTCCATGGCGTGATGTGGTCGTTGGTGCCGGCCAGCGAGAAGATGTCGGCGGTGACCTGCTTGAGGTCGATGGGCGTGCCGCACACTTCCAATGCGTTGGGGCGGATCAGTGGATTGTTCTTGAACATTTCGATGAGGTCGCCGTGGAACGCCGCCGGCAGCCGTGTGGTGTCGTTGTTCCAGAACAGGATGTCGAACACCGGCGGTTCGTTGCCCAACAGGTAATTGTTGACCCAGTAGTTCCAGATCAGGTCGTTGGGGCGCATCCAGGCAAAGACCTTGGCCATGTCGCGGCCTTCGAGTACGCCGGCCTGGTAGGAGTGGCGCTTGGCCGCTTCCAGGGTCTGTTCATCGACGAACAGCGCCACGTCGGTGTCCAGGGTGGTGTCGAGCACACTCACCAGCAAGGTCAGGGCATTGACCTTTTTCTCGCCGAGGGCGGCGTAATGGCCCAGCAGCGCGGTGCAGGTGATGCCGCCGGAGCAGGCGCCGAGCATGTTCACGTCCTTGCTGCCGGTGATGGCCGTGACCACGTCCACCGCTTCCTTGAGCGCCTCGATGTAGGTCGACAGGCCCCACTCGCGCTGCGCCTTGGTGGGGTTGCGCCAGCTGACAATGAACGTCTGTACGTTGCTGCGCAGGCAGAAACGCGCCAGGCTCTTGTCCGGGCTCAGGTCGAAGACGTAGAACTTGTTGATCTGTGGCGGCACCACCAGCAGCGGTCGCTCGTGGACCTGCTCGGTGATGGGCCGGTACTGGATCAGCTCCAGCACGTCGTTGCGAAACACCACGGCGCCTTCGGTCACGCCCAGGCTCTTGCCGACCTCGAACGCGCCCATGTTCACCTGGCTCGGCATCCCACCGTTGTGCACGATATCCTTGGCCAGGTGGGACAGCCCGTCGAGCAGGCTCTTGCCGCCGGTTTCGAAGAAGCGCTTGACCGCCGCCGGGTTGGCCGCCGAGTTGGTCGGGGCCATGGCTTCGGTCATCAGGTTGATTACGAAATGCCCGCGGCTGATGTCCGCGGGCGGGAGGTTGCTGTCGTCGATCCAGGCGTGCAGCTCCTTGCGCCACGCCAGGTAGGTTTGCAGGTAACGTTTGTAGAGTGGGTTCTGGCTCCACGCCGGGTCGGCGAAGCGACGATCGTCGCCGGCCGGTTGCAGCTCGGACTTGCCGAACAGGACGTTCTTGAGCTCGACGCCGAAATGGGCGACGTGCTTGACGCTGTGCAGTGGTTGCTTGATGGCCTGGGTCAGCACCATCCGGGCAGAGGCCAGCAGGTCTTTCCTGCGCAAGCCGACGACGGGATTCAAGCCCAGGGTGTTTTCCGAGGCTTGGTACTTCAACTCATCGTTGTTCTTGTTGCTCATCTACGACGCTCCATTGTCCTTCAGACGAGTACCGGGATCGTGCCATGAAGCCGCAAGGCCAATACCAGGTACGCTGCTCGGGGTGACCATAAATTCCGCATCGAGGGCAATGAGGAAACGTGTGCCAGGAACTCGCCGGTTCCTTTGCAGGGAACTTGCCAGCTCCATTGGTTACCCGAGTTTAATTTTTTTCGCAAGCAGGCCAGTCATTGACGTTGCTGCGCGGGCATTCAAGCAGATGAGTCTAGAAAATTCGCCCTAAAGCGCCAGCCCTTGAGTTAGAGCATCAGCTTGACGACGGACTCGTTCGGATCGCGGGTTTTTCCGGCGGCCTTGAGTTCGTCAAGATAATCGTTCCACAAGTCTTGCTGGCGCACCGCCAACTGGTAGAGGTAGTCCCAGGTGAACAAACCGCTGTCGTGGCCGTCGTCGAAGGTCAGTTTCAGTGCGTACTGGCCGGCCGGTTCGACCTTGGTCAGGGCGACGTTGAGCTTGCCGTATTGCAGGATGGGTTTGCCGTGGCCCTGGACCTCGGCGGAAGGCGAGTGCACCCGCAGGAATTCAGCGGGCAGGTGATACTCCTCGTCCGGCGCGTATTTGAGCGTCAGGGTCTTGGAGGCTTTGTGCAGGTTGATGGCGGTGGGGAGTTTGGTCATGGGATCGTCCTCTTGAAGCCTTATGTGAACGCTATGTGGCGAGGGAGCTTGCTCCCGCTGGACCGGGCTGGCGCTCCAGGGCGAAGCCCTCCCAAAAAGACTCGCGACAATTTGCTTGATAAGCGGCGGTCACGAGTTTTGGGGCCGCTTCGCGGCCCAGCGGGAGCAAGCTCCCTCGCCACAGGAGCCCGCTCACATGTCGGTGGCTTACAGGATATACCGCGACAGGTCTTCGTTCTGCGCCAGTTCACCCAGGTGGCTGTTGACGTATTCGGCGTCGATGAGAATCGGCGCTTCGTTGTGGGCGCTGGCCAGGTCGCCGGCGCTGAACGACACTTCCTCGAGCAAGCGTTCGAGCAGGGTGTGCAGGCGACGGGCGCCGATGTTCTCGGTCTTCTCGTTGACCTGCCAGGCGATCTGGGCCAGGCGCTTGATGCCTTCTGGCGTGAACTCGATGTTCAGGCCTTCGGTCTTGAGCAGCGCGCAGTACTGTTCGGTCAGGGACGCATGGGGCTCGCTGAGGATGCGCTCGAAGTCTTCCGGCGTCAGCGCCTTGAGTTCGACACGGATCGGCAGGCGGCCCTGCAGCTCCGGCACCAGGTCGCTCGGTTTGCTCAGGTGGAACGCGCCGGACGCAATGAACAGGATGTGGTCGGTCTTGACCATGCCCAGCTTGGTGTTGACCGTGCAGCCTTCGATCAGCGGCAGCAGGTCGCGTTGAACGCCTTCGCGGGACACATCGGCACCGCCGACATTGCCGCGCTTGGCAACCTTGTCGATTTCATCGATAAACACGATGCCATGCTGCTCGACCGCTTCCAGTGCCTTGGCCTTCAATTCTTCTTCGTTGACCAGGCGGCCGGCTTCTTCGTCGCGCACCAGTTTCAGCGCTTCCTTGACCTTGAGCTTGCGGCTCTTCTTCTTGCCCTTGCCCATGTTGGCAAACAGGCTCTGCAACTGGTTGGTCATTTCTTCCATGCCCGGTGGCGCGGAAATGTCGACGCCAGCCATTTCGGCCACTTCGATCTCGATTTCCTTGTCATCCAGTTGGCCTTCGCGCAGGCGCTTGCGGAACAACTGGCGGGTGTTGGAATCCTGTGTCGCGGCGGAGTCGGCGTTGAAGCCCATGCGCGCTGGCGGCAGGAGCGCATCGAGAATGCGTTCTTCGGCAGCGTCTTCGGCGCGATGGCGGACCTTGGTGATTTCCTGTTCGCGCAGCAACTTGATCGCCGCGTCGGCCAAGTCACGGATGATCGATTCGACGTCGCGGCCGACATAACCGACTTCGGTGAACTTGGTGGCTTCGACCTTGATGAACGGCGCATTGGCGAGCTTGGCCAGGCGTCGGGCGATTTCGGTCTTGCCGACACCGGTCGGGCCAATCATCAGGATGTTCTTGGGGGTCACTTCGACGCGCAGCTCTTCGGGCAGCTGCATCCGGCGCCAGCGGTTACGCAGGGCGATGGCGACGGCGCGCTTGGCATCGTCCTGGCCGATAATATGGCGGTTGAGTTCGTGGACGATTTCGCGGGGAGTCATGGACATAGTATTTGGCGGTCCTCAAGCAGAAGTCTGGGCCTGGAAGGGCTTACTCCGCGAGGTCCTGCTCCTCAATGGTCTGGGTGTGATTGGTGAAGACACAGATGTCGCCGGCGATGCCCAAGGCAGTCTCGACGATCTCGCGGGCCGACAGGTCGGTCTTTTTCAGCAGGGCGCTGGCCGCGGCCTGTGCGTAGGCACCGCCGGAACCCATGGCGATCAGGCCATCCTCGGGCTCAACGACGTCGCCGTTGCCGGTGATGATCAACGAGGCGTCCTTGTTGGCGACCGCGAGCATGGCTTCGAGGCGGCTCAGGGAGCGGTCGGTGCGCCATTCCTTGGCCAACTCCACGGCGGCGCGGACCAAGTGGCCCTGGTGTTTCTCAAGCTGGCCTTCGAAACGTTCGAACAACGTGAAGGCGTCGGCAGTGGCCCCGGCGAAACCGGCGATGACCTCGCCGTGATACAGGCGACGAACTTTCTTCGCGTTGCCTTTCATCACGGTGTTGCCCAATGAAACCTGGCCGTCGCCGCCCATGACGACTTTGCCATGACGGCGGACTGAAACGATGGTGGTCAAGGGAAGAGTCTCCACGCAGCGGGGCGAAAATGCCCGGATGGAACTCATATGGGGGTGGCGTGGGGTTTTTCAACTGCAAGGGTGCGGAGGGGATGAGTGGTCCCTCGCTGTTTTTGGCAGAGGACTTCTTTGTGGCGAGGGAGCTTGCTCCCTCGCCACAAAAGCCCCCCGGCCACAGGGGGCTCAGCGAAAATCAGCGGCTCTGGCGTTGTTGTAACAACAGGTTGCTGAAACCACTGCCCGCCAATTGTTTCTGGGCCTTGGTCAGTTCCTCGCGGTTACTGAACGGGCCGACCAGTACCCGGTACCAGGTCTCGTCCTTCACTGTCCCGGACTCCACCGACACCGACTGGCCCAGCAGAATGATCTGCGCGCGGACCTTGTCGGCGTCGGCTTCCTTGCGGAAAGAACCGGCTTGCAGGAAGAACTTCGTCACCGGCGCGGCTTTTTGCACCGGCGGGGCCGGTGGCGGCGTGATGCCGGCCAGGGCCGCCTGGGCGCGGGCGGTGTCGATTTTCGCCGCTTCGGCCGGGGTCACCGGTGTGGTGGGTACCTGGGGTACTTGCGGCGTCGGCAGGGTCTTCTCCGGCACGGCGTCGGGCGGCACGATGACTTCCGATTCCGGCAGCAAGGTGTAGAAGTCGTACTTCGGCTTCACTGGTTGCGTCGGGCTCGGCGGGGTCTTGTTGGCCTCGGCGATGCGCGTGGCTTTCTGCTGCTCTTGGCGGACGCGCTTGACGTCATCGCCCTGGCCCGGCTCCAGCTTCATCAAAAACACAATGAACGCGCCGACGGTCAGGCCGATGGCCATCCACAACCAGCCTGGAATCGGCTGTTTGGCCGGGGGCTGGTAACGACTGGCGCCGCGCTTGGGTGCAGGTTTTTTCTTGGCGGCCAACTTACATGCGCTCCAGGGTTTCCAGGCCGAGCAGTTCCAGGCCTTGCTTGAGCGTGCGCCCGGTCAGTGCGGCGAGGCGCAGGCGGCTCTGCACTTGCTCCGGGGTCTGCGCGTTGAGGATCGGGCAGTTCTCGTAGAAGCTGGAGAACAGGCCGGCGACATCGTACAGGTAGGCGCATAGCGTGTGCGGCGTGCCTTTGTCGGCGACGTTGTTCAGCACTTCGCCGAACTGCGCCAGTTTCGCCGCGAGCTCCTGCTCCTGTGGCGCTTCGAGCACAATCTGGCCGTCTATTTCATTGAAGCCTTTGCCGAGCTTGCGGAACACGCCCGCCACGCGGGTGTAGGCGTACAGCAGGTACGGCGCGGTGTTGCCTTCGAAATTGAGCATCAGGTCGAAGTTGAAGCTGTAGTCGCTGGTGCGGTGCTTGGACAGGTCGGCGTATTTCACCGCGTCGATGCCCACGACCTTGGCGATGTTGCGCAGCTCGTCTTCGGCCAGGTCCGGGTTCTTGCCCTTGACCAGGGTGTAGGCGCGGTCCTGGGCTTCGGTCAGCAGGTCGATCAGCTTCACCGTGCCGCCGTCGCGGGTCTTGAACGGACGACCGTCGGCGCCGTTCATGGTGCCGAAGCCCATGTGCTCCATCTCCATCGGATGGGTCACGAAACCAGCCAGGCGTGCCACTTCGAACACTTGCTGGAAGTGCAGGGCCTGACGCTGATCGACGAAATACAGCACCCGATCGGCCTTGAGCACGCGGTTGCGGTAGCGCACGGCCGCCAGGTCGGTGGTGGCGTAGAGGTAGCCGCCGTCGGCCTTGACGATGATCACCGGCAGCGGCTCGCCATCGGCGGTCTTGAACTGGTCGAGGAACACGCACTGGGCGCCGTTGCTTTCCACCAGCATGCCCTTGGCGCGGAGGTCGTTGACCACGTTGACCAGGTCGTCGTTGTAGGCGCTTTCGCCCATCACGTCGGCCATGGTCAATTTGACGTTCAGCAGCTCGTAGATTTTCTGGCAATGGGACAGGGAGATGTCCTTGAACTTGGTCCACAGCGCCAGGCACTCGGCATCGCCGGCCTGCAACTTGACCACCAGGCCACGGGCGCGGTCGGCGAACTCCGGCGACTCGTCGAAGCGTTGCTTGGCGGCGCGGTAGAAGTTCTCCAGGTCCGACAGCTCGTCGCTGGTGATCGGGTTCTCCTGGAGGTAAGCCATCAGCATGCCGAACTGGGTGCCCCAGTCGCCGACGTGGTTCTGGCGGATCACGGTGTCGCCAAGAAACTCCAGGACCCGGGCCACGCCGTCGCCGATGATGGTCGAGCGCAGGTGGCCGACGTGCATTTCCTTGGCCAGGTTGGGGGCCGAGAGGTCGACGACGGTGCGCTGCAACGGGCCGGCCTTGCGCACGCCGATGCGTTCGTCGGCCAGGGCCGCGTCCAGGCGCGAAGCCAGGGCCTGGGTGTTCTGGAAGAAATTGATGAACCCGGGGCCGGCGATGTCGGCCTTGCTGACGTTCTCGTCGGCGGGCAGCGCGGCGATGATTTTTTCCGCCAGGTCGCGAGGTTTCATGCCGGCCGGCTTGGCGAGCATCATCGCGATGTTGCTGGCGAAGTCGCCGTGGGTCTTGTCGCGGGTGTTTTCGACCTGAATCGCCGGCGACAGGCCTTCTGGCAGCACACCTTCAGCGACGAGTTGGGTGATGGCTTGCTGGATGAGCTGGCGAATGGTGTCTTTCATGGTCTTCTCTTTCAACCG
The DNA here is from genome assembly GCF_051132015.1 of Pseudomonas sp. Z1-12. Classification (NCBI taxonomy): domain Bacteria; kingdom Pseudomonadati; phylum Pseudomonadota; class Gammaproteobacteria; order Pseudomonadales; family Pseudomonadaceae; genus Pseudomonas; species Pseudomonas sp. Z1-12. The sequence goes on from NZ_CP071647.1 coordinate 390,743, forward strand.
CAGGCGCGGCGGCGCTTCGATGCGCTGGTGGAAAAACTGGGCATTATCCGTGGCGCGGGCGAGCTTGCCAACTGTAGCGGGTTGGTTGGGGATGTGTGGTGACTATTCTTGCTGGCCTGGATGTACGCAATCCCCTTGTGGGAGCGAGCTTGCTCGCGATAGCGGTCTGGCATTCAATATTCATGCAAGCTGACCCGCCGCCATCGCGAGCAAGCTCGCTCCCACAAGGGCCAGATTAGCGATCCATTAATACAAATCCACCGGATCCACATCCAGCGACCAGCGCACCGCCCGCCCGTTGGGCATCTGTTCCAGTACCAGTAGCCAGGCGCTCAGCAGTCGATGCAGCGGCGCCCGGGCATTGGCCTGCAATAAAAGTTGCGCGCGATAGCGCCCGGCTCGCCGTTCCATCGGCGCCGGCACCGGCCCCAGGAGTTCGATGCCGGTGAGGCTCTGCTCTGCCAGCAAACGCTCCGCCTCGCTGCAAGCTTCATCGAGGAAACCTTCGGCCTGCCCCGGCTTGTGGGCTTCGGCCCGCAACAGCGCCAGGTGGGCAAAGGGCGGCAGGCCGGCGCTGCGGCGTTCGCTCAAGGCTTGCTCGGCGAAGGCGAAGTAGCCCTGCTCGGTCAGTTGGATCAGCAGCGGGTGATCGGCCAGGTGCGTCTGGATGATCACTTTGCCCGGTTCCTCGGCCCGTCCGGCCCGGCCCGCGACTTGGACGATCAACTGCGCCATGCGCTCGCTGGCGCGGAAGTCGCCGGAGAATAGCCCGCCATCGGCGTCGAGGATCGACACCAGGGTGACCCGTGGGAAGTGATGCCCCTTGGCGAGCATCTGCGTGCCCACCAATATGCACGGCTGACCCTTCTGGATCGTCGCGAACAGTTGGTTCATCGCGTCCTTGCGCGAGGTGCTGTCACGGTCGACCCGCAACACCGGGTAGTCCGGAAACAGGATGCCCAGGCGTTCTTCGGCGCGTTCGGTGCCGGCGCCGACCGGGCGCAAGTCCACTTTGCCGCACTGTGGGCAATGCCTTGGCACGCGCTCGACGTGGCCGCAATGGTGACAACGCAGCTCGCCATGGCGTTGATGCACGGTCATCCGCGCGTCGCAGCGTTCGCAGCCAGACATCCAGCCACAGTCGTGACACAGCAGGGTCGGGGCAAAACCGCGGCGATTGAGGAACACCAGGACCTGTTGCCCGGCGGCCAGGGTCTGGCCGATGGCTTGCTGCATCGGTCCGGAAATGCCGCTGTCCAGCGGACGACTTTTCACGTCCAGGCGCAGGAAACGCGGTTGCTTGGCACCGCCGGCCCGTTCGTTCAGGCGCAACAGGCCGTAGCGGCCGGTATAGGCGTTGTGCAGGCTTTCCAGCGAGGGCGTGGCCGAGCCGAGCACGATCGGGATGTTTTCCTGGCGGGCGCGCACCAATGCCAGGTCGCGGGCGTGATAGCGCAGGCCTTCCTGCTGTTTATAAGAGCCATCGTGCTCTTCGTCGATGATGATCAGGCCAGGGTTCTTCATCGGCGTGAACAGGGCCGAGCGGGTGCCGATGATGATGTCGGCCTCGCCGTCGCGGGCGGCGAGCCAGGCTTCCAGGCGTTCACGGTCGTTGACCGCCGAGTGCACCAGGGCGATCCGCGCATTGAAGCGTTGCTCGAAGCGCGCCAGGGTTTGCGGGCCGAGGTTGATTTCCGGAATCAGCACCAGGGCCTGCTTGCCGGCCTCCAGGGTCTGGCGGATCAGTTGCAGGTAGACCTCGGTCTTGCCGCTGCCGGTGACGCCTGCCAACAGAAAGGCATGATAACTGTCAAAACCTGCGCGAATCGCTTCGCAAGCGGCCCGCTGCTCGGCATTGAGCGGCAGTTCCGGCTGGGCCAGCCAATGTTCATGGCGGGCGCCGGGGGCGTGCCGGCGGATTTCCACCTGGACCAGGTCCTTGGCCAGCAACAGGTCCAGGCTGTCCTTGCTGAGCATCAGTTTGCTCAGCAGTTGATGGGCCACGCCATGGGGGTGTTGGGCCAGGGTCGCCAAGGCTTCGCGCTGGCGCGGGGCGCGAGCGATGCGGGGATCGTCCAGCGAGGCCCCCGGGGCCACCGACCAGAACCGCTCTTGGCGCGCCTCGGCCAGCTCGCCCTGGCGCAGCAGCACCGGCAGCGCCCAGCTCAGGGTATCGCCGAGGCTGTGCTGGTAATACTGGGACGTCCACAGGCACAGCTTGAACAGCGAGGCGGGCAGCGGCGGCGTGGCATCAAGCAGCGCCAGGGCCGGTTTGAGCTTGTCGGCCGGGACTTCGCTGTGGTCGGTGACTTCCACCAGGATACCGATCATTTCCCGCCGGCCGAACGGCACCCGCAGGCGCATGCCCGGCTGCAACTGGGCGCGCAGGATCCCGGCCGGGGCGCGGTAGTCGAACAGGCGGCGCAGGGGCGAAGGCAGGGCGAGGCGCAGAATGGCGTCGGGCACGCGGGGATCTCGGTAGGCGGACAAATACGCAAGGCTCAATGTGGGAGCGAGCTTGCTCGCGATGGCGGCTTGTCAGTCAACATGCATGCGGCAGACCCACCGCCATCGCGAGCAAGCTCGCTCCCACAGGGATTGTGCTTGAGGCCGGGAGCCTAGCAGACGGTTGGTACAAGGCATAGCTTGCGCGAATGACGATGTCTGGTAGAATCCGCGGCCTAATTACGTGCGGTATTCAACAATAGTGTTGGGTGGCGGCACGCTAGCCTGAGGAAAACAGCATGAAAACCGATATCCATCCGGAATACCCAGAAATTGCCGTAACCTGCAGCTGCGGCAACAAGTTCGAAACGCGTTCGACCTACGGCAAAGCCCTGGCGATCGACGTTTGCAACGAATGCCACCCGTTCTACACCGGTAAGCAAAAGACTCTGGATACCGGCGGCCGCGTTCAGAAGTTCGCCGATCGTTTCGGTGCTTTCGGCAAAGTTACTCCAAAAGCCTGAGGCTGATCATTTTGGATGGTCGTCTCGACTGCTCCAGACTGATAAAGAAGGCGTCCCTCGCGGGCGCCTTTTTTGTGTCTGCGATTTGGCTCTGCGGTGCCCAGGCGGCCTGCCCTTCGCCGGGCGACCTGCCCCAAGTGGCGGTGCAACGCGTGGTGGATGGCGACACCTTGTACCTGGAGGATGGCCGCCGCGTTCGGATGATCGGCCTCAACAGCCCTGAACTGGGCAAGCGCGGCCGCGCCGACGAGCCGTTCGCCGTGGCGGCGCGCCAGCGACTCGAGGCCCTGGTGGCTGCCAGCGGTGGCCGGGTGGGCGTATTGCCTGGCAAGGACGACCGGGATGATTACGGTCGCACCCTGGCTCATATCTACAACGCCCAGGGCGAGAATCTCGAAGAGCGCCTGATTGCCGAAGGGTTGGGGTTTCTGGTGGCAGTCGCGCCGAACGTCGACCTGGTCGGTTGTCAGCAAATGGCCGAACGTCATGCGCGCCAAGCCGGATCAGGTATTTGGAAAAAATCCCCGGTGGTGCGAGCGGAGCAGATCAATGCCCCCGGCTTCGTGCTGACCCGTGGACGAGTAGAAAGCGTGCAACGCAATCGCGGTGGTGTCTGGATTGAATTGCAGGGGGCGGTTGTCCTGCATATTGCGCCCAATGTGCAGAGACGTTTTGATGCCTCGGCTCTGGAGCGGCTCAAAGGGCGCACAATCGAGGCGCGTGGCTGGGTTATCGACCGCGCCCGGCGTGGCGGAAATAAAACCGGTCAAGCGCGATGGATGTTGCCGTTGACTGATCCGGCCATGCTGGAAGCAATCCTGTAGGAAAAAATTGTAGACATTTCGTCGCTATATTGTATGCATGTAGCCCTTGTGTTTCGCGGCTCTTGGCCCAAAGTCGTAGGGCAGGGCGCTTGACAGCAGTGACTGGTCAGTCTTGTGGGGACTTTGCGAGGCGCGTATCCTCGGCGGTCCGTCTGTCCAACACAGTAAAAAGCGGAATGCCCACATGTCTGATCTGAAAACTGCCGCTCTCGAATATCACGCTCATCCTCGTCCAGGAAAGCTGAGTGTCGAGCTCACCAAGGCCACCGCTACTGCTCGCGACTTGTCGCTGGCCTACAGCCCCGGCGTAGCCGAACCAGTCCGCGAAATCGCTCGCGACCCTGAACTGGCCTACAAATACACCGGTAAAGGCAACCTGGTTGCAGTCATTTCCGATGGCACCGCGATCCTCGGCCTGGGTAACCTCGGCCCATTGGCTTCAAAGCCAGTCATGGAAGGCAAGGGCGTGCTGTTCAAGCGTTTTGCCGGTATCGACGTATTCGACATCGAAGTCGATTCCGAGAGCCCGCAAGCCTTCATCGACACCGTCAAGCGCATCTCCATCACCTTCGGTGGCATCAACCTGGAAGACATCAAGGCACCTGAGTGCTTCGAGATCGAGCGCGCCCTGATCGAACAGTGCGACATTCCGGTATTCCACGATGACCAGCATGGCACCGCGATCGTTACCGCGGCCGGCATGATCAACGCCCTGGAAATCGCCGGCAAGACCCTGCCGGAAGCCAAGATCGTCTGCCTGGGTGCCGGCGCTGCGGCCATCTCCTGCATGAAGTTGCTGGTGAGCATGGGCGCCAAGATCGAAAACATCTTCATGGTCGACCGTACCGGCGTGATCCACTCCGGCCGTGACGACCTGAACCAGTACAAAGCCGTGTTCGCCCACGCGACCGACAAGCGCTCCCTGGCGGACGCGCTGGACGGTGCCGATGTGTTCGTCGGCCTGTCGGGCCCGAACCTGCTGAGCCCGGAAAACCTGCTGCGCATGGCGCCGAACCCGATCGTGTTCGCCTGCTCGAACCCGGACCCGGAAATCTCCCCGGAACTGGCCCACGCGACCCGCAACGACGTGATCATGGCCACCGGCCGTTCGGACTATCCGAACCAGGTCAACAACGTATTGGGCTTCCCGTTCATCTTCCGTGGTGCCCTGGACGTTCGCGCCAAGCGCATCAACGAAGAAATGAAAGTCGCGGCCGCCAACGCCCTGCGCGAACTGGCCAAGTTGCCGGTGCCTCAGGAAGTGTGCGACGCCTACGGCGGCATCAAGCTGGAATTCGGTCGTGAGTACATCATCCCGAAACCAATGGACGCCCGCCTGATCACCCTGATCTCCGATGCCGTGGCCAAGGCCGCCATCGAGACGGGCGTGGCGACCCTGCCGTATCCAAAGAACTACCCGCTCAAGAGCGTGGATGACGTGTTCAACGGCTAAGCCGTTGTAGCGCCTCAACAAAAAGCCCCGGCTCTGTGAGTCGGGGCTTTTTTAATGCCTGCCGATTTTGTACGACCGCCACAAATCCCCCTGTGGGAGCGAGCTTGCTCGCGATGACGATCTTCAATTCACCCCAAGTCTCTCAAGCCCAGCGCCCGAGCCTCAATCCAACCCCTGTGGCGAGGGAGATTGCTCCCGCTCGGCTGCGCAGCAGTCGCAAGCCGGGCAATGCGGTCGGTCTATAAACATGCAGGGCCTGCTGCGCAGGCCAGCGGGAGCAAGCTCCCTCGTCACGGGTTTTGGGTTGCCTGGGCTGACGCCATCGCGAGCAAGCTCGCTCCCACATTGGTTCGGTGGTGGACGTTGATTGTGCGACCGCCACAAATCTCTCTGTGGGAGCGAGCTTGCTCGCGATGATGATTTTCAGTTCACCCGAGGTCTCTCAAGCCCAGCGCTTGAACTCCAATCCAACCCCTGTGGCGAGGGAGCTTGCTCCCGCTCGGCTGCGCAGCAGTCGCAAACCGGGCAATGCGGTCGGTCTATAAACATGCAGGGCCTGCTGCGCAGGCCAGCGGGAGCAAGCTCCCTCGCCACGGGTTTTGGGTTGCCTGGGCTGTCGCCATCGCGAGCAAGCTCGGCTCCCACGGGGAGGAGGGGTTGGTCAGAACAGATCGATCGGTGCCGCTTCGTCCGCCGGCAGCGGGCTGCCCGGGGCGACGCCGTTGCCCAACTCGTTGACCGACGGTGGCGTGTCTTCGCTCTTGAACAGTTCGAAGTACGCACCCGGGGTGCCTGGCGTGGCCGCGCGGCCGCTGACCGGGTCGACCCGCAGGCTGAGGATGCCTTCCGGCTCCGGCTGGGTGTGCGGCGGTTTGTCCTTGAGGGCGGCGCCCATGTAGTTCATCCAGATCGGCAGCGCCACGGTGCCGCCGAACTCGCGGCGACCCAGGCTTTCAGGCTGGTCGAAACCGGTCCAGACAGTGGTCACGTAGTCGGCGTTGTAGCCGGAGAACCAGGCGTCCTTGGATTCATTGGTGGTGCCGGTCTTGCCCGCCAGGTCAGTGCGGCCCAGGGCCAGGGCGCGACGGCCAGTGCCGAGCTTGATCACGTCCTGCAGCATGCTGTTGAGAATGTAGGTGGTGCGGCCATCGACAATGCGCTCCGCGATGGCGGGCGCTTGCGGCAGGCCTGGGGCAGTGGTGGCCTCGCCTGGTGTCGCATTGACCGTGAACGTCTCGGTGGACGGTGCGGCGACGCCATCGCTGGCCTGCTCGCCCGTGGGGACCCGTGGCGGGTTGGCAACAAACAGTGTCTCGCCATTGCGACTTTCGATCTTGTCGATGATGTACGGGGTGATCTTGTAGCCGCCGTTGGCAAACGTGCTCCAGCCCATGGCGATTTCCATCGGCGTCAAGGTCGCGGTGCCCAAGGCCAGGGACAGGTTGCGCGGCAGGTCCTGCTTGTTGAAGCCGAACTTGCTGATGTAGTCGATGGTACGGTCCACGCCCAGCGCTTGCAGCAAGCGGATCGACACCAGGTTGCGGGATTTGTACAGTGCCTCGCGCAGGCGAATCGGGCCCAGGAAGGTATTGGTGTCGTTCTTCGGTCGCCAGACCTTGTCCAGGTACTCATCGACGAACACGATCGGCGCATCGTTCACCAGGCTGGCGGCGGTATAGCCGTTATCCAGGGCGGCGCTGTAGACAAACGGCTTGAAGCTCGAGCCTGGCTGGCGCTTGGCCTGCAAGGCGCGGTTGTAATTGCTTTGCTCGAAGGCGAAGCCACCCACCAGCGAGCGGATCGCGCCGTTCTGTGGGTCGAGGGACACCAGCGCGCCCTGGGCGGCCGGGATCTGGCTGAACTTGAGCGTATTGTCCGCCTGGCGCTGGACGCGGATCAGGTCGCCGACCTGGGCCACGTCCGACGGTTGCCGTGGGTTGGCGCCCATGCTGTTGGTGTTGAGGAATGGGCGGGCCCATTTCATGGTGTCCCAGGCTACGTGTTCTTCCTGCTCGCCGTTGCGGGTCAGCACCTTGATGCCGTCCTTGTCCACCGAGGTGACGATCGCCGGCTCCAGGCTGCTGATGGTGCGTTGCTTGGTCAGTTCCAAGGCCCAGGCTTCCTTGGTCTTGCCCGGCAGGCGCGATTCAGGGCCACGGTAGCCGTGGCGCTGGTCGTAGGTCATCAGGCCCTCGTGCAGCGCGGTGTTGGCCATTTCCTGCAAGTTGCTCGGCACCGTGGTGGTCACGCGAAAACCTTCGGTATAGGCGTCGCTGCCATAACGCCCGACCATCTCGGCACGGGCCATCTCGGCAATGTACGGGGCGTTCACTTCCGGCGTCGGCACGTGATAGCTGGCGTTCAGCGGCTCATTGATCGCGGCGGTGTAGTCGGCCTCGGTGATCTTGCCAAGCTTGTACATACGTCCCAGGATCCAGTCGCGTCGCTCCTTGCTGCGCGTCGGGTTGGCCAGCGGGTTGAAGCGCGACGGGGCCTTGGGCAGGCCGGCGATCATTGCCATCTGCGCCAGGCTCACATCGCGGATCGACTTGCCGTAATACACCTGCGCCGCCGCCTCGATGCCGTAGGCGCGGTTGCCCAGGTAAATCTTGTTCACGTACAGCTCGAGGATTTCATCCTTGGTCAGTTGCCGTTCGATCTGCAGGGCCAGGAGGATCTCGGTGGTCTTGCGCGAAAAGCTGCGCTCGCTGGTCAGGAAGAAGTTCTTGGCCACCTGCATGGTGATGGTGCTGCCGCCGGACTGGATGTGCCCGCTCTTGACCAACTGGCTGGCCGCGCGCATCAGGCTGCCAGGGTCGACGCCATAGTGGTTGGCGAAGTTATCGTCTTCAGCACTTAGTAACGCATTGATGAAATTGGGGGGAATGTCGGCGAAACGGATCGGTGTGCGGCGCATTTCGCCAAATTCGGCGATCAACTTGTCGTCGCTGCTGTATACCCGCAAAGGAATCTGCAACTGAATACTTCTCAGCGCCTCCACGGACGGCAAACCCGGACTAAGGTAAAGAAAAGCACCGCTCAGGCCCAAGAGCAGTCCGCAGAAAACGGCGACGATGGACCATCCGAAAAATTTCAGCAGACGAATCAAGGCTTTTGGATATCCAGGCAAAGATTGAAAAAGGCGCCAGGTGCAGGGATGGACCCGTGCTTGCAACAAAGCGAAAAAAAACGCTGGGCATTATAAGCATTTTTTTTCGTCAGGCATGCCATACGCACGTCCGTCGGACGGCCGTGATTGAACGCAATGCATATTAGAGAGTCCGTAACTCACGGATAGTCATAGGGAATTGGTAGTGCTACGACTCTTCAATAAAAAAGCCCATGCGCTTCTGGGGATCGACATCAGTTCGACGTCGGTGAAGCTGCTCGAGTTGAGTCGCCAGGGCGAGCGATACCGCGTCGAGTCCTACGCGGTCGAACCGTTGCCGGCCAACGCTGTGATCGAGAAAAACATCGCCGAACTCGAAGGGGTGGGGCAGGCGTTGTCGCGGCTGCTGGCCAAGGCCAGGACACCCCTGCGCAGCGTGGCGGTGGCCGTGGCGGGCTCGGCGGTGATCACCAAGACCATCGAGATGGACGCCGGCCTGTCCGACGACGAGATGGAGAACCAGCTCAAGATCGAGGCCGATCAGTACATCCCCTATCCGCTGGATGAGGTGGCCATCGATTTCGAAGTGATGGGCGTTTCGCCCCGCAGCGCCGAGCGCGTCGAAGTACTGCTGGCGGCCTGTCGCAAGGAAAACGTCGAGGTCCGCGAGGCGGCGTTGGCGCTCGCCGGGCTGACGGCCCGGGTGGTGGATGTGGAGGCGTATGCGCTGGAACGAGCGTTTGGCCTGCTCGCCACGCAACTGGCCGTGTCCCAGGAGCGGCTGACAGTGGCGGTCATCGACATCGGCGCCACCATGACCACCCTCAGCGTGCTGCACAACGGGCGCATCATCTATACCCGCGAACAACTGTTCGGCGGCCGCCAGTTGACCGAGGAAATTCAGCGCCGCTACGGCCTGACGCCCGAGCAGGCGGGCCTGGCAAAGAAGCAGGGTGGGCTGCCGGACGATTATCTCGGCGAAGTGTTGCAACCTTTTCGCGAGGCCCTGGTGCAGCAGGTTTCGCGCTCCCTGCAATTTTTCTTCGCCTCGGGCCAGTACAGCGCGGTGGATCACATCCTGCTGGCCGGGGGCACGGCTTCCGTCGCTGGCCTGGACCGGCTGATCGAGCAACGCCTGGGCACGCCGACCCAGGTGGCCAACCCGTTCACCAACATGGCCCTGAGCAGCAAGGTCAATGCCGGTGCCCTGGCCAGTGATGCGCCGGCGCTGATGATCGCTTGCGGGCTGGCCCTCAGGAGTTTCGACTGATGGCGCGGATCAACCTGCTTCCCTGGCGCGAAGAGCTGCGCGAAGAGCGGCGCAAACGCTTTCTGCTGGCCCTGGTGGGCGCGCTGGTCGGAGCGGTCGGGGTGATTCTGGTCGCCGTCCGCTACATCGACAACGCCATCGACCACCAGGTCGCTCGCAATAGCCATCTCTCCGGCCAGATCGCCGTGCTGGACGAACGCATCAAGCAGATCAGCGAATTGAAAGCCCGTCGCCAGCAATTGCTGGAGCGCATGCGCATCATCCAGGACTTGCAAGGAAATCGACCGGTCAGCGGGCGCATCTTCGACCAGTTGGTGCGGACCCTGCCGGATGGCGTGTACTTCACCGAAGTGAAAATGGAAGACCGGACGCTCTTCATCAAGGGCGCTGCGGAATCGAACAACCGGGTCTCGGACCTGATGCGCAACCTGGACTCGTCGGACCTGTTCGATGCGCCCAGTTTGACGGAGGTCAAGGCGACCACCGCTGGCCAGCTCGACCAGGCCAACGTTTTCCAACTGACGGTTCGCCAGACCCGCCCGGTCGAAGTGGAGGACGCCGAATGAAGCCGGGGGAGTGGTTCGACGCGCTGCGCAAGATCGACATCAGTGACCTGGACACCAACAACATCGGCTCCTGGCCGGCGCCGATCAAATGGCTGGCCGGCATCCTGCTGGTGGCCCTGGTGCTGGGGCTGGGCTATAACTTTGCCTTGAGTGACCTGGAAAACCAATTACAGCAGGTGCGCGAGGAAGAGAACACGCTCAAGGCGCAATTCGCGGGCAAGGCCCATATGGCCGCGAACCTGGAACGCTACACCGAGCAGATGAAACAGATGGAGACGTCTTTTGGTGTGCTGTTGCGGCAATTGCCCAGCGATACCGAGGTGCCGGGCCTGCTGGAAGACATTACCCGCACCGGGTTGGGCAGCGGCCTGGAGTTCGAGGAAATCAAGCTGCTGCCGGAAGTCACCCAGCCTTTCTATATCGAGCTGCCGATCCAGATCACCGTGACCGGCGGCTACCACGACCTGGCGACGTTCGTCAGTGGGGTGGCGGGGCTGCCCCGGATCGTCACGCTGCATGATTTCGAGATCGCCCCGATGGAGCCCGAGGCGGGCACAAAACTGCGCATGAGCATCCAGGCCAAGACCTACCGCTACAACGAACAGGAGGCGCAGCCATGAGGCCGATGGTGCGCCATCTCTGGCTGCTGGCAGGCCTGGTCGTGTTGGCGGGCTGCAACAATGACAGCGGGTTCAGCGACCTGGACGCCTACATGAACGAAGTGCGCCTGCGCCCGCCCGGCAAGATCGAGCCGACGCCGACGTTCAGGCCCCAGGAGACCTTTACCTACAGCGCCGCCAACCTGCGCAGCCCGTTTTCCCGGCAGGTCCGTGTGGACCAGGCCGACCGGCAGCGCGGCTCGCGCAACGTCCGGCCCGACCCCAACCGGGTCAAGCAGTACCTGGAAGGCTTCAACATCGAGCAGTTCGAAATGGTCGGTACGATCTCCAACGCCGCTGGCTCCTTCGCGCTCCTGCGGGGCGCGGGCGGGGTGCACCGGCTCAAGGTCGGTGACTATCTGGGACGCAATGACGGACGAATCGTCGCCATCAGCGCCACCCAGGTCGATGTGGTCGAAATCGTTCCCGATGGCGAGGGTGCCTGGCTGGAGCGACCCCGGACCATTCCTTTGAAAGAGCATTCATAGTGGAAGTCGAACAATGAACAGGTTTTTTTCAGCCCTCGGTATTTCGCTATGGACAGCGCTGTTGTCGCCGATGGTTCTTGGGGCCGGCCTGAAAACGCTGGATGTGGCGGCGTTGCCGGGGGACCGTGTCGAGTTGAAACTTACCTTCGACGGACCGCCGCCGACACCGCGGGGCTACACCACCGAACAACCGGCCCGGATTGCGCTGGACCTGCCGGGCGTGACCAATCAACTGGCCAGTAGAAGCCGCGACCTGGGTGGGGGCAACGCGCGTAGCGCCACCGTGGTCGAGGCGGGGGATCGCACCCGGTTGATCATTGGCCTGACCCAACTGGCGCCGTATGACACCCGGGTCGAAGGCAATAACCTGTTCGTGGTGGTCGGCAAGGGCGGCGCCCCGAAGAGCACTGCCCGCAACAGCACCGTCCAGGCTCCGCGCCCGGCGGTTGCCAGCGCGGCGCCTGCCAGGAGCAATGCGCCGATGGGCAAGGCGATCCGTGGGGTGGATTTCCAGCGCGGGACCCAGGGCGAAGGCAACGTGGTGATCGATTTGTCCGATCCGTCCATCGCCCCGGACATCCAGGAGCGTGAAGGCAAGATCATTCTCAATTTCGCCAAGACCCAATTGCCCGAGCCGCTGCGGGTGCGCCTGGACGTCAAGGACTTCGCCACCCCGGTGCAATTCGTCAATGCCAGCGCCGGTAGCGACCGAGCGACCATCAGCATCGAGCCCAGCGGCACCTTCGACTACTCGACCTACCAGACCGACAACAAGCTCACCGTCAGCGTCCGGCCCATGACTGTCGACGACCTGCAAAAACGCAACGCCGACCGCGCTGCCTACAGCGGCGAAAAACTCTCGCTCAACTTCCAGGACATTGAGGTGCGTTCGGTCCTGCAATTGATTGCCGACTTTACCAACCTGAACCTGGTGGCCAGCGACACGGTGCAGGGCGGTATCACCCTGCGCTTGCAGAATGTGCCTTGGGACCAGGCGCTGGACCTGGTGCTCAAGACCAAGGGGTTGGACAAGCGCAAGGTCGGCAACGTGCTGCTGGTGGCCCCGGCCGATGAAATCGCGGCGCGGGAGCGCCAGGAGCTGGAGTCGCAAAAGCAGATTGCCGACCTGGCGCCACTGCGGCGTGAACTGCTGCAGGTCAATTATGCGAAGGCGGCGGACATCGCCAAGCTGTTCCAGTCGGTGACCAGCGCCGAGGCGAAAGCCGACGAGCGCGGCACGATCACGGTGGATGAGCGAACCAACAACATCATTGCCTACCAGACCCAGGACCGGCTCGACGAACTGCGCCGGATCGTGGCGCAGCTGGATATTCCGGTGCGCCAGGTGATGATCGAGGCGCGAATTGTCGAGGCCAACGTCGACTACGACAAAAGCCTGGGCGTGCGCTGGGGCGGTTCGATCCAGAACAAGGGCAACTGGAATTCCTCGGGAGTGACTACCGGCACCTCCACGACCATCGGCACGCCGGGCAGTACCGGCACCAATCAGCCGTTCGTGGACCTGGGTGCCTCGGGCAATACCTCGGGGATCGGCATTGCGTTCATCACCGATAACGTATTGCTGGACCTTGAACTGACGGCCATGGAGAAAACCGGTAACGGGGAAATCGTCTCCCAGCCCAAGGTGGTGACATCCGACAAGGAGACGGCCAAGATCCTCAAGGGCACGGAGATTCCTTATCAGGAAGCCAGCTCCAGCGGCGCCACCTCGGTGTCGTTCAAGGAGGCCTCGCTGTCCCTGGAGGTGACCCCGCAAATCACCCCGGACAACCGCATCATCATGGAGGTCAAGGTCACCAAGGATGAGCCGGACTACCTGAACAAGGTCCAGGATGTGCCGCCGATCAAGAAAAACGAAGTCAACGCCAAGGTCCTGGTCAACGATGGCGAGACCATTGTGATTGGCGGGGTTTTCTCAAATACTCAGAGCAAGGTCGTAGATAAGGTGCCATTTCTTGGCGATGTGCCGTATCTTGGCCGCCTTTTCCGGCGTGATGTGGTTTCGGAGAAAAAATCCGAGCTGCTGGTGTTCCTCACTCCGCGTATCATGAATAACCAGGCGATTGCTGTGAGTCGTTGATTCTGTGCGAAATTTGATTCTTGTTGGGCCGATGGGCGCTGGAAAAAGCACCATCGGCCGTTTGCTGGCCAAAGAGCTGCGCCTGCCGTTCAAAGATTCCGACAAGGAAATTGAATTGCGCACGGGCGCCAATATCCCATGGATCTTCGATAAGGAAGGCGAGCCGGGCTTTCGCGACCGTGAGCAGGCGATGATTGCCGAGCTGTGCGCGTTCGAGGGCGTGGTGTTGGCCACCGGCGGTGGCGCGGTAATGCGCGAAGCCAATCGTCGGGCGCTGCATGCCGGCGGACGAGTGGTCTATCTGCACGCCTCTGTCGAGCAGCAGGTCGGCCGCACGGCCCGGGACCGCAACCGGCCGCTGTTGCGCACCGCTGACCCGGCCAAGACCCTGCGCGACTTGCTGGCGCTGCGTGACCCGCTGTATCGGGAGATCGCCGACCTGGTGGTGGAAACCGACGAGCGGCCGCCGCGGATGGTGGTGCTGGACATTCTCGATCGCCTTCAGCAACTTCCGCCCCGTTAATGCGCCTGGCGAAATGCGCTATCCTCGACGTCCCGTTTTGGTCCGCCTGGGGCGTGGCGTATGGCCATTAACTGGCGTCAGGGCAAGCACCGTGGACTTTCGTTAATTGCAGGCAGGACGCCTGATTCCATCTTCACTGTGGGGACACATGCAGACACTTAAGGTCGACCTGGGCGAGCGCAGCTACCCGATTCATATTGGCGAAGGCTTGTTGGACCAGCCCGAACTGCTGGCGCCGCATATCGCCGGGCGGCAAGTGGCGATCGTTTCCAATGATACCGTCGCGCCTCTGTATCTGGAGCGTCTGACCCGCAGCCTGTCGGCCTTCTCGGTGATTTCCGTGGTATTGCCCGACGGCGAAGCCTTCAAGAATTGGGAAACCCTGCAACTGATTTTCGACGGCCTGCTGACCGCACGTCACGATCGCCGCACCACGGTGGTTGCCCTGGGTGGCGGCGTGATCGGCGACATGGCCGGTTTTGCCGCCGCCTGCTACCAGCGTGGTGTCGATTTCATCCAGATCCCCACTACGCTGCTGTCGCAGGTCGACTCGTCGGTGGGCGGCAAGACCGGGATCAATCATCCGCTGGGCAAGAACATGGTCGGTGCGTTCTATCAGCCCAACGTGGTGCTGATCGACACCGCCACCCTCAATACCTTGCCGGCGCGCGAACTGTCTGCGGGTCTGGCGGAAGTCATCAAGTACGGGCTGATCTGCGATGAACCGTTCCTGGGCTGGCTCGAAGAGAACGTCGACCGCCTGCGTGCGTTGGACCAGTCGGCGCTGACCTACGCCATCGAGCGCTCCTGCGCCGCCAAGGCCGCCGTGGTCGGTGCCGATGAGCGTGAGTCCGGGGTGCGCGCCACGCTCAACCTGGGGCACACCTTTGGCCATGCCATCGAAACCCACATGGGCTATGGTGTCTGGCTGCACGGTGAAGCGGTTGCGGCCGGTACGGTCATGGCCCTGGAGATGTCCGCGCGCCTGGGTTGGATCAGCGAGCAGGAGCGCGATCGCGGTATTCGTCTGTTCCAGCGCGCCGGGCTGCCGGTGGTTCCGCCCGAGGAAATGAGCGAGGCGGATTTTCTTCAACACATGGCAATCGACAAAAAAGTGATCGACGGTCGTCTGCGCCTGGTGCTGCTGCGCCACATGGGCGAAGCGGTGGTGACCGACGATTATCCGAAAGAAGTTCTACAGGCCACGCTGGGAGCGGACTACCGCGCCCTGGCTCAGCTTAAAGGTTAATAAGACTGCGATGACTAGTTTGCATGCCGACGAGGCTTTCCTCGGCCATTTCCAATTGAGTCATGACCCTTTTGCCCCACGGGTCCCGGGCTTCAAGTTCTTCCCCGCCCAGCGCAAGCCGGTGCTGGGCCAGTTGCATCACCTGGCGCGCTACAGCCAGTTGCTCCTGGTGGTCACCGGTCCCCAGGGCAGCGGCAAGACCTTGCTGCGCCAGGCCCTGGTGGCCAGCACCAACAAACAGTCGGTGCAAAGCGTGGTGGTATCGGCCCGTGGCGCCGGCGATGCCGCCGGCGTGTTGCGCCAGGTGGCCCAGGCGCTGAACGTCGCCCAGGCTGAAGTCGGTGCCATTCTCGATCAGATCGTGCAACTGGCGCTGACCGGGCAGGAAGTCTATCTGCTGGTGGACGATGCCGAGCAACTCGACGAGTCGGCCCTCGAAGCCCTGCTGGCCCTGGCGGCCGGTGCGCCGGAGGGTCGCCCTCATGTGTTCCTGTTCGGCGAGTCGTCGCTGATTGCCGACCTGGATCAGTTGAACCTCGAGGAAGAGCGCTTCCACGTCATCGAACTGGCGCCCTATACCGAGGAAGAAACGCGTGAATACCTGGCCCAGCGTCTTGAAGGTGCGGGGCGGGGCATCGAACTTTTCACCGCCGATCAGATCTCTGAGATTCACGAAAGCTCCGACGGTTGGCCTGGCAACATCAACCAGGTTGCCCGCGATGCTCTCATCGAAGTCATGATTGCCAGCCGCTCAGCGGTGAAGCGTCCAAGTATGGGGTTCAACATGCCGAAGAAACACGTATTGGCAATTTCCGCAGTCGTCGTGGTTGCGGTTGCCGCCGCCTGGCTGATGCCGGGTCGCAGCAAGGCGCCAACCACCGGCGCACCTGCCAACGAACAGGCGCAACTGCCCCTTGGCCAAGGTACACCGCAACCCAACGGCGGTGCACCGGCGGTGGAATTCGCCGGCAATACCCAGCCGATGCCGCTGCCGCTGGTCGGCAACTCGCAACCGGTCATGCGCGGGCCCCTGGCGGAAGCCGCAGGTGGAATCACCGAGGGTGACGACGGTGCGCCGCCTCCGATCGAAGACACCAGCGACGTGCCACCTACCGTGACCACCACCGCGCCGCCTGCGGGCGTACCGGCCGGTCCTGCGCCGACGACGCCTGCACCGGCTCCAGCCGCCAAACCGACCCCAGCGCCCACTCAGGTCGCCACCGCCAAGCCTGCACCGGTTCCAGCGCCTGCGGCCAAGCCGGCAGCGCCAGCACCGGCGGCCAAGCCTGCCGCTGCCCCGGCCAAGGCCGCGGGCGGTAGCTGGTACGCCGGCCAGGCACCGGGCAACTACGTGGTGCAGATCCTCGGCACAAGCTCCGAAACCGCGGCGCAGAACTTCGTCAAGGAACAGGGCGGCGAGTACCGTTATTTCAAGAAAGTGCTCAACGGCAAGCCGCTCTATGTCATCACCTACGGCAGCTTTGCCAACCGTGATGCAGCCGTTTCCGCCATCAAGGCCTTGCCAGCGAAGGTTCAGGCTGGTAAACCTTGGCCTCGCACTGTCGCCAGCGTCCAACAGGAACTGGCAGCAACTCGCTGAAGATTCGGCGGCCTTACCCAGGCCGCCTCTCCCGGCAACCTCAAAATTTCCGCAAGGGCGGGCGGCCTTTCAGGCCGCGCGCCTTGTGGTGTCTGCGTCACAGTAGCGTTTGAGTCGTAGCGGTCGAACCCAAAAAAGTTTTGACTAGCACAGCATATAGCTTTAAACCTTTCACAAATGCGACATGGATTTGCGACAGTTCGTCGTCAAATTTGTGAGCCCCTGTGTCGGTGTGTACAATGACCTCCCTTTTGCCCCCGCAAAGCTGGCGTACGTTCGGCGCGGCATGCAACTGGTTGAATTGAAAAGAAATTTGTCTCGATAAGAGGCAGCCTGGTGAGAAAGTGTCTATGAAAGCAGGTCTGTACCAACCAGATGAATTCAAGGATAACTGCGGTTTTGGCCTGATAGCCCATATGCAGGGCGAGCCCAGTCATACCCTTTTGCAAACGGCCATTGAGGCCCTGACCTGCATGACCCACCGCGGTGGGATCAACGCCGACGGCAAGACCGGTGACGGTTGTGGCTTGCTGATTCAAAAACCCGACGAGTTCCTGCGTGCCGTAGCCCAGGAAACGTTTGGGGTAATCCTGCCCAAGCAGTACGCCGTGGGCATGGTGTTCTTCAACCAGGACCCGGTGAAGGCCGAGGCGGCTCGCGAAAACATGAACCGCGAGATCCTGGCCGCCGGCCTGCAACTGGTTGGCTGGCGCAAAGTGCCGATCGACACCAGCGTCCTCGGCCGCTTGGCACTCGAGCGCCTGCCGCAGATCGAGCAGGTGTTCATCGCTGGCGAAGGCCTGAGCGACCAGGACATGTCGATCAAGCTGTTCAGCTCCCGTCGTCGTTCGTCCGTGGCCAATGCCGCCGACACCGATCACTACATCTGCAGCTTTTCCCACAAGACCATCATTTATAAAGGCCTGATGATGCCGGCGGACCTCACCGCCTTCTATCCAGACCTCAGCGACGAGCGCCTGAAAACCGCGATCTGCGTGTTCCACCAGCGCTTCTCCACCAACACCCTGCCGAAATGGCCGCTGGCCCAGCCATTCCGCTTCCTCGCCCACAACGGCGAGATCAACACCATCACCGGCAACCGCAACTGGGCCGTGGCCCGTCGCACCAAGTTCGCCAACGACCTGATGCCGGACCTCGAAGAGCTTGGCCCGCTGGTCAACCGCGTGGGTTCGGACTCCTCGAGCATGGACAACATGCTCGAACTGATGGTGACCGGTGGCATCGATCTGTTCCGTGGCGTGCGCATGCTCGTGCCGCCAGCCTGGCAGAACGTCGAGACCATGGACCCGGACCTGCGCGCCTTCTACGAATACAACTCCATGCACATGGAACCGTGGGACGGCCCGGCCGGTATCGTCATGACCGACGGTCGCTACGCCGTCTGCCTGCTCGACCGTAACGGCCTGCGTCCGGCGCGCTGGGTCACCACCACCAACGGGTTCATCACCCTGGCCTCGGAAATCGGCGTCTGGAACTACCAGCCCCATGACGTCATCGCCAAGGGCCGCGTAGGCCCGGGCCAGATCTTTGCCGTGGACACCGAGACCGGCCAGATCCTCGACACCGATGCCATCGACAACCGCCTCAAGTCCCGTCATCCGTACAAGCAATGGCTGCGCAAGAACGCCCTGCGCATCCAGGCGACCATGGAAGACAACGACCACGGTTCGGCTTTCTATGATGTCGACCAGCTCAAGCAGTACATGAAGATGTACCAGGTGACGTTCGAAGAGCGTGACCAGGTGCTGCGTCCGTTGGGCGAACAGGGCTACGAAGCGGTCGGCTCCATGGGCGACGACACGCCGATGGCCGTGTTGTCGCAACGCGTGCGTACACCGTACGACTATTTCCGCCAGCAGTTCGCCCAGGTGACTAACCCACCGATCGACCCGCTGCGCGAGGCGATCGTGATGTCCCTGGAAATCTGCCTCGGTGCCGAGCGCAACATTTTCCAAGAGTCGCCGGAACACGCCTCGCGGGTGATCCTCAGTTCGCCGGTCATTTCCCCGGCCAAGTGGCGCTCGCTGACCAACCTTGATCGTCCCGGCTTCGAGCGCCAGGTCATCGACCTGAACTACGACGAGAACATTGGCCTGGAAGCGGCGATCCGCAACGTTGCGGACCAGGCTGAAGAAGCGGCGCGCGCCGGGCGTACCCAGATCGTGCTGACCGACCGTCACATCGCCCCGGGCAAACTGCCGATCCACGCCTCGCTGGCCACGGGTGCGGTGCACCATCGCCTGACCGAAAAAGGCCTGCGCTGCGACTCCAACATCCTGGTGGAAACCGCTACCGCACGCGATCCGCATCACTTCGCGGTGCTGATCGGCTTCGGCGCTTCGGCGGTGTATCCGTTCCTGGCTTATGAAGTGCTGGGCGACCTGATCCGTACCGGTGAAGTGCTGGGCGACCTCTACGAGGTGTTCAAGAACTACCGCAAGGGCATCACCAAGGGCCTGCTCAAGATCCTGTCGAAAATGGGTATCTCGACCATCGCCTCGTACCGTGGCGCGCAATTGTTCGAGGCCATCGGCCTGTCCGAAGAAGTCTGCGAACTGAGCTTCCGTGGCGTGCCGAGCCGTATCAAGGGGGCGCGCTTCGTCGACATTGAAGCCGAACAGAAAGCCCTGGCCGCCGAAGCCTGGAGCCCGCGCAAGCCGATCCAGCAAGGTGGCCTGCTGAAGTTCGTTCACGGTGGCGAATACCACGCCTACAACCCGGACGTGGTCAACACCTTGCAAGCCGCCGTGCAACAGGGCGACTACAGCAAGTTCAAGGAATACACCTCGCTGGTGGACAACCGTCCGGTGTCGATGATCCGCGACCTGCTCAAGGTCAAGACCCTCGACACGCCGCTGGACATCAGTGAAGTGGAGCCGCTGGAGTCGGTGCTCAAGCGCTTCGATTCGGCCGGTATTTCCCTCGGTGCGTTGTCCCCGGAAGCCCACGAAGCCCTGGCCGAAGCCATGAACCGCCTCGGTGCGCGTTCCAACTCCGGTGAAGGCGGCGAAGACCCGGCGCGCTACGGCACCATCAAGAGTTCGAAAATCAAGCAGGTGGCCACCGGCCGCTTCGGTGTGACACCGGAATACCTGGTCAACGCCGAAGTGCTGCAGATCAAGGTCGCCCAGGGTGCCAAGCCCGGCGAAGGCGGCCAACTGCCTGGTGGCAAGGTCAACGGCCTGATTGCCAAGCTGCGTTACGCGGTTCCCGGCGTGACCCTGATCTCGCCACCACCGCACCACGACATCTACTCGATCGAAGACTTGTCGCAACTGATCTTCGACCTCAAGCAGGTGAACCCCAAGGCGCTGGTCTCGGTGAAACTGGTGGCGGAAGCGGGCGTTGGCACCATCGCCGCTGGCGTGGCCAAGGCCTATGCCGACCTGATCACCATCTCCGGCTACGACGGCGGCACCGGTGCATCGCCGCTGACCTCGATCAAGTACGCCGGTGCGCCGTGGGAACTGGGCCTGGCCGAAACCCACCAGACCCTGCGCGGCAACGACTTGCGCGGCAAGGTCCGGGTGCAGACCGACGGTGGCCTGAAGACTGGCCTGGACGTGATCAAGGCCGCCATCCTCGGCGCCGAGAGCTTCGGCTTCGGCACCGCGCCGATGATCGCCCTGGGCTGCAAATACCTGCGCATCTGCCACCTGAACAACTGCGCCACCGGCGTGGCGACCCAGAACGACAAGCTGCGCAAGGACCACTACATCGGCACCGTCGACATGGTGGTGAATTTCTTCACCTACGTGGCCGAGGAAACCCGCGAGTGGTTGGCGAAACTGGGCGTTCGCTCCCTTGAAGAGCTGATCGGCCGTACCGATCTGCTGGACATCATCGAGGGGCAGACCGCCAAGCAACAGCACCTGGACCTGACCCCTTTGCTGGGCAGCGATCTGATTCCGGCAGACAAGCCTCAGTTCTGCCAGGTTGATCGCAACCCGCCATTCGACAAGGGTGAGCTGGCCGAGAAAATGGTCGACATGGCCGCTGCGGCGATCAACGACCTGAGCGGTGCCGAGTTCGAACTGGACATCTGCAACTGCGACCGTTCCATCGGTGCGCGGATCTCCGGCGAAATCGCGCGCAAGCACGGCAACCAGGGCATGGCCAAGGCACCGGTGACCTTCCGCTTCAAGGGCACCGCAGGCCAGAGCTTCGGCGTCTGGAACGCCGGTGGCTTGAACATGTACCTGGAAGGCGATGCCAACGACTACGTGGGCAAGGGCATGACCGGCGGCAAGCTGGTCATCGTTCCGCCCAAGGGCAGCGTCTACAAGACCCAGGACAGTGCCATCATCGGCAACACCTGCCTCTACGGCGCCACGGGCGGCAAGCTGTTCGCCGCCGGCACCGCGGGCGAGCGTTTTGCCGTGCGTAACTCCGGCGCCCACACCGTGGTGGAAGGCACCGGCGATCACTGCTGCGAGTACATGACCGGTGGTTTTGTCTGCGTGCTGGGCAAGACCGGTTATAACTTCGGCTCTGGCATGACCGGCGGTTTCGCCTACGTGCTCGACCAGGACAACACCTTCGTTGACCGGGTCAACCACGAACTGGTGGAAATCCAGCGGATCAGCGGCGAGGCGATGGAGGCCTACCGCAGCCATCTGCAAAACGTGCTGAACGAGTACGTCGCGGAAACCGACAGCGAGTGGGGTCGTGAGCTCGCCGAGAACCTCGATGACTACTTGCGCCGTTTCTGGCTGGTCAAGCCCAAGGCTGCCAACCTGAAGTCGTTGCTTTCCAGCACTCGTGCCAACCCGCAGTGATATGCGCCTGAAGAGTTTGATGAGGTTTTAACAATGGCTGAACGTCTGAATAACGACTTCCAGTTCATCGATGTCGGGCGCAAGGATCCGAAGAAGAAACTGTTGCGTCAACGCAAGAAAGAGTTCGTGGAGATCTACGAGCCTTTCAAACCCCAGCAGTCGGCCGACCAGGCTCACCGCTGCCTGGGTTGCGGTAACCCGTACTGCGAATGGAAGTGCCCGGTGCACAACTTCATTCCCAACTGGTTGAAACTGGTGGCCGAGGGCAACATCCTCCAGGCCGCCGAATTGTCCCACCAGACCAACACCCTGCCGGAAGTCTGCGGCCGGGTGTGCCCCCAGGATCGTCTATGTGAAGGTGCTTGCACCCTCAACGACGGTTTTGGCGCGGTGACCATCGGTTCGGTGGAGAAATACATCACCGACACCGCGTTCGCCATGGGCTGGCGTCCGGACATGTCCAAGGTCAAGCCGACCGGCAAGCGCGTGGCGATCATCGGCGCGGGCCCGGCGGGCCTGGGCTGTGCCGACGTACTGGTACGCGGTGGCGTGACCCCGGTGGTGTTCGACAAGAACCCGGAAATCGGCGGTCTGCTGACCTTCGGCATTCCCGAGTTCAAGCTGGAAAAGACCGTGCTGAGCAATCGCCGCGAAGTCTTCACCGGCATGGGCATCGAGTTCCGCCTGAACACCGAGGTGGGCAAGGACGTGACCATGGAGCAACTGCTCGAAGAATACGATGCGGTCTTCATGGGCATGGGCACCTACACCTACATGAAGGGCGGCTTTGCCGGTGAGGACCTGCCGGGCGTCTACGACGCGCTGGATTTCCTGATCGCCAACGTCAACCGCAACCTGGGCTTCGAAAAGTCGCCGGAAGATTTCGTCGACATGAAGGGCAAGAAGGTCGTGGTGCTCGGCGGTGGCGACACGGCGATGGACTGCAATCGCACGTCGATTCGCCAGGGCGCCAAGTCGGTGACCTGCGCCTATCGTCGTGACGAAGCGAACATGCCCGGCTCGCGCAAAGAGGTGAAGAACGCCAAGGAAGAAGGCGTGAAGTTCCTCTACAACCGCCAGCCGATCGCCATTGTCGGTGAAGACAAGGTCGAAGGCGTGAAGGTGGTCGAGACCCGTCTCGGCGAGCCGGACGCCCGTGGCCGCCGTAGCCCCGAGCCGATCCCGGGCTCCGAAGAGATCATCCCGGCCGACGCCGTGGTCATCGCTTTCGGCTTCCGCCCGAGCCCGGCGCCGTGGTTCGAGCAGTTCAGCATCCAGACCGACAGCCAGGGCCGTGTCGTGGCACCGGAGCAGGGCCAGTACAAACACCAGACCAGCAACCCGAAGATCTTCGCCGGTGGCGACATGGTCCGGGGTTCCGACCTGGTGGTGACGGCGATCTTCGAAGGCCGCAATGCGGCGGAAGGGATCCTGGATTACCTACAAGTCTGACCGAACGACACCCAACCCTGTGGGAGCGAGCTTGCTCGCGATAGCGGTAGATCAGTCGCCAGATGTATTGGCTGACAAGCCGCTATCGCGAGCAAGCTCGCTCCCACAGTTGTTTTGTGGTGTTAGAAGACTGTGTTGCACCGCGACAAATTGCCCCGATAGATAAAAGGCACGGCTCTTGCCGTGCCTTTTACGTCGCGCTCTGAGAAAATGCCCGCACTTTTTTTCCGGATGCCGACATGACTGCCCTGAAGAACGACCGTTTCCTTCGCGCCCTGCTCAAGCAACCCGTAGACGTCACCCCGGTGTGGATGATGCGCCAGGCCGGTCGCTATCTGCCGGAATACCGCGCCAGCCGCGCCAAGGCGGGCGACTTCATGAGCCTGTGCATGAACCCGCAGTTCGCCTGCGAAGTCACGATGCAGCCGCTGGACCGTTACCCGCAGTTGGACGCGGCGATCCTGTTCTCCGACATCCTCACCATTCCCGATGCCATGGGCCAAGGCCTGTACTTCGAGACCGGAGAAGGCCCGCGCTTCAAGAAAGTCGTCAGTACCTTGGCCGACATCGAAGCCCTGCCGATTCCCGATCCGCAGAAGGACCTGGGCTACGTCATGGATGCGGTCAGCACCATTCGCCGTGAACTCAACGGCCGTGTGCCGCTGATCGGTTTCTCCGGCAGCCCGTGGACCCTCGCGACCTACATGGTCGAAGGCGGCTCGTCGAAGGACTTCCGCAAGACCAAGGCGATGCTCTACGACAACCCGCAAGCCATGCACTTGTTGCTGGACAAGCTGGCGCAGTCGGTCACGTCCTACCTCAACGGCCAGATCATGGCCGGTGCGCAAGCGGTGCAGATTTTCGATACCTGGGGCGGCAACCTGTCGGCGGCGGCGTACCAGGAGTTTTCCTTGGCCTACATGCGCAAAATCGTCAGCGGCCTGATCCGCGAGCACGAAGGCCGCAAAGTCCCAGTGATCCTGTTCACCAAGAACGGTGGCCTGTGGCTGGAAAGCATCGCCGATACCGGCGCCGACGCCCTGGGCCTGGACTGGACCTGCGACATCGGCAACGCTCGTGAGCGCGTTGGCCATAAGGTTGCGCTGCAAGGCAACATGGACCCGACCGTGCTCTACGCCAAGCCTGAAGCGATCCGCGCTGAAGTCGGGCGGATCCTGGCCAGCTACGGCAGTGGCAGCGGCCATGTGTTCAACCTCGGCCACGGCATCACCCCGGAAGTCGACCCGGAACACGCCGGTGCCTTCCTGCGGGCGGTGCATGAGTTGTCGGCGCAATACCACGTTTGATCCCCGTCACCCAGCCTGTCCGGACCCGTGCCGGACAGGCTTTTTTTTGTCCGCGGTTAACCGTTCAATCTATAACCAGTCGATTATTTTTTGGGTGTATTTGTTTGCTTTTGTTTGTTGGGGATTTTTGTTCGTAAGATGTTTCTCTAATTATGTAAGGGAAATCGAATCAGAGATCATTCCTTCCATGTTGAGAGATTTATCCTACATAGAGAATCCTTAAGTTTCTATAAGGTTCCGGGCACTTGTAAGGGCGGGCGCTGAGCAGTCTGGCGCGCCTTTCAAGCAGGCGGTGACGCGTCTTTCATTTTGATGATTAGTCTGGAATTTATATGAAAAATAACTTCAATAAGGGCAATGTATTAACGGGGTGTGCGTCTTCATTAGTTCTGTTGTCGGCCATGGCTGCATCGCAAAGTGTGCTGGCCCATGGTTTCGTTCAAGTACCGCCTTCCCGGGCACTGTTGTGCCAGCAAGGCGTCAATTTGAACTGTGGCGGGGCGCAATACGAACCGCAGAGTACCGGCGAAACCTTCAAGGGCTTCCCGAATGGTGCAGGCGGCGGGCCGTTGCAGGGCCCTATCGACGGTAAAATCGCCAGCGGCGGCAACGTCAACTTTTCTGCACTCGATGCGCAATCGTCTTCGCGCTGGCACCTGACCGAAATCAGGGACCGCAACATTATCTTTCAATGGCACTACTCCGCCGCGCACCCGGCGACCAAACACGAATATTTCATTACCCGCGACGGCTGGAACCCGAACGAAGTGCTCAAGCGTGCCTCGTTCGACAGCACACCGTTCTGCACGGTGGATGGCGGTAATCAACTCCCGGTGAGCGGAGCCCCGCACAACTGTGTCATTCCGGACAGTAAATCGGGTCATCACGTCATCCTGGGTGTCTGGACAGTGGGTGATACCGATGCCGCCTTCTACAACCCGGTGGATGTGAACATCCTCGCCGAAGCCGCGTTGCCGGGTGGCTGGTCGCCGGTGGGCAGTATTGCGCCATCGACCCAACTCCTGGTGGGTGACAAGGTCAAGGCCCGGGCATTTTCCGCCTCCGGCGAAAATGCCGAGTACAGCCTGCAGATCAGCATCGACAACGCTGAGGAAGGCAAGGCTGAAAACTGGTCGTTCAAATTGGCCGAGGCCCTCAACAGTGCCTATCCCCTCATTCGTGCCGGCATTCGTGACGAAGACGGCAATATCACGCCGATCAAGGGCCCCAACAGCCTCTATGCCCAGAAAGAAAGCGGTGTGACCCGCTATGAAGTGCAATTGGAAATGCAGGAAGACGCCGGCGCCAGCATGGGGATTTCCTCCCTGCAGCCGGAGTACGTACTCGACAAAGGTCGGGTCAGCATGGCGTTCACCGCACAGACAAACCGCCGGATGAACCTCGAAGCCACGTTGTTCGATGAGAAGAACAAGCAAGTGGGTGTCGTGAGCAAGGTGGGTGAAGGCAGCACCGGGCTGAGCCTGGACGTGCGCAGCGCCCCGGGGGTTCATACCCTGACGCTGGTGGGTACCACCGAAGACGGGCGTACTACTCGCCAGGATACCAAGTCGGTCACTCTGACCGGCGAAGGCGCGGGTATCGAATACGACTTCGTGTTCCCTGAAGGCATCAGCGACTACACCGCCGGTACGAAAGTGTTGCAGCCCAAGACTGACGAAGTCTTCGAATGCAAGCCGTTCCCCGCGTCCGGCTACTGCAAGCAGTACTCCCCGACAGCGAACGGCTTTGAGCCTGGTGTCGGTGCGTCCTGGCAGAGCGCCTGGGACAAGCTGTAAGTCCTACAAGCATGGCCCCAGCCGATCCGTACGGGTTGCCTGGGGCTTTCACACGAGGACGCAGTGATGTCTATCCATTACTCCAGGCGACGGGTGCTGCTGCACTGGTTGTCGGCGGCCATTATTTTATGGGCGTTGGCGTCCGGTTTTTATGTGGCGTTCAACCCTGTCTCGGCTTCGACCGAGCATTGGGTCGGGTCACTCAACGTGTCGCTGACGACGCTGTTCATTCCGTTTTTCCTGTGGCGGGCCTGGCTGTTTGTTTGCGAGCAGAAGTCCCGTGGGGCGGCGCTTGCAGGGGACAAAAGGCTGGCCTTTGCTGTGCATGCGCTGATCTATCTGGTCATCGGCGTCGTGCTGGTGACTGGCGTGCTGATGATGAAAAGCGCCATCAATGTCTTTGGCCTCGTTCGATTCCCCCAGCCATTGGCTGATCCGGTATTGATCGAGCTGGCCAACACCGTCCACGCACTGTCGTGCATGGTGCTTTCGCTGCTGGTCGCGCTGCATCTGTGCGCCGTGCTCTGGCATGAGCTTTCCGGACGCAGGGTGGTGCGGCGAATGTTCTTCGCCAAGCCTGCGGGCACGCTCCAGTGAGCGCAAAGGTGAGCCTGTCTTTGTGGGCCGGCAACCGTTTGCCGAAATTGGCACTGGTGCTGGTGCCGCTGCTCTACGGCGTATTCCTGGCGGGGCAAGAGTGGCGTTTTCGCCAGGCATTGGACCGTAACGTGCCGGTAGTCGCCGACTCGCCGGTGGCGCCGGCCCGTGACTTGCCCAACGTGCAAGCGGTGGCGACCGTGCTCGGCCTGGCGCCTGAAGGTGCCCAGGCGCCGAGCGCCGAGCCCATTACCTTGCAAGCCAGTTTTGTTGTCGACCAGGGATTGTCCCGGGCGTTGCTGGCGGACGCTGCCGGCCCGCGTGTGTACCAGGTCGGCGAGCGCTTGCCCGGTGGCAGCGTGCTGCGCCGGGTCGAGGCCAGTCATGTGACGTTGTGGCGCAATGGCCGGGAAGAACGGTTGGCCTTGCAACCCGCGGCCAAGCCCGTGCTGCGTCGGTTGGGCCTCGAAGACGGGCGCCATGCCGCGCTGCATTCCTCGCAATACCTACGCCCGGTGGCGGGGCAATCAGAGTGATCGAATCATGAATAGCTTTATCCGGGATCGTGTATCGCGCGTCCTGTTCTGTGTTGCCGTGTCCTGCCCATTGGTGTTCGCCAGTGCACTGCAAGCCGAAGAGACTCGCTGGCAATTGGCAATGAACAACGCAGAACTGCGCGACGTGGTCGAGGAGTTCTCAGCGATCCTCGGCAAGACCGTGGTGCTCGATCCCAGAGTCTCAGGACGCATTACCGTCATGTCCCGCGAGGCGCTGGACCGCGAAGGCGTGCGTCGGTTGTTCTATTCGGTCCTCGATGCGCATAACTTCACGGTGATCGACGAGGGCGAGCGCATCCTGATCATGCCGGTCAGCGATGCCAAGACGCGAGCCGCAATCGCGGATGCAAAAAGCGCCACGCCGTCGCAGTTCGTCACCCGGGTCCTGGACCTGCAATCAAGCATCGCCGCCGACGTCGCCGGGTTGATCCGGCCCCTGGTGTCGGCCAATGGTTACGTCGGCCCTTCGGTATCGTCCAATGCCCTGGTGGTCACCGACACCGCTGCCAATGTCCAGCGCCTCGCCGACGTGGTTCGGCAGTTGGACTCAGGGCGCAACCGCAATCATGTGGCGGTGCGGTTGCGGCATGCCCAGGCCGGGGACATCGCGCCGCTAATGGAAGCCTCCCTAGGCAAGCGCGAGGGTGACATGGCGGGCGTGGTGATCGCTGATGCCCGCAGCAATCGACTGGTGATCATCGGCCCGCCGACGGTGCGCCAGCGCCTGGTCGACCTGGCCCAGAGCCTGGATGTCCCGGCTGCGGCATCCCAGGACAACGCCCGGGTCATCCGCCTGCGCCACAGCGATGCCAAGCAATTGGCCGAAGTGCTGGAAGGCGTCGGGCAGGATAAAAAAACCACGCCGGCACTCGCTGGCCAGCGAGACATTGCCGCCACCCGCCCGTTCATGATCAAGGCCGATGAAAGCCAGAATGCCCTGGTGCTGATTGCCGACCCGGCCCAGATTCGTATCATCGAAAACATCGTTCGTGAACTGGATCAACCTCGGGCCCAAGTGCTTATCCACGCGGCCATCGTGGAGGTTTCCGGGGACATTACCGAAGCCTTGGGCGTGCAGTGGGGCCTCGACAGAGGCGGCGCGACCGGGTTTATCAACTTTCCGGGTACCGACATCCCGATCATCGGCAACCTGAACCTCAGTGAGCTGGATAAAGGACCGGAAGGTGCGATCCTGCGGCTGGGCGGCGACCGCTTCAGTGCGCTGATCTCGGCGCTGGCGAGCAACACTCACAGCAACCTGCTGTCCACCCCCAGCCTGCTGACCCTGGATAACCAGGAAGCGGAAATCATCGTGGGCCAGAACGTCCCGTTCAAGACGGGCTCCTACGCCACCAGTGGCAACGGCGCGGACAACCCGTTCACCACCGTGGAGCGCAAGGACGTCGGCATCAGCCTCAAGGTCAAGCCCTACATCAACGAAGGCTCGACCTTGCGCCTGGAAGTGGAGCAGGAGGTTTCGGACATCGCGCCGTCTGTTTCCGGCGTGGACTCCTCCGACCTGATCACCAACAAGCGCGCCTTGAAGAGCACGATCCTGGCGGACGATGGCGAGATCATCGTGATCGGCGGCCTGATCCGCGACAGTGTCCGCACCCAGCAAAGCGGTGTGCCGCTGTTACGCAGCATTCCGTATTTGGGTGCGTTGTTTCGCTGGAACCGCGACACCCAGACCAAGAGCAACCTGATGGTGTTCCTGCGCCCGACCATCGTGCGCAGCAACGAAGACCTGGCCGAGGTCAGCCGCCAGCGCTACGACGCGCTCCGGGAGCTGAGCAAACCCGGCTCGCGAAAAAACAATTCGCTGCTGCTGCCCCGGGATGCCCACCAGTTGTTCGAGTCATCCACCGATGCACCGGCGATCGATCCGCAACAGCGCTCGGGTGCCCTGTGACTGACCCGCAAGCCCCGTTGCCCTTTGGTTTCGCCAGGCGCCTGGGCGTGATGCTGGAAGGCGCGGGGCCGACGTTGAGCCTGGTCATGCGCCGCGATACACCGCTCACCGCCGTGGCCGAAGTGCGGCGTCTGTGCGGGCGGGACTTGCCGATCCAGATACTGGAACCGGCACAGTTCGCTGCGCGCCTTGCCAGCGTCTATCGCCAGGGCCAGAGTGCCGCCGAACAGGTCGCCCAAGGCCTGGACGAGGAACTGGACCTGCTCAGCCTGGCCGACCAGATGCCGCAGACCACCGACCTGCTGGAGCAGCAGGGCGATGCGCCGATCATCCGCCTGATCAATGCCTTGCTCAGCGAGGCCGTCCGCGAGCACGCCTCGGACGTGCACCTGGAAACGTTCGAGCAGTACCTGTCGGTGCGCATGCGCATCGACGGTCAGTTGCAGGAAATGCTCCGGCCGCGCCGGGAACTGGCGAACCTGCTGGTGTCGCGGATCAAGGTCATGGCGCGTCTGGACATCGCCGAAAAACGCGTGCCCCAAGATGGGCGAATGGCCTTGCGCCTGGCCGGGCACGAAGTCGATGTGCGGGTCTCGACCCTGCCTTCGGCCCATGGCGAGCGCGTGGTGTTGCGCCTGCTCGACAAGCAGGCCGGGCGCCTGGAGCTGCAACGCCTGGGCCTGCCCGACGACACCCTGGCGAGTCTGCGCCAGTTGCTCGGCAAGCCCCACGGCATCGTGCTGGTCACCGGGCCTACGGGGTCGGGGAAGACCACCAGCCTGTACGCGGCGCTGAGCAGCATCAATGACCAGAGCCGCAACATTCTCACTGTCGAAGACCCCATCGAATATCACCTGCCGGGCATCGGCCAGATGCCGGTCAACCCGAAAGTCGACATGACCTTCGCCCGCGGTTTGCGGGCCATTTTGCGCCAGGACCCAGACGTGGTGATGGTGGGTGAAATACGCGACCGCGAGACCGCCGAAATCGCCGTCCAGGCGTCGCTGACCGGGCACCTGGTGCTCTCGACCCTGCACACCAACACCGCCGTCGGCGCCGTCACGCGGCTGGTGGACATGGGCGTGGATGCCTATCTGCTGGCGTCGTCCCTGGCTGGCATCGTCGCCCAGCGCTTACTGCGTCGTCTGTGCCCGTCCTGCAAGACGCCCTATGTGGCTGACGCCGCCACCTGCCGGCGGCTGGGCCTCGACGCCACTGCCGCGCCCCGGTTGTTCAAGGCCCAGGGCTGCGAGCAATGCCAGAAAGGCTATCGCGGGCGCTTCGGGATCTATGAGCTGGTGAATGTCAGCGCCGCGCTGTCGCAACTGATCCACCAGGGCGCCACCGAGCAGGCGCTGGCCGCCGAGGCGCGCAAGACCTCCCGCAGCCTGTTCCAGGACGGTCGCCAGCGGGTGCTGGAAGGCCTGACCAGCGTCGACGAGCTGCTGCGCATCACCCAGGAGGATTAGCACCATGCCGACCTTCGACTATCGGGCCGAAGACGCCCAGGGCCGCCGCTGCAAGGGCCGTGTGGAAGCCGACAGCCCGCGCCATGCTCGCCAGTTGCTGCGCGAGCGCGGCTTGCTGCCCAGCGAACTGGCTGAAGCCAAGGAACCGCGGACCTTGGGCGGGCGACATGCCGGAGCGCGTTTGAGCCCGGCAGATCTGGCATTGCTGACGTTGCAGTTGTCCACCTTGATCCAGGCCGGCCTGCCCCTCGAAGAATCCCTGGGAGCGGTGGCGCAACAGAGCCAGAAGCGCCGCGTCGCCCACCTGCTGGCGGCGGTGCGCAGCCGGGTGATGGAAGGCCACGCATTGGCGACGGCCCTGAGGGCCTTTCCCCAGGCGTTCCCCGAGCTGTTCTGTGCCACGGTCGCGGCGGGCGAGCAATCCGGGCACCTGGGGCAAGTGTTGGAACAGCTGGCGAGCTACACCCAAGCGCGGCAAGCATCGCGCCAGCGCATCCAACTGGCGTTGGTGTATCCACTGATCCTTATGTTGGCTTGTGTCGCGATTGTTGGCTTCCTGCTGGGCTACGTGGTGCCGGATGTGGTGAAGATTTTCATCGACAGCGGCCAGCCGTTGCCTTGGCTGACCCAGGCGCTGATCGCCGTGAGCGATGGCTTGCGCCGCTATGGCCTGTTGATGCTCGGTGCGCTGGCCGGGCTGTTCGGGCTGTGGCGCTGGAGCCTGCGCCAGCCGGCGTGGCGCCTGCGCTGGCATCGTTTGCTGTTGCGGCTGCCGGTGTTGAGCGAAGTGCTGCGGGCGATGGAGGCGGCGCGATTTGCCAGCACCCTGGCGATCCTGAGCAAAAGCGCGGTGCCGTTGGTGGATGCCTTGCACATCGCCGCGCAGGTGATCGGCAACCTGACGATCCGCGCCCGCATGGCCGACGTCGCCCGTTCGGTCCGCGAAGGCGGGACGCTTACGCGTGGCCTGGAGCAGGGCGGCGATATCCCGCCGTTGATGCTGCACATGATCGCCAGCGGTGAGCGGGCCGGCGAACTCGACAACATGCTCGCCCGGGCCGCCGAACAACAGGAGGCCAGCCTCGCGGCGCGTATCGCGCTGGTGGTGAGCCTATTCGAACCGGCCATGTTGGTGTTGATGGGCGGCGTCGTGCTGCTGATTGTCATGGCCATCCTCCTACCGATCCTGAGCCTCAACCAATTGGTGAATTGACCGATGAAACTCCAAAGCAACCGATCCGCACGTCATCAACAACGCGGCTTTACCCTGATCGAAATCATGGTGGTGGTGGTCATCATTGGCGTGCTGGGCGCCATCGTGGTGCCGCAGTTCATGAGCCGACCCGACCAGGCCAAGGTCACGGCCGCCCGTACCGACATCCAGGCAATCTCCACGGCCCTGGAAATGTACCGTCTCGACAACCTCCAGTACCCCTCGACCCAACAAGGCCTGGAGGCGTTGAGCAAGCGCCCGTCCGGCACGCCCGCCGCTAGGAACTGGAACCCCCAGGGTTATCTGAAAAGCCTGCCGATCGACCCCTGGGGTACGCCCTACCAGTACCTCAACCCTGGGCACAAGTCTGTCGATGGCAGCTATGACCTCTACTCCCTGGGCGCCGATGGCGTACTGGGCGGTGAAGGGATGGCGGCCGACATCGGCAATTGGGCCGAATGAACATGCAGCATCGTTGTCGGGGTTTCACCTTGCTGGAGCTGATGGTGGTCATCGTCTTGATCGGCGTCCTGGCGGGTATGGTCCGCTTCGCCACGGGGTCGAGTCCGGCCCGGGAGGCCCGGCAGCAGGCGCGGGACTTCGTCGCGGTGGTGCAGCAGTTGCGCGAGCGGGCGGTGTTGGATGGGCAGGAATACGGGGTGCGTGTGCAGCCCGACGGTTATCAGGCGTTGCGGCTCGAAGCCCAGGACTGGACGGCGGTATCGGCGTTGCATCGCTTGCCCGAGGGCCTGACGCTCGGGCTGGAGCAGGAGGGTCATGTCCTGCGCCTCGACGACGTTCAAGGCCCGCCGCAATTGCTGATGCTCAGCAGTGACGAGATCAGCCCGTTCAGGCTGCTGATCAAAGTCGCTGGCCAGTCGATTGCCCGGGTCTCGAGCGATGGCCTGGCGGAGCTGCTGATCGATGAGTAATGCGCTCAGGCAGGCCGCCGGTTGCCAGGGCTTCACGCTGCTGGAAGTCATGATTGCCCTGGCGATTTTCGCGACGCTGGCGGCGGCCGTGCTTTCGGCCAGCCAGTTTGTGCTCAAGCAAAGCGCTGGTCTGGAGGACCGTCTGTTCGGCGCCTGGCTGGCGGACAATCAGTTGAGCGAACTGCGCCTGCAAGCCGTCACACCGCCCGGACAACAGCGACTGAGCCGGCACCTTGATCGCCGCGATTGGGTCTTGCAACAGCGGATCGCCCCGGCCCGTGATGGGCGGCTGTTGCAGGTCGAGATCCAGGTTAGCCGCGGCGACAGCGCGACCGTCGCGTACCGCACCATCGGGTGGATCCGAAGCCATCATGAATAAGCAGTCGGGTTTCACCTTGTTGGAGCTGGTCATCGCCATCGGCATTTTTGCCTTGCTCGGCCTGGCCAGTTGGCGGTTGTTCGATGGCGTCGTGCGGACCCAGCAGGGAGCCGGTCAGCATGAGCGCGACATCCGGGCCTTGCAGCGTGCTGTCGGCGTGATCGAGCGGGATGTGTGGCAGGCGGTTGTCGACTCGGTCGTGCTCGCGCCGGGGCACTTGCGGTTGCAGCGCAGCCATTGGCGCAACCCATTGGACCAGCCGCGCAGCGAACGGCAAGCGGTGAGCTATCAGCTCCAGGGCGGTGCGTTATGGCGCGAGAGTGTCGGTGAAGGCACGACGCTTGCGCAGCGGCAGAAGTTGCTCGACGACGTCCACAGCCTGAGCTGGCGCGTGTTCGACCGCCAGCGGGGCTGGCACCGCGAAACCGTGAAGGGCAGCGCGCCGCTGGCGCTGGAATTGATCGTGTCGGCGGGGCGTTTCGAGCAGATCCGTCGAGTGTTGCTGTTGCCAGAGGCGCTGCCATGAGGCGCCAACGCGGCGTGGCGCTGATCAGCGTGCTGCTGGTGCTGAGCCTGGCCTTGCTGCTGGTCGGTGGCCTGTTGCGCAGCCATCGCCTGTTGTTGCACAGCAGCGCGCAGCAACTGCAACAGGTCCAGTTGCGGCAATTGGGGTTGGCGGGGGAAGACTGGGCGCGGGTGGTGTTGGAAGGCAGTGGGATCACGTCGTCCGGGCCCGTTGACCTGAGCCAGGATTGGGCTCGGCTCGAGCCCGTGTTGGAGGTGGACGGCGCCGAGCTGCGCATCGCTATCGAGGATTTGTCCGGGCGCCTGAATCTCAACACGTTGCTGGCGCTGGGGCAAATCGATCAGGTCAGCCTCGGTCGCTGGAGTCGCCTGCTGGCCTTGCTGGATCTGCCGTCACTGACGTTGCCTCAGGTCGGGCCGGTGCAGGAGTTGAGTCAACTGCGTCTGCTGCCGGGCGTCGACGGCCAGACGCTGCGGCGCCTGGAACCCTGGGTGGTGTTGCTGCCCACGGACGCGCGGCTGAACATCAATACCGCCTCGCAGCGTGTGCTGAGGACCCTCGATGGGATGGAAGCCGGGCCCACCCAGGCATTGATCAACCAGCGTCGTCACGCGCCATACGCCAGCGTGCAGGCGTTTACTAACGACCCGTTGCTGTCCGGAGTCGGCCTCAACAGCCATGGGTTGGGCGTGGGCAGCCGCTGGTTTCGAATCACGGTGAGCGTGATCCATGGCGACAGCCGTCTGCGCCTGGCCTCGGATATCGAGCGCGATTCTGTTAGTGGGCGCTGGACGGTTCGTCAGCGTCGTTTCTTACCCTTCAGTCCCAGCGAGTTTCCTTGATGAAAGCCTGGCTTTACTTGACCGCCGAAGGCCTGGACGCGCCTTGCGCCAACTGGCCGTGCTGCGTGTGGTCGCCAACCGGTGAGCGTCGTCGCCTGCCGTTGCACGAGGCGGCCGGCGAGCTGAACGGCCGGCCCGTCGATGTGCTGTTGCCAATGGAAATGTGCAGTTGGTTGCGCAGCGATCCGTGGCCGTCTCGACGCCAGCCCCGGCCCCAGGCCCTCGCATTCGCCATCGAAGAGCAACTGAGTGAAAACCTGGAGGCGCTGCACATCAGCATCGGCCCGCGGGATCGTCAGCACCGCTATCCGCTGATGGTGACGGCGCGAGACCGGTTCCAGGCGCTGTTGGCGCTGCTCGCCGAACAAGGCATCGATACCCGTGCGGTGCATGTCGATGCTGATCTGATTGCTGATGACCAGGCGTTTGGGGTGCGCTGGTTCGGGCGCTGGCTGTTGGGTGGAGGGCTGTCGGCGCGGATGTCGTTGTCGGTACAAGGCTTGGCAACGCTCAAGCCTGGCTTGCCTGAGGAGATGCACTGGCTGGACGAGGACCGTGATCGCCAAGGCATCGATGAGTGGCTGTTGAGCACGTGCGGACATCCCATTGACCTGTTGCAGGGCGAGTTCCGTCGGCGCCGCCAACCGCTGCCGTGGCGGGGCGCTTCGGTGGCTGCGCTCGGCGCGCTGATGCTCACCTGGGCCTTCAGTGAAGCGCGCATAGGCTTTCTTGAAAGTGAAACCCGGCGTCTGTACGTCCAAAGCGAACAGCGATTCAGGTCGTTGTATCCGGAGCAGGAGCGGATCGTCGACCTGGCGGCGCAGTTCCAGGCGTTGCAGAGCCGTCGTGGGCCAGGTCCGGATACTCAGGTTGCGCGTCTGACCCGTCTGACCGAGCAGGTCATCGGTGCCAGCAACGTTGAGGTGCAGCGCATCGATTTTCGCGAAGGCGATGGCTGGAAAATCCAGCTGACGGCGAACAGTTTTGTCGAGCTTGAACAACTGCGTGAACGCGGACAGCAAAACGGATTGCCCGTCACCCTGGGCAGCGCCAGCAAGCAAAACAACCGCGTGCAGGCCATCCTCACACTGGAGAGCAGTTGATGAACGTCGATGGATGGCGGGTCTTGAAACAGGCCTGGGGAAACCTTTCGCGCCGAGAGCAAGGTTTGTTGCTGGGGCTTGCCGGATTGTTGTCGGTGGCGCTGGCCTACACCGCGATTTGGCAACCGACCCGGCAACGGCTGGAGGTTGCCGAACGACAGCATCGCCAACAAGCCGAACTGAACGCCCGGATCCAGCGCGCCGAACCCTCCCGGCACAGGACTGCCGCCACCCGACCCTTGTCGGTGCGCGTCAATGCAAGTGCGACAGCGGCGGGGTTGGACATCGCGGAAATGGAGGCCGACGGCGACTCGTTGCGACTCGCCGTCAGTGGTGAGGCGAATGCGTTGCTGCAGTGGTTGGATCAACAAGAGCGGGAGGGGGCGGGTCTGCGGTCGTTGACCTTGGAGGTGGAGAATGGTGTGTTGGGCGCGCGGGTGGTTTTGCATCAATGACCGACTGATTGCACAACAACTTTGATCAAGAATATGAGCTTCTGTGGCGAGGGAGCTTGCTCCCGCTCGGCTGCGTAGCAGCCGTAGAGCGGTCTGCAGGGCTTACCTGTTGCACCGCGGTGTCTGTTTTTGGGGCGGCTGCGCCACCCAGCGGGAGCAAGCTCCCTCGCCACAAAGTAGCGACGCTGTCCCGGAGGTGAAAGTGAGGGCTAGACCTGCACATTCCCCGGCAACAACGGCAATTTCGCCAGCTTCACCGCCACCCACAACGCAATCACCAGCAAGCCACCGATGAACAGGCCGATCCCGTTCCAGCCGCCCAGGTGCCAGGCCACGCCGCCCGCCGTCCCTGCAACGCTGGATCCAGCGTAATAGCTGAACAGATAAAGCGACGAGGCTTGGCCCTTGGCCTTGAAGGCGCGGCGGCCGATCCAGCTGCTGGCGACCGAATGGGCGCCGAAGAAACCGAAGGTGAACACCAGCATGCCCAGGATCACCAGCCACAGCGGCGTGGCCATGGTCAGCAAGAGGCCAGCGAGCATCAGCGCGATGGTCGCCCAGAGCATTTTGCGCCGACCGAGCTGGTCCGCCAGTGCACCGACTTTTGCCGAGCTGTAGATACCCGACAGGTACACCACCGACAGCAACCCGACGAAGGCCTGATCCAGGTGATAAGGCGCGGCCAGCAGGCGATAGCCGATGTAGTTGAACAGCGTCACGAAGGCGCCCATCAGCACGAACGCTTCGAGAAACAACAGCGGCAACCCGGCATCGCGAAAGTGCAGGGTGAACCCATCCAGCAGGCTGCGCGGGTGCAACGAGCGCGGACGGAAGTTGCGTGACTCGGGAAGAATCCGCCAGAACACCGCCGCCGCAATCAGCGCCAGGCCACCTACCACCAGCATTGCCGTGTGCCAGCTGACGAAGTCGATCAAGACCCCGGCGATCAGGCGTCCGCACATGCCGCCGATGGCGTTGCCGGCGATGTACAGCCCCATCGCCAAGCCAATGTGCTTGGGGTGGATTTCCTCGCTCAGGTAAGTCATCGCCACCGCCGCCAACCCGCTCAACGACAGCCCGACCAAGGCGCGTAGCAGCAGTACACCTTCCCAAGTCGGCATCATCGCGCTGGCAATCGTGCACAGCGACGCGGCGAACAGCGCCGTGACCATCACCGATTTGCGGCCGATGCGGTCGGAAATCGGACCGGTGATCAACAGGCCGACGGCGAGCAGGCCGGTCGCCACCGACAAGACCAGGCTGCTCTGCGCCGCGTTGATGGAAAACTCCCTGGACAGCAGCGGCATCATCGGTTGCACGCAATACAGCAGGGCGAAGGTCGCAAAGCCACCGCAGAACAGCGCCAGCACCGTGCGCATGAACAACGGCGTGCCTTTCTCGATGTAGATGTCCTTGAGTTCGACGGTGACATTGTCCTGCACGCGTGGCGGGATTTCATGGGCCAGTGGAGCGACAGCAGTTTTCACGGTGGACCTCGCAAGGACACGATCAGGCAGGCAATGAAAAAAGCATATAGCCGGCTAATGTTTCTATCCAATATATTGTTCGACCTGTTTAAGACGTTAAACGACCTATTGGGCGGCCCCATGGAACTGCGTCACCTGCGTTATTTCATCGCCGTTGCCGAAGAACTGCATTTCGGCCGCGCCGCGCTGGCCCTGGGGATCTCCCAGCCGCCGCTGAGCCAGCAGATCCAGGCACTGGAACAGGAGATTGGCGCGCGGCTGTTCGAGCGTACCAATCGTCGGGTCGAATTGAGCGAAGCCGGGCGGTTGTTCCTTGAAGAAGCGCGACGGGTGTTGGCCCAGGTCGACAAGGCCGCCGACGTGGCCCGCCGTGCGCAACTGGGGGAGTTAGGCGAACTCAAGATCGGCTTCACGTCCTCGGCACCGTTCAACTCGACCATTCCCCAAGCCATCTTCGCCTTCCGTCAACGCTTCCCGGCCGTTCACCTTAACCTGCGGGAAATGAGCAGCACCCAGGTATCGGATGCGTTGGTGGACGAAGCCATCGAGGTGGGCATCATGCGGCCGTTGCCCCTGCCCGATACCCTGAGGGAAATCGAACTCAGCCGCGAACCGCTGGTAGCCGTGCTCAGCGCCAAGCATCCGCTCGCCCAGGGCAGCGACGAAGGCTTGTACCTGTCGGCGCTGGCCCACGAGCCTTTCGTATTTTTCCCGCGAAGCTATGGCAGCGGTCTTTACGCCCAGCTTTTAACGTTGGCCCGCGACGCCGGTTTCAGCCCGCACTTCGCCCAGGAAGCGGGGGAGGCCATGACCATCATCGGCCTGGTGGCGGCTGGCCTCGGGGTCTCGGTGCTGCCGGCATCTTACCAACGCATGCGTATCGACGGCGTGGTCTATCGGCCGCTGCTCGACCCGGCGGCGGTCTCGGCGGTGTGGCTGGTCCAGCGCAAGGACCAGCGTTCGCCGATGGCACAAGCATTCATAGGGCTGTTGACCGACGGAGCGCAATCATCCAGTGCCTAACGATGGCATTCGATGCAGGCCGCGCCTGTTTGCCCAAATCCCGGGGCTGGCCTTGCGCTTGGCTTAGTCCCCCCAAAACGTGGCGTGTCTGGTGGCGTGATAGTCGTAGAAGCCCTGGAGAATCCAGGTATTGCCTTGACGTTCGAATGCGGCGCGCCATGCGCCCCGTCCGCCGCCGGGAGCCAACTGTGCCATGTCGTACCAGTAATAGCGGTTGATTTTTTTAGTGGTGATTCTGCCGGCTCGGAGGTCATCCATGATTTCCCTGACTTTCGCCCGGGCGGGGGCCGGGAAATTGTCATATGACATCTGCGCGTCAGCCAGGGGGCTGACTGTCACCGTGTACTCAGGGATAACCGTCGAGGGCTTCGCCGCGGCAGGGGCTGGAACAGAAGAGGCTGCTTGTCCGGTCACCTTGTGGGAGGCGGCTTGGGTGACCAGCTCGATATCGAATGGGCTGTAGTTTTTGAGCGAGCGGGTGAAGGTATCGATGTCATTTTCGGTGGTGAGAAGCGCACTTCGCTGTGTCCTGCCTCGGTTAATGATGATATGGCGAATTTTGTAGTTCCTGATCTCCGTGAGTAGCCCGGGTTTGTGTCGGCGCAGTCGCTCTTTTCGAAACTCATCAATATTGTCGATTCGATATTCCGGTGATTCGATGTAGGCCTCTCTTGCAGCAACCACGGAGGGTTCGTCTCCAGGGAACAAGGTGTCAAGTTTGGATTCCAGCTGTTTCTCGACAATGTTGACTGTGTCGCTGATGTCTTTCGATATTTTGTCGACGGCGTCTTTTTTTCGCCCGTTTCTTGGGGTGATCACAATGTATTTCGCACCGGTTACGTTATCCGGCAGGATAGTTGCGCTGGCCTTCAGGCGTCCTTCGAGGATGAATTCCTCCTTGTGCATGATGAGCGTGTCATAAAGTCGATATTTTTGCGGAAGGCTCAGGGAGAGGTTTTTTTCTTTCTGAAGCGTATTACTCGTTTGTTCGACAAGATCCCAAATGCCAAGCTTATCAAGTAGGTGTTTACGTTTGGGTTCGTAATCTTTAGCGTTCTGGCGATTGATGTGTTTCAAGTGCAAGCGGTAGCTTTCGATATCGGCGGCGCCTATATCGTTCATGCTTTCTTGAAGTACGCGGTCCAGCAATGTTTCGGGCATTGAGTGAATCACACGTTTCATCACATCGACTGCTTCACTGGGGAGGTCATGCCCGTTGGGCAGGACCCCTTCCACCAAGGCGTTGTGTTTCTTGTCTTCCGGACTTTCTTGGGTTCGACTCCAATACACACCACCGCCGAGCAAACGCCGACGCTCCTGAACGGCCCATTGGCCGTTTGCCCACGTCACTGTGCGCTGGTCCGTGCGGTTGTTCGGCGCGTAGATGACTTGCTCGCCGTCCTGGAAAACCGTCTTGAAATAATCTTTGCCTAGTTTCAGATAACCCTGCCCGTGCAAATCCCTATAGCGGTCGCGCCCCTCCGGCACCAGGCCCTTGCCCTCGAAGCCTTTCAGTCGGAATGACTCCAACCGCGGGTCCGGCATGCGAGGCAGCGATGCCAAGGCCGGGTAGGCGTTGCCTCTGGGCCGCGTCGCGCGGGCCATGATCAAATCTTGCCCGCCCTCGGCCAGCACCTCACCCAGCCCGCGGATGAAATCGCTTGCCCACTGGCTGACGCTACCGCCTTCATCCTGTATCGCCGAGACGGCGGCACCGCCTGCCATGGTCGGTAGAATTGCGCGTCCCACTGTCCCACCCAAGCGGCCTGCCGGGGCCATCGACATAGCCCCCGTCAACAGGGCTACACCGTTGCGACGCCCTTCCCGAGCCGCCGCGCTGTCGCGTTCGGCGTTGGTCACTGTCAGGGCCTGTACCGTTTTGAGGGCATGGGTTATTTGCGTTTCATGCAGTGTCGTGAACAGGTCTCCCTCGACCACGGGTGAAGTGACTTTCAAGGCGAAATCGCTTCGCGTCCTGTCCTTCGTCCAGGTGAAAACCGATTGCGTGACCTTCTTGATTTTTTCGTGGATGGTCAGGTTGTCTTCTGCCGGCAACAGGCTTGCGAGCTGTACGGCTTGCTCCAGCAGCGGAAGTTGAGAGATCAGCCAGCGGGTCATTTCCGGGGTAGCGGTGAGGGTCTGCGCCAACGCCGTCTGCAGCGCTCGACCGCTGCCTGATGCATCCACGTCCCTGAAGGTCTTTCCGTCCGGCGCACCTGGCGTGTACAAGGTCAATGAAGGACGGCTGGCGAATGACTTCACTCCGAACGCAAGCAGGTCCTTCAGCACGCTGTTGCCCCAATGCAATTGCCGGACGACCACTTCGTGCCCGTTGACCTTGTCACGTCCCGCCGATCCAGGGCAATCCAGCGCCGCCAAGACCAGCTTCAAGCCGGTGTTGTCCTTGTCGTGTCGCAAGTCTCCCGAGATGTGGGCCGACCACACCTCGGCCCGCATTTGCTTTGCTTTCACACTCATCCATTGATTCTGTCGCTCCCGTGCCATGCGTTGCAGCTCTGCCGGAAGGCGCGCACCCACGTCTGCCCGCTCGATGACCTCGACAATCTGCGGGAAGCTCAACGGGCCGACCACGGTGTGGTGAGCTGCCTGGCGTTCATCATCTGTCAGGTTGGATATCGCCCAGTCCGTCAGGGAGCGCCTGTCGTCATGGAACGCTTTCGCACTGCCCATGGAGACCCCGGACCCGAACGGTGAATGGCCCGTCGGTGCGTGCGGATCGAGCGTCTCTTTTCGAATGCTCAGGGTGATGTCTTCAGGGTCGGCAGGTGGGTATTTTTCTTTGATGTAGCTGGCGAGTAGCGTGCGGGCCTGGTCTCGAATGGCCTCTGGAGTGGCCATTGACACTGGGTCCGGCGGTGCTGGCGTATCGGCGATGGTGTTCTGCAGGGCCTGCGTCGCTTTCCACCATGCCAGGCGGTCGTTGCCGATGATGTGCGGGTTGGCGTTTAGCCAATGATCCAGGCTTGCCAGTTTCAGCCGAAACTCACGTTCGTCCAGGACGCCAGCCAGATCCAGTCGAATACCCAGGTCCGCTGCGGCGTCCAGCCGATGCCCCCAACTGGAGATGTTTTCCCCTTCGACAATGTCGTCCGACAAGGCATCGCGAATGGCGGATTTTTGCGCCGTCCGCACGTCCGAGACCAAACGCGTCAGGAAGTTTTGCGCCAACGGCACGAGTTCCACCTCATCGGCGGCGCTGTCGCCTATGAACGAGGTCTTCAGTTGCTGCAAATTCTCGTAGATCTCCAACGGCTTACCGGGACGGTACAGTACGGCGCCGCCCCAATCCGTATCCGCGTTGTGCCGGGACAGGGTAACGGCGCTGATCACCGGAACGGACAATCCCCAATCAAGGTAGATGGCGCTCAGGCTGTACACCCAGGGCCTGTAACGTTCCGCCAGCTTGTTTCGAGACGCCGCGTCCGGCGCCGACAGCGAATCCATTATCGCCTTGTGCATCGGCGGGCTCAGCGTCTTGTCGTGTAGATGAAGGTCCGCCAGTGCCTTGAGTTGCGTAGCGAGTTCGTCCGCCAACCAGCCGTTGACGTTTTGTCCCTGGCTGAACGCGGCGGGCCTATCCCAGAAGCTATCCAGCGACGTCGTGAGCAGCTGTTCATAAGCGACTGGCGTGGTATTGAGCAGTTGACGGAATTTTTCTTTCGCCCGATGACTGTTCAGAAGGGTGGGCACTCGCTTGGAACTGTCCAACTCCTGGACTATTTCAAGGTTATCCAGATCCGCCAAGCTGTCGCTGATATCGATCTGGCCGGTGATGGCGCGCCAGAAAAAAATCTCAAGGCTGGTGATGTCTTTATCCGTTGGTTCGGAGCTTGACCCGTTGGGTTCACCGTCCGATTGAGGGATGGGAGCTTTTTGCGATAGACGCACGGACAGCTTGTCCACTGCCATGTCGACCGGCAGGATGGGAAAGCTTCGTTTGAGCCAATAGTCCAGGTGCTGCCGGGTGACCTCAGAAGGCCGTGGCGCGGCTTTGCTCAGGTTAATCATTCGTTGCTGCGAGGCGTTGATCTGGCCCGATAAGTCGTGATCCAACATAGTCTCTTCCTGGGAAAGTTTGGGAAAAGACAAGCTATTGGGGAAAACCGACGCAGGAGCGGTAAATAGATACCGCACGAAGGAAGGGCGGCGGTGCAGTTGTCAGTGTGGAGTCACGAGTTTCAGGGATCGCGGATATTTTTTGTACCGCAGGAACGCCAGGATCGCGTCGCGGGTGGCTTGCGGTTGTTCTTCAAGCAACCAGTGCCCGGTGTTTATCAATGTCAGTGAGTGCGGTTGCGCGGCGATAAAAGTAGCCTGCTCGGCCAGCGTCCGTCCCCGGGAATGGTCGCCACCGATGGTAAGTACCGGACCCGTCAGCTTGTTCCTGGAGAATTCCAGGTTGTCCTTGGCGTCATGTTCCACCCAGGCTGAATAGAGTTTGAAGGCGGCCTCCATGCGCCCAGGCCGGGTGTAATCCGTCACCAGGGCCTGTCGCACTTCATCCGGCACCTTGTCGTTGCCGTCGAAAACAAAGTCGTCGAAGAACATGTCCAGGTAGGTTTTTTCCTGCCCTTTGATCATTGCCGTCGCTGTTTTGCCAAAGAACCGGAAATGCCATTTGCTGGCAACGCCGGTTGCCAGGTCGCCGTTATAAGCACTTTCCCATCCGGGGATACCGGGAAGGAAACCGTCCATCAATATGACGTGCTTGGTGTCATTTGGATAAAGCGCGGCGTAGGCATAGGCAATGACCAATCCCATATCGTGGCCAACCACATCGACTTGCTGGAGCTTTAGATGCATCACCAGTTCGTGCAGGTCATGGGCCATGTTCTTCTTGTCATAGCCATCGCTTGAAATATCCGTTTCCCCCGCGCCGCGAAAATCAGGAATGATGGGGGTAAACCCTGCCCGCACCAACGGCCCGATCAACGGTTCCCAGTTGCGCCA
The DNA here is from genome assembly GCF_051132015.1 of Pseudomonas sp. Z1-12. Lineage (NCBI taxonomy): Bacteria > Pseudomonadati > Pseudomonadota > Gammaproteobacteria > Pseudomonadales > Pseudomonadaceae > Pseudomonas > Pseudomonas sp. Z1-12. The sequence goes on from NZ_CP071647.1 coordinate 434,374, forward strand.
ACTGCCTGGAAACCCATGTATCAGCAGGACCGGCTGTTCGCCATCGCCGCTCATCACGTAATGCAGGCAAATTCCATTCACGTGTGCGTAAGCGTGTGTCAGCTTCACATCGTCAACCACAACTTTTGGTTCCCCTGCGGCGGTTATACCGTGAGGTCGGGACGAGGTGGAGACGATGCCCGACCAGGTTATCGTCTCCATCAGTTTCTTATCCATCGGGGGCCGTCGTTGTTTGAGATCAACCTGCGCGTTGTGGCTCGGAAGGTGGACAGCTGACCGAACGTTGACTCAAGCAATCCTTGGGGTGAGGGAGTGCTTTTGGTGTGTGGAGTCTGGAGTGGGTTTGAGCCTCTTCGATACTGTCAGAGTTGACAGGTCCGACAGGCGGCGAAAGCGATGTTTCGATTGGGATCCGCAGGAGAGGAGGGAAGAACTGCGTCGAGATTGTAGGAAAATGCGCATTTCCGGTTACGACACTTCCTATTTGTTCCAGATGCCAGGCCGATGGGATTGCGACTCACCTGCCCTGCAACGTCTTATTCATCATTCCGAATCGTCCGGCTCAGCGCTCATTCCCGACGCCAAGGAGCGCAGCCTGAAGCCCATGAATAAGGTCCTTGGAAATGCACTCATCTTTGGATGCCCCTTACACCAACGAAATCTCCCATGAATCACTTCGTCATTTGGATGACTTGTACTTGGAGCCACGCCAACTGGAGGGTTACGGCGAAGAAGTCGCGGCATTCATGAACCGCCAAAAAGCCTTCGTCGAAGCTCATCCGCCCATCGCCATCTACCGAGTGGCCACCGAGGGCAGCCAGACGCGTGACGGCGGAACGATCCAGCAGGTGTCGTCGTCGTTGACGTTCACCTTGGATAATGGCTGGAAAGTACGCGCCGCGCAGAAAGGCGATGAGGTGGTGTACGCCGATGGCAGCACGGCACGGATCATCACCGGTGCCGGGAAAAACAATAGCGACATTGCGCTGGTCGGCAGTCGCTTGAGCAATGGCGATGAGATTATCAATACGCTGCAGAGGCGTTTCATGATCATCGTGCGTGAAGGGGTGCCGATGGCGGAGGACTTTTTGCCTGCGCTCAGGTTGGCGGAGGTTTATTACCTGCACCCGAATGCGATGAAGGAGAACGGCTAATAAAACAGAGGCTGCTGCGCAGCCCGGCGGGAGCAAGATTCATGGCTGTTACACAGACTGCTGGGATTCTCCAAACAGGTTGAAGAGCACCGAGGCGTCAAGCCCAAACCCTGTGGGAGCTGAGCTTGCTCGCAATGGTGGCTGTACAGCCAACATCACCGGCACTGACCCACCGCCATCGCGAGCAAGCTCGCTCCCACAGTGGATTTGGGGTGTTCGGAGTATCTGGCCACGCCACCAAGCCCTGTGGGAGCAAGCTTGCTCGCGATGACGGCAGCATAGCCAACATCACCATCGCTGACCCACCGCTATCGGACCCTGTAGGAGCTGCCGAAGGCTGCGATCTTTTGATTTTTTGATCTTTCACTTGGGACTCAAGTGTTTGGGGAAAGATCGCAGCCTCGTTGCACTCGACAGCTCCACACTCCAGCGAAGATCGCAAGGGCATGGCCCAGGTGCTTTTTATTGCACCTTCGCCAAGTCCCCTTTCAACGCAACACCGGCCATGATCGCGCCGGCGTGGCATTCATAGGTGGTGGCATCCTGGCGTTCGTTGCGCTTGTAGAAGCTGACGATGTTGATGACGGCGTTGGCGCCCGCGGCCTTGGCGGCTTGGTGCAGGCTGATCAGCGCCGATTGCACCACCCATTCGCAGGCTTCTACGTCGGATTTATTGAAGGCGTTGGTTTTTTTATTGGTGACCTCGCCTGCGCTGAGCACGCTGACTTTGCCCTGTGGCTCGTCGCCCGCCAGGTAGAACTTCACGCTGCGGTCGATCTTGCCGGTGCGGATGGCTTCGTTGACGACTTTGTCGAAAGGCAGGTAAAGCGTGGTATCACGGGCCTGGCTGAGGGTCGGCATGGCGCTGAGCAACAGGGCGGCGGTAACGGCGATTTTCTTCAATGACATCATCAGTCTCCTTGACCAGGGATAGCGGTTATCAGTGCCAGCGGCGGAAAATCAGCGAGGTGTTGACCCCACCAAAGGCGAAGTTGTTGTTCATCACGTATTCATGGCTCATCGGCCGGAATTCGTTGCGCAGGTAATCGAGCTTGCCGCACTGGGGGTCGACTTCATCGAGGTTGAACGTGTGCACGTAGAGGTCGCGGTTCAGCATTTCGATGCTGAACCAGGACTCCAGCGCTCCGCAGGCACCCAGGGTGTGGCCGAGGAAGCTCTTCTGCGAGCTGATGGGCATGTGTTCGCCAAACAGGCTGCTGGTGGCCTGGGTTTCGGCAATGTCGCCCTGTTCGGTGGCGGTGCCATGGCCATTGACGTAGCCGATGGCCGAGGGTTCGAGGCCGGCATCTTCCAGGGCCAGTTCCATGGCCCGGCGCATGGTGATCAGTTCGGGACGGGTGGCGTGCTGGCCGTCGGCGTTGCTGCCAAAGCCGACGATCTCGGCGTGAATCCGTGCGCCCCGGGCCAGGGCGTGTTCCAGTTCCTCCAGTACGAGCATGCCCGCGCCTTCGCCGATCACCAGGCCATCGCGCCCCTTGTCGTAGGGCCGCGGGCTGGTTTGCGGCGCATCGTTTTTCAGGCTGGTGGCATAGAGCGCATCGAAGACCATCGCTTCGGTCGGGCACAATTCCTCCGCGCCGCCAGCGAGCATCAACGGCAGGCGTCCGAACTTGATGGCCTCGTAGGCATAGCCGATGCCATGGCTGCCGCTGGTGCAGGCACTGGACGTCGGGATCAGGCGTCCGGTCAGCCCGAAGAAGATGCTGATGTTGGCCGCCGTGGTGTGGGGCATCATGCGCACGTAGGAGTTGGCGTTCAGGCCTTCGGCCACGCTGTTGAGCAGCATGTTGCCGAACGCCTTGATCTCGTCGGTGCTGCCAGTGGACGAACCGCAGGACACGCCCATGCGCCCGTCCTTGATCGATTCGTCGCCCAGCAGGCCGGCATCGGCCAGGGCCTGTTCCGCCGCGCCCACTGCCAGGCGCGAGACCCGGCCCATGCTGCGCAGTTGCTTGCGGGTCCAGTGGGCCGGAACCTGGAAGTCGTCGATGGGCCCGGCCAGTCGTGTGTTCAGTTCGGTGAAACGGTCCCACTCATCCATGCGCCGGATGCCGCTGCGGTTGGCGGCGAAGTTGGCGGCGATGGTGTCCCAGTCGCTGCCTATGGACGTGATGCCGGCCATGCCGGTGACGACGACGCGCTTCATCAGCACAAGCCTCCGTTGACGGCCAGGACCTGCCGGGTGATGTAGCCGGCTTCGGCGGACATCAGGAAGTTCACCGCGCCTGCCACTTCTTCCGGGGTGCCCATGCGCTGGGCGGGGATCATTTTCATCAGTTCTTCCACAGGTACGTTTTCATCGAGCATGGCAGTGTCGATCAACCCCGGCGCGACGCAGTTGACGGTGATCTTGCGCTTGCCCAGCTCGATTGCCAACGCCTTGGCCGCGCCGATCAATCCAGCCTTCGAGGCACTGTAGTTGACCTGGCCGCGATTGCCGATCAGCCCGGAAACCGAGGTGATGCAGACGATCCGTCCGGCGGCGCGGCGACGGATCATCGGCATCATCACCGGATGCAGCACGTTGTAGAAACCGTCGAGGTTGGTGCGCATCACCACATCCCAGTCGTCCTCGCTCAGGGCGGGGAAGGCGCCATCGCGGGTCAGGCCGGCATTGAGCACCACGCCGTAATAGGCGCCGTGGGTTTCCACGTCGGCTTCGAGAATGGCCTTGCAGGCGGCGCGGTCGGCCACGTCGAATTGCAGCACCCGGGCGTTGCGGCCCAGGGCCTGGATTTGGGCCTGGACTGTTTCGGCCTCGGCGCGGCCGCTGCGGCAGTGCAGCACGATGTCATGCCCGGCCTGGGCCAGGCGCAGGGCGATGGCGCGGCCGATGCCACGGCTGGAGCCGGTGACCAGTACGGATTCAGTCATGACGGGTTTCCTGTTGCGGACGGTTCATGAAGGTAATGGGCGGCCTGGGGCGGACGGAAGACATTGAGCCGGGCCGTGGCATGGATGCCTGGCGCGTGGATGTGGCATTCGAACACGCCCATGCCGTTGTCGTCTTCCAGGGAGCGCACGCCATGGATGCTCAGCTCGGTGCCGAGGGGAAAACAGTCGACGTTGCATTCGAACTTGCGGGTGCCGAGCAGAAAACCCAGCGCCACGGCATCGCCGCGTTGGCGTGCGTGGCAACCGGCAAACGCCGCGACGCTCTGGGCCATCAACTCGATGCCGACCCAGGCCGGCAGTGCACCGTCGTCGCGGTTGAACAAGCCGCCGGACGTGACGGTGGCGTGGGTGTGGATCTGTTCGTCATCGAACGACAGGATCCGGTCGATGAGGATCATGTCGCCGGCATGGGGCAGCAGTTCGGCGAGCGGCCAGTCAATCATGGGGCGTCTCCGATAATCAGGCTGACGTTGTTGCCGCCGAAGGCAAATGAGTTGCTCATCAGGCGGCGCGGGGTGGCCGGGTCCAGGCGGGTGTGGATGGTGACCCAGTCCAGCGCCGGCAGGGCAGGATCGGCCTGGCCGTCCCAGACATGCGGCGGCAGGGCCAGGGCGATGTTTTCGGTGCTCAGGGCCAGCCAGCAGAACGCCGCTTCCAACGCCCCCGCCGCACCGAGGGTATGGCCGGTCATGGGCTTGGTGGACGAGCAGGGCACGCCCGCCGGAAACAGCCCGGCCACGGCCTGGCTTTCCATGGCGTCATTGTGTTGGGTGGCCGTGCCGTGCAGGTTCAGGTAATCGATCTGGCTGGCGTCGAGGCCGGCGCAGCGCAGGGCTTTTTCCATGGCCTGGCGCGCGCCGCGACCGCTGGGCTCAGGCGCGGAAATATGGTGGGCATCGGAACTGGCGCCGTCGCCGAGCAAGGCAATCGGTACACCCTCGCCTGGCGTCTTGCTCATGAGGAACAGCACCGCTGCTTCGCCGATGTTGATGCCGCTGCGGTTCACCGAGAACGGATTGCAGCGCTCGTTCGACACCGCCTCCAGTGCGGAAAAACCGTTGAGGGTCAATTTGCACAAACTGTCCACGCCACCGCACAGCACGGCATCGCACAGGCCCAGGTCCAACAGGCGCCGGGCGCTCATCAAGGCGCGGGCGCTGGAAGTGCAGGCTGTGGAAATCACGTAGGACGGGCCACTGAGGCCGAGCCAGTCGGACAGAAAGTTGGCCGGTGCGCTGAGCTCCTGTTGCTGATAGTCATAGCCGTCGGGGAAGCGTTGCTCGCGCAGGTAATGGGCGATGCCCTGGCTCGCCTCATCGATACCCGACGTGCTGGTGCCCAGGACGATGCCGATGCGGGCGCGACCGTAGGCCTGGATGGCCTGGTCGATCTCGGTGCGGATTTGCAGCCCTGCCTCCAGCAGCAGTTGATTGTTGCGGCTGCGTTGCGCTGCCAGGGCCGGGGGGATGGACGCGAGTTCACCGGGCACCGCGGCGACCGGCAAGGCCCGTTCGGCCACCCACCCAGCCTCGCTGCGCACGCCCGAGCAGTCACCGGCAAACAGGTTGCGCGCGACGGTGTGTTTGTCGCGACCCAAGGCGCAGATCACCCCGAGGGCATTCAAATAGGCGGTCATGGGCTAATGCCAGTCAGTTAAGAGAAATAAAGCCGAGCAATCATCCTGTGGCGAGGGAGCTTGCTCCCGCTGGGTCGCGAAGCGGCCCTGTTTTGGGGCTGCTGCGCAGCCCAGCGGGAGCAAGCTCCCTCGCCACGGTTTGTGTGTTTCCCCGTGGTAGTCACTTGGCTGATCGGCATGAATCATGGGGCGTTCTCGGTCAACGGTGTGATGCGGTAGCGCAGGCCTTGGGGCAGGCTCATTTCAAAATCCAGCGGTTGTGTGTAGCGCACCTGCCAACGATTCTCGAGGGTCCGTTGCGACGCCTGTTGTCGCGCCGCCGGGTAGTTGCCGGGCAGCTCGACCGCAGGCGTCAGGGCGAACAGCAGGGCGGCGAACAATTCCCGGGCCTCGGCATTGGGGGGCAGCAGACCGTCGGCCTGCCACTGGCCATCGACTAGGCGCTGGCGGGCCAGGGGAATGCCCAACGGGTCCATCATCGACCAACGGATGCCGTTGCCTTCGCGCTGGACCACCAGCAACCAGTCCTGACGCTGGCCGGCCATTGTCCGCTCGATGTGCAGTTGCATCGGCAATGCCAGGGTAGGCGTGCGGGCGGGCAGTGGTGCCTGGCTGGCGCAGGCACTGAGCAGCAACACGCAGGCGATCAGCAGGCCACGGATCATCCTGCAGCCCCTTCGCGAGGCTTGCGCGCCACCACGTTGACCAAGGTTTCCTCACGCTCGCCAAACGGCTTGGGCCGGCGTAGGCCGTAGCGCTCCAGCAGGCCGAAATCCTTGGCACGGCTCCACCACAGGTACGGGTAGGACACGTTGCGTTCTTCGAACTGGAACCCTTGATCGCGGATCATCTGCAGGTACTGCGCAGCACTTTTCTGTACGTGCATCGGGTGGCGGAACAGCCAGCGGATCACCCAGGTGTCGATGTAGGCTTCGGTGGATTCGGCGAACAGCAAATAGCCGCCGGGCTTGAGGACGCGGTAGAATTCGGCGAGGGCTTTTTCCTGTTCCACCAAGTGATGGAACGTCTGGTGGCAGAACAGCAGGTCGACGCTGGCGTCGGGCACTGCCAAGGTCGCGCAGTCGCTGCCGATCAGCTCCACGGCCATGCCCTGGCGGGCGGCTTCCTCCCGGCTCAGGTCGAGGCTGTGAGGGTCGGCATCCACACCGATCAGGCGTTGTGGTGCGAACGCCTGGCGCAGGTACTGGAACGACTTGCCCTGGCCGCAGCCGGCGTCCAGCAATACCGGGTGGGCCGGCAGCGGGTTGCTGAACAGGCTGCGCAGGTCGTTGATCGCCACGCGCAACACATGGTGCTGCCAGGTGTGGCTGCGCAGGAACCAGAAGCCGAAGCGGGTTTCTTCGACGTAGTTGTCGCTCAGGTAGCTCATGGTTGCTGGCTCGGCGCCGGGCTCGCGCAGATTTCCGAGAGCATGCGCAGGCGCCGCTTGGGCTCACTGACGAACGGGTTGCGCTGATCCCAGGCGTAGCCGGCCAGGATCGAGCTGATCATGCGGCGGATGTCGTCAGAGCCTTCGGTGTAGAAAATCACGTCCTGGAAGGTGCCGGCGTACCAGCCTTCGACGTAGCAGCGGAAGGTATCGACGCCGCGCTTGAGCGGTTCGGCGAATTCACTTTGCCAATCCACGCTTTCCCCTTGCAGCTGACGGTGGAGCACGTCAGCGGCCATGCTTGCCGACCGCATGGCAATGGTCACGCCGGAGGAGAACACCGGGTCGAGGAATTCCGCGGCGTTGCCCAACAGGGCAAAGCCTGGGCCGTGCAGGGTCTTGACGTTGGCCGAATAGCCGCCGATGGTCCGTGCCGGAGTGTCCCACACCGCGTTCTGCAGCACGCCGGCCAGGCTCGGGGTTTCGTCGATGAAACCGCGCAGGCAGGCATCGAGGTCGTCGGTGCGGCCGGCGAAATGTTCCACCGCCGCGACCACGCCCACCGAGCAGCGTCCGCCGCTGAACGGAATGGTCCAGAACCACACGTCGCGTTTGCTCGGGTGGGTGGTGATGAGGATTTTTTCCCGGTCGAACGCCGGGGCGTCGATGCGATCCTCGATGTGGGTGAACACGGCCTGGCGCACCGGGAAGTTCGACGGCGCCTCAAGGTCCAGCAGGCGCGGCAGGACGCGGCCATAGCCGCTGGCATCGAGCACGAAGTCGGCTTCGACACGGTACTCGCTGCCGTCTTCGCGCTGCACGCCCAGGCGTGGCTTGGCGAGGCTGAAGTCGGCGCTGGTGATCGCTTGGCCGTAGCGGATTTCAACGCCTTGCAGGGCGGCCTGGTCGGCCAGCAACTTGTCGAAGTCGGCGCGTTGCACCTGGAAAGTCGTGGGCTTGCCGTTGCTGAAGGTCTCGCCAAAATCGAAGGCGCTGTAGCGTTCGCCCCAGGCAAACGCGGCGCCGTTCTTGCGCTGGAAGCCGGCGGCATTCACCGCGTCGAGCATGCCGGCTTCTTCGACGAAATCCAGGCAATGGGACAACAGGCTCTCACCGATGGAGAACCGTGGAAAATGCTGGCGCTCGATGACCAGCACATCGTGGCCCTTGCGCTTGAGCAGGGCGGCGGCGATGGCACCGGAGGGGCCGGCACCGATGATGACGACCTGGCGATATTCCGTTTCAGTGACAGGCATTGGGATTCCTTGAATATCCTGGGTCATCGTTGATCTTCTTGAGCAGGTATAGGGTGTTCCTGGCGCCCGACCCAGGGCGCCAGCATGAAACTGAAGGCCAGCCCCAGGCTCACCGCCAGGCCGAAGTTACTCACCGCCGGTGTGCTGGACAATGCCAGCAGGCCGAACGACAGCCAGGTGGTGACGGCTGCCAGCAGGGTGCCCAGCAGGCTCACGGCGGCACCGCCGATCTGTTCGCGCATCAGGATCGCGTAATCGACGCCGATGGCCGTCACCAGCAACAGGCCGAACAGGCTGAACAACGTCAGTGGTTGTCCCAGCCAGCCGAGGCTCGCCAGGCTGCACAGCGCGGCCAGCAACGGCAGGGCAACGATGCGCAAGGCCGCGCTGACCCCGAAAGGCCAGATCAGCAGCAGCACAATCAGCACGCAGGAGGCCAGTTTCAACTCGGCGGCGCTGACCTGCGTGGCGGCGAAGACCCGGTTCAGGTCACCCAGGCGATCCACCAGTTGCACGCCCGGCAGGTCCAAGGCTTGCACGCGCAGCAGCGCGGCATCGTTCAAGCCTTGCAGGCTGATCATGGCGGCCACGCCTTGCGTCGTGGGGCCGAGCCAGAGTGTGCGGTACGGCTCGGCCAGGGGGCCGGCCAGCGCGGCATCGATGTCTGTCACCGGCAAGGCCTGCAATTGCGCCAGCTCCCCTTGCAGTGCGCCGAGCGGCACGCCCAGGTCGAGCAGCGGTTGCCAGAAGTCCGGCAATCGGGCCAGTGCTTCGCGTACTTTCTGCTGGTCGGCGGGCGGGCTTACCAGTTGGTTCAGTGACAGGTAGCCCTGGAGTTTTTCCAGGGCGATCAACTGATCCAGTCGCTCGTTGAGGGCGGTCTGGCGCTCCAGCAGTTGGGGCTGATCGTCGGCGCGGATCAGGAAGAACTGGCTGGTGGGCTGAAAGCCGGTGATGCGCGCGATGTCGCGGGCTTCGTCGGTGAGGTGCTGGGGTGTGCCGATCCATTGGCGGATGTCGTTTTTCGTGGTCAGGTGCCACAGACCGCCCGCGCAGAAGCTCAGCAACAGCACCAGCAGCACCGGCGTGGGCACCCTCGCCAATAACGCCTGGCGGATCTGGAGCAGGCATTCGCACAGCCGCAGCGGCCACTGGGCGGGACGCAGGTCTGCGCCTTTGAGCAGCGCCGGCAACAGGCAGACCGCAGTCAAGTAGGCGCCCACCAGCCCGGCGGCGGAAAATATCGCGATCTGGGTCAGGGCCGGGAACGGCGTCCAAGCCAGGGCCAGATAGCCGATGCAGGTGGTCGCCAGGCTCAGGCTCAGCCCCGGCAGGGTCAGGCGCAAGGCCGGCCAGCTGCGCCACGGCTTGAGGCTCCAGCTCTTGGACAGGTAGTGCAGCGGGTAATCCACCGCGACACCGATCAGGCTCGAACCCAGCACCAACGTCATCACATGCATGCGTCCGAACAAGGCCACGCACGCCACCGCGCCGAACAGCATGCCCACCAGCACCGGCACGAACGCCAGCCACACACGCAGGCGCCGGAAGGCCAGCAACAGCAGCAGCAAGATGCCGATGGTTGCACCACCGCCAACCCAGGTGATTTCCCGCGATGCCTGTTGCTGGCCGCTGGCGGCGTACAGCAGGCCACTGGCGGCCAGCAATTGCCCTTGGGCCTGGCTCGCCTGGTCGCGGCTGCGTTGCAGCAGTTCGGCCACTTGCAGCGGCAGGTTCATGTCGAAGGCGTTGCCCTGGGCGCGAGCCCGCAGCATCACCCAGCTTTTACCGTCGGCATCGGCGATCAATGCACCGCTGCCGATGTCGAATTGGATCGCGCCGCGTTGTGGCTGGCTGTTCTGGATACGCCCGGTCAGGCCCAGCCAATCGTCCTGGTTCGGCACCAGGCTGAAACCGCTGAACGGATCGAACAAGGCCTGCACCCGCTGTTGGATGAACGCCTGGGGCTGCTCGATCAATTGCTCCCGGTCCGCCGCCGAGAGCATCGCCAGCCGGCCGTTGAGCAGTTGCGTGCGCAGCGCCGGCACGTCGGCCTGCAGCGTCCATTGCACCTTGTCGAACAGGCCGCTGGCCTGCCATTGCTCACCCAGGGTTTGCGCCAGGGCGATGGCTTGCTGGCGATCGGTATGGCCGACCAGTACCAGCACCTCGCGGTTGAGCGGCTCTTGCATGCGCTGCTCGGCGATCAGCTCCAGGGCATCGGGCGAGGTGCCCGGCACCAGCTCCATGAGGTTGGCCGACAGCGGCGCGCCGTTGCGCCATTGCCAGCCGGCGAGCGCGAGCACCGCCAGCAGCAGGATCAAGAACAGCCGGGGCAGCATCCGTTCACTCGGCAAAGTCATGTTGCTCCGCTTCGCTCAAAGGTTGCGCGGCGGTAGCGTCCAGCATGCGCAGCACGGTGCTGTCGCCCTGGGTTTCCAGCAGTTCGATGCGCTGGACCAGTTCGCCGCCGTCAATGTTGATCTGCTTGAAGACTTGCTTGAGCAGCACCGAGCGCGGGGTCAAGGTGAGCTTCCACTGCTGCGGCTCGCCCGACAGGCTCAGCTCGAAATCCCGTTGCAGGCCACTGCTGTCGCCCTGCAATACCGCCAGGAACAGCCGGTTCTGCTCGGCGCCGGCGCTCTTGTTCGGCAGCATTTGCCAGGCATTGCCGTCCCGCCGGGCGATGCCCTGGGCGGTGATGCGGTAGTCCTGTTGCAGCGGGGTTTGCAGCAACCACAGCAGCCCGTGGTTTTTCGCCAGTACGAAGCGGCCCTTGCTGGTGAGGGGTTGGGGCAGGGCGCGCAGGTGTTTTTCCTGGATGAACTGGCCGTGGATCACCTCCGGGCGGGCCAGTTGGTCACTTAATTGCTGTAGATCGAACGCCTGGGCCAGCGGCGACAGGCTGCACAGCAGCAGCCAGATGAACAGGCGCTTCATGACAGTTTCCTCTCGACGGCTTCGACAAAGACCCGTGGCGAGGCCAGCAGCATCTCGCGAGTGGCCATGTCCACGGCCACTTGCACTGAACTGGCCCGGGTGAAGCGTTCGCCTGTCGCGGCATCACTGATCAGGTAGTTGATCTTCAGCCGGTTTTCCCACTCCACCAGACTGGCGCGCACGGTCAGGGCCTGGCCGAACACGGCACCGCGTACGTAGCGCAACTGCAGGTCGATTACCGGCCACGCATGCCCCGATTCGAGCATGTCGTTGTAGTTGTGGCCGATCAGGTCGAGCAGGGCACAGCGGGCCACTTCCAGGTATTTGACGTAATGGCCGTGCCAGACCACGTTCATCGAATCGACGTCGAAAAATGGCACCACGATCTGCGTGTCGACGTGCAAAACACCTTGGCTACGCATGCAGCCTCCAGTGTTGCTCGGCGATGCGTTGCAGGCACAGGCGCAGTTCGCCTTCCAGGGCGCGGTCTTCGATGACCGGCGGGAAATCCCCGGCCAGTTGCTGGTGCATGGCGGCCAGGGCCGGTGGCAGTGGACGTGCGTCTTCGGCACGGCTGCGCAGCCAGACGCCCTGGTTGGCGGCGAGCAAGGTGGCGGCGGCCACTTGTTCGGTCAGTTCCAGCACGCGGATCGCGTCCCGGGCGGCGATGGTGCCCATGCTCACCTTGTCCTGGTTGTGGCACTCGGTGGAGCGCGAGAACACGCTGGCCGGCATCGTGTTTTTCAGGGCTTCGGCGGTCCAGGCGCTGGTGCCGATCTGCACGGCCTTGAAGCCGTGGTTGAGCATCGCTCGCTCGGCACTGGCGCCGGAAAGGTTGCTCGGCAGGCCATGGTTGTAGCGCTCGTCCACCAGCAGCGCGAGTTGCCGGTCCAGCAGGTCGGCGACGTTGGCCACCAGGTTCTTCAGGCTGTCCATGGCGAAGGCGATGTGCCCGCCGTAGAAATGCCCGCCATGGAGCACGCGCTCGGCTTCGGCGTCGATGATCGGGTTGTCGTTGGCGCTGTTGAGTTCGGTTTCGATGAACCCGCGCAGCCAGCCCAGGCTGTCGGCCAATACCCCGAGCACATGGGGCGCGCAGCGCAGGGAATAGCGATCTTGCAGGCGATGCAGTGGCGCGGTCGGCGCGTCGATTGCCAGGTCCTTGCGCAGCCACGCGGCGACTTGCATCTGCCCCGGATGTGGTTTGGCGGCGAACAGGCGTTCATCGAAGTGTTCCGGATTGCCTTGCAGGGCGACCACGTTCAGCGCGGTGATGCGGGTCGCCAGTTGCAGCAGGTAGTCGGCGCGGGCGAAGGCCAGGCAGGCCAGGCCGGTCATCACCGCGGTGCCGTTCATCAGCGCCAGGGCTTCCTTGGGCCGCAGCACCAGCGGCGTCCAGCCCAGTTCACGGTGCACGTCGGCGGCCAGGCGGCGCTCGCCACGGAACATGACCTCCCGTTCGCCGGAAAGCGTGGCGGCGACGTAGGACAGCGGCGTCAAATCGCCGCTGGCGCCCACCGAACCTTCTTCCGGAATCAGCGGCAGGATGTCGTGTTCGAGAAAGGCCTGGAGGCGTTCCAGCAGTTCCACCCGCACCCCCGACACGCCGTGGCACAGCGACTGCAAACGCGCCGCGAGCACGGCGCGAGTGGCCTGGGCGTCGAGCAGCTTGCCCAAGCCGCAGCCGTGGAACGTGTACAGGTGACGGGGCAGGGCCTCGACGTGGTGCAGCGGCACGGCCACCACGCAAGAGTCGCCGTAACCGGTGGTCACGCCGTAGATCACGCCTTCCTTGTCCAGCAGGGAATCGAGGAACTGCGCACCCTTGGCGATGCGCAGGCGGAACGCCGGGTCATCCTGCAACTGCGTCGGCGCCTGGCGGTTGGCCAGGGCCAGCACGTCTTCAATGCGCAAGGGGCGTTCGCCGAAGGTTACCGGCTCAAGAGTGGGCATCGTCATCGGTCTTCCAGAAAGGGTAAAAGTTGAACCACTGTTGCGGGCCCTGGAGGCAGTACTGCGCCAGGCGCTCGGCGTAGCGGGCGGCCCAGTGGGCGATCACTTGCTCACGCTCGTTGCGCTTCCACGTCACGGCATCGGCGAAGGGTTCGAGGGTGACGCGATAGCGCCCCTCGTGCTTGAGGCACATCAGCAGGTTGACCGGGCATTTGAGCAGGCCGGCCAGCAACCACGGGCCCTGCGGGAATGCCGCCGGGTGACCCATGAAGTCCACGGTCACGCTGCGCCCGCCGTGCAGCGGCACGCGGTCGCCGGCAATCGCCAGCCATTCGCCGCGCTCCAGGCGTTCGCTCAGCTGCAACATGATCACCGGGTCCAGTTCGCTGACCTGGATCAGCCGCAGGTGCGTGGCGCCGGCCTCGCCCAGCAAGCGGTTGAACTGCTCGGCGTGCTTGGTGTGCACCAGCACGTTCATGGTGACTTTCTCGCCCAGCTCGGCCAGGGCCCGGCACATCTCCAGGTTGCCCAGGTGCGCGCCCACCAGCATTTGTCCGCGGGCATCGCGCAGATGATTGCGCAACAGCGCCGGGTCGACGATTTCGATCTGGTCGATGCTCAACTTGCCGTTCCAGACGTCGAGTTTATCGAGCAGGGAATCGGCAAAGGCCATGAACTGCCCGAACACCCGCCAGCGGGTCGGGCGCAATTCGGGACGTGCGCTCCAGTCGGCCAGGCGTTGCTGGTATTGCCAGGCTGCCTGCCGGGCGCTACGACCGAAAATGAAGAAGTACAGGACGATGCCGTACAGCAACGGGGTCAGCAAGCGCCGGCCGAGCACCTTGGCGGCGAGGGCGGTGAGTTTCATCAGCCAGTAACTGCCGCGCTCCTGGCGGTCGGCCCAATGCTGTTTGTCTGCCTGAAGACTCATGCCCGCCACCGTCGCCAGAGAATCAGGGGAAAGCGCACCAGCATGCCGAAGAACAACCGGGTGTGCATGCTGGAAATCAGCACGTTGTCGTGGAACAGGCGAAAGTGCGAAACCCCATCCTGGGGGTAATGGACCCGGGTGTGCAGCCAGTGCATCGGCTGATTGCGCCAGGCCAGGCGCACGAGGATGTCCGAGTCGAAATCCATGCGCTTGCCGATGTTGGCCGAGTCGATCACGGCCAGGGTCGGTGCCAAGGGATAGACCCGAAAGCCGCACATCGAGTCGCGGATTTGCAGGGACAGGCTGTTGATCCAGACCATGACGTGGGTGAGGTAGCGCGCATACAGGCGCCCTTTCGGCACGCTGGCGTCGTAGTGCGGATACCCGCAGATCACCGCGTCCGGGTGGGCCCGGGATTGCTCGATGAACGTCTTTACGTCGCCAAGATCGTGCTGTCCGTCGGCATCCACCTGCAGCGCATGGCTGAAACCCAGGCGCGAGGCTTCGCGCAGGCCGGCCATCACTGCACCGCCCTTGCCCTGGTTGACGGCCAGCCTGAGCAGATGCACCTGCTCGCCTTCGGCCAGCCGTTCCAGCACCGCGGCACACGCCGGGCTGCTGGCGTCATCCACCAGCACACAGGGCAGGCCGTTGGCGAGCAACGCCAGGACCACCGCCGAGATGGCGGTTTCGTGGTTGTAGACCGGGATGACGGCGCAGGGGTTATGCATGGGCTCTGCCCCTGTTGCAAAGGCATTCTTTGTGGCGAGGGAGCTTGCTCCCGCTCGGTTGCGTAGCAACCGCCAAAAAAGCGAGGGCGGCTGCGCCACCCAGCGGGAGCAAGCTCCCTCGCCACAGTGATCTGTGCAGTTGCCTAGGCATTGTTTTCCCCCAACACAATCCGCCCACTGGAGCACGCCGCCGTGTCATTGCGGAAGGCAAAGTACAGCTTGCCGCGCTCGCGGTCGAAACGCAGGTGCAGCTGGATTTCATCGCCGGGGCGCACCAGTTGCTGGAATTTCAGCACTTCCATGCCGACAAACCGGGGCGGCAGGTCCAGCAGTTGGCGGCCGAGGCTCAAGGCCCAGTCGACCTGCACCACGCCCGGCAACACCGGCGCGGTGGGAAAATGACCGCTGAAGTACGCCAGGTCTGGCGGCACGATCAACTGCAGGCTCCATTCCCCATCGGTTTCGACTCGTTCCAGGACTTCGGGGCCTTTTGGACGTGGCGCCAGCAGCAGCGCTTCGACCTCGGCCTGGGGCAACTTGCCCTGGGCGTTGAGCGGCAACTGCCGCAGCCAGCGCCAGCGCCGTGGCAGGGCGAGGGGTTCGCAGTGGGCGCTCAGGTGCCGGCGCAGGCCCTCGGTAACGGCGCGTCTGCCCTGGTTGCGCAAGGCATGCAGGCCGGCATCACTCAGCACCACCAGCGCGCCAAGGGAGGCGCGATTCTCCTGCACCACGCCCAATCGCGCTTCGCTGACCCAGTCGTGGGCCACCAGTGCTTGTTCCAGCATCGGCAGGGAAATGCGTTTTTCTTCAAGCTTGACGATACGGTCCAGTCGCCCGAGCAGCTCGAAGCGCCCGTCGTCGGCGATCCGCGTCGCATCAGCGGTATGTTCCACATGCCCGGCCGGCAGATAGGGCGAAGCGATCAGCAAGGCGCCGTCGCTGTCCTGGCGCAACTCGACGCCGGCAAAGGGTTGCCACAATCCGCCGCCCTGGCGCCAGGCGATGCCGCCGGTTTCCGAGCTGCCGAAAATTTCCGTCGGCCATTGTCCCAGGCGTCGCTGCAAGCTTTGTGCAGCCTCGGAGGGCAAGGCGCCGCCAGAGGAAAACACTCGGCGCACGCTGCTCAGGGCCGGCCAATCGAGGTTGTCGCCCATGCGCTTGAGCAATGCCGGGCTGGCGACCCAGGCGAACGCCGGTTGTTCACGGCTGGCCCGTTGCAGGTCCTCGGGAAATGCCAGTTGCCGACGCGTGAATGGACGCCCGGCGCACAGCGGCCACAGCACCCGAAACAGTAGTCCGTAGATGTGCTGGGCGGCCACGCTGCCGATCATGCAGGCCGGGCCGAGGTCGGCGCCCCACAGTTGCTCCAGGGCCTGGACTTCGTTACTCAACTGCCGCAGGGTTTTCTCGATGCGCTTGGGCTCGCCGCTGGAGCCGGAGGTGCACAGGCTCAGCCAACAGTGATCGAGGTCCAGTTCGGCCCCATCCATCGGCGCGTGTCGCACGTCGCCGGGATGGGTGTCGCCGGGCTGGTCGGTCAACCACAGGTCCACGTCCGCCGCCCAGCGCTGGCGAGTCTGCGCTTGCAGGTCGGCGGGCAGCAGCACCCGCACCCCGGCACGCCAAGCGCCGAGCAGGGCGATGGCCAGGTCGGCGGCATCGTCCAGGTGCACCGCCACATGCTGCACGCCCCGGGCTTGCAGGCCCGCCGCCAGGCACAACGCCGCGTCCCGCAGTTGCGAGTGATCCAGCGCCGGAGCGACCGTAACGGTGCGTTCCGGCTGAGCCCTGAGCAACATCTGCTCAAGTGTTATCCAATTCATGGGCGGCCTCTTACCCGTTGTCGTATGAGCCATTCAATGGCAAACAGCAGCCCCATCAGTCCGTAGGAAATCAGGCCGGTGTACAACATCCACCAGCTCAGCGGCGCCCAAATGGTCAGGGCGGCGGCGAGCAAACCGTTACACAGGAAAAACACACACCAGGCCACCGTGACCTGGCGGGTATACACCACCGCCTTGGCCGGCAGCTGCGGTTCGCGCAGGCGGGCCAGGCGTTCAATCATCGGCGGGCCGTATTTCAGGCTCAGGGCGAACAGCCCGAGCATGAACCCGCTTATCAGCACGGGGTACCAGCGCAGCAGGAGCGGGCTGTCGAACAGCGCGAGCAACACACAAAAACCGATCGCCGTGACAGCCATCCAACGGCTGCCGGCGCCGCCCTTGCCAAGCAACGCCCGGGCCAGCCACAGGCTCCCCAGCAGCAGCCCGAACTGCCACGGGGCGAAATGCTCCATGCCGAAATACACCGCAAAGGGGTACAGCAGGCCTGCCAGTAGCAGGCCGAGGCCAATCAGCCGGGTCATGCGGCCGGTTGGACCAGTCGATAGACCGCCTCGACCACGTCATTGACGGTGCGCACCGACTTGAATTCTTCGGCTGCGATTTTCTTGCCGGTCTGGCGCTTGATGTGATCGATCAGGTCGACCGCATCGATGCTGTCGATTTCCAAGTCCTGGTACAGGTTCGATTCCAGCGTCACGCGTGCTGGGTCCAGTTCGAAGAGTTCGACCAGGGCATCACGCAGGGTGTTGAAAATGTCGTCACGAGTTTGCATGGTCGGTCTCAGGCGCTTTTTGCAGTGACGAAGGCCGCAAGGCTTGCCACATTGCTGAAATGGTTACGGGTGTCCTTGGCGTCGGCGTCGATCTTGATGCCATATTTTTTCTGGATCGCCAGGCCAAGCTCCAGGGCATCCACCGAGTCCAGGCCCAGGCCTTCGCCGAACAGGGTCTGATCGTCGCCGATGTCGTCGATGCCGATGTCTTCCAAGCCAAGGGCTTCGATGATCAGCTGTTTGATGTCACGGTGCAGATCGCTCATCTTCGGCGAGCTCCTTGATGTAATAGTGATGCAAGAAATCGTTGAGCCTGCGCGAAGCCTGGGGTGGCGGGCCGAGCGCAGCGAACGCCTGTGGGTCTATATCGGCCCCGACGTGAAAACTGAAGTGCACGCGACACCGAGGGATGCGATACCAGGGTTCGGCCTTGGTCAGGGTCGTGGGGTTGACCTTGATCGTGACGGGCGTGAGGATTTTCGCACCCCGCAGGGCAATGGCCGCGGCCCCCCGATGAAAGGCCGGCGCCTGGCCTGGCTGGGTGCGCGTCCCTTCGGGAAAGACGATCAGCGTCTGGCCATTTTGCAAGGCATCGCTGGCAGCATCGAGCATGTCCATGCTGCCGTCGTTGCTGATGTATTGGGTGGAACGCAATGGGCCACGGGTGAAAGGATTCTCCCACAGGCTTTGCTTGACCACGCAGTTGGCGTCGCGCACCAGCCCGATCAGGAACACCACGTCGATCAGCGACGGGTGATTGGCAATGATCATCTGCCCGGGACGCCCGAGCCGTTCGGCGCCATCGATCTGGTAGGTGAGCACCCCGGTGCGGGCCATGAATCGGATAAAGAACCAGAACAACCGCCCGACGGTGCGACGAGCCCTTTGTCGGTGGGCCTTGGCATCCCCGGGCAACCAGGCCAGCAACGGGAACACCAGCAAACGCAGGCACAGCCCGCCCAGCCCGAACAGGGCGAAGCTGGCGGCGGTCGCGACCAGGCGCCAGTAATAGGCGTCGCGATGTTTGCCGGTCACCGGTTGCGTTGCCAGGTCCATACACGATTCTTCCAGGCATGTTGGCAGGTGGTTTCGTTGTTCAGCAGGGTACGCAACAGATCCAGGGCATGGGGCCAGTCGCTGCCAGGCGAGTGGTCGGCCTGTGCGGACAGGTCCAGTTGCCAATCGTCGCCCGGGGTCAGCAGCAGGCCCACGGCATAGGGAAAAGGCACGTCATCGACCCACGGAGCGTAGACCTGCGGCGGTTGTTCCTCGGTAATCACCAGCAACACCGCCGGCGAGCCTTCGTTCAACAGCGCTGCGGCCTCCAGCACGCCATGCTCCAACCCATCGCCCGTGGCGGCCAGGGAGGTCATTTCGCTGGTTTCGCTGCGCATGATCGACCACAGGCCGATCACCGCGTTATGGACCGACAGGCTGAATTGGGTCGGCGACAAGGGCAGGTCGGCCGCCAGGTCCTTCAGAATCTCGAACGTGCGCGGGGTTTCACCGTGACGGGAAATAAAGACCAACGGTAGGGCCGGACGGCCCTCGGCCAGTGGCCAGCCGACGCTGAAGGCCATCCGCGCCAGGCGACTGAGGCGCCGGCGTTGCATGGCGGGCAGGAACGAGACGTCAGGGGCGGCATCGCTGGCTGGCAATACGACCGGCTGTCGGCTCCATGCCTGCCAATCATCCACGCTTTCGAGCCCAGGGGCCCATGCGCGCCATTGGGCGATATTGAAATTGATCACAAACTTCACCCCACCCCTGCGGGCTTTTATTGTCACGGTTCAGTGGTTTGACCCGCGTCCAACCCTGCATGGCCTTGCGACCCAAGTGGCGCGCATTATCCCGGTGCGGTTGGCTTGTAGCAAATACTGGTTACATTTTGTCCAGCAAAATGTACGGGTTGGTCCGCTCAATGTCAGGCCAGGACCATTGTCGCGATCATCGCGAGTTTGTCTGTCGGTTGTTCCTGTCATTGACTGGACTTGATTGACGCCTGAATCGTTGGAAAAGCCACCGTCGCTGTAGTCCTTCTACGCAGAAGGTAGCTAAGCGGTGTCGCGCCCTACTACACTCGGGAATCTTTGATACACGGAGGTTTTGACATGCGGCGTGTGGTGTTCAATCAGAAAGGTGGCGTGGGCAAGTCCAGCATCGCCTGCAATCTGGCGGCGGTCAGCGCCAGCGAAGGCTATCGCACGCTATTGATAGACCTGGATGCCCAGGCCAACTCCACTCAATACCTGACTGGCCTGACCGGCGATGACATCCCCATGGGCATTGCCGATTTTTTCAAGCAGACCCTGTCGTCCGGGCCGTTCTCGAAAAAGAACAAGGTGGATATCTACGAAACACCCTTCGACAACCTGCATGTCATCACCGCCACGGCGGAGCTGACGGACCTGCAGCCCAAGCTCGAGGCCAAGCACAAGATCAACAAGCTGCGCAAATTGCTCGAAGAGCTGGAGGAGGATTACGACCGGATTTACCTGGACACCCCGCCAGCCTTGAATTTCTATGCGGTTTCGGCGCTGATCGCTGCTGATAGGGTGTTGATTCCTTTCGACTGCGACAGTTTTTCCCGTCAGGCCCTGTACGGCCTGCTGGCGGAAATCGAAGAGCTCAAGGACGACCATAACGAAGGCCTGGAAGTCGAAGGTATCGTGGTCAACCAGTTCCAGGCCCGCGCCAGCCTGCCGCAGCAGATTCTCGACGAACTGATCGCCGAAGGCCTGCCGGTGTTGCCGGTGTACCTGAGCAGTTCGGTGCGCATGCGCGAATCCCACCAGGCCAGCCTGCCGCTGATCCACCTCGACCCGCGGCACAAACTGACCCAACAGTTCATGGAATTGCATAGCCTGCTGGAAAGCGCCTGATTGAAATCCACTTGAAAGAATCACTGTGGGAGCGAGCTTGCTCGCGATAGCTGCCTGTCAGGCGACACAGTATTGACCGGTACACCGCTATCGCGAGCAAGCTCGCTCCCACACTTTTCTCATGGCTTCAAATCCCCTGGCTGCGCAACCAAGCCATCAGTTGAGGCAAGGGAAACGCCCCACTCTGGCGCGCCACCTCCCGGCCATCCTTGAACAGAATCAGGCTGGGAATCGAGCGGATCCCCAACTGCGCCGACAACTGCTGGTTGGCCTCGCTGTCGAGCTTGGCCAGCCGACATTTGCCCGCCAGTTGCGCGGCGGCCTGTTCGAACACGGGCGCGAAGGACTTGCATGGCCCACACCAATCGGCCCACACATCCACCAGCAACGGCAGGTCGCCTTTGATCTGGCTGGCATAGTCGCCTTGCTTGAGTTCGAACGGCTTGCTCAATAACACCTGGGCTTTGCAGCGCCCGCACTTGGGCTGGTCGCCCAGGCGTTCGGCGGGTATGCGATTGAGCCCGTTGCAATGGGGGCAGGGGATCAGCATCAGACCAGTCTCCAGAAAATCCTTGGCACAGATTGAACACTATATAGAAACCACCACAAAAACCTGTGGGAGCGAGCTTGCTCGCGATGGCGGTGTATCAGTCAATATTGCCTCGACTGTCAGACCGCTATCGCGAGCAAGCTCGCTCCCACAGGGGTGTATCGGTGTGGCTGTTATTTGCCGTTGGTCAGCGTGTTGTAGCTGGTCATCAGGTTGCGGTAGTCCGGGATGTGGTTGGAGAACAGGGTCGCCAGGCCTTCCACGTCGTTGCGCCAGTCGCGGTGCAGTTCACAGGCCAGGCCGAACCAGGTCATCAATTGCGCACCGGAGGAAGACATGCGGTCCCAGGCCGATTGACGGGTCAGTTCGTTGAACGTGCCAGACGCATCGGTGACCACGAACACTTCGAAACCTTCAGCCAGGGCTGACAGGGCCGGGAAGGCTACGCAGACTTCGGTGACGACGCCGGCGATGATCAGTTGTTTCTTGCCAGTGG
This sequence comes from Pseudomonas sp. Z1-12, assembly GCF_051132015.1. Lineage (NCBI taxonomy): Bacteria > Pseudomonadati > Pseudomonadota > Gammaproteobacteria > Pseudomonadales > Pseudomonadaceae > Pseudomonas > Pseudomonas sp. Z1-12. Next base: position 455,825 of record NZ_CP071647.1, read on the forward strand.
CCTTGATTGCCTTGACGAAATCTTCGTTGTCCCAGGCGTTGATCTGGCCAGGACGGGCGATGTACGGCGCGTCCGGAAACAATGTCTTGAGCTCGGGCATCAACGGGCCGTTGGGGCCGGTTTCGAAGCTGGTGGTGAGGATGGTCGGCAGTTGGAAGTACTTCGCCAGGTCAGCCAGGGCCAGTACGTTGTTCTTGAAACGGTCCGGGTCGATGTCGCGTACCAGCGACAGCAGACCGGCTTGGTGATCGACCAGCAGAACGGCGGCGTTATCTTTGTCGAGACGGTTGTAGGAAGTAGTCATGGCGTAGCCCTCATCAAGTTTTGTTTGCCGAAGGTTTCGGCGTGGTTAAGGTTGTGAATTCGGTGCAGCGATTATTGGGTGACTCATCTGGCCGAAGCGCCGGTTTGAATCCGTGTTGCGTTTCGATGGGTGTAGATTAAAACTGGCACCTTTGAAGCGCTAGACTGCGAAAATCAGCCTTAGCGTTCTATTTGGAGAACGATCATCGAAGACCTCAATACGCTTTACTATTTCACCCAGGTGGTCGAGCACCGTGGGTTCGCCGCGGCCGGCCGGGCGCTGGACATGCCGAAGTCAAAGCTCAGCCGGCGTATCGCCCAGTTGGAAGAGCGGCTCGGGGTGCGCTTGCTCCATCGCACCAGCCGCCATTGCACGCTGACGGAGATCGGCCAGGCTTATTACCAGCGTTGCCTGGCGATGCGGGTCGAGGCCGAGAGCGCGGCGGAAGTGATCGAGCGCAACCGCTCCGAACCCCAGGGGCTGGTGCGCATCAGTTGCCCGACGGCGCTGCTCAACAGTTGGGTCGGGCCGATGTTGACCCGCTACATGCTCAAGTACCCGCGGGTGGAGTTGTTCATCGAGAGCACCAACCGCCGGGTCGACTTGATCCATGAAGGGTTCGATATCGCCTTACGGGTGCGCTTTCCGCCGCTGGAAAACACCGACATGGTCATGAAGGTACTGAGCAACAGCACCCAGTGCCTGGTGGGCAGCCCGGCGTTCCTCGAGCGCTTGTCTTCACCGGCCTCCCCGGCGGACCTCAACGGCTTGCCCAGCGTGCACTGGGGCGCGGCGCAGCGGGAATACCAGTGGGAGTTGTTCGGCCCGGATGGCACCCGCGCGCTGATCCGTCACGCGCCACGCATGGTCACCGACGACCTGCTGGCCCTGCGTCATGCGGTGCTGGCAGGCATCGGCATCGCCCACCTGCCCACCGTGGTGGTGCGCGAAGACATCGCGGCCGGCCGGCTGGTGGAACTGGTGTCGGGCTGGACGCCGAAGTGCGGGATCGTCCATGCGATCTTTGCCTCACGCCGCGGGTTGCTGCCGTCGGTGCGTACGCTGATCGACTTTCTGGCAGAAGAATTCAGCCACAGTGATATGGCGTAGGGCAGGCGCCCTTGAGTGAAGTGCTTCTGTGGGAGCCAAGCTTTTGTGGGAGCCGAGCTTGCTCGCGATGAACGATAACGCGCTCTTCCGGTAGATCGAGGTGCCTTCATCGCGAGCAAGCTCGGCTCCCACAGGTTTTTCATCGGACCTTCCAACCAGAATTGCCATTCATCAGGTGCGCCGCACTGAAAAGCTGTCACGGCCTCAAAAAGACACCACGTACCTGTTTGCAGACTCAGGAGGTCCCATGAGCCATCCTCAAGACCCAGCCACTCCCCAAACAGTGGATAACCCCAACGACGACGGCTTCGTCCTCGGCACCGCCGGCCGCGATGAAGACCCCAACGCCGCCCCGTCCTACGCCACCGACCGCCGCCACGACCGGGACGAACTGACCCCTGAAGACGCCCGCGGCATGCCCGGCTATCCCGAGGAAAAACCAGCGGCCAAACCCAAGGAGAAGGGGGTTGAAAAGGCAGAGCCGGGGATCGAGACGCCTGAGCAGGGGAACGATAAGGTTGGGTGAGTAACCTGCGATAAATTGAAGATTGCCATCGCGAGCAAGCTCGCTCCCACATGGATGGCTGTGTGACTGCGATATTTGCGACAACACCCCACCCCTGTGGGAGCGAGCTTGCTCGCGATGACTCTCGTCCAGACCAATCCTCGCCGTAAAAGCTGTCATCTTTTCTTCCTAGCATTATCGCAATTTGCGATAAGTGCGATTTGTGTTTATCTAGTCCATAGCAAAATGCGATGAGGAAAAGGGATGAGTGCACTGATCGAACAAGTCGCCGCCCATTGGGAGTTTGTGTCTCCCTTGCTGCGTAAGCCCAGGAGCGAAGAGGATTACGACCGGTTGGTCGCAGCGCTCGATGAATTGTTGGAGTTGGTTGGCGAAGAAGAAGCCCACCCGTTGATGAGCCTGGTGGACATTATCGGTGAATGGATCGAGGCCTGGGATCATCAACACCGGCCGATGCCCAAGGCCACTGGCGTTGAGGCGCTTCGTTATCTGATGCGCGAGCATGGGATGAGCCAGAGTGACTTGCCGGGTGTCGGTACCCAGTCGGTGGTATCGGAGATATTGAGCGGCAAGCGTCAGCTCAATTTGAGGCAGATCCGCTGGTTGGCGGAGCGCTTCGGCGTATCGGTTGAGACCTTTATTTGATGGTTTGGCGCGCTCACTGTGGCGAGGGAGCTTGCTCCCGCTCGGCTGCGAAGCAGTCGTCGCTTTTGAGGTTTGGGGCCGCTGCGCAGCCCAGCGGGAGCAAGCTCCCTCGCCACCGGGGGATGCGCTATGTCGACTGGCGGGGTTCGACGTTGTCCAGTGCCCGGTTCGCCAGTAAAACGCTTAGTTCGATCAATTGCTGAATGCCTAGGGCGACTTGCCGCCTGGAGCCTTTCAGGTCGAATACCAGGTCGCTGACCATGGCGTTGGCCGAGGCCAGGTTTTCGTTGAGGTTGGCGAGCAGGGTTTCGGTGTCGACGCCATTGACGACGGTGAACATTTGGCTTGGATCGGCCTCGGGTTTGCTGGGTTTTGGGTTGAGGTAGTAGTCGAGGACGCGGTCAGCTGTTTCGTCGAATTCTTTTGAGTTCGGGTTGGCTGGGTCGGTATCTGGCGGGTTAGGGGTTGCTTTGAACATGGATGAAACTCCTTGATGAGTGGAGCCGTCACCCGTCGCTGCTAAACGAAGAGGGTGGCGGCTGTACGCGGGTTAGCAGACCAGGCATCAAGGAACCCGGCGCACCGAAGTGCCCCACGCATAGCCGCCATAATGCTGACAAGTCTATGGTGATCAACTGTTCGAATGGCGACACTGGCGTGCCTTGATGTTGTTCGAGCTGCTAAACCCGATCGCTGATTTTCAGCGACGGGGAAACGATAAAGCCCGACCCCAAGGCGCACAAGCCGGCGGATTCTGGCGTAGTTGTAGGCAATGGCGCAAGGCGGCGTAGCCTGCTCCTGCGTGGTCCTACATCGAAATAAACGCGGTGATGGTCAAGGGCTTCAGCATTTGCCTGAGAGGCCTGTGATTAACTGAAGATTGCCATCGCGAGCAAGCTCGCTCCCACATGGATGGCTGTGTGACTGCGATATTTGCGGCAACACCCAACCCCTGTGGGAGCGAGCTTGCTCGCGATGACTGTCGATCAGACAACCCTGAATCTGTGGCCAGGAAGGGTTACGACGAGCAACTGATTTCCAGATGTTTGCCCCATTCCGGCGGGCGCTCGGCGTAGCTGTCCATGCCCGGTTGTTCTTCAAATGGGTGACTCAAGACGGTGTGCAGGCGGCGGACTTCGTCGTAGCCGCCTGATTCGGCGGCGTCGATGGCTTTCTGTGCCAGGTAGTTGCGCAGCACGTACAGCGGGTTGACGGCGTGCATGCGGGCGCGGCGTTGGTCTTGATCGACGGGGCCTTCGCGGTTGACGCGGGCGGTATAGAGCTCGCCCCAGGCGTCGAATCCCTTGAGGTCGACGAAGTCGTCGCGCAGGGTGGCAATGGCTTGCTCGGGCGCCTGGTCGCCGAGTCGACGGAAGAACAGGCTGTAGTCGACGCCGCTGTTCTGCATCAGTTGCAGCAGGCGCTCCACCAGTTTCTGGTCATCCTCTTCGGCGACGGTCAAACCGAGGCGGCGGCGCATCAAGTCCAGGTAGTGAGCCTGGTACAGCGGCAAGTACAGCCCGAGGGTCTCGCGCAGCGCGTCGACGTTGATGAAGGGGGTCAAGGCCTGGGCCAGGGCGCTGAGGTTCCACTGGCCGATTGGCACCTGGTTGCTGAACGAATAGCGGCCCTGGTCATCGGAGTGGTTGCAGATGAAGTTGGCGTCGAAGTCATCGAGGAAGGCGAACGGCCCGAAGTCGAAGGTGATGCCCAGGATCGACATGTTGTCGGTGTTCATTACGCCGTGGCAGAAACCGTAGGCCTGCCATTTTGCAATCAGCTCGGCGTTGCGCTCGACGATTTCGCGGTACATCGCCAGGTACGGCTCCGGCTGCTCACGGCATTCGGCAAAATGCAGGTTCAAGACGTGCTCGGCGAGGGCTGCGTGCAGTTCGGGTTTCTTGGTGTAGTAGAAGTATTCGAAATGGCCGAAACGCACATGGCTCGGCGCCAGGCGCAGCACCATGGCGGCGCGCTCCTGTTTTTCGCGCCATACCGGGGTGTCCGAGCCGATCACGCACAACGCGCGGGTGGTGGGGATGCCCAGGGCGTGCAAGGCCTCGGAGGCGAGGAATTCGCGGATCGAGGAGCGCAGCACCGCGCGCCCGTCGCCCATCCGTGAGAACGGCGTCTGGCCGGCGCCCTTGAGGTGCAGGTCCCAGTGCTCGCCGGCCTCGTTGTACACCTCGCCCAGCAGCAACCCGCGGCCATCGCCCAGTTGTGGGTTGTAGTGGCCAAACTGATGACCCGAATACACCATCGCCCGAGGTTCGGTTTCAGCCCAGAGCTTGTGGCCGCCGAAGATCTCGGCGAACAGCGCTGTCTCGGCTTCTGCCGGATCCAGGTCCAGCAGCGCCATGGCCGCCGGGCTGGCGACCACCAGTCGTGGATTGTCGATGGGCTCGGGCAGCACGTGGGCCGAGAAACCGTCGCCCAGGCGGGCGAAGCGGTTATCGAAGGTCAGCGTTTCCAGCGATTTCATGGCCGTCTCCAGCGGGACCGCCCGTAGGCAACCCAAGTCAGTCGAGTTTACCCTGCGGAGGTTCGGACACCGGTTTGATGCTGGCGACCGCCGAAGGCACGGGCGGAATGGTCTTTTTGTCGGGCTCTGCGGGCACCAGTTTGTATTCCTGGCCTTGCAGGTTCTTCAGATAGATCTCCATCTGACGGAACGAAATATTGATATGTTCCTTTTTGAATTCCCGGTTGATGAAGCGATTGATCTCGTCCAGCACCGGGTTGCGGTCGCCCAGGTCACGTACGTGCATGCGCAGTTCATGGTCCAGTGTGCTTTCACCGAAGTTCAGGAAGTACACGATGGGCTCTGGCTCCTTCAGCACGCGCGGGTTGTCGCGGGCGGCCTTGAGCAGCAGTTCGCGAACCCGGTCGAGGTCCGAGCCATAGTCCACGCCCAGCTTCAGGGTCACGCGGGTCACGGTGTCGGTCAGCGACCAGTTGATCAGTTGCCCGGTGATGAAGGTCTTGTTCGGGACAATGATGTCCTTGCGATCGAAGTCGGTGATGGTGGTCGCGCGAATGCGGATCTTGCTGACCGTGCCCGACAGGTTGCCGATGGTGATGGTGTCGCCGATGCGCACCGGGCGTTCGAACAGGATCATGATGCCGGAGATGAAGTTGGCGAAGATCTCCTGCATGCCGAAACCCAGGCCAACCGACAGTGCCGCCACCAGCCATTGCAGCTTGTCCCAGCTCACGCCCAGGGTAGAGAGCGTGGTGACGAAGCCGACGCCGGCGATGACGTAGGACAACAGCGTGGTGGTCGCGTAAGCGCTGCCTTGGGCAAGGTTGAGCTTTGACAGCACGAACACTTCCAGCAAGCCCGGCAGGTTGCGTGCCAGGGCAAAGGTAATGCCGATGATGATCAGCGCGCCGAGCATGTCACCAATGCTGATGGGCACCATGCTCATGTTGACGCCGGTGCCGCTGGTGTACTCGTAGAGCGTGATGTTGTCCAGGTACGAGAACACGCTGATCAGGTCCGACCAGACCCAATACAGCGCGGCCATGAAGCCGCCGAGCAGGGCGAGGCGGATCAGGCGCAGGGATTGCTCGTTGACCTTCTCGATATCCAGGGTCGGCTCTTCGACCACCGCTTCGCCGTCGCCGGCTTCCTTGGCCGCCTGGCGCTTGGCCAGGGCGCGCTGGTAGGCCAGGCGTCGCGCCGCGACCGACAGGCCGCGCACGAAGGTGGCTTCGATCACCAGCCAGAACATCAGCAGGTACAGGGTATTGATCAGCCGGTCGCTGAGTTTCAGCGCGGTGTAGTAGTAGCCGAAGCACACCGCCACGAACAGGGCGATCGGCAGCGCGGTGAACAGCACCCCGACGGCCTTGCGGAACAGCGAAGTGTTCTTGTGCGTTGGACTGCTGAGCAACAGGCGACTGAGCAACCACGCCATCAGGGCGTAGCAGGTCAGCACCACCGGCATGCCGAGCACGTCATCGGCCAAGGTTGAAGGTTGCAACTCGGCCACCGCCACCACGGCCACCAACGCCAGTACCACCAGCCCGAGCCGGCGAATCCAGCCTTGGAGGAATTCGACCTGGGGTTTCTCCCAGCGGAAATGCAACTCGGCCACGCCGCCTGGCGCCAGCACTCGATAGGCGGTGTAGAACACCAGCCATGCCTGGCCGATCTGCAGCAGCGCCGCGCCGAGGTTGGCGTTCTGGCCGCGGGCGTCGATCTGCAAGGCATAGCCGCAGAGGGTCAGCGCCAGGGCGACCGGCATTGCCAGCAGGATGTTTATCAGGATCGCCTGGGGGGTGTGCCACTGGCTGTCGCGCTTGAAGTGGCCGACGTCCTGGTGGACCTTGTTCAAGCGGGCATAGAGATTCTTGCGCCGCCACAGCAGCACGCCGATCAGCAGCACCAGGGGCAGGAACAGCAAGGGGCGTTGGGTCAGGCCATCGGCCAGCTCACTGAGGCTCGACGCCCAAGGCAGCGAGTCGATCTGTTTCTCCAGGCGCGTCGGCACGGCACGCATCCATTCGAAATCCAGCGGCTTGTTGCTGGGAATCCAGAACATCTGCTCTTCAAGCGTCGCCCGCAGGTTCTGGGCGGTGCTGAGCAGTTGCTTCTGGTTGAGCTGCAAGGTGATGGATTCGTTGAGTACCGCGCTCAACTCCCGGTTCAGGCGCTCCAGCAGGTCGACGCGGGTCAGTGCCAGCTCCAGCAAGGTCTTGCGCAGTTGCGGCGTGGCTTGTTCCGAGGGTTGCGAGGCCAGCAGGTTGTCGACATAGGCACTGGGGTTGTTCAGCAGCTCACGTTGTTGGCTGACTTCGAACTGGTACAGGCGGATGTCGGCGATCTGGTCGGCTAGGGTCTGGTCCAGCTTCAGGCGCGGCAGGGTCTGGCGCTGCTTGTAGAGAATCTTGGAGAGCAGCAGGCTGCCCTTGAGCACGCTGATCTGTTCGTCCAGGGCGGCGTCGGTCTGGGTCACGCTGTCCAGCAATTGCTTGGTCTGCAGGTTCTGCTGAGTGACTTCGTTGAGACGGTCAGTGCTTTTGAGCAGGTAGTCTGAGAGCTTCAGGTTGGCTGAGCTTTCGGTCGCCAGCAAGCTGCTGCCACCGGCCTTCTGGGCTTCGATGGATTGCTGGGTCACTGTCTCCTGGGATTGGGCCAGGCGCTTCTGGTTGATCAGGTTTTGCAGGTCCTGGATTTCCTGCTCCATGCGGGCGATTTTTTCCGTCAGCAGATCGTGCTGGCCGTTGCCCAGGTCCTGCAGTTGGCTGTTGCCGGCCAGTTCCTGGCGGCGCAGTGGGATCAGCGCATTGAGTGCCGCCAACTCGGCGTTGAGCTGGTCGCGCTGCTCGGCGCTGAGGGCCTTGCCGGCATCCCGACCGGCCTTGAGAATCGTGTTGATCTGCTGGATGCGGGTCTGGCTGGTGGAGATTTCCGCCTGGGCGCGCTCGGGGCGGGTCTGGGCGGTGATGACCAGGCTGTTGGCATCGGCCAGGGCTTTTTGCAGGTCGCTCTGCTGGGTGGAGCGCTCCGTGAGCATTTGTTCGAGCTGGGGAATCGGCAGGTTGGCATAGCGTTGCGCCACCGGCACCACCGTGGTGCCCTTGAGCCGCGCCAGTTCGCGCTGGTTCTCGATGTTCTGCTTGGGCGCCGTGGCCAGTTGCTGTTTGAGCGCCTGCAGCTTCTGTTCGTAATCAGCCTTGTTGTTGAGCTGGGTCAGCGTGTTCTGCAAGACGGCCTGCAGGGCTTTCTGGTCGGCTTCCGGCAGTTTGCGGTCGCCGATCTTGTCCAGGCTGGCCTGTACCGAGGCACTGGTGGGCGGCTCGGCGGCGTGCACCGTGCAGATGGAAAGACTCAGGCCGAGCAGGGCAATGGCGAAAAAGGAGCGCAGGGTAGGCATAGAGACCGGTCAAGCAAGTGAGAGTGGGAGCAGTTTAGAGGAACAAGCCGGGACCCGGGCGACTTCCTTCGGGGAATCTGACGCCCACTTTGCCGATCTTGTTCCCGTCCATGGCCGCGACGGTCCACAGGGTATTGTTCCAGTCCACTTGGTCGCCGACTACTGGCGCACCGCCCACTTTCTGGGCAATGAAGCGGCCCAGGGTCATGTCTGGATCGATGCCGTCCAGCTTCAACCCGTAGAGTGCGGCAACCGCGGCCAGCTGGGCGTCTCCTTCGAGTACGAAGTCGCCGAAGAAGCGCAAATCCAGGCCTCGTTGCGGTGCCTGGCTGAACAGTTTTCCAAGGGCTGGCAAATCGTGTTCATGGCCGATAACACACAGCAAATCATCGACTTCCAGCACCGTACTACCCGACGGATGGAGCAATTGCTGGCCACGGAACAGGGCCGCGATGCGGGTTCCATCGGGCATTTTCAGGTCCCGCAGGGGCGAGCCGATGCACCATTTTTCCTTGCCCAGGCGATAGATGAACAGCTCCCATTCGCTGGTGACGTGCACTTCCAGCGCGGCCCGGGAAATCGGCAGTGGCTCGGGCGGGACGGTCACATGCAACAACTTGGCGACCCACGGCAAGCTCGTGCCCTGCACCAGCAGCGAGACCAGCACGATAAAAAACGCCAGGTTGAAATAGAGCTGCGCCTGGGGCAGGCCGGCCATCAGCGGGAACACGGCCAGGATGATCGGCACCGCGCCGCGCAGCCCGACCCAGGAGATAAACGCTTTTTCACGGCTATGGAACGCCTTGAACGGCAGCAGGCCGACCATGACTGACAACGGACGGGCAAACAGGATCATCCACAACGCCAGCCCCAGGGCCGGCAGGGCGATCGGCAACAGGTCGTGGGGCGTGACCAGCAGCCCCAGCACCAGGAACATGCCGATCTGCGCCAGCCACGCCATGCCATCGAGCATGTGCAGGATGCCATGGCGGCTGCGCACCGGACGGTTGCCCAGTACCAGGCCGCACAGGTACACCGCCAGGAAGCCGCTGCCGTGCAGGGCGTTGGTCAGGGCGAACACGGCCAGGCCGCCGCTGATGACCAGGATCGGGTAGAGCCCGTTGGCCAGGTTGATGCGGTTGACCATCTGCAGCATCAGCCAGCCACCGCCCAGGCCGATCACGGCGCCAATCCCGAACTCTTGCACCAGATGCCCCAACAGGCTCCAGTGCAGGCCGGTTTCACCGCTGGCCAGCATGCCGATCAAGGTGACGGTGAGGAACACCGCCATGGGGTCGTTGCTGCCGGACTCGATTTCCAGGGTGGCGCTGACCCGTTCGTTCAGGCCTTTGCCGCCCAGCAGCGAGAACACCGCCGCGGCGTCGGTCGAGCCGACGATGGCGCCGATCAACAAGCCCTGCATCAGATTGAGGTCAAACAGCCACGCCGCCGCCAGGCCGGTCAGTCCGGTGGTAATCAACACCCCGACCGTCGCCAGGGACAAGGCCGGCCACAGCGCCACGCGAAAGCTCGACACCCGCGTGCGCAAGCCGCCATCGAGCAGGATGACCGCCAATGCGAGGTTGCCGACCAGATAGGCCGTGGCGTAGTTATCGAAAAGAATACCGGCGCCGTCGACACCGGCCACCATGCCCACGGCCAGGATGATCACCAGGATCGGGATGCCCAGGCGGGACGAAAGAGAACTCACTAGGATGCTCGCACCTACCAGCAACGCGCCGATCAAGAACAGGCTGTTGATGGTCGTTGCAGTCAAAGGCGTTACTCCGGGAGAACTGAAGGACGGGCGCAAACTGACCATGCAGTCTACGTGCCAGCGATTCTAACCTGTTGAAATGTGATGCTGTCAAAAAAGGTTTGGGATTGGAGTTTGGGCGCAGCCCTTGTGGCGAGGGAGCTTGCTCCCGCTCGACTGCGAAGCAGTCGTCGCTTTTGAGGTTTTGGGGCCGCTTCGCAGCCCAGCGGGAGCAAGCTCCCTCGCCACGAGAGCCAGTTGATTAATCAACTTAGGGTAAAGGGGATAGATTTAGTTAGCGTTAAATAATCTGTCCCCTTTTTCGTCTGCTCCATTTTTCTGCTTTTTCTGTTGTTGTTTACTTATAGAGGACATCATTTTGACTTTGGTCCCTCCGGAAGGTCTCTTATCCTTACCAACCTAAACTTCTGGTTGTTCCATCCGCTATAACGATTGTTGATAATGTTAGTGTTGTCCGCCGTGCTAGCCCCATGCAAATCCATCACCTTGCCGTCATATTTGTTTTCGAAATAATAGAATTCGTTACCCGCACTTTTTAGAACCCAAATTTGGGCTGGACGCTCCGTAATAGCTGAGGTAATTACACTATTGTTGGTGGACTCTCCGAGTGCAAGGGAATAGTTCCTTCCGTTGGCTATCAGATACCCGCCTTTTGCAGGTTTGGAGATAAAAAGCCAAGTGGATTCGGAGGCGCTGGTATCACGATACACTTTGACGTTGTGCACGTTGTTGCCTTCTGCTTGCAGCGACATGTCAACAAGCTTGTTGTCACCTAAATAGGTGTAAATTTTATATACAGCTTCGGGGATGGTTACGCCGCTGCCTGGAGCACCTTGGGATTCCTGCTCAGGGGCTTGATCCTCGCGGGGGGTGATTTCATCTGGCATGATAGTTCTCCTTGATAGATTGCGCAGTGCGAGCGTAGAGCTCACTAGATGAACACTGCTTCCGAAGCGGTTTTATATAGACTCAAATTCCAGGTGAAACCCCTTCCTGAAGAGTCGCTACTAAGCATGCTGATCAGATAGTGCGACCTGCTCTACTGTAAGTCCTGACAGTTTTATAGACGGTTTCTGAATAAGGCGTAGCGCCTCAACGCATAAAACATCAATAGGGGCGAGGAATATCATGACTTACGAAGTGAAGGATTTAGCGGTTAAAAGAGCTTACAAAATCATCCAAGACCCACCCGTCCCGCCCATACACCTGGATATCGCGGCCGACGCCAACGCCGAGCGCATCATCGATTCCTATCTGAACCCGCAGCCCGCCCCGCCCAACAAGAAGCCATCCCCGGACCAGCTGTTCACCTTCGTGGAGGGCGTCGATGCCGAAAGCCTGTTGGCCAAGCTCAGCGAAACGCTGGCCTCGGCCAATGCGATGGCCAGTGACCTGGCGTTCGACCTGAAAGGCTCGCGACGACACGTTGCGCTGGGGCTGCAACAGTTGATCGAGCTCGGGGAGCTATTGGCAAACCAGGCGTTGGATGTCGTCGATCCCAGGTAAGCGGGAAGTTTGAGAAAAGGGCGGATCCTGGAGCGAAACATTGTGGCGAGGGAGCTTGCTCCCGCTCGGCTGCGAAGCAGTCGTCGCTTTTGAGGTTTTGGGGCCGCTTCGCAGTCCAGCGGGAGCAAGCTCCCTCGCCACAACAGCATTGATCGCTCGCGGAGTGTGAGCGATCAATAGGTTTGCGGTTAAAGGCTGAACCGCCCAACCATGCTGTTCAAGTCCACGGCCAGGCGCGACAGTTCGGCGCTGGCGGCACTGGTCTGGTTGGCGCCGGTGGCCGATTGCACCGACAGGTCGCGGATGTTCACCAGGTTGCGGTCCACCTCACGGGCCACCTGGGCCTGTTCTTCGGCGGCGCTGGCGATCACCAGGTTGCGTTCGTTGATCTCGACGATGGCGCTGTTGATCGTGTCCAGGGACATGCCGGCGCCGCGGGCGATGTTCAGTGTCGATTCGGCGCGTTCGGTGCTGTTGCGCATCGAATCCACGGCCTGTTCGGTGCCGCTCTGGATGCTGCCGATCATGCGTTCGATTTCGCTGGTCGACTGCTGGGTGCGATGGGCCAGGGCACGGACTTCGTCGGCGACCACGGCAAAGCCTCGTCCGGCCTCACCGGCGCGAGCGGCTTCGATGGCGGCGTTCAGGGCCAGCAGGTTGGTCTGGTCGGCCAGGCCGCGGATCACATCCAGAACCTTGCCGATATCCCGGGACTCATTGGCCAGGTTGCCGATCAACGAGGCAGTGCTTTGTACGTCGGCACTCATGCGTTCGATGGCGCCAACGGTTTCCTGCACCAGGTCGCGGCCGTCGCCAGCGGACGTAGTGGCGTTCCTGGACGCTTCCGACGTGCTGACCGCATTGCGGGCGACTTCTTCCACGGCGCTGGTCATTTCGTTGACCGCCGTGGCGGCCTGTTCGATTTCGTTGTTCTGCTGGGTCAGGCCACGGGCGCTTTCGTCGGTGACGCTGTTGAGTTCTTCAGCGGCGGACGCCAACTGTGTGGCCGAGCCGGAGATTCGTTGCAGGGTGTCGCGCAGTTTTTCCTGCATGGTCGACATCGCCCGCAGCAGGCGGCCGGCTTCGTCGCTGCCGTCAACGGTGATCGGCCGGGTCAGGTTGCCCTTGGCGATTTCCTCGGCGGCATCCAATGCGTTGGCGATCGGCTTGGTGATGCTGTTGGTCAGCAGCCAGGCGAACAGCACGGTCAGGCCAGTGGCGATGACCAGCAGGGTGACGACCCAGTTGAACGCGGTGGAATATTGTTGCGCCGCGTTTTTATTGAATGCTTCCGCTTGCTGGTTATTGATGTCCGTCAAGCGAGCCAGCACGGCGTTGACGGCGTCGGAATTGCTCATCAGCTCGGTGTTGAGCAGCGCTTGCAGTTCGTTGACCTGATTGTTGCGCGACAGGGTTTTCATCCGCTCTTCGAGCTGGCGGTACTGATTAAGCAGCTGCACATACTGGTCATACGCGGCCCGTTCTTCAGGCGCGCTGATGAGTTTTTCATAGGCCGTCTGTGCGGCGCGGACCTGCTGGTTGCGTTGCTCGAACAGATCCAGGGTTTTTTGCTGGGTATCCGCTTCGCGGTTGGTCAGCAGGCGATAGGACAACACGCGCAGACGCAGGGTGAGCTGGGTGAACTCGTTCAGGGCCTTGATACTGGGGACGCTGTTTTGGGCGATGTTGTCGCCAGATACGCGAATCTTGCTCATCTGGCTCAGGGCAAACACCCCAAGGGCCAGCATCAGGGCGCCGATCAGGGCAAACCCCAGGAACGCCCGCGGCGCGATGTTCATATTACGTAGGGACATGGAAGTTACCGTGAAGAAGCGCGTCCGTGCGGGGCTGTGACTGGTTTCACTGACTTATCGGTCTAGCGACCGAAGTCTTGAGTGCCGTGCGTGCTTTTGTCGCAGTGCAGCAGTCGCCGTGCGACGAAGGGTAGGAACAAGATGCTTGAATCGCAGTCTCTACAGCTCGCGAGCGAAGCGCCGCCACTGCGTAAAGCGTGGCATCGGCGGTGACTTTTCTTTATCGTACGCGCCCCTTGGAAAAGCCTGGAAATCAATATGTTGGAAGCATCCCTCAGCCAACTGGAGCAACTGGTCAACGACCTGGTGCAACAGAATCTGCAACTCACCGGCCTGAACGAAACCCTGAGCGCCGAACTTGCCAAGGCCAAGGATGAAAACGAAAGCCTGCAACTGAGCCTGATGGAACAGGAAGAACTGCACGGCGCCACCGCGGCCCGCATCCAGGCCCTGATCGAGCGCGCCAGCGCCGGTCCTGTCAGCGCATGAAGCACGGCGCCGATGGGGTGACGGTCATCTCGATCCTGGGAGAAGACTATTCAATCAAAGCGCCGGCCGGGCAGGAACAGGCCCTGCTGGACGCCGCTTCGATGCTCAAGGCCGCACTGGCCGATACCAAAAGGAAATACCCGACGCTGATCGGTGATCGCCTGCTGGTATTGGCGGCCATGAACCTGTGTTCGCAGCAGATGGAAATGCAGAAGCAGCATCAAGCGGAACTCGACCGTTACCAAGAGCAAGTCAGCGCCACGGTCGAGGTGATTGCCAAGACGATTCAGCAGGTCTGACCCGTTAGCGAATGTTGACTGCAGGGCTTTGTGTGGGAGCGAGCTTGCTCGCGATTGGATGTCAGCCACACCACAAGCAGTGGCTCAGAACCACTCATCCCGCATCCCCAGGCACGTATCATCCCGTGCCTCAAGAATCGCCAGCTCATGGTGACACCCCGGCACTTCCCAGGTCAGGAAGTAGCGCGCCGCTTGCAGCTTGCCTTTATAGAAGTCGCTGTCCGCCGCGTTGCCCTTGGCCAGGCCTTCCTCGGCACGAATCGCTTGCTCCAGCCAGCGCCAGCCGATCACCATGTGTCCAAACACCTTCAGGTACAGCGCCGAGTTGGCGAGGCTGCCGTTGACCTTGCCCTGGGCCAGGTCCGTCAGCAAACCGAGGGTGACGGTTTGCAGGCGCGCCACCAGCGCTTCCAGCGGCTGGCGCAGCGGCGTCAGCGATGGGTGCGCCTGGGCCCGTTCGGTGGTGTCGGCTACGAGGCGAATCAACTGCTTGAGGCCGGCACCGCCGTTCTGCGCCAGCTTGCGTCCCAGCAGGTCCAGGGATTGGATGCCGTGGGTGCCTTCATGGATCGGGTTCAAGCGGTTGTCGCGGTAGTACTGCTCCACCGGGTATTCGCGGGTGTAGCCGTGGCCGCCGAGAATCTGGATCGCCAGCTCGTTGGCTTTCAGGCAGAACTCCGAGGGCCAGGACTTGACGATGGGGGTCAGCAGGTCCAGCAGCTCATGGGCGCGCCGTCGCTCGGCTTCGCTGTCCAGGGTGGTGGTGTCGTCGAACAGCCGGGCTGCATAAAGGCCCAGGTCAAACGAACCCTCGACGTAGGCCTTCTGGGTCAGCAGCATGCGCCGCACGTCGGCGTGCTGGATGATTGCCACGGGGGCGGTGGTCGGGTCCTTGTTGTCGGGCACCCGTCCCTGCGGGCGTTCGCGGGCGTACTCAAGGGAATACAGGTAGCCGGCGTAACCGAGCATCACCGCGCCCATGCCGACGCCGATCCGCGCCTCGTTCATCATCTGGAACATGTAGCTCAGGCCGTGGTGCGGTTTGCCGACGAGGTAACCAACACATTCGCCGTTGTCGCCGAAGTTCAGCGCCGTGGACGTGGTGCCGCGCCAGCCCATCTTGTGGAACAACCCGGCCAGCAGCACGTCGTTACGCGGGCCGAGGCTGCCGTCGTCGTTGACCAGGAACTTGGGCACGATAAACAACGAAATGCCTTTCACGCCCGGCGGTGCATCCGGCAATTTCGCCAAGACCATGTGCACGATGTTTTCCGACAGCGGATGATCGCCACCAGAGATAAAGATCTTGTTGCCTTTGAGTCGATAGGTGCCGTCGGGCGCCGGCTCTGCGCGTGTACGAATATCCGACAGCGATGAGCCAGCATGGGGCTCGGTCAGGGCCATGGTGCCGAAGAAGCGACCGTCGATCATCGGTTGCAGGAAGCGCTGCTTCTGCTCGTCGCTGCCGAAGCTTTCGATCAGGTTCGCCGCGCCCATGGTCAGGAACGGATAAGAGGTCGACGCGGCATTGGCCGACTGGAAGTGCGCGAAACAGGCCTGGGACAGCAACGTCGGCAGTTGCATGCCACCGGCCTCGAAACTGCGCGCGGCATTGAGGAACCCGGCCTCCAGGAAGGCATCCACCGCCGGTTTCACCTCGGGAATCAGGATCGCCTCGCCGTTCTCGTAGCGCGGTTCGTTTTCATCATTCTTGCGGTTGTGAGGCGCGAAAAATTTCTCGGCGATGCTGCGGGCCGTGCCGAGGGCTGCATCGAAGGTTTCGCGATTGTGCTCGGCAAACCGCTCGCGCTGAGTCAGGCCCTCGGCATCGAGGACTTCGTACAGCTCGAAAGCCAGATTGCGGGAACTGAGCAGCGTCTCGGACATGGCGGCCTACCTTTTTTTGGAATGGGCCGAGTCTAGGCGTGGGGATGGAGGCTGAACAGGATGATTGATTTGGGTGATGGAGGAGCGAGGGTGACGCTAATCAAAAAAGTGTGGGAGCGAGCTTGCTCGCGATAGCAGTGTTCCAGTCGACAACATTCCTGACTGAAGCACCGCTATCGCGAGCAAGCTCGCTCCCACAGGGATTTCTATTGCCGAGCACCTATTGCAGGTGCCTGGCTTACAGCATTTAGCCGATGGTCATCAGGCTGGCGTTACCACCCGCCGCAGCGGTATTGACGCTCAGCGCACGTTCGATAACCAAGCGTTCCAAGGCAATATTGGTTTCGCCCTGGGACAACCCGTGCACACCGACGATGGCGCCGGCACGCTTGGCCACTTGCTGGCAAACACCGCGCAATTGATCCGAGTCCCCGTGATGCAGGACCGCATCGAACAGCACATCGTCCTTGGTCCAGTCGGCCACCCGCTGGATGCGCGCCTGAATATCCTTCGGCAAGCGTGCGAACACAGCCTTGCTGGTCTCGGTTTCCGGCCACACGGCCGAGCCGCCCACGGCCAATACCGCCGCCAGTTGCGTCAGCAGGTCGCCTTCCACGTCGGCCAGGCACAGCACGTGCTCGCGCGGCAGGATGGCGTAGCTGTTGCGTTCACCGGTCGGGCCAGTCAGCTGACGGGTAATACCGCTTTGCGACTGAGCCGCGAACTGCACGCACAGGGCGCTCAGTTCGGCGAGCTTCTGGCTGTCAGCCCAGGCTTGCAGCGCCGCCAGCGGTTTGCCCATGGCCTCGCGCAATCGCAGGTCCGGTGTCGCCAGCGCATCGCCACGGACGAAGGATTGCTGGATCGCATCGGTAGGACGCATCGACAGCAGGCGGTACAGATACAGCGGCCCACCGGCCTTGGGGCCGGTGCCCGACAGGCCTTCGCCACCAAACGGCTGGACACCGACCACGGCGCCGACAATGTTGCGGTTCACGTACACGTTGCCCGCATGCACATTGTCGATGACCTTGGCGATGGTCTCGTCGATGCGGGTATGCACGCCCAGGGTCAGGCCATAGCCGGAAGCGTTGATCTGGTTGATCAACTGATCCAGCTCCTTGCGCTTGTAACGCACCACGTGCAGCACCGGGCCGAAGATTTCACGCTGCAACTCGTCGAAGCTTTCCAGTTCGATCAAGGTCGGCATCACGAAGGTGCCGCGCTTGCACTCGTCACTGTCGGCGATTGCCATCTGGTACACGGCGCGACCCTTGTCGCGCATGGCCTGGATGTGTTTCTCGATGCCGGCCTTGGCTTCGGCATCGATCACCGGGCCGATGTCCACGGACAGGCGCTCAGGATTGCCGAGGCGCGATTCGGCCATGGCACCCTTGAGCATTTCGATGACGCGGTCGGCGGAATCTTCCTGCAAGCACAGGACCCGCAGGGCCGAGCAACGCTGGCCGGCGCTGTCGAAGGCCGACGACACCACATCGATGACCACTTGTTCGGTCAGGGCCGAGGAATCGACGATCATCGCGTTCTGGCCGCCGGTCTCGGCGATCAGCGGGATCGGCCGGCCCTGGCTGTCCAGGCGACCGGCGATGTTGCGTTGCAGCAGGCGGGCGACTTCGGTGGAGCCGGTGAACATCACGCCCTTGACGCGCTCATCACCCACCAGGCGGGCACCGACGGTTTCGCCGCGACCCGGCAGCAGTTGCAGGACGCCCTCCGGAATACCGGCTTCGAGCATCAGGCGCACCGCCTGGGCCGCCACCAGTGGCGTCTGTTCGGCGGGCTTGGCCAGAACCGGGTTGCCGGCGGCCAGAGCGGCAGCGACCTGGCCGCTGAAAATCGCCAGCGGGAAGTTCCACGGGCTGATGCAGACCACCGGGCCCAATGGGCGGTGGGCGTCGTTGGTGAAATCGTTGCGCGCCTGCACTGCGTAGTAGCGCAGGAAGTCCACGGCTTCACGTACTTCGGCAATCGCGTTGGCGAAGGTCTTGCCGGCTTCGCGGGCCAGCAGGCCCATCAGCGGCTGGATCTCACCTTCCATCAGGTCGGCGGCGCGCTCGAGGATCGCAGCGCGCTCGGCCGGTGGCGTGGCCTGCCAGATCGGTGCGGCGTTGAGGGCGCACTGAATGGCGTTGTCGACGTCGGCAACCGTGGCTTCCTGCACATGGCCAACCACATCGCGGTGATCGGACGGGTTGAGCACCGCTGCCGGGCTTTCTTCGCTAGCGGCGCAACCGAGCATCGGCACGGCTTTCCAGTCGTTATGGGCGGTAGCCAGCAGGGCGCAAGACAGCGATGCCAGGCGATGTTCGTTGGCCAGGTCGATGCCGCTGGAGTTGGCGCGGTCGCTGCCGTACAGGTCGCGTGGCAGTGGGATGCGCGGGTGCGGCAGGCCGAAACCGCCCTCCAGGGTTGCCATCTGCTCAATGCTGGCCACTGGATCGGCGACCAGTTCCTGGATGGAAATCGACTGGTCGGCGATGCGGTTGACGAACGAAGTGTTCGCGCCGTTTTCCAGCAGGCGGCGTACGAGGTAGGCCAGCAGTGTTTCGTGGGTACCGACCGGCGCGTACACACGGCACGGACGGTTCAGCTTGCCTTCGGAGACCTTGCCTACAACCTGTTCGTACAGCGGTTCACCCATGCCGTGCAGGCACTGGAATTCGTACTGGCCTGGGTAATAGTTCTGACCAGCGATGTGGTAGATGGCCGACAGGGTATGGGCGTTGTGCGTGGCGAACTGCGGGTAGATGACTTCCGGCACCGACAGCAGCTTGCGGGCGCAAGCGATGTAGGACACGTCGGTGTACACCTTGCGGGTGTAGACCGGATAGCCTTCCAGGCCTTCGACCTGGGCGCGCTTGATCTCGCTGTCCCAGTACGCGCCTTTTACCAGGCGAATCATCAAGCGGTGGCGGCTGCGGCGGGCCAGGTCGATGACGTAGTCGATCACGTATGGGCAGCGCTTCTGGTACGCCTGGATCACGAAGCCGATGCCGTTCCAGCCGGTCAACTGCGGCTCGAAGCACAGGCGCTCCAGCAGGTCCAGGGACAGTTCGAGGCGGTCGGCTTCTTCGGCGTCGATGTTCAGGCCGATGTCGTATTGCTTGGCCAGCAGGGTCAGCGACAGCAGGCGCGGGTACAGCTCGTCCATGACGCGCTCGTACTGGGCGCGGCTGTAGCGCGGGTGCAGGGCCGAGAGCTTGATGGAAATGCCCGGGCCTTCATAAATCCCACGACCATGGGAGGCTTTGCCGATCGAGTGAATGGCTTGTTCGTACGAGGCCAGGTATTTCTGAGCGTCATGTTCGGTGAGCGCGGCTTCACCCAGCATGTCGTAGGAATAGCGGAAGCCCTTGGATTCGAACTTGCTGGCGTTGGCCAGGGCTTCGGCGATGGTTTCGCCGGTGACGAATTGCTCGCCCATCAAGCGCATGGCCATGTCGACGCCCTTGCGGATCATCGGCTCGCCGCTCTTGCCGATGATGCGGCTCAGGGACGAAGTCAGGCCTGCTTCATTATGGGTGGCGACCAGCTTGCCGGTCAGCAACAGGCCCCAGGTGGCGGCGTTGACGAACAGCGACGGGCTGTTGCCCAGGTGTGGGTGCCAGTTGCCGGTGCTGATCTTGTCGCGGATCAGGGCATCGCGGGTACCTTTGTCCGGGATGCGCAGCAGCGCCTCGGCCAGGCACATCAGCGCCACGCCTTCTTGGGAAGACAGGGAAAATTCCTGCAGCAGGCCCTGAACGATACCGGCACGGCCGCCGGCACTCTTCTGGTTACGCAGTTTTTCAGCAATCGACGCCGCCAGCTTATTGGTGGCTTCGGCCATTTCGGCCGGCAGTCGGGCCTGCTCCATCAGCATCGGTACCACTTCCGGCTCCGGGCGGCGGTAAGCGGCGGTGATGGAGGCGCGCAGGACCGATTGCGGCAGGATGCTCTCGGCAAACTCGAGGAAGCATTGGTGAGCGTGGTCGACCTGTACATCGCCAGCATCGTCGCTGTCGGCACGAGGGGAACCGTTCAGCTCGGTCAGGGTTGCACCACCCTCGAGTTTTTCCAGGTAATTGAAAATTGCCTGCTTGATCAGCCAGTGCGGCGTGCGATCAATCGAGGTTGCGGCCGCCTTGAGGCGTTCGCGGGTCGGGTCGTCGAGTTTGACCCCAAGGGTGGTGGTAGCCATATTTTTATCCTCATGTTTACCACGTGTGGCGTGGCATCAGCTGGCGGCAAGATTAGCTGCGCGCTGATTGAGGTGCAACCGGGTGCAACCCTTTTTTTCTCGAAATGACAGGCAGCTCATCTGGAAGTAAATACTGCCCCGCCATTCCTGCACCGCCTTAGTGCTTTGGCTTCTAGAGATGGGCCGTTTACTGCACTAAAAGGGAGCAAAAAACGGCGATTTTGCGACAAAACCGATCAGGTGCAACTTATTCGAACGAAACTGGTTGCACCTTATTTGATTTGTTGAATAGCATTCGCGGCCAAGGTGCAACCGGTTCCAAGCCGAGGGGCATCGGCTGATGGCTTTCCTGGGGAAACATCAGTCATAAATTCGCGGGACTGCAAATCGTTGCTACAACTTCAGCGTTGTCGACGCTTTCAACTGCCACCGCATCATAAAAACAAAGCCAGGGCGTAACTCATGAGTGTTAGTAATCCCACCTTGATCACTTTCGTGATCTACATCGCAGCCATGGTCCTGATCGGCCTGATGGCTTACCGCTCCACCAATAACCTTTCCGACTACATCCTGGGCGGTCGCAGCCTGGGCAGCGTGGTCACGGCGTTGTCCGCCGGTGCTTCCGACATGAGCGGCTGGTTGTTGATGGGTTTGCCGGGTGCCATCTACATGTCCGGCCTGTCGGAAAGCTGGATCGCCATCGGCCTGGTCATCGGTGCCTACCTGAACTGGCTGTTCGTGGCCGGTCGCCTGCGGGTGCAGACCGAGCACAACGGTGACGCCCTGACGCTGCCGGATTACTTCTCCAGCCGTTTCGAAGACACGAGCGGCCTGCTGCGGATCATCTCTGCGGTGGTGATCCTGGTGTTCTTCACCATCTACTGCGCTTCCGGCATCGTGGCCGGTGCCCGTCTGTTCGAAAGCACCTTCGGCATGTCCTACGAGACCGCGCTGTGGGCCGGTGCTGCCGCGACCATCGCCTACACCTTCGTCGGTGGTTTCCTGGCGGTGAGCTGGACCGACACCGTACAAGCCACCCTGATGATCTTCGCGCTGATCCTCACGCCAATCATCGTACTGTTGGCCACCGGTGGCGTGGACACCACGTTCCTGGCGATCGAAGCGAAAGATCCTACGTCCTTCGACATGCTGAAAAACACCACCTTCATCGGCATTATTTCGCTGATGGGCTGGGGCCTGGGCTACTTCGGCCAACCGCACATCCTGGCGCGCTTCATGGCGGCGGATTCGGTCAAGTCGATTGCCAAGGCGCGTCGTATCTCCATGGCCTGGATGATCCTGTGCCTGGGCGGCACCGTGGCGGTTGGCTTCTTCGGTATCGCCTACTTCTCGGCGCACCCTGAAGTGGCCGGTCCCGTGACCGAAAACCCTGAGCGCGTGTTCATCGAGCTGGCGAAGATCCTGTTCAACCCTTGGGTTGCCGGTGTCCTGCTGTCGGCCATCCTGGCGGCGGTGATGAGCACCCTGAGCTGCCAGTTGCTGGTGTGCTCCAGCGCCCTGACCGAAGACTTCTACAAGACCTTCCTGCGCAAGAGCGCTTCCCAGCTGGAACTGGTCTGGGTCGGTCGCGCCATGGTGCTGCTGGTGGCCTTGGTTGCCATTGCCCTGGCCGCCAACCCGGAAAACCGTGTACTGGGCCTGGTGAGCTACGCCTGGGCCGGCTTCGGTGCCGCCTTCGGTCCGGTGGTCCTGATCTCCGTGGTCTGGAAGAACATGACTCGCAACGGCGCCCTGGCCGGTATCCTGGTCGGTGCGATCACCGTCGTTGTCTGGAAGCATTTCGAGCTGCTGGGTCTGTACGAAATCATCCCAGGCTTCATCTTCGCCAGCCTGGCTATCTACTTCGTCAGCAAGATGGGCACGCCTACCACCGGTATGGTGCAGCGCTTCGAAGCGGCCGAGAAAGATTTCCGTCTGAACCAGTAAGACTTTCTGCGCGGCCTTGAGCCCGCAGGTGATCCAATGTGGCGAGGGAGCTTGCTCCCGCTTGAGTGCGAAGCGCTCACAAAAAGGGACTGCTACGCAGTCCAGCGGGAGCAAGCTCCCTCGCCACGGATATCACTTCATCTCGGCATCAGGCTGGTTGAGAAAGATCAACACGCCCAGGATCGCCATGTAGAATCTGAACGCAGCGTCCTGGCCATTCCAGATTTCTGATTGCCACATCAGGAACCATTCGCCGCCGACCACCATGAAACCAAAGAACCAGACGAAGAAACCGACCGTCAACCCGGCCACGGTCCATCGTTTGGCGCGGGCAAACACCCCGGCCTCGGCCCGGCGTGCCTGCCACAGTTTCACTGCGCCGTAGCCTAGCAGCCCCGCCGTCAATGCCTCGCCGAAGATGATCAGCCAATAGGCGCCGTGCCACATCCATGGTTTATCGAGGGCGCGATACCGGGCGGCATTGTCGGGGAAGGTGGTGTCCATGCTCAGGACATGCTGGACGAAATTGAAATTGGAGCGGTAGTCCGTGAGGTTGTTGAACACCGTCAGGAAGGCGAATGCAGCGAGTGCCAGGGTCATTGCGATTTTTGCGTAGCGTGTCGTCATGTCATGCGTCCTTTGCTTTTTGCGACTGACGCACGTTATCACGCCCACTGTTGGCCAGAGATCGAGCACGTTGCAAGAAACTGCTGATTCGTTTGTAGGACGGTAGCGGTTGGCCGTGATGCTTCGAATGTCTATCGGAAAATGCATCACGCTTAGCAGCTTTTGGCTTCTTGGCTGTAGGGCAAATCTGTTTTTTTGCGCCTCCAATACACGTCCCTGGTGCTCGTGCAGAATCATCCACCTCCATTCAGCAGAGGCACATAGGATGTTCCCGCCGCGATTCACGCTGACGCTCGACAACCAACCGAGCGAGCTCAAGGTGCTTGAGTTCAAGGGCACGGAAGCCATCAGCCAGCCCTATCGTTTTGACCTGGAACTGGTCAGCGAACGGTCCGACCTGGCACTGGAAGAGCTTCTGCATCGTCAGGCATTCCTGGGGTTCGACGACCGGGACGGTGGCATACACGGTCAGCTCTATAGCGTCGCCCAAGGCGACTCGGGCAAGCGCCTGACTCGCTACCAGGTCACTTTGGTGCCGCGCCTGGCCTACTTGCGCCATCGTATCAACCAGCGGATCTTCCAGCGCTTGAGCGTGCCCGCTATCGTCGCCCAAGTCTTGAAGGATCACGGGATCCTGGCGGGTGCCTACGAATTCACCCTCGCAGGGCAATACCCCGAGCGTGAATACTGTGTGCAGTACGGTGAAAGCGACCTGGCGTTCATTGAGCGGATCTGCGCTGAAGTCGGTATCCACTACCATTTTCGCCACCGCCCTGACGGTCATCTGCTGGTGTTCGGTGATGACCAGACCGTGTTTCCTTGCCTGCCCGAATCGACGTTGTACCTTCCCGACAGCGGCATGGCTGCCGACGCGCCGGCCATCAAGCGCTTGGCGGTGCGAATCCAGACCCATACCACGGCCGTGACGTTGCGCGACTACGACTTCCGCAAGCCTGGCGTGACATTGCAAGCCGAGCTCTACAATCGGCAACGTCCTGTCCTTGAGGACTATCGCTACCCCGGTGGGTTCTGCGACCGTGACGATGGCAAGCACCTGACCCGACGCGCCCTTGAGCGTCACGGCGCCAATCATCGCGTGGCACAGGGCGACAGCGATGACAGCGCCTTCGTCAGCGGGCATTTCATGCGCATCAAGAACCATCCCCGGGAACAGTGGAACGATCTGTGGCTC
This sequence comes from Pseudomonas sp. Z1-12, assembly GCF_051132015.1. NCBI lineage: Bacteria > Pseudomonadati > Pseudomonadota > Gammaproteobacteria > Pseudomonadales > Pseudomonadaceae > Pseudomonas > Pseudomonas sp. Z1-12. The sequence goes on from NZ_CP071647.1 coordinate 480,031, forward strand.
CTGACCCAGATCAGCCATCATGGCCGTCAACCCCAGGTGCGGGAAGAAACAGCCTCCTCCAGTCCGGATGAATTCCAGGGTTATAGAAATACCTTCTTCGCCACGCCATGGGACGTGTTCTTTCGGCCGTCCTTGCAGCACGAAAAGCCCCATGCCCACGGCTATCAATCAGCGGTGGTGACCGGGCCGCAGGGCAGCGAGATCCATTGCGATGAATTCGGGCGGGTCAAGGTGCAACTGGTCTGGGATCGTCACGGCCAGCGCGATGAGCATTCCAGTTGCTGGCTGCGAGTGGCCGCGGGTTGGGCCCATGATCGCTACGGTGCGGTGATGATTCCCCGGGTCGGCATGGAAGTGCTGGTGGGGTTCATCGATGGCGACGTGGACAAGCCGTTGGTGGTCGGTTGCCTGCCCAATGGCGCCAACCCGGTGCCGCTGGAACTGCCGGCGGACAAGACCCGCAGTATCTGGCGCAGCCAGAGCAGCCCTGGTGGCGAAGGCTATAACGAACTGCGCATCGAGGACCGCAAGGGGGCCGAGGAGATCTACCTTCGGGCCCAGCGAAACTGGACCCAGCATGTGTTGCACGATCAGCGGGTGCAGGTCGATCACGAGCGTAGCATCGTTGTCACCGGCACGGCGCGGCACGAGCTAAAGGCCGATGAGCAGCGCGTCACCCACGGTAGGCGCCAGGCTGAAGTCCGCCAGGACGATCACTTGCTGGTGAGTGGCGAGCGGCATATTCGGGTGACCAGCCAGGTCCTGAACGCCGGCCAGCAGTTTCATGTCAGTGCCGGCCAGCAAGTGGTTCTGGACGGTGGCGCTAGTGTGACCCTCCAGGCTGGCGGCCATTGGATCAACATCGGTGCCGGTGGGATTTTCAGCAGTGTGCCGATCGAGGTCGGTGGGGCGCCGATGGCGGTGATGGACGCGGCAGCGGGTTCGCCGGGCGGCGCCGGGAAACCGGTCCCAGCGGCGGCGCCTCGGCTTTCCGTGGCGCAAGTCCTCAGTTTCCAAGGCTCGGCGCCATTCTGTGAGGAATGTGAACGTTGTAGAAACGGCGTCTGCACAGTGCCGCCGGTTACTCATAAACCTGTCAATGGCCGGAGGCGTGCATGAACGGCGACCCATCTCCCCGAGCATGGCTTGAGCACCATCCGCTGCAGGCGTCCGAGCAACTGTTCGCCATTTTCAGCAGCGCCAGCAGCGCTGGGCCGTTATCGGCCTGGCGGCGCTCGATGGCCACGACGCCCACGCCGATCTGGGCCGACACGCCGTATGCCGGATGGGAAGCGGTCATGCCTTATGTAGGGCTTGTTCGCGCAGACAGTGAGTTCCTTGACTGGATAGCGGCCACCGATTCACTCGATTGGGGGTGGCTGGCGGTGGCGCGTGCTGGCCAGGAAGACCTTGCCGAGCATTTACGTGGGCTCACCCAGGTGTTGCTGCCGGGTGGCAAGGCGGTTTTCCTGCGCTTTTGGGATGGGCGGTTCATGGGGCCGATCCTGCAATCGACGGCGGTGGACGCCGGGCAGCTCTTGCCGGTGATCAGTCGTTGCCTGATCAACGGTCAATCTCTTGAGTTCGTGGGAAACGTCCAGCGACCGGCCCGAATTTTTCCTTGGTGGGAAGTGCCGGTGGCGCTGCTGGAGGCCATGGCCGAGGGGTCGATGGACTGTCTGGTGGATAACTTGCTCACATGGCTGGGCGAAGAGCATCCGTCTCTGTGTGAGCGGGTCGACCAGCGCATCCTGCGGTGCAAGATTACCCATTTTCTTCAGCGATCGAAGCCGCTTGCCGCGCCCAAGGCGCCCTTGCAGGCGTACTTGCTGCGCGAGCTTGCTGATCGTGGCGTGTCCGCCGGGCTGCCAACCCCTGACGTTCGACGCGCTTCAAGGTAAACTCGTCGCCCTTCGCAGGAGCCGCCATGAATTATCGCCACGCCTTCCACGCCGGCAATCACGCCGACGTGTTCAAACACCTGACCTTGACCCGCCTCATCGCGCTGATGTCGCGCAAGGAACAGCCCTTCGCCTACCTCGATACCCACGCGGGCATCGGGCTGTATGACTTGCAGGGCGACCAGGCCAATCGTACCGGTGAGTACTTGGAAGGCATCGCGCGGTTGTGGGGCGAGGGCGACCTGCCGCCGTTGACTGCCGACTACATGAAAGTGCTGCACGAGATGAACCCGGACGGGGAATTGCGCTACTACCCGGGCTCGCCGGAACTGGCGCGGCGCCTGACCCGTCCGCACGACCGTGTGCTGCTTAATGAGAAACATCCGGAAGACGGCGTGTTGCTCAAGGACAACATGAAAGGCGACCGTCGCGTGGCGGTGCACCTGGGTGAAGGCTGGCATGTGCCGCGGGCGTTGCTGCCGGTGGCGGAAAAACGTGCGCTGATGCTGATCGATCCACCCTTCGAACAGCTTGACGAAATGCAACGCTGTGCCGCCTCGCTCAAGGAGGCGATTGGCCGGATGCGCCAGACGGTGGCGGCCATCTGGTACCCGGTGAAGGACCAGCGGATGTTGCGTCGTTTCTACCAAGACCTGGCTGGCACGGGCGCGCCGAAGCTGTTGCGGGTGGAACTGTTGGTGCACCCGCTGGCGACGCCCAACAGCCTGAACGGTTCCGGCCTGGCGATTGCCAACCCGCCGTGGGGACTGGAAGAAGAGTTGCGTGAGCTGCTGCCGTGGCTGTCGAAAAAGCTCGGGCAGACCCAAGGTGGGTGGCAGATGGATTGGTTGATCGCTGAGAGCTGATGGTTTGAGGGCGTCTGGAAGGGCGCCATCGCGAGCAAGCTCGCTCCCACAGGGTTCAGGGCGAACAGAAATATTGGACACACCTCAGAACCAGTGTGGGAGCGAGCTTGCTCGCGATGGCGGCGGCACATTCAGCATTACCGCTCCAGACCCACCGCTATCGCGAGCAGGCTCGCTCCCACATTGGCCCTGGTGTGCATGCAACATTTGGGTATGCCGCTGGACCTGTGGGAGCGAGCCTGCTCGCGAAGCTTGTAGTCAGATCGGGCAGGTCACGCCGGTGCCGCCGATCCCGCAATAGCCTTCAGGATTCTTCGCCAGGTACTGCTGGTGATAGGCCTCGGCGAAGTAGAACGTCGGCGCTTCTTCGATTTCGGTGGTGATGGTGCCTTTGCCGGCCTTGGTCAGCTCAGCCTGGAAGACTTGCTCGCTGTGTCTGGCCGCTGCCAGTTGAGTCGGGTTCGTGGCATAGATCACCGAACGGTACTGGGTGCCGATGTCGTTCCCCTGGCGCATGCCCTGGGTCGGGTTGTGCAGTTCCCAGAACATCTTCAGCAGCTCTTCGTAGCTGACTTTCGCTGGCTCGTAGACCACCAGGACCACTTCGCTGTGGCCGGTAAGGCCCGAGCAGACCTCTTCATACGTCGGGTTCGGCGTGAAACCGCCGGCGTAACCCACCGCGGTACTGACCACGCCTTCACGCTGCCAGAACTTGCGCTCTGCGCCCCAGAAGCAACCGAGGCCGAAGATCGCGAAGTCCACATCCATGGCAAACGGGCCCAGCAGGGGCGCGTCGTGGACGAAGTGTTTTTCCGGCACGGTCATCGGGGTTTCACGGCCAGGCAGAGCTTGATCAGGAGTAGGAAGCACGTTTTTGTTCACCAGGATTTCCGAGCGCAAGACCATGATCAGTCCTCTCAGTCAGATGGATTTGAGCGAAATAGACCGTCAGTGTGCCTCAGAAAAGCCGCCGCAAGCTATACGCAGCTGTCAGACCAGAGGCCCGCGCGGGTAGCGCTTGAGCTTTTCGATCAGCTCCGCGCCAGGGATTGGCCGGTCGAACAGGTAGCCCTGGCCGACGTCGCAACGATGACGCCGCAGGAACGTCAGTTGCTGGGCGGTTTCGATGCCTTCGGCCACGACCTTGAGTTTCAGGTTGTGGGCCATGGCGATCACCGCCGAGGTGATTTCCATGTCGTCCTGGTTGTCGGGGATCTCATGGATGAAGCTGCGATCGATCTTGATGATGTCGATCGGGAATTTCTTCAGGTAGCTGAGGGACGAATAACCGGTGCCGAAGTCGTCCATGGCCAGGGTCAGGCCCAGGCGCTTGAGCTGGTCGAGCTGCAAGTGGGTGTCTTCGGTGGCTTCCAGCAGCAGGCCTTCGGTCAGCTCCAGTTCCAGCAGCCGCGCCGGCAGTTGTTCCTCCTTGAGGATGCTGGCGATGGAGGCGACCAGGTCCGGGTCGGAGAACTGCTTGGGTGACAAGTTGATCGCCACTTGCAGGTTACCCAGGCCGGCGGCGGTCAGCTGTTTGCTCATCCGGCAGGCCTGGCGGGCGATCCATTTGCCAATGGGGATGATCAGGCCGGTTTCTTCGGCCACGCTGATGAACTGGTCCGGGCGGATCATGCCCTTTTCCGGATGATTCCAGCGCAGCAGCGCTTCCATGCCCAGCAGGCGGCCGCTGCGCAGGCACAGCTTGGGCTGGTAGAACACGTCCAGTTCGTTCTGGGTCAAGGCGCGTCGCAGGTTGTTTTCCACGAACAGCTTGTAGCTGGCCTCGGCATTCAGTGCTTCGGTGAACACTTGGACCTGGTGCTTGCCGTTGGCCTTGGCCTTGTGCAGGGCAAGGCCGGCGTTGCGCATCAGCGTCTGCGGGTCGCGACCGTGCAGCGGCGCGCAGGCGAGGCCCACGGAGCCGGTCACGCTGATCAACTGGTTGTCGACGAACATCGGTTTGTCGAGGGTCATCAGCAACTGGCTGGCGATCTGCTGCCCGGCCTCCAGATCGGTGTCGTCCAGCAGCACCGCGAATTCGTTACTGGCGAAGCGCGCCAGGCTGCCACTGGGGCTCAAGCTGTTGCGCAGGCGCCGGGCCAGGCTGATCAACAGTTTGTCGCCGGTCTGGTGGCCGAGACTGTCGTTGATGCGCTTGAAGTTGTCGATGTCCACCAGCAGCAGACTGATAGGCGAGTCACTGTCCCGGGCGAAGCGTTCATCGAGGTTGCGGATGAACGCCGGGCGATTGCCCAGGTTGGTCAGATTGTCGGTGTAGGCCAGGCGCTCGATGCGCTGCTGGGCCAGCTTGGTCTGGGTGATGTCTTCGTAGATGCCGATATAGTGGGTCAACTCGCGGTTGTCGCCGTAGACCTTGGAAATCGACAACTGGCCCCAGTAGGGTTCCAGGTTCTTGCGCCGGCTCTTGAACTCGCCCTGCCAGCTATTGCTCTGGGCCAGCGCCGAGGGCGCGTCGAACAGCAGTTCGCTGAGGTTTTCCAGGGCCGGCAGTTCCGAGAGACGCTGGCCGTGGACTTCCTCGGTGGTGTACTGGGTGATCGCGGTGAAGCTTGGGTTGACGTACTCCACCACGCCGTCGCAATTGACCAGCAGGAACGCGTTGGCGCTCTGCTCCACGGCCCGCTGGAACAGGTGCAGGGCGCTGGTGGCGGTGCGTCGGTTGTGGTTGTTGATGACTTGGGCGAACTGGTCCGCCAGCTCGCCGGCAAAGGCGATTTCATCCGACTGCCAGGCGCGGGTGGCGCCCACTTGTTCCAGGCACAGCACGCCCACCACTTGGCCGTCGATACGCACGCTGGCGTCGAGAATGGCGTTGACGTCGCGAGCGCGCAGGTTCCCGGCCATTTCCCGGGTACGCGGGTCGCGCATCGCATTGTGGGCGTCGATGGCGCGGCAGGTCTGCAGCGCCTCCATGTAGTCGGGAAACTCGTTGGCGTCGATCACCGCTGGCAGGAAATATTCCTGGGACGCGCGGTTATAGGCGGAAATCGGCACCAGCTTGCCATCGTCGAGGTTCCAGATACTGGCGCAATCGATCTGGTAGATGTCGCAGGCGCTGCGGGTGATGAGTTCAGCCGCTTCGAGCAGGGAATTGTTGGCGCTGTAGCGTTGGCGGGTCAGTAGCAGGATCAGGTCCTGTTGGGCACGTACGCGGTCCAGATGCTGGAGTTGTTCTTGCTGGGCGCGCTGGTTCAGTTCCAGGGCGATCTGCAGGCGCGAGTTCTGGGTTTCCAGGTCCAGGGCCGGCATGGAGGGTTCGCTTTGCAGCAAATTGTCCACTACCAGCAGGTAGCCGCGCAGCAGGTGGCGATTGTGCTGTTTATAGGCTTCGCCCGTCTCCAGCACGTTCATCGGCCCCTTGGCGGTGTGGAGCGTGTAGCGAATCTGGTAATGCGCGGCCTGGGCCAGTTGCTGCTGGATGGCGTCGTGCAGTTGATAGCGCGCTTCGGGCTCCATCAGGCTGGCGTAGGGCGAACTGACCAGCGAGCACAGCTCTACCGCCGGCAGGCCGAAGTGTCGCTCGCAATTGGGGTCGAGGAACAACAGCGCCCAGCTAGCTTCATTCAGCCGTTCGAAACGCAGCATACCGAGCCGCGCGGGCACCGGTAACTGCGTCACTACCTCGGCCGCCATACGGCTGGCGGCATCGGGTTGGCTTTTCATGGGGAAACTCGCTTCGAAAATGCTGATCGCGCCGGGCTGACGCCCTCGTTATTACGGATTGGCGCAAGGTTGCATCATTGCAGCACTGGCTGACAAGAGAGATGAAGGCCAAGTGCTATAAACCTTTTATCGGCCGACAACGGGATTTCTCCAGTCGCCAGCCGATCAGAGGGCATGGAAGTTCATCGCAGCGGGATATCGACTGCCTGCAAGGGCCTTGCGTCACGGTCGTGGAAGGTGACCTGGAGGCTCTGCGCCGTGACCTGCAGGTGGGCGAAGTTGTCCTGGCTCACCACTTCGCTGGTCAGTTCATAGCGGTACTCACCGCTGTCCGTGCGGGCCATGGGCCGGTGGAAAATAAAATCCGCGGCTTTTGCAAAAGGCAGCAGTTTGCTGTTGTAGAACGGCGAGGAAACCACGGTGTTGACCTCGAAATCAGGATCCTCGCTGTGCCGCAGCCGGCTGGTCATGGAACCGTGGACGTCACCCGAAATGAACACTACGTTTTTGATCCGCTGACGGCGGATGCTGTCCAGCAGTCGCAGCCGTTGTGCCGGAAACGCCTGCCAGGCATCGCCGTCATTGCGCTTGCTGTCTGGGAAAAACATCACACTGGTGACGACGAGCTTGACCCGGGCGGGGCTGCTGACGAGCCATTCAAGCAGGGCCTGTTCCTGTTCATGGTCGAGGATGCGCCGGTCGTCCGCCGACAGGTTGCGTTGCGTCCGGCTGTCGGTAACGAACCAATGGATATCCCCGTGGGCAAAGGTGTACCAGTAGCGGGTCAACGCCCTGTTTAATGTTCCGTCGCCCGACAGTTCATGGACGGGCCCGTGGCTGGCCTGGTAAAGCCGATAAGCGCTCATGGCATTGGCATACAGGAGGTCGTCCTGGGCGGTTCTCCTGGCGGGCCAGTTGTCTTCGATTTCATGGTCGTCGAGGATCATGTAGGTCGGGGTGCCAGCCATCAGCTTGCTGATCTGCGGCTGGGCAAATACCGTTCGGTATCTGAAGAGGATGTTTTTATAGGCTCGGTCCGGGCCGATGACATTCAAGTCATCGAGGTAAACCTGGTCGCCGGTCATCAATACCGCGCTGATCGGCGGGTCGGCTTGTTCGACGACGCGATTGATGCCGGCGAAGGTGCGATCCCCAAGGGCAGGTAGCAGCGGGGTGTTGGCGACGATCCGCAAGTAGCGACACGAGCCCACGATATAAGCCCGCGGCGCATCGGTTTTATCGGTCGGCGTGCGCAAGCAATAGGTGTTCCTGGGCCATTGCAAGGGCAGTTCCTGAATGGTTTCCACGGTATGGGTCGGGCTCAGGGGGCTGAACCAGCCGGCCTGGTATTCGTAGGCGGTGTCGGGTTGAAGACCTTTCAACACGATGACATCGGACATGTCGCGGTAGGCCTTCAGTTGGACAAATTGCCCTTTCGACCAGCCTGTATTCCCTCGGCGTCGGTGGCGGATGCCGGCAAATACCTGGCTGTTGCCATGATCGCCGCGCAGGAATATCCGGGCATGGTCCGTGGTCGTGTGCCCGACAATCGGGCCGACGGTAGGTTTGAACATATTCGAATCCATTCGAAGTTTTAATGGCGCACCCATCAAGGTGCCTTGGCGGTTCGATGCTAAAGCTCGGCGGGCGATAAATATCGATAGGGAAGGGGGCGCGGGTTGTGGGGAATGACTACAGGGGGCGTAGTCATTTAAAACTGGCGGGGTAGGAAAATTGCCGGGCTGTCTGACATACCGCTATCGCGAGCAAGCTCGCTCCCACAGGAGGGGCTCTTCAGTTTCAAGTGCAGTGCGGCACCACAAGACCCTTGTGGGAGCGAGCTTGCTCGCGATGAGGCCGGCCCATCCAGCATCCCTGTACCTGGCTTGATTTCCAGGCAAAAAAAGCCCCGCCAAACGGACGGGGTTGAGGTACGAGCGTGGCGCTCGGAAACGGTGCTCCGAATGGCCCTCCCAAGGGAGGGCCGCCCGGTGTTACAGCAGGATGGTGCGGATGTCGCCCAGCAAGTCGCTCAGGCGCTTGGTGAAGCGTGCGGCGGCGGCGCCGTTGATCACACGGTGATCGTAGGACAGCGACAGTGGCAGCATCAGCTTCGGCTGGAAGGCTTTACCGTCCCAGACTGGCTGGATGGTGGCCTTGGAAACACCCAGGATCGCCACTTCCGGCGCGTTGACGATCGGCGTGAAGCCGGTGCCGCCAATGTGGCCGAGGCTGGAGATGGTGAAGCAGGCGCCCTGCATGTCGTCGGCGGTGAGCTTCTTGTTCCGGGCTTTTTCGGCCAGGGCAGCGGCTTCGCCAGCCAGTTGCAGCAGGCTCTTCTGGTCGACGTTGCGGATGACCGGTACCAGCAGACCTTCCGGGGTGTCGACGGCAAAGCCGATGTGCACGTATTTCTTGCGGATCACAGCCTTGCCGCTTGGGGCCAGGGAGCTGTTGAAGTCCGGCAGTTCCTTGAGCAGGTGCGCACAGGCCTTGAGCAGCAATGGCAGCACGGTCAGCTTCACGCCGGCCTTTTCCGCCACGGCTTTCTGCGCGACGCGGAAAGCTTCCAGCTCGGTGATATCGGCCTGGTCGAACTGCGTCACGTGCGGGATGTTCAGCCAGCTGCGGTGCAGGCTCGACGCGCCGATCTGCATCAGGCGAGTCATGGCCACTTCTTCGGTTTCGCCGAAGCGGCTGAAGTCCACCGCCGGGATCGGCGGGATGCCCGCGCCGCCGGTGGCGCCTTCGGTCGGTGCGTTCTTGGCCTTCTGCATCATGGCCTTGACGTAGGCTTGCACGTCTTCCTTGAGCACGCGACCGTGAGGGCCGCTCGGGCCTACGGCGGACAGCTCGACACCGAATTCACGGGCCAGCTGACGCACCGCTGGGCCGGCATGCACCTTGGCACCGCTAGGCGCAGGCGCAGCGGCGACAGGAGCAGGGGCTGCTTCAGCCTTGGCCGCAGGCGCGGCGGCTGGTGTTGGAGCGGCCTCAGCCTTGGCGGCCGGGGCAGGCGCTGCAGGTGCCGAGGCGCCGGCTACTTTCAGCTTCAGGATCAGGTCACCGGTGCCGACTTCGTCGTCCAGCTTGACCTCGACGCTTTCCACCACACCGGCGGCCGGCGATGGGATTTCCATGCTGGCCTTGTCGGATTCCAGGGTGATCAGCGACTGGTCGGCTTCGACGGTGTCGCCAGCCTTGACCAACACTTCGATGATCTTGGCCTTGCCCGACGAACCGATGTCCGGGACATGGATGTCCTGGACGCTGGCAGCGGCAGGCGCCGCAGCGGGCGCGGGAGCCGCTTCGGCAGCCGGCGCGGCGGCAGGCTTTTCAGCCGCTGCCGGGGCAGCCGCAGGGGCGGCCGCTTCAGGCGCCGCAGCGGCGCCCTCGACTTCCAGCTCCAGCAGTTCGTCGCCTTCCTTCAAGCGGTCGCCCAGCTTCACTTTCAGGCTCTTGATGACACCGGCCTTCGGCGCAGGCACTTCCATGCTGGCCTTGTCCGATTCAAGCGTCAGGATGCTCTGGTCGGCTTCGATACGGTCGCCGACCTTCACAAACAGTTCAATTACTTCACCTTCACCGCTGCCGATGTCAGGTACGCGAATGAGTTCGCTCACGAAAATTCTCCTCAGCAGTCCAGTGGGTTGCGTTTTTCCGGATCGATGCCGAACTTGGCGATGGCTTCGGCCACCACTTTAGGTTCGATATCGCCACGGTCAGCCAGGGCTTCCAGGGCTGCCAACACAACGAACTTACGGTCGACTTCGAAGAAGTGACGCAGCTTCTTGCGGCTGTCGCTACGGCCGAAACCGTCGGTGCCCAGCACTTTGAATTCCTTGGAAGGCACCCACTGGCGGATCTGCTCGGCGAACAGCTTCATGTAGTCGGTGGAGGCGATGACCGGACCTTTGCGACCGTTCAGGCACTCTTCGACGTAGCTCAGCTTTGGCTTCTGGCCAGGGTGCAGGCGGTTGCTGCGTTCTACGGCCAGGCCGTCGCGACGCAGTTCGTTGAAGCTGGTGACGCTCCAGACGTCGGCACCGACGTTGAACTCTTCACGCAGGATCTTCGCCGCTTCACGCACTTCACGCAGGATGGTGCCGGAGCCCATCAGTTGAACGTGATGCGCCGCTTCGCGGGTGTCTTCCTCGAGCAGGTACATGCCCTTGACGATGCCTGCTTCCACGCCGGCCGGCATGGCTGGCTGCTGGTAGGACTCGTTCATCACGGTGATGTAGTAGAAGACGTCCTGTTGCTCTTCGGTCATCTTCTTCATGCCGTCCTGGATGATCACCGCCAGCTCGTAGCCGTAGGTCGGATCATAGGTGCGGCAGTTCGGGATGGTCCCGGCCAGCATGTGGCTGTGGCCGTCTTCGTGCTGCAGGCCTTCACCGTTGAGGGTGGTACGGCCGGCGGTGCCGCCGATCAGGAAGCCACGGGTGCGGCTGTCGCCAGCGGCCCAGGCCAGGTCACCGATACGCTGGAAGCCGAACATCGAGTAGAAGATGTAGAACGGCAGCATCGGCTGGTTGTGGCTGGAGTACGAAGTACCGGCGGCAATGAAGGAGCTCATGGCGCCCGCTTCGTTGATGCCTTCCTCGAGGATCTGGCCCTTCTTGTCTTCGCGGTAGAACATCACCTGGTCTTTATCGACTGGCTCGTAGAGCTGGCCGACGGACGAGTAGATGCCCAACTGGCGGAACATGCCTTCCATACCGAAGGTACGGGCTTCGTCCGGGATGATCGGGACGATGCGCTGGCCGATTTCCTTGTCCTTGACCAATTGCGCGAGGATCCGCACGAAGGCCATGGTGGTGGAGATTTCACGGTCGCCCGAGCCGTCCAGGATTGCCTTGAGGGTTTCCAGTGGCGGGGTCGGGATGCTGAAGCTCTTGGCGCGACGCTGCGGCACGAAACCGCCCAGGGCGGCACGGCGCTCGGCCAGGTAACGGGCTTCGGCGCTGCCTTCTTCCGGCTTGAAGAACGGCAGGTTTTCCAGCTCGCTGTCCTTGACCGGAATGTCGAAACGGTCGCGGAACAGCTTCAGGCTGTCGACATCGACTTTCTTGGTGTTGTGCGCGGTGTTCTTCGCTTCGCCGGCACCGGTGCCATAACCCTTGATGGTCTTGGCCAGGATGACGGTCGGCTGTTCTTTGTGGTTGACCGCCTGGTGGTACGCCGCGTAGACCTTGTACGGGTCGTGGCCGCCACGGTTGAGCTTCCAGATCTCGTCGTCGGACAGGTCGGCGACCATGGCCTTGAGTTCAGGCGAGTTGAAGAAGTGCTCGCGGACGAACGCGCCGTCCTTGGCCTTGTAGTTCTGGTATTCGCCGTCGATGACTTCGTCCATGCGACGTTGCAGGATGCCGTCGACGTCCTTGGCCAGCAGTGGGTCCCAGAAGCGGCCCCAGATGACTTTGTTGACGTTCCACTGGGCGCCACGGAACACGCCTTCGAGTTCCTGGATGATCTTGGCGTTGCCGCGAACCGGGCCGTCGAGGCGCTGCAGGTTGCAGTTGATGACAAAGATCAGGTTGTCCAGCTTCTCGCGGCCGGCCAGGGAGATCGCGCCCAGGGATTCCGGCTCGTCGCACTCGCCGTCGCCCATGAAGCACCAGACCTTCTGCTTGCCTGGCTGGATGAAGCCACGAGCTTCCAGGTACTTCATGAAGCGTGCCTGGTAGATCGCCTGGATCGGGCCCAGGCCCATGGAAACGGTCGGGAACTGCCAGAAGTCCGGCATCAGCCAAGGGTGCGGGTACGAGGACAGGCCGTTGCCGTCCACTTCCTGGCGGAAGTTGTTCATCTGGTCTTCGGTAATGCGGCCTTCCATGAACGCACGGGCGTAGACGCCTGGCGATGCGTGACCCTGGAAGTAGATCAGGTCGCCGCCGTGTTCGTCGGTCGGGGCCTGGAAGAAGTAGTTGAAGCCGATGTCATACAGCGTCGCGCTGGAGGCGAAGCTGGAGATGTGACCGCCCAGGTCAGAATCTTTCAGGTTGGTACGCATGACCATGGCCAACGCGTTCCAGCGTACCAGCGAGCGAATGCGGCGTTCCATGAACAGGTCGCCAGGCATGCGTGCTTCGTGGGTAACGGGGATCGTGTTGCGGTACGGCGTGGTGATGGCGTAGGGCAGTTGCGAACCGCTGCGGGTCGCGAGTTCGCCCATACGGGTCATCAGATAATGAGCACGGTCTTCGCCTTCTTTGTCGAGAACCGATTCCAGGGCGTCCAGCCATTCCTGGGTTTCGACGGGATCGAGGTCTTGCATGGCTTGCTCCAGGGCGGAAAGGCTACCAGAATCGGTTGCCTGAGTTTGCGACTGGCCTTGTGGGCAGACGATATAAATTCTTGGATTGCCGAAGGTTGTTTCGGCGGCGTGTAGTTTTACTACAAATCGTCGGCCGTTTCAGCCTTTCGAATGTATAGACGAGTAGTAAAACTACACCTGAGCGGCTCGTGGCCCCTCGTTTCGTTGTGAGAATAATCGTTACTGTTGGTCTTTAGCCAACTCGAACAGGTAAAAACTTGATGCCGGCTGCCAATAAAATCAGATTTTCAGCTATTTATCATCTTTGTTCGACAGTCGATCAGGTAGTGTCTTTTGAAAAAACACTACATCCAGCCTTTCCCGCGCCGATCAAGGATAGACCATGAGCCTGCCCTCGCTTGTCGAAGTACCGGCAATTCTCCAGTCATTGGTCAGTCGTGCCGAGCAGTCGTTCCGTGCGGCGGTCGCCTGCCTCGACGACGATCATGGGCTGTCGGCCTGGACCCCGCAACGCTGGGAGGCGTTCAGCCGTATTGCCGCCGCCAGCGACTTTGTCATCGAGCAGAGTGTTCGTGACCCGGTGATGCTCCTGGAGCTGGTGCGCAGCGGCGAACTGGACCGCAGCCTGGCACCCGGCGAAATGTGTGCGCAGATCGGCGCTGCCGTCCAGGCCGCCGAAACCGAAGACGAACTGGGCCGCGTCCTGCGTCGCCAACGTACCCGCCAGCAAGTGCGGATCATCTGGCGCGACCTGACCCGCCAGGCCGATCTGGTCCAGACCTGTCGCGACCTCTCGGACATGGCCGACACCTGCATCGACCAGGCTTACCAATGGTTGTACCAGCGCCTCAGCCAGCAGTTCGGCACGCCCACCGGGCGGCGCAGCGGCGAGCCGCAGCAGATGGTCATCCTCGGCATGGGCAAGCTGGGGGCGGTGGAGCTGAACCTGTCGTCGGACATCGACCTGATCTTCGCGTATCCCGAGGGTGGTGAAACCGTAGGCGTCAAGCGGCCGCTGGATAACCAGGAATTTTTCATCCGCGTCGGCCAGCGCCTGATCAAGGCCCTCGACCCGATGACCGTCGACGGCTTCGTGTTCCGCGTCGACATGCGGCTGCGCCCCTACGGCTCGGCCGGTGCGCTGGTGCTGAGCTTCAATGCCCTGGAGCAGTATTACCAGGACCAGGGCCGCGACTGGGAACGCTACGCCATGATCAAGGCGCGGGTGGTGGCTGGCGACCAGGTGGCCGGCGCGCAACTGCTCGACATGCTGCGTCCGTTCGTCTATCGCCGTTACCTGGATTTCTCCGCCATCGAAGCGCTGCGCACCATGAAGCAACTGATCCAGCAGGAGGTGCGGCGCAAGGGCATGGCCGACAACATCAAGCTGGGCTCGGGCGGCATTCGCGAGGTCGAGTTCATTGCCCAGGCGTTCCAGCTGATCCACGGTGGACGCGACTTGAGCTTGCAGCAGCGGCCGCTGCTCAAGGTGTTGAACACCCTGGAGGGCCAGGGTTACCTGCCGGCCAAGGTGATCGATGAGCTGCGCCAGGGCTACGAATTCCTGCGCTATACCGAGCATGCGATCCAGGCCATTGCCGATCGTCAGACCCAGATGCTGCCGGACAGCCCGCAGGATCAGGCGCGCATTGCGTTCATGCTGGGTTTTGCCGACTGGTCGGCCTTTCATGAGCAATTGATGTACTGGCGCGGGCGCGTGGCCTGGCATTTCGGCCAGGTCATCGCCGACCCGGATGAAGAAGAGGGCGGTGAAAGCGAAGTGGTGGTCGGCGGCGAATGGTTGCCGTTGTGGGAAGACAGCCAGAATGAAGAAGTGGCGTGCCGTCAGTTGGAAGAGGGCGGTTTCGTTGATGCGCCCAAAGCCCTCAAGGCCCTGGCCATCCTGCGCGGCAGCCCGCAATTGCGCGCCATGCAGCGCTTGGGGCGCGAACGCCTGGATGCATTCATTCCACGCCTGCTGGCCCAGGCTGTGGAGCATGCCGATCCGGACCTGGTGTTGGAGCGGGTGCTGCCCTTGGTAGAAGCTGTGGCCCGCCGTTCGGCCTACCTGGTCTTATTGACGGAAAACCCCGGGGCCCTGCGGCGCTTGCTGACGCTGTGCGCGGCGAGCCCGTGGATTGCCGAGCAAATCACCCGTTTCCCGCTGCTGCTCGATGAATTGCTCAACGAGGGCCGGCTGTTCAAGCCGCCCCTGGCGCCAGAATTGGCGGCGGAGTTGCGTGAGCGCCTGACGCGCATTCCCGAGGATGATCTGGAGCAGCAAATGGAGGCGTTGCGGCATTTCAAGCTGGCGCACCGTCTGCGGGTGGCGGCGTCGGAAATCGCCGGCAGCCTGCCGTTGATGAAGGTCAGCGATTACCTGACCTGGCTGGCCGAGGCGATTCTCGAACAAGTGCTGGCCCTGGCCTGGCGCCAGACGGCCGCCAAGCACGGCGTGCCGTTGCGCACCGACGGCAGCCTGTGTGATCCGGGCTTCATTATTGTCGGCTATGGGAAAGTCGGCGGCCTGGAATTGGGCCATGGTTCCGACCTGGACCTGGTGTTCATCCACGATGGCGACCCGCAGGCGGAAACCGACGGCCCGAAACCCATCGACGGCGCGCAATTCTTCACCCGGCTTGGCCAGCGGATCATTCACCTGCTGACCGCCCAGACCAACTCCGGGCAGTTGTATGAAGTGGATATGCGCCTGCGACCGTCCGGGGCGTCGGGGTTGCTGGTCAGTTCCCTCGGGGCGTTTGCCCGCTACCAGGAGAACGAAGCCTGGACCTGGGAGCATCAGGCGCTGGTGCGAGCCCGCGTGCTGGTGGGCAGTCAGGACGTGGGCCAGGCCTTCGAGAAGGTCCGCGTCCAGGTGTTGGGACGCAAGCGTGACTTGCCGACGCTGCGCCAGGAAGTCAGCGAGATGCGCGCCAAGATGCGTGACAACCTTGGCAGCAAGGCCACCGCCGCCGGGACCGCGCCGAATGCCTTCGAGGCCGCGGCGCCCTTCGACCTCAAGCAGGATGCCGGAGGTATCGTCGATATTGAATTTATGGTGCAATACGCGGCCCTGGCGTGGTCCGAAGAGCATCCATCGCTGGTGCGCTACACCGATAACATCCGCATCCTGGACGGGTTGCAGGAAGTCGGGTTGATGCCGGCCGAAGACGCGACACTGTTGCGCGAGGCCTACAAAGCCTACCGCTCCGCCGCTCACCGCCAAGCCTTGCAGAAAGATGCCGGGGTGATCGCAGGCGACCAGTTCGTGGCTGAGCGCCGGCAGGTAATGCGGATCTGGCGGGAGCTGGGACTGCGCTGAAGCTTTAAATGTGGGAGCGAGCTTGCTCGCGATAGCGGAGTGTCAGGCGACATTGATGTTGAATGTGCTGGCCCCTTCGCGAGCAGGCTCGCTCCCACAATGGATTGGCGGTGCTGCACGTTGCTGGAAACGTATGCAGGACCCCTGTGGGAGCGAGCTTGCTCGCGAAGGTGGAGTGTCAGGCGACATTGATGTTGGATGTGCTGGCCCCTTCGCGAGCAAGCTCGCTCCCACAATGGATTTGTGGTGTTGCGCAGAGCTTGAAACCTATGCGGGGCCCTGTGGGAGCGAGCCTGCTCGCGAAAGCGGTGGGTCAAGCGGAATTGATGTTGGAGGTGCCGGCCTCTTCGCGAGCAAGCTCGCTCCCACAGTTGATTGGCGGTGTGTTGTAGATTAGGGCAACAGGCAACGACCTAAGCCACAGTGATTCTCGAGGCGGGGAGGCGTAGGCCTCCCCGTATCGTTTTTGGAAAGCACATGAATATTTTGATCGTTGGGCCCAGTTGGGTCGGTGACATGGTGATGGCGCAGACACTGTTCCAGTGTTTGAAACAGCGTCATCCGCAGTGCGAAATCGACGTCCTGGCCCCAGAGTGGAGCCGGCCGATCCTGGAACGTATGCCCGAAGTGCGCAAGGCCTTGAGCTTCCCGCTCGGCCACGGCGCGCTGGAGCTGGCGACCCGTCGGCGCATCGGCAAATCCCTGGCCGGTCAGTACGACCAGGCGATCCTGTTGCCCAACTCGTTGAAGTCGGCGCTGGTGCCGTTCTTCGCCGGCATCCCCAAGCGCACCGGCTGGCGTGGCGAGTTTCGCTACGGCCTGCTCAACGACGTGCGCAAGCTGGACAAAGAACGTTATCCGTTGATGATCGAGCGCTTCATGGCCCTGGCCTACGAACCTGGCTCCGAGTTGCCCAAGCCGTATCCGCGGCCGAGCCTGCGGATCGACCCGGTGACCCGTGACGCGGCGCTGGCCAAGTTCGGCCTGAGCCTGGATCGCCCAGTGCTTGCCCTGTGTCCAGGTGCGGAGTTCGGCGAATCCAAGCGCTGGCCGGCGGAGCACTATGCCCAGGTGGCCGAGGCGAAAATTCGCGAAGGCTGGCAAGTCTGGCTGTTCGGTTCGAAAAAAGATCACCCGGTGGGCGAGGACATCCGCTCGCGGCTGATCCCGGGTCTTCGGGAAGAGTCAGTGAACCTCAGTGGCGACACCTCCCTGGCCGAGGCCATCGACCTGCTGTCCTGCGCCGACTCGGTGGTCTCCAACGACTCGGGCCTGATGCATGTGGCCGCGGCCTTGAATCGTCCATTGGTGGCGGTCTACGGTTCCACCTCGCCAGGCTTCACGCCACCGCTGGCCGACCAGGTCGAAGTCGTGCGCCTGGGCATCGAGTGCAGTCCATGCTTCGATCGTACCTGCCGTTTCGGTCATTACAATTGCCTGCGCCAGCTCATGCCGCCGTCGGTGAACGAGGCCCTGGAGCGTTTGCAGGGCACCCCCGTGGAGGTCCGGTAACTTGCGGGTATTGCTGATCAAGACCTCGTCGCTGGGGGATGTGGTCCACACGTTGCCGGCGCTGACCGACGCGGCGCGGGCGATTCCCGGCATCAAGTTCGACTGGGTGGTGGAAGAAGGCTTTGCCGAAATCCCCACCTGGCACCCGGCCGTGGGCAAGGTCATTCCCGTGGCGATCCGTCGCTGGCGCAAGAACCTTTGGCAAACCATCAAGAGTGGCGAATGGCGACGTTTCAAGCAGAGCGTGCGCGCCGAAAAGTACGACCTGGTGATCGATGCCCAAGGCCTGTTGAAAAGTGCCTGGCTGACCCGCTACGTCAAGGCGCCGGTGGCTGGCCTGGATAGGGATTCTGCGCGTGAGCCCCTCGCGGCGCGCTTCTATTCGCGTCGCCTGGCCGTGGCCCGTGGTCAACATGCGGTCGAGCGGGTGCGTCAATTGTTCGCCTTGGCGCTGGGCTATGACTTACCGAAAACCCAAGGCAGCTATGGCCTCGACATCGACCGACTGGTGGAATTGCCGCGTCCTTACCCTTATGTGGTGTTCCTGCATGGCACGACCTGGGAATCCAAGCATTGGCCCGAGCTTTACTGGCGCCAGCTCACCGAGCGCATGGGCCAGTTCGGCGTGGTCGTCAAACTGCCGTGGGGAAATCCAGCCGAGAAGGCCCGGGCCGAACGCATCGCCAACGGGCTGCGCAACGCCTTGGTACTGCCGAAGCTGAACCTCGGCGGCATGGGCAAGGTGCTTGCCGGGGCCCAGGCTTGCGTGGCCGTGGACACCGGTCTCGGCCATCTGGCCGCGGCCCTGGACGTGCCGACCATTTCCTTGCTCGGCCCGACCAATCCGGTGCTGACCGGCGCCTATGGCAGGGGCCAGATTCACCTCGCCAGTGATTTCCCCTGTGCGCCATGCATGCAGAAACACTGCACTTACCCGCCAACCGCCGAGGATGCCCGGCGGTTTGACCTGAAACGCGAGCAGCCCCTGTGCTTCACGCGTCTGAACCCCGAGCGTGTTGCCAGCCACCTGAGCACGTTATTGGCTGAGGAGCCGCGCTGATGCAATTGGCTTTTGTCCTTTACAAGTATTTCCCCTTCGGTGGCCTGCAGCGTGACTTCATGCGCATCGCCCTGGAGTGCCAGCGACGCGGCCACCAGATCCGCGTCTACACGCTGATCTGGGAGGGTGACGTGCCGCCAGGCTTCGAGGTGCTGGTGGCACCGGTCAAGGCGCTGTTCAATCATCGTCGCAACGAAAAGCTCAGTGCGTGGATGGAGGCCGACCTGGCCACGCGCCCGGTGGACCGGTTGATCGGCTTCAACAAAATGCCCGGCCTGGACGTGTACTACGCCGCCGACGGCTGCTTCGAAGACAAGGCCCAGAACCTGCGCAATTCGCTGTACCGGCGCTGGGGCCGCTACCGGCATTTCGCCGAGTATGAGCGGGCCGTGTTCGCCAAGGATGCCAAGACCGAAGTCCTGATGATCTCCGAAGTCCAGCAGCCGTTGTTCATCAAGCACTACGGCACCCCGCTGGAACGTTTCCACCTGCTGCCGCCGGGCATCGCCCAGGACCGTCGCCGGCCCGCCGACGCCGACGAGATCCGCGCCGCGTTCCGGGCCGAATTCGAGCTGGCCGACGACGACCTGCTGCTGGTGCAGATCGGCTCCGGGTTCAAGACCAAGGGTGTGGATCGCAGCCTCAAGGCCCTGGCCGCGTTGCCAGCCGAGCTGAGAAAACGCACCCGGCTGTTTGTAATTGGCCAGGACGACCCCAAAGTATTCCAACTGCAAAGCGCCGCGCTGGGCCTGGGCGACAATGTGCGGTTCCTCAAGGGCCGCAGCGATATCCCGCGTTTCCTGCTGGGCGCCGACCTGTTGATCCACCCGGCGTACAACGAGAACACCGGCACCGTATTGCTCGAAGCACTGGTGGCCGGGTTGCCGGTGCTGGTCAGCGCGGTGTGTGGGTACGCCCATTACATCGCCGAGGCCGACAGTGGCCTGGTGTTGGATGAGCCGTTCGAACAAGCCCAGCTCACCGACTACCTGGGGCGCATGTTGAACGACGCCCAGGCACGGGCGGCCTGGAGCCGCAACGGTCTGGCCTTCGCCGAGACGGCCGACCTCTACAGCATGCCGCAGCACGCGGCGGATGTGATATTGGCGGAGCACGCGCAATGAAGCTGATGCTGGCCGAACCGTTCAAGAGCCTTTGGGCCGGGCGCGATGCGTTCGCCGAAGTCGAAGCGCTCAAGGGCGAGGTCTATCGCGAACTGGAGGCCCGGCGCACCTTGCGCACGGAGGTGGACGGTCGCGGTTTTTTCGTGAAGATCCACCGCGGAATCGGTTGGGGCGAGATCTTCAAGAACCTGTTCACCGCCAAGCTGCCGGTACTCGGCGCAGGGCAGGAGTGGAAGGCGATCCAGCGCCTGCAGGAAGCGGGTGTGCCGACCATGACGGCGGTCGCCTACGGCGAGAAGGGCAGCAACCCGGCGGACCAGCACTCGTTCATCGTCACCGAAGAGCTGGCGCCGACCGTCAGCCTCGAAGACTTCAGCATCGACTGGGTCAAGCAGCCGCCGCAGCCGACGCTCAAGCGAGCGCTGATCGCCGAAGTGGCGCGCATGACCGGCATGATGCACCGCGCCGGGGTCAATCATCGTGACTGCTACATCTGCCACTTCCTCCTGCACACCGACAAACCGGTGACGCCTGGGGATTTCAAGCTCTCGGTGATCGACTTGCACCGCGCCCAGACCCGTCCTGCCATCACCACTCGCTGGCGTAACAAGGACCTGGCGGCGCTGTATTTTTCGGCACTGGACATCGGCCTGACCCGCCGCGACAAGCTGCGTTTTCTCAAAGGCTATTTCCAACAGCCGCTGCGTCGAATCCTCGCCGAAGAGGCTTCGCTGCTGGCCTGGCTCGAAGGCAAGGCCAACAAACTGTATGCCCGCAAGCAGCGGTACGGGGACGCGCTCTGATGTCGGGTTGGAATCTGGAACCGGCATATGCCGAGTTGGCAGAGGATTTTGGCAGCCTCGAAGCGGTGTTCGCATTGCAAGGAGAGCGCTTGACCCGCGACCCGTTGTCCGAGGTGATCCGGGTACAGCGCAACGGCGTGAATTATTACGTCAAGCGCTACGTCGGGGCCGGCAAAGGCTTGCGGCGCTACCTGGGCAAGCCACGGGTCAAGTCCGAATGGCAGAACCTCAAGCGCTTCGCCAAATGGGGCATCCCCACCGCTGAAGTCGTGGGCTGGGGCTTGGAGCGAAACGGCGCGACCTATGCCCGTGGGGCGCTGATCACCCGCGAACTGCCGCATACCGAAGACCTCTCGGCCCTCGCCGAGCGTCAAGATCCGAGGCTGGCGGACCGTGCCTGGGTCGATAACGTCAGCCGGCAACTGGCCGGTTATACGCGAACCATGCACGACCACCGCTTCACCCATAACGATCTCAAGTGGCGCAACCTGCTCATCGACGACCGTTCGCAGCTGTTTCTGATCGACTGCCCGAACGGCGATTTCTGGCGCGGTTTCTGGCTCAAGTACCGTATTACCAAGGACTTGGCGTGCCTGGATAAAGTGGCCAAATACCATTTGTCGGCCACGCAGCGCCTGCGTTTTTACCTGCAATACCGCCAGCGTGACCGGCTCGATGCGTGCGACAAGAAGCGCATCCGCCACGTGGTGAGATTTTTCGAGGGGCGCGAATGACTGATTTTTTGGCCGCTGAAGACCGGGCGTTGTTGCAACGTCATGGCCTGGACAGCTTTGAGGCCTTGTGGACGCGGCAACTGGACGCGGTGGACGAACCCAACACCTCGGGCGATGGCTGGAGCAGCGTGTTCCGGCTGGAGCTGGAAGGGCAGGGTTATTACCTCAAGCGCCAGAGCAATTACCTCACCCGGACCTGGTCCCACCCGTTTGGCGAACCGAGCTTTTCCCGGGAATTTCGCAATATCAGCCGTTATCGGCAGTTGCACATTCCCGCGCTGCAAGCGGTGTTCTATGGTCAGCGCAAAGTGAACGGCGAGGCACGGGCGGTCCTGCTGACGCGTGCGCTGGACGGCTGGGATGATCTTGATTCACTGCTGCAGCGCTGGTCGACGCTGAGTGCCGGACAACGTACAGGCATCCTTCAAGCCTGTGGTCACTTGGCGCGTCGCCTGCACAATGCCCATCAAATGCATGGCTGTTTCTATCCCAAGCATATTTTCCTGCAGGCCATCGACGGCAGCTACCAGGCACAGCTGATTGACCTGGAGAAAACCCGGCCGCTGTTGTTCGGCCAACGTGACCGGGTCAAGGACCTCGAGCCGCTGTTGCGACGGGCAGGCGCCTGGAAGAGCGACGATGTGCGCCAATTGCTGTCTGTTTATCTAGAGCAGCCGCTCGACAGCGCTCTGGTCGACAGCTGGATGACCCGGCTGGCCGCCCGACGTAGCGACAAGGAGGCTCGTTGATGCTTTTGTCCGAACTGAAAAATGCCGGTCGCAATCCTGGCCTGCCCCTGAGCCTGGAGCTGGCGGACGCCGCCGGCCCGGCGCAGTTGCAGTTGTTGACGCTACTGCGGGTTTTGCCAGGGCAGCGCTACGTGGGCGCCGGCATATGGCGAGGCCGTCCGGTGTTGGCCAAGTTGCTGGTGGGCAGCAAGGCACCCCGACATTTCCAGCGTGAGCTTCAAGGCGTTCGCCTGCTGGCGGAGCAGGGGCTGACGACGCCGTTGCTACTGGCCGATGGCTTGAAGGAAGGCGAAGGTGGCTGGTTGCTGTTCGAGCTGCTGGAAGATGCCGAGAGTCTTGGTGACGCCTGGAAGCAGGTCGAACATCTGCCGATACTGGCGGATGAACAAACGGCGGTGCTGGCCGAGGCCTTGGACGCGATAGCGCGGCTGCACAGCAAAGGCCTGTGGCAGGAAGACCTGCACCTGGACAATTTGTTGCGCCACGGCGGCAAGCTTTATCTCATCGATGGCGCCGGCATCCGCGCCGAATCCCCCGGCCAGCCATTGTCGCGGCAGAAGGTGCTGGAGAATCTGGGCGTGTTTTTCGCCCAGCTTCCCAAATCCATCGAGCCGTTCAACGAAGAGTTGCTGGTGTATTACTTGCTGGGCAACGCTGAACACGCGCTGCCCATGGAAGCCCTGCAAAAGCAGATCGACAAGGTGCACGCCTGGCGGCTGAAAGACTTTCTTGAAAAAGTCGGGCGCGAGTGCAGCCTCTTCAGCGTGCAGCGTGGGCCGTTCGGGTTGCGGGCGATCGGCCGCGATGAAGAGGCCGCGATGACGCCCGTGCTCGAGCAGGCCGATGCATTGCTCGACCAAGGCCACCTGTACAAGACCGGCGGCGCGGCGAGTGTCGGAAAAGTGGTTGCGAACGGCCGCACACTGATCGTCAAGCGCTACAACATCAAGGGATTCGCCCATTGGCTCAAGCGCTTCTGGCGTCCGAGCCGTGCCTGGCATGCCTGGCGCGAAGGCCATCGCCTGGCCTTCCTCGGCATTGCCACGCCCAAGCCGCTGGCGCTGCTGGAAAAGCGTTTCCTGTGGCTGCGTCGTGGCGCCTATCTGGTCACTGAGCACCTGCCTGGCCCAGATATCATCGAGCGCTTCGCCCCTTACGTGGAGAGCGGCGAAGCCCCCGAGACTGAGCTGCTGGCGCTGGATCGCTTGTTCGCCGACCTCATTCGCGAGCGCATCAGCCACGGTGATTTCAAAGGGCATAACCTGTTCTGGCAAGACGACCGCTGGGCGCTGATCGACCTGGACTCCATGTGCCAGCACCGTAGCCAGGCCAGCTTCGCCCCGGCCTACGCCCGGGATCGGGCGCGGTTCATGCGCAATTGGCCGCAGGACAGTGCGTTGTATCGGGTGATCGATCAGCGGTTGCCCAAAACGGTCAATAGCGCTTCGTCCGCCCTATGAACCACAGATAAAGACCCTTTAGCTCACTTGAGGTCGCCGATGCCCCTGTGGCGAGGGAGCTTGCTCCCGCTGGGCTGCGCAGCGGCCCCAAAAGGCCGGCGCATTCCTACAGGAAAACCGCATCAACCGGTTTACGACGGCTGCGCCGCCGAGCGGGAGCAAGCTCCCTCGCCACAGGTGCGATGCGCTGCCCTGCAAACAGCGCCAAGCAATCGTCTGCTGCACGTTCGCCACTCACCGCTAGAGGCTTAAGGCCGCTTTTAAGCTATAATCCCGCCCTTTAGCTGCCCCGCACCCTTGTTGCGCGGCACATCCATTTTTCGCGGCGCTTGTCGCCCGTATGCAGACATAAGAGGCTAGACCCTGTGGCATTGACGATTCTTGGCCTGTCCGGCGCCCTTAGCCATGATCCTTCCGCAGCGCTGTACATTGACGGCAAGCTGATCGCGGCGGCCGAGGAAGAGCGCTTCGTACGCGATAAACATGCAAAGAACCGCATGCCCTACGAGTCGGCGAAGTTCTGTCTGGAGCAGGCCGGCATCAAGCCTTCCGACGTTGATGTGGTGGCGATCCCCTTCGCCCCCATCAGCCTGTTCGGCGAAGCGCGCTGGCACTACGCCAAGCGTTACTGGTACGCCCCGGACCGCGCCCTCGACGCGATCCTGATGGGCAACCGTCGCTACAAGCGTTATCGCCGCAAGATTGTCTGGTGCCTGGAACAACTGGGCTTCGATCCGAAAAAGATCAAGATCGAACCGGTCGAGCACCACTTGGCCCACGCTTCCAGCGCCTACCACTGCTCGGGTTTCCAGGAAAAAACCGCGATCCTGGGCATCGACGGCAAGGGTGAGTACGCCACGACCTTCTTCGGCTATGGCGAAAACGGCAAGATCCACAAGATCAAGGAATTCTTCGACCCGGACTCCCTGGGTGGCCTGTACGGCGCGATCACCGAGTTCCTCGGTTTTGAAATGCTCGATGGCGAATTCAAGGTCATGGGCATGGCGCCCTACGGCGATGCCAGCAAGTACGATTTCTCGCGCCTGGCCTCGTTCGAAAATGGCGAATTGGTGATCAACACCGACTACGCCAACGTAATCGGCCTGCGCCGTTATAAAGAGAAGGGCAAGGGCTTCTACTTCTCGCCGAAACTGATCGAGTGGCTCGGTCCGAAACGTGAAGGCGATATCGCCGACGAACCGTACATCCACTACGCGGCGAGCATGCAGGCACTGTTCGAGAAGCTCGCACTGCAGATGATCGACCACTACCTGGGTGACGTGCTAAAGGAAACCGGCAAGCTGGCCTTCGCCGGTGGCTGTGCGCTGAACGTCAAGCTGAACCAGAAGATCATCGCCCGTGACGACGTCAAGGAGCTGTTCGTGCAACCGGCTTCCGGCGACGCCGGTACGGCGGTGGGGGCAGCGGCGTATGTGTCCCACGCCCGTGGCGTGCCGGTGGAGAAGATGGAGCACGTCTACCTCGGTCCCGCCTACAGCAACGAAGATGTGATCGCCGCGTGCGCCCGCCATCCGAGCAAGCCTGAGTGGCGCAAAATCGACAACACCCCGGAGCGCATCGCCAAGATCATGGTCGACGGCAACCCCGTGGCCTGGTTCCAGGGCCGCATGGAGTTTGGCCCGCGTGCCTTGGGCGGTCGCTCGATCATCGGCTGCCCAAGCGCCAGTGGCGTGGCCGATCGGATCAACGAACAGATCAAGTTCCGCGAGCGCTGGAGGCCGTTCTGTCCGTCGATGCTCGACACCGTTGCGCCGCAGATGATCAAGGTCGACCACCCGGCCCCTTTCATGACCTTCACCTTCGAAGTGGCCGAGGAATGGAAAACCCGCGTGCCGGAAGTCGTCCATGAAGACGGCACCTCCCGCGCCCAGGTGCTCAAGCGCGAATACAACCCGCGCTACTACGACATGATGAAGGCCCTGGAAGTCCTGACCGGCAACGGCGTGTCGCTGAACACCTCGCTCAATCGTCGTGGCGAGCCGATGATCTGCTCGCCGACCGACGCGCTGAACATGTTCTTCGGTTCCGACCTGCAGTACCTGATCATGGAAGACATTCTGGTGGTCAAGGACGGTGTGGACGCTTATGACTGAGGTGCTGGTCAGTGTCATCATTCCGGCCTACAACTACGCCGAGACCTTGCCTCGTGCGGTGAATTCAGTCATCGCGCAGTTGAGCGAAGCCCAGGCTGAGTTGTTGGTCATCGACGATGGTTCCACCGATGCAACGCCCCAGGTCCTGGAGCAATTGCAGGCCGAACATGCCGGGGGCTTCCGAGCCCTGCGCAAGCCCAACGGTGGTCTGTCGTCGGTCCGCAACCGCGGGATTGAGGAGGCTCGGGGGCAATACCTGATCTTCCTCGACGCCGATGATGAGATGGCGCCCGGTGCCCTTGCCGCGGTGACCCAGCATATAACCAGTCATCCCGAGACTCGCCTGGTTATCGGCGGCCACTGGTCGGTGTTTGCGGACGGACGTCGCGTCGAGCATGAAGTAAAACCACTACCGGCCACGCCGCGTGGGCGTGTTCGGGGTTATCTGCTGGACAAGACGGTGACGCTGTCCAACGGTGCCTGTGCAATGCATCGCGAAGTATTCGGGCCGGGCAACTACCCAGAGCATCTGCGCAACGTCGAAGATATCCCGGTGTTTGCCCAGGTGCTGGCGCGTTTTCCGTGCACCGTACTCCAAAAGCCGTTGGCGCTGATCCACAAGCATGGCGACAGCATGCGCCATGACCTCAGGCAGAGCCTGGCGGCGGGCGTGGGCATGGTGGACGAAGTGTTTTCCCCGGTACGCATGCCGCAGGAACTGCAGGACCTGCGCCAAGCCTTCATGGCCCAGCGATGCCTGTCGTTGTTCCGCGATTGCTACAGTGCCGGCGACTATGCCAATGCCAAGGTTTTTTATGCCCAGGCCATTCGTACCGATCTTCGGTCTATCACGCGCTGGTCCTACACGCGCAAGGCCATCCGGTTGTTGTTCAAGTGAGCGCCTCGAGGTCTGATGACAATAGGTTTCAGGCCGACGGAAGCTGGGCCCGAAAGGCGCGTGAACTGGACCGCTATCGCTGGAAAGTGCTGCGCGAGCGTCACGGTCGCCTTGGCAGTCTGTTGCGACTGGCTCG
This sequence comes from Pseudomonas sp. Z1-12, assembly GCF_051132015.1. Lineage (NCBI taxonomy): Bacteria > Pseudomonadati > Pseudomonadota > Gammaproteobacteria > Pseudomonadales > Pseudomonadaceae > Pseudomonas > Pseudomonas sp. Z1-12. The sequence goes on from NZ_CP071647.1 coordinate 506,674, forward strand.
TGATGTGCTGGTGGATATCGCGACTGGACTGCGCGCCAAGGCGTGCCTGAAGCGATCAACAGGCGCGGCACCCTGCCAAGTGCTGCTGTTGCATTCGGCACCGAAGTCCATGGCACTGCAGCGCAAGAACGTGCTGATCGATGCCCTGCGCAAGCGCGGCCATCAACTGACGGAGGCCGCGCTGCGCGCTCCTGCCGACGCGTGCGCCCAGCGCATGCTCGTGGCGCCGCCACAGGCCGTACCCCTGCGTTACCTGGTCTATGCCGCCCACGCTCAATGGCTGGTGGAGACCTATCAACCCAAAGTCTTGATCAACGAACGCAATGGCAGCCTCCACGCGCCGTTCCTGCGCCTGGCGTTGGCCGCGCGGGGTGCCCGGTTGCTGCACCTGGCCCATGCCACGACGTTGGAGTCATCCCGCCGGCTGGGCATGAACGACTACGATTATTACGGCGTCTTCGGGCGCAGTTCGCTGGAAGCCTTGCAAGAGCGTCGACTGCGGTTCGGTGAGTCGACAGTGGTGCTGGTCGGTTCCTACCTTGTCGATGAAAGCTATGACCTGCCCGTCGCTGATCCCTGCATCAAGACGTTGTTGGTCTTGGGGGTAGGGCCTGATCGAGAAAAAGAGTCCGGTTATGAGGATACCTATCGGCTGCTGCGCGATTGGGCCGGGCGCAATCCGCATTATCGCCTGCTATTCAAGCGCCACCCGCGCAGCAAGGCGCAATTCTGGATCGACGCGGCGACGCGATTCGCCAACATTGAGCTGCTGGATATCGACTGCTCGCTGGCACAGGCGCTTGCCCAGGCCAGCGTCGTCGTCAATATCATGTCCAATGCCGGCATCGAGGCGGGGCTGGCAGGCCGGCCGGTGATACATGTGAATGCTGGCAACGATGTGGATATTTTTTCCCACGCGTTGTTCTTTGGGCCGCAAGTGCGCGACGAGCAGGCTTTTTCCCAGCAGTTGCAGGCGCTAGAGCGCGATTATTCGGATTGCGTGGTCAAGGCCCGCGGCTTCGCCGATTATCACTTGGTACACGGTTCCAAGGGGTTGGCGAAAACCGTCGAGCTGGTCGATGACTTGTTGCGCGACAGGGATCCCGCGCAGGACTTCGAATTAGCCAGGCTGCCCGCCGCCGGCTGATTGGCGATTCAGATACCGAGCGCGAGCCTCAGCTCCCGTTCGTTGCAGGTTTGCTGATGGCTGAGGTAGTGCTCCAGGAATCGATTGTCCCTGAGCAGCCATTCGCGATCCTGGCGGTAGCGCAACATGTGTTTGAAGTTGCGCAGGCGCAGCCCTTTGCGCAGCGGCTTGCCATAGGCCCTCAGGTCGGCGACGTCGATCAGCCCCAGCGTGTCTTCAGGTGTCAGCACGACGTTGCCCAGGTGCGCGGAGCGAAAATAGACGCCCTTCTGGTGCAGGCCAGCCATGAACTCACCGAGTCGTGCCTGAAGGTCGGCAGGGGCATCCCCGTCCAGCAATTGCCGAAGGGTGCGACCAGGCAGCGGGTCGTAATGGACCGCGTCACGCTCGATGGAGGGAATGCGAAAGACCTGGCGAACCCGCGGACACTCAATGCCGCGCTCATGCAAGGCCTGGCAGTTGTCGGCAAAGCGCCTGGCATACGGCGACCATAGCGCGGAGGTCAGCAGACGCTTGCGCCGGAACAGCTTGAGTATCGAGCCATCGGCCAGGCGCAGCACTTTATCCCCTTGGCGATCGGCTTCGAGGACATCGGCACCTTCGCGCAGGTCGAGGTAAACAGTAGGATCAAGCGTTTGCATCAAGGCTCCAAGGCTTGGCCCGATGGGAGGGGCAGCCGGGTATGTTAGCGCAGTGTGCAGGCGGCAAAAACCGCTGTGGTATAGTCGCGTCAATTTTCACCGGGGCGTTCGCCTTGTTCACGGCTCGCCTGGCGCCGTCTTTCTGGATATTCCATGACGAAAACGCTGTTCATTTCCCTGGCCAAGCACCAGGGTCTTTATTTCAACCGCTTGCTCAACGAAACCGAGCTGCAAGGTAAAGTCGTTTCTCCTCAACACATGCCCTGGCCAAGGTCTTTACGAATCTCCAGGATTGTTTCGCGCATCGATTGGCCGAGCCTGATCGAAGAGAAATGCGAGGAGCGTCGGGTCAAGAAAAAAAACAATGGCGCGCTGTATCGCCTGCTGCTACGCCTCGAACTCCTGTGGATGGCGCTGCGCGCCCAGGCCTTGCTTGACCGGGAGCGCCCCGATGCGTTGGCGTTCTGGAACGGCGCCCATCGTTACTGCCGGTTGCTGGCGGCACTGGCGCCGGCCGGTTGCAAGACCTTCTTCTTCGAAAACGGCCTGTTGCCCGACACCACTACGGTGGATCCGCGCGGCGTGAACTACCTGAACGCGGTTCCGCGCGACGCAAGTTTCTACCTCGATTACCCGCATCCAGTGCCGGAAAGCCAAGCTGCGCCGGTGTTGATCCCTCGTGCGCCACGCAGCGCCGGACCGGCCCCGATCATGCTGCCCGCGCAGTTCGTCTTCATTCCGTTCCAGGATGATCGCGACAGTCAGGTCCGCCTGTTTTCCCCCTGGATCAGGAACATGCGCGATATGTTTGCCTTAGGCGAGCGACTCGCTGAGGAGACAGGCATGACGGTGGTGTTCAAGGAGCACCCGTCCAGCCGCGAGAGCTACCCCGAGCTGCACGAGCGCACCCATGAACGCCTGCTCTTCGCCAACGGCAATGCCACGCAACAGTTGATCGAGGCCAGTCAGTTCGTGATCACGGTCAATTCGACCGTGGGGCTGGAAAGCCTGCTGCTGGGCAAGCCCGTGCTCACGCTTGGCCAAGCCTTTTTCAATGTGGAAGGGCTGGTGATGCATGCTGATAATGCCGACCAGGTCATGGCGCTGGCCCGTGGATTCCCGCAATGGCCGCTCGATGAGCGCTTGAGGCGCAACTTCCTTCATTATCTTTCCGAGAGCTATTGCATCAAGGGCAGCTGGAAAAATGCCGATCAGGCTCAATTGCAACGGGTCGCCGATCGGATTCTGAGCAGAACCTGAATGTTGAAAACTATAAAAAGACTTATCGACCAGGATGTCCTGGTGGCATGGGCATCCATTGGCTTTCTGGTTCTTCTATGTGGTGCTTGGGTACTGCCGGAAAACAAGCTTTATCACCAGTTGTTGATTTTCCTGCTGTGGCTGCCTGCCTTGCTGGCGTTGTTCCGTCGGGATTTTCGGTTGTTGTTCAAGCAACCCGAGTGCGTGTTCTACGCATTGTTCATGGCCTGGACGTTGCTGGTGCTTTGGATCGAGGGAGGAGAGAACGTCCTCGGCAAGGTCAAGGTTACGATCTATGTGACACTGACGCTGTCTGGCATATTGCTGGCGGCACAGAACCGTGCATGGCGGTTCGAGTCGATGTTGCTGTATGCATCGATTGTGGGCGGTGTTTTTGCTTTGGCCTCTTGGGTCTATTTCTACCCGTTCAGCGCCCGGCCTTTCAGCGCGCGAGTACTTGCCATCGGTTTGTGGGACACCGCCATCCCTGCCGCGCATGCGGTGGGCGCCCTTGCGATCATCGGCACATTCATGTTGCAGACCAAACGTTTCAGCCCTTGGGTGATGACGCTTCTGATCATTCCTGCCTTGGGGTACGCGGTATTTTTGGGCTTCAACCAGACCCGTGGTGTATGGATCGGCCTGCTGGCCGGTCTGTTGATGGCGGGCGTGGCGCGACCGTCGCGACTGACCGCAGCATTGATCGCTCCGGTGATTGCCGCGATCGCATTGATCGCTGTATTCGCGCCGGAAATCTTTCTGCAGCGTGGTGTGTCCTACCGTCCAGAGCTATGGGGCGCTGGCATTCGATTGATGTTGGAGCATTGGGCAACAGGGCTGGGTTTCCATGAATATCTCATTCCTGTCGCCGAAATCCGGCGACCCTTCAAGCATCCCCATAACCTTTTCCTGGATACCGGTGTACGTCTCGGTGTGCCTGGCCTGATGTTGTATGGCTTGCTATGGCTGGCTGCGGGCTGGCGTGGTTGGATTTCGCGTGCGCAACCGCTGGGTCAGGTGCTGCTGATACTGTGGGTCTTCTCCGGCGTGTCATTGCTGACAGATGGCATTGGCCTATGGCTCAAGCCCAACGCGGACTGGCTGATTACTTGGCTGCCCATTGCGCTGAGCATAGTATTGGCGGCTCGGGGTAACCCCGACATCAAGGTTTCCAATAGGAGTGCTCCTGCCTCCTGACCATGCGGCCGTGCCGTGAGGAGCCCTCCTGACGGCACTCCCACTCCTTCGTCCTGGCTGGACCAATGTTGCAATTGGTTCGCTGTTACAATCTGCAGCTTGTCTGTCTTTTCAAACGTGCGAGGCGCACCGAATGGCCAATTCCGACCAGCAATCGAGCATGAAGATTTACATGCGATTGCTAAAGTACGTACTCCCGTATTGGGGCGCTTTCGCCGTCAGTATCGTTGGCTTCGTGTTGTTCGCATCCAGCCAGCCGATGCTGGCGGACATGCTCAAGCATTTTCTCGACGCACTGCAAAAGCCCAATGACACCCAGTTCATGGGTGTGTCGCTGGTACTGGGGGTGCCGCTGCTAATCGTGCTGATCGCGGTCTACCAGGGTATCGGTTCTTTCCTGGGCAACTACTACCTTGCCAAGGTCGCCCGGGGTGTGGTCCATGACCTGCGTTGCGCGTTGTTCGACAACCTGCTGACCTTGCCCAACCGCTACTTCGACAACCACAACTCCGGTCACCTGATTTCCCGCATTACCTACAACGTGACCATGGTCACCGGCGCCGCCACCGATGCCATCAAGGTCGTCATCCGAGAGGGGTTGACCGTGGTGTTCCTGTTCGGCTATCTGCTCTACAGCAACTGGAAAATGACCCTGGTGTTGCTGGCGATCCTGCCGGTCATCGCCCTGCTGGTGAGCAGCGCGAGCAAGAAATTCCGCAAGCAAAGCAAGAAAATCCAAGTGGCGATGGGCGATGTGACCCATGTGGCCTCGGAAACCATCCAGGGTTACCGCGTGGTGCGCAGCTTCGGTGGCGAAGGCTATGAGATCGAACGGTTCCACAAGGCCAGTGCCGATAACATGAACCGCAGCCTGGGCATGACGCGCACCCAGTCGATCTACACGCCGATGCTGCAACTGGTGATCTACATCGGCATGGCCGTGTTGATGTACCTGGTGCTTTACCTGCGTGGCGATGCCTCGGCAGGTGAGCTGGTGGCCTATATCACCGCCGCCGGCTTGCTACCCAAGCCTATCCGCCAGTTGTCGGAAGTCAGCGCCACGATCCAGAAAGGGCTTGCCGCGGCGGAGAGCATTTTCGAGCAACTCGACGAAGAGCCTGAAGTCGATACGGGTACCCAGGAGATGGCCCGGGTCAATGGTCGACTGGAGGTGCGCAACCTGAGCTTCCAGTACCCAGGCACGGAAAAACTCGTGCTCGACGATATCTCCTTTACCGCCGAAGAGGGCCAGATGATCGCCCTGGTAGGGCGCTCGGGCAGCGGCAAGTCGACCCTTGCCAACCTCATCCCGCGTTTCTATCACCACGACAAGGGGCAGATACTGCTCGATGGCGTGGATGTCGAGCAATACCGGCTGAACAACCTGCGTCGACACATTGCCTTGGTAAACCAGCAGGTCACGCTGTTCAACGACAGCGTGACGAACAACATTGCCTATGGCGATCTCGCCGGTGCACCGTTCGAAGATGTCCGCAGGGCGGCCGAAGATGCCTACGCCGCCGAATTCATCGAGCAGATGCCGCAGGGCTACGACACGCTGGTGGGCGAGAACGGCGTGCTGCTTTCCGGTGGTCAGCGCCAGCGCCTGGCGATTGCCAGGGCGTTGCTCAAGAACGCTCCGCTGTTGATCCTCGATGAGGCGACATCGGCCCTGGACACGGAGTCCGAGCGCCACATCCAGGCTGCCCTGGACCAGGTGATGAAAGGACGCACCACGCTCGTCATTGCCCACCGGTTGTCGACGATCGAAAAAGCCGACCTGATCCTGCTGATGGACAAGGGCCGTATCGTCGAGCGCGGCACCCACGCCGAGCTGTTGGCGCTGAATGGCTTCTATGCACGCCTGCACGAAAAGGATTTCGTCGAGGGCGCCGATGAGCCGGCGAAGGAGTCCTTCGTTTGATCCTGAGTTACTGGCGGGCCTGGCGAGAAAGCGGTTGGACCCCGATAGACGCAGCGACTTATGCCCAAGCCTGGCATCAGTTCGGCGGCAGCGTGGCGACACACCCCGATGTGGTCGAGCGCCTGGCCGGGCTGGTGGGTATTCCGGTGCGCTACCTGGGATGGCTCGTCGATGGCCAACTGCGCGCCGCCATGCCCACCTGGGGGCGGCATGTGGCGCTATCCAAGGATGTGCTCAAGCGTGAGGGCAAGCGTGGCATGCTCGACCTGGGCAATGCCGAGGTCATCCTGCCGGTCAGCCAAGGCGCCCAGGTTCGCCTGCGGCACCGCGTGCGGTATGTGTCCGAACTCAATGCACCGCACGTCACTGGCCTCGTCGAGCAACCGGAAGGCCTGGCGCTGGCGCGCGAGCCAGAGGACTACAGCAAGAAGTTCCGCTACAACCAGCGCCGCGAACAGCGGCTGCTGGAAGACGCGGGAGGCAGTATCCGGCCCATGCTCGAACTGACCCCCGGCGAACAGGCCGCAGTGTATGCCGACCTGTTCCAGCGTCGCTGGAATTTCGAAGTCCCGGGCAAGACGCATCTGGCCGAGGTGTTCAGCCTGATGCGCGAATTCATGACCGGGTCGCTGATTTATCTGAATGACGAGCCGGTGGCGATCCAGATTCTGTATCGGGTCGAGGCGCCCGGCTGGTTCAGCCTGGAATATATCAATGGCGGGGTTGATCCGCAGAGCCGCGACTTCAGTCCGGGCAGCGTGCTCAGCTTCGTCAACACCCAGGCCGAGTGGGAACTCGCCCGGGCAGCGGGCAAGCCGCTGCGCTACTCGTTCGGCCGCGCCGATCGCGAATACAAGGATCGCTGGTGCAACCGGGTTCCGGTCTATCAGGTTTGAGGGAGCACACGCAGCCCATGAAAGAGAGAAGAGAACCGTGAGCGCACGCAAGCAGCAACTGCTCAAACGCCATCGTCAACGCAAGCGCCTGGTACTCGCTGGCGTGCTGCTGGCGGCGCTGGTGCTCGGCTTTACGGTTTCGTGGTGGTCGTTGCCGGTATTTCTCCTGCTGGGCTGGGTTGCCCACGAAGCCTGGTTCTCCGACCATCTGTTCTATGCCCCAGGGGACGATTATCGCTATGACTTCCCGCCAGGTACGCCTCGGTTTCCCGTCAGTTTGACGGGGGGGAAGCTGCAACTCACGGGTGAATTCGATGCCGGGCAGACGCTGATCTTGCAGGTACGGGTAAAAAGCCATTGGCTGGGACGCTTCCTCGACCCCCAAGTCTGGATTGGAGATGATCGCCAGGATCTCGAACGGGGCGTTTTCGGCGAGCGTTTTCTCAACCTGTCCGGACAAGGCTCGGCACTCGCGGATGGCACCCTGGCATTGCGCGGGCGTTTTTGCAGCATTGCCCCGCAGGCTACGTTGCATGTGCTGAGCAATCCGGATTTCGGCCAGCAGCGCCTGCTCATCGTCGCCCCCCACGCCGATGACGCCGAACTGGCTGCATTCGGGCTGTACAGCCGTGCCAGCGATGTGGCTATCGTGACGCTGACCCAAGGGGAAATCGAAGCCGAGCGCTATCGCGACATGGGCCTGGACCCCGCCGAGGCCGCTCGTCTCAAGGGGCGCTTGCGCAGTTGGGACAGCCTGGCCGTGCCGTTATGGGGAGGTGTGGCGCAACAGCAATGCGTGCAGCTGGGTTATTACTGCCTGCAGTTGGAAGCCATGGCGAAGGCACCGGACGAAGGCTTCGGCTCGCGGGAGTCGGGCGAGAGCGATATCCGCAAGGTCCGCAGGTTCAATGCCTTGAGCCTGCCGGGTGACAGTGATGGCTTGCCGACGTGGCGCAACCTGGTGGCCGACCTGGCACGTCTGCTCGAACATCACCGGCCCGAGGTGGTGTTGACGCCGCATCCCGAGCTGGACCCGCACAGCGATCATGTCGCCAGCACCCGAGCGCTGATGGAAGCGATCGAGCTCAGTGCCTGGCGGCCGCGGACCTTGCTGCTCTATGCCAATCATCTGCACGACAACGACCGCTGGCCGATGGGGCCGGCAGGCCATGGCATTGCGTTGCCGCCGGCCATCGAGCCCTTGCCGGCCGATGGGTTGTGGAGTCCGTCGTTGGACGCTTCCACCCGTATGGACAAGGCCATGGCCTTGGGCATGCAACATGACTTGCAGGGGCGTCCTCCGTTCAAGCGGCGTTTGCGCCGCGCCATCCAGCGCCTGCTGGCCGGGCGCCGCTGGCCGCGCACCGGAGAAGACGAGTTCTTCCGCAAGGCGGTCCGGCGGCATGAGCTTTTCTGGGTTCGGCGACTGCCCTCTCATCCGATTGCAGCCGTGGGCGAGCCTGTCTCAACCCTGTGCTAATATCGCGCCCCTGTTCATTTTGTATGTGGGATGCTCCATGAAGTTGTCCATGCCGCGATTCGATCAAGCCCCTGTATTGGTGGTCGGCGATGTCATGCTCGACCGCTACTGGCATGGCGGTACCTCACGGATTTCCCCTGAGGCGCCGGTACCGGTGGTCAAGGTCGAGCACATCGAGGACCGCCCCGGTGGTGCCGCCAACGTTGCCTTGAATATCGCTGCCCTCGGGGCGCCGGCGTCGCTGGTGGGCGTGACCGGTGACGACGAGGCCGCCGACAGCCTGACCAACAGCCTGAAGGGGGCGGGTGTACGCGCGATATTCCAGCGCGTTGCGCACCAGCCGACCATCGTCAAGCTGCGGGTCATGAGCCGTCACCAGCAACTGCTGCGCATCGATTTCGAAGAACCGTTCGCCACCGATCCGCTGGCCCTCGGTGCCGAGGTCGACAAGTTGCTCGAAGGCGTCAAGGTCCTGGTGTTGTCGGACTACGGCAAAGGCGCGTTGAAAAACCACCAGTCGCTGATCCAGGCCGCCCGTGCCCGTGGCATCCCGGTCCTGGCCGATCCCAAGGGCAAGGATTTTTCCATCTACCGGGGCGCCAGCCTGATCACGCCGAACCTCAGCGAGTTCGAAACCATCGTTGGTGGTTGCGTCGATGAACACGAATTGGTGAGCAAAGGCGCGCAGTTGATGCAAGACCTCGACCTCGGTGCCTTGCTGGTGACCCGTGGCGAGCACGGCATGACCTTGCTGCGCCCCGATCACCCGGCGCTGCACCTGCCGGCCCGTGCCCGTGAAGTGTTCGACGTAACGGGCGCCGGCGACACGGTGATTTCCACCCTGGCCGCGGCGATCGCTGCCGGCGAGGAATTGCCCCACGCGGTGGCCTTGGCGAACCTGGCGGCAGGCATTGTCGTCGGCAAGCTTGGCACGGCCGCCATCAGCGCCCCTGAGCTGCGTCGCGCCATCCAGCGCGAGGAAGGCTCCGAGCGCGGCGTGCTGGGCCTTGAGCAATTGCTACTGGCGGTGGACGACGCCCGCGCCCATAACGAAAGCATTGTCTTCACCAACGGTTGCTTCGACATCCTGCACGCCGGCCACGTGACCTACCTCGAGCAGGCCCGGGCCCAGGGCGATCGCCTGATCGTCGCGGTCAATGACGATGCCTCCGTCAGCCGTCTCAAAGGACCCGGGCGTCCGATCAACAGCGTTGACCGGCGCATGGCGGTCCTGGCTGGCCTGGGCGCGGTGGACTGGGTGATCAGTTTCAGCGAGGGCACGCCGGAAAACCTGCTGCGCCAGGTCAAGCCGGATGTGCTGGTCAAGGGCGGTGACTACGGGATCGATCAGGTCGTGGGCGCGGACATCGTCACGGCCTACGGCGGTACCGTGAAAGTGTTGGGGCTGGTGGAAAACAGCTCGACGACGGCGATTGTGGAAAAAATCCGCAATAACTGAACCTATGTACTATAGCCAGCTCGCTTTTTGTGGCGAGGGAGCTTGCTCCCGCTGGGTTGCGCAGCAACCTCATTTATGGGCGCTGCGCACCCAAGCGGGAGCAAGCTCCCTCGCCACAAAAGCGCTCTGAGTCGTGTGGTTTCTAACGAGCCACCTTGCGCGGCACGATCTTCTTGAGCAACTGCCGGGCCTTACCCTTGAGTCGGGTCAGGCCCGACTCCTTGCCCGGTGGCGTCAGCCCTTGCTGGCGCAGCCAGTCCTTCCAGCGAATCCGCTCGTCGCGCACCAGCCAGCCGTCCTGCCGGGCGAAGCTTTCCGCCAGGTACAGGCCACGGGTGCTGGCCGGGTGCAGCTGATCCTTTTTCAAGGTGTACAGCTCGGGCAAGGGCTGCCCGTCCTGCAGGGGCATCAGGTACAGGTCCGGGCGCTTGCGGTCCAGACGGGCCACCAGTTGGTCACCTTCCAAGCGTTCATCGACGTGAAACAGGCTCAGGGACTTGGCTTCCTTGGGCACATCCAGGCGCAAGTCATAAATCAATTGCAGCGATGCCGTCGGCAGGTGCACGTAGGCCCGTGGCCGCTCGATCAGCTGCAGGTTGGCGCTGCGCACCGGGCGGGCCGAGCCCGACAGCGGCGTCAGGCGAAACGGCAAGGCTTCGCGGTAATGCAGGGCCGTGGCGTAGGGGGCCGGCAGCCAGGTGTCGTTGAAGCGTCCACCCAGCCAGCCTTCAGGGGTTTCCAGCAGGCACTCTTCGGCAATTTCGCTGATGGCGGTGAGCAGCGGCAGGTTCAGTTCGTGGGCCGGGACATAGCCGGAAATCAGCTTGAGCACCACGTCGCCGCGATCCTGTCGACGCTGGCGCACCAACACCCAATAATCGCGGTTCTGCCAATGCAGCGTCAGGCGTACCGAGACGCCCAGGTTGGCCAGCTCCAGGGAAAAACGCTCGGCATCGGCCACCGCGACAGGGCGGCGACGCTGCAAGGTCTGGGCGAAATTCAGCGGCATCCCGACACTCTGGTAAGTCAGGCCTTCGGGGGTCGCTTCGACGAACAGGGGCAGGGTCTTGAAGTTGCTTGGGTTCTTTCTGATGAGCGTACGCGGCATGTCGGCTCCTTCCTTCAGGCCGCGTAGGGCGGCGTCAGTGTTTACGCAGGACCGTGGCGACGGTCGCGACGTTGTGGGCGAGGTGCAGCGGATTGATGGTGCCGACAATAGCACTGGCGACCCCAGGATGCTCAAACAACAGTTCGAAACTGGCGCGAACCGGGTCTACCCCGGGGCTCAGGCAGACGTGGCCGCTGGCCAGGGCTTTTTTCACCAGGATCGCTTTGCCGTGTGTGCTGGCGTAGTCAATGACAGCCTTTTCGTTTTGTTCGTTCAGATTGTAGGTGACCATCGCGCAATCGCCTTGCTCCAAGGCTTTGAGGCCGCCGTCGACGGTCTTGCCGGAAAAACCGAAACCGCCGATCTTGCCCTCGCGCTTGAGCGCCGCCAGCGTCGGGTAGACCTCGCTGTCGTTGAGGATCGCCAGATCGTTGCCGTCGGAATGCACCAGGACCAGGTCGATATAGTCGGTTTCCAGGCGCTTGAGGCTGCGCTCCACCGAGAATCGGGTATGGGCGGCGCTGAAGTCATGGCGCGACTGGCCGTCACTGAATTCTTCGCCGACCTTGCTCACAATCACCCAGTCCTGGCGTTGGCCGCGCAGCAGCGGGCCAAGGCGTTCTTCACTGCGGCCGTAAGCCGGCGCGGTGTCGATCAGGTTGATGCCCAGGTCACGCGCCAGTTTGAGCAACATGCGCGCTTCGTTGTCATCGGGAATCTGAAACCCGTTGGGGTATTTGACGCCCTGGTCGCGGCCCAGCTTGACGGTGCCCAGGCCCAGGGGGGACACCCGCGGGCCGTTATGGCCGAGGGGGCGATAGAGATCATGCAGGGTCGCTTGGATCATGGCAGCAGTTGCTCCCAGGCAGGTACGCCCATGGGCGGCTTCGGCAGGTCCGGCAGCGGGGCCGGGTGACTGGGTTGGATGCCATCGCGTTGCAGCGCGTTGAACACCCGATCGGCGAAGTCCGGGGCCAGGGCCAGTTTGGTCGGCCAGCCCACCAACAGGCGTTCCTGCTCGGCGAGGAAGGCATTATCCGGGCGGGTCAGGCCTGATTGCAGCGGTTCGGCGCGGTCAACCCGTAGCGTGGCCCATTGCGCGGTGCTGAGGTCGACCCAGGGCAACAGTTGGCCGAGTTCTTTCTGGGCGGCGGCGATTTGTGCCGCGGGCTCGCGGGCGACGGCATCGCCTTCGGCAAGGTCGCCCCCCAGGTACCAGACCCATTGGCCATCGGCGGCGGGATGGGTGGTCACGGTGACGCGTGGCTTCGGTCCGCCGCCCAGGCAATGGGCGTAAAGCGGCTTGAGGTTCGGTCCCTTGACCAGGACCATGTGCAACGGCCGCGTCTGCATGGCCGGCTTGTCCAGGCCCAGGGCCTTGAGCAGGTCGGCGGTGCCAGCGCCCGCGCTGAGGATAATGCGCTGGGCACGGATCTCGCGGTCGTCGACCTTCAGCCCGACCAGCTCACCGGCTTCGCGCAGTGGCTCGATGCGCTGCCCGGCCAACAGGCTGTCGCCGGCCAGTTCCGCCAGGCGCGCGATCAGGCTGGGCACGTCCACCACCAGTTCGGCCAGGCGATAGACCTTGCCCTTGAAGCGCTTGTCTTGCAGGGCCGGCGGCAGTTGATCGCCCTTGACCTGGTCGACCCGTCCGCGCACGGCCTTGCTGGCGAAGAAACTGGTGAGGTTGCCGGCCAGGGTGCCGGGAGACCAGAGGTAATGGGCATCGGACAGCATGCGTACGCCGGACAGGTCCAGCTCGCCTTCACCTTTCAGGGCTTCGCGCCAGCGGCGCGGCATGTCGGCGATGGCTTCCGAGGCCCCGGTCAGGGCACCATGCAACGCGTACTTGGCGCCGCCATGGATGATGCCCTGGGATTTGACACTCTGCCCGCCGCCGAGGCTGGCGCTTTCCACCAGCACGGTCGAGAACCCCTGGCGACGCAGGCGGGCGTTCAGCCAGAGGCCGGCGACGCCTGCGCCGACAATCAGAATGTCGGTGGAAATAACGGATGGCATGAGCGACCTCAGTGTTCAAGACAAGGGCGCAGTATACAGACTCGCTGCGCAGGGCATTTGTTGGCGATCAACGTCGGCCACATGGGAGCAACGCTTTTGTGGCGAGGGAGCTTGCTCCCGCTGGATCGCGCAGCGGTCCCAAGCTTTTTGGGGCTGCTGCGCAGCCCAGCGGGAGCAAGCTCCCTCGCCACAAGTGTGTTCCAACTCAATGGCAGTGTTTTCAGTGCCCAGCAGTCTTGGAAAAGAGTTGGATCACGACAACCCCAAGAACAATCAACGCCATCCCCAGCATCGCTGGCACGTCCAGTTTTTGCCCGTAGACGAACAGCGCCGCCACGCTGACCATGACGATTCCCAGTCCGGCCCAGACTGCATAAGCCACGCCCACCGGTACGGTGCGCACCACCAGCGTCAGCATCCAGAACGCAGTGCCGTAGCCGACGATGACCAGCAGCAAGGGCAGCGGTGTGCTCAGGCCCTTGATCGCTTTCATCGAAACGGTGGCGATCACTTCGGCGCAGATGGCAATGGCCAGGTAGTAGTAGGCGTTCATGGGCGATTCCTCTTTGACGGTTGCGTCTTTCGATGTGGCCATTCTAGAGATCGATCAGATGCGGTAAAGTCATTACCTATCTGTGTATGAGATAGGTTGAGCCATGAACGTGCAGTGGAACCTGGAGCAATTGCGGTTGTTTGCCGAAGTTGCCGAGAAACGTTCGTTTTCCGCGGTGGCCCGGGACCAGCGCAAGGCGCAATCGGCCATCAGCAGTGCGATCGCCTTGTTGGAGGATGACTTGGGGGTGAGCCTGTTCGACCGCAGCAGCGGTCGCCAGCCTAAACTCACCGATGCGGGCGTGGCGCTGCTCGAGGAGGCCAGGGAAGTGCTGCGCCAGTGCGAGCGCCTCAATGGTCGCGCCCTGGCCTTGATGCGCGGGCAGGAGGCGTCGCTACGCCTGGCCCAGGACGAGGCCATGCCTTATCAGCCGGTCATCGACAGCCTGGCGGCCCTGGCCGAGCAATTCCCCACCCTCGAAGTGCAACTGGCCAGCGCCGCCCAGGGCGACGTGGCGCGCAAACTGGTGGAGCGGCGCGCCGACCTCGGCTTGCTGTTCTATCACGACCAGATCCCCGAGGCGCTGGAGCGCCGGGTGCTGGGCAGCGTCGAGATGGTCACGGTGTGTAGCCGGGGCCATCCTTTGGCGAACCACGCGTATGTGAGCTGCCGGGACATGGCCCGGCACCGCCAGTTACTGATGGCGACCCAATCGAGTGTCTATCCAGGTAGCGAGCAGGCCAGCCCGCAGGTGTGGCGGGCCGACAGTTTCTATGTGTTGGCCGAATGGCTGAGGAGTGGCCTGGGCTGGGCGTGGCTGCCACGGCATGTTGTGCAATACCCGGCGTACCTGGGAGATATGATCGAGCTCAACAGCGAATGGACCCCGCCGGCCCTGGTGGTGGAACTGGTCTGGCGCCGCGATGAACCCCTGGGCCCGGCCGCTCGTTGGCTGGCGGAACGTTTTGCCGTGCAGTTGCAGGCGATCGGCTGAAAAACCGATAAACTCCGCCGCCATGAACAGAACTCTCTATAGCGCGTTGTTTTATCTGGGGCTGCCACTGGTAGCGATTCGGCTGTGGCTGCGGGCCCGCAAGGCGCCGGCTTATGCCCGGCGCATTGGCGAGCGGTTCTCCTGGGGGCTGCCGGTCATGGTCCCGGGGGGCATCTGGGTGCACGCGGTGTCGGTGGGCGAGAGCATTGCCGCCGCGCCGATGATCCGCGCCTTGCTGCAACGTTATCCACAGCTGCCAATCACTGTCACTTGCATGACGCCCACCGGATCGGAGCGGATCCGGGCGCTGTTCACCAACGAGCCGCGCATCCAGCATTGCTATCTGCCTTATGACTTGCCGTGTGCGGCCGAGCGTTTTCTCGACCGGGTGCACCCGTCCCTGGCGGTGATCATGGAAACCGAGCTGTGGCCCAATCACATTCACCAATGCGTCCGGCGCGGCATTCCCGTGGCCCTGGCCAACGCGCGGTTATCCGAGCGTTCGGCGCGGGGTTATGCCCGCTTTCCCAAGCTCACCCGGCCGATGCTCGCCGAGATGAGCCTGTTCGCCGTACAGACCGAAGCCGAAGCCGAGCGTTTTCGCCAATTGGGGGCTCGGGCGGAAACCGTCGAGGTCACCGGCTCGATCAAGTTCGACCTGACCATCGATCCGCAGTTGCTCGAAAGTGCCAGTGCCTTGCGCCGTGAGTGGCACGCGGTGGACCGCCCGGTGTGGATCGCCGCCAGCACCCATGAGGGGGAGGACGAAGTGGTACTGGCCGCCCATCGTCGGCTGCTCGACAGTTATCCCGATGCGTTGCTGATCCTGGTGCCCCGTCACCCCGAGCGCTTCGACTCAGTGCATCAACTGTGTGTAAGCGAGGGTCTGGTCACGGTGCGGCGCTCCGGTGGGCAACCGGTTACCGCCCAGGCTTCGGTGTTGCTCGGCGACACCATGGGCGAACTGCTGTTTCTCTATGCGTTGGCCGACAGCGCGTTTGTCGGTGGCAGCCTGGTGCCCAATGGCGGGCACAACCTGCTCGAACCGGCGGCCCTGGCAAAACCGGTGCTCAGTGGGCCGCACCTGTTCAACTTCCTCGAAATCGCCGCGCAACTGCGTGCCGCCGGTGCGCTGGCGGAAGTGGAGGATGCCGAAAGCCTGGCCCTGGCGGTCCAGCGCCTGTTCGAACTGCCCCGGGACGCCCAGCGCATGGCCGAGGCGGGGCTTGCGGTGATGCGCCGCAATCAGGGCGCGTTGCAGCGGTTGCTGGAGGGGTTGGGGCGGTTGCTCGACTGAGCTGTTGTGGCGAGGGAGCTTGCTCCCGCTCGGCTGCGAAGCAGCCGCTAACCGGTCATCACGATTCTGACTGCCAGGGCGCGGTGACTGGTTTTGGGCCTGCTTCGCAGGCCAGCGGGAGCAAGCTCCCTCGCCACAGGTAGGCCGTCCCACCACAGGAAGCCCTCGTTGCCAGTGAGGGCGGTAAGTTATTGCGCAGGCCGCGAGCGCAACTGCTGTGCCGCCGCCTGTGCCAAGTCCGGCGGCAGGAAGTCCTTGTCCGGGTTGTAGTCGGGCTTGAGATAGCGGGACAGGGCTTGCAGGTCCTCCGGACTCAACGTCCCGGCGGCCTGCTTGAGGCGCAGGTTGTCCAGGATGTAGTCATACCGGGCGTTGTTGTAGTCGCGCACCGAGGTGTACAGCTGGCGCTGGGCGTCCAGCACATCGACGACATTCCGAGTGCCCACCTGGTAGCCGATTTCCGTGGCGTCCACCGCGCTCTGGTTGGAGATGATCGATTGGCGCCGGGCCTGGACCTGTTCCACATCGGTGTTCACCGCGCGATGCAGGTTGCGGGTGTTTTCCACCACCTGGCGGCGCAGGGCTTCGCGTTGCTGCTCGGTCTGGGTGAGTTGCGAATAGGACTCGCGAACCTGGGAGCTGGTCAGCCCGCCGCTGTAGATCGGAATACTCAATTGCAGGCCGATGGTGCGTTGCTCCGCGTCGCCACCGTAGCGCTGGCCGGTGGGGCTCGGGTTGGTAAAGCCGAGGCCGTCGTTGTCACCTTTGCGGTACTGGGCGATTGCATCGAGGGTTGGCGCGTGGCCGGCCTTGCGCTGGCGCAAGGTGTCTTCGGCGGCGTCGACGGCGTAATTGCTGGCCAGCAGGTTGAGGTTCTGCTTGGCGGCAGTGTCTACCCAGGCCTTGGCGTCGTTGGGCGCCGGCGGCAGGATCGGCAGGGTGTGGACGACGCCCTGGATCGAGTTGTACTGGCGGTTGGTCAGGGTGATCAGCGCTTCGAAGGCATCTTCGACCTGGCGTTGCGCGATGATCCGGTTGGCCCGCGCGGTATCGTAGCTGGCCTGGGATTGCAGCACGTCGGTCTTGTCCGACAGGCCCACGTCGAAACGTTCGTTGGACTGGTCGAGCTGGCGCTTGAACGCGGCTTCCTCGGCCTTGGTCGAGGCCAGGTTGTCCTGGCTGCGCAGCACATTGAAATAGGCTTCGGCGCTTTGCAGGATCAGGTTCTGCTCGGTGGCAGACAACTGCAGCGATGCCTGCTCATTGACCGATTTGGCCGCTTGCAGTTGGAACCAGCGGTCGGCGCGGAAAATCGGCTGGGACAGCGTGGCCTGGTAGACCGTGGAACTGCGGGTGGCGGTCATCGCCGGTTGGTCGAGCTCGGTACGGGTGTTGTTCAGGTCGGCACCGGCCGACAGGTTGGGCAGCAGCCCGGCGCGGGCCTGGGGCACCACTTCCTTCTGGGCGCCATACTGGGCGCGGGCGGCGGCCAGGTCGGCGTTGTTGTCCACCGCTTCCTGGTACACGCTGACCAGGTCGGTCAGGGTGGATAAAGGCGCTTCGGCGGCCCAGGCCATTCCATTGGACGCACAAGACACGGCGAGGGCCAGTGAGAGTTTGCGCAACATGAGGCGATCCCTACGTTCAAATTGAATGCGCATAACAGGCGCGCGGCGTAGCGAGTGTAGTTGCGCCTGGGCACGGCAACAATCCTGTATATGCGCCATTCATCACGCCTTTTGCCCTGGCGATGGCGTTCTGTCGTGGTTGTGTCTAGACTGGCCGGGTTCTTGTCGGGGTGCCTTGCTATGAGGCTGAGATCGAATAATTTCGGATCCCGTTGAACCTGATCAGGTTAGCGCCTGCGTAGGGAACAAGATTTCTCGTCACCCGGCGAGTCCTCTTGTGCTTCGTCCGGGATGTCGTTCGACCCTTGAACGCACTCGAGCTGCAAGCACAGCGTCCGCACTTCCGTGCAGGGATGCGTCCATTCGTTACAGGTTCGCTCCGACAAAAATCCACTGCCTGGATGTGTGTCTGGAGAGCCCGTGATGACGACAAAATCAAAAAACGCGACCAACCTCAGTGAATCGGCCCAGGTCGATCAACAATCGGTTCAGCCCTTTACCCGCTCGCAAAAAATCTACGTCCAGGGCAGCCGCCCGGATATCCGCGTGCCCATGCGCGAAATTAGCCTCGACGTGACCCCCACCGACTTCGGCGGCGAAATCAACGCGCCGGTGGTGGTCTACGACACCTCGGGTCCGTACACCGACCCGAACGTGATCATCGACGTGCGCAAAGGCCTGGCCGATGTGCGCTCGCCGTGGATCGAAGCCCGTGGCGACACCGAGCGCCTGGCGGGCCTGAGTTCCAACTTCGGCCAGGAGCGCCTGGCCGATCCCGAGCTGACCAAGCTGCGCTTTGCCCACGTGAACAATCCGCGTCGCGCCAAGCCGGGTGCCAACGTCAGCCAGATGCACTACGCGCGCAAAGGCATCATCACCGCCGAGATGGAATACGTCGCCATCCGCGAAAACATGAAGCTTGAAGTCGCCCGCGCCGCTGGCCTGCTTGACCAGCAACACGCCGGTCACAGCTTTGGCGCCAGCGTGCCGAAGGTCATCACCGCGGAATTCGTGCGTGACGAAATCGCCCGGGGCCGCGCGATCATCCCGGCCAACATCAACCACACCGAACTGGAACCGATGATCATCGGCCGTAACTTCCTGGTGAAGATCAACGGCAACATTGGCAACAGTGCGCTGGGTTCGTCCATCGAAGAAGAAGTGGCGAAGCTGACCTGGGGTATCCGTTGGGGTTCGGACACGGTCATGGACCTGTCCACCGGCAAGCACATCCATGAAACCCGCGAGTGGATCATCCGTAACTCGCCCGTGCCGATCGGCACCGTGCCAATCTACCAGGCCCTGGAAAAAGTCGGCGGCGTGGCCGAAGACCTGACCTGGGAATTGTTCCGCGACACGCTGATCGAGCAGGCCGAACAGGGGGTCGACTACTTCACCATCCACGCCGGCGTGTTGCTGCGTTATGTGCCGATGACCGCCAAGCGCGTCACCGGTATCGTCAGCCGTGGTGGTTCGATCATGGCCAAGTGGTGCCTGGCGCACCACAAGGAAAACTTCCTCTACACCCATTTCGAAGACATCTGCGAAATCATGAAGGCCTACGACGTCAGCTTCTCGCTGGGCGATGGCCTGCGTCCGGGCTCGATTGCCGACGCCAACGACG
The DNA here is from genome assembly GCF_051132015.1 of Pseudomonas sp. Z1-12. Classification (NCBI taxonomy): domain Bacteria; kingdom Pseudomonadati; phylum Pseudomonadota; class Gammaproteobacteria; order Pseudomonadales; family Pseudomonadaceae; genus Pseudomonas; species Pseudomonas sp. Z1-12. The sequence goes on from NZ_CP071647.1 coordinate 525,901, forward strand.
AAGCGCAGTTCGGCGAGCTGGAAACCCTCGGCGAGCTGACCAAGACTGCCTGGAAGCACGACGTGCAATGCATGATCGAAGGCCCGGGCCACGTGCCGATGCAGTTGATCAAAGAGAACATGGACAAGCAGCTCGAGTGCTGCGACGAGGCGCCGTTCTACACCCTCGGCCCGCTGACCACCGACATCGCGCCGGGCTACGACCACATCACCTCCGGCATCGGTGCGGCGATGATCGGCTGGTTCGGTTGCGCCATGCTTTGCTACGTCACGCCGAAGGAACACCTCGGCTTGCCGAACAAGGATGACGTCAAGACCGGGATCATCACCTACAAGATCGCCGCCCACGCAGCCGACCTTGCCAAGGGTCACCCGGGCGCGCAGATCCGCGACAACGCCTTGAGCAAGGCGCGTTTCGAGTTCCGTTGGGAAGACCAGTTCAACCTCGGCCTCGACCCGGACACCGCCCGCTCGTATCACGACGAAACCCTGCCGAAGGACTCGGCCAAGGTGGCGCATTTCTGCTCGATGTGCGGGCCGAAATTCTGCTCGATGAAAATCACCCAGGAAGTGCGCGAGTACGCGGCGAACCAACGCATTGAAGCGGTGGATGTCGATGTCGCCCAGGGCTTGGCGGAGCAGGCTGAGCGGTTCAAGAAGGAAGGTAGTCAGCTTTACAAGAAAGTGTGATTTGAGCTGAAGAGGGCGGTGTTTTCACTGCCCTCATCGCGAGCAAGCTCGCTCCCACAGTGGGTTTCTGTTGTTCACAAGATTTGTGCACGCAGCAGGCCCCCTGTGGGAGCGAGCTTGCTCGCGATAGCGGCCAAAAAACAATACATATCCCTCTGAGATAACCACCCTTGAACATCCAACCCAGCACCTACTCCCCCGACGCCGCAGTCCCCCTGGACAAACGCGTCTTCGGCGCCCGCGATCTGTTTTCCCTGTGGTTCTCCCTCGGCATCGGCCTGATGGTCTTGCAAGTCGGTGCCTTGCTCGCGCCGGGCCTGGGCCTGAGCGGTTCGTTGCTGGCGATTTTCCTCGGCACGCTGGTGGGCGTCCTGCTGCTGGCGGCGGTCGGGGTGATCGGCAGCGACACTGGCCTGTCGGCCATGGCCGCGCTGAAGCTCAGCCTCGGCAGCAAGGGCGCGAGCGTGCCGGCGGTATTGAACCTGCTGCAGCTGATCGGCTGGGGCTCGTTCGAGATCATCGTCATGCGCGATGCCGCCAGCCTGTTGGGTGCCCGGGCCTTCAGCGAAGGCAGCCTGGGTTCGAACCCACTGCTGTGGACGCTGTTCTTCGGCGCCCTGGCCACTTTGCTTGCGGTGAGCGGGCCGCTGACCTTTGTGCGCAAGGTTCTGCGCAAGTGGGGTATCTGGTTGCTGCTGGCGGCTTGCATCTGGTTGACCTGGAACCTGTTCGCCAAGGCTGACCTGGCCGCGCTGTGGGCTCAGGCGGGCGATGGTTCGATGCCGTTGGCGGTGGGGTTCGATATCGCCATCGCGATGCCGCTGTCGTGGTTGCCGCTGATCGCCGACTACTCGCGTTTCGGCAAGCGCGCCAAAAACGTCTTCGGCGGTACGGCGGTGGGCTTCTTCATCGGTAACTTCTGGCTGATGAGCCTGGGCGTGGCCTACACCCTGGCGTTCGCGCCAAGCGGTGAAGTCAACGCGTTGCTGCTGGCCCTGGCGGGTGCTGGATTGGGTATTCCGCTGCTGCTGATTCTGTTGGACGAGTCGGAAAATGCCTTCGCCGACATCCACTCGGCGGCGGTATCGACGGGCATGCTGTCGGGGTTGAAGGTCGAGCACCTGGCCCTGGCGATTGGTGTCATCTGCACCTTGATCGCCTGCTTTGCACCGTTGGCGCAGTACCAGAACTTCCTGTTGCTGATCGGCTCGGTGTTCGCGCCGCTGTTCGGCGTGGTGTTGGTGGACCACTTCATCCTGCGCAAACGCAGCAGCCAAGTGGTGTCAGCCGCGCTGCGCTGGCCGGCCCTGTTGGCCTGGTTGGGTGGGGTGAGCACCTATCACCTGCTGGCCAATTTCTATCCGGACATCGGCGCAACCCTGCCGTCGCTGATCCTGGCAGGGTTGCTGCAACTGTTGCTGGGCCGGGCCTTCAGCTACGGCCGGGAAACAGCTCGGGCTTGAGGATGCCATTGAGGCGTGGATAGGCGATCTTCAGTTCGATGTGGCCCAGGGCGTATGGCGCGATGGTGCTCACTTCGTACTTGAGGATCACCCCGCCGTAGGTCAGCGCGATGTGTGGGGTTTTCTGGAAGGACCACTGTTTCAGGAACTCGGGTTCCTGATCCAGCTTGGTGCTGATCAGCCAGCTGTTGTGAGCCACTTGCGCGGCTTTCCAGAAGGCTTCTTCCTGGCCCGGCAGCAGCATGTCCGACAGTGTCAGCACCTTGTGCTGCTGGCGCGAATAGTTGATGAAACCGCGCCCCGGCGTGCCGTGGGCACCGCCGGCGTCCAGGTAGCTGGACAGTTCGATGATCACCAGGCCGTCATGTTGCTCACGTACCTTGGCCTGCAAATAGCTGCTGTTGCCTGGCGCGGCGTTGCGCAGGAACTGCTCGCGATAGGCCGCCAGCGTCGGCGCCACCGGGGCGTCCGGGGTGGTGCGGGTCATTTGCAGCAGGCGTTTATCGATGATGCCATCCAGGGCGGGCTCGGCCGGAAAGTGCAGGGTATCGATGTTCACCAACGGGCAGTCGGCACTGGCGCAACCTGGTTGCAATTGTTCCGAAGCGTCGCGAGTGGTCTCCAGCGGTGCGCGATAGTTGGGTTGGAACAGGCTTTGGCAAGCGCCCAGGGTCAGGGCAATGGCAGCCACGGAGGCAGTTTTGAAAAGCGACATGGGCGTCCTTCATGAAACACGGAAAGGCAAAAAGTTACCCGCTTCGACTGTCGGCAAGGCAATCAGTTCGCCACTAAGCTCATTAGAGTGATTTTAAGCGCAGCCGTCCATCCCGATCACTGGAAGGGGGCTGCCCCAAAGGGTTCGAGCGCGTTAGGATGGCGCGAAGCCGAGGTTGGAACCTCGTATTGATCGACTGCACACGAGGATTGTCATGACCGATTTCGCCAACGCCACACCGAACGCCGTGGACATCGTCAAGCGTGAGACCTGCTTCAAGGGTTTCTATAAGCTCGACCGCCTCGTCTTGCGCCACGAGTTGTTTGCCGGTGGCATGAGCCGTGAGATCAACCGTGAACTGTTCGTGCGTCATGATGCGGTGTGTGTGCTGCCCTACGACCCGCAGCGCGATGAAGTGGTGTTGATCGAGCAGTTTCGCGTGGGGGCCATTGGCAAGACCACCAACCCCTGGCTGGTAGAGCTGGTGGCCGGGCTGATCGACAAGGACGAGCAACCGGAAGAGGTTGCTCATCGCGAAGCGCAGGAGGAAGCTGGGCTTGTCTTCGCTGCGCTCTGGCCGATGACCCAATACTTTCCATCGCCGGGCGGCAGCAATGAATTCGTACATTTGTACCTGGGGCGTTGCGACAGCACGGGGGCAGGCGGCCTGCATGGCCTTCTGGAGGAAGCCGAGGACATTCGGGTGAAGGTCTGGGCCTACGAGGATGCCTTGCAAGCCGTGCGCGACGGACGTATCTGCAACGCGGCCAGCATCATTGCCTTGCAATGGCTGGCCTTGAATCGCGATGAAGTGAGGGGGCTATGGTCCTGAACAAGCTGCGCGACCGCTATCGCGTCGATCTGGTGGGGTTGCAGGCCGCCTGCGAGGCCAATTACGCCCGCCTGATGCGCTTGTTGCCAGACATGCGCAACGATCCGCTGCCACGCCGCATCGCCGTCACTCATGGCGACCAGATGCTCGGCGTGCTGGCCCTGGAAGTGCTGCAGGCCTGCCCCTACACCACCACCTTGCAGGTGCGTCAGGAGCACAGCCTGCCCTGGCTGCCGGTGCCGCAACTGGAAGTGCAGGTCTATCACGACGCGCGCATGGCCGAAGTCGTCAGCGCCGAACATGCACGACGCTTTCGTGGCATCTATCCTTACCCCAATGCGTCAATGCACCAGCCGGATGAAAAAGCCCAGTTGAACCTGTTCCTGGGCGAGTGGCTGAGTCATTGCCTGGCGCTGGGCCACGAGTTCGAAGTCGTTCGGTAGTTGTGAACCGGTTCCGGTTCGCGGGTTTCCCCTTTCGATCGTCCCCCAGCATAATTGCCGCTTCATGCAACGGCGTGATTGCGCCTGGGAGAAAGCGATTTGCCGAGCGTATCCAGCTTGACCACGGCCGATGCGGCGTTGTTGGTCCAACTGTCTGACAGCCATTTGTTCGCCGAGGCCGAGGCCTCGTTGCTGGGCATGAATACCCGTGACAGCTTGCGGGCGGTCGTTGACCTGGTGCTCAGGCAGCAACCGAACATCGATTTGATGCTTGCCACCGGGGATTTGTCCCAGGACGGCACGCTGCAATCCTATGAGGCGTTTCGGCAACTGACTGCACGAATCGACGCGCCGGCGCGGTGGATTCCCGGCAACCATGATGAGCCGCAGGTGATGCTTGAGGCGGCGATCAAGAGCACGTTGCTCGATCCGGTGGTGGACATTGGCAATTGGCGGGTGACGATGCTCGATTCGGCCGTGCCAGGTTCGGTGCCTGGATTTTTGGCCGAGGAACAGTTGATCCTGTTGGCCAATGCCTTGAGCGAGGCGCCGGAGCGGCATCATCTGGTGTGTCTGCATCATCACCCCGTTTCGATTGGGTGTGTGTGGATGGAGCCGATCGGGTTGCGTAATCCGGAGGCGCTGTTTGCGGTGTTGGATCGGTTTCCCCAGGTTAGGGCGGTGTTGTGGGGGCATGTGCATCAGGAGATAGATCGGGTGCGCGAGGGGGTTCGTTTGTTGGCTTCGCCTTCGACCTGTATTCAGTTTGAGCCGGGGAGTGAGGATTTTGCGGTGGGCTCGCAGGCGCCGGGGTATCGGTGGTTGCGGCTTTTGCCGGATGGGCGGTTGGAGACTGGGGTTGAGCGAGTGGTTGGGTTTGCGTTCACCCCGGACTATGGCTCCAACGGGTATTGAGGCTTACAGCTGGCCTGTCTCTCCCGGTTGTACTGCGATCAAACTGTGGGAGCGAGCTTGCTCGCGATGGCGGTCTGACTGAGTACATATCCATTGCTGCGGTAACGGCTACTTAGGGTTCCGCCGGTATGACTCACCCACATAGGTTACAAATCAGTTCACGCACATAGGTAACAGTTTTTAACTGGCAGGGTCGGTTTTCGAGGATCCGACCATGCCATGGCGAGAGCTGAAACCTATGGACCTGAAACTGCTATTCATCGCGGACTACATCAAAGGCCCGCCCAGCTTCAGTGCGCTTTGCCAGGCTTACGAGATCAGTCGCAAGACTGGCTATAAATGGGTCGAGCGAGCTTGCTCTGCTTGACGGAGTACATATCCATTTCTGCGGTAACGGCTACTTAGGGTTCCGCCCTTACGGCGGCTCACTTTTTTTCAAACGCCAAAAAAGTAAGCAAAAAAGGCTTGCCCCACCACTCGGTGCCGAGCCCTAGCGAGGCACCGAGTGGTGGGGCAGGACCGTTTTGCTTACTTTTGCGCTTTTCAAAAGTGAGCCGCTGTAAGAGCGGAACCATTAGTGGCCGTTACCGCAGCAATGGATATGTACTCAGTCAAACCGCCATCGCGAGCAAGCTCGCTCCCACAGTTTGATCGAAGTACAACTGGGAGAACCAGGTCGGACACCAAGCCGCCTCGCGAGCAAGCTTTGCTCCCACAGGCGCTGTGATCGACGGTTCATAGAGGGCGACAACACGGTCGAATCCCCCCAACCCCCGCAATCTCCCTGTAAACTCCGGCCTTTGCCCAACACCCAGGGAGTCGGCAATGTCGGGTTCGATCCTTTATATCCATGGCTTCAACAGCGCCCCAGCCTCGACCAAAGCCTGCCAACTGGTCGAAGTGATGGCACGCCTTGGCCTCAGCGACCAGCTACAGGTGCCGGCCCTGCATCACCACCCTCGCCAGGCCATCGGTCAGCTGGAACAGGCGATTACAGAACTGGGGCGGCCGCTGCTGGTCGGCAGCTCGCTCGGCGGCTACTATGCCACTCACTTGGCCGAGCGCCACGGGCTCAAGGCCCTGTTGGTCAATCCTGCCGTGCGCCCGCATCGAATGTTCGACGGGTACCTGGGTACGCAGAAGAATTTATACACCGACGAAGCCTGGGAATTGACCCACGACCACGTGACGGCCCTGGCCGAGCTGGAAGTGCCGGCGCCCCGGGATCCGCAGCGGTATCAAGTATGGTTGCAAACCGGTGACGAAACGCTGGATTATCGCCACGCCCAGCAGTATTACCGCGCCTGTGCCTTGCGCATCCAGGCCGGCGGCGACCACAGTTTCCAAGGGTTTGCCCAGCAGTTACCGGCATTGTTGAGTTTTGCCGGCATTGGCGCCGATTTGTACCAGGCGATCGACTTCACCTCGCTGTGAACCATCGCCCCTTTTTCATTGAACACTGACGACGAGACCCCATGGCCACTCCCAGCGCTAGCTCTTATAACGCAGACGCCATCGAAGTCCTCTCGGGCCTCGACCCGGTGCGCAAGCGCCCCGGCATGTACACCGACACCAGTCGGCCGAACCACCTCGCCCAGGAAGTCATCGACAACAGTGTCGACGAAGCCTTGGCCGGGCATGCGAAATCGGTGCAGGTCATCCTGCACGCCGATCACTCGCTGGAAGTCAGCGATGACGGCCGCGGCATGCCGGTGGACATTCACCCTGAAGAAGGTGTGTCGGGCGTCGAGCTGATCCTCACCAAACTCCACGCCGGCGGCAAGTTTTCCAACAAGAACTACCAGTTCTCCGGCGGTCTGCACGGGGTGGGTATTTCCGTGGTCAACGCCTTGTCGACCCAGGTGCGGGTGCGGGTCAAGCGTGACGGCAATGAATACCAGATGACGTTCGCCGACGGCTACAAGGCCACCGAGCTGGAAGTGGTCGGCACCGTCGGCAAGCGCAACACCGGGACCAGCGTGTATTTTGCCCCGGATCCGAAGTATTTCGATTCGCCGAAGTTTTCCGTCAGCCGCCTCAAGCACGTGCTCAAGGCCAAGGCCGTGTTGTGCCCGGGGCTGCTGGTCAGTTTCGAGGACAAGGCCACCGGCGAAAAAGTCGAATGGCATTACGAAGACGGCCTGCGTTCTTATCTGGTGGATGCGGTCAGTGGTTTCGAGCGCCTGCCCGACGAGCCGTTCTGTGGCAGCCTGGCCGGTAACAAGGAAGCCGTGGACTGGGCGCTGTTGTGGCTGCCCGAAGGCGGCGAAAGTGTCCAGGAAAGCTACGTCAACCTGATCCCCACGGCCCAGGGCGGTACCCACGTCAACGGCTTGCGCCAGGGACTGCTCGACGCCATGCGCGAGTTCTGCGAGTTCCGCAACCTGCTGCCCCGTGGCGTGAAGCTGGCGCCGGAAGACGTCTGGGAGCGCATTGCCTTCGTCCTGTCGATGAAGATGCAGGAACCGCAATTCTCCGGCCAGACCAAAGAGCGCCTGTCGTCTCGCGAAGCGGCGGCGTTTGTTTCCGGCGTGGTCAAGGACGCGTTCAGCCTGTGGCTCAACGCCAACCCGGAAACCGGCCTGGCCCTGGCGGAGCTGGCGATCAACAACGCCGGTCGTCGTCTGAAAGCGAGCAAGAAAGTCGAGCGCAAGCGCATCACCCAAGGGCCGGCATTGCCGGGCAAGCTCGCCGATTGCGCCGGGCAGGACCCGATGCGTTCCGAGCTGTTCCTGGTGGAAGGTGACTCCGCCGGCGGCTCGGCCAAGCAGGCGCGGGATAAAGAGTTCCAGGCAATCCTGCCGCTGCGGGGCAAGATCCTCAATACCTGGGAAGTGGACGGCAGTGAAGTGCTGGCCAGCCAGGAAGTGCATAACATCGCCGTGGCCATTGGCGTCGATCCGGGCGCCGAGGACATGAGCCAGCTGCGCTACGGCAAGATCTGCATCCTCGCCGACGCCGACTCCGACGGCCTGCACATTGCCACGCTGCTCTGTGCCTTGTTCGTCCAGCATTTCCGCCCACTGGTGGACGCCGGCCACGTCTACGTGGCGATGCCGCCGCTGTACCGCATCGACCTGGGCAAGGAAATCTACTATGCCCTGGACGAAGCCGAGCGCGACGGCATCCTCGACCGCCTGGTGGCGGAGAAGAAACGGGGCAAGCCGCAGGTCACCCGATTCAAGGGCTTGGGTGAGATGAACCCGCCGCAGTTGCGCGAAACCACCATGGACCCGAACACTCGCCGCCTGGTGCAGTTGACCCTGGATGATTTTGAAGCGACTTCGGAAATGATGGACATGTTGCTGGCCAAGAAACGCGCCGGCGACCGCAAGTCCTGGCTTGAATCCAAAGGGGACCTGGCCGAGGTGCTGGCCTGATGCGCAACGGTTTCGCCCTGGCGTTGTGGCTGTGGGCGGGGATGGTGGTCGCAGGGCCGGCGCCGGAACTGAAGCTGCTGTCCGAGCATGCCGTCGACGGCATGCGCGGTGGCAACCTGTCCGGGCTGGCGCTGTGCGGCGGCGAGATGTGGACCGTGTCCGATCGCGATGATGACCGGATCTATCGCCTCATGCCCTCCGAGGCGCCGGTCTGGCAGGCCGAGGCGGTTGGAATCGAGGTGCCGAAGGTGCCGGACAGCGGTTTGCCCTGGGGCTTGAGATCGCGAACCTGGGCGGCGTCGTTCCTGCGCGGTGGCGAGCTGGATTTCGAAGGCATCAGCTGTGACAGCGCCGGCAATCGTTATGTGGTCAGCGAGTCTCATGCCGCCGTGCTGTACATACCGCCGACGGGGGCCGCATCCTGGCTGAAAATTGCCCCGACGATGATCCGGCAGGCGCGGGGCAGTGGCATGTTGCTGCACTTCAATGCCTTGTTCGAAGGCCTTGCGGTCAGCCCGGCCGGCGACCAGTTGTGGTTGGCGGCCGAGCGTGAGCGTCGCGGCCTGCTGTTGATCAAGCGCCAGCAAACGGTGTGGGACTGCGACGGCAATTGTGTCTTGCTCAGCGAGGCGGGCCAGGAAATGCAGCCGGCGCAGTTCCCCAAGGCCAAGGCGGTTTCCCGGGATTTCGCCGACCTGTCATTGTTCAATGGCAAGCTGTTTACCTTGGAGCGCAACGCCTATCAGATCTGCCGGCGTGACCCGCAGACCGCCCAGGTGGAACGTTGCTGGTCGTTCGCCGCCGAGGCGTTGCAGGATAACCGTCGTTATCCCCAGCCTTATGGGCTGGCCGAAGCGCTGGTGGTGGACGCCGACGGAGCCTGGATCGGCCAGGACAACAACGACGGTAAGCGGGCCGATGGCGAACAGCGGCCGATTGTCTGGCGCTTCGCCGCGCCCGACGGTGGCTGGAGCGCCTCGCCGTGAGCCCACAACCGCCAGGCAAGCGCGCCGGCCGGGTGTTGATGATCCTGGCCTGGTGCGCGGCGCTGTTTCTGGCGACACGGTTTTTTGCCCAGTGGGAGCAGCGGGAACTCAATCCCAATGCCCAGGTGCATTCGCAAAAAGGCGAAGGTTTTATCGAGGTGAAGCTGGTCGGCAACCGGCAGGGGCATTTCGTCGCCAGCGGCCAGATCAACGGCCAGCCGGTGGACTTCATGCTCGACACCGGTGCCACCGACGTGGCGATTCCGTTGGAATTGGCCGAACGCCTCAAGCTGGAAAAAGGTTTCGGCGTGACCTTGAGCACCGCCAATGGTGTGAGCGAGGGCTACCGCACGCGCATCGACCGGCTGCAATTGGGTGACATCGTGCTGCGCGATGTCCGTGCCCTGGTGGCGCCGGGCCTGGGTGGCACGCAAGTGCTGCTGGGCATGAGTGCCCTGAACAAACTTGAATTTACCCAGCGCGACGGCACCATGCTGCTGCGCCAGACAACGAACTGATGAGGCCCGCATGAGCGACATTCTTGCAGACAGCTTAGACGGCGTAGAACGCCGATCGCTGGCTGACTTCACCGAAAATGCCTACCTCAATTACTCCATGTACGTGATCATGGACCGCGCCTTGCCGCACATCGGCGACGGCTTGAAGCCGGTCCAGCGGCGGATCATCTATGCCATGAGTGAACTGGGGCTGGATGCGGATTCCAAGCACAAGAAATCGGCGCGTACCGTCGGTGACGTGCTCGGTAAGTTCCACCCCCACGGCGACTCGGCCTGCTACGAAGCCATGGTGCTGATGGCCCAGCCGTTCAGCTATCGCTACACGCTGGTGGATGGCCAGGGTAACTGGGGTGCGCCGGATGATCCCAAGTCCTTCGCGGCCATGCGTTACACCGAGGCACGGCTGTCGCGTTATTCCGAGGTGCTGCTCAGCGAACTGGGCCAGGGCACCGCGGACTGGGGGCCGAACTTCGACGGCACCCTCGACGAACCCCTGGTGTTGCCAGCACGTTTGCCGAATATCCTCCTCAATGGCACCACCGGCATCGCCGTGGGCATGGCCACCGACGTGCCGCCCCACAACCTGCGGGAAGTGGCCACGGCGTGCGTGCGTCTGCTGGATGAACCGAAAGCCACGGTGGAGCAGCTCTGCGAGCACATCCAGGGCCCGGACTATCCGACCGAAGCCGAAATCATCACCCCGCGCGCAGACCTGCTGAAAATCTACGAGACCGGGCGCGGTTCGGTGCGCATGCGCGCCGTGTACCACATCGAAGATGGCGACATCATTGTCACGGCGCTGCCGCATCAGGTGTCCGGGGCCAAGGTCTTGGAACAGATTGCCGCGATGATGCAGGCAAAACCGTCGAAAGCGCCGCAAGTGGCCGACTTGCGCGACGAATCCGACCACGAAAACCCGTGCCGCATCGTGATCATCCCGGTCAACAGCCGGGTCGACCACGACGCGCTGATGCAGCACCTGTTCGCCAGCACTGACTTGGAGTCCAGCTACCGGGTCAACATCAACATCATCGGCCTGGACGGCAAGCCGCAACTGAAGAACTTGCGGGCCTTGCTGGTGGAATGGCTGGAGTTCCGGGTCAAGACCGTGCGCCGGCGCCTGCAATTTCGCCTGGACAAGGTCGAGCGCCGCCTGCACCTGTTGGACGGCTTGCTGATCGCCTACCTCAACCTGGATGAAGTGATCCACATCATCCGTACCGAGGAGCACCCCAAGGCCAGCCTGATCGAGCGATTCGCACTGAGCGAAATCCAGGCCGACTACATCCTCGACACCCGGCTGCGGCAGTTGGCGCGGTTGGAAGAGATGAAGCTGCGGGCCGAGCAGGATGAGTTGCTCAAGGAGCAGGCCAAGTTGCAAGCCCTGCTGGGCAGCGAAGCCAAGCTCAAGAAACTGGTGCGCACCGAACTGCTCAAGGACGCCGAGACCTACGGCGATGACCGTCGGTCGCCGATCGTCGAGCGCGCCGAAGCCAAGGCGCTGAGCGAGCACGATCTGCTGCCGAACGAGAAAGTCACCGTCGTGCTGTCGGAAAAAGGCTGGGTGCGTTCGGCCAAGGGTCATGATATTGACGCGACGGGGCTTTCCTATAAGGCCGGGGACGGCTTCAAGGCCTTGGCGGCCGGGCGCTCCAACCAGTTTGCGGTGTTCGTCGACTCCACCGGACGCAGTTATTCGGTGCCGGCCCATACCCTGCCATCGGCTCGCGGCCAGGGCGAACCGCTGACCGGTCGTTTAACACCGCCACCGGGTGCAACTTTTGAATGCGTGCTGATGCCTGATGATGATGGGCTCTACGTAATTGCATCGGACGCGGGTTACGGGTTCGTGGTCAAGGGCGAGGACCTGCAAGCCAAGAACAAGGCGGGCAAGGCGTTGTTGAGCCTGCCGAACAACGCCAAGGTGATTGCGCCGCGTCCGGTTGCCGATCGGGAGAGCAACTGGCTGGCGTCGGTCACCACCGAAGGCCGGTTGCTGGTGTTCAAGATCAGTGACCTGCCACAGCTGGGTAAAGGCAAGGGCAACAAGATTATTGGTATTTCCGGCGAACGGGTCGCCAGTCGTGAGGAATTTGTCACGGATATTGCAGTATTACCGGAGGGTGCGACGCTTGTGCTGCAGGCAGGCAAGCGCACGCTTTCGTTGAAAGCAGACGATCTTGAGCATTACAAGGGTGAACGTGGTCGTCGGGGCAATAAGCTTCCGAGAGGGTTTCAGCGGGTCGATGCGCTGCTCGTCGAAAACCTCAGTTAGGCGTACTAGAGGGCCCGGTCTGCGATTAAATGCCGCAGATCGTTGCTTTCGCGCTGGAGTCGGCGCGCATATTCACGGATGATAGGCCCTTTCAAGCGCCGGCGTGGCCGAGCGTTCTTCATAATGACCGAGTATTTTTTCACTGTGGCAAGCCTTGTGGCTGCCACCTGGACGGAACGATGACTGCTCTGCGCCTCCCTATTTTGTGGCTCGCCGGCCTGCTTGGCCTGGCGGGCTGCAGCATGAACCAGCCGGTGTCGCTGTACCAACTGGACAGCGGAACCCCGTCCCAGCCTGCGCAAAGCACAGGCATGGCCGTATTGCTCGGCCCGGTTCTGATCGCTGACTACCTGCAGCGTGAAACCTTGTTGCAACGTCAACCGGACGGCAGCCTGCAAGCCGCCACTGACGGCCGTTGGGCCGGTAGCCTGTCCTCTGACATCGATCAATTGCTGCTGCGCCAAGTCGCTGGGCATCTGGACAGCCAACGCGTGGTGCTGGCCCCTGCGACCCAAGGCTTCACCCCGGATGTGCAAGTGCTGCTGTCGATTACCCGCCTGGACTCGGGCAAGGATCAGCCGGCAGTGCTCGATGCCCAATGGCGGTTGATCGACCGGCGTGGCAAGGTGCGTGAAAACCGCATCGTACATCTGCAAGAGGTCCATGCCGGCACCACCGCGGCGCAGGTCCAGGCCCAGGGGGTGCTTCTGCAACGCCTGGCCGAACAGCTGTCGGTGTCGCTCAAGCCGTTGGCCAACCAGCCGCCTGTCGCTGAAGCAGCGCCCCGTAAGTCCGCACCTGCCCCGGCCAAACCGGTGGAAAAGGAAAAGGACAAGATCCCCATGGCCTTGCCAATTCGTACGGACATGGAAGTGTTCAGGTTCTGATGCCTGGACCGGATATACGACAAAGCCCGCAGTGATGCGGGCTTTTTTGTTTCTGCGGGATTGATTCTCCAGTGGTTGTGCTGGCCTCATCGCGAGCAAGCTCGCTCCCACACGGGATCTGTGGCTCGCTGGGATCCCTTGTGGGAGCGAGCTTGCTCGCGATGGCGGCATTGAAGGCACAAAAAAGCCCGCAGACAATCCTCATCTGCGGGCTTCGTTATTTCAGGCAATCAGGCTCAGACCTGGCGCTCATGCATCCGCGCCAGTTGCCGCTCCAGCATCGACGGGTAAGGCTCCATCAAGCGCTCCACGCAGCACGCGCCTTCGGGGCTGGCGATGGGGCGGATGCGGGCGCGTTGACGGATCAGGGCGTCGTCATTGATCTTGCGCTCCACCAGCAGCAGGTTGCGGCTGTGTTGCGACAGCGCCAGGGCGTCCTGGGCGGTTTCGGTCAGCAGCAGGTCGATCTGGCTCAGGCCGAACAAGCCATCACCCAAAGTCAGGCCCAATTGCAGTTGCAGGGTAATGCCGCTGTCGGCGACTTCGATCTGCAACTGGTGACCCAGGGCACGCAGCAACTCACCGCAGCAAATGGCGTTGGTCAGGTAATCGTCGCCGCTGTCTTCGGTGTGGAACAACATCAGCGTGCTGCCGTCGTTCAGGGTGTGCAATTCACCCTGGTAGAGCGATGCGGCCTGGTCGAGGCAGTCGCGGTAGCGCTCGAGCAATTCCTTCAGGCGCGCCTGGGGCAGGCGGCGCAGTTGATCCTGGGCGCCCAACTGCACGGCCAATACGGCGCTGTGCTGGGGCAGGTCCGAAGCAACAGGCCTGGCGACCGGTCGAGGTGCTCCGTCGACGGATTCGTCACGCAGGTCGGCGAAGGCGTCATCGTCTTCCTCGTCTTCTACCGTGCGCACCACATGGCGTGGCGCCGGTTTGGAGGCGGGCATCGGCTGGCTTTCGTCGAAGCCCGGATCGCGCAGGTTACGCACTTCGAAACCCGGCTCGGCCTCGTCGTCGTCCACGTAGTCAATGTCGTCAGGTTCCGGCACCGGCTCAGGTTCCGGCGCGAAGCTGGCGTGCAGTTGCCGAGCCAGGTCGCCGATTTCGTCCTGGCGCTGGGTGGCGGGCGTGTGTTCGTCGATGTCCCGCAGCCAGACACGCAGTTGCAACAGCGGCGTGGAGATGTGCCGCCCCAGGCGCAGGCTCAAGGCCAATGCCAGTGCCAGCAGGATCGCGCTGAGGATGCCCATGCTTTGCAGGCTGATGGTCATCGGTTGCTGGAACTGGTCCATGTCCAGGCTGATGCGCAGTTGCCCGGCGGTCACGTCCTGGAAGGTGATCTTGCTCTGGTACATGCCGCCGGACTCGCCCAGCAGGCCAGGCTTGGGCCGCTGCCCGGCCTCGGCGAGGATGCGGTTGTCCACGCTGTAGATGGCGGCGTGGGCCACCAGCTTGTTCTTGGTCAGGTTGTTGAGTAGCACGTTGAGGCTGAGGATGTCGTTGGACACCAGCAGCTCGGTGGCGGACGTGGCGGTCTGGGTGGTCAGGCTTTCACCCAGGGCATCGGCCTGCTCGTGCATCGCCTGCTTGAATTGCAAACCCATCACGCAGGCATAGATGACCAGGGCCAGGGCGACCAGGATCACGTTATGGCTGGCAATGCGCAATGCAATCGGCACACGACGGTGACGCAGTGCACGGAAGATCAGCAGGAAGAAGTTGTCGGTTTTGACTGGCGTGGGCCGGTTCACTGAGCTCGGCTCTTTGTCCGTGAAATTGACGCGCAGTATAGCGACAGCCCCATGACCGGCAAAGCACTGGCGGTGCCCGATGGTCACTGAATGTGGGTAGAATGCGGTTTTTTTCCACCTGCGGGGGTGCGCCTTGCGCGAAATCGTCCTGATAAACATCACTGGCAGCGACCGTCCGGGTCTGACTGCGGCCATTACCGGCGTTCTGGCCCAGGGTGGTGTGAACATTCTCGACATCGGTCAGGCGGTGATCCATGACACGCTGTCGTTCGGCATCCTGGTGGAAATCCCGGACGCCGAACAAAGCAAGTCCGTGCTCAAGGACATCCTGTTCACCGCCTACAAGCTCGACCAGCAGGTGCGCTTCACCCCGGTGTCCGAGGACGATTACCAGCAGTGGGTGGCCGGCCAGGGCAAGAAGCGCCACATCGTGACCCTGTTGACCCGCAAGGTGACCGCCGAGCAATTGCAGCGCGTCAGCTCGATCACCGCCCAATATGGCCTGAACATCGACCACATCGACCGCCTGTCCGGGCGCATGCCCCTGGACACGCCGGCCGACAAGGGCAAGGGCTGCATCGAGTTTTCGGTGCGCGGCGAGCCCGCCGACCCCCAGGCGTTGCGTGCCGAGTTCCTCAGCGTGGCCCAGGAACTGAACGTCGACATCGCCTTCCAGGAAGACTCGCTGTTCCGCCGTAACCGCCGCCTGGCAGTGTTCGACATGGACTCGACGCTGATCGAAGCTGAAGTCATCGACGAACTGGCCAAGGCGGCCGGTGTCGGCGACAAGGTCTCGGCCATCACTGAGCGAGCCATGGCCGGCGAGCTGGATTTCCGCGCCAGCTTCAAGGAGCGCCTGGCCCTGCTGCAAGGCCTGGACGTCAGCGTGCTCGACTCCATCGGCGCCTCCCTGCGCCTGACCGAAGGCGCCGAGACCCTGTTCGCCGAACTCAAGCGCCTGGGCTACAAGACCGCCATCCTGTCCGGTGGCTTCACCTACTTCGCCAAGCAACTGCAGGCCAAGCTCGGCATCGACTACGTGTTTGCCAACGAATTGGAAGTGGTGGACGGCAAGGTGACCGGCGTGGCCGTCGAGCCGATCGTCGATGCCCAGCGCAAGGCGGACCTGCTGCGCGAACTGGCGGAAAAAGAAGGCCTGCGCCTGGAGCAGACCATCGCCGTGGGTGACGGCGCCAACGACTTGCCGATGCTGGCGATCGCGGGCCTGGGCGTGGCGTTCCGTGCCAAGCCGCTGGTCAAGCAGTCGGCCCGGCAAGCGATTTCCACCCTGGGGCTGGATGGGGTGTTGTACCTGCTGGGTTTCCGGGATCGGGACGGGCAGCTCTGACTCATGCGCCGGTTTGGAGTGCATGCTTTTGTGGCGAGGGAGCTTGCTCCCGCTGGGGCGCGTAGCGGCCCTAAAACCTGACACCTAGATGTGTCAGGTACGCCTTGGGCCTGCTGCGCAGGCCAGCGGGAGCAAGCTCCCTCGCCACAAAGCGTTCGTGCGTTGTTTAGAGCGACTTCCACAACGAATCGAAATTCCCTTCCTGATCGCCGCCATCCCCGGTTTCGGCCGAGTCTTCCGGGTGGTAGGAAAACTGATTGAAACTGTGCGTGCTGGTCACTCGTCGGTCCAGGCCGGCGCGGCGTTCCTGGCCATTGGTGTTGATCAATACCCGCTGGCCCTCCTGAAACGGCAGGCGTGGGGCGATCATGGTCGGGGGCAGGTCAATCGCACTGATCTCGGGAAGCAACAGCCCGCGCAGATAATGGCCGTGATCATTTTCGTCCCGCACCAGCTGCAGTCCGCACGGCTGGGCATGGGGGGCGACCAGTTCGATACCCATTTGCATGGCGCCGTTGCGCACCTGGCGGATCCAGCGCACCACGGCGACACTCCAGGCTTGGTCGCTGGCGTCGCGGATGCCGATCATTTCCCCGGCTTGCAGTTGTTCCGGCACTTCCTTGGGCCAGCCTAGGCAGTAGCCGCCAGGGCTGTGGTTGATGATCGGCAGGTCGTAGGTGGGGAAGTGATGCTGGTTGTCGGAGTGACTGCTGTCGTCATCGCTCGGGTTGACCGGGTATTCGATTTCTTCGTAGGGCAGCAGGTCGTTGTCGCCTGTCGGGGCGGCGTCGAAAGCCTGGCTCCAGGTGTCGTTGGTCTTGCTTGGCGTGGCTTCGAAGCGGGCTTTGCGAGCAGTCGGGCTCTTCAGTATTTCGTTGAACGAGCGCTCACCGCCGAGGTAGTAGTGCAGCGCACTCATGCCTACGCACAGCGTCAGCGTGCCATTGCCCTCGGTGCGCTGGAAGCTGCGCTCAGCCGCTTCGCCCCAGGCGGCTTGCAGGTGATGCAAGGTATCGGCGCTCATGCCGCCAGGGACTGGCAGGGTGTTATCGGCAGGCTGTTCCAAATGAGTGGCGATTGCCCGCACCAATGCTTGTGGATCGAAGCCCTGCAAGGTCGGCTGCTGTTCGGCGCGGAACTTGGAGCGATAGCGTGGCCCGACATCCAGCTCCGGAGCGACCGCGAACAGGCTGGTAGCGCTGGTGGCAGGGTCCAGCTTGACCCACTGGCTCCAGGATTCGAGCGTTTCGGTCAGTCGCCCGATCTGGCTCTGGCGCAGCTGATTGCTGCGTGATGCGCCCAGCAACAGCGCGACGACATAGGTTTGCTCGGCGTTCAATTGATGAACCTGGCTGGCCAGTTCGTCATTCACGCTCAGGTGCTGTAGCCGGTGCTGGCAGGCGATCCGGTACAACTGATGCAGATCGAGCCAAAGTCCCTCGGGCACAGGGCTGTAAAGTTGGCTGGCACGCAGCAGCGGGCCGTTGAGGGCATGCAGCGCCCGTTGCAACGCGGTGCTCAGCAGGCGGGCCCGGTCCTTGGTGTATTTGGACGCGATACGCGCCACGATCTGTTTGTAGCCCATCGCCAGTTGGGTTTGCAGGGCCTGGCACAGGTTGACGATCTTGCGCGAGCGATCGTCCAGCACGATGGCCTGTTGCAGGAAGTGCCGCTCCAGGTGCTTGCAGACGTAGTACACCTCGGGCCGCAGCAGTTCGAGCAGTTGCAGGCGATTGTCGCTGGGGGTGAGCAGTTGGTTGAGTTCGCCAAGGGCCTGGTACAGCAGGCGGGCGGTCTCGCCGATGTTGGCCTTGGGCAGGTTGGCGATCCAGCGCTTGAGGTCCTTTGGCGTAGCATCGCAGAACGACAGGCGTGATTGTGTCGGGGTCAGGACGCGCAATAGCTGGAGAGGGCTGGTCTCATTCATGCCGTGGACAGGCTCCGGCGGGAAAACGAAAAGGATGTATCCAACTCTAGCAGGTGTAGCCGAAAGATCATGCTACCGCGACCCCTGGTGTCTAGTCCTGCAAGCGGCCCATTGAAGCGGGATCGTATTCCTTCATTTCACCTTCGCTCTTGGTGATGTACAGGTGGTTGGCCGGGATGCTCTTGTTGACGAAGGCGCCTGCGCCAATGATCACATTGTCCCCCAGCTCCAAATGGTCAGCGATGATACAGGCATGAGCATGTATCCGGACGCCGTCGCCAATGCGCAATACTGCGGTATCGCTTTGCCCCTTGATACCCAGCGTGCAGTTCTGCCAGATCTTGAAATTTTTTCCAATGATGGCGTGCGATGTGATGACGATTCCATTCGGATGGGCAATCCATAGGCCTTCCCCGACGGTGGCACCCAGCATGATCTCTACATTGAACTGGCGGCTGATGCGTTCGTTGAGCAGCTTGCCGCGCCGTCTCCAGAATTTGCTGTCCTGCTGGTGCATGGCGTATGCCAGGCGGAACCAGAAAAGGTAGCGGTACCTGTTGATGCGCTGACACTTTTGGTAAAGCCGTCTCCACCTGAACGGTTTATCGAGACCGCCAAGGATTTCGATATGCCAGTAGCGTTTGGCTGATCGGAAGATATCAAGAAGCATCGACGACCTCTTTGCCGCGAGGCGTGCTGGGTACGAGCCTCTGGGACAGAATCATTCCGATAGGCAGCCAGAAAACGATCCAATAGACGCCAGGCCTGTTGAACACCGTGTGGTAGTCGAATAGAGCCGTTACAACCCCGAAGATAAGCAGGGGCAGGCCTACCGAACCGACGGGATGGTGCCAGGTCTTCCTGTCGATCGCGCGCTTGAAAACATAGGCGATGGCCAGCAATAACAGCACTGCACCTGTCACGCCGAATTCGTAAAAATACTGCAGGAAGAGATTATGGACTTGGTTGTAGCAATGCACTTCGGATATGCAGATATCAAAATTACTGCCCGCCCCGGCACCAAACAGCCAGAACTCGTCAATGCGGTCTAGCCAGCCTGCCCAGATTACGTCGCGAAGGTTGAAACCACGACTTTGCTGTTTGACGATGACGGGCCATAGCCATACTGACATTGCAAGGAATACTACGCCGGCCAGGCACAACCATTTCCTCGACCTCAAACTATGGTGAAGAAGAATACTCGTAGCGATTGCCAAGCCATATCCAAGCCAGACGGCTCTTGAAAGCGTGCAGAACAGGTACAGCGAAAGGCCTAGCACACAGGCCATGAACAACGTCCTGACCCATGGCCCGAAGGTTTTGGTCATTAACAAGTGGAACCCGTAAATGCCGAAGAACCCGTAATACAGCGCCGCAATGATGGGGTTCTTGAAGTTGGCATAGTTGCCATAGCCCAATTTGTATAAACGTTTGCCAGAGAAAAAAATGTTCTGGTCTTGCTGGGTGAAGTGGATGATCAAACCTGCAATCGCAAATAAACCCGCGATCACAAAGGCAAACGTCAGGCATTTCTCAAGCAGTTCTTCCCGGGACAGTATATGAATCGCGCTCAGGTACAACATTACGTACAACACGGTTTTGAATTGTCCGTAGGCGGAGGCTTCGGACCCGGGATTCAGCAGCGCTACCAGCAGCGAAAAGACCAGTACCAGCAGTACCGGCCAGTAGGGCTTTTGGACAATGCCTTGACGTAGGCGCGCATCGAGCACACATAAAAGCAACGCGGGTATAAAAAGACTCGCGTTGGATATCGTGGTGTACGTGCTGCCGTCGGTAATGAACAGCAGTCCCGTCAGGTGCGCAGTGAAGCCGATCATCAAGACAAGCAAGGTGAATCTGGAAAAAGCCGAACGTGTCATACCTATTCCAAGGGTAGTGAAAGGGGGCCAGGACAAAACTCCAAGGCGTAGTGTGGCAGCGTCGGCGAGGGTAGCGACTCATGTTGATTGCGCCGCTAGCTATCTCATCAAGCGTTGGGTAGTGCCAGTCCTTGACCCATCTGCACCGGCGAACCGGCCACCAGGTCTTCGGCCCATTTCACCTGGTTCGGACCGAACAGTACGATGGCGGTCGAACCCAGCTTGAAGCGCCCCAGTTCGGCACCTTTTTCCAGATGAATCGGCGCACGTGCGGCTTCGTCGTAACGGAAGGTTTTCAGCTCGCGCTTGGGCGGCGTCACCAGCCCGGCCCAGACGGTTTCGATGGAGGCCACGATCATCGCGCCCACCAGCACCACGGCCATCGGCCCACGTTCGGTGTCGAAAATGCACGCGACGCGCTCGTTACGGGCAAACAGCTCCGGCACGTTTTCGGCAGTGGTCTGGTTGACCGAGAAAATCCGCCCCGGGATGTAGACCATTTCCCGCAGGGTGCCCGCCAGTGGCATGTGCACGCGGTGGTAGTCCTTGGGGGACAGGTAGATGGTGGCGAAATCGCCACCCATGAACGGCGCTGCGTTGGCCGCGTCACCGCCCAGCAGTTCCAACACGCTGAAGCTGTGGCCCTTGGCCTGGAATACCCGGCCATGCTCGATCGGGCCGAGCTGGCTGACGGCACCGTCGGCGGGGCTGAGAATCGCGCCCGGGGTCTCGTCCAGCGGGCGGGCGCCGTCCTTCAGGGCGCGGGTGAAGAAGGCGTTGAAGTGCTCGTAGGCCGTCAGGTCTTCCACCAGGGCCTGGGACATGTCCACTTGGTAGCGCTTGGCAAACCACGTGGTGAAGGCGTTCTTGAACCAGCGCACGCGGCATTCGGCAATGCAGCCGGCCAGCCGCGACAGCAGGTGGTGGGGCAGCAGGTATTGGGTGAGGATGAATAAACGGTTTTTCATTAACTGTCCTTAAGAACCTTCAAAGCTCGATGGGTGTGTCGGGGTGGTTGCCCCATTCGCCCCAGGAACCGGCATAGCCTTTGACCCGTGGATAACCGAGCGCCTTGGCCACCAGGTAGGTGAAGCCAGAGCGGTGGTGAGTCTGGCAGTGGGTGATGATTTCCTTATCAGGGGTGATGCCCAATCGTTCGAGGATTTGCGGCATGTCTTTGCGGATGCGCAGGTTGCGCGCCTTGTCCATGCCGGCGGTCCATTCGAAATTGACCGCGCCGGGAATGTGTCCGCCCCGGGCCGCGACGACTTTCTCGCCAGAGTATTCCAGCGGGCCGCGAGCGTCCCAGATGGCCAGGTCGGCAGCGCCGAGACGGCTTTGCAGGTATTCACGGGTGGCGGTGGGTGCGTCGTGCAGCGTCAGGCTGACCGGACCCGCTACGGGCGCAGGGACGTCGATGGACACCGGCAGGCTTTCATCCAGCCACGACAGCAAGCCGCCGTCGAGGTAGTGGTAGTTCCCGTGGCCGATCACGTCCAGCAGCCAGATAAACCGCCCGGCCCAGCCGCCGCCTTCGTCGTCATAGACCACGTAGACCGCATCCGGGTGGTGCCCGAGTTCGCCGAACAATGCTTCCAGGTCGGCTTTGGCCGGCAGCAGCCCCGGCGCCGGCGGTTGGCCGAGCTGGGTGCGCTTGGGGTCGACGAAGCGTGCGCCAGGGATATGCCCGGTGCTGTAGCGGGCGGCGCTGGTCAGGTCCACCAGAATCAGTTCGCGGGCGTCGAGGCGCGGCAGCAGTTCGCTCGGCTCGATCACCAGCGGCAAGCCAGAGAAGTCAGGCATGTGAGGTCTCCAGGGGCGCAAAGGGAAAGGATTGTATCAAGTTCAGCGGCCGCGGTTGGTAAAGGTATGCAGGGCCCTTTCGATGCATTGCACGGTTTTGCCGAAGGCTTGCACGGTGACGTCCGAGAACGGCCCGCCGCCCTGGTCCACCGCCACCAGCATGATTACCCGGCCATTGCAGGTCAGTGAGCGTAACAGCAGGTGCTCGCCGCGGAACAGGCTGCGCAGGCCCGGCGGTAATAGCGCCGAAAACTGTGCGT
This sequence comes from Pseudomonas sp. Z1-12, assembly GCF_051132015.1. Lineage (NCBI taxonomy): Bacteria > Pseudomonadati > Pseudomonadota > Gammaproteobacteria > Pseudomonadales > Pseudomonadaceae > Pseudomonas > Pseudomonas sp. Z1-12. The sequence goes on from NZ_CP071647.1 coordinate 547,976, forward strand.
TGTTGTCCGGGTTCAGGCGAACCTGGGCCTGCTGGGCCAGCAATCGTTGCAAGATTTTGCTTTGGCTGATGGTAAAGCTCATGGCCGCAGCGTCCTTGGGCAAACCGGCGGTCTGGTGAACGCGCACGCTGGTCTGGCTGCGGTCGGCCATCAGGATCATCACCCTGCGCATGCCACAGGCCACCAGGGCGTCCCGTGCCGACGAGGTCAGGTGCATGGCGTTGAGGAAGGGGCTCGGCTCCACCAGCATGGCGGAACATTGCTTGCGCCACTGGCTCAGGTCCTGGGCGCTGGGCGGCGCGGCGGGCAGCAAGCCGGGGTGGATACGGCGGCTGCCCCAAGGCCAGATCAGCGCCACGGCCGGGTGCCAGAGGTCCGGCATGGCGTGATGGCGAGCGCTGTTGGCGGCTTGTTGGTGCAACTGCTGCTGGATTTCATCCATCGACATTTGCAGATACAAACTGGTGAGGTATTGCCAGCGAGTGTTGTGAGGGCTGTCCCAGGCCTGCTGCGCCGCGAGGGCCAGGCCGTTGGCCAGCAACACGGTGTTGGCCGGCTGGTTGAGCCAGCGCCGCAGGGTTGGGTCGTCGTCCAGGCGATTCTGCTGGCGCAGCGGATGTTCGCTGTCCCGGGCGATGCGCAGGACTTTCACCAGTTCGCGGCGTTCGTTGAGCAGCAGGCGATAACCTTGCGCCACCCAGATCGGCAAACGCCAGGTCTCCACCAGCGCCAGGCAGATCTCCAGCAGGCGGACGCCGAACAGTTCGCGCTCGACCTTGCGTGCGGACTCGCCTTTATGGACGACTCGCAATTCCCATTCCCCGAGCAACCGTGGGTGAGTCAGGGCCAACGGCCAGAGCGGCGACAAGAACAACAGGCTGCCCCAGTGGATGTCTTGCCACAGCCGCGCCAGGCGGCTGGCGAAAAAACCATTGGCCTGTTGCGTGGCGTGCTGGCTGATCAATTGCAGTTGGCGCAAGGCAACAGGGATTTCGTGCCCCGGCAATGACGGCAGGCGGGCAAGCAACTCCTCGGTGCGCTTGAGGCCGAGGCGGTTGATGGCCACTTCGAGATTTTCCGCAGGCTCAGCGAGGCTGCCATGGGTGTGATGGTTGGCCTCGCGGATGACGCTCAGGGCCAGCGCGGGGCTGTCCTGCATCAGGTCGGCGATGTCGCGCAATGAGCGACGGCTGTCGGCGAGGGCCTTGCAGACCAGGTCGTGGCTGGCCTGGGGCACCGGCAGATGCACGCCGTTGAGCAGCTTCACCCAGCCGTCGAGGGTGGTCGGTCGGGGCGTTGGAACCTTGGTTTCGTTAGTCATGGCTGGACGTGATCATCGTATGAATTCTCTACGCCCGGAACGGGGCTAATTGGCTTTTCGCCAGAACAGCCTATAGTCTGGCGCAGTTTTGCCGATAAGTAGAAGAAGAGATTTTTCAGCTTCCGAATATGACCTTGAACCCGACTTAAATAAGTACTTTCTATCTATGGCTAAAATTATCGGCATCATTGTCGTGTTCGCGAGCGTACTCGGCGGATACGTGCTCTCCCATGGCAAGATTGCCGCCCTGATCCAACCCTTCGAGGTGTTGATCATCGGTGGCGCGGCCCTCGGTGCATTCTTGCAGGCCAACCCTGGCTATATGACGATGCACGTGCTCAAGAAATCCTTGAGCATGTTCGGCTCGCGTTTCAGCCACACCTTCTATCTGGAGGTGCTGGGGCTGATCTACGAAATCCTCAATAAAAGCCGCCGCGAAGGCATGATGGCGATCGAAGGCGACATCGAAGACGCCGCCGCCAGCCCGATTTTCGCCAAGTATCCGTCGGTGCTGAAGGATGACCGCATGACGGCGTTCATCTGTGATTACCTGCGCATCATGTCGTCCGGCAACATGGCGCCCCATGAGCTCGAAGGCCTGTTCGACATGGAACTGTACAGCCTCAAGGAAGACCTGGAGCACCCGTCCCACGCGGTCAACGGCATCGCCGACGGCATGCCAGGCTTCGGTATCGTCGCGGCGGTATTGGGGATCGTGGTGACCATGGCCTCCCTGGGCGAAGGCGACCAGGCGTCCATCGGCCTGCACGTGGGTGCGGCGCTGGTAGGTACCTTCTTCGGTATTTTGGCCGCCTATGGCTTCTTCGGCCCGCTGGCCCACTCCCTGGCCCATGATGCCAAGGAAGAACTCAACGTCTACGAAGCCATCAAGGCGTCCCTGGTGGCCTCGGCCTCGGGCATGCCGCCATCGCTGGCGGTGGAGTTCGGTCGCAAGGTCCTGTACCCGGCGCACCGTCCAAGCTTCGCCGAGCTGGAACAAGCGGTTCGCGGTCGCTAGTGCTTTGCTTTACAAATACGTTCCTTTTTTGGCGAGTGACTGTTGCTGCCAGACAAGGCGCCGCGACGAGTCATAGCCCGCTATGGCGAGGAGCGGCAACGCAGTATGGCAGCAACAGGCAGCGTCAAAATGGAACAGTATTTGTGAAGCAGAGCACTTAGGTTATGGAAAATAATCAACCGATTATTGTAAAGCGCATCAAGCGCATTGCCGGGGGGCATCACGGGGGCGCCTGGAAAATTGCCTTCGCCGACTTCGCCACGGCGATGATGGCGTTCTTCCTGGTGCTGTGGCTGCTGTCCACGGCAACCCCGGAACAGAAGATCGCCATCGCCGGTTACTTCAAGGACCCGGTCGGCTTTTCCGAAAGCGGCACGCCCTACATCATCGACCTGGGCGGCTCGCCGACCCTGGCGCCGGACACGACCCTCAATCCCGAGGTCAAGTCCCAGCCCCAGCCCGACAAGGTCACGGTGGATTCCGAGCAGGTCGAGGGCATGGCCGAGCAGGTCGAGCGCGAGCGTTTGGAGTTGCTGCTGCAGGAATTGCAGAACAAGGTCGAAGAGAACCCGGAACTGCAGAAGTTCAAGGACCAGATCCTGTTCGAAATCACCCCGAACGGCTTGCGCATCCAGATCATGGACGCCGAGAACCGGCCGATGTTCGATTCTGGCAGCGCACGTCTGAAGCCTTATTTCGAAGATATCCTGCTGGCCATGGCCGACACCATCAAGGCGGTGCCGAACAAAATCAGCATCAGTGGTCATACCGATGCCAAGCCTTACATCGGTAAGGGTGACTACGGAAACTGGGAATTGTCCGCCAACCGCGCCAACGCGGCCCGTCGCGCCCTGGTGGCCGGCAGCTATCCGGACGAGCAGGTGGCACGGGTAGTCGGTTATGCCTCTTCGGCGCTGTTCGACCGCAAGGACCCGTTCAACCCGGTCAACCGGCGCATCGACATCGTGGTGTTGACCAAGAAGGCGCAGAAAGCCATCGAGGGCTCACAAACCGACGATCCGGCGCCCGATCCGGTTCCGGGCGAGGGTGCACCGGGTGAAGTGCCAGCGCCACAGGCTACGCCAGGTGCAGCGGTCGATCCGAATGCGTTGCCGGCGGACCAGCAACCCATACCGGCCCATGAGTTGCGCGAGCGGCTGAACCTGTTCGACGACACCGCACCGAAACCGGCCGAGCCGCCGGCGCAGTGACCACAAAAAAGCCGACCTCGATGTCGGCTTTTTTGTGGGGCCACTGTTCACTTGAGGATTGCTTGCCTTTGTGGCGAGGGAGCTTGCTCCCGCTCGGCTGCGCAGCAGTCGCAAGACCGGACAACTCGGTCTGGCTGGAGACTGTTGGGGCCTGCTTCGCAGTCCAGCGGGAGCAAGCGCCCTCGCCACAAGAGTGATCGGCTTGATACGGCGTGCAGGTCAGTAGCTGCTTTCCGGCAGGCTGGCGATGATCGAGCGGTAGCTGTTCATCCGTTGCTGATGCACGCGACCTTCTTCCAGGGCCTTGAGCAGGGCGCAACCGGGTTCGCGGTCGTGCTTGCAGTCACGGAAGCGGCAGGTACCGATCAGCTCGTTGAACTCGATGAACCCGGCTTCGACATCGGCCCGGCTGACATGGCCCAGGCCGAATTCGCGGATACCCGGCGAGTCGATCAGTTCACCGCCACCAGGAAAGTGGAACAGCCGCGCCGTGGTCGTGGTGTGGGTGCCTTGGCCGGACAGCTCGGACAACGGCCCGACGCGGGTCTCGACTTCCGGCAGCAGGCTGTTGACCAGCGAAGACTTGCCGACGCCGGACTGGCCGACGAACACACTGATGCGCCCGTCCAACTGCTGTTGCAGTTGCTCCATGCCGTTACCGTGGTGGGCCGAGACTTCCAGCACCGGATAACCCAAGTCCCGGTAGACCGACAGCAGGGCGTTCAGCGCCGGGGCGTTGTGTTCGTCGATCAGGTCAAACTTGTTGAGCAGCAGCAACGGGCGGATGCCGGCGTGCTCGGCAGCCACCAGGTAACGGTCGATCAGGTTGGCGTGGGGCTCGGGCAACGGCGCGAACACGATAACGATCATGTCGACGTTGGCGGCCACGGGCTTGAGCTGGCCTCGGCTGTCCGGCCGGCACAGCTCAGTGTGGCGCGGCAGTTGCGCGACGATCACGCCGATGCCCTGGTTGCCGGCACGCCAGACCACCTGGTCGCCCGTCACCAGCGCCGGCAGGTTGGCGCGCAGGTGGCAGCGGAACACCTGGCCGGCCAGTTCGCCTTCCTGGGCCTCGACCTCGACCTGCACGCCGAAGTGGGCGATCACCAGGCCGGTCTGTTCAGGGCCCAGGTCGCCACCCTCCAGGGCTTCGACAGCACTGGATTCGCGTTTGGCGGCGCGGGCGGCGCGCTCACCCTGGATCTTTTCGATGCGCCAGTTTTGACGACGATTGAGTTGGCGTTTGGCCATGGGTGTTCCGTATGAAGAAATACAGCGAATAGGGTAAAACGGCGGCGAGTTTAGCACGCCCAAGGGGCTGCCTAGGCTAAACTGCGTGGCTACGCCGAGGAGCCTCCCTATGCAAAACCCGCAGAACCTGATCTGGATCGACCTGGAAATGACCGGTCTGAACCCTGACACTGACGTCATCATCGAAATGGCCACCATCGTCACCGACAGCGACCTCAACACCCTGGCCGAGGGCCCGGTGATCGCGATCCACCACAGCGACGAGATCCTGGCCGGCATGGACGAGTGGAACACCCGCCAGCACGGCGGCTCGGGCCTGACCCAACGGGTGCGTGAGAGCAAGATCAGCATGGCCGAAGCCGAAGCCCAGACCCTCGCGTTCCTGGAGCAGTGGGTGCCCAAGGGCAAGTCGCCGATCTGTGGCAACAGCATCTGCCAGGATCGTCGCTTCCTTTATACCCACATGAAATCCCTGGAAAGCTACTTCCACTACCGCAACCTGGACGTCTCCACCCTCAAGGAACTGGCCGCCCGCTGGGCACCGGAAGTGCGCGACAGCTTCCAGAAAGGCAGCACCCACCTGGCCCTGGACGACATCCGCGAGTCCATTGCCGAGTTGCAGCATTACCGCAAGCACTTCATCAAGTTCTAACCGGCACTCCAGCGGCTGGCGAGATTGCTTTTGTGGCGAGGGAACTTGCTCCCGCTGGCCTGCGAAGCAGGCCCCAACAGTTTTCCTGGAAGACTCGATTGTCTGGTTTGCGACTGCTGCGCCCGAAGCGTCGGACCGGCCGAGCGGGAGCAAGCTCCCTCGCCACAGAGGGCAGTTTGGACTTGGCGGCATGGTGTTCAGGCAGAAGACGGGGGCGCGCCCTCTTTTGGTGCCAGCCCAAACTGGCTAGACTGCGCGCCTTCCCGTATGGACCGCCATCATGTTGCTGATGCTTTATCTGATCGCCATCACCGCTGAAGCCATGACCGGTGCCTTGTCTGCCGGGCGGCGGGGCATGGACTGGTTTGGCGTGGTGCTGATCGCCTGTGTCACGGCGCTGGGTGGCGGCTCGGTGCGCGACGTGCTGCTCGGTCATTACCCGCTTACGTGGGTCAAGCACCCGGAATACCTGGTGCTGACCACTGCGGCGGCGATGTTGACGGTGTTCCTGGCGCGCTGGATGCGCCATCTGCGCTCATTGTTCCTGGTGCTCGACGCCGTGGGCCTGGTGGCGTTCACGCTGATCGGGTGCATGACGGCCCTGGAAATGGGCCATGGCATGCTGGTGGCGTCGGTCAGCGGGGTGATCACCGGGGTGTTCGGTGGCATTCTGCGGGACATCTTCTGCAACGATATTCCGCTGATCTTCCGTCGCGAACTCTACGCCAGCGTCTCGTTTGCCGCGGCGTGGTGTTATCTGCTGTGTGTCTTCCTGCAATTGCCGAACGAGCAGGCGATCCTCATCACCTTGTTTGGCGGTTTCCTGCTGCGGCTCCTGGCAATTCGCTTTCACTGGGAAATGCCGAAATTCGTCTACAACGACGAAGTCTGACGCGCGGCATGTTGGCGTAACGCCCATTCCACATGCTCGCGCACCAGCTCCGACGGATAGTCACGCCGCGCCTCCAGCGCTTGCAGCACGGGAATCGTCGACGGCGCATTGCCCAGGCCCACCGCCAGATTGCGCAGCCAGCGCTCGTAACCGGCACGGCGCAGCGGTGAACCTTCGGTGCTGCTGAGAAACTTGTCTTCGTCCCACAGGAACAACTCGGCCAGCCCGGCATTGTCCAGGTTGTGCCGCGGTTTGAAATCGCTTTCCCCCGACGGACGTGCGAAGCGGTTCCACGGGCAGACAATCTGGCAATCGTCGCAGCCGAACACCCGGTTGCCGATCAGTGGCCGCAACTCTTCGGGAATGGCGCTTTTCAGCTCGATGGTCAGGTAGGAAATGCAGCGGCGGGCATCGAGCACGTAGGGCCCGACGAAGGCATTTGTCGGACAGATGTCCAGGCACGCGGTGCATTTTCCGCAATGTTCGGTGCCGTGGGGCGGGTCTGTCGGCAGCGGCAAGTCGACGAACAGCTCGCTCAGGAAGAAATAACTGCCGGCCTTGCGGTTCAATACCAGGGTGTTTTTACCGATCCAGCCCAGGCCGGCCTGCTCGGCGATGGCTTTTTCCAGCACCGGTGCGCTGTCGACGAAGGCGCGGTAGCCAAAGGGACCGATGACCGCCTGGATTTTTTCCGCCAATTGCTGCACGCGTTTACGGATCAATTTGTGGTAATCGCGGCCCAACGCATAACGCGAGACGTAGGCTTTTTCCGGTTGGCCGAGCATCTGCGCCATCTGGGTGTCGCCCGGCAGGTAGTCCATGCGCAGGGACACCACGCGCACTGTGCCCGGCACCAGTTCCTCAGGGTGCGAGCGCTTGCTGCCATGGGCGCCCATGTAGTCCATTTCGCCGTGGTAGCCGGCCTCGAGCCAACGTTGCAGGTGTTGCTCATGCTCGGCGAGGTCCAGGCCGCTGATGCCGACCTGCTGGAAACCCAGCTCGCGGCCCCATTCCTTGATGGATTGGGCGAGGGCGGGGAGGTCTGTGGGAATGGCAGGCATGAGGCGAGAGAAACCAGAGCTGAGATGCGTATAATTCTGCCAGACATCGGAGCCCGAAGACGCATGCCGCACACTAAAGATGATTTTCCCGACGCGCTGTACAGCGCCGCGCAGGTCCGGGCCCTCGACGCACAACTGATCGCCGCGGGTATTGCCGGCTTCGAACTGATGCAGCGCGCTGCCCGTGCCACCTGGCGCGCGATCGTCCGACGCTGGCCCGGCGCCCATGAGCTGACTGTGCTGGCCGGCCATGGCAACAATGCCGGCGATGGTTACCTGGTCGCGACCCTGGCCCGGCGTGCTGGCTGGTCGGTGCGGGTGCTGACGGTGGGCGAGCCCCGGCGATTGCAGGGGGACGCCGCCAATGCCCACGCCGAGGCGGTGGCGGTAGGCGTGCCGATGGAACCGTGGTCGGATGAAGCCGAGTTGCGTGGCGTGCTGCTGGACGCGTTGCTTGGCACGGGCCTGAGTGGCGATGTGCGTGAGCCGTATGTGCAGGCCATCGATACGATCAACGTCAGCGGCCTGCCGGTCGCGGCGGTGGATATCCCCTCTGGATTGTGCGCCGACACCGGCCGGGTGTTGGGTACGGCAGTGGCGGCCGACCTGACCGTGACCTTCATTGGCTTGAAGCTGGGGTTGTTCACGGGCGAAGCGGCGGACCGGATTGGTGAGCTGGTATTCAATGACCTGCACGCCGATCCGGATATCGTTGAAGCGGCACCGGCCAATGCCCGACTGCTCCTACCTCACAATCTGCCGCATCTGACACCTCGCGCCGCCACTTCCCACAAAGGCAAGTTCGGTCACGTGCTGTTGATCGGTGGCGACCGGGGCTTTGGTGGCGCCATCCAGATGAGCGCCGAAAGCGCGCTGCGCTGCGGGGCGGGCATGATTTCGATGGCGACCCGCAGCGAGCATGTGTCCGCCGCGCTGACGCGTTTGCCGGAAGTCATGGTGCAGGGCACCCATTCGGCGAACCAATTGATGGGCTTGCTCCAGCAGGCCAGCGTGCTGGTGGTCGGACCGGGCCTGGGCCAGGCCGCCTGGGGACGCAGCCTGCTGTCGGCGGCGGCCAATGCGCCACTGCCGCAAGTGTGGGATGCCGATGCGCTGAACCTGCTGAGCGCCGGCGATGTCCGTCTTCCTGAACATTGCGTGATCACTCCGCATCCGGGCGAGGCGGCGCGGCTGCTGGGGATATCCACCGCCCAGGTGCAGGCCGATCGTCCGGCGGCGGCTCATGCCTTGAGCCAGAAATACACCGCCACGGTGATTCTCAAGGGAGCCGGCAGCCTGGTCGCCAGCCCGGACGGGCGCCTGGCAGTCTGCAGTCAGGGCCATCCGGCCATGGCCACCGCCGGCCTGGGGGATGTGCTGGCTGGCGTGGTCGGGGCCTTGCTGGCCCAGGGCATGGAAAGCTTCGAGGCCGCGTGCCTGGCGGTCTGGCTGCATGCCAATGCCGGTGCCAAGGTCGGTCGCTCGGGCCGGGGATTGGCGGCGACCGATCTGATCCCGGCCATTCGTCAGTTGTTGGAGGAGCATTCACCGTGTCTGAAGTAACCCTGTACGTGGCGGACGAACAAGCCATGACACAATTTGGCGCCCGCATCGCGCAGATCACTGCCGGCCACGGCCTGATTTTTCTCGAAGGCGACCTCGGCGCGGGGAAAACCACCTTGTCCCGTGGCATCATCCGCGGCCTCGGGCACGTCGGCTCCGTCAAGAGCCCCACGTTCACCTTGGTCGAGCCCTATGAGATCGGCGACATTCGCGCCTTCCATTTCGACCTGTATCGACTGGTGGATCCTGAGGAACTGGAATTCCTTGGTATCCGCGATTATTTCGAAGATGACGCCTTGTGTCTGATCGAATGGCCCCAGAAGGGTGCAGGCTTTTTGCCAAAGCCCGACCTGACCATTACCATTGGCGCGCAGAACGGCGGGCGTTCGCTGAAACTGACGCCGCAAGGCGCCCGTGGTGAGTCGTGGTGTGCCGCTTTGGCATTGGAAAACTAATTGATGATGGGGTTTGGTATGCGCTTTCGCGCGGTGGTTGCTGTCGTAGGACTGTTGCTTACGGCACTGGCCGTCGATGCTGTGGCCGAGACAAAGGTCAACAGCGTTCGCCTCTGGCGGGCGCCGGACAACACACGGCTGGTGTTCGACCTGACGGGGCCGGTGCAGCACAGCGTATTCACCCTGACCGCCCCGGATCGCCTGGTGATCGACATCAACGGTGCCTCCCTGGGCGCGCCATTGAACGTCGCTACCGCCAATACGCCGATTACCGCGATGCGCTCGGCCCAGCGTACGCCCACCGACCTGCGGGTGGTCATCGACCTGAAAAAAGCCGTGACCCCGAAAAGCTTCACCCTGGCCCCCAACGCCCAGTACGGCAACCGGCTGGTGGTGGACCTGTTCGACAACCCGGCCGATGCCGACCCACCGCCACCGCCGCCGACCAAGGTTGCCACGGTGCCCGCAGTGCCGGTGACCCCGACCGAGCCTGCGCTCAAGCTGCCACCGGCCCCGGCCGGCAAGCGTGACATCATCGTGGTGATCGATGCCGGTCACGGCGGCGAGGACCCGGGGGCCTCGGGCTCGCGCGGGCAACGTGAAAAAGACGTGGTGCTGGCCATCGCCCGTGAATTGCAGCGCCAGGTCAACGGCATGAAAGGCTTCCGCGCCGAACTGACCCGCACCGGCGACTATTTCATTCCTTTGCGCGGTCGTACCGAGATCGCCCGCAAGAAAGGCGCCGACCTGTTCGTCTCCATTCACGCCGACGCCGCGCCTTCGAAAGCCGCGTTCGGGGCCTCGGTGTTTGCCCTGTCCGACCGTGGCGCCACGTCCGAGACCGCCCGCTGGCTGGCCGACAGCGAAAACCGTTCCGACCTGATCGGCGGTGCCGGCAACGTCAGCCTCGACGACAAGGACCGCATGCTTGCCGGTGTCTTGCTCGATTTGTCGATGACCGCCTCGTTGACCTCCAGCCTGAACGTCGGCCAGAAAGTCCTGAGCAACATCGGTCGTGTCACGCCGCTGCACAAGCAGCGTGTCGAACAGGCCGGGTTCATGGTGCTCAAGTCGCCCGACATCCCGTCGATCCTGGTGGAGACCGGCTTCATCTCCAATTCAAACGAAGCGTCCAAGCTGTCGTCCTCCAGCCACCAGCAGGCCCTGGCCCGCTCCATCAGCAGCGGCGTGCGGCAGTTCTTCCAGCAGAACCCACCGCCGGGCACCTACATCGCCTGGCTGCGGGATTCCGGCAAGATCGCCCAGGGGCCACGGGACCACCGCGTCAACCCTGGCGAAACCCTGGCGATGATTGCCGTGCGCTACCAGGTGTCGCCCGCCACCTTGCGCAGCGCCAACAATCTCAAGAGCGATGAGCTCAAGATCGGCCAGACCCTGACCATTCCGGGCAACGAAGTGGCGGTCAAGCAATGAGTGACGAAGTGATCGGCAGCACCGCCCGCATCGAATTGCTCAGCCCTCGGCTGGCGAACCAGATTGCCGCCGGGGAAGTGGTCGAGCGTCCGGCGTCGGTCATCAAGGAGCTGCTGGAAAACAGCCTCGACTCCGGGGCCAAGCGCATCGATGTGGATGTCGAGCAGGGTGGCGTCAAGCTGTTGCGGGTGCGCGACGACGGTGGTGGTATTTCCTCCGACGACCTGCCGCTGGCCCTGGCGCGTCACGCCACCAGCAAGATCCGCGACCTGGAAGACCTTGAGCGGGTCATGAGCCTGGGTTTCCGGGGTGAAGCGCTGGCATCCATCAGTTCGGTGTCGCGCCTGACCCTCACCTCACGCACCCGCGACGCCGAGCAGGCCTGGCAGGTCGAGACTGAAGGCCGCGACATGGCCTCTCGCGTCCAGCCCGCGGCCCATCCGGTGGGCACCTCGGTAGAAGTGCGCGATTTGTTCTTCAACACCCCGGCACGGCGCAAGTTTCTCAAGGCCGAGAAAACTGAATTCGATCACCTTCAAGAAGTCATCAAGCGCCTGGCCCTGGCGCGTTTTGACGTGGCGTTCCATTTGCGCCACAACGGCAAGACTATCCTCAGCCTGCACGAGGCCCGCGACGATGCCGCCCGAGCCCGGCGCGTGGGCGCGGTGTGCGGAGCGGGTTTCCTGGAGCAGGCCTTGCCCATCGAGGTGGAGCGAAATGGCCTGCACCTGTGGGGTTGGGTCGGTTTGCCAACGTTCTCCCGCAGCCAGGCGGACTTGCAGTATTTCTACGTGAACGGCCGGGCGGTGCGCGACAAACTGGTGGCTCACGCGGTGCGTCAGGCCTATCGCGACGTGCTGTTCAATGGCCGGCATCCGACCTTCGTGCTGTTTTTTGAAGTCGATCCGGCGGTGGTGGACGTCAACGTGCACCCGACCAAGCATGAGGTGCGTTTCCGTGACGGGCGCATGGTCCACGATTTCCTCTATGGCACCTTGCACCGCGCCTTGGGCGATGTACGTCCGGAAGATCAACTGGCGGCGCCAGCGGCAGTGGCGGGCATGGTCCGGCCAACGGGGCTGGAGGCGGGCGAATTCGGGCCCCAGGGCGAAATGCGCCTGGCGGCCAACGCATTGCTGGAGCAACCCCAGCCTCAGCCGAGCTACGACACGGCCGGCAGCGGCGCTGGCAGCGGCTATCAGTATCAATACACCCCGCGTCCACAATCCAATGTGCCCGCAGCCGAGGCCCAGGCGGCCTATCGCGAGTTCTTCAAGCCCTTGCCGGAAGCCGGCGCGGCGGCGATGCCCGATGGCCAGGGCGATATCCCGCCGCTGGGCTACGCCCTGGCGCAACTCAAGGGCATCTATATCCTCTCGGAAAATGCCCAGGGCCTGGTCCTGGTGGACATGCACGCCGCCCATGAGCGGATCATGTACGAGCGCCTGAAAATTGCCATGGCCAGCGAAGGCCTGAGCGGCCAGCCGCTGTTGGTGCCCGAATCCCTGGCCGTCAGCCAGCGCGAAGCCGATTGCGCCGAAGAACATGTGGCCTGGTTCCAGCGCCTGGGCTTCGAATTGCAGCGCCTGGGCCCGGAAACCCTGGCGATCCGCCAGATCCCGGCGTTGTTGAAGCAGGCCGAGGCCAATCGCCTGGTCAGCGACGTACTGGCGGACTTGATGGAATACGGCACCAGCGACCGGATCCAGGCGCACCTGAACGAACTGCTCGGCACCATGGCCTGCCACGGCGCCATCCGCGCCAACCGGCGCCTGGCCCTGCCGGAAATGAACGGCCTGCTGCGGGACATGGAAAACACCGAACGCAGTGGTCAATGCAACCATGGCCGGCCGACCTGGACCCAATTGGGCCTGGACGACCTGGACAAACTGTTCCTGCGCGGTCGTTGATGAACCCGTTGCCACCCGCGATTTTCCTGATGGGCCCGACCGCCGCCGGCAAGACCGACCTGGCCATCGAGTTGACCAAGGTCCTGCCCTGCGAGTTGATCAGTGTTGATTCGGCCTTGGTCTATCGAGGCATGGACATCGGCACCGCCAAGCCGTCGAAAGAACTGCTGGCCGAATTCCCCCACCGGCTGATCGACATCCTCGACCCGGCCGAGGCCTATTCGGCGGCCGATTTCCGCCGTGACGCGCTCCAGGCCATGGCCGAAATCACCGCGCGGGGCAAGATCCCCCTGCTGGTGGGCGGCACGATGCTGTATTACAAGGCCTTGGTCGAGGGGCTGGCGGACATGCCAGCCGCCGATCCCGAGGTGCGCGCGCAGATCGAAGAGGAGGCCGCGCGCCTGGGCTGGCAAGCCCTGCACGAGCAATTGGCGGTCATCGACCCGGAATCGGCAGCGCGTATTCACCCCAATGACCCGCAGCGACTGAGTCGAGCCCTGGAGGTTTATCGGGTCAGCGGCCAGAGCATGACTGCCCTGCGCCAGCGACAAACTGCGCAAAGTACTGAAGCAGCCGCTTCGGGACTGCAACAATTGCCCTATACTGTCGCGAATCTGGCCATCGCTCCGGCGAACCGGCAAGTGCTGCATCGGCGAATTGAACAAAGATTCACATTAATGTTGGAACAGGGGTTCATAGACGAGGTCGTAGCCCTGCGTGAGCGAAGTGACCTGCATGCCGGGTTGCCGTCTATACGTGCGGTAGGTTATCGACAAGTCTGGGATTACCTGGACGGCAAGCTGACGTCAGCCGAGATGCAGGAGCGTGGGATCATTGCCACGCGCCAATTGGCGAAACGCCAGTTCACCTGGCTGCGCAGCTGGACTGACCTGCATTGGCTCGACAGTCTCGATTGCGACAATCTGCCACGCGCCTTGAAATACCTCGGGACCATCTCCATATTGAGCTGAGTCCTTGCAATTGCCGTCTATCCTTGGGGGTGTGACGGCCCAAGCCATCTGATTCCGATTTTTATTATTGATCCTTAAAGGAGTGCGGCACATGTCAAAAGGGCATTCGCTACAAGACCCTTACTTGAACACTTTACGTAAAGAGAAAGTTGGGGTGTCCATCTATCTGGTCAACGGGATCAAACTGCAAGGCACGATCGAGTCTTTCGACCAGTTCGTCATCCTTCTGAAAAACACCGTCAGCCAGATGGTCTACAAGCACGCGATCTCGACAGTGGTGCCCGTTCGTCCAATTCGTCTGCCTAGCGCAACCGAATCCGAAGGCGGTGACGCTGAACCGGGTAACGCCTGATAGGAGCCTCCTTTGTTCTTTGAGCGCCACGGTGGTGGTGAACGAGCCATTCTCGTTCACTTGGATGGACAGGACCCTGAGGCGCGCGAAGATCCGCAGGAGTTTCAGGAATTGGCACTTTCGGCCGGCGCCGAGACCGTCGCGTTTTTCAACGTGCCGCGTCATCGGCCAACCGCCAAGTTCCTGATCGGCAGTGGCAAGGTCGAGGAGTTGCGCGACCTGGTCAAGGCCGAGCAGGTCGATCTGGTGATTTTCAACCACATCCTCACGCCCAGTCAGGAACGTAACCTCGAACGTGTCTTCGAGTGTCGCGTGATCGACCGCACGGGGTTGATCCTCGATATCTTCGCCCAGCGCGCCCGTACCCATGAAGGCAAGCTCCAGGTCGAACTGGCCCAGCTTGAGCACATGAGTACGCGGCTGGTTCGCGGCTGGACTCACCTTGAGCGGCAGAAAGGCGGTATCGGCCTGCGCGGCCCGGGTGAAACCCAGCTGGAAACCGACCGACGCCTGTTGCGGGTTCGCCTGCGCCAGATCAAGGGGCGGCTGGAAAAGGTCCGCAGCCAGCGCGAGCAGTCGCGCCGCGGTCGCAAGCGCGCGGATATCCCGACGGTTTCACTGGTGGGTTATACCAACGCCGGCAAATCGACCCTGTTCAACAATGTCACCCAATCCGACGTCTACGCCGCCGACCAGTTGTTCGCCACGCTCGACCCGACCCTGCGCCGGCTCGACCTGGACGACCTCGGGCCGATCGTGCTGGCCGACACCGTGGGCTTCATCCGTCACCTGCCGCATAAGCTGGTCGAGGCTTTCCGGGCTACGCTCGAAGAGTCGAGCAACTCCGACCTGCTGTTGCACGTGATCGATGCCGCCGAGCCGGACCGGATGCTGCAGATCGAGCAGGTGATGGTGGTGCTGGGCGAGATCGGAGCCCAGGACTTGCCGATCCTCGAGGTATACAACAAACTCGATTTGCTCGAAGGCGTGGAGCCGCAGATCCAGCGCGATGCCGATGGCAAGCCGCAACGGGTCTGGCTGTCGGCCCGTGATGGCACCGGCCTGGACCTGCTCAAGCAGGCCGTGGCCGAGCTGTTGGGCAACGATCTGTTTGTCGGCACCCTGAAGTTGCCGCAACGTTTCGCCCGGCTTCGTGCGCAGTTTTTCGAGCTGGGGGCCGTGCAAAAAGAAGAACACGACGAAGAAGGTGTCTGCCTGCTGGCTGTTCGCCTGCCTCGGTCGGAGCTTAATCGGCTGGTCAGTCGCGAAGGGCTGCAACCGATGGAATTCATCGAGCAACACACTTTGCAATAAAAGCCTGAGAAAGCGGTGTCAGGCATTCTGTAGCATTGGTCGGCGCGCCGTGGGTGCGTCTTTGCTTTATCAGATGGAGAGCGCTATGGCTTGGAATGAGCCGGGTGGCAACTCGAATAATCAGGATCCTTGGGGTGGCAAGCGTCGTAACAACGGCGACCGCAAGGGGCCGCCGGATCTCGACGAGGCCTTCCGAAAGCTGCAGGAAAGCCTGAACGGTTTGTTCGGTGGTGGTAAAAAACGCGGTGATGAGGGCGGTGGTCGCTCGGGCAAGGGCGGCGGTTTCGGCCTGCTCGGCATCGGCCTCGTCGTGCTGGCGGCTGTCTGGCTGTACAGCGCGGTCTATGTCGTGGACGAACAGGAGCAAGCCGTGGTGCTGCGCTTCGGCAAGTACTACGAGACGGTTGGCCCGGGCCTGAACATCTATTTCCCGCCGATCGACCAGAAGTACATGGAGAACGTCACGCGTGAGCGGGCGTACACCAAGCAGGGCCAGATGCTCACTGAAGACGAGAACATCGTCGAAGTGCCGCTGACCGTGCAATACAAGATCACCAACCTGCAGGACTTCGTACTGAACGTCGACCAGCCGGAGATCAGCTTGCAGCACGCGACCGAAAGTGCCTTGCGCCATGTGGTGGGTTCCACCGCCATGGACCAGGTGCTGACCGAAGGTCGTGAGCTGATGGCGAGCGAAATCAAGGAGCGTCTGCAACGTTTCCTCGATACCTATCGCACCGGTATCACCGTCACCCAGGTCAACGTCCAGAGCGCAGCGGCACCGCGTGAGGTCCAGGAAGCCTTCGATGACGTGATCCGTGCCCGTGAAGACGAGCAGCGTTCGCGCAACCAGGCCGAAACCTATGCCAACGGCGTCGTGCCGGAAGCTCGTGGCCAGGCCCAGCGCATCATCGAGGATGCCAACGGTTACCGCGATGAAGTGGTCTCCCGTGCCAAGGGTGAGGCCGATCGCTTCACCAAGCTGGTGGCCGAATATCGCAAGGCCCCTGAAGTGACCCGCCAGCGTCTGTACCTGGACACCATGCAGGAAGTCTTCAGCAACACCAGCAAGGTCCTCGTGACCGGCAACAAGAACGGCCAGAGCAATCTGCTGTACCTGCCGCTGGACAAGATGGTCGAGAGCGGTCGAAGCACCAGTACGCCACCGGCCAGTTCGACGGCGGCCAGCAATGAGGCCAGCACCCGTGCGGCGGCGGACCTGCAACAACAGCAAGCACGTACCAGGGAGAGTCGCTGATGAGCAATAAATCGCTGATCGCCCTTATTGTCGGTGTCGTCGTGGCGATCGCTGCCTGGAACTGCTTCTACATCGTGGCTCAGACCGAGCGCGCGGTGTTGCTGCAATTCGGTCGCGTGGTCCAGGCTGATGTTCAGCCGGGGCTGCATGTGAAGGTGCCGTACGTCAACAAGGTGCGCAAGTTCGACGCTCGCCTGATGACGCTGGATGCGCCGACGCAACGCTTCCTGACACTGGAAAAGAAAGCCGTGATGGTGGACGCCTACGCCAAGTGGCGCGTGAAGGATGCCGAGCGCTTCTACACCGCGACCTCGGGCCTCAAGCAGATCGCCGACGAGCGTCTGTCCCGTCGTCTGGAATCGGGCCTGCGTGACCAGTTCGGTAAGCGCACGTTGCATGAAGTGGTGTCCGGCGAGCGTGATGCGCTCATGGCCGATATCACTCGTTCGCTGAATGCGATGGCGGAAAAAGAGCTGGGTATCGAAGTGGTCGATGTCCGGGTCAAGGCTATCGACCTGCCGAAGGAAGTGAACCGCAGCGTGTTCGAGCGGATGAGCACCGAGCGTGAGCGTGAAGCTCGCGAGCACCGCGCCAAGGGTAACGAGCTGGCCGAAGGCATCCGTGCCGACGCCGATCGCCAACGACGCGTGCTGCTGGCCGAAGCCTATCGTGAATCGGAAGAGGTCCGTGGTGATGGTGATGCCCAGGCCGCTTCGATCTACGCCAAGGCTTATGGTCAGGATCAGGAGTTCTACGCGTTCTACCGTAGCCTGCGTGCCTACCGTGAAAGCTTCGCGAACAAATCCGACGTCCTGGTCCTGGACCCAAGCAGCGACTTCTTCCACTACCTGGAAAAGTCCAAGCCTTGATGCGGCGTTGACCTGAGACACTCCGCCCGGCGGCTAAAACGTCGGGCGGGGTGATCCTTTGGGAAAACGTGTGTATGATGCGGCAGCCGGGAAATTCCCGGCTTTTTTGCGTCTGCACGTTCGATTGCGGTTTATAGGTGCAGGCGTCGGGTTGAACGACTCGACAGGTTTTTCGAGGAAAGTGCCGGGCGAGGCCGATGATGGGCCATTCGTCACGTCGCTCTTGCGCGTTTTTTGCCCAAGCTGCGCGCCTGGCGCAGGCATTTTCTGCTTCACTCAAGGCCAGTCCGAAAGCTGGCCGCCCGGACCATAGGGGAATGGCGTAATGGCAACGGTAGACCGCTGGCTGCTGCCAGATGGCATCGAAGAAGTACTGCCACCGGAAGCTGCGCGTATCGAAGTAGCGCGTCGGCAGGTGTTGGATCTGTTCCAGAGCTGGGGTTACGAGTTCGTCGTCACCCCGCATATCGAGTACCTGGAATCCCTGCTCACCGGCGCGGGCCAGGACCTGGATCTGCGCACCTTCAAGGTAATCGATCCGCAGTCGGGTCGGCAGATGGGCTTTCGTGCCGACATCACGCCGCAAGTGGCGCGCATCGACGCCCACACCCTGCGCCGCGAGGGCCCGAGCCGCCTGTGCTACGCCGGCAGCGTGCTGCATGCCCAGCCGCGCGCCTTGTCCTCTTCGCGCAGCCCGATCCAATTGGGCGCCGAGTTGTATGGCGATGCCAGCCCGAGCAGCGACGTGGAAGTCATCAGCCTGATGCTGGCCATGCTGCAATTGGCTGACGTGCCGGATGTCCACATGGACCTGGGGCATGTCGGTATCTATCGCGGCCTGGCCCGTGCGGCCGGTTTGTCCGGCGAAGTGGAGCAACAGCTGTTCGATGCCCTGCAACGCAAGGCCATCGACGAAGCCATCAGCCTGACCGAGGGCCTGCCGGCCGATCTGTCGGGCATGCTGCGGGCGCTGGTGGACCTGTGCGGCGGGCGTGAAGTATTGGTCGCGGCCCGTGAACGCCTGGCCCATGCGCCGGCGCCGGTGTTGGCCGCGCTGGACGACTTGCTGGCGATTGCCGAGCGTCTGTCGGTGCGCTTCCCCGAGTTGCCGCTGTATTTCGACCTGGGCGAGTTGCGCGGTTATCACTACCACACCGGTGTCGTGTTTGCGGTATTCGTACCAGGCGTGGGTCAGTCCATCGCCCAGGGCGGCCGTTATGACGACATCGGTGCGGACTTCGGTCGTGCCCGTCCGGCGACCGGTTTCTCCACCGATTTGAAAACCCTGGTGACCCTGGGGCGTGCTGAAGTCGAGCTACCGTCTGGCGGTATCTGGATGCCTGACAGTACGGATGCGGCACTCTGGCAGGCGGTCTGCCAGTTGCGCAGTGAGGGTCAGCGTGTTGTCCAGGCTTTGCCAGGGCAACCTTTGGCCGCCGCCCGTGAAGCGGACTGCGACCGGCAATTGATTCAGCAGAACGGGCTTTGGCAAGTATTGCCGCTGGCTTCTTGAGTTTTCCCGCCGGCCGAAGCCGGCACCAAGTTTGCGCGAATGAGGACAAGTGTTATGGGTAAGAATGTCGTAGTCCTGGGCACCCAGTGGGGTGATGAGGGCAAAGGCAAGATCGTTGATCTGCTGACCGAACATGCTGCCGCCGTAGTGCGCTACCAGGGTGGCCACAACGCAGGCCACACCTTGGTGATCGACGGTGAAAAAACCGTCCTGCACCTGATTCCGTCGGGCGTGCTGCGCGAAGGCGTCCAGTGCCTGATCGGCAACGGTGTGGTGGTTGCGCCCGACGCCTTGCTGCGGGAAATCATCAAGCTGGAAGAAAAAGGCGTACCGGTGCGCGAGCGCCTGCGTATCAGCCCGTCCTGCCCGCTGATCCTGTCCTACCACGTTGCGCTGGACCAGGCCCGTGAAAAGGCCCGTGGCGAGCTGAAGATCGGCACCACCGGTCGTGGCATCGGCCCGGCCTACGAAGACAAGGTGGCCCGTCGTGGCCTGCGCATCGGTGACCTGTTCCACCGTGAGCGTTTCGCCGCCAAGCTGGGTGAGTTGCTGGACTACCACAACTTCGTCCTGGTCAATTACTACAAAGAGCCGGCCATCGACTTCCAGAAAACCCTGGATGAGTGCATGGAATACGCCGAGCTGCTCAAGCCGATGATGCTCGACGTCACCGCCGAGCTGCATGAGCTGCGCCGCGCCGGCAAGGACATCATGTTCGAAGGTGCCCAGGGTTCGCTGCTGGACATCGACCACGGTACCTACCCGTACGTCACCAGCTCCAACACCACTGCCGGCGGCATCGCCACCGGTTCGGGTTTCGGCCCGATGTACCTGGACTACATCCTGGGCATCACCAAGGCCTACACCACGCGCGTCGGTTCGGGTCCATTCCCGACTGAGCTGTTCGACGACGTCGGTGCTTTCCTGGCCAAGCGTGGCCACGAGTTCGGTGCCACCACCGGCCGTGCCCGTCGTTGCGGCTGGTTCGATGCCGTCATCCTGCGTCGCGCCATCGACGTCAACAGCATCTCGGGCCTGTGCCTGACCAAGCTGGACGTGCTGGACGGCCTGGAAACCATCAACATCTGCGTGGGCTACAAGAACCAGGACGGCGCTGTCATCGACGCACCGACCGATGCCGACAGCTACATCGGCCTGGAGCCGGTGTACGAGCAGATGCCGGGCTGGACCGAATCGACCGTGGGCGCCAAGACCCTGGAAGAGCTGCCGGTGGCCGCGCGCAACTACATCAAGCGCGTCGAAGAGTTGGTCGGCGCGCCGATCGACATTATTTCGACGGGGCCGGACCGCAACGAAACCATCGTTCTGCGTCATCCGTTTGCCTGATAAGTCGTTGATGTAACACACAAAGGGCCCTCATTAGGGCCCTTTGTCATTTCCGCCTGCCGGGCGGCACGACACTTGCTATGCAACTCCATCAAGGCACCGCTTTTCCGAGTGCCATCAAATTAATGGCGTTTGGTAGAGGGATTTCACGTGTCGGCCGTTCTCTCACTGTTACAAAGCCGTTTACTGCGGCCTGTGTTCGTTACCCTGGGTATCGCCCTTTTGGTGCAGGTGCTGGTGGCCGTTGCGCTGACCCGAAGCACCGTCACGGCGCTGGAAGCCGACCTCGGTGCGCGGCTGGGGGCGGACAGCCAGAAGCTCTCCACCGAACTGGAGCAGGCCGGGCGCGAAGTCACGTCAAGCCTGGACAGCCTGTCCGCCAATACCCGCCAGCGACTGAACGCCGGGCTGTCCGCTCGCCTGAAGGACGAGCAGGCGCAGTTGCGTGGGACGTTGGAGAAGGACTTGAGGGATTCCGCCAATGATATGGCGCAACTCCTGGCGTCCGTTGCGCCGCGCGCCATGTGGGATAACGACGTGCCCACCCTCTCTGAATTCGCCCGTCGGGCCCAGCGCAATCCCAACGTGCTGTTCGTCATTTATGACGACGCCAATGGTGAGCACTTGACCCGCTACCTGAACCGGGAAAACCCGATCAACAAGGCGCTGCTGGAGAAGGGCAAAGGCGAGCGGGCGTTGGACAAGGTGCTGGACGCGGCGAAGAACGATCCGTCTGTGTATTACCTGGAAGCCTCGATCAACCCCAACGGCGTAGAGATCGGCAAGGTCTTGATGGGGGTTTCCACGGCTTCCGTTGAAACCGACCTGAAGGCGTTGGACCAGCGCTTCTCGGCCTTGATCGCCAGCAGCGACCAATTGGTTGGCGACAGTCTCAAGGGCGCGGCGGCTGACAGCGCCACCGCCATGCGCGGTCGCTTGGAGTCGGCCCAGGCCACGGCCACGCAGATGCAAACCAATACCGCCTCCACTGTCCAGGAGGCCGCAGGCACTTTGCGCTGGCGCATCGGCCTGGGCTTGGCGCTGGTGGGCTTCGGCGTGCTGGCCCTGCTGGCCGTGGTGCTGGGGCGTCGAGTGGTCAATCGCTTGAAACTGCTGATCGCCGCCATGAACGACCTGGCGGCGGGCGAGGGTGACCTGACCAAGCGTGTGCAAATCAACAGCAAGGACGAAATCGGCGACATGGCCTCCGCGGTCAATCGCTTTGTGGATAAGTTGCAGCCCATCGTGCGCGAGGCGGGCGATGTGGCCCAGCGTACCGGTGTGGAAATCGGCGCGATGACCCTGCGCAACTCCGGCGCCGACGCGGCGGCTGGCATGCAGCGCGATGAAGTGGCCGAGAGCCTGCGTGCGCTGTCGCAAATGGCTGACGAAGCTCAATCGGAAAGTCAGGCAATGCAGGCGGCGCTGCAACAAGTGGTGGAAATCCGTCAGGCCACCGATGAAAACACCCGGACGTCGGCCAAGGTGGGCGGCTTGATCGAGGCGCTGGCCGGCCAGGTGGACACCGGGGCGAAAGTGATCGAACGGCTGGCGCAGCAGAGCGAACAGATTGAAGTGGTGCTGACGGTGATTCATGGCATTGCCGAGCAGACCAACTTGCTGGCCTTGAACGCGGCCATCGAGGCGGCGCGGGCCGGGGAAACCGGGCGCGGGTTTGCGGTGGTGGCGGACGAGGTGCGGGCGTTGGCGAGCAAGACCCAGAGCTCGACGGGCGATATCCAGGCGCACATCGTGGCCTTGCAGCAAGGCGCTCGCGAGGCGGTGGCCGCCATTGGCCAGGCGGGGCGTCAGGCCAGCGAAGGTTTGTTGGTGTTGCGTGACAGCGCGCGGCTGCAGCAGTCGGTGCAGGCGTCTGTCGAGCAGGTGCATGCGGCCATCGGTTTGGCGACCCAGGCGGCGGCTCATCAGGCCCAGGGCGCGCAAGCGGTGCGTGGGCGGGTGGAGACCATCCATGCCCAGGCTGAAAAAGCCGCCCAGGCCGTGGTCGAGACCACCGCCAGCGGTAAGGTGCTGGACAGCCTGGCGGCGCAGTTGAAGGCAAGTTTGGGGCAGTTCAGGGCTTAGCGTTGTTTGAGCCGGCCTAATCGCGAGCAGGCTCGCTCCCACAGGTGATCTTCAGTGGATACAGATGTTGTGTCCGACATGAATCCACTGTGGGAGCGAGCTTGCTCGCGATAGCGATTTCAGCGGCTCAGCTATATTTCCAGAACCCAAAAACGCAAAAACCCGCTTTCGCGGGTTTCTGTGAGTTCCAAGGCCATGACCTTGAAGCTTGAATTGGTGCCCAGAAGAAGACTCGAACTTCCACGACCTTGCGGTCACCAGCACCTGAAGCTGGCGTGTCTACCAATTTCACCATCTGGGCAGCATCTTCAGCGTTGCCGCTGTTGATGTCGCGCACTATACGGAGCGCGTTTTGATCTGTAAACCCCTGTTTTTGTTTTAGTAATTGCCAAGCGCAAATCCAAGGGGCAGAAATGCAAAAACCCGCTTTCGCGGGTTTTTGTTGAGCTTGCAGGTCATTGTCCTGCTGCTCGAAATTGGTGCCCAGAAGAAGACTCGAACTTCCACGACCTTGCGGTCACCAGCACCTGAAGCTGGCGTGTCTACCAATTTCACCATCTGGGCAGTATCGGCAACGTGTGTACGTCGTCGATGGCGCGCACTATACGGAGCGTGTTTTTAACTGTAAACCCCTGGGGAGAAAAAAACCGCTAAATTTCACGAGCGGTGCTTCCCGGGGTGCCAAAGGGCTGGCCAAATGACGCTGGAAACGCTATCGAATGCTTGAAATTTCCCGTTTCATTAAGCCTATGCCAAACTAACCCGCATATAGACAAGGTGAAAACTCTCTAATGGCCGATTGGCAGTCCCTCGATCCCGAGGCCGCTCGTGAAGCGGAAAAATATGAAAACCCTATTCCTAGCCGTGAACTGATCCTGGCGCATCTCGCCGATCGGGGTTCGCCTGCTAGCCGCGAGCAGTTGGTCGAAGAGTTCGGTCTGACCACCGAGGACCAACTCGAAGCCCTGCGCCGCCGTCTGCGCGCCATGGAGCGCGACGCTCAACTGATCTACACCCGGCGCGGCACCTATGCGCCGGTGGACAAGCTCGACCTGATCCTCGGCCGCATCGCCGGTCACCGTGACGGCTTCGGCTTCCTGATCCCGGACGATGGCAGCGACGACCTGTTCATGAGCCCGGCGCAAATGCGCCTGGTGTTCGACGGTGACCGGGCCCTGGCTCGCGTGTCCGGCCTGGACCGCCGCGGTCGCCGTGAAGGCGTGATCGTCGAAGTGGTGTCCCGCGCCCATGAAAGCATCGTTGGCCGTTACTTCGAAGAAGGCGGCATCGGTTTCGTTGTGCCGGATAACCCGAAGGTCCAGCAGGAAGTGCTGATTACTCCGGGCCGTAATGGCGCCGCGAAGGTGGGTCAGTTCGTCGAGGTGAAAATCACCCACTGGCCCACTGCGCGCTTCCAGCCCCAGGGCGATATCGTTGAAGTGGTCGGCAACTACATGGCGCCGGGCATGGAGATCGACGTTGCGCTGCGCACCTACGACATTCCTCACGTCTGGCCCGACGCTGTGCTCAAGGAAGCCGCCAAGCTCAAGCCGGAAGTCGAAGAGAAAGATAAAGAAAAACGCATCGACTTGCGCCATCTGCCGTTCGTCACCATCGACGGCGAAGATGCCCGCGACTTCGACGATGCGGTGTACTGCGAAGCCAAGCCCGGGAAGCTGCGCCTGTTCTCCGGCGGCTGGAAGTTGTTCGTCGCGATTGCCGACGTGTCCAGCTACGTGAAGATCGGTTCGGCCCTGGATAACGAAGCCCAGGTGCGCGGCAACTCCGTGTATTTCCCTGAACGCGTGATTCCGATGCTGCCTGAGCAGCTGTCCAACGGCCTGTGCTCGCTGAACCCGAAAGTCGACCGTTTGGCCATGGTGTGCGAGATGACCATCTCCAAAACCGGCGAAATGACCGACTACCAGTTCTACGAAGCGGTGATCCACTCCCAGGCGCGCCTGACCTACAACAAGGTCAGCACCATCCTGGAAACGCCGAAGACCAGTGAAGCCAAGGCCCTGCGTACCGAATACGCTGGCGTGGTGCCGCACCTCAAGCAACTGTACGCGCTGTACAAGGTGTTGCTGGGTGCCCGTCACGTGCGTGGCGCGATCGATTTCGAGACCCAGGAAACCCGGATTGTCTTCGGTTCCGAGCGCAAGATCGCCGCGATCACCCCGACCACCCGTAACGATGCGCACAAGCTGATCGAAGAGTGCATGCTGGCGGCCAACGTGGCCACCGCCGAATTCCTCAAGAAACACGAGATTCCGGCGTTGTACCGCGTGCACGACGGCCCGCCGCCGGAGCGCCTGGAAAAACTGCGCGCCTTCCTTGGCGAGCTCGGCCTGTCCCTGCACAAAGGCAAGGACGGTCCGACGCCGAAGGACTACCAGGCACTGCTGGCCAGCATCAAGGACCGTCCGGATTACCATGTGATCCAGACCGTGATGCTGCGCTCCCTGAGCCAGGCGGTGTACAGCGCCGACAACCAGGGCCACTTCGGTCTGAATTACGAGGCGTACACCCACTTCACCTCGCCGATCCGCCGTTATCCGGACCTGCTCACGCACCGCGCGATCCGCAGCGTGATCCATTCCAAGCAGAACACCCCGCACGTCAAGCGCGCCGGTGCCATGACCATTCCGAAGGCACGGATCTATCCGTACGACGAAGCGGCTCTGGAACAGTTGGGCGAGCAGTGTTCCATGAGCGAGCGCCGTGCCGACGAAGCGACCCGCGACGTGGTGAACTGGCTCAAGTGCGAGTTCATGAAGGATCGCGTGGGCGAGTCGTTCCCTGGCGTGATCACGGCTGTGACCGGCTTTGGTCTGTTCGTCGAACTGACCGATATCTATGTCGAGGGCCTGGTGCACGTCACCGCCTTGCCGGGCGATTACTACCACTTTGATCCTGTGCATCACCGCCTGGCGGGCGAGCGCACCGGCCGCAGCTTCCGCCTGGGCGACACCGTGGAAGTGCAGGTCATGCGCGTCGATCTCGACGAGCGCAAGATCGACTTCGGCATGTCCGACAAGCCGGCCGAAGCACCGACTGGCCGTAAAAAGCGCGGCAGCGAGACCGCAGCGCCTGCGACCAAAGGCAGAGGTAAAGGTGCTCCTGCAAAAACCGCAGAGCCTGAGCCAGCCAAGGCCGGTCGCCGTTCGTCTGCCAAGGACAAGGCTCCCGAAGCCTACCGCCCCAGCGACGCAGCGGCGAAAAACGCCGAGCTGCGCAAGAGTCGCGAGTTGAAACAGCAGTTGCTCAACGAAGCCAAAAGCGGTGGTAAAGCGGCGTCTGGGGGAAAGTCCCACGGGGCGGAAAAGTCGTCGAGCAAGCCAAGCAAACACCGTAAAGGCCCGCCAAAAGCGGGTTCGGCCCCCGCGAAAAGCGGCGGGTCGCGCAAACCTAAGGCCAAGTCATGAGTCTGGAAAAAATCTACGGCGTGCACGCCGTAGAAGCCCTGCTGCGTCACCACCCCAAGCGTGTCAAGCAAGTGTGGTTGGCGGAAGGTCGCAGCGAGCCGCGTGTGCAAGCGCTGGTCGAACTGGCTACCCAAAACAAGGTTGCCATCGGTCAGGCCGAGCGTCGTGAAATGGACGCGTGGGTCGAGGGCGTTCACCAGGGCGTGGTCGCGGACGTCAGTCCGAGCCAGGTCTGGGGCGAGGCCATGCTCGACGAGCTGCTCGACCGTACCGAAGGCGCGCCGCTGTTGCTGGTGCTGGACGGCGTGACCGATCCCCACAACCTCGGCGCCTGCCTGCGTTCGGCGGATGCCGCCGGAGCATTGGCGGTCATCGTGCCCAAGGACAAGTCGGCGACGTTGACGCCGGTGGTGCGTAAAGTCGCTTGCGGCGCGGCGGAAGTGATTCCGTTGGTGGCGGTGACCAACCTGGCGCGCACCCTGGAAAAACTCCAGCAGCGCGGCCTGTGGGTCGTCGGTACGGCGGGCGAGGCCGAGGTCAGCATCTATGACCAGGACCTGACGGGCCCGACGATCCTGATCATGGGCGCCGAAGGCAAGGGCATGCGCCGCCTGACCCGCGAGCATTGCGACTATCTGGTCAAGCTGCCGATGGCCGGCAGCGTCAGCAGCCTCAACGTCTCGGTGGCCACCGGCGTGTGCCTGTTCGAGGCGCTGCGCCAGCGTAGCGTCAAGGCTGTCGCCAAAAAGCCCTGATCTTGCGGTAGCCCCTAATGTGGGAGCGAGCTTGCTCGCGATAGCGGTGTATCAGTGGACGCAAATGTCGACTGGCACGCCGCTATCGCGAGCAAGCTCGCTCCCACATTGTTTTTTGTGTGTAGGGCGCGCGCGAGGGTTGTTCAAATAATCGCCAATTGCCTTGCGCCGCCTTCGCCCCTTCTCTACAATTGCGCCCCTTGCTGTGATGGCAGGCACTTATGTGTCTAGCGTCCTCAAGTCCATAAGTGTCATTCACTCCTTGTCTGACCGTTTTTGAGCGGCAGGCTACAACCCGTAAGGAGCATTCATGCGTCATTACGAAATCATCTTTTTGGTCCACCCGGATCAAAGCGAGCAAGTCGGCGGCATGGTTGAGCGTTACACCAAGCTGATCGAAGAAGACGGCGGCAAAATCCACCGTCTGGAAGATTGGGGCCGTCGTCAACTGGCCTACGCAATCAACAATGTTCACAAGGCTCACTACGTGATGCTGAACGTTGAGTGCACTGGCAAGGCCCTGGCCGAGCTGGAAGACAACTTCCGCTACAACGATGCAGTGATCCGTAACCTGGTCAT
Organism: Pseudomonas sp. Z1-12; assembly: GCF_051132015.1. Taxonomy (NCBI): domain Bacteria; kingdom Pseudomonadati; phylum Pseudomonadota; class Gammaproteobacteria; order Pseudomonadales; family Pseudomonadaceae; genus Pseudomonas; species Pseudomonas sp. Z1-12. The sequence goes on from NZ_CP071647.1 coordinate 575,215, forward strand.
CCGTCGCGAAGAAGCCGTCACTGGCCAATCCGAGATGCTCAAGGCTGAAGAAAACCGCAGTGAGCGCCGTGAGCGTCGCGACCGTCCTGAGCACTCTGACAGCGCCGATGGCGATGACAGCGATAGCGACAGCGACAACAGCGATAACGCTGACGAGTAATCCACGGACCTTTTAAGGAGCCAATCACATGGCACGTTTCTTCCGTCGTCGTAAATTCTGCCGCTTCACCGCTGAAGACGTGAAAGAGATCGATTACAAAGATCTCAACACTCTGAAAGCCTACGTATCCGAGACCGGCAAAATCGTTCCAAGCCGTATCACCGGTACCAAAGCTCGTTATCAGCGTCAGCTGGCCACCGCTATCAAGCGCGCCCGCTTCCTGGCCCTGCTGGCCTACACCGACAGCCACGGCCGCTGAGACCGGGCAGTCGACGAGTAGTAAGGGATTGAATGCATGCGCGCCTTAGCTGAGTTCATCATGCGCGGTCGTATGCAGGCCACTCTGGTAGTGGCTGGATGCGCGGCATTGCCGTTGTTGTATTGGTTGGGTGCTGCCGCCGGGAGTCTCGTACTCCTGCGGCGCGGATTGAGGGACGCCTTGGGCGTTCTTGCTCTGGGACTGCTGCCGGCCTTGCTCTGGTGGCTGTATTCCGCGGACCCGCGTGCAGTCATGGTGCTGCTGGGGACTTCGGCGCTGGCGTTGGTGTTGCGCGCTAGCGAATCCTGGAACCGCGTGCTGCTGGTCAGCATAGCGATAGGCGTGGTGTTTTCAGTGGTGCTCGGGGTGGCTTTCGCACCCCAGATCGAGATGCTGTCGCAGGCTTTGATAAAAATCCTGCCCGAGGCGCTCGGTGATCTCTACCAGCAGATGTCGGTAGAAGAGCAGGCGCGTTTCGCGTCCCTGATCGCCCCCGTCCTGACCGGACTGATTGCGGCCTTGTTGCAAATCGTCAGTGTGCTGAGCCTGGTTATCGGGCGCTACTGGCAGGCGTTGTTGTACAACCCGGGTGGTTTTGGTCGCGAGTTTCGCGCCATCCGTTTCCCGCTTGGGCTGGCGATGTTGCTGCTGGCGGGCATGCTTCTGGGGCCGAACTTCGGTCCGCAGATGGCGATGCTCACGCCGTTGTGCAGTGTACCGCTGGTCTTTGCCGCCCTGGCCCTGATTCACGGGCTGGTGGCGCAAAAGCGACTGGCCAGGTTCTGGCTGGTGGGGCTGTACGTCACGTTGTTGCTGTTCATGCAACTGATCTATCCGTTGCTGGTGGTCTTGGCCATCGTCGACAGCCTGATTGATTTTCGCGGTCGTATGGCGCCGAAAGACGCCGACAACGCGAACGGTGAAGGTTAAAAGTTAGAGGATTTTCACATGCAACTGATCCTTCTGGAAAAAATCGCCAACCTGGGCAACCTGGGCGATAAAGTAAACGTTAAGGCCGGCTACGGTCGTAACTACCTGCTGCCTTTCGGCAAAGCCACCGCTGCGACCGCTGCCAACCTGGCTGCGTTCGAAGAGCGTCGCGCTGAGCTGGAAAAAGCCGCCGCAGACCGTAAAGCATCGGCTGAAAGCCGTGCTGCCCAACTGGCCGAGCTGGAAGTGACCATCACTGCCACCGCTGGCGACGAAGGCAAGCTGTTCGGTTCGATCGGTACTCACGACATCGCTGACGCACTGACCGCCTCCGGCGTTGAAGTTGCGAAAAGCGAAGTTCGTCTGCCGAACGGCACCATCCGCAACGTAGGCGAATTCGACGTAGCCGTGCACCTGCACGCCGAAGTTGAAGCCACCGTACGCGTTGTCGTGGTAGCAGCCTAAGCAACACCTGTCGGCTGGCACCCTCGGGTGCTTGCCGGTAACATCGGGCACGATCCTGTTTACAGGTCGTGCCCTTTGTCTTTCTGCAATTCCTGATTTTCATAACCAGACGTGGCCATGAACGAAATCACCGCCCCCGAGCAATACGATCTGCAAACCGCTGCCCTGAAGGTGCCTCCGCATTCCATCGAGGCCGAACAGGCCGTGCTGGGCGGCCTGATGTTGGATAACAACGCCTGGGAACGTGTGCTCGATCAAGTCTCCGATGGCGATTTCTACCGGCATGACCACCGCCTGATTTTCCGTGCGATCGCCCGTCTGGCCGATCAGAACATGCCGATCGACGTCGTGACCCTGGCTGAGCAATTGGACAAGGAAGGGCAGACGTCGCAGGTCGGCGGCCTGGGTTACCTGGGTGAACTGGCGAAAAACACGCCGTCGGTCGCCAACATCAAGGCCTATGCCCAGATCGTGCGCGAGCGGGCGACCTTGCGCCAGTTGATCGGCATCAGCACCGAGATCGCCGACAGCGCCTTCAACCCGGAAGGCCGCACCGCCGCCGAGATCCTTGACGAAGCCGAGCGGCAGATCTTCCAGATCGCCGAGGCCCGGCCAAAAACCGGCGGCCCGGTGAGCGTCAACGACCTGCTGACCAAGGCCATCGACCGCATCGACACCTTGTTCAACACCGACAACGCCATCACCGGCCTGTCCACCGGCTACACCGACCTCGACGAGAAGACCAGCGGCCTGCAACCGTCCGACCTGATCATCGTCGCCGGCCGTCCGTCCATGGGTAAGACCACCTTTGCAATGAACCTGGTGGAAAACGCCGTGCTGCGCAGCGACAAGGCGGTGCTGGTGTACTCCCTCGAGATGCCAGGCGAATCGCTGATCATGCGTATGCTCTCGTCCCTGGGGCGTATCGACCAGACCAAGGTCCGTTCCGGCCAACTGGAAGATGACGACTGGCCGCGCCTCACCTCGGCGGTCAACCTGCTCAACGACCGCAAGCTGTTCATCGATGATACGGCGGGCATCAGCCCCTCGGAAATGCGCGCCCGGACCCGGCGCCTGGTGCGTGAGCACGGCGACATTGCGCTGATCATGATCGACTACCTGCAATTGATGCAGATCCCCGGTTCCAGCGGCGACAACCGGACCAACGAGATTTCCGAGATCTCCCGGTCCCTCAAGGCCCTGGCCAAGGAATTCAACTGCCCGGTGGTGGCCCTGTCCCAGTTGAACCGTTCCCTGGAGCAGCGCCCCAACAAGCGTCCGGTGAACTCCGACTTGCGGGAATCCGGAGCGATCGAGCAGGACGCCGACGTGATCATGTTCGTCTACCGGGACGAGGTGTATCACCCCGAGACCGAACACAAGGGCATTGCCGAAATCATCATCGGCAAGCAGCGGAACGGCCCGATCGGCTTTATCCGCCTGGCGTTCATCGGCAAATACACGCGTTTCGAAAACCTGGCGCCGGGTAGCTACAATTTTGATGACGACGAATAACCTGTTCTTTTGATCCGCCTTTGTGGCGAGGGAGCTTGCTCCCGCTGGGCTGCGAAGCAGACCCAGTTGCACTGTAATCGAGGTGTGTGGGATATCCGGCTGCTGCGCAGCCGGACGGGAGCAAGCTCCCTCGCCACAATTGATCAAATTTTGTGCTATATTCCGCGCCCGCGATTTTTCATCCTTTATACCGGTCATCGACATGCAAGCAGCCAAGCCGTTATTTGACTATCCCAAGTACTGGGCCGAATGTTTCGGCCCGGCGCCGTTCCTGCCCATGAGCAGGGAGGAGATGGATCAGCTCGGCTGGGATTCGTGCGACATCATCATCGTGACCGGTGATGCCTACGTCGATCACCCGTCGTTCGGCATGGCGATCATTGGCCGTTTGCTGGAGGCCCAGGGCTTCCGTGTCGGGATCATTGCCCAGCCGAACTGGCAGTCCAAAGACGACTTCATGAAGCTTGGCGAGCCCAACCTGTTTTTCGGTGTCGCGGCCGGCAACATGGACTCGATGATCAACCGCTACACCGCCGACAAGAAAATCCGCTCCGACGACGCCTACACCCCGGGTGGTTTGGCGGGCAAACGGCCGGACCGTGCGAGCCTGGTCTATAGCCAGCGCTGCAAGGAAGCCTACAAGCATGTACCGATCGTGCTCGGCGGCATCGAAGCGTCCCTGCGCCGCATCGCTCACTACGATTACTGGCAGGACCGGGTGCGCAACTCGATCCTGATCGATGCCTGCGCCGACATCCTGCTCTACGGCAACGCCGAGCGGGCGATTGTCGAAGTCGCCCAGCGCCTGTCTTACGGCCACAAGATCGAAGACATCACCGATGTGCGCGGCACCGCGTTTATCCGTCGTGACACGCCGCAAGGCTGGTACGAAGTCGATTCCACGCGCATTGACCGTCCGGGCAAGATCGACAAGATCATCAACCCGTACGTGAATACCCAGGACACCGCAGCCTGCGCCATCGAGCAAGAGAAGGGTCCGGTTGAAGACCCGAGCGAAGCCAAGGTCGTACAGATCCTGGCGAGCCCGAAGATGACCCGCGACAAGACCGTGATCCGCCTGCCATCGGTGGAAAAGGTCCGTGGCGACGCGGTGCTCTACGCCCACGCCAACCGCGTGCTGCACCTGGAAACCAACCCGGGCAACGCCCGTGCGCTGGTGCAGAAGCACGGCGAAGTCGACGTCTGGTTCAACCCGCCGCCCATTCCGATGACCACCGAAGAAATGGACTACGTGTTTGGCATGCCTTACGCACGTGTTCCCCATCCGGCGTACGGCAAGGAGAAGATCCCGGCCTACGAGATGATCCGTTTCTCGGTGAACATCATGCGCGGCTGCTTTGGTGGCTGCACCTTCTGCTCGATCACCGAGCACGAAGGCCGGATCATCCAGAACCGTTCCGAAGAGTCGATCATTCGCGAGATCGAAGAGATCCGCGACAAGGTTCCGGGCTTCACCGGAGTCATTTCCGACCTCGGCGGCCCGACCGCGAACATGTACCGCATTGCCTGCAAGAGCCCGGAAATCGAATCCGCGTGCCGCAAGCCGTCCTGTGTGTTCCCTGGCATTTGCCCGAACCTGAACACCGACCATTCTTCGCTGATCCAGCTGTACCGCAGCGCCCGGGCCTTGCCTGGGGTGAAGAAGATTCTGATCGCTTCTGGCCTGCGCTACGACCTGGCGGTCGAGTCGCCGGAATACGTCAAGGAGCTGGTGACCCACCACGTCGGCGGTTACCTGAAGATCGCCCCGGAACACACCGAGGAAGGTCCGCTCAACCAGATGATGAAGCCGGGCATCGGCAGCTATGACAAGTTCAAGCGGATGTTCGAGAAGTACACCAAGGAAGCCGGGAAAGAGCAGTACCTGATTCCGTACTTCATCGCCGCCCACCCGGGCACCACCGACGAAGACATGATGAACCTGGCGCTGTGGCTCAAGGGCAACGGCTTCCGGGCCGACCAGGTGCAGGCGTTCTATCCGTCGCCGATGGCCACCGCCACCGCCATGTATCACTCGGGCAAGAATCCGCTGCGCAAGGTCACCTACAAGAGCGACGGGGTGACCATCGTCAAGAGCGAGGAGCAGCGCCGCTTGCACAAGGCTTTCCTGCGGTATCACGACCCGAAAGGCTGGCCGATGCTGCGCGAAGCGTTGACCCGCATGGGCCGCGCCGACCTGATTGGGCCGGGCAAGAACCAGTTGATTCCGTTGCACCAGCCGGCCACCGACAGCTACCAGAGCGCCCGTCGCAAGAACTCGACGCCAGCCGGCAGCCACAAGGTGGGCAAGGAAACCACCAAGATCCTGACCCAGCACACCGGCCTGCCGCCGCGAGCCAGCGACGGTGGCAACCCATGGGACAAGCGCGAGCAGGCCAAGGCCGCGGCATTCGCCCGCAACCAGCAAGCCGCCAAGGAACGCAAGGATGCCGCCAAGGGCAAGGGACCGAAACCAGCGCGCAAGCCCGTCGTGCCGCGCTGATCGCCCTGCCGCCTCGCAAAACGCCAGCCTTGAGTGCTGGCGTTTTGCTTTCTGGCGGCGGTGCTGGCCGTTTGTTATCGTGGCGCCCGCATAGCCTTTGTGGCGAGGGAGCTTGCTCCCGCTGGGCTGCGAAGCGGCCCCAAACAATCCCATACAAGGTTTCCAGATAGACCGTGCCGCCCGGTTTACGACGGCTTCGCAGCCGAGCGGGAGCAAGCTCCCTCGCCACAGTATTGTGTGTGGATAAAGACTTACTTTTTCCGATTCTCAAGGACGATTCATATGAGCACTCCGTTACCCGGCATCGGCATGGACAGCAGCATCTCTCAAATGATGGCCCGCCGCCGCATTGAAAGCCAAATCAACCTGCCACGCCTGTTTGCCTCCATTGATGCCGATCCGAGTATTGTCGGTGCAGGCGTGGTGTATATCGACGCCGAGTTCAATGTAGTGACCCTGCGTGAGTTCAAGCCGATCTGCAGCATCAAGCCCAAGCGGATCATTCTGCGCGAGGCGCAGAAATACATCGCGCCGGCTCAGTTCGCTCAGCAGGTCCAGGACAATCCACGGGAATCGCGATTGGTCGGCGAAGCGATCAATACGTCCTTGTCGTGCGCGGGGGCCGTTATCGGTTGGGTCGTGGTACTCAGCGGTTCTGTAGCTATCCCATTTTCAGCAGGGGCCAGCACCGCGATTGCTGTGTTGGGTTATACCGCCGCCGCGGCCAGCACTGCGCAATGTTTTGCGAGCGGTTATCGCATGCGCAATGAAATCAGTAACCCGGCACTAAACGATCAGCTCGACAGTGAGGCGTGGTACCAGAACACCATGATTGTGCTGGATGCCGCGGCGTTGGTTGGGGTCGGGGCATCGTCGCTGACGACTCTCAAACTGGTCAGATTGAATAAAGCTGCCACGGGCAAAAGTGTGAGGGAGGTGCTCCGGGGCCTGAACCGACAGGAGCGAGCAAAACTGACCAAAGAATTGCTGAGTATCAATGACCCTCGCCTGACCTCCAAACTGCTCAAACTCAAGCAGTTGTCTGGCGAGCTACCCAAGCGCTTTACGCCCACTCAAGTCAGGCATGCCACCGTCACACAGATTCGGGATGCCTTGGGAGCTGCCATCGGCTTCACTGGAAGCGCGATTTCCGGGAATGTCCGGACCATTGCAGTGGGGTTGTACGAGGAGATCGAAGAATGAATGGACAGCCCAGTGTTCGGGTTTTTCTCATCCAATATTTTCCGGTCTTCATGGGCGCGATATTTGCCTCGGTCTTCGCTCTGGTTTTTGCTGTTCCCCTTTTTTTTGAAAGTTATTTTCAAGATCTTTCATTGGCGGATAACGTGAAGTGGTCTTTTTTTGGGGGCGTCGCGCTTACGCTTGTCATCGTGCATTGCAACTTCATGATTGCTCGTGGGCGCCCCGTTTGGATGTGGCCGATGGTTGGGGTCTTGGGGCTGTGTTTTTTTGGCGTCCTGCCCACGATCGCTTATCGGCCTGATAGGTTGATTTACAGTTTGAGCCTGCTGTTCCCGTTGCTTGCGTTGCTGCTGCTCAACAGCAGACGCCACCGGGAGATGCGCGGCAAACTGGTAGAAGTCCGCCGTCAGCGCGAACTCATCATCCAGGCCGCCAAGGCCCCACGCCCGCGCCGTTGAGTCAATTCGCACGGCCAGCGCCGCATTTATGTGCATTGCGTTGCAGATGAATTCGGGCATCGCGCGTTTTTAGTGCTCTACTGCCTTGAGTAGACAAAGAAAGTGTCCGGCCTGCCTGCATGGCATAAGTCTTGCGCCGCTTTCGTTACCGCTCAGGCTCGCAGGAGGCACGTCGTGTCGATCCATGTCGCATTGCATCACGTCACGCATTACCGCTACGACCGCGCGGTCGAACTCGGCCCGCAGATCGTTCGCCTGCGCCCGGCGGCCCACAGCCGCACGCGGATCCTTTCCTATGCGCTGAAGGTTTCGCCCGAGCAGCATTTCATCAACTGGCAGCAGGACCCCCAGGGCAATTACCTGGCGCGGTTGGTGTTTCCCGAGAAAACCCGGGAGATGCGGATCGAAGTCGACCTGCTGGCGGAAATGGCGGTGTTCAATCCGTTCGACTTCTTCCTCGAGCCCTACGCCGAGAAGATTCCGTTCGCCTACGCGGCTGACGAACGCAAGGAGCTGGCGCCTTACCTGGAAACCCTGCCATTGACGCCGAGATTCCAGGCCTATCTGGAGGGCATCGACCGCACGCCATTGCCGGCGGTGGATTTCCTGGTGGCGCTCAACCAGCGCCTGAGCGAAGACATCAACTACCTGATCCGCATGGAGCCCGGTGTCCAGACTCCGGAGCACACCCTTGAGCACGCGTCCGGCTCGTGCCGCGACTCGGCCTGGCTGTTGGTCCAGTTGCTGCGAAACCTAGGCTTGGCCGCGCGGTTTGTCTCCGGTTACCTGATCCAATTGACCGCCGACGTGAAGAGCCTCGATGGCCCGTCCGGCACCGACGTGGATTTCACCGACCTGCATGCCTGGTGCGAGGTCTACCTGCCCGGTGCCGGCTGGATCGGCCTGGATGCGACCTCTGGGTTGTTCGCCGGTGAAGGCCACATCCCGTTGGCCTGTAGTCCCGATCCGTCCTCGGCGGCACCGATCAGCGGCCTGGTGGAGCCGTGCGAGTGCGAGTTCAGCCACGAAATGTCCGTCGAGCGGGTCTGGGAAGCGCCGCGGGTGACCAAGCCTTACACCGATGCGCAATGGCTGGCGATCCAGACCCTGGGGCGGCAGATCGATGCCGACCTGCTGGAGGGCGACGTGCGCCTGACCATGGGGGGCGAACCGACCTTTGTCTCCATTGATGACCCGGACGGCGCCGAGTGGAACACCGCGGCACTTGGGCCGGACAAGCGCCGGCTCTCCGCCGAGCTGTTCCAGCGCATGCGCAACCACTACGCGCCCAAGGGGCTGGTGCATTTCGGCCAGGGCAAGTGGTACCCCGGCGAGCAATTGCCGCGCTGGTCGCTGAACTGTTACTGGCGGCGCGACGGGGTGCCGATCTGGCACAACAGCGCCTTGATTGCCGACGAGCAGCAAGATTACGGCGCCGATGGCGAACTCGCTGGACGCTTCCTGGCAAGCGTTGCCGAGCGTTTGAAAATTCCTGCGCGGTTCGTGTTCCCGGCCTACGAAGATAATTTCTATTACCTCTGGCGCGAAGGTGCGTTGCCGTCGAACGTCACGGCCGAGGACCCGCGCCTGGAGGATGCCCTGGAGCGTGCGCGGTTGCGCAAGGTCTTCAGCCAGGGCCTGGACAAGGTCATCGGCCAGGTCCTGCCGTTGGCCCGCACCGCCAAGGGCGATCAATGGCAAAGCGGTCGCTGGTACCTGCGGGACAACCACTGTCGCCTGGTGCCGGGGGATTCGCCCCTGGGCTATCGCTTGCCGCTGGCGTCCCAGCCTTGGGTGACGGCGGCCGAGTACCCGTTCATCCACCCCACCGACCCGAACCAGGCCTTGCCCGAACTGCCCGGCACCGAGCAGTTGGCGCGTCACGGCGAGTCGGCGGCCGAGCGGGAGCGTGTCCCGGAGATCGACAAATCCGCCGACTGGCTGACCCGCACCGCCTTCTGTGCCGAGGCCCGCGAAGGCCGGCTGTACTTGTTCATGCCGCCGCTGGAGCGGGTCGAGGATTACCTGGCGCTGGTCAGTGCCATCGAGGCGACGGCTGAGGAGCTGCACTGTCCGGTGCTGTTGGAAGGCTACGAGCCGCCAAGCGACCCGCGCCTGAGCAATTTCCGCATCACCCCCGACCCTGGTGTGATCGAGGTCAACGTGCAGCCCTCGGCGAGCTGGGATGAGCTGGTCGAACGCACTGAGTTTTTGTACGAAGAAGCGCGACAGACCCGGCTGACCACCGAGAAATTCATGATCGATGGCCGGCACACCGGCACCGGTGGCGGTAACCATTTCGTACTCGGTGGCGCGACACCGGCGGATTCACCGTTCCTGCGGCGTCCCGACCTGCTGCGCAGCCTGATCAGCTACTGGCATAACCACCCGTCGTTGTCCTACTTGTTTTCCGGATTGTTCATCGGCCCGACGTCCCAGGCGCCCCGCGTGGACGAGGCGCGCAACGACGCGTTGTACGAGCTGGAAATCGCCTTCGCGCAAATGCCCCAGCCCGGCGAGGAATGCCCGCCGTGGTTGGTGGACCGCTTGCTGCGCAACCTGTTGATTGACGTGACCGGCAACACCCACCGTGCCGAATTCTGCGTCGACAAGCTCTATTCACCGGACGGCGCCACCGGGCGTCTCGGCCTGTTGGAGTTGCGTGCGTTCGAGATGCCGCCCCACGCCCGCATGAGCCTGGCCCAGCAGTTACTGCTGCGGGCACTGGTGGCGCGGTTCTGGCGCGAGCCGTATGCGCCGGCGAAACTGGCGCGTTGGGGCACCGAGCTGCATGACCGCTTCCTGTTGCCGCACTTTATCGAGCAGGATTTTGCCGACGTCATCCACGAACTGAACGCCGTCGGCTACCCGCTGCGGGCCGAGTGGTTCGCCGCGCACCTGGAATTCCGTTTTCCCAAGGTGGGCGATTACGCGGTCAACGGTATCGAGCTGCAATTACGCCAAGCCCTGGAACCTTGGCATGTGCTGGGAGAAGAGGGCGCGGTGGGCGGCACCGTGCGTTATGTGGATTCGTCCCTGGAGCGTTTGCAGGTCAAGCTCAGCGGTCTGGCGCCGCAACGTTATCTGCTGACCTGCAACGGCGTTGCGGTGCCGTTGCAACCGACCGGTCGGGTCGGCGAGTTCGTCGCCGGGGTGCGGTTCCGTGCCTGGCAACCGGCCAACTGCCTGCAACCGACCATCCCGGTGCATGCGCCGTTGGTTTTCGACGTGCTCGACACCTGGATGCAACGTTCCGTGGGCGGCTGCCAGTATCACGTGGCCCATCCGGGCGGGCGCAACTATGACAGCCTGCCGGTGAACGCCAACGAGGCCGAGAGCCGGCGCATGGCGCGTTTCTTCCGGCTCGGACATACACCGGGGAAACTGCCGATACCGAGCCTGGCGGTGGATGACGAGTTTCCGCTCACGCTCGATCTGCGGCGTTTTCCAGGGGCGCCAAAGCGTTAGGTGGACCTGTGGCGAGGGAGCTTGCTCCCGCTCGGTTGCGCAGCGACCGTAAAATCTTGGGGTTGCTGCGCAACCCAGCGGGAGCAAGCTCCCTCGCCACAATGATTGCAGTCTCAAAGCCCAGGTCGGATCCAACACAAACACACCTATCCGGGCGTCATGCGCTTGCGCTAGTCTCACCTTTCATTGCTGTCTGCCGAGCTTTCCATGCCTGACCTGCTTGACCGTTACCCGCTGACGACGGGCACCTATCACGAATTGCTGGACGACAGCGGTGCGGTGCGCGCGCACTGGCGGCGGCTGTTCGACCAGTTGCAGCGCAGCACGCCGGCCCAACTGCTGCAGCGTCAGGCCCTGCTGGCCCGGCAGATCCAGGAAAACGGCGTGACCTATAACGTCTACGCCGATCCGAAAGGCGCCGACCGGCCGTGGGAACTGGACCTGCTGCCCCACGTGATCGACCCGCAGGAATGGAAGCATCTGCAAGCTGGGATCGCCCAGCGTGCGCGACTGCTCAATGCGGTGCTGGCTGACCTGTACGGGACGCAGCGGCTGATCAGTGAAGGGCTGTTGCCGGCGGAGTTGGTCTTCGGGCACAACAATTTCCTCTGGCCTTGCCAGGGCATCGCGCCGCCGGACGGCAGCTTCCTGCACTTGTATGCGGTGGATCTGGCACGCACGCCCGATGGTCGCTGGTGGGTCACGGCGGACCGGACCCAGGCGCCTTCGGGGGCCGGGTACGCGCTGGAAAATCGCACGATCGTTTCCCGTGCCTTCCCCGACTTGTACCGCGACCTCAAGGTGCGGCACCTGTCCGGTTTTTTCCGCACCTTGCAGGAAACCCTGGCGCGACAGGCGCCCAGCGACGGCGAGTCGCCGCTGGTGGTGCTGTTGACACCGGGGCGGTTCAACGAAAGCTATTTCGAGCATCTTTACCTGGCGCGCCAACTGGGCTATCCGCTGGTGGAAGGCGGCGACCTGACCGTCCGCGACGCCACGGTCTATCTCAAGACCCTCAGCGGCCTGCGCCGGGTCCACGCCATCATGCGCCGGCTCGACGACGATTTCTGCGACCCCTTGGAGCTGCGCACCGATTCGGCCCTCGGCGTGCCGGGCTTGCTCGAAGCGGTGCGCCAGGGCCGGGTGCTGGTGGCCAATGCCCTGGGCAGTGGCGTGCTGGAATCGCCGGGCCTGCTGGGGTTCCTGCCGAAGATCAACCAGTACCTGTTCGGCGAAGAACTGCTGCTGCCGTCCATCGCCACCTGGTGGTGCGGCGAGCCGCCGGTGCTGGCCCAGGCCCTGGAAAAATTGCCGCACTTGTTGATCAAGCCGGCGTTTCCCTCCCAGAGTTTCAGCCCGGTGTTCGGTCGCGACCTGAGCGAGACGCAGCGCGCCCAACTGGCGGCGCGCATGCAGGCACGGCCCTATGCCTATGTCGCCCAGGAACTGGCGCAGCTGTCCCAGGCGCCGGTGTGGCAGGCCGACGATGGCCAGATCCAGCCGAGGGCAATCGGCATGCGCATGTATGCCGTGTCCGGGAAAGACGATTATCGGGTCCTGCCGGGCGGCCTGACCCGGGTGGCCGCCGAGGCCGACGCCGAAGTGGTGTCGATGCAGCGCGGTGGTGCGAGCAAGGACACCTGGGTGCTGAGTGAGCAGTCTCCCGGCGGTGAACAATGGAAGGCCCAGCGAACCGTAGGGGTTCATGACCTGGTTCGACGTGATCCGTACCTGCCTTCGCGGGTGGTGGAAAACCTGTTCTGGTTCGGCCGCTACTGCGAGCGTTGCGATGGCAGCGCGCGGTTGCTGCGGATCATGCTGGCGCGTTATGTCGACGGCGATGATCCACAGGCCTTGGAATCGGCGGTGGCCTTGGGCGAAAGTCTGATGCTGCTGCCCGAAGAGGGTGAGCTGCCCGAGCGTTTGCTGGCAGCGCTGCTGGGGGATGACTGGTCGTTCAGCCTGCGTTCCAATCTCCAGCGTTTGCAGTGGGCCGCCTCGCAGGTGCGCGGCAAGCTGTCCCGGGAGAACTGGCAGGCGCTGGTGGAGTTGCAGCGCGAAGCCATGGAGCTGGAAACCGAGGAAGCGGATTTCGGCGAGTTGCTGGATTTCCTCAATCGGTTGGTGATGTCCCTGGCGGCGCTGTCCGGCTTCGCCCTGGACGACATGACCCGCGACGAAGGCTGGCGCTTCCTGATGATCGGCCGGCGCCTGGAGCGCCTGCAGTTCCTCAGCAGCAGCCTGGCGGCGTTCCTGCGCAGCGATGCGGTCTTCGACCAGGCCGGGCTGGAGTGGTTGCTGGAACTGGGTAACAGCAGCATCACCTACCGCTCGCGCTATTTGGCGGTGGCCCAGTTGATTCCGGTGCTGGACTTGCTGTTGCTGGACGAACAGAACCCCCACGCGGTGCTTTTCCAGTTGAAACTGGTGGCCCGCACCCTCAAGCGTTTGAACGATGATTTTGCCGCGCCCCGGGAAACCGCCTTGCCGGAACTGGTCGCACGCCTGTCGCGCTTTGACCTGCGTTGCCTGGAGAACCCGTTGTTCGGTGAAGCCAGCCTGCGCGCCGCACTCGATGGGCTGGCCGACCTGTTGCAGGAAGTGGCCGATGTCAGCGGCCAAGTGTCCGATCGCCTGGCCTTGCGTCATTTCGCCCATGTCGATGATGTCAGCCAACGCACGGTGTCCGTCTGATGAACGCCCGTTACCAGATTCTCCACGACACCCATTACCACTACGACAGCCCGGTGTCCCTGGCCCAGCAGCTTGCCCATCTGTGGCCACGGGCCTGTGATTGGCAGCGTTGTACTGAGCAACAGCTGCACATCAGTCCGGAACCGACCGCCCGGCGCGATGAACAGGATGTGTTCGGCAACCCGCTGACCCGCCTGGCCTTCGAGCGGCCCCATGACGAGCTGTTGGTCAATGCGCGCCTGAGCGTCGAGGTGCTGGCCCGTCCCGAGCTGGATTTCAACCTGTCCCCGGCCTGGGAGTCGACTTGTAACGCGCTGACCTACACGGGCCGGCCACTGGCGGCGCCAGTACTGGAGGCGTGCCGTTACCGTTTCGAGTCACCCTACGTGCACCTCAAGCGCAGCTTCGTCGAATTTTCCGAAAGCTGCTTTGCGCCAGGGCGACCGTTGATGATGGGCGTTCGAGCGCTAATGGAGAAGATCTTCGAGGAATTCACCTTCGATGCCGAGGCAACCCAGGTGGCGACGCCGCTGGTGGAGGTGCTGGAGCGGCGACGGGGCGTTTGCCAGGACTTCGCCCACTTGATGCTGGCCTGCGTGCGCTCTCGCGGCTTGGCGGCACGTTACGTCAGCGGCTACCTGCTGACCCAGCCACCGCCCGGCCAGCCCCGGCTGATTGGCGCCGATGCGTCCCATGCCTGGGTCTCGGTGTATTGCCCGGTATTGGGTTGGGTGGATTTCGACCCGACCAACAACGTACAGCCGGCGCTGGAACACATCACCTTGGCCTGGGGCCGGGATTTTTCCGATGTATCGCCGTTGCGCGGGGTGATCTTGGGGGGCGGTACGCATGATCCCGAAGTGCGGGTGACGGTGATGCCGCTGGAATCGTGAATGCTGTGTGGTAAATGTGGGAGCGAGCCTGTGGGAGCCAACCCTGTGGGAGCCGAGCTTGCTCGCGATAAGGGCGACACGGTTCAACTGCAAAACCGTGTCATCGTTCATCGCGAGCAAGCTCGCTCCCACAGGTTGCGTGTCATTTGAATGATGAGGTTTCCCATGTTCCCGGTGTCCATCAAAGGCGTGCTGCAATCCCCCGAAGGCCTGGTTGTGCTGATGCTCAATGAGCGAGATGAGTGGGAGCTGCCCGGCGGGCGGATCGAGCTGGGCGAAACGGCGCCGCAATGCCTGGCACGGGAGATCGCCGAGGAGCTGGCGGTCGAGGTGAGCGTGGGGGAGCCGCTGGATTCGTACCTGTTCGAGGTCATTGCCGGCAAGCACGTCTTCATCTCCACGTACCGCTGCCAGTTGCTGGGCGGTTTCGTGCCGACCATCAGTCATGAGCACAAGGAGATCGGGCTGTTCGCGCCGGACCAATTGCCGGTGAACCTGCCTGCGGGTTATCGCCGGTCGATTATCAAGGCGCTGAGGTTGTGAGGGCCGGCAGCGAGGCTGCCGGTCCTGGTCACAAAACCGGGGGGCCGGATCGGATCATCGGGCCCTGGGGGAGTCAGGCGTCGGGGGCCTGATCTTTCGGTGCATCGACATCATCGTCTGCCGCCACTTCACCCTCGGCATCGGGGTTCAGTGCTGCTTCATCGGCGGTTGCTTTCTTGCGCTGGAGCTTTTCCTCTTTCTTCTGCTCCTTGGCCAAGTCTCTCTGACGTTTGGCGAAGGAATAATTGGGTTTGGCCATGGGCGATCCTCTGGGGTCGAAGGTGAGGTTGAGCGTCGCATATTCTGCCCTGTATCGGGGCCGAGCCGTTAGCTGGGTTTTTGTTCGGCCCACTTTGGCTGCACGGACGGTTGCCATTCGTCCAAGGCATCGAGCAAGTTCTGCGGGGATTCGCTCACTTGCAGCATGTCACGATGGGGCGCGCGGACGAAGCCTTCGCCGACGATATGATCGAGAAAAGCGGTGAGCTTGCTGTAGAAACCGTTCACTTCCAGCAGCCCCAGCGGTTTGCCGTGGTAGCCGAGCTGGCCCCACGTCCAGACTTCGAACAACTCCTCCAGCGTGCCGAGGCCGCCGGGCAGGGCGATGAAGGCATCGCTGGTTTCAGCCATGCGCGCCTTGCGGGCGTGCATGCCGTCCACCACTTCCAGGCGGGTCAGGCCGCTGTGGCCGATCTCCTTGTCCTTCAGGCTTTGCGGGATGATGCCGATGACTTCGCCGCCGGCCGCCAGGGCCGCATCCGCGACAATCCCCATCAGGCCGACGGCCCCGCCGCCGTAGACCAGGGTCAGTTTTCGTTCCGCCAAGGCGCGGCCGAGGGCCTGCGCCGCTTCACGATACGCGGGATGGGTGCCAGTGCTGGCGCCGCAAAATACACAAACAGACGCGATGGACATGCTTTACTCCGTGGTCAGTCACCGCGCCAGAGTAAAGCCTGGCCTGTGTTGCGCAAAGGACTTAAACCTCGCGCCGGGGCTTTTCATAGGTACCGCTGGCGCCGCAGGCGTAGGCGGCGAGCAAGCTGCACAGCAGGCTATTGAAGTTCATGATGATCGCTCCAGAAGATGATGGGCCTGATCATAGGGCCGCCTCATACTTCTGGCTGGTTGATTCTGTCCATCAGGCTGATAGGCTTAAGTTGTATACAATCTTTGACTCAGGTCATAGGAACTTGCCGGAAAATCAGGCAGTCTTTTCCTTTGACGGAATTTTGTTAACCATGCCTTGGAGATTCACGATGTTTGCCAAACTTGTAGCAGTATCCCTGTTGACACTGGCCAGCAGCCAACTGATGGCAGCGGAGTGCAAGACCACCATCGACTCGACCGACCAGATGTCCTTCAGCACCAAGGCCATCGAGATCGACAAGAGCTGCAAGACGTTCACTGTTGAGCTGACGCACTCGGGCAGCCTGCCGAAAAACGTCATGGGCCATAACTGGGTGCTGAGCAAGGAGGCTGACATGCAGCCGATTGCCACCGATGGTCTGAGCGCCGGTATCGACAAGAACTATCTCAAGGAAGGTGATGCTCGTGTCATCGCCCACACCAAACTCATTGGTGCCAAGGAAACCGACTCGGTGACCTTCGACGTGTCGAAACTCAGCGCTTCGGAGAAGTACGGCTTCTTCTGCTCGTTCCCAGGCCACATCTCGATGATGAAAGGCACCGTTACCCTGAAGTAACCACCGCCTATCCTGTGGGAGCCGAGCTTGCTCGCGATGGCGTCAGCGCATTCAACATCCATGCAAGCTGACCCACCGCTATCGCGAGCAAGCTCGCTCCCACAAGGGGAGCTCTTCCCCCTGTGTTTACGGGGCGTACGGCATCACGCGCTTGTGCTCGGTCTTGCGATAGGTGTCACAAATGATTTTGACCGCCTCTTCGCGAACCGGTTGGCCGTGCAGGAACGCATCGATCTCGGCGTAGGTCACGCCGTGGGAGGCTTCATCCGGCTTGCCGGGCGACAGGTCTTCAAGGTCGGCGGTGGGGACTTTTTCCACCAGCGATTCCGGCGCGCCGAAATCCCTGGCGATGGCCCGGACCTGGTTTTTCACCAGGCCGCTCAACGGTGCCAGGTCGCAGGCACCGTCACCGAACTTGGTGAAGAAACCCATGACCGCTTCAGCCGCATGGTCAGTGCCGATCACCAGGCCCTGCTCAGCGCCGGCGATGGTGTATTGCGCCACCATGCGCATCCGCGCCTTGGTATTGCCCAGCACGAAATCCCGCGACACCGCCGCCTTGCCCTCGAACGCCGCGACTTGCTCGGCCAAGGCCTTGACCGCCGGGCCGATGTTGACGGTATGGCGCTCGTCCGGGTCGATGAAGTCCACGCAGGCCTGTGCTTCATGTTCGTCGAACTGGGTTTCGTACGGCAGGCGCACGGCGATGAACTTGTAGGCGGCGTTGCCGGTTTTCTCCCGCAGTTCGCGCATGGCGCGTTGGGCCAGCAGCCCGGCGGTCAGCGAGTCGACGCCCCCGCTGATGCCCAGCACGAGGGACTTGAGCCCGGAATTGACCAGGCAATCCTGGATAAAGCTCACTCGCCGGGCGATTTCGGCCTTGAGGGCGGCGTCATTGGCGAACGGTGGCTGGACCTTGAGCTGTTCAGCAATCTCACGCTGTACGGCTTGCATGAATTCACTCCTTGCTTGATGCGTCTGAAAGGGCGGCAGGTACTTGGAAAACGTGTCGCATGTAGGCGACGAAATTCGGGTCCTTGCAGTGGGTCTTGCCGGGCTCATCGGAAATCTTGGCCACGGGTTGCCCGGCACAGCTGATCATTTTAAGCACGATGCTCATGGGCTCGACACCCGGGATGTCGCAGGTCAGGTGGGTGCCGATACCGAAGCTGACATTAATGCGACCACGCAACGCCCGAAAAATCTCCAGGCATTTGGGTAATGTCAGGCTGTCGGAGAACACCAGGGTCTTGCTCATCGG
This sequence comes from Pseudomonas sp. Z1-12, assembly GCF_051132015.1. NCBI lineage: Bacteria > Pseudomonadati > Pseudomonadota > Gammaproteobacteria > Pseudomonadales > Pseudomonadaceae > Pseudomonas > Pseudomonas sp. Z1-12. The sequence continues at coordinate 593,270 of NZ_CP071647.1, forward strand.
GTCGATGCCGAGCTTGTGGTAGTGGGCAATGGCTTTTTCAGCCCAGATCACCGGGTCGCCCGAGTCATGGCGCAAGCCGTCGAACAGCTTGGCGAAGAACAGATCGAAATCCTTGAGGAAGGCGTCCATGGTGATGCAATCGGTGAGTGCGATACCCAGCAGGCCTCGGTATTCACGCACCCAGCAATCGAGGGCGGCGATCTGGCTGTCGATCAACCGCGGGCCCAGTTGCTGATGGGCCATGATCCACTCGTGGGCCATGGTGCCGAGGGGTTTCATGTCCAGCTCCCGGGACAGGTGGACGTTACTGGTGCCGACGAAACGCCCGGGGAAATCGTGCTTGAGGACGTTGACCACTTCTTCCTGAACGCGGAAGGAAAACCGACGACGGGTGCCGAAGTCCGCGACTTGCAGCTCGGACAGCTCATCGGCGCTGGCGTTGGCGCTCAGCCAGTCGAACTTGCGGTACAGCTGCTCGCGGGTCTGTTCCAGGACGACTTCACGGTAGCGATAGCGATTGCGCACTTCGCTGACGATGGCCAACAGCGGCACTTCGAACAAGATCACATGCAGCCACGGTCCGCGCAGGCGGATGAACAGCTCGCCGTTGTCGATGCCGGTGTGCACGTAGCGCAGGTTGAAGCGAAACAGCCCCAGGAACCGCAGGAAATCTGGCTTGAGGAAGCTGATGCGCTCCAGGAAACCCAGCTGGTCGGCGCTCAGGTTCAACTCCGCCAGGCGCTCGATCTGGAAGCGGATCTCCGCCAGGTACGGACGCAGGTCTTCGCTGTTGCGGCAACGGAACTCCCACTCGACTTCGACGTTGGGGTAGTTGTGCAGCACCGCCTGCATCATCGTCAGTTTGTAGAAGTCGGTGTCGAGCAGGTTCTGCACGATACGATCGGCAAATACGCTCTCGCTCATAGGGTTCTCCAGACAGGCCGCAGCCGTGGGCAGCGAAGTTCGGCAGTTTGTAGTGAAGGGGCTAGTGGCGCATAACCCTGGTGGGTTTTGCCAGCGATTTTTTAACAGTCCACAGGCCTTTGCGGGAGCGCGCTTACTGTGGCGAGGGAGCTTGCTCCCGCTGGAGTGCGAAGCGCTCCCCTTTTTTTGCGGGTGCTTCGCACCCGAGCGGGAGCAAGCTCCCTCGCCACGGGTTTTGTGTGGGGTGCCGTTATTGCGGTACCTGCGGGCTGTCGATCTGCTCCAGCATCCACTCCACGAAAAGCCGCACCTTGGGTACTTCCGCCGAATGCTCCGGATAGGCCAGGTAATAGGCGCTGGTGCTGGGCATCGCGTGGGGCCAGGGGATGACCAGCTTGCCGTCGGCCAGTTCTTCTTCCACCAGGAACCGTGGCAGCAGGGCGACGCCACAGCCGACCTGGGCGGCGCGAATGCACATGTAGAAGGTTTCGAAACGCGGGCCGTGGTAGCTGTGTTCGGTGTGGTAGCCCTGGCTGTCGAACCAGTCGTGCCAGGCCTGGGGTCGCGAGGCGTTTTGCAGCAGCACCAACCCGGCCAATTGGGTCGGGTCGGTGAAGGGCTGGCCGGGAAGGCTGCCGGGCGCGCAGACTGGCACCAGCTCCTCGTCGAACAGTCTCAGGGACTCGGTGCCGGGACGTGAACCCTGGCCGAAGTAGAACGCCAGGTCGCTGCGCCCCTGCTGCAAGTCGTCGGCTTCCTGCTCGCTGCACAGGTCCAGATGAATTTTCGGATGACGCAGGCGCCAGCCTTTCAGGCGCGGGACCAGCCAGCGAGCCCCAAAGGTCGGGGGCGTGGAAACACGCAGGACTTCGGTGTCGCCACCGTAGGACCGCAGGTAATGGGTAGACATCTCCACCTGGGTGAGGATTTTTCGTACTTCCCCCAGATACAAATCCCCGGCCGGTGTCAGCTGCAAGCGACGGCGCACACGCCGGAACAGCAGGTGCTGCAACAATTCCTCAAGCTGGGCGACCTGTTTGCTGACGGCACTCTGGGTCAGGTGAAGCTCTTCGGCGGCACGGGTAAAGCTCAGGTGGCGGGTCACGGCTTCGAAGCACTGGAGGGCGGTGATCGACGGTAAATAGCGCTTATTGAGCATGACGAGGGCCTTTTTCTTGTTGCTCTATAAATCGAGTCAGGGGCAGCATGAATAAACGGAATGATATCTCGCTTAATGGTCGTTTGTTGGCAAGACTCGAGCCAGCTAAAACTAGAGGCCTGCGCAGAGGGTGATTGTCCGTCTGCCAATCTTTTATCGCTCGTTTAGAGGAGTTATCCCATGGTTGCTGCATTGCTTGATCGTCTGGGCGTCAATCCGGCCTTGTACCAGGGCGGCGCACAGCCGGTGCATTCGCCTATCGATGGCAGTCGTATCGGTGCCGTGAACTGGGAAGGCGCCGCTGAAGTCGAGCAGCAGGTCAGCCGTGCCGAGCATGCCTTCGACCTGTGGCGCAAGGTGCCGGCCCCGCGTCGCGGCGAGCTGGTGCGTCAATTCGGCGATCTGTTGCGTGAATACAAGGCCGATCTCGGCGAACTGGTGTCTTGGGAAGCCGGCAAGATCACCCAGGAAGGCCTGGGTGAAGTGCAAGAGATGATCGACATCTGCGACTTCGCCGTCGGCCTGTCCCGCCAGTTGTACGGTTTGACCATCGCCTCCGAACGCCCGGGCCATCACATGCGTGAATCCTGGCATCCGCTGGGCGTGGTCGGGGTGATCAGTGCCTTCAACTTCCCCGTCGCGGTCTGGGCCTGGAACACCACGCTGGCCCTGGTCTGCGGCAACTCGGTGATCTGGAAACCCTCGGAAAAGACTCCGCTCACCGCCCTGGCGTGCCAGGCGCTGTTCGAGCGCGTGCTGAAGAACTTCAGCGACGCGCCACCGTACCTGAGCCAGGTGATCATCGGTGGCCGCGATGCCGGTGAAGCGCTGGTGGATGACCCGCGCGTGGCCTTGATCAGCGCCACCGGCAGCACCCGCATGGGCCGTGAAGTGGCGCCGAAAGTCGCCGCGCGTTTCGCCCGCAGCATCCTGGAGTTGGGCGGCAACAACGCCATGATCCTGGCGCCGAGCGCCGACCTGGACATGGCCGTGCGCGCCATCCTGTTCAGCGCCGTCGGCACCGCCGGCCAGCGTTGCACTACCCTGCGTCGCCTGATTGCCCATGAGTCGGTGAAGGAAGAGATCGTCACCCGCCTCAAGGCCGCCTATTCGAAAGTGCGCATTGGCCATCCGCTGGAAGGCAACCTGGTCGGACCGCTGATCGACAAGCACAGCTTCGAGGGCATGCAGGACGCGCTGGAGCAGGCCTTGAGCGAAGGCGGTCGCGTGTTTGGTGGCAAGCGCCAGCTTGAAGACCAATTCCCGAATGCCTATTACGTCTCGCCGGCCATCGTCGAGATGCCCGAGCAGAGTGATGTGGTGCGCCATGAAACTTTCGCGCCGATCCTGTACGTGGTCGGCTACAAGGACTTTGCCGAGGCCCTGCATTTGAACAATGCCGTGCCCCAGGGCCTGTCGTCCTGCATCTTCACCACCGACGTGCGTGAAGCCGAGCAGTTCATGTCGGCCGTGGGCAGCGACTGTGGCATCGCCAACGTCAACATCGGTCCGAGCGGCGCGGAAATCGGCGGCGCGTTCGGCGGCGAAAAAGAAACCGGCGGCGGTCGCGAATCCGGTTCCGACGCCTGGCGCGGCTACATGCGCCGCCAGACCAACACCGTGAATTACTCGCTGGAGTTGCCGTTGGCGCAGGGGATTACCTTCGACTGATATCGAGTCGACAAAAATTCCTGTGGGAACCCCCTGTGGGAGCGAGCTTGCTCGCGATAGCGGTCTGTCAGTCACATAGCCATTGAATGTGTCGCCGCCATCGCGAGCAAGCTCGCTCCCACACTGAATAGTGTGATGGTTAGGTTTCATTTTCGGAGTCTGGCAATGCCGTTACGCGAAGAATGTCTGTGGGAAAAACTGACGCCGCAAAGGCCCGAAAACACGGCGCTCACCGGTGAAATCACGGTGGATGTCTGTGTGATCGGCGCAGGCTTCACCGGGCTGTCGGCGGCGGTGCACTTGCTCGAACAAGGCAAGCGCGTGGCTGTGCTGGAAGCCCATCGGGCCGGGCAGGGCGGGTCGGGACGCAACGTCGGCCTGGTGAACGCCGGGCTGTGGATCCCGCCGGATGACATCGAGGCCGGGTTCGGCGAGGCGGTGGGCAGCCAGCTCAACCGCATGCTGGGGGCTGCGCCAGCCTTGGTGTTCAGTCTCATCGATAAATACAACATTGATTGCCAGTTGCGTCGCGAAGGCACCCTGCACATGGCCCATAACGCCCGGGGCGAGGCCGACCTGCGCAGTCGCGAAGCACAATGGAAACGCCGTGGCGCCCCGGTGGAATTGCTCACCGGCCAGGCCTGCGCGGAGGCGACCGGCACTTCGAAAATCGCCGCGGCATTGCTTGACCGCCGCGCCGGCACGCTCAACCCGATGGCCTACACCAGCGGGTTGGCCAAGGCCGCCACGGACCTGGGCGGCCAGTTGTTCGACCATTCCCCGGTGACCCGCCTGGAACGCCAAGGCCAGCGCTGGTCGGTGCAAACCGCCCAGGGTTCGGTACTGGCCGAGCAGGTGGTGATTGCCTCCAACGCCTACACCGAGGGCGACTGGACCGAACTGCGGCGCAATTTTTTCCCCGGCTATTACTATCAGGTCGCCTCGGTCCCTCTGACCGACGAGGCCGCCCACCGCATCCTGCCGGGCGGCCAGGGTTCGTGGGATACCCGCCAGGTGCTGAGCAGCATCCGCCGGGACAAGGACGGCCGCTTGCTGCTGGGCAGCCTGGGCAACGGCAACCGCAAGCCGACCTGGTTCCTCAAGGCCTGGGCCGACCGGGTGCAGCAACACTATTTTCCTTACCTCAAACCGGTGGAGTGGGAGTGCACCTGGACCGGTTGCATCGCCTTCACCCCCGATCACCTGATGCGTCTGTTCGAGCCGGCGCCCGGACTGGTGGCTGTGACCGGTTACAACGGCCGGGGCGTGACCACCGGTACGGTGGTCGGCAAGGCGTTCGCCGATTACCTCTGCCACGGTAACGCCCAGGCCCTGCCGATCCCGTTCGCGCCCATGCAGCCGCTGGCTGGGGTGGGGTTGCGCAGTTGCCTGTATGAGGCGGGCTTTTCGCTGTATCACGCGGGCCAGTGCCTGCGGATCGTCATTTGAGTGTTGAAAATTGTTGCTGGAAGCCGCGTTTTCTAGCGTAGCGTCTAGCCTGTTATGGTGCGGCTTGTAGCAGTCGCGCACCGACAGTGTGCAGTTCGGTGACGTGGGTTGTTACACAGTGGTTGCACGCCGTTTCGTGTGATGGTTGCAATGATGGCTCACGGAGGGTTTCACCCATTTAAATAAAAGGTTGCACCTCGTGCGGTTTAGACGGTTGCACGCCCTATGAAAAAGGGCTCGAAACAGTCGAAATAACAATAAAGCAGCGACTTTTTCCAGAATAAAAAACCGATGGCACGGCCCTTGCTCTGAGCTTTTCAGTGAAATGAAGTCGCAGTGCCAACTAAAAAAAACCTTGGAGCACCACCTCATGTCCCAGACGTTTTACAAGAAAGGTTTCCTGGCCCTCGCAGTGGCAGCTGCATTGGGTGTTCCTGCGTTTGCTCAAGCTGATGTGAAATTTGGTGTGGCGGGGCCGATGACCGGCGCCAACGCCGCATTTGGCGAGCAGTACATGAAGGGTGCGCAGGCAGCGGCCGATGTCATTAACAAAGCGGGTGGCGTCAACGGCGAGAAGATCGTACTGGTTGCCGGTGACGATGCTTGCGAGCCCAAGCAGGCCGTGGCCGTTGCCAACCGCCTGGTTGACCAGGACAAGGTGATCGGTGTGGTCGGGCACTTCTGCTCGTCCAACACCATCCCGGCCTCCGAGGTCTACGACGAAGCCGGCATCATCGCCATCACCCCCGGCTCGACCAACCCGGCCGTGACCGAGCGCGGCCTCAGCGCGATGTTCCGCATGTGCGGTCGTGACGACCAGCAAGGCATCGTGGCCGGCGACTACATCGTCGACGTGCTCAAGGGCAAGAAAGTCGTTGTCCTGCATGACAAGGACACCTATGGCCAGGGCCTGGCGGATGCCACCAAGGCACAACTGATCAAGCGTGGCGTGACCCCGGTGCTGTACGAAGGCCTGACCCGTGGCGAGAAAGACTTCAGCGCCGTGGTCACCAAGATCCGTGGGGCTGGCGCCGACGTGGTCTACTTCGGTGGCCTGCACCCGGAAGCCGGCCCGCTGGTTCGCCAGTTGCGTGAGCAAGGCCTCAAGGACGTGAAGTTCATGTCCGACGATGGCATCGTTACCGACGAACTGGTCACCACCGCCGGCGGCGCGCAATACGTCGATGGCGTGTACATGACCTTCGGCGCCGACCCGCGCTTGCTGCCAGACAGCAAGGTCGTGGTTGAAGAGTTCCGCAAGAATGGCACCGAGCCTGAAGGCTACACCCTGTACGCCTACGCTTCGGTCCAGGCCCTGGCCGCCGGCTTCAACGGCGCCAAGTCCAACAAAGGCGAGGATGCGGCCAAGTGGCTCAAGGCCAACCCTGTCCAGACCGTGATGGGCAAGAAGGAGTGGGACACCAAAGGCGACTTGAAAGTCTCCGACTACGTGGTCTACCAGTGGGACAAGGACGGCAAATACCACCAGTTGGAAAAACAGAAGTAATTTGAAGGGATGACTAGCCTGTGGCGAGGGAGCTTGCTCCCGCTGGGGCGCGTAGCGGCCCCAAAAAGGGGACTGCTGCGCAGTCCAGCGGGAGCAAGCTCCCTCGCCACGGAGACTGTGTTCACCCTGTCCTGATTGGCATTAGCCAAAGGCCCGTCTGTTTTTTTCTACGAGCCGCACATCCTTTGGCGCTGGGCTTCGAACCCGTCGTCGCGTCCCCGGGATGTGCTGTCTCACTGCGTGAGATTGCGTTATGGATGGTATTTTCCTGCAGCAACTGATCAATGGCCTGACCCTCGGGTCGGTCTATGGTCTGATCGCCATCGGCTACACAATGGTCTACGGCATCATCGGCATGATCAACTTCGCCCATGGCGAGGTTTACATGATTTCCGCTTACCTCGCGGCAATCAGTCTGGCTCTGCTGGCTTACTTCGGTATTGAATCCTTTCCGCTAATGATCCTTGGCACCCTCGTGTTCACGGTCGTGGTCACCGGCGTATACGGCTGGGTCATCGAACGCGTCGCCTACAAACCCCTGCGCAACTCCACCCGGCTGGCACCGCTGATCAGTGCCATCGGCATCTCGCTGATCTTGCAGAACTATGCACAAATCAGCCAGGGCGCCCGTCAACAAGGGATCCCGACGCTGCTCGAAGGCGCCATGCGCGTCGACATCGGCAGCGGTTTCGTCCAGCTCACCTACACCAAGATTTTCATCCTGGTCGCTGCGTTCGCCGGGATGGCCGCGCTGACCTACATCATCAAATACACCAAGCTCGGGCGCATGTGCCGCGCCACCCAGCAAGACCGCAAGATGGCCTCGATCCTGGGGATCAACACCGATCGGGTGATTTCCTACGTGTTCATCATCGGTGCAGCCATGGCGGCCCTGGCCGGCGTGCTGATCACCATGAACTACGGCACGTTCGACTTCTATGCCGGCTTCATCATCGGCATCAAGGCGTTCACCGCAGCGGTACTCGGCGGCATTGGCTCCCTGCCTGGGGCGATGCTTGGCGGGATCATCCTCGGGATCTCCGAGTCGCTGTTCTCCGGTCTGATCAACTCTGACTACAAAGACGTGTTCAGTTTCTCGCTGCTGGTGCTGATCCTGATCTTCCGTCCCCAAGGCCTGCTGGGTCGCCCACTCGTGGCGAAGGTATAAGTATGTCTGCTGCCAATAAACCGCTTGATATCAAACAGAGCGTCATCGACGCGATCCTGGCCGGCCTGATCTCGTTGATCGTGTTCGGGCCGATTGTCGGCGTGGTGCTCGACGGCTACAGCTTCAACCTGCAACCGGCCCGGGTCGGCTGGTTGGTGGCGATCGTGATGATCGGCCGTTTTGCCTTGAGCCTGTTCCTGCAAACTCCCAAGGGACTGAAGATTCTCCAGGGCTTCGAAAGCACCGGCTCCGGCGTGCATGTGCTGCCGCCGGACTACAAGTCGCGCCTGCGTTGGATCATCCCGGCGCTGATCGTGATTGCCATCGTGTTTCCGTTCTTCGCCAACAAATACGTGCTCACCGTGGTCATTCTCGGCCTGATCTACGTGTTGCTGGGCCTGGGCCTGAACATCGTGGTCGGCTTGGCGGGGCTGCTCGACCTGGGTTACGTGGCGTTCTATGCCATCGGTGCCTATGGCCTGGCGCTGGGCTACCAATACCTGGGGCTGGGTTTCTGGACCGTATTGCCGCTGGCGGCCATCGCGGCGGCAATGGCGGGGTGCATATTGGGATTCCCGGTGTTACGAATGCACGGTGACTACCTGGCCATCGTGACCCTGGGGTTCGGTGAGATCATCCGGTTGGTGCTGAACAATTGGCTGTCGTTCACTGGCGGGCCGAATGGCATGCCCGTGCCGTCGCCAACCTTTTTCGGCCTGGAGTTCGGCCGGCGAGCGAAAGATGGCGGGGTGCCGTTCCATGAGTTCTTCGGCCTCGACTACAACCCCAACATCAAATTCCTGTTCATCTACATCGTGCTGTTCATCACGGTATTGCTGGTGCTCTACATCAAGCATCGCCTGACCCGCATGCCGGTCGGACGTGCCTGGGAAGCCCTGCGCGAGGATGAGATCGCCTGCCGCTCCATGGGCCTGAACCATGTGCTGGTCAAGCTCTCGGCCTTCACCATCGGCGCGTCCACGGCTGGCCTGGCCGGGGTTTTCTTCGCCAGTTACCAGGGCTTCGTCAACCCGTCGTCGTTCACCTTCTTCGAGTCGGCGTTGATCCTGGCGATCGTGGTGCTGGGCGGCATGGGGTCGACGGTCGGCGTGGTGATTGCCGCCTTCGTGCTCACCGTGGCGCCGGAGCTTTTGCGCAGTTTCTCTGAATACCGGGTGCTGCTGTTCGGCGTACTGATGGTGCTGATGATGATCTGGCGCCCGCGCGGCTTGATCCGTATCAGCCGTACCGGTGTGACGCCGCGCAAGGGGGTAGCGCCATGAGCGAAGTCGTACTCAAAGTTGAAAACCTGATGATGCAGTTCGGTGGCATCAAGGCCCTCAGCGATGTCAGCCTGCAGGTCAAGCGCAACTCGATCTTCGCCCTGATCGGCCCCAACGGTGCGGGCAAGACCACGGTGTTCAACTGCCTGACCGGTTTCTACAAGGCTTCAGGCGGCAAGATCGAGCTTAACGTGCGCGGTGAGCAGACCAACGTCATCAAGTTGTTGGGCGAAGCGTTTCGCCCGACCGACTTCGTCTCGCCGAAATCCTTCGCCAGCCGGCTGTACTACAAGATGTTCGGCGGCACCCACCTGGTGAACCGCGCCGGCCTGGCGCGGACCTTCCAGAACATTCGCCTGTTCAAGGAAATGTCGGTGCTGGAAAACCTGCTGGTGGCCCAGCACATGTGGGTCAACCGCAGCCTGGTGGCGGGCATCCTCAACACCAAGGGCTACCGCAAGGCTGAAAGCGACGCCCTGGACCATGCGTTCTATTGGCTGGAGGTGGTGGACCTGGTGGATTGCGCCAACCGCCTGGCCGGAGAGCTTTCCTACGGTCAGCAACGGCGCCTGGAAATCGCCCGGGCGATGTGCACGCGTCCGCAGATCATCTGCCTCGATGAACCGGCCGCCGGCCTCAACCCTCAGGAAACCGAAGCGCTGAGCGCGATGATCCGGCTGCTGCGCGACGAGCATGATCTGACCGTGGTGCTGATCGAACACGACATGGGCATGGTAATGAGTATTTCCGACCACATCGTGGTGCTGGACCACGGCAACGTGATCGCCGAGGGTGGTCCCGAGGCGATTCGCAACGATCCGAAGGTGATCGCGGCCTACCTGGGTGCCGATGAAGAGGAACTGGTATGAGTGGACCTATCCTCGAACTCAAGGAATTGGATGTGTTCTACGGGCCGATCCAGGCCCTGAAGAAAGTCTCGATGCACATTGGCGAAGGCGAGACCGTGAGCCTGATCGGCTCCAACGGTGCCGGCAAGTCCACGCTGTTGATGTCGATCTTTGGCCAGCCCCGCGCGGCGGGCGGGCAGATCATCTACCAGGGCGTGGACATCACCCACAAGTCCTCCCACTACATCGCCTCCAACGGCATCGCGCAGTCGCCAGAAGGGCGGCGTGTTTTCCCCGACATGACGGTCGAGGAAAACCTGCTGATGGGCACCATTCCCATCGGTGACAAATACGCCAGCGAAGACATGCAACGCATGTTCGAGTTGTTCCCGCGGCTCAAGGAGCGCCGCAACCAGCGGGCCATGACCATGTCCGGCGGCGAGCAGCAAATGCTCGCCATCGCCCGGGCATTGATGAGCCGGCCGAAGTTGTTGCTGCTCGATGAGCCGAGCCTGGGGTTGGCGCCGATCGTGGTGAAACAGATCTTCGCCACCCTGCGTGAACTGGCCTCCACCGGGATGACTATTTTCCTGGTGGAACAGAACGCCAACCACGCCCTCAGGCTGTCGGACCGGGCCTACGTGATGGTCAATGGTGAAATCCGCCTGACCGGCACCGGCAAGGAACTGCTCGCCAACGAAGAGGTGCGCAACGCATACCTGGGCGGGCATTGAGGCGGTTGAAGCAATGAAAAAAACCGGCGAGTGAATCGCCGGTTTTTTTATCCCTCCAGAACACCATAAGCCCCTGTGGGAGCGAGCTTGCTCGCGATGGCGATCTATCAGTCGACGTTGATTTTGACTGAACCGACGCCATCGCGAGCAAGCTCGCTCCCACAGGGGAATTTATGCCGTTTTCAGAATTGTGGACAACAATCCTGAGCCCCTGTGAAACCGCGACATAAAGTCGCCGCAAACAGTTGTTTTGTCACGGTTTTGACTTGTCCCCGTTTGCTGTGGAACTGGCTGTGGGTAACGTGGGAGTAGCTGGCTGAAAGCCTTTGATTACGTGGCTTGCAGAGCTGTGATCATTTTTTGATCAGGCGGTTTCGGTCAAGCGGGAGCGGCTGTTGTCAACAGTTTTCTGAGCACTGGAATGGGCCCCGAAGTCTATGGGCGATCCTGTGGATAAGTCTGTGATTAAACTCTGGAAAGACCGCGCTGAGGGCCGTGGTTACTGGCTTGGAGCCATCGCCTCTGGTGCGCTGACTTATAGCAGATAACTTGCGTTGCACAACCTGAGTTGCAGGGTCAAGCGAAAAAATTTTCCAAATACCCCGCAAAGCCTTATGCACAGCGGCCTGTGGGGTTTGCACTTGCCCCCGATTACTGTGGACGTGCCTGTGGATAACGTGCGGGCAACCGGCTGCGGGCCTTGCTGGGCAAGGCCTGGCGTGGGTTGGTTGTTTTATGAGCAGCTATGGACCAAAAGCACGTGTCGCAAACCTTGCCCCCGACGTATCAGGCCGGGCATGCTGTGGGCCGATTCCATTCAACGGCTTTTGAAGTTCCAACAAGGAGAACACGATGTCTGACACCCTGTTTATCACCGGCGCGACATCCGGTTTTGGTGAAGCCTGTGCCCGACGTTTTGCCGAGGCCGGTTGGAAGCTGGTGCTGACCGGTCGTCGTGAAGAACGCCTCAATGCCCTTTGTGCCGAGCTATCGAAGCAGACCGAAGTCCATGGCCTGGTCCTGGACGTGCGCGATCGCAAGGCCATGGAAGAGGCCATCGCCAACCTGCCGCCGTCCTTCGCCACGTTGCGCGGGCTGATAAACAACGCCGGCCTGGCCCTGGGCGTCGACCCGGCGCCCAAGTGCGACCTCGATGACTGGGACACCATGGTCGACACCAATGTCAAAGGGCTGATCTACAGCACCCGCCTGCTGTTGCCGCGCCTGATCGCCCATGGCCGTGGCGCCGGGATCGTCAACCTGGGTTCCATTGCCGGCAATTACCCGTATCCGGGCAGCCATGTGTATGGCGCGAGCAAGGCGTTCGTCAAACAGTTCTCCCTGAACCTGCGTTGCGACCTGCAAGGCACGGGCGTGCGGGTGAGCAACATCGAGCCGGGCCTGTGCGAAAGCGAATTCTCCCTGGTGCGCTTCGGTGGCGACCAGGAACGCTACAACGCGACCTATGCCGGCGCCGAGCCGATCCAGCCACAAGACATCGCCGACACGATTTTCTGGGTGCTCAACACGCCGGCGCACATCAACATCAACAGCCTGGAGCTGATGCCGGTGAGCCAGACCTGGGCTGGGTTTGCGATTGAGCGTAACAAGGCCTGACCGCTGACGTACTTGAGCTGGAAATGTTGAGCCCTTGTGGCGAGGGAGCTTGCTCCCGCTCGGCTGCGAAGCAGTCGTAAGCTTTTTGGGGCCGCTGCGCGGCCCAGCGGGAGCAAGCTCCCTCGCCACAGTGGGGTCAAGCCAGATAATCGGCCAGCCCGCGATAGCAGGTCAGCAGGTGATACGGCGTGGTGGACGGCATGTCCCGGCGGCTGACAAGGCCGTCGGCGTCGAGGCATTCATTCCAGCCTTGGGGATGAAGAAAATGCTGCCGCAACGCCTGTAGTTGATGTAGCAATGCCCCCTGATTGTCCGGGCGCAAGGTCAGCGCCCGCAAGTATTCCGCCTGGGCCCAGATGCGTTGGGTAGCATCCCGTGGGCCTGCTTGCGTGTCCAATGCCAGCATCGCGCACACCGCGCCGGAATCCGGATCGACGCCGCGTTGTTCGGTATGGCCGAAGCTGCGCTCCAGGGCGGTGTGCAACTTGCCGTTGTGCAACAGCGGGGAAGAGGCCAGCAAGTAATACCATTCGAACTGGTGGCCCGGCTCGAACCAGTTATCCACAGCCTTGAGCGGTTTTTCCATCATGACCCGCTGCTGCGGATCGATGAAGTGCTTGGCCATCCCGTCGCACAAGCCCAGCAACGCTTGGCGGACGTTGGCATCTTCGCGGACCGAGAGGGTGGCGAGGAACGCTTCGGCCAGGTGCATCAACGGGTTTTGCAAAGGGCCGGAACCCGTCGTCGACCAATCGCGCTTGAGGCTGGCTTCGTAGAGACCGTCGACGCTGGCAAAGCGCCGGGCGATGACTTCCAGGCTCGCGTTGAGCACCGATTCCACCAGCGGTTCGCGGACCTTGCCCCAGTAATGGGCGCAGGCGAACAGGATAAACGCGTGGGTATAGAGGTCCTTGCCGGTGTCCAGCGGCGCGCCTTGCGGGTCGATGCTGTAGAACCAGCCGCCATGTTCGGCATCGTGGAAATGGCGCTGGAGCGAGCGGAACAGTGCGCTGGCCCGTTCCTCGGCCTGGGGCACTTCGCCAATCAGGCTCGCAAACACATACAGTTGTCGCGCACAGGCCATGGCCCGGTAGCGCTGGGGTGGCAAAGGTGCATGTCCGGCATCCAGGGATTCATAGGGCAGCGCCAGTTCGGCATTCCAGCCCGGGCCTTGCCACATCGGCACGATCACGTCGTGAAAATGCTGCCGCACTGTTGCGAACAGGGCGGTCAATTCAGGCGGGGGAGCGGGGCGGGAAGCATCAGGCATGGGCGGACGTCGTCACGGCTGGGGGGCGATTGCGCGACATGGTAGCAGAGTGGCCGACTCCAGAGAGATGGCGCCTGTAAGTCCGTCATCGCGAGCAAGCTCGCTCCCACAGGGTACGGTGTATACCGATCAAATTGTGGGAGCAAGCTCCCACAAGGGGGCGGTGCACCGTTCAATGACTCACCAAAACGCGGTTGTGGCGGCGGTTGGTGTTGAGTTGGGCGGTGGTGCTGGCGGTTGCAATCTCTTCGCACTCTGAATCCCCACACAACCCCTGTGGCGAGGGCGCTTTTGTGGCGAGGGAGCTTGCTCCCGCTGGGCTGCGCAGCAGCCCCAATAGCAGCAACTCAATCCATCTGATACACCGCGTCAGCAGTTTTAGGGCTGCTTCGCAACCCAGCGGGAGCAAGCTCCCTCGCCACAAAAGCTCATCTGCCTTTCGGTCGGTGTTGGGAGCAGACTGGCCCCCACAAGGGCTGGTGTACCCAATCAAATTGTGGGAGCGAGCTTGCTCGCGATGACGGCCTGGCAGGCGCTAAAGAATCAACCGGCCAACAACCACACCCCAGCCCCCGCCGAAGCTGCTCCAGCCAACCGAACCAATGGCGCCGCCGCGCGTGGCAGCACTCGCACCAGTGCAAACCCGGCGCCATGCAGCGCCGCCGTGGCTGCGACGAAGCCCAGCGCATAGGCCCACGGGCTCGACATGTCCGGCAGTTCCAAGCCATGGGCCACGCCGTGGAACAGTGCAAACAAGGCCGTCGCGCCAACCGCCAGGCTCAACGGTGGGCGCACCGCCAGTGCCACCGCCAGGCCCAGGGCCAGCACCGAGGCGGCGATCCCGCTTTCCAGCGCCGGCAGGTTCAGGCCTTCAAAGCCCAGCAGGCCGCCCAGCAGCATCGTACCCACGAAGGTGCAGGGCAGCGCCCAGCGCGCGGCGCCTTGTTGTTGCGCGGCCCACAAGCCGACCGCCAGCATCGCCAGCAAATGGTCGAGCCCGCCGATGGGGTGGCCGAGGCCGGCGATCAGGCCATTGTCGCCATGGCCGGGGTGAGCGAAGGCCACGGCCGGGGTGAGCAGCAGGGCAAGGGCACCGAAGAGGCGTTTGAAGGTCATGGATAAGCTTCCTTGTTGTCAGTCGGAAAATCAGGCGGCGCTCAGCAGGCCCTGGCGCTCGATGAAGGCGATGATGTCGTCCAGGCCCTGGCCGGTCTTCTGGTTGCTGAACACGAAGGGCTTGCCGTTGCGCATCCGTCGGGTGTCGCTGTCCATCATTTCCAGGGACGCGCCCACCAGCGGTGCCAAGTCGATTTTGTTGATCACCAGCAGGTCGGATTTGCAAATGCCCGGCCCGCCCTTGCGCGGCAGCTTGTCCCCGGCGGAAACGTCGATCACATAGATCGTCAGGTCCGACAGCTCCGGGCTGAAGGTCGCCGACAGGTTGTCGCCGCCCGACTCCACCAGAATCAGGTCCAGGCCCGGAAAGCGTCGGTTCAACTGGTCCACCGCCTCGAGGTTGATCGAGGCATCTTCGCGAATCGCCGTGTGCGGGCAGCCGCCGGTTTCCACGCCGATGATCCGCTCCGGCGCCAGGGCTTCGTTGCGCACCAGAAAGTCGGCGTCTTCGCGGGTGTAGATGTCGTTGGTGACCACCGCCAGGTTGTAGCGTTCACGTAGAGCCAGGCACAGGGCCAGGGTCAGGGCGGTCTTGCCGGAGCCCACCGGGCCGCCGATACCGACGCGCAGAGGTTGTGTGTTCATGTGTGTCTCCTAGGAACGGAACAGACGGCTGTACTGGCGCTCATGGGCCATGCACGCCAGGGACAGGCCAAACGCGGCGCTGCCGTAGTGGTCGGGGTCGATGTTCGAGGCGTCGTGCTGGGCCTGTTGCAACAGCGGCAGCAGTTCGCTGGTCAGGCGCTGGGCCGCTTGCTGGCCCAGGGGCAGGGTTTTCATCAGCACCGCCAGTTGGTTTTCCAGCCAGCTCCACAGCCAGGCGGCGAGGGCATCCTGGGGGGCGATCTGCCAGGCGCGGGCGGCCAGGGCCCAGCCCAGCGCCAGGTGCGGCTCGCTGCGCTGACCAAGGCTGAGCTGTTCAAGGAAGTCCCGGGCGGCACGGTCGAGTTCCGGCAGGCCGGCGAGCAATTGCTGCAACGAGTAGCCCATCTGCCGGCTTTCCTGGTACAGCTCGCGGGTTTCCCGGCTGGCGCGGTGCTCTTCACAGCGTTGCCGCAGCGTGTCCCAATCGTCCGCGGCGGCTGCGGTGCAGTGCGCCAGCAGCAGGGGCGCTTCGAAGCGTGCCAGGTTCAGCAGCAATTGATCGCCGATCCAGCGCCGTGCGTCGTCGGGATTTTTCACCTGGCCGTTGTCCACCGCCATTTCCAGACCCTGGGAGTAGCTGTAGCCGCCAATCGGCAACTGCGGGCTGGCCAGACGCAGCAGCGCCCAGGCCGGGTTCATGTGCGCACGCCAAACTGATGCAGGCGCGGCGCGTAGTTGAAGTCTTCGTCGCCGTGACGGGAGTGATGATGGCCGCCGCCATAGGCGCCGTGTTCCGGCTGGAACGGGGCTTCGATGGCTTCGGCACGGGCGCCCAGTTGTTCGAGCATCGCCTTGAGCACGTAATCGTCCAGCAGGCGCAACCAGCCATCGCCCACTTGCAGGGCCACGTGGCGATTGCCCAGGTGGTAGGCGGCCCGGGTCAGTTCGAAGGCATTGGCGCAGGTGACATGCAGCAATTGTTCGGCGCGGGCGCAGACGCGCACGATGCGCCCATCTTCGGCCTGCAGGCACTCGCCGTCGTACAGCGGTGGCTGGCCTCGCTCCAGGAACAACCCCACGTCTTCACCCTCGGCACTGAAACAGCGCAGACGGCTTTTGCTGCGGGCGTCGAAGGTCAGGTGCAGCTCGGCGTCCCAGCGCGGTTGAGTGTCGATTCTGCGGTGAATCACCAGCATCGGAGTGCTTCCAGCAATGAACGGTGCTGTGTTTAGAGCAAGGGGCTTGCCAATCGAAGGGGGTGTAGGAAATATCTGGGGATGGCGTTTCAGGATGGGGCGGATTGCGTGACATGTTGGTGCGCGATGGGCTATCGCGCACCATTTTGCGGCTTGCACGAAAAAGATCCTGTGGGAGCGAGCTTGCTCGCGAAGGCGCCGGTTCGGTTGGCATCTTTGTCGACTGACCCACCGCCATCGCGAGCAAGCTCGCTCCCACAATGGATTGGTGTTGAGCTTGAGATTCGGTTCGACACAAAACCCTGTGGGAGCGAGCCTGCTCGCGAAGGCGTCGGCTCAGCTTGCATCAAAACAACGCGCTATCCCTTGGCCCCAGGCGCCGCCATCTCCTTGGTTTCCAAATGATCCAACGCCCGCTCGACCAACAACTGCACGCCATCGGCCATCCGGCTGATCGCCAGGGCGACGCAGCGGCGTGAGTCGTCCACATCGTCGGCCAGGTCGGCGGCGATGGTGCTGATGGAGAGCAGGTCTTCGGAGGCGTTGGCGAGCAGGGTTTCGGTGTCGATGTGTGGGGACACGATGAAGAGCTGGTTTTTATCGGGTTCGGGCGGTGAGGCGGGCTTGGGCTTGAGGTAGTAGTCGAGGGCGCGGGTGGCGGCGTCATCGAGCTTTTTTTCTTCCTGCGCTTGGACGCGGGATTTGTGGCCGCTTTGCGGGGGATTCGGAGTTGCTTTGAACATTGTGAAAATTCCTGGAAGTGGAGCCGGCACCCTCCGATTGCACGTCGAAAAATGGGTGGCAGCTGTACGTAGGTGTGCAAGACCGGTCCAGGAACCCGGCAGACCCGAAGGTCTCCCACGCGCAGCCGCCATAACAGTCGGCGAGCATAGAAAAATGCTCGACGAATAGCCATAACGAATGCGTTCCTAGATCGGACTTGCACGTCCGTGTCACCGTTTTTTGCGATGACGAACAGAGGTTAGCGGCGCTCGAAAGTGCTGCCTAGTTCATGAACAGCCCGGCGTGTTGAAGGAAATGTCCGAGGGTTTGGCGGGGAAAAGCACCAAAAAGATCGCAGCCGTCCGCAGCTCCTACAGAAATTGCCTAGCGGCTGCCGAAAGCTGCGATTTTTTGATTTGAATGTTTGATGGAGAGATGCACCTTTCTTACATCACAGAGCATCTATTGGGTGGTTCTTCGGGAAGTGGTGTGTCAGGTGAGCAATCAGGGAGTTGAGACTCCGCTATCGCGAGCAAGCTCGCTCCCACAGTGGAGGGGCTTTGAACCCTGAGATTCGGTTCGACACAAAACCCTGTGGGAGCGAGCCTGCTCGCGAAGGCGTCGGCTCAGCTTGCATCAAAACAACGCGCTATCCCTTGGCCCCAGGCGCCGCCATCTCCTTGGTTTCCAAATGATCCAACGCCCGCTCGACCAACAACTGCACGCCATCGGCCATCCGGCTGATCGCTAGGGCGACGCAGCGGCGTGAGTCGTCCACATCGTCGGCCAGGTCGGCGGCGATGGTGCTGATGGAGAGCAGGTCTTCGGAGGCGTTGGCGAGCAGGGTTTCGGTGTCGATGTGTGGGGACACGATGAAGAGCTGGTTTTTATCGGGTTCGGGCGGTGAGGCGGGCTTGGGCTTGAGGTAGTAGTCGAGGGCGCGGGTGGCGGCGTCATCGAGCTTTTTTTCTTCCTGCGCTTGGACGCGGGATTTGTGGCCGCTTTTTGGCGGATTTGGAGTGACCTTGAACATATCTATGTACCAGAGTTGGGGTCGACATCCTTTCGCTTGCATTCGAAGAGGTGGCAACTGTGCGTAGGTGTGCAAGACCGGCTGGTACCCCCGGCAGACCCGAAGGTCTCCCACGCACAATCGCCATGACGGACGCGAGCATAAAAAAATGCTCGGTCAATAGCCATGACCAATTGCGTACCAATCCGGACTTGCACGTCCGTGTCACCGTTTTTTTTGCGATGACGAACCAAGGTTAGCGGCACAAAACCAGGGTGCCTAGTTCATGAGCAGCCCGGCGTGTTGAAGGAAATGTCCGAGGGTTTGGCGGGGGAAAAGTACTGAAGGATCACAGCGGTCGGCAGCTCCTACAGAAATTGCCTAGCGGCTGCCGTAAGCTGGGCTCAGACGCCGCCATCGCGAGCAAGCTCGCTCCCCACAGGGGGGACTTTCGGGGGTTATTCGGTGCTGCCCAGCCCTTGCCAATGCTTGAGGCCAATGAAGATGAATCGCAGTTGCTGGGTCATCTTCGCCTGGGGCGTGAGGTGTTCGGGGAGGGCTTGGGCGGGTGGGTCGATGATGTCCGGCAGGGTGGCGAACACGCTCTTGACGATAAGATCGGCCATCACGCCCAGGGCGGCCAGGTCCAGATGCTGCAGCTTGGGCATCAAGGCCAGGTCGGCGGCCAAGTCCGAGCGGATGTCTTCGCGCAATTGAGCAATGGCCTGGCGCACCGGCAGGGAGCCGCCGTATTGCTCGCGGGCCAGGAACAGGAATTGGGATCGGTTGACTTGAACCACATCGAGAAAGATCCGTACCGACGCATCGATGATGCCACCCATGACAAATTCGTTGTGGCGGACCAGGCGGAGAGTTTCGCGGAAGGTCTGGCCGACTTCGCTGACCAGTGCCAGGCCCAGTTGGTCCATGTCCTCGAAGTGCCGGTAGAACCCGGTGGGCACGATGCCCGCCGTCCTGGCGACTTCCCGCAGGCTCAGGCTACCGAATCCCCGGCCGCACTCCATCAAATGACGGGCTGCGTCCATCAGGGCAATGCGTGTCTGTTGTTTCTGTTCGGCGCGGGGCAGCATCGCAAGGCTGACTTCTGATTCACGGGAGCGGTGCACTCTAGCAAATCGGCTTTGCCGACGTCGAACGGTAGAGGGGGATCGGGCGGGGAAAACGAAGGGCTTGAAAAGTCAAAAGCCCGATTGCAGGAATCGGGCTTTTTTCTGGGCCACCATGGGCTCAGCTCACGGTGCTGTTGCGTTCGATCACACGATCCCCACCGCCTTCGGCCACGGTATCGCCCATTTTAGTGCGGGAAGAACCGTCTTCGGCGAGGGTTTGGCCTGGAGTACGGTCGGAACCATCGGCTGCCAGGGTTTGGCCTGGAGTGCGGTCGGAACCATCGGCTGCCAGGGTTTGGCCCGGAGTGCGGTCGGAACCATCGGCTGCCAGGGTTTGGCCTGGAGTGCGGTCGGAACCATCGGCTGCCAGGGTTTGGCCTGGAGTGCGGTCGGAACCATCGGCTGCCAAGGTTTGGCCTGGGGTGCGGTCGGAACCGTCAGCTGCCACGGTATCACTCTGCTTGGTACGGTCATAACCGTCTTCGGCCAGGCCTTTTTCTTCCAGGCGATCACGTCCACCTTCGGCAACCGTCTGGCTGTAGACAGAGTGGCTGTCCTTGACCTGTGGCGTGGCTTGTTCGGAGGCTGGCAGTGCGAAGGCAGTAGAGGCCAGCAGTGAAAGGGACAGGCTCATCAGTAATTGGCGTTTCATGATCGTTGCTCCTTGGGAGGGCGATAAAGTGGGTACGAGGGCAATGCTACTCTCGATAAGTCGATATAAAAGTTCATAAACGCAATGGTAATAATCAACGGAATTGATTGTTCACGGCGAAGGCTCTAGAACGGGCGTTTCCAAGGTGCTGTTTTGCACCGTGGTGGGTATTTTGTACCCATCGCTGCCTCGCAAATGTGCGGGGGCGGTAACAGTTTGTTGGCCGATCAGTCAGAATCCTGGCATCTTTTTGTGCCGTTCATCGGCACCTGTTGGCCGTTTCGCCAGTCCAACCCTTCATGACGAACCGGCTGCTGGTTCGTATTTAAAACGGCGCCGCGGTTGCGAACGCTGACTTGTCATCAGGAGCCTTGTGCATGACGCGCACCTCGAAAATCCTCGCCTGGAGCTTTGCCAGCCTTGTTGTCCTGCTGGCGGTGCTGGTCCTGGTCATCGCTTTCTTCGACTGGAACCGCATCAAGCCCTCGCTCAACGCCAAGGTTTCCGAGGAATTGCATCGCCCCTTCGCCATCAACGGCAACCTGGCGGTGATCTGGCAGCGTGAGCCGGAAGAAGGTGGCTGGCGCGCCTGGTTGCCGTGGCCCCATGTGGTGGCCGAAGACTTGAGCCTGGGTAACCCGGATTGGTCGAAAACGCCGCAAATGGTCACGCTCAAGCGTGTCGAGCTACGCGTTTCGCCCCTGGCCTTGCTGGCCCGGCGAGTGGCGATTCCACGCATCGACCTGACGGCGCCCAACGCCAATCTGCAACGCCTGGCGGACGGTCGCGCCAACTGGACCTTCCAATTCGATCCGAAAGACCCGGACGCCGAGCCGTCCAGTTGGGTGGTGGACATTGGTGCCATTGGTTTCGACAAGGGGCACGTCACCCTTGACGACCAGACACTCAAGACCCGCCTCGACCTGTTGATCGACCCGTTGGGCAAACCCATTCCGTTCAGCGATATCGTCGGTGACAAAGCCGCGAAAAAAGCCCAGGACCAAGGCGCGACGCCACAGGACTACGCGTTCGCCTTCAAGGTCAACGGGCAGTATCACGGGCAAAACCTGACCGGCTCCGGCAAGGTCGGTGGTTTGCTGGCACTGAAGGATGCGTCACAACCTTTTCCACTCCAGGCCCAGGCGAAGGTCGGTGACACACGTGTCGAACTGGCCGGCACCCTCATCGACCCGCTGAACCTCGGGGCGCTGGACTTGCGCCTGAAACTGGCCGGCAACAGCCTCGCCAATCTCTACCCACTGACCGGCGTGACCCTGCCGGACTCACCGCCTTACGCCACCGATGGCCGCTTGATCGCCAAGCTGCATGAGCCGGGTGGGGCGCTGTTTCGCTATGAGGGGTTCAACGGCAAGATCGGCGACAGCGATATCCATGGGGACCTGGCTTACGTCGCCAGCCAGCCGCGGCCAAAACTCAGTGGCGCGCTGGTCTCCAATCAACTGCTGTTCAGCGACTTGGCGCCGTTGATCGGTGCTGACTCCAACACCGAGCAAAAGGCCCGCGGCGGCGCCAGCAAACAGCCGACCGGCAAGGTCTTGCCCGTAGAAGAATTTCGCACCGAGCGTTGGCGCGTGATGGACGCCGATGTGGAGTTCACCGGCAAACGCATTGTCCATAGCGAGCAGCTACCGTTCACCGACCTGTACACCCATCTGGTGCTCAACGACGGGCAGTTGAGTCTTGAGCCCCTGCGTTTCGGTGTGGCCGGTGGCCGCCTCGATGCGCAGATCCGCCTCAACGGGCGCACCCGGCCGCTGGAAGGCCAGGCGAAACTGACGGCGCGGGGGTTCAAGCTCAAGCAACTGTTCCCGGGTTTCGAACCGATGAAAACCAGCTTCGGCGAATTGAATGGCGATGCCGACATCACCGGGCGCGGCAATTCGGTGGCGGCGTTGCTGGGCACCTCCAACGGTACGCTGAAAATGCTCATCAACGATGGCGCCATCAGTCGGGAATTGATGGAGCTGGCGGGGCTGAACGTCGGTAATTACGTGGTAGGGAAAATCTTTGGCGACAAGGAAGTGAAGATCAACTGCGCGGCGGCGGACTTCGACATCAAGACGGGCCTGGCGACCACGCGCCTGTTCGTGTTCGACACCGAGAACGCGATCATCTACATCGACGGCACGGCGAACATGGCGAGTGAACAGTTGGACCTGACCATCACCCCAGAGTCCAAGGGCTGGCGCCTGATTTCCCTGCGTTCGCCCTTGTATGTGCGGGGCACGTTCGCCAAGCCCGCCGCCGGGGTCAAGGCCGTACCCCTGATGCTGCGCGGTGCCGGGATGGTGGCGTTGGGCGTGATCGCCGCGCCAGCGGCCGGGTTGTTGGCGCTGGTGGCGCCCAGCGGCGGAGAGCCGAACCAGTGCGCGCCTCTGTTGGAACAGATGAAGGCGGGCAAGGCGCCGGTGACGGTCAAGCCTACCCGGTAGCTCAATGTTGCGGTGAGGCGACTGGCCCCATCGCGAGCAAGCTCGCTTCCATAGGGGACCGCATTCTGTCTGAAGGAATGCGGTCAAAATGTGGGAGCGAGCTTGCTCGCGATGGGGCCCCTTAAGACCCTTACAGATCAGCCAGGATATCGGCCATGTCATCGGCATGCTCTTCTTCCTGGGCCAGGATGTCTTCGAAGATGCGCCGGGTGGTCGGGTCTTTTTCGCCAATGTATTGGATGATTTCCCGGTAGCTGTCGATGGCGATCCGTTCGGCCACCAGGTCCTCGTACACCATTTCCTTGAGGGTGTTGCCCGCTATGTATTGGGCGTGGGAATTGCGAGTCAGCAGGTCGGGGTTGAACTCCGGCTCGCCGCCCAACTGCACGATGCGCTCGGCGAGTGTGTCGGCGTGTTCGGCTTCCTGGTTCGCGTGCTCAAGGAACTCACTGGCCGCCACGCTGGCCTTGAGACCGGTGGCCATGAAGTAGTGGCGCTTGTAGCGCAACACGCAAACCAGTTCGGTGGCCAGCGCTTCGTTGAGCAGGCGGATGACCTCCTGGCGATCGGCGCCGTAGCCTTCGGTCACGGCGCCGTTCTGCACGTTCTGCCGTGCCCGTTCGCGCAGGGTGGTTACATCGGATAAGTGCATGTCGCTCATCTCGTTCTCCTGGAGGCTGATCCGGTTGAGGCGTCACGCTCTGCTGGCGCGATCACTCTAAATGTGAGTGACGCGGTCTTGAAAAAGTTTTACTGAATTTTTCAGCGCATAACCGGACAGTCGCGCCTCCTCCCCCAACCACTGGAAGAACGCCCGCACCGGCGGATGGCGTTCGCGGCCCGGGACGCACAGGGCGCTATAGCCGGCGCCGCTGACCTGGACGTCCGGGCGATAGCCCACCAGCAAGCCGCTGGCGATGCTTTGCGAAGCGAGGATATTGCTCGCCAGCACCAGGCCCTGCCCGGCAATCGCGGCTTGCAAGGCGTAATGCTCCTCGTCGTACTCGCGGATGCACGGCTGACGGGTGAGCCAGGTTTCCCCGGCCTGGGCGCACCAGGCATCCCAACCATGGGCGTACAGCTTGGAGTTGTGCCAGCGCACGCTGATCAGCGTCGGCGGCTGCCGGGCCGCCAGGGCCACCTGTTCAGGCGAGCCATAGACCCCGAAGCTTTCATCGAACAGGCACATGCCGTACAGGTTCGGGTAGGCGTCGAGGCTGTAGCGCACCACCAGGTCGACGCTGGCGTCCTGGTGCAGGTCGATCACCTCGCAATGGGTGTCCAGGCGCACGTTGATGTTCGGGTGGCGCGCATAAAAGCGCCCCAGGCGCGGCACCAGCCACAGGGCGGCAAACGCGGCGGTGGTGGACAGGGTCAGGTGGGTGGTGCTGCGTTGCGGGCGCAAGGTATCGACGCTTTGCGCTACCTCCAGCAAGGCCCCGTGCAAGCTGTGGAACAAGCGTTGCCCGCTGTCGGTGAGGCGGACCTGGCGGGGCAGGCGTTCGAACAGGACCAGCCCCAGCCAACTCTCCAGCGCTCGAATCTGGTGGGAGATCGCCGTAGGCGTCACCGACAACTCCGCCGCGGCCGCCTTGAAACTGAGCAACCGCGCGGCGGATTCGAAGGCGCGCAGGGCGTTGAGCGGCAGGTTGGCGAACATCCGGATTCTCCTGAAAAACGCTACGGATGAAATTAACTCATCCAGATGAACTAACGCTCATTTGTCTGCTGGCAGCATCGGGCTTCAATCTACGCCGCACAAGCAGTGTTGATTGTAGCCGCATAAAAGGAGATTCAGATGAGCAAGATTCTTGTGGTGCATGGCAGCCCCCGTGGCGAGCGTTCTCATTCCCGGCGCCTGGCCGAGGCGTTTGTTTCGGCGTGGCAGGCCGCGAACCCGCCATCCCAATTGACCCGCCGCGAGGTCGGACGGACGGTAATACCGCCGGTCAACGAAGCCTTTATCGCGGCGGCGTTCTACCCCGAGCCCCAGAATCGACCGTTGATCATGCAGGCGGACCTGGCCCTGAGCGATGCCTTGGTCGAAGAACTGCAAGCCCATGACCGCCTGGTGATCGCCGCGCCCATGCACAATTTCAGCGTGCCCAGCGGCGTGAAGGCCTGGATCGACCAGATCGTGCGCATCGGGCTGACGTTCAATCACAGCCTGGATAACGGCGTGTCGCACTACGAGCCGCTGGTGCTGGGCAAGAAGGCGCTGATCGTGACCAGCCGCGGTGATTTCGGTTTTGGCCCCGGCGGCCAACTGGAGAGCATGAATCACGCCGACACGCTGTTGCGCACGGTGCTGGGGTTCATCGGCATCACCGATGTGACGGTGGTGGCCGCCGAAGGTGAAGAGTCGGCCGAGCGCAGTTTTGCGTTGTCCTGTGCCGAGGCCGAGGAGCGTTTGCTGGCGTTGGCGCGGTCCTTCTAAAAGGGACTGCTGTGGCCTGACGGGAGCAAGCGCCCTCGCCACGGATTCATCCGGGTGTCATAGACTGGTCATCATCGGTACTGATGCTGATCACCTCTTGATCACAAGGATGTCTCCATGTCGCAACGCTGCGCCACTCGCTACCCGCTGGTGCTGGTCCCGGGCATGCTCGGGTTCATCCGTCTGGTGCTGTATCCGTACTGGTATGGCATCGTCTCGGCGTTGCGTCGCGGTGGGGCCGTGGTGGTGGCGGTGAAGGTATCGCCGCTGCATTCGTCCGAGGTGCGCGGCGAGCAGTTGCTGGCGGTGATCGACGACATCCTGCGGCAAACCGGTGCGCAGAAGGTCAACCTGATCGGCCACAGCCAGGGCAGCCTCACCGCCCGTTATGCCGCCGCCAAGCGCCCGGACCTGGTGGCCTCGGTCACGTCGGTGGCCGGCCCCAACCACGGCTCCGAACTGGCGGACTACCTGCAACGCCACTACCCGGCCGACAGCGCCAAGGGGCGCGTGCTCAGTGCCGTGCTACGCCTGATCAACGCCCTGATGAGCCTGCTGGACACCGGCTATCGCGGGCCGAAGCTGCCGGTGGACCTCCACGCATCCCACGTCTCCCTGACCACTGCTGGCGTTGCGCTGTTCAACCAACGTTATCCACAGGGCTTGCCGGTCACTTGGGGCGGGCAGGGGCCGGAAGAGGTCAATGGCGTGCGCTATTACTCGTGGTCCGGCACCTTGCAGCCGGGCATCACCGATAAAGGGCGCAACCTGTTCGACGGCACCAACCGCACGTGCCGTTTATTTGCCCGCACCTTTGTCCGGGAAGCGGGGCAATGCGACGGCTTGGTCGGACGCTACAGCTCCCACCTGGGCACGGTCATCGGCGACGACTATCCGCTGGACCACTTCGACATCGTCAACCAGTCGCTGGGGCTGGTGGGCAAGGGGGCCGAGCCGATTCGGTTGTTTGTCGAGCATGCCGAGCGGTTGAAGGCTGCTGGGGTGTAGCACGTTGGACCGCGTTATCGTTCATCGCGAGCAAGCTCGCTCCCACATTCGACCGAGTGCTTTCGGAAGGAATGCGATCAACTGTGGGAGCGAGCCTGCTCGCGAAAGCGGTAGCCCAGGCACAGAGAGTCCCTAGGGTGAAGGTGTAACAGGCGTTGTCTACACTCCACCCCATCGCCACCCCCTCGTGTGGCAGCCAGGAGAAACACCATGAAGATGCTTCGTGTGCCTTTGTTGATGATCGGTTTGCTGCTGTGTTCCCAGGGCTTCGCCGAGACGGCGCAGCAGAGCAAGATGACCACCTGCAATGCCGACGCCACCGCCAAGGCGCTCAAGGGCGACGAGCGCAAGGCGTTCATGAGCAATTGCCTCAAGGCGACCCCGCAGGAGCGCATGAAGAGCTGCAACGCCACCGCCACCGAGCAGGCGCTGAAGGGCGGTGCCCGCAAGGCGTTCATGAGTGAGTGCCTGAAGAAAAAGTAGATGTTTGACCTCTAAGGCCCCATCGCGAGCTCGCTCCCACAATGGACCGGGCAACGCCGATCTACTGTGGGAGCGAGCTTGCTCGCGATGGGGCCAGCGCATAGTTACAAATATCCCCTGAACTGCGACGAAGGTCGGCCGACACAATCCCTAGTGCTGCCAGCGGATCGCTGGCAGACTGCCGATCCTTTCACGCCGTTTTGTCCTGAGGCTGTATGCCAACGTTTTCTCAGCGTCATGTGTTGTTGGTGATCAGTTGGGTGATCATCTTTGGTGGGTTGTTGCTGGTGCTGCCGCTGCGCCTTTTGCCGAGCCTGCTGGCCGGGCTGCTGGTGTTCGAACTGGTCAACATGCTCACCCCGCAGTTGCAGCGCCTGATCGAAGGCCGCCGTGCCCGCTGGCTGGCAGTGGCGTTGCTCGGCACGCTGGTGGTCAGTGTGCTTTCGTTGATTTTCGCCGGGGCCTTCAGTTTCCTGCTCCATGAGGCAGAAAACCCAGGCGCGTCCCTGGACAAGTTCATGACGGTGGTCGACCGCGCCCGTGGACAATTGCCGCCGTTCATCGACGCCTACCTACCGGCCAGCGCTGCCGAGTTCCGAGTGGCAATCGGCGACTGGGTAAGCAAGCACCTGAGCGACCTGCAACTGGTGGGCAAGGACGCTGCCCACATGTTCGTGACCTTGCTGATCGGCATGGTGCTGGGGGCCATCGTTGCCCTGCAGCGCATTCCCGACCTGACCAAGCGCAAGCCCCTGGCCGCGGCGCTGTTCGATCGCCTGAACCTGCTGGTCAAGGCGTTTCGCAACATCGTCTTCGCCCAGATCAAGATTTCCCTGCTCAACACCTTCTTCACCGGGATTTTCCTGGCGGTGGTGCTGCCGCTGTTCGGCATCCAGCTGCCTTTGACCAAGACCCTGATCGTGATGACGTTCCTGCTGGGGCTGCTGCCGGTGATTGGCAACCTGATGTCCAACACCCTGATCACTATCGTCGCCCTGTCGTTGTCGATCTGGGTGGCGGTGGCGGCGCTGGGTTACCTGATCGTGATCCACAAGCTCGAATACTTCCTCAACGCCCGTATCGTTGGCGGGCAGATCAGCGCCAAGTCCTGGGAATTGCTCATGGCAATGCTGGTGTTCGAAGCCGCATTCGGCCTGCCGGGGGTGGTGGCGGGGCCGATTTATTATGCGTATCTCAAGAGTGAGTTGAAGCAGGTGGGGATGGTTTGATCCGATAGATGGGGTGTCTGGTCTGCCCCATCGCGAGCAAGCTCGCTCCCACAATGGACCGAGCACTGCAAATTCCCTGTGGGAGCGAGCTTGCTCGCGATTCAGGCGCCTCGGTCCGGGCTCAGACTTGGCTCCCATACCGCTTCATCGCCTCGATCGCCAACCCGCTGCCGATACTGCCGAAGATATTGCCTTCCACGTGCCGCGCCTGGGGCAGCATTGCCGAGACGCTGTTGCGCAGCGCCGGGATGCCGCTGGAACCGCCGGTGAAGAACACCGTGTCGACCTGATCGACCCGCACGTTGGCATCGCTGAGCAGTTGCGTGACGCTGCCGCGCACCCGTTCCAGCAAACCGTCGATGGCCGATTCGAACAAGGCCCGGCTCAGGTCCACGCTCAGGCCTGGCTCGATCCGGTCCAACGGCACGTGACGCTGCTCGGTGTGGGTCAACTCGATCTTGGTTTCTTCCACTTCCATCGCCAGCCAGTGCCCGGCGCGCTGTTCGATCAGCTTGAACAGCCGGTCGATGCCGCCGGTGTCTTCGATGTCGTAGCGCATGCTGCCCAGGGCCAGGGTGGACTTTTGCGAGTACACCGCGTTGATGGTGTGCCAGGTCGCCAGGTTCATGTGGTGGCTGGTGGGCATGTAGGCACCGCTTTTCATGCGGCTGCCATAACCGAACAGCGGCATCAGGCCGGCCAGGGAGAGTTGCTTGTCGAAATCGGTCCCGCCGATGTGCACGCCACCGGTGGCGAGGATGTCAGCGTGACGGTTGTCATGCATTCGCCGCTCGGGCGACAGGCGCACCAGGGAGAAGTCTGAGGTCCCGCCGCCGATGTCGACGATCAGCACCAGCTCTTCTTTTTCGATGGTCGATTCATAATCGAAGGCCGCTGCGATGGGCTCGTACTGGAAGGAGACTTCTTTGAAGCCAATGGCGCGGGCAACCTCCACCAGGGTGTTTTCCGCTTCCTGGTCGGCCAGCTCATCGTCATCGACGAAAAACACTGGGCGCCCCAGCACCACTTCTTCGAATTCCCGACCGGCGGCGGCTTCGGCCCGTTGTTTCAACTGGCCGATGAACAACCCCAACAGATCCTTGAACGGCATGGCCGTGCCGAGCACGCTGGTGTCGTGCTTGATCAGCTTGGAGCCCAGCAGGCTCTTGAGCGAGCGCATCAACCGGCCTTCGTAGCCTTCCAGGTATTCGTGCAGGGCCAGGCGGCCATACACCGGGCGGCGTTCCTCGAGATTGAAAAAGACCACCGAGGGCAGGGTGATCTTGTCGTCCTCCAGCGCGATCAACGTTTCCATGCCGGGGCGCAGCCAGCCGACGGTGGAGTTGGACGTGCCAAAGTCGATACCGCAGGCACGGGCCGGGGATGCGTTTTTCATGTCTTTCGGGTTCCAGTTGAAAAAACGGCCGCGCAGTGTATGTCAGTGCGGCGCGGATTCGAAGGCCGGTTATCTGCTAATTCTCGAACGCGGGCCTTGAAAGACTCTCTTATACCCCCAAACTTGCTGGCATGAGCCGGTAGCACAGGGCGGGCACAAGAACCGCCACCCGCTGCCGATAAACTTCTGACGTGCCGCCCGGTCCCAATCTTGAGGTCGGTCAACCCGCTGTCCGGTTATCCGGGCAGGCTGTGCGTGGCGGTGCGACATCGATAACGGATGGTGATGCTTAGATGGACTTCAAAGACTATTACAAGATCCTGGGTGTCGAGCCCACGGCGGACGACAGCACGATCAAGGCTGCCTACCGCAAGCTGGCGCGCAAATACCACCCGGACGTGAGCAAAGAGAAAGACGCCGAGACCAAGTTCAAGGACGTCTCCGAAGCCTATGAAGCGTTGAAAAGCGCCGACAAGCGCGCCGAGTACGACGACCTGCGCCGCTACGGCCAGCACGGCCAGCCGTTCCAGGGACCACCGGGCTGGCAGAGCCGTGGCGGTTTTGGCGGCCAGGACACAGGGGATTTCTCGGACTTCTTCAGTTCGATTTTCGGTAATCGCGGGCCGGGTTTCGGCGGCGGACAGTCAGGTCGCAACGCCGGCCGACGAGGGCAAGACGTGGAAATGGAATTACCGATTTTCCTGGAAGAAACCCTGTCGAGCGAATCGAAGAAGGTCACCTTCCAGGTGCCGCAATACAACGCGGCGGGCCAGCACGTGAGCAACACCAGCAAGAGCCTGAACGTGAAGATCCCGCTGGGCGTGACCGATGGCGAGCGTATCCGCCTCAAGGGCCAGGGCGCGCCGGGAATCGGTGGTGGCGCCAATGGGGACTTGTACCTGACCATTCGTTTCGCGCCGCACCCCAAGTTCGACGTCGAAGGCCAGGACTTGATCATCACCTTGCCCCTGGCGCCATGGGAATTGGCGCTGGGCACCGAGGTCGCGGTGCCGACCCTCACCGGCAAGATCAACCTCAAGGTGCCGGCCGGCAGCCAGAACGGCCAGCGCATGCGCGCCAAGGGCCACGGCCTGCGCAACAAGGCCGGCGAGCGCGGCTATTTGTTCGTGCAGCTCAAGGCCGTGATGCCCAAGGCCAGCGACGAATCGGTCAAGGCGTTGTGGGCCGAGCTGGCGAAGAAAGCCGCGTTCGATCCTCGGGAGAACTTCTGACCGGTAATCAAAGGCCTGGCAACACAACCCCGTGGCGAGGGAGCTTGCTCCCGCTGGGCTGCGAAGCAGCCCCAAAACCATTCGACACGGTGCGCCAGGAAAAACCGGTAGGCAGGTTTTACGACTGCTGCGCAGCCGAGCGGGAGCAAGCTCCCTCGCCACAAAACCGGGTTTTCCACAATCCTGGCTAGACTCGACAGTTGAAGCATTGGGAGAAGCAGACCATGAACGACCCGATCATTGAACTGAACCTGATGGAATTCTGTGAAGCCGCTGCGTTGGCGGATGTCCACGTGATTGAAATCGTCGAGCACGGCATCCTCGAGCCTCACGGCGCGGCACCCACGGATTGGCGTTTCACCGATTATGAACTGGTCCTGGCACGCCGGGCCGCCAAGCTGCGCCACGAATTGGAACTGGAATGGGACGGTGTCGCCCTGGCCCTGGATTTGTTGGAGGAGGTCCAGCAATTGCGGTCCGAGAATCGTCGGCTGCGTCAGCAGTTGGGCCGTTGGGTGGAGTAAGAACGGCAGGCGTGCTCGCCGGGTCTTGGAGAAAAAAACGATAGATAGTTACCGCACTGGCCGGTGATGCACTGGGTAGGCTCGGGTTTTCCACTCTCAAGGATGATCCGAATGCCAATGCCTATTCCCGTTATTGCCGACCCCGGCATGACGCCGCAGCCTGAAAGTCGCGGCGTCCACTTCGACCTGCTCAAGCAGCGAGTTCCCGATTGGTACATCGGGGCCGCCCTGCGGCGCCAGCAAGCGTTGAGCGACCACGACCTGGAACTCCCGGCCTGGTACGCGAAGGCTTCCCACGCAACCCGAACCCGTCTCAAGGAACAGCATTCGCGCTACCGCGACAGCTTGAACCTGATCGACAGCACCTTGGGCAGCATCGAGGACATCCGCGCCTTTGCCAAACCGCTGCTGACCCAGGCCATCCAGAAGGAATTCAAGCGAACAGTGGACGTGGAGGCGGTTTATTACGCGCGCCAGTACGGTCTCAAGACACGCAAGGACCTGGGCAGCACGCTGCTTCACCGTCTGACGGGAGAGGCTTGGGATACCTACGAGTATCGAGGCGCTTCGTTGTTGGAAACCGCGTTGGCGAACTTCGAACCCGACGAAGAGCTTAAGCTCGATTGCGACGGCTGCCATGTCATCACCACCACGTCACTGTCCGCCAGTGGTACGCCTAGGCCCACGCTGGACGCCGTCCGGGCGGGGGCGTTGCCAATCGCCCCGCACGCCTTTGCCAGGCTGTGCCGCAAACTGGACCTCGGACGGCGCTACCAGCAACACATTCGCGCCATTGCCCGACCCGCTGACGACGACGCTCGCAAGCGGCTCGACCAGCAAATGCGTGATCACCACAAGCAAGCGTTGGCGCTGAGTGCCGAAGTCGCCTGGGCCAAGGCGGACATCAGCCAGGACACGTACCGGATGTTGCGGCAAGTGATCGGCGATCACGACAGCGTCGTGCTCGACGGGCGGCCGGTGACATTCACTTCGCTGAAAATCTTCGACGTCGAACTGGTCGGCCCGCTGCTGATCGGCCCCGACCGGGAAAAGACCCGGCGCCTGGAGCGAATGGTGGCGTATCTCCCGGGCGATCCCGAGCACCCGCTCAAGGAATACGCGTCCAGTACCGAATTCATGATCGAACTGCGCCGACGCCTCCATGGCTTCGCCTATCGGCGGTTCTTCAGTCGCTTTATACCGCTGAGCCAGCAAGGGACTTTTTTCAAGCAGTTCGACCAGCTCTACCAACCTTCTCCCCAGGCCGATGCCCAGTCCGATTATCCGCTCAAGCCCTCGTTGAACAACTTGCGCATGGCCGCGTCGCCCATCACCGGTCCCCTGTGGGAAGCCTTGCGCCGCGAACAACTCCAGAAGATCGAGATGGACGCGCGAGCGGTGGCGGTGCCCACCGCCGATGAAGACAAGGTTGCCCGTCTGGCGCGCCTGGAGAGTTGGACGAACACGGTGATCGACGTGCTCAACCAACTGGCGTTCGTGGTGCCCGCATTGGGGCCGCTGATGCTGACGGTGGCGGCCGTGCAGATGTTCGAAGAAGCGTTCGAAGGGATCGAGGCGTTCGAGCAGGGGGAGACCAAGGAGATGTGGGCGCACTTTTCCAGCGTCGCGCTCAACACCGTGTTCATCGCCGCAGGCGCCAAGGTGTTGCCGAAGATCCACGCATCGGCCAGTGTGGATCAGTTGGAAGCGGTGGAACGGGCCAACGGGGAATCGCGACTGTGGAAGCCTGACCTCACGCCGTACCGCAGTCCTTTGCGACCGCTCGCTGGCGCCGTCCCGGACAGTCTGGGACTGTACGAAGTCAGTGGCCGCGAGGTCCTGCCGCTGGAGGAACACTACTACGAGGTGCAACAGGATCCGGTGACCCACCGCTATCGCATCCGCCATCCTTCCCGGCCGGATGCCTACCAGCCCAAGCTGACACACAATGGCAGCGGTGCCTGGAATCATGAACTCGAAAGACCGCAAGGCTGGCAAGGGGCAACGCTGATGCGCCGGCTCGGTCATCGGGTCAAGGATTTCAGCGACCGCGTATTGGAGCAGATCCGTATCGCCAGTGGCATCAGCGAGGGCGTGTTGCGACGCCTGCATGTAGAAGGCGAGCCGATGCCCGCGCTGCTGGCCGATACGGTCAAGCGTTTTGACTTGGCGCGACAAGTCGACACGTTTATCGGGCAACTGCAAAGCGAGGATTCCCAGCGACAGGACGAAGCCGATCCAGTGACCCAGCTGCACTTGCTCGCCGGTTATGGTCCCTGGCCAAGCGGCCTGAGATTGCAGGTGATGGATGGGGCGGGCAAGACACTCTGGCAGTATGTTCGACCATCGGAAGGCGCCGTTCCGGTTCGCGATGTGATCATTCCCGAGGAGAAAGTACGTACCCCTTCGGTGTTGAAAAACCTGATCGAGGCGGTGGACGCGACCGGGAAGGATTTGTTGGCCAGCACCCGTCCGGCGATAGCGAAAACGAACATGGACGCTCGGATTCGCCAGCTCAGGATCAACCTCGCCGAGGTGGCGCAGCGGGAAAAAGTCCAACTGCTCAACGATTACTACGCCAGGGGCCAAGAGCCAACCGACCCTCGGGTCGCGTTGATCAAGTCTCGCTTCCCGTCGGTGCCGACCGGCGCCATCGAGCAGATGATCGCCCATGCCAATCCTGGGGAGCTTCAGCAGATGGCCGCCTGGAATAACGCGGATCGCACCCAGACCAAGCCCATTCCGCTGCGCATCGCCGAGGAATTGCGCCATTGCCAGCGAGCGGTGCGTTTGAACCGGGCCTATGAAGGCTTGTACCAACCCGCGCTGGCGACGGCGGACACGCCCCGCCTGGTGCTGGCAACGCTCAAGACCTTGCCCGGCTGGAGCGACACGGTGCGTATCGAACTGCGTGACGATCACGCGACCGGCGCATTGGTCGACAGCATCGGGCCGCTTGAGGCGGTGCAGACCAAGATCGTGGTCAGGGACGGGGTTCGTTATCAGGCGCTTGATGACCACGGCAATGAGCTGAGCCACTGGGGCAGCCTCTTTGACGCGCTGCAACATGCCTTGCCGGATGCCGAGCGCGAGGCGATGGGACGCCCTTCGATTCACCAGGGTGCCCTGCTGGAAAAGGCGCTCGGTCAAACGCCGCTGGAACGCAACGCGCTGGCGCGAACCTTGGGTTTGCCCACCATCAAACCCTCGTTCCGCTCGCCGATGCGCCTGGCGTCGGGCGGATTCGTTTACCCCTTGAGCGGGCTGCGAGCCTTGTTGGGGCTGGGTCGCTCGGCGGAAAGCCGGGTGCTGGAGCTGTACCCGAACTATACGAACGAGCAAGTCCGGGTTTTGCTGGCCTCACTGGGCGACGGGGCCGTGGCGGAGCTCAAGCGGCGCAAGGTCGAGTTGGACATGCTGGATCGGGACCTCGACCGTTGGGCCAATACGGCCACCTGGATCTATTCCGGCGACCGCATGGAGCAGGTGCCGCCCGTGCGCAAGCGCGGGGTGGCCGAGCAGATCAAGCGTTGCTGGAGGCGCCAGACCCCTCTGGTCACGGCTGCGGATGGTCGCCCGGCAGGCTATCAGCTCGACCTGGGCCGCCTGACCGTCGGGCATCTGCCGGACCTGTCGGCGGATTTCAGCCACGTGGCTTCGCTGAAGATGGCTGGGATGGACCTGCCGCAACAGGCCTGCGAAAGCTTCCTCTCGGGTTTTTCCTCGCTTCGCTGGCTGGACATGTCTGACAACCGGTTGACGGAAGTCCCCGCTGCCGTGGGGCCCATGAATGGCTTGACCAAGCTGCTGCTGGCCAACAATACCCTCAGTCTGACCCCTCGTTGCATTGAGGCGTTGCAAGGTCTTACCCGACTGAAAGTCCTCAGCTTCGAAAACAATCCCTTGGGGCAACTTCCAGATTTCAGTCGCATGTCCGATCTGCGTGGCCTGGGTCTCAAGGGGACTGGAATCGACACTTGGCCAGCCGGCCTGCGTGGCTTGCCGCTGGAGTTCGTTGATCTGCGCGACAACCAGTTGACCGACGTTCCGGACGCGCTGGTCAACCCAACGGCGGCCGACGCCCTTGCCACGGCCCGCGTCAACGGTGTGACGTTTCTCCAAGGCAATCCGTTGAGCGCAGCGACCCAGCAGCGCCTGCATGATTATTGGGCGGACCTGTGGCGTGTACATCCCGATTGGATAACGTTGCGTCAACACGGGGCGTTTGGTCACGCGGCCACGGGGACGGCGGCCAATGTGCAGCAATGGCTGCAAAACCTGCCCGACGGGCAATTATCAGAAAAGCGTGCGTTGTGGCAAAACCTGGCGAGTGAGCCGCAGTCCGGCGAATTGTTTGAACTGTTGAACCGCCTGGCCACGTCCTATCAGGGCGAAGAAAACTACGCTGACCTCCAGTTGCGGGTCTGGCGAATGCTGGAAGCCGCCAGCGGCTCCACTGAGTTGCGCCGGGAACTGTTCGAGCTGGCGGGAGCCCCGGCGTGTGAAGATCGCGCGGCGTTGTCGTTCAGCTACCTGGAAATCAGATTGATGATCCACAACGCCAAGGCCGCAGCGAGCGGAGAGGAAGAGGCGGCAACGTTGATCAGGCTGGCCAAGGGTTTGTTTCGTCTCGACGAAGTGGAGCGCATCGCGCTGCAGGATGTCCAGAAACGACGTGACGCCATCACTGCCCGGTCGGACCTGACGCCCGCCCAGAGAGCCCGGCAACTGCGCGACATCGAAGAAGTCGAGGTGCGCCTGGCCTACCGCGTAGGGCTCAAGGAACGGCTGGCGCTACCGGGCCAGCCCGAGGGCGGGCGATTTATCCACATGGGTAACGTGACATCGCAGATGCTGGATGACGCGGCTAAGCAGGTCCTGGCGCTGGATGATTCGCCCCGCCTCCTGCAGTCGATCGTAGGGCGGGAGTTCTGGATCGACTTCTTGAAACAACAGCATCAACCAGCCTTCGAGGCCTTGGCTGACACGCTGGTTACCCAGCAGCTTGAGCTCGATGAGGCGAAAGCGGCCGGAACCTTGGAGGAGGCTGACTATGTGAGCCAGTCCGAGGCGCTGGGCTTGCAACAGCGGATCAAGGAAGCGGAACTGATCCAGTCGCTGACCGAACAAGAGCTGGACGCGCAGGAGAGCACTGACCTATAAGGCAGATCGTTGCGTCCGGGGCGGGTGACGAGACGACAAATGGGTTCGCCCGTCACGTCTTGTGAGGAAAGCGATAAATAGTTACCGCATCCATGGCGCAAGCAATGATTAGGCTCGGGTTTTCCAACCTCAAGGATGACCCGAGATGCCAGAGCCTACCGCTGCGAAAACCACCACGTCCCCACCTGCTTCAAAAAAGGGTGAGCACGACGATTTGCTCAGAAGTCGTATTTCCCCCTGCTTCATGAACGCCTCCGTGCAGCGCCAGCAAGCGCTGCGCGATCATGACCTGGAGCTTCCGGATTGGTACGTGAAAACGACCCACCAGACCAGGGCCAGTCTCAAGCGCAGTCATGAGCAGTACTGCCAGATTTTCAACCAGGTCGATTACGCGCTGGGCAAGGTCCAGGACGTACGTGCCTTTGCCGAACCCTTGCTCAGCCAGGCCATCCAGGCCACCTTCAAGCGTACGCTTAACGTCCGGGAGGTTTATTTTGCCCGCAAGTTCGCGGTCAAGACGCGTACCGACTTGGGCTTCAATCTGCTTCATCGCTTGACCGGTGAAGCCTACGACACTTACCAATACCGAGGTGGTTCGCTGCTGGACGTCGCGCTGGCGAATTTCGAGCCCGATGAAGAGCGCAAGCTCGACTGCGACGATTGCCACCTCATTACCACCACGCCGGTGTCGGCTGATGGCACCTTGAGCCACACCCTCGAGTCCGTGCGCGCCGGCACACTGCCCATTGCCCCCGAAGCCTTTATCAAGCTATGCCGCAAGCTCGACCTGGGGCGCAAGTACCGGGAACATCTTGTGACGGTCCTGGAACCGAACGACCGTCAGGCCCGCGAACGGTTGGATGAACAGCTGCGCGAGCATCACAAGCAACTCCTGACGATCAGCACCGAGATTGCCCAGGCCAAGGCGGATATTCGCCAGGACACCTACCGAATGTTGCAGCGGGTGGTGGGCGGGCAACCCTCGGCCGAGCTGGACGGTCGCCCGGTGACCTTCGCCACGTTGAAGGTCCTTGAGGTCGAACTTGTCGGCCCCTTGCTGATCGGTCCGGAACGCGAGAAAAGTAACCGGTTGGAACGGGTCGTGGCCTACATTCCGGACGATCCTGAGCATCCGGTGAAGGAATATGCCTCAAGCGACGCGTTCATGGTCGAACTGCGGCGCCGCCTGCATAACCTCGACTACCGTCGTTTTTTCAGTCGCTTTGTGCCGCTGCATGAGCAAGGGCATTTCTTCGAGCGTTTCAACCGTCTGTTCAAACCCTCTTCGCAAACCGATGCCAAAGGCGACTTCCCACTCAAGTCGAACCTGCCCAGGCTGCCGATGAGCGCGTCCGAGCTCAAGGGTTTCGTGTGGGAGACGCTACGGGTCAATCAGGTCCGCAAGATTTACCAGGACGCACGGGTCGCGGCAGTTCCTACGGGCGATGAAGACAAGAAGGCGCGTCAGGCGCGCCTGGAAAGTTGGGAAAGTACGGTCATTGATGTGCTCAACATGGCGGCATTCGTCGTTCCCGGGCTCGGCCAGGTAATGATGGCGGTGTGGGCGTTGCAGATGCTGTACGAGGCGTTCGAGGGCATCGAGACGTTCGAGCAAGGGGAAACCAAGGAAATGTGGGGGCATTTTTCCAGCCTGGCGCTCAACGCCGCGTTCATGGCAGCCGGCGCCAAGGTGCTCCCGCGCATCATGCCATCGGCGACCGTGGATCAATTGGAGCCCGTAACGTCCCCAGTTGGCGAAACCCGGCTCTGGCGCCCCGACCTGACGCCTTACCAGAGCGATCTGGAGCTGCCCGCGAATTCGCAGCCCGATGACCTGGGGCTGTACCGTGTCAGCGGTCGCGATGTCCTGCCGTTGAACGACAGCCGCTACGAAGTCCAGCAGGACCCGGCCACCCAACGCTTTCGCATCCGCCATCCGTCCCGGCCGGATGCCTATCAGCCCGAGCTGACGCACAACGGCAGCGGTGCCTGGAACCATGAACTGGAACAGCCGCGAAGCTGGGACGGTGCGACCCTGATGCGCAGGCTCGGTCATCGTGTCAGCCACTTCAGCGACACTGAGCTCGAGCACATTCGTACCGCCAGTGGCACCAGCGAGGACGCGCTGCGGCGCATGCATGCCGAGGGAGAACCGGCGCCTGTATTGCTGGACGACACGATCAAGCGCTTCGACATCGCCCGCAAAGTCGACGCTTTCCTGCTGCACATGCAAAGCGAATATCCGCAGGTCTATGAAAAGGCCGATTCGATGACCCAGCTGCACCTGCTCACAGGCTACGGCCCGTGGCCAAAAAACTTGAAGCTGAAGGTGATCGACAGCTTGGGCAAGTCCCTTTGGGAATACGCCCACCCATCGGATGGAGCATCTACGCTCCGTGAAGTCGTCGTCAGCGATACGGAAGTTTATTCATCTTCATTTCCCAGGAACCTGATCGAGGCCGTGGATGCGACGGGCAATGACTTGCTGGCTGGCACACGCCCGGCGCTTGCGAAAACAGACATGAACGCCCGA
This sequence comes from Pseudomonas sp. Z1-12, assembly GCF_051132015.1. Lineage (NCBI taxonomy): Bacteria > Pseudomonadati > Pseudomonadota > Gammaproteobacteria > Pseudomonadales > Pseudomonadaceae > Pseudomonas > Pseudomonas sp. Z1-12. The sequence goes on from NZ_CP071647.1 coordinate 631,832, forward strand.
ATCCAGCAATTTCGCAAGAATCTGCTTAAGGTGGCGGTGCGTGAGAAAAAACAACTGATCGATGACCACTACGCCAAAGGCGATGTGTCGCAAGATCCTCGGGTCCAGTTGATCAAATCCCGTTTTCCTTCGGTTCCGGCGGCGGCCATCGAGCAGATCATGGTCCACGCCAGTCCCGCCGAAACCCGGCAGATGGCCGGATGGGATTACACCGATGCCACCCAGACCAAACCCATCCCGCTGCGCATCGCCGAAGAGTTGCGTCACTTTCAGCGGGCGATCCGTTTGAACCGGGCCTACGAGGGCTTATATCAGGAGAGCCTGGCCACGGCGGATACCCCCCGCCTGGCGCTGGCGACCCTCAAGACATTGGCAGGCTGGAGCGATACGGTACGCATCGAGCTGAGGAAAGATTTCACCTCAGGGGACTTGATCGACAGCGTCGGGCCGGCGGACTCGACGCAGGTCAAAATCGTCGTCAAGCGTGACGATCTTTATCAAGCCCATGACGACAGCGGCAACGATTTGAGCAGTGAGGGCAGCCTCTACACAGCCTTGCAGCATGCGCTTCCGGATGCGGAGCGCCAGGCCATGGGCCGTCCTTCGACCCACCATGGCGCGCTGTTGAAGGACGCGATCGGTGCGGCGCCGGTGAGCCGAGCTTCATTGGCGAAGGTCTTGAAGATGCCGGCAGTCAAGCCGTCGCTCGTCTCGCCCATGCGCCTGGCCTCGGGCAGATACGGCTATCCACTGGGCGGGCCTTTGGAATGGCTGCGCCTGGGCAGGTCGCCTGAAAGACGGGTGCGAAATTTGTTCCCCGATTATTCGCGCCAGGAAGTCCAGGCCTTTGTGCGGGAATTGGGCGATGGAGCGGCTGCGGAAATCGGGCGCCTTGAAACCGAATACCGTACGTTGCGCGACGAGCTGGACCGTTGGGTGGCTTCCACAGAGACGGACGAAGCGGACAGCAACGCATCGGCGGCGCGACAAAGACTCAAGCGAATTACCGCCGATCGAATTCGTCAGTGTTGGAGACGCCAGTCCCGGGCTGTCAGTGTGGTGGACGGTCGGCGTGTCGGGTATGAGCTGGATCTGGGCTGGATGCATGTGCGGTCGTTGCCGCAGCTGTCGGCTGATTTCAATCACGTAACCTTCTTGAGACTCTACGGGGCGGGGTTGTCGCAACAAACCTGTAACGGTTTTCTCGCGCGTTTCCCTGCCCTTCGTTGGCTGGACATGGCCCATAACAACCTGACTGAACTGCCGGAGGCGTTGGGAGGAATGCCTCATCTGACCAACCTGACGATGGCATCGAACCAGATCGCCCTGACGCCACGTGGCGTTGAAATCCTCGGCGGTTTGTCCGCCATGGAATCCCTGACCCTCCACGACAATCCACTGGGTCGCTTGCCAGACTTCAGTACCCTGCCCGCCCTGACGGAGCTGTTGCTGAGGAACACCCGGATCGAAACCTGGCCCACGGGCCTGCTTGACCAGCCACTGGAGGAACTGGACTTGCGCAGCAACCTACTGACCGAGGTGCCGGCGCACGTGATCGATCCGCCCGCCGAGCGGGCCCGTGCCATGGCCCGGCTCAATGGCGTGACGTTTATCCAGGGCAATCCCATGAACGAGGCGACCGGGCAGCGCTTGCGTGAATATTGGGCGAATCTTCAGCAGGCCCATCCTGAATGGGCCGCCCCGCGCAGGGCAGGAACACTCCAACTGGCGGCCAACGCTGTGGTGAGCATGCGGCCAGACGTGCGGCCATGGCTGCGTGATCTGCCGCCCGAACAACGGGAAGCTAAAAAAGCCCTGTGGCGAAGCCTGGAGGCAGATCCGTTATCCGGGGAGTTTTTCCAACTGTTGAGTCGGTTGATCGGGTCCTATCAGGACGTGGCTGATTATTCGGACCTGCAGGCCCGCATCTGGCAGATGCTGGAGGCTGCCAGGGATTCCACTGAATTGCGTCGTGAACTGTTCGAACTGGCCGGCGAACCGGCCTGTGAAGACCGTGCTTCGTTGTCTTTCAGCAACCTGGAAATAAAGATGATGATCCACAACGCCAGGACCCTGTCGGTGGAAGGGGATGAGGCGACCAGGCTGATTCGCCTGGCCAAGGGATTGTTCCGGCTGGATGAAGTGGAGCGGATAGCCCTGCGGGACATCCAGGGGCGTCGTGATGCGATCAACGGCCGTGAAGGGCTCACAGCCGCGCAAAAGGCCGAGCTGATCAGGCTGATCGAAGAAGTCGAGGTCCGCTTGGCCTATCGTACGGGGCTGAGGGATCGGCTAGAGCTGCCGGGGCAACCGAAGGGTGGACAGTTTCTTGGACTGGCCCATGTTTCGAAAGCCATGCTCGACGCCGCAGGCGAGGCGGTCGAGGCCTTGGACGGTTCACCCCAGCAGCTTCAGTCAATCGTGGGACGAGATTTTTGGGCCGATTATTTGCGGCACCGACACGCGGCCGATTTCCAGGCCTTGGCCGATACCCTGATTAACGAACAGTTGGAACTGGATGAGGCTAAAGCGGCCGGAACCGTCGGAGAGTCTGACTATGTCAGCCAGTCCGAGGCGCTGGGCTTGCAGCATAGGGCCAAGGAAGCGGAACTGATCCAATTGTTGACCGAAGAGGAACTGGATTCGCAGGTAGAAAGCACTGATATGTAGGGCGAGCCTGCGGTGAGGGGCAAGGCCCCTCGCCAGGGGGCTCGACTCAAAACAGGAAATAGCGCTGCGCCATCGGCAACACATCAGCCGGTTCACACCACAACAGCACGCCGTCGGCCTTGACCTGGTAGGTTTGCGGGTCGACGTCGATGCTTGGCAGGTAGTCGTTGTGGATCAGGTCGGTTTTCTGCACCTCGCGGCAGCCTTTGACCACGGCGATTCTTTTCTTCAACCCAAGCTGCTCCGGCAATCCGGCCTCGGCGGCGGCCTGGCTGATGAAGGTCAGGCTGGTGGCGTGTCGTGAGCCGCCGTAGCTGGCGAACATCGGCCGGTAATGCACCGGTTGTGGCGTCGGGATCGAGGCGTTGGCGTCGCCCATCAGGCTGGCGGCAATCGCCCCGCCCTTGAGGATCAGCGTCGGTTTTACGCCGAAAAACGCCGGGCGCCACAGCACCAGGTCGGCCCACTTGCCCACTTCGATAGAGCCCACTTCATGGCTGATGCCGTGGGTGATCGCCGGGTTGATGGTGTACTTGGCGATGTAGCGCTTGATGCGGAAGTTGTCGTTGCCTTCGCCGTCGCCGGGGAGGGCGCCACGTTGCTTCTTCATCTTGTCGGCGGTCTGCCAGGTGCGCGTGATGACTTCGCCGACACGGCCCATGGCTTGGCTGTCGGAGCTGATCATCGAGAAGGCGCCGAGGTCGTGGAGGATGTCTTCGGCGGCGATGGTCTCGCGGCGGATGCGGCTTTCGGCGAAGGCCACGTCCTCGGCGATGCTCGGGTCCAGGTGATGGCAGACCATCAACATGTCCAGGTGCTCGTCGATGGTGTTGCGGGTGAACGGTCGGGTCGGGTTGGTGGAGCTGGGCAGCACGTTGGGGAAACCGCAGGCCTTGATGATGTCCGGCGCATGGCCGCCACCGGCGCCTTCGGTGTGGTAGGTGTGGATGGTGCGGCCCTTGAACGCGGCCAGGGTGGTCTCGACGAAACCGGACTCGTTGAGGGTGTCGGTGTGGATCGCCACCTGCACGTCGTACTGGTCGGCCACGCTGAGGCAGTTGTCGATGGCCGCCGGGGTGGTGCCCCAATCTTCGTGCAGCTTCAGGCCGATGGCGCCGGCCTTGACTTGCTCGATCAGCGGCTCTGGAAGACTGGCATTGCCCTTGCCGGTGAAGCCCATGTTCATCGGGAAGGCATCGGCGGCCTGGAGCATCCGCGCGAGGTGCCACGGCCCGGAGGTGCAGGTGGTGGCGTTGGTCCCGGTGGCCGGGCCCGTGCCGCCGCCGATCATGGTGGTGACGCCGCTCATCAGCGCTTCTTCGATCTGCTGCGGGCAGATGAAGTGGATGTGGGTGTCGATGCCGCCAGCGGTGAGGATCATGCCTTCACCGGCGATCACTTCGGTGCTGGCGCCGATGGCGATGGTCACGTCGGGCTGGATGTCCGGGTTGCCGGCCTTGCCAATCGCTGCGATGCGCCCGTCCTTGAGGCCGACATCGGCCTTGACGACGCCCCAGTGGTCAATGATCAGCGCGTTGGTGATCAGCGTGTCGACGACCTCGGCGGCCAACAATTGGCTCTGGCCCATGCCGTCGCGAATCACCTTGCCGCCGCCGAACTTCACTTCTTCGCCGTAGGTGGTGAAGTCCTTTTCCACTTCGATCCACAACTCGGTGTCGGCCAGGCGAACCTTGTCGCCGACGGTGGGGCCGAACATGTCGGCGTAGGCTTGTCTCGAAATCTTCATGTGCTCGCCTTGAGGTTCTTAAGTCGTGTGCAGTCCATTGTGGCGAGGGAGCTTGCTCCCGCTGGGTCGCGTAGCGGCCCTAGGTTTTTGGGGCTGCTGCGCAGCCCAGCGGGAGCAAGCTCCCTCGCCACAAAGGCGCGCTTCAGTCCAGGTCGCCCATGACCCGCCCGGCAAACCCGAACACCCGGCGATGCCCGGCCAGTTCGACAAGCTCCACCTCCCGGCTCTGGCCCGGTTCGAAGCGCACCGCGGTGCCGGCCGGGATGTTCAGGCGCATGCCTCGGCTGGCGGCGCGGTCGAAGGCCAGGGCGTCGTTGGTCTCGAAAAAGTGATAGTGCGAGCCGACCTGGATCGGCCGGTCGCCGCTGTTGGCGACGTTCAGCGTGAGCGTGCGGCGGCCGACGTTGAGTTCGATGTCGCCGGGCTGGATCTGGTATTGCCCTGGAATCATTGCGGTTGCCCCAAAATCTTGTAGTAGATGGCGGTCGGGGTGTAGGTCCCGTCCGGGCTCTGGCAGTAGTCGGGCAGTTCGCCGACGCGGGCGTAGCCCATGGCGCGGTAGAACGCCTCGGCCTCGGAACCGGCCTCGGTGTCGAGGTACAACAGGCCGCGCTTGTGCTGGCGGGCGCCGAGTTCCAGGGCGCTCATCAATTGCTGGCCCAGCCCCCGACGGCGCGCCTCGCCGCGCACCAACAGCTTTTGCACTTCGGCACGGTTGCGGCCGTTGGGCTTCTGGCACAGGGCTAGCTGGACGCTGGCCTGCACCTGTTCATCCTTGACCACCACCCACAGCAGCAGGTGACCTTGGTTGAGGCTGGTCTGGACCTCGTCGAAATAGGCCCGCGCCTGGACGGCGTCGAGATCGGCCATGAACCCCACGCTGGCGCCGTAGCCGACGGCGTCGAGCAACAGATCGATCAGGCCCTGGCGGTAATGGGCAAAGCTTTCAGCATGGACTCGACGCAACTGGGCGGCGTTCATCGGTAACACTCCTTGTCGATGGCGGGCGGTGGTGCCCCGGGGTTGAGGACCAACTGCATGAACGTCAGGTCCAGCCAACGGCCGAACTTGGTGCCCACCTGGGGCATCTGCCCGGTGGTGACGAAACCGATCCGCTCATGCAGGCGAATCGAGGCCGTGTTGCCGCTTTCGATGGCGGCCACCATGACGTGCTTGTCGCAGGCCCTGGCGCGTTCGATCAGCGCGCTCATCAGCAGCGGGCCAAGGCCATTGCCACGCTGGTCGCGGCAGACGTACACCGAATGCTCCACCGTACGGCGGAAACCGTCGAACGGCCGCCAGTCGCCGAAGGAAGCGTAGCCGAGCACGTTGTCCTCGGCGTCGACGGCCACCAACACCGGGTAACCCTGGGTTTGCCGGGCGCTGAACCAGGCCTGGCGATTGCCCAGGTCCACGGCTTGTTCGTTCCAGATCGCCGTGGTGTTGAGCACGGCGTCGTTGTAGATGTCGCGGATCGCCGGCAGGTCGGCGGGCTGGGCGTCACGAATCTGAAAAGTCATGCCGCGGCCTCAGGCGATGGGTTGGTGGACGGTGACCAGTTTGGTGCCGTCGGGAAACGTCGCCTCCACCTGGATTTCCGGAATCATCTCCGGGATGCCTTCCATCACTTGCTCGCGGCTCAGCAGCGTGGTGCCGTAATGCATCAGCTCGGCCACGGTCTGGCCGTCGCGGGCGCCTTCGAGCAGCGCGGCGGAGATATAGGCCATGGCCTCCGGGTAGTTGAGCTTCAAGCCTCGGGCCAACCGCCGTTCGGCGACGAGGCCGGCGGTGAAGATCAGCATCTTGTCTTTTTCGCGTGGGGTCAGGTCCATGTGCAGTCCATAAGGGCAGATAAAATTTTTGCGTTAAACACAGGTCCCCTTGTGGGGATCCTCTGTGGGAGCGAGCTTGCTCGCGATAGCAATCGAACATTCAACATAACCGTTGGCTGATACACCGCTATCGCGAGCAAGCTCGCTCCCACAGGTAAAAGCAAATTCAGGTACTCCAGATTCTCGGTGGCACGGCTTCTCGTCCGAGCAACGCGGGCCTGAGCAAGCGCCACAACTCAATCAACCACCCCCGCGCCAGCAACGCCTCGCTCGCCAGGCAACGGGCCACGAGCAAACCGGGCAGTTGGGTCAGGTCGCCGCGCACGGCATGGCCGAGGGATCGGCAGCGCTCAAGCAGTTCGCTGTCGATCTCGCCGGTCACCAGCAACGTGGCGAACACCGGATCACCGCCCAGGCCGATGGGCGAGTCCAGCAACCCATCGCCACCGGCGATGCGCTGGCGCTCATGCCACAGCAACTGGCCGTCGCGACGGATGTCCAGTCGCGATTGAAAGTGCCCAAGGTCGAACCGCTCGCCGCTGGCCGGACGGCCGAGGGCAACCATGTCCCAGTAGAACAACCGGGCATCGCCTTGCAGGTCGATGCCCGTGCTGAGCTCGGCCTGGGCCGCGCTGAAGACGATGGTTTCCTGGGGCAGCCATTCCAGGGTCGCGCCGGGGGCCACGCTCAGGGTCAGTTGCTGGTACGCCGGGCCGGCGGCGCGGTACCACTTGGCCGCGCCAGGGCTGGTCAACTGCGCCCAGGCGCCCGGGCCGACGTGGGCCGAGATGTCCAGTCGATCACCGCCGGCAATCCCGCCGGGCGGGTGGACGATGATGTGCTGGCACACCTCGGGGCCCTCGGCGTACAAGTGCTTTTGCACCCGCAGCGGGCCTTTGTGGCGGCGCTGTACCGGGCGCGTGCAATCGCCGAAGCGGGCATAGCCCAAGTCCAGCTCGGCATGCCAGCTGGGGGTGAACAGGGCTGATGGCGATACAGGTAGATTCATGATTTTCTGATTGTCGTCGGGACGCTAAGCCTAGATCGTTACCAGCCCGCGCACACCCTCGGCTTCCATATTTTCTCCGCGGCCCTGCTGCACGATCTCGCCCCGGGACATCACCAGGTACTGATCGGCCAGCTCGGCGGCGAAATCGTAGAACTGCTCCACCAGCAAAATCGCCATGTCGCCCCGGGCCGCCAGTTTCTTGATCACCGCTCCGATCTCCTTGATCACCGACGGCTGGATGCCTTCGGTGGGCTCGTCGAGGATCAGCAGGCGCGGCCGACTGGCCAGGGCCCGGCCGATGGCGAGCTGCTGTTGCTGGCCGCCGGACAGGTCACCGCCCCGGCGTTGTTTCATCTGCAGCAGCACTGGGAACAATTCATAGATAAAGGCCGGTACTTCCTTGGCTTCGGAACCCGGGAAGCGCGACAGGCCCATCAGCAGGTTTTCTTCCACCGTCAGCCGCCCGAAAATCTCCCGGCCCTGGGGCACGTAGGCAATGCCGGCGTGCACCCGTTGGTGCGGCTTGAACGTGGTGATGGCCTTGCCTTCCCAATTCACCGCGCCTTCCTTGGCGGGCAGCAGGCCCATCAGGCATTTGAGCAGGGTGGTCTTGCCCACGCCGTTGCGCCCCAGCAGGCACGTCACCTCGCCAACCTTCACGTCGAACGACAGGCCGCGCAGGATGTGGCTGCCGCCGTAGTATTGATGCAGCTTGTCGACTTGCAGCATGTCTTGAATTCCCCTCAAGTCCCTTGTGGGAGCGAGCTTGCTCGCGATAGCGGCGGGTCAGTTACATTGCATTCCAGCTGATCCACCGCTATCGCGAGCAAGCTCGCTCCCACATAAAAGCCAACTTCTATCGCCTCAGCGACCGAGATACACCTCGATCACCCGCTCATTGTCCTGCACCTGTTCCAGCGACCCTTCGGCCAGCACGCTGCCCTGGTGCAGTACGGTGACGTGGTCGGCGATCGCGCCGACGAAGCCCATGTCGTGCTCCACCACCATCAGCGAATGCTTGCCCGCCAGGGACTTGAACAGCTCGGCGGTGAACTCGGTTTCCGCGTCGGTCATGCCCGCCACCGGTTCGTCGAGCAGCAGTAATTGCGGGTCCTGCACCAACAGCATGCCGATCTCCAGGAACTGCTTCTGTCCGTGGGACAACAGCCCGGCGGCGCGGTTGACCGAGGGGGTGAGACGGATGGTCTCGAGCACTTCGCTGATGCGGTCGTGCTGTTCGCCGGTCAGTCTTGCCCGCAGGCTCGCCCACACCGATTTGTCGGTCTTGAGGGCCAGCTCCAGGTTCTCGAACACGCTCAGGGCTTCGAAGACCGTCGGTTTCTGGAACTTGCGCCCGATCCCGGCCTGGGCGATCTGTACTTCGCTCATGGTCGTCAGGTCGAGGGTCTCGCCGAACCAGGCCTTGCCGTGGCTGGGGCGGGTCTTGCCGGTGATGACATCCATCAGCGTGGTCTTGCCCGCACCGTTGGGGCCGATGATGCAGCGCAATTCACCGACGCCGATGTACAGGTTCAGATCGTTCAGCGCCTTGAAACCGTCGAAGCTGACGCTGATGTCTTCCAGGGTCAGGATGGTGCCGTGGCGGGTGTTCAGGCCTACGCCAGCGGCTTGGCCGAGGCCGATGGCGTCGCGGCTGCTGCCCTGGTCTTTGTTGGGCTCCAGAATGGGTTCGAGCATGAAATCCGCCGTTGGAGTGATGCGCATCATTCGCCCCTTTTCTTCAGCAAACCGATCACGCCTTTAGGCAGATACAGCGTAACGACGATGAACAGGGCCCCGAGGAAAAACAGCCAGTACTCAGGAAACGCCACGGTGAACCAGCTCTTCATGCCGTTCACCACCCCGGCGCCCAGCAACGGCCCGATCAGCGTGCCGCGCCCGCCGAGGGCGACCCACACCGCGGCCTCGATGGAGTTGGTCGGCGACATTTCGCTGGGGTTGATGATGCCCACCTGCGGCACATACAACGCCCCGGCCAAACCGCACAACACCGCGCTCAACACCCAGACGAACAGCTTGAACCCCCGGGGATCGTAGCCGCAGAACATCAGGCGGTTTTCCGCATCGCGCAGGGCGGTCAGCACCCGGCCGAACTTGCTGCGGGCCAGGCGCCAGCCGATGAACAGGCTCGTCACCAGCAGCAACACCGTGGCGAAAAACAACACCGCCCGGGTGCCTGGCTCGGTGATGCCAAAACCCAGGATCGAACGGAAGTTGGTGAAGCCGTTATTGCCGCCAAACCCGGTTTCGTTGCGGAAGAACAGCAGCATTCCGGCGAAGGTCAGGGCCTGGGTCATGATCGAGAAATACACGCCCTTGATCCGCGAGCGGAAGGCGAAGAAACCAAACACCAAGGCCAGCAAACCCGGCGCCAGCACCACCAGGCACATCGCCCAGAGGAAACTGTCGGTGCCGGCCCAGTACCAGGGCAACTCGGTCCACGACAGGAAGGTCATGAACGCCGGCAAGCCATCCCCGGCGGCCTGGCGCATCAGGTACATGCCCATGGCATAGCCGCCCAGGGCGAAGAACAAACCGTGGCCCAGGGAGAGCAAGCCGGCGTAGCCCCAGACCAGGTCCAGCGCCAGGGCGACGATGGCGTAGCAGAGAATCTTGCCCACCAGGGTCAGGGTGTAGGCCGAGACGTGCAGCGGATGGTCCGCCGCCAGCAGCGACAGCAGCGGCAGGCTCAGCAGCACGGCGAGGATCAGCGCGCCGACGGCGAGGGTGACTTTGGGGCCGGCCTTTTGCGTGGCCGTGAGCATCAGGGGCTGGTTCATCAGTCGATTACCCGTCCTTTGAGCGCGAAGAGGCCTTGCGGACGCTTCTGGATGAACAGAATGATCAGCGCGAGGATCAGGATCTTGCCGAGCACGGCGCCGATCTGCGGTTCGAGGATCTTGTTGGCGATGCCCAGGCCGAACGCGGCGAACACGCTACCGGCCAACTGGCCAACACCGCCGAGCACTACCACCAGGAACGAGTCGATGATGTAGCTCTGGCCCAGGTCCGGGCCGACGTTGCCGATCTGGCTCAGGGCCACGCCACCCAGCCCGGCAATGCCCGAGCCGAGGCCGAAGGCGAGCATGTCCACGCGACCGGTGGGCACGCCGCAGCAAGCGGCCATGTTGCGGTTCTGGGTCACCGCGCGGACGTTCAGGCCCAGGCGCGTCTTGTTCAGCAGCAGCCAAGTCAGCACCACCACGAACAGCGCGAAGGCGATGATCACGATGCGGTTGTACGGCAGCACCAGGTTCGGCAACACCTGGATCCCGCCCGACAGCCACGCCGGGTTGGCGACTTCGACGTTCTGCGCACCGAACACCAGGCGCACCAGTTGTATCAGCATCAGGCTGATGCCCCAGGTGGCGAGCAGGGTTTCCAGCGGCCGTCCATAGAGATGGCGGATCACCGTGCGCTCCAGGGCCATGCCGATGGCGGCGGTGATAAAAAATGCCACCGGCAGGGCGATCAGCGGATAGAACTCGATGGCGTTCGGGGCGAAGCGCTGGAACAGCATTTGCACCACGTACGTAGAGTAGGCGCCCAACATGAGCATCTCGCCGTGGGCCATGTTGATCACCCCCAGCAAGCCGAAGGTGATCGCCAGGCCGAGGGCTGCGAGCAGCAAAATCGAGCCCAGGGACATGCCGCTGAACGCCTGGCCCAGCAACTCGCCCACCAGGAGCTTGCGCTTGACCTGGCTGAGGCTGGTCTCAGCGGCGGTGCGCACGGCGGCATCGGTTTCGACGCCGGGTTCGAGCAGTCCTTCCAGGCGGGTGCGGGCCAACGGGTCGCCGGTTTCCCCCAGCAGGCGGACGGCGGCCAGGCGCACGTTGGGGTGGGTGTCCACCAATTGCAGGTTCGCCAGGGCCAGGCTCAGGGCGGCGTGTACGTCTTCGTCCTGCTCGCCGGCCAGTTGCCGATCGAGAAACGCCAGCTGCGCCGGGCGGGCGCTTTTTTGCAGTTGCTGCGCGGCGGCCAGGCGTACGCGGGCATCCACAGCGAGCAGTTGATGACTGGCCAGGGCGGTTTCGATCAGCCCGCGCAAGCGGTTGTTCAGGCGCAGGGTCTTGGGTTGGCCGTCGACGGTCAACTGGCCTTGTTGCAGGGCGTTGATCAGTTCGACGCGCTCAGGCTCCGGCTGCGCGGCCCAGGTTTCCAAAAGCTTGGCCTGCTGGGTCGGGTTGGCGGCGACGAAGTCTTCGGCGTCGCCGGCGTATGAGGCCATCGGCAGTAACAGTGCGATGGCGAGGATCAAGCGGTGGAGGGCAGTGGGCATATGCTAGGCCTTGCGCAATGCTTTTTGTGGGAGCGAGCTTGCTCGCGATGGCGGTGTGTCAGTCACTGTTCTTCTGGCTGATCCACCGCCATCGCGAGCAAGCTCGCTCCCACAGGGGTTGTGTGTCGGCCCGGGGATCCGGGCCGACACCCATGGGCTCAGTTGCTCTTCACCGCATAGTCCGGCTTCTTGTCGTTGCCAGCGATGAAAGGGCTCCACGGTTGCGCGCGGATCGGCCCTTCGGTCTGCCAGACCACGTTGAACTGACCGTCGGCCTGGATCTCGCCGATCATCACCGGCTTGTGCAAGTGGTGGTTGGTCTTGTCCATGGTCAGGGTGTAGCCCGACGGTGCGGCGAAGGTCTGGCCGGCCAGGGCTTCGCGGACCTTGTCGACATCGGTGGACTTGGCTTTTTCCACCGCTTGCGCCCACATGTGGATGCCGACGTAGGTGGCCTCCATCGGGTCGTTGGTCACCGCTTTGTCGGCGCCCGGCAGGTTCTTGGCCTTGGCGTAGGCTTTCCAGGAATCGACGAATTTCTTGTTCGCCGGGTTATCCACGGACTCGAAGTAATTCCATGCCGCCAGGTTGCCCACCAGTGGCTTGGTATCGATGCCACGCAGTTCCTCTTCGCCCACCGAGAACGCTACGACCGGCACGTCGGTAGCCTTCAGGCCCTGGTTCGCCAGTTCTTTGTAGAACGGCACGTTGGAGTCGCCGTTCACGGTGGAGATGACCGCAGTCTTGCCACCGGCCGAGAACTTCTTGATGTTGGCCACGATGGTCTGGTAATCGCTGTGGCCGAACGGGGTATAGACTTCTTCGATGTCCTTGTCCGCCACGCCTTTGGCGTGCAGGAACGAACGCAGGATCTTGTTGGTGGTGCGCGGGTAGACGTAGTCGGTGCCCAGCAGGAAATAACGCTTGGCGCTGCCGCCTTCTTCGCTCATCAGGTATTCCACCGCCGGAATCGCCTGCTGGTTTGGCGCCGCGCCGGTGTAGAACACGTTGGGCGACATCTCTTCGCCTTCGTATTGCACCGGGTAGAACAGCAGGCCATTGAGTTCTTCGAACACCGGCAACACGGATTTACGCGACACCGAGGTCCAGCAGCCGAACACCACGGCGACCTTGTCCTGGGTCAGCAACTGCCGGCCCTTTTCGGCGAACAGCGGCCAGTTCGACGCCGGGTCCACGACCACCGCTTCGAGCTTCTTGCCGTTCACACCACCCTTGGCGTTGATCTCGTCGATGGTCATCAACGCCATGTCCTTGAGGGACGTCTCGGAGATCGCCATGGTGCCGGACAGCGAATGCAGGATGCCGACCTTGATGGTTTCGGCGGCCTGGACGGTCCAGGCCATGCCCATCGCGGCAATACTTGCCGAGAGTGTAAAAGCCTTGATCAAGCTACGACGCTTCATTGTGCGATCTCCATGGACTTATGAGTTTTTTTGGGCGGCAGATGCAAACGCTGAAGGCGCTTTTGCAAGGGGTGTGCCCGGTCGGGCAAAGGCTTTGAAATGGGGGCTGGCGGGGGGAGAAGAAAAAGGTCATGCACCATCAACGACCACATCGCGGGCGCTGGTGCAATACGGCGCCCTGCGTTGGGGCGTGGATGTGGGCCAATTCAAGGTGAGATTTTCGACCGCCCGACTATGCTGACACTTCTGCCATTCTGAACAGGGGAAATCCGTTTGATTGATTCTGGCGCTGCGAGCAGTTTTCTTCTCGACGAGACGGCGGTTTTTGACGTATTGCCTGGCGTTAAACCGGCCGAGCACCCGAAATGGATGCATGTGACGCATTTGAGAGAAGGCAGGTATTCGCTGATTCTCACCGCTGGAGAGCACCTTCGAAGCAGTGAGCTGCAGGTGTTTGCTGATTCAACCTTGCACGTTCGTTTTTCGGCGGCTCTCCCCAGCATCAGTTCGGATGGGCTCACCTGCTCAGTTGTTTTTTTCGATGATCAAGCTCAAGCCGAATTTCAACTTGGAACGTTTCATGTTGGCGGAGGCTATACCTCGTCGGAATGGCGAACGGTGGATTTGGATCTGGCTTGGTTGGCGGGCAAGCGTGGCCGTCTCTTGGTAGCGTGTGGGCCTGGGGCGAAGAACGATCCGACGGCAGATTGGCTGGCGATAGCTGACCTGTGCGTAGCCAGAGAGGGCGAGATGAAAGCGCTTCTGGCGAAAACCCATCAACCCATGCGCATGAAAAACGAGATCGCACACTTCAGTAGCGTCTACCGGAATGAGTTCTATGCAAGCGTCCAGGAGCGACAAAGTGAAGCTGCGATGGGCGTTGCGCGCACCGTTCGCCAACTCAATGGGCCGGCTCATACGAAAGGGCCTGGTGCGCCGGCTGACATGGTCATTTTGGAGCCGTTTGAAGGAGAGGCCGCCTACTCTTATGCGACGCGTCTGCTGAGGGCGAACGTCCCGCAAATGCCGCCTGATTTTCAAGCGAGGCTACGCCGGAAAGTCACGGACCACGGGGCGATAAAGGTCTTGTCAATCTGCAGTGGCGCCGCGCGGATAGAGGCCGGTTTGTCAGCGGCTGTTCCCGAAGGCGTGGAATGGTCGTTGCTGGATATCAATGAAGATCTGCTTCAAATCGCGGCAAAGCAATTTCCGCCAGGGATCCACCTCGATTTGATCGTGGCGGATGCGAATAACCTGGTACCTACCGGTGAACAGTGGGATGTCATTATCTGTGTTTCGGCATTGCATCATTTGGTAGAACTGGAAAAGGTCATGCGCTTTATCTCCCGTAGTTTGAAAAATGATGGGGAGTTCTGGAGTGTGGGGGAGGCCGTGGGACGTAATGGCAATCGCTTGTGGCCCGACGCGATAATTGCCGCTGACGCCGCATTCTCTTCCTTGCCGGCGCGCTACCGACTAAATGCCGACACTCAGGTTGTCGATGCTGTCATTCCGGACAAGGACCATTCGATTGGGTGTTTCGAGGGGATTCGAAGCGAGGAAATTACCGCGCTCCTTGAACGTTGGCTGAAGCCGGTAGACGTTTACCGCACCAACTGCTTCCTCTGGCGGATGGTGAATCTTGCCTACAGCGGGAATTTCAATCTTGAACAAGCTGAAGACCGGGCCTTAGTGATTGAACTGGTGCGAGCGGAGCTCGAGCATTTTCGAAATGGAGGCCTTGGGACCGAACTCTTCGGCGTCTACAAAAAGAAGCATCTTTTCAGCGACGGCGCATCAGACCGATAAAGAACAGTCCGCCGATAGCGGCTGTGGCGACCCCAATCGGCAAGTCCTCGGGGGCGATCAACGTGCGGGCCGCCACGTCCACCCACACCAGGAACAGGCTGCCGAGCAGCACGCAAGCCGGCAGCAGCCGCCGATGCTCGGCGCCTACCAGGCGCCGGGCAATGTGCGGCACCATCAGCCCGACAAAACCAATCGAGCCGCTGATGGACACCAGTACGCCGGTCATCAGTGACGCGATCAAAAAGATCCACAACCGCACCTTCGCCGCGTTCAGGCCGAGGGTCACGGCGGTCTGTTCGCCGGCCATCAGCGCGTTCAACGGCCGGGCCATGCCCAGCAGCAACACCAGTCCCAGCAGCACACTGGCGGCCGGCACGGCCAGCAGTTCCCAGCGGGCCAGGCCCAGGCCGCCGAGCATCCAGAACATCACCGCCGAACTGGCACGATGATCACCGAGGAACAACAACAGGTTGGCCGCCGCCATCATCACGAAGGACACTGCCACACCACACAGCAACAGGCGATCACTCTCCAGCCGGCCTTGGCGGGCAGCGATGGCCAACACCAGCAACATGCTCAGCAGCGCGCCGATGAAGGCCGCGAGAGGCAAGGTCAGCAAACCGATGATTTCACCGACATGCAACACCACGATCACCGCCCCGAGGGTCGCGCCGGACGTGACGCCCAGTAGATGCGGATCGGCCAGCGGGTTGCGCGTCACCGCTTGCAGCACCGCGCCGATCAGCGCCAGCCCGGCACCGACCAGGGCTCCGAGCAGCAGGCGCGGGACGCGGATCAGCCAGACGATATGTTCCTGGCCGGGCGTCCAGTAGACCTCGCCCACACCGAAGGCCTTGTGCAGCAGCAGATCCCAGACCACAGCCACCGGCACCCGCGCCGGCCCAAAGCCCAGGGACGCCACGCACGACACCAGCAGCAGCGCGCCAAGGACCATCAGCAGGGTGCCGTAGCGACGATTATTCATTGGTCGTGGAAACCCCGTGCCAGGGTTTGCACCGCCAGCACGTTATCGATGCCCGGCGTGGCCTGCACGTAAGGGATCACAATGAAGCGCCGCTGCTTGATCGCATCCACCGATTGCAGGGCCGGGTTATCCAGGAGGAATTGTTGCTTCTGCTCGGCGCTGACTTCGCCGTAGTCGACGATCACGATCACCTGCGGGTTGCGCTCCACCACGTTCTCCCAGTTCACCCGGGTCCAACTGGTTTCCACGTCCTCGAGAATGTTGCGTCCGCCGGCTGCGTCAATCAACGCCTGGGGCATGCCGAGACGGCCGGAGGTCATGGCACGGTCTTCGCCGCTGTCATACAGGAACACGCGCGGTTGTCGGGTCGGCAGGTGCTTGCGCGTTTCGGCCACCTGGGCCTGCATCGTCGCGATCAACGCATTGGCGCGATCCTGCACATCGAAGATCTTGCCGAGGTTGCGCAGGTCGTTGTAGGTATCTTCCAGGGAGGCCGCCGGTCGCTTCATCACGAAGGCGCAGGATTCGGTCAGCTCGTAGACGTTGATGCCCAGCGGTTGCAAGGTCTGCGGCGTCAGGTCGCCGCCCACGCGCATGCCGTAGTCCCAGCCCGCGAAGAAAAAGTCGACGTTGGCATCGAGCAGGGTTTCCACCGAGGGATATTTGGCGGCCAGTTCCGGCAGGCCGTCGAGGATCTTCGCCATCTCGGGCGTCACCGATTTCCAGCCGCTGATACCGCTGTAGCCGACCATACGCGGCTTGAGCCCCAGGGCGAGCATCATCTGCGTCATGTTGATGTCATGGCTGACCGCGTGGCGAGGTGCCTCGTTGAACACCACCTGGCGGTTGCAGCTCTGGACCGTCAACGGGTAGCGGGTGGCTTCGGCCAGGGCATTCGTGCTGCCCAGCAGGAGGGGCAGCAACAGCAGGAAACGCAAGGTCATGGTTGGGTTATCCAAGTGATTCGTGGGTAGCCGGACAGCGGATGTTCGTCCACCAGGGCTTTAACGCCGAACACCTCGCACAACAGCTCGGCCGTGAGGACGTCCTTGGGCGTGCCGCTGGCGACGATGCGCCCGTGTTCGATGACGTACAGGCGATCACAAAAGGCGGCGGCCAGGTTCAAATCGTGTAGGCTGGCAAGGGTGCCGATGCCCAGGCCCTTGATCAGTTGCAGCAGTTGCAATTGATAGCGCGGGTCGAGGTGGTTGGTCGGCTCGTCGAGGATCAGCAACTGCGGCTGCTGGGCCAAGGCACGGGCGAGGATCACCCGCTGTTTTTCCCCTCCCGACAGCGTGGCGAAAGCATGATCGCCAAAGCCTTCGAGCCCTGCCGATGCCAATGCCTGGAGCACCCGCCGGCGGTCTTCGTGATTGTCGCTGTCGAACAGCCCTTTGTGGGGCGTGCGACCCATGGCGACGACTTCCTCCACCGTCAGGCCGAAGGCGTCGGGAAATTCTTGCAGCACCACCGCGATGCGTTGGGCGCACCAGCGCGAGGACTGTTTCCAGAGGTTGTGATGTTCGAGCCTGACCTCGCCATGTTCTGGCCGGTTGAAGCGATAGGCGCAGCGCAACAGGCTGGTCTTGCCGCTGCCGTTGGGCCCGATCAACCCGACAAACTCCCCGGCCGCCACCTGCAGGGTGGCATCACGCAGCTGGAACTGGTGATGGCAGTGGCCATGGCCCAGGGGTGTCCAGGCGAGGTGGGAGAGGGTTAGGGAGGTCATGCGGTTACTCAAGTGATTGGGTCGGGACCCCAGTCCATTGTGGGAGCGAGCTTGCTCGCGATAGCGGTGTGTCAGTCGATAGAGATGTGACTGACCGACTGCAATCGCGAGCAAGCTCGCTCCCACAAGGGATGGTGTTCACCGTTTGGAAAGCGGGCACGATTGTAGAGGTTTCGCGCCACCTTCCGTTAACGCACTGTCTTCAGTTTGAAGATGAGGCAATCTCAGGCTGGCGATTCAACCGCGTGACGAGGCGATCCAGCGCCCACACCACCACCAGCGAAGCGCCCACCAACGGGAACACCAGCGCCAGGGCCAGCATGATGAACACCCCGGTTTTCCAGGTCGGCAGGTCGTGGCGCAGTGGCGGCACGCCGAATTTGCCCTGGGGCCGGCGCTTCCACCAGATCACCAGGCCACTCACGGCGCTGAGCAGGATCATCAGGCAAACCAGCAGCACGAGGATCTGGTTCAGCGGGCCGAACATCTTGCCTTCGTGCAGCATTACGCCGGTCTCGGTGGCGCGGGCCACGATGCCGTAATGCTCCCAGCGCACATCGGCCAGGACCTTGCCGGTGTATTGGTCCACGTGCAGGGTCGCGTCGTTGCGCGGGTCATCGGCGAACACGGCGATGGTGAACACGCCCGAGGCGGTCGTTGGGAATGTGATGCTGTAGCCGGGTTCGACCTTGCGCTCGGTGGCGATATCCTGCACCGCTTGCAGGCTGACGGTCGGGGCGGCGGGGCCTTCATGCATGCCGCCGTGGGCCATGTGCTCGGCATGGTCGCCGGACATCGGCATCGGCGTGTTTTCCATGGCCCACGGCACGGTCTGGCGATGGGCGTTGTTGAGGCTGCCGGCCTCGACGTCGGACTTGGGCACGTCATTCCACATCGCCGCCGGGAAGCGGTTCCAGAGGTCGGCGTACTGCTTGCCCCAGAAGCCGGTCCAGGTCATGCCGCTGAGCAGCATCACCAGCAGGAACGCCGCGCCCCAGAAGCCGACGACAACGTGCACGTCACGCCAGAACACCCGCCCCCGCGCGCTCCAGCGCGGCCACAGCACACCCGCCGATGATTGCCCGCGCGGCCACCACAGGTACAGGCCGGAGACCACCAGCACCACGCCCCAGCCGGCGGCCATTTCCACCAATCGGTCACCCACCGTGCCGATCAATAACTCGCCGTGGATCGCCCGGGCCATGGCTTGCAGATTGCTCTTCGCATCCTGCTCGCCGAGGACGTCGCCGTGGTACGGGTCGATGAACACATTCAACTCCCGGCCCTTGTCGATCACCACGAACTGCGCGCTGCGCTCGGCGTTGACCGGTGGCAGGTACTGCTTGACCTGGCCTTCGGGGTAGGCCTGGCGGACCTGCTTGAGCAGGTCGTCCGCCGCCAGGGTGTGGTGCCCGGCCGGCACGTTCAGCAGACTGCCGTACATCAGGGGATCGAGTTGCGGCTTGAACAGGTAAATGATCCCGGTCAGGGCCAGCATCACCATGAACGGCGCCACGAACAGCCCGGCATAGAAATGCCAGCGCCAGGCCAGGTTGTAGAAATTCGGTTTCGGTTGGCTCATTGCAAAGCGCTCCGCAGGGCAAATTGGGTTGTTATGTTGTGCGGTCAGTCAAGGTGGAAACGAACCACTGTGGGAGCGAGCTTGCTCGCGATAGCGGCGCTTCAGTGGCATTGATGTCGACTGACACAACGCTATCGCGAGCAAGCTCGCTCCCACAGTGGGTGTCCTCGCTGACAAATCTCCGGTACTGGTCAGAAACTCATATCCACCTTCGTCCAAAGCGTGCGCCCCGGTTCGTTGATGGCCTGCGGATCGCTTGCCGGGTAGCCGAACCCGGCGTTGCCGGCCAGGTTCAAGTGCTCGGCGTAGGCTTTGCCGAACAGGTTGTCGACACCGCTGCTGACCTTCCAGTGCTGGTTGATGCGGTAGGCGCCGTTGAGGGAGAAGACCCCGAACCCCGAGCTTTTGCCGTAGTCCTTGCCCACCACGTTGCCCTTGTTTTCATCGACCCGGTGCTGCGCGGCCACCACCCGCCACAAGGCTCCGGCGCTCCAGCGGTCTTCGCTGTAGGTCAGGCCCAGGCGCGCGTCCAGCGGTGGCATCTGCGCCAGGGCGCTGCCGTCGCTGCTGTTCTTGCCCCAGGCGTAGGCCAGGGTGGCGTCGGCTTTCCAGCGTTCGGTGAGCTTGTAGGCCGCGCCCAGTTCACCGCCCATGATCCGTGCGTCGATGTTCTCGGCCCGGGAAGTGGTGCCCATCATCCCCGGCGTGTAGTCGAACAGGATGTAGTCGCGGACTTGCCCGACATAACCCGATGCCCAGGCTTCGAGGGTGTCGGTCTTGTACTGCAGGCCGAAGTCGAGCTGAGTAGTTTTCTCCGGCTTGATCGCGTCGAAAGCATTCAGCGAACCGCTCGGGCCGGCGTTCGGCGAGAACAACTCCCAGTAATCCGGGAACCGTTGCGCGTGACCGATGCCGGCGTAGAGGGTGGCGGGGCTGTCGTCCAGGTCGTGCTCGTAGCGGACGAAACCGCTGGGCAGCGTGTCGGCGCGGGTGTCATCGGCAGTAGGATTGGGACGGGCCGACATGCCGGAACCGATGCTCTGGCGGTAATCCTTGGCCGAGGCGCGGTCGAGCCGGGCGCCGGTGATCACTCGGTCGCGGTCGGCGGCGTACCAGGTCAATTCGCCGAACACCCCGTAATTATGGAAGTCGGCGTCCTTGGTGTACGGCAGGTCCTTGTAGGTGTCCACGCCCATGCTGCTGCGTTGGCGATGCTCGTTGGTCTGGGCGTCCAGGCCGCTGATCAATTGCACATCGGCCGAGCGCCAGGTGGCCTTGATGCGGGCACCGAGGGTGCGACGGTCGACATTGGAGGCCATGGGGCCGGCCATCATCCCGGTGCCGGACGGGGTGCGCAGGGTGTAGTTGTCCATCACGTGGTCGGCGTAGTTGTAGTAGACCTGGGCTTCGACTTTATCCAACACGTCACCGATGTTCGAACGCTCGAAACGCAGCCCGAGGCTTTCGCGCTTGAACTGCGAACCGTCCATGCCGCGCCCGGCGTAGCGCGCTTCACCGTCCCCCTTGCCGGCCGTCAGCTCCAGCAGGGTATCGGCGTCCGGCGTCCAGCCGAGGGCGACGTCGCCATTCCATTTGTCATAGCGCGACGGCACGGTGTCGTTGTTGCCGTCGCGGTAATCGTCCGAATGGGCGGTGTTGCCGATCACCCGTACATAACCCAGCGGCCCACCGGCGGCGGCATCCACCACCTTGTCGAAACGGCCGTTGGAGCCGGCCAACACACTGGCATTGACCCGGGTGCCCAGCTCGCCGAACTGCTCCGGCTCGCGCTCGAACAGCACGGTCCCGGCCGATGCGCCGGGGCCCCAGAGCACGGTTTGCGGGCCTTTGATGACGGTGAGCTTGTCGTAGGTTTCCGGCGAGATGTAGGACGTCGGCGCGTCCATCCGGCCCGGGCAAGCACCCAGCAGCATGCTGCCGTTGGTGAGGATGTTCAGCCGCGAACCGAACATGCCACGCAACACCGGGTCGCCATTGGTGCCGCCGTTGCGCACCAGGGCGAAGCCGGGAATGGTCTTGAGGTAGTCGCCTCCGTCGCTGGCCGGCACCGGTTGGCGCGGATCCTTGGGGTTGGTGACGATGGTCAGGGGCGAGCTGGGGGCGATGGCGGTGATGACCGTCGGGCTCAGTTCTTCGGCCGGATGGTCGTGATGCTCGTGCTCATCGGCCAGCGCGAGTGGAGCGAGCAGCAGGCCGCACAGGGCGGCGATGGTGTGGCGCGAACGAACCCGTGGTTCGTTCAGGGGGCAGCGAACCTGGGCAGAGCCCAACGCGGTGCCAGCAGAAAACCTGGACATGATGATTCCATCGAACAGACGTAGACGACACGGTCGGGCAGCCTGGGACTGTCTTTTGCGACCGGTTGAGTAAGTGTCGGGAGCTACGCTGCGAAGGGCGGTGCGCGGGTGCGGGCACCCGGGAAGAATGCCGACCGGGCATGGCCCAGGCGTGGAGAGGGACTGGTATAGATTTGGGTGGGCGGTGTGTCGAAGGCGGCGAAGGTATGGCCGCCGGTTAACGCGGGACAGTTGAACAGCAGGCTGCAATAGCCGCACTTTTCCCACAGCGCATGGTGCTCGCTCTGGGGCGGGCAATGTTCGGCTGCCGGCGCTTCATGCGCCGTCATGTCCATCTCCATGTCCATACTCATGGACACAGGCATGGACGAAGACATGCGCTGATCCATCGGCATCGACTGGGAAACCAGCGGACCGATAAAGATCATCAGCATGGCGAACAGGCTGATCCAGCTGCCGCGGGTCAGGCTCATGGGCTGACGGCGGCGCGTTGGCAGGCTGGCGCGACGAGGTTGCATGGGCGGCTACGTCTTACTGGCCGTGCTTATGCGACTTGGTGCCGTCGGGTGCTTTTTTCTGCACCGCGACATCAACCGTGACATCCCCGGCTTTTTCGAAATGCAGGGTCATGGGGAAGCGTTTGCCGTCGCTGAGCAGGCTGCGGTCTTTCAGGTCCAGCAGCATTACGTGATACGCCATCGGCGCGAAGGTGACGGTCGCACCGGGGGCGATATTCACGACGGGCACCGGTTGCATTTTCATCAGGTCGTTTTGCATCACATGCTCATGGAGCTCGGCCTTGCCGGCGACGGGCGAGTCGACGCTGAGCAATTTGTCCGCGGTCGGGCCGCTGTTGTGGATGACGAAATACGCGGCCACGGTAGGCGCGTTGGGTGGCAACTCCTGGGACCATGGATGAGCGATCTCAAGCTCGCCCGCCTTGTATTGGTGAGCTTGGGCGATGCCGACGGGAAGCAGCAGGGCGGCCAGCAGGATAAGTTTGTTCAACATGGCAAATCTCCGGAACGATTCAGGGCGCAGTTTTATGCGGGAAGAATCAGGCCAGAGGCGAGGCGCGGGGGTTTAGGTTGGGCCATTGCTGGCGCGGGGTAGGGCTGTCGAGCGTGGAATGAATGGCGGCACGATGGGCCTTTTGAGCGTCCAGATACAACTGCGGGACATGCCCGGCAAGCGCCACCAATGGCGCCGGACCTGAGCAGCACCAGCAATGCTGCATCGTCGAATGATTGTCCTGTTGCGGCGTGCCCTGTTCGAACGTGCCCAGGGAAATCGCCACCATTTTCGTGCCGCTGGAAGAACAGAAACTGCCCCACAGCACTTGCTCGGCTGGCGAATTGGCGGTCGCCCCCCCGCTGTTGGAAAGCGGCATGGCAAGCATGTTGAACAGCACTGCGAAGCAGGCGATCCAGGCAAATGCAAGCCGTTGTCGGGACATTGGGGCAATCCGCTCGGTTGGGCGATCAGGTGGCGGTATTTAGCCTGATCGGGGGGCAGAAGTAAAAAGGCCATGTGCGGTGTAGGGTCGCAGGCCTGGGGTTAACAGTAGCAACAGATCTTCGAGTGAGTGCTTTTGTGGCGAGGAAGCTTGCTCCCGCTGGGCCGGGCTGGCGCTCCAGCGCGAAGCGGCCCTAAAACCGGACATTGCAGTGTTTCAGGAACATAGCGTTCATTTCCTTGGGGCCGCTGCGCAGCCCAGCGGGAGCAAGCTCCCTCGCCACGGCATAATTGATCATTTGATATCCAGTCGTTCCCGATCTGCGCCGGTATAAGCCTGTGCTATATCGTTTGCCCGGGCGATATCGTTGAGGGCCGCTCGGATCAAGACGCCGTCACCCTTATCTTCTTCCACGCAAGCATCAAGATAAGCCAACTTTTCCTCTGCCGTTTGGAGATAGCTGGCAGCATCGAAACGTGTGAAGGCTTCATCCCGCAGAATTTGGGCGAACGCTGGATCGCTTTTGGCGCGTTCCGCAATCGTATGTTTGTAGTTTCGTGTAAGAGCCATTTATTCACCTGTGGGACCAGAGAACATGCGTGGTTTTTGTGGCGAGGGGTTTGATCAATCGCTTTGATCAAACCCAAGGTCCTGTCGCTTATCTCGGATCGACCACATCCAGCGCCCGATTTGCCAACAACTGGCTCAACTCAATCATCTGCTGGACCCCTTGCGCGATATGTCGTCGCGAGCCCTCCAGATCGAATGCGAGGTCACTGACCATGGCTTTCCCTTCGGGAAAGTTGCCCCCGTCTGAAGACGAGTGAGATCTTTGTGGCGAGGGAGCTTGCTCCCGCTGGGCCGGGCTGGCGCTCCAGCGGAGCGGCCCTAGAACCGGACATTGCGGTGTGTCAGGAATATCGCGTCCGCTTTTTTGGGGCTGCTGCGCAGCCCAGCGGGAGCAAGCTCCCTCGCCACAGGGCGGCTGTGCGCAGGTTAGTCGACCGGGGAGTCCAGCATTACCGGCGCGCCCGAAGGCGCCCTGCGCACAACCACCATCACGTGCAGGGATGAAATACCTGACTGACGAAGCTTGTGAACCCGCTGAAAACCTCGGGCGACTAAACCCGATCACTGAAGGGCAGTGACGGGAATCAAGTTACCGAGGGCCTCCAAGGCGCACAAGCCGGCGGATTCTGGCGTAGTTGTAGGCAGCGACGCAAGGTGATGTAGCCTGCTGACGTAGTTCTGACAGGACAGGCTTGTAGGACGGTGCAGATTTCTGTCAGACCAACTGCCGCAGCCCCTGCAACACCTCATCCACCGTCCCAAACTCCCGATCCACCCCCGTCAGCACTGGCCGCTTCAACACCAACACCGGCACCCCCCGTTCCCGCGCCACCTCCAGTTTCGGCTCGGTGGCCGTGCTGCCGCTGTTCTTGCTCACCAACACATCAATCCGCCGCCGTTCGAACAGCTCACGCTCGCCCTCGATATGAAAAGGACCACGGGCGCCAATCACTTCGCAGTGCTCATTGCCGGGATAAACGTCCAAGGCTCGTAAGGTCCAGAATTGCCCTGGCGGAATTTCGTCCAAGTGTTGCAGCGGCTCACGCCCGAGAGTGAACAAGGGGCGCTGGAAGGGTTGCAGGGCCTGGATCAGTTCGCACCAGTCGGCCACTTCGCGCCAGTCATCGCCGGCCTGGGGTTGCCAGGCCGGGCGGCGCAGGGCCCAGCAGGGGATGGCGCAGGCGCGGGCGGCGTGGGCGGCGTTGTGGCTGATCTGGGCGGCGTAGGGGTGGGTGGCGTCCAGCAGCAGGTCGATGCCCTCGGCGCGGATGAAATGCGCCAGCCCTTCGGCGCCGCCGTAGCCGCCGACGCGGACCTGGCAGGTCAGGTCGGTGGGGACGCGGCCGATGCCGGCCAAGCTGTAGATGTGCTGGGGCCCCAGGGTGCGGGCGATGGCCAGGGCCTCGGTGACGCCACCGAGCAGCAGGATACGTTTCATTCCAAAACTCCAGCCTGGCCGACAATCCCGCCCTGGCGGTCGATGGCGAAGACTTCGACCTGGACCTGGGCCGGTACCACGCTACGGGCGAAGGCCAGCGCGTGGTCGCACACCGCGTCACCGAGGGCGATGCCGGTGGCGCTGGCCATCGCCAGGGCCTGCTGGCTGGTGTTGGCTTCTCGAATGCCTTGCTGCAACGCCTCATCGGCACCGATGGCAGCCGCCCATTCGGCCAGTTGTGGCAGGTCGATGCTCGAATGGCGGCTGTGCAGGTCCATGTGGCCGGCGGCCAGTTTGCTGATCTTGCCAAAGCCGCCGCAGAGGCTGAGTTTATCCACCGGCACCTTGCGCACATGCTTGAGCACGGCGCCGACGAAGTCGCCCATTTCGATCAAGGCGATTTCCGGCAGGTTGTAGACCCGGCGCATGGTGTCTTCGCTGGCGTTGCCAGTGCAGGCGGCGATGTGCAGGTAGCCGTTGGTTTTCGCCACGTCGATACCTTGGTGGATCGAGGCAATGTAGGCCGCGCAAGAGAACGGCCGGACGATGCCACTGGTGCCGAGGATCGATAGGCCGCCGAGGATGCCCAATCGTGGATTCATGGTTTTCAACGCCAGGGCTTCGCCGCCCTCGACATTGACCGTGACTTCGAAGCCGCCGGCATAACCGCATTCTTCGGCCAAGCTACCCAGGTGATCGTTGATCATTTTGCGTGGCACCGGGTTGATCGCCGGCTCTCCCACGCCCAGCACCAACCCGGGGCGCGTCACCGTGCCCACGCCGCGCCCGGCGATGAAGCGCACGCCGGGTTCGGCGATCAAGCGCACCTGGGAAAACAGCAGGGCGCCGTGGGTCACGTCCGGGTCGTCGCCGGCGTCCTTGATCGTCCCGGCCTCGGCACCTTGGTCGGTCAACCGGCAGAACTCCAGGCGCATCTGCACCTGCTTGCCCTTGGGCAGCACGATCTCCACCGCGTCGGCTTCGGTGCCGCGCAGCAGTAAACGGGCCGCCGCCAGGCTGGTGGCCGTGGCGCAACTGCCGGTGGTCAGGCCGCTGCGCAGGGGGGCGGGTTGTTCGGCGGTTTCGTCACGCATCGAGAGGTTTGACCAGGTCGAGCAAGGTGATCGGCAAGGCCTGGCGCCAGGTGTCGAACTCGCCCAAGGGCTGGGCCTGGGCGATGTGGATGCGGGTCAGTTCACCGCCGTGACGTTCGCGCCAGTGCATCAAGGTCATTTCGCTTTGCAGGGTCACGGCATTGGCGACCAGCCGACCGCCGGGCTTGAGTCGGGCCCAGCAGGCGTCGAGCACGCCTTCGCGGGTGACACCACCGCCGATGAACACCGCGTCCGGACGTTCCAGATTTTCCAGCGCTTGCGGGGCACTGCCGCGAATCAGTTGCAGGCCCGGCACGCCGAGGGTGTCGCGGTTGCGTTCGATCAAGCCTTGGCGGCCTTCGTCGGCCTCGATGGCCAAGGCGCGGCAGCTGGGGTGGGTGCGCATCCATTCGATGCCGATGGAGCCGCTGCCGGCGCCGACATCCCAGAGCAGCTCGCCGGGTGTGGGGGCGAGACGGGCGAGGGTGATGGCGCGAACGTCGCGTTTGGTCAACTGGCCGTCATGCTCGAACGCGGTGTCCGGCAAGCCGGCCAGGCGTGACAGGCGCGGTGTCGAGGGTTCGGCCCGGCATTCGATGGCGATCAGGTTCAGGTCGGCAACGCTGGTGTCGGACCATTGTGTCGCAGTGCTTTCGATTCGTCGTTCTGCCGTGCCGCCCAAGTGTTCCAGCACCGTCATGGCGCTTGGGCCGAAGCCCCGCTCGCACAGCAAGCTCGCCACGGCGGCGGGGCTGTGGCGATCGTTGCTCAGCAGCAGCAGCCTGACGCCTGTGGATAAATGCCCAATGAGCGCCGCCAGGGGGCGCGCCACCAGCGACAGCGTGACCACTTCCTGCAACGGCCAGCCCATGCGCGCCGCGGCCAGTGAACAGGAGGAGGGCGCGGGGATGACCAGCATCTGGTCGCTCGGCACCTGTTTCGCCAGGCTGGCGCCCACGCCATAGAACATCGGATCGCCGCTGGCCAGCACGCACACCGGTTCGCCCTGCCGAGCGAGCAGCGGTTCCAGGGAAAACGGGCTGGGCCACAGCTCCCGCTCGCCGCGGATACACAGGGGCAACAGTTCCAACTGGCGAGTGCTGCCCAGGATCCGCGATGCTCGCAGCAAGGCATGGCGAGCCGTCCGGCCCAGACCCTTGAAGCCGTCTTCACCGATGCCCACTACGGTCAGCCAGGGGGTCATCTCTGTTCCTCGAATAGATGGGGTTGATCGACAGGCGTGTTGCCGCCGCGAACCGGGCCGCCATCATACCGCGCCCCGGCGGATCAGGCGCCTGGCGCAACATCAATGTCACCTCCAGACCGCTATCGCGAGCAAGCTCGCTCCCACAGGGATTTGGGGTTGAAGGCAGAATTTGTGAACACCCGATCCAAAACTGTGGGAGCGAGCCTGCTCGCGATGGCTGCGGTCCATCCAACATCACTTTTTCAGACAGACCGCTATCGCGAGCAAGCTCGCTCCCACAGGGGATTTGGGGTTGAAGGCAGAATTTGTGAACACCCCGATCCAAAACTGTGGGAGCGAGCCTGCTCGCGATGGCTGCGGTCCATCCAACATCACTTTTTCAGACAGACCGCTATCGCGAGCAAGCTCGCTCCCACAGGGGATTTGGGGTTGAAGGCAGAATTTGTGAACACCCCGATCCAAAACTGTGGGAGCGAGCTTGCTCGCGATGGCGGCGATACAGACAACATCATTGGATCAGGCAACCCGTGTTCTTGAGCAATCTCGCCTCAATCCGACAGGCAAGCTTTTCATGACCACCGGCAAAGCAGGCATAATGGCGCACCTTCGCCAATGTGGCGTTTCTCAGCTGCCGGTCTGCCCTTGAACGAACGTCCATCCTCCAACGTCATCCGCCCCTCCGGTTGCCCGGGGTTGCTGCGTGTCGTCCAGGCGTTGGACGGGGGGATCTGTCGGATCAAGCTCGATGGCGGTTCCATCCAGGCGGATCAGGCTGACGTCGTGGCCTCGGTGGCCGAGCGGTTCGCCGGGGGCGTGATCGAGGCGACCAACCGGGCCAACCTGCAGATCCGCGGGATCGGCCCCGGGCACGACGCGCTGATCCAGCCATTGCTGGCCGCCGGGCTTGGTCCTCGCAAACCGTCTGGCGATGACGTGCGCAACCTGATGCTCAGCCCCGCGGCTGGGATCGACCGGCAGATGCTGTTCGACACCCGCTCGTTGGCCGAGCGGATCCTCATCACCCTGCAAACCCACGAACGCTTCCCCGAACTGTCGGCCAAGTTCGCCGTGCAACTGGACGGTGGAGAGGCGCTGGCAATGCTCGAACATCACCACGACCTGTGGTTGTCGGCCCTGGTCCGGGATGGCGAGCCCTGGCTGGCCTTCGGCTTGGCCGGTTCCCCATTGGATAAACCGGCGGGCAGGGTGCCCCTGGCCCAGGGGCATGCCTTGGTGGTGGCGGTGCTGGAGCTGTTCCTCGACCTGGCCCGCCCGGACCAGATCCGCATGCGTCACTTGTTGGCTGAAATCCCTGCGGATGAATTCGTCAACCGATTGGCACACCGCTTGCCGCTGCAACCTTGCCCGGATTGGCAGCGGGAAGCGTCCATCGATGGGTTGCACCTTGGCGTCCATTCCCAGCACGACGACCGTGTCTACGTCGGCGCGGCGGCACCTCTTGGCCGGCTCGATGCCGGAATGCTGCGGGGGGCGGCGCAACTGGCGCGGGAGAAGGGCGACGGCAGCCTTCGTGTCACGCCCTGGCAAAGCCTGTTGCTACCCAACGTGTGTGTCGAGGATGCCGAAGAAGTGCTGGCGCGGCTCCAAACGCTGGGCCTGTTGGTGTCGGTCGACCAACCCCTGGCGCAGCTCATCGCCTGCACCGGTTCCAGTGGCTGCGGCAAAGCCCTGGCCGACACCAAGGCCGATGCTCGTCAATTGGCCGAGCTGCTGCAACGCCAGGGCCAAACCCTGAAAGTCCATCTGTCGGGCTGCCCACGTTCCTGCGCGGCAGCCCATATCGCACCCGCCACCTTGCTGGCGGTCGCCCCCGGTCGTTACGACCTGTATTTTCGTGATGCCGCGCTGCCGGGTTTCGGCGCGTTGCAAGCCCACAATCTGACTATTGAAGCGCTCGGCCCATGGCTCGACGCTCATCCCCGGAGCCCCCTTGATGCTTGATTACATCCGCGACGGTCAGGAGATCTATCGCAACTCCTTCGCGATTATCCGCGCCGAAGCCAACCTGGCGCGCATTCCGGCCGATCTGGAGAAACTCGCGGTGCGGGTGATCCACGCCTGCGGCATGGTCGAGGCCATTGATGGCTTGCAGTTTTCCGAGGGCGCGGGCACGGCCGGGCGTCAGGCGCTGGCCGCCGGTGCGCCGATCCTGTGCGATGCGCGGATGGTCTCCGAAGGCGTGACCCGGGCTCGCCTGCCGGCCAACAATCCGGTGATCTGCACCTTGCGCGACGAGAGCGTGCCGGCCTTGGCCCTGGAACTGGGCAACACCCGTTCGGCGGCAGCGCTGGAGTTGTGGCGTCCGCATCTGGAGGGCAGTGTCGTGGTCATTGGCAACGCGCCGACCGCGCTGTTCTACCTGTTGGAAATGCTCGACGCCGGCGCGCCGAAACCGGCTTTGATCCTCGGTTTTCCGGTGGGTTTCGTTGGCGCCGCCGAGTCCAAGGCGATGCTCGCGGCCAACAGCCGTGGCGTGCCCTTCGTGATCATGCAAGGCCGCCTGGGCGGCAGCGCCATGGCCGCCGCCGCCGTCAACGCCCTCGCTACGGAGGTTGAATAATGCAGCAGCCTGGACGTCTGATCGGCCTCGGCGTGGGCCCCGGTGACCCGGAACTGATTACGGTCAAGGCCCTGCGCCTGCTGCGCGAATCGCCCGTGGTGGCGTACTTCGTCGCCAAGGGCAAGAAAGGCAACGCCTTCGGCATCATCGAGGCGCATTTGCAGGACGCGCAGACATTGCTGCCGCTGGTCTACCCGGTCACCACCGAGGTGCTGCCGGCGCCGCTGTCCTATGAACAGGTGATCGCCGATTTCTACGACACCGCCGCCGAGCAGTTGGCCGTGCACCTGGACGCCGGTCGCGACGTGGCGGTGATCTGTGAGGGCGACCCGTTCTTCTACGGCTCCTACATGTACCTGCACGATCGCCTGGCCGAGCGTTATGAGGCCCAAGTCATCCCCGGCGTGTGCTCGATGCTCGGCGGAGCCTCGGTGCTCGGTGCGCCGCTGGTCTATCGCAACCAGAGCCTGTCGGTGCTCTCGGGCGTCCTGCCTCACGACGATCTCAAGCGTCGCCTCGCCGACGCGGACGCGGCGGTGATCATGAAACTGGGACGTAATTTTCCCAAGGTTCGCCAAGTGCTCCAGGAACTGGGCATGGACGGGCGGGCGCTTTACGTCGAGCGCGCGACCATGGCCAACCAGAAAATCGTGCCGTTGGATGACGTCGAGCCGATGTCCTCGCCGTACTTTTCGCTGATCATCGTGCCGGGCGAACGGTGGCAGGGTTGATGGCCGCCAAGACGCCGGCCATCGTCATCCTCGGCCCCGGCAGCCTGGCGACGGCCCGACGGATCCAGCAGCGCTACCCCGACGCCCTGATCCACGGCCTGGCCGGGCGGGTCGAGGGCGATCGGCAGTACCTGGAATTTGGCGCGACGTTGCGCGAACTCTACCAACAGGACACACCGATCATCGCCCTGTGCGCCGCGGGCATTGTCATCCGTACCCTGGCGCCGCTGTTGCTGGAAAAAGGCGCCGAGCCGCCGGTACTGGCGGTGGCCGAGGACGGCAGCGCCGTGGTGCCGCTGTTGGGCGGCCTGGGCGGGGTGAATGACATGGCCCGGGACATCGCGACAACCCTGCGGGTCGCGCCGGCCATCACCACCAGCGGCGAATTGCGTTTCGGCACTTGCCTGCTCAATCCGCCAAGCGGCTACAGCCTCGGCGACCTGGAGCAGGGCAAGCGCTTCGTCTCCGACTTGCTGGCCGGTGAGCCGGTGCGTATCGCAGGCGCGGCGCCGTGGCTCGATCAAGCGCAGTTGCCGCAAGACCCGCAGGCGCGGCGCACGATCCACGTCGGCCATGCCGAGCGTGAGGCGAGCACTCACGAACTGCTGATTTATCCGCGCAGTGTCGCGGTGGTGGTGAGCGCCGAGTTGGCTGACCTGCCGGGCGCCGTTCGTGCCGCTTTGCAGCAAGCGAACGTGGCGCTTCAGAGCCTGGCGTGCCTGGTGGCGGCGGATACGCTGATGGCCAGTGCGGCCTTGCGTGAAGCGGCGCTTGAACTCGGGGTAGCGCTGCGCTTTGTGGCGACGACGGGCGATGCCGCCACCTTGGCGCGCAGTTCGGTGCCGGCGGCGGACATCCTTTCGGCGACGGACAACCTGGCCATCGCCGTTGCCGCTCAACCCTTGGATGTGGCCCAAATCGGTCGTCCGCGCGGACGCCTGGCGGTGATCGGCCTGGGGCCGGGCGCTGCCGAGTTGATGGTGCCGGCGGTGAAAGCCGAGTTGGCGCGGGCCACCGATGTGCTCGGCTACGAAACCTATGTGCGTATGGCCGGCCCGTTTCGCGATGATCAAGTGCTGCACTGCACTGACAACCGCGAAGAAATGCAGCGCGCCCGACACGCCTTTGAGTTGGCTGCGCAAGGCCGTTCGGTGATCGTCGTGTCGTCCGGTGACCCGGGTGTATTCGCCATGGCGGCCGCGGTGCTCGAAGCGTTGCACGACTCCAGCGATCCGGCCTGGCACCAGGTTGAGCTGGAGATCCTGCCGGGCGTGTCCGCGTCCCTCGCCACCGCGGCCCAGGCCGGTGCGCCGTTGGGGCATGACTTCTGCGTGATGTCGCTGTCGGACAATCTCAAGCCTTGGTCGATCATTGAAAAACGCCTCGACCTGGCTGCCGAGGCCGATCTGGCGCTGGCCTTCTACAACCCGATTTCCCGTGCGCGACCCTGGCAACTGGGGCGTGCGCTGGAGATCGTCGGCCAGCACCGCACACCGCAGACGCCGGTGGTGTTGGGGCGCGACATTGGTCGCCCGGGCCAGACCCTGCGTGTGACCACGCTGGGGCAGCTCACCGCCGAGCAGGTGGATATGCGCACGATGGTCCTGATCGGCTCTTCCACCACCTGTGTATTTCCGCGAGCATCCGGTGGAAGCTGGGTGTACACACCGCGCTGGTATGGGGCCAAACCGGCCTGAACCGCGACACTGTTCTGGGGTGGGGGAGCTACTGTGGCGAGGGAGCAAGCTCCCTCGCCACAGGATAAAAATGGGCGTGCGAGTGTGTTCCGATTCTTTTGCTTTAGTTGTCGTCCGTATAAATAAAAGCGCACGTTGTGGTCTTGCCTCTTCTTTGAAATGCATTGAAAGGCTTCTCGGTTGAGTTGTTGGTTTTTAAGCGTTAGTTTGCCTGCCTGATAAGTTGCTAGCGTGCACTTGTCACGGCTTGGTCTATGTGTAAGTTCTCGCCAAGTTACAAATATCAATGGAATGAGAGGTCGCCGGGACTCGCTCTGGTGACAGTATTTATAGGCCTGTTCTTTTGCGCTGGAACAGGTCAAGGAGTGTTTTTTATGCAGGACGCGAATAACGATAGTAGTGGTGGGGGTGAATTCGGCAAACTTTTCAAACTGGCCGACCTCGAACGGGCCCTGTTGCCCTACAAAAACAACGAGCAATACGACAGGGTCATTCGTTATTACTCTGCCTGTGTCGGCATGCCGGACTCCCACAGGCTGCTCGAGCCATTGGGGCTGTTGAAGCAGGCGCTCGCCGAGCTGTTGGGCCACCGAAGAGTCAAGCGCAGCGAGGCTGCATCCATCGTCAGCCGGTCCGGGGCTACAAAGGACGCGCCACAACTGTATAACGAGATCGACCACGAGGAGGCGCGCCTTCGGTTCAGCCTCGAACAAATGAAGAAGCCGCCTATTAAAGTGCCCAAGACCGTGCACTTCGTCTGGCTCGGTGGCGGGCTTGGCGACATTCAGCGCGATTACCTCAATGTATGGCGGCAGGTGTTGGCCGGGCAGGGTTACACGCTGAATCTTTGGTATGACAGCGATGCACTAGTTGCCTGGCAAACCAATAAAATTATTGTCGAAGCTGCCAAGGCAAATGCTCTTTCACACGTAAGTGGCACGGTGAGTGCAGAAAAACTGGCGACGCTTTACGAGGAACGCGCCATTGTACTGAAGCAACAAATGTATGCGCACATCAATGCGGCGGTGGCCAAGGGTGGATCGGCCGATGAAGCCCGCATGGATTTATTGGTTCGCGCCTACGGCCAGGATGCCCAGCAGTTGCAGGCATTAAGGCAACGTAACAGGCAGAGCGTCGAGACCATGGCTGAGGGTCCCCTTCAATTGCGTGATCTTGCCGCCAGCGAGGCACCCCTGCAATTGCAGGGTATTTATGAGCAGGAGATGCGTTTGCGCGGCAATATGGCGGCGGCGTCCGATCTGGTACGCGCTGAAGTCCTGTTCGACCAAGGTGGAAGTTACAGCGATATCGATCATCTTCCCCCATTGGTGGATATCTTGGGGGGTGTCGATATCAGTGCCTTGGGCTTTGATGCCCGTGTGGGAATCCTGCAGTTGCTGTTGAACAACAACCCGCAATGGATGCCCGGTCGTACCGAGTCCTCCAAGTATTACGCCAGAATTCCCGCTGAGCAGCTGTCGGCACTGCAGGCTTTCGCGCAGGGGCGGCCAAGCCTGGGCGAGGTTTTCAAGGCGCCGGCGGATCGCCTCGTCAGGCCCTTCGCGCTGCGCGCTGCGGCAATACGTGAATCATTGGCGAATGCATTCCTGATGGCTCACCCGGGTTCGAGCATCCTGAAAAGTGTCATCGAGCGTTTCCGCTTCAACTATGAGGTGTTGGAGGCTTCCACCCGACTGGCTGCTCAACGTGGTGTTGCATTGAGCAACGCTGGTGAGATGAGTGAATTGGTGCGCGAAGTGTTGGAGACGACGTATGGGCCTTTGGAAGAACTGCCTTCGAAAGACGCGATGTTTGCCGCATTTCTGGCCGAAGCCATAGCGACCTATTTTCGCGATGGCATTCATCTTGAAAGCGAAGGGACTATCTACCTCACAGGTCCCGGCGCCATGAACGATGGCATGGCCGACTATGCAAAAGCGCACTTGGTCCCATCCGTTGCAGAAAAACTGCTTAACGAGGCAGCCATTGCCCCCTATTCAACCGTTAACGGCGCCACCGAAGAAGAGCTGGATCATTCATGGAAGGTCAATGGAACCGATCCCGAAAAGTGGGTCAGCGATGAGTTGGCGCTTTGGAAAGCGAGCAATTATCCAAGTTATAAAGGCGACATCGCGCAACTGCTCCAGCATTCGACGATCAACTTCCAACAGGGCTGGCCGCTGATCGAAGGGCGAGCGGTACTGTTGACGGATGTATTGGAGCGATTGGTCGAGGGGCTTGGCGAACCCTTCATCGAGGCGATGAGCCAGGGACACGACGGTGAGATCCGCTTCGAGAAGCCGCTGCCGTTGAGTTTCGATGATCGCCAGCGTATCCGGCGCCAGACAACCGATACGCTGGCTCCGGCATTCCTGAGCGATGCAAAGATGCAGGACCTGGGGATCGACGACGTGCTGGTCGATATCGCCAGCGGTACCCGGCGCTTCATCGAGGCCAGCCCGATACAGCGGCTGTCGCTGGGCGTGTTGCTGGGCTTGGACACCCTGGACAACTCGCGTTTCAATGCTTTCACCAGTGAGTTGGAAAACCTGGCCAACAGCGTTGCCGAACAGGGTATTGCCGGCCGTTACGCGGTTATCGAGCGGCAATTGTTCAAGCGTAAGACGGCCAGCTTCATGAATGGCCTGGTGAGCGACTCGGCGGATGCGCCGCTGCCGTCCGACAGCGCGCTGGAGCTGAAGAAAACGGCCTTGAAACAGGCGCGGACGTTGTTCCAATGGGGGCGTCAAGTCGCACGAATCCAGAAAGTGGCGACCCTTGAGCATCGCCTCAAGGTCGTTGAACGCTCCGCGCAGGTGCTGGACGGATTCGGCCACAACGGCGTGCAAATGGTCCCCCAGGATTTGCTGCTCGATAGCGATGGCGAGGCGATTGGCGGGCGCTGCTATCCCCTGGCGTTGGTGATGAGCGCAGCGCTGGCCCAGGGTGAAGTGTCTTCCGGGCACTTGCGCGGACGCTTCTACCTGGCGGTGCTCGAACCCAGTGAGGCCGATGCCCAAGCCTTTCTGCGGTCGCTGGAAGCGTTGCGGGATGTACCGATGCATGAGGTCGGAACACGTTTGGGACAGGCGAATCTGGATCAGGTCAAAAACCTGCTCGAGACGCGCAGCGGCCCCCGTATGGTGATGCTCAATTCTGATAACCACTCGATGTTGGTGGCCAAGACTGTTAGCGGCGAACGTGCCACCTATCATTTCTTCGACCCCAACTTCGGCCTGTGCAAGTTTGAGCATGCGGATGGGCTGCAAACTGCGCTGGAACGATTTTTCCAGACAGAGGGCATGGCCCACTATTACGCGGCCTATGGTCCTGCCGCTCGACCGGAATTCGATCTGATCGACTTGCACAGCGAAAAGATCGCTGCCATGGAACTGGCTGATGGCTTTACCGTGGAACACCTGCTCAGGCCCGACCCCTTGCCAGGAAAACCGACGCTTGCAATTCGCCAGCGCTTGAACAGTGCCCATGGCAGATCCTTGGCGGAAAACGCGCACTTGGGTAGCAGTTTATTGAAGCTGGATAGCCACTGGTGGGGCCAGCAGATCGCCCAGGTAACGGTCGGCTTGCAAGAGCTGCATGGCTCGACGACCCCGCTGGTGCCCTTGTTCGAAACGCTGGAAATCACGCCGGAAGGCAAATACCGGGTGAGCCTGATCGACCCCGCGCACCCACAACAGCCGGTCCGCGTGCTCAGCGACGATCATCGCCTGCTGCGGATCAAGAACTGGTTGTCGGAACAGTTTTCGACCCTGGCGCGCAAACCCGTGCAGGCGGGCAGCGTCCTGGACCCGACCGAGGCCGGGAGTGTTCATACCCTCAATGCGGGTTTCACCATCCAGGCATTGATGAACGCCTTGCGCAGCCGGGAAGGCGCTGACCGAACGCTGACCACTGCCGTTCGCCTGCACGCCTACGTCAACTATGCGCAGCTGGTGCATGGCAACGTTGTGGATGTGGCGGGCCTGGTGCAGTTGGTCCGTACCGCGTTGACGGAAGAACGGCTCATCGCTCGCACGTGCGCGCCGATCGTCGGCCAGGCGCTGGGGCATGCGGCCAACGAAGGCGTCGGCGCGGTGTTGGGGCTGGCCAATGTCGGCTTTGATATCTATCAACTGAAGACGGCACGCAACGGCATCGAGACGGCGCAATTCGGGACCCAGCTGGCGTTCGACTCTGCCAGCCTGGCCCTGATGGCGGGCGGCATCGGGGCAGGGTTGGCCGGCGCGTCGACTGCGGCGGGGGTACTCGGCGGCGCGGGGGTGATATTGGGTGGCTTGGCCGTCGGGGTCGCTGCACTGGCCCAGGGGTTTGCCAGCATTGCTCGCGAAGCGCAACAAGTCGGAGATTTTTTTGCCGATCTGGAGCAGGCTTATCGTGGCGATGGCTACTACCATGATCACAAGTTGGATGCGTGGGTGCCACGTTCGCCACTGCTGATCAAAAGCATTGACCTGAACGACGCAACGGTGCAGCTCGACAGTCCCAAGCTGTATCCCCTGCATGATCATTTCGGTGTGCCGGGTTTCGATCCCGATGACGCGCGGACGATCGACATCCGTCGAGAGTTGGGGCTGCCCAGACAGATCGGATTCGCCCCGCCCAGCGGACGACCCATCGTGCTGCCCTGCACGCCGCAAACCACGTACGGTTATGAATACAAGGCGCTACCCTTTGCTCGCTGGCGCCATGATCGCGGCTTCGACACGGCTCGCCGGCTGGAAAAGAAGCAAGCGGACGATACGTGGCTGTTCAGGTTCTCGTTCTATTCGTTTCCTTCCGATTACATTCTCAATCGTCTGAACCCGGTGTACGGCGAAACGGTCGTCCGGGTGTACCTGGATGCGGTGGAGCGCACGCTCGTGGTTCCTATCCTGCCGCAAGCCTGGCAAGGAAAACTGTCCTATTGGCTCAGGGGCGCCGGCGCAAGCTGTACCGTGGCGCTCAATCCCGGGGTCAACCTAAGGCTTGTCGCTCCGAACCTGACGTATTGTCGCTGGGTGTTGCAGGCAACCTGGGCCAAGGACAGTGATATCCGGGTCGAGCCGTCCGGTGATTTGTACATCGGCTCTATCCATGTCACTTGTGTCGGCCGGAACCGCGTACTGGTTCGCACAGCCGACCAATTGTTCGATGTCACCGGGAATAAGAGCCAACTGAATATTGTCGAGCAGACGGCGCCCGAGGGGCTCGATGAACAGGCGTTGCTTGACCACTACCAGGGCCTGGCGCGCGAGCATCGATTGGCGTTGCCTTATACAACGATCGACCGCTACCTGGTTCCATTCGAGGATCCTCAAGAACCTCGCTATACCACGGCCTGGTATGACGCGGCCGAAGACCGTTTCCTTTACATCCGCGACGACATTGAAGTACTCGGCGAGCCACGATTGTCACTGGTCGTGGATGATTCGGCGTATTTTTACGATCCCGACGGGTACCAGATCTGGCAGGCGGATTGTGCGACGGGCCTGCTCGAATGCCGTTATGTGCTACTCGTCCAGGAGGGCAAGAGCACCATTCGCAACATCGAGGCTGATGCCCAGGGAGTGATTCATGTTTTGCAGGAGCACGTTGATGACCATCAAGCCGTCCGGCAATACCGATACCTGATTCATGACGGGCAATTATCGCTGAGTTCCGTCACCTACGACAGGGCACCGCAGCTGCAAGCGCTGCTGTTGACTGGCGATACGCTGGCCGAGTGGTCGTCCGTGCTGGGCAATTTCGCTCGACTGGGCGCCAACTCCTCGAACACTGGGTCTACGGCTGTCTATTGGCAACCGGCGTCATATGTTTCGATCTGTTGGACGATTGCGCCCAGCGTCCGAGACATGGTGTGGATACGCCGTAGCGATCGTTGCCTGATCCCTGCACCACCGGCCCAGCACCATGCCCGAGGTTGGGACGACTCGATCAAGAATCTGGACGGTCTGATGCTCTTACCCATGGCCGGCGACAGCGATGTGTTCTTCGTTTACCAGCGAGTCAGCCCCAACCAGACGCTCTGCCGACTGCAACGCAGCGTGACGGACGGTAAGGCGCAGTGGACGCACCAATGGATGCAGCCAGAAGGGCTCAGACAGGTCCTGTCGGTCGAAGGGGGCTATGTGGCACTCGATGAAAACGGGCTGTTTTTCAACTTGGTTGCGCAAGGCGCGCTGCAGTTCGCCGGTGTGAGTGAGCGATGGCTCAAAGACCGTGCCCAGTGGTGGCAGGCGCTTGAGCCGCTGGCCAAGCGCTATCCGGCCAAGGACTTCGCCATTGCCGGCGTGCGCAACACCGTCGGTGACGGCAATCTCTGTGCCTGGTACGTGACGCACCGGTTGTTGTTATGCGATGCGGGGCTGGACAAGGAAGTGCGCTTGCTCGGCGTGATACCGGACAACGAGTCGGTCTGGCTGTTCAATCGGTCTGACGGTGAAGTCATGAGCCAGCCGTTCTTCGACCCGCAGCAGCTTGACCAGGCTTTTGGCACCGGCTCGCAACTGTTGCCAGGTGCCAACCTGCCGGCTTATCAACGGGAATGGGCGGGCTGGCGGCTCGCTGACGTCACGCTCGAAGGCTCCGGATTGCGCGGCATAAGCGTGGACGGTGTGGAGTTGGCGCTGCGTCATCAGGAAACGGCGACCATCACCGGGGTCAATTACGCCTGGGTGACTGCTCAGGGCGAGCACTTGGTCGAAGGCCTCCAACGATTGCTGGAAACGGCCCGGCACGACGAGTTCGTGTCGGTGGAGTCCGAGCCTGGGAGCCTGCGCTGGTATGACGTGCAAAGCGCCCGGTTGCTGCGGGTAACCGGCAAGAGTCTACCCACAGACTTCACCCTGCTGGGCACTCAAGCGCAGGTGAACGTGTTATTGCACGAGCATCAGGACGGGCGGGTGCTCATTTATCCAGACAAGCGAAGCATCGGGCCGTTCGATTATATCCAGCGCAACGCCCAGGTGCTGGTGGTTGAAGGAGAGAGTGTCGGCCGCGATCTTTCGCCGCTGATTCTCGACGAGGTCACCCGGTTGGTTCTGCGCCTGGGCCAAGGCTCGGTGACGTGCCAGTTGACGAAGCCGGTGTGGCTGAAACTGGAGTCGGTCATTGTCGACTGTCGTCATGCCCTGGGTGAAACGCCCGCCATGCTAAGCACCTTGATCTGCGCATTCGATGAGCCTGAAAAACTCGTGTTCGAGATCGTCCAGGCGCACCTGGTCATCGTTGACCCGGACAGTGAACGCTGCTTGATTCTGCGCGATGTGTGTTCCGCCGATCCGGTATTGCGTGGCGAACTGTGCCTGGGTTTCAACGCTGCACAAGCGAGCCCGGTGTCGATGTTTGTGACGCGATTAAAGGCGTTGGGTGCGACCGGCAGTGCAACGCTGGAGGAGCTGCTGGCGCCAGCGCCGGTCGCAGGGTAAGCCGTCTCCCGTCACGGCACCAGGTAACCTCGCACGCCGGTAAAAATGATCTGCGCCGCCAAGGCGCAGACAAACAGCCCCATCAGGCGGCTGACGATCTGCAAGCCCTGGTCGCCGAGGATCCGTTCGATGCGGCTGGACAGGTACAGCACCACGCCCACGGTAAAGCTGGCCAGGGCGATGCTGATGATGGCCATGAGTTTGTCGTCCCAGTGCGGCTGGCTCACGCCCATCACCAGCAGGGCGCCGATGGTGCCGGGGCCGACGGTCAACGGAATGGTCAGCGGGACGATGGTCACGTCCTGCTGCACATTGTCGGTCTGCACGGCCGACTTGCCCTGGGCCATGCCCAGTGCCGAAATGAACAGCACACTGCCGGCGCCGATCCGGAATGCGTCCACGGTGATGCCGAACACGCTGAAAATCACCCGCCCAAACAAATACAGCAACACACTGGAGACCAGCGTCGCGGTCGCGACCTTCCAGGCCAGGCGGCGTTGTTCCTTGCGCGAATAGCCGCGAGTCAGCCCGATAAAACATGACAGCACGAAGAAGGGGCTGTAGAGCACCAGCATCTTCAGATAAACGCTGAACAGCACATGAAGCATGGTTGAGGCTCGCGACGAATGAGTTTGACGTGGAGTCTATCAGGCGTCGGGGGCGTTTGTCGGCTGGCGTCGGGGGCTGAAAACCAGAGTATTGGAACATGTCGATTTAAGCTGGCGGGTGCTTACGCTGGGTGAGTTGTCGGGGCACTTTGATGGGTTAACTTCGATTTTAATATGCATGGTTACAGTTGTTGGCTTGTTGTTGGGGGATGGGTTGGATAAGTTGGTCTCAAGTCCATGGAGGACTTTAATCAATAAGGAAAAGATGATGACTATTAAAGCAGATGCAGTGGTAACCCTGTCTGATCGCGTTGAACGCTTGCAGGCATATGATATATCGACGGATGCAGTTAGGATTGCTCCGCGTGTCCTTCTAGATAATTACACGGTGTTGAATTCTGACATTGAAAAGCCGGATCGTGCATCGGTGGTGGGTGACGGTGTTCTGGCTTTTGTTTCGGGAATGTCCGAGCAAAACCAAGCCGATGTTCAACACTCATATTTATTTGCCTCCTTAGTGGCGAGCAAGCAATTCCCACGGGATGATCAGGGCAAAGAGTGGTATGGCAAGTTTCTAGAGGTTATGCAAACTTGCGGTTGGGTTATTGTCAGGAAGTATTACGACTCTGTCGCGGCCTCTGGCAAGAGCTTCAAGATGGATCAGTTGGTGCTGAGTATCCTGGGCTCGGCGGCAACCGCTGCTGCCATTCCCGGCCCAACTTCATTGCTGATGCTCGAGGTTGCAAGGAATGCTATTAGTAAGTTGGAAGCCCGCGATAGACCACTTCGGCTGTTCGAGCAGAACATCAAGGAGTCCGGCTCCGGAGGTTTTAGTGTGTCGGCATGCCATGAGACGCCGCAGGGTGAAGTTCTTATGGCGATGGGTGCGGTGCGCTTCATTCAACGGACGAATCAGACCCAAGTCTTGTTTGTCAATTGGGACAGTGGTTCGGTCGATCTCTATCGTGGTGAAAGCCACATGGCCATGGTGCCGACGCTGATTAACCTAACCCGAGCGACTATCCTGGGGAAACTGGGGGTCCGTGCGGTAACCAAAATCGAAGAATATGAAATTTGATCTCATATGATCGCTTGGCGACCGCGTTGCGGTCGCCATCTATAAAAGCCAGGGGGTTGTAATGGGCGAACATTATTCGGTGTTTGTGAATGCGGGTGCCGTTATTTTAATGCCGCGGGATATGCTGGAGCAGGAACGACTCGATGTATTGAACTCGGTGTTATTTGCGCAGTTGGTAGCCGACAAAAGAAATCCCAATTTTTCCCAAGTGCAAGCCTGGTATGAAACGTACCGGGAGGTATTGAGTACTGCTTGGTTGCAGAGAGAGGTCGCATGGGAAAGTTTGGCAGTGGGTGACGCCTCGACAGTCAAGTTGACGGATTGGCTGGGGCCCCCATTGGCCGATCATCTTGATTCGGCGACGCGCGATGAAGTCTGTCGCGTATTGAATCGCGTTGCCCAATTACCCGTTACCTCGCCGGCCATTGATGTACTGCGCGAGCACGTTCGAAAGTTCAAGGACGGACCATCAGCCGATGCTCCCGTCGAAGCGGCTTGCAAGGTCAGCCTGCAAGTCATTCTCGTCCAACACGGCCCTGTGCTGAATAGCTTCTATGTGGAGTTCGACACAAGGGAACAAGTGGTTTCCAACCCACTGGGTCAATCTTTCGCCACTGACAGTATCCTGGGCAATATTCAACTGAAGTACTTCCAGGTCAATCTGTCAGATGCGCTTTATGGGCCGCTGCGCGAAGTGATCATTAGAAAATTGGGCGATAAGACAGTGAAGAACATTTTTGACGTTTCGGATGCCCATCAGCACGAGCTGGCCGGGGAAAATCTGTATGATTGATACCTATTTTCAACAGGTCGGCGAGCAAACATTTCTTGGCAGCGCCACTTCAAGGGCTGCGGTCATAGGGGGGAGCCTCGTCTCATGCAATGAAGGCATGTCTGCGCAAGATCGAGAAGATATCTACTTGAGCAACCTATACGCGCAGTTGTCCACGCGCTCGGCGTACCGGGACGGTTTGGTGGGCAATTGGTTCGACTATTACAAGAACAAGCTCAAATACCTGGGGTGGGACACCGCCCGGCAGGTCAGCCTCGCAAGGGCCGGGCGGGGATTGATGGCCGACAGCGTTTCACGGCAGATATCCGAGTCATTGGGGGGGGATTTTTCTCAGCAGGCGAGCCAGGTGTTAGCGGCGTTGAGGAACAAGCCGGATGCGATTGAAGTATTCGAAGGCGCCAGCCTGCAGCGTGACCGAGGTTTTTTCCAGGTGATTCCTTGTGTGTCGAAGGCTCCCGGAAAAGTAGAAATAGCGCTCTATCACAAACAATTCAGTACGCGCAGGGTGGTTTCGAAGTTTTTGTTCTGGCCTATGGAAGACGTCGTGACCACCAGTATCGAGCAGATGGCAATCGTCACATTCAGTACGCTGCATTACGCCACGTTCAGGAAAAAAGTCGCGGCTGCGGTTATGGCCGAAACAACGCGTAATATCCATGCGTTGGAATTGTGAATAGAACTGCAAGTACAAGCGATTGCCGTGCGGTGCCTCAGGAGGTGTGCTCGGCAGTCTTGTTCTGCTGGTCGCGCTGGGCCACCCAGTGTTCGATCAGCTCGCGCAGTTGTGACAGCTCCACAGGCTTGGCCATGTGCCCGTCCATCCCGGCCTGGCGGGCGCGCTCCTTGTGCTCGGCCAGGATGTGCGCCGTGAGCGCTACCACTGGCGTGCGGGTGCGCTGGTTACCCATTTCCCAGGCACGCAATTGTTGGGTAGCGGAGAAACCGTCGAG
Organism: Pseudomonas sp. Z1-12; assembly: GCF_051132015.1. Classification (NCBI taxonomy): domain Bacteria; kingdom Pseudomonadati; phylum Pseudomonadota; class Gammaproteobacteria; order Pseudomonadales; family Pseudomonadaceae; genus Pseudomonas; species Pseudomonas sp. Z1-12. Next base: position 674,870 of record NZ_CP071647.1, read on the forward strand.
GATCGGCATTTCGCAGTCCATCAGGACCAGGTCGTAGCGTTGCTCCTTCATGGCCCTGAGGGCTTCCTCACCGTTGCTGGCGGTGTCGGGTTGCAGGTTGAGCTTGCCGAGCATGCCGCGGATGACCTTGGTGGAGATGCTGTTGTCCTCGGCCACCAGGATGCGGAAGTCACTCGGCACTTTCACCGGGATGGGCGGGCCTGCATTCACTTGCATGCTCGTCGCCTGGCCCCGGTTGCGCTGGTTCAGCTCGTCCGCCAGGGTGGTCTTGAGGGTATAGCCGGCCACCGGCTTGGCGAGGATGCGCTTGACCCCGCTGTTGCGCGCTACGATCTTGCTCGGAGCGTTGCTGATGCCGGTGAGCATGATCAACAGGATGTCGTGGTTCAGGCTCGGATCTTCCTTGATCTTGGCCGCCAGTTGCATGCCGGTCATGCCCGGCATGTTCTGGTCCAGCAGCACCACGTCAAAATAATCCCGCAGGTGCGCCTTGGTGCGCAGCAGTGCCAGGGCTTCCTTGCCCGAGGGCACCGCGCTGACGTTCAGGCCCCAGGCGCTGCATTGCTGCACCAGCACTTTGCGGCAGGTGTCGTTGTCGTCGACGATCAACACCCGTGCCCCTTGCAGCGGACCATCGAGATCGGAAGTCGGGTGTTCGAGGCGATCCGGGTCCAGCGGCAAGGTCAGCCACAGGGTACTGCCCTGGTTGCTGCCGCTTTTGATGCCGAATTCCCCGTGCATCAGGATGATCAGCTGGCGGGCGATGACCAGGCCCAGATGGCCGCCCAGGCGTGTGGCCGAGAGAAAGTTCTTGCTGTGCAGCTCGGCGTGCATCAGCGTGTCGCGCTCCTCTGCGTCCATTGGCGTCCCGCTGTCCTGCACGGCGATGCGCAGGCGGGGCTGATGGCTGCGTTCGTCGAGGGCGACGACGATCAGCACTTCGCCTTCGTCGGTCTTCTTCAGGGCATTTTCCAGCAGGCTCAGCAACGCCTGGCGCAGCCGTGTAGGGTCGCCGCTGATCACGCGTGGTACCTGGGGCTGGATGAAACTGATCAGCTCGACGTTCTGCTGTTCAGCCTTGGCGCGGAAGATGCTCAGGCAATCCTCGATCAGGGCATTGAGGTCGAACTGCACATCGTCCAGTTCGATCTGCCCGGATTCGAGCCGGGAAATGTCGAGGATCTCGTTGATCAGGGTCAGCAGTTCATTGCCGGCGCTATGGATCGTCTGCACGTAGTCGCGCTGCTTGACCGACAGCGGCGTGCCCAGCAGCAACTCGGTCATGCCCAGCACACCGTTCATCGGGGTGCGGATCTCGTGGCTGATCTTCGCCAGGAATTCGGCCTTGGCATTGATTTCGGCATTGCTCGCCGCCAGGTCGCGGCTGAGGCTGAAACGGCTTTCGTTGATCGAGCGCTGGCGCTCGCCCAGGGCGACACTCATCAACAGGCCACTGATGCAGATGAAGACCAGCAGGGTGATGATCAAGCCCTGGGGAGGGACTTCCGTAAGCCCTTGCAGTGCCGGAAGGATGATCAGCGTGCCCAGGTTGAAGACCACCATGGCCGCGACGAACAGCCGGGCCGGGCGGTAGCCCTTTTGCCAGTGCCAGGCGCTGACGAACAGCATGCTCAGGCCGGCCAGGGCCACCAGGGCATAGGTCATGATATTGAGTGGCAGCGTGTTGACGAACAACAGCAGCAGGCTGCACAGCATGACGAACACAATGTCCCCCAGCAGCAGCCGGTTCAACGGGTGCGGGCCCAAGGGCGCGAAGAAGCGGTAGGCGAACATCAGGCCGCAGGGCGCCGTCAGCAGTAGCGCCAGGTAGGCCCCGGGCGTCTGCACCGCCGGCCAGTCGGGCAGCCAGGGGCCGGCCAGGTTCAGCAACAGCACCAGGCTGAGCATCAGCAGCCCTTCACAGGCCGCCAGCCACAGGCAACTGCGTGAACGGGTATAGGCGTAGCGGGTGAGGTTGTGCAGGATCAGCATGGCGATGCAGCCGAACAGCAGCCCATAAATCAGCGTCTGGTTCTGATCGGCCGCGGCCGCGACAGCCGATTGCAACGTGACATAGGGGCGCAATTCGTGGCGCGAGGCCAGTCGCAGGTAGACATCCAGGGATTTATCGATGCGCGGCAGGGGCAGCATGAAGTCGCTGCTGGGCACCGTCGGTTCGGTATGCGGCGTGGCATTGCCACTGACTTGTTGATCAACCAGGGTGTCGCCGTCCAGCACGTAGAGGTTCAGGCGTGACAGGTCGGGTGCGAAGATGCGCAGGATCTGTTCGTGCCTGTCCGGGGCCAGGCGGAAACGCAGCCATAACGCACCACCGGGCTCGGCGGCCTTGAGACGGTCCAGATCGATGGGGCTGAATTGATTGGTGTAGCGGGCAGAGCGGATGTCGCTCAGCGTCAGGTCGCCCTGTTCGTCGAGCAATACCGCCCAGCCACTGCCTGGCGCGGCCTGGGCCGGGAGCATGCAGAGCAGCGTCAGCAGGGTGACGGTAAAGCCTATGGCAATCCTGAGCCAGCGCACGGCGAAATCCCTTCGTAGGTTGATGCCAGATTATAACTATGCGCGGCGCCGGAACAGTCAGGCAAGGGCTGCAGACCCTTGCCTGGCTGAATGGCTGGGTTATTCCAGATTTTCGCCACGCTCACGGGCAATGGCACGGTAGCCAATGTCCTTGCGGTAGAAACAACCTTCCCAGTCAATCTCGGCGGCAAGCTTGTAGGCCTGCTGCTGAGCTGCGTCGACACTAGCGCCCAAGGCGGTGGCGCAAAGCACACGACCGCCGGCCGTGACCACTTGCCCATCCTTCAATGCCGTGCCTGCATGGAACACCTTGCCTTCCAGCCGTGCCGCAGCGTCCAGGCCCTGGATCGCGCTACCCTTGGCGTAGTCGCCCGGGTAACCACCGGCGGCCAATACGACGCCGACGCTTGGGCGCGGATCCCATTGGGCTTCGACCTTGTCCAGGGCCTGGGCCAGTGCGGCCTCGACCAGCAGGACCAGGCTCGATTGCAGGCGCAGCATCACCGGCTGGGTCTCAGGATCGCCGAAACGGCAGTTGAATTCGATGACTTTTGGGTTACCAGCCTTGTCGATCATCAGGCCAGCGTAGAGGAAACCGGTGTAGACATTGCCTTCTTCGGCCATGCCGCGCACGGTAGGCCAGATCACCAGATCCATGACGCGTTGGTGCACCTGTGCGGTCACCACCGGGGCCGGGGAGTAGGCGCCCATGCCGCCGGTGTTCGGGCCGCTGTCGCCATCGCCGACACGCTTGTGGTCTTGGCTGGTGGCCATCGGCAGGACGTTCTTGCCATCGACCATGACGATGAAGCTGGCTTCCTCGCCGTCGAGGAACTCTTCGATGACCACGCGGGAGCCGGCGTCACCGAAGGCATTGCCCGCGAGCATGTCACGCACGGCGTCCTCGGCCTCGGCCAGGGTCATGGCAACGATTACGCCCTTACCGGCGGCCAGGCCGTCGGCCTTGATCACGATCGGCGCGCCTTTCTCACGCAGATACGCCAGGGCCGGTTCGATTTCAGTGAAATTCTGGTAGTCGGCGGTCGGGATCTTGTGACGCGCCAGGAAATCCTTGGTGAACGCTTTCGAGCCTTCCAGCTGCGCGGCACCGGCGGTCGGGCCGAAGCAGTCCAGGCCACGGGAGCGGAACAGGTCGACCACGCCGGCGACCAGCGGCACTTCCGGACCGACGATGGTCAGCGAGACGTTCTTCTCGGCGAAATCGGCCAGTTGTTCCAAGGCCAGCACGTCGATGGCGACGTTTTCGCACTTGGCTTCGATGGCGGTGCCGGCATTGCCCGGTGCGACGAAAACCTTCTGTACACGGGGATCCTGGGCCACTTTCCAGGCCAGGGCGTGTTCGCGGCCACCGCTGCCAATGATCAAAACATTCATTTCAAAAACCTCGGATGACGCTAGTTCTGGATGCAGCGCTAAAGCTGCCTTTCTGTGGGAGCGAGCTTGCTCGCGATGGCGGTGTGTCAGCAGATTTCAATGCTGACTGAGCCGCCGCTATCGCGAGCAAGCTCGCTCCCACAGTGGGTCGGTGTGTCAGTGACGGAAGTGGCGCATGCCGGTGAATACCATGGCGATGCCGGCTTCATCGGCTGCAGCGATCACCTCAGCGTCACGCATCGAACCACCCGGCTGGATCACTGCGGTGATGCCGACCTTGGCCGCGTTGTCGATGCCGTCGCGGAACGGGAAGAATGCATCGGAGGCCATGACCGCGCCCTGTACTTGCAAGCCGGCGTGCTCAGCCTTGATGGCGGCGATGCGGGCCGAGTTCACGCGGCTCATCTGGCCGGCGCCGACGCCGATGGTCTGGCGGTTCTTGGCGTAGACGATGGCGTTGGACTTGACGTACTTGGCGACTTTCCAGGCGAAGATCAGGTCGTTGATTTCCTGTTCGCTCGGGGCACGCTGGGTCACGACCTTGAGGTCTTCGCTGCCGATCATGCCGATGTCGCGGCTCTGGACCAGCAGGCCGCCGTTGACGCGCTTGTAGTCCCAGGCCGGCGCACGGTCGGCCGACCATTGGCCGCAGGCCAGCAGCCGCACGTTGGCCTTGGTGGCGACAATGGCGCGAGCTTCTTCGCTGACGGAAGGGGCGATGATTACTTCGACGAACTGGCGCTCGACGATGGCCTTGGCAGTCTCGGCGTCCAGTTCGCGGTTGAAGGCGATGATGCCGCCGAAGGCCGACTCGGTGTCGGTGGCGTAGGCCAGTTCGTAGGCCTGGCGGATACCGCCCTCGGCGTCTGGGCTCACGGCCACGCCGCACGGGTTGGCGTGCTTGACGATCACGCAGGCCGGCTTGACGAAGCTCTTCACGCATTCCAGCGCGGCGTCGGTATCGGCCACGTTGTTGAACGACAATTCCTTGCCTTGCAGCTGGGTGGCGGTGGCAATGCCGACTTCGGCGGGCTTGGCTTCCACGTAGAACGCCGCGCTCTGGTGCGGGTTCTCGCCGTAGCGCATTTCCTGGGCCTTGACGAACTGGGTGTTGAAGGTGCGCGGGAATTCGCTGCGGCCTTCCGTGCCCAGGGTTTCGGCAGCCTGGTTCACGGTGCCCATGTAGTTGGCGATCATGCCGTCGTAGGCAGCGGTGTGTTCGAAAGCCTTGAGCATCAGGTCGAAACGCTGGGCGTAGGTCAGGCCACCGGCCTTGAGGTTTTCCAGCACGCTGGCATAGTCGCTGGCGTTGACTACGATGGCGACGTCCTTATGGTTCTTGGCCGCCGAGCGGACCATGGTCGGGCCGCCGATATCGATGTTCTCGATGGCGGTCGGCAGGTCGCAGCCAGGCTTGTTGATGGTGGCTTCGAACGGGTAGAGGTTGACGGCTACCAGGTCGATTGGCTTGATGCCGTGTTCGTTCATGATGGCGTCGTCGATGCCGCGACGGCCGAGGATCCCACCGTGGATTTTGGGATGCAGGGTCTTGACCCGACCGTCCATCATTTCCGCAAAACCGGTGTAGTCCGCGACTTCCACTGCGGCGATCCCGTTGTCCTGCAGCAGCTTGAAGGTTCCGCCGGTGGAGAGAATCTCGACGCCCAGCTGTTGCAGCTCGCGGGCGAATTCGAGGATCCCGGTCTTGTCGGAAACGCTGATCAAGGCGCGGCGGATCGGCAGGCGGGTGGTCTGGTCGGTCATTTCAATTTCCATCAAAAGCAAGGGAAGTCAGCAAAAAAGGCGACCGTTTTTGATGCGGGCGCCTTTCTGGTTCGATTGAATGCTTACAGCAGGTCGTACTGCTTGAGTTTCTTTCGCAGGGTGCCGCGGTTCAGGCCCAGCAGCTCACTGGCTTTGGTCTGGTTGCCCTTGACGTAGTTCATCACGCTTTCGAGCAGAGGCGCCTCGACTTCGGAAAGCACCAGGTTGTACACATCCGTGACGGCAGCGCCTTCAAGGTGGGCGAAATAATTGTGCAGCGCCTTCTCGACACTCCCGCGAAGGGTCTGGCCTTCTTCGCTGGGCGTATTGAGGTGCTGTTTCAAATTCACGTTGTCGCTCACGGGTGTTGTTCCACTCACTAAAGTCTCGGTCATCATCGTCATGCGGCCACCCCTTCGTCCCCTGTCAGGCTCTTGTAACGCTCAGCGAAGAACGCCTGAACGTCGGCGCATTGTGCTTGCGTACCATCCAAACGATTGAAACGGGCGCGAAACTCCCTGGCGCCCGGCAGGGTTGCGAGATACCAGCCCACATGCTTGCGAGCGATGCGTACGCCCATGACTTCTCCGTAGAAGGCATGTAGCGCGGCCAGATGCTCTAGCAGAATACGTTCCACTTCGGACAACTGCGGCGCAGCGAGCTTTTCGCCGGTGCGCAGGTAATGTTCGATCTCACGAAAAATCCATGGCCGCCCCTGGGCGGCCCGGCCGATCAACAGCCCATCGGCACCGGTCGCGTCCAGCACGTACCGGGCCTTCTCCGGCGAATCGATGTCGCCGTTGGCAAACACCGGAATCGACACCGCCTGCTTGATCGCGGCGATGGTGTCGTACTCGGCCTCGCCGGTGTACAGGTCGGCACGGGTGCGGCCATGCACCGCCAGCGCCGTGATACCCGCCTGTTCGGCGATCTTCGCCACCACCAGGCCATTCTTGTTCTCCCGGTCCCACCCGGTGCGGATCTTCAGGGTCACCGGCACATCGACCGCGGCGACGACTGCCTGCAGGATCTCGGTGACCAGCGCTTCATCCTTCAACAGCGCCGAGCCGGCGGCCTTGTTGCAGACCTTCTTCGCCGGGCAGCCCATGTTGATGTCGATGATCTGCGCCCCCAGCTCGACGTTCGCCCGGGCCGCCTCCGCCAGCATCTGTGCCTCGCCACCGGCGATCTGTACCGAGCGGGGCTCGGGATCGCCTTCGTGGATCATGCGCAGACGTGATTTGCGGGTGTTCCACAAACTCATGTCGCTGGTGACCATTTCCGAAACCACCAGGCCTGCGCCCAATCGTTTGCACAACTGACGAAAGGGCTGGTCGGTGACGCCCGCCATGGGGGCGAGAACCAGGCCGTTCTGCAATGTATATGGGCCGATGCGTACCGCCGACATAGGACTTCCCTGAAGTGGGGCCGGATCATGAGACTTCGAAAAAGGGTTGGCATGATACCCGCTCTCGATGACTGGTTAAAGATCGAATTGGATAAAATCTGAACAGCTAATTTGTTATCGCCAGCGGTTTGGTCTGGGCGGGGTCAGTCAGAAAGCTGCCGTCAATTGGCCGACCCTGGCCGGCTTCATTCGGGGGAATGGAAGCTCAGACTGTAGTTCACCGCCTTGGGACCCGGATCCAGGATATCCAGTGCGATGTGGATGGGCGTCTGCGGCGGCATTTCGCCGCGGCCCTCGAGGTCGCCGCCCAGGTACTCCCCGGGCTTGAAGCGACGGCTGGCGATCAGGTGCCCGTTGAGGTCGGCAAAGCGCAGTTCCAGCAACGGAAAAGGTTGGGAGAAGGGCGCACGGTTGTAGATGATCGCGTCCACTATCAGGGCGCCGCTGAATTCCGGATGGCTGCGTACCACCAGGTTGCTGCTCTTGATCTTGGCGATGTCGACCTTGGACGGTACGTCGCAGCCGATGGTCGGGCAGATTTGCAGGAACCACGGCCGGTACTGGTCCTGGCGGGCCAGTTCTTCGAAATGGTAGGCGATGTACTGGCCACCCAGGGCTGCGGCGGCGAGCAGGATCAGTAGAATCCACAACAGGCGTCGGCCCCAGGGCGAACGACGTTTGCGCCAGTCCAGTTGCAGCGGGTCGTCGTCCAGGTCGTGGAGGGCTTCGGCGCGTATGCCCGGCTCCTGGCGCTCCCGTGACTTGCGCAGTGGCAGCGGTGGCTCGGGTTCGTCGTCGTGGTCGTCGGTAGCGGACAGGCGCTCGAGGTGTTCTTCGGGTTCGTCGTCCGGTGCGAGGTGGAGTGGGGCGACGGGTTCGTCGTCCGGTTCCAGTGGTTCGAGGGCCAGGGACAGGGACGGTTCGGTACGCGGCGGCCGCGCCGGTTCGTGGGGTTCGAACGGTTCGAAGGGCGTATCGAGGACGGTTTCGACGGGTTCGTCCGAGGTTTCGCTGTACAGGCTGTCGGGCCAGGCTTGTTGTTCGCCGGAAAGCGAATCGCGTTGCGCGCTCAGGTTGTCTTCCCGACGCCGACCGGCACTGCCTGGGGCGCGATTGTCACGTCGCTCCAGACGCGCCAGTTCCTTGTCCAGGTCATCCAGGTCCAGTTCGGCGGCGCTCCATTGTTTCTGGCTGATGGCCCGGGGTGGGGCTTCGGCGGCAGGCTTGGCGGGCGGCGCGACGGCGGGCGCGACTGGCTTGCCCGTGCGTTGTTCCAGCAGCTGTCGTGCGGCATTGAACACTTGCAGGCATGAGCCGCAACGAACCACCCCGCGGGCCACGCTCAATTGAGCATGGCTGACGCGAAAACGGGTGTGGCAATGCGGGCACTGGGTGACGAAGCTGTCAGTCATGCGGCAATCCGGTGGATACAGGCGCTCATTCTAGCGCCGACGTCCGGTGATGCGCACCCAGCCATCGCGATTGGCGATCGGGTCCAGGTCAAAGTCCGCGGCATAAGCGGCGGCGACTTCTTCGCCCTGTTCGGCGAGGATGCCCGACAGCGCCAGGCGTCCACCCGGCTTGACCAGGCTCGACAGTTGCGGCGCCAGGGACACCAGCGGGCCGGCGAGGATATTGGCCACCAGCACGTCGGCCTGGACCTGTGGCAAGTCCTGCGGCAAGTACAGCGGGAACAAGGCTTCGGCGATGTTGTTGCGACCGGCGTTGTCGCGGGAGGCTTCCAGGGCCTGGACGTCGATGTCGGTGCCGACCGCTTCCTTGGCGCCCAGCAGGAGCGCGGCAATCGCCAGGATCCCTGAGCCACAGCCGAAGTCGAGTACGTTGCAACCCTTCAGATCCTGGCCGTCGAGCCATTCCAGGCACAGCGCGGTGGTCGGGTGGGTGCCGGTGCCGAACGCCAGGCCCGGGTCCAGCAACAGATTGACCGCGTCCGGCTCCGGCGCGGCATGCCAGCTCGGGACGATCCACAGGCGCTGGCCGAAACGCATCGGCTGGAAGTTGTCCATCCAGCTACGTTCCCAGTCCTGGTCCTCGATCACTTCGCTGTGATGCTCGGGCAGCGGGCCGCCGGTCAGCAGTTCCAGATGGGCAAGGACACTGGCCGCCTCGGTGCCGCCTTCGAACAGGGCCAGCAGGTGGGTGTGGGACCACAGCGGCGTGGTGTTGAGCTCCGGCTCGAAGATCGGCTGGTCTTCGGCGTCCATGAAGGTTACCGATACCGCGCCTACTTCAAGAAACGCGTCTTCATAGGTTTCGGCTTGTTCCGGGCTGATGGCCAGGCGTACTTGCAGCCAAGGCATGGCGGGCACCTTTGAAAAATGATGATTGCAGCCTAGCGGCCAGCGAAGCGCGCAAGTTTACGCGAGCGCAAAGCTTTTGTGGGAGCGAGCTTGCTCGCGAAAGCGGTCTGTCAGTCACATTGATGTCAGCGGATACATCGCTTTCGCGAGCAAGCTCGCTCCCACAGGTTTGCGAAACCTGCAGGTACGACAAAGCCGCCCAAAGGCGGCTTTGTCTGGTGCGGGCTGAAGCTTACTGCTTTTCGCCTGCCAGCTTGTGCTCGAGGTAGTGAATGTTCACGCCCCCTTTGCAGAAGCCTTCGTCACGAACCAGATCACGGTGCAGCGGGATGTTGGTCTTGATCCCGTCCACCACGATTTCGTCCAGCGCATTGCGCATGCGCGCCATGGCTTCGTCACGGGTCGCCCCGTAAGTGATCAGCTTGCCGATCAGCGAATCGTAGTTCGGCGGAACGGCATAACCGCTGTACAGGTGCGAATCGACGCGAACGCCATTGCCGCCCGGGGCATGGAAATGCTTGACCGTGCCAGGGCTTGGCATGAAGGTCTTCGGGTCTTCGGCGTTGATCCGGCATTCCAGCGCGTGACCGCGGATGACCACGTCATCCTGGGTGAACGACAGCTTGTTGCCGGCGGCGATGCTGAGCATCTCCTTGACGATGTCGATACCGGTGACCATTTCCGAAACCGGGTGCTCCACCTGAACACGGGTGTTCATTTCGATGAAGTAGAAACGACCGTTTTCGTAGAGGAACTCGAAGGTACCGGCGCCACGGTAGCCGATGTCGATACAGGCCTTGACGCAGCGAGCCAGGACTTCCTGGCGAGCCTGCTCGTCGATGCCCGGTGCCGGCGCTTCTTCGAGGACCTTCTGGTGACGACGCTGCAGCGAGCAATCGCGGTCGCCCAGGTGGATGGCCTGGCCCTGGCCGTCGGACAGTACCTGGACTTCGACGTGACGTGGGTTGGTCAGGAATTTTTCCAGGTAGACCATCGGGTTGCCGAACGCCGCGCCAGCTTCGGAGCGGGTCAGTTTCGCCGAGGAAATCAGGTCTTCTTCCTTGTGTACCACGCGCATGCCGCGACCACCGCCGCCGCCAGCGGCCTTGATGATCACCGGATAACCCACTTCGCGACCGATGCGCAAAGCGGTTTCTTCGTCTTCAGGCAGCGGGCCGTCGGAGCCCGGAACGGTCGGCACGCCGGCGGCAATCATGGCGTGCTTGGCCGACACCTTGTCGCCCATCAGGCGGATGGTGTCGGCTTTCGGACCGATGAAGGCAAAACCGGAGTTTTCCACCTGTTCGGCGAAGTCGGCGTTTTCCGCCAGGAAACCGTAGCCCGGGTGAATGGCGGTGGCGCCGGTCACTTCGGCAGCGGCGATGATCGCCGGGATGTGCAGGTAGGAGTGCGCAGCCGACGCCGGACCGATGCAGACGGATTCGTCCGCCAGGCCCAGGTGCATCAGTTCTTTGTCGGCCTTGGAGTAAACGGCGACGGTCTTGATGCCCATCTCTTTGCAGGCACGCAGAATCCGCAGGGCGATCTCACCGCGGTTAGCGATCAGAACTTTTTCCAACTTCGCAGTCATCAAAGGCTCCCCGCGGTTCAAACGATGGTGAACAGCGGTTGGTCGTACTCAACCGGCTGGCCGTCTTCGACGAGGATGGACTCGATCACACCGCTGGTTTCAGCTTCGATGTGGTTCATCATCTTCATGGCTTCGACGATGCACAGGGTGTCGCCTTTCTTCACGGTCTGGCCGACTTCAACGAAGGACGGCGAGGATGGCGAAGACTTGCGATAGAACGTGCCCACCATTGGTGAACGGGCAACAGCGCCGTTCAGCGTTGGTGCCGCCGGTGCGGCGGGGGCTGCGGCGGCAACCGGGGCTGCTGGAGCAGGTGCGGCGGCCGGAGCCTGCATCGGGGCCGGTGCATAGAACTGCTGGGCCGGGGTCTTGCTGTGACGGCTGATGCGTACGGACTCTTCGCCTTCCTTGATCTCAAGCTCGTCGATGCCGGACTCTTCCAGCAATTCGATCAATTTCTTAACTTTACGGATATCCATGAATCATCAACTCCCAAGGGTCGGTCAGGGGCGTTTAACGCTTGTTGTTCAAGCTGTCGCCTGTCTTTCAAGCTGCTCTAGGGCGGCCTCCAGGGCCAGTCGGTAACCGCTGGCGCCAAGGCCGCAGATCACTCCCACTGCTACATCGGAGAAGTAGGAGTGATGACGGAAAGGTTCGCGTTTGTGCACGTTGGACAAATGCACTTCGATGAATGGGATGCTCACCGCCAGCAGCGCGTCACGTAATGCGACACTTGTGTGTGTAAAAGCTGCTGGATTGATCAAAATGAAGTCCACGCCTTCGCCACGCGCGGCATGGATACGGTCGATCAATTCATATTCGGCGTTGCTTTGCAGGTAGAGCAAATGATGGCCGGCGTTGCGGGCTCGCTGTTCCAGGTCCTGGTTGATCTGGGCCAGGGTCGCGGCGCCGTAGACGCCCGGTTCACGGGTGCCCAGCAGGTTCAGGTTGGGTCCGTGCAGGACCAATAGGGTCGCCATCTGCTGTTCCTTGTTATCTGTGAGCAGGTATCAGAACCCGGCGACTATGCCGCAAAGCCTTAATGACTGTCCAGTTCTCGGCAATAGCCAGCACGATGACCGATGTTTGCGCGAAATTTATGACCCAGGCCCCTGATCCGGTCATACGGTTGGAAACCGCCCCTCTGTGGGAGCGAGCTTGCTCGCGATGACGGCGGCATATCCAACATCGATTCAAGCTGACCCACCGCTTTCGCGAGCAAGCTCGCTCCCACAGGCGATGGCGGTTGACGGTGAGTGTTCACTTTCTTTCGGAATCGACCCTGTGGCGAGGGAGCTTGCTCCCGCTGGGCTGCGCAGCAGCCCCAAGACCATTCAACACGGTGTGTCGGAAAAAACCAGTAGGCAGGTTCTACGACTGCTGCGCAGCCGAGCGGGAGCAAGCTCCCTCGCCACAATGAGTCATACCGTTTCTAGGAGCTAAACCCGAAACGCCTGCACCGCAGTGTGCAACCGCCCGCCCAGCACGAGTAGATGATCGCCCTGTTCCCGGCCCTGGCCGATGCGCAGCAGGTTGTCCCCGCCCAGTTGGTGGATCCGCTCGCTGTGGTCGCGGATTTCGCTGACGGCGCCGCTTTGTTGGGCGGTGACGTCGGCGATACGGACCGCCGTGTCGGCGATGGTCTGGATGGCGCCGACGATTTCATCCAGTGCACCGTCGGCCGCTTGCGCCTGGCTGGCGGTGGCTTCGGCGTGTTCGACCTGGGCGCGCATGCCGTCCACCGATTGGCGCGCGGCCAGTTGCAGGCGGGCGATCAAGGTCTGGATTTCGGCGGTGGCGCCGGCCGTGCGTTGGGCCAGGGAGCGGACTTCCTCGGCCACCACCGCAAAGCCCCGGCCCATTTCCCCGGCACGGGCTGCTTCGATGGCGGCGTTGAGGGCCAGCAGGTTGGTCTGGTCGGCAATCGAGCGAATCACCGTCAGCACGCCGCCGATGGTGGCCGATTCCTCGGCCAGTTGTTCAATCATTTGCGCGTTGCCTTGCACTTCCCCCACCAGTGCATGCAGGCCCGTGAGGCTCAGGCCGATGACTTTCTGCCCTTGCTCCACCGCTTGCCCGGCGCTACGGCTGGCGTCTGCGGCCTGGCTGGCATCGCCGGCGACTTGCTGGATCGTCGCTTCCAGTTCGCTGAGGGAATCACGGATCAGCGCCGTGTCGCCGGCCTGATGCTCGGCCCCGCTGTGCAATTCGCCGCTCAGCTCGGCCAGGGCCCGGCTGCTGCCCGCGACCTGTTCAGCATTCATCCGAATGGTGCCCACCAGGTCCACCAGATAAGCGCGCAGGCGATTGAGCGAAGCCTCGATGTCTTGCATTTCGCGGTTGCTGGCGCCCACCTGGATGCCCCGGCTGAAGTCCCCTTCGGCCCAGGTCGACAGGGCCGGAGCCAGGTGCGTCAAGGTGCGGGCCAGGCGTCGCTGCAAGGTGTCGATCAACAGTGCGATCAGCAGGATCAGGCCGATCATCACCCCCTGAATCAAGCGTACCTCCCCCTGGATCTGCCCATGCTGGGCCCGCACGGCCGGCTCCAGGGTATCGATCGCCATTTGCACATCGGCGATTTTCAGGTGCGTGGCGCTGCTTAGCTCGGTGCGTTTCTGGATCAATTCACGGGTGCGGGTCAATTCCGCCGGATAACGGCCGAGCAGGCTGTTGAGTTCGCGCTTGAGGGCGATGCCAGCGTCTTCGGCGGCGGCTTTTTCCTGGGTCTCCAGGCCCATCAGCGCGGCGAAATCATCGCTGCCCGAATCGCTGCTGGCGGTGACACCCAGCAGCGGCAGGCTATCGAGGCGTTCGGCCTCGACACGGATGCTCGCCAGTTCCCGTTCGACATCGGCGGCCAGTTCGCTGCGGCCGCTGCTGACCAGTTTGTCCCGCGTGAGGGACAACCGGCCCAGGTGCTGCGACGCGGCGAACAAGGGAGGCAAGTAGGCCGGGGCGCCGTTGGCGTATTGGGCCAGTTGATCGAGGCTGGCGCTCAGTTCACGCTCGGCCTGCAGCAGCAACGCCTGCGGATCGCCGGCCAGTTTGCCGGCGGCCAGCAGATCGGTCTTGCTGAAGCTGTCGAGGTTCGACAGGCTCGGACGCAAGGTCTTGGCCAGCTCCAGGGAAAACTGGTCGAGGTCTTTTTGCAGCGTTTCCAAGGCCTGGGTGGCCGCGCTCAGGCGCAAGGCATCGCCGCTGGCCAGGTAGTCCTCGATGTTGCGCGCCACTTCGCCCTGGAACTGCCGCGACAGGCCCAGATAACGCTCCATCAGCAAGTAGGGCCGTTCCAGGGCGATCTGCGACCACCATAGGGTGGCCCCGAGGCCCAGGCACACGGCAACTAAAAGAAGGGTGTTGAGATTGGTCAGCAGCTTCAGGCGCATCAAGGGTCTACCGGGGGCAGAATCGTAAGTGCCTGAATTTATTGCGCTTGAGTTACAGGTTTATGACCGAATCGGTCGATTCCGATGAAAAAGTGGCACTTTGCTTTGATTGGCGGGCGCTCTGTACCCGGTTGCGTCCGGCGTGCTTGGCGCGATACAGCGCTTCGTCCGCCTGGCTGGCCATCATCAGGCTGTCGGAATCATCGCTCATTTCCACCACGCCGGCGCTGAAGGTGCACCACAAATCATGGGGCTGGGCCGGGTAATGGATTTCGGCAAAGCGCTGGCGAATCTCATCCAACACCTTGCAGGCAGCGTCGATGTCGGTGTCGGGCATGACAATGGCGAACTCTTCGCCGCCGTAACGGCCGATGAAGTCGGTCTTGCGCAGGCGTTGCTTGAGAAACAGCGCCAGACTCTTGATCACCCGGTCGCCCATGGGGTGGCCGTGGCTGTCATTGACCCGTTTGAAATGGTCGATATCGAGCATGGCGAAGCTCAGGGGCTTGCCTTCGCGACGGGCGCGGAAGCTGCAATCTTCGAGCAGTTGCAGGATGTGGGTGTGGTTGTACAGGCCGGTGAGGCTGTCGCGCACCATCCGCGCCTTGAGGTTGCGCGCCCGGGCCGCACGGTTGCGTACGGTGGTGATCAGGTGCCGAGGCTTGATCGGCTTGGTCAGGAAGTCGTCGCCACCTTCGCTCATGGCGTCGAGCTGCTTGTCCAGGTCGTCTTCGGCGGACAGGTAGATGATCGGCACGCTGACGTAGCGGTCATTGTGGCGGATCACCTTGGCCAGTTCCGTGCCGGTGCAGGCGGGCATGTACATATCGAGGATGATCAGGTCGGGCTGGAAATCCGCGAGCTCGGCCATGGCCTGGATCGGTTCGATCAGCGTGCGGGTGATGATGCCGGCGCTGTTGAGCAGGCGCTCGGTGTGCAAGGCCTGGGCACGGGAGTCATCGATGATCAGCACTTTGTAGGGATCGTACTGGGCGACGCAGGTCAGCACCTCGATCTTTTCCAGCAGGCTCGAGGCTTCGAGGGTGCCGGTGAGGAATTCCTGCCCGCCGGCGCGTACCGCGGCCAGGCGTGTCGGCGTGTCGGTTTCCAACAAACTGAAGAACAACAGCGGCAACGGTTGTTCCAGGCCTTCCTGGGCTTCGGCGGCCAGTTTCAGGCCAGTGCCGGGGCCGCTGAAGTCCACATCCATGACGATTGCCGCCGGCAGGCGCTCGACCATCGAGGCCCGGAACGCCGCGACATTGTCCAGCGCTTGGGCGCTGAGGCCGAAGAATTCCAATTGCTTGGCCAGGCGCTCGGCGCGGTCATGGTCCTGCAGCATCACGTAGACGGGTTTGCGCAGCGGTGGCAGGAAAGTTTGTTCGAGCTGGTCGCCGTGGCGCAGGCCGGTGCGCGACAAACGCTGCATCAGGCGGTTGATTTCGGTGATCAGCTGGCTGCTCAGGCGCCCGCGATTGGCATCCACCGCTTGCAGCGATTGGCTGATGCCTTGGGCCAGTTGGGAGTGCTCGGGCTGTTCGAAGCGCTCGGCAAAGCGCAGCAGGCGCAGATTGGCTTCGCTGAGTTCCGAGAGGTCGGTGCTTGACCATTCGCTGCGTTGCAGGCGCTGCCAGATCTCCAGGATCTGACGAGCCTGATGAATTACCCGCTGGGCAAAGTGGTGCTTGAGGCGCTCACGGCTGGGGTCTTCTGGCTCGGTCATATCCTGACTACTAGTTAGGGTGCATGCTGAGATCGACTGGTGGCTCTATGCTAGCACCTCTTTTCCCTCGCATGAGTGTCGTACGTCAATATTCTGTCCAGTCGCGAAATTCAGTTTGTGACTGGACAGTCTCGTAGGCCGATGGCAATGCTTCCTTTATAGTGCTGTTCGATTGCCCTGTCGCGCCCGGCATGATTGGCGCCGCATTATCGCGTTTCAAATCAGGCACGATGGCGTAGGGTTGTGGTCGAACCGAGAACTCAAGTGATTGAAGGAACATCGCCATGCTGGACTGGAAAAACCGCGCGGGCAGCGCGCCTGAACGCGCCGCCGAGCCGAAATCGGCCGCCCGCAGCTACCTGGGTGGGCTTTTTTTCAGCCGCGCACTGGCGACGCTGATTGCCCTCTACCTGCTGGTGACCATTGCCGTCGGCTGGTACTGGAGCCAGGAGCCCGCGTTGTTCCCCGTGCAGCAGAACGCCCAGGCCGCGGCCGAGAAGGACGGCCGGCAGATGGTGGTGGGCTACACCACGGTCGAGACCCTCAAGACCGTGGCCGGGACCTTGCTGACCAAGCAGGGTGGCTACATCTCCAACGACCGCTTCCCGCCAGGCCTGTGGATGGACAACATGCCGAGCTGGGAATACGGCGTGCTGGTGCAGGTCCGCGACCTGAGCCGCGCCCTGCGCAAGGACTTCGCCCGCTCCCAGTCCCAGTCCGCCGAGGACGCCGACCTGGCCAAGGCCGAGCCGCGCTTCAACTTCGACAACCGCAGCTGGGTGCTGCCCTCCAGCGAATCCGAATACCAGGAAGGCATCAACTCCCTGAGCCGCTATCAGGCGCGGCTGTCCGACCCGAACCAGAAAAGCGCGCTGTTCTACGCGCGCGCCGACAACTTGAACAACTGGCTGGGCGACGTCGGCACGCGCCTGGGTTCGTTGTCCCAGCGCCTGTCGGCCAGCGTTGGCCGGGTCAAGCTCAACACCTCGCTGAAAACCGAAGTCCCGGCCCCGGGCCAGGTGCCGCAGGTGGACGAAGAGGTGGTCGAGACCCCATGGCTGCAGATCGACAACGTGTTCTATGAAGCCCGCGGCCAGGCCTGGGCGCTGTCGCACCTGCTGCGCGCCATCGAAGTGGACTTCGCCGATGTGCTGGCGAAAAAGAACGCCACGGTCAGCGTGCGGCAGATCATCCGTGAACTGGAAGCGTCCCAGGAACCGGTCTGGAGCCCGATGATCCTCAACGGCAGTGGCTTCGGTGTGTTGGCGAACCACTCGCTGGTCATGGCCAACTACATTTCCCGGGCCAACGCAGCGGTCATCGACTTGCGGCAACTGCTGAACCAGGGTTGATCCATGAGTGAAAGCCCCCGGGAGGTCGCTCACCGAGTGGCCTCGGATGCCGAGTTGATCGCGTGGGTCGACGAGCACGACAACCTGCTCGGCAGCCTGGTGCGTTCGGAGTTGCGCGAACGCGGGCTGATCGGACGTGGCACCTACATCATGCTGTTCAACTCGGCCGGTGAACTCTGTGTTCACCGGCGCACCCTGAGCAAGGCCATCTACCCGGGGTTCTGGGACGTGGCGGCGGGCGGCATGGTCCAGGCCGACGAGACCTACGCCGAATCGGCGGCCCGTGAGCTGGCGGAGGAGCTGGGCGTGAGCGGCGTGGAACTGACCGCCCATGACCATTTTTATTTCGAAGACCCCGGCAGTCGTCTGTGGTGCTCGGCGTTCTCGGCGGTGTGGGACGGCCCATTGGTCCTGCAGCCCGAAGAAGTCCTCGAAGCGCGTTTCCTGCCCCTCGAACAGGTGCTCGATGAAATCCAGCGCATGCCTTACTGCCCGGACTCCCTGGCGGCACTTGAGCGCTATTTGCGCGTCCACGGTGGCAGCGTCGCAAAGAAGCTATAAATTGGCGCTGATTGGCCCTTAGCAAGTCGGCTTTTTGCCGTTACACTGCGCGACTTTTCAAGCTGAACCGTGTCTGCGGTCCAGTAGCGCTGCCCCTGCCTGAGTGGGGTTTCGCGGTCGAGGCACATTCTCCCCTCGACCAGTCTTTGTCCTCCCAAGAGGATTGCCGGTGGCCAAAAAAGCCGCATCCTTCGCCGCCCTGGGCGGCCTGGTATTTTCTACCGACGCCGGTCGTCATTGCCCTGATTGCCGTCAACCGGTGGATGCCTGTATCTGCAAACAGACCGCCATCCCCGCCGGTGACGGCATTGCCCGTGTGCGCCGTGAAAGCAAAGGGCGCGGCGGCAAGACGGTGACCACGATCACCGGTGTGCCGTTGGCCGAAGACGCGCTCAAGGAGTTGGCCACCACGTTGAAGAAACGCTGTGGCACCGGTGGTGCGTTGAAAGACGGCATCATCGAGATCCAGGGCGATCACGTCGAGCTGCTGCTGGCGGAACTGCTCAAGCACGGCTTCAAGGCAAAGAAATCCGGCGGCTAGCAGCTTCTGTGAAAACCACCCTCGGCTTGACCCGGACCCGCCGTCCGAGGTCGCCCGCATGGTTTTCACAGAGCCTGTTCTGAACGGGTTTCTAAACTCATCGCTGGGAGCAGGGTCTACCTTGCTAACAGGCAATTCGTCATTTTCACTCTCTAGACTGCCCCAGCCTCCGACCGGATGGTGCATTTTGACTTCTTTATAGGGGACTTCGATGTCCGTACGACGCACACGCAAAGACGATGGCAGCCAATGGACAGTTGCGGACAGCCGCAGTGTTTACGGGATTCGCCATTGGGGGGCCGGGTATTTCGCGATCAATGAAGCCGGTCGCGTCGAAGTCCGTCCGAACGGTCCAGGCAGTTCGCCCATCGACCTGTTCGAGCAAGTCGACCAGTTGCGCCAGAGTGGCCTCTCGCTGCCGTTGCTGGTGCGCTTCCCCGACATCCTGCAAGACCGTGTGCGCCAGCTCACCGGCGCGTTCGACAGCAACATCGCGCGCCTGGAATATCAGAGCAAGTACACCGCGCTCTACCCGATCAAGGTCAACCAGCAAGAAGCGGTGATCGAAAACATCATTGCCACCCAGAACGTCTCCATCGGCCTGGAAGCCGGTTCCAAGCCGGAGCTGCTGGCGGTGCTGGCCCTCGCACCGAAGGGCGGGACCATTGTCTGCAACGGCTACAAGGACCGCGAATTCATCCGCCTGGCGCTGATGGGCCAGAAGCTTGGCCACAACGTCTTCATCGTCATCGAGAAAGAGTCCGAAGTCGGCCTGGTGATCGAAGAGGCCGCAGTGCTCAAGGTCAAGCCACAGGTCGGCCTGCGGGTGCGCCTGTCGTCCCTGGCGTCGAGCAAGTGGGCCGATACCGGTGGCGAGAAGTCCAAGTTCGGCTTGTCGGCCGCGCAACTGCTGTCGGTGGTCGAGCGTTTCCGCGCGGCTGGCCTGGACCAGGGCATCCGCCTGCTGCACTTCCACATGGGTTCGCAGATCGCCAACCTGGCGGACTACCAGCATGGCTTCAAGGAAGCGATCCGTTACTACGGTGAGCTGCGCAACCTCGGCCTGCCGGTGGATCACATCGACGTCGGCGGCGGCCTCGGCGTGGACTACGACGGGACGCACTCGCGCAATGCCAGTTCGATCAACTACGACATGGACGATTACGCCGGTGTCGTGGTTGGCATGCTCAAGGAGTTCTGCGACGCCCAGGGCCTGCCGCACCCGCACATTTTCTCGGAAAGCGGCCGCTCGCTGACTGCTCACCACGCGATGCTGGTGGTGCAGGTGACCGACGTCGAAAAACACAACGACGACGTGCCGGCGATCGACAACAAGCAGGAACTGCCGGAAACCGTGCAATGGCTGGTTGACCTGCTGGGCCCCACCGACATCGAGATGGTCACCGAGACCTACTGGCGCGCCACGCACTACATGAGCGACGTGGCGGCGCAATATGCCGACGGCAAGCTGACCCTGGCGGAAAAAGCCTTGGCCGAGCAGTGCTACTTTGCCGTGTGCCGTCGCCTGCACAACTCGTTGAAGGCCCGCCAGCGCTCGCACCGCCAGGTGCTGGACGAGCTCAACGACAAGCTGGCCGACAAGTACATCTGCAACTTCTCGGTATTCCAGAGCCTGCCGGACACCTGGGCCATCGGCCAAGTGCTGCCGATCCTGCCGCTGCATCGCCTGGACGAAGAGCCGCTGCGCCGCGCCGTGCTGCAAGACCTGACCTGCGACTCCGACGGCAAGATCAAGCAGTACGTCGACGAGCAGAGCATCGAGACCAGCCTGCCGGTGCACGCCCTCAATCCTGGTGAAGACTACCTGCTGGGCATCTTCCTGGTGGGCGCCTACCAGGAAATTCTCGGCGACATGCACAACCTGTTCGGCGATACCGACTCGGTGAACATCTACCAGAACGCCGACGGCAGCGTGTACCACGCAGGTATCGAAACCCACGACACCATCGAAGACATGCTGCGCTACGTGCACTTGTCGCCAGAGGAGTTGATGACGCACTACCGCGACAAGTGCGCCAGCGCCCGCATCAGCGCCGCCGAGCGCACCCAGTTCCTCGATGCGTTGCGTTTGGGGCTGACGCGTTCGTCGTATCTGTCTTCCTGATAGAAGATAGCCCAACAGCCGCTCCCTCAAGGTTGGCGCGATTCACTGTGGCGAGGGAGCTTGCTCCCGCAGGGCTGCGCAGCAGACCCATTCGTTGTGGCTGCTTCGCACCCAAGCGGGAGCAAGCTCCCTCGCCACAGGATTGCATCACGTTCACCTCTTGGCTGATCGACACTGCCCGCCGGGGCTGTCAGAAAAATACACCGTACATTGCGGTTTTTTTCGGACAGTCCTGGAGGGTATTTTTGTTTATGCCACGGCTATTTCTTCACACCGGTTCATTTAATCGGCGATGTCCTTATTTCATGTAGTCCCTTTCCTAACTTGTACTTGGCCCCTCTACGCGGCCATGTCGGTCGGCGAGAATCCCCGGCCGCCCCTCCTGTAGAGAAACGCCGATGTCCGATCCAGCCCGCGAGCCAGCTTTTCATCTGGAGATAGCCGGTCTGCCCGAGCCCGTTGACGTGGTCGCTTTTACGGGCAGTGAAGCGATCAGCGAACCCTTCATCTATGAAGCGGAGCTGCCGTTGCTCGACCCGAACCTGGACTTGGCGGGCTTGCTGTACCGCAGCGTCTGGTTGAGTTTCGGAGCGTCAGGCCGAGGCATTCATGGGCAGATCCATGAGTGGGTCCAGCACTCCCATGGCGTCGGCTGCCGGGTGCGCATCAGCCCCAGGCTGGCCTGTCTGGGTCAACGCTTCAACCAGCGAGTGTTCAGCGCCCGCTCGGTGCCGCAGATCATTCGCCAGGTGCTCAAGGCCCATGGCATCAGCGGGCGCAGCCTGTGCCTGGACCTGAGTGGCGATTACCCACCGCAGGATTTTTGTACCCAGTATCGGGAATCGGACCTGCAGTTCCTCCAGCGCGTGTGCGCCCAAGCGGGTATCCACTTTCATTTCGAACACGCCCGCGACGGGCATTGCCTGGTGTTCGCGGACAACCCGCACAGTTTTCCCCCTGCCGGCCAGGCGGTCTATGCGGACGAGGGGCCGACTGCCGCGGTGCGGACCTTCAGCGTGCAAACCGCTGTGGCGGGGGAGCAAGTCGCCCAGGGTCGTAGCGACCTGACGAACCTGCACGCCGGCCAGATACTGACGCTGACGGCCCATCCGTTTGCCGGCTGGAACCGGCGCTGGCTGTTGACCAGGGTCGAACATCGCGCCCAGGCGGGCGTGTATGGCAATCATTTCAAGGCCATTCCCCGGGGCGTGCTGTTCATGCCGGACAACGTCCCGGCCAAGCCCCGCATGGCAAGCCGGCAACGCGGTTGGGTCGTGGCGGTTGACGAGCCTCCGGTGCTCGGGGCGGGGCGCGTGGCGGTGGAGTTCGACTGGGTCTATCAGGGCGAAGGTTCCAGTCCCAGCCATTGCTGGTTGCCTTTGGCGCCCGAGCTGGCGGCTGGCGGGGTAGACGCGATGGGTGACGGTACCGAGGTGCTGGTGAGCTTTATCGAAGGCGATCCGGATCGGCCGTTGATCAGTGCATTTCTGAGCGAGCCTGCCTTGGTAGAGGGCGCGGATGAGTCATTCTCGGGCGAAACATTTGGGCCATCTGTGGTCGATCCGGTGCTGTTGTCGGCGATGCGGGAGGCCGAGCCGCTGGTCTTGTTGTGCCTGTTGCCCGAAGGCGGGCCTTTCAACCCTTGCACCCAACCCCTGTGCACCTGCCGCATGCTCATGGGCCGCGGCTCGGGCGTTGCTCGATGAGCGCCGTGGCCGTGCCTGGATCGACGCCGCAGTGGTTGTTGCTGGACGTGCCGAGTGCGCCTGAGGCAGCGCAGCGCGTTCATGCGCAGTTCGCCGACGCCCAGCGCTTTGCCCTGTTCGAAGGCACCGAGTTGCATGGGCTTCGCGACCACGGCCCGCTGTTGGTGGATCTGCGCCAATCGCCAGCGTTGACGAGTCTTTGCCACCTGGACCCGCACGCCTGGCCAGGGCTGTTGTTGGCCTGTCCACAGCCTGCGGTGCAATTACTGGCGCATCTGCGGCGCATGCTGACGGTGACGCTCGGCCTGCATCACAAAGCCTTGTTGAATTACTACAACCCGCACACCGCGAGCTATTTCTTCGACGGTTGCGACTCCCATGAACTCAGTTGCTGGCTGGGTCCGATCAGCCTGTTGCGCTGGTTTGGCGGCACATGGGCCGACCGGGCGATCGGCAGTCAGGGCTGGCAGCAACTGTCCAACCCCGGATTGCCGGTGGCAGCGCTGGAGAAGGAGCACGGCCTCAGCGATCGACAGCAGGGCCAGTTGCAGCGCTGCCTGCTGGAGCGTCACGCGTGGCAATGGTCCCTTTCCACCGGCCGTGATTACCGCCGGCTCTGGGAGGATGTGCAGCAGGGGCTGGCGCTGGGTTTTACCGAGCGGACGGTGCTCGACGACTGGCTCTGGCTGCGGCTGCAATACCCCAATGCCCGGCTCCTGCCGGGGCCGGAGGGTGATTCTCAGCGCGAGCGGCTCGATCACCTGCGGCGACGCTGGCAGGGCCGTCAGGGTTGAGGGTTATTACGTCGGCGCGCCGAGCCAACGGTCGTGCCGCTGCAAGTGCCAGGCAAACGCACCGAGGGTGAGGCTGCGCAAGGCCATGAACAGCAGGAAGGTGATCCACAGTCCGTGGTTGCCCAACCCCAGCAGCATCCAGGCGATTGGCGCCACCAGCAGCAGGGTCAAGACCATGCCGTTGCGCATTTCCCGGGCGCGGGTGGCACCGATGAACAGGCCGTCGAGCAAGTAGCTCCAGACCGCGATCAGCGGCAAGGTCGCCAGGTAGGGCAGGTAGCCATAAGCGGTGGCGCGCACGTCGGGAATGTCGGTCTGCATGTCGATGAACACATGGCCGGCGAGCAGGAACAGCAGGGCAAAGCCGAGGCTGGCAATCAGCGACCAACCGCCGGCCACCACCAGCGAGCGACGCAGGGCGAGGCGGTCGCGAGCGCCAATGGCATGGCCGCACAGCGCTTCCACGGCGTGGGCGAGGCCGTCCAGGGCATGGG
Organism: Pseudomonas sp. Z1-12; assembly: GCF_051132015.1. Lineage (NCBI taxonomy): Bacteria > Pseudomonadati > Pseudomonadota > Gammaproteobacteria > Pseudomonadales > Pseudomonadaceae > Pseudomonas > Pseudomonas sp. Z1-12. The sequence continues at coordinate 698,569 of NZ_CP071647.1, forward strand.
CGGTCAACAGCAGGCCGTTGAGCAGCAGGGCATTGGCTGCCACGGTCGCGTCCCCCAGGCGCGCGCCTTGCACCGTGATCAGGAAAAACACCGCTTGCAGGGCCAGGCTGCGAATGAAAATGTCCCGGTTCACCGCCAGCAGCGGACGCCAGTTCTGCCATACGCCCAGGGCTGCCCAGGCGATTTGTCCGGGCCAGGCCCGCAGGGTCTTGCGAGCCAGGGCCAGGCCAACCAGCGCACCGGTCCACTCGGCAATCACCGAGGCCCGGGCCGAACCGGTCACGCCCCAGTCCAGGCCGATCACGAACCACAGGTTCAGGGCGATGTTGACCAGGTTGGTCACCAGCAGGATCGCCAACGGCGCCCGGGCATTCTGGGCGCCAAGGAACCAGCCCACCAGCGCATAGCTGGCCAGCGCCGCCGGCAAGCCGAAGAGCCGGGTGTGGAAGAAGTCGCGGGTCAATTGGTTGAGCTCAGCGGACGGCTGCATGAAGTGCAAGGCCACGTCGCTCAACGGCACGCCGACGGCACCGAGCAACATCGCCAACCCCATCGCCAACAGCAGGCCTTGCAGCAACACTTGCCGCAACGCCGCGCCGTCACCACGCCCGGCGGCCTGTGCGGCGAACCCGGTGGTGCCCATGCGCAAGAAACCCATGGCCCACGCCAGCACCGTATACAAACTCGCCCCGACCGCCACCGCGCCCAACTGATGGGCATGGGGCAAGTGGCCGATGACCGTGCTATCCACCAGCGCCACCAGCGGCACGGAAATGTTCGAGAGAATCATCGGCGCAGCCAACGCCCAGACCCGGCGATGGGTGAGGCGGTCGCGCCAGTCGGTGATCAGGTTGGGCATGCGGGCTCCTTGATGGAGCGCGATTGTAGCGGGTTCTTGCCTGCTCGTTCCCTGCGGAACTTGGATTCATTGTGGCGAGGGAGCTTGCTCCCGCTGGACTGCGCAGCAGTCCCCAAAAACAGGGCCGCTGCGCGCCCCAGCGGGAGCAAGCTCCCTCGCCACAGGGTGTGTCAGGCGAGAGGACGCTGGAGGCTTTAGTGAATGATCCAGCTCAACAACCACAACCCCAGCACCAGCCAGATGATGCCCATGACGATCGAGGCCCGCATGAACGCGCGAATGGCCGAGTACAGCAGTATCAGCCCGAGGATCAGGGCGATGATGCTGATGATCGAGGTGTCCATGCCCAGGGTGCGTGACAGCCCGTCGACGAAGTTGCCGCCGGCGTTGGCCAGGGTGTTGAAGAGGCCGCTGAGCAGGTCGACGATGAACCGGATCACCGAACCGAGCGCCTGGCCGAGCCATTCGAAAAAGCTTTCTACCTGCATATGTGCATCCTGATGGGAGGGAATCTGCGTTGAGCCGTTGGCTCCTGATTGTAGGAACTGTGGCGGCCGAGTTGGTTCGATTATGGGGCAAACCGCCGCTTCGTACCGAGGACTCTTGCCTTCCCCGGTCATCCCCCTGAAGCTATGCGCATTCAGGAGAACCCGATGAACCTTGTTGAACTGACCGAACGCCTGCATGCCATTCGCGACCGTAACGATTGGCGGCAATTTCACAGCCCGAAAAACCTCGCCATGGCCGCCAGCGTGGAAATGGCCGAGCTGGTGGAGATTTTCCAATGGCTGACCGAGGACCAGTCCCGCCAGTTGCCGGCGGACAAACTGGCCCACGCCGGGCAGGAAGTCGGTGACATCGTGTTGTACCTGTTGCTGCTGTGCAGCGAGCTGGGCCTGGACATGGACGCCGTGGTGCGCAGCAAGCTGGCGGACAGCGAACGGCGGTTCGGCCAATGAGCGACCGTCATTTCGATCAGCTCGCCACGCGTTTCGCTGAGAAAATCTACGGCGGGGCCAAGGGCGCGATCCGCCTGGCAGTGCTTCAGGCCGACCTGCTGGAAAGCTTGCCGCAACGCCCGTTGCGCGTGCTGGACATCGGCGCCGGCCTGGGCCACATGTCGTTGTGGCTGGCCGAGCGCGGCCACCAGGTGACCCTGGCCGAGCCGGCCGAACCCATGCTCGAAGGCGCCCGCCAACGCTTTGCCGAGGCCGGCCAGCAGGCCACGTTTATCCAGGCGCCGTGGCAGGAGCTGCTCGGCCAGTTGACCGAGCCTTACGACCTGGTGCTGTGTCACGCGGTGCTGGAGTGGCTGGCCGAGCCCCACGCGATCCTGCCGGTGTTGCACCAACTCACGGTCCCGGGTGGTTGGTTGTCCCTGGCGTTCTACAACCGCGACGCGTTGGTCTATCGCAACCTGCTCAAGGGGCATTTTCGCAAGTTGCGCAAAAACGACATGGCCGGCGAAAAACAGAGCCTGACACCACAACAGCCCCTTGATCCGCGCGAATTGGCGGCGCAACTTGAAGGCCTGTGGCAGGTCGAAAGCCAGAGTGGCGTGCGGGTTTTCCATGACTACATGCCCGTAGAATTCCAGGGGCGGGTGGAGCTGGCGCAGTTGCTGGAAATGGAACTGGCCCACCGTCGCCATCCGGCGTTTGCCGGGTTGGGGCGTTATCTGCACTGGGTTTGTCGTCCCCTCTGATCTGAACGTGCAATCGGAGCGCGAAATGAAAGGTCGTTCAGGGTTGTTGGTGCTGTGCCTGGGGCTGGTGGCCTGCCAGGGCAGCAATCCCTATGTCGCCACGTCCAACCCGCTGCCGCCGGCGCCGCCCGAGGCCGCCACGGTGTTCGACCGTAGCGCCTATCCGGCGCCGCCCCGTGATTACGGGCGCTATCGCAGTTGGGCCTGGCGTGACGGGCGTTTGCCACCGGGCACTGCCTGGGCGGATTCGGCCCAAGTGGCCGAAGCGGTGAGCAACGCCCTCGACCAGCGAGGCCTGCGGCCGCTGCATGACAACCGGCCCGCCGACCTGTTCGTCAGCGCCGACCTGCGCCTGGAGACCCGCGTGCGTCAGGTTCGGGACGACTATGATGCGGGGTACTACGGTGGCTACAACCGTTACGACCGCTACGGTCCGGGTTATGGCGTGTACCGTCCGATGCCGATGGTGCGCACGTATCAGGAACAAGTCGTGGTGGTTCGGGTGGACCTGTTTGATGCCCGCACCGGTCAGCCGGTGTGGAGCGCCAGCGCCGAGACTGGCCAGCGGGGCAGCCAGACCGAGCGCACCGATGCCATTCGTGAAGCGGTGGAAAAAGCCCTGTCGGCGTATCCGCCAAGTTGATTACGCAACGGAGAAAAACCATGTTTCGCCGTCTTGCTCTACTGGCCTTCACCTTGCTGCTGGGGGCCTGTGCTTCTAACCAGGTCAATCATGACTTCGACACCAGCCGTGATTTCGCGGCATATCGCAGTTGGAGCTGGAAAGACCCGGCGCTGCAATATCGTCCCGATGACCCCCGTATCAAGAGCGACCTGACCGAACAGCGGATCCGCCAGGCGGTGGCCGATCAACTCGACCAGCGCGGCCTGCGCCCGGCCGCGGCAGGTGGGCGCGGCGATGTGCTGGTCCAGGCCTATTTGATTGTCGAGGACCGCCAGCAACAGGTCACGACCAACTATGGCGGCGGTTGGGGTGGCCCTTGGAACGGGTATTGGGGCGGGCCGATGTACAACGAAACCCGCAACATCAGCTACAAGGTCGCCACCGTGCAGATCGACCTGCTCGATGGCAAGGACGGCAAGCTGGTGTGGCGTGGCAGTGATGAGCAATTGCTCAGCAACTCCCCCAACCCGACCGACCGCAACACGGCTGTGCGAGAGACGGTCGGGCGGATCCTGTCCAACTACCCGCCGCGCTGAGTGGGTTGATTCAAGATGGATGCAAGCTGACCCACCGCTATCGCGAGCAAGCTCGCTCCCACAGGGATTTTGTGGCGAGCGCCTGCCCCTCGAACACTCCGGAACAAACTGTGGGAGCGAGCTTGCTCGCGATGACGGCAGTACAGCCAAACTTGATGCAAGCTGACCCACCGCCATCGCGAGCAAGCTCGCTCCCACAGGGATTTCGTGGCGAGCGCCTGCCCCTCGAACACTCCGGAACAAACTGTGGGAGCGAGCTTGCTCGCGATGACGGCAGTACAGCCAACCTTGATGCAAGCTGAGCCACCGCTATCGCGAGCAAGCTCGCTCCCACAATGGATTTATGGTGAGTGCCGTTATTCTGCTCAGGCCACCGGCCGCCACGCCCCCACCATATGCTCCAGCGCCCCGGCGCCCATCAGTTGCAGTTGCCCACTGGAGCCCGCCGCGCTGGCCAGCAGGGTCACTTCGCTGGGCAGGCGCACTGGTTTTTTGAAGGTCACGTCAATCTCGATGTTGGCCTCGGCCAGGTGGTCATCCAGCGCCGCCAGGGTCCTGGCCTTGTTCCACAGACCATGGGCGATGGCGGTGGGGAAGCCGAACAGCCGAGCGCTCATGCCACTCAGGTGGATCGGGTTGTAGTCGCCGGAGACCTTGGCGTACTGCCGACCGATGTCAGCCGGTGCGGCCCAACGCGCGACTTCAATCAAGGGCAGGCTGGCCTCGGGCGAGTCGTCCACGAGTGCGCCGTCAAGCTGGACCCCTTTGCACAGCATCTGGCTCCGGGCCTCCCACAGCGGCCCCAATTGATCATCGAGGCGGGTCATCAGGTCGAAGACTGCGCCCTTGGCGTGGGCTTGCAGGTTCTCGACATGGACGCTGGTCCGCACCTGGCCGACCCCACCCATGGGCCGCAGTACACGAATGCGGTTGCTCAAGTGGATCAGCCCCAACAACGGAAAGGGAAAGTCCCGCCCTGTGAGCAATTGCATTTGCAGGGCGAACGCCAAGACGTGGGGATAGGTCGGCGGCAGTAGTCCGTTATCGACGAAACCGCAAACCTTGCGATAAGCCGCCAGCCGTTGCGGGTCGACCTGGAGCACTTGGCGCAATCCTTCCTCGGGCAAGGTCGTTCCGGTGATCTTGCGCCGTGTCGCCGCTTTCGAATAAAGCCCGGACATGGAGGGCGGGCTGCTGACGTCATGCCATTGGATCGTCATGGTCACGCTCCCAATAGGCTTTGACCGCACACCCGCAAGGCCTGCCCCGTCACGGCGCCGGTGCCCGGTTGTGCGAGCCAGGCCACGGCTTCGGCGACGTCCTGGGGCAAACCGCCCTGGCCAAGGGAGCTCATGCGCCGTCCGGCCTCGCGCAAGGCGAAGGGGATCTCGGCGGTCATGCGGGTTTCAATGAAGCCCGGCGCCACGGCATTGATACTGATACCGCGTGTCTGCAACTGCGGCGCCCACGCCTGGGCCAGGCCGATCAGCCCGGCTTTGCTCGCCGCATAGTTGGTCTGCCCACGGTTGCCGGCAATGCCGCTGATGGACGCCAGCAGAACCACCCGGCCATTGTCCCGCAGGGTGCCGCTGTCGAGCAGGGCCTTGGTCAGTACTTGCGGGGCGTTGAGGTTGACGGCCAGCACGGCGTCCCAGAATTCCGGGGTCATGTTGGCGAGGGTTTTGTCCCGGGTGATGCCGGCGTTGTGCACCACGATGTCGACGCCGTCGGGCAAGTGCTCGATCAACTGTGGGGCCGCCTCTTCAGCGCAGATATCCAGCGTGACGCTGCGTCCGCTCAAGCGCGCCGCCAGGGCGTCGAGATCGGTCTTGGCCTGCGGGACGTCCAGCAGGATCACGTCGGCGCCATCGCGGGCCAGGGTTTCGGCGATGGCGGCGCCGATCCCGCGGGCTGCGCCAGTGACCAGCGCCTTGAGCCCCGTGAGCGGCCGGGTCCAGTCCTGGACTTGGTTGTCACAGGCGTTAAGACGAATGACCTGCCCGGAAATGAAGGCGCTTTTGGGCGACAGGAAAAACCGCAGCGCACCTTCCAACTGGGTTTCGGCACCGTTGCCGACGTACAGCAATTGCAGCGTCCCGCCGTGGCGCAGCTCTTTGGCCAGGGACCGGCTGAAACCCTCCAACGCCCGCTGGGCACTGGCGGCGAACGGATCGCCAAGACTTTCCGGTGCACGCCCGAGGATGACGACATGGGCGCTGTGGTCGAGGTTTTTCATCAGCGGCTGGAAAAATTCCCGCAGTTGCTTGAGCTGGTCGGCCTGGACCAAATGGCTGGCGTCGTACACCACCGCCTTGATTTTCGGGCCGTGGCCGGGGATCCATTCCGTGGCCAGGGTCGGTTCGCCGCCGTAGATGAAAATGCTGTCGGTCAGGCGCTTGGCAAAGGTGCCGATCTGTTCGGTCAACGGCCCACCGCCCAGCAGCAGCGCGCCTTCGATCGGCCGCAGCCGCCCGGCCTGCCAGCGTTCCAGGCGTACCGGCGAGGGCAGGCCGAGGGACCCGACCATGCGCCGGCCGATGGGCGAATTGGCGAAGTCGATATAACGGTCAGACATGGAACACACTCCGGCTGATGAGGTTCCAAGTGTGGACCATGATTGGCAATCAGTCGTTCGATCGGCGAGATAAAGCCTAAGCTTGTCCCGGAGCGTCTTGTCCAAGGCACCGGATACCTGTGGGAGCGAGCTTGCTCGCGATGCAGGCGCCGCGATTTTTCAGGGATAGCGCGTCATCGTTCATCGCGAGCAAGCTCGCTCCCACAGACGTTCGGTTGTTTCAGCGAGTACATTCAGACCTACACAGGGAGTTCTTTCATGACACAGCTACGCCGCGTCGCGATCATCGGCGGTAACCGCATTCCCTTCGCCCGCTCCAACGGGCTCTATGCCACCGCCAGCAACAAGGCGATGTTGACGGCTGCCCTCGAGGGGCTGATCGAACGCTACAACCTGCATGGCTTGCACATCGGCGAAGTGGCGGCCGGTGCGGTGCTCAAGCACTCTCGGGATATGAACCTGACCCGCGAATGCGTGCTCGGTTCGCGGTTGTCACCGATGACGCCGGCCTATGACGTACAGCAGGCCTGCGGTACGGGGCTGGAGACGGTGCTGCTGGTGGCCAACAAGATCGCCCTGGGCCAGATCGACAGCGGCATTGCCGGCGGCGTCGACACCACATCGGACGCGCCGATCGCCGTCAACGAGGGGTTGCGCAGGATCCTGCTGCAAGCCAATCGCGCCAAGAGCACCGCCGAGAAAATCAAGACCTTCCTGCAATTGCGCCCCCAACACCTGATGCCGGATCTGCCGCGCATCAACGAACCGCGCACTGGCCTGAGCATGGGCGAGCACTGTGAATTGATGGCCCAGACCTGGCAGATCCCTCGGGAGGCGCAAGATCAGCTGGCCCTGGAGAGCCATCAGAAGATGGCCGCGTCCTACGCCGAAGGCTGGCAGAACGACTTGATGACGCCGTTTCTCGGCCTGACCCGGGACAACAACCTGCGCCCGGACCTGACCCTGGAAAAACTCGCGTCCCTCAAGCCGGCCTTCGAAAAAAGCGCCAAGGGCACGATGACTGCCGGCAACTCCACCCCACTGACCGACGGTGCCTCGTTGGTGCTGCTGGGCAGCGAAGAATGGGCCAAGGCCCGGGGCCTGCCGATCCTGGCGTACCTGCGTGACGGTGAAACGGCAGCGGTGGATTTCGTCAACGGTGCCGAAGGGCTGCTGATGGCCCCGGTCTACGCCGTGCCGCGATTGTTGGCGCGCAACGGCCTGACCTTGCAAGACTTCGATTACTACGAAATCCATGAAGCGTTCGCCGCCCAAGTGCTGTGCACGCTCAAGGCCTGGGAAGACCCGGACTATTGCAACACCCGCCTGGGCCTCGACGCGCCGCTGGGGTCCATCGAGCGCAGCCGGCTGAACGTGAAGGGCAGTTCCCTGGCCGCCGGGCATCCGTTTGCCGCCACGGGCGGGCGCATTGTCGCCAACCTCGCCAAGTTGCTGGACGCCGCCGGGCGAGGTCGAGGGTTGATCTCCATCTGTGCCGCCGCCGGCCAGGGCGTGACGGCGATCATCGAGCGTTGACGAGGGCGCCGTCCTGGCCGGATGTCAGCGCCTTGTGCTGGCTGGCATAGCGCTCGGCCAGGATCGAGCAGACGATCAACTGCAGCGGGTGATAGATCATGATCGGCAGCAGAATCAGCCCCAGGCCCGGGTGGTTGCCGAAAATCAACGCCGCCATCGGCACCCCGGCGGCAAGGGATTTCTTGCTGGCGCAAAACACCGCGGCGACTTCATCGGCGCTGTTGAATTTCAGGGCGCGGGCGGTACGGGTGGTCGCCCACAGGATGATTGCCAGCAGCACGGCACTGCCCACCACTGCGCTAAGCAACACGCCGCTGCCTTGCTGGCGCCAGATGCCGGACACCATCGAGTTGCAGAACGCCGCATAGACCAGCAGCAGGATGACCAACTTGTCGATGATGCCGGTGTAGCGTTTGTATCGTCCGAAAAAGCCGGCCAGCCAACGTCGCAGGAACTGCCCCAGCACCAGCGGCAGCAGCAACATCAGGCACAGGTCGAGCAAGGTTGACCCCAGGTCGATGCCCCCGGCGCCACTGCCGACGACGAAACTGACCAGCAACGGTGTCAGGAAAATCCCCAGTACGCTGGACAGGCTCGCGTTGAGAATTGCCGCAGGCACGTTACCTTTCGCACTGCCAGTCAGGGCCACCGAGGAAGAGATCGTCGAGGGCAGGGCGCAGAGGTAGAAGAACCCCAGCATCAGCAGCGCCGGCACATGGCTGCTCAGTAGCCAATTGCTGAGTAGCCAGATCAATGGGAACACGCCAAAGGTGAAACCCTGCACCATCGCATGCAGCCGGATGTTCTTCAGGCCGTGGCGGATCTGCTCGCCGGACAAGTTGACCCCGTGCAGGAAGAACACCACGAAGATGCCGATGTTGACCACCCATTCGGCATGCATGGCACCGCCCGTGGCGCCAAAGGTCGGGAAGAAATATGCCAACAGCGTGGCGAGCAACATGCCGCACAGGAACCAGTCGGTCACCAGGCGTTTGAGGTGTCTGACGATATGCATAGGGCACCGCAAGTTGTAGGAAAGGTCGACTTAGCCTAACGTCGTCTTCATTAGTCGTCTTGCGACATAAGGCCAATCAATGCCGCCTAACGGACATCAGCAGCTGGAACGCCATATCCCCGACCTAGCGCAATTGCCGAGGCCGCTGTACGCCCGTGTCGAAAGCCTGAGCGCCGGTTCCTGGACCCAAGCCCATCGTCATGATTGGGTGCAGTTTTCCTACGCCATCAGCGGCGTTCTTGGCGTACACACCGCCGCCGGCAGTTTTTTTGCTCCACCACAACGGGGCATCTGGATTCCAGCGGACCTGGAGCACCAAGTGGTGACCTCCACCCGGGCGGAAATGCGCAGCCTGTACGTCCATCGCCACGCTTGCCCCTGGGCCGACGAGCGCTGTCGGGTGTTGGAGGTCACGCCGCTGGCCCGTGAACTGATCAAGGTGTTCTGTCAGCTGCCGGTCGATTATCCCCAGGGTGATACCCAGGAAGAACGGCTGGTGCAGGTGCTGCTGGATCAGTTGGCGACGCTGCCGGAGGTGGGATTTTCCTTGCCGCTGCCGCGACATGCCCGCTTGCTGGCGCTGTGCAACGAATTGATCGAACAGCCCGAACAGAACGTCACCTTGCACGCTTGGTCCGAGCGTCTGGGCACGTCGGAAAAAACCCTGATGCGCCTGTTCCAGCGCGAGACCGGCCTGAGCTTTCGGGCCTGGCGCCAGCGCATGCGTTTGTTGTCGTCCCTGGGCTCGTTGGAGAAGGGCGACAGCGTTACCAGCGCCGCGTTGTCCTGTGGGTATGATTCAACGTCTGCGTTCATTGCCGCGTTCAAGGGGATGTTCGGGTTTACCCCGGGGGAGTTGTTCAAGCATTGAGTCGCCACACTGGCCTACGGCGGTTGTAGACATGGCTGTCAGCTCTTGTCGCAAATACCTGGGCATTCAGTTGCCAACGCCAGGTCCGGTCTCGGCTATGATTTGGCGCGGTCGATAATCCGGCACATTGTGTGCATCACCGGTTCATAGGTCGGCACCCCCTCCCCGTGGAGCAAGGATTGCCGTATAACGACTGTCATTCGCGTGTTTGGTAATAAAGGACCCACAATAAAAGCTGATGAAGACTCCAAAACGCATTGAACCCCTGATCGAGGACGGTCTGGTCGACGAGGTGCTGCGCCCACTCATGAGTGGTAAAGAAGCAGCTGTTTATGTGGTGCGCTGCGGCAACGAGCTACGTTGCGCGAAGGTCTACAAGGAGGCGAACAAGCGAAGTTTTCGTCAGGCGGCCGAATATCAGGAAGGCCGCAAGGTGCGCAACAGCCGTCAGGCCCGGGCCATGGCCAAGGGCTCGAAGTTCGGGCGCAAGGAAACCGAGGACGCCTGGCAGAACGCCGAAGTGGCGGCCCTGTTTCGCCTGGCGAGCGCGGGTGTACGTGTACCCAAGCCGTACGACTTCCTCGAAGGCGTGCTGCTGATGGAGCTGGTGGCCGACGAGTATGGCGATGCGGCTCCGCGCCTGAACGATGTGGTGCTGGAGCCGGACCAGGCCCGTGAATATCACGCCTATCTGATTTCCCAGATCGTGCTGATGCTGTGTACCGGTCTGGTGCATGGTGACCTGTCGGAGTTCAACGTCCTGCTCACGCCAACGGGGCCGGTGATCATCGACCTGCCACAAGCCGTGGATGCCGCGGGTAACAACCATGCCTTCAGCATGTTGGAGCGGGACGTGGGCAATATGGCGTCCTACTTCGGCCGGTTCGCCCCGGAGCTCAAGCGCACCAAGTACGCGAAGGAAATGTGGGCACTGTACGAAGCCGGCACCCTGCACCCGGCCAGCGCGCTGACCGGCGAGTTCGACGAGCCGGAAGAACTGGCGGATGTCGGCGGGATCATGCGTGAAATCGAGGCTGCACGCCTGGACGAAGAACGCCGCCAGGCGGTCCGCGCCGCCGACGATGCACCACCCGGCAAGACCGAAGAACCACCGCCGCCATGGATGCAATGATCGGTTGAACAGAAACCCGGCCAATGGCCGGGTTTTTTTGTGGGCACCAAAAGCGGCCCCCACCGCCAATCCTCTGTGGCACAGAACCCTGTGGGAGCGAGCTTGCTCGCGATAGCGGTGGTTCAGCTTGCATGGATGTTGAATGTGCCGCCGTCTTCGCGAGCAAGCCCGCTCCCACAGAGGTTTTGTGTTGGAGCTCGAATCTGATGTCCCCCACCAAGCCCCCTGTGGGAGCGAGCCTGCTCGCGAAAGCGATGGATCAGCTTGCATGGATGTTGAATGTGCCGCCGTCTTCGCGAGCAAGCTCGCTCCCACAGAGGTTTTGTGTTGGAGCTCGAATCTGATGTCCCCCACCAAGCCCCCTGTGGGAGCGAGCTTGCTCGCGATAGCGGTGGTTCAGCTTGCATTGATGTTGAATGTGCCGCCGTCTTCGCGAGCAAGCTCGCTCCCACAGGGGATTGGCGGTTGGCATCAATTCTTACAGCACCCCGACGCCAGTTCCTTGAGGATCGGACAATCCGGGCGGTGGTCGCCGTGGCAGTGTTCGACCAGGTCTTGCAGGGTGTCGCGCAGTTCGGCCAACTCGCGGATTTTCTGGTTCAGCTCATCGATGTGTTGCCGGGCCAGGGCCTTGACGTCGGCGCTGGCGCGTTGGCGGTCTTGCCAGAGGGTCAGCAGTTTGCCGACCTCTTCCAGGGAAAATCCCAAGTCGCGGGAGCGCTTGATGAACGCCAGGGTGTGCAGGTCATCGGTGCCGTAGATCCGGTAACCGCTGTCGGTACGATGTGCAGCCTTGAGCAGGCCGATGGATTCGTAATAACGGATCATCTTCGCGCTCAGGCCGCTCTGGCGGGCCGCTTGGCCGATGTTCATCGCTTGTCCTCCAATGGCTTGGGTGTCCAGAACTTCAACAGTAACGCGTTGCTCACCACGCTGACGCTCGACAGCGCCATGGCCGCGCCGGCCAGCACCGGGTTGAGAAAACCGAACGCCGCCAGGGGGATGCCGATCAGGTTATAGATAAACGCCCAGAACAGGTTCTGGCGGATCTTGGCGTAGGTCTTGCGGCTGATGTCCAGCGCCGCCGGCACCAGGCGCGGATCGCCGCGCATGAGGGTGATGCCCGCGGCATGCATCGCCACATCGGTGCCGCCGCCCATGGCAATGCCAATGTCGGCGGCGGCCAGGGCCGGGGCGTCGTTGATGCCGTCGCCCACCATCGCCACCACCGAATGGCGCTTCAATTGTTGGACGATGGCGGATTTATCCGCCGGCAGTACCTCGGCGTGGACATTGGAAATCTCCAGCGCCTGGGCCACTACTCGGGCGCTACCTTGGTTGTCGCCGGTGAGCAGGTGGCTGGCGATGTGTTGTTCATCCAAGGCCTGTACGGCTGCCAGAGCACCGGGCTTGAGGGTGTCACCGAAGGCAAACAGGCCTAGCACCCGCGGCACTGCGCCTTGTTCGATCAGCCAGGACAACGTGCGCCCTTCGGTTTCCCAAACCTGTGCGGATTCGGCCAGCGAACCGGGGTTCAGACCCAGTTCTTCAAGCAGACGACGATTGCCCAAGGCCAGGCGGCGCCCGTCGAGGCTGCCGGCGATACCGCGTCCGGCCAGGGACTGGCTGTCGCTGACATCCGGCACGTGCAGGCCGCGCTCGGTGCAGGCGTCCAGCACCGCTTTGGCCAGAGGATGTTCGCTGCCGCGTTGCAGCGCCCCGGCCATTTTCAGCAGCGCGTCCTCGTCACCGTCGAGGGCGGTCAGGTGGGCGATGCGGGGTGTGCCGGAGGTCAGGGTGCCGGTCTTGTCGAACACCACGGTCGTGACTTCATGGGCGCGCTCCAAGGCCTCGGCGTCCTTGATCAGAATCCCGTGGCGCGCAGCCACACCGGTGCCAGCCATGATCGCCGTGGGCGTCGCCAGGCCCAAGGCGCAGGGGCAGGCGATTACCAGCACCGCAACGGCGTTGATCAGTGCGGTTTCCAGTGGGGCTCCATACAGCCACCAGCCGATCAATGTCGCCAGGGCCAGCACCAGCACCACCGGAACGAAGATCTGGCTGACTTTATCCACCAGTTTCTGGATTGGCGCCTTGGCGGCCTGGGCGTCTTCCACCAGGCGGATGATGCGCGCCAGAACGGTTTCGGCGCCCAAGGCTTGCGTGCGGATCAGCAGCCGGCCTTCGCCATTGATAGCGCCACCAGTGACTTTGTCGCCGGGCTGCTTGGGCACCGGCAGGCTTTCGCCGCTGATCAGCGCTTCGTCGGCATGGCTCTGGCCTTCCAGCACTTCACCGTCCACCGGGAAGCGTTCGCCGGGCTTGACCAGCACCCGGTCATGCAAGCGCAGGGCGCTGATGGCAACGTCCCGCTCCTGGCCATCGATCACCTGGATCGCTCGCTCCGGGCGCAAGGCTTCGAGGGCGCGGATGGCGCTGGCGGTCTGGCGCTTGGCGCGGCTTTCCAGGTATTTGCCGAGCAGCACCAGGGCAATCACCACCGCCGAGGCCTCGAAATATAGGTGCGGCATGCTGCCGGGACGGGCGATCGCCCATTCATACACGCTCAAGCCATAGCCGGCGCTGGTACCCAGGGCCACCAGCAGGTCCATGTTCCCGGCACCGGCCCGCACGGCCTTGAAGGCGGCGACGTAGAACCGCGCGCCGAAGATGAATTGCACCGGCGTCGCCAGGGCGAACTGCACCCAGGCCGGAAGCATCCAATGCACGCCGAACGGCTGCAGCAACATGGGCAGCACCAACGGCACGGACAGCAGGATCGCCAGCACCAGTGCCAGGCGTTCACGATTCAGGCGGTGGTTCTGGGTATCGGCTGCCAGCTCGGCCTGCCAGACCGTGGCGTCGTAGCCTGCGCGCTTGACCGCATCGATCAGGATTTGCGCATCCACGTGGCCGAGCAGTTCGAGGTGGGCCCGCTCGTTGGCCAGATTGACGTTCACGTTGTTCACGCCATCGACCTTGCCCAGGGCGCGTTCGACCCGACCGACACAGGAGGCGCAGGTCATCCCTTCGATGTTCAACTCCAGGGTCTGCACGGGAACGCTATAGCCCGCCTGTTCGACGGCCTGCTTCAAGGCCGGCAGGCTGCCTTCGGGGGCCTGGACTCGGGCCAGTTCCGTCGCCAGGTTGACGCTGACAGCACGGGTACCGGCGACTTTGCTCAAGGCTCGCTCGACCCGCCCGGCGCAACTGGCACAGGTCATCCCGGCAATGGGTAGATCGAACGTGGTGGATTCGGGCATGGGTCAGGCTCCCTGTAGTGAATGACTACAGGATCAACCTTGCCATGCTGGTAAGGTCAAGCGCCAATCCAAAAGCTGATGCTGAGCTTGTGTGGGAGCGAGCTTGCTCGCGATAGCGGTAGGTCAGTCAACAGCAATATTGGCTGTCAGGCCGCCATCGCGAGCAAGCTCGCTCCCACAGGGGCTGGCAACCACAAGATGGGTGTTTCAGTAACCGAGCCCAGCCTGCTTGAGGTACATGCCTTCCTGGCTCATGGCGACGCGGAACTTCAGGATGTCACCGGCCTTGAGGGTAATGTCCTGCGAGCCCGGTGCGAGCATGCCCGGATTACAACCCGGCGCCTGCCCCGGCAGCAACTTCAGGCGCAAGGAGACTTTACCCGGCGGCAGGTTGAACGAGGTACTTTGTTCCTGGAACAGCCGGGCCGAGAGTTGATCCTGGATGTAGATGCCGATTTCGCAATTGGTCGACACCTCCAGGCGCTCGCGGGAAATGATCAACACGCCATAGTCTTCGCCGGCGGCCGAGGCCTGGGGCGCTACCGCTGAAAGACCGAGCATGCAAAACAGGCTGAACGCTGACCAGCGCATGGCTGAACCTCCGGTGTGAAATCCTTGATGTGTGCAGCTTGGCTGAGGGCGATGCCGATTGCCAGCCCGGCAGTTTTTGTCAGAACTTGACCTTTCCATCGTGGCAAGCTTGAGACTGGCGGCAACCTCAATCCCAAGGAGTCATCCCATGCAAACTTTTAATGTCGAGGGCATGTCCTGCGGTCACTGCGTCAAGGCCATCACCGAGGCGGTCCAGGCCAAGGATCCGGCGGCTGCCGTGCGCGTCGACCTGCGCACCAAGACCGTGCAGGTCCAGAGTTCGTTGCCGGCCGATGCCGTGGTCGCGGCCATCAAGGAAGAGGGTTATGGGACCAGTGTTGCTTGAGTTTTTTTAATCGTTAGCGACCTATCGGAATGTTCAAGAGCGCCCGGCACGGCTAGACTGTCGGGCTGTCGAACGACGCCTGAGCTGGACGCCCGATGAACCTCCGTACGATTCTGATTCTTGGCGCCTTGAGCGCTTTCGGTCCCTTGGCGATCGATTTCTACCTGCCCGCCTTTCCGGCGATGGCCACGGCCTTCGGTACTGACGAAAAACACATCCAACTGACCCTGGCGGCCTATTTCCTCGGCTTGTCCATCGGGCAGTTGGCCTATGGGCCGGTGGCGGACCGCTTCGGGCGGCGCATTCCGTTGCTGACGGGCGTCGGCCTGTTCACCCTGGCGTCCCTGGCCTGCGCCTATGCGCCGAACCTCGAATGGCTGATTGGCGCTCGCTTCGTCCAGGCCTTGGGCGGCTGCGCCGGGATGGTGATTTCCCGAGCGGTGGTCAGTGACAAATGCGATGCGGTGGGCTCGGCGAAGGTGTTTTCGCAACTGATGCTGGTGATGGGTCTGGCGCCGATTCTGGCGCCGATGCTGGGTGGGTTGCTGGTGAACCTGCATGGCTGGCAGTCGATCTTCATTGCCCTGACCGTGTTCAGCGCGCTGGCGGCGACAGCCGTGGCCTTGTGGTTGCCGGAAAGCTTGCCGGACCATGTGCCACGCCCCCCTTTGTCGGGCGCGCTGCGCCAGTACGGCCGGTTATTGACCGACGCCGTCTACCTCGGCCATGCGCTGACGGGGGGCATCGCTATCGCTGGGATGTTTGCCTACATCGCCGGTTCGCCTTTCGTCTTCATCAAGCTCTACGGTGTACCGGCCGAACATTTCGGTTGGCTGTTCGGCACCAACGCGGCGGGCTTCATCCTGGTTGCCCAGGTCAACGCCCGGTTGCTGTCCAAGCGCGGCCCGGCGTTCCTGTTGAACCGCGCGGTATGGGTCTACCTGGGGGCGGGGCTGAGCCTGCTGGCGGTCAGTTCATTGCAACCGGCGCAGTTGTGGCCGCTGCTGGTCCCACTGTTTATCTGCATCGCCAGCCTGGGTTGCATCCTTCCCAATGCCTCGGCCTGCGCCATGAACGGGCAGGGCGCCCGGGCCGGCAGTGCCTCGGCGATGCTGGGATGCCTGCAGTTTTCCGTGGCCGCCGGGGCAGCAGCGTTGGTCGCTGCATTGCATGACGGCACCGCTGTGCCGATGGCCTTGGTCATCAGCCTTTGCGGGTTATTGGTGGTGGGTGCCGCCATGCTCACCCGTCGTCTGCAAAACGCCCGGGCACTGGTCCAGGCCAGTCGCGAAGGCTGACTCAGCCGGCCGCGCGCTGCTGTTGTTCGGGGAAACGATGGGGCGCGTGGATCCGCGCCTGCAAGGTCGTGGCAAAAGCCTGGGCTTCGGCCTCGGTACGGAAGGTGACGACGTGCTGGTCAAGACGCACTTGCCATTGGGATTTTGCCACTTCTTTTATCAGGATCTTCATTGCTGACCTCCTCACGAAAAGATTGCGTTGCAAAGGCCTCGAGTGTAGACCCGAATACGATCGCAATTGTGACAACGGTCAACTCTCGGACTGACGGTTAGTCGCAGGCTAATGATGCAATCACTGTGGCGAGGGAGCTTGCTCCCGCTCGGTTGCGCAGCAACCGCAAAAACCAGGGGCCGCTACGCAGCCCAGCGGGAGCAAGCTCCCTCGCCACGGGATTGTTAGCGGGGCGACCG
Organism: Pseudomonas sp. Z1-12; assembly: GCF_051132015.1. NCBI lineage: Bacteria > Pseudomonadati > Pseudomonadota > Gammaproteobacteria > Pseudomonadales > Pseudomonadaceae > Pseudomonas > Pseudomonas sp. Z1-12. The sequence goes on from NZ_CP071647.1 coordinate 715,392, forward strand.
CCGTGTTCGGTCAGAAGCCCTCGAGCACAATCTTGCCCTTGGCCTGGCCGCTTTCCAGCAAGGCATGGGCCCGACGCAGGTTTTCGGCGTTGATGGTGCCGAAATGCTCGCCCACCGTGGTCTTCAGCGTGCCGCCGTCGATCAGGGCGGCCACGCGGTTGAGCAGCTTGTGCTGTTCAAGCATGTCGGCCGTTTCGAACAGCGAGCGGGTGTACATGAATTCCCAATGCAACGACAGGCTCTTGCGCTTGAGCTTGGTCACGTCCAGCGCCTTGGGGTCGTCGATCAGCGCCAGCTTGCCCTGGGGCGCGAGGGCTTCGACCAGTTGGTCCAGATGCTGGTCGGTCTGGGTCAGGCTGGCGACGTGAGTCACCTGGGGCTGGCCCGCTTCTTTCAACACTTCGCTCAAGGGGCGGCTGTGGTCGATCACCAGGTCGGCACCCAGGCTGCGCACCCATTCCTGGGTTTGCGCACGGGACGCGGTGCCAATCACCTTCAACCCGGTGAGTTGATGGGCCAGTTGCGTCAGGATCGAACCCACGCCTCCCGCCGCGCCGACGATCAACAGGCTCTGGCCCTGGTCGTCCTGGCCTTCCTGGATGCGCAGGCGCTCGAACAACAATTCCCAAGCGGTGATGGCCGTCAGCGGCAGCGCCGCGGCGTCGGCGAAACCGAGGGTCTTGGGCATGTGGCCGGCGATGCGTTCATCCACCACATGCCGCTCGCTGTTGCCACCGGCCCGGGCGATGGAACCGGCGTAGAACACCTTGTCCCCGGCCTTGAACAGCGTGACCTCGCTGCCGACTGCCTTGACCACGCCGGCCACGTCCCAGCCCAGCACTTTGGCGGCGCCACCTTCGGGCTGGACGTTCTGGCGGACCTTGGTGTCCACCGGATTGACCGAAATGGCCTTGACCTCCACCAGCAGGTCCCGGGGACCTGCGACCGGTTCCGGCAGCTCGATGTCCTGGAGCGATTGCGGGTCGGTAATGGGCAACGAATGGTAGTAGGCGATGGCTTTCATGAAGCGGCTCCGTGAGGTGAGTTTCGATGAAGGCCATGTTTAGCTATTTATCACCGAGATAAAACCGGCTAAAACAACAGGCTCTTTCAATAATATTTTGATAATGGAGTCGTCATGCTTCGCTTCGATGACTTGCAATTGTTTGTCCGGGCGGCGGACCTGGGCAGTCTCTCGGCGGCAGCCAGGGTCATGGACCTGTCGGCGGCGGTGGCCAGTGCCGCGTTGAAACGGATCGAGCAGCACCTCGGTGCGCGGCTGTTGGCCCGTTCCACCCGCAGCCTGCGCCTGACGGCCGAAGGCGAGGGGTTTCTCGAATACGCCCGTGCCGCGTTGAGCAGTCTCGACGAAGGACGGCGGTTATTGACCAGCGGGCAGGATCAGGTCAGCGGGGTGTTGCAGTTGTCCGCGCCCTCGGACCTGGGGCGCAACCTGCTGTTGCCCTGGCTGGATGGGTTCCAGCGCGAGCACCCCGGGCTGACGGTGCGGCTGCTGCTGGGAGATCGCATGGCCGACCTGTTCAAGCAGCCGGTGGACATCGCCCTGCGTTATGGCGAGCCGGAAGATTCAAGCCTGGTGGCTTTGCCCGTCGCCCCGGATAACCGTCGAGTGCTGTGTGCGTCGCCAGACTATCTGGCGCGCCAGGGTGAACCTCATCAACTGGAACAACTGGCCCAGCACAACTGCCTGTTGTACATGCTGGGCAGCCGGGTCCATGACCGATGGGTCTTTCATGACGGCAAACGGGAGGTGAGCCTCACCGTCGGCGGCGATCGCTTCAGTGATGATGCCGATGTGGTGCGCCGCTGGGCGGTGGCGGGGGCTGGGATCGCCTACAAATCGTGGCTGGATGTGTCCACCGACGTACTGGCCGGGCGCTTGAAAATCCTCTTGCCGCACCTGCAATGCGAGCGCGCGCCCCTCAATCTGCTGTGTGCCCACCGGGCGCAATTGAGCAAGCCCATCAACCTTTTGCGGGACATGCTCCGGGACCGCTGCGGTGAGTTGACCGCTCGATTTCCACTCCCGGCGGGGGCGGGCCATTAGTCGCACGCAAATAGAGACTTTTCCCTCATGAACAATCGCCTCCAAAGGTTTCCGGAGGACAGGAAAGCGCGGTCACCGCGCTTATACTAGCGACCGCCTGCGCCAGAGCAGTAGACGAATGATTCAACAGGGAGTGAATACATGGAACATGCACCTTGCATCAGCCAGATCGCCACGCTGCTGGCTGACCCCAAGCGCAGCGCAATGATGTGGGCCTTGATGGACGGCACGGCCCGCCAGGCCGAGGAGCTGGCGTTGCTCGCCGGATTGTCGCCGTCCTCGGCCAATGCGCACTTGGGGCGCTTGTCCGCGGGAGGTCTGTTGAAAGTCGAAGCCCGGGGCCGCAAGCGGTTTTTCCGCCTGGCCGCGCCTGAAATCGGCGCCGCCGTCGAAGCGCTGGCCAGCGCGACCCTGGTCAGTACGCCACGGCAGATTCCGGAGGTCTTCAAGCGCCGGGTCATGCCGACCAAGGCTCCGTCGGCCCCCGCTTCGTTGATGCGGGCCAGGCTGTGCGACGACCACCTGGGGGGAACCCTGGCGGCCGACCTCTACCAGCGCCTGCTGGACGCCGGATGGATCGAGCAGTTCGAACAGCGGGTGATCGTCACGCACAAGGGTGCCACTCAACTGGCCGAGCGGGGCTTGTTCATCCAGGCCCTGGCTTATCGCAATGCCCGTATCGCGTGCCCTTGCCCGGACTGGAGCGAGCGTCGTCCGCACCTGGGTGGCGCGCTGGGGGCGGCGTTGCTGCAACTGTTCATGCAGTCAGGTTGGCTGGCCTTGCCCAACGATTCGCGGGCCTTGCAGGTGACGACGCTCGGCCAACAGGAAATCCACCGGTTCGCCCGGCAGGATGCCGTGGAGATGGCGTTCTAGGGAACTGCCTGGCGCGTCGTTCAGGGCTGTCGACAGGTCGTATTCAGCAATAGCCGCTCGCAAGGTTCGCGCACACTCGGTCCGGGGAATTTTCGGATTGGGGAGGCAGCATGGACACTCACGGTTACAGCGCGGCGGAACGCCTGGAGCGGTTACCCATCAGTGGGTATCACCGGGTGATTTTCATCATCATCGCCCTGGCGTTTTTCTTCGACTCGATGGACCTGGCGATGATGACGTTCCTGCTGGGCTCGATCAAAACCGAGTTCGGCCTGAGCACCGCCCAGGCCGGTTTGCTCGCCAGCTCCAGCTTCTTCGGCATGGTGCTGGGGGCGTCGCTGTCGGGCATGCTGGCCGATCGGTTCGGGCGCAAGCCGGTGTTCCAGTGGAGCATCGTGTTGTGGGGCATTGCCAGTTACCTATGCTCCACCGCCCAGGATGTCGAGACCTTGACGCTGTTTCGCGTTCTGCTGGGCATCGGCATGGGCATGGAGTTTCCGATTGCCCAGTCGATGCTGTCGGAGTTGATCCCGGCCAAGCGTCGAGGGCGCTACATCGCCTTGATGGATGGTTTCTGGCCCCTGGGCTTCGTGGCGGCGGGGGTGCTGTCGTATTTCCTGCTGCCGGTGATCGGCTGGCGCGACATCTTCCTGGTGCTGGCGGTGCCGGCAGTGTTTGTCCTGGCGATTCGCTTTTTCATTCCCGAGTCGCCGCGCTGGCTGGAACAGGCCGGTCGGGGTGACGAAGCGGACGCGGTGCTCAAGCGGATCGAAGACAAGGTCCGGACCTCGCTGGGACGTCGCGATCTGCCGGAGCCGATCCGCCTGCCAAGGGGCGAGAGTGTGCCGGGCAATTTCTTTTCGGCCCTGGCGCAGATCTGGTCGCCGCTGTATCGCCAGCGCACGATGATGATCTGGAGCGTCTGGTTCTTTGCCTTGCTCGGTTTTTATGGCCTGACGTCCTGGCTCAGCGCATTGTTGCAGCAGTCGGGGTTCGCCGTGACCCAGTCGGTGTATTACACCGTGCTGATTTCCCTGGGCGGGATTCCCGGTTTCCTGATGGCGGCCTGGCTGGTGGAGCGTTGGGGACGCAAGCCGGTGTGCATCATCACGTTGCTGGGCGGCGGGGTGATGGCGTTTCTGTATGGGCAGAGCGCGGTGTTTGGCGGCAACGTCGGGCTGCTGATCGGCACCGGGTTGCTGATGCAGTTCTTCCTGTTCGGCATGTGGGCGGTGCTCTACACCTACACGCCGGAGTTGTACCCGACCTCGGCCCGGGCCACGGGCTCGGGTTTTGCTTCGGCGGTTGGGCGTATCGGTTCGCTGCTCGGCCCCTTGGTGACCGGCCTGGTGTTTCCCATCACCGGCCAGGGCGGTGTGTTCGCCCTGGGCGCGCTGTGCTTCGCCGTGGCGGCGGGGGTGGTCTGGTTGTTCGGGATGGAAACCCGGGGCAAGACGCTGGAAGAATTGAGCGAAGCGCCCGTCGCCGACTAAACACCATCCCCTGTGGGAGCGAGCCTGCTCGCGATAGCGGTCTGGCATTCAACACTAATGTCGACTGATACACCGCTATCGCGAGCAGGCTCGCTCCCACAATTGGATCTGCGTCCAACCGTGGATTTGCAAGCGATCAAAAAACCTGTGGGAGCGAGCTTGCTCGCGATAGCGGTTCGGCATTCAACATCGATGTCGCCTGATTGACCGCCATCGCGAGCAAGCTCGCTCCCACAGGGGGTGATTGTTGGGGCTAGGGTTTTACCAACCGCGCATCCAGGCTGTTCTGCGCCAGGCGCTTGGCCTGATCCTGGGTCATGCCCAAGTGGGTATGCAGGGCGTGGAAGTTTTCGGTGACGTAGCCGCCGAAGTACGCCGGGTCATCGGAGTTCACCGTCACCTTCACGCCGCGCTCGAGCATGTCGAGGATGTTGTGTTGCGACATGTCGTCGAACACGCACAGCTTGGTGTTGGACAGCGGGCACACGGTCAATGGAATCTGCTCGTCGATGATCCGCTGCATCAGCCGCTCATCTTCGATGGCGCGTACGCCATGGTCGATGCGCTGGATCTTCAGCAGGTCCAGGGCTTGCCAAATGTACTCGGGCGGGCCTTCTTCGCCGGCATGGGCAACGGTCAGGAAGCCCTCGTTGCGTGCGCGGTCGAACACGCGCTGGAACTTGCTCGGTGGATGGCCCATTTCCGAGCTGTCCAGGCCCACGGCCACGAAGGCGTCGCGGAACGGCAGCGCCTGGTCGAGGGTTTTCTCGGCTTGTTCTTCGCTCAGGTGACGCAGGAAGCTCAGGATCAGGCCGCTGGTGATGCCCAGTTGCTGCTCACCGTCCTTGAGGGCGGCGGCGATGCCGTTGAGCACCACTTCGAATGGGACGCCACGGTCGGTGTGGGTCTGCGGGTCGAAGAACGGTTCGGTGTGGATCACATTCTGCGCCTTGCACCGCAACAGGTAGGCCCAGGTCAGGTCGTAGAAATCCTGGGAGGTGCGCAGCACATCGGCGCCCTGGTAATAGAGGTCGAGAAATTCCTGCAGGTTGTTGAAGGCATAGGCCTTGCGCAGCGTATCGACGTCGTTCCACGGCAGGGCGATCTTGTTGCGTTCGGCCAGGGCGAACAGCAGCTCGGGTTCCAGCGAGCCTTCCAGGTGCAGGTGCAGTTCAGCCTTGGGCAGGGCGTTCAGCCAGTCGTACATGGTCTTTTCTCATCAGCGAATCGATGGCGGGCATTCTACAGGGGGCTGGCCGCCCTGTCGGGTAAAACCTGACCGGCTGATCCACTACACGGCCTGGGGCTCCCGCCGGTAAGCATAGGTGTCGGCGAAGCGCGACAGCAGGAATTCGGCGCAGGTCGTCGTTGGATACTTGGGTGGGTGGGCGTCCTTCTGGCAACCGGGCAGGCACTGGATCAACGTGTCGGGGTGCGGCTCGGCAAAGAATGGCATCGAATAGCGGTCCACTCCCAGCGGGCTGATCACCCGATGCGGCGTGGACAGGTAACGGTCGTTGCTCCAGCGCGCCATCATGTCGCCGAGGTTGACCACGAAGGTGCCATCAATGGGCGGCGCGTCGATCCACTGGCCATTGACGTTGCGCACTTGCAGGCCACCGGCGGCGTCCTGGTAGAGCAGGGTGATGCAACCGTAGTCGGTATGGGCGCCGGCACCTTGCTGTTCGACGCAACTGGCGGTGTCGCGGGGTGGGTAATGGATCAGGCGCAGCACGCTTACCGGTTCGTTGAAGCGCGTGTCGAAAAAGTCCCGTTCGATGCCCAGGGCCAGGGTCATGGCCCGCAGCAGGGTTTGCGCAAGCGCTTGCATGTCACGGTAATGTTGCTCCATCAAGGCTTGCCAGCCGCTCAAGTCTGGGTGGCGGTTGGGGCCGCGCAACGGTTTTTCCGCCAGCACCTCGGGGTGATCGGCCGGCAGATGCAGGCCCATGTCGAAGGTTTCCTTCAGGTCGCTGGGCTTGGTCGGGTCCAGTTGTTCCGTGGCGACGGCGCCGTAGCCACGGTGGTGGCGGGTCTGGGTGATGTCGATCTTGAGTTTTTCTTCGACGGGCAGGGCGAAGAAGCGTTGGGCATTGCCCAGCACCTCGGTGATGCGCGCCGGGCTGATGGGGTGGCCCTTGATGTAGAAGAAGCCCCACTGACGGCAGGCGCGGTCGATCTGCTCGGCGACGCCTTGCCAGGCGTCGGGCTCATCGCCGTAGAGCGGGCTGATGTCGATGATGGGCAGGCTGTTCATGCGGCTTTCCAGATGTGAAATAAAGGGCCCCTGTGGGAGCGAGCTTGCTCGCGATAGCGGTGTGTCAGCCAATACAGATAATGGATGTCAGTCCGCAATCGCGAGCAAGCTCGCTCCCACAATGGGTATTGGGTTGGGCTTGGCACTTACTTGGGAATCTCAGCCTTCATCCCTTCGACGTAATAATTCATCGACGCCAGTTCCGCGTTGGTGGCGCTTACGCCCGCGGGGATTTTCTCGACGCCGGCCTGGTCCTTGATCGGGCCGGTGAACGGGTGGAAGGCACCGCTCTCGATGTCGGCAATGATCTGCTCGGCTTCGCCCTTGACCGCTGCCGGCACCAGGTCGCTGATCGGCAGTTTCACCGTGCCCTCCTTCAGGCCGCCCCAGTAGTCTTGGGATTTCCAGCTGTGGTCAAGCACGCTCTGGGTCGCCTGGATGTAATGCGGGCCCCAGTCATTGACGATGGAGGTCAGCACCGCCTTGGGCCCGAAATGGGCCATGTCCGAAGCGTAGCCCACCGCATAGACGCCGCGGCGTTCGGCGGCCTGGATCGGCGCCGGGCTGTCGGTGTGCTGGAATACGACGTCGACGCCCTGGTCGATCAGCGCGTTGGCGGCATCGGCTTCCTTGCCCGGGTCGAACCAGGAATTGACCCACACCACTTTGATTTCGGTGCCGGGGTTGTATTTGTTCAGGGCCAGTTGGATGGCGTTGATGTCGCGGATGACTTCCGGGATCGGGAACGAGGCGACGTAGCCGATCTTCTTGGTCTTGGTCATCTTGGCCGCGAGGAAGCCGCCGACGTAGCGACCCTCATAGGTGCGAGCCAGGTAGGTGCCGAGATTCTTGTCCTGCTTGTAGCCGGTGGCGTGTTCGAAGATGACCTTGGGAAACTGCTTGGCGACTTTCAGCGTCGGGTTCATGTAGCCGAAGGACGTGGTGAAGATCAGGTCGTACTTGTCCTTGGCCATGTTACGGATCACCCGCTCGGCGTCGGCCCCCTCCGGTACGTTTTCCACGTAGTGGGTGGTGATCTGCTCGCCGAACTTCGCCGCCAGTTCCTTGCGCCCTTGTTCATGCTGATAGGTCCAGCCGTGGTCGCCGATGGGGCCGATGTAGACGAAGCCGACCTTCAGCGGGTCGGCAGCACTGGCATTCAGGCCGGCACCCAGGCCGACGGCCGCGACGACGGCGCAAAGCAATTTCTTCAAGGGGCGTTTGTGCATGAACTCGAACTCCATTTTGTTGTGAGGTTGGCTGTGCAGCAGCAATGCAAAATGCTGACCAACAAGACAACAAAATCGGCGATCTTCTCGGGGCAGCCATCGCGAGCAAGCTCGCTCCCACAAAAGCAATGCACAACTGTGGGAGCGAGCTTGCTCGCGATGAGGCTCTTGAGAACAATAAAGGTGCACCTGCCAGCCACTCGCCACCCCCTGGTGCGTCACAATCGGACGAAACGTTCGCGTCCCCCCACAGTCAGTAACTCATGACCCGTTCACAGTGACAGGCCCGCGATGCTCACTTTGATCAAGCAAGAAAAACTGCTGTTGCTGGCGCTGGCCGCCGTATGTGTCGCCTATCCGCTGGAGCACTGGCTGCTGGGCAGCGGGCAACTGGTGGCGTTGCTCGGCGGCCTGGTCCTGATCGGTTTTATCGTCGCCGCCTCCATGCGCGTGGCCCATCACGCCGAGCTGCTGGCGGAAAAGGTCGGTGATCCTTACGGCACCATGATCCTCACCTTGTCGGCGGTGCTGGTGGAAGTGGTGATCCTGGCGATCATGATGAACAACGAAGCCTCGTCGACGCTGGTGCGGGACACGATCTACTCGGCGGTGATTTTCCAGACAAGCTAATTCCAGTATCAAATCCCCTGATCTCTCTTAGCTGCTTCTAAGAGCATTCAACCTGAAGGCTTTGGGCAGATGAGTGCTTGCGAGAGGCACGATGGAGCTAGCAAAGGAGACTTTTAAGTGGGGCGGAGAGACTCGAATGATGAGCCTTTTCAAAGGGTAGCTAAGTAATGAACCTTGTCAATTTTAGGTGGATAGCATGAACACATTTTCTTTCCGAGCAGATTGCTTGGCTGACGTACTGGACCTACCTGGTTCCAGCAGAATGGAGGCGTTGAGACGAGTCACCATCATCCCCGATGGGACGTTCCCGGACGTCGAGGTTGAATTGGATTCCGGCATGACGCAAAAACAGCTTCTGAGCCTAATGGGAGATGTTGAGGATGGCCACGTCATGAGTGAGACCTTGCGCATGTGCAATCTGCGCTCGAATCCAATGGAGCGCTGATCGGAAACGAGCCAGTAGAGGCTCCGAAAGCCTTCAAGCATCTCAAGCCCCTAGGCTAAGACTTGTCGCGTCCCATCCCCAGAGCGCTCCAGGCGCTCAGAAAGACGCCATACCCTACGGTCAGCTCACTTGAACGCGTCCCAAGCCTTAGAGAAAGCCTGCGCGACCTTCTGAAGGGTTGTTGGTGAACACCGTTAAGTGGATGTCATGTACGAATTCCGCCGGGGGGTGCTGGTTTTCAATGATGATGACCTGGCTTTTGGACGTATGAAATCGGACCAAATATTCATAAAATTTCTCTTTCAAATTGCTCCCTCGCAAAAGCAAATCGTCATCACCCTCCGGTTTGAAATAGGCAAGAAGAGGGGAGTCAATTACCAAAAAGCCAGGATGAGGCAAATCGTTTTCTTGAGCGTACTCCAAGAGACCAAGGCTAACCGCTGCATGAGTGATTGAACGCAGTCCTTTACCACGACTGCCGCGAGGCTTACCGTCGATTACGAAATCGCTTGCAGCTTTATCGAAGTGAACTTTGCATTCGCCTGGGAAGTTCCATTCGGTAAGAATGTTAGAGATCTTATCCGAAAGTGCATTCCCGATAATTTCTGGAATTCCCACAGATGATTGGGTTTTAGAGCTTGGCAATGATGTTTCTTTCTCTAACTCTTCTTTTCTTTTTTCGAGTCTCTCTATTCGCTCATAGTTGCCTAGGGTTTTCAAAACCTCCAGCCGAAGCTCAACCAACTTTTCATATTCAGCTTGAGCGTTTTTAATTTTTGGAGTTATCAGGTCCTGCAACGATTGCTCTATAGTAGAGAATTCTTCTTGTTTTTCCAAGTTTAGAGCTGTTAGTGCGGCATCTTCGATTTGAAGGTCGTCAATGGTCTTGATTAGATCTAGCTTTAGTTTTTCTATTTTTTCTATTTCTGCCGTAGCCGCTAACACAGTAGCCTGAATGTCACCATCACAGCCAGATTCAAAGTGTTGAGAATCGGCGTCCGCCCCACACATCGGGCAAGGTACGACTTCCACATAGACTAACATTGAGCCGCTTTCTCTGATTGCCTCCAATCGCTGTATGTCTATGTCGTAATGATCTCGAAGCAAATAGAATCTAGAAATAAGGTCGACAATCTCGTCCAGTCGCTCTTGTATTTCCCTACGTTGGAGAATGTTCGTCTGACGTGTAGTCAAGCTTTCTGAAAGGTGCTTTTGATCATATAGTAGGGCTTCACGCTGCGCCGCCATTGAGGTGTTTAATCGCGAAAACTGCTCCTCAAGTTCTATTTTTTTGGAGCTGCCAATATCGTTTAGTAGCTCGGAGATCAAGTCTTCTAGAAGTACGATTTTTCCATAGTTGTCCACATGTTTAGTCGATGGTGTATTTATTGAAGAATCATCGATGCCTGTTAATACTAATTTTACGGTTGCGAGTTCCGACGTCTTTGTGGTGAATTGGCCACCCCAGAATGGAGAGCCTTTGCTTTGTATTTCGTCTTCTTGGACGATTGCAAGCCTTGCAATATTTCGAAAGCTTAGGCTTTGAGTGGTAGAGTTTTTGCTACTTTTTAGTATGGTTTTGCTTAGAAGATCTAGTTTTCCAAGCAAAAAGCCAGATAAGTTATCTGAAGCTCCGTGCGAGTGAGAGGGCTTCAGAATTACAGGGTCATCTTCTCCTGGTTTTGTAAGCTTGAAACCTCCTCCAGAAGTAGAGCGCTCTAACTCCCAGCGCTCTCCGTTCGATGACTCAGCGGAAAGCATGATTCTGTCATATTTTATGCGCTCATCAATTTGCCGAAGCTCAGAGCCGCCCAGCATGAAATCAATCGATTCGGCGAGGAAAGACTTACCGGTGTCAGAGGATCCACAGACAACGTTTACCCCTTCAAAGAAGTTAACTTTGCTTTGGTTTGCTGGTCCGACAAACTCAATGCATCGCAATTGAAAACTATTTTCGCTCATTAACGACCGCCAGGATTTTGTACTGTATGGAACTCGCTAGACCACTCTAGAAATCTATGAGTAATATTTCCAATTTCGTCTGTAGGGGTGTTTCCGTATTCGTCATACGCCCATTTTGCTCTGCTAAGCAGTCTTCGTGAGTATACGGAGCTGAGAGAAGATATGAATGGCGACGCTGCGTCTGTAGCAATGAAACTAAAGCCATCATACGAAGCCAAGCGACGTAAAAGCCCACGGCTTATCATTAGCTTTAGACCTGATTCTATTAGCCCTCGACGCACAAGAAGTTCTCCAGCCCTGAGAGGAAGAGGAGCATGTAGGCTGCTAGGGCCGTTAGCATCCTCGGAGTGAACCACAAGGTAATCCATCTCGACCAAGCGCTGGAGATCCATTGCCATTGGAAACGCTGCTGTTAATATGGCGAGGGACCGAACCCCTGTTTCTAGGGGGCTGTTGAATGGGGTGATTGTAGGTGACTTATTCATGTGTAGGGACCCATGTAAGTCGATCATCGTTTGCTAGTTGATGACAAATTCCCTGTCTGTCTTGAGTTTTGAATGCAGACGCTAAAGGATTGGCAGTTGCGGCAATGCTGGCGGAAAGCAGAACTGTCGCTTTCATTCTTGCGAAGCCATCCGCATGTGCATCCTCGCATGTGTCAACGACGCCATAAAAAATTTCATCTTGCAAGGCGGAAAAAGTGCCTTCTGGAACTGTGTCTCTAGCAAAGTTTCTTAAGGATTCGGCGTGATAGAAGCGTTCACGTTGTCGCAGATAGTCACGCTTTAGCGCCGCATGGAGTTCGAGTCCAGTCGGGTCTGGAAAGTGAATTTTCATGTGCTGCCCGTAAGCATCAAGTAGCTGTCGTATGTATCTGTTTTCCTCGCTAGCAGGCGCTTCTGGTGGCAATAGAGATTGAGGTCTAAGCGGAAGTCCACCCCCAAATCTTACAGAGTGGAATCCAGTCTTGCTATGACCCTCTATCAATTCGACAATTGATTTAGAAGAAAATATGTTGAAGTCAAATGATTCAAAATGTGCAAGTAGTTCTCCTGCCAATTCGATTTCCATTGTTGAGGTTATGCCGCCTTTGCAATACTTTTCCCAATTTTCTTCGGTCTTAAACTGAAGTTCTTCTGGGTTATTTAGAAGCTGCTCAAGGCTCGTGCCGATATCTTGTGAGCCGACGAAATAATGCTTCCTTGGAGGAATGTATTTGCCAGCATAAGAATAATAAATAATTTTCCCTATCTCGACCCAGACGTCACTAGGTCGAAGAGGATGGTCGTAGCGCTTACATTGATAATTATCCCAAGCTCCCTTGAAACCTTCAGGCGTACACACCCCTGCAATGTCGACACCGAGGTCGCCGGAACCGCCAAAGCGTCGGACTTTGGGATATTCATTTTTTAAGGAGCTTGCCCACTCTTCTACGAATTCCTCCCACTCATCGGGGCTGAAGCTTCGAACACGCATTGGTTTCGGGAGGGGGATTCCGCTGTGAACGTGGCTCGCGGATGCTGAGTAGATACGGTCCGGTGGATCGATCTCGTGGAGGTCTGTAATCGATATCACGTATTTAACCCGGCCATTTTGTGCTTAAGACGCCTAGTTTCAGGGCTTCCCTGTCTTGCCGTCTGGACATTCCCGAATACGGTGTCCGGACGCTAGCAGAATGCCATTGCGTCGTCTATCGGTGGATAAACGTTATGACATTTATGACCGGTGCGACGAGAGTCCGTCCCTAGATTTTCGGCCTAGCGGGAGTTTCTTATGTTGTAAACCTGCGCGGTTATTCAACCAGTAATTAGGTCATGTTTAGGGGATGATGGCCGTCATGAATATCTCCGATAAAGAGAATGACTCATCTATGTCATCAAAAATGCTGCGTTCGTGGCGATGGGTCGGAGAAGGAATTAAGTTTCCACTGCGTCGTAAGGGCTCACTGCGATCATGCCCAACAGTCACGTCAAAAACCCAATCGTCGCCGAGGACGCTGCTTGATCTGAGCCAAGTGCTTTCCCCAGCCGAAGCTTGCATTCTGCGATCGTGGCTTCAAAAGGGGCAACTCGTGGTTAGATTGGGGGTTACATCCACTACATTCGGCTCGCCTTGCCTATCAATTCCTAAAAAATTGCACGTACGGTACGACTCGTGCGTACACGTAAATTTCGCTCTAGAGCCCCACATACAAACTGCGCTTCACGCTCGAATCGTTTGTTACCGGTGCCCATGCTTGAGCGTAAAAATTAGCACTTGGGAGCCGGTTTTGGCGTCAAGCGGCTAGGGACGCAGGCACCGCGACAGGGTGGCTAATTATCAGCTTCGGACTACGCTTGCTGAGCTTCAGTTGCTCGCGATTTGAGTTGCTTGTCATTGCACAACGAATGGAATTATTCCATGGGGGTCAGGATGCCTTTTATCGCCATACGTGGAGCTTCACTTTTAGCTGACGAAGTAGAGCTTCAGGCTCACCTTGCATCACTCCTACGTCTAGAAAACGTTGGTTTGTTGCTTGGGGCTGGGGCCTCGGTGGCTGCGGGTGGATTTACTATGATCGCCCTATGGAACCATTTTGTAGCTGCTTGCCCGCATGATGCTGAATGGCTAGTGGAACATGGTTTCATTGCCAGGGAAGCTGTAGTAGCTCAAGACCGTATAACCCCCAATATTGAGCGCTTAATAGATAGCTTGGAAATAGCGCTATCCGACTGGACCAGAAAAGCAGGACTCATTGACGAGGACGAACTGGTTGGTTTAGCTCCTGATGAACAGGAAGAGTTACAAAACCTCGCCGATCTCAAAACCTCCCGTGCGGCGTTGTATAGAACGGTCGTGAGTGCTGCGCTGTTGCAGGAAGCTTGGTGGATTTCTCCTGGTGGTGTCGAGTCAGACGAAACCCGTCTCGCAAGCCAGAGAACGATTTTGCAAAAACTGGTTTCAGCAAGGCAGCCTGGTCAATCTTCGCCTTGGATTTTCACCACCAATTATGATCTCGCCATCGAGTGGGCGGCAGAGTCCATCGACCTGCAAGTCTCAAATGGTTTTTTGGGAGTCCATGCCCGCCGTTTTTCTCCCCAGAGTTTCGATCTTGGATTTCGCAATACACAAGCTAGGGGTGAGGCAAGGTTTGGTGTGTACAACATCTATCTGGCCAAACTACATGGATCATTGACTTGGAGAGAAGAGGGCGGCCAAGTTTTCGAGATTCCCGCTTCGTTAGCACACCAACGAATTACAGAGTTTATGGCCGAGCGGGAGGGAGCAGAACTCGGGCTGATGGTAATGCCGAGAGCGGCGAAATACATGGATACGGTAGGTTATGTGCTCGGTGAACTATTTCGCAGATTCGCGGAATACATGAACAAACCGCAGACATGCTTGATACTGTGTGGATATGGATTTGGCGATGAGCATATAAACAGACTCATCCGTTCGGCTCTGTTAAACCCGACTTTACAATTAGTGATTTATGCTTCGGGATTCACTGGCGACCCAATGAATCTGGCATTGCCTCCAACTCTTCGCAAATTGCTTTCGTTGAAGAACCCACGGGTTACAGTGGTAGGTGGCGGCGCGGCCTCTGCGTATGTGGACTCACTAGCCCGTCACTTGCCCGATCCGCTGATTTACGATGAGGATTTGAGGAAACTAGAAAAGGCTCTTAGGGCTACAGATGCTCCGGCGGAGGAAGCATGATGAGGAGTCGCCTACCGGTAGGCTACGTAGTCAGAATTGATGGTTCTGATGTCACATTGAATCTTCTGGATATGCATCGTGGACAGCTTGCGTCGCATGCTCAAGGTGTTTCAGCAGTAACTGAAATAGGCAGCCTACTTGTACTGGATTCGGGTAGTCGGGCGTTGGTGATGAAGGTGTTATCTCTGAGCTTTGATGAGCCTAGAGAAGCCCACCGCCAAGGAATAGGATCTAGCACTCATCAAACGGAGCCACTACGAAATGTTTCAGGAGTCGTTGTCGGAAGGTTAGGAAGGGAAGAAGGAGTGATTAAATTTATTAACGACTCTTTAGCAAATCCACCTTTAGGCGCAGAAGCATATCCTTTGACCAGCGAAGAACTGACCGCCATTCTCGGAAATGAGGGGGAGGATAGCGTTCCTATCAAACTTGGTGAAGATCTTCGTGGTGGTGGTAGCTTGGTAGTGGGACTTGAAAATTTAGTATCTCGACATGTAGCGGTCCTCGGAAGCTCAGGGCAAGGGAAGAGTTGTTTCACAGCAGTGGTTCTTCAGCAAATCCTTCGGCTGCCACGTGCACGTATTGTCATTTTTGATATTAATGGTGAATACCCAAGCGCATTTGATCTCCCAGACCTACCAGAGGGGGCGGTAAAGTGCACCACGATTGGCGGGCAAGGCGAAAATGCATTTAAGATCCCCTACTATGCTCTCGGCCGTAGCGGTCTGCACCGCCTTCTAATCCCAAGTGAGAAGACACAACGACCGGCTTTGACATTCGCATTAGAACACCTGCACCAGATCAGGTGGTTTCCCGCACAGCGTGGTGCGGGTCTAGCTAACGACAACATTGCATATCTATTCGATGACTGTCGCCAGCAAGGTGCTTTAGAAGCCGATACTCGAATGCGGCAGATACGGGGAGGTCAAGCTCATACCGCTACTCATTGGCCCCCTATGGCGGCTTTAGCCGCACTTGTAGCGGAGAGTCATAGCCTTCAACCGAGGAATGGCCAAGTGGTACGCGATTCATTTAGCTATTCAAATGTCTCTCCACTTGTTACGCGTATCCATCGCTTTGCAGAGGACCCGATGTTCTGTGACGTTGTAGATGTCAACGGTGGAGACGGGAGAGGCGGTCCTGGAGTGCTAAATTGGGAAAGGGAGTCGACAAGGCTGGTGGAGCGCATATTTGGTGGAGCAGAAGAGCCTTGGCGTATGCATATAGTCAACCTGCGCCATTTGTCTCATGACCTAAGTCCCTTCATTTTAGGGGCGTTATTAGAACTTTATGCTTACGAGCTTTTCAAACGTGGACAGGAAAACAAAGTTCCGACCCTTCTAGTATTGGAGGAGGCTCACCATTATCTGCGTCAAGTAGGATCAGGGGAGGATGCAAATGATAACGCTCTAGCGTATGAGCGCTTGGCGAAGGAGGGGCGAAAGTTTGGGTTGGCACTATGGCTAAGTACTCAGCGTCCTTCGGAAAGTTCACCTACAGTATTATCCCAATGCAATAACTGGATTTCATTTCGACTTACATCCGACAAAGATTTGGCTGCAATTCAGTCTGCTAGTGAGTGGGCCGATAAAAGAGAGATAAAACGTATCTCGGGATTACCTCGACAAACTGCAATAGTATTTGGGGGTAGCATATCAATGCCTACGATGATTAAAGCCCCTTTTGTTGATCCAAAACCACAGTCGGGTGATGCAGATTTTGGTGCTTGGGCCACACCGCGCCCAGAACCAGCGGCAAATGGTAATGAAGAGTTGCCTTGGACTCAGGCCACAGCCGTTGTTCCACCAGCGATCCTTCCTCCTGATTTTGAGGAGGATGACGTGCCGTTTTAAAGAAAAGGTGTTCAATATTTTGGATGAATTAAAATTGAGCCTCGTCCACTAAAAATCCGTATGATTCCAATAGTAAAGATAGTCCACCAAATTCTATTACCGCATATAAAACAAGTAAGGCTTCCCCTCGTAGTCCAGAAGCAGTATTTCCGCCGCATCGTAATACCATGCTGTAGCGCTTCTACAATCAGTGCTCACGTCAAGGTAATGGAAGTGATGAGGCATCCATTTAGAGTTGATCATCTTCATTAGTGTCTTGTAGGGCCAAGTTAAAGTAATGGTCCAGACGCTGTGGTGCCACATGACCGGTCATGAAGCTAATCATTTCGTTGATGCTCATGTGTTTCACTGCAAGCGCGGAGCGCGAGGCAGCGTCTTGATTCGAGGCCTTCGATGGACGTCATGGAATCATGCGTCTGCGGGTTTTTTCGGACTTTCATGTCAATCACTCATTGGTTGGCCGATATGGCTTTAATGAAAGTTCAGTGTGAGCGAATTGTCAAGGTCTGTTCAAAACCGAAAAAATAAAAGCTGATATTTTTTGGTTTATTAATTAGGTTGTGATTCTGTCATTTTTGTTTTTGTCATGGTGGGTAACTAGTTGATTTTCCATAATGGTAAGACTTATTTCGCTAAACGAAATGCGAGGGGGGTTTATTAGACAAACAATTTGCGCTATTTCTGGGTGCGCAATAAAGAGCGGGGTATTTTTAAAATTTCCCGATAGTCGGCATTTTAATTGATGCGGTCCGATTTGTCTGTGGGTAATTCTTGAATTTTCTTAAGCTATAGTGTTGTATTGCTCGTAGCTATCAAGGATAGGTACGAATGTATGTTGATCAGAAGTGAGTATTCTTGTTATTCCAGGTTTTTTTTTACAGAGTACGAACAAAGCGGGCCTTTCATTAATGAGGGCCAATGTGGGTACAGCATCTTGCAGGCTGTTCAATGGAGAAGTATGGACGGAAAACCGTTAATGGTCCGAAGCATTCAGCGGATTGGGGTGGCGTGGTGTGCTCTAAGTGAGCCCAATTTGTTCCTGTGGCTAGAAGACGCTTTAGCGAGAGGAATACTGTCTCCAGTGCTTTTTGCCTGTGCGCGATCGGGCAGCTTAACGTTGGTGGTTGATGCTGGTAGTGAACTGTTGAAATTGGAGGAATTTAAACGGGAATGGGATGACGTTTTCGGCGTTGCAGAAGACCCTTATTGGCGGAGCGTCAGAATTAAGATTTTTGATAGGGAGACGTTTCAAGCGGAAATGATGCCAGTGGTAACCGACGAGTATGTGAGGAACATAAATCATCACTGGAAGCTTGGAGTTTGCAATTACGTGCCCGCAGGGCTAGTTTCTCCTGAAGACGTTCGCCCTGATTATTTTATTCCGTGATGTTCGTTCGGCATGCAAAAGCTACGCTCCGGGCGCATGTATAGGCGCCGCCTTCACTCTCGAAAATCGTCGGTTGAATCATAGCGGTATGGGTATCAATGATAAGGAGAGAATGCATTCCTCGCGGTTCCAACCATGATGACATTAACCGTTTTTATGGTAGTGTTGTAGGACTTATTAAAAAGAGGCCCGTCATGTCAAAACTCGCAGAGTTCCGCCAGCTTGAGAAACACCTCGCCGAGCAGCTAAGCGCGCTAGAAGCGTTGAAGGGTGACGCAGGTCTTAAGAAAGAAATTGAATTCGAATCGAAGCTGCGCGCTTTGCTCGCAGAGTATGGATATAGCCTTCGCAATGTGATCAATCTGCTTGATCCCCAGCCAGTTCGACGTGCCCCTGTATCAGAAGCCAAAGGAGGCAGCCGTAAGCCTCGCCAACTGAAGGTCTATAAGAATCCTCATACAGGTGAATCCGTTGAAACCAAGGGCGGAAACCACAAAACCTTGAAGGAATGGAAGAAAGAGCATGGCGCTGCCACCGTAGAGTCATGGCTCTCGAAGTAATCTGGGTGAAACTATGAAAAGGCCCGTATGGGCCTTTTTTGTCAGTTTTTTCCGAGTTTGTTCGGGGGTAGGGAGAACACCCATTTGCTAACTTGCCTGATAAAGCGCTTATTCACCCGTAATTAGAATGATGCTTGATCTGCATCTAACTCCTGATTTCGTTAACGAAAGGGGGCTGTACGCCATACGGCGGAGGCCAGAATAACTTCAGCCTCTCGTTCTGGAACACAAACGCTAAGTTTTTTCAGCCTCATCATCTCCATTGAACAGACCAGAAGACATACAACGTGGCCAAACGTAGAAGTAGGAATTCCCAGCCAGATACTGCCAGCAAACCAAATGATTTTGGGCTGTTTAAAAAGGCTCGTCTCGCAGTCATTTCTGCAACCGGTGGCGTTTTCTTGGGGGCATACACAAGCCTCATAACGGAATACGTCGGACCTTTTCTGACATCGATGGTGGAATGGACTCAAGACCACCTTCTACCGATGCCTGCTGACCAACAAATCGTTGCAGACGCTCATTTCTTCGTTGCCAAGAAGTCCGGAATACCTCGCTCTGGCGAGATGATGGGTGTCGCGTTGAGGGGTATCGATTGCCTCAAGCCAGGCGGTGCCAGTGATTACAAGTTGTATGATTTTGGAGACGAAGTCGTATACACGAACGCTCTTCTGCACACTTCGTGCCGACCTTCAGGCAAAACCAAGGTGACAATCACCCCGCGCAACGGCAATCCAGTGGTTCTGTTCAACGGCTTCATCAATGGCAGGGTGCAGGTTGAAATAGGAGGTGTTGAAGGTAGCTATGAATACGGGATGCTCACAGTTTCGTATGTAGGTACGAAAGAGCCAACCGGGCCGTACAGACCTGTCAATCAGACACCGCCCCCGCTTGCTGAAAACCGTCAGTAAAAATGTAGAAAGCTATAGGAGGGTAGGGGCTCAGTGGGCCTCGGCTTCAACTGGGCTGAAAGATACCGGAGGCCAGATACCGCGCACGTTGCAGGTGAGTGGATCGATAAACCGAGGTCGAACTGGCCGTGTCGAGCCTCAGACACCAGAAGCAAGCGGGATAGCGAAATAAGACTGAGCGCAATCCCAAGGCGCCAGTTTCACTCCCTGTCAGTTTGAGACAGAGGGCGACAGCTCTGGCCCTTGATTCCTGACTTGCCGAGCGCTGTGCCGACTAGATACCAATTAAAATCGGCGACCGGTCACAAACGTGTGCGGGCTGCTATAACGTGTTGGTACTACAAGACGGTGAAGGTGCAGGAGCTATGGCTCTCATTGATGACGTTGACGGCTTGCAATCGATCTACATCAATCGCGCCACCGGAAACGGGAACGACGACGATGAGCGGGATTACCTTCTTTACCGGCAGAGCGTTCTTGATGACCCCCGTGTGGCCTCGCTGGTTCCTGCGTGGGTGCGTCGTTACAGGAACCTAGATCAATTTTGGGGGTTCATCCAGCCAAAATTCCCAAGCTACGCAGAGCGTAGGAAGTTCATCTGGGATGAGTTTAGGTCGCTCGTTGAATTCGCTGAATCGGGTGGGGAGCACCCTTCAGATATCGTTGTCTCGGAGGCGCTGGACCGCATTGACGCTGAGCACGTTCGGATCGCTTGGACAAAGGCGCTTGAAAGGCGCTCAACTGATCCCGAGGGAGCTATCACCATGGCTCGTACTCTCCTAGAATCGGTATGCAAACACATTCTTGACGAAGCCGGAACGAGCGATCATGAGACGACTCCTGACCTGAACAAGCTCTACAAGCAAACAGCTACGCTTCTAAACCTGACGAAGGCTCAACATGAAGAGGTTGTGTTCAAACAAATCCTTGGAGGGTGCACAGCCGTTATCGAGGGTTTAGGGGCGCTTCGGAATCGTTTGAGCGATGCCCATGGCAAAGGAAAGGGCGGGGTGAAGGCCGCCCCTCGTCATGCAGAGCTGGCAGTGTATCTGGCGGGTTCGACAGCGCTTTTTTTGCTTACCACATGGGAGGCAAAGAACGGGGATTGAGTGTGGTATTGCTCAGTAGAGGGCGGGTCAAAGTCGGCGGTAAATAGCTGGCCAAGCGAACGCAGTTACCGACTTACAAGCGGGTCTGGATAAAAGACTTGAACCAGGGATGAACTCAACTAGCCTTCCTCGCACAGGACATCCAAAGACGAAATTTATGCCAGATGATTTTGAAGCCAACATACATATAGCTGACGCTCTCACCCTGCTGCTGCACAACCAGCATGCTCTTGCTGCGGCCATTGAGGAAGTGACTGGGTGGCTTGCAAAGAATGGGGTGGGGGATGTCGCCGTTAACGCGATTGCTGCCCTGAACACATTGGATACGAATGCCAAAGGCATTACGGACGCCATAATGCGGCTACGGCAGTCGTAGTCTTCGTCCAACCTACAACGTGAAGCTCGTCCCGGAGGTAGGCGGCAATGTGGTTCTTTCGAACGTGGGAAGTCGCATTTCTGTCCACCCTCGCTTGCCTTGCCACTGCGTTGCATACGCGCCAGCGCCGACCGAACCGTTGCATTTGAAGTGACTGAAAGAGGCCGGAGTGACGACCGACGAAGACTGGCGAGTCTATGCCAGATCTACAACCCAAAAATGGTTACAGACAGCAATCGGCCGATTCTGTTGAAAAGTAGCTCCCCCTGTTTGACCTGCGGCAAAATTGCTTCATTGGCCGGCGGGGGATCACAGAGCATGATGGGACAGTTATCGAGTGGGCAGGATCGGCTGTTTTACTCGTTCAACCTTGAAGATCACATCCCAGCCAACCATCTTCTGCGCAGCATTGATCAGTGTCTCGATCTGAGTGACCTGCGCCATTACCTCGCCGATTTCTATAGCCCGATCGGGCGTCCGTCGATTGATCCTGAGCTGATGATCCGCATGCTGATCGTGGGCTATTGCTACGGCATTCGCTCAGAGCGGCGGCTGTGCGAAGAGGCCCATTTGAACCTGGCGTATCGCTGGTTCTGCCGGTTAAGCCTTGAAGATGAAGTCCCCAACCACTCGACCTTTTCCAAAAATAGACACGGCCGCTTTCGGGACAGTGATCTGTTTCGCTGGTTGTTCAATGAAGTGCTGCGTCGCTGCATGGACGCAGGCCTAGTTAAAGGCGAAGGCTTTGCCGTGGACGCCAGCATCATCAAAGCGGATGCGAGTCGGCAGCGGGGCGTACCGGGTGATGAGCCAGTCAACTGGAGCGATCCGGCCCTGAGCACCCGCGCCGTGCGTGAGTACCTTGAAGCCCTCGATGAAGACGCTTTGGCCGAAACGCTACCGAAGCGCCTGTCGCTGACGGATCCTCAAGCCCGCTGGACCGCTGCTCCAGGCGGCCCAGCGTTCTACGCTTACTCCACGAATTATCTGATCGATACCGAGCACGGTGTCATCGTGGATGTCGAGCCCACACCGGCTCATCGAACCGCAGAAGTCGAGAGCACCAAGACGATGATCAATCGGGTCGAGGCGCAGTTCGACATCAAGCCGGAACGCCTCATTGGCGACACCGCTTACGGTACCGCGCCGATGCTGGCCTGGATAGTGGAGGAAAAAGGCATCGAGCCGCATGTGCCGGTGTGGGACAAAACTGAGCGCAAGAACGACAGCTTTTCGAGTAACGATTTCCACTGGAATGAAGAGGCTGAGGAATACCGCTGCCCAGCCGGCAACGTATTACGCAGCGAATGGCGAGCCTTCAAGAACGAGCGTTCGCACGTCACCAAAGCCAACACCATCATCTTCCGATCCAGACAGACCGACTGCGCGACATGTCCGATGAAAGCCAAGTGTTGCCCGAACACTTCGATTCGCAAGATCGCTCGCAGCGTCCATGAAGCCGCTCGCGATGTGGCTCGGCGCATTGCCGCAACGCCGGCATATCAGCGATCTCGCCACGAACGTAAAAAGGTCGAAATGTTGTTTGCCCACCTCAAGCGCATCCTGAAATTGGATCGCCTGCGGCTACGTGGCATGAGTGGCGCGACGGATGAGTTCACGCTGGCCGCTGCGGTGCAGAACCTGCGACGGCTGGCCAAATTTTCATCTCAAGGGCCACCAGTCACGGGATAGGTGCGCCTGCACCAAGCAAGAAACCTCAAATTAACCCAATAGCAGAGCAGCAAAGGTCACCGAAGGGCCGAAAAACCACTCAATGTGGTGAGTAGGTTCTCCGGTGGTGGTCGCGCCTGAGTTCAGGCCATTTGAAAATGCGACTTTTTCAACAGAATCGGTCGAAAACGGCTATTCACATATGCCTGCTCTTGGCCGATTGCCGCCTTCAACCGATGTCGTTAGTCGGCCATATGTTTATGCGGAATCCGCACCCGATATTTGCCGTTTTGATGTTGAGTTGGATTCACCAGAATGTTCCCGCGCGCTTCAGCTTGGCTCGCAGCAGGCAAGTGACTGCGAATTGAAACTTTGGCGCGTCTTGCTGATTTGATTGAGCACGCCTCTTAATTCTGCTCTTGTCGAGCGTTTCCATACGGTATGGTTGTAAGCAATTTGAATTCAATGACGAAGCCAGCATCCGCGAGCCGGTGGGCCATCGTGAGGTTCGTAATCAGCGACGGTGTGTATCGCCATTCCGCACCCTGAACAGAAAGCACCCCGCTTAGCTTTGTCTGCCCCTGATGTTTAGCCTCTTGACGCTTCGACGCTTCGCCCTCCGAGATATCAATCAATCAATTACCCGATTCGTATAGAATGCGACTAGCAAAGTCCGTTGGCGGGGGTACCTCTTGCAGCCCGACTGGCAGCGACGATATCCCTTCAATTTTTACTGGCCTACCTGCGAATTCACACCAGACCCGAGACCTTCATATGAAAGACAATCTGACCGAACAAGAAATGCGCGAGGCGCTTTTCGGCACGGAGCCCAAAAATTTAGCCTCGATAGAAGACAAACCGTGTATTACGTCAGATCAGCAGCACGTTTCGAACGCACGACGTGCTTCAAATCCGTGCTCGCCAAAGTTAAAAGTTACGTTGCGCGTCATGTCGGAATTTGAGGGCAATGCTGAGCTGCTCGTCTATGAAGCAAGCACTCTGAGCCGCATCGTTGCCGAGCAAGAAGCGAAGGCAGAAGCGAAGAAACGCAAATTCAAGTACTTCGAACTGAAAAAAATCGAATCGGTTTGAGAGTTTTTCGCATCCTCTGTAATTCACACACGAAAGAGCCTCAATGCTGCTACCTGTACCTGATAAGGCGCCGGGTACCAGGTTGGAAAAGGCTTTGGCAGAAACCCGAGAACTGTCTAACCGCGCAAGAATACAAATTGTAATTTTACCGAAGAGTTACAGTTATTTAAATAATTCCTTCGCTATTTTGTTGATGTCGATCAGGGGGTCCTTAAGAGCACATGCCACAATGTCAAGCAAGGTATTAAGTCAATTTCACATTTTAGAGGAAAACGACGCTTGGTTACGCAGCGTTTTCATTTAATGTGCGTCACAGTGCGAACAAGTCTCTCTGGTTGCGATAGCTGAATGTAAATAATACTTTGATGATTGTGAATGGTTTTGTGCATAAACAAAAAATGGGTATGCTCGCGGGAGGTTTTTTCTCTGCCTTATAATTGCAGGTGTTTATGACTATCGCGGAAAAGGTTCCTCAAGTATCAATGCCGCACTTGTTGACCTATCGACTTACATTTTTATTGTCCGGTATGTCAATGGGGGCTTGGGCACCGCTAGTTCCTTATGCGCGCATTCGCATGGGCATAGAACATGGAGAGCTGGGACTATTGCTTTTATGTTTTGGACTGGGTTCGATGATCACGATGCCGTTCGCGGGCATGCTTACTGCAAAAAGAGGCGTGCGCTTCTCGATGCTGCTATCAGCTAGCATTGTTTGTTTAACGTTACCACTTTTGGCGACATTGACATCCTTCGCGGCTCTTGCAGTAGCGTTGGCACTATTTGGGGCTGGCGTTGGTGCCGCTGACGTGGCAATGAACGTTCAAGGTGTCATGGTTGAGCGCGACCGCGGGCGTCCGATGATGTCCGGATTTCATGGGCTTTTCAGCCTTGGCGCTATTCTCAGCGCCGCGCTGATCAGTGCATTGCTATGGTTCGGAGCGTCGCCTTTACAGGCTGCCCTGGCTGTTGTCGTCATTATCGGTTGCACCACTTTACGACACGCATCCCGCATCCTCAATTACGGAGCGGATAAAGAGGGTCCCCTGATCGCCAAGCCGACTGGTAACGTTCTGGCAGTTGGTTTGCTGTGTTTTATCGCATTTCTAGTAGAAGGCGCGATGTTGGACTGGAGTGCGGTATTTTTGACAACCATGCATAACGTTGAGCCTGAATTGGCCGGTATCGCCTATGCAGGATTTGCATTGGCGATGGCCGTTGGGCGATTGAATGGTGATCGCCTTCAAGCCTGTTATGGTGGTCGACGGGTACTAGTATGGGGCAGTGTCTTAGTGGTGATTGGCATTGCCATGGCTGTATTGCTTGACCATTGGCAGCTCTATTTTATGGGGTTTATATTGGTCGGTTTTGGCCTGTCAAACACGGTGCCCGTTTATTGTTCACTAATCGGCTCGCAGACAGCAATGCCTGTAGGGCTTGCCATTTCTACAGTCACAACCATTGGGTATTCCGGCATTCTACTGGGGCCAGCGCTAATTGGTTTCGTTGCTCATGTAAGCACTTTGCGCACTGCGTTTCTCGGCGTGGCGGCGTTGATGCTTATATTGCTCGTAACGGCTCGTGGAATAACATCTATCTCTTCGCGGTAAGAGTCGCAGGGTAAGAAAACCCTCCCTTCTTTAGTCGTCACCTAGCATACTGAGGACGAACGATACTTATAGCAAAGGTCTCCATCAAATGTGTCGTATTGGCCGCGTCGGTCTACAAGTCGGCTGGTTATCGTTATATATGCGCCCGTTGAAAGTTGCTGACGCGCAACGTAACCCAGTTGATGAAGTAGCAGTGCAAGGATCTCAATCTCTGGGGAATTATAGCTTGCATGAGCGTTTCACCGGTTACGTGAAGGAGGCAGCGGGTTTGGGGGGGCAATTTGAGGATTCAATAGTTTTGAGGAGGGAGGACTGAATTCGGTTTGGGGCAATGTGACAGCGTTCTCATGTTGGCAGGGCACATATCACTTCGGTTGTCGAAAGTTAGATGGGCGTGTGGGTACTTTTGTATCTTAAAGCGCAGGATTTTACCGACCAAGTTGGTGGTAAGGGCCTCGACGCGAACGCCGCTTTGACCGTGAGGTCCGGGACAAGACTCGATGCCGACTAGGCATCGAGTCTTTTATGGGTATTACAAATGCTGCTCCGATTGCCGGAACACTCGATACTCTTCCTGCCGCTCGTCCGTGATGTATTCCGGAATCGGGAAGTCCCACCAACCCGGCACCCAAGGTCCTGCGGCATCGCGGTCGGTCGGGATTTCGATCAGCACCGGCACGTTCAGATCCAGCGCTTCTTGCAAGGTCGGCTCCAGGTCTTCCGGACGCTCCACCCGGTAGGATTTCAAACCGAATGCTTCACCCACCGCTTTGAAATCCGGGCTATACGGCGTGCCGTCCGGGTGGTTGAACTCGGTACCGATGTGACGGCTGGTTTGCTTGCGCTGGCCACCGCGAATCGACATGTAGCCCGCGTTGTTCTGGATCATGAAGATCACGGGGATGTTGTTGGTCACGCAGATGGCAATTTCCTGCGAGGTCATCAGGAAGTCGCCATCGCCGAGAATGCACACCACCGGCTGATTCGGCGCCGCCAGTTTGGCACCGATGGCCGCCGGCACTGCCCAGCCCATCGACGAGAAACCGCCGGAGGTCAGGTGAGTGCGTGGGGTGTAGACCGGGAAAGTCTGCTTGACCGCACCCTGGGTGTTGCCCGACCCCACCACAACGATGGTGTCACGCGGAAAGATCTTGCGCAGTGCGCCGAGCGGGCGTTGCGAGGTGAACGGGAAGCGGTCGGAGTCGCGACGCCCGGCCAGTTTGGTCTCCCACTCGTCCTTATAACCGGCCAGGTCGCTCATGTACTGCTCGCGCTCGGCGCTGAAGCCCTTGAGGCCTTCGACGATGGCCGCCAGCGCGTATTTGGCGTCGGCGCAGATGCCCACCGTTACCGGGTAGTTCTTGCCGATTTCGTGCGGATCGATATCGATGTGAATCAGTTTCGACGGCGGAATGGCGAAGGTTACGCCCTTGGCATAACTCGACGACGACCAGTCGGTGAAGCGGCAACCCACAGCGACGATCACATCGGCTGTCGACGCGACCTTGTTACCGCACAGGGTGCCGGTCTGACCGACGCTGCCGGCGAACAGATCGTGGTCTTCGGGGAAGCCACTCTTGCCGTTCCAGGTGGTCACCACCGGAATTTTCAGAGCTTCGGCCAAGGCCAGGATCTCGGCATGCGCCTCGCCGGTGATCACGCCGCCGCCGATGACCAGCACCGGACGCTGGCAGGCCTTGAGTTCTTCTACAGCCTGAGCGGTGGCCGCCGGATCCGGGAACGATTTACCGATTGGCGTGCGTTCTTCCAGCGCGTGCAAGGTCACCTCGGCCGCTTCGGCTTGCACGTCCATCGGTATTTCGATGTGCACCGGGCCTGGGCGGCCAGTGACCATGGCGCTCCAAGCGCGGTGCATCATGAACGGCAGCTCTTCGACGCGGGTGGCGACCCAGTGCCGCTTGGTCACGGCTTCGGCGATTTTCGGGAAGTCGTTGTCGGTGTAGCGTTCCAGCTCTTGCAGCAAACCATGACCGCGCATGTGCGTGGGCGGCCCGCCGGTGATCAGCATCAGGCTGGTGGAATCGGTGAACGCGGTGGCCAAGCCGATGATGGTGTTGGTGGCACCGGCGCCGATGGAGGTGACAGCGGCCATCGGTTTACCGGCGACCCGGTAGTAACCATCCGCCAGGTGAACGGCGCTTTGCTCATGAAAGACCTGAATGAACTTGATCTTCGAATCTTCTTCGAGGAAGGCGTCGGTGAGCGTCCAGATGCCATGGCCTGGAATCCCGGCGACGTACTCGACCCCGTAGTTTTTTAACGTTTGCGCCACGATCTGGCTGCCAGTGAGTTTTTTCATCACGTCATACCTATTTGCGGGTGGCCCAATTCAGGCCTTGCTTGGTGAGTAGGCGAATGTTGGGATCTGCTAGATTGCTCGTGTCGTGCCCTATGGAATGGTAAAAAACCCGACCTTCGCCCCACTGACGCACCCAGGCAACGGGGCTACGATGACCCTTCAACCACGGCATCGGATTGCCGTCAAACGTTGTCTCTGCCAGTACATGCAGATTAGGATCAACCTGCATGTAGTACTGCTCAGACCGCACCTCAAAGTCATTCACACCGCGAGACACTTCGTGTTCACTATCAATGATGTTGACCATATAAGGGTGGGGATAACCTTCTCCCGTTGGGTGTTCGAGAAATGAGCCACCTAACACCATGTGGTATTTCAAGCTGGCGCGAAACGCCGCTCCTGCACCATGCCAGCCGACCAAACCGGTTCCACTCTCGATTGCCGCGAGTAAATGATTTTCTTGCGAAGCGGTAAGTGTTTCCGTGGTGACCGCGTTGTTCCAACCCACGACGATCAAGTCATAATTCGTTAAGTCGCGATCAAGCGTAAAAATATCCGTTGATTCTTCGACATCGAAATCCAATTCCTTGAAAACTTCTCTGGCCCATGAAGCTACTTCATAGGGGTAGTGGCCGGGCCAACCTCCATATAGATAAAGAACCTTGCTCACGATTAAACCTCTTTTATTTATAGTAGTAGTTTTATGTTAAATGTGATGTAGTTGAGATTCGGAAGTTCGAGTTGTTATTATCCCGAAATCCTCAGTGGCAATATGATCCGCGACTCGTAGTGCCTGTGCGGCGATCGTTAGAGCGGGATTAACCGCAGCCGATGATGGAAAAAAAGAGGCATCAACTACAAATAAGTTTCTATGATCGAAGGCGCGGCAAAACGGGTCGAGAGCAGCGGTGGAGGAGTCTTTGCCGAAACGCACGGTGCCACATTGGTGTGATGTTGATGCGGCGGGCATTAGCTTCGTCAGTATCAATGGCAGTCCCGCTTTACGCATCATTCGAGTCATGCGTTTCACTAGCTCTTTATGTGCGCGGAGGTTGTTGCGTTTGGTGTCCAGCTTGATCATGCCGTTTTCGACAGTCACCCGATTATCCGGATCAGGCAAATCTTCAGACATGATCCACCAGTCAAAACTGCGCGCTGCGATGAAAGCATTGACGAAATCAGGCACCCATTTATTAGCAGCGGTCATCATGCCTGCTTTGAGTTTCCCTAAGGAGTGGATACAACCCATGGGATGTGGAAATTCCTTGTCGCCGAAGTAAAAATCATTCATCGCTATAGTTTTTTGAAAGTGCGTTTCGTTTTTGCTTGCCGAAACTGCCATCAATGCAGTGTTGTTATGCGCCATATAGTGCCGACCAACAACGCCGGAGCTGTTGGCCACGCCATTTGGGGCCTGCGGGCAGGCTGACTTGAGCAACAGTGCCGCTGAATTAACTGCGCTGGCAGACAGAATAATGATCCGTGCTGAAAGCACTTCTCGGCTTCCGTCGTGTTCAACTTCAACGCCCGTTACGTTTTTGCCGTCATCCGACAGAATCAAGCGATGTACCTGGGTTCGAGTCCGTAACACCACACGCCCCGTTGCGAGCGCAGGTTGTACAACGCTGATTTCTGCGTCTGCTTTTGCTTCGACCTGGCAGGGATAGCCATCACACGTATCACAACGAATGCACGCACCGCTTGGCGCCATACGAATCGCAGCAGGTTGGGGGAAAGGCTTAAAACCCTGGCGCCGGACCTTCTCCATCAGCGCAACCATTGGAGGATCTGAAACGAGCCCTGGAAGCAAAAAAGGGGACGAACGCGGCGCTTCCGTTGGATCGATGCCCGCAGAGCCGTGAGTATGGTAAAGACGTTCGGCCTGGACGTAATAAGGTTCCAAGTCGTGATAAGTGATGGGCCACGCGGGTGATACACCCTCGAAATGTGATACTTCTTCGAAATCACGCTCGCGAAAACGGATCATTGTGCAGCCGAAAAACTTTGAAGCGCCACCAACGTTGTAATAAATCGAAGGGCTAAAAGGCCGGTTATCACCATCCAACCATGTGTCCTCGCCTACGTACTTTCGGTCTACATATACCGCTTTTGGACTCCAGTTATCGGCTTCGCGAGGCAAGTAGTCACCGCGCTCCAAGACTAAAACATTAAGACCGCGCTGAGCCAAGCGCAGGGCCGATGTACCTCCCCCGACGCCGCTACCAATGACGATGACGTCTGGCGCCACCTCTTCTTTCTTATTCATTCGCAACTTCCTCACCCATGCAGGCACTGTAATCAGGCCGCAGTCCGAACAGCATTCACGGTGAGTTCAGGCTACCGCCCCTTGAACTGAAATCAATTTCGCATTCGACTTCTTGCCCTCTCAAACTGACGCAACTTGAAAGCGTTTAGGCCCCGATGTATCGCATCTTTGTTTCGCTTGGTAACGCGAGTTGACGCATAACAGGGCGTGAGCGGAGGGAGCTAACCTTGGAAAACCACAAGATCAGGCCTTTGGAGTTATGGGCACCTTTTTTGCTTGACGCCCTTGCACGTTTCCGGATTCGGAGCTGTGGTGACAAGAACCACTGAACGCGGCAGTTAAGGATGGTAGAAAGAGATGCAGAGTGAAAAACATTTTCCGGAGAATCTGCGCACCTTGTGTGAGCAGGTCGGAACGATTTCCGAAATGTGCCGCAAGATCGGTATCAATCGGCAGCAGTTTAATAAATACCTTGCGGGTACACATGCGCCTTCAAAGAACAATCTGCGGGCAATCGCCGGTTTTTTTGGGGTCAGTGCCGACGTGCTTTTCTCTGCGCCCAATGACTTTCGTTCAATGGTGGAGGGCGGCCATTTCCATCTGTTCCGCAATCTGATCCAGTCGCCGAAGATGCTGATGTTCATCGACGAAGTGGTGAAAGTGAACGAAAACAAGCTGAGTGAGCTGGTCGGCGTTTATGAGCGCTACCATTATTCTTCGATCTACAAAGGACAGATTCTGCGCTCGCTTTTCTGCCTTTATGAGCGTGATGGGGTGCTCATGCATTATTACCTCGAACGCTTTCCCGACATGAATGGCTCCGGCAAGATTGATTACCTGTTCAAGTACCATGGGTTGAGCTTTTTCATTTCCAATCGATTGTTTTCGATCGACTTCGAGACGATTCAGAAGAACGAGATGACGTTTAGTAATCTGGCGGCTATCAATCGCAATTCAAAAAAATACATTTTCGGTGTAAGCAGTGGCATTGCTGCCACGATGATGCGTCAACCCGTAGCCGTCAAAGTAGCAATGTGTCACGTTGATAAAGGCTTGATCCGAAAGTCGCACATCCGCCGCGCCACCGTGTTGTCTCCCAGTGACCCTTCCATTCCCAAGGAAGTCATCATTTATCTGAACACGGGCAACACCTCAATCGATTCGGCCTGAATGACGCGAGTGCGCCAGTCTGCGAAGACTGCGCACGTCTTGCGAAATTTACAATGTCTTGCTCCACCGTCAATTTGCTACAACAACAAAGCAATGGATTGAGTGGAGAAAGACATGCCTGGCACCGTCAACAGTTACATGATGCCTTTTTCGAACATCGCGCATCTGCCGCTCGCGGAGAAATTCCGAGCCACCCAGCTCGCTGGATTCCAGGAGCTGTCATTGATGCCATCCGAACTGGAACGCATCATCAAGCAGGGAACCTCCTTGCTTGATATCCGGCGAATGGCCGAAGACTGGGGCGTGCGTATCACCCGGCTGGATCCGCTCAATACATGGCCGCGAATCTGGCATCCAGACAATATGGATGCCGCTTACATCTCCACAGTGGACACTACCCCCGAACGCTTCATGCAACTCAGTGACGCGTTGGGTTGCACTCACATGAGCCTCAATGCCACGTTCCCGCTTAAAGCAATGCCGCATGCGGAAATTGTCGAGCATTTCGCCAAAATTTGTGAATTAGCCGCCAGTCACGGCATGTTTTGCGACCTTGAATTTATTCCCTTGTGGGGAGTGCCGACCTTGGCCATGGCATGGGATATCGTGCGCGATTCGGGCGCAGCGAATGGCGGCCTGGTATTTGATGCTTGGCACTTTGTGCGCGGGGGATCGGATATTTCTTTGCTGCATGAAATCCCTGGGGATCGCATCCACTGTGTCCAACTCAACGACGGACCTTTAGCCCTCCCTGCCGGCGTTTCAATCAAGGATAACTGTTACGACCGACTGTTTCCGGGGGATGGTGAGTTTCCGCTCACCGCACTTATCAAAGCGCTGGCCGCTACCGGCGGTTTGAATCAGGTAGGGCCGGAAGTGTTCTCTCCGGTGCTTACCGATATGACCGCAGAGCAGGTTGCAGTGAAGAGCGCAGAAACCATCGCTCGCGTATTAGGTGCGGCCGATGTAATCACGACATTACCGCTGATTCATCGCTAACTCGATGCGATGACGCTTGTTTAGGTAATGACTGCTTCAAAGTGCGTCAACTAACGCTTTCCTGAGAAATTGAGACGCAACAGGATGCGGCTTAAGGTGATTTCAACGGGCTTACAACGAAGAACCCGCGCTTATCCCAATTATAAAAACCTGCCCAAAGAGAGGAGTTAAGCCGTTATGAAACTCAAAGGTTCAGCTTTGGATTCGATTGCAGAGGCTTCGGCCATGCTGCATCTGATTATTAGGGGGGACGACCATGTCTGTTCCTGCTAGATCAGCGACCAGTCGGCTTTTTGCGCGCTGGCAATTCAAATCATGGGCAGTGCTGCTGCCTACGGTCGTCATTCTGGGAATCGTTGTCTATGGCTTCATCGGCTGGACAATTGGTATTTCCTTTACCTCTTCGCGCTTTGCCGCCAACTTCGATTTTGTGGGCTGGCAGCAATACGCAAAGCTCTGGCGCACGGATCGCTGGCTGGTAGCTGTCAACAACCTTTGGGTGTTCTCGCTCCTCTTCATTGGCCTTTCGATCGTAGTGGGATTGCTGTTGGCGATCTTTCTCGATCAGAAAGTGCGGATGGAAAACTTTATCCGCAGTATCTATCTGTATCCAATGGCGATCTCGTTCATTGTGACGGGCGTGTCGTGGAAATGGATTCTCAACCCCAGCCTTGGCCTTGAGAAGTTTGTCCACGATCTGGGTTTCACTAGTTTTAGCTTCGACTGGTTGATCAATCCGGAAAAGTCGATTTACACCTTGGTGATTGCAGCATTCTGGCAATCGTCTGGCTTCATCATGGCGATTTTTCTCTCGGGATTGCGCGGCGTAGACGCCGAATTGTTCAAAGCCGCCCGCTTGGAAGGCGCAAGTCTGCCGCGCGTCTACTGGTCCATCGTACTGCCAACCCTGCGCCCGGTATTTTTCAGCGCTGTCGTGATCCTTTTGTATCAGGCGCTGCGCTCATTTGACCTAGTGGTTGCGTTGACCAACGGTGGCCCCGGTTTTTCGAGCGATCTGCCGACCACCTTCATGTATCAGTACACGTTTGGCCGTGGACAGCTCGCTCAAGGCGCTGCCAGTGCGGTGATGATCACTATGACGGTCGTTGCCATCATCACTCCTTACCTCTACTCGGAGATCCGGAATGAACGCAACAACGCTCGCTAATCCCGCCGCGGCGCGGCCCGTGATCAAGAGGAAGACACGCAAGTTTTCACTTGGACGGACGCTCGGCTGGACGGTGCTGTACACCACGCTGATCGTGTTCGCACTGTTCTTCCTTGCCCCGCTGTTCGTGATGATCACTACTTCACTAAAAAGCATGGGCGAGATTCGTACAGGTGAGTTGATCAGCCTGCCGCAGGCAATCACGTTTCAGCCTTGGATTGATGCATGGTCAAAAGCCTGCGTCGGCGTGAACTGCACGGGGCTGAGTCCGTTTTTTGCCAATACGTTTTATTTGGTGATCCCCGCAACCCTGATCTCGGCCGTTATTGGCGCCATCAACGGTTATGCCCTGACTCAAGTGAAGTTTCGTGGGCAGAATCTGGTGTACGCGATGATTCTGTTCGGCTGCTTCGTGCCGTCGCAAGCGGTGATGATCCCGCTGGCTACCTTACTCGGAAAAATGGGCCTGGCGGGAACAATTCCAGGGCTGATATTCGCGCACACAATCTACGGACTACCGTTCACAACGATGTTTTTCCGCAACTACTTTGTGTCGGTACCTAAAGATTTGACTAACGCCGCACGCATTGACGGCTCGGGTTTTTTCCAGACGTTCTGGTACGTGATGGTACCCATGTCGTTGCCCATCATGGTGGTGGTCGTCATTTGGCAGTTCACCGGTATCTGGAACGACTTCCTGTTCGGTGTCGCGTTCACGTCCGGAGACAAGGTGCCCATCATGGTTGCCCTTAACAACATCGTCAGCAGCAGCACCGGTGAGCGCCCGTACAACGTGGACATGGCTTCAGCGATTCTCGCTGCTCTGCCTACACTCGCCGTGTATCTGTTCGCCGGCAAATATTTCATTCGCGGCTTGATGGCCGGTTCCGTGAAGGGGTAACACCATGGCATCTCTTAGTATCAAAAATCTGCACAAGTCATACGGTGATATCGCCATTCTCAACGACATCAATGTTGAAGCACGTGACGGCGAGTTTCTGGTGTTACTTGGCCCTTCCGGCTGCGGCAAGTCGACGTTGCTCTCAGCTATTGCCGGCCTGGAAGACATTACCTCAGGCGATATCCTCATCGACAATGAATCGGTAGAAGGTTTAGAGCCCAAGGATCGCGATATTGCGATGGTATTTCAGTCGTACGCGCTGTACCCGACGATGACCGTGCGCGAAAACATCGCCTTTGGAATGAAGGTTCGGGGTATCTCTGCGCAAGAGCGTGACAAGGCAAT
Organism: Pseudomonas sp. Z1-12; assembly: GCF_051132015.1. Classification (NCBI taxonomy): domain Bacteria; kingdom Pseudomonadati; phylum Pseudomonadota; class Gammaproteobacteria; order Pseudomonadales; family Pseudomonadaceae; genus Pseudomonas; species Pseudomonas sp. Z1-12. Next base: position 749,786 of record NZ_CP071647.1, read on the forward strand.
TGCCCGGGTGGCGGATACCTTGCAAATCCAGCCGTTGCTCGATCGCAAACCGAGCCAGCTTTCAGGTGGCCAGCGTCAGCGTGTCGCCATCGGGCGAGCATTGGTTCGCTCACCGAAGATTTTTCTCTTTGATGAGCCGCTGTCCAACCTCGACGCCAAGTTGCGTGTAGACATGCGGGCCGAGATCAAAAAGCTCTACCAGCGTCTGCAAGCCACTATCGTGTATGTCACCCACGATCAAGTGGAAGCGATGACCCTGGCAACGAAGATTGTGATCATGAAGTCGGGTGTGGTTCAGCAAATAGGCTCCCCGGAAGAAATCTACGATAAGCCCGTCAATACCTACGTTGCCGGTTTCATCGGTTCACCTCCAATGAACCTGATTCCAGCGGTCTATCGATTTGATCGCAACGGTTCCTGGCTTGAGTTCGCCAACAATCACGGTCCGGTCAGTCGCTTGAACGTCGCGGGCCCTAAGGTGACTTCCGAGTTGCAAGATGGCCAGGCTGTATTGGCCGGGATACGCCCGGAAGCGATCTCCTTGCCAGGGGATTCAGGCAGCGGGGCTGTGCAGGCAATCGACGCCACTATCGAACTGATCGAGCCGACCGGTTCTGATATCTACGCCGATCTAGTGATTGGCGGGCATCCGCTAACGGCACGACTACGCTCGAAAACCCCATTGAATCTGGGGCGTGCAACCTTTTGTGTAGAGAACTCCGCTATCCAGATCTTCAACGAACAGACCGGGCTTCGTATTGAGCAAGTCGACGTGCAAACGTTAGAACGCCAAGCGCTTCAGGCTGCGGGGAAACTCGCGGCGGGCTCAATTTAAAAAGTAAGTGCAGTAGGTGGATGTCGTTCAACTTTCGTTTCGATTCAGCGCCTGGTGAGGGCCAATCATGAAGTTTGAAAACAACAACAAATCCAGTGTTAAACCTTGGGTGCTGGCGACGTTCAGCATTGCTGCATCGGCGATGAGTCTGTCGAGCTGGGCCGCAAGCAACTCCGTCGAAGTGATGCACCAGTGGACGTCACCTTCGGAATCAGCAGCGATGAAAGTGTTGCGCGATGCTGTAGAGGCCAATGGCCTGGTATGGCAAGACGCGGCAGTTTCGGGCGATGGGGGTAAGAACATGACCCAGACCCTGCAATCGCGTTTTGCTGCTGGCAACCCACCTCTGGCATCACAAGCTCAAGCCCAGTTTGTCCTTGAATACACCGAAGCTGGAGCGCTGGCGGATCTGACCGCCCAAGACAAAGCGGGGGGATGGAGCAAACTGATTTCGCCCGAACTCTACAAGTACATGAACAGCAACGGCAAAACCGTTGCAGTGCCGCTGAACCAGCGTCGCGAAAACATGTTGTGGATCAATAAAAAGGTACTCGATCAGTATGGCGGCAAAGTGCCGACCAACTGGGACGAATTCCTCACTCTTGGCGCGAAGATGAAAGCCGGCGGCATCATCCCGTTGGCCATGGGCGGCGACGACTGGCAGGAAGCGGAAGTCTGGACCAACGTATTGATCGGTCAGGCAGGTGTCGAGTTCTATAAAAAGGCGATCATCGAAACCGACAAAGCCGCTCTGAGCGGCCCGGAAATGGTCAAGGTTTTTGAAACCTACCGGAAGGTACTGCAATTGAGCGACCCTAACCGCGCAGGTCTGGACTGGGCGATCGCGACCGGCAAAGTGATTCGAGGCGAAGCTGCCATGCAGTTCCAGGGTGATTGGGCCAACGGCGAATTCGCTGCGGCAGGTCTCAAGCCGGGAGTGGATTACTTGTGTACGGCTGCCCCAGGCCATGGTCACACCTACGTGTTTCTGACTGATTTCCTAGCATTCTTCAAACACGAGGATGATGAGCAGAAAAACCAGGCAACGCTGGCAAATCTTGCCATGTCCAAAGAAGTTCAGGAAAACCTGAATCTCAAGGGCGGCTCGATTCCGGCACGACTCGACGTTTCACGTGACAAGTTTAATGAATGCTCCAAGCAAGCGTTCGCCGACCGTGATGAAAGCATTAAGGATGGCAGCCTAATTCCATCGTTCGTTGAGAATACGGCGTTATCCCGTGACTTGCGTGGGCCGATTATCGATGTGATTACTCACTTCGCCAACGACCCGAAAATGACTCCTGAACAAGCCGTGAAGAAACTCGCCGAAGGCTTGGATCTGTAGCACTTTTAAAACGTATCCGTGGGGCCGGATGGTTAAGAGTTCGACTGTCCGGCTCATAGCAACTAAAACGTAGAAATAACCGTATTCGACTTTATCTAAAGTTGAGTACAGTGGTTTTCTGCGCCTACAAAACAGGTGATGTATGGCTCAGTGGATTAAACAAGCGCGGCCCAAAGAACAGTTGGTGGCGGCTGCCGACGCTTTGAAAAACAATGTTTCGCAGATTCTTCTGGATATCGAAAAACGCGGCGATGCAGCGGTGCGTGAGCTTTCGATCAAGTTTGACGGCTGGGATCGCACTGACTACAGGCTTTCGGACGTAGAAATTCAGGAATGTATGAACGCGCTCACGCAACGTGAACACGACGACATTCTGTTCGCTCAGACTCAGGTTCGACGTTTTGCCGACGCGCAGCGGAAGTCCATGCTGGATGTGGAAATCGAAAGTATTCCCGGCGTGATTCTCGGCCATAAACATATCCCGGTGTCGGCGGCTGGCTGTTATGTGCCGGGCGGTAAATACCCGCTGCTGGCCTCGGCGCACATGTCGATTGTTACTGCAAAATCTGCCGGGGTAAAAAATATTGCCACTGCCGCTCCACCTTTCAAAGGCAAACCGGCGCCGTACATCGTGGCAGCGCAGCACATGGCCGGTGCCGATTCGATCTATTGCCTGGGCGGCATTCAGGCAGTGGCGGCTATGGCGCTAGGCACTGAAAGCATTTCGCCGGTGGATATCATCGTAGGCCCAGGCAACGCCTACGTGGCTGAAGCCAAGCGTCAGTTGTTCGGTCGCGTGGGTATCGACCTATTCGCCGGTCCTACTGAAGTGCTAATCATCGCGGACGATAGTGTCGATGGAGAAATCTGCGCTACCGATTTGTTGGGGCAGGCCGAACACGGTGTTGACTCGCCGGCCGTCCTGGTGACGACATCCCGTGCGCTGGCAGATGACACGCTACGTTGCGTTGCACAACAACTGGAAAAACTGCCGACCTCGGCCATCGCCGGTGAAGCCTGGAACAACTTCGGTGAAATCATCCTCTGCGACTCGTTTGAAGAGATGGTGCAGATATCCGATCAGTACGCATCCGAACATGTGCAAATCATGACGCGTGACGACGATTTCTTTCTGAACAACCTGCACGACTATGGCGCATTGTTTGTCGGCCCACGTACCAACGTGTCCTACGGCGATAAGGTCATTGGCACCAACCATACGCTTCCGACCAATAAGGCTGCGCGTTACACGGGTGGTTTGTGGGTAGGCAAGTACATCAAGACCTGCACTTACCAAAAAGTAGTAACGGACGAAGCATCGGCACTGATCGGCGAGTACTGCTCCCGGCTGTGCATGATGGAAGGGTTTGTTGGCCATGCCGAACAGGCGAACTTGCGCGTTCGACGCTACGGTCACAAAGACGTGCCGTACGGCACTGGCGCGATCTGATGCCAGGCGGGGCAGGGACGCTACCGCTAAGTCTCTTCACCGGCGCTAAGGTGCCCACCCAATTTATAAAAAAAGAGGTTTGACGTGAAAAAACTCACTGGCAGCCAGATCGTGGCGCAAACGTTAAAAAACTACGGGGTCGAGTACGTCGCCGGGATTCCAGGCCATGGCATCTGGACGCTCACCGACGCCTTCCTCGAAGAAGATTCGAAGATCAAGTTCATTCAGGTCTTTCATGAGCAAAGCGCCGTTCACCTGGCGGATGGTTACTACCGGGTCGCCGGTAAACCGATGGCCGCTGTCACCTCCATCGGCGCCGGTGCCACCAACACCATCATCGGCTTGGCCACCGCGTTCACCGATTCCACCAGCCTGATGCTGATCACCGGCGGGCCGCCCACGCACATGCGCGGTCATGGTTTGCTGCAAGAGCTGGAACGCTACACCGACAACGACTTCCCGAAAATCGCCGAAGCCGTGACCAAGCGGCACTGGGTCGTCACCCGCGTCGAAGAGCTGCCGTTCATGATGCACCGCGCTTGGAGCGCCATGGTCACTGGCCGCCCAGGCCCGGTGCACATCGAAATACCGATGGACGTGCAAGCCGAAGCGGCCGAGGTGACCTTGCACGCGCTGGAAGAACGCACGCCAATCGGTAAATCGTTCCCGGATCCGGCGGCCACCGCTCAGGCTGTAGAAGAACTCAAGGCCTGCCAGCGTCCGGTGCTGGTCATCGGCGGCGGCGTGATCACCGGCGAGGCGCATGCCGAGATCCTGGCCTTGGCCGAAGCTCTGAAAATTCCGGTGGTGACCACCTGGAACGGCAAGAGTGGCTTCCCCGAAGACCACGATCTGTTCGCCGGCAGCGTCGGTCAGACCGGCACCCTGTGCGGTAACAAGGTCGCGTCGACAGCCGATGTGATCGTCGCTGTGGGTTGCCGCTTCACCGACTGGTCGTCGTCGAGTTATGCCAAGGGCGTAACCTTCGCCATTCCGCCGTCGAAACTGATTCACATCGATATCGATCCGCACGAAATCGGCAAGAACTACCCGGTAACGGTGGGCATCTGCGCCGACGCCAAATACGCGCTGGCGGCCATCGTCGAAGGCCTCAAGGGCTTCAGCGCCGAGCGCGAGCAGTACATGAGCGACCTGGCCGGTTATAAGGACGAGTGGGAGACCAAACTGGCCGGGCGTCGCGACTCCGACCGCTTCCCGTTCACCTCGCAACGCCCGCTCGGCGCACTGCGCAAGATCTTTCCGCGTGACACCATCGTTGTGGTGGGGTCGGGCAACACCCAGGGTGCGGTCAAGCAGACTTTCCCGGTCTACACCCCACGCACTCACCTGACCTCCGGCGGTTTCTCGTCGATGGGCTGGGCAGTGCCGGCGGCCATCGGTGCCAAACTGGCGGCGCCGAATCAGCCGGTGGTGTGCATTCTCGGCGATGGCGACTTCCTGATGACCTCGCAGGAAATTGCCATCTGCGTGACCAACAACATCCCCGTGATCTTCATGATCCAGAACAACGCGGGCTACATGTCGATTCGCGGTGGCCAGCGCAAGCAAACCAGCCGTCACATCGGTACCGAGTTCAACCACCCGGACGGCACGCCGTATAGCCCGGATTTCAAAGCGGTGGGTGAAGCATTCGGTTTGAAATCCTACCGGGTGGAGCGTCCGGAAGACCTGGAGCCGACCTTGCAAGAAGCGCTGGATCTGAACGTGCCGGTGCTGATCGAAATCCCGACCGACCGCGATGCCGCAGGACCTTGGGTGCCGGGTTGGTGGGACTTCCCGATTCCGGAATACATCACGGACGAGCGGCAGGAAGAGTATCGAGTGTTCCGGCAATCGGAGCAGCATTTGTAATCGCTTTTAGCAGCTCTGGAGAAGCGACGTCATTTGGCGATCGCTTTGTCCAATCTGGAATGCTGAAGCTGTATTGGTAGAAGACGTTCACGGAGGAATGTCTTCTTCGATCATTAATTGCGTTGCAACAAATCACTATCAGACTTTTTCAACACATCTCGGTTCTAAACCGTAGATGTAGCTAGTAGCCTCCTATCATGAGGTTTAAGGTCGTAGTCGGTGTAGAGAGTTCAGCAGGGCCTATATCGCATTCTTTAGGACATTGGCCGTACGGCTCGTGTTAAACTTTCACATGTTTTACTCTCGGTTAATTTATTCGAGCGTTGGGCCATACCTAGTCGTAAACCTCCTTCAGAGGAGGTCAGAATTAAAAGAGTGCCAAGGTGCAGATAATTTCTAATCAATCGGTCAACTCGTACCGTCAGGGTGCTTTGGCCGTACTGCCACTTTCGCTAGCCTGTGCGCCATGGGGATTACTGGCGGGATCGCTAGCGATTGATGCCGGACTTACTCCGGCACAGGGGCAAGGGTTGTCTGCTTTTGTGTTCGCGGGTGCGGCGCAGCTCGTTGCCATAGGCATGTTGAAAAGCGGCGCGAGTATCGTGTCGATTCTCCTGACGGCGTTCTTACTCACATCGCAGCATTTACTATACGGGCTACATATGCGAGCGCATATCAGCCCCATGAATATGCGCTGGCGAGCAGGAATGGGCTTTCTCCTCACGGATGAGCTGTTCGCTCTCACCAGCCATCATGACCCGCGAAGCTTCGACCGGTGGTACGCACTCGGGGTTGGCCTGACGTTCTATATTCTCTGGAATGTTTTCACCTGCGCTGGAATCATTCTGGGCAGCAGCATCCCTGGACTAGCTAATCTGGGTCTGGATTTTTCGATTGCAGCCACCTTCATTGCTTTGATCATCCCAAACGTCCGGAACCTACCTACGGTAATTTGTGTAGTCGTGTCACTTTTTACATCGGTACTACTCAGTTATTTACAGGTAGAGGCGGCGCTTATTTTGTCCGGACTCGCTGGTATGACTGCGGGATTTGTCTGCAAAAGATACGGGGATATCTGCAAGTGAAGGTCTGGTTAGTCATCATGTTCATGAGCGTCATCCTGTTCATGAATCGCTACGTTTTTTTGGAACCGCGCCTGCCGTTGAGGCTGGGTCGGAACCTGCGGGATTTCCTTGGGTTTGCAGTGCCTGGACTACTGACTGCCATATGCGCGCCCATTATATTCTTGCCTGAACATCAGCTGGATTTTTCCCTCAAAAACCCATACGTAGTAGCAGGATTGTTCGCCGTCTCAATTATGCTATGGAAGAAGAGCGTACTGTTAACGCTGGTCACCAGCATGGCGTTCTTTTATTTTTTAAGATGGCTGTTGTGACACTGTTGTCGCGGGATTGATAGTTGTAGAACAGGCGGGTTCCCCGCGAGAGCGGGTAGCTGTTTACAATCTCGTACGCAGTAAAAGTTCGGATTGCGGCGGATTTCAGGTTTTTCCATTGGCACGGATTTTCCATTTCGTATTTAGGTGTGATAAAGCCGGAGCCAAGTGAAGGCGTGGCTTTCTATCTCGTACACCGTAAGAGCGTCCGGCCAATACACCTTCTGAGTCCAGTGTTAAAGGCAATGTTGTTCGCGTTAAGCGGGCATGACGGTCTTGACGTTGGGATTTCTACGCACCAAAAAGCTCTAACGGTAAACTGTTTATAGCCCGAGTCGTTCAGGCTCTGCAACTAAGTGCGTCCAGTCTAGCGCTGCCATTACGCACCGCGTAGACTCCGCAAGTAGCTGCCGGCTAACCGAGATCAGCCAACAGCTACGCAGCCCGCATAGTTCCTGAGTGGCCTCGCCTAAGGTTTTGACGAGGCCTTGGCACTAATTAAGCTACACCTCAATGAGGCAGTCAATCACGCTGGAATGGCTTATTTCTGTTAGCCCGCAAGCCTACTAATTCTGCATCGGCGCTATGTCGCCCGCCTCCGAACGGACGTCCATTGCCGGTACCGAGACTGTGCTGGCCCGTGGGATCTGTGGTATTCGGTGCAGGGAAGCGTAGTCGCATCGTGCATATTCGGTGATTGGCTTTTTGGTCATAATCCAGTACTCCAAGGATCGAGTGTCATACTTATCAGCGCAAGGCTAAAGCCTAGGCGATACATGGCGATACAGCTTGCTTACCTCTTTATGGAATGCGATAAATCGTTTGTCAGCTCTGGCTTCTGATGTCGTTCCGTTAGCTGACAACCTTGGTATTTACGAGTGTAATCTTCAATGCCTAGACGTAAAGCAAGCCTTCTTTTTGCTACGGTTGCCGCGACTCTAGTCATGGCCGTTACTGCTGCCGTTGGTCCCATCACGTTATTTTGGACGAATGAGACGCGCCTGGAGCGAAACGTTGTCGAGGCCCAGATAGATCGTATCCGCAACGTTCAGGGCTTGTTGGTTGACGCTGAGACTGGTGAACGTGGTTACGCCTTGACCGAAAAAGACGCCTTTCTACAGCCTTACTATATCGCCGTATCCCAATTGCCTTCGGCACTAAAAAGCCTGCGCGCATCCTATCAAAATGATCCAGCCGAAGAGGTTGGGCGGGTCGAGGAATTCGCCCGGCACTCTGAACTGAGAATGGTGCACTTGGATCAGGTGATAAAACTTGTGAGTCTTCATGGGAATGATGCGGCAGAGGCGGAGATTGCCGCAGGCGGTGGCAAAGACCTGATGGACACCGTGCGCACACTCGGCGCAGAACTGATTGCTGACGAAACGGAAGAACTCGCGGCGCTGGAGCGCGAACTCTTGAACAACATTCGCTGGGCCGTCGCGATTTCTATTGTCAGTTTTATCGTTACCCTGGGTTTAGGTCGTTTTATTTACCTATCCATGCGCCGTAGCGTTCGTCGACAGGCTGAGTCCGCCGCAACCGCGATCCTGGCCAGCGATCAATTGAGCCAGAGTCTGGAGCGTTTGAAGCGCCGAAATGGGGAGATCGCCCTTCTCGCTGAGCTGGCGAGGTTGGTACAGACAGAGTTGTCTCAGAAGGAAACACTCCAACTAGCCAGTACTTACTGCCAACGATTGATACCAGCCAGTGAAGGGGAATTTTTTCTCTATCGCAACTCGGCTGATGTCCTCCAACAAGCTGCGTCGTGGGGACAGGCTCAGGAGGAAGGCAGTGATGTCATACTCAACCCCAAAGATTGCTGGGCGATCAGGCAAGGGCGATGGCATTTGACTGAGCATCACCACGATCTTTGCTGCCCTCATTACCCACCGACGTCGGGCCCCGACCGAGTGACCGATTGCTGTCTCCCATTAATGGCTTATGGCGAGATCCTGGGGCTATTACATATCCGCCAAGTTGGGTTGCAGGATCTTTCGGAGGAGGGGCTCCAGATTGCTGAAGCCGTAGCGGAGCAAACGGCTCTGGCTTTGGCGAACGGCAGAATGCGTCAAGTATTGGAAACACAGTCCATAAAGGATCCTCTCACCGGACTGTATAACCGGCGCTTCATGGATGAGACGCTCAACCGCGAGCTAGCGCGTTCTGAGCGCAACGGGTCTTGCCTCAGTGTCGTCATGATGGACCTTGATAATTTCAAGCAACTGAATGACTCTTATGGCCACGCAGCAGGTGACGCTGTGCTTCGTGCAGTCTCCGCCTTGATTGTGCAATCAATGAGATCTTCCGATATTGCGTGTCGATTTGGCGGAGAAGAGCTGATTATTATCCTGCCAGAGTGCACATTGAAAGACGCTGCGTCACGAGCTGAAGCCATACGAACATCATTGGAAGAAATGAGCCTTACGGACCACGGTCAGACCTTCACAGTCACAGCTTCTTTTGGAGTTTCTTCCACAGAAACTAGCAAGGCGGATCAAGCCTCTCTTTTGAAAGCGGCTGACTCGGCGCTTTACGCGGCCAAGCGTTTAGGAAAAAACAGAGTCGCATCTTGGCCTGTGCTGAAAAATTGAACTTAACCAAATTCCAACAGCGCGCTGCGGCTATAGCCACCAAAGATGCTTGCCAAACTACACGCAACGAAAGCAGCGGAAAGCAGGAGCGTGATAGCACGTCACAGAGTTGCCCCACAATTTCGTGTGCAATGATCGCTGCCGTTTGAAACTAGACGCCAATCCTTCGTCCGGTCTGGTGGTTGCCACGTCGACTCAATCGGTTGCGGCAGAGGCGTCTGGAACTCGCAAATTGGTGGCCTGCCAGAGACGAAGAGGAGAAGACGGCTCGTTTATTTGCAATGAGGTATCAGCAGCTGATGGTTAAAAAAAATGGAGTGATCTTGGTCGAGGTTCCCCGGCATGATCAACCGGCATGACTCATGCGTTTGACTAAAGACCAATCATGGTTCAATTACGACGTGGTATACCCTCGACTTCCTAGGAAACAAAGCGCCAAACCTTTCTGCGAGGTAGAGCAGGATCGAGTCGGACTCAAAGATGCAAATCGGCAGTTTTAGGCTTCGATCGAGGAGGGCTGTGATGTTTGAGTTCGGTCTTATCTCGACAAAGCCAGTTTAGAACTGATCACATTCTCCGATGCGAATCAACTAGGCTTCGTATTCAGCATCGGTTCGCCCTGTGCCAGCAAACCCTCCAGGACTATGGCCCCTTTCACGCCATTAGGCGTGGCCAGTGAATAAGACTGCACGGGATGCTTGAACAGATATGTGTAGGAACAGAACCACCGTACTGGTCATCGCGCTAGTGCTCCCGGTGGAGAGGAGCTACTAAGGCAGGTAGCTGAGGCTACCTGCAATTCATCGCTGTTGAAACCCGCTTCAATCGCCCGGCGTGCTGACTGTTGGTTACCTTCAACCACCTCAGCAATTCAGCGATGGCATGGCGACTTTTACGTGGAAACGGCCTGATTCAATCCAGACGGCTACATGAATAAGCGTGATTCTGATAAGGGAACTCAATCGTCTTACGCCCGCGCAGAGCTGAATGGGTCTGAATCAAAGACAACAGTTGGTCAGCCACCAATTCTTTCTCTGCTGGTGGTAGAGCCGCGATGAAGCTCACTGACAGGAAGCGATCCAAGATGACAGACTGGGCGCTGCCTGAATGGATGTAATCAAAGCAAGTCAATTCGGGCTCTGAGAAGTAGCCGGTCTTGAAGGGTAGCCGCTAGTCTCCGGTATAAAAGCGTGGAGTATGGCCTTCGTAGGGAGTGATGATTTGGGTGATGGCGGCTACCCAGTCCACTGACTCATCCCGCACATTCCAGATTAATCCGAGCCGGCCATTCGGCTTGAGCACTCGATGAATCTCAGAGAGAGCTGTTTCATTCGCGAACCAGTGGAAGGCCTGGCCGCATATCAGCGCCTGCGCCGCTCCAGCCCCGACGGGAATGGATTCGGCTGTTCCCTCCAGAATCTGAGCGTTCGGTAGACCCTTGGCAAATCCGATTCGCATAGCCTTGACCGGCTCTACGGCAATGACATCAATTTCCATTGAATCCAGCAGTCGAGTGAGCTTGCCGGTACCGGCACCTAAATCAATCACAGTCGATCCAGGGCTGATGTCCAAGGCATCTCTAAACCATGTACATATTTCGCTTGGATAGTCCGAGCGCCCCTGTGTATAGGTACTGGCTTCTGTAGAAAAGCCTACCTGAGCAGCATTATGAAATCATCGTCGTTTCAGTGGCCCTTTATGTGAACGAGCGAAACACGTTAAGGCGTGATCGACCATCAACCACATAGTCGTCAGTGTCTGCGATCACACTGCGTATCTTTATCACCTAACACGTGCTTGACGGACGTTTATGCATGGCTTAAGGCTCATCGCGATCCTGTTTTTTTGGCGCGCCGGCAATCATTTCTTTCCTGACCTCGCTCATTGCTATTCCTACCAGGATCTCGATGTCTTTGGATGGATCACGGTATAGATAGCACTGGAGCACTAGCGCCAATGGCGAGATGCCAATCACCTCGGCAAGCTTATCGATTACGTCCAAGCTGGGCGAACGAAGGCCGCGCTCAAGCAGACTGATGTGTTCCCTGCTCACGTTCGGTGGAAAGTCCACCTGGGCGAGATTGGCCTTGAGCCGCATATCCCTTAAGGCCTGTCCGAACGCTTCATTAAGCTCCCTCATGCGCTACTCCTAAAAAGGAGTATATGGCCACATTGAGAAAATGTTAGCAGCGTACTATAGTACGTATTGCAATATTTTGGAGACATAATATGTTCGAAACTCACGAGCAAGCACGTGTGGAAAATCATTTCTTCGTGCTTGAGGAAGGCGTACGCCGCTGGAAGTACATTTCGCAAAAGTCGAATGACGAGTGGTTTTTTGTCACATATGAAGTGGCAGGCGAGGAGGGTTCCTCGCAGCAGCAGTTCATGATTTCGAAAGTACAATTCCTCTTGGATTTGGCCTCAAGGGACACGTCTGGACAGTTCATTCGTGAGGTTCAGCTCGTATCCCCGCCTTGGCTGAATCAAAAAGGCAATTGGTTGATGGAGCCAATACGGGAGATCCAAGAGGCGGACGAACGGACCTGCTACGAGCTGATGGACGGACAGGTTTATCCATCAAAATTGCTAGGTCGGCCCCGAGTTTCGTTGTGGTCAAAGCGGGCAATGGGCAATGAATAATTTAATCGAAAGGATTCTTGCAGCTCAGTACCGCTCTCTGCTTTTTCCGAAAGACATCTGCGGAGATGCAATCTTCGGTTTTGAATGCAATGACGGTTGGGGTGATCTGATCCAAGCAACTTTGTGGCTTGTTCAGCGACGTGCCCCGTTGAGCGCGCTCGACGTGGAGGTCACGCAGGTGAAAGAAAAGTTCGGTCAGCTCAGGATCTACCATCGCGGCGGTGACGAGAGCATCGGTGCCGCTTTCGAGATCGCGGAGGTGGTATCAGGTAGTGTTTGTGAGATGTGCGGGATGCCAGGTGGGGTTATAAGTGTTGATGGTTGGCTTCAGGCTCGCTGTAGCCAACATTCAGCGGCGGGAAAAATAGCTAGGGTTAAAAACGTTAAGAATAACGACAATTACATCGCAAGCTATGTAGAAGCCGTAGACGCGATTTTGTCGTTTTTCGGAGAAGGTGCAGTGCTTTGGGTACAGCAAGAACGCACCGCTTTTGCTGGTCGGCGACCGTGCGAGTTGCTGGCAACGGAGGAGGGGTGCCGGGCGATTTACCTGATGCTCAAACGGCTTGAATATGGGGTTGGCGTTTGACTTCGCAACTGGTTCGCGCGACTTTTGTGGTGATGGCTACCCACCCAAACCTAGAGAATCGTTTGCGCGGTGAATTGAAATGGGAATTCAATCAAGGGCTGGTGGATTTACGTCACGTTAGGAGCCTCGTATCGTCGCCTCGATTGATATCGTTATGCGTCCGTGCGTTCAGCCATCCCGCGCTAGGCGAAGCTGGCGACACGTTTCTGGATTCGCGGACGCTGTTGGCGGACTATCTTCAAAAAACCATGGCCATATCGCTCACGAATTATCTGCTTTTAGAGGGCGCGGTAGAGGTTGTCGATGAATATAGTCCCAACGACCCGTCGGTGATGAAACTGCAAATCTGGCCATACGAGCCAGGAGATCTGAATGAGTTTGCTATGACGGTTGCGGTGGCGTTGAGTTACACGCCTGCGGAGCTGATGGCTGAGTCGAGGATTTCGCTCGCAATAAATGAATTGGTCGGCAAATGGGGTTTCTTTACCGATGGGTTCTGAGGCCGAATCTCCCAGCTAAAATCGCCTTACATCAGGGCCGATCGCGCATCGGACAGGTTCGGCGAATCAGATGCCGAGGGCTCCTCGGGGCTGGCAATCCTACCAAACTAGAATTCCTTTCCCTCCGGCGCCATTTTTTCCCAGGCTTCGTCTCGACTGTTCTCAGGTGTTTCTGCTAACAGGCTCTCCAGGGAAAGCTTCGTAGGCTTCAATGGCGCTACAGGACGGACCTGGCTCGATGAGCCCGTGGACGGCTTGGCTACCGGGACTTCAGGAGGGATCTGTGATGTTCTTTGGGTCATGTGTTTGCTCCAGCGTCTCATACGAGTTTAGTGTCCAGCTTGGGGAGCAGGGCCTCAAGGGGATGAATGGCAGAAGCCGTTCAGCCACTTTGCCTTCGGCCAGAGGGGCGAACGCCTACGATGCCGCTGGGACATCCAGATATTCAGGCGGTACCAGAGCACCCGCGCAGATAAACCTCATTTTCATCTGGAGACGGCTCCAAACCTCGCTTTCCCAAGGCGACTCTTTGAGCAAATCACAATACTCGCGGAGTGATATTTCGAGCGCAGCGAGGAATCGTGTGGCATCAACGACCAGGTTTTCGGCATCAAACAGTTGAGAAGTATCTCTTCGTATTCTCCACCCACCGGTTGTTTCGCCTTGGTGCATGACTCCGCAACGAACGTGCTTGTAGAAGAGTCTGCCGTGTTCTCGCAGGGATGAAAAATGATCAACACGGTCGAAGAAGCGGCTGAAAGCAACTCCGCTGAGACCCGACTTTGCGGAGCCAGTCCAGAAAGCCTCTAGCGTTTCGATCATCAGGCACGCACATGCCATCATGGCAAAGCCATGCTTATGCTCCTTAGACTCGAAGGGCCTGAGATAGCGCTCCTGAAATCGCTGGTACACGAAATCAGCAATGCTTTCCTTGTCCTTTGCCCGTTTGAACGCTCGGTAGTCGGCGACGGTGACTGTGCTCGAAAGCGAAACATCTTGGGGGGCGCGCTTAACCATCATGAGTAGATCCGAGGAGAATTTGTGGTTTTAGAATTTACGTCGGCCAGGAGCCCTGAAGCTGAAGACTTACAGGGCGATGTTTTGAAGGCCTGAGTCGTGTGGTCGACGCGGGGCTTTGCTTCTCATTACCCACTGGTTTAAATCAGATCTGACTCAGCACACGGGCTCGGGCTTTCGTCCATAGAGTGGGAATAGGAACGAATAATAGTGATACTGCTTTCAAAAATAGTGGCAACTTCTTCCCGAACGGAGTGATCGGCTCGCTCGCAATGTGCATCGTGAATAGATAGCGATACACTCGACGTCTACTCAGAGGTAATAGTCCAGCTTGCTCCAAAATAGAAGGTCCAATTTGACCTACCATCCCAGTAACCATAATCCATAGAAGTATTAGTTCGGCGAGCAAAACGGTCGAAATTAGAATATTGGCCACGATGGTTTTCCAGTCTTGCAGCGCCTCGAAAAATGAGTCTATGTTGCTTCCGAGTGTCACTACAGTGGCAAAAATTGCGGCAATAGCAGTCAACAACCCTATGAATCTCGCGGGGTCGGGAAGTCTTAGGAATGCAGCGAAGCGCGGCCCCATCGTGTCGTCGCTAGCCAAGTTCCGGATTTCCTCGCGCTCCTCCCACAGGAGTCTAATCTCCCGTGCTTTGTCTAAGAGCTTTTCTGGCGTGCATTCATAGCGAGCGCACAGCCACTGTTGCTTTAAGTGCAAGCGTTCGGTAAGCGAGGTTGTAGGGCCTGCTCCGAGGCGCGTTGCGCGCACCTGTGATGATACTTCCCCCATGTGAATCGCGCATATCATCGTGATTATCAATATCGGGAGTAGAGTAGGGATGAAATCAGTAAGCATTACATTAGGAACAGTTACCAAGGCCCATAGAAGAGCTATCAAGACCGTTCCCGTCCAAATCAAACAAACCTTTGCATCTCGCCTCTGCCAAGCAGCTCTGAGCGGAACACGCTCGAATAGCTGAAAATGTTCTTCTATATCGGCTTGAAGCTGCTTAATGTTCATGATGCCTGCTTTGAGTCTTAGAGTAGACGTCAATACACCTTCATCATCACGTGTCATCTAAGTAAACACCTCGTTGCGGTCGATGGCTAACAACGCGCCGGGGCGTTATCGGCCGCATTACCGAAATCGTCCCAGGGTTCGATAAAAACCTATTGCTCCTCAGCAGCGTACTGGATTGCCCCATCTTTGACGTTACCAAGGAATGGATATTGCGCTAGTCCCGTTCCTCCCGATGAACTGTGATGGAGCACCGTTTTTAACCTCCCCTTGTCCATTGATGCGAGAGGTCGACGTCATTAACACACAAGCCTTAATTGCCCGTGTAATACCCACGTAATGCAGATTTAGGCACTGAATTTCATTCGCAAAGATAACCTGGAACGTATTCGGAGGATAAAGGCGAGTCGGGATTACGTGATCGTAAAGGTCGGCATGGAAAACGATGTCGAATTCCAGCCCTTTCGCCTTGTGCAGCGTCATTATCTGAACGGCATCGCGACTTGGGCTTTGAAACCTGCGAAGCTTGTCGGCATCCTCGCAGATAGCCCTAAGTTCCATGGTGCCCGCTGGCGAGGACTGCCGCCCCGTTAAACGTATGGCCGCGTCGAGTACGGTCGTCACCAGGTCGCCCTCTACGCAAGACCGGCAACTTAGAATCGCCCGGCGGAGTGCACGTCGCTCTTGAGAGGCAAGCTTGAGCGCACCGGCGCGCTCAATCAGTGTTTCGGCGGTCAGCTGTTGGTCGTAGCGCAAACTCAGCAGATCCGAGTAAATGCCAGCCTCGGCCGACGGTGTGGTTTCGAAGGGGGGCACCTCGACAAGATGGTGGCCAAGATTCAAGTGGTCGGCAATCAATCTAGCCGAGTGCTGATGTCGGCACAGAATGGCGACCCTTCCGGCCGACTCCACTTGAAAGTGTTGCATGAGATGAGGAATGGCTGTTTCTAACCAAGTACCCATTGCACGCTGGTTCCCATCGATCGTCTTAATTAACACCCGCATTTCGTTCGTCGGCGCGATCGGGTGATTTGGGTTGAGCAGGCGAAGTGCAAAGTCGCTAATGGATGGATGACTTCGAAAGTTGGTGGTGATGGCGAAGTAGGCAAAGCCGCTGCCCGGAACCGTAAGTGCTAGCAGGTAGCGCGGATCCTTATGCGCGAAAACATAAATGGACTGGTCAACGTCGCCGACTGCAACGGCGGTTAACCCCAGACTCTTGAGCTTCAAAAAGAGTTGGTGTTGGAAGTACCCGCTGTCTTGGTATTCATCGATAAACACGCCGCAATACCTTGCCGTGAGGTATTTCTGGCAGGCAAGGGACTGGTCGATCACATGGCTGGCGAGCATACCCACGGCTTCCAGAGGGACGAACCCCTGTGCGAGTGCCTCCTGCAAGAACGGTAGAAACTCGGCCGTGTTTGCAACGGACCCGTTTTGAATTGGTGTTGCTGGCAGCATGCGCCTCACCGATTCAGGTAGCTCTCCAACCTTGACCGTTTCCAATTCAGCGGCCAGAGGCATCAACTGTCGCGCGAACGGAAAAACAATTTCGCGTAAGCAAAAATCGTCGATCGTGCCGAAGAAAGAGCTTTTCACATCGAAGGCGTCGGCCTTGCAGCGTCGCTCCAGCTCATCGCTCGCTTTGTTCGTAAAGGAAATGGCGATGATGCCCTGATAGGGGCGTAGTTCGGACACCAAATTTCGGACCTTGCATGACAGGACGCTAGTTTTTCCGCTTCCGGGGCGGGCGACGATAACCATGTCGCCCTCGCATTGAATGGCTTGGTTTTGTTCCAAACTCGGCGTGAAAACTGTCATTACTAGGCCTGCGCAGCTGCGTTCATACAATGGATCAGCGGTTTTAACAGGTGCCCATCAAGGGGCGCACGAAGCAGACCCCCGCAGTGCACAATGAACTGCTGCATGCGAATGGCTTTCTTGCCTTGTAGGTAGGTGACAGCCTCAGCCAATTGATGGCCGTTGAACCCAGTTAGCAGCGTCGGAAGTTCGGTGGCGATATCGTGCTCTAGATCGATCCGCGAGATAAAAATGCCTGAAGGGGCAACGGCGGCACTTACCGCGTGCCAGTTGCCATCTGCCAAAGAGGCGGCTTGATCGTAAGGCACTGGGCGATGTAGCTGTGGAGGTAGACCTGCCATCGCCAGAGCGCGATTGATGCCGGCCACTTGGCGCCACGTCACCTGCGCCCCTTGAGGACCAAGCGATATGTTTGAGATATCGTTGTCGGTCCGCATGGACCATGGAATTTCCAGTGCATTAAGCACGCGCTTGTAAACCTCGAACGACACGCCATCGACAGAAAGCAGGGACACATTGCACTGATCAAGATCGAAGCTGTGCGATCGTGCCAGCGCTGTGTAGAACAGCATTTCCGATGGCCCCTCTACCAGCATGACCGCCGAAGCGAAAAATGCCTCCGCTGGAAGAATGCTCATTCGATAGCCAAGCCCTGTCCATGCACTGTCGATGCAATCGGAGCATCCCTGATTCGCCGCGCGGGACGCTCCGTTGTCGCGCAGGAGGCGCACAATCGAGTCCGGTCGGTAGCTTGCAGCGATCTGCGGAGAATGCGAAGTAACAATTGTCTGGCCGGGCAGTGCGCTGATGAGGTAGCTCGCGAGCTTGCGTTGCTGGTGTGGGTGCAGGTGCGCCTCGGGCTCCTCGACGCAGTAGATCACCACCTCGCTGTGCTGATCGTACTCCAGCACGCTCTTGGCCTTCCACAAGGCCAGGAGGATCTGATTGTTGCGACCATCGCCCCCGAGCATCACGCGCGAGCCGTTGGTGCTTGCGCCCAGCTCCAGCTGTTCGATGAACTGCTCAATGCCGATCGCACCGGTATCTAGAGACACGTTGTAGCCAGCGTGATGGTGGGAGAGCGCCTTCAATTCGTCGTTCAGATCTTTGGTCGCTTCCGCAACGTAGTGCAGGTTCTTCACCCCCTTATTCACGGATTCCAGCAGCTCGCTGAGCGCCACCAGTTGCGTAGTGTCCGCGTCAGTCTGCGTCTGGTTGCGCGCAGCCTGCGCGAGACGTAGTAGGTGCTGTTTTTCCGAGCGGATATAGCGCAGCAGATCCCGCTGGGAATGGATGTACTTGAGGTGCAGATACTTCAGATAATAGCGGCTAGGAAGAACCTCCATCTTGGCGAGGTCATGGCCGGCAGCGATCTCGTAGCTGTGGTCCGCGCTGTAGGCGCGAAACTCAAGAAAAAAATGACCAGCAGCGCTGACTAGGCCCTTGAGCTGGGAAAGTACAGCGTCCTGGGTCACCTCAGAGAATGCAATACGGATGGAAAAGGAGTCGGCCTGAGTGCCATCCTGCGCGCAATGGAAATCGCGTGTCGAGGGTTCTATATCTGCGTCCGATAGGCTCTTGTCCAGTAAGAGTCGCAACGCATGAATCATGTTCGTTTTGCCAACGTCGTTGCTTCCGATCACCAGACTGTTCTTGGCAAAATTTACGTGGGCGTCAGCGAAGTTTCTGTACTGTTTTAGCTCGACGTAGTCAATTTTCATGATCGTTGTGGGGGCCTGCGCATCTAGTTGTTGGAGGCCCTTCCAACGATGGAGTCCAGAAGCTCGGATATCCGTAATTGTGGGCAATTAGTAGCGCCATGCTAGACCACGTACGGCAAAGTAACCAATCACGCACAATGAAAAACCCAATTCATCTTTCGTCCGGCGATTTGGATTGCGGATCCCCACTGTGAATAGCTCAAAAGCAGTCGTTCGTAAGATATTGGTTCGCGAGTTTTTACGAACGCTGCTGAGCTGATCCGCAGTTGCACATCGAGTCCTACGTCCACGACTGTACGCTGAAGAGAACGTCGAGACGTCACTGCTGTCTAGGGAGTGGGCCGAAGGAGTTAACTGATGGCGAGCAGTTTTTTTGCATTATTTGACGACATTGCAACGCTGCTGGACGACATCTCCGTGATGAGCAAGGTGGCGGCAAAGAAGACGGCGAGCGTCCTCACCGATGACTTGGCAGTGAATGCGGAGAAGGTGGTTGAACTCAAGGCGGATCGTGAGTTGCCGGTGGTGTGGGCCGTCCTGAAGGGATCGCTTGTTAACAAGGCCATCCTGGTTCCCTTGGCGCTTGGGCTGAATTACATCTCTCCAGTGATCGTGCACGGGCTTCTGGTCATCGGCGGCATATACCTCTGCTATGAGGGCATCGAGTCTTTGATTGAGAAGCTCACTCCCAAAGACAAAGGGGATGGCGCGCGCAAGGTGAAGGTGCTCAGCGAAGAAGAGGCGAAGAGGTATGAGGCCAAGAAGATTAAAGGCGCTATCACTACGGATTTCGTGTTGAGCGCTGAAATCGTAGTCATCACGTTGAATGTTGTATCTGAAGCGCCTTTCCTTCAGCAAGTCGCTACTCTGAGCCTGATCGCCCTGTTGGTCACGTTTGGTGTTTACGGCCTGGTCGCCGGCATTGTCCGGATCGATGACCTGGGGTTGCGCATGAAGAAAGTCACCACCCATGGCGTCTTCGCGCAAGCGGTACGAAGCGTAGGGGCAGGACTTATTGCTGTCGCACCGAAGCTAATGAAGTTGCTGTCATGGATAGGAACAATAGCGATGTTCTTCGTAGGCGGATCGTTCATCGCACAAGCCATGTCAGAGGTACCAAGCTGGTTGATTCCTGCAACCCTGAAACCTCACCTGCAAGGATATCTCCCCGAGGCGGGCATTGGAGTCATTGCCGGCATTATGATGGTCTCAGTGGTGCGCTTGGCACGAAGTTTACGCAGCGAGTCGTAAGCTTAAAGCTGATTTTTAAGCGCTACCGTCTTAAGTGCTTCAACGTCAGACTTTATCTTCTCCAGTGATTCAAGTGTACTTTCCGCGAACGCAAAATCCACTTGGTTTGACGCCAATGCTCTGCGAATCTCATAGCCCATGACAGTAAGGTCTTCGAGTTTGTCATCCAACTGTCTGAGATGCTCAATCGCCTCACTATATGTGTCAAATTTCGTGCTGAATTTATATGCTTCATGGAAGTATGTAAATAGTGACTCCGCGCTCCCGTGACCTGTTTTTGCAGCGACAATCGCGCAAATACTATGGCGAATCCCTTCATTCCAAATGGCAGCCACATTAGGGTTATTGGTCGCCCTTTGCATTTCTAGAAGAATTTCAATGGTTATGAATCTGTGTCTAAACATCGATAGGCACAGTTTCACATTGCCTAGCCCCGCCGCATCAACTAGCCGTGAAAAATCCCGAGTTAGTGATTTTTCATTCAAGGGCTGACAGTCGTCGGTGAGTAATATCGCGTGTGTTGCATCGGGGTTAATTATGTTCTTGTCCATAGCAGATAAGAACTCTGAACGCGCATTAAAATACTTTTCTATTCGATTGGCCTCGCCAATGGAAAGAGGAAATTTTCTTAACGGAAGATCGTTGTTTCTTGTTTTTCCAGTTGGAAGGTATACCGCACGCTCTTTGATTAGGTTTTTGTTTTCGTTTAATGGAATCTTACATAGCTCCATGGGCCTGAGTCCGCTAATTTTGAACATGAGAACAGAAAACATTCGGCGCTCATAGATATAACGATTTTTTACGATTCTAACGCTAGATTTTTCGATTGGTTCATCTATGGGCACCGCTGTGGGGTCACCGTAGCACTTATGAAAAATGGTATCCCTTAATTTACTTATGTATTCATCGGGGATTGGAATTTTATCTCCCTTTGGAGCTACTTGTTTTGGCATGCTTGCATGCGTGTAAGTAGTACGACCAGTCTTCGGGTTGCGGCCAATGGTGATATGTATCTGAGCGCTCGATGACTCATCGCCTAGCAGAATCGCGTCACCATTGAGTGTGAACTGAATCTGAAGCCACCGCAGGAATCGGATGATTGTTTGTATTATAGCAATGATTTGATTGTTATTTCGGCGGTTTCGGACTATCCCTTTTTTTACAATGCTCTCTTCCTTCAGATAAGTTACTAATCGTTGAATGTCTTCATCGCGCAAGTCGAAAAAATCCAGGCGGTACTTGTAACAGTGTCTCAATAAAAAGGATAGTTGTGAAGCGTAAGTCCGTGAGGTTTCGGTTCTATCATTACCACCTTTTTTTCGGCTCTGTTGGCGCAGCCACTCATTCGCTAGAGCACAAGGCGCGCCATTGGGCCAAGTCAGGTGGTATAAAGTACTATAAGTGCGGTAGGTTACGGATGCCGGTTCTCGATACCCGATAGACGAAGGGATTTTAACTGTGTCTACTGATCCGAACAATTGCATTAGGATTTACCTCCGTCAATTATTTTGAGGTTTGCAGACTCATCATAACGGGCGAGGTTAGCGAATGATGTCATGTGAATAGCTTTTGACTGGCTAAGAATCTGTGTCAATCTCTTTCGAGATAAATCGGGTAGGTTCGGATCCGATTCTGCGATTGATCTTATTTCGCGGAAGAGAGAAAAATAAGCGGTTTCATATCGATGCATGTGTCTAGACATCTCCGATAAAAGTTGCTCTGCCTCAATTTCCGTGGTTTCCGAGTACGACACAAGGGTAGACTTGTAAGCATCCTCTCTAAGTCGGAGTAAATGATTCCATACACTCTCTGAAGTTCTCAAGTGGGAAGGGAGCGTAAGTGATAGGCAATATTTTTTTAAACTATTATAAGATACTGGTTTGAACCGTCCCGGTATTTCTAAAGTACAGAATTTCTTCGTTGTTTCAAAGAGTTCCATTTGTTCGAAGCTCAGAGCTATTTCTTTGTTTTTGACTTGGTACAGCCACTCGAATCGCTCAATTACTTGCGTATTAGTAGACGTTTTCATCAGCGTTATTTCCAACGATAATTGCGATTTCGATGTCCATCTCTTGGATGTCCTCTGCATGAAAGCGAACAATGTAGTGCCGGATGCTGAATTCTCCAGCCGCTAGCATTCTTTTGATTGTGTTCTGATAGTCCTCCGCTGGCACACCAGAAAGACTTTTTACGTTATGAGCGTCGCAAACTTTTTTATACAAAACTGCTGTGCCTGGATTTTCTTTGACGGCTAGATGTCGTGCTCCAAAATCTATCAAGCGGGATGCTACAGATTCAATCTCATAGCCTTGTAATTCTTCTCCGCGTAGGGTGTCTTCATAGTAAGCCTTAGTGTGCTCTGCATCCACGTGTCCAACATACCAGCCGATAGCGTCAAGTACGTGACTAGTCTCGTGGCGGTAGATTGTGTGAATAAAGAAACGTCGTAGTTCATGAATTCGTACGTACCACCTGCAACCTGAGTCATCGACCGTGGTTTCTACGATATCGCAGAACGTATCCATAGCGCGAGCCACTCGATGTTTGAGAGATTTACCATCTGAGTAAGGGAATGTTTTAGTTGTGGGGAAGTAGAACAGTTCATCGGAATGAGCATTGGAATCCTCATTTATTTTTTTTAGGTTTTCTCCTAGGTGTTGTAACTGACTGATTGCCTGGCCGACTATAGATGGTATAGGTCTTTGAATTGTAGGATTAACTCCATTCATTCCTTTTTTGCCTGCTGTATGTTCTAGCCAAAGTCCCTCATCGAAGGTCGATAGAAGCATAGATTTTCTTGCGAGGTGGACCAGTTCGTCTTCTCGGATAGGCTTAAGCATTCCGATTAAAATAGCGCAGGCTCCAATGTAACCGTTGACCACTTGATGAAAAGACATTTGTTTCGGATCTATGCTTCTTGCGGCTTTGAGTTGCCGGGATTTGATGTTTAACTCAATTGCTAGAGGTCTTTCCACCAGTCCTTCAATTGGGGTCGAGAGCCACATATTGGATGTAGAGTTGTATAGTTTATCGAGTTCCCTTGAGCGCGAACTCGGTTCGAGATTGTCATACTGCTTGAATTCCTGGGCATAAAACAGGCACGCTTCAACTATACCATCCCCATAGAGAACTACCCATTTGCATGCTTGTTGAAGGAGGTGTAGTCCAATTCCCAAGCGTAATGTATTATGGTGCTTAGAAGGCTGGGTGTTACCTTTCAGTTCTAAAATTGTTTTCGAACAATCTATGTCTATCGGTGGAACTAGTTGAGGTAAAAAAAGGTGAGAGTGGAAAATCGCCGAAAGCAGATCAACTTGGTTCTTCAGTGACTTTTTAGTGGGCCGGTGATGTTTGGCCTCGACAAGTGTCATAGTATTTTGGCTATGGAGATTTGTTCTGGGGCTCGCTTTTATTAATAGCTTTGGATGTTGTAGTTCTGGTTCAAATTGCCGAAGAAATACACGAATTTTAGGAGCGTGTCGTAACTGCTCAGCATCACATCCGATTAGTTGTCCAAGTTTTTTGCGTGATAGGACTCCGTTATTTTTGGTGTCATTCCGTTGGTGTGCTGTTGTATACCATTTGTTGGTGGATAAATATTTCAGGGCCTCCGTTATGAAGCTTTCGGGAAGTTCAAGCGGTGTAGTCAATAGCGAAGTTAGACAGGCTTTAGATCCTATTAGCGTGTGAATTGCTTCAATAATCCTCGGGATGTATTGTAGAGCCTCTGTCCAACTCCCTATTGATAGATCGGTCATAAGATTGGTCAATGCATTATCGTCGAGGCGCATGAAGCCATATTTTTTTGGTTCATATTTGTCTTCATGGAGGACAAGCCATGAACACACTTGGAGGGAGGTGGCTACATGTTCAATCCAGCGCTGGGCGTTTATCGGATAGGCCATCGGATTGTTGCGTATCATTGCAGCTATTTGCTGGACGGTGTGCAACATTTGCCTATTACATGGATCGCAAAGATTTGTGCCATCTGGAAGAGGGTGATTGAAGTACACGGTCAGTTCTTTATTGCGACCATTGTTCTTCACCAACCAGAAGCTACTTCCCATATCGCCTTGCAGTAACCATGGCCTTGCTTCTAAGTTGGCGTGGGGGTACATAAGGCTATTGGCATTAGCCAGCAAACGTTGCAATTCCGAATTTTCGTCAATAGGTTTCGCCGTATATCTTCCCATTGACCTAATCCTTATAGAAGACCGTTGCGGAACGAAACCGTGCCAAGAAATCCTTTGCTAACTCACAGGCGCGCCAATGGATAAGCTTGAATTCAGCCAGAGACTCACCTTGCAGTTCTATATTTGCCGAAATGTCAGAGGTCGAACTAGCTGGATTCTCAGCTACGCACCTCATCAGCCTAGCCAACGCTACAAGCTTAGCTTCTTCCTCATTGAGATTCTCCATGGTTGCAGTGGTAGACCCACTGTCCAACAAGTTTTCATACGCGTACAGGGCAGCTAATGAGTCGGGCTTCAGGTTTATGAACAAAACTTCAGAAGCTTTGGTTTTGTTCTCGCTTCCAAACCTCTCTTCAATAACTTTGGTGAATGCATCCCCTTCTCTTCCTTCCATCAGCATGCTTTTAACAAACTCAATAATCTGTTCATGCGAAGTAAAATCGGAAGCTGGAAGTAACCATGGTGTTTTGGCATTAGCAACGATCACAAGCTTTTGATGAAACCTTCGAATTAGCCTTTCACACCAGTGCTCTATTAGCCAAGGCGGTATGTATGATTCGATTACACTATGAATTGTATTGCCCAATTTTTTTGCCATGGCAGCTAAGCTGCCTTTGGCGAGGAATTCGATGATGCCTTCTGTATTGCGGATGTTTGAAAGCGTGAATGTGTCTGGCTTTAATTGGGGCACGCTGTTGTTAAGATATATGGCGTCATAAAGGTTTAATCCCCATCCGCCATTCATTTTTGAATCTATATCCATTGTAGTTCCCATAGTAGTTTTATGGGATACTAAAAATAGATAACAATACCGCTCATCGCATGCGGCCGACATTTTTTCTCGGATTATATAAGTCGATCGAATCAGATCATCCATTATCATCTCAGAGATAGGCGAAAGAGATGATGACTTCCGCGCCCGTGCTCTTGGCTTTTCTACACTGAAGACAACGTTTCCGTTGATTGTGATGGTATAAAAGCTGTTACCTTCGTCATCTATTAATTTTGCTTGTTGAAGCGCCATTGAATTAAAATTTGGATTCTCAATAGTCAGTAGTGCGGCCGCCGCTGAGCAGTCTCTTATGGATAACAATCCAAGTAACCTATTCAGTATTTCAGTTGTCGGCATTCTGTCGTCATTTCCAACCCCAGCAAGCTTTCGCAACGCTGGCCCGATAAGGCGTTTGAAATTTGGTGAAGATTTAAGGCTTCTAAAAAATGGATATTGCCTTGCTAAAGATGTAAATGAAATAGGATTCAAGTTAGGATCGTTTAGTAGGTAGTAATTAGCTACGGCCAAGAACCAGTTAATCCCCATAGGTGATCTCGGATCGCATAAAGCTAATTTTTTATTGGCGAGATACATTCCTGAGGCTAGCACTTCCTCGATTTGATCCTTGCTAATCGCGCCGATAGCTTTTTGTCCATTGGCGTGCGCTATTTTCATCCTGGTCCAATACTCATGACACCCTTCGCGAACCGCAGATGATGCTAATTTAAGTTTGGATTCAATTGTATTAATGTACTCTTCTTCGGGTAATGCGAAGCTTAGATCCACCAAGTATTTCTTAGGGAGAGTCTGGCCATTGAAATCCACCGCGTCTCGACTCTCACCAAGTACGGTCCGAGTCGCACTATCTTCGAACCCGAGTGTTGCTCCTCCCATCTTCACTGTCGGAATTGGCACATTCCAAGGCATGCGCCCGTCGATCTTCAACTGCTTGTATAAAGCTCGCGCGAAAGACCAAGATGATTTTCGACTCATGAACGAGGCGCTAGAGCAGGTGATGTCGGACAGATGAAAGTCAAAGTGTGCGAGACAGAATGGCCTCCAATCGTTTCCTGTTCTAGGGAGCCGACTCTTCCAACTTGCTAGAAAATTCAACTTTCGCCGTAAGCCGCATACGTATCCCAACTTGGTCTCAACGGCTGCTGTGGTACACAGCTGCACGGTGCTGTCACAGAGGAGTATTACGTCATTTAGATGCACCGATGATGGAAAGGGAACAATGGCAAGTCGCCAGCCTGACCGCTTCAACGGATCTCGCATACGGAAATGGATTAGGCCTTCTTCGGCGAGGCGGTACTGCATCGACATTGCCCTCCACTCAGTAGCTTGAGCGTAGCTTTCGACCAGGTGGTGTCAAATTTGAATGTCAGAAAAATTTCAATAAACTTGGTAAATTGCTGATATGTATGAATAAAACAATTAAGCAATATTTGACATGTCCAGAAATCGCTCGTGCTCGACATCAACGGCATCCTCGGGCTCGCGGCGCTGATGGGCGGGATCAAGCATGGCGAGCAGGTCTACAACGACGATTCGGCGCGCACCTACAGTGTGATGATTCTCACGGCCATGGGCGTGTCGATGGTGGTGCCGGAGTTCATCCCCCGGGATAGCTGGAAAACCTATTCTGCCTTCACCATCGGCGCGATGATCGTGTTGTATACGCTGTTCCTGCGCATGCAGGTCGGGCCCCACAGTTACTTCTTCAGCTACAGCTACCCGGAAAAGCGCCGCAAGAAAGAACCGGTGGAAAACGAACCGGAACCTGTCAGCCTGACGATTTCCATCAGTGCGCTGGTGTTTGGCGTGGTGGTGATCGGTGCGTTGGCTGAAGTGATGTCCAAGGCCATCGACCTGGGGCTGGAAGGCTCGGGTGCTCCGCCCGTGGTCACGGCGATCCTGGTAGCGGCGATCTCCGCCGCGCCGGAAATCCTCACCGCCCTGCGCGCGGCCCTCGCCAATCGCATGCAGGCGGTGGTGAACATCGCGCTGGGGGCTTCGTTGTCCACCGTGATCCTCACCGTACCGGTGATGGAAGCCATGGCCCTCTACACCGGCCAGCCTTTCCAGATGGCGATGACCCCGGTGCAGACGGTGATGATTTTCATCACCCTGATCGTCTGCGCAATCAACCTCAACGATGGTGAAACCAATGCCATCGAAGGCATGACCCATTTTGTGTTGTTCGCGACGTTTATCATGTTGTCCCTGCTGGGCCTCTGAGCCCAGCACCATCCCCCTGTGGGAGCGAGCTTGCTCGCGATGGCGCCAGACAAACAGCATTGAAGTTGAATGTCAGGCCGCTATCGCGAGCAAGCTCGCTCCCACAGGGGATTTGGGTTGGGGTCAGGCGCCGGCGATCAATTCCCGCGCCGCCTGGCTGTGATCGGCAATCAAGCCCTTCAAGTCCAACCCCTCGACTTGCCCGTCGATCACCCGCCATTGCCCACCGATCATCACCCGATCCGCCCGGTCCGCGCCGCACAGCAGCAGGGCCGAGACCGGGTCATGGCTGCCGGAGAAGCGCAGCTCATCGAGCTTGAACAGCGCCAGGTCGGCCTGTTTGCCCACGGCCAATTCGCCGATATCGCTGCGCCCGAGCAGTTGCGCCGAGCCCCGGGTCGCCCAGCCCAGTACGCGCTCCGGCGTAATCGCTTGCGCGCCGTAGCGCAGGCGCTGGATGTACAGCGCCTGGCGGGTTTCGAGGATCATGTTCGAGGCATCGTTGGATGCCGAGCCGTCGACACCCAGGCCCACGGGGGCGCCGGCGGCGGTCAGCTCCAGGGTCGGGCAAATGCCCGAGGCCAGGCGCATGTTCGAACTGGGGCAATGGCAGATACCGGTGCCGGCGGCACCAAGTCGGGCGATTTCGTCCGGGTTGAAATGAATGCCGTGGGCCAGCCAAGTGCGTGGGCCGAGCCAGCCGACGCTGTCCAGGTAATCCACGGTGCGCAGGCCGAAGCGTTGCAGGCAGAACGCTTCTTCGTCGAGGGTTTCGGCCAGGTGCGTGTGCAAGCGTACGTCGAGCTTCTCCGCCAACTCGGCACTGGCACGCATGATCTGTGGCGTGACCGAAAAAGGTGAGCAGGGCGCCAGGGCAATCTGGATCTGCGCGCCGTCGCCGCGCTCGTGGTATTCGGCGATCAAGCGCTGGCTGTCGTCAAGAATCACCTCGCCCTGCTGCACGGTCTGTTGCGGTGGCAGCCCACCGTCGGCCTCGCCCAGGCTCATGGAGCCACGGGTCAGCATCGCGCGCATGCCCAGCTCACGGACACTTTGCACTTGCACGTCGATGGCATTTTCCAGGCCCTGGGGAAACAGGTAATGATGGTCGGCCGCCGTGGTGCAGCCCGACAGCAGCAACTCGGCCAAGGCCACTTTGCTCGCCAGGGCGAGTTTTTCCGGGGTCAGCCGCGCCCATACCGGGTAGAGGGTTTTCAGCCAGGGGAACAACGGCTGGTTCACCACCGGCGCCCAGGCGCGGGTCAGGGTTTGGTAGAAGTGATGATGGGTGTTGATCAACCCCGGCAGGATCACATGCTCTCGCGCGTCGAAGACGTGGTCACAGGGCTGGGCGGGTTGTTGGCCGGCGCTCAGCAGTTCGACGATCACACCGTCCTGCAGGACGAGACCGCCACGGGCATCGAGGTCGTTGGCCGTGAAAATGGCGAGGGGATTTTTTAACCAGGTACGGGTCGCAGGCATGGTGGCCGGCTCCTCTGAAAGTGGGTTCAGGTTAGCCAGCTCAGTGATGCCCTGTCTGCTGATCCAGGGTCGCCCATTGGATAGGGCGAGGTGCGGAGTTTACTCAGGTCGCCGGACACATTTCCAGTGCCTGAGCCAGGTTTCAATGTAGGAGAGGGCTTGGTGGGAGCGAGCTTGCTCGCGATAGCGGCCTGATATTCAGCATCAATGTCGACTGATCAGGCGCCATCGCGAGCAAGCTCGCTCCCACAGGGTATCGGGTGGTTACCAGGGGATTGTTTCGCCCTTGTAGTTGACGAAGTGATGCCCACCCTTGCCGGCGAAGGCATTCACTTGGTCGATCAGCCCACGGGTGCTGGTCTCGACATCGAGGTCCGCGCCTTCGCCGCCCATGTCGGTTTTCACCCAGCCCGGGTGCAGCGACAGTACCGTCAATGACTGCTCGCCCAGTTGGCTGACGAAGCTGTTGGTCATGGAATTGAGCGCTGCCTTGCTGGCCTTGTACAGCGCCAGTTCCGGCGCGTCGGGCATGGTCACGCTGCCCAGCACTGAACTCATGAAGGCCAGCACGCCGCTGCCGTCGCGGATCTGGCCGACGAAGCGCTGGGCCAGGTTGATCGGCGCCACCGCGTTGGTGAAGAACAGCTGGCCGACTTCGGCCAGCGTCGCGCCGCCCGGGCTCTGGTTATCCGGGCCCTTGACCCCGGCGTTGACGAACAACAGGTCGAAGGTCTCGCCCTTGAGCTGCTGGCTCAAGGCGATGACGGCTTGCTGGTCGTCCATGTCGAGCTTTTCGATCCGCACCGGGCCCAGCGCTTTCAAAGCCTCGGCGTTCTGCGGGTTGCGCACGGTGGCGGTCACGTTCCAGCCATCGCTGAGCAGCGTCTTCACCAGGCCGAGGCCCAGGCCCCGGGAGGCGCCGATGATCAATGCGTTTCTTGCCGAAGTCATGAGGGGCATCCTTGAAAGAAAAAGGTCACGGGTTTAATGGACAACGTTGCCCGAGCCGTTGTTTCAGCTCTTGACGCAACGCGTCGAGTTCGGTCATGCGGGTTTCGATCAGGTTCAGCTTGTCTTGCAGCAATTGCGTCACGGCGCAGTCCGGGTCGGGGGCGTTCCACAGGGCGGCGACGCTCGCGCCGATCTCACCCAGGGTAAAGCCCAGGCGCTGGGCGGTCTTGATATAGAGCACCAGTTGGACGATGTCGGCGGGGTAGTCGCGATAGCCATTGGCGCTGCGCGATGCTGCGATCAGGCCACGTTGCTCGTAGAAACGCAGCGTGTCTCGACTGACGGCGCAGGCTTGGGCTAATTCACCGATACGCATTGCGAAGCTCCAGAGGACTTGACCTTGGAGCATACCCCAGGCTTTAGCCTCTTTGCTCCTCGATTATCTGGAGCAACGTGTATGTGGAGTTCGATGCAATATCGCCGGGTGGTGCTTGGCAGCGCCTGGTACGACCTGATCGTGTCGGCCGCGCTGGCCACGCCGTGGAGCTTTGCGGCGGTGCACGGTGTGTTGATGAGCATGACTCAGCTCTTTGACCTGCCTGGGGACCTGCCACCATTTGCGCCGGCGCATGTGCTGATGGTGAATCTGATGGGCTCGATTGTCTGCGTGTGGGCGGTGCTGCGGATTCGGGATCCGCAGCTACTGTACGGGCGTTATGACGCGGTGGGGCGGTTTCTGTTCTCGGCCTGGATGCTGTATGCGCTGCTTCATGGAGCCAGTGCGGTGTTGTGGGTTTTCCTGTTTTTCGAAGTGGTGTGGGGTTTGGTTCAGGTGTTGCCTGTTCGGGCCTCATCGCGAGCAAGCTCGCTCCCACAGGGGGAGCTGAGTCAAACCTGAATTCAGTGTTCACCCTGGTCAAGTGTGGGAGCGAGCTTGCTCGCGATAGGCGCGCCGCGGTCTGTCTCAATGCCCCGCCTGCCAAGGCTGCCCCAGGGACACCGGCGCATACAGTCGCGTGCGCACGGCATCCCGGGACAGCAATACCAGCACCAAAATGGTCGCGGCATAGGGCAGCATCGCCAGCAGGCTCGACGGAATCGCCAACCCCAACCCCTGGGCCACCAGGTGCAGGATGCTGGCGAGACCGAACAGGTAGGCGCCCAGCAGCAGGCGCCACACCCGCCAACTGGCGAACACCACCAGCGCCAGGGCGATCCAGCCGCGCCCGGCGCTCATGTTCTCGGCCCACATCGGCGTGTAGGCCAGTGACAGATAGGCGCCGGCCAACCCGGCCATGGCGCCGCCAAACAGCACCGCCAGGGTCCGCACCCGCAACACCGGCAGGCCCATGGCACTGGCGGCATCGGGGTTCTCGCCGACAGCCTGGATGATCAATCCGGCGCGGCTTTTCACGATCACCCACGCCACCAGCGCAAACAGCGCAAAGGAGAGGTACACCAGCAGGTCCTGGGCGAACAGCATTCGTCCGATCAGCGGGATGTCACTCAAGTAGGGAATGGCCAGCGGCTCGAAGCCCGCCAGCGGTCT
Source organism: Pseudomonas sp. Z1-12 (assembly GCF_051132015.1). Classification (NCBI taxonomy): domain Bacteria; kingdom Pseudomonadati; phylum Pseudomonadota; class Gammaproteobacteria; order Pseudomonadales; family Pseudomonadaceae; genus Pseudomonas; species Pseudomonas sp. Z1-12. The sequence goes on from NZ_CP071647.1 coordinate 781,026, forward strand.
ACCGACCCAGGCCGCCCCGACAAAGCTCGACAGGCCCACGCCGAAAATCGTCAGCGCCAGTCCGGTAGCAACCTGATTGGCGTTGAACACCAGCGCCACCAGCGCGAACAATGCCGACAACAGCATCCCCGCAGCCATTGCCAACAGCACGCCGAGCCAGAGGTGGCCGCTGTTGAACGCGACGATAAAACCAATCACCGCGCCGAACAGCATCATGCCTTCCTGGCCCAGGTTCAGGACGCCGCTTTTTTCGCAAACCAACTCACCCAGGGCCACCAGCAGCAGCGGTGTGCCGCAGCGAACCATGGCATAGAAAATATTGCTCAACAGGTCGATATCCATCACAAGACTCCTGCCTGTACCGCGGTAGTTTGGGCGCGCCGGGTCCAGCGCAGGTTCAGGCGTGGCCGGTAGAGAATCAGCACGTCGCAGGCCAACAGGAAAAACAGCATCATCCCCTGGAACAACTGGGTGATTGCCTGGGGCAGGTTCAGCGACATCTGCGCACTCTCACCACCGATATACAGCAGGGCCATCAACAGGCTGGCAAACAGAATGCCGATGGGATTGAGGCGCCCGAGGAACGCCACGGTAATCGCCGCATAGCCATAGCCCGGCGACACCTGCGGCACCAGTTGGCCGATCGGCCCGGCGACTTCGCAGACGCCGGCCAGACCGGCCAGCGCACCGCTGATCAGCAGCGCCAGCCACACCAGCGGCTTCTGGCGAAAGCCGGCAAAACCAGCGGCGCGGGCATCGAGGCCCAGCACCTTGATCTGAAAACCAACGAAGCTTTTCTGCAGCAAGACCCACACCGCTACCAGCGCCAGCAGGGCGAAATACAGCCCGGCATGGACCCGGCCATCGTCCAGCAGCAACGGCAGGCGACTGGCCTCGCCGAACATCGCCGACTCCGGGAAGTTGAACCCCGCCGGGTCTTTCAACGGCCCGTGGACGCAAAAGAGCAGCAGGTTCAGGGCGATGTAATTGAGCATGATGCTGGTCAGGATCTCGTTGGCGTTGAAGCGCGTGCGCAGCCACGCCGTGAGCGCGGCCCAAGCCGCCCCGGCCAGGGTGCCGGTCAGCAGGATCAACACCAATGCCCAGCGGCTTTGCACGTTGATGATGTTCACCGCCACGGCACTGCCGGCCAGGGCGCCCAGGAGCAATTGGCCTTCGGCGCCGATATTCCAGATTCGCGCCTGATAGGCCACTGCCAGGCCGAGGGCGCAGAGCAGGATCGGCAAGGTCTTGACCAGCCATTCGGACACGCCGTACAGGTCGCTGATCGGGGCGATCAACAGGGTGTACAACGTTTGCAACGGGTCATGCCCAAGGGCGATAAACAGCAGCGAGCCGCAGCCCAGGGTCAACACGGCGGCCAAGAGCGGCGAGCACCAGAGCATCAGGCGCGATTGCTGGCCGCGGGGTTCGAGAGAAAGCAGCATGTGGAGCTCCGTTAAACCGGCACGGTGGCAGGGGATTGAGGGGCATCGAACTGGCCGGCCATCCAGGCGCCGACGTCGCTGAGGCGGGTCTCGACGGTGGGACGCAAGGCCGACAGACGCCCGCCGCACAAGGCACCGAGACGGTCGCTTATCTGGAACAGTTCATCGAGGTCTTCGGAGATCACCAGGATCGCCGCGCCCGCGTCGCGCAGGGCGATCAGGGCGCGATGGATGGTCGCCGCCGCGCCGACGTCCACGCCCCAGGTCGGGTGCGCGGCCACCAGCAGCTTCGGCTGTTGAAGGATTTCCCGGCCAAGGATGAATTTCTGCAAGTTGCCCCCCGAAAGGCTGCGCGCTGGGGTTTTGGTGTCGGGCGTCTTCACGCCAAAACGACGGATGATCTCCTCGGCCAGGTGTTCTACCTTGCTGCGTCGAACCAGCCCATGGCTGACCAGGCCCTGTTGGAAGGCGCTGAGCAAGGCGTTATCCGCCAGGCTCAATTGCGGCACGGCGCCATGGCCCAGGCGTTCGGCGGGGACGAATGCCAGGCCAAGCCGGCGACGAGCGTCGGGGCGCAAGTGCGCTACGGGCTGGCCGCCGAATCGAATCGTTTCGCCTTGCTGGCGGGGAAGCGGCGTTTCCCCACTAAGCAACGCCAGCCATTCGTCCTGGCCATTGCCCGCCACCCCGGCGATGCCGACGATTTCGCCGCTGCAAACCTCAAGGTCAATGTCTCGTAACGAGCAGCCGAACGGGTCCGGGTTGTGCCAAGACAACTTGTTGATGTGCAGGAAGGCTTTGTCTGCGCTGACCTTGGGGTAATCCGTGATCAATCCCGCGGCCTCGCCAACCATCAGTTGCGCCAGCTCTCGGTCCGAGCAATGCGCCGGGGTGCAATGCCCTGAGACGCGTCCGCCGCGCAGCACCGTGGCGCTGTGGCACAGCGCGCGCACCTCCCCGAGCTTGTGGCTGATAAACAAAATGCTGCAGCCCTCGCTCGCCAGGCGACGCAAGGTCACGAACAGTTCTTCGGCTTCTGCGGGCGTGAGTACCGAGGTCGGTTCATCGAGAATCAACAACCGAATGTCTTGCATCAGGCAGCGAATGATCTCTACCCGCTGGCGCTCGCCAATCGACAGGCTGTGAACTAGCCGCTGCGGTTCCAGGGCCATGCCGTAGCGCCGGGAAACCTCGCGGATCCGGGGCTCCAGTTGCGCTGGCGTACCGGCTGCCGCGCCCATCGCCAAAGCAATGTTCTGCGCAACGGTGAGGGTTTCGAACAGCGAGAAATGCTGGAACACCATGCCGATGCCCAGGCTGCGAGCCTGGGCCGGGTTACGCAGGTTGACGCGCTGGCCTTGCCAGATCACCTCACCCGAATCGGCAGCAGTGACGCCGTAGATAATCTTCATCAGGGTGCTTTTGCCCGCACCGTTTTCCCCCAGTAAGGCGTGGATCTCGCCGGGCTGGATGCTCAGGTCGATGGCGTCGTTGGCCAGGCAACCGGGGTAGCGTTTGCTGATCTTGCGCAATAGCAGGCGCGCGATGGAGTCGGGGTTGGACATGACAGGCTCGGGCCGATGGACAGGAATGCCTGTGGATAAAGCAATTTCCTGGCCATCAGGTCAGGAAATTGTCTTGAGTCCCGTTGCTGAGGCCTTTCGCGTCAGGCCTGAGCATCTGTAGTGGAGAAATTCTGCACCGCCTTGGCGCGAACGGGTCTGGCCCAGGCAGCGGTTTGCCCTGAAATGGGTGGTCAAAAATTGAACAAGCGGCTGTGAGCCATATCCTTCATGGGGCGGAAGGAGCCATGAACGGGTTATCCACAGGTTGCTCCACAGTTATTGTGTGCAAGCCGGAAACTCGGGCATAAGCACTACGGGGCTTTCTTCTAAAGGTGATAAACCGCCGCAAGCGGTTGTTTTGTGGATGGATTTGGCGCTTGGGAAGGACTTTGGCTGAAAAATGAGCAACCCGCTGAAACCCGCATGACAGAAGGGTTACAGAGGGATGTGCTCAGGTTATCCACAGTCGGGTGCACAGTGGATGTGGGCAAGTCGGACCCTCCGAGGTGCCCTAAAAGGTTGCAGGGTGATCTCAACGTGCCAGCAGAATCCGTCCACGGCTCAGGTCGGCCAGTTGCGTTTGCAAGGTTTCGATGTGGGCTTCGCCTACGGCCAATTGCAGGTCCACGCCATTGGCGGTGAAGCGCTCTTCATTCACCAGCCCACCGCACTCGGCGACGCGCAGTTTCACCAGGGGCAGTTCGGCGAACCCGCAACTACAGTGCAGCGGCACGCGGCTGATCAATTCGATTTTCTCAGCGTTTTGCAGACATTTGTTCGCGCCGCCACCGTAGGCTCGGGCCAGCCCGCCGGTGCCCAGTTGAATCCCGCCATACCAGCGAATCACCAGCACCACGACCTGATCGCAGGCCTGGGCTTCGATCGCGGCCAGGATTGGCCGCCCGGCGGTGCCACCCGGCTCGCCATCGTCGTTGCTGCGGTACTGGTCGCCGAGTTTCCAGGCCCAGCAATTGTGGGTGGCATCCAAGTCGCTGTGCTGCTCGATAAAAGCCTGGGCATCGGCGGGGCTGGTGATGGGCGCGGCGAAGGTGATGAAGCGGCTTTTGCGAATTTCTTCGCGGTGCTCGCAAAAACCGGCAAGGGTAAAGGGCATGGCGATCTTAAAGAGTGGGTGTCAGGCCGCAGCCCTTGAGAATGATGCGGATCAGGTTGTCGCCCGCGTCGACCATGTCCTGCTTGGTCAACTTGCTGCGACCGGTCACGCGACAGATCTGGGTGGCGAAGTCGGCGTAATGCTGGGTGCTGCCCCACAACAGGAAGATGAGATGCACCGGGTCGATCGGGTCCATCTTGCCGGCGTCGATCCAGGCCTGGAACACGGCGGCCCGGCCATTGAACCAGGCACGGTAATCCTGGTTGAAATATTCGGTCAGGCATTCGCCCCCGCTGATCACTTCCATGGCGAACAGTCGCGAGGCCTGGGGCTGGCGACGAGAGAACTCCATTTTGGCGCGGATGTAGCGGGTCAAGGCTTCGGCCGGGTCATCCTCGGCGGTGAGGGTATTGAAGGTGCTGTCCCACAATTCGATGATGTTGCTCAGCACCGCCACGTACAGGCCGAGTTTATTGGTGAAGTAATAATGCAGGTTCGCCTTGGGCAGCCCGGCCTTCAGGGCGATGGCATTCATGCTGGTGCCTTTGAACCCGTGGCGAGCGAATTCATCTTCGGCGGCCTTGAGAATCGTCTCTTCGTTCTTTTGACGAATGCGGCTGGTGGGCTTGCCACCGTGGGCAGGGACTTCAAAGGTCATGGGCGTTTCCGGGCTGGGTCTGTGGGCAAGCAAGTGCGTTGATAGCGCACCGGCATCGATCCGACAAGTGCCATCACACTAAAAAGCCCTCGGCCAAAGACTTTCCCAACCCAACCCATGTGGGAGCGAGCTTGCTCGCGATGGCGGAGGGTCATTCAGCATAGGTGGGACTGACACTCCGCCATCGCGGGCAAGCTCGCTCCCACAGGGATGTAAAAAGGTCAGCGGGTGGCTGCGAGGCTCTCGAGAAAACTCTCCAGCACCAAGTGAGGCCGGCGCCCTTTGCGCGTGACCGACGCCAAACTCAGGTCATAGAACCGTGCCCCAGGCTTAAGGGCCCGCAACCGACCTTGCTGGACCCAGAGGTTGGCGTAGTGATCGGGCAGGTAGCCGATGTAGCGCCCGGTAAGAATCAGGAACGCCATGCCTTCGCGGTCCGATGCACTCGCGGTGCAATTAAGTGCCTGGTAATGGGCCTGGATCTCGGCCGGCAGGCGGAACGTCGGGGCGATGGCGTCCTGGCTGTTGAGGCGTGCGTCTTCAAGTTGTTGGTCATCGACATAAAACAGAGGATGCCCGACCGCGCAGTACAGCAGCGAACGTTCACCGTAGAGCGGTTGATATTCCAGCCCGGACAGGGCACTGGCCTGGGGCACCACGCCGACATGCAAGCGACCGTCGAGCACGCCTTGCTCGACTTCGTTGGGGGCGATCATGCGAATCTGGATCTGCACGTCAGGCCCCCGCTCTTTCAATTGCGCCAGGGCGTGGGTGATGCGCATGTGGGGCAGGGTGACTAGGTTGTCGGTGAGGCCGATGGTCAACTCACCGCGCAAATGCTGGTGCAGCCCGTTTACCTCGGTGCGAAAACTTTCCAGTGCGCTCAACAACTGCAACGCCGATTGATAGACCTCGCGCCCTTCTTCGGTCAAGGAAAACCCCGCGCGCCCACGCTGGCACAGACGCAGGCCGAGGCGCTGTTCAAGGTCGCTCATCTGCTGGCTGATGGCCGAGCGGCCGATTCCCAGTACGGTTTCCGCGGCGGAGAATCCACCGCATTCCACGACGCTGCGAAAAATGCGCAGCAGGCGAATATCAAAGTCGCTGACCTGGGCCAGAGGATCGGGACGACGAGCGCTCATAGTTTAGTGATCCGCCGACTGAAGGTTACAAAAGTTGGATTTCATTGACTTTATCGTCGTGGCAACTTAGCTGCAAGAACGCCTTTCGATCCCCTGTCGTTTATGACCTGCGAGGTTTTGTCGATGAACATGCCCGAACACGCTGCCGGTTCCCTGGCTAGCCAGCTCAAGCTGGATGCCCACTGGATGCCTTACACCGCCAATCGCAATTTCCAGCGCGATCCGCGCCTGATCGTCGCTGCCGAAGGCAGCTGGTTGGTGGATGACAAGGGGCGCAAGGTCTACGACTCGCTGTCGGGCCTGTGGACATGTGGCGCCGGGCACACCCGCAAGGAAATCCAGGAAGCGGTCGCCAAGCAACTGGGTACTCTCGATTATTCGCCGGGGTTCCAGTACGGTCATCCGCTGTCATTCCAACTGGCGGAAAAGATCACCAGCCTGACCCCAGGCAACCTCAATCATGTGTTCTTTACCGATTCCGGTTCCGAGTGCGCCGATACCGCAGTGAAGATGGTCCGCGCCTACTGGCGTCTCAAGGGCCAGGCGACCAAGACCAAGATGATTGGCCGTGCCCGTGGTTATCACGGTGTGAACATCGCCGGCACCAGCCTCGGCGGTGTCAGCGGCAACCGTAAGCTGTTCGGCCAGGCCATGATGGACGTCGATCACTTGCCCCACACCTTGCTGGCCAGCAACGCCTATTCCCGTGGCATGCCGAAAGAGGGTGGCATCGCCTTGGCGGATGAGCTGTTGAAGCTGATCGAACTGCACGATGCGTCCAATATCGCTGCGGTGTTTGTCGAGCCGATGGCAGGATCGGCCGGCGTACTGGTGCCGCCTGAGGGTTACCTCAAGCGCCTGCGGGAAATCTGCGACCAGCACAGCATTCTGCTGGTGTTCGACGAAGTGATCACCGGTTTCGGCCGCACCGGTTCGATGTTTGGTGCCGACAGCTTTGGCGTGACCCCTGACCTGATGTGCATCGCCAAGCAAGTCACCAATGGCGCGATCCCCATGGGCGCGGTGATTGCCAGCTCGGAGATCTACCAGACCTTCATGAACCAGCCAACGCCCGAGTACGCAGTGGAATTCCCCCACGGCTACACCTACTCGGCACACCCGGTGGCCTGCGCGGCGGGCCTGGCGGCGCTGGACCTGCTGCAGAAGGAAAACCTGGTGCAGAGCGTGGCCGAAATCGCCCCGCATTTCGAGAATGCCTTGCACGGCCTGAAGGGCGCGAAGAACGTCATCGACATCCGCAACTATGGCCTGGCCGGCGCGATCCAGATCGCCGGGCGCGATGGCGATGCCATCGTGCGTCCGTTCGAAGCCGGCATGGCGTTGTGGAAGGCCGGGTTCTATGTGCGGTTCGGCGGCGACACTCTGCAGTTCGGGCCAACGTTCAACAGCAAGCCACAGGACCTGGATCGCCTGTTCGATGCAGTCGGTGAAGTGCTGAACAAACTCGACTGACGCATTCTTTTAACAACGGGCGCCCGGCCACGGGCGCCTGTGGATAATTCTGGAGTCCCCATGAGCCTCATCCCGCATTTGATCAATGGCGAACTGCTGAGCGACAGCGCTCGCACCGCCGATGTGTTCAACCCGTCCACTGGCCAGGCCATTCATAAGGTGCCATTGGCTGATCGCGCGACGATCCAGCAGGCCGTCGATGCCGCCAAGGCGGCTTTTCCGGCCTGGCGCAATACACCGGCGGCCAAGCGCGCCCAAGTGATGTTTCGTTTCAAGCAATTGCTGGAGCAGAACGAGGCGCGTATCGCCCAGTTGATCAGCGAGGAACACGGCAAGACCTTGGAAGATGCGGCCGGTGAGCTCAAGCGCGGCATCGAAAACGTCGAGTTTGCCTGTGCTGCGCCGGAAATCCTGAAGGGCGAATACAGCCGTAACGTAGGACCGAACATTGATGCTTGGTCAGACTTTCAACCTTTAGGCGTGGTGGCGGGCATCACCCCGTTCAACTTCCCGGCGATGGTGCCGTTGTGGATGTATCCGCTGGCGATCGTCTGCGGCAACTGCTTCATTCTCAAGCCGTCCGAGCGTGATCCGAGTTCGACGCTGCTGATCGCCCAGTTGTTGTTGGAAGCCGGTTTGCCCAAGGGTGTACTGAGCGTCGTCCATGGCGACAAGGCTGCGGTGGATGCACTGATCGAAGCGCCGGAAGTCAAGGCGCTGAGTTTTGTCGGATCGACGCCGATTGCCGAGTACATCTATGCCGAGGGCACTCGACGTGGCAAACGTGTCCAGGCGCTGGGTGGGGCGAAGAACCATGCGGTGCTGATGCCGGATGCCGACCTGGACAATGCCGTCAGCGCGCTGATGGGCGCGGCATACGGTTCATGCGGTGAGCGTTGCATGGCAATTTCGGTGGCGGTGTGTGTCGGCGACCAAGTGGCGGATGCGCTGGTGTCCAAACTGGTGCCACAGATCAAGGCGCTTAAGATTGGCGCCGGTACGTCTTGCGGGTTGGACATGGGGCCGCTGGTGACCGGTCAGCATCGGGACAAGGTCAGTGGCTATATAGAAGAGGGCGTGGCGTCAGGCGCTTCACTGGTGGTTGATGGTCGCGGCTTGAGTGTGGCCGGGCATGAGGAGGGGTTCTTCCTTGGTGGTTGCCTGTTCGATCGCGTGACCCCCGAGATGCGTATCTATAAAGAAGAGATCTTTGGGCCGGTGCTGTGCATCGTCCGGGTCAATAGCCTGGAAGAGGCAATGCAACTGATCAATGATCACGAATATGGCAACGGCACCTGCATCTTCACCCGCGATGGCGAAGCGGCGCGGTTGTTCTGCGATGAGATCGAAGTCGGCATGGTGGGCGTCAACGTTCCATTGCCGGTGCCAGTGGCCTATCACAGCTTTGGTGGCTGGAAGCGTTCGCTATTCGGCGACCTGCATGCCTATGGCCCGGACGGCGTGCGTTTCTATACCCGTCGCAAGGCCATTACCCAGCGTTGGCCGCAGCGTGCCAGCCATGAGGCTTCGCAATTCGCTTTCCCCAGCTTGTAATTGGAAGTGAAGAGGCCGGCGCCCTTGGGCGCCGGCCTCTGTGTTTACGGGGCTTTTTGGCTGATATGACAGAATTGTTGAAATAGGTGTTGACGGCAGATTCTGGAAGTCTATAATTCGCCCCACTTCCGGCGCAGTCGAAACGGAAAACTCCTTGAGTTTCAAAGAGTTAAGTAGGTTTCGAAGGTGTTTGGCTTCAGTTCATCGAAGCCCGGAAGGAGCAGATAGAGCGGTGATGTTTGGCTCTGTCGGCGGTTCGATCTTCTCGGTCGAAAGCGGTGAAAAAGAGGTGTTGACAGCAGCGAGTAACGCTGTAGAATTCGCCTCCCGCTAACGAGAGATCGGAAGCGCAAGTGGTTGAAGTTGAAAAGGAAACTTTGAAAACTTCTTAAAATAACCGCTTGACAGATACACGGGGCGCTGTAGAATGCGCGCCTCGGTTGAGACGAAAGACTCAGCCAACCGCTCTTTAACAACTGAATCAAGCAATTCGTGTGGGTGCTTGTGGAGTCAGACTGCTAGTCAACAGATTATCAGCATCACAAGTTACTCCGCGAGAAATCAAAGATGTAACCAACGATTGCTGAGCCAAGTTTAGGGTTTTCTCAAAACCCAAAGATGTTTGAACTGAAGAGTTTGATCATGGCTCAGATTGAACGCTGGCGGCAGGCCTAACACATGCAAGTCGGGCGGTAGAGAGGTGCTTGCACCTCTTGAGAGCGGCGGACGGGTGAGTAATGCCTAGGAATCTGCCTGGTAGTGGGGGATAACGCTCGGAAACGGACGCTAATACCGCATACGTCCTACGGGAGAAAGCAGGGGACCTTCGGGCCTTGCGCTATCAGATGAGCCTAGGTCGGATTAGCTAGTTGGTGGGGTAATGGCTCACCAAGGCGACGATCCGTAACTGGTCTGAGAGGATGATCAGTCACACTGGAACTGAGACACGGTCCAGACTCCTACGGGAGGCAGCAGTGGGGAATATTGGACAATGGGCGAAAGCCTGATCCAGCCATGCCGCGTGTGTGAAGAAGGTCTTCGGATTGTAAAGCACTTTAAGTTGGGAGGAAGGGCATTAACCTAATACGTTAGTGTTTTGACGTTACCGACAGAATAAGCACCGGCTAACTCTGTGCCAGCAGCCGCGGTAATACAGAGGGTGCAAGCGTTAATCGGAATTACTGGGCGTAAAGCGCGCGTAGGTGGTTCGTTAAGTTGGATGTGAAAGCCCCGGGCTCAACCTGGGAACTGCATTCAAAACTGTCGAGCTAGAGTATGGTAGAGGGTGGTGGAATTTCCTGTGTAGCGGTGAAATGCGTAGATATAGGAAGGAACACCAGTGGCGAAGGCGACCACCTGGACTGATACTGACACTGAGGTGCGAAAGCGTGGGGAGCAAACAGGATTAGATACCCTGGTAGTCCACGCCGTAAACGATGTCAACTAGCCGTTGGGAGCCTTGAGCTCTTAGTGGCGCAGCTAACGCATTAAGTTGACCGCCTGGGGAGTACGGCCGCAAGGTTAAAACTCAAATGAATTGACGGGGGCCCGCACAAGCGGTGGAGCATGTGGTTTAATTCGAAGCAACGCGAAGAACCTTACCAGGCCTTGACATCCAATGAACTTTCCAGAGATGGATTGGTGCCTTCGGGAACATTGAGACAGGTGCTGCATGGCTGTCGTCAGCTCGTGTCGTGAGATGTTGGGTTAAGTCCCGTAACGAGCGCAACCCTTGTCCTTAGTTACCAGCACGTAATGGTGGGCACTCTAAGGAGACTGCCGGTGACAAACCGGAGGAAGGTGGGGATGACGTCAAGTCATCATGGCCCTTACGGCCTGGGCTACACACGTGCTACAATGGTCGGTACAGAGGGTTGCCAAGCCGCGAGGTGGAGCTAATCCCACAAAACCGATCGTAGTCCGGATCGCAGTCTGCAACTCGACTGCGTGAAGTCGGAATCGCTAGTAATCGCGAATCAGAATGTCGCGGTGAATACGTTCCCGGGCCTTGTACACACCGCCCGTCACACCATGGGAGTGGGTTGCACCAGAAGTAGCTAGTCTAACCTTCGGGAGGACGGTTACCACGGTGTGATTCATGACTGGGGTGAAGTCGTAACAAGGTAGCCGTAGGGGAACCTGCGGCTGGATCACCTCCTTAATCGACGACCGCAGCTGCTCCATGAGCTCCCACACGAATTGCTTGATTCATTGAAGAAGACGAAAGAAGCAGCCAAAAGGGTTGTAGCTTGGTTGGTTAGAGCGCACCCCATGCTCTGTGGTAAAGAGCAGGGTGAGGTCGGCCTTAGTAGCTCGAAATTGGGTCTGTAGCTCAGTTGGTTAGAGCGCACCCCTGATAAGGGTGAGGTCGGCAGTTCGAATCTGCCCAGACCCACCAATTTTGTGTGGGAAACGCCTGTAGAAATACGGGGCCATAGCTCAGCTGGGAGAGCGCCTGCCTTGCACGCAGGAGGTCAGCGGTTCGATCCCGCTTGGCTCCACCACTACTGCTTCGATTGTATAAAGCTTAGAAATGAGCATTCCATCGGTTTGATGGTGAATGTTGATTTCTAGTCTTTGACTAGTTCGTTCTTTAAAAATTTGGGTATGTGATAGAAAGATAGACTGAACGTTACTTTCACTGGTAACGGATCAGGCTAAGGTAAAATTTGTGAGTTCTCTTAATTGAGAAATTCGAATTTTCGGCGAATGTCGTCTTCACAGTATAACCAGATTGCTTGGGGTTATATGGTCAAGTGAAGAAGCGCATACGGTGGATGCCTTGGCAGTCAGAGGCGATGAAAGACGTGGTAGCCTGCGAAAAGCTTCGGGGAGTCGGCAAACAGACTTTGATCCGGAGATGTCTGAATGGGGGAACCCAGCCATCATAAGATGGTTATCTTGTACTGAATACATAGGTGCAAGAGGCGAACCAGGGGAACTGAAACATCTAAGTACCCTGAGGAAAAGAAATCAACCGAGATTCCCTTAGTAGTGGCGAGCGAACGGGGACTAGCCCTTAAGCTTCTTTGATTTTAGCGGAACGCTCTGGAAAGTGCGGCCATAGTGGGTGATAGCCCTGTACGCGAAAGGATCTTAGAAGTGAAATCGAGTAGGACGGAGCACGAGAAACTTTGTCTGAATATGGGGGGACCATCCTCCAAGGCTAAATACTACTGACTGACCGATAGTGAACTAGTACCGTGAGGGAAAGGCGAAAAGAACCCCGGAGAGGGGAGTGAAATAGATCCTGAAACCGTATGCGTACAAGCAGTGGGAGCCCACTTTGTTGGGTGACTGCGTACCTTTTGTATAATGGGTCAGCGACTTATTTTCAGTGGCGAGCTTAACCGAATAGGGGAGGCGTAGCGAAAGCGAGTCTTAATAGGGCGTCTAGTCGCTGGGAATAGACCCGAAACCGGGCGATCTATCCATGGGCAGGTTGAAGGTTGGGTAACACTAACTGGAGGACCGAACCGACTACCGTTGAAAAGTTAGCGGATGACCTGTGGATCGGAGTGAAAGGCTAATCAAGCTCGGAGATAGCTGGTTCTCCTCGAAAGCTATTTAGGTAGCGCCTCATGTATCACTGTAGGGGGTAGAGCACTGTTTCGGCTAGGGGGTCATCCCGACTTACCAAACCGATGCAAACTCCGAATACCTACAAGTGCCGAGCATGGGAGACACACGGCGGGTGCTAACGTCCGTCGTGAAAAGGGAAACAACCCAGACCGTCAGCTAAGGTCCCAAAGTTATGGTTAAGTGGGAAACGATGTGGGAAGGCTTAGACAGCTAGGAGGTTGGCTTAGAAGCAGCCACCCTTTAAAGAAAGCGTAATAGCTCACTAGTCGAGTCGGCCTGCGCGGAAGATGTAACGGGGCTCAAACCATACACCGAAGCTACGGGTATCACGTAAGTGATGCGGTAGAGGAGCGTTCTGTAAGCCTGTGAAGGTGAGTTGAGAAGCTTGCTGGAGGTATCAGAAGTGCGAATGCTGACATGAGTAACGACAATGGGTGTGAAAAACACCCACGCCGAAAGACCAAGGTTTCCTGCGCAACGTTAATCGACGCAGGGTTAGTCGGTCCCTAAGGCGAGGCTGAAAAGCGTAGTCGATGGAAAACAGGTTAATATTCCTGTACTTCTGGTTATTGCGATGGAGGGACGGAGAAGGCTAGGCCAGCTTGGCGTTGGTTGTCCAAGTTTAAGGTGGTAGGCTGAGATCTTAGGTAAATCCGGGATCTTAAGGCCGAGAGCTGATGACGAGTTACCCTTTGGGTGACGAAGTGGTTGATGCCATGCTTCCAAGAAAAGCTTCTAAGCTTCAGGTAACCAGGAACCGTACCCCAAACCGACACAGGTGGTTGGGTAGAGAATACCAAGGCGCTTGAGAGAACTCGGGTGAAGGAACTAGGCAAAATGGCACCGTAACTTCGGGAGAAGGTGCGCCGGTGAGGGTGAAGCACTTGCTGCGTAAGCCCACGCCGGTCGAAGATACCAGGCCGCTGCGACTGTTTATTAAAAACACAGCACTCTGCAAACACGAAAGTGGACGTATAGGGTGTGACGCCTGCCCGGTGCCGGAAGGTTAATTGATGGGGTTAGCTAACGCGAAGCTCTTGATCGAAGCCCCGGTAAACGGCGGCCGTAACTATAACGGTCCTAAGGTAGCGAAATTCCTTGTCGGGTAAGTTCCGACCTGCACGAATGGCGTAACGATGGCGGCGCTGTCTCCACCCGAGACTCAGTGAAATTGAAATCGCTGTGAAGATGCAGTGTATCCGCGGCTAGACGGAAAGACCCCGTGAACCTTTACTATAGCTTTGCACTGGACTTTGAATTTGCTTGTGTAGGATAGGTGGGAGGCTTTGAAGCGTGGACGCCAGTCTGCGTGGAGCCATCCTTGAAATACCACCCTGGCAACTTTGAGGTTCTAACTCAGGTCCGTTATCCGGATCGAGGACAGTGTATGGTGGGTAGTTTGACTGGGGCGGTCTCCTCCTAAAGAGTAACGGAGGAGTACGAAGGTGCGCTCAGACCGGTCGGAAATCGGTCGTAGAGTATAAAGGCAAAAGCGCGCTTGACTGCGAGACAGACACGTCGAGCAGGTACGAAAGTAGGTCTTAGTGATCCGGTGGTTCTGTATGGAAGGGCCATCGCTCAACGGATAAAAGGTACTCCGGGGATAACAGGCTGATACCGCCCAAGAGTTCATATCGACGGCGGTGTTTGGCACCTCGATGTCGGCTCATCACATCCTGGGGCTGAAGCCGGTCCCAAGGGTATGGCTGTTCGCCATTTAAAGTGGTACGCGAGCTGGGTTTAGAACGTCGTGAGACAGTTCGGTCCCTATCTGCCGTGGACGTTTGAGATTTGAGAGGGGCTGCTCCTAGTACGAGAGGACCGGAGTGGACGAACCTCTGGTGTTCCGGTTGTCACGCCAGTGGCATTGCCGGGTAGCTATGTTCGGGAAAGATAACCGCTGAAAGCATCTAAGCGGGAAACTTGCCTCAAGATGAGATCTCACTGGGACCTTGAGTCCCCTGAAGGGCCGTCGAAGACTACGACGTTGATAGGCAGGGTGTGTAAGCGCTGTGAGGCGTTGAGCTAACCTGTACTAATTGCCCGTGAGGCTTGACCATATAACACCCAAGCAATTTGCTGACTCGAAAGAGCACCAGATTGCGGTGTGTGAAGACGAAACGAACCGAAAGTTCGAATCTCACAAAACACCGAAAGCTGTCACATACCCAATTTGCTGAAGCGAGGCCGTCAGGCCACGATTCGGTACCCGAATTTCTTGACGACCATAGAGCATTGGAACCACCTGATCCCATCCCGAACTCAGCAGTGAAACGATGCATCGCCGATGGTAGTGTGGGGTTTCCCCATGTGAGAGTAGGTCATCGTCAAGATTAAATTCCGAAACCCCTATCTGCTGATGCAGGTAGGGGTTTTGTTTTGCCCGCGGGAAAGTTCTTACGACAAGCTCGGACTGCTCCCGGCTGTCACGGTCCCCCGACAGTGCTAAGGTTCTGCCCTAGCTTTTGCATTTTCAAGGATGCCTTTCATGCCGGACGCAACGTCCCTCAGCCCTGCTTTCATGGTGGTTCACGGGAATCGCCTTGATGAATTGCGCAGCCTGGTGATCAGCCTGATGCGGCGCTATCCACTGGCTCCCCTTGAAAATGAAATCGCGCTGGTACAGAGCAATGGTATTGCCCAATGGCTCAAGCTCGCACTGGCTGAAGACCCGGAAGATGATGACTCCGGCGGCTGCGGTATCGCGGCGGCTATTGATGTGCAACTGCCAGGCAGCTTCATGTGGCAGCTCTATCGAATGGTCCTGGGGCGTGATCAGATTCCGGCCAAGTCGCTGTTGGACAAGGCTCCGCTAACCTGGCGCCTGATGCGCCTGTTGCCGCAGCTTATCGAGCAGCCGCATTTCGAACCTCTACGACGATTCCTTACCCACGACACCGACTTGCGCAAGCGCTATCAGCTGTCCGAGCGCCTTGCCGATCTGTTCGACCAATACCAGGTGTACCGGGCCGACTGGCTCGAGGACTGGGCTGAGGGTCGACACCAGACCCGAAATGTCCGAGGTGAAATCAAGCCGCTCGCGCCGGCGAATTGCTGGCAAGCGGAACTGTGGCGAGCCTTGTTGCTGGATGTGGGGGAACAAGGCATGGCGCAAAGCCGCGCAGGCGTCCACCAGCGCTACATCGAACGTATCAACAACCTGGAAGCAGCTCCGAAAGGCTTGCCCGCGCGAGTCATCGTGTTCGGTATTTCCTCGTTGCCTGCCCAAGTCCTCGAGGCGCTTGCCGGTCTTTCCCGGTTCAGCCAGGTTCTACTCTGCGTGCATAACCCGTGTCGCCACCATTGGGCGGACATCGTTGCCGACAAGGACTTGCTACGTCATCAATACAAGCGCCAGGCACGCAAGGCTGGCATGCCTGCCGCCCTCGATCCGCAAACCCTGCATCAACATGCCCATCCGTTATTGGCCGCCTGGGGCAAGCAGGGGCGCGACTATATCAACCTGCTCGACAGCTACGATGACCCCAACAGCTATCGCGCAGTATTTCGTGACGGGCGCATCGACCTGTTCACTGACGGGACCCCGACGACCCTTCTCAGCCAGTTGCAGGATGACATCCTGGAACTGCGCCCCCTGAATGAAACCCGGGAACACTGGCCCGTCGTCGACACGGAACGAGACGGTTCGATCCGTTTTCATGTGGCCCACGGCGCCCAGCGTGAAGTGGAAATTCTCCATGACCAGTTGCTGGCCCATTTCAGTGCGGATCCGACATTGCGCCCACGGGATATCATCGTCATGGTCCCGGACATCGACAGTTATGCACCGCACATTCGCGCGGTGTTCGGCCAGCTCGACAGGAGCGACCCGCGTTTCATTCCATTCACGTTGACCGACCAGGGCCAGCGCGGACGTGATCCACTGCTGATCGCCGTCGAGCATTTGCTCAAGCTGCCGGACAGTCGTTTCCCGGTCAGTGAAATCCTCGATCTGCTGGATGTCCCGGCGTTGCGCGAACGGTTTGGTATCGATGAGGCCGACCTGCCGACATTGCATCGCTGGATCGAAGGGGCGGGGATTCGCTGGGGAATGAGTGCCGAACACCGCGCCGGGTTGGGCTTGCCCGCGGAGCTTGAGCAGAACAGCTGGCATTTCGGCTTGCGGCGCATGCTGCTGGGGTACGCCGTCGGCAGCTCGCAGGCTTATGACGGCATCGAACCCTATGACGAGATCGGTGGCCTGGACGCGGCGCTGATCGGTCCGCTGGTTGCTTTGCTGGATGCCTTGGAAGTCGCCCACCAAGAACTCACCCAGCCAGCCTCGCCGCAGCAATGGGGTTCGCGTCTGCACGATCTGATGCAGTTGTTCTTCCAGGCGAGTAACGAGCATGACGACTATTTGCTGGCGCAACTCGAGGACTTGCGTGAAACCTGGCTGGAAACCTGTGAGTCGGTAGGGCTGCACGATGAACTGCCGCTGACGGTGGTGCGTGAAGCGTGGTTGGCCGGGCTGGATCAGGGGCGACTGTCCCAACGCTTCCTGGCCGGAGCCGTCAATTTCTGCACCTTGATGCCAATGCGTGCGATCCCCTTCAAGTTGGTGTGCCTGCTGGGGATGAATGATGGTGATTACCCAAGAGCCCAACCGCCTTTGGATTTCGATCTGATGGGTGGCGATTATCGCCCGGGCGATCGTTCTCGCCGTGAGGACGACCGTTACCTGTTGTTGGAAGCGCTGCTCTCGGCCCGGGAAAAGCTCTATATCAGTTGGGTGGGACGCAGTATCCGCGATAACAGCGAGCGGCCGGCATCGGTGTTGATCGGCCAACTGCGCGATCACCTCGCCAATGGCTGGCGGTTGGCCGATGACAGCAAGCCTCTCCTCGATGCCCTGACTCAGGAGCATCCGCTGCAACCGTTCAGCGCGCGTTATTTCCATCAAGGAGACGAGCTGTTCAGTTACGCGAGCGAATGGCGAATGCTCCACGACATCTCCGATGACACTGACAAAACTCAGGTGCTGGAACCCTATGTCCAGGAGGAGCCCTTGGGCCTCGGTCAGTTGCAGGACTTCCTGCGCAACCCCGTCCGCCATTTCTTCAGCCAGAGGCTGAAAGTGTTCTTCGACGCCATCGAAGCACCTCTGGCCGATGACGAACCTTTCGTGCTCGACGCGCTGCAACGCT
Source organism: Pseudomonas sp. Z1-12 (assembly GCF_051132015.1). Classification (NCBI taxonomy): domain Bacteria; kingdom Pseudomonadati; phylum Pseudomonadota; class Gammaproteobacteria; order Pseudomonadales; family Pseudomonadaceae; genus Pseudomonas; species Pseudomonas sp. Z1-12. The sequence goes on from NZ_CP071647.1 coordinate 798,709, forward strand.
ACACCCTGAGCGACAGCCTGCTCGAGGCCGCCTTGGTACGCCTGGACCAGCCGGACCTGGCTTTGGCCGCCCATGCCCAGAGGCTCCAGAACAGCGGGTTGTTACCGATGGCCGGGTTCGGTGAGTGCATGCAGCGCGAATTGATCGAACCCTTGCCGGATCTGCTCCAGCGCTACCAACAGCTTCTGGCGTTGTGGCCCACACCGCTGACCAGTGCTGTGCCGGTCAGCCTGCAATCGCAGGGAGTGAGTGTCGAAGGGTGGCTCAGTGGCCTGCACCAACGCTCCGATGGTGCGGTCCTCGCCATCACCGCCATACCCAACAGCATCGGCTCCACCAAGACCCGCAAGTGGCATCGCCTGATACGGCCCTGGGTCAATCATCTCGTGGCCTGCGCTAACGGCTTGTCGTTGACCACGGCGCTGGTGGCCAGTGATGACAGCTTGCTGTTGCCACCTTTTGAAGAGCCCGCCGCAAAAAAAATGCTTGGCGACCTATTGCAGGCCTGGCAGGCCGGTATGCGCCAACCGCTACCGATCGCGGTGAAGACGGCGTTCGCCTGGCTCGGCCAGAGTGATCTGCTCAAGGCCGAAGCCGCGGCGCGCAAAGCCTATGAGGGCGACGGACAGACGTTCGAGGGCGAGCGGCGGGAAAACCCGGCCTTGGCTCGACAGTTTCCTGATTTCGCGGCCTTGATGGCTGACGAAACATTCCCCGACTGGTGCGATGCGCTTTACCGACCATTACTCGAAGCCCCGTGGCGTTCGTTGGTCAGCGAGGAGACCCGTTCATGAGTCAGCAGGCACCATTGGCCCTGGCTTTCCCGCTGCGGGGCAGCCAACTGATCGAGGCCAGCGCCGGTACCGGCAAGACCTTTACCATTTCGGCGCTCTACCTGCGCCTGGTGCTAGGGCACGGCGGTTCGGCGTCCGGTTTTGGCCGCGAGTTGCTTCCGCCGCAAATTCTGGTCGTGACGTTTACGGACGCCGCCACCAAGGAGTTGCGTGAACGAATTCGCACCCGTCTGGCCGAAGCCGCACGTTTCTTTCGCGATGAGATTCCAGCTCCGGATTCACTGATCGGCGCATTGCGCGATGAATTCAGTGCCGAGCAATGGCCGGGTTGTGCGAATCGGCTGGACATCGCCGCGCAGTGGATGGACGAAGCGGCCGTCTCGACCATCCATAGCTGGTGCCAGCGCATGTTGCGTGAGCATGCCTTCGACAGCGGCAGCCTGTTCACCCAGACCCTGGAAACCGACCACAGCGAATTGCTGGGCGAGGTATTGCGCGATTATTGGCGGCTGTTCTGCTATTCGATGCAAGGCGAGGCGCTGAACTGGGTGCGTACCCATTGGGGAGGTCCAGCGGCGCTGTTGCCACGGGTGAGGGGGTTGTTTTCCAGCGAGCCTGGCGACGCTGACGGGCTTGAGCCTGCCGAGCTAATCGCCGCCTCGTTGCAGGAGCGCAGTGCCGCCTTGCTCGATCTCAAGGCGCCGTGGCGGCAATGGGCCGTGGAACTGTTGGAGATCTGCCAGCAAGGCGTCGCCAGCAAGTCTGTTGATGGACGCAAGATGCAGGCGCGTTACTTCGAGCCGTGGTTTCAGAAAATCACCGCCTGGGTCGATGACGAAAGCCACGAACTGCTGGATATCGGCACCGGGTTCACACGCCTGACGCCCGAGGGCATGGCCGAAGCCTGGAAAGGCGAAGTGCCCAACCATCCCGGACTGGAGGCCATGGCCGGTCTCAAGGCCAGCCTGGATGCGTTGCCCACCCCTGATGCCGCCGTGCTGCAGCATGCCGCGCAATGGGTCGGGACGCGTTTCGAAGCGGAGAAACGTCGCCGCGCCGAAATGGGCTTCGACGACATGCTGCTGCGTCTCGACGCGGCGTTGCAGGCCGACGGGGGCGAGCGCCTGGCGAGCCTGATCCGCGAGCAGTTTCCGGTGGCGCTGATCGATGAATTCCAGGACACCGACCCGGTTCAGTACCGGATCTTCGAAAGCATCTACCGTATTGAAGACAACGACCCCGGGACCGGACTTTTCCTTATCGGCGATCCGAAGCAGGCGATCTACGCCTTTCGCGGTGCCGACATCTACACCTACCTGCGCGCTCGCGAGGCCACGGATGGCAGGTTGCATACGCTGGGCACGAACTTCCGTTCCAGCCATGCGATGGTGGGGGCGGTAAACCATATTTTCCAGAAGGCCGAGTCCCGCCCGAAGGGGCGTGGGGCTTTTCTGTTCCGTGAGCCTTCGGGCGAGAACCCGGTGCCGTTCCTGTCCGTTGAGTCCCAGGGCCGCAAGGAGTCCCTGCAGGTGGCAGGACACGCCGTTGCGGCACTGAACATCTGGCACCTGTCGTCGGACCAGCCGCTCTCCGGTGCGGTGTATCGGCAATCCATGGCAGCCGCCTGCGCCAGTGAGATCACGGCATTGCTCAACGGTGGGCAGTCGGGGCGCGACGGCTTCACCGTCGATGGCGAAACGCTGCGCGGGTTGCGCCCGGCAGATATCGCTATCCTGGTGCGCGACGGTAAAGAGGCGCAGGCCGTGCGCGACGAGTTGTCCGCGCGGGGCGTGCGCAGTGTCTATCTGTCCGACAAGGATTCGGTCTTTGCTTCGCAAGAGGCGCGGGATTTGCTGACCTGGCTCAAGGCCTGCGCCGAGCCGGATGTGGAGCGACCGCTACGGGCAGCGCTGGCCAGCATCACGTTGAACCTGCCGCTGACGGAGCTGGAGCGTCTCAATCAGGATGAGCTGGCCTGGGAAGCCCGGGTCATGCAGTTTCGCGGTTATCGCACGGTCTGGCGCAGCCAGGGCGTGCTGCCGATGTTGCGGCGCCTGCTGCATGATTTCGAATTGCCCCAGGCGCTGACGACGCGCAGCGATGGCGAGCGGGTGCTGACCAACTTGCTGCACCTGTGCGAACTGTTGCAGCAGGCCGCCGGCGAGCTGGATGGCGAACAAGCCTTGATCCGGCATTTGTCCGAGCACCTGGCCTTGTCCGGACAGGCGGGAGAAGAGCAGATCCTGCGCCTGGAAAGCGATGAGCAGTTGGTCAAGGTGGTCACGATCCACAAGTCCAAGGGGCTTGAATATCCGTTGGTTTTCCTGCCCTTCATCTGCTCGACGAAACCGGTGGATGGCAGTCGATTGCCGTTGCATTACCACGACGAGGCCAACAAGGCGCAGATCAGTCTCAAGCCCACCGCCGAATTGATCGCCAAGGCCGATGACGAGCGACTGGCCGAGGATCTGCGGCTGCTCTACGTGGCACTGACCCGCGCACAACATGCCTGCTGGTTGGGAGTCGCGGATCTCAAGCGGGGCAATAACAACAGCTCGATCCTGCATGTGTCCGCGCTGGGTTATCTGTTGGGCGGTGGCGCGCCGTTGACCGATTCGATGGAGCTGAGGCGTTGGCTGGAAGATCTGCAACACGACAGCGTCGCGGTGAGCTGCCAGCCCATGCCCGAACCTACCGACGAACACTATCGGCCGCCACGCAACGACGCCGTGTTGCTCGAGCCCTTGGTGCCCTTGCGAAAAGCCAGCGAAAATTGGTGGATCGCCTCCTACAGCGCCTTGCGCATCGGCGAAAGCCTGAGCGAAGGCAGCGATACCGCGCCGGAGAATCCACAGGCCCAGAAACTGTTCGACGATGAGCGTCTTGACCCGGACGCGTCCAGGGAGACCATCGCCGTCGGTGGCGACATCCACCGCTTTCCCCGCGGCCCCAGCCCCGGCACTTTCCTCCATGGCTTGCTGGAGTGGGCTGCCGGGGAAGGGTTTTCATCCGCGTCGGCAGATATCGAGGATGCCATTGCCCGACGCTGCAATCGCCGAGGTTGGAAAGGCTGGATCACCACGCTGAGCGACTGGCTGCAGCACTTGATCAAAATGCCCATGCCCGTCGGCAGCGACCAGGCGCCGGTGGTGCTCGAACAACTGACCCGGTTCCAGGTCGAGATGGAGTTCTGGTTCGCCAGCCACAAGGTCGATGTGCAAAAGCTCGATCAACTGGTTTGCCAGTTCACCCATGGCGGTGTCGCCCGCGTCGCGGCGGAGCCGGTGCTGCTCAACGGCATGTTCAAGGGCTTCATCGATTTGACGTTCGAGCACGACGGCCGGTATTACGTGGCCGATTACAAGTCCAATTGGCTGGGTGTCGATGACATGGCCTACACCGTACAGGCCATGGAACAGTCGATCCTGGACCATCGCTACGACCTGCAATACGTGCTGTACCTGTTGGCCCTGCATCGCCAGCTCAAGGCTCGGCTTCCCGATTATGACTACGACCGGCACGTCGGCGGCGCGCTGTACCTGTTCCTTCGTGGGACCCGCTCGACCAGCCAGGGCGTGTATTTCACCAAGCCGCCACGGGCCTTGATCGAACAGCTGGATCGGCTGTTCCAAGGGGCGCCCGAACCCAAGGCTGAACCGGCGTGGGTACAGGGAGAGTTGCTATGAGTCGTTCCTTTGCCGACCTGCTGCCCAAGGCGTCCGACGATGAAAGCCTGGTTGACCTGGCGCCTTTGAGCCGTGCGCAGGACCTGCTGCTGTTGCTGACGCGCTGGGTCGAGCGCGGCTGGCTGCGAGCCCTGGACAAGGCCTTCGTGGCGTTCCTCCATGAGCTGGCGCCCGACGATGATCCATTGGTCCTGCTCGCCGCTGCGCTGACCAGCCATCAGTTGGGCCACGGGCACGTTTGCCTGGATATATTCGAGACCCTCAAGGAACCGGACTTTGCCCTGTCGCTGCCCCCCGAGGGCGATCCGCAGCCAGGCGCGATGCTGCTGCCCTCGCAAATATTGCAGACGCTCGACGGCGCCCATTGGTGCAAGGCCCTGGCTTCCAGTCGGCTGGTGGCCTTGGCTGTGGACGAGAGCGAAGAGGCGCAGCAACGTCCATTGGTACTGTCTGGCAAACGTCTTTATCTGCGTCGCTACTGGGGGTATGAACGGCGGATCGACGAGGCGTTGCGTCAACGGTTGGTCGAGCAGGAAGCGGCGCCCGGTGACCTGCGCGAGCGTTTGGACGGGTTGTTCGGGCCGGCCAACGCCAGCGGCCCGATCGATTGGCAGAAACTGGCCTGCGCGCTAGCGACCCGTGGGGCCTTCAGCATCGTGACCGGCGGCCCGGGCACCGGTAAGACCACCACCGTTGTGCGTCTGCTGGCCCTGTTGCAGGCTCCGGCCGTCGAGGCCGGGAAGCCGCTGCGGATTCGCCTGGCTGCGCCCACGGGCAAGGCGGCGGCGCGTCTGATCGAGTCCATCAGCCAGCAGGTCCGGACCCTGGATGTGGATGAGGCTGTGCGCGAACGCATTCCCTGCGACGTCACGACGGTCCATCGATTGCTGGGCAGTCGTCCCGGCACTCGGCATTTTCGTCACCATGCAGGCAATCGCTTGCCGCTGGATGTGCTGGTGGTCGATGAAGCGTCGATGATCGACCTGGAGATGATGGCCAATCTGCTGGATGCACTGCCGGCCCATGCACGGTTGGTATTGCTGGGGGACAAGGACCAGTTGGCCTCGGTGGAAGCCGGTGCGGTGCTGGGGGATTTGTGTCGAGACGCCGAGGACGGCTGGTACAGCCCCCAGACTCGTGCCTGGCTGGAGTCGGTCAGTGGGGAAAACCTGGCGGCCAGCGACCTGCAGCAAGACCTCGACGGCACTCATCCCCTGGCGCAGCAAGTGGTCATGCTCAGGCATTCCCGGCGCTTCGGCGAAGGCAGTGGGATCGGTCAGCTCGCTCGTTCGGTCAACCAGCAACAGCCGGAAAAAGCCCGCCAATTATTGGATAACGGGCAGTACGTCGATTTGTTTTCCTTGAAATTGGCAGGTGAACACGACACGAAGCTGGAAAAACTGTTACTCGACGGCAAGCCGGAAGGACCCAAGGGTTATCGGCATTACCTGAGCCTGCTGCGGCAGCGCCGTCCGGCCATTTCTCAGCCATTGGAAGATCGTTACTGGGCCGATTGGGCCCGTGAGGTCCTGGCGGCCTTCGACGAATTCCAATTGCTTTGCGCGGTGCGCAAAGGCCCGTGGGGCGTCGAAGGATTGAACCAGCGAATCACCGCCACGTTGCTCAAGGCCCGCCTTATCGATAGCGATCACCAGTGGTACGAAGGCCGTCCGGTACTGATGACCCGTAACGACTATGGGCTGGGGTTGATGAACGGTGATATCGGCATCGCCCTCAAGCTTCCCGAGCGTGACGGGCCGGATGCCGGCAAACAGGTCCTGCGGGTCGCTTTCCCGCGCAATGACGGCCAGGGCAGTGTGCGTTTCGTCCTGCCCAGCCGCCTGAACGACGTAGAGACCGTGTATGCCATGACGGTGCACAAATCCCAGGGCTCGGAATTCACCCATACCGCGTTGATCCTTCCGGATGCGCTCAACCCGGTCTTGACCAAGGAATTGGTGTACACCGCCATTACCCGGGGCAAGCAATGGTTCAGCTTGATCGAACCGCGGGCGGGGGTCTTCGAAGAGGCGGTCGGGCGCAAGGTCAAGCGCTTGAGCGGTTTGATGCTGGCGTTGGAGCAGGCTGACTGAATCATTGGCTTTCAAGGATTCATGCCTTTGTGACGACCTGGCCTGTTTCGCTCCAAGCCTGCGTAACACGCTGTCTCGCTGGCTTTTTGGCACTGTGCTATCGTTCCGGCACTTATCGTCTGGATCAAGAGATTTTCCATGGAAGTGCCTGTAGGGGAGGCAGTGCGCAGCAAGGGCTGGGGGCATGTTCTGCTTGCCGGCCTTTTGTGTCTGCTGCTGCCTGTCGCAGTTGCCCAGGAGCAGGCCTCCACGACCCAGGCCGAGCAGCGGGCCGAGGCGGTGACCCAAGTGGTCTTGGGCATTCTCAGTTATGCCCGCTGGCCGGTGGAACCCACTCAACTGCAACTGTGCATCGTCGGGCCGACCCAATACACCGACGATCTGGTCAAGGGCACCACCCAGGCCACGGGGCGGCCGGTAATTGTGCAGCGGTTGTTGGCCGATCATCCCAATATCGCCACTGAGTGCAACGCGGTCTACGTCGGCAGGCTGACCAACGATGAGCACACCCGTCTGTTTGCGTCCTTGATCGGCAAGCCCGTGTTGAGCATCAGTGAGGGCGGCGACCAGTGCACTGTGGGTAGCCTGTTCTGCCTGCGGGTAGGTGATGAACAAGTGTCTTTCGAGGTCAACCTCGATTCCGTGGCACGTAGTGGCGTGCGCATCCATCCGAGTGTGCTGCAGCTTTCCCGCCGCAGGTCCGCAACCCCATGAAGCAGAGCAAACCAAGGGTCCGTCCCACCCTGGGCTCGGTCATCGGTCGCGGTCATCTGATCGTCGCATTGGTGGCCATTACCATGGCCAGTGTGTCCCTGACCTTGCTCGGGCTGTTGGCGCTACGGGTCTATGCGGATCACAACCTGCACTTGATCGCCCGTTCGATCAACTACACCGTGGAAGCCGCCGTGGTCTTCGATGATTCGGCCGCGGCCACCGAGGCACTGGCCTTGATCGCCTCCACCGAGGAGGTCGCCGATGCCGAGGTATTCAATGAACATGGCCGTCTGTTGGCGCGCTGGCAACGACCGCAAACCGGCCTGTTGTCGGAACTGGAAGTGCACATTGCCAAGGCATTCCTGGAAAAACCCATCAGCCTGCCGATCGTTCACCAAGGGCAGAACATCGGCCGTATCGTGTTGGCGGGGCATGGCGGCAGCCTGTTGCGCTTTTTGCTCAGCGGTTTGGCGGGGATCATCCTGTGCACGGCGGTGAGTGCCTGGGTGGCGCTTTACCTGGCGCGGCGGCAGTTGCGGGCGATCACCGGGCCGCTGCGCAGCCTGGCCGAGGTGGCCCACGCGGCCCGCAGTGAACGAGCCTTGGACCGACGCGTGCCGCCGGCCGCCATCGCCGAACTGGATAATCTGGCCAATGACTTCAACGCGCTGCTCGATGAACTGGAATCCTGGCAGACCCATCTGCAAAGCGAAAACGAAACCCTGGCCCACCAGGCCAGCCACGACAGCTTGACCGGCTTGCCGAACCGGGCATTTTTCGAGGGCCGGCTGATTCGCGCCTTGCGCAATGCCAGCAAGCTCAATGAACAAGTGGCCGTGCTGTACCTGGACAGTGATCGGTTCAAGGGCATCAATGACAATTTCGGCCACGCCGCCGGCGACGCGGTGCTGACGGCCGTGGCGACCCGGGTCCGGGCGCAGTTGCGCGAGGATGACTTGGTCGCGCGCTTGGGGGGCGACGAATTCGCCGTGCTGCTGGCGCCTTTGCACAAGGCCGAGGACGCCGAGCTGATCGCTGAAAAGATCATCGCCAGCATGGAAATGCCGATTCAATTGCCCGGCAACGCCTCCGTGCTGACCTCCCTCAGTATCGGCATTGCCGTTTTCCCCGATCACGGTGCCACGCCGGGCACCCTGCTACACGCCGCCGATGCGGCCATGTATCAAGCCAAACGCCTCGCCCGAGGCGGTCAACATACGGCGGGGTTGGATCACTCCGTCGCTGATCTTCAAACCAGGAGCTGACTCGTGCGTTTCTATCCTCGAACTTCACTGCAACGGTTTATCGCGTTTTTGTTCATGGCAGTCCTGGCACTCACCGGTTGCCAGACCGCGCCGCAAAAAGGGCTTAGTCCTGCACAAATTGCCGTGCTCAAGGAGCAAGGTTTCAAATTGACCGACGAGGGTTGGGCTTTTGGTCTATCAGGCAAGGTACTGTTCGGCAGCGACGTGGAAAGCCTTAACCCGGCCAGCACCGAAATCGTCGAACGAATTGGCAAGGCGCTGCTCGGGGCAGGGATCGAGCGGGTGCGGATCGATGGACATACCGACGCATCGGGTTCTCAAGCCTATAACGAACAACTGTCGATACGTCGGGCCAACAGCGTGAGCAAGGTATTGATCGGCGTAGGCATGCGCCAAGAAAACGTTCAATCGCGCGGGCTCGGTAGCAGCAAGCCGGTCGCATCCAACGATACGGTCGAGGGCCGCACCGAAAACCGCCGCGTCGCCATCGTGGTCATCGCCGACTAATCGGCGAATACCATCTCCCGACGCTCACCCATCAGCAATGGCCGGTTCTGTTCAGTCACCTCGCGGATGTAATCCCACAACAGCGTAATTCGCTTGAGCTTGCGCAGGTCCTCCCGACAGTACATCCAGAACTGCCGGGTGACATTGATTTCCTCCGGCAGCACCGGCAACAGCCGAGGATCCTGGGCGGCGAGGAAGCAGGGCAGGATTGCCAGCGAACGGCCTTGCTGCGCTGCCACGAATTGCGCGATCACACTGGTGCTGCGCAGGTGGGCATTGGCGCCGGGCAGGACGTTGGCCAGGTAGAGCAACTCGGAACTGAACGCCAGGTCATCCACGTAGCTGATGAATGAGTGCCTGGCCAGGTCGGCCGGGCGCTGGATCGGTGGGTGATTGTCGAGGTAAGGCTGGGTGGCGTAGAGCTGCAGCCGGTAGTCGCACAATTTGCAGCACACATACGGGCCGTGTTCGGGGCGTTCGAGGGCGATGACGATGTCGGCCTCGCGCTTGGACAGGCTGATGAAGTGTGGCAGCGGCAGGATGTCCACCGAGATGGCTGGGTAGGCGTCGACGAAGTGGCTCAACTGCGGGGTGATGAAGAAGCTGCCGAAGCCTTCGGTGCAGCCCATGCGCACGTGGCCGGACAACGCGACGCCAGAGCCCGAGACCTGCTCGCAGGCCATGTGCAAAGTGCTTTCGATCGATTCGGCATAACCCAGCAGGCGCTGGCCTTCGGCCGTCAGGACAAAGCCGTTGGTCCGGGATTTCTCGAACAGCAGCGTGCCCAACGAGGCTTCCAGCGAGCTGATGCGTCGCGACACCGTGGTGTAGTCGACGGCCAGGCGCTTGGCGGCCGTGCTGGCCTTGCGGGTGCGGGCCACTTCGAGGAAAAACTTGAGGTCGTCCCAATTCAGCGACCCCAGGGAGGTGATGTTTTTTTGCATGATGGACCGGCTTTTATGTGCATTCTTATTAGAAGTTTGCACATCTATACTCCAAAAACCGTCTCATCACCAACCGTGCTCGCGCACCTTGGTCTTTGCTGAACCAGCGCTCTCTCATAAGAACAATCCCGGAGGCCAGCATGAACGTTTCCCTTACGCCCAGCGATACCACCCTGCAAACCGTCAGACTGCTGATCGATGGCGAGTGGGTCGAATCCCAATCCAGCGAATGGCACGACATCGTCAACCCGGCCACCCAGCAGGTGTTGGCGAAGGTTCCGTTCGCCACGGCCGCGGAAGTCGATGCCGCCATTGCCGCTGCCCAGCGTGCGTTCCAGACCTGGAAATTGACGCCCATCGGCGCGCGGATGCGCATCATGCTCAAGCTCCAGGCATTGATCCGCGAGCATTCCAAGCGCATCGCCGCGGTGCTCAGTGCCGAGCAGGGCAAGACCATCGCTGATGCCGAGGGCGATATCTTCCGTGGCCTGGAAGTGGTCGAGCACGCTTGCTCCATCGGTACCCTGCAAATGGGCGAGTTCGCTGAGAACGTCGCCGGTGGCGTGGACACCTACACGCTGCGCCAGCCGATCGGCGTGTGTGCGGGCATTACGCCGTTCAACTTCCCGGCGATGATTCCGCTGTGGATGTTCCCGATGGCCATCGCCTGCGGCAACACGTTCGTGCTCAAGCCGTCAGAACAGGATCCGCTGTCGACCATGCTGCTGGTGGAGCTGGCCATCGAGGCCGGCGTCCCGGCGGGTGTGCTCAACGTGGTGCACGGCGGCAAGGACGTGGTGGATGCGCTCTGCACCCACAAGGACATCAAGGCGGTTTCCTTCGTCGGCTCGACCGCGGTCGGTACCCACGTGTATGACCTGGCGGGTCGCCACGGCAAGCGCGTGCAGTCGATGATGGGCGCCAAGAATCACGCGGTGGTGTTGCCCGATGCCAATCGTGAACAAACCCTCAACGCCTTGGTCGGCGCCGGTTTCGGCGCGGCGGGCCAGCGTTGCATGGCCACCTCCGTGGTGGTGATGGTGGGCGCGGCCAAGCAGTGGTTGCCGGAACTCAAGGCCTTGGCGCAGAAGCTCAAGGTTAACGCCGGCAGCGAGCCGGGCACGGATGTCGGCCCGGTGATTTCCAAACGGGCCAAGGCGCGGATCCTCGAGTTGATCGAGAGTGGCGTGAAGGAAGGGGCGAAGCTGGAGCTCGATGGCCGTGGCATCAGCGTGCCGGGCTTCGAGCAGGGCAACTTTGTCGGCCCGACCCTGTTTTCCGGCGTGACCACCGACATGCGCATCTACACCGAAGAAATCTTCGGGCCGGTGCTGGTGGTGTTGGAAGTCGACACCCTCGACCAGGCGATTGCCCTGGTCAACGCCAACCCATTCGGCAACGGCACGGGCCTGTTCACCCAGAGCGGTGCGGCGGCGCGCAAATTCCAGAGCGAAATCGACGTCGGCCAGGTGGGCATCAACATCCCGATTCCGGTACCGGTGCCGTTCTTCAGCTTCACCGGTTCCCGCGGTTCGAAACTCGGCGATCTCGGTCCGTACGGCAAACAAGTGGTGCAGTTCTACACTCAGACCAAGACCGTGACCGCGCGCTGGTTCGATGACGACAGCGTCAATGACGGTGTGAACACCACCATCAATTTGCGTTAAGGAGCCGGACATGAACATCGCATTTATCGGCCTGGGCAACATGGGCGCCCCCATGGCGCGCAACCTGCTCAAGGCCGGCCATTCGCTGAACCTGTTCGACCTGAACCAGACGGTACTGGCTGAACTGGCGGCGCTGGGCGGTACCATCAGCGCCTCGCCGCGCGACGCGGCCCAGGGCGCGGCACTGGTCATCACCATGCTGCCGGCCGCCGCCCATGTGCGCAGTGTCTGGCTGGGTGAAGACGGTGTGCTGGCCGGCATCGCCGCCGGCACGCCGGCAGTGGATTGCAGCACCATCGATCCGCAAACCGCCCGTGACGTAGCGGCTGCCGCGGCGAAACAAGGCGTGGCGATGGCCGATGCGCCGGTCTCGGGCGGCACCGGCGGCGCGGCGGCGGGCACGTTGACCTTCATGGTCGGCGCCACGGCTGAGTTGTTTGCCACCTTGCAACCGGTGCTGGCGCAAATGGGTCGTAACATTGTGCATTGTGGTGAAGTCGGTACCGGGCAGATCGCCAAGATCTGCAACAACCTGCTGCTGGGAATTTCCATGGTGGGCGTCAGCGAAGCCATGGCCCTGGGCGATGCCTTGGGGATCGACACCCAAGTGCTGGCCGGCATCATCAATAGCTCAACGGGCCGCTGCTGGAGTTCGGACACCTACAACCCGTGGCCGGGCGTGATCGAAACGGCCCCGGCCTCCCGTGGCTATACGGGTGGCTTTGGCGCCGACCTGATGCTCAAGGACCTGGGCCTGGCGACCGAAGCCGCGCGGCAGGCCCATCAGCCGGTGGTGCTGGGGGCTGTGGCGCAACAGTTGTACCAGGCGATGAGCCAGCGCGGCGAGGGCGGCAAGGACTTTTCGGCGATTGTGAACAGCTATCGCAAGCCGCAGTAAACCTGTGATATCGAGAGGCTTTTGTGGCGAGGGAGCTTGCTCCCGCTGGGCTGCGTAGCAGCCCTGTTTGTTGGCGGTTGCTGCGCAACCGAGCGGGAGCAAGCTCCCTCGCCACAGGGCAGTGCTGAAGCGGTGAAGCTTTCACGGTTGTTTTCCGAGAGACCACGTCGGGTGGTCTCTCGGTTTTTTGTTTCAGGCGAAGACGAAATATTTACGCACGGTCTCGACCACTTCCCAGGTGCCTTTCATGCCGGGTTCGATGACGAAAATATCACCGGCGCGCAGATGGATTGGCTCCAGGCCCTCTGGGGTGATGATGCAGTAGCCTTCCTGGAAATGGCAGTACTCCCACTTCACGTATTCCACATACCATTTGCCCGGTGTGCAGATCCAGGTGCCCATGATCTTGCTGCCGTCTTCGCTGGTGTAGGCGTTGAGGTTGACGGTGTGCGGGTCGCCTTCGAGTTTTTCCCATTTGCAGGCATCGAGTACGGGCAGCGGATGGGTGTCGCGCAGGACGGTGATGGGGGCGGTCATGTGAGCTCCGAAAGGGGCGGAAGAGAACAGGCACCCTAACGCGCGGCATGGGTGGGTAGATGTCTGTAGTCGACACCGGGCTATCCAGAAACGCGCATCAATCGGCCAGATGCCGAGCCAGGGCCTTGGCGTAGGTGGGCAAACCTTCGAAGTTGCGGGCGCACAGCAGCAGCGCTCGGTGGGTCCAGGCCTCTTGCAGTGGGACGCATTGATACGACAGCTCGGTCGGTCGCCGATCGACGGCCGCCTTCGGCACGATGGCAATGCCTGCGCCATGGGTCACCATGCGAATCATCCCGTCGAAACCCTCGGCGCGAATGCGGATTTGCATGCGCGAGCCGATGTGCAGGGCCTGTTCTTCCAGGTGAATCGCCAGGGCGCTGGCGGCGTTCAGGCCGACGTAGTCGTGGCTGAGGGTTTCGCTGAAACGCACGGTTCGACCGTCAGCCAGGGGATGTCCGTTCGGTAGGATCAATACCAGCGGATCGTCGCGAAACGGCCAGGCCTGAAGGCCATCGGTGTCCACCGCGTCGGAAACGATCCCCAGGTCCGCCGCGCCCTCGCGCAGCGCATGGGTGATCCGTGAGCTGGGCAACTCCTGCAAGTCGATGTCGAGGTTGGGATGGGTCTTGAGAAAGCCGGCCAGCAGTTCGGGCAGGTATTCGGTCATGGCGCTGGTGTTGCACAGCAGCCGCACCCGGCCTTTGACGCCCTTGGCGTATTCGGCCAAGTCCTGTTGCAGGCGTTCGGCCTGTTGCAGCAGGAGCCGGGCGTGTTCGGCCAACGCCTTGCCAGCCGGCGTGGGCGATACGCCACGTCGTCCGCGTTCAAGCAGGTCGATGCCCAGGGACGCTTCCACGGTACGCACTCGCGCACTGGCCGCAGCCAGGGACAAATGGCTGCGGGCCGCACCGGCGGTGATGTTGCCGGTGTCGAGGATGTTCAGGTAGAGGCGCAGGTCGGTGAGGTCGAAGTGCATGGGCTGGTGATCCTGTCTCAAGTGTTGCGGTGCCTGGTTTATCCTCATCGCGAGCAAGCTCGCTCCCACAGTTTGAAATGCAATCCCCTGTGGGAGCGAGCTTGCTCGCGATGGCGCCAGTAGCATCCACAAAATTTCCAGCCTCTTGCTGAAAGAGAGGCACCCTCAGTATATGGCAGATTTTCAAGCCAAGCCCCGGGGCGCACGATAGCCCCATGAACACACTCATCGCTTTCTATCAAAACCTCGGCCTGGCCCTTTCCTTACTGGTCATCGGCACCTTCCTGCTGGCCGGCACCATCAAGGGCGTGATCGGCCTCGGCCTGCCGACCATCTCCATGGGCTTGCTCGGTCTGGCTATGGCGCCGGCGCAGGCTGCGGCGCTGCTGATCATTCCGGCGACCCTGACCAATCTTTGGCAACTGGCGTTCGGCGGCCATCTGCAAACCTTGATCCGGCGCTTGTGGCCGCTGTTACTCGCGATTTTTATTGGTACCGGGCTCGGTACGCTGTGGATCGGCATGACAGACGGGGCCTGGGTGGTGCGGGCCTTGGGCGGGGCGTTGTTGCTGTATGCGCTGAGTGGCCTGTTGCTGCCGACGCTGCGGGTCGGTCCCGATGCCGAGCCGTGGATCGCTCCGATCTGCGGGTTGCTGACCGGCCTCGTCACTTCCGCTACCGGTGTGTTCGTCATTCCGGCAGTGCCTTATCTGCAAGCGCTGGGCTTGAGCAAGGATGGACTGGTGCAGGCCCTGGGCCTGTCATTCACCGTTTCGACCCTGACCCTGGCCGCCGGCCTGTTGTGGCGCGGCGAGCTGGGCGGGGGCGAATTGAGTGCTTCGTTGTTGGCGCTGGTCCCGGCGCTGCTGGGGATGTGGCTGGGGCAATGGTTGCGCCAGCGGATCAGCGCCGTGTTGTTCAAGCGGGTATTTTTCATCGGTCTCGGTGCGCTCGGCGGCCATCTGCTGGTCAGCGGCTAGCCGAGGACGGGCTGAGCATGTCGACGCGACGGATGTCGAAGTCGCGCTCCAGATAATCCATGCGTTGCTCGGAAAACTGCTTCATGTGCGGCAGATTCGAATGCACTTCCAGGTGTGCCTGGGATGCCCAGATCTCATAGAAGATAAACAGCGTTGGATCCTGTTGGTCCCGCAGCATGTGATATTCGATGCAGCCAGGCTCGGCACGGCTTGGTTCGACGTAGGCGCGGAACAGCGCCTCGAAGGCCTCGGCTTTTTCCGGGCGGGTCTTGGCGTGCAGGATGAAACCGTGCAGTTCGCTCATGGAGAGGGCTCCTGAATTAAAAGAGGTGCCGAAGCTTACGGCAACAATCAGCCGTCCATTCTTGCGTATAGGTCAAATCACTTTTGCCGTTGCGGTGCTTATTCCGCGCGAAGCTCGTCGGTACTCTGCCGCCATCAATTTCAATCTTTCCATGCGGCGGCCAGCCAACGGCCCACGCCGTGGAACCTGATGAGGCTCACCATGAAAAAAGTCCTGTTGCTCAACGGCGGCAAACAATTCGCCCATTCCGACGGTCGCTACAACGCCACCCTCCACGAGACGGCGCTCAGCGTGCTGGACCGTGGCGGGTTTGATGTGAAAACCACTTTCATCGATGGCGGCTACGACCTCCAGGAGGAAGTCGCCAAGTTCCTCTGGGCCGACGTGATCATTTACCAGATGCCAGGTTGGTGGATGGGCGCGCCGTGGACCGTGAAAAAGTACATCGATGAAGTCTTCACCGAAGGCCACGGCAGCCTCTACGCCAGTGATGGTCGGACCCGTTCCGATGCCTCGCAGAAATACGGCAGCGGCGGCCTGATCCAAGGCAAGCAGTACATGTTGTCGCTGACCTGGAACGCCCCGCAGCAAGCCTTCGACGACCCGAGCGATTTCTTCGAAGCCAAGGGTGTGGACGCGGTGTACTTCCCGTTCCACAAGGCCAATCAGTTCCTTGGCATGACCGGCCTGCCGACCTTCCTGTGCGTGGATGTGATGAAGCGCCCGAACATCGAAGAAGATGTGGCGCGGTATGAGCGGCATTTGCGTGAGGTGTTCGGCCTTTCGCGGTAATCCAGATACTATCGGGACTTACCCGAACGTAATCCTGCACCCAAGGCGAGCGGGCTTTTGTGGCGAGGGAGCTTGCTCCCGCTGGGCTGCGCAGCAGCCCCCCCCAAAAAAGCGGCCGCTGCGCGCTGGAGCGCCAGCCCGGCCGAGCGGGAGCAAGCTCCCTCGCCACAAAAGCATCCTTCACACTGGATGTGCATTCCACGAGAGGATGTCTGTGAAAGCCAGATCCGACGAGTTGCAGATTTTCGTCTGCGTGATCGAATGCGGATCCATCTCCGCCGCCGCCGAGCAAGTCGGGCAGACGCCGTCGGCGGTCAGCCGCACGTTGTCGCGGCTGGAGGCCAAGCTCGATACCACGCTGATCAACCGCACCACGCGACGCATGGACCTCACCGAAGAGGGCAAGTATTTCTTCGAACAGGCCAAAGGCATCCTCGACCAGATGGATGAGCTGGAAGAGCGCCTGTCGTCTCGCCAGAAAAATCCTTCGGGACGCTTGCGGATCAACGCGGCCTCTCCGTTCATGCTGCATGCCATCGTGCCGCACATCGAAGAATTCCGCCGCCTTTACCCAGACATCCAACTCGAACTCAACAGCAACGACCTGATCATCGACCTGTTGGAGCAAAGCACTGACATCGCCATCCGCATCGGCATCCTTATCGACTCGACGCTCCACGCCCGCTCCCTGGGTTGCAGCCCGTTGCACATCCTCGCCAGCCCGGCCTATTTGAAGCAGCACGGCACTCCCACAAGCGTTGCCGAACTGTCGGAGCATGCGTTGCTGGGGTTTGCCCAGAACGATGGCCTCAATCAGTGGCCGCTGCGTCATGTGCACGGTGATCGCTGGGCGATCCAGCCAGCCATCAGCGCGTCCAGCGGCGAGACCGTGCGTCACTTGGCGCTGCAAGGGCAGGGCATTGCCTGCCTGTCAGACTTCATGACCCGCGACGACATTCAGGCCGGCCGGCTGAAGGTGCTGCTGGCCGATGCCAACAGCGGCTACCGCCAGCCGATCAACGCGGTGTACTACCGCAATTCGCAACTGGCCCTGCGGATCCAGTGTTTCCTGGACTTCATCCAGGGCAAGCTCGCCGACTACGCCTCGCGGGAATTCAAGGGTTGATTCGAAACTTCAAGGCAAGAGTGATTTGGGCAACGAGTATGCGCGGCAACAATGCCCGTGAGCTGCTGGGGTGGGCACCGAAGCGGACGTCGGTGGTGGAATGGATTCTTGAAGAAATGGTGCGATCCGTCAGTAAAACATAGGACCTGTGGGAGCGAGCTTGCTCGCGAAAGCGGAGGCCCAAGCAACATTTGCTTTGACTGGCAGACCGCATTCGCGAGCAGGCTCGCTCCCACAGTTGATCGCCAGAGATCACTCTATCTTCATCAGTCCTATAACCCCCTGTGGGAGCGAGCTTGCTCGCGATGGCGCCAGGTCAGTCAGTAATGAAGTCGGCTGATCCACCGCTATCGCGAGCAAGCTCGCTCCCACAGGTTTTTGTTGGGTGTTGCTTCAGTCGTGTTGCACGCCCGCGCGCTTGAGCATTTGTTTGCAGCGCTCGGACAGGTGATACACGCGCAGGTGCTTGCCCGCTTTGCTGTAGCGCTCACGCAAGGTCTTGAGCGCGGCGACGGCCGAGTAGTCGACGAAGCGCAAGTGGCGGCAATCGAGGGTCACCAGGGCCGGGTCATTGGCCGGGTCGAACTGGTTGAGAAACGGCGTCGACGAGGCGAAAAACAGCGTGCCGTGCAGGCGATACAGCTTGCTGCCGTCGGCTTCCTCATGGGTGTCGGCATACAGCTCCCGGGCCTGTTGCCAGGCGAAGTTGAGCGCCGCGATGATGATCCCGCAGAGCACGGCCACGGCCAGGTCGGTGAACACCGTGATGACCGTCACTGCGATGATGACCAGCACATCGTTGGCTGGCACTTTGTTGACCACTCGCAACGAGGCCCAGGCGAACGTCTGCTGCGCCACCACGAACATTACGCCCACCAGCGCCGCCAGCGGAATGCGCTCGATCAACGGCGACAGGAACAACACGAACAGCAACACCATCACCCCGGCCACCACGCCCGATAACCGTCCGCGTCCGCCGGAGCTGAGGTTGATCATCGTCTGGCCGATCATCGCGCAACCGCCCATGCCGCCCAGCAATCCAGAGGCCATGTTGGCCGCGCCCAATGCCACGCACTCACGGTCCGGATACCCACGGCTCTCGGTGATTTCATCGGTCAGGTTCAGGGTCAGCAGGGTTTCCAGCAAGCCGACCATCGCCATGATCACCGCATAGGGCGCGACGATTTGCAGGGTTTCCAGGTTCCAGGGAATGTCCGGCAGGGCAAACGTCGGCAAGCCGCCGGCAATGTGGGCCATGTCACCCAGGGTCCGGGTCGGTAGACCGAGCAGATAAACCGCCAGGCCAACGCCGAGGATCGCCACCAAGGCCGGCGGTACGCTGCGGGTCAGGCGCGGCAACAGGTAGACGATGGCCATGGTCAGCGCCACCAGCCCTGCCATCAGATAGAGCGGGGTGCCGCTCAGCCAGACGCCGTCCTTCTTGAAATGCTCCAGTTGCGCCAGCGCAATCACGATGGCCAAGCCATTGACGAAACCAAGCATCACCGGGTGCGGCACCATGCGCACCAGCTTGCCCAGCCGCAACAGCCCGAACGCCATCATGATCAACCCGCCCAGCAGCACGGTCGCCAACAGGTACTGCACCCCGTGCTGCACCACCAGCGCGACGATCACCACGGCCATCGACCCCGCCGCGCCTGAGACCATCCCGGGGCGACCGCCGAACAACGCGGTCAGCGTACAGAGGATGAACGCACCGTACAGCCCCATCAGCGGGTTGAGATGGGCCACCAGGGCGAAGGCGATGCACTCCGGGAGCAAGGCGAAAGAGGTGGTGAGGCCGGCGAGGGCGTCGGCGCGAAGACGTGTGGGTTTCATGATTTACCTGACTGGGCGCCGGTGGACCGTCGGCTGCCGGGGAGTGGTGCAAAAAACAGGTGCGGATGGTACGGAATTGAGTGCGGGGCGGCCAGCCGTTGGTCGATTGTGCTGGTGAATTTGGGGCCGCTTCGCAGCCCAGCGGGAGCAAGCTCCCTCGCCACAAAAGCGATGAAAATCTTGCGCTGAATTTTCATCAACGCCGTGTCGCGTTGTCCGTCAGCGACAAGTTTTACCTCTGCGCGAAAATTACTTTCAGGAGGTTTGAAGATTCGTCGTCGAAATGATTTATGAGTTTCACAACACATCGACGCGACCCCATTCGAGGAGTAACGCATGGCACCTGCTTTTGGTTATTGGCTATTGGTCTACGCGGCCATCGCTATCATCGCGCTGATCGTCCTGATCGCGCGCTACCGGCTCAATCCGTTCATCGTGATTACCCTGGTCTCCATTGGCCTGGCGTTGCTGGCCGGGATGCCGCCGTCGGGTGTGGTGGGGGCGTACGAGGCGGGTGTCGGCAAGACGCTGGGGCACATTGCGCTGGTGGTGGCCCTGGGCACGATGCTCGGCAAGATGATGGCCGAGTCCGGCGGGGCCGAGCGCATGGCGCAGACGCTGATCGAACGTTTCGGCGAGCGCAACGCCCACTGGGCGATGGTGTGCATTGCCTTCCTCGTGGGGTTGCCGTTGTTCTTCGAGGTCGGCTTTGTGCTGCTGGTGCCCATCGCGTTCACTATCGCCCGGCGTGTGGGCGTGTCGATCCTGATGGTGGGGCTGCCGATGGTCGCCGGGCTTTCGGTGGTCCATGCGCTGGTGCCGCCGCATCCGGCGGCGATGCTGGCGGTGCAGGTGTTCCAGGCCTCGGTGGGGCAGACTTTGCTGTACGCCATCCTGATCGGCATTCCCACTGCGATCATCGCCGGCCCGCTGTACGCCAAGTTCATCGTGCCGCGCATCCAGCTACCGGCCGAGAACCCGCTGGAGCGACAATTTCTCGACCGTGAACCGCGGGCCAACCTGCCGGGTTTCGGCGTGACCCTGGGGACCATCCTGCTGCCGGTGATTCTGATGCTGATCGGCGGCTGGGCCAACCTTATCTCCACGCCGGGCAGCGGTTTCAACCAGTTCCTGCTGTTCATCGGCAACTCGGTGATCGCCTTGCTGCTGGCGACCATCCTCAGTTTCTGGACCCTCGGCCTGGCCCAGGGATTCAACCGCGAATCGATCCTCAAATTCACCAACGAATGCCTGGCGCCGACCGCCAGCATCACTTTGCTGGTGGGCGCCGGTGGTGGTTTGAACCGGATCCTGGTGGACGCCGGGGTCACGCAGCAGATCGTCGGCCTGGCCGAGGAATTCCAGTTGTCACCGCTGGTCATGGGCTGGCTGTTCGCCGCGCTGATGCGGGTTGCCACGGGTTCGGCCACGGTGGCGATGACCACGGCCTCGGGCATCGTCGCGCCGGTGGCGATTGGCCTGGGTTATCCCCATCCCGAGCTGCTGGTGCTGGCGACCGGCGCCGGGTCGGTTATCTTTTCCCACGTAAATGACGGCGGCTTCTGGCTGATCAAGGAATACTTCAATATGACCGTCACGCAGACCTTCAAGACCTGGACGGTGCTTGAAACACTGATATCCCTGGTCGCGTTCGCCCTGACCCTTGGGCTTGCGCGCGTGCTTTGACCGCCACTGCAAGGAGCCGTCATGGACATCCTCTACCAGATCCGTGCCCGTCAGGATTCCTTCAGCGCCGGCGAAGGAAGAATCGCCCGGCTGATGCTCGAAGACGTAGGCTTCGCAGCCTCCGCCAGCCTCGATGAACTGGCCCAACGGGCGGAAGTCAGCAGCGCCACCCTGTCGCGCTTCGCCCGCACCGTCGGTTGCCGAGACCTGCGAGACCTACGCCTGCAACTGGCCCAGGCCAGCGGCGTCGGCAGCCGTTTCCTCGACCCGGCCGGTGCGCCGGAGCAGTCGGCGTTTTATGGACAGATCGTCGGCGATATCGAAGCGACTCTGCGCCAACATTTGTCAGGATTCGAAGAGTCGCGGTTTGGCGATGCCGTGAGGATGATCGGCAAGGCACGGATGATCCATGCGTTCGGCCTGGGTGGCTGGTCGGCGCTGTGCGGCGAGGAATTGCAGGTGCGGCTGGTGCGTTTCGGCTACCCGATTGCCGCCTGCCGCGACCCGGTGATGATGCGCATCACCGCTACCTCGCTGAGCGACCAGCATCTGGTCATCGCCTGCTCACTGACCGGTATCACGCCGGAGCTGTTGAGTGCGGTTGAACTGGCCCGCAGCTACGGCGCGGCGATCCTAGCCATCACTCGCGCCGACTCGCCACTGGCCCAAGTGGCCGATTGCGTGCTGCCCCTGCAAAGCGCCGAGACTTCCTTTATCTACAAACCCACGGCGGCGCGCTACGGCATGCTGCTGGCCATCGACGTGCTCGCCACCGAGTTGGCGCTGGCCCACCCCGAAGACAATCAAGAGCGCCTGCGGCGAGTCAAACTCGCCCTGGACGATTACCGCGGCGGCGACGATCACTTGCCGCTGGGAGACTGACATGCTGTACGACACGCTTATCCGCAATGCACTGGTCATTGACGGCAGCAACACGCCCGGTTACCACGCCGACGTAGCGATCCACGGCGGTCGCATCGAACGCATCGGCGAACTGCGCGATGCCCGGGCCGAGGACGACATCGACGCCGCCGGCCGCGTGCTGGCGCCAGGCTTCATCGATGTGCACACCCACGACGACACGGTGGTCATTCGCCAACCGCAGATGCTGCCCAAGCTCAGCCAGGGCGTGACCACCGTGATCGTCGGCAACTGCGGCATCAGCGCCGCGCCGGTGAGCCTGCGGGGCGATCCGCCAGATCCAATGAACCTGCTCGGCACGGCCCAGGCGTTCGCCTACCCACGCTTTGCCGATTATCGCGCAGCGGTGGAAGCGGCGACGCCAGCGGTCAACGTGGCTGCGTTGGTCGGGCACACGGCGTTGCGCAGTAACCATATGGACGATTTGTTGCGCACGGCCTCGGTAGGAGAAATCACCGCCATGCGTCGGCAATTGCGCGAAAGTCTGGAGGCCGGTGCCTTGGGGCTGTCCACCGGCCTCGCCTACGCCAACGCCTTTGCAGCGTCCACTGACGAGGTCATGCAACTGACCGAAGAATTGAGCGCATTCGGCGCCGTCTACACCACCCACCTGCGCAGCGAATTCGAACCGGTGCTCAAGGCCATGGACGAGGCGTTCCAGATCGGCCGTCATGCGCAGAGTCCGGTGATCATTTCCCACCTCAAATGCGCCGGCGCCGGTAATTGGGGACGAAGCCCGCAGGTGCTTGCGGCATTGGAAAACGCGGCGAAAACCCATCCGGTCGGTTGCGACTGCTACCCCTACGCGGCCAGCTCCTCGACCTTGGACCTCAAGCAAGTGACCGATGCCCATCGCATCACCATTACCTGGTCGACACCGCATCCGTCGATGGGCGGACGCGACCTTATCGACATCGCCCGCGATTGGGAGGTATCGCTGTTGGAGGCGGCGCGGCGCCTACAGCCGGCAGGCGCGGTGTACTACGGCATGGATGAAGGCGACGTACGACGGATCCTCGCCCATCCGTTGTCCATGGTCGGCTCTGACGGTTTGCCCGAAGACCCGTTTCCTCATCCACGCTTGTGGGGCGCTTTCCCACGGGTGCTGGGACATTTCAGTCGTGACGTCGGGCTTTTTCCGTTACACACCGCCGTGCATAAGATGACTGGCCTTTCCGCAGCGCGTTTCGGCCTCAAGCAACGAGGAGAAATCCGTGAAGGCCATTGGGCGGACCTGGTGTTGTTCAATCCCCACACCATTCGTGACGTTGCCGATTTCAATGAGCCCCAGCGGGCAGCCGAAGGCATTGATGGTGTGTGGGTCAACGGTGCCCTGAGCTATCGCGACGGCCAGGCGAATGGACGCCGGGAGGGGCGCTTCCTGGCGCGCGAAGGCGATCTGCGTCGAGGCTTTGGTCCATCGAATGGCGTGTAAGCGGCTGATAGTGTGTTAATTGGCGTCACAATAATGGCATTGCGACACTAAAGAAGCCGGGTTTAAAGCCGAAGCATTAGAGTCAACCCATCTACACTGGGTCTTTTCAGCCAGGGAGCACCCCATGAGCTTCGGTAAAACCACCCCGATCCTGCGGATCTTCGATGAAGCCAAGGCGTTGGCGTTCTATGTCGACTTCCTGGGCTTTACCGTTGACTGGCAACACCGCTTCGGTGACAACTTTCCCCTCTACCTGCAAGTCTCCCGCGGGGACTGCGTGCTGCACCTGTCCGAGCACCATGGCGATTGCACGCCGGGCTCGGCGCTGCGGATCGAGACCGATGAGCTGGAAGCCTTCCAGCAGCAATTGCTCGCCAAACAATACCGCTACGCCCACCCACAGATCCAGGCCATGCCTTGGGGCAGCCAGGACATGGCGATCAGTGATCCGTTCGGGAATCGGTTGGTGTTTACCAATGCGATTAACGTGTGAGCCGTTTAGCAACTCTCTGGATCCTGCTGACCCAAGGTGTGTTAGCCTCAATCAATGATTTCATTGATTGCAGGGGGCATCATGGCCAGCATCACGATTCGAAACCTTGACGACCAGATCAAAGAACAACTGCGAATAGCTGCTGCCCATAATGGGCATTCGATGGAAGAAGAAGCCCGGTTGATCTTGGGAAAGGCGTTGGCCTCTGTTAGCCAGGCAGGAGGTCTTGGCAGCCGGATCCGCAGCAGGTTTAGTGCAAGCGGCGGGGTTGAACTCGATCTGCCTTCGCGACAGGAGAAGGCAAAGGCGGTGGATCTTTCCGAATGATCGTGCTCGATACCAATGTCCTGTCAGAGTTCATGCGGTCTGAACCCGACACTAGAGTGTTGGCTTGGGTCGACGTGCTGCCAGCGATGGAGCTTGCGATCACTGCGGTGACCGTGGCGGAAATTCTCCATGGCATTGCCCGGCTCCCATCCGGCAAGCGCAAACAGAAACTTGAAGCCCATGCGATGGCTATGTTCGAAGAAGACTTCGTTGGGCGAATATTTCCGTTTGACGCCCATGCCGCCGTTGAGTACGCGGCGCTGGTGGCGAACTGCGAAGCAAGGGGGCGAGGCGTGTCGATGGCCGATGCGCAGATCGCCGCTATTTGCCGAGCTCATGGCGCTTCGATTGCGACTCGAAATGTTCGGGATTTTGGGTTTTCCGGGGTTGAGGTGATCAATCCCTGGCAGGCTAATTAGGTTTGATCTGATCGTTCACGCAGGCCATGCCCCGGGGTAGCCAGGACATGGCGGTGGTCGATCCGTTTGGCAATCGGTTGGTCGTTACCCGCGCTGAACTTTACTGACGATACTCATTGATCGACGCTACGTGGACATTATATAAACGTGGCGTCCTCAGTTGGCGGCCTGTTGGGATACTAACGTTTGGTGGAATGATTCCGCTGCAATTGAAACAGGCGGTAAATGGCTCCGGTTGCGTCACGTTCTGTAATTTCTCGGTGAACAGAGTCGTATCCGCAAGCATTCTTTCACGCTTCCCCGGATAGAGCGCAATAACGGTGTTCAGCGCTCCAACTTCCCCATGAGCCCCTGGTCCTCCAGTTAGTATTGGAATGATTCCATTGGAAGCCTCGATATGTCTTTCGATAAATTCTCGGGTTGGCTGTTGAAGTTCGTACAGGTCGTCCATTGTTCTGCTTAGCGTTGGGTCCAGCCTCAGCGCATCGGCATCTACTTGAAACTGATAGTGTGGGTCGTTTTTCCTGTCTCGGTAATTTTGGGCCAGGTTTTCCATGTAATCAGCCGCATTGCTGATTTTGTAGCTTCCGAAATTCAGTTGGAAATCCTCGCTCGTAGCGGAGCCATTATAATGCAGGTCCACCCCGCGATATCCCGGTGCGCCGTTTTCGTTGGGTTTTGGCTTGGGAAGATTGTAATGCTCCATGATGGCCATATCTTTGTCGCCCGCGTGATCTTTAATAACGCCATAGGAGTGAACAACAATAACGTTGTTGCGTTTTGTCTTGCTAAAACCGGGGCTGGCATCGGGGTCTGCTTCAGGGCCTTGTTTGCCCTTCTTCGCTGGAGAGGGTGGCGCCATCATTTTTTTCGAGCGTTCCTCCCCATCCTGTTTCGTCCATTCGACAGGGTCGATTTCCACCCCTTGGGCATCGGTGATGACCAACCCTTGATGATCGACATACCTGATCGGGTTGTTTCCCACCATGCAATACAAGTTCAACCCATCAACCGCCCCCGCCGGATCGGGACTGATCCAGCGTTGCAACCACGGCGCGTAGTAGCGATGCCCGTAGTAATACAACCCGCTGGCATCGCGTTCCTTGCCGGAGTAACGAATGGTCCGGTAATCGGCCTCCACGGCGGAGCGGGATGCCACCCAAGCGGTTCCTCCGTAGGGCAGGTAACTTTCCTGGCTGATCAGGTCGGCCTTGTCGTCGAGTTCCAGTGAGCTGGAGCCCAGGTGGTCATCAAGGCTATAGCGCAGTTGATTGGCCGCGATCCCGGACGGTCGGCCTTCGGTCCAATGCAGGTAACGCACGCTGCAGCGTCCGGCTTGCAGGGTGATGACCTCCAGGCGTTCGTTATGACGGGTACGGATTTCGAGGCCCGGCAAGTAACGGACTTCCTCAGTGCGGATCATTGCAGCGGCATGGGTTGTCTTGATCTTGCGCACACGTTGACCGCTGCTGTCGTAGGCATAGTGCTCGGTGTCGTCGGCACGGTTTTCGCGCTTGACCAGCACCACGCAATCTAGTTGGTTGCGGCTATTCCACTTCAATGGCTGGCCTGGGCATAGGGCCTGCAGGTTGCCGTTGTCATCGAAGTCCATCGTTGTTTGGGTTGCGTCGTCGCCCTGGCTCCAAGACATGAGGCGATTGCTGGCGACGGCCACGTTCAATGTGCGGGTGTAGTTATTCCCCTCGCGAACATGACGCAGTTCGGTCAGGTTGCCGCCATTGTCGTACGTGTATAGCTCGGTAAAGTTGAACAGTTGCGTGGGGTCGAATGGAATCGTACCGGCGGTAGGAAGGGCGGGAGGGTGCGTCAGTCCGGCCGCCTCACGCCCCGTGGCGCTGGTCAACTGGTAGAGGCTGTCGTAGGTGAAGGTGCTGACGGGTTTTACCCGTTGGTTGCTGTTGAAACGCTCCGGTTGGACGTTGTCGGTAATTTGCAACACGTTCCCCACGGCGTCGTAGGTGTAGTGGAGGTCTTGCAAGGTTTTGCCGGGCGCCGATGCGCTGAGCGAAGTCAGTCGCCCGTTGGCCGGATCGAACACCGCGCGACTCGTCACGCCGTTGCCGGCGGTTTGCGACTCGACTTGGCCGAAGGCGTTGTAGACGAGGTCCTCGACGATCGTTTTCTTGGCCTCGGTGCCTTTTATTTTCAGGCTCGCGGATTTGAGTTGGCCCGCGACATCGAAGGTGTAGTGCTGTTCGTGTCGAGCGGCATCGGTCTGCTGGATGATGTGTCCCAGTGCGTCGTAGGACCAACTCGTTTTGTAGCCTTCGCCCTTTTCAAGTAGACCATCACGATCGTACAAGTCGGTTGGCCAGTCAGGTTGTGCAGCGTCGATCAGCATGTGCCTTGTCTGGCCAAGCGGTTTACCGCATAACGCATATGCCTCGACGATCAACGTGCCCGCGCTGTCGTCGTGGCGAATGAGCGCGCCGCATTGATTGAGCGCCGCCGATTCCTGCGAGCTGTCGCCATAGCTCAAGCACTCTACTTTACGCAGCTCTTTTCCCGCAGCTTGCTCCTCGACTGTGATCAGTCTCAGTTGGTTGTCGTAAGTCGATTGCCAGTGGTTTCCTCGCTGATCCCAACTGCGCAAAATCTGTCCGGCGTCGCCGGGCAGGTTCAGACGCCATCCGGCGTCGACGCTGTTTACTCGCAATGGTTTGCCGGACAGGCTGTAGACGGTCGCAAGATTGGCGTCAGTTGCGTTGGCAAGCCGAGGGTCGCGCTGGGCAACCAGCCGCCCGGCGACGTCGTACTCTTGCCGGCTGGCGCGCATCTGGGATTTTTCGCCTTCCTTGCTTCGGCAGTAAGCGACCTGGCGCACCGGCAGGCTGCGACCATCGACGGCGTTGATGGCGGGAGTCTTGCGATGAAGTCGTGGGCTCATGCCTCACCTCCAACTGTCGGGGCGTGTTCGGCCATGACTTCTTCCAGCGTGTCGTTTTCGTCCTCGTCCACGGTGTACCACGGATGACGGGTCTGCCGGCGCATCCAGGAAAGTCCATTCTGTCTGGCGAGACGGGTGTGGGTAGGGCGGCCCAATGCGTCGTAGAACTGCTGGTCGCAATGGCCGAACTGCCGAAAGGATTTGTCGTTGATGTAGCGATGCTGATCAGCAAAATAGGGACGGTAGATCCGGATCGCCAAGCCCTTGCTGTTGTATTCCACCCGTTCGCTGACGAGCCAGCGCGTTGCGGTGATCTGTTCCAGCGGTTTGCCGTCCTCGTTGAGTGTCAGTTCGCCCTTGGCATCCACGACGTAAGCGATGCCTGATTCGACTCGCTGCTTACTTTGCAGCAGGCGACCAAAGCCATCGAAGCACGTCATGGCGATGCGGATTTGTTTCTGGTCGTCATTGGGGTAACGATCGGCGACCAGTGTGGCAATGTGTATCGGCTCGCGTTTCGACGTACGAATTTCGCGTTTCAGTTTTTTATCGTCGGCAGAAATTACTTCGAGTTTCGACAGCCGGGCGCGAGCCGAGGCGCGAATATGCCCGGTCGGCAGTACATCACCGTTGCTCACACAGCGCGCTAGCCAGTCAGTGTCTTTCAGGGCTGACGCCGATACGTTTCCCATCCAACTGAATGGCGCGTAATAGATGGCGGTGGCGGCGTCCTGCAAAGCGTCCTGGCTTTGCGTGATTGCTTCTGCCGCGCTCCTGGACGATTGCTTGAACGCTGCGACCGGTCTGAAGCCAACAGCGTTGTTGTTCTCGTCGCCGTAAAAGGTGCTGGCCAGTACCTGGCCGAAGGCATCGGCAAGGGCTTCCTGCACCTTACCGTTGGAGTCTTCGACGCGCTGGGGCAGGGAGGTACGGTAATCGTATTGCGCCTTGGTCGTGCAGCCATCAGGCAGTTCGAACCCGGTTACAAAGCAAGTGTATGGGTCGTAGCTGATCTTGGTCACGCCGTGGCTGTTGCTCGGCTGCACGGTCTTGGTCTTGTAGAAGCCTTCCAAACCGGCGTAGGTCGTGAAGCCACTTTTGACTGACCAGAGCGTCTTGGATGAGGTGCTGGCGGGAAGGAAATCGGTCATGGGTTCATAACCGATTTTTTTCAACAGTGCTCCCTCAGGACGAGATCCTTCCGGTAACAGGTCGAAGGCTTGCAGGGCGTTTTCGTCCAGCTCGGCGGTTTCCAAATGGTCAACCAGGGCTTCGAAGCTGGCTTTGCCGTCTGGCAAGGTTCTGTTTGCCGAAGCCTCCTTGTAGCGTGTTACGGACAGGCTGGTGAGAACGGCCTGGGTCGTCCAGCTTGGCTTTGCGACGAGTTCGGAAATCTTCTCAAAAGAAATATCCTTTGGTGCCAGCCCTCCGGCTTCAGTCGCCTTGGGCAGTTTCAACGCGTTTATCCGCTGGCGATAAGGTAAGCCCAGGCGCCACTCCTGAGGCGTTTGCAGGTTGATGAATTCGGCGCGAGTTTGTGTCAGGTGGTAAAACTGTTGCGCCGGATCATGAGCATCCCGCCACCATTGTTGCGGGTCTGGGTCGCTGAACGGCGGGGTGTCGGCAGCCGTTTTGCGTCGGGCGTAGTGGACGTTCACACTGTGAATGACTGCACCGTACTGATCATGCTGCAAATTGATCAGGTGCTGACACTGCGGGTCGTCGCTCTGGCCTTCGTATTGATAACCGATGGATTCCAGCAGCAGGGGCAACAGGGAAGCATAGCGCCGCGGGCCTTGGGGTGCCTGTAGCAGACGGACCCGATAACGGTTTTCCTGGACCGAATACAGCGTCTCGTTTTTGCCTCCTGCGTATGTCTCGCTGCGCAGTAAATGACCGCTCAAGGCGCGGCAGATTTCAAGTCTGGTCGCTTCGTCTGTCGCAACAACCCGTTCGTCCTCACTATTATTTTCGTCGTATCGGCACAGTATGGCTTTACCCAACGCCATGGCTTGCGAATCGGCACCGTGATAGTCGCGTGGGTCCATGTCCATTGCCTGGCCGGTATGAAACCAGCTTTTTTTCAAGCAAGGCTCTGTGAAACCTGGCGAATCGGCATCGTTGGGATTGGTTTCATTGTCGGTTTGGATCAGCAAGCCGAAGCCACGGAACTCCCGTTCGACGCCATCGTAATAACCTTGGCGATAGGTAAACCGCTGGGTCAGGCGATTACCGGTGATCTCGTCCCTCTGGACCAGGCGCGATACCAGATGCAGGGGCATCGGTACATGGCAGGCCAGGGACTCTTTGGCTATGACTCTCGAGGCTTTCTCGTCCAGCCATTCCTGGGCCGAGCTGCGATAAGTGATGCGGTTGGCGGCGCCCATGTTGTTGTAAGTGACGGTCAACAGATAGGGTTTTTCGTCGACAAAACCGTAGTGCCAATGTTGCGCGGGGGTCAGATGCGGCATGCTCAACACCAAGCTGGAGCAACCCAGCCCTTGCAGGTCGACGACGCTTACCTGGCATAAATTGTCGTAGCGCAGGCCGGCCGGCCAGGGCAGCTCAACTGCGGGAGCGAAGCCATTGCCACCGCGGTTCATGAAGATCAGCATTCGATCCGCTTGCAGATAGATCAGGTCGGCGGCACCGGAACCATCCAGGTCCGCGAGACGGATGCGCGAGGCATCGAAGGTGGGGTAGGCGAGGCCCGGAAAATCCAACACGATGCCTTTGCCGAATCGCCCTTGGCCCAGGTTTGGCCAGCACTTCACTTCGTCGTGGCGAATGCGCACCAGGTGTTGCTGGCCACTGCCGAGCAGATCACTGAACGCCACCAGTTCGGAAGGCGACCCGTTGAATACCGGCAGGGCATCGTCATCGTCGTCGCGAGGAACTTCCCGCGCCGCAGCGAAACCATCCTCGCGCTGGTTGGCATACAAGCGAACGCTGCGTGGGCCTATCAGGGCAAGGTCGCTGAGCCCTTCACCCATCAGGTCGGCCAGATTCCCTTTCGGACTGAAGAATTCGCTAGGAAACGCCTGGAAGGTCGCGAAGTTCGACCACTTGCGATCCGCTCCGAGCGAAAAGAAACCGCTGAGCCCCGGTTGGGCAATGATCCAGTCCAGGCGACCGTCGCCTGTGAGGTCACTCAATGTTTGGTGCAGCGTTTTCGCTGTGTCGGTGACAGGCGTCTTGGGCAGCTCCTGCCACTGACCGTAAGCCACGTCATCGGTCTTGGCTCTAGCGCGCATGGGTTCACGGTAATACCAGCCTGCATCGCGTCGATGGAGCACGCCGGGCAAACCTTCACCGTACAAATCCACCAGTTGAAAACCCTGTTCGCCGTCGAGCACGCCCTCAAAACGTTTCCAGGCGCCAACATCGGTCAGGCCGTTGAACTCGCTGTAGCGAAATTCCATGGGAGGACGACTTTGAGGCACTGCTCCGTCGCCGAACGCTTGGTCGTGCGCTGCACTCAGGAGGTTATATCCCAGGGAGGTCTCGCGGTACTCAAGCAGCACACGCCGTACGAGAACAGGATCGGCGCTCAACTCGGGGAAGCGATGAAACATCAATACCTGGCGACATAGGCGATCGGTACGTAGTTCGAAACCGTAGGCAAAGGTGGAAAACGCATCGCTACGTTTTTGCGATTGCAGGCCTGCGTAGGGCGGCTTCTCCTCATGCCCGGTACTTCGCTCCCCATAGTCGAACACCAACTCGAAGTGCCATTGGTCCGGCTTCGGTGGATCTGTTTTCCAAGCGTAAAGGCTGGTGTCGGCCTTCACATTGCCGTAGCGCACATGGCTCAAATAGCGTTGGGCTCCGCCATTTCCCGCGTACACATATTGAATGTGCTCTCCACGCGTATTCAGGCTTTCCTCCAACAGCCACTCACCTACTCGGCTTGCGTCTTTTGGATCTGTTCGTCGCGACTCGGGATTTTTTCCGTAGACATGCAGACTGCCATCGGCCCCGTGCACGAGCCAAAAACCCGGCGTATCCCCATCCGACGACCAATGTTCAATCCGGTCGAAGCTGCTTTCGATTCTTGGCAGGTGGCGCGTCACTGTGTAGGTCGTGCCCAGGTCCAGGTCGTTGTAGCGATTGACTTGAGTTGGACTGATGCCATGTTCGGGCAACCAGACCACGCCGTTGGGGCCGACAATCTCGTCATCGTCGTTATAGGCCGGCACGCCCTTGCTGGTGCGGCGTGCCACGCTGGGCAACGACAATCCCCAGCCCGTGCCGAACACGCCGTTGCCGGCCGAACTGCTGTAATTCAGGGTCAAGGACGGAGCAAAGCCACGCCCGGGAGAAATCGGCAATCCAACCTCATAGGAAGCCGTGCCATGAGCGCCTATTTCGCCCCACCCTTTGCCGATACTGTGGATGGCGCCGCCCCCCTTGGGCAGCGACGGCGCGGTGATCGGCAGTGCGGTTTGTTCATTCATGGCACACCTCCGCCGACCCTGGCCGTGTAGCTCACATGCACGATGACGTCGGTCAGCGAGTCGAGCAGGTCTTTTTGCGCTTCGGGGTTCGGGAAGCTCAGTTGCCACGTGGAGACCGCACCGGTGTATTCGAACGGAAGGTAGCGGTCGTCATTGAAGTTCAGCGTGAACAGGCCGTTGTCGTCGACGCCGGTGGAAAGGGCGATCTGTTGGTTGGCGCGCCAGCCTTCCATGACCCGCCCCGGGTCATCGGCAGACACGAATACTTTGCTGGAGATCTGGGTCAGCGTGGCGCGGATGTTTTCGTAAGGACCCACAACGGTCGGCAAGGAAACGCTGATGGTTTTGATCCGACGCAAGTAGTGCTTCTGATCTTTGTAATCACTCTCGAACAGTTCTTGGGACAGCTCGAATTCGCATTGGCCTTTCTTCAGTTCGGCATGCATTTCCAACCATGGCTTGTTGATCGTTGAAGTCTTGGTCTGGTCTTTCAATAGACGCAATGAAATCGTCTTGCGAATCTCCAGCTCTCGCTGGTTACGGCGCAGATATTCGGCGTGCATGTTCAACAGGCTGAGTTTCAATTGCTCGCCTGCGCCAAGTCCTCGATAGGTGGTATTCCATGCGCCGGGCTGAATGAATCGCGTGTCGAAATCGGCGATTTCGTATTGCCAACATTGCTCGGCGGCCAAACACAGGGAGAGCGTGGTGTCGTAGGCCTGGCGATAGAGGGCGGCAAACTGGCTGTTCAGCCATTGATACAGCTGAGCTCTGGTAAAGCGCTTACTGAGAAAGTCGTAATGAGTCTTGGTTTGGCTCAGGGTTGATTCGGCCAGGCGCAGTTGCAGGCGAGTGGCGGTTTCCTGCTCGGTGAATTGCGCCAGTTGTGCGTCAATCTGGGCCAGTTCGAGCTGTGATTGATCATAGGTGTGTTGCCAATCTTCCCGGCGGCGATCGAATATGGCTTGACGGTCAAGGTCGGCCGCTATCGTGCGGTTTATGATCGCAGCGCTATGGGCTGCCGCAGAGGCCGCGAGCGCCGGCCCCTCCCAACGGCTGCCGCCAAAACTGAGGCCCGCGACGTTTGGAGCCAGCATGAGCCCCGCCGCCGCCACTTGGAAGGCCAAAGCAGCAGCCTCAAACGAACCGCTGGATATGGAGTACACACTGACGTCCATTTCCTTGCGACTTAGGCCATCGTCCAGCAGTTTTTTGTAATGGGTTAAGCGGTTTTGAGCTATTGCCTGGCTGGCGAGCAGCGCCTGGCGATTTTGACGATCGATATTCACTGCTTGGCGTTGCAGGTCGACCGAAATTTTCGCCAGGTTCCAGGCTTGCTGCTGCTGTAGCTCTTGTAGCTGTGCCTGCTCCTTGCGCTCGATCAGCGACAGCAGCGTGGTGCCAAATTGGCTGAGGCTTTCTACTGCGCTCAAGGCCTGGTTGTGCATGACCGAGAACCGATAGTGCGGGATAGCTGTGGGCGGCACCCCTCGAACCGTATTGTCCGAAGTATTCAAGACCGCGGAACTGAGTAACACGCGAGGATCCAGCGGCGCTGCAAATATCGGCAGATGCAGCGGCTTGCCGGCCATATCGAGGTTGTGCCGCAGGTTGTACAGGCGGCTTTCTGCAATGTCCCAGCACTGGAGCAACTGCGGGTGGAACGGTAGGCGTAAATGCGGGCTATCGATGGCTGGCAATGACGCGTGCGAAGTGCCCTCGCGGACTGGCGATAAGGCCTGGGAGTGGGGCTCCGATCGTTCATATTCGCGCAAGTTCTTGTTGGTCGCTTCGCTCAGCGTTTGCAGACTGATGCTCGCCCAATCATCGATGAGTTGAACGATCGGGCGTGGTCCCAACAGATCCAGCACCCGTACGTACCACAGCTTTGCCTCACTGAGGCCGTCAGGGGTCAGTTCGCGGTACGCGGCGTCGCCTCGATTGATCAGGATGTCGAGGTACAGGAAGTAGAGCGCCTTGCGAAAGTGAGCTGGATGACTGAGCGCGATCTGATGAGGGTCGTGGGGCGCCTGGTCGGCATACGAAGGCGTGCTGCTATCGATTAACGGAACGGCCCTCCAGCAGTCTTCTTTGCCGCGGCTTGGATCGAAGACGCGGCGCAACCAGCGTTCGGCCTCGTCATAGCGCTGCTCGGCGTTCAAACGATGGGCGACCAGCCATGGCAAGTAGAGAAACAGTTCGGTGAAGTAGCGGCCGTAAGGGCCGTGGAAGTCCATCCCGTTGTTGACGCCGTCGGGTAGGGTCGGTTCTGGCAAATGTTGTGTCGTCCAGTCGAACAACTCATCCAGGCCGTTCTCTGTACGGCGGATCAGTTCTGCGGCGAACGTGGTGTTCAATCTGATCGGCTGACTTGGTTTGTCAGGGAAAGTGGATGTGGAAAAGTCCAGGAACTGAACAGTTCCCTGACCCCTTATCGATTGTCCGGTGATTTTTGGATTGGCTTTGGAAGGTAAGAAGAGGAGCCCGGGCAGAAAGGCCGCTATTTCTTTATCTTCGTGAACGAGCGTAAAGAGGAGAGAATTTTTGGTTTGAATGCGCTGGTCATTAAAAAACTTTTCTCGGAGCGCTTCATTGAGATGCTTGAATTCGATTTCCGTTTTTTCTGGTGGAGAGTCCGACAAGTAGGGCTGGAAGCTAAGGTCTTTATTGATGCGAATGGTTC
The DNA here is from genome assembly GCF_051132015.1 of Pseudomonas sp. Z1-12. Taxonomy (NCBI): domain Bacteria; kingdom Pseudomonadati; phylum Pseudomonadota; class Gammaproteobacteria; order Pseudomonadales; family Pseudomonadaceae; genus Pseudomonas; species Pseudomonas sp. Z1-12. The sequence continues at coordinate 833,163 of NZ_CP071647.1, forward strand.
CAAGAAAAATGCAGTTGTCGTCGGATGCAGGTTTCGTGTCGGCCTTGGCCCCCAATGTCAGAAAAAGCAGATCCTGCGTGCCGTTGCGATGGTGCTCTGCAACGGTACATAACAACGGCTTGATAGCATTGATATCCTTGCCGTAAAGCGCTTCGTCCTCGCAATGCCGGTGCAGACAAATTCGCGGCGTGCTCCATATTCCATTCTGCTTTTTGAAGCAAAAGCTCAAGCGAAAAAGCGGATGGCTTGTCGCCGATTGCAGCGCAGGGGCATGTGCGGAATCAATGTTGGAGGCTTTCGGGTCCTGATGGATGCATTCCGCCCAGACAACGAACAGACGGTTGTTGAACCAGACAGGACGAATCGTGTGCTCCACCGCACTTTCGGGAATGGGCACATCGGCTTTTTCCCAATCCGACCAGGCATACGGATCCGGTTGATCCAGTTTGGGGGCGATGGCAGGGGGCTGTGGTGGCGGACCGTTCAGCGGGCGTTGCGCCATGTCCAGCGAGCGCCAGAAATAAGTGTTTTCGGTGCGGGATTTGGCGATGAAGTAGTAAGTACTGTTGGCAAAGTCCTCGCCATCGATATAGCCATTGAGAATATTCAAGTTGGCGATTTCTTCGAATCGGGTCAGGTAGCCCATGACCGCCGACTGAACCGCATCGGCCTGGATTCGGTTCTGGTTGAGGGCGTTTTCCAGCTGCTGGAAGTTGTCGCTCTTGCTGCTCCTCAGGGTGGGGTCCAGATAACTTGCCGGGAAATAAAGCAGCTTTTGATGGGCCGCCCAGATGGGGTATTGATGCATCTCGTTGCGCCACGTTTGCAGGTGCTCGGGCGTTATGCCTGCCCGGTCGTAACCGGGCTCCATATTCATCAGGATGCGGTTGATGTATTGCTGAAGGCTGGCGACGGCGCACGCCACGGGCGTGGTGGGCACATCCTGGCTGACCAGCACGTCCAGCAGCCAATATTCATAAAGGTCTCGGGCAGTCTTGAGTCGCACTGCTCCTGGCAAGCTTTTGCCCGGCGCGATCGTGTGTAGGTAGAACGCCAACTGCGCATCGCGCAGGCTTTCATCCAGCTGCTTTTTCATGGCAACGGTCATATTCAATCCTTGAATAAAATGGACGCATCAATGGCACGCCGCGATCAGCCCTTCACCGACGTTTTTCCACTCCTCGGTCGGGCTGTCGCCATTAAGTGCGGCGGCCTTGAGCAGCAGGCTTGCCGACAGGCCAGTACTGATGCAACACGCCTGGCAGCGCATGACCCAATCTACGTCTTGCATCGTGGTGGCGCGTCCTGAAGGCAGTTGCGCTGTCAGGCAACTCACTTGCTCAACGTTCCAGCCCAGCAGATGGGCCAACAGTCCGTTGGCTGTCTCTGCTGAATGTTGTGACAGGTCTTGATTGGTGAGTTGGAAGTAGTGCAACAGGTTCTCTTCTGACTGTGCCTGATGTCTTGCGCAATGACTGAACCGTTCGAGTAGATACAGTGTTTGAGGTGTAAGCGTTCCCGAACTGTTCGAGGCTAACCACGTGGGGTGGTCCATCAATGTCTGTAGCGTGCTGCTGCTCAGATGTAAGTGCTGGCAGGCTTGCGCGGTGCGAAGCACGCGCGCCAGCAACGGGGGGGCTTTGCCGTCAGCTGAGATGATGGCGTCGACAACTTCCTCGGCATTCGTCTCGGCCATTTTCATCACGCAGGGGGAGTACTCGGCGGACAAGTCAGCGATATCGTGCAGCAGTGTTTCTACCAGGCGTGGGTAGTCACTGGTGGATTGGGCGTGCTCTCGAAGTGCGGCCAGTCGGTTTTCCAGAGTTTGATTCAACGGTAAGTCATCTCTGGAAGTGTCGAACAGGCGACACCACGCCAGCACATCGAGAGGGTTTTGCTTGAGCCAGTCCACTGCCCAATTCATCGCCATCAGTACGTCGAGAATGTCGGGGGACGTAGTGTCCAGTGCCCCCGTCACCAACGCCCGACAGAACTTATCCCCACCGAGTAACCGAGCCAGTTCCGTGCACTCAAGAGGCGACAGTCCGAACATCCGTGCGATACGGGCCTGACGGTAGAGCGAGGAGATCGTCGGCAAATCCTGTTTCAAAGGCAGGTATTTTTCAGTCTGTTTCACAAGCAGCAACAACGCATCTTCAGTGATGGTAAGTCCCAGGCCCGCGCCGAGGTAGCTGAGCGTATTCAGGTCGGTGGTTTCGAGATCCGTCGCCTGCCTTTCCCATGCAGGGCTTTCGAGCAGGCGGGTGCGATTGAATACCTGGTCAAACAACGAAACACGCTCTGCGCTAGCGCGAGTCGGCATTTCGCTGATGAACGAGGCAAACTCGTCTGGTGTGATGCCATGGCGCCGCGTCATGTGTTGATAGACCCCAAGCGCTCGCAAGGTATTGGCGCTGAGTGTCATTTCGGTGTTGCCTTCCGAATGCATGATGTTGATGAGCAAGGTATCCAGTTCGGCAAAGGGAATGCCCGTCCATTGCTGCAGTCGGATCATTCGCTGCATGCGGTCGAAACGTTCGAAGGACTTGTGACTGAACCCTTGTCGGGTCGTTTGGGTTTCAAGCTGTAGCGTCGGGGACGCGTAGGGGCCATTGATGTAAGTAGCGTCCTGGCGGTTACGAGTCGAGGGCGGGTTATTGGACGATACACGAGGGCTGTATCTGCCATGCCCCAGTAGCTGCTCGACCTGTTCCGTCGATAGCCCGGTGCGCTCCCTGAAGCATTTGAGGTCTCGCAGGCCTGCGAGATCTTTGGTGCCATAGGCTTCTTCCAGTGCCTCGAAATCTAGATCCGAAGCGAGCGGTGCGAGCAAGATTTTCTGCTGCTGCGGGCTGAGCCTTGAAAGTAGTTTTTGCGCCTCGCTGGGTGGTTGCGAAACGTATCCGTACGGTGAGCCGTCCTGGCAAAACGGAAGCTTGAGACTGATCCGGTAATTCACTTCGCCCAAGGCTGGTTTGCCTGAGCCCAACCCAAGCAGGCATTGCTGATGATGAAGGTCATAGGGCAGTGAAAAGGGATAGCGTGCGCTGGCCAAGGCCTGATGAACCGTTGTGCTCTCATTGAGACTGGCCTCGATATGGCTGCGCAACGTGTCGTTGACGATGTTGAGCATCGGGCGTGGAACCAAGGCGCTCTGTGGATCGAGCATCAGTGTGTCGAGATCCGGTCGACGTGATGCCAGGGATATCTTGCGGCCATCCGTGGAGCTGCCTTCCAGCCGCCTGGCGAACCGGTACAGCGCACGCAGGTAGGCCACAGGCGAGTCGATCGCGGCGATGTCACCGTCTTTGCAGAATTGATCCCAGTTTTCCTGAAACAGCGCTTGATAGCTGATCGGCCCGGATGTCGGGTCTGAACCCAGGCTGCGTCGGACACGGCGCTTGGTATTGCTGGAGGAGAGTTGATGCTCAAGGTATAAGCGACTGATCCTTCGGGCATGGCTCTGCGCGTTGTCGTAGGCCTGCTCGGCATTTGCATCGCAGTACCTGGCGACTTCCTGGGCGAATTGCGCCTTGCTCATGCGCACAATGTCGAACACCGATGTCACGCCCATTTGTTCCAGGGCGGTTTTCAAAGCGGTTTTTGTGGCGTCCTCGCCGTCGTGGGAGCCAACGAGCCTGTGCAACAGTAAGTTGTTGCTTACGTCCATGTGGGGCCTCTCCTGTGCGAACGGAATGTGCTTGTCCAAGCGAAAACCGTACAGGAGTGGGCAAAGAAAGGCGGTAGGACTAGAGGCTGGAGATTTGTACGAAAGAGCGATTTGTGGGCTGCGCTGATGCAAACCCTGTGGGAGCGGGCTTGCTCGCGAAGGCGGTGGGTCAGTCAACTTCAATGCTGGCTGATCTGACGCCTTCGCGAGCAAGCTCGCTCCCACAGTGGGTCATGCAGATATAGAGGCGGGTATTAGACGCGGAAGTGGCTCACCATCATCTGCAGTTGATTGCCCAACCGCGCCAGTTCCACACTGGAGGCAGCGGTCTCTTCGCTGGCGGCGGCGGTCTGTTCGGAGACGTCGCGCACGTTGATGATGCTGCGGCTGATCTCTTCAGCCACGGCGCTTTGCTGCTCGGCGGCGGCCGCGATCTGCTGGTTCATTGACTGGATGTTCGACACCGTGCGGGTGATGTTCTCCAGTGACACACCGGCCTTGCGAGTCAGCGCTACGCTGCTGTCGGTGAGGTTGCGGCTGTTGTTCATCACCGCAGCCACTTGCTGGGTGCCGTTCTGCAGGCCGGCCACCAGGCCTTCGATTTCCTCGGTGGATTTCTGCGTACGCTGGGCCAGGCCACGGACTTCGTCGGCGACGACCGCGAAGCCACGGCCTGCTTCACCGGCGCGGGCGGCTTCGATGGCGGCGTTGAGCGCCAGCAGGTTGGTCTGTTCGGCCACTGCCTTGATCACGTCCATCACCGCGCCGATTTTGTCGCTTTCCTGTTGCAACACGGTCATCGCATCGGTAGAGCGCACCACCTCGCTGGCCAGGCGCTCGATCTGGGCGATGGCTTCGCTGACCACCTGATCGCCGGCGCGGGCTTCGCCGTCGGCGGCGGCTGCGGCCTGGGAGGCCTCTTCGGCATTGCGCGCCACTTCCTGGACGGTAGCGGTCATCTCGTGCATGGCGGTCGCGACCTGGTCGGTCTCGACTTTCTGGCTGTTGACCCCGGCGCTGGTCTGCTCGGTCACGGCGGACAGTTCTTCGGCGGCGCTGGCGATCTGGGTCACGCCGTCGCGGATGCCGCTGATCAGGTCACGCAGGGTCACGCCCATGCGGGCGATGCCTTGTTGCAGCACACCCAATTCATCGCGGCGGGTGACGATAACGTTCTGCGACAGGTCGCCGCTGGCAATGCGTTCAACCACGGCCAGGGTTTCGCGCAGTGGGCCGGTGATCTGGCGCGTGATGATCACGGCGGCAATGACACCGACCAGCAACGCCAGGAGGGTGCTGATCAATTGCAGGGTGCGGGCCTCGGCGCTTTCTGCGTCGCGGCGGTCGAGTTGGATCTGGTACAGCTGCTCGCTCAGGGCCACGATGGTCGCGCCCTGGTCGGTCATTTCCTTGCGTGCCTGCACCACGTCGGCGGTGGCCAGCTTGAAAGCCTGCACAGCGCTGCGGTACTGGGTCAGGGCGTTTTCCAGCTGGCGCAGTTCATCCTGGCGGGTGCTGGAGAAAAGTTCATTCAGTGGCTTGAGCGAAGCGATGGCGGCGTCCAGTTGGGCGATGGCCTTGCGTTCAGTGTCGGCGTTGCTGTTGGCGGTGTAGCCGCGCACTTCATAGCGGGCCAGCATGAAGGCCTGCTTGGCCTCGGTGATGGCCTGGAACTGGGCGAAACGTTCGTCGCTGAGGGCCATCTGGCGCACGTCGGCGTCGATGGTCTCGATCAGCTTGTGGGCGACCTCGGCGTTGGTGCCCATGACATCGCGGGCGCTGTTGCCGGTGCGGTAGGCGCTGCGCATCTTATTCAGGGACACCTGATAGGCGCCGATGACTGCGCTCTGCTCCTTGAGCAGCTTGACGTTTGCCGGGCTCTTGAAGCTGCTGAGCAAGGCGTTCTGTTGCGCCACGAAACCATCGAGGGTGGTCTGCACATTTTGTGCGACGGTCTCGTCACCGTTGGCCAGCATGTATTGCAGGCGAACGACGCGCAGCTTGGTCAGGCCGGCGTTGAGCTGGGTGATATCGCTCATCCAGTTACTGCGATCGATCAGCCCGCCGAGGCTGGTCCAGCTGGTCAGGGCCAGCAGGCAGGTCAGTACCAGCACCAGGCCAAAGCCCAGGCCCAATTTCATGTTGACGCTAATGTTGCCAAACCAGCTGTTCATCAATTCCTCCAGGAACGTTGTGCTGCTTGATCGTCGGTACGCTGGAAGATTGTTGTTGTTAAGAGCCAGCAAAAACGTGTGCAGGCCTGTATCGGCCGCTGGTCCTGGATCTGAAAGTTTTTTTCCGAGTATCTGTGGGAGCAAGGCTTGCCCGCGATGAAGGCGATGCGCTCTGCCACAGAATCGAGGTGTCTGTTTCGCGAGCAAGCTTTGCTCCCACGCCAAGTTTTTTTTCACATCGCTTTCACTGCCTGCCTACGTCGGCCTCTCTACTGTCGCGCCATCGAATCACTGGGTGGATGCCGTCGGGGCGGCTTGATGTGGAACTGAGACTGAGTTTTTTCGGCCTGGCGCGCTCGATCGATACGAGTCGCTTCGCCCGTTACCAAAACACGATGGTCGTGCTGGCTTCGGCGCTGCTGGTCATCCCGCTGGTCTTCTGGCTACTCAGCCCGGCGGCGGTGCCGGACCTGGCCCATGGCAACGTCGCTGGCGCCCGGGCCTTGGCCGAGGGCTGGGCCAAGGGCGAGATGATTGTGCTGGTGCGCCATGTCGAGCGCTGCGACCACTCCAAGGCTGCGTGCCTGAATGACCGCGAAGGCATCACCGACCGCGCCCGTGCCGTTGCGGTGGGCCTCGGTGCCCGGTTCGAACAACTGGGCCTGGACAACGTCGACCTCTACAACAGCCCACGGGTGCGCACGGCGCAGACGGCGGGGTACATGTTCAACAAGGTGAGTGCCGGTGACGATTGGCTATTCAACTGCCGACACGATCTGCTGCGCAATGCCTTGGCCCACAAGGTGGCCGGGCGCAACCTGATCCTGGTCACCCACAGCGAATGCATGCAGGCGATGGAAACCGCGCTCCAGCGCCCGACTTCCTCGTTCGGCTATGGGGCTTCGTTGTTCGTTTCCAGCGCCCGGCCACAAGCGCCACGATTGCTCGGTTTTATCGAAGCCTCCGATTGGCGCTCGGTGACATTCCAATAATTTTCCCCTCGATCAGGACCGCTCATGCTGACGTCTGCTCGCGCCCGTTTCTACGGGCTCAACCTCGGAATTCCCCTGGCCTGTGCCGCCGTGGTGTTCCTGCTGTTCGACCTGACCCGTATCGACATCGCCATCAGCGATCTTTTCTACGACCCGTTGCACCAGGTCTTTGCGTTACAGCACGAGCGCCTGTTCGAGCAAATCACCCACAAATGGGCGAGGGTCATTCCGAACTGGACGGGCGAGGCGGCGATTGTCGGTGCACTGCTGTCGTTTATCTGGCCGCTGTTCAAGCCGGAGAAACACCCCGTATTGCTTCGTGTGCTGGACAAGGCCAGGTTGACCAAACCCCTACGCTTTGCCCACAGGCACCGTCGCGACTTTCTCTATGTGGTCTTCGCCTTTTCCCTCAGCACGGGCGTTATCCATTACCTCAAGGGCCACACCAGCGTGTATTGCCCGGTGGAAACCACCCAATACGCCGGCAAGATCGAGCACAGGGAATGGTTCCAGAATTTCGATCTGCTGAAGGTCGCCGGTGATGGTCGCTGCTGGCCCGGCGGTCATGCATCCGGCGGCTTCACGATGTTGGCGCTGTATTTCATCGCCCGCCGCTACCGCTGGCGGCACTCCAAAGCCGTAATGTATGGGGCGCTGGCCTTGGGGTTTGTCTATGGCACGACGCGAGTCCTACAGGGCTGGCACTACATGTCCCACACCTTCTGGGCGGGGATCTTTGTCTGGTTGAGCTGTTGGCTGATGGCGTTGCTGTTTTATGGGCGAGCGGCCTTGGAACAACCGGTGTCGGGCAACGCCCTTCATCAGCCTGAACGCCAGGCAAAAAAAAGCCCGCTGGGAGCGCGGGCTAAAACCTTAGTTTCTTGAATGAGCGAGGGGACTTTACCGAATCACGCGGGGGCGTAGGGTGAAGAAAAGTTCATGGGGCCGGCGCCTTGCACGACCCCATGTCCTCGGACACTTTTCACCTGAGATCAAACCGATCCAGGTTCATCACCTTGACCCACGCCGCGATGAAGTCGTTGACGAACTGTTCTTGCGCATCCGCGCTGGCATAGACTTCGGCCAAGGCCCGTAGCTGGGCGTTGGAGCCGAAGACCAGGTCGACACGGGTGCCGGTCCATTTGACCTGGCCGGTCTTGCGGTCGCGGGCCTCAAAGATTTCCTGAGTGTCAGAGAGTGGTTTCCATTCCACCCCCATGTCCAGCAGGTTGACGAAAAAGTCATTGCTCAACGTCCCTGGCCGTTGGGTAAAGACGCCGTGCACCGTATGGCCGACGTTAGTATCGAGTACCCGCAGACCGCCGATCAGCGCCGTCATTTGCGGGGCGCTGAGGGTCAGCAGTTGTGCCTTGTCGATCAGCAGCGCCTCGGCAGACACGCGGTACCGCCCCTTGAGGTAGTTGCGAAAACCATCGGCGATGGGCTCGAGAAAACCGAACGACTCGACGTCCGTCTGCTCCTGGCTTGCGTCCATGCGCCCCGGTGCGAACGGAACCGTCACGCTGAGCCCGGCATTTTTCGCCGCCTGTTCAATACCAGCGCTGCCTGCCAGCACGATCAGGTCCGCCAGGGAGATTTTCTTGCCGTCGGATTGAGCGGCGTTGAACGCGCTCCGGACCTTGTCGAGGATCGCCAGCACTTGTGCCAGTTGCTCTGGCTGGTTGACTGGCCAATCCTTCTGCGGGGCCAGGCGTAGGCGGCCTCCATTGGCGCCGCCGCGTTTGTCGGAGCCGCGGAAGGTGGAAGCCGCGGCCCATGCCGTAGACACCAGCTGTGAAACCGTGAGACCCGAGGCCAACAGCTTGCCTTTCAGGGCGGCGACGTCGCTGTCGTCGACCAGCGGATGGTTGACCGCTGGAATAGGGTCTTGCCACAGCAGTTCTTCGTTGGGCAGTTCCGGGCCGAGGTAGCGTGAGAGCGGGCCCATGTCGCGGTGGATCAGCTTGAACCAGGCGCGGGCAAAGGCGTCGGACAGTTGCTCCGGGTTTTCCAGGAAACGCCGGGAGATTTTTTCGTAGATCGGGTCGAAGCGCAGTGCCAGGTCGGTGGTCAGCATCGTTGGGTTGCGCCGTTTGGCCGGGTCGTGGGCATCGGGAATGATGCCCGCGCCCGCACCGTTTTTCGGCGTCCATTGGTGCGCGCCGGCCGGGCTCTTGGTTAGTTCCCACTCGAAGCCGAACAGGTTCTCCAGGTAGTTGTTGCTCCAGCGGGTGGGCGTGGTGGTCCAGGTGACTTCCAGGCCGCTGGTGATGGTGTCGGCGCCCTTGCCGGTGCCGAAGGTGCTTTTCCAGCCCAGGCCTTGCAGCTCCAGGCCGGCGGCTTCGGGCTCGGCACCGACATTATCCGCAGGTCCCGCGCCGTGGGTCTTGCCGAAGGCGTGGCCGCCGGCAATCAGTGCCACGGTTTCTTCGTCGTTCATCGCCATGCGGCCGAAGGTTTCGCGGATGTCCAGCCCGGCGGCGACCGGGTCCGGCTGGCCCTCGGGGCCCTCCGGATTGACGTAGATCAGCCCCATCTGCACGGCAGCCAGCGGGTTCTCCAGATTGCGTCCGTCGTCAGTGCGGCTTTCTTCGTTGCCAGGCTCGGCGACCAATTGGCCTTCGCCGGGATCCTGCATGGCGACTTTGTCGGGCTTGCCGTAGCGAACATCGCCCCCCAGCCATTTGTTTTCGGAACCCCAGTAGACGTCTTCATCCGGCTCCCAGACATCGGCGCGGCCACCGGAAAAACCGAAGGTCTTGAAGCCCATGGACTCCAGCGCGACGTTACCGGTGAGGACGATCAGGTCGGCCCAGGAAATGTTGCGACCATACTTCTGCTTGATCGGCCACAGCAGCCGACGTGCCTTGTCGAGGCTGACGTTGTCGGGCCAGCTGTTGAGCGGCGCAAAACGCTGCTGGCCGGAACCCGCCCCACCGCGTCCGTCACCGGTGCGGTAGGTGCCTGCACTGTGCCAGGCCATGCGGACAAACAGCGGCCCATAGTGGCCGAAGTCCGCCGGCCACCAGTCTTGCGAGTTGGTCATCAGTGCATTGAGGTCTTGTTTCAAGGCCTGGAAGTCCAGGCGCTTGAACGCTTGGGCATAGTTGAAATCCTCGCCCATGGGGTCGGACAGCGAGGAATGCTGGTGCAGGATCTTCAGATTCAGTTGGTTCGGCCACCAGTCGCGGTTCGTCGTGCCACCGCCAGCGGCGTGATTGAACGGGCATTTCGATTCGTTTGCCATGGGAAGCTACCTTTGGTCGTATTCATCCAGCTATCCAGCCCGGCCGGGCTTCGGATAGCGACAGGCGAAATAAATGACACAGGGCGCAGGGCTCACAGTTCGCTCAACTGATCGTGTGTGGCGACACGGCTACGTGCGCTAGTTGCCAGTGCAATGGCCCACGGCAAGCCCAATACGTTTCTGAGCGTTTCGTATCTCTTTGTCAGGTTTCACGGCCGGATTGCACCAGCCTGAATTCAGGCTAGTTCCCCTTTGCCAGATAGCTAATAGGCGCAGTGTTAACGCTCGATAGGGTCAATCTTTTAACGAGGCCAAGCGGTGAGGCAGATGATGGGAACGGTCAACCGATAAAACGCATCACTGTGCGTACCAAGGTCGAAGCCATTCACTTAAGAAAGTGATGAACCCGTGGCGAGGGAGCTTGCTCCCGCTGGGCCGCGAAGGGGCCCCACAATGTTGCGGTCGCTGCGCAACCGAGCGGGAGCAAGCTCCCTCGCCACGGATTTTCACTGCCTTAAATGAACAGTGTTGCGAACCTGCTCGTGCCTTACAGAAGTCTTTTTCCCCTGTGATTGTCGACGCTGTCTGTGAGACGCGTCTCTTTTTTGCGTAGAAAGTTTCCGCTCTCTTGAACCGAAGGCGATATGCAGGGTCTGGTGTGCGCGCATGGCTGTGCGTGCCTGCTGCCATTTCTGTATCGAGGGATCGAACATGTCCGTATTTGCCTTAGGGACGAGGCTAGTCGTCGCGTCGCTGTGTTTTCTAGCGATGAACATTGCCGTCGCCGCGCCAACCCCCGGCGATACGGACCTGATCCGTGAGCGTCAGGACCGGCTGCTCGAAGAGCAGCGCCGACGTCTTGAAGAACTCAAGGACCTGCCTGGCAAGGAGGCGAAGCCGGCCCAGCCCACGGCACCTGTCGATACCCGTTGTTTCCCGATCAAGACCATAGAGCTCAAGGGCGCCGACGCCCTGTCCGAAAGCGAGCGCCAGCGCCTGCTCAAGCCCTTTCTCAACCAGTGCCTGGGCGTGCCGCAGCTTAACCAGTTGCTCAAAGTCATCACCGATCATTACCTGGAAAAAGGCCTGGTCACCAGTCGCGCCTACTTGCCGCAACAGGACCTGTCCAGCGGTCACCTGCAAGTGCTGGTCGTCGAGGGGCGCCTGGAAGGATTGAAAGGTGCCGAGAACAGTAAGCTGTCGGAGCTCGAGTTGGCGATGGCATTTCCCGGCAAAACCGGTGAACTGCTCAACCTGCGTGAAATGGAGCAGATGGTCGATCAACTGAACCGTTTGCCGTCCAACCGTGCACAAATGGAACTGACGCCGGGGCAGAACATCGGCGGCAGCGAAGTGCGGGTCAACAACACCCCGCAAAAACCTTGGCGCGCCGGCCTGTCACGGCATAACGATGGGCAGAAAAGCACCGGCGAGCAGCAATGGGGCGCCTCCCTGGACTGGGACAGCCCCTTGGGCCTGGCTGACCAACTGGCCTTGCGCGGCGGCCACGATGCCGTCAGCGACCATCAGAAAACCTCACGCAATGGCATGCTCTATTACAACCTGCCGTTTGGCTGGTGGAACCTGAGCTACACCTACAGCGAAAGCGAGTACCGGGCGCTGGGCCAGGCCAACGGCTTCAATTTCAAGCAGAGCGGCGACAGCCAGAACCATCAGGTGCGCCTGGAGCGGGTGGTCCATCGCGACGCGGTGAGCAAGACCTCACTCAACACGGGCCTTTCGTACCTGCGCACCAACAACTTCATCGAAGACAGCAAGCTCGCCGAGAGCAGCAATCGCATCAGCGAGGCGCAGTTCGGCATCAACCATGGACGGCGGATTGGCAATGCCTTCGTCAACCTCGACCTGGGCTTGCAACAGGGTATCGGTGCCCTCGATGCCCAGGGCGATCATGAGCCGGATCCTGGCGTGCCGGATGCGCGCTATCGCAAATACACCGCGACCCTCAGCTATTTGCAGCCCTTCATGCTGGGCGGCGAGTCCTTCAGCTTCAGCAGCCTGATGACCGGCCAGCGCAGCGAAGACGTGCTGTTCAGCCCGCAGCGCATGAGCCTGGGTGGCCTGTCGTCGATTCGTGGCTACAAGGACCAGACATTGTCCGGCGACAGCGGCGGCTACTGGCGCAACGACTTGCGCTGGAGTCGTCCGGTGACACTGGAGTGGCTGCGCCCGGTGTTCGCTGAATACGGCACCAGCCTCGGTTATGACCAGGGCGTGATTCGCGGTACTCGCTACAACGGCGACGAGCACGGGCGCATGTCGAGCAATTCGCTGGGGTTGTTCGCCCGTGGTGAACACCTGAACGCCAGCGTCACCTTCGCTCATTCCCTGGAACGTCCGGATGCCCTGACCGAGCGCGAAGCGCCGATCTATTTCCGCTTGGATGTATCCATTTAATTTTTGCTGCAACGAGACCTGATCATGGACGACCGCCAATACGCCTTCCTGGCCCGCCAGCCTTCTGCTGCCCTGAAAACCCGCGACGCCTTCTGGGGCATGCCCAAGCGTGGCCTGGCGTTCCTATTGGCCAACGTCATGTTCTGGCAGCCGATGTGGGCCCAGGCGGGCGGCATCGTGGTCAGCGCGCCGGGCACCAGCCTCGGCCAGGCCGGCAATGGCGTGCCGGTGGTCAACATCGCCAAGCCCAATGGCAACGGCCTGTCTCATAACCAGTTCAAGGACTACAACGTCGGCAGCAACGGCGTGATTCTCAACAACGTCACCAACCCCGCCCAGTCCACGCAATTGGGCGGGGTTATCCTTGGCAACCCGAACCTCAAGGGTACGGCCGCGAAAGTCATCCTCAACGAAGTCAACGGCGGCAACCCGAGCCAATTGCGCGGCTACACCGAAGTGGCGGGGCAGTCGGCCCATGTCATCGTCGCCAATCCCTATGGCATTACCTGTAACGGTTGCGGGTTTATCAATACGCCCAAGGCGACCCTGACCACGGGCAAGCCGATCATCGAAAACGGCCAGGTGGGTCGCTATCAGGTGGACCAGGGCAGCGTCGCCATTGAAGGCGCGGGCCTGAACGCGAACAACGTTGACCGCTTCGAAATCATTACTCGCAGCGCCAGGATCAACGCCGAGATCCAGGCGAAGAACCTGACCATCGTGGCTGGGCGCAATGATGTTAATGCCAACACCCTGAATGCCACCGCTCGGGCCGATGACGGCAGCGCCAAGCCCGAACTGGCGATCGACTCTTCGGCGCTGGGCGGCATGTATGCCGGGGCGATCAAGTTGGTGGGCACCGAAGCGGGTGTCGGGGTGAAGCTGGATGGCAAGATGGTTGCCAGTGGCGGGGATATTCAGCTCGATGCCAATGGGCATTTGAGTTTGGCGCAAACCACGGCGGCGGGTGCCGTTGATATCAAGGCTCAAAGCCTGGACGCCCAAGGGACGATCTATGCCGGCAGCCATGTCCAGGCGACGACCAAGGGCGCTCTCAGCAACCAACACGCCATCGCGGCGCGCGAGAAGGTCACGCTGACTACCGACGGCCAGCTCAACAACCTCGGCATCATTGAAGCGGGCGTCAACGTCGATAACACCCGCAACCAGGTTGGCGATGTCGTGCTGACCGCGGCGAATATCGACAACCGCGGGCAGAGTGTCATCGCCAGTCGCGACTTGAAAGCCAAGACCACGCAGACCCTCGACAATCGCGGCGGCACCTTTTCCGCAGACAAGACCCTGACGCTTGATAGTAAGGACAGCGATAACCGCGCCGGCACGCTGGTCAGCCAAGGCAAAATTCAGGCGCTGGCCACTGGAACGTTGGATAACCGTGATAAAGGCATTATCGCCAGCGACGGCGAGCAGACCCTGGTCGCCGGGAAGCTAAAGAACAGCGCGGGCGTTATCAGCAGTAACGACCTCCTGAAGCTCGAAGCGAAAACCTTGGATAACAGCGGCGGCAAAATTGCGACCGACGCCGCGCTGACTCTCAAGGGCGGCGCCATTGAAAACAGCGGCGGCCAAATCACCAGCCAGGGTGATCTCGTTGCCACGCTGAAAAGCTTCAACCAGCAGGACGGCAAGTTGATCAGCCAGGGGAAACTGACCCTGACCGCAGACCACATCAACAACAGCGACGATGGTTATATCGCCTCGGTCAAGACGATGAGCCTGACCGCTTACCAGCAACTGCTCAATAACAGCGAGGCGATCATCAGTACTGAGCAGGGACTGACGATCAGCGGCGGCGGTCTCGATAACACCAAAGGCAGTCTGCTTAGCCAAGGTGACCTGAAGGTCGATATCACCGGAGATTTCCTCAACCAGGATGGCAGCGCCATCACCCAGGCCGGGAACGTGGATATCGAGGCGAGCAGTCTCGATAACCGTGGCGGTGTTCTTGCCAGTGTCGGCGGTTGGCTGAAAACCACGTTGGACAAAGTGTTGGATAACGGCGAGTCGCTTGCCTCGGCCGACGCAGCTGGCTTGATCCAGGCGCAGTCCGTCGATCTCGATGCGAAACAAGCGGTGCTCAACAATGGCGGGCAGGTTTCGGCTTTGTCCGATGACGTTGATATCACCACCGCCACGCTTGAAAACCGCAACGGTGCAATGCTCGCCAAACAGGTTTTGACTGTACGTGCTCAGAATCTGGACAACATCGACGGACGCACAGCGGCAAACACCATTGATTTTGGTTTGACCGGGGCACTGAACAACCAGCGCGGTCTGGTGGAAGGCTCCAATGGCCTGCTGATCCGTGCTGCGTCAGTTGATAACCAGGGCGGCAAGTTGCGCTCGGTGGGCAAGCTGGGGACGGCGACGCTAACGGTTGATCAACTGCTGGACAACCAGGGCGGCGTCATTGAAGCGGCCACCCAGGATCTGTCCTTGCAGATGGCAGGCTTCAACAATGCTGGCGGCAATGTTCGTCATGTGGGCACCGGCACTTTAGCTGTGGACCTCGCCAGGTTCAGCAACATCGGAGGCAGCCTGATGACCTCAGGCACCCTGACGGTCGACGCGGCGCGGTGGGACAACAGCTCGGATATCCAAGCCAACGTCCTGAACCTGAAGGTGGGCCAGCTCAATCAGACCAGTAGCGGCAAGTTGGTCGCGGTGCAAAGCCTGCTGGCTACGGGTGGCACCTGGAACAACGCGGGCATCATCAGCAGCGACGTTGATTTTGATCTGAAGCTGACCGGCGCTTATGTCGGCACCGAAAACAGCCGCCTCAGCAGTGTCGATCAATTCGATCTGAGCGCCGCCAGCCTCGATCTCTCCAGCGGTTCGCGCCTGGCCGGCGGTGGCATGACCACCATCGCCAGTCTCGGTGCGCTGAATAATGCCGGCGGGATCACTGGCGGTGGCAAGTTCTCCCTGGCCGCCACGAGCCTGGTCAATACGGGCACGCTGGGTGGCGCCGATACCGTCGAGCTGCTTGCCAACGAGGCCCGTAACGAGCGCGGCCTGATCTTCAGCGGCGCGGACATGGCCCTGCGCTTCAATCGCTTCACCAACTATCGTGCGGACGTCTACAGCCTGGGGGCACTGAATGTCGCGGCCCGAGATGGCGTCGCTCGCAGCGTGCTGCTGGAGAACATCTCCGGCACCCTTGAATCGGCAAAGGACATGTCGCTGCGCAGCGACACCCTGATCAATCGCAAGGACGTCTTCTCCACCACCGATGAGCTGGTGTCGGGCTCCATCAGTGTCAAATGCTATGACTGCGGTGGTGACCACCACAACGTCGACTATGTGGCCAGTGAAACCTACCAAAGCGCAGTGCTTGAAGAATCGGCCAGTGCCACGTTGATGAGTGGGGCGAAGCTGACTGTTGATGGCTCTGCGGTGACCAACCAATACAGCGTGATGGCCTCGGCTTCCGACCTGCTGATTACCGCCGACAACTTCGCCAACGTTGGCGCTGCTTCCGGCACCAGCGTCAGGACGCGGACCTGGAACACCGGCCGGGTCACCGATGGCACCGACGAGCGTTTCCGCAGCAGGGTCATCGTTCCCTACAACGCCCAGGCCAACCCGAAACAACTGCCGGTCGATGCGTTGAACCGTTTCCGCCAGGTGGGCGACATCACGATCGTAACGCCAGGAGAGTCGCTGGCGCCGTCGGTTGTTCAATCGGGCGGCAACATCAGCATCCAGGCTACGCAGCGCCTGGAGAACAGTAGCATCGTGCAGTTCCAGGCACCGCTGGCGGGCGCAACCAAGTCAGCGGCCACCGATGTGGCCAGCGCCGCACAGCCAGCGGTCGTGGTACTCAACCCGCAGTTGCCGCCTGATCTGGCCCAACAACAAGTCAACCCGACCACCATGCCCGGGTTCACCTTGCCGACTGGCGAGAATGGTTTGTTCCGTGTCGTCGACAGCGCGGCCGCCGCGCAAGACAGCCACGACCAGAGCCGGGCCACCGTCCAGGGCTCGGACGCCAGCCGGGTCATCTCCGGCCCCAAATACCTGATTGAAACCAACCCCGCGCTGACCGACCTCAGGAAGTTCATGAGCTCGGACTACTTGCTGGGTAACCTGGGTTATGACCCCGATACCAGCTGGAAGCGCCTGGGCGATGGTTTGTATGAACAACGCCTTATCCAACAGGCGGTGCTGGCCCGCACTGGGCAGCGTTTCATTGCCGGACAGACCAGCGACGAAGGCATGTTCAAGTACCTGATGAACAACGCCATCGCCAGCAAGGAACAACTGAACCTGGCCCTTGGCGTGACCCTGACGTCGCAACAAGTCGCCGCGCTGACCCACGACATCGTCTGGATGGAAGACCAGGTCGTCAATGGTCAACATGTCCTGGTGCCGGTGCTCTACCTGGCACAGGCCAACAACCGGCTGATGGCCGATGGCGCGTTGATCCAGGGCAAGAACCTCACCCTGATTGCGGGCACCGACCTGAAGAACGCCGGGACGTTGCGTGCCAGCGAGAACCTCTCGGCGGCAGCCGGGAACAATCTGATCAACACGCGCCTGGCCGAGGCTGGCGAGCGGCTCAAGTTGGTCGCGGGCAAAGACCTGGTCAACATGCAAGGCGGCATCCTCAAAGGCAAGGACGTCGAGCTCTCGACCTTGACCGGCGACATCCGCAACGACCGGACCATCACCACCCTTGAGAACAGCGGCAAGGGCTTCAGTTCGAAAACCTCCGTTGTCGACAACGCCGCGCGCATCGAGGCCGGCAACAACCTCACCCTGCGTGCAGCGGGCGATCTGCTCAACGTGGGCGGCGCGATCACCGCGGGCAACAACGCGGACTTGAGTGCGGGCAAAGACGTCGTCATCTCCGCGGCTCGCGAAGAAAGCGGCTCGATGCGTCAGGACAAACGCCACTTCTGGGAGCAGAGCCAGACCGTTCAGCACGCCAGTGAAGTCAAGGCGGGCGGCGACCTGAACGTCACCGCCGGCAACAACCTGACCGTCGTCGCCAGCCATCTCCAAGCCAAAGGCGATATCAACCTGAGCGGCAACGAGGTCGCCCTGATCTCGGCGGCGAACGAGAATTCCAGCGAGTACCGCTACAAGCGCAGCGGCAAGAAGATCAACAAGGAAGAAGACCATGTCTCGCAGCAGGCGACCACCCTCGATGCCGGAGGGGATGTAAGGGTTGCTGCGCGCAATGATCTGTTGATGGTCGCGAGCAAGATTGCGGCGGGTAACGAGGCGTATCTGGTGGCGGGTAAGCAGCTGAGTCTGCTGGCTGAGCAGAACCGTGATTACTCGCTGTATGACATGAAGAAAAAGGGAAGCTGGGGCAGCAAAGCCGCACGACGCGATGAGGTGACGCAACTCACCCATGTCGGAAGCGAGATCAGCACCGGGGGCGACCTGATGTTGGTCAGCGGTGGCGATCAGACCTATCAAGTGGCGAAGCTGCAAAGCGGCAACGACCTGATCATCGACAGCGGCGGGCGCATCACCTTCGAAGGGGTCAAGGACTTCCACGACGAGAGCCATACCAAGAGCAAAAGCGACCTGGCCTGGTACAAGATGAAAGGCGAGGGGCGAACCGACGAAACCTTGCGCCAGAGTGCTCTGGTTGCCCAAGGTAAGTTGGTGATCAAGGCCGTCGATGGGCTACGCATCGATGTCAAACAAGTGGATCAGCAGAGCGTCAGCCAAACCATCGATGCAATGGTGAAGGCTGAACCGGAACTGGCCTGGATGAAAGAGGCCCAGGCGCGTGGCGACATTGACTGGCGCCAGGTGAAGGAAATCCACGACAGCTTCAAGTATGACAACTCCGGTCTGGGAGCCGGGGCCAAGATCGCCATCGCGATTTTGATGTCGTTCATCATGGGGCCGGCAGGTTTCGGACTGTCGGGCACCAATCTCGCGGTCGCCACCAGCCTGAGCACCACGGCGGTTACAAGCACCATTGAGAACAAAGGCAACCTGGGACTTGCGCTGAAGGAAACAGTCAGCGCCGATAGCCTGAAAAGTGCGGCGATTGCCGGCTTTACCGCCTATGCATCCGCATACGCGGACCAAGAATGGTTTAGTAGTACCGACAGCTCCAGCACGACCACTCAAGGCGTCGAGCCGTCGGCGGGTTCGGCAGGTTCGGCATCGAGCGCGAGTAATTCCTCCAAGGATATCTTCCGTTGGAACACCGCGACTGACACTGCAATCCGCACAACCGGGCAAGCAGTGATCTCCAGCAGTATCTCCACCGCGATCGATGGTGGCAGCTTTGGCAGCAATTTCAATGCTGCCCTGCTGGGAGAGGCCGGCAATGTGGCGATGGCGACCGGCTTCAACTGGGTGGGCGATACCATCAAGTTCCCCGATGGCGGCCCCCAGAAAATTGTTGCCCACGCGATCATGGGTGGCCTGCTGGCTGAGCTGACGGGCAGCGACTTCAAGACCGGTGCGGTTGCCGCCGGTTTGAATGAAGCGCTGATTCCCGGCATGGCCAAGGTGGCGAGTGAAAACAAAGATCTGCAGCTAATGCTGTCGCAACTGACGGGGCTTCTGGCAGCGGCTGCGGTCGATGGCGACCTGAATACAGGTTCGACGATCGCCAAGAAAGCGACGGAATTCAACTATCTGTTCCATGCCGAACTGGTCGAAAGAGAACAGAAGCTCAATACGTGCGCCTCCCCGGCGGATTGCCAATCCGTCAGGGACTATTACAACAACCTCGATACGACTCGGAACAAAGAGTTCGGACAGTACTGCCGGAATAACCCGGCGAGCTGTTTGCAAGTGACGAAACAGTTGGTGGATGAGATTCCAGCCAATGAGAAGATGCTGCATGACGGCAGGAGCGCCGGGCTCGATCGTTCGGCAGCGCTTTGGGAAATTACTCGAAGTAACGAGCGGGCCATCAATACCGGCATCATCGAGAAGACGCGTACCGATAAAGGCGATGGGGCTGCCTTTCTGACGGAGCTTGCGGCGGATGGATTGAGTCAGGACCGGGGGCTGTTCTCGTCGACGGCTGGGGGTAAGGGTGGTACAACCGGGGTTAAGGTTGGGGTTGTAGGAAAGGATGGAACAAAAGGTGTCGGTGCCGCTGGGAGCGATGCTGAAAAGACTGTGACAGTCAGTAAAAGCCGCTTTCCTGAGTCAGCGCAACACATCGAGGATGCTATTGAGGCGGGTAAGCCTGGTACTCTGACCATAGATCGCGCGAATGCAGCATCACGTAGACGTGACTCTTTGCGGGGTGTTGAAACCAAACCAGGCCTTGATCGTGATGAATATCCGCCTGCAATGTTTCAAGAAGGTGGTCAAGGCTCTTCAGTGAAACATATCAACCCTAGCGATAATCGTGGGGCTGGCGCTTGTATTGGTGCTCAATGCAGAGAGCTGCCAAACGGAACGAAGATTCGAATAGATGTGGTGGATTAAAATATGACTAGCTTGGATACCTTACTATCGAACGCAAGTTCATCTTTGAGCGAGCATGAACCAAAAATATTAGATCTATCGCATGGGTTGCTAGGTACATTAGCTGATCAGTTTTTTGGAATGCTGCGCAGGCGTAACGGTTTTTATGCTTTCGAAAGCGCTTTGCACGTATTTCCAACACACTCTAATCAGCAAGAAATAGGAGTTTATGACTGGAATTCGGATGCTCTGTGGCGCAGCGGCTACAAAGGTATGGCCGATGGATGCCTTTTTTTTGCTGAGGATGTTTTTGGTGGGCAGTTCTGTTTTAAAGATGGCAAAATCTATATTTTTGACCCGGAAACAGGTTCGCTAGAGTACTTGGCTGACGATGTTGAAAGCTGGGCAAAAAGTATTCTCGTGGATTTTGATGTGCTTACAGGGCATCCGCTGGCGAATCAATGGCAAAAGCAGAACGGTCAAATTCCTGCGGGGAAGCGTCTGTTACCAAAAGTGCCTTTTGTGCTTGGCGGTGAGTTCGTGCTGGATAATTTGTATTTGGCTGATGCTGTGGAAGGGATGCAGCTTAGAGCTGATATAGCTAGTCAAATCAGAGACCTGCCAGATGGTGCTCAGATTAAATTCAGTATTGAAGATTAATTGTTAGAAGTGGGGTGAAAGGGGCTGAATAGAATTGAAAATCGACTCAAAAGGGAAGGATTTGAATGCCACCCTAGCGGATTGCCTATCCCTCAGGGACTATTACACCGACCTCGATACGGCTCGGAGCAAAGAGTTCGGACAGTATTGACGGAACAACCCAACGGGTGTTGTAAGTAAAATGACAGCTGGCGGATGAGATTCCGGCTAATGAGAAGATGCTGCATGACGGTAGGAGCGCCGGGCTCGATCGTTCGGCAGCGCTTTGGGAAATTACTCGAAATAACGAGCGGGCCATCAATACCGGCATCATCGAGAAGATGCGTACCGATAAAGGCGATGGTGCTGCATTACTGACGGAGCTTGCGGCGGATGGATTGAGTCAGGACCGGGGGCTGTTCTCGTCGACGGCTGGGGGTAAGGGTGGTACAACCGGGGTTAAGGTTGGGGTTGTTGGGGATAAAGCAAAGGGCACGGCTCCTGAAAATATGACTCCTATAGGAGCGGGGCGCAGTGGTGCATTTAATGAAGCTAAGCGTCAATCAGGTATTCCCACCAGTCAGCAACCAAGCCGGGTTTTACCGAATGTCGATAAGCGAGGTAATCCCCAGCCGGGAACAATTTATGAGTTCGAGGTTCCTGCGTCAGGTGGCGGTACCAAAACGGTAAGAGTCCGAGATGATGCGGGAGGTCATGACTTTGGTGTTGGGAATCCTCAAAATCGCGGCTCCCACTTTAATGATGAAATCGGAAATCATTATGACTACTGATGTTAAAGTTACAAGTGCGCCTGATTTGTTAGTAAGTAATGAGGTGTTTAACATTCGCAGTGCGAGGAAACGAGAGGGCGGGGTGCTCTCGGTGGCAAGCTTTTTGACTGCCGGGGCGTCAAGCGATTCCGTATCCTCAGTATTAAGTTATTTGTATGATCTAATTGAGAAAAAATTTCCTGATTGCAATCTGTGGTTGTTTTTAGGTAGTTCTGCATGGCAGCCAGATACACGGATTGTCCGCCATCGAAAATTGTGGGGGGCATTGAGGTTTAGGGGGTATGAGATTGTAGGCGGCAGTAACTCGCAAGAGTACATTGTCGAGGCGGAAGGAAAAATCAAGTTTTTTGGTGCATTGCGCCTGTCGAAACTGTCTATTGAAACCGTCGCCAGTGTACTTGAGGCAGAGCGTTGTTCATATGTGGCTGCGCTCCCTAAGGGTTTTGATGTTCAAATTGCTCTTGATAAGGGGTGGTCGGGGGATGTAGAGGAAGATTTGAGTTTTCATTATTTGCTCTCTGAAAAGCAAGGTTTGCTGTTTAAAAAAGTAGGTGAGTTTGATGACGGTGAGCGGGGATTCATATCTGTTGGTTTGCTGGAGCAAATAAGTGTGTTGTTGCATTAAAACGGTTCCTTGTAATTACTGTGGGTCAGAAAGCGAACGAACTGCTTGGTGAAAGAGGTGTGGTGAAAAGGGGTAGATTTATTTTGTGAGCGCAGAGGGGGTTAGCTTGTTGGTTTTGCTCTGTTTATAAATAAGCTGTCCGCTTTTCCCATTGTTTTGCTGAGTCGAGATGAAAAAAGCGCCTTGGAGGGCCATTGATGCGACACGACGTTGTTTTACGCTTTGTAGCGATGACTTTATTCTGCTTCACCCTGACCGGATGCATTCATTACGAACATAAAAGCGCAGAAGGAAAACCCTGGGCCGAGGTTGCGACAATTCGGCAGTTCGACAAGCATTTGTCGATAGACAAGATCGATGACGATACGTCGCTATATTGGCTAGCCCGCCAAACCGAGTATCGACTCGGCGCAGGAAAGCATAAACTTTCCGTTAAGTACGCTATTGGAACTGGATACTCACGTCCAATTGAAATGACCGTGGATTTGGTCGGTGGCCGTACCTATGGGCTTTATGGCATTTCGTCGATGAAATGGTGGTATTACGAAGTTCGTGATGTCGAGACAGGTCTTTCGGCGAAAGTTATAGAGCCGGCCGTCACAACGACGCCTTCTGGATCAGCCGGGCAGGCGGTCCAATAGTTTTATCGTGGAAAGGGCGTTTGCTCTCTGTCGGTTGGCGATGAATAGCGAGGGTTGCTTCGCAGCCCAGCGGGAGCAAGCTCCCTCGCCACAGAAGCCGGATTGTTGATCGCTCGCTCATGGCGCAGTTTTATTTTGCTATCCCCTTCTTTTGTGGTTACAGCGGACACCACGGGTCTCCCCCATTCGCGCTATCCAGGATCTTCGGAAAATTTCGTCCAAATCCCCAGCCTGAGGCCACGGCAGTCATGGTGGTTTTGCAAGCGGGGTTCTTTTCCGAGACGATCACGTTCATATAGAACTGGCTGCCGTAGATCGTTGGTGCCCATAGCACCATGTCGCTTCTGTCGGCATTGCTGTCGACTTTCAATTGGATCGTATTGACGAGTCTCCCCCGTCGTGAGCTCGGTCACTTGTGGGTGAAAGCAGTGGTTCAGGTAGCCTTGCACCCGCTCTTCGACCACCGCCCGCTCTTGCGTCAGGCAGTACTCGGGGCTGGTTACGCCAGTGTTCAGCAGTTCGTCCTTGGTATATGGATGCAGTGAGCAGCCGCTCAATAACAGAAAAACGATCCCTGTAAATTTCTTGTACAAAACTCATGCTCCATCTGAAAAAGGGGATATTTGCCATCTATTTAAGAGGTGGATGGCCGTGTGGCTGGATAGGTGACTGGCCCAAGGGCCGTCAGCCTGTCTATCGTGAAGGTGTTCATCAACACTTTGATGAGTACACCGATGGTGGCGTTCAACGCGACGACGCAGAGGGCAAATATCACCTCAGTGATCTCCCATCAGTGACCATGGCGCGACTTCCATGACATGAACTCTGATGGCCGTAACCCATAGCGCGCGAGCACCCCTTCGTGCAGGCGACGGAGTTCTTCGACGATCAGTGCTTGCACTTCCGGCTGTTCTCTTTCTGAAACATATTCCGCTACCGAGCGTTGAATTCAGAACAACGGGTCAAGCTCTGGGTGAGTGACGATTTCCCGAATGGTCTTCTTGATGAGGTCTCGCCATGCCAGGCGTAAAGGGTCCGGCTCCGCAAGGTCTTGCTTGATTGCCAGATATTCCAGTGTTGAGCGTTCGTAGGCCCAGATATACAGGTCGAGAAGCAGCTCTACCCGGGTCATTTCGTACACGCCCAATGTGGCTCGGCTGTAGGCCTGCTCCGGTACATACAGAAAGGTCAGCGGACAAAGGTAGGCTCGGAACAAGGGGAGATTCGCTGCCAGTCGAGAGGAGCGTTTATTGATGTCGGCAAAAGGCTGAAAATAGGGCAGGGTGTGGGTCTCAGCCGGGTGTCCTATTGCGAAATAACGCCGTGCCCTGCCTTCTCCCTGTGCAGTGATTTGGCTGCTTTCGGCCAGGTTTGCAAGGATGCGCTGCGCCGTTCGCCGGAAAATTTAGGGTGCCAGGCCAAGAGCTCTGAGAGGCTCGCCCACTCCTGGATGCCAGGATACTGTTATATGTCGGTGGTCGAAGGCATGAGTGTGTTGGCGCTGTTTGAGAAGATTTTGGCGCGATTGTGGCGCAGTTCTTGACGAACTGCGCCACAGCTCATCGGAGTAGATAGATGTAATTGCTCCCGACGGTGGGGGCTACGTTATGGCCATAGTCGCCCGTCTTCACTTACTCCGCCGCCTGCGCCCCAATCACATCCATCACATCACACCCGTCGCGCAGCGCTATCGTCAGCATTTTGCAAAAATCGGAAAGCACCAGCGTGTCGGAACTGATCTCCGAACGGAACGCGATGTTTTCCAGCAGTTGGGTCACGGTGCGGATGCGGTAGTCAGCGGTTTCGAAGAGGACATCAAGCGGGGCTTCGGTGTCGATCAGTAGGGTAGCAGGGGTGCAGTCGATGCCGGTGATGGGCATGTATCGATTCATTGGTAGGACCTCATTCAGTTGAAAGGAGCTACCTCGTTGCCGGGTCGCCAAACCCGAGTCGCCATTGGGGCGACAAGGAACTATAGGCCGTCCCGCTCAAGCGTCACAAGACACCGCTTTCCGAGCTTTATGTAGGAGCTTTGGCCTTTTGGCGACTGCATTTCCCTACATTTGGTTTACAGATATCAACGAGTTTGAGCCAGCCGTCCATTCGATGCATTGTCACGGCTAGAGAGAGAACTATGGCGAGGGAGCTTGCTCCCGCTCGGTTGCGCAGCGACCGCAAAATCTTGGGGCCGCTTCGCCCGAAGCGTCGGACCGGCCCAGCGGGAGCAAGCTCCCTCGCCACGGTTTGTGTGTTTGCCCGCGTGTCCATTTAACTGACAGGCATTAGCCTGGGACTGCGTCAATCCAGTGCGTTGAAGGAGCGGTTCATCGCGACAATATCGGCATGTCTAGGGTTGGGCCCGAGCCGCTCAAAGTGTTTAGGAAACTCCTCTCGCTTCGCAGCGGCTTGCCCTTTGGACGCTGCCAATAGTGCGTCGCGCAGCGTCTCGGCGTCGTAGTCACAGCAATAGCCTGGCGTACACGGTTGTTGTCTCCAGGACTCTTCCAGGGAACCTCCGTCGACCGGATCAAAGCCCGCTTGGTTGACCAGGGACATCACCGTTTCCTTAGCCTTGGCATCGTCGCCGGCCACTGCTGCTGCCAAGCGACCTGGCGTGCCTTGGGCGCTGCCCAACTCCGCCAAGGTATAGGCCAGAATATTGTTGAAGGCCTTGATGACAGGTCGCCCGATCTGCTTCGAAACCCAAACGCTTTCCGTCATCCCTTGATCAATTTCAGCAATGTTGGGGTCACGTAGGCCAGGGTAGTAGTTACTCGTGTCCACCACCGGGACGCTATCTGGTACAGCGGCAAACAGATCAGCAGGCAGCGCGCTCAACGCCGGTAGCGGTATGGACAGCACGATCACATCCGCGCCATCGACTGCGCCGCGAATGTCCACCGGTTTGGCTCCAATCTCTTCGGCGAATGCGCGAACGCCGTTGATGCCTCGAGAGTTCGCCACACGTATGTCGTGACCGGCGGCCTTGAATTTGCGAGCGAGGGTGCCTCCGATGTTACCGGTTCCGATGATGCCGATTTTCATGGCTAAGCCTCCTGAGTCATTTGTCTTGCACCGATTCTAGGAGGCTGGTGTGATAATGGTAAGTACCTACCAAAAGGTGTGTAACTCACCATCGAGGAAGAAATGGAACGGGAATGGGATTGCGGCGACCCGCAAAATCGTCGGAAATGGGCCGAGGCAACAACCGAAACGCTTCGCGTACTGGAAGGGAAGTGGAAGATCATTATCTTGTGCCAGCTTTTCGCGGCGAAGGGCGCGCTGCGTTTCTCGGATCTGGAGAAATTGATAGAAGGGATCAACCAGAAGATGCTGATCCAACAGCTAAAACAGTTGGAAAAGGACGGCATTGTGCAGCGGACCGTGTACCCACAAGTGCCACCTAAAGTGGAGTACAAGCTCACGCCCATGGGACATGCACTGGGGCCGTCGATCCAGGCGTTGATCGAGTGGGCAGAGATGAGGCGCGATCACACCTGAAATGACCGTCGAGGCGCAATGGCCCGACGCTTGCGAAGCAACTTCAGCAATCCTTTAACTTCGCCCAAAACTCCTCCGCCGATGGGCTAATGGCACCCGTTGGGCGAGTGAGGTGAATGTCCAACGGAATATCCCAGCTTTCATCGAGCGCCCGCACAAGACGTCCGTCGGCGACTTCCTGTTCGGTCAGGCTTCTTGGTAGCCAGGCCACCCCTTTGTTTTCCAGCGCCATGGACATGAGCACCGCTGCGAGGTGGCTGCTGAACAGCGGCTTGAGGTGCAGGAATTCTTCCTTGCCCTGAAGTCGATGAGCCACGATGCGTCCCAGACCGGACTCCTGGGTATACGCCAAGTAGGGCAGCGATGCGGGCGCATTTGCGAAGCTGGCAGAAGCGCTCGCCAGCGGAACGAGCACGTCCTCGCCCACTTTTTTGCCGATGAACTGATCAGGGGCCAACAGCGGTGGAACATCGGGATGACGATGGCAAAGCAGGAACTGCACGTGGCCTTGAATCAGCATTTGCTCACAGGCCGCCATGCTATCGGAATGCAGGCGTACCGCCTCGATGGGGGCGCCGTTTTCCGTGCTCCGCAGCCATCTTGGGAAGAACGTGAACGACAGCGAATGGGTGGCCGCGAATTGCAGCGTCTTGATCGCCATGCCCGCCACTTCCTGGGCTTCGCTGCGCATTCGGTACAAGCGCCTGGCCGTTTCTTGGGCGCTTGGCAGAATCTGCTTCCCCGCCTCGGTCAGCGTGGCGCCTTGTGGCGTGCGAACGAACAGTTCGACACCCATCCAATTTTCCAATGCGCGGACTCTGCGACTGAAGGCCGGTTGGGTCACGTGGCGTGCTTCAGCGGCACGTACAAAGCTGCCGTACTCAGCCAACGCTGAAAAATCTTCTAGCCAAACGAGTTCCAAGGGCAATGCCTCCTGTGCATGGGGCGCGGCATTATTAGCATTGGGCGGGTGTCATCGCAAAGCATAACGTGGGGTCACCTACAACAAGAGGACCCCATCATGCGTATCGTCGACATCCGTGAAAAAACCGTTTCCATCGCCTCGCCAATTGCCAACGCCTACATCGATTTTTCCAAAATGACCTGCTCGGTCGTCGCTGTCGTCACGGATGTGATTCGCGAGGGTAAACCGGTCATCGGCTACGGTTTCAACTCCAACGGTCGTTATGGCCAAGGCGCTTTGATGCGTGACCGCTTCCTGGCGCGCATCACCGAAGCCGACCCTGAGTCGCTGATCGATAAAGAGCACAATAACCTCGATCCGTTCGCCATCTGGAAAACCTTGATGACCAACGAAAAACCCGGTGGCCATGGTGAGCGCTCGGTGGCCGTGGGCACCATCGACATGGCCGTCTGGGACGCCGTCGCCAAGATCGAAGGCAAACCGTTGTATCGCCTGCTGGCTGACCGTTACCGCAGCGGCGTGGCCGACGACAAGGTCTGGGTCTACGCCGCTGGTGGTTATTACTACCCAGGCAAGGACGACGCCAAGCTTCAGGACGAAATGCGCAGCTATCTGGATCGCGGCTACGACGTGGTCAAGATGAAGATCGGCGCGGCGCCTCTGGCTGACGATATTCGTCGCATCGAATCGGTACTCAAGGTGGTCGGTGACGGGCGTCGCCTGGCAGTGGATGCAAACGGTCGCTTTGACCAAGACACGGCCATTGCTTATGCAGAGGCTTTGAAACCCTACAACCTGTTCTGGTACGAAGAAGCCGGCGATCCTCTCGACTACGCCTTGCAGGCTGAGTTGGCCAAGCACTACGACCTGCCGATGGCTACCGGTGAAAACCTGTTTTCCCATCAAGACGCCCGCAACCTGCTGCGCCATGGCGGCATGCGTTCCGATCGTGACTACGTCCAGTTCGACTGCGCGCTGTCCTACGGCCTGGTCGAGTACATGCGCACCCTGGAAGTGATGGAAGACATGGGCTGGTCTTCGCGTCGTGTCGTTCCCCACGGGGGCCATCAGATGTCCCTGAATATCGCCGCGGGCCTGCACCTGGGTGGTAACGAATCCTACCCGGATGTGTTCCAGCCGTTTGGCGGTTTTGCTGACGGGATTCGCGTCGAAAACAGCTATGTGGCGCTGCCGGATATTCCAGGCGTCGGCTTCGAAGCCAAGTCCGCCTTGTACGCCGTCATGCGCGAACTGGGCGAGGGCTGATAGCCCGAACGGCGGCCTCTTCGCCTGGGGCCGCCGTTATCAGGCGTCACCCACTGACGCCACACCACACGCCCATCACAACAATAAAATGAGGTGCTCCCGTGGAAATCTCCAAGTCCCGCTGGTATAGCCAGCTGTATGTGCAGGTCCTGATCGGCATCGTGGTCGGCGCCGCAATTGGTCACTTCGAACCGCAGTTCGGCGCCAAGCTTCAACCCTTTGCCGATGGTTTTATCAGGCTGATCAAAATGCTGTTGGCCCCGATTATTTTTGGCACCGTGGTGGTCGGTATTGCCAAGATGGGCAACATCAAAGAGGTTGGAAGAATCGGCGTAAAATCGCTGATCTATTTCGAGATTCTTTCAACCATCGCGCTGGTGATCGGCCTTGTCGTGGTCAACATCGCCAAGCCCGGCGTGGGGATGAACATCCATGTCGAGACACTCGATGGCAGTGCTATCGCCAAGTACAGCCAGGCCGCCTCTGCCCAGGGCGGCACCGTTGATTTCTTCATGAACATCATCCCGCCAACCTTTGTCGGTGCGTTTTCCAATGGCGTCATGCTGCAAGTCATTCTGCTTTCTGTCTTGATGGGGGTGGCGCTGGTTCAAATGGGTGAGACCAGCAAACCGCTGATCAATACCATCGATCTGTTTCTGCAAGGGCTGTTCAAGATTGTGGCCATGGTCATGCGGCTGGCTCCGATAGGCGCTGGTGCGGGCATGGCGTTCACGATCGGCAAGTATGGCATCGGTACGCTACTGTCCCTCGGCCAACTGCTGGTAGCGCTCTACGTCACTACCCTGGTGTTCATTGTGGTCGTGCTGGGCACCGTTGCTCGATGGTCAGGCATGCCGCTGCTGCAGTTTCTCCGTTACTTCAAGGACGAAATTCTGATTACCCTCGGGACTTGCTCGACCGAGGCTGTGCTGCCGCGGATGATGGTCAAGTTGGAAAAACTGGGCTGCAAGAAGTCGGTGGTGGGGATGGTGCTGCCGACGGGCTACACCTTCAATGCCGATGGCACCTGCATCTATCTGACCATGGCTGCGATCTTCATCGCCCAGGCCACCAACACACCGCTGACGTTTATGGATCAGATGATTCTGTTGGGCGTCTTCCTCCTGACTTCGAAAGGTTCGGCGGGTGTGGCGGGGGCCGGGTTCGTCACCCTTGCGGCAACGCTGACCACCATCCACTCCATTCCGCTGGTCGGCCTGGTCCTGCTCCTGGGCATTGACCGTTTCCTGAACGAAGCGCGGGCGGTGACCAACCTGATCGGCAATGGCATCGGCACCCTCGCCATTGCCAAGTGGGACAATTCTTTCGATGTGGATGCGTGTGAGCGGGAAATCGCGGCCATGAAGAATGAAAAGGCGGCGCGTAGGGCGTTGGCTGCGCAGAAATAATCAGCATCGCTTGCCCGGTCGTGCTGAAGCTTTGATTGCCTGGATTTCAGGCACAAAAAAGACATCCTTGTTAAGCGAAATAAAGCCGGGCAGTAACCCCGTGGCGAGGGAGCTTGCTCCCGCTGGGTCGCGTAGCGGCCCTGTTTTGGGGCCGCTACGCAGCCCAGCGGGAGCGAGCTCCCTCGCCACGGGTTGTGTTCGCCCGTGGTATTCCACTTAACTGACTGGCATTACTTAAGACTGAAATCCGGTAACTGTCCGATCGAGCCTGAGCTCTATGGATGACGTTGTTCGTTGCCGCGTTATTTCCCATCCTGCTGCATCAGGGCCTTGCGTAACTTCCCGGGTGACATGCCAAACATGCTCTGAAAGTGCCGAATAAAATGTGGTGCATCGGCGAAGCCACATTCAAAGGCGATCTCGCTAATCTGGCGGTCGGAACTCACCAGCAACCATCTGCCGAACCGGAGTCGGACCTGTCGGTAGAACTGGGCCGGGCTGTTGTTGGTTTCAGCGACAAACAGGCGTTCCAATTGCCGTTTGCTGGTGCCGACCAGATGCGCAATGGCCTCGATATCCAGGGGTTGGGCCATGTGTTTCTCCATCAACATCACGGCTTCGTGCAACCGACGATTGGATGAACTGGCGTACCCGAGGGCCTTGCGTCGGTCGACGAAACTGCTGGACGTGTTCTTTGCCACCGTCATCTGATGCACAACCTTGCCCGCACGATCCGGTCCGCAGTGCAGGCCGATCAGATGAAGCGCCAGTTCGATGACTGACACACCGCCCGCGCAGGTGATCCGGTCCCGGTCGATCAGAAAGTCTCTGTTGATGACAAAGCGCAACGAGGGAAACAGTCGCTTCCAGTCGTCGCCATGATAGGCGTGGACACACGCCGTTCGCCCCTCCATCAGGCCATGTCGCGCGAGCACGAAACTGCCGGTGCACAGGCCGATCAACGGCACCTGTGCCGCTGCGGCCTGGTGGAGGAACGCGGGATAGGTTTTCGGCACCGCCTCGATGGAGTCGAGCAATCCACCAATCACCACGATGTAGTCGAAACGCTTCGGGTCAGCGAGTTCACTGTCGATCGGTACGTCCAGTCCGCTACTGGAAATGACTCTTTGCCCGGGAGTGCCCAGTACTTTCCATTGGCAGCGTATGGGGCGGCTTTGATCTCCTGTATCGGCGGCATGCCGCAACGCATCGGTCAGCCCTGACAGTGACAGCAAGGGGAAACGTGGCCACAACATGATGCCAATAGACAGCTCGGCGGTGCCGCGGCGCATGGGTGGATGACGCGCCTGCCCATGATCGAGCTCGTCCACGAGGCTTTCCTGGGGTGCCACGGGCTCTGTGCCGCCAGAATGTCGCAAATGTTCAATCATTCGTGCAAAGCGTCCAACCAGTTATACCGCCGGGCCCACTACGATGGACCGATGCGAAACGTTCTGCTGCCACAATAAAAACTATCGAGGAGCATCCGATGAAGACGTCCAAAGTCCAGCGTTTTTCCGCTATCTGTGCCGGTTTTCTGGTGTCCGTGCTGGCCACGGCACCGGTGTTCGCATTGGAGACAGTAGAGCCGGGAAGCCTGACCATCGCCTTCAGTGGTGATATGCCAGGAACAGGGTATCAAGATAGTCGGATGGTCGGCTATGACGGTGAAATTCTTCAACAAATTTCCGAAAAGCTGGGCCTTAAGGTCAAACCGGCATTGATGGAATGGTCAGGGACGATTGCCTCGGTGCAGTCCAAGCGAGTGGATGTCATGGCCGGCACCATGGGCTGGACCGAGCAACGCTCGAAAATCATGGCCTTGAGCGATCCTATTCACTACTTCAAGAACGGTATCACCCAGACAGACAAGACCAACTGGAACAGCCTCAAGGATTTGCAAGGCAAGAAAGTCGGCACCATCACCGGTTTTTCGTTCATCCCCGAGATGCGCAAGATCGATGGCCTGCAAGTCGCCCTGTACGACACGTCTGATGCGGCCGTTCGCGATCTGCTCGCCGGACGGATCGATGCGGTGATCGGCGATCCACCGGTCATGCAATACGCCATTTCCCGCAATGAGCAATGGCACCTGCGTTTCAACGCCTTTGTCGACAACGATCCGAATTTCCCATTGCTGACTGGCTTGGGCCAGGTGGTGTTCGGCTTCAACAAGGCCAGTCCGGAACTGGTGACGGCGGTTAATGCGCAGATTCAGACGCTCTGGAAAAACTGTGAGATGCGCAAGGTCGGCGCTCGCTACGGCCTGACCCAGGATGTCTGGTTCATGCCCGAAGGCAAGGACCTGCGCTTGGGCGTCGATCGCCCAGCGGACTGGACGCTGCCTGGCTGCAAATAAGTGTGTGCGGCGATGCGCCGGACTCATCGCCATGCCTACAACAAAAAGAGGTTAGCCAAGATGTCGAGCCCGTCTGACACCGCGTTGCTGCGCGTGCACGAATTACACAAGAACTATGGCGATCTGGAAGTGCTCAAGGGCATCAGCCTGGAGTTGAAGCCCGGTGAGACCCTGTCATTGATTGGCCCAAGCGGTTCTGGAAAGTCCACCTGCCTGCGTTGCATCAATTACCTGGAAAAACCCACCAGCGGCGAGATCTGGCTGGGGGATGAGCTGATCGGGCAGGTCAAGGACGGCAAGCGTTTGCGCCTGATGAGTGACCGGGAGATGGCGCCGCAGCGCCGCGAGATCGCCATGGTGTTCCAGTTGTTCTATCTCTGGCCGCACTTGAACGTGCGCGATAACGTCGCGCTCGGTCCCATCAAGGCCCAAGGCATGCCGCGCAAGCAGGCGTATGAATTGGCCGACGCGATGTTGGAAAAAGTCCATCTGCGGCACAAGGCCGAGTCTTATCCCGAACAGTTGTCGGGTGGTCAGCAACAGCGGGTCGCCATCGCCCGGGCTTTGGCCCAGCAACCGAAAGTGATCCTGTTCGACGAACCGACCTCGGCGTTGGATCCCGAGTTGGTCGGCGAAGTGTTGGCCGTGATTCGCGAGCTGGCGGAAGAGGGCCGCAGCATGATCATGGTCACCCATGAAG
Organism: Pseudomonas sp. Z1-12; assembly: GCF_051132015.1. Lineage (NCBI taxonomy): Bacteria > Pseudomonadati > Pseudomonadota > Gammaproteobacteria > Pseudomonadales > Pseudomonadaceae > Pseudomonas > Pseudomonas sp. Z1-12. The sequence goes on from NZ_CP071647.1 coordinate 865,942, forward strand.
TGAGGTTTGCTCGCGATGTGGCGGATCGGGTGATCTTCATGGACGGCGGGCGCATTGTCGAACAGGGGCCGTCGGCGCAAGTCATCGACAACCCTCGTCACGAACGCACCCGCAGTTTTCTGGGGCGCATGGCTGTGGAGAGCGCCTGATGGTGAATCTGCAAGCTTTCCTCGGACTGTTGCCCTTGCTGTTGAAAGGCGCAATGAACGCGTTGGAAATCGCCCTCTGCACCTTGGTGCTGGCCAGTGCGGGCGGTTTGATACTGGCGGTTTTGCTGACGTTCAGCCGATCGCGACTGGTGCACGGCGCCATTGCCTGTTTCATCGAATGGATGCGCAACGTGCCTGCGCTGGCGCACCTGTTCCTGATCTACTTCGGGCTGTCCTATCTGGGAATCAACTTGCCCGCGTGGTTGGCGGCCATCGTCGGTTTGAGCCTGGTGGGCAGCGCAGTGCTGGCCGATACTTTCCGAGCCGGCTTGCAATCGCTGCACGTCGGCCAGCATGAAGCCGGACAGGCCGTTGGCTTGCACCGTCTGCAAATTTTGCGCTACATCCTCTTGCCCCAGGCCCTGCGCGTTGCGTTGCCGGCTTACGCCAACTATGTCACGCAACTGATCAAGGACACGTCCGTCGCCTCGGCCATTGCCGTGCCGGAAATCATGTTCCTTGCCCGCAATCTTGTGACCTCCACGTTCCAGACCTCGCTGATTTATCTGGCGGTGATGTGCATCTATGCGGCGATGATCCTGCCAATTGGCGTGGGATTCATCCGACTTGAACGTCATCTGAGGGCGGCGCGATGATCGGTTTTTTCCAACAATACCCGGAATACTGGAGCGATTGGTTCGCGCGCCTGCTACTCGGCGCGCGAGTCAGCGCCGAGCTGTCCCTGACAGGCTTCGCCCTGGCGGCGGTGTTGGGCGCGTTACTGGCCTGGGCGATGAAGAGCCCCAGCATATTGCTCAAGCGTCTGGCGGTGTTCTTCATCCAGGGGATGCGTGCGGTGCCGCTCCTGGCGTTGCTGCTGGCGCTGTACTTCACCTTGCCCAGCCTCGGGCTGACGCTGTCGGGTTACTGGGCCGGCGCCATCGGTTTGGGTTTGCAGGGCTCGGCCTACGTCGCAGAAATCCTGCGCGGTGGACTGGACTCCTTGCATCGCGGCCAGCGTGAGGCGGCCATCGCTACCGGCCTGACGCCGTTGCAAGCCTTCACCTCGGTGATCTTTCCCCAAGCCATTCGCGGCATGTTGCCGCCGTTGCTCAATGCCTACGTGTCGATTCTGAAAGACAGCTCCCTGTGCGCCCTGATCGCCACCGATGAGTTGATGCTGGCAGCCCGGGCCATCGCGTCCGAATCCTTTTTGCCGATGCATATTTTCCTGCTGGTGGGGTTGTTCTATTTCGTCATCGCTTTCCCTCTTTCTCTGTTATCGCGAGTACTGGAAGTACGATTTTCTCGCGGACGCAAAACCATTCGAGGCTGAACACATGAACATCAAGGATCGAACCGCTTCCCACAGCATTGGCCAGTTACAGCAAGCGCTGGCCTCCGGAGCGCTCACGAGCGAGTCCCTGGTTGGCGCGCAACTGGAGCGGATCGAGCGTTTCAACGGTCAACTCAATGCTTATGTCGAAGCCTATCCCCAGCGCGCGCTCGGTGCCGCCATCGCGGCCGATCGGCAGCGAGCTGCCGGTGTCAACCTGGGGCCATTGCATGGCATTCCGGTGGCGATCAAGGATTTGTTCGAAATCGAAGGCAAGGCCATCACCGGTGGTTCGCTGGCACAGCAGCCGCGTATCTCGCGGCTCACCGCCACGGCAGTCCAGCGACTGGAGCGCGCCGGGGCGATCATCATGGGCAAGACCCACACCGTAGAGTTTGCTTTCGGGGGGTGGGGCACCAATGCCGTGATGGGCACGCCGTGGAATCCATGGGACTGCGACGTGCATCGTGCTCCAGGCGGGTCCAGCAGTGGTTCCGCGGTGGCCGTGGCCGGCGGATTGGCAAGCGCGGCATTGGGCACCGACACCGGCGGCTCGGTGCGGATTCCGGCGGGTATGTGTGGTTTGGTTGGGTTGAAAACCACGCGTGGGTTGGTGAGCCGTCACGGTTTGATTGAGTTGTGTCCATCGCTGGATTCGGTAGGACCGATTACGCACACCGTCGAAGACGCCGCGTGGATGCTTGACGCGCTGCTGGGACCGGACCCGATGGATTCGGTCTCGGCCAAGTCGCCAGTCTTCAGTACCGCGGCAGGCTTGAATCTTCCGGTGGCCGGTCTGCGCGTCTGGGTGCTGCCACAGGCCGAACGCGTACACATCGCGCCTGGCGTATTGGCAGCCTATGACCAGGGGCTTGAGCAATTGGCCGCACTGGGCATGCATTTGGTCGAACAGCCGCTACCGACTTCCCTGGAGCAGTGCATGCGCGTCGCCGGTGGCCTCATGAGTGCCGAAGGCTACGCCAGCCTTGGTAGCCTGTTCGAACGCGATGATCTGCGCTTCGATCCTCATGTGCAGCGTCGAGTGCTGAGCGGGCGCGCCATCGACGCGGCGGCTTATATCGATTTGCACAACCAGCGACGTGTTGCCCGCCAAGCCATGGACGAAGCCATGTCCAACGTCGATGCCTGTGCGTTTCCGACCAACGCCATTGGCAGCGTGCCGCTGAGTCAGGTCGATGAGTACGGCACGCCGCTGGCCTTGCTCGGCCGTTTCGCCAACCTGCTCAATCTCTGTTCAGTGGCGCTGCCGGTGGGCTTTGACGAGCAACGTATGCCGGTCTCGATGCAGATCGTCGGGCGTGCTTTCGCCGAACCCTTGGTCCTGCGGATCGCCCATGCCTACCAGCAAGTCAGTGATTGGCACCAGCGGCGGCCGGTGGGTTGGGACCTGTCGGACAGGGTGGTGGCGTAATGGAAATCTGTGTCGTCGGAGCTGGTATCGTTGGCTTGAGCAGTGCCTGGCTTTTACACAAGGCCGGTCATAACGTCATCGTTGCAAGCGCCGGCCGATCCCGCTCTGCTAGCGCAGCGCCTTAACTTTCTCAATTCACGGAGTAAACCCGATGGCAACGATTCAACGTTTTCAGAGCAACGCGCGGATGTCCGGTGTGGTCAGTCACGGCGATCTGCTTTACCTCTCCGGCCAGGTGCCCACGGATCTACACCTTGGCATCGAAGAGCAGACGCGGCAGGTGCTGGCCAAGATCGAAGCCTTGTTGTCACTGGCGGGCAGCGACAAGGGCAAGCTTTTGAGCGCACAGATCTGGCTCAAGGACATTGATCGTGATTTCGCGCCGATGAATGCGGTGTGGGACGCCTGGCTGCCAGCGGATAGCGCTCCGGCACGGGCCACTGTTCAGGCGTGCCTGGCGCGGCCTGAGGTGCTGGTGGAGATTATGGTTATAGCGGTGAAACCTGTTTCTGGTGTTTGAGAAGGTTGGGGCGTTCATCGCCTGATTGGCTTCGGTACGCCAAATGAAAGCTGGCAAGGCGGCACGCACAACCGAGGTGACGCTTTCGGCTGCGGCTGAGGCCAGGGCTAAAGTCGGTGTATCTCAAAGTGCACTTGCAGAGCTGCTGGGAGTCAGCCTGCGTACGTTGCAGGATTGGGAGCTGGGTCGTCGGCGACCTGCCGGTGCGGCACAGACCCTTCTGCGGGTCGCGAGCCAGCACCCTGAGGCGTTGCGAGACCTTCAAGCCGTCTGAGGTTTAATTACGTCGAACCGTGAATTCCAGGCACAAAAAAAGACGTCCATGGACGTCTTTTTTGTCGAGTTGGTGGAGCCGGGGGGATTTGAACCCCCGTCCGCCAGTACTCCGCTGTCGGTACTACATGCGTAGCCGTGTCTATTAAGTTAACCCTCAGCGACCCGACGGGCAGGGTGCTTTGGGCGAGTTGTGTAAGTTTTAGCCGATTCGTCCACAACGTACTGCACGGCGATTCCGTTCTATATGACAATCACTTTGGGTTTACGGACATCCCCTCGTGATTGCTGGACCCGAAGGTACCAGAAGCTCAGGATCTAAGGCTGCTTACGCAGCGATAGCGAATTCCTGGCCGTAGTTTTCGTCATTGGCAACTATAGAAGTTGCAACAGTGGATTTACGAGTTCTGTTACCAACTCGGCATGCACCTAGAGTTTCGCAACCGGCGTCGAATCCTAAACGGCCCCGAACCTGTCGCTCCGTGAGTCTGTTGGAGCGGCAGGCACGTGCAGTGTACGCCAATCCATGTCCGAGGCCAACCCGAAGGTTGGCCTGCGGTGATTCTACTGGTCGCCTTTGGCGTTGTTCTGCAGCTTCTGGATCGCCTGATTGGTCAACGAGATGCAATTTTCGGTGCCTTCTTTGGTGCCTTTGGCGTGCTCAGCCTTGGCTTGTCCGACGGTGGCATCGATGTCGGTCTTTAGACCTTCGCTCATTTGCTCGGTGCTGACTTTGGCGTCGCTGATCTTTTGCAGGTTGATTTTGCAAAGGTCATCCTGGCTTCCTGCAAACACCGGAGAGGCCAACATCGCAGCGGAAATGAACAAGCCAGCAAGTGCGGTGCGCTTCATGTGTATCTCCTTGAACGTAGGGTCTCGGTGCCGCTGGACAGTCGCGGCCGGGCCGAGTCAGTAGGTGGCCCAGCGGAGCCGGGCCTATTCAAGTGACTACAGCGAAGCGCAGGAATTCGATTTTTCTTCGAGCCCTATCGCAAGGCCTTCACCGTTGGCGGGCTTGGGGCGGGTGACACGGTCGACCAGATAGACCAAGCCGTGGTAGTCGATTTCCCCATGATGCGTCAGACCAATCTCACACGTGCGGCTGGTGGAAATGCCCTCGGTGCAATATTGAACCGCGTCCTTGAGGCTTCGCAGCGAGTGGGCGTTGAGTTCGGGGGTGGTAAAGCCCTTGTCGCCGGCAAAACCACAGCAATGGATACCTTCCGGAATCACCACTTGTTTGCTGCATTGGCGCGCCAGATCGATCAGCGCCTGGCTTTCGCCGAGGTGCTGGGTACTGCACGTGATGTGCACCGCAATGGGCGCCTCCTGGGGGGTGAAATCGAGACGGTCCATCAAGTGAGTACGGATGAAACGCACCGGGTCATACAGGTCCAGGCGCACGTCACCCAAGTCCTGGACCAGCCGTAGCGTGCAAGGGCTGGTGTCACAGTAGATCGGGTCGAGCCCGCCGCGACTGGCGTGCAGCAAGGCGCCGATCAGTTCTTGGCGCTTGTGTTCGGCCTGCTCGGTGTAGCCTTTGGACGCAAAGGGTTGGCCGCAGCAGAGACTGTTTACATTGTCGGGAAAGACTACCTGATAACCGGCCTTTTCCAGCAGGCCGCGAGTCTTGTCGTACAGCGACATTTGCTCGTTGTCTCCCGCCGCCGGGCCCATGACTCGCGATGCGCACGCCGCCAGGTAAACCACCCTCGGACGCTCGTCCGACACGGCGGGGCTGAAACGAATGGCCTTTTCCGGCTGAGGCATGGCGTGGGTCCACTGTGGCACCTGGCCCTTGGACAGGCGTGTCAACGAGGCCGACAGTTTCGCCAGGCGGGGCGCGCCCAGCAGCATGCGTGCGCCGTTGGCGACGTGCAGGGCGAAGCGCGCGCCTTGCAGTGTGGTGGCGAAATTTCCTTCAATCCAGTTGGCAGTTTTCGTCTGCGTCGCGTCGCGGCTGCGCAGCTTTTTCACCAGCTCGCCGGTATTGATGCCTACCGGACAACGTTGTGCACACAGGCCCGTGGCGGCGCAGGTGTCGATGCCCTGGTATTGGTAGGCACGTTCCAGTTCGGTGGTGTCGGTGCCGGCGCGTTTCTTCGCTTGGATATCGCGCCAGATCACGATGCGCTGGCGCGGGCTCAAGGTCAGGTCCTTGGAAGGACAGACCGGTTCGCAAAAACCGCACTCGATGCACTTGTCCACAATCTCATCGGCGGCCGGCAGTGGTTTGAGGTGCTTGAGATGAATCAGCGGATCTTCGCTGAGCACCACGTCCGGGTTGAGAATGCCGTTAGGGTCGAGCAGGCGTTTGAGCTGCCACATCAATTGGTAGGCATCGCTGCCCCATTCCAGCTCGACGAACGGCGCCATGTTGCGCCCGGTGCCGTGTTCGGCTTTGAGCGAGCCGCCGAATTCCACCGCCACCAACTGCGCCACGTCATCCATGAACGCCTGGTAGCGTGCGACTTCTTCGGCGCTGTTGAAGCCTTGGGTGAAGACAAAGTGCAGATTGCCTTCCAGCGCGTGTCCGAAAAGGATCGCTTCGTCGTAGTGATGTTTGTCGAACAGTTCGATCAGACGGTTGACGCCGATGGCCAGTTGCTCGACCGGAAAGGTCACGTCTTCGATGATGACCGTGGTCCCGGTTTTGCGGACCGCACCGACGGCGGGGAAGGTGTCTTTGCGGATCGCCCAGAGCCGGGCGTTTTCCCGTGGGTCTTCGGTAAAGTCGACCTGTTTTTCCACCGGGAAACCGGCCAGGGAGGCCATGATCCGGGCCAGCTGTTCTTGTAGTAACGACGAAGAAGCCGCGCGGGATTCGATCAACAAGGCGCAGGCATTGATCGACAGATGCTGTACGAAATCCGGCATGCCCGGTTTGTCCTGAACCGAGCGCAGGCTGCGGCGGTCCAGCAGTTCGACGGCCGATACCGGCTGGCTTTTCAGCACGGTGACGGCGTTGCAGCAGGTTTCCACATCCGGGAATACGATCAGGGCCGAAGCCTTGTTCGGATGGTCGATGACGGTGTTGTAGGTCACCGCACTGATGAAACCGAGGATGCCTTCGGAGCCCACCAGCAGGTGGCTCAAGATATCCACAGGCTCGTCAAAATCCACCAGGGCATTGAGTGACAGGCCGGTGGTATTTTTCAGACGATATTTATGCCGGATTCGCGCTGCCAGCTCAGTATTGGCGCGGGTCTCGCGGCCAAGGGTGGCCAGGCGTTCCAGCAGGTCGCCGTGGCTTGTACGAAAAGCCGCCACGCTGCTGTCGTCTTCAGTATCCAGGCGCGTGCCATCGGCCAGGACCAAGCGAATGCCGGCCAGGGTGTGATAGGTGTTCTGCGCCGTGCCGCAGCACATGCCGCTGGCGTTGTTGGCGACGATGCCGCCGATTTTGCAGGCGTTGATCGACGCCGGATCCGGGCCGATCTTGCGCCCGAACGGCGCCAGCCAGGCGTTGGCCTGGGCGCCGATCACGCCAGGCTGCAAACGAATCTGCGTCCCTTGTTCGCGAATCTCGCGCCCGTTCCAGTTATCCCCTAGCACAATCAGCACCGAGTCGCTGATGGCTTGGCCGGACAGGCTGGTGCCGGCGGCGCGGAACGTGACCGGGACCTGGTCCCGTTGGGCCAGTTTCAGCAGGGCAATCACTTCATCTTCGGATTCGACGCGTACCACCAGTTTCGGAATCAGCCGATAGAAACTGGCGTCGGTGCCGAAGGCCAAGGTCGACAGCGGGTCGTCGAAACGGCGTTTCTGCGGGATCAGTCGTTCAACGTCGTGTAGGAAAGAGGCTGGAAGGGTCATTGGTCCTCCAGAATCAAAACCACCAGATCCTTCGGACCATGGGCGCCGTAGGCCAGGACTTGTTCGATGTCGGCAGTTTTCGACGGGCCCGATACCAGCAGGGCGTTGGTGGGCATGCCTTGGGCCCATTCGAATTCCTGTTGTACTTCATAGAAGTTGTCGCGGATCTCGCTGGCCTTGAGCAGGGCGAAATGCACCGGAGGCACCAGGCTCATCAGTCGCGGCTCTTCCCGCGTCGGCCAGAGAATCAGGCTACCGGTGGCAGCGATGGCCCCGAGGGTTCCGGTGAGGCTGGCCGGGGTGTCGTTGAACAGCTCGGCTTTCCATTCTTCCACCGGGCGGTCGTAGGCCTTGAGGGTTGGCAGGTCCGGATTGTTCGCCCAGAACTGTATGATTTTTTCCCCATGTGCGGTTGTCGGCGCGATGAGCAGGCTCGGCAGTTGACGGTCGCGCAGCAGTTGCGCGAGCAGGGCCGGCCAGCTCTCTGCTGAGGTCAGGTGGATTTCGGTGTGCACCGCCTCCATCAGCTTGCGCAATTGCGCGATACGTTCCTCGGGCGCATAGCGATAGGTTTGCGTCACCAGGTCGACATCGAAGTTGTCGGCAACCGGGGTGGCGCCCGTCAGGCTTTTACGCAGCTTGGCGAGGATATTGTCCTTGGCACTCATCGGCGGTCTCCCTGCTGGTTCAGGTGTTCGCGGGCCAGGTCATGCAATGAGCGGGCGGCGGGTTTGGGGGCGCTGTGGTTCTGGGTCCACGGGCCGACGTTTCGAGGCGTCAGGGCGCGCAGGCGCGTGGCGAGGAAGCCGAACAGCCGATACAGCCGCGGCGAGCTGTTGAGCCAGGCCCAGGCATTCCAGATGAACCGTTCCTTGGGCGAGTATTTGCTGCCCTGGCCACGCATCACTTGGTTAGGGCTGTCTGGCGCCTTGACGTTTTCTTCCCGCAGCCGCCGCAGCAACGCCGGGATTGGAATCTTCACCGGGCACACTTCGCCGCAGGCACCGCACAGCGAAGAGGCGCTCGGGTGGTCGGGCACCTTGGCCAGGCCGACCATGTGCGGCGTGATGATTTTTCCGATAGGCCCCGGGTAAACCTCGCCGTAGGCATGACCGCCGATTCGGGTGTACACCGGGCAATGATTCATACAAGCGCCGCAGCGAATGCAGTTCAGGGTCTGGCGCAATTCACTGTCGGCAAACGCCTGGCTGCGACCGTTGTCCAGCAGGACCAGGTGGACTTCCTGGGGGCCGTCCAGTTCATCGGCCTTGCGTGGCCCGGAGATCATGTTGACGTAGGTCGTGATGGGCTGGCCGAGGGCGGAGCGGGTCAGCAGCGAGAGCAGCGGCACGACATCACGCAGGTTCTCGACAACCTTTTCGATGCCGGTCACGGCAATGTGCACCGGTGGCACGGTGGTGGACATCCGCCCGTTGCCTTCGTTTTCCACCAGCAGCAGCGTGCCGGTTTCGGCGACGGCGAAGTTGACGCCGGAGACGCCGACGTCGGCCTCGAAGAACTTCTGCCGCAGGACCCTGCGGCCGATCTGAATGAGTTGGTCAACGTCCTTGGTGTACTCCACGCCGAGTTTGTCGTGGAACAAGGACGCGACCTGACCGGCATTCTTGTGGATCGCCGGCATAATGATGTGTGAAGGCTTCTCGTGGTCGAGTTGGACGATGTATTCCCCCATGTCGGATTCGAGACATTCAATGTCCCGAGCCTCGAGGAAATGGTTCATCTCCATCTCTTCGCTGACCATCGATTTGCCCTTGATCACTTGCCGCGCCTCGTGAGCGCGGATGATCGAAAGGACGATGCCGTTGGCTTCGTCCACCGTTTCCGCCCAGTGCACGTTCACACCGTTGCGGGTCAGGTTGGTTTCAAGTTGCTCGAGCAGGTCGGGCAGCTTGGATAACGCACGGGCGCGGACGGCATTGCCCAGCACCCGCAGGTGTTCTCTTTCGTGGGCATCGTTGAAGGACGTTGCCCGCTTGGTCATCAGTGAATCCATCGCACTGCGAAAGTTGTTTCGCAGTTGCGTGTCGTCCAGGGCCTTGTGGGCTCGGGCACGAAAATCTTCCTGCACCTCAACGGTCGGGATCAGCGTCGGCGTGCTCATGCGACACCTCCGATGCGCTGGCGGAGGAAACTCGCCAGGTGCTGGCCGCGTAACGCTTCTTGCTGCTTTTCCAGCGCGCCGTTGATGTTCATCAAACAGCCGCAATCGGCGCTGACGACCTGGTGCGCGCCGGATTCCTTCAACGCTCGGGTCTTGTCGGCCACCATCGCACCGGAAATATCCGGCATGCGAACGCTAAAGGTCCCACCAAAGCCGCAGCATTCGCTTTCGTGGCTGTGTTCGACTCGCTCCACATTGCGCAGCTGCGCCAACAACGCGCGACCGTGTAGGTGGGTATTCATTTCACGCCGTGCCGAGCAGGACGTATGCAGCGCGACCTTCACCGGCTCGCCGTTGTCGTTCAACTGCACCTTGCAGACAAACAGCAGGAACTCGGCCAGTTCATAGGTCCGGGCCGCCAGGGCCTGGACCTGCTTGAGCGTTTCCGGTTCGTCCTTGAACAGGTCGGCATAATGCTCGCGCAGCATGCCGGCACAGGAGCCCGAGGGCACCACCACCGGATAATCTTCGGCAAACAAGGCCAGTTGCGCCCGGGCCACCGTCCGCGCCTGCTCGGTGTAGCCCGAGGTGTAGGCCGGTTGGCCACAGCAACTTTGCCCCTGCGGGTAATCCACCCGGATCCCTTCGCGCTCCAGCAGATGAATCGCATCCATTCCGGCTTCGGGATAGAACAGGTCCACCACGCACGTGCCGAACAGATAGACCCGACGCGGTTTCTCGCTGGGGTACTGCCGAGGCTCGGGCAAGGGCGGGGCGACACGGGTCGCGTTCGGTACGGCGTTGTAAAAAAGCTCGCTCATCAGGCGTGTCTCCGGGTGGTCCCGGTTATCCGTCCGCTGAGGCTGCTGAATATAGCCAGGAAATCTTTCAGCAGCCTTGCAGACCCGGTTGTGAATAGCAGACGCCGAATCACGGTTCGGCGTCGGTTTTTCCAGTGTTGCGTGTAGGACTTAATGAACCAGCATGCCGGTAAACCAGTAGGCCTGGGCCAACGTGATCAAGCCGACAATCGTTGCAAAGAATAGGCTGTGTTTGAGGGTGAAACGGAACAGATCCGATTCCTTGCCCACCAGCCCGGTCGCGGCGCAGGCCACCGCGATCGATTGTGGCGAAATCATCTTGCCGGTCACGCCGCCGCTGGTGTTGGCCGCGACGAGCAAGGTGTCGCTGACGCCGATCTGGTGCGCGGTGGTGGCTTGCAGCGAGCTGAACAGCGCGTTGGATGAGGTATCGGAGCCGGTCAGGAACACGCCCAGCCAACCCAGGAACGGCGAGAAGAACGGGAACGCCGCGCCCGTGCCTGCCAGCACCAGGGCCATGGTCGACGACATGCCCGAATAGTTGGTGACGAAGGCGAACGCCAGCACCATGCCGATGGACAGGATCGGCCAGCGCAGCTCGAAAAGCGTCTCTTTAAAAGTGGTAAGACCAGTTTTGAGGTTGATCTTCAGTACCAGCATCGAGATCAGTGCGGAGAAGAAAATCGCCGTGCCGGTGGCAGAAATCGGATCCAGCTTGTACACGGCCGGGATGGCGGTGGGATTGATCACGATGGGCGCGACCTTGATCACCATCTGGTCCAGGTGCGGGATGGCGAAGTTGAACACCCAGCCGTACATCGAGCCGCCGGCGGCGAACATGGCCTTGAACGGCTTGAGGGTCCAGATCGTCACCAAGACGGTCAGGATCAGGAACGGTGACCACGCCTTGATGATTTCTCCCAGGCTGTAGGGCGACGCCACGGTGCTGCGCGGTTGGCCGAAACCGCCGGCGTTGGCGGTGACCGTTGCGCTGGCGGTGGTGCCGGCAATCTGGGCGCCGGCGGTGCGCTTGGGCTGCCAGATTTTCAGGAACAGCGTCAGGGAAATCAGGCTGGCCAGGGCGGAGGTGATGTCCGGCAGTTCCGGGCCGATGAAGTTGGAGGTGAAGTATTGGGTGATGGCAAAGCTCAAGCCGGCCACCAGCGCTGCTGGCCAGGTTTCCCGCACGCCGCGCAGGCCGTCCATCATGAACACCAGCCAGAACGGCACGAACAACGACAGCAAGGGCAATTGGCGACCGGTCATGGCGCCGATCTTGAACGCGTCGATGCCGGTGACCTGGCCGGCCACGATAATCGGGATGCCCAGCGCGCCGAACGCCACGGGGGCGGTGTTGGCGATCAGGCACAGGCCCGCGGCATACAAAGGGTTGAAGCCCAGGCCGACCAGGAGGGCGGCAGTGATCGCCACCGGTGCACCGAAGCCCGCAGCACCTTCCAGGAATGCGCCAAAGCAGAAACCGATCAACAGCACTTGCAGGCGTTGGTCATCGGTAATCGACAGCACCGAGCTGCGAATCACTTCGAACTGGCCGCTCTTGACGGTCAGTTTGTAGAGAAACACCGCGGCGACGATGATCCAGGCAATGGGCCACAGGCCATAGGCAAAGCCATAGCCGGCGGCGGCGAAGGCCATGTCTGCGGGCATGTTGAACGCGAAAATCGCCACGGCAATCGCCAGGGCCAAGGTGATGCTGCCGGCCACATGCCCCTTGAGGCGAAACACCGCCAGGGCCAGGAAGAAAAACACGATGGGAATAACGGCCGCAAGTGCGGACAAGCCGAGGCTGCCGAGCGGGCTGTAGAGCTGTTGCCAGGTTTGCATAATGGGTGGGCCCCTAATTGTTGTTGGTCAGGCACTGGTCAGCGATTTGGACAATTGGTAATACCAATTTACAAGCGCTGTCGGCTAGGGTAAAAGCCTTGGTTGTCGTGTGTCAATTTGCCGCCCTGAAACTTTCGTCGAATAAGCGGTGCAGAACGCATCTGATCCGTTCGAACAAATAGCTTTTGGTGGGTGTGAGCACGGCCCGGATGGGCCAGAATAGAGAGCCCGGCGAGCCGTCGGGATCGTGGAGAATTGAGTTATGGGGTTTGATCAGATTCGTCAGCGCCGTTTGTCTGACGATATTGTCGAGCGGCTTGAAGGCATGATCCTTGAGGGCACGCTGAAGTCGGGTGAGCGGCTGCCCGCCGAGCGGACCCTGGCCGAGCAGTTCGGTGTATCACGCCCTTCATTGCGTGAAGCGATCCAGAAGCTGACGGCCAAAGGCTTGTTGATCAGTCGCCAGGGCGGCGGCAACTATGTGGTGGAGTCGCTGGGCTCGACGTTCAGTGATCCGCTGTTGCAACTGTTGGAAAGCAACCCCGAAGCACAGCGCGATTTGCTGGAGTTCCGTCACACGCTGGAGGCTTCCTGCGCTTATTACGCGGCACTGCGGGCCACGGAAGTGGATCGCGAGCGGCTGACGGCGGCGTTTGGCGAACTGCAGGATTGTTACTCGCGCCACGACGAGGTCAGTCGGGCGGAGGAGGGCGCGGCGGATGCCCGGTTCCACCTGGCGATCGCCGAGGCCAGTCATAATGCGGTACTGCTGCACACCATTCGCGGCTTGTTCGACCTGCTCAAGCGCAACGTCGTCACCAATATCGGTGGCATGTACAAGCAGCGCAGCGAGACCCGCGACATGCTGATCAGCCAGCATCGGGAGTTGTACCAGGCCATTATGGACGGGCATGCCGAACAGGCGCGGGAAATCTCCAGCCGACATATCTTGTATGTGCAGGAAGTCTTGGAAGAGGTGCGTCAGGAAGTACAGCGTATGGCGCGGGCGGAGCGGCGCAAGGGAATCTGATCGTGCCGGCGAACCCTGTGGGAGCGAGCTTGCTCGCGATGGCGGTCTGCCTGATCCAACAATGTTGGATGCATCGCCGTCATCATCGCGAGCAAGCTCGCTCCCACAGTTGATTCCGGGCTAGTCTTCCTTGCCCTTGTTGCGCACCGCGCGCTGCAGCTCGCGGCCGGCATCGCGTTCGCGCTCGGTATCGCGCTTGTCGTACTCCTTCTTGCCCTTGCCCAGGGCAATTTCGCACTTGATCAAGTGCTTGCTCCAGTACAACGACGTGCAGACGCAGGTGTAGCCCTTCTGCTGCACGGAGGCGAAGAGCTTTTCCAGCTCGCGCTTGTTGAGCAGCAGCTTGCGCGAGCGCACGGGATCGGCGATGACATGGGTGCTGGCGGTGGTCAGCGGCGTGATATGACTGCCCAGCAGCCACGCTTCGCCGTCCTTGAGCAAGACATAACTGTCGACCAGTTGCGCCTTGCCGGCACGCAAGCTCTTTACTTCCCAGCCGGCCAGGACCATGCCAGCCTCGAAACGTTGTTCGATGAAGTAATCGTGTCGCGCCTTTTTGTTTTGCGCGATGGTCCCTGTGGGGTGTTTCTTCTGTTTAGCCATAGGGGCGGCATTATAGGCAGTTGCGTGCGTGTCGGCTACGGTGAAGCTGCGTGCTTGAGCACGTTGAGTGAATCCCGGACAATGCGGCCTCTTTTTTGAACGCTTGGGCGTGATCACGATGTCGACAGACAAGGTTTCTGTCCACGGCAGTTGGGCTAGCCGCTGGGTCTTCATATTCGCGGCGACCGGTTCTGCCGTGGGGCTGGGTAGTATCTGGAAGTTTCCATACATGGTCGGCGTCTACGGTGGCGGTGCCTTCGTATTGATGTTCCTGGCATGTATCGCCCTGATCGGCGCGCCAGTCATGCTGGCGGAGACACTGATTGGCCGTCGCGCCCGGCAAAGTCCGGCCAACGCGCTGAAGGTGTTGGCCGTGGAGGCCGGACACTCGCCGAAGTGGTCCTGGGGTGCGTTCGCCGGGATGATCACGGCACTGTTGATCTTGTCCTTCTATAGCGTGGTCGGTGGCTGGTCGCTGGACTACATCATCGACATGGGGCGAGGCGATTTCCAGGGCGCGACGCCTGATCAGGTCGGCGCTTACTTCGGCAATGTGATCGCCGACCCTTGGAGGCTCACGCTTTGGCACACGCTCTTCATGGTGCTTTCCGCCGTGGTGATTGCCCGAGGCGTGGTGGCAGGGCTTGAGCGCAGCCTGCGGATCATGATGCCCTTGCTTTTCGTGATGATCCTGGTCCTGCTGGGCTACAGCATGACGACCGGGCACTTCATGGAAGGCGTGCATTTCATGTTCGACTTCAAGCCGGAAAAAGTCATGGATGGCTTGCTGCCGGCCATGGGGCACGCATTCTTTTCCCTCAGTGTCGGGGTCGGTTCGATCATGATCTACGGCGCCTACATGCCGAAAAATGCGTCGCTGACCAGGACTGTCGTTGGTGTTGCGCTGCTGGATACCTTCGTGTCGCTGCTGGCGGGGGTGGCATTGTTTCCGATTGTGTTTGCTGCCGGCCTGAACCCCAGCGAAGGGCCGGGGCTGATGTTCGTCAGCCTGCCATTTGCTTTCGGGAGCATGGCGTTCGGCCAAGTCATGGGCGTGGTGTTTTTTGTCCTGGTGGCGATTGCCGCCTGGAGTTCGGCCATCTCTCTGCTTGAGCCCATGGTGGCCTATCTGGTTGAGCGCACCCGCTTGAGCCGCGCCTGGGTCACGTTCTGGCTGGCTTTCACTTGCTGGTTCGTGGGCTTGGGCACGGTGTTTTCCTTCAATATATGGAAGCAGGCGAAGTTTTTCGTGAACGAAGACGGGCTGTTCCGTCTCTACCAGTGGGGAGCAACCGGAGGGCTGGATTTCTTTGGCGTGATTGATTTCTTCACATCTCGGATCATGCTTCCACTGGGAGGTCTGTGTTTCGTGGTGTTTGCAGGGTGGATCATGGGGCGTGAAGCCGTGCGTGATGAGTTGTCGCTGCGCAGTCCTGTATTGTTCGCCTTGAGCCTGTTCTTGATGCGCTATGTGGCGCCCATTGGCATTCTCGTAGTGTTTGCCGCCCAGCTGTGGAAGTGACGCTTACATGACGACACATATTCAACGCTCGGCCTTGCTGCCCTACCCGGCGCAGGCGCTTTACGACTTGGTCAATGATGTGGCGAGTTATCCGGAATTCCTGCCTTGGTGCTCGTCTGCCGAGGTGCTCGAGAGCTCCGAAACCCATATGCGCGCCAGCCTCAGCGTCGCCAAGGGCGGCCTGAGCCAGCATTTTGTTACTCGGAATACCTTGGTGCCTGGCCAGTCCATCGAAATGAACCTTGAAGAAGGGCCATTCAGCCAGCTCCACGGTGTATGGGTGTTCAAGCCGCTTGGCGAGAAAGCCTGCAAGATCAGCCTGGACCTTTCATTTGACTATGCCGGCCCGTTGGTGCGAGCGACATTGGGACCGCTGTTCAATCAGGCTGCCAATACCCTGGTCGATGCGTTCTGTCAGCGCGCCAAGCAGAACGCAGAGCTCAAGCGTTGATCGAGATAGAAGTGGTGTATGCCTCGGTGGATCGCCAGGTCTTGCGCACATGCAGGGTGCAGGAAGGCACCAGTGTTCGCGCAGCGCTGGTGGCGTCGGGGATTACCGATGTATTCCCAGAGCTGGATCTTACAACTTGCCCGGTGGGGATTTTTGGCAAGGTGGTTGCCGATGTGGATAACCAAGTGGTGCAAGCGGCCGATCGATTGGAGATTTATCGACCTTTATTGGCTGATCCGAAGGAAATTCGCCGCCTGCGCGCGGCCAAGGCTGCCCAGGCGCGACAATCGGAGCAGTAACCTGGCTGGAATCGCAGACAAGAAAAAACCCGGCATGCCGGGTTTTTTTCTTGTCGCGGCTTATTGCGGCGACGTATCCAGAGGCTCCGGAGTCGGGACAGGTACGGTCTCGACGTTGTCCACGTCCTTCTGGATCTGGTCCAGCAACGAGCCTGGCTTGACCGGTTTTTCCGGTTTCGGCTGTTCGGCATTCTGGGCCGGGTCGGTCACGGTGGTGCCGCTGTCCTTGCCCATGATGGCCTCGTCGCGGCTCACGCCAGGCATGAAATCGCCCGACAGGCTGACGAGTTGGTCGTCAGGGCTGAAGATGACGCTGATGCGTTCCTGCTGGCGCTCACCGCCGCCTGGCTGCAAGCTGTACAGATAATCCCAGCGATCGGCATGGAACGTGTCGGTCAGCAGAGGGTTACCCATGATAAACCGTACTTGCCGGCGGGTCATTCCCGGGCGTAACTGGTCTATCATGTCCTGCGTGACGACATTGCCCTGCTGGATGTCGATTTTGTAAACCCCGGGGAATGAACAACCGGCGAGTGCGAGCAGTCCCACAAAGGTGAAACTGGTTAGCAAGAGCTTGGTGTTTTGCATCGGTGGGCGACTTCCACTATCTTGGCTGGGACAACGTAAACGCCGATCATACCCGCATTAAGAGAAGCTGCGAAGCAGCATCGCGAGAAAGCTGACCATGGTTGAAAATAGCGAACTACGCAAAGCCGGCCTCAAAGTGACCCTGCCACGGGTCAAGATTCTACAAATGCTCGATTCCGCCGAGCAACGCCACATGAGCGCCGAGGATGTCTACAAGGCGCTGATGGAGGCTGGTGAGGACGTCGGTCTGGCCACGGTTTACCGTGTCCTGACCCAGTTCGAGGCAGCTGGCCTTGTGGTGCGACACAACTTCGACGGAGGCCATGCGGTCTTCGAACTGGACGACGGCAAGCATCACGACCATATGGTCAACGTCGAGACCAGTGAAGTCATCGAATTCTTCGACGAAGAAATCGAGCGGCTGCAGAAAGCAATCGTCGACAAGTATGGCTTCGAGATGGTTGATCACAATCTTGTGCTGTACGTACGCAAGAAAAAGTAAGCATGTCGCGCGGACTTACGGTTCGCGAAACGAACGAAGGCGACCCCAGGGTCGCCTTCGTGCTTTCTGCCGTTCTCAGTTTTTCGCGGTAACGACCATTTTTTTCGCGTGGGCCAGGGATTCCTTGGTGAGGTCGATCCCGCCCAGCATTCGTGCCACTTCTTCTACACGCTCGTTTTTGTTGAGCTTCGACACGGCGGTGCGAGTCGCATCCTCGCCACGCACCTTGTGCACAAATAAATGCTGGTGCCCTTGGGCGGCGACCTGGGGCAGGTGAGTGACGGTCAACACCTGGCCACGTTCGCCCAGTCGGCGGAGCAATTGGCCGACAATTTCCGCTGTCGGGCCACCGATGCCCACGTCCACTTCGTCGAACACTAGCGTCGGTACGCGGGAGGTCTGCGCGGTGATGACCTGGATAGCCAGGCTGATTCGTGACAATTCACCGCCGGAGGCTACTTTGGCCAGGCCCTTGAGTGGTTGCCCGGGGTTGGCGCTGACCAGCAATTCCACCTGTTCCAACCCATTGGGTTGGAGTTCGTCGCCGGCGTTGGGGCGCAATTCGATGGTGAAGCGTCCACCCGGCATGCCCAGGCGCTGGATTTCCTGCTCCACGGCACTGGCCAGCCCTGTCGCGGCTTGGCGTCGCAGCTCGCTGAGCTCCTTGGCCTTTTCCTGATAATGACGGGCGTAGGAAGCCAATTCGTCCCCGAGGCGCTCGATGGACTCATCGTTGGCGTTCAGGGTCTCGAGTTCTTCCAGCAACCTCTGTTGGAGTTCGGCAACCTCGGTTGGCTGGATGCGGTGCTTGCGCGCCAGTGTATAGATAGTGTCCAGGCGCTCTTCCAGGTATTGCAGGCGTGCCGGGTCGGCGTCGAAATGATCGAGGAAGCGATTCAGTTCCCCAACGGCTTCCTCGACCTGGATCTGGGCGCTCGTCAGCAGATTGGTCGCTTCGCTCAGGGCGCCCACCGAATTGTTCACGCTGGATAGCCGGTTCAGGCTCGCCGTCAGCGCATTGAGCACGTTGCCCGAATCGCTCTCGCTGCATTGCTCGACCACCTGGCGGCAGATGCCCAGCAGGGTTTCGGCGTTGGTCAGGTTCTTGTGTTCCTGCTCCAGTTCTTCCAGTTCATGTTCACCCAGGGCCAGGTTCTCCAGTTCTTCGAGCTGGTAGCTCAATAGCTGGTGACGGGCACGCTGTTCATCGCCTGAATTGGAGAGGCGATCCAGTTCCTGCCGGGTCTGGCGCCAACGCTGGGCGGCCAGTTGGACCTGCCGGGCCAGGTCGGTGGCGCCGGCGTATTCATCGAGCAGGCGACGATGGGTGTCGGTCTTGAGCAGGGATTGGTGTTCGTGCTGGCTGTGAATGTCGATCAGCAACTCGCCGAGGGCCTTGAGGTCGCCCAGCGGGCAGGGCGTGCCGTTGATGTAGCCTCGGGAGCGGCCTTCGGCGGTGATGACCCGGCGCAGGATGCACAGGCCATCGGTGTCCAGGTCGCGTTCGGCCAGCCAGGCGCTGGCCTCGGGGATATCGACCAGGTCGAATGTCGCCAGGATGTCGGCCTTGTCCGCTCCGGGACGCACCACGCCACTGTCGGCGCGGTCGCCCAGGGTCAGGCCCAGGGCGTCGAGCATGATCGACTTGCCCGCGCCGGTTTCACCGGTGATCACGCTCATGCCTCGATCAAGTTCGAGGTCGAGGTGTTCGACGATGGCGTAGTTATGTACGGACAGGTGCACCAGCATAAGGCCGCTCCCGGGCTTTAGGTCTGGTTATTTATACAGTGTTTTGTTTCGGCCTGACAATGCCCTTGCTTAGCTCGATTTGCTTGGGAAAATGATTTTCTTAGCGCGGCACGGAATGATTATGCGGCTGTTTTTTGTAAGGTTAATTCGTCAGATGACCCTTGAAGCTGGAAAACCCGGCCCCATATACCGGGGCAGAAGCGCGAGTCGAGCTCGCGGACGAAGTTGAAAGGAGAAATCTCTATGGCTGACGAACAGACGCAGGACACGCAAAATCTAGACGCCAATCAGGCTTCCCAGGATTCCGGTGAAGACCTGTCGGCACGTGTACAAGTGCTCGAAGAGCAACTGGCCGGTGCGCAGGACCAGGCGTTGCGTGTAGCCGCCGACCTGCAGAATGTCCGCCGTCGCGCCGAGCAAGATGTAGAAAAGGCTCATAAATTCGCCCTGGAGCGTTTCGCCGGCGACCTGCTGCCGATCATCGACAGCCTGGAGCGCGGCCTGGAGCTGTCCAATCCGGATGACGAAAACATCCGTCCGATGCGCGAAGGCATCGAGCTGACCCTGAAAATGTTCCAGGACACCCTCAAGCGTTATCAGCTCGAAGCCCTGGATCCCCATGGCGAGCCCTTCAACGCCGAGCATCACCAGGCCATGGCGATGCAGGAAAGTGCTGACGTCGAGCCAAACAGCGTCCTGAAGGTTTTCCAGAAAGGCTACCTGCTCAACGGCCGCCTGCTGCGTCCGGCCATGGTCGTGGTCAGCAAGGCGCCGGCACCGGTTTCGCCTTCTATCGATGAGCAGGCTTGAAATCGGGCGCAGCGGCCCCATCTATAAGTCAAGCGTTTAAGTGCTACCGCAGTTAGCCACCACTGCTGCGGCAACAAAATCCAAGTTCCGGGAGAGTTAACATGGGCAAGATTATCGGCATCGACCTGGGGACCACCAACTCGTGCGTCTCCGTGCTGGAAAACGGCAAGGCCAAAGTTATTGAAAACGCTGAAGGCGCGCGTACCACGCCGTCGATCATCGCGTACGCCAATGATGGCGAGATTCTGGTTGGCCAGTCGGCCAAGCGTCAGGCAGTGACCAATCCGCATAACACCCTGTACGCGGTGAAGCGTCTGATCGGTCGCAAGTTCGACGAAGAAGTCGTTCAGAAAGACATCAAGATGGTGCCTTACAAAATCGCCAAGGCTGACAACGGCGACGCCTGGGTTGAAGTGAACGGCCAGAAAATGGCGCCGCCACAGATCTCGGCCGAGATCCTCAAGAAAATGAAGAAAACCGCCGAAGACTACCTCGGCGAAGCGGTGACCGAGGCGGTCATCACGGTCCCTGCCTATTTCAACGACAGCCAGCGCCAGGCGACCAAAGACGCCGGCCGCATCGCGGGTCTGGACGTCAAACGTATCATCAACGAACCAACCGCGGCCGCTCTGGCCTACGGCATGGACAAGGCCAAGGGCGATCACACCGTGATCGTTTACGACCTGGGTGGCGGTACCTTCGACGTTTCCGTGATCGAAATCGCTGAAGTCGACGGCGAGCACCAGTTCGAAGTGCTGGCAACCAACGGTGACACGTTCCTCGGTGGTGAGGACTTCGACATCCGCCTGATCGACTACCTCGTCGACGAATTCAAGAAAGAAAGCGGCATGAACCTCAAGGGTGACCCGCTGGCGATGCAGCGCCTGAAAGAAGCCGCTGAAAAAGCCAAGATCGAACTGTCCTCGAGCCAGTCGACCGACGTGAACCTGCCGTACATCACCGCAGACGCCACCGGTCCTAAGCACCTGAACGTAAAAATCTCCCGCGCCAAGCTCGAAGCGCTGGTGGAAGACCTGGTTCAGCGCACCATCGAACCTTGCCGCATTGCCATGAAAGACGCCGGTATCGACGTTGGCTCGATCAATGACGTGATCCTGGTCGGCGGTCAGACCCGTATGCCGCTGGTCCAGAAGCTGGTGACCGACTTCTTCGGCAAAGAAGCCCGTAAGGACGTGAACCCGGACGAAGCCGTTGCCATGGGTGCTGCCATCCAGGGCGCCGTTCTGGCCGGTGACGTGAAGGACGTTCTGCTGCTCGACGTCAGCCCGCTGACCCTGGGTATCGAAACCATGGGTGGCGTGATGACCGCGCTGATCGAGAAAAACACCACGATTCCTACCAAGAAATCCCAAGTGTTCTCGACGGCCGACGACAACCAGGGCGCCGTGACCATTCACGTGCTGCAAGGTGAGCGCAAGCAGGCTGCCCAGAACAAGTCCCTGGGCAAGTTCGACCTGGCCGAGATCCCGCCAGCACCACGTGGCGTGCCGCAAATCGAAGTGACCTTCGACATCGACGCCAACGGCATCCTGCACGTTGGTGCGAAAGACAAGGCCACCGGCAAGACCCAGTCGATCGTGATCAAGGCCAACTCCGGCCTGTCCGAGGAAGAAATTCAGCAGATGGTTCGCGACGCTGAAGTCAACGCCGAGGAAGACCGCAAGTTCGAAGAACTGGCCAGCGCCCGTAACCAAGGCGATGCCCTGGTGCATTCGACTCGCAAGATGATCGCCGATGCTGGCGAGAAAGTGACCGCAGAAGAGAAAACCGCCATCGAAGCGGCCGTGGTTGCCCTGGAAGCCGCTGTGAAAGGCGACGACAAGGCGGCCATCGAGGCGAAGATCGAGGAGCTGTCGAAGGTCTCCGCGCCTGTGGCTCAGAAGATGTACGCCGAACAGGCCCAGCCTGCCGAAGGCGCGGCTGCGCAGGGCGAATCGGCCGAGAAAGCCGACGACGTCGTCGACGCCGAGTTCGAAGAAGTGAAAGACCACAAGTAATCGCTTGTTGGTCGGCCGGTTGACTGCGTTTGTGCGGTGGCTGGTAGGATGTCGCCGCGCGGGAGCTTGCTCCCGCGTTGGCGTGTCTGGAGGCAACGAATTTTTTACAGCATGCGACAAAGCTCGGGTGCTGGCGGCGTGTTCGGGAATGCTCCTGCTTTCCGGCGATGGACGCCGCGTTTTGGCCGGGTACCTGGCTGAAAGTTTACGACCAGGATCGTTGAATTGACGTGAGTTGGGTCCGGGCCTGCATTGGGGCTCAACGAGTTTGGCAAGGTTCAGGAGAGGTTTGCCGGACGTCCTATAAGAGTGCAAAGACTAATGGCGAAGCGTGATTTTTACGAAGTATTGGGTGTCGAGCGGGGAGCCAGCGAGGCGGAGCTGAAGAAGGCTTATCGTCGCTTGGCGATGAAGCACCACCCGGACCGTAATCCCGGCGATAAAGCGTCGGAAGAGATGTTCAAGGAAGCCAACGAGGCTTACGAAGTCCTGTCCGATTCCAGTAAGCGCGCGGCCTACGACCAGTATGGGCATGCCGGTGTCGACCCGAGCATGGGTGGCGGCGGTGCCGGTTTCGGCGGCCAGAACTTCTCCGATATTTTCGGCGATGTGTTCAGCGATTTCTTCGGCGGCGGTCGCGGCGGTGCCCGTGGTGGCGCCCAGCGTGGCAGTGACTTGCGCTACACGCTGGAGCTGAATCTGGAAGAAGCGGTGCGCGGTACCACCGTCAATATCCGCGTGCCGACACTGGTCAATTGCAAGCCGTGTGATGGCTCGGGTGCCAAGAAGGGCTCCTCGCCCGTGACCTGCCCGACCTGCGGCGGCATTGGCCAGGTTCGCATGCAGCAGGGCTTTTTCTCGGTCCAACAGACCTGCCCGCGTTGCCATGGCCAAGGCAAGATCATTTCCGATCCGTGCGACTCCTGCCATGGCGAAGGGCGTGTCGAAGAGTACAAGACGCTGTCGGTCAAGGTGCCGGCCGGTGTCGACACCGGTGATCGCATTCGCCTGTCCGGCGAAGGCGAGGCGGGTGCCCAGGGTGGCCCGACTGGCGACTTGTACGTGGTCATCAACGTCCGTGAGCACGCGATTTTCCAGCGCGACGGCAAGCATCTGTTCTGCGAAGTGCCGATCAGCTTCGTCGATGCGGCCTTGGGTGGCGAGCTTGAAATCCCGACCCTCGACGGTCGCGTCAAGCTGAAAATCCCCGAAGGCACGCAGACCGGCAAGCAGTTCCGGATCCGTGGCAAAGGCGTCGCGCCAGTGCGTGGCGGTGGTGCAGGCGACCTGATGTGTCGCGTGGCGGTGGAAACGCCGGTCAACCTGGGGCGTCGTCAGCGTGAACTGTTGGAAGAGTTCCGCAACTCCCTGGCCGATGACAATAGCCACTCACCGAAAACCACCGGTTGGTTCGAAGGCGTGAAGCGCTTCTTCGGCGACCTGTAAGGAGTTCGCATGCGACGTATAGCTGTGATGGGCGCTGCGGGGCGCATGGGCAAGGCGCTGGTCGAGGCGGTGCAGCAGCGCTCACCGCTCTCCGGCCTCACGGCGGCCATCGTTCGGCCCGACAGTACGCTGGTCGGCGCCGATGCTGGCGAGCTGGCCTCGTTGGGGCGTATCGGCGTACCGATGTCCGGCGGCCTGGAGAAGGTGCTCGACGAGTTCGACGTGCTCATCGACTTCACCCTGCCGGAGGTGATGCTGAAAAACCTGGCGATCTGCCGCAAGCATGGCAAGGCCATGGTGATCGGCACGACCGGGCTGGATGCGACGCAGAAGCAATTGTTAGCCGATGCCGGCAAGGACATCCCGATCGTATTCGCGGCGAACTTCAGCGTGGGCGTGAACCTGTCGCTCAAACTGCTGGATCTGACGGCCCGGGTCTTGGGCGACGATGCCGATATCGAAATCATCGAGGCTCATCACCGGCACAAGATCGACGCGCCGTCGGGGACAGCCTTGCGCATGGGTGAAGTGATTGCCGATGCGCTGGGGCGTGATCTGCAGAAGGTCGCCGTGTATGGGCGTGAAGGGCACACCGGTGCCCGTGAGCGCGACACCATCGGTTTCGCCACGGTGCGCGGTGGTGATGTGGTGGGCGACCACACCGTGCTGTTCGCCACTGAAGGCGAGCGCCTGGAGATCACCCACAAGGCTTCGAGCCGGATGACTTTCGCCAAGGGCGCGGTACGTGCCGCGCTGTGGTTGGACGGCCGCGAGCCTGGTTTGTACGACATGCAGGACGTTCTCGACCTGCGTTGATGCCATTAAGAGCGGGGTTCAGGTTATACTGCGCCCCGTTTTACACCGCTTCGCGACGGCCTGTCGCATTCCCCTGCCTTTAAGGCTCATTAGCGGTGGACCAAAAAACCCTTTTTCTGTAAGCTACAGCTTTAGTGTGTCCACTAAAAGCGCGCAGAATAATTCAGTGAACAAGCGGGGTGACGTGTCCATACGTCACTCCGCTTTTTTACAACCTGCGATCGCCCTTTCAGGCTTTATTTACGGGAGGTCTTCTTGACTAAGCCAGCCATACTCGCCCTTGCTGATGGCAGCATTTTTCGCGGTGAAGCCATTGGAGCCGACGGTCAGACCGTTGGTGAGGTGGTGTTTAACACCGCAATGACCGGCTATCAGGAAATTCTTACCGATCCTTCCTACGCCCAGCAAATCGTTACCCTGACTTACCCGCACATCGGCAACACCGGCACCACGCCGGAAGACGCTGAGTCCGATCGTGTCTGGTCCGCCGGCCTGGTCATCCGTGACTTGCCGCTGGTAGCGAGCAACTGGCGTAACACGATGTCCCTGTCCGACTACCTGAAAGCCAACAACGTCGTGGCGATCGCCGGTATCGACACCCGCCGCCTGACCCGCATCCTTCGGGAAAAAGGCGCGCAGAACGGCTGCATCATGGCCGGCGACAACATTTCCGAAGAAGCCGCCATCGCCGCTGCCCAGGGCTTTCCTGGCCTCAAGGGCATGGACCTGGCGAAAGTCGTCAGCACCCAGAAACAATACGAATGGCGCTCCACGGTCTGGGACCTGAAGACCGACAGTCACGCGACGATCGAGGCTTCCGAGCTGCCGTACCACGTGGTGGCGTACGACTACGGCGTCAAGCTGAACATCCTGCGCATGCTGGTCGAGCGTGGCTGCCGCGTCACCGTGGTGCCGGCGCAAACCCCGGCCGCCGACGTCCTGGCCCTCAAGCCCGACGGCGTGTTCCTGTCCAACGGCCCGGGTGACCCGGAGCCTTGCGACTACGCGATCCAGGCAATCAAGGACGTGCTGGAAACCGAGACCCCGGTATTCGGTATCTGCCTCGGTCACCAGTTGCTGGCCCTCGCTTCGGGCGCCAAGACCCTGAAAATGGGCCACGGTCACCACGGTGCGAACCACCCGGTCCAGGACCTGGACACCGGCGTGGTGATGATCACCAGCCAGAACCACGGTTTCGCGGTGGATGAAGCGACCCTGCCGGCCAACGTTCGCGCGATCCACAAATCGCTGTTCGATGGCACGCTGCAAGGTATCGAGCGTACCGACAAGAGCGCGTTCAGCTTCCAGGGCCACCCTGAAGCGAGCCCGGGCCCGAACGATGTGGCGCCGCTGTTCGATCGCTTCATCAACGAGATGGCCAAGCGACGCTGACCGCGCGAAGCCCGAGGGCGGCCCCGAACACGGTGGCCCCCTCGGGCGCTTCAAAGATTGTTCGACGGCCTAGCCGACTGACCTGCGGATTTGAGTGACAAACCCATGCCAAAACGTACAGACATAAAAAGCATCCTGATTCTCGGCGCTGGCCCGATCGTGATCGGCCAGGCTTGCGAATTCGATTACTCCGGCGCCCAGGCCTGCAAAGCCCTGCGCGAAGAGGGCTACCGCGTCATCCTGGTGAACTCCAACCCGGCCACCATCATGACCGACCCGGCCATGGCCGACGCCACCTACATCGAGCCGATCAAGTGGCAGACTGTCGCCAAGATCATCGAGAAGGAGCGCCCGGACGCGCTGCTGCCGACCATGGGTGGCCAGACCGCGTTGAACTGCGCCCTGGACCTGGAGCGCGAAGGCGTCCTGGAGAAGTTCGGTGTGGAAATGATCGGCGCCAACGCCGACACCATCGACAAGGCCGAGGACCGTTCGCGCTTCGACAAGGCGATGAAATCCATCGGCCTGGACTGCCCACGCTCGGGCATCGCCCACAGCATGGAAGAGGCCAACGCCGTCCTGGAACGCCTCGGCTTCCCGTGCATCATCCGTCCGTCCTTCACCATGGGCGGCACCGGTGGTGGCATCGCCTACAACCGTGAAGAATTCGAAGAAATCTGCGCCCGTGGTCTCGACTTGTCGCCGACCAAGGAACTGCTGATCGACGAATCCCTGATCGGCTGGAAAGAATACGAAATGGAAGTTGTCCGCGACAAAAAGGACAACTGCATCATCGTCTGCTCCATCGAGAACTTCGACCCGATGGGCGTGCATACCGGCGACTCGATCACCGTTGCGCCGGCCCAGACCCTGACCGACAAGGAATACCAGATCCTGCGTAACGCCTCCTTGGCGGTACTGCGCGAGATCGGCGTGGAAACCGGCGGCTCCAACGTCCAGTTCGGCATCTGCCCGAACACCGGTCGCATGGTGGTCATCGAGATGAACCCACGGGTATCCCGTTCGTCGGCCCTGGCCTCCAAGGCCACCGGTTTCCCGATCGCCAAGGTCGCCGCCAAGCTGGCCGTAGGCTACACCCTGGACGAGCTGTCGAACGACATCACCGGTGGCAAGACCCCGGCGTCCTTCGAACCGTCCATCGACTACGTTGTCACCAAGCTGCCACGCTTCGCCTTCGAGAAGTTCGCCAAGGCCGATGCCCGCCTGACCACCCAGATGAAGTCGGTCGGTGAAGTCATGGCCATCGGCCGGACCTTCCAGGAATCCCTGCAGAAAGCCCTTCGCGGCCTGGAAGTGGGTGTCTGTGGCCTCGATCCGAAGCTGGATCTGAACGACCCGGAAAGCATGAGCGTGCTCAAGCGCGAGCTGACCGTGCCGGGTGCCGAGCGTATCTGGTACGTGGCCGATGCCTTCCGCGCCGGCATGACCGTCGAGCAGATCTTCGGCATGAACATGATCGACCCTTGGTTCCTGGTCCAGATCGAAGATCTGATCAAGGAAGAAGAGAAGGTCAAGACCCTGGGCATGTCCAGCATCAACCGCGACACGATGTTCCGCCTCAAGCGCAAAGGCTTCTCCGACATGCGCCTGGCCAAGCTGCTGGGTGTGACCGAGAAGAGCCTGCGTGCCCATCGTCACAAGCTGGAAGTGTTCCCGGTCTACAAGCGCGTCGACACCTGCGCGGCCGAGTTCGCCACCGACACCGCCTACCTGTACTCCACGTACGAAGAAGAGTGCGAAGCCGCACCATCGACCCGGGACAAGATCATGATCCTGGGTGGCGGTCCTAACCGGATCGGCCAGGGCATCGAGTTCGACTACTGCTGCGTACACGCGGCACTGGCCCTGCGTGACGACGGTTACGAAACCATCATGGTCAACTGCAACCCGGAAACCGTGTCCACCGACTACGACACCTCCGATCGCCTGTACTTCGAGCCAGTGACCCTGGAAGACGTGCTGGAAATCGTCCGCGTCGAGAAGCCAAAAGGCGTAATCGTCCAGTACGGCGGCCAGACCCCACTGAAACTGGCTCGCGCCCTTGAAGCCGCCGGCGTGCCGATCATCGGCACCAGCCCGGATGCCATCGACCGCGCCGAAGACCGTGAGCGCTTCCAGCAGATGGTCGAGCGTCTGAACCTGCGCCAGCCGCCAAACGCCACCGTGCGTAGCGAAGACGAAGCGATTCGTGCCGCCGCCAAGATCGGTTATCCGCTGGTGGTGCGTCCGTCCTACGTACTGGGCGGTCGTGCAATGGAAATCGTCTATCAAGAAGACGAGCTCAAGCGCTACCTGCGCGAAGCGGTCCAGGTGTCCAACGACAGCCCAGTGCTGCTGGACCACTTCCTCAACTGCGCCATCGAGATGGACGTGGATGCGGTCAGCGACGGCAAGGACGTGGTGATCGGCGCGATCATGCAGCACATCGAGCAGGCCGGTGTTCACTCCGGTGACTCCGCCTGTTCGCTGCCGCCGTACTCGCTGCCGGCGCACATCCAGGACGAGATGCGCGAACAGGTCAAGAAAATGGCCCTGGAGCTGGGTGTCATCGGCCTGATGAACGTGCAACTGGCCTTGCAAGGCGAAGATATCTACGTCATCGAAGTCAACCCACGCGCTTCCCGTACCGTGCCGTTCGTTTCCAAGTGCATCGGTGTTTCCCTGGCGATGATCGCGGCGCGCGTCATGGCTGGCAAAACCCTGAAAGAGCTGAACTTCACCAAGGAAATCATCCCGAACTTCTACAGTGTGAAAGAGGCGGTGTTCCCGTTCGCCAAGTTCCCTGGCGTGGACCCGATCCTCGGCCCAGAGATGAAGTCCACCGGTGAAGTGATGGGCGTGGGCGATACCTTCGGTGAAGCCTTCGCCAAGGCCCAGATGGGCGCCAGCGAAGTGTTGCCGACTGGCGGCACGGCGTTCATCAGTGTGCGTGATGACGACAAGCCACTGGTTGCAGGCGTAGCCCGTGATCTGATCAACTTGGGCTTCGAAGTGGTTGCCACTGCCGGTACTGCCAAGCTGATCGAAGCGGCGGGCCTGAAAGTGCGCCGCGTGAACAAGGTGACCGAGGGCCGTCCGCACGTGGTCGACATGATCAAGAATGACGAAGTCACGCTGATCATCAACACCACCGAAGGTCGTCAATCGATCGCCGATTCCTATTCCATTCGTCGCAATGCGCTGCAGCACAAGATCTACTGCACCACGACCATTGCTGCGGGCGAAGCGATCTGCGAAGCGCTCAAGTTCGGTCCCGAGAAGACCGTGCGTCGCTTGCAGGATCTACATGCAGGATTGAAGGCATGAGCATAACCAAGTACCCGATGACTGTTCAGGGCGCGAAGGCTCTGGAAGAAGAACACGCTTTCCTGACCAAGGTCGAGCGCCCGCGCTTGAGCCAGGCTATCGGTGAAGCGCGTGAGCTGGGCGACCTGAAGGAAAACGCCGAATACCACGCTGCCCGAGAGGAGCAGGGGATGGTCGAGGCGCGTGTCCGTGACATCGAAGGCCGCATGCAGAATGCGGTGATCATCGATGTCACGACGATTCCGCACACCGGCAAGGTCATTTTTGGCACTACGGTGGAGATCGCCAACGTCGAGACCGATGAAAGCGTGACCTACCAGATCGTTGGCGAGGACGAGGCAGACATCAAGCTCGGCAAGATTTCCGTCGGTTCACCCATTGCTCGCGCCTTGATTGCCAAGGAAGAGGGTGATGTGGTGGCGGTGAAGACGCCGGGCGGTGTCATCGAGTATGAGATTGTCGAAGTCCGTCACATCTGAACGTAGGCGCCCGCTGCGAGCCGGCGCCATGATCTGGCAGCTCACCCAGATGTTATGGGTGGGCGGCATCTGGTTGTTGCACATTGGTTTGCTGCCGGTGCTGGGTCGAGTCGGCCTGGCACCGCTGCTCATCGATGAAATCGCCGGCATGCTGACGGCGCTGCTGGTGGCGTTTTCCGCGGCGTGCGTGATGTTTCAGGCTTTGGTGCTGGTTCAGGCCGAGGGCCTTGCCAGCCTATGGCGCGACATTCGTGGGCAATTGTTGCTCATGTCGTTGTACGCGTGCGGGATGTTCTTTGCCGTGCATCTCGGCTGGCCGGATGCGAGCCAGTGGCAGGTATTCAGTTACCTGGTGCTGGGCTTTTCCGGTTTGGTGCTGGTGTTGCAGCCGGTTCCCGGGTGGAGCGGCAGGGTGTGCGAGGCACACCCTTGACCCTTGGCATCACTTGAAGCGGTGAACGTTCGACAGTTGCTTGTTGACGCTGAAGTTCTTGCGATAAATCAGCGCCATCTTGCCGATGACCTGCACCAGGTCTGCCTTGCCGGTCTTGCACAGTTCGGCAACGGCAGCCAGGCGGGCTTCGCGATCGAGGATGTTGAGCTTGATCTTGATCAGCTCGTGATCGCCCAAGGCGCGTTCCAGTTCGGCGAGTACACCTTCAGTCAAACCGTTGTCAGCCACAGTCAAAACCGGTTTCAGATGGTGGCCAATGGATTTGTATTGTTTCTTCTGCTCTTGAGTGAGCGGCATAATCTGACCCCTGCGTCTGATCTTGTAAAAAGCGGCGGCCAGTTTACCCGAGCAAGTCCGGGACCGCCCACTTAATCACGACCCGTTTTATTTTTGAGGTGGCCCGTGGCCCGTTCCAAGACAAGTCTTAAATGGCTGCAAGAGCATTTCAACGACCCATTCGTGAAAATGGCGCAAAAGGACGGGTACCGTTCCCGTGCCAGCTACAAGCTGCTGGAGATTCAGGAAAGAGACCGTTT
The DNA here is from genome assembly GCF_051132015.1 of Pseudomonas sp. Z1-12. Lineage (NCBI taxonomy): Bacteria > Pseudomonadati > Pseudomonadota > Gammaproteobacteria > Pseudomonadales > Pseudomonadaceae > Pseudomonas > Pseudomonas sp. Z1-12. The sequence goes on from NZ_CP071647.1 coordinate 896,278, forward strand.
GATCCGTCCAGGCATGAGCGTGATCGACTTGGGCGCCGCCCCGGGTGGCTGGTCCCAAGTGACCAGTCGTCTGATTGGTGGGCAAGGCACACTGATCGCTTCCGATATCCTGGAAATGGACAGCATCCCGGATGTGACCTTCATTCAGGGCGACTTTACCGAGGACGCCGTACTGGCGCAGATCCTTGAAGCGGTTGGAAAAAACGAGGTGGACCTTGTGATTTCCGATATGGCCCCCAATATGAGTGGATTGGCATCTGTTGATATGCCGCGATCGATGTTCCTGTGCGAGTTGGCACTGGATCTTGCGACTCGGGTGTTGAAGCCAGGTGGTGATTTTCTGATCAAGGTCTTCCAGGGTGAAGGCTTCGACGAATATCACAAGAGCGTGCGCAAGCAGTTCGAGAAGGTCACGACGCGCAAGCCGAAATCATCGCGTGATCGCTCCCGTGAGCAGTACCTGCTGGGCCGTGGTTTCCGCGGTCGCAGTGAGGAATAAGGAGTTTTTCGACCGGGGCGATAGGTTTTTCGTATTTCGTCCCGTGAGCATTAGCGAATAATGTGTAGAAAGTGTTTCACAAAGGGTTACAGACGGCGCCTGCCAGAGTCGTAGGTAATGTAGTAAGTTAGGCCGGTGAATATCATGCGAAGCGCGCGCCAGTAGCGGAGCTTGCTTCAGAGGGTAGTTAATTGAACGATATGGCAAAGAATCTGATCCTGTGGTTGATCATCGCCGCTGTCCTGGTGACCGTGATGAACAACTTCTCCAGTCCTAACGAGCCGCAGACCCTCAACTATTCCGACTTCATCCAGCAGGTCAAGGATGGCAAGGTCGAGCGTGTAGCCGTTGATGGCTATGTGATTACCGGCAAGCGCACCGATGGCGACAGCTTCAAGACCATTCGTCCGGCAATCCAGGACAATGGCCTGATCGGCGACCTGGTGGACAACCATGTCGTGGTCGAAGGCAAGCAGCCTGAGCAGCAAAGCATCTGGACCCAGCTCCTGGTCGCCAGCTTCCCGATCCTGGTGATCATCGCCGTGTTCATGTTCTTCATGCGCCAGATGCAGGGCGGCGGTGGAGGCAAGGGCGGGCCGATGAGCTTTGGCAAGAGCAAGGCCCGGCTGCTTTCCGAAGACCAGGTGAAAACCACCTTGGCCGACGTCGCAGGTTGCGACGAAGCCAAGGAAGAAGTCGGCGAGCTGGTCGAATTCCTGCGCGATCCGGGCAAGTTCCAGCGCCTGGGCGGTCGTATTCCTCGTGGCGTGCTGATGGTCGGCCCGCCCGGTACCGGTAAAACCTTGCTGGCCAAGGCAATTGCCGGTGAAGCCAAGGTGCCGTTCTTCACGATTTCCGGTTCTGACTTCGTCGAAATGTTCGTCGGCGTGGGCGCCAGTCGTGTCCGCGACATGTTCGAGCAGGCCAAGAAACACGCGCCGTGCATCATCTTCATCGACGAAATCGACGCCGTCGGTCGCCATCGTGGCGCCGGCATGGGTGGCGGTCACGACGAACGCGAACAGACCCTCAACCAGTTACTGGTGGAGATGGACGGTTTCGAAATGAACGACGGCATCATTGTGATTGCCGCCACCAACCGTCCTGACGTACTTGACCCTGCGCTGCTGCGTCCAGGTCGTTTCGACCGCCAGGTCGTGGTGGGGCTGCCGGACATTCGTGGTCGCGAGCAGATTCTCAAGGTCCATATGCGCAAGGTGCCAATGGGTGACGACGTCGCTCCGGCCGTCATCGCGCGTGGTACACCGGGCTTTTCCGGTGCTGACCTGGCGAACCTGGTCAACGAAGCGTCGCTCTTTGCTGCTCGCACTGGCAAGCGCGTCGTGGAAATGAAGGAATTCGAGCTGGCCAAGGACAAGATCATGATGGGCGCAGAGCGCAAATCCATGGTCATGTCGGAGAAAGAAAAGCAGAACACCGCGTATCACGAGGCGGGCCACGCGATCGTCGGTCGTGTCGTGCCCGAGCATGATCCGGTCTACAAAGTCTCGATCATTCCGCGCGGTCGTGCCCTGGGCGTGACCATGTTCCTGCCGGAAGAGGATCGCTACAGCCTGTCCAAGCGCGCATTGATCAGCCAGATCTGTTCGTTGTACGGCGGCCGTATCGCTGAAGAGATGACGCTGGGCTTCGACGGTGTGACCACGGGGGCGTCCAACGACATCATGCGCGCCAGCCAGATCGCCCGGAACATGGTCACCAAGTGGGGCCTGTCCGAGAAGTTGGGCCCGCTGATGTACGCTGAAGAAGAGGGCGAGGTGTTTCTCGGTCGTGGTGGCGGTGGCCAGCATGCAAGCTTCTCCGGCGAGACGGCCAAGCTCATCGACTCCGAAGTGCGCAGCATCATCGACCAGTGTTATGGCACTGCCCGGCAGATTCTCACGGACAACCGTGACAAGCTCGATGCCATGGCCGATGCCCTGATGAAGTATGAAACCATCGATGCCGAGCAGATCGACGACATCATGGCGGGTCGCGAGCCTCGTGAACCGCGTGACTGGTCGGGCGGCGGTACCGGTACTTCCGGCACGCCACCAGCGGTACAAGGTGAGCGTCCGGAAACACCGATTGGCGGCCCGGCCGCTGATGTCTAAGGCTTGAAATGACTTCTGTTCAGTCCTCGACCCGGTTGCCTTGCGGCAACCGGGTTCTTGATTTGGCCCATGCACATGTCATGGGCATTCTCAATGTCACCCCTGATTCTTTTTCCGATGGTGGTCGATTCAGCCAGCTCGATGCTGCGCTGCGGCATGCCGAGGCCATGGTGGCCGCCGGTGCAACACTGATCGATGTGGGGGGCGAATCGACCCGGCCGGGTGCGCGGGCGGTCTCGCCTACCGAGGAATTGGAGCGGGTGGCGCCGATTGTCGAGCGCATCCATCGCGAGCTCGATGTCATTATCTCGGTCGATACATCCACGCCTGCGGTCATGCGCGAAACTGCACGGCTGGGGGCGGGCCTGATCAATGATGTTCGATCCTTGCAGCGCGATGGTGCCTTGGATGCTGCGGCGGACACGGGGTTGCCGGTGTGCCTGATGCATATGCTCGGCGAGCCGGGGACCATGCAGAACGACCCGTACTATGATGACGTCACCCGGGAAGTGGGTGAGTTCCTCGTGGCGCGTCTGGACCAGTGTGCTGCCGTGGGCATCCCTGCCGAGCGGATCATTCTTGATCCCGGGTTCGGCTTTGCCAAGACACTGGCGCACAACCTGAGCCTGTTCAAACATATGGAAGCCTTGCATGCCCTGGGTCGGCCCCTGTTGGTCGGGGTCTCGCGAAAGAGCATGATAGGCAACGCCCTGGGTCGCCCGGTGGGCGAGCGCCTGTATGGCGGCCTCGCCTTGGCGGCCTTGGCCCTTGGTAAAGGTGCACGCATATTGCGCGTGCACGATGTGGCCGAAACGATGGATGTCGTGCGGATGATCGCAGCTGTGGATTCAGCCGAATAAGAATGACGGAGCACTTATGAGCAAGAAATATTTTGGCACCGACGGTATTCGTGGTCGGGTCGGCGAATACCCCATTACCCCTGATTTCATGCTCAAGCTCGGCTGGGCGGCAGGCATGGCGTTCCGCAAGATGGGCGCCTGCAAGGTGCTGGTCGGTAAGGACACGCGTATTTCCGGCTACATGTTCGAGTCGGCCCTCGAGGCCGGCCTGACATCGGCGGGCGCCGATGTGATGCTGCTCGGCCCGATGCCGACGCCAGCCATCGCCTACCTGACCCGTACGTTCCAAGGCCAGGCAGGCATCGTGATCAGTGCCTCGCACAACCCCCATGATGACAACGGCATCAAGTTCTTCTCCGGTCAGGGTACCAAGCTGCCGGATGATATTGAGCTGATGATCGAAGAGCTGCTGGACACCCCGATGACGGTGGTCGAGTCGAGCAAGATCGGCAAGGTATCGCGGATCAACGATGCGTCGGGTCGCTACATCGAGTTCTGCAAAGGCAGCGTGCCGACCGGAACCAGCTTTTCCGGCCTCAAGATCGTCGTCGATTGTGCCCATGGCGCCACCTATAAAGTCGCGCCGAGTGTCTTTCGCGAGTTGGGCGCCGAAGTGGTGGTGCTGTCCGCCCAGCCCAATGGCCTGAACATCAACCACAACTGTGGTTCCACCCATACCGAGGCGTTGCAGGCTGCGGTGCTGGCCGAGCAGGCTGATCTGGGCATCGCCTTCGATGGCGACGGTGATCGGGTCCTGATGGTCGATCACACGGGTACGGTTGTCGATGGTGACGAACTGCTCTTCATCATTGCCCGTGACCTGCATGGGCGCGGCAAGCTGCAGGGCGGTGTGGTCGGCACGTTGATGAGTAACCTTGGGCTGGAACTGGCCCTGGCGGACCTGGATATCCCCTTCGTGCGCGCCAATGTGGGCGACCGCTACGTGATCTCGGAGTTGCTGGAGCGCAACTGGGTGATCGGGGGCGAGAACTCCGGCCACATCGTGTGCTTCGACCACACCACCACCGGCGATGCGATCATCGCTGCCTTGCAGGTGCTGATGGCACTCAAGGCGCGCAACGAGGGGCTCGCACAATCGCGCCAGGCGTTGCGCAAATGCCCGCAAGTGTTGATAAATGTGCGTTTCGGTGGCGGTGTAAACCCTCTTGAGCATGCGAAGGTCAAGCAGGCCAGTGAGCGTGTAACGCAAGCGATGGCGGGGCGTGGACGCGTGTTGTTGCGCAAGTCCGGCACAGAGCCGTTGGTGCGTGTCATGGTCGAAGGCGAGGATGAAGCGCAAGTTCGCGGTTATGCCGAAGAGCTGGCAAAACTGGTTACTGAAGTTTCTGCCTGAATTCGGCTTGCCAGTCATGAATCCGTTGGGTAACATCTGCGCCCACTTTGACCGACGAGGTACAGCATGCGTCGCCCTATGGTAGCTGGTAACTGGAAGATGCACGGTACCCGCGCCAGCGTCGCTGAGCTGATCAATGGCCTTCGTCATCTGGCCTTGCCAAGCGGTGTTGATGTCGCGGTTTTCCCGCCTTGCTTGTATATCAATCAAGTGATTGATGGCTTGAAGGGCAAGTCGATTTCGGTCGGCGCGCAGAACTCTGCGATGGAAGCCATGCAAGGTGCGTTGACCGGTGAGATTGCACCGAGTCAATTGGTGGATGCAGGTTGTTCCCTGGTCCTGGTCGGGCACTCCGAGCGTCGCCAGATCATGGGCGAGCAGGACAAGACCTTGATCCGCAAATTTGCTGCGGCCCAGGCCTGTGGCCTGACTCCGGTGTTGTGCATAGGGGAAACCCGCGAGCAGCGTGAGGCCGGCAAGACCCTTGAGGTTGTCGAGCGTCAGCTGGGCAGCATCATCGAGGAGCTGGGTGTCGGTGCTTTTGCAAAGGCAATCATTGCTTACGAGCCAGTCTGGGCCATCGGCACTGGGCTGACTGCTTCGCCGCAACAGGCGCAGGATGTGCACGCAGCCATCCGCGCGCAGTTGGCGGCAGAGAATTCTGAAGTGGCACGAGGTGTGCGGCTTCTATACGGCGGCAGCGTGAAGGCGGCCAATGCGGTCGAACTGTTCGGCATGCCGGATATCGATGGGGGGCTCATTGGTGGAGCGTCCCTGAATGCAGATGAGTTCGGTGCGATCTGTCGCGCCGCGGGAAACTGAAAAAATGCTGGAAACAGTCGTAGTCGTTTTTCATCTGCTGGGTGCACTGGGCGTAGTTGCTCTCGTATTGCTGCAGCAGGGTAAAGGTGCGGATGCTGGTGCGTCTTTCGGTGCAGGTGCTTCAAATACTGTGTTCGGAAGCCAAGGTTCCTCTACCTTTCTCAGTAAGTTTACTGCTATACTTGCCGCCGGTTTCTTCATAACCAGCTTAGGGTTAGGTTACTTTGCTAAAGAGAAAGCTCACGAGCTGACTCAAGTAGGTCTGCCAAACCCAGCGGTATTGGAAGCGCCAAAGCAACAACCGGCTTCTGATGATGTCCCGGTGCTTCAAGAGCAAAAGTCGGCCAACCCGGCGACTGACGTGCCTCCAGCTCAAGAGCAGAAGTAAGAAGGTTTCAAACGCTGTATTGCCGAGGTGGTGGAATTGGTAGACACGCAACCTTGAGGTGGTTGTGCCCATAGGGTGTAGGGGTTCGAGTCCCCTTCTCGGTACCAATTATCAGGAGAGCCCGCGATTGCGGGCTTTCTTGTAGGTGGAAGGGTTACATTGACCCTGTAAGGGATCGGTCGTATACTTCCGCCCCAGCTTTGTCGCGGGATGGAGCAGTCTGGTAGCTCGTCGGGCTCATAACCCGAAGGTCGTCGGTTCAAATCCGGCTCCCGCAACCAGTTTCAGGGGCCCCTTCCAAGGGGCTTTTTGTTAGCTGGACACTTTATAACGCCGCTGTTCGACGGCGTTTCAGGGATGGGCGATTCGCCCATTTTTTTTTATTTGCACAGCATGCACAAACATGCACGAGGGGGTTCAGGTGTCGAGCAAGCTAGAACAGTTGCAGGCCTTGTTGGCCCCGGTGGTCGTGGCCCTTGGCTATGAATGCTGGGGTATTGAGTTTTCGGCTCAAGGTCGCCACTCACTGTTGCGCGTTTATATCGATAAGGAAGGCGGCGTGTTGGTGGACGATTGCGCCATCGTCAGCCGTCAGATCAGCGGTGTACTGGATGTTGAAGATCCAATCACCTCCGAATACACCCTTGAAGTTTCCTCGCCTGGCATGGAGCGCCCCCTGTTCACACTTGAACAGTTCGCTTTGTTTGCCGGTGAACAAGTGAAGATCAAGCTGCGCTCGCCTTTCGAAGGTCGACGCAACTTCCAAGGCCTTCTGCGCGGTGTAGAAGAGCAGGACGTCGTGGTGCAGGTAGATGACCATGAGTTCCTGTTGCCGATCGATATGATCGACAAGGCCAACATTATTCCCAGTTTTGACTGATACGTGCCAGATACTGCGGATCCCGCGGATCCAATGGCTTGCGAAAGGCGAGGCGTACGATGAGCAAAGAAGTACTGCTGGTTGTTGAGTCGGTATCCAATGAAAAGGGCGTACCGGCTAACGTTATTTTTGAAGCGCTGGAGCTGGCTCTGGCCACTGCTACCAAGAAGCGGTTCGAAGACGAAGTTGATTTGCGTGTGGAGATCAATCGCCACACCGGTGCCTACGAGACTTTCCGTCGCTGGACGGTCGTCGAGGAAGCCGACCTGGACGATCCAGCTATCGAAACCTGGCCAAGCAAGGTTGCGGAAACGCACCCGGGCGCCAAGGTCGGTGATGTCGTCGAAGAAAAAATCGAGTCCATCGAATTCGGTCGCATCGCTGCACAGACTGCCAAGCAGGTCATTGTGCAGAAGGTTCGCGAAGCCGAGCGCGCGCAAGTCGTCGACGCTTATCGCGAGCGCCTGGGGGAAATCATCTCCGGCACCGTGAAAAAAGTCACCCGCGACAATGTGATCGTCGACCTGGGCAACAACGCCGAAGCGTTGCTGGCTCGCGAAGACATCATTTCTCGCGAAACTTTCCGGGTTGGCGTGCGTTTGCGTGCGCTGCTCAAGGAAATCCGCACCGAGAACCGGGGCCCGCAGCTGATCCTGTCGCGTACAGCGCCGGAAATGCTGATCGAGTTGTTCCGCATCGAAGTGCCGGAAATTGCTGAAGGCCTGATCGAAGTCATGGCCGCTTCCCGTGATCCGGGTTCGCGCGCCAAGATCGCGGTCCGCTCCAAGGACAAGCGTATCGACCCACAAGGTGCCTGCATCGGCATGCGTGGTTCGCGTGTCCAGGCCGTATCCGGCGAGTTGGGCGGCGAGCGCGTGGACATCGTCCTGTGGGACGACAACCCGGCTCAGTTCGTGATCAATGCCATGTCGCCTGCTGAAGTGGCGGCAATTATCGTCGACGAAGATGCCCACGCCATGGACATTGCCGTTGGCGCAGACAATCTGGCTCAGGCCATCGGTCGCGGTGGTCAGAACGTGCGTCTGGCGAGCCAATTGACTGGCTGGACCCTGAACGTGATGACCGAATCGGACATCCAGGCTAAGCAGCAAGCTGAAACCGGCGACATCCTGCGCAACTTCATCGAAGAGCTTGAAGTCGATGAAGAGCTGGCGCAGGTGCTGGTGGACGAAGGCTTTACCAGCCTGGAAGAGATTGCCTACGTACCGGTGGAGGAAATGCTCAACATCGACGGCTTTGACGAGGAAATCGTCAACGAGCTTCGCGCTCGGGCCAAGGATCGTTTGTTGACCAAAGCCATCGCTACTGAGGAAAAGCTGGCAGACGCCCATCCGGCCGAAGACCTGCTCTCGCTTGAGGGCATGGACAAGGATTTGGCGATGGAACTGGCGGTGCGCGGCGTAATTACCCGCGAAGACCTGGCCGAGCAGTCTATTGACGATCTGCTCGACATCGACGGCATTGACGATGATCGTGCCGGCAAGTTGATCATGGCCGCCCGAGCCCACTGGTTCGAGTAATTAGGCGCGGCCTGAGGAGAGAAGTGCATGACGCAAGTCACGGTGAAACAACTGGCCGATGAGGTCAAAACACCGGTAGAGCGCCTGTTGCAGCAGATGCGTGAGGCAGGTCTGCCGCACACCGCCGCCGAGGAACATGTGACCGACAGTGAAAAGCAGTCCCTGCTGACTCACTTGAAGAGCAGTCACAAGGCAAAAGTGGAAGAACCGCGCAAGATCACTCTGCAGCGTAAAACCACCAGCACCCTGCGTGTTGCCGGTAGCAAAAGCATCAGCGTTGAAGTACGCAAGAAGAAAGTCTTCGTACAGCGCAGCCCGGAAGAAATCGAAGCCGAGCGCAAACGCGAACAGGAAGAACGTCGCGCAGTAGAAAATGCTGCTCGCCAGAAGGCTGAAGAAGAAGCCAAGCGTCGCGCCGAAGAAGAAGCGCGCCGCCAGCCTGCTGCTGCGCAAACCGCTTCGGTAGAAGCCGTCGAGGCTGTTGCCCCGGCCGCCGAACCTGTGCGCGAAGCGGCGCCAGTCGTGGCTGCTGCCCCGGCTCCAGCCGACACTCGCAAGCGCGACGAACAGCGTCGTCCGGACAAGCCACGTGCCGACGACAACCGTCGTGGCAGCGGCGACGGTGAGCGCAAGAACGCGCCTCATCGTGCTTCGGTCAAGGAAAAGGCGCCAGCACCTCGTGTTGCGCCACGTACCACCGACGAAGAAAGCGACGGCTTCCGTCGTGGCGGTCGCGGCAAGGCCAAGCTGAAGAAACGCAACGCCCACGGTTTCCAGAGCCCTACCGGCCCTGTCGTGCGTGAAGTGAAGATCGGCGAGACCATCACTGTGGGCGATCTGGCCCAGCAGATGTCGGTCAAGGCTGCTGAAATCATCAAGTTCATGTTCAAGCTGGGTACGCCAGCCACCATCAACCAGGTACTGGACCAGGAAACTGCCCAACTGGTTGCTGAAGAGCTGGGCCACAAAGTGACCCTGGTCAGCGACACCGCCCTGGAAGATTCCCTGGCCGAGTCCTTGAAGTTCGAAGGCGAGGCGGTTTCCCGTGCTCCGGTCGTGACCGTCATGGGCCACGTCGACCACGGTAAAACGTCCCTGCTCGACTACATTCGTCGTGCCAAGGTGGCGGCCGGTGAAGCGGGTGGTATTACCCAGCACATCGGTGCATACCACGTTGAAACCGACCGCGGCATGGTGACGTTCCTCGACACCCCGGGTCACGCCGCGTTTACCGCGATGCGTGCCCGTGGCGCCAAGGCGACCGACATCGTGATCCTGGTGGTTGCAGCGGACGACGGTGTGATGCCACAAACCATCGAAGCCGTTCAGCATGCCAAGGCTGCTGGCGTGCCGCTGGTGGTTGCGGTGAACAAGATCGACAAGCCGGGCGCCGATCTCGATCGCATCCGCAGCGAACTGTCGGTCCACGGCGTGACCTCCGAAGAGTGGGGTGGCGACACTCCATTCGTTCCGGTATCGGCGAAGATGGGTACCGGCGTTGACGAACTGCTCGAAGCCGTTCTGCTGCAGGCCGAGGTTCTCGAACTGACCGCTACGCCTTCGGCACCTGGCCGTGGTGTTGTGGTTGAATCGCGCCTCGACAAGGGTCGTGGCCCGGTTGCAACGGTCCTGGTCCAGGACGGTACGCTGCGTCAAGGCGACATGGTGCTGGTCGGCTCGAACTATGGCCGCGTGCGTGCCATGCTCGACGAGAACGGCAAGCCTATCAAGGAAGCCGGTCCGGCTATCCCGGTCGAGATCCTCGGCCTGGACGGTACCCCGGACGCTGGCGACGAGATGAGCGTTGTGGCTGACGAGAAGAAAGCCCGTGAAGTGGCTCTGTTCCGTCAAGGCAAGTTCCGCGAAGTCAAACTGGCTCGTGCTCACGCCGGCAAGCTGGAAAACATCTTCGAGAACATGGGCCAGGAAGAGAAGAAGACGCTCAACATCGTCCTCAAATCCGACGTCCGTGGTTCCCTGGAAGCGTTGAACGGCGCCTTGAATGGCCTGGGTAACGACGAAGTGCAAGTGCGTGTGGTCGGTGGTGGTGTCGGTGGTATCACCGAGTCCGATGCCAACCTGGCACTGGCTTCCAACGCTGTACTGTTCGGCTTCAACGTGCGTGCCGATGCCGGCGCTCGCAAGATCGTCGAGCAGGAAGGCCTGGATATGCGTTACTACAACGTGATCTACGACATCATCGAAGACGTCAAGAAAGCGTTGACCGGTATGCTGGGCAGCGACGTCCGGGAGAATATCCTGGGCGTGGCCGAAGTTCGCGACGTGTTCCGTTCGCCGAAGTTCGGTGCCATCGCCGGTTGCATGGTGATCGAAGGTGTCGTTCACCGTAACCGTCCGATCCGTGTACTGCGTGAAGACATCGTGATCTTCGAAGGCGAGCTGGAATCCCTGCGTCGCTTCAAGGATGACGCTTCCGAAGTGCGTGCCGGCATGGAATGCGGTATTGGCGTCAAGAGCTACAACGACGTCAAGGTTGGCGACAAGATCGAAGTCTTCGAGAAGGTCCAGGTTGCTCGCAGCCTCTAACTCGCGCACTTCAAGAGCCGCGCCGGGCAGCCGCATGAACATGCGCTGCCTTGCTGGCGGACTCTAAACGCAACGCCCGGTCTGGCTTTTGCCAGGCCGGGCGTTTGCCGCTTTCAGACCTCACGGGTTTCACCGTGGGGCAGTAACAGGTAACAAGACATGGCAAAAGAATACAGCCGTACCCAACGAATCGGCGATCAGATGCAGCGCGAGCTGGCCCAACTGATCCGTCGCGAAGTCAAAGACCCGCGCGTCGGCCTGGTCACCATCACTGCAGTGGAAGTCAGCCGTGACGTCGGTCACGCCAAGATTTTCATCACCGTGATGGGCCAGGACAGCGCTGAGGAAATCGCCCAGAGCATCAAGGTGCTCAACTCGGCCGCCGGCTTCCTGCGTATGCAGTTGGCTCGGGAGATGAAGCTGCGCAGCGTCCCGCAGTTGCACTTCCATTACGACGAAAGCGTTGCCCGGGGTGCGCATCTGTCGGCACTGATCGAGCGCGCCGTGGCGGAAGACAGCCAGCACCCGGTTGCGGCTGAACCTGAAGACACCAAGGAGTAATCGGTGGCTCAGGTCAAACGTATCCGTCGTAACGTCAGCGGTATCATCCTGCTCGACAAGCCGCTGGGGTTCACCTCCAACGCGGCCTTGCAAAAGGTCCGCTGGCTGCTCAATGCCGAAAAGGCCGGGCACACCGGCAGCCTCGATCCGCTGGCCACAGGCGTGCTGCCACTGTGCTTTGGCGAGGCGACCAAGTTCTCCCAGTACCTGCTCGATTCCGACAAGGGTTACGAAACCCTGGCGCAACTGGGCAAGACGACTACCACGGCGGACGCCGAAGGTGAGGTTTTGCTGGAGCGCCCGGTGACCGTTGGTCAGGCGGATGTCGAAGCGGTGTTGCCGAAATTTCGCGGGAAAATCAGCCAGATACCGCCGATGTACTCCGCTTTGAAGCGCGATGGACAGCCGTTGTATAAACTGGCCCGTGCAGGCGAAGTAGTGGAGCGCGAACCGCGTTCTGTTACTATTGCGCGCTTGGAATTGCTGGCCTTTGACGGTAATACTGCGCGGCTGGCCGTGGATTGCAGCAAGGGCACCTATATCCGGACCCTGGTGGAGGATATTGGCGAGCAGCTCGGCTGTGGCGCATACGTGGCAGAATTGCGACGGACCCAGGCCGGGCCTTTCACGTTGGCCCAGACGGTCACGCTGGAAGAGCTTGAAGCGGTGCATGCCGAAGGCGGTAACGAAGCGGTCGACCGTTTCCTGATGCCATCGGACAGCGGCCTGCTGGATTGGCCGCTCTTGCAGTTCTCGGAACACAGCGCGTTCTACTGGCTCAACGGCCAGCCGGTACGTGCCCCGGACGCGCCGAAGTTCGGCATGGTCCGGGTACAGGATCACAACGGTCGCTTCATCGGTATCGGTGAAGTGAGCGAAGACGGGCGCATTGCGCCGCGTCGACTGATTCGGTCGGAATGACCGGAACCAGCCTGCGTAACAGCGGGTTGGCGAGTGTGGCTGTTAACAGGCACGGTCACTACTCATTTATAGATACAGGGATTTGTCCCTGGCCTGTTGAAGCTGTTCCTCGGAACAGTTTCCTGACTAAAAGGATTGCCTCATGGCTCTCGACGTTCAAGAAAAAGCTCAAATCGTAGCTGACTACCAGCAAGCTGTTGGTGACACTGGTTCGCCAGAAGTGCAAGTTGCACTGCTGACCGCCAACATCAACAAACTGCAAGGTCACTTCAAGGCCAACGGTAAAGATCACCACTCCCGTCGTGGTCTGATCCGCATGGTAAACCAGCGTCGCAAGCTGCTGGACTACCTGAAAGGCAAGGACGTGAGCCGTTACAGCGCTCTGATCGCTCGCCTGGGTCTGCGTCGCTAATCAGCGATTGCGCTAGAGGTTGGTGGTCTGTCGTACGTCAGTGGGGTTTCCCGCTGTCGCATGGCAGGCTCCCAGCCTCAAGTTTTATCTGGATACACGTTTTACCCTGGACAGGCGTCGGGCCGATTCCCGTCATTGCCCAAGAATTTCGCAAGAAGACAAGTTCCCCAAGAGCCACAAAGAAGGTAGGACACCGTGAACCCGGTAATCAAAAAATTCCAGTTCGGTCAGTCGACCGTTACCCTCGAGACTGGCCGTATCGCCCGTCAGGCCTCCGGCGCAGTGCTGGTCACCGTTGACGACGACGTCAGCGTATTGGTGACCGTTGTCGGTGCCAAGCAAGCCGATCCAGGCAAGGGCTTCTTCCCTCTGTCTGTTCACTACCAGGAAAAGACTTACGCTGCCGGTAAGATCCCTGGCGGTTTCTTCAAGCGCGAAGGCCGTCCTTCCGAGAAGGAAACCCTGACTTCCCGACTGATCGACCGTCCGATCCGTCCGCTGTTCCCAGAAGGTTTCATGAACGAAGTGCAGGTTGTCTGCACCGTCGTGTCCACCAGCAAGAAAACCGATCCGGACATCGCTGCGATGATCGGTACCTCGGCTGCCCTGGCCATCTCCGGCATTCCTTTCGATGGCCCGATCGGCGCTGCCCGTGTCGCGTTCCACGAAAGCACCGGCTACCTGCTGAACCCGACTTACGAGCAGTTGAAGGCGTCGAGCCTGGACATGGTCGTGGCCGGTACTTCCGAAGCCGTGCTGATGGTTGAATCCGAAGCCAAGGAACTGACCGAAGACCAGATGCTGGGCGCCGTGCTGTTCGCCCACGACGAGTTCCAGGTGGTGATCAACGCCGTCAAGGAACTGGCCGCCGAAGCTGCCAAGCCAACCTGGACCTGGGCGCCCCAGCCAGAAGCCACCGAGCTGCTGGGCGCGATCCGTGCCGAGTTCGGCGACGCGATCTCCCAGGCCTACACCATCACCATCAAGGCCGACCGCTATGCACGCCTGGGCGAGCTGAAAGACCAGGTCGTTGCCAAGTTCTCCGGCGAAGAAGGCCAGCCATCGTCCAGCGACGTCAAGGCTGCTTTTGGTGAAATCGAATACCGCACCGTTCGCGAAAACATCGTCAACGGCAAGCCGCGTATCGACGGTCGCGACACCCGCACCGTTCGTCCGCTGAACATCGAAGTCGGCGTCCTGCCAAAGACCCACGGTTCGGCACTGTTCACCCGTGGCGAGACCCAGGCGCTGGTCGTTGCAACACTGGGCACCGCCCGTGACGCGCAACTGCTGGACACCCTGGAAGGCGAAAAGAAAGACCCGTTCATGCTGCACTACAACTTCCCTCCGTTCTCGGTGGGCGAGTGCGGTCGCATGGGTGGCGCCGGTCGTCGCGAAATCGGTCACGGCCGTCTGGCCCGTCGTTCGGTCCAGGCCATGCTGCCAGCCGCTGACGTGTTCCCGTACACCATTCGCGTGGTGTCGGAAATCACCGAATCCAATGGTTCGAGCTCGATGGCTTCGGTCTGCGGCGCTTCCCTGGCCCTGATGGACGCTGGTGTGCCGATGAAGGCACCGGTGGCCGGTATCGCCATGGGTCTGGTTAAAGAAGGCGAGAAGTTCGCCGTCCTGACCGACATCCTGGGTGACGAAGACCACCTGGGCGACATGGACTTCAAAGTGGCCGGTACCGCCAAAGGCGTCACCGCACTGCAGATGGACATCAAGATCAAGGGCATCACCGAAGAGATCATGGAAATCGCCCTGGGCCAAGCCCTGGAAGCGCGCCTGAACATCCTCGGCCAGATGAACCAGATCATCGGTCAGTCCCGTACCGAGCTGTCGGAAAATGCTCCGACCATGATCGCGATGAAAATCGACACCGACAAAATCCGTGACGTCATCGGTAAAGGCGGCGCGACCATCCGTGCGATCTGCGAAGAAACCAAGGCTTCGATCGACATCGAAGACGACGGTTCGATCAAGATCTTCGGCGAAACCAAGGAAGCGGCAGAAGCAGCACGCCAGCGCGTCCTGGGCATCACCGCGGAAGCCGAGATAGGCAAGATCTACGTCGGCAAGGTTGAGCGCATCGTCGACTTCGGCGCGTTCGTCAACATCCTGCCGGGCAAGGACGGTCTGGTTCACATCTCCATGCTGAGCGATGCTCGCGTCGAGAAAGTGACCGACATCCTGAAGGAAGGCCAGGAAGTGGAAGTGCTGGTACTGGACGTGGACAACCGCGGCCGTATCAAGCTGTCCATCAAGGACGTCGCGGCAGCCAAGGCATCGGGCGTTTAATCACCCCGTCGTCTAACCGCTGAACAAGCAAACGCCCCGACTGGTTCGGGGCGTTTTGCTGTGTGGTGAAAAACCAACGCCAGGCAGGTTGCCTGGCTACGGGGGACGGTGCTAGTTTTAGCCACCGCCCGTGTAGCTCAGTCGGTAGAGCAGCGCACTCGTAACGCGAAGGTCGCAGGTTCGATTCCTGTCTCGGGCAAAAAGCTTTTTCGCCTGCGATTTTATGCGTGGTGCTGAAGGTATTCGTTCAGTGCTTGGCGTGTCAGATCATTCAACGACACATTTTGGCGAGTAGCCGCCAAAGCGGCTGCTAGATGCAGATCGTGGCCGATACGAACATTGAACGATCCTTTGCACGGGATTTCTGGCTTCTGCCCGAGCTGCTGGCAGGTTTGTAGATAATCATCTACCGCCTCACGAAAAGCCGTTTCCAGTTCAGCTACCGTTTGTCCCTCATAACTCACCAGCGCCCTAATGAATAAGAGCTTTCCAAACAAGCACTTGTCCTCGGTACTAGCTTCAATTGAGCCGACATAGCCTTTGTATTGCAGCTGGGAGTTCATGGAATCAGGCCTCCTGTTTTCAATTGCTCAATAATCTGACGTCTTATGTACGCTTTGAGCTCATTTCCGGGATGTGGCTTGTGCAGGTTGATCATTGCACTCGGGTCTCCATTGTCGAATTTGACCCTACTACCCGATCCTTCTAATTGGGAATAGCCGAGCCGACATAACAGGGTGACAAGCTCCGACCAAGTGAATGCGCTTTGCCCGTTGAGTAGCTTTGCGAGAAGTTTTTCATTCTTTGACATGAATGCTTTTCATGCAACTGAATATAGTTGCATGTCCTTGCGTGGTCAATGTGAAGGCGTCTGTTCGTCGAAACCTGGATGAGGAAGATGGAAATTTATACGGGGTGAATTCGGGGTATGGAACCGAGAAACTGTAACCGCGCACATACCGCGCTCCTCCATTGATTCCGGTTGTTGCACTGGCTTGCGTCTCTGTTAGGATTCCCCTGTCCCAAAACCAACACCGTTGTTTTCAGATGATCCACGAATGGTTCTGAAGGCCAGGTGAACCGGGCTTCCAACGGCTTCCTGCGTCAGAGAGATCCTTGATGATCCAGATCCATCTTCCATTCCCCAGATCAACGAGAACGCCATGACTGTTAAAGCATTGTCCCAGGAAGCCAGGCACGAAGAAGCACTGAAGAAATATGTGCTGGATGCGCCCCAGTTGCTGGAAGAGATCAAGGATTTGTCCGCCGACGATCAGAAAGACCAGATCCAATGGGCATTCGAGGACGAGGCCGAAGCCCAGGGGCTGCAACCCTGGGAGTTGACGCTCAAGTACACCAGCACGCCTGAAGAATTCGAGGTGCAGCGCCTTGCATTGCACAAGGAAGCGGCCGAGGTGTTGGGTGTGGAATGGGATGAATACTGCGAGATGAATAATCTTGTAGTTTAAAAGCAGCTACAAGCTACAAGCTGCAAGACAAGCACGGAGCGGCTTGAAGCTTGCAGCTTGAGGCTTGAAGCTACTTAGAGACTAAGGCGCATCGACAGATCCACCGCCTTCACATCCTTGGTCATCGCCCCGATCGAGATGTAGTCCACCCCGGTCTCGGCTATCGGGCGCAACGTGCTTTCGTTGATCCCGCCGCTGGCTTCCAGTTTCGCCTTGCCGCCATTGAGGCGTACGGCTTCACGCATGTCGTCCAGGCTCAGTTCGTCGAGCATGATGATGTCGGCACCGGCCGCCAGCGCTTCTTTCAATTCCGCCAGGCTTTCCACTTCGACTTCCACCGGTTTGCCCGGTGCGATCTTATGGGCAGCGGCGATGGCCTGGGCGATCCCGCCGCAAGCGGCGATGTGGTTTTCCTTGATCAGGAAGGCATCGTACAGGCCGATGCGGTGGTTATGGCAGCCGCCGCAGGTGACTGCGTATTTCTGGGCCAGGCGCAGCCCAGGCAAGGTCTTGCGGGTGTCCAGCAACTTGACTTGGGTGCCGGCGACAAAGTCGGCCAGGTAGCGGGCCCGGGTGGCGACGCCCGACAGCATCTGCAGGAAGTTCAGCGCGCTGCGTTCGCCGGTCAGCAGCGAACGGGCCGGGCCTTCCAGGTGGAACAGCACCTGGTCGGGGCTGACCCGGTCGCCATCGCGCACTTGCCAATGCACCGCGACACGCGGATCCAGCTGCCGGAACACGGCATCGACCCAGGCCGTGCCACTGATGATCGCCGCATCGCGGGTGATGATGGTGGCCTTGGCCAGGCGTTCGGCGGGGATCAGTTGCGCGGTGATGTCGCCGCTGCCGACGTCTTCAAGCAACGCGCGGCGCACGTTGGCTTCGATTTCGGCGGTCAGGTCGGCGAGGCGTAGATTCGGCATAACGGGCTCCACAAACAAAGTGGCCTGGATTATAGGGTGTCGAAACCTGCATTTGGTCGCGTCCTCGCAACATTTCCTCATTTCCTCGGTCACTAGTTGCGCCGTATTTCGAGCTGCGTCACAGAGTACCGCTGGTGCGGCGGGGTTCTTTTACCCATAATCCGCCTTTCGATTGACGCCATAGCTTTGACGTCATGAGCCGAAGAACCGTTTCAGGAGGCCAGGATGCACAACGACGGGAATGTAGTGCCTTTGCACAAGGTGGCTACCGATCAGGCGACTCGCTCGCCGCTCGCCCGCCTGCCTGTGATTCTGCTTCAGGTTCGCGACAAGGCCGCCCAGCAGTTGCGCCTGGGCTTGCAGGGGCTGTTCGATAACGCTGACGACACCTTGTTCGAAATGGCCGACCGGGCGCGCGATGACGTCGAGCAGAACTTGTACTTCGAGGCCATGCGGGACCTGCGCCTGAAGCGCAAAAGCATCGAGCGGGAATTCATCGAGCAGTTCTTCGAGACCTTCGTCAGCCTGGCCCAGTACGACCTGACCCACGCCACCTTGGCGCCTACCCTCGCGTCGGACGGTCAACCCCAGCGCTCCCAAGACGACCTGGAGCGGCAGTTGGCGGTCGAGGCCATGGTCGCTCGGGTGCTCAGGCGCGATGGCGTGGCGCTGGAGCAACTGACGGCCCGGCTCGGCGTGCTGCTGGCTCGACCGCTGGGCAATCAGCACAATCCCCTGAGCCCGGCACTGCTGTGCGAAAAGTTCTTGCAGGCCGGGCGCAACCTGGGCGTGGGCATCAAGGTCAAGCTGATCCTGCTCAAACTGTTCGAGCGTTATGTGCTCAGCGAGTGCGACCAGCTTTATACCGAGGCCAATCAGTTGCTGGCGGCCACGGGGATCCTGCCGGAGCTCAAGGTGACGCCGGCGCGTCGGGTCTCGGATCGCCCCGAGGATAACCCCAGGCCCAACGCCGAAATCGCCGCCAAACCCAGCGATGCCGAAGTCGACGACAGCGTCCAGGAAGTGTTCGCCGCCTTGCAGAAGCTATTGATGCAAGTGCGTGGCAGCGTGGCGCCGACCCTGGAACCCAGTGTGCCGCCCCAGCCCATTTCTACTCGTGACCTGCTGCGGCTGCTCTCGCATTTGCAGCAATACGTGCCGGCGCCTGCCGTGCAGGACGAGTTCGACCTGCGTAGCCAGATCGAACAACTGCTGACCCGGGTCAGCGTCAGGAGTGGCAAGTCCCGGGTGGTCGACGGCGCTGATGAAGATGTGATCAACCTGATCTCGATGATGTTCGAATTCATCCTCGACGACCATAACCTCCCAGATTCCTTCAAGGCCCTGATCGGTCGCCTGCAAATCCCGATGCTCAAGGTCGCGGTGCAGGACAAGAGCTTTTTCAGTCGCGGTAACCATCCGGCCCGGCGACTGCTCAACGAAATCGCGGCCGCGGCCATGGGTTGGGGCGATTGCGACGATCATCAGCGTGACAGCCTGTACTTGCGCATCGAGCAGGTCGTGCAGCGCCTGCTGAATGACTTCGTCGATGACCCCGCGATTTTCTCCGAACTGCTCGCCGATTTCCTCGCCTTCACCAGTGACGAGCGGCGCCGCAGCGAGTTGCTTGAACAGCGTATCCGCGACGCCGAAGAAGGTCGGGCCAAGGCCGAACTGGCGCGCCAGCGTGTCGAAGGGGCGCTGAACCAGGTGATGCTGGGCAAAGTCTTGCCACAAGCTGTGGTGGAGTTCGTGCAGCAGGCCTGGAGCCAGGTGTTGTTGCTGACCTGTTTCAAGCACGGCAAGTATTCCGCCGAGTGGCAGGCTGACGTCCTGACCCTGGAGCAATTGATCTGGAGCGTCCAGCCTCACGACGAGCCCGATGCCGGCCTGCGTCTGCTGGCGATGGTGCCGGAACTGCTCAAGGCCCTGCGTGAAGGCCTGAGCCGTTCGGCGTTCGACCCATTCGCCACCAGCGAGTTTTTCAGTGAGCTGGAAGTCCTCCATGTGCAGGCGCTCGAACGCATGGGCCAGGCAACGGAACAGGCCCAGTCGCTCGATTCGCCGGCCATGGTCGAGGTGTCGGAAAGAATTGTTTTGCGTGCACCGCAAAAGTCGGCGGGGGAGAGCGTGGCGGTGCATTTGCCGGCGGATGACGTCGGCCTGCTGCAGGTCGACCAACTGCACCTGGGGAGCTGGGTCGAGTTCCAGGAGGACGAGGACAATGCCCTGCGTTGCAAGCTGGCGGCGATCATCGAGGCCACCGGCAAATATGTCTTCGTCAATCGCACTGGCCTCAAGGTCCTGGAGCACAGCCGCACCAGCCTGGCCCTGGAGTTCCGCCGGGGCGCGGCGCGGCTGTTGGACGACACCCTGTTGTTCGACCGGGCGCTGGAGTCGGTGCTGGGCAATCTGCGCCAGCTCAATCGCGGCAAGTGATCGCGCAGCCCGGCCCGATCACGGCATACTGACGGCATTCACCGTCGTCATCGAAGGAACCTGTATGCAGTTGGACTCCGCGAGCGGTTGGTGCGAGGGGGTGCGTCATTGCCCGTCGCCCAACTTCAATGCGCGCCCGGAAGGCGAAATCTCCCTGCTGGTGATCCACAACATCAGCCTGCCACCGGCACAATTCGCCACGGGCAAGGTGCAGGAATTCTTCCAGAATCGTCTGGATGTCACGGAACATCCCTACTTTGCCGGTATCGCCGACTTGCGCGTCTCCGCACATTTCCTGATCGAACGTGACGGCAGCGTGACCCAGTTTGTCTCTTGTCTGGATCGCGCGTGGCATGCGGGCGTCTCGTGCTTCGAGGGGCGCGAGACCTGTAACGATTTTTCCCTGGGCATCGAGCTGGAGGGCACGGATGATCTGCCATTCACCGACGCGCAATATGTCGCATTGGTGGACCTGACCCGGCAGTTGCAAGCGGCGTTCAGGGCGATCACCGTGCAGCGTATCTGCGGGCACAGCGACATCGCCCCAGGGCGCAAGACCGATCCGGGACCGGCATTCGACTGGGAGCGCTATCGCGCGGCCCTGACAGAAGGGGAAGGACAATGAGTTTTCTGGTGTTGCTGCTGGCCGTCTGGATCGAGAAGTTCTCGGCCTTGCGCCTGCGGGTCCAGCGCGACGGCGGTTGGCTGCGCGAGCTGAACAAACTCGAGGCGAGCCCACGGTGGGTCAACCGGCCTTGGCTGGTGTTGACGGCGATGGTCCTGCTGCCCGTGGCCCTGCTGGCGTTGCTTTTGTGGGTGCTGGAGCCAGTGGCCTACGGTTTGCTGGCGCTGCCGGTGCACTTGCTGGTGGTGATTTATAGCTTGGGGCGCGGTGATTTGCTGGCCGCCCTCGGGCCGTTTCGCGACGCCTGGCGTCGGGAAGACCTGCAAGCGGCGGCTCATGTGGCCAAGCGCGACCTGGACATTGAAGCCGATGACGGTGAGCAGTTACTGGAGCGAGTCCAGGGCCATTTGTTGTGGCAGGCCTACCAGAGCTTTTTCGCGGTGATTTTCTGGTACTTCGTGTTGGGCCCGGTCGCGGCCTTGAGCTATCGATTGCTGGCGCTGGCTGCCGAGCACAGCCAGAACCCCGGCGTGGCCGAGCGGGCCGCGCAAATGCGCCATGCCTTCGATTGGGTGCCGGTGAGGTTGCTGGCGGCGAGCTTCGCCCTGGTGGGCAATTTTGTTGCGGTGAGCCGGGTCATGCTGCATGAACTGCTGAACTGGAACATCAGCGCCGCCGACCTCATCGACAAGGTCGGCCTGGTGGCTGGCGAGATCCCCAAGCCCGTCGCCGGGCCGGACGGCATCAACAGCCTGGATCGCCTATGGGAATTGCTGCTGCGTGCGGCGGTGCTCTGGTATGCCGGGTTTGCGTTGTGGACGGTGTTGGCCTGATCAACGTAAGCAAGGTTGTAGCCAGGCGTTTTTGTGGCGAGGGAGCTTGCTCCCGCTCGGCTGCGCAGCAGCCGCAAACCCGGACAAAGCGATCTGCCTGAGCAACCCCGGGGCCTGCTTCGCAGGCCAGCGGGAGCAAGCTCCCTCGCCACAGTGTTTTCGTGGTTCATCTCTCTCGTTAACCTTAAGTTACAAATCTCCCCGCCGATTTAGGCTATACAGGGACAGCGCCCGAATAGTGGCTTTCTGCTGTCTCCGTGCGCGTGCTCATAACAATAAGAACACTACCGGGAGACTTCCTTGTGAAGAGTTTGCTCTGGCCCGCCGTCGCGCTGATGAACCGCCTGAGCTTCGGCATGAAGTTCAGCCTGATCAGCGTGCTGTTCCTGCTGCCCATGCTGGTGACCAACTTCTTTCTGGTGCGTGATTCCTATCGGGAATTCCAGGGCACCCAAGTGGAGCTGCAAAGCCTCGACCTGCTGGGCAGCAGCCTGGCCCTGCGCCGGGACCTGGAAACCCTCAACAACCTGGTGCAGATCAATGCCAGCCTGGGCCAGTCCGGCAAGGCCGGTGATGTAGAGGCGAAGATTGGCAGTCTGGAACAACAGGTCCTCACGCGCCTGCAAGGCATGACCGCCATGGCCATCGAGCCCGAGCAGGTCAGTGCCTTCGAGGCCAAGCGCGACGAGATGATCGGCGCTTTCAAGGCCCAGCAAGCCGAAAGCTCCCTGCAGAGCAAAAGTGCGTTGATCGGCAAATTGCTCAACAGCGCCCAGATGTTCAGCCAGATCATCGCCAGCCAGGCGGGGCTGAGCCGCGACAACCAGAGCGACATCCGCCAGCTCAGCGAACTGATCATCGGCACCACCCCCAAGGTCACCCAGATCCTCGGCGAAGGCCGGGCGCTGGGTGCGTCCTCGTTGGGGCTGGGGTTTCTCAATTCGGCGTCGAGCACCCGCTTCGATGAGTTGCTGGGGCAGATCGAAAAGCTCCAGGGTGAGTACGACTTGAAACTGCAGGACGCCCTCGGTTCCAGCAAAGCGGCTGGACAAGCCCTTGCCACCCAGGCCGACGGCAGCAAAGGCACCCTGAAAAAAGCCTCGGAACTGATCGAGGAACAGGTGGTGATGGCCGACACCCTCGATGCGCCGTGGCCGGCATTCTTTGATCAGGTCAGCGGCTTGATGGCGCAGACCTATCAATTGAACGAAGCGACCCAGGATTTTCTCGGTGTGCAGTTGCAACAGCGCCTGGAGCAGAATCGCAGCCATATGGTGCTGCAAGCCGTGGCGCTGGTGGCGGTGTTCCTGTTGATTTTCTACCTGTACGCCGGCTTCTACGCGTCGACCCGCACCACCCTCCAGCACCTGGGCCAGATGATGGACAAGGTGGCGGCGGGGGACATGACGGTCAATTTCGTCGCCCGCAGCCAGGATGAACTGGGCGAATTGGGCGAGGTGTTCAACGGTACGGTGGCGAAGATCCACGACCTGATCGAACAGGTCGGCCGCACCGTCGCGGAAGTTGAACGCCAGGCCGGGCAGGTGGAAACGGTATCGGCCCGGAGCAACCAGGCTGTCGCCGGCCAGCGCAGCCAGATCGAACTGGTAGCTACGGCGATGAACCAGATGTCGGCCACGGCCCAGGAAGTGGCCCGCAGTGCCGCCGCCGCGGTGAGCAGCGCCCACAGCGTGAACGACGAAACCCTCAGCGGGCGCGGGCTGGTGGAGTCCCAGCAGGGCAGCATCGCCCGCTTGGCCAGCGAGATCGACCAGTCGGTGCAGGTGATCAACCAACTGGCGACCGACAGCCAGGCCATCAGCCGCGTGCTGGATGTGATCAAGAGCATCGCCGAACAGACCAACCTGCTGGCCCTCAATGCCGCCATCGAAGCCGCCCGGGCCGGTGAGCAGGGGCGTGGTTTCGCGGTGGTGGCCGATGAAGTCCGGACCCTGGCCAAGCGGACCCAGCAATCGACCGAAGAAATCGAAGCGATGATCATCCGCCTGCACGGCGGTGTTGGTGCCGCGGTCAAGGCGATGGGCACTAGCCACGAGATGGCCAGCGGCACCGTCGGCCAGTCGGAAAAGGTCCAGCAGGCCTTGGAAAATATCCTCGGTGCGGTCGGCATGATCGTCGACCAGAACCAGCAGATCGCCGCCGCTGTGGAACAGCAGACGGCCGTGGCCCATGACATCGACCAGAACATCGTCGAGATCAACCGCGCCGGCGAACGCACCGCCGAAGGCGCTCACCAGACCGAAGATGCCAGCCGTGCGTTGTCCGCCCAGGTGGTGCAGCTCAAGCAGTTGATCAATGCGTTTCGGGTGTGATTGCCGCTGATTCACCGCAGGTCCAATGTGGGAGCGAGCTTGCTCGCGATGGCGTCAGGTCAGCCGACATAGATGTTGGCTAATACACCGCCATCGCGAGCAAGCTCGCTCCCACAGGTTTTTTACCAGTTGAACAGCTCGCGGGCATTGGTCGTGCTGGCCTCGGCCAATCGCTCCGGGCTGATCTCCATGATCCTCGCCAATGCCTCGCAAATCGCTGGCAAATGCGCCGGGCTGTTGCGTTGGCCAGGAAACATCGCCGGGGCCATGTCCGGGGAGTCGGTTTCCAGCACCACCGCGTCCAGCGGCAGTTTCGCCAGCACCCGGTGCATGCGCAGGGCCTGGGGCCAGGTCGCGGCGCCGCCGAGGCCGAGCTTGAAGCCGAGCTTGAGGTATTCGCGGGCCTCTTCAAAACTGCCGGCGAAGGCGTGGATGATGCCTGCCCGTGAAGGGCCCATGCGCTTGAGGGTAGCGATCACGGCAGCGTGGCTGCGGCGTACGTGGATCAGCGCCGGCAGTTCGAACTCCACGGCCAGTTGCAACTGTGCTTCAAACAACGCCTGCTGGCGTTCGCGGTCCAGGGTGGGGATGTAGTAATCCAGGCCGATTTCCCCCACGGCACACAATTGACGGTGCCCGGCCAGGCGACCCAGCCATTCGCGCAACAGCGCCAGGTCGTCGGGTTGGTGCTGATCGAGGTACACCGGGTGCAGGCCCAAGGCGGCGTGCAGGTCCGGGTCGTTTTGCACCAGGTCCCAGACCCGTTGCCAATTGTCCCGGTACACGCCCAGTACCACCATTTGCCGCACGCCCAAGGCACGGCTTTCGGCCAGCAGGGCCGGACGATCCGCGTCAAAGTCCGGAAAGTCCAGGTGGGTATGGGTGTCGATCAACTCCATGCATCAATCCTGAAGAAACGTCAGCCCTGGTGGATCCGCTGCTTGAACGTCCGCGCGATGGCCTGCACGCCTGGCTGGTAATCATCGTTTTCGATGGCCGCCAAGGCCAGTTCCAAGGCCTTGTCGGCGATCAATTGATGTTGCTGGGACATGGCATTGACCGGCAGCGGCAGGAAGTCCAGCAACTGCGTGTCACCGAACGTGCCCAGGCGCAGCGGACGCGCCTTGAGCGGGAAATCGTGCAGGGCGTCGAACACCCCCTGCAGCAGCACGTAGGATGTGGTGATCAACGCATCCGGCAGATGCCCCAGGCGCGTGAGCATTTCGTCCATCAACTGGCGGCCGCACTCACGGCTGAACGACTCGCCATGTTCGATCAACACCTGGCCCTCGAACCCGGCCAAGGCCTCGCGAAAGCCCGCGGCCCGTTCCTGGCTGATGCTCAGCTCGGGACGGGCGCTGATCAAGGCGATTTGCCGAGGGTGGGTCTCCAGCAGGCTGCGTGTCAGGTGCAGGCTGGCCTGGCGGTCGTCGCTGATCACCGAGCAGAAGCGCGCCGGTTCCATCACCCGGTCGATGGCGATGATCGGAATGCCCTTGGCCTGCAACTGCTGGTAGCTGTCGTCGCCGGCCGGCAGGCAACTGGCGACGATCAGTGCATCGCAGCGCCGGGCGCGGAACAGTTGCAACAGTTGCCGTTCACTCTCAGGCGCGTCGTCGGAACTGGCGATCAGCAACTGATAGCCCCGCGCCCGTGCGCCTTGTTCCAGCAACTTGGCGATGCGGGCGTAACTGGGGTTCTCCAGGTCTGGCAGGATGAAGCCCAGGGTCCGGGTGTGCCGGCTGCGCAGCCCGGCGGCCTGGGGGTTAGGCGTGAAGCCGTGTTCCTCGACCACCGCCCGCACCCGTTCGACGGTGGCGCTGCTGATGCGTTGCTGTTCGGCCTTGCCGTTGATCACATAACTGGCGGTGGTCACGGACACACCGGCCAGTTGGGCAATATCACTGAGTTTCAACCCGGTTTTCCTTGTTTTTTCGAGTTAGCCCCGACGATAAGGGCCATCCTACCCGATTCAAGCTGACGGTCACCGTCCAAGCGCTTACGACAAGTTGCACTTCAAGGATGAGAGATTATCGAGTAACGTGCCAATCTTTCTAGATTAAACGTTTCAGCAAGCGTATTTTCAAGGCTAGCAGAATTTTTGGCCGCTCTGCCGCGATACCGCCGAAAGCTGTCCTGCAACGCTAAGCTGATTCATTCAAAACAATACCTGGCGCCAACCGGACGCCAAAAAGGAGAAAGCATGCTCGAGCTCACTCTAGAGCAGATATCCATGGCGCAGACGGCTGTGGATAAAGACGCTGCACTGCAATTGCTCGCCGACAAACTGGTGGCCGATGGCCTGGTAGCCGAGGGTTACCTCGCCGGCTTGCAGGCTCGCGAAGCCCAGGGTTCGACCTTTCTTGGCCAAGGTATTGCCATCCCCCACGGCACCCCGCAGACCCGCGACCTGGTCTATTCCACCGGCGTGCGCCTGCTGCAATTCCCCGAAGGCGTGGATTGGGGCGACGGCCAGATTGTCTACCTGGCCATCGGCATTGCCGCCAAGTCCGACGAACACCTGCGCCTACTGCAACTGCTGACCCGCGCCCTCGGCGAGACGGACCTGGGCCAGGCCCTGCGCCGTGCCGGTTCCGCCGAAGCCTTGCTGAAGCTGCTGCAAGGCGCGCCCCAGGAGTTGGCCCTGGATGCCCAGATGATCGGCCTCGGTGTGTCGGCTGACGATTTTGAAGAACTGGTATGGCGCGGCGCTCGGTTGTTGCGCCAGGCCGACTGCGTGAGCAACGGCTTTGCCGGCGTGTTGCAGCAAGTCGATGCGCTGCCCCTGGGCGATGGCTTGTGGTGGCTGCACAGCGAACAGACCGTCAAGCGCCCGGGCCTGGCGTTCGTCACCCCGGACAAACCCATCCGTTACCTGGGCCAACCGTTGAGCGGTCTGTTCTGCCTCGCCAGCCTCGGCGAGGCCCACCAGGCCTTGCTGGAAAGGCTTTGCGCCCTGCTGATCGAAGGCCGCGGCCACGAATTGGGCCGCGCCACCAGCAGCCGCAAAGTGCTGGAAGTGCTCGGC
The DNA here is from genome assembly GCF_051132015.1 of Pseudomonas sp. Z1-12. Lineage (NCBI taxonomy): Bacteria > Pseudomonadati > Pseudomonadota > Gammaproteobacteria > Pseudomonadales > Pseudomonadaceae > Pseudomonas > Pseudomonas sp. Z1-12. The sequence goes on from NZ_CP071647.1 coordinate 923,128, forward strand.
GGTGAATTACCCGCCGACTGGCCCAGCGCGCGCATCGGCCTGGCCAATGCCCATGGTCTGCATGCACGTCCGGCGAAGATCCTCGCCCAATTGGCGAAAAGCTTCGAAGGCGAGATCCGCGTGCGCATCGTCGACGGCCAGGACAGCGCCGTGTCGGCCAAGAGCCTGAGCAAGTTGCTGAGCCTGGGCGCCCGTCGCGGCCAGGTCCTGGAATTCATCGCCGAGCCGAGCATTGCCGCCGATGCCTTGCCCGCCCTGCTGGCGGCCATCGAAGAAGGCCTGGGCGAAGAAGTCGAACCGCTGCCGCCGCCGAGTGCGCCGCGGGAAACCGCAATGGCCGAAGTCGCGACCGTCATGTTGGCGCCCGAAGCCGGCAGCCTGATCCAGGCTGTCGCCGCCGCCCCGGGCATCGCTATCGGCCCGGCCCACATCCAAGTGTTGCAGGCCATCGATTATCCGATGCGCGGTGAGTCGGCGGCCATCGAGCGCGAGCGCCTGCAAAACGCCTTGAACCAGGTGCGCCGCGATATCCAGGGCTTGATCGAACGCGCCAAGGCCAAGGCCATCCGCGAGATTTTCATCACCCACCAGGAAATGCTCGACGACCCGGAACTGACCGACGAAGTCGACACCCGCTTGAAGCTGGGCGAGAGTGCGCAAGCGGCGTGGATGGGCGTGATCGAAGCCGCCGCCAAAGAGCAGGAAGCCTTGCAGGACGCCTTGCTGGCCGAACGTGCCGCCGACCTGCGGGACGTTGGCCGTCGAGTGCTGGCGCAGCTGTGCGGCATCGAAACCCCGGCTGAACCCGAACAACCCTACATCCTGGTGATGGACGAAGTCGGCCCGTCCGATGTCGCCCGTCTGGACCCGGCTCGCGTGGCGGGGATCCTCACCGCCCGTGGTGGCGCCACCGCCCACAGCGCCATTGTCGCCCGCGCCCTGGGCATTCCGGCGCTGGTGGGCGCCGGTGCGGCGGTGTTGCTGCTGGCGCCGGGCACATCGTTGCTGCTGGATGGCCAGCGCGGTCGCCTGCACGTGGACCCGGACACCGCCACTTTGCAGCGCGCCAAGGAAGAGCGCGACACCCGCGAACAGCGCCTCAAGATCGCCGCCGAGCAGCGTCACGAACCGGCGGTGACCCGTGACGGTCATGCCGTGGAAGTGTTCGCCAACATTGGCGAAAGCGCCGGCGTCGCCAGCGCGGTGGAGCAGGGCGCCGAAGGCATTGGCCTGTTGCGCACCGAACTGATCTTCATGGCTCACACCCAGGCGCCGGACGAAGCGACCCAGGAAGCCGAATACCGCAAGGTGCTCGATGGCCTGGCCGGACGGCCGCTGGTGGTGCGTACGCTGGATGTGGGCGGCGACAAGCCGCTGCCGTACTGGCCGATCGCGAAAGAAGAAAACCCGTTCCTCGGCGTGCGTGGCATCCGCCTGACATTGCAGCGTCCGCAGGTCATGGAAGCGCAACTGCGGGCCTTGTTGCGCTCGGCGGACAGCCGTCCGCTGCGGATCATGTTCCCGATGGTGGGCAGCGTCGATGAGTGGCGCCAGGCCCGGGACATGACCGAGCGCCTGCGCCGGGAAATCCCCGTGGCAGACCTGCAACTGGGGATCATGATCGAAGTGCCGTCCGCCGCGTTGCTGGCGCCGGTGCTCGCCAAGGAAGTCGACTTCTTCAGCGTCGGCACCAACGACCTGACGCAATACACCCTGGCGATCGACCGCGGTCACCCGACCCTGTCGGCCCAGGCCGATGGCTTGCACCCGGCCGTGCTGCAACTGATCGACATCACCGTGCGCGCCGCCCATGCCCATGGCAAATGGGTCGGTGTGTGTGGCGAGCTGGCGGCCGATCCGCTGGCGGTGCCGGTGCTGGTGGGCCTGGGTGTGGACGAACTGAGTGTCTCGGCCCGCAGCATTGCCGAGGTCAAGGCGCGGGTCCGCGAATTGAGCCTGGCGCAAGTACAAACCCTGGCCCAAGAGGCTTTGGCCGTGGGCAGCGCCGATGACGTGCGCGCATTAGTGGAGGCGCTGTAATGGCGAAGATTCTTACCCTGACCCTCAACCCGGCGCTCGACCTCACGGTGGAGTTGGCGCGCCTGGAGCCGGGCCAGGTCAACCGCAGCGACGGCATGCACGCCCACGCCGCCGGCAAGGGCGTGAACGTGGCCCAGGTGCTGGCCGATCTTGGCCATACGCTGACGGTCAGTGGTTTTTTGGGCGAAGACAATGCCCAAGTGTTCGAGACGCTGTTTGCCCAGCGTGGTTTTGTCGACGCCTTTATCCGTGTCCCCGGCGAGACTCGCAGCAACATCAAGCTGGCCGAGCAGGACGGACGTATCACCGATCTCAATGGCCCGGGGCCGATGGTCGACGAAGCCGCGCAGCAAGCGTTGCTGGCGCGCCTTGAGCAAATCGCTCCCGGCCACGATGTGGTTGTGGTGGCCGGCAGCCTGCCCCGTGGCGTCAGCCCACAGTGGTTGCAGGCGCTGATCCTGCGCCTGAAAAAACTCGGCCTGAACGTGGCCCTCGACACCAGCGGCGAAGCCTTGCGCGTCGCCCTGGCGGCGGGGCCGTGGCTGATCAAGCCGAACACCGAGGAACTGGCCGACGCGCTGGGTTGCGAGGTGGTCAGCGAAGCGGCCCAGGCGCAAGCGGCGCAGCGCCTGCATGCCCAGGGTGTCGAACATGTGGTGATTTCCCACGGAGCCGATGGCGTGAACTGGTTCAGTGTCGGTTCGGCGCTGCATGCGTCGCCACCCAAGGTGACGGTTGCCAGCACCGTGGGCGCCGGCGATTCGCTGCTGGCGGGCATGCTGCACGGCCTGCTCAGTGCCGACACCCCGGAGCAGACGCTGCGCACCGCCACGGCCATCGCTGCCATGGCCGTCACGCAGATCGGTTTTGGCATCCACGACACCGCGTTGCTGGCGTCGCTTGAACAGGGTGTGCGCGTGCGCCCCCTGACAGAACAATAAGAGGGTTCGCAAGATGAAATTAGCCATTGTGACGGCCTGCCCGAACGGCATGGTTACCAGTGTGTTGTGCGCCCGCCTGCTGGACGCCGCGGCGCAGCGCCAGGGTTGGAGCACCAGTGTCGAAGTCCATGATGCGGCCCATCCGGAGCGCCAGTTGTCGGCGGCGACCCTCGAAGCGGCCGAGTGGGTGTTGCTGGTCGCCAGCGGCCCGGTGGACCTGTCGCGGTTCGTTGGCAAGCGGGTGTTTCGCAGCACGCCGGCCCTGGCCCTCCAGGATGTTGATGCGGTGCTGCGTCGTGGCGCCGAAGAAGCTGAGGTCCTGGGCGAGGCCGACGTGTTCGCGCAAGAACCGGCGACTCCGACCGAGCGCGCTCCACGCCTGGTGGCGATCACGGCTTGCCCGACTGGCGTGGCCCACACTTTCATGGCCGCCGAAGCCTTGCAGCAGGCGGCGGCGCGCTTGGGTTACGACCTGAAGATCGAAACCCAGGGTTCGGTGGGCGCGCGTAATCCGTTGAGTCCCGAGGCGATCGCCGAGGCCGATGTGGTACTGCTGGCGACCGATATCGAAGTCGCCACCGAACGTTTTGCCGGCAAGAAAATTTATCGTTGTGGCACCGGCATCGCCTTGAAACAGGCCGAAGCCACGCTGAAAAAAGCCTTGGCCGAAGGCCGTCAGGAAAGTGGGGCGAGTGGCGCCGCTTCGGGACCGGCGAAAGCGGAAAAAAGCGGTGCCTACAAGCACCTGCTGACCGGCGTATCGTTCATGCTGCCGATGGTGGTGGCCGGTGGTTTGATGATCGCTTTGTCGTTCGTGTTCGGCATCGAGGCCTTCAAGGAACCGGGAACCCTGGCGGCGGCGCTGATGCAAATCGGCGGCGAAACCGCGTTCAAATTGATGGTGCCGCTGCTGGCCGGCTACATCGCCTATTCCATCGCCGACCGTCCGGGCCTGGCCCCGGGCATGATCGGCGGGATGCTGGCGAGCACCCTCGGCGCCGGTTTCATTGGCGGGATCATCGCCGGGTTCCTGGCCGGCTACGCGGCCAAGGCGATCAATCGCTACGCGCGCTTGCCCCAGAGCCTGGAAGCGCTCAAGCCGATCCTGATCATTCCGCTGCTGGCGAGCCTGTTCACCGGCCTGGTGATGATCTACATCGTCGGCAAACCGGTGGCGGGCATGCTCGAAGCCCTGACCCACTTCCTCGACAGCATGGGCACCACCAATGCGATCCTGTTGGGCGTGTTGCTGGGGGCGATGATGTGCGTCGACCTCGGCGGGCCGATCAACAAGGCCGCCTATGCCTTTTCCGTGGGGCTGCTGGCGTCTCAGAGTTATGCACCGATGGCCGCGGCCATGGCCGCTGGCATGGTGCCGCCCATCGGCCTGGGCATTGCCACCTTCATCGCCCGGCGCAAATTCGCCCAGACCGAACGCGAGGCCGGCAAAGCGGCGCTGGTGCTGGGGCTGTGCTTTATCTCTGAAGGTGCGATCCCGTTCGCGGCCAAGGATCCGCTGCGGGTGATCCCGGCCAGCATCGCCGGCGGCGCGCTGACCGGTGCGCTGTCGATGTACTTCGGCTGCAAGCTCATGGCCCCCCACGGCGGCCTGTTCGTGATGCTGATCCCCAACGCCATCAACCATGCGCTGTTGTACCTGCTGGCGATCGTGGCGGGGAGCCTGCTGACGGCGGTGGCGTATGCGCTGCTCAAGCGACCTGAGGTGGTGGAAATGGCGTTGGAGCCGGCCAAGGCCTGAGCCCACTCCGGCTTCCCTGTGGGAGCGAGCTTGCTCGCGATGGCGGTGTATCAGTCGACCAATAGGTTGCCTGACACCCTGTCATCGCGAGCAAGCTCGCTCCCACAGTTGATTTTGGGGGGCATGAAATTCCTGTCACACCCACTTCACACTCCCATGCTTAAGTTTTCCCATTTCAAGGGAGAACACCATGAGCGAATTCGACCTGGGCCGTCGTCGTGTGATGCAAGCCGTGGGGGCGGGGTTGTTGTTGCCGGGGCTGGCGCCGGCGGTGATGGCTTCGGTCAAGGATCGGCCGGTGCTCACCGACGGTGTGCAGTCTGGCGATTTGCAGGGCGACCGGGCGATGATCTGGAGCCGCAGCGACCGTCCGGCGCGGATGGTGGTGGAGTGGGACACCCGCAGCAAGTTCAGCAATCCCCGCCGCTTCGTCTCACCCATGGTCGATGCCCGCAGCGATTTCACCGCCCGGGTCGAACTCACCGGGCTGCCCCGCGACCAGGCGATTTTCTACCGGGTGCATTTCGAAGATGCCCAGAGCGGCGTTGCCAGCGAACCCTGGCTCGGCCACCTGCGCAGCGTGCCGCAGTTCAAGCGCAACATCCGGTTTGTCTGGAGCGGCGACACGGTCGGCCAGGGCTTCGGCATCAACCCGGACATCGGCGGCATGCGCATCTACGAAGCCATGCGCCTGCGCCTGCCGGATTTCTTTATCCACAGTGGCGACACCATCTACGCTGACGGCCCGGTGCCCGCGCAGGTGACGACGGAGGGCGGTCGCATCTGGCGCAACCTCACCACCGAAGCCAAGAGCAAGGTCGCCGAAACTCTGGATGAATATCGTGGCAACTATCGCTACAACCTGATGGACGAAAACGTCCGCCGTTTCAACGCCGAGGTGCCGCAGATCTGGCAGTGGGACGACCATGAGGTGGTCAACAACTGGTCGCCGGGCAAGCAACTGGACGAGCGCTACCAGACCAAGGATATCCACAGCCTCGTGGGGCGTGCGCGCCAGGCCTGGCTGGAATACGCACCGATGCGCCGGCAGAAGGCCGACGGCGGCGGACGCATCTACCGCAAGCTCGGTTACGGGCCGCTGCTGGATGTGTTCGTGCTGGACATGCGCAGCTACCGCGAAGCCAACGACGCCAACCTCGGCGCGGCCAAACCGTTCCTGGGGCGTGAGCAACTGAATTGGCTCAAGCGCGAGTTGAAGCAGTCCCAGGCCCAGTGGAAAGTCATCGCCGCCGACATGCCCATCGGCCTCGGTGTGCCGGATGGCGAGGTCAGCCCCGGCGTGCCACGCTGGGAAGCGGTCGCCAATGGTGACCCGGGCGCGGCCCAGGGGCGCGAAGTGGAAATCGCCGAACTGCTCGGTTACCTGCGCAAGCATCAGGTGCGCAACTACGTCTGGCTCACCGCCGACGTTCACTATTGCGCCGCCCATCACTACCACCCTGAACAGGCCACGTTCCAGGATTTCGAACCGTTCTGGGAGTTCGTCGCCGGGCCATTGAACGCCGGCAGCTTCGGGCCCAACGCCCTGGACAAGACCTTCGGCCCGGAGGTGGTGTTCCAGAAAGCCCCTGCGACCCAGAACACCTCGCCATTCGCCGGGTATCAGTTCTTTGGCGAGGTGAACATCGACGGGCAGAGCGGGGAAATGGGCGTGGTGTTGCGGGATCTGGAGGGCGTGGCGGTGTTCGAGAAGAAGTTGCAGCCAGTGTGAGTTCTGAGGCTCAACACAGAACCCATGTGGGAGCGAGCTTGCTCGCGATGGCGGTGTATTAGTCGACACGGGTACGCCTGACACGCCGCCATCGCGAGCAAGCTCGCTCCCACAGGGGGCTTAATGTGAATTCAAGTTAAGTGTCTGTCAGTAAACATCCCGCCGATACCGCCCCTGCTCGATCAGCCGTTCCACGGCCTCGCGCCCCAGCACGCTGTTGAGCACGTGGTCCACGCCGGAGGCCATGCCCTGCAAGCTGCCGCAGACATAGATCACAGCACCGTCGGCCAGCCATTGCTTGAGCAGCGCGGCCGATTCCCGCAGGCGGTCCTGGACGTAGATCTTCTGCTTCTGATCCCGGGAGAACGCCAGGTCCAGGCGTTCCAGGTCGCCGGAGGTCACCCATTCCTGCAGCTCATCACGGCAGTGGAAATCGTGCTCGCGGTTGCGTTCGCCAAACAGCAGCCAGTTGCGCTGCATGCCTTCGGTGACACGCGCCTTGAGCAGGCTGCGCAGGCCCGCCAGGCCGGTGCCGTTGCCCAGCAGGATCATCGGCACGCCCTGGGCCGGTAGGTGGAAGCTGCTGTTGCGACGCAGCCGCAGGCTGATGGCGCTACCCAGCGCTGCATGCTCGGTCAACCAGCCGGAACCCACACCCAGGCTGCCGTCGGGGTGGCGCTCCTGGCGCACGATCAGCTCCAGCACGCCGTCGGCCGGGATCGAGGCGATGGAGTATTCGCGTATCGCCAGCGGTGCCAGCGCATCCACCAGGGCCTGGGCATGCAGGCCGACCAGATGGGCGCGGTTTTCCGGCAACTGGCGGGTCGCCAGGGCCTGGTCGAGGTTTTGGGGCAGGCCATCGACCTGTACGCGCGCGTGGCCGGCGAGGCCGAGGCCATCGAGGAAATGTTCGATGGCCGACAGGTCATTGCGCGGCAGGATTTCCACCAGGTCACCGGCCAGCCAACTGCTCGGCCCGGGGGCGGTGAGGCCCAGCAGGTACACGCCCGAGCCGCTGCTGTCGGGGTTGAGCAGGGTGCGTTGGCCCAGCGTCCAGTTTTCGAACCGGGGGGCCTGCCAGGTTTCGGTAGGTGCCTGGCCGGTCAGTTCGGCCAGTTGTTGTTGCCAGTGACGCAGGGCGTAAGGGTCGCCGCTGTCGACTTCCACCGGCGCGAACAGGGTCTTGCCGCCGTGTTCCGCCAGCCAGGCGTGCAGTCGCCGGGCGAAGCCGCAGAAGTGTTCATATTGGCGGTCGCCCAGGCCCAGCACCGAATACTGCAGGCGCTCCAGGCTCAAGGCTTGGCCCAAGACCTTGCGTTCGAAGCCGCGGGCGCTGTCCGGGCCTTCGCCGTCGCCAAAGGTGCTGACGACAAACAGCGCGTGGGTGGCATTGTTCAGGTCTTGCTCGCGAACACCGGCCAGTGGCTGGACGTTCACGGGCAAGCCGGCGGCCTGGAGTTGGCCGGCGGTCTGCCAGGCCAGTCGCTCGGCGAAACCGCTTTGGCTGGCGAAACCGATCAGCCAGGCCGGTGCATCGGTCGGGTTGGCGCTCAGGGCCTGGCGGGCGTTCCTGGCCTGGCGCTGCTTGCGGCGACGGTCCAGGTACAGCAACCAGCCGGTGATGAAGAACAACGGCATGGTCAGTGCGGCCACGGTGACCAGGATCCGCCCGACCAAGCCAAAATAGCTACCGATATGCAGGGCATAGACGCTGGTGAGCAACTGCGCTTTGAGGCTCTTGTCGCTGTAGCGGCTGTGCCGGCTGACGACGCCAGTGGCCGGATCGAGGATGAGCTGGTTCAGTGCCCGGTCGTGGGGCGAATTTTCCAGCAGATAGAACACGGTCGCCGGTTGCCCGGCCACCGGCGGCATGCGCACGTTGTAGGCGGACAGGCCCGGGCCGGCGGCGCTGTAGATGCTGCTCCACATGGCCCGATAATCAGCCACGGGAAGTGGACCGCTCGGCGCCGGGCCGCGATTGCGCACTCGTTCCTCTTCCGGCGAATCGGAGAGCAGGCGGGTCACGCCTTTGTTGTACCACTCGTAGGACCAGGTCAGTCCGGTGAGTGCCGCCAGTAGATAGAACACCAGGCACCAGGTGCCCGCCACCGAGTGCAGGTCCCAATTGAAGCCGCGGCCTTTTTTTCGCCAATCGAGGGTCAGCCAGGCGCGCCAGTTTTTCCACTGGCGCGGCCAGCGCAGGTACAACCCGGACAGGCAGAAGAACACCAGGATCAGCGTGCAGGCGCCGGTGATCTGCCGACCCACGTCGTCCAGGGTCAGGACGCGGTGCAGCCTGAGCATCAGGCCGAAGAAATCCTGGCCGGTCACCTCACCCATGAACTGTGCGGTGTAGGGGTTGAAATAGCGCATGGCGCCGCGTTTTTCCCCGGGGGGCGCCGCAAAGATCACCCGCGCGGCGTTGCCGCTGTCGGTCTCGACCCAGAGCATGGCGACGGTCTTACCGGCGGCGGCTTCGATCTGTTCCACCAGTTCGGCGGGCGGCAGGACGCCGGCCGGCTGTTTCGCCACCGTCAGCACCTGCGGGTTCAAGGCCCGCAGGATTTCATCCTGGAACGACACCACCGCCCCGGTAACGCCCATCAACGCCAGGACCAGCCCGGCACTGATGCCGAAAAACCAGTGCAACTGGAACAGGGTTTTCTTCAACACGTCGCCTGCCTTGTTCATTTACTGTTCATCACGGCGTGCATTATGCCGTGTGTTATCGAGAAGCATTCATAAACACACCTAAAAGCCTCGATCATTTGCATGAACGGCAGGCGACGAAATCCTGTGGGAGCGAGCTTGCTCGCGATGGCGGTGGGTCTGCTTGCATCAAATACTGAATGTGCCGCCGCCTTCGCGAGCAAGCTCGCTCCCACATTGGATTTTCAGCAGACACAAAATCCAGGTGCACCCAATCCCCTGTGGGAGCGAGCCTGCTCGCGAAGAGGCCGGTACATCCAACATCTTCGCCGACTGGGACACCGCCATCGCGAGCAAGCTCGCTCCCACCATTGGATCGGAGTACGAGCGGAAAAAAACGGCGCCTTCCATTTCTGAAAAGCGCCGTTTTTTATTACGCAACAGGGCAAGAGCTACGAGCTCAAGCGCCCAAACGCATCACACGTAGAACGATTTCAGCGGCGGGAAGCCATTGAATTCCACCGCGCTATAGCTGGTGGTATAGGCCCCGGTCGACAGCCAATACAGGCGATCACCAATGGCCAGGTTCAACGGCAACCCGTACTTGTAGTTCTCATACATGATGTCGGCGCTGTCGCAAGTCGGGCCAGCGATGACCACTTCTTCCATCTCGCCTTTCTTCTCGGTCCAGATCGGGAACTTGATGGCTTCGTCCATGGTTTCGATCAGGCCGGAGAACTTGCCCACATCCGTGTACACCCAACGCTCGACAGCGGTACGGGACTTACGCGCCACCAGCACCACTTCGCTGACCAGGATCCCGGCGTTGGCGATCAACGAACGGCCCGGCTCCAGGATGATTTCCGGCAGGTCGTCACCGAAGTCTTCCTTGAGGAAACGGATGATTTCCTCGGCGTAGGTTTCCAGGCTGTTGGTGCGGGTGATGTAGTTGGCCGGAAAGCCGCCACCCATGTTGATCAGCTTCAGGACGATGCCGTCTTCTTCCTTCAAACGCTCGAAGATCACCTTGACCTTGGCGATGGCTGCGTCCCAGACGCTGATGTCGCGCTGTTGCGAGCCGACGTGGAACGAAATGCCGTACGGCACCAGGCCCAGGTCGCGGGCCAGGATCAGCAGGTCCATGGCCATGTCGGTCTGGCAGCCGAACTTGCGCGACAACGGCCAGTCAGCGGTGGTCGAGCCTTCGGTGAGAATCCGCACATAGACCTTCGAGCCCGGCGCGGCCTTGGCGATGTTGCGCAGGTCGGCTTCGGAGTCGGTGGCGTACAGGCGCACACCCTTCTCGTAGAAGTAGCGGATGTCACGGGATTTCTTGATGGTGTTGCCGTAGCTGATCTGCTCCGGGCCGACGCCACGGCTCATGACCTTGTCCAGCTCATAGATCGAGGCGATGTCGAAGTTCGAGCCTTTCCCCTTGAGCAGGTCGATGATTTCCACCGCCGGGTTGGCCTTGACGGCGTAGTAGACCTTGGCGAACTCGAAACCGGCGCGCAGGTCGTCATAGGCCTGGGAGATCATCGCGGTGTCGATCACCACGAACGGGGTTTCCTGCTTGTCGGCGAACGCTTTCATTTTCTGGAAAGTTTCGCGCGCGAAATAGTCTTCGACCTGGATCGACATACTTGGGACTCCTACTGGCAAACATCAGGATCAATGGGTTTGAGGGTGCAACCCTCGCGAACGTCCTCCGTATCCCCACTTTGGTTCGCCTACTTCCCAAGGCATGTCGCCGAAAGCAAAAAGGCCATGGGACGCTTGATTCCCTTGGCCTTGCTGTCTCGTCGTCAGTACTTGAGCCGGATGGATCGTTTCCAGCATGGACGTTCGGCGCGAACTTTAGGGCGTGAGGGGCCTGAGATCAACTAAAAATGTCGCGTTTTTGCACGTCTCCGTCGTGCGGCCCGCGACAGCTCATGATGTAACCGACCGGTGTCACAGGTTGATGTTCCCTTGGATCGGGTTTCGAGCTTGTTGAATGTTGCGCTTGCTCTTGTGGCGAGGGAGCTTGCTCCCGCTGGGTGGCGAAGCCGCCCTAAAAAAGCGATGAGCGCTTCGCACTCAAGCGGGAGCAAGCTCCCTCGCCACAAGAGCAGCCACAAAAGCCAGCAACAAAGGCTGCGGTGCTCGATCAGGTGGACGCTGTCTCGGCCGGCGACACAATACTGGTCTTGCCCCCACGAGACTTACCGGAGCTCAGGTACTCGGCAATCGATTCCTGGGTCACTTCGCCAAGGAACACCCGCTCGGCGTCCAGCACCGGCAGCCACGAGCGATTGAACTCGTACATGCGTGACAACAGGATCCGCAGGTGTTCGTCGTAGGCAGCGGTGGCGTTGAACTCGCGCAGGTATTGTCCGCACGTGCCGGTCTGGCGGTGCAGGTCGCGACGGCGGACGTAACCCAGGGCCTTGTTCTCGGCACAGGTGACCACCACGTAGCGCCGGTCATGTTCGTCCATCAGCTCCAACGCCTCGCTCACCGGCGTCTCGGGGCTGACCGACGGGGCATTGTCCGCCGCGTCTTCGGCCTTGACCAGCAGCAGGCGCTTGAGCGTGCTGTCCTGGCCGACGAAGTTGCTGACGAACTCGTCCGCCGGATGCGCCAGCAGCGTGTCCGGGTGATCGCATTGCACCAGCTTGCCGGCGCGGAAGATCGCGATCTTGTCCCCCAGCTTGATGGCCTCGTCGATATCGTGGCTGACCATGATCACGGTCTTGTTCAGCGCCCGTTGCATCTCGAAGAACTCGTTCTGGATCATCTCGCGGTTGATCGGGTCGACGGCGCCGAACGGTTCGTCCATCAGCAACAGCGGCGCATCGGCCGCCAAGGCACGGATCACGCCGATTCGTTGTTGCTGGCCGCCGGACAATTCACGGGGGTAGCGGTGCAGGTATTGCTTGGGTTCGAGTTTGATCATGCTCATCAGTTCGCGGGCGCGGTCGTGGCATTTCTGCTTGTCCCAACCCAGCAGGCGCGGAACCACGGTGATGTTTTCCTCGATGGTCATGTTCGGGAACAGGCCGATCTGCTGGATCACGTAGCCGATGTTGCGGCGCAGGGTCACTTCATCGAGGCCGGTGGTGTCTTCGCCGTTGATCAAGACCTTGCCCGAGGTCGGCGGGATCAGCCGGTTGATCATCTTCAGCGTGGTGCTCTTGCCACAGCCCGACGGCCCGAGGAACACGCAGATCTCGCCTTCGTTGACGGTCAGGTTCACCGAGTCCACGGCTTTTACATCCTTGCCGTTGCTCTTGAAGGTTTTGCTGAGGTTTTGAAGTTCGATCATTTCAGTAATCCTTTTGGGGTCAGCGAGCGTTGCAGCCATTGCAGAAGCAGGTCGGCGAAGATGGCCAGGAGGCTGACCAGCACGGCGCCGACGATCAGCATCGACATGTCGCTGCGGCTGATGGAAGCGAGGATGAGCACGCCCAGGCCACCGGCGCCGATGGTGGCGGCGATGGTCATGACGCCGATGTTCATGACCACGGCGGTGCGCACGCCGGCCAGGATCACCGGCACGGCGATGGGCAGTTCGACCATGCGCAGGCGTTGGCCGAAGGTCATGCCGATGCCGCGGGCGGCTTCACGGATGCCCGGTTCGACGCCGGTCAGGGCCAGGTAGGTGTTGCGCATGATCGGCAACAGTGAATAAAGAAACACCGCGGTAATCGCCGGCATCGGCCCCAGGCCCTGGCCGAACTTGGAGTAGAACGGCAACAGCAGGCCGAACAGCGCGATTGACGGGATCGTCAGCAGCACCGTGGCGCTGGCCTGCAACGGGCCGGCAAGCGCCGGGAAGCGGGTCATGAAAATGCCCAGCGGCACGCCGACGATTATCGCCAGGGTCACGGCGATGCCCACCAGGGTGATGTGCTGCCAGGTCAGGTGCAGCACCAGCGGCCAGTCCAGATGGGAAAAGGCGTCAAGAAAATCCATGGCTTTTCCTCCAGGTCATTGGGTTGAGAGCAGCGAATGCTGGCGCAGGAAATCGGCGGCGACGGCCGAGGGGCTTTCGTGATCGACGTCCACCCGGGCGTTGAGCTGGCGCATGGTTGCGTCATCAAACAGCTCGGCCAGCGGCTTGAGCTGCGCGGCCAGTTGCGGGTGCGTATCGAGGAATGCCTGGCGCACCACCGGAGCGGCGGTGTAGTCGGGGAAGTAATGCTTGTCGTCTTCCAGCAGCTTCAATTTGAACGCATTCAGGCGCCCGTCGGTGGTGTAGACCAAACCGGCGAATACCTGGCTGTTGCGCAGGGCGGTGTAGACCAGGCCCGCGTCCATTTGCCGGATGTTCTTGCGGGTCAGGTTCATGCCGTACTGTTCGACCATGCCGGCCAGACCGTCGGAGCGGTTGGCGAACTCGGTGTCCAGGGCCACCAGATGGTGCTCGTCGGCCTCGGCCTGCAACACCGTGTTCAACTGGCTGATGGAGTTGATCTGCGGGTATTTCTTCGCGACTTTCTCCGGCAGGGCCAGGGCGTAGGTGTTGCTGAATTTCGACGGTGCGAGCCAGACCAGGCCTTTTTTCGCGTCGAGTTCTTTCACCCGGGCGTAGGACTGGGCGCTGTCGAGTTTCTCGGTGACATGGTTGTAGGAAACCAGTGACACACCGGTGTATTCCCACAGCAAGTCCAACTGTCCGGTTTCATGGGCGCTGCGGGCCAGGTTGCTGCCCAGTCCGCCAGTGACTTGCGCGTCGTAACCTTTGTCGCGCAGGTATTGGGCGGTGATTTCCGCCAGCAAGGTCTGCTCGGTGAATACCCGGGCGCCGAGGCGGATCAGCGGTTTTTCTGCGGCTTGGGCAAACCCTGCGAACAGCAACAGGCAGCCCAGGATCAAGCTCAACTTCTTCATAACGATTCCTTTATCCAGCCAGGCTCAGGACGGGCGCAAGCCACGTTCCAGCCAGAGGCGGCTGGCGAGTGTCACCAGACCGTCGAGCAGCAATGCCAGCAGCGCCGTGCAGGCGGCGCCGAGCAACAATTGCGGCTGGTTGTTCAAGGCAATGCCGGGGAAGATCAGGCTGCCGAGGCTGTTGGCACCGATCAGGAAAGCCAGCGGGGCGGTGCCGACGTTGATCGCCAACGCTACGCGCACGCCACCGACGATGATCGGCACGGCGTTGGGCAATTCGACTTTCCAGAGCACTTGGCGTGGGGTCATGCCGATGCCGACGGCGGCTTCCTTGAGGGAGCCCTGGACGTTTTTCAGGCCTTCATAGGTGTTGCGCACGATGGGCAGCAGCGAGGCGAGGAACAGGGCGAAGATGGCGGGCCCGCTGCCGATGCCCAGGATGCCCAGGGCGATGGCCAGCACGGCCAGGGGCGGCACGGTATTGCCGATGTTGAACACTTGCATGAAGCGTTCGGCACGCCCGACCATGCCGGGGCGGCTGAGGGCGATGCCGGCGGGGATGCCGACCATCAGGGCCGCCAACATGGAAGCCAGTACAAGCATCAGGTGCGCTTGCAGGTAGAACAGCAGATCGTCGCGGTAGCGTTGGATCGTATCGATGCCGATCCAGTGGACCAACAGGGCCAGGAGGGCGACGACGACCGCACCCCCGATAAGCCCTTTACCATAGCGGATAGCCACAGGCGGACTCCTTTGTCTTTCAGTCGGCGCACGCCTCCCCGGGCGGCAAACCATCACGGGTTGCCGGGAAAACGTTCGCGAGAAGCAGCTCTTTTCGAGGCCGGTAAAACGACCGTCGAAGCGAGCCATGAGCGCAGCCTCGTCAGGCTAACTTGCTGATTTTTCAGGCCCTGACGGTTGCTCGTATCAGGGAGGTGGACGCCTCCACGGGGCAAAAGGTTCCCATGCGGGGCAGCATTTGGCCACCCCGGATATGCTCAACGGTTCGGTTCCTGGCACAAGTTGAGCTATAATCGCCGCCCTTTTTTGAATCACCTGCCAGGCGATTTCCCATGACCAAACAGGCCGCCGAAGTCGCGAAACGCCGCACTTTCGCCATTATTTCCCACCCCGATGCCGGTAAGACCACCATCACCGAAAAGCTCTTGCTGATGGGCAAGGCGATTGCGGTGGCCGGCACGGTGAAATCCCGCAAGTCCGACCGCCATGCCACCTCCGACTGGATGGAAATGGAAAAACAACGGGGTATTTCCATTACCACGTCGGTCATGCAGTTCCCGTATCGCGATCACATGATCAACCTGCTCGACACCCCGGGCCACGAAGACTTCTCCGAAGACACCTACCGCACCCTGACCGCGGTGGACTCGGCCTTGATGGTCCTCGACGGCGGTAAGGGCGTCGAGCCACGGACCATTGCGCTGATGGACGTCTGCCGTCTGCGGGACACGCCGATCGTCAGCTTCATCAACAAACTCGACCGTGACATTCGCGACCCGATCGAATTGCTCGACGAGATCGAAGCGGTCCTGAAGATCAAGGCCGCGCCGATCACCTGGCCGATCGGTTGCTACCGCGACTTCAAGGGCGTGTACCACCTGGCCGACGACTACATCATCGTCTACACCGCCGGTCACGGGCACGAGCGCACCGAAGTCAAGATCATCGAGAAGCTCGATTCCGACGAGGCGCGCGCGCACCTGGGCGACGAGTACGATCGTTTTGTCGAGCAACTGGAACTGGTGCAGGGTGCCTGCCATGAGTTCAACCAGCAGGAATTCCTCGACGGCCAACTGACCCCGGTGTTCTTCGGGACCGCCCTGGGCAACTTCGGCGTGGACCATGTGCTCGACGCCGTGGTCGATTGGGCCCCGCGTCCGCTGGCCCGTGTCGCCAACGAGCGCACCGTGGAGCCGGTGGAAGAGAAGTTCGCCGGCTTCGTGTTCAAGATCCAGGCGAACATGGACCCCAAGCACCGCGACCGCATCGCCTTCATGCGCATCTGCTCCGGCAAATACGAAAAAGGCATGAAGATGCGCCACGTGCGCACCGGCAAGGACGTGCGCATCGGCGACGCCCTGACGTTCTTCTCCTCGGAGCGCGAGCAACTGGAAGAGGCCTTCGCCGGTGACATCATCGGCCTGCACAACCACGGCACCATCCAGATCGGCGACACCTTCACCGAAGGCGAAGCCCTGGGCTTCACCGGCATTCCGCACTTCGCCCCGGAACTGTTCCGCCGCGTGCGCCTGAAGGACCCGCTCAAGTCCAAGCAACTGCGCCAAGGTTTGCAGCAACTGGCCGAAGAGGGCGCCACCCAGGTGTTCTTCCCGGAGCGCAGCAACGACATCATCCTCGGTGCCGTCGGTGTGCTGCAGTTCGACGTCGTCGCCAGCCGCTTGAAAGAGGAATACAAGGTCGAATGCTCCTACGAGCCGATCACCGTGTATTCCGCTCGTTGGATTGAATGCGACGACAAGAAAAAGCTTGAGGAGTTTTCCAACAAGGCTGTGGAAAACCTTGCGCTGGACGGCGGTGGGCATTTGACCTACCTGGCGCCGACCCGGGTCAACCTGGCGTTGATGGAAGAGCGCTGGCCGGACGTGAAATTCCGCGCGACGCGGGAGCATCATTAAGCGCTGAGCGTTGGGATATGTATAAAGGGTGGTCGTTAAGACCACCCTCATTCAACCAACGCGCAGTATTTCAGGGGTTTTGCATTTTGTAAAACTCGCGCAGGACTTTCTCCTGGTCATCTGTCTCTGCGGTCGATGCTTCAATTAAGTCATCTAATTTCGATGCTGGGCTGCCTTTGGGGAGCTTGTATATGTCATAAGCGGTCATCATCGTGCCAGTTCTGCCCTGACCAAATCCACAGTAAACTAAAGCGTTACCTTTGCCCAAAAACTCATCAATTTTTTTGCATCCAGATAGAAGCTGTTGGGTTGTGGGGGGGTAGTAGTCCTCAACGGCAAGATGGTGGTAATCGATATGTTCATTGTCAAGTGCCGTCTTGCTGTTAGCGTATAACAGTTTATGGTTTAAACTGAGAATCCCCTTGATATTATAGATTTTTAGAAGCGCTATAGCCCGAGAGTCGAATTTCTGAAGTGTGTCATCGCTCCCGCCGTAGTAAGGTTGTGAGCTTCTGAATACCCGGGTACCGTTTTTATCAAAGGTGACCCAATTTTCGAAGACTATGGTTGTGCCTGAGGATAGTGTTTTCACATAGTCGGCCAGGCTACTCACGCTTTTTTTCATTTTGGTTCTCCGGCAAATGTGCTATTCCGCTACCGAGCGGATAGTTAAACTAGAAGATCCCGTTGGGTTCAGGTGATATCTTGGAAGTAGGACATCTCCTCGATATGTCCTTTTGCAAGTCCTTGGTTGGGTGTGAAGCGAGTGCCTTGGGCAGACTTGAAGTTGGTAAGTTGCCCATCCAGTAGGATTTCACGCTCGCCATGAACTTCTTGACTTTGGTGTGAGTAAGTGGTGTTTCGCATGTTGATATAATTATCATATTCGCTTTTTATTTTAGCGAGCACTTGGTCGCCATTAACGCTCAAGTCGGGATAGCTAGCGTCGGGGAATCTAAGTGAGGGGTTCCATCGGTTTAGGCATTTTCTCGCCAGATAATATATCAAGTCAGCCGGTTCAGAGAATGTCCCTGGCTTGCTATCGCCATCTGCGGCTTGATTACCTATCAAGGTAGTATGGCGACCTGCTATTGGATAGATATGTATGCGCGTGTTCGAGGCCGTATTTGGAACTATGCACGGCAGGCTGGCGGAACGCTCATCTCGTGCATAAAACCCCACATATTCCTGTACGTTTGCGCCCAGCGTCGTATGTACTAACGCTGGGCTAACAGCGCCACCGATAATGGGATCAATGGCTAGAATATTGATGGGGAGGGAGGCCAGGCTGCTGTCTGATAGGTGATTCGCTAGCATATGGCAACTCACAGCCCCTCGCCCCCAACCAACCAAGTTTATTGCGTCGAAAGACGGTAGAGCTCTAGCTGGGTTTACTTTTGCCGCTAGGTCAAAGTTATTTATTACCCAATCATTCGGATATTCACCGAACATCTTGGCCTCGTCTACAGGTAAGTCTTCCACCTGAGGAGGTTTACCTAGTATTAGATCTAATGTGCGTCGCGTGTTGCGTGTCCAGTGTTTGTTAAATTGTTCATCGGACAGTTTCAATGAAGAGGACGGGTCGATAAATTTAGCGTCGCTTAGAAAGTAACCACTTCCGGGGCCGTTTATGCACATGGTATCGCCATGATAGCGTTCAAAGGCCATTAGATAACTATTATCAACGTCGAAATATGTATACGCATAGCGGTTATAGAAAAATGCGCTTTCTCTTGAAAGTTCTGTTAGTACGTGCATTCTTGGCTCGGTGTGGATTCGGTCAAGTCCGTGCGCCATGCCGACATGAGTCAAGTAGATGTCAGAGTCGCTATTGAAAAATAAAGTTAATGTGGCCATTGCCGAAAACTCCATTGTTTTTAGTTTCGCATTCCTAATGCTTAGTCGAGCCAGAACCCACGGCAGCCGCCAAAACGCTCTGCCGGGGGCACGCGACAGGTTCGACTAGCCTCGGAGCCATACTGGGGAAAGATTATTGGCGTAAGCCTTGAGTGCACGGGCATGCTCTACGAAGCGGTTGGCATTTTCCTTTACCCCAGGGCCCACATAGACTGTCGTGATAAAGGTATGGATTGACGTGTGGATCTTTTGGACTTCCGCAACATACTCCGCCTTTGGCTGCCGCAGCTTCTCAAACGCCTGTATTTGACTTGTTTCTTCGAAGTTTGACTTGAGTTGCCTGTCGATATCATCGTTACGTTCGTTCCGCGCGTTAATCTTTTTTATCAATTCAATGCGAGCTGTTAGCATTTGGTCATGCTTTAAGTCGCCGTCAATAATTTTTAAGACGGTTTTCGCCGCCTCCACGCCCTCTTTGATCAGCTCCTTTTTAAAGGTTGCCGGCGACTCACTTGCTTTCACGATATTTTCAACTTGATCTAAAAGTGGCAAGGCCTTGTCAATAAAGGACACTGATTCGTAAGCTTCTATGGCCAAGTCGAGGGACTGTTTTTTCTGCAGCATGACATCATAGTGATCCTCCTCTCTTTCCACCTTTGCAATGGCTTGGAGGTTTGTTCTTGAGTCTGTGAGTTCATGAAGTCTATAGGTGTTGCTGGTGTAGCTCATCGTTTGCAGAGTATGAGTGGGCCCGTAAAGCTCGTCGCGCAGAGCGACAAGTGTATTTTTTTTTGCGTTCAGCGTCGCATCCAGATCGCGTGTGTAGTCGTCTAATGCACTGCCCTCCAACTCGTCCAGGTCCACCAACGCAGTTTCGATATCGGTCGTGTCGATGGCACTGTTGAGTTTGAGCAAAACGTCGTTGGCGTTCTGATCAACGATGCTTAAATTTTTTGCCAGTTCTGATAAATCACTGTGCAGCACGGGGATGTAGATTTGGCTGAGTTTTACTCTTGCATAATAATAAATAACCTCTCGGCAGTCCTTGACGACTCTTAGGTCAGGGACGTCGAGTATCATGTCATTGGCGCTCATGGTCATATACCTTTACGAGGAATTGGAGATTAGGATTATTGGATGTTCAGCCGAAAGGCGTTCATCACTGTGTTAGAGTTGTTTTCAATGCTGCGCCAATCCGCTAACAGAGCCTCCAATTTTCGCACGAAGAGACCGAGATAGGCGTAGCTGGCATTGTTTCTGAATTGGTTCGAAGAGTCGTCGATAAGTAATAGGATATTTTCCCAATGACTATGGAGCTGCATGGTGGCTTTAATGGCAGGGTTTACCACGTCATATAGAGAACCTATGCCGATATAGAGCTTATGCATTACGCCCTTAAGCTGGTTGTCTGTTGCTAATTTGTTAAGTAACTCTTCGCGTTTCTTGATAAGTTCTCCGCCGGGTTTTCCTGGTTTTTTGTTTTCTTCCATCAGTGCTAGGATTGGGTTTATTTTAACTGCGAAGTCAAATAGTTTGTGCGTAAAGCTTGGCTCTACTTGTGTTTGCGTAATGTCCTCTGCAAGCCTGTTCAGCGAACGGCGGATGTTTGAGATTTCTGTGTCCAGCGCGTCGGGGCCTGAAGCCTGGATCATTCTTCCAAGCCATGGATCGATGACGTTGATAAGCGTATTTTTAAAGCTGTCAAGGTCCGCTAGGGCTACTGAGCTTTTTCGTTTTTTTTCGGAAATTGATTCCCTGATATAGTTCACTGTGTTTTCCAGCGTGGGCATCTGGCGCTCGTCATCTCCGTCAAGTGATATGGTCGGGAATCCGCTAAGTTCGTCTTCTGATAATTCGCTGATTTTTCTGGATTTATAGCCCTCCATGCCTTTAACAAGCTCGACCGCCTCGTCTCCATATTCATGGATATCTTGGGAGAAGGCCACCAAGACGGAGCCGATAGTGATCATGCCATCCTGAACCTTTTCCCACGAATTAGCATGATCGTTGATGATTTTATAGTGGTCGACGAGTTCGGTTACGAGTGTGTCGGGGGCGTTATTAATTTGGTTTTTAACACCCGCATCGGTCAGCGGGAGGAGTTTTCCTTCTGAGACATAGCGTGAAATAACCCGAACATCGTCACTGGTTACCACAGGGGCTGGGTATTCTGCTCCGTATTCCATGTTCAGTTCCTTCAATAAGAGTAGCGTGATCTCATGGTGGTGCGGTCCATAGACTGCATCTTTTGAGCGTTTATGAGCGTCATCTATCAGGCGTCGCAGGTGTTGGGAGCGTATTAGAAATAGCGGTCTTAATTAACTGGGATGCCTGGGGCTGATTCAAGCAGTACGAAGACTTTTGCGGTACTGTAAGGTATGACAGGTAAAAGGATCATTTCGAAATAAAGGCTGGAATGTTTATGCCTATCTGGTGGCTGTACCGCCGCTTTTACAATTTTCGTTATGTCTACTGTCAAAGTTTACAGTTGGCAGGGGCATGATCCACGGTTATAACCCGGCATAAGCCAGTCCCCTAATGGTGTCTGGCGGATAAAAAACTTTTATGAGGTGGAAATCATGTCCAGTCAGCCGCAATATGAATCCATTATTACCGCCAGGGAAGTTGGAGTCGTCAGAGAATACATCAGCCTTTCAACCCGTCTCCGAGCGAAATACGACAACATGAAAGGAAGTACGAGTTTTACTACGCTGTCGAGCCAGTGTGGTCTCAGCACCGCCTTGGATGAACAGGGCGTTGAGACATTGATTAATGCTGTTTTAAGCCATGCAGGAAGGTGGTCAGGAATCGAAGCAAGCATGCGGGCCTTGTGCGCCGAGGTTTTTGAATACTCAGATTATTTTACGACGGCCAGTGCTGCCATTCTTGAACAAATCCAGTCTCTGCCGGGATACGACAGTTCTTCGGCTCAACTCCAAGGAGTACCTGAGGAGGCATGGGAGGGGGTGTCGATTCCGTTGGGCGAGGCGGACCTTACAATTATCCCTTCTATTAAAATGGCTATTGATGAAATGTCTGAGAAAATCAACAGTTTAAAGGTAACAGGAGGCTATTTGAGGGATGATATCGTGAGTTTCAAAGTTGAACTTATGAATAGTATTCAGACTGCATTTCGCAGGATCACTCAACTGGATACCATTCATGAGTTGGAAGAGCAGCTTTCGCGCATGGCGATGGATGAGAATGATCGATTGATCGTGCGGGGGCACATGCACAATGTTACCTCCGCATTTGCTGAAGTGGTGGAGCAGTCATATATACGGGAGAATAAAGTTCCGAGCATGGGGCTGATCAATTACTACAAAGACGACTACGACAGGATTCTGCAGGGGCTGCCTTCAACTAGTGCAGATATCCTGGAAACCTTAATGCTGAAAATGCGCAGTGGTGCGGTATTAACACAGCATTTTTCAGCTTTCCATGATGCTGTTGAGCGTTTGGATTGGCCTTTGGCAAATGCTGATAAAGGAGTCGGACAACTCAGGACGTTGTGGACGGTTACCTTGGAAGTGATGCAAAGTGCCCAGAGTCGGGTTCTTCAAGTTACTTCCTTCGCGCCGATAAAGCGTATTGAAAAATCACTTGATTCAGCCGCGGCGCAATGGCGGTCTGCACGAAGCAATGCCGAAGAGCTGGATAGCATATTGGCAACCCCCTACTGACGTATATCTAGAGCTGGTGCGGTGCAGGAAGGACGAGCCGGCGGCCTTGTTGTTAAGCCGTCTACAAATGCCGGCTAGCCCTTTCGGTTTGGGACAAATGGCTAACGTGGATCAGCGATATCCAGCGCCCGATTCGCCAGCAATTCACTCATCTCGATCACCTGAAGAATACCCATCGCAACCTGCCGGCGAGAGCCTTCAAGGTCGAATGCCAGGTCGCTGATCATGGCGTTGGCGGAGGCGAGGTTTTCGCTGAGGTTGGCGAGCAGGCTTTCGCTATCGACTCCTTCCACGACGGTGAAGAGCTGGCCCGCTGATGGTTCTTTCTTGGGTTTGGCCTGTTCCGGCTTCAAGTAATAATCGAGCACCCGCTCGGTGGCTTCGTGGAATTTTTCCGGGTCTAGGCTGGAGTAGGAAGATGTTGGGTCTGATTCTGGTTTGGGTGTGGCTTTGAACATGGTAACGCTCCTATGGGGAATAGAAGCCGCCAAGACCTGTCGCTAAACAGAATGGTGGCGACTGCACGCAGGTTAGCGAACCGGACATAGGCACCCGGCAGACCCGAAGGTCTCCCACATACAGCCGCCATAACGTAATTGCGATGAAATCCCGCAATAAAGCATGGCTGCTTACGTGCCTATGGTTCAGGTCGCTAAACCCGACCGCTGATTTTCAGCGACCCGGTAACCATAAAGTCCCGCCCCCAGGCGCACAAGCGGGCGGATTCTGGCTTAGTTGTAGGCAAAGGCGCAAGGCGATGTAGCCTCGGGACTAGCACTCCGTGTGCCTGGGTATTTGTCTGTAGGGCTCGATGCCTGCCGTTAAAGGAACCGGGGTCTTCACACCAATCTTGTGGACCCAACCTGCGGGAGCAAAGCTTGCTCGCGATAGCGGTGGGTCAGCTGGCCTGGATGTTGGATGTGCCGGCCTCTTCGCGAGCAGGCTCGCTCCCACATGGATTTCTGGGTGTTAGTTGGTTTTGAGATAACGCTTATTCGAAACCATTCTGTCGTGCGGGGGCATTTCTGGTGGTTCGGTGGCGTCTTATCTGGTGAACCGGGCTGTTCAGGACTAGATTTTCTTGAGCGCCGTCGGGCCCCGGCTTTATCCGGAACAGAAGGAATGGGTTATGAATAAGCTGCTACGCATGATGTTTTTGTTGAAGGTGTTGGTGATGCTGTCCCTCGGTTCAACGGTTGCCTGGGCTGAGTGCGATGAGCATGAAAAACATGCATCGAGCGGATCGGTGGCGCAGGGTGAGTTGATGCTTGCCGCGACCGATGCGGATGCAGGTGATCCGGATGATGGCGAGGATGATGATGGTTCGCCAATCGACACGCCGGATGACGACGAGGATGCGGAGGGCGATAGCCAGACGTAGATATCCGACATAAAAAACCTCCAGCCCTGATCGGACTGGAGGTTTTTTATTGCCCGTGGCGAGGGAGCTTGCTCCCGCTGGGGCGCGTAGCGGCCCTTTTTTGGGACTGCTGCGCCCGAAGCGTCGGACCGGTCCAGCGGGAGCAAGCTCCCTCGCCACAAGGGCTTTTCTGCCTTAAGTGCTTTGCTGCCTTTTAGCCTTTTAGCCTTTTAGTCTCACGCCGCACCGTCGAGGAACCGCTCGGCGTAGTGACACGCCACCAGCCGGTTATCCAACGGCCGCAACGCCGGTTCTTCAATCTTGCAACGCTCGGTGGCATACGGGCAGCGCTTGTGAAACGCGCAGCCGGACGGCGGGTTGAGCGGGTTGGGCAGTTCGCCGACGATCTTGATCTTCGGCTTGTTCGGGTCCGGGTGGATGGTCGGGGTGGCCGACAGCAGCGCCTGGGTGTACGGGTGCAGCGGGCGGCTGTAGATGGACTCGTTGGGGCCCATTTCCACCGGGCGGCCGAGGTACATCACCATCACGTCGTCGGCGACGTGCTGGACCACCGCCAGGTTGTGGGAAATGAACACGTAGGCGGTGTTGAATTCCTGCTGCAGATCCATGAACAGGTTCAGCACCTGGGCCTGGATCGACACGTCCAGCGCCGACGTTGGCTCATCCGCCACCAGCACCTTGGGCTGCAGCATCATGGCGCGGGCCAGGGCGATGCGCTGGCGCTGGCCGCCGGAGAACATGTGCGGGTAGCGCTGGTAATGCTCGGGACGCAAGCCCACCTGCTTCATCATCGCCTGGACTTTCTCGCGCCGCTCGGTGGCCGACAGGTTGGTGTTGATAAGCAGTGGCTCGGCCAGTTGATCACCGATTTTCTGCCGCGGGTTGAGGGACGCGTAAGGGCTCTGGAAGACCATCTGCACGTCTTTGCGCAGCTGCTTGCGTTCGGCCTTGTTGGCGCCGGCCACTTCCTGGCCGGCGATCTTCAAGGAGCCGGCGGACGGCTCTTCGATCAGCGTCAGGGCCCGGGCGAGGGTGGATTTGCCGCAACCGGATTCGCCCACCACGGCCAGGGTCTTGCCGGCTTCCAGTTCGAACGACACACCGTTGAGGGCGCGCACGGTCGCATGGCCCTTGAACATGCCACGGGACACTTCGTAATGACGGGTCAGGTCACGGGCGGTAAGTACGACGGCCATCACGCCACCTCCTGGTTCAACGGGTAGAAGCAGCGGGCGAGGCTGTTGGATTTCGGATCGAGGCCTGGACGTTGTTGACGGCAGTTGTCCTGCACGTACGGGCAGCGCGGCGACAGCAGGCAACCTTGCGGACGGTCGTAGCGACCGGGGACGATGCCGGGCAAGGTCGCCAGGCGCTCGGCGCCCATGCTGTGTTCGGGGATCGCCGCCAGCAGCGCTTCGCTGTACGGATGAGCCGGAATGTCGAACAGCTGCGGCACCTTACCCACTTCCACGGCTTGGCCGGCGTACATCACGCACACGCGCTGGGCGGTTTCAGCGACGACGGCCAAGTCGTGAGTGATCAGTACCAGGCCCATGTCCTGCTCTTTTTGCAGGGCCAGCAGCAGGTCCATGATCTGCGCCTGGATGGTCACGTCCAGGGCGGTGGTCGGTTCGTCTGCGATCAGCAGCTTCGGCTCGCCGGCAATCGCCATGGCAATCGCCACGCGCTGGCTCATGCCGCCGGACAATTGATGCGGGTAGGCGTCCATGCGGCTGGCGGCGCCGGGGATCTCGACTTTTTCCAGCAGCTCGATGGCGCGCTTGCGGGCGGCCTTGCCGGACATCTTCAGGTGCAGGCGCAGCACTTCTTCGATCTGGAAACCTACGGTGTAGCTGGGGTTGAGCGCGGTCATCGGGTCCTGGAACACCATCGCCAGGTCCTTGCCGACGATTTGCCGGCGCTGGCGGTTGCTCAGCTTGAGCATGTTCTTGCCGTCGAAGTTCAGTGCATCGGCGGTGACGATGCCGGGGTGCTCGATCAGCCCCATCAGCGCCATCATGGTCACGGATTTACCCGAGCCCGATTCGCCGACGATCGCCAATACTTCGCCTTTGTCCACGCTCAGGTCCAGGCCGTCGACCACCGGCACGGCGGTGGCGTCGCCGAAGCGGACGTTGAGATTCTTGATTTCTAGCAGTGACATGGGAATCTCCTCAGGCGGCATTCTTGAGTTTCGGGTCCAGCGCATCGCGCAGGCCGTCGCCCATCAGGTTGATTGCCAGCACGCTGAGCAAAATGGTCAAGCCAGGCAGGCTCACGACCCACCAGGCGCGTTCGATGTAGTCGCGGGCCGAGGCCAGCATGGTGCCCCACTCAGGGGTCGGTGGCTGGACGCCGAGGCCGAGGAAGCCCAGGGCGGCGGCGTCGAGGATCGCCGAGGAAAAGCTCAAGGTCGCCTGGACGATCAGCGGTGCCATGCAGTTGGGCAGCACGGTGATGAACATCAGGCGCGGTAGGCCGGCGCCGGCCAGGCGGGCGGCGGTCACGTAGTCGCGGTTCAGTTCGCCCATCACGGCGGCACGGGTCAGGCGCACGTAGGACGGCAGCGAGACGATGGCGATGGCGATCACGGTGTTGATCAGGCCTGGGCCGAGGATGGCGACGATCGCCACGGCCAGCAGCAGCGACGGCAGGGCGAGCATGATGTCCATCAGGCGCATGATGGTCGGGCCGAGGATGCGCGGGAAGAACCCGGCGAACAGCCCCAGCAGGATGCCCGGAATCAGCGACATCACCACCGACGACAAGCCGATCAGCAACGACAGCCGCGAGCCCTGGATCAGGCGCGACAGCAGGTCGCGGCCCAGTTCGTCGGTGCCCAGCAGAAACTGCATCTGCCCGCCTTCAAGCCACGCCGGCGGCGTCAGCAGGAAATCGCGGTATTGCTCGCTCGGGTCATGAGGCGCGACCCACGGCGCGAAGATCGCGCAGAACACGATCAGGATCATGAACAGCAGCCCGGCGACGGCGCCCTTGTTGCGGGAAAATGCTTGCCAGAATTCTTTGTACGGGGACGGGTACAGCAGGCTTTGATCGACTGCTACCGCGGTAGTTGGAGTACTCATGGTCTTGATCTCAGCGCTGGTGACGGATGCGTGGGTTGGCAAAGCCGTAGAGGATGTCCACGACGAAGTTGACCAGAATCACCAGGCAGGCGATTAACAGGATGCCGTTCTGCACCACGGGATAGTCCCGGGCGCCGATGGCTTCGATCAGCCACTTGCCGATGCCCGGCCAGGAGAAGATCGTTTCGGTCAGGACCGCACCGGCCAGCAGCGTGCCGACTTGCAGGCCGACCACGGTCAGCACCGGGATCAGCGCGTTGCGCAGGCCATGCACGAACACCACGCGCGACGGCGACAGGCCCTTGGCCTTGGCGGTGCGGATGTAGTCTTCGCGCAGCACTTCGAGCATCGAAGAACGGGTCATGCGGGCGATCACCGCCAGCGGAATGGTGCCCAGCACGATGGCCGGCAGGATCAGGTGATGCAGGGCATCGAGGAACGCGCCCGGTTCGTCGGCCAGCAGCGTGTCGATCAGCATGAAGCCGGTTTTCGGCTCGATGTCGTAGAGCAGGTCGATCCGTCCCGACACCGGCGTCCAGCCCAGGGACACGGAGAAGAACATGATCAGGATCAGGCCCCACCAGAAGATCGGCATCGAATACCCCGCCAGGGAGATGCCCATCACCCCATGGTCGAACAGGGATCCTCGCTTGAGTGCCGCGATCACCCCGGCCAACAGGCCCAGGATGCCGGCGAACAACAGGGCGGCCATGGACAGTTCCAGGGTCGCGGGAAACAGGGAGCTGAACTCGGTCCAGACGCTTTCACGGGTGCGCAGCGATTCGCCGAGAT
This sequence comes from Pseudomonas sp. Z1-12, assembly GCF_051132015.1. Taxonomy (NCBI): domain Bacteria; kingdom Pseudomonadati; phylum Pseudomonadota; class Gammaproteobacteria; order Pseudomonadales; family Pseudomonadaceae; genus Pseudomonas; species Pseudomonas sp. Z1-12. Next base: position 950,580 of record NZ_CP071647.1, read on the forward strand.
CGCCCTGGGCCAGTTTGCCGATGTAGTCCAGGTATTGGGCATACAGCGGTTTGTTCAGGCCAAGGCGTTCCATTGCCTGTGCATGCATTTCGGGATCGACCCGACGTTCGCCCATCATCACTTCCACGGGGTCGCCCGGGATCATGCGAATCAACGCGAAGGTCAGCAAGGTGATGCCGAAGAACGTGGGGATCAGTAATCCCAGTCGGCGGGCAATAAAACTAAACATCTTCAGGTGTACCTCATCAGCCGGTTAGGCGTGCCCGGCAATCTCTGGGATCAGGGATGCCGGGCGTTTTCTTATCTACTTCACCTGGGTGGTGGCGAAGTTGTTGGTGGTGAGCGGGCTAATCACGTAGCCCTCTACGTTCTTGCGCATTGCCGTGAACATGCGGGTGTGGGCCATGCTGATCCATGGCTGGTCCTGGTTGAAAATCACCTGGGCCTGCTCATAGAGCTTCGCGCGCTCCTCGGGGTTCACTGTGGCGCGTGCCTGGTCGAGCAGCGCCTGGAATTTCTCGTTGCACCAGCGCGCGTAGTTTTCGCCGTTCTTGGCGGCTTCGCAACTGAGCATAGGCGTCAGGAAGTTATCCGGGTCGCCGTTGTCGCCCGCCCATCCGGCGGACACCATGTCGTGCTCACCGTTTTTCGCGCGCTTGAGCATTTCGCCCCATTCCATCACGCGGATGTCGATCTTGATCCCGACTTTTGCCAGGTCGGCCTGCATCATTTGCGCGCCGAGCATCGGATTAGGGTTGGTCGGGCCGCCACCGTTGCGGGTGAACAGGGTGAACACGGTGCCTTCCGGCACGCCGGCTTCCTTGAGCAACTGGCGCGCCTTGTCCAGGTCACGGGCCGGGTTCTTCAGGTCGTGGTTGAAACCCAGCAGGGTTGGCGGGTAGGGGTTGACCGCCGCGGTGGCGTTGCCCTTGCCGAACAGCGCGTTGACGTAGGCTTCCTTGTCGAAGGCCAGGTCGATGGCTTTGCGCACCCGCACGTCGCTCATGTACTTCTTGCTGGTGTTCAACGCGGTATACGAGACGGTCATCGCGTCCAGCTCGGTGACCTTCAGGTTCGGGTCTTTCTTGATGCTGGGGATGTCATCGGGTTTGGGGTACAGCGCGATCTGGCACTCGTTGGTCTTGAGCTTCTGCATGCGCACGTTGTTGTCGGTGGCGATGGCCAATACCAGCGCATCGGCCGGTGGCTTGCCACGGAAGTAGTCCGGGTTGGCCTTGAAGCGAACCTGGGCGTCCTTGTTGTAGCGCTGGAACACGAACGGGCCGGTGCCGATCGGCTTGCTGTTGAGATCGCCGGCCTTGCCGGCCTTGAGCAATTGGTCGGCGTATTCGGCCGGGTAGATCGAGGAGAAAGCCATGGCGATGTCCGCCAGGAACGGCGCTTCGCGGCGGGTCAGGGTGAACTTGACCGTGTGCTCGTCGACTTTCTCGACGTTTTTCAGCAGCTCCTTGAAGCCCATGCTTTCAAAGTACGGGAAACCCACGCTCGACAGTTTGTGCCAAGGGTGGTTCGGGTCCAGCTGGCGCTGGAAACTCCAGACCACATCGTCGGCGTTCATGTCGCGGGTCGGCTTGAAATAGTCGGTGGTGTGGAACTTGACGCCCTTGCGCAGGTGGAAGGTGTACGTCAGGCCGTCGTCACTGATGTCCCAGGATTCGGCCAGGGCCGGAATCACTTCAGTGGTGCCGGGCTTGAAATCGGCCAGGCGATTGAAAATGGTTTCCGCCACGGCATCGGCGGTGACTGCAGTCGTGTACTGGACCATGTCGAAGCCTTCCGGACTGGCTTCTGTGCAAACCACCAGGGGCTTGGCCGTGGCGCCAACGGCAACGCTCAGCAGCGCGGCGGCGATGGCGGCGCGTAGGGGAATCATGTTCATCGTCAATCCTCTGCAATCGGGTAATGGCAAAAGACCGGGCGGACGACCTCGTGAGTCGACCGCCCGGTGGCAGTTTAGAGAATGTTGAACGGAATGGTGGTGACCAGGCGGAACTCGTTGAGGCTGCCGTCGGCCTGGTTTTCGCTGGCGCGGTGTGCGGTGTAGGTCGCACGGATCGCGGTGGCTTTCAGAGGGCCGCTCTGTACGGCATAGGACGCGCCGACGCCGTATTCATAGTGGTGCTCGCCGTCCATGGCCCGCACGTCGCTATAACCGGTGCTGTTGTAGTGCGTACCGTCGATGCCCCAGCCGCGCGCCTGGTAGATGTTGAACTTCAGGCCTGGCACGCCGTATTCAGCCATGTTCAGGCCGTAGGCGATCTGGAAGGATTTCTCGTTCGGGCCGTTGAAGTCCGACAGCAGGGAGTTGGCCAGGTAGATGCCGTTGGTTTCGTGCAGGTAGTCGAAGTACTCGTTACCGTTCACTTCCTGGTACGAGAACGTCAGGCTATGGGCCTGGTGCGTCAGGCCGAACGACAGGGAGTAGGTGTCGTTGTCGATCTCGCCCAGCTTGCTTTTGCCTGAATCCACGGTCTTGTAGTAGTTCAGGCCGGTGGTCAGGCTCAGCACCGAGCTGTCGCCCAGTTCATGGGTGGCACCGAAGTAGTACTGGTTCCACATGTCCTCGGCTTCGGTCGCCCACAGGCTGGTCTTCAGGCTGGCCAGTGGCTGGTAGGTGATACCGGCGGTGTTGACGTGATCGGTCTCGACGCTGCTGTCACCGTATTCGGAGCGGAACTTGCGCTGGCTCTGTTCGGTACGCGGTGAGTTGCGGTCGAAGGTGGCGATGTCGAACGCCAGGTTTTCGAACTCTTCGCTGTGCAGGCTCACACCCTGGAAGCTGGAAGGCAGGGCACGGTTGCCGATCACGTCGACCATCGGGCTGCTGAAGTTCTGGCGACCGGCGGTCAGGGTGGTGTTGGACACGCGGGCCTTGAGGTTGGCCAGGCCCAGTTTGCTCCACTGGCCCACGGCGTCGCCGCCTTCGCGGGTCAGGGTACGGTTGTTGCCGGCGCCAGGACGGGTGGTCGGTGCGCCGCCGTTGTTGGACGCCAGGTCCTTGCGGTCCTGGTCCAGGGCGATGGCGTTGTAGGCAGCCACTTCGGTGCTGAAGCCTACGGTGCCTTCAGTGAAACCCGAGTTGTACTTGATGATGGTGCCTTGCAGCCAGTTGATCCGGCGGTCGGTCTCGCGTGCTTCGCCGTTCTTGCGATAGGTGAGTTTCGTGCCGCGCTTGAATTGCTCGTTGGCGTACCAGTTGCGCGTGCTACCCGTGACGGATTGACCGTCGATGAAACCCTTGGCTTCGCTTTGCTCGCTGGTGGTCTTGAGGGTCACCGGGGTGACCGCCTGGCTCTGGGATTCTGCGAAAGCCGTTGCGGTAATGCTGCTGATGGCCAAGGCCAGTATCGCGGTGCTGCTCAGTTTCATCGGTAACGCTCCTTTTTCTTTTTTTTGTGCCGATCCTTTTGGATGATTCGGCTAACGGTTTACAACTCATTCACAGCTAGCAAACGTTTGCATCACGCCTGATCGACGAATTCAGGCAAGACGTCTGCGTGAGGGCTTCCAGGGAAGCCCTCGCTGTGCGACTAGACGGTTATGGGTTCAGGCTGACGCCCGAGAACACGTTGCGACCGAAGGGGCTGACTTTGAACCCTTCGACTTTGGCACTCAGCGGCTGGTTGACCGTCGAGTGGGCAACAGGGGTGATCGGCACTTGCTGCTTGAGCAACTGCTGGGCCTGTTTGTAGAGCACGGTGCGCTGGTCGCGGTCGGTGACGACCTTGGCCTGCTTGATCAGCTTGTCGTAATCCTGGTCACACCACATGGAGTAGTTGTTGCCGCCAATGGCATCGCAGCTGTACAGCGTGCCCAGCCAGTTGTCCGGATCACCGTTGTCGCCGGTCCAACCGATCAGGCTGATGTCGTGCTCGCCGTTCTTGGTGCGCTTGATGTACTCGCCCCATTCGTAGCTGACGATCTTCACTTTCAGGCCGATCTTCGCCCAGTCGGCCTGGAGCATTTCGGCCATCAGCTTGGCGTTGGGGTTGTACGGGCGTTGCACGGGCATGGCCCAGAGGGTGATTTCGGTGCCTTCCTTGACCCCGGCGGCCTTGAGCAGCTCCTTGGCTTTTTCCGGGTTGTAGGGCGTGTCCTTGATGGTGTCATCGTAGGACCATTGGGTCGGCGGCATGGCGTTCTGCGCCAGTTGGCCTGCGCCCTGGTACACGGCGTTGAGAATGCCTTGCTTGTTCACTGCCATGTCCAGGGCCTGGCGCACTTCGACCTGGTCGAACGGCTTGTGGCGGGTGTTGTAGGCGATGTAACCGAGGTTGAAGCCAGGTTTTTCGATCAGTTGCAGCTTGGGGTCGTTCTTCAAGGCCGGCACGTCGGCCGGACGTGGATGCAGGGTGACCTGGCATTCGTTGGCCTTGAGCTTCTGCACCCGCACCGAGGCGTCGGTGTTGATGGAGAAAATCAGGTTCTTCAGTTTCACCCGTTCCGGCGCCCAGTACTTATCGTTGGCGACGTAGCGGATGTTGGAGTCTTTCTGATAGCTCTTGAATTCGAACGGCCCGGTGCCGATCGGCTTCTGGTTGATGTCGCTCGGCTTGCCGCTCTTGAGCAGTTGGTCGGCGTATTCGGCCGACAGGATCGCGGCGAAGCTCATGGCGATGTTCTGGATGAACGCGGCGTCCACGCTGTTGAGGGTCATCACTACCGTCAGCGGCCCGGTCGCTTCCACCTTGGCGATGTTCTTGTTCAGGCTCATGCCGTTGAAGTACGGAAACTCGGTGGGGTAGGCCTTGCGGAACGGATGCTGCGGATCGAGCATGCGGTTGAAAGTGAACAGCACGTCGTCGGCGTTGAAATCCCGGGTCGGCGTGAAGTAGTCGGTTGTGTGAAACTTCACCCCTTCGCGCAGGTGGAAGGTGTACTTCAAGCCGTCTTCGGAAATGTCCCAGCTCGTCGCCAGGCCCGGGACGACGTTAGTCGCGCCCTTTTCAAACTCGGCCAGGCGGTTGTACAGCGGTTCGGCGGCATCGTTATCAGTGGCGGTGGTGTATTGCGCGGTGTCGAAACCGGCGGGGCTGCCTTCGGAACAGAACACCAGGCTGCCGCCGGCGGCTTGGGTGGCGGATGTCGCGGCCAACAGGCCGGTGCCCAGCAATGCGGATAAAACCAAGGTATGGCGCATGACGCTCCCTCTCTCGTTCGGGGTGTTTTAACAGTGAACCGGTGTCCTTCCGGGGACAGGTCGGCGCACTGAGCTCATTCCATTGCGTAGCGAGGCCGCAGGGCTGGCAAGTCGCCCCGGTGACGACGGTATGAGCCGTGGGCCGGGCGGTAAATGCGTAATACCTGAAAGACTCGTGGGAAAAGGCGATACGTCCTAAACCGACTGCTGTGGTACGCAGTGCTTTTGGATGTAGGCGATTTCCTGAGTCTTGGCTTAAAGCAACGGCATGCCGTGGGAGCGAGCCCTGCTCGCGATGGTGTTGTTAGTACACCATCGCGCTCACAAGAGGGGCTGCTACGCAGCCCAGCGGGAGCAAGCTCCCTCGCCACAGGTCACTTTATTTGCTGACGCTGACGCCGTAGAAGGAGTTCAAGCCAAATGGGCTGATCTTGAAGTCCTGCACGTTGGCGCGCATGGGTTGATACACCGTCGAGTGAGCGATAGGTGTCATCGGCACGGCATCCTTGAGGACGTGTTGTGCCTGTTTGTACAGTTCGGTGCGCTTGGCCTGGTCGGTGGTGCGCTTGGCTTCTTTCACGAGGCCGTCGAACTTCTTGTCACACCATTTGGAGAAGTTGTTGCCGGCCAGCGAGTCGCAGCCGAACAGCACGTTGAGCCAGTTGTCCGGATCACCGTTGTCGCCGCTCCAGCCAATGATCATGGCCTGGTTCTCGCCACCTTTGGAACGCTTGATGTACTCGCCCCATTCGTAGCTGACGATGTTGACGTTCAGGCCGATCTTCTTCCAGTCGGACTGCAGCATTTCGGCCATCAGCTTGGCGTTCGGGTTGTATGGACGCTGTACCGGCATCGCCCACAAGGTGATGTTGGTGCCTTCCTTGACGCCGGCTTCCTTGAGCAGCGCCTTGGCTTTCTCAGGATCGTACTTGGCGTCCTTGATGGTGGTGTCGTACGACCATTGGGTTGGCGGCATGGCGTTGACAGCCAACTGGCCGGCGCCCTGGTAGACCGAATCGATGATCTGCGGCTTGTTGACCGCCATGTCCAACGCCTGGCGGACTTTCAGGTCTGCCAACACGTTCGGCTCGTTGCTGCCCTTGATCTTGTCCATCACGTTGTAGGCGATGTAGCCCAGGTTGAAACCCGCCTGGTCGGGCATCTTCAGTGCCTTGTCTTCCTTCAGGGCCTTGAGGTCGGCCGGGCGTGGGAAGAGGGTGATCTGGCATTCGTTCTTCTTGAGTTTCTGCATGCGCACCGACGGGTCGGTGGTGATGGCGAAGATCAGGTTGTCGATCTTCACGTCTTCAGGCTTCCAGTAGTCCTTGTTCCCGGTGTAGCGGATGTTGGAGTCTTTCTGGTAGCTCTTGAACACGAACGGGCCAGTGCCGACCGGCTTCTGGTTGATGTCCGGGGCCTTGCCATCCTTGAGCAGTTGGGCAGCGTACTCGGCGGACTGGATCGAGGCGAAGCTCATGGCCAGGTTCTGGATGAACGCAGCGTCGACATCTTTGAGGGTGAACTTGACGGTGTGGTCGTCGACTTTATCGATCTTGGTGATGTTGGTGTCCATCCCCATGTCGGTGAAGTACGGGAATTCGGTCGGGTACGCCTTACGGAAAGGGTCGTCCTTGTTGATCATGCGGTTGAACGTGAACAGCACGTCGTCGGCGTTGAATTCGCGGGTCGGCTTGAAGTACGGGGTGGTGTGGAACTTGACGCCTTCACGCAGATGGAAGGTGTAGGTGAGGCCGTCTTCGGAAATGTCCCACTTGGTGGCCAGGCCAGGAATCACGGCGGTGCCGCCGCGCTCAAACTGGGTCAGGCGGTTGAACATGGTCTCTGCAGAGGCGTCGAAGTCGGTTCCGGTGGTGTACTGACCAGGGTCGAAGCCGGCCGGGCTGCCTTCGGAGCAGAACACCAGGTTAGTCGCGGCGGAAGCGAAGGGAGCGCTGGCTAACAAGCCTGCACCGACTAAAAACGGAATGACCGCGTGTTTAAGCATGTTGGCCTCATGATTTGTTGTCATTTTTGGATTTGAGGGCGACCTCGTGAGTCGTCCTGCGGATACTTATGCAGGCCCCATACCCAATGCAAGATCCAGAGCGGTTTCAAGTCTGAAACAGTGGCACGAACGTACCTTAATGTCGCATCTGTGTAACTTCTGACGCATTTGATCGTTTGCGCGCGTTTTTTAGGGGCGATTGGCGCCCTTTCCCGGTGCGCCGCGCGGCTTTGGCGCACCGGGAGGGGGCGGGTTTTACCTCTTCAAACCCACGCCGTAGAAGGGTGTGAGGCCGAATGGGCTGAGTTTGAAATCCACCACTTGCCTGTTTATCGGTTGGAATACGGTGGAGTTGGCGATCGGGGTGATCGGCACCTGTTGTTTGAGGATTTTCTGCGCTTGTTGGTACAAATCGATCCGTTGCTGGCGGTCTGTCGAGACTTTGGCCTGCTGGACCAAGCGGTCATATGTCGGGTCGCACCACTTGGCGTAGTTGCTACCCTTGACCGCTGCGCAGCTGTACAGCACTCCCAGCCAGTTGTCAGGGTCACCGTTATCGCCGGTCCAGCCGTAAATCATCGCATCGTGTTCGCCATTTTTTGCACGCTTGATGTACTCGCCCCATTCGTAGCTGACGATGTTGGCCTTGATGCCGATCTTGGCCCAATCCTGCTGGATCATCTGCGCCGACATCCGGGCGTTGGGGTTGGACGCGCGTTGCACCGTCATTGCCCATAAATCGATGGTTGTACCCGGCGCAACCCCGGCTTCCTTGAGTAGCGCCTTGGCCTTGGTCACGTCGTGGGGCGCGTCCTGGATGGCCGGGTCGAACGACCATTGGGCCGGCGGCAAGGCGTTCTGCGCCAGTTGGCCGGCGCTCTGGTACACGGCCTTGATGATCGCTGGCTTGTCGATGGCCATGTCCAGCGCCTGGCGGACCTTGAGCTGGTCCAGGGGCGGATGTGTGACGTTGTAGGCGAGGAAGCCCAGGTTGAAACCCGGCTGCTTGAGCACTTGCAGGTTCGGATCCTGTTCGATTACCTCGATATCAGCCGGGCGTGGGTAGCCACTGACTTGGCATTCGCCGCGCTTGAGCTTTTGCAGGCGCACGGCGGCATCCGGGGTGATGGAGAAAATCAGGTTGTCGAGCTTCACGTCCTCGGGTTTCCAGTACGCGGTGTTGGCGGCGTAGCGGATCTGCGAGTCTTTCTGGTAACGCTTGAACACGAATGGCCCGGTGCCGACGGGTTTCTGGTTGAGATCGCCGGCCTTGCCTTCCTTCAACAACTGCGCCGCGTATTCGGCGGACTGCACGGAGGCGAAACTCATCGCCAGGTTTTGCACGAAGGCGGCGTCGACGTTGTTCAGGTTGAAACGCACGGTGTGCTCGTCGATTTTCTCGACGCTTTTAATCGTGGTGTTCAGGCCCATGTCGGTGAAGTACGGCGATTCGGTGGGGTAGGCCTGGCGGAACGGGTGCTGTGGGTCAAGCAGGCGTTGGAAGGTGAACAGCACGTCGTCGGCGTTGAAGTCGCGGCTCGGGGTGAAGAACTCGGTGGTATGAAATTTCACGCCTTCGCGCAGGTGAAACGTGTAGGCCAGGCCATCGGGGGATACGTCCCAACTTGTCGCCAAACCTGGCTCGACTTCGGTGCCGCCGCGCTTGAACTGGGTGAGGCGGTTGAAGACGGTTTCGGCCGAGGCGTCGAAGTCGGTGCCGCTGGTGTATTGGCTGGGGTCGAACCCGGCGGGGCTGGCTTCGGAGCAGTAGACCAGAGTGGTGGCGGCTTGGGCCATTGGGGCGCTGCTGATCAGTGCCAGGGCGAGCAGGAGGGGTTTGAAGGTGGTTCTGTCCATGAAATCCTTTGGGGGTGGTGAGGTTTTCAGGAGAGTAGCGTTGCGGGTGGGGGTGGTGGAAATATCGAAAAGTGAGGGGGACCGTTGGGTTTGGGTATAGCGCTTTGGACGAGGCGGCCTGATAGCCGGCCCGGTTCTTCCTGCTGTACTCCGATCAAACTGTGGGAGCGAGCTTGCTCGCGATGGCGGCCTTCCAGTTGGCCTTGTTGATCGGGTACATATCCATTGCTGCGGTAACGGCTACTTAGGGTTCCGCCCTTACGGCGGGTCACTTTTGGAAGAGCCGGGAGCCGGACCAGCCAAAAGTAACCAAAAGCGCTTTGCCCCACCACTCGGCACCTCGCTTAGGCTCGGTGTGCCCTCACTCCGGCATCGTGGTTAACGGGGCCCCCAGATCAAAAGCCGGGCCGAGGCGGCCTTATAGCCGACCTGGCTCTCTCGGTCGCGCTCCGGTCCAATTGTGGGAGCGAGCTTGCTCGCGAAGGCGGCCTAGTAGCCGGCCTATCTCTCACGAATGTACCCGATCAGTTGTGTGTGGGTTTGTTCGCGAAGAAGGCCTGAAAGCCTAGGCGTGAAGGATGCTCATTTCATGCTTAAGAAAAATTTTGACTTTTCAAGAAGGCCTAATCTTTCGCTGTCCACATTCCATAAAACGTGGACAGTGCTCTCGTGCTGTTTTTGGAAATGTCAAAACTATTGTGCGACCCCCGCTCTGAGAAGAACCCAGCAGAGGTCGAAGCAATATGCCATGTCCCGCCGACCACCAAACCCGTGGCGAGGGAGCTTGCTCCCGCTGGGGCGCGAAGCGGCCCCGACAGCAGCGACTGCATCCATCTGACGTACCGAGGCGTCAGGTTTGGGGGCTGCTGCGCAGCCCAGCGGGAGCAAGCTCCCTCGCCACGGGGTTTGCTGCGCCAAGAGGCGTGATGAGTCATTCATTTGTGTAGGAAGGATCACCGGTCCTGAAACGAAACATCCCACAGCTTTTTAGGGTTGCCGCTCGGAAGTGGGCTCTCTAACCTTTTTCTTGTCGCTGCAACTCAGCGACCGGGCGTGAGAAACCCGAATAATAGGCATCCAGCCTCTGTACCTGCATAATTGCCGCCAGCTTATCCGCTGCCTGTAGTAGATGCGTTATGGCGGCTGTGTGCGGGCAGGCTTCGGTCTGGCCGAGTACCTATTCTCGGATTTCTCACCCCTGCACACAGCTGCCACCACTTTGCCGAGTGAGAAACGGCAAGTGATGGTCCTCATCACTAAAATAGGTACAAATAAATGGATAAGTCAGTCCCCGACCCACCCTTCAACAAAACCAACCCCCTTTCCGGCTTCGATTCCATCGAAGACCTGCTCAAAGACCGCGCCGCCGCCGAGCGCGCCCTCAATCATTACCTCAACCCAAAACCTCCAGAGCCAAGCACCGATCAGCGCATCGACAGCCTGTTTTCCGTCACCGCCAAAGCCGACGCCGACACACTGCTGACCAGCACCTCCGAAACCCTGGCCTCGATAAAAGCCATGGCCGAGGACCTGGCCTTTGAAGTGGAGGGCACGCGGCGCAGTGTGGCGTTGGGGATTCATCAGTTGGTGGAGTTGTGCCAGTTGTTGGTGGATAAAGCGTTGGATCAGCTTGAAGCACCGGCCAGCCCGGCGCCGTGATCCTCCTGTGGCGAGGGAGCTTGCTCCCGCTGGGGCGCGAAGCGGCCCCAACAGCGGCGACTGTACCCATCTGATACACCGAGGTGTCAGGTTTGGGGGCTGCTGCGCAGCCCAGCGGGAGCAAGCTCCCTCGCCACGGGAATTTTGTCGCTCGGTTTCGGTGGTTCAGTCAGTGAGCCTGGCTGAACCACCGCCGATCATCACTGCATCAACACCTCAATCGCCCCGTCCGCCGTCATCGTCACCTTGCTGGTGCCCGCTTCCACCTCAGGCGTCACCGACTCGGCATCCATCGACGCCGCTTTCATCATCATCTGCGGGCGCATGTACGGTTGTGGATAACCGTTGGTGTTGAAGTTCAGGTTGACGATTTTATAACCCTTGCCGCCCAAGGCTTCAGTGGCCAGTTGGGCGCGGGCCTTGAAGGCGTTGACGGCGTCCTTGAGCAGGGCGTCCTCGCTGGTCTGGCGGGTGGCGGTGGCGATGGCGAAGTCCATGCCGGCCATTTTCATGTCGGTGAGCAATTCGCCGGTGAGTTTGGACAGGGCGGCGAAGTCGGCGCTTTCCAGGCGCAGTTCCGCGCGTTCGCGCCAACCGGTGATTTTCCCACCTTTGTTGTCGTAGATCGGGTAGCTGTTGCGGCTGCCCTGGCTCAAGTTGATGCCCTTGACCTGTTTGGCCTGGCCGATGGCTTTGTTCAGGGTGGTGCTGACGGCGGCGGCGAGTTTGGCCGGGTCGGTGTTCTGTTCTTCGGTGTAGAGGGTGACGATCATCAGGTCGCGGGCCACTTCCTGGCTGGCTTCGGCGCGCAGGGAGATCTGGTTGTAGTGCAGCTCATCGGCGGCCAGGGCCGGCAGGCTGGCGACGGTGCCGAGGCTGAGGGCGAGCAGGGCGGCGGGGCGACTGAACGTGTGCATGAAAGCTCCTTGGGATGATGCGCAGGGGTTGGTTCCGGGCCTGCGTGAACGATAAGACTCTAGCGTTTATGGTTGGGTTCGCACAGTTACAACTTCTATACAGATTGCGGGTGAGAGGCTTTTGTGGCGAGGGAGCTTGCTCCCGCTCGGCTGCGCAGCAGTCGTAGTCTTTTTGGGCCTGCTGCGCCCGAAGCGTCGGACCGATCCAGCGGGAGCAAGCTCCCTCGCCACAGGGGGTATAGGTAGCTTTAGGGCTGTGGCGCTTTGCCGCATATCTGCCGCTGCGCGCCGCGCCTTGGTTATACTCCGTGCGATTCGCCTGGAGCGCTCATCAGGAGAGCTCATGCTCGCCCCTTTGCAAATGACTTCCGCCTCTCGCCAGAACCTCTGGCGCCTGACATTCATCCGCATCCTGGTCCTGGCGGCCCAGGCCGGTTCCGTGGGGCTCGCCTATTGGTTCGACCTGCTGCCGCTGCCCTGGCTGCAACTGGCGATCACCCTGGTCTGTTCCAGCGTGCTGTGCGCGCTGACGGCGATTCGCCTGCGCGCCTCGTGGCCGGTGACCGAGTTGGAATACGCCGTACAGCTGGCCTGCGATTTGTTCATCCACAGTGCGCTGCTGTATTTCTCCGGCGGCTCCACCAATCCGTTTGTCTCCTATTACCTGGTGCCGCTGACCATCGCCGCCGTGACATTGCCGTGGCGGTATTCGCTGATCCTTTCCGGCATCGCCCTGGCGCTGTACACCTTGCTGCTGGCGCGTTTCTATCCACTGGAAACCTTCCCCATCGCCCGGGAAAACCTGCAGATCTACGGCATGTGGCTGAGTTTCGCCCTGGCCGCGGCGGTCATCACGTTTTTTGCCGCACGCATGGCCGAGGAGCTGCGTCGCCAGGAGGAGCTGCGGGCGATCCGCCGCGAAGAAGGCCTGCGGGACGAACAACTGTTGGCCGTCGCGACCCAGGCCGCCGGTGCCGCCCATGAGTTGGGCACGCCGCTGGCGACCATGAGTGTGCTGCTCAAGGAAATGCGCCAGGATCATAAAGACCCGGCGTTGCAGGAAGACCTCAGCGTGTTGCAGGACCAGGTCAAGCTCTGCAAGGAAACCCTGCAATACCTGGTGCGTGCCGCCGAGGCCAACCGCCGGCTGGACATCGACATGCAGGCGGTCACCTTCTGGCTCGACGATGCCCTGAATCGCTGGCATTTGATGCGCCCGGAGGCCAGTTATCGCTTCCAGTGCCTGGGCAAGGGCACGGTGCCACGCATGGCGCCGCCGCCGGATTTGACCCAGGCCTTGCTGAACCTGTTGAACAATGCCGCCGACGCCTGCCCCGAAGGTTTGGAAGTGGTATTGGATTGGGATGCCTATGAATTGACGATCTGTATCCGCGACCACGGCGCCGGTGTGCCGCTGGCGATTGCCGAGCAGATTGGCAAACCGTTTTTCACGACCAAGGGCAAGGGTTTCGGCCTGGGCCTGTTCTTGAGCAAAGCCAGCGTGACACGCGCCGGCGGCTCGGTGAAACTCTACCCCCATGAGGAAGGCGGCACGCTCACCGAGCTGCGCCTGCCCCATGCCGACCGAGGAGACGAAACATGAGCGACGAGATCCAAGTCGACGGCGAAGAACTGCCGCACCTGCTGCTGGTGGATGACGACGCCACCTTCACCCGCGTCATGGCCCGGGCCATGTCCCGCCGCGGTTTTCGCGTGAGCACTGCAGGTTCTGCCGAGGAGGGCCTGACCATCGCCCAGGCTGACCTGCCGGACTACGCCGCCCTCGACCTGAAGATGGACGGCGATTCGGGCCTGGTACTGCTGCCCAAACTGCTGGAGCTGGACCCGGAGATGCGCGTGGTGATCCTCACCGGTTATTCGAGCATCGCCACCGCGGTCGAGGCCATCAAGCGCGGCGCTTGCAACTACCTGTGCAAACCTGCGGATGCCGATGACGTGCTGGCGGCGCTGTTGTCCGAACACGCCGACCTCGACACCCTGGTGCCGGAAAACCCCATGTCGGTGGATCGCCTGCAATGGGAACACATCCAGCGCGTGCTGACCGAGCACGAAGGCAATATCTCCGCCACCGCCCGCGCCTTGGGCATGCATCGGCGGACCTTGCAGCGCAAATTGCAAAAGCGTCCTGTGCGTCGCTGAACCTGCGCTGAACAAATGCTGTCCACCCTCGCGACACATCGGGCCGTTGCTTTATGATCGGCCCGAGTTTTTTCTCCTATGAGCCTTAACCATGAATCAGAACGCTGAATATTCCGCGGTCAATGACGCGGTGCGCGGCCAGTTTTTCCGCCGTGTCTGGCAGATGACCACGCCGTACTGGCGCAGTGAGGAGAAGGGCAAGGCCTGGACGCTGTTGATTGCCGTCATCGCGCTGTCGTTGTTCAGCGTGGCAATCTCGGTGTGGGTCAACAGTTGGTACAGGGACTTCTATAACGCCCTCCAAGAGAAGGACACTGCGGCATTCTGGCGGTTGATCCTGTATTTCTGCGGCATCGCGGCGGTGGCGATCCTCGGCGCGGTGTACCGTTTGTACCTCACGCAGATGCTCACCATTCGCTGGCGGGCCTGGCTCACCGAGCAGCATTTTGCCCGCTGGCTCAACAACAAGAATTACTACCGGCTGGAGCAGGGCGGCTATACCGATAACCCCGACCAGCGGATTTCCGAAGACCTCAACAGTTTCACCTCCAACACACTGGAACTGGGCCTGGGGCTGCTTCGCACGGTCGTCAGCCTGGTGTCGTTCTCGATTATCTTGTGGGGCGTGTCAGGCAGCATCGAAGTGTTCGGCTACACCATCCCTGGCTATATGTTCTGGTGCGCGTTGGTATATGCGGCGGTGGGCAGTTGGCTGACGCACCTGATCGGCCGTCGCCTGATCGGCCTGAACAACAACCAGCAACGCTTCGAAGCCGACCTGCGTTTCTCCATGGTGCGGGTGCGCGAGAACGCCGAGAGCATTGCGCTGTATGGCGGCGAGCCCAATGAGAATCGTCGCCTGAGCGGTCGTTTCGGCCTGGTCTGGCACAACTTCTGGGACATCATGCGCGTGTCCAAGCGCCTGACGTTCTTCACGTCCGGCTACGGCCAGATCGCGATCATCTTCCCGTTCATCGTCGCCGCGCCGCGTTATTTCGCGGGCAAGATCCAGCTGGGCGAGCTCATGCAGATCAACTCCGCGTTCGGTAACGTGCAGGAGAACTTCAGTTGGTTCATCACCGCCTACGCCAACCTCGCCGCGTGGCGCGCCACCTGTGACCGTCTGCTGAGTTTCCGCCAGGCGATGAGTGACAACGAAGACCGCGTGCCGGCCATCGATGTGCAGAACCAGGGCGAGGCGTTGGCGGTCCGCAACCTCGGGCTGGACCTGGCTGACGGGCGTCATCTGCTCGACAACGCCGATATGAATGTGGAACCTGGCGAGCGGGTCATGCTCAGCGGTCGTTCCGGCAGCGGCAAATCCACCCTGTTGCGCGCGATGGGGCATTTGTGGCCTGCGGGGCACGGGTCGATCCGGCTTCCGGCGGCGCGCTACTTGTTCCTGCCGCAAAAACCCTACCTGCCGATTGGCAGCCTGCGGGAAGTATTGAGTTATCCACAGGCCGGCGATGTCTACCCCAACGAACGTTATGCACAGGTGCTGGAAACCTGCCGCCTGCCGCACCTGATCCCGCGGCTGGACGAAAGCAACCACTGGCAGCGCATGCTCTCGCCTGGCGAGCAACAACGCCTGGCCTTTGCCCGCGCATTGCTTTATGCACCGCTTTGGTTGTACATGGACGAAGCGACCTCGGCGATGGATGAAGAAGACGAGGCGACGCTGTATCAGGCGCTTATCGACCAGCTGCCGGGCCTGAGCATTGTCAGCGTTGGTCACCGAAGCAGTTTGAAACGGTTCCATCCGCGACATGTGCGTATCGAAAATGGCCAACTGGTGGAGCGCACCGTAACCGCCTGACCACCCCAAAACCTGTGGGAGCGAGCTTGCTCGCGATAGCGGTAGGTCGGTTAATTTTGCGGTGACTGACCCGCCGCCATCGCGAGCAAGCTCGCTCCCACAAGGGTTTAGGGTGAACCGGGTGTTTAGGTCTACAACCAATCCCATGTGGGAGCGAGCTTGCTCGCGATGAAGGCGACTCGGTATCCGCACCCGACTCGCCACTGCACCCCCGGTGATCGTACAACCACGTTGCGCTATGATGTTGTCATTCAGCCGCTTGCCGAGACACAGACACAATGGAAAACCCGATCGACGTACCCCGCCTTCCCCGCAAGCGCCGCAGCCTGGCGCAGGAGCTGGTGACGGTGCTGACCGAGCAGATTCGCGACGGTCTGCTCAAGCGCGGTGATAAATTGCCCACCGAGTCGGCGATCATGGAAGCCCATGGCGTCAGCCGCACCGTGGTGCGCGAGGCGATTTCCCGGTTGCAGGCGGCCGGCCAGGTGGAAACTCGCCATGGCATCGGCACCTTCGTGCTGGACACGCCCAGCCCGAGCGGTTTCCGCATCGACCCGGCCACCGTGGTTACCTTGCGGGACGTGTTGGCGATCCTGGAATTGCGCATCAGCCTGGAAGTGGAATCCGCCGGGCTCGCGGCGCAGCGTCGCAGCGACGAGCAACTGGCGGCGATGCGTGCCGCCCTCGACGCCTTGAACGAAAGCGCCGCCCATGCCAGCGACGCGGTGGCCTCGGACTTCGCCTTCCACCTGGAAATCGCCCTGTCCACCGGCAACCGCTACTTCACCGACATCATGACCCACCTGGGCACCAGCATCATCCCGCGTACCCGGCTGAACTCGGCGCGCCTGGCCCACGACGACCACCAGCACTACATGGATCGCCTGAGCCGTGAGCACGAGGAAATCTACGAAGCCATCGCCCGCCAGGACTCCGACGCCGCCCGTGCGGCCATGCGGTTGCACCTGACCAACAGCCGCGAGCGGTTGCGCCAGGCCCATGAAGAGGCCCAGGCGCAGGGCTGAATCGCACACTGCTCTGCTGGCAAAGATGCTGTTGGGGCAAAGATGCTTTTGTGGCGAGGGAGCTTGCTCCCGCTGGGCTGCGAAGCGGCCCCAGGTCGATGGCGGTTGCTGCGCAACCGAGCGGGAGCAAGCTCCCTCGCCACAGAGAATCCCCTCGCCACAGGAAAATGGTGTCCAGCTCATATTTCTGTGCCTGTCTGAGAGGCATGCAGAGCTACGCCTTGATCTCCAATATCTGTGGTGCGGATGTTTCAGGGTCCCATCCGTTTGTGTAATCGAATGTGTAACGCAGCTCAACCGATTTGCCTTTGAACTGTTTCAGCTCGTCGCTTGAAAATGTCAGTGTCACGTCCTTGCGTAACTCAGGCGTCTCGAAGTTATTCGGGTGAGTCTCGGGAGTCTTTTCAACGAGCATGGATTGTTCTGCGCCTACCTGCTTAGGGATCGACACCGTGAGATGGACAGTCGATTCTGGTGAATTTTCTGCATTTGGAATCTGCACGGTTAACGTCTTCATTTTCGACAATGACACCGTGACCTTCTCGGCATCTGAGTCTGGCACACCCACGAGCACGGGCTTCTTAAACGTCGTCATGATGTCACTCCCTATGAGGCGGCCCTGAGCGTCGCGTACGGGCGACTCACTTAAAAGATTGTGAAAGGGACTACGGCCGTGCACAGCACAGCCATGCCTAGGTTATGCCCCCTCGCCGTAACGGCGCCTACTGGCAGAGTTGACAGTGGCGACGAGCGGCTCCGGTTCTCAATCGATAAGTTTCATCCGCCTCCCCATCACACCCAAAGCCCCGATTTACAAGGGTTCCCGTCCAACACCCCAGCCCTGACACTCGACAAAAGACGAAATGCAGTTGACGTTCACATTTTAAGTTGTACGATGACCTACAACTTCACATGAAGCTGAACCGTTTCCTACAACACAACATTTGCGTCCAGGGTGTTCGAATAATGAATCCACAAGAACTGAAGTCCATCCTCTCGTCTGGCCTGCTGTCGTTCCCGGTCACCGATTTCACTGCCAATGGCGATTTCAATCGCGACAGCTACATCAAGCGCCTTGAGTGGCTGGCCCCGTACGGCGCCTCTGCACTGTTCGCAGCGGGCGGCACCGGTGAATTCTTCTCCCTGGCCGCCAGCGAGTATTCCCAAGTCATCAAGACGGCCGTCGATACCTGCGCCACCAGCGTGCCAATCCTCGCCGGCGTCGGCGGTGCCACCCGCCAGGCCATCGAATACGCTCAAGAAGCCGAGCGCCTGGGCGCCAAGGGCCTGTTGCTGCTGCCGCACTACCTGACCGAAGCCAGCCAGGACGGCGTTGCCGCCCACGTTGAAGCCGTGTGCAAATCGGTAAAAATCGGCGTGGTGGTGTACAACCGCAACGTTTGCCGCCTGAACGCCACTCAGCTGGAACAACTGGCCGAGCGCTGCCCGAACCTGATCGGCTACAAGGATGGCCTGGGCGATATCGAACTGATGGTGTCGATCCGTCGTCGCCTCGGCGATCGTTTCAGCTACCTGGGCGGCCTGCCGACCGCTGAAGTCTACGCTGCGGCCTACAAGGCCCTGGGCGTGCCGGTCTATTCCTCGGCGGTGTTCAACTTCATCCCGAAAACCGCGATGGACTTCTACCACGCCATTGCCCGCGAAGATCACGCCATTGTCGGCAAGATCATCGACGACTTCTTCCTGCCGTACCTGGACATCCGCAACCGCAAGGCCGGTTACGCGGTGAGCATCGTCAAGGCCGGTGCGAAGATCGTTGGCTATGACGCCGGCCCTGTGCGCACGCCGCTGACCGACCTGCTGCCAGAAGAATACGAAGCCCTGGCCGCGCTGATCGACAAGCAAGGCAAGCAGTAACAGACCCGACAAGGCCGCTGAGCAATCAGCGGCTTTTTGCGTAAGGCTTGATCGTTTCCACGCATCGCGTGGAAACGCAGCCAGGGACGCACCGCGTTCCTAGACAGCTTTTGTGAGAGGAGAAGCTCCGTGGCAGATGCAAAGCGTTTCGATAACTACATCAACGGTGAGTGGGTGGCCGGTGCTGACTATTGCACCAACATCAACCCGTCTGACCTGTCCGATGTCATCGGTGAATACGCCAAGGCTGACGCAGCGCAAGTCAACGCCGCCATCGAAGCCGCCCGCGCCGCGTTCCCGGCCTGGTCGACCTCGGGCATCCAGGCCCGCCATGATGCGCTGGACAAAGTCGGCACCGAGATCCTCGCCCGCCGTGAAGAGCTCGGCCAACTGCTGGCCCGGGAAGAGGGCAAGACCCTGCCCGAAGCCATCGGCGAAGTGACCCGCGCCGGCAACATTTTCAAATTTTTCGCCGGTGAATGCCTGCGCCTGTCCGGCGACTACGTGCCGTCGGTGCGCCCGGGCGTCAACGTCGAAGTGACCCGCGAAGCCCTCGGCGTGGTCGGCCTGATCACGCCGTGGAACTTCCCGATCGCCATTCCTGCGTGGAAAATCGCCCCGGCCCTGGCCTACGGCAACTGCGTGGTGATCAAACCCGCCGAATTGGTACCGGGCTGCGCCTGGGCCCTGGCCGAGATCATTTCCCGTGCCGGTTTCCCGGCCGGTGCGTTCAACCTGGTGATGGGCAGCGGCCGCGTGGTCGGTGACATCCTGGTCAACAGCCCGAAAGTCGACGGCATCAGCTTCACCGGTTCCGTGGGCGTAGGCCGGCAGATCGCGGTCAACTGCGTGGCGCGCCAGGCCAAGGTGCAGTTGGAAATGGGCGGCAAGAACCCGCAGATCATCCTCGACGACGCCGACCTCAAGCAGGCCGTCGAACTGGCGGTGCAGAGCGCGTTCTACTCCACCGGCCAGCGTTGCACAGCGTCGAGTCGGCTGATCGTCACCGCCGGCATCCACGACAAGTTCGTCGCGGCCATGGCCGAGCGCATGCAATCGATCAAGGTCGGTCATGCGTTGAAGGCCGGCACTGACATTGGCCCGGTGGTTTCCGAAGCCCAGCTCAACCAGGACTTGAAGTACATCGACATCGGCCAAAGCGAAGGCGCGCGGCTGGTCAGCGGTGGCGGTGTGGTGACGTGCGACACCGAAGGTTACTTCCTGGCACCGACCCTGTTCGCCGACAGCGAAGCCTCGATGCGCATCAGCCGCGAAGAGATCTTCGGCCCGGTGGCCAACGTCGTGCGCGTGGCCGACTACGAGGCGGCATTGGCGATGGCCAACGACACCGAGTTCGGTTTGTCGGCCGGTATTGCCACCACGTCGCTGAAGTACGCCAACCACTTCAAGCGCCATTCCCAGGCAGGCATGGTGATGGTGAACCTGCCCACTGCCGGCGTGGATTACCACGTGCCGTTCGGCGGGCGCAAAGGTTCGTCCTACGGTTCACGTGAGCAAGGCCGCTACGCGCAAGAGTTCTACACCGTGGTGAAGACCTCCTACATCGGCTCGTAATACGCAACACCGGTCGGCGCCGGGCTCCGGCGCCGACCGTACAATTTGATTTCCCGCATAAAAATAAATAGTGGAAGTAGATTACATGCAAGAGACCAAGCCGACGCACGTCCGCTATTTGATCCTGCTCATGCTGTTTTTGGTGACAACGATCAACTACGCCGACCGTGCCACCATCGCCATCGCTGGTTCCAGCCTGCAAAAAGACCTCGGCATCGACGCCGTCACCCTCGGTTATATCTTCTCCGCCTTCGGCTGGGCCTACGTGGCCGGGCAGATTCCTGGCGGCTGGCTGCTCGACCGTTTCGGGTCGAAAAAAATCTATGCCTTGAGCATTTTCACCTGGTCGCTGTTCACCGTGCTGCAGGGTTATGTCGGTGAATTCGGCATGTCCACGGCCGTGGTTGCGCTGTTCATGCTGCGCTTTCTGGTCGGGCTGGCCGAAGCGCCTTCGTTCCCGGGCAATGCCCGGATCGTCGCCGCCTGGTTCCCCACCGCGGAACGCGGCACCGCTTCGGCGATCTTCAACTCGGCGCAATATTTCGCCACCGTGTTGTTCGCACCGCTGATGGGCTGGATCGTTTACCGTTTCGGCTGGCAGCACGTGTTCATCGTGATGGGCGTGATCGGTATCGTGTTCTCGCTGGTCTGGCTGAAAGTGATCTACAGTCCGCGTCAGCACCCAATGATCAACGAGGCCGAGTTCAATCACATCGCGTCCAACGGCGCGATGGTCGATATGGACCAGGACAAGGGCAAGGAAAAGAAAGCCGACGGTCCGAAGTGGGACTACATTCGCCAGCTGCTGACCAACCGCATGATGCTCGGCGTGTACCTGGGCCAGTACTGCATCAACGGCATCACCTACTTCTTCCTGACCTGGTTCCCGGTGTACCTGGTCCAGGAACGCGGCATGACCATCCTCAAGGCCGGTTTCATCGCGTCCTTGCCGGCGATCTGCGGCTTCATCGGCGGCGTGCTGGGCGGGGTGATTTCCGACTACCTGCTGCGCAAGGGCCACTCGCTGACCTTCGCCCGCAAGGCGCCGATCATCGCCGGCCTGCTGGTGTCGAGCAGCATCGTGGCGTGCAACTACGTCGACATCGAATGGATGGTGGTGGGCTTCATGGCCCTGGCGTTCTTCGGTAAAGGCGTCGGTGCGTTGGGCTGGGCGGTGGTGTCCGACACTTCGCCAAAACAGATTGCCGGCTTGAGCGGCGGCCTGTTCAACACCTTCGGCAACTTGGCGTCGATCACCACGCCGATTGTCATCGGCTACATCATCAGCTCCACAGGCTCGTTCAAATGGGCACTGGTGTTCGTCGGTTGCAACGCGTTGATGGCGGTGTTCAGCTATCTGGTCATCGTGGGCCCGATCAAGCGTGTGGTGCTCAAGGAGCCAGCGGCCAAGGAAGCCGACCTCTCCAGCCTGTCTGAAGCCAAATCCTGAGGAATGGCGTCCATGAATCTGATTGAACATGCCGATTCGCCCCGTTACATCCGCCTGCACGAGCGCGATAACGTGGTGATTGTTGTCAACGACCAGGGAGTACCGGCCGGGACCGAATTCCCGGACGGCCTGGTCACCGTCGACTTCGTGCCGCAGAGCCACAAAGTCACCTTGGTGGACATTCCCGAGGGTGGCGAGGTGATTCGCTACGGCCAGGTCATCGGCTACGCGCTGCAACCGATCCCTCGTGGCAGTTGGGTCAAGGAAGACCAGTTGCGCATGCCCACCGCGCCGCCGCTGGACAGCTTGCCGCTGTCCACCGACGTGCCGGCGGCCGATGCGCCGCTGGAGGGCTACACCTTCGAGGGTTACCGCAACGCCGACGGCACCGTCGGCACGCGCAACATCCTGGGCATCACCACCACGGTGCAGTGCGTGACCGGTGTGCTGGACCATGCGGTCAAGCGCATCAAGGACGAACTGCTGCCCAAGTACCCGAACGTCGATGACGTGGTGGCGCTGACCCACAGCTATGGCTGTGGCGTGGCGATCACCGCCACCGACGCCTACATCCCGATTCGCACCGTGCGCAACCTGGCGCGCAACCCGAACCTGGGGGGCGAGGCACTGGTGATCAGCCTGGGCTGCGAGAAATTGCAGGCCGGGCAGGTGATGCATGAAGGCGACAGCTCGGTGGACCTCAGCGAGCCGTGGCTGTATCGCTTGCAGGATTCCAGTCACGGCTTCACCGAAATGATCGAACAGATCATGGAACTGGCCGAGACCCGCCTGAAGAAACTCGACCAACGTCGCCGCGAAACCGTGCCCGCCTCGGAGCTGATCCTGGGCATGCAATGCGGCGGCAGCGATGCGTTTTCCGGTATCACCGCCAACCCGGCCCTGGGCTATGCCTCGGACCTGTTGCTGCGGGCCGGTGCGACGGTGATGTTTTCCGAAGTCACCGAAGTACGCGATGCGATCTACCTGCTGACCTCCCGGGCGCAAACCGAGGAAGTCGCCCAGGAGCTGGTGAGGGAAATGGACTGGTACGACCGTTACCTGGCCAAGGGCGAAGCCGATCGCAGTGCCAACACCACGCCGGGCAACAAGAAGGGTGGGCTGTCGAACATTGTCGAGAAGTCCCTGGGTTCGATCGTCAAGTCCGGCAGCAGCGCAATCAACGGCGTGCTTGGCCCAGGCGAGCGCTTCAAGCAAAAGGGCCTGATTTTCTGCGCTACGCCGGCCAGTGATTTTGTCTGCGGCACGTTGCAACTGGCGGCGGGGATGAACCTGCACGTGTTCACCACCGGCCGGGGCACGCCGTACGGCTTGGCGATGGCACCGGTGGTGAAAGTCTCGACCCGTACCGAACTGGCCCAGCGCTGGCCGGACCTGATCGACATCGACGCCGGCCGCATCGCCACCGGACGAGCGACCATCGAGGAATTGGGTTGGGAGCTGTTTCACTACTACCTGGACGTGGCCAGCGGCAAGAAACAGACCTGGGCCGAGCGGCACAAGCTGTACAACGACATCACCTTGTTCAACCCGGCGCCGATTACCTGATCCGGCGCTGATCGCGAGCAAGCTCGCTCCACAGGGATGTGGGGTGAGTGTGGGTTTTGCGATCGCAGGAGAACCAATGTGGGAGCGAGCTTGCTCGCGATGGGGGAGGTACATTCAGCATTGATGCAAGCTGACCCGGCGCCTTCGCGAGCAAGCTCGCTCCCACAGGGGATATGGGGTGAGTGTGATTTGTGTTCGACGCAGGACAAATGTGGGAGCGAGCCTGCTCGCGAAGAGGCTCTAACAGACGCCAATGCCGTGAGTGGCTTATCATTAGCCACCTAACGACACCCTTCTCAAGGTCCCCGGCATGCTGGCAATTTTCCTCGAAACCCTGAACGTCACCGCGCCGGTGTTCGCCATGCTGTTTCTGGGGACGCTGCTCAAGCGCATCGGCTGGATCAACGACAACTTCATCCACATCGCCTCGTCCCTGGTGTTCAACGTCACCATGCCGGCGCTGTTGTTCCTTGGCATCCTGCACGCCGACCTGCACGCGGCGTTGCAGCCTGACCTGCTGATTTATTTCTCCATCGCCACCCTGGTGAGCTTTGCAATGGCCTGGGGCTGGGCCATCTGGCGTTGCCCGCGCGAAGACCGCGGCATCTACACACAGGGAGCGTTTCGCGGCAACAACGGTGTGATCGGCCTGGCGCTGGCGGCGAGCATGTATGGCGACTACGGGATTTCCCTGGGGGCGATTCTCGCGGCGCTGGTGATCCTGTTCTACAACACCTTGTCGACCATCGTTCTGGCGGTCTACAGCCCGGTGATCAAGTCCGATCCGTGGAGCATCTGCAAAAGCGTGATCAGCAACCCCCTGATCATCAGCGTGATCGCCGCCGCGCCGTTCGCCTATTGGCAGATCGGCCTGCCGAACTGGTTCGAGACATCGGCCAAATACCTGTCGCAAATGACCTTGCCCCTGGCGCTGATCTGCATCGGCGGCACGCTGTCCCTGGCGGCCCTGCGCAAGAGCGGCAAGATGGCCCTGAGTTCGAGCCTGGTGAAAATGGTCGGCCTGCCGCTGGTGACCACCCTCGGTGCGTGGCTCTGGGGCTTTCGCGGGGCGGAACTGGGGATCCTCTTCCTGTATTTCGGCAGCCCCACCGCGGCGGCCAGCTTCGTCATGGCCCGGGCGGCCGATGGCAACCATGAACTGGCGGCGGCGATCATCGTCATTACCACCTTGATGGCGGCGATTACCACCAACCTGGGGATCTTTGTGTTGCAGTGGGGTGGGTGGATCTAGCCCTGGATTTTGCGCTGTTCTTGAGGGCCAATCGCGAGCAAGCTCGCTCCCACAGGGGCTTGTGGTTGTACCGCGATTCCCTGTGGGAGCGAGCTTGCTCCGGGCGGCGATCCGACGATAGCGATCTAACGATCACTGAGGTTTCTGGTAGCTATCGATCACTTCCTGCGCCGCCCGAAACGCATCGATTGCCGCCGGCACGCCCGCGTACACCGCGCAATGCAGCAATGCCTCGCGAATCTCCTCAACGGTGCAGCCATTGTTCAGCGCGCCGCGCACGTGGCCCTTGAGTTCCTGCGGGCACTTGAGGGCGGTGAGGGCGGCGAGGGTGATCAGGCTGCGGGTCTTCAGCGGCAGGCCTTCGCGGCTCCAGACACTGCCCCAGGCGTGCTCATTGACGAAGTCCTGCAATGGCTGGGTGAACTCGGTGGCGTTGCCCAGGGCGCGGTCGACGAACGCATCGCCCATCACTTGGCGGCGCATGTCGAGGCCGGTCTTTGGAGTGTCGGTCATGGCAAATCCCTCTTGTGGTGTTGGCGGCGCCAGGCGCGCAGGGAGGTGAACAGCAAAAACGCGAGCAGGGCCGGCAGCACGTAGAACAGCATCAGTCGTTCCAGTTGGCCGGCCAGGGGCATGCCGGTGGTGAACGAGACCACGTGCAGCCCATAGGCCGTGTACAAGCCCAGGAACAGCAGGCCTTCGGCGCGGGTGACGCGGTAGCCGGAATAGAACACCGGCAGGCACAGCACCGCCACGCCGAGCATCACCGGCAGGTCGAAGTCCAGGGCGTTCGGCGACACCGACAGTGGCGTGGGCGCGGTGAGGGCGGTCACACCGAGCACGCCCAGCAGGTTGAACAGGTTGCTGCCGATCACGTTGCCCACCGCAATGTCCCGCTGGCCGCGCAGGGCGGCGATCAGCGAGGTGGCGAGCTCCGGCAGCGAGGTGCTGACGGCGACGATGGTCAGGCCGATGATGCGTTCCGAAAGCCCGAGGTCCGTCGCCACTTCCACCGCCGCACCCAGCAACAGGTGGCCGGCGAAAATGAGCATGGTCAGGCCCGCCGCAATCATCAGCACACTCTTGACCCAGGACATGTGGGCCACGTCGCCCCCCACCGGGTGCGGTCGCGCCGAATGCCGGGACTGGCGCAGCAACAGCCCGAGGTACACCGCCAGGGCCAGCAACAGCCAGGCGCCATCCAAGCGGGTCAGTTCCTCATTCAATGCCAGCACGAACACCAGCAGGCTGGCGCCGATCATCAACGGGATGTCCAGGCGCACCAGTTGGCGCGAGACGCGCAACGGAATGATCAGCGCCGACAGCCCCAGCGTGACGAGGATGTTGAAGATGCTGCTGCCGATCACACTGCCCACGGCGATGTCGGCGTTCTGCGCCAGGGTCGCCTGCAGGCTGACGGCCATTTGTGGCGCGCTGCTGCCGAACGCGACGACGGTCAGGCCGATGATCAGCGGCCGTACCTGCAAGCGTGCCGCCAGGCCCACGGCGGCGCGCACCAACAGCTCGGCGCCGCCGATCAGCAACAGCAGGGCGCCGAACAACTCGATCAGGCTGAGCAGCGGTAGGGCGGTGAGTAGGGAAATGGCCGGGCTCCGTCTATCAGTCGTCGAGGGCTTGCACACGCACCCGGGCAGTGCCGCTGCGCAACATGCCCAGTTGCTCGGCGGCTTCGCGGGACACGTCGATCAAACGGCCACGAGTATACGGGCCGCGGTCGTTGATGCGGACCACGACGCTGTCGTTGTTTTTCAGGTTGGTGACTTTCACCCGGGTGCCGAACGGCAACTGGCGATGGGCGGCGGTCAGGCCATGCTGGTTGAAACGCTCGCCGCTGGCGGTGCGCTTGCCATGGTGCCGGGCGCCGTAATAAGAAGCTACGCCGGTCTGGTCGTAGCCGTGTGGATCGACCGTCCCGCTCTGGCTGGCGCAACCGGCCAGCAGGGACAGCAGGGCGCAGGCGCCGAGGAGACGCTTCATGTGGGGGGGTCCAAATACAGATGTGGGAGCGAGCTTGCTCGCGATGGGGCCATCACAGTCAACATCTAGGTTGACTGTGATGCCGCTATCGCGAGCAAGCTCGCTCCCACAGGGGATTGAGCCAGATTGGAAGACTGGCTCCATGGCCATCAGCCTTCGAGCTTGCTTTTGAGCAGTTCGTTGACCTGTTGCGGGTTGGCCTTGCCCTTGGAGGCTTTCATGGCCTGGCCGACGAAGAAGCCGAACATCTTGCCGCGCTTGGCTTCGTCTGCCGCGCGGTACTGTTCGACTTGCTCGGCGTTGGCCGCGAGCATTTCATCGAGCACGGCGGAAATCGCGCCGGTGTCGGTGACCTGCTTCAAGCCGCGCTTCTCGATGATCTCGTCGGCGCTGCCTTCACCATTGGCCATGGCTTCGAACACCATCTTGGCGATCTTGCCGGAAATGGTGTTGTCCTTGATCCGCACCAGCATGCCGCCCAATTGCTCGGCGGAGACCGGCGACTCGTCGATTTCCAGGCCCTGCTTGTTCAACAGGCTGCCCAACTCGACCATTACCCAGTTGGCCGCCAGCTTGGCGTCGCCACCGATGCTCACGACTTTCTCGAAGTAATCGGCCTGTTCGCGGCTGGTGGCCAGGACGTTGGCGTCATAGCTCGACAGACCGAACTGCGCCTGGAAGCGCTCGCGTTTCTGCGGCGGCAACTCCGGCAGTGTGGCGCGCACTTCATTGAGGAACGAATCCTCGATGACCACCGGCAGCAGGTCCGGGTCGGGGAAGTAACGGTAGTCGTTGGCTTCTTCCTTGCTGCGCATCGGACGGGTCTCGTCCTTGTTCGGGTCGTACAGGCGGGTCTGCTGGATGACCTTGCCGCCGTCCTCGATCAGTTCGATCTGGCGCTGGATCTCGCTGTTGATCGCCTTCTCGATGAAGCGGAACGAGTTGACGTTCTTGATCTCGCAGCGGGTGCCGAATTCGGCCTGGCCTTTCGGACGGATCGACACGTTGCAGTCGCAGCGCAACGAGCCTTCGGCCATGTTGCCATCGCAGATGCCCAAGTAGCGCACCAGGGCATGGATCGCCTTGACGTAGGCCACGGCTTCCTTGGCGCTGCGCATGTCCGGCTCGGAGACGATTTCCAGCAGCGGTGTGCCGGCACGGTTCAGGTCGATGCCGGTAGCACCGTTGAATTCTTCGTGCAGGCTCTTGCCGGCGTCTTCTTCCAGATGCGCCCGGGTGATACCGACGCGCTTGACCGTGCCATCTTCCAAGGCGATGTCCAGGTGGCCCTTGCCGACGATCGGCAGCTCCATCTGGCTGATCTGGTAGCCCTTGGGCAGGTCCGGGTAGAAGTAGTTCTTGCGGGCGAACACGTTGTGCTGGCCGATCTCGGCGTCAATCGCCAGGCCGAACATCACCGCCATGCGCACCGCTTCGGCGTTGAGCACCGGCAGCACGCCGGGCATGCCCAGGTCCACCAGGCTGGCCTGGGTATTGGGCTCGGAACCGAATGTGGTCGAGCTACCGGAAAAGATTTTCGACCGGGTGGTGAGCTGGGTATGAATCTCCAGCCCGATCACGACTTCCCATTGCATGTGTTTCTCCTCAGAAGCCGGTTGGGGTGCGGGTGTGCCAGTCAGTGTTCAACTGATACTGGTGAGCCACGTTGAGCAGGCGGCCTTCCTGGAAATACGGCGCGAGCAACTGCACGCCCACCGGCAGGCCATCGACGAAACCGGCCGGCATGGACAGGCCCGGCAAGCCGGCGAGGTTGGCGGTGATGGTGTAGACGTCTTCCAGGTACTCGGCGACCGGGTCGCTGTTCTTGGCGCCGAGCTTCCAGGCCGGGTTCGGCGTGGTCGGGCCGAGGATGATGTCGACCTCGTTGAAGGCGGCCATGAAGTCGTTTTTCACCAGGCGGCGGATTTTCTGCGCCTTGAGGTAATAGGCATCGTAGTAGCCGGCGGACAGCGCGTAGGCGCCGACCATGATTCGGCGCTGCACTTCGGCACCGAAGCCTTCGCCACGGGAGCGCTTGTACAGGTCGATCAGGTTTTCCGGGTTCTCGCAGCGATGGCCGAAGCGCACGCCGTCGAAACGCGACAGGTTCGAGGACGCTTCCGCCGGGGCGATCACGTAGTACGCCGGAATGGCGTGCTGCATGTTCGGCAGGCTGATTTCCTTGATGACCGCGCCGAGCTTCTCCAGCTCCTTGACGCTGTTGTGGACCAGCTCGGCGATGCGTGGGTCGAGACCGGCGCTGAAGTATTCCTTCGGCACGCCGATGCGCAGGCCCTGCAGCGAGCCGTTGAGGCTGGCGCTGTAGTCCGGCACGGGCTCATCGATGCTGGTGGAGTCGTTCGGGTCGAAGCCGGCCATGCCTTGCAGCAGGATCGCGCAGTCTTCGGCGGTGCGCGCCAGTGGGCCGCCCTGGTCGAGGCTGGAGGCGTAGGCGATCATGCCCCAGCGCGAAACGCGACCGTAGGTCGGCTTCAGGCCGGTGAGGTTGGTGAACGCCGCCGGCTGGCGAATCGAGCCGCCGGTGTCGGTGGCGGTGGCGGCTGGCAACAGGCGCGCGGCCACGGCGGCGGCGGAACCGCCGGACGAGCCGCCCGGTACGTGCTCCAGGTTCCACGGGTTCTTCACCGCGCCGTAGTAGCTCGACTCGTTGGCCGAGCCCATGGCGAATTCGTCCATGTTGGTCTTGCCCAGGGTCACGGTGCCGGCGGCGGCCAGCCTGGCGACCACGGTGGCGTCATACGGGGCCTTGAAATTGTCGAGCATCTTCGAGCCGCAGCTGGTGCGGATGCCTTGGGTGCAGAACAAGTCCTTGTGGGCAATCGGCGCACCGAGCAGGGCGCCGGTCTCACCGTTGGCGCGCCGGGCGTCGGCGGCCTTGGCCTGGCTCAGGGCCAGTTCTTCGGTGAGGCTGATGAAACTGTTGAGCTGCGGGTCGAGCTGGGCGATGCGCGCCAGCAGGGCTTGGGTCAGCTCTTCGGAGGAAAACTTTTTATCGGCGAGTCCGCGGGCGATCTCGGCCAGGGTCATGTGATGCATGAGAGGCTCTTTCCCTTTAGTCGATGACTTTCGGAACCAGGTACAGGCCGTTTTCGACCGCTGGCGCGATGGACTGGTAGGCCTCGCGATTATTGGACTCGGTCACGACGTCGGCGCGCAGGCGCTGACTGGCTTCCAGTGGGTGGGCCAGCGGTTCTATGCCGTCGGTATCGACCGCCTGCATCTCGTCGACCAGCCCTAGAATGCTGTTCAGGGCAGAAGTGATGTGTGGAAGATCGGCTTCATTGAGGCCCAGACAGGCCAGATGAGCGATTTTTTCCACGTCGGAGCGTTCAAGCGCCATGGGATTCTCCAGTGGAAAACAAAACGGACGCAGTCTGTCCGTGTGTTAGATTGTCGGAACACTACCGCATTTCTACGGTCCTACGGCCGCGATCTCGGTGTTTGGTGCACAGAAAAGCGGCCAATTTAACATATTGGCGCCTTGCCCAAAATCCCTGTCGTTGTTAGAGTTTGCCGCACTTTTTTACCCACGCGTTGCCTAGGGTCCCTTTCCCATGTTCAAGAAACTGCGTGGCATGTTTTCCAGCGATCTTTCCATCGACCTGGGCACTGCCAACACCCTTATTTACGTGCGCGAGCGCGGTATCGTCCTGAATGAACCCTCGGTCGTGGCCATCCGCACCCACGGTAACCAGAAGAGTGTCGTGGCTGTCGGTACGGAAGCCAAGCGCATGCTGGGCCGTACACCGGGCAACATCGCAGCCATTCGCCCCATGAAGGACGGCGTGATCGCCGACTTCAGCGTCTGCGAAAAGATGCTGCAGTACTTCATCAACAAGGTTCACGAAAACAGTTTCCTGCAGCCCAGCCCTCGTGTGCTGATCTGCGTGCCATGCAAGTCCACCCAGGTAGAGCGTCGTGCCATCCGTGAATCGGCCCTCGGTGCCGGTGCCCGCGAAGTGTTCCTGATCGAAGAACCGATGGCCGCTGCCATCGGTGCCGGCCTGCCGGTGGAAGAAGCCCGCGGCTCGATGGTCGTCGACATTGGTGGCGGTACCACTGAAATCGCGCTGATCTCCCTCAACGGTGTGGTCTACGCCGAATCCGTACGAGTGGGCGGCGACCGTTTCGACGAAGCGATCATCACCTATGTGCGTCGCAACTACGGCAGCCTGATCGGCGAATCCACCGCCGAGCGCATCAAGCAGGAAATCGGCACGGCCTACCCGGGCGGTGAAGTCCGTGAGGTCGACGTACGCGGTCGCAACCTGGCCGAAGGCGTCCCACGGGCCTTCACCCTCAATTCCAACGAAGTGCTCGAAGCGCTGCAAGAGTCGTTGGCGACCATCGTCCAGGCCGTCAAGAGCGCCCTGGAGCAGTCGCCGCCGGAGCTGGCCTCGGACATCGCCGAGCGCGGCCTGGTGCTGACCGGTGGTGGCGCGCTGTTGCGTGACCTCGACAAGCTGCTGGCCCAGGAAACCGGCCTGCCGGTGATCGTTGCCGAAGACCCGTTGACCTGCGTTGCCCGCGGCGGTGGCCGTGCGCTGGAAATGATGGACAAGCACACCATGGACCTGCTCTCCAGCGAATAAGTCTGGCTGAGTGGTCTATGTTGTTTGCGCCCGGGCAGCACTTTGCAGTGCTGCCCGTTGGCGTTTATCTTCTGTCATTCGTATCCAGGCCGGTTTGATGCCGTATGAATAAAGAAAACATTTGCCTGGGAGGAGCGGCCTATTAAACCGCTTTTCGCCAAAGGCCCCTCATTGGGCGTGCGCCTGCTGGTGCTGACCGTGCTATCGGTCGCGCTGATGGTGGTCGATGCCCGCTTCACGCTGCTCAAGCCTGTACGCAGCCAGATGTCGCTGGTGTTGATGGAATCCTATTGGATCACCGACCTGCCGCAGCGCTTGTGGCAAGGTGTCGCCAGCCAGTTTGGCAGCCGGACCGAACTGGTCGCCGAAAACGAAAAACTCAAGACCGAAAACCTGCTGTTGCAGGGGCGCATGCAGAAACTGGCGGCCCTCACCGAGCAGAACGTGCGGCTGCGCGAGTTGCTCAACTCGTCCGCGCTGGTCAACGAAAAGGTCGAAGTGGCCGAGTTGATCGGCATGGACCCCAACCCCTTCACCCACCGCATCCTGATCAATAAAGGCGAGCGCGACGGCGTGGTCCTCGGCCAGCCGGTGCTCGATGCCCGGGGCCTGATGGGCCAGGTGGTGGAGTTGATGCCCTACACCTCGCGGGTGCTGCTGCTGACCGACACTACCCACAGCATTCCCGTACAGGTCAACCGCAACGGCCTGCGGGCGATTGCCAGTGGTACCGGCAACCCGGAACGCCTGGAACTGCGGCACGTAGCCGACACCGCCGACATCAAGGAAGGCGACCTGCTGGTCAGTTCCGGCCTCGGCCAGCGTTTCCCGGCCGGGTATCCGGTGGCGACGGTCAAGGAAGTCATCCATGACTCCGGCCAGCCGTTCGCGATCGTCCGCGCGGTGCCGACGGCAGCATTGAATCGCAGCCGCTATCTGCTGCTGGTTTTCAGCGACAACCGTACGCCCGAAGAGCGCGCCAACGACGCCGCCGTGGCCCAGGAAGCCCAGGACCGGCAGGGCGGCGAGTCGGTTACGCCGGCTGCGCCCGCGCCTGCACCCGCAGCGCCGGCCACGGTGCCCAAGCCTCAAGCGGCAACACCCGCTACGAGCGCACCGGCCACCACGCCGTCGACCGCGCCCGCCACGCCTGCCGCGGCACCCGCCAGGCCGGCCACCCACGCACCGGCGTCCCAGCCTGCCAGACCTGCGGCTCGACCACCGGCCTCGACACCCGCCGCTTCACCGGCGCCCAGGGGAGCACGAGAAGAATGAGCAGTACCCAATCCGGTAACGGCTGGATGGTCTGGCTGACCTTCGCCATCGGCCTGTTGCTCAGCGTTTCGCCGCTGCCGCAGTTCATGGAAATCCTGCGTCCCCTGTGGCTGGCCTTGTTGCTGGCCTTCTGGGCGCTGGCCTTGCCCCACAAGGTCGGCATGGTCACCGCCTGGTGCCTGGGCCTGGCCGAGGACGTGCTCTACGGCACGTTGCTGGGGCAGAACGCATTGATCCTGACGCTGATCACGTTCCTGGTGCTGTCGCTGCAACAACGCCTGCGGATGTTCCCCATGTGGCAGCAATGCCTGGTGATCCTGGTGATCTTCGGCCTGGCGCAACTGGTGCAGCTGTGGCTCAGCGCACTGACCGGCAATCGCCAGCCGACCTTGGCGCTGGTCTTGCCAGCCCTGGTCAGCGCCTTGCTCTGGCCATGGGTCAGCTTCGGTTTGCGTGGCCTGCGCCTGCGTTTCAAAATCAACTGATTCGCGCAGGATATCGACACTTTTTTTGATGACTTACATCCCTGTGGCGAGGGAGCTTGCTCCCGCTCGGTTGCGTAGCGACCGTAGGATTGGGGCCGCTACGCAGCCCAGCGGGAGCAAGCTTCCTCGCCACAAAAGCCGGTCGCGTTAGGGAGATGTCTTGATGAAACCGCTTTACCTCGCCTCAGGCTCGCCGCGTCGGCGTGAGCTGCTCACGCAGATCGGCGTGCCCTTTACCGCCATCGGTGCGGATATCGACGAGACTCCCCTGGATCACGAAACCCCCTCGGCCTATGTCGAGCGCCTGGCGCGCGGCAAGGCCGAGGCTGGGCTACGTGCGCTGCAACCCGGTGTGGACGGCTGCGTGCTCGGGGCGGACACCGCCGTGGTGCTGGAGGGGCGGATTCTCGGCAAGCCCATGGACCAGGCCGACGCCTTGTCCATGCTGCTGGGCCTGTCCGGTCGCGAGCATGAGGTGCTGACCGCCATTGCCGTGCTGGACGGCTCGCGCTGCGAGTCCCGGGTGGTGCGCAGCCGGGTACGTTTCCGACCCATCACTGAACAGCAAGCGCTGGCCTACTGGGCCAGCGGCGAACCCCGGGACAAGGCGGGCAGCTATGGTATCCAAGGGCTGGGCGCGGTGTTCGTCGCCGGGCTGGAAGGCAGTTATTCGGCCGTGGTCGGCCTGCCGCTGTGCGAAACCGCAGAACTGCTGGGCCATTTCGGCATACCCTGTTGGCAAACCTTGAGCGTGCGCTGAGCGCCGTCCGACTTGATGCGGCCATTATCGTGAACATGCCTGAACGAGACCCTGCCATGAGTGAAGAGATCCTGATCAACATCACGCCGATGGAA
The DNA here is from genome assembly GCF_051132015.1 of Pseudomonas sp. Z1-12. NCBI lineage: Bacteria > Pseudomonadati > Pseudomonadota > Gammaproteobacteria > Pseudomonadales > Pseudomonadaceae > Pseudomonas > Pseudomonas sp. Z1-12. The sequence goes on from NZ_CP071647.1 coordinate 984,130, forward strand.
TCGCGCGTGGCGGTGGTTGAAAACGGCGTGTTGCAAGAGGTTCACGTCGAGCGCACGCAAAAACGTGGCATCGTCGGCAACATCTACAAGGGTAAGGTCGTGCGGGTGCTGCCGGGCATGCAGGCGGCCTTCGTCGACATCGGCCTGGACCGCGCGGCGTTTATCCACGCCTCGGAAATCTCCATGCGCGAAGGGCCGGCCGTGGAGAGCATCAGCGCGCTGGTGCATGAAGGCCAGAGCCTGGTGGTGCAGGTCACCAAGGACCCCATTGGCTCCAAGGGCGCGCGCCTTACCACGCAACTGTCGATCCCGTCGCGCTACCTGGTGTACATGCCGCGTACTGCCCATGTGGGCATTTCCCTGAAGATCGAAGACGAAGCCGAGCGCGAGCGCCTCAAGCAGGTGGTCAGCGACTGCGTGGAAAAAGAGGGCATCAAGGAAACCGGTGGCTTCATCCTGCGCACCGCCGCCGAAGGAGCCGGGGCCGATGAGATCCTCATGGACATCCGCTACCTGCGAAGGCTCTGGGACCAGATCGCCGCGCAGATCAAGACCATCGCCACCCCCAGCGTGATCTACGAAGACCTGGGCCTGGCGCTGCGGACCTTGCGTGACCTGGTCAGCCCCAAGATCGAGAAGATCCGCATCGATTCCCGGGAAACCTTCCAGAAAACCACCCAGTTCGTCGCCGAACTGATGCCGGAAATCGCCGACCGTCTCGAGCATTACCCTGGCGAGCGGCCGATTTTCGATCTGTACGGCGTCGAGGACGAAATCCAGAAAGCCCTGGAGCGCAAGGTGCCGCTCAAGTCCGGCGGGTACCTGGTGGTCGATCCGGCCGAAGCCATGAGCACCATCGACGTCAACACCGGGGCGTTCGTCGGCCACCGCAACCTGGAAGAAACCATCTTCAAGACCAACCTGGAAGCCGCCACGGCCATCGCCCGGCAACTGCGCCTGCGCAACCTGGGGGGGATCATCATCATCGACTTCATCGACATGGAAGATGAAGAGCATCAGCGCCAGGTACTGCGGACCCTGGAAAAACAACTCGAACGCGATCACGCCAAGACCAACATCATCGGCATCACCGAACTGGGCCTGGTGCAGATGACCCGCAAGCGTACCCGCGAAAGCCTCGAGCAGGTGTTGTGCGAGCCGTGCAGCAGTTGCCAGGGGCGCGGCAAGCTGAAGACCCCGGAAACCGTGTGTTACGAAATCTTCCGGGAAATCCTCCGGGAGGCGCGCGCCTACCAGGCGACCGGTTATAGAGTGTTGGCGAACCAGAAAGTGGTGGACCGTCTGCTCGATGAGGAGTCAGGCAATGTCGCGGAGCTGGAAGCATTTATCGGACGCACGATTCGCTTCCAGGTCGAAACCATGTACTCCCAGGAACAATACGACGTGGTGTTGCTCTGAAGAGCTTGGGAAGCGGCGGGCCCGCGGATTTGATTGTCTTTGCCAGGGGAGCCCACTGACATGGAGCGTCTGACACGCTTGATCGCGACGCTGACTCGTTGGGGCTTGGGGCTTTGCGCGCTGCTGCTGGTGCTGCTGGCGTTGTACGTCAGCCTCGGTCGCGAGCTGGTCCCGCTGGTGGCCGAATACCGCGCCGAGGTCGAGACCCGCGCCGGCGCGGCCCTGGGCATGCCCGTGCACATCGGCAGTCTCGAGGGCAGTTGGGACGCCCTGGCGCCGATCGTGGCGGCGCGTGACGTGGTGGTTGGCGAGGGCCCCAACGCCTTGCACCTGGATCAGGTGCGGGCCGTGCCCGACCTGTGGGACAGCTTGTTGGCGCGGCAGGTGCGCATCGCCCACCTGGAAGTCAGCGGCCTGAAGATCAGCCTCAAGGAGGGCGCCGACGGCAAGTGGGCCCTGGAAGGCCTGCCGGTGAAGGACGATCAGCCCCTCGATCCGCAGCAATTGCTCGAACGCATGCAAATGGTTTCAAGGCTCTCGGTGCTCGATAGCCAGGTGACCTTGCAACCCGTCGAGCAACCCCCACTGACCCTGACCTACGTCGGCTTGAGCCTGCGCACCGGCGCCACCCGCCAGCGCCTGGACGCACGCCTGACCCTGCCCGACGGCCAGCCGGTGGCGTTCAACCTGCGCACTCGCCTGCGCGCCAGCGACTGGAAGAATGGCCAGGCCGACGCCTACTTGAGCCTGCCGCAAAGCGACTGGTCCAAATGGCTGCCGAAGCGCCTGACCCAGCAATGGAATTTTTCCCGGATCCAGGCCGGCGGCGAATTCTGGCTCAGTTGGGGCGAGGGCACGGTGCAAAGCGCGGCCATGCGCCTGAACGCGCCGCAGCTCGACGGCGCCTATGGCGAGCGCAAGCCGGTGCAGATCCACAACCTGGCCCTCAACGCGTACTTCCAGCGCGGCAGCCAAGGGTTCACCGCGACCTTCGACTCCCTGGCGATGAACCTGGGCGAAACCCGCTGGGAATCGCACCTGCAACTGCAACAAAGCGCCGCCACCGAGCAGGCCGAGGAGCGTTGGCACCTGCAGGCCGATCGCCTGGACCTGACTCCGCTCACGCCGTTGCTCAACGCCCTGGCGCCTTTGCCCGAAGGCCTGGCCACGACGATTGACCGGCTCAAGGTGACCGGCGCCCTGCGCAACGTGCTGTTGGACTATCGGCCGCAGAACACCGGCGACCAGAAAATCAGCTTCGCCACCAACCTGGACACTGTCGGTTTCAATGCCTATCGCGGCGCCCCGGCGGCGCGCAACGTCTCCGGGAGCCTGAGCGGCGACCTGGGCGGCGGCGAGCTGCGCATGGACAGCAAGGACTTTTCCCTGCACCTGGACCCGATCTTCGCCAAGCCCTGGCAGTACCTGCAAGCCAACGCCCGGCTGACCTGGAAGCTCGACAAGCAAGGCTTCACCCTGATCGCGCCGTACCTGAAAGTGCTGGGCGAGGAGGGCCGGATTGCCGGCGACTTCCTGATCCGCCTGCATTTCGACCATAGCCAGGAGGACTACATGGACCTGCGGGTAGGCCTGGTGGACGGCGATGGGCGCTACACCGCCAAGTACCTGCCGGCTGTGCTCAGCCCGGCGCTGGATGAGTGGCTGCGCACGGCCATCGTCAAGGGCGCGGTGGACGAGGGCTTTTTCCAGTACCAAGGCTCGTTGAATAAAGGTGCCGGGGACGCGGACCGCAGCATCAGTCTGTTTTTCAAGGTGCATGACGCCGAGCTGGCGTTCCAGCCGGGCTGGCCTTCGGTCAGCAAGGTCAGCGGCGATGTCTTCGTCGAAGACAGCGGCGTGCGCATCTTTGCCAGCCAGGGGCAGTTGCTCGATACCCAGGTCAAGGATATTTCGGTGAACATTCCCCACGTACCGACCGGGCAGAGTTCCCATCTGCTGCTGGACGGCGGGTTCGCCGGCGGGCTGGGCGACGGCCTGAAAATCCTCCAGACCGCGCCCATCGGTACGGCCGAGACGTTCGCCGGCTGGGAAGGCGAGGGCGACCTGAGCGGCAGCGTGAAGCTCGATATCCCGCTGGTCAAAGGCGAGCAGCCGAAGATCCAGGTGGATTTCGCCACCGACAAGGCCCGGCTCAAACTCAGCGAACCGGCGTTGGAGCTGACCCAGCTCAAGGGTGATTTCCGCTTCGACAGCCACAAGGGCCTGAGCGGCAAGGGCATCAGTGCCCGGGCATTCGACCGCCCCGTGACCGCGCAGATTTTCGCCGAGGGCCGTGCTGGTGCGCTCAATACGCGGGTCACCGCGTCTGGGCAAGTGGAGGTCAAGAAACTCACCAGTTGGCTGAATGTCACCCAACCGCTGCCGGTCTCCGGCGTCGTGCCCTACCAGTTGCAAGTGATCCTTGACGGCGCCGACAGCCAGTTGTCGGTCAGTTCCAGCCTCAAGGGCGTGGCCGTCGACCTGCCGGCCCCCTTCGGCATGGCTGCCGATGCCGGGCGCGACACGGTGTTTCGCATGACCCTGCAAGGGCCGGAGCGGCGTTATTGGGCCGACTATGGCGACCTCGCCAGCTTCACGTACGCCGCGCCAGGCGGGAAAATTGCTGACGGTCGTGGCGAATTGTTACTGGGCGCCGGCGATGCGGTGTTGCCGGGCGCCAAGGGGCTGCGGCTGCGTGGCACGTTGTCGGAGCTGGACGTCAGCCCCTGGCAGGACCTGGTGAACAAGTACGCCGGCCACGATCCAGGCGGCAGTGCCAAGCAACTGCTCAGCAGTGTCGACCTGACCGTCGGCAAACTCACGGCCATGGGCACTACCCTCGACCAAGCCTCGGTGCAACTGGACCGCAAGCCGGACGCCTGGGCCCTGCAGCTCGCCAGCCAGCAGGCCAAGGGCAACGTCAACTTGCCGGACGCCAAGGCCGCACCGATTGGTATCAAGCTTGATTACGTTCGCCTGCCGGCCACAGACCCGACGGTCCAGGCGGATGAAAATGCGCCGGACCCGCTGGCGTCGGTCGATCCCGGCAAGATCCCGGCCATGGATATCGCCATCGACCAATTGTTCCAGGGCCCCGATCTGATCGGCGCGTGGTCGTTGAAAGTGCGACCGACCGCCAAGGGCATCGCACTGAACAACCTGGACATGGGCCTCAAGGGCATGGTGTTGAACGGCAGTGGCGGCTGGGAAGGCGCGCCCGGTTCCACCAGCAGTTGGTACAAGGGCCGGATCAGCGGCAAGAACCTGGGCGATGTGCTCAAGGGCTGGGGGTTTGCGCCAAGCGTGACCAGCCAGGCGTTCCGCCTGGATGTCGATGGCCGTTGGCCGGGCTCGCCAGCCTGGGTCGCCACCAAGCGCTTTTCCGGCAGCCTCGACGCGTCGTTGAGCAAGGGCCAGTTCGTCGAAGTCGAAGGCAGCGCCCGGGCGTTACGGGTGTTTGGCCTGCTGAACTTCAACTCCATCGGTCGACGCTTGCGCCTGGACTTCTCCGACCTGTTCGGCAAGGGCTTGAGCTACGACCGGGTCAAGGGGCTGCTGGTGGCGAGCGACGGGGTGTACGTGACCCGCGAACCCATTACCCTGACCGGGCCGTCGAGCAACCTGGAACTCAACGGCACGCTGGACATGGTGGCCGACCGGGTCGACGCCAAGCTGTTGGTGACGCTTCCGGTGACCAACAACCTGCCGATTGCCGCGCTGATCGTTGGCGCGCCGGCGGTGGGTGGGGCGCTGTTTCTGATCGACAAGCTGATCGGTGACCGCGTGGCGCGCTTTGCCAGCGTAAGATACGACGTCAAGGGGCCGTGGAAAGAGCCGAAGATCACCTTTGACAAGCCGTTTTGATAGACGATGAGATAACCCCTGTGGGAGCGAGCTTGCTCGCGATAGCGGTGGGTCAGCAAAGGAAATGTGACTGATACACCGCTATCGCGAGCAAGCTCGCTCCCACAGGGGCAGTGATGCAAAAAATGAGGGAAGCACCATGCCAGTCGCCGTGATTCAAATGGTCAGCCAAAGCGATGTGCTCGCCAACCTGGCCCGTGCCCGGGTGCTGCTGGAGCAGGCTGCCGCTGGCGGTGCGAGGCTGGCGGTGCTGCCGGAGAATTTCGCGGCGATGGGGCGGCGGGACGTGGCCGACATCGGGCGCGCCGAAGCCTTTGGTCAGGGACCGATCCTGCCCTGGTTGAAACAGGCCGCCCGTGACCTCAAGTTATGGATTGTGGCCGGTACGCTGCCGTTGCCACCCAAGGACCAGCCCGAGGGCCGGTCCCATGCCTGTTCGTTGCTGGTCGATGACCAGGGCCAGATCGTGGCGCGCTACGACAAGCTGCACCTGTTCGATGTGGACGTGGCGGACAATCGCGGGCGCTATCGGGAATCGGATGACTATGCTTATGGTGCCAACGTGGTGGTGGCCGATACCCCCGTCGGCCGCGTTGGTCTGACGGTTTGCTATGACTTGCGGTTTCCGGAGCTCTACAGCGAACTACGCGCTGCCGGGGCCGAGCTGATCACGGCACCGTCGGCGTTTACCGCGGTGACCGGCGCGGCCCATTGGGACGTGCTGATCCGCGCCCGGGCCATCGAGACCCAGTGCTATGTGCTGGCGGCCGCCCAGGGTGGCGTACATCCGGGGCCTCGGGAAACCTTTGGCCATGCCGCGATTGTCGACCCGTGGGGCCGCGTGCTGGCGCAACAGGATCAAGGCGAGGCCGTGCTGGTGGCCGAGCGCGACAGCAGCGAACAGGCGTCCATCAGGGCGCGCATGCCGGTGGCCAGCCATCGGCGCTTTTTCTCGCAGGGCGCTCGACAGCGACCTGTCCAAGACGACGAATTCAAGGCGTAAAACATATGAGCGGGTTGTTGTCCTCAGTCAGTGAACACCTTTTAGCCCCCGGCGGCGTGACCCTCGAAAGCCTGCAAGGCGTGCTGGGCGACCTGGCCGGCCCGGGTATCGATGCCGCCGACCTGTATTTCCAAGGCCAGATCTCCGAGTCCTGGTCGCTGGAAGACGGCATCGTCAAGGAAGGCAGTTTCAACCTCGACCAGGGCGTGGGCGTGCGTGCCCAGTCCGGCGAAAAAACCGGTTTTGCCTACAGCAACGCCATCACCCTCGAAGCCCTCGGCGCAGCGGCCCGTGCGGCCCGCTCGATCTCCCGGGCCGGGCAGAACGGCACGGTCCAGGCATTCAGCAGCCAGGACGTGGCGCAGCTCTATGCGCCGGACAACCCACTGGAAGTCATGAGCCGCGCCGAAAAAGTCGAGCTGCTCAAGCGCATCGACGTCGCCACCCGCGCCCTCGACCCACGCATCCAGCAAGTGTCGGTCAGCATGGCCGGGGTCTGGGAACGGATCCTGGTGGCCTCCACCGACGGTGGCCTGGCGGCGGACGTGCGGCCATTGGTGCGTTTCAACGTCAGCGTGATCGTCGAGCAGAACGGCCGTCGCGAGCGCGGCGGCCATGGCGGCGGCGGGCGCACCGACTACCGTTATTTCCTCAGTGAAGACCGCGCCATGGGCTATGCCCGCGAAGCGCTGCGCCAGGCGTTGGTCAACCTCGAAGCCATCCCGGCCCCGGCCGGTACATTACCCGTGGTGCTCGGCTCCGGCTGGTCCGGCGTGCTGCTGCACGAAGCGGTGGGCCACGGCCTGGAAGGCGACTTCAACCGCAAGGGCAGCTCGGCCTACAGTGGGCGCATGGGGGAAATGGTCGCCTCGAAGCTCTGCACCATTGTCGATGACGGCACCCTGGCCGGGCGTCGTGGCTCCCTGAGCGTCGACGATGAAGGCACGCCGACCGAATGCACCACGCTGATCGAAAACGGTGTGCTCAAGGGCTACATGCAGGACAAGCTCAACGCCCGATTGATGGGTGTGGCCCGCACCGGCAACGGTCGCCGTGAGTCTTATGCACACCTGCCGATGCCGCGCATGACCAACACCTACATGCTGGGTGGCCAGAGCGATCCGGCGGAGATCATCGCCTCGGTGAAAAAAGGCATTTATTGCGCCAACCTCGGCGGTGGCCAAGTGGACATCACCAGCGGCAAATTCGTGTTCTCCACCAGCGAGGCCTACCTGATCGAAGACGGCAAGATCACCGCACCGGTCAAGGGCGCGACCCTGATCGGCAACGGGCCGGAGGCGATGAGCAAGGTGTCGATGGTGGGTAACGACCTGTCGCTGGACAGCGGGGTGGGTACGTGCGGCAAGGACGGGCAATCGGTGCCGGTGGGCGTCGGCCAGCCGACCCTGAAGATCGATGCGATTACCGTGGGTGGCACGGGCGCTTGAAGACAATCGGGGACTTGCTTGAGTCGTGGCGAGGGAGCTTGCTCCCGCTCGGTTGCGTAGCAACCGCATTTGGGCTACTGCGTAGCCCAGCGGGAGCAAGCTCCCTCGCCACGGTAACAGTCACCCTGTGGAGGGGCGTGAAGCGGGTGAAACTCAACGCAGGCCGCGTTGAGTCTCGTCCAGCTCACGGATGTACTTGAAGATTTTACGGCTCGAGGCCGGTGGCTTGTTCTGCGCCAGTTCGTGCTGGGCCTGACGGATCAGGGAGCGCAATTGCTGGCGATCGGCCTCCGGGTAGTCGATGACGAATTTTTCCAGGGTACCGTCGTCGCCTGCGATCAAGCGATCGCGCCAGCGTTCCAGGTTGTGGAAGCGTTCGTTGTACTGCCGAGTGGAGGCATCGAGTTGATCGAGCAGCACCAGGATGGCGTCAGTGTCCTGGTCGCGCATCAGTTTGCCGATGAATTGCAGGTGCCGTTTACGCGCGATATTCGCGGTGTGCTTGGGCGCATCGGCCAGGGCCCGGCGCAAGGCGTCGGTCAAAGGCAGTTTGGCCAGCAAGTCAGGCTTGAGTGTTGTCAGGCGCTCGCCGAGGTCAACCAGAGCATGCAGCTCGCGTTTGACCTGGGATTTGCTTTTTTCACCCTCGTAGAGGGAGTCGTCGTAAGAATCAACCATGGTGGCAGTCCGCAAAGAAACGCCGCCATGATAACCAGTCGGGGGCCGCTTGTCCGGCCCGGTCGCTCGATGGCCATCACCGAAAACAGAATTTGAGTGGAGAACACCATGAGTGCAGTTCAAAGCGTCGGCCCGCAAGCATTGCCGGCACTGCAGGAACAGGTCGAGCAGATCCTCGCCGAGGCCAAGCGCCAGGGTGCCAGTGCGTGCGAAGTGGCGGTGTCCCTGGAGCAGGGCCTGTCGACGTCGGTGCGCCAGCGCGAGGTGGAAACCGTCGAGTTCAATCGCGACCAGGGGTTTGGCATCACCTTGTACGTGGGCCAGCGCAAGGGCTCGGCCAGCACCTCGGCCAGCGGCCCGGACGCCATTCGCGAAACCGTCGCCGCCGCGCTGGCGATTGCCCAGCACACCTCCGAAGACGAAGCTTCGGGCCTGGCCGATGCTGCGCTGATGTGCAAGGAACTGAAGGATTTCGACCTGTTCCACGCCTGGGACATCACCCCAGAGCAGGCCATCGAGCAGGCACTGCGTTGCGAAGCGGCGGCATTCGAGACCGACAGCCGTATCAAGAACGCCGACGGCACGACGCTCAATACCCACCAGGGCTGCCGGGTCTACGGCAACAGCCACGGTTTCATCGGCGGTTATGCATCGACCCGTCACAGCCTCAGTTGCGTGATGATCGCCGAAGCCAATGGCCAGATGCAGCGCGACTACTGGTACGACGTGAGCCGCCAGGGCACCTTGCTGGCGGACCCGGTGAGCATCGGCCGCAAAGCCGCGCAACGGGCGGCCAGCCGCCTGGGCGCGCGGCCGGTGCCGACCTGCGAAGTGCCGGTGCTGTTTTCGGCCGAGTTGGCCGGTGGCCTGTTCGGCAGCTTCCTGTCGGCGGTGTCCGGCGGCAACTTGTACCGCAAGTCGTCGTTCCTCGAGGGCGCGCTGGGCCAGAAGCTGTTCCCGGAATGGATGACCATCGACGAGCGTCCGCACCTGATGCAGGCCATGGGCAGTTCGGCGTTCGATGGCGATGGCCTGGCCACCTATGCCAAGCCGTTCGTGGAAAACGGCGAGCTGGTGTCCTATATCCTCGGCACCTATTCGGGCCGTAAGCTCGGCATGCCGAGCACCGCCAATGCCGGTGGCGTGCATAACCTGTTCGTGACCCATGGCGAAGAAGACCAGGCTGCCTTGCTGCGTCGCATGGGCCGGGGCCTGCTGGTGACGGAACTGATGGGCCACGGCCTGAACATGGTCACCGGGGATTATTCCCGTGGCGCGGCGGGTTTCTGGGTCGAAAACGGCGAGATCCAGTTCCCGGTCCAGGAAGTGACCATCGCCGGGAACATGCGCGACATGTTCAAGCAGATCGTGGCCGTGGGCAACGATCTGGAATTGCGCAGCAACATTCGCACCGGCTCGGTGCTGATCGAGCGGATGATGGTGGCGGGAAGCTAACACCTCACCGTGTAAAAAAAGGCGCGTCATCCACAGGGGTGACACGCCTTTTTTTGTACCCGAAGATCCTGTGGCGAGAGCGCTTTTGTGGCGAGGGAGCTTGCTCCCGCTGGACTGCGCAGCAGGCCCCAAGATCTTGCGGTCGCTACGCAACCGAGCGGGAGCAAGCTCCCTCGCCACAATGATTTTTTGTGTCGCTCGTGGTTGTGTTGCTTCTTATTATCATCTAATAATGAATCTCATTCGCCGAGTGAGCCCCGGTCATGAGTTCTGCCCTGCACGAACAACCCTACCTTGAAAGCTGGCGCTGGATGAGTCGCCAGATCCGTTGCGCGATGAACCCGGACGAGCCGCGGCTGATCGAGCACTACCTGGCCGAGGGCCGCTACCTGGCGTGTTGTACCGCCACCTCGCCGTGGATGATTTCCGAAACTGCCTTCCGTTTGCTGCTCGACACCGCCTCGGACGTCGCGCTGCCCTGGCATTGGCGCAGCCTCTGCCTTGACCAGGCCTGGCGACCATTGCGTGACCTCGAACGACAATCACTGTGCCGCTGCCGCCTCAAGCGTTGGCAGAGTCACGCCTGGGCGCTGGCCACCTGTGCCCTGGCGCCGTCGATTCCCCTTATTGAACTGGTGCAAGGATCTCCCGATGAGTAATACCCGTATCGAACGCGACAGCATGGGCGAGTTGCACGTCCCGGTGGACGCTCTCTATGGCGCCCAGACCCAGCGTGCGGTGGAAAACTTCCCGGTCAGCGGCCAGCGGATGCCGACGCAATTCATCCGAGCCCTGATCCTGGCCAAGGCCGCGGCCGCCCGGGCCAACGTAGAACTGGAGCAGATCAGCGCGGCCCAGGGCAAGGCCATCGTCGATGCCGCCCTGGGACTGCTCGAAGGTCGTTACATGGATCATTTTCCGGTGGATATCTTCCAGACCGGCTCCGGCACCAGTTCCAACATGAACGCCAACGAAGTGATCGCCACCCTCGCCAGCGGCCTGCTGGGAGAGACGGTCAACCCGAACGACCACGTCAACTGCGGTCAGAGCAGCAACGACATCATTCCCACCAGCATTCATGTCAGCGCTGCGCTGGCCTTGCATGAGCAACTGCTACCGGCGCTGTTGCACCTGGTGCAGGTGATCGAGCGCAAGGCGAAAGAAGTCCACCCGTTCATCAAGACCGGCCGCACCCACCTGATGGACGCCATGCCGGTGCGCCTGAGCCAGGTGCTCGACGGTTGGGCCCAGCAACTCAAGGCCAATATCGGCCACTTGCAAGACCTGCTGCCGAGCCTGCAATCCCTGGCCCAGGGGGGGACGGCGGTGGGCACGGGGGTCAATGCCCATCCGCGCTTCGCCGAGTTGTTCAGCCAGCAACTGACGCAATTGACCCAGGTGCAATTCACCCCAGGCAAGAACCTGTTCGCCTTGATCGGCTCCCAAGACACCGCCGTGGCGGTTTCCGGGCAGCTCAAGACCACGGCCGTGTCGCTGATGAAAATCGCCAACGACCTGCGCTGGATGAATTCCGGGCCGCTGGCAGGCCTGGGCGAAATCGAGCTGGAAGGCTTGCAACCGGGTTCCTCGATCATGCCCGGCAAGGTCAACCCGGTCATTCCTGAAGCCACCGCGATGGTGGCGGCCCAGGTGATCGGCAACGACACGGTGATCACCATCGCCGGTCAATCGGGCAATTTCGAATTGAACGTGATGCTGCCGATCATTGCCCAGAACCTGCTGAGCAGCATCACCCTGATGTCCAGCGCCAGCCGCTTGCTGGCGGACAAGGCCATCGCCACGTTCAAGGTCAACGAAGCCAGGCTCAAGGAAGCGTTGTCGCGCAACCCGATCCTGGTGACCGCGCTGAACCCGATCATCGGTTACCAGAAGGCCGCTGAAATCGCCAAGAAGGCTTACCAGCAAGGCCGGCCGGTCATCGATGTCGCCCTGGAACACACCGACCTGACGCGCAGCGAACTCGAAGTCCTGCTGGACCCGGAGAAGCTCACCGCTGGCGGCGTGTAACCCCCGACACCTGTGTGGAGGACTCATCATGGAACACTGGAAACGTACGATCGAACGGGCCAATCGCTGTTTCATCCAAGGCGAGCTGGTGGATGCCCGCGAAGCCTACCTGCAAGCCCTGGCGCTGGCCCAAGTGTTGTTCGAGCGTTGGGCGGACGCCGACGAAGCCGTGGCCGCCTGCGTCGTCTCCCACCACAACCTGGCAGATCTTCACCTGCGCTTGAACCAGCCGGAGGAGAGCGCCGAATACTTGTGCGCGATCCACCAGCGGTTGTTGCAGACAATGCAGGACGAACGGCTGGCACCAGCCTTGCGCGCCGCTGCACAACGCCAGAGCCACAAGACCTATGTCGAACTGCTGAATTTCATCAGCGAGCACGGTGAGTACCCGCGCACCCAACGTCTGCTGCACTGCAATGCCGTCACGCCCCGGCAGCGCTATGCCCCTCTTCATCATGGAGTTCATTGAACATGGCTTTTACCTTGCCTGCATTGCCTTACGCCTACGACGCCCTGGAACCGCACATCGATGCGCAAACCATGGAAATCCACTACACCAAGCACCACCAGACCTACATCAATAACCTCAACGCGGCGGTGGACGGCACCGAATACGCCGAATGGCCCGTCGAAAAACTGGTGGCCAGCGTGGAACAGTTGCCACCAAACCTGAAGGCTGCGGTGATCAACCAGGGCGGTGGCCACGCCAACCATTCGTTGTTCTGGGAGGTGATGACGCCCCAGGGCGGCGGCCAGCCCGAGGGCGCCCTGGCGGCGGCGATCGACGCGCAACTGGGCGGCATCGAGCGTTTCAAGGAAGCCTTCACCAAAGCGGCACTGACCCGTTTCGGCAGCGGCTGGGCCTGGTTGAGCGTGACCCCGCAAAAGACCCTGGTGGTGGAAAGCAGCGGCAACCAGGACAGTCCGTTGATGAATGGCAACACGCCGATTCTTGGTCTCGACGTTTGGGAGCACGCCTATTACTTGCGCTACCAGAACCGTCGTCCGGAATACATCAACGCCTTCTACAACGTGATCAATTGGCCTGAAGTTGCCCGACGCTATCAGGCAGCGCTGGCTTCGAGTCCTTCATGAACACAACCCAAGGCTGATCATGGACACTCAAACACTGGCGATTGGCGGCGGACGGATGTTCCGCTATGCCTTGGGGTCGCTGTTGCTGTTGGCCGGCATGACGTTGTTGGCGGCCCAGGGCCTGGCGTGGCTGGACCTGGAGCCCAAGCTGTTGCGGGCGCTTCAAGGCGGTGGGTTGTGCGCCTTGGGCACCGCGCTGGGGGCCGTGCCGGTGCTGGTCATTCGACGCATGCCCCAGGCCGTGAGCGATTCATTGCTAGGCTTCGGGGCTGGGGTGATGCTCGCCGCCACGGCGTTTTCGCTGATCGTGCCGGGCATTGCCGCGGCCGAGCAACTGGGGCTCACGCCTTGGGCAGCCAGCGGTCTCATCTGTTTTGGCATCATGTCGGGAGCGTTCGGGCTGTACCTGGTGGACCGCAAGGTGTCGGCCAGCCCCGAACGGCTGGTCGCAGCGCCAGGACGTCCGATCATTGCGCCGCGGATCTGGTTGTTCGTGTTCGCCATCATCGCCCACAACATTCCGGAAGGCATGGCGGTGGGCGTGTCCGCAGGCGGCGGCATGCCCGATGCCGACAGCTTGGCAATGGGCATCGCCCTGCAGGATGTCCCCGAAGGGCTGGTGATCGCGCTGGTGCTGGCCGCGGCGGGTATGTCGCGGGTGAAGGCGTTCCTGATTGGCGCCGCGTCCGGGCTGGTCGAGCCCGTGTTCGCGCTGTTGTGCGCCTGGTTGGTGAGCCTGGCCGAGATGCTCTTGCCCCTGGGGCTGGCGTTGGCGGCCGGGGCGATGCTGCTGGTGGTGACCCATGAGGTCATCCCCGAATCCCGTCGCAATGGTTACGAGAAATTGGCGAGCCTGGGATTGCTGGTGGGGTTTTGTCTGATGATGGTGTTGGATACGGCGTTGGCCTGACGCAATCCAGGGGCCATGCGTTTGTGCTGTTGTGGCGAGGGAGCTTGCTCCCGCTGGCCTGCGAAGCAGGCCCCGTTGTGTTTTCCTGCTGTGGATTTACGGCTGCTTCGCAGCCGAGCGGGAGCAAGCTCCCTCGCCACAACTAAGCTCGGCTCGAGTCCTGGGGGGGTTACTCGCCTTCGTCAAAGTAGTTGTTGATCAGCGCCACCAGCGCATCCATCGCTTCCTGCGCTTGCTCCCCTTCAGTGCTCAGGTGAATCCTGGTGCCCTTGCCAGCGGCGAGCATCATCATCGCCATGATGCTTTTACCGTCGACGGTGGTCTCGGGCGTACGCCCGACCCTGATGGTGGTATCCGGAAACTGACCCGCCACACCGACGAATTTTGCCGACGCCCGGGCATGCAAACCCAGCTTGTTGATGATTTCAATTTCCCGAGCAGGCATCGCGATGTGAATCCTTTAGCTGAGGTCGCGGTGGCGAACCTGGACATTCTTCAGGGATTGTTGCAGGAGCTGACCCAGGCGTTCGGTCAGGTAGACGGAGCGGTGATGACCGCCGGTACAGCCGATGGCGATCGTGACATAGGCGCGATTGCTCGCGGCAAAGCGGGGTAGCCATTTGAGCAGGTAGCTGGAGATGTCCTGGTACATTTCCTCGACGTCCGGCTGTGCGGCCAGGTAGTCGATCACTGGTTGGTCAAGCCCGGACTGTTCGCGCAATTCCGGTTTCCAATAGGGGTTGGGCAGGCAGCGCACATCGAACACCAGGTCGGCATCCACCGGCATGCCACGCTTGAAGCCGAACGACTCCACCAAAAACGCCGTGCCCGGCTCCGGTTGGTTCAGCAGGCGCAGCTTGATCGTGTCACGTAGCTGATACAGGTTCAGGTGCGTGGTGTTGACCTTCAGGTCGGCCAGGTCGGCAATCGGCCCCAGCAATTGGCTTTCATCGTCGATGGCTTCGGCCAGGGAGCGGTTGGCGTTGCTCAGGGGGTGGCGCCGGCGGGTTTCGGAAAAGCGCTTGAGCAGCGTCTCCTCATCGGCATCCAGGTACAACACATCGCACTGGATATGCCGGCTACGCACTTCCTCGAGCAGTTCAGGGAAGCGCGACAGGTGGCTCGGCAGGTTGCGCGCATCGATGGACACCGCCACCAGCGGCTGCGCCAGTTCCGTGTGGATCAGGGCGCGCTCGGCCAGTTCCGGCAGCAGGCCGGCGGGCAGGTTGTCGATGCAATAGTAGCCGCTGTCCTCAAGCACGTTGAGGGCCGTGCTTTTACCGGAGCCGGAGCGGCCACTGACGATGATCATGCGCATGTTTAATGACCGTTCTGCTCGTCCAGGACCACCTGGTACAAAGCTTCGTTACTCGGTGCGCTGCGCAGTTTTTCGCGCACTTCCTTGCGGTCCAGCATGCTGGCAATCTGGCGCAGCAGCTCGAGGTGCGCATCGGTCGCCGCTTCCGGAACCAGCAATACAAACAGCAGGTCGACCGGGGCGCCGTCGATGGCGTCGAAATCTATGGGGGCTTCAAGGTGCAACAATGCGCTGATCGGCGCGGCACACCCCTTGAGACGGCAGTGAGGAATGGCGATGCCGTTGCCAAAACCGGTGGAACCGAGTTTTTCACGGGCAACCAGGGCCTCGAAGACGTCCTGCATCACCAGATCAGGCACCTCGCGGTGGATCAGGTTGGCAATTTGTTCGAGGGCTTTCTTTTTACTGCCGCCCGGCGCGTTCACTTGGGAACGGCCGGGGGTCAGGATGGTTTCTAGTCGGATCATGGATTGGGGGGGTTAACGACCGGTAGCGCCCTGGAGGAGGCTCTGGGTCTTTTCCTTATGCTTTTTGAGTTGGCGATCCAGCTTGTCGGTCAGCAGGTCAATCGCGGCATACATGTCTGTGTGCTCTGCGTTGGCAACCACTTCTCCGCCGGGAATATGCAGCGTGGCTTCGATTTTCTGCAGCAGCTTCTCGACGTTCATCGTGACTTGCACGTTGGTGATCTTGTCGAAATGCCTCTCCAATCGGTCGAGTTTTTCGCCGATATAGGTGCGCAGGGGTTCGGTCACTTCCAGTTGGTGTCCACTGATGTTGACTTGCATACAGCTTCTCCTTCGTTGCCAGTGCATAAAGCGGCAGGCAGAAATGCCTGCCACTGGAACGCTGTGGCGTGGCCTTGTTACATCAACCGCTTGCGTTCGCTCGAAGGCGCGATCCCGAGGGATTCACGGTACTTGGCGACGGTACGGCGGGCCACCTGAATGCCTTGTGCCTCCAGTAAACCAGCGATCTTGCTGTCACTCAACGGCTTTTTCTGATTTTCCGCAGCCACCAGTTTTTTGATGATCGCGCGGATGGCCGTGGACGAGCATTCGCCGCCTTCGGAGGTGCTGACGTGGCTGGAGAAAAAATATTTCAATTCATAGATGCCCCGGGGGGTATGCATGAATTTCTGGGTGGTCACCCGGGAAATCGTCGACTCGTGCATGCCCACGGCCTCGGCAATGTCATGCAGGACCAAGGGTTTCATCGCTTCATCGCCGTACTCCAGGAAGCCGCGCTGATGCTCGACGATCTGGGTGGCAACTTTCATCAATGTTTCGTTGCGGCTTTGCAGGCTCTTGATGAACCAGCGGGCTTCCTGCAGCTGATTGCGCATGAAGGTGTTGTCGGCGCTGGTGTCGGCACGCTTGACGAAGCCGGCGTACTGGGCGTTGACGCGCAGCTTGGGCACCGACTCCTGGTTGAGCTCCACCAGCCAGCGATCATTGTGCTTGCGCACGATCACGTCGGGCACCACGTACTCAGGCTCGGTGGATTCGATCTGCGAGCCGGGGCGCGGGTTGAGGCTCTGCACCAGCTCGATGACCTGGCGCAGCTCATCTTCCTTGAGCTTCATGCGGCGCATCAGTTGGCTGTAGTCGCGACCGCCCAGCAGGTCGATGTAATCGGTGACCAGTCGCTTGGCTTCGGCCAGCCACGGCGTCTTGGCGGACAGCTGGCGCAATTGCAGCAACAGGCACTCGCCCAGGTTGCGAGCGCCGATGCCGGCCGGCTCGAACTGCTGGATGCGATGGAGGACGGCTTCGATCTCGTCCAGCTCGATGTCGAGCTCGGGGTCGAAGGCTTCGAGGATTTCCTCGAGGGTCTCGTCCAGGTAGCCCTGGTTGTTGATGCAATCGATCAGGGTCACGGCGATCAGGCGATCGGTGTCGGACATCGGCGCCAGGTTCAGTTGCCACAGCAGATGGCTTTGCAGGCTCTCGCCGGCAGAGGTGCGGGTGGTGAAGTCCCACTCGTCGTCATCGCTGCTCGGCAGGTTGCTGGCGCTGGTCTGGTAGACGTCTTCCCAGGCCGTGTCCACGGGCAGCTCGTTGGGAATGCGTTCGTTCCATTCGCCCTCCTCGAGGTTGTCCACCGTCGGGGCGGCTTCCTGGTAGGACGGTTCCGGGATCTCGGTGTTGGTCTTTTGCTCGACGTTGTCGGCCAGCGGATCGGTGTTATCGAAGTCGTCGCCTTCTTCCTGGCGTTCGAGCATCGGATTGGACTCCAGGGCCTCCTGGATTTCCTGTTGCAGGTCCAGGGTCGACAATTGGAGCAGGCGGATGGCCTGTTGCAGCTGCGGTGTCATCGTCAGCTGCTGGCCCATTCTCAAGACTAGCGATGGTTTCATGGCAGGGGCTTAACACCTTATTCGCCGGCGCACATGCGCCATCCACTACAGGGCGCCGAAGCGCCAAACTTAAGCAAATTATATGCCTGAAACTGAAGTGTTTGCCTAGAGCGTCGCCATAATAAAATCAAACGACGCCCGGGCAATTCGCCAGACACGCGTGCTTACAGGCGGAACTCATGGCCCAGGTACACTTCCTTGACCAGGTCGTTGGCCAGGATCGCAGCGGAGTCACCTTCGGCAATCAACTGGCCGTCATTGACAATGTAGGCGGTTTCGCAGATATCCAGCGTCTCGCGTACGTTGTGGTCGGTGATCAGCACGCCGATGCCCTTGGCCTTGAGGTGATGGATGATCTGCTTGATGTCCCCCACCGAGATCGGGTCCACGCCGGCGAACGGTTCGTCGAGCAGGATGAATTTCGGCGCGGTGGCCAGGGCGCGGGCGATTTCCACACGACGCCGTTCACCACCGGACAGGCTCATGCCCAGGTTGTCGCGAATGTGGCTGATGTGGAATTCCTGCAACAGGCTTTCCAGCTCCTGGCGACGGCCGGCCTTGTCGAGTTCCTTGCGGGTCTCGAGGATCGCCATGATGTTGTCGGCCACCGACAGTTTGCGGAAGATCGACGCTTCTTGCGGCAAATAGCCGATACCGGCCTTCGCGCGGCCGTGCATCGGCTGGTGGCTGACATCCAGGTCGTCGATCAATACGCGACCCTGATCGGCCTGGACCAGGCCGACGATCATGTAGAAACAAGTGGTCTTGCCCGCGCCATTGGGGCCGAGCAGGCCGACGATCTGGCCGCTGTCGATGGACAGGCTGACATCACGCACGACTTGACGGCTCTTGTAGCTCTTGGCCAAGTGCTGAGCTTTCAGAGTTGCCATTACTGGGCCTTCTGCTCGGTTTTCTTTTTAGGCTGGATCACCATGTCGATCCGCGGACGCTGCTCGGTCACCTTGCTGCCGGTGGCGCGACCGGCGCTGGCGAGTTTCTTGTTGGTGTCGTAGACGATTTTCTCGCCTTGGGTGACGTTGTTGTCCTTGTCGACGACCTTGGCACGGTCGATCAAAACCACGCGATCCTGGGAGGCGTGGTACTGGATGGTCACCCCGTAGCCTTGTACCGGCTTGGTGTCGCCCGCGGTCTGCATCTGCTCGAAATAGGCCAGGTTGCCCACCGAGGTCACCACGTCGATATCGCCGGATTGGGTGCGGGTGATGGTCACGGTGTTGCCGGTGACCTTCATCGAGCCTTGGGTGATGATCACGTCGCCTTTATAGGTGGCGACGCCATTCTTGTCGTCGAGTTGCGCGTCGTCGGCCTGGATACGGATAGGCTGGTCGCGGTCGGTGGGAAGAGCCCAGGCGCTCGCGCTTCCCAGTGCTGCGCCCAGACTGAGCAAAATAGGGAGGGTTTTAGCGAGCTTCATACTGTCCTCTTACGTTCGATAGCAGGTGTATCCTGCTTTCCTTCAAATACGCCTTCATTCCCGTGCCAGTCGATACACCCCCGGCGCCGTCGATTCTAACGGGTTGCTCGGTCTGCGCATATTCTTGCTGTGGGAATACCGTCATGCGTGTGCTGGTGATGATGGTCGCACGGTTCTTCTCGTCGGTCCGGGCGATGCGTACCGAGTCGATCAGTTCCACTTCGGTGCCACCGGAATTGACTTCGGCGTGCTCGCTCTGCACATGCCAGGGAAAATCGGTGCCGCGGAATATGTTCAAGTCCGGCTTGGTGACCAGCGTAATGTCAGTGGCCTTGACGTGGTCGACCTTGTCGGACGTCATCTCATATTGCACTTTGCCGTCGGGCAGGTACTGCAGGGTGTGGGTGTTGGTCGCGTACCAGTCGATCTTTTCCTCGACTTGGGCCGCAGGCTGGTCGAGAAACCGTTCAGGGCTGATGTTCCAATAGCCCACCGCGGCGAAAATCGCCGCGATACAGGCAAACACCACAACGGTGCGAATCTTTTTGCTCAGCATAAATGGCTCACAGGTACGCGGCGTTGGCCGCTTCGAGACGGCCCTGGGCGCGCAGGATCAGTTCACAGAATTCGCGGGCGGCACCTTCGCCGCCTCGCGCCGTGGTGATTCCGTGGGCGTGCTCGCGCACGAAACTGGCCGCGTTGGCGACGGCCATGCCCAGGCCGACCCGGCGAATCACCGGCAGGTCCGGCAGGTCGTCACCGAGATAGGCCACTTGTTCATAGCTTAGGTTGAGTTGGCCCAAGAGCTCGTCCAGCACCACCAGTTTGTCTTCGCGCCCCTGGTAAAGGTGCGGGATGCCGAGGTTCTTCGCGCGCCGCTCGACCACCGGGGTCTTTCGGCCACTGATGATAGCGGTCTGCACGCCGGCGGCCATCAACATCTTGATGCCCTGGCCGTCGAGGGTGTTGAAGGTCTTGAACTCGCTGCCGTCTTCGAGGAAATACAGGCGACCGTCAGTCAGCACGCCGTCCACATCGAACACGGCCAGCTTGATGGCTTGGCCCCGTTGCAACAGGTCTGTGTTCATTTACATGACTCCCGCGCGCAGCAAATCGTGCATGTTCAGGGCGCCCACCGGACGGTCTTCGCCATCGACGACGACCAGGGCACTGATTTTATGGTCTTCCATGATTTTCAAGGCCTCGGCGGCGAGCATCTCGGCACGGGCGGTCTTGCCGTGGGGCGTCATGACTTGCTCGATGGTCGCGCTGTGGATGTCGATGGCGCGGTCCAGGGTGCGGCGCAGGTCGCCGTCGGTAAAGATCCCGGCGAGCTTGCCGTCGGCTTCCAGCACTACCGTCATGCCCAGTCCCTTGCGGGTCATCTCCATGAGCGCGTCCTTGAGCAACGTGCCGCGCACAACCTGTGGCAATGCCTGGCCGGCGTGCATCACGTTTTCGACTTTCAGCAGCAGGCGACGGCCAAGGGCACCACCGGGATGGGAAAAGGCGAAGTCTTCCGCGGTGAAGCCCCGGGCCTCCAGCAGCGCCACGGCCAGGGCGTCGCCCATGACCAGGGCTGCGGTGGTGGAGGAGGTCGGCGCCAGGTTCAGCGGGCAGGCTTCGTGTTCGACATGGACATTGAGGTTCACTTCGGCGGCCTTGGCCAGCGGCGAGTCCGGGTTGCCGGTCATGCTGATCAACTGGATGCCCAGGCGCTTGATCAACGGCAGCAACGTGATGATTTCATTGGTGGAGCCGGAGTTGGACAAGGCCAGGATGACGTCGTCCCGGGTGATCATGCCCATGTCGCCGTGGCTGGCCTCGGCCGGGTGGACAAAAAAGGCCGTGGTGCCGGTGCTGGCGAGGGTGGCGGCGATCTTGTTGCCGATGTGCCCGGACTTGCCCATGCCGACCACGACCACGCGGCCCTTGCTGGCCAGAATCATCTCGCAGGCGCGTACGAAATCAGCGTCGATATGGGCCAGCAAGCCTTGCACGGCTTCAAGCTCGAGGCGGATGGTACGTTGTGCCGATTGAATCAGGTCGCTGGATTGGTTCATGTCAGAAATCGTATAGCCCGATGAAAAGGCGGCGATTATAGCGGCAATGAACAATTCCCTCACGTAAGTTCGTCATGCTTTGTGCTGGCGGCTGCAAGGTTCGACGTAATATCAGACTTTTTACCTTAAGCCAGGCTTAACGGCGGGGCCGTTGGCCTTGGGCGCTTCGCTGTTGCAGTGATATAGTTCGCCGCCGGTTCGCTGCCGGTGGTAGCGACGCTTGTTGGCTGCCCAAGGCATTCGAATGTGAGGCTGCATCGCAAGGAGTTTAGATGAGTGCCGACAACGCCTACGCGGTCGAGCTGAAGGGACTGTCCTTCAAGCGAGGGACGCGCAGCATTTTCAATGACATCGATATTCGCATACCACGGGGCAAGGTCACCGGCATCATGGGGCCCTCCGGGTGTGGCAAGACCACGCTGCTGCGGCTGATGGGCGCGCAGCTGCGTCCCAGTGCCGGCGAAGTCTGGGTCAATGGCCAGAATCTTCCCCAATTGTCTCGCAGCGACCTGTTCGATGCGCGCAAGCACATGGGGGTGCTGTTCCAGAGCGGCGCGCTGTTCACCGACCTCGATGTGTTCGAGAACGTGGCGTTCCCGCTGCGGGTCCATACCGACCTGCCGGAAGAAATGATCCGCGACATCGTCCTGCTCAAATTGCAGGCCGTCGGGCTGCGCGGCGCCATCGACCTGATGCCGGACGAGCTGTCCGGCGGCATGAAGCGTCGTGTCGCGCTGGCGCGGGCGATTGCCCTCGATCCGAAGATCCTCATGTACGACGAGCCCTTCGTCGGCCAGGATCCGATCGCCATGGGGGTGCTCGTGCGCCTGATCCGCCTGCTTAATGATGCGCTGGGCATCACCAGTATCGTGGTCTCCCACGATTTGGCCGAAACCGCGAGCATTGCCGACTACATCTATGTGGTCGGCGATGGGCAGGTGCTGGGGCAGGGCACGCCGCAGGAACTGGCGGATTCGGACAACCCGCGCATTCGCCAATTCATGAAGGGTGATCCGGACGGGCCGGTGGCGTTCCATTTCCCGGCCACGGATTACCGTACCGATCTGCTGGGGAAGCGCTGATGCGCAAGAAATCACTGTTGGAAAGAATTCGCCTGTTCGGTCGCTCCGGCATCGACGTGGTGGCGGTGCTGGGCCGTTCCTCGCTGTTTTTGATGCACGCCTTGCTCGGTCGCAACTCGACGGGCGGCGGCTTTGGCCTGCTGGTCAAGCAGTTGCACTCGGTGGGCGTGATGTCCCTGGTGATCATCGTCGTCTCCGGGATCTTCATCGGCATGGTGCTGGCGCTGCAAGGCTTCAGCATTTTGTCCAGCTACGGTTCGGAGCAGGCGGTCGGGCAGATGGTCGCCCTGACGCTGCTGCGCGAGCTTGGCCCCGTGGTGACCGCGCTGCTGTTCGCCGGGCGTGCCGGTTCGGCGCTGACGGCTGAAATCGGTAACATGAAGTCCACCGAGCAACTGTCCAGCCTGGAAATGATCGGTGTCGACCCGCTCAAATACATTGTTGCCCCGCGCCTGTGGGCCGGCTTCATTTCCCTGCCGGTGCTGGCGATGATCTTCAGCGTCGTGGGGATCTGGGGCGGCTCCTGGGTGGCCGTCGACTGGCTGGGGGTCTATGAGGGTTCCTACTGGTCGAACATGCAGAACAGTGTCGACTTCCTCGACGATGTCCTCAATGGCGTGATCAAAAGTGCCGTGTTCGCGTTCGTCGTGACCTGGATCGCCGTGTTTCAAGGCTATGACTGTGAGCCCACTTCAGAGGGGATCAGCCGTGCCACAACCAAGACCGTGGTGTACGCCTCGCTGGCGGTCCTGGGCCTTGACTTTATTCTGACCGCCTTGATGTTTGGAGATTTCTGATGCAAAACCGCACCCTGGAAATCGGTGTCGGCCTTTTCTTGCTGGCTGGCATCCTGGCTTTGTTGCTGCTGGCCCTGCGGGTCAGTGGACTGGCGCCGACGGCAAGCACCGATACTTATAAACTTTATGCCAACTTTGACAATATCGCCGGTTTGACGGTCAGAGCCAAGGTGACCATGGCCGGTGTGACCATCGGCAAGGTCACGGCAATCGATCTGAACCGCGAGGATTTCACCGGTCGGGTGACGCTGCAGTTGGAAAAGCGCGTGGACAACCTGCCGACTGACTCCACTGCATCTATCCTCACGGCTGGGCTGCTGGGCGAGAAGTACATTGGCATCAGCGTGGGTGGGGAAGACACCGTGCTCAAGGACGGTGGCGTCATCCACGACACGCAGTCGTCCCTGGTGCTCGAGGACCTGATCGGTAAATTCCTGCTCAATACCGTTAGCAAAGACGCCAAATGAGGAGCTTTTGAATGATCTCTATCTTGCGACGTAGCCTGTTGGTGCTGCTCGCGGCGCTGCCGTTGATGGCCAACGCCGTGGCCGCGCCTTCGGCCCATGACATCATCCAGGACACGACCACCCGGTTGCTGGCGGACCTTGCCGCCAACAAAGACAAATACAAGCAGGACCCCAGCGCGTTCTATGACGCGCTGAACGGCATCGTCGGCCCTGTGGTGGACGCCGATGGCATCTCCAAGAGCATCATGACCGTCAAGTACTCGCGCAAGGCCACCCCGGCGCAGATGACCCGCTTCCAGGAGAACTTCAAGCGCAGCCTGATGCAGTTCTATGGCAATGCCTTGCTGGAGTACAACAACCAGGGCATCACCGTTTCCCCGGCCAAGGATGAAAGCGGCACCCGCACCAGCGTCGACATGCAGGTCAAGGGCAACAACGGCGCGGTCTACCCGGTGTCGTACACGCTGGAGAAGATCAACGGCGAGTGGAAGGTGCGCAACGTGATCATCAACGGCATCAACATCGGCAAGCTGTTCCGCGATCAGTTCGCCGACGCCATGCAACGCAATGGCAACGACCTGGACAAGACCATCGACGGTTGGGCCGGTGAAGTCGCCAAGGCCAAGGAAGTGACCGAAGAAGCCAAAGAGAAGCAGGAACAATGATCGAGTCGGTGAGTGAATCGGCCGTTCGTCTGGGCGGGGCCGGTGAGCTGCTGCTCAGCGGCGTGCTGGATTACCGCACTGGGCCGGCCCTGCGCAAGCAGGGCCAGGCGCTGATCAAGTCCATTGGCGGCGCCGAGGTGGTCATTGACTGCTCGGCGGTGCAGAAGTCCAGCAGTGTCGGCTTGTCGCTGCTGCTGTGTTTCATGCGGGACGCCAAGGCGGCCGGCAAAGCGTGGAGCATCCGTGGGATGCCCGAAGATATGCGCGAAATAGCCCAGGTCAGCGAACTGACCGAGCTGTTGGTGCACCCCTGACCCACATTGTTGGAAAAGCCCCTCTGTCAGAGTCCTGCTTCGCGGGGTTCGCAGGCGCGGGGCTTTTTTGTATGATGTGCGACCCGCGCGCACAGGGCGCCGATTGAGGTTGAGCATGCAGGCTGTAGAAGTGAAGAGCTTCCTTGAAGGAAAGCTGCCTGGTACGCAGGTGGAGGTTGAAGGCGAAGGCTGCAATTTCCAGCTGAACGTAATCAGCGATGAACTGGCGGCGTTGAGTCCAGTGAAGCGTCAGCAGAGCATCTATGCCCATTTGAACCCATGGATCGCCGATGGCAGCATCCACGCGGTCACGATGAAATTTTTCAGCAGCGCGGCCTGGGCCGAGCGCACCTGAGCCCAAGGGCCTCGAGATTCTTATGGATAAACTGATTATTACCGGCGGCGCTCGTCTTGATGGCGAAATCCGTATTTCCGGGGCAAAGAACTCCGCCCTGCCAATCCTGGCCGCGACCCTGCTGTGCGACGGTCCTGTGACTGTAGCCAACCTGCCGCACCTGCACGACATCACCACGATGATCGAGCTGTTCGGCCGCATGGGCATCGAGCCGGTGATCGACGAGAAGCTCAGCGTCGAGATCGACCCACGCACCATCAAGACCCTGATCGCCCCGTACGAACTGGTGAAAACCATGCGTGCGTCGATTTTGGTATTGGGGCCGATGGTAGCTCGTTTCGGTGAGGCCGAAGTCGCCTTGCCTGGCGGTTGCGCCATCGGCTCGCGTCCGGTGGACCTGCACATCCGTGGCCTGGAAGCCATGGGCGCGGTGATCGACGTCGAAGGCGGCTACATCAAGGCCAAGGCGCCGGAAGGTGGCTTGCGCGGTGCGCACTTCTTCTTCGACACCGTCAGCGTGACCGGTACCGAGAACATCATGATGGCTGCCGCACTGGCCAAGGGCCGTAGCGTGCTGCAGAACGCCGCCCGCGAGCCTGAAGTGGTCGACCTGGCGAACTTCCTGATCGCCATGGGTGCCAAGATCAGCGGCGCCGGCACCGACACCATCACCATCGATGGCGTCGAGCGCCTGCATTCGGCTACCTACAAGGTGATGCCGGACCGGATCGAAACCGGCACTTACCTGGTGGCTGCTGCCGTGACCGGTGGCCGCGTCAAGGTCAAGGACACCGATCCGACCATCCTCGAAGCCGTCCTGGAAAAACTCAAGGAAGCCG
This sequence comes from Pseudomonas sp. Z1-12, assembly GCF_051132015.1. Lineage (NCBI taxonomy): Bacteria > Pseudomonadati > Pseudomonadota > Gammaproteobacteria > Pseudomonadales > Pseudomonadaceae > Pseudomonas > Pseudomonas sp. Z1-12. The sequence goes on from NZ_CP071647.1 coordinate 1,009,724, forward strand.
GTGCCGAAGTCACCTGCGGCGAAGACTGGATCGAAGTGAACATGCACGGCAAGCGGCCCAAGGCCGTCAACGTGCGGACCGCGCCGTACCCGGCGTTCCCCACCGACATGCAGGCGCAGTTCATCTCCCTCAACGCCATTGCCGAAGGCACCGGCGCGGTGATCGAGACGATCTTCGAAAACCGCTTCATGCACGTCTACGAACTGCACCGCATGGGCGCCAAGATCCAGGTCGAAGGCAACACCGCCATCGTCACGGGCACCGAGAAGCTCAAGGGTGCGCCAGTCATGGCCACCGACCTGCGGGCTTCGGCCAGCCTGGTCATCTCGGCCCTGGTTGCCGAAGGCGATACCCTGATCGACCGCATCTACCACATCGACCGTGGCTACGAGTGCATCGAAGAAAAACTGCAGATGCTCGGCGCCAAGATCCGCCGCGTGCCGGGCTAGTTCCGGCTGCAGGGGCACACGGATGTGCCCGTTGATTTCGTTTCAGGTCGAGGGTGGTTGCGCCCTCGATGTATGTCCGGCGCCGCTTGCGACCGGGCATGAGTACCTTGATAAGGACTGACGTTTCCCATGTTGACCATCGCACTGTCCAAGGGCCGCATCCTTGACGATACCCTGCCGCTTCTGGCTGAAGCGGGCATCGTGCCGACCGAGAATCCGGACAAGAGCCGCAAGCTGATCATCCCCACGACCCAGGCCGACGTGCGCTTGCTGATCGTGCGTGCCACCGACGTGCCGACCTACGTGGAACATGGCGCCGCCGACCTGGGCGTCGCCGGCAAGGACGTGCTGATGGAATACGGCGGCCAGGGCCTGTACGAGCCCCTGGACCTGCGGATCGCCCGCTGCAAGCTGATGACCGCCGGTAAAGTCGGCGCGCCGGAGCCCAAGGGGCGTCTGCGGGTGGCGACCAAGTTCGTCAACATTGCCAAGCGTTATTACGCCGAGCAGGGCCGCCAGGTCGATATCATCAAGCTGTACGGTTCGATGGAGCTGGCGCCGCTGATCGGCCTGGCGGACAAGATCATCGACGTGGTCGACACCGGTAACACCCTGCGGGCCAACGGCCTGGAACCCCAGGACTTCATCGCTGACATCACCTCCCGGCTGGTCGTCAACAAGGCGTCGATGAAAATGCAACATGCTCGTATCCAGGCTCTGATCGATACCCTGCGCAAGGCAGTGGAATCGCGACACCGCGGCTGATTCACCTGCGCGACCTTGAGTCGCGCCCGTCTATCCGTGTCATAGCCAATTTTCTCAGGTGCCCACGCGAATGGACTGGTAGCTTAGGGCGCCTGAGCATTTGCCATTAATGAGGCCCTCGCTATGACCGCTCCCACTTCGATTCGCCGACTCAACGCTGCCGACCCGGATTTCGCACATCATCTGGATCATCTGCTGAGCTGGGAAAGCGTGTCTGACGACTCGGTCAATCAGCGGGTGCTGGACATCATCAAGGCCGTGCGCGAGCGTGGCGATGCCGCCCTGGTGGAATTCACCCAGAAATTCGACGGCCTGCAAGTGGCGTCCATGGCCGACCTGATCCTGCCGCGCGAGCGCTTGGAACTGGCCCTGACCCGGATCACCGTGCCCCAGCGCGAAGCCTTGGAAAAGGCCGCGTCCCGGGTCCGTGACTATCACGAAAGGCAGAAACAGGACTCCTGGAGCTACACCGAAGCGGACGGCACGGTGCTGGGCCAGAAAGTCACGCCGCTGGACCGCGCCGGCCTGTACGTGCCGGGGGGCAAGGCGTCCTATCCGTCCTCGGTGCTGATGAACGCCATCCCGGCCAAGGTCGCCGGTGTGACTGAAGTGGTCATGGTCGTCCCGACCCCGCGGGGTGAGATCAATGAGTTGGTGCTGGCCGCCGCTTGCATCGCTGGCGTGGACCGGGTGTTCACCATCGGCGGTGCCCAGGCCGTGGCGGCGCTGGCCTATGGCACCGAAAGCGTGCCACGGGTGGACAAGGTGGTCGGCCCGGGCAACATCTATGTCGCCACCGCCAAGCGCCACGTGTTTGGCCAGGTTGGCATCGACATGATCGCCGGTCCTTCGGAAATCCTCGTGGTGTGCGACGGCCAGACCGATCCGGACTGGATCGCCATGGACCTGTTTTCCCAGGCCGAGCACGACGAAGACGCCCAGGCGATCCTGGTCAGCCCGGACGCCGAGTTTCTCGACAAGGTGGCCGCGAGCATCGACAAGCTGTTGCCGACCATGGACCGCGCCGAGATCATCAACACGTCGATCAATGGCCGTGGGGCACTGATCAAAGTCGATGACATGGCGCAGGCCATCGAAGTCGCCAACCGCATCGCGCCGGAACACCTGGAATTGTCGGTCGCCGACCCGCAGGCCTGGTTGCCGCAGATCCGCCACGCCGGTGCGATCTTCATGGGCCGCCACACCAGCGAGGCCCTGGGTGACTATTGCGCAGGCCCTAACCACGTATTGCCGACGTCCGGCACCGCGCGCTTCTCGTCGCCGCTGGGGGTGTATGACTTCCAGAAACGTTCGTCGATCATCTTCTGCTCCGAGCAGGGTGCCTCCGAACTGGGCAAGACCGCTTCGGTGCTGGCCCGTGGCGAATCGCTGAGCGCCCACGCCCGCAGCGCCGAGTACCGCATTCTTGACGAGCCATCCGTTGAACGGCAGGGGAACTGAAATGAGTAAATTCTGGAGCCCGTTCGTCAAGAACCTGGTGCCCTACGTGCCGGGTGAACAGCCGAAACTGACCCGATTGGTCAAGCTCAACACCAACGAGAACCCCTACGGCCCATCGCCCAAGGCCCTAGCGGCGATGCAGGCCGAGCTGAACGACAATCTGCGCCTGTATCCGGATCCCAACAGCGACCTGCTGAAAGGCGCCGTGGCCCGCTATTACGGCGTGCAGGGCAACCAGGTGTTCCTGGGTAACGGCTCGGATGAAGTGCTGGCGCACATTTTTCACGGTTTGTTGCAACACGACCAGCCGCTGTTGTTCCCGGACATCAGCTACAGCTTCTATCCGGTGTATTGCGGCCTGTACGGTATTCAGTTCGAGGCGGTGCCGCTGGATGAGCAATTCCAGATCGACCCGGCCGACTACGCCAAACCCAACGGCGGGATCATTTTTCCCAACCCGAACGCGCCGACCGGCTGCCTGCTGGCGCTGGAGGCGGTCGAGCAGATCCTCAAGGCCAGCCCGGATTCGGTGGTTGTGGTGGACGAGGCCTATATCGACTTCGGCGGCGAGACGGCCATCAGCCTGGTGGATCGTTATCCGAACCTGCTGGTGACCCAGACCCTGTCCAAGTCCCGCTCGCTGGCGGGGCTGCGCGTGGGCCTGGCGGTGGGGCATCCGGACCTGATCGAAGCGCTGGAGCGGATCAAGAACAGCTTCAACTCCTACCCGTTGGATCGCCTGGCGAATGTCGGCGGCGCAGCGGCGTTCGATGATCGCGAGCATTTCGACCGGACCTGCCGATTGGTCATCGAACACCGTGAGTGGGTGGTGGATCAATTGGAAGCGAAGGGCTTCGACGTATTGCCCTCGGCGGCCAACTTCATCTTCGCCCGCCACCCCCGGCACGACGCGGCAGGGCTGGCGGCGAAACTGCGGGAGCAGGGTGTGATCGTGCGGCACTTCAAGCAGGAGCGGATTGCCCAATTCCTGCGGATCAGCATCGGCACGCCGGAGCAGAACCAGGCCCTGATCGAAGCCCTCGGCGAACTCTGAAACCCTGCATTGAGCCTGTGGAAGTCTGTGGAGTCTGTGGGAGCAAAGCTTGCTCGCGAAGGCGGTGTGTCAGTTACTTAAATGTTGGCTGACCCGACGCCATCGCGAGCAAGCTTTGCTCCCACAGTCGTTTTGTGGTGTACACAAGATTGGCATTCCCCCGCAAATCCCCTTGTGGGAGCGAGCTTGCTCGCGAAGGCGTAGTGTCAGGCACTTTGATGCTGGCTGAACTGACGCTTTCGCGAGCAAGCTCGCTCCCACAGTTGTTTTGTGGTGTACACAGGATCTGCATTCCTCCGCAAATCCCCCTGTGGGAGCGGGCTTGCTCGCGAAGGCGGTGTGTCAGGCACTTCGATGCTGGCTGAACTGACGCCTTCGCGAGCAAGCTCGCTCCCACAGTTGTTTTGTGGTGTACACAGGATCTGCATACCGCCGCAAATCCCCCTGTGGGAGCGAGCTTGCTCGCGATGGGGCCTTAGGATCAGACCCTGAACTGGTTGATCAGCCGCCGCTGCTGCTCTGCCAGTTTGGTCAGCCCGGCGCTGGCCGCGCTGGATTCGTCGGCACCGCTGGCCACTTCGTTTGCCACTTGTCCGATGTTGATCACGTTGCGGTTGATATCGTCGGCCACGGCGCTCTGTTCCTCGGCAGCGCTGGCGATCTGGGTGTTCATGTCGTTGATCACCGACACCGCCTGGGTAATCGTTTCCAAGGCCTGGGCCGCTTTCGCCGCATGCTGCACGCTTTCATCGGTGCGATGCTGGCTGTCTTCCATCACCCGAACCACATCCCGGGTGCCTTGTTGCAGTTGCTGGATCATTGCCTGGATTTCTTCAGTCGCCTGCTGGGTCTTCTGCGCCAGGTTGCGCACTTCATCGGCGACCACCGCGAAACCACGGCCCTGTTCACCGGCCCGGGCGGCTTCGATGGCTGCGTTGAGGGCCAACAGGTTGGTCTGCTCGGCGATCCCGCGGATGGCGGTGAGGATCGCATTGATGTTCTCGCTGTCCTTGGCCAGGGTCTGCACCACACCCACCGCCTTGCCGATTTCCACGGCCAGGGCGCCAATGGAGGTGGAAGTGTCCCGGACGATCTGCATGCCCTGGCTGGCAGCTTGGTCCGCATGACTGGCGGCCTGGGCTGCCTGGGTCGCGTTGCGGGCCACGTCCTGGGCGGTGGCGGTCATTTCGTGCACGGCCGTGGCGACCTGATCGATCTCCGACATCTGCTTATGCACACCTTGGTTGGTACGGATCGCGATGTCAGCGGTGTGCTCCGATGAATCGCTGACACTCTGTACCGAAGTCACCACCTGGGTGATCATGCCCTGCAGCTTGCTCAGGAAGGTGTTGAAGCCCCTGGCGATCGCGCCCAGCTCGTCGGCGCGGTCGCTCACCAGGCGACGGGTCAGGTCGCCTTCGCCCTGGGCGATGTCATCGAGCATCGCCACCATTTGCTTGAGTGGCCGGGCGATGCCGTGGCCCACCAGCCAGATCACCAGCAGACCGATCCCGGCAATCACCAGGCCCACCATCGCCATGCCGAAGATGTCGGTCTGGCGCCGATGGTCGAGGTCTTGCTGCAAGGCTTGCAGGTCGGCCATGACCGCGTTCAGCGGCAGTTGCAACATCAGCGTCCAGCGGGCGTTGGTCTCGCCGATGCCGAACGGCATGTACACCTCGATATGCCCGTGGGCTTCGTCGATGTCGTAGCGCACTTCGCCGACGCCCAGTTTGGTCAGGTTATCCAGTTCGTTGGCGTCCAGCAGGTCGCTGGCCTTTTCCCCGAGTTTGCTCGGGTCCTTGGTGAAGGCCACCAGCCGGTTGTTGCTTGAGAGCAAGGCCATTTCCCCGGCGCCGTCGTACAGCTTGCCATCGGCGGCCACGAGCATGTCCTGGATGAAATTCACCGACAGGTCGGCACCGACGATGCCCTGGAACTTGCCCTCGATCATGATCGGTTCGATGAACGAGGCGAGCATGGTCATCGTGCTGCCGACGCGGTAGGGCGCCGGGTCGATTACGCAGGCTTTCTTGCTGTCCTGGGAGCACAGGTAGTACTCACTGGCGCGAATGCCGGTGGAGAGCAGTTTTTGATCGGTCACATCGGCGAGCTTTTCCAGGCCCAGGGAGCCGTCCTGATTGCGAAACCACCAGGGCAGGAAACGCCCGTTGGTTTCCATGCCCAGCACCGGGCTGTCCACGTAATTGGCGTCGTCGCGGTCGATGGCATTCGGCTCCCAGGCGATGTAGGCGCCGAGGATTTTCGGGTTGCGTACGACGGTTTCGCGCAACAGGCTGATCATCTGCTCGCGGGGCACCTTCAGTTGCGGGTTGCCGTCCGCGCCGTTCATGCCCATCAAGGCATTCGTGGTGGCCAGGCCGCGGGCGAGCAACAGCGGGGCTTCCAGTTCCCGCTGGATCAGGCTGGCCTGGGTGCGCGCCAGGGCACTGAGGCGTTGTTCGATGAGTTGCTCGAACTGCGCCTTGGTTCGCTGTTGCACCATCTCCTGGGTGCGGGCGCCGGCAAACAGCGCGTACAGCACAAGGGCGCCGACCACGCTGAGCACGATGGCACCGGCCAGGGCGGCCACGGAAAACTGGATCGATCTGAATTTCATAAAGACTCCGGACGCGGAAATGACGTCTGGGATCTTTATCGGCGTTTCTGTGGCGCGGCATGAGGCGCTGTTCGTCGGGTGACTGTTTTGGCTAGGTGGGTGTCGCAAATGGGCGCGGTGGTTCTGTCCAAAAAACCGCAATCCCCTCGTTGTGTATCTGGCGCCGATACAAATCAAGGCCTAGGATACGCCCACGTTTCCAGGGAGCTTCTTTTACATGAACAAGACATTGATGGTGAGTGCTCTGAGCGCGGCGCTGCTGCTCGCCGGTTGCCAGTCGGTCAATACCACCAGCGGCGGAGCCGTGGGTGTGGAACGCAAGCAGTACATGTTCAGCATGCTGTCGACCGACCAGGTCAACCAGATGTATGCCCAGTCCTATCAAAAGACGATGGGCGAGGCGAGTGCCCAGGGCGTGTTGGACAAGACCAGCAGCGATGCCAAGCGCGTCCAGGCCATCTCCAGTCGACTGATCGCCCAGGCGCCGGTGTTCCGTCCGGATTCGGCGCAATGGAACTGGGAAGTGAACCTGATCAAGAGCGACGAGCTCAACGCCAGCTGCGGCCCTGGTGGGAAAATCATTTTCTACACCGGCTTGATCAATAAGCTGAAGCTCACCGACGATGAAATCGCCGCGATCATCGGCCATGAAATCGCCCACGCCCTGCGCGAGCACGGGCGCGAAGCGATGTCCAAGGCCTACGGCATCGAAATGGCCAAGCAGGGCGCCGGTGCCTTGTTCGGCCTCGGCCAGGACAGCCTGGCCTTGGCCGACACCGTCGCCAACTACGGCATGACCTTGCCCAACAGCCGTGGCAACGAGAACGAAGCCGACCTGATCGGCCTCGAACTGGCCGCCCGCGCCGGCTATAACCCGAACGCCGCGATCACCTTGTGGAACAAGATGGCCAAGGCGTCGGAAGGCGCGCCACCGGAGTTCATGAGCACCCACCCGTCGTCGAGCAGCCGTATCGCTTCGTTGCAGGCGGCGATTCCGAAGGTGATGCCGCTGTATCAGCAGGCCAAGAAGTAACCACCGTCATGTGGTGAAACTGTTTTTGTGGCGAGGGAGCTTGCTCCCGCTGGGCCGGTCCGACGCCTCGGGCGAAGCGGCCCAAAAAGCTTGCGGTCGCTGCGCAACCGAGCGGGAGCAAGCTCCCTCGCCACAACAGCCTCAAACCCACCCACTGCTCTGCATCGCCTTGTACACCGCCACGATCGCCAGGACGAAGAACGCCGAGGCGGCCAGGCGGCGGATCAGGGTCAGGGGCAGCTTCTCGGCGGCGAAATTGCCCGCCAGGACCACCGGCACGTTGGCAATCAACATGCCCACGGTGGTGCCGATGATCACCAACCACAGCTCCGGGTATTGCGCGGCGAGCATCACCGTGGCGATCTGGGTCTTGTCACCGATTTCCGCCAGGAAGAACGCAATCAGCGTGGTCAGGAACGGTCCGAACTTGCGGGCCGTGTTGGCTTCTTCATCGTCCAGTTTGTCCGGGACCAAGGTCCACAGTGCCGTGGCCGCAAAGCTGGCCGCCAGTATCCAGTGCAGGACCGCGTCGGAGAAAAAACCGCTGACCCAGGCGCCGACCGCGCCGGCCGCCGCATGGTTGGCCAGGGTCGCGGCCACGATGCCAGCGATGATCGGCCAGGGTTTGCGAAAGCGTGCCGCCAGGATGAGCGCGAGCAATTGCGTCTTGTCGCCGATTTCGGCCAGCGCAACGATCGCCGTGGGTACCAGGAGTGAGTCCAGCATCAGGGAATTCCTAAAGGGGCGGGTCGACACGGCTATGACACGTACAGCCTTCCCGCCCCGGGTAAGGTGTGCGTGTCATAGGTCTTGTCAAACCCAGCGACCATCTGCGTGGACGCTTGGGCCGCATACGCCATGGTCTGCTGACCAAGTATGTTGACGTATGCCGGGCGAGCATGGCGCTCGCGGGAGACTACTCCCCTAGGACGGAGCGGATTCTGCCTAGGCAAATCCGATTGGGCAAGTGCTGTTTCTTAAAACATGTCAGCCACGCTTGGCCCGGTAGATGCGAAAGCCCTGGCCTTCTGCCTTGATCGCGCAGACGCCCAGATGCTCTTCGATCAACGGTTGGTACTTGAGGAAACTATTGGCCACCAGCCGAAGTTCGCCGCCGTTTTTCAGATGTTTGGCCGCTTTTCGCAGCAGGTTCTCCGTGGCGTGATAATCGGTGTGCACGCCCACATGGAACGGTGGGTTGCTCAGGATCGCGCTCAAACCCATCGGCGCGGCGTCAATGCCATCACCGGTCAGCACGTCGGCCTCCAGGCCATTGGCGGCCAGGGTCAGGCGACTGCTGGCGGCAGCGAATGCGTCCACGTCCAGCAGGGTGACGGTATTGTGCGGGTAGCGTCGCTTGACCGCCGCCCCCAGTACCCCGGCACCGCAGCCGAAGTCCAGCAGATGCCCGCTGGGCAGTTTATCCAGGTGTTCCAACAGCAGCGCACTGCCGCGATCCAGGCGGCCATGGCTGAACACCCCCGGCAGGCTGATGACTGTCAGCGGGCCTTCGGCCAGGGGCAGTTCGTAGGTTTGGGCCAGGCTTTCCAGCGGCTTGACCTCGGGCGCATTCGCGACCGTGACCTGCCACAGCTGGCAGTGCCGTGCGCTATCGAGCTTGCGCGGCTTGCCGAACGGGTTGAGTTGCTTGGACGCCCCTTCGATGCCGCTGCGTTTTTCCCCCACCAGGTACACCTCACGACCAGCCAGGCGCGCCGCCACGGCATTGAGGATGTAATCGGTCAGGTCCTTGGCCTTGGGCAGGAATACCACGGCGGTGTCGAACCCATGCTCGGGGACGTTCACGCCAAAGTGGCTGCGCTCGGGGAAACGAGCATCCAGCGCGGCCTGATCGCCGGCATGCCAGCACCAGCCATGGGCCTCGGGCAAACGGCCGAGCAGGTCGTCGGCGGGCAGGCCGGCCAACAACACCGAACCCTGGAATAACTCGGCCTGACGAAGCAGTACTTCACTGCGCGGATCCATGGTCTGCTCCTTGAAAAAAAGTGCGGCAGTTTATCAACTGACGACACGCCGCGCTGTACCGCTGAAAAAGCCTTGGGCGTTTTCGCTCATTTGGCCGACGATCCGTTGCCGCGCCTCGCGGCTGCCCCAGGCGTTGTGGGGGGTGACGATCAAGCGTGGAATATCGCCGGCCAGCAGCGGATTGCCTTGGACCGGCGGTTCCACGCTCAGCACGTCGGTGGCCGCGCCACCCAAGTGACCGCGGCGCAGGGCCTCGGCCAGCGCCTGCTCGTCGATCAGGCCACCACGGGCGGTGTTGACCACGAACGCACCGGGCTTGAGCAATGCCAGTTCGCGGGCGCCGATGAAGTGGCGGGTGTGCTCGTTAAGTGGGCAGTGCAGGGTCAGGGCGTCGACGTGTGGCAGCAATTGCTCCAGCGGCAAGCGGTCGGGGCGGGCAGGGCGCCCGGGGATCTGCCCCAGCAGCACACGCATGCCAAAGGCTTCGGCCAGTCGCCCGACGGCGCTGCCCAACTCGCCATGGCCGAGCAGGCCCAGGGTCTTGCCCTCCAGTTCGACAATCGGATAGTCCAGCAGGCAGAACTGCGAAGCCTGCTGCCAGCGACCTTCACCCACCGCTTTTTGATAATCGGCCAGGCGCGTCGCCAGGTTCAGCAACAACATGATCGTGTGCTGGGCCACCGATGGCGTGCCGTAGCCTTGGCAATTGCACACGGTGATGCCGTGGCGGCGGGCCGCCGCCAGGTCGACGTTGTTGGTGCCGGTGGCACTGATCAAAATCAGCTTCAGGTCCGGGCTGGCCGCCATCGCTTGGGCATCGATCACGATTTTGTTGGTGATTGCCACGGTGGCGCCCTTGAGCCGCTCGGTCACCTGGTCTGGCGTGGTCCGGGCGAACAGTTGCAGTTCGCTGAAGCAGCTGCGCAGCGGGCCCAGGTCCAGGTCGCCGAGGTCCAGGGAAGGATGGTCGAGGAAAACGGCGCGGGCGGTGTTCGTCATCAGCTGTACCTTTTATGTCAAGAACCGAAGGCGTAATGTGGCGAGCCTATCAGATGGAATGCTGCCATGGCGGCGTATACCTGTGGCGAGGGAGCTTGCTCCCGCTGGCCTGCGCAGCAGGCCTCGATACAAGGCAAGCGACTGCTGCGCAGTCGAGCGGGAGCAAGCTCCCTCGCCACGGGATGTCATCCAACAAAAGAATGTCGTAAGGAACCCCACCATGTACCTCACCGAATTCCTCACCGTCGCCCTGATCCACCTGCTGGCCGTTGCCAGCCCCGGGCCGGATTTTGCCGTGGTGGTGCGCGAAAGCGTGACCCATGGCCGGCGCGCCGGGACCTGGACGGCGCTGGGCGTCGGCACGGCGATTTTCCTGCATGTGGGCTATTCGTTGCTGGGCATCGGCCTGATCGTGTCGCAATCGATCGTGCTGTTCAACGCGCTGAAGTGGGCCGCCGCCGCGTACCTGCTGTACATCGGCTTCAAGGCACTGCGGGCGCAACCGGCCAAGCCGGCCGAGGAAAACCTGCACCAGGAGATCGGTGAGCGTACCGCCCGCGGCGCGTTCATTTCCGGTTTTGTCACCAACGGCCTGAACCCCAAGGCGACGCTGTTTTTCCTGTCGCTGTTCACCGTGGTGATCAACCCGCATACACCGCTGGCGATCCAGGCCGGTTACGGCGTGTACCTGGCGGTGGCGACGGCCGTCTGGTTCTGCCTGGTGGCGCTGCTGTTCAGCCAGCAACGGGTACGCGCCGGTTTCGCGCGCATGGGCCACTGGTTCGACCGGACCATGGGCGCGGTGCTCGTCGCCATTGGCGTGAAGCTGGCGTTTACCGAGTCGCACTGATCCCGCTCTGTGGCAGCTCCTACAGTCCCAGGCATGGCTCAAGGCTAGTATCTACGCGCGGATCAAATCATTCCTTTGGCTGATTTGATCCGTGTATAAGCGCTCTAGAGTGCTTACTTCCAGCCAAGACCGTGCAGTCAGAAAAGGGACTCTTATGTTGCAGACTCGCGTTATTCCTCCCGCCGAAGGCGCCTATCAATACCCGCTGCTGATCAAGCGGCTGCTGATGTCCGGCACGCGTTACGAGAAAACCCGCGAGATCATCTACCGTGACCAGTTGCGCTACAGCTATCCGACGCTGATCGAGCGGGTCGCGCGCCTGGCCAACGTGTTGACCGAGGCGGGGGTCAAGGCCGGCGATACCGTGGCGGTGATGGACTGGGACAGCCATCGCTACCTGGAATGCATGTTCGCGATCCCGATGATCGGCGCGGTGATCCACACCATCAACGTGCGCCTGTCACCGGAGCAGATCGTCTACACCATGAACCACGCCGAGGACCGCTTCGTGCTGGTCAACAGCGAGTTCGTCGGCTTGTACCAGGCGATTGCCGGGCACCTCACCACGGTGGACAAGACCCTGCTGCTGACCGACCTGCCGGAAAAAACCGCCGACCTGCCGAACCTGGTAGGCGAGTACGAACAATTGCTGGCCGCCGCCGCCCCCACCTACGATTTCCAGGATTTCGACGAGAACTCCGTCGCCACCACGTTCTACACCACCGGCACCACGGGCAACCCCAAGGGCGTGTACTTCACCCATCGGCAACTGGTGCTGCACACCATGGGCGTGGCGACCATCATGGGCTCCATCGACAGCGTGCGGCTGCTGGGCACCAACGACGTGTACATGCCCATCACGCCGATGTTCCATGTCCACGCCTGGGGCCTGCCCTACGTGGCGACCATGCTCGGGCTCAAGCAGGTCTACCCGGGTCGCTACGATCCGGAGTTCCTGGTCGAGCTGTGGCGCAAGGAAAAGGTGACCTTTTCCCATTGCGTGCCGACCATCCTGCAAATGGTCCTCAATGCCAAGGGCGCCCAGGACACCGACTTCGGCGGTTGGAAAATCGTCATCGGCGGCAGCGCCCTGAACCGCAGCCTGTACGAAGCGGCCAAGGCCCGGGGGATCCAGCTCACGGCCGCCTACGGCATGTCGGAAACCGGCCCGCTGGTGTCCTGCGCCCACCTCAACGCGGAACTGATGGCCGGCAGCGAGGACGAACGCACCACCTACCGGATCAAGGCCGGGGTGCCGGGGCCACTGGTGGAGGCGGCGATCGTCGACACCGAGGGGAATTTCCTGCCGGCCGACGGCGAGACCCAGGGCGAACTGGTGCTGCGTGCGCCGTGGCTCACCGAAGGCTATTTCAACGAGCCGCAGAAGGGCGCCGAGCTCTGGGCCGGCGGCTGGCTGCACACCGGTGACGTCGCCACACTCGACAACATGGGCTTCATCGACATCCGCGACCGCATCAAGGACGTGATCAAGACCGGTGGCGAATGGATCTCCTCCCTGGACCTGGAAGACCTCATCAGCCGTCACGCGGCGGTACGCGAAGTAGCAGTGGTCGGCATTCCCGATCCGCAGTGGGGCGAGCGGCCGTTTGCCTTGCTGGTGATTCGCGAAGGGCATGAGATCGGGGCTCGCGAGCTCAAGGAACACCTCAAGCCGTTCGTCGAGCTGGGGCACTTGAGCAAGTGGGCGATCCCGAGCCAGATCGCCCTTGTTACGGAAATTCCCAAGACCAGCGTCGGCAAGCTCGACAAGAAGCGCATCCGCGTCGACATCACCGAATGGCAGCGCAACAACAGCACCTTCCTGTCCACGCTCTAGGCCTTTTTGCCGTGCCCGAAAGGGCACGGCAGCCCCACCAAGCAAGCGCTTGCCTTGTCAAACCGAAAATTTCAGCCATCCTTGCCGTGCCGGCATCTGTCGGCCTGGCGAAAGGACTGTTCCAGAGTGGTTGAGGGCTGCAAATCACACTTTAGAGGGATCAAGCCGTACTACCTGCTGGCTATAGTCCGCTCACGGATTCTCAAGAACGGGGCGCACGCACGAAAGGGCGATGCGACTTCGACGGATGTCGGGACGCTGCCGCTCCCTGCCGCCGAGGTGTTCTTGAAATGTCCATTGCCATAACAATAATGCACATGGAGTAGCGTCGATGACCTCAGCAACCACGTTCTGGCGCCGGGCAAAACTGCCTCTGGCGGTCAGTCTCGCCTCTTCGCTCGCCGGGCCTGCATTCGGCGTCAGTTTCAACATCGGTGAAATCGAAGGCCAGTTCGACTCGTCCCTGTCCGTCGGCGCGAGCTGGTCCACGGCCAACGCCAACAAGGACCTGATCGGCGTCAACAATGGCGGCAAGGGTTTGTCGCAGACCTCCGATGACGGCCACCTGAATTTCAAGCGCGGGGAAACCTTCTCGAAGATCTTCAAGGGCATCCATGACCTGGAACTGAAGTACGGCGATACCGGCGTATTCGTGCGCGGCAAGTACTGGTACGACTTCGAACTCAAGGACGAACACCGCCTGTACAAGGACATCAGCGACAGCAACCGCAAGGAAGGCGCCAAGTCTTCCGGCGGGCAGATCCTCGACGCATTCGTCTACCACAACTACGCCATTGCCGATCAGCCGGGCTCGGTCCGCCTGGGCAAGCAGGTAGTCAGTTGGGGTGAAAGTACTTTCATCCAGGGCGGCATCAACTCCATCAACCCGGTCGACGTGTCCGCGTTCCGTCGCCCAGGTGCCGAGGTCAAGGAAGGCCTGATCCCGGTGAACATGTTCTACGTCTCCCAGAGCCTGACCGACAACCTGTCGGCCGAGGCGTTCTACCAGATTGAATGGGACCAGACCGTGGTGGATAACTGCGGCACGTTCTTCTCCCAGCCGGATGTGATTGCCGATGGGTGTACCGACAATCTGCGGGTGCTGAACAAACGTTCGTCCGTTCCGCTGCCGGGCGTCATTCTTCCGATATTGGAAGGCCAGGGTGTCGATATCAACGAAGAAGGCGTGCTGGTACGTCGAGGCCCGGACCGCGATGCTCGCGACAGCGGCCAGTGGGGCGCATCGTTGAAATACATGTTCGAACCGCTGGACACCGAGTTCGGTGCCTACTTCATGAACTACCACAGCCGTGCGCCGATTTTCAGTGCCCAGGGGGCTGCGCAGCAGTTCTACACCGCGGGGCCAATCGCGGCACTGCGCCCTCTGATCGTGGCAGGTAACTCCAATTACTTTGTTGAGTACCCAGAAGATATCCGTCTCTATGGCCTGAGTTTCTCCACGACACTGCCTACCGGCACGGCGTGGAGCGGTGAGATCAGCTATCGTCCGAATGCACCGGTACAACTGAGCACCACTGACATTCTCTTCGCTGGCGTGACGCCGCTTCCCGGTTTTGGCGATGCATCGGTGCTCCAGGGCACGCCGGGCCAAGACCTGCATGGCTATCGCCGTAAAGAGGTCACTCAGTTCCAGACTACATTCACGCACTTCCTGGATCAGGTCATGGGCGCCAGCCGCCTGACGCTGGTCGGTGAAATCGGGGTGACCCATGTTGGTGGCCTGGAAAGCAAATCCGACGCGCGTTATGGTCGCGATCCGGTGTTCGGGCCGGGCAAACTGCCCAACGATTTCTGTGAGTCGCTCAACGGCTCTACTGCGGGGGGAGGCGGCCAGACCATCAACGACGTGAACAGCAACTGCAACAACGACGGCTTCACCACCTCCACCTCCTGGGGCTACCGCGCGCGCGCCATCTGGGAATACCCGGACGTGTTCGCCGGCGTGAACCTCAAGCCCAACGTAGCCTGGTCCCATGACGTCAAGGGCTACTCGCCAGGCCCTGGCGGCAACTTCGAAGAAGGCCGCAAAGCCGTCAGCCTCGGGCTGGATGCCGAGTACCAGAACACCTACAACGCCAGCCTGGCCTACACCAACTTCTTTGGTGGCGACTTCAGCACCGTGGACGATCGCGACTTCCTGGCGCTCAGCGTCGGCGTGACCTTCTAAGCACCGTATTTCAGGACGACACACTATGAAAATAACAAAGAATCTGATGCAGGCCGGTGTTCTGGGGTTATCCCTGCTGGCCGCCAGCGTCATGGCGGCGGTACCCGCGGCCGAGGCCGATAAACTGGGCAAGAGCCTGACGCCGATGGGCGCCGAGATGGCCGGCAATGCCGATGGCTCGATCTCGGCCTGGAAACCCATGGCCAAGAACGCCGGTGCCGTGGACAGCAAGGGCTTCCTTGCCGACCCGTTCCCGACTGAGAAACCGCTGTTCACCATCACCGCGCAGAACGTCGAGCAGTACAAGGCCAAACTCGCCCCGGGCCAGTACGCGATGTTCAAGCGCTACCCGGAAACCTTCAAGATGCCGGTCTACCCGACCCATCGCGGCGCCACCGTGCCGGACGAGGTGTTCGCCTCCATCAAGAAGAATGCGGTCAACACCAAGCTGGTGTCTGGCGGCAACGGCCTGGAGAACTTCGAGACGGCCGTGCCGTTCCCGATTCCCCAGAGCGGCGTGGAAGTGATCTGGAACCACATCACCCGCTATCGCGGCGGCAGCGTGACGCGCCTGGTCACCCAGGCCACCCCGCAGCCCAACGGCTCCTACAGCCTGGTGTACTTCCGCGACCAGTTCGTGTTCCGCGACAAGATGAAGGATTTCGATCCGGCCAACCCGGGCAACATCCTGTTCTACTTCAAGCAACAAGTGACCGCGCCGGCGCGCCTGGCCGGTGGCGTGCTGCTGGTGCACGAAACCCTCGACCAAGTGAAGGAACCGCGTTCGGCATGGGTCTACAACGCTGGCCAGCGCCGTGTGCGCCGTGCCCCGCAAGTGTCCTATGACGGCCCGGGTACCGCCGCCGACGGCCTGCGTACTTCCGACAACCTGGACATGTACAACGGCGCGCCGGATCGCTACGACTGGAAGCTGGAAGGCAAGAAAGAGCTGTACATCGCCGCCAACAGCTACAAGATCGATTCGCCGCAACTCAAGTACGCCGACATCATCAAGGCCGGCCACATCAACCAGGACCTGACTCGCTACGAGCTGCGTCGTGTCTGGCATGTGACTGCGACCCTGAAGGAAGGCCAGCGTCACATCTACGCCAAGCGTGACTTCTACATCGACGAAGACACCTGGCAAGCCGCGGTGATCGACCACTACGACGGTCGTGGCCAACTGTGGCGCGTGGCCGAGGCCCATGCCGAGAACTACTACGACAAGCAAGTGCCGTGGTACGCCCTGGAAACTCTCTACGACCTGCAGTCCGGCCGCTACCTGGCGCTGGGCATGAAGAACGAAGAGAAATCGGCCTACGACTTCGGCTTCACCGCCACCACCGCCGACTTCACTCCGAACGCATTGCGCCAGGACGGTAT
Source organism: Pseudomonas sp. Z1-12 (assembly GCF_051132015.1). Lineage (NCBI taxonomy): Bacteria > Pseudomonadati > Pseudomonadota > Gammaproteobacteria > Pseudomonadales > Pseudomonadaceae > Pseudomonas > Pseudomonas sp. Z1-12. Next base: position 1,026,349 of record NZ_CP071647.1, read on the forward strand.
CCGCTAAACCGCTCCACCCGAGGCCGCATCCTCGAAACAACGCCCCGACTGGTTCGGGGCGTTTTTTTTGACCCACACAAAACCCCTGTGGCGAGGGAGCTTGCTCCCGCTGGACTGCGAAGCAGTCCCAAAGCGGAGTACTCGGGGCATCAGATCAAACGGGGCGGCCTTGGGGCTGCTGCGCACCCCAGCGGGAGCAAGCTCCCTCGCCACAAGAGCGGCGGCTGCCTGGATTTTTCACGGCCATCAACGTGTAGTCTTTTTGTAGCCATTTGTAGCACTCCCTTCAATACCTCCTCGTTTACCGCTAGTCTGCGGACATCTGCAACGCCGCCACCCGCATTCCAACAAGAGCCGGCCATGACTGATTTGTCTTCACTTCCGGATTCTGCCCGCGCAGCCATCGCGGTACAGGACGGGCGTTTCTACCGCCCGCCCTTGCCCGACGGCCATGTCGTGCGGCCGCGGTTGTGCCAGCGTTTGGCCGCTGGGCTCGGGGGCAGGTTGTTGTTGGTCAGTGCGCCGGCGGGGTTTGGTAAAAGCTCCCTGGCGGTGGAGTTCTGCCAGAGCCTGCCGGCCTATTGGCAAAGTCTCTGGCTGGGGCTCAGTGCCCGGGACAACGATCCCGGGCGTTTCCTGGAACGTTTGCTCGAAGGGCTCCAGGCCTTTTTCCCGCAACTGGGTGGCCGGGCACTGGGGTTGCTGAAAATGCGCCAGCGCCACCAGCCCTTTGCCTTCGAAGAATGGCTCGATGGCTTGCTGGACGAACTGTCCATGCACTTGTCGCCGCGCAACCCCTTGTTGCTGGTCCTGGACGATTACCACCTGGCCCAAAGCCCGGTGCTGGATCGCTGCCTGCAATTTTTCCTCAATCACCTGCCCGACGGTCTGCTGGTCCTTGTCACCAGCCGCCAGCGTCCGGACTGGCACCTGGCGCGCCTGCGCCTGTCGCGGCAATTGCTCGAACTCAATGAACAAGACCTGCGCCTGACCCATGACGAAGCCTTGACCCTGCTCCAGCATCACAGCAGCTCGTTGCGCGGTGAGGCGTTGGAAAACCTCATCCAGCGCAGCGAAGGTTGGGTGGCGGGGCTGCGGTTCTGGTTGCTGGCGGCGTCTGAAGCCGGCACCGAAGGCCTGCTGCCCCAGGCCTTGAATGGCGGCGAAGGGATGATTCGTGATTACCTGCTCGAAGAAGTCATCGATTGCCTGCCCGCCGAGGTGCAGGCTTTTCTCTATGACACGGCCCCTCAGGAGCGCTTCTGCAGCGCGCTGTGCGACGCCGTGCGCGAAGCCCATGACAGCGCCGAGATCCTGCGTTACCTGGCGTCCCATCAAGTATTCCTGGTGCCTTTGGACGAGCACGGCCATTGGTACCGTTACCACCATCTGTTTTCCGATCTGCTGCGCAGTCGTCCCAGCGCGCCGGCCATGGTCCCGGCCGCGACGCTGCACTTGCGGGCCTGCCGCTGGTTCAACGCCCAGGGCCTGATCGACGAAGCCGTGGAGCAGGCGCTGCGGGCCGGCCACCTGGATGTGGCGGCGAACCTGGTGCAGAACCTCTCGGAGGAACAACTGCTGGCCGAGCAGAACGTCGGCATGTTGCTGCGCTGGAAAATGGACCTGCCCGACAGCCTGCTCATCAGCACGCCGCGGCTGATCGTGCTCTACAGTTGGGCGCTGGGGTTGGCCTGCCAGTTGGATGCCGCCGAAGAGCTGGCCGCGCACTTGAGTCGTTTCCTGCCGGCCCCTTCGGCCACTGCGCAAAAATCCATGCTCGCCCAATGGCTGGCCCTGAGCGGCATCGTCGCCCGGGGTCGTGGCGATCGCGAGGCCACCGTGCGTTATTGCAGCGAAGCCCTGGAGAGCTTGCCGCAAAAACGCTACGGCCAGCGGCTGATGTGCCTGTCCACCTTGTCGAACCTGGCCATTGCCGACGGTGACCTGTGGCGCGCGCGTAACCTGAACCGCGACTCCCTGGAGCTGGCGCAGCGGGTCGGCAATCCGTTGTTCGAGGCCTTGGCCCATTACGATCGGGCCCGGGTCCTGCAGGCGCGGGGAGAGATCCTGCGGGCACTGGATGAAGTGCACCATGGCCTGCAACGCTTGCACAAATTATCGCCCCAGCGGCTTTATGCGGTGCGGGCACGACTGATCATGTACGAAGGTTTCCTGCTGACCTTGCGCCTGCAGCCCCAGGCCGGCCTGGCGCGGTTGCAGGCCGGCCTCACCGAAGCCCGCGCCTGCCGCGACATCAGCGTGCTGATCGGTCACTGCGTGGTCGCGCGGATCGAAGGCTACAGCGGCGAGTTCGCCCGGGCTTTTGCCGAACTGGCTGAAGCCGAGCGCCTGATGCACATCTGGGATGTTCCGCCGATCTACTACCTGGCGATGATTACCCTGGTCAAATGCGAACTCTGGCTGGCCCAGGGCCGTACCGACCTGGCTGAAGCCTGGTTGGCCCGCCTGGGCCAGACCTACACGGGTGAGCGGGCCGCCGCGCCGCCGGAATTCCACCCGCAACTGCCCCTGCATGTCGAACTGCAACAGGCGGTGCTGGAATCCATCCGGGGTCAACCGATGCTCGCCGAAGGCCGGCTCAATGCCTTGTTGGAGCACGGCCAGCAAACCGGCCGGCAGATGCTCAGCGTGATGGCGCTCAACCAGAAAGTCGCCTTGCTGTTGAGCCTCGGCCGCGAACCCGAAGCCCGCCGCACCCTGGCCCAGGCTTTCGAAGCCGCCAGCGGTGGGGTGTTGCAGCCGTTCGAGTGGTTGCTGGGCAAGCACTGTGAATGGCTGCGCGAACAACTGCTGAACGCGCCGCCCAGCACCCTGCGCGAACATCTGCTCGAACGCCTGCCCTCGGTGGTCCAACCGGTCGACCCTGCGGCACCTGTCGAAACCCTGAGCAGTCGCGAACGGGCGGTGTTGCAGTTGATTGCCCAAGGCTGTTCGAACCAGGAGATCAGCGAGCAATTGTTTATCTCCCTGCACACCGTCAAGACCCACGCCAGCCACATCAACAGCAAACTCGGGGTCGAGCGCCGCACCCAGGCGGTGGCGCGGGCGAAAGCGTTGGGGTTGTTGGGTTGAGCAAGATATTGCGGCTGGTGAGATCGCCCGTGGCGAGGGAGCTTGCTCCCGCTGGGCTGCGAAGCAGCCCCCAACTGATAATCTGACACACCGCGGTGCCACGTGTAGGGTCGCTTCGCAACCCAGCGGGAGCAAGCTCCCTCGCCACAAAGGCTTTGACAAGGAATCCCTCGATGTTGCCCCTCTACAAAACCATCCCATCCCCCGTCGGCCAACTGATCCTCGTCGCCCGGGAGACGAGGCTGGAGGCCATCCTGTGGGAAAACGAGCGGCTCAATCGGGTGCGCCTGGGGCCTTTGGAAGAGGACACCCGGCATCCGGTCCTCAAGGAAACCGAACGTCAGTTGCTGGAATACTTCGCCGGCCAGCGCCGTCGTTTCGAGCTGGAACTGGATTTTGCCGGCACTGACTTTCAGGTCCGGGTCTGGCAGGCCCTGTTGACCATCCCCTTCGGTGAAACCCGCAGCTACCGCGACATCGCCCTCCAGATCGGCCAGCCCACAGCGGTCCGGGCGGTCGGCGCCGCCAATGGCCGCAACCCTATCTCGATCATCGCCCCGTGCCACCGCGTCATCGGCAGTTCCGGCAGCCTCACCGGCTTCGCTGGCGGCCTGGCAGCCAAACAGTTCCTGCTCAGCCTCGAAGGCCAGGAGAGCCTGCAGCTACCGTTCTGATCTGGTACAGGGATTGGGGGGATGCAAAATTTATAGTCAGACCCAAACCACTGTGGGAGCGAGCTTGCTCGCGATGACCTCGGCACAGCCTGCATCACCGGCAACTGACCCACCGCTATCGCGAGCAAGCTCGCTCCCACAGTTGATGTGAGGTGACTGGAAATTTTGCATTTGCTCTCACGAGTTTCAAGCTGACGGAGATTTGGGAGGGCGCATACGCGTCGGCGGCAGGCCGTTGGCGTTGTGCTGGTAGATCTGCGCGGGCTGGCCCTGTTCGTTGAAGAACACCTGGCCGATGCCTGCGCTGTTCCACAACCGTTCGCCCGCTTCAGCGTGTTCCGGCGTGTGGGGGACGATGCGCATGCTGCGGCGCTTGGTGAACCAGTTCAGGGGCGAGCGCGGCGAGTAGAGCCAGCGGTTCAGGCGGTCGAACCATTCCAGCAGCACCGGTGGGAATTCATTCTTGATGCCGCTGCTGGTGATCTGCCAAATGCGCGGGCCGCCCTTGCGGTGTGGGATCAGCACCTCGTAGACGAAGGAATAATGCACATCCCCCGACAGCACCACGTAGTTACCGGGTGTACGCGAATGTCGGAAAATATTCAGGATCACCTGGGCGGCGCCGCGATGGGCCATCCAGTTTTCCGCATCCACCAACAACGGAAAACCGCACCAACTGAACACCCGCTGCACGGTCTCGATCAGCTTCACGCCGAAGATCGGTGCCGGCGAGACGATGATTGCCGAGGGGTGATCCAGCAGATCCTGTTGCAACTCGCTCAGGGCTTCCCAGTCCAGCAGGCCGGAAGGTTGCTTGAGGTTGTTCTCGCTGCGCCAGCGGCGGGTACGGGTGTCGAGCACCACCAGGGCCGGCGTGCTTGGCAGCACGTAATGCCAGCGCTGGAAACCCAGCAGGGTGTCGATCAGTTGGTCCTGTGGCGCGCTGTCGAGGTAGCGGTCCCGGGCGGTGTCGCTCAGGGCCAGGGTTTGCGCAAGCACATCAGCAAAGGCATCCGGGTTGTTGCCCCAGCCCTGGCAGAGCATGTAGGCGATCAAGGCGTTGCCGATGATGCGTTTGGAGAACGGATGGCCGTAGGCCGTTTCTTCCCACTGCGCGGACAGATTCCAGTCGTCGGTGATGTCGTGGTCATCGAAAATCATCAGGCACGACAAGTGCGCAAACACCCGCGCTACGCCGTCCAGCCCGGTCTTGAACGCATCGATGCGTTGCTGTTCCAGGTCGTAGCGCTGGCGCCGTTCGACGGTCAGTTCGGGCGGTTGAACAGTGATCAGTGTCCAGGGCACCGGCGACCATACCAGCAGGTACATCGCCATGACCTCGGCGAAGGTCACCAGATGATTATCGGCGCTGCTGCTGGTGAAGATCGGCTTGCGCGCCCCGCCAAAAAAGCGCTCGCGCAGGGTTTCGTTGCTTTCCAGGGCCGGTAGCAAATCGGCCCGATGGTAATAGCTGGCCGGGTGTTGGTAGAGCTTGGCGCTGTCTTCCACCACGGCGCCGTCCAGGCGCTCCTCGAACAGCCCCAGGCGTTCGATCAGCCCATGAATCGCCCGCAGCATGGGGCCGGCGACGTCGTCGGCATAGACCTGGTCGCCGCTCATCATCAACAGCGCCGGGCGTTGCGCCGGGTCTTGCGCCAACAATCGGTCAACACACAGCAGGCCGTCGTTGGCCGGGTAGTGGGGTTTGCGGCAGGAACCGTGGACCAATTGCTCGATGCGCGAATGCAACATGAAGTTCGGGCACTGTGCCCCGTCATACAACAGGTGCGGCGCCCATTCGGCGATGGGCGCGCCCTCTACCAGCAGGTCGTAGTCAATCGCTACGTCCTGGGGCAGGGGCGTGTCGAGCGTCACGTCGATCAGGTGCACAAAAGCGTGTTGCCCCACCGGCACTACGGTGCAACGCGACGCATCCAGCGTCAGGTCGCCGACCCCGTCAATGCGCAGGGTTAACGCTAGCGCTCGTGTGCCCACCAGCCACATCACCAGGCGCGCAGGTTCCAGCCGCCGTAACAGCGGGCCGACCAGGACGGGTGGGAGGGTAGAGGTGATGTCTGGGGTGGACGACAGCATTAGCGAAAAAAGCCTCTATTCAGGGAGAGGCGGGGATCATAGCGCAATGTGCTTTGCAACTGGGGAGGGTTGGATTTGAAGTGGGGGAATTGCGCTCTTGTGGCGAGGGAGCTTGCTCCCGCTGGGGCGCGAAGCACCCCCAAAACCTGACACCACGGTGTGTCAGGCAAACATTGGGGGCTGCTGCGCAGCCCAGCGGGAGCAAGCTCCCTCGCCACAGAGAGTGTTGAGCCAAGGGCATCAATTTATCCACAGTCCTGTCACGGGCTTATTGAGCGACGTTGGAAGCCTGCGCCGCCTTGATCAAATCCGCCCCGATGTCCTTTTCAAACTTCGCCCACACCGGTTTCATCTTGTCGCGCCAGGCGCTGCGTTCCTGGGGCGTGAGGGCAATGATCTCGGTGGTCTTGGCGTCCAGGACTTTTTGCTTGTCCTGCTGGTTGAATCGTTCCGCTTCCTGGTTGGCATGGGCCGTGGATTCGACGACGATCTTCTCCAGTTCGCTGCGGATGTCCGGCGGCAGGCCGTTCCAGAAGTCCGACGTGGTGATCAACATGTAGTCGAGTATGCCGTGGTTGGACTCGGTGACGTACTTCTGCACTTCATTGAGTTTCTGATTATAAAAGTTCGAGTAAGGATTTTCCGTGCCATGGACCAGGCCGGTGCGCAGCCCCTGGTACACCACCGAGAAAATCATCGGTTGCGCCTTGGCGCCCACCGCCTTGAATTGCTCCTCCAATACGGCGGAGGTCTGTATCCGGAACGTCAGGCCACGGGCATCCTCGGGGGTGCGCAATGGCTTGTTGGCCGACAGTTGCTTCATGCCGTTGTGCCAATAGGCCAGGCCGGTGATGTTCTTGCTTTCCATGGACTTGAGCAGCTTCTGGCCCTCGGGGCTCTGCTGGAAGCGGTCCACTGCGGCGATGTCATCGAATAGAAAGGGTAAGTCGAACAACTGCACGGCCCTGGTGTACTGGTCAAACTTGGCCAGCGACCGCGCAATGATCTGCATTTCCCCCAGGAGCAAGGCTTCCATCTCCTTGTCATCGCCGTACAGCGTGGAGTTGGGGTACACCTCGACCTTCACCTTCCCCGGCAACCGCTCCTCCGCCAGCTTCTTGAACATCAGCGCGCCCTGGCCCTTGGGCGTTTGTTCGCCTACTACGTGGGAGAACTTGATGACGATCGGCTCGGTCGCCATGACCGTTCCCCACGCGCCGAAAGCCAGGGCGCAGGCGAGGGCTTTCCATACAGGTTTGAGCATTCAAGAGGTCCTTTTTTTGTCTGGAGGCAAAGGGCCGACAGATCGGCCCGATACCTCCGAGGCAAGGCAAATCATCCTTTGCCCGCCACAGAGTGTTTGCCGGGTTTAACTCATCCCCAACCAATTCGGCAGTGCCAGGGAAATCCACGGCACATAGGTAATCAGCACCAGGAACGCCAACAGGATCATCAACCACGGCATCGCCGCACGGATCGTGGCGGGGAGGGACATGCCGGTCACCGCCGAGGTGACGAACAGGTTCAGCCCCACCGGCGGCGTGATCAGACCGATCTCCAGGTTCACCACCATGATGATGCCCAAGTGAATCGGGTCGATGCCCAGCTTCATGGCGATGGGGAACAGGATCGGCGCCAGGATCAGGATGATCGCCGAAGGCTCCATGAACGCGCCGGCAATCAGCAGCACGATGTTCACCACCAACAGGAAGGTCACCGGCGTCAACCCGGCCTCGATCACCCAGGCGGTGATTTGCTGCGGCAGTTGTTCGGTGGTCAGCACGTGGGCGAACAGCATGGCGTTGGCGATGATGAACATCAGCATGATGCTCAGCTTGGCCGACTCCAGCAGCACCTTCGGTGTCTCGCGGAACGTGAGGTCCTTGTAGACGAACAGCGCGATGAACGCCGAATACACCGCCGCCACTGCTGCGGCTTCGGTGGGGGTGAACATCCCGGAATAGATCCCGCCGAGGATGATGAACATCAGCAACAGGCCCCAGATGGCCTTGCGCGCGGTGGTCAACCATTCGCGGAACGTGGCGCGGGGCAGGGCTGGCAGGTTTTTCTTCACGGCGACGATGTAGATCGCCACCATCAGGAACAAACCCAACAGCAAGCCCGGGATGACGCCGGCCATGAACAACTTGCCCACCGAGGTTTCGGTCGCCGCGGCATACACCACCATCACGATCGACGGCGGAATCAGGATGCCCAGGGTCCCGGCATTACACACGATGCCGGCGCCAAACGCCTGTGGATAACCCGAGCGCACCATCCCGGCAATGGCGATGGAACCCACCGCTGCCACCGTCGCGGGACTTGAACCAGACAACGCCGCAAACAGCATGCAAGCCAGCACTGCCGCAATCGCCAGGCCCCCGCGGATATGCCCGACGCAGGCATTGGCAAAGTCGATCAACCGTCGCGCCACGCCGCCCGTGGTCATGAACGCACCGGCCAGCAGGAAGAACGGAATCGCCAGCAACGTGTAGTGTTCGGAGGTTTCGAACAGCTTGATCGCCAGGGAACGCACCGAGTCGGGGCTGAAGAAAATGATGGTCAGCGATCCCGCCAGCCCCAACGAAATGGCAATGGGCACGCCGATAAACATCAGCACGAACAGTGCAATGAACAGGAAGGCAATGGTCATGGCTTGTCTTCCTCGTGCTCGGTCAATTTGATGGCTTCGGCCGCTTCATCGGCCAGGCCCAGGCCGGTCTGGCGATTCATCAGGATGCGCACGAGAATTTCCGCGAAACGAATGAATACCAGCGCGAACCCTACCGGTACGATCAGCCCGATATGCCATTGCATGATGCCGAAATGGCCAAGGTCCTCGGCGCCGATCTCGGCAATCATCAAGGTGTTGATCCATTCGTAACTCGCCACCGCCAACAGGCCGGCGTAGGCGAGGCAGCACAGGCAGGCGATGACGCCAATGAAACGCTGCACCGGTTTGCTCGCCAGCTTCACCAGCGCATCGACGCCGATGTGCCCGGCGGTGCGAACACCGTACGAAAGACCGAAGAAAATCAGCCAGCCAAACAGCGCCTTGGTCAGCGAGCTACTCCAGGTCATCGCCTGGGCCATCCCCATGACAGAGTCGCCGATGGCGAACATCGACTCGCTGGCGGCGGGCCAATGGTCGCCGAGGCTGTAGAAAACCGCGTATAGATTATTGAGTACCACGTAGACGAACGTGACGAGCGTCATGGCGGCCAGAAGGAAAGCGATGAAAGCTTCCTCGAAGTGTTCCCAGGTGCGCCGAAGGGCGTTCATGGATGACATCTCCTGTGGGGAGGACGACAGGCCGGCACCGCCAGGGCGGCGGCACCGGCCAACCAATCACTGGGCTTTGTTGGAGGCTTCGGCGGCTTTGATCAGGTCAGCGCCGATATCGCCTTCGAACTTCTTCCACACCGGTTTCATCTTGTCGCGCCATGCGCCGCGTTCTTCTGGTGTCAGGGTGATGATCTCGGTGGTCTTGGCGTCGAGGATGCGTTGTTTGTCGTGCTCGTTCAGCTGCGCCGCCTCTTTGTTCACGTGGGCGGTGACTTCTACCAGGATCTTGTCCAGTTCAGTGCGGATGTCCGGCGGCAGGCCGCTCCAGAACTTGGTGTTGGTGATCAGCATGTAGTCGAGCAAACCGTGGTTGGACTCGGTGATGTACTTTTGCACTTCATGCATTTTCTGGCTGTAGATGTTCGAGTACGGGTTTTCCGCACCGTTGACCACACCGGTCTGCAAACCTTGGTACACCTCGGCGAAGCTCATCTTGCGTGGGTTGGCGTTCACCGCCTTGAATTGCTCTTCCAGCACGGCCGATGCCTGTACGCGGAACTTCAAGCCACGGGCATCCTTGGGTTCACGCAACGGCTTGTTTGCCGACAACTGCTTCATGCCGTTGTGCCAATAGGCCAGGCCGGTAATGTTCTTGCTTTCCATGGACTTGAGCAGCTTCTGGCCTTCAGGGCTCAACTGGAAGCGGTCCACGGCGGAAATGTCATCAAACAGAAACGGCAAGTCGAACAACTGCACCGTCTTGGTGTACTGCTCGAACTTGGCCAGCGACGGCGCAATCATCTGCACGTCACCCAACAGCAAGGCCTCCATCTCCTTGCCGTCGCCGAACAGTGAAGAGTTGGGGTAGACCTCGACCTTCACTTTGCCTGGCAGCCGTTCTTCCACCAACTTCTTGAACAGCAGTGCGCCTTGGCCTTTTGGTGTTTGTTCGGCGACCACATGGGAGAACTTGATCACCACCGGATCTGCCGCCATGGCCGTGCTCATCGCACTCAGGGCCAACGTGCAAGCGAGCGCTTTCCAGATAGGTTTGAACATTACGGGCTTTCCTCTTGTTTTTAGTATTTTCGTGCGGGCTCATTCAAAACACGGCACGGCGGAACAATGATGAGTCTAGGCAGAAAAACAACTTGTCGGGGGCGGTTAACGGGAAAAACCGTCCTTTGGCTGTACGTCTCGACAGGTTGCGCTAGAGCCTTCCTTGCGTCGGGCTGAAACATCACAAAGGGTCATTTCGACAGGTTTCAGTCAATAACCGTGCCTGGGGCAGGAAACCATAAAGGAGCGGTGATGGCTACTGGCTTTCAATCTGACGCCAGTGCTCAGTGCATCCATGGGGCAAGGGGGCTGCCAGGCTATGTGTGTAGGAGAACATTCGGCCTGGAACGTCTGTAGCAGGCTCGTTCCCACAGTTTTTGATCCCAGGGTGTCCACGAATTCTGCGACCACCACCGACCACCCTGTGGGAGCGAGCCTGCTCGCGAAGACGGCGGCACAGCCAACATCACCGACTCAGACAGACCGCCATCGCGAGCAAGCTTTGCTCCCACAGTTTTGCTCCCGGGTGTTCACGAATTCTGCGTCCACCACCGACCACCCTGTGGGAGCGAGCTTGCTCGCGATAGCGGTGGCACAGCCAACATCACCGACTCAGACAGACCGCCTTCGCGAGCAAGCTCGCTCCCACAGTGTTGATCCCGGGAGCCCATGGGTTCTGCGCCCACCACCGACCAACCTGTGGGAGCGAGCCTGCTCGCGAAGACGTCGGCACAGCCAACATCACCGACCCTGACAGACCGCCTTCGCGAGCAAGCTTTGCTCCCACGGTTTTTATCCTCCCGCCATCGTGGCCTGCCCGCAGTGAGTCGTATCTTTTTTGTCTTGTGGTATGACGACATTATGGATATCGCTCAAGAAAAATAACCTCCTTTCGCTAGTCATTCCTCTGTTCTCCCTATTTTTATTGATTCTGTGGGTTGACAGCTCACGCGAAACATCAGAATAATCCGACATGTTGTATGACGACATACAAATAAACAATAACAACAGGGTGCTCCCTCTATGCGAATCACAGGCGTTCACGTCGAAGTCTTCTCCACACCGTCGCGCCGTGCCCAGGACAGCGCCGGTCACGCCCATCCGGGCGATGAGGTCATGATCAAGATGGCCTTGCTGCGAATCGGCTGCGACGATGGCTCCGAGGGTTATGCCTTTGGCCCGCCTGAGTTGATTCGTCCGCACATCATCGAATCCTTCGTGCGCAAAGTGCTGATCGGCCGCGATCCGATGGACCGTGAAGGCATCTGGCAAGACCTGGCGCACTGGCAGCGGGGCAGTGCCGGGCAGTTCACCGACCGGGCGCTGGCGCTGGTGGAACAAGCGCTGTGGGACCTGGCCGGGCGCAAGCTCAAGTTGCCGGTGCATAAATTGATTGGCGGTTATCGCGACAAGGTCCCGGCGTACGGTTCGACGATGTGCGGCGATGACTTGCCGGGTGGTTTGTCGACGCCGGACGAGTATGGCCAGTTCGCCGAGAAGCTGGTCCAGCGCGGCTACAAGGCCATCAAGTTGCACACCTGGATGCCACCGATCTCCTTCGCGCCGAATCCGCAAATGGACATCCAGGCCTGCGCCGCCGTGCGTGAGGCAGTAGGCCCGGACATCGCGCTGATGCTCGACGGTTACCACTGGTACAGCCGCATGGACGCCCTGACCATCGGCAAGGCACTGCAGAAGCTGAATTTCGCCTGGTTCGAAGAACCCATGATGGAAGACTCGGCGGAGTCCTATGCCTGGCTGGCCGCCAACCTGGACATCCCGGTGTTGGGCCCGGAGAGCATCGCCGGCAAGTTCCACAGCCGCGCCAGTTGGGTGACCCAGAAGTCCTGTGACATCCTGCGCGCCGGCGTGGCCGGGGTCGGCGGTATCGGGCCGTGCCTGAAGGTGGCACACCTGGCCGAGTCGTTCGGCATGGATTGCGAGGTCCATGGCAATGGCGCGGCGAACCTGGCGGTGGTCGGGGCGATCAGCAATTGCCGCTGGTACGAACGCGGCCTGCTGCACCCGTTCCTTGACTATGAGGAGGTCCCGGCGCATCTCAACAGCATCGTCGACCCCATGGACGCCGACGGTTTTGTGCATCTATCCGACCGGCCGGGCTTGGGCGAGGACATCAACTTCGCGTATATCGAGGCCAACACCTTGTCCCGACATTGAGCCTGTTCCACGCCTGAGGCCGATGACGGCCCGGGCGACAAGTCTTTATAAATATAAGAAAGGACTGAACCATGAATCTCTGGCCCAAGCGCCTGACCAGGCTGCTGTGTGTCACCGTGGCCCTGTGCGCAGTGCAGGTGCCCGTCAGCCTGGCCCAAGGCGAAACGCCCCCCGACCAATTGGTGGTGGGCATGAGCATGATCAACCTGTTGTCCCTGGACCCTGCCGCGGCGACGGGCCTGGAGGTCGCGGAGGTCAACGCCAACGTCTATGACATGCTCCTGGAGCAGGACGCCGCGCAGCCGGACACGCTGATTCCGGCCCTGGCGAAAACCTGGGACATCAGCCCCGACCGCACGCGCCTGACCTTCCAATTGCGCGACGACGTACGGTTTCACTCGGGTGCGCCCCTGACCGCCCAAGACGTCGCCTGGTCGTTGCAGCGCGTCGTCACGCTCAACCGCGCCCTGGCCTCCACCTGGAAGGCCTACGGTTTCACCGCCGACAACGTGGTCAAACTGATGCGCGCCGAAGGGCCGCACACCTTTGTGATGGAGTTGCCACGGGTCACCGACCCGATGCTGGTGCTCAACACCCTGGCGACCTCACCCAGCGCCTTCATCATCGATCGCAGCATCGCTTTGCAGCATCAGGTCGGCGACGACCAGGGCGCGGCGTGGCTGGCGACCCACACGGCTGGGTCCGGCGCGTTCAAGCTCGACATCTGGCGGGCCAACGATGTGATCCTGATGAGCCGCAATGACGACTATTGGCGCGGCGCGCCGAAGTTGCGCCGGGTGATCATGCGCAACATGACCGAGTCCCAGGCCCTGCGCCTGATGGTCGAGCGCGGTGACCTGGACGTCGCCCGCGGCATGGCGGCCACTGACATCAAGGCCTTGGGCAAGGTCGATGAAGTGCGCATCCAGAGCATCGCCCGCGGCACGCTGTACTACGTGGCGATGAGCATGCAGCAACCGCTGTTCCAGGACATCCGCGTGCGCCAGGCCGTCCGCCTGCTGATCGACTACCAGGGCATCAACGACGTGGTCATGCCGCACTACGGCGTGATCAACCAACGGCCCTTGCAGTTGGGACTGCCGGCTCGCCTCGATGACCCGGGTTATCGCCTGGACGTGGCCGAGGCCAAGCGCCTGTTGGCAGCGGCCGGGCATGCCGAAGGCTTCAAGGTGACGATTCGCTCATTGACCGATCCGCCGTTCATCAACATCGCCACCAGCCTGCAAGCGACGCTGGCCCAGGCGGGGATCCAGGCGACGATCATCACCGGCACCGGCAACCAGATCTATGGGGCGATGCGCGACCGTCAGTTCGACATCCTCGTCGGTCGTGGCGGTGGTGGGGCGGAGCGGCATCCCCATTCGAGCCTGCGGGCCCTGGTGTACAACCCGGACAACCGCACCGAAGCCAAGCTGAGCAACTTCCAGGGCTGGCGCACCTCGTTCTTCGACCCGCAGCTCAATCAACTGATCGAGCAGGCCGAGCGCGAGCGTGACCCCGAGCGTCAGCGGGAAATCTATGCACAGATCCAGACCCTCTACGACCAACAGGCCGGGGCGATCATGCCGGTCTCGCAGATGGTGGACGAGGTGGTGATCCACGCGGATGTGCGCAACTACATCGGCCACACCGCCGCTACCACGCGTCTACGCGACGTCTACAAGCAGCGCTGAAATCGACGGCCACAGGGCCAAGGCAGGAATGAACATGTCGACTGCATCCTTTTCAATCTGGACCACCCGGGCCGCTTCGGCGACCCGGCGCGGCGGCTCGGTGGCGGTGACGCTGCTGGGGTTGCTGCTGCTGACTTTCTTTATTGGGCGGGTGATGCCCCTGGACCCGGTGCTGGCCATCGTCGGCCCGGACGCCGACGCCTCGGCCTACGCCCAGGTGTACAAGGAACTGGGCCTGGACAAGCCGTTGTGGACCCAGTTCGCGATTTACCTAGGCGACCTGCTGCACGGTGACTTCGGCATGGCCTTGCTGACCGGCAACCCGGTCATCACTGACATCGCCCGGGTCTTCCCGGCTACGTTGGAACTGGCCACGCTCGCCATCCTGTTCGGTGTGCTGGCGGGCCTGCCGCTGGGCGTCTACGCGGCGACCCATCAGGGCCGTGCCGGCGACCATGTCGCGCGGCTGATCACCCTGTTCGGTTACTCCACGCCGATTTTCTGGATCGGCATGATGGCCTTCCTGGTGTTCTACGCCTGGCTGGGTTGGGCCGGCGGCGTCGGGCGCATCGGCCTGGCCTATGACGGATTGATCCCGAAGCACACCGGGCTGTTGCTGATCGACACCGCCTGGTCGGGCGAGTGGGAGGCCTTTCGCAGCGCACTGCGCCACATCCTGCTGCCGGCGGTGATCCTCAGCTTCAACTCGGTCGCCTACATCAGCCGCATGACCCGCAGCTTCATGCTCGAGCAGCTGTCCCAGGAGTACATCATCACTGCCCGGGTCAAGGGCTTGTCCCAGCGCCGCATCGTCTGGGGCCATGCCTTCGGCAACATCCGCGTGCAGCTGTTGACCATCGTCGCCCTGGCCTACGGCGGCCTGCTGGAAGGCGCGGTGCTGATCGAAACCGTGTTCGCCTGGCCCGGTTTCGGCCAGTACCTGACGAGCAGTTTGTTGCTCGGCGACATGAACGCGGTGATGGCCTGCGTGCTGTTGATCGGCCTCATCTTCGTGACGCTGAACCTGATCAGCGATGCGCTGTACAAGATCTTCGACCCGAGGACTCGCTAATGAACCTGCCCCTTGCTTCCAGCGCCCCCGGCAGCGCCACGTTGCCGGCTTCCAGCACGGCGGCGATGGTCGCCAGCACCTTGCGCCTGTTGCGGTTTTTGCTGCGCAACCCGATGACCTTCGCCGGCCTGATCGTCGTCGCGACCCTGATGCTGGTCGCGGTCTTCGCGCCGTGGATCGCCGGCCACGACCCGCTGTTGCAGAACCTCGCCGGGGCCTTGCAGGCACCCAGCAGCGCGCACTGGTTCGGCACTGACGAATACGGTCGCGATGTGTTCGCGCGGTTGGTGTATGGCTCGCGCATCACCCTGTACATCGTCTTGCTGGTGACGGTGATCGTCGGCCCCATCGGCCTGTTGGTCGGCACGGTTTCCGGTTACTTCGGCGGTTGGGTCGACAGCCTGTTCATGCGCATCACCGACATCTTCATCTCGTTCCCCAGCCTGGTCCTGGCGCTGGCTTTCATCGCGGCCCTCGGCCCGGGCCTGGAGCATGCGGTGATCGCCATCGCACTCACGGCCTGGCCGCCGATTGCCCGGCTCGCCCGCGCCGAAACCCTGCCGCTGCGCAACGCCGACTTCGTCGTCGCGGTGCAGCTCCAGGGCGCGTCGAGCACTCGGATCATCCTGCGCCACATCATCCCGATGTGCCTGTCGTCGGTGATCATCCGCCTGACCATGAACATGGCGAGCATCATCCTCACCGCCGCCGCCCTGGGTTTTCTCGGCCTGGGCGCCCAGGCACCGTTGCCGGAGTGGGGCGCGATGATCTCCACCGGGCGCCGCTACATGCTCGAAAGCTGGTGGCTGGTGGCGGCGCCTGGTGCGGCGATCATGCTGGTCAGCCTGGCCTTCAACCTGTTGGGCGACGGTTTGCGCGACGTCCTCGACCCCCGCAGCCAATCCTGAGGAACCGGCCATGACTGAGATAAAACTTGCGGTACAGGATTTGTGCGTTGAGTTTCGCAACGCTGGCAAAACCTCCTTGGCGGTGCGTGATGTGTCGTTCAACCTGGGACGGGAAAAGCTCGCCATTGTCGGCGAGTCCGGCTCGGGCAAATCCACCGTTGGCCGTAGCCTTTTGCGCCTGCATCCGCCGACGGCGCGGGTCACCGCCAAGACCTTGCGTTTCGCCGATATCGACCTGTTGGCCGCCAGCGAAAAGCAGATCCAGGCGATTCGCGGCGCACGCATGTCGATGATCATGCAAGACCCCAAATACTCGCTGAACCCGGTGGTGCGGGTCGGCGAGCAAATCGCCGAGGCGTACCTGGCCCATCACAAGGTGCCCCATCGCGAAGCCCGCGAGCGGGCGCTGGACATGCTCGCCAAGGTGCACATTCGCGATCCCCGGCGGGTTTATGACCTGTATCCCCACGAGGTTTCGGGCGGCATGGGCCAGCGGATCATGATCGCCATGATGGTGATCACCGATCCCCAGGTGATCATCGCCGACGAACCCACGTCGGCGCTGGATGTGTCGGTGCGCCGGCAGGTGCTCAACGTGCTGGAGGAGTTGGTCAGCGAGCGTGACCTGGGGCTGATTTTCATCAGCCACGACCTGAACCTGGTGCGGCATTTCTGTGACCGCGTGCTGGTGATGTACGCCGGGCGCGTGGTCGAGTCGATTGCCGCCGCCGACCTGGATCACGCCACCCACCCCTACACCCAAGGCCTGCTGGCCGCACTGCCGAGCCTGGACCATCGGCGCGCCACGCTGCCGGTGCTGCAGCGCGACCCCCACTGGTTGAATGCTTGAGGAGCCTGTCATGAGCATGATTGAAATAGCCGGCCTGAACCTCAGTTTTGGCACCGGCGCGGCACTGAACGCGGTATTGCACGACGTCGATTTGAGCGTGGCCGAAGGCGAGGCGTTCGGCCTGGTGGGGGAGTCCGGTTCGGGCAAGACCACCGTATTGCGCTGCCTGGCCGGGCAGTACCAGCACTGGACGGGACGGCTGCACGTCGCGGGTCAGGCGGCGACGCGCAAGCTGCCGCTGAACCACTACCGCACCGTGCAAATGGTTTTCCAGGACCCGTATGCCTCGTTGCATCCGCGCTACACCATCGATGCCGCGTTGCAGGAACCGCTACGCATCCATGGCATCGACGGGCGTGCCCAGAAGGTCAGCGAGATCCTGCGCAAGGTCGGCTTGAACGACAGCTTTCGCTTCCGTTATCCGCACCAGTTGTCCGGTGGTCAGCGCCAACGGGTGGCGATTGCCCGGGCGCTTATCTTGCGTCCCCGGGTGCTGTTGCTGGACGAGCCGACCTCGGCGCTGGACGTCTCGGTGCAGGCGGAGATCCTCAACCTGCTGGCCGACTTGCGCCGCCAGGAAGGGTTGACCTACCTGATGGTCACCCACGACTTGGCGGTGGTGGCGCATCTGTGCGATCGGCTGGCGGTGATGCAGCAGGGCCGGGTGGTGGAGACGCTCGACAGTCATCTGCTGGCGAGCGATGGCGCCACCCATGCGTACACCCGTTTGCTGGTGCAAGCCAGCCGCGACATACAGCGAATACCTATCGCTGTCTGAGGTAACTGTTTCGTAGCACGTGTTTTAACCCGAAGAAGACGTTGAACCGCAGGTTTCAATGCCGCGCACGCGCTCGCCTGTGATTTGGCGTTCAACCCAACTAAATCATTCAACTAACAAGAATAAAAACATGAAAAAGACACTCGTCGCGCTGTCCCTCGCTTCTTTGTTCACTTCCATTGTTGCCGTGGCCGACACCGGTTATATCAACGTACGCCACCAGTATGCGGAACAGACCCGCATGCACGCCGACCGCGCCAAGTTCGGCATGCGGCTGGACAACGGAGTGGGATTGGAAGGTGAGCTCAAATACAAGACCGCTGGCGATCGCGAAGACGTCGCCTTCGACAACACCGTTGGCAGCGGCCATGAATTCACCGTCAACTACCAGCACAAGATCGATGATCGCTGGACACTGACGCCCTCGTTCGCCATGGAAAGCGACGAGGAATCCACCACCTACAAGATGGGCATGCGCCTGGGCTACAAGATCACCAAGGAGCTGAGCATCGCCGGACGCTACCGTTACGATTCCTCCAAGCTCGACCGCGACAAGATCGACCGTGACGTACCGGACAACGGTCAGGACGACCAGAAGATCCATCGCTACGACGTGTACATCAACTACGCCAACCAAGGGCCGTGGGCGTATGAATATCAACTGACGTATTTCGATGCCAACTACATCCGTTATAACGGCGGCACCGATGACTATGAGCAGAATGCCGTGGTCAAGTACAAGTGGGACAAACGCTGGGCGCCGTTCTTTGAAGTGGGTGATATCAAAGTCAACTCCGTTGACAATGATCGCCAACTGCGCCTGCGGGTGGGTATTCAATACAACTTTTTCTGAGTTGTGGAGCGGTCCTACAGACAGCACTGCTGATTCAAGGAATAGATGAACCTGTGGCGAGGGAGCTTGCTCCCGCTGGGCTGCGCAGCAGTCCTTCTTTGTGGGCGCTTCGCGCCCAAGCGGGAGCAAGCTCCCTCGCCACAGGGCCTATGGGCGCTTATTCGTTGTAGAAAGCTTGGCGCTGCTGGGTTTCGCACAAGCGCATGCGGCTGTTGCTTAGGTGCAGGTACATGGCCGCCCGCGCCGCGTCGACATTGCCGCTGGCGATGGCGTCGAAGATCTGCTGGTGTTCGGCGTTGATCCCCTGAAGATAAGCACTGCGGTCACTTTGCCCGGAATAGGCGGAGTTCATGCGAGTACGTGGGATCAGCTTCGTGCCCAGGTGCTTCATGATATCGATCAGGTAGTAATTGCCGGCGGCCTTGGCGATTTTCAGATGGAACTGGAAATCGGCATTGATGGTGGTGCCGGACTTTTCCGGCCCTTGCAGCAACGCCTCCAGCGCTTGGGCCAGTTCCGCCAAGGCTTCGGGGGTTGCGCGCTGGGCCGCCATGCCCGCAGCCTGGACTTCCAGGCTCAGGCGAAACTCCAACAGGTTGAGCACATCCGACAACGTCGCAATGGTCGCTGGCCCCAAGGTGAAGCCCTCTGGTGCCGGCATGTCGAGGACAAAAGTGCCGACGCCATGGCGCGTCTCCACCAGCCCCGCCGCCTGCAACCGCGACAGCGCTTCACGCACCACCGAACGACTGACGCCTTCGGCCTCCATGATATGCACTTCGGTGGGGAGCTTTTCGCCGCACTTGAGGATGCCGTCGCGCATGCGCTGGGCAAAGCGGTCGACCAGGGTTTCGGCGAGGCGGCGTGGCTTGTTCAATGGAGATAACGCTTGATCCGTCATCGGCGTGCTCTAGTGTGATCAGCGGGCATTATAGTGAGTTTTGGCGCAAGGTCGCGGCTATAATGCCGCGATCGTCTGGCTTAAATGGAAAGGTGCAATGGACAGTGTCACACCCGATCGACGCCTGAGCATGACCCAGCAACTGGTGGTCGACCTGACGCAGCAGATACTGGCCGGCGAGTTGCCCGCAGGCAGCAAGTTACCCACCGAACAAGTCATCATCAAGGAACGCGGCGTCAGCCGGACAGTCGTCCGCGAAGCCATGTCGCGACTCCAGGCCGAAGGCTTGGTGGAAACCCGTCACGGCATCGGCACCTTCGTGGTGGACACCGCCCGCCCCGGTGATTTCCAGGGCAGCAAACACGTCAAGGGCGGCGCCTACGATGCGCTGGCCGTCATCGAACTGCGCCTGAGCCTGGAAGTGGAAGCCGCCGGCATCGCCGCCCAACGCGCCACGCCGGAGCAGTTGCAGGCGATGCGCGAAGTGCTCGACGCATCGAATGCCGTTGACCCTACGGATGACGAAAGCGCCCGGATCGATTTCGAATTTCACCGGCAAATCGCCCAGTGCACCGGCAACAGCTTTTTCATCGACGCCATGGCCCATGTGGGCAATACGTTGATCGCTGTCGTGCAACAGGCGGGTCCGGCGGTGACGGGGGAAAATCGGGCGTTGGTAGTGCGTGAACGGGAGCAGATCTACGCGGCGTTGGCGCGGCATGACGGGGAAGCCGCGCGGGCGTCGATGCGGTTGCATTTGATCAACATGCAGCAGCGGGTCCAGGGTGCGGTGGAGTTGACAACGCAATAACCCCCACCACCGATCCTGTGGGAGCGAGCCTGCTCGCGAAGACGGCGGCAGATCCAGCATCACCGGCCCAGACAGACCGCAATCGCGAGCAAGCTCGCTCCCACAGTTTTTAATCTCGGGTGTTTGCAAATGCTGCGTCCAACACCGACCCCCTGTGGGAGCGAGCTTGCTCGCGAAGACGGCGGCAGATTCAACATCACCGGCCCAGACCGACCGCCATCGCGAGCAGGCTCGCTCCCACAGTTTTTGATTGCGGCTGTTCACAAATTCGGCGTCCGCCAGAGATCCCCTGTGGGAGCGAGCCTGCTCGCGAAGACGGCGGCAGATTCAACATCACCGGCCCAGACCGACCGAATTCGCGAGCAAGCTTTGCTCCCACAGTTTTTGATCGCAGTACCCAGTTGAAGCTCAGGGCTCCAACGCCGGCCCCTTCAACTCGATCTGGTTGCCATCCGGATCAAAGCAATAGATCGACCAACCCTTGCCCTCCGCGCCGTAGCGCATCTGCGCTTTTTCAACCTCCAGGCCAGCTGAAGCCAAATGCGCAAGAAGGGCGGGTTCATCAAACGGCTCGATACGCAGGCAGAGGTGATCGACATTGTGCCCCTGCTTACCCGCCGCCGGCCCACCCTGGCGACCCAGAGGCCCGTCGACAGCCACCAAGTCAATCATCGAAACACCGGTGCCCAGATGAAGCATGCCAAGATCGTCCCGACGCTTCTTGAGCTCGCAACCGAGCACCGACGTATAAAAAGCCAGGCTGCGCTCAAGGTCTTTTACGCGCAGGACGATGTGGTCGATACGTTGAATCGTGAAGTGCTTCATACAGGCCTCATGTGCTCAGTGGGGACGCTATGGGTGACTTCACCTTAGACGCTTCACTGGCAATAGATATGCTTCACTTCCCTGTGTTTTCTATTATCGATCACGACGGTGAGGCGGGATTTGTCAGGATGCCGGGTTTCTACCGGCGTGGTGACTCGGACGGTCTTCAAATCCAATCGTTCTTTGTACTCCCGTTCGGACAATGCCTTTTGAGCGATGCCTCCGGGTTCGAGAATCATCGCTTGGTTGACCTTCCTCACGTTGCAATTCTCTGTTGCTAACGCGTGTAGGGCGGTCACGCTCAGCCACATGAAAAAAAACCACGACGGCCATTGAGTACGGCTAGATTGCTTAGTCCCCATGAGCGTCTTGTTAACCCCCAAGGAATGGTTACGCTTGCTTGAAAGCTGTTGCAGGTTAAACACCCAAGGCGCTGCGTAGCTACTGTCAGGGATGACAGTAGCCAAGATCAAATTGGGATACCCAAGATGAAGTTTCGCCGCAAACGGCTATTAGAACGTGCGCATTCAATCGGCCAGCCAGGGACTCTACGCCATGAAAAAACAAGAACAACAAACCTTGCTCCAAACCCTGAAAACCCGCTTCGAACAAAACCCGAGCCGCCACCCAGACATCCCCTGGGCCGACGTCCAGGCCCGGCTCGAAAATAACCCCAAAGCCTTGGAATCCCTCCAGGCCATGGAAGCCACCGGCGGCGAACCCGATGTGATCGGCCTCGACCCAAAGACCGGCACTGTCACCTTTTGCGATTGCGCCAAAGAAAGCCCAACCGGTCGCCGAAGCCTCTGCTACGACCGCGCGGCCCTGGATGCGCGCAAGGAGAACAAACCCAAAGGCAGCGCCATCGAAATGGCCGAAGAAATGGGCATCGCCCTGCTGACGGAAGACCAGTATCGGGCCCTGCAAACCCTCGGTGAGTTCGATGCCAAGACCTCCAGTTGGCTGGCAACCCCTCCAGCGCTTCGCGCCCTCGATGGGGCGATTTTTGGTGACTACCGCTATGGCCGGGTGTTCATCTACCACAACGGTGTGCAGTCGTATTACGCGGCGCGTGGGTTTCGTGGCGTGTTGAGCGTTTGAGCCCCTGCCCCTGTGGCGAGGGAGCTTGCTCCCGCTGGGCTGCGCAGCAGCCCCCCCGGCGGGGCGTCAGGAGGACACGGTTGGCAGGGTTTTCGACTGCTGCGCAGCCGAGCGGGAGCAAGCTCCCTCGCCACAAAAGCGCCATGCTTTGAAAGTGTCTCCATGTAACGAAATCGCCTTACTGGAAACCCAAAACCTCACTCCCCTTGGCCTCAACCATCTCGCCAAACGCCGGCAACCGCGCCACAAACGCCGTCTCGAACGCCAGATACCGATCCTGCCCCGGCACATAACGAACCTGCGGCTTGACCCGGGCAATATCCTTCGTCGACAGCTTCACCACCTCATTGCTGCCCTGATTCCAGAACCACGCCAGTGTGTGGGTGCCGAAGGTATTGGTGCGGTAAGTCCACACCCACCAATCCCCATGCCCTCGCGAAACATGCAGTTGCCCATGAAACGTGCGCAACGTGATGACTTGCTTGGGCTGGGTGACGAGCAGGCGCGTGTCCTGGCGCAGTTCACTGCCGAAACCGTCCAGCATCGCCTTGGTCTTGGCCCCGGTCATGAAGTTGAAGCGCCACGCCAGCAGCACGGTGTCCTGATAACCCGCATGCTCAGCGTTCTGCCGCGCGCCTTCGCTAAACAGTAGAACTTCATCCCCGCCGAGGTAAGCGGTGGATGCCCGCAACTTGTAGGCTTCAGCGGGCATCCGTTTGGCGACGACGGCCTGGTGCGGCGGGTCTTGATGCCAGACCCAGCACTTCGGGCCGTTGTGCTGCATGAACAGCAAGCGGCGAGGGCCGATGGGCAGGATCGTCAGTTCATCGGCGTATTCGAAAATCACCTCGCTGCTGTCCGCCGTGATCCGCCAGATCCGGGTCACATGCTCGGGTTCGTAGAGGCGCTGGCGTTCGAATATCTCCGAATCCGCCACCACGCAGGGCTGTTCAAATTCCGGCCACTGCACCCCGGCAGGGCCGAACGCCGCGATCTCATTGCCTTGCCGAATTTCGTATTGGTAACGGTCGTCCCTGCTGTAATCGCCACGCACGATCCGACGTTTCCATAGGCTGCGCTGGGCATCGGCGTCGATGAGCTGCAAGTCCGCGCCGTCCACGCCA
The DNA here is from genome assembly GCF_051132015.1 of Pseudomonas sp. Z1-12. Lineage (NCBI taxonomy): Bacteria > Pseudomonadati > Pseudomonadota > Gammaproteobacteria > Pseudomonadales > Pseudomonadaceae > Pseudomonas > Pseudomonas sp. Z1-12. The sequence continues at coordinate 1,049,649 of NZ_CP071647.1, forward strand.
TCGGTGCGGTGTTCGAGCATGTCCTGCTCGGTGGGCGGCCACTGGTTGTAATCGATCAGGAAGCACAGCCACTGGTCTTCGTCCTGCTCGGTGATGGCGGCCCAACCGTTGCGGTAGTTGTCCTCATGCACATAGGTGTCGCCGGGGTAGTCATGGACCTCCTGCAGCCACTTCACCTTGCCGCGCTTGGGTTTGGTCGGTTTGCGCGCTTTCACCGCAGGCGGCTCGATCAACGTCGCCGTGAACCTCGGCTCCCCCTGCGAGCTTTGCCAATGCCTGGCAAACGCCTCGCGTTGATCGGAGGGGAAAACCACCGGCCGATAATCATCGCCACCGGCATCCAGGTTCCACAAGTCATACCCCTGAACCGCCAATACCGGTGCCAGCGCCTCGAAGCAGACCTCGGGCATCTCGTTGGACAGCTCATCCAACAACGCCTCGAACCCCGGCCCGGCAAACACACCGATGTCGGGATAGTAATGCTGCAACAGCCCGAGCACGTCGCTGCCCGGTGTTTTCCAATCGATATGAACCAATGGATCGAATGGCGATGGCGTCACGGCTGTCTTCCTGTTGGATTCTCTGCGCATCTTAGCTGCACACCCTCCCAAAAGGGCAATCACCATCCCTGTGGGAGCGAGCTTGCTCGCGATAGGGGCAGGCCGGGCAACATCGATGGCGTCTGGTTTATCGCTATCGCGAGCAAGCTCGCTCCCACAGGTGACAAGGACAACCACCAACCGTGGCGAGGGAGCTTGCTCCCGCTGGGCTGCGCAGCGGCCCCAAACCGTTCAACTCGGTACTACAGGAAAAAACAGTCGGCAGGTTTTACGACTGCTGCGCAGCCGAGCGGGAGCAAGCTCCCTCGCCACGGGTTACAGCAAGCCCACTTCAAAACCCCGGAAACTCAGACAAATAACACACCGACGAACTCCCCTCCGCCCGTTTCTCCAGCTCATCTTCCAACCACTGCGCCAACACCACCGCATTGTTTTCAACCGTCGACTTGGCCGCATACACCAACGTCAGCGTCCCGCTCCGCGCCACATCCACCAGCTTCCACCAATGTTCCGGCCGCGCCGCCAGTTCCCGCCGATACGCCACGCTGAACTCGGCAAACGAAAACGCCCCCGTCTTGAACGCTTTGCGCAACTCATGAGAAGGCCCAACCTCCGCCAACCACTCTGCAATCGCCAGCGCGTCCTTGGAACAGTTACGCGGCCACAAGCGGTCCACCAAAACCCGTACGCCATCCTCGACGCTGACGGTTTCATAGGCGCGTTTGCATTGGATCATCAGGGTTCGCCTGTCGAAGTGGGACTGCCCCAGCATAGGTCGCCCGCAACGAGGCGACCAGGACCCATCCGCCGCTCTTCACCCACCCATCTTAAAAAAAGATTCATCGGATCCCTTCAATCAAAAGCCCTGGGCGCTCAAGCAAAAGCGCGCCCAGTAATCCGTCGACATGATGGCGCGGAGCACTGTGGGATTTTCGAGCCGCAATCCGTCCGGATGCGCTTTTCCATTTGATTTGTCGACAGCGAACCGCCTGGCGCGACCCGCCGTATTAAGGATGAGTGAACAAAAATGAATAGAGTGTACCGAGTCGTCTGGAATGCCGTGATGGGCGCGTGGCAGGTGGCATCCGAGTTGGTCAAGAGCCATGGCAAAGACAAAAGCCGCACATCCCTGAGCCTCGTCATCGGCGTGGGCAGCGGCGTCTTCGCCTCGGTCGCTGCGGCGGGGGGATTGCCTTCCGGCGGCAACATCGTGGCGGGTAGCGGCAGTGTTCAGCACAATGGCAACAACATGGCCATTCACCAGGGCAGCGATAAGCTCGCCATTGACTGGCAGAGCTTTTCCATCGGCAAAGGCAACACCGTTGAATTCTTCCAGCCTGGCGCCAATTCCGTCGCTTTGAACCGCGTACTGGGCTCGGATGTGTCGGTGATCCAGGGCGCGCTGAAAGCCAACGGCCAAGTCTTCCTGGTCAACCCCAACGGCGTGCTGTTTACCCCCGGCGCGCAGGTTGATGTCGGCGGCCTGGTGGCCTCTACGCTCAACTTATCCACAGAAGATTTCCTCGCCGGCAATTACCGTTTCAGCGGCGACAGCGCCGCATCGGTGGTCAACCAGGGCAATATCAATGCAGCACAAGGCGGCACCATTGCCCTGATCGCGGCAAAAATCGTCAACGATGGCAACATCACCGCCCACAAGGGCAATGTACTGCTGGGCGCAGGCCGTGTCGTGACCCTCGACTTGGGCGGGCCGGTGCAACTGGAAGTGCAAGAAGGCGCGTTGCAGGCGTTGATCGAAAACGGCGGTGCCATTCGTGCCGATGCCGGCCGAATCCTGCTGACCGCCCGTGCGGCGGAAACCCTGGCGAGCACCGTCATCAACAACACCGGTCTGATCGAAGCCCGCTCCCTGGATATCGGTGAAAACGGCGTGGTCACGCTGATGGGCGACCACGGTGATGTGCAAGTCGCCGGACGCATCGATGTGTCTTCCGACACCGCCAAGGGCGGCAAGATCGTCGTGACCGGCGACCGCGTGGCGATCAAGGGCGGCGCCGAACTCGACGCTACTGGCGCCAAGGGTGGCGGCGAGATTTATGTGGGCGGTAGCTGGCAAGGCAAGGACCCTGCGATCAAACAGGCCAGCCAGACCACCGTCGCCGCCGGTGCCGTGCTCGACGCATCGGCGACCGATAACGGCAAGGGCGGTACCGTGGTGGCCTGGTCCGACGTCAAGAAACCGGGCAGCGTGACCCGCGTGGACGGCACGCTGAAAGCCACCGGCGGCGCCAAGGGCGGCGACGGCGGCAAGATCGAGACCAGCGGCGCCAAGCTGGCGGTGAGCAAGGCCGCCGATGCGTCAGCCAAAAACGGCAAGGGCGGCTTGTGGTTGCTCGACCCGGACAGCGTCACCGTGGGGCCAGGTAACGGCGGGTTGACCGGCGGCGCCAATGGGACAGACGCCACGGTTGGCTTCAACGCGATCGATACGGCCCTGGCCGGCGGCACCGATGTCGCGATCAAGGCCGACAACAGCATCCACTGGAACGGCGACTACACCCCGACGAGCATCAGCGGCGACCGGACGCTGACCTTGCAGTCCGGGCACAACGACGGCGGAACAGGCCGCTACGTCTTCGGCAATATTTTCCTCAACGGCGACATCGACGCCAGTGGCGCCGGCAATGGCAACAGCCTGGCCTTGATCCTCAACGGCAAGATCGCCCTCAACACCGACGTCAGCTTGAAGAGCAACGGCGGCAACGTCGTGTTTGCCGGCGTGGTGGATTCCGATGCGGTGGCCAACAACCGCGAACTGCGCGTGGACGCAGGTTCGGGCTCGATCATCTTCAGCGACATGGTCGGCGGCAACAGCGCGCTGGGCGCGCTTTACGCGACCACCAGCGGTGCCGGCAAGACCTTTATCAACGGCGCAAAAGTCTTCACCACCGGCGAGCAGGTCTACACCGGCGCCGTCGAGCTGGGCACCTCGCAGTTCCTGAACGCCGACTTCGAAAACGGCCTGGTCGGGTGGCAAACCTCCATCGCCCAGTTCTTCACTGGCGTCACCGTGGTGGACGGCGTGGTCTCGCCGGATGACCCGACGTTGCCGACCACGTCGCCAACCAATGGCAATCCGCCGAGCGTTTCGCCTGGCGACCAGGGGAACATGGACTACAAACCCCTCACACCGGTCGCCGCGGCTGGCCAGGGCAAGGACGGCGGCGCTGCGCTGCTGCTGGGTACCGAGAACGATTCCAACTGCCAGAACGCCCCCGCCGGCTGCATCATGCGGGGTCCTTCGGTCGTCAGCGAAGGCACGGTTTCCCTGGCGGCGGGAGAAGCGGTCAGTTTCGATTACAAACCGGTTGCCGGCGGCGATACCTATGACGTCTTCGGCTATCTGTTGAACGTCAATACTGGTGAATACCAGATCATCCTGAACGAAACGGGTAACGGTACGGGCGCGGTGGATTGGAAAAGCCATACGGCCACGGCTGACAAGGCCGGCACCTACAAATTCGTGTTCGTGTCGGGCAGTTTCGACCAGACCGCAGGCAAGCGGGTCGGCGGTTCGCTGTACGTCGATAACATCAAGACCAATACCTCGGGCAGCAAAGGCCTGCAAGGCAGTTCCATCACGTTCAACGGCAGCCTCAACAGCACCGACAACAACCTGGCCATCAAGGCCGACGACATCAACTTCAACGGCGGCGCCGGCAGCGTCACCGGCAATGGCTCGATTGCCCTTGAGACCAACACCCCGAGCAAAGACATTGCCGTGGGCGGCAGCACCGGCGATGCGCCCGGTGCGCTGGAACTGACCGGCAGCGACATCGGCGCGTTGGGCGATGGCTTCACCTCGGTCAAGATCGGTGGCGCGGACATGACCGGTGACATCAGCATCATCGAAGCGACCCGCATCAACGACAACCTCATCCTCGATGCCGGCACCGGCAATATCCACATCAATGACCAACTGACCGTGGCGGACGCACCGGGCACCGGCAATGACGACAACAAACCGGCTCCGGTCCTGGCGTTGCAAAGCAATGGCGGCAAGATCGACCAGACCGCCGGCGGCGCCCTCGTCGCCGATGGCCTGGTGCTGTTGGGTGACGGTGCCGTTCATGACCTGGACAACGCCGCCAACGACGTCAATACGATCGCCAGCGACACCGGCACGGTCAGCTTTGCCGATGTCGATGACCTGACCGCCGGCGTCGTGACCATTCCAGACAGCCAGACCCCGGCCAACCCGCAAGGCGTGCCGGTTGCGGGCATGACCCAGACCGGCGACCTGAACCTTATCGCTGACACGCTTACGGTCGGCCAGGCATTGGCCACCCAGGGCAATACGAGCCTGACCGCCGACGAAATCGATCTCGCCGCGAGCGTTACCGGTGGCGGCAGTCTCACCCTGCAGCAGAAGACCCCTGGCCTGGATATCCACCTGGGCGGCAGCGATGACCCGGAAGTGACCGGGCCTAACGATCCGTTGGTGCTGTCCGACGCTGACCTGGCGAATATCCAGGATGGCTTCGACAAGGTCGTCATCGGTAACGACAAGACCCGCAACATCACCGTTGATGACGAGGGCGCGACACTCAAGGACGATCTGGCCCTGGTCGCCAACGGCGTCCTGGACCTGCTGGGCGATCTGACCCTCGCGGATCCTGAAGGCACCGACGAAGACGGCACCACCGGCAAGGGCCTGACGCTGAGCGTCGACGCGGGCCAAGGGGCGACCCAGGCTACGGGCGCAACCATTACCGCAGACGAATTGGCCCTGCGCGGCGAAGGTGATTTCAACCTGGGCAAGGGACATGACGTGGGCGTGATCGCTGCCGATGTCGGCAGCCTGGTATTCGCCGGCAACGGCAACCTGACGGTGGGCGTCGTGGACGGCACCGTGGGGATTACCTCCGATGAGGCGGTCACCCTGAAAACCGATCATGACCTGACGTTGGCGAAAGGCATCACCATCGAAAATGGTCCACGGGATGATGTCAATCAGGGCCAGACCCGTGCCGACGACATCATCACCCTGGAAGTGGCGGGCAACACCACCCAGGCCGGCGATGCCGGGGCCAAGCTCGATGCCAGCGGCCTGGTGCTGCTGGGCGGCAATTATGCGCTGGGCAACACCGGCAACGTAATCGGCGATATCGCCAGCGAGGCGGGCAAGGTCCAGTTCAACAACAGCGGCAACCTCAAGGTGGGTTCGCTCACCGCGACCCATGCCGACGGCACGCAAACGACCATTACCGGCGTGAACAACAGCGGCGACGTGAGCATTGGCACCAACGGCAACCTGGCGATCAACGAAGGGCTGGCAACCAGCGGCAATGTGTTCCTCAATGTCGATGGCAAGACCACTCAGGACGGCAACGGCAACATCACCGCTGACGGCTTGGCGCTGAACGGCGGCGACTTCGAGTTGCGCAACAACGGCAACATTGTGGGTGACGTTGCCAGCGAGGCGGGCAAGGTCGCGTTCAACAACACCGGCGACCTCAAGGTCGGCACGCTGACCGAAACCGACGGCAACGGCAACGTGGTTAAGACCACTACCGGGGTGAACAACACCGGCGACGTGAGCATCGGCACCGACGGCAACCTGGCGATCAACGAAGGGCTGGCGACCAGCGGCAATGTGTTCCTCAATGTCGATGGCAAGACCACTCAGGATGCCAAGGGCAACATCACCGCTGACGGCCTGGCCCTCAACGGCGGAGAATTCGAGCTGCGCAACAACGGCAACATCGTGGGCGACATCGCCAGCGAAGCGGGCAAGGTCGCGTTCAACAACACCGGCAACCTGAAAGTCGGCACGCTGACCGAAACCGACGGCAACGGCAACGTGCTCAAGACCACCACCGGCGTTAAAAACACCGGCGACGTCAGCATCGGCACCAACGGCAACCTGGCGATCAACGAAGGGCTGGCAACCAGCGGCAACGTGTTCCTCAATGTCGATGGCAAGACCACTCAGGACAGCAACGGCAACATCACCGCTGACGGCTTGGCGCTGAACGGCGGCGATTTCGAGTTGCGCAACAACGGCAACATCGTGGGTGACATCGCCAGCGAGGCGGGCAAGGTCGCGTTCAACAACACCGGCGACCTGAAGGTCGGCACGCTGACCGAAACCGATGGCAACGGCAACGTGATCAAGACCACCACCGGCGTGAAGAACACCGGCGACGTCAGCATCGGCACCGACGGCAACCTGGCGATCAACGAAGGGCTGGCAACCAGCGGCAACGTGTTCCTCAACGTCGATGGCAAGACCACCCAAAACGCCAAGGGCAACATCAGCGCTGACGGCCTGGCTCTGAACGGCGGCGATTTCGAGCTGCGCAACAACGGCAACATTGTGGGCGACATCGCCAGCAAGGCAGGCAAGGTCGCCTTCAAGAACACCGGCAACTTGAAAGTCGGCACGCTGACCGAAACCGACGGCAACGGCAATCTGATCAAGACCACCACCGGCGTGAACAATACCGGTGATGTCAGCATCGGCACCGACGGCAACCTGGCGATCAACGAAGGACTGGCGACCAGCGGCAACGTGTTCCTCAATGTCGACGGCAAGACCACCCAGAATGCCAAGGGCAATATCACCGCCGATGGCCTAGCCCTCAACGGCGGCGATTTCGAGTTGCGCAACAACGGCAACATCGTGGGTGACATCGCCAGCAAGGCAGGCAAGGTCGCCTTTAACAACACCGGCAACCTGAAGGTCGGCACGCTGACTGAAACCGACGGCAACGGCAATCTGATCAAGACCACCACCGGCGTGAACAATACCGGTGATGTCAGCATCGGCACCAACGGCAACCTGGCGATCAACGAAGGGCTGGCGACCAGCGGCAATGTGTTCCTCAATGTCGATGGCAAAACCACTCAGGACAGCAACGGCAACATCACCGCTGACGGCCTGGCGCTGAACGGCGGCGATTTCGAGTTGCGCAACAACGGCAACATCGTGGGTGACATCGCCAGCAAGGCAGGCAAGGTCGCCTTCAACAACACCGGCAACCTGAAGGTCGGCACGCTGACCGAAACCGATGGCAACGGCAACGTGGTCAAGACCACCACCGGCGTTAAAAACACTGGTGACGTCAGCATCGGCACCAACGGCAACCTGGCGATCAACGAAGGGTTGGCGACCAGCGGCAATGTGTTCCTCAATGTCGATGGCAAAACCACTCAGGATAGCAACGGCAACATCACCGCTGATGGCCTGGCGCTCAACGGCGGCGACTTCGAGTTGCGCAACAACGGCAACATCGTGGGCGATATCGCCAGCAAGGCAGGCAAGGTCGCCTTCAACAACACCGGCAACCTCAAGGTCGGCACGCTGACTGAAACCGACGGCAACGGCAACGTGGTCAAGACCACCACCGGCGTGAACAACACCGGCGACGTGAGCATCGGCACCAACGGCAACCTGGCGATCAACGAAGGGCTGGCGACCAGCGGCAACGTGTTCCTTAACGTGGATGGCAAGACCACCCAGAACGCCAAGGGCAACATCATCGCCGATGGTCTCGCGCTCAAGGGCGGTGATTTCGACCTGCGCAACGCCAGCAACTGGGTCGGCGATCTCGCCAGCCGCGCGAAGGACGTCAGCTTCGTCAACCGCAGCGACGTCACCGTCGGCAGGCTGACCGAAACGGCACTGGACGGCACCCAGCTGGATCAGATCGTCGGCATCGGCAACACCGGCAAAGTCCAGGTGGTGACCACCACCGGCAACATCACCCTGACCGAAAACGTCAGCACCACCAGCAACGCTTCCGACGCGATCGTGCTCAACGCCGGTCAATCCGCTTCGGCGGGCGTGGCCGCAGGTGGCGACGTGAAGGCCGACGCGGGGGTGACGGTCTCCACCGGCGCTGGCGGCCGGGCGGTAATCTACACCGGCAGCCTCGCCGGCAGCACCCGCCTGGTGGATGTGGTCGGCAGTGGCAGCGGCAATTTCCGCTACAACAGCGACGAGCAGCAGAGCAACTTCGGCCGGGCCCTGGGCACCACGGGCGTTCATGCCGTGTACCGCGAGCAACCGACCCTGGTGGTGTCCACCAACGGCACGACCACCCAGACCAAGCCGTTCGATGGCCAGACCACGTTCAATGGCGGCGGTATCGCCGGTTATGACGCCAGCGGTCTGTGGAACGGCGACACCAAGCCGATGCTCGGCAACCCGTTGTATTCGGTAGGCACCCAAGGCCCGGGCTCGCACCTGATCAACATCGGCGGGCTGGCCGACCTGGGTTACCTGATCGTGAGCAACCCGGCGAACGCCAATCTGACCGTGACACCGTCCGTTGACTACGACGCCGTCCGGCAGAGCGTCGCCGATGCAACACGCGTCGGCGCGCAGGTGACGTCGCCCCATGCTCCGGAGCTCAACCCGGCCCAGCCGAAACCGGCTGACTGGTCCGGCGCCGGGGTCGAGGACGGTGGTCTGTTGCTGGTGGACCAGGGCGGCACACGTGGCAACGGCGCTGGCAATGGCGACGGCGATTCGGCGGCCCAGGCCGAGAGCGCCGACAGCGAGCGGGAACTGGCCGGGAATGTCTGCGCCGATGGCGGTGTATCCGAGGGCGGCGCTTGCGCGGCCTACCCGCCGCAGACCGTGTTCGTCGTGCGCGGCGGTGTGCGCTTGCCAGGTCCAGGTCTGGCCATGCGTCCCTGATCCCCTGACATCCATTTTTTCCATTTGAAGGAGTCCCTTGGCCGCGTCCCCCCGGACGTGGCCATGGGCTCAGGCAACCCGCATTCTTCGAGACTTATTCAATGCATAACAAACTGATGTCCTGCGCCGCTGGTCTGGCGCTGTTATCCACTTCCCAGGCCTGGGCCGCGACCCTGCCGACACGCCCGATCCCCGACGCCGGCCGTATCCTGCAGGAACTGCCGATTCCCCAGCAGGAGTTGCCGCAAAGCATTCGCCTGGATGTTGAAGCACCGCAACCGGCCCAGGAAAAAGTCGGCGGCGCCAAGGTCCAGCTCAACGCCGTCCGTTTCACCGACAACACCCGCATCGACGAGGCCAGCCTGCAACGCGTCGTCGCGCCAGCCGTGGGTAAGGCTCACGATCTGGACGAATTGCGGGAAATCGCCCGGCAGGTCACGCTTTACTACCGCGAGAACGGCTACCCGTTTGCTCGCGCCTATTTGCCGGCCCAACGCATGGCCAATGGCGAGCTGACCATCGCCGTGATCGAAGGCCGTTATGGCAAAGTCACCGCCGTCAACGACGATGCCAAACTCGCCGAGCAGGCGCAGCCGTTTCTGGACGACTTGAAGCCGGGCGATGTGATCGAGCGTGACCGCCTGGAGCGCAGCATCTTGGTGCTGTCCGACTTGCCGGGCGTGGCGGTTCGTCCGGTCATCCGCCCGGGTGACGAGCTCGGTACGGGCGACCTCAATGCCCAAGTGAGCAAAACCAAGGCCTTCGAAGGCAAGGCCACGCTGGACAACCACGGCAACCGCTACTCGGGGCGCAATCGCCTGACGGTACAAGGTGACTGGAACAGCCCGATGATGCTCGGCGACAAGCTCAGCGCCGCCGTGATGGCCACCGATGAGGAGCTGTATTTCGGCAGCCTCGGCTACTCGATGCCATTGGGCACGTCCGGCCTGCGTGGCAACGTCGGTTATGCCCAGAGCGCTTACGACCTGGGCGAGGAATTCGCCGACCTGGGGGCGACCGGTACCGCCGAGGTCAGCAGCATTGGCTTGAGTTATCCGCTCATTCGCAGCAACCAGGCGAACCTCATGTTGGCCGGGCAATACCAGCACAAAGAGCTTGAGGACAAATACGAAGTGCTGGGCCTGAGCTTTGAAAAAAGCAGCAACTCGCTGCCCATCAGCTTGCAATTCGACGTACGGGACACCTTGTTCGGCGGCGGCATCACCTACGGCGGCGCGACGCTGACCTACGGTGACCTGAAACTGGACTCGGCCCTGCGCGAGGGCGACCGCCAGACCGCCCAGACCGAAGGCCAATTCAGCAAAGTGAACGTCGACCTCGCTCGTCTGCAAGCGCTGCCCGCCAACTTCACGCTGTTTGCCCGTGTCCTCGGGCAGTGGAGCCAGGACAACCTCGACTCTTCCGAAGACTTCAGCCTCGGTGGCATCGATGGCGTGCGGGCCTATCCTCAAAGCGAAGCCTCGGGCGACGAAGGCATGCTGACCCAGATCGAACTTCGCTACCCGATCGACAAGCTCACGCCTTACCTGTTCTGGGATGCCGGCAAAGTGCGCATCAACCACAACGAGTGGGCCGATGAGCAAAACACCCGCAGCATCTCCGGCGGCGGTGTGGGTTTGCGTGCCCAGTACGGCCCGCTCTCGTTCGACGCAACGGTGGCGTGGCGTCATTCTGGCGGTGAAGCCCAGAGCGATACGCGCCAGGAAAACCCGCAGTTGCTCGCTCAGATTGGTTACCAGTTCTAACCAAGGACTCAACAAACCCGTGGCGAGGGAGCTTGCTCCCGCTGGGCTGCGCAGCAGCCCCAATGCAGTGGACTCAATCTTCCTGAAACACCGAGTTGCCTGGTTTGGGGGCCGCTTCGCAGCCCAGCGGGAGCAAGCTCCCTCGCCACGGTCGTCAGCATCTACCGCATTGGTCACCCGCCTGGGTTTTTCCAGGCGCAGCTACCGCTTGTTCCCTGTCCCCGCCACATGCCCATCCACCTGTGGCGAGGGAGCTTGCTCCCGCTGGGCTGCGCAGCAGCCCCCCAAACCAGGCAACTCGGTGTATCAGTCATATTGGGTGCGCTGCTTTGGGGCCGCTTCGCAGCCCAGCGGGAGCAAGCTCCCTCGCCACGGTCATCAGCATCAACCGCATTGGTCACCCGCCTGGGTTTTTCCAGGCGCAGCCACCGCTTGTTCCCTGTCCCCGCCACATGCCCACCCACCTGTGGCGAGGGAGCTTGCTCCCGTTGGGCTGCGCAGCAGCCCCCAAACCAGGCAACTCGGTGTATCAGTCATATTGAGTGCGCTGCTTTGGGGCCGCTTCGCAGCCCAGCGGGAGCAAGCTCCCTCGCCACGATGAACAGCATCGTCCCGCATCAGTGGGCGCCACGGTCGGCATGACCGTTTATCGCCCATCAAAAATTTGATAGCTTCAGTTCTCGCCTTACCTGCCGTTATATCGACTTGTTGCCGGCCCGATACGTGTTTCCTCGCCTGGCAATTTCGCGACAGTGACCTGGCTAAACACAACAAGAGACCTGGCGAATGGACAACGGACGATACGAAAGGCAGGCAGCGACGGCGGGGGGCGTGGCGGCGTCCGAGCTGTTGCCGCATATTCTGCTGATCGACGATGTGCCCGAAGACATCCGCGCCACGCTCATTCTCTTGAAGACACAGCCCTGGCGCATTTCCCTGGCCAGCGACGCCTACCAGGGTTATCAACGGGCACTGGCCCTGCGCCCGGACCTTATCGTCCTGGACGTGCACATGCCACAAATGGACGGCTTCAGCCTGTGCCGGCTACTGCGCGAGGCACCGGCCACCCGGCACACCCCGATCCTGTTCCTGTCCTCGGCCAACACGTCGTTGGAACGGTTGGAAGGGCTGACCGTGGGCGCGGTGGACTACATCCCCAAATCCTGCGCCCCCGAAGAAGTGCTGGCGCGCATCAAGATCCACCTGCAATTGACCTGGCGCGCGCCACCGGCCGTCCATGAAAGCCCAGCCGATCCGGAGCCGCAAGGCGATGAGATCGTGCTGCGCGCGGCGATGCGACTGATAGAAAACCAGTTGGACGACATGCCGTCCCTGGGCATGCTTGCGCAAAAAGTCGGCACCCACGAAAAACGCCTCACCGCGATTTTTCGCGAGCACCTGGGAATGACCGTGTTCGCCTACATTCGCGACGCCCGATTGCGGCGCGGCCAGGACTTGCTCTGCGAAAGCGCCATGAGCGTGCAGGACGTCGCCGAACTGGTTGGTTTTCGCAACGCCTGCAACTTCACCACCGCCTTCCGCCAGCGCATCGGCATGACGCCCAGCCAGTTTCGCCAGCAAGCCCTGGGTATTGCCGAAACCGAGTCGGCCGGACGCGCCTGATGCGGCTTCTACAGTTTCTACTGCTGACGATAACGCTGATATCCACAGGCCTGGTGCGTGCGGCGCCTGTGGATATCTGCCGCGCCGACTATCTGAACCTGATGCCGGTGGCGCAGATTTTCGAGGACACCCAGGCACACCTGAGCCTGGAACAAATCGCCCAACGGCCTGACACCGATTTCAAGGCCGCGACCCCGAGCTGGCCGACGCAGGGTTACAGTCGCTCCGCCTTCTGGCTGAAATTACAACTGACCAACTCAGGCGCTGTGGCGTGTTCGCGCTTGCTGGTGGTCGGGGCGCCGCGCCTGGAAGACATTCGTGTCTACCAACCGGGGCGCGTCGCCCACGCCGGAGCCGCCTATCCCCCGGCCGAATGGCCCCAGCCTACGGCGCGTCAGCCGGCGTTCCCGGTCACGCTGGCGGCGGGGGAGAGCACCACGGTATTCGTCCGGGTGGCGAGCAACTTCCAGATGCTGTTGGAGCCGGAACTGTGGTCCGAGCCGGCGCTGCTGCGCAGTCAGCAACAGACCTATTTGAGCGACGGGCTCTCCCTCGGCATTGTCCTGCTGGTCGTGCCGTTCGGCTTCATCGTTGGCTGGATCCTGCGCTCCCCACTCCTGACGGTGAATGCCGGTGCGGTACTCAGCTATATCCTGCTGACCTGCATCCTCAACGGTTACTTGATCTACTGGCCCTCGGCGCTGGGCTGGACACGGGAGCTGCTGACCTGCGCCAGCGCGCTCTCGTTCGTATTGTTCCTGGCTTATTTCCGCGTGCTGTTGCAGGTATCCCAACTGCCCAGGATCATTGGCTGGAGCTATTGGGTGCCGCTGTTGGGCTGTGTCATCGGCCGACTTTGGTGGCTCAAGGTCGATCCAGTCCAGGGCGCGCAGATCGTCCAGATATCCCTGATGAGTTTCTATGGCGCACTGCTTCCCACCTTGTTCATGGCGTGGCGCAGGCGGCTGGCCTACCACTGGATGGCCTGGCTGGTGCCCGGCCTGTTGGTGGGGCAACTGCTGATGCGGATTTTCTTCCCCCAGGAACAACTGCCCTGGCAATCGCCGGAAAGCAAATACAGCCTATCGTCCACCCTGGCGGGCGTGACGTTGCTGGTGTGCACCTTGATCATGGAAGTCGCCCGCAGCCGCCACCGGGAAAAGCACGCCCTGTCCACCCTCGAACAACAACGCCAGGCCGAGCACGAACGCCTGGAAAGCACCGTGGCGCTGCGCACGTCACAGCTGCGCGAATCCCTCGCGGCCCGCAGCGCGTTGATGGCGCGCATCAGCCACGACCTGCGCTCGCCGCTGGTGCGCATCATCGACTACGCGCGCCTGCTGCACGCCGGGCCCAACCGCGACTATCAAGCGACAATCGAGCGCAACGCCCGCCAGCAACTGGAACTGATCGACGAGATGCTCGAGTTTTCCCGTGGCGAACTGGAGCAAATGCAACTGACCCTCGCCCCGGACTATTTGTACGGCTTCCTGCAAGAGATCGCAGACGAGGCAGGCTTTCTCGCCGCCCGCCAGGGCAACACGTTTGAAGCCGTGCTGGCGGATGACCTGCCGCCGCTGGTGGAGGCTGATTTCAAACGCCTCCGGCAGATCCTCATGAATCTCTTGGCGAACGCGGCGAAATTCACCCGCAACGGCCAGATCCGTTTCGAAGTGAGCGCGGGCCCAGGAGCGAGCGCCGACACCGTGGAGCTGCGCTTCAGCGTGATCGACTCCGGCATCGGCATCGACCCGCAAGAATTCGAACACCTGCTGCAACCGTTCCGCCGCGGCCGCAATGCCCAGCGCTTCGAGGGCAGTGGGCTGGGCCTGTCCATCGTCACGCAACTGCTGGAACGCATGGACAGCCGCCTCGAACCCCAGGCCACCGGGCAGGGCAGCCACTTCAGTTTTCACCTGCAACTCAAATGCGCCCAGGAACACGACCTGGAAAACGGCATCGTCGACAACAACATCACGCCGCTCGATGGCCAGGGTAAACACGTGCTGCTGGTGGACGACATCGAGCAGAACAGCGAATGGCTCTACGACCTGCTGGCCGGCTACGGTTTCGACGTGAGCATGGCGGCGACTGGCGAAGACGCCTTGGCCTGTCTGGACGAACAACCGATTGACCTGCTGATCAGCGACCAGATGATGCCCGGGATGGACGGTTGGGAACTGCTGCGACACGTGCGCGACCGTGAGCATGATCTACCGGTGATGCTGTATTCAGCGGTCCCGCCCCACAGGCCGGAGAATTATCCACAAGACCTGGCCTTCGACGCGGTACTGCTCAAGCCCGCCGACAGCCGCGAACTGCTGGCACGGATCAATACACTGGTTTGCCCGGACACGGAGCATCGCGAAATGGCCCGGGAGTTCTAGCATGCCGGGTCTGGGTTATCGGCTGCTCTTGCTCGGCGGCCTCTTCGCGTTGCCCTGGGCATCGGCCCATGCCGCGCAAGAGGCGCCCAGCGCCCTGACGCTCGACGAAACCACCGTCACCGCTCGCCGCCGCGAGGAAGACCCGCAAGACGTGCCGATCCCGATCAACGTCCTCTACGGCGATCAACTGGACGAAGCCGGCCTGCATCGACTGCAAGACATCCAGCAACGGGTTCCGGGCCTGGTGGTCTCCGGTCACGATGCCCGTTACGCCGGCTTCGGCCTGCGCGGCTTCGGCGCCACCGCCTACAACGATGGCCTGGAAGGCAGCGTCGGCACCTACGTCGACGGTGTTTACCAGGCGCGCCAGGGCATGGCGTTCACCGAGTTGATGGACATCGAACGCATCGAAGTCCTGCGCGGGCCCCAAGGTACCTTGTTCGGCAAGAACACCACCGCCGGCGCGTTGAACATCATCACCAAACAACCGACGTTCCAGCCCGAAGCCAATCTTGAAGCGACTTACGGTGAGCGCGGTCTGCGGGAATATCGCGGAACGATTTCCGGGCCGCTGCAAGACGACGTACTGGCCGGGCGACTCAACGTGTTCGACGGCGCCAGCGAAGGCGCCGTGGAAAACCTGCAAGACGGCAGCCGCCTCGGCGACTCCGACAGCCAAGGCCTGCGCGGCCAATTGCTGTGGACACCGAACAGCGACTTCAGCGCCCGCCTGATCGCCGACTACGCCGAGCAGAACGAAGCCGGCAACGTCCTGCTGGTCAATCACTACAGCGAGCAAACCCGCAAGCGCGCCCAGTTCGCCGGCTATCCACTGGCGGAGCCTGATCCTTACAAACGCGAGTCCCGAATCGACGCCCCGGGCCATCCGCGAACCCTGCAGAATGGCGTGTCGCTGGAGTTGAATTGGGACCTGGACGAGGCGATGCGCTTGACCAGCATCACCGCCTATCGCGACTGGGATTACCGCGCCGACCGCGACGGCGACAGTACCGCACGCTCGGTGATGCAATCCGAAGCCGCATTGGACCACCGACAGTTCAGCCAGGAATGGCGCCTGTCCGGCACGGCCGGTTCTTCCGTCGACTATGTTGCCGGCCTGTATTACCTGCGCCAACAGCTCGACCGCGAGATCAACGTCGAATACGGCAAGGACGCGGCGCCCTGGTTCGTCGGCGATCAACTGGAGGCACTGCAAAAAATCTTCGGCGTCAGCCTCACCGATCCGAGGCAGGTGCCTTCGGTGTTGCTCGATGGCGCCCGGCAGCGATATGACGGCGAGCAGAAGGGCGACAGCCGCGCCATTTTCGGCCAGCTCTCCTGGCGCCCGATCGACCCGTTGGAATTCACCGGTGGCCTGCGCTACAGCCAGGAGCGCAAGGACGGCTGGGTCTCCCGCGATGTCAGCAACCTCGCTCCGCTGACCGGTTTGCCTCCGGTGTTCCAGGTGGGAGGGCAATTACTGCGGGACATCGCTCTCGGCCGTGCGTACTACCGCGAAGACTCGATCAAAGAAGACAACGTCTCCGGCCTGCTCAGCGCCAGCTACCGCTTCACCGACGGGGTGATGGGCTACGTCAGTTGGTCGCGAGGCTACAAGGCCGGCGGCATCAACTTCGACGTGATCGGCCCGTTCACCGCGCCGACCTTCGAGCCGGAGCGCGCCACGTCCCTGGAAGTGGGCATGAAGACGCGGTTCTGGGATCAGCGCGCCTTGCTCAACCTCGCCGTCTACCAGACCGACGTCGACGACTACCAAGCGCTCACCTACAGCCCGCCCACCTCGCTGTTTGCGCCTCCCCTGCGGGACAACCTGATCAACGTCGGCAAAGTCCGCCTGCGCGGCATCGAACTCGATTCCGCCTGGCAACTCACGCCCCGACTCACCGGCCGCCTGGGCGTGGCCTGGAGCGACGCCCGCTACCGCAGCTTCCCCAACGCCCCGTGCCCGCCGGCCTCGGGCCAATGGACCTGCGACCTGAGCGGCGAGCGCCTCTACAACGCCCCGGAATGGAACCTCAGCAGCGGCCTCGACCACACCCACCCGCTGCCCTACGGCCTGGAAGCCTTCAGCGGCATCGACTACAGCTTCCGCATCGGCTACTACGGCACCCTCGAAGGCGGCGAAGGCAGCTATCAACCCAGCTATGGCCTCACCAACCTGCGCCTGGGCCTGCGCAGCCAGGACCGCGCCTGGGAAGTGGAAGGCTGGGTGCGCAATGTGTTCGACCGCAACTACATCACCGCCGTCTACTCACTGCTCGGCGCCGGCGACTACGGCGTCATGACCGGCAGCGAACGCACCGTCGGCACCACCGTCAGGCTTCGCTATTGAGCGAAATAAACCGCGTCGGACAAAACGCCAAGCGATTACCGCCGGCCTTCTTCGACAGATACATGGCCTGATCCGCCTTACTGATCAACCCATCGATCTCCTGCCCATGCTCAGGGTAAAACGCCACCCCGATACTCGCCGCAATCTCCACCGTTTGCGCACCAATCAGAATCGGCGCATTCGCGGCCGCCAGCATCCGCTTGAGCAACGGCTCGCTGTCCTCCTCGGCATGCAAACCCACCAGCCCGGCGACAAACTCATCACCCCCAAGGCGCGCCAACGTATCGCCCTCACGCAACGTCGCATTGATCCGCGCCGCGACAATCTGCAACACCCGATCCCCCCAGTCATGCCCATAACTGTCGTTCAACGCCTTGAACCCATCCAGGTCAATAAACGCAATCGCCACTTTCTGCTGATGAACCCGCGCCTTGCCCAACGCCTGACGCATCCGCTCGGCCAACAACAACCGATTGGGCAACTGCGTGAGCGCGTCATACCGCGCATCCCGCTCAAGCAACTGCAAGCGCTGCTTCATCTGCGTCATGTCGCCGAGCAGCGCCACGTAGTGCTGAACATTGCCGTGCCGGTCATGCACCGCGCTGATGCTGATCCGCGACGTCATCTCCCGGCCGTCCTTGTGGTTGCTTTGGATCTCGCCGGACCAGTGGCCGTGGAAGTCCAGGGCGTTTTTCATGGGGGCGTAAAAAGCGGTGAGGCGGCGGACCATGCGGTGGGAATTCAACTCGCGGCCCTGCACCTCTTCCTGGCTGTAACCGGTGAGGCGGGTGAAGGCTTCGTTGACGGCGATGACCCGACCGTAGGGGTCGACGAGGATGATGCCCTCGCGGGCGTGGCTGAATACGGTGGTGGCCAGCTCTGGGCAGAGGGTGTTGATGCGGTTGTCCAGCGTGGCTTCGTCACGGGTGGCGGGCCATAAGTTGGAATCGAAGCCCTGCTGGGCCAGATAAGCGGCCAGGGAGCAGAGGGATTTGTGCAGGCGGGTCAGGGCATTCGTGGCGAGCCTGGCGTTGAGGCAATAGCTGCGAATGAAGGTGCGTAGGTTCATGGGAGGTACACGGGGTGCTCGGTTGCAGCGCTTGGGTGAGTGAAGCGGGCATTATCGAGACGAGGATTGGGAGGGGCGTTTGCTGGAGAGGATGGAAGTTTTGCGGGAAGGGATGGATGGGAAAGAATTTTTGAAGGGTTTATAGCCAAACAGAATTAATGGCTGCGTACTTGTGGCTAGTTGTTATTAATTACTGTCATTTTCTACAGGTGCGCAAGAATTTTCGAGGGCCGTATGCTGAAGGCGATATCGCGAGATTTCGCTCGAAACGCGTCGCGCTATCACGGGTGCTTGATTTCGTGAGGTGCGATATGGAATTCGTAGAGAACTACAAAGGCTGCGTGATCAACAAAAACCCGGTGGGCGGCCGATGGGTAGATGGGGTTTGGGTGGGGCCTCGTTATGATTACAGCGTCTTCTTTCCGGATGGAACGTTCTGCGCGCTGACTTATGACAGCGCAGAGGGAGCGAGAGCCGAAATCGATAAGGTGGCTGATGCGTTTGTGCGTGCGCCTAAAAAATTCGAGTGGGCGTTTCTTCTGGAGATATTTGGCGTACGGAAAGGGGCCGGGGTTGTTCGGAGAAGGTGATGGAAAGTCTTGATCATTAATCACCGTGACGAATGACTGCTAATCGCGCTTTAGCGGGAAAAGGGGTCACGCTCAGCATCTGACGCCTGACCTTGTGCTAGAGAAAAAAATTCCCTAGCATGCCTGGCATGGCTACCGTACACAGCAACCGTAACTGGAAAATAAAAATCTACCCGGACGATCACGCGCCGCCGCATTTTCATGTGCAAACGCCCGATGGTGAGTCACTGGTAGAGATCGACGGGCTCAAGGTGCTTGGTAAAGGGGCCAACTCTAAATCCCTGAAAGCCGCCTTGGCGTGGGCGGCAGAACATACGGCTGACCTGCAGCGTGTGTGGAACGAACAGAATCGGAGGAGCTGACCCATGATCAGCAAAGCCAGAATCAGCAGCGTGAAGCCTGTCCCCGGCAAACATGCCTTGCAGGTGGAGTTTGCCAACGGTAAGCGCTACGACGTTGACTTGCGGGAGTACATCCGACAATTCCCGGTGCTCAAGCCCCTGGAAGACCTGTCGTTGTTCGGCACCGCCCAAGTGGGAGAATGGGGCTTCGATGTGAGCTGGGGGGATGACTTGGAACTGGCGGCCGTCACTTTGCATCGGTTGGCGCTGGAGCAAGCCGGTGAGGTGATGCCGACCCAGGCCTTCAAACGCTGGATGGCTGCCAACAAACTCTCGTTGACCACCGCCGCGCAGGAGCTGGGCTTTACCCGTCGCACTATTACCGCTTACAGCAGTGGGACCTCAATGATTCCCAAGCATGTGGCCCTGGCTTGTAAAGGATGGGAGTCTGAGCACAAGGGCAAGAAAGTGACAAAAGCTGAGAGCAAAAGGACCTCGCAAATAGCTTGATGAAACAAAGCCTCTGCCCCACTACTTTACTGCCTGAATGATTGGGGCTGCTGCGCAGCCCGGCAGGAGCAAGCTACCTAGCCACGGGAATAACTGGATGCCCGTTGAGTCCCAGGCGCAACAGTCCCTTGTGGGAGCGAGCTTGCTCGCGATAGCGGTGCGTCAGTCAGCAGATCCATTCACTGACCAACCTAGTCACCCACCGTCAACACAACCCGCCCAAACCTCGCATTCTCATTCAGCGGCGTAATTGCCAATAAACAGTCAAGACGAATCTCCCGTCGGCCCTCCGCCGTTTCGATTTCGAGAAACTCTTCCCGCGTGGAAGCGGTCCGCGTGGTAATCGCCCGAGCCGTCACGCGTTGGCCGTCAGTCAGTTCGATGTCCAGCGTGTAGCCGCACAGGCAGGCAATCTCCAGGTAGTCGTGCAGGTCACAGTGCAGCGGTTTATAGGTGTCCATCTCACGCCTCGCCGTTTTGCAGTTTGAGAATCAAGTGAAGCGACCGACAGGTTGACGTTTTGAGTCGCCACCCGCCGGGTCGCAGGGCAGGGCGAATCAGAGCAGTTGCTTCAGCATCGCTTGCAACCGGTCATTCCCCGACTCGTCGAGCGGAAACACCGGCAAGCGCGGGTCGCCGACTTCCAGGCCGAGGGTACGCAGACCCGCCTTGATGGTAGCGGGCAAGCCGCCCTTGAGGATGAAATCCAACAGTGGCAATTGACGATAAAACAATGCCCGGGCTTTGCTCAGGTCGTTGGCCAACACGGCCGCGTACAGGTCGAGATTGAGTTGCGGGATAAGGTTAGGCGCGGCGGTGCACCAGCCCTTGGCACCGGCCGCGAAGGCTTCCAGCGCCAGTGGGTTGCAGCCGTTGTAGAACGGCACCTGGCCTTCGCCCAGCAGTTGCAGCTTGTGCATGCGCTGGATGTCGCCGGTGCTTTCCTTGACCATGGTGACGTTATCCACCGCGTTGAAAATTCGCAGGATCAAGTCCACGGACATGTCGATGCCGCTGGTGGCCGGGTTGTTGTAAAGCATGATCGGCACATCGATGCTGGCGCCGAT
Organism: Pseudomonas sp. Z1-12; assembly: GCF_051132015.1. Taxonomy (NCBI): domain Bacteria; kingdom Pseudomonadati; phylum Pseudomonadota; class Gammaproteobacteria; order Pseudomonadales; family Pseudomonadaceae; genus Pseudomonas; species Pseudomonas sp. Z1-12. The sequence continues at coordinate 1,070,583 of NZ_CP071647.1, forward strand.
GGTCTGGTAGTGCCTGAGGATTTCCGCCTCGCTCAGTTTCCAATAGGAAGCCGGCAAGACCATCACCACATCGGCGCCGTGATCCTGGGCAAAACGCGCGCGGCGCACCGCTTTGGCGGTGGTCAAGTCAGACACGCTGACCACGGTCGGCACCCGGCCGGCAACGCGGGCGATGCTGAATTCGCTGACCTGGTCCCACTCCGCGTCGCTCAGGTAAGCGCCTTCGCCGGTGCTGCCCAAGGGCGCGATGGCATGCACGCCGCTGTCGATCAGGCGGTCGATGGACCGCCCCAATGCGTCCAGGTCCAAGCCTTGGCCGTCGGCGGAGAAGGGCGTGATGGTGTAACCGATGATGCCGTGGATGTTGGGGGTAGACATGGCGTCGCTCCTATTGGGTTCAGTTCAGGCAATCGGCGTGTTGGCGCAGGTTCTGCCGGGCGTAATAGTTGAAGGCGGCCGCGTGACGCTTGGGACGGGCGATCCAGTCGTTAGCTTCGCGGCCCAGGTGCGGCAGGATCGGCTTCACCTCGCCGGCGGCCATGGCGAGCAATTGCAGCTTCGCGGCGCGCTCGATCAATTGGGCGATGTTGCAGGCTTCTTCCACGGTCTCGCCGGTGGACAATTGACCGTGGTGGGAAAGCAGAATCGCTCGCTTGTCACCCAGGGCGCCGGCGATCAATTCGCCTTCCTCGTTGCCCACGGGCACGCCCGGCCAGCCTTCCAGGAACGCGCAGTCTTCGTACAACGGGCAGAGGTCCATGTGGGAAATCTGCAGCGGCACCTCCAGCATCGACAGCGCGGCGATGTGGGTCGGGTGGGTGTGGATGATGCAATTCACATCCGGCCGGGCCCGGTAGACCCAGGTGTGAAACCGGTTGGCCGGGTTGGGAATGCCGTGGCCTTCCAGGACCTCAAGGTCTTCGTTGATCAACAGCAGGTTGCCGGCGGTGATCTCGTCAAACCCCAGGCCCAGTTGTTGGGTGTAGTAAGTGCCAGGTTGCGGCCCGCGCGCGGTAATCTGCCCGGCGAGGCCGGAGTCATGACCGTTCTCGAACAAGATGCGACAGGTCAGGGCCAGCTTTTGTCGCACAGTCCACGTATTATCCGGCAGTGATTTCTGCATCTGGTTTACAGCATGCTGGACCAATTGGTCCTTGGGCGTCGCCAGTGTCTTGCTCATGTCAGTTCTTCCTGATTCGTTCTTTGACCGTTCTTGATCCGCGTCATGGAAGCTGTGGGATGGAGGTGCTAATGACACTAAATAGACTATATGACACAAAGTGTCATTTGCAATCGCAGATTGTCCGTTTCCCTGGAAATGTGGGTTACCTATGTCCATTCGCTTGAAATTGCTCAGAAAAAAACTCGGTGTGACGCTGGACGTCCTGGCTGAAAAAACCGGGATGACCAAGAGCTACCTGTCCAAGGTGGAACGGGGTCTGAGCACGCCCTCCATCGCCACGGCGCTCAAGCTGTCCAAGGCGTTGAACGTGAAAGTCGAGGAGTTGTTCTCCGAGGAAAACGTCTCGCTCGACAGCTACAGCCTGGTGCGCTGTGAAGACCGCCAATCCCTGGCGGCGAACCCTGGCAGCGCTGAATACGCCGTGTTGGCTCACCAGGTTTCCGAGCGAACCTTGCTGCCCTTCATTCTCTACCCCCCGGCCGAATTCGCCGCGCACCATGCGTTCAAGGAACACACGGGCGAGGAGTTCCTGTTCGTTCACGAAGGCCAGGTGGAAGTGGACTTCATGAACGAGCGCGTCGTGTTGAATCGCGGCGATGCGTTGCATTTCAATGCGCAAAAACCCCATCGCCTGCGCTCGGTGGGTGATGTTCAGGCGCAGTTGTTGGTGGTGGTGCACAGCGCTGAATCGGCAGAGAAAGGCGAAGACGCCTAGCACCACGTTGCTCACTGGGTAAACACCAAACCCCGTGGCGAGGGAGCTTGCTCCCGCTGGGCTGCGCAGCAGCCCCTTCCCATGAGCGCGTTGCCACAGAACTTTCGACAGCCTCAATTGAACGGCATCGGACACCTGCTCGGACCAGTTGAGTGACGTCCTGTCAGTAAAGACCGACAGACACTGGCGACAAGGCCCGCCAAGCCACAGCGCCTTGCGCCTTTGCCTACAACTACGCCAGAATCCGCCGGCTTGTGCGCCTGGGGTTGCGTCGGTAGTTTGGGACCTGTCACTGCTCATCAGTGATCGGGTTTAGCAGCTCGTGGTGAAACAGGTTGTGCAAGGCGTCATCCAGTCAGGAGTCTCCCTCCTGCACTTGATGGTGGCTGTGCGCAGGGCGTCCCCGGACGCGCCGGTTTCTTGTTTCCCCGGTCTGCTAACCTGCGTACAGCTGCCTCCCATCGTTTAGCAGCGAGCGGGTGATGGCTCCAATGACAGGAAGCAAGACGATGGTAAAAGAGACTCCGAATCCTCCTGATACGAACGAGCATGTCTCCCGTGCTCAGTCTGCCCGCAACAAGAAAATCGATGACGCTGCTACGCGAGCGTTGGATTTTTATCTGAAACCCAAGCCTAAGGGCGAAACGTCTGACAAGACCGACTCCATTTTTCGGATTGATCCGGGGGTGGATTCGGAGTGTTTGCTTGCGAATCTCAGTGAGAATTTGGCTTCGGCGAATGCCATGATTAGTGATTTGGCGTTTGATTTGGATGGGTCGAGGCGGCGTGTTGCGATGGGGATTTTGCAGGTGATTGAGGTGAGTGAGCTGTTGGCGAATCGGGCTTTGGATATTGTTGAGGTGAGGTAGTCGACAGGTTCGCCCCAAGACGGGAAAGGTCTTGCTCGGCTGGACCTTTCCTGCCGTCTTGTCTTAGGCGGTAAACACACCGCTGACCCGCAGCGTGTGTGGAATCGGTTGGCGCTGGAACAAGCCGGTGAGGTGATGACCGGATAAGACTTAAGGAGCGCTGGTGCGTAAAATCGGCGCTACCTGCGAACACGAGCGGAGCAGCGACCATGGAATACGACGACAGATTGATAGAAGAAGCGGTGCTTGCCTTGCTGGCAGCCTTCAGCTCCGACAGCGGCAATGCCTGGAAAGGTTTCGACTTCGAGGTCATGAACCGATTGCATGAACAAGGCCTCATCAGCGATCCGGTCAACAAGAACAAATCGATCTGGCTGACGGAAGAAGGGTTGGAGCGAGGTCGACAGATTGCCGAGCGGTTGTTTGGAAAGAAGAGTTGAGGGTGCGCGTCGCATCGTGAGCGCTCGCCGGGGCTCAGCTAATGTCATGTTCGGTGATCATTCGTCGCCCGCCACAACGCGGCCAAACCCGGCGTTGTTATCCAGTGGCGTAATTGCCAGTAACTGATCGAGGCGAATTTGCTGGCGACCGTCCGTGGTTACCATCTGTCTCGATAATCGAAGGAGACCTGATAGACGTAGGTGGGCCAATCAATTGAATGCTCAAAATAAGGTTGGAGAATTTTTATCCATTCTTGTGGGACATTAAAGCCTCCGTTATTTATGTTGTTTTCGATTGGAATCCCTAGGGCTTCAATGACAGAGCCGTCATCACCCAAGTCTTCGGAATACTCCTCACCCTCGTAGGATTCGGTTTGCTTGTTATACCGTTCAAGCCTTAGTTTTAGTCCCATTGGCTCTCTCAGCTTTGTGATCTGGTTTTGGTTGAGGGAGCATCGGCACGAGTTCCGATGAAATATTCCAGTCCGGCAGGGAGTTTCATGTCGAAAATTTTTTCTATTTTTTTGAGTTGTGCTTCCGTTATCTCCAGCTCTCCTGGTTCAACAGCGTTGAATGGTTTTGCTTCAGTTATCTGGGCTAGCGCTTCGTTTTGCTCGGCGGTTTTAATGCAAGTCTCAAATTGCAGTGAATCGTCTTTCTTGTCGTCTGGATAGAAACCTGTTATTGAGTAGTAACGCATGGTGCTTCTCTTTTTGATGTCTTTTGGTTAATTAGTTGCTGCTGGTTAAATAAAGCAACAGGTTTCGCGGTAGCTCTATTGAGCACGATCTTTCCAACGCTTCAACTTGAGATGTGTTCAATGCATAATCGTAAAAATAGCTTTCTTCTTTGGTCCAGTTCATTATTTTTGCAAGAGCCTGAGTGTCAATGCAGAGCGTGTTTTCGTATGAGGCAAAGTCGTCGCCGTCTATTGCACCCATTATTTTATGCTTCATGGTTCTATCCGCCTCGTTGGGGTCGCTGGTTTGGTTTGAGCGTCCGTAATAGCGGTCGATTCGCCTCAGCTTTATCCAAGGCAAACGATCTGAATGATTCGGTTACCGCCATGAATTGTTATATGAGTCCACTCTTCTATTGTCTCTATCTGCTCTGGTAACAGATCATAGACAAAACAAAAATCTTCAGACTTTGTCCAGCCCATAAGTGCGGCCAACTGGTCCATATAGGAGATTGGGATTTCTATGGTTTTTATCAACTCTTCAGTAGTTACGTCAAAAATTTCAACGGTAGGCTTCATTTTTCTACTTTTCTCGTCGGAATATCGAGTGTAGCTTGCTCGCCAGTTATCGGGTTTTCCGGGATGTTGGCCTCGTATGTAACACTGATTTTTACCAATTGGTTCTGTACCGGAATGCAATTTGATAGTCGAATACTTCAGGTTCGATTGGGTGCTCAAAAAAGGGCTGGAGGATTGGTATCCATTCGGCGCGTACATCAAAGCCTCCGTCATATATTTCTGGTTCGCTTTCCAGATTCAAAGCGGTGATTATCGACAAGTCCTCTACCAAATCGGTCGAATATTCTTCGCCTTCACCCAGCTCGGTTTTTTTGTCGTACCAATCAAGACTTAATTTTAGTCCCATTCGATTTTTCTCCCGGTTTCTGTTGAGGGCTAGTCGGCGCAAGTTCCAATGTAATACTCCAGCCCGTCAGGAAATTTTATATCTAGAGCTTTTTCTATTTTGCTGAGCTGTTCCTCTGTTATCTCCAACTCTCCGGGTTCAATTTCGTTGAAGAGTTTGGCTTCAGTTATTTTCGCCAGTGCTTCTTTTTGTTCGGCGTCCTCTATATAAATTTCAAACTGTAATGAATCGTCCTTTTTGTCATCTGGGTAGAAACCTGTTATGGAGAAGCCTGGCATGGTATTCCCTTTTTTATTGTCGTGGGGTTGTTCTGCCGGGTTTGGCAAGTTTTTTTGGCGACCTGTTAAGTGGTTGTATTCTCTGGAATATCCCTCAGCATTTATTCAATGCAGACAATTTGAATGATGCGGTTGTCGCCATTTAATGTGCAGCGGGTCCATTTCTCTAACGTTTTTATCTGGTCCGGCAAAAGATCATAGCCGTCATATGGATCGTCAGGTTGCGTCCATCCCATCAGCTCGGCTAGTTGCTCTGAATACGACTGTGGAATTTCTACGCTCTGTAACAATTCCTCGGACGTCGCATCGAAAATTTCAATAACGTGTTTCATTTTTCTACCCTCCTTGATGGGTCTGCGGGTTTTGTTTGTTCACCCGTTTCCGAATCGAATTCGCCAAGGTGTTGACCTTGTTTTGTGTACATCTCAACAGCGCCATGCCGCGAGTCCCATTCATAAATCTTTCCTGAGCGATCTTTCCATCGTCGGCGTTTTTTACCGCCCCCACGTACAGCTGTTTTTAATGGGGCAGACTTTGCGTCTGGGAACGCTGGAAGTGAAGAGGGGGCAGGGTAGTAGGCATGGTCGGCGTTACCGCTTCGCCTGACAGAGACCACAACATAAACCGGCCGAACCCCCGAATCCGCCGGGAATACCAGAATGAAATCTCTGTACTCCGGCGGATAGATCGGATCGACGATGATGCTGTCGGCCATCGGCGTCGGTGGATAGATCCAAATAGGCGGTGCTTGGGGCGCAGCTTCCAAGGCGGGAATGCCGAGGGTGTCGGCTGGATTGGTAGCCGGCGTCCAGATCAGTTCGACGCCATCACCCAGGTCGGCGATGAACTGATCGGCTCGCGGAGTGAACTGAACAACATCAACCATTTCCCAATCGGGATGCTGGCCGGTATAGAAGCCATACCCCTTGAGACTGCCATCGGCCTGCTGCTCGATGCTCAGGCGCACGCGGCTGCGGGCCTGCTTGAGGTCGCGTAACTGATCTTCGCTGTAAAGCGCGCTGTCTCCCAGATTGGACGGCCAGAGCAGGGCGACGATGCCGGTCAGCAGCGCAGCGCCGACGGTGCTGCCCGCAGCGGCAGCCGCGGACGTTGCCGAACCGCCCAGCGCGAGCCGGCCCAAGGTAACGGGAACCGCGCCAGCGCCGATCCGCTCAAGAGGGATCGCGCCGGATGGGTCGGCGCTCCGGCCGCCGAGCCACATGAGATCGCCGTACTGCTTGACCAGGTCCGCCGGGACGTAGCCGTTGGGGTTGCTGTAATCGATGATGCCGTTGGGCAGCTTGCAGCTCTTGGCAAACACGCATCCGGTAACGCTGGACAACGGCTTGTTATCCACCGTGGCCCAGCGCGCTTGTTCGTAGGCGGATTGCCGGGCAAGCATGGCTTCATAAGCCTGCTGAAGGGCGTCGCGCTCGGCCAGCTCGCTGGCGCTCATGTCCCGATAAGTGAGGTGATGCCCGTCGCCGCCGGGCGGGTTTCGGACTTGGGGGATGTCTTTTTTGCGTGTCGCCACGTAGTGAATCTCGTCCGCTGAAATGCAGGACGGACGCTAACGCGGGAAGAGCGGGGCGCGATGTAGGGCAATTCTTGAAGTGGTTGTTCCGGTTTCCTCAATGCAGGTAGGGCTGGCTATTGAGGGCCGGAGCAATGTGAAGCGTCAGATGGCGCTGTCAGTCATTGGGCAACCGCAACTCGCGAGCCGACGTCGCCTTGCGCCTTTGCCTACAACTACGCCAGAATCCGCCGGCTTGTTCGCCTTGGATTGCGTCGGTAGTTTGGGACCTGTCACTGCTCATCAGTGATCGGGTTTAGTCGCCCAGGGTGAAACAGGTTGTGCAAGGCGTCATCCAGTCGGGATTCCCATCCTGCACTCGATGGTGGCTGTGCGCAGGGCGTCCTCGGACGCGCCGGTTTCTTGTTTCCCCGGTCGACTAACCTGCGTACAGCTGCCTCCCATCGTTTAGTCGCGAGCGGGTGATGGCTCCAACTACAGGAAACAAGATAATGGCGAAAGATACTCCGAATCCCCCTGATACGAACGAGCATGTCTCCCGTGCTCAGTCTGCTCGCAACAAGAAAATCGATGACGCTGCCACGCGAGCGTTGGATTACTACCTGAAACCCAAGCCTAAGAACGAAACGTCTGACAAGACCGACTCCATTTTTCGGATTGATCCGGGGGTGGATTCTGAGTGTTTGCTTGCGAATCTCAATGAGAACTTGGCTTCGGCGAACGCGATGATCAGTGATTTGGCATTTGATCTGGATGGTTCGCGACGGCGTGTTGCGATGGGGATTTTGCAGGTGATTGAGGTGAGTGAGCTGTTGGCTAATCGGGCTTTGGATATTGTTGAGGTGAGGTAGGATTTGCGAAGAACCACTGTTCTTCAACCAAATAAGGTCTTGCGAAGCAAGGCCTTATTTAACGCGGATGAAATATGGTCCTTTGGTTCTAAATGGGATGGAGAGGATAGGCGGGGGTAAGTAACTCGTCCGCTCACCCTCACGTTCTGATTTATCGCTGATAGCGCACGCTTGGTGGATAGTAAAGAAATATTAATCCTGGTTTGGGCTTTGCGAAGTGGCCCACTGTTTAGGAAGGCAAGAAATTTTCGTGGTTGTAGTGGCCTTGTGCCTGTGCTAGGATCTCGTCGCCCACCCCTTGTTAAATTGGGGTTGTTAAAATGCGACCCGAGTCAACAATGTTACATGCTATTGCCCTCTACGGTTACTCCAAAGTGGTTGCAATGTACTTAGCGCTAATCGGTAAAGTAAACTAGGGGTGGGCTTTGACAAGTTCTCGACTCAAAAGCTGCACTAGCATAGATCAACTGGCTGCGGTGTTGGACACAAGTTATAAGAAAATTGCTTATTTTTATTATGACTCTGATTACAGTAAGAAGAATTTTTATCAATGTTTTGAGATTGTCAAGAAAAACGGCGGCAAGCGGGTGATCAATGCCCCGCTTCCGCAACTTAAAAATCTTCAAAAAAAAATTGCTGTATTACTTGATGAGTTGTTTGTCCCTCATGCATGTGCGCATGGCTTCATTAGTGAGAAGTCGATAGCGACAAATGCCAAGCCTCATACTAGAAAAAAATATGTATTCAATGTTGATCTTAAGGATTTCTTTAATACAATTACTTTTCCTCGAGTGCTGGGTCTTTTGGTTTCAAAGCCATATTCATTAGAAAAGTCAGTAGCATCGGTGATTGCTCATTTGTGTACAGTAAATGGCAGCTTGCCTCAGGGCGCTCCTACCTCTCCTGTTTTGTCTAATATGATTTGTCGGAAGTTGGATAGGCAGTTAAGTCGCTTGGCTGTAATGCACAGGGCGGCTTATTCTAGATACGCTGACGATATGACTTTTTCATTTTATGCACCGCAAAGTCACGCAGCAGCCGAAATCGTCGAGTTTGATGGGGAAGGTGGAAATTATTACGCAAATGTTGGCAGCGAATTACGAAAAATAATTTTGGCAAATAAATTTTTTATTAATGATTCTAAAACCCGCTTGCAAGATAGATTTGAACGTCAGGTAGTGACGGGCTTGGTTGTAAACAGAAAAATAAACGTTCCTCGAGAGTTTGTAAGAGAAACGTGTGCGATGATGCACTCAATCGAAATTTTTGGCTTGAAGGCTGCTCAAGACAGATATTTAATCGAAAAGCCAGAATCCAAAAGCGCTGTCGAAAATGTGATATATGGTCGGGTTCTTTATATAAAAAACATAGTTGGATTTGATTCGCAGGTTTACCAGCGGGTGGCGCTGCGTTTCAATCAGTTGGATTTAGATAATAAGGCTCCGCTTTCTAGCAAGAAAAATGGAGTTTTTAATGCGAAATACTTGGAGTGGGTAAATAAACGCTGTTGGGTTATTGATAATCATGAGACTATTTCTCAAGGCTCAGGATTTATGGTGTCAGGTAATCTACTAGTCACTTGCGCTCATGTGGCTGAAAAGGCCACAGAGGTTGAAGTATATCGTGCTTGTGATACCGCTAAATATACGGCATTGGTTTGCTATGTTTCGCCGACTGTAGACGTTGCAATTTTAAAAATAAAAAACGCACCTGTTCGATTTGAGGAGTTTCATTATAAAAATGAAACTCCGGCTTTGAGTGTTGGGGATAAACTAACTGTTCTTGGGTTTCCAAAGTTTAAAGATGGAGCAAAAAGTGCCTGGGTAAATAGCACTGCTCTTGTAGGGCAGGTCAACGGGGTGGGCAGTATGATTGGTTATTTAGATAAGGAGTTATATGGAGGCAATAGTGGAGGCCCTGTGCTGAATGGCGACGGCGCCTTGGTAGGTATTGTAATAAAGGGTAATAAGGATGCGGATGGAGTCGAAGATATTTATGTTGATCATAGTGCGTTCTTGTATTTTTCTTACGTGCTAGACTCCATTGATCTTCTTAAGGAGAAGTATGGCTTAAAATAAAATTTGGGGGGTTATTCGTTTGGGCAAGATTTTTTCGCTTTTTTGTTGAAATGCAGTTGTTTTTTTTTTTTTTTTTTTTGCTGTCATGTGAAGTGTTAAAATTCGCAAGGTTAAAAATATCCTATCAAGATAGTTTTAATTATAGCTCCCCAAAGCACGATAAAAGCTGTGGTGATTAAGAATCTTTGTTTGTGAGTCTACGTTGCCAATATAGAGAAAATAACAGCGGATAATTCAATCGCTGCAACGTAGCGTAAAGCTTTTAGAAATATGCTTAAAACATATCCGGGATGTTAGCCAGCTATGTTAAGTAAGTGTCGTTCGGGATGGGTTTATTTTATCGATTTTTAAATCTATTCTTTTTATTAACTGGGTCTAGGCGATGCGTTACATTTCTGACGCTGGTACTGCCAAGATTTAAGCTGTAACGCTTGGCTGTTGGTGTGAGGGGGCAGCTACTGCTAGGGGGCTAAAAAAGGGGCGATTTATTTGCTGGAAATAAATCTTTTCTTTTTATCTCCGACTTATTCATCGGCAATCATGCCTATACTCCGAAGGAGCATCCTTCCGAGGGTGTTCGTTTTTCGGTAGTTTACAGCGGGCGTTCCGGTGAATTTATCGTACTCCGGCGTTCCATCACGTTTTTTTCTGATATGTTCGGTGATGAGCCCAAGTTGAGTGAGGTGGTCCCTGTAGCTCTCCTGAAGCGCACGGGCATCGAGGTCTTCTCGGCTTGAGCCTATGGGCGCTGCGTTGTACTTAAACACTGCAGAGTGAAGCTCGCGGAATTCCTTGTCGCCCTCCATAGTGGCCTCATTAAAGAAGCGAAGCCAGAGTACTTCAACATCGTTGAGTTCGCCAAGGATACGCATTAAATACTTCGATTCGGCATGTTCTATAGCGTTCGAATTTAGACTGTTTGCTACTAGGGATGCTAGATACTGACGACGCGCCTCACTGGTGGCGCGCGAAGCTTGCCGTAAGGACTCTTCAAGCAGGTCGGTGAATTCCTCATCTCCAAGCTCCGAGCGCACCTGCGCCTCTTCCAGCTGCTCAATTCTTTTTTGTAGCTTGAATGCGAAGTCAGCTATGCGATCAATTCTTTGGTTTGGAATGATGGAACTAGCGACCTCGGCCAGAAGGGAGCCGGCAAAGGGCAAAGCTCCGAGAGCCGCCTTCGTACCGGATGTGACATAATCTATCGCCTTTGTCTTTATCTCACTTGGTAATTTGTCACCTGACATGTTTACTCCTAATGCAACTGAAAGGGGATAAACCTGATGGGGACAGATTTGTTTTTTTGAATTTTTTTCGGTTGAAAATAGATTCATCCCATTTTTTTTAATTTTTTCTTTGCTCCATTTTTTTAATTGCTTGGGGTTAGGGCTATAGGGTACTAGCAAAATCCTAACCCGGCTATTGCCTCGCATCTAGGCGAGATAATAGCCTCAAATCAATCATCGTTCAGTGCTGTCAGCTCTATGCTTGCAGGTTTGATGTATTGCTTGCCATTACCAGACTTTGAAATGGTGCCAAACACCAAAATATGCGAGCCATCCAACTCACCGACCGTAATTTTGTGACGGGTCAGGAAAGGCTTAACGGAGGCAGGGTCAATCACAATACTAACAACTTCACGATCGCCAGTATTTATCCATAATGAGTCGTCATAGCCGGTACCGGTGTCGTATATAACACCCCAAAAGCCATAGAGCGTCTGCGATCGGCATTTGCTGACGTCGGAAAAATTAACGAACAAATCACGCGCGGGCCAGGCACCTCGTCCCGGCAACTCTATATAAATATCTGAGGTGCGGAAGGCTACGGAGTAAATCAGATTCTTGAGCAGAGGACGAAGTCGACGATGCGAAACAGCGTTTTGACGAGAGCCTGTCCCAGTGAACCTTCCACCGCTGCTTCCAGCTCCCCCCCTGCCGCCCGGCTCGCCATTAACAACCGGCCCGCCCCCCTGAGCCTCGTCGATGACGATCCGAGTGCCAGGGTTGTGCAAGATATCCTGTTCGCCGCCACCGCCAACGCCTCGGACAGATTCCGGTGTTGCCAGTGGGCAATTAGTGTGCGGCCTTGCTCCGAAACATGGGCCTTGACCGCTCTTAGCTTCCTTACGGAAATAGGCGGTGGTTTCACATTTGACACAAACGAGATAACGACGGTACTGAGCTCGTTGCGCGTCGGGAAGCGCAGCAAATTGAGGTCCAGTGTATTCGGTTCTGTTTAAGGTGCAAAAAGCAGTATCCATGGGAGGCCTCCAGATTGGATCCAGATAGATACCAGAAACTTATTGAATTGGCGATGGCTTTGGGCCATTGCTATGGTCGTGTTGACTATAAAGGTCACGATCTGCCAGCGTAGTCCGCGCAGAGTCGGCATCTCGCCTCGATGCTTTCATTCTTGGTCCTTAGAAATTGCGAGAAACAGCAATAGGAAATAGGCAGGCTCCATATCATGCCGTGCAGTACGTCTCCTTTGGCTCCTAGATTGACCTGGCACAAAACGCCCAGCCCCCAGTGTATCTACCGGTAGAAGCTAGTCCCTCCGTGCTATCCCCGTTTAAGCAGCTTCGATACCCGGAGAGCGGCGAACCATGTTAATCGGCCGAAACCGACCAGCATGCGCTTCAATACACGAACGCACTGCCCCAGCCTCTGCCGTACAACCCTCAGAACCCGACGCCTATCAGCCACAGGCCGCGCATCAATCAAGCACAGCTTGGTAGTCGCCAAGGCCACCTTCGCTCCCACCGCCACAGCAACAGCAAGAAAATACAACCAACGATGATTCTTGGCTTTGTCATGCTGGCCGACCAGCGCCATCTGCTGCTTCAAGGAGGGCTTGACACCCGCAAGCCAGGGAATGATGCATTCGCTGGCCAAGGCTACGGTGTGACTGCTGATATTGTTGTCCACAAGGCCGGGTGGGCCATCAGGATTGTTCAAGCAAAAGCCACGGGGGACGTACTCGCAGGTGCTGGAGAGTGGCGATGAGCGCGACATGCCATTCGAAAAGTGCTTCACGGGGCACAACCGTAGGTTGTAGTCGTTGATCTCTTTGCGGATGGCGATCACGTCCTCGTCGCTTATGGTTCTTCTCGTCGCGGCGTAGAACCCTTTGGAGTCGTTTGGTGCGAAATCTATGAAGTAGCTGGCTTCACCTTCCTTGATGTGGGTAAAGGTCCATTGTGAATCGCTGCTCCACTGGCAGGACTTCAGGCTATCCAGGCCATTCGCCCTGCAGTAATCATCGTAGCGCTTGATCTGGCTCAGCAGGAACGCGCTGGCCTCCTGGATGCTCGCTGTCGCCTCCTTCAGCAATGCGGTGTCTTCATTGGCGCCGTTGTCCGCCACGAAGAACACCGCGGCGACTAATGCCAGTGGAAACCAGAAGTGATCGTATATCTGACGGAAGCGTTCGGTGAGGTTGAGATTGTCATAGATAAGCACCATGACGGCCCATCCGGTGATGGCGCAAAGCATCAACAAGGGGATCAGCCCGATTTCGCTGCCCAGTTTCCCAATGCCATTGATGGCGTAACGGATGGGCAGGTAATTGATGTTGGGAAAAAGGCCCAGGCAGTTCAACGCTCCCGGTAGGAGCAAGAGCGCGAAGAAGATGAGCACGCCACGCTTCTTGCCCACCGTATAGGCGGCTGCTGCCAGCAAGGGGATCAGCAGCAGCGACAGCATCATCAGACAGCCAAGCGTGTTCACCATTGCTTCGTCGGGCGACCAGTAGGTTCCGATGATATGCCCGGCGTCGTTACGCCCGTTGAAGGTCGATGAGACGACGCCAAGCCCCTCCAGGATCTGGTGCAGGTTGTAGGCTGCGCCGTGGAGAAACTTCAGGTAAGGGTAGAAGAAAGTCCCTATGGAAATTGACATCAATCTGAGTCCTTCAATGCGGTAGACATTCCTTGGTTACTTGAAGCGCTTGTTGCCTGAAGGGCCAGGAGGTGGGGAAGGGGCGGCCGTTGCAAATGTGCTATCCATCTCTGCGCGGTCGTAGTCCAGCAAATATTCTTGATGCTGGCAGTACAACTGCCTGAGCAGCGTTTCGTTAGGGCCAACGACATCCATGCCTCTGTCGTCATAGGGAAAGACCATAACGCCCTGCGGCAGGTTGAATAGATACAAAATGCAGTTGAATTGCGGTTGGATCGGCGCGAGGTCTTTGGCTAGGGCTCCCCACAGCAACGTCTCAAGGCGGGAGATGGGGAGTTTGAAGGCGACATTAATCCAATACTCTGGCTGATCTGCGCTGTACCACTCGTCAGCGGCTACATCCTCGCGCCAGATTGAACGCTCAGAGGGAATGAGTATCCCGGCTGATCGCAGCGCGCGAAGTTCTGGCCTGTGGATGAAATGGCTTGCGTCAGAGTAGGCGCGCAGACACACGACAAGCTCGTCTTCGCCGTGGAAGATGTCGTTGCAGATTTTTGTCGCTTTGCGGAGCGCGGTTAGGAACTGATCGACCACGCCGCCGGGTTCGGAGAGTTCAAAGCGCAGGCCGCCGGGATAGGAATAGAACAGCGGTCTGGCGAACGTGTTGTTGCCAAAGATTCGTTCGATTTCGATTTGTAGATTCACGTGTGTCCTTGGCCGCTCTTCAACCGTTTCCATGGTTTGGGTGGTGCGATGGGATGTTACGACGCCTCGGATAGTGGGTCGATGATCTTGAATGTCGCACCGCCAGCCGTCGCCGCGTTCTCGCGTTCAGTCGAACTCTACAGTTGACGCGAACGATGGATACTCAAGGCTCAGGTCTTCGAGGCACTTTTGCATGAGCTCAGCATCTTTGGGTAGGCGCCTGGATAACGCATCCCACCCGGAAATTTTCAGGTGCACGGGCATTTCCACTAATCCTGTAATTGCGTCCCAGAAGGCATCCCAGTTACAGCCGTACCAGCCGGGGAAGCCGAGCGCATCCCTCAGGGTGGAATGGAGCTGGTTGGCACTCATCACTTCGTTTAGATCAATCTGCACAAGCTGTTGGCGGGGCATCGTTCGAACCTCGAAACGTTCGACAGCTATAACAATCTGGCAAGCGGGAATGACTGTCTAGGTTATTACGGAAAGCGTTAATCGCAGTAATAGATGTGAGGTTCTTTTACCCGCCATGTGCCGATCACAGAATATCGGGAAAAATTTCTGAGCATGGTCGCTGGAGCATGAAGCCCTACATCGCCTGTGCGCCTCGTCGATGACACCACGGAAACCCACGTCGGATACGAGCCAATTGAGAAGGTCAGATGAGGCCCGTCCCCTATGGTGCTTCCACACCTAGCTTGTCATCACCTGAACCTTCCAGAGGGTCATGAGGCTTTATGACATCACTCAATGCCTAATTCGTGGCTCCATGGGGTGCATTCCGATGGAGTAAGCGAGTCTGGGAGGCTGGGTTTTGCATCAAAATATGCATAAATGCATATTTTTGTTGATTTCATGACTGTGTTTTTGTACAGTATTTTTGCCTTGTTCGCTCCCAGCCCCAACAGGCTGAGGGCAACGCTGACACGGAAGCCGCAGGTCTCGATAGAGACCTTAACAGTACTGATATCCCACTAATCAACAGTGTGATTTCATATTAGGAGAACATGATGTCTACAAACGGAACCATGGAATTACCCCCAATCATAATTACACCTAACCCGCCGCCGCTGCAGCCGCCCAAACCGATACCAGGTGGTGGTTATGTTGCGAAACCCCAACCATGGGTTAAGGGAGTCGGACCCGTCACTAAGCTTAGTGACCTGGGAATAAATCTAAATCATGACAGTGCGGGAACGACCATATTTGTGGTGGCTGCCGGCTCCTTAAAAAAAATTGAAGATGTATACAAAGCCAGTGTGCCAAATATTCCTGCCAGTCTTGAAATGCAAATTAACGCAACCACTGGATCAAATGTTAATGAGTCGCTAGAGGGACTGAAGAAAAAAAAGGCTTCGATTGACGCCCTTTTACTGGCCAAGCAAGCTGAGATTAAGAATGATGCCGTAAAATCCAGTGCTTTTTTTGGAAGGGCTTTTTTAAGTAAGGGCTTTAAGCAGAACGGAGTCGACTTTGTGAATGGAAGTTACTCTCATCGTGATAAAGATGCATACTATAATCTCTTTATCGCGGCTGGTACTGCGGCTTACAATGTTAAAGTTTTAACTGAGGAGATTAGAATTCTCACCGCGAAAACTAAAGCTTTCACGACGAAAATTGCCGTAGCCCAAGTGGCAGAAAATAAGGCCAAAGCCGAAGCTAAGCGGCTGGCGGAAGAGAAGGCTAAAGCCGAAGCTAAGCGGCTGGTGGAAGAGAAGGCCAAAGCCGAAGCTAAGCGGCTGGCGGAAGAGAAGGCTAAAGCCGAAGCTAAGCGGCTGGTGGAAGAGAAGGCCAAAGCCGAAGCTAAGCGGCTGGCGGAAGAGAAGGCTAAAGCCGAAGCTAAGCGGCTGGCGGAAGAGAAAGCCAAAGCCGAGGCTAAGCGTTTGGCAGAGGAGAAGGCCAAAGCAGAAGCCGAAGCTAAGCGTTTGGCAGAGGAGAAGGCCAAAGCAGAAGCTGAAGCTAAGCGGTTGGCAGATGAGAAGAGCAAAGCAGATGATGAGTTAAAGGGCGCTATTAAATTCACTGCTGATTTTTACAAAGATATTAGTGAGCGATTCGGCACACAGATGTCAGCTTTAGCTCAGCAGATGTCTGAGGATGCGAAAGGCAAAGTACTTCGAAGCGCTGATGAAGCTTTACGAGCGTTCGATCAGTACAAGGATAGTCTGAGCAAAAAATTTAGTGTCGCTGATCGGACGGCAATTGCGAACGCTCTTGAGTCGTTAGATAGGGCTGAGCTGGCAAAAAACTTAAATATTTTTGGTAAGGCTTTTGGGTACGTGGGGAAAGCTATTGATGCCATGGATTTGCTCGTCGAAATCAAAAAAGGCTATGAGACGGGTGACTGGAACAGTACGGTTTTGAAAGTTGAAACCCTATTTGCCGGCGCAGCGGCGACCGGACTGATAGCATTTGCGTTCGGTCTAGCAGTTACCACTCCTATAGGTATTATTGCATTTGGTCTCATTATGGCGTTAGTTAGTGCGTTTATTACTGATGCGCGCGTCAAAATGTTCAATGATGCTCTTGATTCGGTTTTGAGCCGATAAGAGCAAGTGAGAGTGGTCTATTTAGACCACTCTCTTCAATCCAAGATATATTAAAAAGCTACCTCCCAAAGGTATTGCTGTAATCATGCATATGAAAAAATAAATGACATATAGTCCGTTCTTTCCAGGGCTTTCAGTGAATAAGCCAGTTGTCCAGAATTCCCGGTTTGTAAAATGCAGGCATGTATTTTCAATAAGCTTTCGGGAGAAGGGGAAAAGAAAGGCGCTGCAGAAACATGTGGTTAGATAATACAGGTTTGCTGTTTCGTATATGGGCTCTTTGTAAAGCCAAACGATTAAGCTCAGTGCGAGTAAGCTGAGTGAAATTAATAGGTTGCTAAAGTAATATTTTTTGTTCAAGGAGTGCCTCGAGAATCATGTTGGGGTCGGCTCTATTCTGAAGTCTTGCTTGGGGTGTTGTCCGCAAGTATTGAATGCTGAATTAGATAATATTTAATACGCAATTATTAAGGGTAGGCATCAATTCCTTTCGGCGTCTATATGGTGTCACTATTCTACCCGGGATATCCTGCCAGTCACAAGACTCAAACTGGCGGTATTCATGCTCTTGGTCCACAGCAGGCGGTATACATCGAGAAAGGGAGATAGTTGAATTGTAGGTTTAGCGATGCTCTATTTCTTCTAAATGTATCCCAATGCGTGATCGGAGCACGAAACTCGTCGCTGAGTGCACGGTATGAATCTACAGGCACGACATTTTCAATCTTTGAAATCCGACAAAACAAACGGCGTACAGCTTTTAAGATAAACATCAACCCTTTCCAGCGACGGCATCACCTCGCTACACGACTCGGCGCGCTCCTCGTCAGCCTCTCGAATCAGGCTAACGGTATATCCGCCCTCACCCGCCGCAGGATGCCAATATTTTTAACTGCACGACCCTGTTCGTCACTCAACGACGTAGCGATCAGGTCCTTCTCCGGCAAGGTCTGCTCCGTTCGCGTCATCAGAGCTTTACGCTTTGCAGCGTAATCCTTCGCGGCGATTGCGCCGACGATCGCGACGGCGATCCAGAAGAGCATCTCCAGGTTGCTCATCATTCGCCGTTTCGCTTCATGGGTTTCGGTTAGCCAACTGCCTATCGTTGCGATGATGTCGTCCATGGATTGCCTGCGTAGTAGTGTGTTCTGCCTGTTGAATCTGCAACGCGGAGCGGCGCGGGATGCGTTACCACGCGGAGCGTGGGAACGAGCGCTGGGGGTTATAGAATATCTTTCACATAAGCGTTAAGCGCGATGAGCGGAGCGCGAAGGTCGTCCATCTTTTGCGCTGAGCTTAAATCCGCAGCCAAACGATTCAGCTCTCGGCCCAGCACTGTATCCACCCCACCAATCGCCCCCAACGCTAAATCCAGGCATCGACTGATTTCGCTCTGAATCCCGGCCACATCGCCCCGCCGTATCAGCAACTCAAAAATCTCCCGGTCGCAACTGCCCATCAACGGATCATCCCGCAGGATCGGGCTGTGGCCTTCTGTCTCATAGGCCAGTTTGAGGGAGTAGAGAGCGACCGTTTCCAGCAGCAATTCCATGGGGTGAAATCCTTTGTGACTGGGTGGGGAGGGTGTGGCCACTCGGAGCATCGGTGGGTGCAGTGACATTTTTGTGAGCGCTTCGCGCTCAAGCGGGAGCAAGCTCCCTCGCCACAGGTTCCTACTAGCCACAGATTCTTCCTTGCCACAGGTTTGGTAATTGGGGCTGCTTTGCAGCCCAGCGGGGATAAATCCCCTCACCACAAAAGGGATCGCCGTCAGGTGAGATCTGCGTTGATCACAGCAATACCACTTTCCTGCAGGCGAAAAAAAAGACCTTGAATTTCAAGGTCTTTCTTTAAGATGGTGCCCCGAGGGAGACTCGAACTCCCACTCCTTTCGAAAACGGATTTTGAATCCGCCGCGTCTACCAATTCCGCCATCAGGGCTCAATGGCGGCGAAGTATAGAGAGGTGCCTACCGTTGGTCAATCACGTTTCATGGTGAATTTTTAATATTTCCGCTAGACTTTCCGGCCCTGCTAGACGAACCCCATCATGCGTGTTGCTGACTTTACCTTCGAACTCCCGGATTCGCTGATCGCTCGCCACCCGCTGGCCGAGCGGCGCGCCAGTCGACTGTTGACCCTGGACGGGGTCAGCGGTGCCATGGCTCACCGTCAATTCACTGATTTGCTCGAGCATTTGCGCCCGGGCGATTTGATGGTGTTCAACAATACCCGGGTCATTCCGGCGCGTTTGTTCGGCCAGAAGGCCTCCGGCGGCAAGCTGGAGATTCTGGTGGAGCGGGTGCTGGACAGTCATCGGGTGCTGGCCCATGTGCGGTCGAGCAAGTCGCCCAAGCCCGGTTCGTCGATTCTGATCGACGGCGGCGGTGAGGCGGTGATGGTGGCGCGGCATGATGCGTTGTTCGAGCTGGAATTCGCCGAAGAGGTGTTGCCGCTACTCGATCGTGTCGGGCACATGCCGTTGCCTCCTTATATAGACCGCCCGGACGAAGGTTCGGACCGCGAGCGTTATCAGACGGTGTACGCCGAGCGCCTGGGGGCGGTGGCGGCGCCGACGGCGGGGCTGCATTTTGATCAGCCGTTGCTGGAGGCGATTGCGGCCAAGGGCGTGGAGACGGCGTTCGTGACGCTGCACGTCGGCGCCGGGACGTTCCAGCCGGTGCGCGTGGAGCGTATCGAAGACCATCACATGCACAACGAATGGCTCGAAGTGAGCCAGGACGTGGTCGATGCCGTGGCGGCCTGTCGCGCCCGCGGTGGGCGGGTGGTGGCGGTGGGGACCACCAGCGTGCGGTCTCTGGAAAGCGCGGCGCGCGATGGCGTGCTCAAGCCGTTCAGTGGCGACACCGATATCTTTATCTACCCGGGCCGGCCGTTTCATGTGGTCGATGCCCTGGTCACCAACTTTCATTTGCCTGAATCCACGCTGTTGATGCTGGTTTCGGCGTTCGCCGGTTATCCCGAAGCCATGGCCGCCTACAAGGCCGCCGTCGAGCATGGGTACCGCTTTTTCAGCTACGGTGATGCGATGTTCATCACCCGTAACCCCGCGCCACGCGGGCCCGAGGAAACCGTATGAGTCGCACCTGTCGCATGTCCTTCGAGTTGCTTGCCACCGATGGCAAGGCTCGTCGCGGACGCCTGACCTTCCCCCGCGGAACCGTGGAAACCCCTGCGTTCATGCCGGTGGGCACCTACGGCACGGTCAAGGGCATGCTGCCGCGTGACATCGTCGCCACGGGTGCGGAGATCATTCTCGGCAATACCTTCCACCTGTGGCTGCGCCCGGGTATGGAAGTGATCAAGGCCCACGGCGACCTGCACGATTTCATGCAGTGGAAAGGCCCGATCCTGACCGACTCCGGCGGCTTCCAGGTGTTCAGCCTCGGTGCGATGCGCAAGATCAAGGAGGAGGGCGTGACCTTCGCTTCTCCGGTGGACGGTTCCAAGGTGTTCATGGGGCCGGAAGAGTCGATGCAGGTGCAGCGTGACCTGGGCTCGGACATCGTGATGATCTTCGACGAATGCACGCCGTACCCGGCCGATGAAGACGTGGCGCGGGTGTCCATGGAGCTGTCGTTGCGCTGGGCCCAGCGTTCGAAGAATGCCCATGGCGAAAACACCGCGGCGCTGTTCGGCATCGTCCAGGGCGGCATGCACCGCGACTTGCGCATGCGCTCCCTCGAAGGCCTGGACAAGATTGGCTTCGACGGCCTGGCGATTGGCGGCCTGTCGGTGGGCGAACCGAAGCACGAGATGATCAAGGTGCTCGATTACCTGCCGGGCGAGATGCCCGCTGACAAACCTCGTTACCTTATGGGCGTTGGCAAACCGGAAGATCTGGTTGAGGGTGTGCGCCGCGGGGTGGACATGTTCGATTGCGTGATGCCAACCCGTAATGCCCGCAATGGGCATCTGTTCATCGACACCGGTGTGCTGAAGATCCGTAACGCGTTCCATCGCCATGATGATTCGCCGCTCGATCCGACGTGCGATTGCTATACCTGCCAGAACTTCTCCCGCGCTTATCTGCATCATTTGGACAAGTGCGGCGAAATGCTCGGCAGTATGCTCAATACCATCCACAATTTGCGCCATTATCAGGTGCTTATGGCTGGTTTGCGCGAGGCTATCCAACAGGGTACATTGGCCGCCTTTGTCGAGGCCTTCTATGCCAAGCGCGGGTTGCCTGTTCCGCCTTTGGACTGAGTTTTCCGATCCCTAGATTCAATACTTGCAACTGGAGTGCTAAATGAGCTTTTTTATCTCTAACGCCATGGCTGACGCGGCTGCACCGGCTGCCGGCCCTATGGGCGGTGGTTTCGAGTGGATTTTCCTGGTCGGCTTCCTGGTCATCTTCTACCTGATGATCTGGCGTCCACAGGCCAAGCGCGCCAAAGAGCAGAAGAACCTGCTCAGCAGCCTGCAAAAAGGTGATGAAGTGGTCACCACCGGCGGCATCGCTGGCAAGATCACTAAAGTGGCTGATGACTTCGTGGTACTGGAAGTGTCCGACACTGTTGAAATGAAGTTCCAGAAGGGCGCCATCGCGGCCACGCTGCCAAAAGGCACGCTGAAAGCGATCTAAGTAACCACTTCTTTTCAATCGACGGGGCGCGCAAGGCGCCCCGCGTCATAAGCGGGCGGCGTGATGCTGAACAAATACCCTCTGTGGAAATACCTACTGATCCTGGCGGTGCTGGCGGTCGGTGTGATTTATTCCGCTCCCAATCTATACCCGGATGACCCGGCCATTCAGGTCAGTGGCGCAAGCACTGCGCTGCAGGTCACCCAGGCCGATCTGGACCGTGCGAGCGCTGCGCTCAAGGCGTCCAATATCGATGTAAAGGCTGCGTCCATCGCCGAAAATGGCAAGGGCGGGCTGTTGCGCCTGGTCAAGGCTGAAGACCAACTGCCAGCCAAGGATGTGGTACGCAAGGCGTTGGGCGACGATTACGTTGTGGCCCTGAACCTGGCCCAGACCACGCCGCAGTGGCTGCGCAATCTTGGCGCCCACCCAATGAAGCTGGGCCTGGACTTGTCCGGTGGTGTGCACTTCCTGCTGGAAGTGGACATGGAAAAAGCCCTCGACGCACGCCTGAAAGTCTACGAAGGCGACGTCAAGAGCCTGCTGCGCAAAGAGCGCCTGCGTTATCGCAGCCTGCCGCAGTTCGAAGGTGCCATTCAGCTGGGCTTCAGCGATGAAGATGCCCGCGAACAGGCCCGTGCGCTGGTGCGCAAGAATTTCAACGATTTCGACATTGTACCGGCCGACCTCAATGGCCAACCGGTGCTGCGTCTGGCGATGACCCCGGCCAAGCTGGCGGAAATCCGCGAGTACTCCATCAAGCAGAACTTGACCACGGTGCGTAACCGCGTCAACGAGCTGGGTGTGGCCGAGCCGATCGTGCAGCGCCAGGGCGCCAACCGCATCGTGGTTGAGCTGCCGGGCGTGCAGGACACTGCCGAAGCCAAGCGTATCCTCGGCAAGACCGCCAACCTGGAATTCCGCCTGGCCGCTGAGCCGGGTGCGTCCAAGGCCACTTCCGAGAGCTTCGAGTTCCGTGAAGGTGGTCGTCCGGCGGCGCAGATCGAGCGTGGCCTGATCATCACCGGTGACCAGGTAACCGACGCCCAGGCGGGCTTCGACGAGCAGGGTCGTCCACAGGTTAACATTCGCCTGGACGGTCATGGCGGCGAACTGATGAGCCGCGCCACGCGCAGCAACGTCGGTCGCAGCATGGCGGTGATCTTCATCGAGCAGAAGCCGACCACCACCTACACCAAGCAAGTGGTCAACGGTGTCGAGAAAGACGTACCGGTCCAGACCTTCAAGGAAGAGAAGAAGATCATCAGCCTGGCGACCATCCAGTCGCCACTGGGCAGCCAGTTCCGCATCACCGGCCTGAACGGCCAGGGCGAATCCTCGGAGCTGGCCCTGCTGCTGCGTGCCGGTGGCCTGGCCGCGCCGATGTACTTCGCTGAAGAGCGCACCATCGGCCCGAGCCTGGGTGCCGACAACATCACCAAGGGCGTCGATGCATCCCTGTGGGGCATGTTGTTCGTGTCGCTGTTCATCATCGCCATCTACCGCTTCTTCGGCATCATCGCCACGGTTGCGCTGGCGGTGAACATGGTGCTGCTGCTGGCCCTGATGTCCTTGCTGGGCGCCACGCTGACCCTGCCGGGTATCGCCGGTATCGTCTTGACCATGGGCATGGCGGTGGACGCCAACGTGCTGATCTTCTCGCGGATACGTGAAGAGATCGCCGCGGGCATGTCGATCCAGCGGGCAATCAACGAAGGCTTCGGCCGCGCATTCACTGCGATTATCGACTCCAACCTGACCACGTTGCTGGTCGGCGGGATTCTCTTTGCCATGGGCACCGGCCCGGTCAAGGGTTTCGCAGTGACCATGTCCCTCGGGATCTTTACCTCGATGTTCACAGCCATCATGGTGACCCGTGCAATGGTCAACCTGATTTATGGTGGTCGTGACGTCAAGAAGTTGTGGATTTAAGGGGCTGCCATGTTACGTACAATCAACTTCATGGGCGTTCGCAACATTGCGTTCGGCGTCACATTGTTCCTTACGGCCCTGGCGTTGTTCAGCTGGGCTACCAAGGGCCTGAACTACGGCCTGGACTTCACCGGCGGTACGCTCATCGAGCTGACCTACGAGCGTCCGGCCGACGTCACCAAGGTGCGTGAGCAACTGGCGTCGTCGGGCTATGCCGATGCCATCGTGCAGAGCTTTGGCGCCACCACCGATTTGCTGGTGCGCATGCCAGGTGAAGACCCGCAACTGGGTCACCAGGTAGCCGAAGCCTTGCAGAAGGCTGGCGGCGACAGCCCGGCCCAGGTCAAGCGCGTAGAGTTCGTCGGCCCGCAAGTGGGTGAAGAGCTGCGCGACCAGGGCGGCCTCGGCATGCTGTTGGCCCTGGGCGGCGTGATGCTCTACCTGGCTTTCCGCTTCCAGTGGAAGTTCGCGGTGGGCGCCATTGTCTCGCTGATCCACGACGTGATCGTGACCGTGGGCATTCTGTCGTTTTTCCAGATCACCTTCGACTTGACGGTGTTGGCGGCGGTGCTGGCGATCATCGGTTACTCGCTCAACGACACCATCGTGGTGTTCGACCGGGTGCGTGAAAACTTCCGTGTGCTGCGCAAGGCGTCCTTGGTCGAGAACATCAACATCTCGACCACCCAGACCCTGCTGCGGACCATGGCGACGTCGATCTCCACCTTGCTGGCGATTGTCGCGCTGCTGGTGTTTGGTGGCGACAACCTGTTCGGTTTCTCCATTGCGCTGTTCATCGGTGTGATGGCGGGTACTTACTCGTCGATCTACATCGCCAACGTGGTGTTGATCTGGCTGAACCTGAGCTCCGAGGATCTGATTCCTCCCGCGGCCACTGACACCGAGGTGGACGACCGTCCGTAAGGTTCGGTTTTCCGTCTGTCACCGCTGAAAAGGCGCGAGTTGAACTCGCGCCTTTTTTTATGCTCCAAGGCTGGGAGAAGCGCGGATTATTCCGCTTGTGATGGTCAGGAGGTTCAAGTGAACAAGTCGATGCTGGTTGGTGCGGTATTGGGTGCTGTCGGTGTAACAGCCGGTGGTGCGGTCGCCACCTACAGCTTGGTAAAAAGTGGCCCTGAGTATGCGCAAGTATTGGCCGTGGAGCCGGTCAAGACCCAGATCAAGACCCCGCGTGAAGTGTGCAAGGACGTCACCGTGACTCGGCAGAAGCCCGTCCAGGACCAGCACCAGATCGCCGGCACCGTGCTCGGCGCTGTGGCCGGTGGCCTGTTGGGCAACCAGATCGGCGGCGGCAACGGCAAGAAGATCGCCACCGTGGCGGGTGCGGCCGGTGGTGGTTATGCCGGTAACAAGATCCAGGAAGGCATGCAGGAACGCGACACCTACACCACCACCCAGACTCGCTGCAACACGGTCAATGACATCAGCGACAAGGTTGTGGGCTACGACGTTCGCTACATGCTTGACGGCAAAGAAGGCAAAGTCCGCATGGACCGCGACCCGGGCAACCAGATCCCGGTGAGCAAGGAAGGCCAACTGATCCTGGGTCAGAACGAACCGGCCCAGTGATTCAACCGCTATAAAAAAGCACCCTTCGGGGTGCTTTTTTCATGCCCACAGTTCACGCGCCACCCCGACCCCTCTGTGGGAGCGAGCTTGCTCGCGAAAGCGGTGGGTCAGCTTGCATCGATATTGAATGTGCCGGCCTCTTCGCGAGCAAGCTCGCTCCCACATTGGGTCTCCGGTGGGCACAAATCTTATGACTACCCCAAATCTCCTTGTGGGAGCGAGCTTGCTCGCGATAGCGGTGGGTCAGCTTGCACCGATATTGAATGTGCCGGCCTCTTCGCGAGCAAGCTCGCTCCCACATTGGATCTGCGGTGGGCACAAATCTTATGCCTACCCCAAATCTCCTTGTGGGAGCGAGCTTGCTCGCGAAAGCGGCGGGTCAGCCTGCATCCATGTCCAAGGTGTAATCCATTGTGGCGAGGGAGCTTGCTCCCGCTGGGCTGCGCAGCAGACCCAAGATCTTGCGGTCGCTGCGCAACTGAGCGGGAGCAAGCTCCCTCGCCACAATGTCCGCCCCTGGGCTGAGTGGTGGTGTGAAGCAGGCATAAAAAAAGCACCCCGAAAGGTGCTTTTCTCTAGCCGAGCGACTTAACGCTTCAACGAAGCCGGCAAGTGCGGCTGGATAGCCGTCAGCACAGCCTTGAAGCATTTGGTATTGCCAGCAACGATGTGGCCTTTCTCAAGGAAGTCATGGCCGCCAGTGAAGTCGCTCACCAAGCCACCGGCTTCCTGGATCAACAGGGCGCCCGCAGCCATGTCCCACTCGGACAGGCCCGACTCCCAGAACGCATCGAAACGGCCAGCCGCCACATAAGCCAGGTCCAGGCTCGCAGCGCCGGCGCGGCGGATGCCGGCGGTCTGGCCGACCAGGGCGCGGAACATGCCCAGGTAGTTGTCCAGGTTGTCCATCTGGTCGTCACGGAACGGGAAGCCGGTACCCAGCAGGGCGCCGTCCAGGCTGGTGCGGCCGCTGACGCGCAGGCGACGACCGTTCAGTTGGGCGCCACGGCCACGGCTGGCGGTGAATTCTTCCTGGCGAACCGGGTCCAGCACGACGGCGTGTTCCAGGCGACCACGGTATTTGCAGGCGATGCTGACAGCAAAGTGAGGAATGCCGCGCAGGAAGTTGGTGGTGCCGTCCAGCGGATCGATGATCCACAGGTACTCTTCGCCTTCGATGCCAGTACCGGCATGCATGCCGGTCTCTTCACCGAGGATGGAGTGGTTTGGGTAAGCCTTGCGCAGGGCGTCGACGATTTTCTGTTCGGCGGCGCGATCGACCTCGGACACATAGTCCTTGGCATCTTTTTCATCGACCTTGATGGTATCCAGGCGCTCGATGGAGCGGAAGATCAGTTCACTGGCGCTGCGGGCGGCGCGCAGCGCGATATTCAGCATGGGCTGCATGGATGTGTCACCTAAGGTTGTTAAAGAAAGCCGCGCATTCTATCAGAAAGTTTTCTCAGGAGAAGGTTGGTGTTCGCTTTCATAGCTTAACGGTAGGTGCTTAGGTAAGATTTGCTCCCTTTATCGTGTTCGAGAGCGCCTCCCTTGTTGCAGAACATTCGTGTCGTCCTGGTCAATACCAGCCATCCGGGTAACATCGGCGGAGCTGCGCGGGCCATGAAGAACATGGGCCTGTCGCGCCTGGTGCTGGTCGAGCCGCGCTTGTTTCCCCATCACGAAGCCGATGCCCGGGCCTCCGGCGCCGGTGACATCCTCGCCAACGCCCAGGTCGTCGCCACCCTGGAAGATGCCCTGGTGGGTTGCAACCTGGTGCTCGGCACCAGCGCCCGCGACCGCCGCATCCCCTGGCCGCTGCTCGACCCCCGCGAATGCGGCACCAAAGTGGTCGAGGAGGCCGCGCAAGGCTTCGAGATCGCCCTGGTGTTCGGCCGTGAAGACTCCGGCCTGACCAACGACGAGCTGCAGCGATGTCACTTTCACGTGCATATCCCTTCCGACCCCGAGTTCAGTTCCTTGAACCTGGGGGCGGCGGTGCAGGTGTTGAGCTATGAAGTGCGCATGGCTTGGCTGGCAGCCGAAGGCAAGCCCAGCAAAGTCGAAAAAACCGAGGTGACGTCGCCGCGCAGTGAGACACTGGCGACCATGGACGAGTTGGAACGATTCTTTGAACACCTGGAGCAGACCTTGGTGGACATCGAATTCCTCGACCCGGAAAAGCCGCGGCACTTGATGGCGCGCCTGCGTCGGTTGTACGGACGAAGCTCGGTGAGCCGGGCGGAGATGAATATATTGCGCGGCATCCTCACGGAAACCCAGAAAGCGGCCCGTGGCGAGCTGATTAAGCGGAAGAAATAAAATGTTCGAACGTTTGCGTGAAGATATCCAAAGTGTTTTCCATCGTGACCCGGCGGCGCGCAATGCCTTTGAAGTGCTGACCTGCTACCCGGGCATGCATGCCATCTGGATCCATCGCCTGTCCGGCGCTTTGTGGGGCATGGGCTGGAAGTGGTTGGCACGGCTGGTCTCGAACTTCGGCCGCTGGCTGACCGGGATCGAGATCCATCCGGGTGCCAAGGTCGGCCGCCGCTTCTTCATCGACCATGGCATGGGCATCGTCATCGGTGAAACCGCCGAAATCGGCGACGACGTGACGCTCTACCAGGGCGTGACCCTCGGCGGCACCAGTTGGAACAAAGGCAAGCGCCACCCAACCCTGGAAGACGGCGTGGTGGTCGGTGCCGGCGCCAAGGTGCTCGGGCCGTTCACGGTCGGGGCGGGGGCGAAAGTCGGCTCCAACGCCGTGGTGACCAAGGCCGTGCCGCCGGGCGCGACCGTGGTGGGCATTCCGGGGCGGATCATCGTCAAGTCCGACGACGAGCAGGACGCCCGCCGCAAGGCCATGGCCGAGAAGATCGGCTTCGACGCCTACGGTGTCGGCGAAGACATGCCCGACCCGGTCGCCCGCGCCATCAACCAGTTGCTCGATCACCTGCAGGCCGTCGATGGGCGCCTGGAGGGGATGTGCGGCGCCCTGAAGGACCTGGGCAGTAATTACTGTGCCAAGGACCTGCCTGAACTGCGCGAGGAAGACTTTGCGTGTGTGAAAGACAAGGATGAGACCCAGGCCAGCTGAAACCTTGCCGGCCTCATCGCGAGCAAGCTCGCTCCCACATTGGATCCCTGCCGCCCCGCAGATCCCTTGTGGGAGCGAGCTTGCTCGCGATGAACGATAACGCGGTATAGCTGGTCGTTAGCCGCCTACCTTTGCTATCATTCGCGCGCTCTTTCGCGGGTAAACCTGAGTAAAGCACTAGGTCTTATACTTGACTTAAATACTCGGGAATTGCATACTCGCCCCCATTCCGAACTCCGTGGTAATTGTCCATGCGACTGACTACAAAAGGCCGATACGCCGTGACCGCGATGCTGGATCTGGCATTGCATGCGCAGCACGGGCCGGTGTCCCTGGCCGATATCTCCGAGCGCCAGGGCATCTCCCTGTCCTACCTTGAACAGCTGTTCGCCAAGCTGCGCCGTAGCAACCTGGTCTCCAGCGTTCGCGGCCCCGGCGGCGGCTACCAGCTGTCGCGCGACATGCAGGGCATCCAGGTCGCCCAGGTGATCGATGCAGTGAACGAATCGGTCGATGCGACCAAATGCCAGGGCCTTGGCGACTGCCATGGCGGCGATACTTGCCTGACCCACCACTTGTGGTGCGACCTCAGCCTGCAGATCCACGAATTTCTAAGCGGTATCAGCTTGGCTGACCTTGTAACTCGCCGTGAGGTGCAAGAAGTAGCCCAGCGTCAGGACCAGCGCCGTTGCAATAGCAAGACGCTGCACCTGGACAAGATTGAAGCGTCCGCCGTCGAATGACCGCCGCAGAGCACGCGGAACGCCAGCCAGCCTGATTTAGGAGAGAGTCCATGAAATTGCCGATTTACCTTGATTACTCAGCGACCACCCCGGTTGATCCGCGTGTTGCGCAAAAAATGAGTGAATGCCTGCTGGTCGACGGAAACTTCGGCAACCCGGCGTCCCGTTCCCACGTGTTCGGCTGGAAGGCTGAAGAGTCGGTGGAAAACGCCCGTCGCCAGGTCGCCGACCTGGTCAACGCCGACCCGCGTGAAATCGTCTGGACCTCCGGTGCCACCGAATCCGACAACCTGGCAATCAAGGGTGTCGCGCATTTCTACCACACCAAGGGCAAGCACCTGATCACCTCCAAGATCGAGCACAAGGCTGTCCTGGACACCATGCGCCAACTGGAGCGTGAAGGCTTCGAAGTCACCTACATCGAGCCCGGTGAAGACGGCATCATCACCCCGGCCATGATCGAAGCCGCCCTGCGCGACGACACCATCCTGGTCTCGATCATGCACGTGAACAACGAAATCGGCACCGTCAACGACATCGCCGCCATCGGCGAACTGACCCGTTCCAAGGGTGTCCTGTTCCACGTCGACGGCGCGCAGTCTACCGGCAAGGTCGACATCGACCTGTCCAAGCTGAAAGTCGACCTGATGTCGTTCTCGGCCCACAAGACCTACGGTCCTAAAGGCATCGGTGCGCTGTACGTCAGCCGCAAGCCGCGTGTTCGCCTCGAAGCGACCATGCACGGCGGCGGTCACGAGCGTGGCATGCGTTCCGGCACCTTGGCGACCCACCAGATCGTCGGCATGGGCGAAGCCTTCCGTGTGGCCAAGGAAGACATGGCCGCCGAGAACGTACGCATCAAGGCCCTGAGCGACCGTTTCTTCAAGCAGGTCGAGCATCTCGAAGAACTCTACGTCAACGGCAGCCTGACCGCCCGCGTACCGCACAACCTGAACCTGAGCTTCAACTACGTTGAAGGCGAGTCGCTGATCATGGCGCTCAAGGATCTGGCCGTGTCGTCCGGTTCGGCGTGCACCTCGGCGTCGCTTGAGCCTTCGTACGTACTGCGCGCCCTGGGCCGCAACGACGAACTGGCCCACAGCTCGATCCGCTTCACCTTCGGCCGTTTCACCACCGAAGAAGAAATCGATTACGCCGCGCAGAAAGTCTGCGAGGCCGTTACCAAGCTGCGCGCTCTGTCGCCGCTGTGGGACATGTACAAAGACGGCGTCGACATCTCGAAAATCGAATGGGCGGCGCACTGAGAAGTCGCCACCAGAGCGGCTCCACTGATGAGGATTGAAGCAAATGGCATATAGCGAAAAGGTCATCGACCACTACGAGAACCCGCGCAACGTCGGCAAGATGGACGCGCAGGATCCTGATGTCGGCACCGGCATGGTCGGCGCTCCGGCGTGCGGCGACGTGATGCGCCTGCAGATCAAGGTCAACGAGCAAGGCATCATCGAAGATGCCAAGTTCAAGACCTATGGCTGCGGTTCCGCCATCGCGTCCAGCTCCCTGGCCACCGAGTGGATGAAGGGCAAGACCCTTGATGAAGCCGAAACCATCAAGAACACCCAGCTGGCCGAAGAACTGGCCCTGCCGCCAGTGAAGATCCACTGCTCGGTACTCGCCGAAGACGCCATCAAGGCCGCCGTTCGCGATTACAAGCAGAAGAAAGGCTTGATCTGATCCGCGTTACGGTAAGGAGTTTTCCATGGCTATCCAGATGACAGAAGCGGCAGCTAACCATATCCAGCGCTCCCTTGCGGGGCGCGGCAAGGGCGAGGGTATCCGCCTGGGTGTTCGCACCACGGGCTGTTCTGGCCTCGCCTATGTACTGGAATTCGTCGACGAAGTGGGCGAAGACGATCAGGTGTTCGAGAGTCATGGTCAGAAAGTGATCATCGACCCGAAAAGCCTGACGTACCTGGACGGCACCGAGCTGGATTTCGTCAAGGAAGGGTTGAACGAAGGCTTCAAGTTCAACAACCCCAACGTGCGCGGTGAATGTGGCTGCGGCGAAAGCTTCAACATCTGAGGCGGCTTGTGGGTACTCCTTGTCATTTTGCGTTGTTCCAGATGCAGCCGGCGTTCCAGCTGGATCTCGAGCAGTTGTCCGCGCGTTATCTTGAACTGGCCCGTGGCGTCCATCCCGATCGCTTTGCCGATGCTTCCGAGGCGGAGCAGCGGCGGGCGCTCGAGCAGTCGGCGAACCTCAACGAGGCTTACCAGACGCTCAAGCACCCGGCCAAGCGCGCGCGTTACCTGCTCGCCATCAGCGGCCATGAGTTGCCGCTGGAGGTCACGGTCCATGATCCCGAGTTTCTGTTGCAGCAGATGCAATGGCGCGAAGAGCTCGAGGACCTGCAGGACAGCGCCGACCTGGCCGGTGTCGCGGTATTCAAGCGCCGCTTGAAGGACGCCCAGCAAACACTGAACGAAAGCTTCGCAGCCTGCTGGAACGATGCCGCGCAACGCGAACAGGCCGAGCGCCTGATGCGGCGCATGCAGTTCCTCGACAAGCTCACCTACGAAGTGCGCCAGTTAGAAGAGCGCCTCGACGATTAACCCAGTGCCGCTCCGGTCGCACGCCTGATTACAGATAAGTCCTGATTACGATGGCCCTACTGCAGATCGCCGAACCCGGCCAAAGTCCACAACCGCACCAGCGTCGCCTGGCTGTCGGGATCGACTTGGGTACCACCAATTCCCTGGTCGCTGCCTTGCGCAGCGGTCTTTCCGAACCGCTGGCCGACGAGCAGGGGCGGGTGATCCTGCCGTCCGCCGTGCGTTATCACGCCGACCGCGTCGAAGTGGGCGAGTCGGCCAAGCTGGCCGCCGCCACCGACCCCTTGAACACCATTGTCTCGGTCAAGCGCTTGATGGGTCGTGGCCTGTCCGACGTCAAGCAATTGGGCGACCAGCTGCCGTACCGCTTCGTCGGTGGCGAGTCCCACATGCCGTTCATCGAAACCGTGCAGGGCCCGAAAAGCCCGGTCGAGGTTTCTGCCGATATCCTCAAGGTCCTGCGCCAGCGCGCCGAAGCGGCGTTGGGTGGTGAACTGGTGGGTGCGGTCATCACCGTCCCGGCCTATTTCGACGACGCCCAGCGCCAAGCCACCAAGGACGCGGCCAAGCTGGCCGGCCTGAACGTGCTGCGCCTGCTCAACGAACCGACCGCTGCGGCGGTCGCGTATGGCCTGGACCAGCATGCCGAAGGCCTGGTCGCTATCTACGATTTGGGCGGCGGTACGTTCGATATTTCGATCCTGCGCCTGACCGGCGGTGTCTTCGAAGTCCTGGCCACCGGTGGCGACAGTGCCCTGGGCGGCGATGACTTCGACCATGCCATCGCTGGCTGGATCATCGAGCAGGCGGGCTTGTCCGCCGACCTCGACCCGGGTGCGCAACGCCACCTGTTGCAAACCGCCTGCGCCGCCAAGGAAGCCTTGACCGACGCCGCCACCGTTGAAGTGGCTTATGGCGAGTGGAAAGCCGCGCTGGCCCGCGAAGCCTTCGATGCCCTGATCGAACCCATGGTCGCCCGCAGCCTCAAGGCCTGCCGCCGGGCCGTGCGTGATTCCGGCGTGGAGCTGGAAGAGGTCAAGGCCGTGGTCATGGTCGGTGGTTCGACCCGCGTGCCTCGGGTTCGCGACGCCGTTGCCGAGGCCTTTGGCCGCCAGCCGCTGACCGAAATCGACCCGGACCAGGTGGTGGCCATCGGCGCCGCGATCCAGGCCGATACCCTGGCCGGCAACAAGCGTGACGGCGGCGAATTGCTGTTGCTCGACGTGATTCCGTTGTCCCTGGGGCTGGAAACCATGGGTGGCTTGATGGAGAAGGTGATTCCACGCAACACCACCATCCCGGTTGCCCGCGCCCAGGACTTCACCACTTATAAAGACGGCCAGTCGGCCATGATGATCCACGTGCTGCAAGGCGAGCGTGAACTGATCAGCGACTGCCGCTCCCTGGCCCGCTTCGAATTGCGCGGCATCCCGGCCATGGTTGCCGGTGCGGCGAAAATCCGCGTGACCTTCCAGGTCGACGCCGACGGCTTGCTCAATGTTTCTGCCCGTGAACTGGGTTCGGGCGTGGAGGCGAGCATCCAGGTCAAGCCGTCCTATGGCCTGACCGACGGCGAAATCGCCAAGATGCTCAAGGATTCCTTCCAGCACGCCAGCGACGACAAGGTCGCCCGTGTACTGCGCGAGCAACAGGTCGACGCCCAGCGCCTGATCGAAGCCGTGCAAGGTGCCCTTGAAGCCGACGGCGACCGGTTGCTCGACGCTGAAGAGCGCATGGTCATCGAGCTGCAGATGCAGGAATTGTCCGAATTGATGAAAGGCACCGATGGTTATGCCATCGAGCAGCAGACCAAGCGTCTGTCGCAGGTCACCGATGCCTTTGCTGCCCGCCGCCTGGACTCGACGGTGAAAGCCGCCCTGGCGGGGCGCAACCTGAATGAAATCGAGGAATAACTGATGCCGCAGGTGATTTTTCTGCCCCACGAGAAGTTCTGTCCGGAGGGCATGGTCGTGGAGGCCGAGCCCGGGACTTCCATTCTCGAACTGGCCCATGAGCACCATATCGAGATAGAGAGTGCCTGTGGCGGCGTCTGTGCTTGCACGACGTGCCATTGCATCATTCGTGAGGGCTTCGATTCGCTGGAAGAGGCAGACGAGTTGGAAGAAGACTTCCTCGATCGGGCCTGGGGGCTGGAGGCACAATCGCGCCTGAGCTGCCAAGCCATCGTCGGCACCGAAGACCTGACCGTCGAAATCCCGAAATATTCGCTTAACCATGCGGCCGAAGCGCCGCACTGATGGTGACACTGTCATGAGCTATGGTTGGAATGATGTACAACGCATCGCAGAAGAGTTGGCTGAAGCCCACGAGGGTCTCGATCCATACTCTGTAGGTTTCGTCCGTTTGCAGCAGATGATCCTGGAGCTGCCTGGCTTCGATGCCACCTCTGGCCGAGTCGGCGAGAAAGTGTTGGAAGCGGTTCAGGAGCTCTGGGCCGCCGAATTGGACTGATCGCCTCGCAGGTTAGGCAATACCTAAGAACCCGCGTATAATTCGCGGGTTTAATTTTTCGCAAATTACCGTTTCTGGAGTTACACCATGGCTGTTCAACGTACTTTCTCCATCATCAAGCCTGACGCCGTTGCTAAAAACGTGATCGGCAAGATCGTTACCCGCTTCGAAGACGCTGGCCTGCGCGTTGTAGCTTCGAAAATGAAGCAACTGTCCAAAGCCGAAGCCGAAGGCTTCTACGCTGAGCACAGCGAGCGCGGTTTCTTCGGTGAGCTGGTTGCCTTCATGACTTCCGGTCCGGTTGTCGTTCAGGTGCTGGAAGGCGAAAACGCTATCGCTCGCAACCGTGAGCTGATGGGCGCTACCAACCCTAAAGAAGCTGCTGCCGGCACCATCCGTGCTGACTTCGCTGAATCCATCGACGCCAACGCCGTCCACGGTTCGGACTCCGAAGCCGCCGCTGCTCGCGAAATCGCTTACTTTTTCGCTGCTACTGAAGTAACCGCTCGCTAAGCATTGGCTTAAGAGTGAAGGTGAATCCATGACTACATCGACTGTTAAAACCAATCTGCTGGGGCTGACCCAGCCGGAAATGGAGAAATTCTTCGACTCGATCGGGGAGAAGCGTTTCCGTGCCGGTCAGGTGATGAAATGGATTCACCACTTTGGCGTCGACGACTTCGACGCCATGACGAATGTCGGCAAGGCCCTGCGCGAGAAGCTCAAGACCGTTGCCGAGATTCGCGGCCCCGAAGTGGTCAGCGAGGACATCTCCAGCGACGGCACCCGTAAGTGGGTGGTGCGCGTGGCGTCCGGCAGCTGCGTCGAGACCGTCTACATTCCCCAGGGCAAGCGCGGCACCTTGTGCGTTTCGTCCCAGGCAGGCTGTGCCCTGGATTGCAGTTTCTGCTCCACCGGCAAGCAAGGCTTCAATAGCAACCTCACCGCCGCCGAAGTGATCGGCCAGGTGTGGATTGCCAACAAATCCTTTGGCAGCGTCCCGGCGACCGTCGACCGTGCCATCACCAACGTGGTGATGATGGGCATGGGTGAGCCGCTGCTGAACTTCGACAACGTCGTTTCCGCCATGCACCTGATGATGGATGACCTGGGCTACGGCATTTCCAAGCGCCGCGTGACCCTGTCCACCTCCGGCGTGGTGCCGATGATCGATGAGCTGGCCAAGCACATCGACGTCTCCCTGGCGTTGTCGCTACACGCACCCAATGACGCATTGCGTAACCAATTGGTGCCGATCAACAAGAAATACCCGCTTAAGATGCTGCTCGAGTCGTGCCAGCGCTACATGTCGTCCCTGGGCGAAAAGCGCGTGCTGACCATCGAGTACACGCTGCTCAAGGATGTGAACGACAAGGTCGAACATGCGGTCGAGATGATCGAGCTGCTCAAGAACATCCCGTGCAAGATCAACCTGATCCCGTTCAACCCGTTCCCGCATTCCGGGTACGAGCGTCCGAGCAACAACGCGATTCGTCGCTTCCAGGATCAGCTTCACCACGCTGGCTTCAACGTCACCGTGCGCACCACCCGCGGCGAAGACATCGACGCCGCCTGTGGCCAATTGGTAGGACAGGTGCTGGATCGCACCCGTCGCAGCGAACGCTACATTGCCGTGCGTGAGTTGAACGCCGCGGACGATGCGGTGCAAAACGCTGCGAACAGTCACTAAGAGAGGATCTCTATGTCCCTGCGCTTCGCGCTCGTTTTGCTGTTGGCCGGCCTTTGTTCCGGTTGCGTCCTGTCGGGTGACTACAACCCGATGAAGACCAGCAAAGGGCGCGATGAGGCACGTGTGGCCTATGTGCAACTGGGCATCGGCTACCTGCAGCAGGGCATGACCGAACGGGCCAAGGTACCGCTCAAGAAAGCCCTGGAGCTGGACGATTCCGACCCGGATGCCAACGCGGCCCTGGCCCTGGTGTTCCAGGCCGAGATGGAGCCGGAACTGGCCGACCAGCATTTTCGCAAGGCGCTGTCTGGCCGGCCGCAAGACGCACGGATCCTGAACAACTACGGCAGCTTTCTTTTCGAGCAGAAACGCTACAAGGAAGCCTACGAGCGCTTCGAGCAGGCCGCCGCCGATACCCTTTACCCTGAGCGTTCGCGGGTGTTCGAAAACCTCGGCATGACCGCCGCGCAGCTCGGCCAGCGTGACCTGGCCCGCCAGCAGTTGGAAAAGGCGCTACGGCTCAATCGCCAGCAACCGCGGGCGCTGCTGGAAATGGCTGAGTTGTCCTACGAAGACAGGCATTATGTGCCCGCGCGTGACTACTACGAGCGTTTTAGCCTGCTGAGTGAGCAAAATGCACGTAGTCTATTGCTCGGCGTTCGGCTGGCACATGTGTTTGAAGATCGCGACAAAGCTGCAAGCTACGGCTTGCAACTCAAAAGACTCTATCCCGGTACGCCGGAATATCAGCAATACCTGTCGGAGCAATGATGAAAGCGGCGCATCCCGAAGTTGTAGCAGCGACTCGCGTAAATCCCGGTGAGACCCTGCGTCAAGCCCGCGAAAGCAATGGTTGGTCGCTGGCCGAAGTGGCCCTCAAGCTCAATCTCACCGTGGCTTCCCTGGGCAATCTGGAAGCGGGCGCGTTCGACAAACTGCCTGGGCACACCTTCGCCCGCGGCTATATCCGCGCCTATGCCAAGCTTCTCGGCATGGACCAGACCGTACTGGTCCAGCAATTCGATCAATACACCGGTTCCGATGCCCAGGGCAGCAACGTGCACAGCCTGGGGCGCATCGAGGAGCCGGTTCGCGTTTCCCACACTATTTTGCGAATCGTCAGCCTGTTGCTGCTGATTGCGGTGATCGGTGGCGGTTTTGTCTGGTGGCAGGACCAGGCTTCCTTGCGCAACAAGGAGCCGGTCGCCATGAACCCCGAGCACGTCGAAGTCGAGGGCGCTGACGGCACCACCCAGATCCATCCATTGGACGAGCCGGAAGACCAGGCGGTTGTCGAAGGCCAGGCCGAAGGCGAAACCGCCCTGGCGTTGCCTCAAGGCCAGGATAACGGCGAAGCCGATGCTACCGCTGGCGCCGAGCCGACCGTGCCATCCGCTCCGGCGCCAGCTCCTGCGCCGGCCGCACCGACCGCGCCGGCCCACGCTGGCAGCGTGCCGGCTGCTCCCGCCGCACCGGCGGCTCCAGCGCCGGTTCCCGCCACGCCAGCGCCAACCGTTGCGGCTCCGAGCGTACCGGCTGCTCCTGCAACCCCAGCGGCCCCGGCGCCTGCACCCGGTGACGGCCAGGTACAAATCCAGTTCACTGCCGACTGCTGGACGCAAATCACCGACGGCAACGGCAAGGTGCTGTTCAGTGGCCTGAAGCGCAAGGGCGACAGCACGGCCGTCAACGGCAGGCCGCCGTTTGCCGTACGCCTGGGTTATGCCCGTGGCGCGCAGGTCAGCTACAACGGCCAGCCAGTCGACATCGCTCCGTTCACCAGTGGCGAGACCGCTCGCCTGAAGTTGGGTCAATAAGTCATGCACGGCGAATCTCCAATCAAGCGTCGCGAATCCCGGAAAATCTGGGTCGGTAACGTGCCCGTGGGCGGCGATGCGCCAATCGCTGTGCAGAGCATGACCAACAGCGACACCAATGACGTGGCCGCCACGGTCGCCCAGATCAACCGCCTGGAAGCCGCAGGTGTCGACATCGTGCGGGTATCGGTGCCGGACATGGACGCCGCCGAGGCGTTCGGCAAGATCAAGCAACTGGTCAAGGTCCCCCTGGTCGCCGACATCCACTTCGACTACCGCATTGCCTTGCGCGTGGCCGAGTTGGGCGTCGATTGCCTGCGCATCAACCCGGGCAACATCGGTCGCGAAGACCGTGTGCGTGCCGTGGTGGATGCCGCGCGCGACCGGGGCATCCCGATCCGTATCGGCGTGAACGCCGGTTCCCTGGAAAAAGACCTGCAAAAGAAATACGGCGAACCGACCCCGGCGGCGCTGGTGGAATCGGCGCTGCGCCATGTAGAGCACCTCGAACGCCTGAACTTCCAGGACTTCAAGGTCAGCGTGAAGGCGTCCGACGTGTTCATGGCCGTCGAAGCCTACCGTCTGCTGGCCAAGGAAATCGTCCAGCCGCTGCACCTGGGCATCACCGAGGCCGGTGGGTTGCGTTCGGGCACGGTGAAATCCGCCGTCGGCCTCGGTATGCTGCTCGCCGAAGGAATTGGCGATACCATCCGCATCTCGTTGGCGGCTGACCCGGTCGAGGAAGTGAAAGTCGGCTACGACATTCTCAAGTCCCTGCACCTGCGTTCCCGTGGCATCAACTTCATCGCCTGCCCGAGTTGCTCGCGGCAGAACTTCGATGTGGTCAAGACCATGAACGAACTGGAAGGGCGCCTTGAAGACCTGCTGGTGCCGCTGGATGTCGCGGTGATCGGTTGCGTGGTCAACGGGCCGGGTGAAGCCAAGGAGGCCCATATCGGCCTGACGGGCGGTACGCCGAACCTGATTTACATCGACGGCAAGCCGTCGCAGAAACTGACGAATGACAATCTGGTGGATGAGCTGGAACGGCTGATTCGCCAGAAAGCGGCCGAAAAGGTCGAAGCCGACGCAGCGGTCATCGCGCGCGGTTAAGTCGAAGGATTAAGGAATACACGTGAGCAAGTCTCTGCAAGCCATTCGTGGCATGAACGACATCCTGCCCGAGCAGACGCCCCTGTGGCGCTATTTCGAGGGCACCGTGGCGCGCCTGCTGGATAACTACGGTTACCGGCAGATCCGCATGCCGATCGTCGAGTTCACCGAGCTGTTCAAGCGCTCCATCGGTGAAGTGACCGACATCGTCGAAAAAGAGATGTACACCTTCGACGACCGCAACGGCGATTCCCTGACCCTGCGCCCCGAAGGCACGGCGGCCTGCGTGCGGGCGGTGCTCGAACACGGCATCACCGGCGGCGGCCAGGTGCAGAAACTCTGGTACATCGGCCCGATGTTCCGTCACGAGCGCCCGCAGAAAGGCCGTTACCGCCAGTTCCACCAGATCGGCCTCGAAGTGTTCAACCTCGACGGCCCGGACATCGACGCCGAGCTGATCGTCATGACCTGGCGCCTGTGGGGCGAGCTGGGGCTGCGTGACGCGGTCAAGCTCGAGCTCAACAGCCTGGGTACCAGCGAGTCCCGTGGCCGCTATCGTGAAGCGTTGGTGGAGTTTCTGTCCGCCCACCTCGACAAGCTGGACGAAGACAGCCAGCGCCGCCTGAAGACCAATCCACTGCGCGTGCTCGACACCAAGAACGCCGAGACCCAAGCGATCCTGGTGGACGCGCCGAAAATGGCCGACTACCTCGACGACGAGTCCCGTGCGCACTTCGAGGGGCTGAAGGCACGCCTCGACGCCGTGGGCATTCCCTACGTGATCAACCCCAAGTTGGTCCGTGGCCTGGATTACTACAGCAAGACCGTCTTCGAGTGGGTCACCGACAAGCTCGGCGCCCAGGGCACCGTCTGTGCCGGTGGCCGCTACGACGGGCTGGTGGAGCAGATGGGCGGCAAGCCGACCCCGGGCGTGGGCTTTGCCATGGGCATCGAGCGTCTGGTGCTGATGCTTGAGGCGCTGGA
Source organism: Pseudomonas sp. Z1-12 (assembly GCF_051132015.1). Lineage (NCBI taxonomy): Bacteria > Pseudomonadati > Pseudomonadota > Gammaproteobacteria > Pseudomonadales > Pseudomonadaceae > Pseudomonas > Pseudomonas sp. Z1-12. The sequence continues at coordinate 1,109,911 of NZ_CP071647.1, forward strand.
TAAAGTGCCCGAAGAGCTGTCCCGTCAGGTCGACGTCTACCTGTGCGCCTTTGGCGAGGCCGCCGAACTGGCCGCCCTGGCCCTGAGCGAGCGGATCCGTGACCAGTTGCCCAACCTGCGCCTGCAGATCAACGCCGGCGCCGGCAGCTTCAAGAGCCAATTCAAGAAGGCCGACAAGAGCGGTGCGCTGTACGCACTGATCCTCGGTGACGACGAACTGGCCCAACAAGTGGTAGGTTTCAAACCCCTGCGTGGCCAGGGCGAACAACAAAGCATTGCCTGGGATGCGCTTGCTGCGCACCTGGCCACCTGCGTCGTGCAGGGTTGAAGCTGTCAAACAGCCGATTTAGCGATTGAGGAGTATTGGGGTGTCGAGTACCGAAGATGAACAGCTGGCGGATTTGAAGGACTGGTGGACGCGCAACGGCAAGCCGCTGGTCACTGGCGGCCTGTTGGCGCTGGTCATCGTGTTCGGCTGGCAGGCCTACCAGAAATACCAGAGCAACCAGTCGCAAGGCGCCTCGGTGCTCTACCAGCAATTGCTGGAAACCACCCTGACTCCGGACGGCAAGCCTGACGCGGCCCGCGTGGCCGACCTGGCCGGCAAGCTGGACAAGGAATTCGGCGGCACTGCCTACGCCCAATACGGTCGCCTGTTCGTGGCCAAGGTGGCGGTGGACAGCGGCAAGCTGGACGACGCGGCCACCGAGCTGAAAGCCATCGTCGACAAGCCGGTCAACCCGACCCTGGGCGAAGTGGCGCGTCAGCGCCTGGCGCAGGTGCTGGCGGCGCAGAACAAGGCCGAAGACGCCTTGAAGCTGCTCGACGGCGAGGCCGACAAGGCGTTCCTGGCGACCCGAGAAGAACTCAAGGGCGACCTGCTGGTACAGCTGGGTCGTGCCGATGAGGCCCATGCGGCCTACCAAAAAGCCAAGGCTGCGCTGTCGGATGAAGCCGCGGTCGGTGGCCTGCAAATCAAGCTGGACGACCTGGCCAAAGGGGATGCGTGACGTGATTCGTTGGAAACATGCAGCATTGCTGGCCCTGGCCATTCTGGCCGCGGGTTGCAGCAGCAACAGCAAGAAAGAACTGCCGCCGGCCGAACTGACCGACTTCAAAGAAGAAGTCGTGCTGCAGAAGCAGTGGAGCCGTTCCATCGGCGATGGCCAGGGTGAAACCTACAACATGCTGGTGCCGGCCATCGACGGCGATACCATCTATGCAGGCGACGTCACCGGCGTGGTGATGGCGATGGACCGCACCAACGGCGACGTCAAATGGGAAAAGGACCTTGAACTGCCTGTTTCCGGCGCCGTTGGCGTGGGTTACGGCCTGGTCATGATCGGCACGCTCAAGGGTGAGATCGTCGCGCTGGACGCGAGCAGCGGTGAAGAGAAATGGCGTGCCCGCGTGACCAGCGAAGTGCTCGCACCGCCCGCCACCAACGGCGACGTGGTGGTGGTGCAGACCCAGGACGACCGTCTGATCGGCCTGGATGCCGCCACTGGCAACCAGCGCTGGTTGTATGACAGCACCCCGGCGGTACTGACCCTGCGTGGCACCAGTGCGCCGATCGTTACCAACCGCCTGGCGGTGGCTGGCTTGTCGACCGGTAAAGTGGTGGCCCTGGATGTTTCCAACGGCGTGCCGGTCTGGGAACAGCGTGTAGCGATCCCGCAAGGTCGTTCGGAACTGGAGCGTGTGGTCGACATCGACGGCGGCTTGCTGCTGTCCGGCGGTACGCTGTACGTCGCCAGCTACCAGGGTCGCGTCGCGGCACTGGACCTGGAAAGCGGTCGTCCGCTGTGGCAGCGAGATGCGTCCAGCTACGCCGGTGTCGCCCAGGGCTTTGGCAGCGTCTACGTGAGCCTGTCCTCGGGCACCGTCGAAGGCGTTGACGAGCGTTCCACCACCGCATTGTGGAGCAACGACTCCCTGGCCCGTCGTCAACTGTCGGCCCCGGAAGTGTTCTCCAGCTACGTCGCAGTGGGTGACCTGGAAGGTTACCTGCACCTGCTCAGCCAGGTGGACGGTCGTTTCGTCGGCCGTGAGCGCATCGACAGCGACGGCCTGCGTGCCCGTCCGCTGGTGGTGGGCAACATGATCTATGTGTATGGCAACAGCGGCAAACTGGAAGCCCTGACCATCAAGTAAGACTATGCTTGGGTTAATTCCCAAGCGGCTTCACTTTGTGGGAGCGAGCTTGCTCGCGAAGACGCTGGGTCAGTCGACACTCATGTCACTGGACTAGCGCTATCGCGAGCAAGCTCGCTCCTACAGAATGGCCCCCGAGCACCAGCCGCTGCCTCGCAGCGGCTTTTGTATTTTCTGAAATAACGAAGTGGAGAGCCGCATGGTTCCCGTAATCGCCCTGGTGGGCCGACCGAACGTCGGCAAGTCCACCTTGTTCAACCGCCTGACCAGGACTCGCGACGCCATTGTCGGCGACTTGTCCGGTCTGACCCGTGATCGCCAATACGGTGAGGCCAAGTGGCAAGGGCGTACCTATATTCTGGTCGACACCGGCGGCATCTCCGGTGATGAACACGGCATGGACGAAAAAATGGCCGAGCAGTCGCTGCTCGCCATCGAAGAAGCCGATGTGGTGCTGTTCCTGGTAGACGCCAAGGCTGGTTTTACCGCCGCCGACCAGATGATCGCCGAGCATTTGCGCAAGCGTAACAAGCGTTCCTACGTGGTCGCCAACAAGGTCGACAACATCGACCCGGACATGGCTCGCGCCGAGTTCGCACCGTTGGGCATGGGCCAGGCGATCCCGATCGCCGGCGCCCACGGTCGCGGCATCACCCAGATGCTGGAAATCGCCCTGGAGAGTTTCCCCAAGGACGACGCCGAAGAGCCGGAAGACGGCGAAGAAGAGATCGTTGCCGAAGGCGAGGAAGCCAAGCGCATTCCGGGCCCGAGCGAAAAAGACGGGATCAAGATCGCCATCATCGGCCGCCCGAACGTGGGCAAGTCGACCTTGGTCAACCGCATGCTCGGCGAAGACCGGGTCATCGTCTACGACCAGCCCGGCACCACCCGTGACAGCATCTACATTCCCTTCGAGCGTAACGAAGAGAAGTACACGCTGATCGACACCGCCGGTGTGCGCAAGCGCGGCAAGATCCACGAAGAAGTTGAAAAGTTCTCCGTGGTCAAGACGCTGCAGGCGATCAAAGACGCCAACGTGGTGATCTTCGTGATGGACGCCCGCGAGGGTGTGGTCGACCACGACTTGAACCTGCTGGGCTTCGCCCTGGAAGCCGGTCGTGCATTGGTCATCGCGATCAACAAGTGGGACGGCATGACGCCGAGCGAGCGCGACTTTGTGAAAGTCGAACTCCAGCGTCGGCTGTTCTTCGTCGACTTCGCCGACATCCACTTCATCTCGGCCTTGCACGGCACGGGCGTGGGCAACCTCTACGCTTCGGTGCAGAACTCGTTCAAGTCGGCGGTCACTCGCTGGCCGACCAACCGCCTGACCCAGATCCTCGAAGATGCGGTCGGCGAGCACGCGCCACCGATGGTCAACAACCGTCGGATCAAGCTGCGCTACGCCCACTTGGGCGGTGCCAACCCGCCGATTATCGTGATCCACGGTAACCAGATCGAGAAGGTGCCCAAGTCGTACGTTCGCTACCTGGAGAACACCTACCGTCGTGTCTTGAAGCTGGTCGGCACGCCGATCCGCATCGAGTTCAAGGGCGGCGAGAACCCGTACGAAGGCAACAAGAACACGCTCACCGACCGCCAGGTCAACAAGAAGCGCCGCTTGATGTCGCACCACAAGAAGGCCGACAAGAAGCGCCGCGACAAGCGCTGACTCAGGCTTTCGCAGCACCGCTGTTGTGGCGAGGGAGCTTGCTCCCGCTGGGCTGCGCAGCAGCCCCAAAGATGTACCTGCCACCGCAGTGCATCAGATGAAACACAGGGGCTGCTTCGCAGCCCAGCGGGAGCAAGCTCCCTCGCCACAGAGTTTTCCTGCGATTCGGTGACAAGAAAAGGGTGCCCTTGGCGGCACCCTTTTTCATGCCCGGCGATTGGGCTATCCTCGAGCTCTCCCGCGCCGTGCCAGAGCCGGGTGCAGAGCAGGGACCCTCCATGATCACCAGCAAGTTGCCGAACGTCGGCATCACGATTTTCACCCAGATGTCCCAGCTCGCCGCGCAGACGGGCGCGTTGAACCTGTCCCAGGGGTTTCCCGATTTCGATGGTCCGCAGGCCTTGCGCGACGCGGTCGGTCGGCACATCGCCCAAGGCCACAACCAATATTCACCCATGACCGGCCTGCCGGCGCTGCGCCAGCAGATCGCGGCGAAGATCGCCCGCAGCTATGGCGCCAATGTCGATGCCGACCTGGAAGTCACCGTGACCCCTGGCGCGACCCAGGCGATTTTCTGTGCCATTGCAGCGGTGGTCCACAGCGGTGACGAAGTGATCGTCTTCGACCCCAGCTACGACAGCTACGAGCCTTCCGTGCAATTGGCCGGTGGGCGTTGCGTGCATGTGCCATTGGGCCTGGATGACTTCGCCATCGACTTCGAGAAGCTCGGCGAGGCCTTGAGCCCGCGTACGCGCATGATCATCCTCAATTCGCCGCACAACCCCAGCGGCGCCCTGATCAGCCGCGCCGAACTGGATCAATTGGCGGCGCTGATTCGCGACCGCGACATCTATCTGGTCAGCGACGAGGTTTATGAGCACTTGGTATTCGATGGCGTCGCCCATGCCAGTGTCCTGGCCCATGAAGAGCTGTACCGCCGCGCCTTCGTCGTCAGTTCGTTCGGCAAGACCTACCACGTCACCGGCTGGAAAACCGGCTACGTGGTGGCGCCAGCGGCGCTGACCACGGAGCTGCGCAAGGTGCACCAGTACGTCAGCTTCTGCGGCGTGACGCCGTTGCAGTACGCCCTGGCGGACTTCATGGCCGAGCATCCGGAACACGTCGACGAACTGCCGGACTTCTACCAGGCCAAGCGTGACCTGTTCTGCGATCTGCTGGCCCCGTCGCGGTTCAGTTTCAAGCGCGTAACCGGCACGTATTTTCAACTGGTGGATTACTCACAGATCCGCCCGGACCTGAATGACGTCGACATGGCGCTGTGGATGACCCGCGAACACGGCGTGGCGACCATTCCGATCTCGGTCTTCTACCAGGACCCACCGCAAGGCCAGCGTCTGGTGCGCCTGTGCTTTGCCAAACGCGAGGAGACGCTGCGCGAAGCGGCGGAAAAACTATGCGTGATTTGAGCGCGTTGCCGGACCTCGACATTGCCCTGGTCCAGACCACCTTGGCCTGGCATGACCGCGAGGCCAACCTGGAACATTTCGAAGCGCTGCTCGAACAGGCGCGCGGGGCTGACCTGATCATCCTCCCGGAAATGTTCACCACTGGTTTCTCCATGGAGTCCGAGACCCTGGCGGAGCCTGAGCACGGGCCCACCAGCCGTTGGCTCAAGGAGCAGGCGGCGAAACTGGACGCAGTGATCACCGGTAGCGTGATCATCCAGGCCAGCGACGGCAGCCATCGCAATCGCTTGCTGTGGGTGCGGCCGGACGGTGAAGTGCTGCATTACGACAAGCGCCATCTGTTCCGCATGGCCGGCGAGCATAACCACTACACACCGGGTGACCAGCAGGTGCTGTTCGAACTCCAGGGTTGGCGGATCCGGCCGTTGATCTGCTACGACCTGCGCTTCCCGGCGTGGAGCCGTGATGCCGAGGACACCGACCTGCTGTTGTACACCGCCAACTGGCCCGGGGCGCGGCGTCAGCACTGGAATCGGCTGCTGCCGGCCCGGGCGATCGAAAACCTGTGCTACGTGGCGGCGGTCAACCGTGTGGGCACCGATGGCAAGGGCTTCGCCTACACCGGGGACAGCCAGGTACTGGATTTCCAGGGTGAGAGCTTGCTCAGCGCTGGCGAAGCCGATGGCCTGTTCAGGGTGTGTTTGAAGGCGGCGGATCTGGCAGCGTATCGCACGCGGTTTCCGGCGAACCTGGATGCCGATCGCTTCGAATTCATTTATTGAAACGATTCAGCCTCAAGAAACGCTGTCGGGTGCCGATAACGGGTCAGCCAAGGAGGAGTCCCTATGACCAGTATCAGCGCAACCACCGTTAACCCTTATCCATTGTCGGCCCCAAAGGTCTCCATCCGCGGGGCTGAAGAAGAAAAAGCAGTCAGCCCAGTGGCATCGACTGACAGCAGCGAAGACAAAGACAAGAAACTGGCAGTCGACACCAGCGGCGCGAATATCGCTGGTGCGGGTGGCAGCAGCGGCACCGGCGATGTCATCGAGCAACTGAAGAAGCAGATCGAACAGACCCAGAAGTTGCTGGCCGAGCAGCAAGCCCAGCTAGCCCGCGTGCAAAAAAGCCGGGCCGATGAAGAGCAGAAAGCCCAGGAAACCATGGCGATCCAGACCCAGATCATGGCGACCCAGGCGACTTTGCAAACCTTGCAGGCCGCGCTGTTGCAGGCGATGACTATTTCGATTGATACCCATGCCTGACATTTTGGTTGTCTGACAGGCCGCCGTCGCGAGCAAGCTCGCTCCCACAGGGGAATTGAGGCGGACACAGATACCAATGTGGGAGCGAGCTTGCTCGCGATGAGGCCGTGACAGGCCGCACAAAACCATCAGCCAAACAAAAAAGGCCCTGAGGTTCACACCCCGGGGCCTTTTTGCATTTCAGCCTTGGATCAAGCCGCCTTGGCCTCTGGCTGGCTCAGCGAACGGTTCAGCGCACTGAACAGCGCCTTGAAGCTTGCGGTGGTGATGTTCTCATCGATACCCACACCATGCACCGCACGCTCGCCGTTGACTCGCAGTTCGATGTACGCCGCCGCCTTGGCGTTGGTGCCGGCGCCGATGGCGTGTTCGTTGTAGTCCATAATCTCCACCGGAATCGGCAGGCCAGCCACCAGTGCTTCTAGGGCACCGTTGCCTCGGCCGCGCCAGTGCAGGTTGGTCTCGCCCTGGCCCTTGCTCGCCACTTCCACTTCCACGGCGCTGTTGCCGTTTTCTTCCTGCAGGCGATGGCTGACCAGCGCATACGGGGTGTTGGCTTGCAGGTATTCACGCTGCAGCAGGGCGTGGATCTGCTGGGCGGTCATTTCCAGGCCCAGGCGATCGGTTTCGCGCTGCACCACCTGGCTGAACTCGATCTGCATGCGGCGGGGCAGGCTGATGCCGTATTCCTGCTCCAGCAGGTAGGCGATGCCGCCCTTGCCCGACTGGCTGTTCACACGAATCACTGCCTCGTAGCTGCGACCGATGTCGGCCGGGTCGATTGGCAGGTACGGCACTTCCCACAGCGTGTCCGATTTCTGCTGGGCAAAACCTTTGCGGATCGCATCCTGGTGCGAGCCCGAGAACGCGGTGTGAACCAAGTCGCCGACGTACGGATGACGCGGGTGCACCGGGATCTGGTTGCATTCCTCGACCACTTTGCGCACGCCGTCGATGTCGGAGAAGTCCAGCTCAGGGTTGATGCCCTGGGTGTAGAGGTTCAGCGCCACGGTCACCAGGTCGACGTTGCCGGTGCGTTCGCCGTTGCCGAACAGGCAGCCTTCGACACGGTCGGCGCCGGCCATCAGGCCCAGCTCGGTAGCGGCCACGCCGGTGCCACGGTCGTTGTGGGTGTGCAGGCTGATGAGCACGCTGTCACGACGGGTGATGTTGCGGTGGAACCACTCGATCTGGTCGGCGTAGATGTTCGGGGTGGCGACTTCCACGGTGGCCGGCAGGTTGAGGATCACCTTGCGCTCCGGAGTCGGGTTCCACACTTCGATCACGGCGTCGCAGACTTCCTTGGCGAATTCCAGCTCGGTGGCGCTGAAGGTCTCTGGTGAATACTCGAATTGCCACTGGGTTTCCGGCTGCTGGGCGGCGTATTTGACGAACAGCTTGGCCGCGTTCACCGCGATTTCCTTCACGCCTTCCTTGTCCTGGTTGAACACGATGCGGCGGAACGACGGGCAGGTGGCGTTGTACAGATGCACGATGGCTTTTTTCGCGCCACGCAGGGATTCGAATGTGCGGGCGATCAGGTCTTCACGGGCCTGGGTCAGCACCTGAATGGTGGTGTCGTCCGGGATGTGACCTTCCTCGATGAGGGTGCGCACGAAATCGAAGTCGGTCTGCGAGGCGGCCGGGAACGACGCTTCGATTTCCTTCACGCCCACCGCGACCAGGGTTTTCCAGAAGCGCAGCTTCTTGACCGCGTCCATCGGCTCGATCAGCGACTGGTTGCCGTCGCGCAGGTCGGAGCTGCACCAGATCGGCGCGGCGGTGATGGTCTTCGACGGCCAGGTGCGATCCGGCAGGTTGATGGTCGGGAAGGCGCGGTATTTCGAAGACGGGTCTTTGAGCATGCTCATGGGCGGAATCCTTATTGTCGTGGCCGGAAAAAGGCGGCCTGCCGGTGGTTCGAATGGGGGTGGCTCTACGGCCGGGACGAGGTGCCGCGATTCAGCCCGGCAGTCGTGCGCTGACGAGGCACAGGCTGCGGTGCTGGCGAAGCTGGATGAGGGTGTGAGAGGTTTTCATGCCTTCAACCCTAACCGCGTGGACGGGGGGTTGCAAGCAGTCGGAAAAAATTGGGAGAAGTTCTGTTTTGGAACTGATTCGCGGGATTTAATCGCGCATGTTCGGGATTAGGTTCCTGGAAATTGCGTCGATGTTTTTAGCTTGGCAATCCGCAGGAGGCGGTGATGCGACTGCCTTCATCGCGAGCAAGCTCGCTCCCACAGGGGATCTGTGTTGATTGCAAATGTTGTTCACTGAGATCCCCATGTGGGAGCGAGCTTGCTCGCGATGAGGCCAGTAGCCTCACCACAAACACTCAGGGTTGAAACGCCCCGATAAAAATCGCCGGATCCACCCGCGCATCATTCAAGCTGATGTTCCAGTGCATGTGCGGCCCCGTCGCCCGGCCGGTGGCGCCGACCTTGCCTACCACAGTGCCCCGGGCCAGTTGCTGGCCGACCTTCACGTCGATCTTCGACATGTGGCAGAACATGCTGATGAAGCCTTGGCCATGGTCGACGAATACGGTGTTGCCATTGAAGAAGTAATTGCCGGTGAGGATCACCTTGCCGGCGGCCGGGGTCTTGATCGGCGTGCCGGCGGGCACGGCGAAGTCCAGGCCGGCGTGGGGGTTGCGCTCTTCGCCGTTGAAGAAACGGCGCACGCCGAACTTGCTCGACAACGGACCGTTGACCGGTTTGTCCAGCAACAGGTTGCTGGGGATGTTCGGGCTGAAGCTGCGGTAAGCCTTCAGTTGCACCGCCAGCTCGGCATCGATGCGCTTGAGATCCGCCGGGTTCGGATTGACCTGGCGCTTGTTCTTCAGGGTGATGTGCTGCTCGGGGTATTTCTTGTAGCCGACCACGAAGGGTTGGGTAGTGCCGGCGCTGCTGATCTGCTGGGTGCCGGGCTGGACCGTCAGCGGAATGCCGACAATCGCCAACCAGTTCTGTTGTTCCTTGACCACCAGCACCGGTTTGCCCTGGTAAGTGGCTTTCGGCGGCTGGGCCGCGCTGCCCAGGTCCACCACGGCCACACCGCCGGGCACCGGCTTGTTCAGCAAGCGGGTGATGTAACTGTCGGCGTAGGCGTTGACGGTCAGGCACAGCAAGAACAAGGGGGCGAGATATCGCGGCATGAATCAATCCAGTAAAGAAAGGGTGACCGGCGTCAGGTGATTGTCTTCGACCCGCACCAGCAGTTCGCCTTCGCCGAGCTTGGCGGTCAGGCGCTGGCCGGTCTGGGTTTGCCCGGCGCTGCGGATCGCATGGCCGCGCTCGTCGAGCAGGATGCTGTAACCGCGACCGAGGGTCGCCAGGGGGCTGACGATGTGCAGCGTCTGCATCTGGTTGTGCAATTGCACGCGTCGCGTCTTGAGCCCTTCGCGCATGGCCCGGGGCAGGCGTTCGGCGAGGCTGTCCAGGCGCTGGCGCAACATCGCCAGTTGGCGGCCCGGATGCTGCCCGGCCAGGCGGGTTTCCAGGCGGATCAGCCGTTCGCGGCGAGTATTGAGGCTGCGTTCGAAGGCCCGGCGCATGCGCATGTCCAGGTCGTCGAGGCGCTGGGCCTGCTGGCGCAGACGCTCACCGGGATGACGCAGGCGCCGGGTAAGGCCTTCGAGGCGCAGTTGATCGCGCATCAGCCGGTCGCGCATGCGCATCACCAGTCGGCGATGCAGGCTTTCGACTCGGCGCACCAGGTCGCCGGCATCCGGCGCCAGCAGTTCGGCGGCGGCGGAGGGAGTCGGGGCGCGGACATCCGCGACGAAGTCACTGATGGAGACATCGGTTTCATGGCCCACGGCGCTGACGATCGGCGTGACGCAGGCGTCCACCGCACGGGCCACGGCTTCTTCGTTGAAGCACCACAAGTCTTCCAGCGAACCGCCGCCCCGGGCCAGGATCAGCGCATCGAAACCGCGGGCATCGGCCAGTTTCAGGGCGCGGACGATTTGCGCGGTGGCTTCGCGGCCTTGCACGGCGGTGGGAATCAAGGTCAGGGAAATTTGCGGCGCGCGGCGGCGGAACACGCTGATGATGTCGCGGATCACCGCGCCGGTGGGCGAGCTGATGATGCCGATACGTTGCGGATGGGCTGGCAGCGGCACCTTGCGCTCGGCACTGAACAGGCCTTCGGCGCTGAGCTTTTCCTTCAGGGCATCGAAGGCCAGGCGCAGGGCGCCATCGCCAGCCGGCTCCACGGTGTCGAGGATCAATTGATAGTCGCCACGGCCCTCGAACAGCGAGACCTTGCCCCGCACTTTTACCGCCAAGCCGTCTTTCAGAGCCTGGCGCACCCGTGCGGCGTTCTGCCGGAACAGCGCGCAACGCACCTGGGCGCCGCTGTCCTTGAGGGTGAAGTACACGTGGCCGGAGGCGGGGCGGGCGAGGTTGGAGATCTCGCCCTCGACCCAGATGTTGCTGAATACGTCTTCGAGCAACACCCGCGCGCGGCCGTTGAGCTGGCTGACAGTCAGGACTTCGCGGTCCAGGCCCAGTCGGGCAAAGGGATCTTTAATCATGGGCGGCATGATAAGGGGATTCGCCAATAGTGTGCAGACAATTGGACCGGGTTGTCTGCATCGCGAGCAAGCTCGCTCCCACAGGGGATCCATGTCGCACCGAAGATCAAATGTGGGAGCGAGCTTGCTCGCGATAGCGACAGACCGATCACCACAAACGCTGGATGTCCCCCCATCATCTGGCTAAAGTCCCCGCTCTCCTCATCAAGGAAGTGCCGGATGAATCTTCTCCCATGGTTGGGCCAGTGGGCATTTGCCCCGATGGAATGGCTGGTGATCGCCTCGGCCATTGTCCTGGCCTACATCGTGTTCGGCATCGCCGGGTTTGGCACGGCGCTGGTGGCGGCGCCGATCCTGCTGTTGTTCATGCCCCTGTCGAAAATCGTCCCGCTGCTGGTCTTGCTCGATTTTGTCGCGGCCTTCGGCAACCTGTTGCCCTCGCGCCGTGACGTCTCCCGGCCGGAACTGCTGCGCTTGCTGCCGTGCATGGCGCTGGGTTGCACCCTGGGGGTGATTTTCCTGCTCAACCTCAAGTCCGACCTGTTATTGCTATTGATGGGGCTGTTCATCAGCAGCTACGCCATCTATAGCCTGTTGATAAAGACCCGGCCGACACAGTTGTCTTCGTCGTGGGCGTTTCCGATGGGCACCGTGGGCGGGATGTTCGGGGCGTTGTTTGGCAGTGGCGGCTTTTTGTATGCGATCTACCTGAACAGTCGCCTGCCCAAGGACCCGGCTCGTGCCACGCAAAGTGCCTTGATCAGTTGCAGCACCGTGGTGCGCTTGAGCTTGTTTATCATCGCCGGGGTGTATGCCGAGCTACCCTTGTTGGTACTGGCGCTGTGTTTGTTGCCGGCCATGGCGCTGGGGTTGTGGGTGGGCCGTCGCTTGACCATGAAGTTGTCGCGCGAGGCGTTCGTGCGACTGGTCACCTGGCTGGTGCTCGCCAGCGGTATCGCCTTGATCGGGCGCTACCTGAGTGCTTGACCTGGCCCAGCCAGGGATTAAGCTGCCGGCCCTTTATAAGAACCGCCAGGGAAACCTCCAGGCCTCGCCATGAATTCGCAAAGCATCATCGTCCCGAAAATTTCCACTTTGCCGGTCCACGAGCCTCGGGCCCGGGCAATCGTGCGCTGGCTGGTGCGCAAGAACATCGTCGAAGAACAACTGACCACCTGCGGGCGCACCGGCAGTCGCATGGCCCACGCCATCGCCCCCGGTGCCCGCGACGTGGTGCTGCATCCCGACGCACTGCCGTTCGGCGAGCCGGTCAATGGCCTGGAGATCATCACCAAGCGCTGCATCTATACGCCGGCCAAGGGCTTTCTTGAGGAGGCCGGTTGCGCCGAGTGTCGCCGGGAGATTGGCGAAGCGCTGTTCGAAAGCCTGGAAGACTGGATGCCAGGGCGTACCGACAACTTCACCTGTCCCGAGTGCGGTCATGAAGATGACATCAATGGCTTTCTGTTCCTGCAGCCGTGCGGCTTTTCCAACCTGGGGTTCATCTTCAATAACTGGCTGGAAGCGGGGTTCAAGCAGGCGTTCATCGATGAATTCGCCGATTGGCTCGATCAGCCGGTGAGTTGGGTGAAGGTGGAGTTGTAAGAGCGCCAATGCGCCAATGTGGGAGCGAGCTTGCTCGCGATGGCGGCGGCCCATTCAACATGGTTGCTGGCTGATCCACCGCTATCGCGAGCAAGCTCGCTCCCACAGGAGGGTGTGTTGCAATGAGGTAGGGTTTTAGCCCGTCAATCACCCCGCCAATAATAGACAGAGTTTTACATTGAGCCAGACGGGGTGCATGAGTATAATGGCGCGCTTCCATTTTCCCGCTCGGGAGCCCCCGCGATGCTGCGTATCAGCCAAGAAGCTCTGACCTTCGACGACATTCTCCTAGTGCCCGGTTATTCCGAGGTACTGCCTAACGAAGTCAGTCTCAAAACCCGTCTCACCCGTGGCATCGAACTGAATATCCCCCTGGTTTCCGCTGCCATGGACACCGTGACCGAAGCCCGTCTGGCCATTGCCATGGCCCAGGAAGGCGGTATCGGTATCATCCACAAGAACATGACCATCGAACAGCAGGCCGCCGAAGTGCGCAAGGTCAAGCGGTTCGAGGCTGGCGTGGTCAAGGATCCGATCACCATCGAGGCTGACGCCACGGTCCGGGATCTGTTCGAACTGACCCGCATGCACAACATCTCCGGCGTTCCGGTGCTGCACGATGGCGACCTGGTCGGCATCGTCACCTCCCGCGACGTGCGTTTCGAGAACCGCCTGGATGCTTCCGTCCGCCAAGTGATGACGCCTAAAGAGCGCCTGGTCACGGTCAAGGAAGGCACCAGCAAGGACGACGTCCGCGAGTTGCTGCACAAGCACCGCATCGAGCGCGTGCTGATTGTCGACGACAAATTCGCCCTCAAGGGCATGATGACCGTCAACGACATCGAAAAAGCCAAGGCCTACCCGTTGGCGAGCAAGGACGACCAAGGTCGCCTGCGCGTCGGCGCCGCCGTCGGCACCGGCAAGGACACCGGTGACCGCGTCGCCGCCCTGGTCAATGCCGGCGTAGACGTGGTGGTGGTCGACACCGCCCATGGTCACTCCAAAGGCGTGATCGACCGCGTTCGCTGGGTCAAGCAGAACTTCCCTGACGTGCAGGTGATCGGCGGCAACATCGCCACCGGCGCAGCCGCCAAGGCCCTGGCCGACGCCGGCGCCGACGCCGTCAAGGTCGGTATCGGCCCTGGCTCGATCTGCACCACCCGCATCGTCGCGGGTGTCGGCGTGCCGCAGATCAGCGCCATCGCCAACGTCGCCGCAGCCCTTGAAGGCACTGGCGTGCCGTTGATCGCCGACGGCGGTATCCGTTTCTCCGGTGACCTGTCCAAGGCCATCGTTGCCGGTGCCTATTGCGTGATGATGGGTTCGATGTTCGCCGGTACCGAAGAAGCGCCGGGCGAGATCGAGCTGTTCCAGGGCCGTAGCTACAAGGCTTATCGCGGCATGGGTTCGCTGGGCGCCATGTCCCAGGCCCAGGGCTCTTCCGACCGCTACTTCCAGGACTCCTCGGCGGGTGCCGAGAAGCTGGTGCCGGAAGGTATCGAAGGTCGCGTGCCATACAAAGGCACCCTGAGCGCCATCATCCATCAACTGATGGGCGGCCTGCGTTCTTCCATGGGCTACACCGGCAGCGCCGACATCGAAGAGATGCGCACCAAGCCGGAATTCGTGCGCATCACCGGCGCCGGCATGGCCGAGTCCCATGTGCACGATGTGCAGATCACCAAGGAAGCGCCGAACTACCGTGTAGGTTAAGGCTTCCAGCAAAACGTTAATCACCGGGGCTGTTCATTCAGCCCCGAGTTGTTTCTGATTCACTACATGAGAATGAGTCATGGCCCTCGACATTCACGCTCACCGCATCCTGATCCTCGACTTCGGTTCCCAGTACACCCAACTGATCGCCCGCCGCGTGCGTGAGATCGGCGTGTACTGCGAACTGCATCCGTTCGACATGGATGACGAAGCGATTCGCGAATTCGCTCCGAAAGGCGTCATCCTCGCCGGCGGCCCCGAGTCCGTGCACGAAGCCGACAGCCCGCGCTGCCCGCAAGCCGTGTTCGACCTGGGCGTGCCGGTCTTCGGTATCTGCTACGGCATGCAGACCATGGCTGAACAGCTGGGCGGCAAGGTCGAAGGTTCGGACCTGCGTGAGTTCGGTTACGCCCGCGTCGACGTGGTCGGCAAGAGCCGCCTGTTGGACGGTATCGAGGACCACGTCGACGCCGATGGCCTGTTCGGCCTCGACGTGTGGATGAGCCACGGTGACAAGGTCACCAAGATGCCGGAAGACTTCCACATCCTGGCCAGCACCCCGAGCTGCCCGATTGCCGGCATGTTCAACGATGACCGCCGCTACTACGGCGTGCAGTTCCACCCTGAAGTGACCCACACCAAGCAGGGTGGCCGGATCCTGTCGCGCTTTATCCTCGACATCTGCGGGTGCGAAGCCCTGTGGACCCCGTCGAAGATCGCTGAAGACGCCATCGCCCAGGTCCGCGCCCAGGTCGGCACCGACAACGTGCTGCTGGGCCTGTCCGGCGGCGTTGACTCGTCGGTGGTTGCCGCGCTGCTGCACAAGGCCATCGGCGACCAGCTGACCTGCGTGTTCGTTGACAACGGCCTGCTGCGCCTGCACGAGGGCGAGCAAGTGATGGCCATGTTCGCCGAGAACATGGGCGTCAAGGTGATCCGCGCCAACGCCGAAGAGCAGTTCCTGAACAACCTGGCCGGCGAGTCCGACCCGGAGAAGAAACGCAAGATCATCGGCCGCACCTTCATCGACGTGTTCGATGCCGAATCCTGCAAGCTGGACAACATCAAGTACCTGGCCCAGGGCACCATCTACCCCGACGTGATCGAGTCGGCCGGCGCCAAGAGTGGCAAGGCCCACGTGATCAAGTCCCACCACAACGTCGGTGGCCTGCCGGAAGAGATGAACCTCAAGCTGGTCGAGCCGCTGCGCGAACTGTTCAAGGACGAAGTGCGTCGCCTCGGCCTGGAACTGGGCCTGCCGTACGACATGGTCTACCGCCACCCATTCCCGGGCCCGGGCCTGGGCGTGCGGATCCTCGGTGAAGTGAAGAAGGAGTACGCCGACCTGCTGCGTCGCGCCGACCACATCTTCATCGAAGAACTGCGCAAGGCCGACTGGTACCACAAGGTCAGCCAGGCGTTCGTGGTGTTCCAACCGGTGAAATCCGTGGGCGTGGTCGGCGATGGCCGTCGCTACGCCTGGGTCGTGGCCCTGCGCGCCGTGGAAACCATCGACTTCATGACCGCGCGCTGGGCTCACCTGCCGTACGAGCTGCTGGAAACCGTTTCCGGGCGGATCATCAATGAAATCGAAGGCATTTCTCGCGTGACGTATGACGTGTCGAGCAAGCCGCCGGCGACGATTGAGTGGGAGTGATGGGGCGTCCGGCGCTGACCGGTAGCCACTAGCAAGAAACACCGCCTGAAGCCCGCTTAATTGCGGGCTTTTGGCGTTTTGGGGTTCGGCACCTCCTTGTAGTCGGTCCGCGCCAGCACGCGGTCGGCTTCCAGATACTTCAGTTGCTGGATCAGCACTTTGTCAGTGACGTGATGAGACTTGAAAGGCTCGCGTCATTGCCAGCCAAACACACAACCGTGGCGAGGGAGCTTGCTCCCGCTGAGGTGCGAAGCGCCCCTAATTCAAGCGGGTAGGATCAACCTGACACACCGCGATGAGGGTTTGGGACTGCTGCGCATCCCAGCGGGAGCAAGCTCCCTCGCCACAGGGATAGAGGCGGTTCCAAGCGGTCTGTGCCATCCATGCCAAATTTCCTATCGTTGTCCCTGGCTTGCCCACGTTTGTCCTTCGCTCCCTGTTAGGGAATGTCGCCTGGCGGTTCAGTCACCTTTCGCTACGATTCCCCGCCTCATCGGCCACCGAGAAATGCTTATCATCGGACGGCGAAGCCCCGCGGGAATTTCGCCGGCACGCCTCGCGAAATGCTGTCGCATAACGATGCTGAGAAACAGAACAATGGAATATACCTTTATCTTGAAATACCAGCTTGCTGAAGATAACCGTGACCCGGAAGAGCTGGTCGAGCGATTGGGTGAAGCTGGCTGCGACGATGCGCTGGTAGGCATTGGTCAGTCTGGGCGGCTGGCGCTTGAATTCACTCGTGATGCTCCCGATGCGGCTGAGGCAGTGCTTAGCGCTCTGGGCGACGTTCGCCAGGCGCTGCCGTCGGCCAAACTGATGCATTCGTGATGCAGTGGGCAACTAAGGAAACGGCGACATAGTTTGAACCCCTTCAGCATGCCCTATCCGTCACTCAAGCGGCCATCGCCGACCTCACCGCCGCGCCACATCCGAAAAATAAAACTTATCCAGCGTATGCCGCGATTCGGTGTACTCGAACTGCCGGCCGTCCTGTAGAAAAGTCTGGTTACTCACCACGATGACATGACTCTGGCCTTCGAGGTCCAGGTGCTGCTGGTCGTCCTTGCCGCAGCGGACCGCTTCGATGGTGCGCTGGGCGTAGGCGATTTGCAGTTGCAGGGTCTGTTCGATGAAGGCGTAGATCGACTGCACGGCGATGTCGCGGGTCAGGCCGGGGATCACGTCGCTGACGAAGTGGTTGATGTCCAGGATCACGCGCTTGCCGTCGATTCGCCGGACCCGCTTGATGCATGTGACCTGGCTGCCGGCGGGGGCCTTGATGTGCTCGAGCAGCGCGCCTTCCAACGGTAACTGGCTGAACTCGACCACTTCGGTACTGACGTCATTGCCCAGGCGCGGGTAGGTCTCCTGGAAACTGACGATGCCGCCGAGCTGGAATTCGATGGGCTGGGTGGACAGCACGAAGGTGCCCTTGCCATGGATCTTCTGGGCGAAGCCGCGCTCCTGGAGTTGTTCGATGGCCTTGCGCACCGTGCCACGACTGGCCTGATAGCTGTCCATCAATTCGGTTTCCGAAGGCAGGCGGGCGCCTCGCTCCAGGCGTTCGGTGGTAATGCTGGTCAGCAGATCGTTGTAGATCTGGTTGTATTTGCTCATGGGGGGCTCTGTACCGCGCTGTTCACCGGGGCGGAACCTTACGGGCCAAGTGGGGGATTTGTCCATTCAGCTGTCACCGTTTGACCACAGGAGCGTAGGACGTTTCCGGGGCATTCGGGGGCTCATCATAAACAAAAACACAACTCGTCTGTACGAGTTGTTGATTTAACTCGTACAGACGAGTACTTTCTCTTCCACGTGCTGTCGACTCTCAATAACAAGAATGACGCGGAAGAAAAAAGCATGAGCCACGATTACTCCAGAATCGCCAGCGAGCTGCTGCACAGCTTGGGTGGCGTCGACAATATCGAGCAGGCCGCCCACTGCGTGACGCGCCTGCGCCTGTCCCTCAAGGACGCGGCCCGGGTGGACAGTGCCACGCTGAACCAGATCGACCTGGTCAAGGGCTCGTTTTTCACCGGTGGCCTGTTCCAGGTGGTCATTGGCCCCGGCGAGGTGGAAAAGGTCTACGCCGCCCTGCGCGAGCTGACCGGCCTGGCCGCCGCGACCATCGCCGACGTCAAGCGCCAGGGCGCGCAGAAGGGCAACGGCATGCAACGCCTGGTGCGGGTGCTCTCCGATGTGTTCATGCCCATCCTGCCCGCCCTGGTGATCGCCGGCCTGCTGATGGGCGTCAACAACCTGCTGGGCGCCAAGGGCATGTTCATTGCCGGGCAGACGTTGCTCGATGCCTATCCGAACCTGGACGGCGTCTGGAGCCTGATCAATCTCATGGCCAATACCTCCTTCGTCTTTCTCCCGGCCTTGGTGGGCTGGTCGGCGGCCAAGCGTTTCGGTGGCAGTGAGATCCTTGGCATCGTGCTGGGCCTGATGCTCGTCCACCCGGACCTGCTCAACGCCTGGAACTACGGCAAGGCCGTGGCGGGACTGGACGGCCAGAGCCTGCCGTATTTCGATATCTTCGGCTGGTTCCAGATCGAGAAAGTCGGCTACCAGGGGCAGATCCTGCCCATCCTGCTGGCGGCCTATGTCATGAGCGTGATCGAGCGATGGTTGCGGGCCAGGGTGCCCAACGCGATCCAACTGCTCGTGATCCCCATCACCACCATCGTGATTACCGGGGTGCTGGCCCTCGCCATCATCGGTCCGGTCACCCGCCACCTGGGCATCCTGATCACCGAAGGCATGGTGGCGCTGTTCGACCTGGCACCGGTGATTGGCGGGGCGATCTTCGGCCTGCTTTATGCGCCGCTGGTGGTGACCGGCATGCACCACATGTTCCTGGCGGTGGACCTGCAATTGATCTCGACCCAGGGCGGCACTTTCATCTGGCCGATGATCGTCATGTCCAACCTGGCCCAGGGCAGCGCGGCGCTGGCGGTGTTCTACATGACCCGCAATGCGCGGGACAAGAGCATGGCGTCCACCTCGGCGATTTCCGCTTATTTCGGCATCACCGAACCAGCGATGTTCGGGGTCAACCTGCGCTACAAATTCCCCTTCTATTGCGCCCTGGCCGGCTCGGCCCTGGGCTGCATTTTCCTGTCGCTGAACAAGATCAAGGCCTCGGCGATTGGCGTGGGAGGCCTGCCGGGGTTCATTTCCATCGTGCCGGACTACATACCGATGTTCGTGGTCGGCATGGTCATCGCCATGAGCGTGCCCTTTGCCCTGACCTGCGCGTTGAGCATGAAGATCGTCCGGCCGGGCTATCGGGTGGCCTAAGCCCTGTGGGAGCCGGGCTCGCCCGCGATGAGGCCGGCAAGGCCAGTACCAAACAGACTGAAGGAAACGCACATGCAAGACTGGCAACGTTCGGTGATCTACCAGATCTATCCCAAGAGTTTCTACAGCCATGGCGGCCAGGCCACCGGTGATTTGCTGGGGGTGGTGGACAAGCTCGACTACTTGCACTGGCTGGGTGTGGACTACCTGTGGCTGACGCCGTTCCTGCGTTCGCCGCAACGGGACAATGGCTACGACATCAGCGACTACTACGCCATCGACCCCAGCTACGGCACCATGGCCGATTGCGAATTGCTGATCGCTGAAGCGCGCAAGCGCGGTATCAAGCTGATGCTCGACATCGTGGTCAATCACACCTCCATCGAGCACCCCTGGTTCCAGGCCGCCCGCAGCAGCCTCGACAACCCGTACCGCGATTTTTATATCTGGCGGGACCAGCCGAACACCTGGGAGTCCAAGTTCGGTGGCTCGGCCTGGGAATACGAAGCGCAGACCGGACAGTATTACCTGCACCTGTTCGACCATACCCAGGCCGACTTGAACTGGGACAACCCCCAGGTCCGCGCCGAAGTGTTCAAGATGATGCGTTTCTGGCGGGACAAGGGCGTGGGGGGCTTCCGTCTCGATGTGATCAACCTGATTTCCAAGCCGGCCGACTTTCCTGACGACCACACCGACGGCCGGCGTTTCTATACCGACGGCCCCAACGTGCATCGCTACTTGCAGGAAATGCACCGGGAAGTGTTCGAGGGTTTCGACCTGATCAACGTCGGCGAGATGTCGTCCACCAGCCTCGAGCACTGTGTTCGTTATTCGTGCCCGGCTTCCCGCGAACTGTCGATGACCTTCAATTTCCATCACCTGAAGGTGGATTATCCGAACCTGCAAAAGTGGGTGCGGGCCGACTTCGATTTTCTCGAACTCAAACGCATCCTGTCCGACTGGCAGGTCGGCATGCAGGCCGGTGACGGCTGGAATGCGCTGTTCTGGTGTAACCATGACCAGCCGCGAGTGGTGTCGCGGTTTGGTGACGACGGTGAGTACCGCGTGCCTTCGGCGAAGATGCTCGCCACGGCGTTGCACTTTCTCCAGGGCACGCCGTTCGTGTACCAAGGCGAAGAACTGGGCATGACCAATCCGGGTTTCGATCACATCGAGCAATACCGCGATGTGGAAACTCTGAACATCTATCGCCTCAAGCGCAACGCCGGGGTCTCCGAAGCCGAGGCCATGGCGCCAATCATGCAGAAGTCCCGTGACAACGGGCGCACGCCAATGCAATGGAGTGCCGGGCCGAACGCGGGGTTCAGTCGGGTCGAACCCTGGATTGGCGTGCCTGCCAACGCCGCGTTCATCAACGTCGAGCAACAACAAAAAGACGCGACCTCGGTGCTGCATTACTACCGCGAGCTGATCGCCCTGCGCCGCAGCGAAGCCTTGATCCAGGACGGCGTCTATCGCTTGCTATTGCCCGAACATCCCCACGTGTGGGCCTACCTGCGCGAAGGGCAGGGTGAGCGCTTGCTGGTGGTCAGCCATTTTTATGGGGGCGACTGCGAGGTGGAACTGCCCGAAGGGGTCCTCACCCAAGAGACGAAACAACGCTGGGTGATTGGTAACTACGAAGCGGGTGAACACCGATACCGACGGCTGCGCCTGCGGCCCTACGAGTCGTTCGTGCTGCACCTGAGCGACTGAATAGAAAACTTCCCCTGACCCAGGCAATGCCTGAAAGCGAACACGTTGCGCCAGACGCATCGTGGGCCCTTTGTCGCCGGCCAAACGGCAAACAAGGGGGAAGTCATGGAGCAAACAACAATAAGAAACAATGGAGAGGCGTATGAAAACAATAATAAACCGTGGCCTGGCCGCGTCCTGTATCTGCCTGGCCCTGCCGTTCCCGGTTCAGGCGCTGGAGTTTTCCGGTTATTTGCGCAG
The DNA here is from genome assembly GCF_051132015.1 of Pseudomonas sp. Z1-12. Classification (NCBI taxonomy): domain Bacteria; kingdom Pseudomonadati; phylum Pseudomonadota; class Gammaproteobacteria; order Pseudomonadales; family Pseudomonadaceae; genus Pseudomonas; species Pseudomonas sp. Z1-12. The sequence goes on from NZ_CP071647.1 coordinate 1,131,209, forward strand.
TGGCGTCGGCAGCGCGACCAATGGCCGTTCCCAATCCTGTTTCCAATTGCCTGGGGCACAGACCAAATATCGGTTGGGCAACGAGTGCGAGCAGTACGGGGAGTTGGAGCTGCGCCAGGACCTGTTCACCCTCGACGATGGCTCGGTGTTGAGCGTGGACGGCATGGCGTCGCTGTACAACCGCTACGACCGCACGCCGACCTTCCAGGGTGAAAACGGCGCGGCGCGCATGCCGCAGATGTATGCCCAATGGTCGAACATGCCCAGCCTGAACGGCGGGTCGTTGTGGGCCGGCCGGCGGTATTACAAACGCAACGACATCCATATTTCGGATTTCTACTACTGGAACCAGAGCGCCACCGGTGGCGGGATCGAGGACGTGCTGATCGGCGGGCTGAAATACAGCTACGCCTTCTCGCGCAAGGACAACCTCTACCAGAAAGACCCGGTCAACCGACATGACTTCAACGTCGCCGGTTTCAGGACCAACCCTGGCGGCGAGTTGGAATTTGGCTTGAGCTTCATCGACCGGGCGAACCGTCGTGACGCCCACCGCGGTTGGGCCCTGACCGCCCAGCATGTGCAACAGGACTTTCTGGGTGGCAAGAATAAACTGGCCTTGCAATACGGCGAGGGCCCCGGCACTGGGCTGGGTTATACCGGCGACACCGGGCTGGACGACAGCAACAAGAGCTATCGTCTGGTGGAGTTTTTCGATTGGCAGGTCACGCCGCGTTTCGGCGGGCAGGTGCAGGCGGTGTACCAGAAGGACATCCGCCCCGACGGCACCGACCAGGACTGGCTGTCACTGGGGGTTCGCCCGGCGTACGCCATCACTGATCAGTTCAAGCTGGTGGCCGAACTGGGCCACGACCAGGTGCTGGCCAACGATGGAACACGCAAGCTGAGCAAATTCACCTTTGCCCCCACCTGGTCGCCCAAGGGCCCGGAATTCTGGGCGCGCCCGGAAATACGGCTCTATTACACCTACGCCAGTTGGAACGCGGCGGCCCAGCGTGCAGCCAATGAGTTGGCGGCCGGCTCGGCGCTGTCCGACACCGGTGCGTTTGGTGGGGCGCGGCATGGTTCCAACGTGGGCCTGCAGGTCGAATACTGGTGGAAATGACCCGTGCAGGCGCGGGTCGCTGATCGGCGTGCCCGCGATGCGAAAAAGAACAGACAGCAGCAGGTGAAGTCATGAACACAACGCAATCCTTGCAATTGCTCGCACCGCTGTCCGGGGTCTTGATGCCTTTGGACAGCGTGCCGGATCCGGTTTTCTCCAGCCGTGTGGTGGGGGATGGCATTTGTATCGATCCGACCTCGCAAACCCTTTGCGCGCCGCTGTCCGGTGTCGTCGGCACGCTCCAGGACAGCGCCCATGCGGTGAGTATCACCGCTGACAATGGTGTCCAGGTGCTGATGCATATCGGCCTGGACACGGTCAACCTGGCGGGCAAGGGGTTTACCTCGCGGGTGACCATGGGGCAACGGGTCGAGGCCGGTCAGCCGTTGATCGATTTTGATGCCGACTACATCGCCTTGCACGCGCGCAGTCTGTTGACGCTGATGCTGGTGGTCAGTGGCGAACCCTTCAGCCTGCTCGTGGACGAGGCCACTTGCATCGAGAGCGGCGCGCCGCTGTTGCAGGTGCGCTCAGATGAGCAGGGAGCGGCCGACGAGGCGCAGCCGGGCACGGTGCTGTTTTCCCGGCGGCTGGTCGTGCCCAATGAAAGTGGCCTGCACGCCCGTCCCGCCGCGGTGTTCGCCCAGGCGGCCAAGGGCTTCGACGCCCATATCCAACTGCATAAGCAGCAAGCCAGCGCCAACGCCAAATCCCTGGTGGCGATCATGGCGTTGCAGACGGCCAAGGGCGACAGCGTGCAGATCAGCGCCGCCGGTGCCCAGGCTGGGCAGGCCATCGAAGCGCTGGAACAAATGCTGCTGTCAGGGTGCGGCGAAACAGTGCAAGCGCCGCTAACACTGGAGCCGATCACCGCCGTCGAACCGTCGATGCCCGGCCGGCTGCGGGGTGTCTGCGCATCGCCCGGCTCGGCGTTTGGTGAAGTGGTCCAGATCGCTTCCCAGGTCTTGGACATCGAGGCGGCGGGCGTCGGCATCGAGGCCGAGCAGGCGGCCCTGGATCAAGCACTGGAGCAGGCGACGCAAGCCTTGAAAGCATTACAGGGCGAGGCGGCAGGCAGTGTCCAGGCGCAGATTTTTCGTGCCCATCAAGAATTGCTCGAAGACCCCACCTTGCTGGAGCAGGCCCAAGCCTTGATCGCCGCGGGCAAGAGCGCGGCGTTCGCCTGGAAAACCGCCACCGAGGCAAGCGCTGCGCTGTTCCAGCAATTGGGCAGCGCTCTGCTGGCCGAGCGCGCAACGGACCTGGCCGATGTCGGGCAGCGGGTGCTCAAGTTGATCCTGGGCGTGCAGGACAACGCCTGGAACTTGCCCGAACAGGCGATTCTGGTGGCCGAGCAATTGACGCCCTCCCAGACCGCCAGCCTCGACACCTCACGCATCGCCGGGTTTGTCACCGTGGGCGGCGGCGCTACCAGCCATGTCGCGATCCTGGCCCGTGCGCTGGGCCTGCCCTCGTTGTGTGGCGTGGCGCAAGGCGTGTTGGCCTTGGATAACGGCACTCGGGTGTTGCTGGACGCTGATAGCGGTGAACTGCACGTGGACCCGGATCAGGCCTTGATCGAGCAACGCCAGGTCGCGGCTGAGCGGCAGCGCCAGCGACATCAGCGAGACCTGGAACAGTCGGCCCTGGCGGCTCGTACCCTGGACGGCCATCGAGTCGAGGTCAGTGCCAATGTCGGGTCGCTGCGAGACGTGGAGCAGGCCATGGCCCTCGGCGGCGAAGGTGTGGGACTGTTGCGCTCCGAACTGCTCTACCTGGATCGCGCCCACCCACCTGGCCACGACGAGCAAGCGACCCTGTACAGCGCCGTCGCCCGGGTTCTCGGACCTGAGCGCAACCTGGTGGTTCGCACCCTCGACGTGGGTGGGGACAAGCCGCTGGCTTACGTGCCGATGGCTCGTGAGGCCAACCCATTCCTGGGCATGCGCGGCATTCGCTTGTGCCTGGAGCGACCACAGCTATTGCGCGAACAATTCCGGGCAATTCTCGCCTGTTCGGGGCTGGCACGGTTGCACATCATGCTGCCCATGGTCACGCACCTGGCGGAGCTGCGCCTGGCGCGGCAAATGCTGGATGAAGAGGTCCGTCAGTTGGGACTCAAGCAGGCGCCGAAATTGGGCATCATGATCGAAGTGCCGGCGGCGGCGCTGATGGCCGATCTGTTTGCCCCTGAGGTGGATTTCTTTTCCATCGGCACCAACGACCTGACTCAATACACCCTGGCCATGGACCGTGACCATCCACGCCTGGCCAGCCAGGCCGACAGCCTGCACCCCTCGGTGTTGCGCCTGATCGCCCGTACCGCCGAGGCCGCTCGCGCCCATGGCAAATGGGTCGGAGTATGTGGCGCGCTGGCCTCGGAACCCCTGGCGGTGCCGCTGTTGTTGGGGTTGGGTGTGGACGAATTATCGGTCAGTGTGCCGCTGATTCCAGCGATCAAGGCCTGCGTGCGCGAATGGGATCTGAAGGAATGCCGCACGCTCGCTCAACAAGCCTTGGGCCAGGACAGCGCAGAGCAGGTGCGTGACCTCCTGCGTACTCACTCATCCACGGCCAACCCGGCCACCCTGGCCATGGAGCATTGAACATGTTCGACAAACTACAACAGGCGTTCTGGAAAGCCTTGACCCCGGACCTGGTCCCGGAAGAAGAGCCCAAGCGGCCGGCAGCGTTCGATGAGTTGGCGCCGGCCATCGTTGTCGCGTTGGGCGGCGCGGAAAACCTCAAGTCTCATCAGGCCGTGGCCTTGACGCGGCTGCGGGTGGAGCTGCGGGATGTGGCGCGGATCGATCGGGCCGGGTTGAGCGTTGCCGGTGTGACGGGGGTGATGATGCTGGACGACGGCGTGGTGCATCTGATTACAGGCCTGCCGGGCTAATTGTCGGGGGGCTGCTGCGCCCGAAGCGTCGGACCGGCCCAGCGGGAGCAAGCTCCCTCGCCACAAGGGCGCTTGCTCCCGCTGGGGGACGAGCGCTGAGCGCTCGATTCATTCTTCTGTCGGGAAATGACCACCACACGTTTTTTTCATCTTGGTTTCCTTACCGTTTCTCATCTGCGGGTGTATCGTATTCGCCTTTTGCGGGCCCAACGGTTCGCACGGATTCAATAGGTGGTTGCGTTCATGTCCTTTACCCGTCGCCAAATACTCGGTGGCCTGGCCGGTCTTGTTGTCGTTGGTGTGGGTGCAGGCGGCGCGTCGCGGTATTGGCTGGGGAAGATGGCTGATGCCGAGGCCGGTCACGACTATGAATTGATCGCCGCGCCTTTGGATGTGGAGCTGGTGGCCGGGCACAAGACCCAGGCCTGGGCGTTTGGCCCCTCGGCGCCGGGCACCGAGCTGCGGGTGCGCCAGGGCGAATGGTTGCGGGTTCGCTTCATCAATCACTTGCCGGTCGCCACCACCATTCACTGGCATGGGATTCGACTGCCGCTGGAGATGGACGGCGTGCCCTATGTCTCGCAACTGCCGGTGCTGCCGGGCGAGTATTTCGATTACAAATTCCGTGTGCCGGACGCCGGCAGCTATTGGTATCACCCCCACGTCAACAGCAGCGAAGAACTCGGGCGTGGGCTGGTGGGGCCGTTGATCATCGAAGAGCGCGAGCCCACCGGTTTCAAATACGAGCAGACCTTGAGCCTCAAGAGCTGGCATGTGGATGAGCAGGGCGAGTTTGTCGCGTTCAGCATTCCCCGCGAGGCGGCCCGTGGCGGCACGGCCGGGCGGCTGTCGACCATCAACGGCGTGCCACAAGCGGTGATCGACCTGCCGGCCGGGCAGATCACCCGGGTGCGTTTGCTCAACCTTGATAACACCCTGACTTACCGCATCAACATCCCCGGTGTTGAAGCGCAGATCTATGCGCTGGATGGCAACCCCATCGAACCGCGCCCGTTGGGCAAGGAATACTGGCTTGGCCCGGGCATGCGCATTTGCCTGGCGATCAAGGCACCGCCGGCTGGCGAGGCGTTATCGCTGCGCAACGGCCCGGTGCGCCTGGGTACGTTGCGCTCGGTGCCCAACAATGACGCGCCGACTCCATGGCCGCCAGCATTGCCGCCCAATCCGGTAGCCGAGCCGGACCTGGCCAATGCCGAGAAACTCAACTTCAATTTCGAATGGGTCGGCTCGGTGTCGGTGAATGTCGACAACGGCAAACCGCCGAGCCTGTGGCAAATCAACGGCAAGGCCTGGGACATCACCGACAAGACCTGCGCCGACCGGCCGATCGCCACGCTGAAGAAAGGCCAGAGCTACATTTTCGAATTGAAGAACATGACCCAGTACCAGCATCCGATCCATTTGCACGGCATGAGCTTCAAGGTGATTGCGTCGAACCGGCACAAGGTCGTGCCGTATTTCACCGATACCTACCTGCTGGGCAAGAACGAGCGGGCGCAGGTGGCGCTGGTGGCGGATAATCCAGGCGTGTGGATGTTCCACTGCCATGTGATCGACCACATGGAAACCGGCCTGATGGCCGCCATCGAGGTGGCGTGATGCGCCAGATTCGCCCCGCCAAGATCATCGACCGCAGCCGTGACCAGGACTTCATGCGCGAAGCCCTGGCCCTTGCCGCACAAGGCGCCGCCCTGGGCGAAGTGCCGGTGGGCGCAGTGCTGGTGCAGGACGGTGAGATCATCGGGCGCGGCTTCAATTGCCCGATCAGCGGTCACGACCCCAGCGCCCACGCCGAAATGGTCGCGATCCGCGCCGCCGCCCAGGCCGTGAGCAACTATCGCCTGCCCGGCAGCACGCTGTACGTGACGTTGGAACCGTGCAGTATGTGCGCCGGCCTGATCGTCCATTCACGCATCGCCCGGGTCGTCTATGGCGCCCTGGAGCCCAAGGCCGGCATCGTGCAGAGCCAGGGGCAGTTCTTCAGCCAGGGGTTCCTGAACCATCGGGTGCTGTTCGAGGGCGGGGTGTTGGCTGAGGAGTGCAGTACGGTGCTGAGTGAATTCTTCAAGGCTCGAAGAGCCAAATCGCAAGGTTGAACACATACCCTTGTGGCGAGGGAGCTTGCTCCCGCTGGGCTGCGCAGCAGCCCCAAACCATTCAACACAGTGCATCAGGAAAAATCGGTTGGCAGCTTTTACGACTGCTGCGCAGCCGAGCGGGAGCAAGCTCCCTCGCCACAATGATTGGCAGCCCTTAAGTGAGCAGGTTGTTCTCCCACAGAGGCCCCGGGCGATTTATTTACGCGCCACAATCACCGCCCGCATCGGCGCTGGCAGCCCTTCGATGGTCTTGCTGTGGTCGGCGGGGTCGAGGAAGTCGCTCAGGGACTGATATTTCATCCACTCGGTGCTGCGCTGTTCTTCGACGGTCGTCAGGCTCACGTCCACGCAACGCACATCGCTGAACCCGGCGCGGCGCAGCCAGCGTTCCAAGGCCGGGACCGATGGCAGGAACCACACGTTGCGCATCTGCGCGTAGCGGTCTTCGGGCACCAGCACCTGATGTTCGTCGCCTTCGATCACCAAGGTTTCCAGCACCAGTTCACCGCCCTTGACCAGGCAATCCTTCAAGGCCAGCAAGTGTTCGATCGGCGAGCGGCGGTGGTAGAACACGCCCATGGAAAACACGGTGTCGAAGCCTTCCAGTTCCGCTGGCAGGGCCTCGAAGGGGAACGGCAGATGCCAGGCGTTGGGCTGTGACAGGTAGCGCTGCACCGCCTGGAACTGGCAGAAGAACAGCCAGTTGGGGTCGACGCCGATCACCGTGTCGGCCCCGGCGCCGAGCATGCGCCACATGTAGTAACCGTTGCCGCAGCCCACATCGAGAATGCGCTTGCCCTTGAGATCCAAATGCGGCGCCACCCGCGACCACTTCCAGTCCGAGCGCCATTCAGTGTCCACGTGCACGCCGAACAGGTCGAACGGCCCTTTGCGCCAGGGTGACAGGCCCATTAGCGCGGTACGCATTTGCCCACGGGTTTCGTCGGAGCAATCAGCGTCGAGCGTCAGGCCGTTCAGCAGGTCGACGGTGGTGGGTTGCAAGACCGGCAGCGCATCGAGCGCGCTTTGCCAGCGCTCCAGGTCGCCGTGGCCCTTTTCCATCTTGCTGTCGAGTTGCGTCTGCAGCGTCGTGGCCCAATCGGCCAGGGGCGTGCCGGCCAGATGGCGGGCGAGGGGGGACAAATCGATCATGGCAGGGCAATCAACGAGGCGAAGTTAAGACACTGGAACCACGGCACGACTTTCGAGAACCCGGCCGCCAAGAGGCGCTCGCGGTGTTCTTCGAGGCTGTCGGGCTTCATGACGTTTTCGATGGCGCTGCGTTTCTGGGCAATTTCCAGTTCGCTGTAGCCGTTGGCGCGCTTGAACGCCACGTGCAGGTCGGTGAGCAGGGCGTGTTCCTCGGCGTCGTTGAAGCGTAGCTTTTCCGACAGGATCAGGGCGCCGCCTGGCAGCAGGGACTGGCGAATGCGGCTCAACAGTGCGGTGCGTTGGTCCGGCGCGATGAATTGCAGGGTGAAATTCAGCGCCACCACCGAGGCCGGCTGGAACGCCAGGGCGAGGATGTCGCCTTCGATCACTTCCACCGGCAGCAGCTCTTGGAACATCGAGTCCTGGCCGTTGAGGTATTCACGGCAGCGTTCGACCATCGCCGCCGAGTTATCCACCGCGATCACCCGGCAACCGTCGGTGCGCACATGACGGCGCAGGGCCTGGGTCACGGCGCCCAGGGACGAGCCAAGGTCGTAGAGCACGCTATTGGGCTGGGCGAATTGCGCGGCGAGCACGCCGAGGTTTTCGACGATGGTCGGGTAACCCGGCACGGAACGCTTGATCATGTCCGGGAACACCCGCACCACGTCCTCGTTGAAGGCGAAGTCCGGCACTTGGGCCAGGGGTTGGGCGAATAGACGATCGGGGTCTTTGCTCACGGCGGTTCCAGCGGCATGGGTGATGAAAAGGCCGGCATTTTAACCAAAAAACCTGTGGGAGCGAGCTTGCTCGCGATAGCGGACAATCAGTTGATAAAGTGCTGACTGACCCACCGCTATCGCGAGCAAGCTCGCTCCCACATTTTGATCTCTGTTTAACGATGTTTTTGCGGGAACGCCGACGCGGTAATGCCCCATTGCCCCAGCCAGTAACTGATGATGATCAGGTAAGGCGCGGCATGGAAGGGCTGCACGAACCGGTTGATGCCGATCAGGCTGTCGGAAAACACAAAGGCCAGCGCCCCGGCGGCGGCCAGCCAGGCCGAACGCTTGGGTACATCGGTGCCCAAGCGTGCCAACGCCCGCCAGAGCATGGCGCTGATGGCCAAACCATAAACCACCACCGGCACCAGTAACGGCCCGAGACCGCTCGACACCAGGATCCCCAACAGCACCGCGCCGATGCCCAAGGCCAGGGCCAACGGCCGCAGTGCCGGACGGCGACAGTCGCTGAGGTAGGCTTTCAGATAGGCCAGGTGCGCCAACAGAAACGCGCCGAGGCCGAAAACGAACAGATCCCCCGGCCAGGCCAGCAGCACATCGCCCACCAGGGAAAAAATCAGCCCGAGGCTGATCCAGCGTCGATAGTCGCCGGGCGGCGCATCGTGCAGCCAGCCGAGCAGGGCCAGCACCGGCATGGGCTTGACCAGCAGGCACAGCAGCGTGGCATGCATGGCCAGGCCGTACAGGTAGGTGGCCGCACCCATCAGTGCGAGGATCAGCCAACCCACGGTCAGTTCACCGCGATGGCGCAGTCAAAGGTTTCCACTGGCGGCACTTCCGGTGCCCAGGGCTGTTGATAAGTCAGGCGCAAGCGCCCGGTACCGGCGTTGAACGCCTGGAAGCGCCAGGTCGAGACACCGGCGGCGCCAACGATGCCGGCGTCTTCCGGATTGCGATAGACCTCCGGCCCCAAACCTTTCAACACGCCTCCCGCTGAATCCTGGATCGCCCAGCGATAACCGGTGCTGGGGTTGCTGGGCAGGCTCAGGATCAGGTTCTGTCCGTTATTGAGCCTGACCGGGCACTGGCCCAGTTTTTCCACGGTTACGTTGTGGCTGGTCTGCGTGGCGCAGGCGCTCAGCAGCGCGAGGCTGAGGGGGACGAGCAGGCGAGTGAGGGACATAAAGGCTCCGGCGTTTACGACGAACGGCGAGCATAACCGAAGATGCTACTGGGTGTGTCAGCTGGGGATGTGTTGTTTGTTAAGGCCTCATCGCGAGCAAGCTCGCTCCCACAGGGGATTTGTGGTGTTCACAGCATTTGCGATCCACCCCGAACCCTGTGGGAGCGAGCTTGCTCGCGATGAGGCCAGTCCAGCCGCTACAGGAACATCAGAACAACACCTTCGCCACATCCGCAAACCGCTTGGCAAAGTGAACCGTCACACCTTCCTTGAGGTAGTCCGGCAGTTCTTCGAAGTTGCCCCGGTTGGCTTCCGGCAGGATCAGTTCGTTGATCTTCTGCCGGCGCGCCGCGATGACTTTCTCACGCACGCCACCAATGGGCAGGACATGCCCGGTGAGGGTCAGTTCGCCGGTCATGGCCACGCCTTTTTTCGGCGGCTGGTTGCGAGCCAGGGACAGCAAGGCGCTGGCCATGGTGACGCCGGCGCTCGGGCCGTCCTTGGGCGTGGCGCCTTCCGGCACATGCAGGTGAACAAAGGCCTCGTCGAAGAACTTCGGATCGCCGCCAAATTGCTTCAGGTGCGAACTGACGTAGCTGTGGGCGATTTCCGCCGACTCCTTCATCACCTCGCCCAGTTGCCCGGTCAGCTTGAAGCCGCGATTGAGGGTGTGGATGCGCGTCGCTTCGATCGGCAAGGTCGCGCCGCCCATGCTGGTCCAGGCCAGGCCGGTGATCACCCCGACGCCGGACAGTACCTGTTCGTTGCGGAACACCGGTTTGCCCAGGGATGCCTCAAGATCCTTCGGCCCGAGCTTGATCACCGCTTTCGGCTCTTCGATCAGCTTCATCACCGCCTTGCGCACCAGTTTGCCCAGCTGTTTCTCCAGCTGGCGCACCCCGGCCTCGCGGGCGTAACCGTCGATCAGGGCCTTGAGGGCGCTGTCGTTGATGCTCAGGCTGCCCTTGGACACGCCGGCCTTGGCCAGTTGCTTGGGCCACAGGTGGCGCTTGGCGATGGCGACTTTTTCTTCGGTGATGTAGCCCGACAGGCGAATCACTTCCATCCGGTCCAGCAGCGGCCCGGGGATCGAGTCCAGGGTGTTGGCGGTGCACACGAAGAGCACTTTCGACAGGTCCAGGCGCATGTCCAGATAGTGGTCGAGGAATTCGACGTTCTGTTCCGGATCGAGGGTCTCGAGCAAGGCCGAGGCCGGATCGCCCTGGTAGCTCTGGCCCATCTTGTCGATTTCGTCGAGCATGATCACCGGGTTCATCACTTCGACATCCTTGAGCGCCTGCACCAGTTTGCCCGGCTGGGCACCGATGTAAGTGCGCCGATGGCCCTTGATCTCGGCTTCATCGCGCATGCCGCCGACACTGAAGCGGTAGAACGGTCGGCCCAGGGACTCGGCGATGGATTTGCCGACACTGGTCTTGCCCACGCCCGGCGGGCCCACCAGCAGCACGATGGAACCACTGATCTCGCCTTTATAGGCACCGACGGCGAGGAATTCGAGGATGCGGTCCTTGATGTCGTCCAGGCCGGCGTGGTGCTGGTCGAGCACCTTGCGCGCATGCTTGAGGTCGAGCTTGTCCTGGCCATACACGCCCCACGGCACCGAAGTCGCCCAATCCAGGTAATTGCGGGTGACGGCGTATTCCGGCGAGCCGGTTTCCAGGATCGAGAGTTTGTTCATCTCCTCTTCGATGCGCTTTTGCGCCTGGGCCGACAACACCTTGCCTTCCAGCCGCTGCTCGAACTGTTCGAGGTCGGCGCTGCGGTCGTCCTTGGTCAGCCCCAGTTCCTGCTGGATGACCTTGAGCTGCTCCTTGAGAAAGAACTGGCGCTGATGTTCGCCGATCTTGTTATTGACCTCGGCGGAAATCTCTTTCTGCAACCGCGCCACTTCGACTTCCTTGCGCAGCATCGGCAGCACTTTTTCCATGCGCTTGAGCATGGGCACGCAGTCGAGCACTTCCTGCAGCTCATTGCCGGTGGCGGAGGTGAGTGCGGCGGCGAAGTCGGTGAGTGGCGAAGGGTCGTTGGGGCTGAAGCGGTTGAGGTAGTTCTTCAGCTCTTCGCTGTACAGCGGATTGAGCGGCAGCAGTTCCTTGATCGCGTTGATCAGCGCCATGCCGTAGGCCTTGACCTCGTCGGTCGGCTCGCTCGGCTGGTGCGGGTATTCGACCTCCACCAGGTACGGTGGGCGATGGTGCTTGAGCCAGGTGCGGATGCGCACGCGAGTCAGGCCCTGGGCGACAAACTGCAATTTGCCGGCTTCCCGGCTGGCGTGGTGCACCTTCACCAGCGTGCCGTACAGCGGCAGCTTCGAGGTGTCGAAATGACGCGGGTCTTCCTGGGGTGTGTCCATGAAGAACAGCGCCAGGGAATGATGTTCGGACTTGGCCACCAGCTCCAGGGTCTCGGCCCACGGTTCTTCGTTGACGATGACCGGCAGCACCTGGGCCGGGAAGAAGGGACGATTGTGGATGGGGATGATATAGACCTTGTCCGGCAGGTTCTGGCCGGGCAGGGCCAGGCCGGTACCGGAGGATGTGTGTTCGACGTGTTCGGAGTCAGCGTATTCGTGAGTGGCTTCAGTAGAGTGCTGGTCGCTCATGGGGCACCTGCGCAATGGGGTATGGGTCTTAGATGGGGCAGGTGGGGGGTGGTTTCAATGGTGGGGGATTGTTAACGGTTATTTCATGGCGGGCGTCGGTCCGTAGGAGCTGTCGAGCGAAGCGAGGCTGCGATCTTTCCCCCGACGCTTGAGTCTCAAGCGAAAGCTTAAAAGATCGCAGCCTTCGGCAGCTCCTACGAGCGGGGCGCGTCAGGCGACCCGATTCAAGTCGTTATGGCGAGTTTCCTTCAAGCACAACACGGCGATGACGCTGAGCAGCGCGGCCGCTGAAACATAGCCCCCGACGTAACTCAAGCCGCCCATCGCCACCAGTTTCTGGGCGAAGAATGGCGCGGCCGAGGCACCGACGATGCCGCCCAGGTTGTAGGCCGCCGAGGCGCCGGTGTAGCGCACATGAGTCGGAAACAGTTCCGGCAGCAAGGCACCCATGGGGGCGAAGGTCACCCCCATCAGGAACAGCTCGATGCACAGGAATAGCGCCACGCCGCCCGTGGAACCGTGGGTCAGCAAGGGTTCCATGAGGAAGCCCGAGGCAATCGCCAGCAGGCCGCCAATGATCAGGATCGGTTTGCGGCCGTAGCGGTCGCTGGCCCAGGCGGACAACGGGGTCGCAGCGGCCATGAACAGCACGGCAAAGCACAACAGGCCCAGGAATGTTTCGCGACTGTAGCCGAGGGTGGACACGCCGTAGCTCAGGGAAAATACCGTCGAGATGTAGAACAGCGCGTAACACACCACCATCGCCGCCGCGCCCAGCAACGTTGGCGCCCAGTACTGGCTGAACAGCTCGACCAGCGGAACCTTGACTCGCTCCTGGCGGGCCACGGCATTGGCGAACACCGGAGTTTCATGGAGCTTGAGGCGCACGTAGAGGCCGACGATCACCAGCACGGCGCTGAGCAGGAACGGAATTCGCCAGCCCCAGGAACGGAATTGCTCGTCGTCCAGGCTCATGGCCAGGGTCAGGAACAAGCCGTTGGCCGCCAGGAAACCGATGGAGGGCCCCAGTTGGGGGAACATGCCGAACCAGGCACGCTTGCCTTTAGGGGCGTTCTCGGTGGCAAGCAGCGCCGCGCCGCCCCACTCGCCGCCCAACCCCAGGCCTTGGCCGAAACGCAGCAGGCACAGCAGGATCGGTGCCCAGGCGCCAATACTGGCATAGCCGGGCAACACGCCGATGAGCGTGGTGCACACGCCCATCAACAACAGGGACGCCACCAGTGTGGACTTGCGCCCGATCCGGTCGCCGAAATGGCCGAACAGCGCCGAACCCAGCGGACGGGCGAGGAAGGCGATGCCGAACGTCAGGAAGGACGACAGCATCTGTGCCGTGCCTGAGGTTTGCGGAAAGAACACTGGCCCGATCACCAGGGCCGCAGCCGTGGCGTAGACGTAGAAATCGTAGAACTCGATGGCGGTGCCGATGAAGCTCGCGGTCGCCACGCGGGTGGCCGAGTTGGTCGGCTGGGCAGTCACTGCCTCGTTGCAGGTAGCGGTCGTCATGCGGTTATCCCTGACAGTCATGTGCTCCGTTGGAGCGAATTATTATGGTCGAACCCCCAGGGATGTGGGCGGGTATCCCGTCGCTGTTTCGGGTAGGAACAGTCCCAGGGTTGCTGCGGATCTTGCCGATGGTCTGGCCGGAACCAGCCAAGTGCGGGGTAGGCACGGGGTTCGGGCGGGGCTGGGTAAGCGGGTTGAGTATAGGAAGGGGGCTAATGAATCAACAAGTGCGCCCGCACACAATATTGAGGCGTGCGCCGAGCTTTTTGTGGCGAGGGAGCTTGCTCCCGCTGGGGCGCGAAGCGGCCCTGAAACCTGATCACCCGGTGTGTCTGGCAAGTTGGGGGCTGCTTTGGGGCTGCTGCGCAGCCCAGCGGGAGCAAGCTCCCTCGCCACAAGGGCTATCAGGTCCAAACAGGGATTCAGGAAACAGCAGGCACCGAGCTGTTATGCCACGCCAGCACCTGGCTGACGCGGTTGTCCACGGTCTCGATGATTTCCAGCCGATAACGGCCGATCTTCAGGCAGACCGGACTTTCGGGAATGGTTTCCAAGGCTTCGGTCACCAACCCATTGAGGGTCTTGGGGCCGTCGCAAGGCAGGTGCCAGCCCAGGGTCCGGTTCAATTCGCGGATCGACGCCGCGCCATCGATCATCAGGCGGCCGTCGGGCTGGGGATGAACGTGGGGATTGTCGAGGCTGTGCTCGCTCTCGAATTCGCCGACGATTTCTTCGAGGATATCTTCCAGGGTGACAATACCCAGCACTTCACCGTATTCGTCCACCACCATGCCCAGGCGCCGCTGCTGCTTGTGGAAATTCAACAGCTGCAGCTGCAGTGGCGTGCTTTCGGGCACGAAGTAAGGCTCGTGGGAAGCCGTCAGCAGCGCTTCCTTGGTCAGGCTCGCGTCCGCCAGCAAATGACGGATCTGGCGGGTGTTGAGCACCGCTTCGACCTGGTTGATGTCGCTGTGGAACATCGGCAGGCGGGTACGGCGGTTCAGGCGCAGCTGTTCGATGATGTCGCCGATGGGGTCGTCGAGGTTGATCCCATCGACCTCGCTACGGGGTACGAGGATATCGTTGACGGTGATGTTGTCCAGGGCGTGGATGCCGGAAATCGGATGCAGCCGGCCGCTGCCGTGCTCGGATTCCTGCTCGCTACGCGGTGGCGCGGGCATTTCGTCGTCGCTCTGCTGCACCATGCCGGGCTTGCGAGCGAAGGGGCGCAGCAACAACTGGCTGGCGCCATTCAACAGCCAGGCAAACGGGTAGAGGATCTTCAGCGGTATGCCCAGCAAGGTGTTGCCCAATGCCAGCACCGCGTCGGGGTGGCGGGTGGCCAAGGTACGCGGCAGGTAGTCTGCGAACACCAGCAGGGCGGCGCTGGTGCCGAGCCAGGCGACCCACGGGCCGTTTTCCAGCCAGGTAAAAATGGCCAGCAACGTGCCGATGACCACGGCCAGGGCGCGACAAAGGGTATTGCACAGGATCAGGCTGGCCAGCGGGAAGGTCAGCGCCGCCAGCGGTCTGTCACTGGCGCGCGAGGCTGTGCGCTGGGCCAGCAGGTGTTGCTGGGCGGCTTCGATGGCCGTGAACAGGGCCGACCAGAGGATCAGCACCACCAGCACGGCGAACAACGGCGCTACGGGCAACGTATCCATCAGGGCCGTCCGTCAGATATGCAGGATGTATTCACGAACCAGCTTGCTGCCGAAGTACGCCAGCATCAGCAGGCAGAAACCGGCCAGGGTCCAGCGAATCGCTTTGTGTCCACGCCAGCCGAGGCGGTTGCGGCCCCACAGCAGCACGCTGAACACGACCCACGCCAGGCACGCCAGCAAGGTCTTGTGTACCAGGTGCTGGGCGAACAGGTTCTCGACGAACAACCAGCCGGAGATCAGCGACAGCGACAGCAGGGTCCAGCCGGCCCAGAGGAAGCCGAACAGCAGGCTTTCCATGGTTTGCAGCGGCGGGAAGTTGCGGATCAGTCCGGACGGGTGCTTGTGCTTGAGCTGGTGATCCTGCACCAGCAGCAACAAGGCCTGGAACACGGCGATGGTGAACAGGCCGTAGGCGAGGATCGACAGCAGGATGTGGGCGAGGATGCCTGGCTCTTCGTCGATGATCTGCACGGTGCCCGACGGCGCGAACTGCGCCAGCAGCACCGTGGCCAGCCCCAGCGGGAACAGCAGCACCAACAGGTTCTCCACCGGGATGCGCGAGCAGGCCAGCAGCGTCAGGGCGATCACGGCGACGGCGATCAGGCTGGCGGCGTTGAAGAAATCCAGGCCCAGGCCGATCGGCGTCATCAGGTGGGTATAAAGGCTGGCCGCGTGGCCGAGCACGGCCAGCACGCCAAGCGTGACCAGCAGGCGTTTGTTCGCCTTGGCGCCGGTGGCCAGGCGTGTGCCTTGATAGAGAGTCGCAGCGGCATAAAGGCAAGCGGCGGCGAGGGTGGCAAGCAAGCTGGGTGACAAGGGGAGCATAAATCCTGTTAGGCAAGCCCGAAAGGCGCTGAGTTTGGCATAGAACCCCCTCCACACGAAAGACCACTGCAAGGTGTACGCCGCACGCTTCTTCGCTATAATCCGCGACCTGCCCACGCCGCAGGCTCGCCGAGCACATTTTTCACGGTCTGGGCCGCCATTATCCCGGTCTCATCTGGGCCTGAAAGGATCGCGCATGTTTGAAAACCTAACCGACCGTCTCTCGCAGACGCTGCGCCATGTCACCGGCAAGGCGAAACTGACCGAGGACAACATCAAAGACACCCTGCGCGAAGTGCGCATGGCGTTGCTCGAAGCCGACGTCGCCCTGCCGGTGGTCAAGGACTTCGTCAATTCGGTCAAGGAACGCGCCGTCGGCACCGAAGTGTCGCGCAGCCTGACGCCGGGCCAGGCGTTCGTGAAGATCGTCCAGGCCGAGCTCGAAAGCCTGATGGGCGCCGCCAACGAAGACCTGAACCTCAGCGCCGTACCGCCAGCGGTGGTGCTGATGGCCGGCCTGCAGGGCGCGGGCAAGACCACGACAGCCGGCAAGCTGGCGCGCTTCCTTAAAGAGCGCAAGAAGAAGTCGGTGATGGTGGTGTCGGCGGACATCTACCGTCCGGCGGCGATCAAGCAGCTGGAAACCCTGGCCAACGACATCGGCGTGACGTTCTTCCCGTCCGACCTGAGCCAGAAGCCGGTGGACATCGCCCAGGCGGCTATTAAAGAAGCAAAACTGAAATTCATCGACGTGGTCATCGTCGATACCGCCGGTCGCCTGCACATCGATGAAGAGATGATGGGCGAGATCAAGGCGCTCCATGCCGCGATCAACCCGGTGGAAACCCTGTTCGTGGTCGATGCCATGACCGGCCAGGACGCGGCCAACACCGCCAAGGCGTTCGGTGACGCGCTGCCGCTGACCGGCGTGATCCTGACCAAGGTCGATGGTGACGCCCGTGGCGGTGCCGCGCTGTCGGTGCGTGCCATCACTGGCAAGCCGATCAAGTTCATCGGTATGGGCGAGAAGAGCGAAGCGCTCGAGCCGTTCCACCCCGAGCGTATCGCCTCGCGCATCCTCGGCATGGGCGACGTGCTCAGCCTGATCGAGCAGGCCGAGCAGACCCTCGACAAGGACAAGGCCGACAAACTGGCCAAGAAGCTGAAGAAGGGCAAGGGCTTCGACCTCGAAGACTTCCGCGACCAGCTGCAACAAATGAAGAACATGGGCGGCCTCGGCGGCCTCATGGACAAACTGCCGAACATCGGTGGCGTGAACCTGGCGCAGATGGGCAATGCCCAGGGCGCGGCTGAAAAGCAGTTCAAGCAGATGGAAGCCATCATCAACTCCATGACCCCGGCCGAGCGCCGCGACCCTGAGCTGATCAGCGGTTCGCGCAAGCGCCGTATCGCCATGGGTTCCGGCACCCAGGTGCAGGACATCGGTCGCTTGATCAAGCAACACAAGCAGATGCAGAAAATGATGAAGAAATTCTCCGCCAAGGGCGGGATGGCCAAGATGATGCGCGGCATGGGCGGTATGTTGCCCGGCGGCGGCATGCCGAAAATGTAAAGAATCTGCGCCGGCTGTCATGTCGGCGTTGCCCCGCACGGATGCGGGGATCTCCAGCAAACCCGCGCTACGTGGGAGCTGACCTGCCGTTTTTCATGACGGCTCTATGGCGAATCTTGATCGCATGGCGCCAGGCGCCGGAAAAAGACATTTGCAAAAGTCCGGATATTCCTTAGAATATGCGGCCTTTCGGGCACCTATGCCCGCTGTGCATTTAGATTTGCAGCACCGACTACAGGAACGATGTTCACATGCTAACAATCCGTCTTGCCCTTGGCGGCTCCAAAAAGCGCCCGTTTTACCACCTGACCGTAACCGACAGCCGCAACCCGCGTGACGGTTCCCACAAGGAGCAGGTTGGTTTCTTCAACCCTGTTGCCCGTGGTCAGGAAGTTCGTCTGTCCGTGAACCAAGAGCGCGTAGCCTACTGGCTGAGCGTTGGTGCACAACCTTCTGAGCGCGTTGCTCAGTTGTTGAAGGAATCGGCTAAGGCTGCGGCCTGAGCAATATGAACGCGACGCCAAAAGATGCCGGTGATTTGATCGTTGTCGGCAAGATCTATTCTGTACATGGCGTTCGCGGCGAAGTGAAGGTGTATTCCTTTACTGATCCGATCAAGAACCTGTTGGAGTACAAAACCTGGACGCTCAAGCGCGAAGGTAGCGTGAAACAGGTGGAGCTGGTCAGCGGACGCGGGAACGACAAGTTCCTGGTCGCAAAGCTCAAGGGTCTCGATGATCGTGAAGAAGCACGTCTTCTGGCCGGTTATGAGATCTGCGTGCCGCGCAACCTGTTCCCTGAACTGACCGACGGCGAGTACTACTGGTACCAGCTGGTGGGTCTGAAGGTCATCGACCACCTCGGGCAATTGCTCGGGAAAATCGATCACCTGCTCGAGACCGGTTCGAACGATGTCATGGTGGTCAAGCCTTGCGTCGGCAGCCTGGATGATCGCGAACGCCTGTTGCCCTATACCGAGCAATGCGTGTTGGCCGTCGACCTTGCCGCAGGCGAGATGAAGGTGGAATGGGATGCGGATTTCTAAACGTGGCTAATTTGCGCGTTGAAGTCATCACATTGTTTCCCGAGATGTTTTCCGCCATCAGCGAGTACGGCATAACCAGCCGCGCGGTGAAACAGGAGCTGTTGCAGCTCACCTGTTGGAATCCGCGGGACTACACCACGGATCGACATCACACTGTGGACGATCGCCCGTTTGGCGGTGGTCCGGGCATGGTGATGAAGATCAAGCCCCTGGAAGATGCGCTGGTTCAGGCCAGGACGGCAGCCGGGGAGGGTGCGAAGGTGATCTACCTGTCGCCCCAAGGCCGCCAGCTGACTCAGTCGGCGGTACGCGAGCTGGCGAATTCGGATGCATTGATCCTGATTGCCGGCCGTTATGAAGGCATTGACGAGCGTTTCATTGAAGCTCATGTCGATGAAGAGTGGTCGATTGGCGACTATGTACTGTCTGGCGGCGAGCTGCCGGCGATGGTCCTGATCGATGCGGTTACACGACTGCTGCCTGGAGCTTTAGGGCATGCAGATTCCGCCGAGGAAGATTCCTTTACGGATGGTCTGCTGGATTGCCCGCACTACACCCGACCGGAGGTGTATGCGGATCAGCGTGTTCCCGACGTGTTGCTAAGTGGCAACCACGCGCACATCCGGCGTTGGCGTTTACAGCAGTCCCTTGGTCGGACCTATGAACGACGCGCCGATCTTCTGGAAAGCCGCTCGCTTTCTGGAGAAGAGAAGAAGCTGCTCGAGGAATACATCCGCGAGCGGGACGATAGTTAACAACGTATCGATGGTGAGTCCGACGACTTGCCTTAGGAGCACAGCATGACTAACAAAATCATCCTTGCACTCGAAGCAGAGCAGATGACCAAAGAAATCCCTACCTTTGCCCCGGGCGACACCATTGTCGTTCAGGTGAAAGTGAAGGAAGGCGACCGTTCCCGTCTGCAAGCGTTCGAAGGCGTCGTTATCGCCAAGCGTAACCGTGGCGTGAACAGTGCATTCACCGTTCGTAAAATCTCCAACGGTGTCGGCGTAGAGCGTACTTTCCAGACCTACAGCCCGCAAATCGACAGCATGGCTGTCAAGCGTCGCGGTGACGTACGTAAAGCCAAGCTGTACTACCTGCGTGACCTGTCGGGTAAAGCAGCTCGCATCAAGGAAAAACTGGCTTAAGTCCAGCTTCCGATGCAAAAAAAGCAGCCTGCGGGCTGCTTTTTTGTTGCCTGCGATTTGTGCTTTGAGCACCCTGCATAGCTTCATTTCCATTTTCGATGCCGTGTGTGCCCGCATCTTTCAAGAGTCTTTATGCCTGCCATCGATCATCCGTTGATAGACCAGTTTCTCGATGCCCTGTGGCTGGAGAAGGGACTGTCCGATAACACCCGCGGTGCCTACCGCAGCGATTTGGCACTGTTTAACGGTTGGTTGCAGGAAAATAACCTGGAACTGATCAATGCCGGCCGGGAGTTGATCCTCGATCACTTGGCGTGGCGCCTGGAGCAGAACTACAAACCGCGCTCGACTGCACGGTTTCTCTCCGGTTTGCGTGGGTTCTATCGCTATTTACTGCGGGAAAAGCTCATCGCGGTGGATCCGACCTTGCGCGTGGAAATGCCGCAGCTGGGGCGCCCGCTGCCCAAGTCCCTGTCGGAAGCCGATGTGGAGGCGTTGTTGGCGGCGCCCGACCTCAGTGAGGCCATCGGCCAGCGCGACCGGGCCATGCTGGAAGTCTTGTACGCCTGTGGCCTGCGTGTCACCGAGCTGATCAGCTTGACGCTGGAGCAAGTCAACCTGCGCCAGGGTGTGCTGCGGGTGATGGGTAAGGGCAGCAAGGAGCGCCTGGTGCCGATGGGTGAGGAAGCGATCGTCTGGGTCGAGCGTTACATGCGCGATGCCCGTCATGAACTGCTGGGTGGGCGTCCCAGCGATGTGCTGTTCCCCAGCCTGCGCGGCGAGCAGATGACCCGCCAGACCTTCTGGCACCGCATCAAGCACCAGGCCAAGGTGGCCGGGATCAACAAATCCCTCTCGCCCCACACCTTGCGTCATGCCTTCGCCACACACCTGCTCAACCATGGCGCCGACCTGCGGGTGGTGCAGATGCTGCTTGGCCATAGCGACTTGTCCACCACCCAGATCTACACCCATGTGGCTCGGGCACGGTTGCAGGACTTGCATGCCAAGCATCATCCCCGCGGCTGAACGGTGCTCCGTTTTTGTGGCGAGGGAGCTTGCTCCCGCTGGGCGCGAAGCGCCCCTGTTACAGACGCCACTGCTTTCAAAAAAAGACAGTTCCATTTGCGGCTGCTGCGCAGCCGAGCGGGAGCAAGCTCCCTCGCCACAGGATTTTGATAACTGTTCGTTGTGTGTTGTCGTGCGTCAGCGGCATTCGGTCACGCCAGCCTTCTGTGGTAGGCTTTGTCGGTTTGCACAGTGGGCGGTTGGAACCCGAATCTGCGGGTCGGTGTTTCCCGTCTCATTTGTTCGCCTCAGGAGTCCCCATGCGTTTGATCCAGATGTTCACCGCCGCCGCCATTGCGTTGGCCAGTACCTTTGCCATCGCCGACGACGCGGCCGACAAGGCTATCCGCAAAAGCCTGGAAAACCTTCAGCTCGACGTGCCGATCGACACCATTTCGGCCAGTCCCATGGCCGGCCTGTATGAGGTCAAGCTCAAGGGCAGCCGCGTGCTTTATGCCAGCGCCGACGGCCAATACATCGTCCAGGGCAACCTGTTCGAGCTCAAGGACGGCAAGCCGGTCAACCTCACCGAGCTGACCGAGCGCCAAGGCATTTCCAAGTTGATCAACGGCATTCCGGTCGCTGAAACCGTGGTTTATCCGGCCATCGGCGAAACCAAGTCCCACATCACCGTGTTTACCGACACCACCTGCCCGTATTGCCACAAGCTGCACGCCGAAGTGCCGGAATTGAACAAGCGCGGCATCGAAGTGCGTTATGTGGCATTCCCGCGCCAGGGCCTGGGCTCGCCGGGTGATGAGCAGTTGCAGGCGGTCTGGTGCTCCAAGGACAAGAAAGCGGCCATTGACAAGATGGTCGACGGCAAGGAAATCAAGGCCGCCCAGTGCGAGAATCCGGTTTCCAAGCAGTTTGCCCTCGGACAGTCAATAGGGGTGAACGGTACGCCGGCGATTGTTTTGGCCGATGGTCAGGTAATTCCGGGCTACCAGCCAGCGCCACAAGTGGCCAAACTGGCCCTGGGCGCGAAATGATCATGGGCGATCCGCTTTTGAAGATCACGGCTCGGCGAAAACGTTCGTCGGGCCGTTAAACACAGAGTCGCGTTGCTTCGCGGCTGTATTTCACGGCCGACCTTGCGTCGGCCGTTTCATGGGGAGTCAAGAGTGAATCCGGTCAAAGTAGGCATCTGTGGGTTAGGTACCGTCGGTGGCGGCACCTTCAACGTACTTCAGCGCAACGCCGAGGAAATTTCTCGTCGTGCCGGGCGTGGGATCGAAGTGGCACAAATTGCCATGCGCACGCCAAAGCCTCAGTTCCAGACGACCGGTATTGCGATTACCAACGATGTGTTCGAAGTGGCCACGAACCCTGAGATCGACATCGTCATAGAGCTGGTGGGCGGCTATACCGTTGCCCGCGAGTTGGTACTCAAGGCCATCGAGAATGGCAAGCATGTGGTCACCGCGAACAAGGCGCTTATCGCTGTTCACGGTAATGAGATTTTCGCCAAGGCCCGCGAGAAGGGTGTGATCGTGGCGTTCGAAGCCGCCGTGGCCGGTGGCATCCCGGTGATCAAGGCGATCCGCGAAGGCCTGTCGGCCAACCGTATCAACTGGGTCGCGGGGATCATCAACGGCACCGGTAACTTCATCCTCACCGAGATGCGCGAGAAGGGTCGCACCTTCGAAGACGTGCTCGCCGAAGCCCAGGCCCTGGGCTACGCAGAGGCTGATCCGACGTTCGACGTGGAAGGCATCGACGCCGCGCACAAGCTGACGATCCTGGCGTCCATTGCATTCGGTATTCCGTTGCAGTTCGACAAGGCCTACACCGAGGGCATCACCAAGCTGACCACCGCGGACGTGAACTACGCCGAAGCCCTGGGCTATCGCATCAAACACCTGGGCGTGGCGCGCAGCACCGCCAGCGGCATCGAGTTGCGCGTGCACCCGACGCTGATCCCGGCCGACCGCCTGATCGCCAACGTCAACGGCGTGATGAACGCGGTGATGGTCAACGGCGATGCCTCTGGCTCGACGTTGTTCTACGGCGCTGGCGCGGGCATGGAACCGACGGCTTCTTCGGTCATTGCCGACCTGGTGGACGTGGTTCGCGCCATGACCTCCGACCCGGAAAATCGTGTGCCGCACCTGGCCTTCCAGCCAGACTCGTTGTCGGCTCACCCGATTCTTCCGATCGAGGCGTGCGAAAGCTCCTACTACCTGCGCATCCAGGCCAAGGACCATCCGGGTGTGCTGGCCCAAGTGGCGAGTATCCTCTCGGAACGCGGCATCAACATCGAGTCGATCATGCAGAAGGAAGTCGAGGAACACGACGGCCTGGTGCCGATGATCCTGCTGACCCACCGTGTGGTCGAGCAGAACATCAACGACGCGATCGCGGCGCTGGAAGCGCTCCAGGGTGTCGTTGGGCCGGTGGTCCGTATCCGCGTTGAACATTTGAACTAAGCAGCTACAAGCTTCAAGCTGCAAGCTCCAAGTCAAAGCAGATCCGCTTTTACTGGCAGCTTGTAGCTTACAGCTCGCAGCTCAAACCGAAGGTTTGCCCCTATGCGCTATATCAGCACCCGCGGCCAGGCACCGGCCCTGAATTTCGAAGATGTCCTCCTGGCCGGCCTGGCCACGGACGGCGGTCTCTATGTGCCGGAAAACCTGCCGCGTTTCACCCAGGAAGAAATCGCTTCCTGGGCCGGCCTGCCGTATCACGAGCTGGCGTTCCGGGTCATGCGCCCGTTTGTCACCGGCAGCATCCCGGACGCCGATTTTAAGAAGATCCTGGAAGAGACCTATGGCGTCTTTTCCCACAACGCCATCGCGCCGCTGCGTCAGCTCAACGGTAACGAATGGGTTATGGAGCTGTTCCACGGCCCGACCCTGGCGTTCAAGGACTTCGCCCTGCAACTGCTCGGTCGCCTGCTGGACTACGTGCTGCAAAAGCGCGGCGAGCGCGTGGTGATCGTCGGTGCCACCTCTGGCGACACCGGTTCGGCGGCCATCGAAGGCTGCAAGCATTGCGAGCACGTCGACATTTTCATCCTGCACCCGCACAACCGGGTCTCGGAAGTGCAGCGTCGGCAGATGACGACCATTTTTGGCGATAACATCCACAACATCGCCATCGAAGGCAACTTCGATGACTGCCAGGAAATGGTCAAGGCCAGCTTCGCCGACCAGAGCTTCCTCAAGGGCACGCGGCTGGTGGCGGTGAACTCGATCAACTGGGCGCGGATCATGGCCCAGATCGTCTATTACTTCCATGCGGCCCTGCAGCTGGGCGGTCCGGCGCGTTCCGTATCGTTCTCGGTGCCGACCGGCAACTTTGGCGATATCTTCGCCGGGTACCTGGCGCGCAACATGGGGCTGCCGATCAACCAATTGATCGTCGCCACCAACCGCAACGACATCCTGCACCGCTTCATGAGCGGCAACCAGTACGTCAAGGAAACCCTGCACGCCACGCTGTCGCCTTCGATGGACATCATGGTGTCGTCGAACTTCGAACGCCTGCTGTTCGACCTGCACGGTCGCAACGGCGCGGCAATTGCCGGCCTGATGGACAGCTTCCGGCAGGGCGGCGGTTTCAGCGTCGAGCCTGAGCGCTGGACCGAAGCCCGCAAGTTGTTCGACTCCCTGGCCGTGGACGATGAGCAGACCTGCGAAACCATCGCCGAGGTGTTCGAGCAGAGCGGTGAGTTGCTTGATCCGCACACGGCCATCGGTGTCAGGGCAGCTCGTGAGTGCCGTCGCAGCCTGGACATCCCGATGGTGATCCTGGGCACGGCTCACCCGGTCAAGTTCCCGGAAGCGGTGGAGAAAGCTGGTGTAGGAAAAGCGCTCGAACTGCCTGCGCATCTTTCTGATTTGTTTGAGCGAGATGAGCGATGCACCGTATTGCCCAACGACTTGAAAGCCGTGCAGGCCTTTGTCAGCCTGCATGGCAATCGCGGCAAGCCACTCTGACCGCTTGAATCTGTCACATTTTGAAGCCCGTCTCCTGACGGGCTTTCTTGTTTCTGCATGCCAAACTGGCCGGGTTTTCGCCCTTGGAGGGATGGGCGAGTCATCTCGAAGGAAATGCAGATGTCGTTTTTTATCAAAGGCAAGCCAGCCCTGGGCTGGGTAATGGTTCTGGCCCTGATGTACTGGGCGCAGGGAGGCAACTCGGCGGCGTTGGCGGCTTTCGAAGCGGCACCGCGCAACCCTGGCGAACGGCCGGTACTGGACGCGCAGGAACTGAAATGGATCAAGGAGAACCCCCGGGTCATCGTGGCCACGATGCAGTTTCCGTTGTACCTGTTCAAGAGTGAACTGGGGCAGTGGAGCGGACTGAACCACGATATTCTCCAGCGCATTACGCACATGACCGGCCTTGAGTTTGTTCATCGGGAGTCGTTCTCTCCCGGTGAGTTGCTGACGATGCTGGGAAACGGCGAAGCCGACATGACCACCCTTCTGGCGATGAATGAAGAGCGTCGGGATTTCCTCAGTTTCAGCCATGCATTCGGCGGTTTCGGTTGGGTATTCGTCGGCCGTGACGGGGAATCGTCTCTCCATTCGCTGGAGCAACTCGAAGGGAGGGTCCTGGCATTGCCGGCACGGCATGCATTGGAAGCGGAAATCCGGCGTGATTACCCGGCGATCAAATTGCATACGACCAAGACCTATGCCGAGGCACGGGCGCTGGTAGAGAGCCGGGAAGCCTATGCCACCATCGAAAATGAAACCGGGATGCATCTCTATCCGGCCGGGCAGTTGCAAGTAGGCAGCGGCCTGGAGGGCAGGTGGGAACCGGACTACCTGGCGGTGCGCAAGGACTTGACGGTGCTGTTGAGTATCTTGAATAAGGCCCTGGAAGCTTTCCCAGCCGAGGACATGCGTGCGCTGCGTTCGAAATGGATGGCCGGCACGACCCCAACCCAGGCGCCTACGATCTGGGCGCGGATATCCAGTTGGGGTTACTGGTGTGTGACCGTGGTCGTGGTCTTTGGTCTCTTGTCCCTGCTGTGGAACCGCCGCTTGCAGATACAGATCGACCAACGCCTCAAGGCCGAAGCGGTCCTCAAGGATCAGTTGATGCTCCAGCGGGCCTTGATGGATGCCATTCCCGACCCGATTTTCATCCGTGATCTGGAAGGTCGCCTGATCATGTGCAACAAAAGCTATGAAGAGCAGTTCGCGACCCGCTTCGAAAAACTGCGGGGCACGCGGCTCACCGACTCGGCATCATTCCCGCCGGCCACCGCCGAGCTGCTGCATGGGGAAGTGATGGAGCAATTGCGCACCGGCCAGTCTCGGTTCGTCGACCGGCAATTGATGTTCAGCGGCGTATTGCGGGAAATCTATCATTGGTCGGTGCCGTTCTATGGGGCCGATGGGCACTTGCGCGGGATTCTGGGGGGCTGGACCGATGTCGGGCGCCGGTGGCGCCGTTGCGACAGGGGCTTGGCTGTGCCGGCCGTCAGCCCCTAACGGCCCCCGGAGAAGGCTGTTGTTTGCCTGTCATATTGGACGCGCATGCTCGGTTGAACAGGTTGAGGCGTGCCGGTTCGGTGCGCTGACGAACTTTCTGCTGCGGCCCACGGTCATTGACTGTGTACATGCAGTTGTTTCGGACTATTGAAGGGTGAGCGAATGGAAAGTATCAGCCTATTGCTGAATGAAGCCTTGAGCCCGTACCAGGTCTCGCTGACTCCCTCCGGTGCCAAGGGCGAATGCCGGGTGACGCTGAGGAATGCCAACGGGAGCATCATGGTCGAGCGAGTGTTCAATCAGGCCCAATTGACCGACAAGCGTCAGTTGACCGACGTGGTCGATGGCCTGCATCGCGATGTGCTGATTGCCGAGGGTCGCCTTGAGCCCTGTGTGATTGCGGCATTGCGCAATCTGGCGCGCGACAAGGTCATGGTCGCGGCGAATTGACCGGGTTTTTGTGGGAACCTTCCTACGTCCTGATGAGTCAGACCTTTTACCAGCAAGAGCAAGCATTGTGCTCCGGTGCTTGTCGCTTGTTGTACTAACCATGATTGGTTACGTTTAACCCCGAGTCGTCTCCCCACTTCTCGGGGTTTCTTTTTGCCTGGTGTTTGTGGTTTTAGCGCGTTCTGTCAGGCGTTGGCGTTTTTTGTGGGAGCGAGCTTGCTCGCGATGGCGGCCTTAC
Organism: Pseudomonas sp. Z1-12; assembly: GCF_051132015.1. NCBI lineage: Bacteria > Pseudomonadati > Pseudomonadota > Gammaproteobacteria > Pseudomonadales > Pseudomonadaceae > Pseudomonas > Pseudomonas sp. Z1-12. The sequence goes on from NZ_CP071647.1 coordinate 1,158,043, forward strand.
GGCTGACCTTGTTGGTCGAGTACATATCCATTGCTGCGGTAACGGCCACTTAGGGTTCCGCCCTGACGGCGGGTCACTTTCGAAAAGCGCGAAAGTAACCAAAGCGCTTCTGCCCCACCACTCGGCACCTCGCTAAGGCTCGGTGTGCCCTCACTCCGGCATTGCTCCGTGGGCCGCCGCGAAGGGCCATCCATGGCCCAGCGCGGCTATCCCGGCATCCATGCCGGGATGCCCACTGCGCAATGCCTGCGTTCGGCCATCGTGGTTAACGGGGCGCCCGAGATCAACGTCCACCGCGAGGCGGCCTAACAGCCGACCTGACTCTCCCGGGCGTACACCCCTCAGATCTGTTTGAGCAGGGCCTGTGGGAGCAAAGCTTGCTCGCGAGGCGGCCTGACAGCCGACCTGACTCTCATGGTCGTACACCCGTCAGATCTGTTGAGCAGGTCTTGTGGGAGCAAAGCTTGCTCGCGAGGCGGCCTAACAGCCGACCTGGCTCTCCCAGTCGTACTCCCATCCAATTGTGGGAGCGAGCTTGCTCGCGATTGCGGTATTCCAGCCAACATAAAGTCGACTGGACGGACGCCATCGCGAGCAAGCTTGCTCCCACAGTTTGATTGAGTGGCTGCCCTCCTGCGGTGCGTCAAATGGCGCCATCACTGCGCAGCTTGGCGATCTGCTGCGCGTCGTAGCCCAGTTCTCCGAGCACCTGGGCATTGTGTTCACCCAATGCCGGCCCGACCCATTCGGAGCTGCCCGGGGTGTCGGAGAGTTTCGGTACGATCCCTGGCATCTTGAACGCCTTGCCGTCCGGCAGCTTGGCCTGCAGGAACATTTCACGGGCCAGGAATTGCGGGTCGCTGAACATGTCTTCGGCGCTGAAGATCCGGCTGGCCGGTACCCCGGCCTGGTTCAGTTGGTCGATAACGCTGTCGAGCGGCAGCCCGTTGACCCAGCGATCGATGACGCCGTAGAGCTCATCGCGCCGGCTGTCACGGCCGTCATTGCTGGCCAGTTGCGGGTCGTTGGCCAGATCGTCACGGCCGATGATCTGCATGAAGCGCTTGAAGATCGCATCGCCGTTGGCGCCGATCTGCACGTGCTTGCCGTCGGCGCTGGTGTGGATGGACGAGGGGGTGATGCCGGGCATGATGTTGCCGGTGCGCTCGCGGATGAAACCGAACACGTCGAACTCCGGCACCATGCTTTCCATCATGGCGAAAATCGCCTCGTACAAAGCCACGTCCACCACTTGCCCGGTTCCGCCGTTGATCTCGCGGTGACGCAGGGCCATCAATGCGCCAATCACGCCCCACAGGGCGGCGATGGAGTCGCCGATGGAGATCCCGGTACGCACCGGCGGGCGGTCTTCGAAGCCGGTGATGTAGCGCAGGCCGCCCATGGATTCGCCCACCGCGCCAAACCCCGGCTGGTCTTTCATCGGCCCGGTCTGGCCGAAGCCCGAAAGCCGTACCATCACCAGCTTCGGGTTCAGTGCATGCAGCACATCCCAGCCCAGGCCGAGCTTTTCCAACACGCCGGGGCGAAAATTCTCGATCAGGATGTCGGCTTCTCCGATCAGTTTTTTCAGGATCGCCAAGCCTTCGGGGTGCTTGAGGTTCAAGGTCAGGGACTTCTTGTTGCGTGCCTGGACGAACCACCACAAGGATGTGCCTTCGTACAGCTTGCGCCATTTGCGCAGCGGATCACCGCCATCGGGGGATTCGACCTTGATGACGTCGGCACCGAATTCGCCGCAGATTCGCGAGGCGAAGGGGCCGGCGATCAAAGTGCCGAGTTCGATGACTTTGACGCCGGCAAGGGGTTTGGCAGTAAGCGACATGACGGATCCTGTAGGACAAAGCAGAACGGATAGAGCGTTTTATCATAGGCCAGGGCCGGTCGCCGCAGGTTGATGGTCGGCAATTCGTGGATTGCCCGTGTCATCGGTTAGACTTGCCGCCTTTCCTCGTATCAAGAAGCCCGTTCATGGCCCAGCCGTCCACGACCTACAAGTTTGAACTGAACCTCACCGACCTCGACCGCAATGTGTACGAGAGTGTGAAGCAGACCATCGCCCGCCACCCTTCGGAAACCGAAGAGCGCATGACCGTGCGCCTGCTGGCCTACGCGTTCTGGTACAACGAGCTGCTGGCGTTTGGTCGTGGTCTGTCAGACGTCGATGAGCCTGCGCTGTGGGAAAAAAGCCTGGATGACCGGGTGCTGCACTGGATCGAAGTCGGTCAGCCGGATGCCGATCGCCTGACCTGGTGCTCGCGCCGGACCGAGCGCACCAGCCTGCTGGCCTACGGCAGCCTGCGGGTGTGGGAAGGCAAGGTGATCCCGGCGGTCAAGAGCCTGAAGAACGTCAACATCGCCGCCGTGCCCCAGGAAGTGCTCGAAACCCTGGCCAAGGACATGCCCCGGGTGATCAAGTGGGATGTGATGATCAGCGAAGGTACGATTTTCGTGACCGACGACCGTGGCCAGCATGAAGTCCAGCTGCAATGGTTGCTGGGCGAACGTGGTTGAGCCATTGACAGGTATTGAGTGAACTCATTGTGGCGAGGGAGCTTGCTCCCGCTTGGGTGCGCAGCGCCCACAATCAAGGGGGCCGCTACGCAGCCCAGCGGGAGCAAGCTCCCTCGCCACGGTCCAGGACCAAAAAGTAGAGAAATGTCCGTCCCCCATGCGCATAGAACCCCGCCAACTGCCCGACACCCTACCGTTCCTCGGTGACCTGCCGCCCCTGCTGACCCGCCTGTACGCAGCACGCGGCGTGCAGTCCGAGGCCGAACTGGACAAGAGCCTGGCGCGCTTGATTCCGTTCCAGCAGCTCAAGGGGATCGACGCCGCAGTGGATCTGCTGGTGACGGCGCTGGAGCAACGCCAGCGGATCCTGATCGTCGGGGATTTCGATGCCGATGGCGCGACCGCCAGCACCGTGGGCATGTTGGGCTTGCGCCTGCTGGGTGCGGCCCATGTCGATTACCTGGTGCCCAATCGCTTCGAATATGGCTATGGGCTGACCCCGGAAATCGTCGAAGTCGCCCTGGCCCGCGAACCGCAATTGCTGATCACCGTGGATAATGGCATTTCCAGTTTGGAAGGCGTGGCGGCGGCGAAAGCGGCGGGGCTTCGGGTGCTGGTCACCGACCACCACTTGCCGGGCCTCGAACTGCCGGCGGCCGACGCCATCGTCAATCCGAACCAGCCGGGCTGCGAGTTCCCAAGCAAGGCCCTGGCCGGTGTCGGGGTGATTTTTTATGTGCTGATGGCGCTGCGGGCGCGTCTGCGCAGCCTGGGCTGGTACACCAGCACCCCTCAGCCGAACATTGGCGAATTGCTCGACCTGGTGGCCCTGGGCAGCGTGGCCGACGTGGTACCGCTGGACGCGAATAACCGGATCCTGGTGCACCAGGGCTTGGAACGGATTCGCGCCGGACGCGCCCGGCCCGGCATCAAGGCGATCCTGGAAGTGGCCAAGCGCGACGCAGCGCGGATTACTTCCACTGACCTCGGATTTATCCTCGGGCCGCGTCTGAATGCGGCCGGGCGCCTGGACGACATGAGCCTGGGCATCGAATGCCTGCTCACCGACGACCCGGCCCTGGCGCGGGAAATGGCGGCGCAACTGGACGGCATGAACCAGGACCGCAAATCCATCGAGCAAGGCATGCAGCGTGAAGCCCTGGCCCAGCTCAAGGACCTGCCGGTGGAGTCGATGCCATTCGGCTTGTGCCTGTTCGATCCGCAGTGGCACCAAGGGGTGATCGGCATCCTCGCCTCGCGGATGAAAGAACGTTATTTCCGGCCGACCATCGCCTTTGCCGACGCCGGCGACGGCTTGCTCAAGGGCTCAGGTCGCTCGGTGCCGGGCTTCCACATCCGCGATGCGCTGAGCGTGGTGGCGGCGCAGCATCCGACCCTGATCAGCAAGTACGGCGGTCACGCCATGGCGGCGGGGCTGACGCTGCCGGAAGCGAATTTTCCATTGTTCGCCGAAGCATTCGACGCGGAAGTGCGTCGGCAATTACGCGAAGAGGACCTGACCGGCCGGCTGTTGTCGGATGGCTCCCTGGCGGTGGAGGAGTTCCATCTGGAGCTGGCCCGGGCGCTGCGCCATGCAGGTCCCTGGGGCCAGCATTTCCCGGAGCCGATGTTCCACGGCGTGTTCCAGTTGGTCGAGCAACGCGTGGTGGGCGAACGGCACCTGAAGGTCATCCTCAAGAGCGAATGCGGCTCGGTGAAGCTCGACGGCATTGCCTTCGGCATCGACCGCGAGATCTGGCCCAACCCTACCGTGCGCTGGGTGGAGCTGGCCTACAAGCTCGACCTCAACGAGTTCCGCGGCCAGGAAACGGTGCAGTTGATGATTGCCCATATCGAGCCGCGGTAGGCGATACGCCGATCAGCCTTTGTGGCGAGGGAGCTTGCTCCCGCTGGACGCGACAGCGTCCCCTTGCAATGTGATGGCTGGAATTCAGGGGGGCCGCTTCGCAGCCCAGCGGGAGCAAGCTCCCTCGCCACGCGATGCAAGCAGCCTTGAGCGAACGGCGTTGTGTCACACCGTCGGTTTTTAAGTTCTGAACCCTCCGTCCTCGCGGGTTGTCGACTAGGCTCTAAGCACTGCTTGATAGCCCTTGTGACGTCTTGTCGAATTTTTTGCCCGCGGGGGCGGGTGTTGTACCTTTTGTCACTCGTCGACTGTTCAAACAGAACCCTGGAGCCTGCCCACTGATTCGAGAGGTGCCCCATGAGTCTGCTGCTGGAACCCTATACCCTTCGCCAATTGACCCTGCCCAATCGCATCGCGGTATCGCCGATGTGCCAGTATTCGAGCACCGATGGCCTGGCCAACGATTGGCACCTGGTGCACTTGGGCAGCCGCGCCGTGGGCGGTGCCGGCCTGGTGTTCACCGAAGCCACCGCCGTGACCGCCGACGGTCGCATCACCGCCCAGGACCTGGGGCTGTGGAACGATGAACAGATCGAACCCCTGCAACGCATCACCCGGTTCATCACAGCCCAAGGCGCCGTGCCGGGCATTCAACTGGCCCATGCCGGACGCAAGGCCAGCACCTGGCGACCCTGGCTGGGCAAGCATGGCAGCGTCAAACCGGCGGACGGCGGCTGGGTGCCGGTCGGCCCGTCGCCGATTGCCTTCGATCCGCAACACACCCAGCCGGTGCAGTTGGACGAAGGGCAGATCGCCGATCTGATCCAGGCCTTCGTGGAGGCGGCCAAGCGCGCCCTCACGGCCGGCTTCAAGGTGGTCGAGGTCCACGCGGCCCATGGTTATCTGCTGCATCAATTCCTGTCGCCGTTGAGCAATCAGCGGCGCGACCAATACGGCGGCTCGTTCGAAAACCGTATACGGCTGGTGCTGCAAGTCACCGAAGCGATCCGGGCGGTATGGCCTGAAGAGCTGCCGGTCTTCGTTCGCGTCTCTGCCACCGATTGGGTCGAGGACGGTTGGAACCCGGATGAGACCGTGGAGCTGGCGCGGCGCTTCAGGGCGCTGGGGGTGGACCTGATCGATGTGTCATCGGGCGGCACGGCCGCCAATGCGGAAATTCCCACCGGCCCGGGTTACCAGACACGCTTTGCCGAGCGGGTGCGCAAGGAGTCGGAAATCGCCACCGGCACCGTCGGCATGATCACCGAACCGGCCCAGGCCGAGCACATCCTGCGCACTTGCCAGGCCGACATCATTTTCCTGGCCCGGGAATTGTTGCGCGATCCTTACTGGGCCCTGCATGCCGATGATGACCTGGGCGGCCGCAAGGCCACGTGGCCGGCGCAATACCAGCGGGCCACCCATCGGGACCAGCCGATTCATGAGTCGGATTTGCGGGACTAGTGCCTGATAAAGCAAAAAGCCCCGGTCGTCGTTGGCCGGGGCTTTTTGTTTGTCTGATTGAAAAAATTTGGTGCTTGTACCGGCCTCATCGCGAGCAAGCTCGCTCCCACAATGGATTTGTTGTGTGGCGCAGACAGTGTTCACAACAAGGTTCGATGTGGGAGCGAGCTTGCTCGCGATAGGGCCAGCCCAGACACCCGAACCTATCAGGGATACTTACGCTTATCCGGCGCCGGCGGGAAGTACTGGTACAACCAGGTCTCGCTCAAGGTCCGGTCCTTGCTGCGAATGAACAGGCGCATCTGCACCGGGTCCACACGGTCGTCGGTCGGGTACCAATCGAAGGTGATGCGATAGCCCTTGATCGCATCCAGCACCAACACGTTGAAGTCCTTCACCTCGCCGTGGGAGCAGGTCACCACCGGTTCGATGCCGGTGCCCGGCGGCAGTTGGTCGAGGCCACCGCCGCTGAAGTCCACGGCGAAACGGCGTGCCCAGACGGTCGGGTAATGCTCGCCCGGGGCCCAACCTTCGATGAAGCCGCCCATGCCTGAACGAGTGGCGTCGACATGGGCCAGGTCGGTGCTGACCGGCGGCAGGGCGCTCCAGTAGAGCTTGTAGCCATAGTTCAGCGAGTCACCGGCGGCCACCGGTTTTTTCGGCGTCCAGAACGCGACGATGTTGTCCAGGGTTTCGCCGGTAGTCGGAATCTCCAGCAGGTCTACCGAGCCTTCGCCCCAGGCCGTCGTCGGTTCGACCCACAGGCTCGGACGCTTGCTGTACCAGTCCACGGTGTCCTGGTAGCTGGCAAAGTCGTGATCGGTCTGCACCAGGCCGAAGCCTTTCGGGTCCTTGTCGGCGAACGCATTGAATTGCAGGGTGGCGGGGTTGTTCAACGGACGGCAAACCCACTCGCCGTTGCCGCGCCACATGGCCAGACGGTCGGAGTCGTGGATTTGCGGGTGAATGGTGTCGCACATGCGCCGCTCGACGGTGCCGCAGCTGAACATGCTGGTCATGGGGGCGATACCCAGTTGCTCGATGGCGGTACGGGCGTTGACGTGGGCGTCGATCTCCATCACCACCCGGGTCGGCTGGCAATCGATGTCGAACCGATAGGCACCGGTGGCACTGGGGGAGTCGAGCAGGGCGTAGACCACGAAGCGGGTGCTGTTCTTGTCCGGGGTCTCGAACCAGAACTTGGTGAAGTCCGGGAATTCCTCGCGCTTCTTGGCGTAGGTGTCGATAGCCAAGCCGCGGGCCGACAGCCCGTACTGGCCACTGGCATCCACCGCGCGGAAATAGCTGGCCCCCAGGAACGAAACGATGTCGTGCCGATCCAGCTCCGGCGCCTTGAAGACGCGAAAGCCGGCGAAGCCCAGGTCACCCGTCAATTGCGAGGTGTTGACCGTGGTTTTCTCATAATTGAACAGTTCCGGACGGAAGTGCACCTCACGGGCCATGCGTGTCTTCGGGTCGACACTGTACATGCGCACCGGCTGCTTGAAGCCCATGCCCACGTGGAAGAACTGTGCATCCAGTTGCCGCCCGTCCAGATCATTCCATAACGAATGGTTGGCGTCGTACTGGATGGCGTTGAACTGCAGTGGCGACATCTGGGCCAGGGTCGGTGGCAGGACTTGCTTGGTGTCGACGTAGCGGCTCTCGGCCAGCCGCTTGGCCTGTTCCTTCAAACCGTTGAAATCGAAGGGACGGGCTTCGCCGTCGGCAGTCTGTTCGGCAGCCCAGGCGCGTGCGGCCATGAGCCCGGAGGCCGATAGCCCGGTGTAGGCGGCGAAGGCCATGGAGGCCTTGAGCAGATTCCTGCGATGCATAAATACAACCTTTCTCGAAACAGCCCCGAGCCGATCCTGGCCACAGCGACTGATAAAGGAGTTCGGACATGCCTTTGGCCAAACGCGACGAACGTTAGAACAGATGCCTGAGAGCTGGATCGGTTCACCGAGGCGCAAAATCATAGGGGAAATACAGGCGTGGAGAGACAGGAAAGCGTGGCCTGGTTAAGTTTTCTTACAGTTATTTCTTTTTTTATGCCGATTTCCTGATTTTTTGACTAATTACTCTAAAACTCTCTTTTCACGCTTTGAATCCTTTCTATTCTTTAGCGTGACGGACGATCCAACTCGGGTTTCAGACGGCGCTATCAGGTCAACCTCGACGTTAAGAAGGACAACTCATGACAAAAATACAGGGCATCACCGAAATGCTGGGGATCTTTCCATGCCTGACCCACCGGCGCAGGACACGCCGGCTCAGCCTGGAAGAATTGAGACTGGTCGAGCGCTATCGGGAGTTGTCGGAAAACGACCGCATTGCCATGCGCTACCTGGTGGATGCGATGCGCAGTGTTTCGCGGTTTTGACGTGTGGCTCAGGTGAGCGGCCGGGGCAGGGAGCACCGGCCGACATCACTCCACCGACCAATCCTGCGGACGTTCGGTGCGCTGGTGCAGTATTCGCAAGATCTGCAGTTGCCCATGCATGAGCCGGTAGGGGGCAACGAATGGGTAACGGGTCAGCACCAGCTCTCGAATATCGGGAGCGACCGAAGGACGGCCCGAGCCGGGAAAGCGTTGCAGTTGGCGCAGTGTCTCCAGGATGGCGCTGATGACAGCATCGGCGCCTTCCGCGCCGATAGCGCTTTGGTAATGCTCGTGGATCGAGTCGAGGTCACTCTGTGCTTTGTCGGTCAGTACGATGCTCGGCACGTTTTGCCCACTTAGCCTTCACGGCGTCCAGATCGGTCAGGTTTCCAGCGTCGGCATCGGCTATGCCTTCGCTGATGGCTTGCAGATGCCAGGCTTCGGCTTCCACATATCGGACCAGTGCACGCTTGAGGTGATATTGACGGTCGCGGTCGGTGGCGGCGGCCAGCAAGTCCAGCTGTTGGGCCAGACCTTCTTCCACACGAAAGGACAAAACGGGCGAGGCCATGACTGATCTCCAAGGTGTATACGTTGTAGACACCCTAGGTGCTGCCAGGATTTCCGTCAACCGGTGAGCGTGCACCGATCGACGAAAACCTTAGCAGGACGAACACAGGGCAGGCGTGGGCATGTGTTGCCAACGTTGTCTTGCCGTCAATGCTTGAACATCACATGCCGCACCACCGTGTAGTCCTCCAGCCCATACATGGACATGTCCTTGCCATAGCCGGAACGTTTCTGACCGCCATGGGGCATTTCGCTGACGAGCATGAAGTGGGTGTTCACCCAGGTGCAGCCGTATTGCAGGCGTGCCGACAGGCGATGGGCACGGCCGATGTCGGCAGTCCATACCGATGAGGCCAGGCCGTAGTCCGAATCGTTGGCCCAGGCCAGCACTTGCGCTTCGTCGAGGAACGGAGTGACGGACACCACCGGCCCGAAGACTTCCCGGCGGACAATTTCGTCATCCTGCTGGGCGTCGGCCAGCACCGTCGGTTCGAAGAAGAACCCGTTGCCGTCCACGGCCTTGCCACCGGTGATCAGGCGGATATGCGGCTGGGCGATGGCCCGTTCGACAAAAGCGGCCACGCGGTCGCGGTGCTGGGCGGTGATCAGTGGGCCCATCTCGGTGTCTGGTGCGGTTTGCAGGCCGTATTTGATGCTCTTCACCGCGGCGCCGAGTTTCTCGACGAACCGGTCGTAGATACCTTGCTGGGCATAAATGCGGCAGGCGGCGGTGCAGTCCTGGCCGGCGTTGTAGAAACCGAAGGTGCGGATGCCTTCCACGGCCGCGTCAATGTCGGCGTCGTCGAAGATGATCACCGGGGCCTTCCCGCCCAGTTCCATGTGCATGCGCTTGACGCTGTCGGACGTGCTGGAAATGATGTTCGAGCCGGTGGCGATGGAGCCGGTGAGCGACACCATGCGCACTTTCGGGTGAGTGACCAGCGGGTTGCCGACGGTTTGCCCGCGGCCGAAGATCACGTTAAGCACGCCAGCGGGGAAAATCTCCGACGCCAGTTCCGCCAGGCGCAACGCCGTCAATGGGGTCTGCTCCGACGGCTTGAGCACCACGGTATTGCCGGCGGCCAGGGCCGGGGCGATTTTCCAGGCGACCATCATCAGCGGGTAGTTCCACGGCGCGATGGAGGCGATGACCCCCACCGGGTCGCGACGGATCATCGAGGTGTGCCCGGGCAGGTATTCGCCGCCCGCCGAACCGCTCATGCAGCGACTGGCGCCGGCAAAGAAACGGAACACGTCGGCAATCGCCGGGATCTCGTCGTTCAGCGCGGCGCTGAAGGGTTTGCCGCAGTTATCCGACTCCAGCTTCGCCAGTTCCTCGCCGTGGGCTTCGATGGCATCGGCCAGCTTGAGCAGCAACAAGGAGCGGTCCTTTGGCGGCACTTGCGACCAGGCTTCGAAGGCGCTGTCGGCGGCACGCACGGCGGCATCGACCTGGGCTTCGCTGGCTTCATTGATCTCCACCAGCACCCGGCCCAGCGCCGGGTTGAACACCGCCTGGCCAGGGCCTTCGCCGTTAACCAGATGGCCGTTGATAAGCAGTTTGGTTTGCATGTCCATGTCCTCTTGAAGGTTTCCAAAATCCCCTGTGGGAGCGAGCTCGCTCGCGATGAGGCCGGCACATTCAACATCACCGTTTCAGACACACCGCCATCGCGAGCAAGCTCGCTCCCACAGGATTGCGGTTCCTGCAGTGAGCGATCACCGTTGATTACTTCCCACCACTCCCCGCCACGCTCTCACCCCCACGGGTCAGGTAATACGCGCCCAATATGGGCAGCATCGTGACCATCATCACCAGCATCGCCACCACGTTGGTCACCGGCACGTCGCGTGGGCGGCTGAGCTGGTTGAGCAGCCACAGCGGTAGGGTGCGTTCGTGGCCGGCGGTGAAGGTGGTGACAATGATCTCGTCGAACGACAGCGCAAACGCCAGCATTCCACCGGCCAGCAGGGCCGACCCCAGGTTAGGCAAGATGATGTAGCGAAAGGTCTGCCAGCCGTCGGCGCCCAGGTCCATCGAGGCCTCGATCAGGCTGTGGGAAGTACGGCGCAGGCGGGCGATGACGTTGTTGTAGACGATCACCACGCAGAAGGTTGCATGGCCGACGACGATGGTGAACATCCCCGGTTCGATGCCCAGGGTCTTGAAGGTCGCCAGCAGTGCAATGCCGGTGATGATCCCCGGCAAGGCAATTGGCAGGATCAGCATCAGCGAAATGCCCTGTTTGCCGAAGAAATCGCGGCGGTACAGCGCCGCCGAGGCCAGGGTGCCCAGCACCATGGCGATCAGCGTGGCGATGGCCGCGATCTGCAACGACAGCTTGATCGCCTCCAGCACGTCCGGGCGTGAGAAGGCGACGCTGAACCACTTCAGGGTCAGGCCCTTGGGCGGAAAGCTGAACGCCGCATCTTCAGTATTGAAGGCGTAGAGGAAGATGATCAGGATCGGAAAGTGCAGGAACACCAATCCGCCCCACGCCGCAATCCGCAAGCCCCACGAGGCTCGGTCTTGAGAGTCAGAGTGCATCGAAAGCCCCCAGTCGCTTGACGACGGATAGATAGATCGCGATCAGCACGATGGGTACCAGGGTGAACGCCGCGGCCATGGGCATGTTGCCGATGGCGCCTTGCTGGGCGTAGACCATGCTGCCGACGAAGTAGCCCGGCGGGCCTACCAGTTGCGGCACGATGAAGTCCCCCAGGGTCAGCGAGAACGTGAAGATCGAGCCGGCGGCAATGCCGGGGATCGACAGTGGCAGGATCACTTGCATGAACGTCTGGCGCGGCCTGGCGCCCAAGTCCGCCGAGGCCTGTAGCAGCGACGGTGGCAGACGCTCCAGGGACGCCTGGATCGGCAGGATCATGAACGGCAGCCAGATGTAGACGAACACCAGGAAACGCCCCAGGTGTGAGGTGGACAAGGTGCTGCCGCCCACGCCCGGGATCCCCAGCACGAACTGCAGCACCGGCCCCAGGCCCAGGTGCTGGACGAACCACTGCGCCACGCCGCCCTTGGCCAGCAGCAGCGTCCAGGCATAGGCCTTGACGATGTAGCTGGCCCACATTGGCAGCATCACCGCGATGTAGAAAAACGCCTTGGTCTTGCCGCGGGTGTAGCGCGCCATGTAGTAGGCGATCGGGAACGCGACGATGGCGCTGGCGATGGACACCGCAATGGCCATGCTCAGGGTGCGCCAGATGATGTCGAAATTCGACGGCTGGAACAGCGCCGTGAAGTTCGCCAGGGTCAGGTCCGGCGTGACCGCCATGGTGAAGTCATCGAAGGTGTAGAAACCCTGCCACAGCAAGGTCAGCAGCGAGCCAAGGTAGATTGCGCCGAACCACAGCAGCGGCGGCACCAGCAACAGCGACAGGTACAGGTTGGGCCGTCGGTACAGCAGGTTGGAAAAACGCCGCAGCGGCGAACCGGGCGCAGGCGTTTGGGTGATGGCCAAGGTGTTCATCTCACACCTCGCCACTGACGGCGTCGTGCAGCGTGACCATCGCCTCACGGGCCCAGCGAACGCTCAGCTGTTGGCCGGCCTGGTGCGGGGCGGCGTTGTCCTGCCACTGGGTGTTGGCCTGGCTGAGGTTCAGGGTCTGGCCGTTGGCAAGTTTCAGCTCATAGCGTGTGGCGCTGCCCTGGTACTGGATGTCGTGCAGCAGGCCGTGGACTTCGACCTCACCACTGGCCAACGGGCCCTCGGCGAAACGCACGTGTTCCGGACGGATCGAGAACGGCTGTGGATAACCGCTCAGTTCCCGCGCCAATTCGCCACGAATCACGTTGGAGGTGCCGACGAATTCGGCGACGAAGGTGGTCGCCGGTTTCATGTACAAGTTGCGTGGCGTATCGACTTGTTCGATGCGGCCTTTGTTGAACACCGCCACGCGGTCGGACATCGACAGCGCTTCGGTCTGGTCGTGGGTGACGAAAATGAAGGTGATGCCCAACTGGCGTTGCAGCTTCTTCAACTCGCCCTGCATCTGTTCACGCAGCTTCAGGTCCAGGGCGCCCAAGGGCTCATCGAGCAACAACACCCGCGGGCGATTGACCAGTGCACGGGCCAGGGCCACCCGTTGGCGCTGGCCGCCGGAGAGCTGCACCGGCTTGCGTTCGCCGTAGCCGCCCAAGGCGACCATCTCCAGGGCCTCGTTGGCGCGCTGGATGCGCTCGGCCTTGGCGACGCCTTTGACCTTTAAGCCGTAGGCAACGTTGTCGCGCACGTTCATGTGGGGGAAGAGGGCGTAATCCTGGAACACCGTGTTGACGTCCCGCTGATACGGCGCAAGCCCCGTGGCTTCCTCGCCATGGATACGGATCGAGCCGGCACTGGGTTGTTCAAACCCGGCGATCAGCCGCAGGCAGGTGGTCTTGCCCGAGCCGGACGGGCCCAGCATGGAAAAGAACTCGCCGTCCTGGATGTCGATGGAGACCCGGTCAACGGCCTTTACATCGCCGAACTGCCGGGATACCTGGGTGAACTGGACTGCAAGCGTCATGGTGCGGGGCTCCAGAAAGCGGGGCAGGTATGAAATCTCAACGATTGGCAGGCGATCCCGTGGCGAGGGAGCTTGCTCCCGCTGGGTGGCGCAGCCGCCCCAAAACCAGGCGATGCGGTGTATCAGCTAATACCGCGTCGGTCCGTTTTGGGCGTGCTTCGCACACCAGCGGGAGCAAGCTCCCTCGCCACAGGGGCCGCTCCCATTTATGTGCTGGGGGTTAACGCCCACCCATGATCGCAATGTAATCCTGGGTCCAGCGGCTGTACGGCACGAACTTGCCGCCCTCGGCCTGTGGGGTTTTCCAGAAGGCGATCTTGTCGAATTGATCGAAGCCATTGGTCTTGCAGCCTTCGGCGCCCAGCAGTTCGCTGCCCTTGCACGCCGCCGGCACCGCTGGCAACGAACCGAACCACGCGGCCACGTCACCCTGGACTTTCGGTTGCAGTGACCAGTCCATCCACTTGTACGCGCAGTTGGGGTGCTTGGCCTCGGCGTGGAGCATCGTCGTGTCGGCCCAGCCGGTGGCGCCTTCTTTCGGGATGGTCGAGGCGATCGGTTGCTTCTCGTTCATCAGGCCGTTGACCTGATAGGGCCAGGCGCCGGACGCCACCACGCCTTCGTTCTTGAAATCGCTCATCTGCACCGTGGTGTCGTGCCAGTAGCGGTGGATCAACGGCTGCTGGGCCCGAAGCAGTTCCAGCACGGCCTTGTACTGGGCTTCGTCGAGTTGGTACGGGTCCTTGATGCCCAGCTCAGGCTTGGCGGTCTTGAGGTACAGCGCCGCGTCGGCGATGTAGATCGGGCCATCGTAGGCTTGCACGCGCCCCTTGTTCGGCTTGCCGTCGGGCAAGTCCTGGGCGTTGAACAGCACGCTCCAACTGGTGGGCGCTTGCTTGAACACCTCGGTGTTGTACATCAGCACATTGGGACCCCATTGGTACGGGGTGCCGTAGGTCTGCTGGTTGACCACGTACCACGGCGCATCTTTCAGGCGCGGGTCGAGGTTTTTCCAGTTGGCGATCAGCGCAGTGTTGATCGGCTGCACGCGCTTGCCGGCAATCAGCCGCAACGAGGCGTCGCCCGAGGCGGTGACCAGGTCGTAGCCGCCCTTGGTCATCAGGCTGACCATTTCATCGGACGTGGCGGCGGTTTTCACATTGACCTTGCAGCCGGTTTCCTTCTCGAACCCCGTGACCCAGTCGTAGGCCTTGTCGCTTTCGCCGCGTTCGATGTAACCCGGCCAGGCGACGATATCCAGCTGGCCCTCGCCGGCACCGACGGCCTTGAGCGGCTCGGCGGCCTGGAGGCTGACGCTGGTCAGCAGCGCCGTGGTGAGTGCACTGAGCAATGCGGTCTTGTGCGCGTACATGGAAATCCCTCTTGCTTTAATTATGGTCGGGGCAGTGTTCGAACAGGGTGAAACGCCATGGCTGGCCTGTTATTAGAGTAGTGCTGTTATCTATAGATGCTGGCCGTGGCGGGCCATGATGTGGCGCACCACGCTGTAGTCCTGGAGCGAATCGCTGGACAGGTCCTTACCGTAGCCGGAACGTTTCAGGCCGCCGTGGGGCATTTCGCTGACCAGCATGAAATGGCTGTTGATCCAGGTGCAGCCGTATTGCAACCGCGCCGCCACCTGCATGGCCTTGTCCAGGTTCTGGGTCCATACCGAGGACGCCAGGCCGTATTCCGAATCATTGGCCCATTCCACCGCCTGGCTGAGTTCGTCGAAGCGGGTCACGGTGACGACCGGGCCGAACACCTCGCGCTGGACGATTTCATCGCTTTGCTTGCAGCCGGCCAGCAGGGTGGGTTGGTAATAGAAGCCAGCACCGGAATGCACCGCCGCACCGGTGATGCGCTCGATGTGCGGCTGGCCGAGGGCGCGCTCGACAAAACTGGCCACGCGGTCGCGCTGGCGGGTGCTGATCAGCGGGCCGATCTCATTGTCGGCGTCGCGCTTGCCGGCAAAGCGCAGGCTGCTGACCGCCGCGCCGAGCTCGGCCACCAGCCGGTCGTGAATTCCGCCCTGGGCGTAGATCC
The DNA here is from genome assembly GCF_051132015.1 of Pseudomonas sp. Z1-12. Classification (NCBI taxonomy): domain Bacteria; kingdom Pseudomonadati; phylum Pseudomonadota; class Gammaproteobacteria; order Pseudomonadales; family Pseudomonadaceae; genus Pseudomonas; species Pseudomonas sp. Z1-12. The sequence goes on from NZ_CP071647.1 coordinate 1,173,429, forward strand.
GGCACGCTGCCGTGCAGTCCTGGCCGGCGTTGTAATAGCCATAGGTGCGCACGCCTTCGACCACCGCCTGGATGTCGGCGTCGTCGCACACGATCACTGGCGCCTTGCCGCCCAGCTCCAGGTGTGTGCGCTTGAGGGTTTTTGCCGCCGCCTGGAGGATTTTCTGCCCGGTGACGATATCGCCCGTCAGCGAAACCATGCGCACTTTCGGATGGCTGACCAGATGGCTGCCCACCCCTTCGCCACCGCCGCAGAGGATATTGATCACACCCCGTGGCAGGAGCCGGGCCAGCATCGGCGCCAAGGCCAGGATCGACAGCGGTGTGTGTTCCGACGGCTTGAACACCAACGTGTTGCCAGCGGCCAGGGCCGGGGCGATTTTCCAGGCGGCCATCATGATCGGGTAGTTCCACGGCGCGATGGACGCCACGACGCCGATCGGGTCGCGGCGCACCATGCTGGTATAGCCGGGCAGGTATTCGCCACTGAGCTGGCCGGTCTGGCAGCGTACGGCGCCGGCGAAGAAACGAAAGACATCCACCGTGGCGCTCAGGTCATCCTGGCGCGCCAGGTGCAGCGGCTTGCCGCAGTTCAGGGCTTCGAGGCGGGCCAGCTCATCGGCGTTCTGTTCGATGGCGCTGGCGATATCCAGCAGCAGGTTCGAGCGTTGCTGCGGCGTGGTGCGCGACCAGCCGTCGAAGGCGCGGTGGGCGGCGAGAATCGCCGCTTCCACCTGCTCGGTACTGGCCTCGGCGATGTGAGCCACGACTTCGCCGGTGGCCGGGTTGAGGATCGGCTCGACAACGCCTTCACCGGGAACGAGTTCCCCGTCGATCAGCAACGCGGTGCACAACGGGGTTTGCGTGCCAGCCATTTTTTATAGGTCTCAGTTGAAACAAAGAACCTGTGGGAGCGAGCTTGCTCGCGATAGCGGTGTATCAGTCGAATCGATGTCGCCTGTCACACCGCTATCGCGAGCAAGCTCGCTCCCACAATGGATTGTTCTCACACAATGGATTGTGGCGATGCAGCAAGACTAGTGCCCGGCCTCAAGCCCGACAAATTCGAAATACTCAAGGCTGCGTTCGATTAAATAGATGGCTTGCGTCCGCCATGAGGCTGTTCCCGGGCCACCGCCAGGAACGGGTCGACCGACGCCGGTCGCGCCGTGCCCCGGCGCCAGGCCAGGCCGACGTCGAGGGTCTGGTTGAGGTCGGCAATCGGTCGCGCTTCGATGATGTCGCCTTCCAGTGACCAGGGGCGGTAGGTCATGTCTGGCTGGATCGACACGCCCAACCCCGCCGCCACCAGGCTGCGCACTGCTTCGGTCGAGGCCGTGCGCAGGGTGACCCTGGGTTGCAGGCCGGCGCCGCGCCACAGGCGCTGGGCGTTGCGGTCCATTTCGTCGACGTTCAGTTGGATCAGCGGCTCGCGGGCCACATCGGCCAGGTGGATGCTGTCGTGCTCCAGCAAGGGATGCTGCGCCGGTAGCCACAAACGGTGCGGCGAATGCGTCAGGACTTCGGTCTGCAAGGCGTGGCGATCCTCCAGGTTGGACAGGATCAGCACGCCGACGTCGATTTCGCCGCTGACCAGCAAATGTTCGATGTACGGCCGCTCGTCCTCCATCACGCGGATCTCCACGTTGGGGTAGGCACGCTGGAAGCGGGTCAGCAGGTCCGCCAGGTAATAACCGGCGACCAGGCTGGTGACGCCAATGGTGACTTGGCCAGCCACCTGGTCGGTGCTTTGTTGCAGGCTGCGCTTGGCGTTGTCGACCGTGGCCAGGATCAGGTGGGCCTGGCGCAGGAATTGATGGCCCTGGTGGGTCAGGGTCATGCCCTTGGCGTGGCGGTTGAACAGGCTGACGCCGATGTCTTGCTCCAGTTGCTGGATGGCCAGGGTCAAGGTGGACTGGGAAATGAACGCCGTTTGCGCCGCGGCGGAGATGGAGCCGGTTTCGGCCACCGCGATGAAATGGCGGATCTGACGCAGAGTCATCATGGACGTGTACCGGTGGGCGGCTTTATCGATGTGCTGGAGTGTATATCGTTTTTTTAGAAGGAAAGGAACGTGCACCGCTGGCGGCGTCAGGCAACATCTGGAAGCAATCTCGCCAACGGCGTCGGGCACTTTCGATCTAGGCTGGGGGCCTTACGTTGACCCGAACATCTGGAGGCAACAAATGAACACCCGTGGATTGCTTGATCAGCTTCTCAAGTCCGGCCAGGAAATGTTGCAGAACAAGGCTGGCGGTTCACAGGGCAAGTCGTCCGGTGGCCTGGGCGGTTTGCTCGGCGGCTCCGGCAACCTGGGCGGGATGCTTTCCGGCGCGGGTGGCGGGGCACTGGCCGCCGGGGCCATGGGCCTGTTGCTGGGCAACAAGAAAGCCCGCAACTTTGGCGGCAAGGCCCTGGCCTATGGTGGCCTGGCGGCCTTGGGCGTGATCGCCTACAAGGCCTATGGCAACTGGCAGGCCCAGCAGGGCAACGCGCCGAAAACCGAACCGCAGACCCTCGATCGCGTGCCTCCGGCGCAGGTCGAGCAGCACAGCCAGGCGATCCTCAAGGCACTGGTGGCGGCGGCCAAGGCCGACGGCCATGTGGACGAGCGCGAGCGGCAATTGATCGAAGGCGAGTTCACCAAGCTCGACAATGACCAGGAGCTGCAACATTGGCTGCACGCAGAACTCAACAAACCCTTGGACCCCACCGACGTCGCCCGTGCCGCCAGCACCCCGGAAATGGCCGCGGAAATGTACATCGCCAGCGTGATGCTGGTGGACGAGGAAAACTTCATGGAGAAGTCCTACCTCGATGAACTGGCGCGCCAACTCAAGCTGGAACCAGGGTTGAAGGCGGAACTGGAAAAACAGGTGCGCCAGGCGACTGTATAAAGCAGCATCAACGCTATTCCTTGTGGGAGCGAGCCTGCTCGCGAAGGCGTCCGGTCAGTCGCAGCATGGTTGACTGACACTCCGCTATCGCGAGCAGGCTCGCTCCCACAGTGGTTTTGTGGTGTCTGGCAATCTTGTATCCAACACTATTTCCTGTGGGAGCGAGCTTGCTCGCGAAGGCGTCCGGTCAGTCGCAGCATGGTTGACTGACACACCGCTATCGCGAGCAAGCTCGCTCCCACAGTGGTTTTGTGGTGTCTGGCAATCTTGTATCCAACGCTATTCCTTGTGGGAGCGAGCTTGCTCGCGAAGGCGTCCGGTCAGTCGCAGCATGGTTGACTGACACTCCGCTTTCGCGAGCAGGCTCGCTCCCACAGTGGTTTTGTGGTGTCTGGCAATCTTGTATCCAACACTATTTCCTGTGGGGGCGAGCTTGCTCGCGAAGGCGTCCGGTCAGTCGCAGCATGGTTGACTGACACACCGCTATCGCGAGCAAGCTCGCTCCCACAGTGGTTTTGTGGTGTCTGGCAATCTTGTATCCAACGCTATTCCTTGTGGGAGCGAGCTTGCTCGCGAAGGCGTCCGGTCAGTCGCAGCATGGTTGGCTGACACTCCGCTTTCGCGAGCAAGCCCGCTCCCACGGGGGCGGGTTCCATTTCTTCAAGTACCGGTGAGCCTCGGCTCAATCAAAATCCTCCCACACCGCCATACAGACGCCGCGCCGCCCTCGGCTATACTCCCCAGCATTTTCAAGTGCCTGAGGTTTTACTGTGAAGAATTGGACATTGCGCCAACGCATCCTGGCGAGTTTTGCGGTGATCATCGCCATTATGCTGCTGATGGTGGTTGTCTCGTATTCACGGTTGCTGAAGATCCAGGACAGCGGAGAAAAGGTCCGGGCCGATGCGGTTCCGGGGGTGTATTTCAGCTCGATGATCCGCGGTGGCTGGGTCGACAGCTACGTCCTGACCCAGCAAATCGTCGGCCTTTCCGGGAATCGGGAAATCACCGCCGAGGACAAGGCTCGCTACCAGGGTTTCGAGCAGCACTTGCGCGAAGAAATACAGAACTATCAAAAACTGATCCAGGACCCGGCCGACCAAGTCTCTTTCGACGAGTTCGAGGTCAACCACCAGGACTTCAATAAGGCCCTGGCGAAAGTCCTGGACCTGTACCAGCGCAAGGATTACGAAGGGGCGCGGCTGGCGCTGAACGCAGAACTGACGACGGCGTGGCTCGACGGTCGCGGACACTTGAACCAGATCATCGAGCGCAATCGCGAGCTGGCACAAAGCGCCACCCTGACCATTGGCGATGCGGTGACGGCGGCCAAGGTCGCCATGGGCCTGTCGTTCCTGGTCGCGCTGATCGTCGCGGTACTCTGTGGCCTGCTGCTGATGCGGGCGATCATGGGGCCGATGAACCGCATCGTCGAGATCCTCGAGATCATGCGCAGCGGCGACCTGAGCGGACGCCTGAACCTGGCGCGCAAGGACGAATTCGGTGCCGTGGAAACCGGCTTCAACGACATGATGGCCGAACTGACCTCGCTGGTATCCCAGGCCCAGCGCTCATCCGTGCAGGTCACCACCTCGGTCACCGAAATTGCCGCCACCTCGCGCCAGCAGCAGGCCACGGCCACGGAAACCGCCGCCACCACCACCGAGATTGGCGCGACGTCCCGGGAAATCGCCGCCACCTCCCGGGACCTGGTGCGCACCATGACCGAAGTCTCCACCGCCGCCGACCAGGCTTCGGTGGCCGCCGGCTCTGGCCAGCAAGGCTTGGCGCGCATGGAGGAAACCATGCATTCGGTGATGGGCGCCGCCGACCTGGTGAACGCCAAGCTGGCGATCCTCAACGAGAAGGCCGGCAACATCAACCAGGTGGTGGTGACCATCGTCAAAGTGGCCGACCAGACCAACCTGTTGTCCCTCAACGCCGCCATCGAGGCCGAGAAGGCCGGTGAGTACGGGCGCGGTTTCGCCGTGGTGGCCACGGAAGTACGGCGCTTGGCCGACCAGACCGCCGTGGCGACCTATGACATCGAACAGATGGTGCGCGAGATCCAATCCGCGGTATCGGCCGGTGTGATGGGCATGGACAAGTTTTCCGAGGAAGTGCGCCGTGGCATGGCCGAAGTGCAGCAGATCGGCGAGCAACTGTCGCAGATCATTCATCAGGTCCAGGCTCTGGCGCCGCGGGTGTTGATGGTCAACGAAGGCATGCAGGCCCAGGCCACCGGCGCCGAACAGATCAACCACGCCCTGGTGCAACTGGGCGATGCCAGCAGCCAGACCGTGGAGTCCCTGCGCCAGGCCAGCTCCGCCATCGACGAGCTGAGCCAGGTCGCCGTGGGGCTGCGCAGCGGCGTCTCGCGTTTCAAAGTCTGATGGGCGAACTCGAGACCCGGCGTGGCGTCGCAGCGACGGCCCGCCAGACGTTGTTCCTGGTGTTCTGCATCGGCAACGAACGTTACGCCCTGCAGGCCACCGATGTAGTGGAAGTGCTGCCGCGCCTGCCCCTCAAGCCGATCGCCCGGGCGCCATCCTGGGTGGCGGGGGTGTTTGCCTGGCGCGGCACCGTGGTGCCGGTGATCGACCTGTGCGCCCTGACGTTCGGCCGGAGCGCCGAACCCCGGACCAGCACGCGTCTGGTGCTGGTGCATTATCAAGGCGATACACAACAAACCGGGCAAGTGCTGGGATTGGTCCTGGAACAGGCGACCGACACCCTGCGCTGTGATCCGGTCGATTTCAAACCCTATGGCTTGGACAATCGGCAGGCGCCGTACCTTGGGCCGGTCCGCGAAGATGCCCTTGGGTTGCTGCAATGGGTGCGGGTCAATGACCTGCTCGACGAATCCGTTCGAGCGCTGCTGTTTCCTGCTACGCCGCTGAGCCTCGACGACCTCGAGGCAGCGCCATGAACAACGACCAACGGTTTTTCGATTTTCTCAAGGAGCGCATCGGCCTCGATGTGACCTCCGTCGGCACCGCGATCATTGAGCGCGCCGTGCGCCAACGGATCAGTGCCGTGCCTGGGCGAACCGCCGATGAGTATTGGCAGGCCCTGCAGCATTCGGCCCCGGAACAGCAGGCGTTGATCGAAGCGGTGATCGTCCCGGAGACGTGGTTCTTCCGCTACCCCGAGTCCTTTGCGACCCTCGCCAGGCTGGCCGTCAAGCGCCTGGCCGAGATCAAGCACCTGCGTGCGCTGCGCATCCTCAGCTTGCCGTGCTCTACCGGCGAAGAACCGTATTCCATCGCCATGGCCTTGCTCGATGCCGGTTTGGGCGCCCATCAGTTCAAGGTGGACGGCATGGACGTCAGCCCGCTGTCGGTGGCGCGGGCCAAGGATGCGCGTTACGGTAGGAATTCCTTCCGTGGCGCCGACCTGGGTTTTCGCGAGCGGCACTTCGACGCCGAAGACGAAGGCTACCGCCTCAGCGAACGGGTGCGCGAACAGGTGCGCTTGCAAGTAGGCAACCTGCTGGATCCGGCCTTGCTGGCGAACGAGGCCCCCTACGACTTTGTGTTCTGTCGCAACCTGCTGATCTATTTCGACCAGCCGACCCAACAGCAGGTGTTCGAGGTGCTCAAGCGCTTGACCCATCAGGACGGCGTGCTGTTTATCGGCCCTGCCGAAGGCAGCCTGCTGGGGCGCCTGGGCATGCGCTCGATCGGGATTGCCCAATCGTTCGCTTTCAGTCGACAGGGGGCGCCGGAGCCCCAACCGTTGCCGGCCTTGATACCACCGCCGCTACCGATTCGTCAGCCACCGCCTCGCGTCATCCCGCCGGTGGTTCGGCCGCGGCCGTTTGCCGCGAGCGTGACACCGATTGCCCCACCCAAGAGCAGCGACGCCGCGAGCTTGCTGGCCAATATCGCGGCCCTGGCCAACGGCGGCAAAAGCGCCGAAGCCCGCGCGGCGTGTGAAGAATACCTGCGCAGCCACGCGCCGAACGCCCAGGTGTTCTATTGGTTGGGCCTGCTCAGCGACATGGCCGGCAGTGCGCTGCAAGCCCAGGGTTTTTATCGCAAGGCGCTGTATCTTGAACCGCAACACGCCGAGGCCCTGGTGCATCTGGCGGCGCTGCTGGCTTCCCAGGGAGACGCGGCCGGAGCCCGTCGGTTGCAGGAACGCGCCGCCCGCAGCGGGCGCACGGCAGACAGTGAGCACAAACGATGAGCGGTTCGGCTTCCTACACCATCACCCATGACGATGCCCAGGCCATCGACGATTGCTGGAACCGCATCGGCGTGCATGGCGATAAATCCTGCCCGCTGTTGGTCGAGCATATCCATTGCCGCAATTGCTCGGTGTATTCGGCGGCCGCGACTCGGCTGCTCGACCGTTATGCCTTGCCGCAGGATCAGCGGGATCTGTCCCTGGCCCCGGTGGACAACGATGTGGTTACGCGCTCGTTGCTGATGTTCCGCCTCGGCGAGGAATGGCTGGGCCTGACCACGCGCAGCCTGGTGGAAGTGGCGCCGTTGCAGCCGATTCACTCGTTGCCCCACCAACGTTCACGGGCCTTGTTGGGCGTGGCGAATGTGCGCGGGGCGCTGGTGGCCTGCCTGTCGTTGGTGGAGCTGCTGGACCTGGAGCCCGGCGCGGCGGCGGTGGCCGGTACACGGGTCATGCCGCGCATGTTGATCGTCGCGGCCAAGGGCGGGCCGGTGGTGGTGCCGGTGGATGAGGTGGACGGCATCCACGCCATCGATGAACGTATTTTGGCGAACGCTTCGCCGTCGGCGGGCAAGTACACCCGTGGCGTGCTGCCGTATAAGGGGCGCAGCTTGCGTTGGTTGGATGAAGAACAGCTGCTGACCGCCGTGGCCCGGAGCCTGTCATGACCCCCGACCAAATGCGCGACGCCTCGCTGCTGGAACTGTTCAGCCTGGAAGCCGAAGCCCAGGTCCAGGTGCTGAGCACCGGCCTGCTGGCCCTGGAGCGCGATCCGACCCAGGCCGAGTATCTTGAGTCATGCATGCGCGCGGCGCATTCCCTCAAGGGCGCGGCGCGCATTGTCGGGGTGGATGCCGGGGTTAGCGTGGCCCACGTGATGGAAGATTGCCTGGTCAGCGCCCAGGAGCGGCGCCTGGTACTGGGCGCCGAGCACATCGACGCCTTGCTGCAAGGCACCGACTTGCTGACGCGCATCGCCACCCCCGGCAACAATGTCGGCGCGCCGGACATTGACGCCTATGTGGCGTTGATGGGGCGCCTGCTCGATCCCAACGCTGCGCAGCAGCCAGCGCCGGTACCGACAAAAATCGAGACGCTTGTCGAACCCGTCAGCGTCGAGCCGTCCGTGCCGGAACCGCTCGCCGCAACGGAGCCGGCCCCCAAGCGCAAACGGGTCACCGAAGGCGGCGAGCGGGTCTTGCGGGTCACGGCCGAACGCCTCAACAGCTTGCTCGACCTGTCGAGCAAGTCCCTGGTGGAGACCCAGCGCCTCAAGCCTTGGCTGGCGGCGATGCAACGGCTCAAGCGCCAGCAAGGCACCGGCTTGCGCGCCCTTGAAGAGCTGAACGTGCACCTCAAGGACCACGCCCTGAGCCTGCAAGCCCTGGAAGCCCTGGGCGATGCTCGCCGCTTGCTCGCCGAAACCCAGCAGTTGCTGGCGCAGAAAACCGCCGAGCTGGATGAGTTCGCCTGGCAGGCCAGCCAGCGGGCGCAGGTGTTGTACGACACAGCGCTGGCCTGTCGCATGCGGCCGTTCGCCGATGTGCTATCAGGCCAGGCACGCATGGTCCGTGACCTGGGCCGCAGCCTGGGCAAACAGGTGCGCCTGGAAATCGAAGGCGAGAAAACCCAGGTCGACCGCGATGTGCTGGAACAGCTCGAAGCGCCACTGACCCATTTGCTGCGCAACGCCGTGGACCACGGCATCGAAACCCCGGAACAACGGGTACTGGCCGGCAAGCCCGCCGAAGGCCTGATCCGCCTGCGTGCTTCTCATCAGGCCGGCCTGCTGGTCTTGGAGCTGGCGGACGATGGCGCCGGGGTGGACCTGGAACGCGTGCGCCGCAGCATCGTCGAGCGCGGCCTTTCTCCTGAGCCAACCGCCGCCAGCCTGAGCGAGGAGGAACTGCTGACCTTCCTGTTCCTGCCCGGTTTCAGCCTGCGCGACAAAGTCACCGAAGTGTCCGGGCGCGGCGTTGGCCTGGACGCCGTCCAGCACATGGTCCGGCAGTTGCGCGGGGCGGTGGTGCTGGAGCAGACGGCGGGCGAGGGCAGCCGTTTCCATCTCGAGGTGCCGCTGACGCTGTCGGTGGTGCGCAGCCTGGTGGTGGAGGTCGGCGGTGAAGCGTACGCCTTCCCCCTGGCCCACATCGAACGCATGTGCGATCTGGCGCCGGAGGACATCGTCCAGGTCGAGGGGCGCCAGCATTTCTGGCACGAAGGCCGGCATATCGGCTTGGTCGCCGCCAGCCAGTTGCTCAATCGCCCATCGACGCAGAACGGCAGCCAGACCCTCAAGGTCGTGGTGATCCGCGAGCGCGAGACGATCTACGGCGTGGCGGTGGAGCGGTTCATCGGCGAGCGCACCCTGGTGGTCCTGCCCCTGGACGAGCGCCTGGGCAAGGTCCAGGACATTTCCGCCGGGGCCTTGCTCGACGATGGCTCGGTGGTGTTGATTGTCGATGTCGAAGACCTGTTGCGGTCGGTGGACAAGCTGCTCGATACCGGGCGCCTGGAGCGCATCGCCCGGCAAAACCAGGCCCAGGCCCCGCGCAAGCGGATCCTGGTGGTGGACGATTCCCTGACCGTGCGCGAGCTGCAACGCAAGTTGTTGCGGGGTCGCGGCTATGACGTAGCAGTGGCGGTGGATGGCATGGATGGCTGGAATGCATTGCGCTCGGAGGATTTCGATTTGTTGATCACGGACATCGACATGCCACGCATGGACGGCATTGAACTGGTGTCGCTGTTGCGGCGCGACAACCGCTTGCAATCGCTGCCAGTGATGGTGGTGTCCTACAAGGACCGCGAAGAAGATCGCCGCCGTGGCCTCGACGCCGGCGCCGACTATTATCTGGCCAAGGCGAGTTTCCACGACGACGCCTTGCTCGACGCCGTGGTCGAATTGATCGGAGGGGCACGCGCTTGAAGATCGCCATCGTCAATGACATGCCCCTGGCGGTCGAGGCCCTGCGCCGCGCCCTGGCGTTCGAGCCGGCGCACCAACTGGTCTGGGTCGCCGCCAACGGTGCCGAGGCGGTGCAGCGCTGCGCCGAATACACCCCGGACCTGATCCTGATGGACCTGTTCATGCCGATCATGGATGGCGTGGAGGCTACCCGGCGGATCATGGCCGACAGCCCATGCGCTATCGTGATTGTGACCGGAGACAGCCAGCAGAATGTCCACCGGGTGTTCGAGGCCATGGGCCATGGCGCGCTGGATGTGGTCGATACCCCGGCCCTGGGCGTCGGTAACCCGGCGGACGCGGCGGCGCCGCTGCTGCGCAAGATCACCAACATCGGTTGGCTGATCGGTGAGCGCAACAAGCATGAGCGACCCGCGCCGGCGGCCCAGCGTGCGGCGGTGTCGCGCAAGAGCCTGGTGGCCATCGGGTCGTCGGCGGGCGGGCCGGCGGCGCTGGAGGTGTTGCTCAAGGCCCTGCCGCGGGACTTTGCCCCGGCGATCGTGCTGGTCCAGCATGTGGACGAGGTGTTCGCCGCGGGCATGGCCGAATGGCTGGGCAGTGTGTCGGGCCACACGGTGCGCCTGGCCCGCCACGGCGAGACGCCGCAAAGCGGCACGGTGTTGCTGGCCGGGACCAACCATCACCTGCGCCTGTTGAAGGACGGTACCCTGGCTTATACCGCCGAGCCGGTGAACGAGATCTACCGGCCCTCCATCGACGTGTTTTTTGAAAGTGTCGCCCAGTACTGGAGCGGCGACGCGGTGGGCGTATTGCTCACCGGCATGGGCCGCGACGGTGCGCAAGGGCTTAGACTCATGCGCCAGCAGGGCTATGTGACCATCGCCCAGGACCAGCGCAGCAGCGCCGTGTACGGCATGCCCAAAGCGGCGGCCGCCATCGACGCCGCCGTCCATATTCTTGCCCTGGACGCCATTGCGCCACGGCTGTTGGAGATTGTGACCCCATGAAGAATCCCGCGAGCCTTGCCCCAGGCCGTACCCAGGTAAGCCATCATGACTGATTTGCAGCTCGACGAATTCAAGCGCGATGAGAACGCCGCCATGGTCCTGCTCGTCGACGACCAGGCGATGATCGGCGAGGCGGTGCGGCGCGGGCTGTCGGAGGAAGACAATATCGACTTCCACTTCTGCTCCGACCCCCACCAGGCCATCGCCCACGCGGTGCGCATCAAGCCGACGGTGATTCTCCAGGACCTGGTGATGCCCGGCCTCGACGGCCTGAGCCTGGTGCGCGAGTACCGTAACCATCCGTCCACCCGCGATATCCCGATCATTGTCCTGTCCACCAAGGAGGACCCGCTGATCAAGAGCGCGGCGTTCGCCGCCGGGGCCAACGACTACCTGGTCAAATTGCCGGACAACATCGAGCTGGTGGCGCGCATCCGCTATCACTCGCGTTCCTACATGATGCTGTTGCAGCGCGACGCGGCCTATCGCGCATTGCGGGTCAGCCAGCAGCAATTGCTCGACACCAACCTGGTGCTGCAACGCTTGATGAACTCCGACGGCCTGACCGGGCTGTCCAACCGTCGGCATTTCGACGAGTACCTGGAACTGGAATGGCGCCGGGCGATGCGCGACCAGAGCCAACTGTCGCTGCTGATGATCGACGTGGACTACTTCAAGTCCTACAACGACAACTTCGGCCACTTGGAAGGCGACGAAGCCCTGCGCAAGGTCGCCACGGCCATCCGCGAGGCGTGCAGTCGGCCGTCCGACCTGCCGGCCCGCTACGGCGGCGAGGAGTTCGCCCTGGTGCTGCCCGGCACTTCGCCAGGCGGCGCCCGGCTGATGGCCGAGAAACTGCGCCAGAGCGTCGTCGCCCTGAAAATCCCCCACGCCACGCCCGACGGCGGTGAAAACCTGACCATTAGCATCGGCGTCTCGACCTTCACCCCCCAGCAGGGTGGCGACAGCCGGCAACTGATCTCGGCGGCGGACAAGGGGTTGTACCTGGCCAAGCACAATGGGCGTAATCGGGTGGGGGTTGAATAAGCCTTGGCGAGAGCGCTTTTGTGGCGAGGGAGCTTGCTCCCGTTGGGCTGCGCAGCGGCCCTGAAACCCGTTGGCTCGGTGTGTCAGCTTGATTGAGGGAGCCGTTTTGGGGCTGCTGCGCAGCCCAACGGGAGCAAGCTCCCTCGCCACGGGGGTGGTGTTGAATGTTCATTGCCCCTAAAGCCGCCAGGCGGGCTGCCGCTGGCGCTTGATTACGTTATACTCGCCGGCTTTCAAAAGTTCGCCAACGAGTGCTGCCCGCCATGGAAATCAACCCGATCCTGAACACCATCAAGGACCTGTCCGAGCGCTCCGAAACTATTCGGGGGTATCTTTGACTACGATCAAAAGCATGAGCGCCTGACCGAAGTCAATCGCGAGCTTGAAGATCCGAGTGTCTGGAACAACCCTTCGTACGCCCAGGAACTGGGCCGCGAGCGTTCTGCGCTGGCGCAGATCGTCGAGACCCTGGACGAGCTGTCCAGCGGCCTGGCCGATTGCCGCGACCTGCTGGACATGGCCGTCGAAGAGGACGACGAAGGCGCAGTCGGCGATGTCGTCGCCGAGCTGACCCGCCTGGACGAGAACCTCGCCAAGCTGGAATTCCGTCGCATGTTCAGCGGCGAGATGGACATGAACAACGCCTACCTGGACATCCAGGCCGGTTCCGGCGGCACCGAAGCCCAGGACTGGGCCAACATCCTGCTGCGCATGTACCTGCGCTGGGCCGACAAACGCGGTTTCGACGCCACCATCATGGAGCTGTCGGCCGGTGAAGTCGCCGGGATCAAGGGCGCCACCGTGCACATCAAGGGCGAATACGCCTTTGGCTGGCTGCGGACCGAGATCGGCGTGCACCGCCTGGTGCGCAAGAGCCCGTTCGACTCCGGCAACCGTCGCCACACCTCGTTCTCGGCCGTGTTCGTTTCGCCGGAAATCGATGACAACATCGAAATCGAGATCAACCCGGCGGACCTGCGCATCGACACCTACCGTTCCTCCGGGGCCGGTGGCCAGCACGTCAACACCACCGACTCGGCCGTACGGATTACCCACGTACCGACCAACACCGTGGTCAGTTGCCAGAACGAACGTTCCCAGCACGCCAACAAAGACACCGCGATGAAGATGCTGCGGGCCCGCCTGTACGAGCAGGAAGTGCAGAAGCGCAACGCGGCGTCCCAGGCCCTGGAAGACACCAAGTCGGACATCGGCTGGGGTCACCAGATCCGTTCGTACGTGCTCGACGCCTCGCGGATCAAGGACCTGCGGACCAGCATCGAACGCAGCGATTGCGACAAGGTGCTCGACGGCGATATCGATGAATACCTGATCGCCAGCCTCAAACAAGGGCTGTAACGCGACACCCATGCGGCGGACGGGCCACGCTTGCACAGAAAGCGCGGCTCGCCCGCAAACTCCGGCCCGGGCCGGGGGCAACGAACCTGTGATGGAATCCTTAAAGACATGAGCGACCTAGAACTCGACCCGCAAGCCCTGCAACAGGAAGAAAACTCCCTGATCGCCCTGCGCAAGGAAAAGCTTGCTGCCGAGCGCGCCAAGGGCCAGGCCTTCCCCAACGACTTCCGCCGCGACGCGTATTGCGACGTCCTGCAGAAGAAGTATGCGGACAAGACCAAGGAAGAGCTGGCCGAGGCGGCGATTCCAGTCAAGGTGGCCGGTCGTATCATGCTCGACCGTGGTTCGTTCATGGTGATCCAGGACATGACCGGGCGCATCCAGGTCTACGTCAACCGCAAGACCCTGCCGGAAGAAACCCTGGCCGCCGTCAAGACCTGGGACCTGGGCGACATCATCTCCGCCGAAGGCACCCTGGCCCGTTCCGGCAAGGGCGACCTGTACGTCGAGATGACCAACGTGCGCCTGCTGACCAAGTCCCTGCGCCCGCTGCCGGACAAGCACCACGGCCTGACCGACACCGAGCAACGCTATCGCCAGCGCTACGTCGACCTGATCGTCAACGAAGACGTGCGCCAGACCTTCCGCGTCCGCTCGCAAGTCATCGCCCACATCCGCAGCTTCCTGATGAAGCGTGACTTCCTGGAAGTCGAGACGCCGATGCTGCAGACCATCCCCGGCGGCGCGGCGGCCAAGCCGTTCGAAACCCACCACAACGCCCTGGACATGGAAATGTTCCTGCGCATCGCGCCGGAGCTGTACCTCAAGCGCTTGGTCGTGGGTGGCTTCGAGAAGGTTTTCGAGATCAACCGCAACTTCCGTAACGAAGGCGTTTCGACCCGGCACAACCCCGAGTTCACCATGCTCGAGTTCTACCAGGCCTACGCCGACTACGAAGACAACATGGACCTGACCGAGGAACTGTTCCGCGAGCTGGCGCAGCTTGTTCTCGGGACGACCGACGTGCCGTACGGCGACAAGGTGTTCCACTTCGGCGAGCCGTTCGTGCGCCTGTCGGTGTTCGACTCGATCCTCAAGTACAACCCCGAGATCACCGCCGCCGACCTGCAGGACATCGAGAAGGCCCGCGCCATCGCCAAGAAGGCCGGCGCCAAGGTGCTCGGCTTCGAAGGCCTGGGCAAGCTGCAAGTGATGATTTTCGAAGAACTGGTCGAGCACAAGCTGGAGCAGCCGCACTTCATCACCCAGTACCCGTTCGAAGTGTCGCCGTTGGCCCGTCGCAACGACGAGAACCCAAGCGTGACCGACCGTTTCGAGCTGTTCATCGGTGGTCGTGAAATCGCCAACGCCTACTCCGAGCTCAACGATGCCGAAGACCAGGCCGAGCGTTTCATGGCCCAGGTGGCCGACAAGGATGCCGGCGACGACGAAGCCATGCACTACGATGCCGACTTCGTGCGCGCCCTGGAGTACGGCATGCCGCCGACCGCTGGCGAAGGCATCGGCATCGATCGCCTGGTGATGTTGTTGACCAACTCACCGTCGATCCGGGACGTGATCCTCTTCCCGCACATGCGGCCCCAAGCGTAATTGTTTCAAATAAAAAGCCGCCTCGATGGGCGGCTTTTTATTGCCTGTCTGGTACAAACGTATCAATTGGTTACTTTTTCAAAGAGCGAGGAAGACCTGTCGTGAATCGTGCAATGGCTTCAGAAGGTGCAGCGGGCGTCGCCACGGCTGTCGCTGAAAGTGTTCAGTACCAGGGCCGCAAGGCCAGCCGACAGGGCAGTGAGCAGCGTCGCCAGGAGATTCTCGACGCGGCCATGCGCATCGTGGTGCGCGATGGCGTGCGTGCGGTGCGTCACCGTGCGGTGGCCGCCGAAGCGGGCGTGCCGCTGTCGGCCACTACGTACTATTTCAAGGACATCGACGATTTGCTCACCGATACCTTCGCCCAGTATGTGGAACGCAGCGCGGCGTTCATGGGCAAGCTGTGGGCCAACAACGAAGGCCTTCTGCGGGAAATGGTCGCCTATGGCGACGGCAGCGCCCAGTCGCGCTCGCAACTGGCGGACGACATCGCGCGGATGACCGCCGACTACGTGCGGCATCAACTGGACAGCCGTCGCGAGTACCTGATGGCCGAGCAGGCCTTTCGCCAGGAAGCCCTGCTCAACCCACGCCTGGCGGAGTTGGTGCGTTCCCACCAGCAGATTTTGCTGCACGGCACGTGTCAGTTTTTCCAGGTTTTAGGCTCCCGCGAACCGCAACAGGATGCCAAAGTGTTGACGGCGATTATCGGACGGATGGAATATCAGGGCTTGCTCAATGGCGCCGAGCCGGTAGCGGATGAAGACATGCTCGGCATCCTGACCCGCTACATGCACCTGGTATTGGCGTCGGTGTGATCCAGATGGGTACACCACAGCCCTTGTGGCGAGGGAGCTTGCTCCCGCTGGGCTGCGCAGCAGCCCCCTTTTTTGTGAGCGCTGCGCACTCAAGCGGGAGCAAGATCCCTCGCCACAGGGGATAAAGCGACCTGTGCCATAGGGAGTTCAAATGAAAGCCTGGCCTGCCGTTGTACTGGCCGTGTCGTTGCTGCTGCTCAGTGGTTGCCTGGTGTCCTTCAAGGCGCCGTTACCCAACAGCGAAGCCGCGCCCGAGGGCCTGCTCGGCCAATGGACCAGCACCAATGCCTGGGGCGAACCGTTGAACCTGGAACTGACGCAAGTCGGCAAGCACCGCTACCAGGCCATCAGCTACTTCAGGGCCCAGCCCCATGAGCGCGAAGCCATCCCCTTGACCGTCTCCCGTCATGGCAGTCGCTGGTACCTGTCGGCCAAGGTGCCGGCCCGCTACGGTGGACATTTCCTGATCGCCGGTTTCGAATTGACCGATAAACAGGAACTGGTGGTCTACAACCTGGACCTGGAGCAGATCAACCAGGCCATCGGCCAGAAGATCCTCAGTGGCCAGCCGAACCAGAGCGAAGAGGGCGACGGTGTGTTGGTGGACAGCGACATGAACAAGGTTTTCAGCTACCTCGACGACCCGGCCAATTCCGATGTGTTCTCGGAAGCCGTGCGTTACCAGCGACTGGCCAAATCCCAATAATTGCAACAAGCGGACGTTTTTTCACAGGAGTTTTTCGGTGGACGATTACCAGCAGACGATACGCACCTTGTCCGATCGCATTGTGCTGGCGCAAACGCCGATTCGCATCCTCGACGCGGTGAAGTGGGACGAGAACATCCGCAAGGGGTTTCTCAAGGCCAAGGGCAAGGAAATGCCTGCGGTGGATCGCGACTATTACCTCAACCGGCCCCTGTCTTTTGATTCCAGCAAAGTGAAGCTGGAGTTCCAGAACATCGAGCGCGACATCACCCGCCAACTGGGGCAGTTCAACCCGGTGGGCCAGATCATGCGCCGCATGTGCAAGGAATACCGCATGGTGGTGCGCATGCTCGAAGCGCGTGGCACCGAGGATTTCGGGCTGATTTCCCAGGAGCTCTATGGCGCCGCCTCCGATGCTTTTCACGCTGGCGACCCGACCCTGGCCGACCTGGGCCTGATGCTCTCCGACTACCTGAACAACATCGATGGCCGTGGCGACCTCAAGGACGAGCCGAAAGTCCTCAGCGCCAAGGAAGCCGTCAGCCTGTTGCAGCATCGCCTCAACCGGGTGTTCGGCGAAGCCGAGGAAACCATCCGCGTGTTCGAGTCCGACGGCATCGTCGCCGACGCGGCGGCGGGTGCCGACTACATCAAGATCCGCACCGATGCGATGTTCAACGAGCGCGACGTACGGGCGCTGGAGGTCCACGAAGGGCTGGTGCACGTCGGCACCACCCTCAACGGCTTGAACCAGCCGATCTGCACCTTCCTGTCCAAGGGCCCGCCCTCGTCCACGGTGACCCAGGAAGGCCTGGCGATCCTGATGGAAATCATCACCTTCGCCTCCTACCCGAGTCGCCTGCGCAAACTCACCAACCGCACCCGGGCCATTCATATGGTGGAGGAGGGCGCCGATTTCCTGCAGGTCTTCGAGTTCTTCCGCGAGCAGGGTTTTGAAATGGCCGAAAGCTACGGCAACGCCAGTCGGGTGTTCCGTGGCTCGGTGCCCACCGGGCTGCCATTCACCAAAGACTTGTCCTACCTCAAGGGCTTCATCATGGTTTACAACTACATTCAGTTGGCCGTGCGCAAAGGCAAGCTGGAGCAGGTGCCGCTGCTGTTCTGCGGCAAGACCACCCTGGAGGACATGCGCACGTTGCGCCAGTTGGTGGACGAAGGCCTGGTGGTGCCGCCTAAATACTTGCCTGAGCAATTCCGCGACATGAATGCCCTGTCGGCCTGGATGTGTTTCTCCAACTTCCTGAACCACCTGAGCCTGGACCGGATCGAAGCGGATTATTCGAATATTCTTTAACAACACCACCCATCCCCTGTGGGAGCGAGCTTGCTCGCGATAGCGCCAGGACAGTCAACACCGCTGTGACTGACATACCGCTATCGCGAGCAAGCTCGCTCCCACAGGGGCTGTGGATAACTTCTGATTTTTTGCGAGGCTTCACCGGATGCGAACCCTCGGCATCATCTGCCTGCTGCTGGCCCTGGGCGGTTGCAGCTCCCTGTTGTTCTACCCTGAACGTGGCCTGCCGTTTACCCCGGAGCGGGCCAAACTCGAGTACCGCGACGTCACCCTGACCACCGCTGACAATCTCAAGCTCCGTGGCTGGTGGCTGCCCGTCAAACCAGGCGTGGAGGTCAAGGGAACGGTCCTGCATTTGCACGGCAACGGCGGCAACCTGGCGTGGCACTTGGGCGGGAGCTGGTGGTTGCCAGAGCAGGGTTACCAAGTGTTGATGGTCGATTATCGAGGTTATGGCGTGTCCGAAGGCGAGCCGAGCCTGCCGGCGATCTACCAGGACATCGACGCCGCGTTCCAATGGCTCGACCAGGCGCCCGAGGTCCAGGGCAAGCCGCTGGTACTGCTCGGACAGAGCCTGGGCGGCGCGCTGGCGGTGCATTACCTGGTCGAACATCCCCAGCGCCAACGGCAGCTCAAGGCCCTGGTGCTCGATGGCGTGCCCGCCAGCTATCGCGACGTCGGGCGTTTTGCCCTGAGTACCTCGTGGCTGACCTGGCCGTTCCAGGTGCCGTTGTCCTGGCTGGTGCCGGACGGTGACAGCGCGATCAGCTCCGTGGCGCAGTTGAACGGCGTGCCGAAGTTGATCTACCACAGCCTCGACGACCCCATCGTGCCCCTTTCCAATGGCATCCGCTTGTATCAAGCTGCGCCGCCGCCCCGGGTCCTGCAGCTGACACGGGGCGGCCATGTGCAGACCTTCGCCGACCCGACGTGGCGCACCGTGATGCTGCGCTACCTCGACGATACCCGGCACTTTGACGGCCTGCGCCGCCTGGGGGAGGTCCCGAACTACCCGAAATCACCCGTTGAACCACCAGAGAACCCGCAATGAGCGAAGAACGTAACGCCATCCCCCTGATCATCACCGGTATCTGCAGCATCCTGGGCACCGTCGCAGTGCTGTGGTACTACGGCTACCTGCATTTCGCCAAGCCCGAGGATGCGTTGCTGCTCGACCAGTTCACCATGCTCAAGACCGTGCCAGGCGAGGACTACAAAGTGTCCCTGGAGCCGGCCGCCCAAGTCGCCCAGTGCATCGACGGTGTGTTGGTACTGTTCGACACCGAGCAGAAAGGCCTGACCGGCGTGTTGATCAACGAGAAGAAACGCGCGGTGCGGTGCATGGGGCAGGAAACACCACAAAAACTGCAGCCGTAATCCAATCCCCTGTGGGAGCGAGCTTGCTCGCGATAGCGGTGGTTCAGCAGCATAAATAGTGCCTGACACGCCGCCATCGCGAGCAAGCTCGTTCCCACGGGATTGTGTACAGCCAAATATCTTCAGCCATGAAAAAGCCCCGCCTGACGAAACCAGGCGGGGCTTTTCAGTTGCACTCAGCCGATCAGTTGGCGCTCATGGTCGAGCGCGGGGCCACTGGCTGGTTGTCGTTGGAGATGGTCACTTCCACGCGACGGTTCATGGCGCGGCCCGAGACGCTGGTGTTGTCCGCCACCGGGAATTCCTTGCCATAGCCCTGGGTCACGATGCGAGCCGGGTCCACGCCCATTTTCACCAGGGCGGTACGCACCGAGCTGGCGCGGCGTTCGGACAGCGATTGGTTGTAGGAATCCGAGCCGGTGCTGTCGGTGTAGCCTTCGATGATCACCTTGCGGTCCGGGTTTTCCTGGAGGAACTGCGCCAGTTTGCTCACATTGGTCATGCCGCTGGTGCGCAGGTCGGACTTGTTGGTGGCGAACAGCACGTCGCCGAAAGTCACCAGCGTACCGCGTTCGGTCTGCTTGGCGTTGAGGCTGTCTTGCAGTTGCTTGATCTGCGCGTTGCGCGCTTCGAGCAGGGCACGGGCGCGTTCGTCGCCGGCGTTTTTCAGTTCGGCTTCGGCATTGCGCAGGGCGATGGTCTGCTTGGCCACTTCGACGCGCTGGTTGGTCAGGTAGGCCAGTTGGTCGACCTTGGCTTCGTCTTCCCGGTCCAGGTAGGCCTTGTCGGCCTTGGCCAGGAAGTCCGCCGCGTCCTTGGTTTCCAGGGCAGCCACTTTGGTCGCCGCCGGGTCGGCTTGCAGGCCGTTGTAATTGGTCCGCGCCTGTTCAAGATTGGCGTTCGGGTCGTGGGAGCAAGCGGCCAGGGCTACGCAGGCAGCGAGCAGGGCGGGCATCATCAAGTGTTTGTGCATCATAGTCTGTCGTCCTTTTATCAATGAGAAGTACGTCGTGGCGTGAACGGTTTACTGAACCTTGTTCATGCCTTCCTGACGCAGTTCCTGAACCCCTTTCTGAGAGTCCTTGAGGGCTTGTTCGGCCTTGGCGGCCTGGGCCTTGCGCTCGGCGACGCGGGCATCCCACTCGGCTTGTTCGGCCAGTCGCTTGGCTTCTTCGTAGTTCTCGTCATGCATGGCGATTTCGGCTTGCTTGAGCTTGTCCTGGGCCGATTTCATTTCCACGGCGGCAAATTCGGTACCACCGGCGCTGACGGCGCTGTTGACCGCCGACTGGGTCACCGCGTACTGCTCCGAAGGTGGGTTACCGGCGCAACCGGCGAGAATGAAGCTGCTACCGATCGCCAGGGCAGCCAACTTCAAGCCGCGCAGGCCACTGGATGAGGGTTTGGCAGTGCAGGTATTCATAGGCTTCAACTCCATTGGAAAACTCCTGAAAAAACGACAAATCCATGCTGGGACCGAAGCCATGACGTCTGGTTTGGTGTTGGCGCCAAGGCGCGTTTATTTAAACGACCGTTCCAGTATGGTTACTCGGTGTGACCCGAGGCGTTTTTCAAAAGTTCAGCGAGGATGGCCATTCGCCAAAAGAATTACTGACTGATCGGTCAGCGACAGAAAAGCTGAACTTTCAAGGCGCGCAACGGTATTCCCGGCGTAGGTGGGAAAGGCCCCGCGCCGGAAAACCGCAATCTGGAATGAAGGGAATCAGTGTTTGGATTTGTCGTTCTGCGAGGAAAGTTCGTGCAGATGCCGGCGCGACAGGGCGAGGAATCGTGGGGTCGGTCCTACGTCTTCATACAGCGGGTCACCTTCCTCATCGGTGGCGACAACTTGCGAACCCTTGATGTAGGGGAAGCTCGCTTCCAGCTCTTCCAACGCGGCCCCGATCAGCTCGCCCAGCAGCTCCTCCGGCTGGCGCTTGGGGTACATGTCGCAGATCGCAGCCAGGCGTGCGGCGGCTTCGACGTCCAGATGGATCGTGTAGCCCGTCTGGGTCAGGCGGCCCTTGGCGTTTTCTTCCCAATGCTGGGCAAGTTCACGAATTTTCATGATGACCTCAATCAGCCAGCTCGTGGCAGGCGCGGTGAGTGACAAGCCGTTGTGTGGCTTACCCATGAGACTAGCTTTGTTGTGCAAGGTTTAAAGTCCCTTCGTCGCTTGTCATAAGCGACGGGCATCGGCACTCTCTGATCCAAGAGCTGTCCGGACTTTTTTGCTGGAGAAATGCTGATGACCGATATCGATGCCCGCTTGCGCGAGGATGTCCACCTGCTTGGCGAACTGCTGGGCAATACCATCCGCGAACAGTACGGGGACACGTTTCTCGACAAGATCGAGCAGATCCGCAAGGGCGCCAAGGCTGACCGACGCGGTTCCGTGGATGCCGAACTCAGTGCCAGCCTCAATCAACTGAGCGAGGACGAACTGCTGCCGGTGGCGCGCGCGTTCAACCAATTCCTCAACCTCGCCAACATCGCCGAACAGTACCAACTGATCCATCGCCGCGAAGAATCGCAACCGGCCCCTTTCGAGGCACGGGTCCTGCCTGAGTTGCTTGCCCGGCTGCGGGCCGAAGGCCATGGCGCCGAGGCCCTGGCCCGGCAGTTGGGACGCCTGGAAATCGAACTGGTCCTCACCGCTCACCCCACGGAAGTGGCCCGCCGTACGCTGATCCAGAAATACGACGCCATCGCCGCGCAACTGGCGGCCCAGGATCATCGCGACCTGACCAGCGCCGAGCGCGCGCAAATCCACGAGCGCCTGCAACGCTTGATCGCCGAAGCCTGGCACACCGAAGAAATCCGCCGCACCCGGCCGACCCCGGTGGACGAGGCCAAGTGGGGCTTCGCGGTGATCGAGCATTCGCTGTGGCACGCCATTCCCAATTACCTGCGCAAGGCCGACCAGGCCTTGCATGCCGCCACCGGGCTGCGCCTGCCGCTGGAGGCCGCGCCGATCCGCTTTGCCTCGTGGATGGGCGGCGACCGTGACGGCAACCCGAATGTCACCGCCGCCGTGACCCGCGAGGTGCTGTTGTTGGCGCGGTGGATGGCGGCGGACCTGTACCTGCGTGACGTCGACCAACTGGCGGCCGAACTGTCCATGCAAAACGCCAGCGAGGCCTTGCGGGCCCAGGCCGGCGACAGCGCCGAACCGTATCGTGCCGTGCTCAAGCAACTGCGCGAACGCCTGCGCGCCACCCGCAACTGGGCCCACGCCTCCTTGAGTGCCGCCACGCCGCCGGGCGCCGAGGTGTTGCAGCACAACCGCGAACTGCTGGACCCCCTGGAGCTGTGCTACCACTCCCTGCACGAATGCGGCATGGGCGTGATTGCCGATGGGCCGCTGCTCGATTGCCTGCGGCGGGCGGTGACCTTCGGCTTGTTCCTGGTGCGCCTCGATGTGCGCCAGGACTCGACGCGCCATACCGCCGCCATGACGGAAATCACCGACTACCTGGGCCTGGGCCGTTATGAAGATTGGAACGAGGAGCAGCGCATCAGCTTTTTGCTGGAGGAGCTGAACAACCGGCGTCCACTGCTGCCGGCCCATTTCAAGCCCTCGGCCGACACGGCGGAAGTGTTGGCGACGTGCCGGGAAGTGGCCGCGGCGCCGGCGGCGTCCCTGGGTTCCTACGTGATCTCCATGGCCGGCGCGGCGTCCGATGTCCTCGCTGTGCAACTGTTGTTGAAGGACGCCGGGGTGTTGCGGCCGATGCGGGTGGTGCCGCTGTTCGAGACCCTGGCCGACCTGGACAACGCCGGGCCGGTGATCGAGCGGCTGTTGCTGCTGCCGGGCTATCGTTCACGGCTGCAGGGCCCTCAGGAAGTGATGATCGGCTATTCCGATTCGGCCAAGGACGCCGGGACTACGGCGGCGGCCTGGGCGCAGTATCGGGCCCAGGAACGGCTGGTGGACATCTGCCGCGAGCAGCAAGTCGAACTGCTGTTGTTCCACGGCCGTGGCGGCACCGTGGGCCGTGGTGGCGGTCCGGCGCACGCGGCGATCCTGTCCCAACCACCGGGTTCGGTGGCCGGGCGCTTCCGCACCACCGAGCAGGGCGAAATGATTCGTTTCAAATTCGGCCTGCCGGACATCGCCGAACAGAACCTCAATCTGTATCTCGCCGCGGTGCTTGAAGCGACGTTGCTGCCACCGCCGCCACCCACGCCCCAGTGGCGACACCTGATGGACGAATTGGCTGCCGACGGCGTCAGCGCCTACCGCGCGGTGGTGCGGGAGAATCCGCAGTTCGTCGAGTACTTCCGCCAGTCTACCCCCGAGCAGGAACTTGGGCGCCTGCCCCTGGGCAGCCGGCCGGCCAAGCGTCGCGCCGGCGGCATCGAAAGCTTGCGGGCAATTCCGTGGATCTTCGGCTGGACCCAGACCCGCCTGATGTTGCCGGCCTGGCTCGGCTGGGAAACCGCACTGAGCAAGGCCCTGGAGCGCGGCGAAGGGGCGTTGCTGGGGCAGATGCGCGAGCAATGGCCGTTCTTCCGGACCCGCATCGACATGCTGGAGATGGTGCTGGCCAAGGCCGACGCCGATATCGCCCGCTCTTACGACGAGCGTTTGGTGGAACCTGGGCTGCTGCCTTTGGGTGCGCATTTACGCGACCTATTGTCGCAGGCCTGCACGGTGGTGCTTGGCTTGACCGGTCAGTCGCAGCTACTGGCACATAGCCCAGCCACGCTGGAATTCATCCGCCTGCGCAACACCTACCTCGACCCGTTGCACCTGTTGCAGGCCGAACTGTTGGCGCGCTCACGCCAGCAGGATGTTGCCCAAGGCAGCCCCGTGGAACAGGCATTACTGGTGTCTGTGGCGGGGATTGCCGCCGGGTTGCGCAATACCGGCTAAGATCAGGCAGCGCACCGAAACGGCTCGCCCGGCGTTCCCGGGCGTTGTTCGGCGGGGGCGGGGACAGGTCGACCAGGCGACAGTTTGTTGCCCGGTTGCGACGCTCGCCACCCCCTCCGAAGGTCGTATCGGGCGCGGGTTCCTCCGACTTTCGGCGGCTTGTGTGGGTCGGGCCTGCTGTGTATCTTGATCAGCCTTTGGCCGTTTGGGCGGTCACGATCCAGTTTTTTCGAAGATTGGCCCCGCGAGGCGAATCCGAGCGTTTTACATAAAAAAATTGAGGAGCACATCGATGCGCGTCATTCTGCTGGGAGCTCCCGGGGCCGGTAAAGGTACTCAGGCAAAGTTCATCACCGAAAAATTCGGTATCCCGCAAATCTCCACCGGCGACATGCTGCGTGCCGCGGTCAAGGCGGGCACGCCTCTGGGCGTTCAAGCCAAGAGCATCATGGATGCCGGCGGCCTGGTGTCGGATGACCTGATCATCGCCCTGGTCAAGGATCGCATCGCTCAACCCGACTGCGCCAATGGCTTCCTGTTCGATGGCTTCCCGCGCACCATTCCCCAGGCTGAAGCCCTGGTGACTGCCGGTGTCGAACTGGATGCGGTGGTCGAGATTGCCGTTGAGGACGAGGAAATCGTCCAGCGCATTGCCGGTCGTCGCGTTCACGAGCCTTCCGGCCGCGTCTACCACACCGTCTACAATCCGCCGAAAACCGAAGGCAAGGACGACGTGACCGGTGAAGAGCTGGTGCAACGCAAGGACGACACCGAAGAAACCGTGCGTCATCGCCTGTCGGTCTACCATTCCCAGACCAAGCCGCTGGTGGACTTCTACCAGAAACTGTCGGCAGCCAATGGCAAGCCGAAATACAGCCATATCGAAGGCGTCGGTTCGGTTGAAGCGATCACCGCCAAGGTGCTTGCAGCCTTGAGCTGAAAAGCCTGATCAGTTGCATCAACTACGGCCCGCTTGCGGGCCGTAGTTGTTTATACTGGCGCACTTTTTTCCCACCTGATTTACGGACACATCGATGAGCACCTTGCTGGCCCTGGACACCGCGACTGAAGCTTGCTCCGTTGCCTTGCTGCACGACGGCAAGGTCACGAGCCATTACGAGGTGATCCCGCGCCTGCATGCGCAGAAGCTGCTGCCGATGATTCAGAAACTGTTGAGCGATGCCGGCACGACCTTGCAGGCGGTGGACGCGATTGCCTTTGGCCGTGGGCCAGGAGCGTTTACCGGCGTGCGCATCGCCATCGGTGTGGTGCAGGGGCTGGCATTTGCCCTGGAGCGTCCGGTGTTGCCGGTATCGAACCTCGCGGTGCTGGCCCAGCGTGCCTTGCGCGAACAGGGCGCTCGCCAAGTTGCCGCGGCCATCGATGCGCGCATGGATGAGGTGTATTGGGGCTGCTATCGCGAAACCGACGGCGAGATGCGCCTGGTCGGTGCTGAGGCGGTGTTGCCGCCCGAAGCGGCGGCGTTGCCGGGCGATGCCAGCGGTGATTGGTTCGGCGCCGGCACTGGTTGGGGCTATGGCGAGCGAATCGGTGTCAGCCTCATCGGCCAGGACGCCTCGATGCTGCCCCATGCCGAGGACCTGCTGGCCCTGGCACGCTTCGCCTGGGAACGCGGCGAGGCCATTCCAGCCGATGATGCGCAGCCAGTATATTTGCGGGACAAAGTCGCAACCCCCAAGTCCGAGCGATAGAAAGCATCACTCCGCTCTCGAGCGGGCAGCGTTGTGGCGAGGGAGCTTGCTCCCGCTGGGCTGCGAAGCGGCCCCCAGAAAATTGATTTCAGGCCGGCAAGATAAGGCGCGAATCATATTTCGGGGCCGCTTCGCGCCCCAGCGGGAGCAAGCTCCCTCGCCACAAAAGCATGGGGTCACCCCAAAAAACGGTGTTGTCGCAAAAGTCATTCACGTCCCCAAAAGTCACACCCAATCTTGCCAGTCGTCACTTTTTCCGCCCGTTTTTAAACCTTTTTGACTTTATGTGTTCTAGTTATCACTTGCGCATTTGCGCGGCTGCGAAAGTGCCGCTAAATTGCCATCATTGATACCGAGCATTCTGTCATGCGTATAGACGGCGTTTCATCCCAGTCCTACCCCATCAAGCGTCGGCCTCGTGCGGGTAAAGCCAGCGAGCCGGAAAACTTCGATGACATCGATGGCGAGGTGGAATTTCCGTCTGAAGAGCAACTGGCCGCCCGCGCCGCCAAAGCCTCTGCGCAACGCCTGAGCAATCTCCCCGCCCGTCAGCAAGACATGCTTTATCACCGTGCGATGAGCCGCAGTGTCTCCACGGCCCTGGCGAGCTACCTGAGCACCGCCGGTTTCGTCGATTGGGATATGGAAGTGCTGGGACTCGATCTCTACATCTGATGGTCTTGCCTTACTACCTGGGCTGTCCGTCCTGGAGCGAAAACGCCTGGCGCGATTACCTTTATCCCCAGGATGCGAAAAGCACCGATTTCCTCGATCTCTATTCCCAAGTATTCAATGCCGTGGAAGGCAATACGACCTTCTATGCCAGCCCGTCTGCGACCACCGTGCAGCGCTGGGCCGAGATCATGCCTGAGCACTTTCGCTTCACCGCCAAGATTCCCGGTGATATCAGCCACGGCGGTGACCTGCGCGATCACCTGACCGCCACCGAAACGTTCGTCCAGTTGCTGAACCCCTTGGGGGAGCGGGTCTCGCCGTTCTGGCTGCAGTTGTCGAAGGCGTTCACGCCCAATCGGATGCCGGAATTGGCGGCATTTATCGACGCGTTCCAGCGCCCTCTGGCTGTAGAGGTACGTCACGATGAGTTCTTTGCCAAGGGTGACGCCGAGCGTCAGCTCAACCGCTTGCTGCTCGACCGAGGCGTCGAACGTATCTGTCTCGATCCGCGAGGCTTGTTCAGCTGCGCCTCGACCAATCCCTCGGTGATTCATGCGCAATACAAGAAGCCACGGGTGCCGACGCGGCCGGCGGCTTTCACTCAATGTCCGCAGGTGCGCTTCATCGGTCATCCGGTGGTCGAGGCCAACGAGTCGTTCCTGACCCCGTGGGTGGAGAAAATCGCCGTATGGATCGAAGAGGGACGCACGCCATACATGTTCCTGCACACTGCCGACAACTTCCAGGCGGCGAAACTCGCGATGCATTTTCACAGCCGCCTGATGAGTCGTTTGCCTGGCTTGCCGGCGCTGCCTGCGCTATATAGAGAGCCCGCCGCCGAGCAACTGGGTTTGCTCTGAGGCCCACTCCCTCTCTGCTCAGGAGCGAACTACATGGAAGCGCAAATTCGTCGAGCCCAGGCGTTCAAGGCCTTGCACGAACGCGAAGGGGCTTTTGTCATTCCCAACCCGTGGGATGCCGGTTCGGCCAAGATGCTGGCCAGCCTCGGCTTTGAAGCCTTGGCGACCACCAGTGCCGGCCACGCCTTTTCCCTGGGCCGACCCGATGGCGCGCTGGGCCTGGATGACACCCTGGCTAACGTGCGGGCGATTGTCGCGGCCACTGACCTGCCGGTGGCCGTCGACCTGGAAAACGGTTTTGCCGATGCCCCCGAGGACTGCGCCCGCAGCCTGCTCCGAGCCGCGGAGGCCGGCGCGGTGGGTGGTTCGATCGAGGACGCCACGGGGCGCGAAGACAGCCCGATCTATTGCTTCGACCACGCGGTAGCTCGGGTCAAGGCCGCCGCCGAGGCCGTGCGCAGCTTGCCGTTTCCCTTCCTGCTGACAGCTCGGGCGGAAAATTTCCTGCATGGCAATCCGGACCTGGACGACACCATTCGCCGCCTCAAGGCCTTCGCGGACGCGGGAGCCGACGTGTTGTACGCCCCGGGGCTGAGCAGCGCCGAACAAGTGCTCGCGGTGGTGCAGGCCGTGGCGCCAAAACCGGTGAACGTGCTGATGTCCGGGGCGCTGGACCTGACGGTGGCGCAGTTGAGCGAGCTGGGCGTCAAGCGCATCAGTGTCGGCTCGGCGCTGGCCCTGGCCGCGTATGGCGAGTTCTTCCGCGCCGCCGAGGAGATCCAGGAGCAGGGCACATTCACCTTCACGCGCCGCTCGATGCCGTTCAAGCAGGCCAACCAATTATTCAAGGGTTGATGCCCGAGGCAATATCGTGCGGTTTTTGAAAGCGCTTGCGGTCGTGGCCCTGCTCATTGGCCTTGCCGTGCTGGGGGTATGGCGCGGCTGGGTGGCGCTGCCGCCCCAATGGAATCCCTGGGCGCCTTTGGACGTCAATCTGGCGCCCAACCTGCTCACCCGTTTCAAACTCATGGCCCTGCGCAACGACCCGCAGCTGTGCGACCAGGCCCTCGCCACCTCCGGGCTGCGCACCGCGCGCCAGGCCGACAGTGGCGCCAATACCACATGCCCATTGACCAATGTCTTGAGGGTGCAGGGCGGTGAGGTGGCGTTGAGCAGCAGCTTCCTCGCCAGTTGCCCGCTGGCGGTGGCGTTCGCGCTGTTCGAGCGTCACGGGTTGCAGCCGGCGGCAATGGCGGTCTACGGGCAGAAAGTGACGCGGGTCGATCACCTGGGCAGTTTCGCCTGTCGCAACATGTACGGGCGTGAGAGCGGGGCGCGCAGCCAGCACGCCACCGCCAGCGCGCTGGACATCGCCGGGTTTCGCCTGGCCGATGGGCGCACGATCAGCGTGCTCAGGGACTGGCCCAAGGACACGGCCGATGCGCGCTTTTTGCGTCAGGCACGGGATGGCGCCTGCGATATGTTCAGTGTGGTCTTGAGCCCGGATTACAACGCGGCGCACCGCAACCATTTTCATCTGGATGTGGGGCCATGGTGGATCTGTCGCTGATTTAAGCGGCGATGCGCAGGTTCTGCAGCACGATCGGACGTGCCCAGCGGGTGTCGAAGTCCAGTTGTTTCTGCTGCGCCACCAATTCCTCTTCCGGGAACGGCGGGAACGGCTTGTCCAGCAGCTCGAGTTCGAATTCGGCGATCGGTAGGTGCAACGGGCGCGGTTGTGGCGCCGGGCCCGGTTCCGGCAGTGGTTGGCCGGCGGTGAGGACGAGTGGGCGGACCCAGTTGCTTTCGAAGGTCTGCTGGTGTTGCTGGGCAACGATTTCTTCTGGCGGGAACGGCGGGAAAGGTTTGTCCAGCAGGTCGAGTTCGAATTCGGCGATGGGCAGGAACAGCGGTTCTGGCGGCTTGACCTGTGTTTCGGTCACTTCGCAGGTGCGCTGGCTGACAATGTGCGCCAGCAGTTCGGCACCGAGGGTCGGTTCAACGGCCTCATCGAGGGGCTCTGGCTGGTAGCTGCCAGGCGCCGGTGCGTTGTCACCCAGTTGATCGGCCAGGGCTCGGGCAAAAAAATCCTGCCACAAGTGACTGACGCCGCTCAGTGCTTGGGTGTTACGCAGGCTGTAATCGCCGTAAGGAGAGATAACGCCTATCGATGTGGATTGAATGTCTGACATTTTTCTCGGTCGACGCTCAGCTCTGGCAAAATGCCGTTCACCGTTGTTATCGGCCGTTTTTGCCGATCCTTAATTTTTTGAGCATGTTTTCCATAAGTGAACAACTTCCATGAGTGAGCAACCCGCGGCCTGCCGCATCCATGTCGAGGCCCTGGCCCCGGCCTTCCAACCGCAGGCCGAACACTGGGCCGAGCGGCTTGGCCTGCCTTTGCAAGGGGACGAAGGCGAGTTCGCCTTGCAGGTTGGCGAGCAAGGGGTGCAGTTGCAGCAGTTGGGCCCGGATGCGCCAGGGCCGGTGCGCGTGGACTTCGTCGAGGGTGGGGCGGCCCATCGGCGGTTGTACGGCGGCGGCAGTGGCCAGATGATCGCCAAGGCAGTCGGGATCGCCCAGGGTGTGCGCCCGCGGGTGCTGGATGCCACCGCCGGGTTGGGCAAGGATGCGTTTGTGCTGGCCAGCCTGGGCTGTGAAATGAGCTTGATCGAGCGTCAGCCGCTGATCGCGGCCTTGTTGGAGGATGGCCTGGCCCGTGGCGCAGAAGACTTCGACGTGGCGCCGATCGTGGCGCGCATGCGCTTGCTCAAGGGCAACGCCATCGAGGTGATGCGCAACTGGGAAGGCGAACCGCCCCAGGTGATCTACCTGGACCCGATGTTCCCTCATCGTGAGAAAACCGCCCTGGTGAAGAAGGAGATGCGCTTGTTCCGGCCCCTGGTGGGCGATGACCCGGACGCCCCGGCGCTGCTCGCCGCGGCCCTGGCCTTGGCGACTCATCGAGTGGTGGTCAAGCGCCCGCGCAAAGCCCCGTGCATCGAAGGGCCGAAGCCGAGCCATGGGCTCGATGGCAAGTCCAGTCGCTACGACATCTATCCGAAGAAAGCGCTCAAGCCTTGAGACCGAGTTGCCTGCATCGCGAGCAAGCTCGCTCCCACAGGGTTTGTCGTCGAATGATGGAGATGTGTTCGCACCGGTCAACTGTGGGAGCGAGCCTGCTCGCGATAGCGGTTTGTCCGGGACGGTGATGTTGGCTGTGCCATCGCCTTCGCGAGCAGGCTCGCTCCCACATTGGATCTGTGGTGTTCATCAAACCCTGTGGGAGCGAGCTTGCTCGCGATGAGGCCCTTTCAGCCAGCGAAAGGCTAAGGCCGATAAGCCCGCATGAACAACCCCACCACTTCCTGCACATGGGCCTCGGCGGCTTCGGGTTCCGGGGCCGGGCCGCAGCCGGACAACAAGCGGAAATTCGCCGCGCCCTTGATCAGGCAGAAGAAATGCTCGGCGGCATTGCGCGGTTTATCGATGCTCAGGGCGCCGCTCTGGTTGACCTTGGTCAGCAGCCGCTCCATGCCTGAGAGCATCCGTTGCGGACCGGCTTCGTAGAAAATCGTCGACAGCTTCGGGTCCTGGCTGCCCAGGGCCATGATCAGGCGATGCAGGTTCAACGATTCATCGCTGTTGATCAGTTGATTGAACCCGCGGGCAATGTTCAGCAACACGTGTTCGATCGGAACGCCGTCAGGCCATTCGTAAAACAGCGATGGCACCTGCTCTTCACATTTGGCCATCACGGCAGCGGAAAACAGCGTCTCCTTGTCGTTGAAATGGCTGTAGACCGTCAGCTTCGAAACGCCCGCCTCGGTGGCGACGGCGTCCATGCTGGTATTGGCATACCCCATGCTCAGGAACAGGCGTTTCGCCGCGTCGAGAATAGCCTGGCGCTTGGCCAGGTCCTTGGGGCGGCCAGGACCGCTGGGGGTTGGAGGATTGTTCGACATTCTTCGCTTTAATACTGGACTGGTGAGTTTGCTATTAATAACATACTCGCCAGTATAATTATTCCAAGCACCATTAGCGAAAGGTCACTCGCCATGTTCCGCTATGCCCTGCCCCTCGCCATGCCAGTCGCCCTGGCTTTTTTATTGTCTGCGTGCGGTCACGACGAGCCGGTGCCCGTCGCCGTGCGTCCTGCCATGGTGGTCAAACCCGAGCCGTCGGCCCAGGCGATGGACAGTTACCCGGGCGAAGTGCGGGCACGTTTCGAACCTGAACTGGCCTTTCGCATTGGCGGCAAGGTGAGCCGACGACTGGTGGAAGAGGGGCAGCGGGTCAAGGCCAATCAATCGCTGGCCGAGCTCGACCCCGAGGATGTGCGCCTGCAACTGGAAGCGACCCGTGCCCAGGTTGCTGCCGCCGAGGCCAACCTGAACCTGGTCCGCGCCGAACGTGACCGCTACAAGACCTTGATGGAGCGGCAGATGGTCAGCCGCTCCCAATACGACAACGCCGAAAACCTCTACCGCTCCGGCACCGCGCGGCTCAAGCAGATCAAGGCCGAGTTTGATGTCGCCAACAACCAGGCCAGCTATTCGGTGCTGCGTGCGCCCCAGGATGGCGTGGTGGCCCGGCGCTCGGTGGAAGTCGGGCAGGTGGTTTCGGCCGGGCAAACCGTTTTCACCCTGGCCACCGATGGCGAGCGTGAAGTGCTGATCAGCCTGCCGGAACAGGGCTTTGGCCGGTTCAAGATTGGCCAGCCGGTGTCGGTCGAGTTGTGGAGCCAGCCTGACCAGCGCTTCAGCGGGCGGATTCGTGAGCTGTCGCCGGCCGCCGACCCCAAGTCCCGCACCTTCGCCGCCCGCGTGGCCTTCACCGCCGGCAGTGTTCCGGCGGAGCTGGGCCAAAGTGCCCGGGTGTTCATCCAGACGGCTGAAAAGGCGCCGCTGTCAGTGCCGCTATCAGCCCTCACTGCCGAGAATGGCGCCACCTACGTCTGGGTCGTCAACCCGGACAACACGGTCAGGAAAGCCCCGGTGCGCGTGGGTGCCTTCGGCGAAAAAACCGTGCCAGTGCTCGAAGGCTTGAGCGCCAATGACTGGGTGGTGGCGGCTGGCATACATGTGCTCCTCGACGGCCAGCAGGTGCGGCCGGTGGATCGCTCCAACCGCGTGGTCAACCTGGCGGCCAAGGAGTAGTCCCAATGGGTTTCAATCTTTCCGAATGGGCGTTGCGTAACCGCCAGATCGTACTGTTCCTGATGCTGTTGCTGGCCATCGTCGGGGCGCTTTCCTACACCAAGCTCGGCCAGAGCGAAGACCCGCCGTTCACATTCAAGGCCATGGTCATTCGCACCGTGTGGCCGGGAGCGACGGCCGAGGAAGTGTCGCGCCAAGTCACCGAGCGTATCGAAAAGAAGCTGATGGAAACCGGCGATTACGAAAAGATCGTCTCGTTCTCCCGCCCGGGGGAATCCCAGGTGACTTTCGCGGCGCGTGATTCCATGCATTCGGCGCAGATTCCCGAGCTGTGGTATCAGTTGCGCAAGAAGATCGGCGACATCCGCCACACCTTGCCGCCGGATGTCCAGGGGCCGTTCTTCAACGATGAATTCGGCACCACCTTCGGCAATATCTACGCGCTGACTGGCGAAGGCTTCGACTATGCCGTGCTCAAGGACTACGCCGATCGCATTCAGCTCCAGCTGCAGCGGGTCAAGGATGTGGGCAAGGTCGAACTGATCGGTTTGCAGGACGAGAAGATCTGGATCGAGTTGTCGAACGTTAAGCTGGCGACCCTCGGCCTGCCCTTGGCGGCGGTCCAGCAGGCCCTTGAAGAGCAGAACACGGTTTCCACCGCCGGCTTCTTCGAAACCGGCAGCGAGCGTTTGCAGCTACGGGTCTCGGGGAATTTCCAGACCGTGGAAGAGATCCGCAACTTCCCGATCCGGGTCGGCGACCGGACGTTCCGTATCAGCGACCTGGCGGATGTGCGCCGCGGTTTCAACGACCCGCCGGCGCCCCGCATGCGCTTCATGGGCGAGGACGCCATTGGCCTGGCCGTGGCGATGAAGCAAGGCGGGGATATCCTGATTCTGGGCAAGGCCCTTGAGGTCGACTTTGCTCGCCTCCAGAACTCACTGCCGGCCGGCATGCAATTGCACAAGGTGTCGGACCAGCCGGCGGCGGTGAAAACCGGGGTCGGTGAGTTCGTCCAGGTGCTGGTGGAAGCCCTGACGATCGTGTTGCTGGTGAGCTTCTTCTCCCTCGGGTTGCGCACCGGGATGGTGGTGGCCCTGGCGATTCCGCTGGTGTTGGCGATGACCTTCGCCGCCATGTATTACCTGGGGATCGGCCTGCACAAGATTTCCCTCGGTGCGCTGGTATTGGCCCTGGGGCTGCTGGTGGACGACGCGATCATTGCGGTGGAGATGATGGCGATCAAGATGGAGCAGGGCTTCGACCGGATCAAGGCGGCCAGCTTCGCCTGGACCAGCACCGCATTCCCGATGCTCACTGGTACGTTGATCACGGCGGCGGGCTTCCTGCCGATCGCCACCGCGCAATCGGGCACCGGCGAATACACCCGTTCGATTTTCCAGGTGGTGACACTGGCATTGCTGGCCTCTTGGG
Organism: Pseudomonas sp. Z1-12; assembly: GCF_051132015.1. Classification (NCBI taxonomy): domain Bacteria; kingdom Pseudomonadati; phylum Pseudomonadota; class Gammaproteobacteria; order Pseudomonadales; family Pseudomonadaceae; genus Pseudomonas; species Pseudomonas sp. Z1-12. The sequence goes on from NZ_CP071647.1 coordinate 1,207,407, forward strand.
TGGCCGCCGTGGTGTTCGTGCCGTACCTGGGGGAAAAGCTCCTGCCGGACCTGGCGAAAATTCACGCGGCCAAACATGGCACGACTGACGGCCAGACCGACCCTTACGGCACGCCGTTCTATCAGCGTGTCCGGCGGATGGTGGAGTGGTGTGTGCGTCGGCGCAAAACCGTCATCCTGCTGACCGTGCTGTTGTTTGTCGGCTCGGTGGCGTTGTTCCGTTTCGTGCCGCAGCAGTTCTTCCCGGCATCGGGGCGGCTGGAACTGATGGTCGACTTGAAACTGCAGGAAGGCGCCTCCCTGAGCAATACCGCCGAGCAGGTCAAGCGCCTGGAAGCGCTGCTCAAGGACCATGCCGGCATCGACAACTACGTGGCCTACGTCGGCACCGGTTCACCGCGCTTCTACTTGCCCCTGGATCAACAGTTGCCGGCTTCCAGCTTCGCCCAGTTCGTGGTGCTGGCCAAGACCATCGAAGACCGCGAGCCGTTGCGCAGTTGGTTGATTTCGACCCTGAACGAGCAATTCCCGACCCTGCGCTCGCGAGTCACGCGCCTGGAAAACGGCCCGCCGGTCGGCTATCCGGTGCAGTTCCGCGTCACGGGTGAACACATCGAGGAAGTCCGGGCCTTGGCGCGGAAAGTGGCGACAAAAGTTCGCGAAAACCCCTACGTGGTCAATGTGCACCTGGACTGGGAGGAGCCGAGCAAGGTGGTGTACCTCAACGTTGACCAGGACCGCGCCCGGGCCCTGGGCGTCAGCACCACCCACCTGGCGAGTTTCCTGCGCAGTTCCCTCACCGGCTCCAGCGTCAGCCAGTACCGGGAAGACAACGAACTGATCGAGATCCTGCTGCGCGGTACGGTGCATGAGCGCACCGAGTTGTCGTTGCTGCCGAGCTTGGCGGTGCCGACCGACAACGGCAAGAGTGTTGCCTTGTCGCAGATCGCGACGTTGGAATACGGTTTCGAGGAGGGCGTGATCTGGCACCGCAATCGGCTGCCGAGCGTGACCGTGCGGGCCGATATCTACGGCAAGGAACAACCGGCGACCCTGGTGCAACAGATCTTCCCGACCCTGGACCCGATTCGCGCCGAACTGCCGGACGGTTACCTGCTGGAAGTGGGCGGTACGGTGGAGGATTCGGCCCGTGGCCAGAAATCGGTGAATGCCGGTGTGCCGTTGTTCATCGTGGTGGTGCTGACGCTGCTGATGCTGCAACTGCGCAGCTTCTCACGCACGGCCATGGTGTTCCTTACGGCGCCCCTGGGATTGATCGGCGTCACGCTGTTCCTGCTGGTGTTCCGCCAGCCGTTCGGCTTCGTCGCCATGCTGGGCACCATTGCGCTGTCGGGGATGATCATGCGCAACTCGGTGATCCTGGTGGACCAGATCGAGCAGGACATCAAGGCGGGGCTGGCACCTTGGCAGGCGATCATCGAAGCCACGGTGCGGCGCTTCCGCCCCATCGTGCTCACCGCACTGGCGGCGGTGCTGGCGATGATCCCGCTGTCGCGCAGCTTGTTCTTCGGGCCGATGGCGGTGGCGATCATGGGCGGCCTGATCGTGGCCACGGCGTTGACGCTGTTGTTCCTGCCGGCGTTGTATGCGGCGTGGTTCAGGGTCAAGAAAACCTGATCAACAGGTGTACACCTAACCTGTGGCGAGGGAGCTTGCTCCCGCTCGGTTGCGCAGCAACCGCAAAAGCTTGGGGCCGCTGCGCAGCCCAGCGGGAGCAAGCTCCCTCGCCACAGGATCGTGGTTTTTCAGATAGAGACTGTACTCATCGCGAGCAAGCTTGCTCCCACAGCTATTAATTTTTGTGGTGGGGGCTTAGAGCGTACCGAACACCTTCTTCGCCAAACTGGTCGCAGCCGCCGCCGGGTTCTGGCGAATGGTGGCTTCCTGCTTGCCGATCATGTCGAACAGCCCGTCCAGCGCCTGTTCGGTCACGTAGTTTTCGATGTTGGCGCTCTTGGCATCCAGCACGCCGAAAGTGGCGGCCTGGCCGGCGAAGGCATTGTATTGCTGGGCCAGGCCGACCTTGTCAGTAGCTTGCTTGACGATGGGCAGGAACTTGGCGCGGATCTGCTCGCGGCTGCTCTTGTTCAGGTATTGCGTGGCCGAGTCGTTGCCGCCGCTCAAGATGCCCTTGGCATCGCTTACGCTCATGTTCTTCACGGCATTGACCAGGATCGGCTGGGCCTGGACCACTGCCGCCTCAGCAGCCTGGTTCATGCTGGTTTCCAGTTGATCGACCTGCTCACCCATGCCGAAGGCCTTCATCTTGCTGGCAACTTTGCCCAGCTTGCCTGGCAGTTCGATCTTCACGTCCGGGTTGTTGCTGAAGCCGCCGGGAGTGCCGAGTTGCTTGACCGCCACCTGCGCGCCTTGGGTCAAGGCGTCCTTGAGGCCACCCGTGGCATCTTGTTGCGACAGGTCGCCCAGGGACAGGGCCATGGCATTGGCGCAGATCAACAGGCCGGCACACAGGCCGGTGAAACGAAGGGTAGGGCGGAGCATGGCAGCTTCCTTGATGGAATTTAAAAGGAATCAGCGTGCGGCGTTGACGCGAATCTTCAACGGCTGCGGATCTTTGCCATCGAGTTGGACCGTATGCTGTTCAGTGGTGATGAACATCAACTGGCCGTCCACTTCGATGCGGGCGCTCACGGCATAACGATGGCCGGGCTTGACCTGGTTGGCATCATAACTGAGGTGGAACGGCAACGGGACCTGGCCTTTGACCGGGCCGCGCTGCTCATCGAGCACCACCGCGGGAGCGTCGGCCAGGGAAACGTCCTGCAGGCTCACGCTCAAGGTGGCGTTGGGCGGCAGGGCGATGCGTTGCAGATAGAAGACTTCGCCATCGAGGCTGGCGACGGAGGCGGCGGGTGGCGTTGATGATTGGCACGCGGCCAGCAGTGAAGTGAATGCAAGCAGAAGACATTTTTTCATGTGGAAGTACCTTTCCTTTGACGCCAGCAACACGCTGGCGCCAAAGAGAATCTGGAGGATTCGGCACTGAAAATCCAGCCGAAACGTAACGACTCAGACGTTGGACGCGATCGAACGATCAGTTTCATTGGCCGACGAGGGCGCCAGGCTCAGATCGATCTCAACGTCTTGTTCGCCTCCATTCCAAATGAAGGTGTGTTCGTTATCGGCTAGAAGGTCAGTGCCTTCATGGTTGATTTGCATCTTCACCGAGAACTCGTCCCCTGGGACAGCCGGGTCGAAACCGGGAACGATGTGGAAGGAAAAGACCAGAGGTGTTCCCGCCGGAAATACGTTGGAGCTGATGGCAGGATAGGTGCCTGGCAGACCGGTCTTTTTTTCGATGGAAATTGCATAATCCCCTGCGCCTGTTTGTGGGACTTGATAATCGTCTGGCAGACGCAGTGTTACGTTGATTGCGTGTTTCATGAACTGAATTCCTTTTCAATACGTCGAGATTGACGTGAAGCCATCCTGGACTGCTATCCAAGTGTTTTCTGTAGGTGTTTTCTTCGTTCGGTGTCGCTTTCACCGTTACGTAGCGTCGGATTAATTAATCGGAAGAATGCAGCTGTCTTGCACTTCGCTACCGTCATTGTGCTGAAAGCTGGACATCAACTTCCTGATCGCCGCCATTCCAGGTAAAGGTATGCTCGGCAGACAGGGAAGTGGGAGCGTATCCGTCGATTCGCGCGCTCACCGTAAACGCTTCCTCTGGGCCAGCAACGTCGCTGTCAACGGTGAAGGTGACGATCCATGGCGTTTTCGGCGCTTGGTTAGAGCCGATACCGGCGGATGTACAAGGCGTTGTGAGAGTCACGTAAGTGCTGCCATTTCCAGGGGGCTGATAGCCGTCTGGCAGGTGAATGGTTGCGGTGATGGTATGCAGGTTCATGTTGAATTCCTTTTCAATACGTCGAGATTGACGTAAGCCCATCCTAGAGAGCTGCTCCAAAGTTCTCTGTAGGTCCTTTCTTCGTTTGACGTCACTTTGGCCGCTGCGCAACGTCGGAGTAGGCCTGGCGATTGACCCACTCACTCACCAGAACCGTTCCATGGTTCACGGTGAGTGAGCGGCATCCCTCAAAGGTCGGGGCTGACGGCAACTTCCGCCGCGTCTTCACTGCGATGCAACGCCACCTGGCGGATCGACAGGCGAATTTCCGCCGGCAGCACGCGCTTGGCCGCACCTTCGGCCAGTTCCCCCAGCAGCTCGTGGTAGCTGAGTTTGCCGGCCTCGTCGCGGCGCAGCACGTCGAGGTCGAGCATCGTCTGGATAAAGTGGCGGAACAGGCTCTTGTCGAAGAACTCCGGCGCATTCAGGCCATGCAGGATCGACAGGCGCTGGGCCATGACGGTGCAGAGGTCTTCCAGTTCTTCGGCGCTGACGGTGTTTTGACCGCTGTTGAGCAGCAGCGAGACGGTCATGTAGAAGCGCTGCAAGGTCTGGGCGATGCTTTTCGACAGCAACGTCAGCAGCACGAAGTGCCGCGAACTTGGCGCCGGACGCAGGTACAGGTCGTTTTCGAAACGCAGCAGGCCCTGTTCGACGAACGCGTCGAGCCACTGATCGACCACGCCGTCCAGTTCTTCCAGCGACCAGCGAATGAACAGCTCCGATTGCAGGTACGGGTACAACGCATGGGTGTAGCGCAGGATCTGCTCGCGGCTCATGCGCGAGCTGCTCTGGAAGAAGCTCGCCAGCAACGCCGGCAGGGCGAAGATGTGCAGCACGTTGTTGCGGTAGTAGGTCATCAGCACCGCGTTCTGCTCGTCCAGGTACAGAATCTTGCCTAGGGCATCGCTCTGTTCCGACAGCAGGTCCATGCCCTTGACGTGCTTGATCAGTGCTTGGCCATCGCCTTCGGGCAGGGTGGTGTGGGGCGAGTACGGGACTTTGCGCAACAACGCCAGGTACAGGTCGAGCACCCGGGCCATGGCGCGGTCGTCCAGGGCCAGGCGGCTGGTGGACAGCAGCGCCAGGGCGACAAGGTTGACCGGGTTGATGGCCGCGGCTTCGTTCAGGTGCCGGGCCACGCGTTCGCCGAGGCGGTGGGTGGTCGCGTTGAGCCAGGCCGGTTTGAATTGCGGGCCCAATTCCTGTTGGCGCCAATCCGGTTGTTCGCTGTCGAGGAATTCCGCCAGCTTGATGGGTTCGCCGAAGTTCACCGCCACCTGGCCGAAGCGCTGCTTGAGGGCGCCGATGACCTTGAAGATGTCGAAGATCGATTCTTTTTTCTTGCTGGCCCCGCGCAGTTCGCCCAGGTAGGTGCGGCCTTCCAGTACCCGTTCATAACCGATGTAGACCGGCACGAAGACGATGGGCATGCGTGACGAACGCAGGAAGCTGCGCAGGGTGATGGCGAGCATGCCGGTCTTGGGTTGCAGCATGCGCCCGGTGCGCGAACGACCGCCCTCGACGAAGTATTCCACCGGAAAGCCTTTGGTGAACAGCGTATGCAGGTATTCGTTGAACACCGCGGTGTAGAGTGGGTTGCCCTTGAAGGTGCGGCGCATGAAGAACGCCCCGCCACGGCGCAGCAGGCCGCCGATCACCGGCATGTTGAGGTTGATGCCGGCAGCGATGTGCGGTGGCGTCAGGCCGTTGCGAAACAGCAGGTATGACAGCAGCAGGTAGTCGATGTGGCTGCGGTGGCACGGCACATAGATGACTTCGTGGCCCTGGGCGACGTTCTGCACGCCTTCGATGTGGTTGACCTTGATGCCGTCGTAGATTTTGTTCCAGAACCAGCTCAGCACCACTTCCAGGAAACGGATCGCGGTGTAGGTGTAGTCCGAAGCGATCTCGTTGCCGTAGCGCAGGGCCTGGGCCTTGGCTTTTTCCGGGGAGATCTTTTCCCGCTCGGCTTCCTCGACAATCGCCTGCTTGACCAGCGGCTGGTTCAACAGGCCCTTGACGAGGTGGCGTCGGTGGGAGATGTCGGGGCCGATGACCGCCGCCTTCAGATTGCGGAAGTGCACCCGCAGGATCCGCTGGGCCATGCGCACGGTGCGTTCGTGGCCCTTGTCGTGTTCGATCAATTCGCGCAGGTGGATCGGCGCGGAGAATTGCACGCGGGTCTTGCGCCCCAGGATCATGATGCTCAGCAGGCGACGCAGGCGCCCGGTGACGGCCCAACTGTCGGCAAACAAGAGCTTCCAGGGGCTGGATTCGCTGTCCGGCGATTGCCCCCAGAACACGCTGACCGGGATGATCTGTGCATCTTCGGCGGCGTTGTGGGTCAGGGCGTCGACCAGCCGCGTCAGGGTGGGCGGCGCACCGCGCTTGTCCTGGCGTCCGATCCAGTCTGGCGCTGGCGTCAGGTAGAAAAACGCCGCCGGCTCCAGCAGATTGCCCACCGAGACCGGCAGCACCGGACGGGGCAGGCCGGCCTTGGTGCATTCGGTGTCGAGCACCGCCAGGTCGGTGAGCGATGGATCTTGCAGGACGTAGAACACCGGACGACTGCGGTCGAGGTTGAGGGTGAAGGACGACTGGTTGATCGTCTCGGAGCGAACCCAGAGGTACAACAGTCGGCGCAGGGTGCCAAACACAAGACGGCGGAACGGGGAGCGGGTCATACGGCTTCTGCATGAGTGGATAAAACCGAGCGGCTGCTCGGGCCCGCTAGTGTGCCGGATTCATCGAAAATCGGCAAAAAAGCGCCGAAGTAAAGTCAGTTGAGAGTTTTTCCGGGTGTCATATACTCGGCCGGTTACTGCTCTGGCCTTCTCCATGGACGGCCGGACGGTGGCTTGGGTTCGTACGGCTTTGCCTTTTGCGGTTGGGCGGGAAAAGCCGACTTAATAATAAGAGATGGGAGTGAGCATCATGGCAGCACGGGAAACCGGCAGTGTGAAGTGGTTCAACGACGCGAAGGGTTACGGCTTCATCCAGCGTGAAGGCAGCGCGGATGTATTCGTGCACTACCGCGCGATTCGCGGCGAAGGCCACCGTTCACTGACTGAAGGCCAGCAGGTCGAGTACGCGGTGGTGGAAGGGCAGAAGGGCTTGCAGGCTGAGGATGTGGTGGGGTTGTAACCCGCATTTGCTAGCTATACAAAACCCATTGTGGGAGCGAGCTTGCTCCCACAGTTTTGAATGGGGTGCCACATAATTCGTGCCCACCACATATCCCCTGTGGGAGCGAGCTTGCTCGCGATGACGGCGTTACATTCAACATCACCGTCTCAGGCAGACCGCTATCGCGAGCAAGCTCGCTCCCACAGGGGGCTTCGGTGGGCTGAGGTCAGCGTTACGCCGTCTTCCAGGTAATCTCTTCTTCCCCATCGGCGCTGATGCGAATCCAGCGGTCCGCCGATTCTTCCCCTTCTTCTTCCACCCAGGAGCCAGGCGCGCAGCGCACTTCGACGTTCAGCGCGGCGAAGGCGGCGCGGGCGCAGGCGATGTCGTCTTCCCACGGGGTCTGGTCGCTTTCCAGGTACAGGCTGTTCCATTTGCCCACGGCCTTGGGCAGCCAGGTCACCGGGATGTTGCCGGCCTTGCACTTGTAGGTCTGGCCTTTCTGTACCCAGTCGCTGCAAGGCCCCAGGGCTTGGCTGAGCCAGTGGGCAATGGCCTTGTGGTCGACGTCGGCGTCCTTCAGGTAAATCTCGATATCGGGTTGGCGCATGGATGTCCTCGCTGCGGTCTTGAAAAATCCATTCGCGGATTTAACTGGCCCCAGGCGATTGCCCGAGGCCTAAAGGTCATTATTGAAGAATGAAATAATCGTAGCGCATCGACACCGTGACTTCGAACGGCTCGGCCTGCTCGATCACGCTGGCACGGCGTTCGGCACTGGCGCGCCAGCCATGGGGCGTCATCGCCAGCAGGTTGGCGCGGTCCTGGCCATCGGCGAGCACCAGTTTGAATTCGAGGGTTTCGCTGTGATCCAGCGCCATGCCCGGTGGTACCAGGGCCAGGTGCTTGTCGTCGGTGTATTCGCGCACTTCGTCGTAGAGACGCTCGCGCAATTCCATCAGGTGACCGGCGGTGGGGCCGACTTTCATCAGTCCGCCGCCGGGGCTGAGCAAACGCTTGGCCTCCTGCCAGTCCAGCGGGCTGAAAACGCTGGCCAGGAACTGGCAACAGCCGTCCGCCAGCGGCACCCGGGCCATGCTGGCGATCAACCAGGTCAGTTGCGGGTTACGCTTGCAGGCTCGTTTGACCGCTTCGCGAGAGATGTCCAGGGCATAGCCATCGGCATTGGGCAGCGCTTCGGCAATTTGCGCGGTGTAGTAACCCTCGCCGCAACCGATGTCGAGCCAGCGCCCAGGCGCGCGTTCGGCGGCCAGCTCGGCCAGGCGCCGGGCGACCGGGGCGTAATGCCCGGCGTTGAGAAAGTCGCGGCGAGCCTCGACCATCGCCTGGTTGTCGCCAGGGTCGCGGCTGTTCTTGTGCTGCACCGGCAGCAGGTTCAGGTAACCCTGCCGCGCACGGTCGAACCGATGCCCGGCCGGGCACACCACGCCGTTGTCCACCGCGTTCAGCGGTTCACTGCAGATCGGGCAGGCGAGCATCAGGCGAGCAACTTGATCAGCGTCTTGTAGTAGATCTCGGTGAGCACGTCGAGATCGGCGGCCAGCACACGCTCATTGACTTGGTGGATGGTCGCGTTGACCGGCCCCAGTTCTACCACTTGCGTGCCCATGGTGGCGATGAAACGACCGTCGGATGTGCCGCCGCTGGTGGAAGCCTTGGTCTCGCGTCCGGTCACGTCCTTGATGCTCGACGACACGGCGTCCAGCAAGGCACCTGGCTCGGTGAGGAATGGCAGGCCGGACAAGGCCCAGTCGATGTGCCAGTCCAATTGATGCTTGTCGAGGATATCGGCGACGCGCTGTTGCAGGCCTTCGACGGTGGATTCGGTGGAGAAGCGGAAATTGAACACCGCCTCCAGGTCACCGGGGATCACGTTGGTCGCACCGGTGCCGGAATTGAGGTTGGAGATCTGGAAACTGGTCGGCGGGAAGAAATCGTTGCCGTGGTCCCAGTGCTCGGCGGCCAATTCAGCCAGGGCCGGCGCGGCCAGATGGATCGGGTTCTTCGCCAGGTGTGGATAAGCCACGTGGCCTTGCTTGCCGCGTACGGTCAGCTTCGCGCCGAGGGAGCCGCGACGACCATTCTTGACCACATCGCCCACCAACGTGGTACTCGACGGCTCGCCGACGATGCACCAGTCCAGGCGTTCCTGGCGGGCCTTGAGGCGTTCGACCACGGCTTTGGTGCCGTGGTGGGCCGGACCTTCTTCATCGCTGGTGATCAGGAAAGTCAGCGAGCCCTTGTGATCCGGGTAGTCGGCGACGAACCGCTCGGCCGCCACGACCATCGCCGCCAGGCTGCCTTTCATGTCCGCCGCGCCACGACCGCAGAGCATGCCCTGTTCGTCGATGACCGCATCGAACGGGTCGAGCTGCCAGGCCTGCACCGGACCGGTCGGCACCACGTCGGTGTGCCCGGCGAAGCACAGCACCGGGCCGTCATGCTTGCCATGGCTGGCCCAGAAGTTATCCACATCCTCGATGCGCATCGGCTCAAGCTTGAAACCGGCGTCGCCCAGGCGCTGCATCATGATGTTTTGGCAATCGGCATCCACCGGCGTCACGGACGGACGGCGGATCAGGTCGCAGGCGAGTTGCAGGGTCGGCGAGAGGTCGGCGTGGGCCGTCATGAAAGCTCCGGGAATATAGTGTGAACGCAAGGCTTGTGCAGGCGCGGGCGGGCTCGCGCAAAATGGCGGTTATCTTATAGCAAAACGACCCTCATGGGCCCCTGGCGGGGGACAGGTGGAACACAAAACCTGTGGGAGCGAGCTTGCTCGCGATGGCGGTGGATCAGTCGATACTCTATTGACTGGACTGACGCCATCGCGAGCAAGCTCGCTCCCACAAGGGGAAATTGGTGGGATTCGATTCGCGAACGGCTCGAATTGCCACGGCAAAGCCCTATAATGCGCGCCGGTTTTTGGGGTAATGGTCATGAGTAAAGAAGATCCACGGTTTGCCGGTATCGCCCGTTTGTATGGCATCGAAGGCCTGGAGCGCCTGCGGGCGGCCCATGTGGCGATTGTCGGCGTCGGCGGCGTCGGTTCCTGGGCGGCGGAAGCCGTTGCCCGTTGCGGCGTGGGCGAGATTTCGCTGTTCGACCTGGACGATGTCTGCGTGAGCAACGCGAACCGTCAGTTGCACGCCCTGGACAGCACCGTCGGCAAGCCCAAGGTCGAGGTCATGGCCGAGCGGTTGCGCGGGATCAACCCCGACTGCACGGTGCACGCGGTGGCGGACTTCGTCACCCGCGACACCATGGCCGAGTACATCACGCCGAACATCGATTGCGTGATCGACTGCATCGACAGCGTCAACGCCAAGGCCGCGCTGATCGCCTGGTGCAAGCGCCGCAAGATCCAGATCATCACCACCGGCGGCGCGGGTGGACAGATCGACCCGACACTGATCCAGGTCTGCGACTTGAACCGCACCTTCAACGATCCGCTGGCCTCCAAGGTGCGCTCCACCTTGCGCCGCGACTACGGCTTTTCCCGCACCGTGACCCGCCACTACAGCGTGCCTTGCGTGTTCTCTACCGAACAACTGCGCTACCCGAAGCCGGACGGCAGCATTTGCTTGCAGAAGAGTTTTGTCGGTGACGGCGTCAAGCTCGACTGCGCGGGTGGGTTTGGTGCGGTGATGATGGTCACGGCGACGTTCGGCATGGTCGCGGCGACCAAGGCTGTGGATAAGATTGTGGCGGGTGTGCGACGGCCGGCGGACAGAGTCAAGCCCGGGCAGTAATGCAACGCTGCTCACTAAGGGAGTGGTGAACCTGTGGCGAGGGAGCTTGCTCCCGCTGGACTGCGCAGCAGTCCCCGTTTTCATGAGCGCTTCGCACTCAAGCGGGAGCAAGCTCCCTCGCCACAGTTATTCCGTCAATTCGCGCATCCGCTTAAACACCGCATTCAACCCATTGCTGCGCGACGGCGACAGCTGCCGCGACAACCCCAACTGATTGAACCAATCCGGCAAATCCACCTGCTGCAACTCGTCAGCGGACAAGCCATTGACCCGCGCCAGCAACAACGCCACCAACCCCCGGATCAACCGCGCATCGCTGCTGGCGGAAAACTGCCAGTGCCCGTCGTGCAAGCGACCCACCAACCACACCTGGCTCTCACAGCCGTGGACGAGGTTGGCCTCGCACTGGTCGGCGTCGCTCAGGGGCGGCAGGCGTTCGCCCCATTGCATCAGCAGACGGGCCCGTTGTTCCCAGCCGGAGGCTTCCTGGAAAATCTGCAACGCGGTGAGGGCGTCGGCGGGCAGGCTCATCGCAGCATCTCCAAGGCCTGGTCCAGGGCTTCGAAGAAACGTTCGAGATCGGCGGAGTCGTTGTACAGCGCCAGCGATACCCGAATCGCCCCGGACAGCTTCAAATGCTTGAACAGCGGCATTGCGCAGTGATGCCCGGCGCGCACGGCGATGCCTTGCTCGGTCAGCAGGTGCGCCAGGTCGGCGTTGTGGATACCTTCGACCACGAAGCTGACCAGGGCCAGGCGTGGGTTGCCGACCAGGCGCACGCCGTTGCGCGCCAGCAGGCCGCTAATCAAATAGTCGTGCAACGCTGTTTCATGGTCGATGACCGCTTGCCCGTCGAGACCGGACAGGTAGTCGAGTGTCGCCCCCAGGCCAATCACGCTGGCGATGGGCGGTGTGCCGGCCTCGAAACCCAGCGGCGCCGGGCGGAAGGTGGCGCTGTGGTAATCGGCTTGCTGGACCATTTCGCCGCCAAATTGCCAGTGACGCAGTTTGCTGAGCGCTTCGGTGCGACCGAACAACGCCCCCAGGCCTTCGGGGCCGTACAGCTTGTGACTGGAAAATACATAGAAATCGCAGCCCAGTGCCTCCACATCGTGGCGGCCATGGACGACACCCTGGGCGCCATCGATCACCGTCAGCGCATCTTGCGCCTTGGCCATCGCCAGCAATGCCGGCAATGGCTGCCAGGTGCCGAGGACGTTGGATAACTGGCTCACGGCCAACAAGCGCGTGCGCGGCCCGATCAGCTCGGCGGCGGCATGGGTATCGATCACCCCATCGGCATCCAGCGGCAGCACTACCAGCTTCAACGCGCGACGCTCGGCCAGTTGCTGCCAAGGCAACAGGTTGGCGTGATGCTCCAGGGCGCTGACAACAATTTCATCGCCAGGGTTGAACAGATGTTCCAGTCCGTAGGCGAGCAGGTTCAACGCCGAAGTGGCGCCGTGGGTGAAAATGATCTGTCCGCAGTCCCTCGCGTTGAGCCATTGCGAAACCTTGAGGCGACTGTCTTCGAATGCCTGGGTGGCCAGCGCTCCGGGCAGATGTTGCGCACGGTGCACGTTGGCCGCGCCGTTGGCGTAATAGTGCGTCAGGGCGTCCAGCAGAGCTTGGGGTTTTTGCGTGGTGGCGGCGCTGTCCAGGTAGGTCTGGCCTTGCCGTTGCAGGGCGGCGATGGCCGGGAAGTCGGCGCGCCAAGGGGATTGGATCAACATGCTTTCGGGCCCTGCTGGAGTTACGCCGGACCCTGTGGGAGCTGGCTTTTTATTGTGGGAGCCGAGCTTGCTCGCGATGGCAGCGACACGGTTTACAGCGAGACCGTGTCATCGTTCATCGCGAGCAAGCTCGCTCCCACAAAAAAAGCTCGCCCCCACAGGTGAGGGAGTGAAGCTTAGTTGTGTGCGTGCAATGCTTCGTTCAGCTCGATGGCCGACTTATGCGTCTTGCATTCCACTGCACCGGTTTCGGAGTTGCGGCGGAACAACAGGTCGGGCTGGCCGGCCAGGTCGCGGGCCTTGACCACTTTCACCAGCTGGTTGTTTTCGTCCAGCAGCTTCACTTTGGTGCCGGCGGTCACGTACAGGCCCGACTCCACGGTGTTGCGGTCGCCCAGCGGGATACCGATGCCGGCGTTGGCGCCGATCAGGCAGCCTTCGCCCACCTTGATCACAATGTTGCCGCCGCCCGACAGGGTGCCCATGGTCGAGCAACCGCCGCCCAGGTCCGAGCCTTTGCCGACGAACACGCCCGCCGAGACACGGCCTTCGATCATGCCCGGGCCTTCGGTGCCGGCGTTGAAGTTGACGAAACCTTCGTGCATGACGGTGGTGCCTTCGCCCACATAGGCGCCCAGGCGCAGACGCGCGGCATCGGCGATACGCACGCCGGCCGGGACCACGTAGTCGGTCATTTTCGGGAATTTATCCACCGAGAATACTTCCAGCAGCTCGCCGCGCAGGCGGGCTTCGAGCTGGTGCTCGGCCAGTTCGGCCAGGTCGATCGCGCCCTGGCTGGTCCAGGCCACGTTCGGCAGCAGCGGGAAAATGCCGGCCAGGTTCAGGCCGTGGGGCTTGACCAGGCGATGGGACAGCAGGTGCAGCTTGAGGTAGGCCTCAGGCGTGGAGCTCAGTTGGGCATCTTCGGCCAACAAGGTGGCGACCAGTGGCTTGTGGCTTTCGGCCAGGCGGGTCAGCAGCTTGGCTTGCGCGGCATCGACGTTCCGGAGTGCCTCAGCCAACTGCGAGGCCTGGGCGGTGGTGAAGGTGATGGCCTGGTTGCCTTCGCTGTAGCCCAGGATCGGCGCGATAGCGGCAACGATCTCAGCCGACGGCTTGAGCATCGGCTGTGCGTAGAACACCTCCAGCCAGGCGCCTTCACGGTTTTGGGTGCCGACGCCGAAGGCCAGGCTGAACAGGGTAGTGGACATGAAATTACCTCTACAAAATGGACTGGGCAGGCTTACTTGATCTCTGCCGCATAAATATCTGGCTTGAAGCCAATCAGGGTTCGGTCACCGAGATCGAGCACCGGGCGCTTGATCATCGAGGGTTGGGCGAGCATCAGTTCGATGGCTTTCGTCTGGTCGAGATCGGCTTTGCGTTCGTCGTCGAGTTTGCGAAAGGTCGTACCGGCACGGTTCAACACCACTTGCCAGCCATGCTCGTCGCACCATTGGGTCAGGTGCTCACGGTCGATGCCGGCGCTCTTGTAGTCATGAAAATCGTAGTGCACAGCGTGATCATCGAGCCAGGTGCGCGCCTTTTTCATCGTGTCACAGGCTTTGATGCCGAAAAGGTGCAACGTTTTGCTTGAATCGGTCAAGGAACTGCCCCCTTTGCAGGTGCTGGAAATAAAAGGTGAAGGATTATGCCATGACCGGACGGTTTCGCGGCGGCCCAGGTTGATGCGCTGCAAAACCTGTGGGAGCGAGCTTGCTCGCGATGGCGGTCTTACACCTAACATTGATGTCGGCTGATACACCGCTATCGCGAGCAAGCTCGCTCCCACATGGAGTCGTTGCGACATTGCTACAACGGCCAGACCCATGCTAGGCGGTTAATATGGCACTTCAACGGCGAGCTGTTGCCGGATGTGTAACGCTTATTGCGTTCGGATCGAGGTGAAATCTGGAGTTGATCATTAGAGGCTGGGTCAGAGCGGAAGGTAAGCCTTCACACCGGTGATCACGCCTTGCATGTCTTCAGAGCCCAGGCGAGGAACAAAGTACTCTCGACCCTTGGATCGAGTCTTTCTGTGTAGCTTATCCAGACGTTCAAAACTCACGGTATAGATCATGTCGCACTTTACCCACAGTTCTTTGTAGCCATCGGACTGGAGGGGATTGGTGCGGAGCAGGTGATGCCAGTCCTGCTGAGTCTGTGGCGTTGTGGAGGAAATCGGTACCACGGTACAAAGCTTGCGACTATGTGTGGCAGTGGGGGAGATCACTACCACCTTGCGGATTTTCAACATTTCAGGCGCAACAAAGCCCCGCGTGAAGTCGCAAAGAAGAACATCACCTTGCTTGGGATGGTAATAAAGAGGCATTCCTTATCCTCATGAAAAAGCAAAGCCGCCCGAAGGCGGCTTCAATCGACACGCAGTTGAGCTTGCTTCGCCCTTTCTGCGCCGCTGGGTCAACCCCGAGAGGGACCCAGACTCCTGCCAGCTCTCGCTGGTGACGGGGTCGATTATGGCTACCGGCGATAGCGAATTCAAGCCAGCTTGAACCCTCGTAACAGGGTTAAATGAGGTCTGTCGATGTACAACGTTAGCGAAATCAAAGACTTGGCGTTCGCGGTACGTTTTATGTCTTTTCTTGTCTGAGCAGACAGATTGTCGTCTGTCAGACGCGCCGAAGTTTCCGACAAGTTTTTAAGGTTGTCCGTCGGAAGCGAGGGCTCTAGCCTCTGGGTGTCGCTGCCAATTCAGCGGCCGGACGTGAGAATCCGAACTCCTCTAGGCGCGCTGGCGTCGACCATATAAAGTGCAGGCGCTTTTTCGTCTGCGCATTATGTTATGGCGGCCGTGCGCGGGCATGCTTCGGCATGGCCGGATTCCTAGAGTCTCGGATTCTCACCCCGCGTACGGCTGCCACCCTCCGGTCCGTGAGAAGACTCGGTGGCGGCTCCCAATTCTCTAGGAGCAATAACATGATCAAAGATACGCCTAATCCTCCAAAGCCAGCCTCCACTTTCCCTTACGGCGATTACGCCCCCGAAAAGCTGCAAGAGGCAGCTGACCGTGTGCTGGATCAATATCTCAAGCCTGATGACGACAGCAAGTCAGAACCCAAGCCTTCAGTACAGTTATTCACTGTGGCTGACGGTATCGACACCGAAGTGTTGCTGGCCAACCTCAGCGAAACCCTGGCTTCGGCCAATGCGATGCTCAATGACCTTGCCTTCGATCAGGACGGCTCGCGACGGCATGTAGCGTTGGGGGTGGCGCAGATGATTGAGTTGGGGATGTTGTTGGCGAACAAGTGCCTGGATCGGGTAGAGCTTCGGACTTGATGGAATAAGTGCCGGCCTCATCGCGAGCAAGCTTTGCTCCCACAGGACTTGGTGTCGATCACAGGTGTTGTGACAACACCTACCCACTGTGGGAGCGAGCTTGCTCGCGAAGACGTAGGCCCATCCAACATGAATGCAAGCTGAACCACCGCTTTCGCGAGCAAGCTCGCTCCCACAGGGTATTTGTGGTGTTTACAGATATGGGGGGCGACACCTAGCCCCTGTGGCGAGGGAGCTTGCTCCCGCTGGGCTGCGAAGCGGCCCTGAAACCGGGCAGCGCGATATGTCAGGCAGATTGAGTTGATTGCTTTGGGGCCGCTACGCGGCCCAGCGGGAGCAAGCTCCCTCGCCACAACAGCGCTGAGGCAACAGCGCTTATGCGTGAGCTTCTTCCTGCTCAGGCACCAACCGTACTTCCACCCTCTGACCCAACGCACGCGCTGCGCTGGCAAGTGTAGCCAGCGTCATTCCCGCATCGTTCTGATCCAGCGCACGATCAACAGCAGTGCGACTGGTGTGCATCCGCTGTGCCAAGGCCTTTTTGGTCACTTTCTGAAGCTTCATTGCTTCGGCAATCTGCCAGGCAATAACGCGCTTGAGCGCAGCTGCGGAAACTTCTTCGGCGATACCTTGCTCGGCGAGGAAGTCGTCAAAATCAGATCCGATGTGCTTGTTCATTTGCTGTGCCTCATAGTCTTGCTTTGCGCTGCTTGGCGGTTGCCATGTCGGTGGCTGGAGTCTTCTGACTTTTCTTTATGAAAGCGTGGAGCAGAACCATGTCAGAGCCCACCACAGTGAAGAGAACG
The DNA here is from genome assembly GCF_051132015.1 of Pseudomonas sp. Z1-12. NCBI lineage: Bacteria > Pseudomonadati > Pseudomonadota > Gammaproteobacteria > Pseudomonadales > Pseudomonadaceae > Pseudomonas > Pseudomonas sp. Z1-12. The sequence continues at coordinate 1,224,036 of NZ_CP071647.1, forward strand.
CGGGCGATGGTATCTCCAAGGTCAATCCTGACCTCCCATAGCCCAGTGTCCAGCTTGCGAACCACCGGCATACCTATAGGCCAACCAATCTGAACGGTTTTGATGTCAGTCCCGATCATCCGTCTATGCTCGCGAGGCAGGTCAGTCAGCCATTCGCCAACGGGCTCATTCCCGGCGTCGGTGCGGAAGAAACGTACGTTCAGTATGGGGGCAATATCAACCATGAACGGAGTGTACCGAAATAGGTGCATTGCGCAACCCGGATATTACTGAGGATTTGTACAGGGGGATGGTGCGGATGCTGCTGTTGGGGCTGCTACGCAGCCCAGCGGGAGCAAGCTCCCTCGCCACAACAGCGGTCCGCTTTACATCGAGATACCCATCAACCCCGGCGCTGGATGAACGCCCGGATCCGCTCCGCCGCTTCCACGCATTCTGCCAATGGCGCGACCAGGGCCATGCGCACGCGGCCGGCGCCTGGGTTGACGCCGTCCACGTCGCGGGAGAGGTACGAACCCGGCACGACGGTCACGTGCTCCTGTTCGAACAGGTCACGGCAAAACGCTGCGTCGTCGCCCGCCACGTTCGGCCACAGATAGAAGCTGCCATCGGGACGTTGCACGTCCAGCACCGGGCTGAGGATTTCCAGCACGGCGTCGAATTTCTCACGGTACAGCGCGCGGTTGGCGCGCACGTGCACTTCGTCGTTCCACGCGGCAATGCTTGCCAGTTGGGTTTGGACCGGCATCGCGCAGCCGTGGTAGGTGCGATACAGCAGGAAGCCCTTGAGGATGTCCGCGTCGCCGGCCACGAAACCGGAGCGCAGGCCTGGCAGGTTGGAGCGCTTGGAGAGGCTGTGGAAGACCACGCAGCGCTTGAAGTCCTTGCGACCGAGTTCGACGCAAGCGGTGAGCAGCCCCGGCGGCGGGGTCTGTTCGTCAAAATACAATTCGCTGTAGCACTCGTCCGAGGCGATGACGAAGTCATATTCGTCAGCCAGGGCGATGAGCTTCTTCAGCACGTCCACCGGGATCAGCGCACCGGTCGGGTTGCCCGGAGAGCACAGGAACAGGATCTGGCAGCGTTTCCAGACGTCCGGCGAAACGGCATCGAAATCCGGGTTGAAGCCGTTCGCGTCCAGGCACGGCAAGTAGTGTGGCTTGGCCCCGGCCAGGAACGCCGCGCCTTCGTAGATCTGGTAGAACGGGTTCGGGCTGACCACCAAGGCATCGTCGCCCCGGTTGACCACGGTCTGGGTGAAGGCGAACAGGGCCTCACGGGTGCCATTGACCGGCAGCACGTGGCGCGCTGGGTCGAGCCAGCCGTTCGGCACGTTGAAGCGGCGCTCGCACCAACCAGTGATGGCTTCGCGCAGCTCCGGGATGCCGAGGGTAGTCGGGTACACGGCCATCTTTTCCAGATTGCTGGCCAGGGCCTCGGCCACGAAGCTTGGCGAGCGATGCTTGGGCTCGCCGATGGACAGAGCGATTGGGCGCTTGTCCGGGTTGGGCGTGACGCTGCCGAGCAGGGCGCGGAGTTTTTCGAACGGGTAGGGCTGGAGCTGGTTCAGAGCGTTGTTCATTGAGGGCCTCGTCAATGTGGGCGCGGTCCTTGTGGGAGCGAGCTTGCTCGCGATAGCGGTGGCTCAGGCAACATCAATCTGGATGTTCCGACGCCATCGCGAGCAAGCTCGCTCCCACAGGGGGAAATTTGTTGATTCAGATACTGATGCGTGTCAGGTGGGCATCAGGTTCCTGGTTGACGCTCAAGTGCTGCACGATCGCTTCCTGCAAGCGGCTGCACAGCTGCGGATCGGACAACGGCTGGTTGTGAGCGTCGGTAATGAAAAATACGTCTTCCACCCGTTCGCCGAGGGTGGCGATCTTGGCGTTTTGCAGCGACAGGTCGAACTCCAGGAAGATATGGCCGACCCGCGCCAGCAGGCCCGGGCGATCCGGCGCGCTGAGTTCCAACACCGTGACCTGGCGCTGGGCGTCGTTGTGGATCGTCACCTGGGGCGCAAAGGCGAAATGCTTGAGCTGGCGCGGCACCCGGCGCTGGATGATGGTCGGGTAGTCCGCCGGGTTGCGCAGGGCCTCGGTGAGACCGTCGCGAATCTGCTTGACCCGCGCCGGGTTGTCGCCAATCGAGTCGCCGTCGGTGTCGAGCACGATGTAGGTGTCGAGGGTGAATTGACTGGTGGACGTAATGACCCGGGCGTCATGAATGTTGAGGTTGAGCTGGTCCATCGCCGCCACCGTCACCGCGAAGAAGTCGTGCTGGTCCGGGGCATAGATGAAGATCTGCGTACCGCCCTCGAACTCACGCTGGGTGGTTTCCTTGATCAGCACCAGCGGCCCGCCATCGGCCGGTTGCTGCAGGATCGCGTCGCTATGCCAGGCCACGTCGCCGGCGGTGTGGCGCAGGAAGTAATCATCGCCCAATTGCGACCAGAGCTGCTCGACATCGTCCGGGTCGGTGCCGCCGCGGACCAGGATGTCCAGGGCTGCGCTTTGGGTACGACGGATCTGCTCTTCGCGGTCCACCGGGTTTTCCAGGCCGCGGCGCAAGGCCCGCTTGGTCTCGGTGTAGAGCTGGCGCAACAGGCTGGCGCGCCAGGAGTTCCACAGGGTCGGATTGGTGGCGTTGATATCGGCGACGGTCAGCACATAGAGATAATCCAGGCGGATTTCGTCGCCAACGGTCTGGGCGAAGTCATGGATGACCTGCGGATCGGACAAGTCCTTGCGCTGGGCGGTGGTCGACATCACCAAATGGTTCTGCACCAGCCAGACAATCAGCCGGCTGTCCCACAGGGGCAGTTGATGGCGCTGGCAGAACGCCTCGGCGTCCACCGCGCCGATCTCGGAGTGATCGCCCTGGCGGCCCTTGCCGATGTCGTGGTACAGCCCGGCCATGTAGATCAGCTCGGGCTTGGGCAGCTTGCCCATGAGCTTGCTGGCCAGTGGGAATTTCTCCGACACCTGGGTGTACTGCAACTTACGCAGGTGCTTGATCAGGTTCAACGTGTGGGCATCGACCGTATAAATGTGGAACAGGTCGTGCTGCATCTGCCCGACGATGAAGCCGAACTCCGGCAGGTAGCGCCCGAGGATCCCGTAGCGGTTCATCCGGCGCAGGTTGCGGTGCACGCCGATCTTGCATTTGAACAGCTCGATGAACAGGCTGGTGTTGCGGATGTCGTGACGGAAATCTTCATCGATCAGATGACGGTTTTCCCGCAGCAGGCGGATGGTATCGGCGCGTACACCCTTGATTTCCGGCTGCTGGGCCATGAGCACGAAAATCTCGAGCATGGCGAAGGGCGTGCGGCGAAACACGTTGGCGTTACGCGCTTCGATGTAGCCGTCGTGCAACTGAAAACGTGAGTTGATCGGCAGCGGCGGTTCTTCATCCTCGGGGGCGAGGATGACTTCCTCGAAGTGCTGGATGATCAGTTCGCTGAGCTGGGCGATGCTCATCACTACCCGGTAGTACTGCTGCATGAAGTTTTCGATGGACTGCTTGGCGTCCTGCCCCTCGAAACCCAGCAGTCCGGCGATGGAGCGCTGGTGATCGAACAGCAGGCGGTCCTCGGAGCGCCCGGCGAGCATGTGCAGGGCGTAGCGGACCTTCCACAGGAATTCCTGGGACGAGGCCAGCAAGGCGTTTTCGCTTTCCACCAGGAAACCTTCCCCGGCCAGGGCGCGCAGGTTCAGCGTGCCGTACTGGCGGCGGGCGACCCACAGGATCGTCTGGATGTCCCGCAGCCCGCCGGGCGAGCCCTTGACGTTGGGTTCCAGGTTGTATTCGGTGTCGTTGTACTTGTGGTGACGGGCCTTCTGCTCGGCGTGCTTGGCCAGGAAAAAGTCCTTGCTTGGCCACATGTGCGCCGTGCTGGTGACATCGAGCATGCGCTGGCGCAGGTGCTCGGGGCCGGCAACGGTGCGGCTTTCCATCAGGTTGGTGATCACTGTCAGGTCGGCGCGGGCCTCGTCGGCGCATTCCTGCACCGAACGCACGCTTTGGCCGACTTCCAGGCCGATGTCCCACAACAGCGTCAGGAAGCGCTCGATGGAGTCGCGGAAAATTTCATGATCGGCGCTGTCCAGCAGGATCAGCAGGTCGATGTCGGAGTAGGGGTGCAGCTCGCCGCGCCCATAGCCGCCCACCGCCACCAGGGCGATGTCGGCATCCTCGCTCCAATCGAACTGCTCCCAGGCCTTTTGCAGGATGTTATCGACAAACCAGGCGCGGTCCTCGATCAGCCGACGAATGTCCCGGCCATTGCGAAAGCGCTGGTCGAGCACTTCGTGGGCCTGGCGGATGGCCTTCTTGAATGCCGAGATGGGGCTTGCCTTCAGGGCCAGTTCAGCCTGGAACTGGCCGCGGTCGAAGAGTTCGGGATCCACCTGCGGCATTGAATGGCTTTCCTTTCTATCTATATCTGTTGGATCTATAGGCTGGGTACGGATCAGGCGGAAACGCGCGCGATGGTGTCATCGCTGCGCAGGGTGAAGATTTCGTAGCCGGTCTCGGTGACCAGCAGGGTGTGTTCCCACTGGGCCGACAACTTGCGGTCCTTGGTGATGGCGGTCCAGCCGTCGCCCAGCACCTTGGTGTCGGCGCGGCCCTGGTTGATCATCGGCTCGATGGTGAAGGTCATGCCCGCCTGCAGTTCCATGCCGGTGCCGGCGCGGCCGTAGTGCAGGATCTGCGGTTCTTCGTGGAACACCTTGCCGATGCCGTGGCCGCAGAACTCGCGCACCACCGAGAAACCGTTCTTCTGCGCATGCTTCTGGATCACTTCGCCGATGTCGCCCAGGCGGCAGCCCGGTTTCACCAGTTCGATGGCCATGTACATGCATTCCTGGGTGACCTTGGACAGGCGCTGGGCCCACTCCGGTACGTTGCCGACATGGAACATGCGGCTGGTGTCGCCGTGATAGCCGTCCTTGATGACGGTGACGTCGATGTTCAGGGTGTCGCCATCCTTCAACGGTTTTTCGTTGGGGATGCCGTGGCAGACCACGTGGTTGATCGACGTGCAGATCGACTTCGGGAAGCCTTTATAGTTGAGCGGGGCGGGGATGGCTTTCTGCTCGTTGACGATGTAGTCGTGGCAGATGCGGTCCAGCTCTTCGGTGGTCACGCCCGGCTTGACGTAGTCGGCGATCATCTCCAGCACTTCGGCGGCGAGTTTGCCGGCGACACGCATTTTGGCGATGTCCTCGGGCGTCTTGAGGGTAACGGTCATACAGGCTCTCTCTGCGCCCGACGGCGCTGTTCAAAACGAAATGGGCGGCGGATGATGACTCGCGTGGCCCTGAAAGAGGCGATTCTAACAGACGATCAGCGCAAATCCGCGCCCACATGCATCGCTTCTCTCTATAAGGGTGTGCATCCATGGCCCATGAAAGGGCTTTGGCAGGGGCGCTTCACCGGGATTTCAGAATCCGTGTTCCGTTTTCGCCCTTGCTGTGGTATAAAATGCGCCGCTTTCCGGGGATGACCCCGTAAGCTTAAATCCACACACGTGTCGACACGATGACCTGGGTGCCTTCGGCTTATATAGCCGCTGGTTGGTCATTGGGATACGTGGAGGCCAAACCCGACTTATCAAGGAACTATCATGTCCCAAGTCAACATGCGCGATATGCTGAAGGCCGGTGTGCACTTCGGTCACCAGACCCGTTACTGGAACCCGAAAATGGGCAAGTACATTTTCGGCGCGCGTAACAAGATCCACATCATCAACCTTGAAAAAACCCTGCCGATGTTCAACGAAGCACTGACCTTCGTAGAGCGCCTGGCCCAGGGCAAAAACAAGATTCTGTTCGTCGGCACCAAGCGTTCCGCTGGCAAGATCGTTGCTGAAGAAGCAGCACGTTGCGGTTCGCCGTACGTCGATCACCGCTGGTTGGGCGGCATGCTGACCAACTTCAAGACCATTCGCGCTTCCATCAAGCGTCTGCGTGACCTTGAAGTCCAGTCCGAAGACGGTACTTTCGCCAAGCTGACCAAGAAAGAAGCGCTGATGCGCACTCGCGATCTTGAGAAGCTGGACCGCTCCCTGGGCGGTATCAAGGACATGGGCGGTCTGCCTGACGCACTGTTCGTGATCGACGTTGACCACGAGCGCATCGCGATCACCGAAGCCAACAAGCTCGGTATCCCGGTCATCGGCGTTGTCGACACCAACAGCAGCCCGGAAGGCGTTGACTACATCATCCCAGGCAACGATGACGCCATCCGCGCCATCCAGCTGTACATGGGTTCGATGGCTGACGCTGTAATCCGTGGTCGCAACAATGTTAACGGCGGCACCGAAGTCTTCGCTGAAGAAGCTCCGGCAGCAGCCGCTGAGTAATCGACGCCCCTGGCGTTGACTCAGTAAGCAAAAAGGGGGCTTGGCCCCCTTTTTGCCACCTCGAAAACCATTTGCCGCCAGCGCAGTGACTTGTTTGTAACCTGCCGTGGCCTATAAGCAGTGGTTTTCCAGGAAGAATTGATCGCCCGTTCGATCGGGTGGAATGGTTGAAAACCTATCCAAGAGGATTTTGAAATGGCAGAGATTACTGCAGCGTTGGTCAAAGAACTGCGCGAGCGTACCGGCGAAGGCATGATGGATTGCAAGAAAGCCTTGACCAAGGCTGGCGGCGACATCGAAAAAGCCATTGATGACATGCGTGCTTCGGGCGCCATCAAGGCTGCCAAGAAAGCTGGCAACATTGCCGCTGAAGGCGCTATCGGTATCAAGGATGACGGTAAAGCTGCCGTTATCATCGAAGTCAACTCGCAGACTGACTTCCTGGCCCTGCAAGACGACTTCAAGGCATTCGTTGCCGCCAGCGTCGAAAAAGCATTCGCCGACAAACTGACCGACGCAGCTCCGCTGATCGCCGCTCAGGAATCGGCTCGTGAGGCCCTGGTTGCCAAAGTAGGCGAAAACGTCAACATCCGTCGTCTGGTTCGTGTTGAAGGTGATGTTGTCGGTTCTTACCTGCACGGCAACAAGATCGGTGTTGTTGTGGCCCTCAAAGGCGGCAACGTCGAGCTGGCCAAGGACATCGCAATGCACGTCGCTGCCAGCAACCCTGAGTTCCTGCTGCCGTCGGAAGTTTCCGCTGATGCCATCGAGCGCGAAAAAGCCGTGTTCATGCAGCTCAACGAAGACAAGATCAAAGGCAAGCCTGCCGAAATCGTTGAAAAAATGGTTGCCGGTCGTATCACCAAGTTCCTGGCTGAAGCCAGTCTGGTTGAGCAGGCGTTCGTCAAGAACCCTGAAATCAAGGTCGGTGAACTGGCCAAGAAAGGCGGCGCTGAAATCGTTTCCTTCACTTACTTCAAAGTGGGCGAAGGCATCGAGAAGCCAGTAGACAACTTCGCTGAAGAAGTGGCTGCTCAGCTGGCTGCCAGCAAGCAATAAGACAGTTTGTATAACTGTCGCCCAGAAGAGGCTGCCCGCTTAACGCGCGCAGCCTCTTTTTGGATGAGGATGCCGATTTATATTGGTTTCCTGTCGGAACTGGCTTACAAAGCCGTGTTCCGATGGCGCTGTGTCAGCGTCAAGCTAGAGTGAACGCAGGCTGAAAACAGTCTGCAAAGAATTTTGAAAATACGCCGCAGGAGAGATTCGCAATGGCTCAGCAGGGCAGTGGTTATCAGGCTCGCTATAAACGCATTCTACTCAAGCTTAGCGGCGAGGCCCTGATGGGCTCGGAAGAGTTCGGGATCGATCCGAAAGTGCTGGATCGCATGGCCCTGGAAGTGGGCCAGCTGGTCGGGATCGGCGTTCAGGTCGGCCTGGTCATCGGCGGCGGCAACCTGTTCCGCGGCGCAGCGCTGAGCGCGGCCGGCATGGACCGGGTCACGGGCGACCACATGGGCATGCTGGCCACTGTGATGAACGCCCTGGCTATGCGCGACGCGCTGGAGCGTGCCAATATCTCGGCCATCGTGATGTCGGCCATTTCCATGGTTGGCGTGACCGATCACTACGACCGCCGCAAAGCCATGCGCCACCTCAATTCCAAGGAAGTGGTGATTTTTGCCGCCGGTACCGGTAATCCGTTCTTCACCACGGATTCGGCCGCCTGCCTGAGAGCGATCGAGATCGATGCCGATGTCGTGCTCAAGGCAACCAAGGTCGACGGCGTGTATACCGCTGACCCGTTCAAGGACCCGCATGCCGAGAAGTTCGATCATCTGACCTACGATGAAGTGCTGGATCGCAAGCTGGGTGTCATGGACCTGACGGCTATCTGCCTGTGCCGCGACCACAAGATGCCGCTGCGCGTCTTTAACATGAACAAGCCTGGCGCCCTGCTGAATATCGTCCATGGCGGCGCCGAAGGAACACTGATCGAGGAAGCTCAACAATGATCAATGAAATCAAAAAAGACGCTCAAGAGCGCATGCAGAAATCCCTGGACTCCCTGAACCACGCATTCGGCCAGATTCGTACCGGCAAGGCTCACCCCAGCATCCTCGGCAGCGTCATGGTGCCTTACTACGGCACTGACACACCGCTGAGCAGCGTTGCCAACGTCACCGTGAAAGACTCGCGCACCCTGCAGGTCGTGGCTTTCGAGCGCAACATGCTCGCTGCCGTAGACAAGGCGATCCAGAGCGCCGGCCTGAACCTCAACCCAACTAACCTGGGGGAACTGCTGCTGATCCCGATGCCGGCCCTCACCGAGGAAACGCGCAAAGGCTTCACCAAGCAAGCCCGTAGCGCAGCGGAAGATGCGCGTGTTGCTGTGCGCAATATCCGTCGTGACGCGTTGGGTGAGCTGAAGAAGTTGGTCAAGGATAAGGAAATCAGTGAAGACGAAGAGCGTCGTGCCATCGCTGATATCGATAAGCTGACCAAGGAATCCGAGGCCCAGATCACCAAGGCCACGGACGAGAAAGAAAAAGACCTGATGGCCGTATAAGGGTCTCGTTTTCATGGAAAAGACCAAGCAGGCCGTGCCGTTCGCGGTGCCGCGCCACGTGGCGATCATCATGGACGGCAACAACCGCTGGGCCAAGAAACGCTTTATGCCTGGCGTCGCCGGGCACAAGGCGGGGGTCGACGCTGTTCGTGCGGTCATCGAGGTGTGCGCCGAGGCAGGGGTCGAGGTGCTGACCCTGTTCGCCTTCTCCAGCGAGAACTGGCAGCGCCCGGCCGATGAAGTCAGCGCCTTGATGGACCTGTTCCTCAAGGCCCTGCGTCGCGAGGCCAAGCGCCTCAGCGATAACAAGATCAGCTTGCGCATCATCGGTGATCGCTCGCGCTTCCATCCTGAATTGCAGGCTGCGATGCGTGAAGCCGAAGCCGCGACGGCGGGTGCCAATCGGTTCGTCCTGCAAATCGCCGCCAACTATGGTGGCCAATGGGACATTGCCCAGGCTGCGCAGCGGCTGGCGCGGGAAGTCCAGGCCGGGCACTTGCGTCCAGAAGACATCACCCCTGAACTGTTACAGACGTGCCTGGCGACCGGTGACCTGCCGTTGCCGGACCTGTGCATCCGGACCGGTGGCGATCATCGCATCAGCAACTTCCTGCTCTGGCAATTGGCTTATGCCGAGCTGTACTTCTCCGACCTGTTCTGGCCGGACTTCAAACACGAAGCCATGCGCACCGCATTGGCCGATTTCGCTTCCCGTCAGCGTCGTTTCGGTAAAACGAGCGAGCAGATCGAAGCTGGAGCCCGGATTTAATGCTTAAACAACGAATCATCACTGCCTTGATCCTGTTGCCCATCGCACTGGGTGGTTTCTTCCTGCTCGAAGGCGCCGGTTTTGCGCTGTTCATCGGGCTGGTCGTGACCCTGGGCGCATGGGAGTGGGCGCGGCTGGCGGGTTTTCCTGCACAGTCGGCGCGGGTGGCCTACGCAGCGGCCGTGGCGGCCATGCTGTTCATCATGTACGTCGTGCCCGGCCTCGCGCCTTGGGTGCTGGGTGCTGCGGTGCTGTGGTGGGCGACGGCGACCTTCCTGGTCCTGACCTACCCACGGACCACGCATCACTGGGCCAACGCGGCGACCAAGCTGGTCATCGGCCTGTTGATCCTGCTGCCGGCCTGGCAGGGTCTGATCTGGATCAAGCAAGGTCCGCTGGGCAACTGGCAGATCATGGCCGTGATGGTGTTGGTCTGGGGCGCTGATGTCGGGGCCTACTTCTCCGGCAAGGCCTTCGGCAAGCGCAAGCTGGCGCCGAAAGTCAGTCCCGGCAAGAGCTGGGAAGGGGTCTATGGTGGCCTGGTCCTGAGCCTGGTGATCACCACGGTGGTCGGCTTCGTACGGGACTGGACGGTCGCGCAACTGTTCATGGGCCTTATTGGCGCGGCCCTGATCGTATTTGTGTCGGTGGTCGGCGACCTGACCGAAAGCATGTTCAAGCGTCAATCCGGGATCAAGGACAGCAGTAACCTGTTGCCCGGTCACGGTGGCGTGCTGGATCGCATCGACAGCCTGACGGCGGCGATCCCGATCTTTGCGGTGCTGTTGTGGATGGCGGCATCGTGAGTCGCCCCCAGCAGATCACTGTTCTTGGCGCGACCGGTTCGATTGGCCTGAGTACGCTTGACGTCATCGGTCGGCATCCGGAGCGCTACCAGGTGTTTGCCCTCAGTGGCTTCACGCGCCTGAGTGAATTGCTGGCGTTGTGCATTCGCCACACCCCGCGGTTTGCCGTGGTGCCTGAGGCTGGCGTGGCGCGGGCGTTGCAGGACGATCTGCGCGCAGCCGGCTTGCAAACCCGCGTGTTGGTAGGGGAGGAGGGGCTCTGCCAAGTGGCTTCCGACCCCGAAGTCGACGCCGTGATGGCGGCGATCGTCGGTGCGGCGGGCTTGCGTCCGACGCTGGCGGCGGTGGAAGCCGGCAAGAAGATCCTGCTGGCCAATAAAGAAGCGCTGGTGATGTCCGGCGCGCTGTTCATGCAGGCTGTACGCAAAAGCGGCTCGGTGTTGCTGCCCATCGACAGCGAACACAATGCGATTTTTCAGTGCATGCCGCAGGATTTTTCCCGTGGTCTCGGCGCGGTAGGGGTTCGGCGGATTTTGCTGACGGCCTCCGGTGGTCCGTTCCGGCAGACGCCGCTGGAAGAATTGGTGCATGTTTCACCCGAGCAGGCCTGTGCGCACCCGAACTGGTCCATGGGGCGCAAGATCTCGGTGGATTCGGCCAGCATGATGAACAAGGGGCTGGAGCTGATCGAGGCCTGCTGGCTGTTCGATGCCAAGCCGGCGCAGGTCGAGGTGGTGATTCACCCCCAGAGCGTGATTCACTCCCTGGTGGACTACGTCGACGGTTCGGTGCTGGCCCAGTTGGGCAACCCGGACATGCGCACGCCGATCGCCAACGCCTTGGCCTGGCCGGAGCGCATCGACTCGGGCGTTGCGCCGCTGGATTTGTTCGCCATCGCGCGCCTGGATTTCCAGGCGCCCGATGAGCAGCGCTTCCCCTGCCTGCGCCTGGCGCGCCAGGCGGCCGAGGCGGGCAACAGTGCACCGGCCATGCTTAACGCTGCCAATGAGGTGGCCGTTGCCGCGTTTCTCGATGGACGTGTCCGTTATCTCGAGATCGCGAGTATCATCGAGGAAGTCTTGAACCTCGAAGCCGTGGTTTCGGTCGAGGACCTCGATACGGTATTCACGGCGGATGCCAGGGCTCGTGAGTTGGCGGGCCAATGGCTGCAGCGCCACGGGCGTTGAAGCTGCGATACGTTAGCCAGGGTTGCCCTGGACAGGATTGCGGAGAAAACAGATGAGCGCGCTCTATATGATTGTCGGCACCCTGGTTGCGCTGGGGGTGTTGGTCACCTTTCACGAATTCGGTCATTTCTGGGTCGCGCGTCGCTGTGGCGTCAAGGTCCTGCGTTTTTCCGTGGGCTTTGGCATGCCATTGCTGCGTTGGCACGACAAGCAAGGCACCGAGTTCGTCGTGGCGGCTATCCCGCTGGGCGGCTACGTCAAGATGCTCGACGAGCGCGAAGGCGAAGTCCCGGCCGATCAACTCGACCAATCCTTCAATCGCAAGACCGTCCGTCAGCGTATCGCCATCGTCGCGGCGGGACCGATTGCCAACTTCCTGCTGGCCTTGGTGTTTTTCTGGGGCCTTGCGATGCTGGGTAGCGAGCAGGTGCGTCCGGTCATCGGTGGCGTAGAGGCTGGCAGCGTTGCCGCTCGTGCCGGGCTGGGTGCCGGGCAGGAAATCGTCGCGATCGATGGCGAGCAGACATCGGGCTGGGCGGCGGTCAACCTGCAGCTGGTACGTCGCCTGGGTGAGAGCGGTTCGTTGCAGTTAATGGTGCGCGAGCAGGGTTCCACGGTGGATTCGCCGCGCGAACTGATCCTGGACAACTGGCTCAAGGGCGCCGACGAGCCGGATCCGATCCGTTCCCTGGGGATCAAGCCTTGGCGTCCGGCGTTGCCACCGGTTCTCGCCGAGCTCGACCCGAAAGGCCCGGCCCAGGCTGCCGGCCTGAAGACCGGCGATCGGTTACTGGCCCTCGATGGCCAGCCGGTCAGCGACTGGCAGCAGGTGGTCGATTCGGTTCGTGTACGTCCTGATACCAAGATTATGCTGCGCATCGAGCGCGACGGTGCTCCAATCGACGTCCCGGTGACCCTGGCCGCCCGTGGCGAAAGCAAGGCGCCGACCGGTTACCTGGGGGCGGGCGTCAAGGCGGTCGACTGGCCACCGGAAATGATCCGCGAGGTCAGTTTCGGCCCTGTGGCGGCGATTGGCGAGGGTGCGCGTCGTACCTGGACCATGAGCATCCTGACGCTGGACTCGCTCAAGAAAATGTTGTTCGGCGAGCTCTCGGTAAAAAACTTGAGTGGACCGATAACCATTGCTAAAGTGGCGGGCGCTTCTGCCCAGTCGGGCGTCGCTGATTTCCTGAATTTCCTTGCTTATCTGAGCATTAGCCTGGGGGTTCTGAATTTGCTGCCCATCCCGGTACTGGATGGGGGGCATCTGCTGTTTTATCTGATCGAGTGGGCGCGTGGTCGTCCCTTGTCGGATCGGGTGCAAGGTTGGGGGATACAGATCGGTATCAGCTTGGTGGTCGGGGTCATGTTGCTTGCCCTCGTCAACGATCTGGGTCGTCTGTAACGCTTCGCTGAATTGCGAATCTGCCGCATTTTGCGGCAGTTTGTTTATTGCCAGTTGGAATAAGAAAGGACTTCATGAAACGTCTGCTGCTAACTGCGGTTCTCACCGTATTGATGATCGCCGAAGTTCACGCCGAGTCCTTCACTATCTCTGATATTCGCGTCAACGGCCTCCAGCGGGTTTCCGCGGGTAGCGTCTTTGGTGCCTTGCCGTTGAACGTCGGCGAGCAGGCGGATGATCGGCGCCTGGTGGAATCCACGCGTGCGCTGTTCAAGACCGGCTTCTTTCAAGATATCCAGCTGGGCCGTGACGGCAATGTCCTGGTCATCACGGTAGTCGAGCGCCCGTCGGTCGCCAGTATCGAGATCGAAGGCAACAAGGCGATCTCCACTGAAGACCTGATGAAAGGCCTCAAGCAGTCCGGACTGGCCGAAGGCGAGATCTTCCAGCGCGCCACCCTCGAAGGTGTGCGTAACGAGCTGCAACGCCAGTACGTCGCCCAGGGCCGCTACTCGGCCACCGTCGACACCGAAGTGGTGCCGCAGCCGCGCAACCGCGTCGGCCTGAAGGTCAACATCAACGAAGGCACCGTGGCGGCCATCCAGCACATCAACGTGGTGGGCAACACGGTTTTCCCGGATGAAGACCTGATTGACCTGTTCGAACTCAAGACCACCAACTGGCTGTCGTTCTTCAAGAACGACGACAAGTACGCCCGTGAAAAACTTTCCGGTGACCTGGAGCGCCTGCGTTCCTACTACCTGGACCGTGGCTACATCAACATGGACATCGCTTCGACCCAGGTGTCCATCACCCCGGACAAGAAGCACGTCTACATCACCGTCAACGTCAACGAAGGCGAGAAGTACACCGTTCGTGACGTCAAGCTCAGCGGTGACCTGAAGGTTCCCGAGGACCAGGTCAAGTCGCTGCTGCTGGTGCAGAAGGGCCAGGTGTTCTCGCGCAAGCTGATGACCACCACGTCCGAGCTGATCACCCGCCGCCTGGGTAACGAGGGCTACACCTTCGCCAACGTCAGCGGCGTGCCGCAGCCGCACGATGAAGACCATACCGTCGACATCACCTTCGCCGTGGACCCGGGCAAGCGTGCCTACGTCAACCGCATCAACTTCCGTGGCAACACCAAGTCCGAGGACGAAGTGCTGCGCCGTGAAATGCGCCAGATGGAAGGTGGCTGGGCGTCGACCTACCTGATCGACCAGTCCAAGACCCGTCTCGAGCGCCTGGGCTTCTTCAAGGAAGTCAACGTCGAGACGCCGGCCGTGCCGGGCGTCGATGACCAGGTCGATGTGAACTACAGCGTCGAAGAGCAGGCTTCCGGTTCGATCACCGCCAGCGTCGGTTTCGCCCAGAGCGCCGGCCTGATCCTCGGTGGCTCGATCACCCAGAACAACTTCCTGGGTACCGGTAACAAGGTCAGCATCGGCTTGACCCGCAGCGAATACCAGACCCGCTACAACTTCGGTTTCGTGGACCCCTACTGGACCGCTGACGGCGTGAGCCTGGGCTACAACGCCTTCTACCGCACCACCGACTATGACGAACTCGATTCCGATGTCTCCAGCTATGCCGTAGACAGCTTGGGTGCCGGCGTCAACGTAGGTTATCCAATCAGCGAGACTTCGCGTCTTACGTTCGGCCTCACCGCCCAGCAGGACGAGATCAGCACCGGCCGCTACACCGTTGACGAGATCTTCGATTTCGTCAACAAGGAAGGCGACAAGTACCTGAACTTCAAAGCATCTGTTGGTTGGTCCGAGTCGACCTTGAACAAGGGTGTGTTGGCAACCCGTGGCCGTTCCCAGAGCCTGGTATTGGAAACCACCACGCCTGGCAGCGACTTGTCGTTCTTCAAGCTCGACTACCGCGGCCAGTTGTTCCAGCCGTTGACCGACAACTACACCATGCGCCTGCACACCGAGCTGGGCTATGGCGATGGCTACGGTTCGACCGAAGGCCTGCCGTTCTACGAGAACTACTACGCCGGTGGTTTCAACTCGGTACGTGGCTTCAAGGACAGCACCCTGGGTCCACGCAGTACGCCGAGCAAGGGTAACAACCCAGGCACCATTCGTGACCCGGACCAGGATCCTCTGCCATTCGGTGGCAACGTCCTGATCCAGGGTGGCGTCGAACTCCTGTTCCCGATGCCGTTCGTCAAGGACCAGCGCTCCCTGCGTACCTCGGTATTCTGGGACGTGGGTAACGTTTTCGATTCAAGTTGCAGCGACACCACCAACGCCAACGGCAGCAAGTCCGACACCAAGTGCAACGACATCAGCCTCAGCAACCTGGCCAGCTCCGTCGGTGTGGGCGTGACCTGGGTCACCGCACTGGGTCCCTTGAGCTTCGCGTTGGCGATGCCGATCAAGAAACCGGATGACGCTGAAACCCAAGTGTTCCAATTCTCCCTCGGCCAGACGTTCTAAACGTCCGGCCCAAGATAACGACAATGGATTTTGTAGGAGTGCATCGTGCGTAAGTTGACTCAATTGGTTCTCCTGGCGACCGTACTGGTTGCCGGTCCGGCTTTTGCCGACATGAAGATTGCCGTGCTGAATTATCAGATGGCCTTGCTGGAATCCGACGCGGCGAAGAAATACGCCGTGGATGCCGAGAAAAAATTCGGCCCGCAACTGACCAAGCTCAAGGGCCTGGAAAGCAGCGCCAAGGGTATCCAGGACCGTCTGGTCGCCGGTGGCGACAAGATGGCCCAGGGTGAGCGCGAGCGTCTGGAGCTGGAATTCAAGCAAAAGGCCCGTGACTTCCAGTTCCAGTCCAAGGAGCTGAACGAAGCCAAAGCTGTTGCCGACCGCGAAATGCTCAAGCAACTCAAGCCGAAACTCGACAGCGCTGTGGAAGAAGTCATCAAGAAAGGTGGTTTTGACCTGGTGTTCGAGCGTGGCGCAGTGATCGATGTCAAGCCTCAATACGACATCACGCGCCAAGTGATCGAGCGCATGAATCAGCTGAAGTAATCCATGACAGCGACTATCAAGCTCGGCCAGTTGGCCGAGTTCCTCGGCGCCACCCTGCGTGGCGACCCGGAGAAGGCAATTACTGGGCTAGCCACTTTGCAAGAGGCTGGCCCAGCTCAGTTGAGCTTTCTGGCAAATCCCCAGTACCGCAAGTATCTGGCTGACTGCCGGGCGGCTGCGTTGTTGCTCAAGGCTGCCGATGCCGATGGGTTTGCCGGCGATGCCTTGATCGTGCCCGATCCGTACCTGGCGTATGCCCGCATTTCCCATCTGTTCGATCCCAAGCCGACATCGGCCGCCGGTATTCATCCCAGCGCAGTGATCGCCGCAGATGCCGTGGTTGATCCCACGGCCAGCGTCGGCCCGTTCGTGGTCATCGAAAGCGCGGCCCGAATCGGTGCCGGCGTCACGCTGGGTGCCCATTGTGTCATTGGTGCGCGCAGCGAGATCGGCGAAGGCGGCTGGCTGGCACCACGGGTCACCCTGTATCACGACGTGCGCATCGGCAAGCGGGTGGTGATCCAGTCCGGTGCCGTGCTGGGCGGTGAAGGGTTCGGTTTTGCCAACGAGAAGGGCATCTGGCAGAAGATCGCCCAGATCGGCGGTGTCACCATTGGCGATGACGTGGAGATCGGCGTCAACACGGCGATCGACCGCGGTGCCTTGGCCGACACGGTCATTGGCAATGGCGTCAAGCTCGACAACCAGATCCAGATCGCCCACAACGTCCAGGTCGGTGACCACACCGCCATGGCCGCCTGCGTGGGCATCTCCGGCAGCACCAAGATCGGCAAGCACTGCATGCTCGCCGGTGGCGTAGGCCTGGTGGGCCATATCGATATCTGTGACAACGTGTTCCTGACCGGGATGACCATGGTGACCCACTCGATTACCGAGCCGGGTGCCTATTCTTCCGGCACAGCCATGCAGCCGGCAGCCGAATGGCGCAAGAGCGCGGCGCGTATCCGCCAGCTCGACGACATCGCGCGGCGCCTCAAGCAGGTGGAAAAGCGTGTAGGGGACGTGACCCCTGGCGGTAATGCTTCATCAGATGGCTGATACCATTTCCATATCAAGTGTGCACAGCCGTTAGGGCATCTTGATTTGCTAGCGGAGTGCGCGTCACTCGTGCGCTCCCAATCTTTACATAGGCTTCCCCCCGAAATGATGGACATCAACGAGATTCGCGAATACCTGCCTCACCGTTACCCGTTCCTGCTGGTGGATCGGGTGGTGGACCTGGACGTTGAAGGCAAGCGCATTCGCGCCTATAAGAATGTCAGCATCAACGAGCCGTTCTTCAATGGTCACTTCCCCGCGCATCCAATCATGCCGGGCGTATTGATCATCGAGGCGATGGCCCAGGCTGCCGGGATCCTTGGTTTCAAAATGCTCGACGTAAAGCCTGCCGACGGAACGCTCTACTACTTCGTCGGTTCCGACAAGCTGCGCTTCCGCCAGCCGGTCACTCCGGGCGATCAATTGATCCTCGAAGCCAAGTTCATCAGTTGCAAGCGCCAGATCTGGAAGTTCGAATGCCAGGCTTCGGTCGACGGCAAGCCAGTCTGCTCCGCTGAAATCATCTGTGCGGAACGCAAACTATGAGTTTGATTGACCCTCGCGCAATCATCGATCCGACGGCCGTCCTGGCCGCCGATGTCGAGGTCGGCCCGTGGTCGATTATCGGCGCAGGTGTGGAAATCGGCGAGGGTACGGTGATCGGTCCCCACGTAATTCTCAAGGGACCGACCCGGATTGGTCGTCACAATCGTATCTACCAGTTTTCCTCGGTAGGCGAGGACACGCCCGATCTCAAGTACAAAGGTGAAGAAACCCGCCTGGTCATTGGCGATCACAACGTGATTCGCGAAGGCGTGACGATTCACCGTGGCACTGTCCAGGACCGTTCCGAAACGACCCTGGGCGACCACAACCTGATCATGGCTTACGCACACATCGGCCACGACAGCGTGATTGGCAACCATTGCATCCTGGTCAACAACACCGCGTTGGCCGGCCATGTGCACGTGGACGATTGGGCAATCCTGTCCGGGTTCACCCTGGTGCACCAGTATTGCCATATCGGCGCCCACAGCTTTTCTGGCATGGGCACCGCCATCGGCAAGGATGTCCCGGCCTATGTCACGGTGTTCGGCAATCCGGCCGAAGCCCGCAGCATGAACTTCGAAGGCATGCGCCGTCGGGGTTTCAGCGAAGAGGCAATTACCGCGCTGCGCCGTGCCTACAAGGTGGTGTATCGCCAGGGCCTGACCGTCGAGCAGGCGCTCGCCGAACTGGCTGAGGCTTCGGCACAGCACCCGGAAGTCGCGATTTTCCGCGATTCCATCCAGTCTTCGACCCGCGGCATCACTCGCTGACCATGGCTAACGTGCGCGTTGCACTGGTGGCGGGAGAGGCTTCCGGTGACATTCTGGGCGCGGGCCTGATGCGAGCGCTCAAGGCGCAGCACCCCGCGGTGGAATTCATTGGCGTCGGCGGGCCGTTGATGCAGGCCGAGGGCCTGGCCTCCTATTTTCCGATGGAGCGCCTGTCGGTGATGGGCCTGGTGGAAGTGCTCGGTCGCCTGCGTGAGCTGCTGGCTCGACGCAAGAAGCTGATCCAGACCCTGATCGACGAAAAACCGGACGTGTTCATCGGCATCGATGCGCCGGATTTCACCCTCAATATCGAGCTCAAGTTGCGTCAGGCCGGGATCAAGACCGTGCACTACGTCAGCCCGTCAGTCTGGGCCTGGCGGCAGAAGCGCGTGCTGAAGATCCGCGAAGGCTGTGACCTGATGCTGACGCTGCTGCCGTTCGAGGCCCGGTTCTATGAAGAAAAGGGCGTGCCGGTGCGGTTTGTCGGGCACACCCTGGCCGACACCATTCCCCTGGAAGCCGACCGCGAGGCCGCTCGCCAGGCGTTGGGCCTGCCCGAAGGACCGCTGGTGGCCTTGATGCCCGGCAGCCGGGGCGGCGAAGTGAGTCGCCTGGGGGGCTTGTTCTTCGACGCCGCCGAACGCCTCCTGGCGCTGCGCCCCGGTGTGCGGTTTGTCCTGCCGTGTGCCAGTGCGCAGCGTCGCGTCCAACTGGAAGCCCTGTTGGACGGTCGCGATTTGCCGGTGACGTTGCTCGACGGTCGCTCCCATGACGCACTGGCGGCCTGTGACGCCGTGTTGATTGCCTCCGGCACGGCTACCCTTGAGGCGTTGCTGTTCAAACGCCCGATGGTGGTTGCCTATCGCCTGGCGCCGCTGACATTCTGGATTCTCAAGCGCATGGTCAAGAGCCCCTACGTCTCCTTGCCGAACCTGCTGGCCCAGCGTCTGTTGGTGCCGGAACTGCTGCAAGACGATGCGACCGCCGAGGCGCTGGCCACCACGCTGTTGCCCTTGATCGATGGCGGCGAGGAACAGACCCGGGGCTTTGACGAAATCCATCGTGCCCTGCGTCGCGATGCCTCCAACCAGGCGGCTGACGCGGTACTGACCCTGATTGGCGCAAAACCATGAGCAACGTAAAGCTACAGATGGGCCTGGACTTCAACCTGGTCGCCGAAGTGGAAGAGCTGGTGGCCGGTGTCGATGAAGTGGGGCGCGGCCCTTTGTGTGGCGCGGTGGTGACGGCGGCGGTGATTCTCGACCCGAAGCGGCCAATCCTCGGCCTGAATGATTCGAAGAAACTCACGGAAGCTCGTCGCGAAAAACTCTACGACGAAATCTGCGAGAAGGCCCTGAGCTGGTGCATCGCCCGGGCCGAAGTCGAAGAAATCGATGAACTCAATATCCTGCACGCCACCATGCTCGCCATGCAGCGTGCCGTGCAAGGGCTGCATATCACGCCGAAGCTGGCGATGATCGATGGCAATCGCTGCCCGAAACTGTCGATGCGCGCCGAGGCGGTCATCCAGGGCGACGGCAAGGTACCGGCCATCGCCGCGGCCTCGATCCTGGCCAAGGTCAGCCGTGACCGGGAAATGAGCGCCTTCGAGTTGATCTACCCGGGCTACGGCATCGGCAGCCACAAGGGCTACCCGACCCCCGTGCACCTCGAAGCCCTGGCGCGCCTTGGGCCAACGCCCATTCATCGGCGTTCGTTCGCCCCGGTGCGGCTGGCTTATGAAGCCCGGGATGGGTTGATCGTGAGCGAGGGGTTCACCTGATTCATCGTGGCGAGGGAGCTTGCTCCCGCTTGGGTGCGAAGCGCCCATAAGAAGGGGGCTGCTGCGCAGCCCAGCGGGAGCAAGCTCCCTCGCCACGGGTTCAATCCTCAAGAGAATGGGTTGCTGGCTGATGTTTTACCCAAGGCCCGGTACAATCCGGGCCTTGTTGTTTTCATGACTTAACGCAGGATCACTATGCCGGCTTCATTCGTTCATCTACGCCTGCACACTGAATACTCCCTGGTCGACGGTCTGGTGCGGATCAAGCCCCTGGTCAAGACCCTGGTGGGCATGAACATGCCTGCCGTGGCGGTCACCGACCAGAACAACATGTGCTCGCTGGTCAAGTTCTACAAGGCTGCCATGGGCGCCGGGATCAAGCCGATCTGTGGCGCCGACCTGTGGCTGTCGAACAAGGACCCGGACGCGCCGCTGAGCCGGATCAGCCTGTTGGTGATGAACGCCCTCGGTTATCGCAACCTCACCGAGTTGATCTCCCGCGGCTTTATCGACGGCCAGCGCAACGGCTCGATCATCATCGAGCGCGAGTGGGTGGCCGAGGCCAGCGAAGGGCTGATCATGCTGTCTGCGGCCAAGGAAGGTGAAATCGGCCTGGCGCTGCTCAGCGGCAACCCCGAGGAAGCCGAGACCCTGGCCCGCGACTGGATGGCGGTGTTCCCGGATCGCTTCTACATCGAAGTGCAGCGCACCAACCGTCCCAATGACGAAGAACATCTGCACGCCGCCGTGGCCCTGGCCGACAAGATCGGCGCGCCGCTGGTGGCGACCAACGATGTGCGGTTCATCAAGCAGGAAGATTTCGAAGCCCACGAAACACGGGTTTGCATCGGTGAGGGCCGCGCCCTCGACGACCCGCGTCGGTCAAAGAACTACAGCAATCAGCAATACCTCAAGAGCGCCGAGGAAATGGCCGAGTTGTTCAGCGACCTGCCCGAGGCGCTGGAAAACACCGTCGAGATCGCCAAGCGCTGCAACATCGAAGTGAAGCTGGGCAAGCACTTCCTGCCCAACTTCCCGATTCCCGATGGCATGACCATCGATGAATATTTCCGCAAGGTGTCCTTCGACGGTCTCGAAGAGCGCCTTAGCGTCCTGTTGCCCAAGGACACCACCGAAGACTACGAAGCCAAGCGCCAGGTCTATGTCGATCGGTTGAATTTCGAACTGGATATCATCATCCAGATGGGCTTTCCCGGTTACTTCCTGATCGTGATGGACTTCATCCAGTGGGCCAAGAACAACGGCGTGCCGGTGGGGCCTGGCCGTGGATCGGGTGCCGGGTCCCTGGTGGCCTACGTGCAGAAGATCACCGACCTCGACCCGCTGGAATATGACCTGCTGTTCGAACGTTTCCTCAACCCGGAACGGGTCTCCATGCCCGACTTCGACGTCGACTTCTGCATGGACGGTCGCGACCGGGTGATCGACTACGTGGCCGAGAAGTACGGCCGCAACGCGGTGAGCCAGATCATCACCTTCGGTTCCATGGCCGCCAAGGCGGTGGTGCGTGACGTGGCCCGGGTGCAGGGCAAGTCCTACGGTTTGGCGGATCGCCTGTCGAAGATGATTCCGTTCGAAGTCGGCATGACCCTGGAGAAAGCCTACGAGCAGGAAGAAATCCTGCGGGACTTCATCAAGGTCGACGAAGAGGCCGCGGAAATCTGGGAGATGGCCCGCAAGCTCGAAGGCGTGGTGCGTAACGTCGGCAAGCACGCCGGTGGCGTGGTGATCGCGCCGACGAAGCTGACGGACTTCTCGCCGATCTATTGCGACGAAGAAGGCGACGGCCTGGTGACCCAGTTCGACAAGGACGACGTCGAGGCGGCAGGCCTGGTGAAGTTCGACTTCCTCGGCCTGCGGACCTTGACGATCATTGACTGGGCGCTGAAGACCATCAACCGCGACCGGGCCAAGGTCGGCGAAGAACCGCTGGACATTGCTTTCATCCCGCTGGATGACAAACCGACCTACAGCCTGCTGCAAAAAGCCGAAACCACGGCGGTGTTCCAGCTTGAATCCCGGGGCATGAAGGAGCTGATCAAAAAGCTCAAGCCCGACTGCCTGGAAGACTTGATCGCATTGGTGGCCCTGTTCCGTCCGGGGCCTCTGCAATCGGGCATGGTGGATGACTTCATCAACCGTAAGCACGGTCGCGCCGAGCTGGCCTACCCGCACTCGGATTATCAGTACGAAGGCTTGAAACCGGTGCTGGCACCGACCTACGGCATCATCCTGTATCAGGAACAGGTGATGCAGATTGCCCAGGTCATGGCCGGTTACACCCTCGGCGGCGCGGATATGCTGCGCCGGGCCATGGGTAAGAAAAAGCCCGAGGAAATGGCCAAGCAACGCGGCGGTTTCATTGAAGGTTGCGCGACCAACGGCATCGACCCTGACCTGGCCGGTAACATTTTCGACCTGGTGGAAAAATTCGCCGGCTACGGTTTCAACAAATCCCACTCCGCCGCCTATGGCCTGGTGTCGTACCAGACCGCGTGGCTGAAAGCGCATTACCCGGCGCCGTTCATGGCGGCGGTACTGTCGGCGGATATGCACAACACCGACAAGGTCGTGACCTTGATCGAAGAAGTGCGGACCATGAAGCTGCGCCTCGACGCGCCGGACGTGAACGCTTCGGAGTTCAAGTTCACAGTGAACGACGAGGGCCGGATCATCTATGGCCTCGGCGCGATCAAGGGCGTGGGCGAGGGGCCGGTGGAAGCCATCACCGAAGCGCGCCAGGATGGGCCGTTCAAGGACCTGTTCGATTTCTGCGCGCGGGTCGACCTCAAGCGCATCAACAAACGCACCCTCGACGGTTTGATCCGCAGTGGCGCCCTGGACCGGCTTGGCCCTTACTTCCACGACGAGCCGAAGGCCTACCAGGCCAACATCGACCGCAACCGCGCGGTGTTGCTGGCGGCGATGGAAGAAGCGATCAAGGCCGCCGAGCAGACCGCCCGCACCCACGACAGCGGCCACGCAGACCTGTTTGGCGGGCTGTTCGTCGAGGAGGACGCCGATGTCTACGGCAACCATCGCAAGGCCAAGGAGCTGACGCTCAAGGAACGTCTCAAGGGTGAAAAAGACACCCTGGGCCTGTACCTGACGGGTCACCCGATCGATGAATACGAAGGCGAGATCCGCCGTTTCGCCCGCCAGCGCATCATTGACCTCAAGCCAGCGCGCGACACCCAGACCGTCGCGGGCATGATCATCGCCCTGCGGGTGATGAAGAACAAAAAGGGCGACAAGATGGGTTTCATCACCCTCGACGACCGCTCCGGGCGTATCGAGGCGTCACTGTTCGCCGATGCGTTCCATTCGGCGCAGTCGTTGTTGCAGACCGACGCGATGGTGGTGGTGGAAGGCGAGGTCAGTAACGATGACTTCTCCGGTGGCCTGCGGCTGCGGGTCAAGCGGGTGATGAGCATGGAAGATGCCCGCACCAACCTGGCCGAGAGCCTGCGCCTGAAGTTGCAGACCCAGGATCTGAAGGGCGATCAGCTACGCTGGTTGGGCGAGTTGTTCAAGCGCCATCGCGGTGCTTGCCCGATCACCATGGAGTACGTACGACCCGATGCCAAGGCCGTGCTGCAGTTCGGCGAAGGCTGGCGGATCGATCCGGCGGATGCGTTGATTCAAGCCTTGCGTGACCAGTTCGGCAAAGACAACGTCTTCCTCCAATACCGTTGACGGCCAGGGGCCACTGTTGAAACCGGAAAGCCCCTGATCTCGACCCGAATTTTTAATCTCGACCTGAACGCGCCTCTCCCTTAAGGTAGGCGCGAATAGACAACCGGCCGGCCCAAGCTCTCTTGGACGTCGACCCAAGACGGACGCCTATGAACCCGAATTTTCTAGATTTCGAACAGCCGATCGCCGACCTGCAAGCCAAGATCGAAGAGTTGCGCTTGGTCGGTAATGACAATTCGCTGAATATCGGCGATGAAATCTCTCGTCTGCAGGACAAAAGCCGCACGCTGACCGAAGACATCTTCGGCAAGCTGACCAGTTGGCAGATTGCCCGCCTGGCGCGGCACCCACGTCGTCCCTACACCCTGGACTACATCGACCACATCTTCACCGAGTTCGATGAGCTGCACGGCGACCGTCACTTCTCCGACGACGCCGCGATCGTCGGCGGCGTTGCCCGTCTGGACGACCAGCCGGTGATGGTCATCGGTCATCAGAAAGGTCGCGAAGTGCGTGAGAAGGTACGCCGCAACTTCGGCATGCCGCGTCCGGAAGGCTACCGCAAGGCGTGCCGCCTGATGGAAATGGCCGAGCGCTTCAAGATGCCGATCCTGACCTTCATCGACACTCCGGGTGCCTACCCAGGCATTGATGCCGAAGAGCGCAACCAGAGCGAAGCGATTGCCTGGAACCTGCGCGTCATGGCGCGCCTGAAAACCCCGATCATTGCCACCGTGATTGGCGAGGGCGGTTCCGGCGGTGCGTTGGCCATCGGTGTCTGCGACCAGCTGAACATGCTGCAATACTCCACTTACGCGGTGATCTCGCCGGAAGGCTGCGCCTCGATCCTGTGGAAAACCGCCGAGAAGGCGCCGGATGCCGCCGAAGCCATGGGCATTACCGCCGAGCGTCTCAAGGGGCTGGGCATCGTTGATAAAGTGATCAGCGAGCCAGTGGGCGGCGCCCATCGCGACCCAGCCGCAGCCGCTGCACTGATCCGTGCGGAGCTGAGTTCGCAGCTGTCGATGCTCAAGAAGTTCGACAACGACGCGTTGCTGACCCGTCGCTATGAGCGGTTGATGAGCTACGGTCTCTGATTCGAACGCTGTACCCTGTGTGGGAGCGAGCTTGCTCGCGATAGCGGTTTAACATTCAACCGATAAGTTGACTGATACGCCGCCATCGCGAGCAAGCTCGCTCCCACATTTGATTGTGTGAAGGCCAGTTTCCATGAATCAGCCCAGGATTGATCTGCCAACCCGGCTCCTCACACAGCTATCCCCCTGGCGCAACGCCGCCGCCTGGCGCATCGCCTTCTCCGGTGGCCTCGATTCCACCGTCCTGTTGCACCTGCTCGCGACCCTTTCGCAACACCACGCCTTGCCCGCGCTGAGCGCCATCCATGTGCATCACGGCCTTCAGGCTGTGGCCGATGCGTGGCCGGAACATTGCCGTTCGGTCTGTGCGGCCCTGGGCGTGCCGTTGGACGTGGTGAATGTACGCGTGCGTCCCGGCGCCAGTGTCGAGCGCGCCGCCCGTGAGGCGCGTTACGCCGCCTTCGTCGCGGCGATCGGCAGCCATGAAGTGCTGCTCACCGCCCAACATCGTGATGATCAGGCAGAGACCCTGTTGTTTCGCCTGCTGCGGGGGGCGGGAGTGAGGGGGCTGGCGGCGATGCCACGGCAGCGGCCATTAGGCCAGGGGCATCTGCTGCGGCCGTTGCTCGATGTGTCCCGCGTAGAACTGGAAGCCTATGCGGCGCAGCAAGGCTTGAGCTGGATCGACGACCCGTCCAACGATGATCACCGGTACGCGCGCAATTACCTGCGCCAGCGGGTTTTTCCGATGCTGGCCGAGCACTGGCCGCAAGCCTCTTCAACGCTGTCTCGCAGCGCAACGCATATGGGCGAGGCCCAAGGCTTGCTGGACGACTTGGCGCGCATCGACCTGGCCCAGGCCGCGGCCCCGTGTGCGTTCGACTGGCTTGGGCTGCAATCCCTGGCGCTGGCGCCTTTGCGGGCGTTGTCGCCGGCCCGTCAGCGCAATGCCTTGAGCCACTGGCTGGCGCCGCTGACCCTGCTGCCCGACAGCGATCACTGGGCGAGCTGGGATTCGTTGCGCGATGCCGCGGACGATGCCCGGCCAGTCTGGCGCCTGGCCGGTGGTGAGTTGCACCGGGCCGGCGGGCGGGTCTGGTGGTTATCCGACCACTGGCTGTCTTCGCCGCCAGGCGCCGTCGATTGGGCGGATCCGGCGGTTGTGCTGCGCTTGCCGGGCAATGGTCAGCTGCTGCTCAACGGCAAGCCGCCTGCGGGAGCGCTTAGCGTGCGCTATCGTCAAGGCGGCGAGGTGATGGTGCTACCTGGCCGTGGTCATCGTGATCTCAAGCGTTTGCTCAACGAAAAGGGCGTGCCGGCGTTCGTTCGCGACCGATTGCCGCTGCTCTATCAGGGCGAGCAATTGCTGGCGGTGGCCAACCTGGCCGGCCTCGATGCACAGGCTGATGGCAGTTGGCAATTGATCTGGACGCCAGGAAACCAAGATCTGGGTTTGAGCTGAAAGGGGCTTTCCGGTAGACTACGCTCCCTTCTTGATACAACTTCTGTGGATTCGCCTGAATTGCAGGAGTTGCCGATTACCAAGCAGTCTTTGCTGGGCGATTCCAAAAAATGTGTAGCGAGCAACGTACCGGTGATTTCACTTCCGGTCTGTCCCAACGCGGCGGTTTTTTTGAAAGGTGCACTGTGATTAATGCAGGTGATCGGGGGCTTCGGCCTTCCTTCGCTTTCCCCGGCGGCTCGGACCGCTTTAACGCAGACTTCTAGGGTTTTTCATGACGCGCTACATATTCGTCACGGGCGGTGTTGTTTCTTCATTGGGGAAAGGCATTGCCTCGGCTTCATTGGCGGCCATCCTGGAGGCGCGGGGACTTAAGGTCACCATGCTCAAGCTGGACCCGTACATCAACGTCGACCCGGGCACCATGAGCCCGTTCCAGCACGGTGAAGTGTTCGTCACCCACGACGGCGCCGAGACCGACCTGGACCTGGGCCACTACGAGCGGTTCATCCGCACGACCATGACCCAGAACAACAACTTCACCACCGGCCGTGTCTACGAACACGTGCTGCGCAAGGAGCGTCGTGGTGACTACCTGGGCGCGACCATCCAGGTGATCCCGCACATCACCGACGAAATCAAGCGCCGCATCATCAAGGGTGCCGGCGACGCCGACGTGGCGATGGTGGAAATCGGCGGTACCGTGGGCGATATCGAGTCCCAGCCGTTCCTCGAAGCCATCCGCCAGTTGCGTTTCGAAATCGGCGCCAAGCGCGCGATGCTGATGCACCTGACACTGGTGCCGTACATCGCCACCGCCGGCGAAACCAAGACCAAGCCTACCCAGCATTCCGTCAAGGAACTGCGTTCCATCGGCCTGCAGCCGGACGTGCTGATCTGCCGCTCCGATCACCCGATCGACATTTCTTCGCGCCGCAAGATCGCCCAGTTCACCAACGTCGAAGAGCGCGCGGTCATCGGCCTGGAAGACGCCGACACCATCTACAAGATCCCGGGCATCCTGCATTCCCAAGGCCTGGACGATTTCGTCGTCGAGCGTTTCGGCCTGCAATGTGCCGGCGCCGACCTGTCCGAGTGGGACGCCGTGGTCGATGCCAAGCTCAATCCGGAACACGAAGTCACCATCGCCATGGTCGGCAAGTACATGGAGCTGCTGGACGCCTATAAGTCGCTGATCGAAGCGATGAGTCACGCCGGTATCAGCAACCGCACCAAGGTCAACCTGCGCTACATCGATTCCGAAGACATCGAGAACCAGGGCACCGGCCTGCTCGAAGGCGCCGATGCGATCCTCGTGCCGGGCGGCTTCGGCCTGCGGGGCGTGGAAGGCAAGATCACCGCCGTGCAATACGCTCGCGAAAACAAGGTGCCTTACCTGGGGATCTGCCTGGGCATGCAAGTGGCGGTCATCGAGTTCGCCCGTAACGTGCTGGGCTGGAAAGACGCCAACTCCACCGAATTCGATCGCGCCAGCGGCCATCCGGTCGTCGGCCTGATCACCGAGTGGGAAGATGCCACCGGCGCCGTGGAAGTGCGTACCGAAAGCTCGGACCTGGGCGGCACCATGCGTCTCGGTGCCCAGGAGTGCCTGCTCGAAGCCGGCTCCAAGGTGCACGATTGCTACGCCAAGGATGTGATCGTCGAGCGTCACCGTCATCGCTACGAAGTGAACAACAACCTGCTGCCACAACTGATCGAGGCCGGCCTGAAGATTTCTGGTCGTTCCGGTGACGGCGCGCTGGTGGAAGTGGTCGAGTCCCCGGACCATCCATGGTTCGTCGCCTGCCAGTTCCACCCCGAGTTCACCTCGACGCCACGGGACGGTCATCCGTTGTTCAGCGGTTTCGTGAAGGCCGCTTTGGCTCAACACCAGAAAAAGGCATAAGACGATGGCCCAGAAAATCATCCGCGTCGGCGATATCGAGATTGCCAACGACAAGCCCATGGTGCTGTTCGGCGGCATGAACGTACTGGAAAGCCGCGACATGGCGATGCAGGTCTGCGAGGAGTACGTGAAGGTCACCCAGAAACTGGGGATCCCTTATGTGTTCAAGGCCAGTTTCGACAAGGCCAACCGCTCGTCCGTGACATCCTACCGTGGCCCGGGCCTGGAAGAAGGCATGCGAATCTTCCAGGACATCAAGCAAGCCTTCGGCGTGCCGATCATCACCGACGTCCACGAGCCTGCCCAGGCCGCGGTCGTCGCCGAGGTCTGCGACATCATCCAGTTGCCGGCCTTCCTGTCGCGCCAGACCGACCTGGTGGTCGCGATGGCCAAGACCGGCGCGGTGATCAATATCAAGAAGGCCCAG
This sequence comes from Pseudomonas sp. Z1-12, assembly GCF_051132015.1. Classification (NCBI taxonomy): domain Bacteria; kingdom Pseudomonadati; phylum Pseudomonadota; class Gammaproteobacteria; order Pseudomonadales; family Pseudomonadaceae; genus Pseudomonas; species Pseudomonas sp. Z1-12. The sequence continues at coordinate 1,252,911 of NZ_CP071647.1, forward strand.
TTCCTCGCGCCCCAGGAAATGAAACACATCCTGAGCAAGTGCGAAGAGGCTGGCAACGACCAGTTGATCCTCTGCGAGCGTGGTTCGAGCTTCGGCTACAACAACTTGGTGGTGGACATGCTCGGCTTCGGCATCATGAAGCAGTTCGAGTACCCGGTGTTCTTCGACGTGACCCATGCGTTGCAGATGCCTGGTGGTCGTTCCGACTCCGCTGGCGGTCGTCGCGCCCAGGTCACCGACCTGGCCAAGGCCGGTATCAGCCAGTCCCTGGCAGGGCTGTTCCTCGAGGCCCACCCCGATCCGGACAACGCCAAGTGCGACGGCCCTTGTGCCTTGCGCTTGAACAAGCTGGAACCTTTCCTGTCTCAGCTCAAGTCGCTTGATGAGCTGGTCAAGGGTTTTCCGACGATAGAAACCGCGTAACGCGGTTTTCTCCGGTAAAGTACCGCTCGATTATCGCTCTGGCCTGCTGGCCGCACTGCTCTTGTGGGAGCATGGCTTGCTGTGGCGAGGGAGCTTGCTCCCGCTGGAGCGCGAAGCGCTCCCATTCGGTCTCTTTTGGCTGAATCGCAACTGAGAGCGAGCACGTTTTCTGCAACGTTCTAGTCAACTTTGGAGTGTTTACAACAATGGCAAAAATCGTCGACATCAAAGGTCGTGAAGTTCTCGACTCCCGTGGCAACCCCACTGTTGAAGCGGACGTGCTTCTCGACAACGGCATCATCGGCAGCGCATGCGCGCCGTCCGGTGCTTCCACTGGCTCGCGCGAAGCGCTGGAGCTGCGTGATGGCGACAAGAGCCGTTACCTGGGCAAGGGCGTGCTCAAAGCCGTTGCCAACATCAACGGTCCGATCCGCGAACTGTTGCTGGGCATGGACCCTGCCGACCAGAAAGCCCTCGATCACGCGATGATCAAGCTCGACGGTACCGAGAACAAAGCCACCCTGGGTGCCAACGCAATCCTCGCCGTGTCCCTGGCCGCCGCCAAGGCTGCCGCCCAGGACCAGGACCTGCCGCTGTACGCGCACATCGCCAACCTCAACGGTACTCCAGGTGTCTATTCGATGCCGGTGCCGATGATGAACATCATCAACGGCGGCGAGCATGCCGATAACAACGTCGACATCCAGGAATTCATGGTGCAGCCGGTTGGTGCCAAGACCTTCTCCGAAGGCCTGCGCATGGGCACCGAGATTTTCCATCACCTCAAGGCCGTGCTGAAAGCCCGTGGCCTGAGCACCGCCGTTGGCGACGAAGGCGGTTTCGCACCGAACCTGGCGTCCAACGAAGACGCGCTGAAAGTGATCTCCGAAGCCGTGGCCAACGCCGGCTACAAGCTGGGCACCGACGTCACCCTGGCCCTGGACTGCGCCGCAAGTGAGTTCTACGAAGACGGCAAGTACAACCTGTCCGGCGAAGGCCAGGTGTTCACCGCCGAAGGTTTCGCCGACTACCTCAAGGGCCTGACCGAACGCTACCCGATCATCTCCATCGAAGACGGCCTGGACGAGTCCGACTGGGCCGGCTGGAAAATCCTCACCGACAAGATCGGCGAGAAAACCCAGCTGGTGGGTGACGACCTGTTCGTGACCAACACCAAGATCCTGAAAGAAGGCATCGACAAGAAGATCGCCAACTCGATCCTGATCAAGTTCAACCAGATCGGCACCCTGACCGAAACCCTGGAAGCCATCCAGATGGCCAAGGCTGCCGGCTACACCGCCGTGATCTCCCACCGCTCCGGTGAAACCGAAGATTCGACCATTGCCGACCTGGCCGTGGGTACTGCGGCAGGCCAGATCAAGACCGGTTCGCTGTGCCGCTCCGACCGCGTTTCCAAGTACAACCAACTGCTGCGTATCGAAGAGCAGTTGAATGGCAAGGCCAAGTACAACGGTCGCGCCGAGTTTCGCGGTTAAGCGGTAAATGGTAAAAAGACAGCGGGTTAGGTCGTAAAGGTCGCCATGACGGCGGTTTTGCCTCTAACCTGATGCCTTATCAAGCACAAGCCTGGGTTCTCCAGGCTTCGTGCTATCAGACGCTTCAAAGTTTGGCATGGCGGTCTTTTTTCACTGGATACCTGATATTCGATGCGCAGTCCCAATTGGTTGTTTCTTGTCTTGCTCCTGTTGCTGGCCGGCCTGCAGTACCGCCTGTGGGTGGGTAATGGCAGCCTGGCGCAAGTGGCCGACCTGACTCAGCAAATTGCCGATCAACACGCTGAGAACGAGGCGTTGCTGGAGCGTAATCGAGTGATGGACGCCGAAGTGACCGAGTTGAAAAAAGGCATGGAGACCGTTGAAGAACGGGCTCGCCATGAATTGGGCATGGTCAAGGAGGGCGAAACCCTCTACCAGTTGGCCCAATGAGCATTCGTCTACCAGCCTTCTGGGCCGTGATTCCTGCCGCGGGCGTTGGTGCCCGGATGGCCGCCGACCGTCCCAAGCAATACCTGCAGTTGGGCGGACGCACAATTCTCGAACACAGCCTCGGCTGTTTCCTCGATCACCCCACCGTCAAGGGTGTGGTGGTCAGCCTTGCCCACGACGATCCTTACTGGCCGACCCTGGCCTGTGCCAGCGACACACGCATCCAGCGCGTCGACGGTGGCGAGCAACGTTCGGATTCGGTGCTCAATGCCTTGTTGCATCTTCACGAGCAGGGCGCCGATGATTTCGATTGGGTGCTGGTGCACGACGCCGCCCGGCCCAACCTGTCCCGGGACGACTTGGACACATTGCTTAGCGAGTTGGCGAACGACCCGGTTGGCGGCCTGCTGGCCGTCCCGGCGCGCGACACCCTCAAGCGCGTCGACAAGCATGGCCGTGTGCTGGAAACCGTTGATCGCAGCGTGATCTGGCAAGCCTACACGCCGCAGATGTTCCGCCTCGGTGCCTTGCATCGGGCCCTGGCCGACAGCCTGGTGGCGGATGCGGTGATTACCGACGAAGCCTCTGCCATGGAATGGGCGGGGCAGGCGCCTCGGTTGATTGAAGGGCGCTCGGACAATATCAAGGTCACCCGGCCGGAAGACCTGGAGTGGTTGCGTCAGCGGTGGGTGAATCGGCGTTAAGCTGGATCTGTTTGCTCATTGGATCGTCATCGTCTGGGCCGGCGCCATCGCGAGCAAGCTCGCTCCCACAGGGTTTATCGTCGAATGATGGACGTGTGTTCACACCGGTCCACTGTGGGAGCGAGCTTGCTCGCGATGACGTCACCCCAGGCAACAAAGAACCCTAATCACCCCCGGTATTCAGGCCGCTCAGCCAACCCCCCCTTCAAATAATCCACCAACTTGCGCACCTTCGGCGACAGATGCCGCTGCTGCGGATACAGCGCCCACACCGCCGTATTCGGCGGCTGATGAGCCTCCAGCAGCGAGATCAACGCACCATTGTGCAAATGTTCCAGCACGTAATAGTCCGGCAATTGGCACAACCCCACCCCTTGCAGCGCCGCGTCGAGCACCGCTTGCCCACTGTTGCAGCGCCAGTTTCCCTGGACTCGCTGGGAAAACTCCCGCCCGTTCTGCTCAAGTTGCCAGAGGTCGGAGCTGCCGATCAGGCAATTGTGGCGGCTCAGCTCCGACACGCTATGGGGGCGACCGTAGCGTTCCAGGTAAGAGGGTGAGGCGCACAGGTACATGCGTCGCGGTGCCAGACGCGTGGCGACCAGGCGCGAGTCCTGCAAGCGGCCAAGGCGAATCGCCAGGTCCAGCCCTTCATGCACCAGATCCAGCGGGCGATTGCTCAGCTCGATGTCGACCCGCAGCTGCGGATAAAGCCCCATGAACCGCGTCACCAGCGGCACGATAAACCGCTCACCATAGGCCACGGCACAGGTCATGCGCAGCATGCCCTTGGGCTCACTGGTCAGGTCGCCGACGGCTCGCAGTGCTTCCTCGCGTCCGTCCTGCAGGCGCTGGCAATGCTGCAAAAAGGTTTGTCCGGCTTCGGTCAGCGTCACGCGGCGGGTACTGCGGTAGAGCAAGCGCGTCTGTAGACGCTCTTCAAGCCGTACGATTTGTCGACTGATATGGGAAGACGACACCCCGAGGCGTTCGGCGGCGGCGGTGAACTGGCTGCATTCGGCCACGGCGACAAACTCGTCGATGCCTTCCCAGCGGTTATCAGACATGCAGGATTATCCCTATACAGCAATAATGTTTTGCTTTTGGCTGGATTATTCATTGTCCGGCGGAGGATTACACTCCCGGTCTTGTTTTTATTTGCTGGAGAATCCGGATGATCAAGTCCCGCGCTGCCGTTGCCTTCGAGGCCAAGAAACCCCTGGAAATCGTTGAAGTCGACGTGGCCATGCCCAAGGCGGGCGAAGTGCTGTTGCGCGTGGTGGCTTCCGGTGTTTGCCATACCGACGCCTACACCTTGTCGGGCGCTGACCCCGAAGGAATCTTCCCGTCGATCCTGGGCCATGAAGGCGGTGCCATTGTCGAAGCCATCGGCGAAGGCGTGACCTCGGTGGCAGTGGGTGACCATGTGATCCCGCTGTACACGCCGGAGTGCGGCCAGTGCAAGTTCTGCAAGTCGGGCAAGACCAACCTCTGCCAGGCGATTCGCGCCACCCAGGGCAAAGGCCTGATGCCGGACGGCACCTCGCGCTTTTCCTACAAGGGCGAGACGATTTTCCACTACATGGGCACCTCGACCTTTTCTGAATATACCGTGCTGCCAGAAATCTCTGTCGCCAAGATTCCAAAAGAAGCGCCGCTGGAAAAAGTCTGCCTGCTGGGTTGTGGCGTCACCACCGGCATCGGCGCGGTGCTCAACACTGCCAAGGTCAAGCCGGGTGACACCGTGGCGATCTTCGGCCTGGGCGGCATCGGCCTGTCGGCCGTGATCGGCGCCGTGAAGGCCAAGGCCGCGCGCATCATTGCCATTGACATCAACCCGGCCAAGTTCGAAATCGCCAAGCAACTGGGTGCCACCGATTGCGTCAACCCGAAAGACTTCGATCGACCTATCCAGGAAGTCATCGTCGACATGACGGACGGCGGCGTGGACTTTTCCTTCGAGTGCATCGGCAATGTCCAGTTGATGCGTGCCGCCCTGGAATGCTGCCACAAAGGTTGGGGCGAGTCGGTGATCATCGGCGTGGCCGGGGCCGGCCAGGAAATCGCCACCCGTCCATTCCAGTTGGTAACCGGGCGCGTCTGGCGCGGTTCGGCCTTTGGCGGCGTGCGTGGTCGCAGCGAGTTGCCAAGCTACGTGGAAATGGCCGAGAAGGGCGAGATCCCGTTGGATACCTTCATCACCCACACCATGGGCCTGGAAGATATCAACAAGGCGTTCGACCTGATGCATGAAGGCAAGAGCATCCGTACCGTAATCCATTTCTGAGGTCGGTCATGAGTCTGGAAAACATCTCTTGCCAGAAAAGCTTCGGCGGCTGGCACAAGCGTTACCGGCACCGTTCCGATGTGCTGGGTTGTGACATGGTGTTTGCCGTGTACCTGCCGCCGCAAGCCGAGCAGGGCGGCAAGTTGCCGGTGCTGTATTGGCTGTCCGGGCTGACCTGCACCGACGAGAATTTCATGCAAAAGGCCGGCGCCCAGCGCATGGCCGCCGAGCTGGGCCTGATCATTGTCGCGCCGGACACCAGCCCCCGCGGCGCCGACGTGCCCGGCGATCCGGACAATGCCTGGGACTTCGGCCTGGGGGCGGGTTTTTATCTGAACGCCACGCAGGATCCGTGGGCGCGGCACTATCGGATGCATGACTACGTGGTGCAGGAATTGCCGGCGCTGGTCGAAGCGCATTTCCCGGCTTCGGACAAACGCGGCATCAGCGGTCACTCCATGGGCGGCCACGGCGCGCTGGTCTGCGCCTTGCGCAACCCGGGGCGTTACCGTTCGGTGTCGGCCTTTTCGCCGATCAACAACCCGATGGATTGCCCGTGGGGCCAGAAGGCTTTCTCCCGTTACCTGGGAGAAGACCGCTCGAAATGGCGGGAATGGGATGCCTGTGCATTGATTGCCGAGGCGCAGGAGAAGCTGCCATTGCTGGTAGACCAGGGCGATCGCGATGATTTCCTGGCCAACCAACTCAAGCCCGAAGCGTTGCAACAGGCGGCCAAATCCGCCGATCATCCGTTGGAGCTGCGCCTGCAACCAGGCTATGACCACAGCTACTTCTTCATCGCCAGCTTCATTGACGACCACTTGCAGCATCATGCGCGCGCTCTAAACGCCTAATGCAGGTAGAATCACGCCCTGACAAAAATCGGGGCGTTTTTTTATGCGTATTGGCCACGGCTACGATGTTCACCGTTTTGCTGAAGGCGACTTCATTACTCTGGGCGGCGTGCGGATCGCACACGGCTTCGGGCTGCTCGCGCATTCTGACGGTGATGTCCTGCTGCATGCCTTGAGCGATGCACTGCTCGGTGCCGCAGCCCTGGGTGACATCGGCAAGCACTTCCCCGACACCGACCCGCAATTCAAGGGTGCCGATAGCCGTGTGCTGTTGCGCCATGTGGTCGCGCTGATCCACGCCAAGGGCTGGAAAGTCGGTAATGTCGATAACACTATCGTGGCCCAGGCCCCAAAAATGGCCCCGCACATCGAGGCGATGCGCCAGTTGATCGCCGAGGATCTTCAAGTTGAGTTGGACCAAGTGAACGTGAAAGCCACCACCACCGAGAAGCTGGGTTTCGTCGGTCGCGAAGAAGGCATTGCCGTCCACTCCGTTGCCTTGTTGCTGCGCCCATGACCGAACTGGAATTGTTGGGGCCACGGGCCTACGGCGAGTCGTTGGGCAGCGCGGTACTCAAGGCCAGCGCTGAAGATTTCCAGGTCGATGAAGTGCTCGACATCCCGTTGACCGGCGATGGCGAACACTTGTGGATCTGGGTTGAAAAACGCGGCTTGAATACCGAAGAGGCCGCCCGTCGAATCGCCAAGGCCGCCGGCGTGCCGTTGCGCACCGCTATGCCGGGCTCAAGGACCGTCAGGCCCTGACTCGCCAATGGTTCAGCGTCCAATTGCCAGGCAAGGCCGATCCCGACTTGTCGGCGGCGGAGAACGACACGCTGAAAATCCTCAAGACCGCACGCCATCGGCGCAAGCTGCAACGCGGCGCGCACTCGGCCAATGGCTTTACCTTGCGCCTGACTCAATTCAAGGGCGACGTGGCGGCGATCGACGCGCGGCTGCAACAGATTGTCCGCCAGGGCATCCCCAATTATTTTGGCGCCCAGCGCTTCGGCCATGATGGCGGCAATGTCGTCGATGCCCGTGCCTGGGCCGCGCGCAAGGCGTTGCCGGAACAGCGCAATGTACGCTCGCGGCTGTTGTCCACCGCCCGCAGTTTCCTGTTCAACCGGGTGCTGGCGGCACGGGTCGCCGACGGGACCTGGCAGCGTGCCCAGGTAGGCGACTTGCTCGCCTTCACCGACAGCCGCAGTTTCTTCCCCGCTGGTGAGGCTGAGTGCAGCGATCCGCGCCTGGCCATTCTCGACCTGCACCCGACCGGGCCGCAGTGGGGCGAAGGACCTTCGCCCGCCGCTGGCGTGGTCTTCGAGTTGGAGCAGGCTATCGCCGAAGGCGAAGCGGATTTGCGCGACTGGTTGATAAACGCGGGAATGAGTCACGAACGTCGCATCCTGCGACTGCCCATTGGCGGGCTGTCGTGGCATTATCCCGAGCCTGACATTCTGCAACTGGAATTCGTCCTGCCGGCCGGATGTTTCGCCACTGTCTTGGTGCGCGAACTCGTCGATCTGGTGCCGGTGGGGCAGACGGACAGCCCATGCGTATTCTGATTTCTAACGACGACGGGGTGACAGCACCCGGTCTTGCCGCGCTTTATGCTGCGCTGGCGGATTTTGCCGAGTGCGTGGTCATCGCCCCGGACCAGGACAAAAGCGGCGCCAGCAGCTCGCTGACGCTCGACCGTCCTTTGCATCCCTGCTATCTGGACAACGGTTTCATCAGCCTCAACGGCACCCCGACCGATTGCGTGCACCTGGGCCTCAACGGCTTGCTGGAGCGTGAGCCGGACATGGTGGCGTCGGGCATCAACCTGGGGGCCAACCTGGGGGATGACGTGTTGTATTCCGGCACGGTTGCCGCTGCCCTGGAAGGTCGCTTCCTGGAAAAGCCGTCGTTCGCCTTTTCGTTCGTTTCCCGGCAGGTCGATAACTTGCCGACCGCCGCCTACTTCGCCCGCAAACTGGTTGAAGCCCATGGTGCGCTGGACCTGCCGCCACGCACGGTACTGAACGTGAACATCCCTAACCTGCCGCTCGATCACATCCGTGGCATCCAACTCACGCGCCTGGGCCATCGTGCCCGCGCCGCCAAACCGATGCACGTCGTCGACCCGCGCGGCAAGGCCGGTTACTGGATCGCCGCCGCCGGCGATGCCGAGGATGGCGGGCCGGGCACTGATTTCCATGCGGTGATGCAAGGTTATGTCTCGATCACGCCGTTGCAACTCGACCGTACCTTCAACGACGCCTTCCGAAGTCTCGATGGCTGGCTGGAGGGGCTGCGCTGATGGCTCGTGAGCAAGACGATATGCTGCGCCGTGGAATCGGCATGACCTCCCAGCGCACCCGTGAACGACTGATCCAGCGTCTCTACGAAGAAGGCCTGTCCAACGCCCAAGTGTTGGAGGTGATCCGCCGCACGCCGCGCCATCTGTTCGTCGATGAAGCCCTGGCCCATCGCGCCTATGAAGACACGGCGTTGCCGATTGGCCACAACCAGACCATTTCCCAGCCGTACATGGTGGCTCGCATGAGTGAGTTGCTGCTGGAGGCGGGACCGCTGGACAAGGTGATGGAGATCGGCACCGGTTCGGGTTACCAGACGGCGGTGTTGTCGCAACTGGTCGAACGGGTGTTTTCCGTGGAGCGGATCAAGGTCCTGCAGGATCGCGCCAAGGAGCGCCTGGTGGAACTGAACCTGCGCAACGTGGTGTTTCGTTGGGGCGATGGCTGGGAAGGTTGGCCGGCCTTGGCACCGTACAACGGCATCATCGTCACCGCCGTTGCCACCGACGTGCCTCAAGCCCTGTTGGATCAGCTCGCCCCCGGTGGACGGCTGGTCATCCCGGTGGGCGCCGGTGAGGTTCAGCAACTGATGCTGATCGTGCGCGAGGAACACGGTTTTTCGCGACACGTCCTGGGGGCGGTGCGGTTTGTGCCGTTACTCAATGGGCCGTTGGCCTGAGCATTTATATACAGACGCTGAATTCCGTGGCCACGCCTGTGTCTCACAGCGGTATCGATTCGCTGAACAGAGCCCAATGGCGTCGAGCAAACGTGTGCGGTGGTGAATTGCGTTTCATTAATAGAGGCGCAGTCGTCGCCAGCTATATTTGTATGAACGCTGCCTGGACAGGCAGCCTCCAATTTTTCAGCCACCACAAAGGGAGCGGCGGGTGAGTCTCACAGTCATTGCGCAGCGTATGGGTATCACGAGCTTTCAGCGCCTGGTGACTGGCCTTGTCTTGAGCACTTTGCTGGTCGGTTGTTCCAGTACGCCGTCGAGCAATGTCCGGGTTGTCGATCGCAACAGCGCAACACCTCAACGTCCTACGGTAACGACCGGCCAATATGTAGTCCGTCGCGGCGATACGCTGTTTTCCATCGCTTTTCGCTACGGCTGGGACTACAAGGCCCTCGCGGCGCGGAACAACATTCCTGCGCCTTATACGATTCACCCCGGTCAGACGATTCGTTTCGATGGCCGTAGCGGTTCAACGCCTACCGCGGTGGTGACGCAATCGGGTTCGACGCCTTCGTCGTCGAGCAAAACCACGGTCATCCGCCGGCCAGCGGGGGCTGGAACGGCTGTAGTACCGTCCGTCGCGAGCAAACCGACCCCCGCTCCGATGCCTCCCGCAGGCCCCGCCCCGACAGGCTGGGGATGGCCTTCTAATGGCGTTCTCATTGGAAAATTCTCTTCAAACGGTAGTTTGAATAAAGGAATTGATATCGCCGGGGATTTGGGACAGCCTGTTTTAGCTGCGTCTGATGGCACGGTTGTGTACGCCGGGAGTGGTTTGAGGGGCTACGGCGAACTCGTCATCATCAAACACAGCGATACCTACGTCAGTGCCTACGGTCACAACCGCAGGCTGTTGGTTCGGGAGGGGCAGCAGGTCAAGGTCGGACAGACAATTGCCGAAATGGGATCAACGGGAACAGACCGGGTGAAACTGCATTTTGAGATTCGCCGGCAAGGTAAACCAGTCGATCCGCTGCAATTCCTGCCACGTCGTTGATTTGATTGTCAGCCTGTTCCGTCACGTAGAGGGAACAGGCTCCAGCGTTGCCAAGGATAAAGGCGTCGCTCGAGCTTGAGGTCGAACTCACCAAAGGACTATAACAATGGCTCTCAGTAAAGAAGTGCCGGAGTTTGACATCGACGATGAGGTTCTCCTTATGGAGACCGGCATCGCTATGGATTCGATGTCGAATGATGAAGGGGCGACTCCACCTTCCGTTCGTGCCAAATCCAAACACTCCGCTTCACTTAAACAACATAAGTACATCGATTACACCCGGGCGCTGGACGCCACTCAGCTGTACCTCAACGAAATCGGTTTCTCGCCACTGCTCTCCCCCGAGGAAGAAGTTCATTTTGCGCGGCTGTCGCAAAGTGGTGACCCGGCCGGTCGAAAACGCATGATTGAAAGCAACCTGCGCCTGGTGGTGAAAATCGCCCGACGCTACGTCAATCGCGGGCTTTCGCTGCTGGACCTGATCGAAGAGGGCAACCTGGGCCTGATTCGCGCCGTCGAGAAATTCGACCCTGAGCGCGGCTTCCGTTTCTCGACCTACGCCACCTGGTGGATCCGCCAGACCATCGAACGGGCGATCATGAACCAGACCCGGACGATCCGGTTGCCGATTCATGTGGTCAAGGAACTGAACGTCTACCTGCGGGCCGCCCGTGAGTTGACCCAGAAACTCGATCATGAACCTTCACCTGAGGAAATCGCCAACCTGCTGGAAAAACCGGTGGGTGAGGTCAAGCGCATGCTTGGGCTTAACGAGCGGGTTTCCTCGGTAGACGTTTCCCTGGGGCCGGACTCGGATAAAACCTTGCTGGATACCCTCACGGACGATCGGCCCACTGACCCGTGTGAACTGCTTCAGGATGATGACCTGTCCCAGAGCATCGACCAATGGCTCTCGGAGTTGACCGACAAGCAACGGGAAGTGGTGATTCGCCGCTTTGGCTTGCGGGGGCACGAAAGCAGCACGCTTGAAGATGTCGGGCTGGAGATTGGGTTGACGCGTGAGCGGGTCAGGCAGATCCAGGTTGAAGGTCTCAAGCGTTTGCGGGAGATCCTGGAGAAGAACGGCTTGTCGAGCGAGTCGTTGTTTCAGTAACACCGAGGTAAGTGCAGCAGAAACGCGCCCTGACTGGCGGTGATGCTGTGCAGTTTGAAAAAAGCGGTGCTTCCCAGAAACGGGAAGTGCCGTTTTTTTGGGCTTGGGTTTGGGGGGGCATTCGTTTCAAAACGAGGTGGCCTTGTAGCCAACCTGGTTCTTGGCGAGACGGCGTCCGCCCTGTGGAAGCGGGCTTGCTCGTGAAGCCGGCGTTACCGTCGATGATAATTGAATGTGCTGGCCCCATCGCGAGCAAGCTCGCTCCCACAGGTTTTGCGATGTGTATGGGTTTTGTGTCTGCTGTAGATCCAATGTGGGAGCGAGCTTGCTCGCGATAGCGGTGGCTCAGCCACATAGATGTCGGCCTGTGCCCCGCTCATGCCGTTGCCGTTGCCGTTGCCGTTGCCGTTGCCGTTGCCGTTGCCGTTGCTCTTGCTTTGGATTTTGATCTTGATCTGGGCGCCCCGTTAAACCACGCTGGCCGAACGCAGGCATTGCGCAGTGGGCATCCCGGCATGGATGCCGGGATAGCCGCGCTGGGCCATGGATGGCCCTTCGCGGCGGCCCACGGAGCAATGCCGGAGTGAGGGCACACCGAGCCTAAGCGAGGTGCCGAGTGGTGGGGCAAAGCGCTTTTGGTTACTTTTGGCGCTCTTCCAAAAGTGACCCGCTGTAAGAGCGGAACCGCCAGTGGCCGTTACCGCAGCAACGGATATACACACCACCCATGAACCTCCCTCGTAAAACGATAGACCAACAGGTTCGAAGCTTCTGCGTTTCCAGAGGGTCGCTTCCCCAACCCAGCTCCATTTATAGGTTCAGCTTGTAAGCTTTTGCCTAGTGTTGCGTAAGCGATCGGTTCCTCATCGCCGGGACAGACCGCTATAAACGCCGTGATCTTTTCGTATTCATATGATTTATAAGGGAAATTATTTGGTGAACATAGTGTGACCGAGCAAGCCACCTGTATCACCCGCGTTGCACTCGCCTGGGAAGACACTAATATCAGCCCTGTGTCGACGGACAGACACACCCGTCAAGGACGATGGGAACGGAAGGACATCGCAGGATGCGATTCATCAGGACGATGAATAGGATTAAAGGGATTAGGGAAAAAATGTGGGCGGGTCAAACCGCCCCTTTTTTTGCCTGCGATTTCTTAATCCGAAAAAGCAAAAAGGCCCGCAAGGGGCCTTTTCGACGAACGCAGGGATGATCAGCGTTCGAGGTCTGCGATCTTGCCAGTCTTGCCATCCCACTCTTCGGCGTCTGGCAGGGCGTCTTTCTTCTCGGTGATGTTCGGCCAGATGTCCGCCAGCTCGGCGTTCAGCTCGATGAAATTCTCCATGCCGGCCGGCACTTCGTCTTCCGAGAAAATGGCATTTGCCGGGCATTCCGGTTCACACAGGGCGCAGTCGATGCACTCGTCCGGGTGAATGACCAGGAAATTCGGGCCTTCGTAAAAGCAGTCCACCGGACACACTTCTACGCAGTCGGTGTACTTGCACTTGATGCAGTTGTCGGTGACGACGAAGGTCATTTCTAATTCTCTCCTCAGGCGGCTGTCGCGAAGCCCCTTCACGGCGGGGTCGCGAGGTTTGGGAGCGGTAGTCTGCGAACCAGGCTAATAGCCCGCAGCATCCCAAACCGCGCGAGATTCTAACAGCTTGAAAGCCTGTGCGTTAGATCCGTGTTTTCAATGTATAGAGCAATTCGAGTGCCCGACGTGGCGTCAGGTCGTCCACATCGAGCTTGGCCAGTTCATCGAGCACCGGATGCGGCAGGCTGGCGAACAGGTCGCTTTGCTGTGGCGCGGCCGGTTTGCCTTTAGTCGGGCGTGGTGCTTCGTGGGGCAAGCTGGTGGTTTCCAGGCGGCTCAGGTGCTCGCGGGCACGGCTGATCACTTCGCTCGGCACGCCGGCCAGTTGCGCCACCGCCAAGCCGTAGCTCTGGCTGGCCGGGCCGGGCAGCACGTGGTGCAGGAAGACGATGCGCTCGTTGTGCTCGGTGGCGTTGAGGTGGACGTTGGCCACCAGCGGCTGGCTTTCCGGCAATACGGTGAGTTCGAAATAATGGGTGGCGAACAGCGTATAGGCCCGCAGGTGCGCGAGGCGTTCGGCCGCGGCCCAGGCCAGGGACAAGCCGTCGAAGGTGCTGGTGCCGCGGCCGACTTCGTCCATCAGCACCAGGCTGCGTTCGGTGGCGTTGTGCAGGATATTCGCGGTTTCGCTCATTTCCACCATGAATGTCGAGCGCCCACCGGCCAGGTCATCACTGGAGCCGATCCGGGTAAAGATGCGGTCCACCAAGGACAATTCGCAACTGGCCGCCGGGACGAAGCTGCCAATGTGGGCCAGCAGCACGATCAACGCGGTCTGGCGCATGTAGGTGGATTTACCGCCCATGTTCGGACCGGTGATCACCAGCATGCGGGTGTTGTCGTCCAGGCTCAGGTCGTTGGCCACGAACGGCGTGGTCAGGACTTGCTCGACCACTGGGTGACGACCCTGGCTGATGCGCATGCATGGTTCGCTGACGAAGCGTGGGCAGTTGAGGTCCAGGTTCAAGGCCCGTTCAGCCAGGTTGCTCAGCACATCCAGTTCCGCCAAGGCGCCGGCGGTGTCCTGCAAGGGCGGCAATTGGCTGATCAGATCCTCGAGCAGCGCTTCGTAGAGCATTTTTTCCCGGGCCAGGGCGCGACTCTTGGCCGACAGCGCCTTGTCTTCAAACGCCTTGAGTTCCGGGGTGATGAAACGCTCGGCGCCCTTGAGGGTCTGGCGGCGGACGTAGTCGGCCGGGGCCTGCTCAGCCTGTTTGCTTGGCAGTTCGATGAAGTAACCGTGAATTCGGTTGTAGCCGACCTTGAGGTTGGCCAGTCCGGTGCGGGCTTTTTCCCGGGCCTCGAGGTCGATCAGGAACTGGCCGGCGTTCTCGCTCAGCGCTTGCAGCTCGTCGAGTTCGGCGTCGTAGCCGGTTTTCAGCACGCCACCGTCACGGATCACCGCCGGCGGGTTGTCGATAATGGCTTTTTCCAGCAGCGCGGCCAGCTCCGGGTAGGTGCTGGTGGTTTGTGCCAGTTGTTGCAGGTGCGGCGCTTCGAGGTCGGTCATCGCCACCTGCAGTTCAGGCAACGCGCCGAGGGCATCGCGCAAGCGCGCCAAGTCACGGGGACGGGCGTTGCGCAGGCCAATACGCGCGAGGATCCGCTCGATGTCGCCGATTTCCTTGAGCTGCGGTTGCAGCTGCTCGAAGCGATAGCGGTCCAGCAGGCAAGTAATGGAAGACTGGCGCGCTGTCAGTACCGTCAGGTCCCGCAGCGGACGGTTCAACCAGCGGGTCAGCAGGCGGCTGCCCATGGCGGTCTGGCAGCGATCGACCACCGATTGCAAGGTGTTGTCGCGCCCGCCGGCCAGGTTGGTGTCCAGCTCCAGGTTGCGTCGGCTCGCGCCGTCCAGCACCACGGTGTCATCCAGGCGCTCGTGACGCAGGCTGCGCAAGTGGGGCAGGGCGGTGCGCTGGGTTTCCTTGGCGTAGGCCAGCAGACAACCGGCCGCGCCGATGGCCAGGGTCAGGTTCTCGCAACCGAAGCCCTTGAGGTCCTGGGTGGAAAACTGCTGGCAGAGACTTTTCAGCGCCGAGTCGCGCTCGAAATCCCACGGCGCCCGCCGACGTACGCCACGGCGTTTTTCTGCTGGCAGGTCTTTGGGCCAGTCATCGGGAATCAACAGTTCGACCGGATTGACCCGCTCAAGCTCCGCCAGCAGGTTTTCCCAGCCCTTGATTTCCAGCACCGAGAAATTGCCACTGGTGATGTCCAGGACCGCCAGGCCGAACAGGCGCTCATCGCCCAGCACCGCGGCGATCAGGTTGTCCCGGCGTTCATCCAGCAAGGCTTCGTCACTGACTGTACCCGGTGTGATGATCCGCACGACTTGGCGTTCGACAGGCCCTTTGCTGGTGGCCGGGTCGCCGACTTGCTCGCAGATCACCACGGATTCGCCGAGCTTGACCAGCTTCGCCAGGTAACCTTCCGCCGCGTGGTAAGGAATCCCACACATCGGTATCGCCATGCCCGCCGATTGCCCACGCGCCGTCAGGGTGATGTCCAATAGCTTGGCGGCTTTCTTCGCGTCCTCGTAGAAGATCTCGTAGAAGTCGCCCATGCGGTAGAACATCAGCTGATCGGGGTGCTGGTTCTTCAGGCGCCAGTATTGCTGCATCATCGGCGTGTGGGAGGACAGGTCGTTCACGGCGGTATTCATGGGTGTCAGGGAAGCTCGTTGAAAGGTGTGGGGCAAAAGGAGGGGCATTGGCCCGGCTTTTCCGCGATGGGCGCAAGGTTAACATGGGCGGTCTGGTGCTACCCATATGTGAGCTGGTTTTTGGGGTGGGGTGTATATCCGTTATTTGGGTAACGGCTGCTTATGGTTCCGCCCTGACGGCGGGTCACTTTCGAAAAGCGCGAAAGTAACCAAAGCGCTTTTGCCCCACCACTCGGTGCCTCGCCTAGGCTCGGCATGCCCTCACTCCGGCATTGCTCCGTGGGCCCGCCGCGAAGGGCCATCCATGGCCCAGCGCGGCTAACCCGGCATCCATGCCGGGTTGCCCACTGCGCAATACCTCCGTTCAGCCATCGTGGTTAACGGGGCGCGCCAGATCAAAAACAAAACCGAGGCGGCCTGATAGCCGACCTGGCTCTCCCGGTCGTACATCCATCATATCTGTGGAAGCAAAGCTTGCTCGCGAGGCGGCCTTACAGCCGACCTGTTTCTCCGGCTGTACCCTGATCCAATTGTGGGAGCGAGCTTGCTCGCGATGACGGCTGCCAATACAACTTAATTGTAACTGGACTACCGCCATCGCGAGCAAGCTCGCTCCCACAGTGATGACTCGGGTTTCTCTTAGGTCTTGGCTTGCATCATGAGTGCTACCTCACCTCAACCACATCCAACGCCCGGTTCGCCAGCAACTGGCTCAACTCGATCATCTGTTGAACCCCCAGCAAGATATTCCGCCGCGAGCCTTTCAGGTCGAATGCCAGGTCACTGACCATGGCATTGGCCGAGGCCAGGGTTTCGCTGAGGTTGGCGAGCAGGCATTCGGCGTCGACGTTGGGGGCGATGACGAAAAGGGTGTCGGGCGTGTCAGCGGTTTCCTTGTCGGTTTTCGGCTTGAGGTAATAGTCCAGGGCGCGGGTGGCCGCGTCGTCGAGTTTCTTGGCGTTGGCCGATTGGCTGCGGGAGACGTGATCGTCTGGGGGATTTGGAGTGTTCTTGCTCATGATGCTTGGATCCTCGAAGTGGGAGCCATCACCGATTCGCTACTAAACGAAATGGGTGGCAGCTGTACGCAGGTTAGTAGACCGGGGATCCAAGAAACCGGCGCACCCGAGGGCGCCCTGCGCACAGCTACCATCGAATGCAGGAATGGGAATACCTGACTTGGATGGAGCGATGTACATCTTGGAAATACCGGGCTACTAAACCCGATCACTGATGGGCAGTGACCGGATCAAAAGTACCGGTGGCCCCCAAGGCGCACAAGCCGGCGGATTCTGGCGTAGTTGTAGGCAGAGGCGCAAGGAAACGTAGCCTTGTGTCGCATATTTGAAGGACGGGCTTGAAGTCTTTTCTTAGGGACGTGTAGGGGCAAATCCCAGGTAGGAGGGTTTGGCTTTTGTAGGAGCTGGCGAAGCCTGCGATCTTTTGATTTTTCGCTTGAGACTCAAGTGTCTGGGGAAAGATCGCAGCCTCGTTGCACTCGACAGCTCATACATATTGCATATTTATGCAAAACAGCATTTGTCTTCTGCAAAAAGAACAAGCATCATGCGCGTTATGCAAAAACGCAACGTTTCGACCGTATTAAGAGCATTGCTCGATCAGCACGGGATCTCCCCCACGGAGCTTCACCGGCGTACCGGCGTGCCTCAGTCCACCCTCTCGCGGATCCTCAGCGGCAAGATCGTCGACCCTTCGGATAAACACATCTCGAAGATCGCCGAATATTTTGCCGTGAGCACCGACCAGTTACGCGGGCGCGCCGACGTTGTGCCCGTCGGCAATGCCCGCCGCGACGAGCCGCATTCCGAACTCAAGGACATAAGCCTGTGGGACGACGAAACACCCGTCGAAGAAGATGAGGTGTCGGTCCCTTTTCTGCGTGAGGTTGAATTGGCTGCTGGATCAGGAAGATTCGTCATTGAGGAGAGCGAACGCTCCAGCCTGCGGTTCGGCAAGCGCAGCCTGCGCCACAACGGTGTGCAGTTCGACCAGGCCAAGTGCGTGACGGTGCGCGGCAACAGCATGTTGCCGGTGCTGCGCGACGGCGCCACGGTCGGGGTGAATGCGGGCAAATGCGGGATCGGCGACATCGTCGACGGTGACCTCTACGCCATCAATCACAACGGCCAACTGCGAGTGAAGCAGCTTTACCGCCTGCCCACCGGCATCCGCCTGCGTAGCTTCAATCGCGATGAACACCCGGATGAGGACTACACGTTCCAGGAAATGCAGGACGAGCAAATCGTCATCCTCGGTCACGTCTTCTGGTGGGGCATGTACGCCCGTTAACCCCTCCGCTGTCAGATAAAACCCGCCGCCGAGCGGGTTTTTTTTCGCCTCCTGAAACCTGCGCCCCTCGCATTTACAAGGGCTTCATGCATTTGCGCATTCGGAACGCATAAATAAATGCATTTACGCATTGACTGTATATGCATCCATGCATATTCTGTGTCCAAGCCGCTCGACAAAGCGGCTGGCAACAAAGCTCTTTAGTTCCATCAACAGGCAGCGATGAACCGGCCTTAACGGTTCAGAGGGTTGGCAACTGGCCCGGGTGTGCAGCGTAAAGCACCAGAAGCAGTTATCCGGCGGGCAGGGACCGCGGCCGGAGGAACAATTTGAATGGATCCGTACCGCGCCAGTCGCGCCGAAAGATCAAGCGCATTACTGAAAAGCCTGGGCAACCGGGCTTTTTGGAATGCCTGTGCCGCGAGGCACTTCAAACCGCCGCCAATGGGAGGGCTTTTGATGCTGAAGGATTTCAGATGCGGTCACTGTAAAAAACTTCTGGCCCGCATGGGCGAGAACACCGAACTCCAGATCAAGTGTTCCCGGTGCGGGACGTTGAATCATGTGAAGGCCGCGAGCCTCGAGCCATCGCCTTTGAGCGACATGAGAGCGGAATCTTCCGCGAACAATCATTCGACTCAATAGGTATCACCATGAACTCATTAAAAAAAACCATGGCTCCATTCCTGCTGGCCTTCGCTTTTTTCAGCGCAACGGGTAACGCCACGGCGGCCAATCTTCTGATCAACGGCAGCTTCGAACAGCCGGGCTGCGCTGACAGTTGTGTATTGAATACGACGGGACAGGCCGATTTCATCACCGGTTGGACAACGTTCCTGTCTGGGGCGGAGTACTTCAATGTCGCCGCTTCGATCCGTGGTTCCGTAGCGCCTGAAGGTGTGGTGATTGTCGATCTGGCTAACAGCGTTTACAGCAACGGAGGAGGGATTCAACAGAACTTCGCCACGGTGGTCGGCGCAAAATATCGCTTGACGTTCAGCGCAGGTAATTCGGTTTACGCCAACCGCTCCGGGGAAGGTGTTGTCCAGGTTAAAGTCGCCGGGCAAACCACAACATTCAACACACCTGCGGCCCGAGGCAGCGTGGTCGAATGGGCCACCATGACCCTGGACTTTACCGCGACCACCACTCAAACAACCCTGGCCTTCTCCAACGAACAGAATCCTTACGTCAATTTCGCTTTCATCGACAACGTCATCGTTGAGCGACTGTAGAACGTCGCCTGTCTCCAAACGTTCATCACTCACCCCCCAGGAAGCCTGACATGACAAACGAGCAACAAGCGTTGCTGGACATGCCGATCTGGCTGGTCATCGTGCTCGCCCTGGTGGGCGGGGTGTCCGGCGAGATGTGGCGCGCCGACAAGGAGGGCGCCCGTGGCTGGCCGTTGCTGCGCCGCGTGGTTCTGCGCTCCGGTGCCTGCGTGGTCTGCGGCGTATCGGCAACCATGCTGTTGTACGCCCTCGGGATGTCGATCTGGAGCGCTTGCGCCCTGGGTTGCCTGACCGCCATGGCCGGTGCCGATGTGGCCATCGGTCTTTACGAGCGCTGGGTCGCCAAGCGGATCGGCGTGTGCGAAGTCCCTCCGCGAGACGTTCCTCCCGACCAGCCGTGAATCGACAGCGCTGATCCCTACACAAGGAGGCGATCAATGTCTGCCCTTATCGAAAAACCGTCGCAGTTGTTCTCGGCCATTGCCCAGACGCTGCGCACCACTTATCCCACCTTGAAAGTCGGCAGCCCTCAGGAGTTCGATGGCACCGACGATCAACCCTGGATACTGATTGCCATCGAGCGTGATGCGCCCGGTCACCGCGCCAACAATGGGCGTATCGCCCATCTCCTGACGGTTTCCCTGCAAGTGGTCATGGCCGTTCCGGGATGGGAGGCCTGCGATTTGGCCGCTGAGTTGAAGCACTTGGTGATGGATAACCGCTGGGGTCTGTCGGGCGATCAATGCGACTTGCCCACGGAGATCGATGGCCTGCCATCCACGTTCATCAACCCGACAAGGTCGTACACCGCCTGGACCCTTTCCTTCAGCCAAACCTTGTACCTCGGCCCGACGCTGTTGGATGACCCGTTGGGCATCCCGAAGTTTGCCCGCACCTGGGAAGTGTCGAACATCGACGACCCGGACCAATACACCGCACTTGAGGGCTAAGCCATGTTTGATGCGCTGTTACGGATGCATCTGGGGCCGATCATCGAGCGCCTGGCGCAGATGGAAACCGAGCTGGAAGACTTGCATCGACGTGCGGAGAGTTTCTGCCGCATTGGCGTTTGCCAGGAAGTCGATGCGGCCAGCAACACGTGCAAAGTCAGCCATGGCGGACTGCTCACTCCGGCGATCCGCTTTTTCAACCCGAGCGCCGGCGCCCAGAGCGAGTCGCGGATTCCCTCCGTGGGCGAGCAATGCCTGTTACTCAACCATGGCGGCGGCGAGAGCGGTGGGCAGGCGGTGGCGTTGTTTGGCCTTAATGGCGGTCAGTTCCCGCCCGTCTCGACACAGGCCTCGCTGACGCGTCGCCTCTATCAAGACGGCACGGAAAACGGCTACGACCACGCCAGCCATGTCCTGCATTGGAAGAACGGCCCGGCGACGTTCAGCGGCTCCCGTGAATCGCTCCAGTTGAGCATTGGCCCATCGAGTCTGGTGATGACGCCGCAAATCATCGAATTAAAACTGGGCGCCGTCGGCATTCGGCTCGACGCCTCCGGTGTGCACCTGAGCGGCCCGGTGGTGGATCACCAGGGACGCGTCATCAGTACCGCATAAGAGACTTCCTCATGATTGGAATCGATCGAAATACCGGCGCCACGGTCGACGACTGGCTGCAGTTCGTGCAGCGCGCCACCCGTGCCTTGACCACGCCGTTGGGCACCCGCCAGAAGCGCCCGTTGTATGGCTGCGCACTCACCCAGTTGCTGGGGCAGAACCTCGGCGACGATCTGTTGATCCTCGCCCAGAGCCATGCGGCCCAAGCGTTCTACAACCCCCACAACGGCATCGATGATTTCGAGCCCCAAGTCATCGTCGCCAGCCGGCACGGTGCCGGATTGCTGCTGCGTTTCGCCGGCACCTGGAAAAACCGCAAGCAGACATTCGAGGTGGTGACATGAGCATGTTGATACCCGGCCAGAACCAACTGGCCGAACCGGCCATCGTCACCGTCGAAGCGTTCGAGGACTTGCTCGCCGAGTTCAAGACCTTCGTGGTCGAGTACGTCGCCGCACGCTCTCCCGCCAGCGCCGCCAAGTTGGTGGACAGCCTCGAGAACGAAAGCGAACTGTTGACCCTGGCCCTCGAGGCGTTCTGTGTCCGGCTGCAAACCCACGAACGCAAATACAACGCCCGCATCAAGCAGATGTTGGCGTGGTGGGCCACCGGCACCAATCTCGACGCTCGCCTCGCGGACATGGGGCTCGAACGCCAATTGCTCGACCCGGGCGACCCGGCGGCATTCCCGCCCGTCCCCCCGGTCTACGAGAGCGATGACGATGCGCGGTTGCGCTACTACCTGGCGCCCCATGCGCCGGCGGCTGGCTCGCGCATGCAGTATCGGCGGGAGATTTTTACCCTGGGGCAGCGTCCCGTCGTAAAAGTCGAGAACGCCTCGGCGGGTGTGGTGACGGTCACCTACACCTTCGACCCGGACAGCTACGCCGCCCAGATCAAGGACGGTAACGGACGCCGTACCGCGCCCGGCGAAGTCACGGTCACGGTGCTGTCCCGCGACGGCAATGGAACGCCGTCCGAGGCGTTGCTCGACGGCGTCCGCGAGCACTTCGCCCGACCGGATGTACGGCCCGAGACGGACTTGGTCATCGTGCAGGCCGCGCAAATCAAACCTTACAAAATCCGCGTCGTGGCGAAGATCAATCCCGGGCCTGACTCGGGCCTGACCCAGGCTGCCGCACAACAACAACTGCTGGACTATGCCGAGGCCTGCCATCGCCTGGAAGGCCGAGTGGACCCGAGCTGGATTGACTACACCCTGCACAGCGCTGGCGCCGTTCAGCTGCAGATTCTCGAACCGCTTGCGCCGATTGTGACGACGGCTTTCCAGGCGCCGTACTGCACGGGTGTCGAGGTCGAGGTGGATACATTATGAGTGACGACACACCTCGCCCGGGCCTGCTGCCGGTCAACAGCTCACCGCTGGAGCGGGCGCTGGATCTCGGGTTTGCCCGGCTGCTGGAACGCGTCGATCCGCCGTTTCCCGAATTGATGAATCCACGTGGAACGACATTGGCGTTCCTGCCTTATCTGGCGGCGGATCGTGGGGTCAAGGAGTGGAGTTCCGAGGCGGCGGAGGCGGAAAAACGCCTGACGGTCGAACTCGCCTGGCCTACCGCTCGACAAGCCGGTACACGAACGGCGCTGGAAAACGCCGCCAAGGGGCTGCGATTGAGGCCTGAAGTGCGGGCTTGGTATGAGCAAACGCCACCGGGCCCGCCCTATAGTTTTTCCGTCAGGGCGTTCACAGATCAGCCCTACAGCGAAACCATCGACGCCCGTCTCGATCGTCGCCTGGCCGACGCCAAAAGCGAGCGCGACACCTTGACAGTTTCCGTCGGCTTGAGTGCCTTCGGCCGTCACGTTATCGGCGCCGCGACGCTGTGCGGTGAACTGACCACGGTTTATCCCGCCGTCATCGATGGCCTTGAAGCCTCGGGCCAAGCCTTCACCGCTGCCGGGCTCTACACCGTCGAAACCTCCACTATTTATCCACAGGGGTCCTAAATGGCCGACTACTACACCCTGCTCACTGACGCGGGGATTGCCTACGAAACCGCCTGCAAGGCAGCGGGCCTACCGATCAAACTGTCGCAGATTTCCGTCGGTGACGGCGGGGGTGCTGTCTACAACCCGGCGGCGACCGCCACCGCACTCAAGCGCGAGGTCTGGCGTGGACCACTCAATGCGCTGTTCCAGGACGAAAAAAACCCGAGTTGGCTGCTGGCTGAGGTGACCATTCCGCCTGATGTAGGCGGTTGGTATGTGCGCGAAGCCGGCTTATGGACCGATACCGGGATTCTGTACGCGATCATCAAATATCCAGAGTCGTTCAAGCCAGTGTTGGCCACTTCGGGCTCAGGGAAAGAGTTTTATATCCGTTCGATTTTCGAGACCAGCAATGCGGAACTGGTGACGTTGTTGATTGACGATACGGTGGTCAAGGCGACGCGGGCATGGGTCGCAAGTTATGTCGCTGATGAGCTTGCCAAGCTCGACAGGAAACAGTCTGTGCGGGTGGCGACGACAGCAAACATTGTGCTGAGCGGTGCGCAGACCGTCGACGGCGTTGCCGTGGTGGCTGGGGACCGGGTGCTTGTCAAGTCGCAGACTTTGGCGAAAGACAACGGTATCTACGTGGTTGCGAACGGTGCTTGGATTCGGGCTAAGGATGCTGATTCGAATGCCGATGTCACCTCGGCGCTTATTGTTTCCGTGGAAACGGGGGCTACGCTTGCCGATACGATCTGGCAGCTCATTACTGATGGCTCGATCGTATTGGGAACGACGTCGCTGATGTTCCAAGACATTACGGCAGGGTATGCCCGTTTGTTGTCGCCAGCCTTTGGGGGCAATCCAACGGCGCCGACACCACCCCAGTTCGATAGCTCTCTCAGATTGGCGAGTACTGCCTTCGCAAAACGGATGGGTGTCGAGTATTCGGTTTTTGTCCCGCTTACGGTCAGTACCGCACTCGGGGCGTCGTACATTGGCGGCGTTGTATCCGTCTCATCCGCTACGCCGATCAACATTACGTTGCCTCCGACCACCGGGGTAGCTGAGGGCGCTACGGTCGAGGTAGTGAACGCTGGGGCTCCTGCCGTTACTGTCCTGGCGGCCGGCACTGACGTTTTGGCTTCCCCGCTCATGGCAGTGACTACGGTCGTTCTGGGTACGGGGGATAACGCCGAGTTCGTGAAAGTGTCAGGGACGTGGCGTTTGCGTGGTGGGGCTATGGCTCTTAAATACGCCTCGGTTTTTGGAGGTGCGTTGACAGCTAATGGGTATCAGAAGTTACCAAGCGGCTTGATTGTTCAGTGGGGCATGATGAGTGCAACCTGTACCACCACTGTTACATCGACCGCTGTGTCATACCCTATTGCTTTTCCGAACGGAGTTTTATGTGTCACTGGGTCTCGCACGATTGAGCTCAATACGTCTAACTCGCCATTGATTTCCGAGTTCTTCTCCGGCGACAGCACTTCGGCACGAGTGACCCACGTAAGAAGCTCGGGATCTATTGCTGCTAACTGGAAGTACATGGCCATTGGTTATTAAGGAGCAGTCTATGTTCGCTTCAAAAACAACTCGCGGTTTCTACGATGCAACTATTCACGTGTCGATGCCTGATGACGTGGTTGAAGTCTCCGGTGAGAAACATGCTGAGCTGCTGGCGGGTCAGTCGGAAGGTAAGGTTATTGCGTGGGATGATGATGGCTTTCCGGTGCTAATTGACCCGCCGTTGCCCACCTTTGCTCAGCTGGTGCAGCAAGAGCGTGTGTGGCGCGATGGTGAACTATTAGCTACGGATCAAATGGTTACGCGGCACCGCGACGAATTGGAGGAAGGCGCCGTAACTACGCTGACCGCCAATCAATACGGGGCGCTGCAAACCTACCGTCGTGACTTGCGTAATTGGCCGCAGGCCGGCGAGTTTCCACTGATAGACCATCGGCCGCCAACGCCTGATTGGCTGGCTATGCAACACCAATAAACGCCCCGCACCGACGGGGCGTTTTCTTACCCATCCAAAACCCAACAGCCCCTTCCTCAAAGGGGCTTTTTCATATCTGGAGAAACAGAAATGGCACTACGCCAAACCTACACCGTGCTCCTCCCATTCCCCACCGGAGGCGGGCACTGGTCGACCGTCGGCCAGGAACTCGATCTGCTCGACGTCGAAGCAAACGCCTTGCACAGCGCCGGTCGCCTGGCATTGAAAAAAACCGAAGCCGTCGAACCGGCTCCTGCATCCAACCCGGCCAAAAAGGCCACCACCAAAAAGGCTGAATAACCATGGCTGAGGTTTTGAACTTCGAGCACAACGGCATTACCGTCAATGCCACCGAATCTCCCGAGGCCATGGGTGGCCTGGGTGACAACGTCATCGGTCTGGTCGGCACCGCGCCGAATGCCAACCCGCTGATTCCGAAAAACACCCCGTTCCGTATCAACAGCTTCACCACCCAGGCCCAGCTGGACCCGACCGGTGCCGAGGCGGGTACGTTGTTCCAGGCGGTCTACCAGATCCTCAAAGTGGTCAAGGTGCCGGTCTATGTGGTCATCGTCGAAGAGGGCGCGACCCTGGCCGACACGCAGAACAACGTGATCGGCGGCATCGAGGCGCAGACCGGGCGCAAGCTGGGCCTGGCCGCGTTGAGTGGCGTGGCCGAAGACCTGACCATCATCGGCGCGCCGGGCTTCACCGGCACCAAGGCCGTGGCCAGCGAATTCGCTTCGTTTGGCAAGCGCATCAAGGCCCGTGTGGTGCTCGATGGCAAGGACGCCTCGGTCGCCGACCAGGTGACCTACAGCCAGGAACTGGGCGGCGCCGACCTCGGTTTCGACCGTTGCCTGGTGGTGCACAACATGCCGGCGGTGTACTCCAAGGCCGCGAAGAAAAACGTCTTCCTGGCCCCGTCGAGCCTGGCCATCGCCGCGCTTGCCAAGGTCAAGCAGTGGGAGAGCCCGGGCAACCAGGTGACCTTCGCCGAGGACGTTTCGCGCACCGTCGAATACAACATCCTCGACACCTCCACCGAAGGCGATCTGCTCAACCGCTACGGCGTCAGCTACTACGCCCGGACCATCCTTGGCGGCTTCTCGCTGCTGGGCAACCGTTCCATCACCGGTAAGTTCATCAGCTACGTCGGCCTGGAAGATGCCATCAGCCGCAAGCTGGTGAAGGCCGGCCAGAAAGCCATGGCCAAGAACCTGACCAAGTCGTTCATGGACCAGGAGGTCAAGCGCATCAATGACTGGCTGCAAACCCTGGTGGCCGACGAAACCATTCCCGGCGGCAGCGTGTACCTGCACCCGGAATTGAACAGCGTCGAGAAGTACAAGAACGGCACTTGGTACGTGGTCATCGACTACGGCCGCTACGCGCCGAACGAACACATGATTTATCAACTCAATGCCCGCGATGAAATCATCGAGCAGTTCCTGGAGGACGTTCTCTAATGTTTACCAACCGCGTAAGACAGGCCATCGCGGCCACCCTGCAAGGCCTGCCGTTGTCGGCGACCGTGGAAGATTTCACCCCGCCGAAAATCGAATTCGACATGGAAGAGATGCGTGGCGGCCGTTTCATTGGCGAGGAAATGGCCAAGGGCGGCAAGGTGCTGACGGCCAAGCTGACCCTGCAAGGCCTCGGTCCGGAAGTCATGCTGGCGCTGGGCGTGACGGTGGGCGAGGACATTCTGCTCAACGTGCGTGAAGCCGGCCAGGACCAGGACGGCAACACCTGGTTCACCTATCACACGGTGGGCGGCAAGTTGAAATCCCTCGAGGAAACCCCGCTGAAAATGAATGAGAAGCCCAAGACCAATCTTGAGCTGTCCTGCCGCACTTACAACCGCCTGGAAAACGGCGTGCCGGTGATCGACATCGACGTGCGCACCCAGAAGTTCGTGCTCAACGGCGTCGACATTCTTGGCGATGCGCGCCGTGCGGTGTTGCTGCCTTAAACAAACCAGCCGGCTAGACGCAGTCCCTGTGGGAGCGAGCTTGCTCGCGAAGAGGCCATCAGCTTCAACAGCAATGTTGACTGACACACCGCTTTCGCGAGCAAGCCCGCTCCCACAGGTGGCTCGTCCACGCTGCTTCACCAAGGAATTGATTCCATGTCCTGGATGCCTCCTACCCATGAGCTGCTGTCGCCGATCACCGGTGACGATGGCTCGCAGATCGAGCAGCTCCCACTCAAGCCTCTGTACTACGCCGCGCAAAAAGAGGCCCTGGCCCGCGCTGGCGATGACGAAGACGATCAGTTCTTCGAGCTGGCCAAACTGGCCACCGGCCTGTCGGTCAAGGAACTCGACCAGCTCAAGCGCCCGGATTACGTGAGCATTGCCCAGTACGTGCACGAAATGTCCACCCGCCCGGCGTCGTACTTTCTGGATGATCCACAGGTCGACCCCGACCAGGTGCAGCTGCTGCAACCGTTCGACGTCGCGGGCCGCAGCCTGACCTCGTTGACCCTGGAAATGCCGGTGCTGCGTGCCACCAAGGCCATGAAAAAACTGAAGACGGCCAAGGAACGCGCTGAGTTCATCACCGCCCATTGCACTGGCCTGATGATCCCCGACCTCGATCACCTGACTGTGCCCGACTGGACCCAGCTGCAGGTACGCATCGACGATTTTTTAAACAAACCGGCGGACTTCTTTCGGAGCGCGACATCGAAGTGATCCTCGATGTGGTGCCGCTCATTTACTCGGTAAGTGAGGCGGAAATCCTGGAGTGGGACGCCGGCAAGGCCTTGCGCCGCTACGACATCGCGATCACTCGCCTTGGCGTGAAACAGGAGTAGAGCGGGATGGCGGACGATAGATATTCGCTCAAATACGCAACCTTCAATGACAGTGGGGTGGCGTTCGGTAATACCAGCCTCACCAGTGGCGTGTCGGCACAAGGCGCGTTCGCCAGGGATCAACTGGCGAGCCTCGATCTGGCCTTGGAGACGCTCGGTCTCAAGCTCGGACTGCTGACTACGGCGATCGAGTCGCTGACTGTAAAGCTTTCGGCGCAACGCTTGTTCTCCCAAACGATGGGCGCCGGCGCCAAGGGCGAGTCGGCCAATGAGCAAAAGGGCAAGTCCAGTGGCGGTATCGAACCACTGGCGCTGCTCAAACCTGCGATAGCGATGGATTCGGCCATGGCCGATCTGAAGCAGGTCACCGGATTTAGCCCTCGCCAGATCGAACAGACAACTGAGTCAACCCGGCACGTCGCCACCGCTCAGCTGGTGGCGGCCGGGGGCACCACGGCGGTTGAAGTGGTGAGAATGCAAAGCCTGGCGGCCAGCAAAGGCATCGGCAACGATTTGCCCAATGCCGCGGACCGACCGTCGGAGCTGTCGCGTTTCGCCTCGGATGCCGCCGTCATCGCGACGGCGACCAAGAGGCCGGCCATGGAGGTTGCCGAGATGCTGGCCGACTGGCGCATCTCCATGAAGCTCAGCGGTGCTCAAGCCTTTGACTTGGCGGATGCAACCAACCAGTTGGGCAAGCTACCCGATGGTGCGAAACCGGCTGAAATTGGCGCGGTCTTGCAGCGTGACGGTGCGGCTGCGACGACGGTAGGCCTGGCCCCTGCCCAAGCCGCAGCGGTGACGGCGGCATTGCTCAATACCGGGACCAAACAAGCGGAAGCCGGCGTGGCGCTGGATAGCTTCACGACGGCCCTGGGCAAGGGTGGCCAAGTCTCCGCCACCGAGCAAACGGCCTGGAAACAGTTGGGCCTGGAACCCACGGCGGTGGCGAGCGGCTTGCGTGACAAGGACACAGCGCCTGGCACGGTGATGACGGTGCTGGCGGCCTTGAACGCGCAACCGGCCGAAAGGCGCTCGGCCCTTGCCACGACGTTATTCAACAATGGCGATGAAGCCGTGCTGCGCATGGCGCGGAAACTGCCTGATGTGAACGCAGCCTTCCTACAGGTGAAAGATCCAGGCCAATACGCCACTTCACAATTGGGCAACGACGGTTCGGTGCGGCAGGATGCATTGGCGCTGTCGAAAACCCATCAAGGCCAACTGAATATCCTCAACGCCCGCAACGAGCGTTTGTCGTTGGCCACGGGAAACGCGCTGATGCCTTCGGCGGATAGCTCATTTCAGGGGCTGGGTTCGCTGGCCGATGGCATGAGTGAATTGGCAGAGTCCTCACCCAAAGCCGCCGCGGCCATCGTGTTGATCGGCGCGGCGATCAAACCGCTGGTGGGTGTGCTGCTCAAGGCGGTAGGGGATGAGATCTCCAGTCAGGTGGCCAAGCGGGTGTTGGGTAGGGCCGCTCCGCACCTTCCCGGTCGATTGGGTGAAGCGATCTCCGAAGATTTCAGAAATCCTCGGGTGGGCAAGCTGGATACAAGCAATGCCAACCAGCGTCCCGAATCCCCGAGAGGGTCGAAAATACGCGTCAGTGCACGAGGCTCACTGGGAAGCGCAGGGCGTTTTTCACTCGCGCCAACCGCCTCGTTACGCTCGATGACTCGCAGGGCGCCAGGCCCATTAAAAGTCGTTGGTGCCGTCGCTGACGTGGCCGAGGGAGTGCTGACCGGCGACAAGCGGATGATGGGCGCAGGCCTGGGCGCCGCAGGTGGCGGCTGGGCAGGCGCTGCTGCGGGCGCTGCAGCCGGTGCTGCGTTGGGGAGTGTCGTGCCGGTGCTAGGCACTGCCATTGGAGGCGTGCTTGGCGGCCTGCTGGGCGGCTGGCTGGGGAGCGATGTCGGCGCGTCTCTGGGGGAAAAACTCGTCGCCCCGGTCGACAGGCTCGCCGCGCCAGAACAGGTCAGCAAAGACTTGGGCAGCACCCAGGCAACCACCCAGCAAAACACCATGACCGCCAACATCTACATCAACGGCCAGGACCAGGCCAGTGCGAGCCAGTTGGCGAACCTGGTGGTACAACAGATCACCGGCCAGTTCGGCCTGACATCCATGCCCAACTCACTGGCCATGCGCAGTGACGCGGCCCTGACCGATGGAGGTACGTGATGCGTCAACAAATGGCTCTCGGCAGTTTCATCTTTGGCCTGTCGAGAAATTTTGCGTACCACCAGTTGGTACACACCTCGGATGGCGGCTGGAAAAATATCGACATCCTCACCAGCAAGCCCAAGTCCAGCCAGATCGGCCAAGGCCTGCAAGGGCTGACGATCACCGGCAAATCGATGTACGCCACCGCCATGGATCGCCTCGATGAGTTGCGCGCTTTGCAGGCGCAGCGCGTCCCACTGCCGTTGGTCGATGGCATCGGCCGCAACTGGGGCCTGTGGCAGATCAACAATGTCACGGAAACCCAGACCGCAATCATTGATGACGGCACGGCGATGGTGGTGGGCTGGGTGGTTGATTTGAAGGAGTTCGCCAATGCGTAGGGTTCGAAGTATCGCCGGTGATTCGGTGAATCTCTTGCTCTATCGGGAGCTGGAACGTTGCGACGACATCGTCGAGGAGGCGCTCTGGCGTCTCAATCCCGGATTGGCTGAATGGGGCCCGGTATTGCCGGCGGGTGTGTGGGTGGTCTTGCCGGAAGTGGACCTCAAGCCCGTGGCAACCCCACCGGTTTCGGCCTGGGATTAAGGAGGCGACATGGCATTGGGTTTTACGCCTGCGGTGGAGATTTATGGCGCGAACGCCGCGCTGTTCAACGAACGCCTGCTCAAGTGGGAGCATGTCGATGCGGCGGGGATCGAGTCCGATCAGCTGACGCTCACCATCAGCCTGGACGGTCTGGAAGGGTTGCCCAGCCTGGGCGGGAAAATCGGCCTGCGGGTCGGTTACCTGGAATCGGGGCTTGTGGATAAAGGCGAGTTCGTCATCACCCGGCGCACGCCGTTGCTGTTTCCGCTGCAACTGGTGCTGGTGGCGATGGCAGCGCCGTTCAGCGCGGCGGACCAGACAGGCTTCAAGCAGCGCCGATCCGTCAGCCATGGTCCGACGACCCTGGGGGCGCTGTTTCGTCAGCTGACTTCCAGGCACGGGTTTTCGCCCCGTGTGGCGCCGGACCTGTCGCTGATAAAAATCGAGCACATTGACCAGTCCAACGAAACCGACATGGGATTCCTCACGCGGCTGGCCCATCGTTATGACGCCGTCGCCAAGCCGGTCAACGAGCTGTATGTGCTGGCCCGGCGCGGCCAGGCGAAGTCGTTGTCGGGCAAGGTCCTGCCCGAGATGAAACTGTCGGTGACGACCAATAATCGCCCGGGCGACCACGCCTTCATTTCGGCCAAGTTCGATGAAACCGCCCGAGCCAAGTACCAGGGCTGCAAGACCCATTGGTGGGATGCGGCGGCCGGCAAGCTGCAGGTCGAGGAGAGCGGCATCGCGCCGTTCAAGACCCTGCGCCAACGCTTTCAGAGCGCAGACGACGCCCGCGCCGCCGGCGAAGGCGAGGTGCGGCGGATGGAGCGCGAAGCCCTCAAGGTCAAGATCGAATGCCCTGGTAACCCGGGGCTGTCCGCCGAGGGCATCGTACTGTTGGACCCGTCCTGGCCGGACTTCATGCGAGGTCGCTGGTCGATCGACAAAGTCACCGCCAGCGGCGACCGGGAAAAAAGCTACCGCTGCACCATTGACGCAACCTGCCTGGACGCCAAGGCCTGACCCCATTTCCTGTGGGAGCGAGCTTGATTCTGTGGCGAACTATTTTTTGTGGCCACTGAAAAAACCACTGTGGGAGCGAGCTTGCTCGCGATAGCGTCAGCTCAGTCACTTTGATATCGACTGACCCACCGCTATCGCGAGCAAGCTCGCTCCCACA
Source organism: Pseudomonas sp. Z1-12 (assembly GCF_051132015.1). Taxonomy (NCBI): domain Bacteria; kingdom Pseudomonadati; phylum Pseudomonadota; class Gammaproteobacteria; order Pseudomonadales; family Pseudomonadaceae; genus Pseudomonas; species Pseudomonas sp. Z1-12. The sequence continues at coordinate 1,284,377 of NZ_CP071647.1, forward strand.
GGTCTCCCTCGACTGCAACTTCTCAATAACTGGAATTCCTCCATGAAGATCACACCGATCCTCACGCAGTTTTTCTGAAGCCGATCCAGCATTGGGACAATCAAGGAGAATGCCATGCTCGTCACGCGAGCCCAACTGCTGCAAATCCTCCCGAGCGCCGGCGCCAATGCCAGCGTTTTTGCACCGGTCCTGAACGCTGCCATGGACCGCTATCGGATCATCAGCGTCAAACGAATGGCCGCGTTCCTGGCCCAGGTCGGTCATGAGTCGGGACAATTGCGTTATGTGCGCGAGCTAGGCAGCGAGCAGTACCTTGGAAAATACGATACCGGAACCCTGGCCGTTCGCCTGGGCAACTCGCCCCAGGCTGACGGTGACGGTCAAAAGTATCGCGGCCGAGGGCTGATCCAGATTACCGGCCACGACAACTATCTGCATTGCAGCCTCGGCCTGTTCGGCGATGAACGCCTGCTGGCCTTGCCTGAGCTTCTTGAACGGCCGCAATGGGCCGCCGAATCCGCCGCCTGGTTCTGGGAGCAGAACGGCTTGAACGAATTGGCCGACCGCGATCAGTTCAACACCATCACCCGCCGTATCAACGGCGGTTTGAACGGCCTGGAGGACCGCCTGCAATTGTGGGCGCGGGCGAAGGAGGTGTTGTGCCAACCTTCGACCTGATGCCCTTTTCATCCCGTGCCCTGGGCGTTGTCGTGTTACTCGCGCTGCTGGCCGGCGGTTCGGCGCTGCTTGCGTGGCGGGTCCAGGACTGGCGTTACGGTCAGCAACTGGCCCGACTCGCACAGGCCCAGGCCGAAACGCTGAATCAAATCACCCAGGCGGCTGCGATGCAGCAAAAGGCCGAGCAAGACAAACGCCTCACCCTGGAACAACAACTCGCCGCCAGCGAACAAACCCATTACCGAGCCTTGAGCGATGCCCAACGTGACCAGGATCGCCTGCGCGATCGCCTTGCTACTGCCGATGTCCGGCTGTCAGTCCTCCTCGACGCCGACGATGTTGCCGCCGATTGTGCAGTGCCTGCCGCCGCCCGCGCCAGCGGCGTGGATCATGACGCCCCACGCGCCCGACTTGACCCGGCGCATGCTCAACGAATTATCGCCATCACCGACACCGGTGACCGCGGATTGATCGCATTGCAGGCTTGCCAGGCCTACATCAGGGCCCTGGGTCAGTAGTCTGGCGAGCCTTGCAAGCTTCGATCGCTCGTGTACGGTAGGCCCCAATTGCGTGGAATCAGGAGAGCACCATGGACGACATTACCGAACTGGCCGCGGAACTGGGCAGGCGCCTGCAGCGGCTCAATGCCCATGTGACCACAGCCGAGTCCTGTACGGGCGGGGGGATTGCGGAGGCCATCACGCGGATCCCCGGGAGTTCGGCCTGGTTCGAGGCCGGTTATGTCACCTATTCCAATCGTCAGAAGAGCCAGCAGTTGGATGTGCCCGCCGAGTTGTTCGAAAAGGTGGGGGCGGTCAGCCGCGAGGTGGTCGAGGCCATGGCGCTAGGTGCCCAGCGCAAAAGCCTGGCGCGGTTTGCCGTGGCGGTCAGCGGCGTGGCCGGGCCGGACGGGGGCTCGCCGAGCAAACCGGTGGGTACCGTGTGGATCGCCTGGAGGGTCGGCGAGGCGGTGTACAGCGAGCAGAAATTCTTCCCAGGCAACCGCGACGAGGTCCGCCGACAAACGGTGAGGGCCGCGCTAGACGGGCTGTTACAACATGCCGCCGTAGAAATCTCAAATCAGGGGTAGGCGATCCCGGATCGCTGTGGAATAATACTGGCTACTTATACAGGTGTTGGCCGCCAGGCCTTATTGATTACGTGAGGACTTTAATGGACGACAACAAGAAGAAAGCCTTGGCTGCGGCCTTGGGTCAGATCGAACGTCAATTCGGCAAGGGTGCCGTAATGCGTATGGGCGATCAGGACCGTCAGGCTATTCCTTCCATCTCCACCGGCTCCCTGGGCCTGGACATTGCGCTAGGCATTGGCGGTCTGCCAAAAGGCCGAATCGTTGAAATCTACGGTCCTGAATCGTCCGGTAAAACCACACTGACCTTGTCGGTGATCGCCCAGGCCCAAAAAGCCGGCGCGACCTGCGCCTTCGTCGATGCCGAACACGCCCTGGACCCGGAATACGCCGGCAAACTGGGTGTCAACGTCGACGACCTGCTGGTTTCCCAGCCGGACACCGGCGAACAAGCCCTGGAAATCACCGACATGCTGGTGCGTTCCAATGCGGTTGACGTGATCATCGTCGACTCCGTGGCGGCACTGGTGCCAAAGGCTGAAATCGAAGGTGAAATGGGCGACATGCACGTGGGCCTCCAGGCTCGCCTGATGTCCCAGGCCCTACGTAAAATCACCGGTAACATCAAGAACGCCAACTGCCTGGTGATCTTCATCAACCAGATCCGTATGAAGATCGGCGTGATGTTCGGCAGCCCGGAAACCACCACCGGTGGTAACGCACTGAAGTTCTACGCCTCGGTTCGCCTCGACATCCGCCGTACCGGCGCGGTGAAAGAAGGTGACGAAGTGGTCGGCAGCGAAACCCGCGTCAAGGTCGTGAAGAACAAGGTGGCTTCGCCGTTCCGTCAGGCCGAGTTCCAGATTCTTTACGGCAAGGGCATCTACCTCAATGGCGAGATGATCGACCTGGGTGTGTTGCACGGTTTCGTCGAGAAGTCGGGCGCCTGGTACGCCTACAACGGCACCAAGATCGGTCAGGGCAAGGCCAACTCGGCCAAGTTCCTGGCGGATAACCCGGAAGTTGCCGCGGCCCTCGAGAAGCAGCTGCGTGACAAGCTGTTGAGCCCGGTGGCAGACGTCAAGTCCGTGGCTAATCGCGAGCCCGTTGACGACCTGGCTGATGCCGACATCTGATTGATCCGATGACCGTCGTACTCGATACCCTCGTCGCGGTGCGGCGAACCGCGATGGACCTGCTCGCCAGACGCGAGCACGGTCGGGTCGAGCTGACGCGTAAACTGCGTCAGCGCGGCGCAACCGATGAGCTGATCGACACAGCCCTCGACCGCTTGACTGAAGAGGGCTTGCTGTCGGAGTCCCGTTACCTGGAAAGCTTCGTCGCTTATCGTGCTCGCTCCGGCTATGGTCCTTTACGCATTCGTGAGGAACTGGGCCAACGGGGCTTGCAACGCCCGGACATCGAACTCGCCTTGCGCGAAAGCGGTATCGATTGGCAGGAGCAACTGACGGACACCTGGCGTCGCAAGTTCTCAGGACATTTGCCCATCGATGCACGGGAGCGAGCCAAGCAGGGGCGTTTCCTGGCGTACCGAGGGTATTCCATGGAGATGATCAACCGCTTGTTCAGCGGTCGCGGTATGGATGATTGAATAAAAACGGCCCGCTATTTCGATAGCGGGCCTTTTTTTATGGCTCAGGTTACCTTGATCGGCTCCCATGTGAGGGGGTGGGTCTTCTGGGTGGGCTGGGCCCAGTTTTCCGGCAGGTTGATGTAATCCACCAGCTCCCTCAAGCGACCGTGGTTGCGAGCGTTGAAGGCGAATGTCAGCCGTGTCAGATGACTGAATCGGGCCTCGTCGTGCTCTTCACCGCTGTAGTCATGTTGATGAAAACAGTCGTTCAGGCACAGGTCGGCAAAATCCACCTGCATCTGCTGCACGGCCTGTTCGCTTAGCTTGTGATTCATGCGGATCACAAACTGGTGCTTGAGCCAGCGACTGGAATGGAAGTTGCGGTAGAACTGGTTGATCTCTTCCACGGCCTCCTCGGCGTTGTACACCAGGCGCATGAGCTTCATGTCTGTGGGCAGGATGTAGCGATTTTCCTCCAACTGCTCGCGGATAAAATCCAGGGCGCCTTGCCAGAACTTGCCTCCGGGAACATCCAGTAGGACCACCGGTACCAATGGGCTTTTACCGGTCTGGATCAGCGTCAGGACTTCCAGCGCCTCATCAAGCGTGCCGAAACCGCCGGGACAGAGCACCAGTGCGTCGGCCTCCTTGACGAAAAACAGTTTGCGGGTAAAGAAGAAGTGGAACGGCAACAGATTCGACGTGCCTTCAACGGTCGGGTTTGCGTGCTGTTCGAAAGGCAGGGTGATATTGAATCCCAGGCTATGGTCACGCCCTGCGCCTTCATGGGCCGCAGCCATGATGCCACCGCCGGCACCGGTGATGACCATCATGTCCGAGCGGGCCAGCGCAGCGCCCAACTCTCGGGCCAGGCCGTACAGAGGATGTTCGATGGGCGTTCGGGCCGAGCCGAAGACCGTAACCTTGCGCCGGCCCTTGAATTGTTCGAGCGTACGAAAGGCCTGTTCCAATTCCCTCAGGGCTTGCAGCGTAATCTTGGCATTCCAGCGGTTGTGATCCTCCTGGGCCATGCGCAGCACAGTCAGGATCATGTCGCGGTAAATGGGGAGGTTGGGGCTGTCGGGGGATACCAGGTTGAGTTGTTCTTCGACCTTGCGGGTGAGGTCGTGGCCGTGGTTCTCAAAATGACGATTGAGCAGGTCATTCGGTTTATAAGGCATTCAGCTTCTCCTTCTTAACAGGACCCCGGCCCGAACGAGAGATTCGTTCGGGCCACGACACTCCGTGTGTCGTTGTCAGCCCAGGCATCGGCTGGCGGCTGACCTGGCTTGACGCGGTCTGGCAGGGCGACCAAGCCATCCAACGGGGTCTGTTTTTCCCTTTGATAAAAACAAGCACGCCAAAGTGTTGGCCGGACAGGCTCTTTCTGCCCGGTGCAACTGCTAAGAATACTTTTGAATCTAGCCGATCTTTGCTGTCCTGATCATGGCGCTCAAAAGTGACCGTTGGCAACCGCTGGATAAGCGCACGGCAATATCGCGCCGCTCGTCAGATTGCCGGCCGACTGCGTTTCGCTCTGATTTACTGATAACAAGCGTGCCAACGTAATTGACGCCCAGGGCTGGGTGCCACGTGATGGATTGAAGCGGATCGGGCAGGGAGGCGGGAGAGATGGCCAGGGTGACTCTGGAACTCGACAGGCAGTTGTACTTGATGCTGTTGGAATCGGCACAGGCCAATCGGGTGAGTCTTGAGGAAGAATGCTGTCGCCGGCTGGGCGGGCGAGCATGGCGCTCGCGCTATCTGCAGGCGCTGGTGGCGGAACTGCGCGCCGACGATGAGCAGCGGCGCGCAAGCTCGGGTTGATTACTTCTTCGTCTTGGCGGGTTTCGGGCAATCCGATTCCTGGAAACGTTCGGTCGCGACCGGACGGTTGGTCTTAACCTCGGTAAATTCATAGCGCATCGTCGCGCCCTTGGCCATCAACTTGCGAAAGCCCGGATTGGTGCACACCGTGGAACCCAGTTGGAAATACACGGCCTTGGGGTCTGCGCGCATTTTCTGGGCATGGCTGCTCTGCACGCTGAGGTGGTTGATCAGCTCGGTGCCTTCGACGGTATAACCTTGGTCGAGAATGTCTTCGTTGATCGCCCGCGGCGTGCCGACGCTACTTTCCTTGGCAACGTTCTGCAGCATCTTGTTCAGTTCGAGTTCTTTCAGCGAGGCAGCCTGAGCGCTGAAGGACGTCGCCAGCAGAACGGCAACGGTAGGGACGATAAGGCGCAGCATGAAACTCTCCTGGTTCAGTGACTGGTGGTTCGACCGATCACATGACTGTGCGTTCAGTGGCCGGGGATTATAGGGGAGCCCGTGTGGACGGTACAGGTTCGTGCGCTCTGGTAGACTGCCGGCCTTTATTGCCCTGCCGAGTGTTGTTCGTGTCGAGTTTTCCTGTCCGCCGGCGTTGCCCACGATGAACCACGCCCCCAACGCCGTCGCCCGCCTGCGCGACCAGCGCATCGATGAAGGCATCAAGCCGATTCAGGCCCGGGGCTGGCGCGCGCCCCGTTGCAGCGCCTGCCGTGTGATCGAGAGCCATTGCCTGTGCGCCTGGCGTCCGAGCGTCGAGACCCGTTCCGGGGTTTGTTTGATCATGACCAACAAGGAAGTGTTCAAGCCAAGCAATACCGGTTGGCTGATAGCCGATGTGGTACGCGACAACCATGCGTTCATCTGGTCGCGCACCGAGGTCGATGAGCAACTGCTGGCGTTGTTGAACGATCCGCAATGGCAACCTTACCTGGTGTTCCCCGGCGAATATGTCGAGCCATCGCGAGTCACCCATACGGTGGAACTCGATGACGCCAAGCGTCCGCTGTTCATCCTGCTGGACGCGACCTGGACGGAGGCGCGGAAGATTTTCCGTAAAAGCCCGTATTTCGACCGACTGCCGATCCTGAGCCTGCTCCCCGACAGACTGTCGCGCTACCGCTTGCGCCGTTCGACCCGCAGCGAGCACTTGTGCACCGCTGAGGTGGCGGCGTTGTGCCTGGAGTTGGCGGGGGACAGCGACGCCGCGTCGGCCCTGGATGCCTATTTCGATGTGTTCAGCCAGCATTACCTGGGCGCCAAGGGCCAGCGGGAGGTGAACCTGTCGACCCCGGCCCATGCCGAGTTGCAACCCTTCATCCGTAGGCCGCACGCAGTATTGGCCCAATAGTGGCCCATACTGGACAAAGGGGCGACCGTGCTGCTTGACCACCCTGGCTTCGCTGGGCATGCTTGGCGCCGACCAGGGCGCCGCCCACTGTTTTGAAACGCTATGTTTGGCGTTGAACGTGCCCCTGTGGATGCCGTCGCCGGGCGGTGTCTCGAGTTGTCTTGGCGAGGCGCGAATGCATCGGGCCTGCCATTAAAAACAGGATCATTTGAAAAATGGCCACATACGAAATCCTGATTGCCGATGACCACCCGCTTTTTCGCAGCGCGTTGCATCAGGCAGTGACCCTGGGCCTTGGCCCGGCTGTCCGGTTGACGGAGGTGGCCAGCATCGCGGAACTGGAGGCCCGGCTGACGGACAAGGCCGACTGGGACCTGGTGCTGCTGGACCTGAACATGCCTGGTGCCTATGGTTTTTCAGGGCTGGTGCTGTTGCGCGGCCAATATCCGCAGATCCCCGTGGTCATGGTCTCGGCCCAGGAAGAAGCCTCGGTGATGGTCAAGGCCCGGGAGTTCGGCGCCAGTGGCTTCATACCCAAGTCCAGTTCCCTTGAAATGATTCAAAAGGCCGTGAAGGCGGTCCTGGACGGCGATGTCTGCTGGCCACCCCAGGCGTTCGAAGCGGTGAGCGTGTCCGAAGAAGCCAAGGCCGCCAGCGCGGGCCTGGCCAGCCTTACACCGCAGCAGTTCCGGGTGTTGACCATGGTCTGCGAAGGCTTGCTGAACAAGCAGATTGCCTATGAACTGAACGTGTCGGAGGCCACCATCAAGGCCCACGTCACGGCGATCTTTCGTAAACTGAACGTACGCACCCGGACCCAGGCGGCCCTGTTGCTGCAACAACTTGAGTCAATTTCGCCGCAGGCCTAATGCGCTGCTTCACGCTTTTTTGACCGGGTTTGAATTAGTTTCTCCACTCCTTTTCGATCAGTTGCCCACTCTATGTCACCTTTTAAAGGCCAGACCGGCCTGAAACGCATCCTCAACGCCTCCGGCTATTCCTTGGACGGGCTGCGCGCGGCTTTTGTCGGCGAAGCGGCTTTCCGTCAGTTGGTGCTGCTCAACGTCGTCCTGATTCCGTTGTCGTTCTTCCTGAACGTCAGTCGTGTCGAACAGGCGCTGCTGATTGCCGTGTGCCTGCTGGCACTGATCGTGGAGTTGCTCAACTCGGCGGTGGAGGCAGCCATCGACCGCATCTCCCTGGAGCTGCACCCGTTGTCGAAAAACGCCAAGGACATGGGCAGCGCCGCCCAGTTCGTCGCCCTGACGATGATCGCATTGGTGTGGGGCCTGATCCTGCTGTAACGGGTCAGGCAATGGCCGGCAGCACGATTTCGTCGCTGCGTTGGGCCCCGGCGGTGAAGGCCCGGCACAGTTCGAGGAATTCGCGCATGGCCGAGGTCTGGTACTTCTGTTTGTGCCAAATGAAATAGAACTGCCGCGCCAGGTCCATGTCCGGGGTTTCCACCGCGACGAGGCTGCCGCGGCGAAAGGCGTCGCGCAAGGCCAGGCGGGAGATGCAGCCAATACCCAGGCCGGACTCCACGGCGCGCTTGATGGCTTCGGTGTGTTCCAGCTCCAGGCGGATATTCAACGCGCTGCGGTGGTGGCGCATGGCTTGGTCGAAGGTCAGTCGCGTGCCCGAACCCTGCTCCCGCAGAATCCAGGCTTCATGGGTCAATTCCTCCATAGTTGCCTGGCCGCGCTTGGCCAGTGGGTGTTGAGGGGCACAGAACACTACCAGTTCGTCCTCGACCCAGCTTTGCACTTCGATGTCCGGGTGGCTGCAGTCGCCTTCGATTAGACCCAGATCAATTTCATAGTGGGCAACCTGGTGCACGATATTGGCAGTGTTCTGCACATGCAGCTTCACCTGGCTTTCCGGATGGCGTTGCATGAAACCGCCGATCAACAAGGTCGCCAGGTAATTGCCGATGGTCAGTGTCGCGCCGACCGCCAGTGAGCCGAAACCGGATTTGCCATTGAGCAGGTCTTCGATCTCCTTGGCCTGGTCCAGCAGCGCCACGGCCTGGGGCAGCAGTTGTTTGCCCAGGGCATTGAGGCTCAGGCGTTTGCCGGCACGGTCGAAGAGCTGGCAGCTCGATTGCCGCTCCAGTTCGGTGATGGAGGTGCTGGCCGCCGACTGCGACAGATTGAGCTGGCCCGCAGCGCGAGACACGCTTTCCTGCTGGGCGACGGCGACGAAGACTTGAAGTTGACGTAGAGTAAATCGCATATCTATATAACCGATAACCCTTATCTTAATAATCCATTTAACAGATATTGTCGCCGCCATTAGAATGCGATGCAATTGCGCAGATTATCGGCGCAGGCATCATTCCCAGGAGTCCCCGTACATGAGCAACATGAACCACGAGCGTGTCCTCAGTGTTCATCACTGGAACGACACTCTGTTCAGCTTCAAGTGCACCCGCGATCCGGGCCTGCGCTTCGAGAACGGTCAGTTCGTGATGATCGGCCTGCAACAGCCCAACGGCCGCCCGCTTATGCGCGCTTACTCGATTGCCAGCCCGAACTGGGAAGAGCATCTCGAATTCTTCAGCATCAAGGTGCCCGATGGTCCGCTGACCTCCCAGTTGCAGCACCTGAAGGAAGGCGACGAGATCATCATCAGCAAGAAACCCACCGGCACGCTGGTGCTGGACGATCTCAAGCCTGGCAAGCATCTGTACCTGCTCAGCACCGGTACTGGCCTGGCGCCGTTCATGAGCGTCATCCAGGATCCGGAAACCTATGAGCGTTTCGAAAAAGTGATCCTGTGCCACGGCGTGCGCTACGTCAATGAAGTCGCCTATCGCGAGTTCATCACCGAGCACTTGCCGCAGAACGAGTTCTTCGGCGAAGCCCTGCGTGACAAGCTGATCTACTACCCGACCGTGACGCGCGAGCCGTTCGAGAACGAAGGCCGCCTGACCGACCTGATGCGCAGCGGCAAGCTGTTCCGCGACATCGGCCTGCCACCGATCAACCCGCAGGACGACCGCGCCATGTTGTGCGGCAGCCCGAGCATGCTCGACGAGACCAGCGAAGTGCTCAACAGCTTCGGCCTGACCGTTTCGCCGCGTATGCGCGAGCCGGGTGACTACCTGATCGAGCGGGCGTTTGTAGAAAAGTAAGTTGAATTTGTGGTGGCTGATAGATCGCCATCGTCGGATCGCCGCCCGGAGCAAGCTCGCTCCCACAGTTGATTTGTGTTGTTCGAGAGATCTGACACAACACAAAACCCTGTGGGAGCGAGCTTGCTCGCGATGGTAGCGACTCGGTCCAAATGACAGACCATAAAAAAGCCCGCGCCGCCTGATGAAGGCCGCGCGGGCTTTTTTGTTTCCGGCTTTTATCCAACCGCCGGAACGACTTCCAGCACCCGGATCACCCCCGGCTCCGGGTAATGCCAACGCACATCCAGATCCCAGAACTGCGCACCATATTCCCGTTCGGCTGTAGGAACCTGGTACGCCGGGCGTGGGTCTTGGGCCAAACATTGCTCAATCAACTCCACCAAGGGTTCTTTCAGGCGCGTGGCATGCTCATGGGCTTGAAGCAGGGCGGTATCCGCCCATTGCACCGGAATCAACTCAGGCGCGGCGCTGGCGATGCTGTTGGTGGCCGAGCCGATGATGTCGGCGTAGGGCACGTAGGGCTTGATGTCCAGCACCGGGGTGCCGTCCAGCAAATCGATGCCCGAGAGCCACAGGCGTCCGGCTTCCACCCGTTCCAGCTTCACCACCGACTGGCCGATGCCGTTGGGGCGATGGGTGGCGCGAGTGGCGAACACACCCATGGACTTGTTGCCACCCAGGCGTGGCGGCCGCACTTTCAGGCGTGGCTTGTCTTCCAAGGCCTGGTGGAACAGAAACAGCAGCCAGACATGGCTGACCTGCTCCAGGCCCTGCACCGCCTCGCCCTGGTCGAACGGCGCCACCAGTTCCAGCACACCGCGTGCGGCCGGCGCCAGTTGCGGTTGGCGGGGAATGGCGAACTTCTCCTTGAAGCAGGAGCGTAGGAAGCCGATGGGGGAGACGCTGTAGGTCATGGGTTGGGATCGAAGCGAGGTTGAAAAGGCATCATAACGCGAGGGACCAGGTTGGCACTGTTCTCTGTGGCGAGGACGCTTTTGTGGCGAGGGAGCTTGCTCCCGCTGGACGCGCAGCGTCCCCTCGCAGTGTGTCAGACAAAACCAGGGGGCCGCTTCGCAGCCCAGCGGGAGCAAGCTCCCTCGCCACAAAGGCCCGGGAGGCCTGGGAAGTCAGCCGCGAACGCGCAGCGTCAGGCCCTTGAGGAAGTTGCGCAGCAACTGGTCACCGCACGGCCGGTAGTTGGTGTGGCCGAACTTGCGGAACAGCGCGCTCAGTTCCGGCTTGGACACCGGGAACTCGGCGGCCTTGAGGATGGCGTGCATGTCGTCTTCCTTCAGTTCGAAGGCCACCCGCAGTTTCTTGAGGATGATGTTGTTGGTCACCGGCACTTCGATTGGCTGCGGCGGACGGCTTTCGTCCTTGCCGCGCTTGAAGATCACCAGGCCATCGAGAAAATGCGCCATGACCTCGTCGGGGCAGAACACGAAGCCTTCTTCCTCGTCTTTCTTGAGGTAGCCCGCCAAGTCCGCCAGGGAGACGTCGAGGCCGCCCAGCTTGATGATCTCGATGACTTTCTTGTCGCTGATGTCGAGCATGTAGCGCACGCTGCGCAGTACGTCGTTGTGAATCATGTGTGCGGTCCTGATCAATCGGCAGTGGGCGCCTGCGTTCGGTGCGGCGCCGGGGAAATTAGAATTTTTCTTTGGCAGACAGGTAGCGCCACTGGCCCAGCGGCACTTTGCCGATGGACACGCCGCCGATGCGGATGCGGCGAATGGCGACGACCTTGAGGCCGACCGCCTGGCAAAACAGCGCGATCACGCCGGGCTGCGGGTTCTTCATGGCAAAGCGCAGGCGGTTCTCGTTCTGCCAACTGGCCTTGACGGCCGGCAGCTCCTTGCCCTTGTAGGTCAAGCCATGGTTCAGGCGATTGAGGCCATGGGCGACCATTTCGCCTTCGACTTCCACCACGTATTCCTGCTCGATCTTGGCGGCGTCGGCGGTGAGTTTGCGCAAGATCTTCCAGTCCTGGGTGAACACCAGCAGCCCGCTGGCGTTGGCCTGCAGGTCGGCGCTGGCGGTCAGGCGCAGGAAATGCCCCTTGAGCGGGCGCTTGCCGAAGCGATGTTCTTCGCTCAGGGTCTGCGGTCCGAGGGAAGCCATTGCGGTGTCTACATCCATGCCAGCCGGGACGTTCAGCAGGAGCGTCACCGGCTCCGGCGCGGTGGCCTTGGCCTCGGGATCGAGTTCGACTTTCTGGGTCGTCACCTTGAACTGCGGCTCGTCGATCACTTCGCCATCCACGGTGACCCAGCCGCCCTCAATGAACAGCTCAGCCTCCCGACGGGAACAGCCGACGAGTTCGATGAGGCGTTTGGAGAGACGAATCGGGTCAGTCATGACGGGGGCCGTAACAAAAAGAGGGTGGGCATTGTACCTGCCTGGCGCCGGTTAATCGCGGGTCCATTTGCCTCATGCAACTTTTAGCCGCGTCCCGCCTTCAGGTCAGGCTGCTTGTAGCGCATGTGCAGCAGCGGGTAGGGCTGGTTCATGCCATCTTTTGCCGAGCGCCCGACCACTTCGAAGCCTTGCTTGAGGTAAAAGCCCAAGGCTTGCGGGTTCTGTTCGTTGACGTCCAGTTGATCGGCGTTCAGGTGTTCCATGGCGTAGCGCAGCAACAGCTTGCCCAGGCCCTGGCCACGGTGTTGCGGGTCGATAAAGAGCATCTCGACCTTGCCCGCCGCGACACCGGCGAAACCGGTGATCCGTTGCCGTGCGTCCCGGGTGCAAATGAGCATCACCGCATCCAGGTAGCGAGTGAGCACCAGGTTTTTCAGCAATTCGATGTAGCTGTCCGGCAGAAAGTCATGGGTGGCCCGCACCGACGCTTCCCAGACCTGGGTCAGTTCCTGGTAATCGCTCGGTTTCGGTGTGTGGATGACCGAATGCTGGCGCATGTCCATCAGTTCCTTGTGCTGGATGTGCTGGGTTTCTCCATACGATAGCCGTAAAAAAGCCCCGCATCTCGTTACAAGGGCGGGGCATTTCAATTTTTCGGCTTGTGAAAGAACCTGTGGGAGCCGAGCTTGCTCGCGATGGCGTCGTGTCAGCCAACATTCATGCTGGCTGATGCACCGCTATCGCGAGCAGGCTTGGCCCCCCACAGGTATTGCAGCGGCCTGAAAAACTCAATGGATCAGCCGATCTGCTCAGCCCACAAATCGTACTCATCGGCGTCGGTCACCTTGCACCAGACCTTGTCGCCTGGCTTGAGGTTGCTGCCGTTGTCGATGAAGACGTTGCCGTCGATTTCCGGCGCGTCGAAGAAGCAGCGACCCACGGCGCCTTGCTCGTCCACTTCATCCACCAGCACTTCGATTTCACGGCCGACGCGCATTTGCAGGCGCGCCGAGCTGATGGCCTGCTGGTGCGCCATGAAGCGCTCCCAACGGTCCTGCTTGACGTCGTCCGGCACCACGTCCAGGTCCAGGTCGTTGGCCGGTGCGCCTTCGACAGGGGAGTACTGGAAGCAGCCGACGCGGTCGAGCTGGGCTTCGGTCAGCCAATCCAGCAGGTACTGGAAGTCTTCTTCGGTTTCACCGGGGAAGCCGACGATGAAGGTCGAGCGGATGATCAGGTCCGGGCAGATTTCACGCCAGTTCTTGATCCGGGCCAGGGTCTTGTCTTCAAACGCCGGGCGCTTCATGGCCTTGAGGACTTTCGGGCTGGCGTGCTGGAACGGGATATCCAGGTACGGCAGGATCTTGCCAGCCGCCATCAGCGGGATCAGCTCGTCGACATGGGGATACGGGTAGACGTAATGCAGGCGGACCCAGACGCCGAGAGTGCTGAGGGCTTCGCACAGCTCGGTCATGCGGGTTTTCACCGGTGCGCCGTTCCAGAAGCCGGTGCGGTATTTCACGTCGACGCCGTAGGCGCTGGTGTCCTGGGAGATCACCAGCAGCTCCTTGACGCCGGCCTTGACCAGGCGCTGGGCCTCGTCGAGGACATCGCCCACCGGACGGCTTACCAACTTGCCGCGCATCGACGGGATGATGCAGAAGCTGCAGCTGTGGTTGCAGCCTTCGGAAATCTTCAGGTAGGCGTAGTGGCGCGGGGTCAGCTTGATGCCTTGTGGCGGCACCAGGTCGATCAGCGGGTTGTGGTCCTGGCGTGGCGGCACCACGTCATGCACGGCGTTGACCACCTGTTCGTACTGCTGCGGGCCGGTCACGGACAGCACGCTTGGGTGCACGTTGCGGATGTTGCCTTCTTCCACGCCCATGCAGCCGGTGACGATAACCTTGCCGTTTTCCTTGATGGCTTCACCGATCACTTCCAGGGACTCGGCCTTGGCCGAATCGATGAAGCCGCAGGTGTTGACCACCACCACGTCGGCGTCCTGGTACGTGGACACGACGTCATAACCTTCCATGCGCAACTGGGTCAGGATGCGCTCGGAGTCGACCAGAGCTTTTGGGCAACCCAGGGATACGAAGCCAACCTTCGGATTGGCGGGCGCGGTAGTGGTGGACATGTCTAACCTCGGTGTAGGGGGATCGTCTCTTGTCGAGACAGGGCGCCTGGCGCGCCTCTGATCAAAAAGTGCGCAATTCTATCCAGGGTCGAGGCGCTTGACCAGCTTTATACCGGGAAATACGACGAGTGCTGCGCTATGCTTCGCGCCTTTGCGCTCTGGCGATTGCTACAGTCAACAAAACGTCTGTAACAATACGTAAAACAGCGCATGCTGCCTCAACAAAGCATCGTGTTTCGTTCAAGAAGACAGGTCTGGGAATCGGGAGTGTTGGATGGGTCATGCAAGTAGTCAGGTGGCAGGTGCCGAACATTCGGCAGCGAAGCCGCTGAGCATGCTGGTCGCGGCGGTCGGAGTGGTTTATGGCGACATCGGCACGAGCCCGTTGTACACCCTCAAGGAAGTGTTTTCCGGGGCCTATGGCGTACCAGTCAATCACGATGGGGTGCTGGGGATCCTGTCGCTGATTTTCTGGTCGCTGATCTGGGTCGTGTCGATCAAGTACATGATGTTCGTCCTGCGCGCCGACAACCAGGGCGAGGGCGGGATCATGGCGCTCACCGCCCTGGCGCGGCGAGCGGCGGCGGGAAGGGCGCGGCTGCGTACATTCCTGGTGATCTGCGGCTTGGTCGGCGCGGCGCTGTTCTACGGTGACAGCATGATCACCCCGGCGATCTCGGTGCTTTCGGCGATCGAGGGCCTGGGCCTCGCATTCGAAGGCATCGACCACTGGGTGGTGCCCCTGTCGCTGGTGGTGCTGGTGGCGTTGTTTTTGATCCAGCGCCACGGCACCGCGCGGATCGGCATTCTGTTCGGCCCGATCATGGTGACCTGGTTCCTGGTGCTCGGCGCCCTGGGGGTGTACGGCATCGTGCAGCATCCGGAAGTGTTGCAGGCGGTGAACCCGGCCTGGGCCGTGCGCTTCTTTGTGGTCCATCCGGGCATGGGCGTGGCGATTCTCGGGGCCGTGGTGTTGGCACTGACCGGCGCCGAAGCGCTGTATGCCGACATGGGCCACTTCGGCCGCAAACCGATTGCCCGCGCCTGGTTCCTCCTGGTGTTGCCGGGCCTGATGCTCAACTATTTCGGTCAAGGGGCCTTGCTGCTCGGTGACCCGGAAGCGGCACGCAACCCGTTTTATCTGCTGGCGCCGAGTTGGGCGTTGCTGCCGTTGGTCGGCTTGTCGACCCTGGCCACGGTCATCGCTTCGCAAGCGGTGATTTCCGGCGCGTTCTCCCTGACGCGCCAGGCGATCCAGCTCGGTTACATCCCGCGGATGTACATCCAGCACACCTCCAGCGCCGAGCAGGGCCAGATCTACATCGGCGCGGTGAACTGGTCGCTGATGGTCGGCGTGGTGCTGCTGGTGCTGGGCTTCGAATCGTCCGGCGCGCTGGCTTCGGCCTACGGCGTGGCGGTGACCGGTACCATGTTGATGACCACGATCCTGGTGTCCGCGGTGATCTTGCTGTTGTGGAAATGGCCACCGCTGCTGGCAGTCCCGTTGTTGTTCGGTTTCCTGCTGGTGGACGGTCTGTACTTCGCCGCCAACGTGCCGAAGATCATCCAGGGCGGTGCGTTTCCGGTCATCGCCGGTATTGCCTTGTTCGTGCTGATGACCACCTGGAAGCGCGGCAAGCAACTGCTGGTGGATCGCCTGGACGAAGGGGCGTTGCCACTGCCGATCTTCATCAGCAGCATCCGCGTGCAACCCCCGCACCGCGTACAAGGGACAGCCGTGTTCCTGACCGCGCGTTCGGATGCCGTGCCTCACGCCCTGCTGCACAATCTATTGCACAACCAGGTGCTGCATGAGCAGGTGGTGCTGCTGACGGTGGTGTACGAGGACATTCCCCGGGTACCGCCGCAACGGCGCTTTGAGGTCGACGCCTACGGCGAAGGGTTTTTCCGGGTGATCCTGCACTTCGGTTTCACTGACGAGCCGGACGTGCCCGAGGCGCTCAAGCTCTGTCATCTGGATGATTTGGATTTCAGCCCGATGCGCACCACCTACTTCCTCAGCCGCGAAACCGTCATTGCCTCCAAGCTCGAAGGCATGGCCCGCTGGCGCGAGTCGTTGTTCGCCTTCATGTTGAAAAACGCCAACGGCAACCTGCGCTTCTTCAATCTACCGTTGAACCGGGTGATCGAACTGGGGACGCAGGTCGAGATGTAGCACCTGGAAACAACAAGCCCTCGTTGCCTTGCGGCGGCGAGGGCTTTTTTGTGGGGACGTCTTTTCAATACAGCTGTTCCAACTTGATTTATACACATTGTTGCGCAACACTTTACGCATCAAGGTATGTATAAAGATATGCAGTATTCATGCGGCAGGAGGTAAGACATGGCAGCGTTACTCGAGCGGGCTGATCAAGCAGTATCCGTTACGGCAATGGTCAGGGGGTTCAGCGCGAAGCTCAAGGAAGTATCGAGCCGTGCAACCGAAAGGCTGGTCATTTTCAAGGACAATGAACCGGCAGCGGTGATTATCAACGTCGATGCCTATCAGGAATTGCTCGATGAGCTGGAAAGCCTTCGCGTCGAAGCGACGGCTCGCGAGCGGCTGATCGGCTTCGACCAGGCCAAGGCTATCAGCCATGGGGATATGCGGGCACGGTACGCCAAAAACGACTGAAGGAGCGGTGAATGGCTTGGGGTGTTATTTACCATCCGGAGGTTCAAGACGATTTGGATCAGTTGGGTGCGGCGGCTGCAAACCGTATTCTCGATGTCATCGAAGCGCGGATTATGAATGATGAACCGGACAAAACCGGCAAGCCGCTCAGAGCCAGCCTGGCGGGATGTCGAAGAATTCGAACAGGTGACACCCGTATCGTGTACAGGGTCGACGGGAAAGCGATTCAGGTGTTGATCGTGGCCGTTGGCGCTCGGCGGGATAAGGAAGTGTACGACGCGGCAGAGCGTCGTCTTTAACCAAAGCCCTCATTGTCTCGTGGTGATGGGGGCTTTTTTGTGGGCGACACAAATGCTGATGCCAGAGTGAAGTCCTTGTGGGAGCGAGCTTGCTCGCGATAGCGGTCTGCCTGAATCGATGATACTGGATGTGTTGGCCTCATCGTCGGATCGCCGCCCGGAGCAAGCTTGCTCCCACAAGGGCCCTGTGTGCTGTCGGGCGGGCACAAAAAAGCCCCGGCAACCGTAAGGCTGCCGGGGCTTTTGTCAGGCTTGTGTCCGCTTAATGTTCGGCTGTCTTGTTCTGGCGCTTGTTGATCTCGTCGATCAGGCGCTTGGCCAGGGCCGGGTAGTTTTCGTCGAAGTGGTGGCCGCCAGGCAGCTTGATGGCTTCCCCTACGGCGGTCTTGTCGGTGCAGCCGCTTTCGTCGGCTTCTTCGCCGCCGTAGATGCATACCACTTTTTCGGCTGGCAGCTTGGCCATTTCCGGGCCGGTGGCGGCTTCGGTGCCGGCGTTGCCGAGCCAGCCTTCGACTTCAATCTCGAAGCTGCCGGTGCGGGCGAAGGCCAGCAGGATGATTGCGTCGACCCGCTGTTGTTCGGTGGCCGGCAGGCGGTTGTAGATCGCCGGCAACACGTCGGCGCCGAAGGAGTAGCCGGTCAGGATGAAGCGCTTGGTGCCCCAGATCTGCCGGTAGTGTTGCATCAGCTCGGTCAGGTCCGCCGCGCTCTGCTCGGGGCTCTTGTGCTGCCAGTAGTAGCGCAGGGTGTCGATGCCGACCACTGGGTAGCCGATCTTGGCCATTTCATCGGCTACATCGCGGTCCAGGTCACGCCAGCCGCCGTCTCCGGAGAGGAACAGGGTCACGGTATCCCGCGCCTGGCTGGCAGGCACTTCCACCACTGGGATGCTCAGGCCACCTTTGCCCTTATCGGCGCCCACCAGGATCTTGCGCAGTTCGTTGTTCAGCACTTGCGGCAGGTTGATGTCGTAGTCGCTGATGCTTGTTTCGGCGTTTTTCTGATCCCTGACGAAACCGGCGCTGGTGTCGTCGGGGTTGTCGTTCCAGGCCACCAGCCAATGACCATGGGCTGCGCTTTTAGGCAACAGGTGGGTGCAGCCGGGTTTTTCCAGGGCCAGGTCCACCGACACGGCCTTGGCCTTGTCGTCCTTCTGCTCGGCCAGCCAACGCCAGGCCAGCACGGCGCCAGGGCCGATGCCGCTGACCAATGTGGCCGGGCCTTGCAGTTCTCTCAGGCCGGCTTGCAGGGCACGGCCTTGCAGCATGCAGTCCTTGGGCAGGATCACTTGGACGATCTGTGCCGAGCCGCTGCGGCTGAGGGTCGTCAATTGCGAGTCGCTGAGCTTCTGGTCCTCATTAACCGCCACCAGCACCCGGGCGAGCACCTTGGCGCCGGGGGTGACCCGGGTCAGTGCTGCGCCATCGGCGGGCGCCAGTTGTTCCAGGGTGGGTTGCGGGGCCGGGCGGTTCCAGTACCAGTAACCGCCACCGAGAATCACCGCCAGCACCAGCAGGGCGGCCACTACGTATCGCCAGGAGCGTTGCATCATCAGCGTTTCACCAATCCAGTCAGGCCGCCCGCAATCAGGGCGGCAGTATCGGCCAGCGCTACCAGCGGATCGAGTCCGGCGGGCACGGCCATGTAACGAGGTTCCCAGTCAGGCTGGAATTTGTCTTTGAAGCGGCGCAGCCCCTGGAAGTTATAGAGCTGCTCGCCACGGCGGAACACCATCGAACCCAGGCGCTGGGTCAAGGGTGCGCCGCGCCGCGGTTGCAAGCCCGACAGCGGGACCATGCCGAGGCTGAAGCGGGCGTAGTCATGGTTTTTATAATGTTGGATGAGGCCGACCATCATGAATTCCATGGTCAGTTTCGGCGCCTCGGGGTGGGCACGCATCAGGTCGAGGCTGGCCAGTTCGTGGCTGTGGGTTTCCAGCAGGTTGGCGAACGCCACCGGCCGGCCCTCGAAACGAATCACCGCGATGCGGAAATGCTTGAGGTAGTCGTCGCTGAAACGCCCCAGGGAGAAACCTTTTTCCCGCACGTTCTTGCCGGTCAGCCAGGCGTCGGAAATGACCTTGAGTTCGTCCATCGGCGCCTGGCCCGGCTCGTGGATCTCCAGCGACAGGCCATCACGGGTGCCGCGGTTCCAGGTGTAGCGCAAGTCCTTCATCTCTTTGCCCTTGGCTTCGAGATCGAAACGCTTGAGGTCGACCCGTGCTTCCTCGCCCAACTTGATGGCCGTCAGGCCGATGTCCATGTAGTAGGGCAGGTTTTCGGCGCGCACCTGATAGAACACGGGACGGGCATGGTGGATGTCGCACAGGTCGCGGAACTGCCAGATCATTTCGGCCCGTTGCTGGGTAGGGCCGATCGGGTCATACAACGCCACCAGGCTGCGACCACGGCGGGCATACATCAGGAATGCCTCGTCGTTGGGGTGGAACAGCAGCGCCTTGTCACCGGTCAGGGCCAGGCCGCCGTCGGGTTGCGACGATGCCATGAGGACCGTTTTGGCCCGTTCCAGTTCTCCTGCCGTCGGCAAATGGATCACCGGCCGTGCCGTGCGCAGCAGCCAGGTCAGGGACACCACCACCAACAGCACGGCAGCCCCCAAGAGGGAGCGCAAGCCGCGAGGGGCGTCGGCATCGAGGGTAAACTGCCACCAAAGTTGATGGCTGTAGGGCACATCTTGGTAGGCAAAAAGCAACAACCAGATCGACGCGCCGAGCACGCAGAGGCTGGCGATCAGGAACAGTGGGGAGAAGGGCAATTCGGTCAGGCGGCTCGGACGATAGAAGGAGCGCCGGAATACAGCCAGCAAGGCCGCCGTCAGCGTCAGCAGCGTGGCTTCCTCCCAGTCGAAGCCCTTGAGCAGCGAGAGCAGGGCGCCCACCAGCAGCAAAACCGTGGTCAGCATCCAGGCGGCCGACAGGCGACGGCGCAGGCCCTGGGCGAGCAGCAGGCACAACACGCCCACCAGGCTGGCACCGAAGTGCGAAGCGTCCACCAGCCGATGGGGAATCAGGAAACCGATGTGCTCCAGGCGGGTGTCGATTTCCGGTGTCACGCCGGAAAACAGCAGCACCACACCGGAGAGAAACACCAGTACCGCCAGGATTGGCGCGGCAAGCCCCGAGGCTGCCCGCAGGGTCTGGCGCGTCTGGAACAGCCGTTGTGCCTCATTGATCAGCAGCAACACGCAGGCCACCAGCATTGGCAGCAGCACGTAGATCAAGCGGTACAGTAACAGCGCCGCGGCTAAGGGGGCGGCGCCGAGTTTGTCGGCAAACGCGGCCAGCAGGATCGCCTCGAATACCCCGACTCCGCCCGGCACATGGCTGAGCACCCCGGCGGCCAACGCCAACAGGTACACCAGCAGGAAGGCGCCGAACGGCGGTGCCTCGGGCAGCAACAGATACAACACTGTGGCGGCCGCGGCCACATCCAGCGCGGTAATCACCAGTTGCAGGAAGGTCAGGCGCCGGCCCGGCAGGCGCAGGGTGCGACGCCCGGCCTTTACCAGAAGGCTGTCCCGATGGGGCTGCTCCGGCAGGCGCCGGCGGTAGATGCCGATGGCCAAGGCGCTGGTGAGTAGCAGCACGGCCACGGAAATCGCCCCAAGCAAAGCGGCAGGTAAATGCAGCGCGGCGGACGCGGCGGGCAGGTTGCTGAGTGTTGCCAGGGCGGCCAACGGCGGCAACGCACAGCCCAAGGACAGGCTGGCGAAGAGCGTCATGTGGGCGACATCCGAAGCCCCGAGGCCATGGCGCGCATACAGGCGGTAGCGAACCGAGCCCCCCGACAGCAGCGACAGACCAATGGCATTGCCAATGGCGAACGCAGTGAACCCACCGAGGATCATGGTTTGTGGCGGCAGCGTCACACCGGCATAGCGGCTGGCGGACCATTCGTAGCCCAGGAGAAGGATGAAGCCGACGACCGTGGCGGCGATCGCGCCGAGCAGGGCAGGCCGGGGCACTTCCAGAATCGAGTCGTGCAGGGCGTAGAGATCGAGCTCGCTCAGCAAGTGGCGGCAGGCAATCAATGCAATCGCAAATAGCAGCAGCGTGACGGCGAGACCGATGGGCTGGCGGTACTGACTGATCCGATCCAGCCAGCGCAGTCGCTCGGCCTTGATCGGTTGTGTCGCAGTAACGGAGTCTTGCGGGTCAGACGAGTGGGCGCGCATCAATCACCTCTTGAGCTATGCGCGACAGGATGGGGCTAACCAGCGAAGTTACCAATCCCTGCGGTAGAAAATAATTACAAAATATTTGTAATGAAGCCTTTTTTCATCAGGCACAAAAAAGGCCACTCTTTCGAGCAGCCTTTCTTGATATTTGGTTGCGGGAGCCGGATTTGAACCGACGACCTTCGGGTTATGAGCCCGACGAGCTACCAGACTGCTCCATCCCGCGTCTGTGTGGCGGCATTCTACAGGCGAACGCCCGAGTGTCAACCGTTAAAAGGCGAAGGGGCGAAATAAACCGCTGATCCGTCCCTTGCGTGGCTAAATGCTCGGAATCTAAAGAAAATTGTCCTACAACCTGCGGCGCGTGGGGTGTCGTAGGCGGCGTCTCTCTGATCGTGTGGTCAAAAAACGAGCAGGCACAAAAAAGGCCACTCTTTCGAGTAGCCTTTCTTGATGTTTGGTTGCGGGAGCCGGATTTGAACCGACGACCTTCGGGTTATGAGCCCGACGAGCTACCAGACTGCTCCATCCCGCGTCTGTGTGGCGGCATTCTACAGAGGATCGGGCAGCTGTCAAGCCTGGTGTTCTAAAAAACTGTTCCGCTTCAAGCGCTTAGCCTTGGAAAAGGCATTGTGACAACGCTGTGACGCAGGCCTGGCAAGGGTTGGCGCTCTATTGGGCGGTTCGTTGCGATTGAAGAAGTAAATTTGTGTAGGCGTTTTCGGGCCTCAACGAAGGATCTTTCAAACTACTGGTGCTATATACAGGTGCCGGTGCGATACTGGTGGCCCGATTCGTCGCACACCCTGTTCCGCTATGACGCAACGTAAAATCATCCATGTCGACTGTGACTGTTTTTATGCCGCTATCGAGATGCGCGATGATCCGCGGCTGGCCGGCAAGCCCTTGGCTGTGGGTGGCTCGGCGGATCGGCGGGGTGTGATTGCCACCTGCAACTACGAAGCGCGGGCCTACGGCGTGCGCTCTGCCATGTCTTCCGGCCACGCCTTGAAGCTCTGTCCGGACCTCACCATCGTCAAGCCGCGGATGGAGGCCTATCGGGAAGCGTCGAAGGAAATTCATACGATTTTCAGCGAATACACTGACCTGATTGAGCCGCTGTCCCTGGACGAGGCCTACCTGGACGTCTCCGCCAGCGCCCATTTCGGCGGCAGCGCCACCCGCATCGCCCAGGACATCCGCCGGCGTGTATCCAATCAATTGCACATCACTGTGTCCGCCGGCGTCGCGCCGAACAAGTTCCTGGCCAAGATCGCCAGTGACTGGAAAAAGCCCAACGGGTTGTTTGTCATCACCCCGGACCAGGTCGAGGATTTTGTCTCGGCCCTGCCGGTCAGCAAGCTCCACGGCGTTGGCAAGGTCACTGCCGATAAGCTGAACCGGCTCGGCATCGTCGATTGCCTGCAGTTGCGTGAATGGGACAAGTTGGCACTGGTGCGCGAATTCGGCAGTTTCGGTGAGCGGCTCTGGAGCCTGGCTCGTGGGATCGATGAGCGTCTGGTGCACAACGACAGCCGACGGCAGTCCATCAGCGTCGAGAATACCTACGATGTCGACTTGCCCGACCTGGTGAGTTGTCTCGACAAACTGCCGGAGCTGATGGAAACCCTCAGGGGACGCATGGCCCGGATCGACAGCAGTTATCGACCGGGCAAACCGTTCGTCAAAGTGAAGTTCCACGACTTCACCCAGACCACGCTGGAGCAGGCCGGGGCAGGGCGGGACTTGGGCAGTTACCAGCTGTTGTTGACCCAGGCGTTCAACCGGGGCGGCAAGCCGGTGCGGTTATTGGGGATCGGGGTGCGGCTGGAAGACTTGCGGGGTGGGTTTGAGCAGTTGGAGTTGTTTGAGCGGTGATGTCGCTTGGCTGATGAAGGCCATGCCTTTTGCTCTTGTGGCGAGGGAGCTTGCTCCCGCTGGGCCGCGTAGCGGACCCAAAACTGCTACTCAACGTATCTGACATACCGAGGTGGCAGGTTTCAGGGCTGCTGCGCAGCCCAGCGGGAGCAAGAGAGATTGCTCCATCCAGGCTGGGCTCAGTGAGCGCCCGGATCCGCCACCAACCGTCCGCCATCCTTGGTCAGGGCTTTCATGAACTCGGTCTGCAGTTCCGGATCGTTGCGCGTCAGTTCGATCAGGCTCTGTTCCAGTTCACTGGCTTCCTCTTCAAGTCCCAGCTCCGACAGGCGCCTGACCCGATGGACCCACTGGCTCACCTCGTCGTCTTCCAGGTCGTCGTAGATCAGCGCGTGGGCTTCCACCAGCTTGCTGCGCAAGGTGCTGCTGATGCTCAGGGATGAGTCGGTGTGCACCTCGTCCTGGGCATCCGTCACGCTGATCTGCAATTTGCCGAACTGGCTCAGGTCCTGTTCGGCGAACGGGCTTTCCAGCAGGTTCAAGCGCAGCACGCCGTTACGGTCGGTGCTCAGCTCGAAGGTCTGCCGGGCGGCCTTGACCTCCACCGGGCGTTCGCTCCAGGGCAGGCTCGAGTGTTCCGTGCGCTTGTCGCGCTGGACTTCGTCGATGCCCGCCAGGTTCTGCTGGGCGCGGCCATGGGAAGGGACGTTCATGAACGGGTTGAGCCCGGCGAAACCGTAGCTGATCCAGTCACGGGTCGCCGTGTCCGGCAGGTTGCCGAGGGCGAACACATTGACCACGTTCGCACCGACACCGGCCACGACGGCCACCGCGCCCAGGGGGATCTCGTAGATCTCCCGCCAGGGTTGGTACGGGGTATAGCGATCATAATGGCGGGTGACCTCGAACTCAGTGACTTCGAAGGTCTTCTGCTCATTGATGCGCACCCGACGCTGCGGCAGGTCGAGCACCTTGGGTTCGCCCACGTCGATTTGCAGGCTGTGGTCGAGCAATTTGCGCTCGACCCGCTCTTCGTGCTCGCTGCGTTGCGACATTTGGTTGGCACAGCCGCTGACCAGCAGGGCGCCGCACAGGGCGGCGCCACCGAGGCCTAAGGTGTTTCGCTTGAACATGACGTCTCTATCTGGTGTCAGCGGCGGATACGGGCCTGGAGGAACGACAACACGTCGTCGACCGGCAGCGCTTGCGGCTCGGCCTCGGTGCGGCTCTTGTATTCCAGGTTGCCTTCGGCCAGGCCACGGTCACTGACGACGATCCGATGGGGGATGCCGATCAGTTCCATGTCCGCGAACTTGATGCCGGGGCTGGTTTTCTTGTCGCGGTCGTCCAGCAGCACTTCGAAGCCGGCGGCCGTCAGTTCGGCGTAGAGCTTGTCGGTGGCTTCACGTACCAGGTCGGTTTCATAGCGCAGTGGCACCAGGGCCACCTGGAACGGCGCCAACGTGTCGCTCCAGATGATGCCTTTCTCGTCGTTGTTCTGCTCGATGGCAGCGGCCACCACGCGGGAAACGCCGATGCCATAGCAGCCCATTTGCAGGGTGACCGGCTTGCCGTTCTCGCCCAGCACTTCGCATTTCATCGCCTTGCTGTACTTGTCGCCCAGCTGGAAGATGTGGCCGACTTCGATGCCGCGCTTGATTTCCAGGGTGCCCTTGCCGTCCGGGCTTGGATCGCCGGCCACGACGTTGCGCAGGTCCGCGACGGTTGGAACTGGGAGGTCGCGTTCCCAGTTCACGCCGAAGTAGTGCTTGTCATCAATGTTCGCGCCGATGGCGAAGTCGCTCATCAACTCTACCGAACGGTCGATGATGATCGGCAGTGGCAGGTTCAACGGGCCGAGGGAGCCGGCACCGGCGCCGATGGCATCGCGCAGATCGGCGTCGGTGGCCATGACCAACGGGCTGGCAACGCCTGGCTGGTTGGCAGCCTTGATTTCATTCAGCTCGTGGTCGCCACGGACGATCAGGGCAATCAACTTGCCGGCTTCTTCCGCCCGTACGATCAGGGTCTTGATGGTGCGCTCGATCGGCAGGTTGTAGCCTTCCACCAACTGGGCAATGGTCTTGGCGTTCGGCGTGTCCACCAGGCGCAACGCTTCAGTTGGCGCGGCGCGGGAGGTTTCCCGTGGCACGGCTTCGGCTTTCTCGATGTTGGCGGCATAGTCGGAGCCGTTGCTGAAGACGATGTCGTCTTCGCCGGACTCGGCCAGCACGTGGAATTCGTGGGAGCCGGCACCGCCGATGGAACCGTTGTCGGCTTCAACCGGGCGGAATTTCAGGCCCAGGCGGGTGAAGATGTTGCAGTACGCCTGGTGCATGCGGTCATAGGTGACCTGCAGCGAGGCCAGGTCGGCGTGGAAGGAATAGGAATCCTTCATGATGAATTCGCGACCGCGCATCAGGCCGAAGCGTGGACGGATCTCGTCACGGAACTTGGTCTGGATCTGATACAGGTTGATCGGCAGCTGCTTGTAGCTGCTCAACTCGTTGCGCATCAGGTCGGTGATCACTTCTTCGTGGGTCGGGCCTGCACAGAAATCGCGACCGTGGCGGTCTTTGATGCGCAGCAGCTCAGGGCCGTATTCTTCCCAGCGCCCCGATTCCTGCCACAGCTCGGCCGGCTGGGTGCTCGGCATCAACACTTCCAGGGACCCGGCGGCGTCCATCTCTTCGCGAACGATGGCTTCCACCTTGCGCATGACCCGCAGGCCCATCGGCAGCCAGGTATACAGGCCCGAGGCGAGTTTGCGGATCATGCCGGCACGCAGCATCAATTGATGGCTGATCACGACGGCATCGGAAGGCGTTTCTTTTTGTGTGGCGAGCAAAAATTGACTGGTGCGCATGGTTGGCCGTTGTCGGTTGCTGATGACGAGAAGTGACGGAGCATTGTACGGGCGAGATGCCCTGGCGTACAGGCGCGTGGCCGGTCGCCAGGTGCGGACACCGGTTTTCCCGGTGTTTTCTGAAGTTTCCTACGACTCTTCCGCGGGGCGGGTGGGCGCCGGTTCCTCGGCGGGTGCCGAGTCCTGGCGGCGGTTCTCCTGGAACCAGTGCAAGGCGATCAGCAACAGGGTCGGCACGCCCAGCAGGGCGGTGATCAGGAAGAAATTGTGGTAGCCGAACTTCTCCACCATCACCCCCGAATAGCCACCGATCAAACGCGGCAACAACAGCATGATCGAGCTGAGCAAGGCGTATTGGGTGGCGGAGAATTTCAGGTTGGTCAGGCTCGACAGGTAGGCGACGAACGCCGAAGTGGCCAGGCCGGAGCTGAAGTTGTCCAGGGAAATGGTGACAATCAACATCTGCAGGTTGGCGCCCATGTCGGTGAGCATCAGGAAAAGAATGTTGGTGGCGGCCGAGGCGACACCGCCGATGAACAGGATGGGCAGGATGCCGAAACGCACGATCAACAGGCCGCCCATGCCGGCGCCGACGAGGGTCATGATCAGCCCGAAAATCTTGCTGACGCTGGCGATCTGGTCCTTGGTGAACCCCTGGTCGATGTAGAACACGTTGGCCATGACGCCCATGACCGTGTCGGACATCCGGTAGGTTGCGATCAATCCGAGCAGCAGCAGGGCCTGCCAGCGATAACGCAGGATGAAATCGTTGATCGGCGTCAGCACTGGCGCCAGTCCGCGCCGGCCCATGGCCGACAGGCACAGGGCGGTCAGGAGGGTATAGAGGATGGCCCGCAGGAAGGCGCGGTCTTCGAGCAGCAGGTCGAGCAGGCTGACGCCCTCGAACAGCACGCTGGCGAAGTCGGTGTTGAAGAGTTGGGTGAACATCGCCGGGACGGAGACCAGCAGCACGATCAGTACGAATACCGACGCCAACTGATGGACAAACGTGTAGCGCCCGGCCTGCAACTGGGTGCGCAGGGGTACCGGTGGCTCGCGCATGAACAGGGACGTGAGGAGCGCC
The DNA here is from genome assembly GCF_051132015.1 of Pseudomonas sp. Z1-12. Taxonomy (NCBI): domain Bacteria; kingdom Pseudomonadati; phylum Pseudomonadota; class Gammaproteobacteria; order Pseudomonadales; family Pseudomonadaceae; genus Pseudomonas; species Pseudomonas sp. Z1-12. The sequence goes on from NZ_CP071647.1 coordinate 1,311,513, forward strand.
GGGACCATCAGCACGCCGAACAACAGGTAGGTGCCGGCCCAGGCCGAGTGTTTGTAGCTGAAACCGGTGGAGCCAAAGCCTTCGGCGAAGAACAGGGCGCCGGCGGTGGCCAGCAGCGCGGCGATGCGGTAGCCGGACATGTAGCTGGCAGCGAGGGCGGCCTGGCGGGTGTCGTCGGCGATCTCCAGGCGGTAGGCGTCGACGGCGATGTCCTGCGTCGCAGAGGCGAAGGCCACGATCACGGCGATGGCGATCAGCCAGGACAGGTGTTTCTGTGGGTCGCAGAAGCCCATGCCGATCAGGCCGAGAATGACCAGCGCCTGGGAGAGCACCAGCCATGAACGACGGCGCCCCAGTTTGCCCAGCAACGGCAGGCGCCATTGGTCGAGCAGTGGCGACCAGACCCATTTAAAGGCATACGCCAGGCCGATCAGGCTCGCGTAGCCAATGGTTTCGCGGGCCACGCCGGCTTCGCGCAACCAGACTGAAAGCGTGGAAAACACCAGCATGTATGGCAAGCCGGCGGCGAAGCCAAGCAGCAACAGCACGAGCGTCGAGGGACTGGCATAGGCGGCGAGGGCGGCGCGCCAGGTTTTACGGGGCATGGGCTGGAGTCTGCCTCAAAAATTGCGAAAACAAAGCGCGCACTCTAACCGCTGTGCTCTACCGGGCGCCAGCCATGGCGCTGAATATCAACACGATTGTTCAGGACACTGATTCCTTCCATGCGCAGGCGTGCGCGCTGTTCATCCCCCGAGGCGCTGCCCGCCGGCAGGCTGATCCGACCACCGGCCGCCAATACCCGATGCCAAGGCAGCTTGGTGTCGTCCGGCAATTGGCTGAGGGTTCTTCCAACCCAGCGCGCCGCGCGGCCCAGGCCGGCCATTTCGGCAAGTTGGCCATAGGTGACGACCTTGCCCTCCGGGACCTGTGCCAGGGTCAGGTAAAGGGTGGTGCGGCGGATCTGGGCGGCGTTCTCGGTGCCCGCTGGGGTGTCAGTCACGTAGGGGTTCCTGAGGTGGGTGTCCGTCTGTAGATTAATTCCTACAGGACTGGTTGAGAAATGAACTCATCAGTCCTACACAGGTCAGTCCTTGCTGAGGTGTCATCCTGGGGGATAATGCCGCCTTTTCACTGCAAACTTGAGCCCTTTATCGCTTATGTTGTCTAGAACCCTGCTCTGCCTGGCTGTTGCCAGCGTCTCCATGCCCCTACTCGCCGACACTGTCTGGTTGAAGAATGGGGACAAACTCAGTGGCAAGATTACCGTTTTCGATGGCGGCAAGTTGCTGATCCAGACCGATTATGCCGGCGCGATTCCCATTGACTGGAAACAGGTCAAGACCCTGGAGAGTGACCAGCAACTCCTGGTCAAGCAGGATGCCTACACCGGCGAGAAAGCCAAGGCGCTGCAGGCGGCCGAGGATGGCAAGGTTACGTTGGCCAACGGTGATGGGCCCAAGACCGTCGAGCTGGCCAGTATCCAGCAGATCCTCAAGCCCAAGCCGGTGGTCGAGGACCTGGTGTGGAAAGGCAATGTCGATGCCGCGCTGGATTACCAGCGTGCGGAAGCCGATACCGACGATTACGACATTGATTTCAAGACTTCGGCACGCCACGGCAGATGGCGGCACACTGCTGAAGGCGAATACAACCGTGAATTCCAGGATGACGTCGTGTCCGCCGATAACTGGCGCCTGGAGTATTCCCTCGACCGGTTCATTACCGACAAATGGTTCTGGCAAGGTCGCCTGAATTACAAACGCGACAAAGTCGAAGACCTGGCGCGCCAGCGCGTAGTGGGTACCGGTCCGGGCTACCAGTTCTGGGATGACGAACTGGGGGCGTTCTCCCTGGGTTCGCTGCTCAACCGCACCGACTATGAGTACCGCGACGGCGGCAAGGACAACTTCTACTCCGTGGCGATGAAGTGGGATTACAACCGCTACCTGATCGGCAAGCGCGTCGAGTTCTTCACCAACGGCGAAGTGGGCAAGCCGCTGTCCGGCGTGGCGGAGTACGCCTATGACGCCGAGATGGGGCTTCGCTACAAGGTCACCGACTGGGCATCGCTCAATCTCAAGGCCGAGAAGGATGTCATCGAGGGCACCGAGGACAGCGACCTGAGCAAGACGCGCTACACGGCGGGGTTTGGCGTGACCTGGTGATCCCAGGCTAATCAACGAACCCTCCTGTGGGAGCGAGCTTGCTCGCGATTGCGGTGGGTCAGCAGCATCATTGTTGACTGACCGGCCGCTATCGCGAGCAAGCTCGCTCCCACAGTTTTTGTGCCTGCAAAACACACAGGCACAAAAAAGCCCCGCTTTTGAGGGCGGGGCCTTTTACTAAAGCAAGGACAAGTTAGATAACTTGAACTTCTTCAGCTTGCATGCCTTTCTGACCGCGGGTAGCGATGAAAGAAACCTGTTGGCCTTCTTTCAGGCTTTTGAAGCCGTCGGATTGGATAGCTTTGAAGTGAACGAACAGGTCGTCACCGGATTGTGGGGTGATGAAGCCGAAGCCTTTTTCATCGTTGAACCACTTAACGGTACCGGTTTGGCGATTAGACATGGTGTAACTCCTTGAACAAAGATAACTGCGACTCAGGAAGAACCCTGGCCGAGACTGAGTGCAAAGAGCAGGAAAAATTCTTGTAGATGGTTGGATCGAAATTCAACATATCGTGTAGAGATTCTCAGTGACACAAGCAACACAGTGGCGCCACCTTAACCCTTTTTCCAGAATGTGCCAATGGTCTTTGCGAAGGTTTCTCTTATTTGGTGACTGACGGCGCGGGCGATGGCCGGCAGGACCCGGAAATCAAGGTGGATCGGCGAGATTTGCGTGACGCGCTTTGAACCCTGCCCCGCGCCCCGGTAAGATGCCGGACGTATTTTTTCCACCTCGCTATCTCAGGAAACCGCCATGAGCATCAAATCGGACAAGTGGATTCGCCGCATGGCGCAAGAGCACGGCATGATCGAGCCCTTCGTCGAGCGCCAGATGCGTGGCGAAGGCGCCGACCGGCTGATCTCCTTCGGCGTCTCCAGCTACGGCTACGACGTGCGCTGCGCCGACGAATTCAAGGTGTTCACCAACATCAACTCGGCCACGGTCGACCCGAAGAACTTCGACGAGAAGAGCTTCGTCGACGTCAAGAGCGACGTGTGCATCATCCCGCCGAACTCCTTCGCCCTGGCCCGCACCGTCGAGTACTTCCGCATTCCGCGCAATGTGCTGACCATCTGCCTGGGCAAGAGCACCTATGCCCGTTGCGGCATCATCGTCAACGTCACGCCGCTGGAACCCGAGTGGGAAGGCCACGTGACCCTGGAATTCTCCAACACCACGACCCTGCCGGCGAAAATCTACGCCAACGAAGGCGTGGCGCAGATGCTGTTCCTTGAATCCGACGAAGAATGCGAAGTGTCCTACAAGGACCGTGGCGGCAAGTACCAGGGCCAGCGCGGCGTGACCCTACCGCGTACCTGAATCTGACGAGCTGTTGGAATTCCTGGGCGGGCAGGCACTCTATGGGGTGTACTGCCCGTTTTTTTTTGCGTCAGCGCAGCGGGCCCTCGCTCAGGAGTAGCTCTATGAAGATCGATCCGCGAATCAGTGCCGAACTGGCAAGGCTTGAGCCCAATCAGATCGGCGTCATGGCTTGGTCATTGCTGGCCCATCCTGCCGAAGCGGCGGGCGGCATCCCCGGCCAGCCCGATCCCGATACACCTAACGAACAGCCTACCGAACCCGGCGAACCCACCCTGCCGGACGAGCCGCCTCCTGCGCCTGTTGCCTGATGAAACGATGGCCTGCCAGCGATGGCGAAGGGCTTCAACTGACAGGCCATATCTCGTTATCGCCAATGACAAAAATCCTGCAATCGTTGTCCTGATCGACTCGATAACCGCCCGTGAACGCACCGAAGGCCGGTAGCAGGCTGATCTCGCTACCCAGGCGGAAACAGGCCAGGCGCAGCCGTTGTCGGCCCTTGCCGCTCAGGTGATAGACCGGGTGTACGTGACCGGCCAGCACATGGCGGCTGGCGTGCGGAGTGGGCTCGTGTTGCACGGCGAACGGGCCCAGCAGCAGCGGCTCCGGTACGACGCGAATATTCAGCTCCGGCGGTGGGTCGCCGGCGCGCTTGTCATGGTTGCCACGAATCAGCGTCATGGCCAGGTGCGGATGTCGCGCACGCCAATCGGAAAGGGCCTTCAGGGTGCCGGGCGCGTGAGAACCCGGGCCGTGGAGAAAGTCCCCGAGGAAAATCAGCTGTCGACACGCCAGGCTGGCCAGTAACCCATCCAGCACAGCGATGTTGTTGGCGGTGGTGCCGTGGGGCACCGGTTGTCCGAGGCTGCGATAGGCGGCGGCCTTGCCAAAATGAACGTCGGCCACCATCAAGGTTTCCTGGGCGGGCCAGTACAGGGCTTTTTCCGGAAGCAGCCAGAGTTCTTCCCCAGCGAGGTTGACGGGATAAGGCGCAGGCATCAGGCGTCACCGCGATCGGCGGTCTTTTCCAACTCGTTGACCATCCGCCGGATGCGGTCGGCGAGTTTTTCCGAGCTCATGCTTTCCCGGAACCGCTCCACCAGCAGCGGGAAGCCGAGCGGGGTGGGGCGCTTGATCCTGTGCAGGTCCAGCTTCAAGGTATTGAGGCGTTGCAAGGTCTGCTCCAAACGATTGATATCCAGTTCCTCACGCAAGACTTCCTCCCCGGCCTGGGCCAGCAAGAGATTGTCGGCGTCGTATTGCTTGAACACTTGGAAGAACAAGCCACTGGAGGCCTGGACTTGCCGGGTGCTTTTTGGCGCACCGGGATAGCCGGCGAAGACCAGCCCGGCGATCCGGGCGATTTCGCGAAAGCGCCTGAGGGCCAGTTCCCCAGCGTTCAAGCTTGCGAGCACGTCGGCCAGCAGGTGATCGACGCTCAGCAGGCCCGGGGTCAGGTGGTGCGACCAATCCACTGCCGTGGCGCTGAGCAGTTCCAGGCCGTAATCGTTGACCGCAATGGAAAACGTCACCGGCTGTTGCCGACTGACGCGCCAGGCCAGCAGGCTGGCCAGGCCCAGATGAACCTGGCGCCCGGCAAACGGGTAGAGGAACAGGTGCCAGCCTTCCCGGGATTTGAGGGATTCGGCCAGCAGGGTGTGCTGCGTGGGCAAACCGGACCAGCGTTGCTGGGTCGTCAGCAAGGGCTGCACCGCTTGCATTTCCGGCCCCTCAAAGCGGCCGGCGGCGGCTTCGCTCAAACGGGCCACGACGGCGGCCGCCAGTTCACTGGAGAGCGGCATGCGCCCACCGTTCCAACGTGGCACGGCGGCCTTTTTGGCCTGGCTGCGTCGCACGTAGGCGGTCATGTCTTCGACCCGGACCAATTCCAGCAGCCGCCCGGCGAACAGGAAACCGTCACCGGGGCGCAGGCGAGCGATGAAACCTTCCTCGACGCTGCCCAGGGTCTTGCCGCCGCCGCCCTTGCTCCAGAACTTCAATTGCAGGCTGGCATCGCTGACGATCGTGCCGATGCTCATGCGGTGGCGCCGGGCCAGGCGCGCATCGGGGACTCGCCAGATCCCGTGTTCGTCCGGCTCGACCCGTCGGTAATCGGGGTAGGCGGTCAGTGACAAACCGCCATGGCGTACAAAGGCCAGGGCCCAGGCCCATTCGGCCGGGTTGAGGTCGCGATAGGCCCAGGCCCCCCGCACCTCCGCGAACAGCTCGTCGGGAACGAAGCCGCCGCCCAGGGCCATGCTCACCAGATGCTGCACCAGGACATCCAGCGGTTTGTGGGGTGACAGGCGAGGTTCGATGCGTCGTTGGGCCACCGCGTCCTGGGCGGCAGCGGCTTCGATCAATTCCAGGCTGTGGGTCGGCACCAGCGTCACCCGTGAGGTCCGCCCCGGTGCGTGGCCGGAGCGCCCGGCCCGTTGCATCAGCCGCGCCACACCCTTGGCCGAGCCGATCTGCAGTACCCGTTCCACCGGCAGGAAATCCACCCCCAGGTCCAGGCTCGACGTGCAGACCACCGCCTTGAGCTGGCCGTCCTTCAACGCACGCTCCACCCAATCCCGGGTGTCGCGGGACAGCGAGCTATGGTGCAGGGCGATCAGCCCGGCCCAGTCGGGCCTTGCTTCAAGGATGGCCTGATACCAGATTTCCGACTGCGCCCGGGTATTGGTGAAGACCAGGCAACTGCGACTGGCGTCGATTTCGGCGACGACCTTGGGCAGCATCTTCAGGCCGATGTGCCCAGCCCACGGGAAACGTTCGAGGGCCGGAGGCAGCAGCGTGTCGACCAGCAGCGCCTTGCCGTTGGCGCCCTGCACGCTGGCGCCGTTGCCTTGCGGGATCAACACCTGTTCGGCGTGGGCCTGGTTGCCCAGGGTTGCGGACACGCCCCAAACGATGAGTTCGGGGTGCCAGTGCCGCAAGCGCGCCAGGGCCAGTTGCAGTTGCACGCCCCGTTTGTTGCCGAGCAACTCGTGCCATTCATCCACGACCACCATGCGCAGGGTCGAGACGGCGGCGTGCGCGTCGGCTCGGGCGAGCATAAGGGTCAGGCTTTCGGGCGTGGTGATCAGCGCGGTGGGCAGGCGCCGGCCCTGGCGGGCGCGTTCACTGGGGCTGGTGTCGCCGGTGCGCAGGCCGACACTCCACGGCAGTTGCAGGTCTGTCAGGGGCGCTTCGAGGGCTTTGCCGGTGTCGGCCGCCAAGGCGCGCATCGGCGTGATCCACAGGACTGTCAGCGGTTCGGCCGGCGGCTTGCGTTTGCGCGGTTTGTCCGGCGGCGGTGTCGGGCGGGCGAAACGGTTGAGGGCGGCAAACCACACGGCGTAGGTCTTGCCGGCACCGGTGCTGGCATGCAACAGCCCGGACTCCCCACGCTTGACCGCGGCCCATACCTGCTTTTGAAAGGCGAATGGCTTCCAGCCGCGGGCATCGAACCACTGTTTCGCGAAATTGTTGGATGTCGCCATGCCTGCCGCGTGCGCCCTGAAGGTCTTCTTCCAGTGACCACGGCGAGATGGGAAAGGTTTTATCCAGGACATCGGGGCAAGCGTGCTTTTGTGGCGAGGGAGCTTGCTCCCGCTGGGCTGCGAAGCGGCCCTCTGGATCTGGATGACACGCTGCAAGGGGAGGCTGCGCCTCCAGCGGGAGCAAGCTCCCTCGCCACAAAGGCAGCGCCTGGCGCCGAATGCCAGTCAGTTAAGCAGCAAACCTGTGGGAGCAAAGCTTGCTCGCGATTGCGGTAAGCCAGCCGACTAAGATATTGGCGACTCTGCCGCTATCGCGAGCAAGCTCGCTCCCACAGGTTTTATGCCGTTTGTTTCTAAACTGACAGGCATTGGCACCTGGCGCCTCCTTTTCAGGGGAGGCCGAGGTCTATTTCAGGTTGCCACTGAGAAACTGCTTGAGCCGTTCGCTGGTGGGATTGCCCAGCACGTCTTCCGGCGCGCCTTCCTCTTCCACCAGGCCCTGGTGCAGGAACAGCACCTGGTTCGAGACCTTGCGGGCGAAGCTCATTTCGTGGGTCACCATGATCATGGTCCGGCCTTCTTCAGCCAGGCCCTGGATCACTTTCAGCACTTCGCCCACCAACTCCGGGTCCAGTGCCGAGGTGGGTTCGTCGAACAGCATCACCTCCGGTTCCATTGCCAGTGCACGGGCAATGGCCACCCGCTGTTGCTGGCCGCCGGAGAGGAACGCCGGGTACTGCTCGGCGACCCGCGCTGGCAGGCCGACCTTGTCGAGGTAACGTCGGGCACGGTCGTCGGCTTCCTGCTTGCTCACCCCCAGCACCCGGCGCGGTGCCATGGTGATGTTTTCCAGCACGGTCATGTGGCTCCACAGGTTGAAGTGCTGGAACACCATGGCCAGGCGCGTGCGGATACGTTGCAGTTCGTCGGCGTCGGCCACGTGCATGCCGTGGCGGTCCTTGATCATCTGGATCGACTGACCGTCCAGGGTCATGGCGCCATCGTTGGGTTGTTCCAGGAAATTGATGCAGCGCAGGAAGGTACTCTTGCCCGAGCCGCTGGCACCGATGAGACTGATGACGTCGCCGGTCTTGGCCTTGAGCGAAACGCCCTTGAGTACTTCATGTTCGCCATAGCTTTTATGCAGGCCTTCGATGGTCAGTTTGTACATGGAGCATGCATCCTCAAGGCGAAAGTAGGTAGCCGCTGCGGTAGGCCTCGGTGCCGGCGACATGGGCGATCACCATGCCGGCCGTGGCCATGCGGCGCAGCGAACGGGCGTACAGCAGCCCGGCGTTACGGCAATGAACGGGGGTGACGGTATCGTTGATCGGGTCGATGATTTCCGCGATCAGTTGCCCCGCCTCCAGGTATTCGCCGGGCAAGGCGCTGTAGACCAGCAACCCGCCCACGGGCGTCGCCACCGGCTCGACCGCGGCCAGCGGCGTGGCCGGGTAGGGCAGCTCGGGCATGGGCATCGGTTCGCCGTCGATGGCGCCGAAGCGGATCAAGTACTCGATCAAGGCCTGGCAGTCGAGGCTCGCCAAGCCGTGGTTGACGTCGCCCTGGCCGCGCAACTCCACGGTGACCGAAAAGCTGCCCAAGGGAATCTCGAAGCGGTCGCCGAAGCGTTCCTTGAGCTGCCACCAGAGCAGGGTGAAGCATTCGTCGAACGACTGGCCGCCCGAATCGGTTGCCAGCAGGCTGGCTTCGGCACCGATGTAGCGGGCCAGCGGCTCGACCTGGGGCCAGGCTTCGGGCGTGGTGTAGAGGTGGGCCACGGCTTCGAAGTCGCAATGCAGGTCCAGCACCATGTCGGCGTCGCAGGCCAGTCGCTGCAGGGCCAGGCGCAGGGATTGCAATTGCGTACCTGGGGTTTGCCGGGCGAGGGCATCGCGCAGGCTGGTGCGGATCAGCATCAGGTTGTGCTGCGGATCGTCGGTGAGCAGGTCCTGGATCTCGTTGCCGATCTCCTCGCTCAGGTCGACGAAGCGGCGGTTGAAGTTCTGCCCGCTCTCGGTTTCGTAGCGGCCCAGGGGCACGTCCATCAGCACTTGTTCAAGGCCGATGGGGTTGGCGACGGGCACCAGCACGATCTCGTGCCGCAGGTGGCCCGACGCCTCGAGCTCGGCCAGGCGTTGCTTGAGGTGCCAGGCGACCAGCATGCCCGGCAGTTCATCGGCGTGCAGGGACGCCTGGATGTAGATTTTGCCGACGGCGTTTTCCGGGCCGAAGTGGAAGCTGTGGATCTTGCGCGCTGTCCCCGGTACCGGGGCCAGCAGGTCATGGATCTGATGGCGCATGTGCGTGTGTGTCCTGGAACAAAAGCCTTAGTGGGTCGGCCCGAGGAAGGCCAGCCATCGGCGTTCGGCGAGGCGGAAGAGGCCTACCAGCGCAAAGGTGACGGTCAGGTAGATCAACGCGGCGATCCCGAACGACTGGAACGTCAGGAACGTCGCCGAGTTGGCATCCCGGGCGACTTTCAGCACGTCTGGAACGGTAGCGGTGAACGCCACGGTCGTCGAGTGCAGCATCAAGATGACTTCGTTGCTGTAGTACGGCAGCGAGCGGCGCAGGGCCGACGGCATGATCACATAGGCATACAGTTTCCAACCGGTCAGGCCGTAGGCCTTGGCCGCTTCCACTTCGCCATGGTTCATGCTGCGAATTGCCCCGGCGAAAATTTCCGTGGTGTAGGCGCAGGTGTTCAAGGCGAAGGCCAGGATCGTGCAGTTCATCGCATCGCGAAAGAAGCTGTCGAGCATGGGTTGGGCGCGCACCGCCTCGATGCTGTAGATGCCGGTGTAGCAGATCAGCAGTTGGATATAGAGCGGCGTGCCCCGGAACAGGTAGGTGTAGAACTGCACGGGCCAGCGGACGTAGAACTTGGGGGAAACCCGGGCGATGGACAGCGGGATCGACACCACGAAGCCGATCAGCAGCGAGGCGCTGAGCAGCCACAGGGTCATCGCCAGGCCGGTGATGTTGACACCATCGCTGTAGAGAAACGGCCGCCAGTATTCTTGCAGGAGTTCGATCATCGCACCGCCTCCCGGGCTCCGGCGGCGTAGCGGCGTTCAAGCCAGCGCAGGATGAAGTTGGACGCGCTGGTGATCAGCAGGTAGATCAATGCCGCCAGCACCAGGAAGTAAAACAGCTGGTAGGTGCTCTTGCCCGCGTCCTGGGCCGCCTTGACCAGGTCGGCCAGGCCGATGATCGACACCAGCGCGGTGGCCTTGAGCATCACCATCCAGTTGTTGCCGATACCCGGCAAGGCAAAGCGCATCATTTGTGGAAAGACGACGTAGCGAAAGCGCTGGCCACGCTTGAGGCCATAGGCGGTGGCGGCTTCGACCTGGCCGCGGGGGACCGCGAGGATCGCGCCGCGAAAGGTTTCGGTGAAGTACGCGCCATAGATGAAGCCGAGGGTAATCACCCCGGCGCCGAATGGGTTGATCTCGATGTATTCCCATTCCATGAAGTCGGTAAACGAGGTCAGCCAGGTTTGCAGGCTGTAGAAAATCAACAGCATCAGCACCAGGTCCGGCACGCCGCGGATCAGCGTGGTGTAGAGCTGGGCGGGGATTCGCAGCAGTTTGACGCGGGACAGCTTGGCGCTGGCGCCCAGCAGGCCGAGCAGGACGCTCAACAGCAAGGACAGGGCCGACAGCTTGATGGTCATCCAGGTGCCTTGCATCAGCAGCGGGCCAAAGCCCTGCAGGCTGAAGGCCGAGAGCCCCAGACTTTGTAGGAATTGTTCGAACATGGACGTTGCCTTTGGCAGAAAAAAGACGCCCACCCGAGATCGGGTGGGCGCCGCGCATTATTTGCCGCTGTACAGATTCAGATCGCCAAAGTGTTTTTTCTGGATCTCGGCGTATTTGCCGTCGTCGTGTAACGCTTTGATACCTTTATCCAAAAGGGCCTTCAGCTCTTTGTTACCTTTCTTGATACCGATGGCGGTCTTGGATGGCAGGAGTTCGCTGTCCACTGGCTTGCTGACTTCATAGCCTTCGCCTTTTGGCGACTTCAGGAAACCCAGCTCAGCCTGGAGCATGTCCTGGATCGCGGCGTCGAGGCGGCCGGAGGTCAGGTCGGAATAAACCTGGTCCTGGTTCTGATAGGCCTGGGTCTTGACGCCGGCCTTGTCCAGCACGGCCTTGGCGTAGGCTTCCTGGATGGTGCCTTGCTCGTAGCCGACGGTCTTGCCTTTGAGCGAGGCAACGTCTTCGCTCAGGCCCGAGCCCTTCTTGAAGACATAGGCCGTTGGGCCGGAGAACAGCTCGCTGGAGAAGTCGATAGCCTTTTCACGGGCCGGGGTAACGGTCATGGAGGAGATCACGCCGTCGAATTTATTGGCCTTCAGGCCCGGGATCATGCCGTCGAAATCGCTTTCAACCCATTTGCATTTGACCTTCAGCTCTTCGCAGATCGCATTGCCCAGGTCGATGTCGAAACCCACCAGGCTGCCGTCGGCGGCCTTGGACTCGAACGGAGCGTAGGAAGGGTCGACACCAAAACGCAGTTCCTTGTATTCCTTGGCCGTGGCAACGCCAGCGGCCATGCACAACGCCAGTGCAGAAAGGGTCAGCAGTGCTTTTTTCATTATTGAGTCCCTAAAACCAATTTGAGCGCTTGTGGCGCGTAAGATTGTTACCGGTGAAGGTCTGAACGGTATGACGGCATAAAGGTAGCAATTTCCGCACCATAGTGCCGAACAGGTGTTTTAAAAGCACGGGTGGCGAAAGACGGAACGCGATGGTGCGCGAGGCTGAGCGTACATCAAAAAGCGCACCGGGATGGAGCGTGCTGTTCGTTGGCACCGCACTTTTGTGGCGAGGGAGCGGTGTTATTTCAGCAGGTCCTGGAGCGTTGCCAATGTGTCGGCTTCGTCGACGCTCTTGTCCTGGCGCCAGCGCAACATTCGCGGAAAGCGCACGGCGATCCCGCTCTTGTGGCGCTTGGACAGGGCGATGCCTTCGAAGCCCAGTTCGAACACCAGGGTGGGCGTGACGCTGCTCACCGGGCCGAACTTCTCCACGGTGGTCTTGCGCACGATGCTGTCGACCTGGCGCATCTCGGCATCGGTCAGGCCTGAATAGGCCTTGGCGAACGGCACGAGGGTGCGTTCGCGACTGCCCGGCGGGTTGTCCCACACCGCGAAGGTGTAGTCGCTGTACAGGCTGGCGCGCCGACCGTGACCGCGCTGGGCGTAGATCAGCACCGCGTCGACGCTGAACGGGTCGATCTTCCATTTCCACCACACGCCCATGTCCTTGGTCCGGCCAACGCCGTACAGCGCGTTGCGGGCCTTGAGCATCATCCCTTCGACACCGAGGCTGCGAGAGGCTTCGCGCTGCCGGGCGAGGTCGAGCCAGTCCTGGCCGGTGACAATGGGTGAGGGCAACAACACCGGGCTGTGGAGACGGGCGATCAGCGCCTCCAGTTGTTCGCGCCGCTCGGCTTGGGGGCGGCTGCGCCAGTCCTCGCCTTGCCATTCCAGCAGGTCGTAGGCCATCACCACCACGGGGGCGTCATCGAGGATTTTCTTGCCCAGGGTCTTGCGCCCGATGCGCTGCTGCAACAGGGCGAAGGGTTGCACTGCCGGTTGCAGCGGTGCGTCGGGGTCGAAGGCGTCCTCGGTGACTGACTGCGGGGCTTTCCAGACCACGATTTCACCATCGATCACCGTGCCGTCAGGCAGCGCCTGGGCCAATGAGTGCAATTCCGGAAAACGTTCAGTGACCAAGTCCTCGCCTCGGGACCAGACCCACAAATGGTCGTCGCGCTTGATCACCTGGGCGCGGATCCCATCCCATTTCCACTCCACCTGCCAGTCACTGGCGGGCCCCAGCAACGCGTCGAATTGCTCCACGGGCGCGGACAACCCATGGGCGAGGAAAAACGGATAAGGCTGGCCGCCGCGCTGGGCATGCTCATCGTCGGATTCGGCGGCGATCAGCTTGAGGTAGCTGGCCGCCGTGGGGCGATGGGACAGATCGGTGTAGCCCACCAGTCGCTGGGCCACCCGTTTGCTGTCCAGCCCGGCCATGCTCGCCAGGGCCCGGGTCACCAAGAGCTTGGACACGCCGACGCGGAAACTGCCGGTGATGAGTTTGATGCAGAGCATCAGGCTCGGTCGGTCGAGCTGCGCCCATAGCGCCGGAAGCCGTTCAGCCAGGACTTCAGGCGATTCACCGCGCAACGGCAGCAGTTTCTCCTCGACCCACAGCGCCAGGCCTTCATCGGAGCTGTGGGGCGATTCAGGCAAGACTAACGAAATGGTTTCGGCCAGGTCGCCTACGGCCTGATAACTTTCCTCGAACAGCCAGAGCGACAACCCGCAGACCTGGACCGCCAAATCCCGGAGGATTTTTACCGGCACCAACTGCCGCGGACGCCCACCGGAGAGGAAATACACGGCCCAGGCGGCATCTTCCGGCGGTGCCTTGCTGAAGTAATCTTGCATGGCGGCAAGCTTGGCGTTGCTGGACGTGGTGGCGTCCAGTTCGGCGTACAGCTCGGCGAAGGCCTTCATGACGCCGCCTCGTCGCTGTCGACCGCCGTGGCGAGGTCTTCTTCATCGTCGCCGTACTCCGTGGTGAACCCCTGGGCGTCGAGGCCTTGCTCGCAGAGGTGGCGCACCAACACGGCGACCGACCCGTGGGTGACCATGACCCGCTCGGCGCCGGTCTGTTCAATGGCCCAGAGCAGGCCAGGCCAGTCGGCGTGATCGGACAGCACGAAACCTCGGTCTACGCCGCGTCGCCGACGCGTACCGCGCAGGCGCATCCAGCCACTGGCGAAGGCGTCGCTGTAGTCGCCGAAGCGGCGCATCCAGCTGCTGCCACCGGCAGAGGGCGGGGCGATGACCAGCGCCTGGCCCATGATTGGATCGTTCTTTTTGAAATCGCCGGCGTAGAGCGTCGGTGGCAGGTGAACGCCTGCCTCGCGATAGACCCGGTTCAGCGGTTCCACCGCGCCGTGGGCGAGGATCGGTCCGAGGCTTTCATCGATGCCGTGAAGAATCCGCTGGGCCTTGCCGAAGGAATAACAGAACAACACGCTGGCCCGGCCGGCGGCAATGTTTGCGCGCCACCACTGGTTGATCTCCTCGAAGACCTGCGCCTGGGGTTGCCAACGATAGATCGGCAGGCCGAAGGTCGATTCGGTGATGAAGGTATGGCACTTCACCGGTTCAAACGGCGCGCAGGTGCCGTCAGGCTCGACTTTGTAGTCCCCCGACGCCACCCAGACCTCGCCTTGGTACTCCAGCCGCACCTGGGCCGAGCCCAGGACGTGGCCGGCGGGGTGGAAACTCAAGGTTACGCCGTGGTGTTGCAGGCGTTCGCCGTAGGGCAGGGTTTGCAGGTTGATGTCCTGGCCCAGGCGGGAACGCAGAATGCCTTCGCCAGGTGCCGCCGCCAGGTAGTGTTGGTTGCCGCTGCGGGCATGGTCGCCGTGGGCGTGGGTGATGACCGAGCGTTCCACCGCGCGCCACGGGTCGATGTAGAAATCCCCGGGCGGGCAGTACAAGCCTTCGGGGCGGGCAATGACAAGATCCATGCAGTCACCGGAGCGATGGGCTTGTCAGGTAGAGGCGAGGGCGGGGGGAGAAGTTCTATCGGGTTTTCGGGGGGGATGGACGGGCGCCATCGCGAGCAAGCTCGCTCCCACACTGGATTTGTATCGAACCGGAATACCGGATTCAACACCGACCCCCTGTGGGAGCGAGCTTGCTCGCGATGGCTTCAGTCCAGACAACGCAGGACCTGTGGCGAGGGAGCAAGCTCCCTCGCCACAAATCCTGTCTCCAGGCCCGGGGTTGCAGTTACTTGCCAGGCACCAGGGTCAACCGCGTCTTGCCGTAGGCTCGATCGAAGTTCTGCGATTGCAGCGGCAAATTCTGGTATTGCCCCTTGATCCATGGATCGATGCCATTGGCATAGTGTGGGCTGACCGGGTTGCCGGACTGGCCGGTGCCGTCCTGGATCATCAACGGTTCAGGCTGGCCGAAGTCGACGATAAAACGCATGGCCGGCGCCAGGGTGGTGGCGAAATCCTGCCCCCAGGCAAACGACGCCGTGTTGAGCGTGGTGCTGTCTCCGCCGGCCGGTAGCGGGCCACGTACGATCTGGCCGTTGCTGTTTTTCCACGTATAACGATGCAACTGGCCCCACTGCCAGGCCTTGTGGTCACCGCCCAACTGGCTGTCACCGGCACTGATGGTGGCGGCCAGGCTGCGGGCGAGGATGACGGCCTTGTCTTCTTTCTGCGGTGTGCGCACATCGTCCCAGAATGGGCTGTCTTCGCGCCCCAGTAGATGATCGGCCTGGGCCGAGTAGGACAATTGGCCGTTGGCGACCAGCGCCTGCCACGCCGCGCTGCTGTCCGGGCCCAGCTCGTCGAGGAAAATCTGCTTCATGCTTTCCTGCAGGAACAGCCCATAGATCGCCGCGTCGGCGGAGGTCGGGCTGAGCCGGCCATCGAATGCCATCAAGCGGGTATAGGCCTCGCGGGCCTTGGCCCGGTCAGCCACCGGCAAGGCTTCGATCGCCTGTTTGAGCGGCTGGGCCATGCCCGGGGCTTCGAAGACGCGCTTGAGCTTGGCCGCGAACGTCGTGCTCTGGTCGTATTGCATGGCGGTCAGGCTGCGGGTGTCGTGCTTGCCCGCGCTGGCCAATTCGGCCATGCGTTCGCCACGCTCCGGTGCGCCCCAGGAGTTGGACAACTGCATGCCGTAGCCGTGGGGAATGACCCGTTGGTTGGCCGTGCCAAGCCAGCCCTGGGCCGGGTCTTGATCGTAGGGGTGCAACATCGGGTCGGCGTAACCGTCCCAATCGTAGCGACCGTCCCAGCCTGGCGATGGCAACAGGCCTTCGCCCTCGCGGCGGTTCGGGTAGCGACCGGTGACTTGCCAGCCGATATGGCTGGCGTCGGCAAAGACCAGGTTCACCGCCATGGCGCGGATTTCCCGGCTGGCATCGGAGGCTTTCTCGACGTTCTGTGCCCGGGACAGGTCGAAGAAGGCATCCAGGGTCTTGTCGTCGCTGAAGCTGGGTGTCTGCAAGGCCAGGCCAAAGCCGTTGGCCATGGCCGGCCCTTGGGCGCTGTTGAGCAACGGGCCATGGCGGGTTTCGAACACGGCTTCACGAATCGGTCGCTGGCCTTTGATGAAGTAGGTTTCGTTGCGCACGATCACCGGCTGCCATTTGCCGTTGACCTCGTAGGACAGGCTGTTGCCCTGGCGTCGGATTTTTTCCAGGAACAGGTCCTGGTTGTCTCCCAACACGCTGGTCATGCTCCAGGCCACCTTGCCGTTGAAACCGGCCAGGATCATTGGGATGCCCGCCACGGAAACCCCGGCCGCCTGGTACTTGGGCGCGCGGATCTGTACGGGACTCCACAGCCCCGGCATGCCCAGCGGCCCATGGCTGTCGCTGGCCAACAAGCTCTTGCCGCTGCGGCTGCGTTGCGGCGCGATGGCCCAGTTGCTTGCAGACGCAGCGCCCAACAGATTCAGCCCGGCCAACTGGCCGGTGGCCTTGCTGATTTCGTTCAGGCCTGGGATCTGGCCGTTGAGGCGCAGGCCCTGGAGCTTGTCGGCCTCGGTCACGGGCAGTTGCTCGTCCGGATAGGATGGGCTCAGCCAGGCGAGCTTATCGTTGTTGAGGGTCTGGGCCAGCACCAGGCTGGCGACTTCTTCCGGCAGGTTGGCTGACTGGCTGAAATTCAGCAGGCAGAACATCAGCGCCGAATCTTCCGGCTTCCAGTATTCAGGCTTGTAGCCAGTGGCGGTCAGGTCCGCCGGCAGCTTGTCACGGTAGCGGAACAGGTAGGCGTTGACGCCGCGGGCATAGACTTCAAAGAAACGCTTGAGCCGTGGCGAAGACGCCTTGTACAGCTCGTCGGCGTTTTTCTTCAGGTTGACGGCGCGCATGTAGCGGTCGACGTCCAGCCGTTCGGCGCCGGACATCTCTGCCAACCGCCCCTGGGCCAGCAGGCGCAGGGTGACCATCTGGGCAATGCGGTCGCTGGCGTGGACGTAGCCGAGGGTGAACAGGGCGTCATGGAAGCTGTTGCTTTCGATCAACGGCATGCCTGTGGCATTGCGCCGGACCGAGACGTTCTGCGCCAGCCCCTTGAGCGGCTGCACACCGGAAGTCGGCGGGACAGTGTCCTGGGCATTCCAGGTCTGGCATCCGCTCAAACCGAGCACACTGGCCACTGCGGCGGCAACGCCGAGCCGGGGGATAAGGGAAATAGAGGCTGGCGAGGCCATGGCAAAGCTCCTGCGGGAGGGGGTGGCACCAATAAAGGCGCTACGTTAGTGAGCAGGCGGGGGCCGCGCAAGCGGGGGCGAGGGTTATTTGTTGATTTAGCGATGAAAGCCCGGCCCGGAAGTACCGCTCACCCCAGGACGACTGTGAACCGTGGCGAGGGAGCTTGCTCCCGCTGGGCTGCGTAGCAGCCCCAAAACCATTCGAAACGGTGTGCCAGGAAAATACGGCTGGCAGGTTTTTACGATTGCTGCGCAACCGAGCGGGAGCAAGCTCCCTCGCCACAAGTCAGCGCGTTTGCTCGAGGCTTGCCTATTGGACAAGGGGATGCTCAAGTGTGGAACATTCAATGAACGAGCAAGAGAATACCGGCATGGAGCTACAGCACGACGCGGCGCTGATCCTCATCGATCAACAAAAAGGCATCCTTCACCCCAGGCTCGGCCCTCGCAACAACCCCGAGGCCGAGCTGCGCATGCTGGAGCTGCTGGCCTTCTGGCGACGCACGGCGCGGTCGGTGATTCACGTTCATCACTTGTCCCGTTCGCCGGACTCGGTGTTCTGGCCGGGGCAATCGGGGGTGGAGGTCCAGCCGCGGTTCGAGCCGATGGCCGGGGAACGGCTGGTGCAAAAACAGGTTCCGGATGCGTTCAGTGGCACGCGCCTGGAGCAAGACCTGCGCGAAGCCGGCATCGGGCAATTGGTGATCGTCGGTGTGGCGACGCACAACTCGGTGGAGTCCACGGCGCGCACGGCCGGCAACCTGGGGTTCGACACTTGGGTGGCCGAGGACGCCTGCTATACCTTCGACAAGACCGATTACTTCGGCAATCCTCGTTCGGCGGCCGAGGTGCATGCCATGTCCCTGGGCAACTTGCACGGTGAGTATGCGACGGTGGTGGGTGTGGAGCGGATTCTGCAGGCGGGCTGATACATATGCAGTGAATGTACCGACCTCATCGCGAGCTCGCTCCCACATTGATTCTTCGGCGATCATTAAATATCGCCTCACCGCAAATCCCCTGTGGGAGCGAGCTTGCTCGCGATGACGGTCTAACAGGCGAAAAACTTCTTCGCCCAGCCCCTCAAGCCCCGTGGCACTTCTTGAATTTCTTGCCATTGCCACACGGGCAAGCGTCGTTGCGACCGACATCCTTCAGGGCGTTGCGTACCGGCTCCTGGTGGGCGTGGCCGCAGTTCGGGCCGTGGACATGGCCGTGGTCATGATCGTGGTGATGGTCGTGATCGTGGTTGCAATCAGGGCCGTGAACGTGGGGTTGCTGGGTCATCGGGGTTACTCCGCAATTAAATCGGCGGCGATTATTACGCCATTGCGCTCAAGGTGCACGTAGTGGGCGATGAATAATCCGGTTTCCAGCTCACCTTCCAGACGATAGGGGATCTGTTCCCGGGGTTTCTCCAGCAGCTTCACCACTTCCCGCACCTGGGGCCACAGGTTGGTGCGCACCGGCACCTTGAAGTAGGCGCTGTGCCTGGGGCGCACGGTGAACCAGTGTTCATGCTCGCCTTCGGTCAGCAACAGCTCGCCCAGGTGGACACGGTAGGTCAGGCCACGAACGGTCAGGTCGCTGTCGCCGGGGTTGTCGACGCGAAAGTGCAGCATGAACCTCTGTTCCACCAGCCGGGCCCGGATCACCTCGACCTTGACCAGGTGCACCTGGGGCTCAGCGGCTTCATCACCTCGCCAGGAGGCACAGCCGCCGAACCCGAAGAACAGCAACAGGCAGGTGACGCGCAGCAAGAAGGATGGAAGGGTCATGTCCGTGCCTCTGGTTTATCCCCAGTCTAGCCCTATGGGCCGATGGACGGGCGTCGGACGTTTCCGAAAAATCAGCGGTTGAAGTAACCGGCGCAGCATTTCTTGAATTTATACCCGCTGCCGCACGGACAATCGTCGTTGCGTCCCGTCTTCACCGGCACGGTCGGGTCGATGAAGTACCAGCGCCCGTCGTTCTGCACGAACGAGGACTGTTCCCGGTGGCTATGCTCGCCCTGGCCATCGTGCCAGCGCGCCGTGAACGTGACGAAGGCGTGTTCCGGTTTACCGCCGAACACTTCGCTGCTTTCCACCTCCAGCCCCAACCAGGTGCTGTTGGCGCTCCACTCGCTGATCGACTGGCGATCAAGGCCTTGCTGCTGGGCGGGCAGGGTGGTGGCAACCAGGTAATCCACCAGGCCCAGCACATAGGCGCTATAGCGCGAGCGCATCAAGGCTTCGGCGCAGGGCGCCGGGTGACCGTCGTGATAGTGGCCGCAGCAGGCGTCCAGTGAATTGCCACTGCCGCAGGGGCAAATGGGTGATTGGGAGCTTGTGTTCACGGTTACCACCAATATTTTCCGAAGTTTTCCGGGTTGGCCCAGAAACGTGAGTTGAGCCAGTCGGGGACTTGTTTGTATTCAAGCAGATCGTAGGTGAACAGGGTCAGCACCTGATCGTCACGCTGGAATCGCTCACTGGCTTGCAGCGCCAGGGAGAAAAAGTCCGTCTCTTGCCAGCCGCAGGCAGTGAGGTCGGCCAGCACGGCGATGCGGCTGGCGTTGAGATTGCGGATGCCGCCCAGCAGGTTCAGGCCCTCGCGCTTGGGCAAATGCTCCAGGCAATCGAGTGCCAGGGCCAGGTCAAAACGGCGCGCCGCCACGTCCGCCGGCAGCGCGCCGGGGCCGGCGTGGACCACTTCGGTGTCGGGGTGGGCCTGCCGGAAGGCTTCGAGTGCGGGAAAGCCGCTGGCACCGATCAGCAGCAGTGTTTGCGGGGCATAGCGGTCAAGCACGGCCGCCAGGGCTTGCTGGGGCGTACGCGAAGAAATGGCAACGGTCATCGAAGTTCCTCAGTCAGAACCACCACGATAGCCTGCCCGGACATCATGGCCTAGAGCGGTTTGTCCCGGAATGTGCGCAAACGTCGTAAACACGGGGCGAAAACCCGCGATTGCTCAGGCTGGCGCAGATTCGAAGTCGGGTCTTTACTCCCCTGAATCGGCGCCAAGCCGATCCCTCAAGGAGAATCCCGATGAGCATAGTTCGGACAGCGTTACCCCTGGTTCTGCTAACCAGTGTGTTGACTGGTTGCGCAGGTTTGCAAAAAACCGACTGGCCGACCTGTGCGGCCGTCGGCGGCGCGATCGGCGCCGGATTGGGCGCCATAGAAAGCACTTCCTGGGCTGGCGGCGGCGCGTTGTACGTTGGCGGCATGGCGGCAGCTTATTGCTGGGTCAAGGGCGACGGCGACGAAGACGGCGATGGCGTGCCGGACAGCCGTGACAAATGCCCGGGCACACCGAAGGGCGTGCAGGTCGATGCCGACGGTTGCCCGCCGCCCGCACCGGCGCCGGTGGTCGAAGAAGCGGTCGTGGTCAAGGAAGAAACCATCGTGATCCGCGATGTGCACTTTGAGTTCAACAAAGCCACGCTGACCCCAGCCGACAAGGATGTACTGAGTACGGTCGCCACCCGCCTGAAGCAGGAAACGTCCACCGCGCAACTGAGTGTCACCGGCCACACCGACAGCGTTGGCAGCGATGCGTACAACCAGAAACTGTCGCAGCGGCGAGCCGATTCAGTGGTGAAATACCTGGTCGAAAACGGCGTGCCGCAGTCCAGTTTTGTCTCGGTGTCCGGCGCCGGTGAGAGCCAGCCGGTGGCCGATAACAAGACCGCCGACGGCCGCGCGATGAACCGCCGCACGGAGATCAAGATAAACCGTTGAAACCCTTGGCATCCGCGGCTTGTAGAGTTGCGGATGCGGGTCTTTACTCCTGTGTGACCGGTATGGGCCGGTGACACAGGAGCCTTCACCATGAACGTTCTAATCAGGGCCGCCTTACCGGTGCTGCTGGCGAGCAGTCTGTTGTCCGGTTGCGCCACTCACAGCGACGGCAGCGCACCCCTCAATCAACGCACCTGGCCAATCTGTAGCCTGATCGGCGGCCTTGTCGGCGGCGGGTTGGGGGCCATTGAAAGCAGCGGTTGGGCCGCTGGTGGCGCCGCCTTGGGGCTGCTGGGCGGTGGCTTGATCTGCTACGCCCAGGATGGCGATGAAGACGATGACGGCGTGTTCGACCGCCGCGACCGTTGTCCCGATACCCCAGCCAATACACCGGTCGAGCATCATGGTTGCCCGGTGCCGCAATACCCGGCCAGCGTGCCACCGGTCGAACCGCAAGCGCCGACTAGCGAGGTCATTACCCTCAACGACGCGGGCAAGGTGCTGTTCGATTTCGACAAATCCGATCTCACCGCAGAGGCTCGAAGCCAGCTCGATGGGCTGATGGGCAAGCTCAGCCATGCCAATGTCGCCAGCATCCGGGTAGTGGGTCACACCGACAGCGTCGGCAGCGATGCCTATAACCAAGGGCTGTCCGAACGTCGCGCCAGTAGCGTCGTGGAGTATTTGCTGACCCAGGGACTCGCCCCCGACAAACTCACCAGCGAAGGCAAGGGCGAAAGCGAGCCGGTGGCCGACAATGAGACCGACGAAGGGCGCGCGCAGAATCGCCGGGTCGAATTGCATCTCCAGCGCTGAGCTGCGGGCCAGAGCTGCCGGATCGTCGGGAGGGCGATCCGGTCGGCGGGGGCTCGGGTTGGATTAAATTTGCCTGGCCCTCTGGCTTATCCGGCGCGCAAGCCGTTACTGTGCGCGCAAAGAATAATTCTCCATCAGGGTGGCGTATGAAGGTGTTTTGGGGGCTGGGGCGCTTGCTGACCCTGCTGTTCTGGCTGGTGGTGCTGGTCAATTTGGTCGTGCCGTTCGTCCATCCGCTGCATCTGCTGGTCAATTTCGCCGGTGCTTTTTTGCTGGTGCTGCATGTGCTGGAACTGCTGTTGTTCCGGGCCAGTTTCCGTGGCCGCGCCGCCCCTGGCCGTGACCGCCTCAGAGTGCTGCTGTTCGGCATCTTCCATCTGCAAACCCTCCCGACCGCGCCAGAGGCTTCCCATGCGTAAATTGTGTCTGCTTGCCGCACTTGTATGCCCGTGGGCTTCGGCCCAGGTGCTCCAGGTCGAAAGCCATTCGTTGATGCGCCTGCCCAACACCACCAGCACACTGACCCTGGAACGCCTGGAAGTGGCCGATTACGGCACGCTGTTGGTGCCGTCCAATGTCACTGAGTTGTCCATCGACCAATTGCACCTGGGACGTGAAGCGCGGATCGCCATCGTGCCGGCGCAGCAGGCATTGGAAATGAAAGTGGCCCGGGCTGAATTGGCCGAGGGCAGCCAGATCACTTCACGGGGCGCACCGGGTACCTACACCAAGGCCGCGCGGCCGGGGCGCGATCTCAACCTGCGTTTCAAGGTGTTGAATGGGCTCTTGTTGTCGGTGGACGCCCGTGGCGGCACCGGTGCACCGGGTTACGTGGGGCTCGACGGTGCCAATGGCCAGGCACCGGGTTGCACCTGGGGCTCGGCCGGTCGCGGTGCCGACGGCAGCAATGGCAGCGATGGCCAGCCGGGCGCCGCCGGTGCGCAGGTGCGCCTCGAACTGCCCCGGGCCTATCCTGCCGAGCAGATCAAGGTCACGGTGGATGGCGGTGCCGGTGGTCCGGCGGGACACGGCGGCAAGCCTGGGGCGGGCGGCAAGGCCAAGGGCTGCGTGGTCTATACCGCGGATGGCGGCAAGAGCGGTCGCCCTGGCGCCGACGGCCAGCCCGGGCCTGCCGGAGCGGCGGGGACGGTGACGGTGCAGCGGTTCTAAAGAAACATCTCGTTTCTGACCTGTTGAAAGACCTGTGGGAGCGAGCTTGCTCGCGATAGCGTTGTTTCAGTCGATGAAGTATCCCCTGATACACCGTCATCGCGAGCAAGCTCGCTCCCACAGGGTTTTATGTGATTTTCAGAACATCGGCCGCGCCGCGCCGATCGCCACCACCAGTAACCCGATCAACAAGTTGATCCCCACCAACCGCCGGATTTTCCCGAGCACCGCCGCACCCGCCGGCCAGTCCTGCGCCGTTACGGCGTTACGCAAAACGGGCAGTTGCAAGCCCTGGATGCGGATAAACAGTGCTGTCATCACTATGTACAGCCCCATCATTATCTGCACATAACGCGGCGCGGTTTCGAAACCGGCGAAGCGCAGATGGATCAGGCCGACGCCGCTGATCGGCAAAAGCACCACCGCCACCCAGACCCAGACGAAAAAACGCTGAAACACTTCTACCCATAACTTGAGCCGGGCAGGGCCCTCTAGCGCCGTCATTGCGGCGGGACGCAGGATCATCCAGGCGAAGAACATGCCGCCGACCCAGATCAGGGCCGCCAGTAAATGCAGGGTGTAGACGAGGGCAAAGGGTGTCATTGGGTTACTCCGTTCTGCGCAGGATTCATTAGCGGGGTATGATAGCCGCCGATCCGAACCACTGAAAATTTATCCAGCGTTTTTAGCGCCCGACCATTCATGATCAGCACCGAACTCAAAACCACGATCCAGGGCGCCTATTCGCGTTTTCTCGAAGCCAAGAGCCTCAAGCCGCGATATGGCCAGCGCCTGATGATTGCCGAAGTGGCAAAAGTCCTGGGTGACATCGACACCGACGACGAAGGCCGGCGCAGCGGCGAGCCTGCCATCGTGGCGGTGGAGGCCGGCACCGGTACCGGCAAGACCGTGGCCTACAGCCTGGCGGCGATTCCGACTGCCAAGGCCGCTGGCAAACGCCTGGTGATCGCCACGGCCACCGTCGCCCTGCAGGAGCAGATTGTCTACAAGGACCTGCCCGACCTGATGCGCAACAGCGGGCTGAACTTCACGTTCGCCCTGGCCAAGGGGCGCGGGCGCTACATGTGCCTGTCCAAGCTCGACATGTTGCTCCAGGAAGGCCACGCCCAGACCGCCACGGCCCAGTTGTTCGAAGAAGAAGGCTTCAAGATCGAGGTGGATGAAGCCAGCCAGAAGCTGTTCACCAGCATGATCGAGAAGCTGGCCGGCAATAAATGGGACGGCGACCGCGACAGCTGGTCCACGGCCTTGGAAGACGCCGACTGGTCCCGCCTGACGACCGACCATAGCCAGTGCACCAACCGCCATTGCCCTAACTTCGGCCAGTGCGCCTTCTACAAGGCCCGGGAAGGCATGGGCAAGGTCGACGTCATTGTCACCAACCACGACATGGTCCTGGCCGACCTGGCCCTGGGCGGCGGTGCGGTGCTGCCGGACCCGCGCGACACGATCTACGTGTTCGACGAAGGCCATCACCTGCCGGACAAGGCCATCGGTCATTTCGCCCATTACACCCGGCTGCGCTCCACCGCCGATTGGCTGGAAACCACCGCCAAGAACCTCACCAAGCTGTTGGCCCAGCATCCGCTGCCGGGCGACCTGGGCAAGTTCATCGAGCAGGTGCCGGAGCTGGCGCGGGAAATCAAGACGAACCAGCAGTTCATGTTCACCGCGTGCGAGCAAGTGGCCGATTTCAAGCCCGGCGAAGACGTCGAGGGCCGCGAGCGGCCACGCCACCGGTTTGTCGGCGGGGTGATTCCTGAACACATGCGCGAAATGGGCATCGAGCTCAAGAAAGGTTTCGCGCGCCTGACGGATCTGTTCACGCGGCTGACCGACCTGCTCAAGGAAGGCATGGATGGCGAGGTCAGCATTGGTATCGCCAGCAACCAGGCCGAGGAGTGGTATCCGCTGTTCGGCAGCCTGCTGTCCCGCTCTCAAGGCAATTGGGAACTGTGGACGGCCTTCACCGCCGAAGACCCGGAAGACAACCCGCCGATGGCGCGGTGGCTGACCCTGGCCGAAAGCGGTTCGCTGTTCGACATCGAGGTCAATGCCAGTCCGATCCTGGCGGCGGAAATGCTGCGGCGCAACCTGTGGAACGTGGCCTACGGCGCGCTGGTGACCTCCGCCACCCTGACCGCCCTCGGCACGTTCGACCGCTTCCGCATGCGCGCCGGCCTGCCGAAGAAAGCCGTGACCGCCGTGGTGCCAAGCCCCTTCCACCACGCCGACGCCGGTGTGCTGCGGGTGCCGGACCTCAAGGCCGACCCACGGGATGCGGCCGGCCATACGGCCGCGATCATCCGCGACCTGCCGGAACTGGTGGAGGGCTCACGGGGCACGCTGGTGCTGTTTTCCTCGCGCAAGCAAATGCAGGACGTATTCGATGGCCTGGACCGTGACTGGCGCAAGCAGGTGTTCATCCAGGGCAACCTGTCGAAGCAGGAAACCCTGAACAAGCACAAGGCACGAGTCGACGGTGGCGATTCCAGCGTGTTGTTCGGCCTGGCGAGCTTCGCTGAAGGCGTGGACTTGCCCGGTGCCTATTGCGAGCACGTGGTGATCGCTAAGATCCCCTTCTCGGTTCCCGACGATCCGGTAGAGGCGGCGCTGGCCGAGTGGATCGAAGCCCGCGGAGGCAATCCGTTCATGGAAATCTCCGTGCCGGACGCTTCGCTGAAGCTGGTCCAGGCATGTGGCCGCTTGCTGCGCACCGAAGAAGACCGCGGCACCATCACCTTGCTCGACCGCAGGCTGGTGACCCAGCGCTATGGCAAGGCGATCCTCAATGCATTGCCGCCGTTTCGGCGAGAGATTTCCTGATACGTGCAATGACCTGCTGTGGCAAGGGCGCTTTTGTGGCAAATGGGCGCTTTTGTGGCGAGGGAGCTTGCTCCCGCTGGGCTGCGCAGCAGCCCCAAACCTGGCACAGCGGTGTGCCAGGCCTATGGCGTGCGGTCTGAACAGGGCTGCTGCGCACCCCAGCGGGAGCAAGCTCCCTCGCCACAAAGGCCAGAACCAGTCCGGTCAGCCGTCTTGCGGCGGTTCCCAAAAGCCTGAATGGCTGAAACAATGCCAGCCACCTTAAAAGTGTTTGTTTCAAGGGAGTTACGGGTGCAAATTCAAGGTCATTACGAGCTTCAGTTCGAAGCGGTGCGTGAAGCGTTCGCGGCATTGTTCGATGACCCCCAGGAGCGCGGCGCGGCGTTGTGCATCCAGGTGGGTGGGCGCACGGTGATCGACCTGTGGGCCGGTACCGCCGACAAGGATAGCCATGAAGCCTGGCACAGCGACACCATCGCCAACCTGTTCTCCTGCACCAAGACGTTCACCGCCGTCACCGCCTTGCAACTGGTGGCCGAAGGCAAGTTGCAACTGGACGCCCCGGTGGCCCGCTATTGGCCTGAGTTCGCGGCGGCGGGCAAAGCTGGTATTACCCTGCGCCAACTGCTCTGCCATCAGGCCGGACTTCCGGCGCTGCGTGAGCTATTGCCGCCCGAAGCGCTGTATGACTGGCAGACCATGGTCGACGCCCTGGCGGCCGAAACGCCTTGGTGGACGCCGGGCGAGGGCCACGGTTATGCCGCGATCACTTACGGCTGGCTGGTGGGCGAGTTGTTGCGCCGGGCCGACGGGCGAGGCCCGGGGGAGTCCATCGTGGCCCGCGTCGCCAAGCCGTTGGGCCTGGATTTTCACGTGGGCCTGGCCGACGAGGAATTTCATCGCGTGGCCCACATCGCCCGTGGCAAAGGCAACGTCGGCGATGCGGCGGCCCAGCGCCTGTTGCAGGTGACGATGCGCGAGCCCACGGCGATGACCACCCGGGCGTTTATCAATCCGCCGTCGATCATGACCAGCACCAACAAACCGGAATGGCGACGCATGCAGCAACCGGCGGCCAACGGCCACGGCAATGCCCGTAGCCTGGCCGGGTTCTACGCGGGACTGCTCGATGGCAGCCTGCTGGAAGGTGAAATGCTCGACGAACTGACTCGCCAGCACAGCCTCGGCGAGGATAAGACGTTGTTGACTCAGACCTGTTTCGGCCTGGGCTGCATGCTTGACCAGCCGGATGTGCCGAATGCGACGTACGGCCTCGGCCCACGGGCGTTCGGTCATCCGGGGGCAGGAGGCTCGATCGGGTTTGCCGATCCCGAACATGATGTCGCGTTCGGCTTCGTGACCAACACGCTTGGGCCTTACGTGTTGATGGACCCGCGCGCGCAGAACCTTGCGCGGGTGCTTGCCACTTGTCTATAAAACGCCATTGAAGGCCATGGACACAGGAACCTCGTGTCCTTTTCAGTTTCCAAGCGTCTGTTTATGCGGCCAAAACATGGCCTTGTTTTTTCATCTAGATCATTTTGTGGATATCCAATGTCATCGAATAAAACCCTCGCTCTGGCGCTGTGCTTCGCTATCACCGGTTGCGCACAAACCCCACAAAATGATGCCGAGGGCGGCAGTGGCTGGTGGCCGTTCGGTTCTTCCGACAAGGTAGCGGCCAAGGAAGCGGCGCCAGTGGCGCCCCTGAAGCCAGCCGCCGTCGCACCGCAAGCCAAGGCCGAGGGCGCCAGCAATTGGTGGTGGCCGTTCTCTTCCGAGGAAACCGCCGCAGACGCCGCCAGAAAAGCCGAAGCAAACGCTGAAGCCAAGCCTGAGGCCAAGGCGCAGACTGCAGTTGCCAAGGCCGAAGCCGAAAGCAACGGCAAGTGGTGGTGGCCGTTCGGCGGCAAGGATCAGGAAACCGCCAAGGCGGTGCCGATGCCCGATCCGAAAGTTACCCAGGCCTGGCTCGACGACTACGAGCCGAAGCTGCGCACCGCCATCAAGGACAGCAAGCTCGAACTCGAGCGCCGCGACAACGTGCTGGTGGTCACCGCGCCCGTGGACGGCTCGTTCAACCCGGACCGCCCGGCCATGCTGTTGCCTGTGACGCTCGGCCCGTTCACCCGCGTGGCGAAGATCCTCGAGGCCGATCCGAAGACTGCCGTGCTGATTCTCGGCCATGCCGATACCTCGGGCGCTGCCCCGGCCAACCTCAAGCTCAGCCAGGAGCGTGCCCAGTCCGTGGCGGCGATTTTCCGCCTCAGCGGCCTGCAACGTGATCGCCTGATGCTGCGCGGCATGGGCGCAGTGGCGCCACGTGCGGCCAACGACAGCGTCGAGGGTCGCGCTTTGAACCGTCGTGTGGAACTGCTGGTCACGCCGGCCAACACCATGGTTGCGCTGCTGAGCAAATACAACATGCCGGCGCCGGCCCCGGTGACCATGGTTGCCGCCCAGGATGTGAAGCCTGCTGCCCCGGCCCCTGCGCCTGCGGCTAAAAAAGCGGTGGCCTCGACCAAGAAAGCCTCGACCAAGAAAGCGCCGGCCAAAAAAGCCGCGACCAAGACGCCTGCAAAGAAAGCCCCGGCCAAGCCCGCCACCCCGGCGAAGAAACCCCAACTGGCCAAAGCCGCCACCGATACCAAGAAAGTCGCGGCCGCCGAGACTCCGAAGCAGTGATGGGCTAACCATAAGGAATGCGCCATGACCCAACCGCTGGCTGATATGCGCCGCGACTACACCCGCGACGGCTTGACCGAGGCACAAGCCCCGGCCGAGCCGTTTGCATTGTTCCACCAATGGTTCGCCGACGCGGTGAAAACCGAACAGGCCCCGGTGGAGGCCAACGCCATGACCCTGGCGACGGTGGATGCAGACGGGCGCCCGCATTGCCGGATCCTGCTGCTCAAGGGCCTGGATGCCCTGGGCTTTACGTTCTTCACCAACTACGACAGCGCCAAGGGCCAACAACTGGCCGCGAATCCGTTCGCGGCCATGACGTTTTTCTGGCCGGCCCTGGAACGCCAGGTGCGCATCGAAGGCAAAGTGGTCAAGGTCACGGCGCAAGAGTCGGACGCCTATTACCAGGTTCGCCCGCTGGGCAGCCGTCTCGGCGCCTGGGCTTCACCCCAGAGCCGGGTGATTTCAGGGCGCGGGGAGTTGGACGATTTGCTCAAGGCCACCGAGCAACGCTTCAGTGACAGCCAACCCCATTGCCCGGAGCATTGGGGCGGTTACCGCTTGCTGCCCGAGCGCATCGAGTTCTGGCAGGGCCGCCCGAGCCGCCTGCATGATCGCCTCAACTACCGCCTGCAAGGGGCGAACTGGACTCGCGAGCGCCTGGCGCCTTAACGGGATAACCTGCCGCAGCGGTTTGCAACCATTGCGGCAGGTCCCTGCGCTTGATGCCTTGCTCTCGGGCGCGGGTCAATTGTTGCAGCATGTAGGTCTTTTTCTGCTCGTCCTGCCCCGCCAACGACAGCGCCAGGTCGCGGTCCATCCAGCGTTTGATCCGCACGTACAGCCAGCCGTGGAAGTACAAGCCGGCACGGTGGTGACGACGATAATGAAATAATCCATGAAAAATCCCTGGGTTGATGACGCAGGTTTCGTAAATTGGCGCTACTGTTTGGTGAATTTTTCCGGTGCGCCTGTATCCCACCTGAATGAAAACAATTTTATCCCGGCAAGGCCGTGACAGGCGTCAAGCTGGGGAGTTTAATGAATCCCTGTCTTTTGGAGTTGATGCTATGCGTAAGTCTGTTTTGCTGGTTGCTTCCTTTTCCACGATGGCGATGTTGCTCACTGGCTGTCAGTCGAGCCTGACCGGTGACTCCTACTCCCGTGACGAAGCGCGTCGCGTGCAGACGATTCGCATGGGGACCATCGAATCCCTGCGTCCGGTCAAGATCGAAGGCACCAAGACCCCGATCGGCGGTGCGGCGGGTGCCGTGGTCGGTGGTGTTGGCGGCAGCGCCATTGGTGGTGGCCGTGGCAGCATCGTCGCTGCTGTGATCGGTGCCGTGGCCGGTGGCCTGATCGGTTCCGCCACTGAAGAAGGCCTGACCCGTACCCAGGGTGTGGAAATCACTGTGCGTGAAGATGACGGCAGTATGCGTGCGTATGTGCAGCAGGTTCAGGAGAACGAGGTGTTCCGTGTGGGTGAGCGGGTTCGTATTTCCACTGTGGATGGCACGAGTCGCGTATCGCACTAAGCGGAGTCAGGTCAGAAAAAACGGCGCTCATTCCTGGGAGGGAAGGCGCCGTTTTTTTATGGTTTTGTTTTGAATGGTGGTGTGTATTTCCGTTGCTGCGGTAACGGCGGCTTAGGGTTTCGCCTTACGGCGGGTCGCTTTTTCAGACGCCACGAAGGCAGCGTGGTTAACGGGGCGCCCCAGATCAAAATCAAAAGCCGAGCGAGGCGGCCTTATAGCCGACCTGGTTCATGCTGGTGACCGCGTTTCTCCTGTGGGAGCGGGCTTGCTCGCGAAGGCTGCGTTACAGTCGATGATGAGGTTGGATGTACAGGCCTCTTCGCGAGCAAGCCCGCTCCCACACAGGACCTGTGTTGAATTGAATGTTGTGTCTGCTGAAAATCGCATGTGGGAGCGAGCCTGCTCGCGAAGACGATGTCACATTCGATGAAGATGTTGAATGGGCTGGCCTCTTCGCGAGCAAGCTCGCTCCCACAGTGGTTCTGTGTCGGACATGAGTTTTGTATTCACCGCAGATCCAGTGTGGGAGCGAGCTTGCTCGCGATAGCGGTGGCTCAGCCACATAACTGCCGGCCTATGCCCCGCTTGCTCTTGCTCTTGCTCTTGCTCTTGCTCTTGCTTTGGACTTGATCTTGATCTTGATCTTGATCTTGATCTTGATCTTGATCTGGGCGCCCCGTTAAACCACGCTGGCCGAACGCAGGCATTGCGCAGTGGGCAACCCGGCATGGATGCCGGGTTAGCCGCGCTGGGCCATGGATGGCCCTTCGCGGCGGGCCCACGGAGCAATGCCGGAGTGAGGGCACACCGAGCCTAAGCGAGGTGCCGAGTGGTGGGGCAAAGCGCTTTTGGTTACTTTTGGCGCTTTTCCAAAAGTGACCCGCTGTAAAAGCGGAACCGCCAGTGGCCGTTACCGCAGCAACGGATATACACACCGTCCGGAATGGCTTTAAAAAAGCTAGATCAGCTTGGCAATGCAGGCTTACGACTAGCCGCCGCCGTCACCGCATAACCCAGCAACGCCGCCAATATCGAACCCGTAAGAATCCCCATCCGATCCATGCCGGCGTAGTCACTCACACCCGGCTCGAACGCGAGGGAGCCAACGAACAAGCTCATGGTGAACCCGATCCCACACAGGATCGCCACCCCCAGGATCTGCCCCCAATTGGCCCCGGCGGGCAGGCTGGCGATGCCGATTTTCACCGCCAGCCAGGTCAGGCCGAAGACGCCGACGGCCTTGCCCAGCAGCAGGCCGATGGCGATACCCATCGGCACGTGATGGGTGAAGCTTTCGACGGTGACGCCGCTCAGGGACAGGCCAGCATTGGCGAAAGCGAACAGCGGCAGGATGCCGTAGGCCACCCAGGGATGCAGGGCATGTTCCAGGGTCAGCAGCGGCGAGGTCTCGGCGTTTTTCGTGCGCAGCGGGATGCAGAACGCCAGGGTTACCCCGGCCAGGGTGGCATGGACACCGCTCTTGAGTACGCAGATCCAGAGGATCAGGCCCACGACCATGTAGGGCCCGAGCTTGACCACCCCCATCCGGTTCATCGCCACCAGCGCGGCGATGCAGGCGGCCGCCAGCATGAGCGACAAGGTCGACAGGGCGCCGGAGTAGAAGATGGCGATGATGATAATGGCGCCCAGGTCGTCGATGATCGCCAGGGTCATCAGGAACAGCTTGAGCGACACCGGCACCCGCTTGCCAAGCAAGGCCAGCACACCGAGGGCGAACGCGATGTCGGTGGCGGTGGGAATCGCCCAGCCAGCGAGGGCGGGAGGATTGTCGCGGTTGAGAAACCAATAGATCAGGGCGGGCACCACCATACCGCCAATCGCCGCCGCCCCTGGCAGGACGATTTGCGAAGGTTTCGACAACTGCCCATCGAGGACCTCACGCTTGACCTCGAGACCGATGAGCAGGAAGAACATCGCCATCAGGCCGTCGTTGATCCACAGCAGCAAGGGTTTGGCGATTTTCAGCGCGCCGACTTGGGCGACCACCGGCGTGTCGAGCAGGCCGTTGTATAGCCAGGACAGCGGCGAATTGTTGATGACCAGGGCCAGCACGGCGGCAGCGATCAGCAGCAGGCCGCTGGCAGCTTCCAGTTGAAAAAAACGTGTCAGAGAATTGCGTAGAGCCACGATCGCTCTCCATTCATTGAATCAAAAAGATGGCACACCCTAACCCGTACTGTTAGTTGTTAAAACAAAAGTTATATTCTTTTTTGTTATATGTCGTTACAAGGCCTGCGCCACACAGTCGGCAGTTACGGGCCATATTGGACCTTAGCTGTACCTGTGCGCGATGTCGGTTTTTTCCTAAGCTGGCGTCTGGTTTTTCCGAACGCCAGCCCTTGCCTGCACGACCGCGTGATTTCCCCGCGTCGAACCGATCAGTGAGAAAACACCATGAACGACCATCGCCAGTGGGCCCGCGAAGCGATCCGCATCATTGAGGCTGACTTCCAGCGCAGCGCCGATACCCACTTGATTCCGCTGCCGCTGCCTGGCCTGCCGGGCATCGAACTGTATTTCAAGGATGAGTCCAGCCATCCCACCGGCAGCCTCAAGCATCGGCTGGCGCGCTCGCTGTTTCTTTATGCGTTGTGTAACGGCTGGCTCAAGCCCGGTGCGCCAGTGATCGAGGCCTCCAGCGGTTCGACGGCGATTTCCGAGGCTTACTTCGCCAGGTTGCTGGGCCTGCCGTTCATTGCGGTGATGCCGGCGACCACCTCCAGGGAAAAGATCGCACAGATCGCGTTTTATGGCGGTCAGAGCCACCTGGTGGACGACCCTACGCAGATCTACGCCGAATCCGAACGCTTGGCCCGCGAGCATGATGGGCACTTCATCGACCAGTTCACCTACGCCGAGCGCGCCACGGACTGGCGGGCCAATAACAACATTGCCGAATCGATCTTCCAGCAGATGCGCTTCGAGCGGCATCCGGAGCCCGCTTGGCTGATTTCCAGCCCTGGCACCGGCGGCACCACGGCGACCCTGGGACGTTATGTCCGTTACCGCCAGCACGGCACCCGCGTGTTATGCGCCGACGCCGAGCGTTCCGTGTTCTTCGATTACTACCGCAGTGGCGACGCGAGCCTGCGCCTGGACTGCGGTTCACGCATCGAGGGCATCGGCCGGCCGCGGGTCGAGGCGTCGTTCCTGCCGAAAGTCATCGATGCGATGGTCAAGGTTCCGGATGCCTTGTCACTGGCGGCCATGCACTACCTGGCCGAGCGCTTGGGACGACGGGTCGGTGGGTCCAGCGGTACCAACCTGATCGGCGCACTCATGGCGGCCCGGCAGATGGCAGATGCCGGGGAGTCGGGATCGATCGTGGCGATCTTGTGTGACGGTGGCGAGCGTTATGCCACGACCTATTACGACCCGGTGTGGCTCAAGGCCCAGGGCTATGAGTTGAATGGGCTGATGGACATCGTGGCAGCGAGTGTGGAGCGGGGCGAGGCGCTGCCGGAGAGTGTGTTGCGGGCGAATATCTGAATCTGAAAGCCCCCGAGATCCCTTGTGGGAGCGAGCTTGCTCGCGATAGCGGTGGATCAGTCAACAGCTGTGTTGAATGCCAGGCCGCCATCGCGAGCAAGCTCGCTCCCACAGGGTCATGCTGTCTATCTAGGCAAGACGCTGCCTTGAGTGAACAGCATTGGCCTCCTCAGCCCTCGAGCCCCAGCATATCCCGCGCCACCGCCTCGGCAATCCGAATCCCGTCCACCCCCGCCGACAGGATTCCGCCCGCGTAACCGGCGCCTTCACCCGCCGGGAACAGGCCCTTGACGTTCAGGCTCTGCAGCGACTCGTTGCGGGTGATGCGCAGGGGCGATGAGGTGCGGGTTTCGATGCCGGTCAGCACGGCGTCATGCAGCGAGTAGCCGCGGATCTGTTTCTCGAACGCCGGCAGGGCCTCGCGGATAGCTTCGATGGCGAAATCCGGCAGGGCCAAGGCCAAGTCACCGAGGGACACCCCTGGCTTGTAGGAAGGTTCGACGCTGCCCAGGGCCGTAGACGGCTTGCCGGCGATGAAGTCGCCCACCAGTTGCGCCGGAGCCTCGTAGTTGCTGCCGCCGAGCACGAACGCATGGGATTCCAGGCGTTCCTGCAATTCGATCCCGGCCAATGGGCCCCCTGGATAATCCACTTCCGGGGTAATACCGACGACGATGCCAGAGTTGGCGTTGCGCTCATTGCGCGAATACTGGCTCATACCGTTGGTCACGACGCGGTTCGGCTCGGACGTCGCCGCCACCACGGTGCCGCCCGGGCACATGCAGAAGCTGTACACCGAACGACCATTCTTGGCGTGGTGCACCAGCTTGTAATCGGCGGCGCCGAGTTTCGGATGGCCGGCGTATTTGCCCAGGCGCGCACTGTCGATCAGCGATTGCGGGTGTTCGATGCGGAAACCCACCGAGAACGGCTTGGCTTCCATGTATACGCCCCGACCGTGGAGCATGCGGAACGTGTCCCGGGCGCTGTGGCCGAGGGCGAGGATCACATGTTTCGAATGGATCTGCTCACCGCTGGCCAGCTCGACGCCAACCAGTTGACCGTCTTCGATCAGAACATCGGTAACCCGCTGCCCGAAGCGCACTTCACCGCCCAGGGCGCGAATCTGCTCACGCATGGTTTCCACCACGCCTGTCAGGCGGAAGGTGCCGATGTGCGGTTTGCTGACATAGAGGATTTCTTCCGGTGCACCGGCCTTGACGAATTCGTGCAGGACCTTGCGACCGAGGAATTTCGGATCTTTGATCTGGCTGTAGAGCTTGCCGTCCGAAAACGTCCCTGCGCCACCTTCACCGAACTGCACGTTGGATTCGGGGTTGAGCACGCTTTTGCGCCACAGGCCCCAAGTGTCCTTGGTGCGCTGGCGCACTTCCGGGCCACGCTCGAGGATGATCGGCTTGAAACCCATCTGTGCCAGCAACAGGGCGGCGAAGATCCCGCACGGGCCGAAGCCGACTACGATCGGCCGTTCGCTCAGGTCGGTCGGCGCCTGGCCCACCACTTTGTAACTGACATCCGGCGCTTCGTTGACGTTACGGTCATCGGCGAACTTGCGCAGCACGCTGGCTTCATCGCGCACCGTCAGGTCGATGGTGTAGATGAAGCACAGTTCCGAGGATTTCTTGCGCGCGTCGTAGCTGCGCTTGAACAAGGTGAAGTCGAGCAGGTCATCGCTGGCGATGCCCAGGCGCTGCAGGATGGCAGGGCGCAGGTCGTCTTCGGGGTGATCGATTGGCAGCTTGAGTTCGGTGATTCGTAACATGGCGGGGTCCGGTTCGCGGGATGCACAACTGCACCAGGGCGTGAACCGGCGATTATAAGCCAAAAGCGGTGAATCAGTCGTCGCGCGCGCCACCGAAGTAGGCGCAGCCGCGCTGGACCTGGTTGTTGACTCGCAACTCGGCGCTCATGTGCTGCACGCTGCCGCTGGCGCTGTCGACACAGCGTGCCGGTGTCACCCAGAGTTCGACTTTCTCGCCGTTGGCTTCGGTGCCGAGGTTGAAGCGGCCATCGCCCAACTGTTCCTCGACATAAGGCACCGCCAGTGGCGGCTGACCTACGCGATCCAGTACCAGGCCCTTGCCGCTGGCCGTGAGGGTCCATTCCGGGCTGTGGCCCGTTGCGCGCAGAATCATGCGTTTGAAGTCAGCGTTATCGCATGTGGTCCCCGACGGTTCCAGGCGATAGAGCTGCTCGACGTCCAACTGGCTGTCGGTACCGGCCGCCGCGCTGGAAACGATGCGACCGCGTACGTCGGCAAACAATTTGCCATGATCGTCGGCCAAGGATGCAGCTTGTTGCAGGACGCTGGTGCCGCCGGCGTCGTTGACGATGTAGCGGCGTTGTTCCTGGCAGGGCTGGAACATCAGCTTGCCATCCGCCGCCGTCAGTTCGCCTTGCATACGCGTTTGCCCGGCATGGAACGCGCTCTGGCGCGGCGCTTCGAGCAACTGGCAGCCGGCGAAAAGCGGGAGGAGAGCGACAAACAACAGGGAACGAGCGGCACGCATCATTGGGTCTCCAGACAAGTGCCGCCACGTTACTCAGACTGAACCTTCATCACAAGGTCATGGCGTCAACTTGGCAGTCCAATCCTGTGGTTTCGGCAACATTCCGTGTCATTTCAAACGCCAAGGCGTCGAGGGGATGCCTTAGTCTTGCGCAATTTCAGCTTGCAGGTGGACTCGTGACGAAAGCAAAACAGGCGTTGTTCGTAGCATTGGGGATGGTGGCGGCCTTGCAGTGCCTGGCGGCGGATATCAAACTTTCATCCGCTACGGATTTTTCGGCAATGGTCCTGACACTCAAGCAAGTGGACGATCCCAATCCGGACTACTTGTCGCTTGAGGTCACGTTTAGCCCGCAAGGGCAACAACGCATGGCACAGGCGACTCGCGAAGCGATGCATCAACGCTTGCGGTTTTTTATCGATGGGGTACTGGTGAGCACGGCAATAGTGCAAGAAGTGCTCAATGGTCCTGCCGCAAGAATGAGCATATCGCGCGAAGCTGCCCGTTCGTTGGTACCCAAATTATTGGAACCATCGACGCCCTGATTGCAACCAGGGCGCCGCCGGACATTCTTCCTCAGCCCACATGAAAAGTCCGGCCGGTTTGCAAGCCTTCGACACTCTTCGCATAGGCCAATGCCACCTCCGCTGCGGGAACCGGCTTGTAGCCACGGAAGTACGGCGCATATTTATCCATGGCTTCCAGCAGTACGTTCGGGCTCACCGAATTGACCCGCATGCCCCGTGGCAACTCGATTGCCGCAGCGCGCACGAAGCTGTCCAGGGCACCGTTGACCAGGGCCGCCGAGGCACCACTCTTGATCGGATCGTGGCTGAGCACGCCGCTGGTGAGGGTGAAGGATGCGCCGTCGTTGGCGAATTCGCGGCCGATCAGCAGCAGGTTGACCTGGCCCATCAGTTTGTCTTTCAAACCCAGGGCAAAGCTGTCTTCGGTCATCTCGGCCAGGGGCGCAAAGGTGACGTTGCCGGCGGCGCAGACCAAGGCATCGAAACGGCCGGTCTTCTCGAACAGGGCGCGAATCGAGGCGCTGTCGCTGATATCCACTTGCAGTTCACCGCTGTGGCGGCCGATCCGAACGATTTCGTGGCGGGGCGACAGTTCGTTATCGATGGCCGAACCGATGGTGCCGTTGGCGCCGATCAACAGGATTTTCATGAGCTGTTCCTCAATGGGTTGAATGAGTTTTCAGTCTAGAGGGGTTCTTTCCATTGATAATCATGCTAATAGGCAACCTTTGGTTTTCATTTGGAAACAATCCAATGAGCGAAATGGATGACCTGGCGGCATTTGCCGTGTTGATGGAGGCCGGCAGTTTCACCTTGGCGGCCCAGCAGTTGGGGTGCAGCAAGGGCCAGTTGTCCAAGCGTATCAGCCTGTTGGAGAAGCGCTTTTCAGTGGTGCTGCTGCAACGCACCACTCGGCGCCTGAGCCTCACGGCGGCAGGGGCGGCGTTGTTGCCCCAGGCCCAGGCATTGTTGGTGCAGGTAGAAAGGGCGCGTCAGGCATTGGCGCGGTTGAAGGATGACATCTCCGGGCCGGTGCGTATGACGGTGCCGGTTTCGTTGGGCGAAACGTTCTTCGAGGGTTTGTTGACGGAGTTCGCTCGCACCTATCCCGACGTGCAGATCGAACTGGAGCTCAACAACGGTTACCGTGACTTGAGCCGTGATGGCTTCGACCTGGCGATCCGTTCCGACGCTGCCATCGATGACCGGCTGGTGGCCCGGCCAGTGCTGGCGTGGCACGAAATGACCTGCGCCAGCCCGGCCTACCTTGAGCGTTACGGCGCACCTGAGACACCCCAGGCCCTGGCCGAGCACCGTTGCTTGCTCAACAGCCACTACAGCGGTCGGGAAGAATGGCTTTACCACCAGCAACACGAACTGCTGAGGGTCCGCGTCTCGGGGCCGTTCGCCAGCAATCACTACAGCCTGCTGAAAAAAGCCGCCCTGGCTGATGCCGGAATCGCCCGGCTGCCGTCGTACCTGCTGCATGAAGAGTTGGCTGACGGACGCCTGCATTGGCTGCTGCGCGATTACCAGACCCGGCGCATGCCGATGTACCTGGTGCACCCGTACCAGGGCGGCCTGCCCAAGCGCACCCAGGTGCTGGCCGACTACTTGATCGACTGGTTCAAGCGCAGCGGCGAAGCGTTGGATCGACTGCAGCGGTAGACCAGCCATTGGTCAGTCCCTGTGGGATGCCTGGATTTTTCGACCTGTCCAGGTCCCCTGTGGGAGCGAGCTTGCTCGCGATGGAGGTGGCCCATCCGGCATTTGTGCAAGCTGACCCACCCTATCGCGAGCAAGCTCGCTCCCACAGGGTTCTTCCACAGGGAATCTGTGTTCAGGCGTGGGCGTAGCGCTTGGCAATCAGGTGATCGATCGACAGCAGCCCCGGCCCACGGGCCATCAGGTAGAGCAAGACTGCTGCCCAGGTGCCATGGGTCGGGTAGGCATCCGGGTAGACGAACAGCTGGATGGTCACGGTCATGCCGAGCAAGGCCAGCGCCGAAAAGCGTGTCGCCAGGCCAAGCAGGATCAGGACCGGGAATACATGCTCGGCTGAGGCCGCCAGGTACGCGGCCAGTTCCGGCGACAGCAGCGGCAGGGCGTATTCGCTTTTGAACAGGGGAATGGTCGAGTCCGCCAGGTGCGGCAGGCCGATCTGGAAGGTGCCATCGAGCAGGTCGATGGCCAGGCCTTCGATTTTGGTCTGGCCGGATTTCCAGAACACCGCGGCAATCGAGAAACGTGCGACGAAGGCGATCAGGCTGTGGGGAGTTTTCTCCAGCCATTGAATGAAACCGGCAATCAGGGCGTTCATGGAGACACCTGTTCGGCGAGGAGGTGAGTGATGGCCTGGTGACGGATGAGGCCCGCCAGGGTGTGTTCCAGGTCGAGGTCGTTTGAGGCTTCGATGGCTGCAATCAGGGACCCCCCCTGTTGCAGGGCCGTGATAAAGCCATGGGCAGCGTGACTGATCGCAAACACTTTCACGTCCAGGCCGTGGCGCAGCACCAAGGCGTTTTGCGCGGGGAAGGCTTCGAACGGCACCGGTGTCTGGTGCTGATGGGCGGCCCAGATCGTCACCACGGCGAAGGGCGATTGCAACAGGTGCAGTGACGGGTGAAGCCCAATCTTCAGGTGCCCCGCCAGCGTGGGGGACGACAGCGCCTTTACAATTTGTTCTTCCGCCATGGGCTCGGCGTCGGCGGCATGCCAGGCTTGTAGATGCAATCGCTCCAGGCGAGCGACGTCCGTCAGGTACGGCACGCTGGCGGCGGGTTCGAAGTGTTTGATGAACTCGGCAAAGTCGTCCCCGTAGTCGCTCATCACCGGGCTTCGCGGCGCTGTCGATTGGACGTAGACCCCGGCCATGGCCCGAAAGAATTCCTCACCCACCAGATGCACCACCACCGGATAGTTGTCGGCCAGGGCGTTGATCAATGAACCGAGCACGTTATTGCGGTACACCGCGAAACGGCTTTCCGTGGCCGCGCCGTTGGCGCTGACCAAGCCGGGCGGACACGCTTTGCGCGGGTCGAGCAGGGCAGTGGTGAATGCGTGCTGGTTGCTCATGACCGCGCTCCTGCGGCGTTCAACAGCCGATCGGCCTGGCGCGCTTCGGCCAGCAGCACCTCCCACGCAGGAACGTAGTTGTCGCGCTCGATCAAAGTGGCCACCGGCCCGATCCGCTCCAGCACCTTGAGATACAGTTGCCAGACGGCGTGGTCGATGGGGGCGCCGTGATCGTCTATCAGCAGGCGCTCGCCGAGGCTGTCGGTGTCTTCGGCAAAGCCGGCCAGGTGAATTTCGCCGGTCGCGTGCAAGGGCAGGGCATCGAGGTAGGCCAAGGGATCGCGGCAGTGGTTGATGCACGAAACGTAGACGTTGTTCACATCCAGCAGCAGGCCGCAGCCGGTACGGCGGATCACTTCGCTGATGAAGTGTGGCTCGTCGAGGGTCGAGGCTTCGAAGGCCAGGTAGGTGGCCGGGTTTTCCAGCAACAGCACGCGTTTGAGGCTGCTCTGGACCTGATCGATGTGCTGGCAGACGCGGTCGAGGGTTGCTTCGTCGTAGGCCAATGGGAGCAGGTCATTGAGGAACACCGGGCCGTGGCTGGACCAGGCCAGGTGTTCGGAAAAGGACTGGGGCTGATAGCGTTCGATCAATGCGGCCAGGCGCTGCAGATGCGCAACATCCAGCGGCCCCTCCCCACCGATCGACAGGCCGACACCGTGCAATGACAGCGGGTACTGCTCGCGTATCCGCCCCAGGAAGTGATGAAGCGGCCCGCCCGCCACCATGTAGTTTTCCGCGTGCACTTCGAAAAAGCCCAGATCCGGTCGGGTCTGGAGCACTTCACGAAAATGCTCGCTCTTGAGCCCCAGCCCCGCTCTGGGCGGCAGCCAGCTATCAAGGGCGAGGGAAGGGGTCTTCAACATGGTGACGGGCCTCAGGCAGATGCGATCAGGATTTGGCTTTGAACGCTTCGAGCTGGCCGAAACCGGTCGGGGAAGTTTTGCTTTCGAGGGTGGTGCAAGTGCCTTTGGGCACCGATTTCCAGGCGTTGGCCTGATAGTCCATTTTTGCCGTGCCGGCGCAGGTGGTGCCGGCACCGGCGGCGCAATCGTTCTTGCCTTTTAGGGCAACGCCGAAGCATTTTTCCATGGTGTCGTCGGCTGCGTGGACGGTCGAGACGGCTGTCATGCTCAGGGCAGAACCCAGGGCCAGGACCAGGGCGGTGGCGGACAGGGTGCGGGTCGAAGCAGTCATGGTGATTCTCCAGTCTTCAGGGAAATGAACCGGCGTTAGTGCCGGTCTACTGAACTAGAGAGGGGAGGTGGGGGTGTGTTACAGCGCACGCAAGATTTTTTTGAGTGACCCCGAAACCCGTGGCGAGGGAGCTTGCTCCCGCTGGGCCGCGCAGCGGCCCCAAGGTGTTGTGGTCGCTGCGCAACCGAGCGGGAGCAAGCTCCCTCGCCACAAAGGCACTCATTTTACGAAGGGCAAAAAAAACGGCCCGAAGGCCGTTTTTTTCATTGCGCAGACTTAACCGCCCAAGTACGCCTCGCGCACTTTCGGGTCGGTCAGCAAGGCTTCGCCGGTGCCTTGCATCACCACGCGACCGTTCTCCAGCACGTACGCCCGGTCGGCGATTTTCAGCGCCTGGTTGGCGTTCTGCTCCACCAGGAACACCGTCACGCCATCCTTGCGCAGCTGTTCGATGATGTCGAAGATCTGCTGGATGATGATCGGTGCCAGGCCCAGGGACGGCTCATCGAGCAGCAGCAGCTTGGGCTTGCTCATCAGCGCACGGCCGATGGCGAGCATTTGCTGTTCGCCGCCGGACATGGTGCCGCCGCGCTGGGTAAAGCGTTCTTTCAGGCGTGGGAAAAGGTGCAGGACCTTGTCCATCTGTTCCTGATAGTCGCCCTTGTCAGTGAAAAAACCGCCCATGGCGAGGTTTTCTTCCACGGTCAATCGGGCAAATACCCGACGGCCTTCAGGCACCACGGCGATGCTCTTGCGCATGATCTGCGCCGAGTCCTGGCCCACCAGCTCCTCACCCATATAGCGGATGCTGCCGCTGTGGGCCTGGGGCGAACCGCAGAGCGTCATCAACAACGTTGATTTGCCGGCGCCGTTGGCACCGATCAGCGTGACGATTTCGCCCTGGCGGACCTCGACGTTGACGCTGTGCAGGGCCTGGATCTTGCCATAGAAGGTGGAAACGTTTTCGAACTGCAGCATTTACGCTTCCCCCAGGTAGGCTTTGATCACTTCAGGATTGTCGCGGATCTGCTCCGGCGTGCCGTCGGCCAGGGGCGTGCCCTGGTTGATCACGACGATGTGGTCGGAAATGCTCATGACCAGCTTCATGTCGTGCTCGATCAACAGCACGGTGACGTTGTGCTCCTCGCGCAGCACGCCGATCAACGCCTTCAGGTCTTCGGTTTCCTTCGGGTTCAGGCCGGCGGCCGGTTCGTCGAGCATGAGGATCCGCGGGCGGGTCATCATGCAGCGGGCGATTTCCAGGCGCCGTTGCTGACCGTAGGCCAGGGTCCCGGCGGTACGGTTGGCAAACTCGGTGAGGTTGACCTTGTCCAGCCAGTACGCGGCGTATTCCATGGCCTCGCGTTCGCTCTTGCGGAACGCCGGGGTCTTGAACAGGCCGGCAAAGAAGTTGGTGTTCAAGTGACGGTGCTGGGCGATCAACAGGTTCTCGACCGCCGTCATGTCCTTGAACAGCCGCACGTTCTGGAAGGTGCGCACCACGCCCTTGCGGGCGATGTGGTGACCGGGCAGGCCCTGGATGGGCTCGCCGTCCAACAGGATGGTGCCGCCAGTTGGCTGGTAGAAGCCGGTCAGGCAGTTGAACACGGTGGTCTTGCCCGCGCCGTTCGGCCCGATGAGGGCAACCACTTGCTTCTCTTGCACGGTCAGGGCTACGCCGTTGACCGCCAGCAAACCGCCGAAGCGCATGCTCAGGTTTTCGACTTTCAGGATCTCGCGGCTCATTTGCGCAGCTCCATGTGGGGGCGTTGCATAGGCAGCAGACCTTGAGGACGCCAGATCATCATCAGCACCATCAAGGCGCCGAACATCAACATGCGATATTCACTGAATTCACGCATCATTTCCGGCAGCAGGATCATCACGATCGCCGCCAGGATCACGCCCAGTTGCGAGCCCATCCCGCCCAGCACCACGATGGCGAGGATGATCGCCGACTCGATGAAGGTGAAGGATTCCGGCGTCACCAGGCCCTGGCGAGCAGCGAAGAAGCTGCCGGCAAAACCGGCGAACGCAGCGCCGAGGGTAAAGGCCGACAGTTTGATCACGGTGGGGTTGAGACCCAGGGCACGGCAGGCGATTTCGTCTTCACGCAGCGCTTCCCACGCACGGCCGATCGGCATGCGCAGCAGGCGGTTGATGACGAACAACGCGGCCAGGGCCAGCAACAGAGCAACCAGGTAGAGGAAGATCACCTTGTTGATCGAGCTGTATTCCAGGCCGAAGTACTCGTGGAAGGTTTGCAGACCTTCGGCGGCTTTACGTTCGAAGGTCAGGCCGAAGAACGTCGGTTTCTCGATGTTGCTGATGCCGTTCGGGCCACCGGTGATGTCGGTCAGGTTGCGCAGGAACAGACGGATGATCTCACCGAAACCCAGGGTCACGATCGCCAGGTAGTCGCCACGCAAGCGCAGGACCGGGAAACCCAGCAGGAAACCGAAGGTGGCGGCCATCATCCCGGCGATCGGCAGGCAGATCCAGAAGCTCAGGCCGAAGTAATGGGACAGCAGCGCGTAGCTGTAGGCTCCGACGGCGTAGAAACCGACGTAACCCAGGTCCAGCAGGCCGGCCAGGCCTACGACGATGTTCAGGCCCAGGCCCAGCAT
Organism: Pseudomonas sp. Z1-12; assembly: GCF_051132015.1. Lineage (NCBI taxonomy): Bacteria > Pseudomonadati > Pseudomonadota > Gammaproteobacteria > Pseudomonadales > Pseudomonadaceae > Pseudomonas > Pseudomonas sp. Z1-12. Next base: position 1,355,020 of record NZ_CP071647.1, read on the forward strand.
CACGTAGATCAGGATCAGCGTGGCGATGTCCACCGCGCCGCGCGAACCGAAGAACGGCCACACCAGGGCCACGACGATCAAGCCCAGCACGATCCAGCGCTGGGTGCTCGGCAGGGTCAGGAAGTTGCTGGCCTTGGCCGGCATCACCGGCAGGCCGGGCGAAGACTTCCACGCCGCGCTGATCTGCGTGCTGAACAACACGCGCACGAACATCAGCAGCGAGCACACGGCGATGGTCGCCAGGATGGCCGGGCTGGTGCCGTGCACTTCCAGGTTGATGCCGACGATGGTCAGTTTAAGACCCAGTACCGGGTAGGCCACGGCCCAGACCAGCAGGGCGCTGAAAAGCGCCGATTTGAGATGCCTAGTCATACTTTCTCAACCTCCGGGCGGCCCAGGATGCCGGTCGGCCGGAATAACAGAACCAGAACCAACAAGCCGAATGCCACGACGTCCTTGTACTGGTCGCCGAAGATGTCGGCGCCAAAGGCTTCGGCCACGCCCAGCACCAGCCCGCCGAGCATGGCGCCGGGGATGCTGCCGATGCCGCCCAGTACCGCGGCGGTGAAGGCTTTCAGGCCCACGAGGAAGCCGGCGTTGGGGTTGATCACGCCGTATTGCATGCTCAACAGCACCGCGGCGATGGCGGCCAGGGCCGCACCGATGACAAAGGTCAGGGCAATGATGTTGTTGGTGTTGATGCCCAGCAGGTTGGCCATCTTGATGTCCTCGGCACAGGCGCGGCAGGCGCGGCCCAGACGGGAACGGGAGATGAACAGCGTGAGGCCGAGCATGGCGACCAGGGTCACCACGAACACCACGATTTGCATGTAGGAAATCAGCACTTCATGTGCCCCGCCTGGCCCGATGGCGAAGTTGCCCGGGATCAGGTTGGGAATGGATTTGTCCTTGGAGTCTTGCGAAAGCAGTACCGTGTTCTGCAGGAAGATCGACATACCGATGGCGGAAATCAACGGGATCAGACGGTTGCTGCCGCGCAGGGGGCGGTAGGCGATCCGTTCGATGCTGTAGCCATAGGAACTGGTGACCACGATGCTCGCGATGAAAGCCGCGGTCATCAACAGCGGGACACTGTCGAGTCCCATCATGGCCAGCCCGGCGATGGCGATGAACGCCACGTAGGAGCCGATCATGTAGACCTCGCCATGGGCGAAGTTGATCATTCCAATGATGCCGTAGACCATCGTATAGCCGATGGCGATCAGGGCATACGTGCTGCCAACGGTCAGGCCGTTAACCAGCTGCTGGAAGAAGTGATAGATGTCAGGCATTACAGCGCTCCTAAAAACCTGATACGCATTTCACTGGTGGAGTCATTTTCCCGCCCGGGCCCCATGGATCTGCATCCACTTCGGACTCGAGGTTTGCCAGCGAACCGCTGATGACGGTTTTGAGATTTTCAGGTGGGGAGACTGGCGGATCACGCCAGCGCAGCCCAATACATTTAAAACAAAGCCCACGGCACGCCGTGGGCTTTATTGGCAGTCAGTCAGGCCAGGCCTTACTGAGGCGAAGCTTCGGTTTTAGGTTTGCCGAAATGCCACTCGTAGACCACGAACTTGAAGTCCTTCAGGTCGCCGTTCTTGTCGAAGCTCAAGTCACCGGTAGGTGTCTTGAAGGTGCCGGCGTGGATGGCTTCAGCCACTTTGGTCGCGTCTTCGCTCTTGGCAGCCTTGATCGCGTCGGCGATCACGGTCACAGCGGAGTAGGACGGGAATACGAACGGACCGCTCGGGTCTTCTTTCTTGGCCTTGAACGCGTCAGCCAGGGCGACGTTGGCCGGATCCTGGTCGAAGGATTTCGGCAGGGTCACCAGCAGGCCTTCGGAAGATTCCTTGGCGATTTGCGAGATGGAGTCGTTACCCACGCCTTCCGGACCCATGAACTTGGCCTTCAGGCCTTTTTCCTGGGATTGACGCAGGATCAGGCCCAGCTCCGGGTGGTAGCCGCCGTAGTAGACGAAGTCGACGTTGGCTTGCTTGAGCTTGGCGATCATCGAGGAGAAGTCTTTGTCGCCGGCGTTCACGCCTTCGAAGACGGCCACTTTCACGCCTTTGCCTTCGAGGGTTTTCTTCACGGCGCTGGCGATGCCTTCACCGTACTGCTGCTTGTCGTGCAGGACCGCAACGATCTTCGGCTTGACGTGGTCGGCGATGTAGTTGCCGGCCGCAGGGCCTTGGGCGCTGTCCAGGCCGATGGTACGGAAGATCATCTTGTAGCCGCGAGCGGTGATGTCCGGGCTGGTGGCCGCCGGAGTGATCATGATCACGCCTTCGTCTTCGTAGATGTCGGAAGCGGGCTGGGTGGAGCTGGAGCACAGGTGGCCGACCACGAACTTGATGCCGTCGTTGACGACTTTGTTCGCGACCGCGACCGCTTGTTTTGGATCACAGGCGTCATCGTATTCAACGGCGACCAGTTGCTTGCCGTCGACGCCGCCCTTGGCGTTGATCTGTTCGATGGCCATTTTCGCGCCACTGAACTGCATGTCGCCGTATTGGGCTACAGGGCCGGTTTTCGGGCCGGCGATGCCGATCTTGATGGTGTCGGCGGCAAACGAATGGCTGGCAACCCCGGCCAGAACCATAGCGGCAAACAGTTTGGAAATCTGCTTAGTAGCCTTAGTCATAGTGCTCCACTCATGCTGTTGTAGTTTTTATAGTCCTGGCGCCGTAGCAGCAGAACCGGGTCAGATATCTTGGATACCCTCGCGGAAAATGCCCCCGGCAACTGTACCGGTACAGTGTAGAGCGCCGATTGTTGGCAAGGGAAGCTGGCGCTTGGGGGCAAAACCTGGGGGTGTCGCTTTATTGAAAGAAAAAGACAGATTCGCGGCGGGGGTTGTCCGGTCAAATCGGCAATCCTTGGCTTTCCTGCGCTTTTCAATCGGTGCTGCAATTGCTACCGGGTTTTTCTGCCAGACCACCGACGTTATCATTCGCGCCGATTTCTTTTCCGGACAATTCCCATGAATCAAGAACCTAGCACCCTCTATGCCAAGCTGCTTGGTGAAACCGCATCCATCACCTGGAAAGAGCTGGAGCCGTTCTTTGCCAAGGGTGCCCTATTGTGGGTCGATCCGGCACTGGATCTGATCGCCGCCGCCGAGGCCGTTGCCCAGGACGAAGGTACCAAAGTCGCCGCCTGGCTGGCCGCCGACCAGCTCGCCAAGCTGTCTGAAACGCGGGCGCTGGATTTTTTGGAGCGCGATCCGCAGCTCTGGGCGGTGGTGGTTTCGCCCTGGATTATGATCCAGGAAAGGGCGTCGAATTGATCGATGCACCAATTTGGTTCGCTCGTTGGCCTGATTGAAAGTGTGTAGGTGAGTAGCGTGATGTCAGCCTGCCGTGGCGAAACGCCACAGGGGAGGGTGACGTATACGTAACGGGAACAGTTCATTGAGCAGCCTTTGGGCTGCTCAATTGTTTCTGGATGTTGTTCAAGGGGAGAGATTCAAGACCGCTATCGCGAGCAAGCTCGCTCCCACAATGGGCCTGTGCACAAAACCTGTGGGAGCGAGCTTGCTCGCGATTTGGGGCGAAACGGTTTCAAGCCAGCCTCAATACGACCTGCCCGTATGGTTATTCAGGGAAATAACCTTCGTCTTGCCAATCCGGTGACGGTAGATCTCGCGCAGGTACTTGATGGATTTCTTCACGCAGTCGCGGGACAGGCGGATGTCGTTGATCGAGACGAACTTGTCTTTATCGTTGATCAGCTCACGGTACTTCTTCTCATACATCGGCTTGATCGCGTACCAGTTGGTGTCGAGGATCTTCGCCGGGTTCTCGAACTCATTGAGCAGCTCGTCGATGCGGGCTTCGTCGAAGTCTTCATTGATGATGAAGTCCAGGATCGAGTTGTCCAGGGTCTCGTCGAAGCGGTACGGGGTGCGGGCGAAGCAGCGCTTGATGAACGCCACGATCAGGGTCAGGAAGTCATCCGACAGGCACGGGCTCTTGGCGATCAGGGTAGTCAGCGACAGGTTGGCCGAGGCGCCGATCACCAGCGCGTAGCGCTTGAGGGTGGTATTGGGGAACAGGCTGTTGAGGTGGGTCTTGAGCCGGTTAAGGTCCATGTAGGACAGCTTGTAGTCCTTGGGCAAGGAGACAATGGACACCACCGACGAGCAGTTCTTGAAGAAGTGCAGGTCGTGCAGCGCGGCGGCGTCGTAGCCGGAGTTCTTGTACTGCTCCAACGAGGCACGGTAGCGCTTGGATTCGATCGGCAACAGGCTGATGCCTTCGATGGCCTGGGTGACTTTGTTGAAGTGCGGCAAGTCGATGGAGCGGAAGAACAGGTCGTCGATGTTCAGGCGCGGTGGCTCTTTCTCGAACACCTTGAACTTGTCGCCGCTCGGTGCCGGGGTTTCCGGGACGACAGACTCGGCGTAGGCAATCGCCACCGGGCCGGCCAGGCTCATGAACAGGTCGTTGGCGTCCAGGCGAATGGTTTCGCCGATGTCGATGCCGGCGCGACGGAAGTAGTTCTGGTCGTAGTCGGTGGTGACGGCCTGGGCTGTCAGGATGTTGAAGATCTGCTGGGAGATGTACTGGTTGGCGTGCTTCTCCATGGCATTGACATCAATGTTCTGGATGTTGCCGTCATCGCTTTCTTCGGCGTAGCGCATGATGTCGTTGGAGATCAGCATCATCGCGTTCCACGGGCGAATGCGCCCCATGACGCTGGCTTCGCTGCTGTCTTCGTTGGCGAAGTTGTACGAGAAATCCCATTCTTCCGACAGGTACTTGCACAGCAGGCGTCCGGCGTTGATGTGCAGGGCCTCGGACATTTCGCTGCGATGGTCGGAAATGTTCGGCAGCACGCAGATGCCGCTGGTGAAGATCGGCTCGAAGACGAAGGAATGACCGCTCTTGCTGTCGTGCTCGTCCATCGGCTTGGTGTCGAACGTCTTGTTCATGTACGAGTACTGCTGGGCCAGGCCGAACTCCGAGGCCATGCCCGAACCGGTACCGCCGCCGGCGCTGAAGATCGAGAAATACAGGCGCGACTGGTTGGCCTTGATGCCGCAGCTGTCGATCAGGTACGAGTGGATCATTTTCCAGTCGGGGCTGGAGAAACGCTGGGTGTCCTTGTTCAGGATGATCTTGGCCAGGTACTGGCCGAGGATCGGCGCGTTACCGGCGCCACCGGCGTGGACTTCCGACAGGTCCATGATTTTCATTTTGCTGTAGTCGCGCAAAAAGCCGCTTTTCTCGCCCTTGCGCGAGAAACGGATGCGCCCGGCGATGTCCTTGTCCAGGTCGCCGAGCATGACCAGCGGTTCCACCAGGAACACCGGCTTGCTGGCCTTGCTGGTGCCCAGGCGCAGGTTGTTGCGGATCCACTGGGCGGGGCTGTAGCCCTTGTCGCTGTAGCCTTTGTCTTCGGCGTTGAACTCGTTGAGGTAGAACTTGCGGGCGTTGTACACCAGCTCGGCCACGTCCAGGGCGATGTTGGAGCCGCAGCGACCCAGGCCGATCAGGCACACCGACGGGAACTCTTGCTGGGCACGGTCGAATTCGTCGTCCACCAGGTGCGGTGGGCGCGGGAACACGGTGTCACGCAGGCCATCGAGGTTGTCGAGGATACGGTCGGTGTTGGTTTCGGTGAAATACAGGTACTGCTGGGTCGACAGAGGGCGCGGAGGGGGCGACGGCTTCGAGACTTCAGGGCCGTTGGCGGCCGGGCTCAAGGTCAGATCGGATACCGCAGTGGCTGTTTTTTTTGAGGTCATTGTGCGCCGTATGCCTGTAGTGGTCGGCTCGGCGACAAGCTGTCATCGAGTCATCACGGAATGGGATCGCGTCTTCCTGCTGCGCGAATGTGGCCCCAGCGTCAGGGCTGGCCTGAACGTCCCTGGGGAGTCCTTCAATCATGTTGAATCGGCCAACATTCGTTGTTCTTTAATCAATGAAGGCTAAATGATGGCGGTGTCGTTGTTCATGTGCGTGCGTTGATTGATTTCGGTCACCACCGCCGGCACTTCGGCCAGCGGTACCGGACGGCTGAGCAGGTAGCCTTGAATGAAGTCACAGCCATGGCCTTCGAGAAAGTCATACTGCTCGAAGGTTTCGACGCCATCGGTGGCGACCTGCAAATGCAGGGCATGGGCCATGACGATAATGGCCTGGACGATGTCCATGTCCTGGGGCGTCGTGGCAATGTCCTGGATGAATGAACGATCGATCTTCAACGTGTCCAGTGGCAGGCGCCTGAGGTAGGACACGGATGAATAGCCGGTGCCGAAGTCGTCGATCGACAATGAGACCCCAAGGGCTCGAATCTGCCGCAGCAAAATGAGGGTCTTGGGAAGATCCCCCATCAGCGCGCTTTCGGTCACTTCCAATTCCAGTCGCTGTGGCGCCACCCCGCTGACGCGAAGGGTGTGTTCGATTTCGTCAGCCAGTTCTTCTCGCGCCAGGTTCAGGGGCGAGCAGTTCACGGCGATTCTGAGCGTTGCGCAATCGCAGTGGGACAATGCGCCCAAGTCTTCGCAGGCCTTGCGCAGCACCCAGTTGTCCAGTTCGGTCATCAGGTCGTTGGCTTGCGCGATGCCAATGAACCGATCCGGCGTCAGCAATCCATGTACCGGGTGCTGCCAGCGAACCAGCGCTTCAAGTTTGGTAACACGACCGACTCTCAAGTCATAGATCGGTTGGTAATACAGCATCAACCCGGTGCCTTTGCGCAGGGCGTAACGCAACTCTTCTTCGAGCTGCAGTTCCAGAGTGGCGCGGGTTGTAAGGTGTGGACTGAAAAAATGCAGCCCGTTACGGCCGCTGTCCTTGGACTGGTACAGCGCCAGGTCGGCATTCTTCAGCAGTTCTTCGCAGGTCTTGCCATCTTCCGGAAACAGGCTGATGCCGATGCTGGTGGTCATGACCACGCGCCGTCCGGACAATTCGATGGGCTCTTTCATTTTGGACATGATTCGCTGAGCCATCAGCCGCGCTTCTTCACGGTCCTGCAAGCTGGTGAGCAGGCAGAATTCGTCGCCTCCGAAACGCGCCACCACGTCATCCTGGCTGCGCACCGAGGCCTTGATGTAGCTGGCCAGGGCTTTGAGCAGTTCATCGCCGGCATCATGGCCCAGGCTGTCATTGATTCGTTTGAAGTGGTCGATATCGAGAAACATCACCGCCAGCATGCCGCCTTTGCGGGTGTTCTCGATGAGCTTTTCGGCAAAGACCTGGTTGAAGCCGCGGCGGTTGAGCAGATTGGTCAAGGGGTCGTAGTGGGCCACCTGTTGCAGCGACAGACGTGCCTGATCCAGTTCACTGACCAGGGTGTTGACCCGCTGCAGATCGTGCTCCTTGTGTTGCAGCTTCTTGTCCGCCAGTGCGGCACTGATGCTGCTGCCGATGATCAGCAGCGTTATCAGCGCGACGGTCAGTCCGATTTGCTGGTGATCGTTGCCGCCGGACAGCGAATGAAGGTTGCCCTCGGGAAGCACCAGGCTGAGCGCCGCCATGCCGGTGAAATGCATGCTGACGATGCCGGCCCCGAGCACCAGGCTGGCAATGTATTTGAGCTGTTTATGGACGATGCCGGTGCCATCGCGCAGGTGACTGGCAATCAGCAGGGCGGCCAGGCTGGCACCGATGGCGATGATGACGGAGAGCGCGAAGAGGGCCGGTTGGTAGTAGATCATCGCATTGGATCGCAGGGCTGCCATGCCCACGTAATGCATGATCGCAATGCCCAGGCCGATCCACACCGCGGCCTGCAGGTACTGCCGGAATTTCAGCTCAGGGTGGCTGAGGGTGTGCATGGCCAGCCACGAGGCGGTCAGGGCGAATAACAGCGAGAGCAGGGTGGTGGGCAGGTGATAATGGATTTCAATCGGTGCCTGGAACGCCAACATGCTGATGAAGTGCATGGACCAGATACCGCCCGCCAGACAGCCGGCGCCCACCCAGCGCCAGAGCCGGCGGGACGCGGCTTTTGTCACGTTCCCGACCCGTTCGGTCATATCCAGCGTGGCGAAACTGGCCGTGCAGGCCACCAGATAGGCCAGTAACACCAGAAAAGGGTTATGGCTGCAATCGAGTATGACCTGCCCGCTTGCGGGCAGTTCGGTCATGAAATGTAAACCAAGCCACTCCATAGCTCGTTCCATCCCTTGGTAATCCCGGCCTTCGCGGTGGGCACTGGCCAGCACGGGTAATGTCAGTGGCGTTGCACGGTATCCAACGTAGCGTAGTAGCATTTTGGTTTCAGGGTTGGAAATAGCGGTTGGAACGCTTGAAAAAACATTGTTGGAGATAACTGCTGCCATGGATGGATATCAGCCCTGCGAATAGTTACAGACAGCGCTGGCGGGCATGACTAGATTGTCGGTTCCGGGCTCGAGCGCGTTGGCAATGAAGCCCAAAACAATAAAAAGAGACGGACCCATGCAGAACTCGACCCAAGCGGCGAATGCCTGGCGCATTCTGTTCCTGTTGTTTCTGGCCAACCTGTTCAATTTCTTCGACCGTACCATCCCGGCGATCATCATCGAGCCGATCCGCATGGAATGGAGCCTCAGCGACTTCCAGATCGGCATCATCGGCACCGCGTTCACCATCGTTTATGCCATTGCCGGCTTGCCCCTGGGGCGCATGGCCGATAACGGTTCGCGCAGCAAATTGATGGGCTGGGGGCTTGCGGCTTGGAGCGGGCTGACGGCGGTGAACGGCCTGGTCGGCAGTTTCTGGGCGTTTCTGGTGGTGCGCATGGGCGTCGGCATCGGCGAGGCCAGCTACGCGCCGGCGGCCAACTCTTTGATTGGCGACCTGTTCCCGGCCCATCGTCGGGCGCGGGCCATGGGCATTTTCATGCTCGGGCTGCCGCTGGGGCTGCTGCTGGCGTTTTTCACCATCGGCGCGATGGTCAAGGCCTTCGACAGCTGGCGCGCGCCGTTCTTCATCGCGGCGGTGCCGGGGCTGGTGCTGGCGGTGTTCATGTTTTTCATCAAGGAGCCCAAGCGCGGCGCGGCGGAAACCGTGCAGGTGTCCCAGGAAAAGATCGACAAGCCGGTCCGCCGGGTGCTGGCGATTCCGACCTTTCTTTGGCTGGTGCTGGCGGGGCTGTGCTTCAACTTCGCTACCTATGCCTGCAACTCATTCCTGGTGCCGATGCTGCAGCGTTATTTCCTGATGCCGCTGCACGAGGCGGCCGTGGCGACCGGGATCATGGTGGGCGTGACGGGCCTGTTCGGGCTCACCCTGGGCGGCTGGGTCGCCGACAAGATCCACCAGCGCGTGCCCAACGGCCGCCTGCTGTTTGCCGCGTTCAGCCTGGCGATTTCGACGGTCACCACGGCGTGGGCCCTGCATGCCGGGCGTATAGAAATCGGTGTGTTCGTGGTGGTGTTCAGTGTGGGTTGGCTGTTTGCCTATAACTTTTACACCTGCGTCTACACCGCGATCCAGGACGTGGTGGAGCCGCGCCTGCGCGCCACCGCGATGGCGTTGTACTTTGCCGGGCTGTATTTGCTCGGCGGCGGCCTGGGGCCGGTGGTGGTGGGCGGCTTGTCCGACTACTTCGCCCGCACGGCCATGGCGACCGCAGGCGCCCCGCAGATGACCGAAGCCTTCAAGGCCATCGGCCTGCATGACGCGATGTACCTGATCCCGGTGGCACTGCTCCTGACCATGGTGTTCCTGTTCCTGGCGTCACGCTGCTTCGTGCGCGATGCCAAGCGGATGAAGGATGGGATGAGTGCAGTGGTGGTGCCGGAGGGGGTGGTGGCGACAGCCTAGTGAGATTTTGTGACAACGATGCTTTTGTGGCGAGGGAGCTTGCTCCCGCTCGGTTGCGCAGCGACCGCACCATTTTTGGGGCCGCTTCGCGGCCCAGCGGGAGCAAGCTCCCTCGCCACAGAGGTGGTGTGTTACAGGTTACTCAGCCTTGTCATCTCGCCCCCGCAACAGGCGATCAGGCATCGCTACCGCTGCGGCCAACCCCAGCAGCGACACCGCCGCGCTGATCATCAGCAAATGCCGGAACGTCGCCTGCAACGCCTGGCGCAAGGCATGCTGCGCCTCGCCCGGGGCAGCGTTGAGACCGTCGAGCAAGACGTTGCCGGAATGCCCTTCGCCGAGCGGCGACGAACCGGTGAGCTGGGCGAAGCTTGAATCCTGCAGCAAGGCCAGCAGCAACGCCGACATCAGGGCCACGCCCACCGCGCCGCCGAGGGAGCGGAACAGGTTGGTGGTGCTGGTGGCGACGCCGATGTCCTGTTGCTGCACGGCGTTTTGCGAACCCACCAGCGAGGTGGGGAATTGCATGCCGGAGGCGATGCCGCTGAGCAGCATGAATAGGCTGCTGAGCCAGAACGCGTCAGGCGCGGTGAAGGCCATGCCGAGGATCGCGAATGGAAAGAGCAGGGCGCCGCTGAGGATCATCGGCTTGTAGCGCCCCGTGACCGAGGTTCGGCGGCCGGCGAAATACGCGCCAATGGGCAGCCCCATCGCAAGCGGCAACAAGTGCAACGCGGCGCTGTCGGCACCGGCGCCGGTCACGCTCTGGAAGCGCAACGGCACCAGCACCGTCAGGGAAATCGCCTGGAAACTGGTGAAGAACACCGTGCACCAGCACAGCACCGCGCTGCGGTTGGCGAACAGGTGCATCGGCAGCAACGGTTCCCGGGCCCGGCGCTCGTGCCAGGCGAACATCCCCAGCGCTACCCCCGCGCAACCCAGCAACCCCAGCACTTCAGGGCTGTGCCAGGCATGGCCTTGGCCGACCTGGGTAATCCCCAGCAACAATGCCGTCAGGCCGATGATCAGCAACACGGTGCCCAGGTAATCGATGATCGGCGTGCGTTGCGGTACTGGCAGCCCGACCAGGGTGCGCCGGGCCACCCACCAGGCCACGAGGCCCAGTGGCAGGTTGACCCAGAACACCCAGCGCCACGACAGGTATTCGGTCATGTAGCCACCGAGCACCGGCCCGGCCACGCTGGCCACCGCGTACATGCTGCTGAAATACCCCTGGTAGCGACCCCGCTCCCGGGGCGGGATGATGTCGCCGATGATCGCCTGGCTCACCGAAATCATCCCGCCGGCGCCGATGCCCTGGAGAATTCGCGCCAGTACCAGTTGTTCCATGTTTTGCGCCAGGCCACAGAACAGCGAGGCCAGGGTGAACAGGCCCATGCCGAACAACATCAGCGGTCGGCGGCCATAAAGGTCGCCGAGCTTGCCGTAGATCGGCACCGCCACGGTCATGGCGACCATATAGCCGGAAATCACCCAGGCCAGCAGGCTGACGTCGGCGAATTGTGCGGAGATGGCCGGCATGGAGACGGCGACGATGGTCTGGTCCAGCGCACCGAGGAAAATCGCCAGCATCAGGGCAACCAGTACGCTGCGAATGGCCGGTTTTGGGGCTTGGAGCGTATTGAGCTGAGTCACGACAGAACCTGCGGGCGTCGCGCCAAAGAGGCGAATGGGACGAAGCCCGCAGTTTAAGTCGATAGGCGGCTATTCGATAGCCTCGTAAGGAAGCCCGACGTAATTTTCCGCAATGGTTTTTCGACCGGCCTCGGAGTCTAGGAAATACTCCAGTTCGGCTTCGCTGATGCGCTGGTTGAAGGCGTCGTCGTCGAAGCGGTGCAGCATCGACGTCATCCACCAGGAGAACCGCTCGGCCTTCCACACGCGTCGCAGGCAGATGGCCGAATATTGTTCCAGCAAGTCCACACGGCCGTCGCGATAGACCTTGAGCAGGATGTTGAACAGCGTGCTGACATCGCTGGCCGCCAGGTTCAAGCCCTTGGCCCCCGTCGGTGGGACGATGTGGGCCGCGTCGCCCACCAGGAACATCCGCCCATACTGCATCGGTTCGACCACGAAGCTGCGCAGGGGCGCGATGCTTTTTTCGATGGAGGGGCCGGTCACCAGGGCGTCGGCCAGGTCGGCGGGCAGGCGGTTTTTCAGTTCACCCCAGAAGCGCTCGTCCGGCCAGTCGGCGACGTGTTCCTCGGCGGGGACTTGCAGGTAATAACGGGTGCGGGTCTTGGAGCGCATGCTGCACAGGGCAAAACCGCGGTTGTGCCGCGCATAGACCAGCTCCTCGTGGACTGGCGGGGTGTCGGCCAGTACACCGAGCCAGCCAAACGGATAGACGCGTTCGAAGATCTTGAGTTTTTCCGCTGGGATGGACTGGCGGGCCACGCCGTGGAAACCGTCGCAACCGGCAATGTAGTCGCAGTCCAGGCGCCAGGCTTGCCCTTCATGTTCGAAGGTCACGAAGGGGTGTTCGGTTTGCATGTCGTGGGGCTGGGCGTCGCTGGCCAGGTACAGCGTGCGGGCGCCGGCGGCTTCGCGGGCGGCCATCAAGTCACGGGTGACTTCGGTCTGGCCGTAGACCATGACGTTTTTACCGCCGGTCAGGCCCTTGAGGTCGATGTGTACCCGCCGATCGTTGAGCACCAGTTCAAAGCCGTCATGGGGCAGGCCTTCGGCGTCCATGCGCTGGCCAACGCCGGCCTGGCGCAGCAGCTCGACCATGCCTTGCTCCAGCACACCGGCGCGGATGCGGCCCAAGACATAGTCTGGGGCCTGGCGTTCGAGGATGACAGTGTCGATCCCGGCGTTGTGCAACAACTGGCCGAGCAGCAGGCCAGAGGGGCCGGCGCCGATGATAGCGACTTGGGTCTTGAGGGTTTTCATTGTTCTTATGACTCGCACGAAGCACGCGACCAGGGTCGGTGTTGATTGTTATGGACCGAGTGCCTGCATTTTTCGCTTGCGGACCTGTCAGTTGAAGGGGAAAACTGAGCCGATACCTGTTCTTTTCGCCAATTGGTGCGATTATCGCCCGCAACCCCCGGCCCGGATCCACGTTATGAAAAAACCTGACCTGCCTTCGATCCCGGTGTTCAAGCTCTACGGTGAAAGCCAGGAATGGCCGACGCCGGATCTGCTGCATTGCGAGACCATCTCCAAGCGCAGCCGCGAGCATCAATGGGAAATCAAACCCCATCGGCACGCCGACCTGTGCCAGTTGTTGTTTGTCTTCAAGGGCCAGGCGGAACTGGAAATCGAAGGCCGGCGCACGCAACTCACCGAGCCGGCCGTGCAGATCCTGCCGCCGCTGTCGGTCCATGGCTTTCGTTTTTCCGAGGATGTGGAAGGTTACGTGGTGACGCTGGCGGCGCCGCTGGTCACGCACCTGCAAGCGCAGCTGGGGCATTCGGTCAATGTGCTGGCCCAGGCCGAAAGCTACCCGGCCCTGGAGAATGCCGAGTACCTCAACAGCCTGTTCAGCGCCTTGCAGAATGAGTACATGGGGCATCAACCGGCCCGGGAAATGCTGATGCATGCGCTGGTCAGCGTGATCATGGTCTGGGTCAGCCGCCAGGTGATGCAGCGCCACACCCAGGCCCAGCGCCCGCAACGGGCCCGGGAGTACCTCAACGGTTTCATTCAGTTGGTGGAAGAAACCTATCGCGAGCACGTCAAGGTCGAAGACCTGGCCCATCGCCTGGGCATTTCCGTGTCGCACCTCAACGGCACCTGTCGCGAACTGGCGGGGCAACCGGCGTTGCAGATCATGCATGAGCGCCAGTTGCTGGAAGCCAAGCGCCTGCTGACCTACACCGGCATGACCATCTACGAAATTTCCGAACTGCTCGGGTTTTCCGACCCGACCAACTTCACCCGGCTGTTCCGCCGACGCGTCGGTATCTCGCCCAAGGCGTTCCGGGACCGGCTCAAGACCGATCCACAGGACGACTGACCACGCCTCAGCGCAGGGCGTTCAGGGTTGCGCTATGGGGGATGCAGCGTTCGAAATTGCAGCTGGCATATTCACGGGGCAGTTGCCTGGCCTGCTCGACCCGGTAGGCCGCCGTGCCATACAGCGCAAGCGTAGCGGCGCAAGTGACGAAAATGGCGAGGCGTCTTCTTGTTTTGATGTTCATGGCGGTGACCTCTGAACGAATACCCGGGGGTACTGTATTCAGCATAGGTCAGCTATAGCGAGTTGCCAGCCAGGCAGGTCTTGTGTGTAAGCCGATATTCAGAACACTGATATTCCCCTGTTGGGGCCCAGGCCTCAAGGCTGAAGCCCTGCTTCATTGTGGCGAGGGAGCTTGCTCCCGCTGGGCCGCGCAGCGGCCCCAAGCTCTTGCGGTCGCTGCGCAACCGAGCGGGAGCAAGCTCCCTCGCCACAGGTTCATTCCATGTCAGGAATGGCAGCGTTTCCCAGCCAGTTATTCCAGGTGCTCCGGCTTCATCGGGTCGCCCGGCTTGACGTCCAGTTGGTGGCGCACGTCTTCGAACATTTCGTCGTAGTACTTGTGCATCGAACCGATGCTGGCAGCCTTGGGCAGGCCGTATTTCTGGGCGATGCGCGTGGCATGGCGGGCGAAGTCGAAGGCCTGGTCCTTGGCCAGGAAAAAGGTCTCGTCCACGCTTTTTTCTTCCACCGTGCCGTGCAGTTGGAACGACATGCCCGTCTCGCCCTTGTCATTCCGATCGAGCTTGTAGTCGATGCACAGGTTGTAGCTGAAATCATCCTTGTTCAGCGCATGGCGTTCCATGTGCAGGTGACCGGGTTTGAACGTGGCCATAAACGACTCTCCTTCGAAGGCATGGAGAACGGCAGACACCGTGCCTGCCGCATAAGTTTTCCCGTTAGCGATAAACAATGCCCGGCGTCGCCGTGCTGATGCGCGTGCCGGCGGTGCCCTGGACGATAGCATCGATGTCCGACAGCGACCCGATCACCGCGACCTTGCCGGTGTTGCGCGCGAATTCACAGGCCGCCTGCACCTTCGGCCCCATGGAACCGGCGGCGAAGCCGAGCCGTTCCAGTTCGTCGGGATGGGCCTGGGCGATGGCTTTCTGGGTCGGCTTGCCAAAGTCGATGAACGCGGCGTTGACGTCGGTGGCGATCACCAGCAGATCGCTTTCCAGCTGTTCGGCCAGCAGCGCCGAGCACAGGTCCTTGTCGATCACCGCTTCCACGCCTTGCAGCTTGCCGTCGGCGTCGTACATCGTCGGGATGCCGCCACCGCCGGCGCAGATCACGATACTGCCTTTTTCCAGCAACCATTTGATCGGGCGGATTTCAAAGATGCGCTTGGGCCTGGGGCTGGCGACCACGCGACGGAACTTGTCGCCGTCCGGGGCGATGGCCCAGCCTTTTTCAGCGGCCAGTGCCTGTGCTTCTTCCCGGCTGTAGACCGGGCCGATGGGCTTGGTGGGGGTTTGGAAGGCGGGGTCGTTGGCGTCCACTTCAACCTGGGTCAGGAGCGTGGCGAAGGGGACTTCGAAATCCAGCAGATTGCCCAGTTCCTGTTCGATGATGTAGCCGATCATGCCCTCGGTTTCGGCGCCGAGCACGTCCAGCGGGTACGGCGTGACCGAGGTGTAGGCCGCCGCCTGCAGCGACAGCAGGCCGACTTGCGGGCCGTTGCCGTGGGCGATGACCAGTTGGTTGCCGGGGTGGATCTTGGCGATCTGTTCGGTCGCGGTGCGGATGTTGCTGCGTTGATTGGCTGCGGTCATGGGTTCACCCCGACGCAGGAGGGCGTTACCGCCCAGGGCAACGACGATGCGCATGGTGCTGTCCTTTCAATAATGGATCGAACAACCTGATTCCCTTGTGGGAGCGAGCTTGCTCGCGATGACAGCGGCACATCCAACATCAATGCAAGCTGACACTTCGCCATCGCGAGCAAGCTCGCTCCCACAGTGGGTTCTAGATATCCGCCAACGCCGCCACCAGGATCGCCTTGATGGTGTGCATGCGATTTTCCGCCTGCTCGAAGGCGATGTTGGCCGGGGATTCGAACACCTCCTCGGTCACTTCCACGCCGTTGGCCAGGTTCGGGTAGCGTGCGGCGATGTCCTTGCCGACCTTGGTTTCACTGTTATGGAACGCCGGCAGGCAGTGCATGAATTTCACCCGTGGGTTGCCCGAGGCCTTCATCATCTGCGCGTTGACCTGGTAGGGCAGCAATTGCTCGATGCGCTCATCCCAGGCTTCAACCGGCTCGCCCATGGACACCCAAATGTCGGTGTGGATGAAGTCCACGCTCTTGACGGCTTCCCTCGGGTCTTCGGTGATGGTCAGGCGGGCGCCACTTTCGGCGGCGAAGGCCTGGCACTGGTCGATGAAATCCTGGTGCGGCCACAGGGCTTTTGGCGCGCCGATGCGCACGTCCATGCCCAGCTTGGCGCCGATCATCAGCAACGAATTGCCCATGTTATAGCGGGCATCGCCCAGGTAGGCGTAGCTGATGTCATGCAGCGGCTTGTCGCTGTGTTCGCGCATGGTCAGGGTGTCGGCGATCATTTGGGTCGGGTGGAATTCGGCGGTCAGGCCGTTGAACACCGGCACCCCGGCGAACGTGGCCAACTCCTCGACGATCTCCTGCTCGAAGCCACGGTATTCGATGGCGTCGAACATCCGCCCCAGGACCCGGGCGGTGTCTTTCATGCTTTCCTTGTGGCCGATCTGCGACGACACCGGGTCGATGTAGGTGACGTGGGCGCCCTGGTCGTGGGCGGCGACTTCGAAGGCGCAGCGGGTGCGGGTCGAGGTTTTCTCGAAGATCAGCGCGATGTTCTTGCCCTTGAGGTGCGGCTGTTCGGTGCCGGTGTACTTGGCACGCTTGAGGTCGCGGGACAGGTCCAGCAGGAAGTGCAGCTCGCGGTTGGTGTGGTGCATCAGGCTCAGCAGGCTGCGGTTGCGCATGTTGAACGCCATGGTGTGGATCTCCTCAGGTGTAGGTTATCCCCGGGGCCGATTCTGGATAAGGAACGGCCTCGGCTCGAAGTCAGTAATCGATCGGGTCGCGGATGATCGGGCAGGTCATGCAATGGCCACCGCCCCGGCCCCGGCCCAGTTCGCTGGCGCTGATGGTGATGACTTCCACGCCGGCCTTGCGCAGCAGGGTATTGGTGTAGGTATTGCGGTCGTAGCCGATCACCACGCCCGGTTCCACCGCCACGACGTTGTTGCCGTCGTCCCATTGCTCGCGTTCGGCGGCGAAGCTGTTGCCGCCGGTTTCCACGACTCGCAACGCGGGTAGCTTGAGGGCGGCGGCCACGGTGTCGAGGAAGCTGCCGTCCTCGCGGCGCACGTCGATGCCACCGGGCTTGCTCTCGTCAGGGCGCAGGGAGAAGGCGACGATCTGGCTCACCACTTCGGGGAATACCGTGACCAGGTCGCGGTCGCAGAAACTGAACACGGTGTCCAGGTGCATCGCGGCCCGGGATTTCGGCAAGCCGGCGACAATCACCCGTTCCACCGCCTTGTGCTTGAACAGGTTCAGTGCCAACTGGCCGATGGCCTGGCGGGACGAGCGTTCGCCCATGCCGATCAACACCACGCCGTTGCCGATGGGCATGACGTCGCCGCCTTCAAGGGTGGCGTTGCCGTGGTCCTGGTCCGGGTCGCCGTACCAGACTTGGAAGTCCGCGTGGGTGAACTCCGGATGGAATTTATAGATGGCGCTGGCCAGCAGGGTTTCCTGTCGGCGCGCCGGCCAGTACATCGGGTTCAAGGTTACGCCGCCGTAGATCCAGCACGTGGTGTCGCGGGTGAACTGGGTATTGGGCAGCGGCGGCAGGATAAAGCTGGAGTGCCCGAGAAAGTCGCGGAACATCTGGATAGTCTTGCCACCGAAGCTGTCCGGCAGGTCATCGGCCGAGACGCCGCCGATGAGGAACTCGGCGATGTGGCGCGGTTCCAGGCTGCGCAGCCACGAACCGACTTCATTCACCAAGCCCAGGCCCACCGAGTTGGCGCTGATCTTGCGCTGGAGGATCCAGTCCAGGGCTTCGGGGATGGCGACGATGTCGGTCAGCAGGTTGTGCATTTCCAGCACGTCGATATCACGCTCGCGCAGCTTGGTGACGAAATCGAAATGGTCGCGCTTGGCCTGGTTGACCCAGATCACATCGTCGAACAGCAGCTCGTCGCAGTTGTTCGGGGTCAGCCGCTGGTGGGCCAGGCCCGGGGAACAGACCATGACTTTACGCAGTTTGCCGGCTTCGGAATGAACGCCGTACTTCACTTTTTCCGTGGTCATTACACATCCTCCCGTTAAAACAATCAGTCAACTACAAGGTAAGGAAGCCGTCGTAGAGCCCGTAGGCGGCCACGAGGGCGCCTGCGACCACCGCGGCGAAAATCAGCTTCTCGACAGAGGTGAAAATCGGTTTGCCCAACTCGCGCTTGGCCTTGGCGAACAGGATCGCGCCGGGGGCGTAGAGCAGGGCGGAGAGCAGCAGGTACTTGATGCCGCCGGCATACAGCAGCCACACCGCATAGATCAGGGCGATGGCCCCGATGACCAGGTCCTTGCGCCGCTCGGCCGCGAAGCCTTCATAGGTCTCGCCGCGCACCGCCAGCAGCAGCGCGTAGGCCGCCGACCAGAGGTACGGCACGAGGATCATCGAGGTGGCGAGGTAGATCAGTGACAGGTAAGTGCTGGCCGAGAACAGGGTGATGACCAGAAACAGCTGGACCATCGCATTGGTCAGCCACAGGGCGTTTGCCGGTACGTGGTTGGCGTTCTCCCGGCGCAGGAACTCGGGCATGGTGTGGTCTTTGGCGGCGGCAAACATGATCTCGGCGCACAGCAATACCCAGGACAGCAGGGCGCCGAGCAGCGAGATGATCAGGCCGACGCTGATCAGCATCGCACCCCAATGCCCGACGACATGTTCCAGCACGGCGGCCATGGACGGGTTCTGCAACTTCGCCAGTTCAGGCTGGGTCATGATGCCCAGGGACAGCACGTTCACCAGCACCAGGAACAGCAGCACGGTGATGAAACCGATGACGGTGGCCTTGCCGACGTCGCTGCGTTTCTCGGCCCGGGCGGAAAAAATGCTCGCGCCCTCGATGCCGATGAACACCCACACGGTGACCAGCATCATCTTGCGCACCTGGTTCATCACGCTGCCCAGGTCCGGGTTCATCGTGCCCCAGATGTCCCGGGTGAAGATCTCGAGCTTGAAAGCGAACAGGGCGATCAGCACGAACAGCACCAGCGGCACGATCTTGGCGACGGTGGTGACCAGGTTGATGAACGCGGCTTCCTTGATGCCGCGCAGCACCAGGAAATGCACTGCCCACAGCAGCACGGAGGCGCCGATTACCGCCGCGACGGTATTGCCCTCACCAAAGATCGGGAAGAAGTAGCCCAAGGTGCTGAACAGCAGCACGAAGTAACCGACGTTGCCCAGCCAGGCACTGATCCAGTAGCCCCAGGCCGACGAAAAACCCATGTAGTCGCCGAACCCGGCCTTGGCGTAGGCATACACGCCGCCGTCCAGGTCGGGCTTGCGGTTGGCCAGGGTCTGGAACACGAAGGCCAGGGTCAGCATGCCGACGGCGGTGATGGCCCAACCGATCAGCACCGCGCCGACATCGGCACTGGCTGCCATGTTTTGTGGCAGGGAAAAGATTCCCCCGCCGATCATTGAACCGACGACCAATGCAACCAACGCGCCCAATCGAAGTTTTCCGGGGGTATCGGACATTTGCGAGACTCCAATGCAGGAGAAGAGAGTCAACAGCCTAAGTCGGTTGGAAGACGCGGCAGCTGATCTGGGTCAGTGCCGGTGCGAGGGGATGGATGCAAAACCTGTGGGAGCGAGCCTGCTCCGGGCGGCGATCCGACGAGGGCGCTGTGTCAGCCATCATTGACGTATCTGATATATCGCCATCGCGAGCAAGCTCGCTCCCACAGTTTTCGTGTCAACCAAATCCCCTGTGGGAGCGAGCTTGCTCGCGATGGCGATCGGACGGTCACCACTGCGCGCGATGAGCCCCGAGCTCGGCGGCCGGCAAGGCCCACTGCAACGGTGTGCCGGTGATCTTCAGCGGCACCTGCAAACGATGCGCCGGCCCCCAAGGCGTCTGCTCCACCAGCAGCCCCTGGTCAGCCTCGTCTTCAGGGCGCAACGCAACCTGAGCGCCAGCGCCGCCCTCGATCAACAGCTTCGCCGTACGCGCCAGCGACAAGCGTGCCGAGCCGCCATGGCCGGTGGCCAAGCGGCGGGAGACCAGCACAATCGCGCTGGCTGCCATCAGGTAACCCGTCCCATGGTCCAGGGCCTGGACCGGCAGCGGTGTCGGTTTGTCGGTGTGTTTCCAAGCCATGCCGGCTTCGGCAATGCCACTGCTCATCTGCACCAGGCTGTCGAAGCCGCGCCGGTTCTGCCAGGGGCCGCTCCAGCCGTAGGCGTTGAGGCTGACGTCGATCAGGCCCGGAGCCAGTTTCCTGCGCTGTTCGGCGCCGTAGCCCAGGCGTTCCAGAGCGTCGGCACGGTAGCCGTGCAGGAGGAGGTCGGTGTCCTTGAGCAATGCCTCGAACGCCGCGCGATCATCGGCTCGATGCAGGTCGAGGCGGGCGCAGCGTTTGCCCAGGGTGACTTCCGGGACCACGCCGGGTTCGTTCCAGGTTGGCGGGTCGATGCGCAGCACGTCGGCCCCGAGGCCGGCGAGGAAGCGGCTGGCGACGGGGCCGGCCAGTACGCGGGTCAGGTCCAGGACCTTGAGGCCCGCCAGTGGCTGGGTCACGGCGCCAGGCCAGGGTTTGTGCTGTTCTGCAGTGGTTTCACTCAGATGCACCAGCGGCTCGGCATTCACCGCCATGCCTTGAGGGTGAGTTTGCCAGGCCTGCCACGAACGCATCTGGGCAGCGCAACCGCCGGCGTCGACCACGGCTTGCTCCAGCTCGGCCTTGCTCCAGCGGGCGACCCTGGCCGCCATGTCGGTGCGGTCGGTGCAGGTGCCGAGGACTTTTTCCGCCGCCAGGCGATGATGCGGCGCGTTGGTGTGCAGGCGAATCCAGCCGTCGGCGCAGGCATAGTCGCCGGCCACCGGGTCCCACATCGGCGGCACACTCCAGCCGATGGGGCGCAGGGAAGTGGCGAACCAGAACGATGCCAGGCGGCGGTCGACCTCGACGGGGGGCTGGCGGCCGGTGTGATGGTGGATGAGCGCGGCGGTCGCCTGGCCGGCCACGGCGATGCTGGCGCTGGCCAGCTCCGTGACGGCGAATGCCGAGGGCAGGGCGCCTTCGCCGCTGAAGGTGATTGGGGTCGTGGGCAAGCCGAGCGCGGCTTGCATGGGCGTGAGTAGGTCTGACATCGAAAGCCCCTCCTGAACCAGAGGGCGAGCATAGATCAAAAATCCGTTGGGGGCCGCTTAGCGGCCCAGCGGGAGCAAGCTCCCTCGCCACAAGCGCCCTGTGCCTGTTCCGGTCGCGACCAGATCCACAGGTTGCCCAGGCCCATGCCCGCGAGCGCCAGGTAGACCGGCCAGCCATGGTCGAGCATCACCAGCATCAGCCCGGCACACAGCAGCATGCTGGCGCTGGCACCGACCTTGGCCCGGCGCGGGATAACCTTGCCGTTGCGCCAGTTGTGCAGCATCGGCCCGAACAGCCGATGGTTCTCTAGCCAGGCGCTCAGGCGCGGCGAACTGCGGGTCGCGGCCCAGGCGGCCAAGAGAATGAACTCGGTGGTCGGCAGGCCAGGCACGACGATGGCGACCAGGCCGATGGCCAGGCTGGTGTAGGCGAGCAGGGCGAAGAGCAGTTGGGTGAGTTTCGAGGGCGTGCGGCTCATCTATTGATATCCAACATGCACTTTACCTTGTGGGAGCGAGCTTGCTCGCGATAGCGGTGTGTCAGGCGCATGTAGGTCGACTGATCTGACGCCATCGCGAGCAAGCTCGCTCCCACACGGGTTTTATGCATTCACCGTGAATCTCCTGTGGGAGTGGTGTGAATCAGGCCAATTCGGTCGCGTAAGCCTTTTCCAGCAGCACCGTGAAGCGGTTAAAGGCATCCAGTGCGCCTTTGTCCGCCTCGGCTTCCTGTTGTTCGGTGAAGTCCAGGCCATCAAGGGTGCGGGTGAAGGTTTTCCAGCCTTCGGCGCGTCCGCCGGCGGGTTCGGCCAGGTGCCGGGCGCCGGAGGTTTCGCTCAGCCCCAGGCCCACGGCACGCTTGATCAGGAAGGCGGCGCCGAGCTTGGAGCCTTCGGAGACGAACAGCCAGCCCAGGGCTTCGGCCTGGGTCGGGTTTTTCACCGCACCGGCCACCGGCCCGGGGACTTCGGTGTCCAGGTCGGCGAGATCCGCCTTGGCTGCGTCGGCACGGCAGCGGGCTGGCAGGTCGGGGATCAAGGCGGCCAGTTCGGCGTCCTTGTACAGCGCCACCAGTTCCGACTGGAACAGGTACTGGGCGACGACGAAACGGGCAAAGCTGGCCGGGGTGTCGAACGGGGCATGGGCCTTGACCAGCGCGTCGAGCTTGCCGTGGGGCTCGTGGGTGATCTGGTTCAGGCGTTGGGAACGCGAAGCGGGGCGTTGTGTGGTCATGAAAAAATTCCTTCGAAAAACAGGCGCGTGATGACGAGACGAATCGCGAGCTGTTGCACAATAAAAATATCGAAATGGGGGCGATGGAAAGCCGGACCCAGTTGTGGCGAGGGAGCTTGCTCCCGCTGGGCTGCGCAGCAGCCCCAAGATCTTGCGGTCGCTGCGCAACCGAGCGGGAGCAAGCTCCCTCTCCACAAGGGCACCCTGTTCCTGTTCGAACAGAACACCTTTGCCAGGGCAGCCGAATCAGATATCCCAGATCAGGTTCACCGCGAAGTTACGCCCGGGCGCCGTCAGGCGATCGAGGTTGGCGGGGCTCAGCACGGCCGCTTCGCCGACGCTGTCGTAGCCGCGCACGTCATCCCACAGCCAGTATTTCTTGTCGGTGAGGTTGTAGAGGCCGCCGCTGACGGTCACGTCGCCGGTCACCTTGTAGTAACCCGTCAGGTCGAGGATACCGAAGCCTGGTGTCTTGAATTGGCTGCTCACGCCATCGGGGGAGTTGAAGTTGCTGTCGTCGACGCGGTCCTTTTTCTTGACCAGGGTCCAGCTGAGCAAGGTGCCGAACTGCTCCTGGTCGTAGCCCAGGCCGAACACGCCGGTGAGCGGGTTGATGCTGTTGAGCGGTTCGCCCGTGTCGTTGTTGCGACCGTAGAGGTAGGCCACCGAACCCTGGGTGTAAAGGCCTTTTGGCGCGCCCAGCACGTCAAGGTCCAGGCGCCCCTTGGCCTCGACGCCCTTGATGGTGGCGTGCTTTATGTTGTTGCTCTGGAAGGTCAACTGGTCGTCGCCGGGGGTGATGGCGTCCTCGTTGATGAAATCGCGGTACTTGTTGTAGAACACCGCCACGTCGAACGAACCGGAATCGAAACGGCCACGCAGGCCCGTCTCGTAGCCCTGGCTTTTTTCCGGTTCCAGATCGGGGTTGGGTTCTACGCTATAGCCGGCGTCGGGGTTGTCGAAACGACCGTACAAAGCCTTGGCGGTCGGGGTGCGGAAACCTTCGGCGTACTGGCCGTACCAGGTGTACTCATCACTCAGGGCGTAGGTCACGCCGAACTTGGGCGAGACGCGATGCCAGGTCTTGTCCTTGCCGCTGACTGTACCGCCGCCGGTAGGGTCCACGGTACTGAGGAATTCCTCGGTCAGGTGCGGCTTGAGCCGGGTGTAGTCGTAGCGCAGGCCGGGGGTGAAGGTCCATTTGTCCCAGCTGATCTGGTCCTGGGCGAACAGGCTGTAGGTGTTGATGGTCGGGTCGGGGAAATCACTGGCTTTTGCCAACACGTCCCGGGTGCTGATGGCGCCCACCGCCGAGCAACCGACGCCGACCGCCAGGCACACGCCATTGCCGCTACGCGAGCCGGTGACTTTCTGTTGCTTGAGGGTGGTGCCGTAGGTCAAGGCGTGGTCGGTGTCGGCGACGCTGAAGGCCTTGTCCAGTTGCGCATCGAAGACCCACTGCTTTTCTTCGTAGAGGGTCTCCCGGGTGCGCAGGACCTGGCGGGTGATCGGGAAATAGAACTCGGCGGTGCTCTGGTCGGTCTTGGCGACCTGGTGATTCAGGCTCCACTTGACGTGATCGGCCAGCAGGCTGTCGAGGGCGAAGCTGTGTTCCAGGCCGAAACGCTCGCGGGTGATGGTGTCGTTGCCGGTGCGCCACTGGTACATGCCACCGGGCAGTACGAAGTCGGGAATCGCCGGCTGGCCGTTGGCGTAGGGGCCGCCATAGGCGCTTTTCAGGTCGCTGTCGCGGTCGTCCTTGTATTTCTCGTAGACCAGGCCAAGGCGTGCGTCATCGCCATAGTTCCAGCCGAGCTTGGCCAGCACGTTGTAGGTGCGCACGTCTTCAGGGTTGGCGGCGGTGCGGTCCAGGCCGGTGCCGTTGTGGCTGCCGTAGGATTCGGTTTCGTGGCCGTCACGCTGGCTATAGTGCAGCAAGCCATCGACTGGGCCGCTACGGCCGGCGACGGTGGCGGACTTGAGCCAGCTCTCGTCGGCGGAGCTGTAGCCGGTCTTCAGGCGCGCGCCGACGTCTTCGCCCGGCTTGATGATGTCGTCCGGATCGAGGGTGAAGTAGCTGACGGCACCGCCAATGGCATTGCTGCCGTACAGCACCGAGGCCGGGCCGCGGAGGATTTCCACGCGCTTGATGATTTCCGGGTCGACGTAGTTGCGTTGGGTCTTGGCATAGGGGCCGTTGAAGAACCCGCCGGGTATTTCCACGCCGTCGACCTGGGTCAGGATCCGATTGCCGTCGATGCCGCGGATGTTGTAGCCGCTGATGCCGCCGCGCTGGCCCGCACCACCCACCGATACGCCCGGTTCATAGCGCACCAGGTCCTTGAGGGTATTGACGTTGTTGCGGTCCAGCGCCTGGCGGTCGTGGACGGTGACCGTGCTCGGTACGCTGGTGATGTCCTGTTCCTGGCGAGTGGCGCTGATGGTCACCTGTTGCAGTTCCAGTGCGCTGCCGCGGCTGCGTTTTTCCAGGACGATGCTGTTGTCGCCTAGCTTGCGATAGCTCAGTTGGGTCCCCGCCAGCAGGCGTTCCAGGGCTTTTTCCGGCGGCAGCGAGCCGTTCACCCCTGGCGATGCGACGCCTTCGGCCAGTTCCGCCGGCAGGCCGACCTGCCAGCCGGTGACTGCGGTGAATGCATTCAGGGCCGAGACCAGGGGTTGCCGGGCGATGGCAAAGGTGTAGTCGCCCATATTGCGTGCAGGGGGCTGCACGGTGGTGGCGGCCAGGGCGAGCGGCGCGGTGCCGGCCATCAGGATGGCGGCGGTGAGCAGTGACAGCGTGCAAGAAGGGGCAAGAAACCGGCAAGTAAGGCGAGAGGACATCGATAGCGCTCCGTGTCGCATCTGTTATAGGTGCAGATTCGCATGGCTAGATGCGAATCAATTGCATTGGCTATAACGAGACGAACCAGCGAAGCCTATCGAGTAAAAATAATTCTCATTTAGTTCAGGATCACCACCGCCGGGAATTCCTGTAGGCGCGCCGAGGTGATGTGGGCCAGGGAACGGACCACGTCCAGCGGCTGATCGAGGCGGTAATTGCCGGTCACCGCGACGTTGGCCAACTGTTCGTTGCTGTTGATGATCCAGCCGGGGTAGTAGCGGCGCAGCTCGGCCAGTACCTGGCTCAGCGGCCGGTTCTCGAACACCAGCCGACCCTGGACCCAGGCCAACTCGGTGCTGGCATCGAGCCGGACCGGACGGTCGAAGCCGTTGGGGCCGATGCGGATGCTTTGCCCGGCGGACAAGCGCACATGGGTGTCGTTGCGGGTGGCCCGCAGGTCCACATCGCCGCGCTGCACCTGGACCTGGGCCACACCGTCGAGGTAACGCACGGCGAAGGTGGTGTCGCTGACGCTGGCGGTGACCGGGCCGGCATCGATTTCCAGCGGCAGGGTGCGGTTGCCCGGGACTTCGAAGAAGGCCTCGCCTTTGTACAGGTGCGCCACGTGCCGTTGTTCGTTGAACGTGCTGGAGAAAGCCGAGTCGGTGTTGAGCAGGACCTTGGAACCGTCCTCCAGTTGCAGGCGCTGGCGCTCACCGACCACGGTCAGGTGATCGGCCTGGAAATGCAGGGGCAGGTCGCTGAAGTTGAACAGGCCAAGAAACAGCACGGCGGCGGTGGCCAAGGGTTTCCAGTGAGTACGCAGGCGCGACAGCGCGGTGACCTTGGGCGCGGTTTCCAGCCGGCGGGCACTTTCCAGCACCTGCGGGCCGTTCCAGATCGCCTGGGCCCGGGCAAACGCCTCGCCGTGACGTGGATCGGCCGCCAGCCAGGCCTGGAACTGCCGCGTCTGTTCCGCGCTGGGGCTGTCCAGCAGGATCAGCCAGTCCAGCGCCTGCTCCATGGCATGGGCGGTTTCCGGCGTCGGCTCAGGAGAAGGGGAGTAGTCCGTCACGGTGGGTTCTCTTATTAGCGGCCCGCACAAGCTACAAGCCGCAGGCAGTAGGAGGCAAGCCTGTACGCAGCGTGAAGTTCATAGGTTGCGTTCAGCCACACCCACACAGATCGCCATGATCAGCTTCAGTTCCTTTTGCACGGTGCTCAGGGATACTCCGAGCCGTTCGGCGATTTCCTGGTAACTGTGGCCATGCAGGCGGCTGAGGATGAAGATCTGCTGTTGGCGCGGGCTCAGGGCTTGCAAGCTGACGTCCAGGCGTTCGAGCAGTTGCTGGGCATGGGCGGCGTCCTCGGCACTGCTCTGGGGGGCGACGACGTTGTGGACGACTTCCAGCGGTACGTCGTCCAACAGCGTTCGGGATTGGATGCGCCGGGCACGCAGATGGTCCAGCGCCAGGTTGCGGGCGGTCTGGAAAACAAAGGGTTCGAGGTGCTCGACCGTACGTTCGGCCAATGCTCGGGTGACGCGCAGGTAGGTTTCCTGAAGCAGGTCTTCGGCGGTACTGGGGTTGCTGACCATGCGCTCGAGAGTGCGTAGCAGCGGCGTGCGCTGGGCGAGAAAGACATGATGAAAGCGCGATTGACTCACGGTAAGGCCCGATCCGGTTCGAGCAGATGATAATGCTTATCATCTGCGTGGCGGGTCAAGCCTTCATTTCATCGATGTTGTAACCCTGTGGGAGCGAGCTTGCTCGCGATGACGGAGTGCCAGTCGCCATTGATGTTGGCTGATACATCGTTTTCGCGAGCAAGCTCGCTCCCACAGAAAAGCGCCCACAGAAAAGCTCAAGAACTACCGTGGCAGTTACTCGGCATTACACAACGCCAGGCAGTTATCCAGCATGCGGTTGGAGAAGCCCCATTCGTTGTCATACCAGGCCAGCACCTTGAGCAGCTTGCCGCTGGCCTTGGTGTGGTTGGCGTCGAAGATCGACGACAGCGGGTTGTGGTTGAAATCGCTGGAGACCAGCGGCAGGGTGTTGTAGCCGAGGATCTTCGAATGCTGGCTGGCATGGCGCAGCAGTTCGTTGACTTCTTCGGCCGAGGCTTCGCGCTTGAGCTGCACGGTGAGGTCGACCAGGGAGACGTTGATCACCGGTACGCGCACGGCCATGCCGGTCAGCTTGCCGGCCAGTTCCGGCAGCACCAGGCCCACCGCTTCGGCGGCGCCGGTCTTGCTCGGGATCATGTTCTGGGTGGCCGAACGGGCGCGGTACGGGTCGCTGTGGTAGACGTCGGTCAGGTTCTGGTCGTTGGTGTAGGCATGGATAGTGGTCATCAGGCCGCTTTCGATGCCCAGCTCGCGGTGCAGCACCTGGGCCACCGGGGCCAGGCAGTTGGTGGTGCACGACGCGTTGGAGATGATCTGGTGGGACTGACGCAGGATGTCATGGTTCACGCCATACACGACCGTGGCATCGGCGCCCTTGGCCGGGGCCGAGATGATCACCTTGCGGGCGCCGGCGCTGATGTGCGCGGCGGCCTTGGCACGGTCGGTAAACAGACCGGTGCATTCGAACACGACGTCGATTTTCTCGGCGGCCCAGGGCAGTTCGGCCGGGTTGCGGATGGCGCTGACCGAGATGCGGTCGCCATTGACTGTCAGGCTTTCGTGATCGTGCTGGACGTCGGCATCGAAGGTGCCATGCACGGTGTCGAACTTGAGCAGATGGGCATTGATTGCACTGTCACCCAGGTCGTTGATGGCGACGATCTGCAGGTCGCGACGGTAGCCTTGGGTATACAGTGCACGGAGGACGTTGCGGCCGATGCGGCCAAAACCATTGATTGCGATTCGAAGAGTCATTAACTGCGCCGCCGTCGATTTGTTGTTGGAATTACAAGATTATTCGCATAAAAATAGAAAACAAGCCTTTTTAGTGGCAATATTTTGTTTTATCTACAACGAGTGACCTGAATCAACTGGTCCGAATGGTCAAAAACCGTCTGTCGCCTCGCCTCTCACACTGCGTGCAGCGGGCTTTTGACCAGCATAGACAATCAGGTCGCCACATCCGTTAGCCTGGAGTTCTACACATGCATCCCCGCGTTCTTGAGGTCACCGAACGGCTTATCGCCCGCAGCCGCGCCACGCGTGAGGCTTACCTTGCATTGATCCGTGGTGCCGCCAGCGACGGTCCGATGCGCGGCAAGCTGCAATGCGCCAACTTCGCTCATGGCGTGGCCGGTTGCGGCACCGAAGACAAGCACCATCTGCGGATGATGAACGCCGCCAACATCGCCATCGTGTCGTCCTATAACGACATGCTCTCGGCCCACCAGCCTTACGAAACCTTCCCGGAACAGATCAAGAAAGCCCTGCGCGAAATCGGCTCGGTCGGCCAGTTCGCCGGTGGCACGCCGGCGATGTGCGACGGCGTGACCCAGGGCGAGGCGGGGATGGAACTGAGCCTGCCGAGCCGCGAAGTGATCGCGCTGTCCACGGCGGTGGCGTTGTCCCACAACATGTTCGACGGCGCACTGATGCTCGGCATCTGTGACAAGATCGTTCCGGGCCTGATGATGGGCGCGCTGCGCTTCGGTCACTTGCCGACGATCTTCGTGCCCGGCGGGCCGATGGTCTCGGGCATTTCCAACAAGGAAAAAGCCGACGTGCGCCAGCGTTACGCCGAAGGCAAGGCCACCCGCGAAGAGCTGCTGGAATCGGAGATGAAGTCCTACCACAGCCCCGGCACCTGCACCTTCTACGGCACCGCCAACACCAACCAGTTGTTGATGGAAGTGATGGGCCTGCACTTGCCGGGCGCCTCGTTCGTCAACCCGAACACGCCGCTGCGCGATGCCCTGACCCGTGAAGCGGCGTTCCAGGTGACGCGCCTGACCAAGCAGAGCGGCAACTTCATGCCCATCGGCGAAATCGTTGACGAGCGCTCGCTGGTCAACTCCATCGTCGCGCTGCATGCCACCGGCGGTTCCACCAACCACACCCTGCACATGCCGGCCATTGCCATGGCGGCGGGTATCCAGCTGACCTGGCAGGACATGGCCGACCTCTCCGAGGTGGTGCCGACCCTGAGCCACGTCTACCCGAACGGCAAGGCCGACATCAACCACTTCCAGGCGGCGGGCGGCATGTCGTTCCTGATCCGTGAGTTGCTGGAAGCCGGTTTGCTTCACGAGAACGTCAACACCGTGCTCGGTCACGGCTTGAGCCGCTACACCCAGGAGCCGTTCCTTGAGGACGGCGAGCTGGTATGGCGCGACGGACCGATCGAAAGCCTCGACGAAAACATCCTGCGCCCGGTGGCCCGCGCCTTCTCGCCAGAAGGCGGGTTGCGGGTGATGGAAGGCAACCTCGGCCGCGGCGTGATGAAAGTCTCGGCCGTGGCCTTGGAAAACCAGGTGGTCGAGGCCCCGGCCATGGTCTTCCAGGACCAACAAGACCTGGCGGACGCCTTCAAGGCCGGCCTGCTGGAGAAAGATTTTGTCGCGGTGATGCGCTTCCAGGGCCCGCGCTCCAACGGCATGCCGGAGCTGCACAAGATGACGCCATTCCTCGGTGTGCTGCAGGATCGCGGCTTCAAAGTGGCGCTGGTGACCGACGGGCGCATGTCCGGCGCATCCGGGAAAATCCCGGCGGCCATCCATGTCAGCCCGGAAGCGTATGTCGGTGGTGCGTTGGCCCGGGTGCAGGAGGGCGATATCATCCGTGTCGATGGCGTCAAAGGCACCTTGGAACTGAAGGTGGACGCCGAAGAATTTGCCGCGCGCACGCCGGCCAAGGGCCTGTTGGGCAACAACATCGGCACCGGTCGCGAGCTGTTCGGTTTCATGCGCATGGCCTTCAGCTCGGCGGAGCAGGGCGCCAGCGCCTTCACTTCTGCCCTGGAGACGCTTAATTGAAACTGGCTTTGGTCGGTGACATCGGTGGGACCAACGCACGCTTCGCGCTGTGGAAAAATCACACCCTGGAAAACATCCAGGTGCTGGCCACGGCGGATTACGCCTGCCCGGAAGATGCCATCGAGGTTTACTTGAGTGGCATGGGCCTGAAGCCGGGCGCCATCGGTTCGGTGTGCCTGTCGGTGGCCGGTCCGGTGAGCGGCGATGAGTTTCGTTTTACCAACAATCACTGGCGCCTGAGCAACCTGGCGTTCTGCGAAAGGTTGCAGGTGGAGAAGCTGTTGCTGGTCAACGATTTCTCGGCCATGGCCCTGGGCATGACTCGCTTGCGTCCCGATGAATACCGGGTCGTGTGCGAAGGCACCCCGGAGCCGATGCGCCCGGCGGTGGTGATCGGGCCGGGCACCGGGCTGGGCGTCGGTACGCTGTTGGATCTGGGTGAGGGCCGGTTCGCCGCGTTGCCGGGGGAGGGCGGCCATGTCGACCTGCCCATGAGCAGCCCGCGGGAAACCCAGTTGTGGCAGCACATCTACAACGAGATCGGCCACGTCAGCGCCGAAACCGCTTTGAGCGGCAGCGGTTTGCCTCGGGTGTACCGGGCCATTTGCGCCGTGGACGGCCATGTGCCAGTGCTCGATACCCCCGAATCCATCACCGCAGCCGGCCTGGCCGGCGACCCAATCGCCTTGGAAGTGCTGGAGCAGTTCTGTCGCTGGCTGGGGCGCGTGGCGGGCAACAATGTGTTGACGCTGGGCGGACGCGGCGGCGTCTACATCGTCGGTGGCGTGGTCCCGCGCTTTGCCGATTTCTTCCTCGAAAGCGGTTTCGCCAAGTGCTTCGCCGACAAGGGTTGCATGAGCGATTATTTCAAGGGCATTCCGGTCTGGCTGGTGACCGCGCCATACTCCGGCCTGATGGGCGCGGGCGTGGCGTTGGAGCAATCCGCCGCTGTTTAAGTTTTGAAAATGTCCCCACCCCCTGTGGGAGCGAGCTTGCTCGCGATAGCGGCGTATCAGCCAACATCCAGGTGACTGGCACTCCGCTATCGCGAGCAAGCTCGCTCCCACAAGGTTTTGCAGTGTGTTTGTAGAACCCGTCCATCAGGCATAATCGCCCCCATCCAAACAACAAGGACGAGGCCCGTGAGTTCAGTAAACAAATCGATTTTGTTGGTCGACGACGACCAGGAGATTCGCGAGCTGCTGGACACCTACCTCAGTCGTGCGGGTTTCCACGTGCGGACCACGCCCGACGGCGCCGGGTTTCGCCAGGCGTTGAACGATGCACCGAGCGACCTGGTGATCCTCGATGTCATGCTGCCCGATGAAGACGGCTTCAGCCTTTGCCGCTGGGTTCGCCAACATCCACGCCAGGCGCATGTGCCGATCATCATGCTCACCGCCAGTTCCGACGAGGCCGACCGGGTCATCGGCCTTGAGCTGGGCGCCGATGATTACCTGGGCAAACCCTTCAGCCCGCGTGAACTGCAGGCGCGCATCAAGGCGCTGCTGCGCCGGGCGCAATTCGGCCAGGAACGCGCCGGCGGCGAAGTGCTGGCCTTCGATGAATGGCGACTGGACATGGTCAGCCATCGGCTGTTCCATACCGACGGTGAAGAAGTGATTCTCTCCGGTGCCGACTTCGCTTTGCTCAAGTTGTTTCTCGACCATCCCCAGGAAATCCTCGACCGCGACACCATTGGCAATGCGACCCGTGGCCGTGAGCTGATGCCCCTGGACCGGATCGTCGACATGGCGGTCAGCCGCCTGCGCCAGCGCCTGCGGGACACCGACAAGCCGCCGCGGCTGATTCGTACGGTGCGGGGCAGCGGTTACCAGCTGGCGGCCAGTGTGGTTGCCAGCAATGGTCATTGACGGGATCAAGAAAATTGCCCGGCGGGTACCGGTGCCACGCTCGTTGCTGGGCCGGATGCTGCTGCTGACCTTGCTCGTGGTGCTGTTCGCCCAGACCCTGTCCAGCCTGATCTGGGTTTCGCAATTGCGCGCGACTCAGCTCGAAGGCCTGGTCACCAGCGCCCGCAGCCTGGCCCATTCGATGACCGCCAGCGTCAGTTATTTGCGCTCGCTGCCCGTGGCGTACCGGCCGTTGGTGCTGGACCAGTTGCGCAGCATGGGCGGCACGCGGTTCGTCGTCACCCTCAACGACAAACCCCTGGGCATGGACGTGCTGCCGGTGACGCCGCGCAAGCAGGCGGTGCTCACGGCCGTGGATGAAGTGCTGCGCCGCTCCTTGGGCCATAACGCCGACATTTCGGTGACGTTCGTCAGCCCCGACGACCTGCGGATTTTCAATGCCGGGCTCAAGCTCGATGAATTGCCTCGTTCGTGGGCCCACTATGCCCTGACCCTGGAGCCGGTAAATCCACCGGTGCTGGTCACGCAGATCCAGATGGCACCGGGTGAGTGGCTGTACATCGCCTCGCTGCTGCCCGAACCGTACACCAGCCTCGAAGAACAAGACCTGCCCAAGCAACAGGTCGGTTTCATCGTGCTCACCAGCAGTCTGTTGTTGCTGTTCATCGGCTTGCTGGTGCACTGGCAGAGCCGGCCCCTCAAGCGATTGGCGCGAGCCGCGCGGGACATGTCCCTGGGCGCCGAGGTGGAGCCGGTGGCCGAGGGCGGCGGCAGCGAAGTGGTGGAAGTGGGGCGGGCGTTCAATGCCATGCGCGAACGCATCAGCCGTTACCTGACGGAGCGCAGCCAGTTGTTCAGCGCGATTTCCCACGACTTGCGTACACCGATCACCCGATTGCGGCTGCGGGTCGAGCTGCTGGAGGACGAAAACCTGCAAGCCAAGTTCGGCCGAGACCTGGATGAACTGGAGCTGCTGGTCAAAGGCGCGCTGCAATGCGTCAAGGACACCGACATCCACGAGAACATCGAGCCGGTGGACCTCAATCATGTGCTCGATTGCCTGGTCGAGCCGTACCTGGCGCCCAACGGCAATGGCCGGGTGACCCAGGATGGCCGGGCGCTGGCGCCGTATCCCGGCAAGCCGCTGGCCCTCAAGCGCTGCATCGGCAACCTGATCGACAATGCCTTGAAATACGGACAGAACGCCCACCTGCACATCGATGACGATGAAACCGCGTTCATCCTGCACGTCGACGACGAAGGGCCGGGTGTGCCGGAACAACGCCTGGAGCAAGTCTTCGAGCCGCATTTCCGCCTCGCCGGGCAACAGCAGGGCTATGGCCTGGGCCTGGGCATCGCCCGCAACATTGCCCACAGCCATGGCGGCGAGGTGAGCTTGCAGAACTTGCGTGAAGGGGGGTTGCGGGTGACCTTGCAGTTGCCTCGTAGTGTGGATTGATTAGACCGCGTCATCGTTCATCGCGAGCAAGCTCGCTCCCACAGGGGTTTTGTGAACGCCGAAGATCCAGTGTGGGAGCGAGCTTGCTCCGGGCGGCGTTCCGACGATGGCGCCAGTCGCCTCAACGCATCTCTCAAGAAATGTCACAGCTCGGTGACATAACTCGCCCCTTTCGTTACCTGCCACCCACCCTCCCTTGTTTAGACTCCCTGCGTCAAAACAACAAAAAGGTACTCCGATGGACACCTTCCAACCGGCCTTCAGCAGTTGGCTGAACGCCCCTGCCCACCAGCGTTGGCTCGCCGATGAAGGCGTGCGGCTGCTGGCGTTCGCCAAGGCCTCGAAGCTGCCGGACGGCTTTGGCAACCTGGATGAGCTTGGGCGCCTTCCGGCCGATGCCCGGGCCGAAACCATGAACACCGCGCGCATGACCCACAGCTTCGCCATGGCCCATATCCAGGGCTTGCCGGGTTTCGCCGAGCTGGTGGACCACGGTATCCAGGCCCTCAATGGTCCCTTGCGCGATGCCGAGCACGGTGGCTGGTTCGCCACGTCGCAACCCGATGCGGACAGCACCGGCAAAGCCGCCTACCTGCATGCCTTCGTCGCCCTGGCGGCCAGTTCCGCGGTGGTGGCCCAGCGTCCCGGCGCCCCTGCGTTGCTGGACGAAGCGGTGCGGATCATCGACGCGCATTTCTGGTGTGAGGAGGAGGGCGCCATGCGCGAATCCTTCAACCGCGACTGGCGCGAGGAAGAGGCCTATCGCGGCGCCAACAGCAACATGCACGCCACCGAAGCCTTCCTGGCCCTGGCCGATGCCACCGACGATCCGCGTTGGCTGGCCCGCGCCCTGCGTATCGTCGAGCGGGTGATCCATGACCATGCCGCCGCCAACGACTACTTGGTGGTGGAGCATTTCGACCGCCATTGGCAGCCACTGCGCGACTACAACCAGGACAATCCTGCCGATGGTTTTCGCCCCTACGGCACCACGCCCGGCCACGGTTTCGAATGGGCGCGGTTGTTGCTGCACCTTGAAGCGGCGCGGGTGCAGATCGGCATGCTGACCCCGGGTTGGCTGGCCCAGGACGCGCAAAAACTCTTCGACCAGAACTGCCGCCACGGCTGGGACGTCGATGGTGCGCCGGGCATTGTCTATACCCTGGACTGGGACAACCGCGCCGTGGTTCGCCACCGCCTGCATTGGGTCCACGCCGAAGCGGCGGCCGCGGCCAGCGCCTTGCTCAAGCGCACCGACGAGGCGAAATACGAAGCCTGGTATCGGCGTTTCTGGGAGTTCTGTGACAAGTATTTCATCGATCGCTGCAACGGCAGTTGGCACCACGAACTCGATCCGCAAAACCACCCCAGCGCCGATATCTGGCCGGGCAAGCCGGACCTGTATCACGCCTGGCAGGCAGTCCTGATTCCCCGCCTGCCCCTGGCACCGAGCATGGCGTCAGCCCTGGCGCGGTTATCCAGCCCTGCGCCTGTGTAACCATGTCGTGACATTTGCACGTCCCTTCGTTACCTGCGAAGGGATTCCCTCTGATTAGAATCCATGCAGCGCAAGCTCCAGACTTGCATGCATAACAACAAGAAAGGTAATTCTAGATGAATGCGATTTCTCGCCTCGCTACTGTCATTTCTCTTGCTTCCCTGCTTCCCGTCGCAGCATTTCCCGTCACTGCCCTTGCCGCCGAATCCAAAGGTTCCGTGGAAGTCGTCCACTGGTGGACGTCGGGTGGCGAAAAAGCCGCGGTCGATGTGCTCAAGGCCCAGGTAGAAAAAGACGGCTTTACCTGGAAGGACGGTGCCGTCGCCGGCGGTGGTGGTTCCACTGCCATGACCGTACTCAAGAGCCGGGCCGTGGCCGGCAACCCACCGGGTGTCGCCCAGATCAAGGGCCCGGACATCCAGGAGTGGGCGTCAACCGGGCTGCTCGACACCGACATCCTCGAGGACGTCGCCAAGGCCGAGAAGTGGGACAGCCTGCTCGACAAGAAAGTCTCCGATACCGTGAAGTACGACGGTGACTACGTCGCCGTGCCGGTGAACATCCACCGCGTCAACTGGCTGTGGATCAACCCGGAAGTCTTCAAGAAAGCCGGCATCACCAAGAACCCGACCACCCTTGAAGAATTCTACGCGGCTGGCGACAAGCTCAAGGCCGCGGGTTTCATCGCGCTTGCCCACGGTGGCCAGCCTTGGCAGGACAGCACCGTGTTCGAAGCCGTGGTGCTCTCGGTCATGGGGGCCGATGGCTACAAGAAGGCCCTCGTCGACCTGGACAACAAGGCCCTGACCGGTCCGGAAATGGTCAACGCGCTGACCGAGCTGAAGAAAGTCGCGACCTACATGGACGCCGACGGCAAGGGCCAGGACTGGAACCTCGAAGCGGCCAAGGTCATCAACGGCAAGGCCGGCATGCAAATCATGGGTGACTGGGCCAAGAGCGAGTGGACCGCCGCGAAGAAAGTCGCCGGCAAGGACTACGAGTGCGTGGCCTTCCCGGGCACCGACAAGGCCTTCACCTACAACATCGACTCCCTGGCGGTGTTCAAGCAGAAGGACGCAGGCACTGCGGCGGGCCAGCAGGACATCGCCAAGGTCGTGCTGGGTGAGAACTTCCAGAAAGTCTTCAGCATCAACAAGGGCTCGATCCCGGTGCGCAACGACATGCTGGGCGACATGGCCAAGTACGGTTTCGATTCCTGCGCCCAGACCGCGGCCAAGGACTTCCTGACGGACGCCAAGTCCGGCGGCTTGCAGCCGAGCATGGCGCACAACATGGCGACCACGCTGGCGGTACAGGGTGCGTTCTTCGATGTGGTGACCAACTACATCAACGACCCGAAAGCCGACCCGGCCGATGCTGCCAAGAAATTGGGCGCAGCGGTTCAGTCAGCCAAGTAATTAGCGCCGCTTCCCTTGTGGGAGCGAGCTTGCTCGCGATAGCGGAGTGTCAGGTAGCAGATGAGTCACTGACACACCGTCATCGCGAGCAAGCTCGCTCCCACAGAGGGATACCCTTGTAACCTTGTTTTGGATCTTCCCATGAGTTCTGTTGCTGTGTTCAGCAAGGCCTCGCCGTTCGATGCATTGCAGCGCTGGCTCCCGAAACTGGTGCTGGCGCCGAGCATGTTCATCGTTCTGGTGGGCTTCTATGGCTATATCTTGTGGACGTTCGTCCTGTCGTTCACCACTTCGACGTTCCTGCCGAACTACAAATGGGCAGGCCTGGCGCAGTATGCGCGGCTGATGGACAACGACCGCTGGTGGGTGGCGAGCAAGAACCTGGCGCTGTTCGGCGGCCTGTTCATTGGCATCACCCTGGTGATCGGCGTACTGCTGGCCGTGTTCCTGGACCAGCGCATTCGTCGCGAAGGTTTCATCCGCACCATTTACCTGTACCCGATGGCGCTGTCGATGATCGTCACCGGTACGGCCTGGAAATGGCTGCTCAACCCGGGCATGGGCCTGGACAAATTGTTGCGTGACTGGGGCTGGGAAGGCTTCCGCCTGGATTGGCTGATCGACCCGGACCGCGTGGTGTACTGCCTGGTTATCGCGGCGGTGTGGCAAGCCTCGGGTTTCATCATGGCGATGTTCCTGGCCGGCTTGCGAGGTGTCGACCAATCGATCATCCGTGCCGCACAGATCGATGGCGCGAGCATGCCGCGCATCTATTGGAAAGTGGTGCTGCCGAGCCTGCGCCCGGTGTTCTTCAGCGCCGTGATGATCCTGGCGCACATCGCGATCAAGAGCTTCGACCTGGTGGCGGCGATGACGGCCGGTGGCCCGGGTTACTCCTCCGACCTGCCTGCGATGTTCATGTATTCGTTCACCTTCAGTCGCGGCCAGATGGGCATGGGCTCGGCCAGTGCAATCCTGATGCTCGGTGCGATCCTCGCAATCATCGTGCCTTACCTGTACTCCGAGCTGAGGACCAAGCGTCATGACTAGTCTCGCTGCCAAACCTTCCATCAGCCTGAGTCGCATCGCGATCTACGCGGTGCTGATCCTCGCCGTGCTGCTTTACCTGGTGCCGTTGGTGGTCATGCTGTTGACCAGCTTCAAGACGCCGGAAGACATCAGCACCGGCAACCTGCTGAGCTGGCCGACCGTGGTCAGCGGCATCGGTTGGGTCAAGGCCTGGGCCACGGTCGACGGCTACTTCTGGAACTCGATCAAGATCACCGTCCCGGCGGTGCTGATCTCCACCGCCATCGGTGCCTTGAATGGCTACGTGTTGTCGATGTGGCGCTTCCGCGGTTCGCAGCTGTTCTTCGGCCTGTTGCTGTTCGGCTGCTTCCTGCCGTTCCAGACCGTCCTGCTGCCGGCCTCGTTCACCCTTGGCAAGATGGGCCTGGCCAGCACCACCACCGGTTTGGTGTTCGTGCACGTGGTCTACGGCCTGGCATTCACCACGCTGTTCTTCCGCAACTACTACGTCAGCATTCCCGATGCGCTGGTGAAGGCGGCGCGACTGGACGGTGCGGGTTTCTTCACCATTTTCCGGCGGATCATCCTGCCGATGTCGACCCCGATCATCATGGTTTGCCTGATCTGGCAGTTCACGCAGATCTGGAACGACTTCCTGTTCGGCGTGGTGTTCTCCAGCGGTGATTCGCAACCCATCACCGTGGCGCTGAACAACCTGGTCAACACCAGTACCGGGGCCAAGGAATACAACGTGGACATGGCAGCGGCGATGATCGCCGGGCTGCCGACCCTGCTGGTCTATGTGGTGGCAGGCAAGTATTTCGTGCGCGGCCTGACGGCCGGCGCAGTCAAGGGGTAATCATGGCAACGCTTGAACTTCGCAACGTAAACAAGACCTATGGTGCCGGCCTGCCGGACACCCTGAAGAACATCGAGTTGTCGATCAAGGACGGTGAGTTCCTGATCCTCGTCGGCCCTTCGGGTTGCGGCAAGTCGACGCTGATGAACTGCATCGCCGGCCTGGAGACCATCACCGGCGGCGCCATCATGATCGGTGACCAGGATGTCAGCGGCATGAGCCCGAAGGATCGCGACATCGCCATGGTGTTCCAGTCCTACGCGCTGTACCCGACCATGAGCGTGCGCGAGAACATCGAGTTCGGCCTGAAAATCCGCAAGATGAAACAGTCGGACATCGATGAAGAAGTCAACCGCGTAGCCAAGCTGCTGCAGATCGAGCACTTGCTCAATCGCAAGCCTGGCCAGCTTTCCGGCGGCCAGCAACAGCGCGTGGCCATGGGCCGGGCCCTGGCGCGGCGGCCGAAGATCTACCTGTTCGACGAACCGCTGTCCAACCTCGACGCCAAGCTGCGGGTCGAGATGCGCACAGAAATGAAGCTGATGCACCAGCGCCTGAAGACCACCACGGTCTACGTGACCCACGACCAGATCGAAGCCATGACCCTGGGCGACAAAGTGGCGGTGATGAAGGACGGGATCATCCAGCAGTTCGGCACGCCGAAAGACATCTACACCAACCCGGCCAACCTGTTCGTGGCGAGCTTCATCGGTTCGCCGCCGATGAACTTCATCCCGTTGCGCCTGCAACGCAAGGACGGTCGCCTGCTGGCACTGCTCGACAGCGGCCAGGCCCGTTGCGAGCTGCCGCTGGGCATGCAGGACGCCGGCCTGGAAGACCGCGAAGTGATTCTTGGCATGCGTCCGGAACAGATCGCGTTGGCCGGCAACGAGCCCAATGGTTTGCCGACCATTCGCGCGGAAGTCCAGGTCACCGAGCCTACCGGGCCGGACACCCTGGTATTCGTCAACCTTAACGACACCAAGGTCTGCTGCCGCCTGGCGCCGGACGTGGCACCGCAGCCGGGGGAAACCCTGACGCTGCAATTCGATCCGTCGAAAGTGCTGCTGTTCGACGCCCAGTCCGGCGAGCGCCTGGGCGTGGCCGGCCAACCGCAAACCGATGCCCGAAGCGCCAACGTAGCGCAGTTCAAAGGCCGGTGAAGAACGAGTGTGGGAGGGCGCTTGTGGGAGCAAAGCTTGCTCGCGATGAACGATAACGCGGTCATTCGAAAGACCGAGGCGCTTTCATCGCGAGCAAGCTCAGCTCCCACAAAAGCTCTCTCCCACTGGAAAGGAGTATGCGGTGGATGGGGACATCCATCGCAATCGTTGTAAACCGCGTTAGATAAAAACAGTTAATAACAATAAATAAAGACGAGGATGTAGGGATGAAAAAGCAAAAAAACGCCCAGCGTATCTGCCAGTTGTCAGCCGTTGCGGCGATGATGCTGGCCGGTAGCGCACACGCAGCCGACGCGTTCAGCGCCGATTCGCAGTGGATGACGGGCGACTGGGGCGGTGAAAGGACCAAGCTGATCGAGCAAGGTATCGATATCAAGGCGGATTTCGTCGGTGAGATGGGTGCCAATCTCCACGGCGGCTACAACGATGACAAGACCGCGCGCTGGTCCCAGCAGTTTGGCCTGGGCGTTGCGCTCGACCTGGAGAAACTGGCGGGCTGGGGCGATACGGAAGCCAAGATCCAGTTCACCCGACGTGACGGTCGCAACATCTCCAACGACCGCATCGGTGATCCACGCGCCGGTACCCTCAGTTCTTCCCAGGAAGTCTGGGGCCGTGGGCAAACCACGCGTCTGACCCAGTTGTGGATCAAGCAGAAATACTTCGACAGCAAACTGGATGTCAAAGCCGGTTATTTCGGTGAAGGCGAAGACTTCAACACCTTCCCGTGCGAATTCCAGAACCTGGCGTTCTGCGGTTCACAAGCGGGTAACTGGGCGACCGGCATCTGGTACAACTGGCCGATCATGCAGGCGGCGATTCGCGTCAAATACAACCTCACGCCTGAGCTCTATGCGCAAATCGGTGCCTACAACCAGAACCCTTCGCAACTGGAAAACAACAACCGCTACAAGCTCAGCGGCAGCGGTACCAAGGGTACCCTCATTCCGGTCGAGTTGGTCTGGTCGCCGAAGATCAATAACCTGCCGGGTGAATACCGTGTTGGTTACTACAAAAGTACAGCCAAGGCCGATGACGTCCGTGAAGACGAGGATGGCAACGACGCCGCGACCACCGGTAACGCCTATCGCAGCCACAGCAGCAAGGACGGCTACTGGCTCGTCGTGCAACAACAGCTCACCAGCCACAACGGTGATGCTTCGCGCGGCCTGAACATCGCCGCCAACGCCACTTTCCACGACAAGGAAACCAACGTCGTCGACAACTACCAGTCGTTGATGTTCGTGTACAAGGGGCCATTCGATGCTCGTCCAAAAGACGATGTCGGCATCGGTTTCTCGCGTATCCATGTCAACGAAGACGTGAAGAAAAACTCCGAACTGGTCAACGCCGCCAACGGTGTCACCGACTACGACGATCCGCTGTTCGCGCCACTGCGTAGCACTGAGTACAACTACGAGATCAACTACGGTTTCCACGTCACCAACTGGCTGACCGTGCGTCCGAACCTGCAATACATCACTCACCCAGGTGGTGTGGATGAAGTCGACAACGCGCTGGTGGCCGGCCTGAAAATTCAGTCGGTGTTCTAACGCTGTTGCGATAAGCTCCTCTCTATGTGCGCATATTTGCGGACGGCCAAGGCTGTCCGCTTTTTTTTGTGAGGTGGCTGGCACAGAACCTGTGGCGAGGGAGCTTGCTCCCGCTGGGTTGCGAAGCGACCCCAAAACCATTCACTGCGGAGCTTCAGCCAGACCGCGTTTGCCTTGTTTACGACTGCTTCGCAGCCGAGCGGGAGCAAGCTCCCTCGCCACAAAAAAGCGTCGTACCAATGTTGAGTATTGAATGATTTCCAGGACCGCGGCCCATGCATGAGCATCCGCTACAACGCTTTTTCAGATCCTTGCGCGAGCGCCCGGTATTCGCGTGGGAGCGCTATCGGCAGCGCGATGTGCTGGTGATCGATCATCCGTTGTGCCAGGCGGTGTTCAGTCGCCAGGGCGCGCAGTTGCTGCACTTCCAGCCGCGCGGCCAGAAGCCCTGGTTGTGGTGTGCGGCCAAGTGGCCGCAAGTCGGGGCGATACGCGGTGGGGTGCCGGTGTGCTGGCCGTGGTATGGCCGTCATCCCAGCGAAAACGCCTGGCCGTCCCACGGTTGGGCACGGCTGATCGATTGGAAACTGCTGGACAGCCGCAGTGATGAAGCGGGCGTGCATCTGCACTGGCAGCTGCAACTGTGCGACTGGCAAGTGGACCTGCATGCCGACCTGGGTGAACGCATGGAGCTGCGCTTGAGCACCGAGCACCAGGACAGCCTGCCGTGCCAGTTGAGCCAGGCTTTGCACGCTTACTGGCGTATTGGCGATGTCGGCGAGGTAGCGCTGTCTGGGCTCGAAGGCGCCCAGGGTTATGACCAGTTGAGCCGCGAAGCTTGCCAGCAGGAAGGCGAGTTACGGGTCGAGGGCGGCTGCCAGCGGGTGTTCCAGCATGAAGGCGAATTGCAGCTCAAGGACCACGCCTGGCAGCGCGAATTGTGCATCGACACCGGTGACAGCGCCGACACCGTGGTCTGGCATCCCGGCACCCGGCCGCTGTTGGGGGTGAGTTGGGATGAGGTCAGTGAGTTTGTCTGTGTCGAAGCGGCCAGTGGCGGCACCGACAGCCTGTGCCTGGCGCCGGGGGAGCGGGCGCACTTGAGTTTGCAGGCGTGGGTGGGGGCTTAGCTCAGGATCTTTGGTATGGCGGCTGGCCCCATCGCGAGCAAGCTCGCTCCCACAGGGGGTTTGTGAACGCCAAAGAACCTCTGTGGGAGCGAGCTTGCTCGCGATGACGGCCTGTCAGGCCCCGGAAGTTCTGGACCGAATCAGTTGAACTCATCCCCCACCGGATACCGGCTGGCATTCAGGCTTTCCTTGATCTTGCGCAGGTGCGGCTGGAAGTCCACGCCCCGGCGCAGGGTCATGCCGGTGGCGAGCACGTCCAGCACGGTGAGCTGGATGATCCGCGAGGTCATCGGCATATAGATGTCAGTGTCTTCGGGCAGGGGGATGTTCAGGCTCAGGGTGCTGGCCTTGGCCAGCGGCGAACCTTCGGCGGTCAGGCCCAGCACCGAGGCACCGTTTTCCCGGGCGATGCGTGCCACTTCCACCAGCTCGCGGGTGCGGCCAGTGTAGGAAATGATCACGAACAGTTCGCCGGTATGGGCCACCGACGCGATCATGCGCTGCATCAGCACGTCGGCGTGGGCGGTCACCGCCAGGTTGAAGCGAAAGAACTTGTGCTGGGCATCCAGGGCCACCGGGGCGGAGGCGCCGAGGCCGAAGAAGTGGATCTGCCGGGCCTGGATCAGCAGGTCCACCGCGCGGCTGATCAAATTGGGATCAAGGGCCTGGCAGGCGCTGTCCAATGAGGCAATGGCGCTGCCAAAGATCTTGCGGGTATAGGCTTCAGGGTTGTCGTCGGCTTCCACTGCGCGGCTGACATAAGCGGCGCCGCTGGCCAGGCTCTGGGCCAATTGCAGTTTGAGTTCCGGGTAGCCGCTGACGCCGAACGAGCGGCAGAAGCGGTTGACGGTCGGTTCGCTGACCGAAGCCGCCTGGGCGAGGGCGGCGATGCTGAAGCGGGTGGCCTGCTGCGGGTTGAGCAGGATGATCTCGGCCACCTTGCGTTCGGCCTTGTTCAGGTCTTCAAGGCGACTCTGGATCTGTTCCAGTAGATTTCGCACGCGGTCCATACAAGATTCCTAGGAAGACGGGTCTTTGATACGACCCTTTGCGGTGGCCTATCCTACTGATGGCTCCGGC
This sequence comes from Pseudomonas sp. Z1-12, assembly GCF_051132015.1. NCBI lineage: Bacteria > Pseudomonadati > Pseudomonadota > Gammaproteobacteria > Pseudomonadales > Pseudomonadaceae > Pseudomonas > Pseudomonas sp. Z1-12. Next base: position 1,398,255 of record NZ_CP071647.1, read on the forward strand.
GGACCACCACTCGGAATCAGTATTTTCGAAAAATGTTGTGGTTATTACTACATTTTTCCTTGAGTGATACCTTGAAAAAAGGTATTTGTAGTTTAACTTGATAAAAGAACAAACATCATGCCTTCGATTACGGTTGAACCGTGCACCTTTGCCTTGTTCGGCGCGTTGGGCGATCTGGCCCTGCGCAAGCTCTTTCCTGCCCTGTATCAACTCGATGGCGCTCAACTGTTGCACGAGGACACGCGGATCATAGCGCTGGCCCGTGAACCCGGCGGCGAGCAGCAGCACCTGGCATTCATTGCCGCCGAGCTGCGTCGCTACGTGGGGGAAAAAGACGTGGACGAGGCCGTGCTCGAGCGCTTCCTGGCACGTTTGACCTATCTGCACGTGGATTTCCTCAAGGCCGACGATTACGTTGCCCTGGCCGAAGCGGCCGGTTCGGCCCAGCAGGTCATTGCCTATTTCGCCACCCCGGCGGCGGTGTATGGAGCGATCTGCGAGAACCTGGCGAAGGTCGGCTTGAGCGAAAACACCCGCGTCGTCCTGGAAAAGCCGATTGGCTCGGACCTGGAGTCGTCGCGCAAGGTCAACGACGCCGTGGCGCAGTTCTTCCCGGAAAACCGTACCTATCGCATCGACCATTACCTGGGCAAAGAAACGGTCCAGAACCTGATCGCGTTGCGGTTCGCCAACAGCCTGTTCGAGACCCAGTGGAACCAGAACTACATCTCCCACGTGGAGATCACCGTGGCCGAGAAGGTCGGTATCGAGGGTCGCTGGGGCTATTTCGACAAGGCCGGCCAACTGCGGGACATGATTCAGAACCATCTGCTCCAGCTGTTGTGCCTGATCGCCATGGATCCTCCGGCCGACTTGTCCGCCGACAGCATCCGCGACGAGAAGGTCAAGGTGCTCAAGGCCTTGGCCCCGATCAGCCCGGAAGGCCTGACCACCCAGGTGGTGCGCGGCCAGTACATCGCCGGCCACAGCGAAGGCAAGGCGGTGCCTGGCTACCTCGAAGAACCCAATTCCAACACCCAGAGCGACACCGAGACGTTCGTCGCCCTGCGCGCCGACATCCGTAACTGGCGTTGGGCTGGGGTGCCGTTTTACCTGCGTACCGGCAAGCGCATGCCGCAGAAGCTGTCGCAGATCGTCATTCACTTCAAGGAACCGTCCCACTACATCTTCGCCCCCGAGCAGCGCTTGCAGATCAGCAACAAGCTGATCATCCGCCTGCAACCGGACGAAGGGATTTCCTTGCGGGTGATGACCAAGGAGCAGGGCCTGGACAAGGGCATGCAATTGCGCAGTGGTCCGCTGCAACTCAACTTCTCCGACACCTATCGCAGCGCACGTATTCCCGATGCCTACGAGCGGTTGTTGCTGGAAGTCATGAACGGCAATCAGAACCTGTTTGTCCGTAAAGATGAAATTGAAGCCGCGTGGACATGGTGTGACCAGTTGATCGCCGGGTGGAAGAAGTCCGGCGATGCGCCCAAGCCGTATGCGGCCGGGTCGTGGGGGCCGATGAGCTCCATTGCACTGATCACGCGGGATGGGAGGTCGTGGTATGGCGATATCTGATGTGAAACTGCCGCAGGGCGTCAGCGCCCATGCATTCAAGAATCCGGTGCTGCTGGCCGAAGGCCTGGCGCTGAAGGTGGCCGAGCAGTTGCGCGACGCAATCGACGCGCGCGGTGCGGCGACCCTGGTGGTCTCCGGTGGCCGCAGCCCGGTGGCATTTTTCCAGCACCTGGCCAAGCAGGCGCTGGACTGGTCCAAAGTGGTGGTCAGCCTGGCCGACGAGCGCTGGGTACCGGTTGAACACGCCGACAGCAACGCCGGCCTGCTCAAGCGTTACCTGCTGCAAGGCGCGGCGGCCAAGGCCCAGTTGCTGAGCCTCTACAGCGCCAGCGCCAACCTGGAAGCGGCGGCCGACCAGGCGGACCGTTTGCTGGCCGAGCTGCCGCCTATCGACGTGTTGGTACTGGGCATGGGCGATGACGGGCACACCGCCTCGCTGTTCCCCGACAGTCCGAACCTGGCCCAGGCCCTGGACACCAATGGCGCACGCCGCTGCTGGCCGATGCTGGCGCCGACCGTACCGCACCAGCGCCTGACCATGAGCCGTGCCTTGCTGGCTTCGGCGCAACACAAAGTGCTATCGATTTCCGGCCAATCGAAGTTGACCACATTGAACGCTGCGGTGGCGGGTGACGACGTCGCCGAAATGCCGATCCGCGCGTTTCTGCAACCTACGTTAGAGATTTACTGGTGCCCATGAACCAAGGATCAGCCGCTATGACAAACCCATCCCCGACCGTTTCCATGGCGGACAAAGTTGCCCTGATCGACAGCCTCTGCGCCAAGGCGCGGATCCTGCCGGTGATCACCATCGCCCGTGAACAGGACATCCTGCCGCTGGCCGATGCCCTGGCCGCCGGCGGCCTGACGGCGCTGGAAGTGACGCTGCGTTCCCAATACGGCCTCAAGGCCATCCAGGTGCTGCGCGAGCAGCGTCCGGAACTGGTGACCGGCGCCGGCACGGTGCTCGACCGCCACATGCTGGCCGCCGCCGAGGCTGCCGGTTCGCAGTTCATCGTCACCCCGGGCATTACCCGTGATCTGCTCGAAGCCAGCGTCTACAGCCCGATCCCGTTGTTGCCAGGCATCAGCAATGCCTCGGGGATCATGGAAGGCTACGGCCTGGGCTATCGCCGCTTCAAACTGTTCCCGGCCGAAGTCAGCGGCGGCGTCGCGGCCATCAAGGCCTTGGGCGGCCCGTTCGGCGAAGTGAAATTCTGCCCCACCGGCGGCGTGAGCCCGGCCAACATCAAGAGCTACATGGCGTTGAAAAACGTGATGTGCGTGGGTGGTAGCTGGATGCTCGATCCGGAGTGGATCAAGAACGGCGACTGGGCCCGCATTCAGGAATGCACCGCCGAGGCCTTGGCGCTGCTGGACTGATTTTTTACCGAACCTCGTTGGGTGTTCTACGGTTTTACGGTGCGCTTGGTCGGCGCACCGTTTTTTTTTGCCTGGGTTTTTATGCCGGCAAAGATTTCCTGTGGCAAGGGATCTAGGTACGGCTCAGATGGATCAGTGCCTGGGTCAACCGCTCGATATCACTCGCCAAGGTAATCAAACCCGGAGTAATGCGGATGCACGGCCCGGTGCTGGTCTGGCGCACCACCGTGAAGATCCCATGCTCATCGAGCAATCGATCAGCCATCGCCTGTTGATCGGTGTGGGCGGTGAAGCGCATCGCCGTGATGCCGCAATAGAGGCGCCGGTCATCCGGGGTCATGACTTCGATGCCCGGTACATCGCGAACGGCGTTCACCCACAAGTCACGCAGGTAACAGAGGCGCGCGCCCTTGGCCAAGGCACCCCCCAGGGCCCGATGTTCTTCGAAGACCAGGGGCAGGGTGAGCAAGGCCGGGATGTTCGGCGTGCTGTGGGGCGTGCGAGAGCGGACGTCAGTGGCGGGGTAGCTGTCTTCGTCCATGTCCGGATCGATGTCGGCCAACCGCTGTGGGGCGATGTACAGGAAGCCTTGGGAGAGCGGGCCGCCGATCCACTTCTGCAGGTTGAATCCGGCGAATTCGATCCCGAGCTTCTTCAGGTCGAAATCGATCTGGCCCAGGGCGTGGGCACCGTCGAGGATGATATCGACGGCAAATTCCCGGGCGCTCTCGGCAATGGCCTGGACCGGCATCACCAAACCGGTGAGGTGGTTGACGTAGGTCAGCGCCATCAGCTTGATGCGCGGATAGCGAATGAACGCCTCGCGATAAGTGCCCACCAGGCTTTCGAAGCTGGCGGGGTGCTGGTGGACAATTTCGATCACTTCCACGCCACGCTGGCGGGCCAACCAACGCATGGCGCTTTTGACCGAGGCATACTCCACATCGCAGATCAGCACCTGATCGCCCGGCTTGAGGCCGTTGTAGTTGCGAATCAACGTTTGCAGGGCATCCACGGCGCTGCCAGCCAAGGCCACGCTCTGGGGGGACGCGTGGATCAGCCGGGCCACCTGCCGCCGAATGGCTTCGCCGTGTTCCAGGTCGAAATGCTGGCGCACGTACACCGAATTGCCACGGTTGATGAATTCGATGTTGCGCTGGTACTCCTCCACCACGGTGCGGGACATGCGCCCGAAGTAGCCGTTTTCCAGATTGAGCGGCCCGGCGGGGTCGATGTCGTAGCGGTCGACGAAGGTTCGCCAGAAAACTTCATCGTGGGCGCGCAGCGTGTTCTCGGGCATGGCGGTCTCAGTCAGTCAATGGCGAGGTTTGGGCAGGCCATGTTTGGCGCGCAATGGGTCCAGCAGGTCGGACAAGCCGTTGTGGTCGATTTCCTGCATCAAGGCCAGCAAACCGCCCAGCTCTCCCTTGGGGAAACCCTCGCGAGCGAACCAGTTCAGGTATTGACCCGGCAGGTCGGCGAGGATTCGGCCCTTGTATTTTCCGAAGGGCATTTGGCGCGTGACGAGCAATTCGAGCTTTTCCGGATTCATGGCAATTGTCTTGATTCAAACCTGCCTCGAAAATACAGGCATTCTGCATGCAGGCCAAATGACAGATCATGCAAATCGCGCGGATACAGATTTCCTGATTGTTAGTAACTTATTGATTTTAAACTTGTTTTATTAGAATCGATGGCTGGCATGGCCGATGCAATATCCCTTGCAGGTTTTTTATTCACCAGCAAAGGAACTGAAAAATGACTGACATCAACAAAGAATCCATCTCTGTCTTGAACGACCTGATCGAGACCAGCAAGGATGGCCAGGAAGGCTTCAAGACCTGCGCTGAAGACATCAAGCACCCCGAACTCAAGGCTCTGTTTGTCAAGCGCGCCGCAGATTGCGCAACCGCCGCGGCCGAGCTGCAAGCAGCGGTTCGTTCCTTGGGCGGCGATCCGGAAACTTCCACCAGCGTCGCCGGTGATCTGCATCGCCGTTGGGTAGATGTAAAATCCATGTTCACCGGCAAGGATGAAGAAGCCGTGTTGAACGAAGCCGAGCGCGGCGAAGACCACGCGCTGAAGGCGTACAAGGAAGCCATCGAGAAGATCAACAAACACAACCTGGTGGGCATTCGTGACCTTGTGGAGCGTCAGTACCACGGTGTGCAACGCAACCATGACCAGGTCAAGGCGCTGCGTAACCAGGCGCGCGCGAGCTAAACAACCCGTCACACACAAAAAAACGCCAGCATGCTGGCGTTTTTTGTGGGGACGACCCAGATTTAAGGTGAACACTCGTGTGGCGAGGGAGCTTGCTCCCGCTGGGCTGCGCAGCAGCCCCAAAATCAGGGTCGCTGCGCAACCCAGCGGGAGCAAGCTCCCTCGCCACGAAAGCCTTCGCATGGTGGGGCGACAATCAGCTCTGGACTCTGATAGATAGCTAGCTAATAATTGCATCGCCTATCCCCCGCATTGCATCTATTGTTACTGGCGTCCCCCAAAGAGTTTTCCGCGTGCCCATTACTATCCAGGCCTTGTTCGCCCCCGACCGCCTCGCCTTGCAGTTCGCCATCAAGACCGTGCTCGGCGGTGGGTTGGCGTTGTGGCTGGCCTTGCGCTTGGGGCTGGAGCAGCCGTCGTGGGCGCTGATGACCGCGTTCATCGTCGCCCAGCCCTTGTCCGGGATGGTGGTGCAGAAGGGCTTGGCGCGATTGCTCGGCACATTGGTGGGCACCGTCATGTCGGTGGTGTTCATGGGCCTGTTCGCCCAGGCACCGTGGTTATTCCTGCTGGCGTTGGCACTCTGGTTGGGCCTGTGCACGGCCTGCTCGACGCTGCTGCGCAGTGCCTGGTCGTACTCATTCGTGTTGGCCGGTTACACGGTGGCGATCATTGCCTTGCCGGCCCTTTCCCATCCGCTGGGTGTGTTCGATCAGGCGGTGGCGCGCTGCACCGAGATCAGCCTGGGTATCGTCTGCGCCACGGCGGCCAGCGCCTTGCTCTGGCCGTTGCGGGTCGAGCGGCAATTGGCCGGTCAGGCCCTGGCGGCGTGGCAAAGCGGCATGCAGGCCGCCCGTGCGACCCTAGCCGGCGATGCCCAGGCCCGCAAAGGATTGCTGGAAATCCTGGGCAGGATTGTCGCGGTGGATGCCCAGCGTGAACATGCCTGGTTCGAAGGCAGCCGTGGCCGGCAGCGCGCCCGGGCCATCAGCGGCTTGAGCCAGAAGTTGCTGATGCTGTTGCGCCTTTCACGCTCGGTGCGGCGGCAGTGGAAGCAGCTCGACCCCGAGGAAACCGTGGCGCTCCAGCCATGGATGAACGAGGTGCAGCAAGCCCTCGACGCCGACAGTGCGACCCTCCAAGCCTTGCGTCCCCGGGTGTGGGATGCGTCCCACGATCCGCAGTTCAGCGCGGCGCAAAGTTACTGCCTGGCCCGCTTCGCCTTGTTGCTCGACACCGCCCTGGCCGCCTGCGCCGCCTTGACGGCGGTGCAGGAGGGCAGGGAAGCGGCGGATCCACCCCGCACCCTGGCACCCCATCGCGACTTGTCCCTGGCCATGGTCTTCGGCGCTCGCAGCGCCCTGGCGTTCCTGGTCGTTGCCTGTTTCTGGCTGGCGACCGCCTGGCCCGCCGCATCGGGTGCGATGCTGCTGACGTGCGTGGTGTGCAGCCTGTTCGCCAGTCGCGAAAACGGCGCGCAGATCGGCATGAGTTTTCTGCGGGGTATCCTGTTGGCCGTGCCCACGGCATTCGTGATCGGCGAGCTCATACTCCCGCAATGGAGCAGTTTCGCAATGCTGTGCATGGCCATGGGCGTGCCGTTGTTTTTCGGCGCATTGGGCATGGCCAAGCCGCAGATCTTCGCCACGGCGACGTCGTTCTGCCTGCATTTCGTGGTGCTGATTTCGCCGCTTAATGCGATGAAATACGACGTCGCGGCGTTCTTCAACAACGCCCAGGCGATGATGATCGGCGTGGGCGCGGCGGTGCTGGCTTTCAATCTGCTGATTTTGCGCAACCCGGCCTGGCACAGCCGCCGCCTGCTGGCGGCGACTCTCCACGATCTGGTGCGCCTGACCCATCGCAGCCTGCGTGGCGCCGAGAGCTGGTTCGGTGGGCGCATGGCCGACCGGCTGTTGCAGCTGGCGCGGCATTACCCTGAATTGCCGGTGCAGGCGCGCAGCCGTTGGGATGATGGTTTGCTTGGCTTGGACATTGGCGATGAGTTGCTGCATTTGCGCCTGAGCCTGGCCGTCGCCCAAGTGCCCGATACCCGGGCGCAGCGCCGTTATTTCGAAGCGCTGGAGCAGGTACTCGAACGCGGCCCGGCCGGTGACCAGGCCGATGCGCTGGCCCCGGCGAGCGCCGAGTTCCTGAACGTGCTGGCTGCCCAGCCGCCCGGTGACGCACTGAAGCTGGCCCAAGGCGCGGTGGTGCAATTGCAAAACAGCTGGCGCGCCTGGTGCCGCCAGCACGAACCTGAACGACGGGAGCACAGCCATGGGCTTGCGTGAGTGGTCGATGGGTGGGGTGTTGCTCAGCCCGTTCCTGATTTATGTGGTGCTGGCCTTGCTGGTGACGGGTGCGTTGCGCCTGTTGCTCAGCCTGGTGCCGGCCGGGCGCTGGATCTGGCATGAAGCCTTGTTCGACTGCGCCCTGTATGTCTGTGTCCTGACTGTTATTACCGTGGTCCTCGGGCCGCTATAGGAGTTGAACATGCGTACATCCGTACGTGTTGCCGTCACGCTGTGCATGGTGGCCGTGGCGATCTTCGCCGGCTTTCACCTGTGGCAGTACTACATGCTCACGCCCTGGACCCGCGATGCGCGGATCCGCGCCGACGTGGTGGTGATTGCCCCCGATGTGTCGGGGTGGGTGCGCGAGCTCAAGGCGGTGGATAACCAGCAGGTCAAGGCTGGCGACCTGCTGTTGAGCATTGATCGCGAGCGTTTCGAGGCGGCATTGGAGAAGGCCCGGGCCGTGGTCCAGACACGCCAGCAGCAGTTGAGTCTGCGTGAACACGAAGCCAGTCGCCGCGCCGCCTTGGGCCCCCAGGCCATCAGTGCCGAACTGCGGGAAAACGCCCAGATCAACGCCGGCATCGCCCGGGGCGAATTGCGCGAAGCCCAGGCCGAGGCCAAGGTGGCCGAACTCAACCTGGCCCGCAGCCAGGTCCTGGCCCCACGCAGCGGCCACATTACCAACCTGCGCCTGGCCGAAGGCAACTACGTGAATGCCGGGCAGCCGGTCATGGCGCTGATCGACGACTCGACGTTTTATGTACAGGCCTATTTCGAAGAGACCAAGTTGCCCAGGATTCGTGTGGGCGATCCGGTCAAGGTCTGGCTGATGAGTGCCGGTCATGCGCTGGAGGGGCATGTCGAAAGCATCAGCCGTGGCATTACCGACCGCAACACCAACCCCGATGCGCAGTTGCTGGCGGAGGTCGAGCCGACCTTCAACTGGGTGCGCCTGGCCCAGCGGATCCCGGTGCGGATCAAGCTGGACAAGGTGCCTGAGGGCGTGAACCTGAGCGCCGGGATGACGGCGAGCGTGCAGGTGCGGGAAGACCCGCAATAACCGCCGCGCTGCGTTCCCTGTGGCGAGGGAGCTTGCTCCCGCTGGGGCGCGAAGCGCCCCCCAAAAAGGCGCCCACGTTAGATCTGATCAAACGCGGGCGCTTTTTTTACGACGGCTTCGCCGCCGAGCGGGAGCAAGCTCCCTCGCCACAGAGGATGTGTTGCTTCATCCAGTCCGCTGGGGCTGTTCGTTTCAGTGGATCAACCGACAGTAATCGCCGGCAACGTCGGCAACGTCACGGTCTGCTGCTTGCGCGGGGCGAGGATCTCGGCTTCGCCGTCCACGACCAGCTCGTCGCGCTGGTTGAACACACGGGTGGCGATACGCACGCGGAACTTCGGCAGTTTTTCCAGGATTTCCAGGCGCACGGTCAGGGTGTCGCCGATTTTCACCGGTTTCTGGAAACTCATCTGCTGGCCGATGTAGATGGTGCCCGGCCCAGGCAACTCACACGCCACCGCCGCGCTGATCAGCGCACCGCTGAACATGCCATGGGCGATGCGCTCCTTGAACATGCTCGCCGCGGCGAATTCGGCGTCCAGGTGCACCGGGTTGTGATCGCCCGACATCGCCGCGAACAGCTGGATGTCGCGTTCCTCGACGGTCTTGCTGTAGCTGGCGGTCTGGCCGATTTCGAGGGCTTCATAAGGGGTGTTGGTAACCTGGGTCATCTGTTTCAGATCCTGTGGGGTAAAGAAAAACGTCGCAAACCTACTCGCTGCGTGGCGGCCGCTTGTGGTCCAAGGCCTGGGCGATCCAGGCCAGCACGTCGGCGGTCACTTCGTCGCGGTTGGTTTCATTGAACAATTCGTGCCGGGCCTGCGGGTAAATCGTCAATTGCAGGTGTTGGCTGCCGGCGTCGCGCAGGGCGTCGGCCAGATCCTTCAGACGCTTGCCTTCGCTCACCGGATCACATTCACCGCCGATCACCAGCAGGGGCAGGCCCGGATCGATCTGGGCGAGATTGGACGCTTTGCTGATTTGCTGCAAGCCGCCGAGCAGGTCGACCCAAAGCTGATTGGTGCAACGGAAACCGCACAAGGGGTCGTGGATGTATTTATCGACTTCGACCGGGTCACGGCTGAGCCAGTCGAAGGGGGTACGCGTCGGTTTGAATTTCTTGTTGAAACTGCCGAACGACAGCCATTCGATCAGGGCGCTGCGCCCCGCCGCACCCTGGCGTCGGCGTTCGAAGCGGGCGATCAGGCGAGCGCTGCGATAGAGCACCACCGGTTGAAAGTTCGAGCCGCTGAGAATCGCCCCGTGCAGGCTGGCGCTGTGATGCAGCAGGTAACCCTGGGCCAGGTAGCTGCCCATGCTGTGGCCCAGTAGCAGAATAGGCGTATCCGGATGTTGCTGGCCGATGTGATGGTTGAGGCTGGCCAGGTCGCCCACGACCTTGGCCCAGCCGTCCTCGTCGGCAAAGTGGCCGAGGATCGCTTCTTCGCCGGTCTTGCCATGGCCGCGCAGGTCCAGCGCGTAGACTCCGTAACCTTCGTCGCACAGCGCCTGGGCCAGGCGGGCGTAGCGGCCGCTGTGTTCGGCCATGCCATGGGCCAGCATGACCACCGCCAACGGGGCGGTTTCAGGCAGCCACTGGTTGACGAACAGGCGGCTGTGGTCGGTCGCGGTCAGCCAGAACGTTTGGTGGATCATGGCGGTTCCTTTGCACAAAGTCAGACGCTGCGTCGCTGCATTGTATAGCGCATCCGCTGCGTCTCGCCTGATCAGGCTGATCCATGGGAGGAAGATTCACACAATCTATGACGCAGGTTGCCATATTTGCCTGATTCGCCATAGCTGCTAGTGTCCCAGGAGCTCCGCCTCTGCAAGCGATACAGACGCGGCCCGGATATGCTCAGGTAAAGAGGACAAAAACAATGCAGCCTGATTTCTGGAATGACAAACGCCCGGCCGGCGTGCCCCTGGATGTCGACCTCGGGGCCTACAAGTCGGTGGTCGAGGTGTTCGAGCGTTCCTGCAAGAAATTCGCCGACCGCCCGGCGTTCAGCAACATGGGGGTGACCCTCACGTACGCCGAGCTCGAGCGCCACAGCGCAGCCTTCGCCGGTTACCTGCAAGCCCATACCGACCTGGCGCCGGGCGATCGTATCGCGGTGCAGATGCCCAACATCCTGCAGTACCCGATCGCCGTGTTCGGTGCGTTGCGCGCCGGGCTGATCGTGGTCAACACCAACCCGCTGTACACCCCGCGGGAAATGCGTCATCAGTTCAAGGACTCCGGTGCCCGGGCGCTGGTGTACCTGAACATGTTCGGGCAGAAAGTCCAGGAGGTGTTGCCCGACACGGACCTGCAATACCTGATCGAAGCGAAGATGGGCGACCTGATGCCCACCGCCAAGGGCTGGCTGGTCAACACGGTGGTGAGCAAGGTCAAGAAAATGGTCCCGGACTATTCGCTGCCCCAGGCCATTTCCTTCAAGAGCGCCTTGCGCCTGGGACGCGGCCAGGGCATCAAGCCGTTGAAGGTCAGCCTCGATGACATTGCCGTGCTGCAATACACCGGCGGCACCACCGGGTTGGCAAAGGGGGCGATGCTGACCCACGGCAACCTGGTGGCCAACATGCAACAGGCCCGGGCGTGCCTGGGACAGCTCGGCGATGACGGCCAGCCGCTGCTGCGCGAAGGCCAGGAGGTCATGATCGCGCCGCTGCCGCTGTACCATATCTATGCGTTCACGGCGAACTGCATGTGCATGATGGTGACCGGCAACCACAACGTGCTGATCACCAATCCGCGGGACATCGGTGGCTTCATCAAGGAGCTGAAGAACTGGCGTTTCTCGTTATTGCTGGGGCTCAACACGCTGTTCGTGGCGCTGATGGACCATCCGGACTTCAAGACCCTGGATTTTTCCCACCTCAAGGTCACCAACTCCGGCGGCACCGCGTTGATCAAGGCCACTGCCGAGCGCTGGCAGCAGATCACCGGTTGCGGCATTACCGAGGGGTATGGCCTGACCGAGACCTCGCCGGTGGCCAGTGCCAATCCTTATGGCGGTAAATCCCGCCTGGGCACGGTGGGAATGCCGGTGCCGGGTACGCTGATGAAAGTGATCGATGACGAGGGCGTCGAGCAACCCCTGGGCGAGCGTGGCGAGCTGTGCATCAAGGGGCCGCAGATCATGAAAGGCTACTGGAACAAACCCGAGGCCACGGCCGAAGTGCTGGACAGCGAGGGCTGGTTCAAGTCCGGCGACATCGCGGTGATCGACCCGGACGGGTTCGTGCGCATCGTTGACCGCAAGAAGGACATGATCATCGTCTCGGGTTTCAACGTGTACCCCAACGAAATCGAAGACGTCGTGATGGCCCACCCCAAGGTCGCCAACTGCGCGGTGATCGGCGTGCCGGACGAGCGTTCGGGAGAGGCGGTGAAGTTGTTCGTGGTGGCGCGGGAAACCGGGGTCAGCCTTGAAGAACTCAAGGCCTACTGCAAGGAGAACTTCACCGGCTACAAGATTCCCAAACACATCGTCTTGCGGGAATCGTTGCCGATGACGCCGGTGGGCAAGATCCTGCGGCGGGAGTTGCGGGATATCGCCTGAGTTTAAGGAAGACCAATAGAAACCCTGTGGGAGCGAGCTTGCTCGCGATAGCGGTAGGTCAGTGACAGAAATGTTGGCTGATACACCGTCATCGCGAGCAAGCTCGCTCCCACGGTTTTTTGTGTATTCAGGGCGATGCAGTGGAGGTTTGGAATTTTTACTCTAAAAATGACCATTGACTATTCATGGGTCATGTTTATGACTGCGGGGGTTGTTTTTGGCTCTAGGCGACCCTCGGCAAAGCTGCTACTCTCGGCGCGCTTTTGTGACTTCTCGGCCTTGATTCAAGCCAGATTCACCAATAAACACACCAATAATAATCGCATCAAATGCGGTGAGAATTCGCGTTGCTGAGGAGTGGGCTTCCATGATCGAAGACTTTTGGAAGGATAAGTACCCAGCTGGGATTGCTGCCGACATCAATCCAGACGAGTATCCGAATATTCAGGCGGTGTTGAAGCAGTCCTGCCAACGCTTTGCCAACAAGCCGGCGTTCAGCAACCTCGGCAAGACGATCACCTACGGTGAGCTCTACGAGTTGTCCGGGGCGTTTGCCGCGTACCTGCAACAGCATACCGATTTACAGCCCGGCGATCGAATCGCCGTGCAGCTGCCCAACGTTCTCCAGTACCCGGTGGCCGTGTTCGGTGCGATCCGCGCCGGGCTGATCGTGGTCAACACCAACCCGTTGTACACCGCGCGGGAAATGGAGCACCAGTTCAATGACTCCGGCGCCAAGGCGCTGGTGTGCCTGGCGAACATGGCGCACCTGGCCGAGACCGTGGTGCCGAAGACGGGCGTCAAGCACGTCATCGTCACCGAAGTCGCCGACCTGCTACCGCCACTCAAGCGCCTGTTGATCAACAGCGTGATCAAGTACGTCAAGAAAATGGTCCCGGCCTATCACTTGCCCAAGGCCGTGAAGTTCAACGACGTGTTGAGCAAAGGCCACGGCCAGCCCGTGAACGAAGCCAACCCCTCCAGCGACGATGTGGCCGTGCTGCAATACACCGGTGGCACCACCGGCGTGGCCAAGGGCGCGATGCTCAGCCACCGCAACCTGGTGGCGAACATGCTGCAGTGCAAGGCGCTGATGGGCTCCAACCTCAATGAAGGTTGTGAGGTACTGATCACGCCACTGCCGCTGTACCACATTTATGCGTTCACCTTTCATTGCATGGCGATGATGCTGATCGGCAACCACAACATCCTGATCAGCAACCCGCGTGACCTCTCGGCGATGGTCAAGGAACTGTCGAAGTGGAAGTTCAGTGGTTTCGTCGGCCTCAATACGCTGTTCGTGGCCCTGTGCAACAACGAAGCCTTCCGCAAGCTGGACTTCTCGGCCCTGAAAGTCACCCTGTCCGGCGGCATGGCCCTGCAACTCGCGGCAGCCGAGCGCTGGAAAGCGGTCACTGGTTGCCCGATCTGCGAAGGTTACGGCATGACCGAAACCAGCCCGGTGGCCACGGTCAACCCGATCCAGCACATCCAGGTCGGTACCATCGGAATCCCCGTGCCGTCGACGCTGTGCAAGGTGATCAATGACGCGGGCGTCGAACAGCCGTTGGGCGAAATCGGCGAGTTGTGCGTGAAAGGCCCGCAGGTCATGAAAGGCTACTGGCAGCGCCAGGAAGCCACCGATGAGATCCTCGACAGCGAAGGCTGGCTCAAGACCGGTGACATCGCGCTGATCCAGCCGGATGGCTACATGCGCATCGTCGATCGCAAGAAAGACATGATCCTGATCTCCGGTTTCAACGTGTACCCCAACGAGCTGGAAGATGTGCTGGCAACCCTGCCGGGCGTGCTGCAATGCGCGGCCATCGGCATCCCGGACGAGAAGTCTGGCGAGGCGATCAAGATCTTCATCGTTGCACGGCCGGGTGTCACGTTGACCAAGGAACAGGTGATGGAGCACATGCGCGCCAATGTCACCGGCTACAAGGTGCCCAAGGCCGTGGAATTCCGCGATGCCTTGCCGACCACCAACGTGGGCAAGATTTTGCGCCGTGAGTTGCGTGATGAAGAGCTTAGAAAGCTGGGGCTGAAGAAGTAAGGCCGTTGCCAATGAAAAGCCCCGCTGATGCGGGGCTTTTCATTGTGCGGCGAATGTCCCGAGGCGGGGCAGCTTTTTGTGGCGAGGGAGCTTGCTCCCGCTGGGCTGCGCAGCAGCCCCCTCCGATCCCACTGACACACCGCAAGGGGCCGCTGCGCGTCCAGCGGGAGCAAGCTCCCTCGCCACAAGAGCTCCCCTGCAATCAACCTATGTGGAGCATTACAACCTGAACTGCGCAAAATCCAGGTTGGTGCCACCCGGCCGCATGTCCTGCAGGTAGGAGTCCTTGTCAGCACTCAGTTCCAGGCTCAGGGCTGCCTTGCGTTTGCCCTGGTTGCGCACTTCCAGGCCTTCCATCTTTTCGCGCAGGAACACGGTCGGCACTTTCAGGTGCAGCAGCTCATCGGTGGCCGGCGTGTGCAGCAGCAGGTGGATCCATTCGTACTGACCGATGGCCAGGCGCGCCACCGGGATATCGAACCAGAAGATGTTGCGGTTGCGGTTCAATTCGCTGAAGTGGCAGTTGTTGACGCCCAGTACGGCGCCGCCCAGTTCAAGGTTTCTGCGGGCGATGGCCTGCTTTTTATCGAGTTTCATAACGTTCCTACGGGGTTGGAGCTTCAGGCCGCCGCCTGAATACGTGGGGCATTCTCGGTGGTTGCCGGGTAAACATAAAGCCCCGCCTGTACGAACGATGAAACTTGGCTTGGCAATCATCGGTCAACTCAGCGTCGGGCCTGAAAAGACGAAATTGATCCAACGTCGCCAAACAGGCTACTTTGTTGTGGCAACGCCCCCTGAGTCGCCAAGCGACCAACCCTTTTTGCGGCGAAAGGAGACGCACATGATGTTCCCGGCCTTGAAAGGCTTACCCTTGCATCGTGTGATGATGCGCACCGTGACCGAGTTTCTCGACGACGAGATGTCGACCTACGCCTCGGCTTTGGCCTACCAAATGCTGTTTTCGCTGTTCCCTTTCATTCTCTTTCTGATCGCATTGATCGGCTTCCTGCACCTGCCGGACTTCTTCTCCTGGCTGCGCCTGCAATCGGAACTGGTGCTGCCGCCCCAGGCCCTGGAACAGGTCAACCCGGTGATCGACCAGCTCCAGCAATCCAAGGGCGGCTTGTTGTCGGTGGGTATCGTCATCGCCTTGTGGACCGCTTCGGCGGGCGTGCGGCTGATGATGAGCGCGATGAACGCCGCCTACGACGTGGTCGAGGGCCGTCCGGCCTGGAAGCGCTTTCCGCTGTCGATCTTCTACACGGTCGGCATCGCCGGCATGCTGCTGGCCGCCGCGGCGCTGATGGTGCTCGGGCCGCAGGTGATGGGCTGGATTGCGGCCCAGGTCGGCCTGGAGGAGTTCATCGTCACGCTCTGGACGATTGTGCGCTGGCCGGTGATCGTGTTCTTGCTGATGGTCGCCGTGGCGCTGATCTATTACGTGATGCCCGACGTCAAGCAGGAGTTTCGCTTCATCACCCCGGGATCGGTGCTGGCGGTGGTGGTGTGGATCATCGCCTCCCTGGGCTTTGCGTTTTACGTCAAGACCTTCGCCAACTACAACGCCATGTATGGCAGCATCGGCGCGATCATCGTGTTGTTGCTGTATTTCTACATCTCTTCGGCGGTGCTGCTGCTCGGTGCGGAGATGAATGCGGTAATCGAGCACATGTCCGCCGAGGGCAAGAATCCAGGTGAAAAGAACCCGGGCGAGCATGAAAAGCAGCACGTGTCCGGCCTGGGGCGCGACCACTCCATCCCTCACACCCACCCTGACGAAGCCCGACCATGATCCGTGAAATCCTGAAAATGGGCGACGAACGCCTGCTGCGTATCGCCCCACCGGTGCCCGACGACCTGTTCGACAGCCCTGAGTTGTGGCAATTGATCGACGACATGTTCCAGACCATGGAAAGCGTCGGCGGTGTCGGTCTGGCGGCGCCGCAGATCGGTGTCGACTTGCAACTGGTGATCTTCGGTTTCGAACACAGCGAGCGTTACCCCGACGCCGAGGCGGTGCCCCAGACGATTCTGATCAACCCATTGATCACTCCGTTGGGCCCGCAGATGGAAGAGGGTTTTGAGGGTTGCCTGTCGGTACCGGGCCTGCGCGGTGCGGTGGATCGCTACCAGGACATCCGCTACGAAGGCTTCGACCCCAAGGGCGAGCCGATCGTGCGCTACGCGTCGGGCTTCCATGCGCGGGTGGTGCAGCATGAATGCGATCACCTGATCGGGCGGTTGTACCCGTCGCGCATCACGGATTTCAGCAAGTTCGGCTTTACCGAGGTGATGTTTCCGGACCTGGATCCCATGGCCGACGACTAACTCTGTGGGAGCGAGCTTGCTCGCGATGGCGGTGTGTCAGCCACCCTTGATGCAACTGACCTGACGCCATCGCGAGCAAGCTCGCTCCCACAGTGGGCTGCGTTGATCTTCAGGGTTTTGCAGATGCCAACCCCATCGCAATCATCGGCTTGCTGCGCGCATACCGGCTCAGGCGCTCGGCCATGGCATAGGGCAGTTCAGGATCGAAGCTGAAACCACGTCGCTCATAAAAACCACGCAAGTCCGGGTGACAGAACAGCCACACCGGCTCATCCAGGTCTTTCACCGCCGCAGCGATCAACCGCGCGCCAATGCCCTGTACGCGGTACGTCGGGGCGACGAACAATCCGGTCAACCAATGCCCGCCCGACACGGGCCGCAGGCACAGGGCGGCGACAATCTCATCGCGCCTTGCCACCCACAATTGTGCGTCACGCACCGCTTTCATCGAAGATTGGTGGGCGCGGTAAAACTTGTTCATCAGTGGCCACAGCGGCTCGTCGAGTTGCGTGTAATGGATTTCGGACATGGCAGGGTCGTGGGGCAAAAGGGGGAGGCGATTATAAAAGAACGCGGGTGCGGCGATAGGTGTATACCTGACTGCACATCCCGTATGAGTGGAGTACGTATCATGGCCAAAGGCATGGATTCAAAAAAAGCGGCAAAGAAAAAACCGGCGAAGAGTGCTGATGAAAAGCGTGCCGACAAGAAGGCCAAGAAGGTGAACCTGTTCGGTCATTGAGCCGCTACCGTCCCGGTTGGCCTCAGTTTGAGCTGGGGCGGTCGTCCCAGCTCAACCCCTTCGTCATGTGCCGAAGCTCAAAGCGAGGCGAGAAACATGTCCGTGGCCGAGGCTTTGTCGCCCGTGCGGCTTTCCTCGGCCTTTTCCACTTGCGCCATCGCCGATTTGTCCTGCATGCGCTGGGCAATCTCCTGACTGACGGCCATCTGCTTCTCGGGCGGCATCGCCTCCAACTCTTCCTGGGTAATGCCCATCTCTTCAAGGATGCTGTCGCGCAGGCGCTCTTCGGGCGTCTTGCTCATGTAGTCCTTGAATTCTGCCGTCGCGGAGCCGCCAAGCGTCGTGGTTTCTTCGGACGCTGACGAAGCAACGGTCTGCAAGTGTACGCGGGTCTTGGCGAATGCCTCGTCCACCTTGTCGCTGATGGCGGTGGCGGCGCTGACCTGCTGCGTGGTTTGTCGAGTGAAGGCGTCCTGGACCTGGGCACTGCCCTGGCTGGCCTGGGCCTGGACGTTATCGCGCAACGCCTGCAACGCGGCGCTTTGCAGGCCGCTGGCGGCTTCGGCGATGGGATCCTCGCCTGGGCGCTTGAGGGGCAAGACCATCGCTTGCTGTTTTGCACTGACCAACATGATGAACACCTTGTAGGTAATGGCTGAGCGAGGGGCAGGAGCAATTCCCATGCCGTTGCCGCGAGAACCTTATGCCAAGGACTTTTAGACGGGCGTGCTGCGAGCGGGGCGGCCAATCCTTGCCGTTCGTCGGCAGGGATCGACCGCCTCGTGCCGGGCCGCTCAGGTGCTTTCGCGAACCTTGAGCTCAAAGCCCATGTCCACCACCGGCTGGGCGATGCGGTTGCCGGCCATCAGCGTCAGCATCTGTTCGGCGGCGCGACGGCCGATGGCTTCCCGTGGGGTGCTGATACTGCTCAGGCGCGGCACCATGTGGGCCGAGGCGGGCAGGTCGTTGAAGCCCAAGACCGAGACCTGCTCGGGGATCTTGATGCCGCAGCGCAGGGCCTCGAACAAGGCACCGTGGGCCAGGTCGTCGTTGCCGAAGAAAATCGCATCGACGTCCGGGTGGCTGTCGAGCAATTGCAGGAACAATTCGCCACCCAGGCCCACCGAGGAGGGGCGCGGGGTCAGCAGTTCCAGGTCCGGGTCATACAAGCCGGCTTTCTGCAGGGCGCGACGAAAGCCTTCGCCGCGCAGCAGGGTGCGTTGGTCCAGCTGCGCGCCGATGTAGGCCAGGCGCTTGCGGCCTTTGGAGATCAAGTGCTCGGCCGCCGTTTCCCCCGCCTTGAGCTGGGAAAAACCAACGCAGTTGAGCCCGGCGCCGGGGTCCAGTTCCATCATGTACACGCAGGGAATGTTGCTGGCCTCGATCATCCGCCGGGCGCTTTCGGTGCGGTCGAAACCGGTCAGCAGCAAACCCCGTGGCTGATAGGCCATGTAGTTGCGCAACAGGTCTTCTTCCTCGTCCCGGGAATAGTGATAGTTGCCGATCACCACTTCGAAACCCTTGGGCCGCAGGACCCGATGGATGGCTTCCAAGGTGTCGATGAACAACAGGTTGGACAACGACGGCACCAACACCACCACCGAATGGCTCTGGGCCGAAGCCAGGGCGCGGGCAGCGGGATTGACGACGTAGTTGAGCTCCACGGCGGCCTGGCGGACTTTTTCCACCAGTTCCGAGGCAACGGTGCTGACGCCGCGCAGGGCGCGGGAGGCGGTGATGGGGCTGACACCGGCCAGGCGTGCGACTTCGTTGAGCGTGGGGCGACCGGTGGTGCGAGTATTCTTATCGTTTTTAGGGGCGGTCATCAGGGCGGCTTGCCAAACAAAAATCAAGGCACTAAGGTAGCGCTGTCTCGACGCCGCTGCAAATGCGTGAACGGGGGTTGCCTGATCTCCCGTCCGCTCGCGTCGTGAACGAACATGCTGCAACCACAAAAATGACAAGAAGGCGTCGGCAACTTCTGCTTTTGCTGCGGTGTCATAACTGGCAAAGGTAGCGCTGTCTGCGCGCTGAGGTGTTACATGAACAATCCCATCACCGCCCTGGTCATCATGGGCGTTGCCGGTTGCGGCAAGACATGCGTCAGCCAGGCCCTGTGCCAATTGAGCGGCGCCACCGCCATCGAAGGCGACACCTTCCACCCCGCGGCCAACATCCAGAAGATGAGCGCCGGTATTCCCTTGAACGACGACGACCGTGCCGGCTGGCTCGACAGCCTGTGCGATGAGTTGCGCCGTGTCGACGCCACGGGTGAGCGCCCGGTGCTGACCTGCTCGGCCCTCAAGCACAGTTATCGCGAGCGTCTGCGCAGTGCCTTGCCCGGCCTGGGCTTCGTATTCCTTGAATTGACCCCCGAAGTGGCCGCCGACCGCGTTTCCCACCGTCCCGGTCATTTCATGCCGTCGACTCTGATCGACAGCCAGTTTGCCACCCTTGAATCCCCTGTCGGCGAGCCCCTGACCCTGGCTCTGGACGCGTCCAGCCACAGCATCGACGAACTGGCGCGCCAGGCTTACGTCTGGTGGTTGGCCCACGGTTTGAAGCTTGCCGGCTGAGTTTCAAAAATTTGCGTCAGAAAGATAGCGCTGTCCCGACGGCTCATAAATAACTGCTTCAATAACAACAACAAATCAGGAGACACCTCCCATGTTCGGCATGTCCCACGAGACGTTCCTACTGCTTGATGCAGTGGTCACGGTGATCGGACTCATCGTCCTCATCACCAAGTTCAAATTCCACCCGTTCATTGCACTGACTATCGCCGCCGCGTTCCTCGGCCTGACGTCGGGCATGCCGACCGGCACCATCATCAAGGCGTTCCAGGACGGCTTCGGTGGCGTGCTCGGCTTTGTCGGCATCATCCTGGCGCTGGGCACGATGCTCGGCAAGATGATGGCCGAGTCGGGCGGGGCCGATCAGATCGCCCAGACCCTGATCCGTGCCTTCGGCAAGGACAAGGTGCAGTGGGCGATGATGTTCGCAGCGTTCCTGGTGGGCATCCCGCTGTTCTTCGAGATCGGCTTCGTGTTGCTGATCCCGCTGGTGTTCATCGTGGCGCGCCGCACCGGCGTGTCGATCATCAAGATCGGTATCCCGTTGCTGGCCGGCCTTTCCGCGGTCCACGGCCTGGTGCCACCGCACCCGGGTCCGCTGCTGGCGATCGGCATCTTTGGCGCTGACATCGGCAAGACCATTCTCTATGGCCTGATCGTCGCACTGCCGACCGCCATCATTGCCGGCCCGATCTTCGGTACGTTCATTGCCAAGCACATCCCCGGCCATCCGAACCAGGAACTGGTGGATCAACTGGCCCGCGAGACGAACGCCGCCGAGCTGCCAAGCTTCAGCATCACCCTGATCACCGTACTGTCGCCGGTGTTCCTGATGTTGCTCAAGACCTTTGCTGACGTAGCGCTGCCGGACGGTAATCTCTTCCGCGTCTGGATGGACATGATCGGCCACCCGATCTCGGCCTTGCTGCTGGCGTTGCTGCTGTCGCTGTACACCTTCGGCTACAAGCAGGGCATCGGCTCCAGCCAGATGCTCAAATGGCTGGACGCAAGCCTGGCCCCGACTGCCGCGATCATCCTGATCATCGGTGCCGGTGGTGGCTTCAAGCAGATGCTGGTGACCAGCGGCGTGGGCGATGTGATTGGCCACATGGCGGTCAGTGCGCAGATTTCGCCGATACTGTTGGCGTGGCTGGTGGCGGCGGTGATTCGTATTGCGACGGGTTCGGCCACTGTGGCGACCATTACGGGTGCCGGGATCGTGGTGCCGGTGGTGGGGATGATGCCGGGCGTGAACCGTGAGCTGCTGGTGCTGGCGACCGGTGCCGGTTCGTTGATCCTGTCCCACGTGAACGACGCAGGTTTCTGGCTGGTCAAGCAGTACTTCAACATGACCGTGGCCGAAACCTTCAAGACCTGGACCGCGATGGAAACCATCCTGTCCGTGGTGGGGCTGATCTTTATCCTGCTGTTGTCGCTGGTGATTTAAACCTGAAGCAATACCCAACTGTGGGAGCGAGCTTGCTCGCGATTGCGGTGTGTCAGCCATCATTGATGCGACTGACCTGACGCCATCGCGAGCAAGCTCGCTCCCACACTGGTTTTTGGTGATCAGCAGTTCCAGGGTAGGCGCAAACTCCCACCGTTGGTTGGGTGTCAGGCGTTAGGTTTGCTTACCAACCCATCCGCCCGAAACATCCCACGGATCCCCCGCACAGCCTGGCGAATCCGGTCCTGGTTCTCGATCAGCGCAAAGCGCACATGATCATCCCCATATTCCCCGAACCCCACCCCCGGCGAGACGCAGACCTTGGCTTCGGCCAACAGCTTCTTGGCAAATTCCAGCGAGCCCAGGTGCGCATAGGCGTCGGGAATCTTCGCCCAGACGTACATCGATGCCTTGGGGTTTTCCACCATCCAGCCCAGCTCATGCAACCCCTTGACCAGCACATTGCGGCGCTGGCGGTACTGCTCGGCGATGTCGCGCACGCATTGCTGGTCGCCTTCGAGAGCGGCGATGGCGGCCACTTGCAGCGGGGTGAAGGTGCCGTAGTCGTGGTAGCTCTTGATCCGCGCCAGGGCGCTGACCAGTTCCGGGTTGCCGACCATGAAGCCGATGCGCCAGCCGGCCATGTTGTAGCTCTTGGACAGGGTGAAGAACTCCACCGCGATGTCTTTCGCGCCGGGCACCTGCATGATCGACGGGGCTTTCCAGCCGTCATAGACGATGTCGGCGTAGGCCAGGTCGTGGATCACCAGCACGTCGTACTGCTTGGCGAGGGCGATGACCCGTTCGAAGAAGTCCAGCTCCACGCATTGGGCGGTGGGGTTGGAGGGGAAGCCCAGGATCATCATCTTCGGCTTGGGAATCGAGCCGCGAATGGCCCGCTCCAGTTCGTCGAAGAAATCCACCCCTGGCACCAGCGGCACCGAACGCACCTGGGCGCCGGCGATCACCGCGCCGTAGATGTGGATCGGATAGCTGGGGTTGGGCACCAGCACCGTGTCGCCCTGGTCCAGGGTGGCCAGCATCAGGTGTGCCAGGCCTTCCTTGGAACCGATGGTGACGATGGCTTCGCTTTCCGGGTCGATGTCCACTTCATAGCGGTCCTTGTACCAGCGCGAAATGGCGCGGCGCAGGCGTGGGATGCCTTTGGACGTGGAGTAGCCGTGGGTGTCTTCACGCTGGGCGACGGTGACCAGTTTCTCCACGATGTGCGGGGGCGTGGCGCCGTCGGGGTTACCCATGCTCAAGTCGATGATGTCTTCGCCGCGCCGACGCGCAGCCATCTTCAGCTCGGCAGTGATATTGAATACGTACGGGGGGAGTCGATCGATGCGCGCAAAGCGGCGCGGCGAACCTTGTTCGGCCATTGTTGCCTCGAGATACGTGAGCGCCCGGAACCGTCCGAGCGACGTTGGCCACTGCGGTGGCCTGCGGCGCAAGATAATCGGGCGGATGTCGAATTGTCCAGTAGCCGCGTCGAACTATTTTCGACGACACTGTCGCCCTGGCTGCGGCGCCATCGATGGTCGCCGCGGCATGTTCAACCTGTCTCACCCAATCCTGATGGAATGAATGATGGAATTTTCCAGCGGCTTCCTGCTGAGCCTTTCCCTGTGCCTGGACATTGGCGTGGCCAATATCGCGATGATCACCCTGGCGATGCAGCGTGGCTATTTCCAGGGTTTCGCCTTGGGCCTGGGCACTTGCGTGGGCGACCTGGTCTACGCCGTCCTGGCCCTGGCCGGCATGACCGTGCTGCTGCAATACGAAGCGGTGCGCTGGGTGCTGTGGCTCGGTGGTTCGGTGCTGTTGCTGTATTTCGCGGCGAAGATGATCCACTCGGCGATCTATCACAGCACCGTGCTGGCCGAGGTGGGCGAGGTGCAGGGCAACTCTTCGCGCCAGGAGTTTTTTCGCGGGATTTTCCTGGCCATGTCATCGCCCAGCGCCATCCTCTGGTTCGCGGCGGTGGGCGGCACGCTGATCGCTCGTTCGGGCGGCGGAACGTTGCTCAGCTCGGCGCTGTTCCTCAGCGGTTTTCTTTGTGCCGGGTTGCTGTGGTGCGCGGCCTTGTGCCTGGCCGCGACCCAGGGCGGCAAACTGTTGGGGGATAAACTGTTGCGTTATTCCTATTGGGCATCCGCCGCGATCTTCTGCTATTTCGCAGTGTATGTGATCGTTTCTGGCTACAACGAGTTTGTAGGTAAAGCCGTCACCGGCACTGTGCCTGGCTTCTGACAAGCGAAACGGCCCTGGCAATCTCGGTTTGGCTTCTATACTGCCAAGCCCGACTTCACGTTTTGCTGGAGTGTTACCGCATGGAAAAGCCCAAACGCGATTACACAGCCGAACCACGCTTTGAGCAGGGACGTTTTCAGCTGATCGCCGGCTTTGGTGCCCGGTTTACCGAGGACACCGCCCAAGACATCCCTTTGCTCTGGGAAAAGTTCCTGCCCTGGCTCGGCAAAGTGCCAGGGCAGAAAGATGAAGTGACCTACGGCGTGTGTTGCAACCCGGACGGGAAGGGTGGGTTCGAATACATCGCCGGCGTGGAGATCAGCCGGCTCGACGATCTGCCGGAGCAATACCGTTGGATCGAAATCCAGCCAGGGCATTACGCGGTCTTCGAACACAAGGGGCCGTTGAAACAGCTGCCGGACACGTTCCAATACATCTGGAATGAGTGGCTGCCGCATTCCGGCCACGAAGCGGCCGAGTTGCCGGAGTTCGAGCGCTACAGCGAGGATTTCAACCCCAGGACCGGCCAAGGCACCCTGGAGATCTGGATCCCGCTCAAGCCGAGCTGATCGTTGGCGATCCCTGTGGGAGCGAGCTTGCTCGCGATAGCGGCGGATCAGCCAACGTCGGTGTCGACTGATATGCCCTCATCGCGAGCAAGCTCGCTCCCACATTTGGCGCCTATTGATCGTTGAGTCTGTTTGTCAAAACACCAACCCCATTCGCCGCTCATAACCGATGCGGCCCTTGTAGGCTTCGCCACTGTCGACCCAGCCCATCCGCGTGTACAGACCGATGGCCGAGTCGTTGTCGGCGTCCACCGAGAGCTCCAGCCCGCGGATCTCCGGCCAGGCGGCGCGCGCCACGGCGGGCAGCGCCTGCAGGCAGGCCTTGCCATAACCTTGGCCCTGGGCCCGGTGGTCGACTTGCAAGGCATGCAGGGTGGCGCTGTGTTCGTTGGCCCAGGCCGGCAGTACCGGTGGGCGCTTGAGCAGCAGGAAGGCCACCGGCACCTCCTGCGCCAATAGCGCAAAGCCTTTGACCCCGGGGCCGGGTTTGGACAGGAGCATGTGCAGGGCGCCATGGATATCGCCAGAGAACTTGATCTGTCCGGGGTGGATTTCGATGGCGGTAACCTGTTCGCGTTGACGCGGGGTCAGGTCTTCGTAGGGGACGAGCTGAACGGTCACAAAAACATCCATTGTCTGCCGGTTAAATGAGACGTGGATTCTAGCGAATTTTTTTCTTTGGATTATTTTTGTTGGATTGTCGATTCGCTGTTTCTCCAAACGACCAAGGGTGTCTTCAACAAAAAAACTGCGGAGAATCACCATGAATACCCAAACCACTGAAACCCAGATCCAGGCCCTGATCGACACCTATCGCCAGGCCGTGATGACCAAGGACGTTGAAAAGGTCATGGCGCTCTATGACGAGGACATTGTCTCGTTCGATGCCATCCAGGCCTTGCAGTTCAAGGGCAAGGCCGCTTACCGGGCCCATTGGCAAGCCTGCATGGAAATGTGCCCCGGCCCGCACAAGTTCGACTTTCATCAGGTCAAGATTACCCCGGCCGATAACATCGCCTTCGCCCACTGGCTCGCCTATTGCGGCGGCACCAACGAAAAGGGTGAGGAACAAGCCTGCTGGATGCGCGTGACGGCCTGCTATCAGCGTGTTGCCGGACAATGGCGGATCGTCCATGAACATTGGTCCGCGCCGTTCGATCCGATGGCCGGGACGGCGCTGTTCGACCTGCAACCCTGATCGTCGGTTTTTTTGCCGAGGGTCATTCTGCCGTCCATAGTTGATCAGTCCGATCACGGAGCCTTCCATGAAGTACCTATGCCTGGTGTATAGCAACGAACACACGCTGCACAACTCGCCCGACAGCCCGGAGGACGCCGAGTGCATGGCCTATGCCGAGTCGATCCAGGGCAGCGGGCGCATGGTGGCCGCCGAGGCCCTGGAGTCGGTACAGACCGCCACCACGGTGCGCATGCGCGGCGGCAAGCTGTCGATCACCGACGGCCCGTTCGCCGAAACCAAGGAGCAACTGGCGGGCTTCTATTTGATCGACGCCAAGGACCTCAACGAAGCCATCCAGGTCGCCGGCAATATTCCGGCGGCCCGGGTCGGCTGCGTCGAAGTGCGACCGGTACGCCAACTGAATCCCTGAATAACAAGCACAAACAGGATTTCATTCATGAACCACACAACTGCCTCTCATGCGTTATCCCAAACCCGTTACACCGCCCGTGCGCTGCACTGGAGCGAGGAGGATCGCCAGGCGCACGAAGCCATGGGCTTCCATGAAGGGTGGGGCGAGAGCCTGGACCGGCTTGAAGCGCTGGTTACCCGAGGCATGCCCGACTGATGTCGGCCGAAACGGTCAAGGCGCGGGTCGAGCAGGTTTATCGGCAAGACTCGCGACGGATCCTGGCGACGCTGATTCGCCTGCTGGGGGACTTCGATCTGGCGGAAGAGGCCTTGCACGAGGCCTTTTTCATTGCGGTCGAGCGCTGGCAGCGCGACGGCGTGCCGGACAATCCACGGGCCTGGCTGGTGTCTGCGGGGCGTTTCAAGGCCATCGACAGTTTGCGCCGGCGGGCGCGTTTCGCCGCGTCCCAACCGATGTTGATCGCCCAACTCGAGGAACTGGAACAGGGCCAGTGGAGTGACGAAGACGTGGAAGACGATCGCCTGCGGCTGATTTTTACCTGCTGCCACCCGGCCCTGGCGGCGGATGCCCAGGTGCCCCTGACGCTGCGGGAAGTCTGCGACCTGACCACCGAGCAGATCGCCCGGGCATTCCTCGCCGCCCCGGCGGCCATTGCCCAGCGCATCGTGCGGGCCAAGGCGAAAATCCGCGACGCCAGGATCCCCTACCAGGTGCCGTCCCGGGCGGAGCTACCGGAGCGTCTGGACAGCGTGCTGCGGGTGATCTACCTGGCGTTCAACGAAGGGTATTCGGCGTCGATGGGCGCCGAGTTGACCCGGGAAGACCTGACGCGCGAAGCCATCCGCCTCGGGCGTCTGCTGATGGAGTTGCTGCCCGAGGCCGAGGTCATGGGGCTACTGGCGTTGATGCTGCTGCACGAATCCCGGCGACCGGCGCGAACGTCGTCAACCGGTGAGCTGATCCTGCTGGATGAACAGTCCCGATCCTTGTGGGATGCCGAGCTGATCGCCGAGGGCTGCGCGTTGGTGGAAGCCGCGTTGAAGACCCGGCGGTTCGGGCCGTACTGCCTGCAAGCGGCGATAGCGGCGGTGCATGCCGAAGCGCCGACGGCCGAGGAGACCGATTGGCCGCAGATCGTCGGGCTCTATGATGTGCTGCTGCGGGCCGTGCCGTCGCCGGTGATCGAACTCAACCGAGCCGCCGCCCTGGCCAAGCGCGACGGGCCCCAGGAAGGGCTGCGCCTGGTTGAAGGAATACTCGCCAGGGGCGATTTGACGGACTATCACCTGGCCCATTCGGCACGGGCGGAGTTCTGTCGGCAGTTAGGGCAGGTGGAGGAGGCGCGGGCCGCCTACCGGCGTGCGCTTGAACTGACGCAGCAACTGCCGGAACGGCGGTTCATTGAAGCCAGGCTCGCCGGGTTGCGGTGATGAACCACCCAGAGACAAGATTCCATATATGTGGGAGCTGATGGCAGGCCTCCATTTTCGAAACGCCAGAAACCACTGTGGGAGCGAGCCTGCTCGCGATAGCGGTGGATCAGCCAACATCGATGTCGACTGACATTCCCCTATCGCGAGCAAGCTCGCTCCCACAGGTTTTGCGGCGTGGCTGGCTGCATTAATCCTCAGCCAGCCGGCGTTGATCAGAACTCGTGATCAGCGCTGTCCGGGTTCAGGTCGCTGATGCCCAGTTTGCCCGCGGCCTGTTCGATCGAACCGGTCTGCTTGACCAGGGCGGCGATGGCGTCGCGGACGATCTGGTTGCCAGCGGTGTTGCCGGCGGCGATCAGTTGGTCGTAGTGCTCACCCTTGTTGGCGTGATCGACCATGACCTGGATCTTGGCCTCGGTGTCGGCCAGGTCGGCCTTGAGCGCGGTGTCCGCGGCCGGGTCGGCCTTGGCGACCAGGGACGACAGGCTGGCGCCGGTCAGCTTGGTGCCGTCGACGCGGGTGTATTCGCCCAAGTACACGTTACGCACGCCCTTGGCATCGTAGAAGTGCGAGTTGTGGGTGTTGTCGCTGAAGCAATCCTGCTCGTCTTCTGGCGAGTTGGCTTCCAGGGACACCTTCATGCGCTCGCCCGCCAGTTCACCCAGGGACAGGCTGCCCATGCCGAACAGCATCTTGCGCAGGCCGCTTTCGGCCGGCTCGGCTTCCAGGGTGGCGCGGTAGTTGTCGGCCACGTTCGGTTTCCAGTTGCCGACCATTTCCTGCAGGTCGTTGACCAGCAATTGGGTCACGGACTTGAGGTAGGCACGACGACGGTCATTGTGGCCGCCGGTGGCGCCGGCGCCTTCCAGGTAATCCGAAGCTGGGCGATTGCCAGCGCCCGGACCGGTACCGTTGAGGTCTTGGCCCCACAGCAGGAATTCGATGGCGTGGTAGCCGGTGGCGACGTTGGCCTCGGAACCACCCAGCTCGTTCAGGCTGGCGAGTTTTTCCGGGGTGATGTCCTTGACGTCGACCTTGTCTTCGCCAACCTGGACTTCGGTGTTGGCGATGATGTTGGCGGTGGCGCCCGGGTTGCCCAAGGCGTGTTCGTAGGACTTGTCGACGTAGTCGATCAGGCCTTCGTCCAGGGGCCAGGCGTTCAATTGGCCTTCCCAGTCGTCGATGATGGTGTTGCCGAAGCGGAACACTTCGCTTTGCAGGTACGGTACGCGTGCGGCGACCCAGGCCGTCTTCGCGGCTTTCAGGGTCTCGGCGTTCGGCTTGGCCAGGAACGCGTCGACGGCGGTTTGCAGGGTTTTCGCCGTGGATTCGGCATCGCTGTAGACGGCGTAGACGATGTCGGCGTAGTGCGCGACAACAGCCTTGCCGGCGGCTTCGTCGATTTTGCCAGCGGCAGCAGGGGCGACCGGTGCCGCGGTGCTGGCGGCCGGCGTTGGCGCTTGCGGCGCGGCGGCCTTGTCTTTGCCTTCGCCGCAACCGGCGAGGGAAATAGCGATGGCCAGCAGACTGGCGGTAGCCAGGGGCATACGAATCATGGCGAACATCCTGCTTCGGTGATGGATGGGACAGGCGCGAGGGTGCGCAAAAACTGCGACATAATGCGAAAGATTTGCATTATGTGTAAAGGGTTATGGTTGTAAATATTTCTTGTTTAATGATGCAGATCACCGCCTTTCGGCGGCGTCTGTAGGCGCTTTCCCGCGAAGCGAGGCGCTTGGGAAAGAAATCAGATAATGGAAACCTTGCTGCGCTCGGCCTGCTTCAGGTAAATGCCCAACTCCCGCGCCGGCAGCGGTTTGCTGTAGTAGTACCCCTGACCTTCGTGGCAGCCCTCGGCGATGATGTAGGCCTCCTGCTCCACCGTCTCGACGCCCTCGGCAATGACCTGCATCCCCAGGCTCTTGCCCAACTGGATGATGGCCCGGACGATGGTCGCGTCGTCCTCGTCGTCGAGCAGGTCCTGGACGAAGCTCTTGTCGATCTTGATCTTGTCCAGCGGCAGGCTCTTGAGGTAGCTCAGGGACGAATAGCCGGTGCCGAAGTCATCGATGGCAATCAGTGCCCCGGAGCGGCGCAGGCTCAGCAAGTGCTGGGCCGCGGTGGTGATGTCTTCCATCAGGCCGGTCTCGGTGACTTCCAGTTCCAGGCTGCGCGGCGGCAGCCGGTACATCTGCAGGAGATTGTTCACCACCCGCGGCAGCTCGGCGTGGTGCAGTTGCACCGTCGACAGGTTGACCGCCATGCGCAGGTCGAGGAAACCCTGGTCGTGCCATTCGCGCAATTGCCTGCACGCCTGGTCCAGCACCCATTCGCCGATAGCGATGATGGTGCCGTTCTGTTCGGCCAGGGGAATGAACAAGTCCGGCGGCACCAGGCCGTGCTCGGGATGGTG
This sequence comes from Pseudomonas sp. Z1-12, assembly GCF_051132015.1. NCBI lineage: Bacteria > Pseudomonadati > Pseudomonadota > Gammaproteobacteria > Pseudomonadales > Pseudomonadaceae > Pseudomonas > Pseudomonas sp. Z1-12. The sequence continues at coordinate 1,427,813 of NZ_CP071647.1, forward strand.
CCAGCGAATCAAGGCTTCGGTGCCTACTATCCGCAGGTCGCGGTAGCTGATCTGCGGTTGGTACACCAGGCTGAACTGCTCGCGGGCAAGGGCCTCGCGCAGGTCTTTTTCCAGTTCGCGACGGCGGCGCATCTCGCTGTCGACGCTGGCGATGTAGAACTGGTAGCGATTGCGCGAGCGGCTCTTGGCCAGGGTCATGGTCTGCTCGGCTTTCTGCAACAGTTTCTCGGTGCTGTCACCGTCTTCGGGGAAGAGGGTGATGCCGATAGTGGCCCGCAGGCGGATCTGCTGATCATCGATGGCGAACGGCGCTTCCAGGTCATCGAGGATGCTCTGGGCCAGCTCGGCGGCCTCGTAGGGCTGCTCGATGTCGGCTTGGACCAGGGCGAACTGGTCGCCCCCCAATCGCGCCAGCGCACCGAGCCGGCCGCTGTGGGCCCGCAGCCGATCCGCCAGGGCCAGCAGCAACTGGTCGCCGGTCTGATAGCTGAACTGCTCGTTGATGCCCTTGAAGTCATCCAACCCCACACACAGCACCGCCACCCGACGTTGCAGGCGCCCGGCGTCCACCAGGATCTTGTCCAGTTGCTGTTGCAGTTGCTGGCGGTTGGGCAGGCCGGTGAGAAAGTCGTACTGGGCCATGCGCAGCAGGCTGTTTTCCGCTTCGTGGCGCAGGTGCGTGTTGCGTTCGATGGATTCGAGCAGTTGGTTGGCCGTGTTTATCCATAGGCCCAGCTCGTTTTGTTCGTGGCCGCGCAGCTGCGGGATCTTGTGGGCGCTGGGGCGATCGGGGTTGATTTCGGTCAGGTGCTCGATGATCCGCGACAACGGCTTGGTCAGCAGCCAGTGATAGACCAGGTACAGCACCAAGCCCATGGCCAGGGCCCGCAGCATCCCGGAGATAAAGATGATCACCGAGCTGACGATGAAACCCTCGCCGTAGGTGGCAGTGTCGAGGGTGATGCTCAGGTCGCCGTAATATTCGCTGTAGGGCCCGCGTCCCACCAGTTGCGTGGTGAAGGTGCGCTCTTTGCCCAGGATCAGGTCGGTCAGCCAGCGGCTGTCGGAGTGCTTCAAGGGCCGGGCTTTTTCGGCGAGCATGGTTTCGCGGGGGTGGCCGATGGAAGCCATGCGTACGGCTTCGTCCTGGAACAGGCCCTCGATCACCTGCATGCCCATTTCCCGGTCCAGGCTGTAGACGGCCTGGGTCGAAGGGTCGCGGAACATGTCGAGGATACGTTGGGCGTCAGTGGCGACGGCCTGGTTGGTTTTGTAGGCATCGAACACGATCTGGGCGCAGCTCAAGACCACACCAACGATCAATGCCGAGAGGAGCACGACCCGGAGCAACTTCACAGACAAGCTGTTCTTGAGTTCCAGCTTCAAAGAGTGGTTCCTTGTTCCGTGCGGGTAGCGTCAAGTTGCCATGAGTATTGGCAATCCTGTGATGTCAGTCAAAGGGACAATCAAACACAAGGGTTTTCGCTTGAAACCTGACCGGTATACGTTTTTTCCAGAGTGATTGCTCTACGACCATTGTGTCGGTTGAAAGGCACCGCAACTTGAGGCCCGCCGGGATTTTTTCTTGCATTCCAGACGCGAGGTGTCTTGTCTGCGATCATTTTTCGCCGTGCAAAAAAAACCCGGCATGGCGCCGGGTTTCTTTGGTCTGGCATCGAGCTTAGGCAGTGAAGGCTTTACCTTCGAACTGCTCGGCGACGAATTTCCAGTTGACCAGGTTCCAGAACGCTTCGACGTATTTCGGACGAACGTTGCGGTAGTCGATGTAGTAGGCGTGTTCCCACACGTCGCAGGTCAACAGCGGGGTGTCGCCGTTGGTCAGTGGGTTGCCGGCGCCGATGGTGCTGGCCAGGGCCAGGGAACCGTCAGCCTTTTTCACCAGCCAGCCCCAGCCGGAACCGAAGGTGCCGATGGACGTCTTGCTGAACTCTTCCTTGAACTTGTCGAACGAACCGAAGGCTGCATTGATGGCTTCAGCCAGCGCGCCGGTCGGTGCGCCGCCGCCGTTAGGCGACAGGCAGTTCCAGTAGAAGGTGTGGTTCCAGACCTGAGCGGCGTTGTTGAAGATACCGCCCGAGGAAGTCTTGACGATTTCTTCCAGGGTCTTGCCTTCGAACTCGGTGCCAGGCACCAGGTTGTTCAGGTTCACGACATAGGTGTTGTGGTGCTTGTCGTGGTGGTATTCCAGAGTCTCTTTGGAGATGTGCGGCTGCAGTGCATCGTGTGGATAGGGCAGCGGCGGCAATTCGAAAGCCATGGTGATTCTCCTAATCAGGTCAGGTTGCGGTGAGCGCAAGGCCGATCACGGGCGGCCAGACTAGCGCCGGGGAGTTTGTACTCTTTGCGGCGCAGGAGTCGGATCATAGCACCGGGGGTGCGGCATAACCACGCAACAACTGTGTGGAATAGAGGTTCCAGAGCGGTTTGGAATAATCAGCCGGTGACGATCAATTGCATCGCCACGGTAAACATCATCACCGCTACCAAGAGGTCCAGGATCCGCCAAGTGCTTGGGCGGGCCAGCCACGGTGCCAGCCATGCCGCGCCGATGGCCAGGGTGAGGAACCAGAGCAGCGAGGCACTGGCCGCCCCTATCACGTAGGCGCCGGGCACGCTCTGCTGGGCGCCGAGGGAACCGATCAGCAGCACCGTGTCGAGGTAGACGTGGGGGTTGAGCAGCGTCACCGCCAGCGCGCTGAGCAACACCGCCCGCAGCGAGCGTACGGCGTGGTTCTCACTTTGCTTCAGGCTCTGCTTCGAGCAGGCCCGGCGCAAGGCCTGGCTGGCGTACCAGAGCAGGAACGCCGCACCGCCCCAGCGGGCAATCGACAGCAGCAACGGACTCTGGGCCAGCAAGGTCGCCAGGCCGAAAACCCCGGCGGCGACCAACAGGGCATCGCAGGTAATGCACAGTGCCGCTACCGGCAAGTGATGCTCGCGGCGTAGGCTCTGGGCCAATACGAACGCATTCTGGGCGCCGATGGCCATGATCAGCCCGAGGGCCACCACGAGCCCGTTCACATAGCTTTGCCACATTTTTTTATCCCCCGGTCAGTTGCTGTCGCTGGTCATTTTCCCGGGAAGGGCTGTATAAGAAAAACCAATATTGCTGATTGCCCATTAGGATTACTGATGTTCGACTACAAATTGCTCTCTGCCCTGGCCGCCGTGGTCGAGCAGGCCGGTTTCGAGCGCGCAGCCCAGGTGCTGGGTTTGTCGCAGTCGGCCATTTCCCAACGAATCAAGTTGCTGGAGGCGCGTGCCGGCCAGCCCGTCCTGGTGCGGGCCACGCCGCCGGTGCCGACGGAAATCGGCCGTCGGCTGCTCAACCACGTGCAACAGGTGCGGCTGCTCGAGCGTGACCTGCAAAGCCTGGTGCCGGCGCTGGATGAAGAGGGCCTGCCGGAGCGTCTGCGCATCGCCTTGAACGCCGACAGTTTGGCGACCTGGTGGGCCGCTGCCGTGGGCGATTTCTGCGCCGACCAACACCTGTTGCTCGACTTGGTGGTGGAGGACCAGACCGTTGGCCTCAAGCGCATGCGCGCCGGTGAAGTGGCGGCCTGTGTCTGCGCCAGCGAACGCCCGGTGGCGGGCGCCCGCAGTGTATTGCTGGGGGCGATGCGTTACCGGGCGTTGGCCAGCCCGGCCTTCATCGCCCGGCATTTTCCCGACGGCGTGCGAGCCGATCGACTGGCCCGTACGCCAGCCTTGGTGTTTGGTCCGGATGATTTCCTGCAACACCGCTACCTCGCGTCCGTGGGCGTGGAGGGCGGTTTCGAGCATCATCTGTGCCCCTCGTCCGAAGGTTTCATCCGTCTCGCTGAAGCGGGACTGGGCTGGGGGCTGGTGCCGGAGCTGCAAGTGCGCGAACAGCTGGAACGAGGCGTGCTGGTGGAATTGTTGGCAGATAAACCGATCGATGTGCCGCTGTACTGGCATCATTGGCGCAATGGTGGGCAGTTGCTCGGCTTATTGACCGAGCGACTGATCGCAGCGGCAAGCAGCACGCTGCAAGCAGTCGGTTAAAGCCCTTGGCTTGAAGCTTGAGGCTTGTAGCTCGAATCTGATTTTTAGGAGCATGCATGAAGATTTTGGTCACCGGCGCGAGCGGCTTCATTGGCGGGCGCTTTGCGCGTTTCGCCCTGGAGCAGGGCCTGGATGTGCGGGTCACCGGTCGCCGGGCCGAGAGTGTGGAGCACCTGGTGCGGCGCGGTGCGCAATTCGTCCAAGGGGACTTGAGCGACCCGCTGCTGGCCCGCGACCTGTGCCTGGATGTCGAGGCCGTGGTGCATTGCGCCGGTTCCGTTGGGCTGTGGGGCCGCTACCAGGATTTCCACCAAGGCAACGTTCAGGTCACGGAAAATGTCGTCGAGGCCTGCCTCAAGCAGAAGGTGCGTCGCCTGGTTCATCTGTCCTCGCCGTCCATTTACTTTGATGGCCGTGACCACCTCGGGTTGACCGAAGAACAGGTGCCCAAGCGCTTCAAGCATCCTTATGCCGCCACCAAGTACCTGGCCGAGCAGAAAGTCTTCGGCGCCCAGGAGTTCGGCCTCGAAGTGCTGGCCCTGCGCCCGCGTTTCGTGACGGGTGCCGGTGATATGAGCATTTTCCCGCGCCTGTTGAAAATGCAGCGCAAGGGGCGCCTGGCCATTGTCGGCAACGGCTTGAACAAGGTGGATTTCACCAGCGTGCAGAACCTCAACGAAGCGTTGCTCAGCAGCCTGCTGGCTACCGATTCCGCCTTGGGCAAGGCCTACAACATCAGCAACGGCGCACCGGTCCCGTTGTGGGATGTGGTCAATTATGTGATGCGCCAGATGGAAGTCCCACAGGTCCGACGTTATCGTTCCTACGGCTTGGCTTACGGCGTCGCGGCCCTGAATGAAGGGGTCTGCAAGCTTTGGCCGGGCCGCCCCGAACCGACGCTGTCGCGCCTGGGCATGCAGGTCATGAACAAAAATTTCACCCTGGACATCAGCCGGGCCCGGCATTATCTCGATTACGATCCGCAAGTCAGCTTGTGGACGGCCCTGGATGAATTTTGCGCTTGGTGGACGGTCCAAAACGCCCGCTGATCGGCCCGCCATGAACCGAGTGCCCGGTTCGGGGTCAATCGGTGCGGCGGGCGACGGGGTTATACTCGCCGCATCAAGCCATTACCGGTTTCCCAAAGGTCGAACCATGCCCATGCGTAACGATGCCAACGACGACTTCGATGATGTACCGAGCCTGCGGATGCGGGCCGACATTCCCGATGACGATGATTTCCTGCCCAACCGCCAGTCGCCCCACGTGCAAGCGCGCCCGGCGCCGGCCGCCGCGGCGAAGGTCAAGGTCAAGGGGCCCAGCACCGGGCCGCTGTGGGCATTGGTCGGCGCGCTGCTGTGTGCGTTCGGTTTCCTGGCCTGGTGGAGCTTCCAGCAGATCTCCCTGATGGAGCAGCAATTGGTGGCGACTCAGGAAAGCTTCGCCCGGATCAGTGAAGATGCGGCGGGGCGCTTGCAGGACATTTCCGGCAAGGTGGTCGCCGGGCAGTCCAATGTCATGAGTGACAGTGAAGCCTTGAAATTGCAGATCAAACAGTTGGACAACAAGCTGCAGGAGCAGGCCCGGCAATTCGACGGCAAGCTGCAGGAGCAGTACCGGCAGCAACAAGCCACGTTCGGTCCGTCCGCCGACCTGGACAAGGAACTGGCCCAGCTCATTGCCCAGGCTTCTGACCAGCAGAACACCAACACTCAACTGCAAGCTTCCAACAAGGAGCTCCAAGCCCAGGTCAAGGCGCTGGCCGCTGAAGTGACCGCCTTGAAGAATCAAGGCGAGGGTGGTGCCCTGGATGCCCAGCTCAAGAGCATCGGTGCCGACATCACCGCCCTGAAAAGAGCCACCTCCAACTCTGCCATCGAGCGCCTGGAACAGGACGTGATCGTGCTCAAGAGTCAGCAGGATAATAGCAACACCGCCGAGTTCGACGCCTTCCGCGGGCAGGTCACCCGCAACATCAATACCTTGCAAGCGCAGATCCAGCATTTGCAGCAGCAACTCAGCGCTCGGGCTCAATAGTCGGTGGGCGTTTGTTCGCGATAGCGGAGCATCCCGGCGCATCCTTCTGAATGTGCCGCCGCCATCGCGAGCAAGCTCGCTCGCGATAGCGCCATTTCAGTCGATATCAATCCCCACTGACTCGACTCCCCAGCAATCCCCTGAATACTCCAACATTACCCCACGCCGTCTACGCTCTTGAAACACCAACAAGAACGAGGGGCGCACCCATGGGTTTTTTTCACAGGATGGCCTGGCTGGGCGCAATGCTCATGCTGGGGATGGCCCAGGCCCAGGCGGCCACTGCGGACGATGGCCACGCGGCCCGGGCGCTGCTGGAAAAGGCCCTGGCCTATTACCATGACCATGGCGACAAAGCCTTTGCCGCCTTCAGCCGCCAAGGGGAATTTGTCGATAAGGATCGTTATGTGTTCGTGGTCGATACCCAGGGTGTGATGCTTGCCAGCGGCGGACCTTCCTCGGCGTTGATCGGGCGGGACGTGTCCGAAGTGCTGGGGCCGGATTTGCGCAAAGCCTTCAAGGACGCCTTGAAAACTCCCGAGGCCAGCGGCATTCAGCAAGCCGAGTACCGTTGGCAGAACTGGGCAGACGGCAAGGTCGAGCGCAAGCATGTGTATTTCCAGCGTGTTGGTGAGCGAATCCTGGCCGTCGGTTATTACTTGCCGCGTGCTTCAGCCGAACAGGCCCGGGCACTGCTGGACAAGGCCTCGAGTGACCTGCTGAAAAACGAGAAAGCCACGCTGACGGCAGTCAACTCTCTGAAGGGCGGGTATCTGCAGGATGATTTGTATGTCTTTGTCGTTGACCTCGATACCCGGCGCTATGTGGGCCATGGCACCAACCTGCGTTTGATCAATACCGACTTCGCCAAGGTCAAGGATCCGGATGGCAAACCGGTGGGGGAGCCGATCCTGGCCATGATCGGCAAGCAGGATGTGGGGGAGTATGAGTATCGTTGGAAGAATCCGGTGACTGGGAAGGTTGAGGACAAGCATGCTTATCTGAAGAAGGTTGGGCATTTTCTGGTGGCGGTGGGGTATTACAGTCCTTGAGGCTGGGGCTGGGGCTGGGGCTGGGGCTGGGTTTTGGGTTTTGGGTTTTGGGTGTATATCCGTTTCTTAGGTAACGGCCACTGGCGGTTCCGCCCTTACGGCGGGTCACTTTTGGAAGAGCCGGGAGCCGGACCAGCCAAAAGTAACCAAAAGCGCTTTGCCCCACCACTCGGTGCCTCGCTTAGGCTCGGCATGCCCTCTCTCCGGCATTGCTCCGTGGGCCGCCGCGAAGGGCCATCCATGGCCCAGCGCGGCTATCCCGGCATCCATGCCGGGATGCCCACTCCACAATGCCTGCGTTCGGCCATCGTGGTTAACGGGGCGCTCAGATCAAGATCAAGATCAAGATCCAAAGCAAGAGCAAAAGCGGGGCACATGCCTGCATTTATTTGGCTGAGCCACCGCTATCGCGAGCAAGTCCGCTCCCACAATGGGCCGCAGTGAACAGAAAACTCATGAACACCCAAGATCCCCTGTGGGAGCGAGCTTGCTCGCGAAGAGGCCGGCCCATCCAACATCACCGCAAACTGACACACCGCTATCGCGAGCAAGCTCGCTCCCACAATGGGCCGCAGTGAACACAAAACTCATGAACACCCAAGATCCCCTGTGGGAGCGAGCCTGCTCGCGAAGAGGCCGGCCCATCCAACATCACCGCAAACTGACACACCGCTATCGCGAGCAAGCTCGCTCCCACAATGGGCCGCAGTGAACACAAAACTCATGAACACCCAAAATCCCCTGTGGGAGCGAGCCTGCTCGCGAAGAGGCCGGCACATCCAACATCACCGCAAACTGACCCACCGCCTTCGCGAGCAGGCTCGCTCCCACATTAGGGGAAACGCGATCACCCTGACCAGGTCGGCTATCAGGCCGCCTCGCGGCGGCGCTGTAAAAGCGGAACCGCCAGCGGCCGTTACCGAAAAAACGGATATACACCCGATAAAAGCACCACAGCGGAACCTATATCGGGACCCAGCCAAACTCAGCCCGCCACCAACACCCGAATCGCCTCCAAACGCAACGCCGCCTTCTCAAGCATCGCCAAGCCTTGCTCCCGCTGTTGGCGCAGGGCCACCAGTTCGCTGTCGCGCACGGTCGGGTTGACCGCTTGCAGGGCGGTCAGGCGTGCCAGTTCCTCGTCGGTATCGGCCGCCAGGCGGCGCTGGGCCTCGGCCACGCGCTCGGCGTGACGCGGGGCGATCTTCTCTTCGCCGGCATTGATACGAGGCGTGAGCTGGTCGCGCTGGGCCTGGATGAACTTGTTGGCGCTGGCGCGCGGCACGCTTTCGAGCTGGTCGTTCAGGGTTTCGAACGAGACCCGGGCGGCCAGGTCGTTGCCGTTGGCGTCCAACAGGCAGCGCAGGGCGGCCGGCGGCAGGTAGCGGCCCAGTTGCAGCGAGCGCGGCGCAACCACCTCACTGACGTAGAGCAGCTCCAGCAACACGGTGCCGGGCTTGAGCGCCTTGTTCTTGATCAGCGCCACGGCGGTGTTGCCCATGGAGCCGGACAGCACCAGGTCCATGCCACCTTGCACCATCGGGTGCTCCCAGGTGATGAACTGCATGTCTTCGCGCGACAGCGCCTGGTTGCGGTCATAGGTGATGGTCACGCCCTCGTCGTCGCCCAGCGGGAAGCTGGCGTCGAGCATTTTTTCGCTCGGCTTGAGGATCAGCGCGTTTTCAGAATGGTCTTCGCTGTCGATACCAAAGGCGTCGAACAGGGTTTCCATGTAGATCGGCAAGGCAAACTGGTCATCCTGCTCGAGAATGGCTTCCACCAGCGCATCGCCTTCACCGGCGCCGCCGGAGTTGAGCTCCAGCAAACGGTCGCGACCGGTGTGCAGCTCGGCCTCCAGGCGCTCGCGTTCGGTACGGGCCTCGTCGATCAGAGCCTGCCATTGGCCATCATCGGCCTCCTCCAGCAAGGGCAGCAGGCGCGGGCCGAACTGGTGCTGCAAGGCGTTGCCGGTCGGGCAGGTGTTGAGGAAGGCATTCAGGGCTTCGTGATACCACTGGAACAGCCGCGCCTGGGGGCTGGTTTCCAGGTAGGGCGCATGCAGCTCGATGGTGTGCTTCTGGCCGATCCGGTCCAGACGACCGATACGTTGCTCCAGCAGGTCCGGGTGCGCCGGCAGATCGAACAGCACCAAATGATGGGCAAACTGGAAGTTGCGCCCCTCACTGCCGATTTCCGAACAGATCAGTACCTGGGCACCAAACTCTTCGTCGGCGAAATAGGCCGCCGCGCGGTCGCGCTCCAGGATATTCATGCCTTCGTGGAACACCGTGGCCGGGATGCCGGAGCGCACGCGCAGGGCGTCTTCCAGGTCCATGGCGGTTTCGGCGTGGGCACAGATCACCAGCACTTTGGTGCGCTTGAGCATCTTCAGGGTGTCGATCAGCCATTCGACCCGCGGGTCGAAACGCCACCAGCGTTCTTCTTCGCTGGCGTCCGGCTGGGCCTGGAAGCTGACTTCCGGGTACAGCTCGGGGTGATCGCCCAAGGGCAGTTCGAGGTACTCGGCCGGGCACGGCAGCGGGTAGGCGTGCAGCTTGCGCTCGGGGAAGCCCTGCACGGCGGCGCGGGTGTTGCGGAACAGCACGCGACCGGTACCGTGGCGATCCAGCAATTCACGCACCAGGCGGGCACTGGCTTCGACATCGCCATCATTGACGGCGGTCAGCAATGCTTCGCCTTCGTTCCCCAGGAAACCCTGGATGGTCTTGTGGGCTTCGGGCGAGAGGCGGCCTTTGTCCAGCAGCTCCTGCACGGCTTCGGCCACCGGGCGATAATTTTCGCTCTCGGCGCGGAAGGCCTTGAGGTCATGGAAACGGTTCGGGTCCAGCAGGCGCAGGCGGGCGAAATGGCTGTCCTGACCCAGTTGTTCCGGGGTCGCGGTCAGCAGCAGCACGCCCGGGATGGTTTCGGCAAGCTGCTCGACCAGGGCGTACTGCGGGCTAACCTGGTCTTCGTGCCACACCAGGTGATGGGCTTCGTCGACCACCAGCAGGTCCCAGCCGGCGGCGAACAGCGCGTCCTGGGCCTTTTCGTCGTCCACCAGCCACTCCAGCGCCACCAGGGCCAATTGGGTGTCTTCGAACGGGTTGCTGGCATCGCTTTCGATGAAGCGCTCTTCGTCGAACAGCGCGACCTGGAGGTTGAAGCGCCGACGCATTTCCACCAGCCACTGGTGCTGGAGGTTTTCCGGCACCAGGATCAGGACGCGGTTGGCACGGCCGGACAGCAACTGGCGATGGATGACCAGGCCGGCTTCGATGGTCTTGCCCAGGCCCACTTCGTCGGCCAGCAATACCCGCGGCGCAATGCGGTCGGCCACTTCACGGGCAATATGCAGTTGGTGGGCGATCGGCTGGGCACGTACGCCACCCAGGCCCCACAGGGAAGACTGTAGCTGGCGGCTGGTGTGTTCCAAGGTGTGATAGCGCAGGGAGAACCAGGCCAGCGGGTCGATCTGGCCGGCGAACAGACGGTCGCTGGCCAGGCGGAACTGGATAAAATTCGACAGTTGGGTCTCGGGCAGGGTGACCACTTCGTTCTGCTCGTTGAGACCGTGGTAGACCAGCAGCCCATCGACGTCATCGACTTCGCGCACGGTCATTTTCCAGCCTTCGAAGTGAGTGATCACATCGCCCGGCGAAAACCGTACACGGGTAAGTGGCGCATTCCGTAGCGCGTACTGGCGAGTGTCGCCAGTGGCCGGATAGAGCACGGTCAACAAGCGGCCGTCCTGTGCCAGAACGGTGCCTAAACCCAGCTCGGCTTCGCTGTCACTGATCCAGCGTTGCCCCGGTTGATACTGCTGCGCCATGCTGCCTGACTCCCGCCTTGAAAAAGCCGGTTATCTTAACGGAAGGATCCTTCATACCAAAGGATTTACGTACGCTGATTCGTCGCGATGCCACGGAACTTATGCTTGCCCGGCGATCAAACAAGCTCGGCCCTGGTCATCGCCGCAATTGCCAACTGGGTCACAAGTTTTGGACCGGCGGTTCAAGCTGCCACTTTAGCCGCCGACAACCTGAAGACAGGAGAACCTTATGTTGCCACCCATACTCCCTTTGAGCGTTGTACCCATCACCGCTCAACAGGATCCGGTTCGCCAGCGACCGGACATACCGCCCGTGGTCCCGGTGCAGCAAAGCTCCAACGAAAGCACCATCGACCTGCAAAACCGCGACCCGGAAGAGGCCGCGCTGCTGTTGCGCGAGGAGCAGCAGCGCCAGCAGGAGCGCGAGCGCCGCCGCCGCGAGGCCGATGAAGACCCTGAAGAGCACCTGGCCGTACCGGGTACCGAACTCAACGCCGACAATACCGTGCCGGTGGTGCCGCTGATCGACGAAGAGCCGCGCCAAGGCCTGTGGGTCGATATCCAGATCTGATCCTGGGTGTCTGGCCGCATTCACAGGCTGGTCAACGCCGCCAACAGCCCGCATCATGGGCGCATCCGCAATTCACTGCACGATGCCCACACGCCATGAGCCAAGACGACAAGCTGATCGACCTCAGTGCCGAGCGCGCCAAGCGCGTTCACGACCTCAACGAAAAACGCCTCAATGAAGTCCGCCAGGCTTTCGAACAGGCCATGCCGTTGGGCAAGCCCAAGAAAAAGCCGAAGAACAAGCCGAAAAAGCGCTGAACCCCCTCGATCCATTGATGCAGATCAGTTATTTCCCCACCTTTATGCCCCGTCGCGGGCGTTATTGACCCCGGTCAATTTTCATCCAGGCCTGATTGGTTACCTTGAACCCATCGCAACAGGGGCAAGACCAGGAGGCCAGTCATGTTTTTCGATAATGTGGTGTTTGCCGGGGTGTTGACGGTCGGCCTCATGTTCGTGTTTTTCGCAGGTTTTGGATTATTCATCTGGAAAGACGCACACAAGCGGAAAAAACCGTAGGTCTTTCTGGCTACAACGGGCACGCAAGGCATTTTGGGCGACTTCGGTCGCCCTTTTTTTTGGCAAATTTTCCCGGTTCCACACAAAGCCATTGTGGGAGCGAGCTTGCTCGCGATAGCGGTATGCCTGTAGATATATAGCTGACTGACCCACCGCCATCGCGAGCAAGCTCGCTCCCACAGGGGGCTGGTGATCGGGCATAAAAAAAGGTGCGACCCGCAAGGGTCGCACCTTTTTTGTGAGCCGCTGGAATCAGCTGCCGATGGCCTTGGACGCCAGCCAGAACAGCGCCGCCGACAGCGCCACCGTCGCTGGCAGGGTCAGTACCCAGGCCAGCAGGATGGTGCGTACGGTGCCGCCTTGCAGGCCGCTCTTGTTAGCGACCATGGTGCCCGCCACGCCGGAAGACAGCACGTGAGTAGTGGAAACCGGCAGGCTGAAGATATTCGCCGCGCCGATCATGCACGCGGTGGTGATCTGCGCCGACATACCCTGCGCATAGGTCATGCCTTGTTTGCCGATCTTCTCGCCGATGGTCAGCACCACACGCTTCCAGCCGACCATGGTGCCCAGGCCCAGTGCCAGTGCGACTGCCAGGATCACCCAGAACGGGGCGTACTCGGTGGTGGCGGTCAGGTCCTTGCGCAGCTTGTTCAAGTCATCTTTTTCGCGAGCTGCCAAGCCTGGCAACTTGCCTACCTTCTTCGCCGTGTCGTCCAGGCAGAGCAGGTAGCGACGAACCTCGATGCGTCGTTCCGACGGCAGCGAATGGTAGTCCGCCACGCCTTTGAGCGTGTCGAGCAGGGCATTGATGGTCGGCTCGGTCTGCTGCGGGTTGCAGCGGAATTTCTCGGGCAGGTCGCCGTTCACGCTTTTGCCCAGCGCCAGGTATTCACCCAGGGACTCGTGGTTGCGTTGGTAGAACTGGCTCAGGTGCAAGGTTGCGTCACGGGTCCGCTCGATCTGGTAGGTGGTGCTGCCCAGATCCAGTACGAACTGCGCCGGCACGATACCGATCAGCACCAGCATGATCAGGCCGATACCTTTCTGGCCATCGTTGGAGCCGTGGACAAAGCTGACGGCCATGGCCGAGATCACCAGCACCAGGCGGTTCCAGAACGGCGGGTGCTTCTTGTCGTCGATCTGGCGGCGCTGTTCCGGCGTCTTGTGCATCTTCGACAGCGGACGCCACCATTTCAGGCCGATCAGCACCAGGGCGGCGATCAGGAAACCGGCCATGGGCGAGAACACCAGGGAAGCGCCGATATCGATCGCCTTCTGCCAGTTCACCCCGTCGGCCAACGGGATATCGTTGATCAGCGCGTTGGCCAGGCCCACGCCGAGGATCGAACCGATCAATGTGTGGGAACTGGATGCCGGGATACCGAAGTACCAGGTGCCCAGGTTCCAGGTGATGGCCGCTGCGAGCAGCGAAAACACCATGGCCAGCCCGTGTCCGGTGTTCACATTGATCAGCAGCTCCACGGGCAACAGGTGAACGATGGCGTACGCCACCCCCACGCCGCCCAGCAACACGCCGAGAAAGTTGAACACACCGGAAAAGAACACCGCCAGGTGGGGCGGCATGGCTTTGGTGTAGATAACAGTGGCAACCGCGTTAGCGGTGTCATGAAAGCCGTTGATGAACTCGAAGGCGAGGACAAAAGCCAGGGCGAGCAAGAGGCTCACAAGCACCCAAGCATCCAGTCCGCTGAATAAATCGATCATGAAGGTTTTCTGACCCGGTCATAAGGGGGCGCGATTATGCCAGAAAACCTCGGTAATCGATGCACTGCCTGCTCATCGGTAACATTCTTCAACGAAAATAATTGTAGGACAGCCTCAAGCGCCAGGTTTGCCGCGGGTTGCGTAACCCTTTGAATCAGGGGCGCAAAGCACACTTGGCCAGAATCACGGCAAGCTGAATGATGCCGTGAGCGGTTGTATGAAATTTCTGAAAAGGAGGTCGGCCATGACCCTTCCGGACCGTCGGGCAGGAGCGGATGGCGGCCCGCTCATGGCGGGCGTGCGCTACGGATTCCAGCCTGGGTGGCGGCCGGAAACCTCTTCACAGGAACCTCGGGCGCTGAGCGTCACTGCTCTTCGGCTTTGAGTTCCTTTTCCATTTTCTGGAGTTCTTGGGTGAAGGCCTGGTCCTGAACGGTGGCGCGCTTACGCCAGGGTTTGCGTTCCGGTTCAGGTTGCGCGGCGTAGGTGGTGACTTCCCCGCCGTAAACTTCCTTGTAACGTTGTTCCTGGCGCTCAAGTTCCGCGCGCAGTTCGTCTTTCGTCACAGTTTTACCTAAATTAATTGAAGTTGAATCTGGTGATACGCACTGCATGTGGACATGCAGACGGCCACGGCACCAGAGCTGACAGCTGACGTAGCATCAGGGCTTCGCGTTGTTGCCAAACAGGGGAAGCGACCCTTACGGCGCTTCGGGCACCAGGTAATGACCACGGCGCCTGCGTACGGGAACGGTCGATTGGCCGTACCGTCACTGTTTTGCATTATAGCGGCCCAGCCGAATAACACTATCGGGAAAATTAAAAGGTGCTGTTGTTGTGTGAACTCATGTTTGTATGTGCAACTTGTATCACCGCGTGAAGAAGGTCGGCGAGTACCGCTATCCAGATGCCGTTCACGCCGACAAGTTCAATTTGCCCACGCCTTCACGCCAAACTCGAGTCATTGTTTGCTGCAACTTAACTCAAACGTGTTCGCAGCGGGAGCCATTCGATAGCGGACCCGATTGCGATTATCGGTCGGCGGTTCGATAATCGAACGCTCTCGGCCGGAGGCCCTTGCTTGCCCATCGGGCAGCCGCTTGAATAGCCGTCATTCCCGGGGAAGGATCAGACATGAACGACCAAATGCGCAATGCCTTCACTTCTGTCGCGCCACCGATCGTCGCCTCGCCGGCCAAGCGGATCCAGGCCCTGACCGGTGATCCCGACTTCATGACGTCCCTGGCCCGTGGCTTGGCCGTGGTCCAGGCCTTCCAGGAGCGCAAGCGGCACCTGACCATCGCCCAGATCAGCCATCGCACGGAAATTCCCCGCGCCGCTGTCAGGCGTTGCCTGCACACCTTGATCAAGCTGGGCTACGCCACCACGGACGGGCGCACCTATTCGCTGCTGCCCAAAGTGTTGACCCTCGGTCACGCCTATCTGTCTTCCACACCCTTGGCCGTTTCTGCCCAGCCGTACCTGGACCGCATGAGCGAGCAACTGCACGAAGCCTGCAACATGGCCACGCTCGAAGGCGACGACATTCTCTATATCGCCCGCTCCGCGACCACCCAGCGCCTGATTTCGGTGGACCTGTCGGTGGGCGGGCGCCTGCCAGCCTATTGCACCTCCATGGGCAGGATTCTCCTGGCGGCCCTGGATGATGCGTCGTTGCGCGACTACCTCGACCACGCCGACCTGCAGGCCAAGACCAGCCGCACCTTGCACACACCTGAAGCGTTGCTCGAGTGCCTGCAACAGGTGCGGCAGCAGGGCTGGTGCATCGTCGACCAGGAACTGGAACAGGGGCTGCGTTCGATTGCCGTACCGGTGTACGACGCTTCCGGTCAAGTAGTGGCCGCGCTAAACGTCAGTACCCATGCCGGGCGGGTCAGCCGCAACGAGTTGGAGCAACGCTTCCTGCCTGGCCTGCTGGGGGCCAGTCGCGACCTGAGCGCGCAGCTGTTCACTTAAGCTGTTCGATAAACGCACACAGTCGGCGGCGATGAATTGACGGTGTTTGCCCGGCCTCATTAATGTCGCGCAGCGTCATCCGGCGTGTGTCGCCGGGTCTCCGTTCGTCCGCCTGCGTTTTCGCTTGGAATAAAAATAAAATGAACCAGCCCCAGACTTCCGTAGGCAATTGCCTCGATGTGCAGTCCTTCATCAATACCCAGCCCATATCGCGTTATCAGTGGCGGGTGGTGATTCTGTGTTTCCTGATTGTATTCCTCGACGGCCTCGATACGGCCGCGATGGGTTTCATCGCCCCAGCGTTGTCCCAGGATTGGGGTATCGATCGCGCCAGCCTCGGCCCGGTAATGAGTGCCGCGCTGATCGGGATGGTGTTCGGCGCACTGGGTTCAGGGCCGTTGGCTGACCGCTTCGGGCGAAAAGTCGTACTGGTGGGCGCGGTCGTGCTGTTCGGCGCGTTCAGCCTGGCCTCGGCCTACAGCACCAACGTCGATCAATTGCTGGTATTGCGGTTCTTGACCGGCCTGGGCTTGGGCGCCGGGATGCCGAACGCCACCACCTTACTCTCGGAGTACACCCCGGAACGCAAGAAATCGCTGTTGGTGACGAGCATGTTCTGTGGCTTCAACCTGGGCATGGCGGGCGGCGGGTTCATCTCCGCCAAGTTGATCCCGGCCTTCGGTTGGCACAGCCTGCTGCTGATCGGCGGGGTGCTGCCGTTGATCCTGGCGGTCGTGTTGCTGTTCTGGCTGCCGGAGTCGGCGCGTTACCTGGTGGTGCACAACCGCGGCACCGACAAAGTGCGCAAGACCCTGGCGCCGATCGAGCCGCACACGGTTGCCCAAGCGGCGAGCTTCAGCGTACCGGAACAGAAAACCGTCAAAGCCCGTAACGTGCTGGCGGTGATTTTCTCCGGCACCTACAGCGCCGGCACCTTGCTGCTGTGGCTGACCTATTTCATGGGCCTGGTGATTGTCTATCTGTTGACCAGTTGGCTGCCGACCTTGATGCGCGACAGCGGCGCGAGCATGGAGCAGGCCGCGTTTATCGGCGCGTTGTTCCAATTCGGCGGCGTGTTGAGCGCTGTGTTTGTCGGTTGGGCGATGGACCGGTTCAATCCACACAAGGTCATCGGCCTTTTCTATCTGATGGCCGGGGTGTTTGCCTACGCGGTGGGGCAGAGCCTGGGCAACATCACCGTGCTCGCCACCCTGGTGCTGGTGGCCGGCATGTGCGTCAACGGCGCGCAATCGGCGATGCCTTCCCTGGCGGCGCGTTTCTACCCGACCCAGGGCCGGGCCACCGGGGTCTCGTGGATGCTGGGCATCGGCCGTTTCGGGGCGATCCTCGGCGCCTGGATGGGCGCCACACTGCTGGGGCTGGGCTGGAACTTCGAACAGGTCCTGACGGCGCTGGTTATTCCTGCGGCCCTGGCGACCACGGCGGTGGTGATCAAGGGCATGGTCAGTCATGCGGATGCGACCTGAGCTGTTCACCTGCACGAAACCCTGAGTCCACACCTGTGGCGAGGGAGCTTGCTCCCGCTGGGGCGCGAAGCGGCCCTCTATATTAGGGCTGCTACGCAGCCCAGCGGGAGCAAGCTCCCTCGCCACGGTTTCCACTTGTTTTCGATGTGAGGGCAAATCGATAGCCAAACAACAATCTGTTCGATAAACGAACACTCAGTCGATTATCGGATTGTTTTGCCGTCATCCCGAAGCTTAATCTTCAGTCACTCCGGCGCTTAACCTCGCGCCTTTTTCTTCATGTCGGTCTACTGGATAACGGGAGCCTGCCCCATGGCTGAAATCCTTTCGCTGCACGACGCGGTGAAGCAATTCGTCAATGACGGCGATACCGTCGCGCTCGAAGGCTTCACTCACCTGATTCCTACGGCGGCGGGTCATGAAATCATTCGTCAGGGCAAGAAAGATCTGACCCTGGTGCGCATGACGCCTGACCTGATCTATGACCAGTTGATCGGCGCCGGTTGTGCTCGCAAGTTGATTTTCTCCTGGGGCGGCAACCCTGGCGTCGGGTCGTTGCACCGCTTGCGCGATGCCGTGGAGAAGCAATGGCCGCACCCGCTGGAGATCGAGGAACACAGCCACGCCGACCTGGCCAATGCCTACGTCGCCGGCGCTTCCGGCCTGCCGTTTGCAGTGTTGCGGGCCTACGCCGGTTCTGACCTGCCGAAGGTCAACCCGCTGATCAAGAGCGTGACCTGTCCCTTCACCGGTGAAGTCTTGGCCGCGGTGCCTTCGGTGCGCCCGGACGTCACGGTGATCCATGCCCAGAAAGCCGACCGCAAGGGTAACGTGTTGTTATGGGGCATCCTCGGTGTGCAGAAAGAAGCTGCCCTGGCCGCCAAGCGTTGCATCGTCACCGTGGAAGAAATCGTCGACGACCTGAACGCGCCGATGAACGCCTGCGTGCTGCCGACCTGGGCGTTGAGCGCCGTGTGCCATGTCCCCGGCGGTGCCCATCCGTCCTACGCCCACGGCTACACCGAGCGTGACAACCGTTTCTACCAGGCGTGGGACCCGATCGCCCGGGACCGTGAGACCTTTATCGCATGGATCAACGAATACATTCACGGCACTCGAGATTTCAGTGAATTCCAGGCCCGGCTGGCAGCCGCTTCGCAGGTGAAACCATGAACTACTCCACCAACGAAATGATGACCGTCGCCGCGGCGCGTCGCTTGAAGAACAATGCCGTGTGCTTCGTCGGCATCGGCCTGCCGTCGAAAGCGGCCAACCTGGCGCGGCTGACCTCGTCGCCGGACGTCGTGCTGATCTACGAATCGGGTCCGATCGGTGCCAAGCCCAGCGTACTGCCGCTGTCCATCGGCGACGGTGAGCTGGCGGAAACCGCGGACACTGTCGTACCGACCGGTGAGATTTTTCGCTACTGGCTGCAGGGCGGGCGTATCGATGTCGGTTTCCTTGGCGCGGCCCAGGTCGACCGTTTTGGCAACATCAACACCACGGTGGTGGGCGACTACCATCAGCCGAAAGTCCGCTTGCCGGGTGCCGGTGGCGCGCCGGAAATCGCCGGTTCCGCCAAAAGCGTGTTGATCATCCTCAAGCAGTCGGCGCGTTCGTTTGTCGACAAGCTGGATTTCATCACCTCGGTGGGCCATGGCGAAGGCGGTGATTCGCGCAAGCGTCTTGGCCTGCCGGGAGCGGGGCCCGTGGGCATCATCACCGATTTGTGCATCATGGAACCGGAAGCCGGCAGCCATGAATTCGTGGTCACCGCGCTGCACCCCGGCGTGACCCGCGAGCAAGTCATTGCGGCCACCGGGTGGGCGATCCGTTTCGCCGACCAGGTGCAAACCACCGCCGAGCCGACCGAAGTGGAGCTGCGCGCACTGCGCGACTTGGAAGCTCGCACCGCGGCGGCCCACGGCCAGGCACCGGGAGAAGCTTGATGCGCGACGTGTATATCTGTGATGCGATTCGAACCCCGATCGGTCGGTTTGGCGGCGGTTTGTCTGCCGTGCGCGCCGATGACCTGGCCGCTGTGCCGATCAAGGCGCTGATGGAACGCAATCCATCGGTGGACTGGAATGCGGTGGATGAGGTGTTCCTCGGCTGTGCCAACCAGGCCGGTGAAGACAACCGCAACGTGGCGCGCATGGCGCTGCTGTTGGCGGGCCTGCCGCAGAGCATTCCCGGCGTGACCCTCAATCGCCTTTGCGCCTCGGGCATGGACGCCATCGGCACCGCGTTCCGCGCCATTGCCAGCGGTGAGATGGAACTGGCCATCGCTGGCGGCGTGGAGTCGATGTCTCGGGCGCCGTTCGTGATGGGCAAGGCCGACGCCGCGTTTTCCCGCAACATGAAGCTGGAAGACACCACCATCGGCTGGCGTTTCATCAACCCATTGATGAAAGCCCAGTACGGCGTGGACGCGATGCCGCAGACCGCCGATAACGTGGCCGATGACTACGCCGTGTCCCGCGCCGACCAGGACGCTTTCGCCTTGCGCAGCCAACAGCGAACGGCGGCGGCCCAGGCGGCAGGTTTTTTCGCCGAAGAAATCGTGCCGGTGCGCATCACTCATAAAAAAGGCGAAACCGTGGTCGAACAGGACGAGCACCCGCGCGCCGACACCACGCTGGAAACCCTGGGCAAACTCAAACCGGTCAATGGCCCTGACAAGACCGTCACCGCCGGCAACGCTTCGGGTGTCAACGACGGCGCGGCCGCCTTGATCCTGGCGTCGGCCGAAGCGGTGAAAAAACATGGCCTGACGCCTCGGGGCAAAGTGTTGGGCATGGCCAGCGCCGGCGTCGCGCCACGGGTGATGGGCATTGGCCCGGTGCCGGCAGTGCGCAAGCTCACTGAACGTCTGGGCCTGGCGGTCGCGGATTTCGATGTGATCGAACTCAATGAAGCCTTTGCCAGCCAGGGCCTGGCGGTGCTGCGGGACTTGGGGCTGGCGGACGATGCGCCGCAGGTCAACCCGAACGGCGGCGCTATCGCCCTCGGCCATCCACTGGGCATGAGCGGGGCACGCTTGGTGATGACGGCGCTGCACCATTTGGAAAAGACCGGCGGCAAGAAAGGCCTGGCGACCATGTGCGTCGGTGTCGGCCAGGGTCTGGCATTGGCCATCGAACGCGTCTGACGCGTCGCTCTACTAATAAGAAAACCGAGGAATGCTTCATGACTGACAAGCCTGGTTATCGTCGCCCCCAAGCGGGCACCCAGCCGGAGTATCTGCACCCGCCGTACCAGTCCACCAACCTGCGCTCGCCGTCCAAGCCGTTGGTGTTCCTGCCCCATTCGCTGTCGGAAATTACCGGCCCGACGGTAGGCGCCGACCGCTTGCAGGAAAAGGACCACGACCTGACCGCCCAGCATGCCGGCGAGCCACTGGGGGAGCGGATCATTATTCACGGGCGGGTGCTGGATGAGCACGGCGAGCCGGTGCCCGGCATCCTGGTGGAAATCTGGCAGGCCAACGCCGCCGGCCGCTATAACCATGACCGTGACGACCATGACGCGCCGCTGGACCCGAACTTCACCGGCACCGGTCGCACCGTGACCGATGCCAACGGCTGGTATCAGTTCCAGACCATCAAGCCCGGCGCTTATCCGTGGGGCAACCATCACAACGCCTGGCGCCCGGCGCATATCCATTTCTCACTGTTCGGGCCGAGCATCCTGACGCGCCTGGTGACGCAGATGTATTTCCCGGGCGATCCCTTGCTGGAATACGACCCGATCTACAACTGCGTGCCGGACACCCGCGCCAAGGAGCGCCTGATCGCCCGTTTCGACCTGGAAAAAACCGTCCCTCACTACGCCCTCGGTTACCGCTGGGACATCGTCTTGCGCGGCCGCGATGCCACGCCGATGGAGAAATAAGATGACGCTCACCGCCACCACGTCCCATACCGTTGGCCCTTACTACCACATCGGCCTGACCTGGCTGAACCGCGAAGACCTGACCGTTGCCCAAACCCTTGGCCAACGCGTGGCGATCACCGGGCAGGTGGTCGACGGTAATGGCCAGTTCGTCAACGATGCGATGCTGGAAGTCTGGCAGGCCAACGCCGCCGGCAAATACGCCCACCCGGAAGACGACCAGGACAAGCCCCTGGACCCGCACTTCGAAGGCTTCGGCCGAGTGCCGGTGGACGCCGAAGGGCGCTTCCGCTTCACCACCATCAAGCCGGGCACGGTGCCAGGGCTGGGCGGTACGACCCAGGCGCCGCATCTGGTCGTGCTGGTGTTCGCACGTGGGCTGGTCAAGCATTTGCTGACACGCATCTACTTTGACGGCGAGCAGGCCAACGAAGCTGACCCGCTGCTGGCCTGCGTCCCCGAGGAGCGCCGCGGCACCCTCGTCGCCAAGCCCGATGCGTCGGGCGTGTATCAGTGGAACGTGATCCTGCAGGGCACGGATGCCGAGACGGTGTTCTTCGATTACTGAGTGATGGGCGATCTTGTGGCGAGGGAGCTTGCTCCCGCTCGGCTGCGAAGCAGTCGCAAACCCGGCTACCACGACCGGCCTGATACACCGGGTCGTCAGCTTGGGCTTGCTGCGCAAGCCAGCGGGAGCAAGCTCCCTCGCCACAGAGATGATGCAACCCTGTGGGAGCGAGCTTGCTCGCGATGGCGGTAGTACAGGCACTACAGGTTGAAAAACTGTTTGTGGAACGGGAGTTTTACGAAGTGTGTCTAGACTTCGTCAGCCCCAACGAGTGAATAACCCATGACCATCCCAATCAGCCACTACACCGGTGAAGAACGCAGCAAGCGCATCTTCGCCATCGTCGGTGCTTCATCCGGCAACCTGGTCGAATGGTTCGACTTCTACGTGTATGCGTTCTGTGCGATTTATTTCGCGCCGGCGTTCTTCCCCTCGGACAACCCGACGGTGCAACTGGTCAACACGGCCGGTGTGTTCGCCGCCGGGTTCCTGATGCGCCCCATCGGCGGTTGGATTTTCGGTCGGGTGGCGGATCGCCACGGGCGCAAGAATTCGATGATGATCTCGGTGCTGATGATGTGCTTCGGCTCGTTGCTCATCGCCTGCCTGCCCACCTACAAGGACATTGGTGTCTGGGCGCCGGTGCTGCTGTTGCTCGCGCGCTTGCTGCAAGGCCTGTCGGTGGGCGGCGAATACGGCACCACCGCCACCTACATGAGCGAAGTGGCCCTCAAAGGTCAGCGCGGCTTCTTCGCCTCGTTCCAGTACGTGACGCTGATTGGCGGGCAGCTGCTGGCGGTGTCGCTGGTGGTGGTCCTGCAACAGTTTCTCAACGAGGACGAACTGCGTGCCTACGGTTGGCGGATTCCGTTCGTGGTAGGCGCCGCGGCGGCGTTGATTTCCCTGCTCCTGCGGCGTTCCCTGAAAGAAACCAGCAGCAAGGAAATGCGCGAGAACAAGGACGCCGGCAGCATCGCCGCGCTGTTTCGCGACCACAAGGCGGCGTTTATCACCGTGCTCGGCTACACCGCCGGTGGTTCGCTGATTTTTTACACCTTCACCACCTACATGCAGAAATACCTGGTGAACACCGCGGGCCTGCATGCCAAGACCGCCAGCTACATCATGACCGGCGCGCTGTTCCTCTATATGTGTATGCAACCGCTGTTCGGCATGCTGGCGGACAAGATCGGCCGGCGTAACTCCATGCTTTGGTTCGGTGGCCTGGGAGCGTTGTGCACGGTGCCGATCCTGCTGACGCTCAAAAGCATCAGCAGCCCGTTCCTGGCGTTTGTCCTGATTACGTTGGCGCTGGCGATCGTCAGTTTCTATACCTCCATCAGCGGCCTGGTGAAAGCCGAAATGTTTCCACCTGAAGTGCGGGCACTGGGAGTAGGGTTGGCTTACGCGGTGGCCAATGCGATTTTTGGCGGATCGGCCGAATACGTCGCCTTGAGCCTGAAGGCCCAAGGCATGGAAAACGCCTTTTATTGGTATGTCACGGTGATGATGGTGGTGGCGTTCCTGTTCAGCCTGCGCCTGCCCAAGCAGCCGGCATATTTGCACCATGACCTGTGAGTGGTGAACCTAAGGCTTGTTAGATTCATTGTGGCGAGGGAGCTTGCTCCCGCTGGGCTGCGCAGCAGTCCTCTCTTGTGAGTGCTTCGCACTCAAGCGGGAGCAATCTCTGGCCAGAGGCATCCATTTTTCGAAGGACTGTTTATGAGCGAACGACCGGGCAATCAGCTGTTCGATGCCTACTTCACCGCCCGCGACATGCGCGAGGTGTTCTGCGATGCAGGGCGGGTGCAGGCCATGCTGGACGTGGAGGCCGCATTGGCCCGGGCCCAAGCGCGAATGGGCGTGATTCCCCAGGACGCGGTGGCGCCGATCGAGAACGCCTGCCGTGCCCAGTTGTACGATTTTTCGGCGTTGAGCGAAGCGATTGCCAGTGCCGGCAACTCGGCGATTCCGCTGGTCAAGGCGCTCGGCAAACACATCGCCACCCAGAGCGCCGAGGCTGAACGTTATGTCCACCTGGGCGCCACCAGCCAGGACGTGATGGACAGCGGATTGGTGCTGCAACTGCGCCGAGCGTTGGACTTGATCGAGGCAGAGCTGGCGCAGCTGGCCGCCACCCTGGCCCGACAAGCCGAGCGCTACGCCGCCACACCGCTGGCCGGGCGCACTTGGTTGCAACACGCAACCCCGGTCACCCTGGGCATGAAGATCGCCGGTTGGCTGGGGGCGATCACCCGCAGTCGCCAGCGCTTGCGGGAACTCAAGCCGCGTTTGCTGGTGCTGCAATTCGGCGGCGCCTCCGGAACGCTCGCCGCCTTGGGTGAACAGGCGCTGCCGGTCGCCGAAGCCCTGGCCGCCGAGTTGCAACTGAACCTGCCTGAGCAACCGTGGCACACCCAGCGCGATCGCCTGGTGGAGTTCGGCGCGGTGCTGGGGTTGATCGCCGGCAGCCTGGGCAAATTGGGGCGCGACATCAGCCTGTTGATGCAGACCGAGGCCGGCGAAGCGTTCGAGCCTTCTGCACCGGGCAAGGGTGGTTCGTCGACGATGCCGCACAAGCGCAACCCGGTGGGCGCGGCGGTGCTGATCGGCGCGGCGACACGCGTGCCTGGCCTGTTGTCGACGCTGTTCAGCGCCATGCCTCAGGAGCACGAGCGCAGCCTGGGCCTGTGGCACGCCGAATGGGAAACCCTGCCGGAGATCTGCTGCCTGGTCTCCGGCGCCTTGCAACAGGCGCGACTGCTGGCCGAAGGGCTGGAAGTGGACACGGCGCGCATGGCCCGCAACCTGGAACTGACCCAGGGGTTGGTGCTGGCCGAAGCGGTGAGCATCGTCCTGGCCCAGCGGGTTGGCCGTGACACCGCCCATCATCTGCTGGAGCAATGCTGCAAGCGCGCCGTGGCCGAACAGCGGCATTTGCGCGCGGTGCTGGGAGACGAACCCCAGATCAACGCGCAGTTATCCGCGACCGAGCTCGACCACCTGCTCGACCCGGCCCACTACCTCGGCCAGGCCCAGACCTGGGTCGCCCGAGCCGTGGCCGAACACCTTGCCTTGAATGCCTGAAAGGAGATTGTTGTGGGATTCGTCAAACTCGCCGAGGGCGATCTGAACTACCGATTGGACGGGCCGCAAGACGCCCCGGTGCTGGTGCTCTCCAACTCCCTGGGCACCGACCTGCACATGTGGGACGAGCAGATCCCGGCCTTCAGCGAACATTTTCGCGTGCTGCGTTTCGACACCCGTGGTCATGGCCAGTCGCTGGTGACCGAAGGCCCCTACAGCATTGAACAGCTGGGCCACGATGTGCTGGCAATGCTTGATCAGTTGAACATCGACAAGGTGCATTTCTGCGGCTTGTCGATGGGGGGCTTGATCGGTCAGTGGCTGGGCATCAATGCCGGTGAACGCCTGCACAAACTGGTGGTGTGCAACACCGCGGCCAAGATCGGCGACCCGTCGATGTGGAACCCGCGCATCGAAACCGTGCTGCGTGACGGCAAGGATGCGATGGTGGCGTTGCGCGATGCGTCGATTGCCCGCTGGTTTACCCCCGACTTTGCCAAGGCCCAGCCTGCGACGGCGAAAAAAATCACTGACATGCTGGCCGCGACCTCGCCCCAGGGTTATGCCGCCAACTGCGCGGCGGTACGTGATGCCGATTTTCGCGAGCAGTTGTCATCGATTCGCGTGCCGCTGCTGGTGATCGCCGGCACCGAAGATGCGGTGACGCCACCGTCGGGTGGGCACTTTATCCAAGAGCGCGTCAATGGCGCCGAGTACGCCGAGTTTCCTGCCGCGCACCTGTCCAACGTCCAGGCCGGTGCTGCATTCAGCGCTCGGGTCTTGGATTTCCTGCTTGATTCCGGCCGCACCTGAGGAGTTTCCTGTGGACGAGAAACAACGTTACGACGAAGGCATGCAAGTACGCCGCGCGGTGCTGGGCGATGCCCACGTCGATCGCAGCCTCAATGCCCTGACCGAGTTCAACAGCGAATTCCAGGAGATGATCACCCGTCACGCCTGGGGCGACATCTGGACCCGCCCGGGCCTGCCGCGCCATACCCGTAGCCTGATTACTATCGCCATGCTGATCGGCATGAACCGCAACGAAGAACTCAAGCTGCACCTGCGCGCCGCCGCCAACAATGGCGTAAGCCGCAGCGAGATCAAGGAAGTGATCATGCAGAGCGCCATTTACTGCGGCATTCCGGCGGCCAATGCCACCTTCCACCTGGCCGAATCCGTCTGGGACGAACTGGGTGTCGAATCGCGGGGTTAAGACATACCTCGATTCCTGTGGGAGCGAGCCTGCTCGCGAAAGCGGTGGGTCAGCTTGCATCGATGTTGAATGTGATGACGCCATCGCGAGCAAGCTCGCTCCCACACACTGATCTCCAGCGGCCATTGAATCTGCGTACACCGCCAATCCCCTGTGGGAGCGAGCTTGCTCGCGAAAGCGGTGGGTCAGCTTGCATCGATGTTGAATGTGATGACGTCATCGCGAGCAGGCTCGCTCCCACACTGATCTCCAGCGGCCATTGAATCTGCGTACACCGCCAATCCCCTGTGGGAGCGAGCTTGCTCGCGAAAGCGGTGGGTCAGCTTGCATCGATGTTGAATGTGATGACGCCATCGCGAGCAAGCTCGCTCCCACACACTGATCTCCAGCGGCCATTGAATCTGCGTACACCGCCAATCCCCTGTGGGAGCGAGCTTGCTCGCGAAAGCGGTGGGTCAGCTTGCATCGATGTTGAATGTGATGACGCCATCGCGAGCAGGCTCGCTCCCACGCTGATCTCCAGCGGCCATTGAATCTGCGTACACCGCCAATCCCCTGTGGGCGCGAGCTTGCTCGCGAAAGCGGTGGGGTCAGCTTGCATCGATGTTGAATGTGATGACGCCATCGCGAGCAAGCTCGCTCCCACACTGATCTCCAGCGGCCATTGAATCTGCGTACACCGCCAATCCCCTGTGGGAGCGAGCTTGCTCGCGAAAGCGGTGGGTCAGCTTGCATCGATGTTGAATGTGATGACGCCATCGCGAGCGGGCTCGCTCCCACACTGATCTCCAGCGGCCATTGAGTTCGCGTACACCGCCAATCCCCTGTGGGAGCGAGCTTGCTCGCGAAAGCGGTGGGTCAGCTTGCATCGATGTTGAATGTGATGACGCCATCGCGAGCAAGCTCGCTCCCACACTGATCTCCAGCGGCCATTGAATCTGCGTCCACCGCCAATCCCCTGTGGGAGCGAGCCTGCTCGCGATTCGGTGGTGCAGCCTCCCTCTATGCTTGGCTTCTACAGTAGGCTAATCGGATAGCTGACGATCAACCGGTTCTCATCGAATTCATTGGTGCTGTAATCCCGGCGCATCGTCGAGTTACGCCATTTCACATTCAGGCTCTTCAGCACACCGCTCTGCACGGTGTAGGCCAGCTCACTTTCGCGGCCCCATTCCTTGCCATCGTCAACGGTGGCGGTGTGCACGTTGTCGCCGCTGATGTAGCGGTTCATCAGGGTCAGGCCCGGCACGCCGACAGCGGCGAAGTTGAAGTCATGGCGCACTTGCCAGGATTTTTCCTTGGCGTTGTCGTAGCTGGAGTTGTAGCTGTCGTTCGCCAGGGTGCCGCCGCTGGTGCCGTTGACGCGCATCCAGGCATCATCGCCGCCGACTTTCTGCAGGCCGACGTAGAAGGTGTTGCCGCCGTATTTGGCCGAGAGCATGGCGAACGCGGTTTTGTTGTCCAGGTCGCCGGCCAGCGCACTGCCGTTTTCCTTACCGGTGAAGTAACCAAGGTTGGCGCCCAGGGTCCAGTCGCCCATGGGCTGGCTGTGGGTCAGGTTGAAATATTGCTGTTGGTAGATGTCGGACAGTTCCGCGTACCAGACGCCGACCTGGGTGCGTTTTTCGTTGAAGGCGTATTCGCCGCCACCGAAGTTGAAACGGTCGGAGGTGAACGCGCCGCGGCCGTTCATCGACATGTCTTCCATGCTCGCGTCGTTGCGCGGGCTGTTGCCACGGAACTGGCCGCCGTAGAGGCTCAGGCCGTTGATTTCGGTGGAGGTGACCTGGCCGCCGCGGAAGGTTTGCGGCAGGGAACGACCGTCGTCGGAACGCAGGATCGGCAACACCGGCATCCATTCACCGACCTTCAGCTCAGTCTTCGAGACCTTGGCCTTGAGGGCCACGCCCAGGCGACCGAAGTCATCGGCGGGGCGACCGTCATCGTGTACCGGCAGCAGTTGTGTACCTGCCGTGCCACGACCGCCGTCGAGCTTGACCGAGTACATCCCCAGTACGTCCACGCCGAAACCGACCGTGCCTTGGGTGAAGCCGGACTTGGCGTCGAGAATGAAGCTCTGGGTCCACTCTTCAGCCTTGCCTTGGGCATTGTTCGGGTTGGTGAAGTTGCGGTTGAGGTAGAAGTTGCGCAGGTTCAGCGTGGCCTTGGCATCTTCGACGAATCCCGATTCCGCGGCCAGGACGGGCAGGGCGGTGCTGGCCAGGGCGACGGCGATGAGGCTGGGGAACAGGTGCTGTGTGGGCTTCATGGGCGTTGTCTCTTGTTTTTTGTGGGCGAGGCGAGTTGTTGCCGCAACCGTGGGTTACGAACATTGCGGTGGAGCCGGAGGATTAAAACGATCGAGGATCAGCCGGACGGAGCGGGGCGCAGAGGCATGGCGTCGAACCTGTTGTTATTGGTTTTGTGTGAGGGATGGTGAAGGGCGGCCTGGGATCGGTTCAATTGCCGTTTGCGGGTTTTGGGCGATTATCGAACGGCAAAACGGCCGATTGGATGGTCGCAATGCCTTGTGGGAGCGAGCTTGCTCGCGATGGCGGTCTGTCAGCTGGCTTTGCTCTTATCGACTGGGTACATATCCGTTTTCGTGGTAACGGCTACTTAGGGTTCAGCCCTGACGGCGGCTCACTTTTGAGAAGCGCAAAAGTAAGCAAAACGCTCCTGCCCCACCACTCGGTGCCTCGCTAGGGCTCGGCATGCCCTCACTCCGGCATTGCTCCGTGGGCCGCCGCGAAGGGCCATCCATGGCCCAGCGCGGCTATCCCGGCATCCATGCCGGGATGCCCACTGCACAATGCCTGCGTTCGGCCAGCGTGGTTAATGGGGCGCGGAGATCAACGTCCACCACGAGGCGGCCTAGTAGCCGACCTGGCTCTCCCGGTCGTACACCCGTCAGATCTGTGGGAGCAAAGCTTGCTCGCGAGGCGGCCTGACAGCCGACCTGGCTCTGGCGGCTGTACTTCAATCCAAGTGTGGGAGTGAGCTTGCTCGCGAAGGCGGCCTAACAGTCGACCGGGTTCTGGCAGCTGTACTTCGGCCCAACTGTGGGAGCGAGCTTGCTCGCGAAGGCGGCCTGACAACCGACCAAGTTCTGACGGCTCTACTTCAATCCAAGTGTGGGTGTCACAGTCGGTGGCGATGTGGAATTTGCCGACCTCTTCGCGAGCAAGCCCGCTCCCACAGGAGGAACGCGGTCTCCTCAAGAACCAGGTCGGCTACTAGGCCGCCTCGCGGTGGACGTTGATCTCAGGCGCCCCGTTAACCACGATGGCCGCACGCAGG
Organism: Pseudomonas sp. Z1-12; assembly: GCF_051132015.1. Classification (NCBI taxonomy): domain Bacteria; kingdom Pseudomonadati; phylum Pseudomonadota; class Gammaproteobacteria; order Pseudomonadales; family Pseudomonadaceae; genus Pseudomonas; species Pseudomonas sp. Z1-12. The sequence continues at coordinate 1,457,127 of NZ_CP071647.1, forward strand.
CATTGCGCAGTGGGCACCTCGGCATGGATGCCGAGGTAGTCGCGCTGGGCCATGGATGGCCCTTCGCGGCGGCCCACGGAGCAATGCCGGAGTGCGGGCATGCCAAGCCTAGGCGAGGCACTGAGTGGTGGGGCAGGAGCGTTTTGCTTACTTTTGCGCTCTTCAAAAGTGAGCCGCCGTCAGGGCGGAACCCTAAGTCGCCGTTACCGAGAAAATGGATATGTACTCAATCAAAAACATCCTGGCCGACTGACAGGCCGCCATCGCGAGCAAGCTCGCTCCCACAAGATTTGTGGCCGGTCTGACAGACGCGGCGATTTTTCCGACGAGGTTTTAAGGTTGCCGCTCGGAAGCGATATCTCTAGCTTGTTCGTGTCGCTGTCAATTCAGCGACCGGGACTGCAAGCCCGCCGAATTCGTTAGGCGCCAGCGCCCGGACCCAACGTCTCGGGCTCCAATTGATACAGGAGCGCCGCTATGAAAAGACATCATCCTTCTTCAGAATCCACCTTCCCCTACAACGACCCCGATCCGGAAAAGCTCCAAGAAGCCGCGGACCGAGCGCTCGATTACCATCTGGGCACCCAGCCTGATCCAAAACCCCAAACCTCAACTCAGGTGTTCACCGTCATCGATACCCTCGACACCGAGTGCCTACTGGCAAATCTCAGCGAAACCCTGGCCTCCGCCAGTGCCATGGTCAACGACCTGGCGTTCGATCTAGAAGGCTCGCGGCGGTATGTCGCGCTAGGCGTGGCGCAGATGATTGACTTGAGTGAATTGTTGGCCAATCGAGCACTGGATATCGTCGACCCGCGTTGACCAGTGTGGCGAGGGGATTTAGCGAAACGTCGCATCGCATCGCCCCGCAGGGCTGTGGGAGCAAAGCTTGCTCGCGAAACAGGCGCCTCGGTTCCTGAAAGACCGCATCGCCATCATTGCGAGCAAGCTCGCTCCCACATAGGCCAGCGTTAAAAGGTGCGCAAACAAAAAGCCCACCTTGCGGTGGGCTTCGTGTTTCAACACTCAGACATCAGAACAGTTTCATCGGCGGCGCTTTCTCCGCCACCGGCTCGTTCTTGCCCGTCTCGGCATTCCAACCACCGCCCAGTGCCTTGTACAAATTGACCTCGCTGGTCAGTTGCGCAAGACGGTCGGTGATCAGCGATTGCTGCGCGCTGAACAACTGGCGCTGGGCATCGAGGAAGGTCAGGTTGCTGTCGACGCCGATGCGGTAGCGACGCTCAGCCAGGCGGTAGTAGTCCTGGTTGGCGGCGACGAAATCGGTCTGGGCCTGCAACTGCTCGTTGTAGGTCTGGCGTGCGGCCAGGCCGTCGGAGACTTCCTGGAACGCGGTCTGAATCGACTTCTCGTACTGCGCGACGTTGATGTCTTTCTGAATCTTCGCGTAATCCAGGCTCGCTCGCAGGCTGCCGGCATTGAAGATCGGCAGGTTGATCTGCGGCGCGAAGCTCCAGGTGCCCGAACCGCCCTTGAACAGGCCGGACAGGTCCGGGCTCAGGGTGCCGGCGTTGGCCGTCAGGCTGATGCTCGGGAAGAACGCGGCCCGAGCGGCGCCGATGTTGGCGTTGGCGGCGAGCAGGTTGCGTTCGGCCTGGAGAATGTCCGGACGACGTTGCAGCAGGTCCGATGGCAGCCCGGCCGGTACTTCGCTGAGCAGGTCATCGCTCAACGGTTGCGCGTTCAGGTTGGCCGGCAGGCCGGTGCCCAGCAGCAGGGTCAGGCTGTTCTCATCCTGGGCGACTTGGCGAGTGTAGCGGGCCAGTTGCACGCGGGCGTTTTCCACGGCGGTGCGCGCCTGGCTCAAGTCCAGGGCCGAGGCCACGCCGACTTCGGCGCTGCGCGAAGTCAGCTTGAAGCTTTGCTCGTAGGCGCCGAGGGTTTCCTGGGTCAGCTTGAGCAGTTCCTTGTCGGCTTGCCAGGTCAGGTAGGCATTGGCGACGTTGGCCACCAGGCTGATCTGGGTGCTGCGCCGGGCTTCTTCGGTGGCGAAGTAGCTTTGCAGCGCTTGCTCGCTCAGGCTGCGAACCCGACCGAACAGGTCCAGTTCATAGGCGCTGATGCCCAAGGTCGCCGAGTAGGAACTGGTGATCGCCGCTTCGCCGGTCTGCGAAGCCCGTGCCGGTACCCGCTGGCGGTTGCCGGCGCCGGTGGCCGAGACCGCCGGGAACAGGTCCGCGCGCTGGATGCGGTATTGCGCGGCGTAGGCATCGATGTTCAGCGCCGCGACGCGCAGGTCGCGGTTGTTTTCCAGGGCGACCTGGATCAGCTGTTGCAACGCCGGGTCATGGAAAAACTGCTTCCAGCCTTGCTCGGCGGCGGCCTGGCCGGGCGCCTTGGCGGCCTCGTAGGCCGGCCCTTGCGGGTATTGCGCCGCAACCGGTGCGTCGGGCCGCTGGTAGTCGGGGATCAGCGAGCAACCGCTGAGCACGACGGCGGCGATGGTCAGGGAGAGTAGCGACTTGCTCATTGGCCAGCCTCTTTGGAAGTTTCAGGAGTGTTGTCCTGGTCGATATTTTTGCGACGACCCATCGACGACACGGTCACGAAGAACAAGGGCACCCAGAAGATCGCCAGGATAGTCGCGGTGAGCATACCGCCGATCACACCCGTACCGATGGCATGTTGGCTGCCCGAACCGGCACCCGTGGAAATCGCCAGCGGAACCACACCGAGGACGAACGCCAGGGACGTCATGATGATCGGCCGCAGACGCATCCTACAGGCTTCGATGGCGGCTTCCACCAGGGTTCGGCCCTGTTCGTGGAGTTCCTTGGCGAACTCCACGATCAGAATGGCGTTTTTCGCCGCCAGGCCGATGGTGGTCAGCAAGCCCACCTGGAAGTACACGTCGTTGGACAGGCCGCGCAGACTGGTCGCCATCAGCGCCCCGATGATCCCCAGGGGCACCACGAGCATGACCGCGATCGGAATCGACCAGCTTTCATACAGCGCCGCGAGGCACAGGAACACCATCAGCAGCGACAAGGCATACAACGCCGGCGCCTGGGAGCCCGACAGACGTTCCTCGTAGGACAGGCCCGTCCAGGAAATACCCACACCGGCCGGCAACTTCTTGGCGATGGCTTCGACTTCGGCCATGGCTTCACCGGTGGAGTAGCCTGGGGCCGGGGCACCGAGGATTTCCATCGCTTCCACACCGTTGTAGCGGGCCAGTTTTGGCGAACCATAGACCCACTCGCCCTTGGCGAACGCCGTGAACGGCACCATGGTCCCGGCGCTGTTGCGCACGTACCACTTCTGCAAGTCCTCGGGGCTCATGCGGGCACCGGGTTGACCCTGCACGTACACTTTCTTCACCCGACCACGGTCGATGAAGTCGTTCACGTAGCTACTGCCCAAGGCAATCGACAGGGTGTTGTTGATGTCCGACAGGGTGATGCCCAGCGCGCTGGCCTTCTCGTCGTCGATTTCCAGCTGGTATTGCGGCTCGTCGTTCAGGCCGTTCGGACGCACCTGGGAGAGGATCTTGCTCTGGGAAGCCATCCCCAGGAACTGGTTGCGGGCCTCCATCAGCTTGTCGTGGCCGATACCGGCACGGTCCTGCAGGAACACGTCGAAACCGGTGGCGTTACCCAGTTCCAGCACTGCCGGCGGGGCGAAGGCGAACACCATCGCGTCACGGAACGTGAAGAAGTGCTGCTGGGCGCGGGCCGCGAGCTTGAACACGCTGTTGTCGGCGTTACGCTCCTCCCATGGCTTGAGCATGATGAAGGCCATGCCGGAGCTCTGGCCGCGACCGGCGAAGTTGAAGCCGGTCACCGTGAACACCGACGCCACCGCATCGCCTTCGCCGCCGTCCTTGCTTGGACGCAGCAGGAACTCACGCATCTTGTCCACCACCACCTGGGTGCGCTCGGCACTGGAACCGGCCGGGGTCTGCACCTGGGCGAACAGCACGCCCTGGTCTTCTTCGGGCAGGAACGCCGTCGGGATGCGGGTGAACAGCCAGATCATGCCAACCACGATGAGCACGTAGGCCAGCAGGTACGGGGCCTTGTGCTTGAGCATATTGCCAACGCCACGCTCGTAGCTGCGAACGCCACGGTCGAAATTGCGGTTGAACCAGCCGAAGAAGCCGCGTTTCGGTGTGCCGTGCTCACCCTTGGGGATCGGCTTGAGCATGGTGGCGCACAGGGCCGGGGTGAAGATCAACGCCACCAGGACCGACAAGGCCATGGCCGAGACGATGGTGATGGAGAACTGTTTGTAGATCACGCCGGTGGAACCGCTGAAGAACGCCATCGGCAACAGCACCGCCGACAGCACCAGCGCGATACCCACCAACGCACCCTGGATCTGCCCCATGGACTTCTTGGTGGCTTCCTTGGGTGACAGGCCTTCTTCGCTCATCACCCGTTCGACGTTTTCCACCACGACGATGGCATCGTCCACCAGCAAGCCGATGGCCAGTACCATGCCGAACATGGTCAGGGTGTTGATGCTGAAGCCGGCCGCCGCGAGGATGCCGAACGTACCCAGCAACACCACCGGCACCGTCATCGTAGTGATGATGGTGGCGCGGAAGTTCTGCAGGAACAGGAACATCACCAGGAACACCAGCGCGACCGCTTCGACCAGGGTTTCAACCACACCCTTGATCGACTCGCTCACCACCGGCGTGGTGTCGTACGGGAACACCACTTCCACGCCTTGCGGGAAGAACGGCTTGAGATCGTCGATGGTCTTGCGCAGAGCCTTGGCTGTGTCGAGGGCGTTGGCGCCGGTGGCCAGCTTGACCGCCAGGCCCGACGCCGGGGCGCCGTTGAACTGGGCGCTGACACTGTAGTTCTCACCGCCCAGGCCCACATCGGCGACGTCGCCGACGCGCACTTGCGAGCCGTCCGGGTTGACCTTGAGCAGGATCGCCTTGAACTGCTCGGCGGTCTGCAGACGGGTCTTGCCGATGATGGTGGCGTTCAGTTGCTGGCCGGGCAGGGCAGGCAAGCCGCCAAGTTGGCCGGACGAGACCTGGACGTTTTGCGCGGCAATGGCATTTTTCACGTCCACCGGGGTCAGGTTGAAGTTGTTCAACTTGGCCGGGTCGAGCCAGATCCGCATGGCGTACTGGGCACCGAAGACCTGGAAGTCACCGACACCCGCAGTACGCGAGATCGGGTCTTGCAGGTTGGACACGATGTAGTTGGCCAAGTCGTCCTTGGTCATGCTGCCGTCACGCGACACCACGCCGATGACCATGAGGAAGTTCTTCACCGCCTTGGTCACGCGGATACCCTGCTGCTGCACTTCTTGCGGCAACAGCGGGGTGGCCAGGTTCAACTTGTTCTGGACCTGGACCTGGGCGGTATCGGAGCTGGTGCCCTGTTCGAAGGTCGCGGTGATGGTCATGCTGCCGTCGGAGTTACTTTCCGACGATACATAACGCAGGTTGTCGATACCGTTGAGCTGCTGCTCGATCACCTGCACCACGGTGTCCTGCACGGTTTGCGCGGACGCGCCCGGGTAGGTCACCTGGATCGCAATGGCCGGTGGCGCGATGCTCGGGTATTGGTTGATCGGCAACTTGAGGATCGATAAAGCCCCGACCAGCATGATCACCAGGGCGATCACCCAGGCGAAAATCGGACGGTCGATAAAAAATTTCGACATGGTTTACTCCCCTTTGCCTTCGGCTGCTTTATCAGCTGCCTGAGCGGGGGCCGGGTTCTGGGTGTTGACGTTGGTGGCTTCGGTGGCTTTGACTTCCACCCCCGGCCGTACGTACTGCAACCCTTCGGTGATCAGGCGATCGCCAGCCTTGAGCCCGTCTTCGATCAGCCACTGGCTGCCGACGGTGCGGCTGGCCTTGAGCTGGCGCAGTTCGACTTTGTTGTCGGCGCCCACGACCATGGCGGTCGGCATGCCCTTGAGGTCGCGGGTCACGCCTTGTTGCGGTGCCAGGATCGCCGCGCTGTTCACACCTGCCTGCAATTGGGCGTGGACGAACATGCCCGGCAGCAGGGTGTGGTCAGGGTTGGGGAACACGGCGCGCAAGGTCACCGAACCGGTGGTCTGGTCAACCGAGACTTCGGAGAACTCCAACTTGCCTTCGTGCGGATACTGGCTGCCGTCTTCCAGGGTCAGCTTGACCATGGCGGCGTTCTCACCGGCCTTTTGCAGACGACCGCTTTCCAGCTCGCGGCGCAGTTGCAGCAGCTCGACCGAGCTCTGCGTCACGTCGACGTAGATCGGGTCCAGTTGCTGGATGGTCGCCAGGGCGTCGGTCTGGCCGTTACTGACCAGCGCACCCTCGGTCACCGAGGAGCGACCGATGCGACCGGAAATCGGCGCATAGACCTTGGTGTAGCGCACGTTGATCTGGGCTGTCTGCAGGTTGGCTTCCGACTCCAGGCGATTGGCCACGGCGGTGTCGTATTCCTGGCGGCTCACCGCCTGTTCGTCCACCAGTTGCTTGTAGCGGTCGGCAATCGACTTGGTGGAACGCAGGTTGGCCTCGGCGCTCTTGAGAGTCGCTTCATAGACAGCCGGATCGATCTGATACAGCTGCTGGCCGGCCTTGACGTCGGCGCCTTCCTTGAACAAGCGCTTGAGAATGATCCCGTTGACCTGTGGCCGTACTTCCGCGACGCGGAACGCGCTGGTGCGGCCCGGCAGTTCCGAGGTCAAGGTGAAGGGCTGGGTCTTGAGGGTTACGACGCCGACCTGAGGAGGGGGAGCAGCAGGTGCAGCCTCTTCCTTTTTGCATCCGCTGAGCAGCGATGCCAGGGCGATGGCGGTAACCAGAGCAGTAACAGCTGGCTTGAATTGCATGGAAATCCTCGGGTCCAGGCGCGCAACGGGCGCACTCGAAAGGTGGAAAGGTAAAAAAGCAGCAGTAATTCAATTAGTAGGATGCTAAGAAATATACTTACGTACACGGTTGTTTGTAAACAGCCAAATTGCGTAATATCCGGATTTACAAAAGCCTGACAAAGGCCAGCGTAGATCGGCGACGCGCTCCAAGGGACGTCGCCTCATATTTTATTCAGCTGATTCTTACGCATTGCTGACCGCATCCTGATTGAGGTGTTTACTGCCATGGTCCGTCGTACCAAAGAGGAAGCCCAGGAGACTCGCAGCCAGATCCTCGAAGCCGCCGAAAAGGCCTTTTTCGAGCGTGGCGTGGCGCGTACAACCCTGGCTGACATCGCGACACTGGCCGGTGTGACGCGCGGGGCCATCTATTGGCATTTCAGCAACAAGGCGGATTTGCTCCAGGCGATGCTCGATACCCTGCACGAGCCGCTCGACGAGTTGGCCCGTGCCAGTGAGAGTGAAGAGGAGCTTGACCCGCTGGGCTGTATTCGCAAGCTGCTGGTCCGGTTGTTCCAGCAAGTGGCCCTGGACCCGAAAACCCGACGCATTAATGAGATCCTGTTCCATAAGTGTGAATTCACCGATGAAATGTGCGATTTGCGCCAGCAGCGACGCGAGGTCAGCCTCGACTGCAATGTGCGCATCGCCCTGTCATTGCGCAATGCGATGAAGCGTGGCCAGTTGCCGGATGATCTGGACCCGGAAAGGGCGGCAGTCGCCATTCATGCCTACATCGATGGCATCCTGTACCAGTGGCTGCTGGCCCCCGACAGCTTCGCCCTGGCGGGTGAGGCCGAGCGTTGGGTGGAGATCGGGCTGGACATGCTGCACCTGAGCCCTAGCCTGCGCAAATGAAACAAAATGCGTAATTGCGTCGGTTTGTGTCAATACAGCGCGTAAGGGTGCTTTTATAAACCGACGTTGGCGCGGTTGGTAGGCAATTGGCGGCGAATTTTGTAGGAAATTTGTTTCGCGCTGGTAAACGTGTAGGAATAATTCGCTCGGCAAGGCTGTCCGAACAGGTCAGTAGAGACTCCGCCAGACTGCCTTGGCGAGACGGTAATTCTGTTCACTTAAGACAAATGATGAACCTGTGGCGAGGGAGCTTGCTCCCGCTGGGCTGCGTAGCGGCCCCATTTTGTGAGCGCTTCGCACTCAAGCGGGAGCAAGCTCCCTCGCCACAGATAAGCCTTAAGTGAACAGCATTACCGGCGAGGCTGCATTTTTCAGCTCAGCGTGAGTTCCACGGTAAAACCATAAGGTTCTTCATTGGCTGTGCGAGTGATTCGAGTCGTGCATTGGATCGGGCTCATTCCAATGGAGGTTACTTGGTGGGTCCGGACGGGTGTCAGCGTTGGTGAAATAACACCGAAGGACGTATTGACGCGCAAACCGAAGTCAAAGCGAAAGCCAAACTCTTCATCGCCGAACACAATGAAGTGTTTGAACATGTCCTTACTGCGACTGCCCAGGCGTCGGCTATAAGCAAGGTCGAACTTCAACGCTTGGATATCCCAAGGAAGAATCGCTGAAAAGTTCTGCCTGTCCGCATTCGAATGCAGATTGTGTTCACTGACTTCAAAGTCCAAGTCGGTATGATTGATCAATTTAACGACGAGACGAGTGCGGTTCGGGTCGACGCGTTCCTGTTCCCAGGCCTGGATCTGCTTATTGATCTTGTCATTCTGGCTCGCTTTCTCCATCAGCGCCGTGAGCATCGACATGTACTCTTGCGTATCGAGTGATCTGAGGTACTGGGACAACACGGCCAACGGTGCCCAGTTGAATTGAGCGGCGAAGACTTCATAAATACTTTTGTCGGCCTGTGGGCTGTTTTCAGGGGCGGCGTTCATTTGAAATCCTTTTCAAAGAGAGTGATTGCAAGACGTTTTGTCTTGTTGCTGGTGATAATAAGAAGGGTTGAAGGGACTTTAGAAGTTTGGATGTTTGACGGGATATTTAGCGCACATAAAAAAGCCCTGGCTCTTTCGAGGCAGGGCTTTTGTTTTTTACGACTTACATCACTGGATAATCGATATAACCCACCGGCCCCTTGCCATAGAAGGTCTCCGGATGCGCTTCGTTCAGCGGCGCATCGGCTTGCAGGCGTGCCGGCAGATCCGGGTTGGCAATGAACGGCACGCCGAAGGCCACGGCGTCAGCCTTGCCTTCTGCCAGCCAGGCATTGGCGCTCTCTTTGGTAAAGCGTTCGTTGGCGATGTACGGGCCGCCGAAAGCCTGCTTGAGTTGTGGGCCGATGCTGTCTTCGCCCTCCTTCTCACGGGAGCAGATGAAGGCGATGCCACGCTTGCCGAGTTCGCGAGCCACGTAGCTGAAGGTTTCCAGGCGGTTCTCGTCACCCATGTCATGGGAGTCGGCGCGTGGCGCCAGGTGCACGCCAACCCGGCCGGCGCCCCAGACTTCGATGGCGGCGTCGGTCACTTCCAGCAGCAGGCGGGCACGGTTTTCCAGGGAGCCGCCGTAGTTGTCGGTGCGCTGGTTGGTGCTGCTTTGCAGGAACTGGTCGAGCAGATAGCCGTTGGCGCCGTGGATCTCCACGCCGTCGAAACCCGCGGCCTTGGCATTCTCGGCACCGACGCGGTAGGCGTCGACGATATCGGCGATTTCAGCGGTTTCCAGTGCGCGCGGCGTTGGGTAGTCGGCCAGCGGACGGACCAGGCTGACGTGGCCCTTGGGCTGGATCGCGCTGGGTGCCACCGGGGTTTCGCCGTTCAGGTAAGACGGATGGGAGATCCGGCCGACGTGCCACAGTTGCAGGAAGATCTTGCCGCCGGCGCCGTGGATCGCCTTGGTGACGTTGGACCAGCCGCGTACCTGGTCGTTGGACCAGATGCCCGGGGTGTCCGGGTAGCCCACGCCCATCGGCGTGACGGAGGTCGCTTCGCTGAGGATCAGGCCAGCGGAGGCGCGTTGCACGTAGTACTCGGCCATCAGCGCATTGGGCACGCGGCCTGCATCGGCGCGGCAACGGGTGAGCGGGGCCATGATGATGCGGTTCTTCAGCTCGATGTCGCCGAGTTTGATGGGGTCGAAAATAGTCGCCATGAAAATACAACCTCGAAAGTGGAAGGGTTAACAGTCAACGAGTTGCCGGGGCCAGGTCGGCATTGCCGCCCTGGCGGAAAGTGATCAGGGTGACCAGCAGCGCCAGCACGGCCAGCGCGCCGGCGGCCAGGGGTACGGCAGTCAGGCCCAGGCCTTGGTCGATGACGCTGCCGCCGACCCAGGCGCCCAGGGCATTGCCGACGTTGAAGGCGCCGATGTTCAGGGTGGAGACCAGGTTGGGCGCATCCTTGCCGAAGGTCACCACGTTGACTTGCAGGGCCGGCACGGCGGCGAAGCAGGCGGTGGCCCAGAGGAACAGGGTGATTTCAGTGGGGACCAGCGCCACGCTGGTCCAGCTCAGCACGGTGGACACCACGGCCATGGTGATGAAGACGCCCATCAAGGTGTTTGCCAGGCTCTTGTCCGCCAGCTTGCCGCCGATAATGTTGCCCAAGGTCAGGCCCAGGCCGATCAGCACCAGAGTCCAGGTCACGCCACGGGGCGATACGCCGGTCACTTCACCCAACAGCGGGGCGACGTAGGTGAAGAGGGTGAACACCGACGCGGAGAACAGCGCGGTCATGCTCAGGGACAGCCACAGACCGGCGCCTTTGAGCGCCACCAGCTCCGAGCGCATGTCGAGTTTTTCTTCGTCGCGCTTGGCCGGCAGGAAGCGGATCAGGCCGATCAATGCCACCACGCCGATAACCGTCACCGCCCAGAAGGTCGAACGCCAGCCGGCTTCCTGGCCCAGTGCGGTGCCCAGCGGCACGCCGAGCACATTGGCCAGGGTCAGGCCGGTGAACATCAAGGCCACGGCCGAGGCGCGCTTGTTGGGCGCCACCAGGCCGGCGGCCACTACCGAGCCAATACCGAAGAACGCACCGTGGCACAGGGCCGTGACGACCCGGGCGAACATCAGCACGTTATAGTCGCTGGCGATGGCGCAGAGCAGGTTGCCGACGATGAAAATCCCCATCAACGCCACCAGGGCGGCCTTGCGCGGCAGCCGGGCGGTGGCCAGGGCCATGAACGGCGCACCGATGGCCACGCCCAGGGCGTAGCCGGTCACCAGCCAGCCGGCGCCGGGAATCGACACGCCCAGGTCGGCCGCCACGTCGGGCAACAGGCCCATGATGACGAACTCGGTGGTGCCGATGGCGAAGGCGCTCAGGGCCAGGATCAGGAGTGAAAGGGGCATGATGGGTCCTTGTCAGGTCAGAGCTCTTGGCTCATTTGCTTGAGGAACTGCTGGATCACGTCCTCGTTGCGTTTGAAGAAGTGCCATTGACCGACCTTCTGGCTGGTGATCAGCCCCGCCCGTTGCAGCACCGCCAAGTGCGCAGACACCGTGGATTGCGACAGGCCGCAACGCTGGTCGATCTGCCCGGCGCAAATGCCGAACTCATGGTTGTGCAACTGGTTGGGGAACTGGACCTTGGGGTCTTTGAGCCAGTTGAGGATGTCTCGCCGTACTGGGTGCGCCAGGGCTTTTATTATTTCGTCGAGGTCGAGGGTCATGGTGGCAGGCTCGGGGTGAGTAAAACGCTATATCGCGATGGGACGAACCTTAAATCGTTACTTCGCGATATACCAATATGGATTTGATCTGAATGCCGAACAAATCGCTATATCGGGTTATAACGATATGGGCGCGGGAGTGCTAAGCTGCGGGCCATGAACTATCTCGCGCACCTGCACCTCGGCGGCCCCGGCCGGGAACAACTGCTCGGCAGCCTCTACGGCGACTTCGTCAAGGGACCGCTGCAAGGGCTCTATGACCCGCGGATCGAAGCGGCGATTGCCTTGCATCGGCGCATCGACATGTACACCGACCGTCATCCGCTGGTGGACATCGCCCTGTCGCGCTTTTCCACGGTGCGACGGCGCTATGCCGGGATCGTGCTCGACGTGTTTTTTGATCATTGCCTGGCCCGGGACTGGCCGTTGTACGGCGAAGAGCCGCTGCTGGATTTCACGTCCCGGGTGTACCAGGTGCTCGGCACCGAACCGCAGTTGCCAGGACGCCTGGCGCACATCGCCCCGCACATGGCGGCGGATGACTGGCTGGGGTCTTATCAGGAATTCGAGGTGTTGGGGCAAGTACTGCGCGGCATTTCTCGCCGCCTGTCCCGTCCCGAGGAACTGGCCGGGGCGATGCCGGAGTTGATCAGGCTCTATGAGCCGTTGAGCGAAGACTTTCGGTTGTTCTATCCGCAGCTTCAGGATTTTGCGTTGAACCAGACGACGCCACAAAACTAATGTGGGAGCGAGCTTGCTCGCGATAGCGGTGTACCAGCCAGCACATCGGCTGAATGTTAAGCCGCTATCGCGAGCAAGCTCGCTCCCACAGGGGATGCTCCGCAGAAATCGGGTCAGGCCGCAATCGCCGCAGGTCGCACCGGCACTGGCTGTTTCTCGGGAATCGCGCCGAACAACGCCTTGTGCACCGCCTGCTGAGCCTGGAAGGCCAGGGCCGCGCGTTCCTGGCCATGGCAGGCAATCGGTTCCAGCAGGTGGATGTGCACCTCGCCCCGATCATTGGCGAACAGGCGCATCAGGTGCGACAGCAAATCATCATCGCCAATGAACGGCGCCAGGGAATCCGGCTCGCCGTTGCGCAGATAACGAATCGCCACCGGTTGCAAGGCGACATCGGCATCGATCGCCGCCGACAACAAGCGACCGTGGAAGGTGCGCAGGGAACGGCCGTCGGTGGTGGTGCCTTCCGGGAACATCAGCAACGGATGGGCCTGTTCCAAGTGGCGGCTCATCTGTTTGCGGATCAGCTGGCTGTCACCCGAGCCGCGACGGATAAACAGGCTGCCGGCCTTGGCAGCCAGCCAGCCGGCGACCGGCCAGGTGCGCACTTCGGCCTTGGACAGGAACGACAGTGGCGTGAGCATGCCCAGCAGCGGGATGTCGGTCCAGGACACATGGTTGCTGACCCAGAGCATCGGTCGTTGCGGCAGTTGACCATGGACGGTGACGGCAAAGGGCAGGGCATGGCTCAGCCGGGCCATGAAGAACCGCGACCAGCGCTGGCGACGCACCATGGAGTTGGCGATCCCCAGGCGTTCGAACAAACCGAACACGCTGGCCATGCTCAGCCCCAGCGTCACCACCAGCAAGACTCGCGCGATACGCGCGTACACCCGCAACCGACTCATCACACCGCTGCCTTGAAGTGACGGGCGTAGCGCGGGCAGAGCTCGTCGCGCTTGAGCAGGATGAACACATCGGCCACCTGGAAATCCTCGTCCCAGCACGGCTCGCCGCAGATCTTCGCGCCCAGGCGCATGTAGGCCTTGAGCAGCGGTGGCATCTCGGCAATGACGTTGGACGGCACGTCCAGGGTCGGCAGTGGTTTTTTCGGCACGGCTTGCAGGTGTTCGGTGCACAGGTAGCGTTCGCGCAGGCGCTGCATGATCGCCTGGGCCTGGATGCCGCCATCCTGCATCGGAATGCTCGCGCAGCCCATCAGGTAGCTGTAGCCGCCTTCGTTCAGGACTTCGGCCAGCTCGCCCCAGAGCACCGCGATGGTGCCACCGTTGCGGTAGGCCGGGTCGACGCAGGTACGGCCGATTTCCAGGATCGGGCCCTTGAGGTGGATCAGGCCGTGGAGGCTGAATTCTTCTTCGCTGTAGAACCGGCCCAGGCTGCTGGCGGCCTGGTGGTCGAGCAGGCGAGTGGTCGCCACGAGGCGGCCGGTGTTCAGGTCGCGTACGCCGATGTGGGCGCAGTGAACATCATAGTCATCCATGTCCAGACCGATTTCCGCGCCTTTGAGCTTGGCGTTGAACTCGCCACTGAAGACGTTGAAGCGCAGGGCCTGGGCTTCTTGCAAGGCGTGGGCGCCGACCAGGCGTTCGGCTTGCAGGCGGCGTTCATTGCCGGTGTCGCTGATGCGGGCGATCTGAGTCATAGCGAATCTCCGTGCGGGCTGTTCAGTTGCAGCCTGTCGACTTTCTTTATGCAGCCATGTTGTGCAAAGTCAGGCTATGTAGCCCCGGTGTCATCGCCATGAAGCTTTGGTGATGCTTATATGACAGCCCTCAAGGAGTCCGCCCAATGCCCTGGCACACCCTGATCGAACACGGCGAGCGCTTGCCCGCCCATCCGGACCTGGCCGAAGGTTATGCCGCGTTGCTGCAACGCCTGGGGCCGGTGACGCCGTTCGAGCTGGCCGTGCTTGGGGCTCGGTCGATGGCCACGCCGGGGCTGGCGTTCCTGGTGGGCTACCAGGCGGCACTGCGAGTGCTTTGGCCCAGCGCGCCGCAGAGCCTCGGCGCCCTGTGTGCCACTGAGCAGCGCAGCGTGCGGCCGGCGGACATGCACACCCGTCTCGACGATTTGCGCCTGAGCGGACGCAAGGATTTCGTCACCGCTGGCGACGCCGCCGAATGGCTGTTGATTGCCGCCCGCTGCGAAGCCCCCGGTGAAACGCCACGGCTGAACCTGGCGGTGGCCTACGCGGGCGAGCCCGGCGTGACCTTGGAGAAACTGCCCGCCATGGGCCTGATGCCCGATATCAGCCATGGCCGCGTGCTGCTCGACGGCGCGTTGTGCGAATTGCTGGCGGGCGATGGCTGGGACGCCTACGTCAAACCGTTCCGCACCCTGGAAGACCTTTATGTGCTCAGCGCGATGACGGCCTGGTTGCATGGCGTCGGGCAGGAGTGCGCCTGGCCCCAGGCGTTGCAACTGCGCCTGCTGGCGTTGCTCGCCGGCTGTGCGGAGGTGAGTCGGCATAACCCTTCGAGTGCTGCCGGGCATGTGCTGCTGGGCGGGTTGTTCGCCCAGTTCCACGGGCTCGACGGTGAACTCAACGCTGCCCTGGCCGGCGGACCTGCGACGTGGCGCGAGCTGTGGACGCGGGATAAAGGCGTGATGGACATTGCCGCGGGGGCGCGGGCCAAGCGGTTGGCCAAGGCGTTGGGGTAGCCCTTCAAACCACTAACCACCTGTGGGAGCGAGCTTGCTCGCGATAGCTGTCTGTCAGTCGCCATATGCTTAGCTGACCCTCTGCTATCGCGAGCAAGCTCGCTCCCACAGGGGGACTGCACAACACTCGAAACTGTCATCAAGTCTGAATAGGCTCTGAAGGTTCAACCCTGCGAGCCCCAAGCATGTCCAAAGGCTGGTTCCTGATCCCGCTGTTGTTGCTCAACCTGAGCGCCTACGCCGAAGACTGGCCCGGCGAGCAATGGCCAAGCGGCCCGACGCCGAGCGGGCCGGCCATCGAAGCCTTGGCGCAATACGCCTTCCCGCCCCGGGACGATGTGAGCCGCGAGGGCATCCGCACCGATGCGCTGCTGGTGATCCAGGACGGTCGGCTGGTCTATGAACGCTACGCCGGACCAACCACCGCCCAGACCCCGCACCTGACCTGGTCCATCAGCAAAAGCCTGCTGGCGACAGTGTTCGGCGTGGCCTATGGCGAACAGCGCTTTGCCCTGGACGATCCGGCCGCCAAGTACTACCCGCCGCTGAACCGACACCCGGGCCTGACCCTGGCCGATCTTTTCCATTGGGCGTCCGGCCTGGACTGGCAGGAAGACTACGAATACGCGCCGCTGAAGTCATCGGTGGTGGCGATGCTCTACACCCGCGGGCGTCATGACATGGCGGCGTTTACCGCGCAGCATGAAAGCTTCAGTCAGCCTGGGCAGGCGTTCCGTTATTCCAGCGGTGACAGCAACCTGTTGGCGGCGGCCCTGAAAAATATCGTCGGCCCGGCACGTTATCCCGATTACCCCTGGACCGCTTTGTTCGAACCCTTGGGCATCCGCAATGCCACCTGGGAAACCGACGCCAGCGGTACGTTCGTGGGGTCGTCCTACGCCTACCTGACGGCGCGGGACCTGGCGCGTGTCGGCTTGTTGATGCAACGGGACGGCCGCTGGGGCGAACGGCAGCTGATTCCCAAGGCTTGGGTCGCGTTCAGCCGTGAACCGTTCGTGCACTTCCAGGCCGGCCAGGATGAAGCCGTGCCGGGCGGGCACTGGTGGCTCAACCGCGCCACCGATCCGGCGATCCACCCCTGGCCCGACGCGCCGCCGGACACCTTCGCCGCCCTGGGCCATTGGGGCCAGGCGCTGTACGTCATTCCCAGCGCTAAACTGGTGATCGTGCGCTACGGCGACGACCGCGACGGCCGCTATCGCCATAACGAACTGCTCAAGCGGGCCATGGCGGCGTTCGCCGGGACGGTGCAGCCATGAGGCGCAACGTGTTGCTGACCCTGCTGTCGGCGGTGCTCATCGCCCTGTTCAGTTGGATGTGGCTGGAGCGGGTGGCGTTGCGGGCCTTTCCCGACATCATCAGCGCCTACACCGCCAAGGAATACTGCTCGTGTCGCTATGTGATGGAGCAACCGGCCGAGTATTGCCGGGGTTATGTGAAGCAGTCGGTGCCCACCAGCGATTTTCTCGAGACCGCAGACGCGAAACGCATCACCGTCAGCGGGTTGGGGCGTAGCAGCAGCGCGCAATGGCTGGGGGAGCGGCAGGGGTGTCGGTTGGAACCCTGAAAGTTGATTCGATGATGGCTTTTGTGGCGAGGGAGCTTGCTCCCGCTGGGCTGCGAAGCAGCCCCAGGATCGCGGTGGTTGACAGGGGGGCGAGTGCTGCGCACTCGAACGGGAGCAAGCTCCCTCGCCACAAAGGTTATGTGCGCAGCAGGGATGTTCTGAAACAGACAGTTTGCAAGCGCCCTCGGCCCGGTTAAGGTTCGCCACAGGTTTATCTACCCTCCGAGTGTGTATGTTCAAGCGGTTTTTCCCACGCGTGGTCGCGAGCTTGCTGCTGGCCTGCGCAGCTCTGCCGGCCCAGGCCGACTGGTACCTGGACGGCGAGTCGTCGCGGCTGTCGTTTATCAGCAGCAAAAACGGCAACATCTCCGAGGTCCAGCGTTTCCTGGTGCTGCACGGCCAAGTCCAGCCCGACGGCTTGGCGCGCCTGGAAGTGGAACTCGAATCCATCAACAGCGGTATCCCCCTGCGGGATGAGCGCATGCGCGCCGAGCTGTTCGACATCAAGCAATTCGCCGAGGCCACGGTCACCGCCAAGATCGACCTGATGCCGATCCAGGACCTGGCCAACGGCGCACAGCTGGAATTGCGCCTGCCGCTGACGGTGAACCTGCACGGCAAGCAGCATGAATATCCCGTTGAGTTGCTCGCGACGCGCCTGGATGAGCGTCGCTTCCAGGTGGTGACCTTGGAGCCGGTGGTGCTCAACGCGGCGGATTTCGATTTGGCGCCGGGCCTGGAAAAGCTGCGCAACCTGGCCGGGTTATCGGCCATCAGCTTGTCGGTGCCGGTGAATGCGGTGCTGATTTTCACGGCGCGCTGACATGAGCGGCCCGGTCTTTCCCTGGCGTGAAGGCAATCGCTTCGAGCTGTTGGTCGACGGCCCGGAATTCTTTCCGCGCATGCTGGTGGAAATCGCCCGTGCCCGGGAACAGGTCGAGCTGGAACTGTACCTGGTGGAGGCGGGGGCCTGCGCCGAAGCAATGGTCCAGGCACTGGTCCAGGCCGCCGAGCGTGGCGTTCGCGTGCGCTGCCTGTTCGATGACTACGGCAGCCTGGCGTTTACCCTGGCCCTGCGCAAGCGCCTGACCGAGGCCGGGGTGGAGTTGCGTTTCTACAATCGCCTGAGCTGGCGGCGCTGGGTGCGCAATCTGTATCGGGATCATCGCAAGCTGTTGTTGGTGGACCAACGCCTGGCCGTGGTCGGCGGCACCGGGGTGACCGATGAATTCTGGAACCCCCTCGACGACCGCAGTGAGTGGCACGAAGTGATGGTGGAAATCGTCGGCCCGCTGGTGCTCGACTGGCAACTGCTGTTCGATCGCCAGTGGCTCGCCAACCGCCATCGGCGTGCCTGGAAACCGGCGTCCAACTTCGGCTTGCCGCGCCTGCCTCGCGTGCCGCCGGTGGGCGAGGGCATGGGCCGGGTGGCGTATGCCGACGCCCGTCAGCATCGCGACATCCTGCAATCGCTGTCCCGGGCATTGAACAGCGGCCAGAAACGCATCTGGATGGCAACGCCGTACTTCCTGCCGACCTGGAACGTGCGCCGCTCCTTGCGCAAGGCCGCCGCCCGCGGCATCGACGTGCGCCTGCTACTGACCGGCCCACGCACCGACCACCCGTCCGTGCGCTACGCCGGGCACCGTTACTACCCGCGACTGCTCAGGGCGGGTGTGCAGATCTACGAGTACCAGCCGTGTTTCCTGCACTTGAAGATGGTGCTGGTGGATGACTGGGTCAGCATCGGCTCCTGCAATTTCGATCACTGGAACCTGCGTTTCAACCTGGAAGCCAACCTCGAAGCCTTGGACTCCAAGCTCGGCAGCGCCGTGGCGGCCAGTTTCGAGCGGGATTTCGCCCAGAGCCTGCAAGTCAGCCTCGACGCCTGGCAGCGCCGACCGCTGTGGAAGCGGTTCAAGCAGCGTCTGTGGGGGTGGGTGGATCGGTTGGTGGTGAATCTGCTGGATCGACGGGGCTAGTCCGAACACCCAGATACAACTGTGGGAGCGAGCTTGCTCGCGATAGCTGTCTGTCAGTCGCCATATGCTTAGCTGACACTCCGCTATCGCGAGCAAGCTCGCTCCCACAGTAAATTTCAGCGGTCATAGAAATTGCGTTTGCCACAAAGCCAACTGTGGGAGCTGAGCTTGCTCGCGAAGGCGTTGGATCAGTCACATCGATATCGACTGATACTCCGCTATCGCGAGCAAGCTCGCTCCCACAGGGAGGATTGAGTTGTTCTGGAGGTCAGAGCAACTCAAAACTCTGCTGTTTCACATCCTGGGAGTCCAGGCCGATCTGCACGTTGAACTTGCCTGGCTCCGCGGCGTACTTGAGCTGGGCATTGAAGAACTTCAGGTCGTCTTCGGTGATGGTGAAGTGGATGACTTTTTTCTCGCCGGCCTTGAGCATCACCTTGCGGAAGTTCTTCAGCTCCTTCACCGGGCGGATGATCGAACCGGTCACGTCCTGGATGTACAACTGCACCACGGTCTCGCCGTCACGCTTGCCGGTGTTTTCCAGCGTCACGCTGGCATCGAGCTTGCCGGTCTTGTTCAGCGTGGTCGATGACAACGCCATGTCCGACAGGCTGAACTCGGTGTAGCTCAGGCCGTAGCCGAACGGGTAGAGCGGGCCGGTGGTGTCGTCGAAATACTGCGAGGTGTAGTTGCCCGGTTTGCCCGGCGTGAACGGCCGGCCGATGCTCAGGTGGTTGTAGTAGGTCGGAATCTGCCCTACCGAGCGTGGGAAGGTGATCGGCAGCTTGCCAGACGGATTGTAGTCACCGAACAGCACGTCCGCGATGGCGTTGCCGCCTTCGGTGCCGCTGAACCAGGTTTCCAGGATCGCATCGGCCTGCTGCTTTTCTTCCAGCAACGACAGTGGACGGCCGTTCATCAGCACCAGCACCAAAGGCTTGCCGGTGGCCTTCAGGGCCTTGATCAGCTCGCGTTGGCTGGCGGGGATGTTCAGTTCGGTACGGCTCGACGATTCATGGGACATGCCCCGGGACTCACCCACGGCGGCCACCACCACATCGGCGGACTGAGCGGCCTTCACCGCTTCATCGATCAGTACCTGGGCCGGGCGCGGGTCATCCACCACTTCCGGGGCGTCGAAGTTGAGGAAGTTCAGGTAGTCGAGGACCTTCTTGTCGCCGGTGATGTTGGCGCCACGGGCATAGATCAGCTTCGACTCGGTCCCCAGCGCGCGGGTCATGCCGTCGAACAGGGTGACCGACAGCGCCGGGCGCCCGGCGGCAGCCCAACTGCCCATCATGTCGATGGGGGCCTTGGCCAAGGGACCGACCAGGGCGATCTTCGCGGTTTTCTTCAGGGGCAGGGTCTGGTTGCGGTTTTCCAGCAGGACCAGGCTGCGGCGCGCCACATCGCGGGCATCGGCGCGGTGCATGCGGCTGTCGGCGTAGACATCGGCGGGGTCATCCTCGGCCTTGCCGATGCGCAGGTACGGGTCCTTGAACAGGCCCATGTCGTACTTGGCCGCGAGCACTTCGCGCACCGCATTATCGATGTCGCTCTGCTCGATCTCGCCAGCTTTCAGCAGCCCTGGCAACTCCTTGCCGTAGAGCGAGTCGTTCATGCTCATGTCGATGCCGGCCTTGATCGCCAGCTTCGCCGCTTCGCGACCGTCCTTGGCGACGCCGTGCTTGATCAGTTCGAAAATGGCGCCGTGGTCACTGACCGCCAGGCCCTTGAAGCCCCATTCCTTGCGCAACAGGTCGTTCATCAGCCAGGTGTTGGCCGTGGCCGGCACGCCGTTGATGGAGTTCAGCGCGACCATCACCCCGCCGGCGCCGGCGTCGATGGCGGCGCGGTAGGGCGGCAGGTAGTCCTGGTACATTTTCAGCGGACTCATGTCCACGGTGTTGTAGTCCCGACCGCCTTCCACGGCGCCATACAGGGCGAAGTGCTTGACGCTGGCCATGATGCTGTCGGCGGCGTTGGCCCCGGTGCCCTGGAACGCCTTGACCATCACCCCGGCAATGCGCGACACAAGATAAGTGTCTTCGCCGAAGCCTTCTGAAGTCCGGCCCCAGCGCGGGTCGCGGGAAATATCGACCATGGGTGCGAAGGTGATGTCGATGCTGTCGGCCGCCGCCTCCTTGGCTGCGATACGACCGGAGTGGTAGATGGCGTCCATGTCCCAGCTCGAAGCCAGGGCCAGGGGGATCGGGAAAATCGTGCGGTGGCCATGGATCACGTCATAGGCGAAGAACATCGGGATCTTCAACCGGCTGCGCATGGCCGCGTCCTGCATCGGACGGTTCTCATCACGGGTGATGGAGTTGAACGTGCCGCCGATGTTGCCGGCGGCGATTTCCTTGCGAATCATCTCCCGGGGCATTTCCGGGCCGATGCTGATCAGGCGCAATTGGCCGATCTTCTCTTCGAGGGTCATCTGCTTCATCAGGTTACTGATGAACGCATCCTTGTTCTCTATGGGGGCGGGCAGGTTGTCGGCTAATACGGAGTGACTGGCCAGACTGACAAACAGGCCCAGCAAACACAGCTTCTTCATGAATAATTTTCTCGCAAGCCTAAAGGGCGGTGATCAGGACACGCCGGTCAGCCAAAATGTGAGGAGCGGCTATTGTTGTTCAGTTAAATGCAACAGACTTTCGAACCCATTGGGCTGAACTTAGTTTCGCACTGCGCATCTTTTAGCCCATCGGCCCGTTTCAATCCAGCGCGACGGCAGATTATGCCCCAGACGTCGGCGGGATAGGTGGCCGGGTTTTCCTATGTCATGCAAGGGAGCGCCATATCCGATGAATCCTCGACTGAATCACCTTCGCAGCCTGCCGATGCTGGCGCTGATGCTGCTCACCACGTTGTTGGCCGGTTGCGGCATCAACAACATCCCGACCCTGGACGAACAGGCCAAGGCCGCCTGGGGTCAGGTGCAGAACCAGTACCAGCGCCGCGCCGACCTGATTCCCAACCTGGTGGAAACCGTCAAGGGCTACGCCCAGCACGAGCAGGACACCCTGACCGCAGTGATCGAGGCGCGGGCCAAGGCCACGTCGATCCAGGTGGACGCCAGCACCTTGGACAACCCGGAAAAACTCAAGCAGTTCCAGCAGGCCCAGGACCAGTTGAGCGGCGCATTGAGCCGGCTGATGGTGGTGGTCGAGCGTTATCCGGACCTCAAGGCCAACCAGAATTTCCTGGCGTTGCAATCGCAGCTCGAAGGCACCGAGAACCGCATCGCCGTGGCCCGCCGCGACTTCATCCTGGCGGTGCAGAAGTACAACACCGAGATCCGCACGTTCCCGGGACGCCTGTGGCACAGCGTGATGTACAGCGACCTGCCGATCCGCGAAACCTTCGAGGCCACCAGCCCCAATGCTGAAAAAGCCCCTGAAGTGAAGTTCTGAAAAAACTGTGGGAGCGAGCCTGTGGGAGCAAAGCTTGCTCGCGATGAACGATAACGCGGTCATTGAAAAGACCGAGGTGCCTTCATCGCGAGCAAGCTTTGCTCCCACAGCAGCTTGCTCCCACACAGGAGTTGCGATGCGAGTGTTGAAGTTTGGCCTGGTGCTGGTGCTCTGGGCGTTTGCCATCATGGCCCAGGCCGAATTGAAGTTTCCGGAGCTGACCGGGCGAGTGGTGGATGCCGCCCAGATGCTCGACCCTTCGGTGCGCACGCAACTGGACACGCAGCTCAAGGCCCATGAACAGGCGACCGGCGAACAGGTGGTCGTCGTGACCCTGGCGGACCTGCAGGGCAGCAGTATCGAGGACTTCGGCTATCGACTGGGACGCCATTGGGGCATCGGGCAGAAGGATAAAAACAACGGCGCGCTGCTGATCGTCGCGCGGGATGACCGTAAACTGCGCATCGAAGTGGGTTATGGCCTGGAGGATCGCCTGACCGACGCACAGAGTTCGGTGATCATCCATCAGGTGATCACGCCGGCCTTCAAGACGGGCAACTTCAACAAAGGCATCAGCGACGGCGTCGCGGCGATGCTGGTGGTGCTGGGCGGCAACCCGCTGGACGAGCCGGCGACTGCCTACACTACGGATGGGCAGCAGGGCGATTTTGTCGAGCGTCACCCGGGGCTGTTCATCTTCCTGGTGATACTGTTTATTTTGACGATATTAGTCTGCCAGACGCTCGGTATCCTGCCGGCCGGACGCGGAGGCTCCAGCGGCTCGGGCGGTTACGGTGGCGGAGGCTTCGGCGGCGGAGGCGGTGGGGGCGGCTTCAGCGGAGGCGGGGGCAGTTTCGGGGGCGGCGGTTCGTCGGGCGGCTGGTGATAATAATAATGAGCAGGCACTTTTAACCATGGCATTACTGACTGAACACGAACAACGCAAGGTTGCCGAGGCCATCGCCCGGGTCGAGCGGCACACCGACGCCGAACTGGTCACGGTGCTGGCCGCCCGCGCCGACGACTACGCCTATATCCCGCTGCTGTGGGCCAGCCTGCTGGCCCTGGTGGTGCCCGGCGTGGTCCATTACCTCAGTGGCTGGCTGGCCGTGCACAGCCTGCTGCTGGTGCAGTGGGTCAGTTTCATCGTGTTGTGCCTGGTGTTCCGCATCCCCAGGATCACCACGCACCTGATTCCCCGTTCCGTGCGCCACTGGCGGGCCTCCAACTTGGCGCGCCGGCAATTCCTCGAACAGAACCTGCACCACACCGTGGGCAGCACGGGCGTGCTGATCTTCGTCTGCGAGGCCGAGCGGTATGTGGAAATCCTCGTCGATGAAGGCATCTCCAAGCACCTGGACAACACCTGCTGGGACGCCATTGTCGCAGCGTTTACCCAGCAGGTTCGCCAGGGGCAGACCTTGCAGGGTTTCGTGACGTGCATCGAAGCCTGCGGAGAATTGCTCAAGGAACACGTGCCGCTGACCCAGGAGCGCAATGAACTGCCGAATCGGTTGGTGGTTTTAAGCTGATTGTCGATCACCATGGCCAGAGCCGCTTTTGTGGCGAGGGAGCTTGCTCCCGCTCGGCTGCGAAGCAGTCGTCGATTTGCGAGCTCGTTGCCCGACCTTGGAGCCGATGGGGACCGCTTCGCGGTCCAGCGGGAGCAAGCTCCCTCGCCACAAAAGCCCCAGTGAGCCACAAAAGCCCCAGTGAGCCACAAAAAGCTCAGTGAGCCGCAAAAGCCGGGGCCTTCGTAAAAAGGGCCTGGATTTTCTACCACTGGGGAAATTCCCCGTGCCCTCGCTGCCCATCCCCCCTAAAATACCCGCCATTCCCGATCCGCTCGCCCCGAGGCCGCTTGTTCATGTCCGCCACCGCAACTCCAGCCCGTCCCGCGCCGGATCACCACGCCCAATTCATCGAGCTGCTGCACACCAGCCTTGAACAAAACGCTTTCATCAAACTGGTGTTGGCCAAGTACGTGGGGGACGAAGCGGACCTCCAGCGACTGATCATCAAGCAGCTGACGGTCAAGGGCCAGCCATGCCTGTCCTTCGTCTACCGCTACAAGACCCGCGACATCACCAAGAATTTCCCACTGGCCGAAGGCGTGGACACCATCGCCGCGCTGTTGCCGACGTCGTTCAAGAACGCGCATTTGCTGGCGGTCACCGACGAGGCGCAGCTGGAGTACAGCAAGAAGGGCAAAAGCTCGCTATTCAAGAGCAAGCCCCAGCAACTGCGGGAAGTGCCGTCTGCCGAGCACAACCGTGAGAAAAATCGCTTCCTCGACCTGAGCCGGCCATTTTTGGCTGACCTGGGCGTGACCAACCACAAGCACGAGCTGATTCCGGCGATGTCGCGCAAGTGGAAGCAGATCAACAAGTTCATCGAGGTCTTCAGTCATGCGCTGACGTCTTCGCCACTGGCCTTGGACAAACCGGTGCGGGTCTCGGATTTCGGTTCGGGCAAGGGCTACCTGACCTTCGCCATCCATGATTACCTGCGCAACACCTTGCAGGCCGAGGGCGTGGTGACGGGGGTCGAGCTGCGCGAAGACATGGTCAAGCTGTGCAACGAAGCCGCCGCGCGCCTGGAGCACCCGGGCCTGAGCTTCCAGCACGGTGACGTGCGCAGCGTGGCGCCGAGCGCGGTGGATGTGATGATCGCCTTGCACGCCTGCGATATCGCCACCGACTACGCGATCCACATGGGCATTCGCTCGGGCGCCTCGATCATCATGTGCTCGCCGTGCTGCCACAAGCAGATCCGCCTGCAGATCCAGAGCCCGGCGTTGCTCAAACCGATGCTGCAATACGGCCTGCACCTGGGCCAGCAGGCGGAAATGGTCACTGACAGCTTGCGGGCGCTGTTCCTCGAAGCGTGTGGCTACGAGACCAAGGTGTTCGAGTTCATCTCCCTGGACCACACCAACAAGAACAAGATGATCCTGGCCGTCAAACGCGCCGAACCGGCGGACTCCACCGAGCTGCTGGCAAAAATCGACGAACTCAAGGCCTTCTACCACATCACCGAGCACTGTCTCGAAACGCTGCTGCGGGCGGATGGTTATCTCGCCTGACAACACTGACCTCCTGTGAGAGCGAGCTTGCTCGCGATGAAACGATAACTCGGTGTGCCTGAAACACCGTATCGCTTGAATCGCGAGCAAGCTCGCTCCCACAAAGGGCAGAGGTGCAGTCCGTCAGGTTATCAGCGCTTATCCCTCACCTACCGACGTACCGGGCTACCTTTAATGCGTCCACCCCTCACGCATTCCCAAAGGAGCCCTTCCCATGGCCGCCAAGAAAATCCTGATGCTGGTCGGCGATTACGTCGAAGATTATGAAGTCATGGTGCCGTTCCAGGCCTTGCAGATGATCGGCCACACCGTGCACGCCGTGTGTCCGGACAAAACCGCGGGCCAAACGGTGCGTACGGCGATCCACGATTTCGAAGGCGACCAGACCTACAGTGAAAAGCCGGGGCACTTGTTCGCCCTCAACCATGACTTCGCCAACGTCCAGGCCGCCGACTACGACGCGCTGCTGGTGCCGGGTGGGCGTGCGCCGGAATACCTGCGCCTGAACGAAGCCGTCCTGCAACTGGTGCGTGATTTCGATCTGGCGGGCAAGCCGATTGCCGCGGTGTGCCACGGTGCGCAATTGCTGGCGGCGGCGGGCATCCTCGAAGGGCGCGAATGCAGCGCCTACCCGGCGTGCGCCCCGGAAGTCCGGCTGGCGGGCGGGACCTATATGGACATTCCTGTGACCCAAGGCCATGTCCAGGGCAACCTGGCGACCGCACCGGCCTGGCCTGCGCACCCGAACTGGCTGGCGGGGTTCCTGACCCTGCTGGGCACGGCCATCACTTTGTAGTAACGGACTGGCGGGACAAGCGCAGCGGGTCTTTACTCTCGGGGCATGTCCTCATTGCCTGGAGAACAATCATGTCCGGATGGTACGAAGTCAGCAAAAGCAGCAGTGGCCAGTTTCGTTTTGTGCTCAAGGCGGCCAACGCCGAGACAATCCTGACCAGCGAGTTGTACACCACCCGCAGCGGCGCCGACGGCGGCATCGCTTCGGTGCAGAAAAACAGCCCGTTGGCCGAACGCTATGAACTCAAGACCACCAAGGACGGCCACCCGTACTTCAACCTCAAGGCCGGCAACCACGAAGTGATCGGCAGCAGTGAGGCGTATTCATCGGATGCAGCCCGGGACAAAGGCATCGCCAGCGTCAAGTCCAATGGACCGACGACGGTCATCAAGGACAAGACGGTGGCTGCGCTCTGAACCCATCCCTATGGGAGCGAGCCTGCTGTAACGAGTGGGCTTTTGTGGCGAGGGAGCTTGCTCCCGCTGGACCGCGAAGCGGTCCCCATCGGTTCCAAGAACAGGCAGCAGGCTCACAAAATGACGACTGCTGCGCAGCCGAGCGGGAGCAAGCTCCCTCGCCACAGTCATGCGCTGACCTGGCATTGAGTTTCCAGGTCATGTAGTCCGAGGCTAAACCTCCACCGGCACCGACAATTTCGGATCGCCCAACGGATGGCTCTTGGCATCGAAGAAGCGCAATTGTACGTCCAGCCCTTCGAACACCTTGGCGTAATGCCGCTTCTGATGCTGGATGAACGCCTGGCTTCGCGGATAGATCGAAACCGCCACGGTTTTCGGGGCGGCCAGGCGCAGGGCATGGACAATGTGCCGGTCCTGCTCGCCGAGAGCATGGCCGAACAGGCACAGATTATCGCCATGCTGCAGCAACTGGTCGTAGCAGAACGACAGGTAATCGCTGCTGCGGATGGTCTTGAGCTTGTCGGTGCTGGGACCTTCATTGACGAACAGCGGCACGTCGTCGAGGGTCTTGATCGTGTTGTTGATGGCGAAACTACCCAGCAAGGTGCCTTCGGTGGACGTGAGTTTGCGCGCCGTGCCGTCCTGGTTGCGCACCAGGTGCAGGCCGCCGTGGAGGTATAGCAGACGTGGTTTGTCCGCGCCCGCCTGGCTCAGGTCGAAACTGTGGTCATCGCCACGGAACAGATCGCTGATGGTCTCGGCCCCATGCTGGATCGCCCAGTAATTGAGCAAGTCGTAATTGGTGGTGAACACCGTGCGGTAGCGGCCCAGTTCCTGATTGATTGTCGCCAGGGTCGATGGCTGCACCAACCGCCACGGGATATGCACCGCATGCACGGTGTTGATCAGCGCTTCCTTGATTGCGTAGTAGCGGTTACGCGGGGCGGCGGAGCTGACGGCCAGGGCCTTGTTGACCCGACTGGTGGTTTTCAGCGCCCCGAGCACCTGTTCGAAGCTGCGGGTCTGCATCGCGTCGAACACGCTCAGTTCCGACGGGCTCAAGGGTTTTTCCTCGACGGTGCGGGCATTTTCGAACAGCGAGTCATAGCCGAAATCGTCCCACACCGCACGGCTGGCGCCATTGCCCAGCAGCAGGCCGCTGAAGGCAGTGTCGGCGCGCAAGGCCTCCCAGTCTTCGAGCCGGGTGTCGTATTCCTGGAAATCGGTCATCGCAAGGATCATCTCAAAACGTGGCAAAGGCAGGCCGCGACTTTATCACGACCCAGTCTTGAGCCAGATCAAGATACGTCGTGACTACTCGGTCAATCCTGTACGCCCCTGCCGATTCGGCCTCTTCCAGGAGCGTGTGCCATGAGCAGCACTTTTTTCATCCCCGCCGTGAACATCATGGGTCTGGGTTGCCTCGACGAGGCCATGACCGCTATCCGCAACTACGGCTTTCGCAAGGGGCTGATCGTCACCGACGTGGGGCTGGCCAAGGCCGGCGTCGCCACCAAGGTGGCCGAGTTGTTGGCGCTGCAGGACGTCGACTCGGTGATTTTCGACGGTGCCAAGCCCAACCCGAGCATTGCCAATGTCGAGCTCGGGCTGGGCTTGCTCAAGGAAAGCCAGTGCGATTTCGTCGTGTCCCTGGGCGGCGGTTCACCCCACGACTGCGCCAAGGGCATCGCCCTGTGCGCCACCAACGGCGGACAGATCCGTGACTATGAAGGTGTGGACCGTTCGAGCAAGCCGCAACTGCCGCTGATCGCCATCAATACCACGGCGGGCACCGCCAGCGAGATGACCCGTTTCTGCATCATCACCGACGAGACCCGCCACGTGAAAATGGCGATTGTCGATCGCAACGTGACCCCGCTGATGTCGGTGAATGACCCTGCGTTGATGGTGGCGATGCCCAAGGGCCTGACGGCCGCCACTGGCATGGATGCGCTGACCCACGCGATCGAGGCTTATGTCTCCACCGCCGCCACGCCGATTACCGATGCCTGCGCCCTGAAGGCCATTACCCTGATCAGCAACAACCTACGCCTGGCCGTGCGCGACGGCACCGATCTGGCGGCGCGGGAAAACATGGCCTATGCGCAATTTCTCGCGGGGATGGCGTTCAACAATGCGTCGTTGGGTTTCGTGCACGCGATGGCGCATCAACTGGGTGGTTTTTACGACTTGCCTCACGGCGTGTGCAATGCCGTGCTGTTGCCCCATGTACAGAGTTTCAACGCCTCGGTGTGCGCCGCTCGCCTGACCGACGTGGCCCATGCCATGGGCGCCGATACACGGGGTTTCAGTCCGGAGGAGGGGGCCCGGAACGCTATTGCGGCGATCCGCAGCCTGGCCCAGGACGTGGACATTCCGGCCGGTTTGCGTGATTTGGGCGTGCGCCTCAACGACGTTCCGGTGCTGGCCGCCAACGCCTTGAAAGACGCGTGTGGCCTGACCAACCCTCGGGCGGCGGACCAGCGGCAGATCGAAGAGATTTTCCGCAGCGCGTTCTAGGCTTTGTATGAAAAGTCGCGCAGGCACTTTTCGTACAAAGCCTAAGCGACCCGGGGTGGCACGAACCTCACACAGAGCATCGCCGCCGCCCCCAGCAGTGCGCACAACGCCGCCAGCGGCCAGGCTTGCTGGCTCAACAGCAGGCTGGCCATGGCGCCGATCACCGACGCCATCAATTGATGCAGGAACCCGCTCAATGCCATGGCATAAGCGCCGGCCACCGGTGA
Source organism: Pseudomonas sp. Z1-12 (assembly GCF_051132015.1). Classification (NCBI taxonomy): domain Bacteria; kingdom Pseudomonadati; phylum Pseudomonadota; class Gammaproteobacteria; order Pseudomonadales; family Pseudomonadaceae; genus Pseudomonas; species Pseudomonas sp. Z1-12. The sequence continues at coordinate 1,486,031 of NZ_CP071647.1, forward strand.
GCCTTCATTGGCCAGGGACAGGCTGATGGGGTAGATCAACGACTGGCCGAACACCGCGAAGCAGTACGGCAGCCAGAAGAGCAACGCGATGCCGCTCAGGGTGAGGCTGCCCGCCAGCATGGTCATGCTGCCGCCGAGCACCAACGCGATGCCCGAGCCCATCATTCGCCGTTGACCGGTGCGCAGCACAAAGGCGTTCACCGCCAGCGCCCCGAGCAGGTACGCCGCACTGATCGGCCAGCCCAGCAAGCCATATTCAATGGCCGACCAGTGGAAGCTCTCCTGCAGGATCAGCGGCGCGGCGGTATTGAAGGCGACGATCACGCCGTAACCCAGCCCACCGGCCAAGGCCGGCAGCAGGAACGCCCGCTGCCGGAATATCTGTCCGTAGATACCCCACGCCGATTGCCCGTTGCTGGCCTGTATCAGCACCGGGAAACGGGCCCTGGACACCGCCGCTGCCATGGCCAGGCTGACGGCGCCCAATCCCTGGAAAATCGCCTCCCAGCCAAAAGCCGCCTGGATCAGCGAGCCCAGGTACTGGCCAATACCGAGGGCAATCACAAAGGCGATCGATATCCAGGACAGGGCCTTGGCCAGCAGGTCACCGCTGAAGCTGTCACGAATCAGGACCCGCGCCATCACCGAGATACCGCTGGCGCCGATGCCCTGGATCAACCGGAGCATCAGGAACGCCTCGATTGTCGTGCCCAGCGGCAAGGCCAGGTTGCCCAGGCCATACAACCCCAAAGCCGCCAGCAAGACCGGCTTGCGCCCCAGGCGCTGGCTCAGGCTGCCCCACAGCAACATGGGCAGCGCCATGCCGATCAAGTACACCGACAGGCCCCAGGACACCCGGGACGCATCGGCACCGATATCCCGGGCGATATCCGGCAGGGCCGGCAAATAGATGCTCATGCCCAGTTGTGCCAGGAAGACGGTGGTGCAAGTGACGATCAGGGTTGTACGGTTCTTCATCAAGCGTCCTGTCTCAGGGGCGGAGGTCACGCCCGTGGTTCAGCAGCAGTTCGGTGATCTTTTCGCAAAACGAGCGAATCACGTCAGGCTCCATGTCGGCGCGCAGGGTAATGCGAATGGCGGCCTTGCCTTGCGGCACCACGGGAAAAAACACCGCTGAGGTGAAATACCCCAGTTCGGCCAATTCGACCGCCAGGCTGTTGGCCAGGGATGCTTCACCGCAAGGCACCATACGGATCGCCATGGGAGTGCCGCGCTGTCCGGTCCGCACGAGGCTGTCGAAGAGGCGGATATTAGCTTGCAAACGCGCCTGCAAGGCGCTGAATTCCAGACTGCGGTGCAGGCGGATCGAAGCCATGCCGGCACCGATGGCCGCTGCGTTCAGGCTCTGGGACCAATTGCTCGGCCCACCGTAACGCTGTACCAGCGCCTTGTGCCGTTCACTGCCAAACATGACCAGCCCGCCGCTGGCGCCGAATGACTTGGCCAGCGAGGCGACGACCAGGGTGCGCTCGTCCACCGCCGGGATGCGCGAACGCACCAGGCCGGCGCCGGATTCCCCGACCGCAGACAGGGCGTGGGAATCGTCCAGGTAAAGAAACAAGCCATAGCGCTGCTTGAGGTACATCAGGCTATCCAGGTCCGCCATCCCGCCCATGCTGTAGGCGCCGTCGGCTACATACGCCACCTCGCGCTGGCGCTTGCACACGTCCTCGATGAAATCCATGTCGTTGTGCGGGCAGGTGATGACCTGGGTTTCGTCGGCGCAGGCGGCCTTGCTGTGGTTCATCGAATAATGGGCCTGTTTGTCGAACACCATGACGGGCGCACGATTTTGCGTGAATGCACCGCTGGCCAGCAGCGGCAGGATCCCGGCGCTCGCCGCACTGCAAGACAGGGCGCTGAGGCAACTGGCGCCAAACAGCTCCGACAACTGGGTTTCGTACTGGTCCAGTATCGCCAGCTTGCAGCGATTCCTTGAATTGGCGACCCGCAGGGTCCCAGCCTCCCACAGGGCGGTCATGGCACCGTCCAGCAACGCAGGGTGATAGTCCAGGCCCAGGTAGGACGTCGTGCAGAAGTGATGAAAAGCCCGACCGTATTGGTCGACCAGCACGTTGGGTGTCTTGACCTCGACATTCAGCCCTGAGATTTTCCCGGCTTCGGTGCTTTGCCAATCCTGGTCTGCAAGGGAAATGAGTTTGCGGTAGTTGGTGAAGTAGTGAGGTGACTGAGCCGTCTGGTTCATGGTGCGTTTACATTCCTTGGTGAGTGGTGCTGTCCGTGAGGTGTTTCGATTGCGGCGTGTTTCCAGACTTTACAGATTGTTGTGCAGGGCTTTGAATCGGCTGTTTCCGGCGTGCTTGAGTGTCACTGGAGATTTCTGCGTAGGACTTTGCCTAGGACCTTGGACGGGGAATCCATCGGTGATGTCGGAGCCTGGGAGCACCCTCGGTTTGCCCCAAGCCCGCTGGGTTATCACTCTTTTCTGAAGGTAGCTTGCCGATGCTCTCAGGCCTCAATCATCTGACCCTTGCGGTCACCGATCTGGATCGCAGTGTGGCTTTTTATGGCGAGCTCTTGCAGCTGCGTCTTGAGGCCAAATGGAACAGCGGGGCGTATTTGTCGCTGCCGGGGTTGTGGTTGTGCCTGTCTCTCGACCCGTTACGCGGGCCCGAGCCGGCGGCGGACTACACCCATTACGCGTTCAGCATCAGCGCCGGCCATCTCCCGCTGCTGGTGGCGCGACTGAACGCGGCCCAGGTGTCGTCTTGGCGAGACAACCGCAGCGAGGGGGATTCGTTCTACTTTCTCGACCCTGACGGGCACAAGCTGGAGGTCCATGTGGGTGACCTCGCGTCGCGGCTAAAGGCTTGTCGGCAGGCACCGTATGCCGGCATGGTGTTTTTTACGGAGTCGTGATGGGGCGTGACGAGTCGAGTGAGTGGCCTACCAGGCGTTGGGCGGCAGCCGTCGCGTATGGAACAGTCGCAGGATTTGCACGCGCCCGTGGCGAACGCGATAGGGAATCAGGTACGGACGGTCGGGGACAACCCATTCACGGGTTCCCGCCAGGCGGCCTTCACGACCGGACGCCGGGAATTGGGCGAGTTGCTCGACGCTCGTGAGGATTGCCTTGACGAAGTGCGCCGCTGCTTTTGGATTGTCCAACGCAATATAAGCGGCTTCGTCGTCCAGATTCTTGAGGGCAGTACGCAGCCACTCAACCTGCATTGTTCATCCATTTTTCGGCAATCGCGTCGATATCCTCGGGGCTGGCGAAATCACCCGCATCTGCCTCATGCAAGGCTTCTTGGATTTCCTTGATCTGCCAGGCTTCACGGGCCAGGTATTCGCGTAGCGCATCGACTGCCAGGAATGACTTGCTGCGCCCGGTAGCCTTGGCCAATTCCGCTAGGGTTTCGGCAACTTCATCGGGCAATCGCAATGACATGATGGACATGATGGTCTCGATGTAGTGGTTTGTAATACAACATACTACACGTTCTTAAAGAGTCGCCAGCCCCGTTGGTCTTCATCGTCTGTGTGAATGTTCGTCTCGATATCGACGCTCATCCCCTACGGTTGATTGCCTGCGCTATCCTCATCGGTATTGGCCGCGTCGGTTTCGCTGGTTGTGTCGGCGTCACGAACTGACCATCCCCCGCTTCGCTCACCGCTGCATTACCGGATGACCTCCAGCCCCATGGACACTTCAAGTTCCGCGCCGCTGGCCAGCTACATCGACCTTCTGCTGGACGCCGTGTGTGCCGTCGACGGTCAAGGGCGTTTCGTGTTTGTCAGTGCCGCCTGCGAGCGTATTTTCGGCTACACCCCGCAGGAGCTGATCGGCCAGCCGATGATCGATCTGGTGCACCCTGCCGACCGCCAGCGGACCCTCGAGGCGGCGCGGGAAATCATGGGGGGCGAGCCCAAGCTCAATTTCGAGAACCGCTACCTGCGCAAGGACGGGCGGGTGGTGCACATCCTGTGGTCGGCGCGCTGGTCGCCGGTGGACCAACTGCGCATTGCCGTGGCCCGGGACATCACTGAACGCAAGCAGGCCGAGTCCCGGCAAGCGGCGTTGTATGCGATTTCCGAAGCGGCCCATGCCGCGGCTGACTTGCTGGCGCTGTTCAAGCGCATCCACCTGATTATTGGCGAGTGGCTGCCGGCGCTGAATTTCTCGGTGGCGCTGTATGACGAACAATGCTCACAGTTGAATTTCCCCTATCACGTCGATGACCGGGAAGGGCAACCCGAATTGCCGGGCACGGTCACCGGGCGTTTGTGTGCCGAGGTGATTCGCAGTGGCCAGCCGATCCTCCTGACGCCCGGTGGCAGTGCGTTGCCAGCGGGGTTCGACGACTTGGTGGCGCAACCGGACGCGCCATGCTGGCTGGGCGTGCCGCTGAACGCCCAGAGCGGCACGATTGGCGCGCTGATCGTCAAGAGTGCGCCGGACAACGAACGCTACACCGAACAGGACAAGGAGCTGTTGCAATACGTTTGCGCACAAATCACCGTCGCCATCGAGCGCAAGCAGTTGCACGCCCGGTTGCAGCACATGGCTCAGTACGATCAGTTGACCCAGGTGCCCAACCGCGAATTGCTCCGTGAACGGTTCAAGTGCGCAGTGGCGGCCGCTCGTGCTGCATCCGGGCGAATGGCCTTGCTGTATATCGACCTGGATCGTTTCAAGCAGGTCAACGACACCTATGGCCACGGCGTGGGCGACATGCTGCTGCAAGCGGTGGCCAGTCGCCTGAAGGGCTGTATCCGCGACACCGACACCGTGGCGCGTATTGGTGGAGATGAATTCGTGGTCCTGTTGCACAGCATCCAGGCCTTGGAGGATGCCCATCGCGTGCAGGACAAAATCCATCATGCGCTGGCCCAGCCGCTGCGTCTGGACGGGCATTGCTTGAGCATCGAACCGAGCATCGGCGTGGCCTGCTTTCCCGACCATGGCACTGAAGACATTGCACTGTTCCGCCACGCCGACGAGGCGATGTATGCCGCTAAACGCCACAATCACCGGGCGTTCGGCATCTGAAAATGCGTCACCGTTCGTCGTGGCGCCCGCAGCTTTCTCAAACCTTCAGCCTGCATCCCATTCGAATATAGGGCAGGGCCCGCGCGCCCGGCATTCACGAATACGGAGGGCTGAACCATGCCTGGTTCAAGCAGTATTTATCCGACAAACAGTGCCCATGATCGAACGAAGGTGTCCGAAGCAGGTCGCAAAAGTGGGAGAACCACCATCACGACCGTCGATCGAAACCCGCCGAAAGCCGAAATTGGCCGAAAGCCGGGTCGGACGTCTCGCTGAATATTCAGGGTTGGTTCTGATTCAAGGTGGATAACCCACCAGAACTTTTATCAGAGGAGGGCGCGATCATGAGCCGTATGGCCAGTTTATTTCGCACCACCAGTCTCGTCGTGCTGATGGGCCTGGGTGCCAACAGTGCCTGGGCCCAATCGCCTGCCGAATTCATCAACGATGCTTCCGCCAAAGGCATGGCCGACATCGAGACCAGTCGCATGGCCCACGGAAAAGCCGAATCCAGGGAGGTCAAGGACTACACCATCATGGTGATCAACGACCGCACCACCGCCAATCAACACCTGGCGAAGATTGCCAAGAAACTCGACTTGCCCGTCGCCCCCCGGGAAGAAGTGGCTGACAAGGCCAAGACGCTGATTCCGCAGGTACAGGAAGGCGAGTCGTTCGAGGCCGCGTATGCCGCCACCCAGATCAAGGCCACCGAGGAGGCCATCGCGCAGATCCAGCAGGAAGCCCAGACCACCGAAGTGCCGGAAATCAAGGCTTTCGCCGACGAAACCCTGCCTAAATTGCAGACCCATCTCGAAATGGCCAGGGCGCTGCAGGCCAGCCGTTGACCTGCCGCATCTGGTTTTACATTCAGGACCGGGGCGTCAGCGTCCCGGCAGATTTTGCCCGCCGAAAAGGAGAACCTCGATGTCCACACGCCGAGAACCCAACCAATACGCGATGCAGAACCCACTGACCCAATATCCGCGCCCGGAATTTCCCGACCAACCGCAATCGCCGCCTGGCATCGATCAGGACATGCTGCCGCAACCCGATCATGGCGAAAAAAGTTACCAAGGCTTCGGCCGCCTGGAGGGGCGCAAGGCGCTGGTCACCGGTGGTGACTCGGGGATTGGTCGCGCCGCGGCGATCGCCTACGCCCGGGAAGGTGCCGATGTGGCGATCAATTATCTACCCAGCGAAGAGCGCGACGCCCGGCAAGTCATCGAGTTGATCGAGGCCGAGGGCCGCAAGGCGATTGCGATTCCTGGCGACCTCAAGGACGAAGCGTTCTGTGTGCAAATGGTCAAGATGGCGCAACAACAGCTCGACGGGCTGGATATCCTGGTAAACGTTGCCGGTAAGCAGGAAGCGCAAAAAGACATTGCCGACATCACCACCGCGCAATTTGACGACACCATGAAGACCAACATCTATGCGATGTTCTGGATCTGCAAGGCTGCGGTGCCGCTGATGCCGGCGGGAGCGACCATTATCAATACCGCCTCGATCCAATCCTACGACCCGTCCGCGACCTTGCTGGATTACGCCACCACCAAAGCGGCCATCGTAGCGTTTACCAAGGCGCTGGCTGGGCAGGTCATTGGCAAGGGCATCCGGGTCAATGCCGTGGCACCGGGGCCGATCTGGACCGTGCTGCAACCGAGCGGCGGTCAACCTCGGGAAAAGATTCCCACCTTTGGCTCCCAGGTACCGATGAAGCGCCCGGGCCAACCGGCCGAGTGCGCGCCGCTCTATGTCCTGCTGGCATCGCAGGAGTCGAGCTACATCACCGGGGAAGTATTTGGCGTAACGGGCGGTAACCCGTTGCCTTGATACCTGACAGATGCGCGAGTGGTTGGCGCCACTCGCGCATAGGCATCAGCACTGGTTCAGGTCGATCTTGTTCTTTTGTTCCACGCCATCAAGGCCCTTGGCTTCGTCCTTGCCCATGTCTTGATAGCGCTTGCGCAGCGCCTCAAGTTGCTTGAGGTCCAGCGACTCGAGGCCGAGCATTGCGTTCTGTGCGTCCTTGGACGCCCGCAGCAATTCATCCACTTTCAAATGCAAGATGTCCGTATCGCGGTTCTGGGTGTTCTGGATCAGGAACACCATCAGGAAGGTGATGATGGTGGTCGAGGTGTTGATGATGAGTTGCCAGGTGTCGTTGAAGCCGAAGAAAGGTCCGCTGGCGGCCCAGATCGACAACAACACGATGGCGCCTAGAAAGGTTTTGGGACTCCCGGCCCAAAGGGATAGCTTTTGCGCGATTTTTGCGAACGTCATTGCCGTGTTTCCTTATTGGATGCACCTGTCTGGTGTGACAGCAACGAGTCGGCGAAAATTCTACTTACATTTCAATCGCAAACATCCGTCGACGTTCATCGTCCGGCACGAAGACAGTCGCAACCATTGCCACGCTCGCAGGTCACTCCTTAAAGCCCCCCAGCATCGGAGTCCATCATGAATTTCGCCCGCACTTTCTGCCTCGCCTGCTGCCTGTTCGCCCTGCACGGCTGCTTCGACAACTCGGATAACGAGACCAAGGACAATACTGACGGCACCAAGTCTTCGGTGCAGATGCAGGAGTCCAAGTCAGAAAATAAATAGCCCTGGCATGGCTATGTAAAAACTGTGGGAGCGAGCTTGCTCGCGATGGCTGTGTGTCAGGCACTCAGGATATTGCTGACTCGACGCCATCGCGAGCAAGCTCGCTCCCACAGATGTGTGTGTCGTCAATATTGTTCACCGGCCTTGCTGCAACACCTTCAGCGCTGCCGACGCCAGGAAGCCGGAGCGGCTCTTTTCTTCAGGATGGTGCAACACATATTCATCGATACGATTGAGCAGGTAGCCGGGCAGCGTGATGTTGAGTTTCTGCGCCTTGCCCAGGTATTTGGTCACATCGATGTCCACCAATGCCCAGGTGCAACCGGCATACTGCGGATTGGCGGCGTGCAAGGTGACGGTGTTGGCCGGTGGAATTGGCGAGCCGTCTTCGGCCAGAATTTCAAAGTGCCCCTCGATGGCCTCCCGCGCCATCGCCATGGCCTCGTCCAGGTCATCACCTGCGGAAAAACACCCCGGAATATCCGGCACTTCAACACCCCAGGCGTGCTTGTCATCACCCATGGAAATCGCAATCGGATAAAGCATATTCATCGTCCTCCGGGAACGTCGCGCAACGGGCCGGCTGAAGCAGCGCCTGTTGCAAAATACTGATGGCCGTTTTCTTGAGCAGGTCCTTCTTCGGATGAGGAACCGTGACCAACCCCGGTTTGGTCGGGTGCTTGAAGTGATGGTGACTGCCTCGAACCCGCACCAGATACCAACCGTCTGCAATGATCTGGCTTATCAAAAATCGGCTATTCACAACACCTCCGTGTGGTGTGCTTGGTAGGTACTATACCTACTGAAAATGAATGATCAACACTATAACCACCGAAGGTGACCTCGGCAGGCACGCGCAGTCGCTGCAACAAAGTCTAGAAGCGGCGGCGCGCAAGGGCGGCGGAGGGGAGGACGGGTTTATTTCGGGATGTGAAACCGGGCGAAAATGCTTGTGTGTGACGAGGGAGCTTGCTCCGTTGGGGCAAGCAGCCTGGATCTTTAGCCGCTGCTGGAGAGTGCAAAAAACCGGCAGGCCACTTTGGACTAATGCCATTGAGTAAATAAACGAAACCTGTGGGAGCGAGCTTGCTCGCGATGGCGGCGGCACAGTCAACATCATCGCAAGCTGACCCGACGCATTCGTCTGCGAAGCAGCCCCGGATATCGGCTCAGTTTGCCTGGCGCTCACTCGCGAGCCCGATCAGTTTATCCACCGGAACTATGACTGCTGCACAAACGTCAGCCGCACCGCAAACCCAATCAAAAGACTCCCAAACACCCACTGTTGTACGCGCTGTGCCGAAGGCGAGCGATGAAGCCAACGCCCGAGTGCGACGCCGACCAACGCGTAGGCGCAGTCGAACAGCAGGCCGACGCCGACCAGCACCACGCCCAGGATCGCGAACTGCCCCAGCACCGGCCCGGCCTGTGGATCGATGAATTGCGGTAACAACACCGAGCAAAACAGCAAGGCCTTGGGATTGAGCAGGTTCGTCAGCAGCCCGCGTTGAATGGCCTCGTAGTAATGCCGTTTTCCAACCTCGACAGTGGCGCCTTCAAAGTTCGGCAGCAACGTGGTCCGCAGGCATTGAAAGCCAATCCATAACAGGTAGGCAGCACCCGCCAGGCGCACAACATCGAAGGTCCATGGCGCGGTCTTGAACAAGGCCGAAAGCCCTAGCGCCGCCAATCCCACATGACACCCGCGGGCAACTCCCAGGCCCACCGCCGTCGCCAACGCCGCGCCCCTGCCCTGACGGGCACCGGTTTGCAGCAGCAGGATCATGTCCGGCCCGGGCAACAGATACGCCACCGTCAACGCCATCAAAAACAACCCGAGCCCTGCCATGCCACACCCCTTTGATCAACGATTCGCAAGTGCCAAGTCTATGGCTGACGGGCAGGGCAGGTGGTTGCGAAGACAGCTTCTAAAGCATCGGAAATTGGCATAACCTGCCAAACATCAGCGTCACTCAATCGGGAAATGCCAAGTCATGAAACTGGACGCCTTCGACCGCAAAATCCTCGTCGCACTGCAACGCGACGGGCGCCTGAGCAACGTGCAACTGGCTGAAGAAATCGGCTTGTCCCCGTCACCCTGCCTGCGCCGCGTGCGGATGCTCGAAGAGGCGGGGGTGATTCGTGGTTACCAAGCCGTCCTGGACCGCGACGAAGTGGGCCTCGGGCTGACGATCTTCGTCGGCGTCAAGGTTGAACGGCACAACGACGAGCGAGCCGAAGCATTTCGCCAGGCAGTGACGGCATTGCCCGAAGTGATCTCGGCGTTCCTGGTATCGGGCGAGTCGGATTTTCTATTGCAAGTCGTGGTGCCGGACCTGCGGGCATATGACCGTTTTGTCACGGGACAGTTGTTGAAGTTGCCCGGGATCAGCGATATCCGGAGTAACTTTGCGATTAATACGGTGAAGACGCCGGGGGCGTTGCCGTTGGGGCATTTGCCAAATTGAGCGCTCCGCGCTCAAGCGGGAGCAAGCTCCCTCGCCACAGGGCTCATTTATTCCCAAGCCGTATTGTCTCTCTTCCCTGTAAAGATCCTGCTGTCGGGTTTGCGCAACGTCTCGCGATAGTCGTCAGCACGCTACCCTCCCTAGGCATCAGACTCTTGTGTAAGGTGATGTTGTCGTGCTATCACGCAAGGACGTTCGATGCCCGGTTAACTTCCCAGTAGGGGAGGCGTTTTGGATGGAACTCAGCATGGATCGGCTGCGCCTACACGCAATGGATCGTAAGAAATCAAACATGTCCCGTTTTTTCACATCGGGCGGTTTTGTCGTGCCTGAAATTTAATAAATGACACTTAAATTACCCCATTGTCTAGACGAAACCTCCGCTCAAGCTTTACTGGCCACAGCCGAAATTCTTGCTGCGGTTTTCTAAACAAACACTGATTTTACGAGACCTCCTCTACCATCCTTAAAGCAAGGAAGAAAAATGGCAGTTATTAATGGAACAGCTGGCGCAGACGCACTGATTGGCACCGCAGGGGATGATGAAATCAACGCTCTGGGCGGGAACGATGTAATCAAGGGCACTGCTGGCGCAGACAAAATCGATGGCGGTGCGGGTTTAGATACCGTTGACTATTCAGCATCTACTGAAGGTATCAGTATCGATTTGCGCCAGGGCACTGGACTTGTTGGACGGGGTGGCGACGCAGAGGGGGATACGCTCATTGGTATCGAAACCGTCATAGGCTCTGCTTTCAACGACGTGCTTTCCGCAGGTCCGTACACCATCGCCACAGCGGTACGGCTGGAAGGCGGGGCTGGCGACGACATCTACAACATCAACATGGGCCAGACTCCCACCATCATCGAACAGGCCGGTGGCGGCGACGATGAAGTCCGCGTGTCGGTGATCAATCCCAGCGGCACGGTCCTGGCGGCCAACGTCGAACGCATGACCTACGTTGGCACAGGTGCATTCATCGGTTACGGCAACGACAGCGACAACATCATTACCGGCGGTTCGGGTAACGACACGCTGTACGGTGGCGCGGGCGCGGATCAGTTCATTGGCGGTGCCGGCCATGACATCGCGGGTTATACCGACAGCAAGGAAGCGGTGACGATCAACCTCAAGACGGGTGTGCATAGCGGGATCGCGGCAGGTGATACCTACACCGACATCGAGGCGATCAGGGGATCGAACTTCAACGACACGTTCGTGGGCGATGGTAGCGGTATTGATTTCGACGGCGGTGCCGGAGTCGACACGGTCGATTACTCGGGCTCGACTGCCGGGGTAAACGTCAATGTCCGTCTCGGGACGGGCACCGCAGGAACGGGCGGAGATGCCGAAGGTACTATTTTAACGGCTATCGAAACGGTCATCGGCTCTGCCTACAACGACGTGCTCTCCGCAGGTCCGTACACCATCGCCACAGCGGTACGGCTGGAAGGCGGGGCTGGCGACGATATCTACAACATCAACATGGGCCAGACTCCCACCATCATCGAACAGGCCGGTGGCGGCGACGATGAAGTCCGCGTGTCGGTGATCAATCCCAGCGGCACGGTGCTGGCGGCCAACGTCGAGCGCCTGACCTACGTTGGCACCGGCGCATTCATCGGTTATGGCAACGACAGCGACAACATCATTACCGGCGGTTCGGGCAACGACACCCTGTTCGGCGGCGCGGGCGCGGATCAGTTCATTGGCGGTGCCGGCCATGACATCGCGGGTTATACCGACAGCAAGGAAGCGGTGACGATCAACCTCAAGACGGGTGTGCATAGCGGGATCGCGGCAGGTGATACCTACACCGACATCGAGGCGATCAGGGGATCGAACTTCAACGACACGTTCGTGGGCGATGGTAGCGGTATTGATTTCGACGGCGGTGCCGGAGTCGACACGGTCGACTACTCGGGCTCGACTGCCGGGGTAAACGTCAACGTCCGCCTTGGGACGGGCACCGCAGGAACGGGCGGAGATGCCGAGGGCACCATCTTAACGGCTATTGAAACCGTCATCGGCTCTGCCTACAACGACGTGCTTTCCGCAGGTCCGTACACCATCGCCACAGCGGTACGGCTGGAAGGCGGGGCTGGCGACGACATCTACAACATCAACATGGGCCAGACTCCCACCATCATCGAACAGGCCGGTGGCGGCGACGATGAAGTCCGCGTGTCGGTGATCAATCCCAGCGGCACGGTGCTGGCGGCCAACGTCGAGCGCCTGACCTACGTTGGCACAGGTGCATTCATCGGTTATGGCAACGACAGCGACAACATCATTACCGGCGGTTCGGGCAACGACACCCTGTTCGGCGGCGCGGGCGCGGATCAGTTCATTGGCGGTGCCGGCCATGACATCGCGGGTTATACCGACAGCAAGGAAGCGGTGACGATCAACCTCAAGACGGGTGTGCATAGCGGGATCGCGGCAGGTGATACCTACACCGACATCGAGGCGATCAGGGGATCGAACTTCAACGACACGTTCGTGGGCGATGGTAGCGGTATTGATTTCGACGGCGGTGCCGGAGTCGACACGGTCGACTACTCGGGCTCGACTGCCGGGGTAAACGTCAACGTCCGCCTTGGGACGGGCACCGCAGGAACGGGCGGAGATGCCGAGGGCACCATCTTAACGGCTATTGAAACCGTCATCGGCTCTGCCTACAACGACGTGCTTTCCGCAGGTCCGTACACCATCGCCACAGCGGTACGGCTGGAAGGCGGGGCTGGCGACGACATCTACAACATCAACATGGGCCAGACTCCCACCATCATCGAACAGGCCGGTGGCGGCGACGATGAAGTCCGCGTGTCGGTGATCAATCCCAGCGGCACGGTGCTGGCGGCCAACGTCGAACGCATGACCTACGTTGGCACAGGTGCATTCATCGGTTATGGCAACGACAGCGACAACATCATTACCGGCGGTTCGGGCAACGACACCCTGTTCGGCGGCGCGGGCGCGGATCAGTTCATTGGCGGTGCCGGCCATGACATCACGGGTTATACCGACAGCAAGGAAGCGGTGACGATCAACCTCAAGACGGGTGTGCATAGCGGGATCGCGGCAGGTGATACCTACACCGACATCGAGGCGATCAGGGGATCGAACTTCAACGACACGTTCGTGGGCGATGGTAGCGGTATTGATTTCGACGGCGGTGCCGGAGTCGACACGGTCGACTACTCGGGCTCGACTGCCGGGGTAAACGTCAACGTCCGCCTTGGGACGGGCACCGCAGGAACGGGCGGAGATGCCGAGGGCACCATCTTAACGGCTATTGAAACCGTCATCGGCTCTGCCTACAACGACGTGCTCTCCGCAGGTCCGTACACCATCGCCACAGCGGTACGGCTGGAAGGCGGGGCTGGCGACGACATCTACAACATCAACATGGGCCAGACTCCCACCATCATCGAACAGGCCGGTGGCGGCGACGATGAAGTCCGCGTGTCGGTGATCAATCCCAGCGGCACGGTGCTGGCGGCCAACGTCGAACGCATGACCTACGTTGGCACTGGCGCATTTATCGGTTACGGCAACGACAGCGACAACATTATTACCGGCGGTTCGGGCAATGACACCCTGTTCGGCGGCGCGGGCGCGGATCAGTTCATTGGCGGTGCCGGCCATGACATCGCGGGTTATCTCGACAGCAAAGAAGCCATGAGCATCAACCTCAAGACGGGTGTGCATAGTGGGATCGCGGCAGGTGATACCTACACCGGAATCGAGGTGGTCAGAGGGTCGAATTTTAACGACATATTCTATGGCGGTAGTTCGTCCATGATGCAGGATGGCGCGGGTGGCGTGGATCTAGTCACTTATGAACAGTCTGACAGCGCGGTGACAATCGACCTGACCAATGGCTCTAACACAGGGGAGACTGCTGGTCATACCTACGCGAACATTGAAATGTTCCAAGGCAGCAATTTTAACGACACGCTATCGGGCTCCGGTCTGAAGGATATCTTCATCGGTGGAGCCGGCGCCGATGTAATCGATGGTCGCGCAGGTCTCGACAGTGCTTTTTATATTACAAGCACAACAGGCGTCTCGATCAACTTGCAGACTCAAATCAATCAAGGTGGCGATGCCGAAGGTGATGTATTGCTCAACATCGAACATGTGTTGGGCAGTCACTTCAACGATGTCTTGGTTGGAAACACAGGTGTCAATTATCTGGAGGGCGGATGGGGCAACGACGTCATCGACGGCGGGGACGGCAATGATTACCTCTACGGTGGGCTGACTTCGTCGATAGGGCCTTTCAAAGTCGCTAGCTCGGCGAATGGGCCGCAGGCAGACATCCTGTATGGCGGCAACGGTAACGACACCATCGTCACGGCTGCCAGCGACGAGGGTACTCAAGCCTACGGTGAGGCCGGAGGTGACGTTATCACTGTGGCACATGGCACGGCTGATGGTGGGGAAGGCAACGACTTGTTGACCGGTACTGGCGTGAACTTTTCACTGTCGGGAGGTCTGGGGGATGACAGGCTGATATTGCAGAACGACGGTTTTGCCAACGGTGGTGAGGGTGACGATACCTACACCGTCAATACTCCAACGTTAGTGACGATTCAGGACGACGGCATCAGCAGCGGCGACACATTGGTTCTGTCATACATCAGCAGTTCTGAACTGTTGGCTGATCGCATCGGCGATGACCTTTATCTGCACCGATCAAGCTTTGATCCAGGACAGACACCGGAAGAAGGTGTGCGCCTCAAGGATTGGTATGCCGGTTACGACACCATCGACCAGATCCAGACAGCCGATATGCAGCTCATCACTCTGTCGGGCGTTAACCAGTTTGCCAATGATCTGTTTTCCTAAGCAGCAGATAGCGTTCTTGCTGAGCAACGAACGACACAATTAGGCGCCCAAGATACAAAAAGCCCCGCTGCGAAAAGCGCCGGGGCTTTTTGTTTTGCCGTCAGGTGGGAATCGTGCCGGCTCCCAATCTCAAAGGGATTGTCTATCTATTTTTTCTCGGCTTCTTTTCTAACTCCAACTTCCGGTCTAGGCGTAATGACTTACACAACGTCATCGATCACAGAAAGGTCTAGTAAGCGCACCCCCTACGCAGTTTTCGGATTTTGCCTACAAATCTCCCCCGGGGCCATGCCATACGTGGCGAGGGAGCTTGCTCCCGCTGGGCTGCGCAGCAGCCCCTCTCGTGAGCGCTTCGCACTCAAGCGGGAGCAAGCTCCCTCGCCACGGGACTCATTTTTCTCAGGGTTATTTCCGGGATTGGCTCTACCTAAAAACAAGGGCCAACAAACCGATCAGTTGACCGAAAAGCAGTTGATTCTCTGTCGTACGCAGGTCTCTGATTTTGCCTACAAACTAAGAGGCAGCCGCCCGCTATCCACAACTGCTCAGATAGGAAATAGTACTCCACGAACGAACATACGATTGGCAGTGAGCGGTTGACGTCCGACGGATTTTGCCGGCTTCGCGGTAAGCGACGTTAGGACGATGGCTTAAACCCTGGAAGAATGATCGATGCTTCGGAATGACCTCGATAATTTAGAGCTCGATAAACTTTTGATCGAAACCCGAAAGTTGTTGGCGGAGACTCGCAAGCTTACGGCCGAAGAAACGAAGCTGAAGAGCGAAGCCTTCTGGTACCCATACGCAGTAGGGACAGGGGTAGCGACCGCCATTGTCGCTGTTGCGGGTTTTGGAATTAAAATCTGAGCGCTGGTTCGCCACAATGAGCCAATGCTCTCCCTGCATTACGGGTACTTGAGCTCTGCACGCACGCGGCTCACATTGTTCGAAAGGGTTCACAGACTCAGCAAGGGCCGCGGCCTCAGAGGGGAAAGAAACATGCCTACACCTCGTAGTTATCGAGCAAGCATCGAGCAATTGCATCAAGAAGTAGAGGCGTTAGCTGAGGAGATGAGACGCCCGGCGCCGACCACAGTCCGCGTTATGTTGTTGCCATTCAGCATCGGGGTTACGTTCGCCCTGACCTTGTTCGCCGTCGTCGCTTTTGTCGCAAAACATGTTTGATTGTCTGTCGCTCAGATACTTTTTCGGCATAGCCTAATTCGATTGGGTCGGCACGCTTGCCACCCTGGATCCTCGGCGCGACCGTCGGGGACGCAAACCCCACAAAACACCAGACCAAAAAAAACCGGCCACCAAGAGCCGGTTTTTTTAATCCCTCGTCAAAAACACGCAACGCGGGACCAGAATTCGATTGGAGCGGGTGAAGGGAATCGAACCCTCGTTATCAGCTTGGGAAGCTGGAGTAATGCCATTATACGACACCCGCTCAGAGCGGCTGACTTTGTACCAGATGTGGGCACGGATTTGAAGTTTTTCTTCGCATCGTGTGCGACCAGTCGTCTACGCGAGCCTCAAACCAGAGCGGTCGTTGGCGGGCAAGCCCCTGTGCTGAAGTGGGAAAGGGGCTTGCTCGCCAGGACTCGGTTTCAGATGGCCAGTGCATGGTAGCCCTGCACGTAGCTGTAGCGCGGTCGGCTTTCGTGGGGTTCCGGTGTGAGGAAACCCATCAGGGCGTTGCGGCTGTCGCGGCAGGCGGCTTTGTGTTCCATGTCCAGGAAGTGCCCGGTGGCTTGCAGCGTGCTGAAGGTGCTGTGCTCGACGTGGTTGGCGAACAGCCTGGCGTCGTCGGCCGAGGTGTATTCATCCCATTCGCCGTTCAGGAACAGCACCGGCACGTTGATTTTCTTGGCCGCGTTGACATAGCACTGCTGGTCGCTGTGGAGCACATCGGTGATGTGGAAGTGCATCTGCCCGTACTCGTGCTCGGCCAGGCTGCTGACATGGCGATAGTTGAAGCGCTTGAACAGCGGCGGCAGATGCTTGCCGATGGTGCTGTTGACCAAGTGGCCGACACGGTCTCCGTCCAGGCTGCTCAGGTAGTCCACACCACGCTCCAGATAGTCGCGCATCGGCGCATTGAGCACCGGCGAGAATGAGCTGATCACCGCTTTTTCGATGCGTCGTGGCCGCTGGGCCAGGGCGCTCAGCGTGGCGGCGCCGCCCCAGGAAAACGACAGCACGTGCTCGGCGGCGAAGTGGTCGATCAGTTCCAGGAGGATCTGCCCTTCGATCTCCTTCGTCAGCATTTTCTCGTGCCGATTGTGGGCCTTTGACTTGCCCGCGTAGGGCTGGTCGTACAGCACGACGTTGAATTGCGGGTAGAGGTTTTTGGCGGTCTGTGCAAACGACGCGGTGGTGGCCATTGAGCCGTTGACCAGGATGATGGTCTTTTGTGCGGCGTCTGCGCGATAGAACTCCGTGTAAACCCGATACTGACCCTGTATATCCAGCACAGCGATTTCTGGCCTCATGTCATAAGACTCCTGGCAAGCGGGTATGCGCGCAATAAGATTGCACGGGCAATGTGACAGGTAGGCATACGCCTGGAAGATAAGGCCCATGTCGATCCATGAAAGCCGGTCGACGGGTATTGTTATGGCGGGCAGTTTGCCGGGCGGATAAGGCGGAACCTGAGGGTTCCCGCCGGCAAAAAGTTTCTTAGAGGTATGAGGTGACTCGTCGGTCACATTTCGGCCGACGGTTTGATTCAAGCAGGGGGGCGACCGTTGCGCAAGTCCCTATCGGAAAATTGTTCGACACTTCTGCCCAGCGGTAGCGGGCTCAGATGAGCTGGACTTCTTCAGGGCGCAAGGCCCGGTATTGGCCAGGCGCTAGATGGGCGTCCAACACCAGCGGCCCCATGCGCTCGCGGTGCAGGCGCAGCACCTTGTTGTCAAAGTGGCCGAACATGCGTTTGACCTGATGGTAACGCCCTTCCACGATGCTCAAGCGCGCCGACTTTTCCCCCAGCAGTGTCAGTTCTGCCGGCTGGGTGGTGAGGTCTTCGAAGGCGAAGTACATGCCTCGGGCGAAGGTGTCGGCGTAGTCGGCGGTGATGGTTTGCTCGGTTTCGACGTAGTAGACCTTGGGCAGTTTAGTCTGCGGTTGGGTCAGGCGTCGGGACCAGGTTCCATCATTGGTGATCAGCATCAGCCCGGTGGTGTTGAAATCCAGGCGCCCGGCGATATGCAGATCGTCCTTGTCCGGTTCGTCCAGCCAGTCGAGCACGGTAGGGTGTTGCGGATCGCGCGTGGCGCTGACACAGCCGGGGGGCTTGTGCAGCATGAAGTAGCGCGTAGGTCGACCGGCTTGCAGCACGTCGTCGTCGACTTCGACGCGACTGAACTCACGTACCGGGGCATGGGGATCGCTGACGGTCTGGCCGTCGATTCGCACTCGGCGTTCCACCAGTAACAGGCGCACTTGTTGGCGATTGAATCGCGGCAGATTGCTGAGGAAACGGTCGACGCGCATGGGCAGTTCAGACAGGGCAGCGGAGGGCGGGCATCTTACGCGATTGGCCGGGGCTTGGCGCGCAACTGGGCGTCGACCTGCGCGCAATGCGGGCACAGGCAGGACTGATCCCGCAGCTCGGCCGGCAATGCTTCGAGCACGGCCGGGTCAATGCTTACGCTGTAGCACCAGCAGGGCCGGTCGGCGGTTCGAGGGTCGGCCAGCGTGCAGTCGTTGGCGCCGCCGCAGGCCGGGCAAAGGTCGGGTTTATTCATAGCTGGAGTGAGGCATTTCCACACAGGTTCGGTTGCACCCGGTTTGCCGGGCGCGTTGCAGCGCATGATCGGTCCGCGACAGCAGGCTGTGCAAGGTGTCTTCGTCTTGTAGCGTGGTGAGGCCGAGGCTGACGGTAACCCGCAGTTGCTTTCCACTGCAGAAATAGCGCTGCTTTTCGATGTGCTGACGAATTTTCTCTGCGATTTTCAGACCGGTCTGTCCATCGGTGTCCTTGAGCAGGACGACGAAGGCGTCGGCGCTCCAACGACACACGATGTCCGAATGCCGCAGGCTCTCCGTCAGGTTGCGAGCGAAGCCGGTAAGCAGTTGATCGGTGGCGATATGACCGTGGGTGCTGTCCAGCTGCTTGAAGTCGTCCAGCTCCACCAACAGCGCCGTCAAGGGTTTGGGTTCGCGCTGGGCTTCGTGCAGGGCTTGCACGGCCAGCAGGTCGAAGCCACGGCGGTTCGGCAATTCGGTCAGGCTGTCGAGGGTGGCCTGGGCGTCAATGCGCTGTTGGTAACTGTTGATAAGCCGATAAAGGATGGCCAGGACCGTCAGCGTCACGAGCACGCCGATCAGTAGATTCACGAACAACGTCTTGAGGATGTGATCGCGTACCGAGGCATGGGCGGCGTAATAGCCCAGCACCGTAATGATCAGGAAACCAGAACCGAGCAGCGCCGCCACGGCCAGGAGCGGCTTGCGCTGGGAATATAACGGCGAACGGAGCGACATGGCGATTCCCTTGGCGCAGACCCAATGAAATCAGTTTAGTGGCCTTGTGGGAAAAGACATTCGGATTTGCCACGTTTGTGGGGGCATTCAAAATAGTGGCCGAAACTGGGCAAAGCGCCACATGTTTCAACTTATTGCACAAACGCACCAGATTCCAATTCTGCTGTCTGAGTAGGTGTCAGTCACACAACGTTGACTGCCGCCCATCAGCGTCGCTGATGTGGCCCATTCGCGGTCCAGGAGGCCGCCATGTATCGACGACTGCTGCTCATTGCGTTTCTTGGCCTGACTCTTTCGGCATGCGTGCCCTACTACGACGGAGACTCGAGCTACTACCGTTCCGAGGTCTACACCTCACCGGCACCGGTCTATTACAGCGGTGGCGGGAGTTACTATTCGGCACCGCGCGGCTATTACGCTCCGCGGTACTACCAACCGGCGCCGCGCTATTACTCGGCACCGCGTTACTACCAACATGGCCCACGCCATTACTCGCCACCGCGAGCGGCGTACCGGCCTTATCCACACCGGGGCGGCTGGGACGGTCGCGATCGGGGTGGCTGGAACGACGACCGTCGTGGCCGTGGCGGACGTGACCGTGGGCATGATCATCGGGGACGGGGTCATGATGGACGGGGCAATCATCGGTAATGGACTGGCAGCAAAAAGCGGCGCATGAAGCGCCGCTTTTTTGTGCCTGCGATAACCTCGACGGAATACCACTTGTGGGAGCGAGCTTGCTCGCGATGGCGTCAGGTCAGCCAGTATTCATGTGTCTGACATACCCTATCGCGAGCAAGCTCGCTCCCACAGGGATCTCCTTCTGGCTTGCTTATTCATTGGACAAGTCCGCCAATGGATGCCGTCCTTCCCACACCTTGTGAAAGTGCGCCTCGACCGCTGCTTCAGGCACACGGTTGATATCCGGCCAGTGCCAGCGCGGTTTGTGGTCCTTGTCGATCAAACGCGCCCGCACGCCTTCGCTGAATTCAGGATGACGGCAGCAGTTGAGGCTCAAGGTGTATTCCATCCGGAACACACCGGCCAAGGACAAATGCCGGGCCCGGGCAATTTGCTCCCAAACCAGATGTGCGGTCAGCGGTGAGCCTTCGCTCATGGTCTTGGCGGCCCGGGCGATCAGCGGATCGGGGTGGTCTACCAACAGGCTGAGGGCTTTCCAGGCGCAGCGTACATCACTGACATCCAGCCACTCGTCGATTTTTGGCCGCCGCGGCAGCCATTGGGCTTCGGGCAATTGGGTGATGGCTTCCTGTTGCAAGGCCTTGAGCAAGCTGTTGAGCTGCATCTCGGTCTGTTCCTGCCAGTTGAGTTGCAGCAGGCCTTCGATCAAGTCGTCCTGTTGTTCGTCCAGCAGAAAGCGGTCGGCCAGGCCCAGGTCGATGGCGTCCCGGGCGTTCATGTGGGCGCCGGTCAGGCCGAGAAACAGCCCGAGTTTGCCGGGCAGGCGCGACAAGAACCAGCTGGCGCCGACATCCGGGTACAGGCCAATGCTGATCTCCGGCATCGCCAGGCGGCTGCTGGGCGTGACGATGCGGGTACTGGCGCCTTGCAGCAACCCCATGCCGCCGCCCAGTACATAACCGTGGCCCCAGCACAGTAGGGGTTTGGGGTAGGTGTGCAGGTTGAAGTCCAAGCGGTATTCCGCTGCGAAGAATTGCGCCGCCAGCGGTGGTACTTCGCCGGGATGCGCGCGGCAGGCCTCCACCAGGCTGCGCACTTCGCCGCCGGCGCAGAAGGCCTTGGCGCCGTTACCACGCAACAGCACACACACGACCTGCGGCTCTCGGGCCCAGGCATCGAGGCGATCACGCAAGGCGTTGATCATGGGCAGGGACAGGGCGTTCAGGGATTTTTCGGCATCCAGCGTGGCGATGCCGATACGGGCACCGTCGATGCCGGTGAGTTCTTCGAAGTGCAGATTCATCGTGACCTCGATCAGAAATTTGAATGTTCAGTATGACCGCTGCGTGGGAAAGTGCCGGTTCTGCGTCAGATCAATTGACAAGCCCTGTAGGCTTTCCTAGGGTGCGCCCATTGTTTTTACCGGATGCAACCATGACTGCTGACGACCGTATCAAACTCGAACCGAGCTGGAAGCAGGCCTTGCGTGCCGAGTTCGACCAGCCCTACATGGCGGAGTTGCGCGAGTTTTTGCGCAGTGAATACGCCGCCGGCAAGGAAATTTATCCACCGGCACCGTTGATTTTCAATGCCCTCAATTCCACGCCGCTGGACAAGGTCAAGGTGGTGATTCTCGGCCAGGATCCGTATCACGGTCCAGGCCAGGCCCATGGCTTGTGCTTCTCGGTGCAACCGGGCGTGCCGACGCCGCCGTCGCTGGTGAACATCTACAAGGAATTGAAGCGCGATTTGAACATCGACATCCCGAATCACGGTTACCTGCAAAGCTGGGCCGACCAGGGTGTGTTGCTGCTCAACACGACCCTGACCGTCGAGCGCGCCAATGCCAACGCCCATGCCAAGAAAGGTTGGCAACACTTTACCGACCGGGTCATCGAAGTGGTCAGCGAACACCAGCCGAACCTGGTGTTCCTGCTTTGGGGCGCCCATGCCCAGAGCAAGCAGAAACTGATCGATACGACCAAGCATTTGGTGTTGACCTCGGTCCACCCGTCACCGCTGTCGGCCCACCGAGGCTTCATCGGCTGCGGGCATTTCAGCCGGACCAACAAGTTTCTCCAGCAGCATGGCGAGCAGCCGATCGAGTGGCGGTTGCCGCCGATTTAAACGGTTGGCAATAAAGACCCCATCGCGAGCAAGCTCGCTCCCACAGGGTTCCAGGGCAATACAAATCCCCCTGTGGGAGCGAGCTTGCTCGCGATGAAGGCCACCGGTCTACAAGTCCGAACCCGACCTGCTCGTCCAATACCTGAACAACGGCTCCGCCAGGAACAGCACGAACAACAACCGCATCACCTGCAACGCCGTCACCAATGGCACCGACAGTTGCAGCGTCTCCGCCGTCAGGCTCATTTCCGCGATGCCGCCGGGCATCATCCCCAACGTCAACGAACGCAGATCCAGGTGGGTCAAGGTGCTCAAGCCAAGGGCTGCCAGTGTGGCGATCAGCATCGTCAACACCGTGCCAACCAACGTGCGGCCCATGAACGATGGCGCCCGACGAAAGAACTGCCGGTTGAAATGACAACCCAACCCGCTGCCGATCAGCCATTGGCCAAGCTGGCTGGCGCCGTCGGGCAGGCCAATGTGCAGGTCCCAGCCGACACTCACCGCCGCGCTCACTAGCAACGGCCCGAACAACCAGGGATTGGGTTGGCGCAAGCGCTCCCAGGCCCAGGCGAGCAGGGCGCCCGCCGGGAACAGGATCGCCAGCCACAGCCAGTCCACCGTCGTGGCGTGTTGCATCGGCGTACCTTCACCCAACAAGTACTTGAAGGCCGCCGGCACACACAACACCACCACCAGCACCCGCAGGCTCTGGCCCGCCGCAACGCGGCTGAGGTCCGCGCCGTTGCGGGCGCCGAGGTTAACCATTTCGCCGGAACCGCCCGGCATGCTCGAAAAGAACGCGGTGGCACGGTCCTCGCCGGTGCGACGCATCAGCCAGACACTCACCACGCTGGACACGCTGGTGATCAGCGCGCCGAAGAAGATCAGGCCGAAGTGGCTCAGGACTTGCTCCATCACCACCGGCGTAAAGTGCAGGCCGATACCGATGCCCACCACCCATTGGCCGCATTTGCGGCCGCCGGGGATTTCCATCAATTGCCACGGCGTAAGACAGCGCACCAGGATGATCGCCAGCAACGAGCCGACCATCCAGGGCAAAGGCCAGCCGATCAGGCTGGCCAGGTAGCCGCCGGCCAGACCGACCAGCGGTGTTCCCCACCATTGTCTGAAGGTTGTTGCCTCAGACATTGGCCAGGGCACGACGCTGGGCACTGCGACGACGCCAGATGCGCAGCAGCGGCAGGAACAACATGATCGCCGTCAGGATCCAGCAACCGAAGGTGATCGGGCTCGACCAGAGGATCTCCAGCGCACCGTTGGAAATCGACAACGCACGACGCAGGTTCTGCTCCATCAGCCCACCGAGGATGAAGCCCAGCAAGACCGGCGACAGTGGGAAATCCAACTTGCGCAGGATGTAGCCGAAGATGCCGATGCCGATCATCAGGAACAGGTCGAACGTGGTGGCATGCACCGCATAGACGCCGATCCCGGTGATGATCGCGATGACCGGTACCAGCGCCCAGTTTGGCACGGCCAGGATGCGGGTGAAGATGCGGATCATCGGGATGTTGAGGATCACCAGCATGATGTTGGCGACGAACAACGAGGCGATCAGGCCCCAGACGATGTCCGGCTGTTGCTGGAACAGCAGGGGGCCGGGGGTGATGTTGTACAGCGACAGCGCGCCGATCATCACCGCCGTGGTGCCCGAGCCGGGAACGCCGAGGGTCAGCATGGGCACCAGCGCACCGCAGGCTGCGCCGCCGATGGCGGTTTCCGGCGCCGCGAGGCCACGCTTGTCGCCCTGGCCGAACGTGCCACTGGCGCCGGCCATGCGTTTTTCAGTCATGTAGGCCACGGCACTGGCCAGGGTCGCGCCCGCGCCAGGCAATACGCCCATGATGAAACCCAGCACGCCGCAGCGGATGTTCACCCAGAACACCGAGGCGGCTTCCTTGAGGTTGAACATCATCCGCCCGGTGGCTTCCACCGCTTCCTGGCCGCGGTGGGTTTTCTCCAGCAGCAACAGGATCTCGCTGATGGAGAACAAGCCCAACACCAGCACGACGAACTGAATCCCGTCGGTCAGGTGGATGTTGTCACCGGTGAAGCGGTAGACACCGCTGTTGGCATCGATCCCGACAGTGGACAGGAACAGGCCGATCAGCGCCGCGATGAAGGTCTTGAGCGGTCGATCGCCGGCCATGCCGCCGAGGCAGACAATCGCGAACACCATCAGGACGAAGTATTCCGCCGGCCCGAACGCAATCGCCCATTTGGCCAGCAACGGTGCGAACAGCACCATGCCGCAGGTGGCGATGAGCGCGCCGATGAACGAACTCCACGCCGACAGCGACAACGCCACCCCGGCCAGGCCTTGGCGGGCCATCGGGTAGCCGTCGAGGGTGGTCATCACGGTGGAGGCTTCACCGGGGATGTTGAGCAGGATCGAGCTGATGCGCCCGCCGTATTCGCACCCCAGGTACACCGCCGCCAGCAGGATCAGCGCCGATTCCGGCGGCAGCCCCAGGGCGAAGGCGATCGGGATCAGCAGCGCCACGCCGTTGATCGGGCCCAGGCCCGGCAACAGGCCGACCACGGTGCCGATCAAGGTGCCGCTCAGGGCCGTGACGAGGTTGTAGGGGGTCAGTGCAACGCCAAAACCCTGGCCGAGATAATTCAGGGTATCCATATCAATTCTCCAGGACGTCGAGCAGGCCCAGGGGCAGCGGCACGTCCATCAGCTTGTCGAACAACAGATAAAGACCGATGGCCATCAGGCTGATGATCACCACGCTCGGTACCCAGCGACCGCCATACAGGCGCGCCATCGGCACACCGACCAAGATGCTGGCGACGATGAAGCCCAGGGGTTCGAAGGTCCCGGCGAAGACCAGCAGCAGCGCGACGCAGATGCCGATCTTCTGCAGGGTTTCACGGTCCAGTTGCGGGTCGTCCTCGCTGTGTACGACGGGCGTAGGGCGAAACAGCATGTACAGCAGCGCCAGGCCCATCAGTCCCAGGATCAATAATGGAAAGGCGCGCGGGCCGACCGGTTCATAGGAAAAGGCGGCCTGATACGGCCAGGCCATCAGCGCCAGGCCGAGACAGACCAGCAGTAGCACCGCGGCAAAAATACGTTGGATGGTGAGCATGACTAACTCCTGGGCGGCGCCGGTTGTGCCGGCGCCGCCGCGAGAACAGGGAGGATTACTGGATCAGGCCGAACTCTTTGGCCAGCACCTTGTAATCAGCCACTTGCTTCTTCACGTAGGTGTCCAGTTCCGGACCGGTCATGGCGAACGGGAACAGTTCGCGCTGGTCGCGCAGCTTGGCGAACTCTTCGGAAGCCAGCAGCTTGTCGAAGGCGTCTTTCCACCAGGCGTAGTCTTCATCGCTGACCTTCGGCCCGAGGTAGAAGCCGCGGACCACCGGCCAGACGATGTTGTAGCCTTGTTCCACGGCGGTCGGAATATCTTTCATTTCCGGCTCGTCGATGCGTTTCTCGGCAAACACCGCGAGCAGGCGCATGTCACCGCTCTGGATGTGCGGCATGGAGTCGGAAATATCCGTACTGCCTACCTGGATGTGCCCGCCAAGCAGTGCGGTGGCGATTTCGCCGCCGCCTTCGAGGGCCACGTAGCGCAGGTCGCGAGGGTTGATGCCGGCGGCCTTGGCGATGAGGGCGGTTTGCATCCAGTCCTGGCTACCCACGGTGCCGCCGGAGCCGATCACCACCGAACCTGGATCTTTCTTCAGGGCCTGTACCAGATCGTCGAGGGTCTTGTAGGGCGAATCGCTTTTCACGGCGATGGCGCCATAGCTGGTGCCCACGGCGGCCAGCCAGCGCACGGCACTTTCATCGAAACGACCGAACTTGCCTTGGGCCAGGTTCAGCAGTGAGCCGCTGGACCAGGCCACCAGCGTACCGGCGTCGGCCGGGCGCTGGGCGACCACTGCGTTGTAGGCCACGGCGCCGACACCGCCGGGCATGTAGGTGACGCGCATCGGTTTGGTCAGCAGCTTCTGGTTGACCAGCGCGCTTTGCGCCAGCTTGCACGTCAGGTCGAAACCGCCACCGGGGGAGGCCGGGGCGATACATTCCGGGCGCTTCGGCTCTTTGGATGGATCAGCGGCGAGCAATTGCCCGGCGAACATCAGGCATCCGGCTGCCAGGGCTACTTTACGCAGTGATAGGCTCATTTTTGTCTCCACAGGAGTTGTTGTTGTGTGTTGCCAGTTGGGTGGCGCCGGATCCTCGTGGACCCGGCGACCGTCGGTTACCAGAGTGCGACGCTGTAGCTGACCAGCAGGCGCATTTCATCGGCATCGCGAGCCGAATAGTTGGAACGGTAGGTCGCGTTGCGCAGGCGTACGGCAACGTCCTTGAACGTGCCGCTTTGCACGACGTACTTGATCTCGCTGTTGCGTTCCCATTCCTTGCCGCTGTCACCGTTGCGCAGCGAAATGTTATCGCCACTTATGTAGCGGCTCATGAAGCTCAGCCCCGGGATCCCCAGCTTGCCGAAGTCATAGTCGTAGCGCGCCTGCCAGGAACGCTCGTCGGCTTCGGCAAAGTCGTTGATCTGCACGAAATTCACCAGGTACGGGTCGCTGCCATCGACATAAGGGAAGGCACTGTCACCGGACATGTGCTGGTAACCGGCGCTGAGCTTGTGGCCGCTCAAAGCGTAGCTCACCAGGCCATTGAGGGACTTGTTGTCGATCTTGCCGCCGCGGGCTGCGCCCTGGTCGTCGCTGATCGCCAGGCGCAGGTCGGTGCCGAACGTACCGGGGCCGACGGCGTGGGAGGAGACCAGGCCGAAAAAGTGCTGGTTGTAGACTTCGCTGAGTTGGGCGAAGTGATAACGGCCGGTGATCTTGTCGGTGAACTTGTAGTCAAGGCCGCCGAAACTGAAATGCTCGCCGGCCACGCTGCCAGTGAAGCGGCCGTTCTTGTTGTTGAGGGCGATGTCCTCGTAGTTGGTGTCGTTGCGATCCTTGGCGTTGTTCAAGCGTCCGCCGGTGAAGGTCAGGTTCTTGATTTCGTTGGAGGTCAACATGCCGCCTTCGAAGGTTTGCGGCAGGATGCGCCCGTCGTTGGGCTTGAGGATGGGCAGCTCTGGAATCAAGCTGCCGATTTTCAGCTCGGTGGCGGAGATTTTCACCTTGCCGGTCAGGCCCAGCTTGGAATATTCATCAGCGGCGCGGCCGTCATCGTGGGTGGGCAACAGGCCGGTGCCGGTACGGTCCGGGCTGGAATCGAGCTTGACCCCGAGCATCCCCAATGCATCGATGCCGAAGCCTACGGTGCCGTCGGTGTAGCCCGATTGCAGGTTGAGCATGAACCCCTGGGCCCATTCGTCACGCTTGGATTGCTGCGCGCTGGTGCCGTCGCGGAAGTCGCGGTTGAAATACATGTTGCGGGTTTCGAAGGTTGCCGTACTGTCTTCGATGAAGGCAGCCTGGCTCATCGGCGAAAAGCCGGCGAGGGCGGCGGCACTGGCCAGGGCGGTCTTGTTGAAGCGGGAAAGGCGAGCAGGCGCTGGGGCCTGGGGCTGCATGGACAGCATGGTGGTACTCCGCTTTATTGTTCTTATTTGGCGAAAACGCTTCGAGGCGTTTTTCGTTCGCGATGTGCGTCGCGACGAACAGCCGAAACCGTCCGTGGGAGGACTCTAACGGCCCAACCTTTCGCTAACCTTTCAAAAGCTTTCAGCGTGTTTTTTGGCTTCACAGTGGCGGATGCGGCTGTAAACTCCGCGCCAAAGAATGGTGTCGGCCATCCCTGAATCGAGGAATAACCCATGCGTGTCCTGCTCGTCGAAGACCATCTGCAGCTCGCCGAAAGCGTTGCCCAGGCGCTCAAGAGCACCGGTTTGACCGTGGATGTGTTGCATGATGGCGTCGCGGCCGACCTGGCCTTGAGCAGCGAGGAATACGCCGTGGCGGTCCTCGATGTCGGGCTGCCGCGCATGGACGGTTTCGAGGTGCTGGCGCGTCTGCGGGCCCGTGGCAAGACGTTGCCGGTGCTGATGCTGACCGCCCGCAGCGACGTCAAGGACCGTGTCCATGGCCTCAACCTGGGGGCCGACGATTACCTGGCCAAGCCATTCGAGCTCACCGAGCTGGAGGCCCGGGTCAAGGCCCTGCTGCGCCGCAGCGTACTGGGCGGAGAACGCCAGCAGCGCTGCGGCGGGCTGGTCTACGACCTGGACACCCGCCGTTTTACCCTCGACGACGAACTGCTGACCCTGACCTCCCGCGAGCAAGCCGTGCTGGAAGCGTTGATTGCCCGGCCGGGGCGGGTGATGAGCAAGGAGCAACTGGCGGCCCAGGTGTTCGGACTGGACGAAGAGGCCAGCCCCGACGCCATCGAAATCTACGTCCACCGCCTGCGCAAGAAACTCGACGGCCATGCGGTGGCGATCGTGACGTTCCGCGGCTTGGGCTATCTGCTGGAAAATCGCAATGCATAAACCCGACAGCCTGCGCTGGCGGTTGCTTCGCAACCTGGCCTTGCTGCTGGTGGTGCTGATGCTCGCCAGCGGTTTGAGCGCTTATTGGAACGGTCGCGAAGCGGCGGATACCGCCTATGACCGGACGCTGTTGGCCTCGGCCCGGACCATCGCCGCTGGCCTGTCCCAGCGCGACGGCAGCCTCAGCGCGGATGTGCCCTACGTGGCCCTGGACACCTTTGCCTACGACAGTGCCGGACGCATTTATTACCAGGTCAACGACATCGACAAGAAGCTGATTTCCGGCTACGAAAACCTCCCCGGCCCGCCGCCCGGAACGCCCCGCACGGACGACTACCCAGCCCTGGCGCGTTTTTATAACGCTCAATACCAGGGGCAGAACGTGCGGGTGGTGAGCCTGCTCAAGGCCGTGAGCGAGCCGAACATGAACGGCATGGCGGAGATTCGCGTGGCCGAGACCGAAGAGGCGCGGGTCAGCATGGCCCGCAGCCTGATGGCCGACACGCTGTTGCGCCTGGGCATGCTGGCCGTGGGCGCGCTGCTGTTGGTGTGGTTCGCCGTCAGCGCGGCGCTGCGCCCGCTGGAGCGTTTGCGCACGGCAGTGGAGGAGCGTCAGCCGGACGATCTGCGGCCGTTGCCGCTGGTGGAGGTGCAGCACGAGTTATGGCCGCTGGTGCGGGCCCTCAACCATTTCACCGAGCGCCTGCGCGGGCAGTTCGAACGTCAGGCGCAGTTCATCGCCGATGCCGCCCACGAACTGCGCACGCCCTTGGCCGCGCTCAAGGCGCGCCTGGAGCTGGGCTTGCGGGCCAGCGAGCCGGTGACCTGGCGGGAAACCCTGGAAACCGCGGCCCAGGGGACCGATCGATTGACCCACCTGGCCAACCAGTTGCTGTCCCTGGCGCGGGTGGAAAATGGCGCCCGGGCCATTGCCGAAGGCGGCGCGCAGTTGCTCGATTTGAGCCAGCTGGCCCGTGAGCTGGGCATGGCCATGGCCCCGCTGGCCCATGCCCGAGGCGTGGCGCTGGCCCTGGAAGCCGACGAACCGGTATGGCTGCGGGGCGAGCCGACCTTGTTGAACGAGCTGTTGAGCAATCTGGTGGACAACGCCCTGGCCCACACGCCGTCGGGCGGCAACGTAATCCTGCGGGTGTCAGCGCCGGCGGTGCTGGAAGTCGAGGACGATGGTCCCGGCATTCCGTTGCATGAGCGGGATCGGGTGTTCGAGCGGTTCTATCGACGTAACCAGCAAGTGGCCGGCTCGGGGCTCGGGTTGGCGATCGTCGGCGAAATCTGCCGCGCGCATCTGGCGCAGATCACCTTGCACGACGGGCAGGAGCGTGGGTTGAAGGTGCGGGTGAGTTTTGTCCCGGGATAAACCTGGCGATGCCAAACCCTGTGGCGAGGGAGCTTGCTCCCGCTGGGTTGCGAAGCAGCCCTAAGCTTTTGCGGCCGCTACGCGACCGAGCGGGAGCAAGCTCCCTCGCCACAAAAGCAACTGCCTGACTGCAAAATAGCGGCATGGCCAAGAGGCCTTCGTGGCTTCAGATCCTTCTAATAGAACATCGACCGCGCTTCTTCGATATCCGCGCAGCGGGCCTTGTTTTCCGGGTCGATGCCCAGTTTCTTGAAGGCCGGGACGCCGAACACGTCGATCCTGGACAGCGGGTGGTCGGTGTCCTTGTAGCAGTACAGCGCAGCGACCTGCACCAGATCGACATAATCGATTTGCTTGGAGTCCCGGCTGAAATCCAGGTACAGCCCTGGCAGCCTCACCAATCGCTCCGGAAATTCCCAGACACTGAGCAACTTGTCCCCCAGCACCGGGTGAATCGTCTCGATGACGTGGTTGAGGCTGACCGGGTCCGACAGCAATTCATTATTGTCTTGTGCATACGTGAGGATCGGCAGCACGCCGATCTGATGCACCAGCCCACCCAACGCGGCCTGGTCGGGCTTGAGTTGGGTGTAGCCGCGACACAGCGCATAGCTGACGCCGGCGATCTCCAGGCTCTTGCGCCAGACTTCGCGCATCTTCAGTTCCACCACCTCGGAGCGGGCGTGGAAAATCTGCTCCATCACCAGGCCGATGGCCAGGTTGCTGCTGTAGTTGACGCCCAGTCGAGTGATGGCCGTGTGCAGGTCAGTGACTTCCTGGGTGGCGCGCAACAGCGGGCTGTTGACCACTTTTATCAGGCGTGCCGAGAGGGCCGTATCGCGGCCGATCACTTTGCTCAGGTTGCTGACGCTGATTTCCGGGTCTTCGGCGGCCCGGCGAATCTGCATGGCCACTTCCGGTAATGTTGGCAGAACCAGGTCGTCGTTATCGATGGCCTGTACCAAATCCCGTTGGACCTTATCCGCCAAATCGCTCATTTAGGTTCTCTAGAGTACTGCGGCAAATACTGCGATCAGCGCTGGATTTCGCGGTCGCGGTCCAGTTCGTAAGGCAGGTCCAACAATTGAAGGGGCGGGCCTTCCAAGGCACCGAGGTGCACATTGTCATCTTCTGCTGCTTCGGCCTGCAAAACCGCCAGCAGTTCAATGTTTCCCTCGCCGCGGGCGGCAATCACCACTTCGCCGATGGAACTGCCATGCGTGGGGGAGAACAGCGCCGTGCCGGGTTCTGGCAGTTCGCTGGCGTCCAGTTGCAGGCGATACAGGCGGCGCTTGAGCTTGCCCAGGTATTGCATGCGGGCAACGATTTCCTGGCCGGTGTAGCAGCCTTTCTTGAAACTGACGCCGCCGACGGCTTGAAGGTTGAGCATCTGTGGAATGAACAATTCGCGGGTGGCCGGCATGACCTGGCCGATCCCGGCGCGAATCTGACCCAGCAGCCACGGGTTCAGGTCCGCCTCGGCCAGTTCGGCGCCCAGGCGGGTGCGCAGTGCCTGGGCCTGGTCGGCGGGGGCCCACAATTCGGCGCGGCCGGGGGAAACACGGATGGCGATCAAGGCTTCATGGCGCGCCACGCTGTCGGTGTCGCTCGGCAGTTCCAGGCCCAGGCCGGCCAGGGTCGTGTCGGCGTTTTCCAGGCCGAAGCGAACCCAGGCGGCGCTTTCGTCGGTGAGCTTGGATTTGGAGAACACGGCATATTTTTTCAGATCCGCCAGTTGCGGTTCGAGCAGTTCGGTGGCCATGGCCATCAACACGCCGTCGCCTTCGAGCAGGATGCGGAAACTCGATTGCATCCGGCCTTTCTGGGTGCAGCGGGCGCCGAGGCTGGCCCGGCTGTCGCTCAGGTAGTCGAGGTTGCAGGTCAATTGGCCTTGCAGGAATTTGCTGGCATCCACGCCGCGGACCGCGAGGAC
Source organism: Pseudomonas sp. Z1-12 (assembly GCF_051132015.1). Lineage (NCBI taxonomy): Bacteria > Pseudomonadati > Pseudomonadota > Gammaproteobacteria > Pseudomonadales > Pseudomonadaceae > Pseudomonas > Pseudomonas sp. Z1-12. Next base: position 1,518,019 of record NZ_CP071647.1, read on the forward strand.
GCCTTCGTGGGACAGGGTGCAGAAAAAAGCGAAATCAGCCATGGGTCATCGCAGGGTAAAAAGTCTGGTAGACATCATAAGGGGACGCCCTTGAAATGGGTAGTTCACAAAGGATCGATGGCGCCCGACCAAAGCTGTCTGTTCCGCTACGGCGGGGCCTGTATACTTGCGCTCTATTTGAGGAGCGCTCCATGGTCGAAGACGTTGAACTGAATCGCCTCTACTGGCACAGCCGCCGCGGCATGCTTGAGCTGGACGTGTTGCTGGTGCCGTTCGTGAAAGAGGTTTATCCCCATCTCAATGAAGTGGACCGTGCGTGCTACGTCCGCTTGCTCGAATGCGAGGATCAGGACATGTTCGGCTGGTTCATGGAGCGCAGCGAATCCGAAGATCCTGAGTTGCAGCGCATGGTCCGGATGATCCTGGACCGTGTCCAGCCCAAGTAATCGCTTCGAATGCCGCTGGCAGGCCTCCGGGCAACTGCTGGCGGCTTACCTGCTGGCCCAGGTGTTCGCCTTGGGTTCGTTGTTCCTGTTGTCCGTGCCGTCCTGGTGCGCGGCGCTTGGCGTCGTAGTGTGCCTGGCCCATGGCGCGTGGGTCATTCCTCGACATTTATGGCTGACCCATCGCCGGGCCTTTTGCGGGTTGCGGCGTAATGCCGCCGGTTGGCAGCTCTGGAGCCGGGCCGACGGCTGGCGGGCTGTGCAATTGCGCCCCGATAGCCTGGCGCTGCCGATGATCATCGTGCTGCGCTTTCGCCTGCAGGGCGAGCGGCGGGTTCGCTCGCTGTGCGTGCCCCGCGACGCGCTGGCGCCGGATGTCCATCGGCGCCTGCGGGTGCAGCTCAGGTTCAGTCGGCGTAGGTGGGCGGCACCAGGATAGTGTCCAGCGCCTCGGGCAGCAGGTTCGGGTAGTCGAGGGTGTAATGCAGCCCCCGGCTTTCCTTGCGCTCCATGGCCGAGCGAATCATCAGTTCGGCCACCTGGGCCAGGTTGCGCAACTCGATCAGATCGCGGCTGACTTTGTAGTTGCTATAGAACTCGTCGATCTCATCCAGCAGCAAGCGCACCCGGTGCTGCGCCCGTTGCAGGCGCTTGTTGGTGCGCACGATGCCGACGTAGTCCCACATGAAGCGCCGCAGCTCGTCCCAGTTGTGGGCGATGATCACGTCTTCGTCCGAGTCGGTGACCTGGCTGGCGTCCCACGAGGGCAGGGCGGCCGGAATGGCAATCTGTGGCAATTGCTCGAGGATGTCTGCCGCCGCCGAGCGGGCGTAGACGAAACATTCCAGCAGCGAGTTGCTGGCCATGCGGTTGGCGCCGTGCAGGCCGGTGAAGCTGGTTTCGCCAATGGCATACAGGCCCGGCACGTCGGTGCGGCCGCGTTGGTCGACCATCACGCCACCGCAGGTGTAATGCGCCGCTGGCACCACCGGGATCGGTTGCTTGGTGATATCGATGGAGAATTCCAGGCAGCGCTCGTACACCGTCGGGAAGTGGCTCTTGATGAACGCTTCGGGCTTGTGGCTAATGTCCAGGTAGACGCAATCGATACCCAGGCGCTTCATTTCATGGTCGATGGCCCGGGCGACGATGTCCCGTGGTGCCAGTTCGGCGCGTGGGTCGAAGCGTTGCATGAAGCGTTCGCCGTTGGGGAGTTTCAAATGAGCCCCTTCGCCACGCAAGGCCTCGGTCACCAGGAAGCTCTTGGCCTGGGGGTGATAGAGGCAGGTGGGGTGGAACTGGTTGAACTCCAGGTTCGCCACCCGGCAACCCGAGCGCCAGGCCATGGCGATGCCGTCGCCGCAGGCGCCATCGGGGTTGCTGGTATAAAGGTAGACTTTCGCCGCACCACCGGACGCCAGGATGACGAAGCGCGCGCCATAGGTGTCGACTTCACCGGTGCCGCGATTGAGCACGTAGGCGCCGAGGCAGCGATCACCGTCCAGGCCCAGGCGTTTTTCGGTGATCAGGTCGACCGCGACGCGCTGTTCCAGCAATTCGATGTTCGGCCGTTGTCGCGCCTGGGCGAGCAGGGTCTTGAAGATCGCCGCGCCCGTGGCGTCGGCTGCGTGAATGATGCGCCGATGGCTGTGGCCGCCTTCGCGGGTCAGGTGGAACTCGAAACCGCCGTCTTCGGTGCTCGATTGTTCGTCACGGGTAAACGGCACGCCCTGGTCGATCAGCCACTGGATGGCTTCCCGGCTGTGCTCGACCGTGAAGCGCACCGCTTGCGGATCGCAAAGGCCGCCGCCAGCGTTGAGGGTGTCGTCGACGTGGGATTCAATGGTGTCGGTATCGTCCAGCACGGCGGCGACGCCGCCTTGGGCCCAGAAGGTCGAGCCGTTGGCCAGGTCGCCCTTGCTCAGTACTGCGATGCGCAAGTGCGCAGGCAAGGTCAGGGCCAGGCTCAATCCGGCGGCACCGCTGCCGATTACCAGAACATCATGTTGGAACTGTTGGCTCATTCGAATGGTTTCCGCTCAAGGCGACCCGGGTCGGGGTTGGCGCCAGACACCGCATCAACGGGTCGGGCAGCCACGCAGCCCACTAGTATATAGAGGGGGGGATCGGCACAATAGCCGGGCATTCATGGCAATGTGAAACCAGCGTGACAGAAAAGCGGCACGCTTCGTCGGATCAGCCGGTTGGCTCTGGGCCGACAAAGGCGTCTGTTTCGAAGACAGAACGCTGTTTATCACGTCATGGTCGTCCATTATTCTATTTGCGACGCTGGAAATAGCGGGAACTTTTGCCAAGCGCCTACGTTCAATAGACGGTTGTCTGCAAAAGGGAGCAGCGTCGGGTTGATGCAGGATTTCGATTGGAATCCCTGCCAACAGGCCCGGCGACAGATTATTCGCGCAGCCGGGGAATCTCCTGCTGCGTTTTTCGTGCGTGCCGAGATCAGAGCGCGTCGGAAACTTGCTTGGAAGGGGGAGAACTTTTGCGAAAAGCCCGAGTCTATGTTTGCAAGCCCGGTCAATTAGTAATGCAAGCCTCCTTCGAGCTTATCGAGGAGTGTTCATGCTAACCCAGGAAGAGGATCAGCAGCTGGTCGAGCGCGTCCAACGCGGCGACAAGCGAGCTTTCGATCTGCTAGTGCTGAAATACCAGCACAAAATTCTCGGGTTGATCGTGCGTTTCGTGCACGACACCCATGAAGCGCAGGATGTCGCTCAGGAAGCCTTCATCAAGGCCTACCGCGCACTTGGTAATTTTCGCGGGGACAGCGCGTTTTATACGTGGCTTTACCGCATCGCCATCAACACGGCGAAAAACTATCTGGTTTCACGCGGCCGTCGGCCGCCGGATAGCGATGTAAGTTCTGAAGATGCCGAGTTCTACGATGGCGATCATGGCCTCAAGGATCTCGAATCACCGGAACGTGCGTTGCTGCGGGATGAGATCGAAGGCACCGTCCATCGAACCATCCAGCAACTGCCTGAAGATTTGCGTACGGCTTTAACTTTACGTGAGTTCGACGGTCTGAGTTACGAAGACATTGCGAGCGTCATGCAATGTCCTGTGGGCACCGTGCGCTCCCGGATTTTCCGCGCTCGGGAGGCCATTGATAAAGCCCTGCAACCGTTGTTGCAGGAAAACTAGAGACAGCGGCGACAGCCAAGAGAGGAACGCCATGAGTCGTGAAGCCCTGCAGGAATCGCTGTCCGCAGTTATGGACAACGAAGCGGACGAACTTGAATTACGTCGGGTATTGAATGCCTTCGACGATGTTGAAACACGTGAGACCTGGGCTCGTTACCAGATCGCCCGGGCTGTGATGCACAAGGACTTGTTGCTTCCTCGCCTGGACATCGCTGCAGCCGTTTCTGCTGCATTGGCTGACGAAGCCGTACCGGCAAAAGCTTCTCGCGGACCATGGCGCAGCCTGGGTCGCTTGGCGGTAGCCGCGTCGGTCACCGTCGCTGTACTGGCGGGTGTACGCCTGTACAACCAGGATGAGATTGCCGGCGTGCAGATGGCGCAGCAGTCCAACCAGCCTGGCTTGGCCGCTCCACAGGTCAAGGGCCCAGCGGTATTGGCCGGTTACAGCGAAGGTTCGGAAACCGCAGGCCCAATGGCCAACGGTGTTCTGCAAGGCCAGCCTGGCTGGCATGATCAGCGCCTGCCCAACTACCTGCGTCAGCATGCCCAGCAAGCTGCCCTGAAAGGTACCGAAAGCGCGCTGCCTTACGCCCGTGCCGCCAGCCTGGAAAACCGTTAATAAGGAAAGCCATTGCGCGCCATACCTCTATTCACGCTTCTGCTTGGTGGCTGGTGTGCAATTCCAGCCCATGCCGATGAGGCTCAGGACTGGTTGAACCGCCTGAGTCAAGCCGAGCAACAGCAGAGCTTCCAGGGCACTTTCGTTTACGAGCGCAACGGTAGTTTTTCTACCCATAACATCTGGCATCGCGTCCAGGATGGCAAGGTCCGCGAGCGGTTACTCCAGCTCGACGGCTCGGCACAGGAAGTCGTGCGCATTGATGGACATACTCAATGCGTAAGCGGCTCCTTGATCCCGGGGCTGGGCAATACGCCGGACAGCACTTCACGTGCGCTCGATCCGCAAAAACTCAAGAATTGGTATGACCTTGCAGTCATTGGCAAGTCACGTGTGGCCGGACGTCAAACGGTCATCGTTGCGCTGACGCCCAAGGACCAGCATCGCTATGGCTTCGAGCTGCACCTGGACAGAGAAACCGGCCTGCCGCTCAAATCCTTGTTACTCAATGACAAGGGCCAGTTGCTCGAGCGCTTCCAGTTCACCCGCATGAATCTCGCCGCGCCCGCAGACGCTGATTTGCAGGCCAGCGCCGATTGCAAGGCTGTCACGCAGGATCCCGGCAAGACCGTCGCGGCGAAAACCGCCTGGCACTCGGACTGGCTGCCGCCCGGCTTCGAGCTGACCAGCAGTGCCGCACGCAAGGACCCGGACTCCCAGGTTCAGGTCAGCAGCCTGATGTATGACGACGGGCTGGCGCGCTTCTCGGTGTTCCTGGAGCCGTTGAACGGTGCCAACGCCACCGATACCCGTACTCAACTCGGCCCGACGGCGGCCGTGTCTCGCAGACTGACGACGCCCCAGGGCGAAATGATGGTCACGGTGGTCGGTGAAATTCCTATCGGTACGGCGGAACGGATCGCGCTGTCCATGCGCTCTGACGTCACGGCGACCCAATAACCTGCTGGCTGCACGGGTGATTCGATTGCGCGAAAGGCCGATGACGCCAGGGCTTGATCGAAATGCCGAAACTTCCTGTCAGCATTTTCATTTGCAAAAACTCAGCTTTTTTTCTATAGGTCAGAGCCGCTCGGCTCTGGCCTTGTCTGTTCCCGGAACAAAAATACCGGCGTATCTTTCCCTGGTATTCCTTGCTCCATATCGCTTAACCATGCTCGTCGTAACGGGAGCCGTATGTCGATACCACGCTTGAAAACCTATCTCTCCATTTTTGCCACCGTGCTTGTGCTCGGCCAGGCCGTTCCTGCCGTGGCGGTGGAATTGCCCGATTTCACGCAACTGGTCGAGCAGGCTTCACCCGCCGTGGTGAACATCAGCACCACCCAGAAGCTGCCGGATCGCCGTGTATCGGACCCGCAGATGCCGGACCTGGAAGGCTTGCCGCCCATGCTGCGGGAGTTCTTCGAGCGCGGCATGCCGCAACAGCCGCGCTCGCCCGGCGGTGGCCGCCAGCGCGAAGCGCAATCCCTGGGCTCGGGGTTCATCATTTCGCCTGATGGCTACATCCTGACCAACAACCATGTGATCGCCGACGCCGACGAAATCCTGGTGCGCCTGGCCGACCGTAGCGAGCTCAAGGCCAAGCTGATCGGCACCGACCCACGTTCCGACGTGGCGCTGTTGAAAATCGAAGGCAAGGACCTGCCGGTGCTCAAGCTGGGCAAATCCCAGGACCTGAAAGCCGGCCAATGGGTGGTGGCCATCGGTTCGCCGTTCGGCTTCGACCACACCGTGACCCAGGGCATCGTCAGTGCCATCGGTCGCAGCCTGCCGAACGAAAACTACGTGCCGTTCATCCAGACCGACGTGCCGATCAACCCGGGTAACTCCGGTGGCCCGCTGTTCAACCTCGACGGTGAAGTGGTCGGCATCAACTCCCAGATCTATACCCGTTCGGGCGGCTTCATGGGCGTGTCCTTCGCCATTCCGATCGACGTGGCCATGGACGTGTCCAACCAGCTGAAAAGCGAAGGCAAGGTCAGCCGTGGCTGGTTGGGCGTGGTGATCCAGGAAGTGAACAAGGATCTGGCCGAGTCGTTCGGGCTGGATAAACCTGCCGGTGCGCTGGTGGCGCAGATCCAGGAAGGTGGCCCGGCTGCCAAGGGCGGCCTGCAAGTGGGTGACGTGATCCTGAGCATGAACGGCCAGCCGATCGTCATGTCCGCCGACCTGCCGCACCTGGTGGGCGCTCTCAAGGCCGGCGCCAAGGCTGATCTGGAAGTGATCCGCGAAGGCAAGCGCAAGAACGTCGAACTGACCGTCGGTGCCATTCCTGAAGAAGGCAAGGAACTGGATTCGCTGCCAAAATCCGGCGTCGAGCGCAGCAGTAACCGCCTGGGCGTGGCCGTGGTCGAGCTGACCGAAGAGCAGAAACGCACCCTGGAACTGCAGGGCGGTGTAGTGATCAAGGAAGTGCAGGACGGTCCTGCCGCGTTGATCGGTCTTCAGCCGGGCGACATCATCACGCACCTGAACAACCAGGCCATTGGTTCGGCCAAGGAGTTCACCGACATCGCCAAGGCATTGCCGAAGAATCGTTCGGTGTCGATGCGGGTCCTGCGCCAGGGGCGCGCGAGCTTCATCACGTTCAAGCTGGCCGAATGACCGGTTAGCGGCTCATAAAAAACCGCCTCGAGAGAGGCGGTTTTTTATTGCCTGGCCAATGCTCAGCCCATCATGTCCTTGACCATGCGCTCCTGTTCCATGAGTTCCCGCTGGCGCGCATCGATGCGTGACGAAAGAGGGAAGTTGGTGCCGGCGCGCCGTTTGGCGAAGTCCAGTTGCTGGATGGCCTGGCGGTAATCGCCCACCAGGGCGAAGTACTCGGCACGGGCCTGATGCAGGCCAATGATGTTGCCGGACAGCCCACGGGTCTCGGCCACCATGTACCAGACGTCCGGATCGTCCGGGCGCGACTTGAGCAGGGTTTCCAGGGCCTTCTCGGCGTCGGCGGGACGGTTCTGCTTGAGCAGCAGGTCGACGCGGACCTGGTTGAGCGGATAATTGCCCGGGTACTGGCTCAGCATCCGGTCGACGCGGGACTGAGCGTCGGCCAGTTTGTTGCTGGTGATGTCCAGGTCCACCAGGGCGAGGTTGTAGATGATCTCGTTGGGTGATTTGGCCAGCAGCGGCTTGAGGTTCTCCCGAGCTTCGTTCAACTGACCGCCCTTGATCTGCGCGATCGCCAGGCCATAGCGTGCCACGTCGTTCTTCGGATTCTCGTCCAGTTGTGCCCGGAAGCGCTTGGCGGCCAGGCCCGGGGTTTCTTCATAGGTCAGTTGGACCCGTGCACGAATCAATTGATAGCGCACGCTGTCCTCGATGCCGCCCGGCCTGGCCTGTTCGGCGCGGTTACGGGTGTCGGCGATCCGCGATTCGGTCACCGGGTGAGTCAGCAGGAATTCCGGGGGCCTGGCGTCGAACCGATACTGGCGCATCAGGCGCTCGAACATGGTGGGCATGGACCGCGGATCGTAGCCGGCCTTTTCCAGGTTCTGGATGCCGATGCGGTCGGCTTCCTGTTCGTTCTGGCGCGAGAAGCGCCGTTGTTCCTGGATGGCAGCGGCCTGGGTCCCGGCGATGGCGGCGATCCCGGCGTCACCGCCACCGGCGGCGGCAATCACGATGCCGGCCAGCAGTGCGGCCATCATCGGCACTTGCATGCGTTGCTGGGCTTCGACGCCACGGGCGAAGTGGCGCTGTGACAAGTGGGCCAGTTCGTGAGCCATGACCGAGGCGTATTCGCCTTCGGTCTGGGCGTTGAGGAACAGGCCGCCGTTGACCCCGACGATCCCGCCCGGTGCGGCGAAGGCGTTGAGCTGCGGGCTGTTGATCAGGATGAATTCCAGGCGCCGGTCGTTGACCTGGCTGGTCTCCACCAGCTTGTAGACGCTGGTTTCGACGTAGTCCTTGAGCTGTGGATCGTTGAGCTGTGAAACCTGGCTGCGCAGCAGGGCCAGCCAGGCGCGACCCAATTGGTGCTCCTGTTCTGGCGAGACGATGGCAGAACTGGCATCGCCAAGTGACGGCAAGTCGTCGGCGAAGCCCGGTGAGGCAAGCAGGCAAGCGAGCGTCAGCAGGGTGGGGCGCAGAAATGTCATGCACGAGGCCTTAGTTGACAAAGACCCTACTGTAGCCGGACACCGGGCCCGGGACCAGATATTCTAGGCCGCTCAACGACCTGCCGCGGAGCGAACCCATGACTGATGCTGTAGCCCACGATGCCGAACTGGACGCCAGCGGCCTGAACTGTCCGTTGCCGTTGCTCAAGGCCAAGCTGGAACTCAATCGCCTGGCCAGCGGCAGTGTGCTCAAGGTGATCGCCACGGATGCGGGCTCGCAACGTGACTTTCGCACCTTCGCCCGATTGACCGGTCATACGCTGCTGCGTGAAGAAGACGAAGGCGGCGTCTACCGTTATTGGCTGAAAAAAGCCTGAAAAAACCGACAGCGTCCTTAAGGATTTTTAATGTTCAAAGTGTTACGCGACTGGATTCAGCGTTACTTCTCCGATGAAGAGGCGGTGGTCCTGGCAGTGCTGTTGTTCCTGGCCTTTACCGCCGTGCTCACGTTGGGCGGCATGCTGGCGCCGGTGCTGGCGGGGATGGTGCTGGCGTACCTGATGCAGGGACTGGTCACGACGCTGGAGCGTCTGCGGCTGCCCGGCACCGCGGCAGTGGGGCTGGTGTTCGCCCTGTTCATGGGTGTGCTGGTGGTGTTTCTCGTGGTGATCGTGCCGTTGCTCTGGCACCAGTTGGTGACCTTGTTCAATGAATTGCCAGGCATGCTCGTCAAATGGCAATCCTTGCTGTTGCTGCTGCCCGAGCGTTATCCGCACCTGGTCTCCGATGAGCAAGTGCTGCAGACCATCGAAGTGGTGCGCGGCGAAATTGGCAAGTTCGGCCAATGGGCGCTGACGTTTTCGCTGTCCAGCCTGCCGCTGCTGGTCAACATCATGATCTACCTGGTGCTGGTGCCGATCCTGGTGTTTTTCTTCCTCAAGGACCGGGAAATGATCGGGCGTTGGGTCCGCGGCTACCTGCCGCGCGAGCGGGCGCTGATTACCCGCGTGGCTCAGGAGATGAACCGGCAGATCGCCAATTACATTCGCGGAAAAGTCATCGAGATCTTCATCTGCGGTGGCGTGACCTACATCGGCTTCGTGACCATGGGGCTCAATTACGCTGCGCTGTTGGCGCTGCTGGTGGGCATTTCGGTGGTGGTGCCTTACGTCGGCACGGTGGTGGTGACCGTGCCGGTGGCCTTGATTGCGCTGTTCCAATGGGGCTGGAGCGATCAGTTCATCTACCTGATGGCGGTCTACGGGATCATCCAGACCCTGGACGGCAACGTGCTGGTCCCGCTGCTGTTCTCCGAGGCGGTGAACCTGCACCCGGTCGCGATCATCTGCGCGGTGCTGCTGTTTGGCGGGCTGTGGGGGTTCTGGGGGGTGTTCTTTGCGATTCCCCTGGCGACGCTGTTCAAGGCGGTGCTGGATGCGTGGCCGAGCAAGGAGCCGGTGGTGGCGCCGTTGTTGTAGCGGTCAATCTGAATTAGTCGGTGAGGCTACCGGCCTCATCGCGAGCAAGCTCGCTCCCACAGAGATTTGATTAACACCACCCATCCAGTGTGGGAGCGAGCTTGCTCGCGATGGCGCCAGTACAGGCGGCGAAAATTTCAGGCCTTGTTCAGGGCCTGGGCCGCCGCCAACACCGCATCCACATGCCCCGGCACTTTCACGCCACGCCATTCCTGGCGCAGCACACCCTCCTTGTCGATCAGAAAGGTGCTGCGATCAACGCCCAGGTATTCCTTGCCATAGAGTTTTTTCAGCTTGATCACGTCGAACAACTGGCAGATGGCCTCGTCCTTGTCGCTGATCAGCTCGAACGGGAACTCCTGTTTGCACTTGAAGTTCTCGTGGGACTTGAGACTGTCCCGGGAAACGCCGAACACTTCAGTGTTGGCGGCTTGGAACTGTGCATATTGATCGCGAAAACCCTGGCCTTCGGTGGTGCAGCCAGGGGTGCTGTCCTTGGGGTAAAAGTAGATCACCACCTGCTTGCCCTTGAGGGCGGCGAGGCTGATCGTCTGCCCGCTGGTGGCAGGCGCTTGGAAATCGGTAACCGGCTGGTCGACGGCAACGGCCATGAACGCTTCCTTACATTGGGTTTTGTGGGCGCCACGGCTCGATCAGGGCATCCAGGTTCATCGCATCGGCGAAGTCCAGGAACTGATCGCGCAGCCAACTGATCTGGGTGCCGGCCGGCAGGGTCACGGTGAACGTGGCGTTGAGCATGGTGCCGCCGGTCTGCGGAGCCTGATAGGTGTCGCAGGTCAGGTTTTCCAGCTCGACGTGATGGTCCATGAAGAACTGGCACAGCTCGTTGATGATGTCCGGACGGTAGGCCGAACTCACGTAGGCCACGTAGGGCAGGGCCTGGGGACGGTTCTCCAGGGCGGCGCTGCGCACCACGTTGACGGTAAAGGCATGCTTCTTGGCCAGCACCGGCAGGCTGCCTTCCAGGCGCGCCAGGGCGTCCCAGCTGCCGGAGATCTCGAGCACGAGTGCACTGCATTCGCCATGACGGGTCAGGCGTGAGGTCACGACGGCGCAGCGATTTTCATGGCTGGCGCGGCACAGGACGTTAGTCAGCTCCATGGGGTTGGCGCCGAGGGCACTGATAACAAGGAATTGTTCGCGGACTGTGGGGGTGGACATGCAGCATTCCTAAAGCGATGAGCGGTCGGTACCTTTGCCGCTCGACACGACGCCCGGCCCGGGAAAACGAACGGCTCAAGCCTGGTGCCCGGGGTTGTGCTGCATTCCGCGACAACAGGAATGCACCAGGACAAACCCGGGATCGGGGCTTGTGGCGTCGAAAACGGAGGCTGGAAACCGGCGTATGAGCTTGTCGGTACCGATCAAAGCCTGAAGGGTAGCGAAAACCAACGCCAAGGGGAATGGTAGTTCGCTTGTACAAGCATCTTGGCGCCAGTACCATTACGCTCTCTTTTTCCGGCAGGAGCGGTTTCATGATTGCGGGCAGTATGGTGGCTCTGGTCACACCCATGGATGCAGACGGGCGTCTTGACTGGGACAGCCTCAGCAAACTCGTGGACTTCCACCTTGAGAACGGCACCCATGCCATTGTCGCCGTCGGTACCACCGGCGAGTCGGCAACGCTTGATGTAGAAGAACACATCGCCGTGATCAAAGCCGTGGTCAAGCAGGTTGCCGGGCGCATTCCGGTCATCGCCGGCACGGGCGCCAACTCGACCCGCGAAGCCGTCGAGCTGACCCGCAACGCCAAGGAAGCCGGTGCCGACGCCTGCCTGCTGGTCGTCCCGTACTACAACAAGCCGACCCAGGAAGGCTTGTACCAGCACTTCAAGCACATTGCCGAAGCCGTCGACATCCCGCAGATCCTCTACAACGTTCCCGGCCGCACCTCCTGCGACATGCAGGCCGAGACCGTGATCCGCCTGTCCACCGTGCCGAACATCATCGGCATCAAGGAAGCCACCGGCGACATGAAGCGCGCCAAGGCCATCCTCGATGGCGTGAGCAAGGACTTCATCGTGCTGTCCGGTGATGATCCGACCGCGGTCGAGCTGATCCTGCTGGGTGGCAAGGGCAACATCTCCGTCACTGCCAACGTCGCGCCGCGCGAAATGGCCGACCTGTGCGAGGCCGCGCTCAAGGGCGACGCCGAGACCGCACGGGCCATCAACGAAAAACTGATGCCGTTGCACAAGGACCTGTTCATCGAGGCCAACCCGATTCCGGTGAAGTGGGCCTTGGTCGAAATGGGCTTGATGCACGATGGCATCCGCCTGCCACTGACCTGGCTGAGCACCCCCTGTCACGAACCGCTGCGGCAGGCCCTGCGCCAGTCCGGCGTCCTGGTTTAATTGAGGAAGTACAACGCATGAAGCGAATGGCCGGACTTTCCGCACTTGCCTTGATTATCTCCAGCACCAGCGGCTGCGGATGGATCTGGGGGCCGGAGGGTTACTTCCGCGACCGTGGTAGTGATTACCTGCAAGCGCAACAGACTGCACCGATGCAACTGCCGCAAGACGTCAGCGTCGCCAAGCGCCTGGATCCGTTGCTGCCGATCCCGCGCAACGTCGCGGACGACAGCGTCAAGGGCGAATACATCGTTCCGCGTCCACAGCCGCTGTCGGCCGTGGCCGATGCCAGCGACTACACCCTGCAGAAGAGTGGCGATTCCAGCTGGGTCATGGGCCAGCACCCACCGGCCGAAGTCTGGCCCGTGGCGATCCAGTTCTTCCAGGACAACGGTTTCCGCCTGGACGAACAGCGCCCGCAAACCGGCGAGTTCACCACCACCTGGCAGCGTTCCGATGAACTGTCCGCCGCCATGGCCAAGCGCCTGAGCGCCGCCGGTGTCGCGGCCGACAGCGAAACCCGCGTGCGGGTGCGCATCGAGCCGGGCGTGCAGCGCAACACCAGTGAAATCTACGTGGTCAGCGCCGAGCGTCCCGCCGGCAGCACCGCCGATGTGGCCTTCACCAACCGTTCGGTCAATACCGGCCTCGACGCTGCGCTGGTGGACGACATGCTTGCCAGCATGAGCCGTACCGCAGAGCAGGGCGGTTCGGTGTCGATGCTGGCGACCCGGGACTACGACACGCCGAGCCGCGTCAGCCTGAACGAAGACGGCAGCGGCAACCCGGTGCTCAACGTCGGCTCCGACCTGGACCGTGCCTGGTCGAGCGTTGGCCGTGCGCTGGAGCAGGGCGAGTGGCGCGTTGAGGACATCAATCGCAGTCTGGGCCTGTACTACATCAACTTGGCTGAAAAGGCCGAGAGGAAAGACGAGAAGCCTGGCTTCTTCAGTGGCCTGTTCGGCAGCAAGCCGGACAAGGAAGAAGTCGAAGCCCGCGCCGAGCGTTATCAGGTTCGCCTGAGCAAGGTCGGCGACAACGTTCAGGTCACCGTCGAGAAAAACATCAATACCGTTGCGCCGGCCGATGTGGCCCGCAAGGTGTTGAGCGTGATTCAGGACAACCTGGGCTGATCCGATGCGTTTTGCCGTTCTCGGCAGCGGTAGCCAGGGCAACGGCACGCTGATCGCCAGCGCCGGCACGTATGTGCTGGTCGATTGTGGTTTCTCCCTGCGGGAAGCCGAGAAACGCCTGTTGCGCCTGGGTGTGCACCCGGCGCAACTGAGCGCGATACTCGTGACCCACGAACATGCCGACCACGTGCATGGCGTGGGTTTACTGTCTCGGCGCTACAATGTGCCGGTGTACCTGAGCCGTGGCACGCTGGAAGGCCTGCGCAAGCCCATCGAGCCAGCCGGTTTCGTGGCCGGTGGCGAGCAACTGCGCATCGGTGGCCTGGACATCAGCGTGGTCAGCGTGGCTCATGACGCTCGGGAGCCAACGCAGTATGTGTTCAGCGACGGCGAGCGGCGCTTCGGCTTGCTGACCGACCTGGGGTCATATTGCGACAGGGTGATGGACAGTTACCGGGACCTCGATGCGTTGATGATCGAGTCCAACCACTGCCGTGACATGCTGGCCCGTGGTTACTACCCGTACTTTCTCAAGCAGCGGGTCGGCGGGGAACACGGACATTTGAACAACCACCAGGCCGCGTTCCTGGTGGCCGAGTTGGGCTGGCAAGGCCTGCAACACCTGGTCCTGGCCCATCTGAGCAGCAAGAACAACCTGCCGCAGCTGGCCCGGCAATGTTTTGTCGACACCCTCGGGTGCGACCCGGACTGGCTGCAACTGGCCGATCAAGATTCAGGGCTCGACTGGCGACATATCGCCTAGCCCACTACTTAGCAAGCGGAGCCCATCATGGAAAAACGTGAAGAACTCTACCGCGGCAAAGCCAAGTCGGTTTACAAGACCGACGACGCTGACCGCTTGATCCTGCTGTTTCGCAACGACACCTCGGCGTTCGACGGCAAGCGCATCGAACAGCTGGACCGCAAGGGCATGGTGAACAACAAGTTCAACGCCTTCATCATGCAAAAGCTCGAAGCCGCCGGCGTGCCGACCCAGTTCGACAAGCTGCTGGGCGACAACGAATGCCTGGTCAAGAAGCTGGACATGATCCCGGTCGAATGCGTCGTGCGTAACTACGCCGCCGGCAGCCTGGTCAAGCGCCTGGGCGTGGAAGAGGGCATGAAGCTCAACCCTTACACCTTCGAGCTGTTCCTGAAGGACGACGCCAAGGGCGACCCGTTCATCAACGAATCCCACGTCGTGGCATTCGGTTGGGGCACCGCCGAGCAACTGGCGCGCATGAAGGAATTGTCCCTCAAGGTCAACGACGTGCTGACCAAGCTGTTCGACGACGCCGGCCTGCTGCTGGTGGACTTCAAGCTTGAATTCGGCGTGTTCAGCGACGGCTCCATCGTCCTGGGCGACGAATTCAGCCCGGACGGCTGCCGCCTCTGGGACAAGGACACCAAGAAGAAAATGGACAAGGACCGCTTCCGCCAAGGCCTCGGTGACGTCATCGAAGCCTACGAAGAAGTCGCCCAGCGCCTGGGTGTACCGCTGTAATCGACGCAAGCATCTGATAGCACGGAAAAAATTTCGCCCGGGGGTTCGCTTCCGGCGAATGTGCTGGTATGATGCGCGCCACTGGAGAGATGCCGGAGTGGCCGAACGGGACGGATTCGAAATCCGTTGTACTGGCGACAGTACCTAGGGTTCAAATCCCTATCTCTCCGCCATATTTAAAGGCCCTGAGCGCTTAACCGCCTCGGGGCTTTTTTGTATTTGGGGGATCTTCCTCGACTCCGCCCCGTCACCGCCTTGGCCTTTTCTGTTGCACAACTGATATGGCCGCCTGTCAGAAAATAAGTGTATTCGGTGGTCCATGGCTTGATCGTGCGAGACTTGTATTGGGGCACAGAGGCACGCAAGTCGACGCTTGATATTGCATTTTCGTCTTGTCTGGTCATTTGCATAGGCTTCGCCATCTGTTACATCATCACGCTTCCTTTATTCGGCTTTGATGGTGTTAAATGCACTCCTCGTGAACCATAGTGATCTACAGTGATCCTACTGAGGGCACGGAAATGCCCCGTAAGGGCCATGCTCGCCATGAAGCGTTCAGGCCATGTCCTGTTGAAAGTGCAGGGAAATTAGCGATGGAGAGAAGTCATGTCTAAAGGCAATGTCGTCTCGTTTACCGACAGAAAGGCGGAGATCCAAGCTGGTATCGAGTTCCTTGATCTGCTTGACAGGGATATCAAGGAAAATCCTGAAGGTATCCAGCCTATCCCTCGCGGCCTGCTGCAGCGAATTCAAGCAATTCGCAATCAGGCGGACGATAATCGTCGTCGCGAGCTTCAAGAAGGCTAAGCGTGACTGAAAGCACGATTCATATCGAAAACGGGTGGGCACTTTATGCTCACCCGTTATTCATTGCGCGCCTCGAAGAAATTACCGTCGCTGTTGAGAGGGTGATGGCTAATGACCCGGAAGGCTTTCACCATCATCCGGTCTACAAGCTTTTCGATGCGGTGAGCGCGAATATCCTAATCAATGTTCCGTCCGATCCGACCCACCCCTGCTATCGTCAGGGGAACACGCTAGGGCGTGACTTTAAGCACTGGTTTCGGGTGAAGAAGCAAGGGATACCTCCACGGTATCGCCTGTTTTTTCAATTCAGATCCGAGGCGCCGATGACCATCATCTATGCGTGGCTCAATGATGAGAGAACGTTGAGGAAGGATGGCGATAAAAATGATGTGTATGCAGTTTTTACTGCAATGCTCCTAAACGGAAAAATGCCTAATTCCTACACCGACCTCATCGCGGCTTGCGACGTCTTGGAATATGGAAATTCTACGACAGGAACGAAGGAAGAATAAAACCATCCGTTCCCCATAAAAGCCTGGCGTATCCGCTGGGCTTTTTCGTTTCTGGGGTTTTGTGGCGTACGGGAGCGTAGCGTTATGGATTGCGCGACAGTACCGCGAGCGTGAGTTTCGGGGCAGGGATCGTCTGACCTATGATGCGCCGTGGGGGATAGATCACGATTTTATTGTCAAAGATGACCGGTATCTCGCCGTACACTTCGTAGTTATAAAAGGTGTGCGGCAATATTTACGGCTCTCTGCTTCTTCAAAAGGGGGGCGAATTTAACGGTTGGCATCCAGAACTACTTTTTAGTAGCAAGCTTGCCAGTGATCACAAATTTATCGAACACGTTCTGACCATCACGTGCAGCTTGTCGAACGTCAAGAAATGTCAGCTCTTCGTGAGTGACTTTCCTGTGAGTTTTCTTGATTTTTTTGGTAGCCATCGGAGTCTCCGAGGTATGTGTATTCATGCTGATCAGCTTGTGTGACTAATCGAGTCCGGGCAAACCGGAGGTTTCGTGTTATCGAACCATGCTCGTTTCGACAAGATGGACCCTGAGGGCTGATGCCTGTCAGTTAGGCGTAGATCCTGTGGGAGCAAAGCTTGCTCGCGATATCGGTCGAGTCGCCAATATTGTTACCGGCTGGCTTACCGCAATCGCGAGCAAGCTTTACTCCCACAGCTGTGCTGTTCAACTGATTGGTATCACCTCTAGGCCGGCTCTGCGTCCAAGCGTCGGGCGATGACATCGAGCACGTCACAACCATCCCTCAAGGAGATGCAGCACAGTTGTGCAAAGTCCTGGAGGACTACTGAGTCACTCGGAATATCCCCTCGCATGGCGAGGTTCTCTAAAAGCTGGGTAACCGCGCGAATTCTATAGCCCGCCGTGTCGAGCAGGATGTGCAACGGTGCGGAGGTATCGACGAAAAGGGGTTGATCGTCGGCGTTACTAGTAAGAGCCATGTATCTGTTCATTTCAAACTCCGTTTGATTGAAGGCCTTCTTACCATTTGTAATCGAGTCGCCAAACCCAAGCCGCTCTTACGAACGGCGCTTGGACTATAGGGCCTTTCTGTAGAGATCATCAATCAGACGATGCGTAGGAAGCTTCCCTGAATTATGTGAGTGGAAAATGTCAGAAAATTCCCCGGCGATACTGCGTCCAACCGTACCTTTTTATCCAGCTCAAC
Source organism: Pseudomonas sp. Z1-12 (assembly GCF_051132015.1). Lineage (NCBI taxonomy): Bacteria > Pseudomonadati > Pseudomonadota > Gammaproteobacteria > Pseudomonadales > Pseudomonadaceae > Pseudomonas > Pseudomonas sp. Z1-12. The sequence continues at coordinate 1,535,322 of NZ_CP071647.1, forward strand.
TCCCTTCCGCATCCTGAATAACCACAGCCCTTCAGACCAAAACCTTTGTGACAATCAGACTAATGGGCTATAGCTCAAGACATGGCTGCCGATAGGCAGGTATTCCCCCCGTGTAAGGAGTGACACCATGCTGCGGTTCTTCGCCGACTTGGGCTTTCGCTGGAAAATCACTCTCCCGATAGCGTTCCTGGCTGTGTTGCTGGTCCTGATGGGGGGCGCGGGGATGCGTGGAATCAGTCAGGTGACCGAATCCAGTACGCAATTGACCAAACGTTATCTGCCGGCCATTAGCCTTCTGCTCAATGCCGACCGCGACCTCTACCAGGCGTTCGTGGCCGAGCGCAGCTTGTTGGATGGTCATGCAAACGAGCATCTGAAAGCGCTGAGCGCCAGCCATGGCGAAAATGCGAAGCAGGCTTACGACCGTGTGCAGAAATATGCCGCGATGCAGCCCGGTGCCGAGGCGCAGGCGTTGGTCAGTCAGTTCAACGACAGCTTCGGTAAATGGATGCAGGTTTCGCGGCGGGTCCTCGAACTGTCGGTAGGCGATCCGCAGGGCGCCAGTGCGCTGAGTTTTGGTGACAGTGAACGCCTGTTTGAAACCATGCGTGATTCCATCGACAAGCTGGGTGAGCTGGAAGATGCGGCGTCCCATCGCGAAGGCGACGCTGCGATTGAAAACGGTGAGACAGTCGGAGTGCATCAGGGTGTGATCCTGTTGATCGGCCTGCTCGGTTGCGTCCTTGTGCTGGTTGCCCTGCCGCTGGTGGTGTTGAGCCCCATGCGTCGTTTGCTGCACCGCGTCGAGCAGATCGCCGAGGGCGGTGGCGATTTGAAAGGGCGTCTCGAGATACGTTCGGCCGATGAGCTGGGACAACTCGGCAGTGCCTTCAACCGTTTTCTCGACAAGTTGCAACCATTGATCGCCGAAGTCGGGCGGGTGACCGGAGAGGTCGACTCCGCAGCGCGGGCCATGGCCGACATGGCCTCGACGAATGACCGGTTGATCAGCAGCGAGCACGCGGCACTCGATCAGGTCAGTACCGCCGCCACCCAGATGAGCGCTGCGGTGCATGAAGTGGCGCATAACGCGGCGAGCGCCTCGGGCGCCGCGCAGGAGGCGAGCAGCCAGTCTCGTGACGGCGCTCAGGTGGTCAGCAGTACCATCGAGTCGATCCGCCAGTTGGCCCAGGAAGTGGAGACCGCTTCGGGCACGATCGAGGCATTGGCCCAGGAAACGTCCAGTATCGGCGCCGTGCTCGAAGTGATCCGTGGCATCGCCGAACAAACCAACCTGTTGGCGCTGAACGCTGCCATCGAAGCGGCGCGGGCCGGTGAACAGGGCCGTGGTTTTGCCGTGGTGGCCGATGAGGTGAGGGCGCTTGCGGCCCGCACCCAGGACTCGACCAAAGACATTCAGGTTCGCATCGAGCGCTTGCAGAGCGGTGTCGCCAAGGCTGTGCAAGCCATGCATGTGGGCAGCAGCAAGGCCCGGGACAGTGTCGAACGTGCAGCGGGTGTCGACCAGGTGCTCAGCGGTACCGGCGGTTCGATCCAGCGGATCAACGACATGGCCGCGCAGATCGCCAGTGCTTGCGAGGAGCAGAGCAGCGTCACCGAAGAGATCGCCCGCAACATCTCCGATATCCGCGACTTGTCCAACGAAGCGGCTGCCAATTCCGCCCAGAGCATGCATGCCAGCCGACAGCTTTCCTCTCTGTCGCAAAACCTGGCTGGGCTGGTCGGCCGCTTCCGCACCTGAGGCAGGCGCGCTGTGGCCATCGGCGATAGCCTGCGAGCGTTGCATCAGGACGGTTTCGTCCTGATGCCAGCCGTACTGGATGCCGCGCAGATTGCCAACCTGCGCCATGCCATCGACCAGTTGAAGCCTCAGCATTGGGACTACAGCGGTGTCATCGATCATTACAAATGTGTGTTCAATCGCGACCCGTTCTGGCTGCCGTTCCTGGAGGTGGCCGGCGTGATCGAACTGGCCGAGGCGGCCCTTGGCGATGACTGTCATGTTATCGGCCAGACGGCCTGGCGCTGCCATCCGGGTTTCAAAGGGGCGCCGTTGCATCTGGATTACCTGGCGATGAAATTGCCGCCCACGCTGTTGGCTGATCCGGCCTTCGAGCTGCCAATGCAGGTGTTCACCGCACAGTTTTACCTGGATGATATCGACGCCGACTTGAGCCCGACCCAGGTGATTCCTGGCAGCCACAAGGCTGGTCGGGCGCCGGTAGCGGGTGAAACGCAATGGCAGGGGCGCTCCGCGCAGCCCGTGTTGTGCCGGGCGGGCGATGTCTTGATATTGCGCAGCGAACTGTGGCACGCCGGCAGCGACAACCGCACCGCCGACCGCACCCGCTACATGCTCCAAGTGCATTATGGCCGGCGGATGGTCGCGCAGAAGTTTTCACCCTATCTGCACTGGCAGTTCAATCCCGAGGTGCTGGCCGCGGCGACACCTCGCCAGCGGCGGTTACTGGGTGATCACCAGGAAGCTGAATACGATTGAGGCGGGCTCAGTCAGATCCACACATCATTGACCGCCGTTCGCTCATTGGTTTCTTCGCCGGTATTGATGACGCCGCGAGGCTCGATCAACAGCAGTTTCACTTCCTGCGCGGCGCTGGGCTTGTGCTCGACGCCTTTTTTGACCACGTACATCTCGCCTGGGCCAAGGGTCACCGCGCCATCGCGAAAGTCGATACGCAGCTCGCCTTCCAGCACGATGAAGGTTTCATCGGTGTCGGCATGGGTGTGCCAGACGAAGTCACCTTCGAGCCGGGCGAGCTTGAATTGGTAGTCGTTCATTTCGGCCACGACTTTTGGCGTCCACTGTTCCTGGAACAGGGTGTATTTCTGGGCGAAGCTGATGGGGCAATAGCGGGTCATCGAGGCATGCTCCTGGGTGGGTGGTGCGTCCTACTTTATTGTTCGAGCCAACGTGCGTATTGGATGATCGTGCAGCTTTTTGCCGCGCGCAGTCGATGCCTTAGCGCAGCATGTTCAGCCAGCGTGCCGGTGAAATGCCAAAGGCCTGGGTATGCAGCCGGGTCATGTGGCTCTGATCGAAAAAACCACAGGCCAGGGCCGCTTCGCTCAATGGCGTTCCGTGGAATGCCAGGCGCCGGGCTTCATGCAAGCGCCGCTGGGTGATGTAGCGATAGGGGCTGGTGCCGTACAGCGCCCGGAAATCCCGGGACAGGCTCCATCGATCCCTGCCGCTTGCCTGCACCAGGTCGTCCAGGGTGATGACCTGGTCGAGGGCATCGTGAATGAACAGGCGGGCACGCTCCGCTGCCGGGTAGTCGATCAATCGCCGTCCACGGCGGTTGCCCGCCGCAAGGTCGAGCGCCTGGGCCACGTCGTAGATGGCGTCCTCTTCCTCCAGCGGGTCGAGGGGGTGATCCAGGCTGTTCAACAATCGGCGGGTCGCGATGTTGAGGCGAAGGTCGTTGGACAATCCACCTTCGATGAAAGGCAATGGCTTGCCTCCCAATACGTGCTGGATCATCGACGGTTCTATGTAGAACATCCGGTAGCGAAAGCCCTCGCGCGTCCCGGCTTCGCCATCGTGTACCTCGTCCGGGTGCAGGACAATGGTGCCTCCGGGCTGGCTGTGGCGTTTGCTGTGGCGATAGTTGAAGCTCTGCACACCCGAAAGCGTGATGCCGATGGCGTAGGTGTCATGGCGATGGGTGCTGTAGCCATGGCCACTGAAATAAGCCTCGATGCGTTCCATTTTCCTCGATTCGGGTGCTCGCACCAGCCAGTCGCGGTTGTGGATGGATCGAGTCATTGCGCCGGGCCTCCTGCTTTTGTCCCGTATACCCTACCTAACGCAGTTCTCTCAAGAAAAATGATGAACCTTGTGGCGAGGGAGCTTGCTCCCGCTTGAGTGCGAAGCGCTCACAAAAAAGGGCTGCTTCGCAGCCCAGCGGGAGCAAGCTCCCTCGCCACAATGATTCAAACAAGCCAGTGAGTTGAGCCCAGGCCAATCTCTTTCAGCGCCGTTCAGATCTCTTTTACCGGCGTCTCACCCTGGACATTCTTGATCAGCCCGATCACATGAAGGCAGTCACTCTTGTTCACATAGGATTCGCCACTGGCGATCGTTTCGTGGTTGCCGGCCCTCAAGCGCCAGCGCCATTGGCCTTTTCCGGTGCTCGGGGTGCCTCGGGTCTGTCGATAGATTTCAAAGTACATCGGTTCGCTCCCTGCGATTGATTCACTCAAGACATGCGTTGGACATGTGGCTGCAAGCCTAGCCAAGTGGGTGGTTTTGGCTACGGGAAAATCGTTTCCATTGGTTATCAAATATTGCCGGGCATGAGCCTGGACAGGGCATTTGACCATTTCCATAAAGAAAGTCATGTTGCGAACATAGGGTCGGCTGGAAGTTCGGGCTGGATCCTTGCGTTGCCCTGCCTGGTCCTGCTTAATACGTTTCGATGCCTAGGGCCGGAAGCCCGAAGGGACTGAAAACACTATAAGAAAAAGAGCCATCAAGTGACTGAATATCCAGGAGTGGATCTACAAGGTCGTCTAACGCTTTCGCTTGTCATCCCGGTCTACAACGAAGCCCAGTCCATCGATTTGTTCATGGCCCGGATCGACCAGGTCTTTGCCAATGAATCACTGGTGAGCCTGGAGCTGGTGTTCGTCAACGACGGCAGCGCGGACGATACATTGGTGCTGCTACTGGAACGACAAACGGCCGACCCGCGCATCCGGATCGTCGACCTGAGTCGCAATTTCGGCAAGGAGGCGGCCTTGAGTGCCGGCCTGCAAGCCGCCCGTGGCCAGGCGGTGGTGCCGATCGACGTCGATTTGCAAGACCCTCCCGAAGTGATCCTGGAAATGATCGCCCATTGGCGCAACGGCGCCGAAGTGGTGCTGGGCCATCGAATCAATCGCGACTCCGACTCCTGGGCCAAACAGGTGTCCGCCAACGGCTTCTACCGACTGCACAACAAAATCGCCGACCACAAGCTGCCGGAAAATGTCGGCGATTTTCGCTTGATGGATCGCTGCGTGGTCGATGCCTTGCTAACCCTGCCGGAATCGCGTCGCTTCATGAAAGGGTTGTTTGCCTGGGTGGGGTTCCGGACCACCTACGTGGACTACGTCAGGCCTGAGCGCAGCGCCGGAGAAAGCAAGTTCAATGGCTGGCGCTTGTGGAATTTTGCCCTCGAAGGCATCACCAGCTTCAGCACCGAACCGCTGCGTATCTGGACGTACCTGGGGCTTTGCGTCTCGCTGGTGTCCTTTGCGTTCGCCATTTTCATCGTGTTGCGGACCTTGATTTCCGGGGTCGACCTGCCGGGTTATGCCTCGCTGATGGTCGCGGTCACCTTCTTGGGCGGGTTGCAACTGATCGGCATCGGCGTGTTGGGTGAATACCTGGGCCGCACCTATATCGAATCCAAGCGTCGACCGGTTTTCCTGGTGCGGCGCATCTATGACGCCAAGGACTGACCATGGACCTCAAGGAAACCGACATCCTCGGTCCCGATATCGAGCAGCACTGGTACTACCGGTCGAAAGCGCGGGCCATGCTCCACATGCTCAAGGGCACCTCCGCCAGTACGCTGCTGGACGTGGGCGCCGGGTCGGGCTTTTTTTCCCATCACTTGTTGACCCATACCGCAACCGCCCAGGCCTGGTGCGTGGACATCAGCTACCCGGCCGACTCCGACGCCAGCACCGCCGGTAAACCGGTCCGCTACCGACGCGCCATCGACACGCTGGACGCCGACCTGGTGTTGTTGATGGATGTGCTGGAACACGTGGATGATGACGTGGGCCTGCTCAAGGCCTATGTCGACAAAGTGCCGTCCGGCAGCCGTTTCCTGATCACCGTGCCGGCGTTCCAGTTCCTCTGGAGCGGGCATGACGATTTTCTCGAGCACAAGCGCCGCTATACCCTCAAGCAGTTGGAGAGCGTCGTGGCGCAGGCGGGTTTGCAGGTCCAGCAAGGTGCGTACTACTTCGGCCTGGTATTTCCCATTGCCGCCGGCCTGCGCCTGTGGCAGCGCAACGCTGCGGGAGTACCGGCCAAGTCGCAGCTGGCGCGGCATCATCCGCTGGTCAATGGCGTGTTGAGGGCATTGTGCAGCCTGGAGCGTCCACTCATGGGGGCCAATCGCATAGCCGGCCTGACGGTGTTCTGCCTGGCGCAGAAGCCTTGACCTGGACGCGCTCGCCCTTGCTGCGACGTGCCTTGCGTTTTGCCATGACCGGCCTGCTCGTCACTGGCGTCCACGTGGTGGCGGCCGTGTCGTTTGTGCACCTGGTCCTGGCCAACCCGCCATTGGCCAATGGTTTCGCCTTTGTCGTGGCGACCGTGGTGTCGTATCTGATCAACACCCTCTGGAGTTTTTCCAGCCGCTTGCATGGCCGGACCCTCGGCCGTTTCGTGGTGGTCTCGATCGGTGGGTTGGGGCTGGCGATGCTGGTGGCCTGGGTGGCCCAGCGCGTAGGCCTGGATTACCTGGCGGGCATCGCGGCCGTGGCGCTGATCATCCCGGTGTTCACCTTCATCCTGCATAATTTCTGGACGTATCGATGACCCTTCGTAGTCAGCGTTTCCCGGTTTCCTTGTTGCCCATATTGTTGGGCGCGCTGGCGTTCCTGCTGGTGATCGGCCCTCGGGTGCTGGACCCGACCAACATCGCCTGGCTGGGGGAGGGCGATGCGGCGACCCATTACATGGGCTGGGCGTTTTTCCGCAGTTCACCCTGGACCTTTCCGTTGGGAATGAACCCTTCCTATGGTCTGGAGTTGGGCAACGGCATTATTTTTTCCGACTCCAATCCGTTGCTGGCGTTCTTGTTCAAACCCTTTAATGCCTGGCTTCCCGAGACGTTCCAGTATTTTGGCCTGTGGTTGCTGGCCTGTTTCGTCCTGCAAGCCTGGTTCGCCTGGAAACTCGTCGGACTGCTGACGCCGTCGCTGTGGATCAGGTTGTTGGGTACTGGGCTATTTGTGTTTTCGCCGCCGATGTTTCTGCGCATGGGCGGGCACTTGTCGCTGTCCGGGCATTTCCTGATCCTGGCGGCCCTGTACCTGGCGCTGCGGCCCGGCTTGCAAAAACGGCGGCTGGCCTGGGGCGTGCTGTTGGCCGCTACCGCGCTGGTGCATGCGTACCTGTTGGCGATGGTGGCGTTGATCTGGCTGGCCGACCTTGCCAGCCAGGCCATGAAGGGGCGGTTGTCCCGGCGTGATGCCTTGATCGAGCTGGGCGGCTTGTTTGTGCTGGTGGCGTTCTGTTGTTGGCAGGCGGGTTATTTCAGCGTAGGTGGCGGGACCGTGGCGGGCGGTTTTGGGTTGTATCGCCTGAATGTGATGTCGCTGGTCAACCCTAGCGGCTGGTCCTATACCTTGCGCGACATGCCCCAGGGCCCCGGGGACTACGAAGGTTTCAATTACCTGGGATTGGGCGTCCTCATGCTGGCGATCTGCGCCGGCGTGGCATTGCTGCAAGGCAACACCGGTTTGGTGAATGCCGTGCGCCACAGGCGCCTGTTGCTGTGGGCATTGATCGGGCTGACGTTGTTTTCGCTGACCAACCATCTCGGCATCGGCATGCAGAACGTGCATTACTGGCTGCCCAAACCCCTTGAACTTGTGGCGAACGTCTTTCGCGCGGCCGGTCGGATGTTCTGGCCGGTGTTCTACGCCATCATCTTTGCGGTGGTTTTCCTGGTGATCCGCGGCAACAAACCCCGGGCGGCGGCGTGTCTGCTGGCCATGGCCCTGGTGGTGCAGGTCCTGGATACCCGCGCGGGATGGGCCGGCCTGCGCCAGAGCCGGATGACGCCGGCGGCCTCGAGTTGGCCTACGCCCCTGAATGATCCGTTCTGGGCCAGTGCGGCCGGTCATTATTCGAAAGTCCGCACGTTGTTGCCGCAGAACCAGCCGGACAACTGGCTGCTGACCAGCCAATACGCCCTGACGCACGGCTTGGAAACCGATGGCGTGTACTTGGGACGCATGAGTGACCGGGCGATCGAGCGAGCCCAGCGACACGCCGAGCAGATGCTTGCCAGCGGCCAGTACGCCGCGGATTCGCTGTACATCCTCGACCCTGGCGCCGCGCTCCAGGCGGCGAAAACCGTCAATCGCCAGACCGACCTGTTGACTCGTATCGATGGCCTGGTGGTGCTGGCGCCGGGCTGGAAGACATGCGCCCAGTGCCCACCGTTCGCCGATGAAACACTGGACATGCAGGTCAAGCTCGGTGAGCGCCAAGTATTCAGCCGAATCAATGCACTGTTGGCCGATGGCTGGGGGCAGGTCGAGGATTGGGGCACCTGGTCGGAAGGGCCTGAGGCTGAGGTTGTTTTACGCGTACCGCCAGAAGCGCGTGCTATCTCGATCGAAGCCGCGGCGTTCGTGCAGCCCTCCCACACGCGCCAGCGGGTGGAGGTGTCGATCAACGGCGTTGCGGCGCTGGCGACGCAGTTCAACCGACTGCAGGACAACACGCTGGAACTGCCTCTGACGGCAGCCATTCGCGAAACGATGGGGGCGGATGGGCGAGTGCGGGTGCGGTTCCATTTGCCCGATGCCATCAGTCCCAAGGCGCTGGGGTTGGGGAGCGACGAGCGCGTCATGGCGTTGGGGTTGAAATCATTGACCGTGAAGTAGACCTTTCACTGTGGCGAGGGAGCTTGCTCCCGCTGGGCTGCGCAGCAGCCCCAAAAAAGCTGAATGCGTTCTGCCTGACACACCAAAGGGTCTGGCTTCAGGTCCGCTGCGCCGAAGCGTCGGACCGGCCCAGCGGGAGCAAGCTCCCTCGCCACAAAAGCAGGGTGCTTCTTCTGATAAGCAGGGTGCCTCTTCAATCTCTTTGACGATATTGCGCAGGCGACTGGACGTTTAGCGCATAGACGCACAACCCCCAGCGTTCCTACACTGCACCCCATCAAGGGATCGAGGGGCGATGGATGAACCGCAACGAATTGCGCAAGGCCGACATCAACCTGATGGTGGTGTTCGAAACGTTGATGCTTGAGCGCAACGTGACACGGGTGGCGGAAAAACTGTTCCTGGGCCAACCGACCATCAGCTCGGCCCTCAATCGTCTGCGCAAGATGTTCAACGACCCGCTGTTCATTCGCGTCGGCCACCGCATGGAACCGACGGCCCGAGCCGAGGAAATCATCCAGCACCTGTCGCCGGCGCTCGATTCACTGTCGGTGGCGTTGAGCCTGACCCACGATTTCGATCCCGCCAACAGCGCCATGACATTCCGCATCGGCCTGTCGGACGACGTCGAGTTCGGCCTGTTGCCGCCCCTGTTGAGCAGCCTGCGGCAAGAGGCGCCGCAAATCGTGTTTGTGGTCCAGCATGTCGATTACTGGCGCATCCCCGATTTACTGGCATCGGGCGACATTACCGTGGGCATCAGCCAGACGCGCGGCCTGCCGGCCAACGCCAAGCGCAAGCTGTTGCGCCATATCCAACCCCGCGTGTTGCGCGCCGATGCGTCGGACACGCCGCTGACCCTGGACGAATACTGCTCGCGGCCTCATGTGCTGGTGTCCCATACCGCGAATGTCGCCGGGTTCGCTGACGAATGGCTGGCGGAGATCGGGCGCAAGCGCCAGGTCGTGTTGTCGGTGCCGCAATACAGCGCATTGCCGGCGCTGCTGGCCGGTACTGACCTGATCGCCAGCCTGCCGGACTACACCGCCGCCGCCATGGCGGCCTCGGGGCAATTGTTCAACGAACCCTTTCCCTTCAAGACCCCGACCCTGGACTTGTCCATGGTTTGGCTGAGCCATGTCGACAGTGACCCGGCCGAGCGCTGGTTGCGCTCGCGGTTGGAGGCCTTCATGGGCGAGCGCGGGCCCTTGGCACAACCTTGACACCGGCCTGCCGCGAAACAAAGTCCTGCCCCAAAGAATAAAGTCGAGGTAAGGTTGTGACCGCTGAAACCACCTCGTCATATTTTTCGAATCGGAGTCGAACACATGCCTCACCTGCACATGGAGTACACCGCCAACCTGCCCGAACTGAAGGCCGAAGTCGCATTGCTGCGCCTGAACAATGCGCTGGTGGCTTCCGGTCAATTTTCCGCCGAGCACGACATCAAGAGCCGGGCCGTGAAACTGGAGACGTTCCGGGTGGGTACAGGGATGGGTGAGCGGGGTTTCGTGCACGTGAAGCTGGCCCTGCTCAGTGGCCGTTCGCCGGAAATCAAGAAGCAATTGGCCGAAAGCCTGCTGGCGGTGGTCCAGGACCTGGGGCCATGGCCGGCCGAAGTCAGCGTGCAATTGTGCGTTGAGATCCTCGACATCGACCGCGAGCCCTATGCCAAGGCTTTGATCGGTCAATGACGCGCAGGCGTTGCGTGGGCGCAGGCCTTGATGATCTGTTCGCGTAGCCAGGCGTTGGCACTGTCCTGATCGGCGGCCTGGGTCCACTGCATGTCCAAGGTCAACCCCGGCAAGCCCTTGGGCGCTTCGTGGTGATTGAAGATCGCCTCATTGGCCAGCAGTTTCTGGATGCGCCGGGGCAGGGTCAGGATGAAGTCAGTGCCGGTGATCATCTTCAGCGCGGCACTGTAGCTGTTGGCGCGCGCGGCGATTTGCCGGTGATGGGCCTGCCGCGACAGCCAGCCGTCCACCCTGTTGCTCGCTGACGCCCAAGGCGTCGCAAACACGTGTCGGCGCTGTACGAAAGATTGAAGGCTCAGTTGCGGCTCAAGTGGCGTCGCCCGTTTGTCCACGACGCAGACCCAATCTTCCTCCAGCAACTGCCGGGATCTGAAATCGGCAGGGTCGCCGTGAACGTTCGGGCCGAAGCAGATCACCAAGTCCAGGCTGCCGTCGCGTAATTCCTCGGCGGGAATGTCGGCTTCAAGCTTGTGCACGTTCACCACCACCGGCAAATTGGCGTAATCGAAGCCTTGCAGCAGTTGCGGCAGGATCAGGTGTTCGAAATATTCTGGTGCGCAGATGTTGAAGGTGACGGCTTGCCGGGTCGGATCAAAGGTCGGCGGACCGGCATGGCAAAGGTTGATGCTTTGCAAAATGGCGCGCACATGGTTGTACATGCCCTCGGCCTTGCACGTGGGGCGCATGCCGGTGCGGGTGTTGATAAACAGCTCGTCTTCGAAACAGGTTCGCAGCTTCTTGAGGCAATAACTGACGGTTGACTGGCTGACGCACAAGGCCTCTGACACACCGGTGACACTGCTTTGCTCGTACACGGCGCTAAACACCATGAGGTCCTGCATGTCGAGCTTTCTGAGGGCGTTACTGTTCAGCATCCGTTCTGTCTCTCACTCTGCTTCCTTGCGCGGATCTTGCGCAAACCAGGCTGACGATCCTAACGGAACGATGGTGCCAAGAGAATGCCGGGCAGGCGCTTTCATGGTCGGGAACGGGACAGATAGTGTAGGGAACACGACGTGTCGATCAACAACCAACTCGTTTGCTTAAGTTTAGTTAGCGGTGATCCAAGCTTCATCAAATCCATGTTTAACCGCCCAAGGTGCCGTGGGACGCTTGCCCGATGTGTTTCCTGTGATGCGCTCATGGACGCTTGGCCCCTGGCAGTGCAATACCCTCCATCCGCGGCAGTCGATCCGGTCGGCAGATGCACGCCTGCCATGGCCCCCTCCCTTAGTGCGCTGCCCTCCGAGCTGGCTTTTTGGGCGCTCTGGCATTGTCGCCATGCGCGTCCTCCGGACACTCGTTTTTCCTGTTGAACCTCTACGGTGCTCGCTCAATGGCGAGCACAGACTGACGGCGCGTTGTCGCCCGTCCGACACGGAAATACGAGTTTTCTCATGAGCCTTGCCAAGATGTCTTTCGCACCCGAGCAACACGCCCAGGCGTTCCTTGCGCAAAACCCCGATATCGAGTTGTTCGAGTTGTTCATTCTCGATAACAACGGCGTGCCCCGGGGCAAGTTGTTGCATCGGGACGAGTTGCTGGCGGTCTATGAAAACGGCCGGCCGCTGCCCAGTACGATTCTCGGGCTGACCCTCAATGGCGATGATGTGGAAAATTCCGGGCTGGTGTGGGACGTCGGCGACATCGATTGCCGCGCCTATCCCCTCAGCGGCAGCTTGCAACGCATGCCGTGGCGGTTGATTCCCACGGCCGCGGTGCAGGTCAGTATGCATCCCCAGGAAGGCCTGCCAGCGACCATCGCCGATCCGCGTTATCTGCTCAGCCAGGTGATCGAAGCCCTGCAGGCCGACGGTTTTTATCCGGTGATGGCGGCGGAGCTGGAGTTTTATCTGCTGGACGCGCAGCGCGACAGCCAAGGCCGGCCGCAACCGGCGCGGGACACTGACGGTGGTCGACCCGGCGCCACCCAGGTCTATGGTTTGCGTGAACTGGAGCAGATCGAGCCGTTCCTCGCCGACCTGTACGCCGCGTGCAAGCTACAAGGCATTCCGGCGCGGACCGCGATCTCCGAATACGCCCCGGGACAAGTGGAGATCACCCTTGAACACCGCAGCGATGCCTTGCAAGCCATGGATGAAGCGGTGCGCTACAAACGACTGGTCAAGGGCGTGGCCCACAAGCACGGCATGCAGGCGTGTTTCATGGCCAAGCCGTTCGAGCACTTGGCGGGCTCCGGCCTGCACATGCATGTCAGCCTGGCCGACCGCGATGGCCACAACCTGTTTGCCAGTGAAGCCGGCGACGGTACGCCACTGTTGCGCCATGCCGTGGGCGGGATGCTCGATACCTTGCTCGATTCGTTGTTGATGTTTTGCCCGAACGCCAACTCCTACCGGCGCTTCCAAAGCAACAGCTACGCACCGCTGGCCGCCACCTGGGGCGTGGACAACCGCACCGTGAGCCTGAGGGTACCGGGCGGCCCGGCGTTCTCGCGGCACATCGAGCATCGTATTTGCGGCGCCGATGCCAACCCTTACCTGGCGGCTGCAGCGATATTGGCGGGCATCCATCATGGCCTGCGTGAACAGTGCGATCCCGGGAAACCTGTGGAAGGCAACGGCTACGCCCAGGCGACCGAGCTGCTGCCCACTGACTGGCTCACTACCCTGCGTGCCCTTGAAGCTTCGGCTTGGGCGCGGGGAGCGTTTGGCGAGGCGTTCCTGGGTGTTTATCTGGCGGTCAAGCGCGCCGAATACCGGCAGTTCATGGGGGAAGTCGGGGAGCAGGATTGGCGCTGGTATCTGAATCAGGCTTAGCAGCCGCTTAAATAATTATTTAACAGCAACTTTTTCACGAAAAATTGATGGTGGGCTGCCTAAAGTTTGTGTTGCCGTAGAAAACATTTTTTTCACATGTTTTCTGCGGCACTTCTTTTTCAAAGAGCAACTTCAGGAAGCCGTCAATCCTCATGCTGACTATTAAAGCCGTGCGCCCCGAGTGGGTGACGCTGGCCGCCAGTGCCTTTTTGTTAGTGGGCTTCAACCTCGTGCTCTGGCAACACTTGCTGGCGATCACGACGACGGACGCTCGGGGCCTGCTGATGTGCGTGGCGTTTGGCCTGATGATTTTCTGTGCGTTCAACCTGGTGTTGACGCTCGTGGCCTTCCGTCCGCTGCTCAAGCCGGTGCTGATGCTGTTGTTCCTGATCAGCGCCGGCGTGGCGTATTTCATGGCCCAATACGGCGTCTTGATCGATGCCGGCATGTTGCGCAACTTCGCTGAAACCAATGCCACGGAAGTCCGTGACCTGTTGTCGTTGAAGTTGTTTGTCTATATCGGCTTATTGGGTGTCTTGCCGTGCTGGTTGTTGTTCAAGACCCCGATCAACTACCGTCGTTGGCCAAAGGAGTTATTAAGTAAGTTACTGGTCGGCGTGGCCTCGGCCGCGGTGATCGGCGTGGTTGCCCTGGTCAACTACCAAGGTTTGTCGTCACTGTTTCGCAACCACCACGAGTTGCGCTTGATGGTCGTACCGAGCAATTACATCGGTGCCTCGCTTGGGTATTTGCGTGAGCAGGTCGCGTCGGCCAAGCAGCCGTTCATCACCTTGGGCGAGGACGCGAGTCGCAACCCGGCCTGGCAAACCCATGGCCGCAAATCCCTGACCGTCCTGGTGGTGGGCGAGAGTGCCCGGGCCGAGAACTTCGGCATCCTCGGTTATCACCGCGACACCACGCCGACATTGGACAAGGAGGCCGGCCTGATCGCCTTCACCGACGTGCATTCCTGCGGCACCGAGACCGCCGTGTCGGTGCCCTGCATGTTCTCCAACATGGGACGCAAGAACTACGACGCCAGCAAGGCCAGGAATGAGGAGGGCTTGCTGGATGTGCTCAAGCGCGCCGGGCTGGAGGTGATCTGGCGGGACAATCAATCTGGCTGCAAGGGCACCTGCGACCGGGTCACGTTGCAGGATGTCAGCAACCTCAAGGACCCGGCGCTGTGCGCCAACAGTGAGTGCCGCGATGAGATCCTGCTCCAGGGGCTGCAGCATTTCATCGACACCCTCGACAAGGACACGGTACTGGTGCTGCACCAGATGGGCAGCCACGGGCCGGAATACTTCAAGCGCTACCCCAAGGAATACGAGCATTTCACCCCAGTGTGCGAAAGCAATGCGCTGAACAATTGCAGCCGCGAGAGCATCGTCAATGGCTACGACAACACGCTGGTGTACACCGATCATGTGCTGTCGACCCTGATCGATCTGCTGCGGGCCAACCAGGACAAGGTCGACACGGCCATGCTGTACCTGTCGGACCATGGCGAGTCCCTGGGCGAGTACAACCTGTTTCTCCATGGCACGCCCTACATGCTCGCCCCGGAACAACAGAAACACGTGGCGATGCTGGCCTGGTTCTCCGACAGCTACCAGAAGTCCTTTTCGGTCGACACCCATTGCCTGCAACTGAGTCGTGAAAAGCCCTTGAGCCAGGACAACCTGTTTCATTCGATGCTCGGGTTGCTGGAAGTCAACAGCCAGGTCTACAACCGCGACCTGGACCTGTTCGCCAATTGTCGCGGCGCGGTGATTGATGGTGTCCTGGCACGGGAGTGAACGCCTGGACCTTTTTTTCACGCGGGGTTGGTTAACCTGTCAGCCAGCCTTTTCCAAGAGCCGTTTGTATGTCCGGGTTACCCCCATCCACCATTGAGCTTGAGTTCGCCAGGCAGCATGACCAGGAGCATGCGCAGGTTTGCTGTCGACCGGCGCCTCGCCGCTTGCGCCTGGCGTTCTGGCGCGACGAACAGATGGTGCGCAATGCCTTGAAAGTGGCGGGCGAGCCGGGGTTGGTGCTGGACGTGGCCTGTGGGGCAGGGCGGTTCTGGCCGGTGCTGGCCGAGCATGCCAACCGGGTGATCCTGGCGGCGGACCCGTCGCCGGACATGCTCGAACACGCGCTCACCCACCATGGCGACACGTTGCTCCAGCGGGTCAAGACCTTTCCGAGTTCGGCATTCACCCTTGGGCTGTCGGCCAACGCAGTGGATTGTATTTTCTGTTTGCAACTGTTTCGCCACCTCAGCGCCAGCGAGCATCGCCTGGTGCTGTTGCGCGAGTTTCATCGGGTCAGTCGCGACACGGTGATCGTTTCGGTGAAAATCGAAGGGCGTCTCAAGAGGGGCCAGGTGCCGCAACGCAGCCTGGCCGACAAGGCCGATGTCGAAGCCGAGTTTCGCCAGGCGGGTTTCAGCGTGCTTTGGTACCAGGATTTCCTACCCGGTTTTGCGCTGACGCGTGTTTATGTATTGCGTAAGACCGGTTAATTCTTGATGTAGGACTATTCTTGCTTTTTCGCAGGCGATTTCTCTCAGACAGATGCTCTACGGATGCTCGCAATCGCCAGCGGCGATATATACTGCGCGCCATTCTTCAAGGGAGAGCCGTGTGGCCATCGATATTCACTGGATTCGCGACAACGATAGCCTCGGTCAGTTTTGCGCCGAGTGGCAGCAGTTGCCATTCGTCGCCCTCGACACCGAATTCATGCGGGTCGACACCTTTTATCCCATTGCTGGCTTATTGCAGATTGGCGACGGCAAGCGTGCCTACCTGATCGACCCCTTGACCATCGACAACTGGCAGCCCTTGGCCGCTCTGCTGGAAAACCCGGCGGTGCTCAAGGTGTTGCACGCTTGCAGCGAAGACCTTGAAGTGCTGCTGCGCCTGACCGGTAGCCTGCCCGCGCCGCTGTTCGATACGCAACTGGCTGCCGCCTACCTGAACCTGGGTTTCTCCATGGGTTATTCGCGACTGGTGCAGGAAGTGCTGGGCATCGAGCTGCCCAAGGGCGAGACCCGTTCCGATTGGTTGCAACGGCCCCTGTCCGAGACGCAAATCAGCTATGCAGCAGAGGATGCGGTGCATCTGGCGGAGGTTTTCGTAGACCTGCGCCCGAAGCTTTCCGACGAAAAATACCGCTGGGTCTTGGAGGATGGCGCCGAACTGGTGGCCAACCTGCGTCGCGAAGTCGACCCGTACGAGGTCTACCGCGAGGCCAAGCTGGCCTGGAAACTGTCCCGCGCCCAATTGGCCGTGCTGCGCGAGCTGTGCGCCTGGCGCGAACGTGAGGCGCGGGCCCGTGACCTGCCGCGCAACCGCATCATTCGCGAACATTCGCTGTGGCCCCTGGCCCGCACCCAGCCGGATAACCTCGGCGCGCTGGCGAAAATCGAAGACATGCACCCACGTACCGTGCGCCAGGACGGCCAGTTTTTGTTGGATCTGATCCAGCGCGCCGCCAGCGTCCCGCCTGAGCAATGGCCGCCGGCCGTGGCCGAACCGTTGCCCATCGAGGCCGCTGCCCTGGTCAAGCGCCTGCGGGCGTTGGGGCAGGCTGAAGCCGAGCGCCTGGGCATTGCCCCGGAGCTGATGCTGCGCAAGAAAACCCTCGAGGCGCTGATCAAGAGCGGCTTTCCCGAGGGTCCTTACCAATTGCCCGATTCGCTGCGTGGCTGGCGCCGCGAATTGATGGGCCAGGCGCTGCTCGACAGCCTGGCCACTGCCGGAGAACAGCCTTGAAACGTATCTGCTCCATCTACCGCAGCTCGAAGAAAAACGAGATGTACCTGTATGTGCTCAAGAGCGATGCCTTGGAGCGTGTGCCCGAGCCATTGATGGCCGCCTTCGGCAAGGCGATCCACGCCTTTGACCTGGTGCTGAGCCCCGAGCGTGAGCTGTCCCGGGAAGACATCAACAAAGTGCTCGAAAACCTCGACACCCAGGGCTATCACTTGCAGATGCCACCGGCCGAAGACGAGTACATCGAGCATTTGCCCGAAGAGTTGTTGCGCCGCAACGACCCGGTCTGATGGTATTGGAGGCGCCTGTCCTGGGCGCTTCTTGAAAAACGGAATGATTTATTGACGACGATCGCAAGGATAGAGCGACACTCTGTCGGCGCTCGTCTGCACTGTTTTTGAAAGGTTTGATTCATGCGCGTTCTGATTGCCGAACACGATCACGCGGTGTATGCCCAGCTTCTGCGTCAGGCTGCACCCGATATTGAAGTGCTGACCAGCGGCGATTCCGCCGAACTGTCGCGACTGGCCACCGATTGCCCGGTCTGGCTCGGCCAGCCTGATCTGCTGGCCACCCTGTTGCGTCAAGGCCACCAGCCCCGTTGGCTGCAATCGACCTGGGCGGGCATCACGCCGCTGCTGGCCGATGGCTTGAGCCGCGATTACCGCCTGACCCGTGCCGTGGGCATTTTTGGCCAGGTGATGGCTGAGTATGTGCTGACCTACATGCTCGGCCATGAGCGCGAGGTACTGGCCCGGTTGGTCAGCCAGGTCGAGCGCAAGTGGGACAACCGCCAAGGCCAAGGCCTGGCTGGACGCAAGGTGTTGATCGTCGGGACGGGGGACATCGGCCAGCGTGTGGCGCAGTTCCTGGTGCCGTTCGGCGTGCAGCTGTACGGCATCGCCAGCGAAGCCAGGGAAATGGCGCCGTTCATCGAGGTCGGGGCACTGAAGGATCTGCCGCGGCTGGTGGGCGAGGTGGATTACGTGATCAATCTGCTGCCCAACACGCCAGAGACCCATGACATCTACGACGCGGCGCTGTTCAAGCAGTTCAAGCCGACCGGGTTGTTCATCAACGTTGGCCGCGGCGTGGCAGTTGTGGACGCGGACCTGGTGCAAGCCCTGAAGGAAGGGCACCTGGCCGGTGCGGTGATCGACGTCTGCCGCCAGGAGCCGCTGCCGCAGCGCCATCCGTTCTGGACCGCCTGGGGCCTGCTGCTGACCGGCCACAGTTCGGCGCCGACCTCGCCACCGATGATGGCGCAGTTGTTCCTGGATAACCTGCGGGCCTATCAGGCGGGCGAGGCATTGCGTGGTGAAGTGGATTTCGCCCGAGGCTATTGAAACCCAACTTTACTCAAGGTGTGTGACCCACCGTGGCGAGGGAGCTTGCTCCCGCTGGGCTGCGAAGCGGCCCCAAAAACCATTCAGCGACCTGTGTCAGGCAACGGCTGAAAGTTTTCACGACTGCTGCGCAGCCGAGCGGGAGCAAGCTCCCTCGCCACGGGTTCGGTTTCGAGTCGTACAGGGGCTGCTTACAGGGTGAAGTCGCCTTCTGCCACCAGTTCGCTCAGCGGCCGGCGTGGGCTTGGGACTTCGCGGGCCTGGAGGTATTCGGCCAGGGTCGATTTGTCCCCCAGCTTGCCAATCGCCACGGCGGCGTGCAGGGCGTAGCCTTGCGGGATCTTCAGTTCCTTGCGGGTCAGTTCCTGGTCGAAACCGGCCATGCCATGGGTGTGCCAGCCGCTGAGGCTGGCTTGCAGCGCCAGGTGGCCCCAGGCCGCGCCGGTGTCGAAGGTGTGGCTCTGCGCCGGGGTTTCCTCGGTGGCACCGGGCACCGCGAAGGTGGTTTTCGAGACGATGATCACCAGCGCCGAGGCGTGTTGGGCCCAGCCGCGGTTGAACTCGTTGAGCAAGCCCAGGAAACGCTCCCAGTTCGGCGTGTCGCGCCGCGCATACAGGAAACGCCAAGGCTGGGAGTTGTAGGCCGAAGGGGCCCAGCGTGCGGCTTCGAAGAAGCTCAGCAAGGTTTCTTCGGCAATGCTTTCGCCGGTAAAGGCGCGGGGCGACCAGCGTTCGATGAACTGAGGGTGGATCGCGTAATCGGCAATGCGGGAGTTGGCGCTCATGGGCTTACCTGGCTCGAGTGTGGAAAGACAATCAAGCAACCTACGTCCCGCCGCCCGGCCTGACAAGCCCCTGTATACCGACAGTCGCCAATGCTTGGCCTCAAGAGGCCCCGGCACTAGACTGTCGGCCTTTTCACCACCTGATGTTGATGCTCGAACCATGGCCGCCAAAGTCGAACCGTTCTGGATACGCAAAACCCTCGATCAGCTCGATCCCCAGGAATGGGAATCGCTGTGCGACGGCTGTGGCCTGTGCTGCCTGCAGAAGCTCGAAGACGAAGATGACAACAGCGTCTACTACACCCGCATCGCCTGCAAACTGCTGGACCTGAAAACCTGCCAGTGCACCGACTACCCCAACCGTCGTGAGTTCGTGCCCGATTGCATCCAGCTCACGCCGGGCAAGGCCGACGAGTTCAAATGGCTGCCGCCGACCTGCGGTTATCGCCTGGTCAGCGAGGGCAAGGACTTGCCGTTGTGGCACCACCTGGTCTGTGGCGATCGCGATGCCGTGCACCATGAACGCATTTCCCAGTCCGGACGTATGCTGGCCGAAGGCAGCGTGCCGGAAGACGACTGGGAAGATCATCTGATTTTTCGCGCCGGCTGAACCGCCGGGCGGCGCGCCACCTGGGAGAACCCATGGCTGCAGGATTGAAACGGATACTGGCGGCCGGGTTGCTGGCAGTGTGCGGGCCGCTGTGGGCGGCGCAGAAAGTCGACCTGGATTATCACGTGCACCTGTTGCCCCAGAGCGACCAGGCCGAAGTGCGCCTGACCCTGGCCCGGGGGTCAGCGGTGCGCAGCCTGGATTTCGACCTCGGCGACGGCAGTCGCTACAGCGATTTCAAGGCCGACGGCCAATGGCAGCTCACTCCAGGCAAAGAGGCCCGAGGTGTCTGGCGTCCGGCTGCGGACAAGGCGAGCCTGAGCTACCGCGTGCGCATCAGCCATGCCCGCAAGAACGCCACCTTCGAAACCCGCATGACCCCGACCTGGGCGTTGCTGCGCGGCGATGATCTGGTGCCGTCGGCCAAGCTCGATCAGCAGGACGGCATCGAACTGGTGGCGCGTCTTGAGGTTGAATTGCCTGACGGCTGGAAAAGCATCGAGACCCCTTGGCCGCGCATCGGCAAGCAGCGCTTTCGCATCGACAACCCCGCGCGCCTGTTCGACCGTCCCACGGGCTGGATGCTCGCCGGCAAACTGGGGAGCCGCCGTACCCGCCTGGGTGAAACCGAAGTGACCGTGGCCTCGCCCCGGGGCCAGGGCATGCGCCGGATGGACGTGCTGACGCTGCTGACGTTCGTTTGGCCGCAGGTGCAAGCGCTGGTGCCGCGCCATCCGGCCAAGTTGCTGATTGTCGGCGCCGGCGATCCGCTGTGGCGTGGCGCCCAGGCCGGCCATGACTCGATTTACCTGCACAGCCGCCCGCCGTTGGTCAGCGAGCGGGGCAGCAGCCCGTTGTTGCGGGAGTTGGTGCAGGCACTGGCCCGGGTCAATGATCAGGACCGTAGCGATTGGATCAGCGAGGGGCTGACCGAGTATTACGCGGTCGAACTGCTGCGCCGCGCTGGCGGCTTGAGTGATGAGCGCTACCAGACCCTGAACGACCGGCTCGCCCACGACAGCAAGGGCGTCACCACGTTGCGCGGCGAGCAGATCAGCCCGGCGGCCGTGGCCAAGGCGGTATTGCTGTTGCAGGAGCTGGACCGCGAGATTCGCCTGAAGACCCGTAACAAGCGTTCGCTGGATGATGTGTTGCAGGGGGCGATGCGCCTGGAAACCGTCGACACCGAGGAGTTTGTACAGCTCAGTGAAAGTGTTTTGGGTGGGGCTTCCACTGTGCTGGATACCCAGTTACTTCAGTGACATCGCCATCGCGAGCAAGCTCGCTCCCACATTGGATCTTCAGTGGGCACACTGTTTGTGTACGACTCGATCAGTGTGGGAGCGAGCTTGCTCGCGAAGGGGCCATCAGCAGCGCTACAGAATCAGAGCCCAACCTTCGGCGAATTCAACGAATCATTCCCCGTCACCGTAGCCGTGCCAGTCGCCGCCTCGGCGTTGGCCTTCAGGCGGCTCAGCTCTTCACCGGCCTGCTCGATGCGGGCGCGGGCGTTGTCCAGGTTCTGGCGATTCTTTTCCAGCAGGCTCTTGGCCGAGCAATGCCCGGTGATGCCCCGCGCCAACGCCATGCCGCCGATCGCCAGTTGAGCCAGCCCGATCACCCCGCCACGGCGTAGACCCTTGCCCATCATCAGCACACCGCCGGCCAACGAGCCAATGCGCTCCCAGCCGTGCACGTTTTGCGGCGGATGGGATTGGAAAGGGGTGCGCTCAATCGGCTCGAACGGATTGTTATCGCTCATGATCTGTCTCCAGTGTGGGGATTGGTATAAAGCTGACTGCCTGAGCGATTGCCTTGTTCAATCGAATATCGCACCGATCAGCGGAATTGCGGCCCTGAACGGGTGTTGTTGCCCTTGGCCATGCGGTCGTACAACACGACGTTGACGGTGGCGGCCAGGTTCATGCAGCCGTTGGTGGGGATATAGATCACGTCTTCGCACCAATCGCGGATGTCCTTGTCCAGCGAGCCGTCTTCCGGGCCGAAGATGTACAGCGCCCGGTCCGGGTGGGTGTATTCGGGCAGCGAGCGGGCACCTTCCACCAGCTCGACGGCCACCGGCACACAGCCCAGGGGCAGGATTTTCTTCAGGTCGTCGATGCCGATCAGCGGGATGTCGTAGTGGACTTTCTTGGTGTCGGTGACGAAGTCGGCGGCGCGCTCATAGCGCTTGCCGGTATAGAACACCGACGCCACGCCGTAGCAACCGGCGGCACGCATGACCGAACCGACGTTTTCCGGTGACTTGGGGTTGAACAGACCGATGCAGCTATAGCGTTTGTTGGCCACGGGCGGGGTGCCTTTGGGGAAAAGGCGCGATTATACGGGGAATGGGGGAGGGGGGGCAGGTTCGAGATGTGTGGTGTTTGTTTGATTGCCATCGCGAGCAAGCTCGCTCCCACAGTGGATTTCGGCGTTCACAAAACCCTGTGGGAGCGAGCTTGCTCGCGATGACGGCCTTGCAGCCTGTAAAAATTCTTGGGTGATGACGATTACTCGTCTTTCTTCATCAACCCAGCCAGCGCGGCGAACGGGTTGTGGGTCGCCTTGGCAATCTTCGGGGTGCTCAGGGAGCCGTCGCCGAAGTATTGCTGGTCGGTGTAGCGCGAGTGTTCGTTGTCGTGGCAGTACAGGCACAGCAGTTCCCAGTTGGAGCCGTCCTGCGGGTTGTTGTCATGGTTGTGGTCGCGGTGGTGAACGGTCAGTTCGCTCAGGCGCTTGCCGGAAAACTCACGGGCGCAGCGGCCACAGACATGGGGGTACATTTTCAGGGCTTTGTCGCGGTAGCCCATCTCGCGGTCGCGCTGGGCATCGGCGAGGATGCGGTCCAGCTTGGCGGTATTGGACGGTGGCGTTGACGAACTCATGGGTTCACCTTTGTAGAAAAGACTGATGACGGTTGGACAGAGTTTAGCTCAGCCCTTGAGCTTCTCGGCAATCCAGATGGTGTGGCGGGTGCCTTTGTTGCCATGGGCGAACACTTGCACCTCTTCGGCCTTGAAGCCGGCTTTCTTCAGCTTGTCGGAAAACTGCCGGTCAGCGCTGGCCGACCATACCGCCAGCACGCCCTTGGGCCGCAGGGCCTTGGCGCAGGCGGCCAGGCCACCGGCCGAATACAGCCAACTGTTGGCTTTCTGGGTCAACCCTTCCGGGCCGTTGTCGACATCGAGCATGATCGCGTCGAACCCCTGGGGTTCGGCTTGCAGCACCTTGGCCACGTCTTCCATGCGGATCACCGTGCGCGGGTCCGCCAGCGGCCGCCCGGCCTTTTCACCCAGGGGGCCACGGTTCCACTCGACCACGCCGGGCACCAGCTCGGCCACCACCACTTCGGCGGTCTTGCCCAGGTGCTTGAGGGCCGAGGCGAGGGTGAAGCCCATGCCGAGGCCGCCGATCAGCACGCGCGAGCCGGGACGACCGGCGACCTTGCGGCAAGGAATCTCGGCCAGGGCGTCTTCGGAACCGTGCATGCGGGTGTTCATCAGTTGCCCGCCGTCACCGCTCTGGATCTTGATGACGAAGTCTTCGCCGTACTCGAACAGGCACAGGGCACCGCCGTTGTCAGGGATGGGCGTGGTGTCGAGCAGAACGAAACGTTTCATGGAGATCTCGTAGGAGGGCAGACCGGCGCGGTAACGACTAGCCTTAAAGCAGACAATAGCCACGGAGCCATTGATGAAGTGCATCATTCTAACGGCCATTGCCCTGGCGGCGCTCTCAATAAGTTGCGCCCAGGCTCAACAACCGACGATCCCGGTCAACCCGCCGAGCATCCCCGGATCGCCGGGCACTGCCACGCCCATGCCCTATCCACCGGTCACGCCTAACGGCGTGCCCAAGGCCGGCCCAGGAAATGGTGGGCCACCCTTGCTGCCGCCGATCGAAATGCCCAAGCCGCCCAAGGACCAGCCGATACCGGGCATGGAGCCGAAGCCGGTGAAGGCCAAGTCGCCGGGGGGGTAGAACGCCCACACGACGAAATAACCTGTGGGAGCGAGCTTGCTCGCGATAGCGGTGTATCAGTCAACATTGATACTGGCTGAACTGACGCTATCGTCGGATCGCCGCCCGGAGCAAGCTCGCTCCCACAGGGGGCTCCGGCTAGGTTTAATGGTGCGGTCAGACCTGCTGCGACAACAGCTGCCCATCGGCCATGCGCAGGCGCTTGGACAGGGAGACGGCGAGGGCGCGGATGATCTTGGCGGCGATCTTGGGGGCGTCGTTGAGCATTTTTTCCAAGGAGTCCTTGCCCAGGTTCAGCAACTGGCAATCACTGGCGGCGATGCAACTGGCCGAGCGCCGTTCGCCGTCGAGCACGGCCATTTCGCCGAAGGCCCGGCCGCTGCGCAGCGTGGCGATGGTCACGGGTTGGCCGTCGGGGCCGGTTTTCTGCACGGCCACCTGGCCGGTGTGGATGATGCACATGAAGCTGCCGGCATCGCCTTCGCGGAAAATCGCTTCGCCCTCGGCGATGGCGCTGATGCTGAAATAGCCCGACGCCGCGGCGAAGTCTACGGGTAGCAACTGGTCGAACAGGCCGCAGTCCATCAGCCAGTCGCGGATTTCTTTGTTCAGTAAGGTCGGTTCTGACATGTTGGCACGGTCTTTTTCTTGTCGTTTTCTGCGTTTTTTGGATTGTTTTGAGTGTAGGCGAACCCCTGTGGGAGCGAGCTTGCTCGCGATAGCGGCGTATCAGTCGACAACCATGTGGCTGAACGGGCGCCATCGCGAGCAAGCTCGCTCCCACATTGGAACAGCGTCATGTCTGAGCCTTGCGCATGCAGCTAAGACCCGGCCATCCCACAGAGTTCCTCAGACCCGCCCCAAAACCTTCAAGACAAATGCGTATTCGAGCGCTACGTCACGTAATCCCTGGTAGCGCCCGCTCATTCCGCCGTGGCCGGCGCCCAGTTCGGTCTTGAGCAGCAGGGGGTTGTCGTCGGTCTTGGTGGCGCGCAATTTCGCCACCCACTTGGCCGCTTCCCAGTACTGCACGCGGCTGTCGTTGTAGCCAGCGATCACCAGCAGCGCCGGGTACGCCTGGGCGCTGACGTTTTCGTACGGGGCATAGGCCCGGATCCGATCATAAACATCCGGCTCCTCTGGATTGCCCCATTCGTCGTATTCGGTGACCGTCAGCGGCAGGTCCGGATCGAGCATGGTGTTGAGCACATCGACGAACGGCACTTCGGCAATCGCCACCTTGAACAGCTCCGGGCGTTGGTTGAGCACCGCGCCGATCAGCAGGCCACCGGCACTGCCGCCGCTGATCGCCAGTTGCCCTGCGGTGGTGAAACCGTTGGCGATCAAATGTTCGGCACAGGCGATGAAGTCGCCGAATGTGTTGTGCTTATGTTCCTGCTTGCCGGCGCGATACCAGGCTTCCCCCAGCTCGCCGCCGCCCCGTACATGGGCGATGGCAAACGCCACGCCGCGGTCGAGCAGGCTCAGCCGCGAATGGGAAAACCACGGGTCGAGGCTTTCGCCATAGGCACCGTAGCCGTACAGGTACAGCGGCACCGGTCGGCCGAGGTCTTCGCGCCTGACCACCAGGCTGATGGGCACCTGGGTGCCGTCCGCCGCCGTGGCCCAGAGCCGCTGGCTGACATAGGCATCGGCATCGAACGGCCCCAGCACCGGGGTTTGCTTGAGCACCACCTGGGCGCCGCTGGCCAGGTCCAACTGACGGATCTGCGCCGGACGGTTCAAGGCCTCGTAACGCAGGCGGATGCGATCGCTAATGAATTCCAGGCTGTTCTGCACATGCAGGCTGTAGGCCGCGTCCGGCAGTTGCACCCGATACGCCGGCAGGCCCTGGGGATGCACCTCGATGATCGGCAGGCCGCCTTCGCGCAGGCTCAAGGTCATGGCCCCGGCGTTCAGGCTCAGGCCGTCGATCATCACCGTGTCGCTGTGGGGGATCAGGTTCTGCCAGTCGGCCTCGGTGGGTGCCACGCCGGTGTCGGCGGCCTGATACAGGGCGAAGTTGATCCCGTCGCGGTTACTGCGGATCAACCAGGTCCATTGGCCATCGAGGAGGCCGTGGTCGACGTCGTATTCGTGGTTTTCCACGCGTGGCGCCAGGCAGGTGAAGGGCTGTTGCGGTTGCGCGGCGTCCAATACCCAGACTTCGCTGGTGGTCTTGCTACCGAGGGACAGGATCAATTGCTTTTCCGAGCTCGAACGGTAGCAATGCAGGAAGAAACGTCCGTCCGGCTCATGGAACACTTCCTCGGCGGCCGTGCCGTCCAGGCGATAGCGCCAGAGTTTGTGGGGGCGGTGGGTGTCGTCCAGTTCGCCAAAAAACAGCGTCAGGCTGTCGTTGGCCCAGGTCATGCTGCCGTCGCAATTGTCGAAGGACAGTTCGCTGACCTTGTCGTTGGACAATTCCTTCACGAACAGGGTGTAGATCTCGTCGCCTGTGGTGTCCAGGCTGTAGGCCAGGCGCTGGTGGTCGGGGCTGATGCTGAAGGCGCCCAGGGCAAAGAAACCGCCGCCGGCCAACGCGTTCGGGTCCAGCAGCAGTTGTTCGTGGCGCTCGTCCACGGTCAGGCTGTCGTCAGCCGGGCGCGGGCAACGGTAATGGCGTGGGTATTCGTCACCGGCGGTGGTGCGGGTGTAATACAGGTACGGGCCCCAGGGCGAGGGCAGCGACAGGTCGGTCTCGAGGATCCGGCCCTTGATTTCCTGGAACAGGGTTTCGCGCAGTTCGGCCTGATCGGCGAGTTGCGCCTCCTGGTAGCTGTTTTCCGCCTTGAGGTAGTCGAGCACGGCGTCGGTGTCGCGTTCCTGCAGCCAGGCGTACGGGTCAACACCGGCGTCCCTGCGGGCGATCGGGGCGTTGGAAACGTGGGCAGATAGGGACATGAAAGGCTCTCGAACGTTGTACGAAAAGGGACACGCGGCCTGGACAGAACCCACCGCCCAGGCCATTCGCCAGACGCCGGGGCAGCCTGACGCGCGAAAAGCCGTTACTATAAGCGCCTCTTTGCCTGCCTTGCCATGGACACCATGACCGAGAATGACTATCTGATCGCCTGGGGCCTCTACGCCTTCGCCGCCCTGGGCTGCCTGCTGGTGTGGATGCGCATGACGCGCTGGATGTGGCGCTGGTTGCGTGAACCGCTGCGCTTGCTGATGGCGGTGTTGCTGTTCAGCCCCACCGTCGTCGACCCGGTGAAGGACAAGGTTGCCCCGGCCTTGGCCATTGTCGCCCTGGACATCTTGTTCAAGGTTGGCAACAACGCCTGGCGGGCGGCGTCCGACCTGCTCATGTACGGCATGATCGCCTTCGGCCTCTACCTGGTGATCGTGCTGATCCGCTTCCCCATCGAGCGGGCCGCCAACGCGCGCAAGGAACGGGCTGCCGCCGCCAAAGCCGCCGCCGCGGCCGATGAGCCGGAGGACGAACCACCATTCGGCGTGGCCGGGGATGACCGTTACGGTCGCCCGCCCGTGCCGAGCAACCCCCAGCGTTCGCGTATCGAACCGCGCCTGTAAGCAGGCCTGCCCCTTGAAGCGAGAGTTCGAGCATGTGTGAGTTACTGGGCATGAGCGCCAATGTGCCGACCGACATCGTGTTCAGCTTCACCGGGCTGATGCAGCGCGGCGGCAAGACCGGGCCGCACCGGGACGGCTGGGGCATCGCCTTCTACGAGGGCCGTGGCCTGCGCCTGTTCCAGGACCCGGCCGCCAGCAGCGAATCGGAAGTGGCGAACCTGGTGCAACGTTATCCGATCAAGAGCGAAGTGGTGATCGGGCATATCCGTCAGGCCAACGTCGGCAAGGTCTGCCTGTCCAACACCCATCCGTTCGTGCGTGAGTTGTGGGGCCGCAACTGGTGTTTCGCCCACAACGGCCAACTCGCCGATTTCCAGCCGGGCGCAAGCTTCTACCGCCCGGTGGGCGACACCGACAGCGAAGCGGCTTTCTGCGATCTGCTCAACCGCGTGCGCCAGGCCTTCCCCGAACCGGTGGAAGTGGAACAGTTGCTGCCGTCGTTGATCGAGGCCTGCACCGAATACCGCAGCAAAGGCGTGTTCAATTGCCTGCTCAGCGATGGCGACTGGCTGTTCTGCTATTGCTCGACCAAACTGGCCCAGATCACCCGTCGCGCGCCGTTCGGCCCGGCGCGGCTCAAGGATGTGGACGTGATTGTCGATTTCCAGGCGGAAACCACACCCAACGACGTGGTCACGGTGATCGCCACCGAACCCTTGACCGAAAACGAAACCTGGACCCGCTACGAACCGGGCCAATGGAGCCTGTGGCGACGCGGCGAATGCGTCAGCCAGGGCCGGACCGAATAAGGACGTCACGCTATGTTGCTCAGTTATCTACGGCTGGTGTTGTTCGCGGTGGGCCTGTTGGTTGGGGTCCAGGTGCCAGGGTTCATCAATGATTACGCCAAGCGGGTCGAGGCTCACCTGATCGAGGCGCAGACCGGCCTGCAAGGTTTCCAGGGCACCGCCAACCAATTTTTCAAGGGTGACATGCAGGCGCTGGTGGCCCATTACCGCGCCAGCGAAGACCCGATCTTTCGCAGCGACGCCGACAGCCTGAACACCTTGCTCGTGCGCCAGCAGGCCTTGGACAAGCAATTCCAGGCGATGCAAGGCCCGTGGTACATCCGCCTGCTGCAAGTGGCGCTGGCCGCCGATCCGGACATCCGCAAGGAAACCTGGAACGGCTACAGCTACCAGATCCTGCTGACCCCCGAAGCGATGATCTGGGGCATCAGCGGCGCGATGTTGCTGTCGTTCGGCCTGGAATGCCTGTTCCGCCTGATCGACTGGGTGGTGCTCGGCGGCAAGCGCCTGCGCCAGAGCCGGCCGATTGAAGAGCGTGACCTGCGCGGGCTCTGACTCGATGGTTCAGTGAGCTTCCTGTGGCGAGGGAGCTTGCTCCCGCTGGGCTGCGGAGCGGCCCCAAGATTTTGCGAGCGCTACGCACTCGAGCGGGAGCAAGCTCCCTCGCCACAAAAGCGGTCTGCCTTTGCGGGTGATGTGCTGCCCAATCAAATTTTTCTTATGACCCAGCCAAGGTTTTATTCGTTGGACGGGATCGGCCGTGCGCTCAAGAATCGGGGCAACGGTCTCCACGTCAGCGTCGTCGAGACTCACAACAATAAAACCGTGGAGAACCACCATGAGTGCACCCGACACGCTCGGCGTCCCCCAACCCCAGGCCCGTTCTGGCCCGTTCGATTGGTATCGCAACATCAACCAGCAGGAACGTCGCACCTTCTGGAGCTGCAAGATCGGTTACGCCCTGGACGGCATGGACACCCAGATGCTCAGTTTCGTGGTGCCGACCCTGATCGCGATGTGGGGCATCACCACCGGCCAGGCAGGCCTGATCCACACCAGCACCTTGATCGCGTCGGCCATTGGCGGCTGGGTGGCGGGTATTCTCTCGGACCGGATTGGTCGGGTGCGCACCTTGCAACTGACGGTGCTGTGGTTCGCGTTCTTCACCTTTTTGTGCGGCTTTGCCCAGAACTATGAACAGCTGTTGATCGCCCGCACCTTGATGGGCTTCGGCTTCGGCGGCGAGTGGACCGCCGGTGCGGTGCTGATGGGCGAGGTGATCCGTGCCAAGGACCGCGGCAAGGCGGTAGGCATGGTGCAATCGGGTTGGGCGCTGGGCTGGGGCATGACGGCGATTCTGTATGCGCTGCTGTTCTCGGTGTTGCCGCCGGAAGATGCCTGGCGCGCACTGTTCATCCTCGGCATCGTGCCGGCCGTATTCGTGATTTTCGTTCGCCGGCTGGTCAAGGACCCGGAAGTCTATAACCAGACCAAGGCCCGGTTGACGCCGGAAAATCCCGCGAAGTTCTACGAGATTTTTGCCCCTGGCATCCTCTTCACCACCCTGCGTGCCTCGCTGCTGACCACCGGTGCCCTGGGCGGCTACTACGCCATCACGTCCTGGCTGCCGACGTTTCTCAAGAATGAACGGGGCTTGAGTGTATTGAGCACCGGTGGCTACCTGGCGATGGTGATCGTCGGTTCCTACGTGGGCTATGTCATCAGCGCGTACCTGTCGGACATCCTGGGACGAAAGAAGAACTTCGTTCTGTACGCTGTCGGATCGTTCACCATCGTCCTGCTGTACACCCAGGTGCCGGTGAGCAATAACGTGATGCTGTGGTTGGGCTTTCCCCTGGGCTTTTTCGCTTCCGGGATGTTCAGCGGCATGGGCTCGTTCCTCACCGAGCTGTTTCCTACGCGCATCCGCGGTTCGGGCCAGGGCTTTTGCTACAACATTGGCCGGGCGGTGGCGGCATTGTTCCCGCTGTTGATCGGTATCTTGAGCCAGAAGGTGCCGCTGAGCGTGGGTATCGGCGCGTTCGCGGCGGTGTCCTACGGCGTGGTGATCCTCGCGGCCCTGAGCCTGCCGGAAACCCAAGGCAAGCAGTTGGAAGCCGAGTAACTGATACCCTGTGGGGGCCTGGGCTCCATGGCTTGGCCCCACAGTCAAAGAAGAAAAAACCTACAGGAGCGTTCACCGTGAACCGCCTGCTACTGAATTGCGATATCGGCGAAAGCTTCGGCAACTGGACCATGGGTCTGGACGCCGAGGTGATGCCCTTCATCGATTGCGCCAACATTGCCTGCGGCTTCCATGCCGGCGACCCGAGCATCATGCGCAAGACCGTCAGCCTGGCCCTGAGCCACGGCGTGCGGATCGGCGCGCACCCGGCCTATCAGGACCTGGCGGGCTTCGGCCGTCGTTCCATGGCCTATGGCGCCCAGGAGCTGCAGGACTTGCTGCACTACCAGATCGGCGCCCTCGACGGCATCTGCCGGGCCCAGGGCGGGCGAGTCAGCTACGTCAAGCCCCACGGGGCGATGTACAACGACATGATGGCCAACCCGGTGCAACTGCGCGCCGTGATCCAGGCCGTCGCGGCCTATGACCGGCAACTGCCGCTGATGCTCATGGCGACCCGGGACAACAGCGCCGCCCAGGCCCTGGGCGACGAGTACGGCCTGACCCTGTGGTTCGAGGCCTTTGCCGATCGGGCCTATGACAGTGCCGGTCGCCTGGTTTCGCGACAGGCACCGGGGGCGGTGCATCACGATCCCGAGGTCATCATCGGGCAGGCCCTGACCATCGCCCGTGGCGATGCATTGACCGCCAGCGACGGCAGTGCCTTGCACCTTATGGCCAATACCTTGTGCGTGCACGGCGACAACGCCAGTTCCGTGGCGGCCGTGCAGCGCATCCGCGAAGCCCTGGACCGGCAGAGTGCGCCATGAAACCACGCGTGGAAGTGGTGGCGGTGGACTGCCTGATGGTGCGCCTGTTCGATGAAATCGCCGAGGCCAACATGCCCTGGATGCTCGCCGCCAGCGAGCGCCTGCGAGCGGTGTTTGCCGAGCGTTTGATCGATCTGGTGCCGTCCTACACCACCTTGATGGTGCACTACGATTTGCTCGCCCTGAACCCGGTCCAGGCCCGCGATTTGATCGACGAGGCGCTGCATAACCTTTCACCGGATGCCCGCTCGGCCGGCCAATGCCATGTGCTGCCGGTGTGGTACGACCTTAGCGTCGGGCCGGAGCTTGAGCTGTTGGCGAGCCGCAGCGGCTTGACGGTCGCCCAGGTGATCCGCCGCCACAGCGAACGGGAGTACCAGGTGTTTGCCCTGGGCTTCGCCCCCGGTTTCGCCTTCATGGGGCTGGTGGACGAAGAACTGGCCGCACCGCGCCTCGACACGCCACGCAAGCGCGTGGCAGCGGGCAGCGTCGGTATTGCCGAGCGTCAGACCGCGGCGTATCCAGTGGTCTCGCCCGGCGGTTGGAACCTGATCGGGCGCACCCCGGCCAAGCTGTTCGATCGTGAGCGTGACGGCTACAGCCTGATGCAGCCGGGGGATACGGTACGTTTTGCCGCCGTGGATCACGCCGAATTCATCGCCCTGGGTGGCGACGACACACCGTTGGAGGCCCAGGCATGAGCCGGTTGTTGATCGAGGCCAGCACGCCGCTGTGCCTGTTGCAGGACGCCGGCCGTTTCGGCGTGAGACACCTGGGCGTGACCCAGGGTGGCGCGGCGGATTGGTTGTCGATGGCCTGGGCCAATTGGATGCTGGGCAATGACCTGGACGCGGCGGTGGTGGAGATTACCCTCGGCGGCTTTACCGTGGTGGCCGACGAGGATTGCGTGCTGGCGCTGGCCGGGGCTGACCTGGGCGCGCGGATAGACGGCCAGGGCGTGGCATCGTGGCGTTTCTTCAGCTTGCGCAAAGGCCAGGTCCTGGCGCTCACCCAGCCCGTGCTGGGTGCCCGGGCCTACCTGGCGGCCCCCGGTGGTTTCAACGCACCGACGGTGCTGGGCAGCCGGGCAACGGTGGTCCGCGAGGAACTCGGTGGCCTGGATGGGCGGGGGCGGGCGCTGAGTCGCGGTGAACACTTGAGCTATTCGGGCTCGGCGACACCGCGGCCCATGCCCCACATGCGGATTCCGGATTTCCAGCAAGCGCAGCCGCTGGACCTGATCCTCGGTGCGCAGAATGGCGCGTTCAGTGGGCGCAGCCTGTTCGACGCGTTCAACACTGCGTGGACGCTGGACAGTCGCGCCGACCGCATGGGCATGCGCTTGCTGGGCACGGCGTTGGAATATCAGGGGCCGGCGATGATTTCCGAGGGCATTCCCCTCGGTGCCGTGCAGGTGCCGCCGGACGGCCAGCCGATCGTGTTGCTCAATGACCGGCAAACCATCGGTGGTTATCCACGCCTGGGGGCGTTGACGCCGCTGT
The DNA here is from genome assembly GCF_051132015.1 of Pseudomonas sp. Z1-12. Lineage (NCBI taxonomy): Bacteria > Pseudomonadati > Pseudomonadota > Gammaproteobacteria > Pseudomonadales > Pseudomonadaceae > Pseudomonas > Pseudomonas sp. Z1-12. Next base: position 1,567,812 of record NZ_CP071647.1, read on the forward strand.
CCCTGGCCCGGCTGGCGCAATGCCTGCCCGGGGCGCAGGTGCGGTTGCGGCCGGTGGTGCAGGAGGTTGCGCATCGGCAGCAGGTGGAGTGTATGCGGGGGTTGTTAAACCGCTAAAAGCATCGTCGGATCGCCGCCCGGAGCAAGCTCGCTCCCACACTGGATATGTGTCGCACAGGAGATCCCTTGTGGGAGCGAGCTTGCTCGCGAAGAGGCCCTAATAAGGCACCAAAAATCTTACTTGGAAAGAAACCGCATCCCTTCCTCCAACCCCCGCAAGGTCAGCGGATACATCCGGTCCTCCACCAACTCGCGCACGATGTTGGTCGAGGCGGTGTAGCCCCAGGTGTCCTTGGGGTACGGGTTGATCCAGATGAGTTTCTTGTATTTCTCCATGAAGCGCTGCATCCACACATAACCGGCTTCTTCGTTCCAGTGCTCGACGCTGCCGCCGGCTTGGGTGATTTCATAGGGCGCCATGGCGGCGTCGCCGATGAAGATCACTTTGTAGTCGGCACCGTACTTGTGCAGCAGATCCTGGGTCGAGGTGCGCTCCGAGGTGCGGCGCAGGTTGTTCTTCCACACCGATTCGTAGACGAAGTTGTGGAAGTAGAAATACTCCAGGTGCTTGAACTCGGTCTTGCAGGCCGAGAACAGCTCTTCGCAGATTTTCACGTGGGCATCCATCGAGCCACCGATGTCGAACAGCAGCAACAGCTTGACGGTGTTGCGTCGCTCCGGGCGCATCTGGATGTTCAAGAGGCCGGCATCCCGGGCGGTGTGATCGATGGTGCCGTCGATGTCCAGTTCTTCGGCCGCGCCCTGGCGGGCGAACTTGCGCAGGCGACGCAGGGCGATCTTGATGTTGCGGGTGCCCAATTCCACCTGGTCGTCGAGGTTCTTGTATTCGCGCTGGTCCCAGACCTTCACGGCCTTGCCCTGGCGCTTGCCGGCATCGCCGACCCGAATGCCCTCGGGGTTGAAACCGCCGGAGCCGAACGGGCTGGTGCCGCCGGTGCCGATCCACTTGTTGCCGCCGGCATGGCGTTCCTTCTGTTCTTCCAGGCGTTTCTTGAATTCTTCGATCAGCTTGTCCAGGCCACCCAGGGACTGGATCTGCGCGCGTTCCTCGTCGGTCAGCGAACGCTCGAACTCCTTGCGCAACCAGTCTTCGGGAATCAGCGCCTGGAGGTGATCGTCGAGCTTCTCCAAGCCGTTGAAGTAGGCGGCGAAGGCCCGGTCGAACTTGTCGAAATGCCGTTCGTCCTTCACCAGGATCGCCCGGGACAGGTAATAGAACTCGTCCATGTCAGCGAAGATCACCCGCTGTTTCAGCGCGTTGATCAGGTCCAGCAGTTCACGCACCGACACGGGCACCTTGGCGGCGCGCATCTCATTGAACAGGTTAAGCAGCATGGCAATCGCCCTCGCTCTTGTTAAACGAAGAGGATCAGCGGGTGCCGCGACGGCTCATGAACGCCAGGCGCTCGAGCAGTTGCACGTCCTGTTCGTTCTTCACCAGGGCGCCGGCCAGCGGCGGAATGGCCTTGGTCGGATCACGCTCGCGCAGCACCGCTTCGCCGATGTTGTCGGCCATCAGCAGCTTGAGCCAGTCCACCAGTTCGGAGGTGGAAGGTTTTTTCTTCAGGCCCGGCACCTTGCGCACGTCGAAGAACACGTCCAGCGCTTCGCTGACCAGGTCCTTCTTGATGTCCGGGTAATGCACGTCGACGATTTTCTGCAGGGTGACGCGGTCGGGGAAGGCGATGTAGTGGAAGAAGCAGCGACGCAGGAAGGCGTCCGGCAGTTCCTTTTCGTTGTTGGAGGTAATGATGATGATCGGGCGCTGCTTGGCCTTGATGGTTTCGTCGGTCTCGTAGACGTAGAACTCCATCTTGTCGAGCTCTTGCAGCAGGTCGTTGGGGAACTCGATGTCGGCCTTGTCGATTTCGTCGATCAGCAGGATCACCCGCTCCTCGGACTCGAAGGCTTCCCAGAGCTTGCCCTTCTTCAGGTAGTTGCGCACGTCGTTGACCTTGTCCACGCCCAACTGCGAGTCCCGCAGGCGGCTGACCGCGTCGTACTCGTACAAGCCCTGGTGGGCCTTGGTGGTGGACTTGATGTGCCAGGTGATCAGGCGCGCGCCGAAGGACTCGGCCAATTGCTCGGCCAGCATGGTCTTGCCGGTGCCTGGTTCGCCCTTGACCAGCAACGGCCGCTCCAGGGTGATGGCGGCGTTCACGGCCAGTTTCAGGTCATCGGTGGCCACGTAGGCGCTGGTGCCTTCGAACTTCATCTGCAATTTCCTCGAACGTGTCGCCGGCCCTGCGAGGCGGGGCGCGCGAAATAAATATCGTGCCCGACTATAACGCGAGGCCGCGCCGACTGTGAACGCAGACGCTGTATTCAGTCTCTGAATGGGGCGTCACATGTTGACTCAGTCTTGTGGCGAGGGAGCTTGCTCCCGCTCGAGTGCGCAGCGCTCGCAGGCTTTTAGGGCCGCTTCGCGGCCCAGCGGGAGCAAGCTCCCTCGCCACTAAAAGCCGCAAATCTCAATCCTTCGAAGGCGGTGGCTGTTCATAACGGGCATTGAAGGCCTGGACGAAACCGTTGCGCAGGATCTGCAGGAAGGCTTCGAAGGCGCTGATGTCCTGCTGGTGAACATTGCCGCTGAGTTCCACCCGGGTGGCGAACTGGTTCTTGCGCTGGTTCTTGAGGGCCGTTTCGCCGGTCCCGACCAGCGCTTCCCAGACCGAGCGGAAGATGTTCTTGTTCTGGTTCTCCACGTCCTGCTGCCAGTCGAATACGTCGACATCCCGCAGCAATGGCTTGATGTAGCCGCTGAGCCGGGCGTTATCGGCTTCAGCCTCGATCACCAGGTCGCCGTGGCCGGCATTGAAATCGAACTTGCCATAGGCGGCGGCAAAATCGTTGAGGCGCTTGAGTTCGATGTTCCTGGCCCGCAGGCGGAAATCGAAATCCTCGAAGTCGCTCAAGGGGTCGAAGGTAGCCTGCATTTCCAGGGGCGCATGCTCGGCCACCAGGGCCTTGCCTTCGAAGCGGGCGTCGCGCTTGCCTTCGGTGTCGACCACGTTGGTCAGGTTATAGAAGCTGGCATTGACGTCAGTGGCCCGCAGGTTGACCGGGGGCTTGGAGTTGAAGTTGCGAAAGGTGACCTTGCCTTCCCTGATGCGCACTTCGTTGAAGGTGATGGGCAACAGTTTGCTCAGTTGCTCGCGCCAGTTGGTGCCCTGGCCGGTCTGGGAGTTCTGCCGGTTGGCCCCGCCGTCGACGAAGTTCACTTCGGGGCGGGTGAACTCCACCTCGGACACCACCGCATGGTCGTACCACAGCGAGTGCCAGCTCACCGACAGGTCCACCAGCGGGGCGTTGACGAACGGCACCGGGACCTTGCCGTCGACCTTGACGATTTCCAGACCGTTGATCCGGTAGGCACCGCGCCACAGGGCCAGGTCCACGTCAGTGATCTGGCCGCGATAATCGCCCATGTCGGCCAGTTTATCGTTCAGGTAGTCGCGTACCAGGTAAGGCAGGGCGAAATGCAGGGCCACCAGCACCGCGACGAGGGTGGCGAAAACCCACAGTGGCCAGCGGTATCGACGCTTCATGTCTGTCAGTCTCCAGCGTTTGTTGGGGGAGCGCCTCCTAATGCCATTGACTGTCGCAACAACGGGAACGTTCGGTGCAACTGGACGCCCATGGGCAACAGGCATACCTTTAAAGGCTTCAATTTCGCCCCATCAAGGACCCAGCCATGAGCCGCATATTCGCTGACAACGCCCATTCCATCGGCAATACGCCACTGGTACAGATCAACCGCATTGCGCCGCGCGGCGTGACCATCCTGGCCAAGATCGAGGGGCGTAACCCAGGGTATTCGGTCAAGTGCCGGATCGGCGCAAACATGATCTGGGACGCTGAAAGCTCGGGCAAGCTCAAGCCGGGCATGACCATTGTCGAACCGACCTCGGGCAACACCGGGATCGGCCTGGCGTTCGTCGCCGCCGCCCGTGGCTACAAGCTGATGCTGACCATGCCGGCCTCCATGAGCATCGAGCGGCGCAAGGTGCTCAAGGCCCTGGGCGCGGAGTTGGTGCTCACCGAACCGGCGAAGGGCATGAAGGGCGCCATCGAGAAAGCCGCCGAGATCCTGGCCAGCGATCCGTCCAAATATTTCATGCCGCAGCAGTTCGATAACCCGGCGAACCCGGCGATCCACGAAAAAACCACCGGCCCGGAAATCTGGAACGACACCGACGGCGCCGTGGACGTGCTGGTCGCGGGCGTGGGCACCGGCGGAACCATTACCGGGGTTTCACGGTATATCAAGAACACCTGTGGCAAGCCGATCCTGTCGGTGGCGGTCGAGCCCGAAGTTTCGCCGGTGATCACCCAGGCGATGGCGGGGGATGAAATCAAGCCCAGCCCCCACAAGATCCAGGGGATCGGCGCCGGGTTCGTGCCGAAGAACCTCGATCTGTCCATCGTCGACCTGGTCGAGCGCGTCACTGACGACGAGTCCAAGGCCATGGCCCTGCGCTTGATGCAGGAGGAGGGCATCCTCTGCGGGATCTCCTGCGGCGCGGCGATGGCCGTGGCCGTGCGCCTGGCGGAAAAACCGGAAATGCAGGGCAAGACCATCGTGGTGATCCTGCCGGATTCGGGCGAGCGGTATTTGTCGAGCATGTTGTTCAGTGATCTGTTTACCGAGCAGGAGACTCAGCAGTAACCGCAGGCAGGATGGGTGGCGAGCACTGCTTGTGTGGCGAGGGAGCTTGCTCCCGCTCGACTGCGCAGCAGGCGCCCCGGATTCAACCCGGGTCGCCAAATCCCGGGGGCGCGCTCCGCACGCCAGCGGGAGCAAGCTCCCTCGCCACAAGAGCACGCGATCTCAGGTAGGTTGAATGATTGTTCGATGCGTCAGCCAAGGTTCAGGTGGCGCCTGTTAAAAAGTGTTTATTGCGTTTCACTCAACAGAGAATCTTCCGTCAGACGGTTTTTACCCGGGCCATGGATATTTAACATGGCCCCCGACTACGTCGGGCAGTAGGCGTTGCGTCAGTTGTTTTTGGACAAGGAGTTTAAAAAAAGTGACCGTTTCGTTTGTCGCCAAGGCCTCGGTGTTGCTGCTGTTCCTGGGCAGTACGCTTTATGTGCATTTGCGTGGTAAGGCGCGGCTGCCGGTGTTGCGTCAGTTCGTCAACCACTCGGCGCTGTTCGCCCCCTATAACGCCTTGATGTACCTGTTCTCCGGCGTGCCCTCGAGGCCTTACCTGGATCGCAGCCAATTTCCCGAACTGGATGTGCTCAAGGACAACTGGCAAGTCATCCGCGACGAAGCCATGCACTTGTTCGACGATGGCTACATTCGAGCCGCCGAGAAGAACAACGATGCGGGCTTCGGTTCGTTCTTCAAGAAGGGTTGGAAGCGCTTCTACCTCAAGTGGTACGACAAACCGCTGCCGTCGGCTGAGTTGCTGTGCCCGAGGACGGTCGAACTGGTCAGTCGGATCCCCAGCGTTCGCGGCGCGATGTTTGCCTTGCTGCCCGGCGGTAGCCATCTGAACCCTCACCGAGACCCCTTCGCCGGTTCGTTGCGTTATCACCTGGGGCTCTCAACCCCCAATTCCGAGGGCTGCCGTATCTTCGTCGACGGTCAGATCTATGCCTGGCGCGACGGCGAAGACGTCATGTTCGATGAAACCTATGTGCACTGGGTCAAGAACGAAACCCCGCAGACCCGACTGATCCTGTTCTGTGATGTCGAGCGGCCCTTGAAAAGTCGGCTGATGACCCGCCTCAACCGCACCATCAGCGCGTTCCTCGGCCGTGCCACCGCGCCACAGAACCTGGACGATGAACACGTCGGTGGCATCAACCAGGCCTATGCCTGGAGCAAGTCGTTCAGCGACGGCATCAGCGGTCGGGTCAAGCAGTTCAAACGCAAGCATCCCAAGGCCTATCGGGTGATGCGGCCGGTGTTGGCGGTGGCGGTGCTGACGGCGCTTGGCTATTGGTTGTTCGTTTAAAACATTGCGTAGTCCATCGGGCGCTGGTTATAGTCAGCGCTCTTCGGGTTTTCGAACCCACTCTCCAAGAGATCGGCTCATGCCTGCATCCCCTGTCATCGCGGTCGTGGTTCCAGCGTTCAACGCTGGCGTCGTGCCGTGTGGGAACCAGCAGCCTGCGCAGATCGGTCAATACCCCCCACCTGTCCGTAGCTCATCGGTGTACGCCGTCGTATCACCGCCGGGCGTTGGCATTCAGGGCTGATCGGCAACGGTTGCCATCCCCTGTGCCCGCCTGAAAAAAAACTACTGGACTTCAGCTTCGGCTGAGTTGGCTTTTTGCCTGACTACAGGTGGTATCCATGTTTTTCCTTTCCAAAAACGCCTTGTTGGCGGCGGCTTCCACGAGCCTGTTCGTTTTGCTGTGGAGCAGCGGGGCGATCTTCTCCAAGCTGGGCCTGGCCCACGCTTCACCCTTCGCTTTTCTGCTGATCCGTTTTGCCATCGCGCTGTTCGCGCTGGTGCTGTTGATTCCGTTGCTCAAGTTGAAGTTGCCCAAGACCGGCAAGCCGATGCTGTACGCGGTGATCACCGGGCTGGTGCTGCTGGGCGCCTATCAGATTTTTTATCTGCTGGCGCTGCAAATGAGTGTCACGCCTGGGGTCATGGCGACCTTGATGGGCGTGCAACCGATCCTGACGGTGGTGCTCATGGAGCGACAACGTTCCTGGTCGCGGATGTTCGGCCTGGTGTTGGGCTTGGTCGGGTTGGTCATGGTGGTGTACCAGGGCATCGGCCTGGCCGGCATGTCCCTGGCGGGGATGCTGTGCGGGTTGCTGGCACTGGTCAGCATGACGGTCGGCTCCATCATGCAGAAGCGCATCACCGACAACCCACTGGGCACGCTACCGGTGCAGTACCTGGCCGGGCTGGTGCTGTGCGCGGTGTTCGTGCCGTTCCAGCCGTTCCATTTCGAATACAGCACGGGGTTCTTTGTGCCGGTGTTGTGGATGGGACTGGTGGTGTCGGTGCTGGCGACGCTGCTGCTGTACCGTTTGATTGCCCGGGGCAATCTGGTGAACGTCACCAGCCTGTTCTACCTGGTGCCGGCGGTGACGGCGATCATGGACTACCTGGTGTTCGGCAACCGGCTGGCGTTGCTGAGCTTGCTGGGGATGGTGCTGATCATCGTGGGGTTGGTGTTTGTGTTTCGTAAGGGCCGCTAGCCCTTAGCTATTTGTTTGCCTGAACCACCGCCATCGCGAGCAAGCTCGCTCCCACAGAGGTCTGCGCGTAACCCTGTGGGAGCGAGCTTGCTCGCGATGGCGTACTACCGGGCAGACACTTCAGCTGGTTTAACAGCTGCGGGCTTGAGCACCAACCACAACGCCGCCGCAATCAACACCCCACCATACAAATGCGCCATCCCCAACGGCTCATCCAGCAACAACGCCCCCCACAACACGCCGAACGGCGGAATCAGGAATGTCACGGTCATGGACTTGACCGGGCCGATGGAACTGAGCAGACGGAAATAAAGGATGTACGCCAGCGCGGTGCACACCAGGCCCAGGCCCAGCAGTGACAACCAGACACTCCAGCCACCCCAACTGGCCGGGGGCTGGCTGATGACGCTGTAGCCAAACAGCGGCAGCAAGAACACCGTGGCGCCGAACATGCTGCCCAGGGCCGAAAGGCGGCTGTCCAGGCCACCTTGGTGATCGAGCCAGCGCCGGGTGAGGAAACCGGCAAAGCCGTAGCAGGTCGTGGCCAGCAGGCAGGCGAGGGCGCCCATCAACAGTTGCAGGTCGAACGCCACCGGGCCGGCGCGGGTCAGGATGCCCACGCCGAGCAGCCCGAGGAAGACCCCGCCGACCTTGGCCAAGGTGAGTTTTTCGCTGAAGAACAAACCGCCGATCAACACCCCCATCAGCGGCGTGGTGGCATTGAAGATCGCCGAGTAACCGGCCGGCAGCACCTGGGCCGCCAGCGAATAGAACGTGGCCGGAATGCCCGAGTTGATCAGGCCCAGCACCATCACGACTTTGAGCTTGCCGCGAAAATTCCAGTCGACGCGCATCAGGGCCAGGATCACCAGCAGCCCGACGAAGGCGATGGACACACGGAAGAACGCAGTGGGAATCGTGCCGATAACGGGGGCGATAATGCGCATGAACAGGAAACTGGCGCCCCAGATGGCGGCCAATGACAGTAAACGCAGGATATCGACGAGGTTCACGAGCCACTCCTTCCTTGATGGGGGGGCAAGTGTCGCCGCCTTGCATACCGATGGCAATGGTTGCGTTGCCGCGTGATTGGCCTCTAAGCTCAGTCGCCAATAACAAGCATGACCCGCCGAGGTTTACCTTATGCCGCAGCCATGGCCCGCTATCGAAATCGCCCGTTCGATCCTCGACGGCTTCGACGATTATCGTGAGCATTTCCGGCAGATTACCGATGGCGCTCGCGCCCGGTTCGAGCAGGCCCGGTGGCTGGAGGCCCAAGCGGCTTCGGCGGCGCGCATCAACTTGTATGAAGAAAAAGTCTTCGAAACCGTCGCCAAGCTGCACAAGGCCTTCGATGCCGAAACCCTGATGGATGTGGGCTGCTGGCCGCTGGTCAAAAGTGCCTACATCAGCCTGATCGACCTGCGCTTCGACGATGAGCTGTCGGAAACCTGGTACAACTCGATCTTCTGCGGGCTGTTCAGCCACGACCTGATCAGCGACGGCACCATGTTCATCCACACCACCCGGCCCAGCCTGCGCCGGGCCCGCGCCGCCCAGACGCGCACCTACAAGCCCCAGGGGCAGTTGGACCGGATGCTGGAGAGCGTCTTCGCCGATTACCGTTTCAGCGAGGACTACGCCGATTTGCCGGGGGACCTGCAGCGCCTCGAAGCGCAGTTGCGCGAGAACCTGCCGGACTGGGTCTGCAAGGACCCGGAGCTGACGGTGGAGTTGTTTTCCTCGGTGCTCTATCGCAACAAGGGCGCCTACCTGGTGGGCCGGATCTACACCCGCGACGACCAATGGCCGCTGGTGATCCCTCTGTTGCACCGCGAGGGCCGGGGTATCCAGATCGATGCGCTGATCACCGACGAGGCGCAGGTGTCGATCATCTTCTCGTTCACCCGTTCGTACTTCATGGTGGACGTGCCGGTGCCGGCGGAATTCATCGGCTTCCTCAAGCGCATCCTGCCGGGCAAGCACATCGCCGAGTTGTACACCTCCATTGGTTTCTACAAGCACGGCAAGTCCGAGTTCTACCGGGCACTGATCAACCACCTGGCGAACACCGACGACCAGTTCATCATGGCGCCGGGCGTGCGCGGGATGGTCATGAGCGTGTTCACCCTGCCGGGCTTCAACACTGTGTTCAAGATCATCAAGGACCGCTTCTCGCCGTCGAAAAACGTCGACCGGGCCACGGTGATCGAAAAATACCGACTGGTGAAAAGCGTCGACCGCGTCGGGCGCATGGCCGATACCCAGGAGTTCGCCGATTTCCGCTTTCCCCTGAGCAAATTCGAGCCGGCCTGCCTGGAGGAACTGTTGGAAGTGGCGCCGTCCACGGTGTCGGTGGAAGGCGAGACGGTGCTGATTCGCCACTGCTGGACCGAACGCCGGATGACGCCGCTGAACCTCTATCTGGAAAACGCCAACCCGGACCAGGTGCGCGAGGCGCTGGAAGACTATGGCCTGGCGATCAAGCAACTGGCGGCGGCCAATATCTTCCCCGGCGACATGCTGCTCAAGAACTTCGGCGTGACCCGCCACGGCCGTGTGGTGTTCTACGACTACGATGAAATCTGCTTCCTCACCGAAGCCAACTTCCGCCACATCCCCCAGCCCCGTACACCGGAAGACGAAATGGCTTCCGAGCCCTGGTATTCCATCGGCCCGCTGGACGTCTTCCCCGAAGAATTCCCGCCGTTCCTGTTCGCCGACGCCGGGCAGCGCAAGCTGTTCGACCAGTTGCACGGCGAGTTGTACAACGCTGACTACTGGAAAGGCCTGCAGGACGCGATCCGGGCGGGGAAGGTGATCGATGTGTTCCCGTATCGGCGCAAGGACCTGGACAGCGAATAACGCCAGGCGAGTGAAATACCCTGTGGCGAGGGAGCAAGCTCCCTCGCCACAAAAGCAGCCTTGACGAAAATCCCCTGTGGGAGCGAGCTTGCTCGCGATAGCGGTGGACCAACCAGCATGAATGTCGACTGACACACCGCCATCGCGAGCAAGCTCGCTCCCACAAGGGTATGGCGGTGGGGCTGTTTTGTGTGCTCGGCGCAATAGCCGCAAATCTGCGACAATCGCCCCCTTGCTCAAACCGACGACCCTTGCGTACCTGATGACTGACCAAGCCCCCGCTATCGACAAACTGCTGAAGAACCTCGACCACGCCATGCTCGCCGACCGTTACCGGTTGCGGCGGCAGTTGCTCGAGCTGCGCAAGAAGCCCGACGAGGCCAAGCTGGCCCAGTGGGTGGCGCGCATGCAGGCGTCGTGCGATCAGGTGCTGGCGCGCAAGGCGAGCCTGCCGGTGATCCGCTATGACGATAATTTGCCGATCGCCGCCAAGCGCGACGAAATCAAGCAAGCGCTGCTCAAGCACCAGGTGCTGATCATCGCGGGCGAGACCGGCTCGGGCAAAACCACCCAGTTGCCGAAGATCTGCCTGGAAATCGGTCGTGGCCAGCATGGCTTGATCGGCCACACCCAGCCGCGCCGGATCGCCGCCCGCAGCGTAGCAAGCCGCGTCGCCGAGGAACTGGCCACGCCGTTGGGGGCGCTGGTGGGTTATCAGGTGCGCTTCGAAGACCAGAGCGACGCCAACACCCTGATCAAGCTGATGACCGACGGCATTCTGCTGGCCGAGACCCAGAATGACCGCTACCTCGAGCGCTACGACACGATCATCGTCGATGAAGCCCACGAACGCAGCCTGAACATCGACTTCCTGCTTGGCTACCTCAAGACCCTGCTGCCGCGTCGCCCGGACCTGAAAGTCATCATCACGTCGGCGACCATCGACCTGGAGCGCTTTTCCAAGCACTTCGATGACGCGCCGATCGTCGAAGTCTCGGGCCGTACCTTCCCGGTGGAAACCTGGTATCGCCCGCTGACCCTGGAGCAGGACGAGGAGGGCAACCGGGTCGAGGACGACTTGACCGTCGACCAGGCTATCCTCGCCACCCTCGACGAAATCGCCGCCTACGAGCGCAGCGAGCGCCGCAGCCCCGGGGATGTGCTGGTGTTCCTGCCGGGCGAACGGGAGATTCGCGACGCCGCGGAAATGCTGCGCAAGGCCCAGCTCAAGCACACCGAGATCTTGCCGTTGTATGCGCGATTGTCGCCGGCCGAACAGCAGCGGATTTTCCAGTCCCACCCGGGCCGTCGCGTGGTGTTGGCGACCAACGTCGCCGAAACCTCGCTCACCGTGCCGGGCATCCGCTACGTGATCGACAGCGGTACCGCACGCATCAGCCGCTACAGCTATCGGGCCAAGGTCCAGCGCCTGCCCATCGAGGCCATTTCCCAGGCCAGCGCCAACCAGCGCAAGGGACGCTGCGGACGGGTCGAGCCGGGAATCTGTGTGCGGCTGTACAGCGAAGAAGATTTTCTTGGACGGCCGGAATTCACCGATCCCGAAATCCTGCGCACCAACCTGGCGGCGGTGATCCTGCAGATGCTGCACCTGCGCCTCGGCGAGATCACCGATTTCCCGTTCATCGAGCCGCCGGATGGCAAGGCCATCAGCGACGGTTTCAACCTGCTGCAAGAACTCTCGGCGGTGGACCGCAACAGTCAGCTGACCCCACTGGGTCGGCAGTTGGCGCGCCTGCCGGTGGACCCGCGCATGGGCCGCATGCTGCTGGAAGCGGCGAAGCTGGGCAGCCTCCAGGAAGTGCTGATCGTCGCCAGCGCCATGTCGATCCAGGACCCGCGCGAGCGTCCGCCGGAACGGCAACAAGCGGCCGACCAGGCCCACGCCCAATGGAAGGACGTCGACTCGGACTTCGCCGGGCTGGTCAACCTGTGGCGCGGTTTCGAAGAGCAGCGCCAGGCCCTGACCGCCAGCCCGCTGCGCAACTGGTGTCGCAAGAACTTCCTCAACTACCTGCGCCTGCGCGAGTGGCGCGATTCCCATCGCCAGTTGAGCCTGATCTGCCGCGACATGCAGTTGAGCCTCAACAAAGACCCGGCCGATTACCCGAAACTGCACAAGGCGGTGCTGTCGGGGCTGTTGAGCCAGATCGGCCAGAAAACCGAGGACGGTGATTACCTCGGCGCTCGCCAACGGCGGTTCTGGGTCCACCCCTCGTCGGGCCTGGGCAAGAAGCGTCCGCAGTGGCTGATGACCGCCGAGCTGGTGGAAACCACCAAGTTGTACGCGCGCATGGTGGCCAAGATCGAACCGGACTGGATCGAGCCGCTGGCCGGGCACCTGATCAAGAAAAACCACTTCGAACCCCATTGGGAGAAGAAGCGCGGGCAAGTGGTGGCTTATGAGCAGATCACGCTGTTCGGGCTCATCGTCGTCGGTCGCCGACCGGTGCACTACGGACCGGTGGACCCGGTGGTGTCCCGTGAGCTGTTCATCCGCGAAGCGCTCGTGCGCGGTGAGATCCAGTCCAAGGCCAAGTGCCTGGGGGCCAATACCCGCTTGCTGGAGCAGCTCGACGAGCTGGAAGCCAAGGCCCGTCGCCGCGACATCCTGGCCGACGAAGAAACCCTGTTTGCGTTCTACGACGCGCGCCTGCCGGCGGAGATCCACCAGACCGCGACGTTCGACAGTTGGTACCGGATCAACAGCCAGAAAGACCCGCAATTGCTGATCATGCGCGAGGAAGACGTGCTGGCCCGCGAAGCCAGCGAAGTCACCGCCACGCAGTACCCCGACACCTTGCGCGTCGGTGACCTGACCTTGCCGCTGAGCTATCACTTCGAGCCCAACCATCCCCGTGACGGCGTGACGCTGCGGGTTCCGGCGCCATTGCTGCCGATGCTGCCGCCGGAACGCCTGGAATGGCTGGTGCCGGGGATGATCGAGGCCAAGTGCATCGCCCTGGTGCGCAACCTGCCCAAGGCCCTGCGCAAGAACTTCGTGCCGGTGCCGGATTTCGTCAAGGCGGCGTTGCAGCGCATCACCTTCGCCGAGGGCTCGTTGCCGCAGGCCCTGGGCCGTGAGCTGCTGCGCATGACCGGGGCGCGGGTCAGCGACGAAGCCTGGGCCGAAGCGGCCCAGCAGGTCGAAAGCCACCTGCGCATGAACCTGGAAATCGTCGACGGCCAGGGCAAGTTCCTCGGCGAAGGCCGCGACCTGGGCGAGCTGACGGCACGCTTTGCCGAGGCCAGCCAGGCGGCCTTGGCCGTGCCACAAACAGCGAAAAGCCAGGCGCCGGTGGAGGCGAAGGTCTTCGCGCCGGTGGCCGAGAAAACTCAACAGAAGATCGCCGGGCTGTCGATGACGGTGTACCCGGCGTTGGTGGAAGAGGGCGGCGTGGTCAAGGAAGGGCGTTTCCCGACGCCAGCCGAAGCCGAATTCCAGCATCGCCGCGCCTTGCAGCGCTTGCTGATGCAACAATTGGCCGAGTCGGCCAAGTTTCTGCGTGGCAAGTTGCCGGGGCTGACGGAGCTTGGCCTGCTGTACCGCGACTTGGGCCGTATCGACGGCCTGGTGGAAGACATTCTGCTGGCCAGCCTCGACAGCTGCGTGCTCGAAGGTGAAGCGAGCCTGCCCCGTGACGGCGCCGCCCTGGCCGCCCTGGCCGAGCGCAAGCGCGGCGGCTGGACCGAGCACGCCGAACGCCTGGCGAAGTTGACCCTGGACATCCTCAAGCTCTGGCACAGCCTGCAAAAACGCTTCAAGGGCAAGATCGACCTGGCCCAGGCCGTGGCGCTGAACGACATCAAGCAGCAACTCAGCCACCTGGTGTACCCAGGCTTCGTGCGGGAAACCCCGCACCAATGGCTCAAGGAACTGCCGCGCTACCTCAAGGCCATCGAGCAACGCTTCGAGAAGCTCGGTAGCCAAGTGCAGAAGGACCGGGTCTGGAGCGGCGAATTGTCGAACCTCTGGGCCCAATACCAGGCCCGCGCCAGCAAACACACCCAGGAAGGCAAGCGCGACCCGCAATTGGAGCTGTACCGCTGGTGGCTGGAGGAATACCGGGTGTCACTGTTTGCCCAGCAGTTGGGCACCAAGGTGCCGATTTCCGACAAGCGCCTGGGCAAGCAGTGGGGGTTGGTGGAGGGGTGATGGCACACACCATCAACCCCCTGTGAAGCCCTGTGGGAGCGAGCTTGCTCGCGATAGCGGTGGTTCAGCCTGCATTGATGTTGACTAATACACCGCCATCGCGAGCAAGCTCGCTCCCACAGGGTAGGATGTTGAAGTGAATGGAGAATGGGCCAAACCCCAGCGTTTATGGCAAACTTCGCGCCTATAAATGCCGGTTCCGTGGTTTTGAGCTTCAATGCCACGGGCGGATCGGAATAAAGCGATGCCAGGGCTGCTTCCCCGGATGGGAAAAGTCCCTTTGCGTGTTGGTACGTCGGTGCCAATACTTTCTGCCTGAACAGATCAGAGACACGACCCATGCATAACGTCGTCATCAGCGGCACCGGCCTGTACACCCCGGCCAACAGCATCTCCAACGAAGAACTGGTGCAATCTTTCAATACCTATGTCGCCCAATTCAACGCTGATAACGCCGCTGCCATCGAGCGTGGTGAAGTCGAGGCCTTGACCGAATCCAACGCCGCGTTCATCGAAAAGGCTTCCGGCATCAAGAGCCGCTTTGTCATGGACAAGGACGGTATTCTCGATCCGCAACGCATGACCCCACGCCTGCCCGAGCGCTCCAACGATGAGTGGTCGGTGCTCTGCGAAATGGCCGTCGGCGCCGCCAAACAGGCCCTGGAGCGCGCCGGCCGTACGGCCGCCGACATCGACGGGGTGATCGTCGCTTGCTCCAACCTGCAGCGTGCGTACCCGGCCATCGCCATCGAAGTCCAGGAAGCCCTGGGCATCGAAGGGTTCGGTTTCGACATGAACGTGGCCTGCTCCTCGGCAACCTTCGGCATCCAGGCCGCGGCCAACAGCGTGCAACTGGGCCAGGCCCGGGCGATCTTGATGGTCAACCCGGAAGTGTGCACCGGCCACCTGAACTTCCGTGACCGCGACAGCCACTTCATCTTCGGCGACGCGGCCACTGCCGTGATCATCGAACGCGCCGACCTGGCGACCTCGCCGTACCAGTTCGACGTGGTCAGTACCAAGCTGCTGACCAAGTTCTCCAACAACATTCGCAACAACTTCGGCTTCCTCAACCGCACCGCGGAAGAGGGAATGGGCAGCCGCGACAAACTGTTCGTCCAGGAAGGCCGCAAGGTGTTCCGCGATGTCTGTCCGATGGTGGCCGAACTGATCGGTGCCCACCTGGAAGAGAACCAGTTGAGCGTTGGCGATGTGAAACGTTTCTGGCTGCACCAGGCCAACCTGAGCATGAACCATCTGATCGTGCGCAAACTGCTGGGGCGCGAAGCCACCGAAGCGGAAGCCCCGGTGATTCTCGACCGCTACGCCAACACCAGTTCGGCCGGTTCGGTGATTGCATTCCACACCTACCAGGACGACCTGCCCAGCGGTTCGGTTGCTGTCCTTAGTTCGTTTGGCGCCGGTTATTCGATTGGCAGCGTGATTTTGCGTAAGCATTGATCTGGTCTGGTCCAGATTTTGGGCAAGGGCGCTTGCTGTGGGGGAAGCTTTTGTGGCGAGGGAGCTTGCTCCCGCTGGGTTGCGAAGCGACCCCCAATATCTTGCGGTTGCTGCGCAACCGAGCGGGAGCAAGCTCCCTCGCCACAGAAGCATTGCAGTCAAGCAGATCTTGGGATGTTGAATGACAGTCACCGACGACACCCTCCTGCTCCAACGCCTCCTGGCCGGTGAGCAGCAGGCCTACAAGGAACTGGTCAGCGCCTACCAGAGTCCTATGCGCGCCGTGGCCTATGCCATCGTCGGCAGCCGCCATGCCGACGAAGTGGTGCAGGACGCGTGGCTGTCGGTGGTGCGCAATCTCAATGGTTTCCAGGGACGTTCCAGCCTCAAGACCTGGCTGCTGACCATCACGGCCAACGCCGCCAAGGGACGTTACAAACAGAACCGGCGGGAAGTGTTGCTCGACGACCTTCCGGCGCCCCACGGCACCCTTGGCGATGAGCGTTTCGCCGCTGACGGCCACTGGCTGCTGGCGCCGTTCGCCTGGCACCAGGACACGCCCGAAGCGCTGCTCACCGAGGGTGAATTACGTGATTGCCTGGAACACACCTTGCTCAGCCTGTCGGAACTGCAAGGCAGCGTGCTGACCCTGCGGGAACAACAGGGCCTGGAGTTGGACGAAATCTGTAATCTTTTGGACATTTCGCTCTCCAATGTACGCGTGCTGTTGCATCGCGCCCGATTGAAGGTCTTCGCGACTGTTGAACATTTCGAGGAAACCGGCGAATGCTGACCTGCAAGGAACAAGTGGCCCGCTCCAGCGACTACCTCGACGGACAACTGAGTTTTCGTGAACGCCTGCTGGTGCGCCATCACTTGATGTTCTGCCCCAATTGCCGACGGTTCATCCGCCAGATGCGCTTGATGCAGGCGACCCTCAAAAAACTGCCGCAGCCACCGGTTCCCGACCTGGATCACCTCGCCGAGAAACTCGCCGCCGAACGCCGCAAAAACAGCCGCTGAACCTCTCGATACACCCACCGACCCGTTGTGGGAGCGAGCTTGCTCGCGATAGCGGTGTATCAGTCAAATCACTGCCGACTGAACCACCGCTATCGCGAGCAAGCTCGCTCCCACAGGTTCTCCATGGTTGAACTGGTTATTCCCATTCGAAGTAAAAAGTTCCGCTGTCATAAAATCTTTATGTGATAGCAACTCGCCTGACACAACCGGCCGCCAAGATCCCCTCCCAACACCAGCGGGCCCAGTTCCGCGTGTTTTCTAACGCATAGACTACCAACAGGGGAATTCTTCGATGATCCGTAAGCACTTCGCAGGTGTTGCCGCCAGCGCACTGGCAATGGCAGTAACCGCCCAGGCTTTCGCCGGCACCGTCACCACCGACGGCGCCGATATCGTGGTCAAAACCAAGGGCGGCCTTGAGGTCGCTACCACTGACAAAGAGTTCAGCTTCAAGCTCGGCGGTCGTTTGCAGGCTGACTACAGCCAGTTCGACGGTATCTACACCGACAATGGCGACAAGGCCGATGCGGCTTACATCCGTCGTGGCTTCCTGGAGCTGTCGGGTGTGCTGTACACGGATTGGGCCTACACCATCAACTACGATTTCGCCCACAACAGCGGCGACTCCGATAACGGCTACTTCGACGAAGCGTCCCTGGCCTATAACGGCTTCAAGCCCGTTTCGATCAAAGTCGGTCGCTTCGACCCCGACTTCGGCCTGGAAAAAGCCACCAGTTCCAAGTGGGTAACCGCGCCTGAGCGTAACGCCGCCTATGACCTGATCGACTGGGCCAACGGCCATCAGAACGGTCTGGGCATCCAGGCTTCCAGCACCTTCGCTGATTCGTTCTACGCCTCGGCCGGTGTATTCAGCAAAGACACCGACGACACCGACGGCAACAGCATCAAGCAAGCCAACGGTCGCTTCGTGTTTGCCCCGATGCACGAAGCCGGCAACGTGCTGCACTTCGGTTTGAACGTGGCCTCCCGCGACGTTTCGGACACCGCATTCGACGCGCGTTACCGCTCCCGCTTGGGCATGCGTGGCGTTGAAACCCTGGGCGGCAACGATGCCGGCCCTAACGGTAACCGTCCGGTCCTGGGCGGCGCCAACAACTCGCCGGCCGGTTCCTACGACACCGACACCGCCTTCGGCCTGGAAGCCGCTTTCGCGATGGGCCCAGCGTCGATCCAGGGTGAATACATCTCCCGCAAGACCAAGGCTGACAGCGACGCCTTCGAAGACCTCAAAGGCCACGGCTTCTACGTCCAGGGTGCCTACACCATCACCGGTGAATCCCGTGGCTATAAAGTCGGCAAGTTCGACGCCATCAAGCCTCAGAACAAATCCATCGGCGCCTGGGAAGTGTTCTACCGCTTCGACAGCATGACCGTCGAAGACGACAACATCACCACTGCCTCGGCAACCCGTGAAGTCGGCGATGCCGAAGCCAAGGTGCACAACCTGGGCGTGAACTGGTACGCCAACGAAGCGGTGAAAATCACCGGCGCCTACGTCAAGGCCAAGACCGACAAAGTCACCAACGCCAATGGCGATGACGATGGCGACGGTTTTGTTGTCCGTGCCCAGTACGTGTTCTAAAACGTTTTGACTTGATACACCGCTGCACTTTCATCCGTTAATGCTCCTTTCGACCCCGCCCCGGCGGGGTTTTTTTATGTGCGCCCGGTCAGGATCGGCGATACTCGTTCCATCCATCGTTTGGCTCTCGAGGAACCGCATGCCGCTTCACGTCTTGGACAGCCTGTCCGCCATCGCGCCTCTGGAGTGGGACGCATTGGTGCCCGCCAACCAACCCTTCTTGCGCCACGCCTTCCTGAGCACATTGGAAGACAGCGCCAGCCTGGGCCCGCAATCCGGTTGGCAAGCCGAGCATTTGCTGCACATTGAAGACGGTCGGCTGCTGGCGGCCTTGCCCAGTTACCGCAAGTGGCATTCCTACGGTGAATATGTGTTCGACCACGGCTGGGCCGACGCTTGCGCCCGCGCCGGCATCGACTATTACCCCAAGCTGCTGACAGCGGTGCCGTTCAGCCCGGTCAGTGGCCCCCGGCTATTGGCGGCGCGGGTGGAGGACGGCCTGGAGTTGCTGGGCAGCGTGCCCGGATACCTGGAAATCGAAGGGCTTTCCAGCGCTCATATCAACTTCACCGATGCCTTCACCGACGCGGCGCTTGCCGGGCAAGAAGGCTGGCTGCAGCGGATTGGCTGCCAATATCACTGGCAAAACCGCGGTTATCGGGACTTCCAGGATTTTCTCGATGCCCTCAGTTCCCGCAAGCGCAAGCAGATGCGCAAGGAGCGCGAGCAGGTGGCGGGGCAGGGCATTGAGTTCGAGTGGCTGGAAGGCGGTCAACTGGACGAGGCGCAGTGGGATTTTGTCTACGCCTGTTATGCCAATACCTACGCGATACGACGGCAGGCGCCTTACTTGACCCGGACATTCTTCAGTTTGCTGGCCGAGCGCATGCCCGAGGCCATTCGCGTGGTATTGGCCAAGCAAGGTTCACGGCCGGTGGCGATGGCGTTCAGCCTGGTGGGCGGTGACAGTTTCTACGGGCGGTACTGGGGTTGCCTGGCAGAGTTCGACCGCCTGCACTTCGAGACCTGTTTCTATCAAGGCATGGATTATGCGATTGCCCACGGTTTGCAGCGCTTTGACGCCGGTGCCCAGGGTGAGCACAAATTGATTCGCGGGTTCGAGCCGGTGATTACTCGCTCGTGGCATTACCTGCGCCACCCGGGCTTGAAGGCGGCAGTGGCGGATTTCCTCATGAGGGAGCAGGAGAGCGTGCTGGCGTATGCCGAAGAAGCGAAAACAGCACTGCCTTATCGGCAGTGCTGATTTTTGCGGGAATAACTCAGCGGTTTTCCTGGCCCAGCCAGCGGTACGAGACACCACCGATGATGGCGCCCAACAGCGGTGCCACCCAGAACAACCACAGTTGCTCGATGGCCCAGCCGCCGACAAGCAGCGCCGGGCCGGTGCTGCGGGCCGGGTTGACGGATGTGTTGGTGACTGGGATCGAGATCAGGTGAATGAGCGTCAGGGCCAGGCCGATGGCAATCGGTGCTAGCCCGGCCGGCGCGCGTTTATCGGTGGCACCGAGGATGATCAGGATGAACATCGCCGTCATTGCCAGTTCGGTGACGAAACCGGCCGCCATCGAATACCCACCGGGCGAATGCTCGCCGTAACCGTTCGAGGCCAGGCCGGACGCCGCCAGGTCAAAACCTTCCTTGCCGCTGGCGATGAAGTAGATCAACGCGGCGGCCAGCACCCCGCCGATAACTTGGGCGATGATGTAGGCAGGCAGCTCCTTGGCTGGAAACCGACCCCCCACGTACAAGCCCAGCGAAACGGCCGGGTTCAAATGGCAACCCGAGATATGACCGATGGCGAACGCCATGGTCAATACCGTCAAGCCGAAGGCCAGGGCCACCCCCAGCACGCCAATCCCGGAGGCGGCCAATACCGCGCTGCCGCAGCCGCCCAGCACCAGCCAGAACGTACCCAACAACTCAGTCGTTGAACGTTTGAGTAAAGACATAAGCATCCTTGAAAAAACAGTCGTGATATTCGGTTATGCATCCCAGCAGCATTACGACAGGTTCATCTCCAGAACCTGGGCTGAGTACAGCAGGATTTATCGACAAATCCAGCGGCATGAAAAAACCGCCAGAGTCAGGGACTGTGGCGGTTTTGGCCGTGGTCGGCGGGGAGTATGGGGTGGCTGCGTGGGCTAAATGGATCCTGGACAGAATTTTTCAGTATTGCGGACTCAAAGCGGATCCCTGTGGCGAGGGAGCTTGCTCCCGCTGGGCTGCGCAGCAGCCCCAATAAGGCTGGGTGTCCAACGTATTTATTGTGTTGGAACTCAGATTTTGGGGGCGCTTCGCGCCCCAGCGGGAGCAAGCTCCCTCGCCACAGGGTCAGTGGTGTCTGGTAGAGATCAGTCGATCCCCACGAATCCACCCGTCTGATGCTGCCACAGCCGTGCATACAACCCGCCATGGGCCAGCAACTCGGCATGGCTGCCGGTCTCGGCGATGCGGCCATTTTCCAGCACCACCAAGCGGTCCATCCGGGCGATGGTGGAGAGGCGGTGGGCGATGGCGATCACGGTCTTGCCTTGCATCAGGGTTTCAAGGCTTTCCTGGATCGCGGCCTCGACTTCCGAGTCCAGCGCTGACGTCGCTTCGTCCATGATCAGGATCGGCGCGTCCTTGAGCAGCACCCGTGCGATAGCGATGCGCTGGCGCTGGCCACCGGACAGTTTTACACCGCGCTCACCCACATGGGCATCGAAGCCGGTGCGGCCTTCGGCGTCCGACAGCAACGGGATGAACTCATCGGCCCGGGCCTTGTGCACGGCTTCCCAGAGTTGCGCATCGGTGGCGTCGGGCTTGCCGTAGAGCAGGTTGTCGCGAATCGAACGATGCAGCAGCGACGTGTCCTGGGTGATCATGCCGATGCGCTCGCGCAGGCTTTCCTGGCCGACTTCGGCGATATTCTGGCCATCGATGAGGATGCGCCCGCCCTGTACGTCGTAGAGGCGCAGCAGCAGGTTGACCAAGGTGGATTTACCCGCGCCGGACGGGCCGATCAGGCCGATTTTCTCGCCGGGCTTGATCACCAGGTTCAGGTCGCCGATGACCCCGCTTTTCTTGCCATAGTGGAAGTCCACATGCTCGAAACGCACCTCGCCTTGGGCCACCGCCAGCGGCTTGGCCTCGTCGCGGTCGGTGACGCTGACGGGCTGGGAGATGGTCTGCAAACCGTCCTGGACCATGCCGATATTTTCGAAGATGCCGGTGACTACCCACATGATCCAGCCGGACATGTTGACGATGCGAATCACCAGGCCCGTGGCCAGGGCAATGGCGCCGACGCTGATCAGCGACTGGGTCCACAACCACAGGGCCAGGGCCGTGGTGCCGACGATCAGCAGCCCGTTCATGGTGGTGATGACCACATCCATGCTGGTCACCACGCGGCCGGCCAGTTGGGCTTTTTCAGTCTGCTCCTCGATGGCTTCGCGGGCGTATTGCTGTTCGAAATTGGTGTGGGCGAACAGCTTCAGGGTGGTGATGTTGGTGTAGCCGTCGACGATCCGTCCCATGAGCTTGGAGCGGGCATCGGAGGACACCACGGAGCGTTCCTTGACCCGTGGCACGAAGTAATAAAGTGCGCCGATGTACGAGGCGATCCACATCAGCAGCGGAATCATCAGGCGCCAGTCGGCTTCGGCGAACAGCACCAGTGAGCTGATGGCGTAGATCAGCACGTGCCACAGCGCGTCCACGGCCTGCACCGCCGAGTCGCGCAGGGAGTTGCCGGTCTGCATGATGCGCTGGGCGATGCGTCCGGCGAAATCGTTCTGGAAAAAGTTCAGGCTCTGCTTGAGCACGTAGCTGTGGTTCTGCCAGCGGATCAGGCTGGTCATGCTGGGACTCAGGGTCTGGTGCACCAGCAAATCATGCAGGGCCACGAAGATGGGCCGAAAAACCAGGGCCACAACAGCCATCCAGGCCAGTTCGAGGCCGTGGAGCTTGAAGAAATCCGCGCTGGGCGTTGCCTGGGTCAGGTCGATGATGCGGCTCAGGTAGCTGAACAGCGCCACCTCGATCAGCGCACCGATCAGGCCCACTACCAGCAACGCGGCGAAGCTTGGCCAGACCTGTTTCAGGTAATACGTGTAGAAGGGCAGGACGCGGTCCGGCGGGGCCGAGGTTGGGGCGTCGCGAAAGATGTCGATCAGTTTCTCAAAACGGCGGTAAACCATGGGTACATAGCCCGGGCAGGGCTCTCCTTATATTGCTGTGAGCGGCGCGGGGTCGCCGGCGCCGCTCAGGCTTGCCCTGTGGGTTTTAGTCGATGCGCTTGGCCGACTTGATGATCACAGGGTCGATCGGCACGTTTTGCATGCCTTGCTTGGTGGTGGTCTGGGAGTTGACGATGATATCCACCACGTCCATGCCCTTGACCACCTTGGCGAACACCGCGTAGCCAGCGTCACGGCCCGGGTCGAGGAAGGCGTTGTCGGCCACGTTGATGAAGAACTGGCTGGTGGCCGAATCCGGGTTGGAGGTGCGGGCCATCGACAAGGTGCCGCGCACGTTGTGCAGGCCATTGCTGGCTTCGTTCTTGATCGGCGCCTTGGTGTCTTTCTGCTGCATCTGCTGGGTGAAGCCGCCGCCCTGGGCCATGAAGCCCGGGATCACGCGGTGGAAAATCGTGTTGGTGTAGAAGCCGCTGTCCACATACTCAAGAAAGTTCTTGGTACTGATGGGGGCCTTGACCGGGTCCAGTTCGATTTCGATCTGGCCGTTGGTGGTGTCCAGCAATACATGCGGTGCCTTGGCGGGCGTCGCGGCCATCAGGTTGGCGGCGAACAGTACGGTGCCGGCGGCGAGGACGATTTTTTTCAGCATGGGGTCAGTGATCCTGAGTGGTGGAATCGGTTGCGGTCAAAAAGTCGAGCAGGGTTTGGTTGAAGCGTTCGGGTTGATCCAGCGGGGTAGCGTGCCGTGAATCGGCGATGACCACCAGCCGTGCGTTGGGCAGATGCTTTACATAGGCTTCTTTCAGCGCCACCGGGGTGTAGTCATGGTCGGCGCAGATGACGAGGGTTGGACAGGCGACCTGTGAAAGTCGTTCCTGGACGCCCCAGCCTACGATCGCATCGAAGCTGGCGAGATAAGCACGTTTGTCGTTCTTTGCCCAGCGTCGGGCCATTTCCAGGCGTAACTCGGTTTGTTCAGGTTTGGGGAACAGCTTCGCACCGAGGGCCTTGCCGATGGTCTCCAGGCTGAGCAGGCGCATCAGGCTCCAGCGCTTGAACCACTGCCAGCAATCGTCGGGCGTGCGGACTTTGACCTGCGGCGCGCTGTTGACGATGCACAGGCTCTTGACCCGTTCGGGTTCATCGACCGCCAATTGGAAACAGATCATGCCGCCCATGGACCAGCCCACCAGATGCACCGGACCCAGGCCGAGATGTTCGATCAGGGCGCTCAGGTCGGCGCTGAAACCGGCGATGCTGTAGCGCTCGCGGGGCTTGTCGGAACGGCCGTGGCCGCGCACATCCATTACGATCAGGCGGTAGTGGGCGGACAGAACCGGGATTTGCTTTTCCCAGTCCTGAGTGCTGGAGCCCAGCCCATGGACCAGCACCACGGGCGCGCCGTGGCCGTATTCCTCGTAGTGCAGGTTGCAACCTTCGTGCTCGAAATAGGCCATCGGCGAAGTCCTTGTCAGGCTTGTTCAGGGGCGGCGTATGGCGCATCCAGCGGCGCGGTGTCGAAGGTGCGCAGCAGTTCGATCAGGATTTGCGTGGCCGGCCCCAGGGGTTTTTCCTTGTTTGAAAAAAGATAGAAGGTCGAATTGCGGCTGCCTCCCTGTTCCAAGGGTAGAGGCTTGAGCACGCCTTCCTTGAGTTCCCGCTCGATCATGTGCCGGGGCAGCCAGGCGAAACCCAGGCCGCTGCCGACAAAACTCGCGGCGGTGGCCAGGCTGCCCACGGTCCAGCGTTGTTCGGCGCCGAGCCAGCCGACGTCCCGGGGTTGCTGGCGGCCGGAGTCGCGAATGACCACTTGCAACTGGCTTTCCAGGTCCTGGAAGTTAAGTTCGCGATTGAGGCGGTGCAGGGCATGCTCGGGGTGGGCCACCGCGATGAATTCCACATCGCTCAATTCCGCCCCCAGGTAGCCGGGAATGCTGAAACCGCTGATGGCCAGGTCGGCCACGCCTTCGAGCAGCACTTCTTCGACACCCGACAACACTTCTTCCCGCAGCCGCACCCGGCAACCGCGGCTTTGCGGCATGAACGCGGTCAAGGCGCGAACGAGGCGGGCGTTGGGATAGGCCGCGTCGACCACCAGGCGCACTTCCGCTTCCCAGCCCTGCTCCATGTGGTGGGCCAGGTCTTCCAGTTGGCTGGCCTGTTTCACCAATTGCCGCGAACGGCGCAGCAGCACGCCGCCGGCTTCGGTCAGCACGGCCTTGCGCCCATCGATGCGCAGCAACGGCACGCCGAGTTGATCCTGCATGCGGGCCACGGTGTAGCTCACTGACGACTGGGAGCGATGCAACACATCGGCGGCCTGGGCGAAACCGCCGTGGTCGACCACCGCCTGCAGGGTGCGCCATTGATCCAGGGTCACGCGGGGCGCTTTCATATCGAGCTCCTCTTGTCCTAAGCTGGCGGTCCCTTGGTGGAGACTGCCGAATGAAGAAAATCTGTTGTGCGGTGCTGGCCTTGCTGCCACTGACCGCGTTTGCCTACCCGATCGATGTGGAAAAACACCTCAACGGCCTGAGCATCGACTACACCGCCTATGACACCGATGCCGACATCGGTTCCATCCAGGTCAACAACTACGGCAGTACCGACGCGGCCTGCACCGTCGTGTTCCGCAACGGTCCCGAGGCACCGCGCACCCGCAAGATCGAAGTCGCCGCCGGCAAGTTCAAGAACGCCACGGCCAAGTTCAACCGCAACATCATCAAGCTGCGCATCAAGCTGACCTGTCAGCCGAAATAGGCCGGCAGCGGGGCATTTGATATTGCTTGCTCCGCTTATAAACGAAAATATCGATGCATTACAGCAGTTATTTGCGCTTTTTCATCGATATGCTCACGTTTAACCTTCACTCCATCGACTGACAACATTCTCAGATGGAGCCTACAAGCCATGTCCCGCGTTCTGATCATCGAAAGCAGTGCCCGCCAGCAAGACTCGGTTTCCCGTCAACTGACCCAAACCTTCATCAGCCAGTGGAAAGCTGCGCACCCGGCCGACGAAATCAGCGTTCGTGACCTGGCCATCAATCCGGTGCCCCACCTGGATGCCAATCTGCTGGGCGGTTGGATGAAGCCGGCCGAGCAGCGCAACGACATTGAGAACGCCTCGCTGGAACGCTCTAACCAACTGACCGATGAGCTGTTGGCCGCCGACGTGCTGGTCATGGCGGCACCGATGTACAACTTCGCCATTCCCAGCACCCTGAAAGCCTGGCTCGACCACGTGCTGCGTGCCGGCGTGACGTTCAAATACACCCCCACCGGTCCCCAAGGCCTGCTGGCCGACAAGCGCGCCTTCGTGCTCACCGCCCGGGGCGGCATTCACGCCGGTGGCAGCACCGACCATCAGGAACCCTACCTGCGCCAGGTCATGGGCTTCATCGGGATCCACGACGTGACCTTCATCCATGCCGAGGGCATGAACCTGGGCGGCGACTTCCAGGAGAAAGGGTTGAATCAGGCCAACGCCAAACTGTCCCAGGTCGCCTGATCCGTTAATCCTCGGATAATCGCCAGGTGGTCTAGTGGCTTGGCGCTTCCCTTCAAACCGTTTTGCGCATCGAACCTCCCTTTGCACTGCGAATGCTCCTGAGTGCATCAGCCCGATCGAACGCTTTAGCGGGATCGGGCTTTTTTTTTGGGGGGAAATGGAAAAAACGGCCTTAAGATGGACGGTCTTTCAAGTCCTGAGCACTTGAAATGATCAGGCCGTAGCGTCACCCGGATTGGCAAATTTTTCGATGCCTGCTGTGGTAATTTCTGCGCGCAATTACAGTAGGGAGACTGTGATATGTTCAACGTCAAACGGAAAACATGGGCCTTATTCCTGGCCTATCTCTTAGGGGCGAGTGGCTACATCTACTATCTCTATGTCGAGACGCAAAGCGTCCTTACTGACAATATCAACAATAAATTGCTGCATGCCGCGCTGGGCGCTTCGGCCATCCTCGGCGACCGTTACCATGACAATCTGGTCGATAAACATTCCAAATCCCAGGCGCAAGACTGGGATACCATCGAGCGGCTCTCCAGCTTCAACGAGTCCATGGGCACTGCTTTTGTCTATAGCGTGATCCAGCGAGGTGGAGAGGCTTATCTGGTCAGCTCCAGCGCATCGAAGGAAGAAATCCAAGCGGGGAATTTCGTGCGCTTCTTCGATCCGTATCCCGATGCCAGCCAAGCCTTACTCGACAGTTTCAAACGCAGCGAGCCAACCTGGATTGATTACTCGGATCATTGGGGGGATTTTCGCGCGGTCTTTGTACCTCTGAAATCACAAGACGGTACGGTGTACGTTGTCGGGGCGGAAATTACCTTGGCGGAGTACTACCAACAACTCAGTCATGACTCCCTCTACCATATCATCCTGGCCATTTTGGTATTTCTCGCTTTAATCCTTTTGCGCATGCGTACGCATGTCCAGCAACTGCGAGTCAATGAACAGGTATTGAATCAGGCAAAAAATGCCGCCGAAGAGGCGGATCGTTCTAAAACCCGGTTTCTGGCCACCATGAGCCATGAAATTCGCACCCCTATGTACGGCGTCATCGGCGCGACCGAGCTGCTGGCGAAGTCCGAACTGAATCCTGAGCAGCGCCGCCTGTTAAAAACGATTCATGGCAGTGGGCGAACACTGTTGTCGCTTATTGATAACATTCTCGATCTGGCAAAAATCGAAGCGGGCAAACTTGAGTTGAAGCCTTGTGTGTTCGATGTGAGAACACTGGTTTCATCCAGTCTTGAAATGATCCGACAAAATATCCAGGGTAAACCAATCGTCCTTGAGGCCAAGGTCTCTGCGGACGTACCGCCCTTGGTCAAAACCGATATCGAGTGCCTTCGCCAAATATTGATCAACTTGCTGGGCAACGCCGTCAAGTTTACCGAAAGCGGCGAGGTCTCGCTCACGGTCTCCACCATCGGTCACGGCCATCAAGCCCGGCTCGACTTTTCCATCCGCGATACCGGCATTGGCATTCCCCTTGAGCGGCAGAACAGTCTGTTCAGGCCCTTTGCCCAGTTTAAAGAGCCGGTCAGCCAAGGTTTTACCGGGAGTGGGCTGGGGCTTTCCATCTGCAAAACACTGATCGAGGCGCAGCAGGGGACCTTGTCCTTTACCAGCCAGCCTGGGGTTGGATCGACGTTTTGCTTCTCGCTTCCCCTAACGCTTTTTTCAGTCTCGGAAATACCCCTCGGAAACGATCGCGCCGCGGTGAGTTTCGACGCCTCTTTTGCCGAGGATTACCCGCTGGATATCCTGCTGGTGGAAAATCACCCAGTGAGCCAGAAAGTTGCCATGGCGATGCTACAAGAGTTGGGCTATGTACCCGACTTGGCATCCAACGGGCGAGAGGCGGTCGATCAGTGCAGGGTTTCGACGCCGGAGATCATTTTCATGGACATCAACATGCCCGTCATGGACGGACTGGAGGCCATCCATGGCATCCGTGAACTCCCGGGGGGCGATACCTGCTATATCGTGGCCTTCACCGCGAGCGCCTTTTCCAGCGAGATAGAACGTTTCAGGGCCGCGGGTGCCGACGACATCCTGACCAAACCGGCGAACTTTCAGGCGTTGACCCGTGTGCTTCAGCGTGCTGCCAACCATCGGCGCCAGTGCCAGGCCAATCCTTGGGTCGTGGATGAAACTCCAAGTTAGTGGGGGATCTGCGGGAGCAAGCTTGCTCGCGATGGTGGTGGGTCAGAAATATAAATGCTGACTGACATTCCGCCATCGCAAGTAAGCTCGCTCCCGCCGTTCAAAACCGCTATCTTCGCCGCCATTCGAAACGAGGGGCGGTATGGGCTATCTACTGTTTGTGACCTTGATCCAGGCGTTTTCCTTCAGCCTGATCGGCGAGTACCTGGCCGGGCATGTGGACAGTTATTTCGCGGTGCTGGTGCGCGTGGTGCTGGCGGGACTGGTGTTCATCCCGCTGACGCGCTGGCGCCAGGTGGAGCCGTCATTCATGCGCGGCATGCTGTTGATTGGCGCCTTGCAGTTTGGTGTGACCTACGTTTGCCTGTACCTGAGCTTCCGGGTCTTGACCGTGCCGGAAGTGCTGCTTTTCACCATTCTCACGCCCCTGCACGTGACCTTGATCGAAGACGCGCTGAACCGTCGCTTCAATCCCTGGGCGCTGATCGCGGCGCTGGTGGCCGTGGCCGGTGCGGCGGTGATTCGTTATGACCGGATCAATCCGGATTTCTTCATGGGTTTTTTGCTGCTGCAACTGGCCAACTTCACCTATGCCGCCGGGCAGGTGCTCTACAAACACCTGGTGGCCCGTCACCCGAGCGACCTGCCGCATTACCGGCGTTTCGGCTATTTCTATCTCGGTGCGCTGATGGTGGCGTTGCCGGCGTTCCTGCTGTTCGGCAAGCCAGACTTCTGGCCCGAAGCCCCGTTGCAATGGGGTGTACTGGTGTTCCTCGGGCTGGTTTCCACCGCATTGGGGCTGTACTGGTGGAACAAGGGCGCGTGCCTGGTCAACGGCGGGACGCTGGCAGTGATGAACAACCTGCACGTGCCGGTGGGGCTGTTGGTGAACCTGCTGATCTGGAACCAGCACGAGGCGTTGGGGCGGTTGATGCTGGGTGGGTCGGTGATATTGATGGCGGTGTGGATCAGTCGGTTGGGAGTACGCAAACCCCAGCCTTCACACTGAACCCCTGTGGGAGCGAGCTTGCTCGCGATGGCGGAGTATCAGTCAGCATCTATGTTTCTGATGCACCGCCATCGCGAGCAAGCTCGCTCCCACAGGGGAATGGGGTTGGCTTTAGAGCACCTGCTCTCACAGGGGAATGGGGTTGGCTTTAGAGCACCTGCTTCTGCGGCTCCGGCAGGTGGCTCGCCCCCAGCACCGCCGGCAGCAGCCCCGAGCGCAGGTCCGTGCCGCTCGGCTGCTGGTACAGGTTCAATCCGAACTCCGGCATCACCGCCAGCAGGTAATCGAAAATGTCCCCCTGGATCCGCTCGTAGTCCGCCCACGCGGTGGTGCGGGTGAAGCAGTAGATTTCCAGCGGGATGCCCTGGGCGGTGGTCTGCATCTGCCGGACCATGCAGGTCATGTTCGGCTGGATCTCCGGGTGGCTTTTCAAATAGGCCAGGGCATAGGCGCGGAAGGTGCCGAGATTGGTCATCCGCCGGCGGTTGGCCGACATCGCCGCGACGTTGCCCTGGGCCTCGTTCCAGGCCTTGAGCTCGGCCTGCTTGCGGCTGATGTAGTCGGTCAGCAGGCGGACCTGGGTCAGGCGTTGTTCCTCCTCGTCATGCAGGAAACGCACGCCGCTCGCGTCGATGAACAGGCTGCGC
This sequence comes from Pseudomonas sp. Z1-12, assembly GCF_051132015.1. NCBI lineage: Bacteria > Pseudomonadati > Pseudomonadota > Gammaproteobacteria > Pseudomonadales > Pseudomonadaceae > Pseudomonas > Pseudomonas sp. Z1-12. The sequence continues at coordinate 1,597,732 of NZ_CP071647.1, forward strand.
TTGATCCTTCGCCCGCCAGACTGCTGCATGCCGCGCCAATTCTTGAACGACTCGGACATCAGGCGCCAGGTGGGGATCGAGACGATGGTCTTGTCGAACCCTTCTAATAGTGAGCTTCTTAGAATATGGACAGCATACAGCCCAGTAAAACCGGGCTTAGGGCGAAAATGAAGCTGTCTGGATTTTTGTAGGCAGAAACGGACAACCACCGATGCTCGCGAAGCGTAGCATGTCCGGCGCGTCTCATCCTCTCAGCAATGGCCGCCATTGGAATTCCCAGAAATTCAGCAAATCACTAAGGCAAGACAGGCCTACGTGGCTCTAGCCTTGGCCTTCATATCTCGTGGCAAATCGGCGAAAAATTGCATCTGCACACCTGAATGTCGTCATAGATACCAGAGATAATGAGTCGTCCGATGCGGCGCTGATGATCAGTCTTTCGATACCTGATGCCAGAAACGACGCAATGTAGATTCAGGCATTTTTAGTTGTTTAGCAGCCTCACCTTGCGTAAGCCCTTTTCCCTTCAGTTCCTGTACTGCCTGCCATTTCCTCCGCGCCGAGGCGACGTTGGGCGGAACCTTGTTTTCAGGTACAGAGGGATGATTGATATCAGCCAAGCCGAGGGCTTCGATCTCGGCTAGAGCAGCGAGAAGGAGTTCTCGAGGTGTGCGATTGCTGTCGCGAGAAACTGTCAAAGCAATCAGCGCAGTCAGCTCAAGATCAAGCGCCGAAGCCAATTTTTGGCTCATATCCAAGGTCACCGAGTGCTTACCGCTCTCCACTTTGCTGATGGTTGTTTGATCCAGGCTGGAAGCCATGGAGCGCTGCGTATTCCCTTTGCTTTGGCGCAGCGTTTGGAGCACTTCCGCAAAGGATTGGCGGAGCGACATGACAAGTCCCCAAAAACAAAGATGTATGCCGCGTTTGCCTATCGCCAAACAAACGAATATACTCCTCAATGTGGCGGCAAGGTCTTTGTGCCTGCAATTTATGTGAAATTAAATGCGAGGTTGTGAGATGGGAAGCCCACTATCCGAAGGACTGCTGGGGGAGGGGGTTGATCTGGCCGGCTCCGAGTTAGACCTTGAGCGTGTGATCCTCGCAGCCAGGAAACACTACAAGTATCTCCCCCTTTGCGTCGTCGAGGAGTGGATCATCCTAGACGCCATCGTCACCGACGAAGAGCGAGCGAAGATAACCGCCGCAGGCTGCCAGCCAATGTTTATGTTTGCCCACAAAGTTGTCGACGATGAACAGAGGCGTTTTGAGCCAGGCCATTGGGTGCGCTCGAGTATGGGTACTGCGTTCAACGACGGCTTTCTGTTCGAAACTCGGAATTCCGTCTACGTCCTTCTCGGGCCGGGACATCGCAAGTCAGCAACCATCAAAGAGATTTTCTCTCTATTTTGAATTACCGACCGGGCTGCTTTGCGTCCGCAGAAAATTGAGGCACCTGATGTTCAGAACACAAGACTCAGATCTTATCGGCGTCCCGGGGATCTTTGGTGAAGGCCTTGCGCATTGGCATAGCGTGTCACGGATTCTCAGAACTCACTGGTATCACCTTACTGTTCGCTTGACTGACCAAGGTCGCAGCACTGAATTCGTTGACATGATTGAGGGGGAGCACAGGTTGCAAAGCATGCTCGTCACTCAGAGCGCTGAACGAGAGATAACAGATGTTCAGGTCATGACCCCCGCATGGATGAATAAAGGTGCCGGGTGGGACATGGAGCGCGTAACTAAAGTATCCCTCGGCTACGACGGTGATTTTGAGGTCTGCTTAATAGAGGTTGAGGGAGGAGCTTTCTACCACAGCTCTCACCGACCAGACTTTCAAATCGATTTGCTAACAGACCTTCGCCCGATCTTTCTCTCGAGCATGATTCGATCAGTCTGAAAATTACCAACAATCTTGCACGATACCAACGCGTCTGGTTCCGTGCGGAATTCCTGATAACGCCTTGCGGAATAGCACCGGAGCGCAGTGATGCTCGACACTATAGATGTGAATTTCCACGGAAAGCGCCACACAGATTTTGATCTCAAACGAATAATCAAAGCCCAGGAACAAGGTTTTGATGTGCCAGTGACCGCCTATCTCTGCGGTGTTTCCATCAGGTCTCGCGCAGGAATCGGTGTTGTTTTTGGCCACAAGCGTAAAGATCAATATGGGCGGTTTGGTGACGGCCATCTGATTCGGACTTCTGATGTGATCAAAGTCGAGCGTGAAGGCAGGTTTTGGGTGATGACAACGGAAAATAGCCGTTATGTCTTGGCGACTTTTCAGCGCCAAAATGGCCGCGCCAGCTTGCGTGATTTTTTGCGTGCTACTAAAGGGCAATACCATCCGACCCCTCGGATCTTGCAGTGATATTTCACCCGGGAGGGGGGAGTCTCGGCCTACTGTTGTGAGTTTGGGATCAAGGTGGCTTCATGCTCCTGAAGAAAGGCGAGGTCGTCACAGTGGCGTCCGGTATCTTTGAGTCGTACAGCCGGGAAGGGCCGTTTGTAGCGACCCAAGATTTCGACCTTGGCGCATTCGTTGCCAAGGCCGTGTCTGATGTCACGGAACCTTGGGAAGTCACCTGGGGGCTTTGGGAGGTTCCTCGAATGCTTGTTGAGCATGGTCTCCTTCTAGAGCTACCTTGTCGACGAATTCACTTGGGGTCACTGGGTGACGTTGAGCTGACGGAAGAGAAGAAGGATTTGTGATTTCGCGTTTCTGATTAGCCGTCGAGGACTACCAGTGAGTGCGGCTTTGGAGATTAAGTCGGGCATTGACAGTTCATTGCGTGCCTCTCCGGGGACTCTGTCGTGTACCAAGCCACTGCGTGTCTTGGCCCTCGCGTGCTTCCATCCTCACGCCTACGGCCGGTGGCATGCGCGCTCCGCTTGCATTGTTTTATGCGTTGGGCAGGGTAACGCCCTGGTCAGCACTCGATGAAATGATCCGCTTGATCGATGTACATTTCTATATTTTCAAAAAGCCAAGTCTGAGTGGCATCTTCACGGCCCCTCGTTTGTCGAACTCGCGCTTTCCACTGCCCAAAAAAAATGTATTCGTGATGGCGCTTGAGCAGGGAGGCGAGTGCGGACTGCTTTAAAATGACTTGAGGCACCGGTTTGCGGACAACACCGTCCTTGTCTGACTCAACAAAGGGAGATGTGAGCTCCGCTACGTGATACGGGAAACGATCGCTAGGAAGGCGGATGTCTTGGACATACCCGGCGATAGCCAACGGGATTGTCAGGGTATCTGTACCGTACCATCGAATGAAATCGCCGAGGTTGCTGTGATCGAAATAGAACTTGTTCCATGGGATGGTAATTTCTTTGGATTTCAGCGTGACGAGATTTTTTAGCTCGTCATTGTCTTCACATAATGCCCGCAGTTCGAGTATCTGACCGAGCGTTTTAAGATAGTTGGTAAGACGGCCCTTATTTCCATACGCTTTGTTTTTCGCTTCCGGCGATCCCCAGCCGCGCGCCCTAGCCTCTACTTCGGTATCATCAAGCTCCCACAGTGCTTTGATCAGTATGTGAAGGCGAAATTCAAATTTCGATGCTGAGATAGCCGAAAATAGGTCTGAAGATGACTCTTTAGCGATGACGCTAAGCTGGCCTCTAAGATTATATTTACAGTTCGGATCGTGGCTGGACTGCTTCTTCAGCCTGAAGCAGGGAGCCACCTCAATCGTTTTGGTAGCATATCGTCTGTCGTGTCGCTTGACGAAGGAAAGGCGCGCAGCGCAGCCATTGGAGGGGCAAGATAGCAGTCCTACGGGGCTGCTTTCATACTGCAGTGCACTGATTTTTGCTCCAGAAGCATTCCTGGCCTCTGGGATTTTGCTTCCCATTTATTCCTCCTTGTCCAGACGGCTTGAGCAGGTGCAAGGTTTGCAGAGCTGCGAACACCATTAATTGAGCACATGGCGCTGATTCCCCGGCAGCATGAGTTTCCGGACTCATCCACGAAAGCATTATGTTCTGTCCATGAGCTTGCTCCATCAACAACGTACTGAGCCCGGTGGGTCGCCCAATGGCAAGGTGGCGAACTTAGTTCGTCGCAGTGGTAGTGCCTGGAGCGGGGCCTTCGCTGAACGTGTAGTTGATGACCACGTCATTACGGATCAAGACGTCGAGCGTTTTCTGAGTGCCAGTAGTCGTCACCTTCATGGTGACCACGTAGCTTTGGGCATGGGCTGAGCCATTGGTGTAGGTGTAGATCCACTTCTCGTCAGTCTCGCTGACGGGGCTCTTGGCGTAGGGCTCACCGAACAGTGACTTCAACTCAGCGGTTGTGGTTTTGCCCTTGGTGATACTCGCTACGCTGGCCGATGGAAAGTCTCGGCCCGCTGTGTAGTGCGACGTAGCACAGCCGCCGAGTGCGACACACATCCCCATAACTGCGATGAGCTTTTTCATATCCTTCCTTGATTCTAGAAAGCTCCAAATCTAGCTGGCATCAAGGCTAAAAGCCATCGCCATCTTGATCTTCCGCGCTCGTACTCGCCGGCAGGGCACCTACGCTTAGAGATAATGCTCGTGTCCCAGATGACCGGAGAAGCTCCGATCATTGAGATCTAAAGCGAGCAAGCAAACGTACTGCTACGCGCAGGTGCTTTGCAGGTGCGTATTGTCTGATTTATCGCTACCTTCCTTGGAACCACTCGATAGGGATTACGCAGATGGATGTTGGAATGGCCCACGCAATCGAGGCTGCAGAAGCCGAGTATTTGTGCTCCCGCGTTGAGAGCTTGTCGCGGGTGAGTGGAAACCCTTTCGGTGCTCGCGTGTTTTTCAACGAAGCTTTTCCATGCTTTCAAGTGAATGCGTCGCCTAGCCCGATGTTCAATCGCATCTACGGCGACATCACCGGTAGCCCCCAGCCACTTTTGAGCTTGCTCAAGAGCTCAGCAGAATATTCAACCGTGACGCCTCTCATTGGAAAGCCTTCGTCCTTGGAGCAGTTCGCTTCTGTGGACGGGAGGCGACTAGAACGCTTGAGAGGTTGGACGCACCTGCAGCTCGCGTGCGCCATCAAGGACGTAGTCTTGAGCCACCACTCGTTTGAGATCGAAGAAGCCACCTCACACACTCTTCCTGCGTTCGCAGCTGTTCATGCGGGTGGATTTCATACCAAGCCAGAGCATCGTCAGTTGCGCCAGGCCTGTTTTGCAGGGCTACTGTCTAATGATCGTCTGAAAATTTACGTCCTTAAAGCTGATGGACATGTAGTTGCAGGAGCGTTGATGTACCTCGCCTGTAATGGAGTTGCATACCTCGGGACGGCTGCCACCCGAAAAGATGCACGAGGCTTAGGCTATCATGGAGCCCTGATATCTCATCGCATAGAGCAAGCAAAGAATTACGGCAGTTTGGTGATCGCCGCAACTGCGCTTCCCAGTTCGCAAAGTCGCCGTAACTTGCAGCGCACGGGGCTTGCGACATCTCACTTTCAAGCGCTATATCGCTTAGCAGATAGTTGATGTATGCCGATGAAGGAGCATCTGCTATTGGCCGACCTCTGCCGTCACGATGGGCGGGAGTCGGCCAGAAACTGTCGGTCGACTGGTTAGAGTGGGACGGTTACGCTGACGTTTTTCGCATGACTGGAAAAGCGTATGACAGAGGTGTACCAAGGACGCTGCTTATGCGCAGCCGTCAGCTACGAGCTATCCGCCACACCGAAAGCAGTGAGCCATTGTCACTGTCGCCAATGCCGCAAAGGTCACGGGGCAGCATTCGCTTCGTACGGCAGCGTTCCCCGTAACGCACTACGGATACTTTTCGGCGCCACCAGCATCAAAATCTATACATCCTCAGAGACAGTGTTGCGCGAATTCTGCACGCACTGTGGCTCGACATTGTTCTGGTCACGATCTCAAGGCGAGTTTGCCGACTGGATTTCGATAGCACTGGGCACGCTCGACACGCCCTTCATGCCTGAAAAGCAAAAACACGTTCATGTCGACTCCGCAGTCCACTGGTACACGCCATCCCAATTATGCTTCCAGGTCGGCTGACTGCTTTGAGTCAATCTCAGCTGGTCACGATAGGCAGAAAACGGCCAAAAGCGGCCCTTCAATCTCGCTATTCATCTATCTCCCGAGCGTGCGAAATTACTAGCCATCCAATTTCTCTCAAAGGCAGGCTCATGACCTCCACCCTGGCAGACTTCTCATTGCTCTGCGAACTGGTGCCTGAGCCGGATGGCCCAGATATCTTTGACTCGGAGCGGGGTTATCATTGGATTATGGTTTCAAATTGAGCTTTGGGGTAAGGAGCAACAACACATGAAGCAAAACCTTATTTTGGTCATTGCGATGGCGCTGGGAACCACCTCCACGGCCTACGCCAACTCACGGATAGCAAACATAGATTCCTTGGAAAGTAGCTATGTAAAATGCATAGAGACACGTTTTGAGAACAACTGCTGGGACAAGGCGTTTATCGGTCACTTCGACAAGTGGCAAAAAAACGAAACCACAATAATAACCAAAAGCCAAGAGGCCTACCTGGCTTGGCTGGATGGGCACTCCGTGTACAAAGTTCACATCATCCCAAGTGTTAAACGAGCCGGAGTATTCGAGAATAGAAACTATCTAGTTGAACGAGATGATGGCGAAGTCATAGGCCTGCATGTTGGCTATAGAAAAGTTTTAGGCAGTTGGTACATATATGCCCTTCAAGGCGGGTCTGATGACACATTTATTCGATCAATACTCGACATGCCCGCTCCAGAAACACCCCCCACTAAATGATAGAAATCATCTCGTCCAATCCAGTCGCCTTCAGAGTTCACTGGTATAAGCCATCAGCTCATCGCCTCAGATCGAGTGACCGCAATGGGTCGAAAACTGCCCTTGAGAAAAGGCAGCTTTCGGCCAGAAGTAGCCCATCGCGATCAGAAACGTTTGACGACAACGCGTCGCTCTCGCACTCTGTTTTGCCCCCTATTCTTCACTAGGCTTCCCTATGTCATTCGCAACCGTAGTGCTGCTTGACTCCTGGCCACAGCCAAGTACGTCGCCCGAACCCATCGTGTTTGCCACGGACACGCAGCTATGTTTACGGTATTGCACCGCTGGGGAAGAAATAGCTGTAATCCATTTTCCCCTAGTTAAAAAAATTCAGTTCGGCTCACCAAACGACGAAGCTTTGGGCGGTCATCCGCTTATTGGACTTGGCCTCGAGCATTACCAAATTCATCGAATAGATAATTCGCCTTGGCTAGCAGAGCTTGAGCAGAGAAACGCCATTCATCCGCTACACGATAGACAGCGGTTTCTAAAAGATGCCATCCATTATGTCTTCACGTTTCAGGACTCTACCCTAGAATGCATCATAATTGAGGGGCAGTTCTGGCATCCAAAAGTACAAGTCTTTACCTCGGAGCAGAAGGCAAGCGATGCCTGGCGCAAACTGATAAATGACGTGGGCGCATGATCCCAATAGTCACGAGTGGATGCCCGCCTTGGGTCTGTATCTGCCACTCGCATCGCTCACAGTACGCGCCCAACGCGCCCTCGATCAGCCAAAAAGGATTCACACCTAATCAGGGACGATGAATGAAACCAATAGAAATTCAACACATCACTCACCTGCCGGCGGAAGTTATTACTTTGGAGAAAGAGGCAATTGCAGAAGGGTTCAGATTTCTGACGCGCCTGATTTCGGAATGGCATTCAGGAAAGAATCGCTTCAACGCGCCCGGTGAATGTCTCATGGCAGCGTATTCGAACCAGCAATTGATAGGAATCGGAGGGCTATCAGTTGATCCCTTTAATCAGACCAATACCGCAAGGCTACGGCGAGTGTACGTGGCGCCTGCGGCAAGAAATCAACATGTCGGTCACGCGCTGGTAAAGGCGTTGGTTGCACACGCCGCTCTTCGCTTTCAGAAGGTGCGTCTTTCTACCGATACTTCTGCAGGCGATGCGTTTTACCTGCGCTGCGGCTTCATGCGAACAGAAGACGCCCATGCCACCCACATCATGGAGCTGGTCAACCCCTGACCCGGGAGCTTTCGGCCAATAGCGGGCGTTCCCAAGCGACAGCTAACGGCCAAAAAGCAAACAGTAGACCTGCTGCTCATGTCTTCGTAAAGTGCTCACCATCCAAGCTGAATTGTCTACTATCTACACGTGAAAGTAATCGATTAGTAAACAGATTGTTCTGACTGCGGGGATTCGGTCGGCCGGAAGGAGAGAATGATGCGTGTGATAATTAAGGAGAACTGTATTGAAGGACAAACTGGTCGTGCTTGCGATGAAAATAAAGCTGACGCGCTGGATTTTGATATTTTCTTTGAGGTTCCCGTGGCTCGCGCCTAGCCTTTTGCGGTTTATTGGAAAGGATTATGGCGAGCAGGACAGCGAGGTAATGCGAGAGATTCATAGCAAAGAAAATCGCATTCTAACTGCCAGTATGTTTGAAGGTGAAGTTTCTTGGAAAGGTATAAGCTTTGTTGCAGAAATTGGGCGTGAGGATTTAGATAAAGTTCACAGGTGGATGAGTGGACAGCCGCGCGCAGGAGGAAATTACAGTTCAATGCACGAAAAGGTGATAAAAAGTAAAGATTTAATTGGTGCCAGTTACATTAATCTAGGTTTAGTGTCTTTTGATCGCGCAACAATGTTTTCGGTTGGATGCGTAAGTATCGCGGCTCAACTACCTAAAAGCTGTTATATAACTCTTCTGAGGTTAAGAAATGGGGCTTGCTATATTTCTCTTTACGTGAGCTTCGATGAGTCTGTTAACTCGCTAGTTTCTGATGTTGACGTTCGCCATGTTAAGCGATATGAAGTATTTCAATCTTTCAACCCGTTCTCCCCAAAATTTGCAATAACTGAGCATCACGACAGACGATCTGTAATTGAAGATTTTTTGTATAGCAAGGCAAATGAAGTAGTAGTTGAGGCTAAGCAAGCGATTCAAACGCTGCTAGAAGTTTGGGGCATAAAAAGAAAGGCTGATGAGTTTTCGAAGGTTGCCGATTTTTTCAGAGAAGATGTAGGTTCTTATTTTGAGGATTCTCCATCATTGGAAAACGAGAAGGCCAGCACCTCTATTGTAGTAATTGAACGCGATAGAGGCCTGTTTCTGACAAGTCCGCTGAGTGAAGAATCATCAGAAGAGTACATAGAAAACTACGTCCCGAGTCAATTTGGACTAGATGCAATTTTTTTGAAGAGCCAAGTAACCTTGGAAACTGAAAGCTTCCATCGTTATAATTTCAAGCTCATTGGAGTGACTGACAATTATAGCTATATAGCAATCCTGACAGAAATATATTCACGATTCAAAAAGTGCACAAGCAAGGTAAGTCCTGTTTTCCTAGGTGGCAATAGAAAAGAAGAGCGCGATCTAAAAAAATTACTGGACGCAGGACTAGAGCTGAACGTAATTGAGGAAAGATTGACTGCTGTTGAAGAGGGGTTACATTGGTGTGAAGAAAAATATCGAAAATTTACGCGCAATCGAATAGCTGGTATTCGCTCCCATGTCTCTTCATTTCGAAAGGACGTAGAAAGGCGTAGGGACTTGAATAATGGAAAACTGCAAGTAAAAAGTTTAATTTGGATGCGGCGCTACTCGATAATGGTATTTGTCTTCGTGCTGGTGCAAATTGCTTTATCACTGCTCAATGTTGATTGGACAGATTCCGGTAGAAGTAAAAATCCAATTTATATTAATCTTTTCCATAATGCAAAGTAAGTTTAATTCATAATGTCGATCAAGCAGTAAACCTCCGAACTTACATTTAAGTGCTGGGGGGCAGTGGCTGCAGCACCATCGATTTTAGGTGCTGGGGAGCGACAGCTTTTGGCCGATGGCTGCCACTCGCGCCAACAATTAAATACCACTCGCGATGATGCCGACTCGGAGGCAGTGCTCGCTTTTAACCCGGCTGGACAGCTGTCCATCCCTTGCCCTTACTCGACGATGCTTTATCACCCGCCATGCACACGCTTACCTGAAGGCGTTTCATTTTTGCAAATACTTGAGGACTCAGCGCTTGGCCGTACAGTTGCGACAGTTGGGCACTGCGAGCGATGGACTCCTGATAGTTTCGGCTGGCATCGGCTTCGCAGCTATCGATGTCGGCTTTAAAGGTGGCTTGCTGGGAGGAGACATCCACTCCCGGTTTCTCGAATCTTGTACCATCGTAGCTTTGGCGGTTGTAGTCGATCTTGGCCGTTGACGTAGAGGGTGCTGAGGCACATCCGGCAAGAATTACGGAAATGAGAGCGGCAATGAGGTGGGTTTTGCGCATGGAGCTTCCTTGGGCTTACGGCTTGGGCCATCGAGCGTTATTAATATGAGGATGGTATCGGCGCCGAGTGTCAGTCCCTTGAGGATTTTTCTGTATATTCCCCTTCCGAGGCGATCCGATATTTACTTTGGGAACTACACCAATCCGACCTGTTGCCACCGGTAATCGGCAGCTTTCGGCCAAAAGCGGCGTTCGATCACTACCCTCCAGCCGAAGAGCGAAAACCTCTCGATCAGTGAAAGCTAGTCTCTAAGGGTACGCATTATTTCCTCTACCACCGGCTTCGTGTATTTCTCACTGGGGTCAGTTTCCGGTGGGTCGTTACTGCGGAACCATTCACCTTGATCGAATGCTTGGTAAAGCGAGAAAGCGGGCTGAGGCATGTCGTTAGTCATGCCTACTTCAACCACAGCATTTATGATGCCGTTCATAACGCCGTTGCAAAAATCATAGAGCAGAGATCCTTGTAGATAGCCTTCCGCAACCGCGACGGACAGCTCGTTCAGCACATCATGCGGTGCAACGGCGAACCTTTCGCAAATGGGGACAAGATCACTCAGCGTTAAACCGTCTGCTTCCGCTTTCACCGACAGTTCCTTGAGTTCGTTCTTCGGTAACACCATGATCATGAGCTTCTTCCGGTTAGGTGCGAAGATAGCGCTTACAGAGTGGCCGCACAGCGCTGCCACACGTCAGTTCCATGCTGCAATACGGATTCATGGTCGGTCGACTTCAGCTACAGGCAATGTCCGCTTTGGGTCGATTGTATCCTTTCGTACAGCCAGCATTTAGAGGGCTGCTCATCGGCTTGGTCGCCTACACCCTTGCACCCATTCGAGCGACACACCATCCTGGCGCCGTTGCTTGAGACACGATATCGCGCCCTGATCTGACACCATTATCTCTATAACTTGGATCGAACAAGTGACTTGCTGGATGCTTACATCTCACTGACTATCTGGGTAAGGCGATTGCGTATGTTAACTCAGTAATCGAATGAGATCGGGCAGTTACTACTGCCCGATACGTGCAGGACATGTTGCCGCACGCCTACAGGTTTGAGGCGCCAGCCGTTTGCGGTTCACCGCCAAGCATTCGGTTAAGATCCATTAGCCAGGTAAACGTCTGCAAGACTCAATTCTACCGACACATTGCGCCCTCGCAACGCAGGGAATTGAAATCATAAACTGCGGAATGTCCCGGTTGGCCGCTCGGTAGGGGGACGCCCTTGGGTACGTAAAACGTGACCGCGTTGCCGCCGTACAATCCGGCCGGGAAGGTGAAGGCTTTCAATATCACGTAGGCCTTGTAAACGCTCGGCGACGGGCGCGTTGCAACTGCTCCGGCTACGGGCGGAACATCGCGCCTGGGGCTACTCGCTACCTTGGCATCAATCCAAGCCTGAGCATCAGCACTTGTGGCAGCCCGTAGCGAGCCGTTTTTCACTGCTACGTCGATGCCCGCCTGGCCGGCCAGCGGCGCCTGTTTATCGCGCAGGGACTCGGGGCTCACCGTTGAAGACGTGACGAGCCTCGCGTCCGCGCCGAAGGGCAAACCAACCGAAATTTTGCCAGATTGGTCGCCGGGATAAACCATCGTCACGGGCTGACCGAACAATTTTCGGGATAAGGGATTCAGGTATTCGTTAGCTTCTGCGGTCACGTAGGAAGAACCGCATGCTCCTTTGTTGTGGTAGCTGCTGTTGAGAATGGGTATCTTGGAATCGAGTCCGGCCACTGCTTGGCGGTGATAGCCAGACACGTAGACAGCGACGATGTTAGTGCCCTGAGTCCAGCCGATATTCCACACCGTCGGCTCATAGGCGCCGAGTATTAACGCCACAGGTTTGTCAGGGCTGTTGACAGCAATGTCGAATTGGGTGGCCTGATGGCCGCTCTGGTCAATCTGAAAGGGCACCTCACGCCCGGAATAGGCGCCCGCCGCATAGACTGTTAGCCCTGCTGGGGCCTTGAAGCTTTCAAAGCCGCAGCTCGGCGGAGCACCTGCCTGGACAGCCGTTGGTGCGGAGTCGAACTTGAACGACTTCAAATCGTCTGCGTAGACAGCGATCGTGGCACTCATCAATGCCGCAGCAATCCCTACTTTCATATCCCTTCCTTCAGCGAGTGAAAATCCCGCTCACAGTACCCTTGCGAAGACGTTAAAACACCATCTGGTCAGCGGAATCGGAGAGTTTTTTTGAGTCACGCGCGAAAGCAGGCCTACCTGTTAATTTGGGCCTGGCCGTTCTGGGTGAATCTGTAATGCAGCCCTCACGGCAGTCAGAAAAACGAATGTCCGCTCCTGGCCGTAAGCAGCGGTTCAAGCGCCTCGTTTTTAGGGCGGAAGATGTCCATCGCGTCGTTGCTACTTGGCTCTCACCGTCCACAACTGATCAAGCTTCGTCGTATAGCTCTGACTCATCAGCTCCCGACGCATTGCCCAACCAGGGGCGACAGGCACGCTGGCTAAACGCACCACTCCCTTTCCCCAGCGGCCATTAATCTCGTCCAGCACGCCCATCACCTTATCCGCCATTACCGGCTGAGATTGTGCGAACAGGTCATCGGTGAATTCGCCAGGCTGTCGCAGATCCATCAGCAATACTTCGGCTTTGCTGTATTTGAAGCCAGGCCGGAACAAACGGTTAACCGCTTCGTTTGCTGCCTTGGCCATGAGCCGCACGTCGTTGGTCGGGTACGGCAATTCCACCAAGGCGCCGTTCGCATACTTCGCTTCCTCGGGATTAAACATTCCTGTCCTAATGCTCACGCGGATCTTCTTGCATAGCGAGTTTTGTGCTCGAAGCTTTTCCGCCGCGCGTTGTGTATAGGTAGCGACAGCTTCCTTAATTGGCTCAATCTCGGTAAGCCGCGAGCCGAACATCCTGCTGCAGCAAATCTCCTGCTTGGGTGGATCAGCTTCACCCAATTCCAAACATGAAGTGCCGGCGAGTTCGCGAGCCGTCTTCTCGATCACCACGCTGAATTTCTGGCGAAGCATCCAGGGGTCGGCTTTTGCCAAGTCCATCGCGGTCTTGATGCCCATCGTTTCCAGGTGAGCCTTCATGCGCCTCCCGATACCCCAGACCTCGCCGACATCGGTGTTGCGCAACGTCCAGTCCCGTTTGAACGGATCGCACAGATCCACCACACCACCGGTAATATCCAGTAGCCGCTTGGCTGTATGGTTCGCCAGCTTGGCCAAGGTCTTGGTGTGAGCGATGCCTACGCCGACTGGGATGCCCGTGCGCTTGAAAAGCACGGATCGCATTCTTCGGCCAAAGTCAGATAAATCACCCTGTATGCCAGTCAGATCGGCAAACGCTTCGTCAATGCTATAGACCTCAAGCGCTGGCACCATCGATTCGATGATAGTCATGACGCGCTCGCTCATGTCGCCGTACAGCGCGTAGTTACTGCTGAACGCTACAACACCATGCCGGCGGAGATGGTCTGTGATCTGGAAGTACGGCTGACCCATTTTCACGAAAGGCTTTGCATCGTAGCTACGCGCAATCACACAGCCGTCGTTGTTGGACAGCACCACGATAGGTGTCTTAGCGAGGTCGGGTCTAAAGACGCGCTCGCAGCTTGCGTAAAACGAGTTGCAGTCAATCAGGGCGAAGACAGGTTCAGGTGTTGTCATGATCGCGGACGCTGTATTTCACTACACCCCAAATCATGAGTTCGTCGCCTTCCATCACGTGCCTTGCCGGATACTTGGGATTTTCCGACAGAAGTATTACGGCGTTGTCGCGCAAATGCAGACGCTTGAGCAATGGCTCAGAATTAAGGGCAGCTATGACGATGTCCCCACTGATCGGATCTATGCTTCGATCAACCACCACCATATCCCCCGAATAGATCCCCGCGCCCTGCATGCTGTCGCCATCAATCCTCACGAGGTAGACGTGGGGAGCTCGTATATCGAAGAGCTCATCTAGAGAAATGTGCTTTTCGATGTGATCAGCAGCGGGCGAAGGGAAGCCTGCAGGCACCTTGAATGAGTACAGAGGCAGCTTCTCGCCGCCGGTAGCCAGCGGGCCCAGAATGGTGATGCTCATGATGCAAACCTTAGAGTGGAAACTGTATATACATACAGTTAACGATTTGGTTCGCTTGCGGTCAATCTCATAAGCACGACAATTCGACGGGTGACAGCATGTGCGGACGCTACTCGATCTACGAATCGATGGATCACTACCTCAAGGAGCTTGCGCCAAAGCAGCTAGTGATCAATGGCTATGACCTTTGGCCCATTGAGCGATACAACGTCGCGCCGGCGACGCGGGTAGAGATCATTCGGCCAGGGGGAGAGGGGTTGAGTGTCGACAAGGTCAAATGGGGATGGTCGCCCTTCTGGGCGAAGGGTAAGCGTCCCGACCCGATAAACGCCAGAGTCGAGAGCGTCATCACCGGTAAGTTTTTCAATCAGCTCTGGCCAAACGGACGCGTGCTTGCTCCGGCGAATGGCTGGTTCGAATGGGTAAAGGACGAAGAAGATCCGAAGAAAAAGCAGCCGTATTTCATTACTCTGAAAGAGCAAATTCCGATGTTCTTCGCAGGGCTGGCCGAGGTGCACGAAGGTATGGAGCCGGATGATCGCGACGGCTTTGTCATCATTACCGCCGCGAGTGATGAAGGCATAGTCGATATCCACGACCGCAAGCCCTTAGTCTTATCGCCGGAGCATGCGCGTGAATGGATCGACCCGAATACCTCACCTGAGCGAGCTCGTGAACTAGCGATGGAGCAATGCAGGCCCGCTACAGATTTTGATTGGTACAAGGTTGGTAAGGATGTCGGAAATGTTCGGAATCAGGGCTCGCATCTGATTCAGCCGCTTTCCTTGGCCTCTGATGTCGATGATTGAGCAGACGCGACACCGTAGCCCTGCAGAGGCCTCACGTTCTGTATAGGCACATCGACAGCTACCTCATTAGCCCAGCCGCGTTTGTTACATCGATTTAACCGATACCACTTCCACGTACCTGTACTTCTGCCTGGCAGCCCTCACAGCATCTTGCTCAGCAAGTAACGAACTCAGCGTGTCGGCCTCATGGATCAGCTCGTGCATCGTCCCTCGAATTCGTTTCCAACCCGAAGCGTGACCCTGAGCCTAGGCGTGAACGGTTTCGCCGGCTTCTTCTTGGCTGCAGATACAGCTATCGGGTTGGTGATGACGACTTCTGCCACAGGTTCCGGTGCTGGAGGTGCAAGAACCTCTTCGGGCTTAGCCGTACCGAACAAAGCTCGGCGCATTTCTACTTCAGTGAAATCAGCTTTCATAAAACGTCTCGATGGAGCAGCAATTAGCTCAAGTTTAGGAAGGCTTACATCAGGATGGGCTATGGAGCGGAAGGAGATTTCGCTTGCCCAGGTCAATTTCAAGACAAGACTCCCTCCAGGCTCGCGAAAGTTGCCCCTTAGACAGTAATGTAATGAGCCCGTCCGCTAGGTCACTGGCGTACCGGGCGTACAGCATCACTGTACCCGGTAGCCCAACCGAGGGCGTCGTCACCGACAGCGCGGTGTTGTGAGCGCAATTGACCAGATGTCATGACTACACCGAGAACAATCAGCCCGCTGGGCCTCCGCAATTTGCTGAGAGAAACCGCAATTTGCGCAGCAATACAGGGCCGACGCAGGCGCGGTTTCAAACTCGGCACGATGCTCTAATGGTAGGACGGACAGCCCAGGGCGCAGATCTTTCTGCTCAAAAAAATAAAGGCTGATGTCGCCGTCGGTCTCAACGAGACCGAGCCTTACTTGTCCGAGATGTTCAACACCTTGCTGTCGTAACTCCATCAACAATTCGTTGGATGAGATGTTCAGCGTTTCTAAAGACTTGAGCTCATAGAGACCGTCACGGATGACGGTTACCGGAAGCCCATCCATCCAGGCTTCGAATCTTTTGCTCTTGGTCATCACTAAGACGGTAAGCCGGTAGAGAAGCAGGAGCGTGAGAAATACTACGGCGACCGGCAGCAGCGGAACGTCATGATAGAAGGACACATCTCCTGCGGCGGAGCCCAATGTCAAAATCACGACCAGCTCAAAGAGTGAAAGCTGTCTGATCCCTCGTCGTCCGCTGGATTTCAAAAAAAGAAACACTGCGAGAAAAGCGAAGGTGGCCCGGAAACCCACCTCCAGCAAAAACGTTAAGGGAAATACGTCTATCAGCATCCGCTGGATATCAAAAGGCGACATCATGACCTCGATTTTATTGTGAGAGTAGCCGACGGATCGATTCAGCCTTTGATTCCAATAACTGGCCAGAGTATTCAGCCGGCCACCGACTTTGCGGTAGGGCTACGACGCGAAGCGGCTTTATCAAAGGCGCGCGCCATATAGCGCACTGCTACGTTGAGCTGGCTCGCCAGGTGACATCGGTAATGCCGTATTTTTCGGCTTGAGGTTTGGACACCATTTTCAGTGGCGGGCGACCAGGTCTGGGAATGGGTGCTACGCCCGCATCGCAACTAGCCCAGTGCCAGGCATCGGCGTTTTGCATCGCTTTGCTACGGATGATGAAGGACTTCGGCACACCATGAAGCTTGTAGTTGATGATGAATAGATTGTTTTCCATGAGTAACTCCGTCTGCTCTTGCTAACGGAGTCATCGAGCGGGGAAAAATTCAAAAAAATCAGGGGCTTCAGCGCCGAATTGTTTTCATGAGCAGTAGTGTTGCAGACCTAACGGGCTGAGCACCAACCCCGTCCTGCCTGGCCTTACGATTTCGAAGCCAGGCTCAGCGTTTGCTAATCGGTTTACCGGGCTGCAAAAGTTCCGCCACTGCCGCCACCAATTCATCCAGTGACCAAGGCTTGTGCAGGTAAATAGTTTGAGCTGGCACTGCGGTGCCCTGGATCAGATAACCCGAGGTAAGTATCGCAGCGATGTGAGGCCACCTGCCTTTGACCATCTCTATGAATTCGATGCCTTGGACTTGTCCGGGGACGCCATAATCGGCAATCACTAAGACGCATTCGCCATGTGCTCCGAGCAGGTAGGTCAAGGCATCATCCGCCGTAGCGAACGAGACAGTCCTAGCGCCAATCTCATCCATGATATCGGTCATGAGCGACTGCAGAGTTGGGTCGTCCTCAATCACGATGACCTCGCCGCGAATCGGCAGCAATCCTTCCCAATTTACGTTCAAACAATCCTCCTCTCAAAACCGACCAAACAAACGGAACGGTTGCATGAGTGTAAGCATAAATAGCGTGGGTGCGGTGAAAGCGCTTGGAGCACACGGGACACTCGACTCAGGTCGTGCCCCTACAGACGTCCTCGCAGCGTATTGAACGAGAGCTAGGCGCCTCGATTTTCTAGTCGCCTGAGTGGGCACCGAATTAAGATCCAATTGTGTGCCAAGGGCTAAGGATGCTGCTCAGCAATCCCATGACCTAGATCAAGCAGTGCGCATTTTTTCGAACCTTCCCCCCGAGGTATCTATCGAAACTATGAAGCGGGTCAACGCATCATCGAGACACAGACAAGCACTCATTCGCATAGTAGCTGGGGCAGTTGATCAAATTGGAGCATGCAACAGCTAGCAACCTAGGATCGATTCATGCAGCAGGAAAGCCAAAACCACCAAGTCATCGTCATCGGCACTTCCAGCGGCGGTCTCGCTGCATTGCGTGCGTTTCTTGCCGAGCTTCCGTCTGATTTAAATGCGGCTGTCTTTGTCACGCTGCACATCGGAGACCAACCTAGTGCTCTCCTAACCTTCTTGCCCAAGCGAGCCCATTGCCCGTCGGCTTCGCTGTAAGTGAAGAACGGGTACAGATGGGTCGTGTATACATAGCGCCTCCGGACAAACATCTGCTTGTCAAAAAAGGAGCTATTCAGGTCGTTCGGAGCGCCAAGGAAAACCACTCGCGACCTGCGATTGATCCGATGTTTAGATCGGCTGCCATCAGCTACGGAAGCAATGCCATAGGGGTGTTGATGACTGGCGAACTTGATGACGGTGTAGTTGGGCTTCAGGCGATAAAGGCCTATGGCGGGCTTGCCTTCGTACAAGACCCTGAGACTGCCGAAGCGCCCTCAATGCCGACGAGCGCTCTTCTTCATGTAAGTGTTGACGGATGCCTGCCGCTCACTGAGTTGGGTAGGAGGGTTGTACAGATCATCAATCAGCGCATAGCCGGAGCGACAGCGCCTTCTGAGTCAAAACGTATCGAGCCATTCGCTACGGAGAATGATCTGGCCGAGGATTTCAGTAAGGGTGGTTCCTACGCGCTGGATGAGATCGGCCAAGTCGCAGGCATGTCCTGTCCTGAATGCGGAGGCGCTCTGTGGGAGATAGACGCGTCATCACCACGGTTTCGCTGCCATACCGGTCATGCCTACACCGCCGCCGCGTTATTTCATGCCCAGAATGAAACGATTGAGGAGGCACTGTGGGTCGCCATTAGAGCATTGCATGAAAAACAGTTGCTCCTTGGTCGGCTCATGCAGAGCAGCAAAGACGGCGGGCGCTTTGCCGCGTTACGAGAATACGAACTTGTAAATGAAGGACTCGAAGGTCATAAGGCGACCCTTCGAGCATTGCTTACTTCGTTACGTTCCGCTTGAGAAACGTGCCGATTGGATCTTGTTGTTGTATCGCCTAAAAACGTCCGAAGCGGATTTCCGAGAGCATTCAGCGTGCCGCCAATCCGTTCAAACTCTCTGGATCTCCAATGGTCAACCTAATAGCAGATATCGATACGGCATATCAGAGGTGAGCCAATGGATAACTATCACATCAAGAAAACAGAAAAGCTTTGGGAACTCGTCAAAGAGGGCGCGCAACGCGCCTCCAAGACCGCCTCTACCAAAGCAGAAATTACCGAGATAGCGAGCGAATTTCTTCAAGGAAAAACAGCCTCTCTCAAAATTCACAAAGAGGACGGCACGATCCAAGAGGAACGTACATTTCCTCGATCAGCGGATCCAAGGAAAACAAAAGGCTGAACCAATTCTCTGTCATGGAGGCGGTGCGCATTGCACCGGACTGCTGCGCAAGCAGCCAACCTAGATGTATCCGGTCATTTCAAGTGAGCTCGTTTTAAACACAGGTGCTGATCATGGTAATTGCATGCCTAGGATGGGGGTCGTTGATTTGGAAACCGGGCACCCTACCGCTTGCGAGCGAATGGTTCATGGACGGCCCGGTGTTGCCCATCGAGTTCGCCCGAGTCAGTGATAACGGAGACCTTACGACAGCCATATGTGCGAACGCCCCCGGGTGCAAAGTGCTTTGGGCGGTATTAGATCTGGACAACCTTGATGACGCGCGCGAGGCCCTAAGAATTCGAGAGGGGGTTCCTCAAGATCGGGAGGATGGCATCGGCAGTTTCGTGGTCGGTGCGACGGCAGAGGGAGTTATTGCTGAATGGGCAATCCACCGCCAATTGGACGCGGTAATCTGGACTGGACTGCCTCCAAGGTTTAGAGGCATTGAAGGGCTAGTTCCCGCAGCCGAAGACGCTATTGCCTATCTTGCCGGCTTATGCGGAGAAACACGTGAGCATGCGCGCGACTACATCGGAAAAGTGCCTTCCCAGATCGATACACCTTACCGGCGCGAGATCCAGGCAAGGCTTGGGTGGCAGTGATTGATATACCCCACACGAACGTCGCTGCCACAATTGAGCATTGGGAGCGCTGCGCAACTGGCTGCAAATATCTTTACCAGCCAATGGAGGTGAGTTTTCGCACCATCAGTCGAAGGGGTGCTTAAGGCGTTTTACAAGGTGGCGCAGGTATTGAATTTTGGGCGCTCTGTCAATGTTCGACGCGTTCCGGGGGCGCTCAGAAGCTGCGGGCGAATGCTTTGATCTTTCTTTAGATCTACGGTATGAAAATTGCTCTGTTAAGCCCACCGCAAATTTTGACGACGAAAAAATGACGCTCTTCTTACCGATATCAGCAAGGCTGACACCTAAAGCATTGTCTCTTTCGCTGATAGGTTTCATTCTTCTAGTTTGTTTTTCGTTGATCCTCGCAACCGCTTGGCAGATGGTGAAGTCGTCCGGCGAGCGAGTAGACGCGGCCAAAATAACTGTTTCGAACATTGTCCTGGCCGCAGAACAGCAGGCACGTGACACGATGCTGCAAGCCGACAATACCTTGCGAGATCTTGCTGAGCGTGTAGCGCACGATGGGATTGGCCCCGATCAACAAGAGCGCTTGGCGAAGCTGATGGCCCGACAGGTGAGTGATATTGAAGGAATTCAGGGGCTTTTCATCTTCGATGCACAAGGCAACTGGATGGCCAATTCGTTCTCTGAGGGTTTGCAAACTAAAAACAACAGCGACAGAGCGTACTTCATTTACCATCGTGAGCACGATGACCAGTCCATCCACGTAGGCTCCATAGTTGAAAGTCGTACGACTGGCGACATGGTGATTCCTATCAGCCGGCGTATTGAAACAGCTGATGGAGCCTTCGCTGGGGTTGTTTTAGCCACTGTTCCGGTTTCTTATTTTCAAAGCTTTTTCAAGCGTGTGGACGTTGACGACGAAGGAGTAATTTTCCTCGCACTCAATAACGGCGAGCTACTCGCCCGACGCCCGACAGTCGCAGCTTTGATGACGACCAATCTTTCCAAAGGTGAGATCTTTAGCCGGTATTTACCCCAGAGCGATAGCGGTACTGCAATTCTCAAATCCGTTGTCGATGGCGTTGAGCGGATCTATGCCTATCGTCGCTTGGCTGGGCTGCCTATCGTCGCAGCAGCCGGAGTGTCGTACGAGCATGTATTTGCTCCTTGGTGGTCATATGTTTACCAATCGGTTGCACTGGTAGGTTCGATCATATTGGCATTGGCATTTCTAGGCAGCTTGCTATATCGGCAGATCCAACAACTGCTTGTTGCAGAGCGCGAGCTCAAAGTAATCCGCAAAGAGCTAGAGGTGATTGCCCATACAGATGGTCTCACTTCTCTGGCTAATAGGAGAAGTTTTGACTTGGCTATGGCAAAGGAATGGAAGCGTGCCACGAGAAATCAGACAAGCTTATCTTTAATTCTTTTGGATATAGATTTGTTCAAACAATATAATGACCATTACGGTCATTTGAGCGGCGATGAGTGCCTAGTGCGCGTAGCAAGCGTTATTGCAGGCAACGTCAATAGACCCGGTGATATTGCTGCTCGCTACGGTGGGGAAGAGTTCGTAGTTTTGCTTCCGGACACTGAACTAGCAGGTGCGGTCATGGTTGCAGAAAATATTAGACTTTCCCTGTTAGACGCAAAAATTGAACATTCAGCAAGCCCATTTGGCATAGTCACAATAAGCTCAGGTGTAATCTCTACTTGCAATACAGGGGATGAGAATTACAAGGATTTTCTCCTCAAAGCTGACCGTTTACTTTACGCCGCGAAGTCAAAAGGAAGGAATCGGGTAGAAAGCTAGATCGTTTTCTCTCCCCAGGTGCGCTTGGCCACTTTATCGGCTGGCTGGACTGTTGCTGTACCATGTTGTCCAAGAAACGCGACTTCAGGCGCCTATGGGTTTCCTCACGGTTAATTGCAGACGCAGCCGGCCTCAACCCTCGACAGGGAGCCGAACCAAGTTGATCGCAGCCTTGCCAGTGATGTAGTGCGCGCGAGAAACGCGTTTGAGATCAAAATCAAAAACCGGCTGGGTCATGGAAGCTTTTTGAGGCGGGCTAGACCTTGCTTGATATATCCGGCGTTCTCGCCAATTGTCTCCAGGGCACCACGGATGTTGTCGCCTACTTCCGTATGCCCCTGGGCTTCCACATGGAGGGTTAGCTCCATTAGGGCAGCCTCGAGGGCAAGCTGGTTTTGGTACATTCTCTCCAAAATATCGGGTAGTGAATATTCAGTCACGATGCACGTTTCCCTCAGGCTAAAAGAACAGCATAGCAACCGGATAGCTTAAAGAATTGCGTTACCCCTCAAACCACGGCAGGCCGCTGATACGGTTCGGGTAAGTCAATGAAACTCGACGGAAAAGCGGCTGCCCAGGCCGCAGCAACTGGGCCGACAACCAACTCAAAGGTTTCGCCATAGGGCCGCTACGGCAATGCCCGCAGCAATCGCTGGCAAAGGTTTTTTCGAAACCAGCGTTATGATGCCCGTCGTCAACAAGGCGAGACGGGCGCCATTGCCACCTGTAACCGCCAAGGGTGTGAGGACAGCTATCAGGATTGAGCCAGACATCGCACTGATGAATTGTTGCATACGGTAGCTTATGGGCACGAAGGACATGACGAAAACGCCTTCCCTGCGTGCTATTAGATTAAACATAGGAAAATAATCGTGAATGGTAAATTGGATGCTAGTGCACGAAACGTTGTGGTTATAGGTACTTCTGCGGGTGGTGTTCAAGCCCTTATGTCGTTCTTTGAACATCTCCCTTCAGATTTGCCAGCTGCATTTCTCGTGGTGCTGCATATTCCCGCTCACGAGCCAAGCGTGCTTCACAGCATCCTCTCAAGGGTGACTAGGATGCGAGTCAAGGCGGCTCAAGACGGTGAGCGTCTGGAGCCGGGCACCGTTTATGTGGCCGTCGCGGATCGTCATCTGGTGGTGACGGTGGAAGGTATACGCTTGACGCGCGGGCCAAAGGAATGCCGAGCTCGGCCTGCTGTGGACGTGTTATTTCGTTCAGCGGCGGTGAGCTATGGCGCCAGAGTAATAGGCATAGTCTTGTCAGGCGCACTTGATGATGGCACCGCTGGGCTTTGGGCGGTGAAAGATCGAGGTGGCTTGAGCTACGTTCAGAGTCCCTCAGAAGCGATGCTCAGCTCTATGCCTGAAAGTGCCATACAACACGTTGAGATCGATTTAGTTGGCTCGGTTGAATCCATCGCACGTGAGTTAGCCAAAGTGGTCGGCACCCTGGCTGCTCAACGCTCTCAGAGCGAAGTAACAACAAGCCATCTAGTCGAAAATACCATTGCCATAAACGGCAACGGTTTAGAAGCCGGCGTCATGGATCTCGGTAAAATTTCTAAGTTCACCTGCCCGGATTGTCACGGAGTCTTGGTACAGATTCATGAAGGATCAATCGTGAGGTTTCGCTGCCACACCGGTCACGCGTTTTCCATCAAGTCGCTGATTTGTGAGGTCAACGCCGCTATCGATACCGGACTTTGGGACACTTTGCGAGCAGTGGAGGAGCGGATTATGTTATTACGCCAGATGGCCGAGCTGGCGAAAGCAGCAGGTACGCCCAATGAGGCTTCTGAGCTCTACAAGCAAGCTGATGCTGCAGAACGGCGCCTTGAGTCATTGCGTAGCCTAGTGCTTGATCCGACTTTATTCGGGCATGATGACGCTAACGGCAGCTAACCGAACCAAGACCCTCAGCGTATCTCGCCGAGTTTGCCGCGATAGCTAGCTGATCACCACAAACTCGGCGGTAATCATGCAAGCGCAGCGCGCAGGTGTGAGGATGGAAGCGCGGAGGCCGAGACGCTTGCGTTTACGCCAAGGCTTGGTTCAAGACAGCCGTTCCCTAGTAGGGGCACGCAACGATACGTTAAATCAGACTCACAACTCCTTCAGCATCCGCTCTAGTGTCTGATGCTCCCATGTGCTGAGCAGTGCTACTGGATCAGTGCCAAAGCGATCCCCCGAGTCAAACGACCAGCGCCGCCCATCAGGGCTGATGCATTGTTCGCAGTAGTCGAGCTGATCACAGTCGTTGTAAATCGATATCTCCCAACCGTCTACATTGATCTGGAAGTGGCCGGCGTAAATCTCGTCCCACGATTCATGACCAACCTTACTCATGACGCTGCGACCGAAAATCGCCTCCCTCAGTACCTGGGATACCTCTCTTGCGGATAGCTCAGCCGCAGTGTTTTCGCTAACGCTACCTACCGGAGATGAACGAGCTGCCTCTCTGGCAGCTTTCAGCCTTTGCTCAGCGTACATCGCCGGATCATCACCTAGCAGCGGATAGCCTGCGGCTGAGAGAGCTTCGGCGCGCTCTTCAATGAGCAGGCGCTCAGGATCACGAGCGACTTGATAGGCTCTGCCTGATACTCGCCAAGTTGCATCCATTCGTGATTCCTTAGGGGCTGACCGGCTCACTCTCCAACCGGCTTCGTCGGGATCTTTCGAAAGCAGGCACTCACCACAATTGGGCACGTGGTTAGCGATCTCATACTCACGCCAATCGGCCATCGCACGGCCATCGATTTCCTGTGGGTTGCGCTCGATGAGCCACGCCACTGCATTGATGAGTTGCCCATGCGAAAACACAGCAATGTCATGAGCAGGATGATCTGCAAGTCGATTCAGGAAAGACTGGGCTCGAGATATAAAGTCCAGGAAAGATTCTGCGCCATCACCATCCCTGAAAGCTGGATCCTCACTGACCCAATACTCTTCCACCCAACCTCGCCGCTGAGCAACGGTCGTGTTGGTACACCGCGCAGGTTTGAGGTAGGTGAATTCATGGATGGGCCAGATTTCAAATGGTACTGAAGAGAAAGCAGCCACTGTCTGCATTGCAGTTGCTTGGGCTCGGGAGAACGGCGAGGCAACGATCAGATCTGGGGCCTGGACGAATGACCCTGCCACTAGGCGCGCTTGTTCGACACCCTTTGGCGTAAGAGGGATGCTCGCGTGATCCAGGCTGGCTTTGCCGGCGTTGGCGGCGCTTTCACCGTGCCTGATTAGCCTGACATGCTTCATCGAATATTCTCACAGGCTGGTACGTAGCGCGTTCCATCCATTGCTGATGTCGGCGGCTTATGACGTAGAGTCAATGGATTGTTGCCCCAAAGATAACCCTTTGGTCAGTGGTCTGCATGGGCAAGTCAGGATTGGTGGGTGTGGAGAGCCTCTGAGAATCCCGACAGCACTGTGGTGAGGAAGCTATTCCTTGTGCCAGTAACGTTGCACAGTGGAGGCAGGTAAACCGAGCCTCATCACTGTTTCACGCTGAGTCATGCCCGCAACCTTGCATTCACGTACAGCAGCCAATTTTTGCTGGGAAACCTGAGCTCCCGACGGCCTGCGTACCAACTCGCCATTTTCGATTTGGCTTGCGAAATCGGCCAAAAAACGTGGCGAAGAAAACTCGCGTACTTCCGTTTTTACTTCGGCTAGCAACTCCTGAGGCGATATTTTTTCGCGAAGGCTTGTGGCGAGCACCAGCAACGAGATGGTTCGGAGGTCAAGGATCTTTGCTACGGACTCGAGCGTTTCAAGCGATACGCTGACTTTACCGTTTTCAAGGTTGTTCACGTGAGTGGGGTCGATGCCGGTCGAAAAATCCTCTGCTTTCAGGTCGCGTGCGCGTCTGAGAACGCGCAGGACAGCGGCAAGTGAGTCCCTAGCAAGCATTGGAATCTCCAAATGCGAGGATAAGGCCACATTGCTAAAACCCATTCCATCTAATATATTCAGCATCGGGTGTGGCTGGTTGATATCACCTGCGTAACGCCGACCCGCAGGGAAATGCCAGAGGCTCCTCGCAGAAGGATGTTCCGCACGCACCTCCCTGCTACCGGGAAATGCTTACATTTGGGGGAAGCTGTTGATTTCAACCGCCCCAGAACTCTATTACGTGAATACAAGGTAAATGTTGTAATGAAGTTTGATTGCGTAAAGGTTTCAGGAAAGCTCGACTATGTTCGATCAGTTATACCCATGAAGGGTGGCTACAAAGCCAAGATCAGTATTGATGGATCGATCATTCCTAATTTGACATTGACCAATAAAATTTACGAAGAATTAGAGGTTGGCCAAAGTGTGACATTTTATGGGATGTTCAAGAACAGTAGTAATAAAGAAAAAAATATTGGTATGATTTATGGTGTTCAAAAAGAAAGTGGCGAGAAAATGTTCGCTACTTCCTTTAGGCTCATGGTGCCCATGATTTTGGCGGGCACCGCCGCTCTCGCATTCTGCATGGTATTTCTCATCGGCTGGTTTCCTTCTTTATTCGCATTGATCTTCTTATTCGGGCAAGATCAAAGCTATATGTATAACGCTACGGTGGTTACGATAGTTGAAGCAGGGTTGGTTGCACTATTTTTTCTTTGGCGTGCCTGGGTAGTTTTCAGTGCCACCTCGAGGCCGGAATCGTGGGAAATTATTGCCCCTTCAACTCTGTCGAGTCGCTTCAGCAAGTTTCATAAGGAGTAGTGTTCGCGGCTGGCGGGGAAAGCGAAATGTTTGGCCCACAATTTCGCTAGGAACTGAACTCAGGCAAATCCCGGCGCGCTACGCATTATGCAAGCGGAGCGCGCAGGTGTGCTGGATGAAAGCCCGGAGGGCCGAGACGTGGCTTGCCACGGCTCGGTTCACGCCAGCCATCCGCCGAAGGCGGAACGCCATAACCACCGCCGAGCTTTGTGAAAAGGAGGCTGAAATGACCTGCGATTTACTCCGCGAGCGTGAGAGAACTAGGCGAAGAGTTCTGTGGGCGCTTGCCAGCTTCCATCCTGGTGATCCGAATGCCTCAGAACTGCTCACCATCCTTGATAGCCTCGACGTCCAAGAACGATACGACACCCCCTGTAGCGATAAGCCACTCGAGCTCATTGAGGTTCGTAACTCTGTCTCGGTGAGGCGTCATAACTCCGGAATCGACATCATTTTGGAGGAAACTATTCCGCAGCCCTGGAGGGAACGTTTCCACCAGGCAAGCATCGGATCGACCAAATTGGTTGATGGGCCATACGCCGCAGACTGGGATAAATTCCTGGCGAGTTGGGAAGCAGAGATGCGGCATCTGGAGCAGCATAGGGCCGCAAGAAATAAATCTAAAAAAGACTGAGCGGGTGAGGGCATGGGACAAGAGGATGACACGGTATACTGCGATATCCAGATGCCGCTAGCCCAGGGCCGAGAGCTCCTAGGATTAGTAAATGCACTGCGAGAATCGAAAGCTCATCCGCGTCTCGACAAAGTCCTCGAGCACATGCAAGACGAGCTCAGTATGTCCATCGATATCGTAGACAACCCGCCAACGTGGGGGCCTTGGTGCGAGTAAGGCTCCTCATGGCCCTGAAACTTCCGTTTCTAATCAGTCCCTGCTCGGCACTCCAGGTACGTCCATGTTGATCCTGCGCCAGATAGCTTCAGAGAAGCTGTAAACCGAGAAAGCAATCAACCCTAATGCCATCACCATCAAAATCAATCATCCGGCTGGTAGATTCTGGAGCGCGTCTAGAGCCTCCTTCATGCCAGGTGGATCCATCGCTTGATAAGCAGAACCGTTAATTGCCAGCAACCCTCTGGCGCAGGCCAGGGCTGGCTCAACATGTGTTGAAGTAGGTGGCCGCTAGGAGCAGGGCATTTGTAGGCACTTTCTAAGACCTAATTTTCATGGAGGAGCTCGTTCGGGTGAGGGGGTGGCATTAGGCCACTTCGACTTGTAAGCTTGCCACCCCAAAATTTGGAAACGGAATCCACAATGAAACTCAATGCTGCCCTCCTGCTGTTGGCAATCACTGCTCTTTCTGGTTGCGTGCAAACTGCCTATAGCAAAAGCATCTCAGTTACCAAGGATGCGGAAGGTCGAATCGTTCAGACGGTCGAGACTGAGACGATTACACAGCCAGGCCAGGGATACCAAATGAAGCTGGAAAAAATCAAAGGCATTCAGCCATAAACGTCCTCTTCAACAGAACGGAATCTCAAAGTGTTTCTAACCCTCCTGCAACACTACATGCGCGACCTCGATCTCAGGAAAGCAAAGATCCATTTGGCTGGTTTCAACCAAGTGGAGGAGCCAATCGACGAATTCATCGCGGGCACTTTTGATGAATGGCAGTCCTACCAAAACGCCAAAAACTTCAGCCGTGAGTATCTGATTAGCCTGATCCAGATGCCAGGCACAAAGCGTTGGCTTTTCGCCGGTGTGTATGACCAGTTGGTGCCTACGAAGAGGCCCGCAGACACAAAAACCAAGTGGAAATATACCTATCGCCACCTCGCTGGGTTTGAGGAACTCGAGGGGCGGCTAATCCTTGAGTACGCTCGTTCAGGACGTCAGGCTTACGTTTATGCCGACAAGGTTGTGCATGACATGCGGGTGCATTCTCTTCGAGCCAAGCGAATGACCGTGGGCGACTTCCCTGGCTTCAAGGCCGTAGATATCAGTCACAGAACACTCAAGGTCATTGTAAAAGAACAGATCGATTCTTGGCGGTCTGCTTTGAGCAGTGTGGCCGGCGTCTACCTCATCTCAGATCGTGAGCACCACATGCTCTACGTGGGTAGCGCAACGGGAGAGGGAGGCATTTGGGCACGGTGGGAAACCTATGCTCACGGTGGGCATGGGGGGAATGTGCGGCTCAAGGCACTGGAAGCTGAAAAGGGCAGTGTTTTTACCAACGGCTTTTATTTCTCGATCTTGGAGATCGCGGATAAGAACACTGGCGAGAAGCAGATGATGCAGCTCGAGAGCGAATGGAAGAGGCGCCTGCTTACTAGAGATGCTGGGCTGAATGGGAACTAGCTAAACCCGGTGTTACGCTCCAAGCTCTTGAAGTTGGCGCAGGGCCGTAGGTTAGCAGCGCAACCGGATCTGTTCCGAATCGGTTTCCAAGATCAAATCGTAAGTGCCTGCCGTCCGGACTGTTGCATTTTTCGCGGTAATTGAGCTCAACACAATCGTTGTAGAGATTGATAGGTATGGCAAGCGGAGCGCGCGACGTTTTGGATGTAATCCTGGAGGGACAAGACGCCGGGTTGCCAAGGCTCGGTTCACGACAGCCATTCCCCGCAGGGGCACGCACAAAAAACGCGCTAGTCGGACGCGGCGGAAAACGACCAGGTTGAGTGGAGAAATCCGATGGGTATGACGGACGATGACGACACAGTGTACTGCGACATTCACATGCCCCTAGGGCGGGGCCGTCAGCTGCCGTAGATGTTGGGCATACTCACGAAGTCAAATGCCCATCCGACTCTGGACATGATCCGGAGCGAAGGCCGGATTGCTCAGAAAAATGTCGTGAAAATTACCATGAGGGGCTTTTTTCAAACATGCTCACTCACGCGAGCAGGGCACGTGAAGTGGTATGTATGACAAGACTTGACCTCAAGATTGCGGTAGATCGGCCGAAAGCATGCTAAGAAATGCTTTTGGATCCCATTTTAAACCTGCTTGCTCGGAGCTGGCGGCCGAATTTAAGGTGCGCATATGTTGTTACTGGAGTTTCTTGCAGCCAAACGTTATTCGGGCGCCGACCGTATTTACGTCGCCCCGCACATCCCACTCAAGCTGCTGAATAATGCACTGGATTCGTATGGCCTAAATGAAGACCCAGCTAGCATTAAGGTTCTGATAGACGACACGGTGTTTGGTAGCGGAAAAGAAGGCGCGTTGATCGCAGAGGATTTCTTTGGCTTCAAAGAAGTATTTGCCGACATGGAGCCTTTCGAGTTCAAGGATGTGGAAAAGCTGGAAGCAAAAGGCGCCAAAATCCACCTTAACGGCGAAGCCGTCACGAGCATGTCCGTGGTGGACAAAAAAAACCTCCAGCACTTTTTTTCTTTGTTGAGTGAATGGCGGGAAGTGGTTCGTGCTGGCGGGGCGGGCGCCCAAGTGGTGGTCGGCGGCCCAGCCGAGCTTTCCGATGTGCAGGTGCAGCAAGTGATACAGCGCATGGTCGCTGCAGCGCAGCGCTTAGCGCCCGAGCGGGTGTTCGTGACACCCAACATCCCGCCGAAAAAACTTCAAGGTGCGCTCGAGTCCTATGGCGGATCTCTGGTCGCCGATGATGTGCTGATATTGATCGATGACACGCTGTTCGGCGGCGCAAAGGAAGGGCTGCTGTTTGGTCGCGAAACCTTCGCCCTGAAGGTACTGATGGATTCGCCCCGGCTGTTCTTCTGGCGCCACGCTGAAACTATTAATTTGATCAAGCGCGACCTGTATATCAATGGCCGCAAGATCGGCACGCTAACTCAGGCTGGCGAAAAGGAACTCGGGCCATTCCTTTCCGCGATTAATGCGGAATTGAAAGCTGCGCGCGCTGGCGAAGTGATCGGTTCCCCCGCCGCAATACCAGCGCCGGTGGAGCCCGCCCACACCGCCAACGATGAAGTGGAATCGCTTACATTCATTGAACCTGAGGTTTTTCTGCAGCAGGCACCCGTGCGCACGGTGACTGCGCAGACGGAAAAAATCACGCCGGAAAAAGCAGCTGCGCCTGCCAAAAATGGCACCAAGGACAAACTCCTTGGCTATGTCGGCGGAGCCATTGAGCAAAACAAATCGAGAATTATCCCTTTTTTGAAGGAGAAGACCGGCGAAGCGTCGATGGCGGCTTTGCGAAACGATGAAAACATCGAAAAGCTAGCTAGCATCCTTTACGCCTTCTTGCCCGGTTTTGTGCGACTGGCGCTTAAGGAGCATGTGTTCGTCAAATTCGTGCTGGAAAATCGCGACAAGATCCTCGACAAGTTGCTGCAAGAAGAACTCCAGCCCCAGCCAAATTTGGCAGCGCCAGTATCGGTGGCCATGCTTGGTTTCGACAAACAGCTTGATAATTTGCTGGGCGATGACCAATTATCATTAGTGGCCGATGGCGCCACCGCCATCGCCAAAATGCGCGGCATCTCGCAGGCCCTGCAAGCTGAACTCACCGATGCCGACGACGTATTGTTGTTCAGTCTGCCGATTCAATGCCTCAATGCTGTACTGACCAAGGCGCATAAATTATCGGGCGAGCCCCAAGCCGATGTGGAGTCGCACATCTTTTTTGCGCTTTCGTTCATGTACGGTTTCTCGTACCACAAAATTCCGGAGCAATTACGCCACGACAATGTGTTTGAAGCTTTCTTCACGGGTTTTTTGATGATTTGCGAAAAGTATCTGGAGTTGCCAGGTGCAGTGGTAGACGTCGAAGGCGAATCGGTTCCCATGGCCTACGGCTTGGCCAAAGTCGTTTCCAAACAAGACTTGAACATGATGGTGCGGAAAATGCTTACCGAAGCAGAGGCGGTACAACAACCAGGTGAGTTTCAGGTCGACGATATTATGTCGCTGCTGCGGGAGGCGAACACCTTTGCAACCGAATGGATCACCGCGCTTACCCAGCAGATAGTGGCAGACGAGCAAGCGTTGCAGCGTAAATGGGGAGATCTGTTGACCTGACCTGCAGCCAAAGACCGTGGGGTGTCGAGCTTGCTAGCAGTGAGGTCAGCAGATTTAGCATGGCAACAGAGGTTTGGCACTGCGCCGCCACAGGCCTGTTCTCATCGCTATAGTTCCAATTATTCAACTGCTAGTCCATAAGCTCTCGCTACGCATACAACCTATTGCGCTCATCCGCGTGCACACAGACGGCTCATTGGCTTCCTTCAGTCATTCCAGGATTTGGGCGGTTCCCCAAGATTTTGGTTCGTCCGCATTTTGTATGCGATGAAGGCCGTCACTCCGTAAATAAACCAGTAAACGGGCGCTGCCGCCAAGCTGGATAGGAACAATAAAGCAGTGCAGACGATGAGCATGATGATGTAGAGGTTCAACAGCGGACGATCGTCTCTTTTTCGGATGTGATTGAGACCAATGCAGATGCCTATCATGTAGAACGAAGTCACGAGAACCCAAATCCTGAAGGTGACCGAAATTGCCCTATCACCTCTGCCGTGATCCTGTTGAAAGAAAATCGGGCCAAGCAGCCAGAAGATGCCGAGCGACAGTGCAACTGTCCCCAGAAGCCCCCATCCGAAATAGGTTTTCGCGAAACTGTAATGTCCCTTGCAAAGGCGGCTTTGCAGAAAAGGAAAGGTCAGGACGGCGAGCAAGATTGGCACGAGAAAGGACATCGAAACGTTCCGTCGTTGTATAGAGTGATGTTTTTGAATGTTTGAAGCTTGTACCAGCTTTACTACCTACGACAACTGATGATCAGAGGAAATCTATCAATTTCAATAGTAGCACATGGCCGCCAATTCTTGCCGCCGACAGCTCGAAAAGTAGTGGAAGGGTAGGTTGGCGGCGCTCATTCTGCTGACAAGGGGGTACAATGAAGCTACTCAATCAACCCATCGGCAAACGCTCCGGAGTACCGATCCAAAATGAAGCAGGCGCTTTTACGCCTCCCCAAAAACGACCTTGGTCGTGACTTTGTAGTTGGTGATATCCACTTCAAAACCATGGAGCTGCAC
Source organism: Pseudomonas sp. Z1-12 (assembly GCF_051132015.1). Classification (NCBI taxonomy): domain Bacteria; kingdom Pseudomonadati; phylum Pseudomonadota; class Gammaproteobacteria; order Pseudomonadales; family Pseudomonadaceae; genus Pseudomonas; species Pseudomonas sp. Z1-12. Next base: position 1,630,132 of record NZ_CP071647.1, read on the forward strand.
AAGGGTCTTCGTGCGCTCGGCTTTGACAGTGCGGTTGATCGGGTCATTGCTGTAGGTGATCTGATCGACCGTGGGCCTGGGATGCTAGATGGCCTAAAGCTGCTCGGCGAACCTTGGTTCTTTTGTGTCCAGGGCAATCACGAACAAATGTTGATCAACGCTTACCGTGAGAATCCACAAGCGCGCTACAGCTCCCACGGTGCGGGTTGGTGGGCAACCATCGCCGATGAGTCGAAAGGAATGGTGATCGAAAGGCTGGAACGTCTTCCGACCGCCATAGAAATTCAGTCCGCACGTGGCCTGGTCGGTGTCGTTCATGCCGATGTGCCGGCAGGGATTTCTTGGCAGGAGTTTGTTGGCAGCCTAGACAATGCTCAGATCGAAGAGATCGCTCTGTGGGGCAGGGAACGGATCATCAAGCATTATCGTGATGGTGTTACCGGCATCTGGAGAGTGTGCTCGGGACATACGTGGATACCGAAACCGCTGAGATTGGGGAATTTTCTTGCGCTTGATTGCACGGGAGGAGGGGATGGCCCATTAGCAATCTACTGCATCCAGGAGGATGTGATCTATGTAGAGGGACGCCCTGTGTCACTTGATGGTGCAGAGATCATCACAGGGCAGTTGCAGGAGCTAGAGCAAGTCCTCAGTCAGCTTAAGACCGAGGTAAGCGGTAACAGGTTGATTGAATCGCAGAGGCTCAGCGGCAAGGCTGAAGCGTTGGCCAAGCAGGCGAACTCGTCGTGGATCAGCATGAGAGATGATGACGCCGAATCTCAGAAGCTTATTAACGCGTTACACGGCCTAAGCTTACTCACCGGCGAGCGCAGAGGTGCCAAGCTTGATGAGCTGAAGGCAAGGTACAGTGGAACGCAGACGGAGCAGCTGCTTCAGAGGCTTTTCGGCGCCTGATTTGCTGTTCTGGGCTTCACAATATGGATCTCAGGACGCTTTCGCCACTAAACCAGCAGCATTTCACAGGCGTGCTGAAGGTGGAATAACACGGTAGTGATACGGCCATCGTCGTCAAAGCTATTGAAGGGACTGCATCCCGATACGAAGGGAGCTGACAGCTTTGATCTTAAGGGTTCGTGCGTCCCGTAAAAACTTCATCATTCATTCCTTCGACAAGGTCAAACCCCGGGACTGATCGGGTTTCGCACTACGGGGGGAGAACTGAATTCTTCATCAATTCTCTGCAACCAGTCGGGGTTTTCGGATTTTCGGCCTGAGCCCACGACTATCTTCAGCGCGCACTCTCGACATTGGTCGAGCAGTGAATAAGGGATTTGCTCTAGCAGTCCTTTGTACTCATCAACGTCACCATCGCGGTATCGATAAAGGTCTGCGCACCAGAGGTTGTTGACCCACTCGCTGATATCTTCTTCGGAGTGCTGTGACGTATACACTAGGTCTTTGACGAAATCGACGATCCGAGGGCGCTCGCGCTTACCGAATCCTCGAGTGGTGAGACAGAAAAATTTCACCGATTTGATAGCCTGTCGGTACTTCCAGGTCAGCGAGTCGAGAGACTGCTCGTCACGCATCTCCGGCACAAGCCTATAAGGGTTAATCAACTCTCCCGTGTTTTTAGCTACCGCATGAATTATTCGATTTATATTGAATGATCGCCATTCATCACGGGCGTGGCAAAACGCGCCAATGAGAATATCGGTTTCCTTTTGCAAATCCGAGATTTCCCGTTCGGTAATGCAGCCTTCACCATCTTGATATTTAATGAGTATGCGCATGTGTTCTCCTGAAATTGCCCCTTCCATAGGACGCTGGATAGAGTCTAGGTGCTAATCCCTTGAGGCAACAGCTTCCCTAAGGAATTGCTCCGATACCGCTATCTTTTCACCAGCCCTTTGTACCGTTCTGGTGATGCAAGGATCTGGTCTCTGAGTTCTTCAGGGTCGATTCTCATGCCGACCCGCGTAGTTATCTGTAGCGTTCTCAAACTGTTCACAGCCTTTATGAACGCTCGTTCCTCTGCCTGCACCCATTCAGGACGTTTATCTTTCCAAAGTGACCATGACATCGGGCTAACTCCACCACTTACTGGATGGAAGCAGTATGTAGGAGCTACGAGTAATGTCTAAGCCGAGAAGTGACTTAAGTCATTATGCAAGCGGAGCGCGCAGACCAGGACGTTCGAAGGCATGAGGACGGAAGCCCGGAGGGCCGAACCCTGTCGATAGACAGGATTCGGTTCACGACAGCCATCCCCGCAGGGGCACGCACAAAACCAAGCTGGTGAAGAGGATGATCCAGCCTTGACTGATCCCTACAATGGCATCCTCCTGACTGCGTCCCTTCACAGACTGATGGATGCCGGGGTCATTGGCTTTGACTCGGATCGCATGTTGGTGGTCGATCCAGAGTTAAGCTTCGAGGAGCGAACGATCCATCAGCTGGTAGGGGTGCACGAGATTGATTTTCGTCCTGAAGCGATGAAATACCTTCAGCATCGCATCAAGCGCACATAGGATTACTGTGGAGGTTGAGCTTTAATTAATAGCGGCCAAGTTTGGTGCGGTAGCTTGTCAGCAAACTAGCGGGTGAGGATGGAAGCCCGCATGACCAAGACGTCCGCTTTTGGCGGTTTGGTTCACGACAGCCGACCCCCATTGGGGTCACGCTCCGAAACAGCTGAAGCGCCTTCAGCATCCACTCATGCGTCTGATCCTGCCGTGTGATCAGCAGCGCCACCGGATCAGCACCCAACCGATCAGCCAAGCTGCCCATCCGGACTTAGAGCATGTTGGCGGTAGCTGAGCGCGTCGCAGTCGTTATAAAACGTGATGTGCCAGCGATCTACATTTGCCACGATGTGATTCGCGTCGGCCTCATCCCAGACCTGAACACCTACAGTCACCATCACACCTTGTCGCTTGCGTACATTTCCAAAGCCCGGCGCAATGAATTTTTGATGTGGTCGCGAAGGTAAGGCGGTTCTAGGACTTCGATCTCGTCTGCATTGCTAAGCAAAAACAGTCTCAGCCCTTGGGTATCTTGAATTGAGCATTTCAAGATGGTACCGATAGAGGTGTGTTCGATTTTTTGAGTTTCATTTAGCTGGTTTTCAGTGAGGCGGTTAAGGAGATTCGCTTCAAGACGCAGCCTCAGCTCTACAGGAGCCTCCTCATGAATGGTATTTAGATCTCTCTGCACTACGAATGCGCCGACGCTGTATCCCTCTGGCTCAGGGGTATCTTGCCAATAGGTCTTGATGTTAACCATCCTATGAAGCATGAGCACGCACTGCTTGCCTGGCCCATTGCTGCTGTACTTCCCGCGCAGGGCATCCCGCTTCGGCATCTTACCGTCAGGCCACTGCTCAGATTCGACGTAGGCCGACAGATAGACATTGGAGTCTTGGAAGGAGAGCGCTAGAGGCCTCAAAATATATGTGCATTCGAGATCACCAACATCGCGTGGCTTATAGACGACCTCTAACGACTGACCGTCGAGCATGGCCGCTTGGATGAGCTCAAGGTGCGCCGGATCGTAAGCACCAGGCAGTAGGGTGATGAAGCGAGTGCCCGTAGTGATTCTGCCCTGGCCGATCAGGTCGTGTTTTGAGTTTCGGCTTATTACCCCTAGCGCGTAATCTCGAAGCTCCACTAGCTGGTCGGTTACCACTTTGAACCCGAAGCGCTCGGCATGCTGCAGTATTGCTACGAGCGTCATCGATTCAGCGGGTGTCAGTACGAGATCTAAGCGAGCTTTTCGCAGTTTCCACCGGTAGGATTTTTGACCTACTGGCTTTTCACCGGTGATCAGTCCCTCCGAAGCAAGGGTCTGCAGGTCGCGCAATGTGGTTTTAAGGTGGGGAACCTGTTCAATCCAATGTGTCAGCTGAGCGTGCAGATCCTCGGTAAGCAGGGAGCGACGCTCCCGCAGCAGCATACCTAAGAGTGCCTTGCGTCTATCTTCTTTGGAAATTTTATTAACCATAGCGAACTCACAGACAAAATCTGTCCTTATTGTGAGTCAGTATCACTTTGCCAGCAAGAAAACCCACCGAACTTAATGGAGCGTCGCATGATTAAGGTCTCGCACCGGAAGTACCCAGCTTACAAAGACCGCGCTGAGGTCAATGCTTTCATTGAATGGCTTGCTGATCAGTTGGGGTCTAACAAGCCTTTAGAGCATCATTACACCAACCGCCAGACCCGCAAGATCTGGCAGTTCTCCAGTCTTCATGACGCTTTTGAGCAGTACGAATGGAATCACCCAGGGGTGGCCCATCTCAATGTAAGTGCGGGCAGTTGTGGTAATAGCAACACTAAAGCCCTTGAGGCTCTAGCCGCTGACCTCAGCGCGGCTGCATGCGACGACTCGATGCTGCGGGGAACCCAGGCCACCATGTCTTGGGGTGGTGTTTCTGCTAAGAACAACCGCTGGCTTGAAGAGAATCGAGTGGGTTTGGCAGCGATGATCGAGCAGGTTGCTGAGGTTCTGCGACATGGAGATCTGGATAGCCCTAAATTCTTCAGCGATCTGCGCTTCAATGCAGGCATGACTAAGGTCTATTCGCTGATCTGCGAGAATTTCATCATCTACGACAGCCGAGTCGCTGCTGCTATGGGCTGGCTAGTCATGAAATACTGCGGTGACAGAAAACTTACCTCTCTCCCTGACGGGCTTCGTTTCCCTTGGGCGCCCGCAAAGGAGGCTCAGAACACTGTTGCGCCTAAGAACCGCGATCCGAGTTTGGAGTGTGACTTTAAATTTCCCCGGCTGCGACGAGGTCATCACCACGCACTCTGGAATATGCGGGCGAGCTGGGTGCTCAGCGAAGCCTTGGCTCATCCATTGGCGCGCGCGAGCCGCTTTCATGAGGGGTTCGGGAATCCTCTTCGTAAGCTTGAAATGGGCCTTTTCATGATCGGGTACGACCTTGGCCAACGAATCGGATGAGCGAGGGGATCGGGGAATGAACGACCAACTTAATCTGGAGGCGCTGATCCTGGCATCGGTTGGATCGGGCATTTCCCACTCCTTGTTGGGGAACCGAATAGCCGAGCAGGTACCACACGTATCTTGTCGAGAGCTTGATGCTGCGCTGGGGGAGCTCCAATTATCCGGCGCACTGCATCAGTTTTACACTAAGGCGGAGTGTGTTTGGGTTGTTGGCCCGTGCGAGGAGGAGGTTTTCAAAGACTTCAGTCCCGAGGTGATTGAGCAGATCCTCAACCCCGGAGAGTTTGTTGAAATAGATGTCGATCAGCTACTCGCTGAGCTGGATGCCATGATCGCTCGGGCCCGGACGAAATAGTGTCAGGGCTAGGCAGGGGATGGGTATGGAACGTCCGGTCGAACTGGTTCCAGTCCATGCTCAGCAGCCCTTGGACTGCCGGGATAAACGCTCAGAGAATAACCGCTTAGGGCGGTTCAATAAGTCTGGCGAAGGTTGTCCGGCTCCTCCCTCCGGTTTATGCGCCCCGTGCTGTCAGTGGTAAAGGCTCGATTGTTCCAGTTACTGCGAACCGCATCCCGGCGATCTCGAGTTTTTCGGCGATGGCCGTCTTGTCAAAGTCCATGGCTTTAAGCTCTCTAATGACGTCCGCATTTCGAGGTCGCGTGGGCGGTCGCGGTATGGAGGTTCACCTTCGCGGCTGTGAGGTACGATGGCTTCCTATGCGAACAAGGGGGCTAGACGCTCGCATCATAGCGGCCCTTTATCGTCGACTGACTGACTACCGGTCGGAATCGAGGCACTGAAAACGGATGATGATCTCCGTACGCGTGGGCAGGTGCCGAAGACTTTTTTTCAAGTACACGGTAGGTCGCGATGTCGGATCGATATGGGCAAGCGGGGCGCGCGGCGTGCAGTATGGAAGCCCGAAGGGCCGAGACGCAGGCGTTCCAAGGCTCGGTTCACGAAGGCACGTACCAGTAACGCCTTTGCGTTATCCGCAGTTAAAAATGGAAATCTTCGGAAACAGCACTCAGTCGACTGTTTTCACTGCTCAGATCGCTGCGGCCAGTCCATTGGGATCAATGCATTCCCAGAGGTGCGAGTCCATCGTTCCCTTGTCGCACCCACATAGCGGGGATCATCAGCGAAGTAGGCGTGTTCGATCAGCAGTACCTGGAGATCCTTCTGAGCCGCCGTTTCATTGAATAAAAAATTGATGTGCTTGCGCATTGCGAGAATTTCTTCGTCTTCACCTGTGAGGAAGGTTTCATCTTCACCACGAGTCGGGTAGTAGGGGCGGCTTATCTGATCGAAAGCCAGGAAGCCAGGTACTGGCGCTCCAACGTCCTTGAAGAACGATTGCAAGGCAAAGGTGAGGGCAACATGAATAGCCAGGCAGTTTTCATCGGAGCCTAGGTCTATCATTCGCAGGACGGCATTCTGTCCACGTTCGATGACCGCTACCTCGGGTGGACGAGCATAAAATTCAATGTCCACATCAACGCATGGCTCTTTGGTCGGCAGATAAACGATTGATTTCGTCATTCTCTCCGAGACCTTGCGTTGAGCCCTATCCAATAGCACCTTCCTGGCAGCATGGTCGACTTTCGCTTCCAGCTCTTCAATCTGAGAGCGCAGCACATCAAGGCTAACTGCGGCTGGCCGTTCAGCAGGGCTGAGCTCAAGAAATAATGAGACTTTTCCTAGCAGGTTCGCCCGATAAGTCGAAGCCGACTCAAACCTTTTATTTTCTTCATTTTGCCGCACCCATGTTGCGATCCGCTCGTTCACTGCCTTGAGATCGGCATTGATGCCTTTGAGCTCGTCATGAAGCACTTGGTCATGCTCCACGAGTCGTGGCTTTACGCTTTCCACAGCAACACTTTCTGAGCGGATGATCTGGAGGGTGGCCTGCAAAGCACCTGCTATTGACCGTCCCTTCTGGGAAGGCGAGTCACAAACAGGGCACACTTCGCCGATCTTCCGGATGTGTTCTGAAATCTCCAGCTTTTCGTATTGGCGCTGTACTGTGCCTCTAAATTCCTCCATTTCAGTTAGCGCGGTCTGAGTTGCGCGTACTCTGCGACGTTGATAATCCAACAGGTTCAGCAGCCTTTTCCGCTCAGCGTATAACGCTGGCAGTTCGTTTTCGTCAGGATTGACCGAGCGACTGGCTGAGCTTCTGCGAGCTGCAACAAGGGCGGTCTTGAGTTCTTCGTCCGTAGCTTGACTGTCCGGGAGAGCGCTGATCATGCCGCATCGCTGAGCATCCATCAAAAGCCGCATTGCCACTGTCCTGAACTCACTGTCGGTCGCTTTCTGGGTACGTTGACGGCGCTCTTCCCTGTCATACCGTTGGCGCAGCTCACGGAGCTTCCGTTCATGGATCACGGACTCTTCGTTTACCACACGGAGAAAATAAGGCATCGTTTCAATTATGCCCTTTGCTTCGTCTGCCTGATCTAGGCCGTGGAGTAACGCCTTCTCGTTGTTGATGACTTCTTTGGTCACAAACATATAGGCAGTGGCGTGGCGCACTGAAGCTCTCCAGCGCTGCACACCAGCTTCATACGAGTCTCCAGCAAGATCCCCAATTCCAAACGCTCGCTCAATGAGTGCCCTCGCTGACTTGAGCGTGGTAGCGCCTTCGAACTCACTGATCTTCCGAGGGAGCGGTAGGTCTCTGCCGGTGCTGACAAACATACTCCCACTACTCTTCTGAGTGAGTGGTGGAATGATGCGTCCCGTGATCATTTCAGCGCTATCGGAGATCCATTTGACTCCAACCGCGATGCTGTGACGGCGCACATACGCCGCGAGTTCGCACTCGCTCGATCCTAAGCAGTAATCGATAGCCTTGATCAGCGTCGATTTTCCAGTACCGGAGGCGCCAGTGATGATGTTCACGCCAGGCTCTAGTGTGATTGTTCTCAGTCGACCTTCTTCCCCAAGGAAAAAGATGCTCGCAATGTTCCAGCGATTCATACGGTCAACCCCATCATGTTGAGTGTAGTGCGGGTGCTTCCCGCCATTGCCATCCAATATCCCAGTGAGCGGGCACGTTTGAAGGCATTCAAATTACGAGAGCTGAGCCGATTGATCGCGCTCTTATTCGTGGACTTCGGCCCTGCTGACAAAAGGCCTTGCTCATTGATACTGAAGAGCTTCGAAAAACAACCATATTGGATGGCTTCAGTAACGATGTCTGCCGAGCTATCGATGCGTTCGCGGAGGTCAATCTGGATGACCGGATTTCTCTGTAGCCACTCAAGAAGCCCTGTCAGGCGGTTAGTCCCCAGAAATGTTTTTTCCAGATTTCCTGACAGCGCAATCGGCAATGCTGCATAGCAGAGCAACATCTCCGGACTACTAGATTTTTCCTCTTCGTACGCCGATGTGAAGGTCGCGAGGATATAGGCACAGAACGCAGGATTCGTTTCAGCGTAGAGGTCGTGAGCGACTATCAAGACTCATCCTCCAGAAGTTTAATGTAGTCAGGGTGCCAACCCACTCGACGGTCTATCGAGAGAGTTTGGTAGGTGCCTCGTATGTAGAAGTGGCGACTCGGCGTAGAGATCGGTTCCACGTTCTTAGGCGCCTCGTCATAAGCCCACCTCAGAAGCTGGAGGCCACTCTCTCGCTTGATCGCTTCATCTTTATCCTCGCAGTCCAATGCCATCTGCTCATGCAGGTCAGACCAGTATTCGATCAGTCGGGAGTCGTATTTGGCGACCTTGAGCTTCATACTTGGGTTATCGGAAACCCAACTCGAGCGCTGTCCATGGGCTCGCCATTGATCTCGAGTGGAGCGTTTCAGGTCGACCTTACTGCCATTGACCAAAGCAATTTGCCGTTCAAGCATGCGGTGGGGCGAATGACCAGGAGGAAACATCGCGTCCTCAAACTCCCACGACAAGTTGTCCTCGACCAGATCGCTTTCGATCTCCATCAACATGTGCTGCAATTCGGTAAACGAAATTGCTCGGTCTCTCATACCGCACAGCGAATGTACAACCTGAAGTCCCCACCATTCGACAAGTCTCTTTGTCACACTGGGACGGTACTCGACAGGTGTCAATTTCAGCTGCTGAGCTATCAAGGCTTCGATCTGAGTGATATCAGGGCTGTTCGGGAATATCTCGATTTGCCTTAGCAAATTCAAACGATTCGAATCACTCAACGCCAAAAAGGCTTCACATCCTGGCGCTCGATCCACATAGGGGAGGGGCGTTTTGGTGGAGGTGGTACGTCGGTCAACGACTCGTTGTGCTTCTTCTGTCATTGCCATGAGAAGCGAGTGTCGATCAGTGTTTCCTTCACACAACGAAAGCAGAGGAGAGCCGTCCGGTATGACCCCAACAGCGATCAAATGGAATCTGGTCGACGCAAGAGACACACTCGGCAGCGTATCGATCCATGCCTTGATCGTCTTCCAAAGCGCCGTTGAGCTGAGTGAAATGGGAGGTGGGCGTTTAGAGAGAGAATGCTTGAGTTGAATGAGCAGGTGCTGGCCATTCACTTCCAATTGCACGTCATCGAGGCGTTCGATGGAAACTGCTGAATCATCCGTGGAATGTCGCAACAGCGACAGCAAGGCATAGTGGGCTTGGTAATAAAAGCCTAACGCGGAAGCGCCGGCTTCGTGCCCCGTTGAACCACTTGATAAATCGGCCACCGTTCCTTGGCTCCTGTTGAATTCAGTGGGGTCGTTACAGACGAACACGACGCATGGTAACAGAATGCCACTATTTTGGGGCTGAAAAGACTGAACGATGATTTCAGGCTGGTCGATTCCCTCGACGTTTTCGAAGCTACCCCGAGAGTCGGGATTTAGGGGGCCATATCGATATGATCAAGGCTCGTTTCGAGATGTGACTAGACAGCCCCAGAGGCAACCATCTGGTAGTAACTGAGATAAATTTGCCCGGTCTGCGCTGCGTGACGCTTTTTCCTGAGCAGCAAACTTACAAAGTCGATACGTTCCTCAAGCACGGCCATTAGGTCTCCTCCGTCAACCAGAAATATTGACGCTCCTCCAGCCTGGTGTGCAGCAACGCCATCCGAGGAAAAGCCGTTGATCGATAGAAATATCCCTAACGTGTTGTCCAGCTTGGTTCTCACCTTGTCGGTGAAAATTGCGAGATCACCCTTGTTGACTGGGCCTTTCTGCCATTTGGCCTCGAACAAATACTCAGTTCCGTCCAACGAAAAGGCTCCGTCGATTTGCTCTCCCTTATTTTTAAACGAGGCCTTTGGGTCAAGGTCGAACAGTTCAAACACTTCATACATTACGCGCTCCAGTTCGAAGCCGCGAGTTTGTGCATTGTCAGAGCCAATCAGAGCCAGATATCGTGTGTTTATGGCTTGGAGCTTCTGCCGTACAGCAGCGTTTTCACGGAGCTTTTTGGCGGCGACTTCTTGCCTGCGCTTAATCTCGTCCTGTTCTTTTTTGACGTCCTGATGTGGCTCTACCAATGATCTGAGCTGGTTGACTGCACTCCTAGCTTTTTCCACTTTCTGGTGGCCATCTTCCAAGCGTTGAAGATGAGAGAAGTCGGTAATTCTACAAAGCTCATAACAAATCTTCGTCAGATCACCCAGATGGGGTTCAGCATTAGCACACAAATAATCGACCACGTCCGAGGCAATCTGGCGCTTGTAGTTGTCCCAGTGAAACCGGTTAAGGATGGCTGGCGTGGAAAGACAAAGATGTAAAAATCCCCTGAGCTCCGATTTATACCAGTACACCGAACAGAGCGCCTCTTTGAGCGCCATCACCCCAGCAGGGGAAAGCTGTTTTGCCATGTGCATCACCTGGTTATGCAGATAGTCTATGTTTTCTTGCAGCCCTAAGTCCGGCTTCCAAGTTCTGTATCCGCAAGCTTAGCCGATGGTTTAGGTCATGGCGCGACACGCACTTGCATCGGGGGGGCAGGCGGAGAATTTGAGATTCAACTTCCGACAATTTAGGCTTTGATCATGATGGGGTGGAGTTCGCTTTGGCGGTCGCAAGCGGAGGGTATGGCGTGCAGGATGGAAGTCCAAAGGTTTGAGAAGCAGGCATTGCCAATGCTCGGTTTACGACAGACTTTTCCCGTAGGGGGGGCATGCACAAACATCGCCGCAATGGAATGCAGAGCTGATGAAGTTTAATGGAGAGAGTCCGATGTGTACGCCAGACGATAACGACACCGTGTATTGCGACGTTCAAATGCCCTGGGCGCAAGGTCTGATCTGCAGCTGAGCACACTCAGACAAATGCCCATGCGACTCTGAGCAGAGTCATTAAGCCTATGCAGGATGAGCTCAGACCTCAACCGATATCATTGAGATCGCCACCCTCTCGATACCGATCATGAACTTTCCAGCATAATGTCGGCCCATTTCTGAGGGCCGGCTCTGGTTCAGTAATTTTTCTGAGAACCACAGGGTCGTACGAGGCTTTTTTCATGCGGCGCTGCCTACGCAACTCACTTACCTCAGACCTGTAGACTGAACGCCGCCGGCCTCCGATAATGGCATTTCGACCAATCCTCAGCAATGGAGTGCTCATTCGGTGTCATCGACTGTCAGCTGGCTGCACCTATCCGACTTTCACACAGGCAAAGATGGTTATGAGGAGTCTGAAATGTTCTCCCGAATCATCCAGCACGTACGTCATAAACTAGCTAGCGGCTTCACGCCGGATTTTGTCTTCATAACTGGAGATGTAGCAGACAAAGGGGCATCCTCGCAGTACGAAAAGTTCTGCGATGAATTTTTGCAGCCGTTGCAAGAAGTGATCGGCGGAGATATTCACTCTAGAACTTTCATGGTTCCTGGTAATCATGACCTTGATCGAAAGGTGAACCACGCTTTTGATCGGGTCGAATTTGGGAAGCTACGTGAACGCTATTTTGACCCTACCACCGATGGTGCAGGCGCTAGAAAAATGCTCGTGGAACGCTTTCGAAGCTTCATCGACCATGATGTTACAGATAGGGCAGACGGATTTGCGGCCTCTCAAGGCGCATTTTCGGAGCGCGTTACCTTACGCGGTGTTGATGTAGGCGTTGTGGGGGTGAATACCGCCTGGCTATCTAGGGATGAGCACGATGAGGGCTTTTTGACTCTCGGCAAACCACTCTTAGAGACAGCTTTGCGTAAAGTCGATGGGAGCGAGCTAACGATAGTGTTGGGGCATCACCCAATCAGTTGGTTTGCCAAGGAACAGCAACGACCTATCAGATCTCTACTGGCCCATCAGAACTGCATTTACCTGCATGGACATCTCCACGATGCTTGGAGCGAGCCCAGCTATGGGGATGGTGACTTTTTTTTGGCAATCCAATCAGGCGCCGCTTTCCAGGCCCGGGAGGGGGATAGGTGGCGCAACGGCCTAGTGTGGGGAAAAGCGGATTTTTCGACGGGTATGGTCGGTTTGCAGTCCTATCATTGGAATACAAATCATCAAAATTGGACTTTGAATACCGATCCTTTTTCTGAATCCCACCGCGATGGTGAGTGGTGGAATTATCGGTTGCCCTCGTCTCTCAAACCGACTTCTGGAAAAGCAATGCAGCCAGAGCGCCAGTTACCTGGTGGTTGGGAGATTGTGCGTGGTGTCGATTTAGAACCGCATCTTGGTGCATTAGAGTCCGCGTCCGCCCTAGCTTTTTTTGACGGTGCCGTGCCCGACTGGTCGACCGCGCTTTCTAGGTCAATCCCACGGCGAGAAATTGTCGACAGACTCGTGGCACCCTTCAGAGCTCTGACCGATAACGATTTGTGCACTGTCACATTGCTAACCGCAGCTGGGTGTGAAGGTAAAACCACGGCATTGCTTCAGGCCGCGTTTGAAATAATCAAAGACGATCCTGAATGGTCGATATTACGGCGAAAAAATGATGTCCGCCCATTTGATATCATAGAGCTAACTCCATTTTTGTTAGCTGACGGTAAATGGTTAGTTGTGCTTGATGGTGCAGATCAAGCTGCGAAGGCTGTACACGCATTTGCGTCAAGTGACGTAGAGCTTGCTCAGGGAAAAGTGTCCTTTTTACTCGGAAGTCGTGATTCAGACTGGCTGGCGTGCGGAGCAGACAAACTCGCTTGGAAGGCCGCCTGCAGTTTTAAGCATGAACAACTTTCAGGATTGAGCTTGCATGACGCCTCGAAGATTGTCGATGCTTGGTCTCTACACGGTGATATGGGCCTTGGAGATCTTGCCAACACCGAAGCAAAGCACAGAGCGGAGCGGTTTCGGGATTTAGCGAAACTTGAAGCGAAAAGTAGTTCAGGGGGGAACTCAGGAGCGTTCTTCGGCGCTCTTCTCGGTGTCCGTCATGGAAGCGATCTGATTGATCATGCAAGAGCCATGTTGGATAAGCTCGAAACCATCGCCATTCCTTCTGGTGGAACCCTAAAAGACGCAATGGCGTTTATCTCAATCATGCATGCCGAAGGGCAGGATTATCTATCAATTCCAGTATTGGCGGGAGTTTTAGGATGTGATATTGGAAAGTTCCATGCGTTGGTTATTCGTCCCCTTGGCCAGGAGGCAGCGGCGACTACTACCTCGACCTGTGTCTATACGAGACATAAAAATATCGCGAAAGCGATTGTGAATGTACTTGAAAATGGCTATTTGGAGAATATAGCCGAGCATTTCAAGCAGTTGGTGAAAGCTGCGCTCGCTGCCCATCGGGAAGGTGGCTTTATCAAAGGCCTGCATTCGTGGCGATATGATCTCGCAGAGCATTTTTACACTAGCAATAGGCCGCTGCTCGCTGTTGAGATTGCGCAGGCGGTGTTTGAGGCGGAACCGAACGAGCCGAGGGTTATTACGAACCTTGCTTATCTGCATCGAGTGGCTAAAGAACCCCAGGATGCAGTTAGGATGTATCGGAAAGCGCACTTAGTAACTGAAAATCGCCCTTATTATAATGACTGGGCAGTGTCAGAGTCAGAATGTCGGAACTTCCTGGAAAGTACGATTCTCTCGGCTTATGCACTAAGCGATCAGTGTGCACCGAGCCGACCTGCAGTTAACGATGTTAAGGGCTATCTTTCTACCCTTGGTAAAGGGTTTAAGCAGCTATATAACGCCTACTTGGACAGTTCCTATAGAGAAGCAGACCACGCTGTCATGTCAATAAGATTGATTTTCGCCCCACAAAAGTTGAACAGCGAATTTAGGGAATTCAGGTCAAGGGTTGAAAAACGCCGCGCGAATGAATATGACCTCGCTAAAGCGATTCACCTTATAGGTGTCGGAGTCCGAACAGCATTAGAAGGCGGAGCACACCCCTCTGTGACAGATGCAGTGCTAACTCGTGGCAAATTTACATTTTCTGGGCTGGAAACGTTGTCTCGTAATAAAAGCGAGGGATAGGATTTTCCATGTCACAGTAAGATCTGCGGTGGGCTGTTCGTGAGCCTGTCGCAGTTCACCAAGCTAAGTTCTCAGCGGCGGTTCTAAGTGCATTGCGAGTCTGTGAATTTCGATTCAGGGAAAGCTCGCCGTCTCACCTCCCATGGGCTACTACAATTCGCCGATACCTTGAACCGTTTCCCGCATCAACACTTCGAAGCTAGCAGCAGGCTGATTACCTAATTCTGACGCAAGCTACTGCAGACCATCGTCTTCAACTCTTCCTACTTGGGATGTCTCAAGAAAAACGACTGGCCACATTCGCACTGACCTGGCCGACACCTTGCCCTCTTGGATTGAAGATGCCAGCTCAACGTTTAGGTCTGCCTTGGTCATGTTCTGCTCATCACCATGTAGCTGGTGGATGCCATGGAAGGGTTTCAATTCGAAGCCTCTCTGGTTGAGATTTTTCAAACCATCGGCTACGACATGAAAGAAGCCAAAAAGACGGCTAACCATCGCGCGTCGCCCGAAGATGGATTGGCGTAGTACCTGGCAAGCCTCCCTTGCTTTGAGCGCAGGCGTAGGCTCGTTAGGGCAATCGGTTAAAGTCATAAAAGAAACCAGCCGGCTTTGATCGTTTTACCAAAGGTACACTGGCACGCATGAACCAGATACTCACAGGGGAGGAGGGGATGAAGGCATTTTTGGACTGCGAATCCACTCAGCTTAACCGAGACACGAAGTTGATTTCGCTGGCACTCGTGTCCGAGGCCGGCCACGAATTCTACGTCGAGCTCACTGATACCTACCAAGTGGCAGACTGCAGCGACTTCGTGATCCAGAACGTCCTGTCTCAGCTCAACCTCCCTGAACATGGGAAACCCCTGGTCGAAGCTCAAACCTCACTGCTCGCTTTCCTTAGCGACCTTGAAGGCCCGCTCGAAATTTGCTCGGACGCTCCGGACTGGGACTGGGATCTCTTCTGCCAATTGGCCTACGTAAATCATCGTTGGCCAGCTAACGTTGCCAATCGTCCAACCAACCTGATCCTGCTATTCAGGCATCTCGAAGCGGATGATATCGGCAACGTGACGCTCCCGGAACTTCCACATCACGCGCTGCTGGATGCTCGCCTCTTAGCCGACCTTTATCGTCGACTGACTGCCGGTTCCAATCGAGGCGCTGAACATGGCTGATGATCTTCGTACGCTTGAGTCTGTTAGGCGCAAAGCCCTCTGGACACTCTCGCACCTGGTGCCGGGCAACCCACAAGCTGTCGCTATTTTGAATGTGCTTGACGATATTGAAGACCAAGAGCGCGTCGACTTAAACCAGAGTCATCCACATCTCGATATTGATGCTGTCCGCAAAGCAGTCCTGATTGAGCGCCACAGTTCCGGTATCAACATCGTTGACGAGGCCAGTATTCCCCAGCCGTGGCGTGAGCGTTTTCTTCAAGCGAGCATCGGCTCGACGCGCCTGATCGATGCCCCATACGCCCGTGATTGGGAAAAATTCCTGGCTCAATGGCAGGTTGAAATGCAGCACTTGGCTGCCCACAAGATTGCAAGACGAGCGCGTCAGCGTTAAGCATCGGGCGCACCTGCGATTGTCTACCTTTGATGGCGCTGACTATACTGCTGTCACTAACTACCTGAGGTCTTACATGTCCCGTCTCGCTGAATTCCGCGCGCTTGAACAGCAGCTTGCTGCCCAATTGGCAGAGCTTGAAACACTGAAAAACGATGATGGCCTGAAGCGTGAGATCGAGTTCGAGAAGAAGCTCCGCGATCTTCTGGGCGAGTATGGCTACAGCCTGCGCAACATCGTCGCGATTCTCGATCCGCAATCTTCTAGCCGCCGCGCTCCTGCAGTCGCTGAGACCAAGGGTGTCCGCAAGGCTCGCGCCGTCAAGGTTTACAAGAACCCTCACTCAGGTGAAGTGGTTGAGACCAAGGGTGGCAATCACAAAGTGCTGAAGGAATGGAAAGCCGAACATGGCTCCGATACGGTCGAGAGCTGGCTGGCCCAGTAAAATCTGTTGAGTACAAATGGAGGGCCCTGCGGGCCCTTCTTTATGGGGATAGGAAATGCTTCGTTCAGCAGCGCTTGAGTTGGCAACGAGCTTCAGGTTGGCAGTCGAGATGGTCGTACAGACCGACGATGTCCCCATGCACATTCAAGGTTTCCCACGCGGATGCTGCGGAATCATTTCTGAGCTCATGGGCGACTATTTGAACACCGTAGGACTTGGCGAATTCTTCTATGTTTGCGGGATGAAGGACGGCGCTTCACATGCTTGGCTTGAAGTCGATGGACTGATCGTCGACATCACCGGAGATCAATTCCCTGACCGACCTAGTATCTATGTCGACACACCAGACGCTTGGTACGGCGAATGGGAGGAGGACATCAAGCACTTGGCGGTTCATGAACCCTCTGCATTCTTCTATGGGGAAGAGCGCCGTTTCCTAGAACGGGTGCTGGCGCAGCTCAATAGCCGTGAATCCACATCAGATCAATCGCAATCGATCCGTTCTTTCAGAGCGGTGAACTAGCAGCACTCATCGCTAACGTTGAGCCCATCGCCGAGGAGCTAGGCAAAAAGTCGATGCACCTGCGTTGCAGAGATCAGTACGTAGACTTTTTCAGGGATCAGGGTTATCGATATATCCAGGCGATGACTTCCGACGAGATCAGCACTTGGCATGAGATGGGAATCAAAAAGAGGTGGGATTGATCACTGGAGTCCATCGCGCGTGCGGCTCAATCGAATGACTGCGTGAGCTCCGCGTGGGTAAGCCACGCAGTTGACTCGGGACGGTAAGCCACTGACGTGGGCGCCATGGTTTCAGTGAGTCGAGCTTACTCGGTCACCTTTTTTTGCCGTTCTGAAAGCATGCTAAATGGCGGAGGCTGCAAGCAGGTTGCCTTACACGCTACCGTTATTTGTGAACCAGGTCTTTGTATAACTCACGGGCTGCAAGGATCTGATCCCTGAGTTCTTCCGGGTCGATTCTCATGCCGCCTCGTGGTGTCACCTGCAGTGTCTTCAGGCCGTTCGCAGCTTTGATGAAATCTCGTTCTTCCGCTTGAACCCATTCAGGGCGTTTGTCCTTCCAAAATGACCATGCCATTTCGCCTAGCCTCACTCCACGATGGATGGAAGCTAGTATGTGGTAGCCGCAGGGAATGTCCAAGCTAGGTGGTGACTTTGATCATCATGCAAGCGGAGCGCGCAGACCAGGAGGGTCAAAGGGCATGAGGATGGAAGCCCGGAGGGCCAAGACCTGTCGTAGACAGGGCTTGGTTAACGACAGCCGTCCCTGCTAGGGCATGCCACGACAACCGTAGTGTCGAATACTACCTCAAGGCGCGCTGTTCAAATGACCGAGGAACAACCCCCTGCGCGCAAAGATCATACGTTTTGCGTAATGCTACCTCATCGCCAGAAGACACCCTCGCGTGGGTAAAGATCGTCGACAGAAAGCGTTTCCTTTCGCCGTTGCCGAGCTCAGACCAAATCCTCGGCTGCCCTTGTGCATCAGGGATCGCCAGCCGGTCGAGGAGATACTCTTCCAGGCTGTGCAGACGTTGCTGACCATCGACCAGAATCTCGCTGTTCTCCGCCAATACCCTGCCAGTGCTCGCCGGCTCGCACCAATCGTTTGTAAGGTAGCTTCCCAAGTCTGCCCCTGACCAAACAGCGCTAATAAAACGAGCCTGCTGGCCTACGTTCCACTCCAATCCGCGCGCCCACTTGGGTACGGGCATACCCATGACAAATCGTCCAGCCCATGGAAACCTATCGTGAGCGGAGGAGGAGTCAACCAGATACATTTCCCAGTGACTTACCAGAACATCAATTGGGTAATGACTGACGGTTGTAGCCAGAACCCGCTGCGGCATCTGGATGCGTAATTCAGACGGTTCGTCGTCGGCATAGCGTTGAAAAATAGAAGTCATGATTTCCTGGCTAGCTCAGGTTGGTCGAAGTATTCGGATAAGTACGGGCGCATCGCCATGCATCCACCGTTGCAATGATCAGCAGATCCCGATCTGTGGAGGTATAAATCTGGCCGCTATCGGCCAAAGCATGCGCATAGCCCTCGGCATAGGCTGCCGCCTTGTTGAATTCAGATGTGCAGACTGAGGATTCGATGTGCCTGATCAGCCGCTGCCATGTGCGCCGTTGGCGGTTGCCGATAATCGTGTAGGGGAACGATAAGGCGCTGTTCAGGCGCTGTGCGAAGTCATCTGTCGAAGAGGTCAAAGCCATTGCTCGAAAAAAGGTGCTTACCTATGACAAACGGTTTGTTTTAGAAAACCTTGAGCCTGATGCGATTTTTTTGTAAAAGGCCGGTGAATTAGGTTTCAGCCCGGGACAAGTGACCAGGTGAAGGTAGGAGAGCGCTGTTTTTCTCCCAATGATTAGTGCCTTGGAAATAATCAGCTCAATCATAAACTGCGAATATTCTCATAGTTTTGATTCCTTCAAGCGGGGATCAAATATCCCCGCCCAAGAAAACGGCCTGTTAAGGCAGCTCAGTTTAGGAGCGATCTTTTGAAAATAAGCAGTTTGCTGATTCTTTATTGGGGTCTTCAAGAGCCCGAGCACTGTTGAAGCATCCTCCAATCTTTCCCTTTGAATAATACTCAGTCATTACCTGCACAGAGTGTGAGCGGATCATCTTCATGACAACGGCAGGTGGAATAGTGTGTGCTTTGTGGTCTTCCATTTTCTTGCTCCATTAGCGTGGGGGGTTATAATAGGTGTCGCTGTATTGGCTTCAGTGGTCGACAAGCGAGCTGTTAGGCACAAAGTCAATAATGTTCGTATGCTTTTTCCACCGCTGCTCATAATCGTCAATTTGATCGAGAAGAAACAATTCACGGGCTAGAGCGGCTTTCCACAGTTCCTCAAGACGCTCGGATTCACTACGGAGCTGTGCGATTCGGGCTTTCAGTTCTTGCGTTTGTCCTTTTTTCCTATCGTTTTTTTCTTTCTGAGCTGCTGCATAGTGGTCGATATCGTTAATGAGATGCTCGTAGATTTCACGATCACTTTTGATCAGGCTTGGGTCTTTGCCGGCTTCAAGGGCGACAGCGCTCCGTGAGATCTTGGTGCCTTTCGGTACGCGCTCCGGGGTGCTGGCGACCAGGCGGAGTAGGGCATCATAAAGATCTTTTAGGCCTGCGCCTTTAATGTTGGTTTTCATAAATATGTCTAGTTTAAGTGGCTGAGGATTACTTCATAGTCCTGGATGTTTCGCTGCTCCATCCTGAACTCGAAGGATTTTGGGTCTAGATCCATGAGATCAATATGGGCGTGCTCAATTACGGACTTAACATTGCTCGCCTTGAGTACGGAACTAGCGCACCCGAAGCAATTGACGAAATTACCATGTGCACGTTCGTTGCAAGGTTTGCTACTTGCACACCCACCCAGCGGGGTTGGTTGATAAGAAATAAGGCCTTTCTTCGCTTTCTGCATGGTTTCTTCGGCAGTTTGTCGGTAGATAATCCTGTTAGGGTCATTCGCTTTGCTCATCGGGGTTACGCGTTCGCCATGTCCACCATGTAGCTTCTCGGTCGAATACAAAACTTCATTGAGGTACGAAATCCACTGGGCGTCATTCATGGCGTTTTTAAATTCTTTTGCAAGCTCTGGGCTTTTCAGCTTCATGTTGTACCCACCTGCAGAACAGCCGCGCTGGTAGTAGATGCTCATAGATTCGGTAAGATGAGTCAGGAGCCTTTTGAGCTCGGGTATATCTAGCACTTGGCTTTGGGCGCCAAATACGGCCATGGTTCTGCGGAATTGGTGGGAGGCAATTTTCCACGGTTTACCTACCTTGTATTTCGGATCTGAACGCCAGTCTGCAAGTGGGTCAATTGCTTCCAGTTCAAGGATGTCAGCTTCTTCAATGAGAATTTTAGGTAGATATTTATCATATCTCGCAGAATTTCTGGGTATAACAGTCTTTCCGGGTTTGGTTTGGCTGAATGGCAGAAAGGCAGGTGTCAAAATCAAGCATTCAGCTCCAGGCGTGTTTTCGGGGACGTATGGGGTTATTATGCTTTTGATCAGCTTCAGAGCGTTGATTGGTTCAGTAATAAGCTCGTTTGCAATCCAAGCAGTATCCTTAACGGAACCTGTTAATTTTGTTGAGACTCCCATCATGTATAATCCCTTAGAGTTCCATCCCTCTGCGGGTTGAACGCATTCATCCTCTAGTAATTTAGCTTCATGATCTCTGACCAATGTATAAATGTGAACAAGGCACTTCGCGCTGTGTTGGGCGACATGCAAATGTGTGCAAATTCTTGCGGCGCAAGAAATTCCGTATCTTTTAGAATACTCTTGAAGGTCGTGATCAATCAGAGCTTGAATGAAGTTTGTTCGGGGCTTTTCCGCCTCTAATCCGCACTCGGGGCGACTTTTCGACCTGCTGGCCTTGCTGGCGTCGCGGCCATAGCAAGGGTCGCTTGCTAGTTTATGGGTCAGAGACTGAATGTTTTCGAAGTTCTCGATAAAATCATGAATAAGGCTGTTGTACTGATGATACTTTGCATGAAGGATTCGGCTTGGTATAACAGGGGTTTGCTTTCCGCCTGTACATCTCACGTTATGGGCTTTCTTGAAGTCTTCAAAAAGCTTGTGATGCGGTTCTAGTTTAAGTGAGTTATCAGTAAGCTTCAGGTAGTCCCTAATCACGACAGACAATGCAGATGCATATTTTTCGCCAATTTCCGTAATAAACTCAATGTTGCTAGGGGAAGATATGAGTTCTTGGATTGTTATGTTGCGTTTGTCGGCGCTCCTTGATATCGCTTTTAGCGCCTTGTAGGATTGATAGATGGTAGAGATTCTTAGTTCTCGACCAGCATGGCTCAACGAGAATATGTAGGTGGCAAGCAGTAGTTGGGATGTTTCTAAGTTGTTTGCGTTAAATTTCGCTGAATTGATAAATTGCTCAAAGCTAAAGTCGGTGGAATCCGTGGGTACTAAGCGCAGTTGCGGAAAATCCCAGTGCAGATTTTTTAGAAAGATTGGCTGGCCATTTTGGTCGTGGCTTATAATGCAATCACCATTGAGGTCGTTGAGATTCATCCCAATATGAGCAGTAATGCTTTTGTTTTGATCAGCGCTTTGCGCACATGTTGGTTCTGAATAAATGGGTTGAAGGTTTTTCATGATACTACCTTTAATCGTACCAAGCGCTCTAGGTGGCGCTGCCAGTAATTGGTGAGGCTATTGCTGTCGTAGACGTCTTTTCGCAAGTCTTCCAGCTTTTTCTGAAGTGAAGGGTTGACGGATAGCATCTCTTTCAAAATTCGGTCTATTTGCTGCAGTGTTGGGCCATGTATCTTCTCGAAATGTTCAAGGCTAGAACTGGCATGTATCATTTGTTTGGTAACATATTCGAAGCTCAGTAGCTTCCAGGCGTCTTCATCATTTGCGTGGACTTTATGGTGAACGCAATTCAAACACCCTGCTTCGCTTTTGCAATTCGGTTCGGAGGTGATTTGAGTGTCGTTTTTTTTCTTTGGGAAACTCTCACCATTACAACCGCCCACAGGGGTAGAGCATTGGTGTGGGTTGTTAAAAAACTCATTGACCACTGCATTGAATTTGCCAATTTGATCAACTGCGTTTTTTTCGTTCGCTTTTAAATAGTTTTTTCTTTGGGTTCTTTCGCTATGGCCTAGAAGGATCCTAGATGCTTCATGACCGTGATTTTTTGCCGTATAGTTATCTTTGTAATTCCTGTAGTTATTGTAGCTAAGGAAAGGCACGTCCGGGTCAATTAGGCGGGTCAAGCTTACATTGAGTCGACTTAAGATATTGGTGTCCATGATTCTATAGTTGTACTTGCTGTTACCGTTGAATCCAATGAAAAGATAAGGATGGTCAATTCCTTCGCAGAGAAAACCTCTTAGTTCAACAAATTTCTTGAAATGCTTGATGAATTCGACCTTGATCCTGACAGTAATAGTTTTGTTGTTTGCCCGGAATTTGAGCGTTCTCATGCCGATCTCTTCATCCTTGATGATTTCGTAATTCGGATCCCAAGGCAGTTCTCGCAGTGGGGACTCATTGATCCCCGTATTTGCTACAAACATAGCTACGAAGCAATTGTGCGCGTACCGCCCCAATCTGACGCGATATTCATTGTCTTTTGTAGAGTTTGCTACAGATAGCCTTGAGGCATAGGCCTTGAGTGCCTTGTTGTGAGCTTTGGTACAGAAATTAGAGGAGCGGGCTTTGTACTCTTCTAGAGTACGCATCCTGCCCTCACTATAATCAATGGTCACTGAAGCAGCGGAGTGGGCACCGTCTTTTGAAAGAATTTTGCTTGTTATTATTGGATATTTAATGTCCGGCATAATCCAAGCGAAGTCTTGATTCAACTTTATCGCGTACGGTAGATTAGCATTCTTTAACAAAAGATCAGTTAGACCTACGAATACTGGTTCGCATATTTGAAGGTGACGCTTCACCGACTCTTCACTAGGAGGTTCAGCCGTTTTTGTTTGTTTCTTTCTAGGTTGTCGAACTAACGGAGTTTTCGCGAGCAAGTAAACTTCTTCAGGAAACATTTGTTGCCCGAACGTTTTGCATGCTGTTTGTATGCGCTTGCGTGTTCTGTATGCCCTATGGTCGCTGTTAAGGTGCGCCGTGAATTCCGCTAGTGCCTCATAGTAAAGCTCAGGCGATTCAAGGAAATTAAACCAGCCGTTGGCTTCGCACCAACTAGCCATGCCTGCCCAGTCATTTACAGCGCTGTAACCAGAAGTGAGCGCTATTGACGTTAGACTTGCAGTGATTATGTGGCTAGCGAGTGTTTTTAGGTTGGCTAATCGCTTAGGTAGGCGGCTCGATAGATCAACTTCTTTCCACGCTCTTGCGCCAGTACGGCTGGCGAAGCACCAGGCCCCAAAATCAAAGGCATGTCGGTGATTGAAACGAATAATGATTGATTCGATTGGATTTGTTGCTAGCACATGTTGAGCGTCAGCTAGCAAAGTTGCATTGTTGATCTGAGCGTCCAAGCGGATCTCGCAGCGGCTCCGGTAGGGCATTTTTAGTTTTCCAGGAGACCCATAATGTGCTTCTGATAGTCAGAGTCGGCTTCGTGCACCAATTCGCTAATCCTCCGATAGTCCAAGTAACTCATGGTTGTTTTACGGTTCGAATGATGCAGACGCTTGGCAACATAATCGATCAGTTCCAAATATCCGATTTTACCTTGATCAAGAAGTGCTTTGCGTTCTTCTACGAGGTTCATACCAAAAGAGGCTCTTAGGTCATGGAAGCTAAAAGTAAATTCGTGGCCGCGCTTTTTGAGCAGAGGCAACATAGTTTCGCTGATAAACTTGCGTACTGCAGAACCTTTCTCATGATTTTTATATTTATCTTTATCCAGCGCGCTCACGTAGAGGGGCTTGCCAGTTCGGCTGAGAAACACATATTGCTCAGATTCATCCCTTTCCAGTGCCTGATTTCTGCGGCTTTGGTAGCGTTCGGATTGAAGGTAGGTGAAAAGCCGATTATGTACCCAGCCCGGCACCTGGATATTCTGCCGCTTACCATATTTGGTATCTACGAGGTAACCTTCCCCTGCGTAGATTGGGTATGTAGCGATATCATCTGCTGAAGCCTCAAGCACGTTTCCGACACGTATTGTTAGTACCGTCTGAATTCTCATTCCTGAGAAGAGAGCCAAGATAAAGGCGAGTATCATTTCTACGTTACTTGTCAGGAGAAGTATTTCAACTACAGCATCCTGTTCGAATTTATTCAACGGGCGAAGCTTTCCTCCGTCATAAATGAAGTCACTCGACTCTTCCTTGTTTGTGGGGAAGGTTAGGTCAGTAGTGACGACCTCGCGGAAGCGTGTTATCCCATGCCTGTCAAGGCGGGAGACATAAATGATGTTCTCTTTCCAGGCTGGCTTGGCGGGGATGAAATTCCGGTACTTAATTCGCCATCGATAGTAACGAATGACGGTGCGAATCTTGTTGTTCACACCTTCAGCGCCGGTTTCCTTTCGGGCGATTGCTAGCTTGAAGTGTGCTTTAAAGATGTACGTTGGCCTTTCAAATTCTCTGCCTTTAAAGTCGAGGTGGTCTTGATTGTGATCAAGCATCACATTCATGAAGTCTCTTAGGTTTGCTGCTTCAGAGGCTAATGTGCCTTCTGAGAGCTTGGGGTACTGCTTGGCTCGCCATAATAGGAAGAGATTCCCTTCTACCCACGGAGTGCCATCAGGTTGAAGAATAATCTTCATCCCTTGAATGTAATCTTCGTCTTTGTACTCCACCGGGTAAGATAAAGGAGGCTCAGCCGGAACTGAGACCATTGCCTTTATGGGGAGCTCGTAGCTTTTGGTGAAAGGGGTTAGGTCTTTCAATTCCACAGTTGTATACATGGCGCACTTGGATGTCAGATATGGGCGGAATTACCAGAGTTGTACCTCTGATTCTATTTCAGTGGCTGAGAAGATTAACTAACGTCAAAAGTTTTGCAAGAGTGGTTTTTTCAATTTTCTTTCGAAGAGGTGTTTTAATTATTTATATATTGTTATGGGTTTTTGATTTCCTTTCTTATGTGTTTTAGTTGGCTTGAGGATGGAGGTGCTCAGCCGCAGGCAGCGTCGTCTCTGGAGCTGCGTTTTTTTTGATTTTGAGAATTGTCGTTTTGTAAAATATGTTTGTTGCTTACAGGCGTTCTGTCGATACGAAGCTTCTTTGTAATATGTCGATAAACGCAGTCCAAGGTGTCTGGCAGGTTGTCATGTCTGCTTGGTCTGCCGTCTAGGCGGCGTGGATCTTGATGTCAGAGGATTTTTGACTGCGAATAATTAATTACTAAAAAAATGGCACAGGCGCCCTCAATTGCGCCTTTTATTCGTTAATTGACACGGAGTTTATATTTTTTGCAGAAAAGCGACGGACGGTCGAGGAAACCCACCAACTAGGCATTTTTTGCCACTCTTCCAGTCCGCACGGAGGGCTCAATTTCGCTCTCCACCGCGTGTGGACTACTTGATTGAGGGCGGTTGCAGTGGACGTAACTGGTCTGTCTCTGGACGCTGGCACCTGGGGGGTAGGAGCTGGGTTTCGGCTTCTCAGGCATGTAGCTGTCGAAGTAGACAAGGATTGCCAACATGGCCACAGGGCTTCGCTGACGCCCGTTTTGCCGGTGTGTGGGTCTGAGACGCTGGCTCTGCTGCGCCTGGCCCTAACGAAATGAGCGGCGCTGTGAACTTACTAAGGAAGGCGGAGGCTATGGCTGATGCGGACTTGTAGTATCACAGGCTTGCAGTGTGGCTCAGCCAAGGCGTGTTCCAGTTTGGCCACGTTTAAAGTGCATAATCGTCCCAGAATGACGGTGGGGCAGGCCCGGAATATGGGTTTGGTTGAGGTTCAACCGACGACATCGACAGTTGCGGCGCTGGGGCATTAGCAGGTGCGCTCGAGCTGCGTGGGGTGCTCGCATCTGTATCATTTCACGAGCCTTGGCATAGAGGGCTGGTGCAGGTGGCGCTAGCATTTTCGTCGAGGCGTCGAGTCCAGGAATTGTTCAGGCCTAGAGGCAGTGACCGGCAAAGTGTGAGGGCGGGGATGCAGATGATCATTGTCCTCAAGGAGGCGCTGCTGACCTGCGTTCGCGTCGATCACTAGGTGATGTAGATATCACCACTCATGTGAAACAGGCGGTCGTCTATGGGCGAATGACTTTTAGCGAAACGCACCCAGAGAAACTCAAAATTAGGGTGGTATAGCTATGCGCAGGCGAGGGGCGATCACCACCTCATTTTGGATGCATGAAAGGGCAAAGCGTCACTCTTCTTGAGAAAGTTGAACGTACGCAGCCCTCGGGTTCTTACCATCCAGCCTTTCCTCTCACTCCCCATCATCTATGACTCGCAGGTATTGAATAGTTGGATGGACGAATTATTTGGCAGGACTGCTACTTATTCAGGGACGCCCATCTCGCGATGGCGTAGCTATTCCTGCTCCGACACCCCACCCACGTGTTAGCTGTACAGAAGATCACTCTGGCGTTTTCCGTTCTGACATCGGGGGAGAGTCTTCAACGAGGTGGTTTTACGAGGGGAGGGGAGATTGGCACGACTTGAGGTAAGGAGGAGAGGGCGCAGTTTGCCACGCTTGCGTTCCCTTCGAGCAGACCTGTTGCTGTCAAGATCGCTGCGAGCTCACAATACGTCGACTTTGGCTTCAACTCACGCGTAATTCTGCACCTTGACCGTGTGCAACGTGATGTCCACTACATCACCGTCGGCGCCGACCTGGGGCATTTCGATCCAGTCGCCGACCCGCAGCATGTCGTTACTGGTCAACTGCACGCTGGCGACGAACGACAGCAGGGTGTCCTTGTAGACCAACAGGATCACCGCCGACATCGCACCCAGGCCCGACAGCAGCAACAGTGGCGAGCGGTCGATCAGCGTGGCGACGATGATGATCGCGCCAAACACATACAGCACCATCTTCGTCAGTTGCACGTAGCCTTTGATCGAGCGAGTCCGCGCGTGTTCGGTGCGTGCGTAGACGTCCAGCAGGGCGCTGAGCAGGGCACTGAGGCTCAGCACCATGAACAGGATGGTGAACGCCAGGGCCACATTGCCCAGGAAAATCATGCTGGTCTTGCTCAGTTCCGGCACCAGGTGCAGGCCGGATTGAATGATCAGTGACGGCGTCATTTGCGCCAGGCGATGAAAGACCTTGTTCTGGCGCAGGTCGTTGACCCAATGCAAGGCTGGCTGGCGCCCAAGCAACTTGGCGGCGTGCAGGATCAGGTAGCGCGCCACGCGTCCGAGCACCAGGGCGATGACCAGCAGCAACATCAGGGCGAGGCTGGAATGCAGGAGCGGGTGCTGGTCAAGGGCACCCCAGAGGTCTTGAATGTTGACCCAGAGTTGTTTGATGTCCATGGACGAAACGATTCTTCTATAGAGACGCGACGGGGCGATTAGAGCATTTAAGCCCGCTCAAGTGACCGTTGATGCAATATCGGCTGATAAAAAAGCACTGATTTACCGCCGTTTGTACAAAGAAACTCGGCCTTCGCGCTCGAAACCGTTACCCTATGCAGCTGTTTTTTTGCATTTCTTCGAGGTAGCACCCGTGTTTTCCCAATTCGCCCTGCACGAACGCCTGCTCAAAGCCGTGGCCGAGCTTAAATTTGTCGAGCCAACGCCGGTGCAGGCAGCGGCTATTCCGCTCGCGCTCCAGGGGCGTGACCTGCGGGTGACGGCGCAAACCGGCAGCGGCAAGACCGCCGCGTTCGTGCTGCCGATCCTCAACCGCCTGATCGGCCCGGCCAAGATCCGCGTCAGCATCAAGACCCTGATCCTGCTGCCGACCCGTGAACTGGCCCAGCAGACCTTGAAGGAAGTGGAGCGCTTCTCGCAGTTCACCTTCATCAAGTCCGGCCTGATCACCGGCGGCGAAGACTTCAAGGTCCAGGCCGCCATGCTGCGCAAGGTGCCGGACATCCTGATCGGCACGCCGGGGCGGATGATCGAGCAGTTGAACGCCGGCAATCTCGACCTCAAGGAAGTCGAAGTGCTGGTGCTGGACGAAGCCGACCGCATGCTGGACATGGGTTTTTCCGAAGACGTGCAGCGCCTGGTGGACGAGTGCGTCAACCGCCAGCAGACCATGCTGTTCTCCGCGACTACCGGCGGTTCGGGCCTGCGCGAAATGATCGCCAAGGTGCTGAACAACCCCGAGCACTTGCAGCTCAACGCGGTCAGCCAACTGAACTCCACCACCCGGCAGCAGATCATCACCGCCGACCACAACCAGCACAAAGAGCAGATCGTCAACTGGTTGCTGGCCAACGAGACCTACGAAAAAGCCATCGTGTTCACCAACACCCGGGCCATGGCCGACCGCATCTACGGCCGGCTCGTTGCCCAGGATTACAAGGCGTTCGTGCTGCACGGCGAAAAGGACCAGAAGGACCGCAAGCTGGCCATCGACCGCCTCAAGCAGGGCGGCGTGAAGATCCTCGTCGCGACCGACGTCGCTGCCCGCGGCCTGGACGTGGATGGCCTGGACATGGTCATCAACTTCGACATGCCCCGCAGTGGCGATGAATACGTGCACCGCATCGGTCGTACCGGCCGCGCCGGCAACGACGGCCTGGCGATCTCGCTGATCTGCCACGGCGACTGGAACCTGATGTCGAGCATTGAGCGCTACCTCAAGCAGAGCTTCGAGCGCCGCACCATCAAGGAAGTCAAAGGTACTTACGGCGGACCGAAGAAGGTCAAGGCGTCGGGCAAGGCCGTTGGCGTGAAGAAGAAAAAGGTCGACGCCAAGGGCGACAAGAAAAAAGCCGGCGCCAAGGGCCCGACCAAACGCAAGACCGCCAATCGCCCGAAGTCCGACGCCCCGTCGCTGGTCAGCAAGGACGGCTTGGCCCCGCTCAAGCGGCGCAAGCCAGAGGCGCCAGCGGCTGAGTGAGGCTGCGTTAGCGCTTGCTAAAAAGAGCCGGACCTTGGGTCCGGTTTTTTTATGGGCGGTTACTCAGCCTTACGTCCAACACAGGCTCTTGTGGCGAGGGAGCTTGCTCCCGCTGGGCTGCGCAGCAGCCCCGAGAGGGTCACTTGTTTATCAGCCCTGATGTTGACGCTCAGGTTTGGGGGCGCTTCGCACCCCAGCGGGAGCAAGCTTCCTCGCCACAAAAGCTGGCCGTGCTCGCTCGGCGATCACTCCGCTTTCCTCTGCGCCTCTTCCAGCTCCTGCAGGCGCTTATCGATCAATTGGCACTTATCTGGCACCTCCTTGCTGGATGTTTCCAGATCCATAGCCTTCAACTCGTCATTCATCTCCTTGGCCTTGGACGGATCCTGTTCGGTGAGCTTGGCGATTTTATCCGCCAGTTGTTCACGCTTGATGGTCGCCTCCTCAGGTGTACAAGCGGCCCAGGCGGGCAGGGCGCAGGTGAGGGTGGCGGCGAGGGTAAGTTTGATGAGGGTTTTCATGGCAGGGCCTCATATTCCTTGTTGGGCAGGTAATGGGTTGAGGCCCGGGTCGGGTGGAAAGTTCACCCTAAGCCGACGTCACTTGAGATCTTTTTTGAGGTTCCCCTCGCTGATATTAAACCGTCGACTACCATGGAAGATGCGCCCGCTACACATCTGCTTCCCACTCCATGCGTAGCCATGAATAAAACGGAGGTGACTACAAAAACGGTTGAGCCTGGACACTTCGCTGTCGGTACGGATCATGTCTTAGAAAAATGGAATAACTATCCAGGCATATGTATGACCTGAGGTAGTCAATCACTCAAGGAATGAACCTATGAGCCTTAGAACGATACTTGGTCGGTTGATGTTGTGTCTGTGTGGTTTATCTGTGCTCTCATCGGCCTATGCGGAAAGACTGATTACCGCCACGCCGCTCTTACAAGGTGGCGGAATTATCGTCGATGTCTTTGATGATCCAGCTGCCTCAAGCGGCAAACCTTCTTCGACGACCACTGTGCCATTCAAAACCACATACACTGTTCCGGTGGTGCAGTCGTTCAAGGGCCAGCTCTATATGTTCTGGACCAGTCAAGACGATCAGAAAAAAATCTTTTATTCCACTTCAGTAGAGGGGAAAAACTGGTCCGCTCCAAAATTCATCCCGGTGGGCAGCATCTTGACCGATGTCTCGGCAACCGTATTCAAGCAAAGACTGGTACTGACCTTTGCCGATGCGCAAGGTCGCTTAAATACTATCAGCTCCTTGGATGGCACCGGCTGGCCGCCTGCTGTCAGCCTTGTTCCGACCGTCCATACGGCCGCGAGCAACAAGCCTGTCGTCTATAACGGTCAGTTGTTCGTTTTGTATAATGAAAACCGTGGTAAGGCTGCTTATTACGTGACCTATGATGGCCTTAAATGGAGCCCGGAAAAAACCGCATTCCAAGAAGGTCCCGACACGATCGTGAATCTGGTACCTGTCGTCTACAACGGTGCTTTGAGGGTTTATTACACTTTTTTTAACGGCGGCCTGTTCGAGCGTACTTATGACCGGGGTGGTAGCTGGGGCGAGAAGCAGCGACTGAGGGGTATACCTGGCAGTTCCCTGAACAGTGCAGTGATGGTCAATGAGCGCTTGTTCATCAGCAGTGGCCCCAATATTTTTTATACCACCGGTTCAACCGGCCCAACCGGTTCAATCAATGGACTTGAATGGGCGCCCTATTTCGCTTATTCCGGACGTTCCGCCTTTCCCTCGGGATTGGGCGTTTCCTACGCCATTACCACAAGCGATCTAACCGCACGCAACCCGAAACTGCCGGCCGATCTGGCCACAGGCCTCAGCCATACCGATTACGCAACGTTCGCCTGGCGCAGCTTTTTCGCCCTCAACAATACGGCTGCGGCACCATTGCCCGCTAACCGCGGCGTCGGCAATCCCGCCAGCAGTTTTGCTGATTCGGGCAAAGTCTCAAAATCTCCCAGCCCGTTGTTATGGCAAACCTTCGCGCACCGTACTGAGTTGTTTCCGGCAATCAATAAAAACGGCGCAGGCGGACCTACGCGTCCGTTTGGTTCTGACCCGCAATACAGCTACACCAAATTTATCAAGTCGGGTATACCTTTGACCTCAGGCGCTACCTTTAGTCATTACAACAATCTGGATGAAGCGACTCAAATCGGTCAGAACGCCATATTTTTTCCGGTGAATCCTCCAAATGCGGCGACGACAACAGATGCAAGGGGTGACTATGCCCCTTCAAATGACAGTCAGATCCTGTTTGAGGCCAAAGCGAATCCTGTCATCTACGAGTATGCAAAGGGCCTGACCAGCTATCCCAAGACCAATATCGTTCTGCCCGACGGCGCGGTGGAGGTCAAGGCGGCATGGCGCAAGCTGGCAGACATTCCAGTACCGAATCAATCGCGCTACCACACGGCAACTGTGGTGACCTATCGGGGCACCGACGCTAATCCGGTTGCCTACAATGAAGACTACGCTTTGGTCGCCTTGCACATTATCCATAAGACGCCCAACTACCCGACCTTCATCTTCGCCACGTTCGAGCATGAAGATGCCTTGACATTACCTGACGGCAAGCCGACCGGTCTCTACTACATCGCCAACTACAACAAGATTGACTATCCCCCCTCTTCCTCCTCAGCAGTAGCGCCTAATCCACCGGTCGCGACCTTCTCTGATGGCAACACAACCCATACGGTTACCCTGCCCAGGGAGGATTTCGTACAGTCGAGCGTTAATCCGCAAATCTACTCCGGCACCAAGGGGATACCTGAGGGGCAGGCCGGTCCGATTGCCGTAGTGCAACCGCAAACCGTCTTTAACGAAGTCGCTGCGGTCAACGATCAGGTCAAAGCGCTGATGAACGGGAGCAGCGAATTCACCAATTCGGTCTGGAAGCATTACAAACTTAAAGGGGTGCAGGCTATCCCGTCGAGCGAGCAAACGGACCCGGATTACTACCTGGCCAATATCATGGTCGAGAGCAGCCAGCCGGGGATCCAGCTGTTTCGCGGTAGCAACTCATTTCCCATTCCAGAGGACAGCGTCCTGACCAATACTCGCGATTTCCTGAACATCAGGGTGCCCGATTATGACCACAGCACGAAAAGCACCCTGACCATGGGCGGTTGCATGGGGTGTCACGGCATTGCCCAGAGCCAATTGAAGCAAGGTTTCAGCTTCCTGTTCGATGCCATCAATATCGGTAGCTCCGCTCGCCCCACCGGCTTTTCGAACCCCGAAACCGTAGGCTTGCCGGATCCTAAAACCATGAATGCACGGGCCCTGAAATACTCTTTGGGTTTTCAGAATAAGGATGTGGTGGAGAGTACGGGCAAGTAGCAGCCAAACGCCTTGAGTAGGGAAGGTCGCAAAGGGGACCGCTCTGCTGCGTGAAGCAGAAGCAACACGCTATCAATAAAAAACCGGACTTTGAGTCCGGTTTTTTATTGAAGTCCAAACCTGAATTTGGCCCTGCCTTCGTGGCGAGGGAGCTTGCTCCCGCTGGGCTGCGTAGCAGCCCCAACCAGGCCAAGTTTCAGTAGAAGCCCCGCACCAGCAGCATAACCGCACCGATAAACACCACGCCCTCCATTAAAATCGAATGCCCGCCCGGCGTCACAGTACGCAATAAATAACGGGCGACAAACGCCCCGGGCACCGTTGCCAGACCGATTAAAAGCCCTCCCAACAAAAGTTTGGCGTCGAGCTGCTGGAATCCGCCGAACACTGCCACCTTGACCAGTCCCATCGTCAATGAGATGACCGCGTCGGTCGCAATGAGCGGAGCCCCGTACAGCCCCGACGACAAGAGGATGGTACTGAGGACCGGCCCCGTCCCGGTCATTGCCCCGTTGACCAGGCCAAACCCCGCGCCGCAAATGCGTTCTCCGAGGGGACCAAGACGGTGGTTGGATGACGAACGCAGCCGTCGGAACACGATGCTGCAAAACATGACCCCACTGAGCAGGAGGTAAATCCACCGTGAGGACAACAAGGTGTAGCTGTAAGCGCCCAAGGCGCAACAGGGCAAGCCACCATACAATAGCCTCTTGACGTGTGCCCACTCGACAGCCCGCCAAAACGCCCATGCCCGGCTCCCGTTGGTCAGGACCATGCCGACCGCCATGAGGGGGATCACATTCTCAACACCAACAATGGGCACCAGTACGATGGGCAGGATCAATCCCGTGCCGAAGCCTGAAACGCCTCCGATCAGGGAGGCAAAGAATGCAACGGCGGCGACCAACACTGCCTCGTACACGCCAACGTTTCCCAATGGCAAACCCCCTTGTTCGTCTATGGCCGCTTCTGGCGTCACAAAGCTAAGCCCGGCCCCTTATGGCGTTCAGTTTGGCAACGAACGCCCTTGTTCAGGAAGGTCGCGGTACAGGCTCACCAGCTCCTCCGCCAGTACCTCGCCGCTTTTGGCGATGGACAGGGTACGCACATGCTCCAAGAGTTCGTTGAGTCTCTTCTCGTCATAATCCACGCCTTGTTGCCCCAGCACGTGAGCGAGTGCGGCTCTTCCAGAATGCTTTCCGATCACAATTCGCCGTTGGCCGCCAACCTCTTCCGGCGCAATGGGCTCAAAGGACTTTGCATCCTTGAGTGTGCCGTTGGAGTGAATGCCTGATTCATGGGCAAAGACGTTTGCTCCTACAACCGGTCGCCACGGCTCGATGGCCGTTTTCGTCAGTGTGGAAACCAGGCGTGACAGCCTTGGAAGTTGAGTCGTGTCCACGCCGATGTCGTGCCCGTATAGGTGCTTTAACGCGAGCACAGTCTGGGCCAGGTCCGGCATGCCCGCGCGTTCGCCAATACCATTGACACAGACATGGAAGTACCGGGCACCCGCCTGCAAACCTGCGAGGGTATTAGCCACTGCGAGACCGAAGTCATTATGGCAATGGCATTGCAAGTCTATTGGGGCTGCCTGTTTAGCGGCCCGGACTCGCTCAGCATAAGATTCGGGGTTCAGGATTCCGATCGTGTCGGATAGCCTGAGGCGGTCAGCACCGGCTTCGTGGACTCGACCGGCGTACTCCTGCAGGAAAGGGAGTTCGGTCCGCCCGACATCTTCGGCACTGATGGACACAAAGACCCCGCGATCCTTGGCAGTCTTGATGAGTTCGACCGCCCGCTGGCATACCCATTCACGGCTCTTTCCGACGCTGGATTGGAGATGAATGTCCGACGTTGGCAGACCAATGTGGATCGCGTCGTATCCGAGCGCCATGGACTGCTCTATATCGTCGTACAGGCCTCTGTTCCAAGCGATCAGTCTGGCTTGATCGGCATATTCGCGTGCTTGAGCCACGAACGACAATTCATCGCCGCCCATCTTGGGGATTCCAACCTCAATCCAGCGGACTCCAGCCTCGATCAAGGCGCGCAACAGTTCCAACTTTTGAGGCCGCGCCCAAGCTACGCCCGGTGCCTGCTCCCCGTCTCTAAGAGTCGTGTCTTCCAAGATAATGTCATTTCGCATGACGGACCTCCCAGTCATTACCGATGTCGTTTGCAATAAGGTTTTATCAATGGTCAAGCAGATGAACTTCGCGTCGTTTCGCCGAGTCCCGACGAAATGATGCTTAGTAGTTCCTTTACATCCAGGCAGCTGCCTTCCACCTCAAGGGACCGCCCATGGCGCAGGATGCCTTCGGCCACCGACCGCATCGCCTGATACGACGATCGAAGCATGTGGTTGGCATAGATCACGACATTGAATCCGGCGGCCTGAAGATCTTCGAAAGATGTTTGTGAATAGCTTGTTGGCACGCAGACCAGAGGCACTTCTTCATGCTCTGCTTTGAACGTCTGTGCGAACTCCATGACTTCACCCGGATCAGTCATCCGGCTATGGATCATTACGCCGTCGGCCCCTGCCTCGACGTAGGCACGGGCACGTTTCAGGGCGTCCTCCATCCCCGCCTCGAGTATCAGGCTCTCGATCCTGGCGATCACCATGAAGTCCGGGGTGATCTGTGCGGCTTTACCGATGCGGATTTTCCGGCAAAAGGACTCGATGTCCTCTTGTTCCTGGAATACTTCCATGCCCAGCAAAGAGTTCCTCTTGAGGCCACGCTTGTCTTCGATCACGACCGCCGAAATCCCCAGGCGCTCCATGGAGCGAACATGGAAGGCGAAGTGTTCGGCGAGCCCGCCCGTATCGCCATCGGCAACTAACGGCAGGGTGGTAGCCTCAAATATTTCGTTGATGTTGAGTAATCGATCATGGATAGTTAAAACTTCGGTGTCTGGCTTTCCGCGTTCTGTCGAATCCGTCAGCGAGCTGGACCAGAAGCCGTCATAGGAAATCTCTCGGCCGAAGGAATCGGTGACAACAATGGACTCAGCAAGCAACGCAGCAATCGGACTGTGGGCTTCGAGGAGACGCAGGCAGCGCTTCTCTTGCAAAGCAGATCGAATACGGGCTCTTCGCTTTTCAGTGGTCGTCGTTCGTGACTTTTCCATCCCTTGCTCCTGATAAGCATTCGATGACTCGGTTGCAGGGCGTGCGGTTGGCAGCGCCGTTTCGCCTCCGGGGAATGGCGTTCCGCGTGGCCCCCTATGGCGATGAGCAAGTCTTGTCGATGTCATGCCGGTGTCACAATCGACTTCTTTTCGTGCTGCATTGAGAAAAACTCAACGGCCCACCATGTCCCCTCGTCCCCCTTTAACGGCACTTTATGCTTTTGCCACGGTGGCCCAGTGCGGCAGCCTTCGTAAGGCCGCGCACGAGTTGTGCGTTACCCCCGGTGCAGTCAGTCGACAGATCCAGGCCCTTGAGTCATACCTGGGGTTCCGGCTTTTTGAACGTGGCGCGCACCAAATGGAACTCACCCCCAAAGGCGTGGAGTTGCAGGCTCGGGTGGGTGATAAGCTGGCTTCCGTCGCCGCGGAAGTCAGCCTTCTGCGTCGTGGTGGTCATAAGGCGGTGGTACGCGTGGATGCGGGTGTGACGTTCGCGATGCACTGGCTTCTGCCACGCCTTGCTTCGTTCAGCGAGGCGCAGGCGGGCCTTGAAGTGCAACTCGGGACTTCCGGTGGCCCGATCACACTGTCGACTAGAGTCGATCTGCATATTCGCCGTGATCCGGCAGACCTGGGCGACTTGGCTTATCAACCTTTTCTGGAGGAGTGGTCCGTTCTTGTCGGCAGCCCGAGATTGCTTCCGGGAGCACCGTTCAGCCTCCCGGAAATCGTCAAAGAAATTCCCCGGATAGGCGCACGCTCCAGGCCTACGCTTTGGTCGCAATGGGGCGCACATCATCAGATTCAGTCATCTTTTCTTGAGCCGACATTGGAGTTCGATAACACAGTCCTCGCGATTCAGGCTGCGCTTGAAGGTCTCGGGGTGGTCGTGGTACCGGAAATTTTTGTAGCGACTATGTTGCAGCGAAGGTTGCTGTCTCTCGTAGATCCGCAGCGTGTGCTGACCGGCCATTATTCTTATGCCGTGCGATCGCGCCAGGAAAACACAGCGGTGCTGATCTTTCTGGAATGGCTTCGTGGGCAGGCTTCATAGTCGTTTCGAATAACAAACAGGCGACTGCTGCACAGTCGAGCGGGAGCAAGCTCCCTAGCCACAGGGCTCGCGCTCGACTGGGCGGGTTGGCGTATCAGCCGTGGCAGCAGCCATGGGGCTTGGCCTCTTCGTATTTATCGTGATGCCGCACCCAGTCCATGATTTCCTCTTCGTTGCGGCCCTTGGGCGTCAGGTCGAGGTAGTTGTAAGTGCCGACCAATATGTCGAGGCCGCGGGCGTAGGTGGAGTAGGTGTGAAAGATGTCGCCGGCTTCGTTGCGATAGAAGACGCTCAGGCCGGGGAGTTCGCCTTCGGTGGTGTCGTTTTTTTCGTAGTTGTAGGTGGCTTTTCCGGCGGCGGTGTCTTCGGTTTTGAAGCTGACGCCGAAGTCGTAGTTGAAGTCGCAGCCTTCAGATGACACCCAGTCGAAGGCCCAGCCCATGCGGCGTTTGAAGGGTTGGAATTCGGCGAAGGGCGCGCGGGAGACGGCGACCACGGCCACGTCGTGGTGGGCCAGGTGTTGGTTGGCACCGTCGATGTGATCGGAGAGGAAGGAGCAGCCCTGGCAACCTTCTGTCCAGCCGGGGCCGAACATGAAGTGGTAGATGATCAGTTGGCTGCGGCCGCCGAACAGGTCGGCCAGGCTCAGTTCGCCGTGGGGGCCTTGGAAGCGGTAGGGTTTGTCGATTTTTACCCAGGGCAGGGCGCGGCGTTCGGCGCTGAGTTTGTCCCGTTCGCGGGTGAAGGCTTTTTCGTGGGCCAGGTGCTGGCGACGGGCGGCGAGCCATTCTTCCCGCGAGACGACTGGATGATTCTCTACGTTCATGGTGATTTCTCCTGTAGGCAGTTGCTCAAGTCGGCGCTTCACTCATTGGTCGTTTGGCCTGGGGTGAATTCGACAGGCCGTTGGTCGGCTGGCGGGATGGCCCGTCCGCCAACCCGGCTGAACGGTGGCGTGGCGCCTCGGTCACAACCTAGGTAGGCATCTCACTCTTTAGAGGATGGACCAGGATGACGACTTATAACTGGGACTTGATCGAACGGTTGTTGCACGAAGTGCAGAACGGCGCTGGCCAAAGCTTTGCTCCTCGGGTTTATGCGGAGGAGTACGCGGCGGCGAAAGCGGCTGAAGGCGGGGAAATCGAGAACCTCGATCATCTGAAAGCGGTCGCCGGGGAGTATGAAAAGTTACTGCTGGAGCGTGGCTATATCGAGCCGCGGCCCGAGGATCAGGGTGGCAACGGTGAGAATTTTATTCTGACGCGCCGTGGCTCAAGTTTGTTGAGCCTGATCGACAGCAGCATTCCGGGCGATGATCATCCACGCGAGGTGTTGGATGAGCAGGAAGACGCGCTGGATGAGCTTACCTTTGATGAAGTGGCTTCGAAGGCGCAGATTGCCTGACAGCCTGACAGCCTGACAGCCTGACACTGAACCCTGTGGGAGCGAGCTTGCTCGCGATAGCGGTCTGACATTCAGCAGATGTGTTGCCTGTTCTGCCGCTATCGCGAGCAAGCTCGCTCCCACATTGGGTCTCCCACAGGATCTCAGTGATTTTTAAGAGCGTGCTGCCTTCAGGCACTTCAAGTCAGTGAAATCTTTCTTCACCCCGTCGATTTTCTTCAACAGCTGTTCGCGCTGGGGCGGGGTGCTTTCGGCCATCAGGTCCACCAGCAGGCTGCGGGCTTGGGCTTCGGTTTTGCTGAAGGCCTCGCGGTAGGCTGGAGTCCAGAGGCTTTCGCGGTCGACGAGTAGCTGCTCGATGCGTTTGGGGAAATCCGGGCTGTGGCGTTGGGCCACGGCTTCGCTGAACTGGTTTTGCCAATGGGCGCGGTTGGCGATCCATTGCTGGTTCTGGTCGCCGAGGGCAGTGGACCAGGCCATCACCCGTTGGCGCTGGGCATCGTTGAGCGGGCCGAGCCAGTCGTCCAGGCGTTTGACCATGCGTTCGCTGCGTTGCTGGATCTGCTCCTGCAGCGTCGGCTTGAGGTATTGCTGCTGGCGTTTACGCTGGTCCTTGACGAAGGCAGCGTCCATGTCGGCAACTTGGTCGTCGCTCAGGCCTTGCAGCAGTTCGATGGCCGAGGGGGTGATTGCCCGGGCGGTTTCGGCGATGGCGGCCTTGGCTTCCCGGGTGCGCTGTTGTAGCGCTTCGTCAGTGACCTGGTTGGTCTGCACCATGGTCTTGAGGCGATCCAGCCAGTCGAGGTAGCCGGGCAGCTGGGTGGTGCAGTGCCAAGTCAGGTGGTCCTTGAGGCGTTCGTTGAACCAGTCTTTTTGCTCGCCCTTGATGTCCAGATAGTCGTTGAGGGTCCAGGGAATGATCAGGTCGAGGTTGCGGTACGCCAGCCCGACGCGGCTGCAAGCGGTGAGCACGAAGAGCATGGCGATGAACATGGCGGTGCGTGTTAACCAGCGCGACATGAGCGAGTCCTTGCAAAGGCGTAAGTGCTTTGTTTGAGCATGGCAGGCGCGCAGCAGTTCAGCTGATTAATGCGTAACGCTTAGTAAAAAGGGTGGGCCATCTTGAGGGTCAGCAGGCTGTCGCATTCGCTGTTGTGGCCGGAGTACGCCGAGCAGCTGCTGCCGCTGAGGCTTGAGTCGCTGTAGATCAGGTCCAGGTCGATGCCCATCCAGGGGCGGGAAATTTTCAGTGACCAGTCGCTGAAACTGCCTACAGAACCGTTCTCGACCGAGACCGGTGTATTGAGTTGGTGGGTGGTGTATTTGGCGCTGATGCCAATGCCGAACGGCACATTGCCGCCCAGGTCGGCAAACAGTGTGCTGTTCTGTTTGTCCGGATCGTTGCTCAGGGCCGCGCCGAAACGGCTGCCTAGTACGGTCAGGCCGCCGTAGAACGCCTGGCTGTCGAGGGTATCGACGGTGGGGTAGCTGTAGTGGATCAGGCCGACTTCGTAGCCCAGGGTCTGGTCGAAGGGTTGTTTAAAACCCATGTAGGAATCGACTTCAAGATCGGCGGATAGGCCGGCGCTGGGTGACCACTGGCCGACGTACCAACCGCTGTCGTGGCTCAGGTCAAGGCCGCCATGGAACGAACCGGTGCTCGACGGCGTGACCAGGCCCTGGGCCATGCTGCGGCTGGGGGTGGTGCCAAGCTTGAGGTCGAAGTCGCCGAGTTCGCGCTGGAAAACCTGCCCGTGAGCGAGAGAACAGGACAGTAGGCTGATCATCAGCAGGACAATAGGAATGCGCATGCTTCACTCCATGAAATAGCGAGGAGCAGGAACTAAGCTGAAACGCTTGGGCTAGAGAGGTGCAAGCATACCGGCGAATGCTCGGCAGCGAAGGCCGTTCGTCGATTTTTGGGAAATGGATGGGGCGGGGAAGGGTTCCAGTCCAAGCGCTTCGAAGCTCAAAGCGCTTTGGGACCAGGTGACGCGCAGGTTACTTCTTGCCCAGGCTGATCTGCTTGGACGGGCCGAATGTCTGGCCGCTGACGCCTTTGGCAATTTGCTGGATCTCGCCGCCGGACTTGAGGAACGCAGCGATCTGGTCGTTGATCGACTCGCTGGTTTCAACGGCTGGAGCTGGCTTTGCTTTGCTGTTGGATGCTTTTACGCGCATGACGGCCATTAACCTGTAGATAATTAATTGGGCCAGGCATCGTACAGGAAATACTTGACAATTGCTTGGCAAATATCCTTCTGAATTATCGTCGGCGTGACGGGAATAATGCGCGATTATTCGCCAATTATTGCCCTAAGCCCCTGTTTTAAATAACAACCGTGCAAAAAATAATGTGCCGATGGCAAGCGGTACGCACCGCCGCTCGCCTGACGAATGGCCGTGTCCGGGGGGAAAACCCAGGAAAATCAAAGGTTGTGCCGGGCCTTGTCGGCAAACCGTGCCGGCGGCCACGAATCGCACCGCAAAACCGGGTAGAATGCCGCCCACGCAATGAGGGTATTGGAAATGGCTTTAGTCGGGCGCTACAACAGTTTGCAAGTGGTTAAACACACTAACTTCGGTTTATATCTGGACGGCGGTGCGGACGGCGAAATCCTGCTGCCCAATCGATATATTCCCAAGGATATTCCCAGCGAAGATGAAGATTGGCTCAATGTTTTCATTTATCTGGACAGCGACGACAAACTGATCGCTACCACGGAAAAACCCAAGGTTCAGGTCGGTGAGTTCGCCAGCCTGAAAGTGGTTGAGATCAACAGCATCGGCGTGTTCCTGGACTGGGGCCTGCCCAAGGACCTGTTGCTGCCGTATTCCGAAGAAAAGCGCCAGATGACCGCCGGCGAATACTGCGTGGTGCACGTCTACCTCGACAAGCATACCCGCCGCATCACCGCCACGGCGCGCCTGGATCGTTATCTGGACAAGACCCCGGCCAACTACACGCCGGGCCAGGAAGTGGATTTGCTGGTCGCCGAAGCCACCGACATGGGGTTCAAGGCGATCATCAACAACAAGCACTGGGGCCTGATCCATAAGAATGAAATTTTCAAGTTCATGCGCGCCGGCAAACAGGAAAAGGGCTTCATCAAGGAAATCCGTCCGGACGGCAAGATCAGCCTGAGCCTGCAGCCCGTTGGCCAGGAGGCCGCCACCAGCCTCAACGCGAAGATCCTCGCCAAGTTGCGTGAGAACAACGGCACCCTGGCGGTCAGCGACAAGAGCGACCCGGCGCTGATCAGCAGCCTGTTCGGCGTGAGCAAGGGCAACTTCAAGAAGGCCATTGGTGCGCTGTACAAGA
Source organism: Pseudomonas sp. Z1-12 (assembly GCF_051132015.1). Taxonomy (NCBI): domain Bacteria; kingdom Pseudomonadati; phylum Pseudomonadota; class Gammaproteobacteria; order Pseudomonadales; family Pseudomonadaceae; genus Pseudomonas; species Pseudomonas sp. Z1-12. The sequence goes on from NZ_CP071647.1 coordinate 1,671,209, forward strand.
ATGGGCAGATTGTCATTCATGCGGATCGCATTGAATTGAGCTGATCGAACGCAGTGTCCTGGGTTTGTGAACCTTGTGATCAATGATCCAGTGGCTTGTGACCTTGTGGCGAGGGAGCTTGCTCCCGCTGGCCTGCGCAGCGGGCCCCGGCGTTCTTCCTGACATGCTGTGGTGATACAACCGCTTTTGGGGCTGCTTCGCAGCCCAGCGGGAGCAAGCTCCCTCGCCACGGGTGCTCATCTCTGTATACAAATTCCTGCACCTTTAGCATGCGTCCACGCCCTGTTCGTGGGCGCATGCCTGCTCCTGCTCGACCTTAATCCCCGCTACACACCCCGGTTTGTCTCACATTCCACGCCTATGGCACGCATTCTGCGTAGCAACGCGTATACAAACCATGCCGGCTCCCGTGCGCAGTATGGTGAGCAGGTCGATACGGGGGCACGGCGGTACTCAAAAGGAGCCCCGCAATGTCCGAGCAATTGCCCAACGGCTACAGCCCCCGCCTCTATAACCAGGACCTGGGCCCGCTGCCGCAGAAATGGAATTGGTACAACATCTTCGCGTTCTGGATGAGTGATGTGCACAGTGTGGGCGGCTATGTGTTCGCCGCCAGCCTGTTCGCCTTGGGCCTGGCGAGTTGGCAGGTGCTGATCGCGTTGCTCGGCGGGATCTGCATCGTGCAGTTGATCGCCAACCTGGTCGCCAGGCCGAGCCAACAGGCGGCAGTGCCTTATCCCGTCATTTGCAGGCTGGCGTTCGGCGTGTTCGGGGCGAATATTCCAGCGGTCATTCGCGGCTTGATCGCCGTAGCCTGGTACGGGATTCAGACGTACCTGGCGTCCAGCGCGCTGATCATCGTGGTGCTGCGGTTTTTTCCTTCGATGGAAGTCTACGCGACGCCGCATTTTGCCGGTTTGTCCTACCTGGGCTGGTTCGGTTTCCTCAGCCTGTGGTTCGTCCAGGCGCTGGTGTTCTGGACCGGCATGGAATCGATCCGGCGTTTCATCGACTGGGCCGGACCGGTGGTGTATGCGGTGATGTTCCTGTTGGCCGGCTGGATCGTGTGGAAGGCCGGTTGGAGCAATATCAGCTTCACCCTGGCGGAAAAGTCGTTGTCTGGCTGGCAAGCGTTCGGCCAGGTGATCGTGGCGACGGCCCTGGTGGTGTCGTACTTTTCCGGCCCGACGCTGAATTTCGGCGATTTCAGCCGTTACTGCCGGAGCATGTCTGACGTGCGCCGGGGCAATTTCTGGGGGCTGCCGGTGAATTTCCTGGCGTTCTCCCTGGTCACCGTGGTGATTGTTTCCGGAACCTTGCCTGTGTTCGGTGAAATGCTCCACGACCCGATTGCCACCGTGGCGCGCATCGACAACGACGTGGCCGTCCTGCTGGGGGCCTTTGCCTTCGTGACCGCCACCATTGGCATCAACATTGTCGCCAACTTTGTGTCCCCGGCGTTCGACTTTGCCAACGTCGCGCCGAGCAAGATCAGTTGGCGCGCCGGTGGCATGATCGCGGCGGTGGCGTCGATTTTCATCACGCCGTGGAACCTGTTCAACAACCCCGAAGTGATCCACTACACCCTGGACGTGCTGGCCGCGTTCATCGGCCCGCTGTTCGGGATTCTGCTGGTGGATTACTACCTGATCAAAAAACAGCAGATCGACGTCGATGCGCTGTTCAATGACGGGCCGAGCGGACGCTATTACTACAGCGGCGGTATCAACTGGACCGCGGTCAAGGCGCTGATCCCGGCGACCTTGATGGGTGTGGCAATCACCTTCACGCCGCTGCTGCAACCGATGGCCAACTTCGCCTGGTTCACCGGTTGTTTCCTCGGCGGGGTGTTGTATTTCGCCTTGGCGCGACGTGAACCGGCCGCGCAATCGAGCAAAGCGTTCAGTCCGGCCGGCCAGGCCTGATCAACGCAGGGCGGTCTGGGCGCAAGGGCCTACCGCGCCCTGGCTGGCGGGCCGCAGCAACAGGCCGCCCGCCAACAGCAGGCCGCTGCCGGCAATGATCAGCGCCGGTTGCAGGCCGCCGCTGAAATGGCTGCTCAGCGCTGCCAGCAACGGTCCGCTGAGCTGGCCCACGGCAAAGCAGGCGGTCAGCAGGCCGGCGTTGCGCTGGGTGGCGTGGGGGGCCAGTTCCCGGGAGTGCAGCATCACCAGCTGCATGCAGGCCAGGAATGGCGCACCACACAGGATCACCCCCAGCGCCAGCCCCGGCCCACTGCCCAGCAGACAGGCAAACACCCCGGCGGCTTGCAGCCAGAGCGTGCCGATCAGCCAGCGACCGGTGCTGTTCGGGTTCGGCCGCCGCAAGCTGACCAGCAACACGCCGATGGCTGCGGCCAGGCCGAAGCAGGGCCAGAACAGGTCGGCCAGCCATTGTCCGTGGAACTGCGCCGAGGCCATTTGTGACAGGAACGTGGCCGGAATGATGTAGCCCACGCCATACAGGGCGTACACCACGCCCAGGCGAGCGATGCCACGATTCGGCGAGGAGGTGACTGGCGCGGCAACAATCGCAGTCGCAGCGGGTTGCGGCAGGATCGGCAAAATCACCAGCAACATCGCCAGCGCCACGCCGGCGTACGCCAGCCACAGGGTTGCCGAGGTCTGGTCCAGCAGGTTCGAGCCCAACGCCAACAAACCTGTCAGGAAAATCCCCAACCCAGGGCCGGCAAACACCAGTGCGCCGAGCCGTGGCCGTCCCGTCGCCGCTGCCAAGGGTTGGCTCAGGGCGGTGATCATCACCATCACCCAGGCGCTCGCCACGCCGGTGCCGAAGCGCAATGCCAGGTGCGGCCAGAAGCCCCAGGCCCAGAACGACGCCAGGGTCAGCAGCACGCACAGCCACAGGCCGCCAAGCAACCGCCGCCGCACCTGTTCCGGGCGCCGGGCGAACATGGCGTCCAGGGCGCCGAGGAAATAACCCAGGTAGTTGGCGGCGGCAATCAGACCGGCGGCGGTCAAGTCGACCTGACCTTCGCCGATCAAATGAGGTAACTGCGGTGTGAGGGCGAAGCGGCCGATGCCCATGGCCATCATCAGCGCGATGAAACTGCCAAGCAGGCGAATTAGAGGTGACATGGTCGTTCTCCGGGTGTCGGGGCGAATGACCGTCAGGCTAGGACTGATTGACTTTCATTAAAAATAAATAATAGTGAGTAACTTGTTCTTTTTTGGAGAGGGTCGTGGAGTTCAGCCAGTTAAGGATTTTCCAGGCCGTGGCCGAGGAAGGTTCGATTACCCGGGCTGCGGAACGCTTGCACCGGGTGCCCTCGAACCTGTCGACCCGGCTTAAGCAGCTCGAAGAGCAGTTGGGCGTAGACCTTTTCCTAAGAGAGCGTCAGCGCTTGCAGTTGTCACCGGCAGGAAAAGTCCTGCTGGACTATGCAGCCAAGCTCTTCGCCTTGCACGACGAAGCCCACGCAGCGGTGCAGGGCGGACAGCCGGCCGGGGATTTCCTGCTGGGCACGATGTACAGCACGGCGGCGACGCATTTGCCGGACCTGCTGGCGGCGTATCACCGGAGGTATCCAGCGGTGAACCTGCAAGTGCAGTCGGGGCCCAGTGGTGAACTGTTTGAAGGCCTGCTCACCAATCGGCTCGATGCGGCGTTGGTAGACGGCCCGCTGGAGCTGGCGGGGCTGGATGGCGTGCCGCTGTGCGACGAACGGTTGGTGCTGATCACCGAGGCCGATCACCCGCCGGTGCGCAGTGCGCTGGATGTGCAGGGCCGCGCGGTGTTCACGTTCCGCCGTGGTTGCTCGTACCGGATGCGCTTGGAAGCCTGGTTTGCCCATGATCACGCGACCATGGGCCGGGCGATGGAAATCGAGTCTTACCAGGGGATGCTGGCGTGTGTGATCGCCGGATCCGGCGTGGCGTTGATGTCCGAGTCGATGCTGGCCAGCCTGCCGGGCCGCGAGCGGGTGACGGTGCATCCGCTGGCCGAGCCGTTTGCCAGCGCCACCACTTGGCTGATGTGGCGTAAAGGCATGGTCGGGGCCAACTTGAATGCCTGGATTGAATTGCAACAACAGGCGTGGCCGCGAGCGCCAATGATCACGGCGCAATCGGCTTGAACTCCGGGAGGTGGATTTGGATCAATTCAGTAACAGATCATTGCAAACTGAGACGAGCATTGCGTAGCACATCGGACTATTATCAGTGCGAAGGGGCCACAGAAATCTGCCGCTCGCACCACCCTGAGGGGGCACCACGATGAAAGAGAAAATCCAGAACTGGCTTCACGACTTGGGTGTCGCGCTTGGCCTGATCGAGCCGCCGATGCAACCGGTACCGATCCGCACCGATGACGAGCAACGCCGCCGCCAGCCGCGCCGCCGGTAAATACACCAGGAATTTGCTGAGATCGCAGTTCCGGACCATCTCGATCGAGATGGCCCGGAACTGCGATCTTTTTATTGGCGGCGCGAACCCCTGTGGCGAGGGAGCTTGCTCCCGCTGGGCTGCGTAGCAGCCCCAAGATGTATCCATCACCGCAGTGCGGCAGACAGGACGCCGGGGCCTGCTTCGCAGTCCAGCGGGAGCAAGCTCCCTCGCCACAGGGGATGTGCTGCAAAAAGGGGCATGACCACCGACGCCATGCCCCTTGAAGAAATCTGTCCCAGTGCTCGGTCAAACCGCCTTGGCCACCACGTTCGACCTGGGCGACAGCAAGCTCACCAGCACGAAACTCACCAGCGCCACGCTCAGGCTGTAGTAGATCGGTGTGTTCGCATCCAGGCCATCCTTGAACATGAAGAACAGCGCGGTCAAGAAGCCCAGCGACATGCTGGTGATCGCGCCAGCGGTGGTGGCGCGTTTCCAGTAGATGGCGCCGATCAGCGGGATCAGCATGCCGCCCACCAACAGGTTGTAGGCCAGGGTGAGGGCGCTGATGACGTCGCTGACCACCAGGGCGATCACCAGGACCACCGCCCCCATCAGCAGGGTGGCGATGCGGTTTTCGTGGACGTCGCCGCTGCCGCTCTCACGGCCATGACGCAGGCGGGGCAGCAGGTCCTGGACCACCGTGGTGGACGCGGCGAGCAGGCCCGCTGCGGCGGTGGACATCAAGGCCGCCAGGGCCGCGGCGATCACCAATCCACGAATGCCATTGGGCAGGCTGGTCTGCACCACGCTGGCGAATGCGTTGTTGACGTTTTCCAGATCCGGCAGCAGCACCTTTGCCGCCATGCCGATCAGCGCCCCAGCCAGGCCGTACAGCACGCAGTACAGGCCGGCGGCGGTGCCGGCCACTTTGGCCACGCCTTCGCTGCGGGCGGTGAACACCCGCTGCCAGATGTCCTGGCCGATGAAGATGCCGAAAAAGTAGATCAGGAAGTAGGTAAGGATGGTGTCCCAGCCAATCGCGGTGAAATCGAAGTAGCTGGCCGGCAAGGCCGCCACCATCGCGTCCCAGCCGCCGGCATCGCCGATGGACATTGGCATCAGCAGGAACACCAGGCCAATGGTCATGATCAGGAATTGCACAATGTCGGTGAGGGTCAGCGACCACATGCCGCCAATGGTGGAATACAGCACCACCACACCACCGCCCACCAGGATCGACATCCAGAACGGCAGGCCGAACAGCACCTGCATCACGGTGCCGATGGCGATGGTCGAGGTGGCGCCGATCATCAGCGCATACACCAGCATGATCAGCGCACTGGCCTGGCGCGCGGCCGGGTTGTAGCGGCGTTCCAGCACTTGGGTCACGGTGTAGATCTTCAGTTTGAGCAACGGCTTGGCCAGGAACAGGCTCAGGCCGACGATGCCCAGGCCGATGGCGCCGCACAGCCAGAATCCGGAAATGCCATGGACGTAGCCCAGGCGCACGGTGCCAATGGTCGATGCGCCGCCCAGCACGGTGGCGGCCATGGTGCCCAGGTAGAAGCCCGGGCCGAGGTTGCGCCCGGCGACCAGGTAGTCGTCACGGGTCTTGGCGCGGCGCATGCCGTACCAGCCGAGGGCGATCATGCCGGCGGCGTAGATGAGAACGACGATTAAATCCAAAGCCATGATGGCGTGTCTCCGATTGTCTTTTTTATGTACGGGACGAAGTGCTGCTGTCCCTGGCGAACGAGTCTTTGTGGCGAGGGAGCTTGCTCCCGCTCGACTGCGCAGCAGTCGTCGCTTATCGGTTCAGAAACTTGGGGGGCTGCTGCGCAGCCCAGCGGGAGCAAGCTCCCTCGCCACTGGTATTTTTCAGTCAGGCGGTCTGCCGGAGCTCTGATTTAGCAAGCGGCGCTGTGCCCCGCGGATCCTGCGGCCCATACACCGCCGCCGGCTCTGGAAACAGCCCCAACAACGCCAGGTACACCACCGAGGCCAGGCCCAGGGTCACCGGCAGGCTGATGTCGATCCCGCCGGCCAGTTCCCCCAGCGGCCCGACGAACTGCCCTGGCAGGTTGACGAAGCACAACCCCACCAGCGCGCTGGGGATCCACGCCCCCAGGCCGCGCCAGTTCCAGCCGTGGCTGAACCAGTAGCGCCCGCCGGTTTCGCCGCGGGTGAACACTTGCAGGTCGTCCGGGCAATAGAAGCCGCGGCGCACCAGCAGGCCGATGATCATGATCACCATCCAGGGTGTGGTGCAGGTGATGATCAGCACCGCGAAGGTCGACACGCTCTGCACCAGGTTCGCCGCGAAGCGCCCGATGAAGATGAAGGCAATCGACAGCACGCCGATCAGCAGCGTCGCCTTGACCCGCGACAGCAGCCGTGGAAACACGCTGGACATGTCCAGCCCGGTGCCATATAGCGACGTGGTGCCGGTGGACATGCCGCCGATCACTGCGATCAGGCACACCGGCAGGAAGAACCACCCCGGCGACACCGCCAGCAGCCCGCCCACGTAGTTGTTGGCCGCGATGTAGTCCGGTGCCTTGATCGCCACGATGGTGGCGGTGGCGAGGCCGAACAGGAACGGGATCAATGTTGCCAGTTGCGCCGCGATCACTGCCAGCATGATGCGGCGCTTGGGCGTGTTGCGCGGGATATAGCGCGACCAGTCACCGAGGAACGCACCGAAGGAAATCGGATTGCTCATGGCCACCAGCGCCGCGCCGATGAAGGCGGCGTAGAAGCCCGGCTGGCCAAGGCTGACCGTGCCGGCGAACTGGCTGTCAAAGGTCGGTGCGAAGGCGAAAACGCCCAGCAGGAACAGCAGGCTGGCGGCCCACACGGCGATGCGGTTGACCCACAGCATGAAGCGGAAGCCGTAGATGCACACGGTCAACACCAGCAAGGCGAACAGGCCGTAGGCCAGGCCCAGGCTCAAGTCGGTTTCCGGCACGCCGATCAGCCGCTTGGCGCCGCCGATCAATGCATCGCCCGAACTCCACACCGACAGTGAGAAAAACGCGATGGCGGTCAGCAACGAGAGGAACGAGCCGACGATTCGTCCGTGCACGCCGAAGTGCGCACCGGATGACACCGCGTTGTTGGTGCCGTTGAGCGGACCGAACAGGCCCATCGGCGCGAGAATGATCGAACCCACCAACACGCCCAGCACAATCGCCCAGACCCCGGCCTGGAACGACAGGCCGAATAGCACCGGAAAACTGCCGAGCACGGCGGTGGCAAACGTATTGGCGCCGCCGAAGATCAGGCGAAACAGGTCGCCCGGGCCGGCGGTGCGTTCGTGGTCCGGGATCTGTTCGACCCCGTTGGTTTCAATTTGCGTAAGGCTTTTATCGTTATTGTTATTCATGATCTGCTCCGATCATCGAGGCGCATTCATCGGTTGTGAATGTCGCCTGTGGCTAAGGGGGTGGCAGCCCTTCCGGCATTGCGGACAAATGTTCATGACAGGCCAGCCATAGGCCTTGTTGTTCTTGGCGAAACACAATGGTTTCGCGCTCCTGGCTAATGTGAAGCTCCCCTTGCATGCGCAGCTCGGTGGCCACGTCATGGATGAAAATCGCCACGTCCCCTTGCAGGCTGACGAAGGCGTTGCTCGAGGTGCAGCTCAGCACCTCGAAGCCATCCTCGGACCGCCAGCGGTCCCACAACGCCCGGTAGGCATCGCGTGACAGCAGAGTCTGTTCGAGGGTGTGGAACACGAAGCTCGCATCGGTGCTGAACGCACTGAAATAAGCCTCGCGATCGTTGCGGGCGAAGGCCGACACCAGCTCAGCGGCGGCCTTGAGAACCTGGTCTCGATGGCTCATGGCGGCGCCTCAGCGATGAACCACGCCAGGCAGTACGCAGAGCATCTCGTACAGCAGGTTGGCGCCCAGCAGCGAGGTGTTGCCGGTGGTGTCGTACGGCGGCGAGACTTCTACCAGATCGCAACCGACCAGGTCGAGGCCCTGGCAGCCACGGATGATTTCGATCGCCTGGATGGTGGTCAGGCCACCGATTTCCGGGGTGCCGGTGCCGGGCGCCCAGGCCGGGTCGATGCCGTCGATGTCGAAGCTCAGGTACACCGGGCCGCCGCCGACTTTCTCGCGCACTTCGGCCATCAACGGTGCCAGGGATTTGTGCCAGCACTCTTCGGCCTGGACCACGCGAAACCCCTGATGGCGGCTCCAGTTGAAATCATCGGCGGTGTAGCCCTGGGCCCGCAGGCCGATCTGCACCACGCGGTCGCAATCGAGCAGGCCTTCTTCCACGGCGCGGCGGAAGGTGGTGCCGTGGGCGATTTTCTCGCCGAACATGTGGTCGTTCACATCGGCATGGGCGTCGATGTGCACCAGGCCGACCTTGCCGTGTTTCTTGTGAATGGCTCGCAGTATCGGCAGGGTGATGGTGTGGTCGCCGCCCAGGGTCAGGGGGATGACGTTGTGTTCGAGGATCTTGTGGTACGACTCTTCGATAATCCGCACCGCGTCCAGCAGGTTGAAGGTGTTGATCGCCACGTCACCGATGTCCGCCACTGACAGCGAGTCGAACGGTGCAGCGCCGGTGGCCATGTTGTAGGGGCGGATCATCACGGATTCGGCGCGAATCTCTCGCGGCCCGAAACGGGTGCCGGCGCGCAGGGAGGTGCCGATGTCCAGCGGCACGCCGACGAAAGCAGCGTCCAGGCCGGCAGCGGTTTGCAAATGGGGAAGTCGCATCATGGTGGCGATGCCGCCGAAGCGCGGCATTTCGTTGCCGCCCAGTGGTTGGTGAAGAATCTTGTCCACGGGTAGGGCCTCATCGTTGTTTTATTTATCAGGGGCCGATTCTGCGAAAAGCCGTGGCGGTGAAGAATCGCTGGCGGCAAATACTTAGTTCAGATTTTTCTAAACTAATGGCGGGTGGGGCGATAGACTCCGCAGCAGCGCAATCCTGGGGCAAATGATTACCCCTGTGGCGAGGGAGCTTGCTCCCGCTGGGCTGCGAAGCAGCCCCAAAACCATTCCCCTCGGTGTATCAGGTAGATCGCGTGGGCAGGTTTACGACTGCTTCGCAGCCGAGCGGGAGCAAGCTCCCTCGCCACAAAAGCGCGACAAGTTCTGTCTATGTGTGATCCGGAGACACCCCCATGGTCAACGCTCTACCCGACCTGAAACTGCTGCGCATTTTCGTCAGCGTGGTCCGGCACCAGGGGTTCGCCAATGCCCAGCACGAGCTCAACCTCTCCACCTCGGCCATCAGCACTTATATGAGCCAGCTGGAATCGGCCCTGGGCCTGGTGCTCTGTCATCGCGGCCGGGGCGGGTTCAGCCTGACCAGCAAGGGCGAGTTGTTCCATCAGGAAACCCTGCGCCTGCTGGGCGAGCTCGAAGGCTTCGAACAGTACGCCGCCGCGCTCAAGGGGGAACTGCGCGGCACGCTGAACCTGGGGGTGATCGACTCGACAGTGAGCGACACGGCCTTGCCGTTCGCCGAAGCCATCGGTGCCTACAGCCAGGAGCATCCGGCGGTGCATTTGCACCTGTCGGTTCTCAGCCCTTACGAGCTGCAACTCGGTGTGCAGGACAACCGCCTGGACCTGGCCATCGGTGCGTTTTCCACGCGCATGAGCGGGTTGGTCTACATGCCGTTGTACCGCGAGCAGCACTGGTTGTATTGCAGCAATCGCCACCCGCTGTTCAACGAGCGGCGCATCCCCGAACAGGTCATCACCCAGCAGCGTATGGTCGGACGCGGTTACTGGAGCCAGGCCGAGCTGGCTCGCCATGGCTTCAAGCACAGTGCGGCGACGGTCGAGAGCATGGAAGCGCAGTTGATCCTGGTGTTGTCCGGTGCCTACGTCGGTTATTTGCCTGAGCACTATGCCCAGGCTTGGGTCGACAAGGGCGACTTGCGCGTGCTGTTGCCGGCGACCTTCGGTTATCAGGCGCCGTTTTCGATGATCGTGCGCCGTGGCCGCAGCCGCGAGCCGCTGATCCAGACCTTCCGTGATTTGCTCAAAGCTCAACTGAACCAGGCCTGATCATGTCCAGAATCCAATGCCCGCGCTGCCAACGACCGCAAAGCCATTGCCTGTGCCCGTTGATCCCCAACCTCGACAGCCGCACCCGGGTCTTGCTGTTGCAACATCCCAGCGAAGTGAACCACGCCTTGAACACTGCCCGGCTGGCGGCGTTGGGGCTGCGCAATGCCGAGCTGATCGTGGGCGAGGTGTTCGAGGATCTGCCACGGTTGCTCAACCCACCGGGTTATCAGGCGCGGTTGTTGTTTCCCGCTGACGACGCGCAGCCGCTGCAAACCTACGGGCCGTCCGATGAGCCGCTGCTGTTGGTCGTTCCCGATGGCACCTGGCGCAAGGCGAGAAAACTGCTGCACCTCAATCCGCTGCTGGCAGCGTTGCCGAGGGTGACGTTGGCTAACGGTGGCGTGTCCCGTTATCGCTTGCGCAAGGCCCCGGGGCCGGGGGCGTTGTCGACGGTGGAGGCGATTGTCCAGGCGTTGCAAATGCTTGAGGCACCGGTGAGTTTCGAGCCGTTGCTGCGGCCGTTCGAGGCGTTGATCGAGGGGCAGATTGTGGCGATGGGGGAGGAGACGTTTCGGCGTAATCATGCTGAAAAATAGGTGGTGTGGTTGCCGGCCTCATCGCGAGCAAGCTCGCTCCCACAGTTGATCTCCAGTGCACACAAGATTAGTGGTCACCCCAAATCCAATGTGGGAGCGAGCTTGCTCGCGATGGCGATAGCCCGGACACCGAAGATCCCAGCCAAAGCCTACCGCTCGCGCATCGCCTCGGTCCGCGCCTTCAACACCGGCTTGAGCAAGTAATCCAACACACTTTTCTCCCCGGTGATGATGTCCACCGTCGCCACCATCCCCGGGATGATCAGCAACGGTTTTGCATCCCCACCCAAGTGGTTTTTATCGGTCCGCACCTGGATCAAATAGAAGCTGTTGCCCTTGTCGTCGGTGATGGTGTCGGCACCGATCAGTTCGAGCTTGGCGCTGAGCCCGCCATAGATCGTGTAGTCGTAGGCGCTGAACTTGACCATGGCTTTCTGGCCTGGGTGCAGGAACGCCACGTCCTGGGGGCGGACCTTGGCTTCGATCAGCAGGTTGTCTTCCAAGGGCACGATTTCCACCATGTCGTTGCCCGGCTGCACCACGCCGCCGATGGTATTGACCTTCAATTGCTTGATCACCCCATGCACCGGCGAGACCACGGTGGTGCGGGTCACGCGGTCGTCGATGGCGATGCTTGAGGCGGTGATTTTCGACAGTTCGGTGCGTTTCTCGTTGAGGTCCTTGGCCGCCTCGGAACGGAAGGTCTGTTCCGATTCGTCGATCTTGCTCTTGATCTCGTTGATCGCCGATTCGGCCCGGGGAATCGCCAGGGTGGTGGCATTGAGCGAGCCACGGATTTCCACCGCGCTGCGCTTGAGCCGCAGGATCTCCACCGGCGATACCGCCCCGGTGCGCACCAGCGGGGCGGACATGTTCATTTCTTCTTGCAGCAAGGCCAGGGCGGAGCTGAACTGGCCTTGCTTGGAACGAAACTCCGCCAGTTCCTGGGTCTTCTGCCGCAGTTGTTCGGTCAGGGTCCGTTGTTCGCTGGCCAGGCGTCGCTGGCGTTGTTCGTACAGCGAGCGTTCGTCCTCGGCCACTTGCGGGGCCTTGGCGGTGACCTCTGCCGAGAGCGCGAAGGGCCGCCCTTCAGCTTCGGCCGACAGGCGCTCGACCTGGGCCGTCAGGGCATAGCGATCAGCCTCGCTCTCGCCCTTGTTCGACAGGAACCGCGTATCGTCGAGGCGCAGCAGGGTGTCGCCCTTGTTTACCATCTGGCCTTCGCGCACGAAAATCTCGGTGACGATGCCGCCCTCCAGGTTCTGGATCACCTGGATCTTGCTCGACGGAATCGCCTTGCCTTCGCCGGTGGTGACTTCCTGCAAGACCGCAAACTTCGCCCAGGCCAACCCGGTGACGATCAACCCGGCGGCCAGCCACACGGTGACCCGCGAGCGACGGGGCGAATCCTGCAGCGTGGCGCCGGCAGTTTCCGGCATGAACTCGCTTTCGGCGCTTTTGCTGAAACTGCCGAAGTAGCTTCGGGCGGCTGAATCCGGTGTTTGAGCAGACATGGGGCGGTACCCGTTGGTTAAGTGAAAAGAGCTGGGTGCTGCTTTTTGTGGCGAGGGAGCTTGCTCCCGCTCGGCGGCGAAGCCGTCGTAAAACCTGCCGGCGCGGTCCGCCTGACACAACCGGGTGAATCGCCTTGGGGCTGCTTCGCAGCCCAGCGGGAGCAAGCTCCCTCGCCACAGTGGTTGTGTTGGCAGCTATACCGCCGCGGAGCCCACCCGTCCCTTGCGCAGCGCATCGATCACCGCGTCCTTCGGCCCGTCTGCCACGATCCGGCCGTTATCCAGCACCACCAAGCGGTCCACCAGGCTCAGCATCGAGGTGCGGTGGGTGACCAGCAGCACGGTCTTGCCTTGCACGTGGGTATAAAGCTTCTGCCGCAAGACGTCTTCGCTGCTGTTGTCCATGGCGCTGGTGGGTTCGTCCAGCAGCAGGATCGGCGGGTCGAGCAACAAGGCCCGGGCCAGCAGCACAGCCTGGCGCTGGCCGCCGGACAGCAGTTGTCCGCGCTCGCCCACCGGGCGGTCGAAACCTTGGGGATGCTGGCGCGCCAGTTCGGTGACACCCGTCAGTTCCGCCACTTCCAGCATGCGCGCGTCGCTGATGTAGCGCGCACCGAGGGTGAGGTTGTCCCGCAGGCTGCCGGCCAGCAGCGGCAGGTCATGGGCGACGTAGCCGATCTGTTGGCGCAGGTCGGCGACGTCCAGTTGCCGCAGGTCCAGGCCGTCGAGCAGCAACTGGCCTTCCTCCGGTGCATAGAAACCCATCACCAGGCGCGCCAGGGTGCTCTTGCCCGAACCACTGCGGCCGATGATCCCGACCCGTTCGCCGGGCTTGAGGCTGAAACTGATATTGGCCAGTGCCGGGGCGCTCTGGCCGTTGTAGTGGAACGTCACACCGCTGACGTCCAGCGCGCCCTGCAATTGGGTGCGCTCAAGGGGCCGCTGCTTGGCGTCACGCTCCTGGGGCAAGGCCATCAGGGCATCGGTGCTGCGCATGGTGAGCTGGGCTTGCTGGTAGCGGGTGATCAGCCCGGCGATCTGCCCGAGCGGGGCCAGCACCCGGCTGCCGAGCATGTAGGTCGCCACCAGCGCGCCGACGCTGAGATTGCCGGCAATGATGCTGTAGACCCCGGCGACGATGGTTGCCATGCCCGCCAGTTGTTGCAGGAACAAGGTGCCGTTGGTCGCCAGTGCCGAAAGGTTGCGCGCATGGCTGTCCAGGCGGGTGAGGGCGCCGTGGGTGCTTTCCCATTGGTGCTGGCGCTCGCTTTCCGCGCTGCAAGCCTTGAGGGTTTCCAGGCCACCGAGGGTTTCGATCAGCAGGGCCTGGCGCTGGGCGCCGAGGGCCAGGCTTTTTTGCACGGTGTCGCGCAGGCGTGCCTGGATGATCATGGCGAAGACAATGGTGATCGGAAATGCGATCACGGGAATCACCACCAGCCAGCCGCCCAGCAGGCCGATCACCACCAGCATCAGCAGGGCGAAGGGCAGGTCGATCAGGCTGGTGAGCGTCACCGCCGTGAGGAATTCCCGCAGGCCCTGGAAGTCGTGGATGCTCTGGGCGAAGCCGCCGATGGTCACCGGTTTGGCCTTCATCGCCATGCCAGTGATGCGTTCGAACAGGGTCGCGGAGAGAATCACGTCGGTTTTCTTGCCGGCGGTGTCCAGCAGATGGGCGCGCACCACCCGCAGCACCAGTTCGAAACCGGTGCCGATCAGCAGCCCCACGGCCAGCACCCATAAGGTCGACGTGGCCTGGTTCGGCACCACGCGGTCGTAGGTCTGCATCACGAACAGCGGCACCATCAGGCCCAGCAGGTTGATCAGGAAACTCGCCAGGATCGCGTCGCTGTACAGCCAGCGCGACAGTTTCAGGGTGTCGCGGAACCACGCCTCGACCCTCGGCACCAGCGGGGCGCGCAAGTCTTCGAGTTCATGGCGCGGCCGGGCGAATAGCGCCTGGCCGCTGTAATCGGTGGTCAGTTCCTCGCGGCCGACCCATTGTTCACCGCCATCGGCTTCGCTGGGGAGGATCAGCGCCTTGCCATCCTCGCCCCAGCGCCGCAATACGGCGCAGCGGCCCCCCGCCAGGATCAGCATCACCGGCAGGTTCAGGGCTGAGATGTCCGCCAGCTCACGCCGCAATAGCCGCGCCTGCAAGCCCGCCCGGGCCGCTGCGCGGGGCAGCAGGTCCAGGCTCAAGCGTTGGTGCGCCATAGGAAGCCCGGCGCTGAGGCTGGCGCGACTGGCCGTCGCGCCATGGAGTTTGCAGAGGATCAACAGGCCGTCCAGCAACGGATCATCGAAGTTCAGGCGCGGATCGGCGCCGGGGGGTGCGGGTTCCATGCTGGTCACATTGATCGCTCCCACTGGATTACTTCAGTTCCGGCAACCGTGCCTGGTTCTTGACTTCGGTCTGCGCGACCGCATCGGCCGGCAGCACGATCCGTTGTTTTTGCAACAACAGGCCCATGTTCGCCAGCACCCGGTACATCGAGTATTCCTCGGTGTAACGCACTTCGGTGTAGCGACGGTTGGCGTTGTACAACTCGTTTTCGCTGTCGAGCAGGTCGAGCAGGGTGCGCTGGCCGAGGCCGAACTGATCCTGGTAGGCGGCGCGCACACGGGCGGTGGTGTCGGCGTATTCGCGGGCGGTCGGGGTCTGCTTGCGGGCGTTGAGCATGGCGTTCCAGGCCAGGCGCGTGTCTTCGTTGAGCTGGCGCAGGGCGTTGTTGCGGATGTCCATGGCCTGGTTGATCTGGTGGGCGTTGGACGCCAGCCGCGCCTTGTCGCTGCCACCGCGGAACAGGTTGTAGTTCATCACCACGCCCAGCCGCCAGTTGTTGTCGTGGCCTTCTTCGCCACCGATGTTGTTGTTGGCGCCCAGCGCTGCCTCGGCATCAAAGCGCGGATAGAACGGCGACTTTGCCACTTCATATTGGCTTTCGGCTGACTGTATGTCGGCCTGGGCCGATTTCAGGTACGGGTTGTTGTCCACCATGCTTTGCTGGGCTTCGCGCAGGTCGGCGGGTAGCTCGCCTTTGGTCGAGGGGGGCGCTTCCAGTTCATCGGGCATGCGCCCGACCACGCTGTAGAAGTTCGCCTCGGCGTCCGCCAGGTCGACCTGGGCGGTGTCGAAGTTGTTTTCCGCCAGGGCCCGACGGGCGTTGGACTGGTCGGAGTCGGCCGTACTGCCCACCCCTCGCTCGGTGCGCAGGCCGATCTGGTCGTTGACCCGCAGGTGCGCCTGCAGGTTGTTCTTGGCCAAGGTCACCAGTTCGCGACGCTTGAGCACTTCCAGGTAGACCTCGATGGTGCGCAGTGCCAGATCCTGGGCGGTGCCCTGGGCGTAATAGGCCCGGGAATTGACCACGCCCTGGGTGCGCTGCACTTCATTGGCGGTGTTGAACCCGTCGAAGATCATCTGCCGCAGGCGCAGTTCCGATTGGGTGTAGGTCAGGATATTGGTGTGGTGGTTGCCCTGCGCCCGGGTGTTGGTGTTGTCGCTGTAGCCACGGCCATAACCGGCATTGAGATCCACCGACGGGAAAAAGCCCCCCCGGGCGACTTTGACGTCTTCATTGGCCGACAGGCGGCTGTCCACCCGTTGTGCCAATTCCGGGTGAGTCGCGATGGTGCTCTGGATCGCTTCGGTCAAGGACATGGCCTGCGCCTGAGAAGAGCAGGCCATGGCCAGCAAAACCGCGCTGCAGAGGGGGGTTAGAACGCGCATGGGGTGCATCTCCTGAGGTCTGTAGTGCTTCGTTGTCGCCAATTTATTGACGTATTTAAGATCAAAACCGTTTCAACCTTGTAACAACACAGCTAAGAACATCCTGCGCAAAACCTAAGAAGAATTTCTCATAATGTTTATTCCGAAAAAAACTTATGTGCTTGTAAAAAACCGGCACATTGTTCAAAGCGAAAGCCTTTGAATCTGCGGGTTCTGACGGATTTTAGGCGTCAATAAAAGTTCCATTCAGATTTTTAAGCGATGTGAAGAAGTGCCGAAAGGGCGATGGATGAGGCGGTTATAGGTGACGGTTTTTTGTCGTTTGGGCGAATTGCCAGCACATTCTGCCTTCAGGAAAGCTGGCAGATTTTCCAGCTTTGCAGATCGCCAATCTGAGGACGGATTCTTCACCCAAACAGGTGCCGATTGCGGTCGGCAACGGAGGAAATGCACATGGCAGCGCTCATCGGTATCGTCAGCAAAGTGGTCGGGCAAGTTTTCGCGGAAACGGCTGGTGGCCTGCGGCGGCCACTGGTCGAAGGCGATCGGCTTTATGCCGGCGAACACTTGGTCACCGGTGCCGAAGGGGCCGTGGCTGTCCAATTGCAAAACGGCCAGGCGTTGACCCTGGGCCGCGAAAGCAACCTGACCCTGACCCCGCAGCTGCTCGCCAACCCTGCGCCTCATGTCGACACGCCCGACACGGTGGCACCGAGTGACGCGCAACTGACCGATGTGCAAAAGCTGCAGCAAGCCATCGCCGCCGGTGCCGACCCGACGCAGACCGGTGAAGCCACGGCTGCCGGACCCGAAGGGGGCAACCCGGGTGGCGTAGGGGGTGGGCACAGTTTTGTGTTGCTGGAAGAGGTGGGCGGGGAGGTCGATCCGTTGATTGGTTTCCCGACGGCCGGGTTCAACGGGATTCCTGAGTTTCCAGACCTGCGCTTGGCCGGTGACCCGGATAACACGGGCGACGATGCGACCGTGCCACCGGTCGTGCCTGAGACCCCGGACAACCCCGTGACCCTCGACGGTGTGACTGTCGAGGGCGGCGAACTGACCACCAACGAGGCCAATCTGGCCGACGGTTCGGTCAGCAATCCGGGGGCGCTGGTGCAAAATGGCACGTTCACGGTGTCCGCGCCTGACGGGCTGGACAGCCTGAGCATCGGCGGCATCAACGTGATCAGCGGCGGTGTGCCCGCTGGTTTCCCCCAAACCATCACGTCGGCGCTGGGCAACACGTTGACCATCACCGGTTATAACCCGGCTACGGGAGTGGTCAGCTACACCTACACACTGACGGACAATGAAACGCATCCTGCCGGCGGCGGTGCCAACAACATTACCGAGCAGTTCCCAGTGGTGGCGGTCGACACCGACGGCGACACGGCCACTGGCACCCTGGACGTCAACATCACCGATGACGTGCCCCAGGCGATCGATGACAGCCACGCCAACACGGCGTCGGAAACCCTGGTCAGCCTCACCGGCAACGTATTGCCCAACGACCATCAGGGCGCCGACCGGATCCCCACCGGCCCCGACAGCGGACCGATCATTGGCGGGACGTTCACCGGCACCTACGGCACCCTGATGCTCAACCCCAACGGCACATACACCTACACCCTGCACACCAGCGACCCGCAGTTTGTCGCGTTGCAGGGCGGGGGCAGCGGCACCGAAACCTTCACCTACACCCTGACCGACGCCGACGGCGACACCAGCACCGCGAACCTGGTCTTGCAGGTCCACAACAACGACGACCCGGTGATCATCACCGGCCTCGACACCGAAGGCGGCGAGCTGTCGTTGCAGGAGAAAAACCTCAGCGACGGCAGCAGCCCGGATGCATCGGCCCTGACCCAAAGCGGCACCTTCACCGTGACGGCGTTGGACGGTGTGCAGACCCTGAGCGTGGGCGGGATCAATGTGGTGACGGGCGGCGTAGCGGCCGGTTTCCCACAATCGATTACCACCGCGCTGGGCAACACCCTGACCATCACCGGTTTCAACGCGGCTACCGGTGTAGTGAGTTACAGCTACACCCTTCTGGACAATGAAGCCCATCCAAACGCCAACGGCGCCAACAACGTTAGCGAGCAATTCGCAGTCATCGTCACCGATGACAACGGCACCACGGCCAACGGCAACCTGGACGTAAACATCGTCGATGACCTGCCCAAAGCCGTGGACGATAGCAACGGTACCGCCTCGGAAACCAACCTGACCCTGACCGGCAGCGTGCTGACCAACGACACCCAAGGCGCGGACCCTGTGGCGTCCGGCCCAATCACCCCCGGCACGTTCACCGGCACCTACGGCACCCTGGTGCTCAACGCCGACGGTTCCTACACCTACACCCTCAACACCGCGGACGCCGACTTCAAGGGTTTGCACGGCGGCGGCAATGGCAGCGAAACCTTCACCTACACCCTGACCGACGCGGATGGCGACACCAGTACCGCGAACCTGGTCTTGCAAGTGCACAACAACGACGACCCGGTGATCATCACCGGCCTCGACACCGAAGGCGGCGAGCTGTCGTTGCAGGAAAAAAACCTCAGCGACGGCAGCAGCCCGGATGCATCGGCCCTGACCCAAAGCGGCACCTTCACCGTGACGGCGTTGGACGGTGTGCAGACCCTGAGCGTGGGCGGGATCAACGTCGTCACCAATGGCGTAGCGGCCGGTTTCCCACAGTCGATCACGACTGCGCTGGGCAACACCCTGACCATCACCGGTTTCAACGCGGCTACCGGTGTAGTGAGTTACAGCTACACGCTTCTGGACAATGAAGCCCATCCAAACGCCAACGGCGCCAACAACGTTAGCGAGCAATTCGCGGTCGTCGTCACCGATGACAACGGCACCACGGCCAACGGCAACCTCGATGTGAACATCGTCGATGACGTGCCCAAAGCCGTGGATGACAGCAACGGTACCGCCTCGGAAACCAACCTGACCCTGACCGGCAGCGTGCTGACCAACGACACCCAAGGCGCGGACCCTGTGGCGTCCGGCCCAATCACCCCCGGCACGTTCACCGGCACCTACGGCACCCTGGTGCTCAACGCCGACGGTTCCTACACCTACACCCTCGACACCGCCGACGCCGACTTCAAGGGTTTGCACGGCGGCGGCAATGGCAGCGAAACATTCACCTACACCCTGACCGACGCCGACGGCGACACCAGTACCGCGAACCTGGTCTTGCAAGTGCACAACAACGACGACCCGGTGATCATCACCGGCCTCGACACCGAAGGCGGCGAGCTGTCGTTGCAGGAGAAAAACCTCAGCGACGGCAGCAGCCCGGATGCATCGGCCCTGACCCAAAGCGGTACGTTTACCGTGACGGCGTTGGACGGCGTGCAGACCCTGAGCGTAGGCGGGATCAACGTCGTCACCAACGGCGTAGCGGCTGGTTTCCCACAGTCGATCACGACTGCGCTGGGCAATACGTTGACGATCACCGGCTTCAACGCTGCTACCGGTGTAGTGAGTTACAACTACACGCTTCTGGACAATGAAGCCCATCCAAACGCCAACGGCGCCAACAACGTTAGCGAACAGTTCGCAGTCGTCGTCACCGATGACAACGGCACCACCGCCAACGGCAATCTCGATGTAAACATCGTCGATGACGTGCCCAAAGCCGTGGACGACAGCAACGGTACCGCCTCGGAAACCAACCTGACCCTGACCGGCAGCGTGCTGACCAACGACACCCAAGGCGCGGACCCTGTGGCGTCCGGCCCAATCACCCCCGGCACGTTCACCGGTACCTACGGCACCCTGGTGCTCAACGCCGACGGTTCCTACACCTACACCCTCAACACCGCGGACGCCGACTTCAAGGGTTTGCACGGCGGCGGCAATGGCAGCGAAACCTTCACCTACACCCTGACCGACGCGGATGGCGACACCAGCACCGCGAACCTGGTCTTGCAGGTCCACAACAACGACGACCCGGTGATCATCACCGGCCTCGACACCGAAGGCGGCGAGCTGTCGTTGCAGGAGAAAAACCTCAGCGACGGCAGCAGCCCGGATGCATCGGCCCTGACCCAAAGCGGCACCTTCACCGTGACGGCGTTGGACGGTGTGCAGACCCTGAGCGTGGGCGGGATCAACGTCGTCACCAATGGCGTAGCGGCTGGTTTCCCGCAGTCGATCACGACTGCGCTGGGCAACACCCTGACCATCACCGGTTTCAACGCGGCTACCGGTGTAGTGAGTTACAGCTACACGCTTCTGGACAATGAAGCCCATCCAAACGCCAACGGCGCCAACAACGTTAGCGAGCAATTCGCGGTCGTCGTCACCGATGACAACGGCACCACGGCCAACGGCAACCTCGATGTGAACATCGTCGATGACGTGCCCAAAGCCGTGGACGACAGCAACGGTACCGCCTCGGAAACCAACCTGACCCTGACCGGCAGCGTGCTGACCAACGACACCCAAGGCGCGGACCCTGTGGCGTCCGGCCCAATCACCCCCGGCACGTTCACCGGTACCTACGGCACCCTGGTGCTCAACGCCGACGGTTCCTACACCTACACCCTCAACACCGCCGACGCCGACTTCAAGGGTTTGCACGGCGGCGGCAATGGCAGCGAAACATTCACCTACACCCTGACCGACGCCGACGGCGACACCAGTACCGCGAACCTGGTCTTGCAAGTGCACAACAACGACGACCCGGTGATCATCACCGGCCTCGACACCGAAGGCGGCGAGCTGTCGTTGCAGGAGAAAAACCTCAGCGACGGCAGCAGCCCGGATGCATCGGCCCTGACCCAAAGCGGTACGTTTACCGTGACGGCGTTGGACGGCGTGCAGACCCTGAGCGTAGGCGGGATCAACGTCGTCACCAACGGCGTAGCGGCTGGTTTCCCACAGTCGATCACGACTGCGCTGGGCAATACGTTGACGATCACCGGCTTCAACGCTGCTACCGGTGTAGTGAGTTACAACTACACGCTTCTGGACAATGAAGCCCATCCAAACGCCAACGGCGCCAACAACGTTAGCGAGCAATTCGCAGTCGTCGTCACTGATGACAACGGCACCACGGCCAACGGCAACCTGGACGTAAACATCGTCGACGATCAGCCGACCGCGCATGCTGATTCCGCCTCGGTGGATGAGGGCGGGACGGTCAGTGGCAATGTCCTGAATAATGACGAAGGTGGTGCCGACGGGCCGGCTGCCAGTGGTGCCGTGATCGGCGTGCGCGCCGGCAACGATACCTCGACCCCGGCCATCGGCGGCTTGAACACCCAGATCAACGGCACCTACGGCTACCTGACCCTGGACGCCAACGGCAACGCCGTCTACCACAGCAATCCGAACACCGTCAGCGCCCCGGGCGCGACCGATGTCTTCACCTACACCGTACGTGATGCCGATGGCGATGAAAGCACCACCACCATCACCATCGATGTCCATGACGTCTGCCTGGTTGCCACACCGGACCAGGAAATCAGCGTCTACGAAAAAGCCCTCGACCTGAACCAGGACGGCCAGGACCTGGCCCCCGGCACAGTCACCGGCAGCGCTCCGAGCGCCACCAGCGAGACCGCCAGCGGCAGCCTTGTCGGTTCGGTCAGCGGCGCCGTTGGCGCAGTGACCTTCACCCTGGTGGGCAACGCCACCGGTGCCTACGGCCAACTGTCGCTTCAGCCCGACGGTTCCTATACCTACACCTTGACGGCGCCGGCCACGACAACGCCTCACGCCAACGATGGCCCGAACGTATTGAGCGAAAGCTTCACCTATCAGGCCACGGACTCGTTGGGTAACACCGTCACCAGCACCATCGTCATCGACATCGTCGACGACGTGCCCACCGCCCATGCCGATGTTGCCTCGGTGCTGGAGGGCGGCACGGTCAACGGCAATGTGCTGGACAACGACGTGCTAGGCGCGGACGGTGGCGTGGTGGTCGGTGTGCGCGCCGGCAACGACACCTCGGACCCGGCCGTCGGCGGCCTCAACACCCACATCAACGGCACCTACGGCTACCTGACCCTGGACGCCAACGGTAACGCGGTCTACCACAGCAATCCGAACACCGTCAGCGCCCCGGGCGCGACCGATGTCTTCACCTACACCGTGCGCGATGCCGATGGCGATGAAAGCACCACCACCATCACCATCGATGTCCACGAAAGCTGCCTCGTCGCCACACCGGACCAGGAAATCAGCGTCTACGAAAAAGCCCTCGACCTGAACCAGGACGGCCAGGACCTGGCCCCCGGCACCGTCACCGGCAGCGCCCCGAGCGCCACCAGCGAGACCGCCAGCGGCAGCCTTGTCGGTTCGGTCAGCGGCGCCGTTGGCGCAGTGACCTTCACCCTGGTGGGCAACGCCACCGGTGCCTACGGCCAACTGTCGCTTCAGCCCGACGGTTCCTATACCTACACCTTGACGGCGCCGGCCACGACAACGCCTCACGCCAACGATGGCCCGAACGTATTGAGCGAAAGCTTCACCTATCAGGCCACGGACTCGTTGGGTAACACGGTCACCAGCACCATCGTCATCGATATTGTCGACGACGTGCCCAAGGCTCACTGCGACGCTGCCTCGGTGGTGGAGGGCGGGACGGTCAATGGCAACGTGCTGGACAACGATGTACTCAGTGCCGACGGCGGCGCAGTCATCGGCGTGCGCGCCGGTAACGACACCTCGAACCCTGCCATCGGCGGCCTCAACACCCAGGTCAACGGCACCTACGGCTACCTGACCCTGGACGCCAATGGCAACGCGGTCTACCACAGCAACCCTGGCTCTGTCGGTGCACCCGGCGCGACCGATGTCTTCACCTACACCGTGCGCGACGCCGATGGCGATGAAAGCACCACGACCGTCACCATTGATGTACACAACAGCTGCCTCGTCGCAGAAACCGACCACGACATCACCGTCTATGAACAAGCCCTCGACCTGAACCAGGACGGTCAGGACCTGGCCCCCGGCACCGTCACCGGCAGCGAGCCGAGTGCCATCGGTGAAACCGCCAGCGGCAGCTTGGTCGGTTCGATCAGCGGAGCCACCGGCGCCGTCACCTTCACCCTGGTGGGCAACGCCACCGGTGCCTACGGTCAACTGTCGCTTCAGCCGGACGGTTCCTACACCTACACCCTGACGGCGCCAGCCACGACCACGCCCCACGCCAACGATGGTCCGAATGCCCTGAGTGAAAGCTTCACCTACCAGGCCACGGACGCCCTGGGCAACAGCACCACCGGCAGCCTGGTGGTCAGTATTGTCGATGACGTGCCCAAGGCTGTCGCGTCCGAGCGTTCGGTCACGGCGACCGAGATCGATTCCAACCTGCTGATCGTGCTCGACGTCTCCGGCAGCATGAAAGACCCCTCCGGCGTGTCGGGGCTCTCGCGGATGGACCTGGCCAAGCAGGCGGTCAGCGCCTTGCTCGACAAATACGACGACATGGGCGATGTAAAAGTCCAGCTCGTGACCTTCAGCGGCAGCGCCACCGACCAGAGCGCCGTGTGGGTAGACGTGGCAACGGCCAAGACGCTGATCGCCGCGCTGACGGCGCACGGTGACACCAATTACGATGCGGCCGTGGCCATGGCCCAGACGGCGTTCGCAACTTCCGGCCAACTGACCGGCGCACAGAACGTTGGCTATTTCTTCTCCGACGGCAAGCCGACCTTGGGCGCAATCGGCTCGACGGACGAAGCCGCCTGGAAAGCCTTCCTCGACGCCAACGGCATCAAGAACTACGCCATCGGCCTGGGCAGTGGCGTCAGCAACGCCCACCTCGACCCGCTGGCCTACGACGGCAGCACCCACACCAACACCAACGCGGTGGTGGTCACTGACCTGAACCAGCTCAACTCGGTGCTCGCCGACACCGTGCAAGGCGCACCGGTCACCGGCAACCTGTTGGGCGAGGGCGGCTCGTTCGGCGCCGATGGCGGGTTTGTCAAAAGCCTGGTGGTCGATGGCACCACGTACAACTACGACCCGGCGGCCAACGGTGGTCACGGTGCATTGACCGCTAGCGGCGGGCTCAACCACGGCTCCTTCAATACCGCCACCAATACACTGAGCATCGCCACCGACCACGACGGCACCCTGGTGGTCAACCTGGATACCGGTGCGTTCAGCTATACCTCCCAGACCGTCACCCATACCTTGATCACCGAGAATATCGGCTACACCGTCAGCGATAACGACGGTGACCTGGCAAGCTCCAACCTGGTGATCAAAGTCGTTCCGAACAGCCCGCCGATCGCTGTCGATGACAACGTCATCACCAACGTGCTGTCGGGCAACATCGTGATCCCGGGTGAATTGCTGCTGGGTAACGACAGCGACGCCAACGGCGATCCGCTCACGGCTTCGCCCACCAGTTTCAATACCGGTTGGCTCGCCAAGGGCGCGGACTTTACCGGCAGCATCGGCACGGCGAGCTTTACCGGCAACAACGTGCAGTCGATCAACCTCAACCGCAGTGCTTTCGTTGCCAATACCGCGAGCATGACGGCGATGCTGGTGGTCAGCGGTGCCCTGGGAATGGTCTCCAACAACAACGCCAACGACGAAGACCGGCTCAACATCAGCCTCAAACAGGGCGAAACCCTCACCCTGGACCACAACCTCTCGGCCGGTCGCATTGCGATGGAGTATTCGCTCAACGGCGGACCGTTCATCGCAATCAACGACGGCGCATCTTTCACCGCGGCAGCGGATGGCAACTATCAGATCCACGTCACCAACATCGCCAATCCCGGCGTCGGCAACGCCAACGCTGCGGAAAACTATCAACTGACCCTGACCGTCGACTATGCCGGGGCGCAGGACAAGACCGCGGATTTCCACGGCAGCTACACCGCCAGCGACAACCACGGCGGCAGTGACAGCGCCTCGGTCGGCATCAGCTATCAGGCGGGCCACACCCTGACGGGCACCAGTGGCGACGATGTGCTGTTGGCCGGCAATGGCGACGATGTCCTCAATGCGGGGGGCGGCAACGACACCCTCAGTGCCGGTTCGGGCAACAACACCTTGCAGGGTGGGGCGGGCGATGACGTGCTTTACAGTGGCGCGGGCAATGACCTGCTCGATGGCGGCAGCGGTCACGACACCGCCAGCTACGCCCACGCCACCTCGGCGGTCACGGTGAACCTGGGCCTGCTCGCGGCACAGAACACCTTGGGCGCCGGCACCGATACGTTGGCAGGCATTGAAAACCTGGTGGGCTCGAACTTCAACGACACCCTCACCGGCGACGGTGCCAGCAATCGCATCGACGGCGGGTTGGGCCATGACGTGCTCAATGGCGCAGGCGGCGATGACCTGCTGATCGGCGGCCAGGGCAACAACACCCTGACCGGCGGCAGCGGCGCCGATACCTTCCAATGGCAGGCGGGCAACAGCGGCCACGACGTGATCACCGACTTCGCGCCCGGCGTCGACAAGCTCGACCTGTCCCAGCTGCTGCAAGGGGAGAACGGCAGCGCGGCGTCACTGGACGACTACCTGCATTTCTCCGTCAGCGGCAGCGGTGCATCGGTTACCACTAGCATCGACATCAGCGCCCTTGCCGGCGCCACGCCGAACCAGACCATCGACCTGGCCGGCGTCAACCTGGCCAGTCACTACGGCGTCACGCCGGGCGCGGGGGGAATCATCGGCGGTGCGGACACGGCGACCATCATCAATGGGATGTTGAATGATCACTCGTTGAAGGTGGATACGGTGTGAGGTGAGCTGAAACGACAAAACCCGCCATGTCCGGTTTGGATGTGGCGGGTTTTGTTTATTTCAGTAAAGACAAATGGGGACCCACAGCTACCTGAAGACACACAGGCCCCTGTGGCGAGGGAGCTTGCTCCCGCTCGGCTGCGCAGCAGCCGCAAAAGGCCTGACGCGCAATGCCTGGGAGATTGAATAATCCTGAGAGGGGCGGCTTCGCCACCCAGCGGGAGCAAGCTCCCTCGCCACGTTAGATATTCAGGGTTTGCGCAGCGTTTTCTGCCTGAGAATATAAACCGTCACCAGCACCGCGCTGGTGAGCATGAACCCGCGCGCCCATGGCAATGGCACCAGATAGCAGGACAACAGGATGCTGGCCCACATCAGCCCGATGGCATAGACCTTGCCCTTGAGCGGAATGCCGTTGCCGCTGAGGTAGTCGCTGATCCACGGACCGAGGCGGGGATGCCCTACCAGCCATTGGTAGAAGCGCGGTGAACTGCGAGCGAAGCAGGCCGCGGCCAGCAGCAGGAAGGGGGTGGTGGGCAGGACGGGAATAAAAATGCCGATGACCCCCAGCACCACGCTCAACCAGCCGATGGCCAGTAGAGCGTAACGCAGGATCAGCGGGCGGTTGCCGACGGGCGAGGGCACCCGGTCACTCAGTGGTGGCGAGGCTTGAGGATCGCCGGTTTCTCGTCCGGGGCGTTGCACAGCAGGTACAAGGCGGTGAGGGCTTCAGGGATCTGGACGATCATGTCGTCCATCAGGTTCGCGTCGGCGGCGATGTCGGAAAACTCCGGTTGCTCGTCGAACAGGCCGGAACCGACCATGATCGGCAACAGCATTTCGCTGACTTCTTCCTCGGCGGTTTCGAACCAGGCAGCTTCGCGCAGGAACACGCCTTCCATGAAGCCGATGCACCAGCCTCGCAGTTCCGAATCGTCCGGGTCATCGCCCAGGTCCAGTTCGCACGGCAGCTCGAATTCTTCATCGGAAGCCAGTTGGCGGGCGATGTGGGCTTTGAGGCCAATCAGCGTGGCTTCGATTTCGGCGCGCTGGGCTTCGTCGCTGTAATGCGGCTCTTCGGCGAACAGGGCGTCGATCCACTCACGCTCCGGCACTGTTTCTGCGCAGATGGACAGGGCGGTCAAGTAGCCATGAGCGGCCACGTAGTCCAGCGCTTCGTCGTGCAGCTCATCGGCGTCGAGGAAGACTTGCAGGCGGGTCAGTTGCTCAGCGAAGGACATTACGGGCTACCTTGGGGAATAAACAATGCGGGAATTCTAGGCCTTCTTGAGCGCCCAGGCCAGCCGCGTGGTGGATTTGCCTCCAGAAGGTCAGGGGTAGACACAGATGGAGGCAGCGCAGATCGAATGTGGGAGCGAGCTTGCTCGCGATGAGGGGGGCACATCCAGCACCTTCTCTAAATGACCCACCGCTATCGCGAGCAAGCTCGCTCCCACAGGGAATTGTGGCAACAGAAGCAATGTGTTGGGCATCCCAGCCGCTAGCACCTCTTGTCAGCAGCCCCCTTTGCAACGAAGGCCTCGGGTATACTGCCGCGTTTTGCGATGCCCTGCGGCGTCCCGCCGGTTCGAAACGCGCACTTACGATTTGCCGGTGCAGCGTTTGTGATTCTGAACCAGCCTTGCAGGGATGTTTTGGTGATTTCTGGAGTTTCTATGCTCGAACAGGCTCAACGCGTCCTCAAGGACATCTTCGGCTACGACAGTTTCCGTGGCCGCCAGGGTGCCATTATTGAGCGCGTGGCCAGCGGTGGCGATGCCTTGGTGCTCATGCCCACCGGCGGCGGCAAATCCTTGTGCTTCCAGGTACCGGCGCTGCTGCGCAACGGCCTGGCGGTGGTGGTTTCGCCGCTGATCGCGCTGATGGACGACCAGGTCGCGACCCTCGAGGAACTGGGTGTCGCCGCCGCGTCGCTGAACTCCACCCTCAGCGCCGAGCAACAGCGAGACCTGGCGACGCGGATCAAGCGCGGCGAAGTGAAGATGTTGTACCTGGCCCCGGAACGCCTGGTGCAGCCACGCATGCTGGCGTTCCTGCAGAGCCTGGAAATCGCCCTGTTCGCCATCGATGAGGCCCACTGCGTGTCCCAGTGGGGTCATGACTTCCGGCGTGAATACCTGCAGTTGGGGCAACTGGCGGAACTGTTCCCCGACGTGCCGCGCATCGCCCTGACCGCCACCGCCGACAAGCGCACCCGCGAGGAAATCGTCGAGCGCCTGCATTTGCAGGATGCCGAGCGGTTCCTGTCGAGTTTCGACCGTCCGAATATTTTCTACCGCATCGTGCCCAAGGAGCAGCCGCGCAAGCAGTTGCTGGCGTTCCTCGCCGAGCGCCGCAGCGATGCCGGCATTGTCTATTGCCTGTCGCGCAAGAAGGTCGACGAAGTGGCGGCGTTCCTGTGTGAACAAGGGTTCCCGGCGTTGCCGTATCACGCCGGCCTGCCCAACGACCTGCGGGCCTATCACCAGAAGCGTTTCCTCAACGAGGAAGGCCTGATCATGGTGGCCACCGTGGCGTTCGGCATGGGCATCGACAAGCCCAACGTGCGTTTTGTCGCACACCTGGACCTGCCCAAGTCCCTTGAAGCGTACTACCAGGAAACCGGGCGCGCCGGCCGTGACGGCTTGCCGGCCGATGCCTGGATGGCCTACGGCCTGCAAGACGTGGTGATGCTCAAGCAGATGCTGCAGAACTCCGAGGGCGATGAGCGGCACAAGCGCCTGGAGCAGCACAAGCTCGACGCCATGCTCTCGCTGTGCGAGGAAACCCGCTGCCGTCGCCAGACGTTGCTGGCCTATTTTGACGAAGACATGCCCCAGCCGTGCGGGCACTGCGACAACTGTGTCGATGGCGTGGAAACCTGGGACGCCACCGAACCGGCCCGCCAGGCCTTGTCGGCGATTTTCCGCACCGGCCAGCGTTATGGCGTCGGGCACCTGGTGGACGTGTTGCTGGGCAAGGACAACGAGAAGGTCCGCAACTTCGGCCACCAGCACCTGACGGTGTTCGGCGTGGGCAAGGCCCGTACCGAGGGCGAGTGGCGCTCATTGTTCCGGCAACTGGTGGCCCGCGGCCTGGCGGACATCGACCTGGAAGGCTACGGCGGCTTGCGTTTGTCCGAAACCTGCCGGCCCCTGCTCAAGGGCGAGGTCACCCTGGAACTGCGCCGCGACCTCAAGCCGGCAACGGCGGTCAAGAGCAGCAAGAGCCAGGCCAGCCAACTGGTCCGTGGCGAAGAGCGCGATCAATGGGAAGCCTTGCGCGCCTTGCGTCGCAAGCTGGCCGAGGAACACGGCGTACCGCCGTACGTCATCTTCCCCGACTCCACGCTGCTGGAAATGCTCCGCAGCCAGCCCACTTCCCTGGCGGAAATGGCCCGGGTCAGCGGTGTGGGGGCGCGCAAGCTGGAGCGTTATGGCGAGGCCTTCCTCCAGGTGCTGGGCGGCGAAGCCGAAGCGCCGAAAGCGGTGGCCGATGTGCGCCACGAGCTCATCACCCTGGCTCGGGCCGGCATGACCCCGGTGCAGATCGCCGGGCAATTGCAATGCTCGGAAAAAAACGTCTACACGATGCTGGCCGAGGCCATTGGCAAACAGCAGCTATCCCTGGAGCAGGCCCTGGATCTGCCCGAGGAACTGATGGGCGAAGTACAGGACGCGTTCCTGGATGGCGAAGGCGAGTTGCCGCCAGTGTCCGAAGTTGCCGCGTTGTTTGTCGGACGGGTGCCCGAAGGTGTGCTGTACTGCGTCAGGGCTGCGTTGCAGTCGGAATTTGAAGTCTGATCAGTGAGTTGCGCTCCTTTAACGATTCAGTACAAGGCCAGCCTTGCTTGAATCCAAAGCTCATGCTTAGCTGACTAATAATTAGTTTTTCTCTATTTCAGATCTGATGAGTTTTTTATGCCGTTAACCGATCAACACCGTTTTGGCATGCAGTTGGCGCAGATGTCCCGAGGCTGGCGTGCCGAACTGGACCGTCGCCTGGCCGGGCTGGGCCTGTCCCAGGCGCGCTGGCTGGTGCTGCTGCACTTGGCCCGTTTCGAACAGGCGCCGACCCAGCGCGAATTGGCCCAGAGCGTCGCGGTCGAAGGCCCGACCCTGGCCCGCTTGCTCGACAGCCTGGAAACCCAGGGGCTGGTGCAGCGCCAGGCCGTGGCAGAAGACCGCCGGGCCAAGAAGATCGTGCTCTGCGCACCGGCCCTGCCCTTGATCGAACAGATCGAAACCATTGCCACGCAATTGCGCCGGGAACTGTTCGAAGGTGTCGACGAGGCCGACATGCGCGTCTGCATGCGGGTCCATGGCACGATCCTGGCCAACCTGGAAAAATCCTGAGGCATATCCCTGGCGTCAGACTTTTGAGATTCGCCGGTTAGCGAACTATAACCAGTAGTAAGCGTTCCTATTGAGGGCGTTTATGCCGAGGTTGGTTCTGGTAATCGAAAGGGATGCCCATGCTTGAAAGTTTGCAGTCCACGTTGCGCAGTTGGGTCAACGTGTCGATCGTCGTGGGTGCCCTTGGGTTTCCGGCCTTGGCGTCAGCGCTGGGGCTTGGCGAGATCACGCTCCATTCCGCCCTGAACCAGCCGTTGCGCGCCGATATCGCCCTGGTCGATGTGGCCGGGATCAGTGAAGGTGATCTGTCGGCCAGCCTGGCGAGCCCGGACGATTTCAGTCGTGCGGGCGTGGAACGGGTGTTTTTTCTCAATAATCTGCGCTTTACGCCGTTTTTGCGCGGGGAGCGCAGTTTCATTCGAGTGACCTCCAACAAACCGGTGGAGGAGCCTTTCCTTAATTTCCTGGTGCAGCTTAATCAGCCCAATGGGCGCCTGCTGCGCGAATACACCGTGCTGCTCGATCCTCCGGGCTCACCGGGTATCGTGCCGGAACGTGACGAGCCTTCCACGGCTGCGCAGCCTGCGCCGAGCCAGGCCACCCCGGCCATCAAACCGCCCCCGGCGGTACAGGGCAAGCGCTATACGGTCGTGCCGGGAGACAACCCATGGATCATTGCCCAGCGCCTGCACGACGCCGGCAGTAACGCGTCGGTCAATGAGCTGGTGCAAGGGATCCAGGCCTTGAATCCCGGCAGCGACCGGCTCTCCATCGGTCAACGCCTGTTGTTGCCCGATTCGGCCGTGCTGCCGACATCGGCTGCAACCACCGCTGGCCAGGCTTCTGCCGCGTCCGATGAGCAACTGGCGGCCAGCGTGCTGCAAAACCAGCAGCAACAAAAGACCATCGAGGAACTGCAAGCGCGGCTCCAGGCCCAGGATGCGGAACTTGCCGGGCAGCGCCAGCAGATCAGCGAATTGCAGGCCCGGCTGGCCGAGACGGCTCCAGCCCCCGTTGCGTCGGCGCAACCGCAACCGGCGCAGCCTGCCTCGGAGCTGGCTCCGGACGTGCCCCCCGTTACTGAGCCGGTTGCAGAGCCAGAGGGCATCAATTGGACATGGGTGGCCGGGTTGGTAGCCCTGTTGGGGTTGTTGGCGTTGTTACTGTTCATTCGGCGGCGCCAGCAGCAGGCCGAGCTGGAGCCGACGGCCGAGCGTCCGGAGCCGATGCTGGAGGCGGGCGACGAAAACTTCGACTCAATCCCCGACACGGAGCCCCCCGAAGCCGCGACAACGTTCAATAACGGCGATGCGCCCCTGGGTGATGTGCTGGAGGGCGTCGGGATCTACCTGACCTACGGCCGTTTCACCGAGGCTGCGGGGCTGTTGCGCGCGGCGTTGCTGGCGGAGCCTGAACGCACCGACCTGGGCCTGAAACTGCTGGAGGTCCTGGGCAGGCAGGGCGATGTCATCGGTTTCCAGGCCCAGGAAAATCATTTGCTGGGACAAGGGGTCGATGCCGGGACGCTGGAGGACATTCGTGGGCGTTATCCCAAGGTTGCCGCGATCACCGCACCGATAGTGGCTCCGACAGAACCCCAGGCACCGGTGCCTGAAGTTGAGCCTGAACCTGAACAGGCGCCGCGTGATGAGTTCGAGCTGGACCTGGATGCGCTGTCCATGGAAACCAGTTGGGACCTTGCCGATGACCAGGAGACCTCCACCGAAAACAAACCGGTCGCCCCCCTTGCTAGCGACCCGGCCGAGGGCTTGTCGCTTTCAGGTTTCGACGAACCGGAGCTGCAATGGGAAGCACCCCTGGAAACCGAGTCGCTGGACGATGCTTTCCTCGATGGTTTTGCCGATGAAGAGCAGGCGCTGGAATTTGAGCCACTGGCCCTTGAACCTGTTTCCCTGGACACCCTGTCCCTCGAACCCCAGCCCCCGGAGCATTCGGCCAAGCTGGAACAGGCCCAGAACTGCATCGACGATGGCGACCTGAAGACCGCCGTGACCCTGCTTGAAGAGTTGCTCGAAGAGGGCGACGAACCCCTCAAGGAAACCGCTCGGGTGCTGCTGGCGGGCATTCGTTGAAGTTGTAAATGGATGTCGAGTCAACCGGTCCCTTCGCGAGCAAGCTCGCTCCCACAGGGGATCTTGGGTGGACAGGGATTTCGCGTATATCCCGAATCCAGTGTGGGAGCGAGCCTGCTCGCGAAGGCGGCAGCACAGCCAACATCACCGGCACAGACCCACCGCTATCGCGAGCAAGCTTGCTCCCACAGGGGTCTTTGGTGGACAGGATTTCGCGTATATCCCGAATCCAGTGTGGGAGCGAGCTTGCTCGCGAAGGCGGCAGCACAGCCAACATCACCGGCACAGACCCACCGCTATCGCGAGCAAGCTTGCTCCCACAGGGGTCTTTGGTGGACAGGATTTCGCCTACATCCCGAATCCAGCGTGGGAGCGAGCTTGCTCGCGATAGCGGCCTGTCAGGCGATCAATCCCACCCAGGCAAACACCCATCCCCTCAAAACGTCTGCCCCAGGTTCAGGTAAACCGCCTGTTCATCGTCGTCGTTGAACCCATAGCTGAAATTCAGTGGCCCCAGCGGCGTATCGAAACCGAGGAAGATGCTCGCGGCATTGATGTAGCCGCTGTCGAACTCGTTGTCGTTGTTCCAGGCCCGGCCGCGCTCCAACGAGCCACCGATGTACAGCGGGAAGTCCAAGGGCAGGTAGGCCCGCGGTGTGAGGCGGCGGTAATACACGGCACGCATCAGGCTCATATTCTGGCCGGACACTCCATCTTCGCGAAAGCCCGACAATTGCCGCGCGCCACCGAGCACAAAGCTGGATGTCACCACCTCGGCGGTGTCCAGGGTGCGGCCGTAGCGCCCGCCCAGGATGAAGGTGTCCGGGCCTCTGCTCAGGGCCTTGTCCAGTTTGAACTCCCATTGACGGTAACGTTGGTCGGAGCCCAGCCCCGGTTCGTATTGGCGCCAGCTCAGGCCGATGTCTTCCCCTTCATGGGGAAAATACACACTGTCCAGGGAGTCGAACGAATACTTGAGCTCGTAGA
Organism: Pseudomonas sp. Z1-12; assembly: GCF_051132015.1. Classification (NCBI taxonomy): domain Bacteria; kingdom Pseudomonadati; phylum Pseudomonadota; class Gammaproteobacteria; order Pseudomonadales; family Pseudomonadaceae; genus Pseudomonas; species Pseudomonas sp. Z1-12. The sequence continues at coordinate 1,704,629 of NZ_CP071647.1, forward strand.
AACCCTCGTTGAAATTCTCGCTGGGCTGGTCGTGGTCGCCGATGCGCACATCGGCCTTGCCCCAGGCTTGGCCGACACCGAAGCGAATTTCACCACTGTTGCCGATCTGGCGGCCCACGTTCAGCCCGAAGCCATAGCGCTCGACGCGATACTGGGCCACCGGATCGTTGTCCAGGATGGACTCCACGTTGCGCGATTCGAATTGCCCGTAGGGGGCGATGAAGTAGCGCGAGCCGACATCCAATGGCTGGTAGAACTCGCTGTACAACTCCTGCTTGTCGCCGATCTGCGCCCGGGTCAGCCATTCGGCACCCAGGCGATTGATGCCGTTGACCCGATAACTGGCCCCCAGGTTGAAAGCGCTGTCGCCGCGCATGTCGTCCGACAGGCTCAGCCCCAGCCGCAGATAATCGGTGCCGGTCCGTCGGCCCCGGGCGCTGATCACCAGCGTACGGTCCTGGCCTTTGTGAACCACGCGGTATTGCACCTGCTCGAAGTAATCCAGGCCGTACAGCGTACCCATGTCGGTCTGCAGGCGACCCAGGTCCAGTGGCTCGCCAATCTGCTGGCGAATGTAATAGCGAATCACGTCATCGCCGACTTTCGAGTCGTTCTCCACGCGAATGGCGGTAATGACCGGCGTGCGCTCGCTGGGAGTGCGCGCGGCCATGAGTTCGGCGTCGGGTGTCTCGGGCGGGCGTAGAGGGGCCAGGCGTGCGTCGAGTATGCGGGTGGCGCGGTAGCCGGCGTCGATCATTTCCTGGGCACGGCCGAAGTCGGTGGAGCCGAAGCTCGCCAGGGCCGGTTGGATCAATACGTCGTCTTTTTTCAGGGTCGCCAGTTGCTCTTCAGAGTTGCGCCGGGTCATCAGGGTGGTCGATTGGTTCAGCACATCGACTACCGTGACCAATTGCTTGCGGGTGCGCAGCGGCGTGCCGATGTCAACCACAATGGCCATGTCCACGCCCATTTCCCGGGCCACATCCAACGGGATGTTATCGGCCATGCCACCGTCCACCAGCAGCCGGCCGTCCAGTTCCACCGGGGCGAACACCGCCGGGATCGACATGCTGGCGCGAATGACCTTGGGCAGGTGGCCTTTGCGGAACACGACTTTTTCGCCCGTGGCGATGTCGGTGGCGACGGCGCGAAACGGGATCGGCAGTTTGTCGAAGTCCCGCGTATCGCTGGCATGGGCCAGCAGGCTTTCAAGCAGCAGGGCCAGGTTCTGGCCCTGGATCACCCCCAAGGGCAGGCCGAGGCTGCCGTCGTCACGAAAGCTCAGTTTCTGCTTCACCAGAAAATCCCGGTCATCCTGTTTGCGCCGGAACGGCACGTCCTTGCGCGGCGGCGCGTCGGACAAGGCCTGTTGCCAGTCGATGCCCAGGGCGAGTTTTTCCAGTTCGTCGATCTTGTAGCCCGAGGCGTACAGCCCGCCGATCACCGCGCCCATGCTGGTGCCGGCAATGGCATCGATCTTGATGCCTTGCTCTTCCAAGGCCTTGAGCACACCGATGTGGGCCAGTCCCCGCGCCGCGCCGCCGGACAATACCAGGCCGATTTTCGGCCGCGGTGCTTCGACAGCCTGGACGAAAAGGGGCAACAGCAGCAGAAGCAGGAGGGGCAGGAGGCGGCGCATCGTCAATCTCGGGGCGGGCGATCAAAGGCGGGTATTATAACGACGCCTTAGCACCCAGGAGTCCACCCGCCATGAACGAACACAAACCGGAAGTCGTCATTACCTATTGCACCCAGTGCCAATGGTTGCTGCGTGCCGCCTGGCTGGCCCAGGAACTGCTCAGCACCTTTGGCGACGACCTGGGCAAAGTGTCCCTGGTGCCGGGCACCGGCGGTGTGTTCCACATCAGCTGTGACGGTACGCAGATCTGGGAGCGCAAGGCCGATGGCGGTTTTCCCGAGGCCAAGGTCCTCAAGCAGCGGGTCCGCGACCGGATCGACCCGGAGCGGGACCTGGGCCACAACGATCGGGTTCAGTGAGACGCGGCTTGGGTCTCCGCCCGGGGTTTTTTCGAACCGCCCAGTTGGCTTGAGATCACGATGGCCGTGATGATCACCACGCCGCCCAGCAACATGCGCAACGTCGGGCGCTCGTCGAACAGCCACCAGGCCATGGCGATGCCGTAGACCGGCTCCATGGCGAAGACCACCGCCGCCGTGCGGGCCTTGATCACGGCCAGGCTGGCGACGAACAGGCTGTGGGCCAGGCCGGTGCAAAACACACCGAGCAAGCCGATCCACAACCAGTCGATGGGACGAACGTCGCTCAATTGCGGTGCGGCCACCGGCAGCAGGCACAACCCGACCACCACGTTCTGGCACAGCGCCGCCTGTACCGGCGGCACATGGGCGGAACCAGCACGGTTGGTCAATGACAACAGGGAGAACAGCAGCCCCGAAGCCACGGCCCAGAGCAGGCCGGTGGTGGCACCGCTTGCCAGGTCGAAGCTCGGCGTGACCAGCACCAGGCCGAGGCTCACCAACACCACCAGCCAGATTTCATTGGCGCGAATCCGCTCGCGGAAGATCAGCCCCTCGAGCAATACCGTGAAGGCCGGGAAACTGGCGAACCCCAACGTCGCGATCGCCACGCCGGCCACTTTCACCGCGATGAAGAAGCTCACCCAGTGCCCGGCCAGCAACAGGCCGCCCAGCAGCAATCGCCGACTATCCTGGGCCCGCAGTTTCTGCCAGCGGCTGCGGCTGGCGAACCGGGCAAACACCGCCAGGGCCAGCACGGCGAAGACGGCGCGGCCGAACACGATGACCGCCGGCGAGGCCGCGGCGAGTTTGCCAAAGACACCGGTCAGGCCAAACATGAGTGCGCCAATGTGCAGGGCGCCGAGGGCGGTACGAGGTGTCATTTCGATCCTTTCAACAGACAGTGGGGCAATTGATGAGCTTCTTCTGTGGGAGCGAGCTTGCTCCGGGCGGCGATCCGACGATAGCGGTGGTTCAGGCAATGCAGGAGTTGACCGACAGATAGCTATCGCGAGCAAGCTCGCTCCCACAGGACTGTTCCCCTCACAGATTGGAGTATTTAAGCGCGGGTGAGGCGGCAATATCTGTCGCGATCCTAGCGATTTTTAGCGCGAACCTAGCGCTGATGCCGCAGCTTGCCCGGCGTGGCGCCGAATTCCCGCAGCACCGCCGCGGCGAAAGCACTCTGGGAGCTGTAGCCGACCTGATGGGCGATCTCGCCGATGGGCAGGTCCGACTTCCGCAACAACGCCACGGCCTGGTGCAAGCGGCGGCTACGGATGTACGCCATCGGGGTTTGCCCGCACTCGGCGATGAAACGCGCATGCAGGCGGGCGCTGGAAAGGCCGGCGACCCGCGCCAGGTCCGCTACTTGCAGCGGGTAGGCCGCGTTCTGGTCGATGTGGGCGTTGAGCGCGGCGTAGGGCAGGCGCCGGCCACCGAGGGTGTCCTGGTGAACACCATTGAGACTCGCCAAGAGCAGCACCGCGCCTTGCTGGGCGATCACCGGATCGTCCACCGGGCTGCCCGCCAGCCAACTGACCAGTTGGCTTTGCCCAGCATCCAGGGGCCGACGAGCGCTGTCATCGAGCAAGCGGCGGCTGGCGTCGGCGTGATCCCCCAGGCATTGCCCGACCCAGTCGTCACTGGGCACATCCAGCACCAGGCAGCGACTGCCCTGGGGACTGCCACAGGCATGATGGGCTCCGGCAGGTACCACCACGAAACTTTGTTGCACCACCTGGCTGCCACGACCTTCGACTTCGAAGTCCAGCGCGCCGGACAACCCGAACACCAGTTGCGCGTGGTCGTGGCTGTGGACGATCAAGTCGTGGCTGTAGTGGCGTAGCGTGAGGATCGGTCGCATCGCGGTCTCCCGTGTCAGGCCGCCAGCATACACCGAGGGGCAACGCCCGGCGCTGTCATGCAATGGACTTGTGTTTGTCATAGGCCATTAACCGCTGGGGTGCACAGTGGCGAAAACGATCAGAGGGTTGCCCAATGACCAGCGCCGAGCTCGCCAAACCCAGCCGCAAGCAGCGTGTACGCACCCTGTGGATCTCCGATGTGCACCTGGGTACCCGGGACTGCCAGGCCGAGCACCTCTCGCAGTTTCTCAAGGGCTACCACGCCGACAAGATCTACCTGGTGGGGGACATCATCGACGGCTGGAAGCTGCGCGGTGGCATGTATTGGCCCCAGGCCCACACCAACGTCATCCGCCGCTTGCTGACGATGAGCAAGCGCGGTACCGAAGTGATCTACGTCACTGGCAACCATGACGAATTCCTGCGGCGCTATTCGAAGCTGATCCTGGGCAATATCCAGTTGGTGGACGAAGCGGTGCACGTCACCGCCGATGGCCGGCACCTGCTGGTGATCCATGGCGACCAGTTCGATGTCATCACCCGTTATCACCGTTGGCTGGCGTTCCTCGGGGACTCGGCCTACGAATTCACCCTCACGCTGAACCGTTGGCTCAACCACTGGCGGGCCCGTTATGGCTACGGTTACTGGTCGCTGTCGGCGTATCTCAAGCACAAGGTGAAGACGGCGGTCAGCTTCATCAGCGACTTCGAAGAAGCCATCGCCCACGAGTGCGTGAAGCGCGAATTGCATGGCGTGGTCTGTGGGCATATCCACCATGCCGAGATGCGGATGGTGGGGGAGGTGGAATACCTCAATTGTGGCGATTGGGTCGAATCCTGCACGGCGCTGATCGAGCATTGGGATGGGACGATCGAGTTGTATCGGTTGGCGGACGCCCAGGCGCGGGAGGCGTTGATCAAGGCTGAGTTGAAAGTGACTGAGCCTGCCTAGGCCAGCCTGCCTGTTTCGCAAGCCCACATAGTGTTTTTGTGGCGAGGGAGCTTGCTCCCGCTGGCTGCGCAGCAGCCCTGGAAAAGAGGGGCGCTTCGCGCCCAGCGGGAGCAAGCTCCCTCGCCACGGGTTTTCCTGCGTCCGTTGGATTCAGGCTTGCTCCGCCATCGCCGCCTTGTAGATCGATTGCTTCGGCGCGGCAAACAGCCTTTCCAGCATCGGCTCGAAGAAGCTCAACGGCAATGTGTCGTACTCGGGATCGAACGCCGCCGCGTCGTATTTCGCACAGAAATCAATGGTCGCCTGGTACTGCGGATGTTCGAAAAACTGCTCGCGCAGGTACCGGTCCATGCCCAGGTGATGGAAGAAGTAATAGCCCTGGAAAATCCCGTGCTTCTCCACCATCCACAGGTTTTCGGCGCTGACGAAGGGCTTGAGGATGGCCGCGGCGATATCCGGGTGGTTATAGGAGCCGAGGGTGTCGCCGATGTCGTGGAGCAGGGCGCAGACTACGTATTCCTCATCGCGCCCGTCACGGTAGGCACGGGTGGCGGTTTGCAGGGAGTGGGTCAGGCGATCCACCGGGAACCCGCCGAAATCGCCGTCCAGCAATCTTAAGTGGGCCAGGATCCGGCCCGACAACTGTCGCGCGTAAGCGCTGAAGTCGGCCGCGATGATCGCCCAATCTTGCGCCGTGCCGTCCTGCATGTGGGTAAAGCGTGCGTGGTTGCTCATCGACACTCCTTATCAGAACGCGACCTTGCCCAGCAGCATGTCGCGGTACATGACGAAATCACCGAGCAGGCTGTAGAGCGGATGCTGGAAGGTGGCGGGCCGGTTTTTTTCGAAGAAGAAGTGCCCGACCCAGGCGAAGCCGTAGCCGGCCACCGGCAGGGCGAGCCACAGCCACCCGCTACTTGCGACGAGGGCCATGACGAAAATCACGATGACCAGGGAGGTGCCGATGAAATGCAATCGTCGGCAGGTGCTGTTGCTGTGTTCGCTGAGGTAATACGGGTAGAACTCAGCGAAGGTATTGAATCGTTTGGCGTTTTCCACGACGGCTGACTCTGTGGTTATTGTTTTGATATTTAAGTCTAGAGCTATCAATTACAACGGCCAGTGACAATCAGCGCCACTTTAGTATCCTTCGCAAATCCAGCCGTACCCTGCGGCTCGTCATGCAAGTAAAACGTCATGAGCGAACGAACCACTTCTTCAAGCTGGGCGATGGGGATTGTCAAGGCGTTGGAAATGGACGGCCTGGATTGTCGGGCGCTGTTCAATCAATTGGGGCTGGATTTCGATGCGCTGGACGATCCGGATGCACGGTTTCCCCAGGACTCGATGACGCGGCTCTGGCAACGGGCGGTGGAGTTGTCGGGCAACCCGGCCATTGGCTTGAACATGGGCAAGGTGGTGCGCCCGGCCTCGTTCCATGTGGCGGGCTACGCCTTGATGTCCAGTCGCACCCTGGTGGAAGGTTTCCAACGGCTGGTGCGGTACCAGCGGATCATCGCCGAAAGCGCCGACTTGAGTTTTCGTCCGTTGGAAGGCGGCTATGGGCTGATCCTGACCGTGCATGGCGACCATCTGCCCCCGACCCGCCAAAGCGCCGAAGCGTCCCTGGCTTGTGCGCTGGCCCTGTGCAGCTGGTTGACCGGGCGCACCCTGCATCCGGTGAAGGTGCTGTTCCAGGGCGCCGAACCCTCGGACCCGGCGCCTTATCACCGAGCTTTTCATGCGCCGCTGGTGTTCGGCGCGCCCTATGACGCGCTGATCTTCGAACGGGCCGACATGGAGGCGCCGTTGCCGACGGCCAATGAAGCCATGGCGCAGCTTCACGATCGGTTTGCCGGGGAATACCTCGCGCGTTTCTCGGAAAGCCGCGTGACCCACAAGGCACGACAAGTCTTGTGCCGGTTGTTGCCCCAGGGGGAACCCAAGCGAGACGTGGTAGCGCAGACGCTGCACCTGTCCCAGCGCACCTTGCAGCGGCGCTTGCAGGAAGAGGGCACCAGTTTCCAGAGCCTGCTGGAAGACACCCGCCGCGAGCTGGCCGAGCAGTACCTGGCACAGCCGGGCATGACGCTGCTGGAAATCGCCTACCTGTTGGGATTTGCCGACCCGAGCAATTTTTTCCGGGCCTTTCGCCGCTGGTTCGACACCACGCCCGGCGAATATCGGGCGCGGTTGGCGAGCCAGCCTGAACCGGTCAGTGACGCCAGAACGCCGGGATACACAGCACGAACACGGTGATGATCTCCAGCCGGCCCAGCAGCATGCCCCCCGACAGAATCCACTTGGCGGCGTCCGGCAGCGGTGCGAAGTTGCCGGCCGGCCCGATGGTTTCCCCCAGCCCCGGGCCGACGCCCGACACGGTACTGGCCGCACCGGTCAACGCCGTCATCCATTCCACACCCAACAGCGACAGCAGCAGGGCGATCACGCAGATCGTGATGGCGAAGAAGAACGAGAACGTCAGGATCGAGCGGACGATTTCCTCGTCGAGGCGATGACCGTTGTATTTTTGCTTGATCACCGCACGGGGATGGATCAGTTGATTAAGGTTGGCCCGCAGCAGGATGTAGGCGACCTGGAAGCGAAAGATCTTGATCCCGCCGGCCGTCGAACCCGAGCAACCGCCGACGAACCCCAGGTAGAAGAACAGCATCAGCGAGAAATTGCCCCACAGGCTGTAGTCGCCCAGGGCGAAGCCGGTGGTGGTGACGATGGACGTCACGTTCAGCGCCACGTGCCGCAGCGCGTCCAGCCAATGCAGGTCGGTGGTCGCCCAATACCAGGTGCCGAGCACCAGCCAGGTCACCAACAGCACGCCAATCAGCCCCTGGACCTGCTGGTCCTTGATCAACGCCCGGCGATTGCCCCGCAACATCGAGACGTACAGGGCAAACGGCAGGCTGCCGAGGATCATGATGACGATGGCGACCCAGTGCACCGCCGGCTGGGTCCACTTGGCCAGGGACAGGTCAGAAGTGGAAAAACCGCCGGTGGAAATCGCCGACATCGAGTGGTTGATGGCATCGAACAGGCTCATCCCGGCCCACCAGAGCGCCAGGGTGCCAATAATGGTGATGCCCACGTAGGCCGCCACGATCAATCGCGCCACCATGTGGGAGCGGGGCATGACTTTTTCCGAGCGGTCCGATGACTCGGTCTGGAACAGCCGCATGCCACCGATGCGCAGCAGGGGCAGGATCGCCACCGCCATGCCGATGAAGCCGATACCGCCGAGCCAGTGCAGCAGCGAGCGCCACATCAGGATGCCCGGCGACATATTGTCCAGGCCGCTCAGGACGGTGGCGCCGGTGGCGGTGATGCCCGACATGCTTTCGAAGAACGAATCCGTATAGCTGATGTGCTGGGTCAGCAGGAACGGCAGCGCAGCGAAGATACACACCACCAGCCAACTGCTGACGGTCAGCAGGTACATGTCCCGCGGCCGCAGGTGGATGTGTTCCGGACGCCCGGGAAGCACCAGCGCCAGGCCGGCGAGGAACGTGATCATGCTCGACCAGAGGAACGACGGCAGGTCGCCAGTGCGCTCGAAGATCATCAGCGTGACCATGGGCACGACCATGAAGATCGCTAGGGTGATCAGGAAGATGCCGATGATGAAACCGATGATTCGCAGGGTCGGCAACGCCATGAAGTCCGCTCAGGCTGAAAGGGAAGGGCGCCATTCTACCTGCGGCCAGCGTCCTGTAAACCGGCACTCGGCGGCGCCTGGCTGCCTGGCCACGGAATTTGCGCTAACGGACTCGCCGCACAGCCACTAGAATAGCTGGACATTTTTTCAGGAGGTGGCCGATGCAGGCTCTCGACGCTTTGCTCAACCGTGTTTCCGTCCCGCGCCTGGTGGAGCCGGCACCCACGCCGGAACAGCGCGAGCTGATGTTCGCCGCGGCCATGCGGGCACCGGATCACGGCCAGTTGCGGCCATGGCGCTTCCTGACGGTGGAAGGGCAGGCGCGGCATCGCATGGGCGAACTGCTGGCCGAAGCGGCAAAGTTCAATGACCCGCTGGTGCCCGAAGCCGTCGTGGAAAAGGCCCTCAATGGCCCATTGCGCGCGCCCCTGGTCGTGGTGGTGATCGCCCGTCTGCAAGACCATTTCAAAATCCCGAAATCAGAGCAATTGCTGGCGGCCGGCTGCGCGGCCCATGGCATCTTGCTGGCCGCGTATGCCCAGGGGATTGGTGGCGTGTGGCGCACCGGCGAACTGGCGTACTCGCCACATGTGGCCCGGGGGCTTGGCCTGGAAGATGGGGAGGAAGTGATCGGTTTCCTCTACCTGGGCACACCGCAGAAAGAGGCGCGTACCGCACCGCAGGAAGATGTGGGGCAGTTTGTCCAGGAGTGGACGGGCCAATAACGGCTCAAGGGCGGCGGATGACTTGAGGCTGGTTTGATCCACCGTGGCGAGGGAGCTTGCTCCCGTTGGGCGGCGAAGCCGCCCCAGGTGGAGCAGCGCTATCCCTCAGGCATACCGCGCCAGGCCTTTTTACGGCTGCTGCGCAGCCGAGCGGGAGCAAGCTCCCTCGCCACACAATCAACAGCCTACGGTGGTGTTACCTGCACGCGTCGGCAATCGCCTCGGCCAGCGAGTCCAGGCGCGTCGCATCGATACCGGCCACGTTGGCCCGGCCGGTGCCGACCATGTAGACGCTGTGGCGTTCGCGCAGGTGCTTGACCTGTTCCGGCGTCAGGCCGGTGTAGGAAAACATCCCGCGTTGCACGCCGATATGGGCGAAGCGCTCGCGCAGACCATGGGGTTCGAGGGCCTCCAGCAAACCGCTGCGCAATTGCGCGATGCGCAGGCGCATGGCCTGGACTTCATCGGCCCACAGGCTTTTGAGTTCCGGGTTGCCGAGGATGGTCGCCACTACGGCTGCGCCATGGTCTGGTGGCGTCGACCACAGGTTCCGGGCGATGTTTGCCAATTGGCTGCGGATATCGATCAGTTTTTCGCCGTCCCGGGCGCAGACGATCAATGCACCCGTGCGGTCGCGGTACAGGCCGAAGTTCTTCGAACAGGAGCTGGTGATCAGCACTTCGGGTAACGCTTGGGCAAATAGCCGGACCGCCCAGGCGTCCTGTTCCAAGCCATCGCCGAAACCCTGGTAGGCGAAGTCGATCAGTGGCAGCAGGTCGCGGCTGCGCACCACTTCCAGCAGCTGCTGCCATTGCCCATGGGACAGGTCGAACCCGGTGGGGTTGTGGCAGCAGGCATGCAGCAAGACCACATCGCCTTTGGGCGCCTGGTTCAGGGTTGCCAGCATCGCCTCGAAATCCAAGCGGTTATCGGCGCCCACATAAGGGTAATGACTGACCTTGACCCCGGCCGTGGCGAAAATGGTCTCGTGGATCGGCCAGGTCGGGTTGCTCAGCCAGACACCACGGCCCGGCAGGCACTGGGCGATGAAGTCGGCGCTCAGGCGCAGGGCACCGGTGCCGCCGGGTGTCTGGGTGGCGCCGGCGCGTTTTGCGCTGATCAGCGACGAGTCGGCGCCCAGCACCAACTCATTGATCAACTGGCCGAACGCGGCGTCGCCATGGCCGCCGATGTAGGTCTTGGTGACCTGGCGATCCACCAGTCGCTGCTCGGCCTGCTTCACCGATTGAAGGATCGGCGTCAGGCCTTGGGCATCCTTGTAGACGCCCACGCCCAGGTCGAACTTGCTCGGGTTGCTATCCGCCCCGTAGGCCTCCATCAGGCCGAGGATCGGATCGCCGGGTACCCGGCCGATGGCGTCGAAATGCATTACTTGCGGCCCTCGGCGGTCTTGGCCACGTCATCGGTGCGGGCGGCCATGATGAAGTCGTTGCGGTGCAGGCCCTTGATGGAGTGGCTCCACCAGGTCACGGTGACTTTGCCCCACTCGGTGAGCAGGCCTGGGTGGTGGCCTTCGGCCTCGGAGATCTCGCCAACGGCGTTGGTGAATGCCAGGGCGTGCTTGAAGTTCTTGAACAGGAAAACTTTTTCCAGCTGCATGACGCCGTCGCGCACTTCGATGTTCCAGTCCGGGATCTGTTTGATCAACACCGGCAATTCTTCGTCGCTGACTTGTGGGGCGTCGGCGCGGCAGGCTTCGCAGTGGGCTTGGTTCAGAGTGTTCATGGTGTGTTCCTGGATCGAATAGTTGAAAACGTCGATGCACCCACGCTAAAGCAAAGCCGCGTCGTGCAACAGACTCAATTGGGATTAAAAGACGCGGTTCACGCCGCTTTGGGCGGAAATTTCGGGGCGTGCAGGCCCAGTTCCCGACCGCGCTTGACCATGCCCATGATGTCTTCGTGGGCCAGGTCGAACAGACGCTTGAGCTCCGGCAACACGAAATACACCGGTTGCAGGATGTCGATGCGATACGGCGTGCGCATGGCTTCCAACGGATCGAAGGCCTGGTGCTCAGGCTCGTCGGACAGGCAGTACACGGTTTCCTTGGGCGAGGAGAGGATGCCGCCGCCGTAGATGCGCCGGCCCTGCGGGGTCTGCACCAGGCCGAACTCGATGGTCATCCAATACAGGCGCGCCAGGTAGACGCGTTCTTCCTTGGAAGCCTGTAGGCCGAGTTTGCCGTAGGTGTGGGTAAATTCGGCAAACCAAGGGTTGGTCAGCAACGGGCAGTGGCCAAAGATCTCGTGGAAAATGTCCGGCTCTTGCAGGTAATCCAGCTCTTCACGGGTACGAATGAAGGTCGCCACCGGAAACTGCTTGCTGGCAAGCAATTCGAAGAAGGTCTGGAAAGGGATCAGCGCCGGCACGCGGGCGACTTGCCAGCCCGTGGTCTCGCCCAGCACTTTGTTGACTTCGTCCAGTTGTGGGATGCGGTCGTGGGGCAGGCCCAGCTTGTCGATGCCGTCCAGGTATTCCTGGCACGCACGGCCTTCGATGACTTTGAGCTGGCGGGTGATCAGCGTGTTCCACACCGCGTGTTCTTCAGCGGTGTAGTGGATAAAACCTTGCGCATCGGGCTCGCGGGCCACGTATTGCGTCTGCTTCATGCTGCTCTCCTGCTGATTTCCCTCAGGGGGAAGATGCGTTTGTTGTTATGTCGAGCGATGCATTAGAGATAACCCGAAGCAGCGGTGTGCGCATCGGCTTGGCAAGGATGGATTGGGCGAACGACGGGTCGATTCGTAAAGTTTTCGTTACGAATTGACGGGCGCTATGATCTTTCCGGGATTTTCAGGTGGGAAACGGACTACATCTGTCACATAATCTTGACGATTATTTGTGTTGCCACGCCGAAAAACTTTGTGGCGAGGGAGCTTGCTCCCGCTGGGGCGCGAAGCGGCCCCTGTTTTGGGTCTGCTGCGCAGCCCAGCGGGAGCAAGCTCCCTCGCCACAGAGGGGCTGGAATGGCGCGCTTTTCTATCTCATATGCACCTGGGTCCTTTCATGCGCATCAAAGTCCATTGCCAGAATCGCATCGGCATCCTCCGGGACATTCTCAACCTGTTGGTGGAGTACGGCATCAACGTCGCCCGGGGCGAGGTCGGTGGCGAGCACGGCAATGCGATCTACCTGCACTGCCCGAACCTGATCAACATCCAGTTCCAGGCGTTGCGTCCGAAATTCGAAGGCATCGCCGGGGTGTTTGGCGTCAAGCGTGTAGGCCTGATGCCCAGCGAGCGTCGGCACATGGAGCTCAACGCCTTGCTCGGCGCCCTGGAGTTTCCAGTGCTGTCCATCGACATGGGAGGTTCCATCGTCGCGGCCAACCGGGCGGCGGCGCAGTTGCTCGGGGTGCGGGTCGACGAGGTGCCGGGGATTCCCTTGTCACGCTACGCCGAGGATTTCGACTTGCCGGAACTGGTGCGCGCCAACCAGTCGCGCATCAACGGCCTGAGGGTCAAGGTCAAGGGCGACGTGTTCCTGGCCGACATCGCGCCACTGCAATCGGAGCACGACGACAGCGAAGCCATGGCCGGTGCGGTGTTGACGTTGCATCGGGCCGACCGTGTGGGTGAACGGATCTACAACGTGCGCAAGCAGGAACTGCGCGGCTTCGACAGTATTTTCCAGAGCTCGAAGGTAATGGCTGCGGTGGTCCGTGAGGCCCGGCGCATGGCTCCGCTGGACGCGCCGCTATTAATTGAAGGCGAAACCGGCACGGGCAAGGAACTCCTGGCCCGGGCTTGTCACCTGGCCAGCCCGCGCGGGCAGTCGCCCTTGATGGCGCTCAACTGTGCCGGGTTGCCGGAGTCGATGGCCGAGACCGAGCTGTTCGGCTACGGCCCCGGTGCATTCGAAGGGGCGAGGGCCGAAGGCAAGCTCGGCCTGTTGGAGCTGACCGCCGGAGGAACGCTGTTCCTCGACGGGGTCGGGGAAATGAGCCCGCGTCTGCAGGTGAAACTGCTGCGCTTCCTGCAGGACGGTTGCTTCCGGCGTGTCGGCAGCGATGAGGAGGTGTACCTGGACGTCAGGGTAATCTGCGCCACCCAGGTGGACTTGTCCGAACTCTGCGCCCGAGGCGAATTCCGTCAGGATTTGTACCACCGCTTGAATGTGCTTTCGCTACACATCCCACCCCTGCGCGAATGCCTCGATGGCCTGGGGCCACTGGTGGAGCATTTCCTCGACCAGGCCAGCCGCCAGATCGGCTGTGCATTGCCCAAGCTGGCGCCGGCGGCCATGGACCGCCTCAGTCATTACCATTGGCCGGGCAACGTCCGGCAGTTGGAAAACGTGCTGTTCCAGGCGGTTTCCCTGTGCGATGGCGGAAAGGTGAAAGCCGAGCACATCCGCCTGCCGGACTACGGCGTGCGCCAGCCCCTTGGCGATTTCTCCCTTGAGGGTGGGTTGGACGAGATCGTTGGGCGTTTCGAGAAGGCGGTGCTGGAGCGCTTGTATTCCGAACATCCCAGCAGCCGGCAACTGGGCAAGCGGCTGGGGGTTTCCCATACGACCATTGCCAATAAGTTGCGTGAGTATGAAGTGGGCAAGACGGAGCCTTAGCGGGGGGCGTTTTTCCCCTGGTATGGGATTTGCTAGATCGTGGCTGTCCCCCCGCTTATTCGGAGTAGGTGGCGACTTTTTGACAGGGCTGAGGCCCGGTTTCGGCTGCGTACGTGAGGCTCAGGATGCAAAAAAAAATAGCTGTGGTGCAGTCGAACTACATCCCTTGGAAGGGCTATTTCGATCTGATCCGCAGCGTCGATGCGTTCGTCCTGTTTGACGATGTCCAGTACACCCGGAGGGACTGGCGCAACCGCAACAAGATCAAGACCGCCCAGGGTGAGCATTGGCTGAGTATTCCGGTCAAGAACAAGGGCCGTCTCGAACAATTGATCAACGAAGTCCAGGTGACCAGCCCGGATTGGGCCGCTGCGCACTGGAAGACCATTGAGCGCAGTTATCGGCGCGCACCGTGCTTCGCTCAGATGGAGGCGCCGATTCGTGCGCTCTACGAGCAGGCTGCCGACCTCACCGATCTGACTCGCATCAACCATTTGTTCATCGCCGGCTTATGCCCCCTGCTGGGCATCCATACGCCGCTCCACCGTTCCGAAGAATTGGGGCGCGCAGAGGGCAAGAATGAACGCCTGATCCATCTCTGCCAGGCCCTCGGGGCCAACGAGTACCTTTCTGGACCCGCGGCCAGTCACTACCTCGACGAAGCGGCGTTCGCCGCCAAGGGGATCGCGGTGTCGTACATGAGCTATGCCGGCTATCCCGAGTATCCGCAGCTATACGGCGAGTTCCAGCATGCGCTCAGCGTCATCGACCTGTTGTTCAATACCGGCGCGGATGCATCGGCTTTTCTGGAGAAAGGGGCTGTCTGAGCGGGACTTGCCAGTGACACCCTTTTTGACTTGATTCTGGAGATTTCACCCGATGTCGAACCTTGCGCAGCTGGACGCTCATTCGCTCGAACAGGCGTTGGCGCGTCTACGGCTGATGTATGCCAAACCCGAGCATCCCTACTACATCCTGGCGCCTGCTTACCGTGAATCCTCGTCGGGCGTCGTCTCGCTGCACTACCTCTGTCATATGCTCAACCTCAGTGGCCGTGAGGCCTACATCTGCAGCACCGAAGTGGTCAATCCAGATCTCAAGACGCCCTTGATCAGTTCTGCGATCAAGCAGCGCCATAGGGCGGCGGGCAAGGTGCCGATCGCGGTTTATCCCGAGGTATTCCCTGGCAATCCACTCAACTGTCCGGTCGTGGCGCGTTTTCTCCTGAATTTCGAGGGGTTCCTCACTGGGAAAAGCATGGACGCCGCGCCCACCGATTTGTTTTTCTATTACGCTGCCCGGCTCGCTGAGCACCGTGGCGACCCTGACGGTGACCTGTTGTGCCTGCCTGCGATCGATATCGAAATGTTCTCGACGGTGGGCGCCGGCACCGTGCGTAAGGGCAGCTATCTCTACCAGAACCGTCACCCCTTGGGTCAGATCGACTACTCGCTACTGCCAGCGGATGTCCGCCTGCTGAGCATGGCCAACCCCTTGGCCCTGCCTGAGCTGGCCGAGCTGCTGCGCAATGCCGAGGTGATGTACAGCTACGAGTGGTCGATGACCTGCGTCATGGCCGTGCTGTGCGGATGTCCGGTGATATTCATTCCAGGACATGGCGTCGACCAGCCACTGCTCGATAACAGTTTTTTCGGCAGCGTCGGTTTTGCCATGCTCGACCAGCCGGACCCGTTGGAACATGCCCGGGCAAGCCTCGGCGACGCCTTGCCCCGTTATGTTGAGCGCACGGCGGCTTTCTGGCAGCAGCTGGACGTATTTATTGCAAAAACCCAGGCGACTGCCGCGCGTGAGGCGGTCGGCAACCGTCTGGGTGTGCTCGATTGGTTGCGCCAACGCTACCCGCTGGCGCAACCATTGCGTCTGATCAATGAGCGCTTGGCTAGCGCGGCGGCGCCGAGTTTCACTGTCCTGGTCCGCGACGACGGCAATCCGTTGGCGCTGGCGCACACCCTGGACAGCCTGGATCGACAGTTGTACCAGCGCATCCATGTATGTGTGATGGGTGACGCTGACCCGGGGCGAGCCAACGTTCAATGGTTGGCGTGTGACCCGAAGCAACCTGCGGCAGCGATCAATGGCCTGGTCGAGGGCACCCAGACCGACTGGCTCCTGCTGGTCGAGGCGGGGGAGGAGTTTACTGCTGCGGGGTTGCTGATGACGGCCCTGAATCTGCTCGATGCGCCAGACAGTTGCCTGGCGGTATACGCCGACGAGGCGCTGCGGGTGGGAGGGGTGGCGAATCTTTCGTTGCGGCCTGACCTGAACCTGGATTTGCTCTTGGCGTTTCCGACCAGTCTTTCCCGTCACTGGATGTACCGTCGGGAGGCGCTGGAGCGCTTGAGCGGTTTTGATAATGGCTGCGGTGGCGCCTTCGAGTTGGCCTACCAACTGCGCCTGATCGGCGAGCAAGGGATGGCGAGCATTGGTCATGTCAGCGAGCCCCTGCTGATCGCCAACGAAGTTCGGCAGTCGGAATGTGCTGATGAGCGCTCGGTCATTGACGCGCACCTGCACGGACGTGGCTATGGTCAGGCGCGAGCGATTGCCCTTGAAAAGGAGCCGGGTCGCTATCGTATTGACTACGGTCACGAGCGACTGGCCTCGGTCAGTATTCTGATTTACCTCGAAGGACAGTTGACCAATTTCCAGCGTTGCCTGGAAAGCCTGCTGATGCGGACAGACGCCGTGGACTTCGAGGTCTTGCTGATCGAACCGGGCAACGATGAACCCGCATTGCTGGAGTGGCTGGGGCTGGTCGAGCAGATGGGCGAAGGTCGTTTCCAGGTGTTGCGTTTCATGCCGGGGCAGTCACGCGCGGCGATGTGCAATGCGGCGGCGCAGGAGGCACGCGGTGAATATCTGCTCTGGCTCGACGCGCAAACCGCTGTGCTTGAGCCGGGTTGGCTGCACGCGTTGCTCAATCACGCCCAGCGCCCGGAAGTCGGTGCCGTGGGCGGCACGTTGCAGGATAGCCAGGGCCGGATACGCCAGGCGAGCCTCGTGTTGGGGTTGGGCGGGGTCGTCGGTCGGGCCTTTGAGGGCTTGTCAGCCCAGGTATCGGAGGGCATGGGCCGGTCTGGGCTTGAGCAAAACTGCTCCGCAGTGGGCGGTGAATGCCTGATGCTGCGTCGGGCGCTGTTCCTTGAGGCCGATGGCTTCGATACCGATCCACTGCTGGCCCCCTGGACCCATGTCGACCTGTGCCTGAAGCTGCAGCAGGCGGGTTACCTGAACGTCTGGACCCCTTACGCACGTCTGTTGATGGACGTTGTGTCAGATTCCCAGGCAACTAGCGAGCAGGAGGATGCCTTCTACGCGCGTTGGTTGCCGCAATTGGCTCGCGACCCGGCCTACAACTCCAACTTTTCGCTGCGCGTCGGCGAGGGTTTTGTCCGGGAAAACACCGACCTGTGCTGGTATCCGCTGCAAGGCAGTGTGCCGAGGGTGTTGGTTTGTGTCACTGAACAGCAGGCGGGGGCTTATTCGCGTCTGGTTCAGCCATTCAGCACCTTGCTGGAAGCAGGGCAGGTCGAAGGCGCAGCTGTTTCGAGTTTGCTGTCGCCGGTGGAAATTGCGCGCCTGGCGCCAACCACCGTGGTATTGCAGCGCCCTCTGGATGACGCCGGGCTACTGGCTCTGAGCCGCCTTAGAGCGTTTTCCAAGGCGTTCACGGTCTACGACCTGGACGGTTATTTGCCGCAGATGGAGTTGAAGGGCGATCACGGTGTCGATGAGCTGCTGGAGCGCCTGCGGTTCGGGATGATGCAGGCCGATCGGGTGCTGGTCCCCACGCCGACGCTGGCCGAACTGTTGCAAGGTCAGCACGACGACATCCGCGTGCTGGAAACCCTGCTGCCGGCCGCCTGGGGGCGTGTGCAAAGCAAGCGACGTATCGGGCCGAAACCGCGGCTGGGCTGGCTGGGCGGCAAGGATGCTCAACTGCTGGCCGACGTGCTGCCCGCGTTCGCTGGCGAAGTCGATTGGGTGGTGCTGGGCGACTGCCCCGCGGCACTTCAGCCTTTTCTGAAAGAGCTGCACCCAGCTGTCGCGCAGCAGCAGTTGGCCGGGGCCATGGCAGCCTTGAATCTGGATCTTGCACTGGTACCCATGGCTGAAACCCTGGGCAATGCCTGCTCCGGTGACCTGCGTGTCCTGCAGCATGCCGCGTGCGGCCATCCGGTCATTTGCAGCCGGGTGCCGGGTTTTGTCGGCGGTGAGGTATTGCCGCTGTCACGGGTAAATAACGAGGCGCAAGACTGGATCCGGACGATTCGCTTGCACCTGGAGGACCGTGAAGCTTCCGCGACGCTGGGGGACACCTTGCAGTCGACGGTGCGGGCGCAGTGGCTGCTCGAAGGCGAGCGCCTGGACGCCTGGCGACGGGCGTGGTTGGCCGATTGATCCCTACTCATTATGACCTTGGTCGCTCAGCGGAGAACATGTGACATGAGCAACGATCTCGATACCTTCGTCGCTGCCTATAGCGACAGCTTTGGCTATGCATATGACAACAACATCATGCTCAACTGGTATCCCCAGCGCATCATGGCGCTCTGCACCCAGGCGCAAAGCCTCCTGGAGCTTGGTGTTGGCCATGGCTTCAGCACCCATCGCTTCTCGCAGTTCTTTGGCGAGCACACGGTCATCGATGGTTCCGCATCGGTGATTGCCCAGTTCAAGGCTCGATACCCGGATAATGCGGCCGAGATCGTTGAAAGTTATTTTGAGACATTCGACACCGACAAGCGTTTCGATCTCATCGTGATGGGTTTTATTCTTGAGCATGTCGAGGATCCACAGACCGTACTGCAACGGTTCAAGCGTTTTCTGGCCCCTGGTGGTCGTTGCTTCGTGGCGGTTCCCAACGGCGAGTCCCTGCATCGGCGATTCGGTCATGCTGCCGGGCTGCTTGACGACATGGCGGCGCTGGGCGGCGCGGATCTTGAGCTGGGTCATGTACGCAGCTACTCGCTACAGACCCTGACCGCGGAACTTGAAACCGCCGGGCTCCAGGTGGTGCGCAAAGAAGGCATATTTCTCAAACCCTTTACCACCGGGCAATTGAAAACGCTGAACTTGAGTCCGGACATCATCCAGGCCATGTGTACCGTGGGCATCGATTATCCAGAACTGTGCTGTGCAATGATGCTGGAAGCGACAGTCGCGCCGTCATGAAAAGCCTGGTCATAGGGAGTACTTCAGTCATTGGTAAGGCGGTCGCCCGGGCGTTGTCGAGCTATGGCCCAGTCAAATTGGCGGGACGCCGGGACGCCGATGTTGCCTTTGACTTGAATAGCCCGCAACCCAGCGCCTGCGACGAGCGCTTCGACGTGGTCGTGCTGGCCGCGGCCGATTTCGGCGGCGGCCAGCCAGATGATCTGATTCGCGCCGAACAGGTCAACAGTGTCGGTGCATTGGCTGCCTGTCGCCTGGCCGAACAATGCGGGGCGCGGCATTTCATTCTGCTGTCGTCGCGTTGGGCCAGCCATCAGGCGACGGATCCCTACTTCGGCATCTACTCGCTGTCCAAGCGCCATGCCGAAGAAGTGGCGAGCCTGTATTGCCAGGAACGGGGCATGGCGTTGAGCGTCCTGCGCATCAGTCAGGTCTACGACAGCGGGGAGCAGTGCAGGACTCACCAACCGCTGTTATACGTCATCGCCGACAAGGCGCAGGCGGGGCAGGCCGTCGAGCTCTATGGCAGCAACGACCCCCGGCGCAACTACCTGCACTTGAGTGATCTTGCCGAGGTCTGCGCGCGGCTGGCGGAACAGGGCATCACTGGCTTGTATAACTGCGGCCATCCCGAATCTCCTCGTCTATCCGAAATTGCCCAGGCCGCCTTCGAGGCGTTTGGCAAACCGTCGGACGTCCGCTTCCTGCCGGAAAAAAACGATATTCCCGATCTGCCTTCCTTTGACTGTGGGCATGACTTGTACGAACAAATAGGTTTCACCCCGCGAATAGATATTCGCCGGGGTTTTGAGCTGATGCGAGCGCACCGGGAGAACCTGTCATGAAGACCGTCATGGTGACGGGTGTTGGCGCCATCATGGGTTACGGCCTGCTCAAGTCGCTGCGTGCGGCGGACCCTTCTGTTCGCCTGGTCGGCACCGATATCTACGACGATGCCGTCGGTCGCGGTTGGTGCGATGCATTCGTGCAGGCTCCTTTGACTGCTGACCCGGGGTACGCTCAGTGGCTGGGCGATACGCTGGCCAGGCACGAGGTCGACCTGCTGATTCCCGGCATCGAACAGGATGTCCATTGGCTGTCGGACAACCGAGCGTTGTTGGCGACATTTGCTTGCCAGGTCGCGCTCAACAACCCGCAATTGATCGAACTTTCCAGGGACAAATGGGCGATGGACCAGGCGCTGGTGGCGCTGGGGGATGCCAGTCGTATTCCCAGCCTGCTGACGGGGGATTTCCACGCGCTCAAGGCGGCCTTGGGCCTGCCGTTCCTGCTCAAGCCGCGGCGAAGCTATGCCTCCAAAGGGTTGGTCTGGGTTCGCGAGGAGCGCGACTTTACGCCTCACGCGGCCCTGCTCGGTGACTACCTCATGGCCCAACCCATCATTGGCAGCGCGGCCGATGAATTCACCGTGGCGGCGTTCGGCGATGGGCGCGGCGGCACGGGGCCGATCATCGCCTTCCAGCGCAAGCTGGCGTCGGACGGGGCCACCGCCAAGGCTTGGGTGTATCAGGATGATTCGCTGGATGAAACAGTTGCCAGGTTGTGCCGCGCCTTCAAGCCGGTGGGGCCGACCAACTTGCAATTCCGTCGTGGCAGCGATGGCTCCTGGAGCCTGCTGGAGATCAATCCGCGAATATCCTCGACCAGTTCAATGCGTCGCGCATTCGGCTACAACGAGGCGGCCATGTGCCTGGATTTTTACCTCGATGGCAAGACACCGGCCCAGCCCACCATTCGCAGTGGTTTCGCTGTTCGTTATATAGAGGATTTCATTGTCTATGATCGGCATCATTTCTGACGTACATGGCAATTACAGCGCCCTTCGAACAGTGCTTGCCAAGTTGGATGAGCTGGGTGTGTCGCGGATTATCTGCCTGGGTGATACGGCCGGTTATTACAGTCAAGTCAATGAGTGCTGCGAAGCCCTGCGTGAGCGAAACATCTTCTCCGTGATGGGCAATCATGATTGGTACCTGGCCCGGAATGAGCGCTGCCCCCGTTCCAATAGCGCCAATGCCTGCCTGGACTATCAGCGGGGCATCATCACCTCGCAGAACCTGGCCTGGTTGGGATCCCTCCCGGAGCGCTCCACAGAGGATGGACTGAGCATCGTCCACGGTGGCTGGAACGATCCGCTGGACGAGTACCTGCGCCCCTCGCAGGCGTACTTTGCGCCGTTGCCCGGCCAATATTTCGCATCGGGTCATACCCATGTCCAGCACCTGTGGAGCGGCGAGGACAAGGCCTACTGCAATCCCGGTTCAGTCGGCCAGCCACGTGACGGTGATCCCCGGGCAGCTTTCGCCACTTGGGACGGCGAAGCCTTCAACCTGCACCGGGTTGAATACGACATCGGTGAAACGCAGCTCGCCATGAAGAGCGCCGGTTTTACCCCTTATTTCTACGAAAACCTTGATATCGGCAGTCAGATCGGTGGGCGGATCAATGCGGTTTGAGGTTTTTTGCTGTGTGCTACTCACTACCATGCCCGCCCAGGGAAGTTCGCAATGAGCAAAGAAACGATATTCTTCAACCGCCCGTACATGACCGGCAAGGAGCTGGACTACATTGCCCAGGCCAAGTTCGGCAACATGCTCGCCGGGGATGGTCCGTTCACCAAGCAATGCCACCGCTGGCTGGAGTCGCACACGGGCTGCAACAAGGCACTGCTCACCCACTCCTGTACCGCTGCGCTGGAAATGGCCGCCTTGCTGCTGGATATCCAGCCTGGCGATGAAGTCATCCTGCCTTCGTTCACCTTCGTCTCCACGGCCAACGCTTTTGTGCTGCGTGGCGCGGTGCCGGTTTTCGTCGATGTACGGCCTGATACCTTGAACCTGGACGAACGTCTGATCGAGGCGGCAATCACGTCGCGGACCAAAGCTATCGTGCCCGTTCACTATGCCGGCGTTGCCTGCGAGATGGACACGATCCTGGCGATTGCGCACAAGCATGGTCTGGCGGTGGTCGAAGACGCTGCGCAAGGGGTGATGTCGACTTACAAGGGGCGGGCGTTGGGCAGCCTCGGCGACCTTGGGGCGTTCAGTTTCCACGAAACCAAGAACGTGATTTCGGGGGAGGGCGGGGCTTTGCTGGCCAATAACCCTGCAATGGCATTGCGCGCCGAGATCATCCGCGAAAAAGGCACCGATCGCAGTCGATTCTTCAGGGGCGAGGTGGACAAATACACCTGGCAAGAAGTGGGTTCTTCGTTCCTGCCCGGAGAAATTACGGCAGCCTTCCTCTGGGCCCAGTTGGAAGAGGCTCAGTCCATCACCAATCGTCGCTTGGCAATCTGGGATCATTACCATGGCGCTTTGGCAGAGCTTGAGCTGCAAGGATTGTTGCGTCGTCCAATAGTGCCTGAAAATTGCCAGCACAATGCGCACATGTATTACGTGCTGCTGGCTCCTGGTGTCGCGCGCCAAGTTGTTCTTGAAAAACTCAAGAGCCACGCCATCTACGCGGTGTTCCACTACGTACCGCTGCATTCGTCGCCCGGCGGAATTCGGTATGGGCGTGTGCACGGCTCGATGGAAATAACCGACGGGTATTCCGAGCGTCTGTTGCGATTGCCGCTATGGCTCGGTTTGACGAACGATCAGCAAGACCGGGTGGTCGATGTGCTCGGCGGTGCATTGGCGGCTTGCCACCTAGCGGCATAACTCCGCCGGTTTTTCGACTTCGATACAACTGAGTGGTGCTCTCTGAATCCCCCAGGCCCTTTGTTTTCCAGGCCTGGGCCCGCCAGAAAAAAGTTGGTCTGCAAATTGCTTAAGGCTGTGCAACACAGCAGTGGGCGGCAAACGTCCGGCATGCAGAGGAACGACAGTGGACAAGTACCTTTATGTGGCAATGACCGGCGCCAGCCAGAACGCACTGGCGCAGCGGGCCCATGCCAACAACCTGGCGAACATCTCCACCAATGGTTTTCAGAAAGACCTGGAGCAGGCGCGCTCGATGCCGGTGTTCGGCGACAGCTTTCCGGCGCGGGCGTTTGCCCTCTCCGAGCGTCCTGCCACCGATTTCACCCCGGGTGCGCTGATCGAGACCGGTCGCGATCTGGACGTGGCGGTCAGCGGGCCGGGCTGGATGGCCGTGCAGAACCCCGATGGCGGTGAAAGCTACGTGCGCACCGGCAGCCTCAACGTCGACGCCCTGGGCGTGCTGCGGGCCGGCAACGGCATGCCGGTGATGGGCAATGGCGGTCCGATCGCCGTGCCACCCGAGCAGAAAATCGAAATCGGCCAGGACGGCACCATCAGCATCCGCGCCATGGGCGAAGGCCCTCGGGTGATGGCGGAAGTGGACCGCATCAAGCTGGTCAACCCTGACCTCAGGACCATGACCAAGGGCCTGGACGGCTCGATCCGGACCAAGGACGGCCAGCCGGCGCCCATCGACGGCAACGTGCAATTGGTGTCCGGGTTCCAGGAGGCGAGCAACGTCAATGCCGTGGATGAAATGACTTCAGTGCTGGCCTTGGCCAAGCAGTTCGAGCTCCACGTCAAGATGATGAACACCGCCAAAGAAGGCGATGAAGCCATGGCTCGGGTCTTGCAGATCTAACTATTAATTACAGCGTCGCGCCGAAAAACAGGCGTACGAGGAGAATCGAATGCTTCCGGCTCTTTGGGTTGCCAAAACAGGTCTGTCCGCCCAGGACACCAACCTTTCCACCATTTCCAACAACTTGGCGAACGTCTCGACCACGGGTTTCAAACGTGATCGCGCCGAGTTCCAGGACTTGCTCTACCAGGTAAAACGCCAGCCAGGCGCCCAATCGACCCAGGACAGCGAATTGCCGTCGGGCCTGCAAGTGGGTACTGGTGTGCGCATTGTCGGCACCCAGAAAAACTTCAACGCCGGCAGCCTGCAAACCACCGAGCAGCCGCTGGACATGGCCATCGACGGTCGCGGTTTCTTCCAGATCCTGCAGCCGGACGGCACCACGTCCTACACCCGTGACGGTACCTTCCACCTCGACTCCAACGGCCAGATCGTCAACGCCAGTGGTTTCGCCCTGGAACCGGCCATCGTCATCCCGAACGATGCCCAGACCTTCACCGTGGGCCGTGACGGCACCGTGTCCATCACCGTGGCAGGCAACCCGGCCGCCCAGGTTATCGGCAACCTGCAGACCGCCGACTTCATCAACCCGGCCGGCCTGCAAGCGGTGGGCAACAACCTGTTCCTGGAAACCGCTGCCAGTGGCGCGCCGCAAGTCGGCACCCCGGGCTTGAACGGCTTCGGTACCACGCTGCAGAACACCCTGGAAACCTCCAACGTGAGCACGGTCGAGGAGATGGTCAACATGATCACCACCCAGCGCGCCTACGAGATGAACTCCAAGGTGATCTCCACCGCCGACCAGATGCTCTCGTTCGTTACGCAGAATCTGTAACCGCGTCGTCCGTCATTACGTAGACAGGGCGGCCCCAGGGTCGCCTGCAACACCAAGAGGTAGGGTCATGAAACGCTTCGTATCTGTTCTGGCACTGAGTGGGATTACCGCACTCGCGGGCTGTGTTGCGCCAACGCCACGGCCCAATGACCCGTATTACGCTCCGGTGTTGCCGCGTACGCCGTTGCCGGCTGCCGCCAACAATGGCTCGATCTATCAGGCTGGCTTCGAGCAGAACCTGTACAGCGACCGCAAGGCCTTCCGGGTCGGTGACATTATCACCATCACCCTGAACGAGCGGACCCAGGCCAGCAAGAACGCCAACTCGCAGATCGACAAGACCAGCGAGACCAGCGTCGGCCTGACCTCGCTGTTCGGCTCCAGCCTGACCACCAACAACCCGATCGGTGGCGGCGACCTGAGCCTCAATGCCGGCTACGGTTCCGACCGATCGAGCAAAGGCGACAGCCAGTCCGGCCAGAGCAACAGCCTGACCGGTTCGATCACCGTGACCGTCGCCGATGTGTTGCCCAACGGCATCATCGCCGTGCGCGGCGAGAAGTGGCTGACCCTCAACACGGGCGATGAGCTGGTGCGTATCGCCGGCATGGTTCGCGCCGATGATATTTCCACCGACAACACTGTCCCATCGACCCGCGTGGCCGATGCGCGCATCACCTATTCGGGCACTGGTGCCTTTGCCGATGCGAGTCAGCCAGGTTGGTTCGACCGTTTCTTCCTCAGCCCGAAGTTCCCTTTCTAGGTGGCCCAGTTGAATCTTAAACAGCTGTTGATCGGTGCCCTGATGATGTCGGCAGCCTTCACCGCTCAAGCCGAGCGTCTGAAGGACATCGCCAGCATTTCCGGCGTGCGTTCCAACCAGTTGATCGGCTACGGCCTGGTCGTGGGCCTGAACGGCACCGGTGACCAGACCACCCAGACCCCGTTCACCCTGCAGACGTTCAACAACATGCTGTCGCAGTTCGGCATCAAGGTGCCGGCCGGCTCCGGCAACGTGCAGTTGAAGAACGTCGCGGCGGTGTCGATCAGTGCCGATCTGCCGGCGTTCGCCAAGCCCGGCCAGCAGGTGGACATCACCGTATCGTCCATCGGTAACTCCAAGAGCCTGCGCGGCGGCACCTTGTTGCTGACGCCGCTCAAGGGGATCGACGGCAACGTCTACGCCATCGCCCAGGGCAACCTGGTGGTGGGCGGTTTTGACGCCGAGGGTCGCGACGGTTCGAAGATCACCGTCAACGTTCCGTCGGCCGGTCGCATCCCGGGTGGTGCGTCGGTGGAGCGTGCGGTACCGAGCGGTTTCAACCAGGGCAACAGCCTGACACTGAACCTCAACCGTTCCGATTTCACCACGGCCAAGCGCATCGTCGACAAGATCAACGACATGCTCGGCCCAGGCGTGGCCCAGGCCATCGACGGCGGTTCGATCCGCGTCACCGCGCCACTGGATCCGAGCCAGCGCGTCGACTACCTGTCGATCCTGGAAAACCTCGAAGTCGATCCGGGCCAGGCGGTGGCGAAAGTCATCATCAACTCCCGTACCGGCACCATCGTGATCGGCCAGAACGTCAAGGTTTCGCCGGCCGCCGTGACCCACGGCAGCCTGACCGTGACCATCACCGAAGATCCGATCGTCAGCCAGCCGGGGCCATTGTCCAACGGCCAGACCGCCGTGGTCCCGCGTTCGCGAGTCAATGCCGAACAGGAAGCCAAGCCGATGTTCAAGTTCGGCCCGGGCACGACCCTGGATGAAATCGTCCGGGCGGTGAACCAGGTCGGCGCGGCGCCGGGCGACTTGATGGCCATTCTTGAAGCCTTGAAGCAGGCCGGCGCGTTGCAAGCCGACCTGATCGTGATTTAAGGAAAACGGTCATGGTGGATATGCGCAAAGGCGCCTTGATCAGCGGGGATTCGGGGTCCTACTCGGACCTGAATCGCCTGAACCAGCTCAAGGTCGGCGACAAGAACAGCGAAGGCAACCTGCGCAAAGTGGCGCAGGAATTCGAGTCGCTGTTCCTCGGCGAAATGCTCAAGTCCATGCGTTCGGCCACCGAGGCCCTGGGCAAGGACAATCCGATGAACACGCCGGAAGCCAAGCAATACCAGGAAATGTACGACCAGCAGTTGGCCGTTTCCATGTCCCGCGAAGGCGGTGGTATCGGCCTGGCCGATGTGCTGTTGCGCCAGATGTCGAAGAACAAGCCATTGGTGTCCGGCGAGGCGGCGACATTGTCGGCTGCCAAGCAACAAGAGGCGCAGGACACAGTCGCCAAGGCACCGGTGCCGACGCCAGTGGCGGCCGGGACCCTGCCTACCGACGGCCCGTTGTCGCGTACCAGTGGCCAGCGTCCGTTGTGGGCTTCGCGGGCCGTGAATGCACCGCAAGGGGCCGAGGGCGTCCACCGTAACGACATGGAACTGCTCAACCAGCGGCGCCTGGCCCTGCCGCCGAAACTGGCTGACCGCCTGCTCGCCGGGCTGGTGCCTTCGGCAGCGGCCAATGCCGATGCCCCTGCGCAGAACCTGCTGCCGGATCGTGCCATCGCCGCCGTCAAGCCGGCCACCGGCGAACTGGCCAATGGCGACTGGTTGGCCGCGCTCAAGGCGTCCGAGCCCAAAGGCGACATGCAGGTCTATGGTCGCGCCGTGGCCCAGCCACCGCTGGCGCCAGCGCGCAAGGCCTTCCGCGATGCCGATGAATTCGTCAATGCCATGCTGCCAATGGCCAAGGAAGCCGCCGACCGCATCGGTGTCGACCCACGTTACCTGGTGGCCCAGGCCGCCTTGGAAACCGGTTGGGGCAAATCGGTCATGCGCCAACCCGATGGCAGCAGCAGCCACAACCTGTTCGGCATCAAGGCCAGCGCCAATTGGAAGGGCGATTCGGCGCGGGCGATCACCAGCGAATTCCGCAATGGCGAGATGGTCAAGGAGACGGCCGAGTTCCGTTCCTACGCCTCGTACCGCGACAGTTTCCATGACTTGGTCAATCTGCTGCAAAGCAACAGCCGCTATCAAGAAGTGCTGAAGTCGGCCGATAAACCGGAACAATTTGTACGCGAGTTGCAGAAGGCCGGTTACGCCACCGACCCGAACTACGCCAGCAAGATTTCGAACATAGCCCGGCAGATGACGAGTTACCAAAACTACGCATCGGCTGGTGCCACCACGACTTTATAAGGTCTGAACCATGAGTTTGCTCAATATCGGGATGTCGGGTCTGTCCGCAAGCCAGACCGCACTGGTGACCACGGGTAACAACATCGCCAACGTCGATACCGCCGGGTATTCGCGTCAGCAGACCGTGCAGACCACCAAGGCGTCGAACCAGTACGGCAACGTGTTCATCGGTTCCGGCACGACCCTGGCCGATGTGCGCCGGGTGTATAACTCGTATCTTGAAGCGCAACTGAAAACCACCACCTCGCTCAACAGCGATGCGGCGGCCTACCAGGGGCAGATCACGCCGCTTGACTCCCTGCTGTCGGACAGTGGCACCGGCCTCAACGGCGCGCTGACCAAATTCTTCGCCTCGGTGCAGAACGTCAACGCCAAGCCGGGCGACGATGCGTCCCGCCAGTTGCTGCTCAGCGATGCCCAGGCCTTGAGCAACCGTTTCAATTCGGTTGCCAGCCAGTTGACCGCGCAGAATGACAACATCAACGGCAACCTGTCGAACATGGTCGACCAGATCAACAGCCTGGCCACCACCGTCGCCCAGTTGAACAAGAAAATCGCCGAAGTCTCCAATTCTGGAGGCGCGCCGAACGATTTGCTCGACGCGCGCAGCGAAACCATTCGTCAACTGTCGACCTTCACCGGCACCCAAGTCGTCGAGAACGGCAGCAGCCTGGACATCTACCTCGGTTCCGGCCAGCCGCTGGTGATGGGCAACATCACCAATAAACTCGAAGCGGTGCCGGACAAGAACGATCCGGGGCGCATCGGCATCCAGCTCAACAGCGGCTCCAGTGTCATGGACCTCACCCAGGTGATGACCGGTGGCGAGATCGGTGGCCTGATGCGCTACCGCAGCACCGTGCTCGACCCGGCCATGAACGAGCTGGGCCGCGTGGCCCTGGTGGTTGCCGATCAGATGAACAGCATCCAGGCTTCGGGCATCGACAAGAACGGTGCGTTTGGTTCCAACCTGTTCAGTAGCATCAACAGCGCCGCGCAGATGAGCCAGCGCAGCGTCGCCTCGCTGGGCAACAGCGCAGGCTCCGGCAACTTCAACGTGTCCATCGAAGACACCGGCAAGCTGACCACCAACGACTACAAGATCACCTTCACCAGCGGCACCAACTACACCGTACAGCGCCTGCCTGATAACACCTCTCTGGGCGCGTTCAGTACGACGACCACGCCAGCGCCGGTCGTCGATGGCTTCTCGCTGACCTTCGCCAATGGCACTGCGGCCGCCGGCGATTCGTTCAAGATCACCCCGACCCGCAACGCGGCGGGCAGCATCAAGACCGAGATGACCGACTCCAAGCGGCTGGCGATTGCCGCCCCGCTGGGCGCCGCCATCACGCCAGGCGGCAGTGGCACGCTGACGATTCCGGCCACCGGCCAGCCGACCATGACGACGAAGCTGGACATCTACGACGAAGCCACCACCAGCATCATCCAGAACGGCATCAAGAATTCCATGCCGGTCAAAGTGGTGTTCGGCGCGACCTCGACTGATGGCACCAGCCAGGCCTACCGGCTGCTCGATGCCCAGGGCGGCTTGATCAGTAGCGGCACGATCAAGCCCGGCCAGAGCAACACGCTGAACCTGAGCGTTCCGCTCAAGGATGCCACCGGTGCCCCGATCCTGGATTCGTCCGTACCGCCGGTGCAGCGCACCGTCACGTTCGACATGTCCATCGCCGGGGCGCCGTCCGAAGGTTCAGGTATCAACATCAGCCTCAGCCAGCCCGGCAGCCTGGACAACCGTAACGGGACCATCCTGGCCGGCTTGCAGACCGCCAAGACCGTGGACACCGATTCCGCCAGCAAAGGCATTTCCCTGAACGACGCCTACGGCAAACTGGTGGAAGGCGTCGGCGCCAAGGCCGCCCAGGGCAAGCTCGACAGCGCCGCTACCGGTGCGATCCTGGCCAATGCCAAGAACGCCCGCGACTCATTGTCGGGTGTGGACCTGGATGAAGAAACCGGCAACCTGGTCAAGTTCCAGCAGTACTACACCGCGTCTTCGCAGATCATCAAGGCGGCGCAACAAATCTTCAGCACATTGATCAACAGTCTTTAAGGAGCCGTAGCCCATGCGCATTTCTACTTCTCAGTTCTACGAAAGCACGGCTGCGAACTACCAGAAAAACTTCGCCAAGGTGGTCAAGACCAGCGAGGAAGCCAGCAGCCTGGTGCGCGTGAACACCGCCGCGGATGATCCGGTGGGTGCTTCGCGTCTGCTCCAATTGGGCAACCAGGCTTCGATGCTGTCCCAGTACGAAGCCAACGTCACCACCATCAAGGCCACCCTGGGCACCACCGAAGCGGTCATGACCAGCATCGGCAACGTGCTGCAGCGCGCCAAGGAATTGGCCGTGAGTGCCGGCAACGCCGCCTACACCGACGCAGACCGTCAAGCGGTCGCCTCGGAATTGGGCTCGATCGAAGATCAACTGCTGAGCCTGATGAACACCAAGGATGAAAACGGCAAATACATCTTTGCCGGCTCCAAGGGCGATGTCGTACCGTTCACCCGCAACGATGACGGCACCTACAGCTACAACGGCGACCAGGTCACCCTGGACCTGCCGATTGGCGACACCATGTCGATGGCCACCAACAGCACTGGCTGGGAAGTGTTCCAGCAAGCGGTCAACACCAGTCGCACCCAAGTCACCATGACCGCGCCGGCGGTGGATGATGGTCGCGTAGTGCTGACCAACGGCCAAGTCTCGTCCAGCGTCAGTTACAACAGCCAGTTCCGCAGTGGCGAGCCGTACACGGTGGAATTCGTCAGCGGCACCCAGTTGAAAATCACCGACTCGGGCGGCAACGATGTGACTGCCGAAGCCAGCAAGGGCGGGACTATTGATCCCAACAGCCAGGCCGGCCAGACCGTGAGCTTTCGCGGCGTCGACTTGACCTTGAACGTCAACCTTCATGCGGGTGATGTTGCCGGCACGATCTTGCCCGGCCATACCTTCACCCTGGCCGCCAAACCTGATTCGTTCACACCGGCTCGCAGCCCTGGCAACACCACCGCGACCCAAATCACGGGCAGCGCAATTACCGATCCGGCGGCCTACCACGCCAGCTTCCCGACGAGCTCGGCAGTACTGAAGTTTACCAGTGCCACGGACTTCGACCTGTACGCCGCGCCACTGACCGCGGACAGCAAACCCGTCTCCAGCGGTACCCTTGCAGGCAACGTCGCCACCGCATCGGGTGTGAGTTTCACACTCAATGGCGCGCCGGCGGCCAACGATCAGTTCAGCATCGCGGTCAATACCCACGAGACGCAGAACATCCTGGACACCGTCAACCAGTTGCGCACTGCTTTGAATACGCCGGCCAATGGCGACAACATCGCCATCCAGAAACTGAATGCGTCACTGGCTTCGGCGATCGGCAACCTGGCCAGTGGTACCGACCACTTGACCAGTGCACTGAGTTCAGTCGGTGGTCGCGGCCAGTCGCTCGATACCCAAAGCGATACCAATCAGAGCTTTGTCCTGGCCAACTCGCAGACCCAGTCGGCGATACGTGACTCCGACCCGGCCGAAGTGATGACGCGCCTGACTTTGCAGCAGACTATGCTTCAAGCGTCGCAGTTGGCGTTCAGCAAGATCGCTCAATTGGGCCTGTTCAACAAAGTGTGATCCAGGGCCGGGACCGTGACGCTATAAGCGGTCCCTGACCCGTTCCTAATACGATTCAGGACGTCCTGCTCTCGCCCGAGTTGGCGCCCACCGGTTGAGAGCCATGCGTGTGAAATCAGCTCCTCTTGTCAGCATTGCCATCCCCGCGTACCGCCCACGCTTTTTCCGCCTCGCCTTGCTAAGCGCGCTCGAGCAGACCTACGAGAACCTGGAGATTGTCATCTGCGACGATTGCCGCACCGATGGCATCGAGCAGATTGTCCAGGAGCTTGGCGCGAACGCCAAGGTTGAGGTGCGTTACCTGCGCAACCCGACTCGGCTGGGGTTCCAGCAGAACCTGTTGCGCTGTCTGGAAGAGTCCCGGGGCGAGTTCATCAAGTTTCTGTGCGATGACGACCAGTTGCTGGCGTTCTGCGTCAGTCAACAGGCGGCCATCCTGCAGGAGCATGCGCACGTATCGCTGGTGATCAACAGGCATCATCTAATCGATGTCGATAACTATGCCTTGCCGGTCCGCCTTGAAAACACTGGCATCACGCAGTTCGATGCGTTGTTCAACGGTACCGACATGCTGGCGTATTTTGAAAAGAGCGCCCGTCAACTTCTCGGCGGTTTGAGTGGCGCGTTGATGCGCCGCGCCGATGTCGAGGCCTTGTTGCCGGCGCTGGCGCGGCCTGGCGAAGGCTTCGAGGCGGTCCTCGATTTTGCCTTGTTCATCTGCCTGTTGCGCCGGGGGCACCTGGTCCAACTGTTCGCCGAGGGAAGCGGCCAGCGCTTGCATCCGGATCGCCTGGCGCGTCAGGCCAAGATGCTCGAAGCGGCCACGGTGGAGATGACCTGGCTCAAGGAAATGCTCGCCCAGCGCAGTGGCGATCCGGCGCCCGCCAGTGGCTGGGTGCGTTACCAGCCACTGGGGCAGCCCAGGGAGCCTGGGGCGCCCGAATGGGAAGAACTCAACGCCTACGCGGTCATTGCGAATCGGCAGGGCATCATCAACTCGCAAGTCGGCACTGACATCGAGAGCTACGCAGACCTCTACCCGCAGTGGTTGGCCTGTCGCCGTTTCAGTCCATCGCGCAAGCAAGTCTTGTCCCGGCAGATCGCCCGCTGGGCTTATCGACCGAAGATCGTTCCCGTCATCATCGACGAGCAGGACGATCCTTATGCGTTGGACATTACCCTTCAGAGTATCGCTGCCCAAGCCTATGCCTGCGAATCGGTGCTGCTGTTGTCCAATGGTCGCCAGGCTGTGGACAATCACGTCCTGCGCCTTGGCCTGCAGGCGGACTGGGCGCAGCAGCTCAACGGGCTGTTGCCTCAACTGGACGGTGCCGACTGGTTCTACCTGCTGCGAGCCGGCGATCGCTTGACCGAGTCAGCGCTGCTGATCATGGCCGATCGGATTGTCAGCTCGCCGGCTGCTGCCTGCCTCTACAGCGATGAAGGTGCGCTGGTGGATGACAAGGCGGTGGAGCCGATCTTCAAGCCCGACTTCAATCTCGACCTGATGCGCGGTTATCCCTATGTCGGTCGGACACTGGCTTTCGAGCGTGCCCGATTCCTGGCCTCGGGTGGATTCGATCCGAGCCTGGGCGAGCTGGCACCCCATGACTTGATCTGGCGGCTGGTGGAAACGGATGGGCCGCAGGTCATTGGCCACATTCCGGAAGTCCAGGTCGAGTCGACGTTTTCGTTCGCCCAATGGCTGTCGTTGCCGAAAGTCATCGAGCAAAACGCCGAATTGATTGGCGCTCATCTACAGCGTATTGGCGTGCCGCACCAGCTGCACCCTGGGCCGCTGCTGGCGTTGATTCCGCGTATTGAATACCTGTTCGCCGAGCGCCCCCTGGTGTCGATCATCATCAGCGTCAAGGATGGCCTGGGCGCGCTGGAGCGTTGCGTCAACAGCCTGATCAGTACGACTGCGTATCCACACTACGAAATCATCATTGTCGATAACGCCAGTGAAGATGCCGAGTTGCAGCATTGGCTGCGGGCAATGGCCGAGCTGGGCAGTGAAAAGTTGCGCATATTCGCGCATTCCGAAAGTGCCAGCGAAGCGGTGATCCGCAACTTCGCCGCGCAACAGGCCCGCGGCGAATACCTGTTGTTGCTCAGCCCCAATTGCATCGTGCTTGAGGCCGCCTGGCTGGACGAACTGCTCAATCAGGGTCAACGTCCTGAGGTCGGCATCGTCGGCCCTCGTACACTCAACCTGCAAGGCCGAGTCATCGACTCCGGCGTGATCATGGGAATGGGTGGGTTGGCGGGCAGGGCTTTCGTCAACGAATCGGTGACATCCGGCGGCTACATGCAACGCTTGCAGACGGTGCAGAACTGGAGCGCCGTCGGTGATCACTGCCTGTTGATACGCAAGCAGGTTCTGGAGGAAGTGGGCGGGTTCGATCAGAGCATTACGATACAGCGGATCAACTCGCTGGAGCTCTGTCAGCAGGTCGGTAAAAACGGCTACCTGATCGTCACCACGCCTCACAGTGATGTCGTGCTGGCGTCCGCGTCCGGCGTGGAAACCAGTGCTGATCCTGCGTGGAAGCAGCGGCTGGAGCACGAACAAGAGGCATTCTATCAGCGCTGGTTGCCCAAGATCGCCAACGATCCTGCCTACAACCGTAACCTGAGCCTGACCGGGAAAAGCTTCAGTCTTGAGCCCGGACCCCGCACCGGCTGGAATCCGTTGATCACCCGCAACGTCCCTTCGATCCTCGGGATGGCGGTCAATACCTCGGCGGTGGGGCATTACCGGGTCAGCCAACCGTTGTTCGAACTGGAAGCGGCGGGTCGAGTCGTGGGGCGTGTGGCCTACGATACGCCCTCGATCATCGACATCGAGCGCCAGTCACCGGATGTAGTCATCCTTCAGGGTCGCTATAACGTGAGTAAGTTCAAGGACATCACTCAAGTCAAGACTTACTCCAACGCCATGCGCATCTATGAATTGGATGACTACATCTCCCGGGTCCCGGAAAAAAACGAACACCGCCGCAACATGCCGGACAACCTTGATGACATGTTGCGCCGAGGGATCGCCCTGTGTGATCGGGTCGTGGTGTCCACCCATCCGCTGGCGGACGTCTTGTCGAGCATGCACCACGATATCCGCGTGGTGCCGAACATGCTGGCTGCCAGCCTGTGGAACCAACTCAGAAGCCGGCGTGCAACCTCCAGCAAGCCGCGTATCGGTTGGGGGGGCGGCACCAGCCACCGTGGCGACCTGGAGCTTATTGTCGATGTCGTTCGGGAATTGGCCGACGAAGTCGAATGGGTTTTCTTCGGCATGTGTCCGGATTTGCTCAAGCCCTATATCCATGAGTTTCACCCAGGCGTGAGCCTGGCGGATTATCCGGCGAAGCTGGCCAGCCTGAATCTCGACCTGGCCTTGGCGCCGCTGGAATTTCATATATTCAACGACTGCAAAAGCAACCTTCGCCTGCTGGAATACGGTGCGTGTGGCTATCCGGTCATCTGTTCGGATACCGAGGCTTACCGGGGGCACCTGCCTTGTACCCGGGTCCTCACCAACAGCACCGAAGAATGGCTGGAGGCCATCCGCATGCACCTGGCGGATCCGATTGCCAGTTACCGGATGGGCGACGAATTACGTGAAGTGGTGCTGCGCGACTTTATCTTGCGCGGCGATAACCTGCAGTACTGGGCCAATGGTTGGCTACCGGATTGATGAGTTTCAACCGCGAAACTCCCGGTATCGCCGATGCAGCCCCCACTCGTTAAGGAACGAATATGCAAAGCAATGCCCCAACAGGATCGACTGCGCCATTGAATGAACGGTTTACCCTGGTGCTGCTCGCTCATGACCAGTCGACTGCCCTGCTGCGGGCGTTGCGCCACTACCGCGACAGTTCGTTCGCGGTGCTGGTGATCGACTCATCGAGCCAGATCGCTGCGGATATCTCGGCAGCGTTCCCTGAAGTGCAATATTTGTATGCGCCCACGGCCATTGGTTTCGGCGACAAGGTTCGCCAGGCTGTCGAGCGAGTCGCCACGCCTTACCTGGCGATTGCCGATGCCGAGAGTTTCCTGCTGCCCCAAGCGCTCGAACAAGCGGTGAGTTTCCTCGAAGCACACGCAGAATACGGTGCCTGCCAAGGCTACAGCCTGGCATTCGAGGCCCATGCCGACCGCGTCGATTATTACGTGCTCGATCGCAAGGGCTGCGAGGATTATTCCGGCCTATCGGCCGAAGCCCGGCTGGCTGTGTTTGCCGAGGATTGCCCGTCGCTGGTGAATGCCGTCACCCGCACCGAGACCCTGCGGCACAGCAACGCTTCGTTGCCCGGCGGTTTTGATTCTCGGCTGCAGGAGGCCGGCCATTCCTATGGATTGGTGGCCGCTGCACGAGTTCGCTTGCTGGACGTCCCCTATGGTGTGCAGGAGCGCAGTCGCGTGGCGAAGCCGCAGGGCTCGGTCACCACGGCGCCTGGCTCCGTGGACTTGCGTGCGGTCGCTGAACAGGAACGTTTTGCCACGGCCTTGGCCAGTGCCTTCGGCACGGACGCCACGGCGCGGGAACAGGCCAAGGCCATTGTCAAGAAGCTGGACGAGCGTTCGGTGCCGCAGCCCGGAAAACTGTTCGAGTCGATCTGGGATTCGCGGCGTGGCGAACCGGTTCGGCGTTTCGAACCGACGCAATACGTTGAGTTGCCGTTCTATAACCAGTCTTTTTTTGACGTGCTCTCCGCGCTGGAATTCCTGCTTCATGCGGCGCCAAGCGGGCAGGTGCAGTTGAAGGAGCTCGAAGCCGTCATGCTCAAGCAGAAGGAGCTGACTCGTCCCCAGCGCAACACCAGCGCCGAGCCGCTTGATCAACAGCTGGCGAGGGCTTTCCTGAGCTATGCCTTCAACCAGGATCTGGTAAAGCAACTGCATGAGGTCATGCAGGCAAAGGGTGACACGCGCTACGTGCAAATGATTCAGGCCTGGGAACAACGGCTCAAGGCAGCGGCATTTGAAAATACCGCGAGGTTGTTCGACGCCACGCGCTCCGGTCAATTGCTGCGCTGGCTCGAGGCGCGTGAACCGAGCGCCAGTGAAGCCCAGAAAGTGTCGAAGTACCTGGCTGCTCGCAACGGGGGGCCGACGTTTGGCATTTTGATCCTGGATCTGGAAGCCGACATCTTCAAGATGCAGGCCACCTTCGACAGCGTGATCAATGGCTATTGCCGGATGTTCAAGATTGTTGTGTTCACCACCGGTGACCTGCCGAGCGAGACCACGCCACAAAGCGTCCTGCATTTCGTCAAAGTCAACGAAAGCAATTACGTCGACAAAATCAATCAGGTTGTCAGTCAA
The DNA here is from genome assembly GCF_051132015.1 of Pseudomonas sp. Z1-12. NCBI lineage: Bacteria > Pseudomonadati > Pseudomonadota > Gammaproteobacteria > Pseudomonadales > Pseudomonadaceae > Pseudomonas > Pseudomonas sp. Z1-12. The sequence continues at coordinate 1,741,232 of NZ_CP071647.1, forward strand.
AGCGATTGCGATTGGATGGTCATGGTCGAGGCCGGCGATGAATTGACACCCAGCGGCCTGTTTCGCGCGAGTGTGGAACTGCTGGCCGCACCGCAGTGCCAGGCCGTGGCAATGGACGAGTTCCAGCGCCAGCCCGACGGGACGCTGGCCGATGTCTTCCGGCCAGGGTTCAACCTTGACTTGCTGCAAAACGCCCCGGCCTTGATGGCCCGTCATTGGCTGGTACGCCGCGAGACGTTGGTAAAGCTCGGCGGTTATTCGCGCGAGTTCAAAAATGCGCTGGAGTTCGACCTGCTGTTGCGTTTGATCGAGCAGGACGGCCTGGAGGGGCTTGCCCACTTGGATGAGCCTCTGCTGACTTGCCAGGCGGCGCCGGTGGAAGACAATGCCGACGAGCGCAAGACCTTGCTGCGTCACCTGGCGGTTCGTGGTTATCAAGCTGACGTGAGTGCAGTCGTGCCGGGCACGCACAAAATCGACTACCGCTTTGCCGAGCGCCCCCAGGTGTCGATCATCCTCCACAGTATTGGCGATCTGACGACGCTACAACGTTGCCTGCTCAGCGTACTGCAGCGCACCCGATATCAGCGCTACGAAGTACTGGTCCCCACCGGGACGGAAAACCATTCCGTACTGCGCACCTGGCTCGATGGCCAGGGGCACCAGGCCAGTCGCGTGCGGTTATTGGATATCGACGCGGGCGTCGCGACGGGGACTTTGATCAACGCTGCCAGCCAGGAGGCCAAGGGCGACTATCTGGTGACACTGGCAGCCGACAGCGAAGTGGTCAACGTCAACTGGATCGAATCGCTGCTCAATCAGGCGTTGCGTCCGGAAGTGGGCGTGGTCGGCGCCAAGCTGGTCGAACGTGATGGGCGCATCACCCAGGCCGGCCTGATCCTGGGTCTGAATGACGAAGTCGGCTCGGCCTTCATCGGCGAGCCGAAGACCGCCAGGGGCTACATGAACAGGCTGGTGGTCGAGCAGAACTGTTCGGCGGTTTCTTTCGCCTGCCTGATGATTTCCAAGCAACTGTTCGAAGCGGCTGACGGCATTGATACAGGACTGTTCGACGATGCCCTGGGTGACGTCGACCTCTGCCTGAGAGTTGACCAGGCCGGTTATTTGACGGTGTGGACACCGCATGTGCAGGTGATCCAGCCCGGTGTGCTGGCGAGTACGCCTGAAGCGCTTACGGCACTGCGTGAGAAGTGGGCCGGGGCATTCGCCCAGGATCGGTTCTACAACGGCAACCTGGCGTTGCAGGGCGCGGGTTTCGCTCTGGGACCGGTGCGCAACGTACCCTGGACCGGCTTGCTGAACTAACCTGCTGCATAACCTCGCAGATGAACCGTGGCGAGGGAGCTTGCTCCCGCTGGGCTGTGAAACAGCCCCTTTTGTGAGCGCTTCGCGCTCAAGCGGGAGCAAGCTCCCTCGCCACAGTGAATCGGACTGGCCATTGCGCCTTCTGCAGCTTTCGACCGGGTACGGCAGGAAAACCTACCGGCACTGTCGCTCAATTGCACCGCCATCCCAGCCTTTCTATCCGGTGTCCTATGCCCGTGTGGCAAATGACACGGCTTCGTTTGTCATGAAAAAATGCCCCTCCAGAACAAAACGGCGTGACGCATAGGTCATAAAGTGCATCTTCACTGTATTGTATTCCCCGGAGTGGAGGCCTGTCCGTTCGCCTGACAAGGCGTCCGCCCTTGGAAATCAACCATTTTGAAGCGCCCCCTGAGCTTTTGGGGGTGAACCTAGTCGCAGTACATGATCGGGAAGCCATGATGATTGGCATAAAAAGCATAGCGAGTTATGTGCCGACCGCTGGTGTGGATAACTACGCTCAGGGTGCCAAATTCGAGAAGGATGAGGAATTCATCCTCGGCAAGATTGGTTCAGCGTTCCTGCCGCGCAAAGACGCTGACCAGGAAACCTCGGACCTGTGTGTCGAAGCAGTGAACGCACTGTTCGCCAACAATCCGCAGTTGTCGCGTGAATCCATCGACGCGCTGATCGTCGTCACTCAGAACGGTGACGAAGAGGGGCTGCCGCACACGGCCGCCATCGTGCAGGACAAGCTCGGCCTGCCGACCCATGTGGCGGCGTTCGATATCTCGCTGGGCTGCTCGGGCTACGTATACGGCATCTACGCCCTGAAAGGGTTCATGGAGGCCGCAGGGCTGAAGAACGGGTTGCTGGTCACCGCCGACCCGTATTCGAAAATCGTCGACCCTGAGGACCGCAATACCACCATGCTGTTCGGCGATGCCGCCACCGCCACTTGGATGGCCGAAGACGCCAGCTGGCAGTTGGGCAAGGCCAAGTTCGGCACCGACGGTTCCGGTGCGCCGCACCTGAAGGTCAGCGACGGAGTGTTTTTCATGAACGGTCGCCAGGTGTTCAACTTCGCTTTGCTGAAAGTACCGGCTCATTTGCACGAACTGCTGGCCGAGTCGTCGCTGCAACCCAGTGACATCGATGCGTTTTGCATCCACCAGGGCAGTGCGGCGATTGTCGATGCCGTGGCGCGGCGTTTCGAGGGCGAGCCTGAGAAGTTCATCAAGGACATGGTCGAGACCGGCAATACCGTGTCGTCGAGCATTCCGCTGCTGCTGGAAAAGCACGTCCTGGATGCTGACTGGAAGCGCGTGGCAATCAGTGGTTTTGGTGTGGGCCTGTCGTGGGGCTCGGCGATTCTGTATCGCGATTGACCCATTCACGTTCTTCTCAATAGCGCTTCAGGCTGGCCTGTGGCGCTATTTTTTTGCCCGCACCTCTCTCCTGCGCTTTCTTGACGCCATTTTTCGGGCTTTTACTCGCCGCTAAAGCCTTGTTTTGCAAGGGGTGGCAGTCTGCTAGCAAATTTTTTGAAAAAAGCCCTCAAGCAAGTTCCTAATCCGACGATAACTATTACGAAGGTTCTCTAGGCCACACCCCGGCGGTTGCCAAGGGCCGGAAGCCGCAGTACCCAACCAACGAGGAATTCGTCATGGCTTTAACAGTAAACACCAACACCACATCGCTGAACGTTCAGAAGAACCTCAACCGTGCTTCCGACGCTCTCTCCACTTCGATGACTCGCCTGTCTTCCGGCCTGAAAATCAACAGCGCCAAAGACGACGCCGCCGGCCTGCAGATCGCTACCCGTATGACCTCGCAAATCCGCGGTCAGACCATGGCGATCAAAAACGCCAACGACGGTATCTCCATGGCGCAGACCGCTGAAGGCGCGATGCAAGAGCAGACCAACATTCTGCAACGTATGCGTGAACTGGCCATCCAGTCCCGTAACGATAGCAACAGCGCAGATGACCGTATCGCTCTGAACAAAGAGTTCTCGCAGATGAGCGACGAACTGACCCGTATCGCCAACAGCACCAACCTGAACGGCAAGAACCTGCTCGACGGTACCGCCAGCACCATGACCTTCCAGGTCGGCTCGAACACTGGTGCTGACAACCAGATCTCTCTGACTCTGAGCGCCAGCTTCGACGCTGCAGCCCTGGGTGTTGACTCGGCAATCACCATCGTTGGTTCCGACAGCGCTGTTGCTGAAACCAACTTCGCGTCGGCTATGGACGCAATCACCAGCGCCATCGACACCATCAACAGTGCTCGTGCCGACCTCGGTGCTGCACAAAACCGTTTCGCCAGCACCATCTCCAACCTGCAGAACATCAACGAAAACGCCAGTGCTGCACTGGGTCGCGTACAAGATACCGACTTCGCTGCTGAAACTGCACAACTGACCAAGCAGCAGACTCTGCAGCAAGCGTCTACCTCGGTTCTGGCCCAGGCCAACCAACTGCCATCCGCTGTACTGAAGCTGCTTCAGTAATAGCCGGATGAGTTTTAGCGGGGGAGTGCGCTTGCGTGCTCTCTCGCTTTTTCCGTTCAAGAGGTGATGGACATGGATATGAGCGTGAAGCTGAACTTGTCTTATCCAGCGGCGAAGCCGGCACCTACCGTGGCCGACAAGCCCGTGGAGAAGCCTCGAGCCGAGGTTGCTACCGTGACCCCGGTCAAGGAAGCACCTAAAGACGCTGCCGCCGAGCAGGACAAACTCAAGAAAGCCGTTCAGGAAATCGAGAAGTTCGTCCAGTCGGTCAAGCGCAATCTGGAGTTCTCTATTGACGAGCCTTCAGGCAAAGTAGTGGTCAAAGTGATTGCCAGTGGTTCCGGTGAAGTGATTCGCCAGATTCCGAACGAAGAAGTCCTGAAACTGGCCAACAGTTTGAATGATGCAAACAGCTTGTTGTTCAGCGCCGAAGCCTGACAACCGGCACGAATTTTGTTGTTATGTTCTTTTGGGCGTGTAAAGGCCAAAAGGCCGGCGACATACTGAAGGGAGTCCCACATGGCAAGTCCAATTCTACCTGGCTTGGGTCTAGGCTCCGGCCTTGATACCGGCGCTATCGTCAAGGCGCTGGTCGATTCCGACAAGGCCGCCAAGCAAGGTCAGATCACCCGAGCGACGACGACGACTACCAACAGTATCTCCGGGGTGGGTACCCTGAAGTCGTTGTTGGCAGCTTTCAATACCGCCATGAAGGACTTGTCCAGCACAACGACCCCGCAATTCTCGGGTTTTGCTGCGACATCTTCAGCTCCCGGCGTTCTCACGGCTACCGCCAGTAACACGGCGGTGAATGGCACTTACGCCATCAAAGTCACCAACCTGGCCACTGCGTCCAAGGTCACTTCGGCGGCCTTCGCGGGTGGTACGACCAGTGCCATTCCCACGGGTACGATGACCATCTCGCAGGGGGGTAACAACTACAACCTCAATGTGCCGGATGGCTCCACCTTGCAATCGGTTCGCGACGCGATCAACGCCGACTCGTCGCTCAAGGCGGCCGGTGTCAGTGCGAACATCATCACCGACTCCTTCGGTTCGCGCCTGGTGCTGGGTTCGACCACGACCGGCGCAGGCTCCGATATTTCGGTGAGTGGTATTGCGGGGCTGGAGATCGATGGCACGAACGTTGTGGGTGCCAACAATACTGCGTTGACGGCTTCTTCGGCGGGCGCCATCGGTGCCCTGGCCAAAGATGCCAGCTTCACAGTCGATGGCATGCTGCTGACCAGCAAGAGCAATACAGTCAGCACGGCAATCTCCGGGCTGACGTTGAATCTGCTCGGAGTAGCGGACGGCGGCACTTCAACCGTTACCGTGGCGCCGAACAATGATGGCTTGAAGGCCTCGATCCAGAAATTCGTCGATGCCTATAACGCGGTCGCCAATAGCATCACCGCACTGACCAAGCCGTCGCTCGATGCCGATGGGAAGTTGACGGTGCCGGCAAAATTGACCGGCGATGCGTTGCCCCGCTCGCTGCTGGCGACGATTCGAACGCCCTTGTCTGAAGCCGGCGCTGGCGACGCGCTGACGTCGCTGGCCCAGTTGGGTGTTACCACCGATCAAAAGACGGGTGCGTTGAACTTCGATGGCGTCAAATTCAGCGCAGCGATGAGCGATAAAAAGCTCAGCGGTGAAGTCCAGACGTTGTTCACGGGCCCCAACGGCCTGCTGGAGCGCATGGGCAAGGCGATCGAACCCTTCAGCGAGAGGGGTGGTATCCTGGATCAGCGGACCACGACGCTGACCAGGACCCAGACCCGCCTGAAGAGCGATCAGGAGGCTCTGGATCGTCGGGTCGAGACCCTGACCGCTGTGCTGACTAAAAAGTACAACGATATGGACACCCTGGTCGGCAAGCTGAAGGCCACTGCCAGCAACATCACTTCGATGTTCGAGGCAATGACGGCGCAACAGAGAAACAGCTGATTTTTCACCGATGCAAAAAAAGCCCGGCAACGTTTTGACAACGCTCCGGGCTTTCGGCTTTTCGGTCTAAAGTTTTTTGGCGCAGCGTCGATACGCTGTTTATACGAACCGAAGTTTTTTGATGAGGTAGAACATGAATCCGATGTTGGCCCTTCGCCAATACCAGAAGATTGGCGCCCAGGCGCAAACCTCCGAAGCCAGTCCCCATCGTCTTGTGCAGATGCTCATGGAAGGCGGGTTGGACCGTATCGCCCAGGCCAAGGGCGCCCTGGAGCGCAAGGATATTGCAAGCAGAGGCATTCTGATCAGCAAGGCCATCGGCATCGTCGGAGGCTTGCGTGAAGGCCTGGACCTGGAAAACCAGGCCGAGTCGGTCGCTGAATTAGATGCTCTTTACGCTTACATGATGAAGCGTCTGGCCGAAGCCAACGTCAAGGCCGATCCGAAGATCCTCGACGAAGTCGCCGATCTGCTTCGCACGGTCAAGGAAGGCTGGGACGCCATTGCCGCACCTGGTCCGCAATTCTAAGGAGTGCTCTCATGAGTCTTGTCCTGCAGCGAATCGAAAAAACCCGTGACGCCTTGGTTGATGCCTTGGCCGAGCGTAACTGGGAGGCCATCGGTCAATTGGACCTGGCGTGCCGTTCCTGCATGGAAGACGTCCTGGGTGAGCCTCAGGTGGACGAGGCGGCGTTGCGGATCAATCTTGAGGAATTGCTGGGGGTGTATCGGCAATTGCTGGAGGCGGCGACGGGAGAGCGTCAGGCGATCGTCGATGAGATGCAGCAGATCCATCAAGCACAGAACGCTGCAAAGGTTTACCATCTGTTCGGTTAATGCTCAGTTAATCCGAATCCGTTGCGCCATAAATTTGACTGTGCACGGTTTTTTGACTTAACTAGTAACTGTTTACAGATTTCAGGCGTCTACAGGCATAACAAGTCTGCAAGCGTCTAGCTTGCCCCCTAATTTTTGGGCATTGGGTTGACTAGGGAAGTTGCTATTGCATGTGGCGTGAAACCAAAATTCTCCTGATCGATGACGATAGCGTCCGCCGCCGCGACTTGGCGGTGATCCTGAATTTTCTTGGCGAAGAAAATTTACCCTGCGGAAGCCATGACTGGCAGCAGGCCGTCGGCTCATTGTCGTCCAGTCGTGAAGTCATTTGTGTCCTTATCGGGACCGTAAATGCTCCCGCAACGCTTTTGGGCTTGCTAAAGACACTCTCAACCTGGGATGAGTTCCTTCCGGTTTTGTTAATGGGCGAAAATTCTTCCCTTGACTTGCCTGAGGACCAGCGTCGCCGGGTACTTTCCACTCTCGAAATGCCGCCCAGCTACAGCAAGCTGCTCGATTCGCTGCATCGCGCGCAGGTTTACCGCGAGATGTACGATCAGGCCCGCGAGCGCGGCCGGCATCGCGAACCCAACCTGTTCCGCAGCCTCGTCGGCACCAGCCGGGCGATCCAGCATGTACGCCAGATGATGCAGCAGGTCGCCGATACGGACGCCAGCGTGCTGATCCTGGGCGAGTCCGGCACCGGCAAGGAAGTGGTTGCGCGCAACCTGCATTACCATTCCAAGCGCCGCGAAGCGCCGTTCGTGCCGGTCAACTGTGGCGCGATTCCGGCCGAGTTGCTGGAGAGCGAACTGTTCGGTCATGAGAAGGGTGCATTCACGGGTGCAATCACCAGCCGCGCCGGACGTTTCGAACTGGCCAACGGCGGTACGCTGTTTCTCGACGAAATCGGCGACATGCCGCTGCCGATGCAGGTCAAGCTGTTGCGCGTCCTGCAGGAACGCACCTTCGAGCGCGTGGGCAGCAACAAGACCCAGAGCGTCGATGTGCGCATCATTGCCGCCACGCACAAGAACCTTGAAAGCATGATCGAGGTCGGCAGTTTCCGCGAAGATCTCTATTACCGCCTCAACGTTTTCCCGATCGAGATGGCGCCACTGCGTGAGCGCGTCGAAGACATCCCGTTGCTGATGAACGAGCTGATCTCGCGCATGGAGCACGAAAAGCGCGGTTCGATCCGCTTCAACTCGGCGGCGATCATGTCCCTGTGCCGCCATGGCTGGCCGGGCAACGTCCGTGAGTTGGCCAACCTGGTGGAGCGCATGGCGATCATGCACCCGTACGGGGTGATCGGCGTGAACGAACTGCCGAAGAAATTCCGCTACGTCGACGACGAAGACGAGCAAATGGTCGACAGCCTGCGCAGCGACCTGGAAGAGCGGGTGGCGATCAACGGCCACACGCCGGACTTCACCGCCAATGCCTTGTTGCCGCCCGAAGGCTTGGACCTCAAGGATTACCTGGGAGGCCTTGAACAAGGGCTGATCCAGCAGGCCCTGGACGATGCCAACGGCATCGTGGCCCGGGCGGCGGAACGCCTGCGCATCCGCCGTACCACCCTGGTGGAGAAGATGCGCAAGTACGGCATGAGCCGTCGCGAAGGAGATGAACAGGCGGATGATTGACGCCTGTTTTCCAACCGCCTGATTTTCAGGCGGTTTTTTTTCGGCACGGGTATTGCTATAGCTCTCGCAACGTTCCGTTTAACTGACGGTCAGCCAAGCGAGAGAGCACGATGACCCAAGCCGTCCAGATGTCGCCTGTCCCCGAGCCGGGACACCTGTCGTCCGCCGAACAGGCGAGCCGGCTTGGACTTGAGCAGGCATTTTCGCTGTTCAACCAGATGTCCAGCCAACTGACCGATTCCTACAGCCTGCTCGAAGCCCGGGTCACCGAACTCAAGGGTGAGCTGGCCGTGGTCAGCGCCCAGCGCATGCAGGAGCTGGCGGAAAAGGAACGCCTGGCCAATCGGCTGCAAAACCTCCTCGACCTCTTGCCGGGTGGCGTCATCGTCATCGATGCCCACGGTTTCGTGCGCGAAGCCAACCCGGCGGCCTGCGAATTGCTCGGCCTGCCGTTGGAAGGCGAGCTGTGGCGGCACGTTATCGCCCGCTGCTTTGCGCCCCGGGAAGACGATGGCCATGAAGTGTCCCTCAAGGACGGTCGCCGCCTGTCCATCTCGACGCGCTCGCTGGATGCCGAGCCTGGACAGTTGGTGCTGCTCAACGACTTGACTGAAACCCGTCACCTGCAAGACCAATTGGCGCGCCATGAGCGCCTGTCCTCCCTGGGGCGGATGGTGGCCTCGCTGGCCCACCAGATTCGTACGCCGCTGTCCGCCGCGCTGCTTTACGCCAGTCATCTGACCGAGCAGCAATTGCCAGTGGAAACCCAGCAACGCTTTGCTGGGCGCTTGAAAGAGCGCCTGCACGAGTTGGAACACCAAGTGCGCGACATGCTGGTGTTCGCCCGCGGCGAGCTGCCGTTGACTGACCGCGTCAGCCCCAAGGCCTTGCTGCAATCGCTGCAAGCCGCGGCATTGACCCATGTGCAGCAATTGCCGATCCGCTGGCAGTGCGACAGCCATGCCGGCGAAGTGTTGTGCAATCGCGACACGCTGGTGGGGGCGGTGTTGAACCTGATCGAAAACGCGATCCAGGCCAGCGGCGGTGACGTCCGACTGAAAGTGCACTTATACACACGAGACAACACCTTGCGCCTGTCGGTCAGCGACAACGGCAGCGGTATCGAGCCGGCCGTGCTGGCGCGCCTGGGCGAGCCATTCTTTACCACCAAGACCACCGGCACTGGCCTGGGCCTGACCGTGGTCAAGGCCGTGGCCCGTGCCCACCAGGGCGAATTGCAGCTGCGCTCGCGGCTGGGCCGTGGCACCTGCGCAACGGTGTGCTTGCCGCTCTTTTCCAACGCGCCGGGGGTGGAGTGAACGCAATGGCGATCAAGGTGTTGCTGGTTGAGGATGATCGGGCCCTGCGCGAGGCGCTGGCCGATACGCTGGTGCTGGCCGGGCACGATTACGCCGCCGTCGGTTCGGCGGAAGAAGCGCTGCTGGCGGTCGGCCGGGAAGCGTTCAGCCTGGTGGTCAGTGACGTCAACATGCCGGGCATGGATGGTCATCAGTTGCTTGGTCTGTTGCGCGCCCGTCAGCCGCAACTGCCGGTCTTGCTGATGACGGCCCACGGGGCCGTCGAGCGAGCGGTGGATGCCATGCGCCAGGGCGCAGCGGATTACCTGGTCAAGCCGTTCGAGCCCAAGGCGCTGCTGGATCTGGTCGCACGTCATGCCTTGGGCAGTCTGGCGGTGGAGGGCGAAGGCCCGGTGGCCATCGAACCGGCCAGCGCGCAGCTGCTGGAATTGGCCGCGCGGGTGGCTCGCAGCGATTCGACGGTGCTGATTTCCGGCGAATCCGGTACGGGCAAGGAAGTACTGGCCCGCTACATCCATCAACAATCCCGGCGTGCCGGGGAACCGTTCATCGCCATCAATTGCGCGGCGATTCCTGACAACATGCTCGAGGCGACGCTGTTCGGCCACGAAAAAGGCTCATTCACTGGCGCCATTGCCGCCCAGGCCGGCAAGTTCGAGCAGGCCGACGGTGGCACGATCCTGCTCGATGAAATTTCCGAAATGCCCTTGGGCCTGCAAGCCAAGCTGTTGCGGGTGTTGCAGGAGCGGGAAGTGGAACGGGTCGGTGCCCGCAAGCCCATCAGCCTGGACATCCGCGTGGTGGCGACCACGAACCGCGACCTGGCTGGCGAAGTGGCGGCGGGGCGTTTCCGTGAAGACCTTTATTACCGTCTGTCGGTGTTCCCGCTGGCCTGGCGTCCGTTGCGCGAGCGCACCGCCGATATCCTGCCGCTGGCCGAGCGCCTGCTGAACAAGCACGTCAATAAAATGAAGCACGCGGCGGCGCGGCTTTCAGCCGAGGCCCGGGCCTGTCTGGTTGGCTACCCGTGGCCGGGCAATGTCCGAGAGCTGGATAACGCCATTCAGCGGGCCCTGATCCTGCAGCAAGGTGGTTTGATCCAACCGGAGGATTTCTGCCTGGCCGGGCCGGTGGCCTGTGCGCCATTGCCGGCACTGGCACCGGTCCCCGCCGCAACCACTGCGCCGTCGGTGGATATGGAGGGCGATTCGGTGGGGGCTTTGGGAGACGACCTGCGGCGCCGCGAGTTCCAGATGATCATCGATACCCTGCGCGCCGAGCGTGGTCGTCGCAAAGAGGCGGCCGAACGCCTGGGCATCAGCCCACGCACCCTGCGCTACAAGCTGGCGCAAATGCGCGACGCCGGCATGGATGTCGAGGCTTATCTGTTCGCCAGTTGAATAAGCACCAGCAATCCCTGTGGGAGCGAGCTTGCTCGCGATAGCGGTGGGTCAGTCAAGTCGAGGTCGGATGTGATGGGGTTATCGCGAGCAAGCTCGCTCCCACAGGGGGGCTGTGCGCGCATTTGTTTTCTATCGCCATGGAGCTGGCACCCTTGTTGCTAATACCTACGTACCCGCTGAGTAAGTGTCAAAAAAACGCGGGCCGCCAGAGAGAGTAGACCATGAGCCAAGGTATTGAATTTAATCGGTTGATGCTGGACATGCGGGCCATGCAAATGGACGCCATGGCCCAGCCTAAATCGGTCGCGGTCCCCCAGGTGGGTGGCAGCAGCTTTTCCGACATGCTCGGTCAGGCCGTCAATAAAGTGAACGATACCCAGCAGGCTTCGAACCAGTTGGCCAGTGCTTTCGAGATTGGCAAAAGTGGCGTCGACCTGACGGACGTAATGATCTCCTCGCAGAAAGCCAGTGTCTCGTTTCAGGCGCTGACCCAGGTTCGCAACAAACTGGTTCAGGCCTACCAAGACATCATGCAGATGCCGGTTTAAGGAAATTATTGAGTCATGGCAGAAGCAGCCGTTGATAACGTTCCAGCCAAGGCCACTCCGGTAGACGGCAAACCGCCGTTGTTCGGCCTGTCCTTCCTGGAAAATCTCTCCGAGATGACCATGCTGCGTCAGGTCGGCCTGTTGGTCGGCCTGGCTGCCAGCGTGGCGATTGGTTTCGCCGTGGTGTTGTGGTCCCAGCAGCCAGACTACCGTCCGTTGTACGGCAGCCTGGAGGGCATGGATGCCAAGCAAGTCATGGAAACCCTGGCTTCTGCCGACATTCCTTACACCGTCGAACCCAACTCTGGCGCCTTGCTGGTCAAGGCCGACGATGTCGCGCGTGCGCGCCTCAAGCTCGCCGCCGCGGGCGTGACGCCGACCGACGGCAACATCGGTTTCGAAATCCTCGACAAGGACCAGGGCCTGGGCACCAGCCAGTTCATGGAAGCGACCCGTTATCGTCGCGGCCTGGAAGGTGAGCTGGCGCGGACCATTTCCAGCCTGAACAACGTCAAGGGTGCACGTGTGCACCTGGCGATTCCGAAAAGCTCGGTGTTCGTGCGCGATGAGCGCAAGCCGAGTGCTTCGGTATTGGTCGAACTGTATTCCGGCCGCTCCCTTGAGCCAGGCCAGGTCGTTGCCATTATCAATCTGGTGGCGACCAGCGTACCCGAGCTGAGCAAGTCGCAGATCACCGTGGTCGACCAGAAGGGCAACCTGCTGTCCGACCAGGCGGAAAATTCCGAACTGACCATGGCCGGCAAGCAATACGACTACAGCCGCCGCATGGAAGGCATGTTCACCCAGCGGGTACATAACATTCTGCAACCCATCCTGGGCAATGGTCGCTACAAGGCCGAAGTCTCCGCGGATGTGGATTTCAGCGCCGTCGAATCGACTTCCGAGCAGTTCAACCCGGATCAACCGGCGTTGCGCAGCGAGCAGTCGGTGAACGAGCAGCGTACCGCCAGCAATGGTCCGCAGGGCGTGCCCGGTGCCCTGAGCAACCAGCCGCCGTCGCCGGCCAGCGCGCCGCAAACCACCGGTGGTGCTACGGCGGCCGCCGGCATGGTGCAGCCAGGCCAGCCGCTGATCGATGCCAATGGCCAGCAAATCATGGATCCGGCCACCGGCCAGCCGATGCTCGCGCCGTACCCGGCCGACAAGCGTCAGCAATCGACCAAGAACTTCGAACTCGACCGTTCCATCAGCCACACCAAGCAGCAGCAGGGCCGTTTGAATCGCCTGTCGGTCGCCGTGGTGGTGGACGACCAGGTCAAGGTCAACCCGGCCAACGGCGAAACCAGCCGTGCGCCATGGACCGCCGACGAATTGGCGCGCTTCACTCGCCTGGTGCAGGACGCGGTCGGTTTCGACGCCAGCCGTGGCGACAGTGTCAGTGTGATCAACGTGCCGTTCTCCCTGGAGCGCGGTGAAGAAATCGCCGACATTCCGTTTTATTCGCAACCCTGGTTCTGGGATGTGGTCAAGCAAGTATTGGGTGTGTTGTTCATCCTGATACTGGTCTTCGGTGTGTTGCGTCCGGTGCTGAACAACATCACCGGTGGCGGCAAGAACAAGCAGTTGGCAGGCTTGGGCGATGTCGAGCTGGGAGGCATGGGCGGCCTGGATGGCGAATTGGCCAACGATCGCGTCAGCCTCGGCGGGCCGCAGAGCATCCTGCTGCCAAGCCCGAGCGAAGGCTACGACGCTCAGTTGAACGCCATCAAGAGTCTGGTGGCAGAAGACCCGGGTCGTGTGGCCCAGGTCGTGAAAGAGTGGATTAACGCAGATGAGTGATAATCGAGCCGCTGTTGCCAAATTGTCCCGGGTCGACAAAGCCGCGATCCTGCTGCTGTCCCTGGGGTCGACCGACGCCGCCCAAGTGCTGCGTCACATGGGGCCCAAAGAGGTCCAGCGCGTGGGCGTGGCCATGGCGCAAATGGGCAACGTGCACCGTGAGCAGGTCGAGCAGGTGATGAGCGAGTTCGTCGACATCGTCGGCGATCAGACCAGCCTGGGCGTCGGTTCCGACGACTACGTGCGCAAGATGCTGACCCAGGCACTGGGCGAGGACAAGGCCAACGGCCTCATCGACCGGATCCTGTTGGGTGGCAACACCAGCGGCCTGGACAGCCTCAAGTGGATGGAGCCGCGGGCGGTTGCCGACGTGATCCGTTACGAGCACCCGCAGATCCAGGCGATCGTGGTGGCTTACCTCGACCCGGACCAGGCCGGTGAAGTGCTCGGCAACTTCGATCACAAGGTGCGCCTGGACATCATCCTGCGGGTGTCGTCGCTCAACACCGTGCAGCCGGCGGCCCTGAAAGAATTGAACCAGATTCTCGAGAAGCAGTTCTCGGGCAACTCCAATGCCTCGCGCACCACCTTGGGTGGCATCAAGCGCGCGGCGGACATCATGAACTTCCTCGACAGTTCGATCGAAGGTCAGCTGATGGACTCGATCCGCGAAGTCGACGAAGACCTGTCCGGTCAGATCGAAGACCTCATGTTCGTGTTCAACAACCTGTCCGATGTCGACGACCGTGGCATCCAGGCGCTGTTGCGCGAAGTGTCGTCCGACGTGCTGGTGCTGGCCCTCAAGGGTTCGGACGAAGGCGTCAAGGAAAAGATCTTCAAGAACATGTCCAAACGGGCGGCCGAACTGTTGCGCGACGACCTCGAGGCCAAGGGCCCGGTGCGCGTCAGCGACGTGGAAACCGCACAGAAGGAAATCCTCACCATCGCCCGCCGCATGGCCGAAGCCGGGGAGATCGTTCTCGGTGGCAAGGGCGGCGAAGAGATGATCTAAGGTCGTTATGTCTGCCAAGAGTGATGAAGCACCCAGCGACCTGATCCGCGGCCGAGACGTCAGTAATTTCGACGTCTGGTCGCTGCCCAGCTTCGACCCCCACGTGCCCGAGCCTGAGCCGGAGCCGGTGGAAGAACTGCCGGAGATGGAGGAGGTGCCGCTGGAAGAAGTCCAGCCGCTGACCCTCGAGGAAGTCGAGAGCATTCGCCAGGAAGCCTATAACGAAGGCTTCGCCGTGGGCGAAAAGGAGGGCTTCCACAGCACCACGCTCAAGGTCCGCCAGGAAGCCGACGTGGCGTTGACGGCCAAGCTCCGTGCGTTGGAATCGCTGATGCTCAACCTGTTCGACCCCATTGCCGAGCAGGACACCCAGATCGAGAAATCCCTGGTGGGTCTGGTACAACACATCGCCAAACAAGTGATCCAGCGCGAACTGGCCATCGATTCGACCCAGATCGAACAGGTCATGCGTGAAGCGCTCAAGCTGTTGCCGTTGGGCGTTGGCAACGTGCGGCTGTACATCAATCCCCAGGATTTCGAACTGGTCAAGGCCTTGCGCGAGCGCCATGAGGAAACCTGGCGCATCGTCGAGGATGCGACACTGCTGCCGGGCGGTTGCCGGGTGGAAACCGAACACAGCCGCATCGACGCCACGGTTGAAACACGCATCAGCCAGATCATGGCCAAATTGTTCGACCAGCTACACGAACAGGCCCTGCACCCGGCCGCCGCCGACCTGAGCCTGGAGTTGCCGGATGAATTCCAGGGTGACGTGGCGACGGTCGAGGAGGGATTGGACGTGCCTGAATTGGACACTTCTGCACTGGACAGCCGCGATGCGCCTTGAGCGAACCAGCTTCGGCAAGCGCCTGGGCAGCTACGCCGAGGCCAGCGAGCTGGCCGGCCAGCCGATCCTGGAAGGTCGCTTGCTGCGCATGGTTGGCTTGACCCTCGAAGCCGAGGGCCTGCGTGCCGCCATGGGCAGTCGCTGCATGGTGATCAACGACGACAGCTACCATCCGGTGCAGGTCGAAGCCGAAGTCATGGGTTTCTCCGGCAGCAAGGTCTTCTTGATGCCGGTGGGCAGTGTCGCCGGCATCGCCCCCGGCGCGCGCGTGGTGCCCCTGGCCGACAACGGTCGCCTGCCCATGGGCATGAGCATGCTCGGGCGCGTGCTGGACGGGGCCGGACGGGCCTTGGACGGCAAGGGCGGCATGAAGGCCGAAGACTGGGTGCCGATGGACGGCCCGACGATCAACCCCCTCAAGCGTGACCCCATCAGCGTGCCGCTGGACGTGGGCATCCGTTGCATCAACGGTTTGTTGACGGTCGGTCGCGGCCAGCGCCTGGGCCTGTTTGCCGGTACCGGCGTAGGTAAGAGTGTGCTGCTGGGCATGATGACCCGCTTCACCGAAGCCGACATTATCGTGGTAGGGCTGATCGGCGAGCGGGGCCGTGAGGTCAAGGAATTCATCGAGCACATCCTCGGCGAGGAAGGGCTCAAGCGTTCGGTCGTGGTGGCTTCGCCAGCGGACGATGCACCGCTGATGCGTATGCGGGCGGCGATGTATTGCACCCGTATCGCCGAGTATTTCCGCGACAAGGGCAAGAACGTCCTGTTGCTGATGGATTCGCTCACTCGTTTCGCCCAGGCCCAGCGGGAAATCGCCCTGGCCATCGGCGAGCCGCCGGCCACCAAGGGTTATCCGCCTTCGGTGTTCGCCAAGCTGCCGAAACTGGTCGAGCGCGCCGGCAACGCGGAAAAGGGCGGAGGTTCCATCACCGCGTTCTATACCGTGCTGTCAGAAGGTGACGACCAGCAAGACCCCATCGCCGACTCGGCCCGTGGCGTACTCGACGGCCACATCGTGCTGTCCAGGCGCCTGGCCGAAGAAGGGCATTACCCGGCCATCGACATCGAGGCGTCCATCAGCCGGGTCATGCCGTCGGTGATCAGTGCCGAGCATATGAGGCGTGCCCAGCAGTTCAAGCAATATTGGTCGCGCTACCAGCAAAGCCGTGACCTGATCAGCGTCGGCGCCTATGTACCCGGCGGCGATCGCGAGACCGACACCGCCATCAACCTTTACCCGGCGATGGCCGTTTATCTGCGCCAGAGCCTGAACGACAATATCGGCATGGGTGCCAGCGAAGCGCACCTGCAGACGATTTTCGCTCCGGTCGCTGGCGGATAACCGACCATGGCCACGAGTCGTGCGGCACGCCTGGCGCCCGTGGTGGACATGGCGGAAAAGGCCGAGAAGACCGCCGTCCAGCGCCTGGCGTATTTCCAGGGGCAAGTGGCCGTTGCCGAGGGCAAGCTGGCAGACCTCGAGAACTTTCGACTCGAATACCAGGAGCAGTGGATCGCCCGTGGCGCCCATGGGGTGTCGGGGCAGTGGTTGTTGGGTTACCAAGGATTTCTTGCGCAACTGGGCACTGCCATCGATCAGCAGCGCCAAAGCCTGGTCTGGCACCAGAACAACCTGGAGAAGGCCCGCCAGAGCTGGCAAGAAGCATTCGCCCGAGTCGAAGGGCTGCGCAAACTGGTGCAGCGCTATATCGATGAGGCGCGGCAACTGGAAGACAAGCGCGAACAGAAACTGCTCGATGAATTGTCCCAGCGCCTGCCGCGTGAGAATCCCTATTGATGAGAAGCCAGGAGTTTGTCGGATGATCGAGGCAAAACCTTGCTCAGACCTTTACCAGATGCTACACCTTGTACACGTATGTCCATGACAAGGAAGCCGATCATGTCAGTCGTTACCGAAGTATCTAACGATGGGAAAAAATTGACGATTTCGGTTGAGGGTCGATTCGATTTCGGCCGGCACCAGGAATTTCGCGAGTCTTACGAGAGGCTTGATAAGAAGCCCGAGTCCATTGTGGTGGACTTGAAGAAGGCCACCTATCTCGACAGTTCCGCCTTGGGCATGCTCTTGCTGTTACGTGATCATGCCGGTGGCGACGAGTCGGATATCCGGGTCGTCAACAGCAGCAGCGACGTCAAGAAAATCCTCGCGATCTCCAATTTCGACAAGCTGTTCGACATCAGTTGATCGCCATGCAATCGTCGTCGGAGCCACTGACGGTCCTGATTGCCGAAGACAGCGCCGCTGATCGACTGCTGCTGTCGACCATTGTCCGCCGCCAGGGCCATCATGTGCTCACGGCGGCCGATGGCGCCGAAGCGGTCGATGTCTATCTGGAACAGCGTCCGCACCTGGTGCTGATGGACGCGATGATGCCGGTGATGGACGGCTTCGAAGCTGCGCAGAAAATCAAACAGTTGGCCGGGGACCAATTGGTCCCGATCATTTTCCTCACCTCGCTGACTGAGAGCGAAGCCCTGGCCCGTTGCCTGGAAGCAGGTGGCGACGATTTCCTGGCCAAACCCTACAACCAAGTGATCCTGACGGCCAAGATCAAGGCCATGGACCGCTTGCGCCGGTTGCAGGCCACGGTGGTGGAACAGCGCGACCAGATCGCCCGGCACCATGATTATCTGCTCAACGAACAACGGGTCGCCAAGGCCGTGTTCGACAAGATCGCCCACTCCGGTTGCCTGAGCGCGCCGAACATCCGTTATTTGCAATCACCCTACGCCTTGTTCAACGGCGACCTGCTGCTGGCCGCGTTCAACCCGGCCGGCGACATGCACATCCTGTTGGGGGATTTCACCGGGCACGGCTTGCCGGCGGCGGTCGGCGCGATGCCCCTGGCGGAGGTGTTCTACGGGATGACGGCCAAGGGCTATGGGCTGGCGCAAATCCTGCGGGAGATGAATGCCAAGCTCAAACGCATCCTGCCAGTGGATATGTTCTGCTGCGCGACGCTGTTATGCCTGAGCTTCCAGCGCTGTACGGTGGAGATCTGGAACGGCGGCATGCCCGATGGTTACCTGCATGACAGCCTCAGCGGCGTGCGCACGCCTTTGCCGGCGCGGCACTTGCCATTGGGCGTGCTCACCCCGCAGTTGTTCGACGACCGCACCGAAGTGCACCCGATGTCGCTGGGGGATCGGGTATTCCTGCTGTCCGATGGCGTCATCGAGACCAGTGACCGCGACGACCAGCCGTTTGGCGTGGAGCGGTTGCAGCAGGTGTTTTCGGCCAACCGTGAGCCCGACCTTCTTTTTGAGGATATCCAGCAGGCGCTGCTGGATTTTCGTGGTGAGGCCCGTGACGATTTCAGCATGGTCGAGGTGCGGCTGGTCGCTCCGACGCAACTCAATCCGCCACCACCAGTCTATTCCGATAGCGGCCAGTCCAGCCCGCTGGATTGGTCGGTGAGCTTCGAGTTCCGTGCGCAGACGCTCAAGCGCTTCAACCCGATGCCCTACCTGTTGCAATTGCTGCTGGAGGTACATGGGCTCAGGGCGCAGAGTGGCGCCCTTTACAGCGTCATGTCGGAGCTCTACTCCAATGCCCTGGATCACGGGGTGCTGGGCCTCGATTCGAGTCTCAAGCGTGATGCGGCGGGTTTCGCCCGCTACTACAGGGAGCGCAATACGCGCCTGGATGAGTTGAGTGACGGTTACGTGCGGGTACACTTGCACGTTTCGCCAAACGGCGAGGGCGGTCGCCTGGCGATCGAAGTCGAAGACAGTGGCGAAGGGTTCGATGTCGCCCGGGTGCTGGCACGGCCCGTGGACAGCGATCGGTTGTCGGGGCGCGGCGTGAGCCTGGTTCGCCAACTGAGCTACCAGGCCAGTTGGTCAGACGATGGTCGTAGTGCGCGCGTGGAGTTTTTCTGGGAGGCTCTGGCATAATTGGGGCCATTCTTGATCAGGGAGCGAACAAGTGAACGAGATTCATCTGGACCGCGACGTGCTTAGCACGTTGAAGGAAGTCATGGAAGAGGGGTATCCGGAGTTGCTGGATACGTTTCTCAACGACTCCGAGGCTCGCCTGCGCGTGCTGCACGAGGCACGGGACGCTGAAAAACTGAGCGCCACCGCCCACAGCTTCAAGGGCAGCAGCAGCAACATGGGCGCCATTCGCCTGGCCGAGTTGTGCGGCGAGCTGGAACAGCGTGCCAAGCAGCCGTCATTGGGCGGCATCGAAAACCTGGTCAACGAAATCGACAGCGAATTCGCCCATGTCCGCAAGCTGTGCCGGGAAGAGCGTGAAGGCTTCCACTGCTGAGATTTGACGGTCGGGTAAAACGTTGGCCCGTGCCTTGCATTGGCTAGTCTCGACTGTACCTATGATCCCAGTGCAGCGGAGACTTTTTTATGCCCGTCACCCCTAATTCATTGCTTCAGGCCTCCGTCCAGGCCAAGCCCCAGGCCGCCGTCAATTCACCGGCAGCGGCCCCGGACCTCGGGGATAGAGCCTCCAGCTTCGCTCAAGTCTTCGCCAAGCAGGCGCCTGCCAAAGCCGCGGCGGCCCCTGAGCCCGTGGTGAAACCGGCGCGCGACAAGGCCGCTGACAACACCGTCAAAAAAGACGCCGGCAACGAAACCCCTGCCGCCCCGGAACCGACGGTTGCCGATAGCGGCAAACCCTTGCCCGCGGACAAACCCGCCAGCACCGACGACAAAGCGGCTAGCGATAACGATGCCGACGCGGCTCAAGCGCCGGTGGCGGATGCGGCACCGGTCGATCCGAGCCTCGACCCAGGCGCGCTGACGGACATGGCGGTGCCGGTCGCGACAGCCCCGGCCGAACCTGCCCCCGTGGTGGTCACGGCTGAGGCTCAGGTAACGACCGCGGTCGCGGCACCGGTTGTCCCATTGGCCGCACCGGCCCAACCTGCGGTTCCGGTCGTCGATCCAGCTTTCGACCCACAAGCCGATCCCCTCGACGCATTGCCCGCCTTGCGCTTGGCGATGGAGCAGAGCGGTCATGTTTCCGCCAGCAGCCAGGCGCAGCCCAAGAGCGCTGCCCCGGCGTCGCTCGACGGCGAGCCGACTTCGGCGCAGACCTTCGCCGCCGGCATGGCCAGCATGCTCGGCGTGCAAGCCGACCAGAACAGCACCGAGTCCGGCAGCCAGGGTGGCGACAAGGCCTTTGGCGGCTTGATCAGCGAGGGTCTCAAGGACTTGAGCGCCGCGTCCAGTGACACTCGCGTAGACGATTTCGCCAACCGCCTGGCTGCACTGACCCAGGCCGCCACGCCCAAAACCGCCAACGCGGTGCCGATCAACCAACCTATCGCGATGAACCAGAGCGGTTGGACCGAAGAGGTGGTGAACCGGGTGATGTACCTGTCCAGCGTCAATCTCAAGGCGGCCGACATCCAATTGCAGCCCGCCGAACTCGGGCGCCTGGATATCAGGGTGAACATGGTGCCGGACCAGCAGACCCAGGTCACCTTCATGAGCGCCCACTCCGGCGTTCGCGAAGCCCTCGAAGGCCAGATGCATCGCCTGCGGGACAGTTTTGCCCAGCAGGGCATGGGCCAGGTCGACGTCAGCGTGTCGGACCAATCCCGTGGTTCGCAGAACCAGGAGCAGCAAGCCCAGCAGCAAGCCCGGGCGGGGCGTTCGACCTCTTCCGGTGGACCGGTGGATGCCGGGGATGAAGCCACTGCGGCCAGCATCGCTGAAGTGGCCGCCAGCACGACCAGCGTCATTGGCACCAGCGCGGTCGACTACTACGCCTGATCTTTTGATGCCCTCTGTGGGAGCGAGCTTGCTCGCGATAGCGGATGGTCAGTCACCCTTGCAGGGGCTGGCCCGCCGCTATCGCGAGCAGGCTCGCTCCCACATTGGTTTTCATGGGTTCTGTAGATCGCATCTGCCCGTCATCCTGAGTACCGACACTTCTGGCATAACACTTGCTCCAGCCTTGCCGTGCAACAGTGAAAACCCCGATTAGTGACGGATTATTGGCATGGCGAAGAGCGAAGCAGCAGCTGTAAAAGACCCTGCAACCAAAGGCAAACTCAAGCTGATCATCATGATCGTGGTGGGTTTGCTCCTGGCGATCGGCGTGTCCGTGGGAGCAACCTGGTATTTCATGCACAGCGCTCAAAGCAAGCCGGCGGCGGCAGCGGCCGAAGTCGCGCCAGTGGGCAAGCAGCCGGCGATTTTCGAACCGATGGCACCGGCCTTCGTGGCCAACTACACCGTGAACGGTCGCCAACGCTACATGCAGGTCAGCATCACTTTGCAGGGTCGCAACCAGGCTGACCTGGAAGCGCTTCGGGTGCACATGCCGCTGATTCGCAACAACTTGGTGATGCTGTTTTCCGGACAGAGTTTCGACACCCTGGCCACCCCCGTCGGCCAGGAAATGCTGCGCCAGAAAGCCACGGCCAGCGTGCAGGAAGTGGCTCAGAAAGAGCTCGGCAAAGTGGTGATCGAACAGTTGCTCTTCACTAACTTCGTATTGCAGTAGGAACACGACATGGCCGTGCAGGACCTGCTGTCCCAGGACGAAATCGATGCGCTGTTGCATGGTGTCGACGACGGTCTGGTACAGACCGAAAACGCTGCTGAACCGGGCAGCGTCAAAAGCTACGACCTGACCAGCCAGGATCGCATCGTTCGCGGACGCATGCCGACCCTGGAAATGATCAACGAGCGTTTCGCCCGGTACACCCGCATCAGTATGTTCAACATGCTGCGTCGCTCGGCCGATGTGGCCGTGGGTGGCGTGCAGGTGATGAAGTTCGGCGAGTACGTGCATTCCCTGTACGTGCCCACCAGCCTCAACCTGGTGAAGATCAAGCCGTTGCGCGGCACCGCGTTGTTCATCCTCGACGCCAAGCTGGTGTTCAAGCTGGTGGACAACTTCTTCGGCGGCGACGGTCGTCACGCCAAGATCGAAGGTCGCGAATTCACCCCGACCGAGCTGCGAGTGGTGCGCATGGTGCTGGAGCAGGCCTTCATCGATTTGAAGGAAGCCTGGCAGGCGATCATGGAAGTGAACTTCGAGTACATCAACTCGGAAGTGAACCCGGCCATGGCCAACATCGTGGGGCCGAGCGAAGCCATCGTGGTCTCGACCTTCCACATCGAACTCGATGGCGGTGGCGGCGACCTGCACGTGACCATGCCGTATTCGATGATCGAGCCGGTGCGGGAAATGCTCGACGCCGGTTTCCAGTCGGACCTCGACGACCAGGACGAACGCTGGATCAACGCCTTGCGCCAGGACGTGCTCGACGTCGATGTGCCGATCGGCGCGACGGTCGCCCGGCGCCAACTGCGCCTGCGGGACATTTTGCACATGCAGCCGGGTGACATCATTCCGGTCGAGATGCCCGACGAAATGATCATGCGCGCCAATGGCGTACCGGCCTTCAAGGTCAAGATGGGCTCTCACAAAGGCAACCTGGCGTTGCAGGTGATCGAGCCGATCGAACGCCGCTGAGCGGTGTCGAATTTTTAAGTTTGCGTTTCTAACTGATTTTTGCCCGCCGAGGACAAATGATGGCTAACGATATGAACACCCAGGATGACCAGGCGCTGGCCGACGAATGGGCCGCGGCCCTGGAAGAAACCGGCGATGCCGGGCAGGCTGACATCGATGCCTTGCTGGCCGCCGATAGCGGTAACCACGGCTCCAACCGCCTGCCGATGGAAGAGTTTGGCAGCGTACCCAAGAGCAATGAACAGGTGACGCTGGACGGGCCTAACCTGGACGTGATCCTCGACATTCCGGTGTCCATCTCCATGGAAGTGGGCAGCACCGATATCAATATCCGCAACCTGTTGCAGCTCAACCAGGGCTCGGTGATCGAGCTGGACCGCCTGGCCGGCGAGCCGCTCGACGTGCTGGTCAACGGCACCTTGATCGCCCATGGCGAAGTGGTGGTGGTCAACGAGAAGTTCGGCATTCGCCTGACGGACGTGATCAGCCCGAGCGAACGCATCAAGAAGTTGCGCTGAGTGAAAGGTTTTCTCGCCGCAGCGTCGATGCTGCCCTTGAGTGTGCTGGCGGCCGAACCGGTTGCCACGGCGGCCGTTGCGCCGGCGTCGGGCACGGGTATCGCCGGGCAACTGGCGCAACTGGTGCTTGGCTTGCTGCTGGTGCTGGGCTTGATCTTCTTTCTCGCCTGGTTGTTGCGGCGCGTGCAACAGGCGGGGCCGGCGGGCAAGGGCCAGGTCATCGACATCGTCGGTTCCCGTGCGCTCGGGCCGCGCGACCGGCTGGTGCTGGTGCAGGTCGGCAACGAGCAGATCCTGCTGGGCCTGAGCCCGGGCACCATCACTGCGTTGCACGTCCTCAAGGAGCCGGTACAGGTACCCTCCACCGAGTCGGCCAGCCCCGAATTTGCCCAGCGCCTCATGGAGCTGCTGGGGAAAGACCAGAAGGATAAAAAGTAATGCCGTTGCGCATTCTGTTGGCATTGGCCCTGATGCTGGCCGCACCGTTGGCGTTCGCCGCGGACCCGCTGTCGATCCCGGCGATCACCCTGGGAACCAACGCCGAAGGGGCCCAGGAATATTCGGTCAGCTTGCAGATCTTGCTGATCATGACCGCGCTGAGTTTCATTCCGGCGTTCGTCATGCTGATGACCAGCTTCACCCGGATCATCATTGTCTTTTCGATCCTGCGCCAGGCCCTGGGCCTGCAACAGACCCCCTCGAACCAGATCCTCACCGGCATGGCGCTGTTCCTGACCATGTTCATCATGGCGCCCGTGTTCGACCGGGTGAACCGGGATGCGCTGCAGCCTTACCTGGCGGAACAGCTCAGCGCCCAGGATGCCGTGGCCAAGGCCCAGGTGCCGATCAAGGACTTCATGCTGGCCCAGACTCGCAGCAGCGACTTGGAATTGTTCATGCGCCTGTCCAAGCGCACCGACATCCCGAGTGCCGACCAGGCACCGCTGACCATCCTGGTGCCGGCGTTCGTGACGTCCGAGCTGAAGACCGCGTTCCAGATCGGTTTCATGATTTTCATCCCGTTCCTGATCATCGACCTGGTGGTCGCCAGCGTACTGATGGCCATGGGTATGATGATGCTCTCGCCGCTGATCATTTCCCTGCCGTTCAAGATCATGCTGTTCGTATTGGTGGATGGCTGGGCGCTGATCATCGGTACCCTGGCGGGCAGTTTCGGCGGTGTTTAGGCCTCTTGTGCGGGTAGGACGATATGACGCCTGAAGTAGCGGTAGACCTGTTTCGTGAAGCGCTCTGGCTGACGGCTTCGATGGTTGCGATCCTAGTGATCCCCAGCCTGGTGGTGGGCTTGCTGGTGGCGATGTTCCAGGCCGCGACCCAGATCAACGAACAGACCTTGAGCTTCCTGCCGCGCCTGCTGGTGATGCTGGTGACGTTGATCGTCGCCGGCCCCTGGATGGTACAAACCTTCATGGAATACATCCTGCAGTTGTACGGCAGTATTCCGCAGTTGATCGGCTGACCCCATGTCGATGCTCGAGCTGACGGACACCCAGATCAGCACGTGGGTGGCATCGTTCATCCTGCCGCTGTTTCGCGTCACCGCGGTGCTGATGAGCATGCCGATCTTCGGCACGACACTGGTGCCGGCTCGGGTGCGCTTGTACTTCGCCCTGGCGATCACGGTGGTTATCGCGCCCGGGCTGCCACCGATGCCGCCGGTCAATGCCCTGGACCTCAGCGCGCTGATGCTGGTGGCCGAGCAGATTCTCATCGGTGCCTTGATGGGGTTCTCGCTGCAGCTGTTCTTCCAGGCCTTTGTGGTGGCCGGGCAAATCATTTCGATCCAGATGGGCATGGCCTTCGCGTCCATGATCGACCCCACCAACGGCGTCAACACCGCGGTGATCGGCCAGCTCCTGACGATGCTGGTGACACTGCTCTTCCTCGCCATGAACGGGCATCTGGTGGTGTTCGAGGTCTTGACCGAGAGCTTTACCACCATGCCGGTGGGCAGTGCGTTCCTGATCAATCACTTCTGGGAAATTGCTGGCAAGCTCGGCTGGGTCATGGGCGCCGCGATGGTGCTGGTATTGCCGGCGATCACCGCGTTGCTGGTGGTCAACATCGCGTTTGGCGTGATGACCCGAGCGGCGCCGCAATTGAATATTTTCTCCATTGGCTTTCCGATGACCCTGGTGTTGGGAATGGTGATCTTCTGGGTCAGCCTGGGGGATATCCTCAACCAGTATCAGCCGCTGGCCACTCAGGCCTTGCAGCTTTTACGTGACATGGCACAGGCGCGCTGAACCATGGCCGAGAGCGAGAGTGGTCAGGACAAGACAGAAGACCCCACGGAAAAGCGCCTGCGCGAATCCCGTGAAAAGGGCGAGATCGCCCGCTCCAAGGAACTCAATACGCTGGCGGTGATGCTGGCCGGGGCGGGTGGGTTGTTGATTTATGGCGGCGGGTTGGCCTTGGACCTGCTGGAAATCATGCGCCTGAATTTCTCCCTGCCGCGCGAAGTACTGCTCTCTCCGGGGTCCATGGCCCAGCATCTGCTGCACTCGGGCAAGATCGCGATCCTGGCGGTGCAGCCGATCCTGATCTGCCTGTTGCTGGCTGCGGTGATCGGCCCGATATCCCTGGGCGGCTGGCTGTTCGCCGCCGGAAGCCTGGCCCCCAAGTTCAGCCGGATGAACCCGGCCGCCGGCCTCAAGCGCATGTTTTCCACCACGGCGCTGATGGAGTTGCTCAAGGCATTCGGGAAGTTCCTGCTGGTTCTGTTCGTTGCGCTGACGGTGTTGCAGGCCGACATCGACGATCTGCTGCGCATCGCTCACGAACCGCTGGAACAGGCCATTATCCACAGCGTGCAATTAGTCGGCTGGAGCACATTGTGGATGGCCTGCGGCTTGATCCTGATTGCTGCCATCGACGTACCGATCCAGCTCTATCAGAGCAAGCAAAAGCTGTTGATGACCAAGCAGGAAGTGCGCGACGAGCACAAGGACGCGGAAGGCAAGCCGGAGGTCAAGCAACGGATCCGCCAGTTGCAACGCGAGGTCTCCCAGCGGCGGATGATGGCGGCGATTCCCGACGCCGACGTGGTCATCACCAACCCGACGCACTACGCCGTCGCCCTCAAGTACGACCCCGAAAAAGGCAACGCTCCCGTGTTGCTGGCCAAGGGCAGTGACTTCCTGGCGCTGAAGATCCGTGAGATCGCCGTGGCCAATGAAGTGATGCTGCTCGAATCCCCGGCGTTGGCGCGATCAATCTACTACTCCACCGAACTCGACCAGGAAATCCCGGGGGGGCTGTATTTGGCTGTTGCGCAGGTATTGGCCTACGTCTACCAGATCCGCCAGCACCGCGCCGGCAAGGGCAAGCGTCCCGAACCGCTCAAGGATTTGCCTATTCCGCCGGATTTGCGGCGGGATTCCTGACCTGCGACGCGTGAAACCTGTGGGAGCGAGCTTGCTCGCGATAGCGGTCTTCCAGTCAACGTTTGCACAGACTGACCCATCGCCATCGCGAGCAAGCTCGCTCCCACAGGGTTGGATGTGCGTCAGCCGCTCTATTCCAGCCTCCGACAAAAGTTGGAAGGCTTCTTGCAATACCCCGTCTGCGCCCCTCCGGGCGTCAAAAGTTTGCTTCACAGGAACGGGGAATTTTGGTGGATCGCTCTCAGTTACTCAGCTCTGCACGCAGCAATGTCGTAGACCTCAGCCGGGGTAATCTGGGCGTGCCGCTGTTGCTGCTGGTCATGCTCGCCATGATGATGCTGCCGGTGCCGCCGTTCCTGCTGGACGTGTTCTTCACGTTCAACATCGCCCTGTCGATCGTGGTGCTGCTGGTGTGCGTCTACGCCCTGCGGCCGCTGGATTTCGCGGTGTTCCCGACCATCCTGCTGGTGGCCACGCTGTTGCGCCTGGCGCTGAACGTGGCGTCCACCCGGGTGGTGATGATTCATGGCCAAGAAGGCCACGCCGCCGCCGGTAAGGTGATCCAGGCCTTCGGCGAGGTGGTGATCGGCGGTAACTATGTGGTCGGTATCGTGGTTTTTGCGATCTTGATGATCATCAACTTCGTCGTGGTGACCAAGGGTGCCGGGCGGATTTCCGAGGTGAGCGCACGTTTCACCCTCGATGCGATGCCCGGCAAGCAAATGGCGATCGACGCCGACCTCAACGCCGGCCTGATCGACCAGAGCCAGGCCAAGCTGCGTCGCCTGGAAGTTGCCCAGGAAGCCGAGTTCTACGGCTCCATGGACGGTGCCAGCAAATTCGTGCGCGGTGACGCCATCGCCGGCCTGTTGATTCTGTTCATCAACCTGATCGGCGGCATGGCCGTCGGTATCTTCCAGCATGGCATGACCTTCGGTGACGCCGGCAAGGTCTACGCCTTGTTGACCATCGGTGACGGTTTGGTGGCGCAATTGCCATCACTGCTGTTATCCACAGCCGCCGCGATCATGGTGACCCGTGCTTCGGGCTCCGAAGACATGGGCAAGCAGATCAGTCGCCAAATGTTCGCCTCGCCCAAGGCCCTGGCTGTTGCCGCCGGCCTGATGGCGGTGATGGGCCTGGTGCCTGGCATGCCGCATTTTTCCTTCCTGAGCATGGCGGCCCTGGCGGCTGGCGGTGCCTACCTGTTCTGGAAGAAGCAGAACGTGCAGAAAGTCCAGGCCCTGCAAGAGGTCAAGCGCCAGCAGGAACTGCTGCCGTCGCCGGCCCGCGCCATGGAAACCAAGGAGCTGGGCTGGGATGACGTGACGCCGATCGACATGATCGGCCTGGAAGTCGGTTATCGCCTGATTCCGTTGGTCGACCGCAACCAGGGTGGCCAGTTGCTCGCGCGGATCAAGGGGGTGCGCAAGAAGCTCTCCCAGGACCTGGGCTTCCTGATGCCCACCGTGCACATCCGCGACAACCTCGACCTGGCGCCGAGCGCCTATCGCCTGACACTGATGGGCGTGATCCTGGCCGAAGCCGAGATCTACCCCGACCGCGAGCTGGCGATCAACCCTGGCCAGGTCTACGGCAGCCTCAACGGCATCACCGCCAAGGATCCGGCTTTTGGCCTGGAGGCGGTGTGGATCGAAATCAGTCAGCGGGCCCAGGCCCAGTCCCTCGGCTACACCGTGGTGGACGCCAGTACCGTGGTGGCGACCCACTTGAACCAGATTCTGTACAAGCACTCCAGCGAGTTGATTGGCCACGAAGAAGTCCAGCAACTCCTGCAAGTACTGGCCAAAGGCTCGCCGAAGCTGGCTGAAGAGTTGGTGCCGGGCGTGGTTTCGTTGTCGCAGTTGCTCAAGGTCCTGCAAGCGTTGTTGGCCGAGCAAGTGCCTGTGCGCGACATACGCAGTATTGCCGAAGCCATCGCCAACAACGCGTCCAAGAGTCAAGATACCGCCGCCCTGGTGGCCGCGGTTCGGGTCGGCGTATCCCGTGCAATCGTCCAAAGCATTGTAGGCACTGAGTCTGAGCTGCCTGTTATCACCTTGGAGCCAAGGTTGGAACAGATATTGCTCAATAGTCTGCAGAAGGCAGGACAAGGCTCGGAAGAGGGTGTTCTGCTGGAGCCAAGCATGGCCGAGAAGCTGCAGCGTTCGCTGATCGAGGCAGCCCAGCGGCAAGAGATGCAAGGCCAACCGGTGATCCTGCTGGTGGCCGGTCCGATTCGCGCGATGCTCTCGCGATTCGGACGCCTCGCGGTCCCGGGGCTGCATGTGCTGGCGTACCAGGAAATACCGGACAACAAGCAAGTGACCATCGTTGCGACAGTAGGGCCCAACGGCTGAGGTAGTGGTTTATGCAAGTGAAGCGTTTTTTCGCCGCAGACATGCGTCAGGCCATGAAACTGGTTCGTGACGAGCTGGGCGCTGAAGCAGCCATCATTGGCAACCGTCGTATCGCCGGCGGTGTCGAGCTGACGGCGGCCCTGGATTACAAATTGTCGGCGCTGGCGCCACGGGTTCCGAACATGGAACTTGAAGATGAGCTGCGCAAGACTCAATCGCGCATCGCCAGCGCCCAGGCCGAACTGAGCCTGCGCAGCAGCGAAGGCGAAGGCGCGCCGGGCACCAATCGTCAATTGTTCGCCGGTCAGCCACTGACCGCCGGCCTGCCGTTGACCGCTGCCGAACCGCTGATGGAACAGGTCCAGGCCGAACCGCGTCGTCCAGAGCCGGCACCTGCCGCGCCAGCCCGTGGGGTTGACCCGCGCGCCCTGGACTCGATGCGCTTCGAGCTCAACAGCCTGCGCGAGCTGATGGAAGTCCAGCTCGGCTCCCTGGCCTGGAACCAGCTGCAAGGCAGCCGTCCGGCCCAGGCCAACCTGTGGCGTCGCCTGCAACGCATCGGCCTGTCCGGCCCGTTGTCCCGCGACCTGCTGGCGCTGATCAATGGTATCGAAGAGCCGCGCCAGGCCTGGCGCATGTTGCTGGCGCACCTGGCACGCATGATTGCCACGCCGGAAGTCGAGCCGCTGGAAGAGGGCGGGGTCATTGCCATGGTCGGTCCTGCCGGCATGGGCAAGACCACCACCCTGGCCAAGCTCGCCGCCCGTTATGTACTCAAGTACGGTGCCCAGAGCATCGCCCTGGTAAGCATGGACAGTTTCCGCATCGGTGCCCAGGAACAACTCAAGACCCTGGGCCGGATCCTCAATGTGTCGGTGACCCATGTGGATCCGGGCCAATCCCTGGCCCAGGCGCTGGAGCCGCTGCTGCGCAAACGCGTCGTGCTGATCGATACCGCCGGCCTGCAAGCCAGCGATCCGGCCCTGCGCATGCAGCTCGAAAGCCTGGCCGGACGCGGTATCAAGTCAAAAAATTATCTCGTGTTGGCAACCACCAGCCAAAAACAGGTTCTAACCGCCGCATATCACAGCTACAAACGCTGCGGGCTGGCCGGCTGCATCCTGACTAAGCTGGACGAAACGGCAAGCCTGGGCGAGGTGTTGAGCCTGGCGATCGGTCATGAACTGCCGGTGGCCTACCTGACCGATGGGCCGCGGATCCCGGATGATTTGCATCTGCCGCGCCGTCATCAACTGGTCAGTCGTGCCGTAAGTGTGCAAATGCAGGAAGAACCCAGCGAAGAAGCCATGGCTGACATGTTCGCTGACATCTACCACAGCCCGACCAAGCAGGTCGGCTGAGGTAATCATGAATATTTTTTGTACCTACATCGATGGTCTGCCATGCATTGTTCCGTATGCGAACGCGCAGCCAGTAATGTGGCCTCCGTCTAAGAAGACAAGGTAAAGAACGAACATGGGCAGCATGCATCCCGTACAGGTGATCGCGGTGACCGGCGGCAAAGGTGGCGTCGGGAAGACTAACGTGTCAGTGAACTTGTCCCTGGCTCTGGCAGAGCTTGGCCGACGGGTCATGCTGCTGGACGCCGACCTGGGCCTGGCGAACGTCGACGTGTTGCTGGGGCTTACCCCCAAACGCACCCTGGCGGACGTGATCGAAGGCCGTTGCGAACTGCGCGACGTGCTGTTGCAGGGGCCGGGCGGGATTCGCATCGTGCCGGCTGCCTCCGGCACCCAGAGCATGGTTCACCTGACCCCGGCGCAGCACGCGGGCCTGATCCAGGCGTTCAGCGACATCGGCGACAACCTCGATGTGCTGGTGATCGACACCGCGGCCGGCATCGGCGACTCGGTCGTCAGTTTCGTGCGCGCCGCCCAGGAAGTGCTGCTGGTGGTCTGCGACGAACCGACGTCCATCACCGACGCCTATGCCCTGATCAAACTGCTTAACCGCGACTATGGCATGAACCGCTTCCGCGTCCTGGCCAACATGGCCCAGAGCCCGCAGGAAGGACGCAACCTGTTCGCCAAGTTGACGAAGGTCACCGATCGCTTCCTGGACGTCGCCCTACAATACGTCGGTGCAGTGCCTTACGACGAAAGCGTGCGCAAGGCCGTCCAGAAGCAACGTGCCGTTTATGAAGCCTTTCCACGTTCCAAATGCGCGCTGGCGTTCAAGGCGATCGCCCAGAAGGTCGATACCTGGCCGCTGCCGGCCAACCCCCGCGGGCATCTGGAGTTTTTCGTCGAGCGTCTTGTGCAACAAACAGCAGGGCCCGTGTTATGACAGCCAGCGGTTACAACCATCTCTACAAAAAATCGGCACGGGACGCCCAATACGAATTGATCGAGCGTTATGCGCCACTGGTCAAGCGTATTGCCTATCACTTGCTGGCGCGGTTGCCGGCCAGTGTCCAGGTCGAGGACTTGATCCAGGCCGGCATGATCGGCCTGCTTGAAGTGTCGAACAAATACGACGCCAGCAAGGGCGCCAGTTTCGAGACCTATGCCGGTATTCGCATTCGTGGGGCGATGCTCGATGAAGTCCGCAAGGGCGATTGGGCGCCGCGTTCGGTGCACCGCAATACCCGCATGGTCAGTGACGCGATTCGGGCAATCGAAGCTAAAACTGGGCGTGACGCTAAAGATCACGAGGTTGCGGCCGAACTCCAGTTGAGTCTCGATGATTATTACGGGATTTTGAACGATACCTTGGGCAGTCGCCTGTTCAGCTTCGACGACCTCTTGCAGGACGGCGAGCACGAAGGGCTGCATGAGGATAACGCGAGTGCTCACATGGAGCCGTCACGTGACCTGGAAGATGAACGTTTCCAGAGCGCGCTGGCGGATGCGATTGCCAATTTGCCGGAACGTGAGCGACTGGTCTTGGCGCTGTACTACGACGAAGAGCTGAACCTCAAGGAAATCGGTGAGGTCCTGGGGGTCAGCGAATCTCGGGTCAGCCAGTTACACAGCCAGTGCGCGGCCCGCTTGCGGGGCCGTTTGGGGGAGTGGCGAGCGCGCTGACAGGCAGTGTGGGGACACTGCGAGCGGGACTGCATGGCGTTGCCGGGTCAGTTTCCATCCGTTGTGCTCCAGACCGTTGTCGAGTGTTGTGCCGGAATTGATTGAAATGGCGCGTCCAGGTGCTGGGCGCGTTTAAGACTGCTTGGAGGTCGAATTGGACAAGAACATGAAAATCCTCATCGTTGATGACTTCTCAACGATGCGGCGGATCATAAAAAACCTGTTGCGTGACCTTGGGTTCACCAACACGGTCGAGGCGGATGATGGCGTCACAGCCATTCCGGTCCTCAACAGCGGGAGCATCGACTTTCTGGTGACTGACTGGAACATGCCCGGCATGACCGGTATCGACTTGCTGCGCCATGTGCGCGCCGACGAAAAACTCAAGCACCTCCCGGTACTGATGGTGACTGCCGAAGCCAAGCGCGAGCAGATCATCGAAGCGGCCCAGGCCGGTGTAAACGGCTATGTGGTCAAGCCCTTCACGGCCCAGGCGTTGAAAGAGAAGATCGAAAAAATCTTCGAACGCATCGGTTAACTGCGCCACGGGGGAGCTATGGACAACGAATCTTCAATGGGCGATTTCGAATCGACCCTGAAAAAACATGCCCGCGAACTGGTCGACAGCCTTGAAAAAGGTCGCTTTGGCGATGCGGTTCAAATGATCCATGAGCTCAACCAGACCCGTGACCGTGGTCTGTATCAGGAAGTGGGCAAGCTCACGCGTGAACTGCACAGCGCGATTGTCAATTTCCAGATCGACCCGCACATGCCGCAGGCCGAGGAAGTCTCGCAGATCACCGACGCCACCGAGCGCCTGGGCTATGTGGTCAAGCTGACCGAGGCCGCGGCCAACCGCACCATGGACCTGGTGGAAAGCGCAACACCGCTGGTCAATGGCCTGAGTGAAGAGGCCCAGGCCTTGAGCACCGACTGGGGCCGGTTCATGCGTCGCGAAATCGGTGCTGAAGAATTTCGGGAGCTGGCCCGTCGGGTCGACGGTTTCCTGACGCGCAGCAGCAGCGAAAACCGCGCCGTGGCCAGCAACCTCAACGACATTCTGCTGGCCCAGGACTATCAAGACCTGACCGGCCAGGTGATCAAGCGTGTGACCCAACTGGTCACCGAAGTGGAAAGCAACCTGCTCAAACTGGTGCTGATGGCTAGCCAGGTCGACCGCTTTGCAGGCATCGAACACGACCGTGAAGCGATACTTGCTGAAAAAGATCCACAAAAACATCTCTCTCAGGGTGAAGGTCCGCAAATTCATGCCGATAAAAGAGAAGACGTTATGTCCGGTCAGGACGATGTGGACGATTTGCTGTCCAGCCTTGGATTTTGATTTAGCCCTATTTTAGGAGCAGCCATTAATGAGCTTCGGCGCCGATGAAGAGATCCTTCAGGATTTCCTGGTTGAGGCCGGCGAGATTCTAGAGCAACTGTCCGAACAGCTGGTCGAGCTGGAAAGCCGACCTGATGATGCGGATCTGCTCAATGCAATTTTTCGCGGTTTCCACACTGTAAAAGGAGGCGCCGGCTTCCTCCAGCTCAACGAGCTGGTGGAGTGCTGTCACATTGCCGAGAACGTGTTCGACATCCTGCGCAAGGGTGAGCGTCGCGTTGATTCGGAATTGATGGACGTGGTGCTCGAAGCGCTGGATGCGGTCAACAGCATGTTCAGCGAAGTGCGCGAGCGCTCGCCGATTACCCCGGCCACCCCCGAGCTGCTCGCCGCGCTGGCACGCCTGGCCGAGCCGCAATCGGCTGACGAAGCCGCGCCGGTTGCCGAGGCAGTGGTTGAAGAACCGGTCGCCGAAGAATCGGGCGACATCACCGATAATGAATTCGAACAGTTGCTGGACTCCCTGAGTGCCGTCAAGGCCCAGGCCGAGGCGCCGGCCGCTCAGGTTGCGCCGGCTGCACCAGCCAGCAATGGCGCTGGCAGCGACGAAATCACCGATGCCGAGTTCGAGTCGCTGCTCGACCAGCTTCACGGCAAGGGCCAGTTCGCGCCAGATGCCGTTGTCCCGCCAGCAGCCCCGGCCGCCCCGAAAGCGGCGGGCGACAGCTCGGACATCACCGACGACGAATTCGAAGCCTTGCTCGACCAGTTGCATGGCAAGGGCACCTTTGCCGTTGACGCCCTGGATTCGGCCATCGCTTCGGCACCGACGCCGGCCAAACCTGCTGCCGCTGCCGCAGGCAGCGACCTGATCAGCGACCACGAATTCGAATCGCTGCTCGATGAGCTGCACGGCAAGGGCAAGTTCAGCGAGGTCGGTACCGCTTCCGCCGCGCCTGCCGCCGCCACGACGGCCGCACCGGCGGCCAAGGCCGCGCCCAAACCCGCCGCCAAGGCACCGGAACCCAAGGCCGAGCCCGCCAAGCCTGCCGCTGCCGCCGCCCCGGCGCCAGCCCGTGCTCCAGCGGCCGCGCCAGCGGAAAAACCGGCCAGCGAAGCCGAGACCACCGTTCGGGTCGACACCGCGCGCCTGGACGAGATCATGAACATGGTCGGCGAACTGGTGCTGGTGCGTAACCGCCTGGTGCGCCTGGGCCTCAACAGCCAGGACGAAGCCATGTCCAAGGCCGTGTCGAACCTCGACGTGGTCACGGCGGACCTGCAGACCGCGGTCATGAAGACGCGGATGCAGCCGATCAAGAAAGTTTTCGGGCGCTTCCCGCGCCTGGTTCGCGACCTGGCTCGCCAGCTCAAGAAAGAAATCAACCTGGAACTGGTGGGTGAAGAGACCGACCTCGACAA
This sequence comes from Pseudomonas sp. Z1-12, assembly GCF_051132015.1. Classification (NCBI taxonomy): domain Bacteria; kingdom Pseudomonadati; phylum Pseudomonadota; class Gammaproteobacteria; order Pseudomonadales; family Pseudomonadaceae; genus Pseudomonas; species Pseudomonas sp. Z1-12. The sequence continues at coordinate 1,776,008 of NZ_CP071647.1, forward strand.
GAACCTTGTCGAGGCCCTGGCCGACCCGCTGGTCCACTTGGTGCGCAACGCGGTCGACCACGGCATCGAGTCGCCGGAAGAACGCGAAGCCTCGGGCAAGGTCCGCAGCGGCAAGGTGATCCTGGCCGCCGAGCAGGAGGGCGACCACATCCTGCTGTCGATCTCCGATGACGGCAAAGGCATGGACCCGAACGTGCTGCGTGCCATCGCGGTGAAACGCGGTGTGATGGACAAGGATGCCGCCGACCGCCTCAGCGACACCGAGTGCTACAACCTGATCTTCGCCCCGGGCTTCTCGACCAAGACCGAGATCTCCGACGTGTCGGGCCGTGGCGTGGGCATGGACGTGGTGAAAACCAAGATTTCCCAGCTCAACGGTTCGATCAATATCTACTCGACCAAGGGCCAGGGCTCGAAGATCGTCATCAAGGTCCCGTTGACCCTGGCGATCATGCCGACGCTCATGGTGATGCTGGGCAACCAGGCCTTCGCCTTCCCGTTGGTCAACGTCAACGAGATTTTCCACCTCGACCTGTCGCGCACCAACGTGGTCGACGGCCAGGAAGTGGTCATCGTGCGGGACAAGGCGCTGCCGCTGTTCTACCTCAAGCGCTGGCTGGTCAGCTCCGCTGCTCACGTCGAGCAGGGCGAGGGCCACGTGGTGATCCTTTCGGTGGGCACCCAGCGGATCGGCTTTGTCGTCGACCAGTTGGTGGGCCAGGAAGAAGTGGTCATCAAGCCGTTGGGCAAGATGCTCCAGGGCACCCCGGGCATGTCCGGCGCCACCATCACCGGCGACGGCCGCATCGCGTTGATTCTCGATGTGCCGAGCATGCTCAAGCGTTACGCCGCCCGGCGTATTTGATTCTGGAGGGGCGTGGCCCAGGGCCGCGTCTCGTCTAACGGAGTGTTTATGGTAGTTAAAGTCCTGGTGGTGGACGATTCGGGGTTTTTCCGTCGCCGCGTCTCGGAAATTCTTTCAGCGGACACGAGTATTCAGGTCGTCGGTACCGCGACTAACGGCAAAGAGGCGATCGATCAGGCCCTGGCACTCAAGCCGGACGTGATCACCATGGACTACGAGATGCCGATGATGGACGGCATCACGGCCGTGCGGCATATCATGCAGCGCTGCCCGACCCCGGTCTTGATGTTCTCCTCCCTGACCCATGAAGGCGCCCGGGTGACCCTCGATGCGCTGGACGCCGGGGCGGTGGATTTCCTGCCGAAGAATTTCGAAGACATTTCGCGCAACCCGGACAAGGTCCGGCAGTTGCTGTGCGAAAAGGTCCACAGCATTTCCCGCAGCAATCGCCGTGTCAGTGCCTACAGCGCGCCGGCACCCGCCCCGGTGGCGGCGCCAAGCCCGGTGCCTGCGCCGACGGCTTCGAGCAGCTTCAATCCTGCACCGGTGCGTAGCGCCCCGGCACCTGCGCCGACGCGTTCGGCGCCTGCCAGTGCATCGTCGCCGGCACCCAAGCGCAAAGCCTACAAGCTGGTAGCGATCGGCACGTCCACCGGCGGCCCGGTGGCGCTGCAACGGGTCCTGACTCAGTTGCCCGCCAACTTCCCGGCCCCCATCGTGCTGATCCAGCACATGCCGGCGGCGTTCACCAAGGCATTTGCCGAGCGCTTGGACAAGCTGTGCAACATCAGCGTCAAGGAAGCCGAGGATGGCGACATCCTGCGTCCCGGCCTGGCGTTGCTGGCACCGGGTGGCAAGCAGATGATGATCGACGGCCGCGGCGCGGTGAAAATCCTGCCGGGCGATGAGCGTCTGAACTACAAGCCTTGTGTGGACATTACCTTCGGTTCCGCCGCCAAGTCCTACGGCGACAAAGTTTTGGCAGTGGTGCTGACCGGCATGGGCGCCGACGGTCGCGAAGGCGCGCGCCTGCTCAAGCAGGGCGGCAGTGCGATCTGGGCCCAGGACGAAGCCAGTTGCGTGATCTATGGCATGCCCATGGCGATCGTGAAAGCTGATCTTGCCGACGCGGTGTATGGATTGGATGACATCGGTCGACACCTGGTCGAGGCCTGCCTGTAATGGATGTGCTCAGCCTGATTGGCATCACCATGGCGTTCGTCGCCATCATTGGCGGCAATTACCTGGAAGGCGGTCATCTGGGCGCGCTGGCCAACGGTCCGGCGGCGTTGATCGTGATCGGCGGCACCATTGGCGCGGCGCTGTTGCAATCGCCCATGAGCGCTTTCAAGCGCGCCATGCAGGTGCTGATCTGGATTCTGTTCCCGCCCCGTGTCGACCTGGCCGGTGGCATCGACCGCGTGGTGAACTGGAGCCTGACCGCTCGCAAGGAAGGCTTGCTGGGCCTGGAAGGGGTGGCGGATGCCGAACCCGACAGCTACTCGCGCAAAGGCCTGCAATTGTTGGTGGACGGTGCCGAGCCGGAAGCCATCCGCAGCATCCTGGAGGTGGATTTCTACACCCAGGAAAGCCGCGACATCGAGGCGGCCAAGGTCTTCGAAAGCATGGGCGGCTACGCGCCGACCATTGGCATCATCGGTGCGGTGATGGGCCTGATCCATGTAATGGGCAACCTGGCCGATCCGTCGCAACTGGGCAGCGGCATCGCCGTGGCCTTCGTCGCGACGATCTACGGCGTGGCGAGCGCCAACCTGGTGTTGCTGCCAATTGCGGCCAAGCTCAAATCCATCGCGTTGCGCCAGTCGCGCTATCGCGAAATGCTGCTGGAAGGGATCCTGTCGATCGCCGAGGGTGAGAACCCGCGCTCCATTGAATTGAAGCTCCAGGGCTTCATGGACTGATGGGGGATATGGAGCATGGCACGTCGCAGGCATCGTGAAGAACACGTCAACCATGAACGCTGGCTGGTTTCCTACGCCGACTTCATCACGCTGCTGTTCGCTTTTTTCGTGGTCATGTATTCGATTTCGTCAGTCAACGAAGGCAAGTACAAAGTCATTTCCGAGGCGTTGATCGGGGTCTTCACTGATTCCGACCGCGCTCTCAAGCCCATTCCGATCGGCGAGGAACGGCCCAAGACCACCACGCCAGCCAAACCCTTGGTCAAGGACAGCGAGCAGGTCGACGCCGGTATCGCCGGCAGTAGCGATCCGTTGAAAAGTATTGCCGACGACATCAGCGCGGCGTTCGGCGATCTGATCAGCTCCAACCAGATGACCGTGCGCGGCAACGAGCTGTGGGTCGAGATCGAACTCAATTCCAGCCTGTTGTTCGGCAGTGGCGACGCCATGCCCAGCGACATGGCGTTCAACATCATCGATAAGGTCGCGGCGATCCTCAAGCCGTTCGACAACCCGATCCACGTCGAAGGCTTCACCGACGACCAGCCGATCCGTACCGCGCAATATCCGACCAACTGGGAACTGTCCTCGGCCCGCTCGGCGAGCATCGTGCGCATGCTGGCGATGCAGGGACTCAATCCCGGGCGCTTGGCATCGGTGGGGTATGGCGAGTTCCAGCCGGTGGCCAACAACGCCACTGCTGAAGGGCGTGCGCGCAACCGTCGCGTAATATTGGTGGTGTCGCGCAACCTCGATGTGCGTCGCAGCCTGACCGGTACCGGTACGGCCAATGCAACCCCGGACGCGGCATTGAAGCGGGCTGGCACACAAACTGCACCGGCACCGGTCAAGTCGCCGGGAAGACAGAGTGCCGTCAATTCTCCGTCACCCGCTTTATAACCGAGCTATTTCTCGGTCGAGCCTGTTTCGGCCGGGAGGAACGATCCGAATGAGAGTCTGGGCAGTCGCCAATCAAAAAGGTGGTGTGGGCAAGACCACATCTTCCATCGCTTTAGCCGGGTTGCTGGCCGAGGCGGGCAAGCGCGTGGTCATCGTCGACCTGGACCCCCACGGCTCGATGACCAGTTATTTCGGCTACGATCCCGACAGCCTGGAGCACAGTAACTACGACCTGTTCCTGCACAAGGGCGTGGTGCCCGAGGGCCTGCCGGGGCAGTTGCTGTTGTCCACCAGCGACGAGCGGATTTCCCTGTTGCCGTCGAGCACTGCGCTGGCGACCCTGGAGCGACAGTCGCCTGGGCAGAGTGGCCTGGGCCTGGTGATCGCCAAGAGTCTGGCGCAGCTGTGGCAGGATTTCGATTACGCGATCATCGACAGCCCGCCGTTGCTGGGTTTGCTGATGGTCAATGCCCTGGCGGCCAGCCAGCAGTTGGTGATCCCGGTGCAGACCGAGCATTTGGCGGTCAAGGGCCTGGAGCGCATGGTCAATACCCTGGCGATGGTCAATCGTTCGCGCAAGCAGACGCTGGCCTTCAACATCGTGCCGACCCTGTTCGACCGTCGCACCCAGGCGTCCCTGGGCACCCTGCGCGTCTTGCGGGACATGTACCCGGAGGACATCTGGCAAGGCTATATCCCCGTTGATACGCGCCTGCGCGATGCCAGCCGTGCCGGTGTGACCCCTTCGCAATTCGATGGCAAGAGCCGTGGCGTACTGGCTTACCGGGCGCTGCTCAAGCACCTGCTGGCCCAACAGCTTGTTCCGCAGCAGGTGGCTTAAGGTGACGAGGCTTTCCACTGGCATCGTGTTCGTTCGCGAGCACTCAAGTCCTAGCGCATTCATGCCGATAACCTCTTCAAGTGGCGCACTGTTCCCATGAGCCGCCCGATAAAGACAACCTCGCGTCCGCAAATGGCCCTGCAGTCCTATCTGGATGGGCTGTTGCAGGAAGCGACCGAAGAACTACCACCGCCGCCAAGCGTGATCGAGGCGTTGCCCGACCCCGTCGAAGCCGAGGGTGTGCTGGATGAATTTCAAGCGGCCGTGCTCGAAGAGCAGGCCCGTGATGCACGCAAACCAGTGGTGGCTGCGGCGGTCGAAGCACCGCTCATCAAGCCGCAACTGGCAGTGATTCAAGCACCAGCGCCGATCCTGGCGCCGGTCTCGACCGTTGCCCCGTTGCTGCAGAGCCTGGTGACGCCGGTGGTGGAAGTCCACTTGCCGCCGAGCAGTCCGCCGCCACCGGTGCCGGGCGACGACCGTCCGGCCTGGGCGGCCGAGCCGTTCGAGTGTTTGTTGTTCGATGTGGCCGGGTTGACCCTGGCAGTGCCGCTGGTCTGCCTGGGATCGATCTACTCCCTGGCCGGTCAGGAATTGACGCCGTTGTTTGGCCAGCCGGAATGGTTCCTCGGGATCCTGCCGAGCCAGGCCGGCAACCTGAAGGTGCTGGATACGGCGCGCTGGGTCATGCCGGACCGTTATCGCGATGACTTTCGCCAGGGCTTGCAATACGTGATTTCGGTGCAAGGTTATGAGTGGGGATTGGCGGTGCACCAGGTCAGCCGTTCGCTGCGCCTGGACCCGAACGAGATCAAGTGGCGCAGCCATCGAGGGCAACGGCCATGGCTGGCCGGTACGGTGATCGAGCACATGTGCGCCTTGCTGGACGTTTCCGAACTGGCGGAGCTGATCGCCAGCGGCGGGGCAAAACACTTGGGCGGCAGCAAGAAGCCGGTCCAGAAACCGAAATAAGACAACCGGTGGCGCGCAGCGTCACCGGACAGAATACACGCCGCCACAGGCGGTTTTTCGAGGGGTCAGGGTATGAATGATAAGGCGTCGTCTCAAAAGGGTTCTGAAGATCCGATTCTGCAATGGGTGACCTTCAAGCTCGATAACGAAACCTACGGCATCAACGTGATGCGCGTTCAGGAAGTGCTGCGCTATACCGAGATCGCCCCGGTACCGGGTGCACCGAGCTATGTGCTGGGCATCATCAACCTGCGCGGCAACGTGGTCACCGTGATCGATACCCGTCAGCGCTTCGGCCTGATGAACGCCGAGATCAGCGACAACACCCGGATCGTCATCATCGAAGCCGACAAGCAAGTGGTTGGCATCATGGTCGACAGCGTCGCCGAAGTGGTTTACCTGCGCCAGTCGGAAATCGAAACCGCGCCGAACGTGGGTAACGAAGAGTCCGCCAAGTTCATTCAGGGCGTGTGCAACAAGAACAACGAGTTGCTGATTCTGGTTGAACTGGACAAGATGATGAGCGAAGAAGAGTGGTCGGAACTGGAGAGTATCTGATTTGATTCTTGAGGTAGCAGTCATTGTCCTGTTCCTTTTCTGGGCAGGCACGCTGGCGATGTTCTTGGCATACATACGTGGCCAGCGGCAGATCGCCGCTCAGCAGGCCCAGGGCGATGCGCTGCGCGACCAGCGCATCAAGGACCTGGCCAAGCGCGTCGACGATTACCAGAACGGCACCGTGCGCATGGGCGAAGCGCTCCATGAGCTGCGTGCCGTGGTTGCGCCGTTGCCGGACAAACTCGCCCAATTGGAACAGCGCGACCCCTCCAGCCTGTCTTTCGCCCAGGCCGCCCGCCTGGTAGGCATGGGCGCCAGCGTCGACGAACTGACCCAAGCCTGCGGCCTGACCCAGGCCGAGGCGGAGTTGATGAGCAAGCTGCACAAGGGCGGCTGATCGCGTTACTCCGATCGAAATGTGGGAGCGAGCTTGCTCGCGATAGCGGTGTTCCGGTCAAATCAATATCGACTGACAGGGCCCCATCGCGAGCAAGCTCGCTCCCACAGGTTTTTCTGCTGCTCACGCCTGATCATTCCAGCCCACGCAGCGCTTGTGGCGAGGGAGCTTGCTCCCGCTGGCCTGCGAAGCGGGCCCCCGCAGCAGACCGTATCGCCCGGTTTTGCGACTGCTGCGCAGCCGAGCGGGAGCAAGCTCCCTCGCCACGATGTCGCGTCCTGCCGCAGATCCACTGTGGGAGCGAGCTTGCTCGCGATAGCGGTGTGCCAGTCAAATCAATATTGACTGACAGGGCCCCATCGCGAGCAAGCTCGCTCCCACAGGTTTTTCTGCTGCTCACGACTGATCATTCCAGCACACGCAGCGCTTGTGGCGAGGGAGCTTGCTCCCGCTGGCCTGCGAAGCGGGCCCCAGCATTGTTCCCAGGCAGACCGTATCGCCCGGTTTTGCGACTGCTGCGCAGCCGAGCGGGAGCAAGCTCCCTCGCCACGATGTCGCGTCCTGCCGCAGATTCAATGTGGGAGCGAGCTTGCTCGCGATAGCGGTGTTCCGGTCAAATCAATATCGACTGACAGGGCCCCATCGCGAGCAAGCTCGCTCCCACAGGTTTTTCTGCTGCTCACGCCTGATCATTCCAGCCCACGCAGCGCTTGTGGCGAGGGAGCTTGCTCCCGCTGGCCTGCGAAGCGGGCCCCCGCAGCAGACCGTATCGCCCGGTTTTGCGACTGCTGCGCAGCCGAGCGGGAGCAAGCTCCCTCGCCACGATGTCGCGTCCTGCCGCAGATCCACTGTGGGAGCGAGCTTGCTCGCGATAGCGGTGTTCCGGTCAAATCAATATCGACTGACAGGGCCCCATCGCGAGCAAGCTCGCTCCCACAGGTTTTCTGGCGCGCCAATCTTTCCAGCCCAGCCCCTGTGGCGAGGGGATTTATCCCCGCTCGGGTGCGCAGCAGCCGCAAAAATGGGGTCGCTGCGCAACCCAGCGGGGATAAATCCCCTCGCCACAGATCAGTAATCGTCACCGCGGTCGGTCACATCCTTCTCGACACTCGGCCCGTGCGGGTCATAGCCTTGGGGAAACTTGCCCTTGAGGTTCCAGGCGAACGCGATGATCTCGGCAATCGTGCGGTACAGTTCCTCCGGGATGCTGTCCCCCAGCTCCATCCGTGCCAGCAACTTCACCAGTTCGGCATTTTCATAGATTGGTACTTCGCTTTCGCGGGCGATGCGCAGGATTTCCTCGGCCAGGGCCTCGTCGCCCTTGGCGGTGAGGGTCGGGGCGTGGTGGCCGTCGTACTTGAGGGCGATGGCCTGGCGGGGTTCGGTGTGGGTGGTCATGCGGTTTCGTCCACCCAGCGTTGTTCCAGGCGAGTCTTGGGACCTTGGGGCGGAGTGCCGAGGTGGCAGTCCAGATCACCGACGTTCAGGCCACAGGTCACAAGGCGTTCACGCAAGGCGGTCAAGTTGCTTTCGATCAGGCTCGCGGTGTACGGCCGTTCTGCCCATAACTGGCTGGACAGGCTACCGCTGAGCAACTGGGCCTGGACCTGCAAGGGGCCGAGCGGTTCCACGTCGAACGCCAGTTCCACCCGCCAGAGCTGCTGTTTCGGCTCGCGTTCTTCCCGGCGTTCGTCGGGGTGTTCCCGGGGCGGGGTTTCCTCGCGCTGGAACTTGACCTGCAATGGCACGATGTCCTGCAGGTTGCGCATCGGGATCTCCAACTGCCAGGTACTCATCAGTCGGCCGTCGTCGGTCAGGCCGGTCTGTTCAAGGCTCGACAACTGATGGCTTTGCAGGCGCGACACGGCCGCGGCGGCCAGGCGCAGCAGGTGTTCCAGGTCGCCTTCTTCGTCCTGCTCTTTCAGCTGCCGGGAGGGCAGCGGAAAGCTGGTGGGTGACGGTTTGGCGCTGACCTGGCCGAGCATCCCCAGGGCACTGCGTACGAAACTCGGCAGGGCCTGGGCCAGCGTGTTGGCGGCAATGATGGCACCGAGGTTGGTCGAGGCGGGCAGGGCCGGTGTCAGCTGGGCAATCAGTTTCAGCAGGTCGCCCTTCATGTCCGGCGCCAGGTTCGGTGGCTGTCCGGCGAGCAGTTTACTTTCCAGGAACACACCGCTGGCGATCATGGCCTGGGCCACGCCCTTGGGCGTGCTCAGTTGCTGGGCATCCGGCAGGCCTGCCAGCAAGCGAGTCACCGCCGCACGCAGCTGTGTTTCTGTGTCATCAGTGACGGGGAGGTTTTGCAGCGCAGTGATCAGGCCGTCCAGCGAGCCCTGGCGGCTGACTTGGGTGACCAGTTGCTGGCTCACCGCCAGTTGCTCCTGACGGTTGCTCAGGGGTACGAATTTCAGCGTCTGGGCATCTTGCACCTGGGCGCTCAAGAGTGTGCCGATGCGCAGCGGTTGGGGACTGTCGATGTCCAGGGTGCTGCCAGCCTGGGCGGTGTTGAGCAGGCTCACCAACGACCGGTAGACCACCGGCTGTCCGGGTAAGGCGGGCAACGCCTGGCTGGTCAACACCTTGCCTTGCAGCAACGTGCCCACCGGCATCTGCGCGGTGTCGATCCGCGTCAAGGTGGCAACGCTGGAAGCAACGGCCTGTTGCACGGCAATCGCCAAGTTGCTGGCGGACGGCTGGGTCACGGCCAGGCTGGTGCCCTGGGGCAGTGGCTGGGTGCTGGTGGCCTGTACGGTGGCCTGTCGACCGCTTTCCAGGGTGACCTTGAGCAGTAGCTGAAAAGTCTGGTCCGCCTGCTTGAGCGACAGCACTTCGGCCTTGGCGGTCTGGCCGGGCCCGATCAGCCCTTCGGCTGGCGCCAGCAACTTGAGCAGCTCCCCCGTCACCGTTGGCATACGCGTCGTTGCCGTGGCCTGGGGCAGCGGCAGGATGTTCATGTCGCCTGTCATTTGCGGTCTTACCTTGGGGAAATAAGCTCTCTTGAGAGTAGGTCAGGGCATGTATAATGCCGCCCGTCTTTCAGGGAGTGGCGAAAACCTTGCAATTGTTTGACGCAGCTCTGTGGAACAGGCCGTCAAAGCATCTATGCTGCACCTCTTTAACGGCCGCTGCACCGCCGACTTGAACACCGTATAAGGCCCGCGATCCCTTGACCAGTCCTCTCCTGCAAACCGTTGGCCTCGCCTGTGAGCGAGACTTGCGGCTGCTTTTCGAACATCTGGAATTGAGACTCTCGCCTGGCGACATGGTGCAGATCAGTGGCCCCAACGGCAGTGGCAAGACCAGTCTGTTGCGCCTGCTCGCCGGGTTGATGCAGCCCACCGCAGGGCAAGTGTTGCTTAATGGCCAGCCCTTGCACAGCCAGCGCAGCGAACTGGCCCGTAACCTGCTCTGGATCGGCCACGCCGCGGGCATCAAGGATTTGCTGACCCCCGAAGAAAACCTCAGTTGGCTCTGTGCGCTGCATACGCCGGCCGAGCGCGAGGCGATCTGGCAAGCGTTGGCGGCGGTCGGGCTGCGCGGCTTCGAAGACGTGCCGAGCCACACCCTGTCCGCCGGCCAGCAGCGCCGAGTGGCCTTGGCCCGGTTGTACCTGGACAGCCCGCCGCTGTGGATTCTCGACGAGCCGTTCACGGCCCTGGACAAGCAGGGCGTCGCGCAACTCGAGGAACACCTGGCCCGGCACTGCGAGAACGGCGGCATGGTCCTGTTGACGACCCACCATACGCTGGCGCGGATGCCGTCCGGTTATCGCAATATCGATCTGGGGAACTGGGCCGTATGAGTGTGTTTGGCCTGCTGCTTGCCCGCGAGGCGCGCCTGCTGTTTCGTCGTCCGGCCGAATTGGCCAATCCGCTGGTATTCTTCGCGATTGTCATCGCGCTCTTCCCGTTGGCGGTCGGTCCGGAGACTCAATTGTTGCAAACCTTGTCTCCAGGACTGGTCTGGGTGGCCGCGCTTTTATCGGTCCTGCTCTCGCTGGACGGGCTTTTCCGCAGTGATTTCGAAGACGGCTCACTGGAACAGTGGGTCCTTTCGTCGCACCCCCTGGCCCTTCTGGTTTTGGCCAAGGTACTGGCACACTGGGTTTTTTCCGGGCTGGCACTGGTGCTGCTCTCGCCGCTGCTAGCGATGATGCTGGGCTTGCCCGCCGCGTGCATGCCGGTGCTGCTGGTGTCGCTGCTGCTGGGCACTCCTGTGCTGAGCTTGCTGGGTGCGGTGGGCGCGGCGTTGACGGTGGGTTTGAAGCGCGGCGGCCTGTTGTTGGCGCTGCTGATCCTGCCGTTGTATATCCCGGTGTTGATCCTGGGCAGCGGTGCCTTGCAAGCCGCATTGCAAGGCATGCCCGCGACCGGTTATCTGCTGTGGCTTGGGAGCCTGACCGCCCTGGCGATAACCCTGACACCCTTCGCAATAGCCGCTGGCCTGAAAATCAGCGTCGGCGAATAATAACGAGGCCTGGTCAAAAAATGACCACTTCCCTGGAAGTAAAGGCAGACCCGGCGGTTCGTGATGGCGAACCGCAACCGTGATGGAAACAGCAATGAACTGGACCTGGTTTCATAAGCTCGGCTCACCCAAGTGGTTCTACGGCATCAGCGGCAAACTGCTCCCCTGGTTGAGCCTCTTCGCGCTGCTATTGATGGGTTCTGGCGTGGTCTGGGGCCTGGCCTTCGCCCCGCCGGACTACCAGCAGGGCAACAGCTTTCGCATCATTTATATCCACGTGCCCACGGCCCTGCTGGCCCAGTCCATCTATGTGATGCTGGCGGTGTGCGGTGTGGTCGGGCTGGTGTGGAAGATGAAACTGGCCGACGTGGCGCTGCAATGTGCCGCCCCCATCGGCGCCTGGATGACCGCCGTGGCGCTGGTCACCGGGGCCATCTGGGGCAAGCCGACCTGGGGTTCTTGGTGGGTCTGGGATGCGCGGCTGACCTCGATGCTGATCCTGCTGTTCCTGTACTTCGGTCTTATTGCGCTGGGCAACGCCATCAGCAATCGTGACAGCGCGGCCAAGGCCTGCGCGGTGCTGGCGATTGTCGGCGTGATCAACATCCCGATCATCAAGTATTCGGTGGAGTGGTGGAACACCCTGCACCAGGGCGCGACCTTCACCCTGACCGAAAAACCGGCGATGCCCGTCGAAATGTGGCTGCCGCTGCTGCTGACGGTACTGGGCTTCTACTGTTTCTTTGGCGCGGTGTTGTTGCTGCGCATGCGCCTGGAAGTGCTCAAGCGCGAGTCCCGGGCCAGTTGGGTGAAGGCCGAAGTACAGAACAGCCTGGAGGCCGCTCGATGAGTTTCGCGTCATTCGGCGATTTCCTCGCCATGGGCCATCATGGCCTGTATGTCTGGTCAGCCTATGGCATTTGCCTGGTGGTGCTGGCCCTCAACGTGGCGGTGCCGATCCTGGCCCGCAAGCGGTATCTGCAACAAGAGGCGCGTCGTCTGCGCCGGGAGAACGGTCAGTGAATCCGCTGCGCAAAAAACGTCTTGTCATCATTCTGGCGATCCTGGTGGGTGTCGGTGCCGCGGTCGGCCTGGCTCTCAGCGCCTTGCAGCAGAACATCAACCTGTTCTACACCCCGACCCAGATCGCCAATGGCGAAGCGCCGAAAGACACGCGCATCCGCGCCGGCGGCATGGTGGAGCAGGGCTCACTGGTGCGTTCCGGGGATTCGCTGGACGTGAAATTCAATGTCACCGATTTCAGCAAGACCGTGACCATCACCTATCGCGGCATTCTCCCGGACCTGTTCCGCGAAGGGCAGGGCATCGTCGCCCTGGGCAAGCTCAACGCTGACGGCGTAGTGGTCGCCGATGAAGTGCTGGCCAAGCACGATGAGAAATACATGCCGCCGGAAGTGACCAAGGCCCTGAAAGACAGCGGCCAGTCGGCACCCGCGCCAGTGAAGGAGGGCTGACCGATGACGGCTGGTATCTTTATTCCCGAGTTGGGCCACCTGGCGATGATCCTGGCCCTGTGTTTCTCCCTGGTCCAGGCCGTGGTGCCCCTGCTCGGTGCCTGGCGTGGCGACCGGTTGTGGATGGGCCTGGCACAGCCGGCGGCATGGGGGCAGTTCGCGTTCCTGCTGTTCGCCTTCGGTTGCCTGACCTACGCGTTCATGGCTGACGATTTTTCCGTGGAGTACGTCGCCAGCAACTCCAACAGCGCCTTGCCCTGGTATTACAAGTTCAGCGCGGTGTGGGGCGCCCACGAAGGGTCGCTGTTGTTGTGGGCATTGATTCTCGCGGGCTGGACCTTCGCCGTCTCGGTGTTCTCCCGGCAACTGCCACGGGTGATGCTCGCCCGCGTACTGGCGATCATGGGCATGATCAGCACCGGTTTCCTGCTGTTCCTGATCGTCACGTCCAACCCGTTCGAGCGCATCCTGCCGCAGATGCCGATGGATGGCCGCGACCTCAACCCACTGCTGCAAGACATCGGCCTGATCGTTCACCCGCCGATGCTCTACATGGGCTACGTCGGTTTTTCCGTGGCCTTCGCCTTCGCCATCGCCGCGTTGCTCGGCGGGCGCCTCGATGCCGCCTGGGCGCGCTGGTCGCGGCCGTGGACCATCGTCGCCTGGGCCTTCCTCGGTGTCGGTATCACGTTGGGCTCCTGGTGGGCCTACTACGAACTGGGCTGGGGCGGCTGGTGGTTCTGGGATCCGGTGGAAAACGCATCCTTCATGCCTTGGCTGGTGGGTACCGCGCTGATTCACTCCCTCGCCGTCACGGAAAAGCGCGGTGTGTTCAAGAGCTGGACCGTGCTGCTGGCCATCGCGGCGTTCTCGTTGAGCCTGTTGGGCACGTTCCTGGTGCGTTCCGGCGTGCTGACGTCGGTGCATGCCTTTGCCTCGGACCCTGAACGTGGCGTGTTCATCCTGATGTTCCTGCTGTTCGTCGTTGGCGGTTCGCTGACGCTGTTCGCCCTGCGTGCCCCGGTGGTCAAGAGCCAGGTCGGCTTCAACCTCTGGTCGCGGGAAACCCTGTTGCTGGGCAACAACCTGGTGCTGGTGGTGGCGGCGTCGATGATCCTGCTGGGGACGTTGTACCCGCTGGTGCTCGACGCACTGTCCGGCGCCAAGCTGTCGGTGGGTCCGCCGTACTTCAACGCGTTGTTCATCCCGCTGATGGCGATCCTGATGGTGGTGATGGCCATCGGTATGCTGGTGCGTTGGAAAGACACCCCGGTCAAGTGGCTACTGGGCATGTTGACCCCGGTGCTGCTGGGCACGGCCGCCCTGGCCGTGGTGGCCGGCGTGGCCTACGGCGATTTCAACTGGGCGGTGCTGGCGACGTTCGTGCTGGCGGCCTGGGTGTTGCTGGCCGGCGTCCGGGACATTTTCGACAAGACCCGCCACAAAGGCCTGATCAAAGGCCTGCCATCCCTGACCCGCAGTTATTGGGGCATGCAGATCGCCCACCTGGGCATCGCCGTCTGCGCCTTGGGCGTGGTGTTGTCCAGCCAGAACAGTGCCGAGCGCGACCTGCGCCTGGCGCCGGGGGAGTCCATGGACCTGGGGGGTTATCAGTTCGTGTTCGAAGGCGCCAAGCATTTCGAAGGGCCGAACTTCACCTCTGACAAAGGCACTGTGCGGGTCATTCGCAACGGTCAGGAAATCACCGTGCTGCACCCGGAAAAACGCCTCTACACCGTGCAGAACTCGGTCATGACCGAAGCCGGGATCGATGCCGGGTTCACTCGCGATCTCTACGTGGCCCTGGGCGAGTCCCTGGGCGACGGCGCGTGGGCAGTGCGTGTTCATGTCAAGCCGTTCGTGCGCTGGATCTGGTTCGGTGGCTTGCTCACCGGCCTGGGCGGGGTACTGGCGGCGCTGGATCGACGCTATCGAGTCAAGGTGAGAACCCGGGTGCGTGAAGCCCTGGGCGTGACGGGAGCCACTGCATGAAACGTTGGTTGATGCTGTTGCCGCTGGCGCTGTTCCTGTTGATGGCGGTGTTCTTGTACCGGGGGTTGTACCTGAACCCGAGCGAGTTGCCCTCGGCGATGATCGGCAAGCCATTCCCGGAGTTTTCCCTGCCTTCGGTGCAAGGCGACAAGACCCTGACCCGCGCCGACCTGCTGGGCAAGCCGGCGCTGGTCAACGTGTGGGGCACCTGGTGCATTTCCTGCCGGGTCGAGCACCCGGTGCTGAACAAGCTGGCCCAGAACGGCGTGGTGATCTACGGCGTCAACTACAAGGACGTCAATGCCGACGCTCTGAAGTGGCTGGCCGAGTTTCACAATCCGTACCAATTGGACATTCGTGACGAAGACGGCTCCCTGGGCCTGAACCTGGGCGTCTATGGCGCGCCGGAAACCTTCTTCATCGATGCCAAGGGCGTGATCCGCGACAAGTTCGTCGGTGTGATCGACGAACAGGTCTGGCGCGAGAAACTGGCCGCCAAATACCAGTCCCTGGTGGACGAGGCCAAGCCATGAAGCGCTGGTTAGCCGCTGCCATCCTGGGGTTGAGCCTGGTATGCGTGGCCCAGGCCGCCATCGACACCTACGAATTCGCCAACGACGGCGAGCGCGAGCGGTTTCGCGAGCTGACCAAGGAACTGCGCTGCCCCAAATGCCAGAACCAGGACATCGCCGACTCCAACGCCCCGATTGCCGCCGACCTGCGCAAGGAAATCTTCCGCATGCTCGGCGAGGGCAAGGACAACCAGCAAATCATCGACTTCATGGTCGATCGCTACGGTGAGTTCGTGCGCTACAACCCCGCCCTGTCCTCCAAGACCGCGGTGCTTTGGTTCGGCCCCGCCGGGCTGTTGCTCGGTGGTCTCGTGATCATCGCAGTCATCGTGCGCCGGCGCCGGGTCCAGCGCACGGCCGCACCGGACACGCTTTCTGTCGAAGAGCGCCAGCGCCTCGACCAACTGTTGGATAAAACCAAGCATGATTGATTTCTGGCTCGCCGCAGGTCTGCTTCTCCTGGTTGCCCTGAGTTTTCTGTTGATCCCTGTACTGCGTGGTCGTCGCGCTCAACGCGAAGAGGACCGCACCGCCCTCAACGTGGCGCTGTATCAGGAGCGCGTGGCCGAACTGCAAGCCGAGCGGGAGGAGGGCGTGCTCAACGCCGCGCAACTGGACACCGGTCGTGCCGAAGCCGCCCGGGAGCTGCTCGCCGACACCGAGGGCGCCGATGCGCCGCGCGAATCCCGGCTAGGCAAACCGTTGCCGTTGCTCGCCGCCGTATTGGTGCCGGTGCTGGGCCTGGCGCTGTACCTGCATTTCGGTGCCAGTGACAAGGTCGAGCTGACCCGCGAATTCGCCCAGGCGCCGCAGTCGATGGAAGAGATGACCCAGCGCCTGGAACGCGCGGTGGCGGCGCAGCCGGACTCGGCCGAAGGCCTGTATTTCCTCGGGCGTACCTACATGGCCCAGGATCGGCCCGCGGATGCGGCGAAGATCTTCGAGCGCACCGTGGCGGTCGCCGGTCGCCAACCGGAACTGTTGGGCCAGTGGGCCCAGGCGCAGTATTTCGCCGATGGCAAGAAATGGTCGGATAAGGTCCAGGCCTTGACCGACGAAGCGCTCAAGCTCGATCCGAAGGAAGTCACCAGTCTTGGCCTGTTGGGCATCGCCGCATTCGAAGGCGAACGCTACCAGGAGGCGATCGATTATTGGGGGCGCCTGCTCGCGCAGTTGCCGGAAGGTGACAAATCCCGTGAGGCCCTACAGGGCGGCATTACCCGGGCCACCGAGAAACTGCAAGCCAGCGGCGGCAAAGTCGTCCAGGCCCCGCAGGCCAAGACCGGTGCATTGCTCAAGGTTCGCGTCGACCTGGCGCCGGAGCTCAAGGCCAAGGTGCAGCCGGGCGACAGCGTGTTCATCTTTGCCCGCGCCGTTTCCGGCCCGCCGGCACCCCTGGCCGCCAAGCGCCTGACAGTGGCCGATCTGCCGGTCACGGTAGAACTGGGCGATGCGGACGCCATGATGCCCCAGTTGAAACTGTCGAACTTCCCCGAAGTCCAACTGATGGCGCGCATCTCCCGGGCCGGCCAGCCGACCGCCGGTGAGTGGATCGGCCGCAGCCAGCCCCTGGCGAGCAGCACCACGGCGCAACAACAATTGACCATCGACAGCCCGGATAAATAACAGGAATTCGCACCATGACCGCCATCGCTCGTATCACCCTGCTCACGCTCGTCATGGGCCTGAGCGCTTGCGCGGTCCAGCGTCCGCCGGAGCCCTCGGCGCCACTGCCACCGATTCCACCGTCGACCCCGACCACCAAGCCGGCCCCGTCCACGCCTCCTGGCAAGCCAGTCATCTCGAACAAACCGGCCAAGCCGGTGCCACGTACCTCCGCCAGTTTCGCCCCGCCACCGGGTGGCAACAGCCATTGGGACGCCAAGCTGGGGGTCTATGTGCTGGATAACCAGACCAATACGTTCTACCGCCAGCGCACCTATTTCCGCTGGAACAACGGTTGGAGCCGTTCCGTCAGCCCGAACGGCCCGTGGGAAGAAACCACCATCGAAGGCGTGCCGGCGGGGCTGGGGCGCAAGTTCCACTGAAAGTGATCGTTTAACACTGATCTGGAAGTGATCGGCAACCCTGTGGCGAGGGAGCTTGCTCCCGCTGGGCTGCGAAGCAGCCCCAATCCAGCCACCGCGGTCTGTCGGGCATATTTCGCTATCCAGGTTTTACGACTGCTGCGCAGCCGAGCGGGAGCAAGCTCCCTCGCCACAATCAAGTCCTCTACCACAACAGCGTTCGGCACAACCGTGCAGTAGGCCGGGCTTTTTGTGTTTCCGAATATTCTTTGAACGAAATTTTCACTAAATCTTGCGGACAATCCCCCGCGCTCATATCGCCGCCGGTTATTTAATGGCAATGCCGTAGCCGTTCGTGCAACATTTGCGCACTCGCGCAAGCCCCGGGGCCAGGCTTTGGCCAACAGAGGGCGCGCCGTTGTTTCTTTTTTGTCACTCCAACTCCAATAGGGTCCTTAAACGACATGGCAATCCCGGACGCCCTGAGTCAGCAGCGCACCACGCATCGCCTGCTGCAACCGACCGTCAAATCGCACCTGGCCTACACGTTGCTTTGCGCCCTGGTGATGATGGTCATGCTGAGCCTGCTGCGCGTGGCGCTGCTGGTCTACAACCGCGAGATGATCCTCGACACCCCGGCCTCGACCTTCGTTGAAGCGTTTTTCAATGGCCTGCGCTTCGACTTGCGCCTGGTGGTCTACCTCAGCATCCCGTTGCTGCTGGCATTGTTCAGCGCAAGGGCCATGGCCGCCCGTGGCTTCTTTCGTTTCTGGCTGACCATAACCTCCAGTGTTGCGCTGTTCCTCGGCTTGATGGAGATGGACTTCTACCGTGAATTCCACCAGCGCCTCAACGGCCTGGTCTTCCAGTATGTGAAGGAAGACCCGAAAACCGTGATGAGCATGCTCTGGTACGGTTTTCCGGTAGTGCGCTACCTGCTGGCCTGGGTGGGCGGCACCCTTATCCTGAGCCTGGCGTTCAAGGGCGCCGACCATGCCACCCGCCCGCGTGGGCCGTTCAGCGGCGGCAGCATCGGCACGCGTCAGCTCGCCCCGTGGTACGCGCGTGTCGCGGTGTTCATGGTTTGCCTGCTGGTGGCCGTGGCCGCTGCGCGCGGTACCCTGCGCCAAGGTCCGCCACTGCGTTGGGGCGACGTCTATACCACCGATTCGAACTTCGCCAACCAGTTGGGCCTCAATGGCACCTTGTCGCTGGTGGCGGCGGCCAAGAGCCGGATGTCCGAAGACCGCGACAACATCTGGAAAGCCACCCTGGCGCAACCGCTGGCACAGCAGACCGTGCGCGACATGCTGGTGATGCCTGACGACAAACTCGTGGACACCGAGACAGCCGCCGTGCGCCGCGACTACACGCCGCCAGCGGACAAGACCCTGCCGATCAAGAACGTGGTCGTGATTCTCATGGAGAGCATGGCCGGTCACTCGGTGGGCGCCCTGGGCGCGCCGGGCAACATCACGCCTTACCTGGACAAACTGTCCAAGGAAGGCCTGTTGTTCGACCGTTTTTTCTCCAATGGCACCCACACCCACCAAGGCATGTTCGCCACCATGGCGTGCTTCCCGAACCTGCCGGGTTTCGAATACCTGATGCAGACGCCGGAGGGCAGCCACAAGCTGTCGGGCCTGCCGCAACTGCTCAGCGCCCGCAACTACGACGACGTGTATGTCTACAACGGCGATTTTGCCTGGGACAACCAGTCGGGTTTCTTCAGCAGCCAGGGCATGACCACGTTCATCGGGCGTAACGACTACGTGAACCCGGTGTTCTCCGACCCGACCTGGGGCGTGTCCGACCAGGACATGTTCGACCGGGGCCTGATCGAACTCAAGGCGCGGGAAAACGGCAAGCCGTTCTATGCGTTGCTGCAGACCCTGTCCAACCATACGCCTTATGCGCTGCCGACGCCGTTGCCGGTGGAGCCGGTCACTGACCGTGGCCGCCTGAACGAACATCTGACCGCCATGCGTTACTCCGATTGGGCGCTGGGCCAGTTCTTCGAGAAGGCCCGCAAGGAACCTTACTTCAAGGAAACCCTGTTCGTCGTGGTCGGTGACCATGGCTTCGGCAACGAGCGCCAGATCACCGAGATGGACCTGGGCCGCTTCAATGTGCCGATGCTGCTGATCGGGCCGGGCGTCCAGGAAAAATTCGGCCAGCGCAACCACACCATTGGCACCCAGGTCGATATCGTCCCGACCATCATGGGCCGGCTCGGCGGAGAAGTGCGCAACCAGTGCTGGGGCCGCGACCTGTTGAATCTGCCGCCAGGCGACACCGGTTTTGGCGTGATCAAACCGTCGGGTAGCGATCAGACCACCGCACTTATCCACGACGACAAGATCCTGGTGTTGCCGGAGGAAAAGGCAATGGCACCGAAACTGTTCCGTTATCAACTGGGCGCCAATCCACATGCAGAGGTCATCCCGGATGCACCGGAGACGGCTGAGATGAAGCTCAAGCTCGAATCGTTCCTGCAAACCGCGACCAAGAGCCTGCTGGATAACACCGCCGGCGTGATTGACGGCAAGCCGGACTGAGAAACGGCGAGCATAAAAAAAGAGGCCTGCAGAGGCCTCTTTTTTTTGCGCTTACTTAGTGGTTTATATCTTGCCCAGTAATAGCAGGACCAACAGCACCACCAACACTACACCGATGATACCGGACGGACCGTAACCCCAACTTCTGGAGTGCGGGAAGACCGGAAGACCACCGATCAGCAGGAGGATCAGAATAATGATAAGTATTGTGCCCATCGTAGATTTCCTTATTGGTTGGTTCTGGAGTGATGCAACTTCCAACTACCAGCGCGCATGTGTTAAATCCGGGCGGCTTAATAAGTCCGACCGTAACGTCCTGTAAAAAATTCAAAGTTTTTGTAGGCGCTGGTAGGCGCTGTCGAGTGAAACGAGGCTGCGATCTTTCCTGACGCTTTCATCAGACAGCCCTACCAGCTCCTACAGTTTGCCCTCGCCATTCAGCAATCTGATGGAGCGTGGGTCCGGCAGGCGCCTTCGCTACACTCGGCCTATCTCTCCCGGAACAAGGCTGTTTGCTATGCAAAATCGCATGATGATCACAGGGGCCGGCTCCGGCCTGGGTCGCGAAATCGCGCTGCGCTGGGCTCGTGAAGGCTGGCGCCTGGCCTTGTCGGATGTCAGCGAGCCGGGCTTGGTGGAAACTCTGAAATTGGTGCGCGCTGCCGGTGGTGAAGGCTTCATCCAGCGTTGCGATGTGCGCGACTACAGCCAGTTGACGGCGTTCGCCCAGGCTTGCGAAGAAAAGCTCGGCGGTATCGATATCATCGTCAACAACGCCGGCGTTGCCTCGGGTGGGTTTTTCAGTGAACTGTCCCTGGAAGATTGGGACTGGCAGATCGCGATCAACCTGATGGGCGTCGTCAAGGGCTGCAAGGCGTTCCTGCCATTGCTGGAAAAGAGCCGCGGCAAGATCATCAACATCGCCTCCATGGCGGCCTTGATGCAGGGGCCAGCCATGAGCAACTACAACGTGGCCAAGGCGGGTGTCGTGGCGTTATCGGAAAGCCTGCTGGTGGAACTGGCGCAGCAGGAAGTCGGCGTCCACGTGGTGTGCCCGTCGTTTTTCCAGACCAATCTGCTGGACTCCTTCCGAGGGCCGACCCCAGCCATGAAGGCTCAGGTCGGCAAGTTGCTGGAAAGCTCACCGATCAGCGCTGCCGACATTGCCGACTACATCTACCAGCAAGTCGCCGACGGCCAGTTCATGATCCTGCCCCATGAGCAAGGGCGCATGGCCTGGGCGCTCAAGCAGAAGAACCCACAGTTGCTCTACGACGAAATGACCGCCATGGCCGACAAGATGCGCGCCAAGGCCCGCCAGAACCTGAATTGACCTGGCTGCGCGATGTCCTCAGGATGGCGCCATTCGGCCCTCTTGATGGACATCTGCATGCTCAACTACCTGTGGTTCTTTCTCGCCGCGCTGTTTGAAATCGCCGGTTGCTACGCCTTTTGGATGTGGCTGCGCCAGGGCAAGAGCGCCTGGTGGATCGCCCCGGCGCTGCTCAGCCTGACCTTGTTCGCGCTGTTGCTGACCCGCATCGAAGCGACTTACGCCGGGCGCGCCTACGCCGCCTATGGCGGTATCTATATCGTTGCCTCGATCGGTTGGCTGGCCGTGGTGGAGCGGGTCCGGCCACTGGGTTCCGACTGGATTGGCGTGGCGCTCTGCGTGTTGGGGGCGAGCGTGATTCTATTCGGCCCACGGCTCTCAGCTTCCTGAAATAACCTACGGTTCGCCAGGTTTTTGCAGGACGTTTCCTTCAGTCGCAAGAACTTTGCTTGTAGGGCCTTACTGAATTCTCGCCGGTGTCTTGAGAACGGAAAGCAGGCCGGGCATGGTCAGGGTCCAGACATTCTTAAGGACAAGAACCATGCTCGTATTAAGCCGTGCTGTGGGCGAGTTGATTTCCATCGGTGACGATATTTCCGTCCGGGTGCTGTCGGTCAGTGGCACCACCGTGCGTTTTGGCGTCGAAGCGCCACGGCACGTCGATGTCCATCGCTCCGAAATCTATGAAAAGATCCAGAGGAAAAAGGCTAACGCCGCCCGCAAGGCCTGTTCAGTCGAATAGGTGCTTGGGCACGTCGTGCTTGAGCATCAGTTGGCACTGTTCGCTTTCCGGGTCGAAGACAATCAAGGCCTGGCCTTTGGTCAGGGCTTGCCGGACCCGTAGCACCCGCGTCTCCAGGGGCGTGTCGTCACCGTTGTCGGTGCCGTCGCGGGTCACGAAATCTTCGATCAGGCGAGTGAGCGTGTCGACTTCGAGTTGGTCGTGGGGGATGAGCATGGGGGACCTCGGCTAGACAATAGGGGGATGCTACGGCCAATGGGCTTTTGCGGCTAGCCTGGGTTTTGTGGTGGCTGGTCTATCGCCATCGCGAGCAAGCTCGCTCCCACAGGGTTCTGAGGCGTACTGCAGACCCCATGTGGGAGCGAGCTTGCTCGCGATGGCGATAGACCAGGCAATGAAAGCGCTGGATCAATTATCCGACCGCTGCCCCACCAGGCTATCCACCGACGGCACCCGGGTATCGCTTTCCATCTGGGCATCGTGCTCGATCTGATGGCTGAAGCGATCCAGGGAGCCTTGGGCCGGTTGCGCGTCGCTGGCGAACACCGGTGGGCTGAGGATGTAGGCGCCGAGCAGGCGGCTAAGGGCGGCCAGGCTGTCGATGTGGGTGCGTTCGTAGCCATGGGTGGCGTCGCAGCCGAAGGCGAGCAGGGCGGTACGGATATCGTGGCCAGCGGTGATGGCCGAATGAGCGTCGCTGAAGTAATAGCGGAACAGGTCGCGGCGTGCCGAGATGTCGTTCTCCTTGGCCAGTTTCAGCAAATGCCGCGACAGATGATAGTCGTAGGGGCCGCCGGAGTCCTGCATCGCCACGCTGACCGAATGTTCGCTCGAGTGCTGGCCAGGGGCGACGGGCGCGATGTCGATGCCGACGAACTCGCTGACGTCCCAGGGCAGTGCGGCCGCTGCGCCGCTGCCGGTTTCCTCGGTGATGGTGAACAGGGGGTGACAGTCGATCAGCAGTTCCTCGCCACTGTCGACAATCGCCTTGAGCGCCGCCAGCAGTGCCGCGACCCCGGCCTTGTCGTCCAAGTGCCGGGCGCTGATGTGACCGCTTTCGGTGAATTCCGGCAAGGGGTCGAAGGCCACGTAATCGCCGATGCCCACCCCCAGGGTTTCGCAATCGGCGCGGGTGGCGCAATAGGCGTCCAGGCGCAATTCGATGTGGTCCCAACTGATGGGCATTTCATCCACGGCGGTGTTGAACGCGTGACCGGAGGCCATCAATGGCAGCACGCTGCCACGAATCACGCCGGTGTCGGTGAACAAGCTGACCCGGCTGCCTTCGGCAAACCGGCTGGACCAGCACCCCACCGGAGCCAGGGTCAGGCGACCGTTGTCCTTGATGGCCCGCACCGAGGCACCGATGGTATCCAGGTGCGCCGACACGGCCCGGTCGGGGCTGCTCTTGCGGCCCTTGAGCGTGGCGCGGATCGTGCCACGACGGGTCATTTCAAAGGCGATACCCAGCTCTTCGAGCCGCTCGGCGACGTAGCGCACGATGGTGTCGGTGAAGCCGGTCGGGCTGGGGATGGCGAGCATTTCCAGCAGGACCTTTTGCAGGTATTCGAGATCCGGTTCGGGAATTTTGCTGATCATGGAAACTCCTGATGGGTTGAGCGCATCGATGGTTTCGATGAGTGTGTTCGACTGTGGATGCTGGGTGTGCCTGAACTGGCCTCATCGCGAGCAAGCTCGCTCCCACATGGGATCTGCAGTGCGCCTCAGAACCCTGTGGGAGCGAGCTTGCTCGCGAGGGGGACTGTTCTGGCACCACACCTCTGCTAAGCCACCGTCTGGCTATGAGGAAACAACAGATCCACAAAACGCTCGGCGGTGGGTTGGGGTTCGTGGTTGGCTAAACCTGCGCGTTCGTTGGCTTCGATGAACACATACTCGGGTTGATCGGCCGCCGGCACCAGCAGGTCAAGGCCGACCATGGGGATGTCCAGCGCCCGCGCGGCGCGCACCGCCGCATCGGCAAGGGTCGGATGCAGGATACCGGTGACATCTTCCAGGACGCCGCCGGTATGAAGGTTCGCTGTACGGCGTACGAACAGGTGCTCTCCGGCCGGCAGGACGCTGTCGTAGTCGTACCCCGCCGCATTGAGGGTGCGCAGGGTCTCGGCGTCCATCGGTATCTTGCTTTCACCACCCGTAGCGGCCTGCCGTCGGCGGCTCTGGGCTTCGATCAGGGCGCCGATGGTGTGCCGGCCGTCGCCAATCACCTCCGCCGGGCGCCGGATCGCCGCCGCCACCACTTCAAAGCCGATCACCAGGATGCGCAGGTCCAGCCCTTCGTGGAAGCTCTCCAGCAGCACCCGGCTATCGAACTGCCGAGCCGCTTCAATGGCGCTCTGCACCTCCTCGATGGTGCGCAGGTCCACCGCCACGCCTTGGCCCTGTTCACCGTCCAGCGGCTTGACCACCACCCGTTCGTGCTCATCGAGAAACGCCAGGTTGTCATCGGCGTTCCCCACCAGCTGTTGCGCCGGCAGGTTCAGGCCGGCGTTTTTCAGCACCTTGTGGGTCAGGCTTTTGTTCTGGCACAGGGTCATGCTGATGGCGCTGGTCAGGTCGCTCAGGGACTCGCGGCAGCGCACCCGGCGGCTGCCGTGGACCAGGGTGAACAAGCCGGCCTCGGCATCGTCCACCTGCACTTCGATGCCGCGCCGGTGAGCTTCTTCGACGATGATCCGCGCATACGGATTGAACTCCGCCTCGGGGCCGGGCCCGAGGAACAACGGCTGGTTGATGCCGTTCTTGCGCTTGATGGCGAAGGTCGAGAGGTTGCGAAAACCGAGTTTGGCGTAGAGATTTTTTGCCTGGCGATTGTCGTGCAGCACCGACAGGTCGAGGTAGCTCAAGCCACGGCTCATGAAATGTTCGATGAGGTGACGCACCAGCACTTCGCCGACACCGGGCCGCGGGCATTGCGGATCGACGGCCAGGCACCAGAGGCTGCTGCCGTTTTCCGGGTCGTTGAAGGCCTTCTGATGATTCAGGCCCATGACGCTGCCGATCACCGCACCGGTATCGTCATCTTCAGCCAGCCAGTACACCGGTCCGCCTTCGTGACGCGGGGTCAGTCGCAGCGGGTCGATGGGCAGCATGCCCCGGGCCTGGTAGAGCTGGTTGATGGCCTGCCAGTCGGTCTCGTTCTGGGCGCGGCGAATGCGGAAGCCGCGAAACACCCGGGTGGACTGGCGGTAGTCGCTGAACCACAGGCGCAAGGTGTCGGATGGATCGAGGAACAGTTGCGCCGGTTCCAGCCCCAGCACCTGCTGGGGCGCGGCCACGTACAAGGCAATGTCGCGTTCGCCGGGTTGTTCGTTGAGCAGTTCCCGGGCCAGGCACGCCGCGTCCGGGAAGGTGTGGCCGATCAGCAGTCGGCCCCAGCCGCAATGTACCGCGATAGGGTCGGCGCCCAATTCGCTGCCGTCTTCGGCCAGGCGTGCCTGCAGGCGTTCATAGGAGGGCGCCTGGCCGCGCAAGAGGCGTTGGTTGTGAACAGTTGCGTGAGGTTTCATCGATCAGATTCCTTGCTCGCTGAGCCACAGGTTCAGCGCCGCCAGCTGCCATAGTCGCGAACCGCGCAACGGCGTGAGCTGCCCGTTGGGGTCGGTGAGCAGGCGGTCGAGCATGGCTGGGTTGAACAGGCCGCGGTCCTGGCTCGGATCCAGCAGCAGTTCGCGAACCCAGGCCAGGGTGTCGCCTTCCAGGTGCTTGAGGCCCGGCACCGGGAAATAGCCTTTCTTGCGGTCGATCACTTCGCTGGGAATCACCCGTCGGGCGGCTTCCTTGAGCACCTGCTTGCCGCCATCGGGCAGCTTGAATTTCGCCGGGACCCGGGCCGAGAGTTCCACCAGGCGATAGTCGAGGAACGGTGTGCGCGCTTCCAGGCCCCAGGCCATGGTCATGTTGTCGACGCGCTTGACCGGGTCGTCCACCAGCATCACCGTGCTGTCCAGGCGCAGGGCCTTGTCCACCGCGGCATCGGCGCCGGGTTGGGCGAAATGCTCCTTGACGAAGTCCCCGGCCGCGTCGTTGGCCGTCAACCAGTTGGGTTGCACAGTGGCGGCGTATTCTTCGTAACTGCGGTCGAAGAATGCCGCGCGATAGGCGGCGTACGGATCGCTGGCGCCATCGACCTGCGGGTACCAGTGATAACCGGCGAACAGCTCATCCGCGCCTTGGCCGCTTTGCACCACTTTGCAATGCTTGGCCACTTCCCGCGACAGCAGGTAGAAGGCGATGCAGTCGTGGCTGACCATCGGCTCGCTCATGGCGCGGAACGCGGCGGGCAGTTGCTCGATGATCTCTTTTTCGTCGATGCGCAGTTGGTGGTGGCGAGTGCCGTAGTGCTTGGCGATCAGGTCCGAATATTGGAATTCGTCACCGCGCTCGCCGCCGGCATCCTGGAAGCCGATGGAGAATGTCGACAAGTCCTCGACGCCGACTTCCCGCAACAGACCCACCAACATACTTGAGTCGACGCCGCCGGACAGCAGCACGCCGACATCGACGGCGGCGCGCTGGCGAATGGCAACCGCTTCCCGGGTGCTGTCGAGCACGCGATCGATCCAGTCTTCCAGGTCCAGGTGCTGTTCATCGGCGCGGGGGCCGTAGGGCAGGGTCCACCAGGTTTTCTGCTCGGTGGTGCCGTCGGCTTCGATGCGCATCCAGGTGGCGGGCGGCAGTTTTTCAACTCCGGCGAGCAAGGTGCGGGGCGCCGGGACCACCGCGTGGAAATTCAGGTAATGGTTGAGAGCCACCGGATCGAGCATCGGATTGATGTCGCCGCCCTTGAGCAGCGCCGGCAATGCCGAGGCGAAGCGCAGGCGCTGGCCGGTGCGCGACAGGTATAGCGGCTTGACGCCGAGGCGGTCGCGGGCGATGAACAGCCGCTTGGCATCGCGCTCCCAAATGGCGAAGGCGAACATGCCGTTGAGCTTGGGCAACAGCGCTTCGCCCCAGGCGTGGTAACCCTTGAGCAGCACTTCGGTGTCGCCACCGGAATAGAAGGTGTAGCCCAGGCCTTCCAGCTCGGTGCGAAGCTCCGGGTAGTTGTAGATCGCGCCGTTGAAGGCCAGGGACAGGCCCAGTTGATTGTCGATCATCGGCTGGGCCGAGCCGTCCGACAGGTCCATGATTTTCAGGCGTCGGTGGCCGAGGGCAATCGGTCCCTGGCTATGAAAACCCCAGGCATCAGGGCCGCGAGGGGCCAGGTGATGGGTGATTCGCTCTACGGCCGCAAGGTCCGCAGGTTGTTGATCGAAACGTAACTCTCCAGCTAATCCGCACATAAGTCCTTACCGGTGTTTCCGTTGGGGAGGGGTCAAGCAGCACGCGCCGAAAGGGCGCGTACTCTGAAACTGACCGGAGGGATTGCTGTGAGTTTTAGATCGATGCGTTATAAGCCGGTGGGTGGGGGTTGCCGCATGCCTCACCGGCTAAGAGGATCCTGTGGGAGCGAGCTTGCTCGCGATGGCAGTGGGTCAGTCAACTCAGATGCCAACTGATCCACCGCTATCGCGAGCAAGCTCGCTCCCACAGGGGATGGGGGGCACTTTCAATGGGTATCAGGCCTTACCTCGAATCAAGGCCCGCAACGCGAACCGGTTCGGATGGCAGGCCTCGGCTACGCTGCGGGGCAGTGGCAGGGGTTCGTTGTCCAGCCAGGCGGCGATCAGTTCGCCCGACAGGGGCGCGGTGATCAGGCCGCGGGAACCGTGGCCGCTGTTGATGTACAGGCCATCGAGCCATGGGCAGGGGGCGTCCGGCACTTGGCGGGCGTCCTTGCCCAGGGCAGCGTAGGCCTCGGTGAAGGCCTGGCGTTCGGCCAGCGGTCCGACAATCGGCAGGTAATCCGGGCTGGTGCAACGAAACGCCGCGCGGCCTTCGAGGTGGTGCGGGTCCAGGGTGCCAGCATCCAGGCGCTCCACCAGGTCGTGGGAGATCTCTTCGAGCATCTGCAGATTGCCGGCATGCTCGGCAGCGGTGGGGGTCAGATCGTCGCTATTGAAATCGAAACTGGCGCCCAGGGTATGTTCGCCCAGCCGCGGTGGCGCCACATATCCTTCGGCGCAGACTACCGTCGCCAGGCTCTGGCTGCGGCTGGTTTGCGGCAACCGCGTGATCTGCCCGCGAATGCGCTTGAGCGGCAAACCAGCGGCAGGTTCGAAGCGTCTGATCTCGGCAGCGCTGGCGAGGATCACCACTGGCGCACTGGCCAGGCAGCGTTCGCTGTCCCATGCCGACCATTGGCCGTCGACTCGGCGCAGGTGCAGCACGTCATGATGGGATCGCACATCAATTGCCGGCCCCGAGGCTTGCCAGCGACACAGCGCCGGCGGATGAACCCAACCGCCTTCGGGATAAAACAAGCCGCCACAGGCCAGGCCGATGCCGGCGCGAAGCTGGGCCTCGGACTGACCCAGTGAATGCAGCAAATCCGCTGGGAACGCCTCGGCCAGTTGCGCCTGGCGCTCGGCTTCCTTGCTGTTGAAGGCCAGTTGCAAGACGCCACAGGCATCCCAGTCAACGCCGCGTTGCAGTTGCTCCAGCACGCGGCGGGTGTAGCCGAAGCCGCTGAGGATCATCTGCGACAACGCGGTGCCATGGGCCGACAATTTGAGGTACAGCACGCCTTGGGGGTTGCCGGACGCTTCCTCGGCCAACCCGGCATGACGCTCCAGCAGCGTCACCTGCCAGCCACGGGCGGCGAGGCTCGCCGCGCTGGCGCAACCGGCCAGGCCACCGCCGATGACCAAGGCCCGACGCTCGCCGGTGGGCGGCAAGGGGCGGGCGTACCAGGGTTTTGCCAGGGACGGCGCGGGTGTCTGCTCGGGCCAGCCAAGAAACACGCCGCGCAGGATTTCCCATTTATGGCCAATGCCCGGTATGCGCTTCATCTTGAAGCCTGCCGCGTTCAGCAACCGCCGAACCCAACCGGTGCTGGTAAAGGTACTGAGGGTAGCGCCGGGTGCGGCCAGCCGGGCCAGTTCGGCGAACAGCTCGGCGGTCCACATCTCGGGATTCCTGGCTGGGGCAAAGCCGTCGAGGAACCAGGCATCGATCTGCCCGTCCAACTGCGGCAACTGCTCCAGGGCATCACCGATCAACAAGGTCAGCGTCACCCGGCCATTGGCCAGGACCAGGCGCTGGAAACCCTGGTGGATCGCCACGTACTGCTCAAGCAATTGTTCCGCTTGAAGGCTCAGTTGCGGCCACAGGGCCAGGGCCCGGCGCAAGTCTTCGGGGCTCAAGGGATACTTCTCGACGCTGACGAAGTGCAGCCGAGCGCCTGCTGGCGCGCTCTGTTCGAACAATTGCCAGGCGCAGAGAAAATTCAAGCCGGTGCCAAACCCGGTTTCGCCGATCACCAGCCGCCCGCCAGCGGCCAGCGCAGCGAAGCGCTCGGCCAGGTTGTTCTGCTCGAGGAACACATAACGGGTTTCATCCAGGCCCGACTGATCGGAAAAATACACATCGTCGAACACCCGCGAACGCGGGCGCCCCTGTTCATCCCAGTCGAGTTGGGCGTGTTGCTGGATGGGCGTCATGGCAGGCTCGGTCAAAACTGAGCGGCCATTCTAGCCGATCGGTATCGGCTTGCTTGACCCATCGCAACAGAGCGCACATCTGAATGGAATCTGCTGCACAGGGCCGCATCCAATCCGCTAGTCTTGAGCCATCCCCGGAAGGAGCTGCCCATGTTTGAATCCGCTGAAATCGGCCATGTGATCGATAAAGACACCTTTGAGGCCGAGGTGCCCGCCCTGCGTGAAGCGCTGTTGGAAGCGCAGTTCGAGTTGCAGCAGCAGGGCCGGTTTCCGGTCATCGTGTTGATCAACGGCATCGAAGGCGCGGGCAAGGGCGAGACGGTGAAGTTGCTCAATGAATGGATGGACCCACGGCTGATTGAAGTGCGCACCTTCGACCAGCAGACCGACGAGGAACTGGCGCGGCCTCCCGCGTGGCGCTATTGGCGGATGCTGCCGGCCAAGGGGCGCATGGGGATTTTCTTCGGCAACTGGTACAGCCAGATGCTCCAGGGCCGGGTCCATGGCGAATTCAAGGACCCACGACTCGACCAGGCGATCGCCGGTGCCGAGCGCCTGGAAAAAATGCTCTGCGATGAAGGCGCGCTGATCTTCAAGTTCTGGTTCCACCTCTCCAAGAAGCAGATGAAGGCCCGACTCAAGGGGCTCAAGGATGATCCGCTGCACAGTTGGCGCATCAGCCCGCTGGATTGGCAGCAGTCCCAGACCTACGACAAGTTCGTCAAATACGGTGAGCGGGTGCTGCGCCGCACCAGCCGCGACTACGCGCCGTGGCACGTGATCGAAGGCATGGACAGCTGTTATCGCAGCCTTACCGTCGGGCGGATCCTGCTCGACGGTTTGCGCCAGGCCTTGGACCGGTCGAAGATCAAACCGCAAAAAGTCAGCGTGGCGCCGCTGCCCGAGCTGGACGGCCAGGTCACGCTGCTCGACAGCCTGGACATGACCCGGCGCCTGGACAAGGCCGATTACGAAGAACAACTGATCACCGAGCAGGCGCGGTTCGCCGGTCTGCTGCGGGACAAGCGCATGCGCCAGCATGCCCTGGTGGCGGTGTTCGAAGGCAATGACGCGGCGGGCAAGGGTGGGGCGATCCGGCGGGTCACGGCGGCCCTGGACCCACGCCAATACAGCATCGTGCCGATTGCCGCGCCCACGGAAGAGGAGCGCGCCCACCCCTACATGTGGCGGTTCTGGCGGCATATCCCCGCGCGCGGCAAGTTCACCATGTTTGACCGCTCCTGGTACGGCCGGGTGCTGGTGGAGCGGGTCGAAGGTTTTTGCAGCCAGGCCGACTGGCTGCGGGCCTACGGGGAAATAAACGACTTCGAGGAGCAGATCGCCGACGCCGGTGTGGTGGTGGTCAAGTTCTGGCTGGCCATCGACAAGGAAACCCAGCTGGAGCGGTTCCAGGAGCGCGAGGAAATCCCGTTCAAGCGGTTCAAGATCACCGAGGATGACTGGCGCAACCGCGACAAGTGGGACGCCTACCGCGCCGCGGTGTGCGACATGGTCGACCGTACCAGCACCGAGATTTCCCCCTGGACCTTGGTGGAGGCCAACGACAAGCGCTGGGCGCGGGTCAAGGTACTGCGCACCCTTAACCAGGCACTGGAGGCGGCTTTCGAGCGCAGCGCAAAACAGGCTCGCAAGAAGAAGCGCTAGGGCGATGGGTACGCATACGCGAGGTGAATGATTGTCGCGGTCGGTTATCCAGTGGATCTATGCTCGATTCACTCTCAACCGACCAGAACAATGAGGTACAGCCATGCGTGAAGTAGTGATCGTCGACAGCGTACGGACCGGCCTGGCCAAGTCCTTTCGTGGCAAGTTCAACATGACCCGTCCAGACGACATGGCGGCCCATTGCGTCGATGCCTTGTTGGCGCGCAACGACATCAACCCGGCCAGTGTCGAGGATTGCATCGTCGGGGCCGGCTCCAATGAGGGCGCCCAGGGCTACAACATCGGGCGCAACGTGGCGGTGCTCTCGCGATTGGGCATTGGCACGGCCGGCATGACCCTCAACCGTTTCTGTTCCTCGGGCCTGCAAGCCATTGCCATCGCCGCCAACCAGATCGCTTCCGGTTGCAGCGACATCATTGTGGCGGGCGGTGTGGAATCCATCAGCCTGACGATGAAAAGCGTCAATACCGACAACCTGATCAACCCGTTGCTCAAGGAGCAGGTACCGGGAATTTATTTTCCCATGGGCCAGACGGCCGAGATCGTCGCTCGCCGTTACCAGGTCAGTCGCGAGGAACAGGACCGCTACGCCTTGCAGAGCCAGCAACGCACCGCCAGGGCCCAGGCGGCGGGATTGTTCGACGATGAAATCATCCCGATGGCGGTCAAGTACCGGGTCGAGGACAAGCAGACCGGTGCGGTGCAGATTCTTGAAGGCGTGGTCGATCATGACGATTGCAACCGCCCGGACACCACCTATGAAAGCCTCGCAGGCCTGAAACCGGTGTTCGCCGAAGACGGCTCGGTGACGGCGGGTAACTCGTCGCAGTTGTCCGACGGCGCCTCGATGACCTTGGTCATGAGCCTGGAAAAGGCCCTGGCGCTGGGGCTCAAGCCCAAGGCGTTTTTTCGCGGTTTCACCGTGGCCGGTTGCGAGCCGGACGAAATGGGCATCGGCCCGGTATTTTCAGTGCCCAAGCTGCTCAAGGCCAAGGGCTTGCAGATCGCCGATATCGACCTCTGGGAACTCAACGAGGCGTTTGCCTCCCAGTGCCTGTACAGCCGCAACCGGCTGGAAATCGATCCAGAGAAATACAACGTCAACGGCGGCTCGATCTCCATCGGCCATCCGTTCGGCATGACCGGTTCCCGGCAAGTCGGGCATCTGGTGCGTGAGCTGCAACGGCGCAACCTGCGCTACGGTATCGTGACCATGTGCGTGGGCGGCGGGATGGGGGCGACGGGGTTGTTCGAGGCGGTGAGATAACCGCAAAAACTATGCTTGCACAGAGCTTTTGTGGCGAGGGAGCTTGCTCCCGCTCGGCTGCGAAGCAGGCGCCAAACTGTCGATGCGGTTTATTGATGGGGCAGGGGGGCCGCTTCGCGACCCAGCGGGAGCAAGCTCCCTCGCCACAGGAGTACGGCGCTAGCTGGCGACCTGAGTCAGTTGCAGCATCCGCTGTACATACGCCTCCACCTCCCGCAACGCCTCCTTGCGACTCGCGAACGGCCCTTCCTGGGTGCCTTCCCGGGTGTTGAAGTAAAATTCGCCGTTTATTCGGCAAATCCGGTCACTTGGAAAGACCATCGCAGGGGCGAGGTCCTGGGCGCGTTTGCCAAGCATGAGGGGCTCCAAAAGGGGCGGCGGGATCAGGTTGAGTGAAGTTTAGAGGCTGGCGTGAACCGCTGCTTGGCCAGCCGATAGGCGGCCATGTGCCATGTCGGTATCGATTCAATTAATCCCCAACTGTTCCTGTGTCGCTGGGCGAATAGATGCCTAGAATGGGCGTTCTTTGTCCTGGGCTTCGAGGGTTTTGCATGCACATATCGTCCGGTCGCTGGGTCTACGGCTTGTTCCTCGCCCTGTTGACGGCCCTGCTCTGGGGAATCCTGCCGATCAAGCTCAAGCAAGTGCTGCAAGTGATGGACCCGGTTACCGTGACCTGGTTTCGCTTACTGGTGTCCGGCGGTTTGCTGTTCATTTATTTGGCGGCGACCCGGCGCCTGCCCAGTCGCAAGGTCCTCGGCCCACGCGGCGGCTGGCTGGTGGCGATGGCGGTGCTCGGGCTGGTGGGCAACTATGTGTTGTACCTGATGGGCCTGAACCGCTTGAGCCCCGGCACCGCGCAATTGGTGGTGCAGATGGGGCCGATCATGTTGCTGGTCGCCAGCCTGTTTGTGTTCAAGGAGCGGTTCAGCGTGGGGCAGGGCATTGGCCTGCTGGTGCTGCTGATCGGTTTCACGCTGTTTTTCAACCAGCGCCTGGGCGAGTTGCTGACGTCCCTGAGCGAATACACCGCCGGAGTGTTGATGGTGTTGTTGGCCTCGACGGTCTGGACGTTCTACGCCCTGGGCCAGAAGCAATTGTTGACGGTGTGGAATTCGCTGCAGGTGATGATGGTAATCTACCTGTTTTGCGCGCTGCTGCTCACGCCCTGGGTGCATCCGTTGGAGGCGCTGCAACTGAGCCCGCTGCAAGGCTGGTTGTTGCTCGCGTGCTGCCTCAATACCTTGATTGCCTATGGCGCGTTTGCCGAAGCCCTGGCCCATTGGGAAGCGTCGCGGGTCAGCGCGACCCTGGCGATCACGCCGCTGGTGACCTTCGCCGCCGTGGCGATGGCGGCCTGGTGGTGGCCTGAGTATGTCCATGCCGAGCAGATCAACCTGCTGGGCTATGGCGGGGCGGTGCTGGTGGTGCTGGGTTCGGCGCTGGTCGCCCTGGGCCCCTCGTTGATCGCCGGACTCAAGGCCCGACGTGTGGGGCGTTAGCCCCTTTGTGGGAACGAGCTTGCTCGCGATTGGCGGCCCGACAGGCAACTGTGATGTCGAGCCTGCCGGCCTCATCGCGAGCAAGCTCGCTCCCACAGTGGATCTCCAGCGGTTGGACTGTCGCGGTTAAAACTGTCCCCCCCTGTGGGAGCGAGCTTGCTCGCGATTGGCGGCCTGACAGGCAATAGTGATGTCGAGCCTGCCGGCCCCATCGCGAGCAGGCTCGCTCCCACAGGAGAGATGGCGTTAGCCTTGGCTACCGGCCTCCAACATATTCTCCGGCCTCACCCAGGCATCGAATTCTTCATCGGTCAGGTACCCCAGTTGCAGCGCCGCCTCGCGCAAGGTCAGCCCTTCGCCGTAGGCTTTCTTGGCGATTTCCGCTGACTTGTCGTAGCCGATATGCGGGTTCAGTGCGGTCACCAGCATCAACCCACGTTCCAGGTGCGCGGCCATCTGCTCGGCGTCCGGTTCGAGACCGGCGATGCAGTGCTGCTGGAAGTTGCTGCAGCCGTCGGCCAGCAGGCGTATCGACTGGAGCAGGTTGTGGATGATCACCGGTTTGAACACGTTCAACTGCAAATGCCCCTGGCTGGCGGCAAAACCAATGGTCACGTCGTTGCCCATGACCTGGCAGGCCAGCATGGACAAGGCTTCGCACTGGGTCGGGTTGACCTTGCCAGGCATGATGGAACTGCCCGGTTCGTTGGCTGGCAATTTCACCTCGGCGAAGCCGGCCCGGGGACCTGAGCCCAGCAGGCGCAGGTCGTTGGCGATTTTCATCAGGGTCACGGCGAGGGTCTTCAGGGCGCCGGACAAGGAGGTCAGGGGTTCATGGCCGGCCAGCGCGGCGAACTTGTTCGGTGCGGTGACGAACGGCAGGCCCGAGAGCGCCGCCAGTTCCGCGGCAATCGCTTCGCCGAAACCATGGGGTGAATTGAGCCCGGTGCCCACGGCCGTGCCGCCCTGGGCCAGTTCACAGACGGCCGGCAGCGCGGCGCGGATCGCCCGTTCGGCATAATCGAGCTGGGCAATGAACGCCGACAGCTCCTGGCCAAAGGTAATTGGCGTGGCATCCATCATGTGGGTGCGGCCGGTCTTGACCAGCTTCATGTGGCGCGCCGCCAGTTCCGCGAGGCCGCCGGAGAGTTCACTGATGGCCGGCAGCAATTGCTGATGGACAGCCTGGGCGGCGGCGATGTGCATGGCGGTGGGGAAGCAGTCGTTGGAACTCTGCGAGCGATTGACGTGGTCGTTGGGGTGCACCGGGCTCTTGCCGCCGCGGGGGTTGCCGGCCAGTTCGTTGGCGCGCCCGGCGATCACCTCGTTGACGTTCATGTTGCTCTGCGTCCCGCTGCCGGTCTGCCAGACCACCAGCGGGAACTGGTCGTCGTGCTGGCCGTCCAGCACTTCGTCGGCGGCCTGTTCGATCAGGCGGGCGATGTCGGCGGGGAGGTCGCCGTTGCGATCATTGACCCGCGCGGCGGCCTTCTTGATCAGTGCCAGGGCATGCAGCACCGACAGCGGCATGCGTTCGTTGCCAATGGCGAAGTTGATCATGGAACGCTGTGTCTGGGCGCCCCAGTAGGCGTCGTCCGGGACTTCAACCTGGCCAAGGCTGTCGGTTTCGATACGGCTCATCGGGTCAAACTCCTTAAAGACTGAATGCGCAGTTTAGGCCCAGATGGGCAGCACCGGTTCCCTCAATCATCGCTCAATCCAGGAGCGGTGTGTTCGGTCCGTCAATCGGACCCGACAAGCATCGGGGTTGAGGCCCGGCGTTTTTTAGGCGCAGAATGGTCGCCCTTGGGGTTTTACCTCGCCTGTAATCAAAGGAAACTCGATGACCCGTCTTCGTGCCATCTGTACCGCAGTTGCTCTGGTGTGTGCCAGCGGCCCTGTTTTCGCCGATACCGCCAGCCACAACGCCAGCGCCGAAGCGTTCCTGACCCTGGCGCACGCTGACAAACTGGGCACTCCGGTGTACATGCAAGTGCAGCAGATGTTTGCCCAGCGCTTTGAACAGACCAAGGCCCCTGAGTCGAAAAAAGCCACCCTGGAAACCTATCAGGCCAAGGCCAATGCCGCGCTGGACCAAGCCATCGGCTGGAACAAGCTCAAGCCTGACATGGTCAAGCTCTACACCAGCAACTTCAACGAATCGGAGCTCAAGGACCTGGTGGCTTTCTACCAATCGCCATTGGGCAAGAAAGTCCTGGAAAAAATGCCACAGCTGACCCAGCAATCGGCCCAGCTGACCCAGGCCAAGCTTGAAAGCGCGGTGCCGGTGGTCAACAAGCTGCTGGCCGACATGACGGCCGAGCTCGAGCCAAAAGCCGCTGCCCCAGCCAAGAAAAAGCCGTAAGCGGAGCCCGGTATGAGCATGCAACAACGCATCGAATCGACACTCGGGCTCTTGCAGCCCGAGCACTTGCAAGTGCTGGATGAAAGCCACATGCACAGCCGTGGCCTGCAGACGCATTTCAAGGCCGTGGTGGTCAGCCAGCAGTTCGTAGGGCTCAATCGCGTCAAGCGCCACCAGAAGGTCTACGGCACGCTGGGCGAGCTGATGGGTGAGTTCCATGCGTTGGCGCTGCACACCTACACGCCCGAAGAATGGGCGCAGGTTGACGCGGCCCCGGCTTCGCCGACGTGTGCCGGTGGCAGCAAGCACTGAGCGCACAACCTGTTCTTATGGCGAGGAAGCTTTTGTGGCGAGGGAGCTTGCTCCCGCTGGGCTGCGAAGCGGCCCCCCAAGCCAATCACCGCGTCGTGTCAGGCTGATCCCAATCAGTTTTTTGGGGCTGCTGCGCAACCCAGCGGGAGCAAGCTCCCTCGCCACGCAGGCTCTCGCTCCTAAAACCACATTGTTTTTGTTAGAATCGCAACGCGCCGCTCACCCGGCGCGTTTTTTTTCGCATCCGGTTCACCCTTTACGAGGGTAGCCACCTGGAGAAACACCCATGACACAACCCATTGTCGTGGCGGCACTGTATAAGTTCGTCACCCTTGAAGATTACGTCGAGCTGCGTGAGCCCCTGCTCAAGGCCATGCTCGACAACGGCATCAAAGGCACGCTGCTGATCGCCGAGGAAGGCATCAACGGCACGGTCTCCGGCACCCGTGAAGGCATCGACGGGTTGATGGCCTGGCTCAAGAACGATCCGCGCATGGACGACATCGACCATAAAGAGTCGTACTGCGACGAGCAGCCGTTCTACCGCACCAAGGTCAAGCTCAAGAAAGAAATCGTCACCCTCGGCGTCGAAGGCGTGGACCCGAACAAGCAGGTCGGCACGTACGTCGAGCCACAGGACTGGAACGCGTTGATCAGCGATCCGGAAGTGCTGTTGATCGACACCCGCAACGATTACGAAGTGTCCATCGGCACCTTCGAAGGCGCCATCGACCCCAAGACCACCAGCTTTCGCGAGTTCCCCGAGTACATCAAGGCCAACTTCGACCCGGCCAGGCACAAGAAAGTCGCGATGTTCTGCACCGGCGGCATTCGTTGTGAAAAGGCTTCCAGCTACATGCTTGGCCAAGGCTTCGACGAGGTCTATCACCTCAAGGGCGGCATCCTGAAATACCTCGAAGAGGTGCCTCAGGAGCAAACCAAGTGGCGCGGCGACTGCTTCGTGTTCGACAACCGCGTGACCGTTCGCCACGACCTCAGCGAAGGGGACTACGATCAATGTCACGCTTGTCGTACGCCGGTGAGCGTCGAAGACCGCGCTTCGGAGCATTACGTGCCTGGCATCAGTTGCCCGCATTGCTGGGATAAGCTGAGCGAGAAAACCCGTCGCAGCGCCATCGACCGACAGAAGCAGATCGAGTTGGCCAAGGCGCGGAACATGCCGCACCCGATCGGCTACAACTATAAGCAAACATCTTCCGAGGCTTGAACCATGGCGTCACGCCTGCTCTACGTGATGGACCCGATGTGCTCCTGGTGCTGGGGCTTTGCACCGGTGGCCGAGGCATTGGTCGAGCAGGCGCAGGCCGCGGGCGTTGAAGTGCACCTGGTGGTGGGTGGTTTGCGCACCGGCAGTGGTTCGGCACTGGAGCCGACTACCCGGCGCTACATTCTTGAGCATTGGCAGGCCGTGACCCAGGCCACCGGCCAGCCCTTCAAGCTTGAGGGCGCGCTGCCGGACGGTTTCGTCTACGACACCGAACCAGCCTGCCGGGCATTGGTGACGGCTCGCAGCCTCGCCCCGGACTTGGCCTGGAAGCTGGTGAAGCTGATCCAGCAGGCCTTTTATGTGCAAGGCCGCGACGTCACCCACGCCAGCGTCCTGGTGGAGCTGGCCGAACAGGCCGGGTTGCCACGCATCGAATTCGCGGCGGCTTTTGACCGCGCCGACCAACACGCGGCCACCGCGGCGGATTTCACCTGGGTACAGGACCTGGGCATCGCCGGGTTCCCCACGCTGTTGGCCGAACGCGACGGCCAACTGGCCTTGCTGACCAACGGTTATCAACCCCTGGGCCAGTTGTCGCCGTTGCTGGGCCGATGGCTGGAGCGCGCGACCTGTGCCTGAGCGGCCGCCAGACCCATCGGCCTCGCGGCGCATCGACCGGTTGAGCTGGGCGGAAATCCGTCGCCTGGCCCTCACCCATAAAAAAGCCCTGTGGATCGCCAACGGCGTAGCTGTGCTGGCGACGCTGTGCAGCGTGCCGATCCCGTTGCTGCTGCCGCTGTTGGTGGACGAAGTCCTGCTGGGTCACGGCGATGCGGCCTTGAACGTCATGAACCAAGCATTGCCAACGGCGTGGCAGAGCGCTGCTGGCTATATCGGGCTGATGTTGCTGGCGACCCTGGCCCTGCGCTGCGGCGCCTTGCTGTTCAACGTGCTGCAGGCGCGCTTGTTCGCCAGGCTGGCCAAGGACCTTGTCTACCGCATTCGTATCCGCCTGATCGAACGTCTCAAGCGAATCTCCCTGGGCGAGTACGAAAGCCTGGGCAGCGGCACGGTAGCGGCCCATCTGGTCACCGACCTGGACACCCTCGACAAATTCATCGGCGAAACCCTCAGCCGTTTCCTGGTGGCGATGCTGACCTTGGTGGGCACCGCAGGGATCCTGGTGTGGATGCACTGGAAACTGGCGCTGCTGATCCTGCTGTTCAACCCGCTGGTGATTTACGCCACGGTGCAGTTGGGCAAGCGGGTCAAGCATCTCAAGAAACTGGAGAACGACAGCACCTCGCGCTTCACCCAGGCCTTGACCGAAACCCTGGACGCCATCCAGGAAGTGCGCGCCGGCAATCGCCAAGGCCATTTCCTTGGGCGCTTGGGAATGCGCGCCAAGGAAGTCCGCGATTACGCCGTGAACTCGCAGTGGAAAACCGACGCCTCGAACCGTGCCAGTGGTTTGCTGTTCCAGTTCGGCATCGATATTTTTCGTGCGGCGGCCATGCTCACGGTGGTGTTTTCCGACCTGTCCATCGGCCAGATGCTGGCGGTGTTCAGCTACCTCTGGTTCATGATCGGTCCGGTCGAGCAGTTGTTGAATTTGCAGTACGCCTTTTACGCCGCCGGCGGCGCCTTGAACCGCATCAATGAACTGCTGGCCCGGGCCGACGAGCCGCAGTACACCGGCGTCGTCGATCCGTTCAAGGGCCGTGACACCGTGGGCATCGAGATCCAAGGGTTGAGTTTCGGTTACGGCGAGGAGTTGGTGCTCGACCAATTGAACCTGTCCATCTCTGCGGGGGAAAAAGTCGCCATCGTCGGGGCCAGTGGCGGCGGCAAGAGCACCTTGGTGCAGTTGCTGCTCGGGCTGTACACGCCGCAGTCGGGTAGCATTCGTTTCGGCGGCGCCACGCAGCAGGAGGTTGGCCTGGAAACCATTCGCGAGAACGTCGCTGTGGTGCTTCAGCATCCGGCGTTGTTCAACGACACGGTGCGGGCCAACTTGACCATGGGCCGTGAACGCAGCGATGAGGCCTGCTGGCAGGCGCTGGAAATCGCCCAGCTCGACGCCACGGTACGGGCGCTGCCCCTGGGCCTGGAAAGCATCGTTGGGCGTTCCGGGGTGCGGTTGTCCGGCGGGCAGCGCCAACGGCTGGCCATTGCCCGCATGGTATTGGCCAATCCTCGGGTGGTGATTCTCGACGAAGCCACCTCGGCCCTGGACGCGGCCACCGAGTACAACCTGCACCAGGCCCTGGCGCGTTTTTTGAGCGCACGTACCACCCTGATCATCGCCCACCGGCTCTCGGCGGTGAAACAGGCCGATCGAGTCCTGGTGTTCGACGGTGGGCGAATCGCCGAAGACGGCGACCATTTGCAGCTGATTGCCGAAGGGGGTTTGTACGCTCGGCTCTACGGTCATTTGCAACAAATACAGCAGCCTTGAGTTTCCGGCGGTTTTCTGCGCTTAGTATCGGAAAAAAAGCAGGCAAACCCGCTGTTTTCCCCAAATTCCACGCAAAGTCTGTCGATCTGTTCATCCATTCATTCGATGGGTCGAAAACTAGCCTAGGCTATTGAGTCAGGAGTGGAATTCTGGCGGGTGTTCGTCCGCAATACCTGTGTGCAAGGGACCTCATGAAGCAAAAGCAGACTCTCGGAACACCACGGCTGCTGGGTATCGTCTGGCCCTTTATCGCCGTTGTGCTATTTCAGGCATTGCTCGGCGGCGTCAGCCTATACGTATTGTCCGCGGTTCGTGGCTATGTGGCGGGGGAGAGTCTCTGGTCCAAGGGGCAGAAAGACGCCATCTATTACCTCAACCTTTACGCCGACAGCCGCGACGAGGCGATTTTCCGAAAATTTCAGCAAGCCATCGCCGTTCCCGAGGGCGGCCACGAACTGCGGGTGGCGCTGGACCGCGAACCGCCGGACCTGGAAGCCGCACGGGCCGGCATCCTCAAGGGCGGCAATCACCCGGACGATGTGTCCAGCCTGATCTGGCTTTATTTGAATTTCCGTCACTTCAGTTACTTGGAAGAAGCCATCGATCTCTGGACGGTGGGCGATGGCTACCTGATCGAATTGAATAATGTCGCCCGGCAGATGCACGGCAGCATCGCCGCGGGCCAGGCCTCGGAGGTGGACATCCGCGGCTGGAAGGCCCAGATCTTCGCGATCAATGATTCCGTGACCCCGGCTGCCAAGGCGTTCAGCGACGCACTGGGCGAGGGCTCGCGTTTCATCCTGCGGCTGCTGCTGGTGACCAATTTCGCCACCGCCCTGGGATTGATCGTCCTGGCGCTGTTGCGTACCCATAAGTTGCTGGCCCAGCGGCAGGTGTTCGCCAATGCGCTGCAGATGGAGAAAGAACGAGCGCAGATCACCCTGCAATCCATTGGCGATGGTGTGATCACCACCGACGTGGAAGGGGCCATCGCCTACATGAACCCCGCCGCCGAAGCGATGACCCATTGGAAGGCCGAACATGCCACGGGCCTGCCCTTGGCCGCGCTGTTCAATTTGCTCGATGACAATGCCCAGACCGAAGGGCTGACCTTGATCGAGCACATCCTCAGCGGTCGACTCAGTGGCGCCAGCGAACATTCGAAACTGATCCAGCGCCTGGATGGCAGCACGGTCTCGGTCACCCTGGTGGGCGCGCCGATCCGCCATGCTGGCAAGGTCAGCGGCGCCGTGCTGGTACTGCATGACATGACCCAGGAGCGGCAATACATCGCCAACCTGTCGTGGCAGGCCACCCACGACGCCCTGACCGGCCTGGCCAACCGCCGGGAATTCGAGTATCGCCTCGAGCAGGCCTTGCACAACCTCACTCGCCAGGTCGGTCGTCATGCCTTGATGTTTCTCGACCTGGACCAGTTCAAGCTGGTCAACGACACCTGCGGCCACGCGGCGGGAGACGAGTTGTTGCGGCATATCTGTGCCTTGCTGCAATCAGGGCTGCGGGAAAACGACACCCTGGCCCGGTTGGGCGGCGATGAGTTCGGGATCCTGCTGGAGAACTGTTCGCCGGAGGCTGCGGAAAAGATTGCCGAAGGGCTGCGCCAGACCGTGCAGAACCTGCATTTTGTCTGGAAGGGCCGGCCGTTCGTGACCACCGTGAGCATTGGCCTGGTGCATATCGCCCAGACCCCGACGACCCTGGAGGCATCCCTGCGGGCCGCCGACATGGCCTGTTATATGGCCAAGGAAAAGGGGCGCAACCGGGTCCAGGTCTATCATGCCGACGATTCGGAGTTGTCCCTGCGTTTTGGTGAGATGGCCTGGGTCCAGCGCCTGCACATGGCTTTGGAGGAAAACCGCTTTTGCCTGTACGCCCAGGAAATCGCCGCGCTGGGCCCGGGCGATCATGGTGGCGGACACATTGAAATCCTGCTGCGCCTGCATGACGAGGCCGGGCGGATGATCCTGCCGGACAGCTTCATTCCCGCGGCGGAACGCTACGGGCTGATGACATCCCTGGATCGTTGGGTGGTGGAAAACGTCTTCAAGATCATCCGCCAGTGCCTGAATGAATCGCGACAGGGGCCCATGGCGATGTGTGCGATTAATCTGTCAGGCACAACTATCGGAGATCAGGCGTTCCTCGACTTCCTGCGTAAACAGTTCGCCGCCTACTCGATTCCGCCGGAAATGATTTGTTTTGAAATTACAGAAACCAGCGCTATTTCGAATCTCGGCAGTGCGATCCGTTTTATCAATGAACTCAAGAGCTTGGGATGTTATTTCTCGCTGGATGACTTTTGCGCCGGAATGTCTTCATTCGCTTACCTGAAACATTTACCTGTAGACTTCTTGAAGATCGACGGGAGTTTCGTAAAGGATATGCTGGACGACCCGATTAACCGTGCAATGGTCGAAGTGATCAATCACATCGGTCACGTCATGGGTAAGCGCACGATTGCCGAGTTTGTAGAAACCGCCCAGATCGAGCAGGCATTGCTGGAGATCGGGGTGGACTACGCTCAGGGGTATGTGATCGAACGCCCGCAATTGTTTACCTGCGACACGTTGCAATGTCGGCCGGCCCGGCCCCAGCCGTTGTTATTCAAGGCCCCCGGCACGTTCCGCTGAAACGCTTGTTGATCCGAGAAAATCACAATCAAAAGGAGCCCGACAGTGATCGACACATTCAACCGAACAGGCCCGCTCATGGACGCGGCAAGCTATCCGAAATGGGCACAGCAGCTCATTACCGATTGCAGCGAGAGCAAGCGCCGGGTTGTCGAACACGAACTGTATCAGCGCATGCGCGACAACAAGCTCAGCGCCAAGACCATGCGCCACTACCTCATTGGTGGTTGGCCGGTCGTCGAACAGTTCGCTTTATACATGGCACAGAACCTCACCAAGACCCGCTTTGCCCGCCACCCTGGCGAGGACATGGCGCGTCGCTGGCTGATGCGCAACATTCGTGTCGAACTCAACCATGCCGACTACTGGGTCAACTGGAGCGCCGCCCACGGCGTGACCCTGGAAGACCTGCAGGCCCAGCAGGTACCGCCTGAGCTTCATGCCTTGAGCCATTGGTGCTGGCACACCAGTTCCTCGGACGCGTTGATCGTGGCCATCGCCGCGACCAACTATGCCATCGAGGGTGCCACGGGAGAGTGGTCGGCGCTGGTGTGTTCCAACGGTGTCTATGCGGCCGCCTTCGCCGAGGAAGACCGCAAGCGGGCCATGAAATGGCTGAAGATGCATGCCCAGTACGACGATGCTCATCCTTGGGAAGCCTTGGAAATCATCTGTACGCTGGCGGGGATGAACCCGAGCAAAGCCCTGCAAACGGAGCTGCGCCAGGCCGTGTGCAAGAGCTATGACTACATGTACCTGTTCCTGGAGCGTTGCATGCAACTGGAACAGTCGGAAACGGTGAGTAAGTCGTCATCCACCCGCGAGCGCCTGGCATTGGCCGGG
Source organism: Pseudomonas sp. Z1-12 (assembly GCF_051132015.1). Classification (NCBI taxonomy): domain Bacteria; kingdom Pseudomonadati; phylum Pseudomonadota; class Gammaproteobacteria; order Pseudomonadales; family Pseudomonadaceae; genus Pseudomonas; species Pseudomonas sp. Z1-12. Next base: position 1,819,506 of record NZ_CP071647.1, read on the forward strand.
AGCTGATTTCTACCACTACAGATAGCCACAACCTGTGGGAGCGAGCCTTCTCGCGAAACGGTCTGACAGTCGACGGGGAGGTTGACTGCAAGGCCGCTATCGCGAGCAAGCTCGCTCCCACAGTTGTTTCGGGGTGGAGGCTGGTTTCAACCCCACTCCAAATCCCTGTGGGAGCGAGCTTGCTCGCGATAGCGGTGGGTCAGCTTGCGCAGATGTTGGATGTGCAGCCATCATCACCGGATCGCCGCCCGGAGCAAGCTCGCTCCCACAGGTATTTCGATATTCTTTGCTGCCGATACTTGTCAGCCGGCCATCGCCAGTCGATTGCGACCCTCGCGCTTGGCCACGTACAGCGCGCTGTCGACCCTGCGCAGCAGGCTTTCCGAAGATTCCCCCGGTAGCAGGGTGGCGCAGCCCAGGCTGACGGTCAGCTCGATCCGGGTGCCAGCGGCGAAGTAATCCTGGGCCTGGGCGGCATAACGCAGCCGTTCGCCGACCATGGCCGCCGCATCCCGGCTGGTATTGGCCAGCAGGATCAGAAATTCTTCACCGCCGAACCTGAACACCATGTCCACGTTGCGCAGTTGGCCCTTGATCGACTCGGCCACGGCCTTGAGCACTTCGTCACCGACGCCGTGACCATGGTTGTCGTTGATGCGCTTGAAATGATCGATATCGAGCATCAGCACTGACAGGGGCTGCGAATGACGCTTGGCCATGTCGATTTCCCGCATCAGGGTCTGGTCCATGGCGATGCGGTTGCCGGTACCGGTCAGCGGATCGCGCAGGGCACTACGGGTGGCGGCGCGGTAGAGCAGCGCGTTGCGCAATGGGTACAGCAGCGTCGACATGATGGATTCGAGATCGCTCTGTTCCGCCTCGGTGAAACGCTGGTTGCGGCGAAATACCAGTTCCCCCAGGTGTTCGCCTTCATGGCTGAGGTTGTAGCTGAGGGTGTGATGCCCCCGTTGCCCGAACTCCAGGCGCAGGTCACTGGCTCTGTGCTGATAGGCCAACGCATCCAGGGGCACCAGTCGCTGAATTTCGCGGAAAAACAGGCCCAGGATGCGCTGTGGCTCCAGGCTGGTCTGCAGTTGCTGGCTCAGTTGTTGGCGCAATTGCGACAGACTGACAGAGCGTGCCGCAAGCGGCGATGGCTGGGCCAGGCCCAGGCGCTGCAATTTGGCGCTGTCGAAATCGATCGCGTTGATCTGGGTGGGCGTTTTCATATGGCGTTAGCCCCTAAGCTGAATCTGTCCCGCAGGTTGGGGTGACGGCTTCGGGCTGCGCGTCGTACTGGTCCATCAGTCCCGTAGGACAACTGATTTGAGTTTAGTCCGCTTTCCATGGCAGGCATAAGTCTCGTCTCAACGTCCATTACCTGCCGAACATGGCATGTTTGAAGAGGTTAGAGCGAAAGTCGTGCCATTCGGTTCATTTCAGTAAAAACCGATTAGGAATCAATGGATTGAAAACAGCTCGCGATAAGCGTCGGCGACGTGGGCTTGGCGGTTCGCCTGGTTTGGCATGGATCAGGGCCGGTGTCGCGACGGTAAATCGTCGCGCCGCCGGCCCGGGTCGTTATTGCGCGTTGAACGCCTGGCCGTTGACGCCGGTGCTGTCCGGGCCCATGAGGTACAGGTAGACCGGCATGATTTCTTCGGGCGTCGGATTGTTGAGCGGGTTTTCTCCCGGATAGGCCTGGGCACGCATGCTGGTGCGGGTGGCACCGGGGTTGATGCTGTTGGCGCGCACCGGGGCGACGGTATCGACTTCGTCGGCCAGGGTCTGCATCAGCCCCTCGGTGGCGAACTTGGACACACCATAGGCGCCCCAGTAGGCCCGGCCCTTGCGGCCGACGCTGCTGGACGTGAACACCACCGACGCGTCCTTGGACAATTTGAGCAAGGGCAGCAGGGTGCTGGTGAGCATGAACATTGCGTTGACGTTGACGTGCATCACCCGCATGAAGTTCTCACCGGACAACTGTTCCAGTGGCATACGTGGACCTATGATCGAGGCGTTGTGCAGTAGGCCGTCCAAGTGACCGAACTCGGTTTCGATCATCGCCGCCAGTTCATCGTATTGATGAGGCAGGGCGGTTTCGAGGTTGAACGGGATTACCGCCGGCTGCGGATGACCGGCCGCTTCGATTTCATCGTAGACCTGGGTCAGGTTGGCTTCGGTCTTGCCCAGCAGCAGGACGGTGGCACCGTGGGCGGCGTAGGCTTTCGCAGCAGCGGCACCGATCCCGCGACCGGCGCCGGTGACCAGGATCACCCGGCCATTGAGCAGGTCGGGGCGGGCGGAATAATCAAACATAAAGAACCTCAACAAAATAAAGCGGCACGTTACCGTTTGTGCAGAGCAATCATGGCCAGTGAGCTAACTGAGCTAACTGAGCTTAATGAATTTAGTGAGCTTTTGTGGCGAGGGAGCTTGCTCCCGCTGGAGCGCGAAGCGGTCCCCAGGCGACGGCTTCGCCGCCGGACGGGAGCAAGCTCCCTCGCCACAAAAGCGACATCACCAAAGCGACATCACCACAATCAGCTCAGCAACTGCACAGCGCGTTATCCAGCACTTCACGCAGGGCCAATGGATGGTCGATCACCACATCCGCGCCCCAATGCTTGGGGTTGTCGTCCGGGTGAATGTAGCCGTAGGTCACCGCGCAGGTCTTGGTGCCGGCGCTGCGGCCGGACTCGATGTCCCGCAGGTCGTCGCCCACGAACAGCACGCTGGCCGGGTCCAGGTCGAGCAGCTTGCACGCCAGGGTCAGCGGTTCCGGGTCCGGCTTGCTGTTTTTCACATGGTCAGGGCAGATCAACACTTTCGAGCGCTCGGCCAGGCCCAGTTGCTGCATGATCGGTTCGGCGAAACGCACCGGCTTGTTGGTGACCACGCCCCAGATCAGGTTGGCCGCCTCGATATCGGCCAGCACCTCGGCCATGCCGTCGAACAGGTGGCTGTGGACCGCGCACCCCTTGAGGTAGCGGTCGAGGAATTCCTGGCGCAGTTCCTCGAACCCCGGTGATTCCGGGTCCATGGAAAAGGTCACCGCGACCATCGCCCGGGCGCCGCCGGAAATCTCGTCGCGTATGTGCTGGGTGTTCATCGGTGGCAAGCCACGGTCGGCGCGCATGGCCTGGCAGATGGCGATGAAGTCTGGCGCGGTGTCGAGCAGCGTGCCGTCCATGTCGAAGAGAACCGCTTTGAGACGCATCGACTTATTCCTCGCGCAGGGTCTGGATCATGTAGTTGACGTCAACATCGGCGGCCAGCTTGTAGTGCTTGGTCAGCGGGTTGTAGGTCAGGCCGATGATGTCCTTGACCGTCAGCCCGGCCGCGCGGCTCCAGGCGCCCAGTTCGGAAGGGCGGATGAATTTCTTGAAGTCGTGGGTGCCCCGTGGCAACAGCTTCATGATGTATTCGGCACCGATGATGGCGAACAGGTAGGCCTTCGGGTTGCGGTTGATGGTGGAGAAGAACACTTGGCCACCCGGCTTGACCATGCGGAAGCAGGCGCGGATGACCGAGGACGGGTCTGGCACGTGCTCGAGCATCTCCAGGCAGGTGACCACGTCGAACTGGCCGGGCATTTCTTCGGCCAGGGCTTCGGCGGTGATCTGCCGGTATTCCACGCTGACGCCGGATTCCAACTGGTGCAGTTGCGCCACCGCCAGCGGGGCTTCGCCCATGTCGATACCCATCACCGTTGCACCGCGCTGGGCCATGGCTTCGCTGAGGATGCCGCCGCCGCAACCGACGTCGAGGACTTTCTTGCCGGCCAGGTTGACCCGTTCGTCAATCCAGTTGACCCGCAGCGGGTTGATGTCGTGCAGCGGTTTGAATTCGCTTTCACGGTCCCACCAGCGATGGGCCAGGGCTTCGAATTTGGCGATTTCGGCGTGGTCGACGTTGCTCATGTGCAGATCCTCGAAAAGCTTGAAAAATCAGGTGCCCCGAGCCGTGGCTCAAGGGGCGTGGTCATTCGTTGTGGCCGCGGATGCGGCGACCCCAGGCCTGGGCCGTGGCGATCAGTGTCGGTTCGTCCATCCGGGTCAGCCGGCCATCCTCCAATAACGGCTTGCCGCCTACCCACAGGTGTTTGACGCAATCGCGACCGGTGGCATAGATCAACTGCGACACCGGGTCGTAGATCGGTTGCTGGGCCAGGCCCGACAAATCGAACGCCACCAGGTCGGCGGCCTTGCCGATTTCCAGGGAGCCGACGGTTGTTTCGATGCCCAGCGCCCGGGCGCCATTGAGCGTGGCCATGCGCAGGGCCCGATGGGCATCCAGGGCCGTGGCCGAACCGGCGACGGCCTTTGCCAGCAGCGCGGCGGTGCGGGTTTCGCCGAGCAGGTCAAGGTCGTTGTTGCTCGCCGCGCCATCGGTGCCAAGGGCGACATTGACGCCGGCCTGCCACAGGCGTTCCACCGGACAGAAACCGCTGGCCAGCTTCAGGTTCGACTCCGGGCAGTGGATCACGCTGCAATTGCTTTCTACCAGCAAGGCCTGGTCTTCGTCGCTGATTTGAGTCATGTGCACGGCTTGGAAGCGTGGCCCCAGCAGGCCCAGGCGCCCGAGGCGAGCCATCGGTCGCTCACCGGTGTTATCCACAGCCTGCTGCACTTCGAAGGCGGTTTCGTGAACGTGCATATGAATGGCCGCGTCCAGTTCCTCGGCAATCACGCGGATTTTCTCCAGGTTCTCGTCGCCCACCGTGTAGGGCGCGTGCGGGCCGAATGCGACTTTGATCCGCGGGTGGTGCTTGAGGTCGCCAAACAATTCGATGCCCTGACGAATGGCGTCGTCGGCGCTGGCGGCACCGGGAATCGGGAAGTCGAGGATCGGAATGGCGATTTGCGCGCGGATCCCGCTGTCGTGGACGCACTGGCTGGCGATCTTGGGGTAGAAATACATATCGGAGAAACAGGTGATGCCGCCCTTGATCTGCTCGGCGATCGCCAGGTCGGTACCATTGCGCACGAAATCTTCATCGACCCATTTGGCCTCGGCCGGCCAGATGTGCTGTTCCAGCCAGGTCATCAAGGGCAGGTCGTCGGCCAAGCCACGGAACAAGGTCATGGCCGCGTGGCCGTGGGCGTTGACCAGGCCGGGGCTGAGCAGCATGCCGGGTAGCTCACGGACTTCGGTGGCGTCACACTTCAGGGCTTCTGCCCGTGGGCCGATGAACACGATGCAGCCGTCGCGGATGCCCAGGCCATGATCCTTGAGCACTACACCGGCGGGTTCGACAGGCACCAACCAGGTCGGCAGCAATAATAAGTCGAGCGCAACGGCAGGCTTGGGCATCGTGGAACGGTTCCATGGGGTATAAAGGATGGCGAAGTATACCCGAGCGTCTTCGCGGAGGGATCGCTATAATCGGCGGCTTTTGTTCATGAGTACGGGGTGAAGGATGCGCGATCGACTATTGGCTGCGGAGAAGGTGAAGGCCATCGATTGGCGTGATGGCGTCCTGTACCTGCTGGACCAGCGTAGCCTGCCGTTCGAGGAGAACTGGATCGCCTGCACCCGTGTCGCCGACGTGGCCGAGGCCATTGGCTCGATGGTCGTGCGCGGCGCGCCGGTCATCGGCATCAGCGCGGCGTATGGCGTTGTGCTGGCGGCGCGGGCCAGGATGGCCGAGGGCGGCGATTGGCAGGCGGCGCTGGAGGCCGATTTTGCCTTGCTGGCCGAGGCCCGGCCGACGGCGGCGAACCTGTTCTGGGCGCTGGATCGGATGCGTGACCGGCTGGGGCGCTTGAAAGGGCATGCCGAGCCGCTGGCGGTGCTCGAGGCCGAGGCCATCGCCATCCACGAGAGTGATCGCGAAGCCAACCTGACCATGGCCCAACTGGGTGTCGACCTGATCCGCAAGCACCAGGGCAACGCCCAGGCCATCCTCACCCACTGCAACACCGGCGCCCTGGCCACCGGCGGTTTCGGCACGGCCTTGGGGGTCATCCGGGGTGCCTATATCGAAGGCATGGTGGAGCGCGTCTATGCCGACGAAACCCGGCCGTGGCTGCAAGGCTCGCGCCTGACGGCGTGGGAATTGGCTCGTGAGGGTATTCCGGTGACCCTCAACGCCGACTCCGCCGCTGCCCACATCATGAAGACCAAAGGGGTGACTTGGGTGATCGTCGGTGCCGAGTGCATCGCCGCCAATGGCGACGTGGCGAACAAGATCGGCACTTATCAGCTGGCCGTCTGTGCCATGCACCATGGCGTGCGCTTCATGGTGGTGGCGCCGAGTTCGACCGTCGATATGAGCCTGGCCAGCGGTGACGACATTCCGATGGAAGAGCGCGACAGGCGCGAACTGCTGGAAGTCGGTGGCAAGGGGCTCGGCGCGGATATCGACGCCTTCAACCCGGTATTCGATGTCACGCCGGCGGATTTGATCGATGTGATCGTGACCGAGAAGGGCATCATCGAGCGTCCGGACACCGCGAAGCTGGCGCAATTGATGTGCCGCAAGCGGTTGCACTGAAGATCTTCAGGGTTTGATCGGCCGCCATCGCGAGCAAGCTCGCTCCCACACTGGATTTTCGGTGTTCACAAAACTCCTGTGGGAGCGAGCTTGCTCGCGATGAGGTCCGAAAAGTCAACAAATGAGTCGGAATCCAGCCATAAATCTTCATTCGTTGCGCTTCTAAGCCCCTCTGATCCCATATCAGCCTGTCACCGGTCAACTAACTACGCACCATGCGCATCTGGGGGATAGGTGCGTGGCGGCTCTTGTGATAACATCCGGCGGTTTCCAAGGCTGCCTCGCGAGGTGGTCTTTACTGCGCAGATCCATGGCATAACTCGTTGATTTGTCGTAAGTCGCTGCACGGCACTTGTTCTGCAGCGGCGAGCTTCGTTCGTCCCATCTGGATGTGACGAGGTTTCACCAGAAAAAGGAATCAGGCTTCTCATGGGCGAACTGGCCAAAGAAATCCTCCCGGTCAATATCGAAGACGAGCTGAAACAGTCCTACCTCGACTACGCGATGAGCGTAATCGTCGGGCGGGCGCTGCCGGATGCGCGCGATGGCTTGAAGCCCGTGCACCGGCGCGTGCTGTTCGCGATGAGCGAGCTGGGCAACGACTTCAACAAGCCGTACAAGAAATCCGCCCGTGTCGTCGGCGACGTGATCGGTAAGTATCACCCCCACGGCGACACTGCCGTGTACGACACCATCGTTCGTATGGCGCAGCCATTCTCCCTGCGCTACCTGCTGGTAGACGGCCAGGGCAACTTCGGTTCCGTGGACGGCGACAACGCCGCGGCCATGCGATACACCGAAGTGCGCATGACCAAGCTGGCCCACGAGCTGCTGGCCGACCTGCACAAGGAAACCGTGGACTGGGTGCCGAACTACGACGGCACCGAAATGATCCCGGCGGTCATGCCGACCCGTATCCCGAACCTGCTCGTCAACGGCTCCAGCGGTATCGCCGTGGGCATGGCGACCAACATCCCGCCGCACAACCTCGGTGAAGTCATCGACGGTTGCCTGGCCCTCATCGACAATCCCGAGCTGACCGTCGATGAGCTGATGCAATACATCCCTGGTCCGGACTTCCCGACCGCCGCGATCATCAACGGTCGCGCCGGCATCATCGAAGCCTACCGCACCGGCCGTGGCCGCATTTACATGCGCGCCCGCTCGACGGTCGAGGACATCGACAAAGTCGGTGGTCGCCAGCAGATTGTCATCACCGAACTGCCATACCAGCTGAACAAGGCCCGTCTGATCGAGAAGATCGCCGAGCTGGTGAAAGAGAAGAAGCTCGAAGGCATCACCGAGCTGCGTGACGAGTCCGACAAGGACGGCATGCGCGTCGTGATCGAGCTGCGCCGTGGCGAAGTGCCTGAGGTCATCCTCAACAACCTCTACGCCCAGACCCAGCTGCAAAGCGTGTTCGGCATCAACATCGTTGCGCTGATCGACGGCCGTCCGCGGATCCTGAACCTCAAGGACCTGCTGGAAGCCTTCGTCCGTCACCGCCGCGAAGTGGTTACCCGCCGTACCGTATTCGAGCTGCGCAAGGCGCGCGAGCGTGGCCACATTCTCGAAGGCCAAGCCGTTGCCCTGTCGAACATCGACCCGGTGATCGCCTTGATCAAGGCTTCGCCAACGCCGTCGGAAGCCAAGGAAGCGTTGGTCAGCACGCCTTGGGAATCCTCCGCGGTGGTGGCCATGGTCGAGCGCGCCGGTGCCGATTCCTGCCGTCCGGAAAACCTCGATCCGCAATATGGCCTGCGCGAAGGCAAGTACTTCCTGTCCCCGGAACAGGCGCAAGCCATCCTGGAACTGCGCCTGCACCGCCTGACCGGCCTGGAGCACGAGAAGCTGCTGGCCGAGTACCAGGAGATCCTCAACCAGATCGGCGAGCTGATCCGCATCCTCAACAGCGCCACGCGCCTGATGGAAGTGATCCGCGAAGAACTGGAAGTGATCCGCGCCGAATACGGCGACGTGCGCCGCACCGAGATCCTCGATGCGCGCCTGGACCTGACCCTGGGTGACATGATCCCGGAAGAAGACCGCGTGGTGACCATTTCCCACGGCGGCTACGCCAAGACCCAGCCGCTGGCCGCCTACCAGGCCCAGCGTCGCGGCGGCAAAGGCAAGTCGGCGACCGGCGTCAAGGACGAGGACTACATCGCTCACCTGTTGGTCGCCAACAGCCACACCACGCTGCTGCTGTTCTCCAGCAAAGGCAAGGTGTACTGGCTCAAGACCTACGAGATCCCGGAAGCATCCCGTGCCGCCCGCGGCCGTCCGCTGGTCAACCTGTTGCCGCTGGATGAGGGTGAATACATCACCACCATGCTGCCGGTTGAGGAATACACCGAAGGTCACTACATCTTCATGGCCACCGCCAACGGCACCGTGAAGAAGACCCCGCTGGAATCCTTCAGCCGCCAGCGCAGCGTCGGCCTGATCGCCCTGGAACTGGATGAAGGCGACGTGCTGATTTCCGCCGCCATCACCGACGGCGAGCGTGAGGTCATGCTGTTCTCCGACGGCGGCAAGGTTACCCGCTTCAAGGAATCCGACGTTCGCGCCATGGGCCGTACCGCCCGCGGTGTCCGTGGTATGCGCCTGCCGGAAGGGCAGAAGCTGATTTCCATGCTGATCCCTGAAGAAGGCAGCCAGATCCTCACCGCTTCGGCCCGTGGTTATGGCAAGCGCACGGCCATCAGCGAGTTCCCCGAGTACAAGCGTGGCGGCCAGGGCGTGATCGCCATGGTCAGCAACGAGCGTAACGGTCGCCTGGTCGGCGCCGTGCAGGTGCTCGACGGCGAGGAGATCATGTTGATTTCCGACCAGGGCACGCTGGTGCGTACGCGGGTCGACGAAGTCTCGAGCCTGGGTCGTAACACCCAGGGCGTGACGCTGATCAAGCTGGCCAGCGACGAAACGCTGGTCGGGCTCGAGCGGGTCCAGGAGCCGTCGGAAGTCGAAGGCGAGGAGCTGGAAGGCGAAGACGGCGTGGCGCTCGACGGCACCCTCGGCGCCGATGTCGACGACGCTGTCGGCGACCAACCGCTCGACGCTGCCGCAGACGAAGAAGAACCGCAGGACTAAGCGGACACGCAGGGGGCGGATGAAGATTCGCCCCCTTGTTGTTTGTTCTGTTTGAAAATTTGCGACACTGCACCATCCCCTGCCGGGGGAATGCTGCTCCCCTGAGGTTTCATACCTTGAGTGAACGGCCCCCTGTGGGAGCGAGCTTGCTCGCGATGACGGACCGGCATTCAACATCAATGTTGACTGTTGTGCCGCTATCGCGAGCAAGCTCGCTCCCACAGTGGAGTTGTGTGTAGATCAAAAGATTTAAGTGACCACCAGATCAGAGCGAGATTGGATGTGAGCAAGAGAGCCTATAACTTCTGTGCCGGCCCGGCGGCGCTTCCTGAAGCGGTCCTGAAACGTGCCCAGGGTGAACTCCTCGACTGGCACGGCAAGGGCCTGTCGGTCATGGAAATGAGCCATCGCAGCGATGAGTTCGTGTCCATTGCCACCAAGGCCGAGCAGGACCTGCGTGATCTGCTGAACATCCCGTCCAACTACAAAGTGCTGTTCCTGCAGGGCGGCGCCAGCCAGCAGTTCGCCCAGATCCCGTTGAACCTGTTGCCGGAAAACGGCAGCGCCGACTATATCGACACCGGCATCTGGTCGCAGAAAGCCATCGAAGAAGCGTCGCGCTACGGTCACGTCAACGTGGCGGCCACCGCCAAGCCCTACGATTATTTCGCCATTCCCGGCCAGAACGAGTGGAAGCTGTCCAAGGACGCGGCCTATGTTCACTATGCGCCGAACGAAACCATTGGTGGCCTGGAATTCAACTGGATCCCGGAAACTGGCGACGTGCCATTGGTGGCCGACATGTCTTCGGACATTCTCTCGCGCCCTGTGGATATCTCCCGTTTCGGCATGATCTATGCCGGTGCCCAGAAGAACATCGGCCCAAGCGGCATCCTGGTCGCCATCATTCGCGAAGACCTGCTGGGGCGCGCCCGTTCCCTGTGCCCGACCGTGCTCAACTACAAGGTCGCGGCCGACAACGGCTCGATGTACAACACCCCGCCGACCCTGGCCTGGTACCTGTCCGGCCTGGTGTTCGAATGGCTGAAGGAGCAGGGCGGTGTCGAAGCCATCGGCAAGCTCAACGAAGTGAAGCAGCGCACGCTGTATGACTTCATCGACGCCAGCGGTCTCTACAGCAACCCGATCAACAAGACCGATCGCTCATGGATGAACGTACCGTTCCGCCTGGCTGACGACCGTCTCGACAAGCCGTTCCTGGCCGGTGCCGACGAACGCGGCCTGCTGAACCTCAAGGGCCACCGTTCGGTCGGTGGCATGCGCGCCTCCATCTACAATGCCGTCGACATCAACGCCGTCAATGCGCTGATCGCCTACATGGCAGAGTTCGAGAAGGAACATGGCTGATGTCTGAGCAAGAACTCAAGGCGCTGCGCCTGCGCATCGATGCCCTGGACGAAAAAGTCCTGGAGCTGATCAGCGAGCGCGCGCGCTGCGCCCAGGAAGTCGCCCGGGTGAAGATGGCCTCCCTGGCTGAAGGCGAAGTGCCGGTGTTCTATCGCCCCGAGCGTGAAGCCCAGGTGCTCAAGCGTGTCATGGAGCGCAACAAGGGGCCGCTGGGCAACGAAGAGATGGCGCGCTTGTTCCGCGAAATCATGTCCTCGTGTCTGGCCCTCGAGCAGCCGCTGAAAGTCGCCTACCTGGGGCCGGAAGGCACGTTCACCCAGGCTGCGGCCATGAAGCACTTCGGTCACGCGGTGATCAGCAAGCCGATGGCGGCCATCGATGAAGTGTTCCGTGAAGTCGCCGCCGGCGCGGTGAATTTTGGCGTGGTGCCGGTGGAGAATTCCACCGAAGGCGCGGTCAACCACACGCTGGACAGCTTCCTCGAGCACGACATGGTGATCTGCGGCGAAGTCGAGCTGCGCATTCACCATCACCTGCTGGTGGGGGAGAACACCAAGACCGATAGCATCAGTCGGATCTATTCCCACGCCCAGTCGTTGGCCCAGTGCCGCAAGTGGCTGGACGCTCATTACCCGAACGTCGAGCGTGTGGCGGTCTCGAGCAACGCCGAGGCGGCCAAGCGGGTCAAGGGCGAGTGGAACTCGGCGGCGATTGCCGGCGACATGGCGGCCGGTCTCTACGGGCTGACTCGCCTGGCCGAGAAAATCGAGGATCGCCCGGACAACTCCACGCGGTTCCTGATGATCGGTAGCCAGGAAGTGCCGCCGACCGGCGACGACAAGACATCGATCATCGTCTCCATGAGCAACAAGCCGGGCGCGCTCCATGAGTTGCTGGTGCCGTTCCACGACAACGGTATCGACCTGACGCGGATCGAGACCCGTCCGTCGCGTAGCGGTAAATGGACCTACGTGTTCTTCATCGATTTTGTCGGCCATCACCGCGATCCGCTGGTAAAAGGTGTGCTGGAAAAAATCAGTCAGGAAGCAGTGGCACTCAAGGTGCTGGGTTCCTACCCCAAGGCAGTTCTTTAAGGGCGGATAGCAAATGAGTGGCAACTTCCTCGCTCTGGCTCAGCCAGGCGTGCAACAACTCTCGCCTTACGTTCCGGGCAAACCCGTGGACGAACTGGCCCGCGAGCTGGACCTGGATCCGGCCAGCATCGTCAAGTTGGCGAGCAACGAAAACCCGCTGGGCGCGAGCCCCAAGGCGCTGGCGGCAATCCGCGACGAACTGGCCGAGCTGACCCGTTACCCCGATGGCAATGGCTTTGCGTTGAAAAGCCTGCTGGCCGAGCGTTGCGGTGTCGAGCTGAACCAGGTGACCCTGGGCAACGGCTCCAACGACATTCTTGAATTGGTGGCGCGGGCGTATCTGGCGCCAGGTCTCAACGCTGTATTCAGCGAGCACGCGTTCGCGGTCTACCCGATCGCGACCCAGGCCGTCGGCGCTGATGCCCATGTGGTTCCCGCCAAGGAGTGGGGGCACGACCTGCCGGCCATGTTGGCGGCCATCGACGCCAATACCCGCGTGGTCTTCATCGCTAACCCGAACAACCCGACCGGCACCTGGTTCGATGCCCAGGCCCTGGATGATTTCCTCCAGGACGTGCCCGCGCATGTGCTGGTGGTGCTGGACGAGGCCTACATCGAATACGCCGAAGGCAGCGATTTGCCCGATGGCCTGGATTTCCTCGCGGCCTACCCGAACCTGCTGGTATCGCGTACGTTCTCCAAAGCCTACGGCTTGGCCTCGCTGCGGGTCGGCTACGGCCTGTCCACTGCGGTGGTGGCCGATGTGCTGAACCGCGTGCGCCAGCCGTTCAACGTCAACAGCTTCGCCCTGGCCGCCGCCTGTGCCGCGTTGCAGGATGAAGCCTACCTGGCTGAAAGCCGTCGCCTCAACGCGGCCGGCATGGAGCAGTTGGAAGCAGGCTTGCGTGAACTGGGCTTGGGCTGGATTCCCTCGAAAGGCAACTTCATCTGTGTCGACCTGGGGCGCGTCGCCGCGCCGGTGTACCAGGGGCTGTTGCGCGAAGGTGTGATCGTGCGTCCGGTGGCCAATTACGGCATGCCGAACCATCTGCGCATCACCATTGGCCTGCCGGCGGAAAACAGCCGTTTCCTCGAGGCGTTGAGCAAGGTCCTGGTTCGTGGTTGATGTCACTTCGCTGCAACCTGCTGCCCCTATGATCGATCGCCTGGTGGTGGTCGGCCTGGGGTTGATCGGCGGCTCGTTTGCCAAGGGCTTGCGTGAAAGCGGCTTGTGCCGTGAAGTGGTCGGTGTCGACCTGGATCCGCAGTCGCGCAGGCTGGCCGTGGAGTTGGGCGTGGTTGATCGCTGCGAAGATGACTTGGCAATCGCATGCCAAGGCGCGGATGTGATCCAGCTGGCGGTGCCGATCCTGGCCATGGAAAAATTGCTGGCGCGTCTGGCAACCATGAACCTGGGGCAAGCGATCCTGACCGACGTCGGCAGTGCCAAGGGCAACGTGGTGCGTGCAGCCACCGAGGCTTTCGGTGGGATGCCGGCGCGTTTCGTACCCGGTCATCCGATTGCCGGTTCCGAGCAGAGCGGGGTGGAAGCCTCCAACGCCGAACTGTTTCGTCGTCACAAAGTGATCCTCACGCCCCTGGACCAGACGGACCCTGCCGCGCTCGCCGTAGTGGACCGTTTGTGGCGCGAATTGGGCGCCGATGTCGAGCACATGCAGGTCGAGCGTCACGATGAAGTGTTGGCGGCCACGAGCCATTTGCCGCACCTGTTGGCGTTCGGCCTGGTGGATTCATTGGCCAAACGCAATGAAAATCTTGAGATCTTCCGTTACGCTGCCGGCGGTTTCCGCGATTTCACGAGAATCGCCGGAAGCGACCCGGTCATGTGGCACGACATCTTCCTCGCCAACCGCGAAGCTGTCTTGCGCACACTCGATACATTTCGCAGCGACCTCGACGCCTTGCGCGACGCGGTCGATGCAGGGGACGGGCACCAATTGCTGGGCGTTTTCACACGCGCCAGGGTGGCCCGCGAGCATTTCAGTAAAATCCTGGCCCGTCGGGCCTATGTGGACGCTATGAACTCCAACGATCTGATTTTCCTGGCACAACCTGGTGGCTCCCTGAGTGGGCGTATTCGTGTACCGGGCGATAAATCGATTTCCCACCGTTCGATCATGCTCGGCTCCCTGGCCGAAGGCGTAACCGAAGTGGAAGGCTTCCTCGAGGGCGAAGACGCCCTGGCGACGCTGCAAGCGTTTCGCGACATGGGCGTGGTCATCGAAGGCCCGCACCACGGTCGCGTGACCATCCATGGTGTCGGCCTGCACGGCCTCAAGCCTGCTCCGGGGCCGATCTACCTGGGCAACTCCGGGACCTCGATGCGCCTGTTGTCCGGCCTGCTGGCCGCCCAGGATTTCGACAGCACCCTGACCGGTGATGCGTCGCTGTCCAAGCGTCCGATGAATCGCGTGGCCAACCCGTTGCGGGAAATGGGCGCGGTCATCGAGACGGCCGCCGAGGGTCGTCCGCCGATGATCATTCGTGGTGGCAACAAGCTCAAGGGCTTGACCTACACCATGCCAATGGCCAGCGCCCAGGTGAAATCCTGCCTGCTGCTGGCGGGTCTCTACGCCGAAGGCAAGACCACCGTCACCGAGCCGGCCCCGACCCGCGACCACACCGAGCGCATGCTGCGCGGCTTCGGCTACCCGGTCACGGTCGATGGCGCCACGGCGTCCGTCGAGTCTGGCAGCAAGCTGGCCGCGACCCACATCGAAGTGCCGGGCGATATCTCGTCGTCGGCGTTCTTCCTGGTGGCCGCCTCGATCGCCGAAGGCTCAGACCTGGTTCTGGAACACGTCGGCATCAACCCGACCCGTACCGGCGTGATCGACATCCTGCGCCTGATGGGCGCCGACATCACCTTGGAAAACCAGCGTGAAGTGGGTGGCGAACCGGTAGCTGACCTGCGCGTACGAGCGGCTAAACTCAAGGGTATCGAGATTCCGGAGGCGCTGGTTCCGCTGGCCATCGACGAGTTCCCGGTGCTGTTCGTGGCGGCCGCCTGTGCAGAAGGGCGTACCGTGCTGACGGGCGCTGAAGAGCTGCGGGTTAAGGAATCGGATCGCATCCAGGTGATGGCTGACGGCTTGCTCGCCCTGGGCGTCAAGTGCCAGCCAACCCCGGATGGCATCATTATCGATGGCGGCCAGATCGGCGGCGGCGAAGTCCATGGTCACGGTGATCACCGCATCGCCATGGCCTTCAGTGTTGCGTCTTTGCGCGCCAGTGCGCCGATTCGCATCCATGACTGCGCCAACGTCGCGACGTCGTTCCCGAACTTCCTGGCGCTGTGCGCGCAGGTCGGTATCCGAGTAGCACAAGAGGCACAGTCGTGAACATCAAGGCACCGGTCATCACCATCGATGGCCCAAGCGGTTCGGGCAAGGGCACCGTCGCCGGGATCCTGGCCAGGCAGTTGGGCTGGAACCTGCTCGATTCGGGCGCCTTGTACCGTCTGTTGGCGTTCGCCGCCGCCAACCATGGCGTCGACCTGACCAACGAGGAATTGCTCAAGGCGCTGGCCGCTCATCTGGACGTGCAATTCATCGCGGCGACCGACGGCCAGCTCCAGCGCATTATTCTGGAAGGCGACGAAGTCAGCGACGTCATCCGTACCGAAAGCGTGGGCGCCGGTGCCTCCCAGGTCGCCGCGCTGCCGGCGGTGCGCGAAGCCTTGCTGCAACGCCAGCGCGCATTCCAGGAGCCGCCGGGGCTGGTGGCCGATGGCCGCGACATGGGCACGGTGGTGTTCCCCGACGCGCCACTGAAGATTTTCCTGACTGCCAGCGCCGAGGAACGGGCGCGCCGCCGATATTTGCAGTTGAAGGGCAAAGGCGAGGATGTTAGTCTGTCGAGTCTGCTAGATGAGATCCGTGCACGCGATGAGCGTGACACCCAGCGCGCAGTAGCCCCGCTAAAGCCGGCGGCCGATGCGATACAGCTGGATTCCACGGAGTTGTCCATCGATCAGGTGTTGCAACGCATCATGAGCGAGATCGCGCTTCGCGATATCGCCGGGTGACAGGAAGCTCCGCAGGGGACCAGTCATAGTCCTGCGGCGCTTCTTTTATATGAAACTAACCCACATCGTCTGGGGTGTGGAGATGGGCGTTTACTTCGCCCTAATCAACAGGAATTAAAATGAGCGAAAGCTTTGCGGAACTCTTTGAAGAAAGCTTGAAAACCCTGAACCTTCAGGCAGGCTCCATCATCACCGGCGTTATCGTTGATATCGATTACCAGGCTCGCTGGGTAACCGTTCACGCTGGTCTGAAGTCTGAAGCGCTGATCCCGCTTGAGCAGTTCTACAACGACGCTGGCGAACTGAACATCAACGTCGGTGACGAAGTTCACGTTGCGCTGGACTCGGTTGAAGATGGCTTTGGTGAAACCAAGCTGTCCCGTGAAAAAGCCAAGCGCGCTGAATGCTGGATCGTTCTGGAAGCGGCCTTCGCAGCTGAGGAAGTGGTCAAGGGCGTTATCAACGGTAAGGTTAAAGGCGGCTTCACTGTCGACGTTAACGGCATCCGTGCGTTCCTGCCAGGTTCCCTGGTTGACGTCCGTCCAGTGCGCGACACCACGCACCTGGAAGGCAAAGAGCTGGAATTCAAGGTCATCAAGCTGGACCAGAAGCGCAACAACGTTGTCGTTTCCCGTCGCAGTGTCCTGGAAGCCGAGAACTCCGCCGAGCGTGAAGCTCTGCTGGAATCGCTGCAGGAAGGCCAACAGGTCAAGGGTATCGTCAAGAACCTCACCGATTACGGCGCATTCGTCGATCTGGGTGGCGTCGATGGCCTGCTGCACATCACCGACATGGCCTGGAAGCGTATCAAGCATCCTTCGGAAATCGTCAACGTTGGCGACGAGATCGATGTCAAGGTTCTGAAGTACGATCGCGAGCGCAATCGTGTTTCCCTGGGCCTCAAGCAACTGGGTGAAGATCCATGGGTCGCTATCAAAGCCCGTTACCCAGAAGGCACCCGCGTCACCGCTCGTGTTACCAACCTCACCGACTACGGCTGCTTCGCTGAGCTGGAAGAAGGCGTTGAAGGCTTGGTACACGTTTCCGAAATGGACTGGACCAACAAGAACATCCACCCTTCGAAAGTCGTACAAGTCGGCGACGAAGTGGAAGTCATGGTTCTGGACATCGACGAAGAGCGTCGTCGTATCTCCCTCGGCATCAAGCAGTGCAAGTCCAACCCATGGGAAGACTTCTCTGGCCAGTTCAACAAGGGCGATAAAATCTCCGGCACCATCAAGTCGATCACCGATTTCGGTATCTTCATTGGTCTGGACGGCGGCATCGACGGCCTGGTTCACCTGTCCGACATCTCCTGGAACGAAGTGGGCGAAGAAGCCGTACGCCGTTTCAAGAAGGGCGACGAGCTGGACACCGTTATCCTGTCGGTTGACCCAGAGCGCGAGCGTATCTCCCTGGGTATCAAGCAACTGGAAAGCGATCCGTTCTCCGAGTACGTTCAAGAGAACGACAAAGGCGCAATCGTTAAGGGCATCGTGAAAGAAGTTGACGCCAAAGGCGCCATCATCACCCTGGCCGACGATATCGAAGCGACTCTGAAAGCCTCCGAAATCAGCCGTGACCGCGTTGAAGACGCGCGCAACGTTCTGAAAGAAGGCGAAGAAGTAGAAGCCAAGATCATCAGCGTTGACCGCAAGAGCCGCGTAATCCAGCTCTCCATCAAGTCGAAAGACGATGCTGAAGAGAAAGAAGCAATCCAGAGCCTGCGCGAGAAGCCAGCTACTGATGCTCCTGGTCCTACCACTCTGGGCGACCTGCTGCGTGCACAGATGGAAAAACAGAACTAAGTTCTGTCAGACCATGAAAAAGGGCGACTTCGGTCGCCCTTTTTTGTGGGCGCGATTCAGGAAGAGCCAGGCTTTGCCCGTTCCATGTGCGCTGTCTGGTCTCGCTGTGAAACCAATCCTGCAACCCGGCTGTCTCTTTCTTTAAGCGGATCGGCTATCTATCAAGGTTGGACACAGACGTCCTGGTTTTCTTGGGGCAATGTGGGAGCGAGCTTGCTCGCGATAGCGTCAGATCAGGCGCCACCCAGTCAGGTGATGGATATTTAAGGAGATGAATGAACAGGCTCATCCTGATATTCGCAATATTGGCATCTACAGGTTGCGCTACGAGTGCCAAGACCCACGCAGTGCGTGGTGTCAGCGGTATCGAAGTCGACTGTTCAGGGTTGGGCTCTGGCTGGGAGAAGTGCCATAAGAGAGCCGCAAGAGAGTGCAAGGGCGCAGGCTACAAGGTCATTACCCGATCCGACGACGCGAAGGATAACGATCAATACCCCTTTGGTTTTAATCCGGCTGGCTATCTGACTCGCACGATGTTGGTCATCTGTCGATAGTTTGAGAAAACTCCTGGCCTGCATGGAAAGAAGCGGCCAGGGAGCAAAGAAGAATGTCAATACTTGGGCTGTTCAAATCCCTCCGGTCATGCTAAAACCTTTTCAAGCGATTTTCCTAGCTGCTTGAAAAAGAAGGGAAAAATATGACGAAGTCGGAGTTGATCGAACGAATTGTCACCCATCAAGGGCTACTCTCATCCAAGGATGTGGAGCTGGCTATCAAGACCATGCTTGAACAAATGTCCCAGTGCCTGGCTACGGGTGATCGTATTGAAATCCGTGGTTTCGGCAGCTTTTCCCTGCATTACCGCGCCCCGCGGGTAGGTCGCAATCCAAAGACCGGCCAGTCCGTCAGCCTTGATGGAAAATTTGTTCCTCATTTCAAGCCAGGCAAAGAGCTTAGGGATCGGGTGAATGAGGAGGAGGGGGATGAGCTCTGACGGAGCGCTAAGACAAAGGAGTTCTCATGCGGAACTTTAAACGCCTGGTCCTTGTTGTACTTGCGCTGCTCGTGGCCTCGGCAGTCGTCCTGTTTGTGCTTGAAAACAACCAGTCGGTCGCATTGCTGTTTCTGGGCTGGTCATCACCGCAACTTCCTGTTTCAGTTTGCGTGCTAGTGTCACTTCTCGCTGGTATGATGGTTGGCCCGTTGCTCGCGTGGTTCATGGGGGCGCGTAGGCGATCGAAATAAATGGATGTGTGAGCCCAGGAGTCTTGGTAAGGATCACTGTCTACAATTTTTTCTGACTTTGGGTGCGTTTTGTTCGTATTTAATCTAGCTCAGTGTGCCGCTGTGTCCGACGCGGCTTTGCCCGTCTTGCCGTTTAATGCGTTTGGTGTGTATGCGAACGCGATGCCAAGCGAGGCTTTCCATGCAAAATGATCGTATTGATGCGCGTCGCGATGACGAAATTGATCTGATCGAGCTGGTCCGGGGCCTCTGGGCTCAGAAAGGGTTGATTTTGGGTGTCACTCTTTTGGTTGCTGTTGGCGCGGGTCTTTATGCGTTTCTCAGTAAGCCTGTCTATGAAGCCAAGCTTTTTATCATGCCGCCTACTCAGAATGGTATAGCTGAGCTCAACTATGGCAGGGGTAAAAGTAGCGAGCTCGACATCTACTCCATAGACCACGTCTACGGAGTTTTTGCTCGTAACTTACAAGCAGAATCACTTCGTCAGAGGTTTTTCAACGAGGTTTACCTTCCATCATTGAGCGAATCGCAGCGAGAAGGGGCGCTCGACCAGGTCTACGTGCGTTTTTCACGCGAACTGGTCATCAAGCAGCCCGGTAAGGATGCTCCGGATCGTTATTTAGTCGCTGTGAAAAACGAAGATCCCGTTCGCGCCACGGAGTGGGCCAAAACGTATGTGAAGCTCGCCAGCGAAGCAGCCGAATCTGAGCTTATCAAGAACGTAAAGGCAGAAGCGTCGGTTAGGGCACGGAATCTGGAGCAGCGGATTATCAGCTTGCGGGAAAACGCCCAGCGCATTCGAGAGGATCGAGTACAGCAGCTACGTGAAGCCTTAAATATCGCCCAGGCAATCGGTCTCACGACACCCAGCGTGAATTCTACGGCTGCGGTTGATATTACGGTCGAAACAGGAAACAAGCTGGACTATCAAAGGGGTAGTAAAGCGTTATCTGCGGAGGTAGACGCACTGCAGGCCCGCTCTTCCGATGATGCGTTTATTCCTGATTTGCGATCGCTTCAGATGCGATACTATTTTTATAGCAAATTGAACATCGATCCTGAGAGCATCTCGGTCTACCGCCAAGACGGCACAGTAGAGCTGCCGGAGAGCCCCATCAAGCCGAAGAAGATGCTGATCCTGCTCTTAGGTGTGATAGGTGGCGTTTTGCTAGGCTGTTCTGTCGCGTTGCTTCGTATCTTGTTCAGTCGAAGTGACAAGAATCCGGTTTAAGCGTTGTTCATAAGGGGGCTGAACATAGTGTAAGCGCCCCTCAGCGACGGTGCGGGTCGAGTGTTCTGGAGATTGCGCTCGTATATATTCAGTCGGCAGTGACTATTATTCTACAATGGTAGATTTCAATGCTGCGCTAACTACCAATTTATAGTGGATATGAAATTGAATAATCAAAACTTTGAAAGTGTAAAACTTGGAATCGTAGGCTTGGGTTATGTGGGGCTGCCTCTTGCTGTGGAGTTTGGCAAGCACTATTCCGTCTTGGGTTTCGATATCAGTGAGCGCAGGATTGAAGAGCTGAGTGGAGGTCGAGATTCGACGCTCGAAGTCAGTGAGCAAGAGCTGGGCGAAGCTAAGAATCTGCAGTTCTCCACCAGTGTGGAGAAACTAAGTAATTGCAATATCTTCATAGTGACCGTTCCAACGCCCATAGATCAGTATAACAATCCGGATTTGACTCCGTTGTTGAAGGCATCTGAGACTATTGGGAGTGTGTTAAAAAAAGGTGACGTGGTAATTTACGAGTCAACCGTGTATCCCGGGGCAACCGAAGAGGATTGCGTCCCAGTTTTAGAACGTGTATCGGGCCTGAAATTTAATTCGGATTTCTACGTTGGATATAGTCCTGAAAGGATCAATCCAGGCGATAAAGAGCATCGTGTCACCACGATCAAGAAAGTGACGTCGGGCTCCACGCCGGAAGTAGCCACCAAAATTGATAATCTGTATAAAAAAATTATCATTGCTGGAACACATAAAGCCAGCTCAATAAAAGTCGCTGAAGCTGCTAAAGTCATCGAAAATACTCAGCGGGATCTGAACATCGCGCTAATCAATGAGTTGGCGATTATTTTTAATAAGCTGGGCATTGACACGGAGTCTGTCCTGAAAGCCGCAGGAACCAAGTGGAACTTTTTACCGTTTCGTCCTGGTTTGGTGGGCGGTCACTGTATTGGCGTAGATCCCTACTATCTGACGCACAAAGCACAGTCCATCGGGTACCATCCGGAGATTATCCTGGCCGGCCGGCGCCTTAATGACAGCATGGGAGAATACGTCGTTTCCCAACTCGTGAAGGCGATGGTTAAGAAGCGCATACACGTGGACGGTGCGCGAGTATTGATAATGGGGCTTACGTTTAAAGAGAACTGCCCGGATTTAAGAAATACGCGAGTGATCGACATCATTAGTGAGCTGGCTGACTATAATATCGTTGTCGACGTTTTTGATCCATGGGCAGCGGCTGAGGAGGCAGAGCATGAGTATGGAATTAAGCTGCTTTCCACGCCCGCTCCAGATTCGTATGACGCAATTGTTCTGGCTGTCGCGCACTCTCAGTTTGCCGATATGGGGGCTCGTCACATTCGCTCATTAGGCAAGGCAAATCACGTGCTTTATGACCTTAAATATCTGCTTGATAATGATGAGTCGGATATCCGACTTTAATTATATGTGTCTATTGTTTTGCAGAATGAATTTGGAGGTCGTATGAGTCGATACAATGAGCTGGTTGCCACTCTCCCGAAGAGCCCGCGTGTATGGCTCATTACTGGTGTTGCGGGGTTTATAGGTTCTAACCTGCTTGAGACGCTATTAAAACTGGATCAGAGCGTCATCGGCCTTGATAACTTTGCTACTGGCCATCAGCGAAATCTCGATGAGGTCAAGGGCGAAGTTTCAGCTGATCAATGGGCTCGTTTCACGTTAAAAGTTGGAGACATCCGCACTCTGGATGATTGCCGAAATGCGTGCGAAGGCGTGGATTATGTACTCCATCAAGCGGCGTTGGGCTCTGTACCCAGATCATTGGCCGATCCCATTCTTACTAACGCATCTAATATAGACGGTTTTTTGAATATGTTGGTCGCTGCCCGTGATGCGGGGGTAAAAAGCTTCACTTATGCGGCGAGTAGTTCTACTTATGGCGATCATCCGGCTTTGCCAAAAGTCGAAGATGTCATCGGTAAGCCCCTTTCACCCTATGCCGTAACGAAGTATGTTAATGAGCTGTATGCCGATGTTTTTTACAAGAGCTATGGTTTTAATACGATCGGCCTGCGTTATTTTAATGTGTTTGGAAAAAGGCAGGACCCGAACGGAGCCTATGCTGCCGTAATACCTAAATGGACCGCTGCGATGATTTTGGATCAGAGCATCAATATCAACGGAGATGGCTCAACAAGCCGAGATTTTTGTTTTATCGAGAACGTTGTTCAGGCCAATCTTCTGGCTGCAACCGAAGAAAAAAATCATGCTTTGAATAATGTTTACAATGTGGCGGTGAATGCACGAACGAGCCTGGAAGAGTTATTTTCCATGTTGAAGGCTATGTTGGCAGATTTGGGCGTAAGTTATGCAAGGGAGCCTGTATATAAAGACTTCAGGGCTGGAGATGTCCTGCATTCTCAGGCAAGTATCGAAAAGATCAAAAATAATTTGAGCTACGCTCCCGATCATAGTGTCGCTGAGGGCTTGAGAGTGGCAATGCCTTGGTATCTGAAAAACGTATGATGGGCGCTGCTTTGATGTCTCGATTAGAAATGTATCCAGTCATTCTGACTTTGGAAGAGTTGTCTTCAGCACGTATGGTTTGATGCACTCTGATGATGGGTTGTGACTGTCAGCTGTGAATTGCACGACTTATTCTTGGTTGATGTAAGAGTGCATGGTCTTCAACTGGATATATTTTTAATTTGACAGTTTATGTGGGGGAGGAATGAGTCGGATACTGCTAATTGTAGTCAATGATCCTCGGTATTTTTTGTCGCACCGATTGCCGATAGCCAAGGCAGCCCAAGGGAAGGGCTATGAAGTGCACGTTGCGAGCATTGCGAGCCCATTGTCAGGAAAAGTTGTTGAAGAAGGCTTTGTTTATCACACGATCAAGTTAGAGCGCGGTGGTATTAATCCATTTCTTGAGTTTTTTGCGATGATATCGTTCGTGAGATTGCTTTGGCGTCTACGGCCGACTCTTTTGCATTTGGTGACGACTAAGCCGGTTCTTTATGGGGGGATGGCTGCTCGCCTTGCTCCTGTCGGAGGGGTTGTATCCGCCATCGCTGGCATGGGCTCTGTGTTTATTGGAAGAGACTTGCGGTCGAAAGTTCTGTCGTTTGTTTTGAGACGTATGTATCGATTAGCGCTGGGCACTCACAATCTTCGGGCGATCTTTCAGAACCCTTGCGACCGTGCCCTGGTGATGAAGATGAGCGGCTTGGATGCTGATAAGGCGGTGTTGATTCGTGGTTCGGGGGTCCATCTGGCTTCTTATCCGGTTTTGCCAGAGCCAATCGGCACGATAACCGTTACGTTTGCAGGACGATTCCTTAGGGACAAGGGTGTCCATGAATTTATCAAGGCCGCTCAATTAGTCAAGCGTCGTCAGAACGATGTAATCTTTCAACTGGTTGGTGACGTGGATGAAGGCAACCCCACCAGCCTTTCCAGTGCTGAGGTAGAGGCCCTGACAGTCGAGGGGAATGTACGTGTACTCGGTTATCAGAGTGATCTGGCCAAGATATTTTCTCGTTCGCATATCGTAGTCTTGCCCTCTTATCGAGAAGGATTACCAAAAGTCCTGATCGAGGCTGCGGCCTGTGCGCGGCCAGTTGTCACGTCTGACGTTCCCGGCTGCCGTGATGCTATTATAGCGGGAGAAACCGGACTGCTTGTGCCGGTTAAAGACGCCGAAGCATTAGCGATCGCGATTGAGAAGTTGGTTTCGAATGCAGAGTTAAGGCATGACATGGGTCGTGCTGGAAGAAAATGGGCGGAGCGTGAGTTCGCCATTGAGAATGTGGTGAAAGTACATTTGGATGTCTATCAAACACTTGAGGCTGAATCTTGAACTTGCCAAAGAGCATAGTTATAACCGGCGCAACAGGATTCGTTGGTCGGGCTCTAGTCGAAAAACTGCAAGGTAATTCAGATTATAAGCTGACGTTGTTGGTTCGAAAACAGGTTGACTATTTTTTATCAGGTGTAGATCAGGTTGTCGTGCCGTCGGAGAAGCCCTTTCAGCGTCCTTTATCTATTAGTAAGGGGGCGACTGTTATTCATTTGGCGGGACGGGCACACATATTAGACGATAAATCCGAAAGTCCTCTGCATGAATTCAGGCTCGTTAATGTTGAAGCTACACTTGACCTGGCGCGTCAAGCAATGGAGGCTGGAGCCAAAAGATTCATTTTTGTTAGCTCTATCGGGGTTAACGGTTCTGTAACATATTCCGCTCCATTTAATGAGGATGCAGCTCCACAACCGCATGCGGACTATGCTGTATCCAAACTAGAAGCTGAATGTGCATTGCGCGCTCTGGTAGAAAAAAGCTCGATGGAGTTGGTGGTTATTCGGCCACCTTTAGTCTATGCGGCGAATGCCCCAGGCAATTACCAGCGTTTGATGCGTTTGGTGTCCAAGGGCTTGCCTTTACCCCTCGGCGCTATAAAAAATCTTAGAAGCCTAATTTCGCTGGAAAACCTGGTTGACTTTCTTTGTCTTTGCATCGAACACCCCGCAGCGGCTAACGAGCTGTTTCTGGTGTCAGATATCAGGCCGGTGTCTACAAGCGAGATGATAACCGCGCTGGCCCAGGGCATGGGACTGAAACCTCGACTCATTTCGGTACCTGATTTTTTGCTCCGTACTGGTGCTAGGGTCTTTCGGAAACAATCAATCTACACGCAGCTATGTGGTTCATTAGTTATTGATTCATCGAAGGCTCGTAACCTGCTGGGTTGGACTCCGCCCATCTCGGTGATTGATGCGCTGCATCAGTCAGGTCGTAAATATATGATGCAGAAAAAGTTAGATGTTTAAGCATAGGCGTGTTCTGTAATGAAAATATTTGTTTTGCTTTTGCTCAGCACCGGTACCTCATTGGTATTAACCTGGATTTTGCGCTCATATGCCATTCATAAGAACATTATCGACATCCCGGGGGGGCGTAGCTCACACACCATACCCACCCCCCGGGGGGGCGGCTTGGCATTTGTCATTGTCTTTCTCTTGGCGCTGCCGCTACTTGCAGGCAACGATTTTCTGTCTTGGTCTGCGGCCTGGGCGATGTTGGGAGCGGGTATCGGGGTCGCCGTTCTCGGCTTTCTGGACGACCACGGTCACATAGCAGCTCGCTGGAGGTTGCTTGGCCATTTCTCCGCTGCAATTTGGGCGTTATGTTGGCTAAGTGGTCTGCCCACGATTAACTTGTTTGGTCATGAGTTTGCGTTGGGTTGGTTTGGACACGTACTGGCGGTCGTTTATTTGGTGTGGATGCTCAATCTCTATAACTTCATGGATGGTATCGATGGTATCGCTAGCGTGGAGGCGATATGCGTTTGCCTCGGCGCATGTGTCATTTACTGGTTGGGTGGGTTTAACGGCCTTATCGTGGCGCCGCTGATGTTGGCGATGGTAGTCGCGGGGTTTCTTTATTGGAATTTTCCCCCAGCACGTATCTTCATGGGCGATGCGGGCAGTGGGTTCCTAGGGATCATCCTTGGGCTGCTTTCCTTGCAAGCCGCTTGGGTTTCTCCGAAGCTTCTATGGGTGTGGCTGATTTTACTCGGTGTCTTTATCGTGGATGCTACCGTCACCCTTATGAGGCGCCTCCTGCGGGGCGACAAGGTATACGAAGCTCATCGCAGCCATGCCTATCAGTTCGCCTCACGCCAGTACGGGCGTCATTTACCAGTGACGCTCGCCGTCGGTGCCATTAATCTATTCTGGCTCCTACCCCTGGCCGCTTGTGTCGTATGGTGGAATGTCGATGGAGGGGTAGCGCTGACAGTGGCTTATGCGCCGCTGGTGTTCCTGGCTGTTAGATTTCATGCAGGGGAGCTCGACAAGGTATGACGCCAGACTGATGGATGGTTTTTTCTGTTTGGCAATTGTCCAATGGACAACGGATTCACAACGTACTTCAGTAATGGATGCATTAGAGCCCGGTCAGGGTGCGTGAAGGTAGTTATGGATAAAGTAAGAACAGCGTTGCTGGGGCTGCCCAGACGTCATAAGCGGGCAATCCAGGTGACCACGGATGTGGTTTTAGTCTGGGCCGCGCTCTGGTTGGCTTTTGTCGTCCGGTTAGGTATTGACGTATGGGCGACCCCCATCGAGACCCATCTCTGGCTTTTTGCGTCTGCCCCGGTGATCGCGATTCCAATTTTCATTCGCTTCGGAATGTATCGCGCGGTGATGCGCTATTTCGGCAATGATGCGTTGATTACCATTTGCAAGGCCGTCAGTCTTTCGGCATTGCTATTAGCGCTTGTGGTGTATTGGTACAGCAACCATACGACCTTGGTACCGCGATCTATCATTTTCAATTTCTGGTGGCTGAGCCTCATCATGCTTGGCGGCCTGCGCTTGATGATGCGGCAATATTTTCTGGGTGATTGGTTCTCCGCAGCCCAGCATGTGCCATTTGCGAATCGCGATGATGGCCTGCCCAAGGTTGCGATTTACGGTGCGGGTGCGGCAGGCAACCAGCTCGTCGCCGCACTGCGTATGGGGAGGGTGATGAGGCCTGTCGCATTTATTGATGATGATCGGAGTATCGCTGACCGGGTTATCGCAGGATTGCAGGTCTATCAGCCCAAACATATCCAGAAGATGATTGACGCGACCGGCGCGCAGGAAATCCTGTTGGCCGTTCCTTCTTCGTCACGCGGTCGTCGTAGGGAAATACTGACATTGCTGGAGGGGTTCCCGTTACACGTTCGCAGTGTTCCGGGATTCATGGATCTGGCAAGCGGCCGGGTCAAGGTGGATGACATCCAAGAGGTGGACATCGCGGATTTACTTGGGCGTGATTCCGTACCGGCCCAGGCTGATCTGCTGGAGCATTGTATAGCAGGGCAATCGGTATTGGTGACCGGTGCCGGCGGGTCAATCGGCTCTGAATTGTGCCGCCAAATCCTGGCCCTTCAACCCACTACACTGTTGCTTTATGAGCATAGCGAATTCAATCTTTATAGCATTTTGTCTGAACTTGAACCCCGAATAGCCCGGGAGTCCTTGTCTGTAAGGGTGTTGCCGATTCTGGGATCGGTACGGGATGAGAACAAATTGCTGGACGTGATGAAGACTTGGAGCGTCAACACGGTCTATCACGCTGCGGCTTACAAGCATGTGCCCATGGTAGAGCATAATATTGCGGAAGGTGTTCTGAACAACGTAATCGGAACGCTTAATACCGCGCAGGCCGCATTGCAGGCTGGTGTGTCAAATTTTGTGCTTATTTCTACAGACAAGGCAGTTCGACCCACCAATGTGATGGGCAGTACGAAGCGACTCGCAGAGCTGACTTTACAAGCCCTCAGTCGAGAGCTGGCCCCCGTATTATTTGGCGACAGGGCGAACGTCTCACGGGTCAATAAGACCCGCTTCACTATGGTTCGATTCGGTAACGTACTGGGCTCTTCCGGTTCAGTAATTCCCCTGTTTCACAAACAGATCAAATCCGGGGGGCCTTTGACCGTTACGCACCCCAAGATCACGCGCTATTTCATGACAATCCCTGAAGCCGCTCAGTTGGTAATCCAAGCGGGCTCCATGGGGTTGGGTGGGGACGTATTTGTTTTAGATATGGGCGAGCCGGTAAAAATCATCGAGCTAGCAGAAAAAATGATCCACCTGTCAGGTCTAAGTGTCCGCTCTGAAAAAAATCCCCACGGGGACATTTCGATAGAATTCACTGGCCTGCGTCCCGGAGAGAAGCTCTACGAAGAGCTGTTGATCGGCAACAACGTGGTCGCGACTCAACACCCTATGATCATGAGCGCCAATGAGGATCACCTGCCTTGGGAGCTGTTGAAGGCCAGCTTGACCGAGCTGCTCGCTGCCATTGACCGTGATGATTACGCCAGGGTTCGACAGTTGCTTAGGGATACGGTGAGTGGATATGCCCCGGATGGCGAGATTGTCGATTGGATTTATCAACAGCGTCGCCTTGAGCCTTAACATATCTGACATGCTGTAACGTGCAGGTTTTTGACAGCGTTTCACCATCGCTAATATTTGAGAAGCAGCTTCGGAAAGCTGCTTTCTCTTAACGATGTCATGGAGCGTCATCGATGCTTAGAGGAAAGTAGGTAGGCGCCGTTGTAATTTATGAAGCCCACTTCTAGGCCTACTGCGTTGAGCAATGCTCCAACCCTTCCTTCAGGTTAGACAGAGCCGGTACGTTCAGTCCTATCGTATTTTGTGCAGGCCCAAAGCGGTCGTTTGACGTGATTTGATCCGGCCTCGCCATGCCGTGGGCTGGTCGCAGATCGACCTTTCCAAGAATCATTCCAATTATCAAGCTCGGCCTGGCCTCCGAACGGTGCAAGGATTTTGAGCACACAGCGATCCGTGTCTGGAGAAAATCGCAGACATCATCCTTCAGATGGACAGTTTCCGCATAAAAAGGCACGATGTGTCGTTGACTGAGCGCGTATTGAGAGCCTCTGGCATACTCTAGGCCGGAAATCATCAAGCGATTTGCAGTTTGTATTGTGTACTATTTTGCTTGATAAATAAGTTTGTAGTAAATACAAGGATTGACTTTGAAGACAAAAGCAATAAGTACGGCCAATGAAAAAAGTAGAAGTGGTTTTTTTTGGTTGTTATTGGGGACCGCTGGTCAAAACGCCGTACAGCTCATTTCAATTCTCATTCTAGCTCGAATCCTGACGCCAGCAGAATTTGGGGTCGTTGGCATTGGTGCCGCCATCATAGCGTTTTTGAGGATTTTTTCTGAGGTCGGAGTAGGGCCTGCTCTGGTTCAAAAAGAAGAAATATCCTCGGTGGACATCAAAACAGCCAATTCGATGTCTTTGCTATTGGGCGTCATTCTGGCCATATCTTTATATTTTTTAGCTGAAAGTTTTTCACTTTTTTTCAGTATGCCGGAGCTGACGGAAGTATTGAGAACACTGGCCTTGATGTTGCCTGTCATTTCATATTCTGTGGTAGGTCAATCGTTGCTTCAACGACGCTTCGAATTTAAGAAGTTGTCGAGTGTTACGTTTTCAAGTTATCTGGTTGCTTATGGCGGCGTTTCGGTTTACATGGCGCTGCATGGATATGGCATGTGGTCCTTGGTTGCTGCATTCTGGATTCAGTCGATAATTTTTCTGATATTGATACTGATACTGTGCAGGGATGCCGCGAAGGTCGGTTTTAGCTACCCCAGCGCCAAGGGGATGCTGGACTTCGGCGTAGGTTACTCGATGGCCCGGCTTTGTAACTATGCCGCAGGCCAGGGGGATAACCTCGTTGTAGGTAAGCTCCTCGGCGCGGAGTCGGTTGGGCTCTATGGGCGGGCCTATCAAATCATGTCCATGCCCGCGATCTTATTTGGCAGCGTAGTGGATAAAGTGTTTTTTCCACTGATGGCAAAAATGCAGAATAATAATGAGGCGCTCGAAAGGCTATACCTCTCTTCGATTTATTTTTCATTGCTTATATTTGTATATCTGAGCGGTTATATCTATATTTTTTCCGATCAACTGATAGGTGCTCTCTTCGGTGATGGGTGGGGTGAGGTAGCTAAACTGATAGAAGTTATGTCAATCGGTTTGTATTTCCGAATCGGCTATAAATTTAGCGATTGCTTAACGATGGCGGTTGGGAAAGTCTATGCCCGTGCGGGCATTCAATTCCTTTACGCGCTCTCTGTTGTGGTACTCGTGGTGTTGGGAAGTGGGTGGGGATTGATAGGCGCTTCGATAGGTGTGGTGGTGGCGATAGTTCTTAATTATCTGATGATGATGATGCTTGTCTGGAGAATATTAAACTTTAACGTGGGCGTAGTATTCCTTCGTCATCTCAAAGTGCTTGGTTTGTTTTCAATCTCGCTTCTGATTTTCCTGTTTTTAAATCGGTTGATTGATATTGCAAGTCCGCTCTTGGGGTTCGTTGTGTCCAGTCTGATTTATGTCGCTTCATTCGGAGTGGTGTTGGTCGTATTTGCAAGGTACTTGAAAGACGAGCTTGGAGTTCTCAAGCTTGTTGCCAAGCGATGAATGTGGTGAATGATGAATAGTTTATTTTCGAAGTTGCAAGTATTTCTGTTTGGCATTTTCATGCTTTGTCTCATCGGTGTGATTGACTCTATTCCGGTCATAGTCACATTGGTGTATTTTTATACAGGGATAATCGTTTTCCTTTACGCAAAAAAAGGCGTGGCGGATCCAAGGGTATTTCCTTTGGCCTTTATGTCCGTGTATTTTACGTTTTTCCCGTTGCGTGCTTATTTGTATGGGTCGGAGAATCTACCATTCGATGAGGGCGTATTGATCCTCAGTTTGCGGTTGCAATTTATCGCAATGCTGGTTTTTGTTGCGGTCTCAAATTTATTGATTAGTAACGTGCGACAAGTAGAAATTTCAACATTCTGTTCTCAACAGGTTCGTAGTACGTCTTCGGAACGGCTGTTGTTCGTCTTTATGCTGCCCTTTGTTTTTTATTCATTGGTCATCATCCTGACTTCGGATGCGACATCTAAGCGCGAAGTGCTGGACAGTTTTTCTTCTGTAAAAACAATCAGTGACTTTTCGATATTGATACTTACTGTTCTTGTGTTTTTGCGCGCGGCAAGAATAGGACGCTTTTTTTACAAAGATTTGTTCTTGATGCTTTATTTGGTGTTTTGCGTGTTCTATGTGTTGTTGACTGGAGAGCGCGACAGTCTGTTCAAGTTGTTATTCGGTTTTATGATCATATATTATGACCGGCGTGGAAACTTTAATTTTCTGAAGATGATCGCTATCTTTGGTGCGCTTTTGTTTGTTGTTCCAGTGTCCCAGTATTTCAAAAGTGTTTTATTGTCGGGTACGGTAAATTTTGATCGCTTTGGTGGAGATTTGATTCTGTATAGCGAATTCATGTCTTCTTCGCGTAATTTCTATTCCCTATTGGTTTTCGATGCTGGCCAAAATATTTCATTCCTGCTCAGTGACGTGGTGCGTGCCTTTGTACCGACCGCATTGCTGGGTGATTACGGTATGCAAAGTACCGTCGCTTGGTTTGATCGTGTATTTAGGCCTGAGCACGGGTTTGATGGCACGTCAGGTTGGGGCTTTACAATAGTGGGATTTGGTTACATAGTCGGCGGTCTGGCGGGTATTGTTCTGATAATGGCGTTTTATGCATGGCTGCTCGCATTTCTTTATAATCGAAGATGGCGCTCACTTTACTGGTATGCGTTTTATATCCTCGCGCTTGCAGCCTTTGTATACGCGCTGCGGGCAGATTTGGCCAACTTGCTATCTCAGGTTTTCAAGATATCCGGACTGTGTGTTCTGTTTGTTTTTATGGCGCATTATTTGTTGAGGCGGCCTTCTGGAAGTGGTGATCTTAATAAGGGGCAATTATGAACGGTAGAATGCTTTTCAAGTATTTCTCTTTCTTGATTTGGGTTGTTTCAGCTTGCTTTAAGTTACTGCCCTCATTCGTCGCCTGGTTTTTGTGGGATCTGGTCTCACCCTTTGGTGGTAAAGTCGCGGTTTTGCTGCGGTATTGTATTGTTTCAGGTCGTGCCAAGAATTTTGGGAACAATATCTATTTTGGAAAGTCAGTAGTTCTGAAAAATCCCGCAGGGTTTTCAGTGGGTAATAACGTTTCGATACATGATTCCTGCTATTTGGATGCTATTGGTGGATTGAAGATAGGGGCTGATGTGTCCATCGCGCATCAAACGTCTATCATTACGTTCAATCACACTTGGTCGGATATGAGTCAGCCTATAAAATATAACCCGATAGAAAAAGCCCCCGTCATCATTGAAGATGACGTTTGGATTGGCTGCGGCGTGCGTATCCTGCCCGGCGTTGTCATTGGCAAACGCTCCATCATTGCAGCGGGTTCCGTTGTCACAAACGATGTGCCCCCCGGCGTCATAGTTGCGGGAGTGCCGGCGAAAATTATCAAGAGTATCGTATGAAGCGCGTGTTGTTTGTTCATGACCATATTTTCAAATACCGTGGTAATGCGTATTACTCCGGGGGAGGGCTGCCTGCTGCCATATGGCCCCGCTACCTGCAGGTTTTTCCTTCACTCACCGTCGTTGGACGGGATGGTGGTGCTCTTATCGAAGGGGAAGAAGGGTATACCCTGTCTTCCGCAAGTGGAGTCGATTTTTGCTTGCTTCCTGGTATTTCAAATTTAAAGAGTTTGCTTTTAGGCCATGCTGGTGTGGAGGCCGTTTGCCGATCTCTGGTGGCTGACTCCGAAGGCGTGATCGCGCGTCTTCCAAGTCGACTGGGTCACTTGTTTGTTAAAGAGGCTAAAAGACAAGGAAAACCCTACGCAGTGGAGGTGGTGGGATGCGCATGGGGTTCATTGTGGGACCATGGTAGTTGGAAAGGAAAGTTTCTGGCACCGATAGAAGCTCTGAAAACTCGGCAAGCGGTAGCTTCGGCGCCGTTTGCTCTATACGTCACAGAGAAATTTCTACAAAAACGCTACCCATGCAAAGGAGGAGTCACTACTTTTTGTTCCAATGTGAACATTCAGCCTGTTGCGGATGAGGTGTTGTTTGCCCGACAGCGCCGTATTGAATCACATAAAACAAAAGTTGTTATCGGCTTAATCGGAAATTACTCATCCAAATACAAAGGGATTGATGTGGCCATTCGCGCAATGGCGTTGGTGGATGAAAGGCTTCCTGAATGGGAATTTCAGGTAGTCGGTTCAGGCGATGCGAGCGTCTATACCGATTTGGCTCATAAGCTCGGCGTGGGTGAAAAGGTCAAGTTTGTCGGTACGAAACCTTCGGGCAGCGCGATATACGAATGGCTTGATACTGTCGATTTGTATCTGCAGCCTAGTTTTCAGGAAGGGTTGCCTCGCGCTTTGGTCGAAGCCATGAGTCGCGGTTGTCCGGCCGTTGCTACTTCAATAGCAGGTATACCCGAGTTGTTAAAGGATTCCGAGATGATCGCGGCGGGTGACCACGCGACGCTGTCGAGCAAGATTCTTGCATTGCTTCAGGATAACGGAGCGATGTTACGTTTGGCGCGGGAAAATTTCGAAAGAGCCCAGTCATACTACCAACCGGTATTGGATACCCGACGTACAACCTTCTGGTCTTCTTTCGGGCAATACATCGCGTCCAATCGACCCATAAACCGCACCTAGAGAGCGCGCTTGCCGTGGAGCCGAGGCTTGCAGTTCCACGACGACAAGGCATCGTAATTTGAGCGAGGATGCCTGTGGCGGGCGCTCCAGTGCTTGGCGCAGCCACGCATAAGACTCTGCAACTGCACTTATCTGTCACAGCGACTCTCGCTAACGAAGCAAGTCAGGATTATCCCTCACTATTGAACTACCTATAAAATTGGAGCCGGTAACATTCAGGTGGTTTTTGTCTCGATAGAGAAGATGACCATTGCGAGTCATGCCGCATTGCCCATTTCGGCAAACGTATTGACTAATAGGGACATATTTAACACGCGGCTCTCTCTGCACGACATTAAGCAGTTGCTTTCGGTATATATCGAATTCTTTATTGGCAGTAGCCAAGGGAATGGAACATTCATTTTTTAGGACCCGAGCTTTCGTGATGCACTTCTTAGGGTCGAATGGAAACCGAGGCACGTCGTCGAATAAATACACCTCTTTGCCGCTAGCCAGCAGCCTCTCAACCGAGGCGAAAAGCTCATCTTCAACAGTCGAACCTACGGGAACTTGATTAAGACGTTTTATCCAATGCATCGTGATGATTATTTTTTCTGGTCCATCCTCACGCGCGAGAAAGTCATAGACTTCCTTGAATTCTGTATTGCTCACAAAGGGTGGGCTGGCTTTAATATAATATGCGACGTTTAGACTTGGTAATGCTTTTGCCATACCGTTAAATAAATGCTCGGCATGACTATCCCCAATGATCGCCACGTCAATTTTAGAGTCGACCTTTGACTGCATGCATCTCACATGGCGTTCGTAAATCAGCGCGACACTTCTAATGCTGGGCTCTGAGCACACCTGATAATTATCGGTAAGATAGTTAAAGAACTGCTCGTGCCCAATCTCTCCAGCTATTTCTTTGCCCGGTCTAAGTTGAGTGGCACCGCCGGTATATACATAAAAGCCCAGGGTGCCAACTATCAAGCCCAACGAGGCAAGCATTCCAACCACGCTTCTGCGCTCGGAATGTCTTATTGGCGTTTCAATATATTTATATGTTATCCATGCAAGCATTACCGCGACCGCGACCGCTATTGCGCCCCCCCTGTAGCCAGCATTTGGAAGCTCGCCGCCTGTCAACGTGGCAAACGACAAGAGGGGCCAGTGCCAAAGATAAAGTGGGAAGCTGAGTAAGCCTATCGATACGAATAATTTGCTACCCAGTATGTTTCGATTTAACCAGGACCCTTCTGCCGGACCAATAAGTAACAAGGAGGTCGCCACAGGCAATACCGCCCAGAAACCCGGGAATTGTTTGCTCTTATCAATAAAAATGA
Source organism: Pseudomonas sp. Z1-12 (assembly GCF_051132015.1). NCBI lineage: Bacteria > Pseudomonadati > Pseudomonadota > Gammaproteobacteria > Pseudomonadales > Pseudomonadaceae > Pseudomonas > Pseudomonas sp. Z1-12. Next base: position 1,854,348 of record NZ_CP071647.1, read on the forward strand.
AACCACACATCAGCAGAGCGAGCGCGCCGACAGAGCTCGCCTCAATCATCCACACCGGAATCGTGCGAGCGGTATTGCCCCGTTTAAAATATGCATATCCGTAGACTAGTAATCCTCCTGACGCAAGCTCCCAAAACCGCGTAAATGGTGAGTAAAAAGCACCTGCAGGATCAGAATCAACCATTACGACGCTGTAAATAAAGGAGGCAAGGATCAACGCGGGAATTATAACTAAGGAGGTCTTCCTGAATGTCCATCCCATCCAAACTACTACGGGCCAAATCAGATAAAATTGCTCTTCAACTCCAAGGCTCCACAAATGAAGGAGTGGCTTCATTTCAGCGGCCGAATCGAAGTAACCGGACTCGCCCCACAAATTCAAATTTGCTACAAAGCCTATGCCTGAAGCAACGTGTTTACCAAGCTGTTTGTACTCTGGGTCAAATAAAAAGTACCAACCAAACCCCATGCAACAAAAGAGGACCAGGATTAACGCCGGGAACAATCTACGGATGCGCCTCGAGTAAAAACTCAGGATGTTTAACCTGCCCTTTGCAGCACCATTCAATAGAATTCCGGTAATTAAATATCCAGAAAAAATGTGCGCGGCCGCCGAGTTTAACCTCATGAAAAATAAGTAGCAAACCGGTACCGACGGAAGTCTTGCGTGTGTTTGATCACTGGATCTGCGTCGGCGTGATGGCCAGTGTTTGTCGGCGTCTTTCCGAGATCATATATTTGCGCGCCGAAGACGCAGGTTCGCTCCTGTTCGGACAGCTTGATTTCGCCAGCATCACTCATACCGTGCCCGGAGTAGAAGAGAGACCCTCACGCAGGGCTTGGTGCGGTGATGCAGGGTGCGGGAGTCTGTGGCTGGCCTTCTAACTCAAAAAGGTTCTATAAAAACAGAGATCTCGGTATCATGCGCGCTTTAAAAATGTAAGGTAACGGCAGCAAATGAACCAAAAGCGAATTAATGAGATAGATCTGCTCCGGTTCATAGCTGCTATGTCGGTAGTTTTTTTTCATTATACATTTCGGGGCTACGCCGCCGATGACAGGTCGCTCCTGCCTTATCCGTTATTAGCACCTGTGGCAAAATATGGTTATTTGGGTGTAGAGCTGTTTTTCATGATCAGCGGTTTTGTCATCATGATGACCGCCGGGGGGGAGGGTTTCAGGAAGTTTTTGATATCGCGGGCGGTCCGCCTTTATCCGGCGTTCTGGGTGTGTTGCTCAATAACTTTCGTGGTGATGCTTGCTTTGGGTGGGGATCGTTTTTCTGCGACAGTTCCTCAGTACCTTGGTAACTTGACGCTGATGGGCGATTTTTTCGAAATTCGTCCAATTGACGGCGTGTATTGGTCGTTGTTTATCGAGATCCGTTTTTATTTCCTGATAGCGCTCGTTATGCTTTTTCGAAAACTTCATCGAATAGAGGCGCTACTGTGTGTTTGGCTCGTGTTGTCTGTAGCGCTTGAATTCACCGATGCCAGAGGGTGGCGGAGGTTTTTCATTACCGAATACTCAACTTACTTTATTGCCGGGGCCATGTTTTATCACGTGTGGCTGAGCGGTGCTTCGAAGTTGAGATGGGCGACGATAATAAGCTCGTGTTTATTCGCTATTTATCAAGGTGTTAATATGCTGCCTAGGTTGGAGCGCCACTATCACGTTGACTTTGACGCTTTTATAGTGGCCGCGATAATTTTTATCTGTTACGTAGTCATGGGTTTGGTAACCAAAAAGAAGATGGGGTGGATGGCGGGGCGCAGATGGGTGGTGCTGGGCGTAATTACATATCCACTCTATTTGCTTCATCAAAATGTTGGCTATATGGTCTTTAACGCACTCTATCCGGCTGTCAATCCGCATTTATTACTATGGGGGACAATGGCGCTTATGATTGCCATGTCCCTGTTTATTCATGTTGTGTTTGAAAGGGCTATGGCGCGGCAGCTAAGACGCGTTCTAGACCACATTAGTAATAAAATTGCGGTGCTGTTTTCGGGAGGTTTTGAGCGATTGAAATCATACCGGCCGAAATGACATCATCGCCTGACCCTATGCTTCGGTAGTGGATTTTGGCGGTGCTCGAAGGTTCGACGTCCCGGAGTTCAGCACTCAGCGAGCGACCGGCTCGAAGTTGATGACATCCAGGAAGTGGATGTCGCGGACCTTCTCGGACGGTATGCGGTTCTTGCGTAACTTGATCTGCTGGAGCATTGCATGACGATGCCGTTCAAGCTGGCGGAATTGCTGATCGTCATCGAGCGGGATGATTGTCCACCAGAAGCCGTCAACTGCTTCGCGATACCGTCAGTGGTTACGCACCGGACGGAGAGATTGTCGACTGGATCTACCAGCAACTCCGTCTCGAACCCTGATTGTTACACATGTCGTAACGTACACATTTTTGACAGCGACACATAATCACCTAAGTTTGAGAGGCAGCTTCGGAAAAGCTGCTTCTCTCTTAACGATGTCATGGAGCGTCATTTATGCGTACAGGCTACTTCTACTCTTTGATTTTTGCCCTTCTGACCAGCGTCTCGATTGGCGCTATCGCCGCCCCAGCGGCCAAAAAAGAGTCGGCCGCTGCGCCGCAAGCAATGGAGCAGCCAGCCAAAACCCAGGGCGCCAAGGTGGATTTAAACGGGGCGGATGCTGCAACGTTGCAGCGCGAGCTGTCAGGCATAGGCAAGGGCAAAGCCGAAGCGATTGTTGCGTATCGGGAGAGTAATGGGCCGTTTTCTTCGGTAGAGGAGTTGCTGGAGGTCAAGGGGATCGGCAAGTCGATTCTCGACAGGAACCGTGACAAGCTGGAAGTGAATTGAGTTTGTGATTGAAGGAGGCCGGTCGAATAGACTGGCCTTTTTGCTAACTGGTGTTTGCAAATTCCGAAGGCTTTTCCGTGGTTGGCATAAATAATGATTATCTACAGCCAATCGATTGTTCAACAATCAAAGGCCTTCATCCATGACCAACACTCTCTCCCTCGCCGACCAGATCACTCTGGAGCTACGCGCCGACATCATTGGCGGCCGCCTTCTGCCAGGCATGGCGTTGGTAGAGAACAACCTGGTCTCGGCCTACAACGCTTCGCGCAATACCATTCGCGAAGCGTTACACCGCCTGGGCCAGGAAGGCCTGACCCGTTACGTGCGCAACAAAGGGGTAATGGTCCGCAGGCTCGGTGTCGATGACGTGCGAGATTTGTTCAAGGTCCGTCGCACCTTGGAGCTTCAGGCCATCCTAGGCAGCCAACCATTACGCGAGTATCAGTCAGACCGGATGCTCGAAGCACTCGAGGCGGCGGATCTGGCTCGGGAGCGTGAGGACTGGCGTTCGGTCGGTACTCATGGCCTGGCGTTCCATCAGCACATCGTTGGTTTAATGCGCAGTCCGTTGCTGGATGAGTTCTTTACTAATGTGATCGCACAACTGCGCCTGGTGTTTAGCTCCGCACCCGATGAGGCGCGTTTCCAGGCACCGTGGCTGGCCCGTGACCGACGCATCCATGATTGGCTGGCCGAAGGCGACAAGCTGGCGGCTCACGAAGCGATGAGCCTTTATCTCGATGATTCCGAGCAACTGCTTTTGCAGATGCTGGCTCCCACCCATCACCCCTGATCAAGGACCCGCGCCATGCACAAAGACTACCCAGCCGCCTACCAGGTCAGCAAAGGTTCAGCCCTGCAGGTGGATAAACCCTTCTACGACCGTATCCGCACCGAGCAGGACAAACGCAGCCTGATCGAGCAGTTCGAAGTACCCATCCGCACCGGCCGCGCCTGGCACGTGCCCGCGGGTCATGTGTTCCGCGTCACCACCCCAGTAGGGCCGCAAGTGGGGGACTTCAACGTCTGGAATGCCCATGACCCGCGGGAGCGCCTCTGGGCGGCGCGCACCCGTCAGCTTCAGGGCGCTCATGTCAGCACCCATGATCGGTTGTGGTCGAACCTGCCATTCCTGCGGCCGTTGGTGACCATCACCGACGACAGCCTGGCTGGCTATGGCATCGATGAGCATGGTGGACGATTGCATGATCTGCTGGGTACGCGCTGTGATCCGTATGTGAACAAGATGCTGACCGGGGAGGACTTCCATCATCACTGCCATTCGAACCTGACCCGTGCGGTGTTGCCCCACGGCCTGACGGAGTTCGACGTGCATGATGTGCTGAATATTTTCCAGTGCACAGGGCTCAATCATGACGACATGTACTTCATGAAGGCCTGTCCGGCGCAGAAGGGTGATTACCTGGAGTTTTTTGCCGAGATCGATTTGTTGTGTGCCTTGTCCACCTGCCCGGGTGGAGACCTGTCGCTGGCGATGTGGGGGCCGGAGGCGCAGGATCCTCTCAGCGTCTGCCGCCCGCTGGGTGTGGAGATCTATCGGTTGGAGGATTCATTGCTGGAGGGCTGGAGCCAGCCTGAGCGGGCCGCGTACAACGGGCAGCATGGCTTGCATATTGCCAAGGCGGATTGGGAAAAATAGCACCGCGTTTGCTATCGGGTGCCTGCTTGTGTGGCGAGGGAGCTTGCTCCCGCTGGGCTGCGCAGCAGCCCCAACGGCCAAAACTCGATTAGCCTGACACTCCGCGCCAGCAGGGTGAGGGCCGCTTCGCGCCCCAGCGGGAGCAAGCTCCCTCGCCACAAAAGCACTAAGCAAGCCAGGTAATCAACGATCCTTGGCTTCTTTCGCATCCATTTCCGCATTGCGCTCCGCAACACGCTTGCGCTGTTCGTCCGTGAGTTCGACTTTGTTGGCGGTGTCGCGCAGCATCATCAGGCCTCCCACGATCGAGCCGATTGCGACAATCAGAATCAACCAGGCATACCAGGGCATAGGGCTCTCCTTAAGGGCGCGATGGACAGACGAACGTTTCGTCAATCCATCGCACTTACCACTTATGAGCGAATGTTGTTCGCAGTGGTTCAATACTACGCCCGTTCGGCCGGCTTCACCTCACAGCCCGGTCAGCATCGCATCGGCGGGAGCATCCGCACGCAGTTGTGCGGTGAGGACGAAGTAGACAAAACCCACCGCCATGAAGCCAAGGAAGATCAGCCCGATCAGCGCGTTGAACCAGGCCATCGCCACCAGGCACACCACCGCCAGCACCAAGGCGATCCCCGGCACGATCGGGTAACCCGGTGCGCGGAAAGTACGTTCCAGGTTGGGCTCGGTTTTGCGCAGCTTGAACAGGCTGAGCATGCTCATGATGTACATGACGATGGCACCGAACACGGCCATGGTAATCATCGCAGCGGTGAGGGTCATGCCGCCGAGGTTGATCAGGCCGTCGCTGTAGATCGCGGCAATGCCGATCAGTCCGCCGGCGATGATGGCCCGGTGTGGGGTCTGGAAGCGTGACAGTTTGGCCAGGGAGGCGGGCAGGTAGCCGGCGCGGGCCAGGGCGAAGAACTGCCGTGAGTAGCCGAGGATGATCCCGTGGAAACTCGCCACCAGGCCGAACAGGCCGATCCACACCAGCATGTGTAGCCAGCCGGAGCTTTCGCCAACCACGGTTTTCATGGCTTGGGGCAGGGGATCGTTGATGTTCGACAGGGTACGCCAATCGCCGACGCCGCCGGCCATGAACATGACGCCCATCGCCAGGACCACCAGGGTCAGGATGCCGCTGATGTAGGCCTTGGGAATCGTGCGTTTCGGGTCCTTGGCTTCTTCGGCGGCCATGGCCGCGCCTTCGATGGCGAGGAAGAACCAGATGGCGAAAGGAATCGCGGCGAACATGCCAGCGATGGCCGGTGCGCCGAACACATCTGAGCCGGCCCAGCCGTTGAGGGCGAAGCTGCTGAAACTGAACGCCGGGGCGACGACGCCCATGAACACCAGCAGTTCGGCCACCGCCAGTACGCAGACAACCAACTCGAACGTCGCGGCCAGTTTGACCCCGAGGATGTTCAGGCCCATGAACACGATATAGGCGCCGACGGCGGCGTGTTTTGGGTCCAACGCTGGGAATTGCACGTTCAGGTAGGCGCCGATGGCCAGGGCAATCGCCGGCGGGGCGAAGACGAATTCGATCAGTGTTGCCAGCCCGGCAATCAATCCGCCTTTCTCGCCGAAGGCGCGACGGCTGTAGGCAAACGGCCCGCCGGCATGGGGAATGGCGGTGGTCAGTTCGGTGAAACTGAAAATGAAGCAGGTGTACATGGCCGCCACCATGAAGGAGGTCACCAGGAAGCCCAGTGTCCCGGCCACGCCCCAGCCGTAGCTCCAGCCGAAATACTCGCCGGAAATCACCAGGCCGACGGCAATGCCCCATAAATGCAGGGTGCCCAGGGTGGGTTTGAGTTGTGTGTTCATCGGTGGCTCCCCTCGATCCATAGCAAATGCGCTAGGGAGGGCTGTGCAGCGGGCGTGCCAGGCTGGCGGGGGCAGTCGTAATGGGTGAAATCGTGTCGTATCGGGGATGTTCGCTGCCGGATGGCTTGGTTTTGTGCCCCAGTTCAGAGCGTTGGTGCCAGGGCTGGCCTCATCGCGAGCAAGCTCGCTCCCACAGGGATTCTCAGTGGACGCGGATTCTGTATTCACAACAGAACCATTGTGGGAGCGAGCTTGCTCGCGATGAGGCCAGCCCAGCCAATACTTTTTACAGATTCTTTATCCCCCAATCCCCCTCTCGATCTCGTTCCTTTACAGCCTCCCTGTCGACAATCACTCCACACGCGGCACGACGCCGTACCACGGAGAAATCCCATGAGTGTTCTGGACGGGGTGTCGCTGCTGCTGGCAGTGGCGCTGTTCATTTATCTGCTGGTTGCGCTGTTGCGCGCCGATCGGAACTAGGAGCGGTTATGCACGGTTATGACTTCGGGCTGATCCTCGCCTTTTTCGCCCTGGTGCTGGTTCCGGCGCCGTTCCTGGGGCGGTTTTATTACCGAGTGATGGAAGGCCAGCGCACGTGGCTTTCGCCGATTCTCGGCCCGGTGGAGCGCGGTTGCTATCGCCTGGCCGGTGTCGACGCCACCGTTGAGCAGAGCTGGCAGAAATACACCCTGGCCTTGCTCGCGTTCAACCTGGCGGGTTTTGTCTTGCTGTTTGCGATTCTGCTGCTGCAGGGATATTTACCCCTCAATACCGAGCAGCTGCCCGGCATGGAGTGGACCCAGGCCTTCAACACGGCCGTGAGCTTCATGACCAACACCAACTGGCAGTCCTACAGCGGTGAGGCGTCCCTGAGCTACTTGAGCCAGATGGTCGGCCTGACCGTGCAGAACTTTGTCAGCGCCGCCACCGGCCTGGCTGTGCTGGTGGCGCTGTGTCGCGGCATCGGGCGCAAGTCCGCCACGACGCTGGGTAACTTCTGGGTCGACATGACCCGCGCCACCCTCTACGGGCTGTTGCCGCTGTGCCTGCTGCTGGCGTTATTCCTGGTCTGGCAGGGCGTGCCGCAGACCTTCGCCCACTATGTGCATGGGCTCACGCTGCAGGGTGCCGACCAGGTCATCCCGCTGGGGCCGGCCGCCAGCCAGATCGCGATCAAGCAACTGGGCACCAACGGCGGCGGTTTCTTCGGCGTCAACTCGGCGCACCCCTTCGAAAACCCGACGGCCTGGAGCAACCTGTTCGAAGTCGCTTCGATCATCCTGATTCCCGCCGCGCTGGTGTTCACCTTCGGTCATTACGTCAAGGACTTGCGCCAGAGCCGCGCGATCATCGCCTGCATGTTGGCCCTGTTCTTGATCGGCGGCGCGACGTCACTGTGGGCCGAATACCAGCCCAACCCGGCCCTGGACAACGCGGCCGTCGAACAAACCGCACCGCTGGAAGGCAAGGAAACCCGCTTCGGCACCACCGCCACCGTGCTGTGGTCGGTGACCACCACGGCCGCGTCCAACGGCTCGGTCAATGGCATGCACGACAGCCTCAATCCGCTCAGTGGCATGGTATCGCTGGTGAACATGATGGTAGGCGAGGTGATTTTCGGCGGCGTCGGGGCCGGGCTCTACGGGATGCTGTTGAACGTGCTGATCGCGGTGTTCCTGGCCGGCTTGATGATCGGTCGCACCCCGGAATACCTGGGCAAGAAGCTGGGCGCCCGAGAGGTGCAACTGTTGGTCGCAACGCTGCTGGTGATGCCCGTCAGCGTGCTGGTGCTGGGTGCTGTCGCCGCCAGCTTGCCCGGGCCGGCCGCGGCGGTGAGCAACCCTGGCGCCCATGGTTTCAGCCAGTTGTTGTACGCCTACACCTCGGCGGGGGCGAACAACGGTTCGGCATTCGCCGGGTTCGGTGCCAATACACCCTTCCACAACCTGATGCTGGGCCTGGGCATGCTGATCGGCCGGTTCGGCTACATCCTGCCGGTGCTGGCGTTGGCCGGCAGCCTGGCCTTGAAGAAGACCGCGCCGATTGGCCAGAACAGCTTTCCCACCCACGGCCCGCTGTTCGTGACCCTGTTGACCGTGACCATCCTGCTGGTCGGCGGCTTGACCTTCCTGCCGACCCTGGCGCTGGGGCCGATTGCCGAGCACCTGAGCATGGGCTTCTGAGGACTTGATGATGAATATGCCAATGAGCAAAACCATCGCCGCCAAGGCGCCGGAGCAACCCAAGACTCACCTGTCGGCCCTCTGGCGCCCGGCGTTGGTGCAAGCCTTCGTCAAGCTCGATCCTCGCCAGTTGCACCGTGCACCGGTGATGCTGGTGGTGGAACTGACCGCGATCCTCACCACCGTGTTGTGCTTCATTCCCGACAGCGCCGTGCCGACCTTCGTCGCCGCGCAAATTGCGCTGTGGCTGTGGTTCACGGTGCTGTTCGCCAACTTCGCCGAAGCCTTGGCCGAAGGGCGGGGCAAGGCCCGGGCCGACAGCTTGAAGGCCGGCAGCGAAGGCCTCAACGCCCGTCGCCAGACCGCCAGCGGGTTTGAAATCATCCCCGCCACCCGTCTGCGCAAAGGTGATGTGGTGCGCGTCGAGGCCGGCGACATGATCCCCGGCGACGGTGAAGTGATCGAAGGCATCGCCGCGGTCAATGAGGCGGCGATCACTGGCGAGTCGGCGCCGGTTATCCGCGAATCCGGCGGCGATCGCTCGGCCGTCACCGGCAATACGCGACTGGTCTCCGACTGGCTGCTAATACGCATCACCAGCAATCCTGGTGAGTCCACCCTGGACCGCATGATCGCTCTGGTGGAAGGCGCCAAGCGCCAGAAAACGCCGAACGAGGTGGCGCTGGATATCCTGTTGATCGGCCTGACGCTGATCTTCCTATTGGTGGTGGTGACGCTGCAACCGTTCGCCCATTTCGCCAACGCCAGCCTGCCGCTGGTGTTTCTGGTGGCCCTGCTGGTCACCTTGATTCCCACCACCATCGGCGGCTTGCTCTCGGCCATCGGCATCGCCGGGATGGACCGCTTGGTGCGCCTGAACGTGATCGCCAAATCCGGCCGCGCGGTCGAGGCGGCGGGGGACGTGCATGTGTTGATGCTGGACAAGACCGGCACCATCACCTTTGGCAATCGTCGCTGCACGGCGGTCTATGCCGCCCCCGGTGTGACCGCCAAGGAACTGGCCGAAGGCGCGCTGTTCGCCTCGTTGGCTGACGAGACGGCTGAGGGCAAGTCCATCGTCGAGTACCTGCGCGGTTTGCATCCGCAGTCCGAGCCTGGCATCGACGCGCTGACGGCTGTGCCGTTCAGTGCTGAAACCCGTTTGTCCGGGGTCGACTATCAGGGCCGCATCTACCGCAAGGGCGCCGTGGATTCCTTGCTGGATTTCATCGGCCTTGCACGCAGTGAGTTGCCGTCGGCGCTGGCGCGGGAGGTCGACAAGATCGCCCAGAGTGGCGGCACGCCGTTGCTGGTGTGCATGGACGGCAGGTTGCTGGGAGCCATCCATCTCAAGGACGTGGTCAAACCGGGCATCCGCGAGCGTTTCGCCGAGTTGCGCAAGCTGGGGATCCGCACGGTGATGGTCACCGGCGATAACCCGCTGACTGCCGCGGCGATTGCCGCCGAGGCGGGTGTCGATGATGTGTTGGCCGAGGCCACGCCGGAGAAGAAACTGGCGCGTATCCGTCACGAGCAAAATGACGGTCGGCTGGTGGCCATGTGCGGCGACGGTGTCAACGACGCCCCGGCCCTGGCCCAGGCCGATGTCGGCATGGCGATGAACGACGGTACCCAGGCCGCGCGGGAGGCGGCCAACATGGTCGATCTCGACAGCGACCCGACCAAGCTGCTGGACGTGGTGCAGATCGGCAAGGAGTTGCTGGTGACCCGTGGGGCGCTGACCACCTTTTCCATCGCCAACGACATCGCCAAGTACTTCGCGATCCTGCCGGCACTGTTCGCCTCGATTTATCCACAGCTTGGTGTGTTGAACGTGATGCACCTGAGCAGCCCGCAGAGCGCGATTTTGTCGGCGATTGTCTTCAACGCCTTGATCATCGTCGTGCTCATCCCCCTGGCCCTGCGCGGCGTGCGCGTGCAAGCGGCAAGCGCGGCGGCGTTGTTGCGGCGCAATCTGTTGATCTATGGCCTGGGCGGGATCGTGGTGCCGTTCGTGGGGATCAAGGCGATCGATATGTTGCTGACGGCGTTGGGGCTGGTTTGAGCCTGATGCTTGGTTGTTGTGACACGCGAAGTCGTTGTGGCAAGCGAAGTCGTTGTGGCAGGTGAGGCCGTTGTGGCGAGGGAGCTTGCTCCCGCTGGGCTGCGAAGCAGCCCCAAAGAAGCTGAACGCAATCTATCTGCCACACCGCGTCGCAGGTCCACGGGGCTGCTGCGCAGCCCAGCGGGAGCAAGCTCCCTCGCCACAAATGGATATGCCTGCAAATCAGCTGTTTTCTTTTTCGAGGGTTTTGAGATGTCCACTCTGATTCGCCCGGCCTTGAGCCTGTTATTACTGATGAGCCTGATCACCGGTGTCGCTTACCCGCTGGTAGTCACCGGCGTGGCGCAAGTGGCATTTCCCGCCCAGGCCAACGGCAGCCTGATCGTCGACGCCGCCGGCAAGGTCCGAGGCTCTACGCTGATCGCCCAGGATTTCACCGGTGATGCCTGGTTTCACCCACGGCCATCGGCCGGTGCCTTCGCCACGGTCGCCAGCGGTGCCAGCAACTTCTCCCCGAGCAACCCGGCCCTGGCCACACGGGTGATCGATGCCGCCGGCAAGCTCCAGGTGCCCGGTCAGGGCCCGGTGCCGCTGGCGCTGTTGACCACCTCCGCCAGCGGGCTGGATCCGCACTTGCCTCCGGCGGCGATTGCCTATCAACTGGCGCGTGTCGCCGCGGCGCGCAACCTGCCAATCTCGACGTTGCAGCCATTACTCGATGCCAACACCGAGCAACCCTTGGTGGGACCGCCTGTGGTGAATGTGCTGGCGCTGAACCTGGCCCTGGAAAAAATGTAGGAACCTGTGGGAGCGAGCTTGCTCGCGATGAGGGTGTATCGGTCGCCATCGATGTCGGCTGACCTGTCGCTATCGCGAGCAAGCTCGCTCCCACAGGGTGACTGACCTATTCGAAAGATGAGAATCCCCAACATGAGCGACTCCGGCCGCGCCGACGCACTGTTAGCCAATCTGCCCCGCAACGGCCGTGGCCGGCTCAAGGTATTCCTGGGCGCGGCCCCGGGTGTCGGCAAGACCTACGCCATGCTGCAAGCGGCCCACAGCCAATTGCGCCAAGGCGTGAGGGTCATGGCCGGGGTGGTGGAGACCCACGGTCGCAGCGAAACCGAAGCGCTGCTCGGCGGCCTGGTACAGCAGCCGTTGGTGCGCTCGGAGTATCGCGGTGTGATGCTCGAGGAAATGGACCTCGACGGTCTGCTCGCCGCCCGGCCGACCTTGGTCCTGGTGGACGAACTGGCCCACAGCAACGCGCCCGGCAGCCGCCATGCCAAACGCTGGCAGGATATTCAAGACCTGCTCGCAGCGGGTATCGATGTCTACACCACCGTCAATGTCCAGCATCTGGAAAGCCTCAACGACCAGGTACGCGGCATCACCGGCGTGCAGGTGCGTGAGACGTTGCCGGACTGGGTCCTGCAGGAAGCCGATGAACTGCTGCTGATTGACCTGCCGCCGCGTGAGCTGCTGGAGCGCCTGCGCGATGGCAAGGTCTACGTGCCGGAGCAGGCTCGGGCGGCGATCGATGCGTTTTTCTCCCAGACCAACCTCACCGCGTTGCGTGAGCTGGCGATGCAGACGGCCGCCGCCCAGGTCGACAATGACTTGGCCCAGGGTTATCGACAACTGGGCCAGGCCGCGCCGGCGGTGCGCGGACGCTTGTTGGTAGGCGTGGACGGTGACGTGCAGGCGGAACGCCTGGTGCGCCATGCCAGCCGCGTCGCCCAGCGTCGGCATCTGCCGTGGAGCCTGGTGCATGTGGACAACGGCAGTGCCCGTGACGAACTCTCGCGCCAGCGTTTGCAGAACGCCCAGCAACTGGCCGAACGCCTCGGTGGCGAAGTGGTGCTGCTGCGGGCCGGCGAAGTGGCCAGGACGCTGATCCAGCATGCCACTGAAAGGCGCGCCACGCTGGTGCTGGTGGGCCAGTCCCGGCCACGTCTGCGCCGATGCCTGTTTGGCGGCGGCCTCGCTTCGCGTTTGCTGCGCGATGCCCGGGGGCTGGAGATCAACGTGTTGGACAGCGATGAGCAACCGCGCCCTGCGCGGGTGCGTTCAAGCGCCGTCCAGACCGGGTTCGATTATGTACTGGCATTGCTGGCGACCGCGGCGGCCAGCGCATTGGCCTGGGGAGTCTCGGGGTTGCTGGCGTTGCCCAATATCTCCCTGGTGTTCCTGATGGCGGTGTTGCTGGTGGCGGTGCGCAGCAGTCTCGGCCCGGCGCTGGCCTGCGCGGCGCTGTCGTTCCTGGCTTATGACTTCCTGTTCATCCCGCCGAACTTTTCCCTGACCATCCAGCGCGAAGAAGACGTGCTGACGCTGGTGTTTTTCCTGCTCATGGCGGCACTGACCGGCAATCTTGCCGCTCGCCAGCGTCGCCAGTTGCAGGCCTTGCGCGATACCCAACAGGAAACCGGCGAGCTGCTCGACCTGTCCCGCAAACTCACGGCCGCCACCGACCGCCAGGCGGTGATCAGCGCGGCCGTGCAGCACTTCAACGATTGGCACGACTTGCAACTGTGCCTGCTCAACCGTGACGGCCAGGCCAATTGGAAAATCGAGAGTGGTGAGCAGCTGACGTTCACCGAGGCCGAGCGCGCGGCAGCCGACTGGTCCTGGCAGCACGACCAACCGGCCGGCGCCGGCACCGGGACACTGCCTTCCGGGCGTTGGTGGTGGTGGCCGTTATCGGCGGAAGGCGGGCCGCTGGCATTGCTGGGCGTATGCCCGAAAGAAGGCAAGCCGTTGAGTGGCCAGCGCCGCCGTTTGCTGGCGGCCCTCAGTCAACCCTTGGCCCAGGCGCTGGCGAGGGCGCAACTGGCCCAGGACCTGGAGGCGGCGCGTCTGCATGGCGAAACCGAACAACTGCGCAGCGCCTTGCTGGCTTCAGTGTCCCACGACCTGCGCACACCGCTGACCGCCATGCGCGGCAGCATCGACAGCCTGCTGGCGCTGGGGGAGGCGATCCCGCTGGCCGATCGTCGCGACTTGCTCGAAGGCACCCGCGATGAAGCCGAGCGACTGGATCGCTACATCCAGAACCTGTTGGACATGACCCGTCTCGGCCACGGCGCCCTGAAGCTGGCGCGGGACTGGGTGGCGCCGGCCGATATCGTCGGCAGCGCGCTGAACCGCCTGCGGGCGGTGCTGGCGCCGCTGGCGCTCAGTGTCGAGGTGCCTGCTGAATTGCCCTTGTTGTATGTCCATGCGGCATTGATCGAGCAGGCGCTGGTGAACGTGCTGGAGAACGCGGCGCGCTTCTCGCCGGCTCAAGGACGCCTGTTGCTGAGCGCCGGGGCGACCGACAGCGAGGTGTTTTTTGCCGTGGCCGATGAAGGGCCGGGGATTCCTGAAGAGGAACGGGAGAAAATCTTCGACATGTTCTATACCGCCGCGCGCGGTGATCGGGGCGGGCAGGGCACGGGGTTGGGGTTGGCGATCTGTCAGGGTATGGTCGGCGCCCACGGCGGGCGAATCAGCGTGGCCGAAGGCTTCGACGGACGCGGCACCTGCATCACGTTGCACCTGCCGTTGCAGGCGCAACCAGGCATGGACGATGAAGCTTGAGCCCGGCTGAGATACTCTTTTGTTACCCGCAGCTTGCGACCTGCTAGCCTTTCCATTTGATTGCAATGAACGAGCCCCATGAGCCAGACCGCGACCCTTTTGGTCATCGACGACGAACCGCAGATCCGCAAATTCCTGCGCATCAGCCTGAGCTCCCAAGGCTACAAGGTGCTGGAAGCCGGCACCGGCGCCGAAGGGCTGGCCCAAGCGGCGCTGAACAAACCCGACTTGCTGGTGCTCGACCTGGGCCTGCCGGACATGGACGGCCAGCAGGTGTTGCGCGAGTTTCGCCAATGGTCGACGGTGCCGGTGCTGGTGCTCTCGGTGCGAGCCAGCGAAGCGCAAAAAGTCGAGGCGCTGGACAACGGCGCCAACGATTACGTGACCAAGCCGTTCGGCATCCAGGAGTTCCTCGCCCGTATTCGCGCCCTGCTGCGCCAGGCCCCGACCGGCGAGCCCCAGGAGGCTGCGCTGAAGTTCGGACCGTTGACGGTGGACCTGGCCTATCGACGGGTGCTGCTGGACGACACCGAAGTGGCCTTGACCCGCAAGGAGTACGCCGTCCTGGCGCAACTGGCGCGGCATCCGGGGCGGGTCATCACCCAGCAACAACTGCTCAAGGACATCTGGGGCCCGACCCACACCGAAGACAGTCACTACCTGCGGATCGTGGTCGGTCACCTGCGCCAGAAGCTGGCCGACGACCCGACCCGGCCGCGGTTCATCGTGACCGAGGCGGGGGTGGGGTATCGGTTGTTGGGGGAGGGTGGGCTTTAGTGCTGTGTTGTCTGGGCTGTGGCCATCGCGAGCAAGCTCGCTCCCACATTGGATCTGCGGTGGACACTGCCCCTGTGGGAGCGAGCTTGCTCGCGATGAGGCCCGCACAGCCACCGCAAATCCCTAGTTCTGCTCACGCTCATACCGATCCAGGGTATCGCTGGCAATCTCCCGCCCCAGGGCGATCAATTCCGGCGCCTTGTAGAACTCGAAAAACCGGCACACCCGCTTCGGCACGTTGATCAGCACATCCGGCGGGTAACCGGCGATCTTGTACTGGGCCAGGGAGGTCTGCATCACTTCGAAACTCTGGTTGATCAAGTCCAGCAACGAGGCTGGGCCGACGTTATCGATGATGAATGAACCGGTGGCGGATTTCGGCGCGCCTTCATTCTCCGGCGCGGCAGCCGGTTGTTGGCCTTCGGGCTCGGCCGAGTCGATCCATGGGTTGATGTCGGCGGCCTCGGCCTTCAAGGCTTCCTGCTCCAGCAGCAACAGTTGTTCGGCCTGCTTGCGGCGAAACGGCAGGCGCGAACCCAGTGAGCTGACCAGGGTGTCGAAGCGGCGCCTGAACGCGGCGGGGCGCGGAATCACCGGTAATCGATACTGTTTCTGGTTGGTGGCGTTGAGGTTGACCGCGATGATCAGGTCGCAGTGGCTCGACACCACCGGCACGATCGGCAACGGATTGAGCAGACCACCGTCCACCAACATGCGGTTGCCTTGCATCACGGGCGTGAACAGGCTGGGAATCGCCGCCGAGGCGCGCATTGCCTGGTGCAGGCAACCTTCCTGGAACCAGATTTCCTGCTGGTTGGTCAGGTCGGTGGCCACGGCGGTGTAGGGAATGCGCAGGTCCTCGATATTGATGTCGCCGACGATCTTGTGGATCTGCCCGAACACTTTCTCACCGCGAATCGCCCCCAGGCGAAAGCTGACGTCCACCAGCCGCAAGACATCCAGGTAGTCGAGGCTTTCGATCCAGTCGCGGTAATCCTTGAGCTTGCCCGCGGCATAGATCCCGCCGACGACAGCACCCATGGAACAACCGGCGATGCAGGCAATGTCATAGCCACGCCGTTCGATTTCTTCGATCACCCCGATATGGGCATAGCCCCGGGCCCCACCCGAACCCAATACCAATGCGACACGTTTTGTCATGACCCGGCCTCTTGTCTCACAGACTTCAACAATGCACTCATCGACGGCTCGGCTCAATCATTGTGGCGCACGCGTCGTTATTTGATACGCCAGCGCGGCATTTGCGTATTCTTCCCCACACTGGAATTTACCCGGTCGGGCCTTGGCACTTTTTGCCGGTGTGACCGTCTTACCAGCACGACTGTTTTCCTGACTTGAGGTGTAATCGATGAAAGCCCGGATCTGCCTGCCCCTGGTGGCTTCCCTGATGGTTCTGGCCCTGGCTGGTTGCGCAGGCAAAACCGCTTACCGTGACAGCTGTGGCAGCCAACTCGACAGCGCCTGGCGTGAACTGGACCTGGCCAAGGCCGAAGGTTTTGCCGGCACCGTCAGCTATTCCAAGGCCTTGTCCCTGCTGACCGGCGCCAAGACCCAGCAGCAATTCGAAGCGTTCGAAGGCTGCGCCAAGAAAGCCGAGAAGGCGCGTTTCTACATCCGCGAATCCCGCGCGGGAAGATGATAGAAGGCAGCTGCAAGCTTTAAGCTTCAAGCTGCAAGAGGGCGCTACACATCGCTCCCCACTTGCAGCTTGAAGCTTGCTACTTGAAGCTGCGTACGGAGTACGCCCCATGATCGATCGGCTGGTGGCCCGCATATTGGGCCTGGAAGTCCGGCTGCTGGCCTGTCAGGCCCGCTTGAATGCCCACACCGACAGCGAAGCCCTGCATGACCTGCGCACCACGGTACGCCGTTTGCGCAGCTTGTTGCGTCCGCTGCGTGGATTGCCCGGCGTCGAACAACTGGAAACGGCGGCTTCGGCGGTCGGTACGTTGACCACCCCCCTGCGCGACCGCGAAGTGTTGGCGGCTTACCTTGAGCAACACGGCCAGACCGCGGCGGCGCGGCGACGCCAGGTGCAAATGGCCGATGCCTATCCCGCCGTGGCCGCCAGTGTCGAGCTGGCCCAGTTGCTGATGATCCTCGATGCGTTCCCGCGCTTCATTCGCGCCGCCCAGCGTGAGGGGTTGCTGAAGGGCTTGCGCAAGCGCATCGAAAAGCGCCTGGACAAGCAATGGAAGAAACTCGACGAAGCCCTGCGCGATCCGGCCCATGACCGCCACCGTTTGCGCCTGTTGATCAAGCGCGTGCGCTACGCCATCGAAGCTTACCCTGAGCTCGACCGCCTGCCTGAAGCGGCCATGCCCCGGCTCAAATCCGCCCAGGGCGCGCTGGGCGACTGGCATGATTGCTGGCAATGGCTGGCCAGGGCCAAGGAAGAAACCGATCTGCACGCTTGCGTGCCGACCTGGCACGCCACGATGGAAAAGGCCGAGGCCAAGTCCGACAAGGTGCTCGACAAGTTGATCGCGAGTTGCTTCGAAAAATCCTGAACCCACCGCATTCCCCCTATGGGACTCTTTCCCCCCTGTGGGAGCGAGCTTGCTCGCGATAGCGGCGGGTCAGCTTGTATAAGAATTGACTGATACACCGCCATCGCGAGCAAGCTCGCTCCCACAGGGGATTGGGGAGATTCTAGATCCTCGGCTTTTCTGTCAGTCTCTTTGGCCGGAATGAGCCCTGTGCCGCCCGTCCGGGCTGGTTAAGATGCCTTCATCCTTTTCCCCTGTTTTCGAGGTCGTCATGCGCTTTTCCGAGTTGATCGATGCCGTGCGCCGGCAGCCAGGCGCGGTGACCATCGCGCCAGAATGGGGCCAGGGTCGGGCCAGTTTTGGCGGGTTGGTGGCGGCGCTGCAATATGAGGCGATGCGTGCCCGAGTGCCGGCGGATCGCCCGGTGCGTTCGCTGGCGATCACCTTCGTCGGCCCGGTCGAGCCCGACGTGCCGGTGAGTTTTGAAGTTGATGTGTTGCGTGAAGGCAAGGCGGTGAGCCAAGTGTTGGGGCGGGCGGTGCAGAACGGCCAAGTGGTGACCGTGGTGCAAGGCAGCTTTGGCGCCTCGCGCTCGTCCGTGGTGGCGGTGCAGGCCGACCCCGCGCCGGATTTCAAAAGTGTGGAGCAATGCCAGGAACTGCCTTACGTCAAAGGCATGACCCCGGAATTCATGCGGCACCTGGCGATGCGTTGGAGCGTCGGCGGCTTGCCGTTCAGCGGCAATAAATCCCGGAGCATGGGCGGCTGGGTGCGCTTGCGCGGTGATGTGCAGGAGGAGCCGCTTAACGAAAGCCATATCCTGGCCTTGGTGGACGCCTGGCCGCCGGCGTTGTTGCCGCACCTCTCGCAAATGGCCCCCGGCAGTACGCTCACGTGGACCATCGAGTTCGTCCAGCCGTTGCTGGAGCTCACGACGCTGGACTGGTGCAAATACCTGGCCGAGATCGAGCATGCCCAGGACGGCTACGGCCATGTCGCCGCGAAGTTCTGGAGCGCCGATGGCCGCTTGATCGCCCTGAGCCGGCAGACCGTAACGATCTTTGGTTAACGCTTTCCTCGGTTAAGGCTTGCGGTTGTGACGGTGGCGATCACGCCAGGCGCGCCACCAGCCACCGCTGAGAAAGAACCGTGGAAAAGTCAGGAACTGCTCCACCAACAGGCGTGAGACTGCATCCTTGCGGTCGCTGAACGGTTCGGAGGCCTGGGCCTCCAGGCTGTGGCCGTGGCGCTGCAAGCCCAGTGCCGCGAGCAGGCCGATGACACCGATGGCGACATCGCCCAGGCTCAAGCTGAACACCCCCGACACAATCAGCAGAAATGCGATGATGAACAGCGGCACGGCAATCAGGTGCAACACCAGGTTGGTGGGGTGGCGATGATTGTCGGGGTAGGCGCGCCATTGCCAGGCCGGAAGGTTGGGGTGACGTTTGCCCATGATGCTATTCCTCGATTCGTGTCCACTCATGCTTGAAGAATAGGTGCCGCCCAGAGGGCCTGCGAATCAAGGTTGGTTATCGGGACGATAGGGGCCCGAAAGTTGTATTTATGTTGACTGTTCTGGACTCTTCGCGAGCAAGCTCGCTCTCACATTGGATCGAGTTGGAAACAAAGGGTGTGAACCCGACAGACCCATGTGGGAGCGAGCTTGCTCGCGAAGGCGTCCTCAAAGTTTCAGCTGCCCGATTGCCTTGCTCAACTCCCCCGCCAATGTTGCCAGTTCGTCACTGGTGGTGGCTGAATCCACGGTCTGGCGCACGGTGTTTTCGGTCACGTCGCGAATGCTCACCACCGCCCGGTTCATTTCCTCGGCGACGTGGCTTTGCTGCTCGGCCGCGACAGCAATCTGGGTATTGCTCTCGCGCATCTGCGCCACCGCTGCGGTGATCTGCGCCAACGCATCGCCGGCCTCGCGGGCCTGTTGTACGCAGTCGTCGGCCTTGAGCGAACTCTCCTGCATGAAGTCCACCGCGTCCCGGGTTCCGGCTTGCAGGGCCGAGACCATGGTGGTGATTTCGTCCGTGGACGTCTGGACCCGCTTGGCCAGATTGCGCACCTCGTCGGCCACTACGGCAAACCCCCTGCCCATTTCCCCAGCCCGCGCTGCTTCGATGGCCGCGTTCAGGGCCAGCAGATTGGTTTGTTCGGCGATGCTGTGGATCACATTGACCACGCCGTTGATCTTCTGGCTGTCTTCGGCCAGGCGTTGGATCATCTCGGCGGTCTGCTGCACGCCCGAAGACAACCCGGTGATCGACTGTTGCACCCGGCCGACCACTTCGTGGCCATTGCCGGCCAGGGTGTCGGCGGTTTTCGACAGGTCGCGGGTGGCGCCGGCGTGCTGGGCGATGTGATAAACCGTGGCGGACATTTCGTTGATCGCCGTGGCCGCCTGATCGGTTTCGCTTTGCTGGCCGAGCATGCCGTGGCGTACCTCGTTCATGCTCGACGCCAGGCGCGCCGCACCACTGTCCAACTGCCGGGCGGTGCTGGCAACGGTATCGACCACCCGTTGATAACCGGCTTGCATGGCATTGAATGCCGCCGCCATCTGGCCCACTTCATCCTTGCAGGCCAGGGGCACGCGGGCGGACAAGTCGCCGGTTTTTTCCACGTGCAGCATCACATCCTTGAGCGTGTTGAGCTGGCTGAGCAAAAAGCGGATCAACAGTTGCGACGCGCCCAACATCGCCAGCATCAACACGAACACCGCCACGGCGTATTGGCTGAAGCGTTCACCGAACACTTGGCTCAGGCTTGCACCATGGGCCAACACCGCAAGTTGCTGGCCGTCACCTCGACGGATCACCTGGGCACCCAGCAGCGGATTGTCGCCCAACAGCGGCCCGGCATCGAATTCGACCCAGCCCTCGGCCTGCACCAGCGAGGGCAACGGTTGCTCATTGAACACCGGGATCTGCCCGCGCCGGAATGCCAAAAGGTTGTTGGCTTTGGGCACGGGTTGTCCAGCAGGCCAGGCGTCGAGCACCTGTGCCTGGGCCCGGGCGTTTGCCTGGGCCGCGTGGTTGCGGGCTTGCTGTTCGAGGTGCACGGCGTAGAGCACCAGCAGCAACGTGGTGATAAAGGCGACTGCATTGACCGCCCAGAATTTGTATTTCAACGAGATATTGCTAAGCCAGGCACCCATGGAAGGTTTTCTCTGATAGCGGAAACAGCATTGGCAAGGTGCCATTATTGTGCCGCTACTCAGGAGGCTGGGTTTTGATGTGGGTCAACAGGCAATGCGGATTCCGCGGTTTTGATGCGGGCCGACAGGCAACAAATTACCCTTGTGGGAGCGAGCTTGCTCGCGATAGCGGTGGGTCAGCCAGCCTGTGTACAAGCTGATCCACCGCTATCGCGAGCAAGCTCGCTCCCACAGGAATCTGTAGACCTCAGGAAAGAGTGGGCAACCCAAAAAACGCCCGGGCGCAAGCGGTGCTGTGGTCGGCCAGGTCTTCCTGGGTTTCCCCCCTGTGCAAGGCCACTTCGCGCAGGACCTCCGTCAGGTAGGCCGGCTCGTTGCGCCCGTTCTTGGGTTTGGGCCGCAGCGTGCGGGGCAGCAGGTAGGGCGCGTCGCTTTCAAGCATCAGCCGACCGCGGGGTATTTCACGCACTAATGGGTGCAGGTGCGTGCCCCGGCGTTCATCGCAAATCCAGCCCGTGATGCCGATGTGCAGGTCCAGGTCGAGGTAGCTGAACAGCGCCTTTTTTTCACCGGTGAAGCAATGCACCACGGCCGCCGGCAACTGATCGCGAAAATCCCGGAGGATGTCCAGCAAGCGCTGGTCGGCGTCGCGCTCATGGAGGAAGACCGGCAGTTGCAACTGGACTGCCAGGGCGAGGTGCTCCTCCAGGACTTTTTCCTGCTGGGGCCGAGGAGAGAAGTCCCGGTTGAAATCCAGCCCGCATTCGCCCACCGCACGCACGCGGCTGTGCATCAGCAGGTCCTTGAGGTGCCGGGCGCTGTCGGCGGTCCACTCGCTGGCGCTGTGGGGATGAATGCCAGCGGTGGAAAACAGCCGCTGCCCGGTGTCGTCGAGCTGTTGGCACAGTTCCAGGGCCTGTTCGCTGCCCTCGAGGCTGGTGCCGGTCAGGACCAATTGGCAGACCCCGGATTCATAGGCGCGCTCAAGTACCGCCTGGTGTTTGTCGGCGAAACTGGGGTTGGTCAGGTTGACGCCGATATCGATGAGTTGCATGGTGCTACCTCGGCCCAAAGGCCGGAAAGCATATCAGAGCTGTAGATTTATAAGAAAAGCCAAGAACTACAACGAGTTGAGGCTGTCTGTTAAGGCCGCGAGACACATCGGGTTGGTATAAAAGCCCTCACTGTGCCAGTCTTCCGCACTTTTTCAGCGTCTCAGGCGCTCTGTTTCTGTCGATTCAGCCTCGTTTTTCAACGGAGGCGGTCGGCGGTATTCCTTCCGGAGAGTGGATGACACGTCCCCAGGTGTTGCTACTGTTGTGTTGTTCGCTGCTGTTGCCGATGCCGGCTGAAGCGCGGCTGCCTGGCCCGGTGCAGGCGGTGGCGCCGGGCACCGTGCGCGACTTGGCGCAGATCCGTAGCAGCCGTGTATTGAAGGTGCTGGTCAACCAAAGCCGCAACAGCTCCGGTGAAGTCCAGGGCCAGCCCATTGGCGTCGAATACCATCGGCTGCGCGCTTTCGAGCAATACCTCAATGGCCACGCCCTGGATGGCCAGGAAATCACCCTCAAGATCATCCCCAAGGCCAAGGACCAATTGCTCGGAGCCTTGCAGCGTGGGGAGGGCGACCTCGTCGCGCCGGGTGAGTTGCTTGAGCCCCAGGCCGGCCATGCCGTCAGTGCCAGCAATCCGATCCGTACCGACGTGCCTTTGCTGCTGGTGGGCATCAAGGGTGAGAAGCGCTACACGCGCGTGGAGCAACTGTCCGGCAAGACCCTGGCCCTGCCCAACGGCAGTGCGGCGGGGGACGCCGTGAGCCAGATCAACCAGAAGCTGGCGCTGCTCAAGCTGCCGCCGGTGAAGATTGAATGGGTCGATCCCTCCCTGGCTGTGGAGGATGTCCTGGAGATGGTTCAGGGTGGGATTTTCCATTTGACCATCGTCGAGCAGCCTATCGCCGAACGCTGGGGCAAGATCCTGCCCAAGCTGCGCTTCGACCGTCAGGTGCTGATTGGCGAGCCGGGTGACGAATACTGGTTCGTTCGCCGTGACGCCGCCATGCTGCGGGCGAGCATCGACCGATTCCTGGTGACCTACAAGGTGCCCTCTAATCAAGACGCGGCATTCCTGCGTATCTATCGGCGTTTGTACCAAGTCCACTATCCGCTGGCCCGGGCCAATCGCCAGCGCCTGGAAAAGCTGCGCCCGGTTCTGCAAAAACATGCCGACGCCCAGGGCATGGACTGGCTCAATCTGGCGGCCCTGGCCTTCAAGGAATCCGCCCTGCAACCCAACGCCCGCAGCGGCTCAGGCCCCACCGGCCTGATGCAGATCACCCCGGCGGCGGCCCAGCGCGTCGGGGTCGATAACATCCAGAACCTGGACGCCAATGTGCAAGCCGGCGCCAAATACCTGGCCCTCATCCGCCGCAAGTTCTTCGCCAGCCCCAAGCTCAACGAGCGCGAACGCATGGCCTTCGTCCTGGCGGCCTACAACATGGGCCCCGAGCGCGTCCAAGGTATGCGCGCCGAGGCTCGGCGGCGTGGACTGAACCCCAACCAATGGTTTTTCCAAGTCGAGCGCATTGCCATGGAGCAGGTGGGAATGGGCGCCGTCAGCTATGTTAATAGTGTGAATAAGTACTACCTGGCGTTTGATCGTGAACGGGAGTCCTTGGAACCGAAGGAGCAAAAGGTTGCATTGCGTAAATGATCGAATAAACTGATTGATATCACGGATTATTTCCGCTTTTGACATGAATTTTATTGATTAATATAGCGGCCAACTCCCCACTACCCCAAGGAATGACCTTATGAGCACGTTCATCAACAAAGTTCTGTTCACCCGCGCCGGCTACGGCTTGACTGTGCTGCGCATCGTCGTCGGCGTCATCTTTGCCGCCCACGGTTCGCAGAAACTCTTCGGTCTGTTCGGTGGCTACGGCCTGGCAGGCACGGCCCAGTGGATGGAAAGCATCGGCCTGACCCCGGGCTATGTGATGGCGACACTGGCGGGCGGCACGGAGTTTTTTGCCGGCCTGGCGTTGATCATCGGTCTGCTGGCGCGTCCTGCGGCGTTGGGCCTGGCGTTTGTGTCGCTGGTGGCGATTTTCTCGGTGCACATTGGTAACGGCTTGTTCATGGCCAACAACGGTTATGAGTTTGCCCTGGCGTTGCTGGGGGGCAGTATTGCCGTGTTGATCGAAGGGGCGGGCAAGCTGTCGGTCGATCGTGCCGTTGCGGGTTGATTGCTCGATCTGAATTCGAGGCCCGTCTTGTACGTAATGCTGTTCACCTAGGAAAAACGGCGCTCCTTCCAGAAATGGGAAGCGCCGTTTTTTTTGCGGCTTTTTGGAAAAATCTACTCGCCTTTTTCCGGATGGATCGTGTGTATATCCGTTGCTGCGGTAACGGCGGCTTAGGGTTTCGCCCTGACGGCGGTTCACTGTTGAGAGGCGTGTAGCGTTTTTCCTGTGGGAGCGAGCCTGCTCGCGAAGGCGGTGCCTCAGTCGGCGAAAATGTTGGATGTGCAGGCCTCATCGCGAGCAAGCTCGCTCCCACAGTGGTTCTGTGTCGGACATGAATTTTGTGTTCACCGGAGATCCAGTGTGGGAGCGAGCTTGCTCGCGATAGCGGTGGCTCAGCCACATTGATGCCGGCATGTGCCCCGCTCTTGCTCTTGCTATTTGCTCTTGCTATTTGCTCTTGCTTTGGATCTTGATCTTGATCTTGATCTGGACGCCCCGTTAAACCACGCTGGCCGAACGCAGGCATTGCGCAGTGGGCACCTCGGCATGGATGCCGAGGTAGCCGCGCTGGGCCATGGATGGCCCTTCGCGGCGGCCCACGGAGCAATGCCGGAGTGAGGGCACACCGAGCCTAGGCGAGGTGCCGAGTGGTGGGGCAAAGCGTTTTTGGTTACTTTTGGCGCTTTTCCAAAAGTGACCCGCTGTAAGAGCGGAACCGCCAGCAGCCGTTACCGAAGAAACGGATATACACACCAACCCACGCCCCTCTGAACAGATAATCAGAACTAATCAGAACACAACATTACCGTCTTGCACGGGTCTTTTTTATGGGAAGTGATTCTTGACACTGACCAGTCAGCTTCTCTAGGATGCCGCTCATGCGCCGATTTAAACAGCTACTTGCGGGGCGCCAGGTGACTCATCCAGTCGCCGATAGAAGCCGGAAAAACACGGCTTCGAAATACCGCTAAAGCGCTGGTTCGGTGTTGCCTCTCACCTGCCATGCAGACTTTTGAGGCAGAGACACAACACGATGAACGCACCCAGTCCCCTTGTACGTCTTGCGCCGATCACGGCGAACCTAGTGCAGCGCAACCCGAAAATTCTCCTGGGCGGCACCCACCAGCCAACACTCTTGCGTTACCTTGACGGCTGGCCACGCCGCAACCACGGGCCTGCTGCTTTCCTGATCCAATTCGTCGAAGACGGTGAGTCACTGGCACGTTTTGCCAATGACAGCTTCGACCTGGCTGTCATCCAATCCCCCAGCGCAGAAGATGCTCCTGAAATGATCCGGCAACTGACCCGTGTTGCACGGCAGGGCCTGATCACTCGCCGCTGAGACGAGGATTACGGATACGCGATGTCGACGATATAAACCCGTTTCTCGCCTGTGGGTGTCTGGACGTTTACCTCGGCGTCCAAGGCCTTGCCGATCAATGCCCGGGCCAACGGCGAGTCAATGCTGATCAGGTTCTGTTTCAGATCCAGCTCGTCCGGACCAACAATGCGATAACGTGATTCCTTGCCGTCCTCATCTTCGACCGTGACCCAGGCGCCGAAATAAACCTTGTTTGGATCGCTGGGTTTTTCACTGACCACCTTGAGCGCCTCGAGGCGCTTGGTGAGGAAGCGCACGCGACTGTCGATTTCCCGCAGCATTTTCTTGCCGTAGGTGTATTCGGCATTTTCCGAGCGATCGCCCTGGGCCGCTGCCTCGCTGACTGCCTGGGTCACCTGGGGACGGCGCACATGCCACAGCTCATGGAATTCGGCGCGCATCCGCGCTTCACCCTCGGGGGTGATCAGCGCGGTGCCGGCGGTGCGGGGTGGGCGATAACGGCTCATGGCAACTTCTTGTGATAGCGAAGCCGGGAGTCTATCAACCCTCGCGCAATACTGTCAGCGGGCTGGCGTTGAGCGCCCGACGGGTGCCAAACACCCCGGCCGCGCCGATCAACAAGGCCCCCAACAGCGGCAATACCAACAGCCATGGATGCGGGTGCCAGGGCAGGTCGAAGGCGTACCGGTAAAGCACCAGGCTCACCAGCTCCGAGCCCAGGGCCGCCAACAGGCCGCTGACCGCCCCCAACAGGCCGAATTCGATGCGTCGGGCCTTGACCAGCAGGGGCCGTTCGGCGCCCAGTGCGCGCAACAGCGCGCCTTGGCGAATCCGCTCGTCGAGGGTGGCCTGCAGGCCGGAGAACAGCACTGCCATCCCCGCCGCCAGCACGAACAACAGCACGTACTCCACGGCCAGGGTCACCTGGGCCAGGATGCTGCGCAGTTGTTCGAGCAAGGCTTCGACTTGCAGGATCGTCACCGCCGGGAAGGCCCGGGACAGGTCGACGATCTGTTGGTCGTGACCCGCCGCCAGGTAGAAACTGGTGAGGTAGGTCGCCGGCAGGTCCTTCAATGTGCCGGGCTGGAAGATCATGAAGAAGTTGGGCTGGAAATTGTCCCAGTTGATTTCCCGCAGGCTGGTGACCTTCGCCTCACGGTTGACGCCGCCTACGCTGAAGACCAGGCGATCGCCCAGCTTGATCTTGAGGTTTTCGGCCACTTTGCCTTCCACCGAAACCCCCGGGACATCGTCCGGTGGCTGCTGCGGCCACCAGGTCCCGGCGGTGACGACGTTGCCCGCCGGCAGGTCCGCGGCCCAGGTCAGGCTCAGGTCGCGTTGCAGTGCCCGGTCACCCGCCGAGTCCTTGGTGACGAACTCCGTGGCCGGTTCGCCATTGATGCTGATCAGGCGTCCGGGTACCACGGGATAGAGCGGGGCTGATTGCGCGGACAATTCCAGCAGCTTGTCGGTGAAGGCCTGCTTGTCGTTGGGCAGGATGTTGAGGGCGAAATAGTTCGGCGCATTCTTGGGCAACTGGTTTTGCCAGGTGTCCAGCAACTCGCCGCGCAGCAGCGCGATCAACGCCATGGACAACAGGATCAGGCCGAACGCCAGGGCCTGGCCTGCCGCCGCCAAGGGATGACGCAGCAATTGGCCGAGGCCGAGCCGCCAGGGCAGGGCGGCGCGGGCCAGCAGGCGACGCAGGCTCTGGAGCAATAGCAACAAGAGGCCGCCGAGCACCAGCGCGGCGACGACACCACCACCCAACAGGGCGAAGGTCAGCACCAGGTCCAGGCTCAGGCGCCACATGATCAGGCCCAGGGCGCCCAGTGCGGCACCGTAGATCACCCAGGAGCTGGAGGGGATTGGCAGCATGTCCCGGCGCAGTACACGCAACGGCGGCACTCGCC
Source organism: Pseudomonas sp. Z1-12 (assembly GCF_051132015.1). Lineage (NCBI taxonomy): Bacteria > Pseudomonadati > Pseudomonadota > Gammaproteobacteria > Pseudomonadales > Pseudomonadaceae > Pseudomonas > Pseudomonas sp. Z1-12. The sequence continues at coordinate 1,881,472 of NZ_CP071647.1, forward strand.
CCAGCGCAGCCAGTGGCGGCAAGGCGAACCCCGCCAACGCCACCAGCCCAGTGCCGATTCCGGCGATTGCCGGCAGCAGGCCGCCGGGCGGAACGGTGGTAGGCAGCAGGTCATGCAGCAGGGCGAACAGGCCTAATTGGGCGACCCAGCCGAGCAGGGCGCCGCTGATGCTGGCGAGCAGGCCCAGCACCGTCAATTGCAGGCTGAACAGCACCATGGTTTCCCGGCGGGACAGGCCCAGGCAGCGCAGCAGCGCGCTGGCGTCGAAGCGTCGGGTGGCGAAGCGGTTGGCCGAAAGCGCGACGGCCACACCGGACAGCAGCACCGCCACCAGACTGGCCATGTTCAGGTAGCGCTCGGCCTTGCCCAGGGCGCCGCCGATCTGGCGATTGCCGTCGCGGGCATCCTGCAGGCGCTGGTTGGGTTCAAGGCCAGGCTTGACCAGGTCGCGGTAGGTTTGCAGGGCCGGTGCCGGGCCGCGCCACAGGTCGCGATAGCTGACACGGCTGCCCGGTTGCACCACGCCGGTGGCCTCCAGGTCCCTGAGGTTGATCAGTACCCGCGGGGTGAGGCTGTAGAAGTTGCCGGCGCGATCGGGTTCATAGGTCAGCACCCGGGCCAGGCGCAGGGTCTGGTTGCCGACGTCGATGCTGTCGCCGATCTTCAGGTCCAGTGCCGTCAGCAGCCGCGCCTCGACCCAGGCCTCGCCTGGGTTCGGACGTCCGCCGGTTTCTTCCGGGGCGAACGGGGCAGGGGTGCTTTTCAGCTCGCCGCGCAACGGGTAGCGGTCATCGGCCGCCTTGACGCTGGACAGCTGGATGCCATTGTCGGTGGCCACGACACTGGAGAACTCCACCACCCGGGCATGTTCCAGGCCCAATTCGGTGCCGCTGCGGATCTGCTCCGGGCGGGCCGGCGAGCTACCTTCGAGCAGCAGGTCGGCGCCGAGGAATTCGGTAGCGCGCATCATCATCGCGCCGTTGAGGCGAGCACCGAAGTAGCCGATGGCGGTGCTCGCCGCCACCGCCACCAACAGGGCGAAGAACAACACCCGCAACTCACCGGCGCGGGCATCGCGAAGCAATTGACGGACAGCGAGGCTGAACAGGCGCAACAGCGGCAGACGTGCCATCAAGGCTCCAGAGGGGCGACCATCTCGCCGGCTTCAAGTCGGATCAGGCGCCGGCAGCGATGGGCCAGGCGTTCATCATGGGTGACCAGCACCAGGGTCGTACCGCGTTCCTTGTTCAGTTCGAACAGCAGGTCGCTGATGCGCTCGCCAGTGTGGCTGTCGAGGTTGCCGGTGGGTTCGTCGGCAAACAGCACGTCGGGCTCGGCGGCAAAGGCGCGGGCAATCGCCACTCGTTGCTGTTCACCACCGGAGAGCTGGCGCGGCGAATGGGTCAGGCGCTGGCCCAGGCCGACGCGCTGCAACAGCTGCGTGGCGCGTTCGCGGGCATCCTTGCGGCCGTCCAGCTCCAGCGGCAACATGACGTTTTCCAGTGCATTGAGGCTGTCGAGCAACTGGAATGACTGGAAGACGAAACCGACATGCTCGGCGCGGATCCGCGCCCGCTGGTCTTCATCCAGCGCGCTGAGGGCCTGCCCGGCGAGCGTGACCTCGCCGCTGCTGGGCAGGTCGAGGCCGGCCAGCAGGCCCAGGAGGGTGGATTTGCCGGAACCGGACGCGCCGACGATGGCCAGGCTGTCGCCCTTGTTCAGTTCCAGGCTGAGTTCATGCAGGATGGTCAGTTCACCTTCCGCGCTGGCGACCACTTTGCTAAGGTCCGTCGCGGTGAGAATGCTTGAGCCCATGGAGAATCCGATGCGTGTGTGGTTTTTGAGTGCCGGCCTGGCCTTGATGTGCATGGTCCAGAACGCAGCGGCGGGTACAGTCCTGATCGTTGGCGATAGTATCAGCGCGGCTTTCGGCCTGGATACCCGGCAGGGGTGGGTGTCGTTGCTCGAACAACGGCTCAAGGCCGAGGGTTTTGACGATAAAGTGGTCAATGCCTCCATCAGCGGCGACACCAGCGCCGGAGGCCAGGCGCGGCTGCCGGCGCTGCTTGCAGCCCATAAACCGGACCTGGTGATCCTGGAACTGGGCGGCAACGATGGCTTGCGTGGACAACCGCCAACACAATTGCAACAAAACCTTGCAGCGATGATCGACAGCGCCCGCGCCAGCGGTGCGAAGGTACTTTTGCTGGGTATGCAATTGCCGCCCAACTACGGACGGCGCTACACCGATGCCTTCGCTCGGGTCTACAGCACCCTGGCCGAGGAGAAGAAAGTCCCGCTGGTGCCGTTTTTCCTCAAGGACGTCGGTGGCGTTCCGACCATGATGCAGAGTGACGGATTGCACCCGTCCGTCGCGGCCCAGGGCAAGTTGCTGGAAAATGTCTGGCCGACGCTGAAACCGCTGCTTTGACGCTTTTCTACCGGCGGGCTTTCGGCTAATGTGGCGCCCCCGATTTGGAGCCCCCGATGCCGCGTCCCGCCTGGTCCCTGTTTGCCTACCAACTGATCGAGCCTGACGAGCAGTTGGACCTGTTCGCCTGCCAGGAAGTACGGGTGCACCTGGTGACCCGGCAGTTGGAACTCGGAGGCTCGGCCGACCGGACCCTCTGCGGCAGCCTGCTGCCGGCCCAGCCGCGCTGGTCGAGCGTCGATCGCAAGATTTTCCAGGATCATCGCCTGTGCTCGCTGTGCCGGGCGATCCTGGAATCCCAGAAGCGCGGCACCTCGCCGATCTGGCCGGAGCTGCGGTTCGAACTTTAATCCCCCTGTTCCAGTGTGGGAGCGAGCTTGCTCGCGATGGCGGCGGCACATTCAACATTAATGCAAGCAGACGTGCCGCTATCGCGAGCAAGCTCGCTCCCACAGGACTTCATTCCAGTTCCCGGACATGCTGCGCATCGGACGCCCCTGTAGCGCTCTCCCCGAAATAACAGGTGGCAGTGTACAATCGCCGTTTTCATACCCCAGTTCGATCTGCGAAGGATTTCCCGGATGTTGCCGCGCTTGCCTGCCGTCGCCCGCTGCCTGTCTCTTGCCGCCCTGTGTATGGCGGGCCCCGTTGCCGCCCTGGAGCTGCCCCTGCCACCGCCGGGTGAAGACATCATCGGCCAGGTGCAGGTCATCAAGGCCAAATACGAAGACACCTTCGCCGACCTGGGCACCGCCTATGACCTGGGCTACAGCGAGATGGTCGCTGCCAATCCGGGGGTTGATCCCTGGTTGCCGGGCGCTGGTACCGAGATCGTGTTGCCCACTCGCTTCATCCTGCCGCCGGGCCCGCGCGAGGGCATCGTGATCAACCTGGCCGAGTACCGTCTCTACTATTTCCCCAAGGGGCGGAACGTGGTCTACACCTTCCCGCTGGGGATTGGCCGTGAGGGCTGGGGCTCGCCAATCGCCCACACCAGCATCATCGCCAAGACCCCGAACCCGACCTGGACTCCGCCCGCGTCGATCAAGGCCGAACACGCCGCCGACGGCGACCCGTTGCCGAATGTCGTGCCTGCCGGCCCTGATAACCCGCTGGGTCCTTTCAAGTTCACCCTGGGCACCCCGGGCTACCTGATCCACGGTTCGAACAAGAAGTTCGGCATCGGCATGCGCACCAGTCACGGTTGCTTCCGGATGTTCAACAACAACGTACTGGAAATGGCCGGCATGGTGCCGGTGGGCACGTCGGTGCGGATCATCAACGACCCCTACAAGCTGGGCTTGAGCGGCGGCAAGGTGTACCTGGAAGCGCATACGCCGCTGGACGACAAGGGCAACCCGTCGGTGGTGGACAAGCACACCGCCGTAATCAACGCGATGCTCAAGCGCGAAGACATCACCAGCAACCTGCGCATGAACTGGGACGTGGTGCGGGACGTGGTCGCGGCCGAAGATGGCCTGCCAGTGGAAATCGCAGTTCCAAATACCTCGGCACCGATGGTTTCGAGCGCGCCGATCGACCTGCAGCAGTAAAAACCCGAAAGCAACCCGCCGACGTTTCGCGATGTCGGCGGGTTTTTTATCGCCTGGTAAAACACCAGTCAGTAGCTCTTGAAGCCAAAAAAAAAGCCGACCCAAGAATGGGTCGGCTCGATAACAATCCCGAAGGACTATTACTTGCGGCTAGCTTTTTCCAGCATGCGCAGAGCACGCTCGTTAGCTTCGTCAGCAGTCTGTTGTGCTTTTTGAGCAGCAGCCAGAGCTTCATCAGCTTTACGGTAAGCTTCGTCTGCACGAGCCTGGGAGCGAGCTGCTGCGTCTTCGGTAGCAGTCAGACGTGCTTCGGTTTCTTTCGATGCGCTGCTGCAACCGGTAGCCAGAACTGCGGCCAGGGCCAGAGCAGAGAATTTCAGAACGTTGTTCATCGGTTTCCCCTTCAAGGACTTTCTATTAGTGACTGTCTCCCCAGACTGAGGAGTTAGCCGGCGTACATACTACCCATTACTTGTAGTAAGTAAACTGACGTAGCGCAAGAAGCAAAAAAATTGTAGGCGGTGATTCTTTTTCGAGCAACTTTTCTGGGGGTTGTTTAAAAAATATACAGGCCAAAGCCCTTGCCCGGAGCGCGCCGACGAAAAAAAGTTCCGTGGCCGGGTGAACTCTCGCAGCCCTCGCTAACGTCGTTGTTTATTGATTCACCTACACTTTTGTACATTTTTTGTGCAGCGCTCCGGACATCTTTATTGGTATTTGCGGTGACTTTAACTACGCGCGCTCGTCTCAAGACTCAACAACTGGCGATGTTCAGCTATTGCACCGTGACCGACTACAGCGCGACGATGGCGCTCAATCGATAAACCCGACCAGGTTCACCCCTTCGATGACAGCCGTGCCTTGAGCATTTGCGTCATTGGTGCCTACTATTCACGACGTGCTCGGGTTTGGGCGGATCGGTTTTGGCGCTCGGTGACCAGGAAGGCACGGGGTGGCGTAGAGGTTCCTTCGCCGGAAAAACATCGGTAAGGTAGGGGTCGGCATTCAGACCCGCGAGGAGTAGTGATGAGCGAGGCGGTTACCATCCACCATGACCAGGCTGGTCATCAGTTCGAGACCAATGTGGACGGTCATCGTGCCTATCTGACCTACATGGACCTGGGCAAGCAGACCCTGGACATCTATCGCACCTTCGTGCCCAACGCCCTGCGCGGCAGGGGGATTGCAGCGAAGTTGACCGAAGAGGCGCTGAAGTACGCTGAAGAAATGGGCTACACGGTGATCCCGTCCTGCTCCTACGTGGAGCGCTACATGGAGCGTCACCAGCGGCACGCGGCGAAGCTCTGAGAAAACGGATTCCCAATAAAAAACGCCGGGCTGAGAAGCCCGGCGTTTTTTTATTTCTGGTGGAGCAAAGGATCGCAGGCTTCGCCAGCTCCTACATCCCCCAAACATGCGTAGGAGCGTGTAGGAGCTGCGTAGGAGCTGTCGAGTGCAACGAGGCTGCGATCTTTTAGCCCCGCTGCCGCTTAGGCAACACATCCTTGAGCTTGGCATGCATGCTGCGCAGGGTGTTCTCGGTCGCGCTCCAGTCGATGCAGGCATCGGTGATGGAGACGCCGTATTGCAAGTCGGCAAGGTCTTTCGGAATGGCCTGGCAGCCCCAGTTCAAATGGCTTTCGACCATCAGGCCGATAATCGACTGGTTGCCTTCCAGGATCTGGTTAGCCACGTTCTCCATCACCAGCGGTTGCAAGGCCGGGTCCTTGTTGGAGTTGGCGTGGCTGCAATCGACCATGATGTTCGGTTTGATCTTGGCTTTGTTCAGTGCCTGCTCGCACAGGGCAACGCTGACCGAATCGTAGTTCGGCTTGCCGTTGCCACCGCGCAGCACCACGTGACCGTAGGCGTTGCCCTTGGTGGTGACGATCGACACGCCACCTTCCTGGTTGATGCCCAGGAAACGGTGCGGGCTGGAAACCGATTGCAAGGCGTTGATCGCCACGGTGAGGCCACCGTCGGTGCCGTTCTTGAAGCCCACCGCCGACGACAGGCCGGAGGCCATTTCGCGGTGGGTCTGGGATTCGGTGGTGCGCGCGCCGATGGCCGACCAGCTGATCAAGTCCTGCAAGTATTGCGGCGAGATCGGGTCGAGGGCTTCGGTGGCGGTGGGCAGGCCCATTTCCGCCAGGTCCAGCAGCAATTGCCGACCGATGTGCAGGCCGTCCTGGATCTTGAAGGAGTCATCCAGGTACGGGTCGTTGATCAGGCCTTTCCAGCCGACGGTGGTCCGAGGTTTCTCGAAATACACGCGCATGACCAGGTACAAGGTGTCGGACACTTCCGCGGCCAGCACCTTCAGGCGTTCGGCGTATTCGTGGGCGGCCTTGATGTCATGGATCGAGCAGGGGCCGATGACCACGAACAGGCGATGGTCGGTGCCGTCCAGGATGTTGCGAATGACTTCCCGGCCCTTGGTCACGGTACGCAGGGCAGCGTCGCTCAGGGGGATATCGCGCTTGAGCTGGTCAGGCGTGATGAGGGTCTCGTTGGAGGCGACGTTAAGGTCATTGATCGGTAAATCAGCCATCGTGTTACTCGTCAGGTCACGGGTGCCGGCCGCCAGCGATCCCCGCGCGGCGGTGCACAGCGGATTTTAAGCGCGTCGGGGAGCCGAACCTTATCGCGTTACGAGGCTGCTCGACAATGGGCTGGGCCCGGTTTAATTGCGCCGGGCGCCAATCGGCCCGGCGCCGGAAAGTGCCGTCGCCACGGGGAGCTGGTCCTGTGTAATGATGTGCACAGGCATTTTACCAGGGGAGTTGCGACGATGCAGGCAGGCGCTAAACCACGGATCGGGATGATCGGCACCGGGGCGATTGGCGGGTTCTACGGGGTGATGCTGGCGCGCGCCGGTTTTGACGTGCACTTCCTGTTGCGCAGCGAATTTGCCGCCGTGGCCGAAGCCGGTTTGCGGATCGACAGCGCGGTCCACGGTGCGCTGGCCCTCCACCCGGTCCAGGCCTATCCCTCGGCAGCCGACATGCCGCCCTGCGACTGGCTGCTGGTTGGCGCCAAGACCACCAGCAATGCCGACCTGGCCCCGGCCATTGCCCAGGCGGCCGCTGATGGGGCCAAAGTCCTGCTGCTGCAGAACGGCCTCGATGTTGAGGACGACCTTCGGCCGTTGCTGCCCGATTCGTTGCACCTGCTGGGTGGCCTGTGCCTGATCTGCGTGCATCGCGTCGGCCCTGGCGTCGTCGCCCACCAGGCACTTGGCGCGGTCAACGTCGGTTATCACAGCGGTCCTTGCGCCGATCAGGCACAACGCATGGCGATCGTCGAAGAAGCGACGACAATGTTCCGCAGCGCCGGTATCGAGGCCCAGGCCATGCCCGGCCTGCAACAGGCCCGCTGGCAGAAGTTGGTGTGGAACGTGCCGTACAACGGCCTTTCGGTTCTGCTGGGCGCCAGTACCACGCCGTTGATGGCCAACGACCATAGCCGCGAATTGATCCAGGCACTGATGGGGGAGGTGGTTCGCGGTGCCCAAGCCTGCGGGCATCAGATCGCGCCGGGTTATGCCGAGTACCTGTTCGCGATGACCGAGAAGATGCCCGACTACTGGCCGAGCATGTACCACGATTATTCCCACAAGCGTGCGCTGGAACTGGACGCGATCTATGGCCGGCCATTGGCGGCGGCGAAAGCGGCAGGGTGTGAGCTGCCGAAAATCGAAGCCTTGTATCAGGCGTTGGCGTTCATGGATCGGAACAACCGCTGAGCGGGCGAAAGGGGGAGCGGCATGGCAAACAACATCGACGACAAATTGGTGCTGGCGATTTCGTCGCGGGCGCTGTTCGACCTGAGGGAAAGCCACAAGGTGTACCTGGCGAGTGGCGTCGAGGCCTATCGGCAATATCAGATCGAGCATGAAGACGAAGTCCTGGCACCCGGTGACGCGTTCGCCCTCGTGCAGAAACTGCTGGACCTCAACGAGCACCTGGGGCGTGCCCGGGTCGAGGTGATCCTGGTCTCGCGCAACAGTGCCGACACCGGCCTTCGGGTGTTCAACTCGATTCATCACTATGGGCTGGCGATTTCACGCGCGGCCTTCGTTGGCGGCCGTAGCCCTTACCCGTATCTCAAGGCTTTCGACTGCGATCTGTTTCTGTCCACTCACGCTGAAGACGTGCGCAGCGCCCTGGACGCCGGCTTTGCCGCGGCGACTATCCTTTCGGGTGGGGCCAGTCGCGCCGCCAGCGGGGAATTGCGCATAGCCTTCGACGGCGATGCCGTGCTGTTTTCCGATGAGTCGGAGCGTGTCTATCAGACCGGTGGTCTGGAGGCATTCCAGGCCAGCGAGCGACAGGCCGCCCGCGAGCCGCTGCGGGGCGGGCCGTTCAAGGGCTTCCTGGCGGCGCTCAATGCGCTGCAACGCGAGTTTCCCGAGGACGCCTGCCCCATCCGCACGGCGCTGGTGACGGCCCGTTCGGCACCGGCCCACGAGCGGGTCATCCGGACCTTGCGTGAATGGGACATCCGTCTGGATGAGTCGTTGTTTCTCGGCGGCCTGACCAAATCGGCCTTTCTGGAGGCCTTCGCCGCCGATGTGTTTTTCGATGACCAGACGGGCCATTGCGAACTGGCTCGGGAGGTGGTCGCCACCGGTCACGTGCCCCATGGCATCAGTAACGAAATAAAGCCCTGACGACCTCGGGGCCGGGACGTCAGGCCGCACGTCGCAGTCTCCAAGGCGCTGCTAAGCTGAATCAATCTCCGCCATTCTGGCACTCGAGGAGGTCACATGATTCGTTCGATGCTGTACGCCACAGACCTGGGTCTCTACGCCCCTTATGTGATGCAGCATGCCTTGGCGCTGGCACGGACGTTTGAAGCCGAGTTGTATGTGGTGCATGCGGTAGAACCGATGGGGCTGTTCGCCGAATCGGTGTTGCAAAGCTATCTCGACGAGCACGCGCTGAACGAATTCCATCGCCAAGGTCTGAGTACGGTGATGGCCAATATCGAACAGCGGGTGCTCGATAATTTCCGCGAGGAGTTGGGGGACGGGCAACAGGACTTGAAACTGATCAAATCGGTCAGGGTGTACCAGGGCGATCCTTCCCAGGTCATCCTGGAACAGGCTGCGAAACTCTCCGTGGATTTGTTGATCGTGGGCAGTCATTGCCAAGGAGCGAGCGGTGAAACCCCCTTGGGCAGGACCGCTGCGCGGGTATTGCAGTTATCCCGGGTGCCGGTCTACCTGGTCCCCCTGGTGCAGCGCCGACGCCAGGGCGAGGCCTGAGGCTAAATGATGGCGTTTTATAAAAAGTTCTAGATTTATTGTCGTGACCTTCCATATAGTTATATACCGTCGCTGATGCCCGTGGCGTCCAACTGCTTTGAGGGATACATATGAAGCTTCAACAACTGCGCTACATCTGGGAAGTGGCGCACCACGACCTCAACGTTTCCGCTACTGCCCAAAGCCTCTACACGTCGCAACCCGGCATCAGCAAGCAGATCCGCCTGTTGGAAGATGAACTGGGCGTCGAAGTCTTCGCCCGCAGCGGCAAGCACTTGACCCGCGTGACCCCGGCGGGTGAGCGCATCATCACCACGGCCGGCGAGATCCTGCGCAAGGTCGAGAGCATCAAGCAGATCGCCCAGGAATTCTCCAACGAGAAAAAAGGCACCCTCTCGATCGCCACCACCCACACCCAGGCTCGTTATGCGCTGCCGCCGGTGATCAGCAATTTCATCAAGCAGTACCCCGACGTGGCGCTGCACATGCACCAGGGTTCGCCGATGCAGATCGCCGAGATGGCGGCCGACGGCACGGTGGATTTCGCCATTGCCACCGAGGCCCTGGAGCTGTTCGGTGACCTGGTGATGATGCCGTGCTACCGCTGGAACCGCTGCGTGGTCGTGCCCCAGGGCCATCCGTTGACCAAGCTGCCCAAGCTGACCCTCGAAGCCCTGGCCGAATACCCGATCGTGACCTATGTATTCGGTTTCACCGGTCGTTCCAAACTCGACGAAGCCTTCAGCCATCGTGGCCTGACGCCGAAAGTGGTGTTCACCGCCGCCGACGCCGACGTGATCAAGACTTACGTTCGCCTGGGCCTGGGCGTGGGCATCGTCGCGAAAATGGCCGTCGATACCAAGCTCGACAGTGACCTGGTGGTGTTGGATGCCAGCGAGTTGTTCGAATCCAGCGTGACCAAGATCGGTTTCCGTCGTGGCACGTTCCTGCGCGGTTTCATGTGCGATTTCATCGAGAAATTCGCGCCGCACCTGACCCGTGAAGTCATGGCCAAAGCCATCCAGTGCCACAACAAGCAGGAACTCGAAGAGTTGTTCGACGGTGTCGAGCTGCCGGTGCACTAAGGCCTTTCTAGATCGCCTCGGTGACTGCGAACTGTTGCCGGGCGCCCGCGACGACGATCTCCACTTCATCCCCTTCGAACTTTCCCAGCAGGCCTCGGCCCAGCGGTGAGCGAGGGGTGATGACGGTGATCGGCTGGCCCACCAGCGAAACCTTCAAGCCTGCCGCATCGGGCCCCAGGAAGAGCCATTGCTGGCGGCCGTCCTCATCTTCCAGGCCGATCAACGTGCCGACCTGAATGCCGCGCTCCTCGTCATAGGGCCTCAACGCCAAATTCTGGCAGAGGGTGAGGGCCTGGCGGATTTCTTCCACGCGCCTGGCTTGTCCGGCGGCGAGGTAGGACGCCTCGAGGCCCAGGGTGTCGTATTTGTTCTCGGCGATGTTTTCTTCGTGGGTCGCGGTTTCGTAGGCGGTCTGCGCGGCGCGTTCGGCGATGTCGAGATCAATCTTGAGCTTGTCGAGAATCAACTGGTGGACGGTCTGTTTGTTCATATCATTCGCAGAATTGCAGGACGTTGGCGCGGCTTTTTTCACTGGGCGCATTCTGGTCCTGCTGCAACCAGAACTGGCACTTGGGGTTGGACAGGTTGCGCGGATTGCTCCTGGCCTGATCGAGCGCCTGGCGCTGCTCGTTCCTTTGCAGGTTCTGCTGGTACTGCTCGAACATAGGGGCGGGCGGTTCCGGGGCCGGTTGCACCACCGGCGGTTGCGCCAATTGATGGACAGCGGCGGCCACGGGCGCCAGTTGTTCGTCGAACAGGAACCTTGACAGCAGCCAGCCGGTCAGGACGATGGCGAGAAACCCCAACCATAGGCCCAGGGCAATACTGACGGTCAATTTCAAAGCGCTGAGACGTGGGGCTGGCGGGTGATCGGGCATGGCTGCTTCCTGGCAGGGGCATGGGCAGGCGGTGATTGTCGCATGAAGATTAATCGCCGTCGGCTCTTCTGCGCGATCGGTTTATTCGGGACAATCAGGCCTTTGTCACAGGGAGTCGGGAATGGCTGTGCGCTGGGATATTTTTTGCACCGTCGTCGATAACTATGGCGACATCGGTGTCACTTGGCGCCTGGCTCGGCAATTGGTGGCCGAGCACCAATGCGCGGTGCGGCTCTGGGTTGACGATCTACGCGCCTTCGAACGGCTGTGTCCGGAAATCGATATCACCCTGTCCGAGCAATGGCAGCAAGGCGTACAGGTGCGCCACTGGTCTGCGGACTGGCCGGCTACCGAGGCCGCGGAGGTGGTGATCGCCGCTTTTGCCTGCCAATTGCCGAGTGCCTACATGGAGGCGATGGCCGAGCGCCCGACCGCGCCCTTGTGGATGAACCTCGATTACCTGAGCGCCGAGGACTGGGTGATCGGTTGCCACGGCTTGCCGTCGGTCAAATACAAACACGTGCAGAAATACTTCTTCTTTCCGGGCTTTCGGGAGGGAACAGGTGGCTTGCTGCGTGAGGCCGGTTTGCTGGAGCGTCGTCGGCAATTCCAGCAGGATGCCGAGGCTCAACGTATTTTCCTGCAAGGATTGGGCGTCGAGCGGGCGCCGGAGACTTGCCTGATCTCGCTGTTTGCCTATGAGAACGCAGGTTTGGCGAGCTGGTTTGACGCAATGGCAACCGATGCCCAGGCGTTCCATGTGCTGGTTCCCGAAGGGCGGGTGTTGGGCGATGTCGAGCGTTGGCTCGGTGTCGAAGGCCTGAAGACCGGTGCGCTGCATCGACGCGGCGCGCTGACGGTGCAGGTGCTGCCGTTCGTCCGCCAGGACCAGTACGACCATTTGTTGTGGTGCTGTGATTTCAATGCCGTGCGCGGCGAAGACTCCTTCGTGCGCGCCCAATGGGCCGGCCGGCCGCTGCTGTGGCATATCTACCAGCAGGAAGAGGACGTCCACCTGGAAAAGCTCGAGGCGTTTCTCACCCTCTACAATCAGGGGCTTTCGCCAGCCGCGCAAAAAGCGACCAGTGGTCTGTGGCGGGCCTGGAATGCCGGCCAGGACATGGCCGAACATTGGAAAGCCAGCCGCGAACAGCAGCCGGAACTGCTCGAACACGCCCAGGCGTGGTGTCTGGAACAGGCCTCGCGACCCGATCTTGCCGCAGCGCTGGTGAAGTTTTATGTAAATTGGATATGATACGCGGCCTAGATTTTTGTAAATCCCATCCAAATTCGGATATTCGCAATGAAAACTGGTAAAGAACTGAAACCCGGGACCGTGATCCGTCTCGAAAACGATCCTTGGCTGGTTCAGAAAGCTGAGTTCACCAAGTCGGGTCGTAACAGCGCGATCATGAAGACCAAGCTGAAGAACCTGCTGACCGGTTACAAGACCGAGATCGTCTACAGCGCCGACGACAAACTGGACGACGTGATCCTCGACCGCAAGGAAGCGACCCTGTCCTTCATCAGCGGCGACACCTACACGTTCATGGACACCACTGACTACACCATGTACGAGCTGAACGCCGAAGACATCGAAAGCGTTCTGCCGTTCATCGAAGAAGGCATGACCGACGTCTGCGAAGCCGTGTTCTTCGAAGAGCGCCTGGTTTCCGTAGAGCTGCCGACCACCATCGTGCGTCAGGTTGACTACACCGAAGGCTCCGCTCGCGGTGACACGTCCGGCAAGGTGATGAAGCCTGCCAAACTGAAGAACGGCACCGAGCTGTCGGTTGCTGACTTCATCGAAATCGGCGACATGATCGAGATCGATACCCGCGAAGGCGGTTCCTACAAAGGCCGCGCTAAATAAGCGAAGCCTTCTGTATAAAAAAGCCCGACTATTGAGTCGGGCTTTTTTATATTTCTATTTCGACCCGGCCCCTGTGGCGAGGGAGCTTGCTCCCGCTGGGCTGCGTAGCAGCCCCACCCCAGGCAACTCGGTCATCCAGTCATACCGCATTGACCCGATGACGACTGCTGCGCAGCCGAGCGGGAGCAAGCTCCCTCGCCACAAAAGCTTCGGCGTGCAGTCACTTCAGCTTCGGCGTGCAATTACTTCAAGTGCTGCTTGAGCTCTTCGGACACCTGCAACATCGCCGAACGCACCGCCGGCACTTGGCTGACCACGTTGAGCAAGCCATAGTCGTGGATCATGCCGTTGTACCGTACAGCCGTGACCGGGACACCGGCCGCGTCCAGCTTGCGAGCGTACGCTTCACCTTCGTCGCGCAACACGTCTGCCTCGGCGGTCTGTACAAGCGCGGGCGGCAGGCCCTTGAGTTGCGCGGTGGTTGCCCGCAATGGCGAGGCATAGATCTCGCCGCGTTGCCCGGCGTCGGTGGTGTAGTTGTCCCAGAACCACTTCATCATGTTTTTGCTGAGGAAGTGACCTTCAGCGAACTGGTTGTAGGACGCCGTCTCGAAGCTGGCATCGGTCACCGGCCACAGCAATGCCTGGAAGCGGATCGCCGGTGTGCCTTTGTCCTTCGCCATCAAGGCTACGACCGCCGCCATGTTGCCGCCGACGCTGTTGCCCACCACGGCCAGGCGCTTGCCGTCGACATTGATTTGCTTGCCATGCTCGGCGACCCACTTCGTCGCCGCATAGGCCTGGTTGATCGCCACTGGATAATGCGCCTCGGGTGAGGGCGTGTAGTTGACGAATACCGCGACAGCACCCGAACCCGCCACCAGATCCCGAACCAGTCGTTCATGGGTCGGGAAGTCGCCCAATACCCAACCACCACCGTGGAAGAACATGAACACGGGCAACTCATCCTTGACCCCGGCTGGGCGAACGATGGTCAGGCTGATCGATTGGCCGTCGACCTTGATGGTCTTCTCGCTGACATCGGCCTTGGGCAGCGTCAACTTCACACCTGCCTGGGCGCCGACCAGTACGGCACGTGCATCCTTGGGCGACAGCTGTTCCAACGGCTTGCCGGTGCCGGCATTCAGAGCGTCGAGAAACGCCTGGGTGTTGTGTTCGACGATGCCGTCGGCGAAGGCGCTGCTGACGCTGAGGGCGAGAAGAGTACCGGTCAAGACTTTGCTGAGCGTGTTCATGTGTATCTCCTTAAGTTCGGGTCCAGGGGCTGTGGTCAGACGGCGACATGCAGGCGCACATCGACGTTGCCGCGGGTGGCGTTGGAGTACGGGCAGACTTGGTGAGCCGCGTCCACCAGGCTTTGTGCGTCGGCTTGGTCCAGGCCCGGCAGGCTGATGTGCAGGTCGATGTCGAGGCCGAAACCGCCGGGGATCTGGCCAATGCCGACATGGGCGGTGATCGAGGCGTCGTCCGGGATCTTGCGTTTGCTTTGGCCAGCCACGAATTTCAAGGCGCCGATGAAGCAGGCCGAATAGCCGGCGGCGAACAGCTGCTCAGGGTTGGTCGCCGCACCGCCTGCACCGCCGAGTTCCTTGGGTGTGGCGAGTTTGACGTCGAGGATGTTGTCGCTGGAGATGGCACGACCGTCACGGCCGCCAGTGGAAGTTGCGATTGCGGTGTAGAGAGTTTGCATGATGATCGCCTCGTTTCTGGGTTGGGTGTTTTGCGCTAAATGTTTGCGCGCTAAGTAGGTGTGGAGATAATGTATAGCGCTAATATTTTGTGCGCAAGATAAATTTTCGAGATGCCATGGAACCGGCGATCTGAAAAGGCCTGAAAGCCTTTAGCTAGAGCGGTTATTGAGCGTAAAAATTTTTTGAGGAAGGGCAGGGGTTAGACAGGGCTGCCGCTATCGCGAGCAAGCTCGCTCCCACACTGGATCTGCGGTGAACACAAAATTCATGTCCGACACAAGACCCCTGTGGGAGCGAGCTTGCTCGCGATAGCGGTGGATCTGCACAGAGGATGTTGGATGTGCCGCCGCTTTCGCGAGCAAGCTCGCTCCCACAGGGATTAGCGGTGTTTTTAAAGGCTGTCTTGCAAATGCCCGCGCAGCGCCTGCAGGTCAAGTTGCAGTTTCTTCAACTGCTCCAGGGTCTGGCCGCTGGCGGCGAGGATGCATTGGGGGATGTCGAGGGCTTTTTCCCGCAGGGCACGGCCCTGTTCGGTGAGTTCGACAATCACCACGCGTTCGTCCTCACGGCTGCGGGTGCGGCTCAACAGGCCTTCGGCCTCCAGGCGCTTGAGCAGTGGGGTCAGCGAGCCAGGGTCGGTCAGCAAGCGTGTGCTGATTTCACCGACGGTCAATCCGTCCTTTTCCCACAGCACCATCATCGCCAAGTACTGCGGGTAGGTCAGGCCCAAGGCCTGTAGCAGTGGTTTATAGACTTTGGTCATCAGCAGTGACGTGGAGTGCAGGGCGAAGCAGACCTGGTTGTCGAGCAGCAGGGCTTCGCAGGCTTCGGGGGTGTCGCGCAGGGTGTTCATGGCAAAACCTTCAAATCAATGATCGTTATGAATCTAGCGGGCAAATCTTTAATGCGCCAGATAATTCTGACGACCTGATCAGATGTCCCGTTTCCCCGCTGCCGCCGACTGCGTAGGATATGCGCCCTAAGGAAAGGGGAATCGTCTTGTTCGAATTTGTGCAGTTTTTGCTGTTTGGTGCCGTTTTGGGCACCTTGGGAGGATTGTTCGGGATCGGTGGCGGCCTGATTGCCATTCCGGTGCTGGGCGTCTGGTTCGGCCTTGACCAGCAACTGGCCCAAGGTACGGCGCTGGTCATGGTGGTGCCCAACGTCATGCTTGCGTTGTGGCGCTATCACCAGCGCAATCGCATCGAGTTGCGCCATGTCCTGCCGTTGGCTTCCATGGGGTTCTGCTTTGCCTGGCTCGGCTCGATCTGGGCCGTGGGGATCGACGCGGACCGCATGCGGATCGGCTTCGTAGCGTTCCTCATTGCGCTGACACTCTACAACCTGGTCCGCATGTTCGCCGCCACTGCACCGGCATCGGCGCAGATGCGTCATGGCTGGCCATGGCTCGCCGTGCTGGGGGCCGCATCCGGCACCATGGGCGGTCTGTTCGGTGTTGGTGGGGCCGTGGTCGCCACGCCGATCCTGACCAGCATTTTTGGCACCACCCAGGTGGTTGCCCAAGGCTTGTCCCTGGCGCTGGCCTTGCCCAGTACTGGCGTGACCCTCGCCACGTACGCGTTTCACCACGAAGTGGACTGGAGCATCGGCCTGCCGCTGGCCATCGGTGGCCTGCTGAGCATCAGTTGGGGAGTGAAAGTTGCCCACGCGCTGCCGGAGCGGCTGTTGCGCGGGCTGTTCTGCGGTTTCCTGGTGCTGTGCGCGGTGCTGCTCGCCTTTAAAGTTTGAAACCTTCGACGATGTGTTCGGCCAGGCACTCGGTGATCGGCGACGGGTTGTGCAGGTTGCGGATCAACATGATGCTGGCCTCGGGCAGTTCCGGCAGGTCTTCGGCCTCGCCGAGTACGCGCATGTCCGGGGTCAGCAGGCTTTCCAGCTGCGCCGTGATTGCCAGGCCAGCCCCCACCACCGCCATGAGCGCCGACAGGCTCGAGCTGTTGTACGCCACGCGATAATCGCGGCCCATGGCATCCAATGCGTTGCACGCCCATTGCCGGCAGAAACAATCGCTGTTGAACATTGCCAGCGGCAGCGGTGTTTGTTCGTGAACGTTGAAGCAGGCGGCTTCGGCCCAGACAAAGCGCTCCTTGCGTAGCAACTGGCCGATCTCGTCCCCCGGTTTACGGGTGACGATGGACAGGTCCAGGTCCTGGCGCAGCAGCAACTGCTTGGACGATTCGCAGTGCACTTCGATTTCGATCAAAGGGTAGAACTGGGCGAAGCGTTGCAGGATGCCCGGCAGGAAGCGCATCACGTAATCGTCCGGCGTGCCGATGCGCACCGTACCGACCATGTGCGGTTCGCGCAGGGTATTGAACACCTCGCTGTGCAGCTTGAGGATCCTCCGGGCATAACCCAGCAGCACCTGGCCTTCGGCGGTGAGCTTGACCTGGCGCCCGTCACGCTCGAACAGTCGTCGCTGCAACACGTCTTCTTCCAGCCGCTTCATCTGCATGCTGACAGCGGACTGGGTGCGATTGACCAATTCCCCGGCCCGGGTGAAACCGCCCTGGTCGGCGATGGCGACAAAGGTGCGCAGCACTTCCGTATCGATGCTCGGGTAACTCGACAATTGATCAATCTCCGAGATGTATTGCATAAGAAACATTCGTTGGATTGATCTTAGCGTTAGCGCGAGACTTGAGCCATCCCCAACGGAGGACATCACGATGAAAGGTCAAAAAGGTTATCTACTGATAGACAAACTCTCCCACGGCTTCTCGGTCAGTGCTCTGCTGCATAAGGTTAGTCGCTGGTACGAATTGCACCACGAACGTGAGTTGCTGGCCGGCATGAGCGACGAGGCGCTCAAGGACATTGGCGTGAGTCGTGCCGATGTAGAGCAGGAAGTGGTTCGGCCATTCTGGGATGACCCAATGCACAAATGAGCCATCCTTTCCTACACAAACCCCTTATTGGTGAGGTAGGTTGCGAGCAGACAAGGAGATCTCCATGCCCGCGACTGTGTCCTTTACCCTCAAACAGGCCCGGCGTCTGGCGTTGGCCGCCCAAGGATTCGATGGGCGGTCGTCGCCAGCTTCGGTGCAACCCTCGCGCCTCAACCGCCTGATCGAACGCCTCGGCGTCCTGCAGATCGACTCCGTCAATGCGTTGGTGCGCTCGCATTACCTCCCGCTGTTCTCTCGCCTCGGTCACTACAATCGCGATTTGCTCGATCAAGCTGCCTGGAGCCAGGGCCGACGTCGCACGCTGTTCGAATACTGGGGTCATGAGGCGTCGCTATTGCCGATGTCGATGTATCCGCTGATGCGCTGGCGCATGAATCGGGCGTCGGGTGGCGAAGGGATCTACCAACAATTGGCGCGTTTCGGCCAGGAACGCCAGGATGTCATCCGCCGTGTCCTGGCGGCGGTCCAGGAGCAGGGCGCTCTTGGCGCAGGCAGTTTGTCCACACGCCAGGAAAAGGCCGGGCCGTGGTGGGACTGGAGCGCTGAGAAGCATGCGTTGGAATGGTTGTTCGCGGCAGGCGAAGTCACGGTAGCCGGGCGGCGTGGGTTCGAGCGGCTCTATGACTTGCCCGAGCGGGTACTGCCGGCTTCGATCCTGCAGCAACCGCTGCCGGACGAAGCCCAGGCCCAGCGCGCCTTGCTGGTACATGCCGCCGAAGCCCTGGGCATCGCGACCGAGAAAGACTTGCGCGACTACTTTCGCCTCGACCCGGCCGACAGTCGCGGGCGCCTGGCCGAATTGGAGGAGGCTGGGGAACTGCTGCGTTGCCAGGTGCAAGGCTGGAAGCAACCGGCCTGGTGCCGGCCCGCGGTGAAAATTCCTCGCAAAGTTGCCGCCAGTGCCTTGCTGTCGCCGTTCGATTCGCTGGTCTGGGAGCGCGGTCGTACCGAGCGGTTGTTCGACTTTCGCTATCGGTTGGAGATTTACACACCGGTGCAAAAGCGGGTGTATGGCTATTACGTCCTGCCATTTCTGCACAACGAACGAATTGCCGCCCGGGTCGATCTGCGGGCGGAGCGGGCCTTGGGACAGTTGGCGGTGCATGCCGTGCACGAGGAGGCGTCGGGGCTGGACGAGGAAGGGATGCAGGCTCTTGCACTGAACCTGTGGCGCATGGCGCGGTGGTTGGGGCTGGAGCGGGTTCAGCTCAATTGCCGGCGGGAGGGTGGGGTGCGGTTGGCGGTGGCGTTGGCACAGATCGAGGGTGACTGAGCGGGCGTCATCGCGAGCAAGCTCGCTCCCACAAGGGATCTCGGGTGGCCACAAGTCTTGTGTTCACCGCCGATCCAATGTGGGAGCGAGCTTGCTCGCGACAGCAGTCTAACCGGCGAAGAAGAACCTAGCGCCGAACCTGTTTCAACGTCTCGGCAATCAAAAACGCCAGTTCCAGCGACTGATCGGCATTCATCCGCGGGTCGCAGTGGGTGTGGTAGCGGTCCGACAGCCCGTCTTCGGTAATCGGCCGCGCGCCGCCGATGCATTCGGTGACGTTCTGTCCGGTCATTTCGATGTGAATCCCGCCAGCGTAGGTGCCTTCGGCTTCGTGGACCTGGAAGAACTGCTTCACTTCACCGAGGATCTGCGCGAAGTCCCGGGTCTTGTAGCCACTGCTGGCCTTGATGGTATTGCCGTGCATCGGGTCGGAGCTCCACAGCACCTGCTTGCCTTCACGCTGCACGGCGCGCAACAGTGGCGGCAGGTGTTCGCCGACCTTGTTGGCGCCCATCCGGGCGATCAGGTTCAGCCGGCCGGGATCGTTGTCCGGGTTGAGCACGTCGATCAGGCGGATCAGGTCGTCCGGGTCCATGCTCGGGCCGACCTTGACGCCGATCGGGTTGTTCACCCCGCGCAGGAATTCGACATGGGCGCCGTCCAACTGACGGGTACGGTCGCCGATCCACAGCATGTGGGCCGAGCAGTCGTAATAATCGTTGGTCAGGCTGTCACGGCGCACGAAGGCTTCTTCGTAGTTGAGCAGCAGTGCTTCGTGGGCGGTGAAGAAACTGGTTTCGCGCAGTTGCGGCGAGCTGTCCATGCCGCAGGCACGCATGAATGCCAGGGTTTCGTCGATGCGGTCGGCCAAGTGGCTGTATTTTTCTGCCAGGGCTGAATTGGCGATGAAATCCAGGTTCCATTTGTGTACTTGGTGCAAATCGGCAAAGCCGCCCTGGGCGAAGGCGCGCAGCAGGTTCAAGGTGGCGGTGGACTGATGGTAGGACTGCAGCAACCGCTCCGGATCCGGTACGCGGCTTTTTTCGTCGAAACCGATGCCGTTGACGATGTCGCCGCGATAGGCCGGCAGTGTCACGCCGTCGATGGTTTCGTCGTTGGCCGAGCGCGGCTTGGCGAACTGCCCGGCCATGCGCCCGACCTTGACCACCGGGCAACCGGCGGCAAATGTCATGACGATCGCCATCTGCAGCAGCACCTTGAAGGTGTCGCGGATCTTGGCCGCCGAGAATTCGGCGAAGCTTTCGGCGCAGTCGCCGCCTTGCAGCAGGAACGCCCGGCCCTGGGTCACCTCGGCGAACTGACGGCGCAACTCCCGGGCTTCACCGGCAAACACCAGTGGCGGATAACTGGCCAGGGTCTGCTCCACCTGCAACAGGTGCGCGGCGTCGGGGTAGCGGGGTTGCTGCTGGATCGGCAGGGCGCGCCAGCTGTCAGGGCTCCAGGGTTGGCTCATCATGATCTCTAGGTGGTTTACGCTCGGGCGCTCATGTTATCAGCAAATTAGTGCGTGACCTGTTCCGCTTGCTTCGCGGACAATCGCGCCTTTGCCCCGTATGCGCAGGCCCATGCCCGCCCGGCAACATCAGGAGATGAAATGACTGAGGAGCGCGTCGAGCATTTGCTCGCCGAGGTGCACGACGAGTTCGGCATGATCCGCGTGTTCGAAGTGGCCGATTACCGGTTTCTCGAGTTTGGCGATGCCATCGAGCAGAGCTGCGTGTTCACGGCCGATCCCAGCTGGCTCGAATATGACTACACCCGCGCCATGCTCATCGGTGCGTTGTGTCACGAGCAGCCGGAAAGTGCGCTGTTCCTGGGGCTCGGCGCCGGTACGCTGACCCAGGCCTGCCTCAAGTTCCTGCCGCTGGAAGATGTCGAAGCCATTGAGCTGCGCCCCGACGTGCCGCGCCTGGCCATCGAATACCTGGGGCTGGACGACGATCCGCGACTGTATATCCGCGTTGGCGATGCCTTGGAATTGCTTGAAACGGCGGAGCCGGCGGACCTGATCTTCGTCGACCTCTACACCGATGTCGGCCCAGGCGTCGGGCACTTGGCCTGGCGGTTTCTGGAAAACTGCCAGAAACGCCTCAACCCCGGCGGCTGGCTGGTGATCAACCAATGGGCTACCGACGACGGCAAGCCGTTGGGCGCGGCGCTGTTGCGTGGTTTGTACCACAGGCATTATTGGGAGCTGCCGGTGAAAGAGGGCAACGTGATCCTGATCGTGCCGGCGGACCTGGATCAGGAACTGGATATGCAAGGGCTGGTGGCCAGGGCCGAAGGGTTGGCACCGCGATTGGGCTATTCGTTGCAATCGTTGATCAAGGCCATTCGCCCGGCGACCTGATCAGGGACGCCAGGAGTTTTATGGCCGGTGAGTTCCCCTGTGGCGAGGGAGCTTGCTCCCGCTCGGCTGCGAAGCAGACGCCTGGGTTGATCTCTGAAATTGAAGGGGGCCGCTTCGCGACCCAGCGGGAGCAAGCTCCCTCGCCACAAGGGCAGAGGCGTCTGGAGGTGAACCGTTTTAGCCGGTTGTCCCCGGGCCTGGGGCAGCGAGCCCCATAACGGGGTTTGGCAATAAAAAAAGCTCCCTTTTTGGGCGAATTCCGGTATAGTGCGCGCCGGCCTTTAGCCGGGCCGCGTCAAGGTAGCGCAATTCTCCGGAGTCAGCTTCGGTTGCGTGTCCGCACAACGGATGCTTCCACGACGTTCTTTTTCCATTCATTCGTTTTCGCAAATCCCCGCCGACAAAGCAGCCAGGGCGACTCTTGAGTCTCAACACGGCATGCGCAGCTTTGGAGCATGGGTCTTTGCGGATGCACTTAGAGGCAGACCCATGACCCAGGAAACCGGCGGCTTCGCCGCTTTTAATCTCAACCCGAACATTCTTGCTGCCGTCACTGCGACCGGCTACGAAGAACCTTCGGCGATTCAGCAGCAATCGATCCCGATCATCATGGCCGGCCACGACATGATTGGCCAGGCGCAAACCGGTACGGGTAAAACCGCTGCGTTCGCCCTGCCGATCCTGCATCGCATCGATCCTGCCAAGCGCGAACCGCAAGCCCTGATCCTGGCGCCAACCCGTGAGTTGGCGCTGCAAGTAGCAACCGCTTTCGAAACCTACTCCAAGCAAATGCCTGGCGTTACCGTTGTGGCCGTTTACGGCGGCGCCCCGATGGGCCCACAACTGAAAGCCATCCGTAACGGCGCGCAGATCGTTGTCGCCACCCCGGGTCGTCTGTGCGACCACCTGCGTCGTGACGAAAAAGTCCTGGCTACCGTGAACCATCTGGTTCTCGACGAAGCCGACGAAATGCTCAAGCTGGGCTTCATGGATGACCTGGAAGTCATCTTCAAGGCCCTGCCAGCGACTCGCCAGACCGTATTGTTCTCGGCCACCCTGCCGCAATCGATCCGTGCCATTGCCGAGCGCCACCTGCGCGATCCGCAACACGTGAAGATCCAGACCAAGACCCAGACCGTCACCGCGATCGAACAGGCTCACCTGCTGGTTCACGCTGACCAGAAGACGTCCGCCGTTCTCAGCTTGCTGGAAGTGGAAGACTTCGACGCCCTGATCATGTTCGTACGCACCAAGCAAGCGACCCTGGACCTGGCCAGCGCCCTGGAAGCCAAAGGCTACAAAGCCGCCGCGCTGAACGGTGACATTGCCCAGAACCAGCGTGAGCGCGTGATCGACTCCCTCAAGGATGGCCGCCTGGACATCGTTGTGGCGACCGACGTCGCGGCCCGTGGCCTGGACGTTCCGCGCATCACCCACGTATTCAACGTGGACATGCCGTACGATCCTGAGTCCTACGTTCACCGTATCGGCCGTACCGGCCGTGCCGGTCGCGAAGGCCGTGCGCTGCTGCTGGTCACCCCGCGTGAGCGCCGCATGCTGCAAGTGATCGAGCGTGTGACTGGCCAGAAGGTGGCTGAAGTTCGCCTGCCGGACGCCCAGGCCGTTCTCGATGCCCGCATCAAGAAACTGACCAACAGCCTGTCGCCACTGGTGGCTGATGCCGAATCGACCCACGGTGATCTGCTTGATCGCCTGACCGCCGACATCGGTTGCACCCCACGCGCCCTGGCCGCAGCATTGCTGCGCAAGGCCACCAATGGCCAAGCGCTGAACCTGGCTGCAATCGAGAAGGAACGTCCCTTGGTGCCTAACAACGCACCGCGTGGCGATCGTCCTGAGCGCACCGGTGATCGTCCGGACCGTGGTGATCGCGAGCGTCGTGCACCGATCCCGCTGGCCGAAGGTCGTGCGCGCTGCCGTACTGCGCTGGGTGCCCGTGACGGCATCGCCGCCAAGAACCTGCTGGGTGCCATCCTCAACGAAGGTGGCCTGGCTCGTGAAGCGATCGGTCGTATCCAGGTGCGTGACAGCTTCAGCCTGGTAGAGCTGCCGGAAGATGGTCTGGAGAAGTTGCTGACCAAGTTGAAAGACACCCGCGTGGCTGGCAAGCAGCTCAAGCTGCGTCGCTACCGCGAGGATTGATCGGCTCTCGGGCTGATTGATCGAACATGAAGAATCCCCGACTGGTTCGGGGATTTTTTTCGTCTGTCGTTTGGTCTTCCTTCAGGAAGGTGGCGTGGACGCCATCGCGAGCAAGCTCGCTCCCACAGGGGATTTGTGAGCACCGAAAATTCATTGTGGGAGCGAGCTTGCTCGCGATGGAAGCGACTCGGTCAATCAGTCGAACCGATAGATGTCCATCCCCAGCGTCCCCATGGTGAACCCCCCATGGGCAACACTGAATTTCCCACCCGCACCCCGGGCAAAATACAGCGGCAGCAAGTGCTCGTCGCTGGGATGGCTGCGCACCGCATTGGGCGCCTGGCGGCGGTAGTCGTGCAACGCGGTTTCGTCGTTGGCCGTCAGTTGCTCGACCATCCAATCCCGAAAGGCCTTGGCCCAGGGCTCGATACGGTCAGGGCCGGCATTCCAGTCCAGGTCGCGCAGGTTGTGGGTGATGCTGCCGGAGCCGATCAGCAAGACGCCCTCGTCGCGCAGGCTCGCCAAGGCCTGGCCCACCTGGGTCTGTAACACCGGCCCCTGGCGACTAGGCAGGGAAACCTGTACCACCGGGATGTCGGCGTCGGGGTACATCAACGACAATGGCACCCAGACGCCATGGTCGGACGGCCGTTGAGGGTCGAGGCGGGCCGGCAGGTGGGCTGTGTTGAGCATGTCTGCTACTCGCGTCGCCAGTTGAGGATTGCCTGGCGCGGGGTATTGCACTTCATACAGCGCCGGTGGAAAACCGCCGAAGTCGTGCCAGGTGCGCGGTTGCGGGTTGGCGCTGACCAGCAGGTCATTGCTTTCCCAGTGGGCGGAGACGATGACGATGGCCTCGGGCTTGGGCAATTGAGCGGCAAGGCTGGCCAGCGCCGGGCCGCTGGCGCCGGGCTCCAGGGCGAGCATCGGTGAGCCATGGGAGATAAACAGGCTGGGCAGCATGAACGGACTCCTGAGCGTTAAGATGGGTCATCTTCCGTCAGGTCTATGATCTAAATCTAATATAAGTTTTAGCCCGTTTTGATCGATTTTATGGAGTGAATCATGGAGCCCGAGTTTTGGCACAAGCGCTGGTCATCGAACCAGATCGGTTTTCACTTGCCGGAAGTGAACCCCTACCTGCAACGGTTCTGGCCGCAGCTGGGATTGGCCCAGGGCAGTCGGGTGCTGGTGCCGCTGTGTGGGAAAAGCCTGGATCTGTTGTGGCTCGCTCACCAAGGATATTCGGTGTTGGGCGTGGAACTGTCGGAAAAAGCCGCCACTGATTTTTTCCTTGAGCATCAGCTTGAGCCGGTGGTGAGCGAGGAGGGGGCTTTCAGGGTGTTCCGTGCCGGTGATATCGAGATTCGCTGCGGTGATTTCTTTGCCCTGGGCCCGCAGGATGTTGCCGATTGCACGGGGCTGTACGACCGCGCCGCGTTGATCGCCTTGCCAATGCCAATGCGGGAACGGTACGCGGCCCATCTGCAGAAGATTTTGCCCGGCGGGGTCGGCTTGTTGATTACCTTGGATTACAACCAGGATGAAATGCCTGGCCCACCGTTTTCCGTCGAGGATGATGAGGTGCAGCGGCTGCTGGGAGGTGCCTGGCGGCTGGAGGTCTTGCAGGAGCAGGATGTGTTGGGGGAGAGCTGGAAGTTCTTGCAGGCGGGTGTGAAGAGGCTGGATGAGCGGGTGTATCGGATTTCCAGCCGTTGATGTGTCGGTTGAGATGGCCCCATCGCGAGCAAGCTCGCTCCCACATTGGATGGGTTGTGAACACAGAACCTGCGGTCACCCAAGTTCCCCCTGTGGGAGCGAGCTTGCTCGCGATGGCGTCAGTTCGGGCAGCACACAAATGAGCAGACAAGAAAAAGCCCGCATTACTGCGGGCTTTCTTTTGAGTTACCTATCAGCCCCGACGACGCAGTGCGTCAATACGCTCTTCCAGCGGCGGGTGGCTCATGAACATGCGAGCCAGGCCCTGCTTGATGCCGCCGTTGATGCCAAAGGCGTTCAGGGTGTCGGGCATGTGCACCGGCAGGCCTTGCTCGGCGCGCAGGCGCTGCAGGGCGCCGATCATGGCGCTGGTGCCGGCCAGGCGTGCACCGGCGTCGTCGGCGCGGAACTCGCGTTTGCGCGAGAACCACATGACGATGGCGCTGGCGAGGATGCCGAGTACCAGCTCGGCGAAGATGGTCGCCACGTAGTAGGCGATGCCCTGGCCTTCTTCGTTCTTGAAGATCACCTTGTCGACGAAGTTGCCGATGATCCGGGCGAAGAACATCACGAAGGTATTCACCACGCCCTGGATCAACGCCAGGGTCACCATGTCGCCGTTGGCGACGTGGCCGATCTCGTGGGCCAGCACGGCCTTGACTTCATCGGGCGAGAACCGCTCGAGCAAACCCTGGCTGACGGCGACCAGGGCGTCGTTCTTGTTCCAGCCGGTGGCGAAGGCGTTGGCCTCGTAGGCCGGGAAGATACCGACTTCCGGCATCTTGATACCGGCTTCGCGGGACAACTGCTCGACTGTCTGCAACAGCCATTGTTCGTGACGCGTGCGCGGCTGGCTGATGATCTGGGTGCCGGTGCTCATCTTCGCCATCCACTTGGAGATGAACAGCGAGAACAGGGAACCGGCGAAACCGAACACCGCACAGAAGATCAGCAGCTGAGTGAGGTTGAGGTCAACCCCATTGGCCGCCATGAACCCGTTGAAGCCGAAGAGGCTCAGGGTGATGCTGGCAATCAGCACGACCGCCAGGTTAGTGGCCAAGAACAGCAGGATGCGCATCATGGTTGTGAAAATCTCCTCATGCTAAAGATGTAGCGTTATGCGGGGTATATAAGGTGCTGCCGCAGGCTATTCAACTCGCCGACTATTTCAAACTGTGTCCTACAGCCGTCCTAAATGTTTGAAAGACTTTTCTGAAAATGACAAGGGAAAAGAAATGCGCTGCCTGCGCCCCGTGAACGTTGAGCCCCGCTGCACGTTGGCCGTCCTGCACCGAGTGTAGAAGGCCCGACGAAACCGGCCCGAACGGATATGTTGCTGAATCAAACAGCGTGCGAGGTGAGGACGCCTCGCACGCAGTCCGGCTTATTGACGGTAGGACTTGAGGAAGTTGCCGATCCGGCCAATGGCCTGGTCGAGGTCATCGACCCGCGGCAAGGTCACGACGCGGAAGTGGTCCGGCCATGGCCAGTTGAACGCCGTACCCTGGACCACGAGCAGCTTTTCGGACAGCAGCAGGTCGAGGACGAATTTTTCATCGTTGTGGATCGGGCAGACCTTCGGGTCGATCCGTGGGAAGGCGTACAGCGCACCCATGGGCTTGACACAACTGACGCCGGGAATGTCGTTGAGCAATTCCCAGGTGCGATTGCGTTGTTCCAGCAGCCGGCCCTGGGGCAGGACCAGGTCGTTGATGCTTTGGTAGCCGCCCAGTGCCGTCTGGATCGCGTGCTGGCTCGGCACGTTGGCACACAGGCGCATGTTGGCCAGCATGTCGATGCCTTCGATGTAGCTCTGGGCATGGTGCTTGGGCCCGGAGATGGCGATCCAGCCGGAGCGGAAACCGGCAACCCGATAGGATTTGGACAGGCCGTTGAAGGTCAGGCACAGCAGGTCCGGCGCCAGGGACGCGGTGCACACGTGCACGGCGTCGTCGTAGAGGATCTTGTCGTAGATCTCGTCGGAGAACACCACCAGGTTGTGCTGGCGGGCCAGTTCCAGCATGCCCAGCAACACTTCCCTGGAATACACGGCGCCGGTCGGGTTGTTCGGGTTGATGATCACCAGGGCCTTGGTATTCGGGGTGATCTTGGCCTTGATGTCCGCCAGGTCGGGGAACCAGTTGGCCTGTTCGTCGCACAGGTAGTGCACCGGGTTGCCGCCGGACAGACTCACGGCAGCGGTCCACAGCGGATAGTCCGGAGCCGGCACCAGTACTTCGTCGCCATTGTTGAGCAGGGCCTGCATGGACATCACGATCAGCTCGGACACGCCGTTGCCCAGGTAGATGTCCTCGATGCCGATCCCTTCGACCTGCTTTTGCTGGTAATACTGCATCACGGCCTTGCGCGCGCTGAACAGGCCCTTGGAGTCGCTGTAGCCCTGGGCGGTCGGCAGGTTGCGGATGACGTCCTGGAGGATTTCATCGGGCGCTTCGAAACCAAAGGGCGCCGGGTTGCCGATGTTCAGCTTGAGGATGCGATGGCCTTCCTCTTCCAGGCGTTTGGCGTGCTTGAGCACCGGGCCGCGAATGTCGTAGCAGACGTTGGCGAGCTTGTTCGATTTGCTGACCTGCATGGCGATGTGTTCCCGAAAATGAACGATCCAGGCGGCGTGTGAACTACCGTACTGGGGATCCTGCGTCTGTGCCCAGGCCTGACGCGGTATAGGCGCCACAATCCGTTTGAATGCGCATGACGTGACTGCCAGACTGGCGTCTGACGAGGCGCAATCATACGTGCCGCCCGATCTGCGGAAAAGCGTCGGATCGGGCTTTTTCAATTGCCGAGGTAGGACGATGGAAAAGTTGCAGAAAACCCTTGAAGAATGGCGCGCCATGCTCGACCCGGAGCAGTACAACGTCTGTCGATTGAAGGGCACCGAGCGGCCATTCTCCGGTAAATACAACGAAACCAAGACTGACGGTGTGTACCACTGCATCTGCTGCAGCGAGCCGCTGTTCGATTCGCAGACCAAATTCGATTCGGGCTGTGGCTGGCCGAGTTTCTACGCGCCGATCGAAGGCAGCGCGGTGGTAGAGGTACGGGACGTCAGCCACGGCATGATCCGCACCGAGGTGGTCTGCGCCCAATGCGATGCCCACCTGGGCCATGTCTTCCCCGACGGCCCGCCGCCTACGGGGTTGCGGTACTGCATCAATTCGGTGTGCCTGGACCTGGTCCCCCGGTAGGGACTGTTCACCACGACCCCTGTGGCGAGGGAGCTTGCTCCCGCTGGGCGGCGCAGCCGCCCCAAAACGGCTTGGCGCGGTTTTTCAAGAAGACCGTGTCGGCCGGTTTACGACGGCTGCGCCGCCGAGCGGGAGCAAGCTCCCTCGCCACAGGGTCCCATAGATTCTAAAAAACATCGGGGCGGACAATTAGATTGCACGCAATTGAATCGTTCGCTATCTTCGCCGCCAATCCTATTGATTTTTCGGAGTCTTGCCATGAGCGACAACCTGCTGAGCATCCCGTGCACCACCATCAAGGGTGAGCAAAAGACCCTCGCTGATTTCGCCGGCAAGGCTGTGCTGGTGGTCAACACGGCCAGCCAGTGCGGATTTACCCCGCAGTACAAAGGGCTGGAGGCGTTGTGGCAGACCTACAAGGACCAGGGCCTGGTGGTACTGGGCTTTCCCTGCAACCAGTTCGGCAAGCAAGAGCCGGGCAATGAAGGGGCGATCACCGAGTTCTGCGAACTGAATTTCGGCGTGAGTTTTCCTCTGTTCAAGAAAATCGAAGTCAACGGCGCCAACGCCCATCCGCTGTTCGTCCAGCTTAAACAGCGAGCCCCTGGCGTGCTGGGGTCCAAAGGCATCAAGTGGAATTTCACCAAGTTCCTGATCGGCAAGGACGGCCAGGTGGTCAAGCGTTTTGCCCCGACCACCAAACCCCAGGACCTGACCGGCGAGATCGAAGCACTGCTCAAATGAATGATCTGTCAGTCGATTCGTTGAAGCTCGACAGCCAATTGTGCTTCAAGCTGTACGCTGCTTCCCGTGCGGTGATCCGTGGCTACAAGCCGATGCTCGATCAACTTGGCCTGACCTATCCGCAATACCTGGCGATGCTGGTGTTGTGGGAGTGGCAGGACACGGC
The DNA here is from genome assembly GCF_051132015.1 of Pseudomonas sp. Z1-12. Classification (NCBI taxonomy): domain Bacteria; kingdom Pseudomonadati; phylum Pseudomonadota; class Gammaproteobacteria; order Pseudomonadales; family Pseudomonadaceae; genus Pseudomonas; species Pseudomonas sp. Z1-12. The sequence goes on from NZ_CP071647.1 coordinate 1,910,848, forward strand.
CCCGCCACAGCCGACGGTCAAGGCCCTGGGTGAGCGTTTGCTGCTGGATTCCGGCACGCTGACGCCGCTGCTCAAGCGCCTGGAGCAGTTGGACCTGGTCCAGCGCCAGCGTTCAGCCCGGGACGAGCGGGAGGTGCACTTGAGCCTGTCGGCTGCGGGGCGCGCCTTGCGCGAGCAGGTCGGCCCGCTCAAGGCCCGCCTGTTGTGCGACAGCGGTGTCGATCTGGACCGCCTGGGCGCGTTGCGAGACGGTCTCGATCATTTGCTGGGCCAGATCAAAGCGCTGACGTAGTGGGCACCCACTGGTCCAGCACGGCCGCCAGTTCTTCGCGGCGGAACGGCTTGGACAGGTAATCGTTCATGCCGGCCGCCCGGCAGCGCTCACGTTCCTCGGGCATCGCGTTGGCCGTCAGTGCAACGATCGGCAGGTCCGACCAGCGCCCGCTGCGGCGAATCTGCCGGCTGGCTTCGTAACCGTCCATCACTGGCATGTTGCAGTCCATCAACACCAGGTCGAACACCCGCTGTTCCAGTTGATCCAGGGCTTCGACGCCGTGGGCCGCGACGGTGACTTCACAGCCCAACTTGACCAACATGCCCTTGGCCACCAGTTGGTTAACCGGATTGTCCTCCACCAGCAATACCTGTCCGCGCCTGGACGGCACCAGGGTTTCGATCCGTGCGTCGTTGATGGTGGTCGCCTCGTTTTGCATGGCGCGTCGCAGGATCTGGTATAGCGCATGGCGTGCCAATGGTCGGGCCTGTTGTATCAGTGGTGCGAGGGCAGCCGCTTCTTCGCTGGGCATGAAGCTGCCATAGGCGGTCACCAGCAGGATCGGCGCATCAAAGGTCGGTCGCAGGTTGAACAGGCATTCCGGGCAGTCAGTGATCAGCACATCAGGCTTGAGCCCCAGCAGCCCGTCATCGATGGAGCGCCGCACATAATCCAGGCCCCATCCCGGCAGTAGCATGCCTAGCAACTCGGCCAGGCCGCTGCTGCTGGCGGTGATGGCGACGACATTGCCGTGCAGCGGTTCGACCGGCGTTGCCGGAAGATGGCAGGGCAGCGGCAGCTCTGCACAGAACTGACTGCCGAAGCCGGCTTCGGAACTGATCGTCAATCGGCCCTGCATGGCTTCGCAGAGGTTGTAGGTCAATGCCAGGCCCAGCCCGGTGCCGCCAAACTGACGGGTAATCCCGGCCCCGGCCTGGGTGAACGGTTGCAGGATCCGCGCTTGGGCCTCCTGGGGAATACCGATACCGGTGTCGCAGACTTCGATTCGCACGCCGCCTTCGTAATGGCTCAACTTCACGTCGACCCGGCCAAAGCGCGTGAACTTCAATGCGTTGGACAGCAGGTTGCTGACGATCTGGCGCACCCGGGTCGGGTCGCCGATGACTTGTGCCGGGAACTGCGGCTCGATCAGGCAGGCCAGTTCGACACTGGGGGCCGCGTTCTGGGAAAGCAGGTTGGCGGTGTCCTCCACCAGGGCGCCGAGGTCGAACGGGATGCGTTCGAGTTCCAGTTGACCGGCGTCGAATTTCGACAGATCAAGGATGTCGTTGAGCAGTTCGACCAATACCTTGCCTGAGTCATGGGCAATCGAGAGCTGCTGCTGTTGCTCGGCCGTCAGGGGACCGTCCAGGGAAAGGGCGATCATTCCCAGCAGGCCGTTGAGCGGCGTGCGGATCTCATGGCTCATGTTGGCGAGGAACACGGAGCGGGCTTCGGCCATGTCCAGGGCCGTGCGCCGGGCTACCTCCAATTCCTCGTTGGACTGGCTGAGGCGGGCGTTGATGGCCTTGAGTTCGGCGGTGCGTGCCGAGACGATGTTCTCCAGTTGCGCCAGGTATTCGGTCAGGCGATTTTCGGCCGTGCGCCGTTGTTGAATTTCCGTGGAGATATTTTCGAACTGCTGGTTGGCGACGGACACCAGCACGCCGATTTCATCGGACTGGTGGCCGGAAGGGCATTCCAGGCGATTCTGTTCGTTGCTGCTTGGATCGCGGCTGCTCAACTCGCGAATGACCCGCACCAGGGGCTTGGTCAGCATCACGTAGAACAGCGCCAGCAGCAGCCCGGTCAGGATCAGGCTGCGGGCGAAACCGTTGAGCAAGGTGACCTCGGCGCGGCGCAGGAAACGGCTGCCGAACGCATAGGTGTCGACGTCCAGTCGCAGTATGCCCAGGGATTCGCCGGGCAAATGATCCAGGTAGAGCCGGTCCTCGAACTGACGCTGGGCGCCGAACAGGAAGTCGCTGATGAACCGGTAGCTGCTTTGCAGCTCGGGCCGCTTGACGCTGGCCAGCACGGTATTGTTGTTGTCGATCAGCTCGGCCCCGATGATGGCCGGTGAGCGCAACAGGCCCATGGACAGCTCCTGGGCGAGTTCGGCGTCGATGTTGTAGGCGATGCGCGAGGCCGGGTTGTGGCTGATTTCCAGCAACGACAGGATTTCACGGTTGATTGACGCGTCTTCGCTGGCATAATCGATGCCGATCTGCATCAGGCTGAGCAAGGTGCCCAGCACGAAGCCCACCAGGACGGTCAGGCGGGCCTGCTTATAGGAAAGCCGTTGAGTGAATCGGATGTCCATGGAGTGATGAACCACTTACGTTTCCCTTCGCCGGTCAAGCATAGCTGATCATCTCTGAATACCGGTGCAACCGGTTGGTTTTGTGTGAAGTAGACCCGCCATTGGATACGGCGTTTCGTTGCTGTAGCGCCATCATTACTGTGAACCTGTCCGAGGAGAAGACGTGGACTCGCGATTGAATGCTTTTCTTGAGCGCGCCGATGCCGTGCTGGCCCGGATCGAGCCGTTGCTGCCGGCGCCCCGGCCCGCCATCGACTGGAGCCAGACCCTGGCCGCCCGCTGGCAGCGGGACGGGCGCAGCGGCTACCTGCTGCCGCTGCAAGTCAGCCTCGACATGCGCCTGTCGGACCTGATCGGCGTGGATCGCCAGGTCGAACAACTGGGGCGCAACACGCGGCAGTTCATTGATGGCATGCCCGCCAACCATGCCTTGCTCTGGGGCTCGCGTGGCACCGGCAAATCGTCCCTGGTACGCGCCCTGTTGGCCGAACATGCCCAGCATGGTTTGCGGTTGATCGAGATCGAACGCGATCACCTGGCCGACTTGCCCCGGGTGGTCGAGCAGGTGGCGAAACTGCCACAGCGCTTCGTGTTGTTCTGCGATGACTTGTCGTTCGAGTCCGGCGAAGGCGATTACCGCGTGCTCAAGAGCGTGTTGGATGGTTCGCTGGAACAGGCGCCGGACAACGTGCTGCTGTATGCCACGTCCAACCGTCGCCACTTGGTGCCGGAAAAGGAAAGCGACAACGAAAACTGGAAGCGGGTCGACGGCGAACTTCACCCCAGCGAAGCAGTGGAGGACAAGATCGCCTTGTCCGACCGCTTTGGTTTGTGGCTGTCGTTTTATCCGTTTACCCAGGAGCATTTCCTCGACGTCGTGGAGCACTGGATCGGCGAACTGGCGACCAAGGCCGGGCTGGCCTGGGAGCGCGATGAAGCCCTGGAGATACAGGCCGTGCGCTGGGCAACCGGTCGCGGCAACCGCAACGGACGTTGCGCTTATCAGTTTGCCCGTTACTGGGTCGGCCTGAAACTGTTGGAGCACAAGGCATGATCGATTTGAACGCTGCCGGAGAAGGCCTCGATGGCTACGGCTTGTTATCGGCACAGCTGGAATCCTTGCTGGCCGATGAGCGTGATTTCATCGCCAATGCCGCGCAGTTCTCGGCCTTTCTGTTCACGCAACTGGAAGACCTGAACTGGGCTGGTTTTTACCTCAATCGCAATGAAGAACTGGTCCTGGGGCCGTTCCAGGGCCAGATCGCCTGCGTGCGGATTCCCTTTGGCCGCGGCGTCTGCGGCACGGCGGCAGCGACCCGGCAGACCCAGCGCGTCGAAGATGTCCATGCCTTCCCTGGGCACATCGCCTGCGACAGTGCGTCGAACAGCGAGCTGGTGGTGCCGCTGGTCAAGGACGGGCGCCTGATCGGCGTGCTCGACCTGGATAGCCCGGAATTGGCGCGTTTCAGCGAACATGACCAGGCCGGCATTGAAGCGTTGGCTGCGATCTTCCTGCGCCTGACGGATTGCTGATCATGCCTTCAGCCCGGCCTTGGCCAGCAGGCTGTCGGGGTCGACTTCATCGATCTGGTGCGGGTCGAGGAACTGCTCGGCGTAGCTCAGGTAGATCTTTTCCTCGATGAACAGCCCGAACAGTTCGGGATCGATATGGGCGTCACGGCACATGGTGGCCATGATGCCCAGGGCCTCGCTCAGCTTCTTTGCTTTCTTGTAGGGGCGGTCGGCCGCTGTCAGTGCTTCGAAGATGTCGGCAATCGCCATCATGCGTGCCGGCAGGCTCATTTCCTCGCGTTTGAGGCGCTTGGGATAACCGCTGCCGTCCATCTTCTCGTGATGACCGCCGGCGATCTCCGCCACATTGTTCAGGTGGCTGGGAAAGGGCAGCTGGCTGAGCATCAGGATCGTCTGCACCATGTGATGATTGATGACGTAGCGCTCCTCGCGGGTCAGCGTGCCGCGCGTGATGCTCAGGTTATAGAGCTCGCCGCGGTTGTATTTCCAGGCCGGCACATCGAGCTGGAAGCCCCACGGGTTGTCCGCCGGGATCAGTTCGGCCGCGTGGCGCTCGAACAGGTGCTCGGGCTTGTCCGCCAACAGCGGCTCGGTGACCGGTAGCGTCGGCTTGGGCGTACGGGCCTGGCGCCGGTTCTCTTCCCAGGAAACCCCCAGGCGATCGTCGAGGGTCCGGGTCCACGGGCGTTGCGCGATGTGTTGCAAGCGTTGCAGGTCGGCCTCGGCCATGGCTTCGGAGCCCAGGTTGCAGCGCGCGACGAAAGCAAAGTCGTCATCCAGGGCGGTCAACGTCGCGTCACGCTGTTGCGCCAGGGGTGACGACTCGCCACCGTTTGCCACGGCCCGCCAGTAATCGATCCAGGCGTCGCGCTTGAGCACTTCGAAGCGGGTGCGTATCTCGTGGATCCGGTCGTTCAGGGTTTCCAGTTTGGTGGCTTTGTCGACGACGTATTCAGGGGTAGTGACCTTGCCGCAGTCGTGCAGCCAGGCAGCGATGTGCAGGGCTTCCCATTCATCCTCTGTGGGCCGATAGGCGTCGAATGCCGGCGCCTGGCTGGCGGCGGCGGCCTGGGCGAGCATCAGGGTCAGGACCGGCACCCGCTGGCAATGGCCACCGGTGTAGGGGCTCTTGGCATCAATCGCGCCAGCCAGCAATTGGATGAAGGCGTCCAGCAGTTGTTTTTGCTTGGCTTGCAGGCGCTGGCCTTCGATGCTCACGGTGGCGGCGCCGGACACGGCCTGGAGGAAGGCGATGCGGTCGGGCTGGAGTTTTTCCAGGTCGGTTTCGGTGCCGCTGTCGGTGATCAGCAACACCAACACGCCTACGGTTTCCTGGTGACGATTGCGCAGGCGGATGCCAATCAGGTGAACCCGAGGCGAGTCCAATGCCCGCAGGATGCCCTGCAGGTCGGCCGCCTGCTCGAAGCCCAGGGAGGTCACCAGATTGTCCGAGACGGCCAGTTGCTGGAGCCATTGCGGGCTGTCGGCAGCCTGCAACTCATGACTGCGCAGCATGAAGGTCTCGAGGTCCCTGGGCGTGCCATCGATCACCAGCCCGTAGGGCTTGAGCCGATTGTCGTCGTTCTCGCGCAGGTAGATCAGGCCGGCCTGGGCCTGGCCGATTTTTACGGTTTCGAACAGCACCCGCTCCAGCAGTGGGATGAAGCGTGTTTCGGCGCGCAGGCTGGCGGTGATTTCAAAGAAACTCGCCAGGGTTTCTTTCATGCGCGCCATCGAGACGCTCAACTGGTCGACCTCCAGCACCGGGGAGCGGCGTGACACCGGGTAGTTGAAATCGAAGCTGCGAATGGCGTCCGCTTCCTGCACCAGTTCGCGCAACGGCTTGACCAGGATCCTCGACGTCAACCAGCCCAGGGGCAGGCACAGCAGCAGGGTGGCGAGGGTGATGAGCGCGCCTTGCCAGCGCATGCGATAGGCGTTGTCCAGCAGCTCGTCTTCAGGCACCAGCAACGCCAGTTCCAGGCCTTGGGGCCCGCCTTCCTGCATGTGGCTGCGGGAAACGATCCACTGGCGTCCAGCCGCTTCCAGGCGGGTCGTGTCAGCGTTGTCATCGAGGACGGCGGCGATGGCCGGGCTGAGGTCACGGGCCTTGATCAGGCGCGCCGACTGGGCGTCGGCGAGCAGCCGGTCGCTGTCGGGATAACCCACGGCGTTGCCCTTGGGGTCGAGCAGGACGATCTCGGTGCCGGTGGTGACCTTGTGCTTGGCCAGGGTCTGGGACAGGGCCGCCAGGGTCAGGTCGGCGCCGATGACCGCTTGCTCGCCGCTACGCCGGGCCAGGGTGGTGCCGACATTGTGGGTGGAGAAAAAAACGTAGGGTTCGGTGGTGATCTGCTCGGTGCTGTCGGCGGCGCTGCGAAACCAGCCCCGACTGCGCGGATCGTAGGTTTCGTTGGCCATGTCCCGGCGCTCGATGAGCGTCAGGGTCTCGTCGTAGAACAGCGACTGGGAATGGACGGTGCCTTGCTCGGAGGCTCGCTCAACGGTCCAGACCTGATAGACCGCCTCGGCGGGTGCTTGCAGGGCGGTTCTCAGGGCTGGGGTGCGCAATGGTCGAACCATCAGGAAATTGCCACGCTGATCGCCCAGGTACAACGACGCCAGGTTCGGGTTGTCCCGCAGTGCCTGGCTGAAGGGCGCGAGCAGGGCCAGGCGTTGCGCCATCTGCGGCGTGCGCGTCGCCGGGTAATCGGCCAACAGGCTCAACAGGTGGCGGATGGGTTCGTAGGTGTCATACAGGTCCAGGCGCACATCCTGCTCAATGCGGTTGAACAGTTTTTCACTGCTGGAGAGGATGATTTGCGTGGTTTGCCGGTAGTTGAAAATACCCAGCACCACCCCGGTCAACAACAAAAGCAGGGTAAACATCACGCTGATATGGACGTGCAGGGGGAACCGGCGTTTGTCCGGACGCGGTGCGCTGGGCATTGCAGTCACTCCATGGGGGCAGGGGGCGTTCTCGATGGGTGTTTCCGCGTGCAAGGGAAACCGATCGAGAACCCCCCAGGTACGCACTGCTGAGCGAATAGCATAGTAAACACTGGGTTATTTTGCCTTGGCGATTTCCGTTTCCAAGGCCCGTTCCAGTTCGGTCATGGCGCGGTCGAGGGCATCGATACAGTCGCTGAGGCGTTCAGGTGCCTGTGCCTGATGACACGCCTGTTCCAGCGCCTCGCACCGCTGGATCAAAGAGGTCGCCTGGACGATGCGGGCGACGCCTTTGATCTTGTGCGCCGTTTCGGTCAGCGCTTGCCGGTTCGCTCCCCGGGCGACGTCGAGCAACTCCTGGCGATCCGCGCGGCTGCTGCTGAGTAACTCCGCCAGCAGGCGCCGGTTCGACGAAGGGTCGCCGCCGGTCAACGCCTGGAGGCTGTGGAGGGAGAAAACCGCTGGATGGCCGACCGGTTTGACGGTCTTGATCCACTGGCTCAGGGCGCTCAGGCTGATCGGTTTGAACAGACAATCATCCATTCCGGCGTCCAGGCAGCGTTGTTTTTCCTCCGGCTGGGCATTGGCGGTGAACCCCAGGACGGTGCAGGGCGCCTGTCGCTGTTCGGACTCCTCGCGACGAATCGACCGGGCCAGTTCGTAGCCGCTCATGATGGGCATGTTGCAATCGGCAATGACCAGATCGAAATCGCCTTTTTGCCAAACCTCGAGCCCGTGGGCGCCATCGTGGGCGACCTGGTAGTGATGGCCGAGGTATTCCAATTGCTGGGACATCAGCAGGCGGTTGGCCGGGTGATCGTCCACGATCAGGACGTTCAAGATGGCCTGTGCCGTTTCGATGACCGGTTCCAGTGGGGCGCTGAACGGCGCCGTTGACAGGACGGTGAGTTGCAGGCGGACCTGGACCTGGGTGCCGACGCCGGGTTGGCTGCTCATATGGAGGTTGCCGCCCATCATCTGGCACAGGTTGCGACTGATCACCAGCCCCAGTCCCGCGCCTTTGCGGGCCATCCGGCTGCTGTTATCGACCTGGGCAAAAGGCTCGAACAATCGATGCAGATCGGCCGGGCCGATGCCGATGCCGCTGTCGTTGACTTCCAGGTGCATGTCCAGGACGTCGTCCCGCTCGGTTGGCGATAGCCGGACCTTGACCACGACCTGGCCCTGCTCGGTAAATTTAAGGGCATTGCTGATCAGGTTCGACAGCACCTGCTTGAATCGCAAGGGGTCTATCGACACGTCAGGGTTTCCCACGGCGGCGTCGAACTGCAACGACAACACCAGGTTTTTTTGCCGGGCCACGCCCTCGAAGACCCGTATGACCGATTGCAGCAGGGCCCTTAGATTGACGCGTTCGGGGGCTAGGCTCAGATGGCCGGTTTCGATACGGGCGATGTCGAGGATATCGCCGATCAGCTCGAGCATGCCGGACGCCGACTCGTACGCGACTTCGATGGTCGAGCGGTCCAGGTGGCCCTTGTCGGCGTGTTTCAGGGCCAGCTCGAGCATGCCGATCACCGCGTTCATGGGGGTGCGGATTTCATGGCTCATGGTGGCGAGGAATGTGCTTTTGGCGCGGTTCGCGTCATCGGCCTGTTGCTTGGAGGCGCGCAATTGCTCGAACAACTGGCGACGTTCGCTGATGTCGATCCAGCCGCCAATGATGCCTTGCACTTCGGCGGCGGAGTTTCGGTAGGGGAGGATCCAGTGATAGATCGTCAGCTTCCGGTCGCCGATGTGCAGCGGGCGGTCGACGATCAGGGCGCTGCCTTCGGCCATGACGCGTTGGTAGTCCGCCTGGTACTCCTGCGCTTCGAAGGCGTTACTCATGGAGCCTGGCATCGAGTCCTTGCCGATGACGTCTTCACGCCTGGCGTTGAACACTTCCAGGTAACTGTCGTTGCAGCTTTGCAGGATACCGTTGCGATCCCTCACGTAGATGGGATGCGGGGTGCCGTTGAGCAGTGCGTGCATGAATTCCAGTTGATCGTTGAGCGCCAGTTCCGCCCGTTGACGTTGCCTGATCTGGCGCCGCATGTAGGCGTTCCAGGCCAGGGACAGCAGCAGCAACAGGCCAACCCCCGCGACGACCTGGAAGAACAGGCGGTTATAGGTTCGCCAGGTGTGTTCCGAGGGCGAGACGTAACCGCGCCAGCGGTTGTTGATGACGCCCAGTTCGTCAGGGTCGATGCTGGTCAGGGCCTTGTCGAGGATGGCGTTCAACTCGCTGGCGTGTCTGGCGGTGGCCAGCGCGAACAGGGCTTGCTGGGTGCCCACCGTGCTGCTGATTTGCAACCTGTCCCGCCAGGCGTGGGAGGAGATGAAGTAGTTGGCCATCACCTGCGAGTGCACGCTGCCGTCGACCTGGCCATGGGCGAGCATTTCCACGGCGCGCACGGAGCCGTCCGTTTCGATGATCCGGATATTCGGGTACTGGCTGCGTAGCCAGTCAATGACGGGGTTGCCTTTGGCGATCGCCAGGCTGGCTTGGCCGAACTGATCGAGTGTCGTGGGGGTGTCGGACTGTTTGCGGGTCAGCAGGACGAACGCGCTGTCAATGTAGGGGCGGCTGAATTTCAACTGGCGTTGCCGTTCACTGCTGGGCAACAGTGCGGCGATCATGTCGGCTTGATCGTTCAGGACGGCAGCGATCATCTCGCTGTCGTTCTGGCGCCGCTGGATGTCCAGGCGCAAGCCGGTGCGCAACCGGATCAGTTCAAGCAGGTCGGCACTGATGCCGCGAAAATCGCCGTCCGAATCGAAGAAGGTGAAGGGGGCGGAGGTTTCGTTCACCACCACCCGGACCACCGGATGCCTGTCCAGCCAACGTTGCTCGCGGTCGGTCAGTTGTACCCGGTGATCGGTGAGGTATAGGTCGCTGCCCGCACTCCAGCGTTTGGAAATAGCCGCCTGCTCGGCAATGGGGACCTGGTTCAGTATGGTGTTGATGATTTCCAGCAAGCGGGTATCGCCACGGCGTACGGCGAAACCGAATCCGTAGGTTTCATGCTTGCCGAAGCTGGCCATGCGGATATTGCTCAGGTAGCCCTTGCTGATCATGTAGTGGGTGGACAGGGTATCGCCGAGAAATACATCGGCCTGGCCAAAGGCGACGGCATTGATGGCGTTCTGGTAGGACGGGTAGGTGGTGATGATCGCCTTGGGGTAGAGTTTTTCGATTTCCCGCAGCGGCAGGTAGTGATAGACCATGCTCAGCCGCAACCCCTTGAGGTCTTCATTCAGGGATCGGCTTTCATTCGTTCGGGTGACGAGCACGGGTTGATCTACCGCGTATGGCGTCGATAGCACAATGTCGGGGTCGCGGGCTTCGAAACCGTTGGCGGTGCCAAGCATATCGATGTGCCCGTTCTTGAGAGCCGCCATGGCGGCCTCACGGGAAGCGAAGCGCAGGACGCTGATGGGCCGGCCGGTGGCCTTGGCGACGATATTGGCATAGTCGGCGGTCAGGCCTTCGTAGTCGCGTCCACTGGCGGAGAGATCGAAGGGCGGGTAATCCGGTGCGGAGGTTCCCAGGACCAGTTCCTGTCGGTCTTTTAGCCAGGCGCGGTGATCGTCATCGAGCTTGATCTCGGCCTGAGCCGTGGACGACCGACCCAGCAGCGTGTACTGCCCGGGCATATCTGGCGTCGCCGCGAGCGCTCCTGCGTACAACGCTACGCTGATCAGCAAGAGACATTCGGTTATGCGTCTGAGCATGCTGTTTCTCACACCAGCGCGTTGCGCTTCGCCATTTCAATCAGCTCGACCAGGGACTTGACCTTGAGTTTCTGCATCAGGCGTTTTTTATAAGTGCTGACGGTTTTATTGCTGAGAAACATCCCCTTGGCTATTTCCTTGTTGGTACGGCCCTGGGCGAAAAGTTGCAGCACCATCAGTTCCCGATCGTTGACGCTTTTGAAAAGGTCCAGCTCTACACTGCGTGGATCATCCGGGCGTACCGGGTTCAGCGCCTGGCTGGGAAAATAGTTGTAGCCGGACAATACCGCTTTGATCGCACTGACGAGTTCGCTGAGGTCTTCCTGCTTACAAACGTAACCAGAGGCACCGGATTGCATGCATCGGATCCCGAAGAGCGTCGGCGATTGTGCCGTGAGCACCAACGTCTTGAGCGGCGTGGTCATGGCGTTGAAGCGTGACAGGATTTCCAGCCCGTCGAGTTTGGGGATGCTGATGTCCAGGATAACCAGGTCTGGCATGCACTCGCGCACCATTTGCATCGCGTCGACGCCGTTGTCAGTTTCTCCTACGACCTTATAACCCTCATGTTCCAGGAGCATGCGAACGGCGAGGCGAATGACCGGATGATCGTCGACAATGAAAACGGAGTTCATGAATAAATACCCTGCGAACTTGAATAAAGCGCGCACCTTAGCCCACTTACAGCCAGGGCCGTACGAAGAGACAGGCATGCAACTTCAATTTCAGAAGTTTCCTACAAAAAAAGAGGCAAGATATTACGACGTAAACGGTTTTTTAGTAGGTGGATGACAATAAAGAGGGGGGAGGTGTTGGCAATGTGTGAAGGAATATTTCTTTGATTGTGTTGTTTGCGCAAACAAAGGAAGCGTTTAAATCAAGGTTTGTGTAAGCCATACATTTATTTATCCAGTTCAAACTTCCTGTGGGGCAGCGCTACAAAATTCACATTCACCGCCATTCCCCGTGGGAGCGAGCTTGCTCGCGATGACGTGGCACATCCTGTATTGATGAGCACAGATCTACCGCCATCGCGAGCAAGCTCGCTCCCACAGGTTTTGTGCCAGGTGCCGCACACCGTCGACTCCGCGTCTTTTATTGACGCGTACGGCCGGTCATCTCCTGGGCCATCTCGCTGGCGTAGCTGTCAGTCATGCCGGCGATGAAATCGATCATGCGCAAGAACGCACCGTGCAAAGGGCCGTTGGGATCCGGCGCATTGTTTCCCAGCAGGTCGAGGATGCGGCGATTCTTGAACGAAGGCGTGCGCCCGCCGTGCTGTTCGAGGGCGGCGCCGCAAAAGCCGTTGAGCAGGATTTCCAACGTGGTGTAGGCACCGATTTCATGCAGGGTCTTGCGCTTGTCCTGGAAGATTTTCCGCCGTGCCATGTCCTTGGCATTCAACACGCAACGTTTCGCCGGGCCGTGCATATGTTCCACCAGGTCCCCCGGCAGCGTGCCGGCCAGCAACGCTTCCTGCTGCTCGACAAACGCCCGGGCGGCGGCGTTGGTCAGGTGTTCGATGGCCTTGCCTCGCAGGATCGCCAGCTTGCGCCGCCGAGAGTCCTGGGGCCCGAGCTGCCGGTAGGTGTCCGGAAGATCGTCGCCCACCAGGTCCAGGAGCAGCGATTCCACCTGGGGGTATTCCAGAAGATCCATCTCCACGCCGTCTTCCAGGTCGATCAGCGCGTAGCAGATGTCATCGGCGGCCTCCATCAGATACACCAAGGGATGCCGTGCCCAGCGTTGATCCTCGATCTGTGGCAAACCGAGCTTGTGGGCAATCTGTTCCAACAGTGGCAGTTCGCTCTGGTAGCAACCGAACTTATGCTTCTTGTAGCCCAGGGAGTCGGCGTGACGGGCGGTCCAGGGGTATTTCAGGTAGGTGCCGAGGGTGGCATAGGTCAGCCGGGTTCCGCCGTCGAACTGATGGTATTCAAGCTGGGTAAGGACGCGGAAGCCCTGGGCGTTGCCTTCGAAGTTGAGGAAATCGTTGCGCTCGGCTTCGCTCATGGCATCGAGCCAGCCACGCCCGGCGGCCTGCTGGAACCAATAGCGAATGGCGTCCTCGCCGGAATGACCGAACGGCGGGTTGCCAATGTCGTGGGCCAGGCAAGCCGATTGCACCACCATGCCCAGGTCGCTGGGCTCGCACCAGTCGGGCAGGGCGTTGCGGATGGTTTCGCCCACACGCATGCCCAGGGAGCGCCCGACGCAACTGACTTCCAGGGAATGGGTCAGGCGCGTATGGATGTGGTCATTGCTGGATACCGGATGCACTTGCGTCTTGCGCCCGAGGCGGCGGAAGGCCCCGGAAAAGATGATGCGGTCGTGGTCCTTGTGGAAGGGACTACGGCCCAGCTCTTGGGGGCTGTGCAGCGGTTTTCCGAGACGTTCGCGAGTCAGCAGGGTATGCCAATCCAAGGCCGGTTGCTCCGTTCGATGAGGTCGATGCCCTAGCTTCCCGGTTCGTGGGGCGGCCTGCAAGGCCTATAAGCCTGCACAGGCTGGATACATACCCTTTGTGGCGAGGGAGCTTGCTCCCGCTGGACTGCGAAGCAGGCCAAATCTTGTGAGTGCTCCCTCGCCACAGGTGTAGGTATTCAGGGTTTACGCAGGGTCTTGGCCAGCTTGATCAGCGGCAGCAATGTGGTTGCCAGGCGGATCAAGCCTGTCACGCCACCGCCACCACCACGGCGGGTCCGTTTGCCGGTGAGAAAGCCCAGCAGGGACACCGCCGCCACGCCCCACAGTGGCGCATGCTTGATGCCGAAGCCTTCGTGCCAGCTTTGCGTCAAGCCACGCACCCGATGCAACGGCTGCAACAACTGACGCGTCTCTTGCCGGATTTCCTGGCGATGCATTTCCATGCGCAGGCGCACCAGTGCCTTGCGCATTTCCTGTCGTGTCCGGGCTTGGGGGATATCAGGCAGGCTCATGGCAGCAGGCGCTCCCGGTCATTGGCCAGTTCTTCGAGGGTGGCGTTGAAAGGGGAGGACTCGTCATAGATCGCTGCCTTGAGCCGCAGACCGCAAAACAGGGCCGCCAGCAGGTAAAACAGACACAGGCCGATAATGCCCGACAGACGATAGGTGTCCCACACCAGGATCAGCACCAGCGCCGAAAGCCCGACCAACAGCAGCAAGCCGAATACCAGCGCAAGGCCGGCGAACAGCAGGAGGCTGACGGTGCGTGCCTTCTGTTCCTGCAGTTCCATGCCGAACAATTCGACGTGGCTGTGCAGCAAGCCGAGAAACGCCGCGCCCAGGCGGCGCGCTGTAGGTTGTGTGCCCGCTTCGGACGAGCCGGATTCGTCGATACCCATGATCAGCGCCGTGTTGCCAACAGACCGATCAGAAAACCAACGCCCGCGGCGATGCCCACCGATTGCCAAGGGTTGGCCTGTACATATTCCTCGGTGGCGACGACCGCAGCCTGGCCGCGTTCGCGCATGGAGTCTTCGGTCAGCTTGAGTGTTTCGCGGGCGCGCAGGAGGGTTTCGTGGATCTGGCTGCGTAGTGCATCGGCTTGATCGCCTGCCAGCGTCGCGGTGTGATCGAGCAAGCGCTCCGTGTCGCTGACCAGCGTCTGGAAGTCTTCCATCAGGATTTCTTGAGCAGTCTTTGCCTGGGTTCTGGCCATCGGGTGAATCTCCGTAAGTGACGTCTGAAGCGTTCGAGTATGAGCCTTGCCGGAAGGTTCAGTGCAAGTGGCTGGTACAACTTTTGCTCAGGCTTGCGCCATGTACTGGTGCATCAGCCCGTGCCAGTGCGCTGAAGCTGGGCGCAAGCCCGCAAAACCTTAACCCAAATAATTAAAACCCGCGAAGCGGGGCTTCGTTTTGCCCATTCTGGCGCACCAAAGCGGTTCACCGGCCTGCATTCGGTCATTGTCCCGTTTCAACTTGGTGCGTTTGTGAGGTGAGCGAACCGGCTTGGTGCTTTTTTCAACTTTTTCAGGTCTGCCAACACCATGGAAAATATGCAAAGTGCCGTGGACAGTCTGGTCCACAGCTCCAACACGCTGTTCATCCTGCTCGGCGCGGTCATGGTCCTGGCCATGCATGCCGGCTTCGCGTTCCTTGAAGTGGGAACGGTCCGGCAAAAGAACCAGGTCAATGCGCTGTCGAAAATCCTCAGCGATTTTGCGGTCTCGACCCTGGCCTATTTCTTTGTCGGCTATTGGATTTCCTACGGCGTGACCTTCCTGCAACCGGCAGCGGTGCTCAGTGCCGATCATGGCTATAGCCTGGTGAAGTTCTTCTTCCTGCTGACCTTTGCTGCGGCGATCCCGGCCATCATTTCCGGCGGTATTGCCGAGCGCGCGCGGTTCACCCCGCAGTTGTGCGCCACGGTGCTGATCGTGGCGTTTGTCTATCCGTTTTTCGAAGGTTTGGTCTGGAACGGCAATTTCGGCCTGCAGGCCTGGCTGCAAGCCCGGTTCGGTGCCAGTTTCCATGACTTCGCCGGTTCCGTGGTGGTGCATGCCATGGGTGGCTGGCTCGCGCTGGCCGCCGTGCTCCTGCTCGGCCCGCGTAATGGCCGCTACCGGGACGGTCGCCTGGTGGCGTTCGCGCCTTCGAGCATTCCATTCCTGGCCCTGGGCTCGTGGATCCTGATTGTCGGCTGGTTCGGCTTCAACGTGATGAGTGCCCAGACCTTGCCAGGGGTAAGCGGGCTGGTCGCGATCAATTCGTTGATGGCGATGGTGGGGGGGACCGTGGCGGCATTGATTGTCGGGCGCAATGACCCAGGTTTCCTGCACAACGGCCCGCTGGCCGGGCTCGTGGCCGTCTGCGCCGGTTCCGACCTGATGCACCCGGTGGGTGCGCTGGCCACCGGTGCCATTGCCGGTGCCTTGTTTGTCTGGTGCTTCACGGCTGCCCAGGGCAAATGGAAGATCGACGATGTACTCGGCGTCTGGCCGCTGCACGGGCTGTGCGGTGTCTGGGGCGGCATTGCCTGTGGCGTCTTTGGCCAGCGTGCCTTGGGCGGCCTGGGTGGGGTCAGCCTGATCAGCCAGTTGATCGGCACGGCGCTGGGTGTGGTCATCGCCCTGGCCGGTGGGTTCGCGGTCTATGGCGCCATCAAGGTTGTGCTGGGGCTGCGCCTGACCCAGGAAGAAGAGTATTACGGCGCCGACCTGTCGATTCACAAGATCGGCGCGGTTAGCCAGGACTGATCGCTGCATGAGTGGTCGCTTAAGGCTCCTTGTCCTGGTTGCCAGGGTAAAAACCGTGGAGCAGGCGGTAGCGGTCGTGGCGGACCTGATCCACGTGATGCCGGACCTGCTGTTCAGGCAGGCCGAGCATGATCAAGGCGTGGGACGCCAGCATCAGGCTCGACTCCAACAGCTCGGGGACCACTTCGCTGGCCCCGGCCGCCTGCAACTCGGCCAGTTGGCTGTCGTCACGGGTGCGCACCAGAATCGGTACCTGTTGGTTGATCCGCCGGGCCGCCTGGAGCACGGTGATGGCGATGTCGGTCTTGTCCACCGCGATCACCAGCAGCTGGGCGCGGTTCAAGCCAACGGCGGCGAGCAGGTCCCCTCGTCGCGAATCGCCATAATGCACGCAGTTCTCCCCGACGGTGGCCTCCTGGATGATCACCGGGTCGTCATCCAGGGCGACGAACGCCTGGCCTTCGCGACGCAGGAAGCGTCCGATGGACTGGCCGACGCGTCCGTAGCCGCAAATCACCACATGATTCGACAAGCCGGCATTGAGTGCGCTGATCTGGTCCAGTTGTGCCTCTTCGTTGGGTTTGCGATGCAGGCGTGCGGCGATGCGTGGCGCCGCGCGCAGCAGTAACGGGGTCAGCAGCATCGAGCAGAACGTCGCAGCCAGCAGCAGGCCGCTGATGTCGGCGGGCATGAGTCGGTTCTGCTGCATCAGCGCCATCAAGGCAAAACAGAATTCGCCGCCCTGGGCCAGGGCCAGGCCGCTGCGCCAGGCGGTTTCACCGTCGCTGCCGCGCCATTTCACCAGGACGGCGACCACGCAGCCCTTGATGAGCATCAAGCCGAGGGTCAATCCCAGGATCAACAGGCCGTCATCGAGAAACAGCTGCAGGTCGATCAGCATGCCGATGCTGACGAAAAACAGCCCCAGCAGGATGTCACGGAACGGGCGTATATCGGCCTCGATCTGATGCCGGTAATGGCTTTCCCCTAGCAGCATGCCCGCCAGGAAGGCACCCAGGGCCGGCGATAATCCGAGCAGGTGGGTCAGCCATGCCGTCAGCAGCACAATCACCAGGGCCAGCAGCACGAACAGTTCCGCGGACCGGGACGCCGCCACTTCATGGAACAGCCGTGGCAGCAGCAATCGGCTGGCCAGCAGCAGGCCGCCGAACAGCACCAGGGTCTTGCCCAGGGTCAGGGGCAGCGCCCAATACCACGGGTGCTCGCTGCTGCCGGCGAAGACCGGCACCAGGGTCAACAGCAGCACCGCGACAACGTCCTGGAATAACAACACACCGATGGCGTTCTGGCCGTGGCTGCTGAAGATCTCGCCCAGGCTGGTCAACTCCTTGCTGACAATGGCGGTGGAGGACAAGGCCAGCCCGGCCCCGAGCAGCAACGCGGCGATCGCTGGCGCGCCGCACACAGCCAGCAATCCCGCCAGCAGCGCCCCCGAGCACAGCACCTGCAGACTGCCCAGGCCGAACACGACCCGGCGCAGTTCGAGCATTTTCGACAGGGAAAATTCCAGGCCCAACGAGAACAGCAGGAATACCACCCCAAGCTCGGCCAGGTCTGGCAATTCTTCGCTGTCGTTGACCCAGTCCAGCGCGGTAGGGCCGACCGCCAGCCCGACGCAGAGATAACCCAGCACCGGTGGCAGGCGCAGCCGCCTGAACAGGGCGATGACCACCAGGGACGAGGCGAGGATGATCAGCAGGTTGGCAAACAAGGGGAACTCCGTTTCAAGGCACAACGCACAGCGTAGAAGGGAAAACGCGACAAGCGTCGCTGGAAAAGCATTTGCGTTCAGTGATTTGCATCAGCGTTTTACCGAAACACCCTGAAGCGAGCCAGCGACTCGACGGTTTTCCGAGGCGAGCCTAGAATGACCGTCTATCTTTTTTGGGTCTACCCGCCATGCCTCCTGAATGCCAATTGTTCGGTACCCTGGGATGCCATCTTTGCGAATTCGCCGAAGCTGAACTGATGCCTTTGGTTGAACATGGATTGTTGGTGGAATTGGTGGACATTGCAGAACGTGAAGACTGGGTGGAGGACTATGGGCTGCGGATTCCCGTGCTGCGCAGGCTGGATACCGGTGCCGAGCTGGACTGGCCCTTCGATACCGACCAGATCGTGGCATTCCTCCGTTGAACGGCTCGTTCGTCAGTTCCTGACACTGTGATTGGCGAAAGTGGCGTGCTTCGGTTACTGTATGTGCATACAGCTACTTGGAGTGCTCCCCCTTGGTCAATGTCGAACAACTGAAAAGCAGCGTAAACAGGATGTCCGCGGACGTTGTGCGTGAGGCGGTCCTGGAGTTGCGCCTGGATGGCTTGGTGACCGAAGGCAAGACACCCTTCAATAAACTGCATTTCAATACCTGCTTCGCCGAAATCGAAGCGTTGTTCCAGCGTGCCGGCTATCACAAGCAGCTGGATGTGGTGGGTTACCAGGGCTTGCTGTACGCGCTCTACGATCCGGGTCGCTGGGAGGCGGTGGACGTACTGCGCTGGTTGAAAGAGTTCACCGAAGCGGCGGCAAAACCGACGTCGGCCACGGCGTAAAGCAATCATCGCTGGGCTGGCTGGGGCGACTGTCGGATAATGCCGGCATGCCAAATATCCAAGAGTTTTTAATGTCCGGTTCATCGTTTTCCGCCGCTCATCATCAGGCCAGTACGTTGTACCTGCCGCCCGGTTCCTGGTCGACGGTGCTGGAATGTCTATGCGAGCATTTCAGCGCCATCAGTCGTGAACAGTGGCTGGACCGGATCGCCCGGGGCCGGGTATTGGACGGGGAGGGCAAGGTGATTCCTGTCGACTTGCCGTACCGCGAAGGCTTGCGCATCCACTACTTCCGGGAAGTACCCGACGAGAAACCGATCCCGGTGGTGGAGTCGATCCTGTACGCCGACGAGCACCTGGTGGTGGCAGACAAACCGCATTTCCTGCCGGTCACTCCGGCGGGCGAGTATGTCGAGCAAACCTTGTTGCGACGGTTGATCCGGCGGCTGGACAATCCGCATCTGGTGCCCCTGCACCGCATCGATCGGCATACGGCCGGGCTGGTGTTGTTTTCGGCCAACCCGCAAACCCGTTCGGCGTATCAGTCATTGTTCCCGACACGGCGAATCGAGAAACGCTACCAAGCCATCGCCCGTGCGTTGCCTGGGTTGAATTTTCCTCTGGTGCATAAAAGCCGGATGATTGATGGCGAACCGTTCTTCCGGATGCAGGAAGGGCAGGGTGAGCCCAATACCGAAACGGCCATTGAGGTGTTGGAAAGGAATGGTGAGTTGTGGCGTTATGGCTTGTATCCGGTTACGGGTAAGAAGCATCAATTGCGGGTTCACATGAATGCCCTTGGGGCGGGGATCTGCAATGATCCGTTTTATCCGGATGTGCTTCGGGATGTTGAGGATGATTATGCCAATCCTTTGAAGTTGCTGGCTCAGGGGTTGCGTTTTGTTGATCCGGTGAGTGGTTGGGAGCGGGTGTTCGAGAGTGGTATTTCGTTGCAGTGGTAGTTGGTTTAGAACCCGCTATTACTGTGTGAGGTTTTGATTTTTTCGTTAGGAGAGCAAGAGCAGGGCACATGCTGGTATCTATGTGGCCGAGCCACCGCTATCGCGAGCAAGCTCGCTCCCACATTGGATTTTCAGCAGACCCAAAGCCCATGTGCACCGCCAAACCTGTGGGAGCGAGCTTGCTCGCGAAGAGGCCGGCCCATCCAACATCACCGCAAACTGACACACCGCTTTCTCGAGCAAGCCCGCTCCCACAGGGGAAACTTGGCCTCACCAAGAACCAGGTCGGCTATCCAAAAAACCAAAACCAAGCCCAAAAAAAACCGGCGCTTCCCTCTTCAGGAAGCGCCGGTTTTTAGCAACATCGGGCAGCAGCGTTACAGATTACAAATCCTTAACGGTACGAACCTGATCCTTGTTCACGCGAGTCTGCTTGCCATCCAGTTGTTCGAATTCGTAGAAGCCGCTTTCTTCATCGTAATGTGGGGTGTCGACGGCCTGGATTTCGCGACCGTCATTCAAGGTGATCACTGTTGGCGAAGCGCACCCGGCAAGGGTGGCGAGGCCCAGAGCGAGCATGAACGTGGCGAGGGTCCGTTGTGTCATGGTGTTTCTCCGAAATGGATTCTTCAAGTTACTGACCTTCAGACGTATACATTGCGCGCAAGTTCCTGGCTAGTGTCAATCTGACACGCCTTTATGTCGAGCCAGTAGTTCCGGGGTGTTCAGATTGGCCAGTCGCGGATCATCGGCAGGGCATTGCAAGGCAACGGCGTGCAGCGCGCGCATGATGCGGCCGGGGCTGCGTTCGCCTTCGCTCCAGGCCTGTTCGAAGCGTGTTGCCAGGGTCAACGGGATGACGCACAGCAGCGGTTCCCAATGCTCGCCGTGGCGCACCATCAACGGTTGGTCGGGGTGCCGGCTGGCCGTCCTGCGCATATTGTCGAGCAGGCTTGCGTCGATTTGCGGCACGTCGCATGGCAGGACCAAGAGGTAGGGGTATCTCGCGGCCTTGAGACCTGCGCGGATGCCCGCCAATGGCCCGGGAAAATCACCTTCCTCATCGTGCACCAACTGATCGGCATACGGCGCATAACGTTGCGCATTGCGGTTGCAGGAAATGATCAGGTCATCGCTCATGGCGCGGGTCTGGCGATGGAGGTGGGCAATCAGCGGTTCGCCTTGCCATTGCACCAGCCCTTTGTCCTGGCCGCCCATGCGTTGTCCGCGCCCGCCCGCCAGGAGCAGAATGGAGCAGGATGGCAGTGGCGTTTCCGAGGTCATGGCGTGTCTCCGCACGGGCGAAAAAATGAAGCGCTGTGATATAACACCGGGCTGTTTCCTTCACAACTGGACGAGCCTATGAAAGCCAAGGCTGATGTACCTTTCGTGCCGCTCAATATCGCGGTGCTGACAGTCAGCGACACCCGTACCCTGGAAACCGATACGTCCGGGCAGGTCTTCGTCGATCGGCTCACGGAGGCGGGTCACAACCTGGCGGCACGGGTCCTGCTCAAAGATGATTTGTACAAGATCCGTGCACAAGTCGCGACCTGGATTGCCGAGGACGTGGTGCAAGTCGTGCTGATCACCGGCGGCACCGGTTTCACGGGGCGTGACAGTACGCCGGAAGCCGTCACGTGCTTGCTGGACAAGCAGGTCGATGGCTTTGGCGAGTTGTTCCGGCAGATATCCGTGGCCGACATCGGTACTTCCACTGTGCAGTCCCGCGCGCTGGCCGGCCTGGCCAATGGCACGCTGGTATGTTGCCTGCCAGGGTCGACCAACGCGGTGCGTACCGGATGGGATGGGATCCTGGCCGAACAATTGGATGTGCGGCATCGGCCATGTAACTTTGTGGCTCATTTGAAACAGGCAGCCCCTTGTGAATCCCGTGGGTAAAGCGGGCAAGGCCGGCGCCTTGATGGCCGTTGAGGTGGCGTTGGAACGGCTGCTCGAGATGGCGGCGAGCACACCGATTGTGCAGCGCGAGCGTTTGCCTTTGGCCGAGGCATCAGGGCGAGTGCTGGCCGAGGACCTGGTATCGACCCTTGACTTGCCGCCATGGCCCAACAGCGCCATGGACGGTTATGCCTTGCGACTGGCGGACTGGAACGGCGAGCCGTTGGTGGTCAGCCAGCGGATTTTTGCCGGGCAGGCGCCGGAGCCGCTGGCCGCTGGCACGTGCGCGCGGATCTTCACGGGGGCACCAGTCCCTGCTGGCGCTGATTGCGTCGAGATGCAGGAAAACGCCGTGGTTGAAAGCGACCAGCGGGTGCGGTTTACCGAGCCCATGGTCAATGGACAGAACATTCGTCCTCAAGGACAGGAGGCAACCGTTGGCGAGCAGGTCCTCTCTGCCGGCACTCGCCTGGGGCCGATCGAGCTGGGCTTGGCGGCATCCTTGGGCTGTGCATCGCTGGACGTGGTGCGCAAGGTCCGCGTCGCCGTTCTGTCCACGGGTGATGAGCTGGTCGAGCCCGGCCAGGCACTGGGGCCTGGTCAGATCTATAACAGTAACCGCGTGCTGCTGTGTGGTTGGCTACAACGCCTGGGTTGTGAGGTGCTTGATGCCGGTATCCTGCCCGACGATTTACCGGCCACCCGCGAGCGCCTGGCGCAGTTGTCGGATGTCGATCTGATCCTGTCCACCGGTGGTGTCTCGGTGGGGGAAGCGGACTTCCTCGGCATCGCCTTGCGTGAGGACGGTGAGCTGGCATTGTGGAAGCTCGCCATCAAGCCAGGTAAGCCGCTGACGTTCGGGCATTACCGTGGCGTGCCGGTCATAGGTCTGCCTGGAAATCCCGCGTCGACCCTCGTGACGTTCGCACAGCTGGCAAGGCCTTACCTGTTGAGACGCCAAGGCGTTCAGTCGGTGACGCCGCTCAAGTTCAAGGTGCCGGCCGGTTTCGCCTGGCTGAAGGCGGGCAGTCGCCGAGAATACCTGCGAGGCCGCATGGAGAATGGTCGAGCGGTCATCTACCGGAATCAGAACTCGGGGGTCCTGCGCAGCGCGGCCTGGGCCGAAGGATTGGTCGAAGTGCTCGAAGGACAGACGCTGGTGGAGGGTGACGAAGTGGGCTTCATCCCCTTGAGCGAAGTCCTGGGCTAGCATGCCTACCAGGTGTTCTCCGGCCCGAGTGGGACGCTCGGGCCGTTGCGCGCCTCACCTTATCGCGTGAGCAGCATCACCAGCTGATCGAATCGGTTGTTGGCGACCCAGCCCAGCAGGCCGAGCACCACCGCCGCGGCGCCAGCCGAATAGGCCAGCCTGTGGCGGATCACCTTGACGTCGGTGCGAATTTCATCCATGTCTTTGCGGATGTATTTGAGGTGGGTTTCCAGTTCAACGACGCGCGGTTCCAAATCAATTCCTCCAACGGGATTACTGCAACTTTTGCATTCGTTTCGAGTATCGGCCCGCCCGCTTCCAGAGGACGCGAGCTGCCGGGGAGACAGCTTGTATTCACGGTTATGCATGGGACGGTCCATCCCCTTGGCCATAACTGTTCGAGCGAGTGATCCGGCCCTTGCGGGCCGTAACGTATCCATCCATGGGAGCATGCTTCCTTGTGTGATGAGGTTTAAGCGATCCAGCAAAACATGAACCCAAGGTGTCTCAATACCGCTAGAGGGTCAATTGAGCTGATTCGCCAGATCTTGTAAGAAAACTCTTCGAATCAGGGCATGTGATCGGACGAGCCGTCCTGCGCTTTTAAAATAATGAGGTGCACTGGGCTTTTTCGCTTGAATGAGCGGTCCCATGCCTGAACCTTCCAATGACGGAGACCACGATGAGCAAAGGCAAGGCGCTGTTGATTTTGCATGGCAAGCAAGCGCTCAACGAAGAGGTTCGCTCGGCCGTGATGCTCAAGCGCGAGCAGGGCTGGGACCTGGCGGTACGGTTGACCTGGGAAGCCGGTGATGCCCAGCGCTGGGTCGATGAGGCGCTGGCTGCCGGGTATACGCGACTGATCGCTGGCGGCGGTGATGGGACCTTGCGTGATATCGCCGAAGCGATCGCTCACAAGTCCAGCGATGCCAGCCTGGTCCTGTTGCCGCTGGGCACGGCCAACGATTTCGCCCGGGCGGCCGGTGTGCCGTTGGAACCTGCGCAAGCCATGGATTTATTGGACGTTGTGCCGCGGGCCGTTGACGTGGGCGAAGTCGGCGGGCGGATTTTCCTGAACATGGCCACCGGTGGTTTCGGCAGCCAGGTGACGGCGAACACCTCCGAGGACCTCAAGAAGGTCCTGGGCGGCGCTGCCTATCTGTTCACGGGCCTGTCGCGATTCAGTGAGCTGAGTGCCGCCTATGGTGAGCTGCAGGGGCCCGATTTCCACTGGCAGGGCGATTTGCTCGCGCTGGGCATCGGTAACGGCCGGCAGGCGGGGGGAGGCCATGTGCTGTGCCCGGAGGCGTTGGCGGATGATGGATTGCTGGACATCAGCATCCTGCCGGCGCCCCAGGAAGTGGTCAGTACCTTGAAGGACTTGCTCGCGGGCGGCCTGGGCATCGACAACATGTTTGTCCGCGCGCGCTTGCCCTGGGTGGAGATCAAGGTCGCGCAAGGCCTGGACATCAATCTCGATGGCGAGCCGTTGCAGGTCGATACCCTGCGCTTCACTGTCCGCCCAAAGGCGTTGCGGCTGCACCTGCCGTCCGATTCGCCGCTGTTGGGCGGCGCGACGGCGCTCAATCGTCCAGGCTGATGATTTGCTCGCGCACCGCGAACAGCACAAGGCCGGCCACGTCATGGATCTGTAGGCGCTTCATGATTTGCGCCCGGTGGGTTTCCACGGTCTTGATGCTCAGGTTCAGGCCGTTGGCGATTTCCCGGGTGGACTTGCCGCGCACGATCAGCCGCAGGATCTCCAACTGGCGTGCGGTCAGGTTATGGGTCTGGGCTGGGTCCGGCTGATGTTTCTGGACACGGGTCAGCGCCTGGTTGATCACGGTATGGGCGATGGCCGGGCTCAGGTAGCGTTCGTTGTTGCGCAGCGCCTCCAGGGCGTGTTTCAGCTCCGTGGCGGTGGTGTCCTTGAGCAGATAGCCATGGGCTCCGTATTCCAGCGCCTGCATGATCAGCGCCGGATCCGTGTGCATCGACAGGATGAGCACCTTGCTGTGGGGGCGCATTCGCTTGAGCTGCTGCAAGGCGTCCAGGCCACTGGTGTCCTTCATGGAAATGTCCAGCAGCACGATGTCGGGGTTCAGTCGCTCCACCAACTCCGCCAAATGCGTGCCGTCATTGGCTTCGCCGATCACGGCATAACCTGGGATATCCATGACCAGGGCTCGTACGCCGGCCCTGATCAGGGAGTGGTCATCTACCAGAAGCAAATTACAAATCAAAGGAGAACCTTATTCTTACTGGCTCGTTCCAGGGCACGCGGCGCCCAGGGAAAGCGTGCTTCGATGTGCGTGCCTTTGCCGGCCTCGCTGATGACCTTGAGGGTGCCGCCTAATTGTTCGACCCGCTCCGACATGCCGGCCATGCCCCGTTGACCTTCGCGAGCGGGGTGGCTGGCGGGCGCAAAACCCAGGCCATCGTCGCTGATCAGCAGGGTCAGGCCGTCGGGCAAGCGTTGCAGGCGTACCAGCAGATTTGTCGCCCGGGCATGGCGCAAGATATTGGTGACCGCTTCCTGGGTGATCCTGAACACCGCCACCGACATCTCCTCCGGGATGCCCGTCATGCGCTGCTGGCAATCGAGGCTCCACTTCACCGGGACGTTGGCCAGGGTCTTGAGCAGATGCGCCCGCAGACTGGCTTCAAGTCCGAGACTGGTCAGTTCCCGCGGATTGAGGATCGCCGATACATCACGGACCTTGTGGAGGGTTTCGTCCAGGGTCTCGCACAGGAGTGCGCACTGGTCTTGCAATTCTTCCGGCATCCGCCGCTTGAGCCATTCGCCTTGCAGTTTCGCTGCGGTCAGCAACTGGCCAATGTCGTCATGCAATTCACGGCTGAGCCGATGGCGCTCATTCTCCTGGACCTCCAGCAGCCGGTCGGCCAGCTCCTGGGGCTGGAACTTGATGGACTTGCGCGACAATCGATGGTGGATCCAGACACAGCTCAAGGCCGCGACGTTCAGGGCCAGCAGGCCCAGCGGCACCGTGTGGGCGTACAGGTAGGCCAGCAGGCAGCCGAGGGTCGAGCAGATGCACAGTAGTAATGTGAAGCGACGGGCGTTATCTCGGGAAGGAGGCCAGGTGATAAATGACTTGAGGCTGGCGTGCATAGCGGATGGAGCCAATGAATGTTCGCTGCGGGCAGGCCGGTCAGCGCATCTGACAAGCCGGGTCGGGTAAACGTTTCAGGTCGAAGGCAGCTTCGGTCGGCGGCTTTTACGGCGCTGTCTTGAAGTGGCTGACGCAGGAGATAGTACCACTTCGCCTATCGCGGGTCGCGCTCGGCATGGTGCCGTGAACGGGCTAAAGCGCAGGCTAATTGCCATCAGATCAGGCTTGTTTCTGGGGGTAGGACACCAACGCCAACGGGCGTGACGCGGCCAATGCCTGGCCGGGACTTTGGCCTACCTGGAAAGCGAATGCCTCGATCAAGGAGGTCTGCTCGCTGCTGTCCAGACCCAACTGGCCGGTGGTGTGATCGACCAGCTCCAATTGCCAGGCCATCAGGGTGAAGCAATCCTTCAAGGCTTCCAAGGCCTGGTCATGTAATTCCATGTTTTGCGCGTGGCTGAGCAAACCATGGATGTGCATGGAAAACTCCGAAACGGCTTCCAGCGCCAGGGCATTGGCTTTGTTCGACAGCTTCAGCAAGGTGCTGAGCATGCAATCGATGGCGTCCTTGTCGTTGTTGATCAATTGCAGATGGCTCAGGCATTCCTCCGACTTGGCCAGCAGCGTCTCGGCCTCGATCAGAAATTCGGGAAGACGTTGATTCCAGTTTCTACGATCGTTCGGCATGCTTATCTCCACAACATCATGTCAGGCGAAAGGAAACCGCGTATGGCGAACGGCTGGATCTCAAGGACGACCGCGGACGGACGCGCGGCGACACGCCCGCGCCGTTGCGCGATGGCGAGTTCGCAAACGATTGCACGGATGGGATCGGCCGAAAGGCAGCAGGTCCGATGTCCTGTGGTCGCGCACAAAAGCCTGACTCCGTTCAGCAATGAGAATGGCGTCACATTAATGGCTATTGGAAAGCGGGAATATCAGGTTGGACCTGATTGTACCTAGGGGAATCCCTTAGGCAGGGGAACTTAGTGCGCAAACCGGGGTCGCGCAGCGGGAAAAGCGGGGGATGAAATCGTGAAGCCAGTAAAACATGATGTTAATGTGATATCAATTCCCCGCGCTGTATTTTATCTGGGGTCAAGATTCGGCTCGTGCCGCCGATAGCTGTTTTATTGGATTCATCCGAACAAGCCCAGGAGTCATCGATGGCCGGCATTCTCGACACAGTAGATCAACGAACCCAACTGGTGGGTGAGAATCGCCTGGAAATTCTCATGTTTCGCCTGGCGGGTCGACAGCTTTTCGCCATTAACGTGTTCAAGGTCCAGGAAGTCCTGCAACTGCCGAAGCTGACGTTGATGCCGCAACGTCACCCGTTCGTGTGCGGTGTGGTCAATCTGCGTGGCCAGACGCTGCCGGTGATCGACCTGTCCCAGGCCATTGGCATGCGCCCGTTGGTGCCGGGCGCCAACAGCACCATTATCGTGACCGAATACAACCGTTCGGTGCAGGCATTCCTGGTGGGCGGCGTCGACCGCATCGTCAACATGAACTGGGAAGCCATCCTGCCGCCGCCGACCAGTGCCGGCCGCGAGCACTACCTGACGGCCATCAGCAAGGTGGACGATCAGTTGGTGGAAATCATCGACGTGGAAAAAGTCCTGGCCGAAATCGTGCCGTACAACGCCAAGGTCTCCCGGGACAAACTCGAAGACCCGGTGCTGGAGCGCGCCCGTGGCCGCGAAGTGTTGCTGGTGGACGACTCCAATGTGGCGCTCTCGCAACTGCGCGACACCTTGGGTCAACTGGGCGTGAAAATGCACATTGCCAGCGACGGCCTGAAGGCGCTGAACATGCTCAAGGCCTGGGCCGATACCGGCGAGGTCATGACCGATAAATTGCTGATGATCTTCACCGACGCGGAAATGCCGGAAATGGACGGCTACCGCCTGACCACCGAAATCCGTAACGACCCGCGTTTGCGCAAGCTCTATGTCGTACTGCACACCTCGCTGTCGGGCAGCTTCAACGACTCGATGGTCAAGAAGGTCGGCTGCGACAACTTTCTTTCCAAATTCCAGCCGGACAAGCTGGTCGATGTCGTGCGCCAGCGGTTGATGCTCGACTGAAACCGATGGTGGTTTGCTTCAATGGCCGGCTCGTATAAGGTGGCATTTTTTTGCCCCCGGGGAAGTTGAGCATGTTGCGGCTGAGCGCGCTGTATCGGTATCCGTTGAAGTCCGGCAAGGGCCAGCCCCTGTCGGAAATCGGCCTGGACAAGCTCGGGCTGGACGGCGATCGGCGCTGGATGCTGGTGGACGAGGGCACGGGGCGATTCCTGACCCAGCGCGCCGTGGCGAAGATGAGCCAGCTTTCGGCCTTGTGGAACGAGGCGGGGGGGCTGACGCTCAGTGCGCCTGGCCATGGTGCCATCGACGTGTCGTTGCCACCTACCCAGGAAGAGCAGCGGCGCGGTGTGATCATCTGGCGTGACACCTTGCGTGTGCCGGATGCCGGTGACGAGGCCGCGGCCTGGGTCAGTGAATTCATCGGCAACCCTACGCGGCTGGTGCATGTGCCGGTGGAGCTGGCGCGCACCACCGCAGCCGGTTATGGCAAGGACGACGACAAGGTCGCCTTTGCCGATGGTTTCCCCTTGCTGCTGATTGGCCAGGCCTCGTTGCAGGACCTGTCGAGTCGGGTCGGTCGTTCGCTGGACATGTTGCGCTTTCGTCCCAACCTGGTGGTCGAGGGCAGCGAAGCGTTTGCCGAGGACGGGTGGAAGCGCATTCGTATCGGCGAGGTGGAGTTCCGGCTGGTCAAGCCTTGCTCGCGGTGCATCATGACCACGGTCGATCCGCAAACCGGCGAGCGCGATCCGAATCGCGAACCCTTTGCCACGCTGCAGCAATACCGTTCGACACCGGACGGCGCGATGTTCGGCCAGAACCTGGTCAACGACAGCAACGGTCGGCTTGAAGTCGGCATGCCGGTTGAGGTGCTTGAGTAAAAAGCACCGTGAATAAAAATGCCTGTGTCATTGGACACGGGCATTTTTGTTTATCACGCAACCGCTTTAGCTTTTGTGGCGAGGGAGCTTGCTCCCGCTGGGCTGCGAAGCGGCCCCCGCATTTCAGTCATCACATCGTAGGGGACGCTGGCGCGTCCAGCGGGAGCAAGCTCCCTCGCCACAGGGTTAACCATGTCCCCAAAAGGGGAGCATCTCTGGTGGTTCGTCGGCTTAGCCGCGGTACTCACACAGGTACGCAGTGTCGACAGCCACTTTGAGCTGGAACTTGCTGTTGGCCGGTACATTGAACTGGCTGCCGGCCTCGAAGGTTTCCCAGTCGGTGCTGTCGGGCAGCTTCACGGTCAGGGCACCGGAGACGACGTGCATGATTTCCCGTTGGGCCGTGCCGAACTCATATTCGCCCGGAGCCATGACGCCGATGGTCGCTGGGCCTTCGGCAGTGCCAAAAGCGATCGACTTGACGGTGCCGTCGAAGTACTCGTTGACTTTGAACATGGGCGATTCCTCGAAAAAGGGGCTGAAAAAGGCCGGCCAGTATGCACAAGGCTGTAGCGTTCGTCATCTGCCGCGCCGGGCGGCGGACACCGCTCAACCCGGCAGCACCAAGGGCAACAACCGCGCGGTATTGCGGGCATCTTCCAGGGCTCGGTGCTGTTGACCACAGAATTGCAGGCCCGCCAGTTGCAGTGCGCCATTGAGCCCCAGCGGTCGTTCCAGCCGACGGGCCTTGGCGAAGCGTTGCTTGAGGTTCATGTGCGGCACTTGGCCGAGGACACTGTGTAACTGCTGTTGCTGCCATTCCTGCAGCAGTTGCTTGCGGTCGTAGTCGCCCCAACTGACCCAGCTTTCCAGCTTCGGATGATACGGCGCCAGCCAGCGCTCGAACGCCGGCCAGACTTCAGTCAAGGGCTCGGCGCTGTCGATATTGGCCTGGGTGATATGGGTCAGTTCGCGACAGAAAGGCGTGAGCAGCGGGCGTCTCAGGGGCCGCACGAAGCGCTGGAAATGATCCACTTCGCGGCCGTCACGATTCACCAGCGTGGCGCCGATTTCGATAATTTCCATTTCGGTTACCGGCCAGCCACCCTCATCGGTGGTGGCCTCCAGATCAATCACCAGCCAGTGAGGCATCGCAGGGTTCCCGGTATCGGCGTGCTGATGGGTTTGAGCGTAGTCAAACCCCGGGCATCCGACTAGTGGGCTGTTTCGACACGCAACAAAACCTGACGGTTTTTCACTTGGTCACCCCGCTTGACCTGCAATTGCCTGACCACGCCGTCGACGCCGGCCATGAGTGGATGCTCCATTTTCATCGCTTCGAGCACCATCAGCAGTTGGCCCTGGCGCACCGGGCTGCCTTCGCTGAC
Source organism: Pseudomonas sp. Z1-12 (assembly GCF_051132015.1). NCBI lineage: Bacteria > Pseudomonadati > Pseudomonadota > Gammaproteobacteria > Pseudomonadales > Pseudomonadaceae > Pseudomonas > Pseudomonas sp. Z1-12. The sequence continues at coordinate 1,940,983 of NZ_CP071647.1, forward strand.
CAGCAGCTCGACAATGGCGCCGTCCATGGGCGCCTTGAGCGTTCCGTCGCTGGTGGTGGCCTTGGCGGCGACCGGAGCCAGGGTCCGGTCTTGCAGGTGCAGGCCGCCGGGGCGGGTGGACAGCCAGAGGTCGTGGCCATCGAGGCGCCAAGCCTGGCGCTGGCGAATCCTATCGACCATCAGCGTCGCGCCATTGGCGTCAACGTCAAGCAGCCTCAGTTCGACCAGGCGTTCGGCACTGCGGATGTTCAATGTCCCGTCGGTTTCGACCTCAAGGGTCAGCGTCCAGTCGCGCTCCCCGACGCCAATCCGAAAATGCAGCGCCGTGCCGACGCTGTTGCGCCACCCGCCCAGGCCGGGTGCATGCCGTGCCTGCGAGGCCTGATAAAACGCTGCCGTGGCGATGGCCAGTTGCTCGGTCGAGGGCTCAATGGGTAGTAGTGCGGGATGATTGGCAAAGTGCTGACCGATGAAACCGGTACCGAAGTCGCCGTCTATGAACCGCGGATGTGCCAGCAAGCCGGCGAGCAAGCGCTGGTTGCTCTGGACGCCCAGCAGCACGCAATCTTCCACCGCCCGGAGCAATTTGCGCCGGGCGTCGTCGCGGGTGGCGCCGTGGGCGATGAGTTTGCCCAGCATCGAATCGTAGAACGGGGTGATGGCTTGGCCCTCCAGCAGGCCATGGTCGATCCGCACGCCGTCGCGGATGGGCGGCGCCCAGCCGATCAACCGCCCGGTCTGGGGCAGGAAATCCGTCGCCGGGTCCTCGGCGTACAGCCGCACTTGCAGGGCATGGCCGCTAAACGTCACCTGATCCTGGCCCAAGGGCAGCGGCTTGCCGGCGGCGACATCCAACTGCCAGGCCACCAGGTCCAGGCCAGTGATCAACTCGGTGACGGGGTGTTCGACCTGCAAGCGCGTGTTCATCTCCAAAAAGTAAAATCGACCGTCCGTCGCGAGCAGGAATTCCACGGTCCCGGCACCGACGTAATTCACAGCACGCCCTGCTTTGAGTGCCGCCTCGCCCATGGCCCGGCGCAGGTCGGCGGTCATGACCGGGCAGGGCGCCTCTTCGATGATTTTCTGGTGGCGCCGCTGAATCGAGCAGTCCCGTTCCCCCAGGTGGATCAGTTGACCGTGATGGTCGCCGAAGATCTGCACTTCCACATGCCGTGGATCGATCAACGCCTGTTCAAGAATCAACTCGTCGCTGCCAAAACCATGCAAGGCTTCCGAGCGTGCGTTGCGCAATTGCTCCAGCATGTCTTCGGCGCGCTGGACCAGGCGCATGCCGCGACCGCCGCCACCGGCACTGGCCTTGATCATCAGCGGATAGCCGATGCGCTCGGCTTCGCGTTGCAGCGTGTCGTCGTCCTGGGCCGCGCCCTGGTAACCGGCGATGCAGGGAACACCGGCTGCAAGCATGGCAATTTTCGCGCGGCGTTTGCTGCCCATCAGGTCGATGGCCTGGGGGCTGGGGCCGATGAAAACCATGCCGGCTTCTTCGCAGGCTTGGGCGAACCCGGCATTTTCCGAAAGAAAGCCGTAGCCGGGGTGGATCGCGTCGGCGCCGCTGCGCCGGGCTGCGTCGAGCATGGCCAAGGGATTGAGGTAGGACTGCTGCACCGGGGCCGGGCCGATCAGCACGGCTTCATCGGCCATGCGCACGTGCAGCGCATCGGCGTCGGCCTCGCTGAACACCGCTACCGTGCGGTAGCCCAGGGCCTGGGCGGTGCGCTGGATGCGACAGGCGATTTCGCCGCGGTTGGCGATGAGGATTTTGCTGAAGGTGGGCATGGAAGCATTCCTGGTTTTTGTGGTGGCTGTCAGGGCCTCATCGCGAGCAAGCTCGCTCCCACAGGGGGAGGGCGAATGCGATCCCATGTGGGAGCGAGCTTGCTCGCGATGGCGGCCTGCCAGGCCAACCGCTCACTTGTTCTTCCCCGGCAAAATCCCCATGAGCTTGCAGATGATGCCCAGCATGATTTCGTCCGCGCCGGCGCCGATGGACACCAGCCGTACGTCGCGATAGGCCCGGGCGACCGGGTTGTCCCACATGAAACCCATGCCGCCCCAGTATTGCAGGCAACTGTCGGTGGTTTCCCGGGCCAGGCGCCCGGCCTTGAGCTTGGCCATGGACGCCAGTCGCGTGACGTCCTGGCCGTTGATGTACTGCTCGGTGGCCTGGTAGACCAGCGCCCGCAGGCATTCGATCTCGCTGGCCAGTTCCGCCAGGCGAAAGTGGATCACCTGGTTATCGATCAGGGCCGTGCCGAAGGTCTTGCGCTCCTTGCAGTACGCGATGGTGCTGTCGATGCACTGTTCCAGGCCCTTGAGCATGTTGGCCGCGCCGAACAGGCGTTCCTCCTGGAATTGCAGCATCTGCATCATGAACCCGGCGCCTTCCTGGCCAATGCGGTTGCGTTGTGGCACGCGCACGTCGTCGAAAAACACCTGGGCGGTTTCCGAGCTGCGCATGCCGAGCTTGTCCAGGTGTTGGCCGAGGCTGATGCCGGGGCTGTCCATTGGCACCATGATCAGTGATTTGTTGACGTGGGGCTTGTCGTCCGAAGTGTTGGCCAGCAGGCAAATGAAATCGGCGCTCGGCGCATTGGTGATCCACATCTTGCTGCCGTTGATGACGTAGTCGTCGCCATCCTTGCGCGCGGTGGTCTTGAGCCCGGCGACGTCGGAACCGGCGCCGACTTCCGAGACGCCGATGCAGCCCACCTGTTCTCCGCGAATGGCCGGGCGCAGGAATGCGTCACGCAACTCATCGGAGCCGAACCGGGCCAGGGCCGGGGTGCACATGTCGGTCTGCACGCCGATGGACATCGGCACACCGCCGCAATGAATGGTGCCGAACGCCTCGGCCGCGACGATCGAATAGCTGTAGTCCAGGCCCATGCCGCCGAATGCCGTCGGCTTGGAAATGCCCAGCAGGCCCAGCTCGCCGGCCTTGCGGAAAATCCCGTGGATGGGGAAACGACCAGCGCGCTCCCATTCGTCGACGTAGGGGTTGATGTCACGGTCGACAAATTGGCGAACGGTGCGCCGCAGTGCTTCATGTTCTTGGGTGAAGATCATTCTTGTTGTTCTCCTGGAGTCAGCGCTCAGAAACGGGCCACGCCAAAGCTGTTGGCTTGCAATGGCCGCTGTTCGGCCTCGTGACAGATGTCCAGCAGAAAGCCTAGCAATGTGCGGGTATCGCGCGGGTCGATAAGCCCGTCATCCCACAGGCTGGCGCTGCCGTAGAGGGCGGTGGATTGGCTGTCGAGTTTCTGCGCGGTGGTGTGCTCGAGAAGGTCCAGCATCTTCGGGTCGGGGCTCAGGCCGTTCTTGAGTTGCGTGGCCTCGGTGATCATCCGCAGGACCTTGCCGGCCTGGGCGCCGCCCATCACGGCGGTGTGGCTGTTGGGCCAGGCGAAGATGAAGCGCGGATCAAGCCCGCGGCCGCACATGGCGTAGTTGCCGGCGCCGTAGGAGCCGCCTACGACGACGGTCAGCTTGGGCACCCGGGCATTGGCCACGGCCTGGATCATCTTGGCCCCGTGCTTGATCACCCCTTGTCGCTCGGACTCGGTGCCGACCATGAACCCGGTGGTGTTGTGCAAGAACAGCAATGGCGTGCGGCTCTGGTCGCACAATTGGATGAACTGCGCGGCCTTGCTGGCGCCTTGGGGCGTGATCGGTCCGTTGTTGCCGATCAGGCCACAGGCATGGCCGCGAATGTGCAGGTGGCCGCAAATCGTCTGGGCGTCGAATTCGCTTTTGAAAGCCAGGAAGTTCGAGCCGTCGGCGATGCGGGCGATGATTTCCCGCACGTCATAGGGCTTCTTCGGGTCGTCGGGCACCAGTCCCAATAATTCGTCGACGGGGTAGAGCGGCTCGGTCCAGGTTCGTTCGGGCTGTGGCGGCAGTTGTGCATTCCAGGGCAGCAGGCTGAGGATTTCCCGGGCCAGGCGTACGCCGTCGGCGTCGTTCTCGGCCAGGTATTCGGCGGTGCCGGCCACCTGCGCGTGCATCAGCGCACCCCCCAGTTCCTCCTCGCTGGCCACTTCGCCAGTCGCGGCCTTGAGCAACGGCGGCCCGGCCAGGAACAACCGCGCCTTATCGCGCACCACCACCACGTAGTCCGACAAACCCGGCTGATAGGCCCCGCCGGCTGTGGCGGAGCCATGCACCACGGTGATCTGCGGCAGGCCCATGGCCGACATACGTGCCTGATTGGCGAAGCAGCGCGCGCCTTCGACGAAAATCTGCGCGGCGTAATTGAGATTGGCGCCGCCACTTTCGGCCAGGGTGATGACCGGCAGTTTGTTTTCCATGGCGATCTGTTGCAGGCGCAGGGTCTTGAGCAAGCCGCTGGGAGAAATCGTGCCACCCTTGATCGCGCTGTTGTTGACCACCACCAGCACCCGCGTCCCGGACACGTAGCCGATCCCGGCGATCAGGCCGCCGCCGGCCTGGCTGCCATCCTTGTCGTCATGGAGTTTGTAGCCGGCCAGGCTCGCCAGCTCAAGAAACGGCGCGCCGGGGTCCAGCAGCAGGTTCAGGCGTTGGCGCGGCAACAGTTGGCCGCGCCGTTCGAATTTGCCCTGGGCCTGGGCCGCTTTCTCCACCACGGCCTGTTCGAGCTGGCGCAGTTGTTCGACGCCGGCCAGCATCGCCGTGTAATGGCGCGCGAAGTCAGCGCTGTGGGGATCCAGGTGCGATTCGATGACCGGCATGCAGACTCCTCGTGTTGGAACGGATTAGCGCCAAACCCTGTGGCGAGGGAGCTTGCTCCCGCTCGATTGCGCAGCAATCGCAAAAGCCGGGGTCGCTGCGCAACCCAGTGGGAGCAAGCTCCCTCGCCACAGTTCTGCTGATCATTTGCCATGGCGACCGTCCTTAGCCGACCTGATCGGCAACGTGTTGCGGCACCGGTATCTGGATCTCCAGCAATTGCTGGGCGAACGCCTTGCCCTGGGGGTCGATGCGCAGGCTGGCGACACCGCCGCCACCGAGGGCGTTTTCCAGCAGGAAATTCAAGCTGTGGGTGCCCGGCAGGTACCAGCGTTCGACCCGGCCCAACTGCGGGTCGAGCACGTGGCTCATCCAGTCGACCATCACCTCCGGCGTCAGCGCTTCGGCGATCCAGGGCAGGTATTCGGGCTCGCGGGCAATCACGCCAATGTTGCTGTGGTTGCCCTTGTCGCCGGAGCGCGCCACCGCCAGTTTGATCAGCGGCACGCTGGCGTCGGCCCGGCCCTGGGGTTTGGGCAGGTCCGGGGCGACCGGCAGGCCGGTGATGTCCAGCGGTTCGAGGGCGGGCAGGGGGCACGGGTGGCGCTGGCCGTCAAACTCGATGTCGAGCCGGCAAGTGGCTTTGTCGATCAGGAACGAGAACAGGCGAATCAACGGCGACACCGTCGGCCGGCCGCCGACCAGGCCGGTCAGTCCCGGCGCCATGCCGGTGGCGGCCTGGGCGATTTCCCTGGAAAACAGCACCAACGGTTGTTTGTCCGGGTGTCGTACCGCCAGTTTTATCACCACCTCACGGCTGTCCCGGCGCTGGCCATGTGGGCCGTAAGTGGCTTCGCTGCCCAGCAGTTCGATGTTCACTTCGCTGAAGGGCGCCCAGCCACGCTGGCGCAATAGCTGCGAGGTCTTGGCGATGATCGCCTGGCTGACCCGTTCAGCCTTGGCCACGGCATCGATGCCGGCGATCAGGCACGTGGCGGTGCAGCGCCAGCCGTCCAACCAGGTGGCGCAGACCTTGTACCGGTCGCTGGGCGGCAGCCCCTTGGCCCCGTGGACGCGCACGGCGTGCTTGCCCTGCTGGATCAACCTGACCTGGCTGAAATCACAGATCACGTCCGGCAGCAGGTAACCTTGCGGGTCGCCGATTTCGTAGAGCAACTGCTCGCCGACGGTCAGCGGCGTGACCAGTCCACCGCTGCCTTCGGGCTTGGTGACGATAAATTGGCCGTCGGCGCTGGCTTCGACGATGGGGAAGCCAATGTGCTCGAAATCCGGCACTTGCTGCCAGTCGGTGAAATTGCCGCCGGTGCACTGGGCACCGCACTCAATGAGATGCCCCGCCAGCGCGGCCTGGGCCAATCGGTCGTAATCGTCCCAGGCCCAGCCGAACTCATGCACCAGGGCGGCGCTGACCACGGCGCTGTCCACCACCCGCCCGGTGATCACCACATCGGCGCCCAGGCGCAACGCTTCGACGATACCGGGCGCGCCGAGGTAGGCGTTGATGGACACGCACGCGGGCGGCAGGGGCTCGCCGCTGGACATCTCGCGGATGCCTTGGGCGGCGAGCCGTTCGCCTTGCGGTTGCAGGTCATCGCCCAGCAGCACGGCGATTTTCAGCGGTACGCCGGCCTGATCGCAGGCGGCTTGCAAGGCCCTTGCACAGGCCTGGGGATTGACCCCGCCGGCGTTGCTGATGACGCGGATCCGGTCGTCATGCAATCGCTTGAGCAACGGGGTGAGGACCTCGATGAAGTCCGTGGCATAGCCGCTCGACGGGTCCTTCAAGCGCGCCCCGGCCATGATCGACATCGTCACTTCGGCCAGATAGTCGAATACGAGGTAATCCAGCTTCCCGCCCTCGACCAGTTGCGCCGCCGCGGTGCAGGTATCGCCCCAAAAGGCGCTGGCGCAACCGATACGGATCGTTTTTGGCATGGCGTTCCCTCCGGCAAAGGTGGTTCGAGACTACCAAGCAAGCGCTTGGTTTGTAAATGCTGTCCCGTACTTGTGGCCGAGCGCTTGCTTGGTTGCCTCGCTCGGCTTAAATTGCCCGCGCCACCGATGGTTTGACGGGCAATGGCGGCGCGTTGGTTGATCGACTGTAGGAGAGAATGGGTGGACGAGCAAAAAGCCTTGGACGTGATGCGTGAACTGGTCGACAGCGGGCAACTGACCGACCCGGACAGTGCTCGCGGCAAACTGCTCCAGACCGCCGCCCATCTGTTTCGCAACAAGGGCTTCGAGCGCACCACGGTGCGCGACCTGGCCAGTGCCGTGGGCATCCAGTCGGGCAGCATCTTCCACCATTTCAAAAGCAAGGATGAAATCCTGCGGGCGGTGATGGAAGAAACCATCCGCTACAACACTGCGTTGATGCGCGCCGCCCTGGCCGAGGCCGATAGCGTGCGCGGGCGGGTGCTAGCGCTGATCCGCTGCGAATTGCAGTCGATCATGGGCGGCACGGGCGAGGCCATGGCCGTGCTGGTCTACGAATGGCGTTCGCTTTCGCAGGACGGACAGCGGCAGGTACTGGCTCTGCGTGACATTTATGAAGACTTGTGGCTGGAGGTTCTGGGCCAAGCCAAGGAGGCCGGGTATATTCGCGGGGACGTGTCCATTACTCGACGGTTCCTCACGGGGGCGTTGTCTTGGACCACCACCTGGTTTCGCGCCGAAGGCAGCTTGGGTCTCGATGAACTGGCCGAGCAGGCCCTGATCCTGGTGCTTGAAGAAAAATAATAATCGAACGGTGCTTTGAAGGGCCGTGTGGCTGGCTAAGCGGCTGAAACCGCCTAGCTTGATTGTAGTGACGGGACTTTTGGGGAGTGGGTTATCTTGACGTTTTCGCCGATGGGGATGACCTCGCGTGTGCTGCTGGCTGCTCTGGCCGCTTTCCTGGCGTTGCCGATCGAGGCGGCGCAACAGGTGCGGATCGGTGCGGCGCATTTTCCGCCCTATACCGTTCGTCCCGAGAACGGCGCCGACACCGGCCTGCTGCCGCAGATGGTGGAGGCTCTGAACCAGTTGCAGACCGACTATCAGTTCGTACTGGTGCCGACGTCGATCCCGCGCCGCTTCAATGATTTCAAGCAAGGCCGGGTCGACATGGCGATTTTCGAGAACCCCGAATGGGGTTGGCAGGATGTGCCACACACTGCCGTGGACATGGGCCTGGAAGATGCGGAGGTCTTCGTCGCCCAGCGCCAGCCGGATCGCCAGCAAAGTTATTTCGCCGACCTCAGGGGCAAGCGCCTGGCGTTGTTCAGTGGTTACCACTACGCCTTTGCCGAATTCAACCCCGACCCCAAGTTCCTCGCCGGCCAATACAACGCCACGCTGACGTATTCCCATGACAGCAACCTGCTGATGGTGCTGCGCGGGCGGGCGGATATCGCCCTGGTGACCCGCTCGTACCTCAACGATTACGTGTTGCGCAATCCGGAAGTCGGCCCGCAATTGCTGGTGTCCGAACGCATTGATCAGGTTTACCACCATTACGCGTTGCTCCGGCCGCACGCGCCCATTTCCAGCGAAGCGTTCGCACAATTGCTGCAAAAGCTGCGGGACAACGGTCAACTGCTGAAGATTTTCCAGCCCTACCAGATCCAGCTGATGCCCGCGCATTCCCATTGACGGTGACACTAAATTTCCCTACCCGGCTCACGTCCCACGTTGACTACCGACGAATACGCGAGCCGCTCCCATGTCCAACCTCAACCACCCGACGACGCTGCCCTTGCCCGGCGGTCGTCGCCTCGGCGCCGATGAAACCGAACGCCACCTGAGCCTGATGCTCGAAGGCGCGCCGCTGATCCGGCTGCGCCTGGTGCGCGGTCCCGAGTTGCATGTGCATTTACAGGAAATCAACGACCGTCCGATGGGCCCTGCGTTGTGGGCAGCCTGCTATTGGCTGTTTGCCCGCGATCCCGAATGTCAGCGCCTGACCTGGCACCTCGACGAGCGCCCTGGTGAAGCCTTGCTCAGCGGTTTACTGACGGGCACCGAACGTGCCGGTGAATACCGTTGCGAGCGCACGCTGTTCTGGCAATTGCCGCAGCCTTGGCAGGGGGAGTCGTTCAGCGGCAGTTACCCGCAACAGATGGTCATCACCGATGGTCGTCGCCATCCACGCCGGCCGATCAAGCCGCGCGGTGAGGTGTACCGACGTTTCGATGCGCGGCTGGGGGCCTGGGTGTCGTTGCGCACCCTGGAAATCGAGCAGGACCTGGAACGTTTCAACCGCTGGCAGAACAGCCCGCGGGTGGCGAGTTTCTGGCAGGAGGAGGGCAGTCTGGAACAGCATCGCGAGTACCTGGGCAAGCTGCAGGCTGATCCGCGGGTCTTGACCCTGATCGGTTGCTTCGATGACCAGCCGTTCGCTTACTTCGAAGCCTATTGGGCCAAGGAAGATCGGATCGCGCCGTTTTATGAGGCCGACCACTACGACCGCGGCATCCATATGCTGGTGGGCGAAGAGCAGCACCGCGGGCCGCACAAGGTGGCGAGCTGGCTGTCGGCGCTGGTGCACTACCTGTTCCTGGACGACCCGCGCACCCAGCGCGTGGTCGCCGAGCCCCGGGCCGACAATGCACGGATGATCGGGCACTTGCATAACCAGTGCTTTCATTGCGAGAAGGAATTCGATTTTCCCCATAAGCGCGCGGCGCTGATGATCCTGGGGCGTGAGCGGTTCTTTGATCGGTGTGGGTTGATGTGAAACCTTATGGCCTCATCGCGAGCAAGCTCGCTCCCACAGTGGATCTTCAGTGATTGCCAGAATTGTGGGAGCGAGCTTGCTCGCGATGAGGCCGGCAAAACCACCGCAAGTCACCGCCGGGCGAACGTATCCCCGCGACCCCCCGACACCTTGCGGCAATGCACCAGCGCGTCGCGGATCATGAAGTTCACCAGGGTCGGCGAGACGCCCAGTTCCTTGGCGATGTCCTTCTGCGGCACGCCGTGCAGGCGGTACATCTCGAAGGCATAGCGGGTGCGGCTGGGCAGTTCGGTCAGCGCGTCGGCGATGTGCTCCAGCGTGGAGAAGTTGATATGGGAAGTTTCTGGCGAAGCACCCTGGATCACCACGTTCAACCCTTCCTCTTCCGGCCCCGAGTATCGCTGTTCCAGCGCCTGCTTGCGGTAGTGGTCGATCGCCAGGTTGCGCACGATCTGAAACAGATAACTGAGCTGCGCCTTGAACGAGGAGGTGATTTGTGGCGCCGATTGCAGCCGGAAAAAAGCGTCCTGCACCACATCTTCCGCGCGGGACCGGCAGCCGGTAATGCGCGCCGCGATCTTGACCAGGATCAGTCGGTTATCGACGAAAGCCTGGAGTAACGGTGAGTCGCACCTGCTTGTGGATACTTGTTCCGTCATGGAATTCACCTTGCTGCAAAAAGTTAGCGGGACGTCCGGATGCCGGACCCGTCCTACACATCGAGCGCCAAATTAGGCTTAATGATAATGATTGTCAATTGAGAAGAAGAATTATTGATGCAATAAAGTCCAGCCTCGGCGCCGCGACCCATTGCCGCGGCGCCTGGCTGTCGGATGCTTCGCGCCAGGCCTTGGTGAGTCAGCTGCCCGACTAATTATTTGCCGCCGCTATCCGTTCCATGGGGGACAACTTGCAAGCCGAATTCAGGCAGGAAACCCCCATGACCGACGCGTTCGAACTCCCCAGCACCCTGGCTCATGCCCTCCAGCGCCGTGCCGCGCTGACGCCGGACCGGGTGGCCCTGCGCTTCCTTGCCGACACCCCGGAGCAGGGTGTGGTGTTGAGTTATCGCGACCTGGACCTGCGCGCCCGGACCATCGCCAGCGCCTTGCAGGCCGACGCGGCGCTGGGCGATCGCGTGGTGCTGCTCTTCCCCAGTGGTCCGGATTACGTCGCCGCGTTCTTTGGCTGTCTCTACGCCGGGGTGATTGCCGTGCCGGCCTATCCGCCGGAATCCACTCGTCGCCACCATCAGGAGCGACTGTTGTCGATCCTCAAGGACGCCGAACCGCGCCTGCTGCTCACCAGCAGCGACCTGCGCGAGCCGCTGCAAGGCATCGAATCGGCGCCACCGGTAGTGTGCGTCGATACCCTTGATCCGGCCCGCGCCGGACAATGGCGGATGCCGATGCTGCAGGACGATGACATTGCCTTCCTGCAATACACCTCTGGTTCCACTGCATTGCCCAAGGGCGTGCAGGTCAGCCACGGCAACCTGGTGGCCAACGAATTGCTGATCCGCCATGGCTTCGGCATCGACCTGAACCCCGACGATGTGATCGTCAGCTGGCTGCCGCTGTACCACGACATGGGCCTGATTGGCGGCCTGTTGCAGCCAGTGTTCAGTGGCGTTCCCTGTGTATTGATGTCCCCGGCTTATTTCCTGGCCCGCCCCCTGCGTTGGCTCGAAGCGATCAGCGAGTACGGCGGCACCATCAGCGGTGGTCCGGATTTCGCCTACCGGTTATGCAGCGAGCGGGTCAGTGATTCAGCCCTGCAGCGTCTCGACCTGAGCGGCTGGCGCGTGGCCTATTCCGGCTCCGAGCCGATCCGCCTCGACACCTTGGAGCGATTTGCCGAGAAGTTCGCCCCGTGCGGCTTCACGCCGGATAATTTCATGGCCTCCTACGGCCTGGCCGAAGCGACCCTGTTCGTCGCCGGCACGCCACGCCACCACGGCATTCCTTCGCTGCGGGTGGTTGATGCGGCGCTGGCGCAAAACCGGATCGAGCCGGGGCAGGGCAGCGCGGTGATGAGTTGTGGTGTCAGTCAGCCCGGGCACGCGGTGCTGATCGTCGAGCCGGCGACGTTGCAGCCATTGGCCGACAATCAGGTCGGTGAAGTCTGGGCCGCCGGGCCGAGCATCGCCCTGGGCTATTGGCGCAACCCTGAAGCCAGCGCCAAGACCTTTGTCCAGCACGACGGCCGGACCTGGCTGCGCACCGGTGACCTGGGGTTCCTGCGCGGCGGCGAACTGTTCATCACCGGGCGCCTGAAAGACTTGCTGATCGTGCGCGGGCACAACCTTTATCCCCAGGACATCGAGCAAACCATCGAGCGTGAAGTGGAGGTGGTGCGCAAGGGCCGGGTGGCGGCGTTCGCAGTCGACGACGGGGGTGAGGAAGGCATCGGCATCGCCGCGGAAATCAGCCGCAGCGTGCAGAAAATCCTGCCGCCGGAAGCGCTGATCAACGTCATTCGCCAGGCGGTGGCCGAGGCCTGCCAGCAAGCCCCAAGCGTGGTGGTGCTGCTCAATCCCGGCGCGTTGCCCAAGACCTCCAGCGGCAAGTTGCAGCGCTCGGCCTGCCGCACCCGTTTGGCCGACGGCAGCTTGGACAGTTATGCCCAATTCCCCTCAGCCGAAGTAACCCCGTCAACCGAAGTCACCGTGGCGGATGAATCCGCGCAGTCCTGCCAATTGCAAACCCTCATCGGCCAGGTCTGGCGAGAGCAACTACAAGTCGAGCACGTCCAGGCTGATGATCATTTTTTCCTGCTGGGCGGCAACTCCATCGCTGCCACCCAGGTGATTGCGCGATTGAGTGAAACCCTCGGGCTGGCGCTCAACCTGCGCCTGCTGTTCGAAGCCCCGACCCTGGCCGCGTTCGCGGCAGCGGTGGCGAACCAGCAGCAGGACGGCGGCCAGGCCCAGGGCACGATCAGCACGTTGCCGCGCCATGCGCCACTGCCGCAATCCCTGGCGCAGAACCGTTTATGGATCACCTGGCAGCTCGACCCGACGAGCCGCGCCTACAACATTCCCGGTGGCTTGCACCTGCGCGGCGAGTTGGACGAAAACGCATTGCGCGCCAGCTTCCAGCGACTGATCGAGCGTCATGAGTCCCTGCGCACACGGTTCCTGGAACGCGATGGCGTGGCCCTGCAACAAGTCGATCCGGTCGGCGAGTTCGAGCTGCATGTCATCGACCTTGGCGACCTGCCTGCCGACTCGCGCGCAGACCGGGCGCGACAGGTTCGAGAAGACGAGGCGGCCACGCGGTTCGATCTGGAGAAGGGACCGCTGCTGCGGGTTACCCTGCTGCGCCTCGACGAGGACGACCATCAACTGCTGGTGACGCTGCACCACATCATCGCCGACGGCTGGTCGATGAATGTGTTGATCGAAGAGTTCTCCCGCTTGTACGCCGCCGCTTCCCAAGGCCAGGTCGCCGAGCTTGCGCCATTACCCTTGCAGTACGCCGACTACGGCAGTTGGCAACGCCAGTGGCTCGCCGAGGGCGAGGCCGAGCGTCAACTGAGCTATTGGAAGCAGCAGCTGGGCGCTGAACATCCGGCCCTGATGTTGGGCGCCGATCATCCACGCAGCGCTCAACGCCAACGCGGCGCCGCGCGGCACAGTGTGCGTCTGGACAAAGACCTCGGCGAGGCCCTGCGCCAAGTGGCCCAGGCCCATGACGCGACGCCGTTCATGCTGTTGCTGGCCGCCTTGCAGGCGCTGTTGCAGCGTTACACCGGGCAATCCGACTTGCGCATCGGTGTACCCAACGCCAACCGTCCGCGCCTGGAAACCCAGGGGCTGATCGGCTTTTTCATCAACACCCAGGTCCTGCGTGGGCAGGTCGATTCCCGTCAACCGTTCGCCGCGCTGCTGGCCCAGGCCCGCGAAGCCACGCTGGGTGCCCAGGCTCACCAGGACCTGCCGTTCGAACAGTTGCTCGAAGCGTTTCCCGAGGCGCGCGAGCACGGCCTGTTCCAAGTGATGTTCAACCACCAGCAACGTGACCTGAGTGCCTTGCGACGCCTGCCGGGGCTGCTCGCCGAAGAGTTGCCGTGGCACAGCCGCGAAGCCAAGTTCGACCTGCAGCTGCACAGCGAAGAAGATCGCAACGGTCGCTTGACCCTGTCGTTCGACTACGCCGACGAATTGTTCGAGGCGACGACCATCACCCGCCTGGCGGAGCACTACTGCAACCTGTTGCGGGCGGTCTGTGCCGATCCGCAGCAAGCCATTGGCGACGTGCCGCTGTTGACCGCCGATGAGCACTGGCAACAGCAGCAATGGAGCGCGGCCCCGTGCGCGCCGGCCAGTCAATGGCTGCCGGAACTGTTGAACGAGCAGGCCCGTTGCACGCCGCAACGGATCGCGTTGCGCTGGGACGGCGGCCAACTCGACTATGCCGAGCTGCACGCCCAGGCCAATCGCCTGGCCCATTACCTGCGGGACAAGGGCGTTGGCCCGGATATCTGCGTGGCGATTGCCGCCGAGCGCTCGCCGCAGTTGCTCATCGGCGTGCTGGCCATCATCAAGGCCGGCGGTGCCTATGTGCCGCTGGATGCGGACTACCCGGCCGACCGTCTGGCCTACATGCTTCAGGACAGTGGCGTCGATCTGCTGCTGACCCAAACCGCGTTGCTGGAGCATTTGCCAGCCTGCGACGGCGTCAGTGTCATCGCCATGGATGCCCTGCATCTGGAGCAATGGCCGAGCAATCCGCCGGGCCTGCACCTGCATGGCGATCACCTGGCCTACGTGATCTACACCTCCGGTTCCACCGGTCAGCCCAAAGGCGTCGGCAACACCCACGCGGCCCTGGCCGAGCGCCTGCAATGGATGCAGGCGACCTACGGGCTGGAGGCCAGCGATGTGCTGATGCAAAAGGCCCCCATCAGTTTCGACGTGTCGGTCTGGGAATGCTTCTGGCCGCTGATCACTGGCAGCCAACTGGTATTGGCCGGCCCCGGCGAACACCGTGATCCGCACCGCATCGCCCAGTTGGTGCAGCGGTTTGGCGTTACCACGCTGCACTTCGTGCCGCCGTTGCTCAGCCTGTTCATCGATGAACCCCTGAGTGGCCAATGCGCTAGCCTGCGCCGCCTGTTTTCCGGCGGCGAAGCCTTGCCGGCCGAATTGCGCAACCGGGTGTTGGCGCAACTGCCGTCGGTGCAGTTGCACAACCGCTACGGCCCGACCGAAACCGCGATCAATGTCACCCATTGGCAGTGCACCGAAGCCGATGGAGAGCGCTCGCCCATCGGCCGTCCCTTGGGCAACGTCCTGTGCCGGGTGCTCGACAGCGACCTCAATCCGGTGCCGGCCGGTGTCCCGGGCGAGCTGTGCATCGGCGGCCTGGGCCTGGCCCGGGGTTACCTCGGACGTCCGGGCCTGAGCGCCGAGCGTTTCGTCGCCGACCCCTTGGGCCCGGCCGGGGCGCGGTTGTACCGGACTGGCGACCGCGCCCGTTGGAGCGCCGACGGCGTGATCGAATACCTCGGCCGCCTCGACCAGCAGGTCAAGCTGCGCGGTTTCCGGGTCGAGCCGCAGGAAATCGAAGCGCGCCTGCTGGCCCAGGACGGCATCGCCCAAGTGGCGGTGCTGGTGCGCGACACCTCGGCCGGCCCGCAACTGATCGGCTATTACACCGCGCCGGATGTCGCTCAAGGTCAGGACGAGTTGAATAGTCGACTCAAGGCCGCCCTGGCCGCCGAGCTGCCGGACTACATGGTGCCGGCCCAGCTGCTGCGCCTGGACACCATGCCCTTGAGCCCGAGCGGCAAGCTCGACCGTCGCGCCTTGCCCGAACCGCACTGGCAGGTGCGCGAGCACGTCGAGCCGGTCAGCGCCCTCGAACAGCAAATCGCCGGCATCTGGCGCGATGTGCTGGGACTGGCGCGTATCGGCCTGCGGGACGATTTCTTTGCCCTCGGCGGCCATTCGCTGCTGGCGACCCAGATCATTTCCCGCACTCGCCAGGCCTGTGACGTGGAACTGCCGTTGCGGGCGCTGTTCGAGGCCAGTGAACTGGGGGTCTTCGCCGAACAGGTGCGCTTGATCCAGGCCAGCGGCCAGACCAACCGCCAGCCACCCATCGAGCAGGTCGACCGCAGTCAACCGGTGCCGCTGTCGTATTCCCAGCAGCGCATGTGGTTCCTCTGGCAAATGGAGCCGGACAGCCCGGCCTACAACGTCGGCGGCATGGCGCGCTTGCGCGGGGTGCTGGATGTCGGGCGCTTCGAGGCGGCCTTGCAGGCATTGATCCTGCGTCATGAAACCCTGCGCACCACGTTCCCGAGCGTCGACGGCGTGGCCCGCCAACAGGTGCACAGCGAGACGGGCCTGCGCATGGACTGGAAGGACTTCTCCACGCTGGCCGCCGACACGCGCCAGCAGCGGGTGCAGCAACTGGCGGACAGCGAGGCCCACCAGCCATTCGACCTGGAAACCGGGCCGCTGCTACGGGCCTGCCTGGTCAAGACCGCCGAGCATGAACATTACTTTGTCCTGACGCTGCACCACATCGTCACCGAAGGCTGGGCGATGGACATTTTCGCCCGGGAACTGAGCGCGCTGTACGAAGCCTTTGTCGACGACCGCGAGTCGCCGCTCGAACCGTTGCCGGTGCAGTACCTGGACTACAGCGTCTGGCAGCGCCAATGGCTGGAGTCCGGCGAGCGTCAGCGGCAGCTGGATTACTGGACCGCGCAACTGGGCCGCGAACACCCGCTGCTGGAACTGCCCGGTGACCGCCCGCGTCCGTCGGTGCAGAGCCATCGCGGCGAGTTGTTCCGTTTCGATTTGAGCGATGAGCTGGCGGCGCGAGTCCGCGCCTTCAATGCGCAACAGGGCCTGACCCTGTTCATGACCATGACCGCCGCCCTGGCGGTGCTGCTTTACCGCTACAGCGGCCAGACCGACCTGCGCATCGGCGCGCCGGTGGCCAACCGTATCCGTCCGGAAAGCGAAGGGCTGATCGGTGCGTTCCTCAACACCCAGGTGCTGCGTTGCCAACTCGACGGGCAAATGTCGGTGGGCGAGTTGTTCGAACAGATCCGCCACACCGTCATCGAAGGCCAGTCCCATCAGGACTTGCCGTTCGATCATCTGGTGGAAGCCCTGCAACCACCGCGCAGTGCGGCCTACAACCCGCTGTTCCAAGTGATGTGTAACGTGCAGCGCTGGGAATTCCAGCAGAGCCGCACGCTGGCCGGCATGAGCGTCGACTACCTGGTCAACGACGCCCGGGCCACCAAGTTCGACCTCAACCTGGAAGTCACGGATCTGGACCAGCGCCTGGGTTGCTGCCTGACCTACAGCACCGACCTGTTCGACGAGCCGCGCATCGCGCGCATGGCCGGGCACTGGCGCAATCTGCTGGAAGCGTTGCTGGACGATCCGGCCCGCCGGTTGAGCGAGCTGCCGTTGCTGGAGGCTGGCGAGCAGCAACAATTGCTCGACAGCCTGGGCGTCGAGCCCGGTGAGCATCGCCTCGACCAATGTATTCATGAACTGTTCGACGAACAGGCCCGGGCGCGTCCCGATGCGCCGGCGCTGACCTTCGCCGGGCAGACCCTGACGTATGCGCAACTGGACAGCCGCGCCAATCGCCTGGCCTGGCACTTGCGCGAGCGAGGCGTCGGACCGCAGGTGCGGGTCGGCCTGGCCCTGGAGCGTTCGCTGGAAATGGTCATCGGCCTGCTGGCGATCCTCAAGGCCGGCGGTGCCTACGTGCCGCTGGATCCGGAATACCCGCTGGATCGCCTGCACTACATGATCGAAGACAGCGGCATCAGCCTGTTGCTCAGCGATCGGGCGATGCTCCAGGCCCTTGATGCTTTGCCCGAGGGCGTGGGCTGCTGGTGCCTGGAAGACGACTCGGCGGCCTTGGCCCACTACCCGGACCACCCGTTGCCGTTGATCAACCTGCCGCAACACCAGGCGTACCTGATATACACCTCCGGCTCCACCGGCAAGCCCAAGGGCGTGGTGGTGTCCCACGGTGAAATCGCCATGCATTGCCAGGCGGTGATCCAGCGCTTTGGCATGCGCCCGGACGATTGCGAGCTGCATTTCTATTCCATCAACTTCGACGCCGCCACCGAACGCCTGTTGGTGCCGTTGCTCAGTGGTGCCCAGGTAGTGCTGCGTGCCCAAGGCCAGTGGGACGCCGAGGAGATCTGCGAGCTGATTCGCCAGCATCGCATCAACATTCTCGGCTTCACCCCCAGCTATGGCAGTCAGTTGGCGCAGTGGTTGGCGACCCAAGGGCAGACCTTGCCAGTGCGCATGTGCATCACCGGCGGCGAAGCCCTGACCGGCGAGCATTTGCAGCGCATTCGCGCGGCGTTCAGCCCGAGCCTGTTCTTCAACGCCTACGGTCCGACCGAAACCGTGGTCATGCCGCTGGCGAGCCTGGCCCCCGAGCAATTGGAGGAGGGTGCGGCCAGTGTGCCGATTGGCAGCGTCATTGGTGCCCGGGTGGCCTACATCCTCGACGCCGACCTGGCGTTGGTGCCGCCAGGGGCCACGGGCGAGTTGTATGTCGGCGGTGCTGGCCTGGCCCAGGGTTATCACCAGCGTCCGGGCATGACCGCCGAGCGTTTCGTCGCCGACCCGTTCGCCTCCGAAGGCGGACGCTTGTATCGCACCGGCGACCTGGTGCGCCAGCGTGCCGACGGTCTGGTGGAGTATCTGGGACGGATCGACCATCAGGTGAAAATCCGTGGTTTCCGCATCGAACTGGGGGAAATCGAAACCCGCCTGCTGGAACATGAGGCGGTGCGCGAGGCCGTGGTCCTGGCGCTCGACCTGCCGGGCGGCAAGCAACTGGCCGGCTACCTGGTGAGCGACATCGCCAGCCAGGACGGCGAGCAACAAGCGAGCCTGCGCGACGCCTTGAAGAACCATCTCAAGGCCCAACTGCCGGACTACATGGT
Organism: Pseudomonas sp. Z1-12; assembly: GCF_051132015.1. NCBI lineage: Bacteria > Pseudomonadati > Pseudomonadota > Gammaproteobacteria > Pseudomonadales > Pseudomonadaceae > Pseudomonas > Pseudomonas sp. Z1-12. The sequence continues at coordinate 1,959,401 of NZ_CP071647.1, forward strand.
GCCCACGCACCTGATCCTGCTGGCGAGCATGCCGCTGACCGCCAACGGCAAGCTCGACCGCCGCGCCTTGCCGCTGCCCGATCCTGAACTCAATCGCCAACACTACGTGGCGCCGAGCAATGCCCTGGAGCAGACCCTGGCGGCGATCTGGTGCGACGTGCTGAACGTGACGCAGGTGGGCCTCAACGATAACTTCTTCGAACTGGGCGGCGATTCGATCCTGTCGATCCAGGTGGTCAGCCGCGCCCGGCAGAAGGGCATTCATTTCACGCCCCGGGACTTGTTCCAGCACCAGACCGTACAGACCCTGGCCGCCGTTGCCACGCGCAGCCAGCAGGTGCACGCCGAACAGGGCCTGGTGCAGGGTGAGTCCGGGTTGACGCCGATCCAGCATTGGTTCTTCGACCGCCCGATGCCCAACCGGCATCACTGGAACCAGGCGTTGCTGCTGGAACCGACCACGGCCCTGGACCCGCAACCGTTGGAACAGGCCCTGCACGCGATCTTCCAGCACCACGATGCCTTGCGCCTGGTCTTCGGCGAAACCGCCGGGCACTGGCGCGCCGAGCACCAGCCGCTGTCTGACGCCGTGCTGTTGCAGCAGATATCCGTGGACACCGCGCAAGCGTGCGAAGCGTTGTTTGCCCAGGTGCAGAGCCGTTTCAATCTAGCCACCGGGCCGTTGCTGCATGCCGTGTTGGCGCAAACGCCGGATGGCCGGCAACGGTTGCTGATCGTCATCCATCACCTGGTGGTGGACGGTGTGTCGTGGCGGGTGCTGATGGACGACCTGCAAACCGTCTACCGCCAGCTCGTCGCCGGGCAAGAGGCGCAATTGCCGGCCAAGACCAGCCCGTTGCGTGACTGGACTGCACGTTTGCAAGCTTACGCCGGCAGCGAATCCCTGCGCGAAGAACTCGGTTGGTGGCAAGCGCAGTTGAGCGGTGCGCACGTCGCGCTGCCGTGCACGAACCCCGAGGGTGGACGCCAGGAGCGTCACGCGCAAACCATCAGCGTGCGCCTGGACGCCGAGCGCACCCGGCAGCTGCTGCAACAGGCGCCGAGCGCCTACCGCACCCAGGTCAATGACCTGCTGCTCACGGCGCTGGCTCGAGTGTTGTGCCGATGGAGCGGCCATGATTCGGCCCTGGTCCAGCTCGAAGGCCACGGCCGCGAGGCGCTGTTCGACGACCTTGACCTGACCCGCACCGTGGGTTGGTTCACCAGCGTCTACCCCGTGCGCCTGACTCCCGCGAGCGAAAGCGTCAGCGGTTCGATCAAGGCTATCAAGGAGCAGCTGCGCGCGGTGCCCCATAAGGGCCTCGGTTATGGTGTGCTGCGCTACCTGGCGGACGCGGCGACTCGCGAGGCGATGGCCGGCCTGTCGCACACGGCGATCACCTTCAACTACCTGGGCCAGCTCGACCAGACCTTGGGCCAGGAGGCGCTGTTCCAGCCGCTGGATGCGCCGCTGGGGGCGATTCATGATCCCGACGCGCCGCTGCCCAATGAGCTGAGCGTCGACAGCCAGGTCAGCGGCGGCGAGCTGGTGTTGCGTTGGACCTTCAGTGCCGAACGTCATGAGCGCGAGACCATTGCCACGCTGGCCGAGGCCTACCTCGATGAGTTGCAACGCCTGATCGAACACTGCCTGACGGACGAGGCGGGCGGCCTGACGCCTTCGGACTTTCCCCTGGCGAAGCTGACCCAGGGCCAGCTCGACAGCTTGCCTGTGCCGGCCGCGCAGATCGAAGACGTCTACCCGTTGACGCCGATGCAGGAAGGCATGCTGCTGCATACCCTGCTGGAGCCGGGCACTGGCCTGTACTACATGCAGGATCGCTACCGCATCAACAGCGAACTGGACCCTCAGCGTTTCGCCCAGGCCTGGCAGGCGGTCATCGCTCGCCACGAAGCCTTGCGCGCCTCGTTCTGCTGGAACGTTGGCGAAGACATGCTGCAAATCATCCACAAGCCCGGCCGCACGCCAGTGGACTATCTCGACTGGTCCGAGGTGGCCGAAGGCGCCCAGGAAGCCAAGCTCCAGGCCCTGCTCAAGGATGAGCGCGAGGCCGGTTTCGATCTGTTGAACCAGGCCCCGTTCCACTTGCGGCTGATCCGGGTCGGCGCGGCACGCTACTGGTTCATGATGAGCAATCACCACATCCTCATCGATGCCTGGTGCCGTTCGCTGCTGATGGACGACTTCTTCGAGGTCTACACCGCCCTGGGTGAACAGCGCGAACCGCAGTTGGCCGTGCCGCCGCGCTATCGCGACTACATCGGCTGGCTGCAGCACCAGAGCCTGGACGAAGCCCGGCAGTGGTGGAAGGACAACCTGCAAGGTTTCGAGCGGACCACGCCGATCCCTGGCGACCGGCCGTTCCTGCGCGAGCACGCCGGTGACAGCGGCGGCATGATCGTCGGCGACTGCTACACCCGCCTCGACGTTCGGGACGGTGCGCGGCTGCGGGAGCTGGCCCAGGCCCATCAACTGACGGTCAACACCTTCGCCCAGGCGGCGTGGGCCCTGGTACTGCGCCGGGTCAGCGGCGACCGCGACGTGTTGTTCGGGGTCACCGTGGCCGGGCGCCCGGTGGAGTTGCCGCAGATGCAACGCACCGTGGGGCTGTTCATCAACAGCATCGCCTTGCGCGTGCAGATGCCCGAGGTTCATCAGCGCTGCAGCGTGCGCCAGTGGCTCAGCGATTTGCTGGACCGCAACATGCAACTGCGCGAGTACGAATACCTGCCGCTGGTGAGCATTCAGGAGGTCAGCGAACTGCCCAAGGGCCAGCCATTGTTCGACAGCTTGTTCGTGTTCGAGAACGCGCCGGTAGAAGTCTCGGTGCTGGATCGCGCCCAAAGCCTCAACGCCACTTCAGACTCGGGTCGTACCCACACCAACTTCCCGCTGACGGCGGTCTGCTACCCGGGAGACGACCTGGGGCTGCACCTTTCGTACGACCAGCGCTACTTCGATGAAAGCACCGTCCAAGGCCTGCTGGGCGAGTTCAAGCGGCTGCTGCTGGCGCTGATGGAGGGCTTGCACGGCGATATGAGCGAACTGCCGCTGATCGGTGCCGAAGAACAGGATTTCCTGATCGAAGGCTGTAACCAGAGCGAGCATGCTTATCCGCTGGAGCAGAGCTACGTCGAGCTGTTCGAGGCGCGGGTCGCGGCCCATCCGCAACGCCCGGCGGTCAGTTGCCTGGACGCGACCTACAGCTACGCCGAGTTGAATGCCCGCAGCAACCGCCTCGGTCACGCCCTGATTGCGGCCGGTGTCGGCCTGGATCAACCGGTGGCGCTGCTGGCCGAACGAGATGCCGAGTTGCTGGGCATGATCATCGGCAGCTTCAAGGCCGGTGCCGGTTACCTGCCGCTGGATCCCGGCCTGCCGAGCCAGCGCCTGAGCCGCATCATCGAGTTGAGCCGCACGCCGTTGCTGGTTTGCACCCAGGCCTGCCAGGCCCAGGCGCTGGCCTTGTTGGATGAGTTTGCCTGCTCCGGGCGGCCGAAGCTGCTGGTGTGGGAAAGCGTCCAGGCCGGCGACTTTTCCCCGCAAAACCCTGGCGTCTACAGCGGGCCGGACAACCTCGCCTACGTGATCTACACCTCCGGCTCCACCGGCCTGCCCAAAGGCGTGATGGTGGAACAACGGGGCATGCTCAACAACCAACTGAGCAAAGTGCCGTACCTGGCGCTGAGCGAGGCGGATGTGATCGCCCAGACGGCTTCCCAGAGCTTCGATATTTCGGTCTGGCAGTTCCTCGCCGCGCCGTTGTTCGGCGCCCGGGTCGACGTCGTGCCCAACGCCATCGCCCACGATCCGCAAGGGCTGCTGGGGCATGTACAGCAGCAGGGCATTACCGTGCTGGAAAGCGTGCCGTCGCTGATCCAGGGCATGCTCGCCCAGGAACGCATCAGTCTGGACGGCCTGCGCTGGATGCTGCCCACCGGCGAAGCGATGCCGCCGGAGCTGGCTCACCAGTGGCTGTTGCGCTACCCGGACATCGGCCTGGTCAACGCCTACGGCCCGGCGGAATGCTCCGACGACGTAGCGTTCTTCCGCGTCGATCAGGCGTCGACCCGCGGCACTTACTTGCCGATTGGCACGCCCACCGACAACAACCGTTTGTATCTGCTCGACGGCGCGCTGGACCTGGTGCCGCTGGGCGCGGTGGGTGAGTTGTGCGTGGCGGGCACCGGGGTCGGGCGTGGTTATGTCAGCGATCCGTTGCGCACCGCCCCGGTATTTGTGCCGAACCCGTTCGGGGCGCCGGGGGAACGGCTGTACCGCACCGGCGACTTGGCGCGGCGGCGCAGCGACGGGGTCTTGGAATACGTCGGGCGCATCGACCATCAGGTGAAGATCCGCGGCTACCGCATCGAGCTGGGGGAAATCGAGGCTCGGTTGCATGAGCAGCCGGAAGTGCGCGATGGCGCGGTGGGCGTGCAGGAGGGGGTTAATGGCAAACATCTGGTGGGCTACCTCGTCGCCACCGACTCGGCGCTGAAACCCGCCGAACGCCTGGAGCGCATCAAGCAGCGCCTGCGGACCGAACTGCCGGAATACATGGTGCCGCTGCACTGGCTGTGGCTCGACCGCCTGCCCCTCAACGCCAACGGCAAACTGGACCGCAAGGCCTTGCCGGCCCTGGAGATCGGCCAGTTGCACCGCCAGGACTACCAGGCCCCCGGCAATGAGCTGGAACAGACCCTGGCCGACATCTGGGCCCAGGTGCTGAAAGTCGAGCGGGTAGGGGTACGGGACAATTTCTTCGAACTGGGCGGCCATTCCTTGCTGGCGACGCAAATCGCCTCACGGGTGCAAAAGGCCTTGCAACGCAACGTGCCGCTGCGGGCGATGTTCGAGTGCAGCACGGTGCAGGAACTGGCCGAGTACATCGACGGGCTGGCGGCCAGTGAGATGACCGAGGAGAAGGTGGATCGGTTGAATGACCTGATGGCGGAGTTGGAAGGCATGTAGTTTTGCGCTGTCTTTAATGTCCTCATCGCGAGCAAGCTCGCTCCCACACGGGATTTGCGTCGATCACAAAACCCTGTGGGAGCGAGCTTGCTCGCGATGGCGGCGGCACAAACAGCAAAAAACTCAAGGTTGACGCCTCGCGCCTGGCGGCTCAGTCTCCCCAGGGCTTTTTTCCAGACTCAAACAAGGAGGTCACCGATGCCCTTTGCAATGATCGACGGACAACCGCTCCATTATCTGGACCAGGGCCAGGGCCCGGTGGTGCTGCTGGGCAGCAGCTATCTGTTGGACCACACCATGTGGGCACCGCAGATTGACGCTTTGTCGAAACACTACCGGGTAATCGTTCCGGAATTATGGGGCCACGGCCAGTCCGGACGCTTGCCAGAAGGCATGTCCTCCCTGGACGACCTGGCCCGCCAGACGCTGTCGTTGATGGATCACTTGGATATTGACTGCTTCAACCTGGTGGGGCTTTCAGTGGGCGGGATGTGGGGTGCGCGGCTGGCACTGGCGGCGCCCGAGCGCGTGCAGTCGCTGGTATTGATGGACACCTACGTCGGTGTCGAGCCGGAGCCGACCCGGCTTTACTACTTCTCGCTGTTCGACAAGATCGAAGCCAGCGGCAGTATCCCCGAGCCGTTGCTGGACATCATCGTGCCGATCTTCTTCCGGCCAGGCATCGATCCGCAGTCAGCCCTCTACCAGCAGTTCCGCGCCACCTTGGCCGCGTTGCCGACCGAGCGCCTGCGCGACAGCATCGTGCCGCTGGGACGGATCATTTTTGGCCGGGACGACATCCTGCCGCGCCTGCATGAACTGGATGCCAAGCGCACGCTGGTGATGTGCGGCGACCAGGACAAGCCGCGTCCACCGTCCGAGGCGCTGGAAATGGCCGAGCTGATTGGTTGCTCTCACATGCTGATCCCCGAGGCTGGACATATTTCCAACCTGGAGAATCCGGAATTCGTGACAGAGGCGTTGCTGGAGTTCCTGCGTCGCTGAACTATCCCCATCGCGAGCAGGCTTGCTCCCTCAGGGATTTCGTAACCAATGCCAATCTACTGTGGGAGCGAGCTTGCTCGCGATTGCGGTGTGTCTGTCATATCAATGCTGACTGATCTGCCTCTATCGCGAGCAAGCTCGCTCCCACAAGGGGTCTGCAGTGAGGCTCGTCACTTCGGCCCGAGAATCTTCACCAGCTTGTCCGGCGACGGCGCGCCTTGCTGCTGTTGCAGGTCGCCTTTTTCATCCAGGTAGAAAATCGCCGGGGTGGAAGACAGTTCCAGTTCGTCCATCAACTGCTGGTTGGCGTCCAGTTTGGCCTGGATGGCGGGTGGGATGTCCTTGAGCGGTTTGAGCGGGCTGCCCTTGCCGGCCTTTTCATGCTCGGCCAGGGTTTTTTCCGGGTCCTTGGCGGCCAGCAAGGCAGCGGATTTACCCGGGCTGTCTTCGCGGATGATGCCCACCATGATGTGGCGCAACTGCACCTTGCCAGCCTTGACCCAAGGCCGGGCCTGTTCCCAGAACATGTTGCAGTACGGGCAGTTCGGATCGCTGAACAGATACACCGTACGCGGTGCGTCCTTGTTGCCGTCGGCGATCCAGTTGCTGGCTTCCATCTTTGCCCAGATTTCCTTGGCCATCGGGGCGTAGACCAATTTTTGCAGCGGTTCGGCGCTCAAGTCCTTGCCGTCGGCGTCGTACAGGTTGCCCAGCAGAACGTGTTTGCCGTCCGGCGTCAGGTACAGGGCCATGCCGCGGTTCTGGTATTGCGCCGCGTAGCCGCGCAGGCCGTCCGGTGCTTCGAAGGTGCCGACGATCTTCGCGCCCTTGGCTTCGATTTTCTTGATGGCCGCTGGCAAGTCTTCGGCGTGAAGCAGCGGTGCCTGTAACAACGCGCCGGCGAAAGCCAGGGTCAGCAGGTGGCGGAGGCGGGGCATGGCAGTTTCCTTGTTGGGAGTGGGTTCGCCGAGGTCGGATCCGGCGTTTCGAAGTTTTCCAGGGCGCGGGCCAGGCTCGCTTCCGACAGTTCACCCAGGTGACTGCCGAGCAGGCGGCCGTCGGCGCCGTAGAACAGCGTCGTCGGCAACGCCATTGACCCGACGGCCTGGGCGAGACGGCCACTGCCATCGAACAGCACGTTGTGCAGGCTCAGGCCCTGGGTGGCGAGGTAGGTACTGACGCTGTGCATGCCTTCGGCCTGGTTGACGAACAGGAATGTCAGGTCCGGGCGTTCCTGTTGGGCGGCTTCCAGCACCGGCATCTCGCGCCGGCAGGGCGGGCACCAGGTGGCCCAGAGATTGACCACCAGAGGCCCACCCTGATAGTCGGTGAGTTTGACGGTCTGGCCGTCGGCGTTGCGTAGCTCGATCTCCGGCAGCCGCGTGCCCTGGTCATAGATGGTCAGCGACATCGTCGCCACCAGCCAGAACAGCAGGCCGCTGCCGACACCAAAGCCCAATGGCCGACGCAGGGCCGGTCGGCGCCGCGCCCAAAGCAGCGCCGCGGCCAGCAGCACCAGGATCCCCGGCCATGCAAGGAAGCCGCCATCGCGCAGATCGATGATTTGCCACAGGTCGTCCCGATAGTGGCTCCAGTAGGCCACGACAAAACCTGTCCGCGCGGCGAGCAGCCCGAGGAGAAACAGCGCGAACAGCACCGATTCGGGGTTCTCGCCACCGCGCTTGGCCACTCGCCAGCCGATGAAAGTCGCCAATGCCAACGCGCTGATCAACAGGAGGTGATGGATAGCGATGGCAAAGGTGCCCAGGGTAAAAGTCAGCATCAGCCTGCGTCCCGGGTCAGGTTCCAACGTTCCAGGAAACCTTTGGCATCGATCTCGCCCGTGATGCGCTGGCCGCGGCGTTCCTCTCCGTCGGCTCCGATCCACAGCAGGCTTGGCGGGCCCGGCACCTGATAGCGCTGGAGCAGCGCTCGGCTGGCGGCGTTGTCGGCCGTGACATCAAGGCGCAGCAGGCGTACGTCTTTAAGCGCGGTCATGACTTCGGCGCGGCCAAACACCTGTTTCTCGATGATTTTGCACGACACGCACCAATCGGCGTAGTAGTCCAGCAGTACCCATTGGCCCTGGGCCTTGGCGCTGTCCAGTTCCCGTTGCAGGGCGGCGGGCTCGCTGACGGTGATGAAGGCGTCGTGGGCGTCGGCAGTCGCGTTGCCCCGGGCACCGCTGTAGACCTCCAGCGGCTTGAACAGGTCGTCGCTGCCGCCCGCCGCCCCGACCACCAGCAGGCTGCCCCACAACCCGAACAGCAGCGATACGCTGCCCCACAGATAGGGCGCGCGCCCGAACCCTTGGGTCTGGCGCCAGGCGCAATAGGCGGCTATCACCAGCAGCGCGCCCCACAGTCCGATCCACAGTGAGCCATCGATGACCGGACGGATCATGAGCAACGCGGTACCCAGGAACAAGAAGCCGAACACGCCTTTGAGCAGGTTCATCCAGGCGCCGGGCTTGGGCAGGAAGCGGTTGCCGACGGTCACCAGCAACAGCAGCGGCAGGCCCATGCCGACGCCCATGGTGAACAGGATCAGGCCACCGTGCAGCGCATTGCCGCTCTGGGCGATATACAACAGCGCGCCGGCCAGTGGCGCGGTCATGCACGGCCCTACCAACAGACCGGACAGCGCCCCGAGGACGCCAGCGCCCACCAGGCTGCCACCGCGGCGCTGACGGCCGGCGTTTTCCAAGCGGTCACGCAGGGCGGCCGGGAGTTGCAGTTCGAAGAAGCCAAACATCGGCAGGGCCAATACAACGAAGATTGCCGCGAAGGTACCCAGCAACCACGGCTGTTGCAGCAAGGCCTGCAGATTCGCCCCCAGCAGCGCGGCGAGCACGCCCATGGCGGCGTACACCAGCGCCATGCTGAACACGTAGCTGCCGGCCAATGCCAGGCCGCGCCGAGGGCCGGCGCCGCTGCCCACCACCAATCCCGCCAGGATCGGCAGCATCGGCAGCGAGCAAGGCGTAAACGCCAACAACAGCCCAAGGCCAAAAAACACCAGCAGGCTCCAGCCCAGCGCGCGCTGTTGCAAGCCGCTGGCCAGCGCCTGGTCCTGCGCCTCGCCAGTGTTTGCCAGCGACGGGCTGCCGCCCAGGTCTACCATTTGCGTCTGGGGCGGATAGCACAGGCCGGCGTCGGCGCAGCCCTGGAAACCGACCTTGATCTTGCCCGTGGCACCGGCGGGTATCTTCAGTTCCAGCGCCTGGCGATAGATTTGCTGGTCGCCGAAAAACTCGTCGCTGTGAGCCTCGCCCTCCGGCAGTTTCGGTTTCTGGGCCTCGGTGAGCCCATCGAACTTGAGGCGCTGTTGATATAGGTAGTAGCCGTCGGCGATCTGCCAGAACAGCTGTGTTTCACCAGAGTCCAGACGTTCGGAAGTCAACGCGAACGCCTTTTCCACCGGCAGGAAATCGGGTTTGGTTTCGAAGGGATTGGCGGCCTGGGCCAAGCCCGAGATCAGGAACAGCCACAACAAAAACAATCGACGCATGGATAAAAGCCTTAGAACGGAACAAGTGACGAGGACAATGGCGGCTGGCGATTAACCGTCGATTAACCCGGCGACGACCGGCAGGCAGCAATGATCGCCCATGTTGGCCGGACTCGTCGCATAATGTCGGCTTAATCGGCCGGCGGCCTAATGTACCTTTTTCCACGGGGCTTACCATGCGCGTACTGGTGTGCGAAGACGATGAGTTGATTGCCAGCGGGATCGTTGCCGGCCTCACGGCGCAGGGCCTGACGGTCGAGCACGTTGCCACCGCATCGGCGGCGCGGGCGATGGTCGGCGTGGCGGAGTTCGATGTCATGGTGCTGGACCTGGGATTGCCCGATGAAGATGGTCTCAAGCTGCTCAAGCAATTGCGCCAGCAGGGGCTGGAAACGCCGGTGCTGATCCTCACCGCCCGCGACTCGGTGACCGACCGGGTCGACGGCTTGCAGGCCGGCGCCGACGACTATCTGCTCAAGCCCTTTGACCTGCGCGAACTTGCGGCGCGCCTGCACACGTTGCTGCGGCGCGTGGCGGGGCGCAGCGTCAACCTGATCGAGCACGGTCGCCTGACCTACGACCCCAGCAGTCGGGAAACCACCCTCGACGGCCAGCCGGTGGATCTGTCCCGGCGCGAGCAGTCGCTGTTGCAGGCACTGCTGCACAGTCGTGGCCGGGTGCTGTCCAGCGAGCAACTCAAGGACAGCGTCTACGGGTTCAATGACGAACTGGAAAGCAACGCCCTCAACGTCCATATCCATCACCTGCGGCGTAAACTGGGTAACGGCATTGTCGAGACCGTGCGCGGCCTGGGTTATCGCCTGGGGCCGGCCGACGGTGGAGAGTCCTCCAAGTGATGAGCCTGCGACTGCGCCTGAGCCTGACCCTCGGCGCGGCCTTCGCCCTGATCTGGGCCCTGGCCGCGGCGTGGATGCTCAGCGACCTGCGCAACCAGATGATGTTCTCCCTCGACCAGCGCCTGGTGGCCTCGGCGCGGATGGTGGCCGGGTTGCTGGAGCAACTGCCGCCCTTGCCGACGAAGGGTGACGGCACGCATCTCAGCGCCGAGCAACTGAGTATTCCCGGAGGCATGGCCTGTCAGGTCAGCTCCTTGCGCGGCGAGATCCTGGCCCGCAGCCACGGCACCCCGGAACAGGTCCTGGAAGCCGAGAAGATGGGCTTCCACGACCAGATGATCGATGGCGCGCCGTGGCGCAGCTTCACCCTGGCCCAGGGCGACTTGCGCATCACCACCGCCGACCGCCAGATCGAACGCGAAGCCTTGAACATGTCGGTGTTGCTGGCCGCCTCGGTGCCGGTGGGGGTGGCGTTGCTCGGTTGCCTGTGCTTGTTGTGGCTGGGCATCGGCCAGGGGCTGGCACCGCTCAATCGCATGCGCGATGCGCTGATGCGGCGCAATGCCGATTCCCTGGAGCCCTTGCAGATCCATCCGCTGCCCAGCGAGTTGCAGCCGTTGCTGGAAACCCAGAACCAATTGTTCCAGCGCATCGGCAAAGCCATCGAGCGCGAGCGACGACTGACCGGCGACGCCGCTCACGAACTGCGCAGCCCGTTGACCGCCATCAAGACGCACCTGCAAGTGGCGCGCATGACTGAAGGGGCTGCCCGCGACCAGTCCCTGGCCCGGGCCGAAGAGGGCGCTGACCGCTTGCACCGCACCCTTGAACAGTTGCTGTTGCTGGCGCGGGTCGAAGGCAGCCTGTCGTTCGACGATGGCGTGCACTGCAACGCCGAGCAGGTTGCGCGGTTGGCGATCCAGGACTCTGCCAGCAATGAGTCCCGACGCATCAAGCTGCACCTGGCCCCAGGGCTGTCCGACGCACCCGTGCAGATGCCGGCGGTGCTCTCCATCGCCGCCCTGCGCAATCTGCTGGATAACGCCCTGCGCCATACCCCGGACGATACCGATGTGGAATTGAGCCTGGAAATGGTTGGCCAGCGCGTGCGCTTCCAGGTCCGCGACCATGGCCCCGGCATCGCCGCCGACGACATCCAGCACTTGACCCAGCGCTTCTGGCGCAACGGCCAGAGCACCGGCTGCGGGCTGGGGCTGGCGATCGTCCAGGCCATCGTCCAGCGTTGCGGCTGTGGCCTGCATTTCGACAGCCGCCCGGATGGGTTGCGGGTCGAATTGACGATGCCGGTGCAGGCAACCGTTGTTAAGTAGGTGATTGCGTGGCGAGGGAGCTTGCTCCCGCTGGACCGCGAAGCGGGCTTGGATCCACCGCCGCGGACCGCCAGACCCACCGCACTCTCTGACTTTGGGGCTGCTGCGCAGCCCAGCGGGAGCAAGCTCCCTCGCCACAGTGTTTCAGGCTGCGCCCCAAGCGTATTGGTAATACCTCGGCGTGGTTGTTGTACATCTGCTGTAACGACCTGCCATTGGCGCACTGGCGTTATCCGGGTCTATGTTTTTTTCAGCTCGACTCAAGGACTGAGGAAAACCGCGCCATGGACACCTTCATTGAAATCTGCACGGCCACGCCCAGCGATGCCGGCATCATCAGCCGGATCGCCGAGCGCTCCATCCGGGTCGGGTGTGCCGCCGAACACCGCAACGATCCCACTGTCGTGGCCGCCTGGGTGCGCCACAACACCCTCGCGTATATTCGCCCCTGGCTGATCGACCCACGGTTGCGCCTGACCCTGGCACGTTTGCAGGGTCGCCCGGCGGGTGTCGCCATGGCCACGGCCAGTGGCCGGATCGCCTTCTGCTATGTGCAGCCAGAATCCTTCCGCCGGGGTGTCGGCCAGGCGCTGGTGGGAGACATCGAGACCTGGCTGCGCGGGCGCGGGGTGGCCCGGGTGCGCCTCAACAGCACCCGTTCCAGCCAGGCCTTCTATCGGCACCTGGGCTTCGAGCAAAGCGCCGAGGCCTTTGCCCTTGGCGGGGTCAAGGCCGTCGCGATGCACAAGCCACTGATCGCGCCGACGGCGAAAGTGCTGTCCGAGAGTAAATCCCCCCGTGGCTGATGCGTTTCCTCAACAGGAAACCTGCATGTGCGCCCCGACCGGATGCGCACCTGCCCGGTGTGCCGTTTGGGTCACTACCTATTGCGGGGTCGAGAGATGTCAGTCGCCAACAGCCTTATCGAAGCACAGCCGGCGCGGGTCAGCCCCGTGCCGGCCGAGACGCTCTACCAATTCAATGAATCGCCGCTGCTGGCTCGCCAGAGTCGGCAGGAGTCCAATGCCCGCAGCTATCCACGGCGGATTCCCCTGGCCCTCAAGCGCGCCAAGGGGTTGTACGTCGAGGACGTCGAAGGCCGCACCTTCATCGATTGCCTGGCCGGGGCCGGCACGCTGGCGCTGGGGCATAACCACCCGGTGGTGATCGAAGCGATCCAGCAGGTGTTGGCCGATGAGTTGCCGTTGCACACCCTGGACCTGACCACGCCGGTCAAGGACCGGTTTGTCCAGGATCTGTTCGGCCTGTTGCCGGCGCCGCTGGCTGCCGAGGCGAAGATCCAATTCTGCGGCCCCACCGGGACCGACGCGGTGGAAGCTGCCCTCAAACTGGTGCGCACCGCCACCGGACGCAGCACCGTGCTGTCGTTCCAGGGCGGTTACCACGGCATGAGCCAGGGCGCATTGAGCCTGATGGGCAGCCTGGGACCGAAGAAACCCTTGGGCGCCTTGCTCAGCAACGGCGTGCAGTTCATGCCGTACCCCTACGATTACCGCTGCCCGTTCGGGCTGGGCGGTGCCGAGGGCGTCAAGGCCAATCTGCATTACCTGGAAAACCTGCTGCACGACCCGGAGGCCGGCGTGCAATTGCCGGCGGCGGTCATCGTCGAGGTGGTGCAGGGTGAGGGCGGGGTCATTCCCGCCGACCTGGACTGGCTGCGCGGCTTGCGGCGAATCACCGAGCAGGCCGGGGTGGCGTTGATCGTCGACGAAATCCAGAGCGGCTTCGGCCGTACCGGCAAAATGTTTGCCTTCGAACATGCCGGGATCATCCCCGACGTGGTCGTGCTGTCCAAGGCCATCGGCGGCAGCCTGCCGCTGGCGGTGGTGGTTTACCGCGATTGGCTCGACACCTGGCTGCCGGGCGCTCACGCCGGCACCTTTCGCGGCAACCAGATGGCCATGGCCGCCGGTTCCGCAGTGATGCGCTACCTGCAAGAGCACGACCTGCCGGCCCATGCCGCGGCCATGGGCGAACGCTTGAGCGAGCACCTGCACATCCTCCAGCGGGACTTCCCGCAACTGGGCGATATCCGCGGTCGCGGGCTGATGCTCGGCGTTGAACTGGTTGATCCGACGGGTAAGCGGGATGCCCTGGGTCATCCGCCGGTACATGCGCAGCTGGCGCCACGCCTGCAACGCGAATGCCTCAAGCGCGGGCTGATCCTGGAACTGGGCGGTCGGCAGGGTAGCGTGGTGCGGTTCCTGCCACCGTTGATCATCACCCGGGCGGAAATCGACCGGGTCGCCGAGATTTTCGGGCGAGCCCTGCAGGCGGCGATCACTGACCGTTAATTTTCACCCGACCCTATACGTTCCTTTCATATCCTGGCTGCGCATGTGATGCAGCGAACCTCGAGCATAGATGGAGAGACACCCATGACTTCAGTATTCGACCGCGAGGACATCGTCTTTCAGGTCGTGGTCAACCACGAAGAACAGTATTCGATCTGGCCAGACTACAAGGCCGTGCCCGAGGGCTGGCGCACCGTAGGCAAGAGCGGGTTCAAGAAGGAATGCCTGGCCTACATCGAAGAAGTCTGGACCGACATGCGCCCGCTGAGCTTGCGCAAGAAGATGGAAGAGCAGGCGGCTGCGGCCCACTGAATCTAGAACCTGTAGCAGCAAGGAAGCTTTCCACAGGAGGGCTGCGGGAAATACAACTCCTGCAGTCACACCAGACCCACTGTGGGAGCGAGCTTGCTCGCGATAGCGGAGTGTCAGCCAGCATCAATATTGCTGATCCGCCGCAATCGCGAGCAAGCTCGCTCCCACAGGGTCCGGTCGGTGTTATAGCTATTGCCCAATCAAAAAATCAATCAACGCCCGTGCCGCCGCCGGCAATTGCCGATGGGGCGGATAGATGATTGAAAACGGTCGGCTGCGCCCGCCAACGTCTTCCAGCAGCACCACCAGTTCCCCGCGCTCGATTCGCTCCCGGACGATGAATTCATAGGTCTGGCAGATCCCCATCCCGGCCTGGGCCAGGGACACGATGCCCAATACATCGTCCGACACCTGGACATTGCCCGCCGGCAGCCATTCCCGATCTTGCTGGTTCTCGCGAAATAGCCAAGGTGCGATGCGTCCGCTGCTGGGCATCACGAAGGGCAGGCAGGCGTGGGCCGCCAGTTCATCGACGTGCCGGGGCGTTCCGGCGCGTGCCAGGTAGTGCGGCGCGGCCACCAGGCAAAGGCGGGCGTCTTCGAGCTTGCGGCCGACCAGCCCACTGTCCGGCAATGGCCCGAGACGGATCGCCAGGTCATACCCCTCGGCCACCAGGTCGACATTGCGGTTGGTAATGCTCAGCTCGACCCGAACCTGTGGAAAAGCCTGGACGAAACGCGACAGCAGCGACGGCAGGCGGTAATGGCCGTAGGTGGTCGGCACGCTCAGGCGCACGCGACCAGTCAGGACGCCGTCCTGGCCTTGGATTCGCCGCTCCGCATCGTCAATCAGGGCAAAGGCCGAGCGCGACTGTTCCAGGTACAACGTGCCGGCATCGGTCAGGTTCAGCCGCCGGGTCGTACGACGCAACAACTGCACGCCGAGCCGAGCTTCGAGGCGGGAAATGGCGCGGCTCAGGACCGAAGGCGTGGTTCCCAGCGCCACGGCGCCGGCGCTGAGAGTGCCTTTTTCCACGACCGTGACGAAGGCTTCCACGTCGGCCAGATGATCGAATCGACGGGGCATTGTTGCCTCCAGGGGCCAGGTGATGTTCCGGGCAGCCAGTTTATCGCCGGTAAGCGCATCAATACAGTGAGCGCATCTTTTATCGAAGCGTCCTGGAGTCATCATGAAAAAGCTCACTACCTTGGCAACGTCTGTCGTTCTGGCAGGCATCAGCGTCGCGGCCCATGCCGATAACGTACTGGTGGTCTTGTCGGATGCCAATCACCTGGACCTGAAAAATGGCCAGGTCTTCTCCACCGGGTTCTACCTCAACGAATTGCTGCAACCGGTGAAACGCTTGCTGGAGGCGGGTCACCAGGTGACGTTCGCAACGCCCGAGGGCAAGGCGCCGACGCTGGACCGTTCCTCGGTGGACAAGATGTATTTCAACAATGACTCGGCGGAGCTTGAGCGTTACCAGGCGTTGCTGGGGCAGTTGAAGATCACCTCGGCCAAGGACTCACCGGTGATCAGCCTGGCCCGTGTCGAGCAGATCGGCCTGGACCGGTTCGATGCCCTGTACATCCCGGGCGGGCATGCGCCGATGCAGGATTTGCTCACGAGCGCGCCGCTGGGGCGGGTGCTGACGCATTTTCATGACAAGGGCAAGACCACCGCGCTGGTCTGCCATGGCCCTATCGCGCTGCTGTCGACCATGACCGATGCCCAGGGCTTCGTTGGCCAGTTGGCAGCCAAAGGCCAGGCCTCGGCCAAGGCCAGCTGGATTTATGCCGGGTACAAGATGACGGTGATCAGCAATCAGGAGGAAGAATTGGCCAAGGGGCTGCTGGGTGGCGGGAGCATGAAATTCTACCCGCAGAATGCGTTGGAGCAGGCGGGGGGCCAATACAGCAGCAACACATCACCCTGGACGTCCCATGTGGTCATGGATCGTGAGTTGATCACCGGCCAGAACCCGGCGTCGGCGCTGGAGGTGGGGAAGGTGTTGGTCGAGCGGTTGAAACACTGATCCAGGAACACCACGGATTCTCCTGTGGGCGATTCCCTTGTGGGAGCGAGCTTGCTCGCGATTGCGGTTCGTCAGCAGCATTGGTGTTGGCTGACACTCCGCTATCGCGAGCAAGCTCGCTCCCACAGGGTTTTCCCACAGGTTTTAGTGGTGTAGTGGGTTTACTTGAACCGCCGCTCCACCCCTTTCTCCACCAGGATCTTCGCCGAAATCTCTTCCACGGAAAAATGCGTGGAGTTGATATGGGGAATGTTCTCCCGCCGGAACAGGTTTTCCACCTCGCGCACTTCGAACTCGCACTGGGCGTAGCTTGAATAACGACTGTTGGGCTTGCGCTCGTTGCGGATCGCGGTGAGGCGGTCCGGGTCGATGGTCAGGCCGAACAGCTTGTGCTGGTGGGCGCGCAGGGCGCTGGGCAGTTGCAGGCGCTCCATGTCGTCTTCCGTCAATGGATAGTTGGCCGCGCGGATGCCAAATTGCATTGCCATGTACAGGCACGTCGGTGTCTTACCACAACGCGACACACCCACTAGGATCAGGTCGGCCTTGTCGTAATAATGCGTGCGGGCGCCATCATCGTTGTCCAGCGCGAAGTTGACCGCCTCGATCCGCTCCATGTAGTTGGAGTTGTGGCCAATGGAATGGGACTTGCCGACCGAGTAGGAAGAATGCTCGCTCAGTTCCTGTTCCAAGGGCGCCAGGAAGGTGGAAAAAATGTCGATCATGAAACCATTGGACGTTGCGAGAATCTCACGGATGTCCTGATTGACGATGGTATCGAAGATGATCGGGCGGAAACCGTCGGTTTCGGCGGCTTTATTGATTTGCTGTACCATGGCCCGCGCCTTGTCGACACTGTCGATGTACGGACGTATGAATTTGGCGAAGGTAATGTTTTCGAACTGTGCCAACAGGCTTTGGCCTAGCGTTTCGGCCGTGATGCCGGTGCCGTCGGAGATAAAGAAAGCAGATCGTTTCATTTGCGCCTTGGGCCTTAAGCTAGTGAGCTAGTGACGATTCTTGGATATGATAGGCGCGATTTGCCGGCCACCATTGGCCCGCATTCTCACTTATTTTCCAGGTCCAGGCCATATCGCCGGCAAGCGCTCCCCTGGAGCCGCCGGTGCCTTGAGCTTTTCCAACACAGTTAGTGGAGAGATCACCTTGGTAGAGTACGTAGTTTCCCTCGATAAGCTCGGCGTCCATGATGTGGAGCATGTGGGGGGCAAGAACGCATCCCTGGGCGAGATGATCAGCAACCTCGCCGGTGCCGGCGTATCGGTGCCAGGTGGCTTCGCCACGACCGCCCAGGCTTATCGTGATTTCCTGGAACTGAGCGGCCTGAACAAGCAGATCCACGATGCGCTCGATGCCCTGGACGTCGACGACGTCAATGCCCTGGCCAAGACCGGTGCCCAGATCCGCCAATGGATCATGGAAGCCGAGTTCCCCGAGAAACTGAACGCCGAGATCCGCACCGCTTTCGCCAAGCTGTCCGAAGGCAATCCCGACATCGCCGTCGCCGTGCGTTCCTCGGCCACCGCCGAAGACCTCCCGGATGCCTCCTTCGCCGGCCAGCAGGAAACCTTCCTGAACATCCGTGGCGTGGAAAACGTCATCCGCGCCGCCAAGGAAGTCTTCGCCTCCCTTTTCAACGACCGTGCCATTTCCTACCGCGTGCACCAGGGCTTCGACCACAAATTGGTCGCCCTCTCCGCCGGTGTGCAGCGCATGGTCCGCTCCGAAACCGGCACCGCCGGCGTGATGTTCACCCTCGACACCGAGTCGGGCTTCCGTGACGTGGTGTTCATCACCGGCGCCTACGGCCTGGGTGAAACCGTCGTGCAAGGCGCGGTGAACCCGGACGAGTTCTACGTTCACAAAGGCACGCTGCAAGCCGGTCGCCCGGCCATCCTGCGTCGCAACCTGGGCAGCAAGGCCATCAAGATGATCTACGGCGACGAAGCCAAGGCCGGTCGCTCGGTGAAGACCGTCGACGTGGACAAGGCCGAGCGCGCGCGTTTCTGCCTGACCGACGCTGAAGTCGGCGAGCTGGCCAAGCAGGCGATGATCATCGAGCAGCACTACAAGTGCCCGATGGACATCGAGTGGGCCAAGGACGGTGACGACGGCAAGCTGTACATCGTGCAGGCCCGTCCGGAAACCGTGAAGAGCCGCACCCAGGCCAACGTCATGGAGCGCTACCTGCTGAAGGAAACCGGCACCGTGCTGGTGGAAGGCCGGGCCATCGGCCAGCGCATCGGCGCGGGCAAGGTGCGGATCATCAAGGACGTCTCGGAGATGGACAAGGTCCAGGCCGGCGACGTATTGGTATCCGACATGACCGACCCGGACTGGGAACCGGTGATGAAGCGCGCCAGCGCCATCGTCACCAACCGCGGCGGGCGTACCTGCCACGCGGCAATCATCGCCCGTGAACTGGGAATCCCGGCAGTGGTCGGTTGCGGCAACGCCACCCAACTGCTCAAGGACGGCCAGGGCGTGACTGTTTCCTGCGCCGAAGGCGACACCGGCTACATCTTCGAGGGCGAACTGGGCTTCGACATCAAGAAGAACTCCGTGGACGCCATGCCGGAGCTGCCGTTCAAGATCATGATGAACGTCGGCAACCCGGATCGTGCCTTCGACTTCGCGCAATTGCCGAATGCCGGCGTGGGCCTGGCCCGCCTGGAGTTCATCATCAACCGCATGATCGGCGTGCACCCCAAGGCACTGCTGAACTACGACGGCCTGCCCCAGGACATCAAGGACAGCGTCGACAAGCGCATTGCCGGCTACGACGATCCGGTCGGTTTCTACGTCGAGAAGCTGGTGGAAGGCATCAGCACCCTGGCGGCGGCGTTCTGGCCGAAAAAAGTCATCGTGCGCCTGTCGGACTTCAAGTCCAACGAATATGCCAACCTGATCGGCGGCAAGCTCTACGAGCCGGAAGAAGAGAACCCGATGCTGGGCTTCCGAGGTGCGTCGCGCTACATCAGCGAATCGTTCCGCGATTGCTTCGAACTCGAGTGCCGCGCCCTCAAGCGCGTGCGCAACGAGATGGGCCTGACCAACGTCGAGATCATGGTGCCGTTCGTGCGGACCCTGGGCGAAGCGAGCCAGGTGGTTGACCTGCTGGCGGAAAACGGCCTGGCCCGTGGCGACAATGGCCTGCGCGTGATCATGATGTGCGAGCTGCCGTCCAACGCCATCCTGGCTGAAGAATTCCTCGAGTTCTTCGACGGTTTCTCCATCGGTTCCAACGACCTGACCCAGCTGACCCTGGGCCTGGACCGCGATTCCGGGATCATCGCCCACCTGTTCGACGAGCGGAACCCGGCGGTCAAGAAGCTGCTGGCCAACGCCATTGCCGCCTGCAACAAGGCCGGCAAGTACATCGGCATCTGCGGCCAGGGCCCTTCGGACCACCCGGACCTGGCCAAATGGCTGATGGAGCAAGGCATCGAAAGCGTTTCGTTGAACCCGGACTCCGTGCTGGAAACCTGGTTCTTCCTGGCCGAGGGTCAGGCGGCGGTCTGATCGAGTGAAGGGGCCGCGCCGATAATGTCTGCCGGGTAACCTTGTGGGAGCGAGCTTGCTCGCGATGGCGGAGTGTCAGCCGATATTAATTTTGCTGACCCACCGCAATCGCGAGCAAGCTCGCTCCCACAGTTTTCCGGTGATCAGTTTCATTGGCCCCTTTTGATTGAAGTAGGGCGGGCTCCACAAGGATGCCGCCCTTTTTTGTGCAAGAAGATTATGCAAAGCAGCAGCAACCTCTTTCCTGTCGCCCTGATCAGCGCCGAGCGGCGCGGTGATCTGAGCGAAGACGTCTATCGCTTGAAACCCGGCAACAGCCCGGACGCCAGCGTCGAACTGGCCGTCACCCGGCTGGGCATGGCTGATCCCGGCGAAACCCGTGGTGTCCCGGTGATTCTGTTGCACGGCAGTTTTTCCAACCGGCGTTTCTGGTATTCGCCCAAAGGCCTCGGCCTGGGCGCGTACCTGACGCGCCTGGGATTCGATGTCTGGATTCCCGAAATGCGCGGCCATGGCTTATCCCAGCGTAACCAGGGTTATCGCCACAATCGGGTGGCTGACTACGCCCGTTACGACCTGCCGGCCATCGGCGCCTTCGTGCGTGAGCAGAGTGGGCAAGTGCCTCACTGGATCGGTCATTCCCTGGGGGGCATTACCCTGGCGGCAGCCTTGGGCGGCCACTACCTGGGCGAGCCTGCGGTGGCTTCCGCGGCGTTTTTCGGCACCCAGGTCAGCCGCACCTACTGGCCGTTGAAGATCCCGCCGGTGGAATGGAGCGGCCGCTTCATCCTCAAGCGCTTTGCCCAGTTGTCCGGTTCAAGGCTCAAGCGCGGCCCCGAGGACGAGCCCATTGGCCTGGCCCTGGAAAGCATGCGCTGGTACGGCCTGTTCGGGCGTTTCGGCGATGCCGAGAAGAACTGGTGGGCCGGGTTGGCCGATGTTCAGTTGCCGGTGCTGGCGGTGAGTGCCGCGGGCGATCACCAGGACCCGACTTGGGCGTGCCGCAAACTCTTCGATCAGATCGGTTCCACGCACAAGCAATTTGTCTGTCTGGGTCGGGGACAGGGTTTCAGTGACGATTTCGGTCACGTCGAGATGCTGGTCAGCAAGGCCGCCCACCTTGAGGTCTGGCCGTTGGTGGCGCGCTGGCTCGAGGATCAGCAGGCGCCCCTGCTGGGTGAACAGCCCCAGTTGGCCGAGGCGGTTTGAGGCGAAGGCTCTGACAAGGGCATTTCGCTCTGGTCTGCTTGCGGCTAAGATATGACGCTTCAAGCGGTTCCGGTCACAAACGGTTGCCATTCAATCTGACGTTCCAGCCTTTCAGGAGTTGTTCGATGAACCATTACCTCACGCCCGACCTGTGCGACGCCTACCCGGAACTGGTGCAGGTGTTGGAGCCGATGTTCAGCAATTTCGGTGGCCGCGATTCCTTCGGCGGCGAAATCGTGACCATCAAGTGCTTCGAGGACAACTCGCGGGTCAAGGAGCAGGTTGAACTCGATGGCAAGGGTAAAGTGCTGGTTGTGGATGGCGGCGGGTCGCTGCGCCGGGCCCTGCTGGGTGACATGCTGGCCGAGAAAGCGGCTAAGAATGGATGGGAAGGCCTGGTGATCTACGGCTGCATCCGTGACGTCGACGTCATCGCCCAGACCGACCTTGGGGTCCAGGCCCTGGCCAGCCATCCGATGAAGACCGATCGGCGTGGTGTCGGCGAACTCAATATAGCGGTGACCTTTGCCGGCGTGACGTTCCGCCCGGGCGAGTATGTCTATGCCGACAACAACGGCGTGATCGTTTCGCCAAGCCCACTGAAGATGCCTGAATAAAGTACCGCAGTCATAAGGGATGAGGATGTTCGAGGAAGAAAACGCGCAATGGGGGCTGGTGCATGCCCTGGTGCTGGACGGTAAAGGCGGCGCGCGTTCCATAGCCCGGACCGAACTCGACGAATTGCAGCTGCAGGCCCACGAAAGCCTATGGCTGCACTGGGATCGCAGTCATCCGCAAACCCACACCTGGCTGCGCAAATCCAGCGGCCTGAGCGAATTCAACTGCGACCTGCTGCTGGAAGAGAATACCCGGCCGCGGTTGTTGCCGTTGCCCAACGCCGAATTGCTGCTGTTCCTGCGGGGAATCAACCTCAACCCGGGCGCCGAGCCTGAAGACATGGTCTCGGTACGGATCTTCGCGTCCGCCCAGCGGGTGATCTCCCTGCGCCTGCGGCCGTTGCGCGCCACCGATGAATTGTTGGCGCAACTGGCCGAGGGCAAGGGGCCCGAGAACGCTTCCGAACTCATCCTTTATATGGCGCAATACCTCACCGACAAGGTGCAGGACCTGGTCACTTGCCTCTCGGAAATCGTCGATGGCGAGGAAGAAAAACTCGACGCCGACGAACGGTATGCTCCCGAGCATGACGCCATTTTGCACATCCGTCGAAGGGCTGCCGGACTCAAGCGATTCCTGGCGCCACAGCGAGATATCTTCGGCCAGATGTCGAGGATCAAGTTGCCCTGGTTCGTCGAGGACGATGGCGACTATTGGAACGAATTGAACAACAGCCTGACCCGTTATCTCGAAGAGCTGGAATTGACCCGAGAGCGCGTGGGGCTTGTGCTGGAGGCCGAAGACCGGCGCCTGTCGGTGCGCATGAACCGGACCATGTACCGCTTCGGCATCATCACCGGGATTTTCCTGCCGATGAGTTTTCTCACCGGCCTTTTAGGTATCAACGTCGGCGGCATTCCGTTTTCCGAAAGCCCCTACGGTTTCATGGTCGCGTGCCTGCTGATGATCTGCGTCGCGACGGGGCAGTGGTTGTTGTTCCGTCGTTTGCGCTGGGTGTGATGGGGTTTCATGTGACCCGACGAAATGTGATCGCGTCTTCCACAGACATCACGAGAGGTGCGTATGCACGATCCGTTTGAACAGTCTTTGCGCGACATGCTCAAGGCTTCGCCGTCCAGCCGGGACGACGACGCATGCTTGGGGCGTGTACTGAAAACCGCCAACCGCCAGGTCGGCGCGGGCGATCTGTTCAGCCTGCTGGGCCGCTGGTTGCCCGCGCTGATGATCGCCCTGAATAATGGATCGGCCCATGTCTCGCCGGTTTCCCGCCGTAAACCTGTTACTCGCACCGCTGATAAGGCTGATTGAATATGGAACTTGATCTCTGGACCCAGAGCCTCGTCACGGCAATGACTGCGTTGTGGACCAAGGTAGCTAACTTCATCCCGAACCTCTTCGGCGCGCTGGTGGTGCTGTTGCTGGGTTTTGTCGTGGCCAAGTTGCTGGACACGCTGCTGTCCAAGCTGCTCGCCAAGCTGGGTCTCGATCGCTTGATGGGCGGCACCGGCCTGACCAAGTTGCTGTCCCGTGGCGGCATCCAAGTGCCGATCTCGACCCTGGTCGGCAAGATCGTGTACTGGTTCGTATTGTTGATTTTCCTGGTTTCCGCAGCAGAATCCCTTGGCCTTGAGCGAGTTTCGGCTACGCTCGATATGCTCGCGTTGTATTTGCCGAAGGTTTTTGGTGCCGCGCTGGTGTTGCTGGTCGGTGTCCTGCTGGCGCAACTGGCCAATGGGCTGGTGCGCGGTGCGGCCGAAGGCGTCGGGCTGGATTACGCCGCTGGCGTGGGGCGTATCGCCCAGGGCCTGGTGATTATCATCAGTATTTCGGTGGCGATCAGCCAGTTGGAGGTCAAGACTGACCTGCTCAACCATGTGATCGTGATCGTATTGATTACCGTTGGTCTGGCGGTTGCGCTGGCAATGGGATTGGGAAGCCGGGAGATCGCCGGTCAGATTCTTGCGGGAATCTATGTGCGTGAATTGTATGAGGTTGGGCAACAAGTGCGTGTTGGCGAGGTCGAAGGCCAGATCGAAGAGATCGGCACGGTGAAAACCACATTGCTGACCGAGGAGGGCGAACTGGTGTCGCTTTCCAATCGGATCTTGCTGGAACAGCATGTGAGTAGCCGCTAACCCGGCAAATCCTGCTAATGTATGCCGCCGCGAAATGCCTGCTAGCCCAGGCTGCGGCGCACATTGACCTAGACTGTCGGCCCGACTTGTTTTGAACAAACCCCAATCGCTATCCACGCGCTACGACCCCCGTGATCTCTCCGATGAGGAGTTGGTCGCGCGCGCGCATACGGAGCTGTTTCACGTAACACGCGCCTATGAAGAGTTGATGCGTCGTTACCAGAGAACTTTATTTAACGTTTGTGCGCGCTATCTCGGGAACGATCGTGATGCTGACGATGTCTGTCAGGAGGTGATGTTGAAGGTGCTGTATGGCCTGAAGAACTTCGAGGGGAAATCGAAGTTCAAGACATGGCTTTATAGCATCACGTACAACGAATGCATCACGCAGTATCGCAAGGAACGGCGAAAGCGTCGCTTGATGGACGCGTTGAGCCTGGACCCTCTCGAGGAAGCGTCGGAAGATAAGGCGCCCAAGCCCGAGGAAAAGGGTGGACTCGATCGCTGGCTGGTCTATGTAAACCCGATCGACCGGGAAATTCTGGTGCTACGATTTGTCGCAGAGCTGGAATTCCAGGAGATCGCAGACATAATGCATATGGGTTTGAGCGCGACAAAAATGCGTTACAAGCGCGCTCTTGACAAATTGCGTGAGAAATTTGCAGGCATTGCTGAAACTTAGTTCGGCGCAAATATCTCTTACGTGTAGGCAAGTTCTGATAGACTTGCCGCCGAGTTGTCCCCCGGTTTGCGGGACTGCTTCACAATCACCAGATGGGGATTTAACGGATGAAACTGAAAAACACCTTGGGCTTTGCCATTGGTTCTTTGATTGCTGCCACTTCGTTCGGCGCTCTGGCACAAGGCCAAGGCGCAGTTGAAATCGAAGGCTTCGCCAAGAAAGAAATGTTCGACAGCGCTCGTGATTTCAAGAACAACGGCAACCTGTTCGGCGGTTCGGTTGGTTACTTCCTGACCGACGACGTTGAACTGCGTCTGGCCTACGACGAAGTGCACAACGCACGTACCGAAGACGGCACTAACGTTAAGGGCGCGAACACCGCTCTGGACGCTCTGTACCACTTCAACAACCCAGGCGACATGCTGCGTCCTTATGTTTCGGCCGGTTTCTCCGACCAGAGCATCGACCAGAATGGCAGCAACGGTCGTAACCGTTCTACCTTCGCCAACGTTGGTGGCGGCGCCAAGCTGTATTTCACTGACAACTTCTACGCCCGTGCTGGCGTTGAAGCTCAGTACAACATCGACCAGGGCGACACCGAGTGGGCTCCTAGCGTTGGTATCGGTGTGAACTTCGGTGGCGGCTCCAAGCCAGCTGCTGCTCCAGTTCCAGCACCTGCTGAAGTCTGCTCCGACAGCGACAACGATGGCGTGTGCGACAACGTCGACAAGTGCCCTGACACCCCAGCCAACGTAACTGTTGACGCTGATGGCTGCCCAGCTGTTGCTGAAGTCGTTCGTGTTGAGCTGGACGTTAAGTTCGACTTCGACAAGTCGGTCGTTAAAGAAAACAGCTACGGCGACATCAAGAACCTGGCTGATTTCATGAAGCAGTACCCAGCTACCAGCACTACTGTTGAAGGTCACACTGACTCCGTCGGTCCTGACGCTTACAACCAGAAGCTGTCTGAGCGTCGTGCAAACGCCGTTAAGAACGTTCTGACCAACCAGTACGGTGTTGAATCGTCCCGCGTTCAGTCTGTTGGCTACGGCGAATCCCGCCCAGTTGCCGACAACGCCACTGACGCTGGTCGTGCAGTTAACCGTCGCGTAGAAGCGCAGGTTGAAGCTCAAGCTAAGTAATTAGCCCACAGCTTTGGAAAAGCCCGGCCTAGGCCGGGCTTTTCTTTGCCTGCGATTTATGGAGATCCCGGGGGGAAGACAAGACCTGTGGGAGACCTGTGGGAGCGAGCTTGCTCGCGATGGCGGTCTGATGGCTTGATCGGGTACATATCTGTTGCTGCGGTAACGGCTACTTAGGGTTCCGCCCTTACGGCGGGTCACTTTTTTCAGACGCCAAAAAAGTAACCAAAAAGGCTTGCCCCACCACTCGGCACCTCGCTAAGGCTCGGTGTGCCCTCACTCCAGCATTGCTCCGTGGGCCGCCGCGAAGGGCCATCCATGGCCCAGCGCGGCTATCCCGGCATCCATGCCGGGATGCCCACTCCACAATGCCTGCGTTCGGCCATCGTGGTTAACGGGGCCTCCAGATCAAAAGCAAAAGCGAGGCGGCCTGAGAGCCGACCTGGCTCTTTCGGTCGTACACCCATCAGATCTGTGAGAGCAAAGCCTGCTCGCGAGGCGGCCTGATAGCCGACCTGGCTCTTTCGGTCGTACGCCCATCAGATCTGTGGGAGCAAAGCTTGTTCGCGATGCGGCCTGACAGCCGACCTATCTCTCCCGGTCATACGCCGATCCAACTGTGGGAGCGAGCTTGCTCGCGATGGCGGTGTGTCAGTCAATGTATTTCTAACTGAACCACCGTCATCGCGAGCAAGCTCGCTCCCACCGGTTTTGGGGTGTCTGCTAGAGGGCGCAAACCTGGGCCAAAGCCGGCGGTGAGGCGGCCAGTTCGGCTGCTTCGGCCACGGCGCCAATCACCAGGATCGCCGGGCTCTTGAGCTGGAAGGCGCTGGCAGCGGCTTCCATCGAGGCCAGGTCGCTGCGGCAGTCACGCTGGTGGGGCAGGGAGGCGTTTTCGATCATGGCCACGGGCGTGTTCGCCGCCAAGCCGCCGGCCAGCAGTTGCTCGCGGATCTCGCTCAGCTTCGCCACGCCCATGTACACCACCAAAGTGGTCCCGCTTTGGGCCAGGGCTTGCCAGTTCAGGCTGCTGCCGTCCTGGGTGTGGGCCGTGACCAGGGTCACGCCCCGGGCAATCCCGCGCAGGGTCAGTGGAATATCGCATTGGGTCGCCCCCGCGAGGCCGGCGGTGATGCCATTGACCATCTCCACCTCGACGCCACGCTCGCGCAGCCACTGCGCCTCTTCACCGCCGCGGCCGAAGATGCACGGGTCGCCGCCCTTGAGGCGCACCACGCATTTGCCCTGGCGGGCATAACGCAGCATCAATCGATGAATGAAGGCCTGGGGGGTGGAGCGGCAGCCGCCGCGCTTGCCCACGGCAATGATGCGTGCAGCGGGGCAATGCTCCAGCACCGCGGCATTGACCAGATCGTCGATCAACACCACGTCGGCCTCGCCCAAGGCGCGCACGGCTTTGAGGGTCAGTAATTCAGGGTCACCGGGACCTGCACCCACCAGCCAGACTTTTGCGTTCATAGTGTTTTCCTCACGAGATAGCCGCCAGTGGTTGCGCGGTGGCAACCAGCAGGCGCTTGATTTCCGGTACGCAGGAGCCGCATTGCGTGCCACAGCCCAGTTCCTGTTTGAGCCCCTGCAAGTCCAGGCCACGCTCGATGCCGGCGCAGACCGCGCGCTGGCTGACGTTCATGCAGTTGCACAGCGTTTTGCTGCCACCCGTTGTGGCGCCAACATTCCCCGGCGGCGCGCTCAACGGCGCCAGCAGCCAGCGCCGCAGTTGTTCATCGGCACGGCCTTCCAGCCACAAGTTCTGCAGCCAATGCCGGGCCAGGGTTTCACCGGCCAGGCGAATGGCGGTGATGCGACCGTTTTCGATGCGCACCCGTTTACCGATGGAGCGACGCGGGTCGTCGTAGGCCAGCACCGGCCCGTCGATCAGGCCCAATTGCTCGTCGATGGCCTGGAGCAGTTGCGGTTCGGGCGCGACGGCGCTGGCAGCGCGAATCAACAGCGCGGGACGTTCACGACCGGTCAGGCTCAGGCTGACGTAGGAAAACGCCTCGCACAGGGGACGCAGGGCCTCCAGATGCTGTTGAACATCGTCTTCGATCAAAGCGAAAAGCTGCCAAGGCAGGTTCACCGGTTCCAGGCGCACGCCGCTGTGCTTGAGTTCCGGTTGTTTCGACAAGGGGTCGAAGGCCGGTTGAGTCAGGGTATTCACGCCGCCCTTGAGGAACCGATCGCCCCAGTGCATCGGCAGGAACGCCTGGCCGGGGCGCACGCTGTCGTCGCTGTCCACGGCCACGATCACGCTACCGCGACGGCTCTTGAGGTTGACCAGGTCGCCCGCTTGCAGGCGATGCCGGAGCAGTTCGTCGGGGTGCAGGCTGAGCACGGCTTCGTTCACATGGCCGAACAACTGCGCGGCGGTACCGGTACGGCTCATGCCGTGCCATTGGTCCCGCAAACGCCCGGTGTTCAGCGTCAATGGGTAGCGGGCGTCACGCAGTTCCTTGGCGGCGCGATAGGGATCGGCCACAAAGTGCGCCCGGCCGCTGTCGGTCGGGAAAATCCCGTCCACGTACAGTCGCGCCGTTCCAACCGTGGCGCCTTCCGGGAAGGGCCATTGCTGAGGGCCGAGGCGGTCGATCAGGACATGGCTGATGCCGGACAAGTCCAGGTCGCGGCCACGGGTCAGCTGTTTGTACTCATCGAACAGCTGGGCCGGGGTGTCGAAGGCGAACAGGCTGGGTTGGCCCGGGCGCAGGCGTTTCTCCAGGCGCTGTGCGAAATCCACGGTGATTGCCCAGTCCGGACGCGCTTCACCGGGTGCGTCGATGGCCCGGCGGACGTGGGAAATACGCCGCTCGGAGTTGGTCACCGAACCTTCTTTCTCGCCCCAACTGGCCGCCGGCAACAGTAGATCGGCAAACGTGGCGGTCTCGGTGGTGCGGAAGGCTTCCTGCAATACCACGAACGGGCAGGCTTGCAGGGCCTCACGTACCGCCGTCTGGTCGGGCATTGACTGGGCCGGGTTGGTGCAGGCGATCCACAAGGCCCTGATCTTGCCGCTGCGCACCTGCTCGAACAGCTCGATGGCACTCAGGCCGGTGGTGGCGGGCAATTGCTCCACACCCCAATAACGGGCGACGTCGGCACGATGCTCCGGGTTGGCGGCTTCACGATGGCCTGGCAGCAGGTTCGACAGGCTGCCGGTTTCCCGTCCGCCCATGGCGTTGGGCTGGCCGGTCAGCGAGAACGGCCCCGCCCCCGGCCGGCCGATTTGTCCGGTGGCCAGGTGGAGGTTGATCAACGCGCTGTTTTTTGCGCTGCCGGCGGTGGACTGGTTCAGGCCCATGCACCACAAGGACAGGAAGCTCGGCGACGTGCCGACCCATTCGGCACACTGGTGCAGTTGCTCGACGCTGATGCCGCACAACTGGGCGACCATCGCCGGGGTGTAGTCGCGGACCAGGTTCTTCAGGTCCGCCAGACCTTCGGTATGGGTCTTGATGAAGTCGCGGTCGACCCAGTCTTCCCATAGCAGCAGGTGCAAAATCCCATGGAACAAGGCGACATCGGTGCCCGGCAAGATCGCCAGGTGCAGGTCCGCCAGGTCGCAGGTGTCGGTGCGCCGGGGGTCGATGACGATGATCTTCATCTGCGGTCGGCGGGATTTTGCCTCTTCGAGGCGGCGAAACAGGATGGGATGGGCGTAGGCCATGTTACTGCCGACGATCATCACGCAGTCGCTCAACTCCAGGTCTTCGTAGCTGCAGGGTGGGGCGTCGGCACCGAGGCTGCGCTTGTAGCCCACCACGGCGGAAGACATGCACAGCCGCGAATTGCTGTCGATATTGTTGGTACCCACCAACGCCCGGGCGAGTTTGTTGAAGGCGTAGTAGTCCTCGGTCAACAACTGGCCGGAGATGTAGAACGCCACGCTGTCGGGGCCGTGCTCGGCGATGGTGTCGGCGAAGACGCTGGCGGCGTGATCCAGGGCGCTGTTCCAGCCGGTACGGGCCCGGGCCAGGCCTTTGCCCAGGCGCAGCTCCGGGTACAGGGCGCGGGCGGCGAGGTCGCCGGTCAGGTGCAGGGTCGAACCCTTGCTGCACAGTTTGCCGAAGTTGGCCGGGTGGGCGGGATCGCCGCTGACGCCGAGGATGCGCTCGCCGTCATGCTCGATCAGCACGCCGCAGCCGACCCCGCAATAACAGCAGGTCGAGGCAGTGATCTGGCGGTTCATCAGCTTGCGTCCCGCAGGGCCAGTTGCACCCGGCCGTTTTCGACCCGGGCCGAATGATGATGGGCGCAGCCCACGTCCGGGGCTTGGGCCAGACCGGTTTCCAGGTCGATCTGCCAGTTGTGCAGCGGGCAGGCCACGCGCTTGCCGTAGACCAACCCTTGGGACAGCGGGCCACCCTTGTGCGGGCAACGGTCATCGAGGGCGAACACTTCATCGTCGCTGGTACGAAAAATCGCGATATCGCCTTTGGGACCATTGATGATGCGCGAACCGAGGATATTGATCTCTTCCAGTGCGCAGATATCCAGCCAGTTCATGCCGGCACCTCCAGGTTCTTCACGGGGATGACTTCGAACTCTTTCTTCAACTGAGGCTGTTCCAGGCGTTGTTTCCAAGGGTCCTGTTCCAGCGACAGGGAAAACTTCAGGCGTTCGTGGAGGGCCTTGCGCCGCTCGGGGTCTTCCAGCACGGCTTTCTTGATGTGCTCCATGCCGACCCGCTGCATGTAATGCACGGTGCGTTCGAGGTAGAAGGCTTCCTCGCGGTACAGCTGCAGGAAGGCGCCGTTGTATTCACGCACCTCCTCGGCGGTCCTGAGCTTGACGAAAAACTCTGCGACTTCGGTCTTGATCCCGCCGTTGCCGCCGATGTACATCTCCCAGCCGGAATCGACGCCGATAATGCCGACGTCCTTGATCCCGGCTTCCGAGCAGTTGCGTGGGCAACCGGAGACGGCCAGCTTCACCTTGTGCGGCGACCACATATTGAACAGGTCGTGTTCCAGCTCGATGCCCAACTGGGTGGAGTTCTGCGTACCGAAGCGGCAGAACTCGCTGCCCACGCAAGTCTTCACGGTGCGGATGGATTTGCCGTAGGCATGGCCGGACGGCATGTCGAGGTCTTTCCAGACGCCGGGCAGGTCTTGCTTCTTGATACCCAGCAAGTCGATGCGCTGGCCGCCGGTGACCTTGACCATCGGCACGTTGTATTTATCGGCGACGTCGGCAATGCGCCGCAGCTCGGAGGGGTTGGTCACGCCACCCCACATCCGTGGGACCACCGAGTAGGTGCCGTCTTTCTGGATGTTGGCGTGGGCGCGTTCGTTGATCAGGCGCGACTGTGGGTCGTCGTGGGCTTCGCCGGGCCAGGTGGATATCAGGTAGTAGTTCAACGCCGGGCGGCAGGTGGCGCAGCCGTTCGGGGTGCGCCAGTTCAGGTAGCTCATGGTGCCGGCGATGGTCAGCAGGTGCTGGTCGCGGATCGCCTGGCGGATCTGGCCGTGGTTGAGATCGCTGCAGCCGCAGATGGCTTTTTCGCTTTTTGGCTTGACGTCCGCCGCGCCGCCCACGGTGTTGATCAGGATCTGCTCCACCAGGCCGGCGCAAGAGCCGCAGGAACTGGCGGCCTTGGTGTGTTTTTTCACGTCATCGACGCTGAACAGCCCGTGTTCCTGGATCGCCTTGACGATGGTGCCCTTGCACACGCCGTTGCAGCCGCAGACTTCGGCGGTGTCGGCCATGCTCATGGCTTTGTCCTGGCCTTGGTGGCCTACATCGCCTAAAGCGTTTTCCCCAAACATCAGGTGATCGCGGATCTCGCTGATGCCGTGGTTCTCACGAATCTGCCGGAAATACCAGCCGCCGTCCGCGGTATCGCCGTACAGGCAGGCACCCACCAGCACGTCATCCTTGATCACCAGTTTCTTGTAGACGCCGCCGATCGGGTCGGAAAGGGTGATGGTCTCGGTGCCTTCGCCGCCCATGAAGTCGCCAGCAGAAAACAGGTCGATGCCGGTGACTTTCAACTTGGTCGATGTGACCGAACCCTTGTAAGTGGCGAAGCCCAGTTGCGCGAGGTGGTTGGCGCAGACCTTGGCCTGTTCGAACAGCGGCGCCACCAGGCCGTAGGCGGTGCCGCGGTGGCTGGCGCACTCACCAATGGCATAAACGCGTGGATCGTAGGTCTGCATCGTGTCATTGACCAGGATCCCACGGTTGCAGGGGATGCCGGATTTTTCCGCCAGTTCGGTATTGGGACGGATGCCGGCGGCCATCACCACCAGGTCGGCGGGAATGATGTCGCCATTCTTGAACTGGACCGAGCCGACCCGGCCGTTGCCGGCGTCGTGCAGGGCTTGGGTCTGTTCGCTGAGGCGGAATTTCAGGCCACGGCTTTCCAGGGCGGTTTGCAGCAGTTGGCCGCTGGTCTTGTCCAGTTGCCGTTCCAACAACCATTCACCGATGTGGACGACGGTCACGTCCATGCCCCGGAGCTTCAAGCCGTTGGCCGCTTCCAGGCCCAGCAGGCCGCCGCCGATGACCACGGCGTGCTTGTGGGTCTTGGCGGTGTCGATCATCGCCTGGGTGTCGGCGATGTCGCGGTAACCAATCACGCCTTCAAGGGTGTTGCCGGGGATCGGCAAGATGAACGGCGTGGAACCGGTGGCGATCAGCAGGCGGTCGTATTCGGCTTCGCTGCCGTCTTCGGCGATGACGCGGCGCTTGACCCGGTCAATCTCCACTACTTTGCGGTTGAGCAGCAGCTTGATGTTGTTGTCCAGGTACCAGCTCAGGTCGTTGAGCACGATCTCTTCGAACGTCTGCTCGCCGGCCAGCACCGGCGAAAGCAGGATGCGGTTGTAGTTGGTGTGGGGCTCGGCGCCGAACACCGTGATGTCGTACAGCTCGTTGCTCAGCTTGAGCAGTTCCTCGAGGGTGCGAACCCCGGCCATGCCGTTGCCGATCATCACCAGTTTGAGTTTTTTCATCAGGGTTCTCCGCAAGCTCATGTCCGTTTCATCACGGCGATCGGACTGGCTCGGCAATTTTTACGAAAACAAAAAAAGGCGTCCCGCTAGCAAGCTAGCGAGGACGCCTTTGTCCTGGCCCCGTTCTCTCGGGAAGCACCGCCTTCATCGTTGGAGGCGTTGCTTTATGTATGGTGGGGTAGGTAATGCAGTGGTTGTGCCAAGTGGCGCGAAGGCGCGGATTTATTGAGCAGCGGGCTGGTTGAGCGGATTGGGGAGGGATTTATTGCACCGAATCAAAGCGTGTTGCCCGGTAATGGAGCGCGCTAGGGCGAGCGAAAAAGTTTTTGTGGCGAGGGAGCTTGCTCCCGCTGGGCTGCGAAGCAGACCCAAAAAAAGGCGACCGCTGCGCGCTCGAGCGGGAGCAAGCTCCCTCGCCACGGTCATGAGTGGAATACCAAGAACAACAGCACCACATTCACCACCAACGACACCAGCGCCAACGTCCGCCAGACCTTCAGCGGCTCTCTTTCCAGCAGCGGCCGGGGCCTTACACTCAAACTGCGGCGTTCGCCCTGCTCCAGCAGCAACAGCCATTCCTCGGCGGTTTCAAAGCGTTGGCCCGGGTCTGCCGCGACGGCGCGTTCCAGGCTTTGCCCGAGCCATTCGGCCAAGTCCGGCCGATAGCGACTGGCATTGACCGGCACGCCGAAGCGCGGGCGCTGGAAGGCTTCGATCTCGCCGTAGGGATAATGCCCGGTCAGCAGGAAATACAAGGTCACGCCGACGGCATACAAATCCTGTTGCGCCGTGGGCGCGGTGCCGGCGAAGGCTTCCGGGGCAATGTAGCTGGGCGTGCCGGGCAGCACGTTGGCCTGGTCCTCGGACAAGCCCGGGCAATACGCCAGACCGAAATCCAGCAAGCGCAATTCCCCGTCGTCGCCCAGGTGCAGGTTCTCCGGCTTGATGTCGCGGTGGTAGATCTGCCGTCGATGCAACAGGCCCACCGCCCGCACCAGCCGTTGCGCCAGGTCCTGCCATTGGGCCAGGGGCAGCGGACCGCCCTGGTTGAACAGCTCGGCCAGGGTCGCGCCCGGATATTCACGCATCACGTAGTACAAATGCTGACGCTGGGGCACCCCATGGACTTCGGGAAACTGCCGCCCGGCGACGCGCTTGAGAAACCATTCCTCCGAGAGCAAGGCCTGACCGGCCCGGCTGTCGTCCCGTAGCTGCACGGGCAAGGTTTTCAGCAGCCAAGGTTGACCTTGGCCGTCGCGCACCCGGTAAAGCAACGATTGCTGGCTTTGGCCGAGCAGGCTTTCGATCTGCCAGCCCTCGAACACCTGGCCCGGTTTCAGCGCCGGCGGCAAGGGCCATTGCTGCAGCTGGATCAAGGCATCGCCGATGCTGGCTTCGCCGAGGGCATCGACTCGCACCAACAACGCGCTGGCATTGTCCTGGCTACCGGCCAGGTGCGCGGCGTTGACCAGCGTCTGCGCGGCGAGGTCCAGGTCGGGTTGGTCGCGAAGGATGCCGGCGATGGCCGTGTCCCCCAAGACCGCCCAGACGCCGTCGCTGAGCAACACGAAGGTTTCGTCGGTGCGCAGTTCACCGTCGAGAAAGTCGAGGATCAGGTGTTGGTCCAGCCCCAGGGCCCGCTTTAGCACATGCTGCATGCCCTGCTGTTCCCAGACGTGATCTTCGCTGACCCGTTGCAGGTGATCGGCATGCCAGCGGTAGACCCGGCAATCGCCGACGTGGGCCAAGGTGAAGCGCCGGCCCCGCAGGACCAGGGCGCTCACGGTGGTGAGCAGCGGTTGCCCGCCACCGTTGGCCTGCAGCCAGCGGTTCTGGGCCAGCAACAGCCGGTCCAGCGCCTGGGCCACGCCCCAGGTTTGCGGCGTGGAATAGTAGTCCAGGGCCAGGGCCTGCAAGGTCGAACGGGCGGCCAGCCCACCATCGGCGCATTGGCTCACGCCGTCGGCGATGGCGAACAGGTAACCCTTGCTGGCAGCCAGGGCCGGGGCGGGCGTGACCAGGCGCAGGGCGTCCTGGTTTTCTTCCCGCGGGCCGATGGCGCTGGCTTCGGCAAAACTCAATTGCAGACTCATGGTTGCAGGTTATACCCGAGCAGCGGTGACGGCTGCCGAACCCCAAGTGGTTCTCCAGCGACGCTTGACGCCATACAGGCCGAACCAGGCCAGGACACCGAGGCTGGCGAACAACCACAGCGCCAGCTGATAGCTGCCGGTGCTTTGCTTGATCGCGCCCATGCCCGCCGCCAGGGCGAAGCCGCCGATGCCGCCGGCCATGCCGATCAGCCCGGTCATCACGCCGATTTCGCGACGGAAGCGTTGTGGCACCAGTTGGAACACCGCGCCGTTGCCCGCACCCAAGCCGAGCATGGTGCAAACGAACAGGGCCAGGGCCGCATAGGAGCTCGGCAGGTTGAAGCCCACCGCGGCGATGCAGACGGCCGCTACGGTGTACATGCCGAGCAAAGTGCGGATGCCGCCAAAACGGTCCGCCAGGGCGCCGCCCAGTGGGCGCATCAGGCTGCCACCGAAGACGCAGGCGGCGGTGTAGTAGCCGGCGGTGACCGGGCTCAGGCCATATTGGTCGTTGAAGTAGCCGGGCAGGGCGCTGGCCAGGCCGATGAAGCCGCCGAAGGTCACGCTGTAGAAGAACATGAACCACCAGCTGTCACGGTCGCCCAGTGCCTTGAGGTAGTCGGCCATGGATTTGGCTTTTGGTCGCTCAGGGGCATTCTTGGCCAGCCAGGCGAAGAGAACCAGCGTCAGCACCAGCGGGATCAGCGCGAAGCCGAACACGTTGGTCCAGCCGAAGGCTACGGCCATGACCGGTGCGATCAACGCGGCGAGCACGGTACCCGAGTTGCCAGCCCCGGCGATGCCCATGGCCTTGCCCTGGTGTTGCGGCGGATACCACTGGGAGGCCAGGGGCAGGGCGACGGCGAACGAAGCGCCGGCCACACCGAGGAACAGGCCCAGCAGCAGGGCTTGTTCGTAGCTGTGGATGCCCAGTTTCCAGGCGCAGAACAGCGCACCGATCACGATCACCTGGCCGACCATGCCGGCGGTCTTGGGTGAAATCCGGTCGGCCAGCAGGCCCATGAACAGGCGCAGCACGGCGCCGGCCAGGATCGGTGTCGCCACCATCAGGCCGCGTTGCTGGGTGGTCAGGTGCAGGTCGGCGGAGATCTGTACCGCCAGTGGACCGAGCAGGTACCAGACCATGAAACTCAGGTCGAAATAAAGGAAGGCCGCGAACAGTGTCGGGGTGTGGCCGGATTTCCAGAAGCTTGAATTCATCGCGCACCTCAGCTGTAAAAGTCTCGAGAAATGAGTCAGTGCTTAGAGCAGTGCGCCGCCTGTGGTCGCACCACCGGCCCCGAAGGGCCAAAACAAAAAAACGCCGCAACCCGGATCGCCAGAGAGGCAAGGAGGGTGTGCGACGTCTTTGTCGTAGGTGGGGCAACCGCCGTTGGTTACCTGTGGGGTTGCTTAAGCGAGATCTGTGCCAACAGGAGGGTCTGGTGTGAGGGCTATCGCGAGCAGGCTCGCTCCCACAGTGGATGTGTGGCGTTCATAAATATGAAGTCCACACCGGCCCCCCCTGTGGGAGCGAGCTTGCTCGCGATGACGGTGGGTCAGTCGACAGTGATGCTGGATGCAAGACCGCTATCGCGAGCAAGCTCGCTCCCACAGTGGATTTGTGGTGTTCACAAATATGAAGTCCGTTCCGGAACCCTGTGGGAGCGAGCCTGCTCGCGAAGGGCGCAGGCCAGGCGCTAGAAGGCTTTCAGCCGAGCAACTCATTCATGGCAATGATCTGCTCCGCCACCTGGATCAGCTTCTGCTGGCGGCTCATGGCCTGGCGGCGCATCAGGGTGTAGGCCTGCTCCTCGTTGCATTCCTTCATCTTCATCAGCATGCCCTTGGCCAGTTCGATGCGCTTGCGTTCGGCCAGTTGCTGGTCCCGGGCCAGGAGTTGGGCGCGCAGGGCCTGGTCGCTTTCGAAGCGGGCCATGGCCACATCGAGGATCGGTTGCAGGCGCGCGGCGTGGATGCCTTCGACGATGTAGGCACTGACGCCCGACTTGATCGCCTGGCGCATCACATTGGGGTCGTGCTCGTCGGTAAACATGACGATCGGGCGTGGCTGGTCGCGACTGACCAGCACCACTTGCTCCATCACATCGCGTCCGGGTGACTCGGTATCGATCAGGATCACGTCCGGACGCACCGTTTCGACGCGCGCCGGCAGGTCGATGGTCAGGCCGGATTCGTCGATCACTTCGAAGCCGGCTTCGATCAGGGCAGCCTTGAGGCGGCCGACTTTTTTCGCGGTGTCGTTGATCAGCAGGATACGCAGCATGGTCGTGGCTCCTGTCAGCGGCTGGCGAGAAGGGGAGCCGCATCGCTCAAGGCGTGCAGTTTGAAGCTGCGGGCGTACCCGGCCGGGTCCGAGCCGTCCCAGGTGGTGCCGTCGATCAGTTGGCTGCTGCGCATGTCCTGGCTTGGGGACGCAATGTCCAGCGCCCCACAGGCTTCACGGTAGAGCTTGAGCTGCTGGACTTCGCGAGCCACGGCCAGGTAATCCGGGTCTTCGCGCAGCAAGCCCCAGCGACGGAATTGGGTTATGAACCACATGCCGTCGGACAGGTACGGCAGGTTCACCTCGCCGTCGCCATGGAAGCGCATCGCGTGGGGATCCTGCCAGCTGTTGCCCAAGCCGTCGGCATAGATGCCCAGCAGGCGCGGCTCGATGCAGTCCAGCGGGGCGTCGAGGTATTCCGGTGCACTCAACAGTTGCGCGGTGCTGCGACGGTTTTCGCTGCTTTGTTCGATGAAGCGGCTGGCTTCGAGAATTGCCATCACCAACGCCCGGGCGGTATTGGGGTATTGCTCGACGAACGCACGGGTGCAGCCCAGGACTTTTTCCGGGTGGTCGGGCCAGATGGTCTGGGTGGTCGCCAGGGTAAAGCCGAGGTTCTGTTTCACCGCGCTGGCGCACCAGGGCTCGCCGACGCAAAACCCGTCGATGCGTCCGGCTTGCAGGTGCGCGATCATTTGCGGCGGAGGTACCACCACGCTGTCGACATCCGACAAGGGGTGGATGCCCTGGGCGGCGAGCCAGTAATAGAGCCACATGGCGTGGGTGCCGGTGGGGAAGGTCTGGGCAAAGGTCAGTTTCGGGCGAGTTTGGTGCACGTGCCGCTCCAGTGCTTCAGGACTGGTCACGCCTTGGGCCTGCAAGCCATGGGATAGGTTGATGCTCTGGCCGTTCTGGTTCAGCCCCATCAGCACCGCCATGTCAGTCGGTGCGACCCCGCCAATGCCCAGGTGCACGGCGTAGATCAGCCCATACAGGCTGTGGGCGGCATCGATTTCGCCGCTGACCAGCTTGTCCCGCAGGTTGGCCCAGGACGCCTGGCGCTTGAGATTCAGGGTCAAGCCGTAGGGTTGGGCGAAGCCCTGGGTGGCGGCCACCACGACCGGGGCACAGTCGCTCAAGGCCATGAAACCGAGGTTGACCGCGCTCTTTTCCGGGGCATCGCTGCCGTTGACCCAGGCCAGGGGGTTGGCTGGAACATCATTCATCACTATCACCTTCCACATGAAAAAGCGCCGTGTCCGGGCCCAGGAGACCGGACGACGACGCCGTTGTCCCTTAAAACAGTGTGGCACTCATTCCGTCGCTGGCATGGGCGCTGATGACCAAAAGGGTGCAAGGCATATGCCAGCGCTATCGTTTTGTGCGGGCGCCTCGCTTGAGCCGCCGTTGCCCGGCTATAATCGCCGCCTCATTTCTTCGCCCGAGTCAAAGCCGCCCATGTACACCCTGGCCCGTCAGCTGTTGTTCAAACTTTCCCCGGAAACCTCCCACGATCTGTCCCTGGACCTGATCGGCGCGGGCGGACGTTTGGGCCTCAACGGTTTGCTGTGCAAGGCGCCGGCGAAAGTGCCGGTGACGGTCATGGGCCTGGAATTCCCCAACCCGGTCGGGCTGGCGGCGGGGCTGGACAAGAATGGCGCGGCCATCGACGGCTTTGCGCAGTTGGGTTTCGGCTTTGTGGAAATCGGCACCGTCACGCCGCGACCACAGCCGGGCAATCCCAAGCCACGGTTGTTCCGCCTGCCGCAAGCCGAGGCGATCATCAACCGCATGGGTTTCAACAACCTCGGCGTCGATCACTTGCTGGCCCGTGTGGCCGCGGCCAAGTACAAGGGCGTGCTGGGCATCAACATCGGCAAGAATTTTGACACGCCGGTGGAGCGCGCCGTCGACGACTACCTGATCTGCCTGGACAAGGTCTACGCCCACGCCAGCTACGTGACCGTCAACGTCAGCTCCCCCAACACCCCGGGGCTGCGCAGCCTGCAATTCGGTGATTCCCTCAAGCAACTGCTGGCCGACCTGGCCCAACGTCGCGCGGAGCTGGCGTTGACCCACGGCCGGCACGTGCCCCTGGCGATCAAGATCGCCCCGGACATGACCGACGAAGAGACTGCCCAGGTGGCCCAGGCCCTGATCGAGACGGGCATGGACGCAGTGATCGCCACCAACACGACCCTGGGGCGCGAAGGCGTCGAAGGGCTGGAGCACGGTGACGAGGCGGGTGGCTTGTCGGGCGCGCCAGTGCGTGACAAGAGCACTCACACGGTGAAGGTGCTGGCCGCTGAATTGGCGGGGCGCTTGCCGATCATTGCGGCGGGCGGGATCACCGAAGGCCGGCACGCCGCCGAGAAAATCACCGCCGGAGCGAGCCTGGTGCAGGTTTACTCGGGCTTCATCTACAAGGGGCCGGCGTTGATTCGTGAGTCGGTGGATGCGATTGCGGCGTTGGGGTGAACCGAGGATTAAAGTTTGGCGCTGATCGTGGCGAGGGAGCTTGCTCCCGCTGGACTGCGAAGCAGTCCTGAACCCGGTTGGCACTGTTTTCCTGGATAACTGCGTGTCATGGTTTTGGGGCTGCTGCGCAGCCCAGCGGGAGCAAGCTCCCTCGCCACAATAATGTTCACAGCTCAGGCATTCGTAAGTGTCCATGAAGCTCAGGCACTCACAGCGTTCATGAAACCCAGGCATTAAAAAGGGCTCCTCGAAGGAGCCCCCTGGGCCGTAGCCCGCCGCCCGGATGGGACGTGCGTGGTTAAATCGATTGGGATGTCAAATTGTCGAGTTCTTGAGTAATAAGCCCTGTGTCAGCCGACGGCGTGAAGTTCGTTGAGTCTGTGGATACCCGCAGTGCCGGTCATACCGTCCCAGTTGTCGCCGCGTCCTTCTCGCCAGCCATTGATCCAGGCTTGACGTACCGACGGTAGAGTAAAGGGGCAAAGCTCACGGGATTTACCACCAACGCCATATTGGTAACCACGCAAAAATGCTCTTTCCAACGGATCACGCTTAAGTCTTCTCATAGGGTGTTGCCCTCACTTGTTGACTGTTGCTTAGCGTCGACCTCTATCGAGGCCGGGGCAGAATCATTCTGCCGTTGGTGGCTCGTTGCCGGCGTGACGAGCCGAGGTGTTGACGCCGTTGCGACGTCAACCTGTGTTGAGTTCTAACCAAAGCGTCACAGGGATGGAATGATCGTTTTGTCATAAGCACGTAACAATAAAGATGTTAGGGCGATAAGTAACTTGATGTTCGTTGACCGCTTTTGAGCAAGACCCCTGTATGATCGGCCCTGCGCCAACAGGGGCTGCCCTTTCTCGAATGAGAATGTCCACCCGTTGCACTCGGGTACTATTCGACGAAAGGGTCGAGTTTTTCACAATTTGTTGCACAGAATTTTTTATCTGCCTTCGCATCTAAGCTCTTTTAACCTGAGCGGCGAGGGCGGCACGGCACACTTTCGTGCCACGCGGGTGCTCTTGAGAAAAGCACCTGACTGAACCCGGCCCGGCAATGCGTTGCCCGGTCCACTTAGCCAAAGGCTCTGGAAATCCCATGTCCGATCGTTTCGAACTCTTCCTCACTTGCCCCAAGGGCCTCGAAGGCCTGCTGATCGAGGAAGCCGTCGGGCTTGGCCTTGAAGAGGCGCGCGAGCACACCTCGGCCGTGCGCGGCATGGCCGACATGGAAACGGCCTATCGCCTGTGCCTGTGGTCGCGCCTGGCCAACCGCGTGTTGCTGGTGCTCAAGCGCTTCCCGATGAAGGACGCCGAAGATCTCTACCACGGCGTGCTGGACGTCGATTGGCAAGACCATATGCTGGCCGATGGCACCCTGGCGGTTGAATTCAGCGGCCATGGCTCGGGTATCGACAATACTCACTTCGGTGCCTTGAAGGTCAAGGACGCCATCGTCGACAAGCTGCGCACGCCATCGGGTGAGCGGCCGTCCATCGACAAGCTCAACCCGGACCTGCGCATTCACCTGCGCCTGGACCGCGGCGAAGCGATCCTTTCCCTCGACCTTTCCGGCCACAGCCTGCACCAGCGCGGTTATCGCCTGCAGCAAGGCGCCGCGCCGCTGAAGGAAAACCTCGCCGCCGCGATCCTGATCCGCGCCGGTTGGCCGCGCATTGCCGCTGAAGGCGGGGCGCTGGCCGACCCGATGTGCGGTGTCGGCACGTTCCTGGTGGAAGCCGGCATGATCGCCGCCGACATGGCACCGAACCTGCGTCGCCAGCAGTGGGGCTTCACCGCCTGGCTCGGCCACGTGCCGGCGTTGTGGAAGAAACTCCACGAAGAAGCCACCGAGCGCGCCGCCGCCGGGCTGGCCAAGCCACCGTTGTGGATTCGTGGCTACGAGGCCGACCCACGGTTGATCCAGCCGGGCCGCAATAACGTCGAGCGTGCGGGCCTGAGCGAGTGGATCAAGATCTATCAAGGCGAAGTCGCCACCTTCGAGCCGCGCCCGGACCAGAACCAGAAGGGCCTGGTGATCTGCAACCCGCCGTACGGCGAGCGTCTGGGGGATGAAGCCAGCCTGCTCTACCTCTACCAGAACCTCGGCGAGCGCCTGCGCCAGGCGTGCCTGAACTGGGAGGCAGCGGTGTTCACCGGCGCGCCGGACCTGGGCAAGCGCATGGGCATTCGCAGCCACAAGCAGTATTCGTTCTGGAACGGCGCCTTGCCGTGCAAGTTGCTGCTGATCAAGGTGCTGCCGGACCAGTTCGTCACCGGCGAGCGTCGCACCCCGGAACAGCGCCAGGCCGAGCGTGAACAGGCCGCCTACGATCAAACCCCTGAAGTGCCACAAGAGCGCCAGTACAACAAGAACGGCAACCCGATCAAGCCGGCGCCAGCCCCAGCCCCTGTGGTCGAGCAGGCGCGGTTGAGCGAAGGAGGGCAGATGTTCGCCAATCGCCTGCAAAAGAACCTCAAGACGCTGAGTAAGTGGGCCAAGCGGGAAGGTGTGGATTGCTACCGGGTCTACGACGCCGACATGCCGGAATACTCCATGGCCATCGACCTGTACCACGACTGGGTACACGTCCAGGAATACGTCGCGCCGAAGTCAATCGACCCGGAAAAGGCCTCGGCCCGCTTGTTCGACGCCCTGGCGGCCATTCCCCAGGCACTGAACGTCGACAAGAGCCGCGTGGTGATCAAGCGCCGCGAGCGCCAGAGCGGCACCAAGCAGTACGAGCGCCAGAGCGCCCAGGGCAAATTCACCGAGGTCAACGAAGGCGGCGTGAAGCTGCTGGTCAACCTCACGGACTACCTGGACACCGGGCTGTTTCTCGATCATCGGCCGATGCGCCTGCGGATCCAGAAAGAAGCCGCCGGCAAGCGTTTCCTGAACCTGTTCTGCTACACCGCGACCGCCAGCGTCCACGCTGCCAAGGGCGGTGCCCGGAGCACCACCAGTGTCGACTTGTCGAAAACCTACCTGGACTGGGCGCGACGCAACCTGTCGCTCAATGGTTTTTCCGACAAGAACCGCCTGGAGCAGGGCGACGTGATGGCCTGGCTGGAAGCCAGTCGTGACGAGTACGACCTGATCTTCATCGACCCGCCGACCTTCTCCAACTCCAAGCGCATGGAAGGTGTGTTTGACGTGCAGCGCGACCACGTCCAGTTGCTGGACCTGGCCATGGCGCGCCTGGCGCCGGGCGGCGTGCTGTATTTTTCCAATAACTTCCGCAAGTTCCAGCTCGAGGACAACCTCGGCGAGCGCTATGCAGTGGAGGAGATCACTGCCAAGACCATCGATCCGGATTTCGCCCGCAACGGCAAGATCCACCGCGCTTGGAAGATCATGGCGCGTTGAAGGAGATCGATTGGATCCACGGAGCCTTGTAGTTCAAGGCTTCTAGCCTCATTTAGGGACTGGCCAAAGTGATGGCGAATAGCTATAACTTAGGCTGTGTCCGGGGCTGTGCCTATGCCTGGTACCTTTGCGAGTTGTATTTATGGCATTGCATCAGGTGCGCCCCAGAATCCTGGGCTTTATCCGCGAAGACGTTTCGGCCTGGCTGGTGGCTTCGCTGGTGCTGCTGGCCGGTACCTGCCTGAGCGGCGTGCTGAGCTGGGCGATGATGGACCTGTTCAATCGGCAATTGCGCGAGCGCTTCGAGTTGCAAGTCGAGGAGCGCTTCAGCCGCATCGAGGAACAGTTCCAGGACCAAGAGCAGTTTCTCGACAGCCTCGGGCGTTTTTTTGCCAACTCCGAAGCGGTAGCCAGCAATGAGTTCCATGGCTACGCCGACTCGCTGATGCGTCGTACCCGGGCCTTCGCCTGGGCGCCCAGGGTCCTTCGGGACGAGCGGCAAGCGTTCGAACGGCAGGCGCAGGCCGACGGTGGGGCTCAATTCATGATTCGCGAGCCGGACGGCCACGGTGGCCTGCAACTGGCCGCCGAACGGGACGAGTACGTTCCGGTGCTTTACATTCATAGTCGGAGCGCCTACGGGGCCCCATTGGGCCTGGACCTGCTTTCCGAACCCTTGCGCCGTGCCACCGTCGAGCGGTCGCGTCAGCGTGGCGGGGTGGCGGCCTCGCAACCCCTGGATTTTATGGGGGCCGACCCGATGTTCACCCGCGGGGTACTGCTGGTCGCGCCGGTTATACGGGAATCGGCCAGCGAACCGTTCGGGTACGTGATGGCGGCCATCAGCATGCGTCAGTTGGCGGGCGACGGACTGCCCGCGCCCGGTCACGACAATCTGTCGATGCGTGTCGTGGACCTGTCTAGCG
The DNA here is from genome assembly GCF_051132015.1 of Pseudomonas sp. Z1-12. Lineage (NCBI taxonomy): Bacteria > Pseudomonadati > Pseudomonadota > Gammaproteobacteria > Pseudomonadales > Pseudomonadaceae > Pseudomonas > Pseudomonas sp. Z1-12. The sequence goes on from NZ_CP071647.1 coordinate 2,003,233, forward strand.
AAAACGGGGGGGAGGCGCTGTTCGAATCCCCAAACCCGCCGGGCCAGAGCGAGTTGTCGGCGACGCGCCTGCTACGCCTGGCCGATCGCGACTACCGGGTAGAGTTGCGGCCCAGCCGGGTATTCCTGTCCTCCAATCACTCTTCGGTGACGAGCCTGGTAGTGCTGGGTAGCCTGCTCAGCCTGCTGCTCAGTGCCTTGCTTTATATGTTGGTCAGCCAGCGGCAGCGAGCCTTGGCACTGGTGGAACAACGCACCGGTGAACTGCGTGCCCGGGAGCAGGAGTTGCGCGGTACCCACGGCCAGTTGCGCGGTGTGCTGGATGCCGCGACCCAGGTGGCGATCATTGCCACCGACCTGCGCGGCGTCATCACCACTTTCAATGCTGGCGCCGAGCAGATGCTTGGCTATCCGGGCTGCGAGGTGCTGCAAAGCATGACCCTGGAGAGCCTGCATGTGCCGCGCGAACTCCAGGCTCGGGCCGCTCAGCTTGCCGCGCGCTTTGGTAAACCCATTCCGACCTGCCATGCGATGCTGCTCGAGGGCGGCGAGCAGGGTGGGCAGCAGGCGCGGGAATGGACCCTGGTGCGCCGCGATGGCAGTCACCTGACCGTGAACATGCTGGCCACGCCGATGCTCGATGAGCAGGGGCTGTGGGTCGGGCACCTGGCGATCTGCATCGACATCACCGAACGCAAGCGCGTCCACGAAGCCCTGGCGGCCCGCGACCTGTTGCTGAAAAAACTCAGTGCTCATGTGCCTGGGGGGATCTACCAGTTCAGGATGGATTTCAATGGTCGCTTCAGCGTGATTTATGCCAGCGACGGTATCCGCGACATCTATGAATTGGAACCCGATGTACTGGTGCAGAACGCCGAGGCGATTTTCTCCCGTATTCATCCGTTGGACAGTACGCGCGTCCGCGCTTCGATCCGTGCTTCGGCCAATACCTTGAGCCCATGGCGGGAAGAGTATCGGGTGCAATTACCCTTGCGCGGGCTGCGCTGGGTGCGCGGCGAGGCCACACCCGAGGAGCTGCCTGGCGGCGGGGTGTTGTGGCACGGCTATATCTCGGATATTTCCGACCTCAAGCGGGTGGAAGAAGAGCTGCGGGCCTTGTCCGTGACCGACGCCCTGACCGGCATTCGCAACCGCCGGTATTTCCAGGAGCGCCTGACCTCGGAAATGGCCCGGGTCGAGCGCGGTTCCGGTGGGCTGGCGGTCATCATGCTCGACATCGATCACTTCAAGCGCATCAACGACCAGCACGGCCATGCGGTGGGCGACCGGGTGTTGCAGGCGGTCTGCCAGCGCATCGTCCAACGGTTGCGCCGTACCGATGTGTTTTGCCGGTTGGGTGGGGAAGAGTTCGTGGTGCTGTGCCCGGACACCGACAGTGACAGCGCATATTCCCTGGCGCTGGGGCTTTGGGAGGGCTTGCGGGCTGCGCCCATCGACGATGTCGGGGTGGTCACCGCCAGCTTTGGCATCGCCACCTGGCGCGCCGGGGAGGGCGCCGATGCGTTACTGCTCAGGGCCGACTCAGGCGTGTACGCGGCCAAGCAGGCCGGGCGGGATCGGGTCGAGACGCAGTTGGGCTAGTCGGGGGCTATTGAGGTCAGAGTGTGGGAGCGGGCTTGCTCGCGAAGGCGGTATAACATTCAACCATTGTGTTGACTGACATACCGCCTTCGCGAGCAAGCCCGCTCCCACAATTGATCTTCAGTGGGCACAAGATTTGTGTATGGCCGATTCCCTGTGGGAGCGAGCTTGCTCGCGATGGCGGTGTGTCATCCGACATCGATATTTGCTGACCTGGCGCTATCGCGAGCAAGCTCGCTCCCACATTGGGTATGTGCTGGGTTAGAGCACCGAAGCCGTCTGTGGCAGTTTCGGTTGGCGGTACAGGTCCAGCAGCACCTGGTCCAGCACCGACGAAGCGCCCCATGGCTTTGGATCGTTGAGGATCGCCACCACTGCCCAAGTGTTGCCGTTGATGTCGCGGCTGTAGCCAGCGATGGCGCGGACGGTGTTCAGGGTCCCGGTCTTGACGTGGGCTTCGCCGGCCATGGCGGTGGTCTTCAAGCGTTTGCGCATGGTGCCGTCGGTGCCGGCAATCGGCATCGAACTGATGAACTCCGCCGAATACGGGCTGCGCCAGGCGGCTTGCAGCATCGCAGCCATTTCCCGCGCGCTGACCCGTTCGGCGCGGGACAGGCCGGAGCCGTTCTCCATCACCAGGTGCGGTGCGGTGATGCCTTTCTTCGCCAGCCACTGGCGTACCACCCGTTGCGCAGCCTTCGCGTCGTCACCGTCGGCTTCATTGCGAAATTGTGCGCCCAGGCTCAGGAACAGTTGCTGGGCCATGGTGTTGTTACTGTATTTATTGATGTCGCGGATGATCTCCGCCAGGTCCGGGGAGAACGCCCGGGCCAATACCTTGGCGTTGCTCGGGGTCGTGGCCAGGCGGTCCTGGCCCTGGATGCTGCCGCCCAATTCCTTCCAGATGGCCCGCACCGCGCCGGCGGTGTAGGTGGCGTGATCGAGCAGCGACAGGTAGGTTTGGGAGCTGCAACCTTCACCGAGTTGGCCGCTGACAGTGACGGTCATGCTGCCATCGGCCTGGGCGACGGGGTTGTAGCGAACGCCGCCGGCACATTGCTTGCCATTAACGGCCTTGACCACGTTTTCGATGCGAATGCTGGCAATCGGTGGCTCAACCGACACCAGCACCCGGCCGCCATCATTGCGAGCGACGAAGCGCAGGGCCTTGAGGTTGACCAGCAGCGAGTCGGGCTTGACCAGGAAGGGTTTGTTTTCGTCGTTGCCGTCGTCGTTGAACTCGGGCAGTTGCGGCTGGATGAAGAAACTGCGGTCCAGCACCAGGTCACCGGTGACCTGCTGGACGCCGTTGGCCCGCAGATCGCGCATCAGCAGCCAGAGTTTTTCCATGTTCAGCTTGGGATCGCCGCCGCCCTTGAGGTACAAGTTGCCGTTGAGGATCCCGCCGCTCAGGGTGCCGTCGGTGTAGAACTCGGTTTTCCACTGATGATTGGGGCCGAGCATCTCCAGGGCCGCATAGGTGGTCACCAGTTTCATGGTGGACGCCGGATTGACCGAAACATCGGCGTTGTACAGGGTCGGCGTGCCGGGGCCGTTGAGCGGCACCAGCACCAGGGACAGGGCGTCGTTCTGCAGTTTGCTGGCCTTGAGGGCCTTTTGTACGTTGGGCGACAGGGCGGTGTTGATCGTGGCAGCGTGGGCGGTGACAGGGAGGGCCAGGGGAAGAAGAAGGCTGGCCAGAAGCAATGGACGCAAAGATTTGATCATTTGAAATAAAACCCTACAGGCGAGGGGGAAAATACGAGGACATGAAAATGAACGTCCTCAACGGTCATGAAAGTGTCGGCATTATGCCCCAAGGCGCAACGGCATGTGCCGTGCCCAAGCCCAGCGAAGCGGTATTTTTTTACCAACGGTTAACGGACTTGCCCGATGAGTCGGGCAATCGACGCACCAAACTGGTAAAGTGCCGGCCGTTATTACTTATGAGGATTGTTCCAATGGCGACTAACCGTTCCCAGCGTCTGCGCAAAAAGCTGTGCGTGGATGAATTTCAAGAGCTGGGTTTCGAACTGAACCTGGATTTCAAAGAAGATCTGGCCGATGAGGCTATTGACGCTTTCCTCGACGCGTTCCTGAAAGAAGCCATGGAAGCCAATGGCCTGGGCTACGTCGGCGGTGACGACTACGGTCTGGTTTGCCTGCAGAAGCGTGGCTCGGTCACCGAAGAGCAGCGCGCTGCCGTTGAAGCCTGGCTCAAGGCCCGTCCTGAGCTGACCAGCGTTGAAGTCAGCCCGTTGCTGGACGTGTGGTACCCGGAAAAGCCGATCAATCCGGTCGCTTGATGGTCAGAAACCGGCAGCCCTTTTGGGTGCCGGTTTTTTTGTGTCTGTCTGTTGGGTCGCTGTTGCCCTTCAGGCCGCTATCGCGAGCAAGCTCGCTCCCACAGGGTGATGTGAACGATACACGTCCCCTGTGGGAGCGAGCTTGCTCGCGATGCTTTCAATTGTTGCGCCAGTTCAGGATCAGTAAGGTCAACACCCCCGCCACAATCCCCCAGAACGCCGAACCGATGGAGAACAGCGTCAGCCCCGACGCCGTGACCATGAAGGTGATCAGCGCCGCTTCCCGCTCCTTCACTTCGCTCATGGCGATGCTCAGGCCATTGATGATCGAGCCGAACAGCGCCAGGGCCGCGATGGACAGCACCAGTTCCTTGGGCAGCGCCGCGAACAACGCCGCCAGCGTCGCGCCGAACACCCCGGCAATTCCGTAGAAAATCCCGCACCAGACCGCCGCCGTGTAGCGCTTGTTGCGATCTTCGTGGGCGTGGGGCCCGGTGCAGATGGCCGCGCTGATGGCCGCCAGGTTGATGCCATGGGAGCCGAACGGTGCCAGCAGCAGCGAGGCGATGCCGGTGCTGGTGATCAGCGGCGAAGCCGGCACGTTGTAGCCGTCGGCCCGCAACACGGCGATGCCGGGCATGTTCTGCGAGGTCATCGCCACCACGAACAGCGGAATGCCGATGCTGATGGTGGCTGCCAAGGAAAAGTGCGGCGTGGTCCAGACCGGCGTCGCGACTTCCAGGGCAAAGCCGCTGAAGTCCAGCAACCCCAGCAGGCCGGAAAGCGCTGTGCCGATCAGCAGCGCCGCGAGCACCGCGTAGCGCGGCGACAGGCGCTTGACGATCAGGTAAGTGAAGAACATCCCCAGCACCAGGCCGGTGCGATGCTGGGTGGCGACGAAGATCTCGCTGCCGATCTTGAACAGAATCCCCGCTAGCAGAGCCGCCGCCAGCGAGGCCGGAATGCGCTTGACCAGGCGCTCGAAACTGCCGGTCAGGCCGCAGATCGTCACCAGCACCGCGCAGGTTATATAGGCGCCGATGGCCTCGCCATAACTCACGCCGCCCAGGCTGGTGATCAGCAGCGCGGCGCCGGGTGTCGACCAGGCGATGGTGATCGGCGTGCGATAGCGCAGCGACAGCCCGATGGAGCACACCGCCATGCCGATGGAGATCGCCCAGATCCACGAGGAAATCTGCCCGCTGCTCAGCCCCGCCGCCTGTCCGGCCTGGAACATCAGCACCAGGGAACTGGTGTAGCCGGTCATCATCGCGATGAACCCGGCGACGATGGCCGAAGGCGAGGTGTCGGCCAATGGACGAAGTGGCGTGGTCGTGACTTCGGTCATGGTGGGCGGTGGTCCTTGTTGTAGATTGTCTGGACTCGGGCGAGCCATTGCTTTTGTGGCGAGGGAGCTTGCTCCCGCTCGGCCGCGGAGCGGTCGTCATGCATCCTGTTGGAGATCTGAACGAATGCGGGGGGATTGCTTCGCAATCCAGCGGGAGCAAGCTCCCTCGCCACAAAACCGAGGTTTAAGCCTAAACTCAACCCCATCATCGATTGCAATACAGCCATGCCCGCAAACAGCCGTACAGTCGTGTTGCCATCAGAGGTTGTGTACAATCGAGCTGTTTTTTACGCGATACTTGCCAGCGACCCGCTGTGCCGTATTACAGTCACGGTCAATTCGCCGCAGTTCTCCCGACTCGAGTGCCCATGAACGAACAGTTGCAGCCCCTCAAGAAACAACCGCGAGCTGGTAAAGCCGGCCGCAGCGGAACCCAGGACGATATTGTCTATGCGCACATCTTCGAGGCCATCCTCGAACAACGCCTGGCGCCCGGGACCAAATTGAGCGAAGAGGCGCTGGGGGAGATTTTCGGAGTCAGCCGCACGATCATCCGCCGGGCCTTGTCCCGCCTGGCCCACGAAGGCGTGGTGTTGCTGCGGCCCAATCGTGGTGCCGTGGTGGCGAGCCCGAGTGTCGAAGAGGCCCGCCAGGTGTTCATGGCCCGGCGCCTGGTGGAAAGGGCGATCACCGAACTGGCGGTGCAGCACGCCACGGCCGAACAACTGGCTGAGCTGCGGCAGATGGTCAGCGACGAGCGCGACAGTTTTTCCCGGGGCGACCGTGGCGCCGGCATCCGTTTGTCGGGCGAGTTCCACCTCAAGCTGGCCGAAGCGGCGAAGAATGCCCCGCTGATCAGTTTCCAGCGCAGCCTCGTGTCCCAGACCTCGTTGATCATCGCCCAGTACGAAAGCGGCAACCGTTCCCATTGCTCCTACGACGAACACACCCAGTTGATCGACGCCATCGAGGCCCGCGATGCCACGCTGGCTGTGGACCTGATGATGCATCACATGGACCACATCGACAGCAAGCTCAACCTCGACGAAGAAAGCGCGTCGGATGACTTGCACGCGGTGTTCTCGCATCTGTTGCAGAGCAAGAAGCCGGGGCGGTCGACGGCCAAGCTCTGAGGGATTTGAGTCAGTCATACCGCCGATCGCGAGCAAGCTCGCTCCCACAGGGGGTATGTGTACACCACAAATCCACTGTGGGAGCGAGCTTGCTCGCGATAGCGTCCTGGCAGGCAATACAACCTAGCGCTGATGCACCAACCTGCCGGCCGCATAAGTCTGCGCCACCGTCCGATCATCCCCCAGCGTCATCAACACGAACAACCGTTCGGCAATGTCCTTGGCCTGCTTGAGGCGATAGCTCAGCAGCGGCGTGGCGTTGTAGTCCAGCACCAGGAAGTCCGCGTCCGTCCCCGGTTGCAACGTGCCGATCTTGTCCTCCAGGCGCAGGGCCCGCGCGCCGCCGAGGGTGGCCAGGTACAGCGACTTGAACGGGCTCAGCCGCGCGCCCTGCAGCTGCATCACCTTGTAGGCTTCGTTCAGGGTGTGGAGCAGCGAAAAACTGGTGCCGCCACCCACGTCCGTGCCCAACCCGACGTTCACCTTGTGCTTCTCGGCCATTGGCAGGTTGAACAGGCCGCTGCCTAGGAAAAAGTTCGAGGTCGGGCAGAAAGCGATGGCCGAGCCGGCCTCGGCCAGCCGCGCGCATTCGTCATCACATAAATGCACGCCATGGGCGAACACCGAACGCTCGCCAAGCAGTTGGTAGTGATCGTAGACGTCCAGGTAGCCCTTGCGCTCCGGGAACAGCTCCTTGACCCACTGCACTTCCTGCAGGTTCTCGCTGATGTGGGTCTGCATGTACAAGTCGGGGTATTCCCCCAGCAATTGACCGGCCAGGGTCAGTTGTTCCGGGGTGCTGGTGGGAGCGAAGCGCGGCGTCACGGCGTAGTGCAACCGGCCCTTGCCGTGCCAGCGCTCGATCAGCGCCTTGCTCTCGGTGTAGCTGGATTCGGCGGTGTCGACCAGGTAGTCCGGGGCGTTGCGGTCCATCATCACTTTGCCGGCGATCATCCGCAGATCAAGTTTTTCGGCTACTTCAAAAAACGAATTCACCGATTGTGGGTGCACGCTGCCGAACACCAGCGCGGTGGTGGTGCCGTTGCGCAGCAACTCCTTGACGAAAATATCCGCTACCGCATCGGCGTGGGCCTTGTCGGCGAACTGGCTTTCGCAGGGGAACGTGTAGGTGTTGAGCCAATCCAGCAATTGCTCGCCATAGGCGCCGACCATGCCGGTTTGCGGCAAATGGATGTGGGTGTCGATCAAGCCTGGCGTGATCAGTGCGTCCGGGTAATGGGCGATGTCGATGTCTGCCGCCAGGGTCGGCAACAGGTCATGGGCGTGGCCGATGGCGCTGATCTGGCCGTTTTCCACCACCAGCAGGCCGTCTTCGAAATATTCATAGGACGCTTCGATACCCACGTCGGCCGGATCGGCGAGGCTGTGGAGCAGGGCGGCGCGGTAGGCTTTGCGTGTCAGGGGCATGGTCTGTCTCGATAAAAGAATTAACGCTGGCTGCGGCGCGAAGCTGGCAGCAACTTGGCAATGGGTTCGGCGCGCGAGGTGTGCTGGCCGAAATCCGCGTTATAGGTGGCGATGATTTCGCCGGCGATGGAGATGGCGATTTCCACAGGCAACTTGCCTTTGACTTCGCCGATGCCCATCGGGCAACGCATGCGTTGCAAAGTGCTGCTGTCAAAACCACGATCACGCAGGCGATGTTCGAACTTGACGCGCTTGGTCTTCGAACCGATCAGGCCGAAGTAGGCAAAGTCGTTGCGCTTGAGGATCGCGGCGCTCAGTTCCAGGTCGAGCTGATGGTTGTGGGTCATGACGATGCAGTAGCTGCCGGCGGGCAATTCATCGACTTCATCCAATGGCTCTTCGGCCACGATCTTGCGCACGCCATGGGGCAAGTGTTCGGGGAACTCCGCTTCTCGCGAGTCGATCCAGCGCACCTTGCAGGGCAGGCTCGCCAGTAGCGGCACCAGGGCGCGGCCGACATGGCCGGCGCCGAACACGGCGATCTGCGCCTGGACCTGGCCCATGGGTTCGAACAGCAATACGGTGACGCCACCGCAGCACTGGCCCAGGCTCGCACCAAGGCTGAAGCGCTCCAGGTGGGTGTTCTGCTGGCCGCTGGCGAGCATTTGCCGGGCGATCTCCATGGCCTTGTATTCCAGGTGCCCGCCACCGATGGTGTCGAACGTCTGGCTGGCGCTGATGACCATCTTCGAACCGGCGTTGCGCGGGGTGGAGCCGAGCTCTTCGATGATCGTCACCAGCACGCAGGGTTCGCCGCGGGTTTGCAGGTCGGCGAGGGCGCTGATCCAGTTGTACATAGTTCACCTCGACATCTTTGTTGTCTGTGGCGGCCTCATCGCGAGCAAGCTCAGCTCCCACAGGAATCTTGTTAACCCTGAGATCCCAGGTGGAAGCCGAGCTTGCTAAGATCCCTTGTGGGAGCCGAGCTTGCTCGCGATAGCCGCGCCGCGGTCCTAGAGCGAAGCCACTTCGGCTTCAGCTTTCTCAGCCTTGACCGCCTTCAACCCACGCATCTGCTCACACCCCCACAACACCCGCTCCGGCGTCGCCGGGGCATCGATGTTCGGTTGCTGCCGGTAATCCCCCAGGCTCGCCACGGCGTCCTTGATGGCGCACCACGCGGCGATGCCGAGCATGAACGGCGGCTCACCCACGGCCTTGGAATGGAACACCGTGTCTTCAGGGTTCTTGCGGTTTTCCACCAGCTTGACCCGCAGGTCCAGTGGCATGTCCGCCACTGCGGGGATCTTGTAGCTGGCCGGGCCATTGGTCATCAGCTTGCCCTTGTCATTCCACACCAGCTCTTCCATGGTCAGCCAGCCCATGCCCTGGATGAAACCGCCTTCGACCTGGCCGATGTCGATGGCTGGGTTCAGCGAGGCGCCGACATCGTGGAGGATGTCGGTGCGCAGCATCTTGTACTCGCCGGTGAGGGTGTCGACGATCACCTCGGCACACGCGGCGCCATAGGCGTAGTAGTAGAACGGCCGGCCACGGGCCTGGCTGCGGTCGTAGTAGATTTTCGGGGTCTTGTAGAAGCCGGTGCTGGACAGTGAGACCTGGGCGAAATACGCCTGCTGCACCAACGCTTCGAAGGTCAGGATGTGATCGCGCACCCGCACATGGCCGTTGTGGAATTCCACATCCTCTTCACTGACCTTGTAGTGCCGCGCGGCAAATTCCACCAGGCGCTGCTTGATGATTTCGGCGGCATTCTGCGCCGCCTTGCCGTTCAGGTCAGCGCCACTGGAAGCGGCGGTGGGCGAGGTGTTCGGCACCTTGTCGGTGTTGGTCGCGGTGATCTGCACGCGGTCCATTTCCACCTGGAACACCTCGGCCACCACTTGGGCAACCTTGGTGTTCAAGCCCTGGCCCATCTCGGTGCCGCCGTGGTTGAGGTGGATGCTGCCGTCGGTGTAGACGTGGATCAAGGCGCCGGCCTGGTTGAGGAAACTGGCGGTGAACGAAATGCCGAACTTGACCGGTGTCAGCGCCAGGCCCTTCTTGAGGATCGGGCTGCCTGCGTTGTAGCGACGGATCGCTTCACGGCGTTCGGCGTACTGGCTGCTTTCTTCAAGCTCGGCGGTCATTTCCTCGAGCATGTTGTGCTCGACGGTCTGGTAGTAATGGGTGACGTTGCGTTCGGTCTTGCCGTAGTAGTTGGCCTTGCGCACCGCCAGCGGATCGAGCCCCAGGTGCCGGGCGATGGCGTCCATCACTTCTTCGATGGCGACCATGCCCTGCGGCCCGCCGAACCCCCGGTAGGCGGTGTTCGACGCTGTGTTGGTCTTGCAGCGATGGCCGTTGATGGTCGCATCGCCCAAGTAGTAGGCGTTGTCGGCGTGGAACATCGCCCGGTCGACGATGGAGGCCGACAGGTCCGGCGAGCAACCGCAGTTGCCGGCCAGTTCCAGGGCGATGCCGTGCAAGCGCCCGCGGCTGTCGAAGCCGACGTCGTATTCGATGTAGAAGGGGTGGCGCTTGCCGGTCATCAGCATGTCTTCGACCCGGGGCAGGCGCATCTTGGTCGGCTGCCCGGTGAGGTGCGCGATGACGGCGCACAGGCACGCCGGGCTGGCGGCCTGGGTTTCCTTGCCACCAAAGCCGCCGCCCATGCGACGCATGTCCACCACGACTTTGTTCATCGACACGCCGAGTACTTCGGCCACCAGTTTCTGCACTTCGGTGGGGTTCTGGGTCGAGCAATAGACGATCATGCCGCCGTCTTCGGTGGGCATCACCGAGGAAATCTGGGTTTCCAGGTAAAAATGTTCCTGGCCGCCGATGTGCAGCGAGCCCTGGATGCGATGCTCGGCGCTCGCCAGTGCCGTGGCCGAATCGCCGCGCTGGTGGGTGTGGCTGTCCAGCACGAAGTGCCGCTTGCGCAGGGCCTCGACCACGTCCAGCACCGGCTCCAGGTCTTCGTATTCGATGATGGCGGCCATCGCTGCCTTGCGTGCGGTCTCAAGGTCCTTGGCCGCAACAGCCAGCACCGGTTGGCCGACGAACTGCACATCATCGATGGCCAGCAACGGATCGCCGGGCAGCAGCGGGCCAATGTCCTTCAGGCCTGGAATGTCTGCATGGGTGATGGCGATGCGCACGCCGTCAAAGGCGTAGCACGGCGCGGTATCGATGCGGATGATCCGGGCGTGGGCGCGGTCCGACAGTCGGGCATAGACGTGCAACTGGTTCGGGAATTCCAGGCGATCATCGATGTACTGCGCCTCGCCGGACACGTGCTTGGCGGCGCTGTCGTGCTTGACGCTACGGCCCACGCCAGTGGTGAGGTCGCGGGCGAACAGCTCGGCCAGTTCGGCTTGGGTCTTCTCTACGGCGTGATGGTTAGACATAAGCGGTCACCCGAGTCTCGATGTGCGGCGTTTGCAGTTCGATGAAGTATTTGCGCAACAGGTTGCGGGCGCTGAGCAGGCGGTATTCCTTGCTGGCGCGGAAGTCCGACAGCGGCGTGAAGTCCTCGGCCAGGACGGCGCAGGCGCGTTCGACGGTGCTGTCGGTCCACGGCGCGCCGATCAAGGCGGCTTCACAATGCTTGGCACGTTTCGGTGTGGCGGCCATGCCACCGAAGGCCACGCGGGCATCGCGAACCACACCGTTGTCGATGCGCAGGTTGAACGCCGCGCACACGGCGGAAATATCATCGTCCAGGCGCTTGGACACCTTGTAGGCACGGAACGCCTGTTCGGCATTGGCCAGCGGCACGATGATCTTTTCGATGAATTCGCTTTCCTGGCGGGCGGTGACCCGGTAGTCGATGAAGTAGTCTTCCAGGGCCAGGGTGCGGCGGGCCTGGCCTTTGCACAGCACGATTTGCGCGCCGAGGGCGATCAACAGGGGCGGCGAGTCACCAATAGGCGAGGCGTTGCCGATGTTGCCGCCCAAGGTGCCCTGGTTGCGGATCTGCAGCGAGGCGAAGCGTTGCAACAGTTCGCCGAAGTCCGGGTATTCGGCTTTCAGGGCCTCGTAGCAATCGGAGAGGGCGGTGGCGGCGCCGATCTCCAGGCGGTCGTCGAAACGCTCGATGCGCTTGAGTTCGGCGACGTTGCCCACGTAGATCATCACCGGCAGGGTGCGATGAAATTGCGTGACTTCCAGGGCCAGGTCCGTACCGCCGGCCAGCAGGCGTGCCTGGGGATAGGCGTCGTAGAGATCGGCCAGGTCGGCCACGGTCAGCGGCACCAGGCAGCGTTTGTCGCCGCTGTTGAGTTCACCGGTCTCGGTGGGGGCGATGGCTTTGAGGCGGGCGATGGTCTCGGCCTCGCGGGCGTCGAACTGGTCCGGCTGCTTGCCGCAGCAGGCCTGCTCGGCGGCGGCAAGGATCGGCCGATAGCCGGTGCAACGGCACAGGTTGCCGGCCAGGGCTTCGTGGGCCTGGTGGGCGTCGGCTTGCTCGCTGTTCTTCTGCAGGGCGAACAGCGACATGACGAAGCCCGGTGTGCAGAAACCGCATTGCGAACCGTGGCAGTCGACCATCGCTTGCTGGACGCTGTGCAGTTGGCCCTGGTGCTTGAGGTCCTCGACGCTGATCAGTTGCTTGCCGTGCAGGGAAGAGACGAAGGTCAGGCACGCGTTGAGGCTGCGGTAGCGAATGCGTTCGCGGCCATTGGCGTCCGTTTCCAATTCGCCCACCACCACGGTACACGCGCCACAGTCGCCGCTGGCGCAGCCTTCTTTGGTGCCTGGTTTACCAACGTGTTCGCGCAAATAGTTGAGCACGGTCAGGTTCGGGTCCAGGGCGTGCTCGCTACGGAGTTCCTGGTTGAGTAAAAACTGGATCACGGAAGGCCTCGCAGACTCATTATTGTTGTTTCGACGTGGGCCTGAATTTATCAGGTCTGACTTTTCGGTCAACGATTTTCTGACTTAAGGGTCAAGAAAATCCATCTGGTCGATGAACAACGCTTTATGGACACGGTGGAACCCTGTGGGAGCCGAGCTGCTCGCGATGACGGCGGTACATTCAGTATGGATGCAAGCTGACAGAGCGCTATCGCGAGCAAGCTCGCTCCACAGGTTTTGTCTCAGAGCAAACGTCTCGACTTTTTTGCTTATATCGTGCCAAAAACCCGCTGCAGGCCCTGCGCCATGACGTACCGAGTGCGCTACACTGCGCCGCTTGTGCAAATCGAAGAGATTGAAGGACAACCATGACGTTCAAGGCCCCGGACAGCCTCGCCGAGCAAATCGCCCATCACCTCGCCGAACGCATCATTCGCGGCGAAATGAAACCGGGAGAGCGCATCCAGGAGCAGAAGGTCACGCTGGCGCTCAACGTCAGCCGCGGCTCGGTCCGCGAGGCCTTGCTGATCCTGGAGCGACGCCATTTGATCGCGATCCTGCCGCGCCGTGGCGCCCACGTCACCGAACTCACCGAGCACAAGGTGCGCAGCCTCTGCGCGCTGATGAGCGAGTTGTACATCCTGCTGGGCAACGCCGTGGCCCATGGCTGGAAAGAACAGGCCGACATGGCGCCGTTCGTCGCGATCCAGCAGCGTCTCAACGACGCCTACGGGCGCCAGGACATCCGCACCTTCGTCGATGAAAGCTTCAGCGTGATGCGCGCCGCCTATCCCTTTGCCAACAATCCGTATTTGCAGGAAACCGTCGAGAACCTGCAACCGGCCATGAGCCGTGCCTATTTCCTGGCCCTGGACCAGCGCAAGGCGGAAATGAGCGAATTCCTCGATCTCTTCCAGCGCCTGCTCGCCGCGGTGCTGGCCCGTGATTTGCCGCAGATCCGCATCGTGCTCACGGCCTACGCCCAGCGCAGTTGCGATCTGGTGGTTTCTGCCCTGACGGCGGCCTGACGTGCGGCTCAAGTGCATCAAGTTGGCGGGGTTCAAATCCTTCGTCGACCCGACCACGGTGAACTTCCCCAGTAACATGGCGGCGGTGGTCGGGCCCAATGGTTGCGGCAAGTCGAATATCATCGACGCCGTGCGCTGGGTGATGGGCGAAAGCTCGGCCAAGAACCTGCGCGGCGAGTCGATGACCGACGTCATCTTCAACGGCTCCACCAGTCGCAAGCCGGTGAGCCAGGCCAGCATCGAGCTGGTGTTCGATAACTCCGACGGCACCCTGGTGGGCGAGTACGCGGCCTATGCGGAAATCTCCATTCGTCGCAAAGTGACCCGCGACAGCCAGAACAGCTATTTCCTCAACGGCGCCAAGTGCCGACGTCGCGACATCACCGATATTTTCCTCGGCACCGGCCTGGGCCCGCGCAGCTACTCGATCATCGAGCAGGGGATGATCTCCAAGCTGATCGAGGCCAAGCCCGAAGACCTGCGCAACTTCATCGAAGAAGCCGCCGGCATCTCCAAATACAAGGAGCGCCGGCGCGAGACCGAAAACCGCATTCGTCGCACCCACGAAAACCTGGCGCGCCTGACCGACCTGCGCGAAGAACTCGAACGCCAGCTCGAGCGTCTGCACCGTCAGGCCGAGGCCGCGAAGAAGTACCAGGAATACAAGGGCGAGGAGCGCCAGCTCAAGGCCCAACTGTCGGCTTTGCGCTGGCAGGCGCTGAACGAGCAGGTCGGCCAGCGCGAAGCGATCATCGGCAACCAGGAAGTCAGCTTCGAAGCCCTGGTGGCCGAGCAGCGCAACGCTGACGCGGCCATCGAGCGCCTGCGCGACGGCCACCATGACCTGTCCGAGCGCTTTAATCTGGTGCAAGGGCGCTTCTATTCCGTGGGGGGCGACATCGCTCGGGTCGAGCAGAGCATCCAGCATGGTCAGCAGCGGCTGCGGCAGTTGCAGGATGATTTGAAAGAAGCCGAACGGGCGCGTCTGGAAACCGAATCGCACCTGGGTCATGACCGCACGCTGCTGTTGACCCTCGGCGAAGAGCTGGACAGGCTGACGCCGGAGCAGGAAATCACCAGCGCCGCCGCCGAAGAGGCCGCCGCAGCCCTGGAAGAAGCCGAGCTGACCATGCATGGCTGGCAAGAGCAGTGGGACAGTTTCAACCTGACGTCGGCCGAGCCGCGGCGCCAGGCAGAAGTCCAGCAGTCGCGCATCCAGCAGTTGGAAACCAGCATGGAGCGCCTGGCCGAACGTCAGCGCCGCCTGTCCGAAGAGCGCGCCTTGCTCGCCGCGGATCCGGAAGACGCCGCGATACTGGAGCTGAGCGAGCAACTGGCGACCAGCGAAGCCACCCTCGAAGACTTGCAGGCCAGCGAAGATGCCCAGGTCGAGCGCCTTGAACAACTGCGCCAGGCTTTGCAACTGGCCTTGCAGAACCAGCAACAGGCCCAGGGCGAATTGCAGCGGCTCAATGGGCGGCTGGCCTCGCTGGAGGCCTTGCAGCAAGCGGCGTTGGACCCGGGCACGGGTACGGCTGAATGGCTGCGCGACCAGCAGTTGGCCGAGCGTCCACGACTGGCCGAGGGCCTGAAGGTCGATGCTGGCTGGGAATTGGCGGTGGAAACCGTGCTCGGCGCCGACCTGCAAGCGGTGCTGGTGGATGATTTCGCTGGCTTCGACCTGTCGGGCTTTACTCAAGGCGATCTGCGTCTGCTCAGCCCGGCCGGCGATGGCGTGCGAATTCCCGGCAGCTTGCTCGATAAGGTCGAGGCCCAGGTCGACCTGTCGCCCTGGCTCGGGCAGGTCAAGCCAGTGGACAGCCTTGAGCAGGCCTTGGCCCTGCGTGGACAATTGGCAGCCGGCGAAAGCTTGATCAGTCGTGACGGGTATTGGGTTGGCCGGCATTTCCTGCGGGTGCGCCGGGCCAGCGAAGCCGAGAGCGGCATGCTCGCCCGCGGCCAGGAAATCCAGCGCCTGGGCGCCGAGCGCGAAGAGCGCGAAGCCAGCGTCGAAGCCCTGGAAACCGAATTGCAAAACCTGCGGGCGCAACAGCGTCAACAGGAAAACGGCCGCGAACACCTGCGGCGGCTGTTGCAGGATGAAGCGCGCCAGCAAGGCGAGCTCAAGGCGCAGTTGTCGGCCGGCAAGGCCAAGGTTGAACAACTGGCGCTGCGCCGCACCCGCCTGGAAGAAGAAATCGCCGAGCTGGGTGAGCAGCGGGCGTTAGAGCACGAACAGCTCGGCGAAGCGCGTTTGCAACTGCAAGAAGCCCTCGATGCCATGGCGCTGGACACCGAGCAGCGCGAGCTGTTGCTGGCCCAGCGTGACAGCTTGCGCGAGCGCCTGGACCGGGTGCGCCAGGAAGCGCGCCAGCACAAGGACCACGCCCATCAATTGGCGGTGCGCCTGGGCTCGCTCAGAGCCCAGCACGATTCCACGCGCCAGGCCTTGGAACGGCTGGAAATGCAGTCCGAGCGCCTGACCGAAAAGCGCGAGCAGTTGAGCCTCAATCTGGAGGAGGGCGAAGCGCCGTTGGAAGAACTGCGCCTCAAGCTCGAAGAGTTGCTCGACAAGCGCATGAGTGTCGACGAGGAACTCAAGACCGCGCAAATCGCCTTGGAGGACGCCGACCGTGAACTGCGCGACGCCGAAAAGCGCCGCAGCCAGGCCGAGCAGCAATCGCAACTGATCCGTGGCCAGATGGAACAGCAGCGCATGGAATGGCAAGCCTTGACGGTGCGGCGCAAAGCCTTGCAGGACCAGTTGCTGGAAGACGGCTATGACCTCGACGGCGTGCTCGCTACCCTGGCGGCCGGGGCGAACGAGAAGGATGCCGAGGAGGAATTGGAGCGCATTGCCCAGCGCATCCAGCGCCTGGGGGCCATCAACCTGGCGGCCATCGACGAGTACCAGCAGCAGTCCGAGCGCAAGCGCTACCTGGACGCCCAGAACGACGACCTGGTGGAGGCGCTGGAAACCCTGGAAAACGTCATCCGCAAGATCGACAAGGAAACCCGTAACCGCTTCAAGGATACCTTTGATCAGATCAACGGCGGTTTGCAGGCCCTTTTTCCAAAAGTTTTCGGTGGCGGCAGCGCCTACTTGGAACTGACGGGCGAAGATTTACTCGATACAGGGGTGACAATCATGGCGCGTCCTCCAGGCAAGAAGAACAGCACCATCCATTTGCTCTCCGGTGGCGAAAAGGCGCTGACCGCGCTGGCCCTGGTCTTTGCCATCTTCAAATTGAACCCGGCGCCGTTCTGCATGCTCGACGAGGTCGACGCGCCGCTGGACGACGCCAACGTAGGCCGTTACGCACGGCTGGTGAAAGAAATGTCTGAAACGGTGCAGTTCATCTACATCACCCACAACAAGATCGCCATGGAAATGGCCGATCAGTTGATGGGGGTGACGATGCACGAGCCGGGCTGTTCGCGACTGGTGGCCGTGGATGTGGAGGAGGCCATGGCCATGGTGGATGCCTGAACAACGGCTTGTAGGGCTTCAACTTCGAACGCCGTAGGTATTTTTTACCCTTGGGGCTGATGTTCAATTCACAGATTGGGCACAAGCCTATGCGACAGACGGTGTAAAGTTATCTTTGGTCGTGCTAGTTTAATGTCAATTTTTCGTATGCGTGGGCAAAACGCCATTCAGAACATAGAGTTGGCGCCACGTTTTAAAGCGGTTTGCAAATAGCTAAGCCCCTTATTTTTCAGCATTTTTATAGAGGCACGGGATTACATGGAAATCGGTCTGCGCGAGTGGCTGATCGTCATCGGCATCATTGTTATTGCCGGTATTCTTTTCGACGGCTGGCGTCGCATGCGCGGCGGCAAGGGGAAACTGAAGTTTCGCCTGGATCGCAGCCTGTCGAACCTGCCCGATGAGGATGATAGCGCCGAGCTGCTGGGTCCGCCGCGGGTGCTGGACGCCCACAAGGAGCCGCAGCTGGACGAGCATGACTTGCCGTCGATGAGCGCGCCTGCCCGTGAGCCACGGGAGTCGGGTTCCAAGCGTGGCAAGCGCAACAGCGAGCCGTCCCAGGGTGATTTGAACCTGAACCTCGACCTGGATGGCGGGCCGAGCTTCAGCAGTCGCGACGGCGACTTCCCGGACGAAAACAAGGCCCCGAGCGCCGACAAGGACCAGGCCCAGGCTGAAGAAGTGCTGGTGATCAGCGTGATCTGCCGCGACCCGGCCGGCTTCAAGGGCCCGGCGTTGCTACAGAACATCCTCGAAAGCGGCCTGCGTTTTGGCGAAATGGACATTTTCCACCGTCACGAAAGCATGGCCGGTAACGGCGAGGTGCTGTTCTCCATGGCCAACGCGGTCAAGCCTGGCGTGTTCGACCTCGACGACATCGATCATTTCAGCACGCCGGCGGTGAGCTTCTTCCTTGGCCTGCCGGGCCCGCGTCATCCCAAGCAGGCATTCGACGTGATGGTGGCCGCCGCTCGCAAGTTGTCCCAGGAGCTCAACGGCGAACTGAAGGATGACCAGCGCAGCGTGCTGACCGCCCAGACCATCGAGCACTACCGCCAGCGCATCGTCGAATTCGAGCGCCGGGCGCTGACCCAGAAGCGCTGATCAATGACACAGGCTCTCCCTGACCAGAGAGCTTTTTGTGGCAGGAGAGCTTTTGTGGCGAGGGAGCTTGCTCCCGCTGGGGGCGAAGCCCCCCAAAAGGTTTAAAAAGAATGAGCAGCCCAGGCTGCTCTTTTGCTTTATGAGAGAACACCCATGAACGCCGTCGAAACCCGCATCCTAGAGCTGCGCACCGAGCTGGACCAGCACAACTACCGCTACCACGTCCTCGACGAACCCAGCATCCCGGACGCCGAGTACGACCGTCTGTTCCACGAGCTCAAGGCCCTGGAAGAGCAGCACCCTTCACTTGTCACCAGCGATTCCCCGACCCAGCGGGTCGGCAGCGTGGCGCTGTCGGCGTTCAGCCAGGTGCGTCACGAGATCCCGATGCTCAGCCTGGGCAACGCTTTCGACGAAACTACCCTGCGCGAATTCGACCGCCGGGTGACGGAAGGCCTCGACCTGCCCATGGGCGATTTGCTGGGCGGTGGCGCGGCAGTGGAGTACAGCTGCGAACCGAAGCTCGATGGCCTGGCGGTCAGCCTGTTGTACCAGGACGGCATGCTGGTGCGCGGCGCCACCCGCGGTGACGGCACCACGGGCGAGGACATCAGCGTCAACGTACGCACCGTGCGCAACATTCCCCTCAAGCTGCAGGGCAGTGGCTGGCCGCCGCTGCTGGAAGTGCGCGGCGAGGTGTACATGTCCAAGGCCGGCTTCGAGCGCCTGAACGCCACGCAGTTGGAGGCGGGCGGCAAGACGTTTGCCAACCCGCGCAACGCGGCGGCCGGCAGCCTGCGTCAGCTTGACTCCAGGATCACGGCCAACCGTCCTCTGGAGTTCTGTTGCTACGGCATTGGCCAGGTGACGGCGGACATCGCCGACACCCATATTGGCAACCTCAAGCAACTCAAGGCGTGGGGCATGCCCATCAGCCGTGAGTTGAAGCTGGCCCACGGCGTCGACGAATGCCTGGATTACTACCGTGACATCGGCGAGCGCCGCAACGCGTTGCCCTATGAGATCGACGGTGTCGTGTTCAAGGTCAACAGCATCGCTTCCCAGCGCGAGCTGGGTTTCCGTGCCCGGGAACCGCGCTGGGCCATTGCCCACAAGTTTCCCGCCACCGAAGAGCTCACCGAGTTGCTGGACGTCGAGTTCCAGGTCGGCCGTACCGGCGCGGTGACTCCGGTGGCCCGTCTCAAACCGGTGAAAGTCGCCGGCGTAACCGTGGCCAACGCCACGCTGCACAACATGGACGAAGTGGCGCGCCTGGGCGTGATGATCGGCGATACGGTGATCATCCGCCGTGCCGGGGACGTGATCCCGCAGGTGGTGCAGGTCGTCACCGAGCGCCGTCCGGAAAACGCCCGCCCGGTGGAAGTGCCCCAGCAATGCCCGGTCTGCGGCTCCCACGTCGAGCGCACGCAGCTGATCAAGCGCAGCAAGGGCCGCGAGACCGTCAGCGAAGGCGCGGTGTACCGCTGCGTCGGTCGCCTGGCCTGTGGTGCGCAGCTCAAGCAGGCGATCATCCATTTCGTCTCGCGTCGGGCCATGGACATCGAAGGCTTGGGCGAGAAAAGCGTCGAGCAACTGGTGGATGAGGGCCTGGTGGGATCGCCTGCCGATCTGTATGCGCTGACCTTCGAGCAGGTGGTCGACCTGGAAGGCTTCGCCGAACTGTCGAGCAAGAACCTGCTGGCCGCCATCGTCGACAGCAAGCAGCCGAGCCTGGCACGTTTCATCTATGCCCTGGGCATCCCGGACGTGGGCGAGGAGACCGCCAAGGTCCTGGCCCGCTCCCTCGGTTCGCTGGAGCGCGTGCAGGCGGCGTTGCCCCAGGTGCTCACGTACTTGCCAGATGTCGGCCTGGAAGTCGCCCACGAGATCCACAGCTTCTTCGAAGACCCGCACAACCGCCAGGTGATCAAGGACCTGTTGCGTCATGGCCTGGAGATCCAGGACCAGGGCGAGTTGGGCGCCGAGTTCTCCGCCAGCACCACCCTGGGCGGCTTTCTCGACAAGTTGCACATTCCCTCGGTGGGGCCGGGCGGGGCGCAGAAGCTGGCGGACAAGTTCGGCTCGCTCGACGCGGTGATGAACGCCGACTGGCTGGACATGCGCCAGGCCCTGCCGGAAAAACAGGCCAATGCCGTGCGCGAGTTCTTTGCCATCGCCGCCAACCGTCAGCAGGCCGAAGCGGCGGAACAGCAGTTGCGCGACTTTGGCATGCACTGGCAGAGCGAGAAGAAGGTCGTCGAAGGCTTGCCCGAGGCGGGTCACACCTGGGTGCTGACCGGTTCGCTGGAACTGATGAGCCGTGACGTCGCCAAGGATAAGTTGGAGAGCCTGGGGGCGAAGGTCGCAGGGTCTGTGTCGGCGAAAACCCACTGCGTGGTGGCCGGGCCGGGTGCTGGTTCGAAGTTGACCAAGGCCAATGAGCTGGGTCTCAAGGTGCTCGACGAACAAGCCTTTGTCGATTTCCTGACACGGCATGGCATCGCCCTCTGAGGGGGCTAGGCTTTTGTGGCGAGGGAGCTTGCTCCCGCTGGGTGGCGCAGCCACCCCAATCGGGGCGACGCAATCCTCCTGGTAGACCGCATGAGCCGGTTTTGCGACGGCTGCGCCGCCGAGCGGGAGCAAGCTCCCTCGCCACGGTTCATGGTGTTATGACCCAGCGTTTTGGAACGATCATGAGCGTAAGGTGATCTAGTCTTGCAGGCTCCAGGGAGAGATCGCCATGTACCGCTTCTTCGAACAGCTGAGTTCACGCATCGCCGCGCCGTTCCTGGGTGATCGGTCACGTAACAGCAAGGTCTGGCCGTGCCGCTGCGGCCAGTCATTGTTCTTTCGCAACAGCCAGTGCCTGGCCTGTCTGGCGGCGCTGGGTTATCAACCTGAGCGGAGCCGCCTGTCCTCCCTGCAACCCGGTGAGCAACCCGACACCTGGACGCTGGATGCCGATCCGCACGCGGGGCTGTTCCGCCGTTGCGCCAACCTCGACACCCCGGCGGCCTGCAATTGGCTGCTGCCGGACAATGGCCACGATACCCTGTGCATCGCCTGTAGCCTGAATCGCACCATTCCCGACCTGTCGATTCCGGAAAATCCTGAACGTTGGCGCAAGGTCGAGACCGCCAAGCGTCGACTGGTCGCGCAACTGATCACCTTCGGCTTGCCGGTCATCCCGAAAACCGTCAATGAAGACATCGGCCTGGCGTTCGATTTCATCGGCGTCGACCCAGATGGCACGCCGCCGACCACGGGTCATGCCAGCGGATTGATCACCCTCGACATCAAGGAGGCGGACGATGCCCATCGCGAGCATGTGCGCCAGCAAATGCACGAACCGTATCGCACCTTGCTCGGGCATTTTCGCCATGAGGTGGGGCACTATTACTGGGACCGGCTGATTGCCAACAGCCATTGGCTCGAGGCTTTTCGCGAACTGTTCGGCGACGAGCGCGCCAGCTATGCCGACGCCCTGGAGCGGCATTACCAGCAAGGCGCGCCGCTGGATTGGCAAACCCGCTACGTCAGTGCCTACGCCACCATGCACCCATGGGAGGACTGGGCGGAAACCTGGGCCCATTACCTGCACATGATGGACGCGGTGGACACTGCCCTGGGCTTTGGCATGAGTGCTCGGGAGATGGATTTCGACTACCAGCCGTTCCCGCCCGAGACCTTGTACGACGCCGAACACGCAGGCGGCGCGGCCTTTCTCTCGTTCGTCAACGCCTGGATCGAACTGGCCGGCATGCTCAACGAGCTGTCCCGCAGCATGGGCCAACCGGATTTCTACCCGTTCGTCGTACCGGCCGCCGTCATTACCAAGCTGCACTTCATCCATCTGGTGATCCAGGAGGAGGGCGGTCGGGCGGATGAGGTGCTGTTGTAGAGGCACAGAGCCCCTGTGGGAGCGAGCTTGCTCGCGATAGTGACCGGTCAGCTTGTATCGATGCCGAATGTACCGACGCCTTCGCGAGCAAGCTCTCTCCCACACTGGCTCCCGGGTGTCCACAGCTCCGTCAGGCACAGAGCCCCTGTGGGAGCGAGCTTGCTCGCGAAAGCGGTGGGTCAGCCTGCATCCATGCCCGATGTGCCAACGTCATCGCGAGCAAGCTTTGCTCCCACGGCAAGTGCTTGAACGCCTTCAGTTTTTTAATCCGACACGAACGGTTGTAACTTCTTGCCAGATAGGTACAATGGCGCGGCTCGCCGTCAGGCGGGCGTCGTTATGGTGACCCCATCGGTCCCCCCGCAACGATTACCCGTGAACCTGGTCAGATCCGGAAGGAAGCAGCCACAGCGGGAACATTGTGTGCCGGGGTGTGGCTGGTGGGGTTGCCTCCTAATCAGCTACCATGCTAACACTCTGATATCTAACAGTTTTTCGCTCTTTTACCACGAGCTGGTAAAAGGAGTGATACATCCGTGTTGACCATCCCGTCTTACCTCATGCTGTCCCTCCACTCGGTTTACTACTTCCGAATCGTGGTGCCGGATGTCATCCGTCCGTTGTTCCCTCAAAGGCAAATCCGTCGGTCCCTACAGACTCGCTGCAAACGTGAAGCGCTGATTCGTGGACGCGACCTATTGGCCCAAGTCCAGTGTCTGTTCCCACAAGTATTTCAGGGCATCAGACCGTCACTCGAATTGGTTCGTGGTGCCGGGAGGAGGGAGGTAGTGACTTTGCCTGTTGGTTTCATGGTTGCGTCAGCAGCAACTAATCGGTACTACCATGCGTTACCCTAGGCACCGTTGGAACAGCCCTGGCAGGGCCTCTTAGCGCCTTCAGCAGTGTAGGACTCGTTTCTTGCTGTCGTTGAAGAGCATCTGGCCCAGCAGCTAGGGGGAGGTCTTGGTGAAGTCGCTGGATGACAAACGTACGGTGGCCTTGTTGCTAGCCTGAATCGTCGGTGACATACCTATTGACCAGCTCATACGGAAGGATGCGCATCAGTTTCGGGAACCGCGCTGAAGCTGCCGCCGCGTCTTCACCTACCTCAACTGATATTCTAATAACCGTTAGTCCCGCCGCGTTTGCAGTTGAAGGCGCATCGTATAATGGATATTAAATTGTTTGATCCAGCCAGCGCTCCAAAACCTGTTTGTTGCCTACTGGCGCGCTAGAGCGTTCCCGCCAATTTGTAAGAAGTGAATGCATCATCGCGCGCAGCTGATAATTTTCACGATATACATCAAAGCAATGCCCAATTAGCTCAACTGATCTTTCATCATCATGATTAAGGTGTTTTTCGCTGAACATAAATAGGGAGGTGACGACCCAGTTGGGAGTGTTTACGTTCATTAGGCGCATCAGGAGACAATCAATTTTTTTGCTGAAAAAGATCTCCCTGATATTTTCTGGTTCGGTAAAATCTTGAGACAGAAAAATGGCCAAAGCGGAAAGTCGATAATTAGTGTTTAAAGATTCATCTAAATATATGGATTGAAGAGTTTGGTCGGTTAGGCCAAATTTTTCAAGTGTGTCGCTTGAATGGCGTTCAGCTCGGTTATAGAAGAAGCGTTCACTTAAATTAGGCCCGTAAGGTAATCTGTTAACCATAACCTCCGCGATGGCGGGAAGCCAGCCAAGTTCCCGTTGTATGTTAATAGCGAAAGGCGTGATGTGGCTCTGCGGATAATAATCCAGATTGAACACAAGATTTTGTGTGGAAAGGGATTGGCGAATTTTTACTCCTCGATCTGGCAGTAAATTGAACAATTGGCCCCATTGTAGAATGTACGTCGCCGCAATATCGGGTCTATGGATTAAAATTTCCTCTATGCAGTGGATAAAGTACTCTTCAATAAAAGCTTCTGTGTTGTCACCTATGTCTTGTATCCATACGTCAACTGCCAAGGCTGGAAAATCTCGGCAAAAATTTAGCCAGCCTTTTTTCGTGAACTTCCCAGTTATGCTGATGCCACCAGTGCTTGGTAGTATAGGTTTTCCGTTTAGTTTGCCTGTTTTGATCAGATTGTCAAATTCAAAGCTTGAAAGTGACTTGAGGAGAAGTAGTTGGTTGTAGTCATTTCTGCCTAAAGAATCTAAAGGTATAAGAGCGCTTAATGTTGATGTGAGCGATTTTGTGATGCGCGTAGGGGAAAGATTTTCTATCTGCTCGATAATTATAGAGAAATTTTCATGGGTCCTGTTATTGGCGAATTTCGCGATGTAGTATACCAAACTCAGTACGGGGCTTAATGCGACGGAGTCTAAGAGAGGTAGTGTGATGATATCTAGGAAGTCAGGGGTTGTTCCGTTTTGCCAAGTATGTTTGTGTTGATCTATTGTCATTCCTTTGTATATGTTTTTTGCTTCTTTAGTAGTTAGTGTTTGGGAGTTTTCTACGCCTAATAAAATGAAAATCAACTTTGTTTCCAAAGTTGATAATTTTTTGAATTCATTGGTGCTGAAAAGTGTAAAGGCGTGATTTTTTAGAAATATAATAGGGAGGCTGTAGTCAAAACCTTGCCTGGTTAATGGTGATGTTATTAAGTGGAGGCTAAATACAATAAACCAATTTTGGGATGTGGTAAATTCTCTAGCGAAGCTTCGGCCCTGAAGGCTGTGGTTGCTGTTATGTTGCAATCTGTAGATAATGTCTAAGAAGCTGTTTGAGGATTTTTGGAATTTCACATATACATCTTCAATTCTAGAGTGATCGTCTGGAAGGGATCTAATTAATGCAAGGGCAGCTCCTATATTTTCCGGCTCGCTACCTTCAAATATATGATCGATCATTGAGTTTAATAGCCAAGCGTTACTGTTTGTATGTTTGATGTTGGAGAGGATGGAAACGATTTTCGTATCAAGCATAGCGTAAAGCGGAGTAATAACATTAAGGAACTGATGGCGCAACCGCTTATCCTGCTCCAATACCCCTTCCTGAAGAAGCCGAAGGCCCAATAGTGCGCCGACGGCCATTCTTTTATTAAAAAGTTTAATTTTGTGGGTGTTGCCTGAGTTGTCAGCATTGCTAAGTACGCATGCAGCTATTCCAAGTTCTGTTGGTCGAGCGTTAGCGACCAGTGCGCTTAGTGTAAAGTGCATAACCTCTCGCCAGTGGGCGTCCGAACAGATAACTTCTAAGCGTGAGCGCAATGTGTCTTGAGGTACGTCAAGATATATGAATTCACCAGCAAAAAATTCTTGTAGCTGACGGATGTCGAACCTGACAGTACTGCTGCTTTCCGGAGTGTTTACAAAAACTAGTCGTTCTATGGTGGCCTCCATTAAGGCCTCGACTACCTCCTCCACACTTTCATCGATCAACATCGCCGTAGTTTTGCGGGCTAAAACTTCAAATGTTGCTTTGTCCAAGGTGGTCTCAGCACCTTTGCTAATCTCCGCTGACGCGTGTAATACAATGCCAAGTCTGGTGTGAATGGCTTTAAGTAATGTATCACCTTCCCTCAAAAGCTTAGCTATTCGTTGATCCTGAAAATTTTTCTGGCTTTCTCGTTTTTTCATTACTTTATAAAAATTATCAAACAGCTCCCATCTTTTTTCGGGAGGGCGGCCTCCGTCGCGAACTACTACCGCCATTATATGAGACTGCAGCGGCGTGGTCATGAGTTCGAGGACCTGCGCAGATTCCATAGCACTTTCTAAAACCTTCACTGCATAATCCGCTTCTGCTTCGCTTCGATCAAACTTTACTACAGCCGATGCGCAAGCAAGTGCGATGGGAGGCGGAAGGTCAGTGAGGCTACCTATGGATGCGTCTAATTTATCAAACTGCCCAGAGTAACCTTGCGGCCTAGTCGTGCAAAGTGTAAGTACGTCTGCATCTAGTAAAGGGAGACTCTCTTCTGTAAATCTAATGATTTCTTCGGCGACGCTATCTTTCACGTCGTTTGGTACTTCGTCGAGGCCGTCGAAATTGACGAACCAGCTTCGTGCGCTGAAGGCTCGTTTAAGGGTTCCGACTTTAACATCTTGCTCTGTCTTTTGTTTGATTTTGTATGAAATATAAGATAATACTCCCTTAGGGGTATCTTCATTTCTCTGGCCGTACCAAGTGGCGAAATCTTTGAGCTCAATGGTGATAGGTATTCTGGGGTTGTCACTCCAAAAGCCTTGTTTTACTGCTACAGTTCGAAGCTGTTCTGCGATAGCGCGTAGCTTGATTGTTGTTTGCGGCCCATCTGCGCCTAAAATCAGTGCTGCTCGTTGAATTTGAGCGAAATATTGTCCCGCAGTCTATTTTCCTTGTCCGGGTCCACCTTTCAAAACTAATATACGGGCTCGCTTCGGTACCTTGTTCCACTCGCGCCAACATTCCTTGTCTTCGCTCCACGCCGAGGGTTTGTGCACGTTTGAAGAGCTGGAAACTAAGGTAGACAATATGTTTGCTGAGTAGTCTGTGCTGTTTGAGCAGAAGGGCAAATCCACAAACAGCTCATAAATTTTAGGGCGCGTATCTGCCGAAGATCCCGCCTGCTCCAATTTGGTATATATTTGTTCGTTGAATTGGCCTACTACAAGATGTTCTATTATGCTTTTGGTTTGGCTGGCGGAGTCGTTTATGCTTTCATATAAAGATGTAAGAACATTGCCTGGGGTCAAGAAGTGTCCATAATGATTAGCTGCTGCCGGGTCAGTCGCTAGGAAATCTAAGATTTTCCTTCCTCCCCAGATATCAAATTTTATATTTTTCCCCAGTTCGCTTTTCACTATTTTTTGAATTTGGTCGAACGCACCTGTTTCTGGCGTGCCAGATGGGTCTATGTTTGTCGCTAGTATCCAATTATCAGGCAAATTACGGGCGTTAGGTTTAAGGTAGCTTTTAATTTCTTCTTTTACTTGAGCTATAAGCCATTTTTGTGGATCTTTGCTTGCATGAGGTTTATGAAATTTAGATTGTATAAACCAAATGCCGGACCATCTGTTTTTTTCGCTGGGGTAGGGTGCTTCGCCTTTAAAGTATCCATCGCGGCCCCCATCCGCTCCCGGCGCGAAACCTGTTATTCCTTTACCAAGCACCCTTATAGCCAAAAAATTAACCATATGTTCAAAGGAATCTGCGCTTAACTGTGTGAGGTCGTAGGTGTTGGTCATTTTAGTAGAATCCATTCAATAATGGCAAAATGCCTTTTATTACTAGCATAGGTATCGTTTCTCAGCAATACAAGCGCTGTCCTGCCGGAAATCCTCAGCCGAGATTTCCACGTGGGTACTAGTGTGGGCGGCATACCCAGTTGGCTTGGGTGGTACAAAAGTGAACCAAGAGAGCGGTACAAATGCTTACCCACCGCATGCCATGCTGGCTTATTATGTCGCCAACAATTGTGTCCGCGTATTGAGATGTGAAGAACCAGGATAGGCGCGGCTCGCCGTCAGGCGGGCGTCGTTATGGTGACCCCATCGGTCCCCCCGCAACGATTACCCGTGAACCTGGTCAGATCCGGAAGGAAGCAGCCACAGCGGGAACATTGTGTGCCGGGGTGTGGCTGGTGGGGTTGCCTCCATAACGCCCAAGCCTTCATTCGCAAGGTTTGCCAAATTCAAAATTTCTTTTTGCTTCACTAATCGATACTGATCGGTGCTTTCTGCTGTCCAGGCTCTTGCCGGATGGGCGGAGGCCGGCCCTGCGCATAGCCGGGACCGGCCCCCCGGTCAGTACTGAGCCTTCACATACTCAGCAATCGGCTCTTGCAAAAGATCCTGTGGATGATCCCCGCCGAAAGTCGCCCATTTGCTTTTACCGGACAAGATCGCTGACCCCAGCGGCTGTGCGCCAGTCGGACCATAAATAGCGAGCTTCACTTCAATTTTGTCGGGGAGGCCCGACCATTCCGTAGCACGTTCTTCCCAATGCAGGATTTCCGGGATGACGTAGTAGCCCGAAGGGTTGTTCTGTCTCAGGCAGCTCAGTTCACGGCACGAGCCCATTACCGTCACACGGTTGGTGTAATAAGAGAATGCCGTCTTGACCGCGGCAGCTGTCATATCGCCAGACGCGGCGTAGGGTGTCGTTTCGTAGCGGCCATCGACCGGTGTGGCGATGGTGACGGGCATTTGCCGATCAAGTTTTCCCGGGTTGGGGAATACGTCCTGTTGAGCGTATTTGGCGGTACAGCCGGTGGCGAGTATCGAGACAAGAATGATCGAAAGTTTATGCACAGTGTCCCCGGGGATTTTATTATGTCGACGAGTCGGTAGGCGTCATAGGGACGCAGGAATCAGCGCGTTGATAGTCCGGTTTCGTGGCAAGGGATGTCAACGTGACATTATGTCTTGTGTCACGCTCGGAATTGGGCAAGCGCGCAAAGAGAGAAGCCTGGCCTGTCTCGCATCGACAGGCCAGGCTTCTCTTCCATTGCATCAAGGCTTGGACAAGGCCTGGTCGACCGCCGCAATCAGCTTCCCAAGATCCTTCGGGGTGGCTTTGTGTATGACACCGAACAGGTACGCCCGCTGTTCGTCCTCATCGGTCATGTCGGCAAAAAAAGCCTTCAGTTGCACGTCCAGCACATTGGCAAGCAGGAACAAGGCTTCGACGCTGGGGGTGTAGGTGCCGGTTTCGAAGCGGCTGATGGTTTTAGGGTCAAAACCGGTTTTTTCGCCAAGTTCAGCCTGAGTAAGCCCCGCTACTTTGCGGTAGCGTCTGATGGCCGGACCCAAACTTGAAATTTGCATCGCTTAATTCCCATTTAGAATCAAGAACTTAACGATAGATTTTCGCATTAGGCAACCGCGTGATCCATCACCTTGCTTTGCAAAGTGTGATGTGTTTCGTAGAATCGGCCTTTGGCACGGGTATTTGGTGACCCGCTTTGCGAAGCCGAGGGGTGTGCAAAGACCGGGCCTTGTGTTTCTTGCCACGATACAAGGCAAGGGCTGAGCCCTCCCTGGGCACCGCCAGGGCCCGCGCTCCAGCTTCCCTCAAAGTGTTTGAGCCTAGTTGATCTTCGCCTGTCTTGAAGGCGGTGCAACCGCGCGCGACAAATGAGCCTGACTCATGGATGACTGCTTCGATGGATAAGAAGTACCGCAGGGCCGTTGACGCCGCCGCGATTTTTTCCGAGACCGATCTGAGCGGGCGCATCACTTACGTCAACGATCAATTTTGCAGCCTTTTTGGTTACCGGCGCGATGAGTTGCTGGGCGCGAACCATCGCCTGCTCAATTCCGCTCAGCACCCCGGCGAGTTCTTCAGCGCCATGTGGCGCACCATTGCCTTGGGGCAGGTCTGGAAAGGGGAAATCTGCAACCGGGCCAAGGACGGCACGCTGCATTGGGTCGACACCACCCTGGTGCCAGTGATCGACGATGAGACCGGGCAAATCGAGCGCTACCTGGCGATTCGCTTCGACGTCAGTGAAAAGCGTCGCTTGCTGCATTCGCTGCAGTGGCGGGTCGGTCACGATGTGCTGACCGGACTGCCCAATCGCACTTATCTGTCGGACCTGCTGGACCAGGCCCTGGAATTTTCCCGCACGGAGAACCTGCCCCTGGCGGTGTGCATGCTCGATCTCGATGGTTTCAAGGCCGTCAACGACGGCTATGGTCATGCCAGCGGTGATCGGCTGCTGGTGGAGGTTGCCAGGCGCCTGCGCAGCATCGTGCGTGGCGAGGATGTGGTGGCGCGGCTGGGCGGGGACGAGTTCGTGCTGGTGCTGCGCCATGTGCGTGGAATGGACGAGTTGCATGCCGCGTTGAACCGGGTGTTGATTGCCGTCTCCATGCCGTATGGCATTGATGGCAAGGACATCAAGGTCTTCGCCAGTATTGGTGTCACGCTGTTCCCGTGGGACAACGAAGACGCCGAGACCCTGCTGCGTCACGCCGACCAGGCGATGTATGTGGTCAAGCAAAGCGGTCGCAATCGTTTCCACTTGTTCGATGTGTCCCGGGACAAGGAGGTACGGGCCACTTACCAGACCGTCGAACGGGTCCGCCAGGCACTGGCCGATAACGAGCTGCGGCTGCATTTCCAACCCAAGGTCAACATGCGCCATGGCACCGTGGTCGGCCTGGAGGCGTTGCTGCGCTGGAAGCATCCGCAACGTGGCCTGGTGCCGCCTCGGGAGTTCCTGCCCTTGGTGGAGGAGACTGACCTGATCGTCGAGATCGGCGAGTGGGTCATGGAACAGGTCTTGACCCAGCTGCAGCAATGGCAGCAAGTGGGGCAAGGCTGGCCGGTGAGCATCAATATCTCGGCACGGCATTTCCAGCGGGCGGATTTTGTCGAGCGGCTGCGGCAGGTGTTGGAACGGCATCCGGCGGTGCCGCCACGCCTGTTGGACCTGCAGATTGTCGAGTCCGTCGCCGTGGAGAACCTGGCCCACGTCAGCGCCTGCCTCCAGGCATGCCAGGCGTTGGGCGTGGGGTTCTCCCTGGGTGGTTTTGGCACGGGCTACTGTTCGCTCAACGACCTCAAGCACCTGCGCACGCAAACCATCAAGATCGACAAGACCTTTGTCCGCGACATCCTCGATGACCGCGACGACCTGGCGCTGACTGAAGCGGTGATCGGCCTGGCCCGGGCCTTTGGTCGCGAGGTGGTCGCCGAGGGGCTGGACAGCCTGGAGCACGGCCAACTGCTGCTGAGCCTGGGCTGCGAGGTGGCACAAGGTTATTTCATCGCCCGGCCCATGCCGCCCGAACAGATACCCGACTGGGTTCAGGGCTTCATCCCACCGTCCCAATGGCAACAGCGGTCCGACGATCAGGGCGAAGGCGCCTCGCTCCTGACCCGCGATGTTTCACTGCGGCCGGTGTAAAGCTGGATGATCGCGTCGATTTCCCCGGACGTTTTCATGTTCAGCAATGTCCTCAGAATGCGTTGTGCGGGAATGTCCGGATCGTTGCGCACGTAACAGCTCAACAGCTGTTCCTGCAGGACAGTCACCTCATGGAGCTGGCGATCAGCGGTATGCCGTTGATTGAACCAGTCCAGCGCCCATTGGTTGGTGACCCCATAGCGATAACGCCCGGCCAGCAGTTTCGCCAGCACTTGTTCCTGGCTACGGGCATCGTCGCGGTGCAGTTGACCGGTGTCGAACAAGGGTTGCAGGGTCGGGTAGCTATAGCCGAGCACGGTACCGATGGCTTGGTGCGACAGCGTTGCTGGCATGACCGTCGCCGGCGCGCTGGTCGGGGCGACGAGCAGGTCGCGCTGGAAAAACAACGGGATGCTCCACAGATAATCGCCATTGTCCTTCACCCAGTCAGGGCTGACATAGCAACGCATGTCGATTTCGCCGTGCTTCATGGCGGCGTCGAGCCGGGCGCGGGACAGGACGTGGAATTGCGCCGGCCTTCCCACTTGGGTCGCCAGGCTGGTCATGATATCGGGAAGGATGCCCTGGATCGGGCGGCCTCGTTCGATCTGTACCATGGGCATTGCCCAGCCGTCGGTAATGGCGAAACGCAAGGGGGCTTCTTCGGCGAAACAACCGGTACCCAACAACAGCAAAGCCCCCATGGCTGAGCGCATAAACTCTCCCTGACTGTGTAAAACCGCGTCGACAATCCAAGCTTAGTCAGATTAGACGAGCACACCGGATGCAATTTCGCCCCTGCTCCGCTAGCATTAGCCGCTTATGTTCCTTCGTTGCGACGGTTTTCGATGAGTTATCAGGTTCTTGCACGTAAATGGCGTCCGCGCTCGTTCCGCGAAATGGTCGGCCAGACCCATGTGCTCAAGGCTCTGATCAATGCCTTGGACAGCCAGCGGCTGCACCATGCCTATCTGTTCACCGGGACCCGGGGCGTGGGCAAGACCACCATCGCGCGGATCATCGCCAAGTGCCTGAACTGTGAAACCGGCATCACCTCGACGCCTTGTGGCGAGTGTTCGGTCTGCCGGGAAATCGATGAGGGCCGCTTCGTCGACCTGATCGAGATCGACGCCGCCAGCCGCACCAAGGTCGAGGACACCCGCGAACTGCTCGACAACGTGCAGTACGCGCCAAGCCGTGGGCGCTTCAAGGTCTACCTGATCGACGAAGTGCACATGCTCTCCAGCCATTCCTTCAATGCGCTGCTCAAGACACTTGAAGAACCGCCGCCCTACGTCAAGTTCATCCTGGCGACCACCGATCCACAGAAACTTCCTGCAACGATTCTGTCGCGGTGCCTGCAGTTCTCCCTGAAGAACATGACGCCGGAAAGGGTGGTCGAGCACCTGACCCACGTATTGGGTGTCGAGAACGTCCCGTTCGAAGACGATGCGCTGTGGCTGCTGGGCCGCGCCGCCGATGGTTCGATGCGTGACGCCATGAGCCTGACCGACCAGGCCATCGCTTTCGGTGAAGGCAAGGTCATGGCCGCCGATGTCCGGGCCATGCTCGGCACTCTCGATCATGGCCAGGTCTATGACGTCTTGCATGCGCTGATCGAAGGCGATGCGAAGGCGCTGCTCGAGGCGGTGCGTCACTTGGCCGAGCAGGGCCCGGACTGGAATGGCGTGCTCTCGGAAATCCTCAACGTGCTGCACCGTGTCGCCATCGCCCAGGCCCTGCCTGAAGGCGTCGACAACGGCCACGGCGACCGTGACCGCGTACTGGCCCTGGCCCAGGCGCTGCCGGCCGAAGATGTGCAGTTCTATTACCAGATGGGCCTGATCGGCCGGCGCGATCTGCCCCTGGCGCCGGATCCGCGCGGCGGCTTCGAAATGGTCCTGTTGCGAATGCTGGCGTTCCGGCCAGCCGACACGGCGGATGCGCCGAGGCAAGCGCTAAAGCCAGTGGGGATCAGCCAAGCCACAGCTGATTCCGCCAAGCCAGTGGCTGCCGCGCCTGTCGTTGCGCCGGCAGTGGCTTCGGCTCCGGCCGCGGTGGTGCCTGTCGCCCAGCCGACGCCGACGCCTGTTGTCGCGACGCCTGAGCCGGAACCCGAACCGGTCGTCGAGGCGCTGCCCGAGCCCGTCGTTGAAGAAATCATCGACCTGCCCTGGAACGACCCGGTCGAGCCGGAAGTTGTCCAGCAGCCGGTCGTCGAGCCCGTATTGGAAACCGTTGCCGAGCAGCCTGAGTTGCCGCCAATGCCGCTGCCAACGCCCGACAGCGTGGTGCCCGATGCACCAGAGTGGGTGGCCGCGCCGGTGCCCGAGCCGACGGTGGCCGACGTCGATGTCGCCACGCCGGGCATCGACCTGGACGACGAGCCGCCGCTGGACGAGGATTATATCGAGCCGGACATGGATTCGGCCTACAGCTACCTGGACGACCTGGCCAGCGAGCACGCCGCTGAACCGGCCCCGGAGCCCGAGCCCGAACCGGCGGCGATGCCGGCCACCGGCCTGGCCCTGCAATGGCTGGAACTGTTCCCTAAATTGCCGATCAGCGGCATGACCGGCAGCATCGCCGCCAACTGCACGCTGATGGCCGTGGAAGGCGACCACTGGCTGCTGCACCTGGATCCGGCACACAGTGCACTGTTCAACGCGACCCAGCAGCGTCGCCTCAACGATGCGCTGAACCAGTACCACCAGCGTAACCTGACGTTGACCATCGAGCTGATCAAGCCCGAGCAGGAGACCCCGGCCCAGGCCGCGTCCCGCCGTCGTGCCGACCGTCAGCGCGAAGCCGAGGAGTCGATCCACGGCGATCCATTCATCCAACAGATGATGCAACAGTTCGGCGCCGTGGTCCGTCACGATACTATCGAACCTGTCGAGGCCCCGGTCACCCAGGGCTCATAACTGAAGGCGCCGGGCCGAACGGGCCGGGCGCGTTGTTTATCCAAGTACTTTCGAGGTGATTCCCATGATGAAAGGTGGCATGGCCGGCCTGATGAAGCAGGCGCAGCAGATGCAGGAAAAGATGGCCAAGATGCAGGAAGAATTGGCCAACGCCGAAGTCACCGGCAAGTCCGGCGGCGACATGGTGACCGTGGTCATGACCGGTCGCCATGACATCAAGCGCGTCAGCATTGACCCAAGCGTGGTCGAAGGCCTGAGCGAAGACGACAAGGAAATGCTCGAAGCCCTGTTCGCCGCCGCCGTCAATGACGCGGTGCGCAAGATCGAAGCCAACAGCCAGGACAAGATGTCCGGCATGACGGCTGGCATGCAATTGCCGCCGGGCATGAAACTGCCGTTCTGATTCGCCATCCCGGTCGGGATGGGCTACACACAATGCCAGGCATCGCGCCTGGCATTTTTGTTTCTGGTCCAAATACCTCGGTGGATGTCAGGCCGCTATCGCGAGCAAGCTCGCTCCCACAGTGGACGGTGTTGAATACAAGAGTTGTGTTCACCCATGAACCCTGTGGGAGCGAGCTTGCTCGCGATGGCGACCCCACGGCCCAACCGAACAAACATCGAACGCCGCCCCCTCGGTAATGGTCTGCTTCCTATACGTGTCCGCTCAACGAACAAGGAGACGCCTCCATGTCATCGATTTCCAACCAGCGCATCGTCCTGGCCTCCCGTCCCCAAGGTGCGCCCACCCCTGAAAATTTTCGTCTTGAACATGTGACACTGCCGGATCTGGCAGAGGGACAGATCCTGCTCAAGACGTTGTTCCTGTCCTTGGACCCCTACATGCGCGGACGCATGAGTGATGCGCCTTCCTACGCCGCTCCGGTGGAAATCGATGAGGTGATGACCGGCGGCGCTGTCAGCCGCGTGGAGCGTTCGACGCACCCGAAATTCCATGAGGGCGATTTGGTGGTTGGCGCTACGGGTTGGCAAACCCACAGCATCAGTGACGGGCGCAACGTGATGCCCATTCCTTCCGGGCTACCCAGTCCGTCGATGGCCCTGGGGGTGTTGGGCATGCCGGGCCTGACCGCTTACATGGGGCTGATGGACATTGGCCAGCCCACGGCCGGGGAAACCCTGGTGGTCGCGGCAGCCTCGGGTGCCGTGGGCTCGGTGGTCGGCCAGGTGGCGAAAATCAAGGGCCTGCGGGTGGTCGGCGTCGCGGGCGGCAGCGAGAAATGCAAGTACGTGGTCGACGAGTTGGGCTTTGATGCCTGTGTCGATCACAAGAGCGCCAATTTTGCCGAGGAATTGGCGCGGGCCTGTGACAAGGGTATCGACATTTATTACGAAAACGTCGGCGGCAAGGTCTTTGATGCCGTCGTGCCGTTGCTCAACGCCAAGGCACGAATCCCGCTCTGTGGCTTGATCGCGTCCTACAACGATCATCAGGCGCCGAGTGGTCCGGATCGCTTGCCGCAACTGCAGCGCACCTTGCTGACCAAGCGCGTGCGGATCCAGGGGTTTATTGTGTTTGACGACTACGGTGACCGTCAGCCGGAGTTCGTCAGTGCCATGGCGCCTTGGGTGCGCGATGGCAAGGTCAAGTTCCGCGAGGACGTGGTCGATGGCCTGGAAAATGCGCCACAGGCGTTTATTGGCCTGTTGGAAGGGCGCAACTTCGGCAAGTTGGTGGTGCGGGTCGCGCAGGATTGAGTATTTGACGCTAATCGGAGGCGCGGGTATAAACCGCGTCTCGTTGTTATGTCGGACATTTCCTCCATGAGCTTCAGCCCTTTGATTCGCCAACTGATCGATGCCCTGCGAACGTTGCCGGGTGTCGGTCAGAAAACTGCCCAGCGCATGGCGTTGCAATTGCTTGAGCGTGATCGCAGCGGCGGTTCACGCCTGGCCCAGGCCCTGAGCCAGGCCATGGAGGGCGTAGGGCATTGCCGTTTATGCCGCACCCTCACCGAAGACGACCTCTGCCCGCAATGTGCCGACCCGCGCCGGGACGACAGCCTGCTCTGCGTGGTGGAAGGGCCGATGGATGTGTATGCGGTGGAGCAGACCGGTTTCCGTGGCCGTTATTTCGTGCTCAAGGGCCATTTGTCTCCGCTCGATGGCTTGGGGCCTGAAGCCATTGGCATCCCACAGTTGATCGCGCGGATCGAAGAGGCGGGCACGTTCACGG
The DNA here is from genome assembly GCF_051132015.1 of Pseudomonas sp. Z1-12. Taxonomy (NCBI): domain Bacteria; kingdom Pseudomonadati; phylum Pseudomonadota; class Gammaproteobacteria; order Pseudomonadales; family Pseudomonadaceae; genus Pseudomonas; species Pseudomonas sp. Z1-12. The sequence goes on from NZ_CP071647.1 coordinate 2,039,393, forward strand.
AAGTCATCCTCGCCACGAACCCGACGGTCGAAGGCGAAGCCACCGCCCATTACATCGCCCAATTGCTGAGCAACAAAGGCTTGGTCGCCTCCCGCATCGCCCACGGCGTGCCGCTGGGTGGGGAGCTGGAATTGGTGGACGGCGGGACGCTGGCGCATTCGTTTGCGGGGCGTAAGCCGATCGCCTTGTAACAGCCACAACCTATAACCCCTGTGGGAGCGAGCTTGCTCGCGATAACGGTGTGTCAGCCAGCATGGATATTGGCTGATCCATCGCTATCGCGAGCAAGCTCGCTCCCACAGGAGGTTTATTCGACCATTATTTCTCGCTAAGCGAAAACTGCGTCAGGCAGAACGTTGGAATCCCCATGTCTTCCAGACGCTGGGAGCCGAGCAGTTCCGGCAGGTCAATGATCGCCGCGGCTTCGTGGACTTTGGCGCCCATGCGGCGAATCAGGTTGGCGGCGGCGATCAGCGTGCCGCCGGTGGCGATCAGGTCATCGAACATCACCACTGAATCACCTTCGCACAGGCTGTCGGCGTGCACTTCAAGGAAGGCTTCACCGTATTCGGTCTGGTAACCCTCGGCCAGCACGTCGGCCGGCAGTTTGCCTTGCTTGCGGAACAACACCAGCGGCTTGTTCAACTGATAGGCCAGGATCGAGCCGATCAGGAAGCCGCGAGCATCCATTGCGCCAATATGAGTGAACTCAGCCTCGACATAGCGGTGGGCAAAGCTGTCCATGACCAGGCGCAGGGCGGTCGGGGATTGGAACAGTGGGGTAATGTCGCGAAAGATCACGCCGGGCTTGGGGAAGTCGATCACGGGGCGGATCAGGGATTTGATGTCGAAGGAGTCAAAGACCATCGTCGAGGTGTCCTGGCAGGGCTGCAAACGCGGCAGTATAGCGCGGCGAGGCCAATCCCTCAGCCGCGCAGGTTCATCAGCCGTCGATCGAGCCGCCAGCCAGGGCGCAGAGCTGGATCGGGTCGAGAATGTGAATTTCCTTGCCTTCGGCGGCAATCAGCTCGTTCTGCTGGAAACGCGTGAATACCCGGGACACGGTTTCCACCGCCAGGCCCAGGTAGTTGCCGATTTCGTTGCGCGACATGCTCAGGCGGAACTGGTTGGCCGAGAACCCGCGGGCGCGGAAGCGTGCCGAGAGGTTGACCAGGAACGTGGCGATCCGCTCGTCGGCGGTTTTTTTCGAGAGCAGCAACATCATCTGCTGATCGTCACGGATTTCCCTGCTCATGACTCGCATCAACTGGCGGCGCAGTTGCGGCAGCTGTATGGCCAACTCGTCCAGGCGATCGAAGGGGATTTCGCACACCGAGGTGGTTTCCAGCGCCTGGGCCGAGACTGGATGGGTCTCGGTGTCCATGCCCGACAGGCCCACCAGTTCGCTGGGCAAGTGGAAACCGGTGAGCTGTTCTTCGCCGCCGTCGCTCAAGTTGAAGGTTTTCAAGGCGCCCGAGCGCACTGCATAGACGGAATCGAACGCGTCGCCCTGGCGAAACAGGAATTCACCTTTTTTCAACGGGCGGCCTCGTTTGACGATGTCGTCCAGCGCGTCCATGTCCTCCAGATTCAACGAAAGTGGCAGGCAGAGGGGGGCCAGGCTGCAATCCTTGCAATGGGCCTGGTTGTGGGCGCGCAGTTTGACTGGCTCGGACATTTCTTAAATCCTTGTGGGAAATCACACATAAGGCGTAAGGGTACCCCAGAGCAGACGCTCCGGCCAGTGCGGTTGACTCGTCAAATTGTCGCGCTCAAATGACCCGGGAGAAACGTTGGCGATTGTGCTGCTCCAAATAGGCATCGAACACCATGCACACGGATCGCACCAGCAGGCGCCCGGCGGGCAGTACCCGGATGTGGGTGTCATTCAACTCGATCAGCCCATCCTCGGCCATGGCCTGCAATTGCGGCCACAGCGGCGCGAAGTAACCGCGAAAATCGACATTGAAACGGTGCTCGATGTCCGCGAACGCCAAGTGGAAATGGCAGATCAATTGCTGGATCACCGCACGTCGCAACCGATCGTCGGCCGTGCAGGTCAGTCCTCGACTGGTTGCCAGTTGCCCGTCGGCGAGGGTGTTCTGGTAATGATTCAGGTCACTGCTGTTCTGACAGTACAGGTCACCGACCTGGCTGATGGCGGACACGCCGAGGCCGATCAGGTCGCAATGGCCATGGGTGGTGTAGCCCTGGAAATTGCGCTGCAACGTGGCCTCTTCCTGAGCGATGGCCAGCTCGTCGTCGGGCAGGGCGAAATGGTCCATGCCGACGTAGCGGTAGCCGGCGGCGGTCAACTGTTCGATGGTGCCTTGCAGCATCGCCAGCTTCTGCTCCGGGTTTGGCAAGTCCTGGCTGTTGATGCGCCGCTGGGGCATGAAGCGTTCCGGCAGGTGGGCGTAGTTGAACACCGAGAGGCGGTCCGGTTGCAAGTGGATGACTTCTTCGACGGTGCGGGCGAAATTGTCCGGAGTCTGCTTGGGCAGCCCGTAGATCAGGTCGATGTTGATCGAACGGAACTGCAAGGTCCGGGCAGCCTCGACCACCGCGCGGGTTTCTTCCAGGCTTTGCAGGCGATTGACGGCGCGTTGCACGGCCGGGTCGAGGTCTTGCAGGCCGATGCTGACCCGATTGAAACCCAGTTCACGCAACAAGCCCATGGTCGACCAGTCGGCTTCCCGGGGATCGATCTCGATGCTGTAGTCACCGGAATCGTCGTCCAGCAGGTTCAGGTGCTTGCGCAACGAGGCCATCAGTTGCCGCAGTTCGTCATGGCTGAGGAACGTCGGTGTGCCGCCGCCAAAGTGCAATTGTTCGACGCGCTGGGTCGGGTCCAGGTGGCAGCCGATCAGCTGGATTTCCTGTTCCAGGCGTTGGAGGTAGGCGTGGGCGCGGCCACGGTCCTTGGTGATGACCTTGTTGCAGGCGCAGTAGTAGCAAATGTTTGCGCAGAACGGTACGTGCACATATAGCGACAGCGGCCGTCGGGCCTTGCGGCTGTCACGCAGGGCATGGAGCAGGTCGAAGGTGCCCACCTGGCCGCCGAACTGCGCCGCAGTCGGGTACGAGGTGTAGCGTGGTCCCGCCAGGTCGTAGCGGCGGATCAGGTCTGAGTCCCAACGGATGGCGTCGAGCATGCGGGTGTTCCCCGGATAGGCTGGCATGGGGCGAGTCTAGGGGGCTGTGGGCGAGGCTGTTTTGATTTGCGTCAACGGCGCATCGGAGCTGTCGATGATGTTAGTCCAGACAACCCAAAACCCGTGGCGAGGGAGCTTGCTCCCGCTCGGCTGCGCAGCAGTCGCAATATCAGCTAATGCGTTCTACCTGAGGAGTGTTGGGGCCTGCTTCGCAGGCCAGCGGGAGCAAGCTCCCTCGCCACAGGGTTTTGAGTTGTCTGGACTGACATCATCAATGCCCCATGAGCCAATGCTGATGCGGCCCCGGCAGTGTCCAGATGCCAAAGACCATCACCAGCAACCCACCGGTCATCCGCACGCTGCGTTTGCGCAACAGGGCGGTGATGCGTTCGGCGGCCAGGCCGGTGGCGAGCAGCACCGGCCAGGTGCCCAGGCCGAAGGCAAGCATCAGCAGGGCACTGTCCAAGGCATTGCCCTGGCTGGCGGACCAGAGCAGGGTGCTGTAGACCAACCCGCACGGCAGCCAGCCCCACAGGGCGCCGAGCAGCAAGGCCCGGGGCAGGCTCGACACCGGCAGCAAGCGGTTGGCGACGGGCTGGATGTGCCGCCACAAGCCACGCCCCACGCTTTCGATGCGGGTCAGGCCGCTCCACCAGCCCGCCAGGTACAGGCCCATGGCGATCAACAACAAGCCGGCCAGCACCCGCATGATCATCGCGGCCGGGCTGTTGGACACGGCCCATCCCGCCAGGCCGATCAGCAGCCCAGCGGTGGCGTAGCTCAGGATCCGCCCCAGGTTGTACGCCAGCAGTAACCGAAAGCGCCGACTGCGCTGTTCCTTGGGGATCGCCAGGGTGAGGGCGCCCATCAGGCCACCGCACATACCCAGGCAATGGCCGCCACCGAGCAGGCCAAGAATGACCGCCGAAACCAGCAATGGCGCCAGGTCAAGCATGGGGCGGGGCCTTGTCGTCCGGCTTGCGGGCCTCGCCACTGGCTTCGTCCACCGCCGCCTTGTGGTTCGGGTCCTGGTCGTCGAACAGAATGCTGTGGGCCGGACCGTCGAGATCGTCGTACTGGCCGCTGTCCACGGCCCAGAAAAAAATGTACACGGCGATGGCCACGATCAGCAGCGCGGCCGGAATCATCACGTAGAGAGCTGGCATGTCGGAACTCCATGCCCGCGCGGCTCAGGCCGGCAGCGGACGGGTATCGGGCGTGGCGGCGAACACCTGCGCCTTCGGTTGGCGGGTCAGCCTCAAGGCATTCAACACCACGGTCAACGAACTGATGGACATGCCGACCGCGGCCCACACCGGCGTAATCCAGCCGAGGGCGGCGAACGGCAACATGAGGCCATTGTACAACCCTGCCCACAGCAGGTTCTCGATGATCACCCGGCGCGTGCGTCGGGCCAGGCTGAAGGCGTGGACCAGGGCCTCGAGGCGGTTGGACAGCAGCACCGCATCGGCGCTGGTTTTAGCGAGGTCAGTGGCCGAACCCATGGCGACACTGATGTCCGCCGCCGCCAAGACCGGCACGTCGTTCACGCCATCGCCAAGCATCAGCACCTTGCGGCCTTGTTGATGCAACTGCTGCAACACCGCCAGTTTGTCATCCGGACGCAGGCCGCCGCGGGCCTCATCGATGCCCAGCTCGGCCGCGACACTGGCGACCATCGGTGAGCTGTCGCCCGACAGCAGCAGCGTTCGCCAGCCTCGTGCCTTGCAGGCCGCCAGCAGGGCCGGGGCATCGACGCGCAAGCGGTCATCGAGGACGAACCAGGCCAGCGGCCCGATCTCATCGCCCAGCAACAGCCATTGCCCGGCTTCGTCCGGCATCTGCGGTACGGGAGCGTCACTCAGCTCGCAGACAAAACCGGGCTGGCCGATGCGCAGGCGCTGTTCCGCCACCCGGCCTTCCAGCCCCAGCCCCGGGGTGCTATGCACCTGCTCGGCGGCCAACGGCGCGCGGCCAAACGCCCGGGCGATGGGGTGTTCCGAGCGGTTTTCCAAGGCCGCGGCCAAGCCCAGGCACTGATCGCTGTCGAGGCCCGCCAGTGGCCGAATGGCGCGCAAGGCCAAGCGGCCTTCGGTGAGGGTGCCGGTCTTGTCGAAAATCACCGTGTCGATCTGGTTCAGGCCCTCCAGCACATGGCCGCGCGTCAGCAGCAGGCCAAGTTTGTGCAAGGTGCCCGTGGCCGCCGTCAGGGCGGTCGGCGTGGCGAGGGACAACGCGCAGGGGCAGGTGGCAACCAGCATCGCCAGGACGATCCAGAAGGCCCGCGAGGGATCCAGTTGCCACCACAGCAAGCCGATGGCCGCCGCCGCGACCAGGGAGAACAACAGGAACCATTGGGCGGCGCGATCGGCGATTTCCGCCAGTCGCGGTTTTTCGGCCTGGGCCCGCTCCAGCAGACGCACGATGGCCGACAGCCGGGTGTCTTGCCCGAGAGCCAGCACTTCGACGGTCAAGGCGCCTTCGACATTCAGCGTGCCCGCGGTGACCGCATCGCCCACTTGCCGAGGCTGTGGCAGGTATTCACCGGTCAGCAGCGATTCGTCGATGCTGGATTGACCCTCAAGGATCTTGCCATCGGCCGGCAGGACCGCCCCGGGATGTACCAGCACGCGGTCGCCGGTGCGCAATTCGTTGAGCAGGATACGTTCGCCCTGGCCGTCATCCGCCAGGCGCAGGCACGAGGCCGGCAACAGATTGACCAGCTGGGCGGTGGCGGCCGCCGTGCGCTCCCGGGCCCGGCGCTCCAGGTAACGGCCGGCCAGCAGGAACAGGGCGAACATGCCCACGGCATCGAAGTACAACTCGCCGATGCCGGTGATCGATGTCCAGATACCTGCTATGTAGGCGCTGCCGATGGCCAGGGACACCGAAACGTCCATGGTCAGGTGGCGGGTGCGCAGGTCGCGCATGGCGCCTTTGAAGAACGGCGCACAGCTGTAGAAGACGATGGGCGTGGTGAGAAACAGGGCGACCCAGCGCAGGATGGTGTGCATCTCCGGGCTCAGGTCGATGTTGAATTCCGGCCAGGTCGCCATGGTCGCCATCATCGCCTGGAACCACAACAGGCCGGCCACGCCCAATTGGCGCAGGGCCAGGCGGTTTTGTGCGGCGAGTTGTTCACAGGCCTGGTCGGCCTGGTACGGGTGCGCTACGTAGCCGATCTGGCGCAATTCGGCGAGCAGCGTGCTCAGCGGCAATTGGGCATCGGCCCAGCGCACGTGCAGGCGATGGTTGGACAGGTTCAACCGCGCCTCGGCCACGGCCGGCAGGCTGCGTAATTGTTTTTCAATCAACCAGCCGCAGGCGGCGCAACTGATGCCTTCCATCAACAGGGTGGTTTCGGCCAGTTCGCCTTCATGGCGCACGAATGATTGCTGTACGTCAGGGCGATCGTACAGCGCCAGCTCGTCGGTCAACTGGACGGGCAAGGTCTCGGGATTGGCCGATGCTTCACTGCGATGCTGGTAATAACTTTCCAGGCCGCCAGCGACAATGGCCTCGGCCACTGCCTGGCAGCCCGGGCAGCACAGCTCGCGGGTTTCACCGAGGACAACGGCGGTGAAGCGACTGCCAGGGGGGACGGGCAGGGCGCAGTGGTAGCAGGGCTGTGGAGTGGTCATGGGTATCGCATGAAGGCCTGTGTGGAAAGAGCTTGCTACAAGTGAGGGCGCTTTTTGTGGCGAGGGAGCTTGCTCCCGCTGGCCTGCGTAGCAGGCCCAAAGCAGCCGACACCATGGAGCCTGATAGTGCCGGGACTCAGGCTTCAGGGCCGCTTCGCAGCCCAGAGGGAGCAAGCTCCCTCGCCACAACAGCAGCTTATTTTTTCAGGTCTTCAGCGCCTTGCAGCGGTTCATCGCCCAGCAGGATGGCTTGGTCGTGGTTGATCTGCTCTTCTTCGAACAGGCGCCAGGTCTTGTCGTGCTCCACCCCCAGCAATTCGACAAAGCGCCGGCCTTCGATCTTGTCCGTCAGCTGGCCGACGTAGCGCCCCGGCTCACTGTCGTTGCGGGTCAGGACGATCTTGCGGTCCTTCTCCGGTTGGGTCGGCGAGATCAGGCTCAGTTCCAGGGTCTGGGGACGGCTGTCGCCGTTCAGGCGCAGGTTGACTTCGCCGGTCACGTCATCCAGTTGCACGTTGGCATGCAATTGCAGGGTCTGGGCCAGCAGTTCGCGCTCCAGCGAGCGGTTGATGCCCTTGCCGGCTTCGTAATAGTTGTCATTGACCAAGTTGTCGGGGTTGTTCACCGCAATGGTCACCATCGTCAGGCTCAGTGTCACCGAGCAGCTCAGGATCGCAATGATGATCCACGGCCAGAGGTGCTTGTACCAAGGGCTGGTGGCGGTTGCTGCAGGCATGTTCATTTCTCTCAACGAGTTTGTGGGCCGATGAACCGGCTCTTGGCTTCGACATGTACGCTTTCGTCATCGGCGTCCTTGAGGATGAACGTCACCTCGTTGGCGCTCGATGGCAGTTGTTCCGGTGCGCTGGACAGCTCGACCGGCTGGCTGTAGATCTCGCCGGCGGCGACCTTGATTTCCCGGCGACCTTGCAGCTTGAGGTCGGGCAGGCCAACGGCGTCCAGGACGTACGTATGGTCGCGTTGGTCTTTGTTCATGATCTTCAGGCTGTAGACGTTCTCGATCCGGCCTTCGGCGTTTTCGCGGTACAGCACGCGATCCTTGCTGACATCGAACCCCACCAGCGAGCGCATGAAGAACGCCGCCGCCAGCAGGCTGATCATCGTCAGCAACACCAGCGCATAACCGATCAGGCGTGGGCGCAGTTTATTGGTTTTCTGCCCCGAGAGGTTGTGTTCGGTGGTGTAGCTGATCAGGCCGCGGGGATAATCCATTTTGTCCATGATGTTGTCGCAGGCGTCGATGCAGGCCGCGCAGCCGATGCACTCGACCTGCAGGCCGTCGCGGATGTCGATGCCGGTGGGGCAGACCTGGACGCACATGGTGCAGTCGATGCAGTCGCCCAGGCCCAGGGCCTTGTAGTCCACGCCCTTCTTGCGCGGCCCACGGCTTTCGCCACGACGCGGGTCGTAGGACACGATCAAGGTGTCCTTGTCGAACATCACGCTTTGGAAACGCGCGTAAGGGCACATATAGATGCACACCTGTTCACGCAGCCAGCCGGCGTTGCCGTAGGTGGCGAGAGTGAAGAAGCCGATCCAGAAATACGACCAGCCATCGGCCTGGCCGGTAAAGAACTCGAACACCAGTTCGCGGATCGGCGTGAAGTAACCGACGAAGGTCACACCGGTGACGAAACCGATCAGCAGCCACAGGCTGTGCTTGGCGAACTTGCGCAGGAATTTGTTGGCACCCATGGGCGCCTTGTCGAGCTTGATGCGCTGGTTGCGGTCACCTTCGGTGACTTTTTCGCACCACATGAAGATCCAGGTCCACACGCTTTGTGGACAGGTGTAGCCGCACCACACCCGTCCGGCATAGACCGTGATGAAAAACAGGCCAAACGCGGCAATGATCAGCATTCCGGAGAGCAGGATGAAATCCTGGGGCCAGAACGTCGCACCGAAAATGAAGAATTTGCGTTCCGGCAGGTTCCACCAGACGGCCTGATGGCCGCCCCAGTTCAACCAGACCGTACCGAAATACAGCAGGAACAGGAACGCTCCGCCCACCATCCGCAGGTTGCGAAACAGGCCGGTGAAAGCGCGGGTGTAGATTTTTTCCCGAGAGGCATACAGGTCGACGCTTTTGTTGGCGTCCTTGGCAGGCGGGGTAACGTCATGTACCGGAATCTGGTTGCTCATCAATTGCATCCCACGGCAGTGGAAAAGTGCCGGGGCCAGTACGTGCCGACCTCGGTCAGAAAGGGTGTTGCAGTGGCGCAATGATACGCCTGTCGCTCTGGCTCAAGGGTGCGACCTTTGGTCGCGTTGGGCGTCTGGGTCGAATGGTGTAGCGGATGTAACAAGTCATGATCCAGATCAATTGACTATAGACAGTCGAAGGCGTTGGCGAAACGAAGGCCACATTCTGAGGGCTCCCCTGTTCGTGGCGAGGAGGCCCTTTGTGGCGAGGGAGCTTGCTCCCGCTCGGCGGCGCAGCCGTCGTAAATCAGGCTGGTGCGGTCTGGATTTTCTGGGGCGGCTTCGCCACCCAGCGGGAGCAAGCTCCCTCGCCACAAAAAGCCCACCTTGTGACTGCCAAATAGGCATCAGCCAACCCAAGGATTGAGCACCGCCACGCCGCAGCTCTGGAAATCACTCACGTTGCGGGTCACCACGGTCAACCCATGGACCAGCGCGGTCGCGGCAATCAATGCATCACATTCATTGCTGCGGTCAGGCACATGCAGGCGAGCGCAGCGCAGCGCGACGGCACGGTCCACGGCCAGGATCCTGCCAGCAAAGGCCGGCAGCACATGATCATCCAGCCAGGCCCGCAAGCGGCTGCCTTGCGTCGGGTCCTTGCGTTCGAAGCGCAGCACGCCGGTTTCCAGTTCCAGTACGGTAATCGCCGAGACATACAGGCTGGGCGCGGGAACGCTGCGCGCCCAGGCCTGGACGTTCTTGTCTGCCTGGGATTTGCGCAGTTCGGAAATGACGTTGGTATCGAGTAGAAACATTCAGGACAGGTCCACCGAGCGAGGCGTGATGGCGGCGCGCTCGGTCTCGAAGTCGATGTCCGGCGCATCGGGCATGACCAGCAACTCGACAATGCTGGTGCCGAGGCCGGTCAGTTTCTGGTACTCCTCAATGCTTAGCAGCACATGGGCCGGCTTGCCACGGTCGGTGATGATCACCGGCCCTTCGCGGGTGGCTTTTTTGGCACCACTTGTGTCGTGGTTGAATTCACGGCTGGAGAGGGTGGTGATGGACATGGGCGTGCCCTCATGTTCAGTTGGAATGTAGGCACGTTACTACTGGTGTGGAGAGGCCGCAAGCGCAACAGCTTTGCCCAGGTTTTTCTGCCGGTAACAAAAAGGCCCCGCCAATCAGATTGGCGGGGCCTTTCGTGTATCAGCGACTTGTCTTACTGGGCGTCAGCGGCCGGAGCCTTTTCGCCGTGAGACAGGCTGTAGACATAGGCCGCCAGCAGGTGGACCTTGTCGTTGCCTTGCAGGTCGGCCTGGGCCGGCATCTGGCCCTGGCGACCGTAGCGGATGGTCTGCTGCAGTTGAGCGAAGCTCGAACCGTAGATGAAGCCCGCTGGATGTGTCAGGTCAGGTGCGCCCATGGCGGGCGTGCCCTTGCCGGCAGGACCGTGGCAGGCCACGCAGTTGGCCGCGAACAGTTTCTGGCCGTTGGCCGGATCGGCCTTGGCGCCTTCGGGCAGTTTGCGACCGTGCAGGCCGGTCACGAGGTAGGCGGCCACGTCGGCCACGCCTTGTTCGCCCACCACGGCAGCCCAGCCCGGCATCACGGCGTGACGGCCACCCATGATGGTGGTCTTGATGGTTTCCGGCTCACCGCCCCAGCGCCAGTCGGCGTCGGTCAGGTTCGGGAAACCGTAGGCACCCTTGGCGTCGGAACCGTGGCAAACCGAGCAGTTGGAGGCGAACAGGCGGCCACCCATCTTCAGGGCTTGCGGGTCCTTGGCGACTTCTTCGATCGGCATGGAGGCGAACTTGGCGAAGATCGGACCGAACTTGGCGTCCGAGCGCGCCATTTCCTTTTCCCACTCATGAACGCCTGTCCAGCCGGTCTGGCCGTTGGCGAAGGCGGTCTGCTTTTCGGTGTCCAGGTAGTTGTAGCCTGGCAGCAGGCCTTTCCAGTTGCCCAGGCCAGGGTAGAGCACCAGGTAACCGAGGGCGAAAATGATGGTGCCCACGAACAGCATGAACCACCATTTCGGCAGCGGGTTGTCGTACTCCTCGATCCCGTCGAAGGAGTGGCCAACCGTCTCTTCGGTGGCTTCGCTGCGCTGGCCCTTGCGGGTCGACAGCAGCAGCCAGGTCAGGGCGAAGATCGTTCCCAGGCTGAGGACTGTGACGTACAGACTCCAGAATGTAGTCATTCTTTGTTACTCCTAGAAGCTTGCTCGACGTGCTTGATGGCTTCGGGATCATCCGCGAACGGCAGCAAGGTCGCGTCGTCAAACTCCGACTTGCGCTTGGGGCTGAACACCCACAGGGCCAGACCGATGAAGGCCACCATCACGACGACGGTGCCCAGGCCACGAATCATCCCGATATCCATCTAAATCACCGTTTGCTTTTGATGATGGTGCCCAGGCCTTGCAGATAGGCCACCAGCGCGTCCATTTCAGTCTTGCCCTTGACGGCATCCCTGGCACCGGCGATGTCTTCGTCGGTGTAAGGCACGCCCAAGGCACGCAGGACTTCCATTTTCTTGGCGGTGTCTTTGCCGTCGAGCTTGTTTTCTACGAGGAACGGGTAGGCCGGCATTTTCGACTCAGGCACCACGTTGCGCGGGTTGTACAAGTGCGCACGCTGCCAGTCGTCGGAATAGCGGCCGCCAACGCGGGCCAGGTCCGGGCCGGTACGCTTGGAACCCCACAGGAACGGGTGGTCCCAGACGCTTTCGCCGGCAACGGAGTAGTGGCCGTAGCGTTCGGTCTCGGCGCGGAACGGACGGATCATCTGCGAGTGGCAGCCGACACAGCCGTTGGCGATATAGATGTCACGGCCTTCCAGTTCAAGGGCGGTACGCGGCTTCATGCCTTCGACCGGCTTGTTGGTCACATCCTGGAAGAACAGCGGAACGATCTGGGTCAGGCCGCCGATGCTCACGGCGATGACCATGAAGAAGGCCAGCAGGCCGATATTCTTCTCTACTGCTTCGTGCTTCATCAGTGAGCTCCAACTACGGCGATCTTGGCGGCGGCTTCAGCTTCAGCCGGGTCAGAGGCACGAACGGTGCGGTACACGTTGTAGGCCATGAACAGCATGCCGCTGGCGAAGAACGCGCCGCCCAGGGCACGCACGATGAAGCCAGGGTGGCTGGCTTGCAGCGCTTCGACGAACGAATAGGTCAGGGTGCCGTCGTCGTTGATCGCACGCCACATCAGGCCTTGGGTGATGCCGTTGACCCACATCGAGGCGATGTAGAGCACGGTGCCGATGGTCGCGAGCCAGAAGTGCGCGTTGATCAGGCCGGTGCTGTGCATCTGCGCACGACCGAACAGTTTCGGGATCATGTGGTAGATGGCGCCGATGGAAATCATCGCAACCCAACCGAGTGCACCGGCGTGTACGTGGCCGATGGTCCAGTCGGTGTAGTGGCTCAGGGAGTTGACGGTCTTGATGGCCATCATCGGGCCTTCGAAGGTCGACATGCCGTAGAACGCCAGGGATACCACCAGGAAGCGCAGGATCGGGTCGGTGCGCAATTTATGCCAGGCACCCGACAGGGTCATCATGCCGTTGATCATGCCGCCCCAGCTTGGCGCCAGCAGGATGATCGACATCGCCATGCCCAGGGACTGTGCCCAGTCCGGCAGCGCGGTGTAGTGCAAGTGGTGCGGGCCGGCCCAGATGTACAGGGTGATCAGCGCCCAGAAGTGGACGATGGACAGGCGATAGGAATAAATCGGACGCTCGGCCTGTTTCGGCACGAAGTAGTACATCATCCCCAAGAAGCCGGTGGTCAGGAAGAACCCCACGGCGTTGTGGCCGTACCACCACTGGATCATCGCGTCGGTCGCGCCCGAATAGGCCGAGTACGACTTGAAGAAGCTGACCGGCAGGGAGGCGTGGTTGACGATGTGCAGCATGGCGGTCACGACGATGAAGGCACCGTAGAACCAGTTACCGACGTAGATGTGCTTGGTCTTGCGCTTGACGATGGTGCCGAAGAACACCAAACCGTAGGTCACCCAGACGATCGCCAGCAGGATAGCCAGGGGCCATTCCAGTTCCGCGTATTCCTTGGTGGTGGTGAAACCCATGGGCAAGGTCACGATCGCGCCGACGATCACCGCTTGCCAACCCCAGAAGGTGAAGGCGGCGAGGCTGTCGGAAATCAGTCGCGTTTGGCAGGTTCGCTGCACGACGTAGTAAGAAGTGGCAAACAACGCACAACCACCGAAGGCGAAGATCACCAGGTTGGTGTGCAGCGGGCGCAGGCGTCCAAATGTCGTCCATGGCAGATCGAAGTTCAACTCCGGCCAGACCAGTTGCGAGGCGATGAAGACACCGAGCCCCATGCCAAGGATCCCCCAGACCACCGTCATGATGGCGAACTGGCGGACTACCTTATAGTTATAAGCAGTCGGACTGATTGCTGTGCTCATTCTAAGGTTCCACGGTTTGGGTGTTTTATTAGGATAAAAATCGGTCGCAAGTATGGAGAAAGCGGGGGGTCATTGCAACGCGCCATGACCTGGGTCAATGCTTTCCAAAGCTGATTCTGCGGCCTTTCCATGTTCGGTGTAGGGACAAAATTGGCCCTCGGCAAAATGTCGCAACGAAGGAAAGAGGCGAGGGGGTCAGGTCGGTTGTAACGGGGTGTGTTCGAACACGGCGTTCGGGTGATGCCAGGCAACTGTCGCAACAGCCGGTATTCACCTGCCTTTGCGGCCTTTTTGTCGAACGATTGTCGAACGCATCGGGTCGGATCGACCTGAAACCGGCAGTCGCCAGCGCACGCAAAGGCAAGCTTAGACCTGATTCAGGGGAACCGAAAGAAAGACCATGGGAGGGTGCGACAATGAGTCGCGCAGGGGCACGGAGCAGCCGCATCCAGATGAATGCGGCTGTTCGTGTGGTCAGGATTTATTCGCTTTTGTGTTCCGCTTGCAGGCGCTCGGTGCCGACACCTTGGGACAGGCTGTAGACGTAAGCCGCGAGCAGTTGCACCTTGTCATTGCCCAGCAACTCATTCTGTGCCGGCATGTGGCCTTGGCGTCCATGGCGAATGGTCTGCTGCAACTGGGTCAGGCTGGTGCCGTAGATGAAGCCGGCCGGTTGCGTCAGGTTCGGCGCCCCCATGGCTTCGGTGCCCTGGCCGTTGGCCCCGTGGCAGGCGACGCAGGTGGTGTTGAAGGCCTGCTGGCCGGCTTGCAGGTCGGCACCGCTGTCCGCCGGCAAAGGCAGGCCGGCCAGGTCGTGGCGAACATAGGCGGCCACGTTCTTGACCCCGGACTCCCCCAGCACTTCCCCCCAGGCCGGCATCGCCGCCATGCGCCCGCCCATGATGGTCGCCTTGATGGTCTCGGCGGCGCCGCCCCAGCGCCAGTTGCTGTCGGCCAGGTTCGGGAAGCCGAAGGCACCCTTGGCGTCCGAGCCGTGGCAGACCGAGCAGTTGGAGGCGAACAGGCGGCCACCCATCTTCAAGGCCTGTGGGTCCTTGGCGACTTCTTCCACGGGCATGGCCGCGAACTTGGCGAAGATCGGCCCGAACTTGGCGTCGGCCTTGGCCATTTCCTTTTCCCATTCATGGGCGCCGGTCCAGCCGTTTTCGTACCCGGGCAGGATGCCTTTCCAGTTGCCCAGGCCCGGGTAGAGGACCAGGTAACCGACGGAAAATACCAGGGTGCCGGCGAACAACAGGAACCACCACTGCGGCAGTGGGTTGTCGTATTCCTCGATGCCGTCGAAGCTGTGGCCCATGGTCTGGTCGACGCTGCCCTTGGTCTCGCCCTTGCGGGTGCCGATCAGCAGCCAGGTCAGGCCGATGAGGCTGCCGAGGGTCAGTACGCAGATCCACGTACTCCAGAAGGTGGTCATGGCCGGGTACTCCTTGTTGCAGGGTCTTGGGGGGTGAGATCGGCGGGTGGCTCGTCGGCGAACGGCAGCAGGCGCGCCTGGGCGAACTCCGGTCCGCGCTTGCTGCTGAACACCCACAGGATCAGGCCGATGAAGGCGATGAACACCACGACGGTGCCCAGCCCACGGATCATTCCAGTGCTCATTTCAAAGAACATCAGGCTCACCTCTTGCTCTTGATGGCAGTGCCGAGCACTTGCAGGTAGGCCACCAGCGCGTCCATTTCGGTCTTGCCCTTGAGCGAGGCCACGCTGCCTGCGATGTCGTCGTCGGTGTACGGCACGCCGAGGGTGCGCATGGCGCGCAGCTTGCCTTCGGTGTGGCTGCTGTCCACTGCCTGGGCCACCAGCCAGGGGTAGGCCGGCATTTTCGACTCCGGCACGACGTTGCGCGGGTTGTACAAGTGGGCGCGGTGCCAATCATCGGAGTAGCGCGCGCCGACCCGTGCCAGGTCCGGCCCGGTACGCTTGGAACCCCACAGGAACGGGTGATCCCAGACACTTTCGCCAGCGACGGAGTAGTGGCCGTAGCGCTCGGTCTCGGCGCGGAACGGACGGATCATCTGCGAGTGGCAGCCGACGCAGCCTTCACGGATGTAGATGTCGCGGCCTTCCAGTTGCAGGGCGGTGTAGGGCTTCATGCCGTCCACCGGCTTGTTGGTCACGTCCTGGAAGAACAGCGGCACGATCTGGGTCAGGCCGCCAATGCTCACGGCCAGGACCATCAGCAGCATCAGCAGGCCGACGTTTTTTTCAATTGTTTCGTGTTTCATGGCGGACTCCTCAGGCCATCTGCGCGGCAGCGGCGGCTTCGGCAGGCTGGTAGGCCCGCACGGTGCGCCAGGTGTTGTAGGCCATCAGCAGCATGCCGATGAGGAAGATCGCCCCGCCCGCCAACCGCACGACGAAGCCTGGGTGGCTGGCCACCAGGGTTTCGACGAAGGAATAGGTGAGCGTGCCGTCCTCGTTCACCGCCCGCCACATCAGGCCCTGGGCGATGCCGTTGACCCACATCGAGGCGATGTAGAGCACGGTGCCGATGGTCGCGAGCCAGAAGTGCGCGTTGATCAGGCCGATGCTGTGCATCTGTGGCCGGCCGAAGACTTTCGGGATCATGTGATACAGCGCGCCGATGGAAATCATCGCCACCCAGCCGAGCGCGCCGGCGTGTACGTGGCCGATGGTCCAGTCGGTGTAGTGGGAAAGGGCGTTGACGGTCTTGATCGCCATCATCGGACCCTCGAAGGTCGACATGCCGTAGAACGCCAGGGACACCACCAGGAACCGCAGGATCGGGTCGCTGCGCAACTTATGCCAGGCGCCGGAGAGGGTCATCATGCCGTTGATCATGCCGCCCCAGCTCGGTGCCAGCAGGATCAGTGACATCACCATGCCCAGGGACTGTGCCCAGTCCGGCAGCGCGGTGTAGTGCAGGTGGTGCGGGCCGGCCCAGATGTACAGGGTGATCAGCGCCCAGAAGTGGACGATGGACAGGCGATAGGAATACACCGGGCGTTCGGCCTGCTTCGGCACGAAGTAATACATCATCCCCAGGAAACCTGCGGTGAGGAAAAAGCCTACGGCGTTGTGCCCGTACCACCATTGCACCATCGCGTCCGTGGCCCCGGCGTACACCGAGTAGGACTTGGTCCAGCTCACCGGCAGTTCCAGGTTGTTGACGATGTGCAGGATCGCCACGGTCAGGATGAACCCGCCGAAGAACCAGTTACCGACATAGATGTGCTTGGTGTTGCGCTTGGCCACGGTGCCGAAGAACACGATGGCGTAGGCGACCCAGACGATGGTGATCAGGATGTCGATCGGCCATTCCAGTTCGGCGTACTCCTTGGAACTGGTGTAGCCCAGCGGCAGGCTGATGGCCGCCAGCAGGATCACCAGTTGCCAGCCCCAGAAGCAGAACGCGGCGATTTTCGGCGCAAACAGCTGGGTCTGGCAGGTGCGTTGCACCGAGTAGAACGAACTGGCAAACAACGCGCAGCCGCCGAAGGCGAAGATCACCGCGTTGGTGTGCAGCGGGCGCAGGCGACCGAAGCTGGTCCAGGGCAAATCGAAGTTGAGCTGCGGCCAGACCAATTGGGCCGCGAGAAAAACCCCGAGCCCCATGCCGACGATGCCCCACACCACCGTCATAATGGCGAATTGGCGGACCACCTTGTAGTTGTAGGCGGTACTGATAGAAGTGTTCATGGTTCCCCATCCACGGTTCAGCCGAAGTGAGCGCCTGCGCAAGGCAGTGCGGCGTTCTTCGCCTGGAGTTATAGGCAGACTAAAAGCGAGGCAAGCATGGACAAACAGCACAAGGCCAGTATTGACGGGGATCAATGGGCGCGGTGCGTGGAGCAACATGGCTGGTTGTGGACGGCCGCGCGGCCCGGGGTGTGCGCCGAACCACCGACCCTGATCCTGGCCCACGGTGCCGGTGCGCCGATGGACAGCGGCTTCATGGAGGAAATGGCCGCACGCCTTGCCGCACAAGGCGTCAACGTGTTGCGCTTCGAGTTTCCCTACATGGCCCAGCGTCTGGATGGCGGCAAGCGTCCACCGAACCCGGCGCCCAAGCTGCTCGAATGCTGGCGAGAGGTGTACGCCAAGGTGCGGCCTTATGTCGCTGGGCGGCTGGCCATTGGCGGCAAGTCCATGGGGGGGCGGATGGCGAGCCTGCTGGCCGATGAGCTGGGCGCCGATGCGTTGGTATGCCTGGGCTATCCCTTCTACGCGGTGGGCAAGCCGGAGAAACCGCGGGTCGAGCACTTGGCAGCATTGAAGACCCGTACCTTGATCGTCCAGGGCGAGCGGGATGCGTTGGGTAACCGGGAGGCGGTGCAGGGCTACGCCTTGTCACCGAGCATCGAGGTGTTGTGGTTGGTGGCGGGGGATCATGACCTCAAGCCGCTGAAGGTTTCAGGGTTTAGTCATGAGCAGCATTTGGAGGCTGCTGCAGGCAAGGTGGCAGCGTTTCTTCAGGATTGATAGCGCCTGTCCTGGCCTCTTCGCGAGCAAGCCCGCTCCCACATTTTAGAATGCGTTCGCATGAACAACTGCAATCCCTTGTGGGAGCGGGCTTGCTCGCGAAGATGGTTCATAACGCGACACCATTTTTGAATTGGCAATAAAAAACCGGGAAGCAACACCTTCCCGGTTTTTTATTGGGCAGGCATCTATCAGCGGTTGAACCGCTCCACCAGCGAATACTGCGTATTGGCTGTCCGGGTCAGCTCTTCGCTGAGCAGCGCCGAGCTGTGGGCCTGTCCCGAAGTCTGGTCGGCCAGTTCCGAGATGTTGCTGATGTTGCGGCTGATCTCCTCGGCCACTGAGCTTTGTTCCTCGGTGGCGGCGGCGATCTGGGTGGTCATGTCCGTGATATGCGCCACGGCTTCGCTGATGCCCACCAGCGCCTGGTCCGCTTCCATGACCCGCGCCACGCCTTCTTCGGCCTGGCGGTGGCCGGCGTCCATGGTTTGCACGGCGTTGGTGGCGGTCTGCTGGAGCTTGGCGATCAGCGCGTGGATCTGCCCGGTGGATTCGCTGGTGCGTTGCGCCAGTTGCCTTACCTCGTCGGCCACCACGGCAAAGCCGCGGCCCATCTCGCCGGCACGGGCCGCTTCGATGGCCGCGTTGAGGGCCAGCAGGTTGGTCTGGTCGGCGATGCCTTTGATCACGTCGACCACGCCACCGATCTCGTCGCTGTCCTTGGCCAGTTGGGTGACGGTTTGACCGGTCTCACCCACCACCACCGATAGCCGCTCGATGGCTTCGCGGGTTTCCCCGGCGATGTCGCGGCCGCGGCTGGTCAGGCGATTGGCTTCCTGGGTGGCATCGGCGGTGCGCTGCACGTGGCTGGCGACCTCCTGGGTCGTTGCCGCCATCTGGTTGACGGCCGTGGCGACCTGTTCGGTTTCCACCCGCTGACGTTCCAGGCCGCTGGAGCTGTCGTGGGCCAGGGTATTGGACTGGCGGGCCTGGTCGTTGAGGTGTTCGGCGGTGTCCTGCAGGCGGGTCAGGCAGGTTTTCAGGCGCGCTTGCTGGCTGAGGATCGACATCTCCAGGCGTGCCTGGACGCCGCGGCTGTCGGTGTACATCCGGGCGATCAGCGGGTCGGAGGTGGTTTGTTCGGCCAGGCGCAGGAGGCGCTTGATCCCGCGTTGCTGCCATTGCAGGCCCATCAGCCCCAAGGGCACCGACAGCAGGGCGGCCAGGGCAAAGCCCCAGGAAGAATTCAGGAACGCGCCGACGACGAAGCCCAGTTGGCTGACCAGGATGAACGGCAGCCAGTCCTGCAGTATCGGCAACCACTTGTCGCTGCCCGGCACCGCGGACTTGCCCTGGTTGATGCGTTGATAGAGGGCTTCGGCGCGGCCGATCTGCTCGGCGGTGGGCTTGACCCGCACCGACTCGTAGCCGACCACCTGATTGCCCTCGAACACGGGCGTGACATAGGCGTTGACCCAGTAGTGGTCACCGTTCTTGCAGCGATTCTTGACGATGCCCATCCATGGCAAGCCTTGTTTCAGTGTGCCCCACATGTGCGCGAACACGGCGGAGGGGACATCGGGATGGCGCACGAGATTGTGCGGCGCACGGATCAGTTCTTCCTTCGAATACCCGCTGACTTCAACGAAAGCATCGTTGCAGTAAGTAATCACACCCTTGGTGTCGGTGGTGGAAATCAATCGTTGCTGGGCCGGGAAGGTCCTTTCGCGTTGTGTGACGGGTTGGTTGTTACGCATGGTGTGTAGATCCGCAAGGCTTTGAAAGGTTGTCGGCGTCGTCAGGTTTTAGTTGAAGTTATTTTTGCCTGTCGCTATCACGCCAGCATCGGGTAGGTAAAGAGGGCGAAATGAAGCAGGTTGAGCAGAAAGTGCGTGGCAATCGCCGCGCCCAGGCCGCCAAAACGATACGCCAGGCCGTAACCGACCCCCGCCAGGCCCGACAACAGCACCCACTGCCAGCCCGCGCCGGCGTGCACCAGGCCGAACAGCAGCGAGGCCAGGAGCAGCGCCAGGTTGTCGCCCTGGGCCAAATGTTTGAAACGTCGACTCAAGCCCCCCTGAATGTAGCCACGAAACAGCGCTTCCTCCACGATCGTGACCAATAAAAGATTATTAGCGGTCCACAACCAGGCGTGATCCGGCCACTTCGGCGCCCAATGGACCATGCCCAGCAGCACGGCCCCGCCGAGGGCCAGCACCGCGCTCAGCCCCAGGCCCAGTGCCGTGGCCTGGACGGACAGGCGCAGTGAGCGCCGGCCGACGATCCAGGGGCAGGCCAGCAATAGCCAGAAACCGATCAGCGGCTTGTCTTGGTTCAGGTACATGGCAAACGGCACGGCGTCATCGGTCAAGCGCTGGGGGGCGATGGCCCGGCCGTTGAAGAAGCCAGGCATCCAGTGCAGGGCCAATGCCAGGGCCATGACAATGAACAGCGCATGCCCGAGAAACTGGCCAACCGGGGTCTGTTGCTGGCGAACCGCATACCCGGCGAACAGCAGCAGCGCCACCGAGATGACTGCGGTCCAGGCCAACTGGCCGTAGAGCAGCGCCAAGCCATAGCCGATGGAAAGAAGGGCCAGGTGAAGCCAGGATAGAGCGGGCATACAACATCCTTTTAGCGGGAGAACTCTGGGCGAGGGCGGCCGTCGGGTCTTCGACGCCACTGTGTCGCGCAAAGAGCACATTTGTGTCCATGCAGATTCATGCGCAGGAAGGGCTGGCGGTTTGGCTGGCGCGGTTGTGTGGGTGCTGGCGGGATTATAGGCGGGCTGATCCAAAAACAGTGCCTGTTAAATAGCGGTCGGTCAGTTATAAAACCTGTGGGAGCGAGCTTGCTCGCGATAGCGGTGGATCAGCCAACATTAATGTTGACTGAACTGACCCTATCGTCGGAACGCCGCCCGGAGCAAGCTCGCTCCCACAGGTATTTGTCCAGGCTCTTGTTCGCCATCGTGGCGGTTTTTTTCAAGCGGCAATCAATTGTCGCAAGACATAGTGAAGAATCCCGCCGGCCTTGAAATATTCCACTTCATTCAAGGTATCGATCCGACACAACACTTCGATTCGCTCCTGGCTGCCGTCCTCCCGGGTGATGACCAGGGGCAGGTTCATGCGCGGCGTCAGTTCGACGTCATTGAGGCCGAGGATGTCCAGGGTTTCCTTGCCTGTAAGGTTCAGGCTCTTGCGGTTCTGGTCGAGCTTGAACTGCAACGGCAGCACGCCCATGCCCACGAGGTTGGAGCGATGGATGCGCTCGAAGCTCTCTGCGATCACCGCCTTGACCCCCAACAGGTTGGTGCCCTTGGCCGCCCAGTCCCGGCTCGACCCGGTGCCATATTCCTGGCCGGCGATCACCACCAGCGGCGTGCCCGCGGCCTGGTACAGCATGGCGGCGTCGTAGATCGGCATGCGTTCGCCATTGGGAATGTAGATCGTATTGCCGCCTTCTTCGCCGTCGAGCATTTCGTTGCGGATGCGGATGTTGGCGAAGGTGCCGCGCATCATCACCTGATGGTTGCCACGCCGTGAACCGTAGGAGTTGAAGTCCCGTGGCTCCACGCCCTGTTCGCGCAGGTAACGACCGGCTGGGCTGTCGGCCTTGATGTTACCGGCCGGGGAGATGTGGTCGGTGGTCACCGAGTCCCCCAGCAGGGCCAGCACTCGGGCGCCCTCGACGTTCCTGACCGCCGGTGGCGGCCCGCCGATGTCGTCGAAGAACGGTGGATGCTGGATATAGGTCGAATCGTCCTGCCAGACATAGGTGGCCGCTTGCGGCACCTCGATGGCCTGCCATTGCTCGTCACCGGCAAACACAGCGGCGTATTCCTTGTGGAACATGCTGGTGTTGACCTGGGCCACGGCGGCGGCGACTTCCTGGCTGCTGGGCCAGATGTCCCGCAGGTACACCGGTTTGCCGTCCCGGTCGTTGCCCAGCGGCTCGCTACTGATGTCGATGCGCACCGTGCCGGCCAGGGCATAGGCGACCACCAATGGCGGCGAGGCCAGCCAGTTGGTCTTCACCAGTGGATGCACTCGGCCTTCGAAGTTGCGGTTGCCCGACAAGACCGAGGCCACGGTGAGATCGGCTTTCTGGATGGCTTTTTCGATGGGGTCCGGCAACGGCCCGGAGTTGCCGATGCAGGTGGTGCAACCATAGCCCACCAGGTCGAAACCGAGTTTATCCAGGTATTCGGTCAGGCCGGCCGCGTTGTAGTAATCAGTGACCACCTTGGAGCCCGGTGCCAGGGAGCTCTTGACCCAAGGCTTGCGAACCAAGCCTTTTTCCACGGCCTTTTTCGCCAGCAGCCCGGCGGCCATCATGACGCTGGGGTTGGAGGTGTTGGTGCACGAGGTGATCGCGGCAATCACCACCGCGCCGTTTTTCAGGCGATGGGTGTGGCCTTCGTATTCGTACTCGGCTTCGCCCACCTGGTCGGCATTGCCCACCGCGACGCCACCGCCGCCTTCACTTTCCAGGCGGCCTTCTTCCTTACTGGTGGGTTTGACCTGCAACCCCAGGAAGTCGCTGAAGGCCTGGCCGACATTCGGCAGCGAGACCCGGTCCTGAGGGCGTTTAGGGCCGGCGAGGCTGGCCTCGACGCTACCCATATCCAGTTCCAGCGTATCGGTGAACACCGGTTCCTGGCCGGGCAGACGCCACAGGCCCTGGGCCTTGCAATAGGCCTCCACCAGCTTCACGGTGTCAGCCGGACGCCCGGACAGGCGCAGGTAGTCCAGGGTCACGTCATCCACCGGGAAGAACCCGCAGGTGGCGCCGTATTCCGGGGCCATGTTGGCGATGGTGGCGCGGTCGGCCAGGGGCAGGTCGGCCAGGCCATCGCCATAGAACTCGACGAATTTGCCCACCACGCCTTTCTTGCGCAGCATCTGCGTGACGGTCAGCACCAGGTCGGTGGCGGTGATGCCTTCGCGCAGTTTGCCGACGAGTTTGAAGCCAACGACTTCGGGGATCAGCATCGACACCGGTTGACCCAGCATCGCTGCTTCCGCCTCGATCCCCCCGACGCCCCAGCCCAGTACGCCGAGGCCGTTGATCATGGTGGTGTGGGAGTCGGTGCCCACCAGGGTGTCGGGGAAGGCGTAGGTGCGACCATCTTCCTCTTTGGTCCAGACGGTGCGACCCAGGTATTCGAGGTTGACCTGGTGACAGATGCCGGTGCCCGGCGGCACCACGCTGAAGTTGTCGAAGGCGCTCTGGCCCCAGCGCAGGAAGGCGTAGCGTTCGCCGTTGCGCTGCATTTCGATGTCGACGTTCTGCTCGAACGCCTGGCTGCTGGCGAACTTGTCCACCATCACCGAGTGGTCGATCACCAGGTCCACGGGGGACAGCGGGTTGATCCGCTGGGGGTCGCCGCCGGCCTTTTCCACAGCGGCGCGCATGGCGGCCAGGTCGACCACGGCGGGGACGCCGGTGAAATCCTGCATCAATACCCGGGCCGGGCGGTATTGGATCTCGCGGTCGGAGCGGCGCTCCTTGAGCCAACCGGCCAGGGCCTTGAGGTCGGCGCCGGTGACGGTTTTTTCATCTTCCCAGCGCAGCAGGTTTTCCAGCAGCACCTTCAAGGACATGGGCAGTTTGTCGAGGTCGCCCAGGCTTCGGGCGGCATCCGGCAGGCTGAAATAGTGGTAGGTCCTGGCGTCGACTTGCAGTGTTTTAAGGGTTTTCAGGCTATCGAGGGACGGCATTGAAATCACTCCTTTGAGTCCGCACGGCTACGGACTGACGGAACGGACAGAGCCTTTAACCTAGCCCTGTTTTAAGCGTATGACTAATCACTGGACTCTATTGCAAGGTTCGTGGTTCCGAACTCCGCTATCATGCGGCGGTTTTCGTGACAGGCTTTGCTACGGAGTTTCAATGAACACGCTTTTTATGCACTGCCGGCCGGGCTTCGAAGGCGAGGTCTGTTCCGAGATCGCCGAACATGCGGCTCGGCTCAACGTGGCCGGCTATGCCAAGGCCAAGCCGGCCAGCGCCTGCGCCGAATTTGTCTGCACGCAAGAGGACGGCGCCGAACGGCTGATGCGTGGGCAGCGTTTTGCCGAGCTGATTTTCCCGCGCCAGTGGGCGCGGGGCACGTTCATTGACTTGCCGGAAACCGACCGTATCAGCGTCATCCTGGCCCACATGAGCGGCTTCCCGGTCTGTGGCAGCCTGTGGCTGGAGGTGGTCGACACCAATGACGGCAAGGAACTGTCGAACTTCTGCAAGAAATTCGAAGGCCCGCTGCGCAAGGCGTTGAGCGGGGCCGGCAAGTTGGTGGACGATCCGCGCAAGCCGCGCCTGCTGCTGACCTTCAAGAGTGGCCGTGAAGTCTTCCTGGGCCTGGCGGACGCGGATAACTCTGCGATGTGGCCGATGGGCATCCCGCGTCTCAAGTTCCCCCGGGAGGCGCCAAGCCGCTCCACCCTCAAGCTCGAAGAAGCCTGGCACCATTTCATCCCCCGGGACCAGTGGGACGAGCGCCTGCACAGTGACATGACCGGCGTGGACCTCGGTGCCGCGCCGGGCGGTTGGACCTGGCAACTGGTCAACCGCGGCATGCTGGTGACGGCCATCGACAACGGCCCGATGGCCGAAAGCCTGATGGATACCGGCCTGGTGCAGCACTTGATGGCGGACGGCTTCACGTTCAAGCCCAAGCAGCCGGTGGATTGGATGGTCTGCGACATCGTCGAAAAGCCCGCGCGCAACGCGGCGATGCTGGAGGAGTGGATTGGCGAAGGGCATTGCCGCGAGGCTGTGGTCAACCTCAAACTGCCTATGAAACAGCGTTATGCCGAGGTGAAACGCCTGCTCGAACGCATCGCCGAGGGTTTCAAGGCCCGGGGTATCCAGGTCGAGATCGGTTGCAAGCAGCTGTACCACGACCGCGAGGAAGTGACGTGCCATCTGCGGCGGCTGGACACCAAAAAGCCGAAGTCCCGCTGAAGCTATGGAGCGAGCTTTTGTGGCGAGGGAGCTTGCTCCCGCTGGGTTGCGAAGCAACCCCAATGTCCTGTTGGACTCCTAAAAGTGACGACTGCTTCGCAGCCGAGCGGGAGCAAGCTCCCTCGCCACAGGGCTGATGTACATCTGTTAAGAGCGCCGGCATTGCGCGACAATGCCGGCCAGTTTCAGGAGTAGAACATGAGTGAAATGAACGACACGCCGGTCGACGGCACACTGGATGCCACGGGCCTCAATTGCCCGGAACCGGTGATGATGCTGCACCAGCACATCCGTGACCTGGCCCCCGGTGGCCTGTTGAAAGTCATCGCCACCGATCCCTCGACTCGCCGCGACATCCCCAAGTTTTGCGTGTTCCTGGATCACGAACTGGTGGCCCAGCAGGAAGAGGCTGGCACCTACCTCTACTGGATCCGCAAGAAAATCGCTTAATCCGGCGAGTGGCTGACGCGGATCTGCTTGCGCGCGCTGCGTGTCAGGCGGATCGACAGCATCAGCGCCGCGCAGCTCAGGCCTACGATCAGGCCTTGCCACAACCCGCTCGGGCCGCTGGCCGCGCCGAGCCAGTCGGTCAGGCCCAGCGCGTAGCCCACCGGCAGGCCGATGCCCCAATAGGCGAACAGGGTCAGGATCATCGTCACCCGGGTGTCCTGGTAGCCGCGCAGCGCCCCTGCAGCCGTGACCTGGATCGCATCGGAAAACTGGAACAGCGCCGCGTAGACGATCAGCATCGACGCCACTTCGATCACCACCGGGTCGGCGGTATAGATCGCCGCGATAGGCCCGCGCAGTGCGAACATCAGGCTCGCCGACAGGCAGGCGTACGCCAGGGCCGTGCCCATGCCCACCCCGGCGGCGAAGCGCGCTTCACGGGGCTGGCGACGGCCCAAGGCCTGGCCGACCCTCACCGTGACAGCCATGCCCAGGGAGTAGGGGATCATGAACACCAGGGAGCTGAAGTTCAGCGCGATCTGGTGCCCGGCCACCACCGTGGCCCCGAGGCTGCCGATCAGCAGCGCGATCACCGCGAAAATACTCGACTCGGCGAACACCGCGATGCCAATCGGCAGGCCGATGCCCAGCAGGCGCTTGATCACTGTCCATTGCGGCCAGTCGAAACGGCTGAACAACCGACTCGACTGATAGGCCGGTGCCCAACGGGCCCAACCGGCCATGCCCAGGGTCATGAACCACATCACGATGGCCGTGGCCCAGCCGCAACCGACGCCGCCCATGGCGGGCACGCCCAGGTGCCCGTAGATGAAGATGTAATTGAGCGGAATGTTCAATGCCAGTCCGCACAGCCCCAGCACCATTGCCGGTCGCGTGCGGCCCAGGCCATCGCTGAAGCAGCGCAGCACGTGATACAGCGCCACGGCCGGCAGGCCCGCGCCGATGCCGCGCAGGTATTCCATGCAGGGGCCGATCAATTCGGGATCGACCTTCATGATGTGCAGGATTGGTTCGGCGCTGAACAGCGCCAGGGTCGCGAGCAACCCCACAACCAGTGCCAGCCACAGTGCCTGGCGCACCAGCGGCCCGATTTCGTCGAACGTGCCGGCACCGAAGCGCTGGGCCACTTTTGGCGTGGTCGCCAGCAATGTGCCGGTCATCAACAGGAACACCGGTACCCAGATCGAGTTGCCCAGGGCCACGGCCGCCAAGTCCCGTGGGCCGACCCGACCGGCCATCACCGCGTCGACAAAGCCCATGGCGGTGGTCGCCAGTTGCGCCACCATGATCGGCACGGCCAAGGCCAGCAGGGTCTTGAATTCCAGACGCACCCGGGCCGGGCGGGAAAGGGTGGCAGGAGAGTCGATGACAGGATTCACAGGCGAAGCGTCCGAGAGAAATTAGCGCAAGGCGGCGAATTCTACGCCTTGACGCTGTGGTCAGGAAAAAAGCTGTGTTGTGGATTTGTAATCGCTTTCTCAATCGTGCGGATGCTGTTGTGGCGAGGGAGCTTGCTCCCGCTCGACTGCGCAGCAGTCGCCTGCATTTTGGGCCCGCTTCGCAGGCCAGCGGGAGCAAGCTCCCTCGCCACAATTTAGTTCACTGAGGCAATGGACTGGCCCATCGAGGCGAGGAACGCCTACACTGCCCCTCCCGCCAAAGGAGCTCTGCCATGCTGATCGTCGCCGACGAAAACATCCCCCTGCTTGATGCGTTCTTCCAAGGGTTCGGCGAAATCCGCCGGGTACCGGGCCGGGGAATCGACCGGACGATGGTCGAGCAAGCCGATGTGCTGCTGGTTCGTTCGGTCAGCCAGGTCAATCGGGCGCTGTTGGAGGGTAGCAAGGTACGCTTCGTCGGCACATGCACCATCGGCACCGATCACCTGGACCTGGATTATCTGGCCGAGGCCGGTATCCACTGGGCCAGCGCACCCGGTTGCAACGCCCGCGGCGTGGTGGACTACGTGCTGGGCAGCCTGATGACCCTGGCGGAAATCGAAGGCGTGGCGCTCGCGCAGCGGACCTTCGGCGTGGTCGGCGCAGGGCAGGTGGGCGGGCGATTGATCGAGCTGCTCAGGGGCCTGGGCTGGACCGTCAAGGTCTGCGATCCGCCGCGTCAGGCCGTTGAGGGCGGCGATTATGTGAGCCTGGAACAGATCATCGAGCAATGCGATGTGATCAGCCTGCACACCCCGTTGACCCGTGACGGCGAGCAACCGACCTGGCACCTGTTCGACGAAGCGCGCCTGAACCAGCTCAAGCCCGGCACCTGGCTGATCAATGCGGCCCGGGGCCCGGTGATCGACAATGCCGCGCTGCGCGAGGTGTTGCTGGAGCGCGAAGACCTGCAAGCGGTGCTGGATGTCTGGGAGCAGGAGCCCACCGTGGACGTGGACCTGGCAGACTTATGCGTGATCGCTACCCCGCACATTGCCGGCTACAGCCTTGATGGTCGCCAGCGTGGCACGGCCCAGATCTACCAGGCTTTATGCGCGTTCCTCGAACAGCCGGTTGAAGTCCGCCTCAGCGACCTGTTGCCTCGGCCGTGGCTGGGTGGCATCACCCTGGACGCCGAAGCCGACCCGGCCTGGGCCTTGGCGGCGCTGTGCCGGAGCGTGTACGACCCCCGTGGCGACGATGCGAACTTCCGCCGCAGCCTGGTCGGCACCGTCGATGAGCAACGCAGTGCGTTCGATGCCTTGCGCAAGCACTACCCGCCACGCCGGGAAATCGACAGCTTGAAGGTGCGTATCGAAGGGTCGTCGGCGGCCTTGCAACAGATCGTGACTGCGCTGGGTGCCACCCTTTAAGGGCGGTGCGCTCTTGTGGCGAGGGAGCTTGCTCCCGCTCGGCTGCGAAGCAGTCGTCGCTTTTTAGCTCCCGACAAGGCATGGGGTTGCTTCGCAACCCAACGGGAGCAAGCTCCCTCGCCACAAGAGCCTGATCACAGAGCTTGGTCACAGAAGCCTGACCACAGAAGCCTGCAAAATCAACCGGCATAAAAAACCCGACATCAAGGTCGGGTTCAATCGAGACGGGCTGTATCACTTTTGTTCGGCAGGCTTGACCAGTCGTTTTTCCAACTCGCCGCAGGCTTTGCGGATCATGTCTTCGGTGATCGGTACTTCGCGCCCTTGTTCATCGATGAACGAGCAGCCCAGAGACTGGTCCGGTTGCGTGCGGATTACTTGAATCTTGTCGTCGCTGCTATGTTGCAAGGACATGGCCTGTCTCCTCATCAGGTTGTGTGCCTACTTTAATGTCGCCAGGTGACCGAGCCATGACACTCCTTGTAGGTTCATGGCGACACCTCCACTCAATCAGAAATACAGTTGCGTTTCCAGCCAGACTTTAGACCGATAACATCTAGCGGCTAGTCGTCGTGGTCATATTTAACCTGACTCATTCTGATTCAACCTGGTTCCGCTGCGTTTCGACCGCGCGGGCCGGCCTTTTCCCGCTGTATTATCGGACGCCCTTGATGCTTTCTTCCCGACATCGCCGTGCCATACGCCTGGCCAGCGGCTTCATCGCCCCTTATCGCAAACAAGTCGCCGGCGCGTTGCTGGCCTTGATTGTCACCGCCGGCATTACCTTGTCCATGGGCCAAGGCATTCGCTTGCTGGTGGACCAGGGCTTCATGACCCGCTCGCCACACTTGCTCAATCAATCCATCGGCCTGTTCATGGTGCTGGTGGCGGGGCTGGCGATCGGTACGTTTGCACGTTTTTACCTGGTGTCCTGGATCGGCGAGCGGGTGGTGGCCGATATCCGGCGGCAGGTCTTCAACCATCTGGTGTACTTGCACCCAGGCTTTTACGAAAACAACCGCAGTTCGGAAATCCAGTCACGGCTGACCACTGACACGACGTTGCTGCAATCGGTGATCGGTTCGTCGCTGTCGTTGTTTTTGCGCAACGCCCTGATGGTGGTGGGCGGTATCGTGTTGCTGTTTATCACCAATCCCAAGCTGACCAGCATCGTAGTGATTGCCTTGCCGCTGGTATTGGCGCCCATCCTGATCTTCGGTCGACGAGTGCGCAGCTTGTCACGCGAGAGCCAGGACCGTGTTGCCGACGTCGGCAGCTATGTCTCCGAAACCCTCGGCCAGATCAAGACCGTGCAGGCCTACAACCATCAGGTCCAGGACGAACAACGTTTTTCCGTGACGGTGGAGCAGGCCTTCGACACCGCTCGCAAGCGCATCGCCCAGCGGGCCTGGCTGATCACCTTGGTGATCGTGCTCGTACTGGGGGCGGTGGGGGTGATGCTCTGGGTCGGCGGCATGGATGTGATCGCCGGGCGGATTTCCGGTGGCGAGCTGGCGGCGTTCGTGTTCTATAGCCTGATCGTCGGCAGTGCCTTCGGGACCCTGAGCGAAGTCATCGGCGAGTTGCAGCGGGCGGCCGGCGCGGCAGAGCGCATTGCCGAGCTGCTGCGCTCGGAAAATATCATCCAGCCGCCGGCCACGGGCCTGGTGACCTTGCCGGTGCGGGTCCGCGGCGATCTGCGCCTGGAAGGCGTGCGTTTTTCCTATCCGTCCCGGCCGGACAGTTATGCGGTCGACGGTCTCGACCTGAGCGTCAAGGCCGGCGAGACCCTGGCCCTTGTCGGGCCTTCCGGTGCGGGCAAGTCGACGGTCTACGACTTGCTGTTGCGTTTCTATGATCCGGTGCAGGGGCAGATCCTGATAGACGACGTACCGTTGACCCAACTCGATCCGCTGGACCTGCGCCGGCACTTTGCCTTGGTTTCACAGAATCCGGCGCTGTTTTTCGGCACGGTCGAAGAGAACATTCGTTACGGCAATCCCCAGGCGACGCCCGAACAGGTGCGCGAGGCGGCGCAGATCGCCCATGCCCATGACTTCATCGAAAAAATGCCTGATGGCTACCAGACTCACCTGGGCGACGGCGGCCTGGGCTTGTCCGGCGGCCAGCGCCAACGCCTGGCCATCGCCCGAGCCTTGCTGGTGGACGCACCGATCCTGTTGCTGGACGAAGCCACCAGCGCCCTCGATGCGCAAAGCGAACACCTTATCCAGCAAGCCCTGCCGAGCTTGATGAAAAACCGCACCACCCTGGTCATTGCCCATCGCCTGGCCACGGTGAAAAACGCCGACCGGATCGCGGTGATGGATCAGGGCAAGGTGGTTGCCGTGGGCACTCATCAGGAGCTGGTCGCCAGTAATGCGCTGTATGCGCGGTTGGCGGCGTTGCAGTTCAATGTGGGGTTGGCAACCGAGTAAATATGGCGTCTACATGAATCCCCCTGTGGGAGCGAGCTTGCTCGCGATAGCGGTGAGCCAGCTTGCATCGATGTCGAGCGGCCGCCGTCATCGCGAGCAAGCTCGCTCCCACAGGGGGCATCAACCGACCCAGTAACCGAGCAAAAAAATGCCCGCATCTTTCGAAGCGGGCATTTTTTCTTCTCAAGAACAGCTTGCGCTAATGCTCACTGATCATCGAAATACCGCTCATGCCAGTCCACCAGCGGTTGCGGCGAGTTGAGTTTCTGGCCGTAGATCACCGAATATGACAACACGTTCTGCACGTATTGGCGGGTTTCGTCGAATGGAATACTTTCCACCCAGACGTCGAAGCTCAAGTGATCGGCACCGCGCAACCATTGGCGCACACGACCGGGGCCGGCGTTGTAGGCCGCCGAGGCGAGGACTCGGTTGCCGTTGAACTGGCTGTGAACCTGGCTCAGGTAGGCCGCGCCCAGCTGGATGTTCTTGTCCGGGTTCAACACTTGTTGAGGGGAGGCCAGGGGAATGCTGAACTTGCGCGCGGTTTCCTTGGCGGTACCAGGCATCAGTTGCATCAGGCCTGCGGCGCCGACGCTGGAGCGGGCGTCGTCCATGAAGGCGCTTTCCTGGCGAGTGATTGCGAAGACCCAGCTCGAATGCAGGCCACGCACCTTGGCTTCGCGCACCAGGGTGTCGCGGTGGGCCATTGGGAAACGGATGTCCAGGTCGTCCCAGTACTTGGCCTGGCTGATGGTGCGAATGGCCGGGAAATACCATTTCAGGTCATAGGCCAGTTTCGCCTGGGCGACCATTTCGTCCCGGTTGAAATGCCGGCTGACGTGATACCACTCGCGGCGTCCGTCCACGATGTCCCCACGGGCATGAAACTCCAGCGCACGACGCACGCCCGGTGTGTTGCGCACCTTATTGATCAGCGCCTGGCTCATCACCAATGGCTTGTTGACGAGCGAGTACGGCGACTGGGAGCGGTCGGCGGCGAGGAAGCCATAGAAGTCCCGCTCACGGGCCAGATGCTTGTAGAGCGCAAGGGCCTCGGGGTTTTGCGGCTGCGCCAGCTCCAGCGTACGGGCTTGCCAGTAGCGCCAGCGGTTGGTGCTGGCCAGTGACTCGGGCAGGCGGCGGGTCAGTTGGTAGGCATCGTCCCAACGGGCCAGGCGCAGCAGCAGGCGCAAGCGCCACTCCGAAACGGTGTCGTCGCGCAGTTCCGGGTCGTATTTGGTCATCACGTCCAGGGCGCGACTGTCAAAGCGCTTGGCCAGGGTCAAGCCGATTTCCCGGGCAATCGCGACTTTTTCATCTCGGGAAAAATGCATGGTGCTGGCGTAGCCGTCCAGCAGCGCCATGGCTTTTTCCGGATCCTGGCGGGCCAGGCGACGCAGGCCGAGGCTGACGATGTCGGACATCGGTTCGTCGGCCGGGCTGAAGCGCGAGGGTTGGTTGAGCAACTCAGGCTTTTGCGCCACGTCCACCAGCAACTTGCCACGGGGGGCGAGGGTGGTCAGGCCGCTGACCAGGCTGTTGGCCAGCGGATAATTGCGCGCCTGGGCGGCCAGCTTGGTGCGCTCCCAACGTTTCTGCTCGGTCAACTGGCCCTGGGATGCCCATTGGCCGAACAGCGCGTCGCAGGCCTGGGGCTGTGACTTGCCGGTGAGCCAGAGCTTTTCGGCATTGGCATAGCCTTCGGCCTTAAGGCCATGGCTGAGCTGATACTGAGCGTTGAGGCAGTCCAATTCGGTGAAGTTGAGCTTGGGGTCGTAATACTTGACAAAGGTCGCCCAATCGCCGCGCTCGGCCAGCCAGCGCAACCAGCGCAGTTTCATCCAGTTGGCCTGGGGCAGGTCACCGTGCTCGGCGAGGAATTTTTCGATTTCGGCGTTGCTGGCGCTCTTGAGGCGAGCGGTCAGTTCATCGTAGGCCAGGTACGGCTCCAGCGGGTAGTCGCGCAAGGCCTGGCTGTAGCGAAAGTAAGGGCCGGAGTCACCCTTGGCCAAGGCCCGCTTGGCCTCGTTGTAATACTGGCGCTGAGTGGAAATATCCACCGCCTGAGCGGATTGAACGGCAGTGGCACATACAAAAAGACACGATAAAACACTGAAAAGGCGACTGCGCATGAGACGTCCGGGCAGAAAAAACATGACAAGCCCAAGGGTTAACCCAGGGTAACTGTCTGTAGCTTAGCCTTTTGCCAGCAGCCGGCGAAAGCTTTGCAGGGCTGTCGGTGCAAGTTCGCAACATTTGTCGTGCAGAGTGCTTCAGTGGCGAAATTGGCGGACCCTTGAGGCCTCATCTCAGGTAGAATGCGCGCCCGGTTTTTGGAGAAGCTCATGACCCTGCTCAAATTCAGCGATGTGTCCCTTGCTTTCGGCGCTATGCCGTTGTTGGACAAGGTGTCCTGGCAGATCGCCCGTGGTGAGCGGGTGTGCATCATCGGCCGCAACGGCACTGGCAAGTCCAGCATGATGAAGCTGGTCAAGGGCGATCAAAAGCCTGACGACGGCTCGGTCTGGCGTGCGCCGGGCCTGAAGATCGGCGAATTGCCCCAGGAATTGCCGGTGGCCGACGAGCGGACCGTGTTCGACGTGGTTGCCGAAGGCCTGGACGGTGTCGGCGCGTTGTTGGCCGAGTATCACCACCTGAGCCAGAACATCGTCACCGACGCCGACCTGGACAAGTTGATGCACGTGCAGCACGACCTCGAGGCCCGCGACGGCTGGCGTCTGCAGCAACTGGTCGACAGCACCCTGAGCCGCCTGCAATTGCCGGCCGACAAGACCCTCGCCGAGTTGTCCGGCGGTTGGCGTCGCCGCGTCCTGCTGGCCCAGGCCCTGGTCTCCGAGCCCGACCTGCTGCTGCTCGACGAACCGACCAACCACCTGGACATCGGCGCCATCGCCTGGCTTGAAGAAGCCCTGAAGGACTTCCAGGGGGCGGTGCTGTTCATCACCCACGACCGTTCCTTCCTGCAGAACCTGGCGACGCGCATCCTTGAACTGGACCGCGGCGGCCTGATCGATTGGAACGGCGACTACGCCAGCTTCCTGGTGCACAAGGAAGCGGCGCTGGCGGCGGAAGAAACCGCCAATGCCTTGTTCGATAAGAAACTGGCCCAGGAAGAAGTCTGGATTCGCCAGGGCATCAAGGCTCGTCGCACCCGCAACGAAGGCCGTGTGCGGGCCCTCAAGGCCTTGCGCGTTGAGCGCAGCGAACGCCGTGAACGTACCGGCAAGGCCAATATCCAGTTGGATACTGCCGACAAGTCCGGCAAGCAGGTGATGGTCCTTGAAAACGTGAGCTTCGCCCACCCTGGCGGCCCGTTCCTGATCAAGGACTTCTCCATGGTCCTGCAGCGTGGCGATCGCATCGGCTTGCTAGGGGCCAACGGCACCGGCAAGACGACTTTGCTCAAACTGATGCTTGGCGGCCTGGTGCCGACCAATGGCAAGGTGGAGGAGGGTACGAAGATCGACGTTGCCTACTTCGACCAGTTGCGTCATCAGCTGGACCTGGAAAAGACCGTGATCGACAACGTGGCCGAAGGCCGCGATTTCATCGACATCGATGGCCAGAGCCGTCACGTGTTGAGCTACCTCGGCGATTTCCTGTTCAGTCCACAGCGTGCCCGTACGCCGGTCAAGGCGCTGTCGGGCGGTGAGCGCGCCCGCCTGTTGCTGGCCAAGCTGTTCAGCAAGCCAGCGAACCTGCTGGTGCTCGACGAACCGACCAACGACCTGGACGTGGAAACCCTGGAATTGCTCGAAGAAGTGCTGTTGACCTTCAACGGCACCGTGCTGATGGTCAGTCACGACCGGGCATTCCTCGACAACGTGGTCACCAGCACCCTGGTGTTCGAAGGCGAAGGCCTGGTACGTGAATACGTCGGTGGTTATCAGGATTGGCTGCGCCAGGGCGGCTCGCCGCGTCTGCTTGGGGTCACCGAGAGCAAGTCCGGCAAGGCCGACCTGAATTCGGCGGTGGTCAAGGCCGAGCCCGCGCCTGTTGCCGCCGCAGCTCCGGCCCCGGCGAAGAAAAAGCTCAGCTACAAACTGCAGCGCGAGCTGGAGGCTCTGCCGGGCGATATCGATGCGAAGGAGCAGCAGATCGCCGCGGTGGAAGCCGAAATGGCCGACGCCGGGTTCTACCAGCGGCCAGCGGCCGAAACCGCCAAGGTGATCGCACAGTTGGAACAACTGCAGGCCGAGCTGGATGCATTGGTCGAGCGCTGGGCCGAGCTGGACGCTTGATCTCGTGCTAAAAAATCCCGGCATTCAGTCATGAGTGCCGGGATTTCTATTTGAGCCGCAATCCCTGTGGGAGCAAGCTCGCTCCCACAAGGTCAGGGTCTGGGTTTATGTGCGCTTGACCAGGTGCACCGCCAGCACATCGCAAGGCGCGCCATGCAGCACATCGTTGGCAGTCGAGCCCAGCAGCAGCGCCAGGCCATGGCGACCATGGCTGCCGACGACAATCAGGTCGCAACCCTGTTCCTTGGCCAGGTGATGGATCTCCTGGCGTGGCTGGCCGTAGGTCAAGTGGCTGAACTCCTTCTTCAGGGCCGGGTATTTCACGATCAGTCGGTCAAGGCGTTCCTTGGCCTGGTCGAATTGCTGCTGCTGCAACTGGGAAAGGTCCATCGGCACGTCGCCGCCGAAGGCCATGGCCATTGGTTCGACGATATGCACCAGCGACAGCTGGGTGTCTCGGCCTTCGCAAAGGGCGAGGGCGCGCTTGACGACCGGATCGCATTCTTCAGTGAGGTCAACGGCGACCAGAACGTGGTTGTAGTACATGGAAGGCACTCCAGAGAATTGCGATACGGTAAGTATGGCTGGTTTCAAGCGCATTGACGGCGACCTGGGTCAATGGCTCATCAGAATCGGGGAGTACGAATATGACGGTCTGGATAGTGCTGTCAATCCTGTTGGTAGTGTTAAGCCCATTGGCATGGTTGCGTCCGTCCCGTGTACAGAACGGTCGGATGGCCCTGCGCATGGAAGCGCGACGCCTGGGCCTGGCCATGCAACTGGCGCCACAGGAGTGGCCGCACTGGCTCGGCCAGCAGCCGCCAAACCCTTGTGCCCAGTACTATCGGCCTCGGCGAGGCAACCAGCCGGCCTGTTGGAGCTATTGGCAGACGGCACCGGGCGTCTGGGCCAATCAGTGGCGGGAAGTCTGCCAGGATGAATCCTTGCTCAATCATTTCGAAAAATTGCCGGCCAACGTCTACAAAGTCGAAGCCGACCGGCAAATGATTGCGGTGTACTGGGGCGAAAAAGGCGAAGCCAGTGTTTTGCAAGACATTGCCAGCACGCTCAAGGCGCTGGCCTGAGGCATAAAAAAGCCCGACAGTCTCATCGGGCGGTTGGCCAGGCAGGCCGGTAATCCATCTCGTGTCAGGGCGTGCGTTCGCAGCGCCCTTCGTTCCTGAAATTTCAATCGCATTCCCGACAGCGTAGTCGGCTGGACCCGATATGTCTGGAATTAGGGCGATTTTTCTAATGATTGATCCTATGAATAGCTGCACATGCGGCGCCGTGTTGCGGATCCGTACGGTACGGAAATGACCGTAAAGTCGCGTTCTCGCCCGTGTTTAGGGCGATTGACAATTGTCGGAAATTCCGTGAAGGTGACGTACCCAAATCAAACGGGCGTATGAATTGAGCGTTTGTATTTCAGAACGCTCCTACAGACCCCGACTATCGCGTTGACGGGTGTGCCTGGCGGATTGGCGTAGCATCGACGGTAACGTCAGTGTCGAACCAGTGGCCAGCGTCCAACGTGTACTGTTCAGCTTCCATATCGTGGAGATCAGTTGATGATTTACGAAGGTAAAGCCATCACGGTTAAGGCTCTTGAAAGTGGCATCGTCGAACTGAAATTCGACCTCAAGGGTGAGTCCGTCAACAAGTTCAACCGTCTAACCCTGAATGAATTGCGTCAGGCCGTAGACACTATCAAGGCAGATGCTTCGATCAAGGGTGTGATCGTCAGCAGCGGCAAGGACGTGTTCATCGTCGGTGCCGACATCACCGAATTCGTCGACAACTTCAAGCTGCCCGATGCCGAACTGATCGCTGGCAACCTCGAAGCCAACCGTATTTTCAGCGACTTCGAAGACCTCAACGTACCGACCGTCGCGGCCATCAACGGCATCGCCCTGGGTGGCGGCCTGGAGATGTGTCTGGCGGCGGATTACCGCGTCATGGCCACCACGGCCAAGATCGGCCTGCCGGAAGTCAAGCTGGGCATCTACCCGGGCTTCGGCGGTACCGTGCGCCTGCCGCGCCTGATCGGTGCCGACAACGCCATCGAGTGGATTGCCGCCGGCAAGGAAAACCGTGCCGAAGACGCACTGAAAGTCGGCGCCGTGGATGCGGTGGTCGAGCCTGGCAAGCTCCAGGAAGCGGCCCTTGAAACCATCAAGCGCGCCATCAGCGGCGAGTTCGACTACAAGGCCAAGCGCCAGCCGAAGCTGGAAAAGCTCAA
Organism: Pseudomonas sp. Z1-12; assembly: GCF_051132015.1. Lineage (NCBI taxonomy): Bacteria > Pseudomonadati > Pseudomonadota > Gammaproteobacteria > Pseudomonadales > Pseudomonadaceae > Pseudomonas > Pseudomonas sp. Z1-12. The sequence goes on from NZ_CP071647.1 coordinate 2,076,463, forward strand.
GCTCAACGCCATCGAACAAATGATGGCCTTCGAAACCGCCAAGGGTTTCGTGGCCGGTCAAGCTGGCCCGAACTACCCGGCGCCGGTCGAAGCGATCAAGACTATCCAGAAAGCCGCAAGCTTCGGTCGCGACAAGGCCTTGGAAGTCGAGGCCGCCGGCTTCGTCAAGCTGGCCAAGACCTCGGCTGCGCAAAGCCTGATCGGCCTGTTCCTCAACGATCAGGAACTGAAGAAAAAGGCCAAGGCCTACGACGAAATCGCCCGTGACGTGAAGCAGGCCGCCGTGCTCGGCGCCGGCATCATGGGCGGTGGTATCGCGTACCAGTCGGCGTCCAAAGGTACGCCGATCCTGATGAAGGACATCAACGAACACGGGATCGAGCAGGGCCTGGCCGAAGCCGCCAAGCTGCTGGTCGGTCGCGTCGACAAGGGGCGCATGACCGCCGCGAAGATGGCCGAAGTGCTCAACGGCATTCGTCCGACCCTGTCCTATGGCGATTTCGGCCATGTCGACCTGGTGGTCGAAGCGGTTGTCGAGAACCCGAAGGTCAAGCAGGCGGTACTGGCTGAAGTCGAAGACAAGGTCAGGGAGGACACCATCCTCGCCTCGAACACCTCGACCATCTCCATCTCGCTGCTGGCCAAGGCCCTCAAGCGTCCGGAGAACTTCGTCGGCATGCACTTCTTCAACCCGGTGCACATGATGCCGCTGGTGGAAGTGATCCGTGGCGAGAAGTCCAGTGAGCTGGCTGTTGCCACCACCGTGGCCTACGCCAAGAAAATGGGCAAGAACCCGATCGTCGTCAACGATTGCCCGGGTTTCCTGGTCAACCGCGTGCTGTTCCCATACTTCGGCGGTTTCGCCAAGCTGGTCAGCGCCGGTGTGGACTTCGTGCGCATCGACAAGATCATGGAAAAATTCGGCTGGCCGATGGGCCCGGCGTACCTGATGGACGTGGTCGGCATCGACACCGGCCACCACGGTCGCGACGTCATGGCTGAAGGCTTCCCGGACCGCATGAAAGACGACCGTCGTTCGGCTGTCGACGTGCTCTACGAAGCCAAGCGCCTGGGCCAGAAGAATGGCAAGGGCTTCTACGCCTACGAGACCGACAAGCGCGGCAAGCAGAAGAAAGTTGCCGATGCGTCGGTGCTGGAAGTGCTCAAGCCGATCGTCTACGAGCAGCGCGACGTCACCGACGAGGACATCATCAACTGGATGATGATCCCGCTGTGCCTCGAAACCGTGCGTTGCCTGGAAGACGGCATTGTCGAAACCGCCGCCGAAGCCGACATGGGTCTGGTCTACGGTATCGGTTTCCCTCCATTCCGTGGCGGTGCGCTGCGTTACATCGATTCGATCGGTGTGGCCGAGTTCGTTGCCCTGGCTGACCAGTACGCTGATCTGGGCGCGCTGTACCACCCGACCGCGAAGCTGCGTGAAATGGCCAAGAACGGCCAACGCTTCTTCGGTTAAGCGCCCAACGACTAGAGCGAGAGAACATTTTATGAGCTTGAATCCTAGAGACGTCGTGATCGTCGACTTCGGTCGTACGCCGATGGGCCGCTCCAAGGGCGGCATGCACCGCAACACCCGCGCCGAAGACATGTCGGCGCACCTGATCAGCAAGCTGCTGGAGCGCAACGTCAAGGTCGACCCCAACGAAGTCGAAGACGTGATCTGGGGCTGTGTGAACCAGACCCTGGAGCAGGGCTGGAACATCGCCCGCATGGCCTCGCTGATGACCCAGATTCCTCACACCGCGGCCGGCCAGACCGTCAGCCGCCTGTGCGGTTCGTCCATGAGCGCGCTGCACACCGCCGCCCAGGCGATCATGACCGGCAATGGTGATGTGTTCGTCGTCGGTGGTGTCGAGCACATGGGCCACGTGAGCATGATGCACGGCGTCGATCCGAACCCGCACATGTCCCTGTACGCGGCCAAGGCCTCGGGCATGATGGGCCTGACCGCGGAAATGCTGGGCAAGATGCACGGCATCAGCCGCGAACAGCAGGACGCCTTTGGCGTGCGCTCCCACCAGCTCGCCCACAAGGCGACCGTGGAAGGCAAGTTCAAGGACGAGATCATCCCGATGCAGGGCTATGACGAGAATGGCTTCCTGAAGCTGTTCGACTACGACGAAACCATTCGTCCGGAAACCACCCTGGAAAGCCTGGCGGCCCTGAAGCCGGCCTTCAATCCGAAGGGTGGCACCGTGACAGCGGGTACTTCATCGCAGATTACCGACGGTGCCTCGTGCATGATCGTGATGTCGGCCCAGCGTGCCCAGGACCTGGGTATCCAGCCGATGGCAGTGATTCGTTCGATGGCCGTGGCGGGTGTGGACCCGGCGATCATGGGCTATGGTCCAGTACCGGCCACGCAGAAAGCCTTGAAGCGTGCAGGCCTGAGTATCGCCGATATCGACTTCTTCGAGCTCAACGAAGCTTTCGCCGCACAGGCCCTGCCGGTGCTGAAAGATTTGAAAGTGCTCGACAAGATGAACGAGAAGGTTAACCTGCACGGCGGCGCGATCGCCCTGGGTCATCCGTTCGGTTGCTCCGGTGCGCGTATCTCCGGCACGCTGCTCAACGTCATGAAGCAGAATGGCGGCACCTTCGGTGTCTCGACCATGTGCATTGGCCTCGGCCAAGGCATCGCCACTGTCTTCGAACGCGTCTAAGCGTTGCGTCGATGGAAGCCGGGGCCAAGTGCCCCGGTTTTTGTTTTTTCGGGGTTAGTACAAAAAGATTTTGTTTTTATTTTGAAAAGATTTGAGTGAGGGCCAAAGCATGCCGATACAACCTGGGCTCTACCAGCATTACAAAGGTCCGCAGTACCGCGTATTCAGCATTGCGCGGCATTCCGAGACCGAGGAAGAAGTGGTCTTCTATCAAGCCCTGTATGGCGATTACGGCTTTTGGGTGCGTCCCTTGAGCATGTTCGAGGAGTCCGTCGAGGTTGACGGCGAACAGGTGCCACGCTTTGCTTTGGTGCAGGCCGAGGAGAGCATTTTTTCCAAGCCTTGAGGCCGGCATGCGGGCAACCCTGCGCTTGACCTCACCTTGCAGCCACTATATATAGCGGTGCCGCGTCAGGCGCCAACCGCCTTTCACTTTTTAGAATTCAGGAATTTTCTGATCCATGGGCAAATCGCTGGTCATTGTGGAATCCCCGGCTAAGGCCAAGACCATCAACAAGTATCTGGGCAACCAATACGTGGTGAAGTCGAGTATCGGCCATATCCGAGACCTGCCCACCAGCGGTTCGGCTAGCGCCAGTAAGGAGCCAGCCGCCAAGCGCGGCAAGGCTGCTGCCGGTGAAGCGCCGGCGCTGTCGCCGAAAGACAAGGCGCGCAAGCAGCTGGTCTCACGCATGGGGGTCGATCCGGAACACGGCTGGAAAGCCAAGTACGAGATTCTCCCAGGCAAGGAAAAGGTCATCGAAGAACTGCGTCGGCTCGCCAAGGATGCCGACACCATCTATCTCGCGACGGACTTGGACCGCGAAGGGGAAGCCATTGCCTGGCACCTGCGCGAAGCCATTGGTGGGGATGACAGCCGCTACAAGCGCGTGGTGTTCAACGAAATCACCAAGAAGGCCATCCAGGAAGCCTTCTCCCAGCCGGGCGAGCTGGATATCGACCGAGTCAACGCCCAACAGGCGCGGCGTTTCCTCGACCGCGTGGTGGGCTACATGGTTTCGCCGCTGCTGTGGGCCAAGATCGCCCGCGGCCTGTCGGCTGGTCGCGTGCAGTCCGTCGCCGTGAAGCTGGTGGTGGAGCGCGAGCGGGAAATCCGGGCGTTCATCCCTGAAGAGTACTGGGAAGTCCACGCCGACCTCGGCACTGCCAAGGGCGCGACTGTGCGCTTCGACGTGGCCCGCGAGAAGGGTGAAGCCTTCAAGCCGCTCAATGAAGCCCAGGCCATGGCGGCGCTGGAGAAGCTCAAGGCGTCGAGCTACAGCATCGTCAAGCGCGAAGACAAGCCGACCAGTAGCAAGCCGTCCGCGCCGTTCATCACCTCCACGCTGCAACAGGCCGCGAGCAATCGCCTGGGCTTTGGCGTGAAGAAAACCATGATGATGGCCCAGCGTTTGTACGAAGCCGGCTACATCACTTACATGCGTACCGACTCGACGAACCTGTCGGCCGATGCCGTGGCAATGGCGCGCACTTATATAGAAAGCGAGTTCGGCAAGAAGTACCTGCCGGAGACGCCGAACGTCTACAGCAGCAAGGAAGGCGCGCAGGAGGCTCACGAAGCGATTCGTCCGTCCGATGCCAACACCGAGCCAAGCAAGCTGTCGGGCATGGAGCGCGATGCCGAGCGTCTCTACGAGCTGATCTGGCGCCAGTTCCTGGCCTGCCAGATGCTGCCGGCGCAATACCTGTCCACCACGGTCAGCGTCGGTGCCGGCGACTTCGAGCTGCGCGCCAAGGGGCGCATCCTGAAATTCGACGGCTACACCCGCGTCATGCCGCAGATCACCAAGCCTGGGGATGACGATGTCCTGCCGGACATGGCCCAGGGCGACGTGATGAAGCTGATCAAGCTCGATCCGACCCAGCACTTCACCAAGCCGCCGGCCCGTTACTCCGAAGCCAGCCTGGTCAAGGAAATGGAAAAACGCGGCATCGGCCGTCCTTCGACCTACGCCGCGATCATTTCCACCATCCAGGACCGCGGTTATGTGGCGCTGCACAACCGTCGTTTCTATTCGGAAAAGATGGGCGACATCGTCACCGAGCGTCTGTCCGAGAGCTTCTCGAACCTGATGGACTACGGCTTCACCGCCGGCATGGAAGAAAACCTCGACGATGTAGCTCAGGGCGAACGGGACTGGAAAAATGTCCTCGACGAATTCTATGGCGACTTCAAGAAAAAACTTGAAGTAGCCGAAAGCCCTGACAGCGGCATGCGCGCCAACCAGCCGGTCATGACCGACATCCCGTGCCTGACCTGCGGGCGTCCGATGCAAATCCGTACCGCCTCGACTGGCGTGTTTCTCGGTTGCTCGGGCTACAGCCTGCCGCCCAAGGAGCGCTGCAAGGCTACCGTCAACCTGGTGCCGGGCGACGAAATCGCTGCGGACGACGAGGGTGAGTCGGAGTCCCTGGTACTGCGCGGCAAGCATCGTTGCCCGATCTGCAGCACGGCGATGGATGCCTACCTGCTGGATGAAAAGCGCAAGCTGCACATCTGCGGTAACAACCCGGACTGTGCCGGCTACGAGATTGAAGAGGGCACTTATCGCATCAAGGGCTACGAAGGCCCGAGCCTGGAATGCGACAAGTGTGGCAGCGAGATGCAGCTCAAGACCGGCCGTTTCGGCAAGTTCTTCGGTTGCACCAACCCGACCTGCAAGAACACCCGCAAACTGCTCAAGAGCGGTGACGCGGCGCCGCCGAAGATGGACCCGGTGAAGATGCCTGAGCTCAAATGCGAGAAGGTCAACGACACCTACATCCTGCGTGACGGCGCCTCCGGCCTGTTCCTGGCAGCCAGCCAGTTCCCGAAAAACCGTGAGACCCGTGCGCCATTGGTGATGGAGATCGTGCCGCACAAGGACGAGATCGATCCGAAGTACCATTTCCTCTGTGAAGCACCGCAGAAGGATCCGGAAGGGCGTCCGGCGGTCATTCGCTACAGCCGCAAGACCAAGGAGCAGTACGTGCAGACCGAAGTCGACGGCAAGCCGACCGGCTGGAAGGCCTATTACGATGGCGGTAAGTGGACGGTTGAAGACAAGCGTTGATTGAACGCCTGTTAGGAGGAAGGGCTAAGCGAGACTCCCGTGGCGAGGGAGCTTGCTCCCGCTGGGCGGCACAGCCGTCCTCGATAGGGCCCGACTGAACAAAAAGGCCGCATGACAACCCATAGGTTTTCATGTGGCCTTTTTGTTTTTGGCTTGCAGTGGTCTTGGTTGATCCACGACACTGTCGCACTTGCGTGAAGCTTTCATTTCGTTGGGGAGATGCCGCCATGGCCCACGAACTCTATACCCGCACCAATCAGAAAATCTATTTCGCCGGTCTGTCGCTCGAAGCGCTCACCCGGGCTGAAGACGGGCGTGCGATAAATTCCCCGGCGCTGCTCCAGGCAGGGCGTGAGTCCGCGCTGTTTCACCTATACGGTGCGTTGTTGGGGTTATGCCATGAAATCGCGGGTTTCTATCGCCTGCCACAAGCGAATGCGCCGCGGGCCGAGCTGCTGTTGACCCGCGAAGTGCTGGAAACCATCGCCATCCCGGAAATGGCCGAAATGGTCGAGCTGGCACACAACCCGGAAACCTGGCTGGCAAAGCTGTTGGCGGCCCATGCGGCGCTGTTCGAGCCGCCACGAGCCCCGCGCAAGCCCAAGGGGGACGTGACCCAGCCGTTGATCGTGGCGGTCAATCTGGACGAGCAGGATCCCGAGCAGGAGCTGAGCCGGGAAGAGCTGGAGAGTTGGCGCCAGAACCTCAAGGGCTTGGCGATACGCTTTCGTGAAGGGTTGAACGAGTGCTGAGTTTCCCTTCGGCCCTTTACGTCCATTGATAACGCTTGGTCAAGATCCCGAGCGGAGCCTGGCCGATGACTATATAATCCTCGCCTTTCGTGGAGAACAGACTTTTATGCCTACGTCCTTTCTAGAAATTGTCGAACTTCCTGATGGCCGCATCGAGCTGCGCAGGGCCGAGGACGAGGGTTCTCTGGTTACCCTGAACTTCTCCGAAGATGCCAAGGTGTTCCTCCAAGGCCAACACGTCGAAGTCGCCAAGGCGATGCTGAGCGTGGGCGTCCAGATGGCCGGTCGCCTGGTTGAAGGCGAATTCAACAAGGACGAGGGGCCGCGGGTCCTTCATTAACCCCGCCTGTCGGCTTTTTTGAAAAATGTGACTGACCGGCTTCTCTGTCTTGGAGAAGCCCCGCGTTTGTCTTAGCCCAATCGAATATTCAGGCTTTGTGCGTCCCCGGTGCGGGCGGCGCTGATCAACTGTTGCCGTGCGGTCGCGGTCAATGGGTTGAGCCAACTGACCACGGTGTGGCTACGGCCCAGGCGCAAGGCTTCGCAGGTCAACTGTTGGGCACTCTGGGTGCCCCGTGGCTGCAGCAACAGGATGCGTTCACGGTTCAGGCCGGCATCCCGCAGCCAGGCCTGGGTAACGCTGGCCGGGGGCGCGATCAGCGTCAACCAGCGAGCATCCTGGTCCTGGCTGAGTTCTCGCAGAATCGGCGCCAGCAGGTTCAGGCAGTTTCCGGCCGCACCACGTAACGACAGTTCGCTGAAAGCCTCGGGTTCGACGCCCCAGGGCGACTCGATGACCTCTTTCAGGACTGGAACCAGCGGTTGGGCCATGAATGCCTCGAACAGCGGAAGTTGTGTGTGTTGTGGTGTGTGAGGGAACTGCATAAAGCCTCCTTTAGCGGCGAATGACGCCGACGCTCAAGCCTTCGATGACCAGGTCCTGATCTTTCAGGTTCACTTCGATGGGGGCGAACTCAGGGTTCTCGGCGATGAGCCAGACCTTGCTGCCGTCGCGCTTGAAGCGCTTGACGGTCACTTCGTCGCCGATGCGCGCCACGACGATCTGGCCATTGCGGGCTTCGCGGGTGGTGTGGACGGCCAGGAGGTCACCGTCGAAGATACCGATGTCCTTCATGCTCATGCCGTGTACCCGAAGCAGGTAATCGGCCCGGGGATGGAAGAACGAAGGGTTGATATTGCAGGATTCCTCGACATGCTGCTGGGCGAGGATCGGTGCGCCTGCCGCGACCCGGCCAATGATCGGCAGGGTGGTTTCGTCGGCCTTGGCTTCGAAGCCAGGGATGCGAATGCCACGGGATGCGCCCGGGGTCATTTCGATCGCGCCCTTGCGCGCCAGCGCCTTGAGGTGTTCTTCAGCCGCGTTGGGCGACTTGAAACCCAGTTCCTGGGCGATTTCCGCGCGGGTCGGCGGGTAGCCATTGTCTTCGAGGCAGCGTTTGATGAAGGCCAGAATCTCTGCTTGGCGTGGCGTCAGCTTTAGCATATTGATCGCTCTGTCTTTTTATACAGTGACTGGGATTATATACAGTAGGCGCCGCTTGGCAATCCTCCTTTTTTCGCGGGCCGCTGGACGGTCGGTCGGCTTGTTGGTTGGGGCAGGGCTACCACCTGTGAAAAGGTGTGGTTAAATACGTGACCGACCGTTCGCAAAACGCCCCGGCAGGCTTGACAACCCCCTAGGCTGAAACGTATGTTTCAAACAAGTGTTTGTCAGGCGGAGTAACCATGGCCCAGTCGGAAACCGTTGAACGCATTCTCGATGCTGCCGAGCAGTTGTTCGCGGAAAAAGGTTTCGCCGAAACCTCGTTGCGTCTGATCACCAGTAAGGCCGGGGTGAACCTGGCGGCGGTGAACTATCACTTCGGCTCGAAAAAAGCCTTGATCCAAGCGGTTTTCTCGCGGTTCCTCGGGCCTTTCTGTCTCAGCCTCGATCGTGAACTGGAGCGGCGCCAGGCCAAGCCCGACGTCAAGCCAACCCTGGAAGAACTGCTGGAAATCCTGGTCGAGCAAGCCCTCGTCGTGCAACCGCGCAGCGGTAACGATCTGTCCATTTTCATGCGCCTGTTGGGCCTTGCCTTCAGCCAGAGCCAGGGCCACCTGCGGCGTTACTTGGAAGACATGTACGGCAAGGTCTTTCGTCGCTACATGCTGCTGGTCAACGAAGCCGCGCCGCGCATTCCGCCTATCGAACTGTTTTGGCGGGTGCACTTCATGCTTGGCGCCGCCGCATTCAGCATGTCCGGTATCAAAGCGCTGCGGGCCATCGCTGAAACCGATTTTGGCGTGAACACCTCGATCGAGCAGGTGATGCGCCTGATGGTGCCGTTCCTGGCAGCCGGCATGCGTGCCGAAAGTGGCGTCACCGATGAGGCCATGGCGGCCGCGCAACTGCGTCCACGCAGCAAATCGACGCCAGCGCTGGCCAAGGCTTGAGCGCACGGGTGGGCGCGGCTGCCTACATCCGCTAAGCTAGCCGCCCATGTCGACTCTCGTTTCGAACCCGTTCCATTCTATATTGCATGATCGCGACCTGCCGGGCCTTGGGCCTGGCGGTGTGGTCGTGTCTGTGTCACCGCGCGGGTTCATCGTTATTAAGGAAATGCTATGACTGCTGGCCTGCAAGGCTCGTTGATGGTGGACGTCGCCGGTACCTGGCTGACGGCCGAAGATCGCCACCTGTTGCGCCAGCCCGAGGTAGGCGGCCTGATCATTTTTGCCCGCAATATCGAGCATCCACGTCAGGTGCGCGAATTGAGTGCGTCGATCCGCGCCATCCGCCCCGACCTTCTATTGGCGGTGGACCAGGAAGGCGGTCGTGTTCAACGGTTGCGCCAAGGATTTGTGCGGTTGCCGGCGATGCGGGCGATCGCCGACAACCCGAACGCCGAATACCTGGCCGAGCAGTGCGGCTGGATCATGGCCACCGAAGTGCTGGCGGTGGGTCTCGACCTGAGTTTTGCCCCGGTGCTGGACCTCGATTACCAGCGCAGCGCCGTCGTCGGCAGTCGTGCCTTCGAAGGTGACCCTGAACGCGCAGCGTTGCTGGCCGGCGCCTTCATCCGTGGCATGAACGCCGCCGGGATGGGGGCTACTGGCAAGCACTTCCCGGGTCATGGTTGGGCTGAGGCTGATTCCCATGTGGCGATCCCGAGCGATGAGCGCAGCCTCGAGCAGATTCGCGCCAACGACCTGGTACCGTTCGCCAAGCTGAGCAAGCAACTGGCCGCGGTCATGCCGGCCCACGTCATCTACCCGCAGGTTGATGCCAATCCAGCCGGATTTTCCCGCCGCTGGTTGCAGGACATCCTGCGCGGCGAGTTGCAATTTGACGGTGTGATCTTCAGTGATGACCTGTCGATGGCCGGTGCACATGTGGTCGGTGATGCCGCCAGTCGTATCGAGGCGGCCTTGACGGCGGGCTGCGACATGGGCCTGGTGTGTAACGATCGCGCCGCCGCGGAGCTGGCCCTGAGCGCTGCCCAACGCCTGAAGGTCAAACCTTCGGCGCGGATCGCCCGCATGCGCGGCCAGGCCTTCGCTTCCACGGAGTACCGCCAGGACCCACGCTGGCTGACGGCGCTCGGCGCACTAAGGGCTGCGCAGCTTATTGATTAGTAGGGGATTCTGGTTGTGTGAACGTTGCAACACCCCCTGTGGGAGCGAGCCTGCTCGCGATGACGGCAACACAGTCAGCATCTAGGCCGGCTGAGCCACTGCTATCGCGAGCAGGCTCGCTCCCACATTTTGGAACTGGGGCGGGCTCCGGCATTGCGGGCGCTGAAATCCCCTGTGGGAGCGAGCTTGCTCGCGATGATGGCTGCACAGTCAACATCTGCATCAACTGAACCACTGCTATCGCGAGCAAGCTCGCTCCCACAGCGGCTCATGGACACCCGGGATGAGTTCAGGGGGTGTCAGCGCTTTTCGAGCTTGTCCGGCAGCGGCGCGAACAACGCCTCGATATCGTCGCTCTGCAATTTCCAATCACCGGACACGCGTCCATCCAGCACGCCAGCGGCGAGGTCGGATTTTTCCTTTTGCAGCAGCTGGATCTTCTCTTCCACCGTGCCTCGGGCTATCAGCTTGTAGACGAACACCGGTTTTTCCTGGCCGATGCGGTAGGCACGGTCAGTGGCCTGGTTTTCGGTGGCCGGGTTCCACCACGGGTCGTAGTGAATCACCGTGTCGGCCTCGGTCAGGTTCAGGCCTACACCACCGGCCTTCAGGCTGATCAGAAAGATCTGACGCTTGCCACTCTGGAATTCCTTGACGGGCGTGCGTCGATCCCGGGTCTGGCCGGTCAGGATGGCGTAGTCGACGCCGCGCTTCTTCAGTTCATCTTCAATCAGCGTCAACATGGACGTGAACTGCGAAAACAGCAGTACCCGGCGCCCTTCTTCAAACAGCTCTTCGAGCATTTCCATCAGGCTGTCGAGCTTGCCCGAGGTACTGCCTCGGACGGGCAGGGTGGCGTCGTTGATCAGGCGCAGGTCGCAGCACACCTGGCGCAGCTTGAGCAGTGCTTCGAGGATGATGATCTGGCTGCGGGCCACGCCTTTGCGGGTGATCTCGTCGCGGACCTTCTTGTCCATCGCCAGGCGCATGGTTTCGTAGACGTCCCGCTGGGCGTCGCTGAGTTCGACCCAATGGATGATCTCGGTCTTGGGTGGCAACTCCGTCGCCACTTGTTCCTTGGTCCGGCGCAGCAGGAAGGGTTTTATCCGACCGTTGAGGTGCTGTAATCGTACGTCGCTGCCGCGCTTTTCGATCGGTACACGGTAATCGCGGTTGAAACTCTTGACGTCCCCGAGCCAGCCCGGCAACAGGAAGTGAAACAGCGACCACAATTCGCCCAGGTGATTTTCCAGGGGCGTACCGGACAGGCACAGCCGCTGGCGGGCGTTGAGTTCCCGGGCGGCCTGGGCGGCTTTGCTGGTGGGGTTCTTGATGTACTGGGCTTCATCGAGGATCAGCACGTGAAGTGGCTGCGCTTTCAGGCGTTCGACATCCTTGGGGAGCAGGGCATAAGTGGTGAGGATCAGGTCGTAATCCACCAGCCGCTCGAAATGTTTTTTGCGTCCCGCACCGTAAAGCGCCAGGACCTTGAGCTGCGGCGTGAAGTGGGACGCTTCGTCGAGCCAGTTGGGAATCAGGCTGGTCGGCATCACCACCATGCACGGTCGGTCGAGGCGCCCGGCGTGTTTTTCGCTGAGAATGTGGGCCAGGGTCTGTAGGGTTTTGCCCAGGCCCATGTCGTCCGCGAGGATGCCGCCGACTTCCAGCTGTCGCAGCGACTGCATCCAGCTCAGGCCTTCGAGTTGATAAGGCCGCAGCGTCGCGTTCAGGCCCTCTGGCGCGGTGGCGGTGTAATCCTTGATGTCCCGTAGGCGTTGGGCCAGGCCGCGAATGTGTTCGCCGCCCTCCCAGGTCAACGGCATGTCTTGCAGCGGGTTCAGGCGCAAGGCGTCCGCGCTGTTGAGGCGCAGTTTGGTGGTGCCGGGCTCTTGCAGGTAAAACTCGCCCAGGGTCGCCAGCACCGGTTTCAGCCGGCCATAGGGCAGGGCCACTTGCTGCGGGCCGAACTCCGAGTTCGGGCGGTTGGGCAGGTTGACCAGGATCAGTTCATCGTCCCGGCGCCGGGCCAGGCGTTCCGGATTGAACAATTCAATGTGCGAGCGCATCAGGTTCAACAGGATCGGCAGCAGGCTCAGGCGCTCACCATTGACGATGATCCCCAGCTCCAGGTCGAACCAGTCCCGTTCCGGCGTTTCCTCGACCGTGGCATACCACTCGTCCACCGCCGTCAGGTCAAAGCCGAAGTCCTCGTCGATCTGCAACTCCCAGCCCTGGGTGCGTAGTTTCGGCAGGTCGTTGAGGGTGAAGGTCAGCCAGGCGCTGTCGTTGACCATTTCGTACAGTTCGCCGGCGCTTTCCGGCAGGGCCTTGCTTTGTCGGGTCGCGACCTTGAAGCCGAGGATTCGTAGTTGTTCGCGGTAGGACTGTTCCACATCGGTGTGGCGTTTTATCCGCAACGTCTGGGTTTCCTGGCGAATCAGCACGTCGGTGTTGCGCTGGCCGCTGACGTATTCATCCAGATAACTGAAGGACAGCGCGGCGCGGTGTTGGATGTAGCGCTGCATCTTGCCGTTGCGTGGCTCGAAGGCGCTGAACTCGATACTGGCCAGCCACAGGCGCGGCACCGGCTGCACGTTGTCCACCAGCACTTGTGGCGGGGCCTTGGGGCTGCGGTTGTCCAGCACTGCCTGGAGTTTCTCCAGCAGGTGGGCGTCCTTTTCGGCGGCCGGGTAGGCCAGGGTTTCCTGGACTTGCAGCAACACGGCCGCGCAGTGCTTGCAGTTGATGCGCACCGGGCATGAGCAAGCGGCTTCGAGCAGAATCAGCGTGCCCTTGGCTGACTCTTTAAGGCGAATGGTCTGACGGTAGACGCTGCCGCCAGAGCCTTCGCAACTGGCGATGATGGTGCTGTCGCCGGCCTCGACGATCCTGACGCGGTTTTCCAGCGCGTAACGGCGCCCGCGCTCCAGGCTCTGTTCCTTGAATCGATTGACCCAGGAGGGTGCCAGGGGTTTGCTCAGGGGCGAGGGCATAGGCGCGCCAATCAGTCCGGAATGACTTCAGGTGCCTGCCGAGGTGCGGGCGCAGTCAGCGAAGTGATCTTGATCAACAGGCCGAGGTGACCGTTGTCGAGGAAGTTCAGTTGGCCATTCTTGGTATGGCTCTGCTGTTTGAGGCGCTCGCTGGCGGTGACCAGGCCATTGGCGTCGATCTGGTTGACCCAGAAATCGGCATCCACGTCGGTGAAGCGCCCCAGTTTCAGTTCCAGGGTGCCCTCGATGGGAAACTGGCCGAACTGTTCGGTACCGTCGCTGATGGCAACTTTTCGGCCCTGTTCGCCGAGGGTCTGCTGCCAGGCCTTGTGCATCAATACGGTGTATTGGCCGCTGGCGGTGAGTTTCTCGACGACATTGCCCAAGGCCGGCGTGCGCTGGCTGTCCGCGCCCAGGCGTTGCGCGCCGGCGTCCCAGTCTTCCGGTGCGGCGCGGCTGACAATCGCCGGCTCGGCGTTCTGGCGTACCAGGATCATTTCAACCTGATACAGGTCGTCGGCGAACGCCAGGGGAGCGACCAGGGTCAACAACAAGGTCAATGAGCGAAACAGGCGCATGGGGCGTCCTTCAAGCAGTGGTCGGAGTGAGGCGCTCGAACAGCGCCTCTACGGTATTGAAACGCTCTTCCGCGCGTTCCATGGGCACCATGAACTTGAACATCGTGGCACCTTCGAACTTGTAGCGTTTGGGCTGGCCCTGGATCAACTTGATCAGCACCAGTGGGTCGACTGGCGTCTGGGCCTCGAACTCGATCCGGCCGCCATTGGGGCCGCCATCGACTTTCTTGATGCCCAGTTGCTCGGCCTTGAGCTTGAGCAGCGTGGTGCGCACCAGGTTCTTGGTCGGTTCCGGCAGCAGGCCGAAGCGGTCGATCATCTCCACTTGCAGGTCCTTGAGGCCTTCCTCGTCGCTGGCCGAGGCGATGCGTTTGTAGAGGATCAGCCGTGCGTGGACGTCCGGCAGGTAGTCTTCCGGGATCAGTGCCGGGACTCGCAGGTTGATTTCCGGCCCGCCGCCCAGGGGTTGGTCGAGGTTCGGCTGCTCGCCCTTGCGGATCGACTTGACCGCGCGTTCGAGCATCTCCATGTACAGCGTGAAGCCGACGGCCTGGATCTGGCCGCTCTGGCCGTCGCCGAGCAATTCGCCGGCGCCACGGATTTCCAGGTCGTTGGTGGCCAGCACGAAACCGGCGCCGAGGTCCTGGGTGTTGGCGATGGCTTCCAGGCGTTTTTCCGCATCCGGGGTGATTTGTTGGCGCGGTGGCGTCAACAGGTAGGCATAGGCCTGGTGGTGGCTACGACCGACCCGGCCGCGCAACTGGTGCAGTTGGGCCAGGCCGAATTTGTCGGCGCGCTCGATGATGATGGTGTTGGCGCTCGGCACGTCGATGCCGGTCTCGATGATGGTCGAGGCGATCAGCACGTTGAAGCGCTTGTGGTAGAAGTCGCTCATCACCTGTTCGAGTTCACGCTCGCGCATCTGCCCGTGGCCGATGCCGATGCGCGCTTCCGGCACCAGCTCGGCCAGGTCGGCGGCACATTTCTCGATGGTCTTCACGTCATTGTGCAGGTAATAGACCTGGCCGCCGCGCAGCAGCTCACGCAGCAGGGCTTCCTTGACCGTGCTTTTGTTCTGCTCCATGACAAAGGTGCGCACCGACAGGCGCCGGGCCGGCGGCGTAGCAATGATCGACAGGTCGCGCATGCCCGACACCGCCATGTTCAACGTACGCGGGATCGGCGTGGCGGTCAGGGTCAGGATATCGACCTCGCTGCGCAGGGCCTTGAGCTGTTCCTTCTGGCGCACGCCAAAACGGTGCTCTTCGTCGATGATCACCAGCCCCAGGTTCTTGATCTTCACATCGTCCTGCAGCAGCTTGTGCGTGCCGATGACGATGTCGATCTTGCCCTCGGCCAGGTCGGCCACGGCGGCGTTCACTTCCTTGGTGGATTTGAAGCGACTCATCACTTCCACGGTCACCGGCCAATCGGCGAAGCGGTCGCGGAAACTGTTGTAGTGCTGCTGGGCGAGCAAGGTGGTCGGGACCAGGATCGCCACCTGCTTGCCGCCATGCACGGCAATGAACGCGGCGCGCATCGCCACCTCGGTCTTGCCAAAGCCCACGTCGCCGCAGACCAGGCGATCCATGGGCTTGGGGGCGAGCATGTCGGCGCGCACGGCTTCGATGGTGGTCTGTTGGTCGACGGTTTCTTCGAAGGGGAAGCCGGCACTGAAGGTTTCGTAATCGGCTTTCGGATCGGCGAAGGCGTAGCCCTCGCGAGCCGCGCGACGGGCGTAGATGTCCAGCAGTTCGGCAGCGACGTCGCGCACCTGTTCGGCCGCCTTGCGCTTGGCTTTCTGCCAGGTTTCCGAGCCCAGCCGATGCAGCGGGGCCAGGGCGTCGTCGCTGCCGGTGTAGCGAGCGATCAGGTGCAGGTTCGCCACCGGCACGTAGAGCTTGGCGCCCTCGGCGTATTCCAGGGTCAGGAACTCGGCGGCCTGGTTGTCGATTTCCAGTGTCGCCAGGCCCAGGTAGCGACCCACGCCGTGATCGATGTGTACCACGGGCGCGCCTTCACGCAGCTCGGTGAGGTTCTTGATGACGGCGTCGTTGGCGGCGTCGGCACGTTTCTCGCGACGGCGGCGCTGCATGACCCGCTGGCCGAACAACGGACTTTCGGCCACCAGCGCCAAGGCTGGCTCATCCAGGACCAGGCCGTCGTTCAGCGGCGCGATGGTGATCGCCAGGCGATCCTTGCCGGCAACGAAGTCCGGCCAGCTGTCGACAGTCTTCGGTCGCAGCTTCAAACGTTCGAGCAGTTCCAGCAGCACTTCGCGACGTCCAGCGGATTCGGCGGTGAACAGTACGCGACCGGGGAATGCATCGAGGAAACCCGCCAGCGCCGCCAGCGGTTGCGTGGCCTTGGCTTCGATGGCCAGGTCCGGCAATGCCTTGGCCGGGAAGCGCTCACGGCCGACGCCAGTTTCCACGTCCTGCTGGCTCGCCACCACGCGCGGCCAACTCTTGAGGCGGGCAAAGCAATCTTCTACCGGCAGGAACAGCTCGGCTGGCGGCAATAGAGGCCGGGACGGATCGACGCGACGCTCTTCGTAGCGGTTGCGCACGTCGTTCCAGAAGTTCTCCGCCGCTTGCTCGATGCCCGGCAGGGAAAACACCTGGGTGTCCTGGGGCAAGTAATCGAACAGGGTGGAGGTTTCTTCGAAAAACAGCGGCAGGTAGTACTCGATACCGGCGGGCGTGATCCCGCTGCTCAGGTCCTGGAAGATCGGGCAACGGCGGAAATCCACATCGAAGCGTTCGCGAAAGCGCGCCTTGAAGCGGGTCACGGCGTCTTTCTGCAACGGGAATTCCTTGGCCGGCAACAGGCGGATCGACTGAACCTTGTCGATGGAGCGCTGGTTTTCCGGGTCGAAGGTGCGCAGCGTCTCGATTTCGTCATCGAACAGGTCGATGCGATACGGCAGTTTGCTGCCCATCGGGAACAGGTCGATCAAGGCGCCACGCACCGCGAACTCGCCGTGCTCATACACCGTGTCGACGCAACGATAGCCACTGGCCTCGAGGCGGGTGCGCATCTGCTCGACGTCGAGCTTCTGGCCGATGTCCAGCACCAGGCTGCTGCCGAGCAAAAATTGGGTCGGGGCCAGGCGATGTAGGGCTGTGGTGATCGGCACTACCAAAACGCCATGACTGAGCTCCGGCAGCCGATAAAGGCTGGCGATTCGCTGGGAAATGATGTCCTGGTGCGGCGAAAACAGATCGTAGGGCAGGGTTTCCCAGTCCGGAAAATGCAAGACCGGCAAATCCGGCGCGAAGAAACTCAGCTCCTGTTCCAGCCGTTCGGCGCTTTGGCTGTCGGCGGTCAGTAGCAGGGTGAAACGCTTTGCAGCGCTGGCAGCCTCGGCGATGGCCAGGCTCAGGGCGGCACCGGGCAGGTTGCCCCAGTGCTGTTTACCTGCCGCGGCAGGGAGAAGCGGAAGACGCAGAACGGGCACGGAAGATTGAGCTCCAGCATTGCGACAAAGTCGACAATTGTAGCGGGGGAAGGGGGCTGCTGTCAGTCGCAGACTACCCAGGCAGGCAGGAAAACCACGGCGCGACGGGCGCGCATTGCTCCGCAGAGGACTCGGCGGCATAATGTAGCCCCTTTTTTCAGCCCCTACATGTGGAAGGTTACCGTGACTCAGAAGCCCGACCAGTGTCTTGGTGAATGGATTGATCGTGAAGCGCTCGCCGAAGCGATGATCCCTCTCATCGGTCAGCTCTACCGCAATAACAACGTGGTGAGCTCGATCTATGGCCGCAGCCTGATCAACCAGTCTGTCATCGCGATCCTCAAAGCCCACCGCTTTGCTCGCCACCGTTCTTCCGACGACAGCGAACTCTCCGTCCACGAAACATTCCCCCTGCTCAAGGCCATGAGCGAGCTCAAGCTCGGCGCGGCTTCGGTGGACCTGGGCAAGTTGGCGTTCAAATTCCGCAACGAAGGCAATGGCCGTAGCGCCGAGCAATTCGTACGTGAAGAGATGGCTGATGTGGTTGGCCAGCAGAACGTTTCGGCTCGCAAAGGCACTGACGTGGTCCTGTACGGCTTCGGTCGTATCGGCCGTCTGCTGGCGCGCATCCTGATCGAAAAAACCGGTGGTGGCGACGGCCTGCGCCTGCGGGCCATCGTGGTGCGCAAGGGCGCCGAGAACGACCTGACCAAGCGCGCCAGCCTGCTGCGTCGCGATTCGGTCCATGGTTCGTTCAACGGCACCATCACCATCGACGAAGAAAACAACACCATCACCGCCAACGGTAACCTGATCCAGGTGATCTACGCGAAGAACCCGACCGAGGTGGATTACACCCAGTACGGCATCAAGGACGCACTGCTGGTGGACAACACCGGTGTATGGCGTGACGCCGACGGCCTGGGCCAGCACCTGGCCTGCCCGGGTGTCGACCGCGTTGTCCTGACCGCGCCTGGCAAGGGCAAGCTGAAGAACATCGTTCACGGCATCAACCACGGCGAAATCACCGCCGACGACAAGATCGTCTCCGCCGCCTCTTGCACCACCAATGCCATCGTGCCGGTGCTCAAGGCCGTGAACGACAAGTTCGGCATCGTCAACGGTCACGTCGAAACGGTTCACTCGTACACCAACGATCAGAACCTGATCGACAACTTCCACAAGGGCGATCGCCGTGGCCGCAGCGCCGCGCTGAACATGGTTATCACCGAGACCGGTGCCGCCACCGCCGCCGCCAAGGCCCTGCCTGAACTGGCCGGCAAGCTGACCGGCAACGCGATCCGCGTGCCGACGCCGAACGTGTCGATGGCCATTCTCAACCTGAACCTTGAGACAGCCGCTACCCGTGAAGAGATGAACGAGTACCTGCGCTACATGGCGCTGCACTCCGACCTGCACAAGCAGATCGACTTCGTCAATTCCCAGGAAGTGGTGTCCACCGACTTCGTGGGCTCGCGCCACGCCGGTGTGGTGGATGCTGAAGCCACCATCAGCCAAGATAACCGCGTTGTGTTGTACGTCTGGTACGACAACGAATTCGGTTACAGCTGCCAGGTGGTTCGCGTGATGGAAGACATGGCCGGGGTAAACCCGCCAGCGTTCCCGCGCTAAGCGTTAGCCGCTTGTGAAAACGCCCCGACTTGTCGGGGCGTTTTTTTGTCTGGAGTTTGTGGTGCCTGGGCTGGCCTCATCGTCGGATCGCCGCCCGGAGCAAGCTCGCTCCCGCATTGGACCGCATACATCAGCAACAACTCGGTCAATTGTGGGAGCGAGCTTGCTCGCGATGACGATTTATCAGGCGCCGCCCACTACTACAGAGGCTTGCGCCGTGCGCAGTTCATGCCGATTACCCTTGAACAGCACCAGGGTGGCAATCAGCCCCAGCACTGCCGCCCCGGTGAGCCATATCCCCGGTGCGGCCTTGTTGTCGAGCACATGGATCAGGTAGGTACAGGCCGCCGGGGTAAACCCGCCGAACGTTGCCGTCGCCAGGCTGTAGGCCAGGGAGAACCCGGTGGTGCGCACCTCGACCGGCATGATTTCCGTCAAGGCGACGACCATTGCACCGTTGTAGGATCCATACAGGAACGATAGCCACAGCTCGACGATCAGCAAATGGCTGAAACTGGGGTTCGCCACCAGCCAGGACAGGGCCGGATAAGCGGTCAGGATCGCCAGGACAGTCGCACCGAGCAGCAGGGGTTTGCGTCCGATCTTGTCGGAAAACGCCCCCATCACTGGCAGCCAGAAAAAATTAGACAAGCCGATGCACACCGTGACCAGCAGCGCGTCCAGGTCCGACAGGTTCAACTCGGCCTTGCCGAAGGTCGGTGTGTAAGCCGTGATCAGGTAGAACGACACGGTGGTCATCACCACCAGCGCCATGCCGGCCAGGACGATGCCGAAGTTCTGACCGATTGAGCGGACGATTTCCGACAAGGTAGGGCGATGTTTTCTTGCCTGGAACTCGGGCGTTTCCTCCAGCGAGCGACGGATCATGAAGATTGCCGGGACAATCATGCAACCCACCAGGAACGGTACGCGCCAGCCCCAATCCCCCATCTCCTGGGGACTCAACCAGTGATTGAGGCCAACCCCCAGCAGACCGGCAAACACCACGGCGGCCTGTTGGCTGGCCGATTGCCAACTGACAAAGAAGCCCTTGCGCCCCGGCGTGGAGATTTCCGCCAGGTAAACCGACACGCCACCCAATTCCACACCAGCGGAGAAACCTTGCAGCAAGCGGCCGAGTAGCACCAGCAAGGGCGCCGCCACGCCGAGGACGGCATAGCCCGGCACGCAGGCGATCAGTATGGTGCCCATGGCCATCAACACCAGGGTGATGATCAAGCCTTTGCGACGGCCGTGGCGGTCGATGTAGGCACCGAGGAAAATCGCCCCCAGGGGGCGCATCAGGAACCCGGCACCGAACGTGGCCAGGGACAGCATCAGCGAGGCGAACGCACTGTCGGCGGGGAAGAACGTCTTGGCGATGGCCGTGGCGTAGAAGCCATAGACCATGAAGTCGAACATCTCCAGGAAGTTGCCGCTGACAACGCGAAAAATCGCCTTGCCGTTGCTTGTATTGGAAGGCATGGGTAGGTACTCACTTTCACATTTTGTTGGAAACGCAGAACCTGTGGGAGCGAGCTTGCTCGCGATGGCTATGTGTCAGTCACCTTGGTGCCGAATGTTCCGCCGCTATCGTCGGATCGCCGCCCGAAGCAAGCTCGCTCCCACAGTTTTTTTGTTCGCGCCGTAGCCCATAATGGCGGGCGCGGTTTTGAGGGGAGATGAAGATTTGTTAACTGGACGATGGATAGGCCTTGTGGTGCTGGCCGGCGTGTTGTCCGGTTGCGGCGGTGGCGACACCTTGGAGCGCTTCGACGGCCCGACCATGGGCAGTCACTATTCCATCCAGTACGTAAGACATCCCGCCGGGCCCGGTCCGAAAACGGTGCAGGCTGAGGTGGAAAACATCCTGGCCGAAGTGGATCGGCAATTCTCGACCTATCGCAGCGACTCGGACGTCGAGCGCTTCAATGCGCTGCCGGCCAACAGTTGCCAGGTCATGCCTGGCCCGGTCCTGGCGTTGATCCGCGTGGGCGAGCAATTGTCGGTCCAAAGCGATGGCTCCTTCGACCTGACGGTGGAGCCACTGTTGAACCTGTGGGGCTTCGGTCCCCAGTCCCGCACAGAGCAAGTGCCGAGCGCCGAGGCACTGGCCGAGGTGCGCCAGCGCGTTGGCCACGAACATCTGCGCATTGAGGGCGATCGGTTGTGCAAGGATGCGGCGGTGGAAGTCGACTTCAACAGTATCGCCGCCGGTCATGCCGTCGACCGCATCGCCGCCAGGCTCCAGGCCTTGGGCGTCGACAGTTACCTAGCCGAAGCCACCGGTGAGCTCAAGGCTGTCGGGCGTAAACCTGATGGTTCGACCTGGCGCATCGCCTTGGAGGAGCCTCGGGATGACCGGCAGGTGGCTGAGCGTATCATCGAGGTCAACGGCTACGGGGTTTCCACCTCGGGTGACTACCGTAAATATTTCGAACAGGGTGGTCAGCGTTATTCCCATACCTTTGATGGTCGTACTGGTGCGCCGGTCCTACACAACCTGGCGTCCGTCACGGTGATTCATCCTTCGGCGATGATGGCCGATGGACTATCGACGCTGTTGCTGATTCTCGGTCCTGAACGGGGTTGGGACTATGCCGAAAAAAATCACATCGGGGTATTTTTCGTGCTGCGGGATGGGGAGCGTTTCGTCAGCCGCACCAACGACATCTTTGAACGGATGACCCGTGGAAAAAACCAATGACCAGTGAAGCGGGATTACCGTGGCGAGGGAGCTTGCTCCCGCTTGAGTGCGAAGCGCTCACAAAAGGGGGCCGCTGCGCAGCCCAGCGGGAGCAAGCTCCCTCGCCACGATGATTTGGGCGAATCTTAAGTGAACGCTGACAGCGTTTTGAAAGCCTACCTGTGGCGAAATAGCGCAGGCAAAACTAGCCTACGACGCGACCAAGGGGTAATGTGCGCGGCGTTGACGCTTCTATAGACTGTGGCCGGGCGCGTGAACCGGCCTAAAATTGTTCCTTCATGCCGCCGGCCGGCATGATTTAGCCGTGGATGCCAAGCGTGGCATCGCGGCCTGTTCTGAGGAGTACGCATGGCTGTCTACAACTACGACGTGGTGGTACTGGGCTCCGGCCCGGCGGGGGAAGGCGCGGCAATGAACGCCGCCAAGGCAGGGCGCAAGGTGGCGATGGTCGACAGCCGTCGGCAGGTCGGCGGCAACTGCACCCACTTGGGTACCATCCCGTCCAAGGCCTTGCGTCACTCGGTCCGGCAGATCATGCAGTTCAACACCAACCCGATGTTCCGGGCCATCGGCGAGCCGCGCTGGTTCTCCTTCCCGGACGTGCTCAAGAGCGCCGAGAAGGTCATCTCCAAGCAAGTGGCCTCGCGCACCGGCTACTACGCCCGCAACCGCGTGGACGTGTTCTTCGGCACCGGCAGCTTTGCCGATGAGCAGACGGTCGAAGTGGTCTGTGGCAACGGCGTGGTCGAGAAGCTGGTGGCCAAGCACATCATCATCGCCACCGGTTCGCGCCCGTATCGCCCCGCCGACATCGATTTCAACCATGCGCGGATCTACGATAGCGACACTATCCTGAGCCTGGGTCACACCCCGCGTAAGCTCATCGTCTACGGTGCCGGCGTGATCGGTTGCGAATATGCCTCGATCTTCAGCGGCCTGGGTGTGCTGGTCGAGCTGGTGGACAACCGCGGCCAGTTGCTCAGCTTCCTGGACTCGGAAATCTCCCAGGCCCTGAGCTATCACTTCAGCAACAACAACATCACCGTGCGCCACAACGAAGATTACGACCGCGTCGAAGGCGTCGACAATGGCGTCATCCTGCATCTCAAGTCTGGCAAGAAGATCAAGGCCGACGCCTTGCTCTGGTGTAACGGCCGTACCGGCAACACCGACACCCTGGGCCTGGAAAATATCGGCGTGAAGGTCAACAGCCGTGGCCAGATCGAAGTCGACGAGAACTACCGCACCTGCGTGCCGAACATCTACGGTGCTGGTGACGTGATCGGCTGGCCGAGCCTGGCCAGCGCCGCTCACGACCAGGGTCGTTCGGCCGCCGGCAGCATTGTCGACAACGGCAGCTGGCGCTTCGTCAACGACGTGCCGACCGGCATCTACACCATTCCGGAGATCAGCTCGATCGGCAAGAACGAGCAGGAGCTGACCCAGGCCAAGGTGCCGTACGAGGTGGGCAAGGCATTCTTCAAGAGCATGGCGCGTGCGCAGATCGCCGGCGAGCCGCAAGGCATGCTGAAGATCCTGTTCCACCGCGAGACCCTGGAAGTGCTCGGCGTGCACTGCTTCGGCTACCAGGCATCGGAGATCGTGCATATCGGCCAGGCGATCATGAACCAGCCGGGCGAACTGAACACGCTGAAGTACTTCGTCAACACCACGTTCAACTACCCGACCATGGCCGAAGCCTATCGGGTAGCCGCCTACGACGGGCTCAACCGGCTTTTTTGAGCGGCTCCGGCCGGTGGCCTGAGCCGGCCGGGGAGACCGATTTCAGCAATTCTCGAGGGTGGCAGTGGCCAAACCGGGAAAGTCTGTAATCAGGCTGTCAGCGCCAAAGTCGGCGAGCCTGCGCATGAGCGCGGGCTCGTTGACGGTCCACACCGACACATGCAGCCCCTGGCGCTGCGCCTTGACCAGGCGTTCCGGCGTGCACAGGGTCCAGTTCAGCGCCAGAATCTCGCAGCCGTAGCTCTGGGCGACCTTCAACGGGTCGAGCCAGGCGTATTCGGCCACCAGTCCACGGGAAATGTCCGGGGTCAGGTCCAGGGCCGCCTTGAGCACTTCCCGGGAACTGGAAGTGATGGTGATCTTGTCCAGCAGCCCGAAACGCTGGGCCATTTCGCGGATGCCCAGCACGGTGGCGGCGGCGCGGGTGCGTGAAGCGCTCTTGACCTCCAGTTGCCAATGCTCGAAATCACACTGCTCGAACAGCTCCTCCAAGCGCGGGATCGGGCACGGCTTGATCCAGCCCGGGCCACCCTTGCGCGCATCGTAGGTCACCAGCTCGGCGGCGGAATGCTCCACCACCTTGCCGCGCCGGTCGGTGGTGCGCTTGAGGGTCGGGTCGTGGATCACCATCAACTCGCCGTCCATTGAAAGATGCAGGTCCAGCTCGCAGCGGCGTACGCCGTGCTTGAGGCACTCCTGAAAACCGGTCAGGGTGTTTTCCGGCGCTTCGCCCTTGGCGCCGCGGTGGCCATAAATGAGGGTCACGGTTCTTCCTTATTGATGCCTGATTCGTTCAGTTCCCGGGCCAGGCGCCGTTCTTGCGCCTGTTTCTGCAGGATGTAGCGGGCCAGCAACTGGCGCTGGGCGTCGGTCGGGCGTTCGAACTCGGTGCCCACGTCGTAGCCGTCGCCCTTGGGGTCGCAGTGCGTGACCCGCGCCCGCAGCAGCAAGCCGAGGGCCTGGGGCATCAGCACCAGCTTGATCGACAGGTGCGCGCCGACGGCGATGGGGGTGGGGTATTGGAAGTCGATGCCGCCTTCGGAAATGATCACCGGCTGCGGTTCCCCGATTTCGCCGAGCACCGTCAGGGCAATGACCTGGCTGAGCAGGTCGATGCGTTTGTTCATCGCCTTGAGGTACGCCGCGATGCTGCGTTCGCGCTCGCTGATCTGGCGCAGCAGGTGTTGCGACTCGAATTCGCTCAGGTGCAGTTCGCTGAGCAGATTGAACAATGGAGAAGCATCCTGCAACACTTCCTGGCCAGCAGCTTCAGGAATGGACAGGGGCCGAATTTCCAGTGCGATCGTGTCCTCGATACGGTAGTATTCGCGGCGATCTTCTTCATCTAATGTCGACATGGCGAACCCATGGTAGCGGCGGTGGTCTGAGTGTAAAGCTGGTTTGTGACCCCCGCCACAAGGACGTTCCTTTTCCCTCCGAACAAGCCCCGACATGTTCAGACCTCTCTTCGTATTTATCGGCACGCGTTATACCCGTGCAAAGCGTCGCAATCATTTTGTATCGTTCATTTCCCTGACCTCCATCATCGGTCTCGCCCTCGGCGTGGTCGTGATGATTGTCGTACTGTCGGTGATGAACGGCTTCGATCATGAGATGCGCACCCGCGTGCTGGGCATGGTGCCCCACGCGACCCTCGAAACCGGCGAAGCCATCAGCGATTGGCCGAGCCTGGCCGCCAAGGTCAAGCAGAACCCGCAGGTGCTGGCCGTGGCGCCTTTCACCCAGATGCAGGGGCTGCTGACCAACGACGGCAAGGTGTCCAAGGTCTTGCTCAACGGCATCGATCCCGGGCTGGAACGGCAGGTGTCGATCATCGACAACTTCATGAAGCAGGGCAAACTCGACAACCTTGCGCCGGGCAGCTTCGGCATCGTCATCGGCGACAAGGCCGCGGCGAAGCTCGGCGTGGCCATCGGCGACAAGCTGACGTTCGTGGCGCCGGAAGTCACCGTGACGCCGGGCGGCATGTTCCCGCGCATGAAGCGCTTTACCGTGGTCGGCATTTTTCATGTGGGTGCTGGCGAGCTGGACGGCTACCTCGGCGTGACCAATCTCCAGGATCTCGCCCGCCTGCATCGCTGGAAGCCGGATCAGGTCCAGGGCCTGCGCTTGAAGTTCGACGACCTGTTCCAGGCCCCTCGAGTGGCCTGGACCATCGCCCAGCAGCTTGGCGAAGACCGTTACTACGCCCGGGACTGGACCCGCACCCACGGCAACCTGTACCAGGCGATCCGCATGGAGAAAGCCATGATCGGCCTGCTGCTGTTGCTGATCGTCGCCGTGGCGGCGTTCAACATCATCTCCACGCTGGTGATGGTGGTGAACGACAAGAAGGGCGACATCGCCATCCTGCGTACCCTCGGTGCCACGCCGGGGCAGATCATGCGGATCTTCATGGTCCAGGGCACCGTCATCGGCGTCATCGGCACGTTTGTCGGCGCTTTGGTCGGCATGTTCGCCGCGCTGAATGTCAGTGCCGCGATCGCCGGCCTCGAAGGGCTGATCGGGCACAAGTTCCTCAACGCCGACGTGTACTTCATCGACTACTTGCCATCGCAGCTGCAGTCCGATGACGTGTTGATGGTCTGCGGCGCCGCGTTGGTACTGAGTTTCCTCGCCACCCTATATCCTGCCTGGCGTGCCGCGCGCACCCAGCCTGCGGAGGCGTTACGTTATGAGTGAGTCGGGCATGAGTGAAAAAGCAATCTTGAGCTGCCGCAACCTGGGCAAATCCTACGAGGAAGGCCCAGAGTCGGTGGTGGTGTTGTCGGGCCTGCAACTGGAGTTGCATCCAGGCGAGCGCGTGGCGATTGTCGGCACTTCCGGGTCGGGCAAAAGTACCTTGCTCAACCTGCTGGGCGGGCTGGACACGCCGACCGCTGGCAGCGTCTGGCTGGCCGGCGAAGAGCTTTCGGCGCTGAATGAGAAGGCCCGTGGCCTGCTGCGCAACCGGTCCCTGGGCTTTGTCTACCAGTTCCACCACCTGCTGCCCGAGTTCACCGCGCTGGAAAACGTCTGCATGCCGCTGTTGATCGGCCGTACGGCAATTCCCGAGGCTCGTCAGCGCGCCACGGCGTTGCTGGAACGGGTAGGGTTGGGGCATCGCCTGGAGCACAAGCCGGCCGAACTGTCCGGTGGCGAGCGCCAGCGCGTGGCGATTGCCCGGGCCCTGGTCAACAAGCCTGGCTTGGTGATGCTCGACGAGCCGACCGGCAACCTCGACTCCCACACCGCCCAAGGCATCCAGGACTTGATGCTGGAACTCAGCACCTCGATGCGCACGGCGTTCCTGGTGGTGACCCACGACATGAACCTGGCCCGCCAGATGGACCGCGTCCTGCATTTGCAGGAAGGTTGCCTGACGCCCATCTGACCGACCGAAACCCGGCACTTGCTGCAAGTGCCGGGTCTTTTATTTGCATACGGTGCCCAGCGAATGTTCAGACCGTTATCGATTTTCATCGGCACGCGCTATACCCGCGCCAAGCGCCGTAATCGCTTTGTTTCGTTCATCTCCATGACCTCGATGATCGGCCTCGCCCTGGGCGTGCTGGCGATGATCGTGGTGTTGTCGGTGATGAACGGCTTCCAGCGCGAAATGAGCTCGCGCATCCTCGGCATGGTGCCCCACGCCACCATCGTTGGCGTCAACCCGATCGACGACTGGCAGCCGGTGGCCGCCGCGGCGCTGAAAAATCCCGCAGTCACGGCGGCCGTGCCGTTTACCGAGATGGAAGGGATGCTGAGCCATAAGGGTTCGATGCAGCCGATCCAGATCAGCGGCATCGACCCGGCCCAGGAAGGCAAGGTGTCCATCGTTGCCCAGCATATCGTCCAAGGGCGTCTCGATGCCTTGAAGCCGGGCGAGTTTGGCGTGGTGATCGGTGAGATCACGGCTCGGCGCTTTCGCCTGAACGTGGGCGATAAACTGACCCTTATCGTGCCGGAAGTCAGCACCGCGCCGGGCGGTATTACCCCGCGGATGCAGCGCTTGAATGTCGTGGGTGTGTTCAAGGTCGGTGCGGAGCTGGACGGCTCCATGGCGCTGATTCACCTGGCCGATGCCGCGCAGATGCAGCATTGGCAGCCGAACCAGGTGCAAAGCGTGCGCCTGGCGGTGAAAGACTTGTACGCGGCGCCGAAGGTCTCCGGTGACATCGCCGCCGGTCTTGGTGCGAGTTACAAGTCTGACGACTGGACCCACACCCAGGGCAGCCTGTTCAGCGCCATGAAAATGGAAAAAACCATGATTGGCCTGCTGTTGCTGATGATCGTCGCGGTGGCGGCGTTCAACATCATCGCCACGCTGATCATGGTGGTGAACGACAAGGGCGCGGACATCGCGATCCTGCGCACCATCGGCGCCACGCCGCGGCAGATCATGGCGATCTTCATGGTCCAGGGCACGGTGATCGGCGTCGTCGGCACGCTGATCGGTGGCGTGCTGGGCGTGATCGCGGCGTTGAACGTCAGTGCGCTGGTGAGTTGGCTGGAGCGGGTCAGTGGCCAGCACATCTTCAGTTCCGACGTGTACTTCGTCAGCAACTTGCCGTCGGAACTGCAGCGTGGGGACGTGGTGCTGATCTGCTCGGCCGGGTTCATCCTGAGCTTCCTCGCCACCGTGTACCCGGCGTGGCGCGCGGCGAAGATCGAACCGGCGCAGGCGTTGCGGTATTCCTGAGGCCCTGCAGCAGTGGATTTGCTGACTCACTGCAAGCCCACTGGCAAGTGACGATTGCCCTTGTGGCGAGGGAGCTTGCTCCCGCTGGAGCGCGAAGCGCTCCCAAAAAACGTAAGTTCCGCGCATGCGTGCGCAGCATTTGGGGCTGCTGCGCAGCCCAGCGGGAGCAAGCTCCCTCGCCACAGGGACTTGCGTCGGCCTTAATTACCCTTTGGCAGTTCGATCAAAAACCGCGTCCAGCCATCGGCCGATTCACAACGGATCTGCCCGCCATGGGCGCGGATGATCGAGCGGGTGATGGCCAGTCCAAGCCCCGCGTGTTCGCTGCTGCCTTCCTGGCGGGCCGGGTCGGCGCGGTAGAAACGGTCGAACAGGCGCGGCAGCAAATCCGCTGGAATTCCCTCGCCACTGTTTTCCACGCTTATGCTCACCCCTTGAGCCCCATCGACCATCCTCACCCGCACTTCGCCGTCAACCGGGGTGAAGCGCAGGGCGTTGTCCAGCAGGTTGGAAAGGGCTCGACGTAGCATGTTGCGATCACCCGCGATCAGGCTTTCGCCGTCGCGACTCAGGCGTACG
Organism: Pseudomonas sp. Z1-12; assembly: GCF_051132015.1. Lineage (NCBI taxonomy): Bacteria > Pseudomonadati > Pseudomonadota > Gammaproteobacteria > Pseudomonadales > Pseudomonadaceae > Pseudomonas > Pseudomonas sp. Z1-12. The sequence goes on from NZ_CP071647.1 coordinate 2,105,003, forward strand.
TTAGCGTCTTCGGCCAGGAGCGCGAAGAAATCCAGCAACATGTCCACTTCCTCGGCCAATTGCAGCGGTTCGCGATGGAGCGCCAGCAGGCCGTGGTCGGCCTTGGCCAGGTACAGCATGTCGTTGACCAGTTGCGACATCCATTGCAATTCTTCGAGATTGCTGTGCAACGCCTCGCGGTAATCCTCAAGGGCGCGCTCGCGGGTGAGGGTGACTTGGGTGTGGGTCAGCAGGTTCGACAGCGGTGTGCGCAATTCGTGGGCGATGTCGGCGGAGAACGCGGAGAGCCGTTGGAACGCGTCGTCGAGGCGTCCGAGCATGGCGTTGATGCTGTGGGCCAATTCCGCCAGTTCGGCGGGCATTTGCTCTTCGGGCAGCCGGGCGTTGAGGGAGCGGGCCGAGACATTGCCGGCTATGGCGCCCATGCGTCGCAACGGCCGCAAGGCGCGCCGGGCGGCCCAGGCACCGAGCAGGGCGGTGGCCAGGGCCGAGAGGCCGACGGTCAGCCAGATCAGCCGTTGCATGCGCTGCAGGAAGTGCTGGTGATGCGTGATATCCAGCAGCAAGGTCAGTTGCGGCGAATCGGTTCGGTCGGGATACAGCGGCGCGTTCAACACTCGATAATCGTTGTCGGCATCGCTGAGGGTCGACAGGCCGGGGCGCTCCGGCAATTGCGCCGGGATCCGGATCGAACTGTCGTACCAGCGCACCCCGTCACTGCCCTTGATGCGCAACGCCAGGTCGGCCTGACGACTCAGCTCATCCTCCAGACGGCTCTGAGTCTGTTCGGCGTCGAGATCTTGCAAGGCCCGGCGCAGGCCGATCAGCTTGCCTTCGAGCAGTTGCTGGTCCAGCTCGATGAAGTGCGCCTCGCTGCCCCGGCTGAACAAGACCCCGGCGAACAACGACACCACCGCCGTGCAGGCGGCGAACAGCAGCGCCAGGCGGCTGCTCAGCGACCACCGGCCCCTCACAGGCTGCGCTCTTCAAGCACATAGCCCATGCCGCGCACGGTATGGATGAGCTTATTGGGGAACTCATCGTCGATCTTGATGCGCAGGCGCCGGATGGCGACTTCGATGACGTTGGTGTCGCTGTCGAAATTCATGTCCCAGACTTGGGAGGCGATCAGCGATTTGGGCAGCACTTCACCCTGGCGGCGCAGAAGCATTTCCAGCAACGCGAACTCCTTGGCGGTGAGGTCGATGCGCCGGCCGCTGCGTTCGACGCGGCGGCGGATCAGGTCCAGGCGCAAGTCGGCCAGTTGCAGGCTGGTTTCCTGTTGTGTCGAGTTGCCTCGACGCAACAGGCTGCGCACTCGCGCCAGCAACTCGGAAAAGGCAAAAGGCTTGACCAGATAATCATCGGCGCCCAGCTCCAGGCCGTGGACCCGGTCCTGCACCGCATCCCGCGCGGTGAGAAACAGCACCGGGGTATCCAGGCCGGCCCCACGGACCGCTTGGAGGATTTGCCAGCCATCACGGCCGGGCAACATCACGTCGAGGATCAACAAGGCGTATTCACCGCTCAAGGCCAGTTGCTGGCCAGTGATGCCGTCGGCCACCAGGTCGGCGGTGAACCCGGCTTCGCCGAGGCCCTGGCGCAGGTATTGGCCGGTTTTGGTTTGGTCTTCGACGATCAGCAATTTCATGGACGGCTCAATGCAGGGTTGGGACGAGGGCGTTATACCGTGGCAGGTGGGTTCGTGGCGCAACCTGACAAAGTTGTAATCGAGCTGTAAGCCGATTGGCAGGCCTGCAACGTTAGAGTTTCCCACACGCCGAACCTGATTGGAGTATGGACATGTTGATGGGAAAACGCTTGATCCTGGCCGCTTGCGCGCTGGCCCTCAGTACGCCGTCGTGGGCATCGCCGGGGCATTATGATTTCGGCCAGCCTGCACCGGCGACCAAGGCCGGTCGCAGCATCGAGGTGGTGATGGGTGACATGACGTTCGATCCCGGAGCCCTGGATATCAAGGCCGGCGAGACCGTTCGGTTCGTGCTGGTCAACAAAGGCCAGTTGCTCCACGAATTCAACCTGGGCAACGCGACCATGCACGCCGACCACCAGCAGGAAATGCTCAAGATGCAGCAGAGCGGCCAGTTGCTGCCGACCGCGATGAAGCCAGGGATGGATCACGCCGCCATGGGCCACGACCAGGCGAGCATGCGCCACGATGATCCCAACAGTGTGCTGGTGGAGCCGGGCAAGACCGGCGAGCTGACTTGGACCTTCAGCAAGGCCGCGCGCCTGGAATTCGCCTGCAATATTCCCGGCCACTACCAGGCCGGGATGAAGGGCGACCTGACAGTCAGTCAGTAAGTACTCAAAGGCGGCGGCAAAGGCTGATAGAATCCGCTGATTCTTCAGTCAGGTTTCCATCATGCATCCCGCAGCCGAACATTCGCCGCTGGGCAAATCCAGCGAATACATCGCCACCTACACGCCGTCACTGCTGTTCCCGATCCCGCGCACCGCGAAATGGGCGGAACTGGGCCTGACGGCCGAGACCCTGCCGTACAAGGGCGTGGATTTCTGGAACTGTTTCGAGCTGTCGTGGCTGCTGCCGTCCGGCAAGCCGGTGGTGGCCATCGGCGAATTCGCGATCCCGGCGGATTCGCCGAATATCATCGAATCCAAATCCTTCAAGCTGTACCTCAACTCCTTGAACCAGACCCCGTTCGCCGACACCGCGACCCTGGAAGCGACGCTGCGCAAAGACCTTTCGGCGGCTGCCGGCAAGCCAGTGGGTGTACGGATCCGCAGTCTCAAGGATGTGGAAAGCGAAGGCATCGTGGCGCTGCCCGGTGCGTGCATTGACGACTTGGACATCAGCGTCGATTCCTACGCACACCCGCGCCCGGAACTGCTGCGTTGCGATGCTTCGCGCATCGTCGAGGAAAGCCTGCACAGTCATTTGCTCAAGTCCAACTGTCCCGTGACCAGCCAGCCAGACTGGGGCAGCGTGGCGGTGGAATATCGCGGCGCGGCCCTGGACCCGGCCAGCCTGCTGGCCTACATCGTCAGCTTCCGCCAGCATTCGGATTTCCATGAGCAATGCGTGGAGCGGATCTTTCTTGACCTGCAGCGGTTGCTCAAGCCGGAGAAACTGACGGTGTATGCGCGGTATGTGCGCCGTGGTGGGCTGGACATCAACCCGTATCGCAGTACTGAAGCCGTTCAACTGCCGAACCATCGCCTGGTCCGCCAATAACTTTTCTTGTGGCAGTGGGTTCTTGTGGAGGTGAGCTCTTGTGGGAGCGAGCTTGCTCGCGATGAGTCCGGCACATTCAACATTGAGGTTGGCTGACACACCGCTATCGTCGGATCGCCGCCCGGAGCAAGCTCGCTCCCACAGGAAATGCGGTTCAGTTTTGTGAAACTAAAAAGCCCTGCTAGCGATAGCAGGGCTTTTTGCATTTAAAGGGTTCAGATCCCCATATTGCCCAAGGCTTGCACGATGTTGCGCAAGGTCCCGGCCAGAGTCGGGTGTTCCACCTCGAAGCGTTCGACAGCCAGGTTCACATTGTCGGCAAGATTGTTGTCCGGTGTTTTGGTTTCCAACTCAAGCTCAAATTCGATCTTTTGCATCAGCGCGTGCAGGTCATCGCGCTCGACTTCGGAAAGCGGTGGATTCTGTTCCAATTGCTCGCGCAGTTTATTGAGCTGTTCTTGCAATTCGCGGGCAGGCATTGGCGTACTCCCTTTATTGATAGGCACACCATGGACCGCGACGCAGCGGCAAAAGTCCATGGCCTTCCTTAAGAGTAATCCACACTCACGCGCCCTGCATGATCCCGGTCAGGGCTTCTCGCCTTTAATGCGACGCAGACAGATATCGGCCAGGCAAGTCTCGAGTTCGCCCAAGTGATCGATCACTGAATGCACCCCCAGGCTGAATAACTGCACGGTGGCCTTGGCGCGTTTGGCTTCCCGCGCCTGTTGGCTCAATGCCTGCCACTCGGCGGGCGCCAGGCCACACAAAGAGCCGCAGGAGGCCAGTCCGATGGTCCACAAACCTGCGTTGAGCCCAGACTGCAACAACCGGGGTTCGCCGCTGACCAACACGCAGCCGTCCAACTGCTGGACATTCAGCGCCATCAGGGCTTGCCAGCAGGCGTGCGGAGCCGGCCATGGATAATTTGTTGCAGGAAGTTGCGGTGCTTTGATGGACGTAGGTAATGCGGCCGCAAGGCTATGACTGGTGGCGGGAGGCAATTCGTCGAGCCAGGCGCAGGGGATGTTCAGATGCTGCAAGCTTTGCAGGCTTTCCAACGCGCCGGGTGTCGGCTGGGCGTGATCCGCCGGCGCCGCCCCTGGCTGACGAATGCGCGCCCCGAAATCCACCAGGCACCCGCTCAGGCCAAACAGAACAGCGGTGAGGCTGGGGGCAGGAAGGGGCAGGGCTTCGGTGCGGGGCATGGGAACGTCCTTGAAATAACCAGCAGCCTAAAGCGCGCGGATGACAGTCTAGTGACAGCGAAGTGAAGGGCACCAGTTGCGGAATCGTCCTACGGCCGGCGTGTTTTTTCGGTGCTGCCTATCCTCGCGTTCCGTCTTATACTAGCCAGCTTACCGCCTGGGCTCGGCGCCCTTGCCTGAATAATCCAAGGAGTTTTCCCCTATGCGCTGGAGCCATCGTCTAGCTCAGCTGTGTCTTTCCGCCTGCGTCCTGCTGGTTCCGTTCGCCGCCCAGGCCGCTACGGAAGAAGATCCTTGGGAAAGCGTCAACCGGCCCATCTTCACCTTCAACGACACCCTCGATACCTATGCGCTCAAGCCACTGGCCCAGGGATATCAATACGTGACGCCGCAGTTCCTCGAAGACGGCATTCACAATATGTTCCGCAACATCGGTGACGTGGGCAACCTGGCCAACAACGTGCTGCAGGCCAAGCCGGCCGCTGCCGGGGTCGACACCGCCCGATTGATCTTCAACACCACCTTCGGCCTGCTGGGCTTCTTTGACGTGGGGACCCAGATGGGCCTGCAGCGCAGCGATGAAGATTTCGGCCAGACCCTCGGCTACTGGGGCGTGGGCAGTGGTCCGTATGTCATGTTGCCGCTGATGGGGCCAAGCACCCTGCGAGATGCGCCGGCCAAGCTGGTGGATAACTACACCGCCCCGTATCGCTATATCGATAACGTTTCGGTGCGTAACTCCATCTGGGGCCTGAACATCGTCGACACCCGCGCCAGCCTGTTGTCCGCCGAGAAAATGGTGAGTGGCGACAAATATGTCTTCATCCGTAACGCCTACCTGCAAAACCGCGAGTTCAAGGTCAAGGATGGGCAGGTCGAAGACGACTTTTAATTTCGTCCTGTAAAACCACGAAGGCGGCCCATAAGGCCGCCTTCTGTGCTTTCGGGGCGGGTTTGAGCGGGTTTGATCCTTCCATTGAGTTACGCTTCGCTCGGTTCTTATAACTCTCTGTGCTTTGACAAATAAAGACGGCAAGCGGCTATCTGCATGAGCTTGAAACGCCCCGCGGATGGGAGTACCGTCTGCGCCTTAGAAGGGCACCTCTGATGTAATTGTGTGTAGGGCAATCGCCTGAAACCGGTACGACAGAGAGGCTAGAAAGCGAATCCAGTAGTGCGTGCCAGGCCAGACCGCCCAGCCCGCTACGCCAACCTAATTCTGGCGCCGTTTGCCCACATGCCAAAAACCAGTGCCACGCTGCTGATAATCGACGATGACGAAGTGGTGCGAGCCAGTCTCGCAGCCTACTTGGAAGACAGTGGTTTCAGCGTCCTGCAGGCCAGCAATGGCCAACAGGGTCTTCAGGTATTCGAGCAAGACAAGCCCGACCTGGTCATCTGCGACCTGCGCATGCCGCAGATGGGCGGACTCGAACTCATTCGCCAGGTCACCGAGATCTCCTCGCAGACGCCGGTGATCGTGGTGTCGGGCGCGGGCGTGATGAACGACGCGGTCGAGGCATTGCGCCTGGGCGCGGCGGATTACCTGATCAAGCCCCTTGAAGATCTTGCGGTGCTCGAACATTCGGTGCGCCGGGCCTTGGACCGTTCGCGCCTGTTGGTGGAAAACCAGCGCTACCGCGAGAAGCTGGAAACCGCCAATCGCGAGCTGGAAGCCAGCCTGAACCTGTTGCAGGAAGACCAGAACGCCGGGCGCCAAGTGCAGATGAACATGCTGCCGGTCAGCCCTTGGACCGTCGACGATTTCCGCTTTGCCCACCAGATCATCCCGTCGTTGTACCTGTCGGGCGATTTCGTGGACTATTTCCGTGTTGACGAGCGCCGAGTGGCGTTCTATCTGGCGGATGTTTCCGGCCACGGTGCGTCTTCGGCCTTCGTGACGGTGCTGTTGAAGTTCATGACCACGCGGCTGTTGTTCGAGTCCAAGCGCAACGGCACGCTGCCTGAGTTCAAGCCTTCGGAAGTCCTTGGGCATATCAACCGAGGCCTGATCAGTTGTAAGCTGGGCAAACACGTCACAATGGTCGGTGGAGTCATCGACGAGGAGACTGGTTTGTTGACCTATAGCATCGGCGGTCACCTGCCTTTGCCTGTGTTGTATACGCCAGACAGTGTTCGTTACCTGGAAGGGCGTGGTTTGCCGGTGGGCCTGTTCAACGAGGCCACCTACGAAGACCATGTGCTTGAACTGCCGCCGACCTTCAGCCTGACGCTGATGTCTGATGGCATTTTGGACCTTTTGACAGAACCTACACTCAAAGAGAAAGAAGCGGCCTTGCCTGAACGGGTGAGTGCAGCGGGCGGCAGCCTGGAAGGCTTGCGTCAAGTGTTTGGATTAGCCACGCTCGGGGAGATGCCGGATGATATCGCCCTGTTAGTGTTGAGCAGGAACCTTTGATGAGTACCGGTAGAATCCAGTTCGCCGAGCAGGACGGCACCTTCGTCCTGAAGTTTGTCGGTGAAGTGCGCCTGACCCTGTGTTCGGCGCTGGATGCGACTATTGAGCGGATCTTCACCGCGCTGAACTTCAGCGCCATCGTGATCGACCTGACCGAAACCCGCAGCATCGACAGCACCACGTTGGGCCTGTTGGCCAAGCTGTCAATCCTGTCGCGGCAAAAGGTCGGCCTGCTGCCGACCGTCGTCACCACCCACAACGACATTACCCGTCTGCTGCAATCGATGGGCTTCGACCAGGTGTTCAACATCGTGGGCGACCCTGTGCCGTGCCCGGAATGCCTGGACGACCTGCCAGACCAGGACCAGTCCGAAGAGGAAGTGCGGATCAAGGTGCTCGAAGCCCACAAGATTCTCATGGGGCTCAACGACTCCAATCGTGAAGCGTTTCATGATCTGGTGAATGCGTTGGAGCGGCCCTGAGCCTCGGGCTTGTGTAGATCGAACTGACGCTTTCGCGAGCAGGCTCGCTCCCACAGTGTCTTGCATCGACCACACCATTTGGATCTGCCTTCAATCTCCTGTGGGAGCGAGCTTGCTCGCGATGGCATTTATCAATCCACCACATTCCCTAGGCCAAACCGCATAAAAAAGGGCGAACCCACCTAGGTTCGCCCTTTTTGCATGCCTGCTGAATCAGCTCAAAGCTTGGCTTGCAGCAACGCCTCCAGCTTCTCCTGGTCTCGGGCAAACTGACGAATGCCTTCAGCCAGTTTCTCGGTCGCCATGGCGTCCTCGTTGGACAACCAGCGGAACTGCGCTTCGTTGAGGATCAAGCGCGCTTCCCCGGCTTGCCCAGGTGCCAGCTTGCGCTCCAGCTTGCCTTCGTCGGCGGCGAGTTTTTCCAGCAGGTCCGGGCTGACGGTCAAGCGGTCGCAACCGGCCAGTTGCTCGATCTGGTTGAGGTTGCGGAAGCTCGCGCCCATGACCACGGTCTTGTAGTCATTGGCCTTGTAGTAGTTGTAGATACGCGTCACCGACTGCACGCCCGGATCATCCGCGCCGGTGTAATCGTTGCCGTTGGCTTTCTTGTACCAGTCGTAGATACGGCCCACGAACGGCGAAATCAGGAACACCCCGGCATCGGCACAGGCGGCGGCCTGGGCGAAGGAGAACAGCAGGGTCAGGTTGCACTGGATGCCTTCACGCTCCAACTGCTCGGCTGCGCGAATGCCTTCCCAGGTGGAGGCGATCTTGATCAGCACGCGCTCGCGGCCAATGCCGGCCTTTTCGTACAGATCGATCAGACGATGCGCACGCTTCAACATGGCCTCGGTGTCGAACGACAGGCGCGCATCCACTTCAGTGGAAATACGCCCAGGAATCACTTTCAGGATTTCTTGCCCGACCGCCACGGCAAAACGGTCGCTGGCCAAACCCACATCGCCCTTGCAGTCCGCCACGCAGCCATTCAGTTGCTCGGCATAGCCATGAATGGCCGACGCCTTGAGCAGCAGGGAAGGGTTGGTGGTGGCGTCTACGGGTTTGACGCGGGCGATGGCTTCGAAGTCGCCAGTATCGGCCACGACGGTAGTGAACTGTTTGAGTTGTTCCAGCTTGGAAGTCATGAGCGTGCTCTGTCCTATGGGTCTGTTGACATTACCCGAGGGCCGGCAGCCACTCAAGGGCGTGAAGAGGTATCGACGGGCCCCGGCGGCAACAACCTGAAAACGGCTGTTTGAAAGACCGGGGCGGTATCGGTAGATACGATGCCAAAACCGCCCGCAGGTTCAAAGCAAGTGACGGTTAACGCCCCTCCAGCAACTGCCCCGCCTGATCCAGCAACCCCAACGGATCCTTGGTTTTGTGAATGTCCACCGACAACAACTGCCGAAACCGCCGTGCCCCCGGGAACCCGGTGCCCAGCCCCAACACGTGACGGGTGATGTGATGCATCGCCCCACCCGCGGCCAGGTGATCGGCGATATAAGGCCGCAGTTGCGCCAGCGCCTCGGCCCGAGAGATGATTGGCGCGGTGCTGCCGAACAACTGCTGATCCACTTCAGCCAGCAGATACGGGTTGTGATAAGCCTCGCGTCCCAGCATCACGCCGTCGAAGGTCTGCAAATGCTCGTGGCAGGCTTCCAGCGTCTTGATTCCACCGTTGAGCACAATCTCCAACTCCGGAAAATCCGCCTTCAACCGCGCGGCCACGTCATAACGCAGCGGCGGGATGTCACGGTTCTCCTTCGGCGACAGCCCCTCCAGAATCGCAATCCGCGCATGCACGGTAAAACTCGTGCAACCGGCCTCACGCACCGTCCCGACAAACTCACACAACTGCTCGTAACTGTCCCGCCCATTGATTCCGATGCGGTGCTTGACCGTCACCGGAATCGACACCGCATCGCGCATCGCCTTCACACAATCGGCCACCAAGTCCGGATGACCCATCAGACAGGCGCCGATCATGTTGTTCTGCACCCGGTCGCTGGGGCAGCCGACGTTGAGGTTTACCTCGTCGTAACCATGTTCCTGGGCCATGCGGGCGCAGGCGGCGAGGTCGGTCGGGACGCTGCCGCCTAGTTGCAGGGCCAGGGGGTGTTCGGATGGGTGGTGGCGTAGGAAGCGTTCGTGGTCGCCGTTGAGTAAAGCGCCGGTGGTGACCATTTCGGTGTAGAGCAGGGCGTGCTTGGAGAGGATGCGTAGGAAGAAGCGACAGTGAGCGTCGGTCCAATCCATCATGGGGGCGACGGAGAAACGGCGGGAGAGTGGAACAGGTTGTAGGGGCATTGGAAATCTGATTCATCGGGGCGAATGGGCGCAGTTTATCAGGGATGCTTGTCGGGTACTTGGCGGCTCTCAAGCCTAGCCACTCAATCTTTGATGACAGCCAGACAGGGCGCACGCTCGGTCAGCGTTTTAACGCGCACCTTGTATTGGTGATTTAATGTGGCTACGATAATTGCATACAGATTACCTATGACCCAGCCAAAGACGCTCGCAACGTCGAAGAACGTGGACTTCCGTTTACCCTCGTGCGGGACTTTGAATGGTCTACAGCATTGATCCTGGAAGATGATCGATTCGACTATGGCGAGTGTCGTTATCGGGCGATGGGGTACATAGGGGATCGGCTGCATGTCGTAGTGTTTACCCCACGGGGTGACGCGGTCCACGTCATCAGCTTTCGTAAAGCCAACAAACGGGAGGTCAAAAATTATGACCAAGAAACCCAGTCCTGAGAGGGTCGATACGGCAAATCCCGAATGGTCGACCGAAGACTTTGCCAACGCCAAACCAGCCAGCGAGGTGCTTGTTGGGTTGTTTGGCAAAGCCCAGGCAAAGGAAATGCTCAAGCCAAAGCGTGGTCGACCCAAGTCGGTAGCCACTAAAGAGCACGTCAATGTTCGTTTCGATGCTGACGTGCTGGAGAGATTCAGAGCTTCTGGCCCGGGCTGGCAAACACGGATGAACGCCGCCTTGGCCGATTGGCTCAAGACGCATACACCAGAAGAGCTGAAGGCTTAGTCGCCAGATATTATTCGCAAAATAATTAGCCGCCGATGAGGCGGCTTTTTGCTGCGTGCTGATTAGCTTTGTTTCGGTAACGGGATAATAAATCCGTCCCCTTTTCCCGTCCCCTTTCCCCGTAAATGTTGAACAACCCCTTCCCCCCAAACTTTGGATCAGGGGAGGAGGTTTGTTGTTTTACAGGTATATTGGTTTTTGATTGCGGTTGCTAGAAATTAAAGAGCTTCGAATGTGTTAAAGCTAGCTCGCCATTCTCTCCAGCCGAGCATGACATACGTCTTAAGCGCAATTTGGTTTTCGAAAGGCATTAGACGAGTATCGTCCAACGCGCTCAAGTATGCTTCCAAATCCCCGAGGGCATCACAGAATGGACCCGGCGCGCTGGCCTTAAGTACATCGTTGAGTTTCTTGCGTAAGCCATTTCCAACTTCTACCGGTAATACCGCCAAAATGGTACGGACTTGCTCTGCTGTGGGGACTGGCTCGTCGTACTCGCTGAAAGCCATTGGAAGTAACGATTGAGTCAATGCGGTATTCCTTTTCGAATTAGATGCTAGCCTGCGTGAAGGCAGGCGTTGAGGATAGACGTCCCGTTCCCGTCTTTGCGGGAAACCTCGTACCAATTCCCGTACCAATCGGCGCGTTTTGTCGAGAAAAACTGTGCAACACCGGGCATGGAGTCGCCGATTTTACTACCTCCGTGAACCAAGCAGAACCCACCCGACATAGCGGTGTGATGCTCGCCCAGCGGCGCACGGATTAAGGAGGCCATGTCATTTGTTCCAGGAGACTCAAAAAGCGCTTATAAGTAAGCGGAGCGGGAGGCGCAACTGCAGCCTCCCTAGCCGCTTTGATTGCAGTAGTGGACTGAGCGGGAACTCCCACAACCTGATCGCATACGTCACACACTGAAACTAAAACGCCCTTTACCTGACCAATACTATCATCGAAGGGTACATTTCTGCGGGTAAATGTCGTCTGGACCAAGTCTTCGCAGCGATTGCAAATTGCCAGACTCTTATCGCCCTCTTGATAAAATTTCATAGTCATTAATTCATTGATGAACGCCGGAACTATAAGCCTCCTGATAAAAATTCAGCAAGAGTTTGGTGCGTAGGAAACTTCCCTAAATTATGGGCGAGGTCGATTGCGGAGCCGCTAAGGCCGCGGAATCTCTGGCCTCTCAAACTGAATCATCTGCTACGCACCCCGGTAGACTCGGCAACTTCATCTGATGGCGATTACGCCTCGGAGAAAAAAACTAAGTAGAGCGATGCCTTGTTTACTGGCTCATATTTATACTTGTGATGGTTTCAGTTTGGATGTCTATCAGACTTAATGCACCATCGGAAAATGCGCAGCCAGTGTCAATATATACGACATTGCCCAGGCGCATAACGCTGGGCACTGTTGAGTGCCCAACATAGATTCGGTCTATTCCTTTAATGGAAGTGTGGTTTTGTTGTTCGATTTTTTTTCTAGCGTACAGCGCTGTTTTCAAGGCTTGCCGCTGATACTGTTCCCCCGATTTTCCAGTGATAGCGTCTTTAGCTTCCTGCCAGCCATCATTACTCCTGATGACAGGGGCTTCGGCATGGACTATTCCAATTGTTTGATCGCGTGATAAATTGATTTCAATGATCAATGGAAGTTCTTGCAAGGCTTTTAAGAGGTCATGCTGGATGTCTGGTTGCAACTCGTAGAGCCAGGCTCCACCATTTCGAATATGTCCGGGTATGTTCCCATGACCGGAGATGCAGTCAATAAGCATCTGCTCATGATTACCGCGTACGGCGTGGAACCAAGGCTTCTTAAGCCAGTTCAATACGTCTATGGAGTCGGGGCCTCGGTCGATGAGGTCGCCTACGGAAAAGATGCGATCCAGCTCAGTGTTGAAGTCTAGTTTGTTTAAGGCTGCTGTGAGAAGTTTGAAATGCCCGTGAACGTCGCCCACCACAAAATCGCGACCTTTTTTGTTGGCTGGGAAAGATGTCGTCCTGTACATTTTGGGTGCTTCAGCAGATGTTGAATGGTGGTGACTGTAGCACTTGGCGAAATAAACAGTAAGGCAATGAACGGGAGGAGTAGCGTTTTACGGTCAAGCTTGAATCGCCTCACCAATACACTTTTCAAAAACCTGCTCCATAGGCCCCATGACGCCGTTATAAGCCGTGATATTGGCGTAGATCCACTCGTCCTTTTCAATCCCCCACCAACTGATTTCAAACCCGGCATTCATGATCAGGTGTTCAAACAGAATCCGCTGCGCACGGCCATTGCCTTCGCGGAAGGGATGTACGACGTTGATGTCGGAATAAGCCTCTGCCACAGCGACGATCAGCTCAGCCCTTTCCATGCCCTCGAACCAGTTTGCCGCGGCCATGTTGGCGAAGATCTTATTGGCTTCCTTCTCCATGTACTCAGGTTGGCAGAACCGTGTGGCTTGTTTGGACATGCCAACGGTGCGCAACTCTCCAGCCCATTCGAACAAGTCCGAAAAGAGGATTCGATGAATGTTTTGAAGGTAGGCCAGGCTGTAGGGAGGAGGACTGAATTCGACATTGTCCGCTGCGATGGCCGAGAGTTGTTGTTCGGCTTCGCTCAGGGTCGGTTCGTCACGGATATCGAGTTTGTTGCGAAGGACCGTGGAGCCGGGATAGCAATAAGCGTCTTCACCGACTCCATATTTATCAGGCATCAGGTTCTGGTCTGGGTGAAGGCCTTCAAGACCTCTTCACGCGTTGGCATTTTGCGTTCGCCGTCGGCGAAGGTCGTTTTGAAACCTTCCAGACGGAGGCTGGCCGCGTAGTTGGATCTACGTGTTCTCGCGGCGTAGGCCTTTTTGGTTTCAAGGCTGACATTGCCCATGGGCTGGACCTCAAATCTCGTTGGTTGACCGATTATAGCCCATCCGTTGGCATGACCTATGTCGCGGAAATGACCAACGGCGCTTGCATCTCGGTGCGCCTCAAAATACTGTGTTTATATCCAGTGTTCGAGAGCGTTCCATGCAACTGATCGCCAAGCTCGGCATTCTTGCCGACGCTGCCAAATATGACGCCTCCTGCGCCAGCAGCGGTGCCCCCAAGCGTAGCTCTCGTGGTCGTGAGGGGCTGGGGGCCACCGATGGCATGGGCATTTGCCACAGCTATACGCCGGACGGACGCTGCGTTTCGTTGCTGAAGGTGTTGCTGACCAATTTTTGCCTGTACGACTGCCAGTATTGCGTTAACCGTCGCTCCAGCAATGTACCGAGGGCGCGTTTTACGCCGGAGGAGGTGGTGCGGCTGACCTTGGATTTCTATCGTCGCAACTGCATCAGTGGGCTGTTTTTGAGTTCCGGCATCATTCGCTCGGCCGATTACACCATGGAGCAGTTGATACGGGTGGCGCGGTTGTTGCGGGAGGAGCACCAGTTTCGTGGCTATATCCATCTCAAGACCATTCCCGATGCCGATCCGCTGTTGATCGAGGAAGCGGGGCGGTTGGCTGATCGCTTGAGCGTGAATATCGAGTTGTCCTCCGATGTCAGCCTCAAGCGCCTGGCGCCGGAGAAGCAATTGACGACCATTCGCCAGGCCATGGGCACCATCCATCAGGGGCAACAGGCGGTAGTCGGCGAGCCGCGAGCGCCGCGTTTCGCCCCGGCCGGGCAGAGCACGCAGGTGATTGTGGGGGCGGATACCACTGATGATCACGCCATCTTGAGCAACGCCGAGTCGCTCTACCAGGGGTACGGTTTGCGACGGGTTTACTATTCAGCGTTCAGCCCGATTCCCGACAGCCCCGCCAGCGTGCCCCTGGCGGCACCGCCGTTGCTGCGTGAGCATCGGCTGTATCAGGCCGACTTTCTCATGCGCGGTTACGGCTACAAGGCGGGGGAGCTTTTGAGTGAAACCCGTAACCTGGATTTGGACATCGACCCCAAGTTGGCCTGGGCGCTGGCCAATCGTGAGGTGTTCCCGCTGGATATCAACCGCGCCGAACCCGCATTGCTGGCGCGTATTCCGGGGATTGGCCTGCGTAGCGTGCAACGTCTGGTTGCACTGCGTCGGGAGCGGCGGGTGCGTTATGACGACCTGGTGCAGTTGCGGTGCGTGCTGGAGAAGGCGCGACCGTTCATTGTGACCAGCGATTACCGGCCTGCCGACGCCCAGGTGCGCAGCGGTCTGCTACGGGCGCGGTTGCGCGACCCCCAGCGGCCAGAGCAGATGGGGCTTTGGTCGTGATTGCCCTGGATTGTGAGGATGATTTCTCCACGTGGCGCGACCAGGCTCGAACGTTGCTTGGCCACGGTATCGACCCGAGTGATGTCACTTGGGCCCAAGGTCCGATGGCCGATCTGTTGGCCGTGCCGGCAGCGCTGCCTCAAGGGCTTGGCCCGTTCCGTACGCGGGTCCCTGCGGCCTTGCTGGCTCAGCTCGAACAGGCTGGCCGCTACCAGGGCGAACAACGCTGGAATCTGTTGTACGAAGTGCTTTGGCGGGTGGCCCATGGTGACCGTACGGCCATGCTCGCCGGTGACCGCCTGGGCACTGAATTGCAGCGGCGGATCAAGCAGGTGCAACGCGAGGCTCATCACCTGCATGCCTTCGTGCGCTTTATTCCCTTGCCGCAGCCATTGGTCGAGCAACTGCAGTTGGATCTGGTCGCTTTTCATCAGCCGGCCCACGACATTCTCGAAAGCGCCAGCGGCCATTTTGCCGAGCGGCTGGGGCAGCAACGCTGGCTGATCGCAACGCCGCGCGACGGCATTCGTTTCGATGGGCAGTCATTGGATTACCAGCGTCGTTGCCCCGAGCATTGGCAGCATTGGGCGCGTCACGCTGAGGATCCCGGCGCCGAGCTGTGGCGAACGTATTACAAGCACATCTTCAACCCGGCGCGGCTCAATCCCCAGGCGCTGCGTCAGCACATGCCGGGGCGATTCTGGCGGCACTTGCCGGAAGGGGCGTTGATTCCTCGACTGGTGGGGTTGGCGCGGCGGGGGAAGCAGCGGGATGGGCAGGCGTTGGAGGTGGGGGTGCAAATCGGTAAGCGAATAGTTGTTGGTGCTGTTGTTGAGAATTAAACAGGTTCTGAATCCATCGCCGGACATTCCCATCGGACGTTTCCCTCAAGCTGTGTCGCTCCCGGCTGACTATCCAGCCAATCACCCCGTGCGCTAAATTCTCTCCGTCGCTGCAAATTCAGCGGCAGGGTGTGGAAGCCCTTACTCAGAGGCGCGTAGCGCCGCAAAATTTAAAGCAGGCACTTTTCTTATGTCTGCTGTTAAATTACGGCGGCTGTACGCGGGGCGTCCTAGGGCGCGCCGGGTTCCTGAGTACCGGTCTTCCACACCCGCGTACAGCTGCCACCCATCATGTGGAAGTGATGCTGGCAGATATTTCTCTTACTCAGGAAGTTAGCCAAATGAAAAAGCTCACCCCCAACCCTCCGAAAACCACAACCAATCCAAGGTGGCTTTCGTCTAGCGTCACCCAAGAATATCTCCTGCCAAATATCCGAAGCTCGATCCCGGATTCGCTCCGTTTGCCAGCGGCACCCCAATCCGCCACTGACCTCCCATCCCCGCAGGAGTAACCCCTCATGTCCCGCTACATGCCCATCACCGGTATCGAAAACAATTTCCACGCACTTTTGATCGACACAGAAGCGCCGCTGGACGTGCTGCATGACACCGCCGCTTACCGCATTGCCGCTGTCACCCAGTTATTGGAAAACCTCGCCATGCGTTCCGACATCAGTACGGACTCGGTGGTACTCCATGATTTCGCCCAAGTGCTAGCGATTCCCCTGCGCGATGGGTGTGATTTGCTGGATGTGATAGGGCGGCGATTGCAGGCGCAGGTGCTGGCGTTGTAATGGAAACGGGTGATCTCATAAGGTCACCTGCCTGACTCACCATCCATTGCAGCCTGCGATTCGTAGGAGCGGGCTCGCGATAGCGGTAGGTCAGTTGGTAGAGAGGTTGGATGTGCTGCCGTCTTCGCGAGCAGGCTCGCTCCCACAGTTTTTCCGGGGTGTTCACAGACAGTGCGTTTGCCGTAAATCCACTGTGGGGCTCGCGATAGCGGTAGGTCAGTTGGTAGAGAGGTTGGGTGTGCTGCCGTCTTCGCGAGCAGGCTCGCTCCCACAGTTTTTTCCGGGGTGTTCACAGACAGTGCGTTCGCCGTAGATCCACTGTGGGAGCGAGCTTGCTCGCGATAGCGGTAGGTCAGTTGGTTGAGAGGTTGGATGTGCTGCCATCATCGCGAGCAGGCTGAACTCCCACAGTTTTTTCCGGGGTGTTCACAGACAGTGCGTTCGCCGTAGATCCACTGTTGGAGCGAGCTTGCTCGCGATAGCGGTGGGTCAGTTGATGAGTGGCTGGATGTGCTGCCGTCATCGCGAGCAAGCTCGCTCCCACAGTAAAACGTGTGAGCAGTGCTTGAGTAACATGATCAGTTCGCCTCCGTTGGCGCAGAGGGCGCGCTGCCCGGCCGCTGCAACGAAGCCCCCTCCAACGTTTTCCACAGCTTGCGCATCGTGGGGTTGCGATTGGCAATCGCACAGTACGAGCGAATCTCCAATCGCGTGCTCCATTGCTCGCCACCGGCCCGCACCAACAGCCCGCGCTCCAACTCGTCGGCCACCGCACTCTGCGGCAACCAGGCCACGCCGTAGCCCTCGATGGCCATGCGCATCAGCAGCATCGCCATGTCCGCTTCATAACAGCGCTCCAGCGCGATCGGTTCAGGGCCGTTGTTGATGACGATGTCGGCGACGCGACCGAGGAACGTCGTTGCCGTGTACGCCAGGTAGGGCACCGGTTTGCCGGCGCGGCCGGGCAGGCGGAACAGCGGTTCTCCCTTGCGGTTGGGCGCGCACAGGGGGATGAATGCGTCGTGGCCGAGCACCAGGCTGCCGAACCGTTCGGGGTCCAGCAGAATGGGGGCGAGCGGGTGGTGATAGACCATCATCAAGTCGCAACTGCCTTCCTCCAATGCAATGACGGCGTCATGAATGTTGGCGGCCACCACCCTGGCGTTGAACTGTTCGTTGTGTGGCTGGAACTGCGAAAGCCACTTGGGCAGGAAGGTCATCGACAGGCTGTGGCCGGCGGTGATCTGGATCGAGCGTCCGGGCATGCGTTCCACGTCACGCAGGGTCGAGCGCAACCTCAATAACCCGGCGAGCGCCTCTCTGCTTTCATCGCAGAAGGTGACCCCCGCGGGAGTGAGCTGGACCGGGTAGGTGCCCCGGTCCACCAACTTGACCCCCACCCATTCCTCCAGTGAACGGATACGCCGGGACAAGGCCGATTGCGTCACGCAACGTACCTCGGCCGCACGGGAGAAGTTTTTCCATTCGCCAATCGCCAGAAGATCGTCCAGCCATTTGAGTTGCATATCGAGAACTCCCGCTGTGAGAGCACGATTTTACTGCGCGATCTCCCGGCGTAGCGCGGCCTTTCGCTAACTATTCCAAAAGCGCATGGGGCTAGCTGGATTACTCATCATCCTCTTGAGTCCGCTCCTTAGAATCGATCCTGCCAAGTAAAAAACTCCAGGAACTACTTGAGGACAGCACCGTGAAGAAGAATAAGCTCCCACGTCGTATTGCAATGGGTATTGCCCTGGGCGTGCTGGTCGGTTGGGCGTGTCACCATTTCGCAGGGAGCGAGCAAAGTGCCAAAGAGATCGCCAGTTACTTCTCGATGGTCACGGATATTTTCCTGCGCATGATCAAGATGATCATCGCGCCCCTGGTCTTCGCAACGCTGGTGGGCGGTATCGCCAGCATGGGCAATTCCCGTTCCGTCGGCAGGATAGGGGCGCGGGCGATGGCCTGGTTTGTCACCGCCTCGGTCGTTTCGCTGTTGATCGGAATGGGGCTGGTCAACCTGTTCCAACCCGGTGCCGGGCTGAACATGGACGTGGCCCAGCATGCGGCTGCGACCGTGCCGGTCAATACCGGTGACTTCAGTCTCAAGGCGTTCATCGGCCACGTGTTTCCCCGCAGCATTGCCGAAGCGATGGCCAACAACGAGATCCTGCAGATTGTGGTGTTTTCGCTGTTCTTCGGCTTTGCATTGGCGGGCGTGAAGCGGGCGGGCTACACCCGGATCACCGATACCATCGAGGAGTTGGCGAAGGTGATGTTCAAGATCACCGACTACGTGATGGCCTTCGCGCCGATTGGGGTGTTTGCCGCCATCGCCTCGGCCATTACGACTCAGGGGCTTGGGTTGCTGGTGGATTACGGCAAGTTGATTGCCGAGTTTTATTTGGGGATCTTGATCCTTTGGGCGTTGCTGTTCGGTGCTGGCTACCTGTTCCTTGGCCGCTCGGTTTTCCACCTTGGCAAGCTCATTCGCGAACCGATTCTCCTGGCCTTTTCCACTGCCAGCAGCGAGTCCGCCTACCCGAAAACCATCGAGGCGCTGGAGAAGTTTGGCGCGCCAAAACGCGTGTCCAGCTTCGTGCTGCCGTTGGGTTATTCGTTCAACCTCGACGGTTCGATGATGTACCAGGCGTTCGCCATCCTGTTCATCGCCCAGGCCTACAACATCGATTTGAGTTTCACTCAACAGATGCTGATTCTTCTGACACTGATGATCACCAGCAAGGGCATGGCCGGTGTCGCCCGGGCTTCGGTGGTCGTGGTCGCGGCCACGTTGCCGATGTTCAATTTGCCCGAGGCGGGGTTGCTGTTGATCATCGGCATCGACCAGTTCCTCGACATGGCCCGCACCGCCACCAACGTGGTGGGTAACAGCATTGCCACGGCGGTGGTCGCCAAGTCCGAACCCCACGAAGAAGCCGACGAGGACGAGGATGTACATGCCCCTATTCGGTCGCGATCCGAGCCGGTGCCGGTGGCTTGAGGAGACGTTCATGAAGGCTAAAGCGAAGTCGAGTCGCAAGGCTTCTATGGTTCGCAAGTTGGGCATCGTCGGTGGGCTTGGGTCACTGGCCGGGGGCGATCTGTTCTACAAGTTGGTCAAGTCCCGGGCGGTGCTGGAGGATCAGGGCCGCTACCATTTCCTGTTCGAGCAGCACCCCTTCAAGGACGTGCTGCTGCCACTGGACGAAGGCGCGAGCATGACGTCGCGCAAGTTCTATGTGTTCCAGGTGTGCAAATCGTTCGAGGACAGTGGCTTCGATGCGGTGATGCTTCCGTGCTTCGCCAGCCATACCTTTCGCGCTGAAATCGAGGAGGAGCTGGGCATTCCGGTGCTGGACATGATGACGGCCTTGACCCGGCACGTCAGCCACACGGTGCCGCCCCAGACGACGTTAGGGGTGATCGCCTCCGACTTTGTGCGCCATTGCGGCTTGTTCGAGCGACATTTTGCCAAAGACTTCCAGATTGTTTACCCCGACGCAGACACTCAAGCGAAGTTGATGGAGGCGATGTACGGTCTCAACGGCATCAAGGACGGTCACCTCGAGGGCGCGCCGCTTGAAGCGGTCTACCAGGCGTGCCTGTCGTTGCAGGCCCAGGGCGCGACGGTGATCCTGCCCGGCATGACCGAGCTGTCCCTGGTGTGTGCCGACTTGCAGCGCCGCGGGATTACCGTGCTGGACATCAATGAGATCTACGCCGACTTCGCGACGCTGGACCAGCAGCCCAGGCGCCCACCCTTCAAGCTGGGTATCGTGGGCGGCGTCGGGCCTGCTGCCACGGTGGATTTCATGGCCAAGGTGGTAGCCAATACGCCGGCGGGAAGGGACCAGGACCACATCAAGATGGTGGTCGAGCAAAACCCGCAAATACCGGATCGGACGGCCAGCCTGCTGCGGGACGAGACCGATCCGACGATGGCGATGTATGCCACCTGCAAACGTCTTGAAAGCGCCGGCGCCAACGCCATCGCGATTCCCTGCAACACCGCCCATGCCTTCGTCGAGCGGATCCAGGCGCACTTGAGGGTGCCCATCGTGAACATGTTGAGCGAGACGGTGGAGTGGATTGCGCGCACCCATGGTTCGGGCCAGGCGATTGGCCTGCTGGCGACATCCGGTACGCTGCAGAGCCAGGTCTATCACCAGGCGGCGCGTCATGCCGGACTCCAGGTCCTCACGCCCGGTGTCGATTATCAGGCGATGGTCATGGACGCTATCTACGGACCGCGGGGTATCAAGGCCGGCTTCACGCAAGGGCTTTGCAAGGAGCAGTTGCTGCTGGCGGCCGAGCACTTGTGTGAGTTGGGCGCGGGCGTGCTGATCCTGGGGTGCACGGAGTTGCCGCTGGTGCTGGGGCATTGCGAGGCGTTCGAGATCAACGGGCATAGGGTGGCGCTTGTTGATCCGACGATGATCCTGGCGTTGAAGTGTGTGGCGTTGGCGCAGAAGGCTGGCAAGCCTAGTGCCTTGAACAGCCTGGAGCATGTTGCCGCGATTTGACGGGTGAAAGTTGGCCCTTGTGGCGAGGGAGCTTGCTCCCGCTTGAGTGCGAAGCGCTCACAAAAAAGCGGGCCGCTACGCAGCCCAGCGGGAGCAAGCTCCCTCGCCACAATGGATCAAGCCACAATGGATCAAGCCACAATGGATCAAGCCACAATGGATCAAGTCCGGATCAATCAAACCGCCTTGGTGTGATTGCCTAGCCCGCGCAACGCCGCGATGTCTCGCTTGGGCGGTGCACCAAACAAGCGGGCATATTCGCGGCTGAACTGGGAAGGGCTTTCATAACCCAC
Organism: Pseudomonas sp. Z1-12; assembly: GCF_051132015.1. Lineage (NCBI taxonomy): Bacteria > Pseudomonadati > Pseudomonadota > Gammaproteobacteria > Pseudomonadales > Pseudomonadaceae > Pseudomonas > Pseudomonas sp. Z1-12. Next base: position 2,126,064 of record NZ_CP071647.1, read on the forward strand.
TTTGAAGGCCGCGCTCGCCACGTCCACGTGCTCGTTGAGCATCAAGCGTTTTGCTTCGTTCAACCGCAGCCACTTCTGGTATTGCAGCGGGCTCATCGCCGTGAGCTGGCGGAAGTGGTGGTGAAACGTCGGCGCGCTCATTTGCACCCGCGCCGCGAGGTCGTCTACGCGCACGGGCTCGGTGTAGTTCAGTTTCAACCAGTCGATGGCCTTGGCGATCCGGTAGCCCTGGCTATCGACCGAGGCGATCTGCCGTAGCCGCGCGGCCTGGTCGCTGAGCAGTAGACGGTAGTGGATCTCGCGCTGGATCAAAGGTGCCAGTATGGGGATCGCTTCGGGTTCTTCCAACAACGCCAGCAGGCGTGCGAACGGCGCCAAAAGGTCGGGCGTCGCGGTGCCGATGCCCGCGCCGATCCCGACCGCTCGATCACCCGGGGGCGACAGGCTGCCTTGGGCGATCAGGTCGGCCACCATGCGCAAGTCGAGCTTCAGGACCAGACCCAAGCAGGGTTGTTCGGCGCTTGCCTGCAGCACTTCGGAATTGGCCGGGATGTCCAGGGACGTCATGAGGAACCGCCCGGTGTCGTAGCCATAGGCCTCGCCACCGATCCAGACCTGCTTCACGCCTTGGGCCACCAGCACGATGCTCGGTTCGATCATGCAAATCACCGGCGGTGCCGGGGCTTCACGTCGGAAGAAGGCGAGGCCGGGGATGGGCGTTTCGACGTCGCCCGGGTGTGGAGCCCAGTCGTCGATGATGGCGGTCAATGTTTCTTGTATGGATCTGCGCTGGGTGGCCATGTCGGCTCCGGGTGTCGTCTCGGCTCAATCGCTATAGGCAGGACATTAACGCGCTAAGCGAAGCGTTGCCTATATGCACGGGAACAACTCCCAGGATCAGGCAAGAATCTCATCGGTATGCACTACCTGCACATGATCTGGACGACGAAGATAGCGGGCACGAAATAGGTGAACGCCGCCATTCAAAACGGCTCCCAAAGGTTCATCAAGAAATACAGGATTGTCATTCAATGACCGATAAATCATTGCCACAAGACCCGCCCGCCTGGGGCGCGGTATTTGCCATGGCCCTCGCCGCGTTCGTGCTGGTGGCCTCAGAGTTCATGCCGGTCAGCTTGCTGACGCCGGTGGCGGCGGATCTTCAGGTCAGCGAAGGGCACGCCGGTCAAGGCATTGCCGTCTCTGGCGCCTTTGCCCTGATCACCAGTCTGTTTATCGCCTCGATCGCCGCCCGGGTCGACCGCAAATGGCTCCTGCTGGGACTGACCTTGCTGATGATCGTTTCAGGTACCGTGGTGGCGTTCGCGCCAAACTACGCGGTATTCATGGTCGGACGTGCGTTGATCGGCGTGGCGATTGGCGGCTTCTGGTCGCTGTCGGCGGCCACAGCCATGCGGCTCGTGCCGGAAGATAAAGTCCCGCAAGCGCTGGCCATCGTCAACGGCGGCAACGCCTTGGCGACGGTGCTCGCGGCGCCGCTGGGCAGTTTCCTCGGGGCGATTATTGGCTGGCGTGGTGCGTTTTTCTGCATCGTGCCTGTTGCTGCCATCGCCCTGATCTGGCTGCTGTTACGCCTGCCCGCCATGCCGTCGCAGGGGAAGCAGGGCACCACCAATTCCTTCAAATTGATGGCCCGGACACCGGTCGCGCTAGGGATGCTGGCGGTCAGCACGTTTTTCATGGGGCAGTTCATGCTGTTCACTTATCTGCGACCGTTCCTCGAGTCGGTGACACAAGTGAGCGTATCCATGCTGTCCTTCATGCTGCTGGTGATCGGTGTGGCGGGGCTGCTGGGCACTTTCCTGATCGGCACCTGCTTGAAAAACAACCTCTATCGGACGCTCATCGTCATTCCTCTGCTGATGGCCGCGATTGCCATTGCGCTGGTGGGGTTCGGCGGGTCGGTGACGGTCACGACCCTCTTGCTCGGCCTGTGGGGCCTGGTGGCCACGGCTGCGCCTGTCGGCTGGTGGACCTGGCTTTCGCGAACGCTGCCGGAAGATGCCGAAGCCGGCGGCGGCCTGATGGTGGCGATCGTCCAACTCGCCATCGCCGGAGGCGCGACCGTGGGTGGCGTTCTGTTTGATCTGAATGGCTATCGCGCGACGTTCGAAACCAGTGCGGCCGTATTGGGGATGGCCGCTGTGCTGACGGTGCTGGCTGCTCGTTCAGCGGTCCGAGAGCCCTCATCGATTTCGGATACGGCCTCTTATGGCGCGGCGGATTGAGGCCAGTCCTGTAAGCCAGGAGAGGGCGACCGTTGGGCGCCTGAGCTTGGTGGCACATTGATGGCTTGTTATGCTCGGGGTCTGTTTATCCAGCATGTTGATTGATTGTGACTACCGAGCGAATTTCCCAATTAGAACAAGCCTTGATGGCTGTGATCGCCGCTGCCGGCAAGATGGGCATCAGCAGCGATGAATTGTGCGCACACGCCGTCGGCGGGCTGATATCCGATCCGTACTGGAGCTGGGCGGATGCCCGGTACGCCCAAGGCGCGGTGGACGAAATCGACCATGCCTTGAACGCCCTTGTAGGAAGGCCGGCGCTGGAACTGACGCTACCAGTGCCTGGGACAGATCCAACACTCGAATCTGCGCCGCAGGGCTAGTTCATCCCCTATGAAAAAGGGCGACCTCAAGAGTCGCCCATTTGCGTTAAAGGCCAAGGCCTTCTTCTATCAGCGCGAGCAAAATGTCCTCGTCCAGAACGATAGGATCAGGACGCGGTTGCCCGGCCGATCGCAGGGCTTGGAGATGCCAAAGCGATTCGCCATGCTCGCCGAGCGAGCGCACGATGCAGTGTTCCTGCCCCTTCATATGGACTTCAATGCAGCCCTCGCCCTGGGGCGAAAAACGCGCAATCGGGTCGAATGAAATGCGGCGATGATTGCCTTCGATCACCAGTTGATCGATCGCGTAGTTGTACGTCGAACCGCTGGAATGACTTTCAAATACGTGGGTGGGATTGCGCCGAATATCCAGGCCGGCCTCGCACACGGGCGCCAGCCAGATTTCGATCTGGCGATACAGTTCGTAGACCTGGGCGGGCCAGTGCTCGATTGCCAGGTCGGCACAGTTGTCGGTATCCGCGCGGGTCTGCTGGGTTTTCCTCAGTTTGGCCGCTAGCTCGTCTGCCTTGCTCATGTCGATTCCCTGTCGTGATGATAGGTTGAGCTTAGCTGATGGGCTGGGGTGTTCGTTTGCGCTGGGTCATGGGGTGGAGCTGGAAGCAAGCGCCTTCGCCATAAGGAAACAGTGCCTGGGAGGTCCTGTTCATTTCGCCAACGCTTAAACGGCTAAGGCGCTGATCACGTGTTTCGGATCATTATGAATTGCCCGCAGCAGTGCTTTAGCGGGGCCGGTAGGCTCGCGTCGTCCCTGCTCCCAATTGCGAAGCGTGCCCAGTTGGACATCAATCAGAGCCGCGAATTTGGCTTGGGTCAGGCCGGTAGCCTTGCGTATTTCCTTCACTTGCAACGCATCGACGATGAATTCCCGGGACGGCTGGCGTTCGCCTCGGACGATTTCATCCATCTGCTGTACGCTTTCCATCAGCTCATCAAAAAATTTGCTCATGATTATCTCCAGTGCTCGACAATCAATTTCAATGCTTTGCGTTGATCGGCAGTCAAGTCTTGCTGTTCATTTTTCGGATATATCATCAGTAACGCGATCCGCGAAGCATGGACGAAGTGGTATTAGATCACCCTGGCCCCACCCCGTTTACCATGGCCTTTGGCTGCGATACGAATCTTTCGGATCCCCCCAGTGGCTTCCATAACATCACCAGCGGAAGGGTTGCAGACCAATATTTTCTGTAGGACAGCGAAATCATCGTCATCCATCAGTTCTTTGACCCGACGGGTAAAAAATGGAGTTTCAATAAAAATCATTGCTAATGTACGCCAGTGGCTTACTTTTGAGAATCCTATTGAACCCCGCCCTCCGATGCACCTCGTGAGTTGTAACCAAATTCGGGAACGCATCATGATCAGGACAAGACATAGGACCGAGCATCAATCATGCGTATGACAGCTCTAAGCAATAACGACCTGGGACCACTGCGCGATGCGCTTACCTTGGCCGGGCTACCTGTGGACGACCTGACGTATCCTGGCCGACAGTTCTTCAGCTTCAGCCACCAAGGCGTTGAAGTGGCGTTTGCCGGCATAGAAGGAGAGGGGGCCGAGCGGTTGCTGCGCTCGCTGGTTGTGCTTGAGGGGCTGCGAGGCAAGGGCACTGGTGCGGCGGTGCTGGCCGCTATCGAAGCGTTTGCAAAGCGCGAGGGGGCAGAGCGGCTTCACTTGCTGACCGAGAGCGCCGCCGCGTTTTTTACCGGCCAGGGCTATCGGCCGGGGGACCGCTCGCTGGCGCCCGTTTCGATCAGCGCGACGGCCCAGTTCAAGACCTTGTGCCCGGCTTCGGCGACGTACCTGAGCAAGCGCCTCGTCTAGTGGCCTGTGTGGCTAATTCGTGCACTCAACTTCGGCGCCAGAACTTGCCAGTCTGCGTTGCCATTCCTCGCCGTAGCGGGCTACGACTCGTCATTGCGCCTTGCCTGGCAAGCCCTGGCACTCGAATTTGAGTACTCGAATTAACCGTACAGGCCACTAGCGCAGCAAATGCACCGCCAGCCCGGCCAGGCCGCACGCCAGCAAGACCTGGATCACCCCGCGCTTGTAGCGAAACAGCGCCAGGGCCGCGGCAATTGCAATGATTGCCGATGGCCAGTCCAGGGCACCCGCAAAACCGTTGGGCCAGAGCACGTGGTAACCGAAGAAGCACGCCAGGTTAAGGATCACTCCGACCACCGCTGCGGTAATCGCCGTCAGCGGCGCGGTGAATTTCAATGCGTTGTGGGTCGATTCCACCAGCGGGCCGCCGGCCAGGATGAACAGGAACGAGGGCAGGAACGTGAACCAGGTCACCAGCGTGGCCGCGACGGCCCCGGCGAGAAAGGCCTGTTCGGGGCCGAACACCTGCATCACGTAGCCGCCGACGAAGCCGACGAAGGCCACGACCATGATCAGCGGCCCGGGGGTGGTTTCGCCCAGGGCCAGGCCGTCGATCATTTGTGTCGGGGTCAGCCAGCCGAAGTGTCCGACGGCGCCTTGGTAGACGTAGGGCAAAACCGCATAGGCGCCGCCGAAGGTCAACAATGCGGCCTTGGTAAAGAACCAGGCCATTTGCGTCAATGTGCCGTCCCAGCCGAACAACACGGTTAGCAGGCCCATTGGCACGACCCACAACAGCGCGCCGACGACGACCAGCCGGGCCAACCTGGTAGCGCTGAACCGGGCGTGGTCCGGGGTTGGCGTGTCGTCGTCGATCAAGGCGGGGCCGAAGGACTTGTGCTGGGTAGCGTGGCCGCCCAGGCTGAATTTATCCGGTGCCCAGCGACCGCCGAAATAACCGACGGCAGCCGCACCCAGTACGATCAACGGGAAGGGGAGATCAAAGGCAAAGATCGCCGTGAACGATGCCGCCGCGATCGCCCACAGCCAATTGTTCTTGAGCGCGCGGGAGCCGATCCGGTGGGCGGCATGCACCACGATGGCCGTCACTGCCGGCTTGATCCCATAGAAAATACCTGCCACCACCGGCACTTCGCCGAAGGCGATGTACAACCACGACAAGGCGATGAGAATGAACAGTGAAGGCAGTACGAACAACGCCCCGGCGATCACGCCACCCCAACTTCGGTGCATCAACCAGCCCAGGTAGGTTGCCAGTTGCTGGGCCTCGGGCCCTGGCAGCAACATGCAGTAATTGAGGGCATGGAGGAAGCGCCGCTCGGAGATCCAGCGCCGACGTTCCACCAGTTCCTGGTGCATGATCGAGATCTGCCCCGCAGGGCCGCCGAAACTGATGAAGCCCAGTTTGAGCCAGAACCAGAAAGCCTCGCGCAAGCTGACGGCGCCAGGTCGGGTCAAGGGCTGTTCGTCATTGGTTGGGGTCGATTTGCTCATGGGCAGCGGGGCACTTAAAAGTCGAAGGGCGCCCATACGTTATGGGGCGTTACGCAATTTAGATAGCCCCCAGGAAGGTTTGCTTGTAAACACGGGTACTTCTTCATTCAGGAACGCGCATTTCAGTCGGCTGGCGGGCGGCGTTTTGGATCCACTCAAGCCACCCATCGGCTCCGTTGCACAGGCAAATTGCCGCCTCACAAGCGGTAGGCTAAGCTCACGAATATTAAGGGTTATGGGCGAATTTGCTCATGCTTTTGCCCTCTCCAGGAACTCGCTTGCCTATCTCCATTTACGACCCTTTCCATACCCCTGCCGGCGCCCTGAAACGCCTGCCGTTGCTCAAGGCCGCGGTGACGTTTATCGCGGCGGTGTGCCTGTGCCTGTGCGGTTTGCTTTTCCTGCAGTTGGAGCAGTCCCGTCGCCACGATCTGGAGTCGGCCCGCATCGCCTCGGCCACCCTTACCCGGGCCATGGCCCAGCAGGCCCAGGACACCTTCCTCCAGGCCGATCTGGTCCTGGCCAGCCTGGCGGACTGGATCCAGATCGACGGATTCGGCCCCGCGGTATTGCCACGCTTGCAACAAACCCTCGCCCGCCGCGTGCAATCGCTCGAGCAATTGCATGGGCTATTCCTGTTCGACAAGCACGGTCATTGGATCACGACCTCCTTCGACTACCTGCACAGGGGCGCAGGGGTGGCGGATCGAGAGTATTTCGCTTTCCATCAACAGAATGCTTCCCTGATCGCCCATATCGGCCCGGCGGTCCGCAGTCGGCAAAACGGCGACTGGATCATTCCGGTTTCTCGACGCCTGAATGATCAAGACGGCAACTTCCAGGGCGTGTTGATGGCCGGCATCAAGATGTCCTACTTCGACCGGTTCTTTAAAAGCTTCAGCCTGGATGAGCAAGGCGAGATGGCCCTGGCTTTGTCTGACGGGACACTGTTGGCCCGTCGCCCCTTCGATGAGGCGCGGATCGGCCGCCCGTTGGACGAGGAGCATATCTACAACCATGCCCTGACCGGCGGGATGTCTGGCGATGCGACCATCCGCTCAACCATCGATGGCGTCATCAGGTTGTATGGGCACCAACATTTGCAGGCTTATCCGGTGGTGGTCACCGCCGCGATGTCCGAAGAAGCGATTCTCGCGGGCTGGCACGACCGGGCTTTCCAATCCAGCCTCATCGTGGGCTTGGTGGTCCTGGGCATCTGCTTGTTCGGCTGGGTATTCGTGCGCCAGGTCCGTAACAGCGAAAAGATCGAAGCGGATTTGCGCAAGGCCCAGGAAGCCCTGGCACTGATTGCCACTCACGACAGCCTCACCGGGCTGGCGAACCGGCGGTTGTTCGAGCGGGCCCTGGATATCGAGTTCGGCCGGGGCGCCCGACAGCGCAGCCCCTTGAGCCTGATCATGCTCGACATCGATTTCTTCAAGCACTACAACGACGCCTATGGGCACGTGGCCGGGGATCATTGCCTGGCGGAAGTGGCCAAGGTGCTCAAGAGTTGTTGCCATCGCAAGGCCGACCTGGCGGTACGGTATGGCGGCGAAGAGTTTGCGGTGCTGTTGCCTGACACCAATCTTCCGGGGGCCATGGCGCTGGCCGAGCAGATCCGGCGCACTGTCATCGACAGGCACATCACCCATTCCGGCTCCCCGACCGGCTACCTCACGGTGAGCCTGGGCTGCTATGCCTTTGTGCCCAGCAGCCTGGACAGCATCGAAGTCTTCATCCAGCGCGCCGATGCGGCGCTTTACCAGGCCAAGCACAGCGGCCGCAACCGGGTAGCGGTGTTATCGACCGAAGGCGGGTTCGACAGCTTGGCGCGCTCGGATCGTTGAGATCGGTTGGAATCATCGGCAGCCTGCCACGGTCAACTATTCAGGCATCGCGCGGGCGGGTCTCCGGCAGCGTGTAGGCTCTTTCGCAAAACACCGTGGGCTCGCCAACGGATCGAGCAGTGGCTGCTAAGGTTACGAACGACTGGCCCCGGTCCTCATCTTTCCAGGCACCGAGGCCAGCGTTGACAGGATAGGAGCAGGTCAATGGATTCCACTGCCGATACCCCTTCAGGCACCGCACGTCACACCCCCATTACCCGTCGCCTGGTCGTGGCCGTCGCGGGACTGTTTGTCCTGGGCGTCCTGGTGGCGATCGCCGCGCTGTTCAACATCGCGCAAAAGCTGGACGCGGAGGACGTGCGCAAGACGCATTTCTATATCGAGCGCGCCCTCGAGAATCGCATCACCGCATCGAAAAACTACATCGCCAGCTATGCCTATTGGACCACGGCTTATGACCACCTCAACGGTGAAGTCGATGTGCAGTGGGCCTACGCCGAACAGAACATGGGCAAGACCCTGTTCACCAATGACGAATACGAAGGCGTGTTTGTCATCGATCGGCAACGCACCAAATATGCCGTGGTGCGTGGACGCAATGTCGAGGATGACGCCTCGGTTTATATGGACACGCCGCTGGCGGAGTTGGTGGAGCAACTCCAGGCACAGCCCGACCTGACGATGTCGACGATCCTCTACACATTGTTCGAGGGCTGGCCGGCCGTCGTCACGGCGTCGGTGATCCTGCCCAACGACGAAAGGCCCCAGGTCGAGGCCAAAGGCACCTCGGTGTTGCTGTTCGTCGATCAACTGACCCCCGTCAAGCTGCGCAAGATGGGCAAGAGTTATGGACTCACCGACTTGAATCTCAAGAAAGACACCGAGCTCGAGCCCGGCCAGCCGGCCGTGCCGCTGGACAGTACCGGCTACAGCCTGGTGTCCCGACTCGAGCGTCCGGGCCAGCAATTGCTCTGGTCCCTGGTGCCGCCGTTGGGGGCCGCGCTGTTGATCCTGGCCCTGCTGACCGCGTACTTCTTTCGTTATGCGTTGCGCACGGCACGGCATGTGGACGCCAGTTACGACAGCCTGGAAAGGTCCGCGCACGCCCTTGAGGCCAGCGAGGAGCGCTTCCGGGCCGTGGCCGAGGCGGCTTCCGACTGGATCTGGGAAATCGACGGTCAGCAGCGCATCACGTACCTGTCGGCGCGTTTCAATACGGTCACCGGGTTTTCCGACCAGCAATGGCTGGGGCAGGACATCGAGCAACTGCTGTATTGCGACACCACGCCAATCGCCCTCTGGCTGGGCAAGCTGACGGAGGGGCAGAGCACCAGCAACTTGCGCTGCTCCTACCGCGATCATTCCGGGCAATTGCGCTTCTGTCGCGTGTCGGCACGCCCGATCTACACCAAGGCCGAAGTGGTGGGCTATCGCGGTACGGCCAGTGACATCACCGATGAAGTGGCGGCCCACGCCCAGGTCCAGCATCTGTCGATGCACGATGCGCTGACCGGCTTGCCGAACCGCAACAAGCTGGCGCGGTACCTGGATGATGCGCTGGTGGCCAAGGAACATGCCGCCCCCCTGACGTTATTGATGGTGGACTTGGACAACTTCAAACCGATCAACGATTCCCTTGGCCACCCGGCCGGCGACGCGGTGTTGCTGGAAGTGGCTCAACGGCTGCGCGACAGCACCCGCGAGCAAGACCTGGTGGCGCGGCTGGGGGGCGATGAGTTCGTGGTGGTGCTCAACGGCATGGAGCACACCACGGAAATCGATCGATTCTGCGAGCGGTTGATCGACAGTTTGCAGCAACCGATCCTCTACGAAACCCATTCGCTGCACATCGGTGCCAGCATCGGCATCGCCGTCAGTCGCCGTCAGGGTTACGTGCCCGGTGAACTGATCCGCTGCGCCGACATTGCCTTGTACCAGGCCAAGTCCGAGGGCAAGAAAACCTGGTGCTATTTCGCCTCGCAAATGAACGATCAGATCCAGCACCGTCGCCAGCTGGAAAGCGACCTGCGCCAGGCCGTGAAGAAAAACGAATTCATCCTGCATTTCCAGCCGCGCTACACCGTCGATGGTCGGGAGATCGTGGCGGTCGAGGCATTGGTTCGTTGGCAGCATCCGACGCAAGGCTTGTTGGGCCCCGATGCCTTTATTCCGTTGGCCGAGCAAACCGACCTGATTGTCCCGCTGTCTCGTTGGGTGTTGCGTGAGGCCTGCGAAACCGCGCTGACCTGGCCGGGGGAATTGATGGTGTCGGTCAACCTGTCGCCAGCGCAGTTCGAGCGCAGCGACGTGGTGGAGGATGTGCGACAGGTGTTGATCGAAACCCGTTTCCCGGCGAGTCGCCTGGAGCTCGAAATCACTGAAAACGTGATGCTTAACGACGTCGATGGTGCCCTGCAGGTCATGAATGCCCTGAAGGAACTGGGCGTGCGCTTGAACATGGATGACTTCGGTACTGGTTATTCGTCCTTGGGTTACCTGCGCACCTATCCATTCGACGGCATCAAGATCGACAAGCGCTTCATCGCCTCCATGAGCAACAGCAGCAACGACCGCGCCGTGGTGCAGGCGATCATCAACCTGGGCAAGGCCATGGGGCTGACGGTCACTGCCGAAGGCGTGGAAACCCTGGCCCAGCTCGGTTCATTGGGCTCGGACCAATGCCACGAGGTACAAGGCTATTTCCTCAGCCGACCGATCGATAAACAGGCCTTTGCGCAGTTGCTGGAGAACGGTCGGGCCTTACCGAAAACGGGCTCTTGAAGACTCGTTGCAACCACCGCGACGGGTTGACGGTCACAGCCAGTAACGTGGCATTTCGAGTACGGGTCCTATGAAAAACCTGCGGATCGCAACCTTCAACATCAATGGCATCCGGGCCCGGCTGCCCAACCTGCTGGAATGGCTGGAGCGGGAGAAGCCCGACATTGCCTGTTTGCAGGAGCTCAAGGCGGGGGACAAGGATTTCCCGGCGGCGGAGCTGGAGTCGGTGGGGTATGGGGCGATCTGGCACGGGCAGGCGTCATGGAACGGTGTCGCTATCCTGGCCCGCGGTGCGCAGCCATTGGAGAGCCGCCGAGGCTTGCCCGGCGGGGACGACGACAGTCACAGTCGCTATCTGGAGGCGGCGGTGCATGGCGTGCTGGTAGGGTGCCTTTACTTGCCCAACGGCAATCCGCAACCGGGTCCCAAGTTTGACTACAAGCTGGCCTGGTTCGAACGGCTGATCGACTATGCCCAAGGGTTGCAGGCCAGTGATCATCCCGTAGTGCTGGCCGGTGACTACAATGTGGTGCCCACCGACATGGACATCTACAACCCACGCTCCTGGCTCAAGGATGCGCTGTTGCAGCCCGAAAGCCGGGAATGCTATCAGCGCTTGTTGGACCAGGGCTGGACCGATTCGCTGCGCCACCTGTATCCGCAGGAGCGGATCTACACCTTCTGGGATTATTTTCGCCAACACTGGCAAAAGAACTCCGGGCTGCGCATCGATCACCTGTTGCTTAACCCGGCCGCCAGCGCCTACCTGAGCGAGGCGGGCGTGGACGCCTGGGTCAGGAACCAGCCCCACCCCAGCGACCATGCACCCACCTGGATCCGGCTGGCTTCGCGCAAACGGCGCTGACCGGGGGCGATTGTTGTCTCTGTGAGGGGAATGCCTTATACCTGGCGCCCAATAGCAGTGCGCTTGTGAGCGCTGCGCCGACCCCGGAAAAGGACACCCTCATGAGTCATCCCCAACTGAGCGATACGGCTCGCTATCTACGGCGCCTGGGTTTCGACGCACCACCGGCGCCGACCCTCGACACCTTGCGTCAGCTGCAATGGCGCCATACGGCCGAATTCCCTTTTGAAACCCTGTCGACGCTGCTGCGTCAGCCCGTGCCCATCGACCTTGAATCGGTCGAGCGCAAGGTTTTCGAAGAGGGGCGCGGCGGCTATTGCTATGAACTCAACCAGCTGTTCCTGGCGCTGTTGCAAGCACTGGGTTACGACGCTCACGGCATCACCGGCCGCGTGGTGATGAATGCGCCTGAGGGCGCCTGGACCGCCCGGACCCATCGGCTGAGCCTGGTGACGATCGAGGGTGTGCGCTACATCACCGACGTCGGCTTTGGCGGCATGGTGCCCACCGCGCCGCTGTTGCTCGATAGTCGTGAGGCCCAGGTCACGCCCCATGAGCCGTACCGCATCGAGACCCACGCGGACGGTTACCTGTTGCGCGCCAACGTCGCCGACGAATGGCGACCGATATACCTGTTCGACCTGCAGCGCCAGGAAGACATCGACTACACCGTCGGCAATTGGTACGTCTGCAATCACCCTGAGTCGCCGTTCATGGGCCGGTTGATGGTGGCCCGCACCGGCGACGGGTTGCGCAAGACCCTCAACGGCAACAGCTATGCCGTACACCGGATAGGGCAGGAGAGTGAGCGGCGCGTGATCCTTGATGCCGATGAGTTGATCGATTTGCTGGAGCAGGAATTCAGCCTGCGCATACCGCCGCGCGAGCTGTTGCGGCCCGCAGTGGTGGGGTTGCTGCAGTCATAAAAGGCGCTGGGTCGGGGCGCTGTTCCTGATGGGCATGCAACAAGTTGTATACAACTCTATGGACATTTGTCCTGAGTTTTGAATACAGTGTGCCCATAACAAAAAACAGGGAATCCCCGAACCATGAAAACGCCCCATGTTTCACTCCCACGGCCCGAGGACGAAAACCTCGGCGTCGGCGCGAATATGGCTTACGGCCTGCAACATGTGTTGACCATGTACGGTGGCATTGTCGCCGTGCCCTTGATCATCGGCCAGGCGGCCGGGCTTTCGCCGGCGGACATCGGTCTGTTGATTGCCGCGTCGTTGTTCGCGGGAGGCCTGGCCACCTTGCTGCAAACCCTCGGCCTGCCGTTTTTCGGCTGCCAACTGCCCTTGGTGCAGGGCGTATCGTTTTCGGGCGTCGCGACCATGGTGGCGATTGTCGGCAGTGGCGGGGAGGGGGGCTTTCAAGCCATCCTCGGCGCGGTGATCGCAGCGTCCCTGATTGGTTTGCTGATCACTCCGGTGTTTTCTCGCATCACCCGGTTCTTTCCGCCACTGGTCACGGGCATTGTGATTACCACCATCGGCCTGACCTTGATGCCGGTGGCGGCGCGTTGGGCGATGGGCGGCAACAGCCACGCCGCCGATTTCGGCAGCATGGCCAACATTGGCCTGGCCGCGGTGACCCTGGTGCTGGTACTGCTGCTGAGCAAGATGGGCAGCGCAACCATCTCGCGGCTGTCGATTCTGTTGGCGATGGTCATCGGTACGGTCATCGCGGTGTTCCTCGGCATGGCGGACTTTTCGTCGGTCAGCCAAGGCCCGATGTTCGGTTTCCCGACACCGTTCCATTTCGGCATGCCGACGTTCCATATCGCCGCGATCCTGTCGATGTGCATTGTGATCATGGTGACCTTGGTGGAAACCTCCGCCGACATCCTGGCGGTGGGCGAGATCATCGACACCAAGGTCGATTCGAGGCGCCTGGGCAATGGTCTGCGGGCCGACATGCTGTCGAGCATGATCGCGCCGATCTTTGGTTCCTTCACCCAGAGTGCCTTCGCCCAGAACGTCGGGCTGGTGGCGGTTACCGGGATCAAGAGCCGTTTCGTGGTGGCAACCGGCGGGGTATTCCTGGTAGTACTCGGCCTGCTGCCGTTCATGGGCCGTGTGATCGCCGCGGTGCCGACCTCGGTGCTGGGCGGTGCCGGCATCGTATTGTTTGGCACGGTGGCGGCCAGTGGCATTCGCACCCTGTCGAAAGTCGACTACCGCAACAACGTCAACCTGATCATCGTCGCCACTTCTATCGGCTTCGGCATGATTCCCATCGCCGCACCGAACTTCTACGATCATTTCCCGAGCTGGTTCGCGACCATCTTCCATTCAGGCATCAGTTCCTCGGCGATCATGGCGATCATGCTGAACCTGGCGTTCAACCACTTCACCACGGGCAATTCCGACCAGCAGTCAGTCTTCGCCGCCGGCACCGAGCGGGTGTTGCGCTACCAGGACTTGGCGGCGCTGCGCGAAGGCGATTATTTCAGCGACGGCAAGCTGCATGATTGTGACGGCAACGAGATTCCCGTGGTAGCGGAGCCTGTGCACGAACCGGCGGAACATGGGCCGACCCGACTGAAAAGCAGCGAGCACGTCTGACAACGCCCTGTGGCGAGGGAGCAAGCTCCCTCCCCAAATGGTTTATCCAGCGGACATGAAAAAGCCTGTGATCAATGATCACAGGCTTTTTTGTGTTACTCGGAGGCGGGTTACCAACGGCCGTAATGACCCCGGGGTGGGCCATAGTAGTAGCCCCGTGGTGGCCCGTAATACACCGGTGCCGGGCGATAGTAGATTGGCCGCTCTACATACACCGGCTGCGGTTGGTAATAGACCGGTGGTGGTGCCTGGTAGTAGACCGGTTGCGGTTGCACGTAGACCGGTTGCTGTACATACACTGGACGATCACGGTTGATAATGGCCGAGCCGACAATGGCCGAACCGACGATGGCACCAAACACGGCAGGCCCCTCCCAACCACCACGACCGTGGGCGGATGCCTGGCCGGTGACCGCGAGTGCCCCCATGAGCAGGGCGATGATGGGAAGTCTACGATTCATGGCTGTTCCTCGTTTCGGCCCCGGCGCCTGTGGTCTGCGACAGACCCGATGAGCGTTGCGGGGATACTGCTATGACAGCGATTTTCTCAGGATTTGCGCCGCCGTTGGGTAAATATTGTGTAAGGTCTGTAGCGCTTTTTTTACCGCGCCGCGTCATCCCGCAGCCTGGATCTGGCCGGACCTGGCGGTATCATCATCCAACAGACCTTTCGGGGCGGCGTTCCGTTTGTCCGAAAGTGAATGCAAGGAGACACGCATGCAGATCAACCCCAACAAAGACACCCAGCTGTGCATGTCGCTCTCGGGGCGTCCCGGAAACTTTGGCCTGCGCTTTCATAACCATTTGTATGAGCAACTGGGCCTGAACTTCTATTACAAGGCGTTCAGCAGCCAGGACCTGCCTGGCGCGGTGGGCGGTATCCGCGCCTTGGGTATTCGTGGCTGCGGCGTGTCGATGCCGTTCAAGGAAGCCTGCATCGCCCTGGTGGACGAGTTGGACCCTTCTGCCGCCGCGATCCAGTCGATCAACACCATCGTCAATACCAACGGTCATCTGAAGGCCTACAACACCGACTACATTGCCATTGCCCAATTGTTGCAAAGCCACGCCGTGCCCAAGGACGCCACCTTTGCCCTGCGCGGCAGCGGCGGCATGGCCAAGGCGGTGGCCAGTGCCTTGCGCGATGGTGGCTACAGAAACGGGCTGATCGTCGCCCGCAATGAAGCCGCAGGGCGAGCCTTGGCCGAATCCCTGGGGTATGAATGGCAAGCTGAACTGGGGGCGCGACGGCCGCAGATGCTGATCAACGTCACGCCGATCGGCATGACCGGCGGCCCGGAAGCCGACCAGTTGGCGTTCGAGCCCGAGACCATCGCCGCCGCCGAGACCGTGTTCGACGTGGTGGCGATCCCGTCGGAAACGCCCCTGATCGTGCGCGCCCGGGCCGAAGGCAAACGGGTCATCACCGGGCTGGAAGTCATCGCGATCCAGGCCCTGGAGCAATTCGTGCTGTACACCGGCGTGCGGCCCAACCTGGAGCAATTCGAAAAAGCCGTCGCTTTCGCCCGGTCGGCGTAGGCGCTGCTATTCCAGCCGCGCCAGGCGTTCTTCCAGTGCGGCGATCCGCGCTTCGAGCTCTTCGATGCGCTCCAGCGAGACACCGCCGCCCGCGCCACGCTCCACCGGGTGCTGGCGGGCGGCGAGAATCGCTTCGATGTCCGCCGGATCGCCCATGGCGTGCACATAGCGGTCCTCGCGCTGGCCGGCCTGGCGTGGCACCAGCAGCGCCAGCCCCCGAGCGATCAGACGTTCGAGTTGATGCACCACTTGTTCGGCGTCTTCAAAGTCGTGCATCCGTCCGCTGCGGGTCAGCAACTCATTGACCGTTTGCGGGCCACGCAGGAACAGCAAGCCCATCAGGACCACCTGGGCCGGCACCAACTCCAGGGCTTTGTCGACCCGATGTTCCCAGCGGTCGGCGCGGCTGCCCATCACCAGCTTGGTAAAGCCGCGACCTTCCAGCGCCCGCAGGCTCTGGCCAACCTGGCCGGGGTTGAGGTTCATCACCGGTTCGCGGCTGGTTTTCTGGTTGCAGGCCAGTACCAGGGCGTTGAGGGTCAGCGGGTAGGTCTCGGGGTTGGTGGCCTGTTTCTCGACCAGCGCGCCGAGGATGCGGATTTCCGTGCTATTGAGCCGTGGTTCTTCAGCCTGCTGTTGTTCTTCGATGCTCATCGCGCGTTCCCTATGCTGTGGAAGCCGCCTAGCCTAATCCTTGCGCAATAAAAGACAAGCCGTGCAATCAGCCGTGGCTATAATCGCTGCCGTTTGATTCATTCTTTCCTGCCACCTGCATGAGATTGCCATGACTATTTCCCTGTACGCCGCTTCCGTCCCGGTTTTCAAGCAGATGCTCAACGCGTTGAGCGACGTTCTGAACAAGGCCGAAGCCCACGCCACCGCGAAAAACATCGACCCGAACGCTTTCCTGCAAGCCCGCCTGTACCCGGACATGTTCCCGCTGGTGCGCCAGGTGCAGATCGCGGTGGATTTCGCCAAGGGTGTGTCCGCGCGCCTGGCTGAGATCGAGGTGCCGAAATATGACGACAGCGAGACCACGTTCGCCGAGCTGCAAGCCCTGATCGCCAAGGTATTGGCCTTTATCGATGGCATCAGCCCTGCGCAGATCGATGGCAAGGAAGGCATCGAAATCGTTACCCGTCCGGGGACGCCGAAGGAGAAGCGCTTCAGTGGCCAGAACTACCTGCTGACCTACGGCCTGCCGCAGTTCTTCTTCCATGTCACCACCACCTACGCATTGCTGCGCCACAATGGCGTGGAAGTGGGCAAGCGCGACTACATGGGCGCGTTCTAACCCCGCCGGCATGAAAAAGCCCGGGACGGTTTGGGCCGTTCCCGGGCTTTTTTGTGGCTGTCTGGCACATCCTCGGCGGATGTGCTGCCGCTATCGCGAGCAAGCTCGCTCCCACAGGAGATTTGTTGTGTAGCGGCTATTGTGCAAGCGCCGCTGTCCCTGTGGGAGCGAGCTTGCTCGCGATGACAATCGAACAACCACCGCAATGATTACGCCGTACGCGCCAGCTTCGCTTCCTCACCCAGGCACGCCGCCGCCGTGAACAGCACATCCGTCGACGAGTTCAACGCCGTCTCCGCCGAGTCCTGCAGGACACCGATGATGAAACCCACAGCGACCACTTGCATGGCGATCTCACTGGGGATGCCAAACAGGCTGCACGCCAGGGGAATCAGCAACAGCGAACCGCCGGCTACCCCGGACGCACCGCAGGCGCAAATGGCGGCGACAACGCTCAGCAGCACGGCCGTTGGCAAGTCAACTGCAATACCCAAGGTATGTACGGCGGCCAGGGTCAGTACGGTGATGGTGATGGCAGCGCCCGCCATGTTGATGGTCGCGCCCAGTGGGATCGACACCGAATAGGTGTCTTCGTGCAGGCCCAGGCGTTTGCTCAGTTCCAGGTTCACCGGGATATTCGCCGCCGAGCTGCGGGTGAAAAACGCTGTGATGCCACTCTCGCGCAGGCAGGTGAACACCAGCGGGTAAGGGTTGCGACGCAGCTTCCAGAGCACGATGAGTGGGTTGACCACCAACGCCACGAACAGCATGCAACCGATCAACACGGTCAGCAGGTGCAGGTAGCCGAGCAGGGCGCCGAAGCCGGACGTGGCCAGGGTCGAGGCCACCAGCCCGAAGATCCCCAGCGGGGCGAAGCGGATCACCAGGCGCACGATCACGGTCACGCCGTTGGACATGTCTTCGAGCACGGTGCGCGTGGTCTGGCCAGCATGGCGAATGGCAATGCCCATGCCGATGGCCCAGGCCAGGATACCGATGAAGTTACCGTCCATCAGTGCCCGGACCGGGTTATCCACCACGCTCAGCAACAGGCTTTGCAGCACCTCGCTGATGCCACCGGGCGCGGTGACCGCGACGTCTTGGGTCGACAGCACCAGACTGGACGGGAACAGCGTGTTGGCAACCACCGCGACCACCGCCGCGGCGAACGTGCCCAGCAGGTAGAGAAACAGGATGGGGCGGATGTGGGTTTCCTGGCCGTGCTTATGGTTGGCGATCGACGCCATGACCAGCACGAACACCAGGATCGGCGCCACGGCCTTGAGCGCGGACACGAAGACCTTGCCGATGAAGGCGGTGGATTTCGCCACGTCGGGCGCCAGCCATGCCAGGACAATACCGGCGATCAGGCCAATGATGATTTGCGTCACCAGGCTGGTGCGTTTAAGGCGTTGCAAAGGGGTAACGGACGAAGCTGTCATAGCGGCATCTCTGATTTTATTGTGTTCAACGGTCGACAGATCAGGGCAACAAGCGGGCAGGCCACATGAGCGGACCGAGAGAAAGTACGGCGTTTGCAGGCCGCGGACTTTAGCACAGCCGGGGAAAAATCTGACGGACCTGTGACAGTCCGTCACCCTTATCCGGGCCATGCCGAGCGTTTGTATGACGCGCGCATTCTGTTAGGCTTTGTCACTCTCACTTTTTTTCTGCCAGCGGGCCCCAGGGCTAACGCTGGTGTCGTCGTTTCGCTGGAGTTCCACATGTTGTTACCCATCTTCCTGCTGTCGGCCGCCGGTTTCACCGTGCTGACCACGGAATTCGTCATCGTCGGCCTGTTGCCCTCCATCGCTCGCGACCTGAACGTCAGCATTCCCCAGGCCGGGCTGCTGGTGACGTTGTTTGCGTTCACGGTGGCGGCGTTCGGGCCGTTCCTCACGGCCTGGTTCGCCCGCTTCGAGCGGCGCAAGTTGTTTATCAGCGTGCTGGTGATGTTCGGCCTGGCCAACCTGCTGGCCACCTTTGCCCCCAACATTTGGGTAATGGCCCTTGCCCGGCTGATCCCGGCCTTGGGCCTGCCGGTGTTCTGGGCGCTGGCCAGTGAAACGGCGGTGGACATTGTCGGGCCGCAACTGGCCGGGCGGGCCATCGCCCGGATCGGCTTCGGCATCGTCTGTGCCACCGTGTTCGGCATTCCAGTGGGCACGTTGATCGCCGATGCGTTTGGCTGGCGCAGTGCCTTTGCGATCCTGGCGGTCATTGCCTTCGCCAAGGCCTTGTTGCTGTTTATTTATTTGCCGAAAACCAACCTGCACCAGCATCAGGTGAGCTTCCGTTCGCAATTGAAGATCCTGCGCAGCCCGTTGATGCAAGGGCACGTGCTGTTGTCGATCCTGGTGTTCAGCGGCATGTTCACCGCCTACACCTATCTGGCGGATATCCTCGAACGCCTCGCCGGATTCGATGGCACCCTGGTGGGCTGGTGCCTGATGGGCTTCGGCGCCGTCGGGCTGTTGGGCAACTCCTTGGGCGGCCGTGCGGTGGACCGGCATCCGCTGATCGCGTCGATGGTGTTCTGCCTGTTCCTGATCGGCGGCATGGTGGCGTTGGTCCCAAGCATTCATTCACCCCTCGCGCTGGCGGCGGCGATGGGCATCTGGGGCGTGACCCAGGCCGCGTTGTTCCTGGTCAGCCATGTGCGGCTGATGAAGGCGGCCCCGCAAGCCCCGGCGTTTGCCGCCTCGTTGAACATCGCCGGGGCCAACCTCGGGATTGGCCTGGGGGCCATGATCGGTGGCCGGGTCATCGATACCCTGGGCCTGGGCAGTGTCGGGTTCGCGGCGGCCGGGTTCATCTTCGTCTCGATTCTGCTGGCGTTGCTCCTGATGACTCTCAAGCCCCGCGCGACTTGCCTGGATAGCTAAGCGCTGAACAACTCGCGACGGGCGCCTTCGGCAATCGCAACGATGCCAGGATGGCTGACCTTGCGTTCCACCGAAATGGCGTAGAAGGATTCGCTCACCGCATCGGTCTGGCCGATCACTTCTACGCCGTACTGACGCTTGACCTCTTCGGCGATCACGCTCGGGCCGATGAAAATCCCACTGCCTGATTGACCAAAGGCCTGCATCAAGGCGCTGTCGTCGAATTCGCCGACGATGCGCGGTTGGATCTGTTGCTCGGCGAACCAGCGTTGCAAGCGGCTGCGCACTACGGTTTCCGGCCCGGGAATCAGCAGCGGAGCGTCATTGAGGCCATGGGGGAAATCCTGCCCGTAGCGTTCGGCCAGCGCGGCGGTGGCAAAAAAACTGATCCCGCATTCCCCCAGTTTCTGGCTGTAGCCCTTGATGTCCAGGTGGGTCGGCATCGGGCTGTCGGAAATCACCAGGTCCAGGCGCTGGATCGCCAGGTCCGCCAGCAGCCGTTCAAGCTTGTCCTCGCGACAGGTGATGCGCAGCGGCTCACTCAACTCCATGGTCGGCGCCAAGAGCCGATAGACGATGGACTTGGGCACCACATCCGCCACTCCGACCCGGAACAGGGTTTGCTGCTCGTTGGGCTGGGCCCTCAGCATCAGTTCCAGCTCACCGCCCAACTGGAACATGTGTTCGGCGTAGGGCAGTGTCTGGCGGCCGGCTTCGGTCAGTTCCAACTGCCGCCCGACACGACGAAACAATTTAATGTTATAGGTTTGCTCGAACAGGGAAATCTGCCCGCTGATGGTTTGTGGGGTCAGGTTCAACTGCTCGCACGCCCGTACGATGCTGCCGGTTTTCGCCACGACCCAAAAGTAATGCAGTTGTCGATAATTGAGCATGGGTTCACATTGCTTCGTAAAAACCGAAGTATAACCGCTGAAAATACGAATTTTCCTGAAGTATTCGTCTCTCTAGAATGCCTGGCCATTGGTGGGCCACTTTCGAGCTCCTTCTATTCTTCAAGAGGCATTTATTCCATGACCTATAAATCCCTGGGGCTTGCAGCCCTGTTGGTGATGTCGGCAACGACACTGGCGGGCTGTGAACAGGCTGAAAAAAGTGCCCAGCAGTTAATGGGGCAGGCTGCGGAAACCGCCAAGCAGGCCATTGACGATACCCATAAGGCCGCCGAACAGGCGATCAGCGAAGCCACCGGCGGCTTGATCAGCCCGAAGAAAGAGCCAGCGGACGAAGCTGACGAAACACAAACCCCGACCAAAACCATCTAACGCGTCACATCAGTCAGGACTGACCCATGGATTATCTTTTACAGCTCGCCGCCAGCCCCACCGCGTGGATCGCCCTGGCGACTCTGGTCGTGATGGAAATCGTGCTTGGCATCGATAACCTGATCTTCATTTCGATTCTGACCAACAAGCTGCCCGAACAGCATCGTGCCAAGGCGCGGCGGATCGGTATCGGCATGGCGCTGATCCTGCGCTTGGGCCTGTTGAGCACGATTGCCTTCATTGTGCAGTTGACCGAGCCGGTCATCGAAATCCTCGGCCAGGCGTTCTCTTGGAAAGACATGATCCTGATCGCCGGCGGCCTGTTCCTGCTGTGGAAAGCGACCACTGAAATCCACCACAGCATGGACCCGGCGCCGAATGATCCCAAGTCGGCCACGTCCGGTGTGACCCTGGGCTTTGCCGCGGCCATCGGTCAGATCCTGATGTTGGACCTGGTGTTCTCCATCGACAGCATTATCACTGCCGTGGGCATGACCGAGCATTTGCCGATCATGATCATCGCCGTCGTCGTCTCGGTGCTGGTGATGCTGCTGGCGGCCGAACCGCTCGCCAAGTTCATCAATGACAACCCGACGGTCGTCATGCTGGCCCTGGGCTTCCTGATCATGATCGGCATGACGCTGATCGCTGAAGGTTTCGGCGCCCATGTACCGAAAGGCTATATCTATGCGGCCATGGCGTTCTCGGCGGCGATCGAGGTGTTGAACATGTTGTCCCGCAGGGCCAAGGAAAAGGCGCTGCCCGACAACGCCTGATTCCAGGCAGCAGGCAGAAGCCACCCGGGTCCAGGCCCGGGTGGCTTTTTTTTTGGATTTCAGAACGATGGGTTTGAACGTGAGGGGTCAGTGCGCGGCGGCGTGGTGCCGGACAGGTTTGGCGGCTTTTCCCGATGGCGCAGGTGGCGCGTGATGGTGGCGTCGAGCGATTCGAAGCACCCCCCACAGCATGGCCGTGGCTACGCTCAGCCAGCCGAATATCAGCATCAGGATTGTCGTCGTCAGGCTCATTTGTGCCTCCTTCTATCCCCGGTTCGGGATAACGCACCCAGTACAATGGACAGTCTAGTCGCTCAAGTGTTGCAGCTTGTCGATGTATGGCGCTGGGGTATGGATCGGTTCGTTCTAGCGCCCTTGTAAAACGATTGTTATGGCTATACCCAGGGCTGTGCGCACCTTATGATCGTCGACCCACGCCTGGCCCGGATGCCGGGTACCTGAACAAGAGAGTCATCATGTCGCCAGTCATTCCATCGTTTCGATCATTGGTATTGGCGGTGTCCTGCCTCGTCGCTCTGGCGGGTTGCGCGGGCAGCGTATCGCCGCAGATCCAGCGCCTGCCCGAACGGGTAGAGCTCAACAGCGTGCCGTTCTATCGTGGCGAAATGCACCAGGGCGCCCCGCAATCCCTGGCCGCCTTGCTGACGTTGCAAGGCACCGTGATCACCCCAGGGCTGTTGGAAAAACCCTTGCACCTACCCGGTGGCGAAGCCCATTTGCAGAAAAATATGCAAACACTGGCGCGCGAGTACGGGCTGCTGGTATATCCCCTCGACGCCAGGCTGCCCGCGCTGTTGGAGCAGGTCGCGGCGGGTTATCCGGTGCTGGTGCGCTATGTCGATGGTTCGGCGTTTTGGGCCGCGCCTCGGTATGGGATTCTCGCCGGCTACAACCGCCAGAAGCAGACGGTGTTGTTGCGTGCAGGCATGAATCGTCGGCAGTTGATGAGTTTCAGTGCCTTCGAATCGGCCTTCCAGAGCGCGGCTGGCTGGGCGGTGCTGGTTCAGCGCCCTACGCAGCTTCCGGCCAATGTCGACTCACAGCGTTGGCTGAAAGCGGCGGCTGATCTGGCCGGGGCAGGGCAGGAGCAAGCGGCGGCGCGGGCCACCAAGGCGCTCAGCGCCGCGCATTGATCGTTCATCCCGTTCGTCACTTGCCGGGCACGACCTGGCAGGGCTGAGGCTCTTATCGTCAGGGTTGGGCATTTTTCCGACCGTGATAGGAGGAGGCACGCATGGCACAGTCGAAAACACCTACGGGGCCACATTCATCCGAGCATTCCAGTGGTGATGATTTGGGGTTCGATCCGGACTCGCCGGACCTTGAGGATCCCCAGGTCGATCCGGTCGGGCCGGCCAAGGCGCCTCTGGACAAGAAGAAGGATGAGGGCAAGCCCAAGTCTTATGATCCGCTGGGTGACCTGAAGCCGTAGATAGACGCGTGGTTTGGTGTGTATATCCGTTTTTTGCGTAACGGCGGCTTATGGTTCCGCTCTTACAGCGGGTCACTTTTGGAAAAGCGCCAAAAGTAACCAAAAACGCTTTGCCCCACCACTCGGCACCTCGCTTAGGCTCGGTGTGCCCTCACTCCGGCATTGCTCCGTGGGCCGCCGCGAAGGGCCATCCATGGCCCAGCGCGGCTATCCCGGCATCCATGCCGGGATGCCCACTGCGCAATGCCTGCGTTCGGCCAGCGTGGTTTAACGGGGCGTCCAGATCAAGATCAAGATCCGAAGCAGAGCAAGAGCAAGAGCAAGAGCGGGGCACATGCCGACATTTATGTGGCTGAGCCACCGCTATCGCGAGCAAGCTCGCTCCCACATGGATTTTCGGCAGCCACAAAATGCATATACGCCACAGAACTTTGTGGGAGCGAGCTTGCTCGCGATGACGCCGGCCGATCCAACATCGCCGTAAACTGACCCACCGCCTTCGCAAGCAAGCCCGCTCCCACTGAAGAAACGCGATCACCATAGAGCCAGGTCGGCTATCAGGCCGCCTCGCGGTGGACGTTGATCTCGGGCGCCCCGTTAACCACGATGGCTGAACGCAGGCATTGGTTCGTGGGCAACCCGGCATGGATGCCGGGTTAGCCGCGCTGGGCCATGGATGGCCCTTCGCGGCGGCCCACGGAGCAATGCCGGAGTGAAGGCATGCCGAGCCTTAGCGAGGCACCGAGTGGTGGGGCAAAAGCGTTTTGGTTACTTTTGCGCTTCTCAAAAGTGACCCGCTGTAAAAGCGGAACCCTAAGTAGCCGTTACCGAAGAAACGGATATACACCCAAAACTCAAAACCCAAGCAAAAAACGGCGCTCCCCATTTCTACTTGAAAGAAGCGCCGCTTTTTCTAAGTGAACAGCATGACGACGCGTGGATTACTTGGAAGCTTCCACCACCCCACTCTGGCGGCTCTTGAGATTCTTGGCGGCCTTGTATTGCAGGGCCACCGCCGGCAC
Organism: Pseudomonas sp. Z1-12; assembly: GCF_051132015.1. Classification (NCBI taxonomy): domain Bacteria; kingdom Pseudomonadati; phylum Pseudomonadota; class Gammaproteobacteria; order Pseudomonadales; family Pseudomonadaceae; genus Pseudomonas; species Pseudomonas sp. Z1-12. The sequence goes on from NZ_CP071647.1 coordinate 2,150,374, forward strand.
GGCGGCGCTTTTTCCGGTTTCCACCCAGCTACGAATCCGGCTGGCATCGGCGAAGTGCGTGTACTTGCCAAAGGCGTCGAGGATCACCAGCGCCATCGGGCGATTGCCCATCTTCGTGACCAGCACCAGGCAGTGGCCGGCTTGGTTGGTAAAGCCGGTCTTGGTCAACTGGATATCCCAGTTGGCCTTGTGAACCAAATGGTCGGTATTGCGAAACCCCAGGCTATACACCGGTTTGCGGAAGGTAACGGTCTTTTCCTTGGTCGTACTCAATTCGCTCAGCAGCGGGTACTTGCGGGCGGCGATCAGCAACTTGGTCAGGTCCCTGGCAGTGGAGACGTTGTTGATCGACAGGCCCGTCGGCTCGACGTAATGCGTGCTGGTCATGCCCAGCGCCTTGGCCTTGGCGTTCATGGCGGCAATGAACGCCGCATAGCCGCCCGGATAGTGGTGGGCGAGGCTGGCGGCGGCGCGGTTTTCCGAAGACATCAGGGCGATCAGCAAAACGTCCCGGCGTGACAGTTCGCTGTTGAGCTTGACCCGCGAAAATACCCCCTTCATCTCCGGAGTGTTGGCGATGGTGATGGAGATGTATTCATCCAGGTTCTGTTTGGCATCCAGCACGATCAGACCGGTCATCAACTTGGTCACCGAAGCGATCGGCACCACCACGTCGGGGTTGCTCGAATAGACGACTTTATCCGTCTGCAAGTCCAGCAACATCGCGCTGCCCGAGGCGACTTGCAGCTTGGCCGTGTCCCGAGGGGCTGCGATGGTTTCCTGTGCAACGACGTTTTGCGTGATAAGGCTGCCTGTGAAAGCGATGAACAGGCTGATGATCGAAAGATGGATTTTCACGCGAGTAGACTCGATGGAGTTGAAGGTGCCGTTGAGCAACGACTTAAAAAAACGTCGCATTCTAGGAGTATGGGCGACAGCAGCGCTATATGCCTGTACCGCCAGGGGTTGTGAATAAATAAAGTTTAATGAAGGGGGATTCTGGCGAATCGAATCTGAAAAATTCGTAGTTTGCGCGAGCCGTGCAAACGACCGATACCTGGCGGCTAAATCCCAATCACCAGAAACACTTGTGGGAGCGAGCTTGCTCGCGATAACGGTGTGTCAGTCAACCACGAGGTTGGCCGGTCTACCGCTATCGCGAGCAAGCTCGCTCCCACAGGGGCTTTGTCGAGGGCTGTCAGCTGTGCAGTGTTTCGGCCGCGTACAACGTGTTTTCCAATAGGCAGGCGCGGGTCATCGGGCCTACGCCGCCGGGTACCGGGGTGATCCAGCCAGCGCGGGGCAGGGCGGTCTCGTAGACCACGTCGCCCACCAGCTTGCCGTCGTCCTGGCGATTGATGCCCACGTCGATGACGATGGCGCCCTCCTTGATCCACTCCCCCCTGACCAGGCCGGGTTTGCCGGCGGCCACTACCACCAGGTCGGCACGGCCGACATGGCCGGCCAGGTCCTTGGTGAAGCGATGGGTCACGGTCACGGTGCAGCCGGCCAGCAGCAACTCCATGGCCATCGGGCGACCAACGATGTTGGACGCCCCCACCACCACGGCATCAAGGCCATACAGGTCCACGCCAGTGCTTTCCAGCAAGGTCATGATGCCCTTGGGGGTGCAGGGGCGAAGCAGTGGGATACGCTGGGCCAGGCGGCCGACGTTATAAGGATGGAAGCCGTCGACGTCTTTGTCTGGACGGATACGCTCCAGCAGCTTGGAGGCGTCGAGGTGTTCAGGCAGCGGCAACTGGAGCAGAACACCGTCGATGTTCGGATCGTCGTTCAGGCGATCGATCAGATCGGCCAACGCTTGCTGGGTGGTTTCGGAAGGCAGGTCGTAGGCCTGGGAAAGGAAGCCGACCTCTTCACAGTCTTTACGCTTGTGCGAGACATAAACCTGAGAGGCAGGATCGCTGCCGACCAGGATCACCGCAAGGCCGGGCGTGCGCAGGCCTTGCTGGCGGCGCTCGGTGACTCGTTGGGCGATCTGCTGGCGCAGGCTGGCGGCGATCGATTTGCCGTCGATAAGTTGTGCAGTCATTGCGCGTGGTTAACCATCGAGAGGGGAAAAAAAGAGAGCGCATTCTCGCACGCCGGGGCGTGAGGGCAAAGGCGCTTGGTCTGCAAATTCCCCTAACCCCTTTAATTAAATGAATTTTTTTTAAAAAAGAGTTGACGACCTATCAGGCCGTCTATAACATTCGTCGCACTTGTCGGGCACAGCCTAGCACTGGTTAAGAAGGTCGAGCGGAGTTGGTTGTTTCAACTCGGCAAAACTGAAAGCACTTAGTTTGTAATCGTCCAAGAATACAGATTAAAAAGGCGCCCGTAGCTCAGCTGGATAGAGCATCCGCCTTCTAAGCGGATGGTCGCAGGTTCGAGTCCTGCCGGGTGCGCCAATTAGGCAGCTTTGGCACAAGTAAGGCAACAAGGCAATATGGTGGGCGTAGCTCAGTTGGTAGAGCACGGGATTGTGACTCCCGTTGTCGTGGGTTCGATCCCCATCGTCCACCCCATATTCTAGAAAGGCGCCAGATCTAACAATCTGGCGCCTTTGCTTTAAAAGCTTGATACGCGGATGTGGTGGAATTGGTAGACACACTGGATTTAGGTTCCAGCGCCGCAAGGTGTGAGAGTTCGAGTCTCTCCGTCCGCACCATACAAGTCGCTATTTAAATAGCAGAAAACGGCGCAGTACCTGAAAAGGGCTGCGCCGTTTTTGTTTTCGGTGGTTCTGTGTCTGGCGTCGGCGCTGTTTTTTGCGGTTGAGCGCAGCGGACGGTTTGTCGCGAATATGTTTCGTGATGATGCGTAGCATGCCCGTCGGTCTCCTTGTGGGGCGGGGCGCTGCGCGATCGGACAAGCCGCTTCTATATATAGAAGCGTTGGCGCAGAGCCCTGGACTGAATCGACTGTATTTGCAATCCGGGTGGGGCATGACCGTTTGTCCCTTCCTAAATCCGGCGCCTGTTTCCAGCGCGTTTTCAGTAGGGTGACTTCTTGAGTTTGACCTACTAGAATGCATGCCCTTGATTCTGGGGTCGGAAACGCCCGGCCAACGTCTGTGCAACGAGGAATATCCATGCAAGTTTCTGTTGAAAATACTTCTGCTCTTGAGCGCCGCATGAGCATCACCGTGCCGGCTGAGCGCATCGAGACTCAGGTCAACAAGCGTCTGCAGCAGACTGCCCAAAAGGCCAAAATCCCAGGTTTCCGCCCAGGCAAAGTGCCAATGAGCGTGATCCGTCAGCGTTACGAAGCTGATGCGCGTCAGGAAGCCGTGGGCGACGTGATCCAGTCTTCGTTCTACGAAGCGGTCGTCGAGCAGAAGCTGAACCCGGCCGGCGCTCCGTCCGTCGAGCCTAAAGTGCTGGAAAAAGGCAAGGACCTGGAATTCGTCGCTACTTTCGAAGTGTTCCCGGAGTTCACGGTTGCCGGTTTCGAATCCATCGCCGTCGAGCGCCTGAGCGCTGATGTGTCGGATGCCGACCTGGACAAGATGCTGGACATCCTGCGCAAGCAGAACACCCGTTTCGAAGTGACCGAGCGTGCAGCCCAGAACGAAGACCAACTGAACATCGATTTCGTCGGCAAGGTCGACGGTGAAGTGTTCGCTGGCGGTTCCGCCAAGGCTACCCAGCTGGTACTGGGCTCCGGTCGCATGATCCCTGGCTTCGAAGATGGCCTGGTTGGCGCCAAGGCCGGTGAAGAGCGCGTGCTGAACGTGACCTTCCCTGAGGACTACCAGAACCTGGACCTGGCTGGCAAAGCCGCCGAGTTCACCGTGACCGTCAACAGCGTTTCCGAGCCGAAACTGCCTGAGCTGAACGAAGAATTCTTCGCCCAGTTCGGCATCAAGGAAACCGGTCTGGAAGGTTTCCGCGCCGAAGTTCGCAAGAACATGGAGCGTGAACTGCGCCAGGCCATCAAGTCCAAGGTCAAGAACCAGGTCATGGATGGTCTGCTGGCTTCCAACCCGATCGAAGTGCCAAAGGCCCTGCTGGACAACGAAGTGAACCGTCTGCGCGTGCAGGCTGTTCAGCAGTTCGGCGGCAACATCAAGCCGGACCAACTGCCTGCCGAGCTGTTCGAAGAGCAAGCCAAGCGCCGCGTCGTGCTGGGCCTGATCGTCGCCGAAGTGGTCAAGCAGTTCGAACTCAAGCCTGACGAAGCCCGTGTTCGCGAGCTGATCCAGGAAATGGCCTCGGCCTACCAGGAGCCTGAGCAAGTCGTGTCCTGGTACTACAAGAACGACCAGCAACTGAACGAAGTCCGTTCGGTTGTGCTGGAAGAACAAGTTGTGGATACTGTTCTGCAGAAAGCTAGCGTGACCGATAAAGCGGTCTCTTACGAAGAAGCGGTCAAGCCGGTGGAAGCTCCACAAGCCGATTGATGGTTCTGCGGTAAGAAATAAACACCCATAAGCCAGCCTTCGTGCTGGCTTATGCGTATTCAAGACATAACTATTTGGGAGTGACTGCGAGACATGTCCCGCAATTCTTTTTATCAGCAGAGCTCTGACATCCAGGCCGCAGGCGGCCTGGTCCCGATGGTTATCGAGCAGTCCGCCCGTGGCGAACGTGCCTATGACATCTATTCGCGTCTGCTCAAGGAACGCGTGATCTTTTTGGTGGGGCCGGTAGAGGACTACATGGCCAACCTGATCTGCGCGCAGCTGCTGTTCCTTGAAGCCGAAAACCCGGACAAAGACATCCATCTCTATATCAACTCCCCGGGCGGTTCGGTGACGGCGGGCATGTCGATCTACGACACCATGCAGTTCATCAAGCCTAACGTTTCGACGACCTGTATCGGCCAGGCGTGCAGCATGGGCGCGTTTTTGCTGACTGCTGGTGCCCATGGCAAGCGTTATTGCCTGCCGAACTCGCGCGTGATGATTCACCAGCCACTGGGCGGTTTCCAGGGCCAGGCATCGGATATCGAAATCCATGCCAAGGAAATCCTCTTCATCCGCGAGCGCCTCAACACCTTGATGGCCAAGCACAGCGGGCGCACGCTTGAAGAAATCGAGCGCGATACCAATCGCGACAACTTCATGAGCGCTGAAGCCGCACGTGAATATGGTCTGATCGATGAAGTGATCAGCCAGCGCCCCGCTTAAAATAAGCAGCTCAAAATGAGGTTGATCGGCAGGTCCGATCACCTGCGGGCTTGAAAAAGCCCGCAATTGCCTTCATCTTGTGTTGCAAGCCTATCGGATTTGGATCGATCGAATGACTGACACCCGCAACGGCGAGGACAACGGCAAACTGCTTTATTGCTCCTTCTGTGGCAAAAGCCAGCATGAAGTGCGCAAATTGATTGCCGGCCCCTCGGTCTTCATTTGCGACGAGTGCGTCGACCTGTGCAATGACATCATCCGCGAGGAGGTGCAGGAAGCCCAGGCCGAGAGCAGCGCGCATAAATTGCCTTCGCCTAAAGAAATCAGCGGCATCCTTGATCAGTATGTGATTGGTCAGGAACGTGCGAAAAAGGTACTGGCCGTAGCGGTGTACAACCACTACAAGCGCCTGAACCAGCGTGACAAGAAGAATGACGAGGTCGAACTCGGCAAGAGCAACATCTTGCTGATCGGCCCGACAGGCTCGGGTAAGACCCTGCTTGCCGAAACCCTGGCCCGCTTGCTGAACGTTCCGTTCACCATCGCCGATGCAACCACCCTCACCGAGGCGGGTTATGTCGGTGAAGACGTCGAGAACATCATTCAGAAGTTGTTGCAGAAGTGCGACTACGATGTGGAAAAGGCCCAGATGGGCATTGTCTACATCGATGAAATCGACAAGATTTCCCGCAAGTCCGACAACCCGTCCATCACCCGGGACGTTTCCGGTGAAGGCGTGCAGCAGGCCTTGCTCAAGTTGATCGAAGGCACGGTCGCTTCCGTTCCACCCCAAGGTGGTCGCAAGCATCCGCAGCAGGAATTCCTGCAAGTTGATACCCGTAACATCCTGTTCATCTGCGGCGGTGCGTTCTCCGGCCTGGAAAAGGTTATTCAGAACCGTTCCACCCGCGGCGGCATTGGTTTCAACGCCGAAGTGCGCAGCAAGGAAGAAGGCAAGAAGGTGGGTGAGTCCCTGCGTGAAGTCGAGCCTGACGATTTGGTCAAGTTCGGTCTGATCCCGGAATTCGTCGGTCGTCTGCCGGTCCTGGCAACGCTGGATGAGTTGGATGAAGCGGCGTTGATGCAGATTCTGACCGAGCCGAAAAACGCCCTGACCAAGCAGTATGCCAAGCTGTTCGAAATGGAAGGTGTAGACCTGGAGTTCCGTTCCGACGCGCTGAAATCGGTCGCCAAACGTGCCCTGGAGCGTAAGACCGGTGCCCGTGGGTTGCGCTCGATTCTCGAAGGCGTATTGCTCGACACGATGTATGAAATCCCCTCGCAGTCCGAGGTGAGTAAAGTCGTGATCGACGAAAGCGTTATAGAAGGCAAGTCCAAGCCATTGTATATCTATGAAAACAATGAGCCGGCTGCCAAGGCCGCACCGGACGCTTAAGCGTCCCGCTGCCGGAATAAAGAAGGGGCCTTCGGGCCCCTTTGCTTTTAGCGCGTTTTAGACGTGTCTTAGCGCTTGTTTTTTTTCAAGGCTGCCCCCATCTTGGTTTCAAGCTTACTTCCATCTGTTTCCGGCCCTAGGGCCGCCGTAGAGGCGAAATCATGAAGACAACCATCGAATTGCCTCTCCTGCCATTGCGCGATGTCGTGGTGTATCCGCACATGGTTATCCCGCTGTTCGTGGGGCGCGAGAAGTCCATCGAAGCCCTTGAGGCTGCGATGACGGGTGACAAGCAGATTCTGCTGCTGGCTCAGAGAAATCCAGCCGACGATGATCCCGGCGAAGACGCACTTTATCGCGTAGGTACGATTGCAACGGTTCTGCAGTTGCTCAAGTTGCCCGATGGTACCGTCAAGGTCCTGGTCGAAGGCGAGCAGCGCGGTACTGTCGAACGTTTCAGCGAAGTGGACGGCCACTGCCGGGCCGAGGTGTCGCTGATCGAAGAAGTCGATGCGCCCGAGCGTGAATCAGAGGTGTTTGTCCGTAGCCTGCTGTCACAGTTCGAACAATACGTGCAATTGGGCAAGAAGGTGCCTGCAGAGGTCCTGTCGTCGCTTAACAGCATCGACGAGCCTGGACGGCTGGTTGATACGATGGCGGCCCACATGGCCCTCAAGATCGAGCAGAAGCAGGAAATTCTCGAGATCATCGATCTGTCGGCCCGTGTCGAACACGTGCTCGCATTGCTCGATGGCGAAATCGATCTGTTGCAGGTTGAAAAACGCATTCGTGGTCGCGTCAAGAAGCAGATGGAGCGCAGCCAGCGCGAGTACTACCTGAATGAGCAGATGAAGGCCATTCAGAAAGAGCTGGGTGATGGCGATGAAGGCCACAACGAAATCGAAGAGCTGAAAAAGCGCATCGATGCCGCCGGCTTGCCCAAGGATGCCTTGGCCAAGGCCCAGGCTGAACTGAACAAGCTCAAGCAAATGTCGCCGATGTCTGCCGAAGCCACCGTGGTGCGCTCCTACATCGACTGGCTGGTCCAGGTGCCGTGGAAAGCCCAGAGCAAGGTGCGTCTGGACCTGGCACGCGCCGAAGACATCCTCGATGCCGACCATTACGGTCTGGAAGAGGTCAAGGAACGCATCCTTGAATACCTCGCCGTGCAGAAGCGCGTGAAGAAGATTCGCGGTCCGGTCCTGTGCCTGGTCGGTCCTCCCGGGGTGGGTAAAACCTCCCTGGCAGAGTCGATTGCCCACGCGACCAACCGTAAATTCGTGCGCATGGCCCTGGGTGGCGTGCGTGACGAGGCGGAAATTCGTGGTCATCGCCGTACCTACATCGGTTCGATGCCAGGAAGATTGATTCAAAAGATGACAAAGGTCGGCGTGCGCAATCCGCTGTTCCTTCTGGACGAAATCGACAAGATGGGCAGCGACATGCGCGGCGATCCCGCCTCTGCATTGCTCGAAGTGCTCGATCCGGAGCAGAACCACAACTTCAACGATCACTACCTGGAGGTCGACTACGACCTGTCGGACGTGATGTTCCTCTGCACCTCCAACTCCATGAACATCCCGCCAGCATTGCTGGACCGGATGGAGGTGATTCGTCTGCCGGGCTATACCGAAGACGAGAAGATCAACATCGCCGTGAAGTACCTTTCGCCCAAGCAGATCCAGGCCAATGGCCTGAAAAAAGGCGAGCTGGAATTCGACGAGGAAGCGATTCGCGACATCATCCGCTACTACACCCGCGAAGCCGGTGTGCGTGGCCTGGAGCGGCAGATTGCCAAGGTTTGCCGCAAGGCGGTCAAGGAACATGCGCTGGAAAAACGCTTCGCGGTCAAGGTCACTGCGGACCTGCTGGAGCACTTCCTGGGCGTGCGCAAGTTCCGCTACGGCTTGGCCGAGCAGCAGGACCAGATCGGCCAGGTGACTGGCCTGGCGTGGACTCAGGTCGGTGGCGAGTTGCTGACCATCGAAGCGGCCGTGGTACCGGGCAAGGGGCAACTGATCAAGACCGGTTCCCTGGGCGACGTGATGGTCGAGTCGATCACCGCGGCATTGACGGTGGTTCGCAGCCGCGCCCGGAGCCTGGGCATTCCCCTGGACTTCCATGAGAAGCGCGACACGCACATCCACATGCCTGAAGGGGCTACGCCCAAGGACGGCCCAAGCGCGGGTGTAGGCATGTGCACGGCCCTGGTCTCGGCCTTGACCGGTATTCCGGTGCGCGCCGACGTGGCCATGACGGGTGAAATCACGCTGCGCGGTCAAGTGCTGGCGATTGGTGGATTGAAGGAAAAACTGCTGGCGGCACACCGTGGCGGGATCAAGATCGTGATCATTCCCGAAGAGAATGTCCGCGATCTGAAGGAAATTCCTGACAACATCAAGCAAGATCTTCAGATCAAACCGGTTAAATGGATTGACGAGGTCCTGCAAATTGCGCTGCAATACGCGCCGGAGCCCTTGCCGGATGTGGCTCCGGAGATTGTCGCGAAGGAAGAAAAGCGAGAGTCTGACTCTAAGGAAAGAATTAGCACGCATTAATACGCATTTGCCTGGGGGGCCTTCCTTGACAGTTTTTTAGAGCCCTTGTTATAAAGCGGCTCTTAAGTGTCTGCAGGCCATTCAGCACTCGTTTTTGCTTTCACCAAAAAAACTTAGAATCATCTCAAATAGATATAAGGGGACTTAGAGTGAACAAGTCGGAACTGATTGATGCTATCGCTGCATCCGCTGATATCCCGAAAGCTGCTGCTGGCCGTGCGCTGGACGCTGTAATCGAATCCGTCACTGGCGCTCTCAAGGCTGGCGACTCCGTTGTTCTGGTTGGTTTCGGCACCTTCTCCGTGACCGATCGTCCTGCTCGTATCGGTCGCAACCCGCAGACCGGTAAGACGCTGGAAATCGCTGCTGCCAAAAAGCCAGGCTTCAAAGCTGGTAAAGCACTGAAAGAAGCCGTTAACTAAGGTTTCGTTGAGTTTATCCGGGTCGGGGTCATGCCTGGCTTGGCAGCGGAGCGGTAATACGACCGGTTGCTACCGGTCTGGCACGCCAGGGCTTGCAGGTTCGAGCCCGGTCCGCTCCGCCAGTTACGAGAAGGCGCATCCTCGGATGCGCCTTTCTTCTATCCGGATTCTACCCACGCTCCACGGTTGCCTAAATTTGAAGTTCAACCGTTTCTGGGGGACGCATGCTGCAGAATATCAGGGACAATTCACAAGGCTGGATTGCCAAGACCATCATCGGGATCATCGTCGCATTGATGGCGTTGACCGGTTTCGAAGCCATTTTTCAAGCCACCTCGAACACCAATGAAGCGGCCAAGGTCAACGGCGAAGAGATCAGCCAGAACGAGCTGAGCCAAGCGGTCGACATGCAACGCCGTCAGCTCATGCAACAGTTGGGCAAGGATTTCGACGCCTCCCTGCTGGACGAAAAAATGCTGCGCGATTCGGCACTCAAGGGCCTGATCGATCGCAAGTTGCTGCTGCAAGGCGCACACGATGCGAAATTCGCTTTCTCCGAAGCTGCGCTCGATCAAGTGGTCCTGCAAACGCCTGAGTTCCAGGTCGATGGCAAATTCAGCGCCGAGCGTTTCGATCAAGTGATCCGCCAGCTGGGTTACAGCCGTATGCAATTCCGCCAGATGCTGGCTCAGGAAATGCTGATCGGTCAGTTGCGCGCCGGCCTGGCAGGTAGCGGTTTCGTCACCGATGCCCAGGTGCTGGCATTCGCCCGCTTGGAAAAGCAGACCCGTGATTTCGCCACCTTGGACATCAAGGCCGATCCGGCGTCGGTGAAGCTGACCGATGATGAGGTCAAGGCTTACTACGACCAACACGCCAAGGAATTCATGACGCCTGACCAGGTGGTCATCGATTACCTCGAGCTGAAGAAAGCCTCTTTCTTCGATCAGGTCAGCGTCAAGGACGAAGACCTGCAAGCGGCTTACCAGAAAGAAATCGCCAATCTGTCCGAGCAACGTCGGGCTGCGCACATCCTGATCGAAGTGAACGACAAGGTCACCGAAGCCCAGGCCAAGGCGAAGATCGAAGAGGTCCAGGCTCGCCTGGCCAAAGGCGAATCGTTTGAAGCCCTGGCGAAGGAGTTTTCCCAGGATCCGGGTTCGGCGAACAACGGCGGCGATCTCGGCTATGCCGGCCCAGGCGTCTACGATCCGGAGTTCGAAAAGGCCTTGTACGCCTTGAACAAGGATCAGGTCTCGGCACCGGTGCGCACCGACTTCGGTCTGCACCTGATCAAGCTGCTGGGTGTCGAAGCGCCTGAAGTGCCGAGCTTTGCCAGCCTCAAGGACAAACTGACCCGCGATCTGAAGACCCAGCAGGTGGAGCAGCGTTTCGTGGAGGCGACCAAGCAATTGGAAGATGCCTCGTTCGAAGCGTCCGACCTGGCGCAACCGGCCCAGGACCTGAAGCTGACCGTCCACACATCGGCCCCGTTCGGTCGTGAAGGCGGCGAAGGCATTGCGGCCAATCGCGCGGTGGTGACTGCGGCGTTCAGCCCGGAAGTGCTGGAGGAGGGTGCCAACAGCACCGCCATCGAGCTGGACCCGGAAACCGTCGTGGTGCTGCGTGCCAAGGAGCACCGCAAGCCTGAGCAACTGCCGCTGGAAAAAGTGGCTGGCCCTATTCGTGCTCAATTGACCAAGGAACACGCCAGCGCAGCGGCCAAGACCCGCGCCGACGAGTTGATCGCCAACCTGCGTGATGGAAAGACGCCGCTGGACAAACCGGTCGACGGCCAGGGCTGGAAAGCCACCGAGGCGGTCACCCGCAACCAGGAAGGCATCGACCCGGCTGTGCTGCAAGCACTGTTCCGCATGCCCAAGCCTGAGTCCAAGGACAAGCCGACCTTCAGCAGCGTGACCTTGCCTGACGGCAGTCTGGTGGTCGTGCGTCTGAACGGTGTAAACGAAGCGGCGGCACCGACTGACGAAGAGAAGGCGCAATATCGCCGCTACCTTGCGTCCCGCGTGGGTCAGCAGGACTTTGCGGCGTACCGCAAGCAGTTGGAGAGTCAGGCGGATATCAAGCGTTTCTGATTGCTTGTTGAGGCTTGGCCGAATCTGGCTGGGCTGTTCACCTGGAAAAAACGGTGCTTCTTCAGAAATGGGAAGTGCCGTTTTTTTTTGGTTTTTTGAGAGGGGTCGGGTTTTGTGTGCTCGGTGCCTCGCCTAGGCTCGGCATGCCCTCTCTCCGGCATTGCTCCGTGGGCCCGCCGCGAAGGGCCATCCATGGCCCAGCGCGGCTATCCCGGCATCCATGCCGGGATGCCCACTCCACAATGCCTGCGTTCGGCCAGCGTGGTTAACGGGGCCTCAAGATCAAAAGCAAAAGCGAGGCGGCCTGATAGCCGACCTGGTTCTTGGTGTGACCGCGTTCCCCCTGTGGGAGCGAGCCTGCTCGCGAAGACGGTCTTTCAACCGACCTGTTCTGACAGTCGTACTTCGATCCCATTGTGGGAGCGAGCTTGCTCGCGATGGCGGTGGATCAGCTTGCCTGGGTGTTGAATGTGCTGATGCCTTCGCGAGCAAGCTCGCTCCCACAGGGTTTTGCGGTGTGAACTGACTGGCGGCGCTTGTCAGGAAAATCTCGGAAGAGTACAAATGTACTCCATGACGACTCTCTCTCCCCGCCGCACCGCCATCCTGACGTTTATCCGCGAACGCATCGCCGATCAGGGTCAGCCTCCAAGCCTCGCTGAAATCAGCGAGGCATTCGGTTTTGCCTCTCGCAGCGTGGCGCGCAAGCATGTGCTGGCGTTGACCGAGGCTGGTTTCATCGAAGTCAATCCGCACCAGGCCCGGGGCATTCGCTTGCTGAACCAGCCGTTGCGGCCCGAACTGCTTGACGTGCCGGTGCTGGGGCGAGTGGCTGCCGGCCTGCCGATTGGCGCCGATGCCGAGGTCCACAGTCGCCTGATGCTGGACCCGGCGATTTTCACCAAGGCGCCGGACTACCTGTTGCGGGTCCAGGGCGATTCGATGATCGAGGACGGCATTCTCGACGGTGACCTGGTGGGCGTGCAGCGTACGCCGCAGGCTGCCAACGGCCAGATCGTCGTGGCGCGCCTGGACGGTGAAGTCACCATCAAGCGCTTCGAGCGCACTGGCGAGCGGGTGCGTTTGCTGCCGCGCAACCCGGCCTACCAGCCGATCATCGTCGAGGCCGACCAGGACCTGGCGATAGAAGGGGTGTTCTGTGGCCTGGTGAGGCAAGGCTGATGGGCGCTGTCGTTGCGCTGGACACGCTGTTCAACGGCGGCCAGGTCTGGAAGGGCCGGCCTGCGCCGCCGGCTGCCAGCCCGCAACCCACTGGCCATGACGCACTGGACGCGGCGTTGCCCAGTGGCGGCTGGCCGGAAGCGGCGTTGACGGAGCTGCTCATCGCCGCGCCGGGCGTGGGCGAGTTGCAGTTGGTCTGGCCGACCCTGGCGCGGCTGGCGGCGGCGGGGGAGCGGATTGTGTTGGTGGCGCCGCCATTCGTGCCTTATCCCCAGGCTTGGCAGAACGCCGGCATCGACCTACGCCAGTTGTCGATCATCCGTGCCGATGAGCGTGAGGCCCTGTGGGCCACCGAACAATGCCTGCGATCGGGCAGTTGTGGCGCGGTGCTGTGCTGGCCCCGCCAAGCGGACGACCGGGCCTTGCGCCGCTTGCAAGTGGCGGCGGAAACCGGCCAGACCCTGGCATTCGCCTGGCGCCCGATCCAGGAGGCTATCAACCCGTCGCCGGCGGCCTTGCGCATCGCCATCGATACCCGGCCGGCGCAATTGCGCGTGCTCAAGTGCCGGGGCGGGCTGGCCCGTTCGGCGCCGATTGCCTTTGCCACGCTCGCCCCACAAACCGGGCATTGAGGTTGCGATGCGTTGGGTCTGTATTCTTTTCCCGCAATTGGCGCTGGACGCCGCGCTGCGTCAGCGCCCCGATCCCGACCAGCCCCTGGCCTTGCTGACCGGTCCGGCCCAGCGCCGGATCCTCCAAGCAGTGAACGCGCCGGCACGGGCCCTGGGCTTGCGTCCCGGCCAGACCATGACAGCCGCCCAGGCCTTGAGCAAAGGCTTTGCCACCGCCGAGTACGACGCGGCGCAGATCGAGTATTGGCAACAGTTCCTGGCGGCCTGGGCCTACCGTTTCAGCTCCCAGGTCAGCGTGCATTACCCGCGTACCCTGCTGTTCGAGATCGAGTCGAGCCTGGGCCTGTTCGGACCCTGGCCGGTGTTCGAGGCGCGCTTGCGAGCCGAGCTGAACGAGCTGGGCTTTCGCCATCGCATCGTCGCCGCCCCCAACCCGGTGGCGGCGCGGGTGCTGGCCAATGCCTATGACGCCCTGGTGGTGCCCGATGCCGAGACTTTGCAGCACTGCCTGGGCCACATGCCCGTGGAGCGCATCGGCCTGGAGCCCGACGTCGCCACGGCGCTGTCGCGCATGGGCCTGCGCCGCCTGAGCCAGGTCCAGGCCTTGCCCCGACAGACCCTGGCTCGGCGTTTCGAGGCCCAGGTGCTCAAGCACCTCGACGCGTTGACGGGCAGCCGCACCCTGGCGCTGTCATTCTACCTGCCGCCCGACCGTTTCGATGTGCGCATCGAACTCAACTATGACGTGCAATCCCATCAGGCGCTGCTGTTCCCGTTGCGCCGCCTGACCGGTGACCTGTCGGCCTTCCTCTGCGGACGCGACAGCGGCGTGCAGCGCTTCGACTTGCACCTGGAACACGCCGGGTTGCCGGATACGGTGATCAAGGTCGGCCTGCTCAGCGCCGAACGCGACCCGGCGATGCTCTTCGAACTGGCCCGCGGTCGCTTGGAGCAAGTGCAGGTCGAGGCCCCGGTGCGGGGTTTTCGCTTGTGTGCCGAAGACCTGCCGAGCTTCGTGCCCCAGCGCCTGGAGCTGTTCGACGAACGCCCGCAACAGTCATTGCCCTGGGAGCAACTGCGGGAACGGCTACGGGCCCGCCTGGGGGATGATGCCGTGCAAGGCTTGGGGTTTCGCGACGACCATCGGCCTGAGTGCGCCTGGCAGACGACTCCCCAGCCTCGATCCCAGGCTTGTCCGGCGCGCGAGGGTGTGCAGCGTCCCGGCTGGCTGTTGGATGAACCCCAGGTTTTGCCGCAAGGCCAGGCACAGATCCTCATGGGGCCCGAGCGTATCGAGACCGGTTGGTGGGACGGCGCGGATGTGCGCCGCGACTATTACCTGATCGAAACCCGCAGCGGACAACGGGGCTGGGCCTATCGACCGGTGGGCGAGGGCGGGCCGCTGTGGCTGCAGGGCTGGTTCGCATGAGCGTTGAGTACGCCGAGCTGCATTGCCTGTCGAACTTCAGCTTCCAGCGCGGCGCCTCCAGTGCCCTGGAATTGTGCCGTCGCGCCAAGCAGCAGGGCTATCAGGCCTTGGCGATCACCGATGAATGCACCCTGGCCGGGATCGTCCGCGCCTGGCAGGCGGCCAAGGAGTTGGCGCTGCAATTGATTGTCGGCAGCGAAATCCAGGTCGAGAATGGTCCGAAACTGGTGCTGCTGGTGGAAAACCTGGACGGCTATCAAGCCTTGTGCCGGTTGATCACCCGCGCCCGGCGCCGTAGCGAGAAGGGCCACTATCGGATCGTGCGAGAGGACTTCGACGAGCCCTTGCCGGGGCTGCTGGCGTTGTGGGTCGCCGAGGGCAAGGACGCCGAGGAGCACGGGCGTTGGCTCCAGCCGATCTTTGCCGGGCGCCTGTGGCTGACGGTCCAGTTGCATTGCGGGCAGGACGACCGCCGACGGCTGGCGGGCTGCCTGGCGCTGGCCGAACGCTTGGATCTTCCGGCCGTGGCCAGCGGCGATGTGCACATGCATGTGCGCGGTCGTCGTGCCTTGCAGGACACCATGACCGCCATCCGCTACCACGTCACGGTGGCCGAGGCCGGCCAGCGCCTGCACCCCAACGGCGAGCGCCACTTGCGCAGCCGCAAGGATCTGGCCGAGTTCTACCCGCGGGCCTTGCTCGACGAAACCCTGGCCATCGCCCGGCGCTGCACCTTCGACCTTGGCCAACTGCGCTATGAATATCCGCGTGAGCTGGTGCCCGAGGGACATGATCCGGCGTCCTGGCTGCGGGAACTGACCGAGCGGGGTATGCGCGAGCGGTGGAAGGATGGCGTGACAGACAAGGTGCGGGCACAGATCGACAAGGAACTGAGCCTGATCGCCGAATTGGGCTATGACAGCTATTTCCTCACCGTGCAGGACATTGTCAGCTTTGCCCGCAGCCGCCATATCCTCTGCCAGGGGCGCGGTTCGGCGGCCAACTCGGCGGTGTGCTACGCCTTGGGCATTACCGAAATCGACCCCAGTCTCACCAGCCTGTTGTTCGAGCGTTTCCTGTCCCGGGAGCGCAACGAGCCGCCGGACATCGACGTCGATTTCGAACACGACCGTCGCGAGGAAGTGCTGCAGTACGTGTTCCAGCGCTACGGTCGTCATCGTGCGGCCTTGACGGCGGTGGTCAGCAGTTACCACGGCGCCGGGGCGGTGCGCGATGTGGCCAAGGCCCTGGGCCTGCCGCCGGACCAGGTCAATGCCCTGGCCGATTGCTGCGGCCGTTGGAGCGACGAGGCGCCGCCGGTGGAGCGCTTGCGTGAAGGCGGCTTCGACCCGGACAGCCCGGTGTTGCGCCGGGTCTTGGGCCTGACCCAGCAATTGATCGGTTTCCCCCGGCACCTATCCCAGCACCCTGGCGGCTTCGTGATTTCCGAACAGCCCCTGGACACCCTGGTGCCGGTGGAAAACGCGGCCATGGCCGAGCGCACCATTATCCAGTGGGACAAGGACGACCTGGACGCGGTCGGGCTGCTCAAGGTGGATATCCTGGCCTTGGGCATGCTCAGCGCGATTCGGCGTTGTTTCGACCTGATCGAGCAGTACCGGGGACAGCGTTATGCCTTGGCGTCGTTGCCCCAGGAAGATCCGGCGACCTACCAGATGATCTCGCGGGCCGACACCATCGGTGTCTTCCAGATCGAATCCCGGGCGCAGATGTCGATGTTGCCTCGGCTGAGACCCGAGAGGTTCTACGATTTGGTCATCGAAGTGGCGATCGTGCGGCCCGGGCCGATCCAGGGAGGGATGGTGCACCCGTACCTGCGGCGCAGAAACAAGGAAGAGGCGGTGACGTATCCCTCTGAAGCGCTGAAAGCCGTGCTCAACCGCACCCTGGGTGTTCCCTTGTTCCAGGAGCAGGTCATGCAGATCGCCATCGTCGCGGCCGACTACACCCCTGGCGAAGCCGACCAATTGCGGCGCTCCATGGCTGCCTGGAAACGTCACGGTGGGTTGGAGCCCCATCGGGAACGCTTGGCGCAGGGGATGAAGAACAATGGCTACACCGCTGAATTCGCCGCGCAAATCTTCGAACAGATCAAAGGCTTCGGCAATTACGGTTTTCCCGAATCCCACGCTGCCAGTTTCGCCTTGCTGACCTACGCTAGCAGTTGGCTCAAATGCCACGAACCGGCGGCGTTTGCCTGTGCCTTGATCAACAGTTGGCCGATGGGGTTCTACAGTCCGGACCAGATCCTCCAGGATGCCCGCCGGCATCAACTGTCGATCCGCCCGGTGGACGTGCGCGCCAGCGATTGGGAGTGCAGCCTAGAGCCCATGGACGGCCGGCAACCGGCGATCCGCATGGGGCTGCGCCTGGTCAAGGGGTTTCGCGAAGAGGATGCCCGCCGTATCGAAGCGGCGCGCCGGCAGCGGCCCTTCAGCGACGTGGCCGACTTGGGTGAACGCGCGCAACTCGATGCCCGGGCCCAGGCGCAACTGGCGGACTCGGGGGCCTTGCAGGGCTTGGCCGGGGATCGCCATCGGGCTCGCTGGGAAGTGGCCGGGGTACAGAAGCAACTGGGCCTTTTCGCCGGTTTGCCCAGCCAGGAAGAACCGCCCGTGACCCTGCCCGAACCCACGCTGGGGGAAAACCTGTTTGCCGATTACGCCACGCTGGGCACGACTCTTGGCCCTCATCCGCTGGCCCTGCTGCGTCCCGAACTGCGCGCCCGGCGCTGCCGCAGCTCCCGGGAATTGCAGGACGTGGAGCATGGCCGCAACGTCAGCGTCGCCGGGCTGGTCACTGGCCGCCAACGCCCAGGCACGGCCAGCGGCGTGACCTTCGTCACCCTGGAAGATGAATTCGGCAACCTCAACGTGGTGGTCTGGCGCGACCTGGCCGAGCGCCAGCGCAAGACCCTGGTGGGCTCGCAATTACTCAAGGTCGACGGGCGCTGGGAAAGCGTCGGCGAGGTCCGCCACTTGATCGCCGGGCGCTTGAGCGACTTGACTGAATTGTTGGCGGGTATCCAGGTGCAAAGCCGCGATTTCCGCTGAGGTTGCAAACCCTGCCTGGTTCCTGGACATGATTCCTGTGGCAAACAAAGAACTCTGTGGCGAGGGGATAAATCCCCTCGCCACAGATTTTTACTTTTGCCACAAGGATCGTGCGCAAACCGGTCAGCATGAAACCAAACGCCAACCCGACGCTCGAAGCTCTGATCGCAAGGGATTTGTGTATGCCGATTCCTGCAGGTATTTTGAGGCTCAGAGTCGACCATGCAGTTTTTATCCCAGAATCACGGGTGCCCTGGGTGGGGCGGTGAGATGGCCGGGCGTATCCGGGCGTTCGATTGGAGCCGAACCGAGTTGGGCGCCATCGAGCACTGGTCCGCCAGCTTGCGCAGCGCTGTCCAATTGTTGTTGGCTTCGCCCTTGCCGATGGTGATGTTGTGGGGCCGTCAGGGCTTCATGATCTACAACGATGCCTACGCCGAGTTCGCTGGCGGCCGCCATCCCTACCTGCTGGGGTGCGCGGTGGAGTTGGGCTGGCCGGAGGTTGCCGAATTCAATCGCCATGTCCTGGACGTTTGCCTGGCCGGCGGCACCTTGTCCTACCGCAGCAAAGAGCTGGTCCTGCTACGCGATGGCAAGCCTGAAGACGTGTGGATGGACCTCTACTACAGCCCGGTGCCCGATGACGACCAATCTCCGGCGGGGGTGTTGGCGATTGTGGTGGAAACCACCGAGCACGTATTGACCGAGCGCGCCCGGCAAGCGGCCGAACGCAGTTACCGCGCGGTCAATGAACGTATCCAGTTGGCGCTCTCGGCCGGGCCCTTGTTGGGGTCGTTCGTCTGGGACATCCAGGCCGACACGTTGTCGGGCGATGAGCGTTTCGCCCGTACTTTCAACTACCCACCCGACTGTTCGCTGGACGCATTGCCCATCGAAATTGCCCGCCAGGGTATCCACCCGGACGACCTTGAGGAGGTCAACCAGCGGGTCGAACTGACCGTGCGCACCGGCGTGCCTTACAGCGCTGAATATCGGGTTCGCCGCCTGGACGGCAACTATCGCTGGGTGCTGGCCAGCGGTCGATGTGAGTTCGATGGGACGGGCAAGCCCCTGCGTTTTCCGGGGGTGCTGATTGATATCGATGAGCGCAAGACGGCCGAAGCGTCGCTGCTCAAGTTCACCCGCGATTTGGAGCAGCGCGTCGCCGACGAGGTGCAGGCGCGGCTGGCAGCGGAAGAGCAGTTGCGCCAGTCGCAGAAGCTCGAGGCCATTGGCGGCCTCACCGGTGGCGTGGCCCATGACTTCAACAACTTGCTGCAGGTGATCGCCGGCAACCTGCATTTACTGGCACGCCACGAACGAGACAATGCCAATGTGCAGCGACGGGTCAGTGCCTCCATCGAAGCCGTGGAGCGGGGGGCCAAGCTGTCCTCGCAGTTGCTGGCATTTGCCCGGCGCCAGCCCTTGTCACCGGCGGTCTACAACCCTCGGCGCATCTATGAGGGCATGGGTGAGTTGCTGCAACGGGCCCTGGGCGAAACCATTCAGATTGCAGTGAGCCTGCCCCAGGCGCCATGGTGCATCCACGTTGATCGCAACCAACTGGAAAACGCCCTGTTGAACTTGGCAATCAATGCCCGTGACGCCATGGACGGCGAGGGCACGATCCGCCTGCTCGGCGAGAACATCGTGCTCAATGAAGCGTTCTGTGCCGGTAAGGAAATCCCGACCGGGGACTATGTCCGGCTGTCGGTGATCGATTGCGGTGCCGGTATGTCGCCCGATGTCCTGCAGCAAGTGTTCGAACCGTTTTTCACCACCAAGACCGATGGCCAGGGCACTGGGCTTGGATTGAGCATGGTGTTCGGGTTCGTCAAGCAGAGTGGCGGCCATATCGAGATTTCCAGCGACCTGGGTGAAGGCACGCGGGTGCGGATGTATTTCCCTCGAAGCCTTGCGCCTGAAGTAGGGGAAACCGAGCAACACGACGCGCTTCAGTCCGGACGGCAAGAGACGATTCTGGTGGTGGAGGACAACGACGAGGTGCGCAGTGCGTCGGTGGACCTGCTGGAGCAGTCAGGCTATCGGACCCTCACGGCCGCCAACGGCGATGAGGCGATGAAACTGCTGCTGGACGGCACCGCGGTGGACCTGATTTTCACCGACGTGGTCATGCCTGGCCTGATCAAGAGTTCCGACCTGGCCGCCTGGGCCAAGGTGCAGAGCCCGCCGGTCCCGGTGCTGTTCACCTCGGGCCATACCCGGGACATCATTTCCCGAAACCATCAATTGAGCCCCGACACCCATTTGTTGAGCAAACCCTACGGCCCGGACGCATTGGCCCGGATGGTCAGGAGCGTGTTGGGCGGTTGATCGCTGCGTTTTAAACAAATGGAACCGAAGCCGTTGCGTCGCCTTCGAATGTTCAAGACCGGTCAACCATCCGGCCCTGCCATGAACGAGGTGCCTATGAACGACGATCCCGCAAACACTCAGCCACAGACGCCGTCTGCGCGTAATGATCCGGCCATCGACCCCCAGGTTCCGGGCAAGGCGTCTGATGCCGAGCCAGTCAGTCCAGCCGGAACGGACCAGGCTGACAGCGCCGCCTCTGAGGTCGATCAGAAGCAGCATCACCAGGACAATGACAACACCTTCAGCCCCGGCTTCAAGCCTGATCCGGACCGGCCGAAATCCGGTGACAGCACGGATGCCGATATCGATACCGATGGGGGCTAGGCTGGTCGCCAAACGCGTGAGGCAGGTTGGCTCGATGTTGACTGTGCCGCCGCCATCGCGAGCAAGCTCGCTCCCACAGTGGTCTTGTGGTGAATGCAAAACTCATGAACACCCAAGATTCCTGTGGGAGCGAGCCTGCTCGCGATAGCGGTGGGTCAGCTTGAATCAATGTTGACTGTGCCGCCGCCATCGCGAGCAAGCTCGCTCCCACAGTGGTCCTTTGGTGAATGAAATACTCATGAACACCCAAGATCCCTGTGGTGAATATGAGTCTCATGAACACCCACGATCCCTGTGGGAGCGAGCTTGCTCGCGATAGCGGTAGTGCTGCCTGCGTTTATTCAGCCTTGAAGCAATACACCGCCAGCTTGTTGCCATCCAGGTCCCGGGCATAAGCGGCGAAGGCGTTGTCCGCCCAACCACGCGGGCCAGGCAGGCCTTCGCAGACGCCGCCGTTTGCCAGGGCAGCCGTATGGAACGCCTGGACCGCTGCGCGGTTCGGCGCTTCGAAGCTCACCGTGACACCGTTGCCGATGGTGGCCGCACTGCCGTTGGCCGGATTGAGGACAAAAAACGACGGCTTGTCGACGCCCCAGATGGAGCCGGCCTCGTTGAGGTCGGCAACACGCTTGAGGCCGATCTCTTTCAGGGTGGCGTCATAGAACGCACGTGCTTTTGCCAGGTTGTTGGTGCCGACGGTGACATGGGTAAAAACGGACATCTTAGTTTCCTTTCTTTGGGTCTTTGGGTCATTGGGTCATTGGGTTTACGAGCGGATTTCAGAAATGAATGACGGTACGAATGCTCTGCCCTGTGTGCATCAACTCGAAGGCTTCGTTGATCGCTTCCAGGGGCATGTTGTGGGTGATGAAGGTTTCCAGCGGGATCTCCCCGCGGCTGGCCTTCTCCACATAGCTGGGTAGTTCGGTGCGGCCCTTCACGCCGCCGAAGGCACTGCCGCGCCACACCCGACCGGTGACGAGCTGGAACGGGCGGGTGCTGATCTCCTGGCCGGCACCGGCCACACCGATGATGATCGACTCGCCCCAGCCCTTATGGCAGCACTCCAGCGCTGCGCGCATCAATTGCACGTTGCCGACACATTCAAAGGCGTAATCCACACCACCGTCGGTGAGTTCGACGATGACGTCCTGGATCGGCCGGTCATCCTCCTTGGGATTGATGAAATCCGTCGCGCCCAACGACAGGGCGACATCGCGCTTGGCTGGGTTGATGTCGATGGCCAGGATGCGCCCGGCGTTGGCCATCTTGGCGCCAATGATCGCGGCCAGGCCGATACCCCCCAACCCGAAGATCGCCACGCTGGCACCGGCCTCGACTTTCGCCGTGTTGAGGACCGCGCCAATCCCCGTGGTCACTCCGCAGCCGAGCAGGCAAACCTGCTCCAATGGCGCGTCCTTGGATATCTTCGCCAGGGAAATTTCCGGCAGTACCGTGTATTCGGAAAAGGTCGAGCAGCCCATGTAATGGAACAGTGGCTGGCCTTCGTAGGAGAAACGCGAGGTGCCGTCGGGCATCAAGCCTTTGCCTTGGGTGGCCCTGACGGCCTGGCAGAGGTTGGTCTTGCCCGAGAGGCAGAATTTGCATTGCCGGCATTCCGCGGTATAGAGCGGGATCACGTGGTCGCCGACTTGCAGCGAGGTCACGCCTTCGCCTATGGACTCGACCACACCACCGCCTTCATGCCCCAGCACGGTGGGGAAAATGCCTTCGGGATCGCTGCCCGACAGGGTGAAGGCATCGGTGTGGCAAACCCCGGTGGCGACGATGCGTACTCGGACCTCACCGGCCTTGGGTGGCGCCACATCGATGGTGACCAACCGCAACGGTTCATTGGGCGCGAATGCGACCGCAGCCCTTGATTTCAAGGTCTGTGCTGACATGGAAAAGCCTCGTGTTAGTTGCAACGCTATCTACTTGAGAAACGATGAACCTGTGGCGAGGGAGCTTGCTCCCGCTTGACCGGGCTGGCGCTCCAGTGCGAAGCACTCACAAAATGGGTCTGCTGCGCAGCCCAGCGGGAGCAAGCTCCCTCGCCACGGTCTCATCGAACGTCTTGAATGCAACATCAGTCCCTGACCCTGACGATCAGGGCAATATTTCAGATGTCCTTGACCAGCCGCAATGCATCGTAGATCGCCGCGTGGGTATTACGTGCCGACACGGCGTCGCCGATCCGGAACAGCTGGAAGCGACCTTCAGGGTTGGTCACGATGTCCTGGGTTTTCCCGGCGATCAGGTTGTGCTGTTCGACCGCGCCGTTGTTGCTCGAATGCGGGCGCAGTTCGAAGTACAGGTCGTCCAGGGGCAGGGTGCCATGGTTGACCACCACCTGATCGACCACGCGCTGTTTGTGCACCTGGCCGTAATCGCTGCCGAAGTTGGCGATCAGTTGACCGTCGCGCTTCTCTACGGAATCGACCCGATAGGTCACTGTGAAGGTGACGTTCAGGTCTTGCAGGCTGCGCATGTACGGCACCAGGTTCATCGCCATCACCTCCGGCGAAAACGACCGGTCCGGCGTGACGATCTCCAGTTTCGCACCGCTGTTGGCAATGACCTCGGCTGCCTGTAGCGCCGCGTGGTCGCCCGCGTCGTCGAAGATCAGCACGTTCTGGCCGGGTTTGACGTCACCGGAAATGATGTCCCAGGTCGACACCACCAGCTCATTGCCGTGCTTGAGCACCTCGGTATGGGGCAAGCCGCCCGTGGCGACGATCACCACGTCCGGCGCCTCGGCCATCACCGTCTCGGCTTCGGCCCAGGTGTTGAATTGGAACTTCACCCCCAGCCGTTCGCATTGCGCCATGCGCCAATCGATGATGCTGATCATCTCGCGCCGCCGCTCGCTCTGGGCGGTCAAGCGGATTTGTCCACCGGGCTGATCCGCCACTTCGAACACCGTGACGTCATGACCGCGTTCGCCAGCCACCCGCGCCGCTTCCAGGCCCGCCGGGCCGGTGCCGATCACCACCACTTTGCGCTTGACCGACGCCTTGGGAATGTCGTGGGGCATGGTGGTTTCGCGGCCGGTGGCGGCGTTGTGGATGCAGTAGGCGGCGCCGCCCTGGTAGATGCGGTCCAGGCAATAGTTGGCGCCGACGCAGGGGCGGATCTCTTCTTCGCGTTTTTCAATGATCTTGCGCACGATGTGCGGGTCGGTCATGTGCGCGCGGGTCATGCCGATCATGTCCACCTTGCCGGAGGCGATGGCGTGCCGCGCCGTGGCGACGTCCGGGATCTTCGCTGCGTGGAACGTCGGGAAACCGGTGGCCGAGCGAATCTCGCCAGCAAAATCCAGGTGCGGCGAATTGCGCATGCCCTGGATGGGGATCACGTCGGTGAGGCCAGCATCGGTATCGATGTGCCCACGCACCACGTTGAGGAAGTCCACCAGCCCACTGTCCTTGAGCATGTGGGAGATCTGCAGGCCGTCGCTGGCACCGAAGCCGCCGGGCAGGTCTTCATCGCCGGTGTAGCGCACCCCGAGCAGGAAATCTTCGCCACAACGCTGGCGAATGCCACGCAGGATGTCGAAGGTGAAGCGCATCCGGTTTTCCAGCGAGCCGCCGTAGGGCCCGTCGAGATCGTTGGTCAGCGGCGACCAGAACTGATCCATGAGGTGCCCGTAGGCTTGCAGTTCCAGGCCATCAAGACCGGCGGCCTTCATGCGTTCGGCGGCGTCCACGTAATCCTTGATGATCCGGTCGATGTCCCAGTCTTCCAGTTTTTTCGGGAAGGCCCGGTGGGACGCCTCGCGGCGATGGGACGGCGAGACGACCGGCAGCCAGTCAGCCTTGTCCCAGCGTGTGCGCCGACCCAGGTGGGTCAGTTGGATCATCACTGCCGCGCCGTGTTCGTGGCATTCGTCAGTCAGGTCCTTCATCCATTTGACCACTTCGTCCTTGTACGCCAGCACGTTGTTGAACACTGGCGGGCTGTCCCGGGAAACGGCGGCGGAACCCGCCGTCATGGTCAGTGCCACGCCAGCCTTGGCCCGTTCGACGTGATAGGCGCGGTACAAATCCTTCGGCATGCCGTCGACAGGATAAGCGGGCTCATGGGAGGTGGTCATGATCCGGTTCTTGAGGGTCAGGTGCTTGATCTTATAGGGCTGCAGCAGAGGATCGCTGGACATGGTGTTGCGCTCCGGGAACAGAACATCAGGCTTGGTTTGACATAACGGTATGTTGAATGTTCATGTGTGTCAATGATTGAGACATAGGTGTACATTTTTCTTGCGTGACGGAAAAACCAGGATTACCATCCAGTCGAAACAGGGGTGGTCCGGCCCGTGCGGCCGGCCATCTCGCATCGATCCACAGTGCAAGGGGGCTATGGGAAGAACCATGAAAGTGCTCGTTGCGGTAAAGCGCGCCATCGACCCGAACGTGAAAGTCCGGGTGAAAGCCGACGGTTCAGACGTCGAACTCAATGGCGTGAAGATGGCCTTGAACCCGTTCTGCGAGATCGCAGTGGAAGAGGCGATTCGCCTCAAGGAGAAGGGGCTGGCATCCGAAGTGGTGGTGGTCTCGGTGGGCACGTCGGCGGCGCAGGAACAACTGCGCACGGCCTTGGCACTCGGTGCGGACCGGGCGCTGCTGGTCGAGACGAATGGGCGACTCGAACCGCTCAACGTCGCCAAGTACCTGAGCAAAGTGATCGATCAGGAACAGCCGCAATTGATCCTGTTTGGCAAACAGGCGATCGACCAGGAGAACAACCAGGTCGGGCAAATGGTCGCGCAGTTGATCGGCAGCGGCCAGGCCACTTACGCCTCGGCCGTCAATCAGGTCGACGGGCAATGGGTCGTCGAACGTGAAGTCGATGGGGGCAGCCAGGTGGTCGCCCTCGCCATGCCGGCCGTGGTGACCTGCGATTTGCGGCTGAACCAACCGCGCTATGCCTCGTTGCCGAACATCATGAAAGCCAAGAAAAAACCGCTTGAAATCATTGCCGCCGACACCTTGGGCGCGAGCGTGAAGGAACACGCTCGATTATTAAGCGTGGTCCCGCCGGCGGTGCGCAAAGCCGGGATCAACGTCGGTTCAGTGGCCGAGCTGGTGGATAAATTGAAGAACGTTGCGGGGGTGATTTGATGCGCACATTGGTGATCGCCGAGCACAGCGCCGGTCAACTGACGGCAGGTACATGGAGTGCCGTGACCGCCGCCCTGGCGTTGGGCGCCAAGACGGATTTGCTGGTGATGGGCGGGGCGGATGCGTCGGCAGTGGCGCAACAGGCAGCGCTAGCCCAGGGCCTGGACCGGGTGCTGCTCGCACAAGGGGCGATGTTCGAACATGCCCTGGCGGAAAATGTCCAGCCACTGATCACTTCGCTGGTGGCCGATGGGTATACGCATGTCGTTGCCGATGCCAGCAGCATGGGTCGCAATGTGCTGCCACGGGTCGCGGCCAGCCTGGATGTCGGCATGCTGTCCGACGTCACCCACATCGTTTCGGCGGACACCTTCCAGCGCCCCATTTATGCCGGCAATGCCATCGCCACCGTGCAGTCCCTCGATCCGATCAAGTTGCTCACGGTCCGCGCCTCGGCGTTCGCCCAAGCCTTGTCCCATGAACATCGCTGTGAAGTGGTGGCGGTGGAGGGCGGGCAAAGCGCAAGCAATGTGCGTTTCGTGAGCGAACAACTGACGGCCAGCGAACGGCCGGATTTGTCGAGCGCCCGTGTCGTCGTGTCCGGTGGTCGCGGGATGCAGAGCAAAGAAAATTTCGCCCTGATCGAGCGAGTGGCGGACAAGCTTGGCGGCGCCGTCGGGGCCTCCCGTGCCGCGGTGGATTCGGGTTTCGCCCCCAATGATTTGCAGGTCGGGCAGACCGGGAAAATCGTCGCGCCAGAGCTTTACATCGCGGCGGGCATCAGTGGCGCCATTCAACATTTGGCGGGTATGTGCGGCTCAAAGGTCATTGTCGCGATCAACCAGGACGCTGAAGCACCCATCGCTCAAGTGGCGGATTACATGTTAGTGGCGGATCTGTTCGAAGCATTGCCGGCACTCGAAAAAGCGTTGTGAGTGGCAAAACGCTGAACCCGTGGCGAGGGAGCTTGCTCCCGCTTGACCGGGCTGGCGCTCCAGTGCGCAGCGCTCACAAAAGGGCTGCTACGCAGCCCAGCGGGAGCAAGCTCCCTCGCCACGGTCTGTCGACAGTCTTAAGGGAATCTGCATTACCAAAAGAGTTTCGCCAAAGGGCGGAGGAGGGCCGAGCGACCGAAATACATGAGCTGTTCCCATAACTAAAACTTATCCATGCATAACATTAAATCCCTTGAGGAGGGTGATGGCACTCTGCTCTGATGAGGGAACGTTAATTCTTCTGCTGCCCTGCCAATAACTATTAATACAGTACGCGGAGATGCACCATGATGACGTTGTCCAGTAAGACGTGTATCGGCTGGTTTGCCGGCCTGGCGATGGCCGCCAGCAGCCTGATGACCCACGCTGAGGAACCCACGCCTATCCGCATTGGATGGGTGAATTGGTCGGATACGGAAATTGCCGTAAAGCTGGCGGATACCGCATTGCGCGACCACTTGAAGCAACCGGTCAAATTGGTGCTCGCCGATATTGGCATTCAGTTCCAGGCCTTGGCCAACGGCAATATCGACCTGATCCCGATGGTCTGGCTGCCGAGCACTCACAAGGCGTTTTACGACAAGTACCAGGACAAGCTCGAAGACCTTGGCGTGTTGTATGAAGGTCGGATCGGCATGGCCGTGCCAACGTCCATTCCCACCAGCGAGATTGCCAGTGTCGAAGACCTGAACAAGCCTGAAGTACGGGAAAAACTCGGCGGCAAGATCCTGACCTCGGAAGTGGGCAATGGCCAATACAAACTCACGGAAAAGGCCATCAAGGAATACAAGCTCGAGGGCTACAAGATGGTCGCCTCTTCGGAGTCTGGCATGTTGAGCGAGCTGGATCGCAACCTCAAGCGTGACAAATGGGCCTTGATCAACGCCTGGAGCCCACACTGGATGTTCGCCAAGTGGCCGCTGCGCTACCTGGACGATCCGAAGCAGATTTTCGGGGGCGCCGAGCAAATTCACGCGATTGCCCGCAAAGGTTTTAGCGCCGAGCATCCCGATATCGCCCGGTTCTTCGCCAATTTCAAGATCCCCAAGGCCGACCTCGAGAAGTTGATGGCGACCGCCCGCGACAGTTCGGCGGACAAGGTCGTTGCGGAGTATTACGCCGCCAACAAGCCGCGCTTCGAGGCGATGTTCGGCAGCCAGACCGCCTCCGCGACACCGGCCCAGTAATGGCCGTCATCCAATAGTTGTGTTGCCATCCGATGCCCTTTGTGAGGGGCATCGGCTGCATCGAACGAACGTTCAGGCGATCCCCTTGAAGACCACCGCTTACCGTCGCTTTACCCTGGATGAAGCGGTCGGCTGGGTGAAGCACCTCTGCGCAGCGAAGGGCTGCTCAGCCGCGGTTGCCCTCTCATTGGCCCACGCCACCGTGGCTGCGCAAGCGCGCGGTAACCAGGCCGTGGGGTTCCGGCATCTTGCCGATTACTTGTCGGGCTTTTCCTCCGGACGCATCGCTCCACGTGCCGAGCCACGTATCTCCCGCGCCGGCGCGATGATCTTCAAATCCGATGCCCAAGGCGGAATTGCCCAGTTGGGTGTCGATCGCTGTTTCGATTCGCTGTGCCATGCCGCGCAGGCCAATGGCATGGCCACGTTGAGCCAGTGCAACAGTTTTACCAGCGGTGAGTTGGGCGACTACACGCTGCGGTTTGCCCAGGCCGGGCTGATTGCCTTGGCGGTCGCAAACGGACCGGCGCTGGTGGCCGTTCCTGGCGCCAAGGGCAAGACCTACTCGACCAACCCGCTCTCGTTTGCCGCGCCCTCGGCCGATGGCATCCCCTTGTTGTTCGACCAGGCCAGCAGTGCCGCGGCATTCGTGAACATCGCCCACGCCGCTTCGACGGGCGACGATATCCCCGAGGGTTGGGCGGTGGACCAGGAGGGCAACGGCACACGTAATGCCCTGGCGGCGCTGGGCGGTGCGCTGCTGCCTTTTGGCGGCCACCGTGGGGCCAACCTGATGCTCATGGTCGAGGTTCTGGCGGCGGGTCTCACGGGGGCCAACTGGTCGCTGGATGCGCCGGAGTTCAACCAGGGAAACCAGACGCCAGGCTGCGGCCTGTTGATCCAACTCCTGGCGCCGGATTTCTTTTCGACGGGATTCGAGCAGCGGCTCTCAAGTCAACTGACCCGCCTGGCGCAGATGGGCGTCCACAGGCCGGGATGGGAACGGCAACATTCAACGGTCACCGCGCAGAATGATGGGATCAGTGTTCCCGTTGACCTGCTGGAACAACTGAGCCGTCTGTAAGCCGGTTCGATACGTCGCTCGGGAAACGGGATCGAAAACGATGATGAACAACACAGAAAATCCAGCGTGGGACCGGAATATTCTCCGCAGCGGCGACTCGCTCAGGCGTTCGCTTCAAAACGTCCTGTCGGGCAGCGATTGCAATGAGGCGCAAGCGCATGTCGCGTCTCTGAAGTCGGCCCAATGGACGATCAGGGCGGCTGCGCAAGCTTCAAATGCACTGCCAGGCTTTTTGGAGTCCCACTTATCCGAGGCACTCGAAGCTGCGCCCAGGACCGATGATGACCTGCTGTCGATACGGGATGCGTTAGGCACGCTCTTGCCCCATGTCACCTGGATGAATCGCCAGGCCCGGGCCGACCAGGACAGCGCTTTCGTGGAGCGGCATCGCCACGGGATGATCGCCGGCCCCGGAGGGTTATTTGAGTGTTCCACCCTGACCTTGGGGTTGGCGCTCATGCTGCCCGAAACCTGCTACCCCTATCACCAACACCCGCCTGCCGAGTTCTATCTCGTCCTGTCGCCGGGCGAGTGGTATCGGGAGGCGGTGGGGTGGTGGAGTCCTGGCGCGGGAGGTTTGGTTTTCAACCCGCCCTCCTGTGTCCATGCAATGAAGTCGAGGGATGTTCCACTTCTGGCCCTGTGGGGCTTGATGCATTAATGCCTCGTTATAAGAAACGATGAACTCACTGCCCATCTACAGCCTATCGAAGTCGCCCGCCATGAGTTGATGTAGGTTCTGCGCGTTTGAGCTCCATCGACATCTGCTCACCGTCTACGCGGAGGCGGTGACGGTCCGGGAAGGCGATGCGTACCCAGGCAGCGCTCATAGTTCGTGGCGACGCTCCCTCGACGGCGGGTAACCAAAAAAGGCGCTGTAGCATTTACTGAAATGCGGGGTTGAGACAAAGCCGCAGGCAATCGAAACATCGATGATCGCCAAGCGTGAATTCTGTATCAGGTGTTGGGCGCCTTTAAGTCGCAGCTCCAGGTAATAGCGCTGGGGAGGTACGCCCAATTGTTCTTGGAAAAGACGTTGCACCTGACGTCTTGATAATTGAACACACTTGGCGAGTTGATCCGGGCCTAACGGTTCCTCCAGGTTACTCTCCATCAAGGTGATGATTTCTCGTAGCGGGGCGCTGACCTTGCCGTCTTGAACCTGTACTGAAGTCCGAAACCTGGATTGGTCATGATCCAACAGGTCAAAAACCGCGTTCGCGACGTTCTGATCAAGCGCTTTGTAAAGCCACTTCATCATCATTTGAAAAGCACCTGCGGGGCTCGCCGCCGTGAGCCGGTCTCGATCGAATACCACGGCGTCCAACGTGACGTTCGTGTTGGGCGAAAACTCGGATAACGCGATCCGTTGTTCTGCGTGAATGGCACAGCGGTAGCCATCCAGCAGCCCGGCCTTGCCCAGATACCAGGCGCCATTCCATAGCCCTCCGAGCGCGATGGGCATGCTGGCGAGTTTGTTCAATAGTTTCACCAATCCATCAGGCACGACTCTAGGCGTGCGCAACCCCCTGCAGACAATCATCAGATCCAGGGCGGCGATCCTGATGTCGGTCAGGGGGGTATCCGGCCTGATGGGGATGGCCAGGTCGCTGACGACTTCGGAGTCGTTTCGACTGAATGTATGAACTTTTACCGAGCCTGGCCGGATCAGATTGGCCGTCACGAGCACGTCCAGGCATTGCGTGAAGCACGTCAGGGAAAAGTTCTCAAGCAAGAGAAAACCGATGCTTGATGGTTTATGGCCTTCAATTAAATGGCTCATCAATCAAGCTTCATATGCGCAGAAAGCTGTCGTCGAAGGGGTAATGCGTCAACAACTCATAGCCGGTTTCAGTGACCAGTAATTGGTTCTCCAACTTGATGCCATCGCGGCCACCCACTTCACCCACATACGCCTCGACACACAGGGCCATCCCCGCTTGCAGCTCGCCCTCGTATCCGTAGGACTCCAGGTCCTCTGGATAGCGAATGCTCGGGTATTCGTCGCACAGGCCGACGCCGTGATAAAGCACACCATAGCGTTGAGCGCGGCAGGACTCGGGCAGCCGATGGGCCTTGGCGGTCAGTTCCGTGAAGCGCACGCCCGGCTTGATCAACTCGGCGTTATGGACGATATGGTCATGGGCAATTCGATACAGGCGTTTCTGTTCGGCCGTGGGCTCAAGTCCTCCACAAATCCAACTGCGGGACATGTCCACGCACATGCCGTAGGTGCCGATCAGATCCGTGTCGAACGACAACAGGTCGCCGCCGCTCAACACCCGTGGGCCAGACTCCTGGAACCAGGGGTTGGTGCGAGGACCGGAACTGAGGATGCGCGTCTCGATCCATTCGCCACCACGGCGGATATTGCCCGAATGCAGGGCGGCCCAGACGTCGTTTTCGGTCGCACCGGCGCGCATTGCCTGATGCATTTCGGCCACTGAGGCTTCGCACGCGGCCACCGCGCAGCGCATCGCCTTGATTTCATCCGGGCCTTTGATCATGCGCGCGAATTCGGTGACTTCCTGGCCGCTGCAAATCTCGATGGCCAGGGCATCCAATGCGCGTACGCCGGCGACTTCGATTCGGTCTACCGCCAGGCGTCGGTTGGCTCCGGCGTGCTGGCGCAGCAATTCGTCGATTTGCGCGGCGAAATGCCTGGCGTGTCGATCGGTGTGCTCGCCGGTCTCGAAAAAGAAAAAAGATGCACCGCTGCGCAATTCTGTAACCAGCGGCAAATGGGCGGAAAGGTGATCGCAGCCATGGAAGTCCCACAACACGACGTGCCCACTGGCGGCGACGAAGCAGGCCCGCGCGGGGTTATGGGCCGTCCATAACTGCATGTTGGTGGTGTCGGTCGCGTAGCGGATATTCAGCGGATCGAACAGCAGAATGCCGCCCAGGTCACGGGCGACCAGTTGATCGACAATTCGTTGCAGCCGGTACTTGCGCAGGGTGGGCAAGTGGGGCGGCTCCAGGCCTAAACGTTCCCACTCCGCGAAAGCCAGGGGAGTGGGGCCTATTTCGACGCGGTCGTTGTCATTGACGGAGCCATCTTTTTTTAATGCGGTTGCGCGCTGCCTGGCCGGGTCGATGCGCCGGGCATTGGCTGGAATCGAAAAAGGTGAAGTCTTCATGATGGCGTCCAGTGTTCAGTCTGCTTGAGGTATTGCCAGCTGTGCCGGCCCCATCGCGAGCAAGCTCGCTCCCACAGGGTCATGTGTACGCCGGAAGAATGTGGGAGCGAGCTTGCTCGCGATGAGGCCAGTACAGCCGCCACAAAATCGCGATCTCGAACAGGTTATGAAGCATCAATCCAGATGGTCTTCAGCTCGGTGTACTGGTCATGGGCCCAGACCGATTTGTCGCGACCACCAAAGCCAGACTCCTTGTAGCCGCCGAACGGCGTGGAGGCGTCGCCTTCACCGAAACAGTTGACCGTGACCACGCCCGCCCGAATCTCCCGCGACAGGCGCAAGGCATTGCGCAGGCTGCCGGTATAGGCGGAGGCCGCCAGGCCGTAGACCGTGTCGTTGGCCAGCTCGATGGCTTCGTCGATCGTGCTGAAGCCGGTCACGCTCAGGACCGGCCCGAAGATCTCCTCGATAAACAGGCGACTGTCACGTTCGACGCCATCGATGATCGTCGGCTGCACGAACACACCGGACTCGGTCTCGCCCCCTTGCATCACATTGAGTTTGTGCTCGGCTGCGTATTCCAGATAAGAACGGACTTTGTCGAAATGGGTTTTGCTGATCATGGCGCCGAGGCGATTTTCAGGATCCAGCGGGTCGCCCATTTTCCAATCGCGCAGGTGCTTGCCGATCAGTTGCAGCAGTTCATCCTTGACGTCTTTATGAACAATCAGC
The DNA here is from genome assembly GCF_051132015.1 of Pseudomonas sp. Z1-12. Taxonomy (NCBI): domain Bacteria; kingdom Pseudomonadati; phylum Pseudomonadota; class Gammaproteobacteria; order Pseudomonadales; family Pseudomonadaceae; genus Pseudomonas; species Pseudomonas sp. Z1-12. The sequence continues at coordinate 2,183,255 of NZ_CP071647.1, forward strand.
CGCGAGGAGGCCGAGCAGTTCTCGCCCATGTTCCAGAACGCGCCAGCCGTCACATACTGGGCAACCTGATCCAGGTCTTCGCAGTCATTCATCACCACGGCGGGGTTTTTACCGCCCAGTTCCAGCACGACGCGCTTGAGGTTCGACTCGGACGCGTACTTGAGGAACAACCGGCCCGTGTCGGTCGAACCGGTGAAGCTGACCATCGCCACATCCATGTGCCGACCGATTGGCTCGCCAGCCTCCCGGCCGCCACCCGGGGTGATGTTGAACACGCCTGGCGGAATACCGGCCTGATGGGCCAGCTCGGCCACACGCAGCGCGGTCAGGGTGGTTTCCTTGGCCGGCTTGACCACGATGGAACAGCCTGCGGCCAAGGATGGACCGATTTTCCAGGCCAGCATCAACAGTGGGAAGTTCCACGGCAGGACCAGGCCGACGACGCCGATCGCTTCGCGCACCACCAGGGTGACCGCACCGTGGCCGGTCGGCGCGGTGCTGTCGTACACCTTGTCGATCAACTCCGCGTGCCAGCGCAGGGTATGGATCGTGTCAGGCACATCGACGTTCTGGCATTCGCTGACGGGCTTGCCACTGTCCAGGCTTTCCAGCACGGCGAGTTCGTGGGCGTTGTCTTCCAGCAATTGGGCGAAACGCAGGAGCACCTGTTTGCGTGCGCCGGGTGACAGCTTATGCCAGCGACCATCCTCGAAGGCTTGCTTGGCGGCGGCTACGGCAACGTCGACGTCACGGCTATCGCACGCCGCGATCTCGGCAAGCTGTTCACCCGTGGCAGGGTTCGTCGTGATGAAGGTTTTTCCAGAGAGGGCATCGCGGAACTCGCCGTTGATGAACGCCTGGGTAGGGAATTTCAACTGGGCGGCGATGGCCGCGTAGTGTTCTTTGCTCAGTAAATCAGCCATTTCAGACACCTCCAGTGATCTGCGCGATGTTGCGCTTGAGCTCGGTGACGACGCCTTGCAGCGCCTGCTTTTCCTCAGGGTCCAGGCCGTGCAGGGGGGCGCGCAGGCCACCGGTGCGCAAGCCGTTCAGTTCACATCCGTACTTGATGGACTGGACAAATTTCCCGCCCTCCAGAAAGTCCATCAGCGGCATCATCGCCGCCATGATGCGGCGGCCTTTGTCGAAGTTTTTCTCGACAACGCAGGCCTCGTACAACGCGACGTGCTCGCGGGGAATGAAGTTGGAACCGGCACACACCCAACTGCGGGCGCCCCAGGCGAAAAATTCCAGGGCTTGATCGTCCCACCCGCAAGACAGGGCGATGCGCGGGTATTTGCAGGCCAGACGGTGCATCTGGGCCATGTCACCGGAGCTTTCCTTGATGGCAACGATGTTTTTCACATCGCCGACTTCATCAAAGAACTCCTCGCCCATGCTCACGCTCATGCGGCCTGGATAGTTGTAAAGCATGATGGGAAGGTCGGCGGCGCGGTCCACCGCCTTGACATGCAGGGCGATCTCTTTTTGCGTCGGCAATGCATAGGGTGGCGAGCCCACCAACAACGCATCGGCCTTGATGGCCTTCGCCGCTTCGGCGTAGGCGACCGAGTCTTCGGTGCGGATGGCGCCGGTACCGACGATCAGCGGCAGGCGACCGCGCAGAACGTCCTTGGCCTGGGCCGCCAGGTCGAAACGCTCCTGGGCGGTGTGGGCATAATATTCGCCGGTCGAGCCGCCGATAATGATGCCGTGGACCTTGGAGTCCACCAGATACTCCAGGACTTCGGCGAAGGCGGTCTTATCGATACTGCCGTCAGAGGTCAGAGGCGTAACGGCCGGTGTGTAAATGCCTTCAAATTTCATTCATCTCGCTCCAGTTAGTGTCACTGCCTATCAAGCGGCGCTAGCCAGTCAGCGCAGCCTTTTTTAACCAAGAGAACCGCTCGCAGAAGATCGAGCGAGCAGCTCCAACGTCTTCAAGTTTCTTCGATATGGTTAACTTTCTTTACCCGCGCGGTATTGCCCCCAGCGCAAACTTATATTGACGCCCGCTGCAACCAGCGGGGCGGGTGGGTTAGGGCAGGGGCCGGGTGATTTCAAGACAAAATCAATGAGCTCGGATTGTTCTCCAGCCAGCCAATCCGCCAAGAGTTTGCCGGTCGCCGTCCCGCGGGTAACACCTAGTCCGTTGCAGCACAGTGCTCCATAGACGTTGGGTGAAAGTTCGCCGAAATAACCCATATGGTTACGTGAAAGAGCCAGTGCGCCGCCCCAGGTATATTCGAAGTTCATTTCAGGCAGCATGGGAAAGCGTTGTTCGAAAGAGGCCTGGTGCCGGGCGACAAAACGTTTCAAGTATTTTGAATCGCTGCGGCCGTCCGGGTTGAAGCTGAAACTGTTACGGATCAAAAGACGATTGTCCGGTGTGCGACGTACTGTGGTGCCGAATGGATCCGCAGGAATGACACCCCAATAAGGCCGGCCACCGAGGCGAGCTTGTTCCTGCTCGGACATGGGGCGGGTCAGGCTGGCGTAGGTGAACACCGGCAGCATACGGCCCTTGAGGAAGCCGAAACTCATGCCAAAGGCATTATTGGTCAGAATCAGTTTGTCCGCGGTAATTGAGCCCGCGGCGTGCGTGAGTACCGTCTTGGTGCCGTACTCCACATGGGTGATCGCGGTGTTTTCGTACAGCGTCACGTTGCTGGGGAGGCTGTCGGCCAAGCCTTTGACCAGCGCCGAAGGCTGAAGCAAAGACGTCCCCGGCGTGAATAACGCCTTGCGGTAGAAATGCGTGCCGATATGTTCGGGCAGTTCGCCAGCCTCGATCATCTGGTAGGGCTGATCGAGTTTATCGAGCCCGCGACGGTAGGCCTCCAGGACGGCGATGCCCCGTGGTTCAACGGCCGCCTGATATTTGCCGCAATGCTTCATTTGGCAATCGATGCCGTGGCGTTCAACCAATTCTTTTAAATAGCTCAGGCCACTCAGATTAAGTTTCAGTGTGGTTTTCGCCGTGGCGATATCGCCGATGTAATCCTCGGCGGCGATGTCATGGGGCAGGTCGATAGCGAACCCTGCATTACGACCGGAAGTGCCAAAGCCCACTTCCTGAGCGTCAATCAACACGATCTGATCGTCGGGGAAATGAGTCGCGAGCTGACGGGCGGCGGCAAGCCCGGTGAAGCCGGCACCGACAATCACCCAACGGGCGCTGCCATGGCCTTGATGGGCGGGCTTGATCTGGCGCCCCTTGCTCAAGTGGTACCACCCGCAAGATTGATCATCGGCAGGCAATGAAGATACTTTTAACATTTCAAGATCCTGTTCATTCAACCGATCCGACACCAATCATGGAAAAAAGGGTGCTGGGTCACTTCACATAAACTTGGTGTCTAGCGGGCATAACGGTTAAGTGTGTGCAGTTCTAATTGGCTGTAGGTCAGGCGCCAAATTTATTCTGGTGAATGCTTGATATCCAACAACATTTAAAGAGAAAAAAGTTAACCCTTCGTTATAAATAATCGAAACGAGGCCTTTCGGTTAGATTGCACCCGTTAAATTTTGCGTACAGAGAACGTTACTAAGAGGCGGGGCCGTCATCGACTTGTCCCGCCTCTTATTCGTATTAATTGCTGGCTTGTGTCGCCGCAGCGCGAGCCGTTTGCAACCAGGCGTCAAATTGCTGCCGATGGGCGGCAACCCACTCCTTGGCGTGACGGCGGATATCAGCAGGCTTTTTCTCGCCCTGTTGCATTTTCAAGTTCTGGGCGCTTTCGTCAGCGGTGGTAATTTGCATCACCGAAAGGAACTTCAACGCCGCTGGATTCTTATCGGCGAAGTCTTTGTTCAACACGGCCTCGACCTTATCGACTGCAAAACCGAGATTCTTGCCCTTGTACATCGTGTCGACATCATTCTTGCCATCAGGCAGGTCGGTTTTCGGTACTTCCAGCCAGACCACATCCTTGTCTTCGACCAACACATTGGCAATCCATTGTGGAACCCACGTGAAGTAGAGAATCGGTTGCCCTTCCTTATAACGCGTAATGGTGTCAGCCATCAGTGCGAAATAGGAGCCTTGGTTAACGGTGACCGTTTTATCCAGACCATAGGCCTTCATGTGATGGGAGATGATCAGCTCGCAGCCCCATCCGGGGTTGCACCCCGTCATGTCTGCCTTGCCGTCGCCGTCGGTGTCGAACAGTTTGGCGATTTCCGGTTTTTTCAAGTCAGTGATGTACTTGATGTTATGAGCTTCAGCGGTCTTCTTGTCGATCAAGTAACCTTGGAGCACGCCGGGCATGATGTCGCCCGCCTTGACCATGGTCTTGTCGCCCCCGGCCTGCTGATAGAACTTATCGTGCAATTTGTCCCACAAGTGCACCGTAAAGTCCGCATCACCACTGCCCAGGGCCATCATCATGACGCCGTACTCGGTCTCCTTGGGTTCCTGCACTTTGTAGCCCAGCTCTCGGAGGCCTTCCATCGCCACTTCGCCGCGGAATCGTTCTTCAGCGATAGAGGGGAAGATGGGGGTGATCTTTACACCGTCGCCCGGTTGGTTGGCCGAAGCGTTTGCGCCAAGCGACATCGCCGCGATGGAAAGGACTGCAGCGCAGTTGAGAATGCTACGGGAAAGCTTGAACTCAGACATCTTCGCGTACCTTTTTTGGTTTTATCTTCGTGTGCGGCAGATCGAATACGAGGGTTAAGCTGTCTTGCTCCGTCCCACGGGTTGTTTCGCCCCGAACAGGCGCAGGACAAAGCCGACAGGACCGGTGTGATACCAGCGCAAGCTTGGGTCGGCTCCGGTGCGTGCGCCCATGGCTTGGGTCAGGCGGTCAAGGAAGATGGCGAGCAGCACCAGGCCAGTCCCGCCGACCGTGGCCAAGCCCATGTCCAGGCGGCCGATGCCGCGCAGGACCATCTGGCCAAGGCCGCCCACCGAGATCATCGACGCGATGACCACCATCGACAGCGAGAGCATCAGGGTCTGGTTGAGCCCCGCCATGATGGTGGGGGTTGCCAATGGCAACTGAACGCGGGTCAGCATCTGCCGGGGCGTGCAGCCAAACGCGCGGGCGGCTTCTATCTTGTCTTCCGGTACCTGGCGGATGCCCAGGTTTGTCAGGCGCACCAGCGGGGGGAGGGCGAAGACAATGGTCACCAGGATGCCCGGCACGTTGCCGATGCCGAACAGCATGACGACAGGCACCAGGTAAACGAACGCCGGCAATGTCTGCATGGCGTCGAGTAGGGGGCGCAGGAGCTTTTCCAAGTTGTCGCTACGGGCGCAGAGAATACCCAGGGGTATCCCTAGCAGGGCACAAAAGAACACCGAAGTCAGTACCAGCGCCAACGTGGTCATCGACTCGGACCAGACACCGATAAGGCCCAGCAGTGTGAGCGTCACAAAACACAGCAGAGCCATGCGTTTACCGGCTAGCTGCCATCCCAGCAAGGAAGACAGAATGATCCCGATGCTGGGTGGGATGCTCTGCAGTGTGTATTCGACGCCGTTCAGTACTTGGTCAATCGGCCAGCGGATGGCGCGGAACACATCGCGAAAGTTGTGTACCAGGAAATTGAGGGTGCTTTCCACCCAGTCACCCAATGGAATAGTGAGGACTTGAAACGGGTCGAGAAAACTGAACTCGGACATCAGGGTTTACCTCTTCATCGTCACCGCAGCGGCGTTATGAAGGCCGCAGGTACTTCAGGTCAGGGACGCGCCAGCATAGAATGGCGCGCCTGTATTAATGGCGGCTCAGCGTTTGCAGCAACTGGCTCTTCGACAGGGTTCCGGTGAGCGCCCCCGAACGGTCGAGTACAGGCACCGGGTAGGGCAGGTTGGCTGCGATTTCCAGTACTTCGTGCAGGGGGGTATCGGTAAAGATGGGGTGCTGTTGGTGCTGGGTGTAATGCGTGCTGCCACCTGCGCCGCTGGTATCGATATCCACGACCCCGAGCAATTGCCCGCCTTCATCGATCAAGTAACCGAACGGTAGGCCGGCCTTGAACTGTGGCGCTTGGCCGTTCAGCTTGCGGACCCATTCCGGATCGAGCCTGGCCACGTCGCCTGCCTTGAGAATCCGTGAGCTGTCGAAGCCTTTGAAGAACGTGCGCACATAGTCGTTGGCCGGTTGGCTGATCAGCTCTTGAGGTGTGCCGATCTGGACCACCTGACCGCCCTCCATGATCGCGATGCGGTGGCCGATGCGAACGGCTTCCTCAATGTCGTGGGAAATGAAGATGATGGTGCGCTTCTGTTCTGCCTGCAGGCGGATGAGCTCCCCTTGCATCTCGCTGCGAATAAGCGGGTCCAGGGCGGAGAAGGCTTCATCCATCAGCAGGATGGTCGGGTCGTTGGCCAGCGCGCGGGCCAGGCCTACCCGTTGCTGCATGCCGCCGGAAAGTTGATGCGGATAACTGTGCTCCTGTCCGGCAAGACCGACTTGGCTGAGGGCTTCCCTGGCGCGGCTATGCCGTTCCTTTTCACTGATGCCGGAAATCTCCAGGCCAAAGGCGGTGTTTTCCAGGACGCTCATGTGTGGCATCAAGGCAAAGGACTGGAACACCATGCCCATCTCTTTGCGACGGACATCCAGGAGGGCTTTATCATCCAGCCCGGTAATTTCTCGACCATTCAGGTAAATACTGCCTGACGTGGGTTCGATAAGGCGGTTAAACAGTCGCACCATCGTCGACTTCCCAGAACCTGAGAGCCCCATGATCACAAAGATTTCACCGCGCTTGACGGCAAAGCTGGCGTCGAAAACACCAATCACTTGACCTGTTTTCTCAAAGACATCTTTTTTACTGGCCCCTGCGGCGAGCATTTTCATCGCCGCGTCGGGTTGTGCGCCAAATATCTTAAAAACATTCTTAACTGAAATGATTTCGTCTGGACTCGTCATTGCGTCCCTCCTTTGCGTATAACGCTACAAGCGCACGAAATCGAATTGAATTCGAACGTTGGTAATTTAGGCGGGCAGTAATAAAAGATGGATCTGCGCATGACATGTACCTGTTTTTTATTGTTTGCCCTTGGGCTCGGGCTTTTTTTCAATCTATAAGTATCCTGGTTTTAAATCCAACAACATTTACAGGGCTTTATGGATAACCTAACGTTATCGAGACCCGCCGAAACGACCGCCTTGGCCCAATCACGACGCGTTGGTATGGCCTGCGCTAGGCTATTGAGTTAGGCTCCGCCGCTTCCGCGGATGACAGGAGGATGAGGGCTTACCATGCTCAGCAGACACGTAGACCCTGATACATTGCTGCTTAGAATGCCTTCCCTTCGGGCTGTCAGAGCATTTGTCGCCGCCGCTAAATATGAAAGCTTCACGCGGGCAGCGGAGGCGCTGTGCGTATCGCAAGCAGCGATCAGTCGGCAGATTCGAGAACTGGAGGACTCGTTGGGCGCTCAACTGTTCATGCGTGCCGGGCGCACGGTAGAACTAACCGCTGAAGGAAAGATTTTTTTCGAGGCGGCGCAACTGTCCTTCGTTAATATCGCACAGGCGGCTGAAAGGATTCGTACCGCGCCGACGCAGAAACATATCCTGACGGTTTGTTGCTCACCCGCATTTTCTGCATTATGGCTGTCAGAGCATCTTCCGGAGTTTCGTGCGACTAATCCGGATATTGAGTTCAACCTGATTACCACGCAGAACTTTGTGAATATGGAGCCGGGCGTAGAGCCGGACATCATCATTTCAAAAATTCGCAAAGTGGGAGACGGGTACAAGAGTTATCAGTTGTGCCACGATATTATTTATCCTGTTTGCTCCCCAGCGTTTTTGGACGCGCATCCCGAACTGACCTCGCTGGAAGGGGTGCGCGATTCTTCGCTGCTCAATCTAAGTCCCTATGGACGGTCGGGCGTGGCTGAACATGTGGATTGGGGGGTATGGCTGGCTTTTCTGAACGTTGATATCGATGAACGTCCTTCCGACTGTCCGCCTGTTTTTCATGCCAATGATTACAATCTGATCATGAACATGGTCCTGACCCATCAAGGCGTCGCACTGGGGTGGAACCAGCTGGTCGGGGCAATGGTCGAGCGAGGGCAGCTCGTTCGCCCTGTCGAGCATCAAGTGACGCTTCGAAACAGCCTTCATTACGTGGCCTGCAATGAACGGACTGAATACGAAGACGCCTGTCGAAGAGTGCGCGACTGGATCCTTTCGAAATTTTCCAGGTGGAGCGTATAAATTCCCCGTTTCCTTCAAGTCTTCTCAGTCGGTAGCGATGGTCGGCACGGTCTTTTCTGAATTCGCTGGGTCATAACGCCAAGTTATCAGTTGAGCGACGAAAATGTAGTTTTGCCGGCTGGGCAGGCTACCGTACCCTTCGTGTTAAACATGGTTGAAAAAATATTAATTCAACGGCTGCGTTGGACATTTCAGCGCGCAGGATCCGTTGGCCATGACACCGTTTTCTGGGCGTACTTGCCATTAACCGTCAGGTTGATGTGAAGAGGATAATAATGAATACCAAGGCATCCGTGATCGGCCTGATTGAAAAACGTAAGGCGCGCCACGCGCTTCCCCGTGAACTGTATATTGAACCTGAGGTTTTTCGTCAGGATCTTGAGCAGATTTGGCACAAGGATTGGATCTTTGCCGGGCATACTTTTGAGCTTGAAAAGCCCGGGCAATACTTGACGCTGCAGATCGGCGACTATCCTGTCTTGATCATCAGGGATAAAAGTGGCCAGGTCCGGGCTTTTCACAATGCCTGTCGTCATCGTGGTTCTAAAGTTTGCGAACACACCCAAGGTAAAGTCGCGAAACTCGTTTGCCCTTATCATAAGTGGACGTTTGAACTGGATGGCAGTCTTTTGTTTGCCGGTAACATGGGGGCCGAATTCGACAGGACGCAATACAACCTGAAACCTGTCCATTGTGAAATTGTTCATACCTACATTTATGTCTGCGTTGCTGACGAGGCGCCTGAGTTCGAAAGTTTCAGGCACTCTGTAAGTCCTTTCATCGCCCCTCATTTCCTCGATAACTGCAAGGTGGCTTTCGAGTCAAACCTCATCGAAAAGGGTAACTGGAAGCTCGTATTTGAAAACAATCGCGAGTGTTTCCACTGTGATGGTACGCATCCCGAGTTGATGAATTCTTTTGTCGAGAACCTTTCGGTGGCCGGGGTCGGGGGCGAAGATGATCCAGAACTGACCGCCCATTGGAATCGCTGCGAAACCGCGGGTATGCCCAGCAGGCTGGTCATGGATCCGAATGGCCGTTTTCGTATGACGCGCATTCCACTGTCCGCAGGCGCCGTGAGTTACACCATGGACGGTAGACCTGCCGTGGCGGGGCGCCTGGATAAAAGCGGCGAGCCGGATATTGGCGCCTTGCTCTACTTCAACTACCCGTCTACCTGGAACCACTTTCTCGGCGATCACGCCTTGAGCTTCCGGGTGCTTCCGATCGGCCCCGGCGAAACGCTGGTGACGACCAAGTGGCTGGTGCCCAATACTGCCGTTGAAGGTGTGGACTATGAGATTGACCGGCTGACGAAGGTCTGGCTGGCCACCAACGATCAAGACCGTCGTTTGGTAGAAGGCACGCAGGCCGGTGTGACCTCGCCGACTTATGAGCCGGGACCCTTTTCGGACATCGCGGAAAATGGCGTATGCCAGTTCGATGATTGGTACTGCGAAACCCTGCTGACGCGCCTCCAGGCCCAGATTCCACTTAAATCGGTGGATTGATTTGCTCGATCACCCGAATGACGTGCCGGGCGCGAACGATGCGTGTCGTCACGACGCTGCAAGGCCCCTCCAAATGGAATGATCCATGAGCAATCAGTTGGACAGTGCCGCACGTGCTTACGAGGTTCCCAGGCCCCAGTTCGGCATTCTCCTGTGCCTGCTCTCCATGCTGGTGTTTGCCAGCCAGGACGGGATCACCAAGGTGCTGGTCAAAGACCTTCCCGTCGCGCAGTTGGTGATGGTGCGCTATTGGGCGTTCCTGGCTTTTGCAGTGGGTTATAGCGTCTATCAGGGCAGCCTGCGGACCGCGTGCCGAAGCCGCCATCCTTACCTGCAGGTCATCCGTGCGTTGATCGGGGTGGGTGAAATCGTGCTGTTTGGATGGGGGCTGCGCTATCTGGGCTTGGCCGAGATGCATGCCCTGTATGCGGTGTTCCCTTTGATGACACTGGCGTTGGCTGGGGGGTTCCTGGGTGAATTCATCGGCGTGCGTCGATGGGTTGCCGCCGCCGTAGGCTTCGCGGGGACGCTGGTCATCCTTCGGCCTGGCACTGGTGTCTTCGAGCTTGTAGCGCTGATTCCGCTGGCGTCTGCCTTGGGTTTCGCGGTCTTCAGTGTGCTGACGCGTCGGATCAGCCAGCATGATTCGTTCGCCACGAACATGCTGTACATGGGCTTCTTCGGCGCGATCACCATCACTTCGGTAGGCCTTCCCGGATGGGTGGCGCCGAGCCCGACGCAATGGGGCCTGATTGCGGTGCTGTCCACGACAGGCGTGGTGGCCCAGCTGTTATTTCTCCAGGCGCTGAAGTATGCAACCGCGGCCACGCTCCAGCCGTTCAACTACACGCTGCTGGTGTTTGCCACGCTGATTGGCCTGTTGATATTCGGCGAACTGCCAGACACCTGGACGGTGGTGGGGGCGTGTCTGGTGATTGCCGGTGGCATGTATGCGATCAAGGCGAAAGGGTAGTGGCCTGGCAGATACCGAGCAACACAGACATTGCGTACCGCTCAAATCCACTGTGGGAGCGAGCCTGCTCGCGAAAGCGGTGTGCCTGTCACGGGAATGCTGAGTGTACCGCCGCCATCGCGAGCAAGCTCGGCTCCCACAGGGTTTTGTGGTGAACACAGATATGGCTGACACCACAAATCCACTGTGGGAGCGAGCTTGCTCGCGAAAGCGGTGTGCCTGTCACGGGAATGCTGAATGTACCGCCGCCATCGCGAGCAAGCTCGGCTCCCACAGGGTTTTGTGGTGAATGCAGATATGGCTGACACCACAAGTCCACTGTGGGAGCGAGCCTGCTCGCGAAAGCGGTGCACCTGTCACGGGAATGCTGAATGTACTGCCGCCATCGCGAGCAAGCTCGGCTCCCACAGGGTTTTGTGGTGAATGCAGATCTTGCTGACACCACAAGTCCACTGTGGGAGCGAGCCTGCTCGCGAAAGCGGTGTGCCTGTTCACGGAATGCTGAATATACCGCCGCCATCGCGAGCAAGCTCGGCTCCCACAGGGTTTTGTGGTGAATGCAGATATGGCTGACACCACAAGTCCACTGTGGGAGCGAGCTTGCTCGCGAAAGCGGTGTGCCTGTCCCGGTAATGCTGAATGTACCGCCGCCATCGCGAGCAAGCTCGGCTCCCACAGGGTTTTGTGGTGAACACGGACATTGCGTACAGCTCAAGTCTACTGTGGGAGCGAGCCTGCTCGCGAAAGCGGTGTGCCTGTCCCGGTAATGCTGAATGTACTGCCGCCATCGCGAGCAAGCTCGGCTCCCACAGGGTTTTGTGGTGAACACAGACATTGCGTACAGCTCAAGTCCATTGTGGGAGCGAGCTTGCTCGCGAAAGCGGTGTGCCTGTCACGGGGGATGCTGAATGTACCGCCGCCATCGCGAGCAAGCTCGGCTCCCACAGGGTTTTGTGGTGAATGCAGATATGGCTGACACCACAAATCCACTGTGGGAGCGAGCCTGCTCGCGATGGCGGCGACAGCCATACAGATAAAATCAGGCAAAAAAAAAACCGGCGCAACCGAGGTCGCGCCGGGGGTGGTGCCAGTGGCTGCGCGGATATTCGTGGGTCCGCACAACCCCTGTTGAACCCGTGTCGGTTAAGCCCGTTCCAGCGCCAGGGCCACGCCTTGGCCGCCGCCGATGCACAGGGTCGCGAGGCCTTTCTTGGCGTCGCGCTTGATCATTTCATGCAGCAGCGACACCAGGACCCGGCACCCCGAGGCGCCGATAGGGTGGCCCAAGGCGATGGCGCCGCCGTTGACGTTGACCTTGTCCATGTCCCATTTCAGTTCTCGGGCCACGGCCAGAGATTGAGCGGCAAAGGCTTCGTTGGCTTCGATCAGGTCCAACTGGTCCAGGGACCAGCCGGCCTTGTCCAGGCAGCGACGGGTGGCCGAGACCGGGCCAATGCCCATGATGGCCGGGTCGACGCCGGCATTGGCGTAGGCACTGATTTTCGCCAGCACCGGCAAGCCCAGGGCCTTGGCTTTTTCCGCGCTCATCAGGATCACCGCGGCGGCGCCATCGTTGAGCGAGGACGCATTGCCCGCCGTAACGCTGCCGTCCTTCTTGAAGGCGGGCTTGAGCTTGCCCAGGGACTCGGCGGTGGTACCGGCGCGCGGTTGTTCATCCGCGGCGAACGCCACGGGATCGCCTTTGCGCTGGGGAATCAGGATTGGCGTGATCTCGTCGGCGAATCGCCCACCTTCGATGGCGGCGACCGCCTTCTGCTGGGACGCGGCGGCGAAGGCGTCCTGCTCCTCGCGGCTGATGCCGTACTTGTCCACCAGGTTCTCGGCGGTGATGCCCATGTGGTAATCGTTGAAGGCATCCCACAAACCGTCGGTGATCATGCTGTCGACCATCTTCGCGTGGCCCATGCGCAGGCCGGTGCGAGCGGCCGGCAGGACGTACGGGGCCAGGCTCATGTTTTCCATGCCGCCGGCAATGATCACCTCGGCGTCGCCACAGCGAATCGCCTGGGCGCCCAAGTGCAACGCCTTGAGGCCCGAGCCGCAGACCTTGTTCAGCGTCAGTGCCGGCACCGCATGGGGCAGGCCGGCGAGGATCGACGCCTGGCGTGCCGGGTTCTGTCCGGAACCTGCGGTCAGCACCTGGCCAAGAATTACTTCATCGACCTGTTCGCCGGATAAACCGGTCTGTTCCAGCAGGCGACGAATCACCGCGGCACCGAGTTCCGGTGCGGGAATGGCGGCCAGCGAACCCTGGAAGCTGCCGATGGCGGAACGGGTGGCGGCGACAATCACGACTTCTTGCATCGAATCTCTCCTCACTGGGCAGCGAACTGCATTTCAGGGACGTGGTCCGGCACGATCAATTTGCCGGCGGTCTTGGCGACGATTTCCTCGACGCTGACGCCCGGGGCACGTTCTTTCAGGATGAAGGCGCCGTCCTGGATTTCCAGGTAGGCGAGGTCGGTCAGCACGCGCTTGATGCAACCGGCACCGGTCAACGGCAGGCTGCAACGGGGCAGCAGTTTCGACTCGCCGTCCTTGGACGCATGGGTCATGGTGACGATGATGTTCTCGGCACCGGCCACCAGGTCCATCGCGCCGCCCATGCCCTTGACCAGTTTGCCGGGGATCATCCACGAGGCGATGTTGCCTTCGACATCCACCTCGAACGCACCCAGCACGGTCAGGTCGATGTGGCCGCCACGGATCATGGCAAACGATTCGGCCGAAGAGAAGATCGACGCGCCAATGCGCGCAGTGACCGTCTGCTTGCCGGCGTTGATCATGTCGGCATCGACTTCGGCTTCGGTGGGAAACGCGCCCATGCCGAGCAGGCCGTTTTCCGATTGCAGCATGACTTCCATGCCTTCGGGAATGTAATTGGCGACGAGGGTCGGAATGCCGATGCCCAGGTTCACGTAGTAGCCGTCCTGCATTTCGCGGGCGACGCGTTGAGCCATTTGTTCGCGGGAAAGTGCCATGGTGTTATTCCTTCATTCGGGCCGGGGGCAGGGGATCACTTACGCACGGTGCGCTGTTCGATGCGCTTTTCGAACGTGCCGCAAATGACCCGGTCGACGTAGATGCCAGGGGTGTGGATCTGCGTCGGGTCCAGCTCGCCGGGTTCGACGATTTCTTCGACTTCCACCACGGTGATCTTGCCCGCCGTCGCGGCCAGCGGGTTGAAGTTCTGCGCGGTGTGGCGATAGATCACATTGCCGAAATGGTCGGCCTTCCAACCTTTGACGATGGCGAAGTCGCCCGTGATGGATTCTTCCATCAGGTACTGGCGGCCATGGAATTCACGGACTTCCTTGCCTTCGGCCACGGGCGTGCCGACGCCGGTGGCGGTGAAGAACGCCGGGATGCCTGCGCCACCGGCGCGCATTTTTTCGGCGAGGGTGCCTTGGGGGGTGAGCACGACTTCGATTTCGCCGCTCAGCAGCTGCTTCTCGAACAGGGCGTTTTCGCCGACGTAGGAGGCGACTACTTTGCGAATCTGCCGGTCTTCCAACAGCACGCCGAGGCCGAAACCGTCGACGCCGCAGTTGTTGGACACCACGGTGAGGTCGCGGATGCCCTTGCGCTTGATCTCGGCGATCAGGTTTTCCGGGATACCGCACAGGCCGAAGCCGCCGGCGATGACAGTCATGCCATCCTTCAAGCCTTCCAGCGCTTCCTCATAAGAGCTCACGCGTTTGTCGAAACCTGCCATAGACACCTCTTTTATTCTTGATGGGGTCGCAATGGAATGCAGTGTTGCGCCAAGTCATATATTTGTTAAGTTGATTTTTAGATTGGATTGATTGATAAAACTCAATAGTGCTTGCCCGTAGCTGCGATCTTTCCCCAGACACTTAAGTTTCAAGCGAAAGATAAAGATCAAAAGATCGCAGCCTTCGGCAGCTCCTACGTAACCGGACATAGAACGACCATGACCCTCAAGCAAATCCGCGCCTTCCTCGCCGTGGCCCAGAGCCTGAGCTTCGCCGTGGCCGGCGAGCGGCTGCACCTGTCCCAGTCGGCCCTGAGCCTGACCATCAAGGCCCTGGAAGAAGGCCTCGGTGGCCGCCTGTTCAGCCGCAGCACTCGTAACGTCGCGCTGACCCCCGAAGGTGAGTCCTTGCTACCCCTGGCCCGGCGGCTGGTGGCCGACTGGGACAACGCCGAGGATGAAATGCGCCAGCGCTTCACCTTGCAGCGCGGTCGCGTGACGTTGGCGGCGATGCCGTCGTTTGCCGGCAACCTGCTGCCGCCGATCCTCAAGACCTTCCGCGCCCGCTATCCGAATGTCAACGTCACGGTCAACGACGTGATCAACGAACAGGTGCTGGAAATGGTCCGTGATCGTCATGTGGAACTGGGCGTGGCGTTCGAACCGATGCAGGGTTCGTCGTTGGCGTTCACGCCCTTGTATCTCGATCGCTTCGTCGCGGTGGTGCCGCTGGACTCGCCGCTTGCCCAGCGCGACGAAGTCCACTGGGAAACCTTGCTGGAGCAGCCATTCATCACGTTGCAACGACCCTCCACCGTTCGGGTGATGCTGGAGGAGCATCTGCAGGCCCGAGGTATGAAACTGCCCGTGGAGTTCGAGAGCCATCAACTGGCGACCGTCGGGCGGATGGTCGCCAGCGGCCTGGGTGTCAGTGCCGTGCCGGCCCTGTGTGTCGGGCAGATGCATGAGTTGGGGGCCCGCTGCATCACGTTGAGCGATCCGGTGATCGAACGGGCCATCGGGGTGCTGACCAAGCCGGGGCATGAGCTGTCGGCGGCGGCGCAGGCGCTGTTCGATACGCTGAGGGATCAGGATTTGCCCGTACGTTAACCACCCAATCCCTGTGGGAGCGAGCTTGCTCGCGATGGCGGTGTGTCAGTCAATATCAATGCTGGCTGATCCGCCGCCATCGCGAGCAAGCTCGCTCCCACAGGGGGCATTGTGATCGTCAAATCAGCAAGGGCAGCAGTTCTTCGCACGGTACTTCGACCTTCAAGTCCAGCAACTCATCAGCCCGGGTCTTGCCTCGGTTGATCGCCAGCAACGGCTTGCCCTGGTCCTTGACCGCCCGGCACAGGCGGAACGCCGAATACGCCATCAACGATGAGCCCACCACCAACAGCCCATCCGTCTGTTCCACCGCCTGGGTGGCGCGGGCCGCGGTGGCGGCGGCGACGTTTTCACCGAAGAAAACCACATCGGGTTTCAAGCGTTCGCCCTCGCAATGGGGGCAACGGGGCACCTGGAAGCGCGCCTCGAACGCCGGGTCGAGCAGGGTGTCGCCATCGGGTGCCTGCACCGCATCGACGCCGACCAGGTAAGGGTTCTCAGCTTCCATCAAGTGTTGAATCTGCTGTCGCTCGCTGCGCTGGCCGCAATCCAGGCACAGCACACGGTGCAGGCTGCCGTGCAGTTCGATGACGCCTTGGCTGCCAGCCCGGTCGTGCAAGGCGTCGACATTCTGGGTGATCAGGCCACTGATGCGAGCCTGTCCTTGCAATGCCGCCAAGGCGTCGTGGGCCTGGTTCGGTCGGGCTTGACGCAGGCGTGTCCAGCCCAGCATCGCTCGCGCCCAATAGCGCCGTCGCGCCTCGGGTTTGGCGAGGAACTCCTGGTACATCATCGGTTGCTTGCCCCGCCGCACGCCGTCGCTGTCGCGGTAGTCGGGAATGCCGGACGGGGTGCTGATTCCCGCGCCGGTCAGCACCAGGAAACGGCGTCCGGCCATGTACTGCTGCAGTTGTTCGACGGGGTCACGCTGAAGATCGTCGGGCATGTGGGTTCTCCGCTGGCCTGGAATCGTTGAGGTTAGCAGCAGGCTTGCCACACGCCTTTCGTCGCCCTCCGAGGGTGTTTCTTCAAACTTTCCCCACACGAGGGACATCCACCTTATGTGCGCTATCTCAAAGCTCTCGCACTGCAGTGCGTCAATGACACTGATAAGGAGAACGCAATGGCAACCCCTAAAGAGAACCTGCTGGATTGGCTCAACGATGCCCATGCCATGGAACAGCAAGCGGAGAAAATGCTCAAGGCCCAGGCCGAACGCCTGGAACATTACCCGGTCCTCAAGGCCCGGATCGAACAGCACATCGAGGAGACGCTCGGGCAGCAGAAGCTGGTGGAACAGTGCATCCAGCGCCTGGGCGGTAGCCCGTCGATGCTCAAGGACATGGCCGGCAAGCTGATGGCGTTCGGCCAAGCCATGGGCGGCATGGCGATGAGTGACGAAGTGGTCAAGGGTGCCATGAGCGGCTACGTCTTCGAGAACCTTGAGATCGCTTCGTACACGGTGCTGATCGAAGCGGCGAAAGTGGCCGGCGATGTGGAAACCCAAAGGGCTTGCGAGCAGATTCTGCCCCAGGAAATCGCCATGGCTGAATGGCTGCGCGAGCACCTTCCGCAGATTACCGCAGCGTTCCTGGAGCGTTCGGCCAATCCGCATACCGAAGCCAAGCGCTGAGGTGAAAAGTGTGGCGCGGCCCGACCGCGCCAAACCTGCCGTCAAAAGAAAAGAGGACAGGTATGAAGCAGACCACCGGTGAGGTAAGAGCCATCAATCGACAGAGCGCCAGGGTAGGTGTCTACGTGTCGGAAGAGGAGGGCCACACAGTGCTTGAACTGGGGCCCGCCAATGACGTCGACATCGGCGATGTCATGGAATGGGACACATCGGCCCTTGGCACCCAGACGTATCGCAACCTGACCAAAGGTTGGGCCGACGAGGTGTATGTAGCGAAGCACGGCGTCGCGGCGGCCAACCTGGAGGTTCAATTACTGGTGGGATCGTGACAACACCCGGTCCCCAGGAGGACGAACATGAGCGAACTGCGTTGTGGCTGCCCCGGCTGCCATTGCGAGGTAGATCCCGAGCGGGTGTTCAATCATGACGGCGAGGCCTATTGCAGCCAGGCCTGCGCAGAACAACACCCCAATGGCGAGCCGTGTCCGGCGGCGGATTGTCATTGCGAACGAAGTGGCAAGGTCGGCGAGCGGGACATTACCAACAATCAACTGGATGAAGCACTGGAAGAAACGTTCCCGGCCAGTGACCCGATTTCACCCTGACATTGCTCTATCCGGGCATCGGCGACAGGGTGCCCGGACACCGCAAGCCGGTCAGTGCGGTGGTGCAAGACAACACCGGCAGCCCGCGAGTTTTGGCTTCCTGGAACGGCGCGAGGCTTGGGTGACGAGACCGGTGCAATGGGGTGCCGGCGCCACCGGGCCCTTGGCGGACAGCGTGGAAAGACACGCACTGTTTTTTAATGTTGAAGGCGGGGCAATTGTGGGAGCGAGCTTGCTCGCGATAGCGGTGTGTCAATCAACATCAATGCAGGCTGATCCAACGCCATCGCGAGCAAGCTCGCTCCCACAGGTTTCTTCGCTGGACGAAGTTTCGGTATTTAATGCTGCTAATCAACCGCCGCTTGTTTAATAGGCTGGCGCAATAAATACCCGGGCAGTGGGGATATAAATAAAGCCGTTGACCGTTCGTCGCCGTTTGCTGCTCTTTTTTCAAACCTTGGCGGCGTCAGATTTTCCGAATAATACGAGCCAACTGGTTCGTTGACATCAACTAACGAGGTGAATGAAATGGCTAACACAGGCAATAACAACCCTGGCAATTTCGCTAACGATCGTGAGAAGGCATCGGAAGCCGGGAAGAAAGGCGGCCAGGCGTCGGGCGGCAACTTTGCCAACGATCCGGAACGCGCATCCGAGGCTGGACGCAAGGGTGGCCAGGCGTCTGGCGGTAACTTCGCCAACGACCCGGAACGTGCTGCAGAGGCCGGCCGCAAAGGCGGGCAAGCCTCGGGTGGTAATTTTGCCAACGACCCTGAGCGCGCTTCGGAAGCCGGCCGCAAAGGTGGCCAGGCGTCGGGTGGCAACTTTGCCAACGACCGGGAAAAAGCTTCCGAAGCTGGCAAGAAAGGCGGTGAAAACAGCCACGGTGGCGGTCGTAAATCGTAATGTCCCGTGGTCTCGCAGGTCCCGTGCCGTTGGCATGGGACCTGTTCCGGCCTTGATATTAAAAGTCGGGTATTTCATGCCCGGCTTCGCTGCGCTATTGATTGTTCAAGAGATGAGCGAGGGGCTTGAGTTGCAATTAACCACTCGTCTTTCGTCTTGAATAAAAACTAAATTTTATTCATTTAACTTCTTCATATTTTCATGAGCCTGCCGGTCGGCAGTGTGCTCATGAAGTGTGCCTGAGCGAGGAGTTCAATCATGTTTCTACATAACAAACGATTGCAGTACACCGTGCGTGTCGCCGAGCCTAATCCTGGACTCGCCAACCTGCTGCTCGAGCAGTTCGGTGGCGCCCAGGGGGAATTGGCGGCGGCGTCGCGTTATTTCACCCAGGCCTTGTCCGAGGACGATCCAGGGCGCAAGGATCTGCTGATGGACATTGCCACCGAAGAACTCAGCCATCTGGAAGTGATCGGCTCGATCATCGTCATGTTGAACAAGGGCGCCAAGGGCAAGATGGCTGAAGGGGTGGAGAAGGAGGGCCAACTGTACCGGGACATCAACGGTGCCGGTAACGACTCCCACATCACCAGCCTCCTGTACGGTGCCGGCTCGCCATTGACCAATTCCGCCGGGGTGCCGTGGACTGCTGCTTATGTGGACACGATCGGTGAGCCGACGGCAGACATGCGTTCCAACATCGCCGCTGAAGCCCGGGCAAAAATTGTCTATGAGCGATTGATGAACGTCACTGACGACCCGGGGGTTAAGGAAGCGTTGGGCTTTTTGATGACCCGTGAAATCGCCCATCAGTTGTCGTTCGAAAAAGCCTTGCATGCCATCCAGCCCAACTTCCCACAAGGTAAGCTGCCCGGCATGCCGGAGTTCACTAACGTGTACTTCAACATGTCCCAGGGTGAACCTACCGTGCGTGGCCCATGGAACCAGGGCGACGATTGGGAATTCGTCGAGAACCCGGTTCCGGCGGTCGACGGTGGCGATGGCCTGGCCAGCGTGCAGTTGAGTGAAAAGGACGAAGCACTGTTGATGGACATGAAGGCGCGGACGATGTCCAACCCTGAAAGCAACCCCACCACGGGCGCCGACTTGGGTTCGGGGATGCAAGGTGACAAACTGTAAACAAATGGCGAGGGAGGCGACTCCCTCGCCTGATATTTCGAGCCAAGACCCGTAAGGACATTCGATGGACCAGCCCACTTCCCGGATTCGATCGCCCTGGCGCACTTGGCTGAACCCCGTGCAAGAGAATCTCTTGTTGGGGCTGACGTTCTGGCTCGGGCTGGCATTGGTGGCCGCGTTGTTGCTCTACAGTGGCTACAACGCCTTGGTTGGCGCCAATCGTCAAAACCTCGGCTATGCCGTGCTGGGCGGAACATCGGGTTTTGCCGCCACCGCCCTGGGGGCGATGATGGCGGTGGTGCTGCGGGATATCTCCTCGCGTACCCAGGACATCATGCTGGGGTTTGCCGCCGGCATGATGCTCGCCGCCAGTTCGTTCTCATTGATCCTGCCGGGCATCGAGGCGGCACAGATTATCTGTGGCAATCAGTTGCTCGCCGCGTTTGTCGTGGTGGTGGGCCTGGGGCTGGGCGTGGCCCTGATGATCGGCCTGGACCGCTTCGTTCCCCACGAACATGAACTCAGTGGCCGGCGTGGTCCCCAGGCCGAGCGGATCAATCGTGTCTGGTTGTTTGTACTTGCCATCACCTTGCACAACTTGCCGGAAGGCATGGCCATCGGCGTCAGTTTTGCCGACGGCGATTTCAAGGTCGGTTTGCCCCTGACCACCGCCATCGCCATCCAGGACATTCCCGAGGGCCTGGCCATTGCCATGGCGCTGCGCGTCACCGGTATCAGCACCTTGCGTGCCGCGCTCATCGCGGTCGGTTCAGGGCTGATGGAGCCACTGGGGGCGGTGATCGGCCTGGGCATGTCGTCGGGCGTGTCCGTCGCGTACCCCATCAGCCTGGGGCTGGCGGCGGGGGCGATGATCTTCGTGGTCTCCCACGAGGTGATTCCCGAGACCCATCGCAACGGCCATGAAACCCCGGCCACCCTCGGCTTGATGATGGGGTTTGGGGTGATGATGTTTCTCGACACGGCGTTGGGTTGAGCGCGTCACCGATACCCTCTGTCAACGTTTCGGCAAATTTCCGGAACATCCGAAATTTCCCCTGGGTCAGTGTTGATGACAGGTGAAGCCGCCTCTGCCGGCTTCACCCCATCAACCCTTTCGAGGCTCGCCTTCTGAACAGAGGAAGATTGAAATGGCCAGAAAAACCGTGACAGACCTGTTCATCCACGAACTGTCCGATGTCTACAGCGCTGAAAAACAGATCACCCGTGCCTTGCCGCGCATGGCTCGGGCCACCACCAACCCCTTGCTCGCACAAGCCTTTCACGATCACCTTGAGGAAACCCAGGGGCAGATTGAGCGCATCGATACCCTTGTCGAAGTGGCGGGTATCAAGCTCAAGCGCATGAAATGTATTGCCATGGAAGGACTGGTGGAAGAGTCCAAGGAGCTGATCGAGGAAATCGAAAAAGGCGCGGTGCTCGATGCGGGGCTGATCGGCGCGGCGCAGAAAGTCGAGCACTACGAAATCGCCAGTTACGGCACCTTGATCGCCATGGCCAAGCACTTGAACCTGGGCGATGAAGTGGTCGGCCTGCTGCTGGCGACCCTCAAGGAAGAAAAAGCCACCGACGAGAAACTCTCGAAGATTGCCGAGCAGGGCGGCAACCAGGCGGCGACGATGGAGTCCTGATGGTTGTATACCTGTGGGAGCGAGCTTGCTCGCGATGGCGGTGTGTCAGTCACTATCAATGCTGGCTGATCCGGCGCCATCGCGAGCAAGCTCGCTCCCACAGGGGCACATGAGCAGCCCTCATCACAGCTCTGCATTGGGCATCGGTGTTCACAACCAATGCCCATTTTTTTTGCCGTAAAAACCCATCAAGCGGCTTCAACGACCACACAGCGTCCAGCCTTGAAACTCGTTGGAACTAGCCCGCATCGCGTCCCGTCATTTGTTCTGAGAGGCACTTATCCAGGCATCGCTTAGCGACTGCCTGTCGTTGAGTTTTTCATCACGGAGGCGATGGACAGACATGACTATCCCGGACAACAACCCCGAGCGACAAAGCGGCACTTCAAGCCAAGGTCGGCCTGAGGAATCCCTGAACCACATCAAGGAGGACGTGAACGAAGCGATCGGCAGCGCCCGCGAAAAGGCCGACGCGCATTTCGGCCAGTACCGCGATACCGCGGCGGACCAGATCGATGCCTTGGCGCGTGGCGCCAAATCCGCCATGTCGGAGCTCGAAGCCAACGACACCCTCGGCTTATCCCATTATCTGGCGGACATGGCCGACTGCATGAGCGGCCTGGCCGGCAAATTGCGCAACAAGAGTGCCGAACAGTTGCTGCATGACGGTTCTCGCCTGGCGCGGGATAACCCCGGTCTGTTCCTCGCCGGCAGCATCGCGGTGGGCTTTGGGCTGTCGCGATTCCTCAAGGCCGGTGCCTCGCCGGTCGCCACCGAGGCCGACGAACCTGCCGCCGGGCATTCAAACCCTCCCGCCGGAGGATTCGGCGCCCAGCGGCCTTTTGAATCGACCCCTGATCCCATCGGCCCCGGTGCCGCCACCCGCAGCGGCCTGGCCACCGGTGTCACCCCGACCTCACCGAGTGTCCAGGACCATCCCAGTGATTCAGCCACCGGCTCGCTGCCGGGTTCGGCCAATACCAGAGGAGAGTTGTGATGAACCGACCAGACCCAGATATGCAGCGTACCGCCAGCGCGTCGACGCCCGAAAGCGATGCCTCGGTCATGGGGTTGCTCAGGCAATTGACCCACGAAGTCCCCTCGCTCTTCATCAAGGAGTTGGCGCTGGCCAAGGCTGAATTCCAGGCGAGCCTCAACACGCTCAAGGCGGGCATTGCTGCGGTGGCCGGTGGCGCCATGGTGCTCATGGCCGGCTTCATCATCCTGTTGATGGCGGCGGTGTATGGCCTGAGTACGATGATGGCGCCCTGGCTGGCGGCGCTGATCGTCGGCGTGGTGGTGATGATCATTGGTTTTGTCATGGTCCAGTCGGGCAAGAAACAGTTCGAACCGTCCCACTTCAAGCCTGACCGAACGCTCGATGCCTTGAACAAAGACCAGGAAGCCCTGCGGAGGAAAGCCTCATGAAGGATGAATTCAAAACCGAATCCGAAAAGAGCCCAGAGGCCATCGAGCGCGAAATCGACGAGCAGCGCGCCCATATCAGCCATATCGTCGATGCCTTGGGCAGCAAGTTCACGCCAGGGCAAATGCTGGATCAGGCCCTGGGGCTCGTGAAGGGAAATGGCGCCGAGTTTTTCGGCAACCTGGGCACTACGGTGCGCAACAACCCGGTGCCGACCGTGTTGACCACGGTTGGCTTGTGCTGGCTGATGCTTGGGCAGAACCATCCGCCACGGGTGGGGTATCGCGTCGGGCCGGACCAGGATTCCGGCGGTTGGGGTGAGGGCCTTGCCGGGGGGCTGGGCAGTGCCAGGGAGCACTTGCACGACACCACCGACTCGTTGCGTGAAGGCTTTCATCAGCTCAAGGACAAGGCCTCGCATCTAGCCGATGGCCTGGGGGCGGGTGCCCGACAGGCGCGGCACACTGCCCAGCAGACCGGTGAGCGCATGGCCCACGGTTCGCAGGATCTGGGCGATCAGTTCAGCCGTCTGCTCAAGGAGCAGCCGTTGATGATGGCGGCGGCGGGTATCGCCCTCGGGGCGATGCTGGGCGCGGCGTTGCCCAGCACCTCTACCGAACAGCGAACGATGGGCAAGACCAGCGCCGACCTGGCCGACAAGGTCAAGCGCACGGCGCGGGAAGGCTATGAAACGGTGCGCGATACGGTGAGCAAAACCACCGAACACCGTGACGAGCCCGCCGTTACGCCGGCCAACGGACGGGCCCACTCCGGCACGGATCTGTCCGGCGGGCTGGGCACTTCGTAGGCGCACGCGAGGTGCGGCGCAGGGCGATCTGCGCCGCACCTGTCAACCTTGACAGTAGCCTCGATCACCGTTCGGTTATTTCATGGGCCGTACACCCTTCTCAAGGAGGCAGCACATGAAACGTCAGACCCCGTTCACCGGCCGCCTGATCTTCATCGGCTTCGGCTCCATCGCCCGGGCCACGTTGCCCTTGCTGCTGGGGCAGGATCACGTCGAGATCAAGCAGATCACCGTCATCGCACCGGTGATCGACCACAACATCTGGTTCAAGGAGCGGGGAATCCGTTTTATCCCCAAGGCCCTGACCCGACGGAACTATGCACAAATCCTCGATCGCTTCGTCAAACGTGGTGATTTCATCGTCAACCTGTCCGTCGAGGTCAGCTCCCTGGACCTCATGGCGTACGCGTTCGAGAAGGGCGCGCTGTACCTCGACACCTGCGTCGAGCCGTGGGCGGGAGGCTACGAGGATCCGCACCTGGACCTTTCCCATCGGACCAACTACGCGTTGCGCTATCAAGTGCTGGGCCTGCGCAAAAAACTGGGCAGAGGCCCGACGGCAGTGGTGGCCCATGGCGCCAATCCCGGTTTGATCACCCATTTGCTCAAGGCCGGGCTGGTTGAGCTGGCGATGCAATTGAAGCAGCCGCTGCCGCAAAAACCGGGCGGTGTGGACTGGGCCAGGCTGAGCATGGCGTTGGGGATCAAGGTCATTCATTTTGCCGAACGCGACAGCCAACGCTCCCAGCGTCCCAAGGAAGACGACGAGTTCGTCAACACCTGGTCGGTGGAGGGGTTCATCAGCGAGGGCCGTCAGCCGGCCGAGTTGGGGTGGGGGTCCCATGAACGGACTTGGCCAACGGCTGCCCGGCGTCATGGTTTCGGGAGCCGCAACGCGATCTATCTGGAACGTCCGAGCGCCAGCGTCTTGATCAAGACCTGGACGCCGGTGGGCGGGCCATGCCTGGGGCTGATGATCACCCACCACGAAACCGCTTCGACGGCCGATTTGCTGACCGTGAAGGACCAGCGCAAGTTGGTTTATCGACCGACCCTGCACTACGCCTATCATCCTTGCAACGATGCCTGGCTGTCAGTCCATGAGCTGATCGGTCGTGGCTGGGAAACCCAGGCCCGGCAGCGGATCCTCAACGGCGAAATCGACCCCGGTGGGGTGGATGCCTTGGGGGTCTTGCTGATGGGACATGAAATGAACGCTTACTGGTTCGGTTCGGTGTTGAGCATTGACGAGGCGAGGGCCCTGGTGCCCTTCAATAACGCCACCAGCCTGCAAGTGGCGGCCGGTGTCATGGCGGGAATCGTCTGGGCCATTGAACATCCGGATCGTGGCATCGTCGAGCCGGAACAAATGGACTATGAACGCGTGCTGGAAGTCGCCCGGCCTTACCTGGGGACGTTGGTGGGCAAACGCACCGATTGGACGCCGACCGGTGCCCTTCACAAGGCTCGCGGGGATGGAGCGGCCGATGATTGGCAGTTCGAGCATTTCACCCGGTTCTGAGAGATACACAATCCCTGTGGGAGCGAGCTTGCTCGCGATAGCGCCAGTTCAGTCGATGATGAAGTGACTGACAGGACGCCATCGCGAGCAAGCTCGCTCCCACAGGGGATCTGGGGTGATGCCGATTGCTTGAACACCGGCGAAACCTGTGGAGCGAGGCGACCTATACTCAACCCCATGGATGACAGGAATCCGGGGTGGCGCGACTGTGCGGCGTTCGCTGATGTTGGCCGTTGTGCTCGTTCTGGCGGGGTGCGCCACGCCACAGCGCGGTCCACCGGTTGCCACGGTGATGATTGCCCAGGACACCTGGCGACAGGTAGACCAGCAGATCATCGCGGCGTCGAAGGGCGCCCTCGAACAGGCGGCCGTCTATGCACGCGGGTCGATGGAGCATTGGCGCGTGTTGGTGTATGAACGCACCGAGGCTGAATTCATCCCTTGGTTCAGCAGCTACTGGACCCAGGAATGGCTGGCGGTGAAGGTCAGCTGGTACGCGGCCAGTGCCGAGGGCGAGGCGGATTCTTCGGCCAAGCGCCTGGCGGTTTACCTGCAGGAGCAATATCGCGAGCAGGTGCTGGCGCCGGTGGCGGTGGAAATCGATCCCGAGGCGATCAGGGCCAACGCGACGGGCTACTACATCCGTCAGCTCAATCTACAGGCCCAGGTCATCGCCCAGCGGCATCGAATTCCGAATGAACTGATGAACCGACGCCTGCATGGCATCCCTGCCATCCGCCTGGGCCCGCCGGCGGCGCGTGATGCTTCGTTGTACGAGATGGTTCACGCCGAGCCGCTGAACACCTTACCGGCCTATGCGGCCCTGATCGATCACGTCAACAAGGCTGCAAGCACGGGGGCCGGGCCATCGGAGGCGGTGATTACAACAGTGGCGCAACGCACCAGCGAAAAAATCGAGGCCCAGTTCGTCACGCGTGGGGCAACCGGTGCGGCGGCGGCCGTGGCCGGGAAGGCGGCCGGGGCGTTGATTTCGGTGGGCGTGGCGGGTATTCGCGCGATCATCCACGAGGGTGAGCGGCCGGAAATGGAGGCGCAGATCCGCAAGAGCCTGAGCGCGGCGTTCGACGAAGCCTGGTTCAAGTCACTCAAGCATCCCCTCAGCGGAGTGATGGCACCGGTGTATTACCTGGACGAGGAAATCAAAGGCAACCTGATGGAGGCTGACCTGGCCAATCGAGCGGTGGTCTTGCCGGACCTCAAGCCATGACGGGCCGACTCATTCCGAGCCGAGGGTGACGCGACAACCCTTGCGATGGCGGATCTGTTCGTCCGATGGGCGCTCCTTGATGAACTCGAAGCGCGGTTCGCCTTCGCTGTAGATCACCAGCCAGCCCCATTCCAGTTCGCTTTCATCCTGCCCGGGCTGGGGCGGCGAGGCCCACCAGGGTTCTTTTTGCATGATCTGACGCATCGTCTACTCCTGCCGATTGATCCTTTGAACTATAGACCGCTCGATTCGACGACCAGCGCCACTGAAAACGCTTGCATTCATTGCGGCGAACACGGCTGTTGTGGCGAGGGAGCTTGCTCCCGCTGGGGCGCGTAGCGGCCCTGATCCATCCACTCGGTCCGTCAGGTTGCAGCGATCATCGATGGGGCTGTTTCACAGCACAGCGGGAGCAAGCTCCCTCGCCACGTTTTTTCCTCGCAACTCAGTGTGCTCTGATCCCGCCCACCAGCGTCTAGCGTCTGTATCCCCGCACTCGAACGGGGAATGACTGGACCCCGCGCATATGCAAGCACTGTTGAACGAGATCCTCGATGCGGTTCGCCCCCTGATCGGTCAGGGCAAGGTCGCCGACTACATTCCTGCCCTGGGCACCGTGGTGCCCAATCAGTTGGGCATTGCCGTGTACGGCAATGATGGCGAGTTGTATTACGCCGGCGACGCTGAAACAGCGTTTTCAGTGCAGAGTATTTCCAAGGTGTTCAGCCTGGTGCAGGCCATCGGGCATTCCGGCGAAGCGATCTGGGAGCGCCTGGGCCATGAGCCCTCCGGCCAGCCTTTCAACTCCCTGGTGCAATTGGAATTCGAGCGCGGCCGCCCGCGTAACCCATTCATCAATGCCGGCGCGTTGGTGATCTGCGATATCAACCAGTCCCGTTTCGCCGCGCCAGCGCTGTCGATGCGCGATTTCGTGCGCCGCCTGTCGGGTAACCCCCAGGTGATGGTGGACGGCAAGGTCGCCGAGTCGGAGTACCAGCACCGCGCCCGCAACGCGGCGATGGCGTACCTGATGCAATCGTTCGGCAACTTCCACAATGACGTGGAAGCGGTGCTGCGCAGTTATTTCAGCCACTGCGCCCTGCGGATGAGCTGCATCGACCTGGCGCGGGCGTTCTGCTTCCTGGCCAACGACGGATTCTGCAAACACAGCGGCGAACAGATCCTCAGCGCCCGGCAAACCCAGCAGGTCAATTCCATCATGGCCACCAGCGGTCTGTACGATGAGGCTGGCAACTTCGCTTATCGCGTCGGCCTGCCGGGCAAGAGTGGTGTCGGTGGCGGGATTGTCGCCGTGGTACCGGGCCGGTTCACCGTCTGCGTCTGGTCGCCGGAACTCAACGCCGCCGGCAACTCCCTGGCCGGCATGGCGGCGCTGGAGATGATGAGCCAGCGCATCGGCTGGTCGGTGTTCTAGTTCCGTCTCACAAAAAAAGGGCCCGCTCCTGGTTCAGGCGCGGGCCCTTTTGTTAGGGGATTTCAGCAGAGGCGGTCGATAACCCGGACCTCGGACGTGTTCTGCATCGACTGCCAGGCCTGGGTCAGCGTTTGCAGCACGCGGCCCATGAAGTCTTTGTCAGCCGCGGCCTTCTTGCCCACATAGCCCTGGCCACGGCGGTACATCTTCAGCCGGGCGCACAGCTCTTGCGTGTTCTTTTCGAACTCGTCTTCTTGGGTGTAGGGCGACAGGCAGTCCATACGCACCTGGCCAGTCTTGCTGATCCACAGGATATGGCTGTCGAGTGTGTCCTTGTGTGCGGCGAACATGCGAGCCAGTTCATCAATAGATGGTTGATTATTCAGATTCATGTGTAAGCCCCTTGACCATTTGGTTGATCTGTCTGGTGGTTCGCAAAAAAACTTCGCTACTCGGTAAGTGCCTGCCTGCTACCGAAACCAGGCCGTCAGCGTTCGTCCGCCTGACTTCGACGGGGTCGTGCATCGGTTGTGTAGTGTTATCGAAGGGCTGCTACGCAAATGCGCTACAACGAAGAGAAACAGCGAAGAATCTCAGGCAGTGTCAACTTTCGAGGGTCGACCACGCGCGTCATGAGGATCTTCGCTAGCGTTTCTCGTCCTTGTTACCGGACGGTCATGCCAGGTCAGCACCTTCAATCTGCCTTGTGGGCAGTCCCTTATCCAAAAAACAGCTCGGCGGTCAGACGAGCTTGCTCAAACAGTTGCCTGTACTCCCGATCGGGGAGACGTCTGCATCATGCAAGGGCAAATCGGAGGCGTCAACGGTTTTGTAGTGAATATTTTTGGTCACTACATCTTGTCGGACAAAACGGTTTGGGTATGAGAATTTCCAGCCATCCCCCATTTAATGTGGGAGCGAGCTTGCTCGCGATGGCGGTGTGGCAATCAATTATCTGGAGGTTGATGCGCCGCTATCGCGAGCAAGCTCGCTCCCACAAGGGGATTCGGGATGGGTCTGATTTTGTTCAAGTGGCCTTGGCCTTGCTCGCCTTGCGCGGTGCACCGCCAGCCTTGCGCTTGGCCGGCTTGCGCTTGTTTTTCCACGGTGTTGCGCCACGCCCGGCGGGGCTGGCCGGGCCGCTGATGGTCAGGCTCATGCCCTGGCAGCGGGCGACGTGCTTGCTCATCCAGGCGGCTTGCCGGGTGACGAATTCTTCCAGGCTCATTTCTCCGCTTTGCACCATGTCCAGGGCTTGTTCCCAGATAGCGGTGGTGCCTGGGTCGGCGATGGCCCGGGGGACGGCGTCGATGAGGCTGAAGGCCGCCGGGGTGGCACACAGGGCCTTGCCGTTTTTCACCAGGTAACCGCGGTCGAGCAGCCCTTGGATGATCGAGGCCCGGGTCGCTTCGGTGCCGATGCCGGTGGTGTCCTTGAGCTTCTGCTTGAGCAACGGGTCCTCCACCAGCTTGGCGACGTTCTTCATCGCCTTGATCAGGTCACCTTCGGTGAAGGGCTTGGGTGGCTGGGTCCAGAGGTCCTTGGGTTTCACCTCGTCCACCGCGCAATCGCGACCTTCGGCCAGTGCCGGCAGGACCTGCGGCGCCGGTGCTTCACGGCCCCTGGCCGGCGCCAGTGCTTCGGGCAGGGCGCGTTTCCAGCCGGGCTCGACGATCTGCTTGCCCACGGCACGCAGCGCCTGGCCGGCACAGTCGAAGTCGGCCTGGGTCCGGTCGTATTCGTGGTTGGGCAGGAACTGCGCCAGGTAGCGCGCGCGAATCAGCGTATAGACCGCGCGCTGCTTGCCGGCGAGTTTGTCCAGGTTCCTGGCGGCGGCGGTGGGAATGATGCCGTGGTGGGCGCTGACCTTGGCGTCGTTCCAGGCCCTGGACTTGCGCTGCGCCTGCAAATGCTCGCGCAGTGGTGCGAGGCTGGGGTCGGCCTGGGCAAGGGCGGCCAGGATGGCCGGTGCTTCGCTGTGCTGGCTCAAGGGCAGGAAACCGCAATCGCTGCGCGGGTAGGTGATGAGTTTGTAGGTCTCGTAGAGCGACTGGGCGATGTCCAGGGTTTCCTGGGCGCCGAGGCCGAGCTTCTTCGAGCAGACTTCCTGCAGGGTGCCCAGGTCGAAGGGCAACGGCGCCGCTTCGCGCAGGCGCTCTGTACGTACTTTCAGCGTCCGGGCGGTGGCGGCGTTGCTCATGGCCTGGGCGGCGTTCCGGGCCAGGGCCTGGTTCAGGCAGCGCTCCTGGTCGTCGCAGGCATCCGGGTCGGCGCGCCACTGGGCGGTAAACGCCGTGCCGTCGTGGCTGAGCTGCACGTCGATGGCCCAATAGGCGACCGGCACGAAGTTGGCGATGCTGCGGTCGCGGTCCACCACCAGTCGCAGCGTCGGTGTCTGCACGCGACCGACCGGCAACACGCCCTGGTAACCGGACTGGCGCCCCAGCAACGTGAACAGGCGACTCATGTTCATGCCGATCAGCCAGTCGGCCCGGGAGCGACCCAGGGCCGAGTGATACAGGTTGAAGGTTTCGACCCCCGGCTTGAGGGCGGCCAGGGCCTTGCGGATCGACGCTTCGTCCAGGGCCGATAGCCATAACCGCCGGATCGGCCCGCGATAACGGCAATGTTCCACCAGCTCCCGGGCGATCATTTCGCCCTCACGGTCGGCGTCGGTGGCGATCACCAGTTCTTTCGCTTCCCCCAACAGGCGCTTGACCGCCTTGTACTGGCTGGCGGTTTTCGGCTTGACGGTCATTTTCCATTGCGCCGGCACGATGGGCAGGTCGGCCAGGACCCAGCGCTTGTAGCGCGCGTCGTAGGCATCGGGTGGAGCGGTTTCCAGCAGGTGGCCGATGCACCAGGTGACCGTGACGCCAGGGCCCAGCCAGCAACCGTCGCCACGGCGCGTGGCGCCGAGTACGGCGGCGATGTCCTTGGCCTGGGACGGTTTTTCACACAGGTACAGCTGCATAGCGCCCTTTTCCTGAGCAGATTTCATAGGCTTGTAGCATGGTCATGGATGCGCGCCAGGGCAAGTTTTATCTGTATGGATATACAGATAAAAGCGTTGCGCTGCGTTGCCAAGGGGGCTGGCGTGACATTCGGCGCTCGGTTGGCACGCAGAATGAATTTCTCGAAAGGGCATCGCTCATAACTTCAAGGCGGTTGAAACCGCAAAGCAGGTTTATGAGGTCAAGGAGAGTCACTTTCATGAATTCGATGCCAAATGGCGACGGCCAGGCGACTACACGTTTGATTCTCGTTGTGGAAGATGATCCAACCATTCTGGAGTTCCTCTGTGAAATCCTCGAGGACGAAGGGTTCGTCGTGGAGCCTCGGGAAAGCGCCGATGCGGCGTTGACGTTCCTCGAAGAAAGCGCCCACTACGTCGATCTGTTGCTCACGGACATCACCATGCCCGGCAAGATCGACGGTGCGGAGCTGGCCAACCTCACGGGGGATCGCTGGCCGCAGATCCCGCTGTTGATCATGTCTGGTTTCGAGACGCCGGAAAGCGCCGGAATCAAGCACCACGCGTCGTTCATTGCCAAGCCTTGGGCCTTGGGGCAGATGTTGGACCTGGTGGAGAGCACGGTGAAAAATCACCAGACCCACTGATGGCTTGATCCGAAAGACAGGTGCAGACCTTGTGGCGAGGGAGCTTGCTCCCGCTCATTGCGCAGCCATCGCCAGAAGGGGCCTGCTGCGCAGTCCAGCGGGAGCAAGCTCCCTCGCCACGGGATCAACCGGGTCTAAATTTCAGTTGGTATCCAAGTCCACGTTGCGGGTTTCCCGCAGGCAAATCATGCCCACCACCAGGCTCACCCCGGTGATCACCACCGGGTACCACAGCCCATAAAAAATATCCCCGGTATAGACCACCAGGGCAAACGACACGGTGGGCAGGAAGCCGCCGAACCAGCCGTTGCCGATGTGGTAGGGCAGGGACATTGAGGTGTAGCGAATCCGGGTCGGGAACAGTTCGACCATCAACGCCGCCAGCGGTCCGTAGCACATCGCCGAGATGATGATCAGCGCGACGATCAAGGCCACGATCATCGGGCGGTTGATCTGCTGCGCATCGGCCTGTTGCGGGTAGCCGGCCAGGGTCACCGCACCGCGCAGGGCCGCTTCGTCGTAGCCTTCGAGTTTCACGTCACCGACGCTGATCTGCACCGTGCTGCCGGCCGGGGCCGCGACGCTACTGTAGGGCAGGCCTTGCTTGACCAGGAAGGTCTTGACCTTGTCGCAAGGGCTGTCGAAACGCGCCTTGCCCACCGGGTCGAACTGGAAGGTGCAGGTGGCCGGATCGGCGATCACGGTGATGGGTGCCTGGCGGCTCGCCAGGTCGATGGCCGGGTTGGCGTAGTGAGCCAAGGTCTTGAAGATCGGGAAGTACAGCGCAGTCGCCAGCAGCAGGCCGATCATCAGCACCGGTTTGCGCCCGACCTTGTCCGACAGCCAGCCGAAAAAGATGAAGAACGGTGCGCCGATCACCACGCTGACAATCAGCAGGCTATTGGCGAGGGCCGGGTCCATCTTGAGGAATTGGGTAAGGAAAAACAGCACATAGAATTGCGCGGCGTAGAAGGTCACCGCTTGCCCGGCGTTGATGCTGAACAGGGCGATCAGTACCACCTTGAGGTTTTCCCATTTGCCGAAGGATTCGCGGATCGGCGCCTTGCAGCACTTGCCTTCCTCTTTCATTTTCAAGAAGGCCGGCGACTCATGCAGGCTCAGGCGAATCCAGGTGGAGATGCCCAGCAGCAGGATCGACAGCAGGAAAGGAATGCGCCAGCCCCAGACTTCGAACTGATCGCCGGTGAAGTAGCGACAGCCCAAAACCACCAGCAGCGACAGCAGCAGCCCAAGGGTGGCTGTGGATTGAATCCAACTGGTATGAAAGCCGCGCTTGCCCATTGGCGCATGCTCGGCAACATAAGTCGCCGCGCCACCGTACTCACCGCCCAGGGCCAAGCCCTGGAGCATGCGCAACACCACCAGGATGATCGGCGCGGCGATGCCGATGCTGGCGTAGTTGGGCAGCAGGCCGACGCAGAACGTCGCCAGGCCCATGAGCACGATAGTGGCCAGGAACGTGTACTTGCGCCCGATCATGTCCCCCAGCCGCCCGAACACCAGGGCCCCGAACGGCCGCACGATGAAACCGGCGGCGAAGGCCATCAGGGCGAAGATGAACGCGGTGGTGTCGTTGACCCCGGCAAAGAACTGCTTGCTGATCACCGCCGCCAGGGCGCCGTAGAGGAAAAAGTCGTACCACTCGAACACCGTCCCCAGGGACGAGGCGAAGATGACTTTCTGGGTTTCCTGGCTGGTGCCGGCGCTGCGCGTGGCTTCCAGGGGCTGAACATGCTCGGACATAGCGGTATCCCTCACAGTGATTGTTTTTGTTGTTCCACTGCGACGCCGGGGTGGCGTCTCCTGATTTGACACACTTTCCTTGAATCGACTCATCCCCCTGTGGGAGCGAGCTTGCTCGCGATAGCGGTCTGTCTGGCACCTAGGTGTTGAAGGTGACGCCGTCATCGCGAGCAAGCTCGCTCCCACAGGGGATTCGGTGGTTTTTCAGACCGTGGCAGGCTCCTTTTGCGGCGTGCTGATTCGGGTGTCTGCCTCGAGCATCATCTGCGCCGCCTTCTCGGCAATCATCAGCGTCGGCGAGCAGGTATTGCCCGAGGTGATGCGCGGCATGATCGAGGCATCGGCGATGCGCAGGCCCTTGATGCCATGCACGCGCAGTTGCGCATCCACCACGGCGTCGCCGTCCTGGCCCATGCGGCACGTGCCGACCGGGTGGAAGATCGTCGTGCCGATGCGGGCGGCGGCCTGGTGCAGTTCCTCTTCGGTCTGCAGGCTGGGGCCCGGCAGGTACTCCATCGGTTTGAACGCGCTGAGGGCTGGCGCCGCGACGATGCGCCGGGTCAGGCGGATGGCGTCGGCGGCGACTCGCAAGTCTTCGGGGTGACTCAGGTAATTGGGCTGGATCAGCGGCGCCTCGTGTGGGTCGGCCGAACGAATGTCCACCCGGCCACGGCTTTGCGGGCGCAGGTCGCAGACCGACGCGGTGAACGCCGGGAAACTGTGCAGCGGTTCGCCGAAGCGTTCCAGGGACAGCGGTTGCACGTGGTATTCGAGGTTGGCCGAACTCTGCTCCGGGCCCGAGCGGGCGAACGCGCCGAGTTGGCTGGGGGCCATGGACAGCGGCCCGCTGCGGTCGTACAGATAGCGCAGGCCCATGCCCATCTTGCCCCACAGGGTGCCGGCGATCTGGTTCAGGGTGCGGGCATTTTCCAACTGATAGATCAGCCGCAGTTGCAGGTGGTCCTGCAAGTTGCCGCCGACACCGGGCAACTCATGGGTCACGCCGATGCCCAGGCGTTGCAGCAAGCTGCGCGGGCCGATCCCGGAGCGTTGCAGGATCCCCGGCGAACCCACGGCGCCGGCGCACAGGACGATTTCCTTGCGGGCCTTGAAGGTCATGCCCTTGCCTTGCCAGCGAGCGCTGACGGCATGGGCGCGGTCGTCACGCAGCAACACCCGGTCGACCTCGACGTCGGTCAATACGGTGAGGTTGGCGCGCTGGCGAATCGGCTTGAGAAACGCCTTGGCCGCGTTCCAGCGCACCCCGGCTTTCTGATTGACCTGGAAATAGCCGCAGCCTTCATTGTCGCCGCTGTTGAAGTCGTCGACGTTGGGAATGCCGCTCTGCTCGGCGGCGCTGCGGAAGGCATCGAGAATCGGCCATGACAGGCGCTGGCGTTCGACCCGCCACTCGCCGCCGTCACCGTGGAATTCAGACGCGCCGGCAAAGTGGTTTTCGCTCTGGCGGAACAGCGTCAGGACGT
This sequence comes from Pseudomonas sp. Z1-12, assembly GCF_051132015.1. Lineage (NCBI taxonomy): Bacteria > Pseudomonadati > Pseudomonadota > Gammaproteobacteria > Pseudomonadales > Pseudomonadaceae > Pseudomonas > Pseudomonas sp. Z1-12. Next base: position 2,217,992 of record NZ_CP071647.1, read on the forward strand.
CTTTCCAGGCCCAGCCGGGATTGCCTTCGGCGGCCCAGTCGTCGTAATCGGCAGCCTGGCCGCGCATGTAGATCATGCCGTTGATGGAGGAACAACCGCCCAGGACCTTGCCGCGCGGGTAGCTCAGGGCGCGGCCTTGCAGGCCCGGTTGCGCTTCGGTCTTGAAGCACCAGTCGGTGCGTGGATTGCCGATGCAGAACAGGTAGCCGACCGGAATGTGAATCCATGGATAGTTGTCGCGCCCACCGGCTTCGAGCAGCAGGACCCGGTGTTGCGGGTTGGCCGAAAGCCGATTGGCCAGCAAGCACCCGGCAGGGCCGGCGCCCACGATCACGTAATCGTATTCATCGACGACAGGTTGCATTCGCGACCTCATTCTTGTTGTTGTGGGAGCCATCCTAGTTGTTAGTTTTCGTCAAAAGAATGTTAGTTTTTGCGCAGCCGCTGTGCGTTTATAAACAGTCCTGCCTTCAGGCGTGTTCAAGGATCGCCCCATGTTCGACTGGAATGACCTGCGCTATTTCCTGGAACTGCAACGCAGCGGGCGTTTGTTGACGGCTGCCCGACGGCTGAACACCACCCACGCCACGGTGGCCCGGCACATCGAGGCCATCGAGAAGAGCCTCGGCACTGCGCTGTTCGTCCAGCATGCCCAGGGCTATGAACTGACCCCGGCCGGCGAGACGTTGCTCAAGCACGCCGAAGCCATGGAGAACGTGGCGTTGCTGGCCCAGGAGGACATCACCCAGTCCAGCGCACCCCTGGGCAAGATCCGTTTGGGGGTGACCGAAGGGCTGGGCATCATGTTCCTCGCCAGTCGCATGGACGGGCTGTTCCAGCGCTACCCGGGACTGGAGGTGGAGCTGGTGGCGGTGCCGCGCTTTGTCAGCATCCTCAACCGTGAGGCGGAAATCAGCATCCACCTCGAACGCCCGGCGGCCGACCTGCTGGTGACCCGCAAACTCACCGACTACAGCCTGGCGCTGTACGCCAGCCCGGCCTACCTGGATCGCTCGCCAGCGCTGCGCAGCCGCGAGGACCTGGGCCGCCATGCCTGGATCGGTTATGTCGACGACCTGCTGTTCAGCCAGGAATTGATGTTCCTCAACAGTTTTTGTCGCAACCCTCGAGTGGTGTTTCACAGCACCAGCGTTATCGCCCAGCAACAGGCCGCGCGCTCGGGCCTGGGGATCGCCGTGTTGCCGTGCTACATGGCCAGCGGCGACCCGACGCTGGTGCCGCTGCTGCCGGACGAAACCATCCGCCGCAGCTACTGGATCAGCACCCGTCGTGAACTGCACAAATCCGTACGCCTGCGGGTGTTGTGGGATTACGTGGTGCAGTTGTGCGAGCGGGAGCAGGGGTTGTTGTTGCCCTGAGCTTTATGCGACAGCCCCAAAACAAAAACTGTGGGAGCGAGCTTGCTCGCGATGACGTCGGCGCATTCAACACATAAGCGACAGACAGACAGACCGCTATCGCGAGCAAGCTCGCTCCCACAGAGGGCAGTGCTGGTTGCTCAATCTCGACCCGCCGTTTTCCGAGGCGACAGGCTCAGGGCTGCTTCGCACCCCAGCGGGAGCAATCTCTGGCCACAGGGGGCTCAGTGAATGCCCTGGCCGCCCAAGCCCCCTTTTCTGGCCCCCAATGACCTCAGCCGACGCGCTGGCGTGCCTTAGTGTTGAGCCACAACAAGAAAAGCGCAGCCAAGAGGGGCCCTATGTTGGCAACCACGCCTTCAACCTTGCTTCACTCCGCCGTCATCGTGCTGCTCGGCAGCCTGCTCGCCGGCTGCGGCGAAGAGCCCAAGCCCCCCGCGCCCACGGTGTTCACGGCGATGCCCAGCGATGCGGCGCTGGCCCAGGTCTACGACAGCAGTTGCAAACTCTGCCACGCCAACCCCGGCGCCGGGGCGCCGTTGACCGGCGATACGAACGCCTGGGCCCCGCGGGTCGCCCAAGGCGCCGAGACCCTGCTGGACCACGCGATCAACGGCTACAACGGCATGCCGCCGATGGGCCTGTGCATGCACTGTTCCGAAGAGCAGTTCCTGGCCCTGATCGCCTTCATGTCCGGCCAACACTTCCAATAATAAATACGGGTACTTTCGGCATGACGATGGACTACTCACGGCGTCGGTTGCTGCAACAGGCCAGCGTTGTCGCCGCCTTTACCGCACTGGGCAGCCAGGGCGCCCTGGCCGAGCTGATGCGCGCGCCTCGCTTGATCCCGTGGCGCAACTGGTCCGGTGCGCAGAGTTGCCTGCCGGCGGCGCGCCTGGCCCCCAAGGACCTCGACGAACTGGTGCAGGTGGTGCGCCGCGCCGAAGGGCGGATTCGGCCGGTGGGTTCCGGGCACTCCTTCAGCGCCCTGGTGCCCACCGACGGCACCTTGTTGTCGCTGAGTTTTTTCAGTGGCCTGCTGGACCACGATGGTGCCAGCCTGCAAGCCGAGTTCGGCGGCGGCACGCCCATGTCCCGCATGGGCCCGGCGCTCAAGGCCATCGGCCAGGCACTGCCGAACATGGCCGACGTCGATTACCAGACCTTGGCCGGTGCCATCGCGACCTCGACCCATGGCACTGGCAAGACCTTTGGCTCATACGCCTCCCAAGTGGTCGGCCTGCAACTGGTGACGGCCAGCGGCGAGGTCCTCGATTGCGATGCCCAGCGTCATCCCGAGGTGTTCCAGGCCGGCCGGGTGTCCCTTGGCGCGCTGGGGCTGGTGACCCGCGTGCGGTTACAAAACCGCGCGGCCTATCGCTTGCGCGAGCACCAGTGGGTGGCGAAAACCGAGGAGTTGCTCGAGGACGTGCATACCAACACCCGGGACAACCAGCACTGGGAAATGCAAGTCGTCACCCATTCCGACTATGCGCTGTCGATCACCCTGAACGAAACCACCGATCCGGCCACGCCGCCGATCAGTCCCGAGGAGGAGGGCGGCAACGAGTTCGTCTCCCTGATCGAAAACCTCGACAAGTACGGCAGCGATTTTCCAGCGATCCGGCGCGCGCTGCTCAACAGCCTGCGGCTGGTGGCCGAGTTCGATGACCGCGTCGGTGATTCCCATGACATCTACGCCAACGCCCGCACCGTGCGTTTCAACGAGATGGAATATTCAGTCCCGGCCGAACACGGCCCGGCGTGCTTGCGGGAAATCCTTGCGCTGATCCGCGACAAGGACCTGCGCACCTGGTTTCCCATCGAATACCGCTACGTGAAGGCCGACGACATTGCCTTGAGCATGTTCGAAGGCCGGGACAGTTGCTCAATCTCCGTGCACCAGCATTACCAGATGGACCACCACAATTTCTTTGCCGCCATCGAGCCGATCTTCTGGAAGTACCAGGGTCGTCCGCATTGGGGGAAGCTGCACTCGCTGAACGCCAAGGCACTCCAGGCGTTGTACCCGCGCTGGACTGAATTCACCCAGGTGCGCCAGGCGCTGGACCCTGGCGGCAAGTTTCTCAATGGGCACCTTGCATCGATTCTGGGGGTGAGCTGAGGTTTCAAATGGCTGGTTGGCTGATTCTATCCTGCCAGGCACAACCCTTGTGGCGAGGGAGCTTGCTCCCGCTGGGCTGCGCAGCAACCCCAAATCGGATAACGCAATTTTCCAGACAGATCACCTCAGCCGGCTTACGACGGCTACGCCGCCGAGCGGGAGCAAGCTCCCTCGCCACAAAAGCCACAAAGGCCCTCTAGAACGCAAACGGAATACTGATCTTGGCCCAGAGCATTTCGCCTTCGGTGCGGTTCTCCACTTCGAACTCCTTGGCCCAGCGGATCTCGGCGCTGGCGTACTTGAGGAAGGTCAGGTGCAGCGCCGGGCCGATGGCGAAGACCTGGCCGCGGACCCCGTCGTCCACATCCTGCCCGGCGAATTGCACGGTGCGGCCGTACTGTTTGTCGTCGGTGGTCTGCTTGAGGTAGTAGCCGTTGAGCCCCAGCCTCAGGTTGTCGGTCACGCGGTAGCTGGCGGAATAGTCGAAGTGGAAAATCTGCCCGGAACGGTAGTCGGTGTCCTTGTTCTTGCGGTTGAAGCTATAGGTGGTCTTCATCGACACCTCGGTGTCTTCCGTGGGCAACCAGGTGAAGGAAAACAGCGGTTTGTAGGTGTAGAAATTGTTGCTGGTGTTGGCCAGTCGATCGGTGCTGTATTCGCCGGTGGGTACAGTGATTTCCACCGCCGCGGCCAGGGTCAGGTGCTTGCCCATATCCCAGAGCACAATGGGCGAAATGGTCGTGTCGCCCATGCCCTCACGGGTGTCATGCAGGCCGAACACCGAGACTTCCTGCTTGAGCCAGGGTTGGGCGATGTAGATCCCCGCGCGTCCACCGGCCACTCGCAACGGGCTCAGGTAATCGATACGCGGGACCACTGCCGTGGATTCGATTTCGACGTCCGGCACTTCGCCGCCCAACGAACTGATGTTGAATTTCCGGGCCTTGTAATGGTTGTAGTAGAGGTTGAACGCGACCATGTGGTCGGGAAGGCTGTCGACTTCCAGCGGCAACACGAAAAAGCCATCGGTGCCTGGGCCGATGTTGTCGACCCCCGATTCGGTGGCCAGGGCGGGCAGGGCTGCGCCGCAGGCCAGGCCGAGGGTCAATTGCAAGGCGAATGTCGTGCGGGTCGGGTTCATGTGGGGAGCTCATTATTATTGTTGGAAATGCACCGGAGGTCCGAGTCATACAAATAAGCCGTTCGCCGCCGACAGGGCAGGGTATTGGCGGCCAGACAGGGGACTTGGGCGGCCAGATTTTTCTACCCCTCTATCCAGCGGCTCATGCTAACTTTAAGAAATAACCGGTTACAAAAACGCCACCTAACGTGCTCCGGAACCCGCCCCATGCAGATGAAAGTCATCGACCCCACCTATGAATTGGCGCTGGTATCGCCATTTTTGCTGCAAACGTTGGCCGAGGTGGTGGCGGACAAGGGCTTCGATGCCGCCAGCCTGTGTCGCGGCCTGGGGTTCGGCCTCGATGACCTGCAAGATCCCGCCCAGCGCATTTCCTATCGCCAGGCCGTGGTCATGATCCAACGTGCACTGAAGCTGTTGCCTGACCAGGGGCTGGGGTTATGGGTGGGTGATCGCAACGTGCTCGGCACCCTAGGCCTGCTGGGTCACGTCTTGTCGCTGTGCGAAACCCTGCGCGATGCCTTCGCCCTCGGGGTTCGTTACCAGCACACCACCGGCGGCATCGCCGTGACCCGTGTCGAAGAGGCCACTGACCGGATCAGGGTCGAGGCCACTTGCCGCCTGCCTTTCGCCGAGATCCAGGTGTTTGCCGTGGAAGAGTTCTTCGCCAGCCTGATGGTCTACGGCCGGGCGCTGGCGGGGGCCGATTTCAAGCCCCAGGCCGTGGAATTCATGCACGCCGCGCCGTCCTATGCCCAGGCCTACCAGCGGATCCTGGGGCCGGAGGTGCGCTTCGGTTGCCGGCACAACCGCATGCTGATCGACGTGCGCTGGCTGGACATGCGTTTGCCCAATCATCACCCGCTGGCCCTGCGCCAGGCATTGGCCTTGCTCGAGCAGGAGGCCTGCGAGGTCCACCAGAAGATCGACCTTATCCAGACCGTGGAACGGGCGATTGCCCGGGACCTGACCCGGGGCAGCCACATCGAGAAAATCGCCAGCGACCTCAACATGAGCAGCCGCACCCTGCGTCGACGCCTGACCGAACACAGCCTGACCTTCGAGGCCTTGCTCGAACAGGTGCGCCGCGGCCGCACCCTGAACCTGCTGGCCAACCCGGAGCTGTCCATCGAGCGCATTACCGAAGAGGTCGGCTACAGCGATGTGCGCAGCTTCCGCCGGGCGTTCCGGCGCTGGACCGGCATGAGCCCCAGCGCGTTTCGCAATGAGAGCGCTGACGCTCGGCTCTAAGGATATGTCCAAACAATATTTCTCAAGCCGTGGGGGCTTTCCCTAAGATCACGTCATAACTCGTTATGACAAGTGATAAGGGCCATGTCCGACAACGTTCTATCCCTCAATAGCGTACCGCTGCACACGCAACTGCGAGACGTGCTGCGTGCGCGGATTCTCGACGGTGAATACCCCCAAGGCAGCCAGATGCCCTCGGAAAGCGAGCTTGGCGCGTTGTTCAGGGTCAGTCGCATCACCGTGCGCCAGGCCTTGGGCGATCTGCAAAAGGAAGGCCTGATTTTTAAGATCCACGGCAAAGGCACATTCGTGGCCAAGCCCAAGACCTTCCAGAACGTCAGCACCCTCCAAGGCTTGGCCGAGTCCATGACCGGGCGCGGGTTCGAGGTGCTCAACCGCTTGATCAGTTTCAAGTTCATCGCGGCCGACAAACGCGTGGCCGAGCGCCTGAAGTTGATCGAAGGGGAAGTGGTGGCGCAGATCAAACGGGTGCGCTTGATCAACCGCGAGCCGGTTTCCCTGGAGATCACCTACCTGCCGAAGGTCCTCGGTGAACGACTGGAAAAGGCCGACCTGGTCACCCGGGACATATTCCTGATCCTGGAAAACGACTGCGCCTTGACCTTGGGACATGCCGACCTGGCCATCGATGCGGTACTGGCCGACAGCGACCTGACCCAGGCGCTGGAGGTCGAACCAGGCTCGCCGATCATGCGCATCGAGCGCCTGACCCATGACGACCACGGCCAGCCGTTGGACTTCGAACACCTCTACTACCGTGGCGATGCCTTCCAGTACCGCTTGCGGATCGACCGGCAAAAAGGAACGCAGGCATGACTCGGAACACCCTGGAACAGGAATACGACATCGTCGTCATCGGCGGCGGTACGGCTGGCCCCATGGCGGCGATCAAGGCCAAGGAGCGCAACCGTGATCTGCGCGTGCTGCTGGTGGACAAGGCCAACGTCAAGCGCAGCGGCGCCATCAGTATGGGCATGGACGGCTTGAACAACGCGATCATCCCCGGCCATTCCACCCCTGAGCAGTACACCAAGGAAATCACCATCGCCAACGACGGCATCGTCAACCAGGCGGCGGTGTACGCCTATGCGACCCACAGTTTCGAAACGATCGAGCAACTGGACCGCTGGGGTGTGAAGTTCGAGAAGGACGAAACCGGCGACTATGCGGTGAAAAAGGTTCATCACATGGGCGCCTACGTGCTGCCGATGCCGGAAGGGCACGACATCAAGAAGGTGCTTTATCGCCAACTGAAACGGGCGCGGGTGAGTATTACCAATCGGCTGGTCTGCACGCGGCTGCTGACCGACGAGGAGGGTGCGGTGAACGGTGTGATGGGCTTCGATTGCCGCACCGCCGACTTTCATGTGATCAAGGCCAAGGCGGTCATTCTCTGCTGCGGCGCCGCGGGGCGCCTGGGATTGCCGGCCTCGGGCTATCTGATGGGCACTTATGAGAATCCGACCAATGCCGGCGATGGTTATGCGATGGCTTATCACGCCGGTGCCGAACTGGCGAACCTGGAGTGCTTCCAGATCAACCCGCTGATCAAGGATTACAACGGCCCGGCGTGCGCCTATGTCACCGGCCCCCTGGGCGGCTACACCGCCAACAACAAGGGCGAGCGCTTCATCGAGTGTGACTACTGGAGCGGGCAGATGATGTGGGAGTTCCACCAGGAGCTCGAAGGCGGCAATGGTCCGGTGTTCCTCAAGCTCGATCACCTCGCCGAGGAAACCATCCAGAACATCGAAGAGATCCTGCACAGCAACGAACGACCCAGTCGCGGTCAATTCCATGCCAACCGTGGCACCGACTACCGCACGCAGATGGTGGAGATGCACATCTCCGAGATTGGTTTTTGCAGCGGTCATTCGGCGTCGGGGGTATGGGTCAACGAACGGGCCGAGACCTCGGTCAAGGGCCTGTACTCGGCCGGCGACATGGCGGCGGTGCCGCACAACTACATGCTCGGTGCGTTCACCTACGGCTGGTTTGCCGGTAACAATGCCGCGGACTTTGTGGCAGGCAAGGAATTCTCGACGTTGGATGCCGGGCAGATCGAACGGGAGAGGGCACGTGTCTACGCGCCGCTGGAGCGCGAGCATGGCCTGCCGCCGGCCCAGGTGGAATACAAGCTGCGCCGCTTCGTCAACGATTACCTGCAACCGCCCAAAGTCACCAAAAAAATGCAGATCGGCCTGCAACGCTTCAGCGATATCCAGCGTGACCTGGATCAGATCAAGGCCCACAACGCCCATGAACTGATGCGGGCCATGGAAGTCAGCATGATCCGCGACTGCGCCGAAATGGCCGCCCGCGCCTCGCTGTTTCGCGCCGAAAGTCGTTGGGGCCTGTACCACTATCGGGTTGATCATCCGCAACGCAACGACAGCGACTGGTTTTGCCATTGCCATTTGAAGAAGGGCGATGACGGCGCGATGACCTCATTCAAGAAAGCTGTCGAACCCTACATCATCGCCCTCGATGCCGACGAACTGCAGGCCTACGACCGGCTGCGGGTCGGTGCCGACGCGGCGTGACCCCTTCACCCAGAGAAAACGCCCATGGCCTATCAACCCCAGGAAATCTTTTTTCGCTCCAATGCCCCCGTCACCGTGGACGAGGACAAATGCATCGCCCACAAGGGCTGTACCGTCTGCGTGGATGTCTGCCCCATGGACCTGCTGGCGATCAACCCGGCGACCCAGAAGGCCTACATGGCGTTCGACGAATGCTGGTACTGCATGCCCTGTGAAAAGGACTGCCCGACCGGGGCGGTGAAAGTCGAGATTCCGTATCTGTTGCGCTGACTGACAGGACGCTATCGCGAGCAAGCTCGCTCCCACAGGGGATCGAAGCCAGCCGCGATTGTTCTGCACACCTATAAACCTGTGGGAGCCGAGCTTGCTCGCGATGAGGCCACCACAGACACCACAAAAAGCCATCCGGCCACCCCCGGACGCCAAACTCAGAACACCCCTCGTTTCCCACCGCGCCCTGATCGCGGCGGAGACGAAAAACCAATAAATGATTCGAGGGGACACACCCATGCTATTGCGTGCAGCACTCGCCGGTCTGGTACTGGCTTCATTGACCTTGCCTGCCCGGGCAGAAACCATCCGCATCGCCATCGGCACCCAGGACACCACCATCAACTGCGCCGCCGGCGGGTTGCTGATCCGGGAACTGGGCCTGCTGGATAAATACCTGCCCCATGAGGGTGCCTACAAGGACGCCCAATACGATATCCAGTGGAAGAATTTCACCAGCGGTGCGCCACTGACCAACGAGATGGTCGCCGGCAAACTCGACTTCGGCGCCATGGCCGATTTCCCCGGTGCGTTCAACGGCGTGGCGTTCGAAACCGCCGGCAAGCACAGCCTGTTCATCAGCGTGCTGTCGGGCAGCACCCAGGGCAGCGGCAACGGCATCGTCGTGCCCAGCGCGTCTGGCGTGCAGTCACTGGCCGAGCTCAAGGGCAAGACCATTTCCGTGCCGTTCGCCTCCACCGCCCACGGCATGTTGTTGCGCGCCGTCGCGGCCCAGGGGTGGGACCCGCTCAAGGACGTCAATATCATTGCCCAGCCGCCGGAGGTGGCCGGCTCCGCGTTGCAAGCCGGCAAGATCGACGCCCACGCCGACTTCGTGCCATTCGCCGAACTGTTCCCCAGCCGGGGCTTCGCCCGCAAGATCTACGACGGTGCCCAGGCCAACACACCGACGTTCCATGGCGCGTTGGTGGACCAGGCCTATGCCAGGAAGTACCCGGAAATCGTCGTCGCCTATCTGCGCGCGACCATCGAAGCCAATCAACTGTTGGCCGCCGAGCCGGAGAAGTACAGCGAGCTGATCGCCAAGGTCACCGGGGTGGATGCAGAGGTCAACTACCTGTTCCACGGACCCCTGGGCGTGCAGACCCGCGACCTGACCTGGAAACCGGAATACCGCCAGGCCGTCGGCACGGCCATCGACACCCTCAAGCTGCTGAAAAAGGCTGATCGCGGCCTGGACCTCAACACTTTCATCGATGACCAGTACATCCGCGCCGCCTTCAAGGCGTCGAACCTCGATTACACCGCGCAACTGGCCAACTACGCCCAGACGCCGCTGGGCAACGGCGATGCGTCGACCGGCCAGGCGATCACCGATGCCCGCCATGTGGCCGAAATCTGGGTGCGCGGAGAGGCGAAAGTGCGCCATTACGCCTCGGCGCAATCGGCTTTCGCCGCGCTGGTGAGCCTCAAGCAGGAAGGCAAGGGCATCCGCGCCGTCTATGCCCAGGCCAGCGACAGCGGGATCAAGCTGCTGGCCGAGCAAGCATGGTTCGCCAGCGATGCCAAGGGCCAACTCAGCGCGTTCCTGCTCAAGGGCCAGGCCCAGCAATTTGCCACGGCCCAGGGCGGCAAGGTGTTCGACTTCAGCGAAGCCACCACCCAGGCGGTCGCTGCTCGCTGACTTGCAAATAACCTGTGGGAGCGAGCTTGCTCGCGATGGCGGTGTGTCAGTCACATCAACTTCAACTGACCTGACGCCATCGCGAGCAAGCTCGCTCCCTCAAGGATTCCACTCCGGAGGAAGATTTGTGTACCCATCATCCAAACGCTGGCTCCTGCGAGCCGCTTCACTGCTGCTCTGCCTGTTGTTCTGGCAGCTCGCCGCCAACGGCCATTGGGACCTCGGCCTGGTGACCTTCGCCAACGTCCCGTCGCCACTGGCGGTGGTCCAGGCGGCGCTCGGCCTGGGGGAATCGGGCAATCTCGCCCGGCACCTGGGCAGCAGCCTGGGCCGGGTCTTTGCCGGTTATGGCGCGGCGCTGTTGATCGGCGTGGCGCTGGGCCTGGCCATCGGCCGTTCGAAATGGGCCGAAGACCTGTTGCTGCCGCCATTGGAAGTGCTGCGGCCGATCCCGGCAGTGGCCTGGATTCCCCTGGCGATCCTGATGTTCCCTTCGTCGGAACTGTCGATGGTGTTCATCACCTTCACCGGCGCGCTGTTCCCGATCCTGCTCAACACCGTGCACGGCGTCGAAGGCGTGGACCGGCGGCTGATCGCCTCGGCGAAAAGCCTCGGGGCCGGACGCCGGGCGATCCTGCTGGAAGTGATTCTGCCGGGCGCCGCGCCGAGCATCATCACCGGCCTGGCCATCGGCATGGGCACGTCCTGGTTCTGCCTGGTGACCGCGGAAATGATCGCCGGCCAGTACGGCATCGGCTACTACACCTGGGCCTCCTACACGGTGCAGAACTACGCCGACATCGTGGTCGGCATGTTACTGATCGGTGTGTTGGGCATGGGCAGCAGCCTGTTGATCAAACGCCTGGGCGGGTTGTTCACACCTTGGCATCGACCACGAGGGAAAGCCTGATGAGCGTGATGCAAACACCCGAAGGGCGGATCGATATCCGTCAACTGTCCATTGTCCTTGGCCAGGGGAACCAGGCGTTCGAAGCGGTCCAGGGCCTCGATTGCCAGATCGAGGCGGGCCAGTTCGTCTGTGTCCTTGGCCCGTCCGGTTGCGGCAAGTCCACCTTGCTCGGGGCCTTGGCCGGGCATCTGCAACCGCATTCCGGCAGTTTGAATGTCGACGGCTTGAGCGTTTCCGGCCCGTCCCCCCAACGCGGCATGGTGTTCCAGCAACACACGTTGTTCCCCTGGCGCAGCGTGCGTGACAACGTCGCGTTCGGCTTGAAGATGCGCGGCTTGGGCAAGGTCGAACGGCACCGGGCCGCTGATGAAATCCTCGCGCTGGTGGGCCTGGAAGGCTTCGCCGGGCACTGGCCGGACCAGCTCTCCGGGGGCATGCAGCAGCGGGTGGAGATCGCCCGGGTGCTGGTCAACCGTCCACGGTTGCTGCTGATGGATGAACCCTTCGGTGCGCTGGATGCCCTGACCCGCTTGAACATGCAGGCGCTGCTGCTGGACATCTGGACCCGCATCCGTACCACGGTGGTGTTTGTGACCCACGACATCGACGAGGCGTTGTTCCTGGCCGATCGCTTGCTGGTGATGAGCCCGCGTCCGGGACGGATCATCGAAGACCTGCGCCTGGACTTTCCACGGCCACGCACGACTGAACTGGTGACCCGTCCTGAATTTTCCCGTTTGAAGCGCCACTGCCTCGACCTGCTGCGCCATGAAGACGGCCGGCAGTTGCCGCGCCTCAATCCCCTCGGGCTTCCCCCTGAAACCTCCTTGCCGCGATTTGCCCTATGACCTCTCTATTCGAAAACACCGACAACGACGACATCCTCGCCCTGCAACCACGCCTGACCGACGAAGACCCGGGCGTGCGCCGTATCGCCCTGATCGAACTGGCCGACCTTGAGGAGCCTGAAGGCCTGCTGTGGCTAGTGGACCGCCTCGCCGGGGACCCCAGCGCCGACGTGCGGGCCGAAGCCGCGCGCTTGCTTGAAGCCTGGGAAGACGCGCCGGTGGTGGCGGCCCTGTGCGAGGCCCTGACCGATCCATCGCCGAGCGTTCAGGCCGCTGCCGCCCAGAGCCTGAGCCTGCTCAAGAGCGAGGCGGCGGGAAGGGTGATCCTGCCCTGGACGGCACATGCCGAGGCCGGTGTGCGCGTCGCGGTCTTCAGGGCCTTGCGTGAACTGCGCCTGGCCGACGCTGCGCCGGCGGCCCTCGTCGCCCTGGTCGACAGCGAGGCCAGCGTGCGCCGCGAAGCGGTCGGCGTGCTGGGCTGGCTCAAGCACCTCGACGCCTTGCCGGCCCTGGCCCGGCTGGCCAGTGATGACCCAGACACCGATGTGCGCCGTGCCGCCACCGGGGCCCTTGGCCTGGCTTCGGATGCGCAAGTCTTGCCGGCGCTGCGCCAGGCCCTTCGGGACCCGGCCTGGGCGGTGCGCGAAGAGGCCGCCACTACCCTGGGCAAGGTCGGTCACGCCGATGCCGGCCCGGCCCTGGTCGAGGCGCTGGCCGATGATTACTGGCAAGTGCGTTTGCGGGCGACCCGCAGCCTGGGGCGTTTGCGCTATGTCCCGGCGCTGGCGGCCTTGATCGAAACCCTGGGCCATCGCATCAGCAATCTGCGCAAGGAGGCGGCCCTGGCCTTGGGAGAACTGAACGATCACGGCGCCATTGCTGCCTTGCAAGCGGCCCGGGACGATGGGGACCCGGAAGTGCGCAAAGCCGTGCGCATTGCCTTGGGTCAGTTGCAATGAGCCCGCTGGCGATGGGCAATTCCCGGGACAGAGGGCAACTGAAGCTCAACTGGCCCGACGGCCGTGAACAATGCCTGGACCATGCCCAGCTGCGCCGGCAATGTCCCTGTTCCCAGTGCCGGGCGTTTCGTTTGCAGGGGCTGACGGTTCAGGTTGATCCGCGGGTCCGGGTGGTTGGAATCAATGCCCAAGGCTATGGGGTGCAGTTGGTGTTCAGTGACGGGCATGAGCGGGGGATTTTCCCCTGGGTTTATCTGGCGGGTTTGTGACAATCAAAGTCCCCGCTAACGGTTCAAGTGAACAGCACTGGGCCAAAACCCCGGTTTTTTGTGTCTGCTTGTTGCCTGAAGCGGGTGTTCGTCGATCTATCGGATTGACATCTTTTTCCTGCAAACAACCCCCAGTAAACTCGCACCCCCCATGAAACAAGATTAGCCACGCTGCCTGGTCGCGTTCTGTTGCACAATACGCCCCGGACCGTTTCTCTCAGGATGTTCAATGTTCAGATCATTTCCCATGCGCACCGTAGGGCTTGCATTGGTGCTGGCCGCCGCAGCCGGTTGCTCGTCGAAGAAAACCGCCATCTATGAGCACGAGAACTTCGATGATTCCGGCACGTTCTCGCGCACGTATCCGGTGAGTGACGCGGCCACCTGCGAAGCCGGGCGCCGGGCGTTGCTCAGCCAGGGCTATATCATCACCAGCAGCGATCCGAAGCTGGTCAGCGGTCACAAGAGTTTCCAGCAGACCGGCGAAACCCATATGGAGATCAGTTTCAACCTGGTCTGTGCCGAAGATGGCGGTACCGGGCACCGGGCGACCATGTTCGCCAACGCCTTGCAGGACCGTTATGCCCTGAAGAAAACCAACAACTCCGCCAGCCTGGGCGTGGGCGTGCTGGGTTCGGTGTCGATGCCGATCGGCTCCTCGGATGATTCGATGGTCAAGGTCGCCAGCGAAACCGTGTCGGCGGCCAAGTTCTATGAGCGTTTCTTTGCCTTGGTAGAGCTGTTCCTGCCTCCCGAAGCGAAGAAAGCCGCCGAGAATGCCGACAAGCCGAAGGCTGAGCTGGGTGTACCGGAAACCAAGGCCGAGTCGGCCGCCTTGATGCCTGCACCGACTCCAGATCCGGCCCCAGCTCCAGCTCCAGCCCCAGCGGCCGAGCCTGTTGCGCCTGCGCCCGCAGCGGCCACACCCGTCGAGGAGGCTGCGCCGGCCCCCGTCGAAACCGCTCCTGCGGTGTCGGAGCCTGTCGCACCGCCGAGCGAGCCCGCGCCGATTGCGCCTGAATCGTTCGAGTCTGCGCCGACGACAGAAACCGTGACACCGCCACCACCACCTTCCAGCTCGTTGCCGGCCCCGACCGAGCCGATCCAGCCGCTTCCGGCCTCCTGAGATCCCGTGGCAGGGAGTTACTTCCTGCCACACTTCACGCAGTAATTTCCCGACCCTGTGCTACGTTTAATTCATGAAGCCTTTGCTTCATGTTTTGTTCATAAAGCAGCTTTATGCTGATGCCAGCGCCATCAGGCATTGGTTCAACGACAGGGGAAGGACGCGTAATGGATGATTATCAGGAAGAGCTGCTGGAATACCAGGCCTACGAACTGGACCCGCTGGAACCCGCCGAAGATGCAACGGAGTTGTAACGCAGCTGCAAGCTGCAAGCTAGGATCTTGAAGCTTAAACCCCTCTGTGGCTACGGCGAAACTCCCCAGGCGTCTGGTCATTCCAACGCTTGAAGGCCCGTTGAAAGGCTTCGGCTGAAGCAAACCCCAACAGGTAGGCGATTTCACCGAACGCCAGCTCGGTATCGCGTATGTAGGTCATGGCCAAGTCGCGACGGGTATCGTTGAGGATGGCGCGAAACTGCGTGCCTTCCTCGGCCAGCTTGCGACGTAGGGTCCAGGTCGGCAGCTTCAGGCGAGCCGCCACTTCTTCCAGGTCGGGTTCCCGGCCGCCGCTGAGTAACGGTCCCAGCAGCTGGATGATGCGCTCGCGCAGGCTGCGGGTGCGGGTCAGCTGTTCCAGTTCCCGTTCACATAACTGAACCAGGTGATGCCAGGTACTGGGGCAATGCTGCGGGTTGCGCTGGGCGAGGCTGTCCAGGCCCAGGCGCAGTTGATTCTGTTCGGCGCCAAACTGGATCGGGCAGTCACCGAGTGTGCGGTAGGCCTCCAGATACGCCGGTTCCTCGAATTCGATGTCTATGCGTTCGGGCCGCAGCGCGACGCCGCTGACGCTGGATAATTGCGCCAGCCAGCCGGCAATGATCGAGTCCACGACGAAGCGGTTGTAGGCGTTATACGGGCTGATGGAATAGAACCGCAGCCAGGCGCCGCGGGCATCTTCATGGAAACTCGATTGGCCGCGATAGTTGGAGCCGTACAGCGGCTCGAAGCGGATCATGCAGCGGGCCGCCTCGCGTACGGTCGGCGCCTGCGCAGCGGTGACGCCGGCCAGCCCGGCCTGGCTCAAACGGCCGAGCTGACCCATGCGCAGGCCCAGGGCCGGGTCCTGGGTCTGTTGAATCGCGGCGTGGCCCAGGCGCATGTACCGTGGAATCGACAGGCGTGCCCCGGGCTCGGCCAGGCGCGCGGCGTCGAGGCCGTACTGTTCAAGCAGGGGCTTGGGGTCCTGCCCATGGCTGGCGACCGCGTCAGCCAGGCTATGGACGAAGCCTACCGACAGATCCCCCAGGCGCATCGGCTGCGGTTTCATGTTTACAACCACAAGTTCAACAGGCGGGCGCCACGGGCTTCGCCGTCGGGGAAGTGCTGGCCGTTGTGGCTGATGAAGCTCTGGCCGGCACTGCCGCTGTCCCAGAACTGCCCGCGCAGGAACACGCTGACGCCGCCCCGGGCCTGGCTGATAGGCAACTGGCTGGTCAGTGTCAGGCGATGCCAGGCTTGCCCCTCGCTCACTTCGCCAGGCCTGAGGCTCACTTCGCTCGGCGTGGACAGGCCTTTATAACCGCTCCAAGGCTTGTCCCAGGTGCCGCGACCGATGACAAAGGCGGGTACCGCGATCAGTTGCGCACCCTGTTCATTGAGCTGCCGGTAGTGGAGCGGGTACCAACTGTCGCTGCCGATCAGCACGCCCAGGCGCCCGGCAGGCGTGTCGATGACGAGGGGGGCGGCCGGATGCTCGGCGCCCAGCACATCCTGTTGCTCGAACACCGGATGTCGTTGGCGTTGCGGCTGGCCGATCGGCCGGCCATCGCTGCCGAACACCAGGCTGCTGTTGTACAACGCGCCACGGCCAATCTTCAGCTGGCCTTCGTTGACGCTGGGTTCGGGCAGCACGATGGAGCCCGCCACCAGGGTGATGCCGAACTCCTTGGCCAGCCCGCCGAACAGTGTTTGATAATCACGGGCCATGCGCTCGGCTTTCATGCGCAGGTAGGCATCGTCCAATCGGTTATCGCCCTCGGCGCTTACCAGCGCCTGGACGAACGCCAGCGGATTGCTCACCGCCAGCCAGTTCATGGCTTCCTTCAGGGTGGTGGCCTGGTACAACTCGTCTTTTTCGCCACCGACCATCAGCCAGGTGCCGATGTGCTCGGGCAGGACCACGACGGTCTTGGCATTGAGAAAACCCTGGTCGCGGGCCGCCTGCAGATAGGCCGCCAGTTTGCGATGCAGGCGCTCGGGGCTCTGGTAGTCGGTGGGGAACAGTTCGGGCTGGATGCCCAGCAGATTGCCACGGTCGGCCGGCGTGCCCTGGTCGACCGCCAGGGTGATCCGCAGGTCTGACAGGTAATGGCCGGCCGGCCGATCCGTCGTCCACAGTGCGTAGGTGACCAGGGCGGCAATCAAGGCCAGTGAAAACAGCAAGTACAGAAATTTGCGCATGGGGGAACAGTCAGCGGCCGTGTTCAGGTTCGTGATTTTTCATCAAGAGTCACGGGGCAGGGTACGGTAAAACAAGGGATTAGCGAAGGGCGGGTGAGGATTTGTACGCACGGCAAGCGTACGCAAAGGCGTCCATGGAACCCGTGGACGCCCTTGGCGCTGGGCAGGGCGGCTAGTGACTCTTGGCCTTCCTGATCCGGATCAGAATCAGCAACATGATCAACAGCACCGGTGGCGTCATGCCCAGCAGCGCGTCACGGGCCGAGAGGTGCGCACCCAAGGTGTGCAACCCGCTGTAGACCAACTTGAACAGGTTGATCAGGTAGTACGTGATGGCGATGATCGACAGGCCTTCCACGGCGCGCTGGATCTTGATCTGGGCATCGGCGCGGGCATTGAGGCTGCGCAGGATCTCGGCGTTCTGGTCTTCCATCTCGACTTGCACGCGGGCTTGCAGCAGGTCGCCCAGGTTGGCGACGCTCATGGCCAGTTGTTCGAGGCGCTGTTCAGTGGCGGCGCAATAACGCACCGTGGGCTTGAAACGGCGTTCGATGAACACGCCCAAACGCTGGCAATCGCCCAAATGACTTTCGCGCAACTCCCCCAGGCGCTCGAACACCAATTGCGCGTAGGCGCGGGTCGCGCTGAAACGGTGGCGAGTCCTGACCGAGCTGCTGACGACCTGGCGCGACAGCAGGGCGATATCCTCCAACAGCGCCTTGGCATGCACGCCACTGGCGTTGGCGTTGCGCTCGGAGAGGCTCACCAGGGTACGATCGAATTCATTCAGTTGCGGGTCCAGTGCCTTGGCGATACTGAGGGACAAGGAGGCCATCATGCGATAGGTCTCGATTTCCAACAGGCGCCGGATCATGCGCCCCTGGCGATAGGCGTTGAGCCGTCGGTTGATGAACAAGAGGCGATTGGTGCCGTCCTCGGTCAGGCGAAAATCGCTCCAGACCACCGCATCGCCACCGCCCACGCATGAGCCGCAAGGGTCCTTGAAACCGTAGCTGGGCAGGTCGAGGCCGGCTTCGGCACGCACCACCACCTGAACGGCATTGATGAGGTGCTGGGTGTGGCCTTCGATGCCCCGGGCAAGGCTTTCGGGCAGTGTCGTCCATTGCAGCTCGTTGCTGCTGGCAGGCACGACCAGGGTCAGGGTAAAGAATTCGGCGTGGCGCTCCCACTTCAGCGGATGGCCTTCCAGGCGGGTGATGCCTTGTGCGGCGTCTGCTGCGACGGTATCGGGGCACAGTCGCTCGAGCAGTGCGTTGCACTGGGCGTTATCGCCCAGGAATGCCAAGTGGAAGACGTGGGCCGGTTCGTCGAAATACAACGACGGGCGGGCGTGCAACTCGTTGTGCAGCATTTTTCGTTGGGGATGCATGCAATGACGACTCTGTTATTAGCGTTATTTTTTGGTTTGAGCACGTGAGCCAGCGTTGGTAGGACTGGCTTACCCCACCGAGAGTCACGCGGCACCTGATGGGTACTGCGCATTTGGATCATTAAGTTGTCAGTTACGGTCATTGAGCAGCCGCAGCCGGACTCTTACGCTGTGAGCCATGACAGACGCAAGCCGCAGAGCTTGCCCTTTATTCCCGTGATCGCCCGTTGTGGAGTTATCGATGACCGCCTCTCATTACCCGCACCTGCTGGCCCCGCTGGACTTGGGCTTCACCACGTTGCGCAACCGCACCCTGATGGGCTCGATGCACACCGGCCTGGAAGAGAAACCCGGCGGCTTCGAACGCATGGCGGCGTATTTTGCCGAGCGCGCCCGGGGCGGCGTGGGCCTGATGGTTACCGGTGGGATCGGGCCGAACGACGAAGGCGGTGTCTACTCCGGCGCGGCCAAGCTGACCACCGAAGAAGAGGCGCTCAAGCACCAGATCGTAACCCGGGCCGTGCACGAGGCCGGCGGCAAGATCTGCATGCAGATTCTTCACGCCGGGCGCTACGCCTACAGCCCCAAGCAAGTGGCACCGAGTGCGATCCAGGCGCCGATCAACCCGTTCAAGCCCAAGGAGCTGGATGAGGAAGGCATCGAGAAGCAGATCAGCGATTTCGTCACGTGCTCGGTCCTGGCCCAGAAGGCGGAATATGACGGCGTCGAGATCATGGGCTCGGAAGGTTATTTCATTAACCAGTTCCTGGCGGCCCATACCAACCACCGTACCGACCGTTGGGGCGGCAGCTATGAAAACCGCATGCGCCTGCCGGTGGAAATCGTCCGTCGGGTGCGCGAGGCGGTAGGCCCGAACTTCATCATCATCTTTCGCCTGTCGATGCTCGACCTGGTGGAAGGCGGCAGTACCTGGGACGAAATCGTCCAGTTGGCCAAGGCCATCGAGCGGGCCGGCGCGACGATCATCAACACCGGTATCGGTTGGCACGAAGCACGGATTCCCACCATCGCCACCAAGGTTCCACGGGCGGCGTTCAGCAAAGTCACGGCCAAGCTGCGCGGTTCGGTGAACATCCCTTTGATCACCACCAACCGCATCAACACCCCGGAAGTGGCCGAGCAGATCCTGGCCGAAGGCGATGCCGACATGGTTTCCATGGCGCGGCCGTTCCTGGCCGATCCGGAGTTCGTCAACAAGGCCGCTGCCGGTCGCAGCGATGAAATCAACACCTGCATCGGCTGCAACCAGGCGTGCCTGGACCACACCTTTGGCGGCAAGCTCACCAGTTGCCTGGTCAACCCGCGGGCTTGCCACGAAACCGAGCTGAACTACCTGCCGGTGACCCAGGTGAAGAAAATCGCCGTGGTTGGCGCTGGCCCGGCCGGGTTGTCCGCGGCCACGGTGGCGGCCGAGCGCGGGCACCAGGTGACGCTGTTCGATTCGGCCAGCGAAATCGGTGGCCAGTTCAACGTCGCCAAGCGCGTGCCTGGCAAGGAAGAGTTCTTCGAAACCCTGCGCTACTTCAAGCGCAAATTGCAGACCAGTCATGTCGAGCTGTGCCTCGACACCCGGGTGGATGTGGCGCAATTGGTGGCCGGCGGTTACGACGAGATCATCCTCGCCACCGGCATCGCCCCACGGGTGCCGGCGATTTCGGGGGTGGAGCATGCCAAGGTCTTGAGCTACCTGGACGTGATCCTCGAACGCAAGCCGGTGGGGCGCAGTGTCGCGGTGATCGGTGCCGGCGGTATTGGCTTCGACGTGTCGGAATTCCTGGTTCACCAGGGCGTCGCCACCAGCCAGGACCGTGAGGCGTTCTGGAAGGAGTGGGGGATCGACACCCATCTCCAAGCGCGTGGCGGCGTCGCCGGGATCAAGGCCGAACCCCATGCACCGGCGCGCCAGGTGTTCCTGCTGCAACGCAAGGCGTCCAAGGTCGGTGACGGCCTGGGCAAGACCACTGGCTGGATTCACCGCACGGGCCTGAAGAACAAGCAGGTGCAGATGCTCAACAGCGTCGAGTACTTGAAGATCGACGACGACGGCCTGCACATTCGCATCGGCGAAACCGGCGAGCCGCAAGTGCTGGCGGTGGACAACATCGTGATCTGCGCCGGCCAGGATCCGCTGCGTGAGTTGCAGGAAGGCCTGGAAGCGGCAGGGCAGACCGTTCACCTCATCGGCGGTGCCGATGTGGCGGCTGAGCTGGATGCCAAGCGGGCGATCAACCAGGGCTCGCGGTTGGCGGCGCAGTTGTAAACCCACAACCCCAGGAAATCCTTTGTGGGAGCGAGCTTGTCAGCCATCTGGATATTGGCTGACCTGCCGCTATCGCGAGCAAGCTCGCTCCCACAGATTCTTTTGGTGTCAGGTCCTTCGCGACCAAGCTGGTAAGATGCCAGCCTATTTCCTCCGACCTGCCGCCATGCTGCTTCCCGCCCTCGACTGGCATCCCCAACCCCGACTCGAACCCCTTCACCTGGACTGGCTCGCCCGTGCCAGTGTCGAAGTGGCGGTGTTGCGCCTGGACCGGATCGATCCACTGATCAGCGGCAACAAGTGGTTCAAACTCGTCCACCCTCTGCGCGCCGCCCATGAGGCCGGTGCCGAGGGGGTCATGAGCCTGGGCGGTGCCTATTCCAATCATTTGCATGCGCTGGCGGCGGCCGGCAAGCGCTTCGGGTTTCCCACGGTCGGGCTGCTGCGCGGTCAGCCCCAGGACACGCCGACGGTGCGCGACCTGAAAGTATTCGGCATGGAATTGCATTGGTTGGGGTATGGCGGATACCGAGAGCGACATGCCCCAGGTTTCTGGGGGCCGTGGCAGGCCCGCTATCCACATTTGCACCCGGTGCCCGAGGGCGGTTCGGGATTGCCCGGGGCACAAGGCTGCATGGCCTGGGCGGCCAGTGTCGATCAACAATTGGC
This sequence comes from Pseudomonas sp. Z1-12, assembly GCF_051132015.1. Taxonomy (NCBI): domain Bacteria; kingdom Pseudomonadati; phylum Pseudomonadota; class Gammaproteobacteria; order Pseudomonadales; family Pseudomonadaceae; genus Pseudomonas; species Pseudomonas sp. Z1-12. The sequence continues at coordinate 2,239,281 of NZ_CP071647.1, forward strand.
GGCGTTGGGGTGGGCGGATTATCACGGCTGGTGGCTGGCCTGCGGCACGGGAACATCACTGGCCGGGCTGGTACTGGCCGAAGCGGGCAAGCGTGCGGTCTACGGTGTGCTGGCGGTGCCCCCGGACCATGGCGTGGCCCAGCAGGTCGAGCGCATCGTGGGGGAGGCGGGGCTTTGTCATCCGCGTTATGAATTGCTCGACGGCAGCCGTGGTGGCTTCGCCCGGGTCGATGCCGAACTGGCTGCCTTCATCGAAACCACGGCGGCCATCGAACTGGAACCGTTGTACACCGGCAAGGCCTTGATGGCGCTCAAGGCGCAGGTCGAGGCCGGAAGGTTTGCTCCTGGCACCCGTTTGATCTTTGTCCACACCGGCGGCCTGCAAGGCCGCCGAGGGTTCGACTGACGCCGGTCAGCCGCGCTTGGGCATCATCCGCAACAGCGTGTTGTCGCGTACCACGTAGTGGTGATACAGCCCCGCCAAGGCATGCAGGCCAATCAACCAATAGCCGATGGTGCCGCCGAGCACGTGCCAGCCTTCCAATTGCTTGGCAAAATCCTTGTCTTGATCGATGAGCAACGGCAAATCGAAACCGTAGAACATCACCTGGTGCCCTTCGGCGCTGGTGATCAGCCAGCCCAGCAGCGGCATGGCGATCATGAATATGTACAGCGCCCAGTGCATCAGGCGGGCGAGGAGGGTTTGCCAGGCGGGGGAGGCCGGGAAAATTGCCGGTGCCTTGCCCCTGCTGCGGGCGAACAGGCGCAGCCAGACCAGCAGGAACATGGTCAGGCCAAGCATGAAATGCGCTTCCTTGATCAGGGTCCGGCCACCACTGCCCTTGGGGAAAATTCCCCGCAACTCAATGCAGGCATAAACCACGGCCAGCAGCACCAGCATCAGCCAATGCAAGGTTACCGTGACGGTACTGTAGCGGTTTTCCGAGTTTTTCCAGGGCATCGCGGTATCTCCAACAATCAGGGCAAAGCGCCGTCTAGAGCGGCGTTGTGTCTCCACTGTATGCCCGTTTCGTTGGGTTTGCTTGAGCCAGATCAGGTTTGCCGGCAAGAAGCCACGCGCCGGCTCAGGGCGTGAAGTTTGGCGGGTTCAGCAGCCAGTCCAACAGCAATCCGGCATCAGGGTTGCCACGGGACGGTTTCGGTGGGGCGGCGGCGTGTCCTGCGCCGGTATCGACAGCCCCTGGGCACAGCACCGGCCGGTCGGGGTCGCCATCGAGAAAACTCACCAGCACTTCGCTGCCGGCCCTCAGCGAGGGGCTGTTGTTCAGCGTCAGTCGCGACACGGGCAGCGTGATGCCTTCCTGGTCCGGCGCCCAGAGGCTGACGCTGACTTGCCCGCGCTCATCGGACTGGGCCGGTTGGCCGGGATGGCCCAGTACATGGGCCAAGTGATACCCGGGGATGCAGGGCTTAGGGTGCTTGAGGGCCGGCCTGAACACAGTGGCCCAGGGGATGGCGGTGAAGCGGTTGTGGTAGTCACGGGCCGACGATGTGGTGGGGAGGTCAGGTTCAAGAATCGAAAACTGCCGTCCGCGGTGCTGGACCTCGGTGATCAGCCATTGATCGTTGAATGTGGAAACCGGGTGCTCGCAGATCTGCACGATGTCGCCGCCGTGCAGGGCGGGTTGGTCACTGTGGCCATGGATTTCCCGTTGCCGACAGCGTAACCGTTCCAGGTGGCGACGACCGACCTGGTACCGGTGAGTCAAGGCCGGGTCGCCGTGCATGGCCTCATGGTCGATCTGCTCAAGGGGTTGATTCGCCGCCCAGGCCTCGGTGTCGGTCGTGGCCCGATCGCTGAACCCGACGGGCAAGCCAGGCAGCACCCCGTGGTGACGCAAATACAAGCGCTTGATGGCCGGTATCGAATTGTCGTTCGGGCGCAGGGACAGTTCGACGGGCCGTGTGGGAAAACTCTTCGGATCTTCGGCAAACACCAGGACGTGGCCCTGGGGGGTGTGTTCGAAGTGGTAATGAATGCCTTCTTCTTCGCACAGCCGTTGCAGGAGGGTCAGGTCGCTTTCGTCGTACTGGATGCAGAATGGGCGGCATGGATACTGCCCGTGGGGTAGCTCGAAACGGTAGCTGTCGGCGGGCAGGCCGTTGTCTTCCAGCAGGCGTTGCAGCACCTGCACCACGCTGAGCCGATGGAAAACCCGGCGCCGTGGGCCTTGTTCCAATTGCTGCAGGTAGGGAACCAAGGTCAAGCGATAACCGATGCGCCGCGGTGCCGGGGTGCTCAGGCAAACGCTGTGGATAATCCCATGGATACCCGAGTCGCGGTCCAGGCGCAGGAAGGCCGGGTGCCCCAATAGCAGGTCGGGGTCTATCGGTGGGGCCAGGCCGATCAATTCGAGGTCGAAACGGTACGGCTGGTTGAGGGCTTCGCGGCCATTGAAGCGCAAGACTTGCAACTGTAAATCGCTTTGCGTGAGCGTCAGGCTGAAGGGACTTTCCGTGTCGTTGCGCATCGCGCCTCCTACTGGCGGGGAGAGAGGCACAGAGGGTACGAAACCACGGGAGGAAATGGTGCTTGTGAGCCGCTATTTCAGAAACGCCCTACAACACACTGTGAAAATGTCGATCCGGCACGGTGATTTTTTGGTCGATCAGCCGGTTTAGGCCGTATAAACTTGCGCCACAGCGCCGGCCGGCAGATGTCTCGGCGCGTCAGACAAGAGAGTGAGTAATGGGCGCACAGTGGAAGGTTAAACACAAAGAAGCGGCTGCCAACGCCAAGGGCAAGATCTTCGGCAAGCTGGTGAAGGAAATCACCATTGCCGCACGCAACGGTGCTGATACCGCGACCAACGCGCACTTGCGGCTGGTGGTCGAGCAGGCGAAAAAGGCCTCGATGCCCCGCGAGACCCTGGAACGTGCGATCAAGAAAGGTTCTGGCCAGCTCGGTGAAACCGTGCAATACCACCGCGTCACCTACGAAGGGTTCGCGCCGCACCAGGTGCCGCTGATCGTTGAATGCGTGACCGATAACATCAACCGTACCGTGGCCGAAATTCGCGTCGCCTTCCGCAAGGGTCAACTGGGCGCCTCGGGTTCGGTGGCGTGGGACTTCAACCATGTCGGCATGATCGAAGCCGCGCCGGACAGCCCGGATGCCGATCCGGAAATGGCCGCCATCGAGGCCGGTGCCCAGGATTTCGAGCCGGGTGAAGAAGGCGCGACGTTGTTTATCACCGACCCTGCCGACCTCGATGCGGTACAGAAGGCCTTGCCGGAGCAGGGCTTCACCGTGTTGTCGGCCAAGCTGGGCTACCAGCCGAAGAACCCGGTCAGCGGCTTGACCGATGAGCAGATGGCCGAAGTCGAAGCCTTCCTCGAAGGCCTCGACAATCACGATGACGTGCAGGACATGTTTGTCGGGTTGGCGGGGTAAGCAGTACGCCCTGTGGCAAGGGGGGTATTCCTGGGGGCCGCTCATTCTGTGGGAGCAAGGCTTGCCCGCGATGAAAACAACGCGGTCTCTGAGAAAACGAGGTGTCCGCATCGCGGGCAAGCCTTGCTCCCACAGATAAATCCCCTCGCCACAATAGGTGGTGTGTTTGTTTGGGGGGCTGGTTTAGTCGATGTGTTTGAACTCGCTTAGCAAACCTTCAATCTCATCGAACCCCGGCCGTGCCAACACCTCCGGCTGACAGCAGCGCGCCTGCAAATCCTGCAGCCATGCAATATCCTGTGCCGCGAGCGCCGGTTCGATCCGCGCCAGCAATTCCCCCAGCAGAATCCCGAAGGCCCGCACCTCGATGCGTTGCAGTGCGCGGGTTTGCAGGTTATCCGTGATGGCGTGGAACGACGCCGCGCCAAAATCGCCCAGCAGGCAATCGCCCTGGTCATTGCACAGGATATTGTGCCCGTAGAGATCGCCATGGGTGATGCCTTGGCGGTGCAGGTGCGCCGCCGCCGAGGCGATGCCGTGAGCGATGCGCAAGGCCGCCGGTGCGCTCAGGCGCAGATCATCGGCATACACGTCGCGGCTGCATGACGCCAGGCTCGGCAGCCCGGCGAGGTTGCGGTAGCTGGGCTCGATCAGTGCCATCACCAGGCCGGCCTGTTGCTCGGGGTGCCCAGCGACCTGGCCCAATACGTCGATCAGGTTCGGGTGTCGACCGGCCGTGATGCAGGCATGCATTTCATGCAGGGGCGAGCCGTCGCTGGTCATCTGGCCTTTGTACAGCTTCACGGCGACGTTTCGCGCCACCCGGCCGAGGGCTTGCCAGAGCGCCTGGTGAATCACCCCGGATGCGCCTTCACCCAGTGGTTGTTGCAGCGCCAGTTGCGACCAGTCGATAGGCACAGTGGTATTCAGGGCCGCCGCTTCCGCCTGGGCTTCCAGCGGGTTGCCGGCGTAGGCCAGCCAACTGAGGCTCGGTAGCTCCAACAACCATTGCGGCAGTTCGGTCAGTTGATTGGCGGCGATGCGCAGCAGTTCCAGGCGATGACACTGGCCCAGGCTCGCCGGCAACTGCTGCAAACGGTTACCGGCCAGCATCAGTTTTTGCAGGTGCGGGCGTTGGCCCAGCTCGTCGGGCAACTTGTCGACATCGTTATCGGTCAGGATCAACCAGCGCAGCCTTGGCGGCAGCGCGGCGCCCGTGACACGGGTGATGCGATTGGCCTTGAAACCAACCATGGTCAAAGCGCTGCAACGGCCCAGGCATTCGGGCAGTTCGGTGAAGCGGTTATCCGAGCAGAACAGCACACGCAGGTGGGGCAGCCGATGCAGGTCGTCGGGCAGCGCGTCCAGCTGATTTCCGCTGAGGTTGAGGATCTCGAGGGAATCGGCCAGCTCGAAGATTTCCCGGGGAAACTCCGTCAAGCCGCAGGCCAGGTCCAGCCGGGTAATCCCCGAGAGCTGGCCGGCGCGTAGTTGGGCGAGGGTGTGCATGGGAGGGTTCGCTGTTGATCAAGGGGCGGGCACAAATACTGAAACCAGCACAGAACCTGTGGCGAGGGAGCTTGCTCCCGCTGGGCTGCATGGCAGCCCCAAAAGCGGCCATGCAATCAGTCTGACACACCTTGGTGTCAGGTTTGGGGTCTGCTTCGCAGCCCAGCGGGAGCAAGCTCCCTCGCCACAGGTGATCAGCCTGGTTTGTGAATCGGCCGCATGATAACTGCAAAGCGTGTCCTAGCGCTCGACACTGCGGTTCCAACGGGCGTTCCAGGCCGGGCGTTGTTCGTTGACCTGGTCCCAATCCACGGCAATCGCTGTCTCCAGGTATTGCTTCATCGCCTCTACCTGGCCACGGGTCTTGTCGGTGGTCGGGGTGTTGGGGTTGGACGGAATCTGGTCGCCTTCTTCCAGGGCGATGGCCTGGGCTTGCGGGGTGAGCAGGAACTCTGCAAGTTTTTGCGCCAGTTCCGGCTGGGTGTTTTGCGCGATGGCGCATTCGGCGACGTTGAGGACCACGGCGCCTTCCTTCGGCTGGGCATATTCCACCGGCATGCCTTTGAGTTTCAACGCGGTCACCTGGGTCGGCGTCAGCGGGAATAGCGCGGCTTCGTCGGTCTGCAGCATTTCGGATATCTTCGCCGAGCTTGGGATGTACTCCAGCACGTTGCGGCCCACCGTGTTCGGCCACGCCTTGAAGCCCGGCTCGACGTCGGTTTCGCTACCGCCCTGGATCCGGTTGAACATCAAGAAGCCGTGCAGGCCGAAGGTAGACGAGGCCATCGACTGGAACACCACTTTGTCCTTGAAGCGCGGATCGGCCAGGTCCATCCAGGAGGTGGGGGTATTCCAGCCTTTTTCCTTGAACAGCCGGGTGTTGTAGGCCAGCCCCGTCACGCCGAGGCTGACTGCCACGGCCTGATCCTTGATGCGTCCCTTGGCCGGGATCTGCGCCAGGGTCGGGCTGTCCTCGAGTTTGTCGCACAGCCCCATCGCGATGGCGCGGTACATGATGCCGTCATCGAGGAACATCACGTGCATCTGCGGGGTGCCCTTGCTGGCCTGGACTTTCGCCAGGATGTCGGCGGAGGTGCCGGGCACGATGACCACTTTGACGTTGTTGGCTTTCTCGAAAGCCGGCAAGACCTTGTCGGCGTAGAGCCGCTCCATGGTGCCGCCGTTCATGCCCAGGTAAAGCGTCGGCTCGGCCAACGCCTGGGTGACCGGGAGCAGGGCGCCCAGGCAAGCGGAACCCAGCGAGCAGAAACCGAACAGTGCACTGCGTTTGACGTTATTCATTGGCGCGACCTTCCTCTATCAAGCAACGGAGATGGAGTGAAACCGGGTGATGGAAAACGCATCCAGCGGCGTGGACGAAGCCCCGCTGCAGATGATCTCGGTGAGCGCTTGGCCCACCGCCGGGCCGATCTGGAAGCCCGCGCCGGCAAAGCCGAACGCGTGCAACAGACCGGGCTGGGTGCTGCTGTGGCCGATCACCGGTTGGCGATCGGGCAGGTAGCCTTCGGTGCCGCTCCAGGTACGAATCGCCTGGGCGCCTTGCAGAAACGGGTAGAGCTCGACGGCCTGGCGCAGGATGTCCAGCACGGCGTTCTGGCCGGGCCGGGCGCGAGCGGCATCCAGCGCAAAACCTTGGCCGCCTCCCAGCACGCAATTGCCGCGCGAGACCTGGCGGGCGTAGATGCCACCGCCCTCGACGCCAGTGCTGGCATCCATGACCAAGGGCAAGGGTTCGGTGACCAGCATCGCCGGGTGCCCGGCGTGCATCGGCACCGCTTCGCCAAATTGCGCGGCGAACTGGCTGGCCCAGGCACCGGCGCAGTTCAGCAGCCAGGGCGCGTGGAACGTCAGGCCCGTTGCGGTGCGTACGACAAAGCGCTGGCCCTCGTGCTCAACATGGCTGACGGCGCATTGTTCGTGGACTTGCGCACCCTGTCGGCGCGCGGCTTGGGCGAAGGCTGGCGACACCAGGCGCGGATTGGCATGGCCGTCTTCCGGGCACAGCGACGCCCCGACCGCGACGGTGCCGACCCACGGAAAGCGCGCGCGCAGGGCCGTGCGATCAAGCAGTTGCAGGTCCAGGCCAAAGCCTTGGCTGGCGGCGGCATAGTCGTGCAGCGCTTGCAGGTCTGCGGCACTGCGAGCCAGCTTCAAGTGGCCGCTACGCTGGTACTCGCCGTCGATGCCGATCAACTGGGGCAACTGGCGCCAGATTTCATGGGCCCGTTGCGACAAGGGCAATTGCGACAGCGGCCGACCCTGGCGACGTACACCGCCGTAGTTCACGCCGCTGGAATGCGAGCCGCAGAAGTCGCGCTCCAACAGCGCCACCCGGCGTCCGGCCTGGCTCAGGAACAGCGCCGCCGAGGCGCCGACGATACCGCCGCCAATGATCACCGCATCCACTTCGATCATGGCTCGACCTCCAGGCCGAACGGTACGGGCTTGATCGGCGCTTGGGCCCGCAAGCGGCCGATGCTGGCGATGGCGCGGCCGCTCTCGCAGGCAATGATTTCCGCGGCGGCGGCACCGCACATCCGTCCCTGGCAACGCCCCATGCCGACCCGGCAATGGGCCTTGACCCGATTGATTTCCCAATGGCCTTCGTTCACCACGCGGCGGATATCGCCGACGCTGACTTCTTCGCAGCGGCAGATCATCAGTTGATCGGCGGCATCGGCAGCCCAGTGTTCAGGAAAGGCAAAGGCGCGCTCCAGGCCTTCGCGGAACCGGCCGATGCGTTCAAGGGCTTGTTCCAGTTGCGTGCAACGCCGTGGGTCGGTGGCGTAGCCGAGGTCTTCAAGCAAGGCCAGGGCCGCCCGTTCACCGGCCAGTTCCGCCGCGTCGGCGCCCATGATGCCGGCACCGTCACCGGCCAGATAAATCCCCGGCACGCTGCTGCGTCCGGCGCGGTCCCGTTGGGGCAGCCACGCGCGATTGAGCGTGTTCCAGGTGAAGTCGCAGCCCAACAGGTCGGCCAGTTGGGTTTCGCTGCGCAAGCCGTGGGCGAAGGCCACCGCGTCACAATCGAGTGTGTGTTCGCCGCTTGCGTTGCGCCATGCCAGCGACTGCACCCGGCGTTCTCCTTCGACACGCGCCAGGCTCGCCCCTTGATGCACGGCGATGCCATGGGCGGTCAGCCAGGCGCGGTAATACAGGCCTTTGGCGAGGGTGGTCGGTTGAACCAGCAGGTCGGGCAGGGCGCGGACCTGGGCGCTAAACGGTGAGCTGTCGAGGACTGCGACCACGTTGGCGCCGGCTCGGGCGTATTGATAGGCCACCAGGTACAACAACGGGCCGCTGCCGGCGAACACCACCCGTTCGCCGATGGCGCACCCCTGGAACTTCAGGGCGATCTGCGCCGCGCCCAGGCTGTAGACGCCGGGCAGGGTCCACCCCGGCACGGGCAGGACCCGGTCGGTGGCGCCGGTTGCGACGATCACGCCGGCGTATTCGAGGCGATCGGCGCGGCCTGCATGCAAGGTATCGAGCAGGCCGGCCTCGGCATTCCACACCAGGGTATCGGGACGGTAATCGAGCTGTCCGCGCAATTGGTCGAGGGTCTGGTGGATGGCGTTGGCCTTGTGTGCTTCGAAGCCATAGAGCTTGTCCGGCGGGCGCTTGAAATTGGCCGGTTGGCGTCGATAGATCTGCCCGCCACCGCGGGCGGCTTCGTCCAGCAGCACGGGGTACAGGCCGTGGGCGACCAGGGTCTGCGCGGCACGGATACCCGCCGGGCCGGCGCCGATGATGGTTATCGGTTTCATCGCCACCTCATGGGCAGGGCCGGGGGATTTGTGTTGTTGTCGAAGCCGTCATCGCGAGCAAGCTCGCTCCCACATGGGATTGGTTGTGGATGCTGGTTTTGTGAGCGCTCCAGTTCCCTTGTGGGAGCGAGCCTGCTCGCGAAGACGGCGGCACATCCAACGACGGTTTCAGCAGGCAGACCGCTTTCGCGAGCAGGCTCGCTCCCACATTGGCTCGGTTGTGGATGCTGATTTTGAACACGCCGCAGTTCCCCTGTGGGAGCGAGCTTGCTCGCGATGAGGCCGTGCCAGTCGACACTGTTCATACCTGGCGCCCCGGTTCGCGGCTGATGTGCTGTCCGGCTTCGAGCAAGGTCGAGCAGGCGCGGACGCGGCGGCCGTCGCCCAGGCGCACCCAGCAATCCTGGCAGGCACCCATCAGGCAGAAGCCGGCCCGGGGTTCGGCACTGAAGTCACTGCCGCGCAAGTGTTCGCTGCAGGTCAGCACGGCGGTCAGCAGCGTGTCGCCCAGCAGGCCGGTGGCAGGCTGGCCGTCGAGGATAAAGTCCAGGGCCGGGCGGTCGCCTTCGGCCAGTCGTTTCAGCAGTGCCATGACACCCTCATTGTTTGCCTACCAGGACCCGATCCAGGCCATAGACCCGATCGAGCAGAATCATGGTCAGTGCGGTGAGCCCGATGACCAGCGCCGACACTGCCGCCATCATCGGATCGATGGATTCGGTGGCGTACACGTACATGCGCACCGGCAAGGTTTGCGTGGCCGGCGAGGTGACGAAGATCGACAGCGTGACCTCATCGAAACTGTTGATGAACGCCAGCAGCCAGCCTCCGGCCACGCCCGGCAGGATCATCGGCAAGGTGATTTGCCGGAACAGCGTGAAGCGTCCGGCGCCCAGCGATTGCGCGGCCTGTTCGGCGCTGCGGTCCAGGCCGATGGCCGAGGCCAGCACCAGGCGCAGCACATACGGCGTGATCACCAGCACATGGGCGAAGATCAGCCAGGCGAAGCTGCCGTTCACGCCCATCAATGCAAACAGGCGCAGCAACGCCACCCCGAGCACCAGGTGCGGAATGATGATCGGCGACAGGAACAGACCGTTGAAGAAGTCCCGGCCCGGAAACTCGAGCCGGGTGATCGCCAGGGCCGCCGGCACCGCGACCAAGGTCGCCAGCGAGGCCGCGCAGAACGCCAGGACCAGGCTGTTGTAGAACGCGTCGACAAAATCCGCCCGCTCGAACACCGCGCGGAACCAGCGCAGGGAAAACTCGGTGGTCGGCAGGCTCAGGGTGTTTTCCGGAGTGAAGGCGACGAGGCAGACCACCACCAGCGGCGCGAGCATGAAGATCACCACCAAGGCGTGGAATAACAGCGCGAAAGGACCGTTTCTAGACATGACCCATTACCCCAATGACTTCTTGTAGCGGCCTTCGATCATCCGGTTCCACGACAGCATGATCAGCAGGTTGAGCAGCAGCAGCGCGACGGCAATGGCCGCGCCCATCGGCCAGTTCAGCTCCGACAGGTACTGGTCGTAGATCAACGTGGCGACCATCTTCAAGCGCCGTCCGCCGAGCAGGCCGGGAATCGCAAAGGAGCTGGCGGCGAGACCGAACACAATCAGCGTGCCGGACAACACGCCGGGCATGATCTGCGGCAGTACCACCTTGCGGATCACCGTGAACTGGCTCGCCCCGAGGGACAGCGCGGCCTGCTCGGCGGCCGGGTCGAGTTTCTGCAGCGAGGTCCAGACCGGAATGATCATGAACGGCAACATCACGTGGACCAGGGCGATGACCACGGCGAACGGCGTATAGAGCAGCTTCACCGGCGCACCGCCGAAGGCTTGCAGGGCCTGGTTGACCAGGCCGTCGGCGCCGAGCAAGAGGCTCCAGCCGAACGCCCGCACCACCACCGAAATCAGCAGCGGCGTGAGGATCAGGATCAGGAAAATCGAGCGCCACGGTGCGCCCATGCGGCTGAGAATGTACGCCTCGGGCACGCCGATCAGCACGCACAGGAGGGTGGTCAGGGCGCTGATCCAGAACGTGCGCAAAAAGATCTCGTAGAAGTACGGATCGCCCAACAGGCTGGTGTAGTGCTCGAAGGTGTAGGCATCGCCGTTGATGCCCGAGCTGTAGTCGAATACGTTGAATGACAAGACCAAGGTCAAGCCCAAGGGAATGACCAGCAAGCCCAGGTACAGGGCCAGCGCCGGCGCGGACATCAGGTAGCCTTGCCGGCCGCGGCGCATCGCATCGATCAGCTTCATGCCGGTACCTCGTCCGCGCTCAGCACCCGCAGCAGCGCCGGATCCCAATCCAGGCCCACCGCCGTGCCTTCGGCCAGGGGCGCCGAGCCATCGTTGCGGCGCACCACGCAGAGTTCACCCAGGCGGGTGGAGACGCCGTACAGCCATTGGCTGCCGAGAAAGAAGCGGCTGGTGAGGGTGCCCTGCAGTCGGCCTGAACCGACTTCGCACAGGTCGATTTTTTCCGGACGCAAACTCAGGGTCAGCTCGCCCTCGGCCGGGCTGCAGGCTTGAACCATACCCGCGCTGTCGCGCCTGCCGGCCAGCAGGTTGGCTTTGCCGACGAAACCGGAAATGAACTCGGTGCGCGGATGCTCGTAAAGGGTGTACGGCGCGTCGATCTGGGTGATGCGCCCGGCCTGCATCACCACGACCCGGTCGCTGATCGACAGGGCTTCGGATTGGTCGTGGGTCACCATCAGCGTGGTGATGCCGACTTCGCGCTGGATGCGGCGTATTTCGAACTGCATCTCTTCGCGCAAGTTGGCGTCGAGGTTGGACAGCGGCTCGTCGAGCAACAGCACTGGCGGTTCGATCACCAGCGCCCGGGCCAGTGCCACGCGTTGGCGCTGACCACCCGAGAGTTCGCGTGGGTAGCGGTCGGCGTGACGGTCCAGGCGAACCAGTTTCAACACCCGGTCCACCCGTTGTTGCAACTCGGCGTTGGCCACTTTGCGCATGCGCAGGCCGAAGGCGACGTTGTCCTTGACGGTCATGTGGGGGAACAGCGCGTAGCTCTGGAACACCACCCCCAGGCCGCGGCTGGCGGGCTTGGCGTGGGTGATGTCACGGCCGTCCAGCAGGATGCACCCGCTGCTGACTTCGACGAAGCCGGCGATCATCTGCAAGGTCGTGGTCTTGCCGCAGCCGGAAGGCCCCAGTAGCGAGACGAACTCGCCTTTTTCCACCGACAGATAGGTGGCGACCACGGCGTCGATATCGCCGTAACGTTTGCCAAGCCCTTCAAGTTGCAAAAAAGCCATCGCTGCGCTCCACCTGGGATTGTTATGCGTCGCCGCAAGGCGCGCTTTTTTGTATGGGCAGATACGAAAGGGTGCTGCTGGGGTGCGTTGGCGCTCGACCTCAAGTCGGCTGCCGCTGTTGTTCGAATCGCCCCTGTATGGACGAAGAGTAGGACGAAGAATAGGATGGGCTCAATGGACTATTTCACTGAAGAGAAGACTATTTTCAATTTCATTCAATGGATAAATTTAACAATGAGAAAGTAGATGAATGATTCCACTGATCGGAATAATGAGAGAGGCGAAGTTGGTGTCGGCGCAGTCTCCAGGCTGTTTGCCGTGTTGCGCAGCTTGGGCGACACGGTGGAGGGCGGTGAGCGGGTGACGCAACTGGCCCAGCGCATCGGCCTGTCCCAGCCCACCACGCATCGCCTGCTGCGCAGCCTGATGGACGAGGGCATGGTCGAGCAGGACGCGCGCAGCAAACGCTATCGCCTGAGCCTGGATTTTTTCGCCCTGGCGGCCCGGGCCGGGAACACCGGCAACCTGCGCGAGCTGGTGCGCCCGGCCATGCTGCGGTTGTCGGCGTCCTTGGGGGACTCGCTGTTTTTGCTCGCCCGCAGTGGTTTCGATGCCATCTGCCTGGACCGCAGCGAGGGGCCGTTTCCGATCCGCACATTCACTGGCGACATCGGTGGCCGCGTGGCGTTGGGCGTGGGGCAGGGCAGCCTGGCGATCCTGGCGTTCCTTCCGGAAGAAGAGCGCGACACGGTGATTCAATACAACCTGCCGCGGCTCAAGGATTTCCATTTGTACGACGAAGTTTTCCTGCGCACGGAAGTGGAGAACGTGCGCGCGCTGGGCTACGCCGGACGCAACACCGGCGTATTGCAGGGCATGGCCGGGGTGGCCGTGCCGATTCTCGATCGTGAAGGTCGGGCTGTGGCGGCCTTGAGCGTGGCCACCGTGAGCGACCGGTTGGGCCCCGATCGCCTGCCGACGGTGGTGGATATGCTCAAGCGCGAAGCGGCGCTGATCGGGCCGCGGATCAACCCGTTCGACCCGTTGCTGCGAAGGCCTTCGCAGGTGTTTGGGCAGGGGTGAATACACTCTCAAGAGCAGCTTGTATCCCCTGTGGGAGCGAGCTTGCTCGCGATGGCGGTGGTTCAGTTAGAAATGATGTCGACTGATACACCGCTATCGCGAGCAAGCTCGCTCCCACAGAGATTCCCACAGGGTAGGGGGTTCAGAAATTCAGGGTCTGCTTGAGCCGCTGCGTCGTCGGCGTATCACTCGGTATGACCATCGCATAGTTGTAGCCCGGCCCGGACCAGTACTCGGCCTGCAGCTCGCCATCGCGGCGACTGCCCCGGGGCAGCAGGAAATTCTTCGGGCCGGGAGGGCGCACGTAGAAGCTGATCTTCTGACCGCTCGGATCCTGATAGACCACCATCGCCGCCGCGCCTTGCTCGGTGCTGAGCAAGCGCCCGCTGACCGGCTTGAACCCGGCGCTGGACAGGTCGGGCAACCGGTCGGCCTGGGTGAAGTAACGGTCGAGCCAATCTTGCATGTGCTGTTCGTCGCCGCTCTGGTAGTCGGCTGGGAGGATGCCCTGCTGAGCAATCAACCGGTACGCCTGCAGGGCATCGCCCATGGGAGCGGCGGCACTGAGCAGGGTCATCTGCCGCGCCTGCCAGCCACTGAAGCCACCCACGCTGACGGCCAGCAGCAACACCGCGGCGTTGGCCAGGTGGCGGCGGGAGCGATGTTTCAGGCGCTGGCGAATCATGGCCGGGTCGAGGTCCGGGTTGGATGGCTGTTGCAAGGCGCCGCTCAGGGCCGTGCGCAGGTGCTGCGTGTCCTGTTGCCAGGCGCGGACCCGGGCGGCGACTTCAGGCTGGTTGGCCAGGTAGGTCTCGACCAGGCGCTGGTCGGCTTCGCTCAGTTGACGATCGACGTAGGCGTGCAGGTCGCTGTCGCTGGGGGGCATGCTGATCATTTGAGTATCCGCAGGGTGGGGCGGGTGATTTCGCCATCGCTGAGTTGGCGCAGGGCCTGGCGGGCGCGGGACAGGCGCGACATCACCGTGCCGGTCGGTACGCCGAGGATGTCGGCGACTTGCTGGTAACTCAAACCTTCCACCGACACCCAGAGCAACAGTGCGCGCTGTTCCGTCGTGAGCTGATCGAAGGCTTGCAGGGACGATTGCGCGATCACGCTGCGCTCGGCCGAAGGGTGGGCATCGTCGCGGCCAGTGAAGAACGCCAGCATGCGCGCATACCGTCGGGAGCGGCGATGGCCGTCGAGAAACTGCCGATACAGGATCGAAAACAGCCAGGCCCGCAGATCGCCGTCCGGGCGCTTGTCGTTCCATTTGGACAACGCCCGTTCCAGGCACATCTGCACCAGGTCGTCGGCGTTGCTCGGGTTGCGCGTCAGCGACACGGCAAAACGCCGTAGCCTGGGGATGAGTTCGCGCAACTGTTCGTCAAGTGCGTTCATGAAAGTGTGGCTTCTGTAGGCAGTCACTGCGCCGGGACTGGAAAGACGCCCCGCGAACGAGATTATTCCAGTGCAGGAAAAATAAATACGAGGCGTGGGAATAAACCTGGCGGGCCTTCGTCTGACGGGTCCTTTCCAACGAACGGCCTCGTGCCCTGGAGCTTTCTCATGGTTGATCCTTCACCCTCGTCGAGCCGGCGGCCCTTGAGTGCCGCCGCCCTGACCCTGCGCCTGAGCGGCATCGCGGTGATTGTTGCCGCGCTGGCCGGGGCATTTGCCTACGTCAATGGCAGCCTCGACCCGCAGCGCTTGACGCCGGACGCGCTGGTCAATGTCCTGGAAAAAAACAATGGCATGCATCCGGGCTTTCGACGCAACCACTCCAAGGGTGTCTGCGTCGCGGGTTATTTCCAAAGCACGGGCGAGGCCAGCGCCTATTCCAGTGCCCAGGTGTTCACGCAGCCGCAGACGCCGGTAGTCGGGCGTTTTGCCTTGCCCAGTGGCAACCCCTATGCACCAGACGGCAGTGTGCCGATTCGCAGCCTGGCGCTGCGTTTTACCCAGGCCAACGGCCAACAATGGCGCACCGGTATGAACAGCATGCCGGTGTTTCCGGTGGGCACGGTCGAAGCGTTCTACCAATTTCAGCAAGCCCAGTCGCCGGACCCTGCCACTGGAAAACCGAACCCTGCGGCCGTGCCGGCGTTTTTTGCCGCGCACCCCGAAGCGGTGCCGTTCCTGCAATGGATCAAGACCGCCAAGCCGTCGGCCAGCTATGCCACCGAAACCTACAACGGCATTAACGCGTTCTATCTGGTCAACCCCGCTGGGCAGCGCCAGGCCGTGCGCTGGGGCGTGGTGCCGCTGAGCCAGGACGCAGCCGATGCGCCGCCGCCCCAGGGCGCCGACTTCCTCGAACAAGACTTGGCGAAGCGTCTTGCCGCCGGGCCGTTGCGTTGGCAGTTGAACATCACCCTGGCCAACCCGGGGGATCCGGTGAACGACGCCAGCAAGGCCTGGCCCGCTGACCGCAAGGTGGTCAATGCCGGCACGCTGGTGCTGGAGCGCACCCAGGCCCAGGACAACGGCGAATGCCGCGACATCAACTACGACCCGCTGGTCCTGCCCCAAGGGATCGAAGGTTCTGACGATCCGCTGCTGGTCGCGCGCTCCGCCGCCTATGCCAGTTCCTATCTGCGCCGTACCAGCGAAGTGAGCCAATTGCCCGCTACCCAGGAGTCCCGCCCATGAGCGCCCCTCGTCACTTTGTTCCGCTGGCTCGACTGCTCCACTGGCTGATGGCACTGATGATCATCGCCATGCTGTTTATCGGCGCAGGCATGGTTGCCTCGGTGTCCGAACGCCATGAATGGCTGCTGCAATTGCACAAGGCATTGGGGATCGCGATTTTACTGCTGGTGATCGTCCGCCTCCTGGTGCGCTTTACCACTCGTCAACCGCCGCTGCCGGCCGATCTGCCGGGCTGGCAAGTGCTGGCGGCAAACGCCTCCCATGTGTTGCTGTACGCCTTGATGCTGATCCTGCCGCTGTTGGGCTGGGGCATGATTTCGGCGGCGGGGGACCCGGTTATGCTCAGCGACTCGTTGCAACTGCCTTCGATCCTGCCTGCCCACGCCCAGACGTTCGCGCTGCTGCGCAAGGCCCATGGGTACCTGGCTTATTTGTTGTTCGTGACCGTGCTGGTGCATCTGGCGGCGGCGCTGTTTCACGCGTGGGTGCGCCGGGATGAGGTGTTGGACAGTATGTTGCGCGGCAAGGGCTGATGAACCCTGTGGCGAGGGAGCTTGCTCCCGCTAGGTGGCGCAGCCGCCCCAAATGGGCTGACGCAATCTTCCAGGCAGATTGCGTCAGCCGGTTTTACGACGGCTGCGCCGCCGAGCGGGAGCAAGCTCCCTCGCCACAGGTGTTCACCTTAGAGATGATCAGGTCGTTGGCTCAGCGCAATTCGTCAACCATGGCCTCGATGGTGCTCAACACATCCTTGCCCAGTTGCATCGAGCGTTTGCCGGACCAACCGGTGATCGGGTTCGGGTGGTCGTTGTGGTCCTTGAATGGCATTTCCAGGGTCAGGGACAGGCAGTCATATTTCTGCCCGACTGCATTACAGGCCAGGGTCATGTTGGCCTGGCCCGGTTCGTCGCGGGTGTAGCCGTGAGCGGTCTGGAAGTCTTTGGTCTGGTGCTTGAGTTGGCTGCGAAAGCGCTCTTCGAGCTCGGCGATGCGTGGCGTGTAGCCCGGGTTACCCCACAACCGGCGGTGAAGACGTGGGGGATTTCCTCATCGCCGTGCGCATCGAGAAACAGATCGACGCCATACTTTTCCATTTGCTGCTGGACGAAAAAGACCTCAGGGCTGATTTCCGGACTGGCATTCTGCCAGGCACGGTTGAGGTCCTGGCCCATGGCGTTGGTCCGCAAATGACCATGGAAGGCGCCGTCCGGATTCATGTTCGGCACCAGGTACAAATCGGCCTTGGCGAGCAACCGGTTCAGTTGCGCATCGTCATGCTGTTGGAGGCGTTCGATCACGCCTTCCATGAACCATTCGGCCATGTGCTCGCCGGGGTGCTGCTGGGCGATGATCCAGACTTTGCGCCGGCCTTCGGCGCCGCTGCCCTTGCGCAGCAGTTGAATGTCCCGGCCTTCCACGCTTTTACCGACGGCCAACAGCTCGGTGCCGGCCTTGTGCTGCGCCTGTTCGATCAGCCAGTCATGACGGCCACGGCTGTAGGGTTCGAAGTAGGCGAACCAGGCGTGGGGTTGTTCGGCCTCCAGGTGAAAGCGCAGGGCGTCGCCTTCAAACTGGGTCGGAATGCGGAACCAATTGACGTGATCGTAGGAGGCAACGGTCTGGTAGCCCGTCCAGGCCTTGTTATAGGACGATTGACTGGCGTTGAGCAGGCGGAAGGAATATTCCTGGCCGACGTGCAAGCCGCTGGCCTTGAAATGGAACCACTGGAAATGGGCGCTGCGGGTGTCGGGCCTGATCTTGAGCAACGACTGCAACGGGTTGCTGATGTCGACGACCTCGATGTTGCCGCTGTCGAAATTGGCACTGATATCAAAGGAAGATTTAGCCACGGTCACGGTTCCTGGAAAGGATTTACATGACCGTTACTTTACACGCAAGAAAGGCGAAACCGGGACGATTTGCATCAGGTAACGGAGGGGGCGTCCTCCCTGGACGCGAAGCCAGCTTAGAGAGTCTGCAATTGATTCTCAAGTGCTGGTTGTCGATAGTTTCGCCTGTGTGGCGAGGGGACTCTTGTAAACAGATATTCATTTGTTATGATCGCGGCCATCGAATTGGCAGCACCCTGAAAGACTTCATTAGCCTGAAGACATAAGCCGAAAAATCGGCAAAAAAAGACCCGGCAAAAAGCCGGGTCAAAAACCGTGATTAGCCTGATGAGGAGATATTCCAGAAGTCCGACCTAAGGTCTTCTGGCCTATCGACTGATCTCGCGATCAGCTGATGCAATAATAATCATTATCATTTGGAAGTCAAATGATTTGATCGCATCGATTGGAAATTTTTCTCTTCGTCCGCATTCGCGACGACATTCCAAAGGGTTACCGCTAGCGAGTAGGGTAGCCATCCAGGGATCGGTCAAGCATCACCTTGACCAGATCGATCATGTGTACCACCGAAAACGCCAGGTCACGACTCGAACCTTCCAACTGGCTGGCCGACTCATGGGCGGTCGCCGCTGCGCAGCGCAACAGGTCGCAGGCGTGGACAAGGGCTTCTTCCGCGCTGACGCTGCGGCTGACCTCGAAGAAGCGATGTTCTGTCTGGGCTGGTGAAACACCTGGTTTCAAGTAGTAGTCGAGGGCGCGTTTGGCCGCCGGGCAATCCTGCAGCGAAGGGAATGTACCGTCGAAAGGGCTGCTGGGCTGGTCTTTATTGGGTGTGTCCATGGTGATGAAAATCTCCGTGTGTGGGGCTGAACTCCTGATTCCAGAATAGTACTTACCGTAATTGTGACGACAATTTAAATACTACAATTTGTGTTTTGAGGGTCGGGGTCACCCACGTATCGTGCCGCACATGGATAAATGGATAGAGTTGGTCAAGGCCAAGATGAAGGAGCTGCACATCACGCAAGTGGTGCTTGCAGAGCGGTTGGGCATGTCCCAGGGCGGCGTCGGCCATTGGCTGACCAAGCGCCGGCAGCCCAGTGTCGACGACATGAACCGGGTCCTGCGGGAGCTGGGGCTGGAGTTTCTGGAAGTGGCGATGGTGATCCGCGAGCCGGACACCTCCACCGAAGAAGGCATGGCCCTGGCGCAGAAGTACAACCCGTACTTCCGCTACCCGGTCAGTGAGTGGCACGAGGTGGGCGAAGTTCGTGAAGGTGATCCTGGCGCTTACAGTCAGGCGCGCTACGAACTGACGGACTACCACGCCCTGGGCGATGCATTCTGGTTGGTGGTGGTGGGCGACGCGATGACCGCACCCAGCGGGTTGAGCATTCCCGAGGGCATGTCGATCCTGGTGGATCCGGCCATCGAGGCGGTGCCCGGCAAATTGGTGGTCGCCTGCCTACCCGGCAGCAGTGACGCGACCTTTCGCAAATTGATCGAAGAGAGCGGGCAGCGTTACCTGGTTCCGCTCAATCCGACTTACCCGAAAAACCTGTACACCGAGCGATGCCGCATCATCGGTGTGGTGGTGCAGGCCACCATCAGGTTCTGACTGGATCGGCCCGGGGAACGGGCCGATGCCTATTCTTCGAACGCCACCAAGGCACTGCCTTCGTTGACCATTTCGCCTTCCTGGCAGTACAGCGCCTTGATCACGCCAGCCTGGGGCGCACGAATGCTGTGCTCCATTTTCATGGCTTCCAGCACCACCAGTTGAGCCCCGGCCTCCACGGTCTGGCCGACATTCACCAATACCCGCACGATACTGCCGTTCATGGGCGCCACCAGGCCGCCTTGATGGCTGTGGCTGGCTTCGGCGGCGGCCAATGGGTCGTACAGGTCGATCCGGTGCAGGTCACCTTGCCATTGCAGGTACAAGCTGTCGTCCTGGCGAATGGCCCGATGGCTGCGGCGCAGGCCGTGGTGCTCGATCGTCAGTTGCTCACCCTTGAGTTCCGCGCAACAGACGGTGCTGTCCAGCGTCAGTGCGCGATCCTGGCCTTCGCAGTTCAGGTGCAAGGTGGTTTCCCTGGGCAGCCCCAGACGCAACCCGGTGGTGCTGGCCCAGGGTGAGTCGGCATCATCGCCGCGTACACGCGGGGTCAGGCTCAAGGCGAACCCTTGGGCGGCGGCGAGCCAGAACGCGTCATCCAATTCGCCGGGCTCTGGCAGTAATTGCGTTTGGTAACGTGGGATAAATCCGGTGTCCAGTTCCGCCGTTGCGAAGGCGGGGTGGGCGATGATCCGTCGCAGGAAGCCGATGTTGGTCTTCAGCCCGCCAATGGCAAATTCGTCGAGCATACTCAACAGTCGCAAGCGCGCCTGCTCGCGGTCTTCACCCCAGGCGATCAGCTTGCCGAGCATCGGGTCGTAGAACGGCGAGATTTCATCGCCTTCTTCAACCCCGCTGTCGACTCGCCGCCCCGGCCCCTCGGCCGACTCGCGATACAACGCCAGCCGCCCGGTAGCGGGCAGGAAATCGTTGGCCGGGTCTTCGGCATACAACCGCACTTCGATGGCGTGGCCGCGCAGCGGTACTTGCGCCTGAGTGAGCGGCAATGGCTCGCCTTGGGCGACGCGAATCTGCCAGGCCACCAGGTCCAGTCCAGTGATCGCTTCGGTGACCGGATGCTCGACCTGCAACCGGGTGTTCATTTCCATGAAGAAAAATTCGCCCCGGGCATCCAGCAGGAACTCCACCGTACCGGCCCCGACATAACCGATCGCCTGGGCCGCGCGCACGGCGGCTTCACCCATGGCCCGGCGCAGTTGCGGGGTCAGGCCGGGCGCGGGGGCTTCTTCCACGACTTTCTGGTGGCGGCGCTGGATCGAGCAATCGCGCTCGTTGAGGTACAGGCAGTTGCCGTGTTGGTCGGCAAATACCTGGATTTCCACATGGCGCGGCTTGAGCAGGTATTTTTCCACCAGCATCCGTGAATCGCCGAACGAGGACAGCGCTTCACGCTGGGCCGAGGCCAGGGCTTCGGCCAGTTGGCTGACGTCTTCGACGACTTTCATGCCCTTGCCGCCACCGCCGGCGGTGGCCTTGAGCAATACGGGGCAGCCGATGCGCTCGGCGGCGTCGCGAAAGGTCTCCAAGTCCTGGGCTTCGCCGTGATAGCCGGGCACCAGCGGCACGCCGGCGGTCTCCATCAAGGCCTTGGCCGCCGATTTGCTGCCCATGGCGTCGATGGCCGAGGCCGGTGGGCCGAGGAAGATCAGCCCGGCGTTTTCAATCGCCCGGGCGAACCCGGCGTTCTCGGACAGAAAACCATAACCGGGATGGATGGCTTGGGCACCGCTGGCTTTGGCCGCGGCGATCAATTTATCGATTTGCAGATAACTGTCGGCAGCCTTGCTGCCGCCCAGGTCCACACGAATGTCGGCTTCACGGCTGTGGCGGGCATCACGGTCGGTGGCGCTGTGGACGGCAACGGTGGTCAGGCCCATGGCCTTGGCGGTGCGCATCACGCGGCAGGCGATTTCGCCGCGATTGGCCACCAGCAACGTGGTGAGGGCAGGGGCGCTCATCGACGCGACTCCTTGTTATTCGATTCGGCTTGCCAGTTCGGTGCACGCTTTTGCAGAAAGGCCCGCAGGCCTTCCTGGCCCTCCGGGCTGACGCGGATGCGGGCGATGGCGTTTTCGGTATAGCGTCGCAGCGCCGGGGTCAGGGCGCCGTTGCCGACTTCACGCAGCAGTTCCTTGCTGGCGCGCATGGCCGCCGGGCTGTTGAGCAACAGGTTGTCGATCCACTGTTCGACCTGCTGGTCCAAGGTCTCGGCTGGGTAACTGTCCGACAGCAAACCGATTTCTTTCGCACGTTGCCCGTCGAAGCGTTCTGCTGTCAGGGCATACCGACGCGCCGCCCGCTCGCCGATGGCTTGCACCACGAACGGGCTGATCACCGCCGGCGCCAGGCCAATGCGCACTTCCGACAGGCAAAACTGTGCTTCATTGGCGCCAATGGCCATGTCGCAGGCACTGATAAGCCCCAGCGCGCCACCGAACGCCGCACCCTGGACGACGGCCAGCGTGGGGATCTTCAGCTTGGCCAGGTTGTACATGAGCTCAGCCAGTTCCCGGGCGTCGTCGAGATTGGTGTGGTAGTCGAGCTCGGCCGATTGCTGCATCCAGGCCAGATCGGCGCCAGCGCTGAAATGCTTGCCGCGACCGCGGATCAGCAGGAAACGCAGGTTTGGATCGCTGCCGACGTGATCGAGGGCGAGGATCAGTTCGCGGATCATTTCGGCGTTGAACGCGTTGTTCTTCGACTCGCGACTGAGCCACAGGGTGGCGACGCCCCGTGGGTCGGTGTGCAGTTCGAGGGTGTTGAAGTTTTCCATGGTCATTCCCCGTTTACATCCGGAACACGCCGAAGCGGCTCGGTTCGATAGGCGCGTTCAGTGACGCGGACAAGGCCAGGCCCAGTACATCGCGGGTCTGGGCCGGGTCGATGACGCCGTCGTCCCACAGCCGTGCGCTGGAGTAATAGGGGTGACCCTGTTCTTCGTACTGATCGAGGATCGGTTGCTTGATCTCGGCTTCCTGCTCGGCGCTGAAGGGCTGGCCACTGCGTTCGGCTTGTTCACGCTTGACTTGCACCAGCACGCCGGCCGCCTGCTCGGCCCCCATCACGCCAATTCGCGCGTTCGGCCACATCCACAGGAACCGCGGATCATAGGCGCGGCCGCACATGCCGTAGTTGCCCGCGCCGAAACTGCCGCCAATGATCACGGTGAATTTCGGCACCTTGGCGCAGGCCACCGCGGTCACCAGTTTTGCGCCGTGCTTGGCGATGCCACCGGCTTCGTATTTCTGCCCGACCATGAAACCGGTGATGTTCTGCAAGAACAGCAACGGGATCCCGCGCTGACAGGCCAGTTCGATGAAGTGCGCGCCTTTCTGCGCAGCCTCGGCGAAGAGGATGCCATTGTTGGCCAGGATTGCGATCGGGTAGCCGTGCAAATGAGCGAAACCGCACACCAGGGTCGTGCCGAACAGCGCCTTGAACTCATCGAACACCGAACCGTCCACCAGGCGCGCGATCACTTCCCGCACATCGAACGGCTGCTTGGCATCGGCCGAAACCACGCCGTACAGCTCATCGCTGCAATACAGCGGGGCGATGGGCTGGCGACGCTGCAACTCACCGAGTTTGCGCCAATTGAGGTTGGCCACGCTGCGCCGGGCCAGGGCCAGGGCATGTTCGTCGCTGTCGGCATAGTGATCCGCCACGCCGGAAATCTTGCAGTGCACATCGGCGCCGCCCAAGTCTTCGGCGCTGACCACTTCACCGGTGGCGGCTTTTACCAAGGGTGGGCCGGCGAGGAAAATCGTCGCTTGCTGGCGGACCATGATCGCCTCGTCCGCCATGGCCGGCACATAAGCGCCGCCAGCGGTACAGGAACCCATGACCACGGCAATCTGCGGGATACCCAGGGCACTCATGTTGGCCTGGTTGAAGAAGATCCGGCCGAAGTGCTCGCGGTCCGGGAACACTTCATCCTGGCGCGGCAGGTTGGCGCCGCCTGAATCCACCAGGTAAATGCACGGCAGGCGATTCTGCTGGGCGATGGTCTGGGCGCGCAGGTGTTTTTTCACCGTCAACGGATAGTAGGAGCCACCTTTGACCGTCGCGTCATTGGCGACAATCATGCATTCGACGCCTTCCACGCGGCCAATGCCGGCAATCACGCCGGCCGCCGGCACGTCTTCGCCATAGACTTCATGGGCCGCCAATGGACTGATCTCCAGGAACGGCGAGCCCGGATCCAGCAATCGGTTGATGCGCTCACGGGGCAGCAATTTGCCTCGCGAAGCATGCCGTTCCTGAGCCTTGGGTCCGCCGCCCTGGCGAATGTGCGCGAGCAGGGTGCGCAGGGCTTCGACGTGTCCGAGCATCGCATCGCGGTTGGCGATGAACTCCGGGGAACGTGGGTTGAGCTGAGTATGCAGCGTGGCCATGGTCAGCTCCGTTAGCGGGTTTCGTTGAACAGTTCGCGGCCGATCAACATCCGACGAATCTCACTGGTGCCAGCACCAATTTCATACAGCTTGGCGTCCCGTAGCAGACGACCGGCGGGGAATTCATTGATGTAGCCATTGCCCCCCAGGATCTGGATCGCGTCGAGGGCCATTTGCGTGGCGCGCTCGGCGCTGTAGAGGATCACCCCGGCGGCGTCCTTGCGGGTGGTTTCGCCGCGCTCGCAAGCCTGGGCCACCGCATACAGGTAGGCGCGGCTGGCGTTGAGCTGGGTGTACATGTCGGCGACCTTGCCTTGGATCAGTTGGAATTCGCCGATGCTTTGGCCGAACTGTTTGCGGTCGTGGATGTAGGGCACGATCAGGTCCATGCAGGCTTGCATGATCCCGGTCGGGCCGCCGGACAGCACCACGCGCTCGTAGTCGAGGCCGCTCATCAGGACTTTCACGCCACCGTTGAGGGCGCCGAGGATGTTTTCTTCCGGCACTTCGACGTCATCGAAAAACAGCTCGCACGTGTTGGAGCCGCGCATGCCGAGCTTGTCGAACTTGTTGCTGCGGCTGAAGCCTTTCCAGTCGCGCTCGACGATGAAAGCGGTGATGCCGTGGGCGCCTTTTTCCAGGTCGGTCTTGGCGTAGATCACGTAGGTGTTGGCATCGGGGCCGTTGGTGATCCAGGTCTTGCTGCCGTTGAGGACGTATTTGTCGCCGCGCTTGTCGGCCCGCAGTTTCATGGAAACCACGTCGGAGCCGGCGTTCGGTTCGCTCATCGCCAGGGCGCCGATGTGTTCGCCGCTGATCAGTTTGGGCAGGTACTTGGTTTTCTGTTCGTGAGTGCCGTTGCGGTTGATCTGGTTCACGCAGAGGTTGGAATGGGCGCCATAGGAGAGGGCGACCGAGGCCGAGCCGCGGCTGATTTCTTCCATCGCCACCACGTGGGCCAGGTAGCCGAGGCCAGCGCCGCCGTATTCTTCCGGTACGGTGATGCCCAGCAGGCCCATGTCACCGAATTTGCGCCACATGTCAGCGGGAAACAGATTGTCGATATCGATCTGCGCTGCGCGAGGCGCCAGTTCGGCCTTGACGAAGGCTTGCACCTGGTCGCGCAACATGTCGATGGTTTCGCCGAGGGCAAAATTCAGGGATGGGTAGCTCATGGGACACCTTTGGCTTTTTTATCGGGTGCGGAGAGCGGGAAATGCTCTACCTTTACGTTAACGTAAGCCTGCGACGAGAGGCTGTCAATCGCCCTTTACGTTAACGTCAACTTAGGCCAGAGTACGGGTGTTTTTGATCAGCTTTTGTGGCGAGGGAGCTTGCTCCCGCTCGAGCGCGCAGCGGTCGTATCTTGTGGACGTTTGATTTCGATGACGACTGCTTCGCAGCCGAGCGGGAGCAAGCTCCCTCGCCACAACGGCATTTGTGCATGAGGTTCCACCGCTACACCCACTAATAAAGACAAGAGGGGGCGTCATGGATCAACCCGGTTCGCATTCGCAGCTCAGCTACACCCGCGGCTCGCAGGACAAGGCCTTGCTGGCACAAACCATTGGCGAGGTTTTCGACCAGACCGTGGCCCGTTATCCAGAGGGCGAGGCGTTGGTGGTTCGTCATCAATCGTTGCGTTACACCTGGCGGCAACTGGCTGAGGCCGTCGACCTGCACGCCCGGGCCTTGTTGGCGCTGGGCTTGAAAACCGGCGACCGTCTCGGCGTGTGGGCGCCCAATTGCGCCCAGTGGTGCATCAGCCAGTTCGCCAGTGCGAAGATCGGCGTCATTCTGGTCAATATCAATCCGGCCTATCGAGTCTCCGAACTCGAATACGTGCTCAAACAGTCCGGATGCCAATGGCTGGTGTGTGCCGGAGCGTTCAAGACCTCGGACTACCACGCCATGTTGCAAGCGCTGGCACCGGAGCTGGCGGAGCAATCGATCGGCCAGCTGCAGAGCGAACGCCTGCCGGATTTACGCGGTGTAGTCAGCCTCGATCCCCACCCCCCGTCAGGCTTTCTGCCTTGGTCACAACTGGCCGCCCTGGGTGCGGCGGTGGCGCCAGGACAACTGGCCGAGCGCCAATCCAGCCTGCACTTCGATCAGCCAGTGAATATCCAATACACCTCCGGCACCACCGGCTTTCCCAAGGGTGCGACCCTCAGCCACCACAACATTCTCAACAACGGTTACATGGTCGGCGAAAGCCTGGGCCTGACGGCTGGCGACCGGCTGGTGATCCCGGTGCCGCTCTACCATTGCTTCGGCATGGTCATGGGCAACCTGGGCTGCATGACCCATGGCAGCACCATGATCTACCCCAACGATGCCTTCGACCCGTTGCTGACGCTAAAAGCCGTGGCCGAGGAAAAAGCCACCGCGCTGTATGGCGTGCCGACCATGTTCATCGCCCTGCTGGACCAGCCGCAGCGGGGCGACTTCGACCTGTCCAGCCTGCGCACGGGCATCATGGCTGGGGCTACATGTCCGATCGAAGTGATGCGGCGGGTCATCAACGAGATGCACATGGCTGAGGTGCAGATTGCCTACGGCATGACGGAAACCAGTCCGGTGTCGTTGCAGACCGGTCCTTCAGACGAACTGGAGCTGCGGGTGACCACCGTCGGCCGCACCCAGCCACACTTGGAAAGCAAGATTATCGATGAGGCAGGCCAGGTCGTCCCGCGTGGCGCGGTCGGCGAATTGTGCACCCGTGGCTACAGTGTGATGCTCGGTTACTGGAACAACCCCAAGGGCACCGCCGATGCCATCGACGCCCAGGGCTGGATGCACACCGGCGACCTGGCGACCATGGACGAACAGGGTTACGTCTGCATCGTCGGGCGCAACAAGGACATGATCATTCGTGGCGGGGAGAATATTTACCCGCGCGAGCTGGAGGAGTTCTTCTTCACCCATCCGGCGGTGGCGGATGTGCAAGTGATCGGCATTCCATGTTCGCGCTATGGCGAAGAAATCGTGGCATGGATCAAGTTCCACCCCGGCCACAGCGCCTCCGAGCAAGCGCTGCAAGCCTGGTGCAAGGAACGCATCGCCCATTTCAAGACGCCGCGTCATTTCAAGTTCGTCGAAGAGTTCCCGATGACGGTCACTGGCAAGATCCAGAAATTCCGCATGCGCGAAATCAGCATCGAAGAACTGCGTGATAGAGAAGGCTGAGCAAGATCCCCTGTGGGAGCGGGCTTGCCCGCGAAAGCGGTGTGTCAGTCGACATTGATATTGACTGTCCGGGCCCCTTCGCGAGCAAGCCCGCTCCCACACGAAAAACCCAAACGCCAGACAGCACAAAGGGGAGCCGAAGCTCCCCTTTAATTTTGTCGTCGCGTGCTCTTTTTTTATTATTGAGGGGCGGCCTGTTGTTGTTATTGGCAGCCGTGGCCCTTTACCGCTGTTTTTGGCGATCCCCATCCGGGATCAAGAGCAAACGTATTTTTTTGAGCGCTGATTTGCTTTTTCGCTTTGCGATCCAACCGATTCGGGAGCTACCTGAAGGTAGTTTTATTGTTCTCTGCCCGGTTGCGGGTTGCTCCTGGAAGCACCCTGAAAAGCCCATCTTCTCCAAAAAAATCTGTTAGCTGCGTCTCTGCCGTGTTGTTTTTGTTATGTCAGAGTCGTTTCGTCTTGTTTTTATTGGGTTTGCTGCGTTTTTTTATTCTTGTTATGCCAGAGATATAGCAGGCGGCGTGCCAACTTTTAAAATTCTATATGAATCAATAGGTTGTGATTTTCAGCTGAAAAACCTGACGGACCAAACCTGACAAATTGTTTCCGTGTTACTCGTTTCGCCGCTGTTACAAAGCCAGCGGTAACACCTCACTGTGCGCTACGGGCCTTGGCCACGCGCGAACCGCTGGGGCGGCCGAGCACGTCACAGATTTGCCGCCCCGCGGCGATCAATGCGTCCAGGTCGACACCGGTTTCGATACCCAACCCATTGAGCAGGTAGAGCACGTCTTCGGTGGCGACGTTACCGCTGGCGCCCTTGGCGTACGGGCAACCGCCCAGGCCGGCGATGGAACTGTCGAACACCGCGATGCCCTCCAGCAGGCTGGCGTACACATTGGCCATGGCTTGGCCGTAGGTGTCGTGGAAATGTCCGGCGAGTTTGTCCCGCGGCACTTCGGCGCCCACCACCTCGAACATCCTGCGGGTGGCGCCGGCGGTGCCCGTGCCGATGGTGTCACCCAGGGAGACTTCGTAGCAGCCCATCGCATACAGCTCCCGAGCGACCCACGCGACCTGCTCAGGCTTGACCGCCCCTTCATACGGGCAGCCCAGCACGCAAGAGACGTAGCCGCGCACACTGACGCCGTGCTGTCTGGCGGCGTCCATGATCGGCGCGAAGCGTTCCAGGCTTTCCTTGATGGAGCAATTGATGTTGCGCTGGGAAAACGCTTCGGACGCGGCGGCGAACACCGCCACTTCTTTTACGCCCGCCGCCAGTGCATCTTCGAACCCCCGCAGGTTGGGCGCCAGGGCGCCATAAGTCACACCGGGCTTGCGCTGGATCTGCGCGAACACCTCGGCGGACCCGGCCATTTGCGGCACCCACTTGGGCGAGACGAAACTGCCGACTTCGATGTAACCCAGGCCGGCGGCGCTCAGGGCATCCACCAGGCGCACCTTGTCGGCGACGCTGATGGGCTGGGCTTCGTTCTGCAACCCGTCGCGGGGGCCGACTTCGATCAAGCGTACAAAGGAGGGGAGGGACATGGGGAGTGACCTGTAATGAGTTGCCAAAATATCGAGAGCGATGATGTCCCCCTGTGGGAGCGAGCTTGCTCGCGATAGCGTCGGATCAGTCGCCATTGATATTGGCCGGTCTACCGCTATCGCGAGCAAGCTCGCTCCCACAGGGGGCATGTCGTGTTACTGGGCGATTTCCTCGCCCTTGAGCGTCTGCTCCAGCGCCTGGATGCAACGTTCCTCGGCGGTGTCGAGTTCCAGCTTCATCTGTTCGATGTCCAGCAATTGCTGCTCGAGCTGTTCCCGGCGCTCGGCGATTTTTGCCAGCATGCTGTGCAGTTGTTTCTGGTTGCCGCTGGTGGGGTCGTAGAGTTCGATCAGCTCGCGGCACTCAGCGAGGGAAAAACCAATGCGCTTGCCACGCAGGATCAGCTTCAGGCTGACCTTGTCCCGCGGCGAGTAAATGCGCTCCTGACCCCGTCGCTCCGGGCTCAACAGGCCTTGTTCTTCGTAGAAACGGATGGCCCGTGTCGTGATATCCAATTCGCGGGCGAGGTCGGAGATGCTGTAGGTCTGGCTGCTCATGGAAGCGCTCGAAACGAAAGGGTTGGCGCTAAGCTAAAGGCAGGTTGACGTGCGCGTCAAGCAATGCGGTTCTTGCACATAAAACCTGTGGGAGCGAGCTTGCTCGCGATGACGGCGGCACATTCAACATGAATGCAAGCTGATCCACCGTTATCGCGAGCAAGCTCGCTCCCACAGTTTTGATCTCCTAAACCTTGTCGAGCTTCTTCTCATGAGCCGTCACCTGCTGGCACAGCTCGATCATCTGCTCGCGCATCCAGCGGTTGGCCGGGTCCTGGTCGGTGCTTTCGTGCCAGTAGAGATGGGTTTCCACCGGTGGCACGTCGTTCACCGGGAGCAGGAAGGCGTGCAAATCGTGACGCCGGGCAAAGCGCTCGGGGACGGTCATGACCATGTCGGTCTGCTGCAGCACTTGGGAGGCCATCAAGTAATGCTGGGAGCGCAAGGCGATCTTGCGTTGGATGCCCATCTTGCCGAGGGCCAGGTCAACGTAACCCAGGCCGTTACGGCGGCTGGAAATGTGCACGTGGGTCTGGGCCAGGTAATCGTCGAGGCTGATCTTTTCCTTGCCCGCCAGGGGATGGCCCTTGCGCATGGCGCATACGTAGCGATCTTCCATCAACTTGACGTGGCGCACCTGCGGGTCGGTGTTGAGCGGCGCGTCCACGGCGAAATCGAGGCGGCCGGCGGCCAGTTCCTTGGTGGTTTCACGGCGCTTGGACAGGAAACTCTCGATCGCCACGGTCGGCGCCAGGCGGCGCAGGCGTTGAAACAGCAGCGGCAGGATCACGCCTTCGGTGAGGTCGGTCATGCTGATGCGATAGGTCTTGACGGCCTGCAGCGGGTTGAAGATCCGGCTTTCCTGCACTGACACCCGCAGCAGTGACAAGGCGTTGCGCACCGGGCCGATGATGTTCTGGGCCATGGGCGTCGGCACCATGCCTTGGGCGGTGCGTACGAAGAGGGGGTCGTTGAAGGTCTCGCGCAGACGGGCCAGGGCATTGGACACGGCTGGCTGAGTGATGCCGACGATCTGCCCGGCGCGGGTCAGGTTGGCTTCGGTGTAGATCGCATCGAAGACAATGAAAAGGTTGAGGTCGACCTTGCTCAGATTCATGGCGCTGCACTCTTGTTCTTGGGCTTGTTGTGAGGTGCCGGGTGGCGATGAGAATCAGTGAAACATATATCGGTGATGAATGTTAATACACGCCGAGAATAGGTTAGGTAAATTTTCGTAGCTGAACTAGCATCGATTTCATGACCTAAAACAACCTCTGCCAAGAAGGTGCTGCTCATGGATTTTGCCTATTCCCCCAAGGTTCAGGAACTGCGTGAACGCGTCACAGCGTTCATGGACGCCTACGTCTACCCGGCCGAAGCGGTGTTCGAACGACAAGTGGCCGAAGGCGACCGCTGGCAACCCACGGCCATCATGGAAGAGCTCAAGGCCAAGGCCAAGGCAGAAGGCCTGTGGAATCTTTTCCTGCCGGAGTCCGAGCTGGGCGCCGGCCTGACCAACCTGGAATACGCGCCGCTGGCAGAGATCATGGGGCGCTCGTTGTTGGGGCCGGAGCCGTTCAACTGCTCGGCGCCGGACACCGGCAACATGGAAGTGCTGGTGCGCTACGCCAATGAAGAACAAAAGCAACGCTGGCTCGAACCCCTGCTGCGCGGCGAGATTCGTTCGGCCTTTGCCATGACCGAGCCGGACGTGGCTTCTTCGGACGCCACCAATATGGCCGCCCGCGCCGAGCGTGACGGCGACCAGTGGGTGATCAATGGCAAGAAATGGTGGACCTCAGGCGCCTGCGATCCGCGCTGCAAGATCCTGATTTTCATGGGCCTGAGCAACCCCGATGCACCACGGCATGCCCAGCATTCGATGATTCTGGTTCCGGTGGACACTCCCGGGGTCAAGATCGTCCGACCGCTGCCGGTGTTCGGCTACGACGATGCGCCTCACGGCCATGCCGAGGTGCTGTTCGATAACGTGCGGGTGCCGTACGAAAACGTCCTGCTGGGTGAAGGCCGTGGCTTCGAGATTGCCCAGGGCCGCCTCGGCCCGGGCCGGATCCACCACTGCATGCGCTCCATCGGCATGGCCGAGCGCGCCTTGGAATTGATGTGCAAGCGGGCCATCAGCCGCACCGCTTTCGGCCAGCCGTTGGCGCGCCTGGGCGGTAACATCGACAAGATCGCCGACTCGCGGATGGAAATCGACATGGCGCGCCTGCTGACGTTGAAGGCGGCGTACATGATGGACACCGTGGGCAATAAAGTGGCGAAAAGCGAAATCGCCCAGATCAAGGTCGTCGCGCCGAACGTGGCTTTGAAGGTCATCGACCGGGCGATCCAGATCCACGGTGGCGCTGGGGTTTCCAACGATTTCCCGCTGGCCTACATGTACGCCATGCAACGCACCCTGCGCCTGGCCGACGGCCCGGATGAAGTCCACCGCGCCGCGATTGGCAAGTTCGAGATCGGCAAGTACGTGCCCAAGGAAATGCTGCGCAGCGGGCGCTGAAGGTTCGTCATGCTTGCACCGCTATCGCGAGCAGGCTCGCTCCCACAGAGTTTGTTGGACGACCGCAGCATTGGCGTTCACCGCAAGCTTCTGTGGGAGCGAGCTTGCTCGCGATAACGTCGTATCAGCCAGCATCAATGTCGCCTGGTACACCGCTATCGCGAGCAAGCTCGCTCCCACAGGAATGGACGTGTGGGCCAGATATACGTCTCGCCGCAGACCCACTGTGGGAGCGAGCTTGCTCGCGATGACGGCCTCCAGGACAGCTGAATCAGCTTACTCCTTGACGCTCATGTATTCCTCGGCCCAGCGGATGTAGTCCTCGGGCTGGGTGTAGGTGTGCGTCAGTTCGGTGGCGCTGAGGTCCGAGGCCTGGGTGAAGATCTGCCGTTGCTCGCGAAGGCTGTCGTAAGTCGCCTTGATCGCGGCGAAGTAGGCGCCGTGGCCGTCGATGGTCACGCGCACGCCCAGTTCGGCCAGGCGCTTGTCGTCGCGCAGCAACGGGTTGCCATAGGTGACAAGCATCAGCGGCACCGTCAGGTTTTCGCTGATTTTCTCCAGATGATCGAAGTCTTGCACGCCCACCATGCAAATCCCGTCCGCCCCGGCACGTTCATATTGCTGGGTCCGGCTGATGATTTCCTGCACCGGCAGGATCCCCGCGTTAGTCCGGGCGATGATCGCCATTTCCGGATCGACTCGCGCTTCCAGCGCCGCGCGAATCTTGCCGACGCCCTCGGCCACGCCGATCAAGTCGGTGGATTTACGCCCGAACTGGGCCGGCAGCAAGGTGTCCTCGATGGTCAACGCCGCAACGCCGGCTCGCTCCAGTTCGATGATGGTGCGCATCACGTTCAGGGCATTGCCATAGCCATGATCGGCGTCGGCAATGAACGGCAGTTGGGCCACGCGACCGATACGGGTGGCCTGTTCGGCAAATTCGCTGAGGGTGATCAGGGCGAAGTCCGGCGCGCCCAATACTTGCAACGACGCCACCGAGCCTCCGAGGATGCCGACTTCAAAACCCAGGTCGGCGGCAATGCGCGCCGACATCGGGTCAAACACCGAGGCGGTGTGGTAGCAGGTCTTGGAAGCCAGTAGTTGACGAAAGTTACGACGCAAATCTTGATGGGAAAGCCTGGACATATGAGTTCCACCAATGGAATGGAAAGGCTTGAGCAAAAGTGTCAACGCCGAAAGATCCAAAGGCTATCACGTGGCAAGCGCAAAGATGATGACGAATGCGTATGGACGATGCCGTTATGGCATCAGCGCAACGGTCCCAGGTCCCGAAGGCCGGTAGCCGACGGATACGCGGGCTATGCCGCCACCGCCTGTTGTCCCTGCCTGGGCAATGCCACGGCGCGCACGGTGTCACCCGGTTGCACTTGCAGGCGTTTGGCGATGAGGCGATCGACCACCAAGGTGTGGCCATGCAAGTGCGCGCGGGCGCTGGTCACACGGCAGTTTTCCAGGCGCCGGTTGTGGATCAGCCAGACCGGAGCGCGTTCATCCGGGGTGCCAATGGCCAGGGTCAGCGCCTGGCTGTCGCGTACGCTGCGGATCTTCGACACCGGCGCCTCGATCACCGGGCCACCGTCAAAAATGTCGATGTAGCCCTTATGGCTGAACCCCTCGGCACTGAGGATCTTCAGGGCCGGCTCGGTGTTCGGGTGAGCCTTGCCGATCACCGCCTGGGCCTGTTCGGTGAGCAGGCAGGTGTACAGCGGCTGGCGTGGCATCAGCTCGGCGATGAACGACTTGTTGCCCATGCCGGACAACTGGTCGGCGTAGCTGAAATCCTTCTTGAAAAAGTGCCGTCCCAGGCTGTCCCAGAACGGCGAACAGCCTTGTTCGTCGGCGTGGCCCCGCAGTTCGGCGATCAGTTTTTCGCCGAACAGATGGGGAAACTCGGCCACGAACAGCAGGCGTGCCAGGGACAGCAAGCGGCCGTTGTGGCCGTGGCGTTGCTCGGGGTGCAGGAACAATGAGCAGATTTCCGATTGCCCGGACATCTCGTTGTTGAGAAACAGCGTCGGGATCTGTCGTTGGATGCCCAGCTCCGGCGCCGAGCTGACCGTGACCCCGACCCGATAGTTGTACCAGGGCTCACGCAGTCCCACCGCCCCGGTCAAGGCGCTGATGCCCACCACCTGCCGGTCGTCGTCTTCGAGCACGAACAGGTAGTCGGCGTCGGCGCGTTCGACTTGCCCGGCAAAGGTCCGCTGGGCCCAGCGAACAC
The DNA here is from genome assembly GCF_051132015.1 of Pseudomonas sp. Z1-12. NCBI lineage: Bacteria > Pseudomonadati > Pseudomonadota > Gammaproteobacteria > Pseudomonadales > Pseudomonadaceae > Pseudomonas > Pseudomonas sp. Z1-12. The sequence continues at coordinate 2,272,967 of NZ_CP071647.1, forward strand.
GATGGGCGAGGCGCTCTTCGTTGGCCGGCAGGCTGGTGAACCCGGGCCCCGCGCAACGGGCCAGGTCCAGCAAGGCAGGCAGATCGGTGATGGCCACCGGACGAACAATCATGCTGCAGCTCCTTTGTCGTGTCGGTCCAAACGTCGGTGCAAGCCATGGGTTCGAATGAGGCTCATAGGGCAACCACCCGGATCCGCGCGCCGTCCTGGATGTCCAGGGCGGTCAGCATGGCGGGTGACAGGGCCACCGGGCCGTCGGCGTTGACGTCCAGCTCGGCAATAATGGCCCGGTAGCTGCCCAGGTGCTCGTTGCTCACCAGGTACAGGCCGCGGGCGTCAATCTGCAGGCTCTGCCTGGCGGTGGTGAGGCGACTTTGCGTGATGGAACGGATATGGGCGATACGGGCATGCAAGGTCGGCCCGCCGTCGAAAATATCGACGTAGCTGTTGGTTTCGAAACCCTCGCGCTCGAGGATATCGAAGGCTTCCTGGCCGTCGGGATGCACTCGGCCGATGCAGGCCTGGGCCGCTGGCGGGAGCATGGGCACGTAGATCGGGTACTGTGGCATCAGTTCGGCGAGAAAGGTCCGGCTCTGCAAGCCACACAATCGTTCGGCTTCGACATAGGGCAGGTCGAAGAAGTGCTGGCCGATGGCGTCCCAGAAGGGCGACTGGCCGTCTTCGCTGCTGAAACCGACGATTTCAGTGATGACCGATTCGGCAAAGCGCTGGGGGTGGGCGGCGATGAACATCAGCCGGGCCCGGGACAGCAGCTCCGATGCCGGCGTGCGCACCCGCTCGGCGTCAATGTGGAAGCCACGCAGCAGCGTCTGCCCGTTGAGGTCCTGGCACAACGACAGCGCGGGCACGCCATGCTGGATGTTCAGCTCCCGGGACTCGCTGGAAAACGGCCGGTTGCGCAGGCTGTAGAACGGCTCGTTGCAACCGGTGCTGGAGAGGATCTCCGAACAACCCACCAGGCGCCCGGATTCCAAGTCCTGCAGGACGAAAAAATAATTCTCCGCCCCCGGCCCCTGCACATCGGCTGCGAACGAAGCGCACGAGTCGAGGATTTTTTCCTCAAGACGCCCGGTATCGTCCGGCAGCGACGTGACGCCCACCAGGCTGTCACGGGCCAATTGTTGCAGTTGCGGCAGATCGGCTAATTGAACTGGACGTAAGGCCAGCATGGATTGCACTCCTGTTCCAGGGAGCCCCGTGACTGGCACCGGGCTTGACGATCACTGTCGATGTCCACGCGTTTTAACCACGGCTGGCCGAACCCTTTCGACCGCCGCCCCTCATTGACCTGCCGGATCGGGCAGGGCGGTACGACTGCCGAATTTGTTGAGCAGGCACAGATAGACCACACCCGCGGCAATCCAGATCAGGCCGAGTTTCTGCGCAGCCACGCCCATGTTGTACATGATGGCCGCGACGATCACGAAGCCGACCAGCGGGCAGATCACGTGGCGAATCAGTTGGCCGGACTGTTGGCGGCGCCAGTAATGGTTGATGACCGTGATGTGCAGCAACATGAAGCCGCTCAGGGCGCCGAAATTGACCAGGGAGGTGAGGGTGTCCACGGCGTTGATGAACAGGTAGCAGATCAGCAACGACAGCACCGCCACCAGATAGATGCTCATGTAGGGGGTGTTGTGTTTCGGATGGACCTTGGCCAATACCTTGGGCAACTGGCCGTCCCGGGCCATGCCGAACAACAGGCGCGACACCGCTGCCTGGGAGGTGATCGCCACCGCCACGCCCCAGGCCAGGGCCGTGGCCACCGCGGTCAAGGTGGCCAGCCAACTGCCGGCCGCCAGCTCGGCGATTTCATAGAACGCGGTGTCGGCGGATTTGAAGCCCATGCCGGCCGCCAGGTCGGTGGCGATCCAGGTCTGCACCACGAAAATCGCCCCCATCACCAGCAAGGTCACCAGTGCCGCCTTGCCGACGCTGCGCCCCGGGTCACCCTTGACCTCTTCAGCCAGGGTGGAAATGGCGTCGAACCCCAGGAACGACAGCACCGCGATGGACACGGCTTGCATCAGCAGGGCGAAGTTGAAGTGTTCCGGGCTGTACAACGGCGCCAGGGTCAGTTGGCCGTTACCGGCCCCACCCTGCAGGGCGTTCCAGGCGTAGAACAGGAAAATCCCCAGCACCACCAGCTGTGCCAGCAGGAAGATGATGTTCATCCGCGCGGTGAAGGTGATGCCCCGCAGGTTGACGAAGGTCGCGCTCACCAGGAAGGCCAGGATGAAACCGACCTTGGGAATGTCCGGGTACAAATGGTTCAGCGCCATGGCGGCGTAGACATAGAGCAGTGGCGGGATCAGCAGGTAATCCAGCAGCATCAGCCAGCCGGCAATGAACCCGACGTGTGGGTTAAGGCCCCGTTGCGCGTAGGAATAGACCGAACCTGCCACCGGAAAGGCCCGGGCCATGCTGCCGTAGCTCAACGCGGTAAACAGCATCGCCACCATGCCGATGATGTAGGCCAGCGGTACCATCCCCGGTGCTTCGGCGTTGACGTAGCCATACACGCCGAACGGTGCGATGGGGATCATGAAGATCATCCCGTAGACCACCAGGTCTGTCAGTGACAGGCCGCGTTTCAATTCCTGTTTGTAGCCAAATGCCTCGATGCTCATGAGCCGTTTTCCTTTTCAGCTGTGTGGGTTGCGCTTGCTTGCTGTCTGTCGCTGGAAGCCTGTCGCTACAGCAGGGGCGCCAGGTAGGCGCTCCAGGTCCGTACCGATTCGGGGCTGCGCAGTTGGTCGTTGCGCACTTCGATCAGCACCGAATCCAGGCCACGGCCATCGCCGTGCACCGGGACTGTCATGTCGGTCAGGGGGTTGATCTTGTAGGGCTGGTTGCCCGCTGCCCGCAGCGAATGCCGGCTCAGCCCGTCGACGATGTGCTGGGCGTATTCCTTGGCTTCGCCGAACAGCACGCCGGCTTCCAGTGCGCGTGGCTGGCCATAGAACACCGGGGTGAAACTGTGGATGCCCACCACGCGCACCGGCCGGTTGGCCGCCAGGCGCTGGTCGATCAACGCTCGCAACCGATCATGGAAGGGATGGAACAGGCACTGCTGGCGATATTCGCGGGTGGCCTCGTCCAGATCGTGGTTGCCCGGGACCTGGTAGATCTCGCTCTGGGCCGGAATGCTGTCGGGCACGTGCAGCGGGCGGTTGAGGTCGATCAACAGCCGTGAGTAATTGGCCGACAGCAAGGTCGCGCCGAGGGTTTCGGACAGGCGTTCGGCCAGCAGCAGGGCGCCGATGTCCCAGGCGATGTGTTCCTGGGACGCGGTTTCATCCAGGCCCAGGTCGTTCAGCGCCACGGGAATGAAACGGCTGGCGTGTTCGCACACCAGCAGCACCGGGTGGTCGGAGTCTTCCCGGGTCAATCGATAGGCTGGCCTGGTGTAGAGGCCCGTTTCAGCACATTCAATAGATTCGTGCATAGTGCTCGCAACGCTCGACAGGTGAGAGCGCCTGGGTCAAGGCCAACTCCTGGGCCTTCAAGGCGAAATAGGTTTCGACCAGCGGGCCGGGCAGGGTCTCGAGCAACGCCCCGCTGTGGCGCAGGCAGTCCAGTGCCTGTGCCAGGGTTGTCGGCAGGGCGATAATGCCACGGGCGCGGCGTTGTGTTTCATCCAGCTCATCGGGTATTTCATCGGTGACCGCCTGCAATGGCAGCCGTTGCTGGATGCCCAGCCGCCCGGCAATCAACAGCGCGGCCATCGCCAAGTGCGGCGAGGCGGTGGCGTCCATGGCGCGGAACTCCAGGTTGTACTGGTTCGCCAGTGGTTTCCCGCCGAGGCTCACGGTGGGGCAGATGCGCAGCGCCGCTTCGCGGTTGCGCTGTCCCAGGCACGCATAAGAGGCGCTCCAGTGATGAGGTTGCAGGCGCTCGTAGGACAGCGGCGTCGGCGCGGTCAGCGCACACAGCGCCGGCAGATAATGCAGCACACCCGCGGCCCAATGCTGGCCGAGGCTGGACAAGCCATTGCTGCTGGCGGCGTCATGCAGCACCGGATCCGCGCTCAGGTTCTGCAGGCTCAGGTGCAGATGCACGCCGTTGCACACGGCATGTTCCGAGGTCTTGGGGGCGAAACTCACGTCCAGGCCCATCTGCCGGGCGATCTCGCGGGTGATTTCCCGGACGTTCACGGCCCGGTCGGCAGCGGCCACGCCCAGGGTCGGGCGGCAGGTGATTTCGTATTGCTGCTTGCCATATTCCGGCAGGAACATTTCCGGTTCGACGCCGCCGGCCCGCAGGGCACTGAGCAACCACCCGGCAAACCCCGCCTGCTGGCGCTGGGCCTGGAGGCTGAAGGCCAGGCGATCAGGCTGCGCAGGGGTGGCAGCCAGGTTGAACTCATGCTCGAAGGCGGCGAAAACTTGCAGGCCCAGTTCGCTGCGATAACGCTCCACTTCATCCTGCAGCAGCGTGCGCGGACAGGCGCTCCAGGGCCGGCCGTCGGTCTCTCGAATGTCGCAATGGATGAAGTCCAGGGCCGGCGCCTGGGCGTCGGGGCCATTGCTGACGGTCACCCGGCTGGACAGGTCCGGTACCAGCCGCAGGTCGCCATAGGCGCCCCAGGGGCTGGTCGAGGCGATGATGTCCTGGGGCGTCAACGCGCTGTTGGCCGGCACCCAGCCACAGCCGGCAGCGACGTAGTGGGGCAATTCATCGCTGGGAAACGAGCGCCCACGGGTCACGCCGATCAGGTCGGTGGTCACCAGGGTCGTGACCGGCAGGGGGGCGAGGAGGGCGGCGGCATCGGGGCGGCTCATGGCTGCATCTCCTGCAGGCGAGCGAGTACCGTGTCGGTATCGGTGATCCAGCAGTAGCCCTTGATCGCGTTCAGGCACGCCAGGTGCCGTTGTTCGGTGTAAGTGGCGCAGGCATCTTCCACCAGCGTGACCAGGTAGCCGCGGTCGGCGGCGTCGCGCACGGCCATGTCGACGCACTGGTCGGTGACGATTCCGGCGACGATCAAGTGCCGGGTCTCCAGGTTGCGCAGCACGTAGTCGATGTTGGTGGAATTGAACACCCCGGACGAGGTCTTGGGCAGCACGATTTCGTTTTCCTGCGGCGTCAGCTCGGCAATGATCTGCGCTTCAGGGCTGCCCTTGGGCAGGTGCATGTCCGACAGCTTGTGATCCAGGGAGCGGTCGCGGCCATCGGCGGTGAGGCTTTCGATGTGGGTGTGCAACACGTTTTGCCGCGCCTCTCGCATGGCGTTGAGCAAGCGCTGCTGGTTGGGAATGACCTGCTGGCGGGCCCGCTGGAGGAAATACGCGGCCTCGGGGCTGTGCAGGTGGGCATCGAATTGCGGTTCCAGCCAGGCGCGTTGCATGTCCACCAACAGCAATGCCGTGTGTTGGCGGGTGAACGGCAGATCCCGGGGCGAGCGGTGGGGGAGCGAGAACATCCTTATTTTTCCTCCAACAGGTGCGTGTTGAATTCCGTGCGCAAGGCGTCGATGCCTTCCAGGCGTTCGGCCAGCTCAGGGCATTGCAGGGTCAGGCAGGCGATCAGGGCCTCGACCTGGGCCAGCGCCGGCACCAGGCTGTCAAAGGCCGAGACCGATTCCACCGGGGCGCTGATGATCAGGTCCGCCAGCTCGCGCAACGGCGAAGCATAGACGTCGCTGAACAGCACGACCCGGGCGTGCCGCGCCTTGGCCGCGCTGGCCACGCGCAGGGCCTGGGCCTGGTAGCGACGGTAATCGAAAATCAGCACCACGTCCTGGCGCTGCACGTCGAACAGCCGGTCAGGCAGTTGGGCGTTGTCTTCCAGGGCAAAACAGCCGGCACGCAGCAGTCGCAAATGGTTGAGCAAGTAATGGGCAAGAAAGCTGCTGAAGCGGCCGCCGAAACAATGCACCTGATGGCGGCTGTCGAGCAACCACTGCACGAGAATGCGCACGTCTTCGGGTTGGGTCAGCGCCTGGGTGTCGCTGAGGTTGCGTTGGCTGGCGGCCAGGTATTGGCTCCAGGTATCGCCTTGCTGCAATTTGGCCCGCGGTTGCAACAGGGTGCGGGGGGAGCGCAGGCGATGGTCCATGTCGCTGAGCAGCGCATCCTGGAATTCGGCATAACCGCCAAACCCGAGTTTTTTCACCAGCCGCACGATGGTCGGGTCGCTGACACCGGCATGGTCTGCCAGGCGTGACATCGGACCGAGGCCGTTGCGTGGGTAATGATCGAGCAGGGCACGTACGACCTTGCGTTCCGACGGCGTCAATACCAGGCCGGGATCGGTGATCAGGTCTCTGAGGGGCGGCATCCGTGCTCCTTGCCTGGATGAATGTTGGTTTTCTTTCATAACTCCTGAAAACAGTATTTATGTAGCTAGTGCTACATGTCCAGTGGTTTTTACGTTCCGTTTAAAATGCTCCAAAGTTGTGCGAAAGCCCTGTAGGAATTGGTCTTGGTCAGCTGGGCCTGGTATGTCAGTCGTTGCTCATGGAGTCGTCGGAAATAACGCCTTTTTGTCTCAGTTATTTGATTTCGTATAAGGTGCTGTACAACTAAACGCGTGAATATTCAGCTCATGGGCCCCGTCCGATTACCCGAGAATCCAGTGTGCAAACCACTCGCCTGACGTTGATCTGCCACGCACGCACCGTTGCCCAGAAGCAGGCGCGCTTCGGTCTGGACGAAGCCCTGGACGCCGACTGGCTGGGGCGCCGTGGGCAGATCGAGCATGGCTATCGAAACGTCAGGCAACTGCTCTGCGGGCCGGAGCTGCGCACTCGCCAGACCGCCGCGCTGTTCGGCGACGAGCCTCAGGTGGACCTGGCCCTGGCCGATTGTGACCTTGGACGCTGGCGCGGATTGTCCATCGATGAATTGCTCAAGGTTGAACCGCAGGCCCTGCAAACCTGGCTCGACGATGCCGAGGCGGCTCCCCATGGCGGTGAATCCGTCGCCCGGTTGTGTCGTCGTGTCGCAGACTGGCTGGCCAGTCTGGAAGGCCGACCGGGGCATCTGCTGGCCGTCACCCACCCCTTCGTGATTCGTGCCGCGCTGATGACCGTCCTGGGTTGCCCGGCCGCCACGTTCAACCGGATCGACATCGAACCGTTGTCCACCCTGGAGCTGCGTTTCAACGGCGTATGGCGATTGCGCGCCCAGGAACCTGGCCAGGAGTCGCCGCGATGAAGCAGTTGTCCGTCATTGGTATTGGGGCCGGTGATCCGGACCACGTGACGATGCAGGCAGTGAAAGCCTTGAACCGCTTGGACGTGGTCTTCCTCATGGACAAGGGCCCGGCCAAGGACCAGCTGTTGGACCTGCGGCGCGAAATCTGTCGACGCTACATCGTTGATCGCCCCTACCGTTTCGTCGAAGCCTACAGCCCGGAACGCCAACGCGGCGACGTGGACTACAAGGACAGCGTCGAAGCGCTGAATCGCGCCAAACAGGCCACCTTCGAACGCTTGATCGATGAAGAACTGTCTGATGGGCAGCGGGGCGGTTTTCTGGTGTGGGGCGATCCGGCGTTGTACGACAGTACCGTGCGCATCCTGCAGGCGATTCTCGAGGCGGGCCGCTGCGCTTTCGAATTCGAGGTGATCCCCGGCATCACCAGTGTCCAGGCCATGGCCGCCCGGCACAAAGTGCCGTTGAACACTATTGGCGGTTCGCTGGAAATCACCACCGGACGCCGTTTGGTGGCGGGGCAGGTGGGCGACGCGGCCAGTGTGGTGGTGATGCTCGATGCCGAGGATGGCTATCGCCACGTCAGCGATCCCGATACGCAGATTTATTGGGGCGCCTATGTGGGAATGCCGGAGGAAATCCTGATCGCCGGCCGGCTGGGAGACGTGGCAGATGACATCGAACGCACCCGCAAGGCCGCGCGAGAGGCCAATGGGTGGATCATGGATACGTATTTGTTGCGTAAGCCACGATGACGCTTGCACCTCACCCTGTGGCGAGGGAGCTTGCTCCCGTTGGGTTGCGCAGCAACCCCTGATCACTGAGACATGTCATGACTTCCATCTTGCGCCTGCTGCGCAGTCGAGCGGGAGCAAGCTCCCTCGCCACGGAGGGGCATGATCCCCCGGCATCTTCATCCCCGCCCAAACCGTTCCCGATACACCGACGGCGCCAACCCCACCACGCTGCGAAACGCCACGCGAAAGCTTTCCACCGAGCGATAACCACACAGTTGCGCAATGTTGTCGGTGTTGTCGCCGGTGCTTTCCAGCAGCTCCCGGGCCCGGGCCAGGCGTTCGTGTTGCAGCCAGGCCTTGGGCGACACACCGCAGGCCTGGGTGAAGTGGCGCAGGAAGGTGCGTTCGCTCATGGCCGCCTGGCTGGCCAGCTCGCGCACGCCGAGGGGTTCGTGCAGGCGCTCGCGGGCCCATTGCATGACGCTCGACAGGTCGCTGCGTGGCGTACGGCTGACCGGCGAGGGGATGAACTGCGCCTGGCCGCCGGTCCGTTGCGGTGTCATCACCAACCGGCGCGCCACGGTGTTGGCGACCTGAAGGCCATAGTCCCGTGCCACCAGGTGCAGGCAGGCATCGATGCCGGCGGCGCTGCCCGCCGAAGTAATGACCTGCCCAGAGTCGACGTACAACACATCCGGGTCGACCCGCACGGCGGGAAAGCTCTTGGCCAGTTCGTCGGTGTAGCGCCAGTGAGTCGTGGCGCCGAGGCCATCGAGCAGGCCGGCGGCGGCCAGCACGAAGGCACCGGAGCAGATGGACAACAGGCGCGCCCCACGGGCATGGGCCCTGCGCAATGCGTCGAGCAGCGCCTGAGACGGTGGCTCGCTGCGGCTGCGCCAGCCTGGTATGACAATGGTCCGGGCGGTTTCAAGCAGTTCCATGCCGCCATCGGCCAATACCTGAAAGCCGCCCATGGCGCGCATCGGGCCATCATCGACCGCGACGATCCGATGCTCGTACCACGGGAAATTGAATTCCGGCCGTTCCAATCCGAAAATCTCGACGGCGACACCGAATTCGAAGGTGCACAGGCCGTCGTAGGCGAGGATCGCGACCAAACCCGGAATAGGCTGCATTTGTCGGAAAGTTCCCACAGAGTGTCTTGTACGCCACTGTAGCGGCAAGCATCGGGGGGATAAAGTCTCTCCACGCCTTTATCTACCCTTGGAGTACACACCCATGACCAGCCTGGTTCGCGAAGTGCCTGCCGCCCCTTCCGATATTGCCCTGGAGCATTTCAGCCGTCGCTTGTCGTTCGAAACGGATTGTTCCGACGTTCACGCCAGTCAACAGGCCGGTCATGTCGATTTTGTGCTGGTGGATGTTCGCGGACCGCTGGCCTATGAGCGCGGCCATGTCCCCGGGGCGATCAACCTGCCGACCCGCACGCTCACCGCCCAGACACTGGCGGCCTATGCCAAGAGCACCTTGTTCGTGGTGTATTGCGCCGGTCCCCATTGCAATGGCGCGAACAAGGCGGCGGTGCGTTTGGCAACCTTGGGTTACCCGGTCAAGGAAATGATCGGCGGCATCATGGGCTGGCTCGACGAAGGCTTTCGCCTGACCGGCTCGGTGGAGCGCGTGGCGGACGAGGCGATCAGCTGCGATTGCTGATGCCTCCTGCAACCAGGCTTTTGTGACGAGGGAGCTTGCTCCCGCTGGGCTGCGCAGCAGCCCCCTGGTGCCTCGCCTTTATTGGGGCCGCTGCGCGCCCCAGCGGGAGCAAGCTCCCTCGCCACAGGGGTTATCTGCCACAGGGTGTTTACCTGCCTTTGGAGTGTTTCCCTGTCAGGCTTTTCGCAAATTCTGTGACCGCCGGACGCACCTGGCTGTTTTTATAACTATTTGTCGCCTCAACATAATTCCCCTCCTGAGTGCCCCTCTAGACTCCCGGCCACTTCGGTTTTTGCTGACCGAACGCTGCTATGAATCTGCCTATAACGATCCAATAAAATACCTGCGCACTCAGGAGCGAAAATGAAGAAGCTAGCCATGTTCGGTGCTTTGGCACTGTCCGTATTGTCCCTGTCGGCCGTGGCCGAAGACGCCAAGCCGATCCGCCTCGGGATCGAAGCCGGTTACCCACCTTTTTCGATGAAAACCCCCGACGGCAAGCTGGCCGGCTTCGACGTCGATATTGGCGATGCCTTGTGTGAACAGATGAAGGTCAAGTGCGTCTGGGTCGAGCAGGAGTTCGATGGCCTGATCCCCGCGCTGAAAGTGAAGAAAATCGATGCGATCCTGTCGTCCATGACCATCACTGACGATCGCAAGAAAAACGTTGATTTCACCATCAAGTACTACCACACCCCGGCCCGCTTCGTGATGAAGGAAGGCACCGCGGTCAAGGATCCGCTGACCGAACTCAAGGGCAAGAAAGTCGGTGTCCTGCGCGCCAGCACCCATGACCGTTTCGCCACCGAAGTGCTGGTGCCCGTCGGTGTCGACCTGGTGCGCTACAGCTCCCAGCAGGAAGCCAACCTGGATATGGTTGCCGGCCGCCTCGACGCCACGCTGGCCGACTCGGTCACTCTCGACGAAGGTTTCTTGAAGACCGATGCCGGCAAAGGTTTCGCCTTCGTCGGCCCGACCTATGAAGACGCGAAATACTTCGGCGGCGGCGCCGGCATAGCGGTGCGCAAGGGCGATAAGGCCCTGGCCGACAAATTCAACACCGCCATCAGCGAGATCCGCGCCAACGGCACGTACAAGAAGGTGCAGGACAAATACTTTGCCTTTGACGTCTACGGCCATTAATCGCTGAACCCCAAGGTGGCCCGCCGTTGACCCGGCCGGCCACCTTTTTCATGGGCGATTGTTTACCCTGCACCTATCGAGATACCGCCATTCGGAGTTCTTCATGCAACGCATCGACCATACCTTGCCATGGAGCCACCTGGGCACCGAGCGCCGGCTCAGCGTGTTTCGTTACGGCCATGGCCCGCGCAAGGCCTACATCCAGGCCAGCCTGCACGCCGATGAACTGCCGGGCATGCGTACCGCCTGGGAGCTGAAGCAGCGGCTCAACGACCTGGAGGCCCAGGGCATGCTCAAGGGCGTGATCGAGCTGGTGCCGGTGGCCAACCCCATCGGCCTGGATCAACATCTGCAAAGTGCCCACATGGGGCGTTTCGAACTGGGTAGCGGCAAGAATTTCAACCGTTCCTTCGTGGAGCTCAGCGCACCGGTGGCGCAGCGTATCGGTGAGCGCCTGGACGACGATCCGGCTGCCAATATCACCTTGATCCGCCAGGCCATGACCGAGGTCCTCGACGACCTGCCGCCACCTCCTTCGCAACTCGAAGCACTGCATCGCCTGCTGCTGCGCCACGCCTGCGACGCCGACATTACCCTGGATCTGCATTGCGATTTCGAGGCCGCTATCCACTTGTACGCCTTGCCGCAACAGTGGCCGCAATGGCGTTCCCTGGCCGCACGCTTGAAAGCGGGTGTGGCGTTGCTGTGCGAGGATTCGGGCGGCAGTTCGTTCGATGAATCCTGCTCCGCGCCCTGGTTGCGCCTGGCCAAGGCCTTTCCCGCGGCGGTAATCCCACCGGCGAACCTGGCGACAACGCTGGAGCTGGGCAGCATGGGCGATACCCGGGTGGAGCAGGCCCAGGCCAATTGTGAAGCCATCCTCGGGTTCCTGGCCGAGCAGGGTTTCATCGCCGGGGAGTGGCCGCCCGCGCCAGAGCAGTGCTGTGAAGGCTTTCCGTTCGATGGCACGCAATACCTGTTCGCGCCGCACCATGGCGTGGTGAGCTTCCTGCGGGAGGCCGGCGAATGGGTGGAGCGGGGCGATCCGCTGTTTGAAGTGGTCGACCCTTTGGGTGATCTGGTCACCACCGTGCGGGCCGGTACCAGCGGTGTGTTGTTCGCCCTGGACCGTGGACGTTATACGCAGCCGGGTATCTGGCAGGCTAAAGTCGCCGGGCGTGAACCGATTCGTACGGGGAAATTGATCAACGACTGATAACTGCTGTCTACCTCACCGCACGCACCTTGCCGTGCGGCTGTCGAAACGATGGAGGAAGATCGATGTTCAAAGCGCTCGCCCTGTTTCTGTTGCTGGTCTCATCCGGGTTGCAGGCCCAACCCTCGTTGCACACGGACTTGCCGCTCAACTACCTGGCCCAAGTCGATGAGCACGCCCGGAACCGACCTCTGGTGATCTTCCTCCACGGTTCCGGCAGTAACGAGCAGGACCTGTTCGAACTCAAGGACGAGCTACCCCGGGACTACAACTACCTCTCGGTGCGGGCGCCGAAGAGCATGGAGCGGGACCGTTACCAGTGGTTCGCGAAAAAGGGCGACGGCGCTTATGACGGTGACACTTCGGACCTGAAGGCCAGCGGCCAGATGCTGCTGGACTTCATCGACAAGGCCCGGGCCAAATATTCGACCGATGCGAGCAAGGTCTACCTGGTGGGTTTCAGCCAGGGGGCCATGATGAGCTATGAAGTGGCCTTGCGACACCCCGAAGCCGTCGGCGGCATTGCCGCGATGGGCGGGCGGGTCCTGTCGGTACTGCGGGCGGAGCTGACCCCCGACGAGTCACGCCGGACGCTGGCGGTGTTCATCGGTCATGGCACGGCAGACCCGATCATCCCGTATCACGATGGCACCGAGGCCAACAGCTTCCTGAAAACGCTGGCGCTGGAACCGGAATTCCATGCCTACCCGGGCGTCGGCCACAGCATCAGTGCCTTGGAAATTCAAGACCTGCGGGCCTGGCTGGAACGGCTCAATCCCTGACTGCAGGCAGATCCACTGTGGGAGCGAGCTTGCTCGCGATAGCGGTGTGTCAGCTTGCATCGATGCCATGTGGGCCGCCGCCATCGCGGGCAAGCCCGGCTCCCACAGGGTTCAGCGACGGAGTTAGATGTTGCGTACACCCAGGTCCATTGTGGGAGCGAGCCTGCTCGCGATAGCGGTGGGTCAGTTTGCATCGATGCCATGTGGGCCGACGCCATCGCGGGCAAGCCCGGCTCCCACAGGGTTCAGCGACGGAGTTAGATGTTGCGTACACCCAGGTCCATTGTGGGAGCGAGCCTGCTCGCGATAGCGGTGGGTCAGCTTGCATCGATGCCATGTGGGCCGACGCCATCGCGAACAAGCTCGGCCCCCACCGGTTCCGGGGCGCTTATTGACCGCTGGCGATCTGTTTCACCAACGCTTCATGACCTGCCTTGTCGCTGGCCCGGGAGATGATTTGCACCGCCGCCATGCGCGTGCCGGAGGCAGCCAGCAAGGTGCTGTCGAGGGTCGGCCCACCGCCCTGGGTTGCCTGGGTATCGAGCTGTCGCAGGCCCAGGCCGGTGCCTTTTTGCTTCAGGCTTTTCTCGCTGAGAATCTTGGCGTCCGGCAGGGACTTGAGGCGCTGAACGGCGAAGTCGGCCATGGTGGTGTCGAGGAACGCACCATCGTCATCCTTCACATTCGCACCGTTGATGATGACGTTTTCCGCTGCGATCACCACGGTCCTGCTGGTGGCATTGCTGTACATCGTCCCCGTCGCCCCGGCGGTGCCCTGGGCAGCCTCGCCGGCGGGCAATGGCATTGCCGTGAAGCCCTTGGGCAAGGTGAAGATGAACTTGCCGCCGAGCATCGATACCTTCTGCGCCGGCGCATCACTGGCAGGTTTGGCCGGGGCCGCCTGGGCGGATGCCACGACCAGGCTGGCGATGGCCCCCAGCAACAGGGCGGCGGCTTGTTTACTCAGCAATGACATTGGAACTCTCCACGGATGGTCGCGCTTGAAGGCCGATCATCCCATGGGCGTCGCACCGGACTCCAGCGCCAGTGCCGACGAGACGTCATTTCGGCGAAAGGAGTGTGGTAACGCCGGAGGGTGCCCGCGCCAGCAGGCGTCGGGTCACCAGCAACATGGCCACCGACACCGCGACGCCCAAGGCAAAAGCTGGCATGCCCATCACAGGCAGGGCGAGGGCCAGGGTCAGGCAGAAGGCGGCGAAGCAATACATGCCGGTGGCCGTCGCTCGCAGCAGCGTGACGGTGAAGGCCGGCCCGCGGGTTTGTTGGGAGAACACCGCCATGACGCTGCCCAGCACCGGGAACACCGCGAGCAGCCCGCTCCAGCGTTCGCCCACGGTGCTGGCCAGCAACGTCACCGCCAGGGTCAACAGTGCGCCGGCGATCATGCGCAGCAACAACTTGTCGGATTTTGCCGCCGGCCCGTTCATCGCCGGTCGGACCGTCGGGAACAGATACGGCGCCGCCAACAGCGCGACCAAGGCGATCAGGCTCGACAACGGCAGTGACGCCGGTAGCCAGGACAGGATCAACGCCACCACGGCCCAGACGCCCAACGCGATGCCCAGCGCCCAGGGCCAGTTACGGCGCTGGGCGACTTGGGCGTACACCACGCAGAATGCAATCATCGCAAACATGGCCGCCAACGCCGCGGTCGCCGACTGCGCGGCAAACAGCTCGCCCTGCTCCACGGCCAGGAACAACAGAATCGGCCCCACTACCACTGGCAATCCCGACAGCCAGCCGGCCACGCTCGGCCCCCAGCGCCTGCCAGCCCGGGAAATCAGCAGCAGGAACATGGGAATCACCAGCAATTTGAGCAGCAGCACGCGGTCATCCTTGTCTGTGGTAGAAGCGCCACGTTAGCACCGTCTGGCTCAATGCCCTATACAGCGCACTCCCACAGGATTGGGGCGTCTGGGCTAACGTCATCGCGAGCAAGCTCGCTCCCACAGTGGGGCGGTGTGGGTCTCGCCATTGTCCCTGTGGGAGCGAGCTTGCTCGCGATAGCGGCGGGACGGCCATGACGTTTATCAGGCCGCGGCGCCTGCGAAACCTCAGTCGGGTTCCACCTCCAGTAGCAGGCTGTCATCAGCCAGGCGTTCGGCTCGCCGGACAATGCCGCTGATGCGTTTGCCTTCGGCGCTGAATACCACGATCTGGGCCTTTTCCAGATCCTTCGGCAATGGCGGGCGCAGGTGCAGCGCGAACCAGGGCGGTTCGCCGTCGTCGAGGCGTTTGACATCGAACTGGCAGTGGACGCTTTTGGTTTCGCGACCAAATAGCGTGTCGAGGCCGTAATCGATGTGAGTGCTGTCGGCAGCAGCGGGTGCGAGGCGCATCGGCAGTCTCCTGGGTGGATAAGCGGGGGTGATGTTCAAGTGATCCCTCCGGAAATGGAAAATTCCATCTGATGGGCTGAGGGGGAATCGCCCCAACCTGTTGTATGGGCGAATGCTCGGCGCGGCACTGAGTCGGTGGCGTTGCTGCTAGAATCGGCCAATTGACTGAATAGAGGGATGCCCATGAGCGAGCCGATTCGCCTGACCCAGTACAGCCACGGCGCCGGTTGCGGCTGCAAGATTTCGCCCCAAGTGCTGGAAGTGATCCTCGCCGGCAGTGGTGCGCAGAACCTCGATCCGAAGCTGTGGGTCGGCAATGCTTCTCGCGACGACGCGGCGGTGTACGCCATCGACGAGGAGCGTGGAGTGGTTTCGACCACCGATTTTTTCATGCCGATTGTCGATGATCCTTTCGATTTCGGCCGCATCGCTGCCACCAATGCCATCAGCGACATCTATGCCATGGGCGGTGACCCGCTGATGGCCATCGCGATTCTCGGCTGGCCAGTCAACGTGTTGGCCCCGGAAATCGCCCGGGAAGTGATTCGCGGCGGTCGTTCCGTGTGTGACGAGGCCGGTATCCCCCTGGCGGGCGGGCACTCGATCGATGCGCCTGAGCCGATGTTCGGCCTGGCGGTGACAGGCCTGGTGCAAAAGCGCCACATGAAGCGCAACGACACAGCCACCGCCGGTTGCCGCTTGTACCTGACCAAGCCCCTGGGCATCGGCATCCTTACCACGGCGGAAAAGAAGGGCAAGCTGCGCGCCGCCGATGTTGGCCTGGCCCGTGACTGGATGTGCACCCTCAACAAGCCTGGCAGCCGCTTCGGCAAGCTCGACGGCGTGACCGCGATGACCGATGTCACCGGTTTCGGCCTGCTCGGGCATTTGGTGGAAATGGCCGACGGCAGCCAACTGACCGCGCGTATCCGCTATGACGCGGTGCCGCGTTTGCCAGGCGTCGAGTACTACCTCGACCTGGGCTGCGTGCCGGGCGGAACGCTGCGCAACTACGACAGCTACGCCAGCAAGGTGGGTCGGGTCCAGGAACTGCACAAGCGCGTGCTGTGCGACCCGCAGACCAGCGGTGGTTTGTTGGTTGCCGTCACCCCCGAAGGCGAGGGCGAGTTCCTGCGGGTGGCCGCTGAACTCGGTCTGGCGCTGGAACCCATCGGCGAGTTGGTCGAGCGACAGAGTCACGCGGTCGAGGTGTCTTGATGAGCCATGACATCACCGATTACCGCGAGATCTTCCTCAATGATTTACCGATGATGGACACGCGCGCCCCGGTGGAATTCATCAAGGGTGCCTTTCCCGGCGTGGTCAATTTGCCGTTGATGACCGACAACGAACGGCAACGCGTCGGTACCTGTTACAAGCAGCAGGGGCAGCAGGCCGCCATCGTCCTGGGCCATCAACTGGTGTCCGGCGAGACCAAGGCCCAGCGCATCCAGGCTTGGGCCGCGTTCGCCAAGGCCCATCCCGAAGGCTTGCTGTATTGCTTTCGCGGCGGCTTGCGTTCGCAGATCGTCCAACAGTGGCTCAAGGACGAAGCGGGCATCGACTACCCTCGGGTTGGCGGTGGCTACAAGGCGATGCGCACGTTCTTGCTGGACACCATCGAGCAGGCAGTCGCCCAGTGCGACCTGGTGCTGTTGGGCGGTATGACCGGTACTGGCAAGACCCAAGTGCTGGGCCAATTGGGCAACAGCCTGGACCTGGAAGGGTATGCCAACCATCGCGGTTCGAGCTTCGGCAAACGCGCCACGGGCCAGCCGTCCAACATCGATTTCGAGAATCGCCTGGCCGTGGACGTGCTGAAAAAGCGCGCCGCCGGTATCGGGCAATTTGTGCTGGAAGATGAGAGCCGTGCGGTCGGCAGTTGTGCCTTGCCGCTGTCCTTGTATCAGCGCATGCAACAGGTTCCGATGGTCTGGCTGGAGGACAGCGTGGAGCGTCGGGTCGAACGGATCCTGCAGGATTACGTCATCGACCTTTGCGCGGAATTTGTCGCGGTGCACGGCGACGAAGGCTTCTCTCTGTTTGCCGAGCGACTGCTGGCAAGCCTGGACAACATCCACAAACGCCTGGGCGGCGACCGCCACCGACGCTTGAAGGACATCCTGGAAGCCGCCTTGGCCGAGCAGGCCAACAGCGGCGCCGTCGATTTGCATCGCGGGTGGATCGAAGGTCTGTTGCGTGAGTATTATGACCCGATGTACGTGTTCCAGCGGGAAAAGAAAGGGCTGCGGATCGAGTTCTCGGGGGAGCAGGCGGCGGTGCTGGCGTACTTGCGCGAGCGGGCACTGAGGGGAGGGTGACCACAGGTTTGGTGTCCACCGCCAATCCCTGTGGGAGCGGGCTTGCTCGCGAAGGCGGTGGGTCAGTTGGCGGTGATGTTGACTACTGCTATCGCCTTCGCGAGCAAGCCCGCTCCTACAATCAGGTCGGGCAGGTCTCCTGGCCGTTATCCAAACCTTGCTTATAGCTCTGGCTGGTGAGGCTGGCCTTGCCGTTGTGCCAGGTCAGGGTCAGCACATACAGCGAATCGAAGTCTCCCGAGGCCCAGTCATCGGTAATGGTCTGCTTCTTGCCCAAGGCCTCCCCGGCGACTTCGTTGATCAGCTCCGGCAGGTAACCATGGGACCAGGCGGTATAGATGGTGGCGTTGTGGTACTTGTCGTCCAGCAGTTCATCAGCCAGGTCGCTGGTGTCGTTGGCCGAATAATTGATGTTCACCGGCAACCCGAGCTTGATGGCGCTGGGGCTGATGGTCATCAGCGGGCGAATGTAGCTGTAGGAGTTGTCCAGCTCGCCCTCCTCGACATTGCGGGTAGGGTTGGCCGCGAACACGTAATCGGCCTTGCCGAATTTTTCCGGCAACAGGGTGGCCAGGTCGATGGCGCGGTTGAGGCCCTGGCAGTTGAGCTGGCCCAGGCCGCCGGCGGGTTTCTCCGCGTGGCGCAGGAACACCAGGGTCTGTACACCGTCGGCTGGCTGGGCACGGCTGACGCTGGACTCCAGCGACAACACCAGGCCACAGACCACAAGCAGCGTCGGCAGCATCAGCCACGAACGGTGTTTGAAACGTCTGGCGAAATTCAGTGGGTTCATCATCGAATAAATAGTCTTCGGCACGCGTGAGTCAGGCTGACAAACCCTGGCACCGCGAGGCGCCTGGCTTCGGGTGTTTTCCCTGTCGTTACGCCTCGTCGAATTCTCGGGGGCATTGCTCAGAGTCCCTTTGAGCGCTTTGGTTCGATTTTGGCTGCACTGTAAGGCCTCCTGCGAGGAGGTAGGGCGAATGTTAGCGACAGGATGTTGCGGATTTAAGAAGGGGCGGTGTGAATTCTGTGACGGGGCCATGGGAATTTGAATTTAGCGAATCGTCTGCGTTCACCGCTTCTTTCCCTGACTCATCTCCTCAGTCTCGACAGAAGTCTCGTGTTCGTCCGGCACTGCAAGGTTCTGCATCTCAGCTACTGACTGCTCTTTTGTTTAATTAGCTGTCGTACTTATCTGACAGGTGTCTTACCTAGACCTGCAAAATATTGGTGCCGTATTTTTTTGATGATGCTTACTTTCGATATATCTTTTGCATGGGGTGTGGCGACTCCTCATTAGTTTGCTAAGGTGCTGTTACATTTTGTAGCTTTTGCGAATAACTTTGAAACGCCCGCTGCGTATGGTTAGTTCGCCTAAGCAAACAGTTGAGGGTTGACAGGGGGATCAACAGCCGCTAAACATTGAGTTCAGATGACAGCCAAGGAAGGCGGAAAATGATTAGGATAACGCCTGGGTTTTGTCTCGCGTATGTTTGTTGTCTTAACAAACTCTCTCCCTGATTATTTACATCGATGTGTGTCTACGGAACACCGCTCTCAGTGGTGGATAATTTGCTGCGGCCTTCGGAATCTTATGTTTTTCACGAAATATATGATTCAGATATGCCTTTAGTAAAATCAAGCCTGGCATTGGTGCGCCTTGTTTCCAATTTCTAGATCAGGGTGTTCTTTGGTTGACGGCGTCACGCTTAAAGCTTGATGCGCCAAATTATAAATATAAGGGTTTATTTATGTCTGATGCAGTTCCTCATGATTCGATACTTAATCTTGTGCTGGATCACTGCTACTCCTCACTTGGTGCGACAGCTATTGTGGTAGGTGATGATGTTGTCACATATCAAGAGCTCAGAAATAAAATATATAAGGTGTCGGCTTATATTCAAGGCAGAGGGTAATCATCTGTGGCAAAGCGTTCTGTTGGCCTCTTATTCGATCATAGATAAGTTGTGGGCGAAGCTAAGTGATCCAGAGAAAGCTGCGTTCATGGAAAAATACTATGGACCTTGGATGACGTATTTAGCGGCGTTTCCAGTCTCTAGTGCTGTACGTATACTGCAATTGATGCAGAGTGAGCAGTTAGAGATTTACTCTGACTTACAGGGAGTCGAAACAACTGAGCAGGGTTTTGATATCTATCATGGCCGAAACGAATGCTTGAATGTTCAGTACTTGATCGATGGGCGTGGTGTTGGTTATGGAGATAAGGACTTAAAAGAGATACCCTTGTTGAGGAATATGTTAGCCAATGGCTCGATCACGATCCACCCATTGGGTGGTATCTCCATCAATCCACTAACTTATCAAGCACTTTCCAATCGTAATAATGAGGTTTCGGGGCTCTTTGTCGTGGGTGATTTAACGAAGGGAGAGTTTCTGGCAACCACCGATGTAGTACGCAACGTCATGCACAGCGTCGCTGCCAGTTCCGCTATTCTTTCTTGAGACCGCTGACATGAAGATATCGACTCAAAACGCGAGTCACGCTCAAAAGTCCGGATTGTCTCAACTGTCACATGCCATTTTGGCGAGTCTGGGTGTTTCCTCATTTGATTCTGGATTCGGTCTCCAACCTACAAATGGACTGGTCATTTTTATCGTTGACGGTTTGGGTCAGCTATTGCTCGACGAGCATCAGTCCCATGCACCATTTTTGAAAACACTGCTTCGCACAGGTCAGTCTTTTGGAGTCGGATTCCCTGCCACTACCGCGGCCAGTTTGGCTTCTTTTGCTCTCGGTCAAGGAAGCGGTCAGCATGGCATAGTTGGGAGTCGCTTTGCGTTGGATAATCAGACCGCATTTTCCCCATTGTCATGGCAAACGGGCGGCATTTGTCGTAGTCAGACAAACGGTGCTCATTCCGTTGTACTTCCGATTTTTACAGTCGAAAAGACAGCTTGGGAAAGCGCCAGTGAGCTGGGGCTGGAAATAGAATGCATACTCCCGTTAAAAATTGCTAACTCCTATTACAGTAAAGCCATTTATAAAGGAGCCACAATTACTCCCTATATGGACTATTGGCACTGTGGTTTTAAAATTAGGGGGGCGTTAAAAAAATCATCGCGACGGTTGATTTACGTTTATTTGGGTGAGTTGGATTACGTGGGTCATGTCTATGGTACGAACTCAGAGGCTTGGCTCGACAGCCTGCGACAGGTGGATGCTCTGATCTCCTCAACGGCCAGCGCGCTTGCTGGAGGAACAAAGCTACTTGTCGCTGCCGACCACGGCATGACAACTCTTTCTTCTGAAGCCATTTTCGACTTCGATACCGACCCCGGTCTTCAAGAGGACGTGTCGTGGATTGCGGGTGATATTCGTGCCCGGCACATTTACGCGGAGGTTGGAAAAACGTCGGCCGTATTAGAGCGCTGGAAGAACAAGCTCGGCGACGATTTCATGGTGCTTTCTCGCAGCCAAGCGGTTAATGAGGGTTTGTTCGGAGGGCCTGTGAGAGCCTCCTTCGAACAGCGCTTGGGAGATCTGATTGTATATCCGACAGGACGCGGTGGCATCGTACAGAGCCTTACGGAGAAAAAACAAACGTCATGGAAAGGGCATCACGGGGCCTTGACTGAGGAGGATCAGCTTTCTCCGCTTCTGATTTATTCCAAAGGATAACTCCATAGGCCCGTGGCTCGGCTCAGAGCCACGGGCCTACCAATTCATCCAACGAAAAATTCCGGATCCAAAAGCTGAGCCTTCTGATTTAAGCTCCAGTTCTTTAGATAAACACTTGGAGCCGACCCCATGCCCGACTTGACCCCGTTCCCCATCACCGAAAAATGGCCCGCCCAATACCCGGAGTGGCTCCAGCTCTACTCGCTGCCTACCCCCAACGGCGTGAAGGTCTCGATCATGTTGGAGGAGATCGGCCTGCCGTACGAGCCTCACAAAGTGGACTTCGCCAGCAACGACCAGCTGTCGCCCGAGTTCCTTTCCCTGAATCCCAACAACAAGATCCCGGCGATTCTCGATCCCCATGGGCCGGGGGACCAGCCGTTGGCGCTGTTCGAGTCGGGGGCGATACTGATTTATCTGGCGGACAAGAGCGGGCAGTTGCTGGCCCAGGAATCGGCGGCGCGCTACGAGACGATCCAGTGGCTGATGTTCCAGATGGGTGGGGTCGGGCCGATGTTCGGGCAGTTGGGGTTCTTCAACAAGTTCGCCGGCAAGGACTACGAGGACAAGCGGCCGCGGGATCGGTATGTCGAGGAGAGCAAGCGCCTGCTCAAGGTCCTCGATGGCCGTCTGCAAGGCCGGGACTGGATCATGGGCGAGCGCTACACCATCGCTGATATCGCCACGTTTCCCTGGGTGCGCAACTTGATCGGTTTTTATGAGGCCGGTGATCTGGTGGGTATCCAGAACTTCCCCAATGTGACGCGGGTATTGGAGCGCTTCCTGGCGCGACCGGCTGTGGCGCGCGGGTTGAAGATTCCGGAATGAGTGGCCCGACGTCCCGCCGTTTCGATTACAAACAATTGGATGTGTTCAGCGACGTGCCGCTCAAAGGCAATCCACTGGCGGTGGTGCTGGGGGCCGACGGGCTCGGTGACGGGCACATGGCGGCTTTTGCCAATTGGACCAACCTCAGCGAAACCACGTTCCTGTTGGCGCCGCGGCACCCGGAAGCCGATTACCGGGTGCGTATCTTCACCACCTCGTCCGAGTTGCCGTTTGCCGGGCATCCGACCTTGGGCAGTTGTCACGCCTGGCTGGAAGCCGGCGGCGTGCCGAAAGGGCAGGAGATCGTGCAGGAGTGCGGCGTCGGCCTGGTCAGGATTCGCCGCAGCGATCATGGGTTGGCGTTCCTCGCGCCGCCCTTGCTCAAGTCCGGTCCGCTGGACGCCGAGCTGCTGGAGCGGGTGCGCAAGGGGCTGGGGCTTGCCGCGGAGGCGATTGTCGAGGCGCAATGGGTCGACAACGGTGCCGGCTGGCTGGCGGTGATGCTCAAGGATCGCCAGCAGGTGCTGACGCTTGAGCCTGATTATCAACTGTTGTTGGATCTGGCCGTGGGCGTGATCGCCCCTTGGGATCGGGCCGTGGACGGCGCTGAGGCCCACTTTGAAGTGCGCGGTTTCATCGCCGGTGATGGCATGCCCGAGGATCCGGCCACCGGAAGCCTGAACGCCGGGCTCGCGCAATGGATGCTGGACAAAGGCCTGGCGCCGGCGTCCTACGTGGTCAGTCAGGGACTGACGATGGGCCGGGCCGGGCGCATTCATGTCGATCGGTTGGGGGATGAGGTCTGGATTGGCGGCACAGTCGTGACGTGCATCAATGGCTCGTTGACCTTGTGAGGCGATTATTGCTCGGCTGGTAACACTCTGTTTTCCAGCAGGCGTTTGTGCCCTGGCTGGCCAGGGCATAAGCTTTGCGCTCTGTGATCGAGCACCCTTTTTTGCCCAGGAGTCCCATGTCCAGCCAGTTCCCCGAAGCACGTCCACGCCGCCTGCGTCGCAATGCAAGCTTGCGCAGCCTGTTCCAGGAAACCGAGTTCACCTTGAACGACCTGGTGCTGCCGATTTTCGTCGAAGAAGAAATCGATGATTTTGTGCCGATCAAGAGCATGCCCGGCGTGGTGCGCATCCCTGAGTCGAAGCTGGCCAGTGAGATCGAGCGCTATGCCCGTGCCGGCATCAGGTCGGTAATGACTTTTGGTGTGTCCCATCACTTGGACAACGACGGCAGCGACACTTGGAGCGAGCGCGGCCTGGTGTCGCGCATGGCCGGGATCTGCAAGGACGCGGTGCCGGAAATGATCGTGATGTCCGACACCTGCTTCTGTGAATACACCGATCATGGTCATTGCGGCGTCCTCCACGGCGATGAAGTGGACAACGACCGGACCTTGGTCAACCTGGGCAAGCAAGCCGTGGCGGCGGCCCGCGCCGGTGCCGATGTGATCGCGCCGTCGGCAGCCATGGACGGGCAGGTGCAGGCGATTCGCAAGGCCCTGGATGACGCCGGTTTCAGCCAGACGGCAATCATGGCCTATTCCACCAAGTTCGCTTCGGCGCTCTATGGCCCGTTCCGCGAGGCCGGCGGTAGCGCGCTCAAAGGCGACCGCAAGAGCTATCAGATGAACCCGATGAACCGCCGCGAAGCCTTGCGCGAATCCCTGCTCGACGAGCAGGAAGGTGCCGATGCGCTGATGGTCAAGCCGGCCGGTGCCTACCTCGATATCATCCGCGACATTCGCCAGGCGTCGAACCTGCCGCTGTCGGCGTATCAGGTCAGTGGCGAATACGCGATGATCAAATTCGCCGCCCAGGCCGGCGCCATCGACGAAGCCCGCGTGGTACGCGAGAGCCTTGGCGCAATCAAGCGGGCAGGGGCGGATCTGATCTTCACTTACTTCGCCATGGACCTGGCGCTGAGCGGGATCTGATCCGCCTGCATCAATGTTGCCTGTGCCGCCGCCTTCGCGAGCAAGCTCGCTCCCACAGTGGTTTTGGGTTGGATGGGAAATCCAGGTACACCGCCATTCTCCTGTGGGAGCGAGCTTGCTCGCGATAGCGGTGGGTCAGCTCGTATCAATATTGCCAGTGCCGCCGCCTTCGCGAGCAAGCTCGTACCACAGTGGTTTTGGGGTGGATGGGAAATTTTGGTACACCGCCATTCTCCTGTGGGAGATTCTATGGTTAGGGGGAAGCCCCTCATGCCGCTTTTGGTTGGTATTCGCTTTGTCCTTTCAGCAAAGCGAATACGATCCGAGCAAGCTTACGAGCCAGCATTACCAGCGCCTCAGTAGTACTGAAGCCTCGACTTCTCTTCTCTTCATAAAACTTTTTCCAGGTCTTTGTACGGCGAGCTGACATGGCTGCGTTGTGCAAAAGCCGACGGACTTCCGGGTCGCCTCGTTTGCTCAGGCTTCGGCGACCGTCTTTTTGTCCTGATTTCGACACTCGCAAATCCATTCCCAAGAAAGCAATAAAGGCATCTGCATTTCTAAAGTCGCCTCGCTGAAAAGCCGTAATCAGGCGGGCTCCGGTCAAAAAACCAATGCCTTCAACTTCCATGCAACGCTTCAGCTGCCCCAATAAACCAGCATCTTTCAGTTGATCCTTGATCGTCTTCTCGACCAACGTCTCAAGCCTCTGCATGGCTTTGATCTGGTCGTCGAAAGCCGTTTTCAATAGCGGCTCATTCGCCCAGCTTTGCACCAAGGCGACCCGAGCCTGAACCAAGGCTGCGCGACGGCGGAAAAGGCTCAGAAGCTGGCGATACAGCGGGGATGGTGGGGCCCAAGGGCGCAGTTCCTCAGCTTCATTTTTTAGATAACGAGCCAGTAACTTGGCGTCCAGCGCGTCGGTTTTTGCGCGCACCTTTACGCCTTCGCGGTAATGATGCAGTTCATAACCACCCACCATGTAAATCTCGCAGCCAGCCTCATAGGCCAGATCAGCGAATTCCAAGTGATAGATATTGGTCGACTCTATGGCAATAGCGACTGGCCCCGGCAATGCCTTGAGCCATTTCTTGATAGCTGCTTTGTCGTTGACAATCGCTTCAAGCAGGTCAAGTTCGGCGTGATAGATCACCAGTTCATTCTTGGCGACATCCACGCCTACGATCGGCTTTGTGACAGAAACCGGCATTGCCATTGAAAATCCTCCGGGCTAAGGTTTGAACACTTGAAGGGTTCACCCAGAGGCGCAGGCTTGTTCCTATCGTCGGTCTAGGCCAGATGCATTCTTTATCGGCGCTTGGGTGAAAGGAGGAGGGGCGAAATCTCCCACGGTCTGTACTGCGCTAACAGTCAGAATCGAGCCTTGTCCCTCCTCCTCCCTTCAAGTCCTACCATACAAGCGAGCTTGCTCGCGATAGCGGTGGGTCAGCTTGTATCAATATTGCCAGTGCCGCCGCCTTCGCGAGCAGGCTCGCTCCCATAGTGGTTTTGGGTTGGATGGGAAATCCAGGTACACCGCCATTCTCCTGTGGGAGCGAGCTTGCTCGCGATAGCGGTGGGTCAGCGTGTATCAAGGGCGCCAGTGCCGCCGTCATCGCGAGCAAGCTCGCTCCCACAGTGGGCTATAGCTCACATTCACTTTTGATCGTATGGTTGCTCCGGAATAACAAACCCGATGGAGCCCCATGCAATTCAACCGATTGATGATCAGCCTCGCGGCGCTGCTGGCCCTGGCCGGTTGCGGCAGTCGTCAGGCCCAGGAGCCCGAGCGCCAGCCTGCTGAGGTCAAGAAGCAGATCGTGCAGTTGTTGCCGGCCAAGACGACGGATCGCCAAGGTTGGGCGACTGACATCTATGTGGCCTTTGCGGCCCAGCAGATTCCGTCCACGACGCAGAATATCTGTGCGGTCCTGGCGGTGACCGAACAGGAGTCGACGTTCCAGGCCGACCCGCCAGTGCCGGGGCTGGGCAAGATCGCTCGTCAAGAGATCAACCGCCGTGCGGCGAAGGTGCATATTCCGGAGCTGTTGGTCAGCGGCGCGCTCCAGGTGCGTTCGCCCAATGGCAAAAGCTACAGCGATCGACTCAATGCGGCGCGTAGCGAGAAAGAGCTGAGCGGGATTTTCGATGATTTCATTGGCATGGTGCCGCTGGGCAAGACGCTGTTCGGCGGTTTCAATCCGGTGCACACCGGTGGCCCGATGCAGGTCAGCATCGCGTTTGCCCAAGCCAATGCGCGGGATTACCCCTATACGGTGGATGGTTCGATTCGTCGCGAAGTGTTCAGTCGTCGTGGCGGGATGTACTTCGGTATCGCGCATTTGCTGGGTTATCCGGTGAGCTATACCGAGCCGTTGTATCGTTTCGCCGATTTCAACGCCGGGTGGTACGCCAGTCGCAACGCGGCTTTCCAGCATGCGGTGAGCGTGGCGTCGGGCATTTCCCTGGCACTGGATGGCGATCTGGTTGCCCATGACTCAATCATGCCGGGTAGCACGGAGCTGGCGGTTCGTACGCTGGGCAAGTCGTTGGGGATGCGCAACCCGACCATTCGCGATCAGTTGGAGCAGGGCGACAGCCTGGCGTTCGAGGACAGCAAGCTCTACAAGCGCGTGTTCGAACTGGCTGAGCGCGCCGAGGGCAAGCCGTTGCCGCGGGCGGTATTGCCGGGGATCGTGCTCAAGAGCCCGAAGATCACGCGCAAGCTGACCACGGCATGGTTTGCCAAGCGGGTGGATGAGCGGTATCAGCGCTGCATGGCGCGGGCGTCGGGGCGTTAGCAGATGTCGGGGCAAAAAAAGCCCGGTGGATGAGGCCGGGCTTTTAGGGGGGAGTCGTTTCGATTGGCGTGTCGGGCGGGCTACGCAGCGGCTTGTCGATCGTTGCGGCCGCTGCGCGCCCGAGCGGGAGCAAGCTCCCTCGCCACGGGGTGTGTTGCCTATGACTTGCGATGTTTTCAGGTATTACGGTCAAGCAACTCATGCGTGGTTTTCGATCAGGCGGTCAGAGCCACCTTCGGCGACGCGGTTTTCCAGCAGACGATCAGAGCCACCTTCAGCGACGCGGTTTTCGATCAGGCGGTCGGAGCCACCTTCGGCTACACGGCGTTCCAGCAGGCGATCAGAGCCACCTTCAGCGACGCGGTTTTCGATCAGGCGGTCGGAGCCACCTTCGGCTACGCGGCGTTCCAGCAGGCGATCAGAGCCACCTTCGGCAACTCGGCGTTCCAGCAGGCGATCAGAGCCACCTTCAGCTACGCGGTTTTCGATCAGGCGATCAGAACCGCCTTCGGCGACGACGGGTTGCGAGGAGGCGGCGAATACGTTGGCGGCCAGTACGGAGAAAGCGAGGCTGAGGATGGCTTGGCGTTTCATGATGGTGTGCTCCGGGGGATGCAGTGGTTTGTGTGGGGCCATTGTTGTCCCGGGCGATCATCAAGAGAACTTCATTGGCATGATGGTGAACATCGACGGCAGTGATAGCTCGATGTCGGTTGATTTAATGAGGGTGTCCCCTGGCGTGCGCGTCGTCCTTCGGGTGGAACACTGCCAGATTTGTAGGTTCTACCGGGTAACCCACAGGCAGGAGGCAAGCTCATGTATCAGTTATTCGGTCACAGGCAATCCGGCTCGTCGGCAGTGGAGGTAGCCCTGGACCTTTGTGATGTGGCTTATCGGCGGGTCGATGCCTATTCGACGGAAGAAAGTGAAGCAGCGAAAGAGCTCGAGGCCCTCAACCCCCTGAAGCAGGTTCCGACGCTGCAACTGCCGGATGGCTCGGTGCTGACCGAGGGATCGGCGATTCTGATTCACCTCGGGCTGACCTTTCCCGCCTCGAAGCTGCTCCCTGATGACGCAGCCCAACGTGCGCAAGCCATACGAGGCCTGGTTTACATCGCGGCCAACTGCTACACCCCCATCGGCATCATCGATTTTCCGGAGCGCTGGCTGGACGATGCGGACGAAGAGACTCGGCAGCGCTTGGTATCGGGTACCCAGCAACGGCTCTACCGCAACTGGGCGCTGTTTGCCGACCAATTCCCGGCCCAGCCGTTTCTCGGCGGTGCCGAGCCGGGGGCGCTGGATATCCTGGCGGCTGTGATTACCAAGTGGAGAAATACGCGGGAGGCGATGCTCAACGCCCGCCCGCAATTCTACGGATTGTTGGAGCGCATCGACCGCCATCCACGCGTGGCGCCGATACTGTCGCTGCATTGGCCTGAATGAATCAAGGACACGCCTTGCGCGCAGCCGCCTGTTCGACAAGGTCGACAAATTGCCGGACGTTCTGCTGATGGGCTGTCACCAGGTCGTCGATACTGGCGCCCGACGGTGTCTGCAGGCTGCTGCGACAAACGAGGGGGCGAACATCGCCGCTCAGGCTGCGCAGCCGCCATTGCACGTCCATGCGGGCGTAGCGGCCCGGGATCGAGTCAAAGCGCTGCACATCCACCCGCAGCGATGATTTCGGCGCACCAGGGTTGCTCAGTTGTTCGTCCAGGCTGCTGTGCAGCTCATCCGCCAGGCTGGCGCCCCACCATTCGGTTTCGAGGATCGCCAACCCGCTGCTGCCCTGGCGAATGACCATCTGGGTGCGATCCACCTGGGGAGGAACGCTCACCTGTTCGATCTGGATGTCCATGCCAGAACGTGACTGGCCTGCCGGCTGAACCGGGCTCAGGGTGTGGTAATGAATCGGATCGCTGCGACAGGCGCCGATTAGCAGGGCCACGGCAACCAGGGAGAGTTTCAGCGTCAGTGGCATGGGGCGGGCTCCTGTGATCATTCTTTCACCGGCAAGGTCAGGTTCTGTGCCGGTGCGTCCTTGGGACGACCGCGAAGCAGCGATTCGGGATGGCGACTCAGGTAGTCCGACAGCTCGCGCAACGAGCGCGACATGCGGCCCAGGTCGTCCAAGGTCTGGGTCAGTTGTTCACGCTGCGGCGAGTCTTCGGCCAGGGTCGAGTTGGCCGATTGCAGGGTCTTGCTGACGTCCTGCAAGGTGCTTTGCACGCCGGGCAGGGTCTTGCTGTTGAACTGGGCCAGGCCTTTGCGCAACTCCACCAGGTTGCCATCCAGGTTGCCGGCGATGCTCTCCAATGGCAGTTTGTTGATCCGCTCGACCATCGTCTGCAGTTGTTCCTGCAATTGCTGCAGGCTGCCCGGGAGGGTTGGAATACGCACGGGGCGGGCGCTGGGGTCGAAGGCCACTTTTTCGGCCTTGGGGTAGAAGTCCAGCGAGATGTACAACTGCCCGGTCAGCAGGTTGCCGCTGCGGGCCTGGGCGCGCAGGCCGCGCTCGACAAAGCTGCCGATCAGGCGGGCACCGGCGGCTTCGTCTTCCGGGTCGTGGTTGAGCGACTTGAGCAGTTTTTCATGGGCCTTGCCCAGGCGCTGAGGGTAGATCACCACGCCGACGTTGACCGGAAAGCTGCGTTGTTTCTCATCGAAATCCAGGTTGATGGCCACCACCCGGCCGACTTCAACGCCGAGGAACTCCACCGGTGCCCCGACTCGCAACCCGCGCAGTGCCTGGTCAAAACGCAGGGCCAGGTATTGCCCCTTGCCGTCGGGTGGGGCGAGGGCGCTCTGCTGGTCGGCAAACAATTCGAAGGTCTTGTCTTCGCTGGCAATGGTGTCGTTTGGACTGTATTCCGGTGCCCTGAACGCGATGCCGCCCAGCAGCAAGGCCGAGAGCGACTCGGTCTTGACGGCGAACCCGTTGGCGCCGACGTTCACGTCCACGCCGCTGACGTTCCAGAACCGGGTGTTCTCGGTGACGTACCGGTCGTTGGGCGCGTTGACGAACACGTCGATGTTGACGCCTTTGCCCTCGGCGTCCAGTGCATAGGACACGACCTGGCCCACCGGGATCTTGCGCAGGTACACCGGTGAGCCGATGTCCAGCGAACCGAGGTCCTGGGAGTGCAGGGTGAAGCGTTTGCCCGGTTCGCCATAAGTGATCGGCGGCGGGGCTTCCAGGCCGGTGAAGGATTTGGCGCGCACTTTCGACTGGCCGGCGTCGGCACCGATGAAATCGCCGGACAGCAGCGTGTCGATTCCCGAGATCCCACCGGCACCAATACGTGGCCGTACGACCCAGAACACCGAGTCTTCGTGGGTGAAGGTGTCGGCGGTCTTGGCGAGCTTGACGGTGGCGGTGACGTTCTTCTGGTCTTCACTCAATTGCACGTCGGTGACCTGGCCGATGACCACATTGCGGTATTTCACCTGGGTCTTGTTGGCGGTCAGGCCCTGGCCGGTCTTGAAGGTGATGGTGATGGTCGGACCTTCCTGCAGCCAGTTGTTGACCACCAGGGAAATGCCCACCAGCACCGCGATGATCGGCACGATCCACACCAGCGACACCGTCCAGCGACGGGTGCTGACGTGAGCCCGACCGGGTGCGGGTTGTTGCCCGTCAGTGACTTGCGACTTCATCCATGGTCTCCTCGGAAGGTTGGGTGTCCCAGATCAGCCGGGGGTCGAAACTCATGGCCGATAGCATGGTGAACAGCACCACGAGGCCGAAAAACAGGATACCCGGTCGCGGTTCGATATCGCTCAGTGCCTGGAACTTGACCAGGGCCGCCACCAGGGCCACCACCAGCACGTCGAGCATCGACCAGTAGCCGATGACTTCCACTAGTCGGTACAGCTTCGCCCGTTGGACCTGGGCCCAGGTGCTGCGCCGCTGTGCGGTCACCAGCAGCAGGGTCAACACGACGAACTTGATGCCGGGCACCGCGATGCTGGCGATGAAGATGATCAGGGCGATGTCCCAGGCGCCGCTTTGCCAGAACTCGATGACGCCGCTGATGATCGTGCTGTCGGCGCCTTCGCCGAGCATCTGGGTGTTCATGACCGGAAGCAGGTTGGCCGGGATGTAGAACACCAGCGCGGCGAGCATGTAGGCCCAGGTGCGGGTGATGGCATCGGGTTTGCGTCGGTGCAGGGCGGCGTCGCAACGGGGGCAGGTATCGGGTTCGTCGGTCATGTCGCAGGCCAGGCCGCAACTGTGGCACAGGCACAGGTTCAGGTCGCGGGCCTCGGGCGGGGTGTCCAGCGGCTGGCCGCTCATAGGCTGTCCCACAGGTCGCGGACATCACGCCCGGCAATGCGGATCATCAACAGGCTCAAGGCCGCGAGGGCGAACAGTCCGATGCCCGGCAGCACGTCCAGCAGGCCGGCGAGCTTGATCACCGCCACCAGTGCGCCCAGCAGGCACACCTCCAGCATGCTCCAGGGCCGCAGGGTTTCCAGGCTGCGCATGCACAGGGCGAACCCCGGCGCCCGCCGCTGGAGGTAGGCATGGCCCAGGACCCAGAGCAGCAGCGCCAGTTGGAAGGCCGGTGCAATGATGATTGCCACCGCTGTCACCAGGGCGATGAAAGTGATGGGGCCCTGGCTCAGCGCCACGATGGAGTCCCACAATGTCGCGCTGTTGCTCAGGCCCTGGAGGCGGATGCTCATCACCGGATAAATGTTGGCGAAAGCCCACAACACCGCAGCCGTCACGCTCAAGGCCAGGCGCTGTTCGATGGTCAGGCCGTTGTAGCGCTGGATCACCGCGTGACAGCGCACGCACGCGGCTTTCTGGTGCGGAGCGAGCACAACCGGCTCGTACACCGCATCGCAATGTTCACAAATGATCAGTCGGTCGGTGGCGGCCATCGGGATGCTCGCAGGAACAACCCCTTCAATATAGAAGTGTGTTGAGAATGAGCAACCCGTTGCGACGGATCATTCGCCGCGAATGTATTGCTCCAGTTGTCGGATCAGGTCGGCCTGTTCGGCGATGGCTTCCTTGACCAGGTCACCGATGGACAGCAGCCCGACGAGTTTGCCGTCTTCTACCACCGGCAAATGTCGCAAGTGCTTCTCGGTCATGATGCTCAGGCAGGTCTCGACATTCTGGTGCGGGTCGATGGTGATCACCGGGGAGACCATGATGTCGCTGACCTTCGTGCCCACCGACGAGCGCCCGTGCAGGACCATTTTGCGCGCATAGTCGCGCTCGCTGATGATCCCCAGCACCTCATCGTTCTTCACCACCAGCAAGGCACCGACGTTCTTCTCGGCCATGCGCATCAGGGCCTGCAATACCATGTCGTCCGGTGAGATGGTGTGCACTTGCTGGTTCTTCTCGTCTTTTATCCGGAGCAACTGCGCGACGGTTTTCATGGGGAGCCTCGGGTGTTGTTTTTGCAGGTGGTTAAAGCATCGTAGACCCAACGGCGCAGAGCAAGCGGTAAAGCGGCGGCCAATCGTCCAAAAACGTCATTGCCGGTGAATTTCCCTCGATGCGATGTCATCCACCTTTGTGGCGAGGGAGCTTGCTCCCGCTGGGCTGCGAAGCAGCCCCTGGTTGTTGGCATTCGCCCGATATACCGAGGTGGTCGGTTTTGGGCTGCTTCGCACCCCAGCGGGAGCAAGCTCCCTCGCCACAAAAAGCAGGTGGGTGGTGTGTCAGTTGCTCAGGTGAAGTCCTCTCGCCACAGGTAGAATCATCGCCTACGCAAAATTCGAGGTTGCAGCGGTGGATCTACAGCAGGGCTTCGTCCTGACCCGGCATTGGCGCGACACCCCGGCCGGCACCGAAGTCGAGTTCTGGCTGGCGACCGACGCCGGTCCCCGGCGCGTGCGCCTGCCCATGCAAACGTCGGTGGCCTTTGTGCCGCAGGTCCAGCGCGGCCAGCTCGAAGCCTTGCTGCAAGGGGAGAAGGACATAGAACTGCGCCCCCTTGACCTGCTGGATTTCGAGCATCGCCCGGTTCTGGGCCTGTATTGCCAGCAACATGCCCAACTGATGCGCCTGGACACCACCTTGCGCCGCGCCGGTGTGGAGGTGTTCGAAGCGGACATCCGGCCGCCGGAGCGCTACCTGATGGAGCGTTTCATCACCGCCCCGGTCTGGTTCGGCGGTACCCCGGCCGCGGATGGCCTGCTGGTGGATGCCCAGATGAAACCGGCGCCCGATTACCGTCCACCGTTGCGCCTGGTGTCCCTGGACATCGAAACCACCGCCCAGGGCGAGTTGTATTCCATTGCCCTGGAAGGCTGCGGCGAGCGCCAGGTCTACATGCTCGGGCCACCTAACGGCGACGAGACCGGCGTGGACTTCCAGCTGGAATATTGCGAATCGCGCACGCTGCTGCTGAAAAAACTCAACGATTGGTTCGCCCGTTTTGACCCCGACGCGATCATTGGCTGGAACCTGGTGCAGTTCGACCTGCGGGTGTTGCATGAACATGCCCGGCGGCTGGCGGTGCCGTTGCGCCTGGGGCGCGGTGGCGAAGAAATGCAATGGCGCGAGCACGGCGCGCGCAACAACCACTTTTTCGCTTCGGCGGCCGGTCGGCTGATCATCGACGGCATCGAGTCCCTGCGCTCGGCCACTTGGAGTTTTCCGTCGTTCAGCTTGGAAAATGTTGCCCAGACGCTGCTGGGGGAGGGCAAGTCCATCGACAACCCGTACCAGCGCATGGACGAGATCAATCGCATGTTCGACGAGGACAAGCCGGCCCTGGCCCGCTACAACCTCAAGGACTGCGAGCTGGTGACGCGGATCTTCGCCAAGACCGAACTGCTCAAGTTCCTCTTGGAGCGGGCCAGCGTCACCGGCCTGCCAGCGGACCGCAGCGGTGGTTCGGTGGCGGCCTTCACGCACCTGTACATGCCGCTGATGCACCGCCAGGGCTTCGTTGCCCCCAATCTTGGCCAGCGCCCGCCCGAGGCCAGCCCGGGCGGGTTTGTCATGGACTCTCGACCGGGGCTCTAC
The DNA here is from genome assembly GCF_051132015.1 of Pseudomonas sp. Z1-12. Classification (NCBI taxonomy): domain Bacteria; kingdom Pseudomonadati; phylum Pseudomonadota; class Gammaproteobacteria; order Pseudomonadales; family Pseudomonadaceae; genus Pseudomonas; species Pseudomonas sp. Z1-12. Next base: position 2,306,598 of record NZ_CP071647.1, read on the forward strand.
GAGTCGGTGCTGGTGCTGGACTACAAAAGCCTGTATCCGTCGATCATCCGCACCTTCCTGATCGACCCGGTGGGCTTGATCGAAGGGCTGCGCCACCCGGATGACGACGAGTCGGTACCCGGCTTTCGCGGGGCGCGCTTCTCCCGTACTCGACACTGCCTGCCGGCCATCGTCGCGCGGGTCGCCGAAGGCCGGGAAACCGCCAAGCGCGAACACAATGCGCCGCTGTCCCAGGCGTTGAAAATCATCATGAACGCATTCTATGGCGTGCTTGGCTCCAGTGGCTGTCGCTTCTTCGACACACGCCTGGCTTCGTCCATCACCCTGCGTGGCCACCAGATCATGCAGCACACCCGCCAGTTGATCGAAGCCCAGGGGCATTCGGTGATCTACGGCGATACCGATTCCACTTTCGTCTGGCTGCGCCGTGCCCACGGTCAGGAGGAGGCGGCCAAGATTGGTCGCGAGCTGGTGGCGCACGTCAACCAATGGTGGCGTGAACAGGTGCGTGCCGAGTTCGGGCTGGAAAGCGCGCTGGAGCTGCAGTTCGAAACGCATTTCAAGCGCTTCCTGATGCCGACCATCCGAGGTGCCGAGGAGGGCAGCAAGAAACGCTACGCCGGGCTGGTGACCCGCGCCGACGGCAGCGATGAAATCGTCTACAAGGGTTTGGAAACCGTGCGGACCGATTGGTCGCCGCTGGCCCGGCAGTTCCAGCAGGAGTTGTACGGGCGGATCTTCCACCGCAAGCCCTACCAGGACTATGTGCGCGATTATGTGCAGCAGACCCTGTCCGGTGCCTTCGATGAGCGGCTGGTCTACCGCAAGCGCCTGCGTCGACCGCTGGACGACTATGAACGCAACGTCCCGCCCCATGTACGGGCCGCGCGGCTGGCCGATGAGTTCAACCAGCGCCAGGGCCGTCCGCGGCAATACCAGAATGGCGGCTGGATCAGCTATGTCATCACTGTCGCCGGTCCCGAACCGCTGGAAACCCGCAGCGCGCCAATCGATTACGACCACTACGTGACCAAACAGCTGCAGCCGGTGGCGGATGCGATCCTGCCGTTTGTGGACGATGACTTTTCGACGTTGGTGGGGGGGCAGATGGGGTTGTTCTAACGGCTGTCGTTTGCGAGGCGCCGGACTGCTTTTGTGGCGAGGGAGCTTGCTCCCGCTCGATTGCGCAGCGATCGCAAGGATAATGGGGCCGCTACGCGACCCAGCGGGAGCAAGCTCCCTCGCCACAAAAGCTTCTGGCGCGAGGGTCAGACCATCGCCAACCGCTGCTTGCCCTGGGGTTGGGGAAAGATCAGGTCGAGGGCGGCCAGGTCCTGGGGCTCGAGCCGGATGTCGGCCGCTTCGGCATTCAGGCGCACATGCTCAGGCTTCACAGCCTTGGGAATGGCAATCACGTTGTCCTGGCGAAGCAACCAGGCCAGTGCTATCTGGGCCGACGTTGCGCGATGGCGCTCGGCAATTTGCCCCAGGGTGTGATCCTTGAGCAAGTGCCCGCCCTGGCCGACCGGGCAGTAAGCCATGATCGGCATGCGTCGTTGCTGGCACCAAGGCAGCAGGTCGAATTCGATGCCGCGTTCCTGCAGGTTGTACAGCACTTGATTGGTGGCGCAGGCCGGAGACGCCAGCTCCTCAAGGTCATCGACGTCAAGGTTAGACACCCCCCAACGGCCGATCTTGCCTTCTTCGCGCAGACGCTCGAACGCTTCGACGGTTTCTTCCAAGGGGTACTGGCCGCGCCAGTGCAACAGGTAAAGATCAATGTAATCGGTGTCGAGCCGGCGCAAGCTGCGTTCGCAGGCCAGGGGAATGCCTTTGCGGCTGGCGTTGTGGGGATAGACCTTGCTCACCAGGAACACCTGGTCGCGCAGGCCGGTAATCGCTTCGCCGACGACGGTTTCGGCGCCGCCTTCGGCATACATCTCTGCAGTGTCGATCAGGGTCATGCCCAGTTCGATCCCTAACCGCAGGGCGGCCACTTCTTTTTTGTGATGGGACGGTTCTTCACCCATGCGCCAGGTGCCCTGGCCAATGACCGGTACGGACACATCCGTCAATTCCAGCGTCCTCATGGCTCTCTCCTGTTGTGCTGATCCATCATCCAATGGACAGCAGGATAGTAGGAGCTGGCGAAGCCTGCGATCTTTTGATTTTTCGCTCCAGACTCAATTGTCTGGGGAGAGAGATCGCAGCCTCGCTTCGCTCGACAGCTCCTACGGGTGTTGCGCAGCTTTTCTATTTCGTGGAGAACTTCAACACCATCGTCTGGGTGTAGGTCTGGCCCGGATCAAGCCGCGTCGAAGGGAAGTCCTGCTGATTTGGCGAGTCGGGGTAATGCTGGGTTTCCAGGGTGAACGCGCCCCAATGTGGATACACCTTGCCCTGCTTGCCCTTGACGGTGCCGTCGAGGAAGTTGCTGGTGTAGAACTGCACGCCAGGCTCGCTGGTGTAGAGCTGCAGGAGTCGTCCGGACTGCGGGTCATGCACCTCGGCGGCCAGTTTGTCCACATCGCCCTTGGCATCCAGCACCCAGTTGAAATCGAAACCGCCCTGTTTCGGTTCGGCGAACTTGAGTTGTGGGTGATCAGCCTTGATGTGCGTGCCGATGGCGGTGGGCTTGGTGAAATCCATCGGTGTGCCGGCCACGGGGGCTAGCTCGCCGGTGGGGATGAGTTTGCCGGTGACCGGGGTGTAACGGGCCGCGTGCAGGGTCGCGACTTGTTTGAGAATGTCACCGTTGCCTGCACCCGCCAGGTTGAAATAACTGTGGTTGGTCAGGTTCAACACGGTCGGCTTGTCGGTGGTGGCCTTGTAGTCGATGCGCAGCTCGTTCTTGTCGTTGAGGCTGTAGGTGACATCCGTCTTCAGGTTGCCGGGAAAGCCCATTTCGCCGTCCGCGGACAGGTACGTCAGGGTCACGCCCACCGAATCCTTGTCATTGCTCGGTTCGGCTTTCCAAACACGTTTATCGAACCCTTGTGGCCCACCGTGTAAGGAATTGTCCTTGTCGTTCTGCGGCACCTGATAACGCTTGCCATCCAGCTCGAACGCCCCACCGGCCAGGCGATTGCCAAAGCGGCCGATGGTCGCGCCGAAATACACGCTGCCGTTCTTCTGGTAGCCCTGCACATCGTCGAAGCCGAGCACGACATCAGTAGTCATGCCGTTTTTGTCCGGCACGATCAGCGACTGGAGGATCCCGCCATAGGTGATGACGGTCGCCTCGATGCCGTGGCTGTTGCGCAGGACGAATTTCTCAACCGCGGTGCCGTCGTCGGTCTTGCCGAAGGCAACGCGTTCATTGGTCAGGCCGGCGGCCTGGGAGGAGGTGGCAATCATCAGAGAGACTCCGAGGGCCGTGAGCAGATGTCTGGATTCAAGCATGGTGTGACCTTCCTTCCTGTTGTTTTGTTGTTGTTTTAACGCGGTAGAGTCCGTTACTTGGTCGGACAACGATGAAGGTTTTTCTGTTCAGTAGTCTTTCTATTTGCGGGTAGGAAAGGGATTTATAGCTATAAATAGGGATTTATCAATTAAAAAGTAAGACTAATTGAGCGAAACGAGGCTTGCCCAAGCGAACGCTTTCACCTCTGGCGTCGCACTTTTGCGGTTTTTACAGCTCTATCCTTGGCCTGGAAGCGGCGACCCCCATCGCTTCCCCATGCCTAGATTGAGACTCGATGGCCGGTGTTTTTTCTTCTGTGACGAGGTTGCGCCACGCCTGCATGGCCGGATTGGTTGGTGTGTCGATGCTGTTCAGCGGCGGCTGCAGCCATCAGCAGGGGCAGGACATGGTCACGCAGTTCAGCGAAGCCAGGCCTCAGGAGTTCTTGCAGACCAGCGTCGACCGCATGGCGACGTTGTCGATGCACGACAATTTGCAAAGCCTTTACCTGCTGATGAGCAAGCTGTACCTGCGCAACCCCGAGGAACTGCGCAAGTCCGGCTTTCTCGACGCCCGCACCGCGGAAAAACAGGTGCGCATGGCCATCGAGCAGCAACAACCCTTGCCGACGTTGGGGGGCAAGAAGGACCTGGCCGCCCTGAGCTATGCCATGAGCCCGGAATTTCTCGGTGATCGGGTCGGGGCGTTCATCTATGCCATCGGCAGCATGCTGGTCACCGCTCACGGCAATCGCCTCGAGTTCTACATGACCGATACCATCGACCCGCGTTTTGTCAGCAACGCGGCGCGCAACATCGAAAAAGCCACTTGGCTGCTCAGTCAGCGGCAGAACAAGGACGGCACGCCGTTGCTGTTTTCCAATGAGATTTCGGAGGAGGGCAGCAACCTGAGTTTCGCCGTGGAGTTTGGCAAAATCGTCGCCCGATTGGACCTGCTGACCCAGATGCTCGATGAGCGTTACCGGCGCATCGGCTTGAATTACGCCCAGAGCCTGCTGTTCCTCAACTTCCTGCCGGTCCAGTGAGTTGAGAAAAAGGAATAAAGATAGATCACATCGATATAGGGGGTTATAAGAAAAATCGCTATGCTCGCGGCCAGATTTTTCACGCGGTCGTGTCGAGACGGGTTCAATGGATTTCGGTAATGTCGGTTTAGTCGTTGCGGGCCTGGTGGTCGGCTTCATTGTTGGAATGACCGGCGTTGGCGGTGGTTCACTGATGACCCCGATCCTGTTGTGGTTTGGTATCAACCCCGCGACAGCGGTGGGCACCGACCTGCTGTACGCGGCCATTACCAAGTCTGGCGGTGTCCTGGTTCACGCAAAAAACCGCAATATCGATTGGGCAATCACCGGCTGGTTGACCCTGGGCAGCGTGCCGGCGGTCGGCTTGACGCTGTGGTTTCTCAGCAGCCTGCACAGCTCGCCCGACGCGATGAACGCGGTGATCAAACAAGCCTTGGGCTTTGTGTTGTTCGCCACCGCCCTGGCGATCCTGTTCAAGAAGCGCCTGCTGCAATTCGCCCATGATCGTGCTGGCGGTCATTACAACCCCTCCGGTTCACGACTCAATGTGCTGACCGTCATCACCGGCCTCGTGCTGGGCACGATGGTCGCCTTGACCTCCATCGGTGCTGGCGCCCTGGGCACTGTGGCGCTGTTCATTCTTTATCCGTTCCTGGTCACCAAGCGCCTGGTGGGCACCGAGATTGCCCACGCCGTGCCGCTGACCCTGGTGGCTGGCCTGGGCCATGCGAGCATGGGTAACATGGATTGGCAGATCCTGGGTTTCCTGCTGATCGGTTCGTTGCCGGGAATCTACCTGGGCAGCCATTTGTCGGGACGCATCTCCGATGAGGTCCTACGGCCTTGCCTGGCGGTGATGCTGGCGATGATCGGCTTCAAACTCGCGTTCTGATTTGATCGGAGTCATGGGGCCATAGCCACAGTCATACCTGTAAACCAGGTACTGATGAGGCCAAGACCCATGAACAGCCCAGCCAGAGATCTGCTGCAACGACTACGCCGGCGTGGCGCCGAGCCTCGCACCGACATTGCCGATATCCTGCGTCACCACGCCGAGCCATTGCCTGCCGAGGACAGCCCGGCCTTTGGTGAGATGTTCGATCGCTTCGCTGATGCCAAGGTCGTGTTGATTGGCGAGGCCAGCCACGGCACCCATGAGTTCTATCGGACCCGTGCCGCCATTACCCGACACCTGATAGAGCACCACGGTTTCAATATCGTGGCCGTCGAAGCGGACTGGCCCGATGCCGGGCAAATCGACCGCTGTGTACGCGACTTGGGGCCGTCGGCGTGGAAGCAGCAGGCATTCGCCCGATTCCCGACCTGGATGTGGCGCAACTGCGAAGTCCAGGGCTTCGTCCGTTGGTTGCGCGATTACAATCTGGAGCAGCCCATGGGGCAAAGGGTGGAGTTTCGCGGCTTGGACGTCTACAGCCTGCGTCACTCCATCGATGAGGTGTTGAACTACCTGGATACCAGCCATCCGGACATGGCCCGTGATGCCCGTCATCGTTATGGCTGCCTCACGCCGTGGCACGATGACCCGGCGCTGTATGGTCATTTCACCGAGCGCGGCAACCTGGCGACGTGTGAAGACGCCGTGGTCGAGCAGCTCAACAGCTTGTTGGCCAAACGCCTGGATCCGATGATCAATGATGATGAGGCCTTCTTCAGCGCCACCCAGAACGCCCGGGTCGTGCGCGCCGCCGAACAGTACTACCGAGCCATGTACCGCGGCGGCAAGTCATCGTGGAACCTGCGGGACCGGCACATGTTCGACACCCTGCAAACCTTGTTGGAGCATCGGGGCACTGATGCGAAGGCGTTGGTCTGGGCGCATAACTCCCACATCGGCAATGCCGCCGCGACACGCATGGGCTGGGAAGGGGAGTTCAATATTGGCCAGCTATGCCGCATGGCTTATGGCCGCAGCGCGGTGTTGCTGGGCATGGGCACCGACCGTGGCAGTGTCGCGGCGGCGGACGACTGGGATGCGCCGATGAAGATCAAACAGGTGCGGCCAGCGCTGCCCGGCAGTTGGGAGCACCAATTCCTCCAGGCCGGTGTTCATGCCTCGTTGACGCAATGGCGCACCCATCCTGACGAGGCGCTCCTGGACGCGCTGTCCGAACCGCTGCTCGAACGCGCGATTGGTGTGATCTACCGCCCTGAAACCGAGCGTCAGAGTCATTATTTCGAAGCGGTGCTGGCGGAACAGTTCGACGCCTGGCTCTGGTTCGAACAGAGCGAAGCCGTTACGCCATTGCCGGCGCCGCAGGTCCTGGAGCACGAGGAGGATACGTTCCCGTTTGGCCTTTGAACGCTGTGCAGGGCGGTTGCGCAATGAACGTGCTCGCCTAAGCTTCAAGGCAGGCAGGCGCAGTATCGGGCGACGCTCGCGGAACAATCGCCGCCCTGTGCAATCAGTACAGCGTAACTATCAAAAGGAGAGGCGCATGCTCATTCGGTCGTTGACCTTCGCTACCTTGCTGGCCATCGCCGGCCCTCTGTTCGCTGCCGATGGCGACTCCCCTCTGGTGGCGGAAGTCGGCAAGTCGCGTTCCCTGATCGTCATTGCGCCCAGCACGGTCGACCCGGCCTGGGTCAGCCTGAAAAAGGCCTTGGATGAACCGGCGGGCAAGCAGGGTTTTTCCGAGCGCAACATGGTGCTCTACACCGTGCTCAATACCATCGGCCAGCGCGATGGCAAGGACCTGGACCCGCAAAGCACCATGGCACTGATTCGCTCCCTCAAGCTGGGCGCCGGTGCCCAGACCAAGATCATCCTGGTGGGCAAGGACGGGGAAAAGAAACTCGAGCATTCCGGCGCGATTGAATTGAAGGATCTCTTCGACACCGTCGATAAACTCCCCGCCGCGGAAAAGGAAGCAACGCCACCAGCGCCCCCTCCCGCACCCGAGCCTGCACCGGCCAAGGATGCGAAAGGCACCAAGCCTGGCAAGGCCGCCAAGCCGGCGGCGGCGCCGAAGCCTTTGGAAGATTGATCTCCAGTAACGCCGAGGCCGCTTTTGTGGCGAGGGAGCTTGCTCCCGCTGGGCTGCGCAGCAGCCCTCTGCTTTTTTTCAATGGATTATCGAATGACTGGTTTGGGGCCGCTGCGCGACCCAGCGGGAGCAAGCTCCCTCGCCACAGAGAAACTCATCACCCCGAGGCGTCATGAGTTATCGGTGTTCCAACGCCATCAGGATCCGATGCGCCGCCTTCACCCGTTCCTCGATCGGGTAGTTCTTGTTGGCAAGCATGACGATGCCCATGTCCTTGCCAGGCACGAACGCCGCATACGCGCCAAAACCGTTGGTGGAGCCGGTCTTGTTGATCCAGGCGCCGTCCGGCGCTGGAAGGGGTGGGTTCAAAGGTTCGACTTTTTGAGGCGTCAGGGCCATCTGCGGTGTGTTGCCGGCGAGCAGGTCATCCAAGCTGAACGGCGCGGGGTAGAACTCCCAGCCCAGTCCCTGGTTCATCCCGCCAACGCTGTAGAAACCGGTATGGGTCGTGGCGATGGCCTGCTTCAGATCCGCGTCCAGTTTTTCAGGTCGCAGGTTGGCCTCGATGAAACGAAGCAGGTCCGACGAGCTGGTTTTCACCCCATAAGCCTCGGCGTCCAGGGCGCCAGGGCCGACCCGCACGGGCTTGCCGTCCTTTGCATAGCCTTGGGCGTACCGGTCCATCTGATCCTGCGGGACCCGGACATAGCTTTGCTTGAGGCCCAACCCCGGCATCAGCGTGCGCTCCATCACGTCGTCAAAAGGTTGCCCCAGGCTGCGGGCCGCCAGATAACCGAACAGGCCGATGCTCGGGTTTGAATAAAGTCGCTGGGTGCCGGCCGGGTAGAGCGGCTTCCAGGTCTTGTAATAACTGAACATCCGGTCCGGATGATCCGCCTCGTCGGGAAACTGCAAGGGCAGGCCGCCAGCGGTGTAGGTAACGAGATCGAGCAGGCGGCTGCCCTCCAAGGCGCTGCCGCGCAGCTCGGGGGCAAAGCGACTGGCCGGATCCGTCAGGGACAATTTGCCCTGGGCCTGGGCATAGGCGCCGAGGGTGGCGGTGAAGGTCTTGCTGACCGAGCCGATTTCGAAAAGGGTCTGGTCGGAGACCGGCTTTTTCGTGTCCTTGGCGGCCACGCCGTAGTTGAAATAATGGCGCTGGCCGTTGTAGGTGATCGCCACAGCCATACCGGCGATGTCCTGTTGTTTCATCAGTGGCTGGATGACGGCATTGACCGTGTCTTCAATGGGGTTCTGGGCAAAGCCTGTGGACGTCCCGCAGGCCAGGAGAAAAGTCCCGGCGAGTATCGATCTGGCAATGTGCATGGTGCAGCGCTCTCGTTGGCCTTCCTGGAGGGGGGACAATCTAGGGCGTTTCTGGCTGCCCGGCAATCCGGGGCTATCAAGGCAGAGGCATGTTTCTGAGTCTTCCGATAGAGCGGGGGGAACCTTCCCACAAACGGCCCGGTTGCCCGCGTGACCGGACCTCAAGCCAAACCACACAAAGCGGCGGCTGCCGGGTAAACTTGCGCTCTTTCTAAAGGAGTTCACATGAGTTATTACCAGCCCGGCATTCTCGCCACCCCTGTTCCGCCTCAGGCCCGTCATTTGTTTTTTGCCTTGGAATCGGTCGAGGCACTGCCGGCTGCGCTAGACAAACTCCTGTTGCTGCTCGATGGCCGGGCCGTGGTTGGCTTCGGCGAATCGTTGGTCCAGGCGTTGGGCGCCCAGGTCGATGGCCTGCGGGCTTTTCCGGCGTTGGCCGGCGTCGGCGTGGACAACCCCTCGACCCAGCATGCCCTGTGGTGCTGGTTGCACGGTGAAGACCGCGGCGAGCTGATGCACCGCAGTCGCGCCATCGAAGCGGCGCTGGCCCCGGCACTGCGCCTGGTGCAGATGAACGAAACCTTCCGCCACATGACCGGCCACGACTTGACCGGCTATGAAGACGGCACCGAAAACCCCCACGACGAAGCGGCCGTCGCCGCCGCCCTGGCCCCGGGTGCCGATGGGCTGCGCGGAGGCAGTTTCGCCGCGATCCAGCAGTGGCAGCACGACCTGGACGGTTTCGCGGCGATGCAGCCCCATGAGCGCGACAACATCATGGGCCGGCGCCTGAGCGACAACGAAGAAATCGACGACGCGCCGGAATCGGCCCACGTCAAGCGCACCGCCCAGGAGAGCTTCGCCCCGGAGGCCTTCGTGGTCCGTCGTTCCATGCCTTGGATCGAAGGCGACCGTGCCGGGCTGATGTTCCTGGCGTTCGGTTTCTCCCTTGACGCCTTCGAGGCGCAATTGCGGCGCATGAGCGGCCTGGAAGATGGCATTACCGACGGTCTGTATCGCATGAGCCGCCCGATCACCGGCGGCTATTACTGGTGCCCGCCGCTGTTGGAAGGACGCCTGGATCTGCGCGCCCTGGCCCGGTAGACGCAGCGGTATGTGCAAAGCGTGACGTGAACGCTATTCTTGGGCCGCACGTTTATCCGTGGAAGGGGAGAAGCAAGCGTGGATAAAGTCATCGTCATCACCGGTGGCGGCCGCGGAATCGGGGCGGCCACGGCGCTGTTGGCTGCCGAAGCGGGCTATCGGATCTGCATCAATTACCAGTCTGACGAAAGTGCCGCGCAAGAGGTGCTCGAACAGGTTCGGGCCAAGGGCGCACAGGCAATTGCCGTGCGGGCCGACGTGAGCATTGAAGATGAAGTCATCGGCCTCTTCAATCGGGTGGATGCCGAACTGGGACGTGTCACCGCCCTGGTGAATAACGCCGGTACGGTTGCCCATAAGTCCCGACTCGATGAAATGTCCGAATTCCGCATCCTCAAGATACTGAAGACCAACGTGCTGGGGCCGATCCTGTGCGCCAAGCACGCGGTGCTGCGCATGTCGCCCAAACATGGCGGGCAGGGCGGCAGCATCGTCAACGTCTCGTCGGTGGCCGCCCGCCTGGGCTCGCCGGGAGAATACGTCGACTACGCGGCCTCCAAGGGCGCGCTGGACACCTTCACCGTCGGCCTGTCCAAGGAAGTGGCCGGCGAAGGCATTCGCGTCAACGCGGTGCGTCCCGGCTATATCTACACCGATTTCCACGCCCTGAGCGGCGACCCGGATCGGGTCAGCAAGCTGGAATCGGCGATTCCCATGGCCCGGGGCGGGCGTCCGGATGAAGTGGCCGAGGCGATTATCTGGCTGCTGTCGGACAAGGCTTCGTATGCGACCGGGACGTTTGTGGATTTGGGGGGCGGGCGCTGAGTCCTGGTGTCTGTTCCGGCCTCATCGCGAGCAAGCTCGCTCCCACGGTTTGATAGGTGGTGAGCCAGATATCTTGGACACAGCAGACCCAATGTGGGAGCGAGCTTGCTCGCGATGGCGGCCTGACAGGCACCTCAATCTCAAAACGACCGAATAATCCGCCCCAACGTCTCCATGGCCTTTTCCGAGGCTTCGGTCCACGGGCTGCCATAGTTCAAGCGGATGCAATTCCTGAAGCGCCGGGTCGGTGAAAAGATCGGGCCCGGGGCGATGCTGATGCCTTGGGCCAGGGCCATCTGGAACAGTTTCAGCGAATCCATCTGCTCGGGCAGCTCCAGCCACAGGAAGTAGCCGCCCGCCGGCTGGCTGACCCGGGTCTGGGCCGGGAAATAGCGGGCGATGGCGGCGAGCATCGCGTTTTGCTGTTCTTCCAGGGCGTAGCGCAGCTTGCGCAGGTGACGGTCGTAGCCACCGTGTTGCAGGTAGTCGGCGATGGCGGCCTGGGCCGGCATCGAGGCGCACAGCGAGGTCATGAGCTTGAGTCGTTCGATCTTCTGCGCGTAGCGCCCGGCGGCGACCCAGCCGATGCGATAACCCGGGGCCAGGCTCTTGGCGAACGAACCGCAATGCATCACCCATCCTTCAGTGTCGAACGCCTTGGCGGGCTTGGGCGCCTGCTGGCCATAATAGAGTTCGGCGTAGACGTCGTCCTCGATCAGCGGCACCTGATGGCGACGCAGCAACGCCACCAGCGCCTGTTTCCGTTCCTCGGGCATGGTCGCGCCCATGGGGTTCTGAAAGCTGGTCATGCACCAGCAGGCCTTGATCGGGTGACGCTCCAGCGTCTGCTCCAGCACCTCCAGGTCGATGCCGTCGCGCGGGTGGACCGGAATCTCCACCGCCTTGAGCTTGAGCCGTTCCAGTACTTGCAGGCTGGCATAAAATGCCGGCGCTTCGATCGCCACCAGGTCGCCGGGCTCGGTCACGGCTTGCAGGCACAGGTTCAAGGCTTCCAGGGCACCGTTGGTGACCAGCAGTTCTTCCATGGGCAGCATCAGCCCGCCAACCATGTAGCGCAGGGCGATCTGGCGACGCAGTTGCGGATTGCCCGGTGACATGTCCGTGACCACCACCCGCGGGTCCATGTCCCGTGTTGCACTGGACAGCGAGCGGGACAGCCGTTGCAACGGGAACAGCGTCGGGCTGGGGAATGCCGAGCCGAACGGTACGGTGTTCGGGTCCTTGATCGAATCCAGGACTGAAAACACCAGCTCGCTGACGTCGACTTCGGTGGACTCGTGCACCTGGCTACTGATCGCCGGCTCGGAAAACGGGCTCGGTGCATGGGTGTTGACGAAGTAGCCGGAGCGCGGCCGGGCCCGGATCATGCCGCGTCGCTCCAACAGGTAATAGGCCTGGAACACCGTGGACGGGCTGACGCCGTAGGTCTGGCTGGCGTAGCGCACCGACGGCACGCGCTGGCCCGGCCCCAGCATGCCCGAGCGGATCAGTTCAGCGATGTCGTCGGCGAATTTCTCGTAGCGTTTCATGGTGGGGCCCAGTGACATTTGTGAACTTGACTGTGGGAGCGAGCTTGCTCGCGATCGCGGTGGCATATCCAACATTGATGCAAACTGACCCACTGCTATCGTCGGAACGCCGCCCGGAGCAAGCTCGCTCCCACAGTTACCCTGCATCTTAAAGCTTCACCGATTCATCGGTGCGACAAAACGGCTCTTGGCCACGCTGTAGATGCCCGGCTCGTCACTGTCGGCGACCTTGAAGGTCATTTCCAGGGAACCTTTGCCGGGCCGTTCGCTGAGCATCGCCACTGACACCGGCACATCGACGATTTCCCCCGGGGCCAGGCTCAACCGGGTCTTGCCCTGCAGGACGAAGCCGTCGCCGTCCACCAGGGACAGCTGATAGGCCTGGCGCTGCTGGGTCTTGTTGATGATTTTCAGGCTGTAGATATTCTCGATCTGGCCGGCGCTGTTTTCCCGGAACAGGCCGCGGTCCTTGCTGACGTCCAGCGACACCATGGGCCGTTGCACCAGCGCCACGGCCAGCGCGCCGATCATCACCAGGAGCACGGCGGTATAGCCGATCAGTCGCGGGCGCAGCAGATGAGTCTTGCCCCCCTGCAATTGATGTTCGGAGGTGTATTTGATCAGGCCACGGGCGTAACCCATCTTATCCATGATCGAGTCGCAGGCATCGATGCAGGCCGCGCAGCCAATGCATTCCATCTGCAAGCCGTCGCGGATGTCGATGCCGGTGGGGCAGACCTGCACGCACATCTGGCAGTCGATGCAATCGCCCAGGCCAATATTGGCCGGATTCACCTCGCGTTTGCGCGGGCCGCGGATTTCGCCGCGGGCCGTGTCGTAGGAAATAGTCAAGGTGTCCTTGTCGAACATCACGCTCTGAAAGCGTGCATAAGGGCACATGTGCATGCACACCGCCTCACGCAGCCAACCGGCGTTGAGGTAGGTGGCGACGGTAAAGAACAGCACCCAGAACAAGCTCACGCCAGCCATTTGCAGGGTCAGCAGTTCCTCGGCCAAGGGGCGGATCGGCGTGAAGTAGCCCACGAACGTCAGGCCGGTGAGCAGGCTGATGGTCAGCCACAAGGTGTGCTTGGCGCTGCGGCGCAACAGTTTGTTCAGGCCCCACGGCGCCGCTTGCAGTTTGATCCGCCGGTTGCGTTCGCCTTCGGTGATTTTCTCGCACCACATGAACAGCCAGGTCCAGGAACTCTGTGGGCAGGTGTAGCCGCACCACACGCGACCGGCAAACACGGTGATCGCGAACAGGCCGAAGGCAGCGATGATCAACAGGGCCGAGAGCAGGATGAAATCCTGGGGCCAGAAGGTCGCGCCGAAGATATGGAATTTGCTTTCGGAAAGGTCCCAGAGCACCGCCTGGCGGCCGCCCCAGTTCAACCACACCGTGCCGAAGAACAGCAGGAACAGAACCCCCGCACCGCTGATGCGCAAGGTGCGGAACAAGCCGGTGAAGCTGCGGGTGTGGATCAGGGCGTCGGTGGTCCTGGCCTTGATCTTGGTTGGCGCAGGTTCGAACGTCTGTATCAACTGGACGGGGATTCTATCGCTCATGGTCGGTCGCTCATCAGCCTCTATCTGGCCGGCGCACTATGACCATGGAACTGTTTGCATAACAGACTCAGGTGTTTCGATAAAAACCGGATCAGATGCCGCGAAACCCAGGCGCTGCGACACTTTGATGCACCCGAGGACAAGCGAACAACACCTTATGACTGATGTGTCCGCAGCTGGGACAGTTGGGAGAACCACATCTTCTGGCTGATAAACCGGTGGTTGGGCGAATAACACTTTGTGGCGAGGGAGCTTGCTCCCGCTGGGTTGCGAAGCGACCCCAAGAGTCGCAACGTGGTCGTCCTGATACACCGGTCGCGATGTGTTGGGGCTGCTTCGCAGCCCAGCGGGAGCAAGCTCCCTCGCCACAAGGGCTACATTGCTCTGGCCACTGGGATTTTATTGCTCTGGTAGATGGGCTCAGATCGCCGAGCCGCTGTCCGTGGCCTTGAGGTGCTTGCGCTCATCGACCGCACCGGCCACGGTCAGGGCATCGGCTTCAGCCTCGGTGATGTAGACCCGGTCGCCATTGAGTTCCACGACCGACATGGCTTTGTCCGGGTCGGTGATGATGGTCAGCTCGCTGGCGGGGCGCTGTTCGGTGCCGTTGGGGGTTTCGAAATGGCAGGTCTGGTTGTCATCGATACGGACAGTCATGGCGTTCCTCCTTCTGGGATCCTGAATGTTAGGTCCCTCGGCCAAGCCAGGGTTCGTCGCGGCTGATCAGCGGTCGGGTGCACCTCTGGCTTCGCTTGCGGTCCATCGTTTATCCAACGCAAAAGAGGACTGTCAATGAACGCCTGGTGGCATGAAGTCTGGATAACCTTGCAGGCGGAATTCGCCGACATCACCGATGCCCAGCAGATGACCCGGGTCACGGTGCGGCTGGTCATGGCCGCGCTGCTGGGTGGCATCCTGGGTTTCGAGCGCGAACACAAGGGCAAGGCGGCCGGTGTGCGGACCCACATGCTCGTGGCCCTGGGGGCGGCGCTGTTCGTCCTGGTGCCACAGATGTCCGGGTCCCAGGCCGATGCCATGAGCCGGGTGATACAGGGTGTGGTCGCCGGCATCGGTTTTCTCGGTGCTGGCACCATCCTGAAAAACAACGACGGCGACGAAAGCCACGTCAAGGGCCTGACCACGGCGGCCGGCCTCTGGATGACAGCCGCCATCGGCGTTGCGGCTGGGCTGGGGCGGGAAGCCACGGCAGTCCTCAGCACAGTGCTGGCCCTGGCGATCTTCAGTGTGATGCCGATGATCGTCCGGGCGCTGGAGAAGGACGACAAGCTGTGACACGAGAACCAGCCTGAACACGCAACCCTGTGGGAGCGAGCTTGCTCGCGATGGCGGAGCCTCAGCCAGCCACTATGCTGATTGACACTCCGCTATCGCGAGCAAGCTCGCTCCCACAGGGTACTGCCGCCATGAATCAAACCCGCTCCGGCGGCTTCTCGCTGGGCGGGTCACCCTTGGGCGGCTGCGGGTCCAGCGGCGGGTCTTTCTCGGGAATCGGCTCGGGATCAGGGCTGGGCGGGGGCAAGTTGGGGTCGTCGATGTTCGGATCGGGTGTTTCGGCCGGGATGGGAATATTCATCGGGACGGGTCTCCGTAACGCACATGGCTTGAGTCGTGCTTATGGTTGTTGACCACCCAGCGCCGGGTTTGATCCCGGATGCATCCCGGGGGCAAATCCCGCTGAACTTTTAGCCGTCGTTCCGGTTCGGAGTTTAAGTGAGTTTTTTCAGGGACCCGTTGGGCCTTTACCGCCACAAGCGCGTCCATGGGGCGTAAAAGGAGCGATGCTCGATGACTGCCGAACACCCGTCTGACCTGGCCTACAACCCGCATTTGCCGTTGTCTCAGGCCTTGTTGTTGCCGCGTATCGCGATTGAAAACACCATGCCAGTGATCGACGGCGGGCAATTCGCCGCCAAGGCCGTGGCCGGGCAGGACGTGACGGTGACCAGCAAAGTATTCGCCGACGGTCACGACAAGCTGGCGGTGCGCATTCGCTGGCGCTCGCTTCAGGATGACGTATGGAACAGCGAGGTCATGAGCGACTTGGGCAATAACGGCTGGCGCGGCCAGTTCACCGTGCCGGAGCAAGGCCGCTATGTGTTCTGCATCGAGGCCTGGATCGACCAGTTCGCCAGTTTCCGCTACGAGCTGGAGAAGAAGTTCGCTGCCGGGGTGCCCATCAGCCTGGAATTGCAGGAAGGGCGCAACCAAGTGCACATGGCGGCCGAGCGCAGCAGCGGTGAACTGAGCGAGCAACTGGCGGCCTTGCACCACGAACTCTCCGGCCTGTTGCCGAACGAACAGGTGGCGCTGTTCCTGGCCCCACGCAGTGCCGACCTGATGTCCCTGGCCGATCATCGACCCTACTTGAGCATCAGCCCCGAATACCCGTTGGATGTGGAGCGAAAACTGGCCGAGTTTGCCAGCTGGTATGAACTGTTTCCCCGTTCGATCACCGACGATCCCCAGCGCCACGGCACCTTCAACGACGTGCATTCGCGCTTGGCGGTAATCCAGGACATGGGCTTCGATGTGCTGTACTTCCCGCCAATCCACCCCATCGGCCGCAGTTTCCGTAAAGGCCCGAACAATTCCCTCACCGCCGGCCCCGACGATCCGGGCAGTCCTTATGCCATCGGCAGCGAGGAGGGCGGGCACGAGGCCATTCATCCGCAATTGGGCAGCCGCGAGGACTTCCGGCGCCTGGTGGCGGCGGCGGCTGAGCACGGCCTGGAGATCGCCCTCGACTTCGCCATCCAGTGTTCCCAGGACCACCCCTGGCTCAAGCAGCATCCCGGCTGGTTCAGCTGGCGGCCGGACGGCACGATCAAATATGCGGAAAACCCGCCGAAGAAATACCAGGACATCGTCAACGTCGATTTCTACGCGGCCGATGCGATCCCCAGCCTGTGGGAAGAACTGCGGGACATCGTGGTGGGCTGGGTCCAGGAAGGCGTGAAGATCTTCCGGGTCGACAACCCGCACACCAAGCCTCTTCCGTTCTGGCAATGGCTGATCGCCGATGTCCGGGCCCAATACCCTGAGGTGATCTTCCTGGCTGAAGCGTTCACCACGCCGGCGATGATGGCGCGCCTGGGCAAGGTCGGGTATTCCCAGAGCTACACCTATTTCACTTGGCGCAATACCAAGGCCGAACTGGCGACCTACTTCAGCGAGCTCAACGAGTCGCCGTTGCGCGAGTGCTACCGGCCGAATTTCTTCGTGAATACACCAGACATCAACCCGGCCTTCCTCCATGAGTCGGGGCGCCCGGGCTTCTTGATCCGCGCGGCGCTGGCGACCATGGGCTCAGGCCTGTGGGGCATGTATTCGGGCTTCGAACTGTGCGAATCGGCCCCGGTACCGGGCAAAGAGGAATACCTCGACTCGGAGAAGTACGAGATCCGCCCCCGGGACTTTACCGCGCCGGGCAACATCATTGCCGAGATCGCCCAGCTCAACCGCATCCGCCGGCAGAACCCGGCGCTGCATACCCATCTGGGCCTGAAAATCTACAACGCCTGGAACGACAACATTCTCTATTTCGGCAAGCGCACGGCCGATGGCAGCAATTTCATCCTGGTGGCGGTGAGCCTCGACCCGCACAACCCACAGGAAGCCAATTTCGAATTGCCGCTGTGGGAAATGGGCCTGCCCGACGACGCCCAGACCCAGGGCGAGGACCTGATGAACGGACACCGCTGGACCTGGTACGGCAAGTACCAGTTCATGCGGATCGACCCGGCGTACCAGCCGTTCGGGATTTGGCGGATCAGCGTGGCGTGATGCAGCGCGATGTCGAGTGAGGGCTGTTGTGGCGAGGGAGCTTGCTCCCGCTGGGCGCGAAGCGGCCCCTTGAAATCACGACTGCTTCGCAGCCGAGCGGGAGCAAGCTCCCTCGCCACAAAAGACCTCATCACAGAACAAGGCGTCGCCGCATAACAAGACCCCACAAGCCTGTCTCCCGCGGCTTTAATGAATTATCAGGAGTTGCACATGGCGAAGAAACCCCGGTCTGCCACCTTCATCAAGGATCCGCTCTGGTACAAGGATGCGGTGATTTATCAGGTTCACGTTAAATCCTATTACGACTCCAATAACGACGGGATCGGCGACTTTCCCGGCCTGATCGAAAAACTCGACTACATCGCCGACTTGGGCGTCAACACCATCTGGCTGCTGCCGTTCTATCCTTCCCCCCGGCGCGACGACGGTTATGACATCGCCGAATACCGCGGCGTCAGCGCCGACTACGGCACCATGGCCGATGCCCGGCGGTTCATTGCCGAAGCCCACAAACGCAACCTGCGGGTGATCACCGAGTTGGTCATCAACCACACCTCCGACCAACACCCCTGGTTCCAGCGAGCGCGCAAAGCCAAGAAAGGTTCGAAGGCGCGGGACTTCTACGTCTGGTCCGATGACGACCACAAGTACGACGGCACGCGCATCATCTTCCTCGACACCGAGAAGTCCAACTGGACCTGGGACCCGGTGGCGGGCCAGTACTTCTGGCACCGTTTCTACTCTCACCAACCCGACCTCAACTTCGACAACCCGCAGGTCATCAAGGCCGTGTTGTCGGTGATGCGCTACTGGCTGGACATGGGCATCGACGGCCTGCGCCTGGATGCCATCCCGTACCTGATCGAGCGCGACGGCACCAATAACGAAAACCTGCCCGAGACCCATGATGTCCTGAAGCTGATCCGCGCCGAGATCGACGCCAACTACCCCGACCGCATGTTGCTGGCCGAGGCCAACCAATGGCCGGAAGACACCCAGTTGTACTTCGGCGATGTCGACGCCCAAGGGCTGAACGGTGACGAATGCCACATGGCTTTCCACTTCCCGCTGATGCCACGCATGTACATGGCCCTGGCCCAGGAAGATCGTTTCCCCATCACCGACATTTTGCGCCAGACCCCGGAGATTCCCGCCAATTGCCAGTGGGCTATTTTCCTGCGCAACCACGATGAGCTGACCCTGGAGATGGTCACCGACAAGGAGCGCGACTACCTGTGGAATTACTATGCGGCCGACCGTCGGGCGCGTATCAACCTGGGCATTCGCCGGCGCCTGGCGCCGCTGCTGGAGCGCGATCGTCGTCGTGTCGAGCTGCTCAACAGCCTGCTGCTGTCGATGCCCGGTACGCCGACGTTGTACTACGGCGATGAAATCGGCATGGGCGACAACATCTACCTGGGCGACCGCGATGGCGTGCGTACGCCGATGCAGTGGTCCATCGACCGCAACGGTGGTTTCTCCCGCGCCGACCCGGCCAGCCTGGTACTGCCGCCGATCATGGACCCGCTGTACGGCTACCAGTCGGTCAACGTCGAGACCCAGGCCGGCGACCCGCACTCGCTGCTCAACTGGAACCGCCGCATGCTGGCGGTGCGCAAGCAGTCCAAGGCCTTCGGCCGTGGCACGCTGAAGATGCTCTCGCCGAGCAACCGCCGGATCCTGGCCTATACCCGCGAATACACCGGGCCCGACGGCAAGCACGAAATCATCCTGTGCGTGGCCAACGTGTCCCGCAGCGCCCAGGCCGCCGAGCTGGACCTGTCGGCCTACGCCGGCATGGTCCCGGTGGAGATGCTCGGCGGCAATGCCTTCCCGCCCATCGGCCAGTTGAACTTCCTGTTGACCCTGGCGCCGTACGGCTTCTATTGGTTCGCCCTGGCGGCAGAAAACCAAATGCCGAGCTGGCACGTGGAACCGGCCCAGAGCCTGCCGGACTTCACCACGTTGGTGCTGAAAAAACGCTTGGAAGAATTGCTCGAAGCGCCATCGCGCACCACGTTGGAGCAAACCATCCTGCCGACCTGGTTGCAGAACCGGCGCTGGTTCGCCGGCAAGGACAGCGCGATCGAGAAGGTCGACATCGTCTATGGCGTGCGCTTCGGCGATCCACAGCATCCGGTGTTGCTCAGTGAAATCGATGTCACCAGTGGCGGCCAGACCCTGCGTTATCAACTGCCGTTCGGCCTGCTTGCCGAGGACCAGGTCGGCGCCGCATTGCCGCAGCAGCTGGCTTTGTCCCGGGTTCGTCGGGTGCGTCAGGTGGGCTTGATCACCGATGCCTTCAGCCTGGAAAGCTTCGTGCGCGCGGTGCTGCACAGCATGCAGGCCGCCACGGTGCTGCCGTTCGCCGAAGGTGAGTTGCGTTTCGAGCCGACCGAAGGCCTGGCCGCGTTGAACCTGGGAGACGAGCCGGAGGTGCGCTACCTGTCCGCCGAACAATCCAACAGTTCGGTGGTGGTGGGGGGCAGCCTCGTCCTCAAGCTGATCCGCAAGGTCGCCTCGGGTGTGCACCCGGAACTGGAAATGAGTGCCTACCTGACCGCAGCGGGGTTCAGCAACATTTCACCGCTGCTGGGTTCGGTGATTCGCCGCGACGCCCAAGGCGAAGATGCGCTGCTGATGATCGCTCAAGGCTACCTGAGCAACCAGGGCGACGCCTGGGAATGGACCCAGAACAACCTCGAACGCGCCTTGCGCGATGAGCTGGCGGACGCTGTGTCCGAGCAGGAGCAGCATTACAACGCCTTGGGCGAGCTGAAGGATTTCGCCGGGATGCTCGGCCAACGCCTGGGGGAAATGCACCAGGTATTGGCCCAGGCCACCGACGACCCGGACTTCGCACCGCAAACCACCAACGCCAAGGAAGCCCAGGCCATCGGCAAGGACGTGGCCGCCCAGGTGGAAAACGCCTTGCGCTTGCTCAAGCAGAACCAAGGCCAATTGAACCCCGCCGACCAGGCCATGGTCGCACGCTTGCTGGAGCACAAGAAAACCGTCCTGGCCCATGTCCAGGAACTGGCCGGCAAGGCCGCCGGTGGCTTGCGCATTCGCGTCCATGGCGACCTGCACCTGGGCCAAGTCCTGGTGATCAAGGGCGATGCTTACCTGATCGACTTCGAAGGTGAGCCGGCGCGGCCATTGCATGAGCGACGGGGCAAGCACAGCCCGTACAAGGATGTCAGTGGCGTGTTGCGTTCCTTCGATTATGCGGCGGCCATGGCGATTCATTTGCACACCGTCGACAGCACGGCAGATGCCGATGCGGCGCGGCAACGGGTCGCCGATCGTTATTTGAAAGAGGCTCGCCAGGCATTTGTCGAGGCATATCGGCTGGCGGCAGCTAGTCTTGCCCATGAGTGGAAGGATGCTGAAGGCGAAGACGCCGCGCTGGCGTTGTTCGGCCTGGAGAAGGCGGCCTATGAAGTGGCCTATGAAGCCGAGAATCGCCCCACCTGGCTGCCCGTGCCGCTGCACGGCCTGGTCGGGTTGTTGAAGGGGCTGCAACCCTTTTCCGACGTAGCCGGACCGATTTAGTGGAGAGAATCATGAGTGTCTCGAATAAAGAACCCCAGGGGCAGGCCAAAGAGTCCTTGTTGCCGGCGCCCCATGACATCGACGCGCTGGTGCGTGCCGAACATCACGACCCGTTTTCCATCCTTGGGCCCCATGGCGACGGCGCCGGCGGCCAGTTCATCCGTGCCTACCTGCCCGGTGCCCTGAGCGTACATGTGTTGGCCCGGGACAGCGGCGAAGAACTGGGTGAGCTGCAAGCCACCGAAACCCCGGGGCTGTTCGTCGGCCATTTCCCTCGCGCCCAGGCGTACTTGCTGCGCACCCGTTGGGCTGGCGGCGAGCAGGTTGCCGAAGACCCCTACAGCTTCGGCCCGTTGCTGGGGGAGATGGACCTTTATCTGTTCGCCGAGGGTAACCATCGTGATCTCAGCGCCTGCCTGGGGGCGCAGTTGAAGACCGTCGATGGCGTCGACGGCGTGCGCTTCGCGGTCTGGGCACCGAACGCGCGACGGGTGTCGGTGGTGGGGGACTTCAACGTCTGGGACGGCCGGCGGCATCCGATGCGCATCCGTTATCCATCCGGCGTATGGGAGATCTTCATCCCGAGGCTCGGTGCCGGCGAAGGCTACAAATATGAAATCCTCGGCGCCCACGGCATCCTGCCCCTCAAGGCCGACCCGGTGGCGCTGGCCACGCAGATGCCCCCGGACACCGCTTCCAAGGTCGCCTCGCCGCTGAACATCGAATGGCACGACGATGAGTGGATGCAAAGCCGTCGCGAACGCCAGCTACCGGGCGCGCCGTTGTCGATCTATGAATTGCACGCCGGCTCCTGGCAGTGCGAAATCGACGAGGCGGGGGAGGTGGCCCGGCAATACAACTGGCATGAAATGGCCGAGCGGCTGATTCCGTATGTCAAGGACCTGGGCTTCACCCACATCGAGCTGATGCCGATCATGGAGCACCCGTTCGGCGGTTCCTGGGGCTATCAGCCGTTGTCACAGTTCGCGCCGACGGCACGCTTTGGTTCGCCGGACGATTTCGCCGCGTTCGTCAACGCCTGCCACCAGGCCAATATCGGCGTCATCCTCGACTGGGTGCCGGCGCATTTCCCCACCGATACCCACGGCCTGGCCCAGTTCGACGGCACCGCTCTGTACGAATACGGCAACCCGCTGGAAGGCTTCCACCAGGATTGGGACACGCTGATCTACAACCTGGGCCGCACCGAAGTGCACGGCTTCATGCTGGCGTCGGCGTTGCACTGGCTCAAGCATTTCCACGTCGATGGCCTGCGGGTGGATGCCGTGGCCTCGATGTTGTACCGCGACTATTCGCGCAAGGCCGGTGAGTGGGTGCCCAACCGTCACGGCGGGCGGGAAAATCTCGAAGCCATCGATTTCCTGCGCCACCTCAACGACGTGGTGGCGCTGGAGACCCCTGGTGCCCTGGTCATCGCCGAAGAGTCCACCGCGTGGCCGGGCGTCAGCCAGAGCACCCAGCAGGGCGGCCTGGGTTTCGCCTACAAGTGGAACATGGGCTGGATGCACGATTCGCTGCACTACATCCAGCAAGACCCGGTGTACCGCGCCCATCACCACAACGAACTGAGCTTTGGCCTGGTGTATGCCTGGTCCGAGCGTTTCGTGTTGCCGATTTCCCACGACGAAGTGGTCCATGGCAAACGCTCGCTGATCGACAAGATGCCCGGTGACCGCTGGCAGAAGTTCGCCAACCTCAGGGCCTACCTGAGCTTCATGTGGGGCCATCCCGGCAAGAAATTGTTGTTCATGGGCTGTGAGTTCGGCCAATGGCGCGAGTGGAACCACGACCAGCAGTTGGATTGGTACCTGCTGCAATACCCGGAGCACCGGGGCGTGCAGAAGTTGGTGAGCGATCTGAACCGGCTGTACCGCGAAGAACCGGCGCTGCATGACCAGGATGACGCGCCCCAGGGTTTCCAATGGCTGATCGGTGACGATGCCCTCAACAGCGTCTACGCCTGGCTGCGCTGGAGCAAGGATGGCCGGCCGGTGCTGGTGGTGGCCAACTTCACCCCGGTGCCACGCGAGGCCTACCGGGTCGGCGTGCCGTTCGGCGGGCGCTGGGTCGAATTGCTCAATAGCGATGCCGACACCTACGCTGGTTCCAACTACGGCAACGGCGGCGGAGCCTCCACCGAAGAAGTGCCCAGCCATGGCCAGGCCTTGTCGCTGGAGCTCAACCTGCCGCCGTTGGCGGTGTTGATCCTGCGGCCGGAGGGTTAGATATGAATGCCAGAAGCTGAGCGGATAGCTGGCGCTGGTTAGGTGATGTTTGAGGGCGATGATGACTGTGGCGAGGGAGCTTGCTCCCGCTCGGTTGCGCAGCAACCGCCGGAAGGGGGCCGCTACGCAGCCCAGCGGGAGCAAGCTCCCTCGCCACAGGTGTTTGCGGCGGTCATGAAATCAAAGGCCACCCCAGATCCCAGTGTGGGAGTCATGAGTGGCCTCAAGCTCATGGGTACCATCGACCCGATGTGGGAGCGAGCTTGCTCGCGATAGCGAAGTGTCAGTCGACATCAATGCGACTGACCCACCGCCATCGCGAGCAAGCTCGCTCCCACAGGGAAGTTGATCGACTCAGCGAACCAGGCACGGTTGCTTGTTGTTGAACGTCCAGCCCGGAATCAGGAACTGCATCGCCACCGCATCGTCCCGCGCCCCTAGGCCCATGCCTTTGTACAGCTCATGGGCCTTGGCCAGTTGGTCGGTGTCCAACTCGATCCCCAGCCCCGGTTTTTTCGGCACCTGCACGCAACCGCCCTGGATCTGCAGCGGCGCCTTGGTCAACCGCTGGCCGTCCTGCCAGATCCAGTGGGTGTCGATGGCGGTGATGTCGCCCGGTGCCGCGGCGGCCACATGTGTGAACATCGCCAGGGAAATATCGAAGTGGTTGTTGGAATGCGAGCCCCAGGTCAGGCCCCATTCATTGCACATCTGCGCCACGCGCACGGAGCCCTGCATCGTCCAGAAATGCGGGTCGGCCAGGGGAATGTCCACGGACTGCAAGGTGATGGCGTGGCCCATTTCGCGCCAGTCGGTGGCGATCATGTTGGTGGCGGTCTTCAGGCCCGTGGCGCGGCGGAATTCAGCCATGACCTCGCGCCCGGAATAGCCGTTCTCGGCACCGCAAGGGTCTTCGGCATAGGCCAGCACTTTGTGCTGGTCGCGGCACAAACGGATCGCCTCCTTGAGTGACCAGGCGCCGTTCGGGTCCAGGGTGATGCGCGCCTGTGGAAAACGCTCGGCCAGGGCCGTAACCGCTTCGATTTCTGCGTCGCCTTGGAGCACGCCGCCCTTGAGCTTGAAGTCCTGGAAACCATAACGAGCCTGGGCCGCTTCGGCCAGGCGCACCACGGCGTCGGCATCCAGGGCTTTTTCGTGGCGAACGCGGAACCAGTCGTTGTCGGCGTCCGGTTCGCTGCGATAGGCCAGGTCGGTCTGCTGGCGGTCGCCAACGTAAAACAGATAGCCGAGCATCTTCACTTCATCACGCTGCTGGCCTTCGCCGAGCAGGGCGGCGACCGGTACGTCCAGGTGTTGGCCGAGCAGGTCCAGCAAGGCCGCTTCCAGGCCGGTAACCGCATGGATGGTGATGCGCAGGTCGAAGGTCTGCAGGCCACGGCCGCCGGCATCGCGGTCGGCGAAGGCATGGCGCACGGTGTTGAGGATCTTCTGGTACGTCCCGATAGGGCTGCCGACCACCAGCGAACGGGCGTCCTCGAGGGTCTGGCGAATGCGCTCGCCGCCGGGCACTTCGCCCACGCCGGTGTGACCGGCGTTGTCCTTGAGAATGACGATGTTGCGGGTGAAGAACGGACCGTGGGCGCCGCTGAGGTTCAGCAACATGCCGTCGTGGCCGGCCACGGGTACGACCTGCATGCTGGTAATGATCGGGGCTTTGGTGGCTTCTTGAATCTGCATGTCTTTCCCACTCGTTGTTTTTATGGGGCATCGCGACGGGGCGATGTTGATAGACATCATACAACTTGATTTTTTTGTCTTACAAGTGAGCTTTGTCGATTTTTGAATATGATCACTTGAAAATATCCCTGAGCTCCTTTGTTTGTTGGGGTTGGTAAAAAACGAAAAAATTCAGACAGGGTGGCGTTTGTACTGGCGCAACCCTGTCTGGGCTGCGATGATCTAGCTTGTCATACAAGTTCAGGGCGCGACGAGGTTTCATCCGACGATCAGCCTGCCCGTATCAAGGAACAACGGTTCATGCCGCCAGACACCCACGTCCCCCTGCGCAAGCGCACCCACAACCTGGCCCATGACCTGGTGGCGAAGCTGAGCCAGAGTATCCTGCTGGGGCAGTTGAAACCGGGCGAGAAGTTGCCGTCGGAAGGTGCCATCGTGCAGGCCCATGGCGTCAGTCGTACGGTGGTGCGCGAGGCGATTTCCAAGTTGCAGGCCTCGGGGCTGGTGGAGACTCGCCACGGCATCGGCACGTTTGTGCTGGCGCAAACCGGCGAGCAGGGGCTGCGGCTGAATGTCGACACCGCTGCGGGGGTGCGGGCAATGCTGGAACTTCGTCTGGGCCTGGAAACCCAGGCCGTTGCCTTGGCGGCCCAGCGTCGCAGCGAACACCAACTGCAGCAGATGCGCCAGGCGTTGGATGATTACCAGCGGTTGTCCAACAACAACGACAGCTGTGCCGAAGCTGACCGGCGTTTCCATCTGCTCATCGCCGAAGCGACGGACAACGCCTGTTTTGTCGAGATCATGCAGCACCTGGGCAACGCGATGATTCCCAGGACCCGTGTGAACGTGGCCGAGCGCGGCCAGGCGGATCTGAGCAAGCTGGCGCAGTTTGCCAGCCTTGAGCATGAGGCGATCTTCAACGCCATCAAGCGCCAGGACCCGGACGCCGCCCGCGCCGCCATGTGGCTGCACCTGACCAACAGTCGTGACCGGTTTGGCGCGGGGGCCTGACGGCTCATCGTCGCCTGGCCCACCGCCATCGCGAGCAAGCTCGCTCCCACAAGGGATCAGCGGTGGATGCCGATTTCTTGAACGCCTCGGAACCCTGTGGGAGCGGGCTTGCTCGCGAAGATGGCGGTACAGTCAATATCTTTACCAACTGACCCACCGCTTTCGCGAGCAAGCCCGCTCCCACAGGGTTTTTGGTGTATGCAATATTTGCGAACACCTCGGACAAACGGTGGGAGCGAGCTTGCTCGCGATGGCGCCGGCACAGCCAACATCGCTACTAACTGACCCACCGCTTCCCACAGGAGGCATGGAGAGTTCAGTGGCTCAACCCGCTTTGGCCGGGGCAGTGGGGATGTTTCCTGCCACAGGCGATGGTGAGCTTTTCATCAGTGCATCCAATGCCTGCCGGTAGTTTTTGCCCGCCAGGCTCATGCTGTTGTTATGCGTCGCCCCAGGCACCAGCAGCAGGCGCTTGGGTTCCCGGGCGGCGTTGAACAGTTGTTCACTGAACCGTGGCGGCACGTAGCGGTCGGCGGCGCCATGGACAACCAGCAGCGGCATGTTGATCTCGCCGATCTTGTCGATGGAGTCGAACTTCTGCGACAACAGCCAGCGCACCGGCAGGGAGGTATTCGCCATCGCGGTAGCGACATCGCCCAAGGACGTAAAGGTGGATTCGATGACCAGGCCCCGGACCCGGGCTTTGCCATCCTTCGCCACCTGCTGGCCGAGTTGCGCAGCGAGGTCCACCGCGACGGCGCCCCCCAGGGAATGGCCATAGATCAGCCGCAGGCTTGGGTCCGGTTGCAAGACTTCGAGACGCTCCCAGGCGATGCGTGCATCTTCATAGACGCTGGCCTCCGACGGCAGCTCCCCGTGGCTTTTGCCAAAGCCACGGTAGTCGATGGCCAGTACCGAATAGCCCAGCGCCCGCAGTTGTTGAATACGGAACAGTTGGCCAGTCAAATTCCAGCGTACGCCGTGCAAATACAAAATGGCCGGCGCGTTCTTGCGTTCGACCGGCCACCACCAGCCGTGGATATTTTCCCCGGCCTTGAAGCTTTTGGGCTTGAGGTCGAGTTCCTGCACGCCACTGGGCAACCCACTGAACCAGCGTGCGGTACCGGGCTCGATGCGAAAGACCAGTTCTCGCTCTTTGTGCTGCAACACTGCACAGCCCACCGGCAGTCCAACCACCATCGCGGCCATGAAAGACCAGGCCAGCCAGCGCTTCTTAGCGCGTGAGAGTGAAAATGAAGGCATCGAGGCGGTTCGCTACTCGGGACGAAAGCTGCCTTGTAGCAGATTCTTCTCAGAGCGCGCAGGGATTTCGGACGGTGTGCCTCTGGCGAGGGAGTGAGTCCCGGGTCTTTCTCCAAAGCGTGGCTGCAACCCGATCGAACTCTCACCGTTTCGCCCCACTCGAAAATTCAACATCCATCGATATCGAGGACGAAGCCATGACGACAAAGCCTTCCAAAGGACAGACCCAGCCAGGCAACAGTACGCAGGCGCAAGATGCGAGCGGCGAACCGGTGCCGGTGGTGCAGCGCGATGTACATCGCCCTGAACCGGCGACTGACCAGGTAGATAAGACGATCACGCCCGAGTCGATCAAGAGCCACGAGCAGGACGCCGAGAAATTGCAGGACAAGGTCAGGGAAGTGGAGAAAAAGCTCGACCGATAAAAAGTGGTTGTCATTCGTCAGAAGCGTGCCTTGTGGCCCTGGAAATTACTCAAACCCTGTGCCTTACTGCCTTTTCCTTAGGGGGAGGGCAACGCGATGCGACGTAGAAGCGCACAGTATTGGCTTTGGGTGAACAGCCGGTTGCCGGCGCGCAACCACGAAGAGATCCTGGAGGACGGTACCCAGGTCGAGGTTCAAGCAAGAATCAATCAGCAGGGCATGGCGCAAGTCTTCGTCTGTGTTTATCGTCCGAACGGCTCCGTTTGGGTCGAAGAATTCTACGACCGCACCTTGCATGAGCCGCTGGCCCAGGCGTTGGCATGGGGCCTGGACCGGGCGCGGGAGATCGTCGCCGGTACGGCGTGTTTCAAGGCACCCCACAAGATCCAGGCGACCCTCGGCCCGTTGATCCAGGACGAATGTGCCCTGGCCCTGCGGCGCATGGACATGAGCGAGGAAGAGCGGCGCAGTCTCAAGGCGCGGGATGCGTGGGCCGAATACCTCAACGCCAAGGAAGCGATGTTGGCGCTGATGCGTTCACCCCGGGTGGATGCCAATGTCTGGGAGGCGCAGAAGCGCCGGTTGCGTGAGGCCATCGATCGCCGTGCCTCGCTGGCGCGGCTGTGCCTCGGTGCTTGAACACGGTAGTTGAAACAACGAATGAGCTGTGGCGAGGGCCCTCGCCATAGGTCTACGCGTCCCTGTCAGTGCCCGTCCCCATGCTCAACCAGCTTCAACACCCGCGTGGTCCGGTCATGCGCGACCTTGGGCACGCCCGCCAGGCGCTTGTGCAGTACGTGGGTCAACGAGTCTCCTGGCATCAGGCTGGCATCGCCAAAATCCCCGTCCAATTGCAGCGGATGAACAATGACTTCGAGCGAGCCGTGTTGCGGCGGCGCGGCGTGGTCCAGGTCGGCTGGCGTGCAGACGTAATCCGCTGTCGCCCCGCACAGGCTGCGCAAGCGCCGGTTGAGCA
This sequence comes from Pseudomonas sp. Z1-12, assembly GCF_051132015.1. Lineage (NCBI taxonomy): Bacteria > Pseudomonadati > Pseudomonadota > Gammaproteobacteria > Pseudomonadales > Pseudomonadaceae > Pseudomonas > Pseudomonas sp. Z1-12. The sequence goes on from NZ_CP071647.1 coordinate 2,335,406, forward strand.
GGGTCTTGAAAATGCGCTTGGGCAGGTTCAAGTTCACCCCCAGGTTGCGCGCCAGGCGCATGGGCACGCCTTGCCGGGCGGCGAAGCGGGCCACCAGTTCGCCGATGGGCCAGATATTGTGCACGTGTTGATGAGAGTCGAGGTGGCTGGGGCTCAGGCCGTGATCCAGACAGTGTTGCCATTGCGCATGGAGCTCGTCTTCTACCGCCGCCAAGTCCTTAGTACCCAGGCGCAGGCAATACCGCGACAGGTTCAGGTCGAACTGGCCATTGGCGTCGCAAAAAAGCCGGCGCGATGCGATTGCCTGGCCCAGCGGCGGGCCGTAGCTGAGATTGAAGTGCAGGCCGACGTGGCCGTTGAGCAGCGGTTGCCGGGCCCATTCACAGGCTTGCTCGAAACCCGGCATGTTGGCCATGGCCGAGGCGGAACTGATCACGCCGGTCTCGAAGGCCCGCAGGATCAATGCGTTTGCGCTGAGGCTGAGCCCGAAGTCGTCAGCGTTGATGATCGCTCGGCGAGGCATGGGTGTTCTCCTGGGGCTTGGTGGAAGACGATGACGTCGCCGCGGTTGGTTTCGTCTTGCGCTTGCCAAGCCATGGTTTCAGGCTCTTCCAAAGCCGCAAGGCGAAACCCAGGAGCAAACCATCAGGCTGCCAGGAATAAAAACTCCAACGCCAGTGTTCCAGCAGGCCGGTCATGCGCTCGTGCAATTGATGGTTGGAGTTATTGAGACTGACCCGCGACGCATCGATCCAGCGCCAGTTTTCGTCCAGCCCCCAGCGGATCCACTCTTCAAGCAATACCCGGCCGCTGCCCAGGTCGGCATGCTGCGGCAGGAACGCCAGGTTGTAATCGTACAGCCGGCCCTGGTCCAGCAGGCCGAGGCGATAGCTGATGCACTCGCCGTTCAGCTCCAGCAGCACCACCCGCACCAGGCCTTGGGCGGCGAGGGCGGTGAAGGCGTGGTTCATCCATTGCTGGCGCCTGGAGTCGGCGAAAATGCCGACACCTTCCTCGCCTTTCCAACTGACCGCCTCGACGTCGGCGAGGGTCCGCAGCAATTGCCCCATGCTGATGGCATCCGGTGTCACCCGGCGGATCTCGGCGCCACAGGCGGCGATCCGCTTGCGCGCCCGGCGCAATTTGTAGCGTGGATCGCCGGATATCTCTTGACGGTCACTGTCATTGATCAAATGCACCGGAACCCGGCAACTGAGCCGCCGTTCTCCGGTTGAACTCAGCGCCATCCAGGCGCTGAGGACGCTTTGCTCACCGATCGGCTCGATCACTTCATTCAATTGCAGCAACGCGTGAGGCAAGTGCTGACGGATCTGCATCAGCGCCTGACCCATGTCTTCGGCGTCCAGGCGCGCCAGCAGGGCGATGCGGTCGGTCATTGGAAAACCCAAGTGATGCAACACTCGGAACCGCAGTCCGCCGATACGTTCACGTCCTGATATCAGGGGCAGGCAAAGGCACAAGGCCTGGTCTTGCCAACCCAGCAGTACATGCAACTGCTGCTCGGGCAACAGGGCGAATTCCGCCGCTTGCAGCCAGGCCAGGCTGTTGAACGGTGTTGCGTCGGCCACCTGGGTCAGCAGCTGTTCATAAGCTGATACAGGAAAATCCGCTGCGCCCAGGGAGCGACACCATTGGAACCGGATCGCCATGGGGATCAGGCCGCCGACGTCGAGGCAGCCGGCTGGGCCGGTTTACGGAACGCGTCCAGTGCCGTGCCGGCGTAAGACGTATTGCGCAGGAACCGCCAAAGACCGAACAAACGGTAGAGGTGGGTGATCTGCCCGCGCTCCTGGAAGCCCATGCGGATGTGCATCTTGATCGCCTGGATGTTTTGCAGATCGCAGACATCGACCATCGTGCTGCAACCCTGGTCCGCCATGACTTTCCACACCTCCAACTGCATGTCCGCCGAGATACTGGTCCCCCAGTATTGACGAATCGCCTCGCCACCGAACTGAAAGTATTCGCCAGGCTTGATCGGAAAGTTGCAGCGGTAGAAATGGCGGTCGAAATAGTCCCGTGTACTGGCCCAGGCGAAGCCCACGCTGTCGCCCTGATCATCCAGGTACATCAAGCCGGTGTAGCCTTCGGCCGCCAACTCGCGCATGGTTTCGACGCGGTCGCCGAAGTACCGGGCAAAAGCATCGGCATTGGCGACCGTGATGAACTCCAGGCGCATCGGTGGGTAGGGCTTGAGGTTATGGGGGGGGAGCGGGGTCCGTATGTCATGCTCCAACCACACCAGTCGGGTGTGGGCAAATACGTAGCGTCTGCACAGCTGCTTTAGAACGGCGCGCAGACCTTTTTTCTGGATGCGATCACGCAATGTTTGCAGAGCGTTCATGGTGCCTCCTGACGGGTGGCAGGGTTGGGGGGAAGGGGAGCTGTCCAACTGAGGGCGAACACGGTTTCCCCTGGCAGGAGGAACCCGACCTGGCCGGCCTTGCACTCAAGCGCAGCGCTGTGGCTGCGGTTGTCCGGGCCGAAATACATCAAGGTCATGCCTGGCTGAGGGCAGGCCGTGCCGTCGAGGCTGACCTGATGGGCTCGCGTGCTTTTGTTCACACCCAGCAGATTGCGTTGTTTTCCGGTGGCCATGGCCAGTACGTCGACTTCAAACGCGTCGTTGTCCAGGCGCAGCACCTGGTCGAGCCAGTGCTGTTGGATGAACTGCTGGGCCAGGCCCACGGGCTTGAGCTCGAAGCGCTGGTCGTCCAGCACCCGCACCATGCCTTTGGGGTATTCAGGTTCGTCGGCGAGCATGAACCAGTTGAGCATGTCGAGCCAACCATCCGCGGAGGCGTTGATTGCCACCGACGTCCACCACAAGGCGGCGTAGTGGGTTTCCTGGTCGTAAGGGCTCAGGCTCGAGCCGCTGGACATGTTGGTCTGGTCCAACAGCAACGCCTTGCGGGGCCGGCCTTGGCTGTCCAGCCCCACCAGGTTGGCGGCCTGACGGACGCTGTCGCGGTAGACCCGGGTGGCCAGCAGGTCGCGGATCATCCATTCGTGCCAGGCCAAGGCGTCGATCTGGTCGTCGGACGTCGCGAGCAGGCGCCGTGCCCAGTCGATCCCGCGCTTGTCTGCCGCATTGTCGGTGAAGGGGCCGTTGGTGAACCGGGAACTGGCGGGTATGGCGATGCGGACGCCGGCGCGTGCGTTGGCAGGGTCGGCGCGGACGTGGGCCGCCATGCTCTGGAACAGTTGCTGGAAACTGGCGAAGTCTGGGTAGTTCAGGTTTGGCTCATCGGCAAAGCTGAGGTAATGGATGCCGTTGCCGCCCGAAGCCCGGGTCGACATGAGCCAGGCTTGCAAACCGCTGAGACTGGTCCGGTCGGCCTGCAGATCTGCCCGGCGCTGGGTAGCGGCCAGCAGGGTGATGTCCTGGCTGATGCCGAAGCGGCCCTGATACAAACGTCGGAAGGCGTCTTCATGATTGACCTTGGCCGCCATGACATCGACAAAACTGTAGAGGCTTGCCGCCTGGGGTTTGAGCGCATCGAGCATCGCGTAGCTGGAGGGCGGCAGTAATTCGTAGGGCAGGTATATGCCCAGTTTAGGGGTCGTGCCGAGCGCCTCGTCGTGGAGCGTCAGGTGGGTCTGCCCCGGGGCCTGGCGCACCGGCTGCAAGTGCGCCGGGTCCTGGGCGAACAGGTTGGCCGTGCCGTCCAGCCATAACGCCAGCTTGCCATTGCCCTGCACGTGCACGCGCCAGACTTGTTCAACATCCGTCACCGGCAGGGCCACTTGGTCGAACTGCCAATAGGCGCGGTACGGCTTGAGGTTCAGTTGCAGCTGTTTGCCATCGGCGACGCGCCGGGCTTGCAATGCCCGCGCGCCGCCGTGGAACTTGCCTGCCAGCACCGCCTGTTCGCCGGCCGCCACTTTGAAATACAGCTCGTCGCCATCGTGGGCTTCAGCACTGAAATGCACCTTGGCCGGAGCGAACAGGGCACGGGTGCGGGCGTCGTGTTCGACGCTATAGCGCCGGAAACTGTAGCCGGGAATCTCCAACCGATAACTGGCGGCGCCGGGCAGCAAGGGCCATTGTTGCTCTCCGCGCACCTGGTCGGCCTTGACCAGGCGTTCGCCCGCCAAGCGCCCGTGGCCGTCGAGCAGATACACGTGTTCGGCATTGGCCTCGGCTTGCCAGGCGGGCACCCAGCGTACGGTGACAGCATCCGGACGGTCGGTTTGCAGGTACAGGCTGCCGTCACGGATACCGGTCCACTGCATGGACGCGGCTTGGGCCGAGGTGGCCAAAAGCAGGAAACACAGGCAACCGCTCATTTTGAGCATGCGCTGCACTGGCCTCATCGCGAGCAAGCTCGCTCCCACAGTTGATTTGTGGTGGTCATGAAAATCGTGCTCGGCGCCAGGTTTTTGTGGGAGCGAGCCTGCTCGCGATGGCGCCGTCACACGCAACATCAGCGCCAACTGATCCACCGATTTCGCGAGCAGGCTCGCTCCCACAAGGGATTTGTGGTGCTTACACATACCGGACCCTGTGGGAGCGAGCTTGCTCGCGATGGCGGTTTTGCTGGCGACGGTGCTCACGCGGATTTCCCCAACAGCATCTGGCGCATCGGCAGCAAATCGCTGGGCAGGATAATCAGGGTCTGCCACGGCGCCACGCCGCTCAGGCGGCAATACATCACCAGCATGGCAACGGTTACGCCCAAGTAGGCGATGGACGAAGCGGCGGCGGCGCCGACGATGCCGTAGCTCGGAATCAGGATCAGGTTCAGCGCCAGATTCAATAGCGCCCCCACGCCCATCAGCAACGAAACGCTACCGGGGCGGCCCTTGCCCAGCAGGTCCAGGCGCAGGATGCTCGCGTAGCACAACCCGAACACCCCAGGCAGCAGCGCCAGCAGGGCCGGGTACGCCGGTTGATAGGCGATGCCGAACATGGTGACGATCAGCCATTCGCCGACCAGTACCATGCCCAGGCAGGCGGCGAGCATGGCCGTGGCGGTGAGGCGCAAGGCCAGCGGGGTCAGGCGCTTCATGTCTGTGTCTTGCTGCAGCAGGCGTTTCATCAGTGGCGTGGTGACCGCTTCCGGCACGATATGCAGCAGTTCAGCCGCGGCGCTGGCCATGGCGTAGTGTCCCAGCGCCGTGCTGCCCAGCAGTGCACCGATGAACAGGTAATCCGAGCGCATCATCAGTTGCTGGAACAAAAGGTCCGGATGACTGCGGACACCGTAACGCAGCAGTTCGTTCTGGCCGGTGCGATCCCAGCGCAGCGTGAATGCATGATCTCGGCGCAACCACATCCAGCCCGCCAATACGACCAGGCTCAGGCCCGCCAGCCAGCTGATCAGCGCCGCTTCCAGCGCCGTGTCTTTCCACATCCAGAACAGCGCCACGAACAGCAACAGCGGGACCAGGGATTCCATCAGCCGCAAGGCATTGAACACACCGACGCCGCCGGAGGCGTTGTGCAGCGTCAGGAGGCCGCTCTTTAGTACCGCCAGCGGCACGGCCAGCAACAGCAGCCAGGCCAGCAGCCCCAGTTGCAGGGTGATGTCCAGTTCGGCGCCGAACCCGCGCACCAGCGCCACCACCAGCAGCGTCAGCAACCCCGCCAGCAGGCAGCCGAAGACCAGCACGTGGCTGAGCAACAGGCTCATCGAGCGATGCTGCGCCGCCTGATAACCCACGGCGGAATTCAGGCCTCCACTGGTGGTGGCGCTGATCAGGTCCGGCAGGGTGCTCAGCAGTGCCAACAGCCCGCGTTCACTGGGCCCCAGGATCCGTGCCAGCAACACGTTGCGCAGCAGGCGCAGGCCGATCATCGCCAGGCTCGTGCCCATGCTCAACACCAAAAGCCTGATGTAATGTGCGCGATTCATGACCGGGCTCCTTGGCGAATGCGCCAGGCCAACAATTCAGGGTGGCAGGCGTTGCGCTGGCTGACGCCGAAACGCGGCAGGTTCAAAGGGTCGCCATCGTTGCGATACAGCCCGGCCTCGGTGCCCAGGGCGAAGGCAAAACCGTGGGCCGCCACCTGTTGGCGCACGCGAGCGTCGTTATCGCCGTTGGGGTAGCAATACACCGGCAAAGGTTGGGCGCAGCCGTTTTCCAGGGCTGTCCAACTGCGGGTCAGTTCTTCATGCAGGCGCTGGTCGTCCAGCCCGGTCAGGATCGCGTGGCTGGCGCCATGGGGGCCGAAGCGGACCAGGCCGGAATCTTCGAGCAGGCGCACCTGGGGCCAATCCAGCGCTTGGGGTTGCGAGCCGTGCGGGCAGGCTTGCGTGAGGTCGCTCAAGGTGCGTGGATCGAGGGTCTTGAGGCTTTGCAGATAATGCAGCAGCGCCAGGCTGCGGCGCTCATCGTCGATATCATCGAGCAGCACCGGCAACGGCCGCCCGACGTGTTGCAACTGCTCGATCAGCGAATGCCGGGCCACCTGTCCGTGGCTGCCCCACAGGGTTTCGCCGATGCTTTCCCACCAGAAGTGCTGGCGACTGCCGACGAAGTCGGTGGACAGGAAAATACTCGCCGGCACCTGGTATTGGCGCAGCAACGGGAAGGCATTCATGGCGTTGTCGCGCCAGCCGTCGTCGAAGGTCAGGGCCACCCGTGGGCGATTCGGGACACTCTCAGGGTCGGCCAGCAGCAAGCTCATCAGCGGCACACATTCGAAATGCCGTTGCAGCCAGATCAGCAAATGTTCAAACGCATCGGGCCCCACGCACAGCTCGTTGCGATGGGGCAATTCGGCGGCGCGGTCGTTGTTCAACACGCGATGCAACATCAGGATCACGCCGGCGCCACGCAGTGGGTGGCGGCCCAGGGACGTGTTCAGGTACAGCCAGCCGCCGGTGCGCTTGAAGACGTGTTTGATCGACATCGGCCCTTCTCCTTAGCGATTCTGCTCGGGGTTCCATTGGCTGTAGCGCTGGCCCCGCAGGAACTGCCACAGCCCGATGCTCATGCCCGCCAGTGTCACCAGTACGAACGCCGCCAGGCGAAAGGGCCGGGGCAACCGGTGGCCAGCGTCCATCAAGCCGATCAGTGCCATGGCGTAGCCGAGCAACTGCGCCACCAGGCTCAGGCGATAGAACGGATGGTCGTCCCACAGCCAGGCGTTGCTCAGCAACAGCGGCAAGAGCAACACTGGCGCCAGGCGGCGGATCAATTTGTGGCTGATCAACCCGATGGCGTAGAGGCCGTGACGCAGCGGGTTAAGTAGCTCCCGGCGCTGGGCCAGGCTCTGCAACCCACCGACGGTGACTCGCTGGCGGCGGCGAAACTGCTTGTCGGCTTCGTCCACGCCCTGGTCGGTCACCCGGGCCCGGGGTACGTAGACAATGGACTTGCCGGCGGCCGGCGCGCAGGTGCTGAGGAAAAAGTCATCGTTGACTTGCGCCGGTATCGGTTGGAACAAAACCCTGCGTAAAGCCAACAGGGCACCGTCGGCCGAGACCATGCAATCGGTGCGGCTCTCCACCCGCCGCAACCAGCCTTCGTAATGGCGATACAGGCTATCGCCCAGGCTCAGGCCCTTGCCCGGCACGGGAATCTCCATATGGCCGGCACAGGCGCCAACCTCAGGATCCCCTAGCGGTGCCAGCAGATGGCCGAGGGTGTCGGGAAACCATTGATTGTCGGCATCGGTGAACACCAGGATGTCGCCGTTGCTGTGGGCCACGCCGGTATTGAGGGCGGCGGCCTTGCCCTGGCGTGGCAGGTCGAGCACGGTAATCCGCGGGTCGACGACGTTGCGCGCGCAGGCCACCGTGTCGTCCGTGGAACCGTCGCTGGCAAGGATGATTTGCAGCGAGCGCGCCGGGTAATCCTGGGCCAGCAGCGTGCGCAATTTCGCTTCGATGTGCCGCGCCTCGTTATGGGCAGCAATGATGATGCTGACGTCCATGGGCACTGCGGTGATGTAGCGGCGTACCGGAAACAGCGGAGTGAGCAAGGTCAACAGCACGGGGTAGCCGAGGTAGGCGTACACCGGCAGCAACAGGCAAGACCAATACAGATATTCAGCCACGGGCAGGTCTCCTGACGTTCCGTTGGAAAAGATTGAGCAGCAGCGCGGCACCGGTCAGGTGCAGGCGCACCCCGTGCAAGGTCCACAGTTGCAAGGTCAGGCGCGGGTCGCGTTGGCTCTGGCGCAAGCTCAGGACCAAGGCCGGCAATGTGCTGATGAACAACAGCATCAGCCCCAGGCGCGCCTGGCCCTGAAGCAGGGCGATCAGTGCCAGCAAATCCATGCCCCAGGTGCCAATGGACAGCGCGGGAAACCGCAGCAGGCGCAGGCTCGGCCCGTGGCTGCGCAACAACTGCCAGTGACTGCCCTGGCGCCACAGCTCCTTGCTCATCCATTCGCGCCAGCTGCCTTCATAGCCCCAGTGCAGGGCCACGCTTTCGTTGACCAGCAACAACTGCGCACCGGCTTGACGCAGGCGCAGGGAGAAATCCTTGTCTTCACCCGTGCGCAGGGTCTCGTCGAAACCGTCGACCCGTTCGAACCAGGCGCGACGCATCAACAGATTGGCGCTGGGTAACCATTGCACGCGATGCAAGGGGCGGGAGCCCGGACGCTGACTGCGGCGCTGCCAAGCCTGTGCGAACCACGGCGCTTGGCCGGGCGTGTCCAGGTCAAGCCCCAGCACATCGCCCTGGCGGCCTTCCATTTCGAGCAGTGACTTGAGCCAGTCGGCCGGCATTTCCATGTCGGCGTCGATGAACGCCAGCCATTCCCCACTGGCGACCGCCGCGCCACGGTTGCGCAGGGCGCCGATGTGCACGCCAGGTACGATCAACACCCGCGCGCCCAGCTCGTTGGCGATGCGCGGGCCATGGTCGTCGGAGCCGTTGTCCACCACGATCAACTCGCAATCCAGCCGCGCCTGGCGAGCCGCTTCCTGCGCCGCCAGCAGTGTGCGGCCGATGTGCCGGGCCTCGTTGTACATCGGGATAATGATGCTTACGCGGCTCATGAACGGGCCTCCTGCGGCTCGGCCTGTTCGGCGTCGTAGCGCAAAATGCTGGTCAAGGCGAGCATGATCCACAGCAACTTGTGGTTCGGCGCGCTGAGGAACATCAGGAACAACGCCAGCGACAGGAAACTCATGCCCAAGTGCGTCAGCAGGTCCGCCTGGGCCCAGTCCCGGCGCTGGAGCCAGAGTTGGCGCGCGCGCATCAGGTTATAGAGGCCCAGCCCAATCGTAGCGACAAACATCAAGCCGCCTGGCACGCCGATTTCGCTGAAGATTTCCAGGTAGGTGTTATGGGCCTGGCGGTACAGATCGCCCATTTTGCGATTGGCCGAGAATGCCTTCGCGTAGCCGGTGGGGGCGTAGTGCTGCGGAAACGTCCCGGGGCCGGAACCGAGAATCGGGTTTTCTCGGATCATCTGGCTGCCCACCACAATGTAGGAGGCGCGACGACCCAAGGAACCGTCCTTGTGGGCATTGGTGCCGGAACTGAGGATGCTCAACGACTGGATGCGCGCCACGTAGCCAGCCGGCATCACGGCGACTGTCACCGGAACCATGAGTGCCAGGCCGAGCATCGCGAACCCCAGGTGCCGAGGACGTATGCGAGGTAGCTGCGCCCGATAGTGATACAAGCCGATCATTAAACTGAGCAACAGCACAACCAGCCCTGAACGCGATTCGGTCTTGGTCATCCCGCCCAACAACAGGATGAAAGCGCCGCCCCAGAACAACCGATGCAACAGGTTCTGGCTGCGTATGGCCAACAACAATGCCAGGGGTACGGTAAACGCAATCAACAGCGCAAAGGCGTTCGGGTCTTCCAGCAAACCCGAGGCGCGGCCCTGATCCTGATACCGGGCTGAAAACATCGCGAGCACGCAGGCCGTGGCGACGCTCACCGTCATCAGCCGGGCGAACATATCCAGGTTCAGCTCGCGGCCGATCAGCAGCGCGATCACGAACAGAATCAGCCCTACGGCGAGTTCACGCAGATGCGTCAGGGATACGCCGATGTTTTCCGAGATCAACAGGCTCAGGCCATACAACGCCATGAAGCCGAGCAACGGCTTCCAGATATTGCTGCGCAGGCGCGTCCCAGGGATCTGGTGCAAGGCCAACTGCAGCATCAGGATCAGGATCAGCGCCACGCCGAGGAATTTGCTGCCGGAAAACGCGTTGTCCTTGAACAGGCCTTCGAACGGCAGCAGCGCGGCAATGCCTAGCAAACCCCAGCTGGGCTTGCGGTACAGCATGGCGACGCCCACCAGGCCAAACACTGCGCCCGGTGCCAGGAACGGATAAGGACTGGCCAGCAATGCCAGGCAGACCAGCCCCAGCAGACTGACGATCGAGAGCGGGACGATCATGGCCGAGCCTCCCGTGCCGTGCGGATATAGAGTTGTGACCAGCGTTCGGCCAGCGTGCGCAGGTCGTAGCGGTCGCGTTGGGTGCACCGCGCGTTGTCGGCGAGGATCTGCGCCAGGGGTGGTTCGCTGAACAGCGTTTCGATCTGGCGGGCCAGCGCCTCGCTGTCGGCCGGTGTAGCGAGCAGGCCGTTGTGGCGGTCTTGCAGGATATCGGGAATGCCGCCGACGCCGAACGCCACCACCGGCACGCCGGCCTGCATGGCCTCGAGCAGGATCATCGGCGTGCCTTCGGTGCGTGAACTGATCACCAGCGCATCGAGGCGGCTCCACCAGCCGTTCATGTCTGTCTGATAACCAGGCAGTTCGATGCGCGTGGGCAGCCCGGCATCGGTGATGCGTTTGAGCAAGGACTGGCGTTCCGGGCCGTCGCCGAGCATCACCGCGTGCAGCGACGCATGGCGCTGGCACAGCGGGATCATCGCGTCGAGGAACAGGTCCGGGCCCTTCTCGCTGCTCAACCGACCGACGTAGCCGACCCGCCAGCGCTGCCTGTCGGCGTGGTGGGGCAGCGGCGTCGTGACGGCGGGCAGGCCGTTGGGGATCACATCGAGTTTTTCCGCCCGCACGCTGGCCTGGCGGTGCAGCGCCGCGATGCTTTCGGCCACGCAAACCACACGCTTGACCGGCGCGGTACGGCACAGTTGCAGGCTCAGCCACGTATAGAACCGCTGCTTTGGACTGCGCGGCGTGAAGCCGTGCTGGGTAATCACCAGCGGCAGGCGCAGCATCGTGGCCGCCGACCAGCCGAACAACAGACCCTTGAAGTTGTGGGTATTGATCAGTGGTCGCTCGGCGCGCCGTTGCCGCAAATGTTGCAACAACTCGGCCCAACTGGCGCAGTGGTGGCAATCGACTCCGGCCTGGCGGAACCGCGTGATCAAGGTCGGCGGCGCCGCCAGAAACACCACTTGGTGCTGGCCGGGTGTCGCCAGGCAATGATCGAGCAGCATCCGCTCGGCCCCATAGAAGCCACCGCTGTCGAGCAAATGAATGATCGACAAGGGGCTGTCATGGCGGGACGGGCCGAACGGCGCGTTCAATTTCTCACCCAATGGACAAGGCTGGGCAGGCTCCAGTTGCGGTGCGGATTGATCTGCTCGGGTGACTGCTCGTTGATCACCAGCAAGACCGGCAGATCCAGTTGCTGGCTGATTTGCGCTGGGTGCTTGAAGCGATGATCGAAGAACTCACGCACATAGACCAGGGCGATCGCCAGCAGCAGGCCGCTGAACATGCCGAAGACAATGATCAGCATCGGCTTGGGAAAGGCCGCGGCGGTGGGTTCGAACGGCGGGCTCAGGACCCGGGCGTTGGACAGGTCGTTGTCCAGCGAACGCGCGGTGCTGGCCTCGGCGAAGCGTTGGGCATAAGTCGAGAAGGCCGCATGCAGGGCGTTGATCTCGGTGTCCATCTGCCGCAGCTTGCTCTGGGTTTCCTGCAACTGGTGGATGCGTTCCTTGAAGGCTGCGATGCGTTCGACTTTCTGGTTGATCACCGAGCTGACCACCGCCAGGTCGGTGGTGCGTTCCTGGATGCGGTTGTTCACCACTTTGAGGAATTGCTGGCGCGTGCGCACGATTTGCTCCCGGGCCAGCAGCATCGGTTCGCTGCTGGGCTGGAAGATCGCCAGGTCGTTCATGTAGCGGCTCACCTGGCTGGTCAATTGCTCGCCCATTTGCCGGATTTCCCGGTCTTCGAAGGCAATGTTGTCCACGGTGGTGGTGAAGGTGAACGGGAAGGTGTAGTCGTTGAACCGCGAGCTGTTCGCCGCCGTCAGGCTGGTCTTGAGGTAATCGAGCCAGCGTTGGCTTTGCAGCAGGCGATCCCGGTACAGGTTCAGGGCCTGCTCCTCGGTGTTGATCGCATTCAAGCGGAACGTGATTTCTTCCTTGGGATCGGAAGAGCCGACGCCTTCAAGCAGCGTCAGGCGGTTGCCTTCCAAGCCGTCAAGGCGCGTCTGGTATTGGGCTTTCTTCTGCTCGTAGAAAGTCTGCGGCAGTTCGATCGACTGCAGGTCCTGGCGGTTGCTGAGGTAGTTCTGCAGCAGTTGCGCCACGAACCGGGTGCCTTGGGCCGGGTCGCCGAAACTGTAGACAATGGAGATGACGTTCGAGCCGGGCAGCGTCTCGATCTTCAGGTTTTCGATGGCCTCGTCGGTCAGGGTATCGAGCACGGTGTCGCGCACCGGATCGACCTCAAGCCCCAGGCCATCGCGCAGCGGATTGACGACGTACTCGCGCAGGGGCTGGGTGATGTAGCGCTTGAGCGGTTCGCTCACCCATTTGTTGAGAATGCCGGGGCTTGGGGTGTATTCACCCTGTTCACGCAGGACACTGATGGTCTGCCGGATCAGCGCCGGCGAGCGCAAGATATTGCTCTCGGTTTCCATGTCCGCCAGGGACGGCGGGATGAAGGTGGCGTTTTCCTGGTTCAGCGACGTGGTGGCGTCGCCCTGGGAGAGTTTTTTCGACTGGACGATCACCTGGGCGGTGATGTCGAAGCTCTGCTTGAGCATCAACGGCAGCACCAGGGCGATCAGGGCGAAAATCAGGAAGACGCGCTTCACCCACTGCTTGTTGGCAAAGAAGATCCTGAAGAACTCGTGCAGATAGTTTTCCTTGGGGTTCATGATCATTCACCTGGGTCAGTTGCCGCTGCTGTCGTTGTCGAGGTCGTAGCCGAAGCTGACGCCAACGCCCTGGAACAGCACCACGTCGGCCAGTTGCCTGGCCATTTCACCGGCTTTGGCCAAGCCGGTCTTGGGCACATACAGCATGTCTTCCGGTTGCAGGTAGGCGATCTGCGAGGCGTCACCGCTCAGGGCCTTCTCCACGTCGTAGTGGCGGGCTTCAACCTGATTGCCGTTGCGACGCATGATCACCACCGAGTCGAGCCTGGCCTTGACGTTGGTGCCACGAGCCAGGGTCAGGGCCTCGAGGACCGAGATCGGCCGGCGGATCGGGTAGGAACCCGGCTGCGCCACTTCGCCGAGGACATAGATCTCGTTGCCGGCGGTGGACTTGAGCAGCACATCCACCGTCATGTGGCCGGGCAACTGTGCGTAGCGCTCGTTGAGGAAGGTTTCCAGTTGGGTGACGGTCATGCCTTGCAACGGCACCGAGCCGATTTCCGGGAAGCTGGCGTAGCCATCCCGGCCCACGATGATTTCCCGGCTCATGCCCGTGGCCGGGTGGGTCAGGGTGTTGCGCAAGTTCGTCTCGCCGGACAGCGGGCTCGTCACCAGAACGGTCAATTGGTTGCGGTTGGGTTGGAACAGCATCTTCTGGTTGTAGGCGCGCTGCACCGCCAGGCGGGCTTCGTCGGTGGTCAGGCCGGCGACTTTCACCGAGGTGTTGGCGCCCGGCAGTTCGATGCTGCCGTCGGGCATCACCTGTTGCGTGCCGTTGAGCTGGCTGGCGGCGGTGAAGTTCAAGGCAACCTGATCGCCAGGTTGCACTCGATAAGCCTGGGACGAGGTGGTGTCGATGTGAAAAATTACATCCAGCACATCCTGGGGCCTCAGGGTTTGTTCGACCCTGGGCATGTCCGTGGCCTGAGCGTTGGCCGGCGCGGCCGTGAGGATCTGCACCGGCATCGAGCGGGTATCGGTGGTGCTGGAGCAACCGGCAAGCGGCAGCAACAACAGGACAAGCATCTTGGCGTTCATCTCGTCATCCTTTTGCAGGCTTACAGGTTGTTGTAGAGCCACTTGGGCATGTAGTACTTGCGGCGGTTGAACACGCTGCCGACCACTTTCGCGCCGGCTTGGGACAGGCGCTGGCGGGTGGCCTGGGCCACTTCCCAGCGGGTGTCTTCACCGCGCACCACCAGCACCACGCCATCCACCTGGGTGCTGAGCACCAGGGTGTCGCTGGCCGAATACACCGCGTCGCCGTCGATCACCACAAAGCGGTATTGCGCCGCCAGTTGCCTGAACAGCGGGCGCAGCCGCTCGGGGCTCAGGTGGTCGGCATTACGGCCGAGGCGACCGTGGGGCAGCACGTCGAAGGGCAGGCTGGACGCCTGCACCACGCAATCCTGCAACAGGGGTGGGGCAAGGCTGTTGAACAGCAGGTCGGTGAAGCCGCGCTCCTTGTGCAACGACAGCTGTTGGCTGAGGTTGCGCGGTGACTGGCTGGCATCCACCAACAGGACGCGACCGTTGCTCATCTGCGCCAGTTGCGCGGCGAGCGCCATGGCGCTGGTGCTGGTGCCAGTGCCGGTGTTGGCGGACGTCAAGAGCAGGATCCGCAGGGAAGGGTCGAGCACGGTCGAGGTCAGGTTGGTCTCGCTCGGGCTGGCTATGGTCAGGATATTCGTTGAACCGTCCATTTAACTCGCTCCGTGGCCGCTGAAAACTTTGAAGGGGGTTAGCATCAGGATCTTCAAATCCAGCCACAGGCTTTGTTCAGCGATATAGCTGAGGTCCAATTCCACGCGCTGGTCGAAGTCGATATTGCTGCGCCCGGAGATCTGCCACAGGCCGGTCATGCCGGGGTAGATGCTCAGGCGCACAAGATGGTTGTCCTTGTAGCGATAGGCGTTGAACGAGGTCGGCCGCGGGCCCACCAGGCGCATGTCGCCGGTCACTACGTTGATCAGGTTCGGCAGTTCGTCGAGGCTGCTGCGACGCAGGAATCGGCCGATGGGCGTGATGCGCGGGTCGTTGTCGATCTTGAAATCGATGGCCTCGGCGCCGTGTTTGTTGAGGTGGCGCAGCGACTCCTTGAGGGCCTCGGCGTCGGCGACCATGGTGCGGAACTTGTACATGCCGAACACCCGCCCGCGATAACCGGTGCGCTTCTGAATAAACAGCACCGGGCCCGGGCTGGAAAATTTGACCAGCAGTGCCAGGCCCAGCAACAGCGGGCAGAACATCACCAGGATCGCCAGTGCGCCGAGGCAGGCCAGCACACGGTTGGTGCGCGAGACCGTCCAGGGCCGGCCGCCGTCGCGGCCGGTCAACCATCCACGGCCCTGGCGGTGGATGGCCGCGTCCAGGCGCCTGCGGTGGTCGGGATCGATGCGTTTGTCACGCACGGGGGCATTGATCTCGATGGCTTGTTCATGTCGGGTCATAGACTCCTCCGCTGAGGTTGGGCCGCGAGCGGCGCGTGGGCAGGCAGTGGGTAGTAATCGAGGAACCACTGGATGAAACGACCCAGGCCGTCGTCCAGTGCGATGCACGGCCGGAAGCCGGTGGCCCGCGCCAGGTCGCTGGCATCGGCGCAGGTGTTGAGCACATCGCCGGCTTGCAGGGGCAGCAGCTCGATGCGGGCGGTTCGTCCCAGGTGTTTTTCCAGCAGCGCGACGTAGGTGCGCAGCGCCACCGGGTGCTGGCCGCCGATGTTGTAGACCCGCCAGGGCGCGCGGCTGGTGGCCGGGTCTGGTTGTTCGTGATCCAGCAAGGGCGTGACCTGGGGCGCACGGTCGATCAGGCGGGCGATGCTTTCGACGATGTCGTCGATGTAGGTGAAATCCCGCTGGTGCTCGCCGTGGTTGAACAGTTGCAGCACCTGGTCTTCGGCGATGGCGCGGGCAAACTGGATCGGCGACATGTCCGGCCGGCCCCAAGGGCCGTACACCGTAAAGAACCGCAGGCCGGTGCAGGGAATGCCAAACAGGTGGCTGTAGCTGTGGGCCATCAGCTCGTTGGCTTTTTTACTTGCCGCATACAGCGATAACGGGTGGTCGACGTTGTCCTGGACTGAATAAGGAATGCGCGTGTTGGCGCCGTACACCGAGCTCGAGGAGGCGTAGATCAAGTGCTTGACGGGATACCGGCGGCAGTTTTCCAGGATGTTCAGGAACCCGGTGATGTTGCTGTCGACATAGGCCTGGGGGTTTTCCAGGGAGTAGCGCACGCCGGCCTGGGCCGCGAGGTGAATCACCACGTCCGGGCGCCGGGTTTGGAACAGTTCATCGATGGCCGGCGCGTCGGCCAGGTCGAGCCGCGCCAAGGGGAAGCTGCCGACCTGGCCGTTCACCCAGGCCATGCGGTCGTGCTTGAGTTGCGGGTCGTAGTAGTCGTTGAAATTGTCCAGCCCACACACGCGATGACCGTCGCGCAGCAACCGCAGCACGACGTGGGCACCGATGAAACCGGCTGCGCCGGTGACCAGGATGTTCATGCTTGCGGCCCTGGCGCCGGGGTGCCGGGCACGGTGTGTCGCAGCCCGATACCGCGATACAACAGCCCGGCGGCGGCCAGGTGTTCGGGGTTGTACAGGTTGCGGCCATCGATGATCACCCGGGCGCGCAACTTGCTGGCCAGCAGGTCGAAATCCACCACGCGAAAGTTCTTCCACTCAGTGCAAATCACCAGGGCATCGGCGTCTTCCAGGGTGTCATCGCGGGTCGCGCAGAGGTTGAGGTCTTTGCGATAGCCGTAGAGGCGACGGCATTCGGACATGGCTTCCGGGTCGTAGGCCTGGACCCGTGCGCCTTCACGCCACAGGGCTTCCATCAGGTAGCGGCTGGGGGCTTCGCGCATGTCATCGGTGTTGGGCTTGAACGCCAGGCCCCAGATGGCAATCGACTTGCCGGCCAGGCCATCCTGGAACTGCTTGGCCAGTTTTTCGAAGAGGATGTGCCGCTGGCTGTCGTTGACGTCGGTGACGCTGCGCAGCAGGCGCAGTGGCATGCCGCTTTGTTCGGCGGTGTGGAGCAGGGCCCGCAGGTCCTTGGGAAAGCACGAACCACCGAAACCGCAGCCGGGGTAGATGAAGTGATATCCGATGCGCGGGTCCGAGCCGATGCCTTTGCGCACCGCTTCGATGTCGGCACCCAGCCGTTCGGTGAGGTTGGCCAGTTCGTTCATGAAACTGATGCGGGTGGCGAGCATGGCGTTGGCGGCGTACTTGGTCAGTTCGGCGCTGCGGTTGTCCATGAACATCAGTTTTTCGTGGTTGCGGCAGAAGGGCGCGTAGAGCTCCGTCATCTGGTCGCGGGCCACTGGATCGGCGGTGCCGACGATGATCCGGTCCGGACGCATGCAATCGGCCAGGGCGCTGCCTTCCTTGAGAAACTCGGGATTGGACACGACGCGTACGTTCAGCTGTTTCAGGCCGCGCCGGGCCAATGCCTGGCGGGCGCATTCGGCCACCTTGTCGGCGGTACCCACCGGCACCGTGGACTTGATGACCAGGGTGCGGTCGCTGTCCATGAAATCAGCGATTTGCCGGGTGACCGCCAGCACATGGCTCAGGTCGGCCGAGCCGTCTTCATCGGCGGGCGTGCCGACGGCGATGAAGATCAACTCGCCATGATTGACCGCGTCGCTGGCCTGGGAACTGAACGACAAGCGTCCGGCCTTGATGTTGTCTTCGAGCAGATTGGACAGTCCCGGCTCGCTGATGGTTGGCACAGCCTGTTGCAGTTGCCGGATCTTGTTCGGGTCGATGTCGATGCACAAAACGCGGTGTCCGACGTCAGCCATTGCAGCCGCCTGGATCAGCCCGACATACCCCGTACCAAATACGCTCACGTCCATTTTTGGCGCGCCTCGCAAACCGAATGATGTAACTCGGATGAAACTGTTTAGAGGGGTATAGCGCAGCTTCAGAAAAGCGTGTCAGCAAAATGACAGTTGTCAGTGTTGGCAATTCATGTGAAATCGGGCCTTTTGATATCAAGTCATTGACTGTTCTAGCAAAGTGGCTGTTTTACTGGGGATTGCCGGCATTTAACAAAGCGATAAACGGTCGTTATCCATAGATTTTTATATTTTGTTACCTATTTTCGTGTCGTTTTTGGGGTAACTTTTTTTTGACGCGTGTTGTGGGGGATGTTTCTTGCGCTTTGAAAACCGGCTGCTAACGTGCAGGAACGAAGCGCTTTCGACACCGCGATCCGGTCGAGGAAAAACATGGCCCGCTACCTCAAGGAATTGCTGCTGTTTTTGTACCTGCTCAAGGGGTACGACGCTTACCTCGAGCGTCTCGACGCGTTGGGCCTGGGCTTGGCGACCGTGCTGTTCGGCGCCATGTTCGTGGTGTTGGTGCTGGCGCTGTGGATGAGCGCCTACATTCGCCAGACGTTGGTGAGGCATGTGTTTGCCTTGGCGTTGTTCGTGTCAGCGGTATTTTTCGAGGTGTACACCCAGGTCACGGACAGTTACCTGACCTACAGCCAGTTCGTTTCGCTGGTGTACTCGGGAGGGTTTATCCAGGAGGCGGCCTATCAGTACCGCGAGGTGATCATCAACGCGGTGATCGGTGGCTTGTTACTGTTGTTCGGCATCGCTCTCAAGCCTCGACGAACGCTGCGAGTGCCCGGTTATCTGCCTGTGGTCGCGCCCGTGCTGGGGGTGATGTTGCTCAGTGGTGTGTTGTTCGTGCGGGCGGGCGAAGGGGCGCGCGGCCTGCCGGTGATGTACACGCCGTTGGCCTATTTGAACCTCTTGGCCTATGAGTCCTTGCACAGCACGATCGGTCCCCGGGAGCCGGTCACCCTGACGCGGCGATCATCCGTGATCGATCAGGACATAGTGCTGATCATCGACGAAAGCGTCGGCGGCAATTACCTGGATATCAACACCCCGTTTGGCGTGCGCAGCGGCCTGAAGACACCGCCCGAGGGCGTGGATATGTTCAATTTCGGCTACGCGGCGTCCATAGCCAATTGCAGCGCCGACACCAATGTCACGTTGCGCTACGGGGGGACGCGGACCGACTACATACGCATCAACAGCACTCGGCCGTCGATCTGGCAGTACGCCAAAAAGGCCGGCTTGCGTACCGTCTACATCGACGCCCAGCGCACCGGTGGCAACTTGCAGAACCTGATGACCGAATTGGAAAAACAGGACATCGATGAATTCGTCCAATTCGACCAGACCCGCGTGCGCGACCGCGACATGGCGGCGGCGGCGAAGTTGATCGAACTGCTGGACGATCACCAGGCTGAACTGGTGGTGATCAACAAGGTGGGGGCGCATTTCCCGGTACACGACAAATACCCCGACGACTTCATAAATTACCGCCCGGCCTTGCCGCGCGGGCAGTTCCAGGAAGTGGCCGATACCGGCAGCCGCGACGGCTTCGATGGGCAGAAAGATGACTGGTTGCTGTACCGCAACGCGTACCAGAACACTTTGCTGTGGAACGTTGGCGAGTTCTTCAAGCGAGTCTTCCAGCAAGCCGATTTGAGCCGAGCGGTGCTGATCTACACCTCCGACCATGGCCAGGATCTGCACGAGCGTGGCAATCCTGGGCTCAACACTCATTGCGGTGGCGACCCGATGCCTGAAGAGGGGTTGGTGCCGTTGGTGGTGATCCAGGGTCGCCAATTCAATAGTCTTGATTGGCGTGGCGCCTGGGCGCGGAACAAGGATCGTTCGAGCCACTACAACATCTTTCCGACGCTGTTGCAGTTGATGGGGTATGACCCGGTTGGGGTTGAATCGGTTTATGGCAGGTCGTTGAGCCAGCCGACGGATGATGAGTTTACGTTCAACTATCGTTTCAATGCGCGGTTGGGGGCGAAACCGGCTTGGAAGCATATTGACCTGGACCATATCGTGACGCCGGCTGCTGGCCAGGCCGAAATGGCGGCGGGGCATTGATTGAAGGCCCCTATGCGCTGGGCTCTTTGTGGGAGCGAGCTTGCTCGCGATGTCGGAGGGTCAGTTTGCGATGATGTTGGATACCCACAAGGTCTTGCACGACCCTGTGGCGAGGGAGCTTGCTCCCGCTGGGTCGCGCAGCGGCCCCAAAAAAAGCGATGAGCGCTGCGCACTCAAGCGGGAGCAAGCTCCCTCGCCACAAAAGCTACCCAGCCATCACGCCACGGATTGATCAACGGTAAATCCTGTGGGAGCGAGCCTGCTCGCGATGGCGGTGGGTGAGTGGGTGAGTGGGTGGAGGTGTTGAGTGTGCCCAACCTCCGCTATCCTGAGCCTCACGCCCACCCGTCGAGGCTGTCCATGCTTGAAGTCCGCCAAGTGTTCAAAAGCTACCCCACACCCCAAGGCCCGTTGCCGGTGTTGCAGGGCGTCGACCTGACCCTGATGCCCGGCAGCAGCCTGGCGCTGATGGGGGAATCTGGCAGCGGCAAGAGTACCTTGCTGCATTTGGTTGCCGGGCTGGACAAGGTCGATCACGGGAGCATTCGCAGTGGCGAATATCGACTCGACGGCATGAGTGAAAGCCAGCTGGCGAATTGGCGGCGCACGGAAATCGGCCTGGTGTTCCAGCAGTTCAACCTCATCAGCAGCTTGTCGGTGGAGGACAACCTGGCGTTTCAGGCCCGCTTGTGCGGTCGCTATGACGCGGCCTGGCAAGCCCATCTGGTGCAGCGGCTCGGGCTTTCAGGGTTGCTGCGGCGTTACCCCGAGCAGCTTTCCGGCGGGCAGCAGCAACGGGTGGCGCTGGGGCGGGCGCTGGCTTCTCGACCGCCCTTGTTGCTGGCTGACGAACCCACCGGCAGCCTCGACGAAGCCACCAGTGACGAAGTGCTGCAACTGTTGCTGGAACTGCTGGAGGGCAGCCCCACCAGCCTGTTGATGGTGACCCACAGTCCCCGGGTAGCGGCTCGCCTGGCCCAACGCGTGGTATTGCATGGCGGACGGTTGGCGCAGGTGGCCCAGGGGTGATGATTTTTCGCCAGACCCTCAAGGCCCTGCTCAGCCATTGGCGCCAGCACCCGGTGCAGTTCTTCAGCGTGTTGACTGGCCTCTGGCTCGCCACCAGTCTGCTCACCGGCGTGCAAGCGCTGAACAGTCAGGCCCGGGACAGCTACGCCCGGGCCAGCCAACTGATCGGCGGCGAACCCCAGGCCAGCCTCACTGCACCCGGCGGCGGCACCTTTCCTCAGCAATGGTTTGTCGACTTGCGGCGCCAGGGCTGGCCGGTGTCGCCGGTGTTGCAGGCCCGGGTGGTGCTCAAGGGGCACGAGGACCAGCGTCTGCAACTGATGGGCATCGACCCGGTGTCGCTGCCGCCCGGTGCGGCGTTGGCGGGACAGGCGCGGGAGATGGTCGAGGTGGTGGAGTTCTTTACCAGTCCCGGTCGTACCTGGATCGCCCCGCAGACTTTGCAGGCCCTGGGGCTGGGGGAGGGCGACCAGCCCCAAACCGTCGATGGACGACCCCTGCCGCCGCTGCATGTCCAAGAGGACATGGCGCCGGGCATGCTGTTGATGGACATCGGGTTTGCCCAAGCGGTACTCGGAATGCCGGACCAGCTGTCGCGGCTGCTGTTGCCCGCGACGTTCAGCGATGCGCTGCCGGAGGCGTTCGGCGATCGGCTGCAATTCAAGCGCGCCGATGAAGAAAACAACCTCTCGCGCCTGACCGAAAGTTTCCACCTGAACCTCGACGCCCTGGGCTTTTTATCCTTCGTGGTGGGGCTGCTCATCGTTCACGCGGCCATCGGCCTGGCCCTTGAACAGCGCCGCAGTCTGTTGCGAACCCTGCGGGCCTGTGGCGTCAGTGCGCGGGTACTGCTCACCAGCCTGGCGATTGAGCTGGGCGGGTTGGCCTTGCTCGGTGGGATCGCCGGGGTGCTCAGCGGCTATTGGCTGGCGAGCCTGTTGTTGCCCGATGTCGCGGCGAGCCTGCGGGGTTTGTATGGCGCCGAGGTGGCCGGGCACTTGAACCTCAGCCCGGCGTGGTGGCTCAGCGGTGTCGGCCTGAGCCTGCTCGGTGCTTTGCTGGCTGGCGCCGACAGCCTGTTGCGGGCGGCGCGCCTGCCCTTGCTGGCGCTGGCCAATCCCCAAGCCTGGCATCAAGCCCATGGGCGCTGGCTGCGACGCCAGGGTTGGGTGGCGACGGTGGCGGCGTTGATTGCCGCATCGGCGTTGGTCTGGGGCGACAGCCTGGCCAGTGGTTTTGTCCTGATGACCGCCTTGTTGCTGGGTGCGGCACTGGCCTTGCCGGTGTTGCTCAGCGGCGTGCTGACGTGGTTGTTGCGCCGCAGCCGCTCGGTGCTCGGGCAATGGTTTCTCGCCGATTGCCGCCAACAATTGCCGACCCTGAGCCTCGCGCTGATGGCCCTGCTGTTGGCATTGGCGGCGAACATCGGCGCCGGCAGCATGACCGCCGGCTTTCGCCAGACGTTCAGCAACTGGCTCGAACAACGGCTGAGCGCCGAGTTGTACATCAACCCGCAAACCCCGGCCCAGGCCGAAGAGCTGCATACCTGGCTCAAGCAGCAACCGGCGATTATTGCCGTTGTGCCCCTCTGGCAAGTCTCGCTCCCGTTGCAGGGCTGGCCGACGGATATCCATGGCATCCTCGACCACCCTCACTATCGCCAGCATTGGCCGCTGCTGGAATCGTCCGGCGACAAGCCGTGGGAGCAGTTGGCCGCCGCCGACACCCTCATGCTCAGCGAACAACTGGCCCGACGCCTCAAGGTCAGTATCGGCGATCGGTTGACCTTGCCGACGCCGCAGGGACCTTGGGCACTGCGCATCGTCGGCGTCTACGCCGATTACGGCAATCCCAAGGGCCATGTGCTGGTCAACGTCGAGCACTTGCTGGCGCACTGGCCGAACCTGACGCCGAACCGTTTCAACCTGCGCATCGAACCGTCCGCGATCCCGGCGCTGGTGACGGCATTGCAGGGCCGGTTCGGCCTGGATGACAGCCGCATTGTCGACCAAGCCCGGCTCAAGGGCTGGTCGACCCAGGTGTTCGAACGCACCTTCGCCGCCACCGCCGCCCTCAATAGCCTGACCCTGGCGGTAGCCGGGGTGGCGTTGTTCATCAGCCTGCTGACCCAGAGCCAGAGTCGTCTCGGCCAGTTGGCGCCGCTGTGGGCGCTGGGGGTGACGCGTCGGCAGTTGATGTTGCTCAACCTCGGCCAGACCTGGCTACTGGCGCTGCTGACCCTGGTCCTGGCCTTGCCGCTGGGCATTGCCCTGGCCTGGTGCCTGGACGCGGTGATCAATGTGCAGGCTTTCGGCTGGCGCCTGCCGTTGCGGGTGTTCCCATTGCAGTTGGCGCAGTTGCTGGCCCTGGCGATGCTCGCCACGCTCCTGGCATCGGCCTGGCCGCTGTATGCGTTGTACCGCACGCAGCCGGCGGATTTGCTGAGGAGCTTTGCCCATGAAGATTAAAGCCGGCCTGTTGCTGCTGGCGTTGCTCAGCGGTTGTGATGACTCGGCGTCGACGCAAAAGGGCTTCGCCGGCCTCGGCGACCAGGCTGTCGCGTTCACGCCGGTCGTGCCTGGGCGGGTGTTCAGTTTCCCGGCCGACCACGGTATGCATGACGGTTTTCGCATCGAGTGGTGGTACGTCACCGCCAACCTCAAGGATGCCCAAGGCCGGGAGTTCGGCGTGCAGTGGACATTGTTTCGCAGCGCCTTGGATGCCGCACCCCAAGCCAGCGGTTGGCGCAACCAGGCAATCTGGCTCGGTCATGCGGCGGTCACTTCCGACAGCGTGCACCATGCCGCCGAGCGTTATGCGCGAGGTGGGGTGGGGCAGGCCGGGGTAAAAGCGGCCCCCTTCGAGGCCTGGATCGATAATTGGCAATTCGGCACCCAGGCTTCAGCGGCCGAGCCGTTGGCAGACATGCAATTGAAGGCTCGGGACCGACGCTTCAGCTATGCCTTGCGGCTGACGTCGAACCGTCCGTTGGTGTTGCAGGGCGATCAAGGTTTCAGCCAGAAATCCGAACAGGGCCAGGCGTCGTACTACTACAGCCAGCCGTTTTTCCAGGCCAACGGTGAACTGGAAGTCGACGGCCAGCGCTACACGGTCAGCGGCCCGGCCTGGCTCGATCGCGAATGGAGCAGCCAGCCCCTGACCGCCAACCAGACCGGCTGGGACTGGTTCTCCCTGCACCTGGACAATGGCGAGCACTTGATGCTCTATCGCATGCGCCACAAGCACGGCGCGCCTTACCTCACGGGCACCTGGATCGATGCCCAGGGCCGGGCGCAAACCCTGCGCGCCGAGGAGATCAGTCTCGTGCCATTGGACACGGCCAAGGTCGCCGGGCGCGCGATGCCGGTACGCTGGGCCATCAAGATCCCCGGCAAGCAACTCGACATCATCACCCAGGCACTCAATCCCAAGGCCTGGATGGACTTGCGCATTCCCTATTGGGAAGGCCCGGTGCGGCTGAGCGGCAACCAGGGCGGCATGGGTTACCTGGAAATGACCGGCTACTGAAAATCACTGGAACTCCCCGCGAATGCCGACCCTCATAACCTATGAATGTCTCGCAGGAGTCCGTCATGGGCGATGACCTCAAGCTACCGTCGCTGGCCGATTGGCAGCGACTGTTCGACGACAAGGCCTACCGGCAGCAGTCCCCCGATGCTCATTTCACCGAGTTGATGCAGGTGGCCAATGACCTGTTCGGCCGCGGCGCCATCGATCTGGCATGTTGGCAGGATTTGCAGACCCAGGCCGAGCAACTGCACCTTCGCTCTCCGGATGCCAATGTCGCTGAAGAAGTCGCCGACCCCGATGCCTGAATCCCGAATGCCCCAGGAGTTCGCCATGAACCACAGCCCCGATCAAACCCGGCCCAACCCGGACGCGCCAGCATTGCCCGGCGAAGTGGAACGCGACAACGATGCCTTGCGGCCCAATGACCCGGCCAAGCGCAAACAGCAACACGGTGACCCTGATGCGGGAGACACCGATGCGCAAAAAACCGGACGGCGTGGATGAAGTGCGTCATGCCGGCGGGTATTAAGAAAGAGTTTTTAATGGCTGTTTAAATTTTTGCCGATAACTTTTTTTGTACTTGTCCATGTTTTGTATAACTGTTTGTGCAGCCAGCTCATAAGCTCCCTCTCCACAGGTTTGGGGTATAGCCCTCAGATTTAGCTGTACGAACAAGTGAGTGATCATCAATCGGCGGCAGTTCCGATCAAAGATAAACAATTATTTAAACAGTCTCCCGGACATAGTCTGAAAGTTCCATTATTATTGTCCCCGTTCGCCCAGTGTCAGGCTCTTTACCAGTGCATGGATTGCCGAGGCCGTCGCACTGGGCGAACACCGTCCTGAATTAATAACTGTCAACTATTTGAGCGCACATTGACCAACAGCGTTGGCCGATGCGTGAACGGTTATCTTTGATTCAACCGACGGCGGGTGCACGCCAGTCATCGGAACCCGAGGTGCCGCTGACTTCGTGGGTCCAGGTGATCTTGCGATACGTGAAGTGAACGTCTTCCAGATGGGTGAAGTGAGCGTTCGTCGGGTCTTGGCAATTGAACATGTAGTCCTTGATTTCCACGATGATCGCGTCGAACAACGTGGTCGTGTAGTAGTGTTCCTGAGTGCCTAGTTTCGAAGTGCGAAACCATTGAATCGAGACCTCTTCCATGAGCTCACCGCTGGTCAGGGCCGCCAGCAACAGGGGCGAGGCCTTGTCAAACACCTTGGTGATAACCAAGGGCTTGTGTATGCGCTGGCCGGTTGGTTGGCCGGATTGAGGGTCGCGCGGGATGATCACTTGGTGCTGGAAGCCCTGCACCATGATCTGATTTTCGTGTCCTTCCTGATAAGTATTGCCCACCGAGTCGGCGGTAAACACGCCGTCGGTAATCGGGCCTTGTTTGGTGCCGACAATGGTCATATACGCGGGGGTAGCCAAGGGATGCTCTCCTTCCTGGATAACTAAGGGCCTGGGACGGAAATCGCCCCGAGGTGGCCTGACGGTTATCAAGAGCTGTGCCATTTTCAAAAAAACCAAATAGATCAATAGGTTGATTTGATTCTTGGTGGCTTTTTTCTCCAGAAAGGCCACAAAGCGCACAAACCCTTGCCCGGCGCATGACAGATTCTCGCGGCCCACCCGGACGCCAGCTGCCCGGGCAGAATCATCGAGACAGGCGCGCCGCGCTGCGTGCCTGTCAGGCAACTTCTTGCCGTTTTATCCTTCGGCGTATTCCTACACGCCCAATGCAGCCCTGCACTCGTCGATAGAGCGCTGTTGCGTCTGGGCATACAGCCCCAACTCGTCGATGGTCCCTCGCCCCAGCGCCGCCTCGAAGGCCTGGCGGTTGGACTGCCCGGCGTAATGGCTCTGGGCGGCGTCGCCGAGGTTCGACTGGAAGATGCCGGCGGCGCTGACGGGCAGGAAGTCTTCGTACACCAAGGGCTCGGCCCGCAGGTATTGCTGTTCGAGCAAGTGTTCCAGGGAGGTCGCTGCCTCAAGGGTGCCCTTGGCGGCGAGGCCCTTGGGCGTCGGGACATAACGGAAATACGCCAATGCCTGTCGGCGCAGCTCATCGTGGTTGTCCGGGAATGCGACGAAATGTTCGGCCATCAGCACGTTGTAGCGTTCGGCGTTGGCTTCGTTGGGAAACGCCCCCAGCGCATCGCGCGCGGCGTTGAGCAATTGGTCATAGAGTGCACGGCCCTTGGGCGTGAGCGCGGCGCCGCGTTGTTCGATTTCGCCGAAGCGGGCGCTATGGCTGCCTTGGGGCTGGGTCCGGGTCTGGGGCTGGTCGGTGAAGGCAACGGGCTCATCGAGCGCCTTGAAACTGGTCTGGCGCAGCAGGATCGGGCATTGGCGACGGGGTGGGCCTTCGATCACGGCCTTGGGGGTGATGCCGTGCACGGGCATCCGCGCCTGGACGATGTCGATGTCCAGGGTGCGCGGCGTCAGGTGATTGATGTGCGGGCCCTTGAACGCCACCACGTCGGCGATCAGGCGATGCTGGGCACTCAGTTGCCGATACTGTTCGGCGGTGACGGTGGCGCTGTGGTGCCAGCGGAAGGTTTCCAGGGCCTGTAGGACAAAGTCCTCGGCTTGGGTTTCGCTCAGGCCGCCCTGGCGTTCGGCCAGGTCAATGAGCTCAAGGGCGCCGGGGGTGAAGATCTGCCGTTTGGCCAACACCGATTCGGCAAAGGCCCGAAGCTCTGCATTCTCGATCAGTTCCAGGCGCAGCAGCGAGGTAAACACCCGGAACGGGCTGACCTGCAAGGCGCTTTCATGCACGGCGCGAAACGCGGTGGAATGTACCGGTACACCGGCTGGCGTGAGGTCGTAGTAGCCCACCGGCTGCATGCCCATGACCGCGAACAGTCGCCCCAGGGTCGCCAGCTCGGCGGCGGTGCCGACGCGGATCGCGCCGTGGCGTTCCAGGTCCAGGCGCTCGAGTTCGCCAGTGTTGCGCAGGTGGGCGGCCAGTTCCGGCTGTTCGGTCAGGACCTGGGCGTTGGTGTCTTCCACCAGCTCCATCAGTGCGCCATACAACGGCACCTCGTCGCGGTACATGTCGGACATCGCTCTGGAGAAGCGTTGACGGATCAGGTCGGGGCTGACGAAGCTCATCGTGAGAATTCCTGGCGAGGGCTGTGGGAAAGTTGGACGAAAGATCGCAGCCTTCGCCGGTCCCGGCAAACGAAGAATCTTCAGGACTTCATTCTGCCAGGGACTGACCCACCGGTTCACCACGGGGCGTTGCTTGCATCATGATCACTGCCCCAATCCCTTGAGAAAGTCACGGTACAGCGCCGCGGTTTTCCCCGGTTGTTCGATCATGGGCAGGTGGCCGATCCCGTCCCAGATTTCCACACGCAAGTCCGCGATGCCCTTGCTCCATACGGGCACGCTGCTGACGTCGATCACCCGGTCCTGGCGACCCCAGAGCAGCAGCGAAGGGGCACGAATGGCGGCCAAGTGGGGCTCCATTGGCGGGCTGGCGCGAAAGTCGGTGTAGATCTCCGCCAGTTCCTCGCGCCGCTGTACATAACGCTCGGCCACGGCGGCCATGACCATGCCCGGCACCCAGGGCGGCGAGGCCATGGTCATTGCGTAGAACGGCATGAATTCCTCCCGCGAATGCACGAGGGACGGGTTACGACCGGCGGCCAGTTGGCGGTCCATGTCACTGGGTTGGGGGGAGGTGACGCCGGCCGGATTGAGCAGCGCCAGGGTCAGCACACGTTCAGGCGAAGTGGCCGCCAGCCACGCGGCGAGATGCCCACCCATGGAATTGCCGATCACGTGGACCTTGTCCAGGCCGCAGGCGTCGAGCAACTCGATCACCCGCCGGGCCTGGGTCGGGATGTCGTAGCCGCCGCCGGCCTTGAAGCCGGTTTCGCCATGGCCGGGGAGGTCGGGGATCACCACTCGGTAATCACCGACAAAATGTCGGGCAACCCGCAGCCAGAGGTTCTTGTCGCCGCTGTAGCCGTGCAGCATCAGGATGCTCGCCGATGCTTCATAAGGCCCGCCCTGCCAGGTCGACACGGTCATTTCACTGATGGGCACGGTGATTTTGCGCAACCGGTAAAGGCGTGCTTCCAAGGCCATGCTCATGTCGTAGATCACATGGCCGATGCCGGGATAGGTCAACCAACTCCAGGCGATAAGTACAGCAATAACCACGAACAACACCAGCATGTTTTGCCCTCCATGGGCTGCGACAGAATGTAATCAAACGGATCAGGCGGTGTTCAGTGAAGCTTAACCCAGGAACATCGTTGCCCAGGAATCCTGCTTTGCGAGGCGTCACGGATTTCCTTGTCATATATAGCCAAGATCCGAGCAGAGCCCCCGCATTTTGCTGAAGAAAAATACCCCTGCATTCAGTGGTGGCTATTTGATGCCGCCCTGATAGACTCCAGGCAAGCCCATCCCGATGACTCGGGAAACCCGCGGTGCAGAGGCGTCTATGCAAAAGACGGGAAAAAAGGGACTGTCGTTGGCCAGGAGGCTCTACGTATCGCGCATCCTGGGCCTGACGCTGGGGTTGCTGCTGGTCAGCGCCGCGCTCTATCCCCTCGATCCGCCGCCCTGGGTCTGGGGCTTCATGCTGTTCAACGGCCTGCTCTGGCCGCACCTGTCCTATGGGTGGGCTCGCCGATGCGCGGTGCCGTACCACGCCGAACACCGCAACTTGTTGATCGATGCCTTTCTCGGCGGCTTCTGGGTCGTGGCGATGCAATTCAACCCGCTGCCCACGGCCGTCACGCTGGCGATGATGGCGATGAATAACGTCGCCATCGGTGGTTTGCGTTTCCTGCTCGTCGGGGTTGTGGCCCAAGTGGCGGGCATCGCCGTGGGCATGGTGATCTTCCCGCTGACCGGCGTGCCCATGACCAGTCCGGCACAGATCTACGCTTGTCTGCCGCTGCTGTGCCTGTATCCGATGGCACTGGGTTGGATCTGTTTTCGCCAGGCCTACACCCTGGGGCGACAGAAACGTGAATTGCTGGCCCTGAGTCGTACCGACAGCCTGACCGGGTTGCTCAACCATGGCGCCTGGAAAGACCGCCTCAACGAGGAGTTCCAGCGTTGCGGGCGCCATCCAGCGGACGGGACCACCCATGGCGCGATTGCGCTGATCGACATCGACCATTTCAAAGCCATCAATGACACCTACGGCCACGGCGCCGGCGACGTCGTGCTGCGCCGGCTCGGCAAGCTGCTCAGGCAGAACCTGCGCGCCGCCGACGTTGTCGGGCGTTATGGTGGCGACGAGTTTTGCGTGGTCTTGCCGGACCTGACCCTGCATAACGCTGTGCAGGCGATGGATGGTTTGCGTGAGCGCTTCGCGACCCTCAGCTACGAGCAGGATCCGGCGCTTAAAGTGAGCCTGAGTATTGGCCTGGCGGTGTTCAACCCGGCGTATGG
The DNA here is from genome assembly GCF_051132015.1 of Pseudomonas sp. Z1-12. Taxonomy (NCBI): domain Bacteria; kingdom Pseudomonadati; phylum Pseudomonadota; class Gammaproteobacteria; order Pseudomonadales; family Pseudomonadaceae; genus Pseudomonas; species Pseudomonas sp. Z1-12. Next base: position 2,365,370 of record NZ_CP071647.1, read on the forward strand.
CGACGCAACGCTTTGGCTCAACGATGCAGACCAGGCGTTGTACGAAGCCAAGACCAGCGGGCGCAACCGGGTCACTTGCCACCGGCATCGGCAGGTGCTGGAAGCATCGGTTGTTTCCCTCTGAGATGGCCACCTGCTGTCTAGAGCCTTGCCCCGTTGTCAGGTAGGGTGCCCATGGCACTCACTCGATACGGAACAAGGATGAAATCATGACGATGACCGCTGTTCGCTCCCGTCTGGCCGTCAGCCTCGGCCTGAGCCTGGCCCTTGGCGCCTTCACCCCCATGGCCTTCGCGCAACCCCATCAACAAATCCTGACCGATGCGCAGCATTACCAGGGCGAGGCCCTGAAACTGCTGGAGCGGCTGGTGAATATCGACTCCGGCTCCGGCTATGTGCCGGGGCTGACCCAGGTCGGTGACATTGCCATCGACGAACTGGAAAAGTTGGGCGCTACCATCGAGAAGGTGCCGAATTCGGACGGTAGCCAGCACATCCTGGCGACCCTCAAGGGCACCGGTAAAGCAAAAATCCTGCTGATGGCCCATATGGACACGGTGTTCAAGGAGGGCTCGGCCGCTGAACGCCCGTTCCACATCAAGGATGGCCGTGCCTACGGGCCGGGGGTGATGGATGACAAGGGCGGCATCGTCGCCGGGATCTACGCCTTGAAAGTGCTCAAGAACCTCGATTTCAAGAATTACGCGCAAATCACCTTCCTGCTCGACGCCAGCGAGGAAACCGGCTCGGACGTGGCCACCGACCTGATCAAGAAAACCGCCAAGGCCCACGACGTGACCCTCAACCTCGAGCCGGGTCGCCCGGCCGACGGCCTGGTGGTGTGGCGCAAAGGCAGTGCCACGGCGCTGGTGGAGGTCAAGGGCAAGGCGTCCCACGCCGGTGTCGCGCCGGAACTGGGGCGCAATGCGGCGATGGAAGCGGCACACCAGATTCTGCAACTGGGCAAGCTCGGCGACGCGGAAAAGAAAACCACCATCAACTTCACCGTGCTCAAGGCCGGTGACCGGACCAACGTGATCCCCGACCAGGCGAGCGCCAAGGCCGATGTGCGGGCGGCGGTGCCGGAAGAATTCGACCGTATCGAAAAAGACCTGGCCCGTGTTTCACAGGACAAGCTGATCGCCGATACCGAAGTCACCACCAGCCTCAAGCGCGGCCTGCCACCGATGCCGCAGACGGCGGAGTCGGACCGGTTGATGGCCATGGCCCAGGGCATCTATGGCGAACTGGGGCGCAAACTGACCGAAGAAGGCAGTGGCGGCGCGGCGGACGCCAGTCTGTCAGCCGGGGTTGGTACGCCGACGCTGGATGGGTTTGGCATCGTGGGTGGCAATATCCACACGCCGGAGGAGTACGCCGAAGTCGAAAGTGTGGTGCCAAGGATTTATCTGTTGTCGCGGATGATCATGGAATTGGCGGGGCGGTAACAGGCTGCTTGTCATGACACACATGCTCTTGTGGCGAGGGAGCTTGCTCCCGCTGGACTGCGCAGCAGGCCCAAGCTTTTGGTTAGACACAAAATGCTTGGGGCCGCTTCGCGACCCAGCGGGAGCAAGCTCCCTCGCCACGGGGGATGCACTATGTCGACGGGTGCGCTTCGACGTTGTCCAGCGCTCGGTCTGCCAGCTGTCCACTCAATTCGATCAATTGGTGGATGCCCAGGGCAATGTGGCGCCTTGAGCCTTCCAGGTCGAAGGCCAGGTCGCTGAGCATGGCGTTGGCCGAGGCCAGGTTTTCGCTGAGGTTGGCGAGCAGGGTTTCGGTGTTGATGCCGTTGATAAGGGTGAAGAGCTGGCTTGGGTCGGTTTGCGGTTTGCTGGATTTGGGTTTGAGGTAGTAATTGAGGGCGCGGTCTGCCGCCGCTTTGTCGAGTGCTTCCGAGTCGGCTGGATGTTTGTCCGGCGGGTTTGGGGTTGCTTTGAACATGGATGAAACTCCTTGGTAATGGGAGCCACAACCCTTTGCTACCAAACATTGGGTGGCGGCTATACGCAGGTTGGTAGACCGGGTACCAAGGCAAACCCAGCGCGCCAAGAGGCGCCCCGCGCACAGCCGCCATAATAAATATGCCGGAGCTGTGCGCCTTAGTTTTACCCGGGCTACCAAACCCGATCGCTGATTCGTCAGCGACCCGGAAACGATAAAGCCCTGGCCCCAAGGCGCACAAGCCGGCGGATTCTGGCGTAGTTGTAGGCAATGGCGCAAGGTGAGGTCGTTCGGTCTTACGCCGAGATTAATGCGATAAACATAAGGCTTTTGTGGCGAGGGAGCTTGCTCCCGCTGGACTGCGCAGCAGGCCCAGGTTTTTTGGTTTGACACAAAATGCTTGGGGCCGCTTCGCGACCCAGCGGGAGCAAGCTCCCTCGCCACAAGAGCGGGTTAGGCGTTTGATGGCATCGTTGCTAGTAAACCCAGACCTCCACCCGCCGATTCCTGACCCGTCCTTCATCCTCGCTGTTGGCCGCCACCGGCATCAACGCCCCGAACCCTCGCACTTCCCGTAGCGCCACGCCGTATTTGACCAGTTCCCGTCGCACCGCCATGGCTCGCAGTTTGGACAACAGATCGGCCCGGGCCGGGTCGTCCTTGACGTCGCCAAAGCCCACCAGGGTCACGCGTCGGTCGGCTTTGCCATGCTGCTTTATATAGTCGAGCACGCGCCCCAGGTCCTGGTGGGCCTTGTTGTCCAGGCTGGCGCTGCCTTCTTCGAAGCGAAAATTCACGGTCAAGCGTTGGGCATGGCGGCTCAGGGCCTGGTAGCCCTCGGGCATCAGTGCATTCGGTGCGACGGCCATGGCTTGGACGGTCTGGGCGATGAAACCGTTGGCCGCGACGATGGCCTGGCCTTTGTCGCTTTGGGTAAACGCCACCAACGCTTCGGCCCAGGGGTTGGTGCCCCAGGGTGGCAGATAGAAGAACAGGCGCCGGGAAAGCGGGTAGTCCTCGGTGGCGATCAGGTGGTTAAGCGGCAGCATGGGCTGGGATGCGCCGTCGACAATGGCCAGCGCCTTGGCCTGGCGCACGTAGGGCAAACCGATGAAACCGATGCCTTGCGGGTCCTGGCTGACAGCGTCGGACAGCTGTTCGCTGGACTCGAAGCGTCGCGCTGTAGGATCCAGCCGTTTTCCCTGTCGGCTAAGGACCAGTTCCTTGAAGGTGTCGTAGGTGCCGGATTGCTCATCCCGGGCGTACAGATGAATCGGGCCGCCCGTGCCGCCGACGGCTTCCCAGGTTTTTGCCTCGCCGCTGAATATTCGTGCCAGCTGTACGGTATCGAGTTGGCGCAGTGGGTTGTGGGGATGAAGGATGATCGCCAGGCCATCGATGGCGATGACTTGTTCGGCGGCAGGACTTTTCAGGTCGCCCAGGGACGACAAGTCCTTCAGTTCGCTGTCCTTGATCGGCCGGGAGGATGCCGCCAGGTCGGTGCTGGCCTGTTTGAGGGCAGCAAAGCCGGTGCTGGAGCCGTGGGCCGCGATATCGACCTGTACCCGTCGGCCATCGGCGGTCTGGCCGACGATGCGCTGCTCATTGTCGCGCCCTGTGATTTCGCTGCTGACCCTGAGCAGCCCCTGGTCCTCCATCAATCCCCTGACCAGCGCCGGCCCCAGCGCCGCGCCGATGGTATTGGAGCCCTGCAGGCGCAAGGCTGGGCCGTGTTCGGGAATGGGCAAATTGCCGGCCCATGCCACGAACGGCAGCCAGAGGCCCATGAAAAAGACAACACACAGCCGCATGCCGGCACCTGCTGAACCCGAGGAAGTGCCGGAAGATTAAGTCAGTCAGGTTACTGAAAGGTGACAGGGGTGCGACGGGGCACCGAAGTCCGATGTGGGAGCGAGCTTGCTCGCGATGACGGCGGCACGTTCAGGATCTATGTGACAGTCAGACCGCTATCGCGAGCAAGCTCGCTCCCACAGGGGGTATTTGGATGCTTCGGACTTAGCCCAACTGCAACCAGATCGGCGCATGGTCCGACGGTTTTTCCATGCCCCGCAACTCATAGTCCACACCGGCATCCTTGACCCGTGGCAGCAGGCCGTGGGAGGTGAGGATCAGGTCGATGCGCAGGCCGCGCTTGGGCTCGTCCTCGAAACCGCGGCTGCGGTAGTCGAACCAGCTGAAACGGTCGGTGACGTCCGGGTTCAGGTGGCGGAAGCTGTCCACCAGGCCCCAGTTCTTCAGGCGGGCCATCCATTCGCGCTCTTCCGGCAGGAAGCTGCATTTGCCGGTCTTCAGCCAGCGCTTCATGTTGTCCGGGCCGATGCCGATGTCGCAGTCTTCCGGGGAAATGTTCACGTCACCCATTACCACCACCGGCTGGTCGTTGCTGAAGCGGCTCTCCAGCAGATGCTGCAGATCGCTGTAGAAACGTTCCTTGGCCGGGAATTTGGTCGGGTGGTCGCGGCTTTCACCCTGTGGGAAATAACCGTTCATGATGGTCACCGGCACGCCGTTGGCGTCGGCGAAGGTGCCCCAGATGAAGCGCCGCTGGGCGTCTTCGTCGTCACCTTCGAAGCCTTTGTACAGGCTCAGCGGCGCCTGGCGGGAGAGCAGGGCGACGCCGTAGTGGCCTTTTTGCCCGTGGTAATGCACGTGGTAGCCCAGGGCCTGCACTTCGGCCAGGGGGAACTGTTCGTCGTGGACCTTGGTTTCCTGCAGCCCGATCACATCCGGCTGGTGCTTCTCGATCAGCGCCGCCAGCTGATGGGGGCGGGCGCGCAGCCCGTTGATGTTGAAGGAGACGATCTTCATGGTCGGCTGTCCTGGCAAAACTGCGATGCTAGCTGACATGTGGGAAGGGAGCCAGCGTGGCAGTAGGACAAATGCGCTGCTAATGTCCTTTGCATGTAGGAACGATCACGACCCTATCGAGTTCGTACTCAATAAGAGCAGGGCCTCACCGAGCCTCGCCCCAGGAGATCCAACGCCATGCCTGAAACCGCCATCGCCGACGTCCATATGCTCGACAGTGGTTATTCCCGTGAAGCCCGTTCGTTGCTGTACCAGGCCTATCGCCATGAGCCGACCTTCAGCTACCTGTTCGAATCCGAGCGTCCCGGTTATGAACAGCGGGTACGGGCCACGGTGCGCGAGCTGGTCAAGCAGCACTTTCTCCAGGACCTGCCGGCCATCGGCCTGCTGGTCAACGACCGCCTGATCGGCATTGCCCTGATCGCCCCGCCGCAGCGGCGCCTGGGCATCACTGAAAGCTGGGCCTGGCGCCTGCGCATGGTCTTGAGCACTGGTTTTCGTTGCACAAGGCGCTACTTGGACTATCACGCGGCGGTGTTGGCCTGCCTGCCGTCCGATGCGGTCCATGTACTGCCGCTGCTGGGTGTGCACCCACAGTTCCAGGGCAAGCATTTCGGCGAACAATTGCTCACGGCGGTGCATAACTGGTGTGCGGTGGACGAACATTCCCGAGGCGTGGTGCTGGACACCGGCAACCCGCGTTACCTGGAGTTTTATAAACGCCAGGGTTACGAGGAAATCGGGGAAGTGGCGGTAGGACCTATCCGCGAGCATGTGTTCTTCCACGCCAACCCGCAGGTTCTGCAAAGCGCAACGGCATAGTCGGGCGAACTTTTAGGAAATGTCCGGCTCTATCAGGCACCTACGCTCGTGATAGCATCCGCGCCATGAACCGCTCAGGAAGAATGATCAGTGGCGCGCTCTTGCTGTCCCTCAGCTGCGCGGCCCTGGCAAAAAGTGAATTGGAAGTACGCGTCCAGCCGTCCAACGACGAACTCAAGGCCAACGTAGAAGGTTACATCGGTGGCTTGGGTGATCGTGACGAGGAGGCCTTGCTGCGCTTCAGTCGCGGCGCCGAGGAACAGGCGCGCAAGGCCGCCCAGGCGCTGGGCTACTACCAGCCGCAGATCGACAGTGAGGTCAAGGGCGGCAAGGACCCGCGCCTGATGCTGACCATCGAACCCGGCGAGCCGGTGCACTTGCGCAATGTCACTGTGCGCATCGATGGCCCGGCGGCTTCGCTCAAGGCTTTTCGCGTACCCGGCAACGCCGGCCTGAAACCCGGCGCGGTGCTCAACCATGGTCGTTACGAAGACGCCAAGCGGGTCATCCAGAACCAGGCCTCGCGCTATGGCTATTTCAGTGGGCGCTTTACCCAGCAGAAACTCCTGGTAGACCCTCAGGCGGGCCTCGCCGACATCGAACTGGTCTACGACAGCGGCCCGCGTTATGCCTTGGGTCCGGTCAGCTTCGAAGGCGACACGCCGTTCGACGAAGACTTGCTGCAACGCATGGTGCCGTTCAAGGCCGGCACGGCGTACGATTCCGAACTCATCGCAGAACTCAACCAGGCCCTGCAATCGAGCGGTTATTTCGAAGGCGTGCGCGTCGATGCCGCGCCCACCGCTGCCACCGATAACGTAATTCCGGTGGCGGTCAAGCTCGATACGCGCAAGCCGCGCACCATGGGCCTGGGCCTGGGCTTTTCCACCGACGTCGGTCCCCGGGCCAAAGCCAACTGGACGCGTCACTGGGTCAACCCCCAGGGCCACAGTTATGGCTGGGAAGCGGAAGTGTCGGCGCCCCGGCAGAACGTCGGCCTGTGGTACGACGTGCCGCTGGACCCGCCGCTGACCGACAAGATGCGCTACGCCGGCGGTTATCAATATGAAGAACTGGCCGGCACCGACAGCCTCAGCAAACTGCTCACCGTGGGCCCGGAATGGCACAGCAAGTTGCCCAGCGGCTGGCAGCGGGTGGTGTCGCTCAAATGGCAGCGCGAGGAGTACCGCCTCGGCGACGATGCGGGCCTGAGCACGTTGTTGATGCCCGGCGTGAGTTATTCCTACCTGCGCAGCGACAACCGTATCGACCCGCACAACGGCTACCGTTTGCAGTTCGACACCAAGGTCGCCAAGGAAGGCCTGGGTTCGGACAACAACCTGTTATACGGCACCGCCATGGTCAAGGGCCTGACCACCGTGTTCGACAAGCATCGGCTGCTGGCTCGGGCGCAGATCGGCGGGAGCGCCACCAATGGCTATAAATCCATTCCGCCGTCCCTGCGCTTCTTCGCCGGTGGCGACCAGAGCGTGCGCGGTTACGACTACCAGAGCCTGTCTCCGGAGAACTCCGAGGGCGACCGTATCGGTGGTCGCTACATGGTCGCCGGCAGCCTGGAGTATCAATATTCCATCGCGGAAAAATGGCGGGTGGCGACGTTTATCGACCAGGGCAACTCCTTTAATAGCCTGGAGCTGCCGAGCCTGAAGACCGGCGTGGGTGTCGGCGTGCGTTGGGTGTCGCCGGTGGGGCCGATCCGCCTCGACCTGGCCCATGCGATGGACGACGAGGGCGGCATTCGATTGCACTTCTCCATGGGGCCTGAGCTGTGACGCGTGGTGTGAAGACAACGCTGCTGGCGCTCGCCGGGGTATTGCTGGCGCTCGTGCTGGCCTTGGGCGTGGCGCTGGGCACGGCCTTTGGCAGCCGCTGGGCCCTTGGCCTGGTGCCTGGGCTGAGCGTGGAAAACTTCCAGGGCCGGCTGGGCGGGCAGTGGAGCGCCGATCGGCTGCTGTGGCAGCAGGGCGACAGTCGGGTGGAGGTGGATCGGTTGATATTCGCCTGGTCGCCGCTGTGCCTGGTGCGCATGACCCTGTGCATCGAACAGCTCAAGGCCGACCAGATCGCGTTGCGATTGCCAGCCTCGGCCGATGAGCCAAGCAGCGGCCCGATCAGCTTGCCGGACCTGGACTTGCCGCTCGCGATCGAACTGGGCGATGTGCAAGTCGGCAGCCTGTCGTTCAACGGCAGCGAGCAGCTCAAGGGTTTGCAATTGGTTGCCCATTGGACCTCCGAGGGCCTGCAGATCGATTCGGTGCAATTACAGCGCGACGCGCTGGGCCTGCAGCTGTCCGGCCTGCTCAAGCCCGGCGGCGACTGGCCATTGAACGCCGAAGGCCGATTGACCTTGCCGGCGCCAGGTGCGGCGCCCTGGGCCCTGGACCTGAAAGTCGACGGCAACCTGCTCAAGACCCTCAACCTCAAGGCCGACAGCAGCGGCTACCTGCAAGGCCAGTTGACCGGTGAGCTGCAACCGTTGGCGGACAACCTGCCGGCCAAGGTGCGCATCACCGCCGACGGCTTCAAGGCCAGCGGCGATCTGCCCGACACCTTGTTGCTCAACCAGCTGGAATTGACCGGCGCAGGCGATCTGAAAAACGGCTACCAACTGCTCGGCAAGGCGACCCTGCCGGCCGAAAAAGGACCGGTGGCGTTGCTGCTACAAGGCACCGTGGACGCCAATGGCGCACACATCGCCGGTTTGGACCTGGACGCTGGCGATCAGCAAAGCCTGAAGCTCAACGGGCGGCTGGACTGGCGCGAAGGCCTGAGCGCCGAGGCGAAAGTCGCCTGGCTGGATTTCCCCTGGCATCGCCTTTATCCGCTGATCGACGAGCCGCAGGTGACCTTGCGCAGCTTCAACGGCGAAGTCTCATACACCGACGGTAAATACCTGGGCAACTTCCAAGCCGCCCTGGACGGACCGGCCGGAGCCTTCAGCCTGGACAGCCCCTTCAGCGGCGACCTGACGCGAATTCATCTGCCACAGCTCAAGCTCGCCGCGGGGCAGGGCAAGGCCGAAGGGCACCTGAGCCTGCAATTTGCCGACGGCATTGCCTGGGACACGGCGCTGCAACTGTCGGCCATCAACCCGGCGTACTGGCTGGGCGAACTGCCCGGGACCCTGGCCGGGCCGTTGCGCAGCAAAGGGGCGATGAAGAACGACCGCCTCGACCTCGACGCGGACCTGGACCTCAAGGGCAAGCTGCGCGGACAACCGGCGCAGTTCCAGGCCAAGGCCAGCGGCGCCGGCGAGCAGTGGAACCTCAGCGCGCTGGATATCCGCCTGGGAGACAACCGCATCAACGGCAGCGCCAGCCTGCAACAGAAGCTCACCGGCCAGATCGACATCAAGCTCTCGCGCCTGGCCCAGCTCTGGCCGCAACTGCGCGGCCAAATGGTCGGCCGGGTCGACATGGCCGGCACGCTCAAGGCGCCCCAGGGCAAGCTCGGCTTGCAAGGCACGCAGTTGGCGTTGCAGGACAATCGCCTGCAAAGCCTGAACCTGGACGCGTCCCTCGACAGCGCCCAGCGCGGCAAGCTCGACCTCAAGGCCAGTGGCATCCGCGCCGGCGAAACGTCGTTAGGCGTGCTGACCGTCAGCGGGCAGGGCGACATCAAGCGGCAATCACTGAATCTGGATTTGCAGGGGCCGCAGCTCGACACGACCCTGGCACTCGACGGCGCCCTCGACCAGGGCAGTTGGCGCGGGCGCCTGGCCAGCGGCGAGGTGCAGGCCGGCGGCCAAGCCTGGCGCCTGCAAGCCCCGGCGAAACTCGAACGCCTGGCCGATGGCACGCTCAACGTCGGCGCTCATTGCTGGCGTTCCGGTGAGGCCAGCCTGTGCGGTGAAGACCAACGGCTGATGCCGGAGCCAAAGCTGCGTTATCACCTCAAGCAATTCCCCATCGAAAGCCTGGCCCAGTGGATGCCCAAGGATTTTGCCTGGCAGGGCCGGCTCAACGCGGACCTGCAATTGGACCTGCCGGCCAGCGGCCCGAATGGCCGCATCCTGGTGGATGCCAGTGGCGGCACCTTGCGGATTCGGGATAAGGCGAGTGATAAGCCGCGATGGCTGGACTTCCCGTACCAGACCCTGACGCTCAACAGCCGCCTGACTCCCAAGCGCATCGACACCGACCTGAATTTCGTCGGTGCCAGGCTCGGCGAACTGATGCTCCAGGCGCAAATCAACCCGCTGCCGGCGAGCAAGCCCTTGAGCGGCTCATTCCGCCTCACTGGCCTAGACTTGTCCGTGGCCCGGCCGTTCTTACCGATGGTGGAAACCCTCACCGGTCACCTGAACGGCAGCGGGACGTTGTCCGGTGGTTTGCTCGCGCCCCAGGTCAACGGCAACCTGGTGCTCAGCGACGGTGAAGTCTCCGGGCCGGAGCTGCCGGTCAGCCTCGAAGCCTTGCAAGTGCGGGCGATGATCGCCGGCGAAACGGTACGGCTCGACGGCGACTGGAAAAGTGGCAAGCGCGGGCAGGGCAGCTTGACCGGGAACATCGGCTGGGGCGAGGCTCTGTCGATGAACCTGGCCCTCAAGGGCTCGCAACTGCCGGTCACCGTTGAGCCTTATGCGGTGCTCGACGTGGCACCGGACCTGAACATCACGATGCAGGGCGAGCAGCTTTCCATTGCCGGCAAGGTCCTGGTGCCCAAAGGCGAGATCACTGTTCGCGAACTGCCGCCGTCCACCGTCAAGGTCTCGGATGATACGGTGATCGTCGGTTACCAGACCGAAGAGGGCAAGGCGCCGCTGGCCATGGCGATGGACATCGATGTGATCGTCGGCCAGGACAAACTCGCATTCTCGGGTTTCGGTTTGACGGCCAACGTCCAGGGCCAGGTGCACATCGGCGACAACATGGATACCCGCGGTGAACTGTGGCTCAACGACGGCCGTTATCGCGCCTACGGGCAACGGCTGACGGTGCGCCGGGCACGGCTGCTGTTCGCTGGGCCCATCGACCAGCCCTACCTGGACATCGAAGCGATCCGCCAGACCGACGATGTGGTCGCCGGCATCCGCTTGAGCGGCAGCGCCGAGCAACCGACCACGCAAATCTTTTCCGAACCGGCCATGAGCCAGGAGCAGGCATTGTCCTATCTGGTGCTGGGCCGACCGTTGAGCACCACGGGCGAGGACAACAACATGCTCGCCCAGGCCGCCTTGGGCCTGGGGTTGATGGGCAGTTCGGGGGTGACCACCAGCCTGGCCAATAACCTGGGCATCGATGATTTCCAGCTCGACACCCAGGGCAGCGGCAACACCACCAGCGTGGTCGCCAGCGGCAACCTCTCGGAAAAGCTCAGCCTGCGCTACGGCGTCGGCGTGTTCGAACCGGCCAACACCATCGCCCTGCGCTACAAGCTCAGCAAGAAGGTCTACCTCGAAGCCGCCAGCGGCGTCGCCAGCTCGCTGGATATCTTCTACAAGCGCGATTTCTAACTTCATCCCCAAGTCCCCCTGTGGGAGCGAGCTTGCTCGCGATAGCGGCATGACATTCAACCTCGTCGTTGATTGACACACCGCTATCGCGAGCGAGCTCGCTCCCACATTTGTTCGCCTACAGGTTTGTCTGCGTTTCGTCTGTTGGTGAATAGCACGCTAACGATTTGTTTGACATTTGCTGCCTAAGCAGTAATATTTCGACATACATTCACTGCCTAGGCAGCAAACGGTGCCCGGATGAAGCATTTCACCCCTGACGAATTTCACAATTGCCATCTCGGCATGCTGCTCGGCCGCGCCGCGCTGCTCAAGGACCGGATCATCGACACCCACATGGAACCCGTCGGCATCACCGCCGCGCAGTTCAAGGTGTTGATCATCATGGCCCAGCACGGCATCGACACGCCGGTCGAGCTGTGTCGCTACCTGTCCCTGGACAGCGGCTCGATGACGCGCATGCTCGATCGCCTGGAGCAGAAAGGTTTCCTGGTCCGCCAGCGCTCGGCAGAGGATCGGCGCCAGGTGCAATTGGTGTTGACCGAAGCTGGCCAGGCCCTCGCCGATCGCCTGCCGTTCATTGGTGCCGACGCCATGAATCAGTTGGCCGGTGCCATCAGCCGCGAGGAGCTGCAAACCCTCGAAGACATCCTCAAGAAAATACTGCTCGCCGCCGGTGATCCCATCACCGTGTTGCGATTGGGGGAGAAATGAAACGTCAAACCTTGCGTACCCGGTTGAGCCTGGTGCTGTTGGCCATGAGCCTCGCCGGTTGTGCCAGCTACAGTGGCTTGAAGACCGAAGGCGTCAGCCTCGAGGCCAAGCGTCTCCAGGCTGGTCAATCGTTGAATGGGGTCACGCTGTCGCCGGCCGCGTGGCCGAAAAACGACTGGTGGAAAAGCCTCGGCGACCCGCAACTCGACGGCCTGATCCGTGAAGCCTTGCGCGACAGCCCGGACATGCAGGTCGCCAGCGCCCGGGTCCACCAGGCCAGTGCCGCGGCCTATGCCGCCAACGCGGCACGCCTGCCGACCCTGGATGCCAGCGGCAGCGTCAGCCGTTCGCGACTGGCCCGTGACCAGGATCCGCAAGGGCAGGGCGGGGCCTACAGCACCCTGCGTTCGCTGAGCGTGGACTTCAACTACAACTTCGACCTCTGGGGTGGCCAGCGTGCCGCCTGGGAAGCCGCCCTGGGCCAGGCCCGCGCCGCCGAGATCGATCGCCAGGCCGCGCAGCTGACCCTGGCCGCCGACGTGGCCCGGGCCTACAGCGACCTGGGCCAGGCCCACATCATTCATGACCTGGCCGCCGAGGACCTCAAGCGCACCCGGCAAATGCTCGATCTGGGCAAGCGCCGTCTCAGCGCCGGGATTGACAGCGAATATCAGTTCCAGCAGACCGAAAGCCTGGAAGCCAGCGCCGATGCGACCCTGATCGACGCCGAGAAACGTCTGCAGAGCGCCAAGATCGCCCTGGCCGTGCTGCTGGGCAAGGGGCCGGACCGCGGCAACGAAATCGCCCGGCCGAACGTGCTGCAAGCCAGCGCGGTCGCCTTGCCGTCGAACCTGCCGGCCGAGCTGCTGGGCCGCCGCCCCGACCTGGTCGCGGCGCGCTGGCGGGTGGAGGCGGCGAGCAAGAACATCGAGGCTGGCAAGACCCAGTTCTATCCCAACCTCAACCTGAGCGCGGCGGCGGGAGTGCAGTCGTTGCTGGGCGATGCGATGTTCGGTTCGCCCAGCCGTTTCTTCAACGTGGCGCCCACCGTGTCGCTGCCGATCTTCGACGGCGGCCGTTTGCGGGCGGACCTGGATGCCCGGGACGCCGATTACGACCTGGCGGTGGCGCAGTACAACAAGAGCCTGGTCACGGCCCTTGGTGATGTGAGCGACACCATCAACCAGTTGCGTGACATCGCTCGCCAGATCGGTGCCCAGCAACATGCCACCGACATCGCGCAGAACTCCTACGACACCGTGGTCCAGCGCTACGGCTCGGGCATCGGTAATTACCTGGACGTGCTGAGCATCGAGCAGCAATTGCTTCAGGCCCAGCGCCAACTGGCGAACCTGAATGCCGAGCAGATCGATTTGTCGATCCAACTGATGCAGGCCCTGGGTGGTGGTTTCGAAGCCCAGACCCTGGCGGCGGCCACGCCGACCCCTGCCACGCCGACCCACTGATTCGAGGTACTTGTCATGGCGACTGCCGAAACGACTCAATCCGCACAAACCCAAGACAGCGGCAACCCACGCAAGCGCAAGGTCATGCTGTTGGCACTCACTCTGATCGTCATCCTCGCGGGCCTGGGGGTGTGGGGCTGGCATGAACTGTATGGTCGCTGGAGCGAAAGCACCGACGACGCCTATGTGAATGGCAACGTGGTGGAAATCACTCCGCAAGTCACCGGGACCGTGGTGAGCATCGGTGCCGATGACGGCGACCTGGTGCGTGAAGGCCAGGTGTTGGTGCAATTCGATCCGAACGATGCCGAAGTCGGGCTGCAAAGTGCCCAGGCCAACCTGGCCCGGACCGTGCGCCAGGTGCGTGGCTTGTACAGTAACGTCGACGGCATGCGGGCGCAGGTCAATGCTCAAGAGGCCGAAGTGCAGAAGGCCCAGGAAAACTACAGCCGACGCAAGAACCTGGCGGCCGGCGGGGCGATTTCCCAGGAAGAACTGTCCCACGCCCGGGATGACCTGACCTCGGCGCAGAACGCCCTGGCCAATGCCCGGCAACAGCTCAAGACGACCAGCGCGTTGGTGGACGATACCGTGGTGTCATCCCATCCCGATGTGCAAGCCGCGGCCGCGCAACTGCGCCAGGCCTTCCTGACCAATGCCCGCAGCACCTTGATCGCGCCGGTCACCGGTTATGTGGCCAAGCGCACCGTGCAGTTGGGCCAACGGGTGCAGCCGGGCACGGCGCTGATGGCGGTGATCCCGCTGGATCAACTGTGGATCGATGCCAACTTCAAGGAGACCCAACTGCGTGACATGCGCATCGGCCAGCCGGTGGACATCGAGACCGACCTGTACGGCAGCGATGTGAAGTACAGCGGCACCATCGACAGCCTGGGCGCCGGGACCGGCAGTGCGTTTGCCTTGCTGCCGGCGCAGAACGCCACCGGTAACTGGATCAAGATCGTCCAGCGGGTGCCGGTGCGTATTCACATCAATGCCCAGGAACTGGCCAAGCACCCGCTGCGGGTCGGCCTGTCGACCCAGGTCAGTGTCAACCTGCACGACCAGAGCGGCCCGGTACTTGCCCAGCAGCCACCGCAGAAAGCCTCGTTCAGCACCCAGGTCTATGATCGACAACTGGCCGATGCCGACGCGATGATCACCCGCCTGATCCACGACAACAGCGCCGCGGCGAGCAAGACCGCGCAGCGTTAGTCAGTTATGGCATGAACCTGTGGGAGCGAGCTTGCTCGCGATGGCGTCAGATCAGCTTGCTCCAGTGTTGATTGATACATCGCTATCGCGAGCAAGCTCGCTCCCACAGGGTTTTGGGTCTCGCCACCTCCGCTTCATAGGATTCTCGCAATGAGCAATAACGCGTCCTTCACGCCGCCCAGCCTGTTGCTCAGCACCATCGGGCTGTCGCTGGCGACGTTCATGCAAGTGCTCGACACCACCATCGCCAACGTCGCCTTGCCGACCATTTCCGGCAACCTGGGCGTCAGCTCGGAGCAGGGCACCTGGGTGATCACCTCGTTCGCGGTGAGCAACGCCATCGCCCTGCCGCTCACCGGCTGGCTGAGCCGACGCTTTGGCGAGGTGAAGCTGTTTTTGTGGGCAACGATGTTGTTCGTGCTCGCTTCGTTCCTGTGTGGCATTTCCACTTCGATGCCGGAGCTGATTGGCTTTCGTGTGGTCCAGGGGCTGGTGGCCGGGCCGTTGTACCCGATGACCCAGACGCTGCTGATTGCCGTGTACCCGCCGGCCAGGCGGGGCATGGCCTTGGCGCTGCTGGCGATGGTCACGGTGGTGGCGCCGATTGCCGGGCCGATCCTCGGTGGCTGGATCACCGACAGCTACAGTTGGCCGTGGATCTTCTTCATCAACGTGCCGATTGGGATCTTTGCGGTGATGGTGGTGCGCCAGCAGCTCAAGGCCCGGCCTGTGGTCACCAGTCATCAACCGATGGACTACGTCGGGTTGATCACGTTGATCATCGGCGTCGGTGCACTCCAGGTGATCCTCGACAAGGGCAACGACCTGGACTGGTTCGAGTCGAACTTCATCGTCATCGGAGCCTTGATTTCAGTCATTGCCCTGGCGGTGTTCGTGATCTGGGAAATGACCGATCGCCATCCGGTGGTCAACCTGCGGCTGTTCGCTTATCGCAACTTCCGCATCGGCACCATTGTGCTAGTGGGCGGCTATGCCGGGTTCTTCGGCATCAACCTGATCCTGCCGCAATGGTTGCAGACGCAGATGGGCTACACCGCGACCTGGGCCGGGCTGGCGGTGGCGCCCATCGGCATCCTGCCGGTGCTGATGTCGCCTTTCGTCGGCAAGTACGCCCACAAGTTCGACCTGCGCTTGCTGGCCGGGCTGGCGTTCCTGGCCATCGGCCTGAGTTGCTTCATGCGCGCCGGCTTCACCAACGAAGTGGATTTCCAGCACATTGCGCTGGTGCAGTTGTTCATGGGTATTGGCGTGGCGCTGTTCTTCATGCCGACCTTGAGCATCCTGATGTCGGACCTGCCGCCGCACCAGATTGCCGACGGCGCGGGGCTGGCGACGTTCCTGCGGACCTTGGGCGGCAGCTTTGCCGCGTCGTTGACCACCTGGATCTGGATCCGCCGGGCCGACCAACATCACGCCTACCTGAGCGAAAGCATCAGCACCTTCGAGCCCACCACCCGCGAAGCCCTCAACCAGCTCGGCGGCGCGAGTACGCCGGCCTATGCCCAGCTCGACCAGATCCTCAACAGCCAGGCGTACATGCTCTCCACCGTGGATTACTTCACATTGCTGGGGTGGGCGTTCATGGGGTTGATCGTGCTGGTGTGGCTGGCCAAACCGCCGTTCGCGGCGAAGGCGGGGCCTGCTGCCAGCGGTCATTGATTCAAGCACAATCGCTGTGGGAGCAAGCTTTTGTGGGAGCCGAGCTTGCTCGCGATAGCGGCGTGACAGACAGCAGAGATGTTGACTGGAAGGGCCCCATCGCGAGCAAGCTCGGCTCCCACAAGCTCGCCTCCGCAAGGGTCATGGGTGGCTGGGGATTGCCTCGGGTGCCGGCAGTTGTGGCGGCGGCGCAAACCCGAACGGCGCCAACGCAAACCCCTGTTCATCCACCTGCAACGCCCAGCCTTGCTTGTCCCAATCCCCCAGCACGATGCGTCGGGCGGCGTGTTCGCCCAGTTGCAACTTGTGGATGGCGGGGCGGTGGGTGTGGCCGTGGACCAGGGTCTTCACGCCGTATTGCTGCATGATCCGCGGGATCTCTTCGGGCGTGACGTCGACAATGTCATTGGCTTTCATGCGTGTCTGCGCGCGGCTTTCGCTGCGCAGCTTGCGCGCCAGTTTCTGGCGGCTGCCCAGCGGCAGGTGACGCAGGATGAACAGCGTGACCGGGTTGCGCAGCCAGCGCCGCAGCTTCATGTAGCCTTCGTCGCGGGTGCAGAGGCTATCACCGTGCATCAGCAGCACCGGCTCACCATTGAACGGCACGACGCTCGGGTCCTTGAGCAGGGTGCAGCCGGCCGCTTTGCAGAAGGCCTGCCCCAGCATGAAATCGCGATTGCCGTGCATCAGGAAAATGGCCGTGCCGCTGTCGCTCAATTCGCGCAGGGCCTGGCAGATGGAACGCTGGAAGGGCGTCATGGCATCGTCGCCGATCCAGGCTTCGAAAAAGTCGCCCAGGATGTACAACGCTTGCGCCGAACGGGCGCGTGTGGCCAGTAAATCCAGAAACGCCCGGGTGATGTCCGGGCGCTCCTCTTCCAGATGCAAGTCTGAAATCAGCAGTATCACTCAATGATCTCGGCTTTCTCGATGATCACGTCTTCTGCCGGGACGTCCTGGTGGCCAGCCTTGGAAGTGGTGGCGACGCCTTTGATCTTGTCGACCACGTCGGTGCCGGCGGTGACTTTACCGAATACCGCGTAGCCCCAGCCCTGGACGTTCTTGCCACTGTGGTTCAGGAACGCGTTGTCGGCGACGTTGATGAAGAATTGCGCGGAGGCCGAATGCGGTTCCATGGTGCGGGCCATGGCGACGGTGTACTTGTCGTTGGAGAGACCGTTGTCGGCTTCGTTCTGGATGCTTGGGCGCTTGTCTTTCTTTTCCTTCATGCCCGGCTCGAAACCACCGCCTTGAATCATGAAGTTACCGATCACGCGGTGGAAAACGGTGTTCTCGTAATGGCCTGCCTTGACGTATTCAACGAAGTTGGCAACGGTAATCGGAGCCTTCTCGGCGTTCAGTTCCAGGACGATGTCGCCATGGTTGGTGGTCAGTTTGACTTGGGTCATGATTACTACTCTTTCAAGAAATTCGTGGGTTTCGGGGCGCGAACGCCCGCAACCGGTCCGGCTGCAATCGCCAGGTTGGGCAGTTTAGCGCGCCAGGCACGAATTTCGAGGCTGTTTTTCATCTGGCCGTCGATTAAATTCAATCGTTTGCCGGCCTGGCCTGTCAGGTGCTTGACAGCATCGGCTATGATACGGGCTTTGATTTATCAGGCCGCACCCGGCCGCGCACTTGTATGTTCAAGGATCCTATGAGCAAGCCCACTGTCGACCCTACCTCGAATTCCAAGACCGGCCCGGCCGTGCCGGTCAATTTCCTGCGCCCGATCATCCAGGCGGACCTGGACTCGGGTAAGCACACACAGATCGTCACGCGTTTTCCACCGGAGCCCAACGGCTACCTGCACATCGGCCATGCCAAGTCGATCTGCGTGAATTTCGGCCTGGCCCAGGAGTTCGGCGGCGTCACGCACCTGCGTTTCGACGACACCAACCCGGCCAAGGAAGACCAGGAATACATCGACGCAATCGAAAGCGACGTCAAGTGGCTGGGTTTCGAATGGTCCGGTGAGGTGCGCTACGCCTCGCAATATTTCGACCAGTTGCACGACTGGGCAGTGGAGCTGATCAAGTCCGGCAACGCCTACGTGTGCGACCTGACCCCCGAGCAGGCCAAGGAATACCGTGGCAGCCTGACCGAGCCGGGCAAGAACAGCCCGTTCCGTGAGCGCAGCGTGGAAGAGAACCTGGACCTGTTCGCCCGCATGCGCGCCGGTGAGTTCCCGGACGGTGCCCGGGTGTTGCGCGCCAAGATCGACATGGCCTCGCCGAACATGAACCTGCGCGACCCGATCATGTACCGCATCCGTCACGCCCATCACCACCAGACCGGCGACAAATGGTGCATCTACCCCAACTATGACTTCACCCATGGCCAGTCGGATGCCATCGAAGGCATCACTCACTCGATCTGCACCCTGGAGTTCGAAAGCCACCGTCCGTTGTACGAGTGGTTCCTCGAGCACCTGCCGGTGCCGGCCACCCCGCGCCAGTACGAATTCAGTCGCCTGAACCTGAACTACACCATCACCAGCAAGCGCAAGCTCAAGCAACTGGTGGACGAGAAGCACGTCAATGGCTGGGACGACCCGCGCATGTCGACGCTGTCGGGCTTCCGTCGTCGCGGCTACACACCCAAATCGATCCGCAACTTCTGCGAGATGGTCGGCACCAACCGTTCCGACGGTGTGGTGGACTTCGGCATGCTGGAATTCAGCATCCGTGACGACCTGGACCACAGCGCCCCCCGCGCCATGTGCGTGCTGCGTCCGCTGAAAGTCGTCATTACCAACTACCCGGAAGGCCAGGTCGAGAACCTCGAGCTGCCGCGCCACCCGAAAGAAGACATGGGCGTGCGCGTCCTGCCATTCGCCCGGGAAATCTACATCGACCGTGACGACTTCATGGAAGAGCCGCCAAAAGGCTACAAGCGCCTGGAGCCTGCCGGTGAAGTGCGCCTGCGTGGCAGCTACGTGATCCGCGCCGACGAAGCCATCAAGGACGCCGACGGCAACATCGTCGAACTGCGTTGCTCCTACGATCCCGACACCCTGGGCAAGAACCCGGAAGGTCGCAAGGTCAAGGGCGTGATCCACTGGGTGCCGGCCGCCGCCAGCGTCGAGTGCGAAGTGCGCCTGTACGATCGCCTGTTCCGTTCGCCGAACCCGGAGAAGGCCGAAGACAGCGCCAGCTTCCTGGACAACATCAACCCTGACTCCCTGCAAGTACTTACGGGTTGTCGTGCCGAGCCTTCGCTGGGCAACGCACAGCCGGAAGACCGTTTCCAGTTCGAGCGCGAAGGCTACTTCTGCGCGGATATCAAGGACTCGAAACCCGGTGCTCCGGTATTCAACCGTACCGTGACCTTGCGCGATTCCTGGGGTCAGTGATCAAGTCTTAAGGGAAACCCTGTGCTTACGATCTACAACACGCTCACCAAGAGCAAAGAAGTCTTCAAGCCGCTGGATGGCAACAAGGTCCGCATGTACGTCTGCGGCATGACCGTGTACGACTACTGCCACATCGGCCATGGTCGCAGCATGGTCGCCTTCGACCTGGTGACCCGCTGGTTGCGTTTCAGTGGCTACGACCTGACTTACGTACGCAACATCACCGACATCGAAGACAAGATCATCAACCGTGCCCGTGAAAACGGCGAGCCGTACGATGCGCTGACCGAGCGCATGATCAAGGCCATGCACGAGGACGAGGCGCGCCTCAATATCCTCAAGCCGGACCTGGAGCCCCGTGCCACGGACCACATCCCGGGCATGCTGGCGATGATCCAGACCTTGATCGACAAAGGTTATGCCTACGCACCGGGCAATGGCGATGTGTACTACCGCGTCGCCAAGTTCATGGGCTACGGCAAGCTGTCGCGCAAGAAGATCGAAGACCTGCGCATCGGCGCACGCATCGAAGTCGACGAGTCGAAGCAAGACCCGCTGGACTTCGTGCTGTGGAAGAGCGCCAAGCCGGGCGAGCCGAGCTGGGAGTCGCCGTGGGGCGCCGGGCGTCCGGGCTGGCACATCGAGTGCTCGGTGATGTCCACCTGCTGCCTGGGCGAGACCTTCGACATTCATGGCGGCGGCAGCGACCTGGAATTCCCGCACCACGAAAACGAAATCGCCCAGAGCGAAGCGGCCACCGGCAAGACCTACGCCAACGCGTGGATGCATTGCGGCATGATTCGCATCAATGGCGAGAAGATGTCCAAGTCCTTGAACAACTTCTTCACCATCCGCGACGTGCTCGACAAGTACCACCCGGAAGTCGTGCGTTACCTGCTGGTGTCCAGCCACTATCGCAGCGCCATCAACTACTCGGAAGACAACCTCAAGGACGCCAAGGGTGCCCTGGAGCGTTTCTACCATGCGTTGAAGGGCTTGCCTGCCGTGGCGCCCGCGGGTGGCGAAGCGTTCGTGGCGCGTTTCACCGAAGTGATGAACGACGACTTCGGCACGCCGGAAGCCTGCGCGGTGCTGTTCGAGATGGTGCGCGAAATCAACCGTCTGCGTGAGAGCGATCTCAATGCTGCGGCCGGTCTCGCGGCCCGCCTGAAGGAACTGGCCAGCGTGCTGGGTGTGTTGCAGCTCGAAGCCGATGACTTTCTGCAGGCTGGCGCCGAAGGCCGGGTGGACGCCGCCGAGGTCGAAGCCTTGATCCAGGCGCGCCTGACCGCCCGGGCCAACAAGGACTGGGCCGAATCCGACCGCATCCGCGACCAGCTCACCGCCATGGGCGTGGTGCTGGAAGACGGGAAGGGCGGGACGACCTGGCGACTGGCGGACTAAGATCTTCAAAGCCTGCAATACCCCCCTGTGGGAGCGAGCTTGCTCGCGATAGCGTCAGATCAGTCCGCAATGATGTTGACTGAAAGACCGCCATCGCGAGCAAGCTCGCTCCCACAGTTTTTTGCAGGGTTCACAAGCATCTCATCCTCACAAATCCCCTGTGGGAGCGAGCCTGCTCGCGAATGCGGTGTCTCAGGCAGCATTTTTGTCACTGATACCCCCCGCAGTTTTTTGCATGCCAACCCTGGCAATCATTGCTTTATGAGCTAGTACTGTCAGGTCGATTCGACGTTCTCTCTGTCAGGAGTCTTCCATGTTGACTCATTGGTCGCTTGCGGCAATTCATTTGCTGGCGTTTGCCCTCGGGTTCTGGGCGGTGCTGACGCGCGGCACGGCGCTACGACGCCTGGCGGGCGGCGTGGATGCGGTGCGGGGTGTCTTGGTCGCCGACAACGTATGGGGCTTGTCGGCGCTGGTGCTGTTGGTGACCGGTGGGATGCGAGCCTTCGGCGGGTTCGAAAAAGGCACGGACTATTATCTGCACCAACCGCTGTTTCACCTGAAGATGACGTTGCTGCTGCTGATCCTGCTGCTGGAGATCGTGCCAATGATCGCCCTGATCAAATGGCGGATGGCGCTGGGCAAAGGGGCGGCGATCGATCCTTCGAAAGCCGGCCGACTGGCGCGGATCAGCCACATCGAAGCCTTGTTGCTGATCTTGATGGTGGTCGCCGCCACAGGCATGGCGCGCGGCGTGGGCCTAGGCTGACCGGCCGCGAACGCCTGCTTCGCCATCATTAAAACGAAACGTCTGACAGCCATGCTAGAGGCCATGCCATTAGTATCGGTTCACGGGCGGGACGAAGGAAGGCGAGGAGGGCGGGGTACGGCGCGGTCGACCAGAATCTTTAGCCAGCCATTGCGACGATGCAAACGGGCTGGCTGCGGACTGCTTGCAAGGCTCAGGGAGTTTGCGGCTTGTCGGGCGCGGTGAGGCCGGCCTGAATACGCTGATAAATCTCTTCGCGATGCACCGCAACGTTCTTCGGGGCGTTGATGCCGATCCGGACCTGTTGGCCGCTAACGCCTAGAATGGTGATCGTGATGTCGTCACCAATGTTTATGCTTTCACCGACTTTGCGGGTGAGTATCAGCATGGTGTTCTCCTTGATTGCTTTATAGGGCACCTGATTCAGACAGTGCAGATGTCGGTACTGCTTATAGATTAGTGCTAAGTGTCACAATGTGGGTGCCTCTTTCTGACGTGCAGATGCTGCATTAATTCCCAGGGTGCGACTATACAGAGACGCCGGGCAGGATTCTCGTGTTTTGAGCATTGTTTGCGGCGATCTTGATGGGCACGGGTGCTAAAATCCGTGCCTCATGTCTTCCAGGGGAAACGTTGTGCGCAAATTGGCTTGGGTAATTGCGGTATTGGCACTGGCAGGGTGCGGGGAAGGGCGTGACGTCGAAGCACCGAAGCCGAAACCCGCCGCGACCTCCGCACCGGCCGGCGCTGCCGCACCGCAGTGGGCCGTCGAGGTTCGCGGGCAGACACCGCAGGCTGTCAGCGACCTGACCGGTTGGCTCATCGAGCACAGCTTCATGTCGACCGTGGTGCGGGAAAACGGCAAGGAGCGCGTCCTGGTCGGCCCTTTGAGCTCCGAGGCTGAAGCCAAAGCCAAGCAGGAACAGGTCACGGCCGCGTTGGTCCGGGCGAAGAAACGCAACATCGAGGCGTTGGTGGTGGATTACCCGACGGCCCCGTAAGTCGGCATAACAAAACCTGTGAGAGCTTGCGATGGCAGTGTGTCAGCTTGCCAAGATGTTGGCTGTGCGGACGCCTTCGCGGGCAAGCCCGCTCCCACAGGGATTTGTGATGGGGCAGAATTTCCAGCTGCGCAGCCGACCCCTTGTGGGAGCGAGCTTGCTCGCGATAGCGGTGGATCAGCCAATGTAGAGCTTGACTGACATGCCCCTATCGCGAGCAAGCTCGCTCCCACAGTGGGTTTGTGGTGTTTACAAAGGGGAGGTCAACCGCAGGCCTTCATGTCCACCGGCCCCACAAACTCGTTCCCACGTCCCATGACGCACGCCACGCTCTGGTTGCGCTGGCGTTCCCAGCTTTCGACCGGGTAGGTCTTGTCCCAGGCTTCATACAGGCGCCGGTCCTGTTTCGACAGGCGCAGGCCATATTGCTTGCTCATGTAGAAATAGGTCCGGGCGATCATCCCTCGGATGGAAGGGCGGGGCATGACCTTCTTGGCCTTGAAATCCACTTGGGTCAGGCATGAGCCATATTGGCCCTTTTGCTCCGGCAGCCAGCCGAAACTGAAATTGCTGCGGTCGCCATTCACTTCCCCGATGCTCGGCACCAGGTTGTGCAGGTCGGCCTCGGCCCGTTGATAGACCGGATCATAGCGGGTGCAGTTCTTGCGACCGCCTGCTTGCCAGCATTGACGCTGATGGCCGATCTGCCACGCCGGAACGATATGCTCCCACTCGATACGAGCGGCACGGCTGGCATTCTTGCGCGGTACATAACCGCAGGCGGCCAGGTTCACGCGGTTGCCGGTGTATTTGCAGCCGCAATAGAACTCCGTGGATTGCGGGGCGTAGAGTTTCCAGGCGATTTTCTTGGCTTCGTTGAAGGTGCGCGGGGCACCGGCCTGTGCGCCCGTGGCGATAAACACAAGCAGTAAAGCTAAACAGCGAACACTCATCACGCTCAATCTTCCTTCGGCACAACCCAGAAAACCTGCACGCCACCGTCGTCGCGATAGGCGAGGGTCACGTTGTCGTTCTCGTCGATTTCTTCCAGGAGGCGCTCCCACTCATCCACAGGCTCGTCGGGAAGACGGAAGATCAGTGCGGCCTTGGCTTTTTGCGCGGTGGGGGCGTTGATGATTTTCGAGACCCGAAGGCCGAGTCGCGTATAGGAATCTAAGGGGGTGGTTGCAGCGGAGGGAGTGGCCACAGGATTATCCTTATTAAGCTGTACGGGCATACAGTATTTAACCGTAGGCATTTACGCAACTACTTAAAATTCAAGAAGATCGTCTGACAGCACTTTTTTCGTTTTGGTGTAGGAGAAAGAATTTTTTTCTCCGTACATAAACAGGTGTCACCCGTTCAGGGTGGCGAAGTTATCGACTGATCTCGGCAAGCGCTAAAGAAAGTGCTTCGGCGGGCGATGTCCTTCGTAGGAATCCCCCTTCATGGAGTTTTGATATGGCCTTTTCCATCGGCTTTCCCAGTGCGGCAGCCGTGACCATCGGCGGCAAATCCGCAGCCACCTTGAAGGCGCTGAGCGAGGCAGAAGCCCAGGCTGCCGATGAGGCCTTGGGTACGACGCAAACCTCGGGCAAGGTTCGCACGGGCCTGGGTGCCAGCGCCGAAGCAGCCGACCAGGCGCAGGAGGGTGGCAGCACCGAGAGCGTGGCCGTCCAGGTGCTGCTCAAACGGATGCAAGAGCTGCAGCAACAGCTCCGTGAGCAGCAACAGCAACTGGCCGCCGCCGAGGCGCGCAACTATTCGACGGAGGAAGCCAAGACCTCGGCGGTCATGGCGGTTCAGGGCCAGATTGCCGATACCAGTGGCGCGTTGCTGGAAGTCACCGGCCGCCTGGTCACGGAGCTGGCCAAGGGTGCCGGTTCGGGTACGGTGGTCAACACGACAGCCTGAGCTTCTCCGTTGAGCTGCGACGTTGCGGATCAAATCGCAACGTTGACAAATCCCTGAAGCCTTACCATAGTTCACTTCACGCAAACGTTTGCGCGGCGTTCCGTGCACTGATTTGCTCACAATAATCATAAGATCGGAGTGAACCCATGAAGTTGCCATTCGCTGGACGCCTTCTCGCTGTTGCCATGCTCGCGGCTGCCTCCGCTGCGCTGCCTCTCTCCTCGGCATTCGCCCAGACCGCAGAAAAACCGAAGGTCGCCCTGGTCATGAAATCCCTGGCCAACGAATTCTTCCTGACCATGGAAGACGGCGCCAAGGCTTATCAGAAGGAACACTCCGCCGATTTCGACCTGATCTCCAATGGGATCAAGGATGAAACCGACACCGCCAACCAGATCCGTATCGTCGAGCAGATGATCGTGTCCAAGGTCGATGCCCTGATCATCGCGCCCGCGGATTCCAAGGCGATGGTGCCGGTGATCAAGAAAGCCGTGGATGCCGGCATCACGGTCATCAACATCGATAACCAGCTCGATCCGGCCGTGGTCAAGAGCAAGAACATCACCGTGCCGTTCGTAGGTCCTGACAACCGCAAGGGCGCGCGTCTGGTGGGCGAATACCTGGCCAAGCAGCTCAAGGCCGGTGACGAGGTCGGCATTATCGAAGGCGTGTCCACCACCACCAACGCCCAGGCCCGTACCGCGGGCTTCAAGGATGCGATGGAAGCGGCGCAGGTCAAGGTCGTGTCCCTGCAATCCGGCGATTGGGAAATCAACAAGGGCAACCAGGTGGCCGCGTCGATGCTCAGCGAATACCCGAACATCAAGGCACTGCTGGCCGGTAACGACAGCATGGCGGTCGGTGCCGTATCGGCCGTGCGCGCGGCAGGCAAGGCCGGCAAGGTGCAGGTGGTCGGCTACGACAACATCAACGCCATCAAGCCGATGCTCAAGGACGGTCGTGTCCTGGCGACTGCCGACCAGTTCGCTGCCAAGCAGGCGGTGTTCGGCATCGAAACAGCGCTGAAGATGCTCAAGGGCGAAAAAGTCGACAGCGGCACCAACGGCGTTATCGAAACTCCGGTCGAGCTGGTGACCAAGCCGTAATCCTGGCGACACAACGGTGCTCGCCCCTCCGGGCGAGCGCATTGGAGAGTTTGTTATGTCCGTTCGCGACCCGAACGCTGTCCTGTGCGTCAGCGGTATCGGCAAGACCTATGCCCAGCCAGTACTGACCGACATCACCCTGACGTTGATGCGCGGTGAGGTGCTGGCGCTGACCGGCGAAAATGGCGCCGGCAAAAGCACCTTGTCCAAGATCATCGGTGGGCTGGTGACGCCGACGACCGGGCAGATGCAATTTCAAGGGCAGGATTATCGTCCTGGCAGCCGGGCCCAGGCTGAAGAGCTGGGCGTACGCATGGTGATGCAGGAACTCAACCTGCTGCCGACCCTGTCCGTGGCGGAAAACCTGTTTCTCGACAACCTGCCCAGCCACGGTGGCTGGATCAGCCGCAAGCAGTTGCGCAAGGCGGCGATCGAGGCCATGGCCCAGGTGGGCCTCGATGCCATCGATCCCGACACGCTGGTCGGCGAGTTGGGGATCGGTCACCAGCAGATGGTCGAGATCGCCCGCAACCTGATCGGCGATTGCCATGTGCTGATTCTCGATGAGCCGACCGCCATGCTCACGGCGCGCGAAGTCGAGATGCTTTTTGAGCAGATCACGCGCCTGCAGGCGCGCGGCGTGTCGATCATCTACATTTCCCATCGCCTCGAAGAACTGGCGCGGGTCGCCCAGCGCATTGCCGTGCTGCGCGATGGCAACCTGGTCTGCGTCGAGCCGATGGCCAACTACGACAGCGAGCAACTGGTGACCCTGATGGTCGGGCGGGAGCTGGGCGAGCATATCGACCTTGGTCCGCGCCAGATCGGCGCGCCAGCGTTGACCGTCAAAGGCCTGACCCGTTCCGACAAGGTCCGTGACGTGTCCTTCGAAGTGCGCAGTGGCGAGATCTTTGGCATCTCCGGCCTGATCGGGGCCGGGCGCACCGAGTTGTTGCGGCTGATCTTCGGTGCAGACCCGGCCGACAGTGGCACGGTGGCGCTGGGTTCGCCGGCCCAGGTCGTGAGCATTCGCTCGCCGGCCGATGCGGTGGCCCATGGCATTGCATTGATCACCGAAGACCGCAAGGGCGAAGGCCTGCTGCTGACTCAATCCATCGCCGCCAACATTGCCCTGGGCAACATGCCGGAGATTTCCAGCGCCGGCCTGGTCAATGGCGATGCCGAATTGGCCTTGGCCCAGCGGCAGGTCGATGCCATGCGCATCCGCAGTTCCAGCCCGACCCAATTGGTGTCCGAATTGTCGGGCGGCAACCAGCAGAAAGTCGTGATCGGTCGTTGGCTCGAACGTGACTGTGCGGTCATGCTGTTCGACGAGCCGACCCGTGGCATCGACGTCGGTGCCAAATTCGATATTTATGCACTGCTCGGCGAGCTGACTCGCCAGGGCAAGGCGCTAGTCGTGGTGTCCAGTGACCTGCGGGAATTGATGTTGATCTGCGACCGGATCGGCGTGCTGTCTGCCGGACGCTTGATCGACACCTTCGAGCGCGACAGCTGGACCCAGGATGACTTGCTTGCCGCCGCATTCGCCGGCTACCAGAAACGTGATGCGTTGCTCAACGAAGCAGCGCCTAGGGATTTTTCATGAAAACCGCATCTGCCGTCGGCAAATCGAGTGGCAACTTCTATGGCCTCGGGACCTACCTGGGCCTGGCTGGCGCGCTGCTGGCCATGGTCGCGCTGTTCTCGGTCCTGAGCAGCCATTTCCTGTCCTATGACACGTTCAGCACCTTGGCCAACCAGATTCCCGACCTCATGGTGCTGGCGGTCGGCATGACCTTCATCCTGATCATCGGCGGCATCGACCTGTCGGTGGGCTCGGTGCTCGCATTGGCAGCCTCGACGGTCAGCGTGGCCGTGCTCGGCTGGGGTTGGAGCGTCTGGCCATCGGCCTTGCTCGGCATGGCCGTGGCGGCGCTGGCGGGCACGGTCACTGGTTCGATCACCGTGGCATGGCGGATTCCATCGTTCATCGTCTCCCTCGGCGTGCTGGAAATGGCCCGGGGCCTGGCGTACCAGATGACCGGATCCCGGACCGCCTACATCGGCGACTCGTTCGCCTGGCTGTCCAATCCCATCGCCTTTGGCATCTCGCCTTCGTTCATCATCGCCTTGCTGGTGATCTTCATTGCCCAAGCGGTGCTGACCCGCACGGTGTTCGGTCGCTACCTGATCGGCATCGGCACCAATGAAGAAGCCGTGCGCCTGGCCGGCATCAACCCAAAGCCTTACAAGATCCTGGTGTTCAGCCTGATGGGGCTGCTGGCCGGTGTGGCGGCGCTGTTCCAGATCTCTCGCCTGGAGGCCGCGGATCCGAACGCCGGTTCGGGGCTCGAGCTGCAAGTGATCGCTGCAGTCGTCATTGGCGGCACCAGTCTGATGGGTGGGCGCGGCTCGGTCATCAGCACCTTCTTTGGCGTGCTGATCATCTCCGTGCTCGCGGCGGGCCTGGCGCAGATTGGCGCCACCGAGCCGACCAAGCGCATCATTACCGGCGCGGTGATCGTGGTGGCGGTCGTGCTCGATACCTACCGCAGCCAGCGCGCCAGTCGGCGGGCTTGAACCATGGCGACGATCAAGGATGTAGCGGCGCTCGCAGGTATTTCCTACACCACCGTGTCCCATGTGGTGAACAAGACGCGACCGGTCAGCGAGGAGGTGCGGCTCAAGGTCGAGGCGGCCATCGAGCGCCTGGACTACGTGCCCAGCGCCGTGGCCCGGTCGCTCAAGGCCAAGACCACGGCGACCATCGGCCTGCTGGTGCCCAACAGCCTCAACCCTTACTTTGCCGAACTGGCCCGGGGCATTGAGGATTACTGTGAGCGCAACGGCTATTGCGTGATCCTGTGCAACTCCGACGACAACCCGGACAAGCAACGCAGCTACCTGCGGGTATTGCTGGAAAAACGTATCGATGGGCTGATCTTCGCGTCCACCGGCGGTGATGTCGGCCTGGCCGAGGGGCTGGCCAACGTGCGCACGCCCATGGTGATCGTCGACCGCGGGCTCGAGGGTGTCGATGCGGACCTGGTGCGCATCGATCATGAATACGGCGCCTACTTGGCGACCCGGCATTTGCTGGAGCTGGGGCACCGCGATATTGCCTTTATCGGCGGCCCGGCCAATACCAGCGTGGCGCAAATGCGCTTGGCCGGTTACTGCCGAGCGCTGAAAGAGGCGGGGATCGAGTTGCCCGTCGAGCGCATGCTCGAGAGCGATTTCACCAGTACCGGCGGCTACCGCGCCGCTGCGCAACTGCTTGAGCGGCAGCCGCCCAGCGCGATCTTTGCGGCCAACGACATGATCGGCATCGGTGTGCTGCGTGCCGCCGCCGAACGCAACGTGCGCGTGCCCAGCGAACTGTCGGTCATCGGTTTCGACGACATCCAGATGAGCCGTTATGTCTATCCGGCGTTGACCACGGTGGGGCAGTCGATCCTGCAGCTTGGCGAGATGGCGGCCGAAGTGCTGCTGCTGCGTATCGCGACGCCTAGCCTTGCCACCGACCAGCGGATCGTGACGCCGAGTATTGTCCTGCGAGAGTCGACTGCACCGCTGTCCGGTACATTCGCCCAATACCGCTGAACCGAATTGATGAGTAGTGATGTATGCCAGCAAAAGTAGTGGTAATCGGCAGCCTGAACATGGACCTGGTGACCCGGGCGCCGCGCCTGCCCCGTGGCGGTGAAACGCTGATTGGTCAATCGTTCGCTACCATCCCGGGCGGCAAGGGCGCCAACCAGGCGGTCGCTGCCGCGCGCCTGGGCGCGCAGGTGTCGATGGTGGGTTGCGTGGGCAGCGATGCCTACGGCGAGCAATTGCGCGGCGCGCTGCTGGTCGAGGGCATCGACTGCCAGGCGGTCCGCGTGGTGGAGGACTCAAGTGGCGTGGCGCTGATTGTCGTTGATGACAACAGCCAGAATGCCATCGTCATTGTCGCCGGCGCCAACGGAGCACTCACTGCCGAGGTCTTGGACAGTGTCGATGCAGTGCTGCAAAGCGCCGATGTCATCATCTGCCAGTTGGAAGTGCCGGACGCCACCGTCGGCCATGCCCTCAAGCGCGGCCGTGAGTTGGGCAAAACCGTCATTCTCAACCCCGCGCCGGCTTCCCATGCGTTGCCGGCCGACTGGTATGCCTGCGTCGATTATCTGATTCCCAATGAAAGCGAAGCCGCGGTGCTGAGCGGGCTGGCGGTGGAATCGTTGGAAACCGCCGAAGCCGCCGCAGCGCATCTGATCGCCGCCGGTGCCGGCAAGGTGATCGTGACCCTGGGTGCCCAGGGCTTGATGTTCGCCGACGGTGCCAGCTTCGAACATTTCCCGGCCCCGCGGGTCAAGGCAGTGGACACCACGGCGGCCGGAGACACCTTTGTCGGCGGCTTCGCGGCAGCCCTGGCCAGCGGCAAGAACGAGGTCGACGCGATTCGTTTCGGTCAGGCCGCCGCCGCGCTGTCGGTCACCCGATCCGGCGCGCAACCTTCAATTCCCACATTGCTGGACGTACAGGCTTTCAAATCATGAAAAAGACGCCGTTGTTGAATGTGGCACTGTCACGACTGATCGCTTCCCTCGGCCATGGCGACAAGGTGGTCATCGGCGATGCCGGCCTGCCTGTGCCGCCCCAGGTCGAGTTGATCGACCTGGCCCTGACCCATGGCATTCCTGACTTTGTCAGCACCTTGAAGGTGGTGCTCAGCGAAATGCAGGTGGAAAGCCATGTTTTGGCCGAGGAAATCCTCGACAAGCAACCGTCGGCCCTGACGACCCTGCAAACGTTGAATGCAGAGGGTGCGCTGGGGGAGCGGGCGTTGGTCAGTCATGAGCAATTCAAGGTCATCAGCCGACAGGCGCGGGCGATCATTCGTACCGGCGAGTGTTCGCCGTACTGCAATATCGTGCTGGTCGCTGGAGTGACGTTCTAATCCTGTTCAACCCTGCACAAGGAGTGCGCCATGCACCGCTATGCTCAGAAAATGCATCAACTGATCCGGAGTCTGCTGCTTTTGTCACTGATCACCGCAACGAGCGCCCAGGCAGCGGAAAAAATCGACTTGATCATCGACACTGATCCAGGCGCTGACGACGTGGTGGCGCTGCTGTTCGCCCTGGCATCGCCCGAGGAACTGCATATCCGTGCGCTGACCACCGTTGCCGGCAATGTGCGCCTGGACAAGACCTCGCGCAACGCTCGCCTGGCCCGTGAATGGGCGGGGCGCGAAGACGTGCCGGTCTACGCCGGTGCGCCGAAACCGTTGATGCGCACGCCCATCTACGCCGAAAACATCCATGGCAAGGAAGGCCTGTCGGGTGTCACGGTACATGAGCCGAAGAAGGGGTTGGCCGAGGGCAATGCCGTCAACTACCTGATCGACACGCTAAAGGCTGCCAAGCCCCACAGCATCACCATTGCGATGCTGGGTCCGCAGACCAACCTGGCGCTGGCCTTGGTCCAGGAGCCCGATATCGTCCAGGGCATCAAGGAAGTGGTGATCATGGGCGGCGCGCACTTCAACGGCGGCAATATCACGCCGGTGGCCGAGTTCAATCTGTTCGCCGACCCGCAGGCGGCCGAGGTGGTGGCCAAGAGCGGCGTGAAGCTGACCTACCTGCCATTGGACGTGACCCACAAGATCCTCACCAGCGAAGCGCGCCTGAAGCAGATCGCGGCGTTGAACAATAACGCCAGCAAGCTGGTGGGCGATATTCTCAACGAATACGTCAAGGGCGACATGGAGCACTACGGCATGACGGGCGGGCCGGTGCATGACGCGACGGTGATTGCCTACCTGCTCAAGCCGCAATTGTTCACCGGCCGTTCGGTCAATGTCGTCGTGGACAGCCGCGAGGGGCCGACGTTCGGGCAGACCATCGTTGACTGGTACGACGGCTTGAAGGCACCGAAGAACGCGTTCTGGGTGGAAAACGGCGATGCCCAAGGCTTCTTCGACCTGCTAACCGAGCGCCTGGCGCGCCTGAAGTAACTAGCCTGTCATGTGCCCGCAGGCCGGAGCTGCGGGTGCATGAGCCTCAATCCACGGCGTCGACGACGCTCGGGTAACGCTCGAAGGCCTGCTGGATGAAGTCGCGTGCGACCTCCGTTCCCAGCTCCTTCACCAACAATTCTATACCGATGAGCGCCAGTTCCTCCGGGCTGCCCGGGCTATAGGAGCTGTGGCCCTGCGACCATTTGGCATTGATGGTGGCTTCGATGCTGACGGTGCTCATGGTCGGGCTCGCGAGTTGGAGGTCTGTAGGCTGAGTTAACCATTTTTGCCGAGGATTTGGCACTGCGACTTAGGCATTGGGGGAGGGCTGTGCGACACTTGGTCTTTTATTTTTAAGGAGCCCCACCGTGCAGATCGATTTGAACGCTCCTGATGGCCTGACCGTCGAGGCGGTTCGTCAGTTGCTGGCCTCGGCTAGTGATGACGAGCATACCCAGCTGCGCGTGACCAAGGGCGGCATCGCCTATTTGTCCTCGGGTGTGGTCGGCGGCACCGACATCGACGGTTTACGGTTTCGCCTCGAGACCTGGGCGAAGGGTTCGGGCTACGTCGGGCGCGTCGCTGCCAGTGACGAGGTTTGGGTCATGCAGATCTACAACGCGCTGAAGGACAACTGGCCCAATCCGCCCTTCGATTACATCGACGTTTATTGAGTCGCGTTCATATCCAGTCACGATTCAAGCCTGAACAGCGGGAACGGGCTCAGGCAAACTGCCAGCTTTCCCAGTCTGATGGCTGCGGTGTTGCAACCAAGCGCCGTTTAGGTTGTCGCACGCTCACTGTTTATTCATCGAAAAAAGGAGGCTTCATGCCTTGGAAGCTCGCGTCATTGAGTACTTTGCTGGCCGCCATGATCTTGAGCGGTTGCAGCAACACCTCTGAATCGACCCCTGAACCTGTGGCGGCCGAGACCGGTCACACCCGCTGCGAAGCAAAGGCCGCCGAGTTCGCCATTGGAAAAAAGGCTTCGCCAGAGCTGCTGGAGCAGGCCCGTACCCGTGCCGGCGCGCAGAATGCGCGGATCCTCAAGCCCAACGACATGGTGACGCTTGAATATCGCTCCGATCGCCTGAACCTCAATACCGATGCCAGCCTGGTGATCAATCGAGTGAACTGCGGCTGATCGACGCTTTTCAATCGCCCATAAAAAACCCCGTCACATGGACGGGGTTTTTTTAGTACGCCGAGAAATTACTCTGGGCGAACCTGTGCAGCTTGCATACCCTTTTGGCCTTTCTCAGCCACGAAGGAAACGGTCTGGCCTTCTTTCAGGCTTTTGAAACCGTCGCTTTCGATAGCTTTGAAGTGTACGAACAGGTCGTCACCGCCACCTTGAGGAGTGATGAAGCCGAAGCCTTTTTCATCGTTGAACCATTTAACGGTGCCGGTTTGGCGATTAGACATGGTGTATCTCCAAGAAACATATATTTTCAGTGTACTGTGCTGCTCAGGCCAACTGGGCACACCCGGGTATCATAGTCGAAATGTTCGATTTGGGAGCCCCCCGCAGGCGCTGTTTGCCAATCAGTCGTGTTTACTTTATCGCCTTTACCCGCTGAAAGGCCCGGTTTTAAAGGCTTTCAGCCGAAAGTAAAGACGATAAAAAAAGCTGAAAAACCTGCATAAATCAAAGAAAAAAGCCTTTATTCGAGCCTTTTTATCCCTGTCGGGCGCCTCGCAAGGCCCCGATTATTCATTTTTTCGCAGGCGGGTTGGCCTTGCATTTGGCGATCTGGCCGAGTGCTTTCTGCTGCAGTTCCGGGGTGGCCTTGTTGTCCATCAGGGCCTGGATGTCCGACGCTGGGTAGGACTTGATCGCGTCTGCCCCGCAGGCACAATGGGATTTGGCCGCGGCCGCGCCGATCTGGGGCGTCGCGGCTTGCGTGCATTGGGCCATGTATTTTTCGCGCTCGCCCTTGGGCCAGTCGGCATGGGCGGTCAGGGGAAGCAGCAGGGCGAGGGGGGCGACTACTGCAAACAATGTATTCAGACGCATGCGAAGATGCTCCTTTCGGGTCGATGTCTTGTTATCTGAGGCGTTGCGCTCGCTTCAGTTCAGCACTCTGGCATAAAAACCCTGGATTTACGTCTGCTTCAATTCCCACGCGGCGATGACCGTTCATCTGTGCTAGCATGCCGGGCTCGGCTATTTCCAGGCTGCGGATGATCGTTCGTCCCGCTGGCAAAGAACCCGAATAACCCTGATTTGAATCCCAGTCACTCTGGTTCGGTTTCCCGGTTGGCCGCAAGGCTCCTGCCGCTGTAAGGCAGGCGTTCGTCATTGAATGGCCTGGACTGGATCTTGTACTGGCTCATCCCAACCCACGTGACCTTTGGTAGGGGTCACCACTAGGAGAGGAGGCGCCATGCCAACTATTACTCTTCCCGACGGCAGTCAACGTTCGTTCGATCACCCGGTTTCCGTAGCCGAGGTCGCCGCATCCATTGGTGCTGGCCTGGCCAAGGCCACCCTGGCCGGCAAGGTCAACGGCAAGCTGGTCGACGCCAGTGACGTCATCGACAGCGACGCCACGCTGCAAATCATCACGCCCAAGGATGAAGAGGGGCTGGAGATCATTCGCCATTCTTGCGCGCACCTGGTCGGCCATGCGGTCAAGCAGCTGTACCCGAGCGCGAAGATGGTCATCGGGCCGGTCATCGATGAGGGCTTCTATTACGACATCGCCTTCGAACGTCCTTTCACCCCGGACGACATGGCGGCCATCGAACAGCGCATGCAGCAGCTGATCGAGAAAGATTACGACGTCATCAAGAAAGTCACCCCGCGCGCCGAAGTCATCGAAGTCTTCAAGGCCCGTGGCGAGGACTACAAGCTGCGTCTGGTGGAAGACATGCCGGACGAGCAGGCCATGGGCCTGTACTACCACGAAGAATACGTCGACATGTGCCGCGGCCCGCACGTGCCGAACACCCGCTTCCTGAAGTCCTTCAAGCTGACCAAGCTGTCCGGTGCCTACTGGCGTGGCGACGCGAAGAACGAGCAATTGCAGCGCGTCTACGGCACCGCCTGGGCGGACAAGAAGCAACTGGCGGCCTACATCCAGCGCATCGAAGAAGCCGAAAAGCGCGATCACCGCAAGATCGGCAAGCGCCTGGGCCTGTTCCATACCCAGGAAGAATCCCCGGGCATGGTGTTCTGGCACCCAAACGGCTGGACCCTGTACCAGGTGCTCGAGCAGTACATGCGCCAGGTCCAGCGTGAGAACGGCTACCTGGAGATCAAGACGCCGCAAGTGGTCGACCGCAGCCTGTGGGAAAAATCCGGGCACTGGGCCAACTACGCCGACAACATGTTCACCACCCAGTCGGAAAACCGCGACTACGCCATCAAGCCGATGAACTGCCCGTGCCACGTGCAGGTGTTCAACCAGGGCTTGAAGAGCTACCGCGAACTGCCAATGCGCCTGGCCGAGTTCGGTGCTTGCCACCGCAACGAGCCATCGGGTGCGCTGCACGGCATCATGCGCGTGCGTGCGTTCACCCAGGACGATGCGCACATTTTCTGCACCGAAGAGCAGATGCAGGCCGAATCCGCCGCGTTCATCAAGCTGACCATGGACGTCTATCGCGATTTCGGGTTCACCGAGGTCGAGATGAAGCTGTCCACTCGTCCGGAAAAACGCGTCGGCTCCGATGAGCTGTGGGATCGCGCCGAAGCGGCCCTGGCCGCCGCCCTTGATAGCGCGGGGCTTGCGTACGACCTGCAGCCGGGTGAGGGCGCCTTCTACGGTCCGAAGATCGAATTTTCGCTGAAAGATTGCCTCGGTCGCGTGTGGCAGTGTGGTACCTTGCAGCTCGATTTCAACCTGCCGATCCGTCTGGGCGCTGAATATGTGTCCGAAGACAACAGCCGCAAGCACCCGGTCATGCTTCACCGCGCGATCCTTGGTTCGTTCGAGCGTTTCGTCGGGATTCTGATCGAACACTACGAGGGCGCGTTCCCTGCGTGGCTGGCGCCGACCCAGGCAGTGATCATGAATATCACTGATAAACAGGCAGATTTTGCCGCTGAAGTCGAAAAAACTCTCAATCAAAGCGGATTTCGTGCCAAGTCCGACTTGAGAAATGAAAAGATCGGCTTTAAAATCCGCGAGCATACTTTGCTCAAGGTTCCCTTTCTCTTGGTTATTGGAGATCGGGAGGTCGAGATGCAGACTGTCGCTGTGCGTACTCGTGAAGGTGCTGACCTGGGCTCGATGCCCGTCGCCGAATTCGCTGAGTTCCTCGCGCAAGCGGTTTCCCGGCGTGGTCGCCCAGATTTGGAGTAATTATTATTAAGCGTGAAATGAGACAAGATAAACGAGCTGCACCGAAAGCCCCGATCAACGAGAATATCTCGGCACGCGAGGTTCGGTTAATTGGCGCTGACGGCGAGCAGATTGGCATCGTCTCGATTGATGAAGCGCTTCGTATTGCTGAAGAAGCCAAGCTTGATCTGGTAGAAATCTCCGCGGACGCAGTCCCACCGGTTTGCCGGGTGATGGACTACGGCAAGTCGATCTTCGAAAAGAAGAAGCAGATTGCCGCGGCGAAGAAAAACCAGAAGCAGATTCAGGTAAAAGAAATCAAGTTTCGTCCAGGGACGGAGGAAGGGGATTACCAGGTAAAACTGCGCAACCTGGTACGTTTCCTGAGTGATGGGGACAGGGCCAAGGTATCCTTGCGATTCCGCGGCCGTGAGATGGCCCACCAGGAGCTGGGGATGGAACTCCTCAAGCGGGTTGAACAAGACCTGCTCGAGTACGGTTCGGTCGAACAGCATCCTAAGATGGAAGGACGCCAGCTGATCATGGTCATCGCCCCGAAAAAGAAGAAGTAATCACCAGGGCACGGCAGGCCTTGCGATTATGTTTATCAACTGAATGCGGAGTATCCGAACATGCCAAAGATGAAGACCAAAAGTGGTGCTGCTAAGCGGTTTCTGAAAACTGCTAACGGTATCAAGCACAAGCACGCTTTCAAGAGCCACATCCTGACCAAAATGTCGACCAAGCGTAAGCGTCAACTGCGCGGTAGCAGCTTGCTGCATCCGTCTGACGTGGCAAAAGTCGAGCGCATGCTGCGCCTTCGTTAATTTTTGGATCAAGAATAGAGGAAGTAACTCATGGCTCGTGTAAAGCGTGGCGTCATTGCCCGTAAACGTCACAAAAAAATTCTGAAACTTGCTAAAGGCTACTACGGCGCGCGTTCCCGCGTATTCCGTGTTGCCAAGCAAGCGGTAATCAAGGCAGGCCAATACGCCTACCGTGACCGTCGTCAGAAAAAACGTCAGTTCCGCGCTCTGTGGATCGCTCGTATCAACGCTGGTGCTCGTGTTAACGGTCTGTCCTACAGCCGTTTCATCGCTGGCCTGAAAAAAGCGTCCATCGAGATCGACCGTAAGGTTCTGGCTGATCTGGCAGTGAACGAAAAAGCGGCGTTTGCTGCGATTGTCGAGAAAGCTAAAGCCACCTTGGCTTAAGTACCCCCGGCAGTCACCGGGGTCCACCTCTGTGGGCCCAGGTGTCAAACGTCATAAATAGGGGAAGAGCCTTAAAGCTCTTCCCCTATTTTGTATCTGGAGTCTGTACATGGAAAACCTGGACGCGCTGGTCGCTCAAGCACTAGAGGCTGTGCAAAGCGCTGAAGATATCAATGCCCTGGAGCAAATCCGGGTTCACTACCTTGGCAAGAAGGGCGAGTTGACTCAGGTGATGAAGACCCTGGGGAACCTGCCAGCCGAAGAGCGTCCGCAGGTCGGTGCGCTGATCAACGTTGCCAAGGAGCGTGTCACAGAGGTCCTCAATGCGCGCAAGGCGTTGTTCGAGGAGGCGGACCTGGCCGCCAAGCTCGCCGCCGAGTCCATCGACGTGACCCTGCCTGGCCGTGGCCAGACTTCTGGTGGCCTGCATCCGGTCACTCGGACCCTGGAACGCATCGAGCAGTTCTTCACCCACATCGGCTACGGCATTGCCGAAGGCCCCGAGGTCGAAGACGACTATCACAACTTCGAGGCGCTCAACATCCCAGGCCATCACCCGGCCCGGTCGATGCACGACACCTTCTATTTCAACGCGAACATGCTGTTGCGCACCCATACCTCGCCGGTACAGGTCCGCACCATGGAATCGCAGCGGCCGCCGATCCGCATCGTCTGCCCAGGCCGTGTGTATCGCAGCGACTCCGATATCACCCACTCGCCGATGTTCCACCAGGTCGAAGGCTTGCTGGTTGATCGCGACATCAATTTCGCCGACCTCAAAGGCACCATCGAAGAATTCCTGCGGGTGTTCTTCGAAAAAGAGCTGGCCGTGCGTTTCCGCCCTTCGTACTTCCCATTCACCGAGCCGTCGGCGGAAGTCGACATGGAATGCGTGATGTGCAGCGGCAAAGGCTGCCGCGTCTGTAAGCAGACGGGCTGGCTGGAAGTCATGGGCTGCGGCATGGTTCACCCGAACGTGCTGCGCATGTCCGGAATCGATCCGGAAGAATTCTCGGGCTTTGCCTTCGGCATGGGCGTGGAACGCCTGGCCATGCTGCGTTACGGCGTGAACGACTTGCGTCTGTTCTTCGACAACGACTTGCGGTTCCTCGCGCAATTTCGCTAGTCGTAACGAACCTTTAGGAGAGCAGGATGAAATTCAGTGAACAATGGCTGCGCGGCTGGGTAAGCCCGCAGGTAAGCCAGGACGAGCTGGTTGCTCGCCTGTCGATGGCCGGCCTCGAGGTCGATAGTGTGACGCCGGCCGCCGGTGCATTCAGCGGTGTGGTGGTGGGCGAGGTGCTGGGCACCGAGCAGCACCCTGACGCTGACAAGCTGCGGGTTTGCCAGGTCAGCAATGGCGCGGAAACTTTTCAGGTCGTCTGTGGCGCGCCCAACGTGCGCCCGGGCCTGAAGATCCCGTTCGCCATGATCGGTGCCGAACTGCCGGGCGACTTCAAGATCAAGAAAGCCAAGCTGCGCGGCGTCGAGTCCAACGGCATGTTGTGCTCCCAGGCCGAACTGCAGATTGGCGAAGGCAACGATGGCCTGATGGAGCTTCCGGCGGATGCGCCGGTGGGCCAGGACATTCGTGAATACCTGGGCCTGGACGACGCGAGCATCGAGGTCGACCTGACGCCGAACCGTGGCGACTGCCTGTCCCTGGCGGGTCTGGCCCGTGAAGTCGGCGCGCTGTATGCCGCTCCTGTGACGCGTCCGACGGTCGCGACCGTGCCGGCCGTGCATGACGAAGTGCGTTCGATTGAAGTCCTGGCGCCGGCGGCGTGCCCGCGGTACCTGGGCCGTGTGATCCGTAACGTCGACCTGTCCAAGCCAACGCCGCTGTGGATGGTCGAGCGCCTGCGTCGCGCCGACGTGCGCAGCATCGACGCCGCCGTCGACATCACCAACTATGTAATGCTGGAGCTGGGTCAGCCGCTGCATGCGTTCGATCTCGCCGAAATCAACGGTGGCATCCGCGTACGCATGGCCGAAGAGGGCGAGAAGCTGGTGCTGCTCGACGGCCAGGAAGTGACCCTGCGCAGCGACACCCTGGTGATTGCCGACCACGCCCGCGCCCTGGCGATTGCCGGCGTGATGGGTGGCGAGCACAGTGGCGTATCCGCCACCACCCGCGATGTATTCCTGGAAAGCGCGTTCTTCGACCAGATCGCCGTCGCTGGCAAGGCTCGTTCCTATGGCCTGCACACCGACGCCTCGCACCGCTACGAGCGAGGCGTGGACTGGCAGCTGGCCCGTGAAGCCATGGAGCGCGCCACCGGCCTGCTGCTGGACATCACCGGTGGCGAAGCCGGGCCGGTCATCGAGACTGTCAGCGAACAGCACCTGCCCAAGATTGCACCGATCACCCTGCGTGCCCAGCGCATCACCCAGATGCTGGGCATGGAAATGGATTCGGCCGAAGTCGAACGCCTGCTCAGCGCCTTGGGCCTGAACATCAGCGCCGATGGGGCAGGGCAGTGGCGCGTCGAAGTGCCAAGCCATCGCTTCGATATCAGCCTGGAAGTCGACCTGATCGAAGAACTGGCCCGCCTGTACGGCTACAACCGCCTGCCGGTACGCTACCCGCAAGCCCGCCTGGCCCCGCAAGCCAAGGCTGAAGCCCGCAGCGACCTGCCGGAACTGCGCCGCCTGCTGGTGGCCCGTGGGTATCAGGAAGCGATCACCTACAGCTTCATCGATCCACGCCAGTTCGAGCTGTTCAGCCCGGGCGTCGAGCCGCTGTTGCTGGCCAACCCGATCTCCAACGACATGGCCGCCATGCGTTCGTCCCTGTGGCCGGGCCTGGTCAAGTCGCTCCAGCACAACCTGAACCGCCAGCAGGATCGCGTGCGCTTGTTCGAAAGCGGCCTGCGTTTTGTCGGTCAGTTGGAAGGCTTGAAGCAAGAGCCGATGTTGGCCGGTGTCGTCTGTGGCAGTCGCTTGCCGGAAGGCTGGGCGCAAGGTCGCGATGTCGTCGACTTCTTCGACGTCAAGGCTGACGTGGAAGCGGTGCTGGGCTTCGCCGGCGCGCTCGACGCATTCACTTTCGTACCGGGCAAGCACCCGGCGCTGCATCCGGGGCAGACTGCGCGGATCGAGCGAGACGGGCGTGAAGTCGGTTATGTCGGTGCGATTCACCCGGAACTGTCGAAAACCCTGGGCCTCGATCGTCCCGTCTTCGTTTTCGAGCTGGTCCTGGCCGAAGTGGCACAGGGGAAAATGCCGAAATTCCAGGAGTTATCGCGCTTTCCTGAAGTGCGTCGTGACCTGGCGTTGCTGGCCGACCGTGAGGTCGCTTCCAGTGCTGTACTGGAAGTAATTCGTGAAAATGCAGGCGAATGGCTAACGGACCTCAGGCTATTTGACGTGTATCAGGGTAAAGGTATTGATCCGCATAGAAAAAGCCTTGCAGTCGGCTTGACCTGGCAGCATCCATCGCGCACTCTTAATGACGATGAGGTGAATACCGCAACGCAAAATATCCTCACCTCGCTCGAAACCAGGTTGAACGCCACGTTAAGGAAGTGACGTATGGGGGCTCTGACGAAAGCTGAGATGGCGGAACGTCTGTATGAGGAGCTGGGCCTGAATAAACGGGAGGCCAAAGAATTGGTCGAACTGTTTTTCGAAGAAATCAGGCACGCTCTGGAAGACAACGAACAGGTCAAGTTGTCCGGTTTCGGCAATTTCGACCTTCGGGACAAACGCCAGCGGCCTGGCCGCAATCCGAAAACGGGAGAAGAAATCCCGATCACGGCTCGCCGTGTGGTCACCTTTCGTCCAGGGCAGAAGTTGAAGGCCCGAGTTGAGGCTTATGCTGGAACCAAGTCATAACGACGAACTACCCGTCATCCCGGGCAAACGCTACTTCACCATTGGTGAAGTCAGCGAGCTGTGTGCGGTAAAACCACAC
The DNA here is from genome assembly GCF_051132015.1 of Pseudomonas sp. Z1-12. NCBI lineage: Bacteria > Pseudomonadati > Pseudomonadota > Gammaproteobacteria > Pseudomonadales > Pseudomonadaceae > Pseudomonas > Pseudomonas sp. Z1-12. Next base: position 2,406,494 of record NZ_CP071647.1, read on the forward strand.
GTGCTGCGCTATTGGGAGCAGGAGTTTCCTCAACTCAACCCGGTCAAGCGCCGCGGAAACCGCCGGTATTATCAGCGACAAGACGTGCTGATGATCCGGCAGATCCGCGCGCTGCTGTACGACCAGGGGTTCACCATCGGCGGCGCACGCCTGCGCCTCTCCGGTGATGAGGCCAAGGACGATACCACCCAGTACAAACAGATGATCCGCCAGATGATCGCCGAGCTTGAAGATGTGCTGGTGGTGCTCAAGAAATAATTTCTGCTTTTAAATACTTCCAGTTTTCAAAAGCTTGCGTTATATTCCTGGGCGTTCCGCTGAGAAGCGGAACAAGATTCACGCCTAGTCGGGGCGTAGCGCAGTCCGGTAGCGCACTAGCATGGGGTGCTAGGGGTCGAGTGTTCGAATCACTCCGTCCCGACCATATTTACTGAGTAAAATCAGACAATTAAGCCGATCAGATTGATCGGCTTTTTTGTGCCTGCGCAAAACTTGTGTCCATGTTCCTTCGCATCCGGTGCTGAAGATTCGACTAAGCCTGCCTGCGCAGCCGGGCAAAAGCATAATAAGGACACTACGTGCTACGGAAAGCGATTCTACTGGTGCTGATCACCAGCCTAAGCGGCTGCATGGCCACCGCGATGCGGATGGACTACGACAAGCACCGATGCCCCTACATCGGCCTGCGCTTTGACTGGTGGCTGGTGGGCACGTCCAAAGGAAAGCTGATTCCTTTCCTGTTGATCGACGCACCGTTTTCGCTGGTGGTCGATACCGTATTCTTCCCCTTCGAATATCAATACAGCTGCAACCTCTAAGCGACAGAGGCTCTTACGTGCAGGGGCGTTTGTGGCTACTGTTGACGTTTGTTTGTGCCCAGGCCAGTCCGCGAGCCAGGGTTCAGGCATAGCGCTTTTCTAAAGTAGAGGGATTCTGCATGAAAGCCGTCGTTTACGAAGCCTTTTCCCAACCCCCACGTGTGATGACCGTCGAAGACCCAACTCCCGAGCGTCACGGTGTGGTTGTCCAGGTCCTCGGCACGGGCGTATGCCGAAGCGACTGGCATGGCTGGAAAGGACATGATCCTGATATTCAGCTGCCCCATGTGCCCGGCCACGAATTGGCAGGGGTCGTGGCGGAGGTGGGCAAGGACGTCACCCGATGGAAGGTGGGCGATCGCATTACCGTGCCTTTTGTCGGTGGCTGTGGCGCATGCCCGGAATGCAATAGCGGCAACCAGCAGGTGTGCCACAGCCAGTTTCAGCCGGGGTTCACCCATTGGGGCTCTTTCGCCGAGTATGTTGGGATTCACCAGGCGGATTTGAACCTGGTTGCGCTGCCGGACAACATGGACTTCGCCACGGCGGCGAGCCTGGGTTGTCGGTTCGTCACGTCGTTCCGTGCGGTGGTCGATCAAGGCAAGGTCACGGCGGGCCAGTGGGTGGCGGTTCATGGTTGTGGTGGTGTGGGACTGTCAGCGGTGATGATCGCCCACGCTGTCGGGGCGAACGTTATCGCGATTGATATCTCCGACGATAAGCTCAAGCTTGCCCAGTCGCTTGGTGCCGTTGCGACGGTCAATGCCAGCCGTGTGGCGGATGTGACCGAGGCGGTGCTTGAGATGACGAAGGGCGGCGTTCATGTTTCGTTGGATGCGCTCGGTCATCCAACGACCTGCTTCAACTCCATCAACAATCTGAGACGGCGTGGCCGGCATGTCCAGGTCGGTTTGATGCTGGCCGATCACAGCACGCCGGCGATCCCGATGAGCAAAGTCATTGCCTACGAGCTGGAAATCTGTGGCAGCCATGGCATGCAGGCTCACCGTTACGGCGCAATGATGGACATGATCACCTCCGGCAAGCTGGCACCTGAAAAACTGGTGGGCAAGACCATCAGCCTCGAACAATCCATTGATGCGCTTATGAACATGGACCGGTTCGACACGGCAGGGGTGACGGTGGTGACGCAGTTCTAGACGCTTGCCACCGGCTGGCCGAGAGACTCCCGATACTGTGCTTCGTCGACCTCGGTCAGGGTTGCATAACCGTCGTAGTAGTACATTCGGTTCCTGTCCCGAGCATAGCGCTCACTCAGGAATTCCAGGGTGGCCAGGTCGATACGCTTGGCGCTGACGGGCCGTCGGTGGCAGAACAACTTGCGCGTGCCCAGTTGCAGGAAGTCGGGGTGGGGCACGCGGACTTCGTCGGGGTCGAACGGTACATCCAGCGGTTTGCCTTCCGAGAGGATCAGGGTAGGGCTGACGGCATAGGTGCCGAGAATGCGGGTATCCGAGGGATGTAGGCGTTTTTTTGCCTCGCCGTAGTAATACACCGCATTTTGATCCTGGGCCCAGCCATGGCCGCAGGACTCGAAGGTAGCCACATCGGCTTTACGAATCGGTTCGGGAGGATGGTAGAAAATCCGGTGGCAGAACACGGTTTTTCCGTCGGTCAGGTAGGGCCCACCGAGCGCGCGGAAGTGCTCCGCGGGTTCTTGGGAAAACCGTTCGGGCACTTGCGTTTCGGCGTTATGAAACGGGATCAGATACAAGCCCTGGGCATCGCCGCACAGGTGCGTATCGAGCAATTTGAAACTCGCCGCGTCCAGCCCATTGATCGCGCGGCCATGGAAATACACTTGGTCGCCTAGTTCGAATCCGAGACCGATGGCCTGTAGCGGCTGCGTTTGCGCGTGTGTTTGCGCGGCCTCGGTTGTTGCCCGCAAACGGTGCCACCAATAGCCCTCCAACTGCGGATGGGCCTCGAAATAAGGTGCCCAGGCCTCTTGCATGGCCGCATCGATGATCCCGTCTGAGCCCAGCGGGCCGTGCTTGTCGCCTGCCAGTACGGGTGAATAATCCTGGTCGTTGCGACAGAGCTGGGTCACGACGAAGCTTTGCGCGTCGACATCGAGGCGTTTCTGGCGCTGGTAGACGTGCAGGTGATCACGGTAGTAGTCGAACCCCAAGTGGCGAAAGCTCGGACCATGGGCGTCACGCACGCGGGTCCCGGCGGCGTAGACGAAATTGTCGTCCACGGCAAAATACTCATCCTCGTATTCGTTGGCGCTGACCACGCGCCCGCATTCATCGAACGTCGGCTGCCAGCACTTGAGCAGGTGGAAATCGCCAATGTATCGGATGCTCTTGCCGGTCAGGTAATAGGCGCGTTGCTTGTCCTTGGCGTAGCGTTCATTCAGCACGGTGAAGGTTGCCAGGTCGGCATTGTCGATGCGGTAGAAGTATTCGTAGGAAATGCTTGAACCTTGCTGCGCTTGCACGATGATCGACTGTCCGTCGGTTCCCCAGCGTTGGGCGAGCATCTGGAAGTCGTCCGGGTTTGCCACCGGCAGCGGCGTGCCGTCCTTTTGGTGCAGGGGCTTGAACCCCTTGTAGACCTGATCGTCGATCACTCGATAGGACGGGTGATTGCAATACCGCACCCGCGCCGTGGCGCTGGCGAGAAGTTGCCCCTGCAAAAAGATATTCATCCCGTCGCTGAACAGGGCGGACGCTGAAGTCACCGAGGCGGGCGACTCTGGCAACAGGGCCAGGCTGTCGGGTCGGGCCTCGGGAATCTGGCTGATCGCGTACTCGCCGAACCAATAGGCGCCGGCTGCGTCACGCCAGTACTGGTGGCCGAGGCTTTCCAGGCCACTGTCGAACCGAAACGGCAAGGCTTGGAGCGCGTGGTAGCCGTGGCGCGCCCGGTAGGCTGGAAGCAGGTAGTAGTCGCGCAGGACGTCGCGCAAGACCCAAGGGTTGCGTCGATGCCGCCAAACCGGCTGACCGGCCAGCAAGGGCGAGGGCGGATAGTGCCCGGCGTTGGCAGATTGCGCCAACTCGCCGGGGCGTGCGCCTTCAGGGCTGAGCATGATGTACACATCAGGCACTTGCCCGTCGCCCAGCAGCACGCCGTCCATGAACGCGAAGCCTTGATGCCATTCAAGGTTAAGCGGTTCCCAGTCAGCAATAGCCGTGTCTATGTCTGCCATATTGTTGAGACCTGAACGTCTGTCTGATTGCTGGCCAAGGGCTATAGTTTTTTCCGCGAGCTCGACACTGGAGAGGTCGGACCAAGCGTGTAAACTTCCGCAAATTTTTCCCAAAGCAGACGAAGTCATGAGTACCCAGAACATCTCTCTGCCGGACGCCCTCAAATCCTTCGTGGATGATCAGGTTAGCCTGGGAGGCTACAGCACTCGTAGCGAATATGCGCAGGAGCTGATTCGCAAGGATCAGAATCGACAGCACCTGCGCGGTCTGGTATTGGCTGGGCTGGAGTCGGCGCCCACTGTTCCAGTGAGTAGCGACTACTTTGAATGCCTACGGGCCAAGGTAAGGGGTGATGATTTACAGAGCCAAGCCCCCGCTGGCCTGTAGCAGCCGCGTAGGAGTTGTGTAGGAGCTGTCGAGTGCAACGAGGCTGCGATCTTCCGTCAGATGGTCGAATCTAACGCGAAAGATCAAAAGATCGCAGGCTTCGCCAGCTCCTACAGAACCAAACCAAAGACCGCCGCCGCCACGCTCAAAAAATGAACTTGAACAGCGCAATCACCACGATCAGGCCAATCAGGAAAATGATGCCTACGGTGCCGCCAAGGAATTTCAACATAAGAACGCTCTCATCGGATGGGCTTAATCGTCTAGACCGCCACCGATCACGCGCGTTTCGTCGAATATTCAGTCGTGATGATCAATGGACCGCAAAAGACCTCGGCACTGGCACATGCTCGAATTTCGAGATGGTCTTGATCCAGTAGCGACGATAGTCCGTCTGGTCCGGCGCCAGCGGTGCGTGGCTGGACCACGGATGTTTCTCCTTCAGGCTGGCGCGGTACGCTTCCCATTCCTTCTGTTCGGCCACTTCCCGGGCTTTGCTTCGGTCGTCGAACCAGCCCAGCACGTAAGCTTCGCCCTGATCCGTGCCGTGCGCTATCAACAAATAAATCTCTGTCATGACTGACCTACCGTTCCGTCCTGCGCCCCAGTGGTGGGGTCTTATCCGGGGTATCGGCCGTTATGGCGCGTGTTTGAGGTTGATCGCAGAAAAACGCTGGGCCCAACGATGTGCCTCACGAAACTGCTGAACAGCCGAACAATCGCTTTGACTGGCGAGCGCTTCGACGACGGTTTTGCGCAAATCGGTGCCTTCCTCCACGATCCAGACGCCCGGCTCCCGGTCGCGCAGGGCCATTTCACCGAAGCGAGTGGAAATGACCGGCAGGCCGAGGGCGCGGTATTCGTAGTATTTGATCGGGTCGACCGAGGCGGTCAGGCGGTTGTGCTTGAACGGGATCAAACCCACCGAAAACCTTGCCATGGCCGCGATTGCACTGGCATGGGAGCATTCCGGAAGCAGTTCGATGTTGGCCGGCAATGCGCAAGGCGGGGGCGTGAAGACGGGGCCGATCAGCCGGATGAGATTGCCAGGATTGACCCGTGCCAGCGCGATAACCAGGTCCCAGTCGAACCAACGACCCAGCGTGCCGACATAACCCAGCACCTGCTGCTTGGCACCCAGGTCCAGGCGCTCGACCGGCACCAGCCCATGCAGGTCACAGGCGTTGAGGGCCAGTGCTACCGGGGCGGTGATGCCCAGGAGCTTGTCGCGAAGCGGGTTGGACGACGCCAGTACCGTGCCCACCCGTCGAATGAGCTGCGCCTGGCGACGTTCCATGGACCTGCGTGACAGGCCCCGGTAAAAGGCCGGGAAATCGTCCATGGCATCGTAGACGGCGGGGCTTTGCGGGATCAGCGCCAGCAACTGCAAGGCCAGTTCGGAAGGTTTCCCCACACAGATCATGCAGGGCCCTTGGGCAGCAAATGCCACGGTCTCTTTGAACAGGTTACGCCACAGTCGCTTGAGCAGCATAGCTGAGCCTGGCAAGGGCTCGATGGGTAAGCTACGGGGTTTGCGGACCTGCAACCAGGGTGGAACGCTGGCGCTTTGCTGATCGGCCCCGGGCGGCTTGCCCCTGAAGTCGTTCAGCGTGGGTAGGCGTGTCGGGTACGGATCGATCCAGAGCACCGGCGCCCCAGTCTGGTGGTGATACCAATCGACGAAGTGATGGGGGCGCTGGCTGAAGCTGGCCCATGGCAGCGGCGACAGGTAAATCATGCGCATGGCTGGAAGTACTGCCTTAACACATTGACGATGCGTGCCGCGGCCTTGCCGTCGCCATAGGGGGAAACCCCGCGTGCCATGCCCTGGTAAGCCTCGGGGTCGTCGAGCAGGCGCTGTGCCTGTTTGACGATGAGGTCCCGGTTGGCGCCCACCAGCTTGACCACGCCGAGGTCGACCGCCTCCGGGCGTTCGGTTTCCTCCCGCAGCACCAGCACGGGCTTGCCCAGGGCCGGGGCTTCTTCCTGCACCCCCCCGGAGTCACTGATGATCAGGTACGAGCGCTTCATTGCCGCGATAAACGGCGCGTAATCCAGTGGTGCGCAGAGGAGGATGTTCGGGGTCTGGCCGAGTAGTTGGTGCGCGACCTCCTTGACGTTCGGGTTGGGATGGACGGGATAGAGGATCTGGATGCCCGGGTTCCGTTCGGCCAGGTGCTTGAGGGCCTGGCAGATATTCTGGAACGGTTCGCCGAAATTCTCCCGCCGATGGGAGGTGACCAGCACCAGGCGTTTGCTCGCGTCCAATGGGACAGTCAAGGCGCAGTCCTGTGCCGCGGTCATCAGCAGGGCATCGATCACGGTATTGCCAGTCAGGGTGATATCGCTGGCGCTGACGCCTTCGCGCAGCAGGTTGTCCACGGCGCCCTGGGTGGGCGCGAAATGCCAGCGAGTGAGCTTGCCGGCGATGACCCGGTTGGCTTCCTCGGGGAACGGATTGCGGAGGTCCCCGGTACGCAGGCCCGCTTCGACATGGCCGAAGGGAATCTGCCGGTAGAAACACGCCAGGGCGGCACTCATGACCGTGGTCGTGTCGCCTTGAGCCAGGACGACATCGGGCTGCTCGGCTTGCAAGACGTTGTCGAGTTCGAGCAGCAGGCGAGAGGTCAGGGCCGCCAATGACTGGTTGGGACGCATGATGTCCAGGTCCAGGTCGGCCGTGATTGCGAAGCCGTCGAGGATCTGGTCCAGCAGGCCTCGGTGCTGGGCGGTGGCGAGCACCCGGCAAGCGATATTCCTTTCGGCCTGGAGCGCCTTGATCACGGGAGCCATCTTGATGGCTTCCGGACGGGTGCCTACGATGCACAGTACCTTGTGGTTCATTCCTTTGTTTTTCCTATCCCGTGTAGCGCTTCGGCGTTGAGCCTTTGAAGGGTCACCAGTGATTTATAGCAAAGCAATCATCATAGCCCAGTAAGACTGATTTAATGGGGAAGGCTTTGGAGTCGTCTATTTTCTGTATTCGAGTGGAAACGGAGTTTGGAATGATTCCGATCTAGCCAGTGGTATCGCCTTCTCACGCATGCTGGCTTTTTATACTATTATTAAAAATTCAGTCTGGGACCATCCATTTCAGAGCCTGGAAGCACTGTCACGATGGGCGACATTATGAACGGAGAGGGAAATGCACAGTGAAGACAAGGCGTGGATTGAATACAGGGAAAAATTTTCTGAAATTTATGATGAGTCAAACTATACGAGTCCACTCCAATCCTTTGTCATGCGTGCCAGTCATAAACTTGTAGAAAGTGCGTATGGGAAGGCGTCGCACTTTGAGTCCGTGCTGGAAGTGGGTGCGGGCACTGGCGAACATGTCAATTTTGTTCGTCATGCATTTGATCAATACACGTTAACTGATATGGATCAAAAAACGCTGGAAGTCGCTAAGATAAAAATTGGCAAGCGTCATGAAGGAAGGTTGAAGTTTGAAACCCAAGCAGGTAATGACCTGAGTTATGGAGACAATACGTTTGACAGACTGATAGCCAGTCATGTTCTAGAACATATCTATCAACCGCACCTGGCATTGAAAGAGTGGCGCAGAGTATTAAAAAATGGTGGAGTGTTATCAATTTTAATTCCGACGGATCCAGGTCTTGCCTGGCGGTTAGGTAGGCACTTGGGGCCGCGAAAAAATGCGATAGCGCAAGGAATCGCTTACGACTATGTGATGGCACGAGAACATGTGAACTCCTGTAACAATCTCATCGCAATTCTGAGACATTATTTTCCGGGTGCTAAAGAATCCTGGTGGCCGCTTCCTGTCCCCTCAATCGATCTCAATCTGTTTTTTGCTTTCCATGCAATAGTTAACAAGCGAGAAGAGTAAATGGCGGGTTATGTAATTGCTCTACTGTGTGTTTTAGGCTTGGCGATCGGGCAGCTGTTGTTCAAAGCTAGTTCAGTTGCGCTGGTTTCTACGGGGTCGTTGTTTTCGCTAAAGGCCGCATTGCCACTCTTCGCCGCAATGTGTCTTTATGGGGTGACCTCTATAGCCTGGGTCTGGGCCTTGCAGAAAGTTGAACTAGGTCGCATATACCCACTGATGGCACTGGCCTTTGTGTTTGTACCATTGGGCAGCCATCTGTTTTTTGGTGAGCGTTTTCAATCCCAATATTATTTGGGTGTGGGTATTATCGTAATAGGCATCATCGTCGCTGTGAGAGGCTAGAGTCGCCAAATAGGGATTAGGGCTTCGGTCTTTTCCTATGTTTCGCGTGTCTCGGTCGCTTCGGGACGGTGGCGATATCATACCCCAGGAATGCCATGATCAACTGCACACCCATTAGTATTGGAAGCGCGCTTAGCATGACTGTGCCTGCCGGAGTAGCAACCCCGTTGGACGCTGATTCCAGCCAGTGATAACTGCCGAAGACAGTACCAAAAGAAAGCATCAGCAACCCGAGGGGTAATTCGATGGAGGCTAGCGACATACCTCGCAGGTAGTAGTTGTAGAAAATGCGCTTGGCAAAATTCCTCGCATGTTTCAACAAAAATTCGCCGACGATTTTTGATATTTTAAGATTGCTGACTTCCTCGCCATATTTAGCTTCCATCGGTACATCGACAACAACCGCGCGTAAAGTATTCAGGCGGAAGAGGATGTCAGTCTCGAAGAAATAGCGTTGACTGATCTTGTCGAGAGGCAATAACCTGGCCATATCACGATGAATCGCTGTATAGCCATTGGTGGGATCGAACAGGTCCCAATAGCCTGTTGATAGCTTGGCCATCAGCGACAATACGGCGTTACCGAAGAGGCGAGCACGCGGCATTGACCGAACCTCCTCCAGATCAAAAAAGCGGTTGCCTTTGGCGTAATCAGCTTCTCCTGCCAGAATGGGTTCAATGAAGAGCGGGATCAGGGCCGGATCCATCTGGCCGTCGCCATCCACTTTGACAATGATACTTGCGCCGTCGGCGATGGCTGCTTGGTAACCGGTCATCACGGCACCGCCTACACCTTTGTTCAAGTCATGAGGCAGCACTTTGATCCTCGGATCGGAGCAAACATTTACGACATGTTCGCCGGAACCATCCGGGCAAGCGTCATCCACGACATAGATCCGCCATACTTCCGGGCCTATCGCTGCAATCACACCTGCGATGTGTGCGGTCACTCGATAGCTTGGGATCACTACCGCGATACGCTGTTCTTCGGTGAGAATCTCTATTTTTGAGTTCATGGCTTTCGCGGGCTATTGTCTGAATGAGAGTGTCTTGAATTCCAAAGGAGTTTCAGTATGGCCTGAAGCATAAACGACAGCGGAATGGGCGTTAGGTGGCGCAACTACGGTCATCTCATGTGTTGTCCATTCCATTTTGCAGTCAAATGTCTCAATGCTGGCACTGATAAAGGCGCCGTTTTCATCCAGCCAATTGACTTGGATTCGTCCAGGTGTCGGGGCGGTTGAGCAACGTGCAGATACGCTGTTTTTAAAACTTTGTCCTGACGTTACTTTGATCGTCTGAGTCGCGGGCGTTTTAACACTCACTGACAATATTTTGTGAGAGGCGTCGTAGCTCGCTGGCGACGTCAAATTCCAGCCCTCGAGGCTGGAAAGGTCGCTGTTTAGTAGTCGTTCCTGACTGTGGCGATAGGCGTCATTAAATTTTCGCACTTCGACACCCTTTAATTGTGCTATTGAAGTGGAGACTTTAAGCAGCAAGCCGAATTGTTCTTCGGAGAGTTTCGGCTGATCGATAATCAGCCAGTCCACTCGGCGGTCGAGCAATAGGCGCACGAGTTGAGTTTCAGAGGTGGCCGACTCAAACTCGTTCTTCCATTTGACGTTGTACCACGACGCATAAAGTGCATCACTGCTTAATCCTGCCATTAGCGGAGGCGCAAAAACTGCAACCGGATGCCGTCCTGTATTGAGGGTGTTTACGATGTCGATGGCTTTTCGGATGGGTAAGCGATTTACCAAATAATTATCCCTGCCAGCAGTACTCAGTAGGGCGGACGAAACGAGTTGGCCATAATAAGTGGCCGATTGGAAAAACCATGTGTTCAATGTAATAAGCAAGGTGCCTGCAGTGATACATGCCGCTTTCGGGAAGACTTTGCTAACGGCAAAGGGAAGCACGAGTATCACGGACAACATAGCAAAAGACGGCATGACATAACGCAGATATGCCATCGACAGAAAGGTCGTGACCAAGGCGCCTACACAAATAAGTAAAATGCTTAAAGCTCTTTTGTCTCCGTTAAGAACCAGAGCGACAGCAGCGGCTGGAAGCAGTAGCCACTGGAAACCGGCCGCACCAACCTTTCCTTCAATGTATCGGCCCGAGTCAAAGGTCATGAGATAGAGCGTATCCCATGATACGCCTTTGCCAAATGCTGCTGGTGGCTCGAAGTTTGTATTCGGCCACAACGGAGAGTGAAACAAGGCATTAAAAAATGGAAAAACGGGATTGCCAGTCAGGTGCCATGAAAATAGGTAAGGGAAGGCACCCGTCAGGATCAGGCAAAGACTCCCTATAACGATGGCGCGCAAGAGGCCCTTTTTCGCCCAAGCCTTATACTGCAGTAAGAGAAAGAATAAAAGAATCGGCAGAATGCTCAGCGTAACGGCTTTGGCTGCCAGTGAGAAACCCAGCATTGCACCTGCCAGGGAAAGCTGTGCAAACCGTCCCTTTGCGTCAGGAGTGAAACTGGATACCTTCAATATGGCAAGTGTTCCCGCCATGATGAAAGCCGTCCATATGGACTCAATGTGTAAGCTGCTGCTTTCGGCATAGGTGAGGGGAGTCGACAGGAAGATAAGCATCGCCCATCGGGAGTGGTTTGTATTTCCGCCTGCCCACATTAGCATTTCCCGAACTTGCCAAGCGATAAGCAGAATGAATGTGGAGTTAATCAGGCGTGCGGCCGTTTCACCAGCCAGCATGTAGACAATGCTATAGATCCAGTCAGGCAGCATGGGCCATAGCGCCCATACATAGGTTTGTGCATCGAACCCCCATTCATGTCGTTGTGCCATATGGGAAGGCACGAAGAGGTGCACCGCAAGAGCGTCGTGACCAATTTCCGGCATAAAAGCGATGAGTACGTAAACGCATGCGAAACTGGCAATCAGAATGTCAAGTATGTTTGAAGTGAGCGCTCTTGAAGAATGCTGGGTGCGCAGGCGGTTGTAAAGTGCTTGGCAGATATCTATTGTGTAGGGGCTGCCAATAAAGAGTGGCAATAACAATAGTATGGAGTATAACCAGGCGTAATTTATTGGTAGATGAGCTGCTAATCCCGTGAATGTGCCAAGTACTCCTGCACCGATTAAAAAATAAGTCGACCAGCTTTCGGTGGCGCTGTTACCTAAAATGCTTCGACCCAACACGGTTGAAGATAGACAAAACACGGCAATGACGATCATTGGCCAAGCCTGGCCGCAGGCTATTGCGATCACTACGATGAAGCCGAGGCCAAGAAAAGCCGGTGACTTTCGAGTCAGCGCCGTGAGCGCCGCTAAGCTTAAAGCGATGATAAAAATGAGTTGGCTGCTGCTGTTCAGGCCGGGGTAGTCGAGATTTGAAAGCCCATAAATGCTCAAGGCTACGGTGGCCAATATAACGGCCCAAATCACCGCGTGCTTTATAGTTGCTCTGCACAAAATAGAGTCTCTCGTATGCGGCCGTAGGCGTCTATGTGTTTTCAGAAAAGCTTGGCTCAAGTGCCTCGATAGGTATGCGGGATCCATGCCCCCCACTTGCTCTCGTAAATCGCTTTGTTTTTTTCAAAAAGTGCTTGTTTTTTTCCTGCGCCTAACTTGTTGAACGACGCAGACAAATGGTGATGAACGAAAACATCTTCGGCACAGGCCGCGCGCATGCCACGACGCTGTATGCGGCGGCAGTAGTCGTCATCCTCGAAAAAACCCAGGCCGTACTCTTCACACAGGCCACCGACCTGCTCGTAGGTCGAGCGCGGGAACATCACGCAGAAAAACGCCAGGGTATTGATCTCGAACCATTCGCCCATGCGGGCGCGGGTCATTTGCGCGGCTTCGGCGGGCATGTCTTCTATCCGCTCATAGCGGGTGCTGACTTTGGCTTCATTGCCGATGTTGTTGGTGATCGGGCCAATGATGCCGATCTCCTTGTGGTCTTGCAGGTGGCGGATCAAGCCTTTGATCCAGCCGGCGGTGACGACCGTGTCGTTGTTCAGGATAACCAGGTAGTCGCCGCTGGCCGCGGCGAGGCCCAGGTTGTTGCCGGCGGCGAATCCTTTGTTGTCCGGGTTGAGGATCACGATCCGGTCTGGATGGCCGTCGGCCCAGGCAGTGAGGAACGCCGGGGTCTGGTCGCTGGAGTGGTTATCGACGACGATGATTTCAAGGTTCGGGTACTGGCTCTGGGTCAACAGGCTGTCGAGACAGGCCTTGGTCAGTTCGAGGTTGTTATAGGTCAACACCACGACGCTGACTTTGGGCACGGGCAAGGTCGCAATGGCCTCGCGTAGGCTGGCGGCCCGATGCTGCCAGGTCTGGCCCCGGGCGAACGATTGACGGGCCGCCAGCGTGGCGCTGTCCTCCGGCAGTGCGCCCAGGACACTGCGCAGGGTCGAGATGAACTCAGTCGGCTCTTCAACCGCCCAGACCAGTTTGCCAAACTGGCTCAACTCCGGCAGTTTCACCGACACCACCGGTTTCCCCGCGCTCAGGTATTCATAGACCTTGACCGGGTTGGTGGCGAGGGTCAACGGCATGACCTTGAACGGAAGCAGGCAAACGTCCATGGCGTGGAGGTAGTAAGGCAGGGAGGCATACGGGACTTCCCCCTCCAGGACCACATTCGGGAAGGCCTTGAAGTGTCTTTTTGCCTGGACGATATCACTGCCGATCAACAGGATCAGGTGCTGCGGGAAGGACTGGGCGACCCGCTTGACCAAGTCCAGGTCGAACCATTCGGCAATGACGCCGTAGTAACCGATGATTTTTCTGTTGCCGGGGGCCCGGTAGACCTTGTCGGGACGTCGGCTGAAGAAACTGAACTCGCAGGCGTTGCGGATCACCTCAACGTTACGGTTCTCCCGCTTGCCGTGTTGTTCGATCCAGTCGGATGTCGCCACCAGCAGATCGGCCCGGCGCATCAGGGCGATTTCCAGGTCGAGCAGTTCCTGGGCCACGTTGCCGAAGCCTTCGTGGTGATCCATGCAGTCATAGACCAGCGTGGCGTTTGGCACTCGCCTGGCCAGCGGGAACCAGTAGGCGTGCTGGACAATGCAATCCACGGCATCGACGTTCGCCGATTGCAGGAGCATGGCCAGGCCTTCGCACAACTGGCGGATCGCGGCCGCTGACGGCGGGGCATGATAAATGGCCGGTGCACCGAGCACCTTGAAACGGATCTGGAACAGCCGGTTGGAGCCTTCCAAGGGCTCTGCTTCGAAGCCGGGGGCCTCGTCGTCGATGAAATTGTTCGAGATATAAAAAGTCGTTTGTCCGGCCCGGGCCAGTTCCTTTGCCAGGTTTTGTGGGCGTTGGATGCGAAAGTGCCAATCGATCACGCCGAACATCAGGATCGTGGGCTGCCCGAGGCTGGACGGTACTGCAAGGTTTACCGGCGATGGTAGAGATTGCAGCGCAGAATTGTTGTCTGCCGATGATTCGCCCGGTTTTGCCTTGCCGGGTTTCAACCAATTTCGAAGTCGACGCGCCAGCCTGCTTTTCTGCTGTGCGGTGAGTGGCAACCAGGCGTAGACCTGGCGCGATAATTTATACAACTGCTTGCGTATCGAATAACGCAGCGGTGCACGTTCGATGGCGTTGCCCCAGTCAGAAAGCTTGAACAGCTCGGCTTGCTTGGCCGCCAGTTGGGCACGCAGATCCACCGCCCAATCGGAAAGTACGACAGCCTCTTTTTCCTTGGTCTGGATTAATGCCTCGGCGTCCTTGAGGCGCTGTTCGGCCACCCGCAGTTGCTCGCGCAGTCGCCCGGTCTTGCCTTCTTGGAGCGACAGACGGGTGCGAAGCGCTTTCGAACCAAGGTTCAGTTGTTCGATAAGCCGGTCTCGATTCTCGATTTCCTTGACCAACTGCAAGGTTTCAATGGTTCTGGATTGTGTTGAGCGAGTCAGTTGGTCAATGCAATCAACAAGACGGTTGATCTGGTCCATGCGGTTTTCTGGTCCTTTGGTCAATACGGCGACGCACACTCGGTCTTCAGGATTGATGTGTGCGTCAGTCACCAGCCAGGCTCCAGCCGTGGCATGAATCAGCATAGCGGCTGCTGAGCGGGGCGCCACGCAACAATGTCATATAACGTCGGCAAAGCCTTTGCGGGTCCTCTGGAACCAGGCAAACCCGGCGCAGGCAATCAGCACGGAAATGGCCGAATACGCCGCCAGGTAGGCCCATTGCGGCGGCCGGCCCCAGAACAGCACATCGCGAACCATTTCCACCGGCAGCGTCAGCGGGTTTGCCTGCAACGCGGCCTGATAGCTCTGCGGAAGCGTCGAGAGCGGATAGAAAATCGGCGAGAGAAACAGCATCGCCGTGATGATGATGCCGATGAACTGGCCGATATCACGCAGGTAGACGCTGATCGAGGCGAGAAACCAGGAGAGCCCCAGCGTCATCAGCACCAAGGGGAAAAGCACCAATGGCAATAGAAGGGCCGTTACCGGTGGCGTTCCGAACAGGACGATATAAAAGATCAGCCAGGCCAGGACGCTGACCGCCATATGGAACAGCGCTGCGCCGAGCGACACCAGGGGCAGGGTTTCCAGTGGGAACACGATCTTCTTGACGTAGTTGGTATTGGCCAGCACCAGGCCCGGCGCACGGCTCACGCATTCGGAAAACAGGTTGAAGACCAACAGGCCCGCGAACAGCACCAGGGCGAATTCGCTCTTGGATTCACCGCCGCCCGACCAGCGGGCCTTGAAGACGACGCTGAACACGAATGTGTAGACCACCAGCATGAAAACCGGAGTAAAGAACGACCACAAGACGCCGAGCATCGACCCCTTGTAGCGCCCGATGACTTCTCTGCGGATCAATACGTAGATCAGGATTCGATTGACCAGGACACTCTTGATCATGGCGATGGGGGACGTGCTGAACGACTGCATTGGTGCTTGATCCTTAAGGCAAAATTCGGATGCTCCCTGTGACGCGTCCTCATTGGAGGGTAGACCACGTGCAGGTTCATTCGAAGTTTTTTTCCCCATCTGTGCTTAACTCATCCGCAGTGCCCAGCGAAGGACTGTTTGAGTAGCGCCGCAATAATGGCCGTGATTCATGGAAGGGTTTTGCCGATGTCGTTTGAAGTGGCCATTCGTGCCGAAAACCTGAGCAAGTGTTATCAGATTTATGATGCGCCCAAGGACCGTCTATTGCAGATGCTGGTGCGCGGCAGGAAGCGTTTCTATCGCGAGTTCTGGGCCTTGGACGATGTTTCCCTGACCATCGCAAGGGGGGAGACCGTCGGTATCATCGGCCGTAACGGCAGCGGCAAATCCACCTTGTTGCAACTGATCTGCGGGACGTTGATGCCGACCCGGGGCAGTGTCCAGGGCAATGGTCGGATTGCGGCGTTGCTTGAGCTGGGGTCTGGTTTCAACCCGGAGTTCACCGGTCGCGAAAACGTCTATGTGAATGCGGCGGTGCTGGGCTTGGATCGTTCGGAAATCGACGCTCGTTTCGATGACATCATCGCCTTCGCCAATATCGGCGACTTCATAGACCAGCCCACCAAGATCTATTCCAGCGGGATGCTGGTACGGTTGGCCTTCGCCGTTTCGGTCTGTGTCGAACCGGAGATCCTGATCGTCGACGAGGCCCTTTCCGTTGGCGATGCCTCTTTTCAATTCAAATGCCTGAACCGGCTGGAAGAACTGGCTGCCAAAGGCACGACGCTGCTGTTCGTCTCCCATGACATGAGCATGGTCAAGCGCTTCTGCCACCGGGTCATCTACCTGCGCGCAGGCCGGGTCGTGGCCAGCGGCTCGCCCGATGAAATGGCCGAGCTGCACTTGCTCGACATGCGCGACGAGCAACGTCGCTGGGCCAGTGGCGGCGTCATACCGGTGACGCGCAAGTCATTCATGGGCGGGCAGGAGGGGATGGCCTTCGGGACCGAAGAGGGGCACATCAGCGCTGCCTGCTTCACCAACACCCAGCAACTTTCGTCCAGCTACCTGTATGGCGACGATATCGAGATTCGCGTCGAGGCGTTGCTGCATGAATCGATTACGCAACCGAACATCAGCTTCACTATCCAGGAGGCCAGGCTGCTGGTGATCGGCGGGGGCAACTTCGCACTGCAACCCAGCCCGCCCGAAAACGGCTGGCGGCGTGCGGCGATCACGGTGCGCTTCCCGGCCAACCTCGCCGAGGGGCGCTATCATGTCACCCTCAAGCTGTTGCACGGCGCGACGGAAGACACCTCGCAACTGATCGAAAAGCAGGTCGCGCCCTTGGCGTTCGACATGTTGCCGAACCACAAGAGCTTTTTGGGCATGGTTGACTTGGGGTTGCGGCGGATCGACCCTCGACCGGTTGAACCGCCTCCCAAGGTCTGCGCCGCTCAAGGAGAACAGGTTTTGACGGAGTACCCGGACACGCGCACGTGGCAGGTCGCCATATTCGGCACCTTTGACGTGGAGAACTACGGCGATCTGCTGTTTCCGATCATCGCCGAGGCGGAGCTGACCCGGCGCTTGGGTTCTGTCAACCTGCATCGGTTTTCCTACCACGGGAAAACCCCACCGCAATGGCCTTATGCGGTGACATCGCTGACGGAGTTGCCCCATGTCGCGGCGAGCCTGGATGGGGTCTTGATTGGCGGTGGTTTCCTGATCCGCTTCGATAAAGTCGTTGCCCACGGCTATGGTCCGACAACTGCCGATATCCACCACCCGACCGGTTATTGGCTGACCCCTGCGCTCATCGCGCTGCAACACGCGGTCCCGGTCATATGGAATGCCCCCGGGATGCATTGCAACGATATTCCCGACTGGGCCAGGCCGCTATTGAAAATGACCCTTGAGCAGAGCCAGTACGTGCGCGTGCGCGATGCACTGTCGCGCGATACCCTCGCCGCGCTGACTCAACAGGCCGAGATCGAAGTGCTGCCCGATACCGCGTTTGGCTTGCCCCGCCTGATCGATGAGCAGCAACCCTCGGCCGAGTTCATTGGCCTGCGCGAACAGGCCGGGCTGACCGGGCCCTACATCGTGATCCACGCCATTCACGTGGTGGAATCCTTTATAAAACTGTTCGAAGACCACGCCGAGGCATTCCAGGGCTATCAGTTCCTGGTGGTGCCGATTGGCCCCGTCCTGGGGGACGATCCGTCGGTCATTGCCGGGCGCCTGCCGGGGGCCGTTACCTTGTCGTTCTGGCCAGAGCCATTACTGATGGCGGAAATTCTCAGCCAGGCCCAAGCGGTCATCGGCCATAGCTACCACCTGGCGATCACCGCTTTGGCGTTTGGCGTCCCGGTGTTTTGCTCGGCGGACCTGACCACGGGCAAGTACACGGCGCTGGCGGGGTTCGACTCGCTCCACGCCTTGCCGGACGTGGCGACGGTCGATCCGCAATGGTTGCTCGCCCGCGTGGGCAAGAGCTGTCCATCGCCCGCGGCGCGTGCGGCGACGGATCAGTTGGTCGAGCATTGGGACCGGGTCGCGGCGATCATTCGCCAGGGCAAAACAGCGTCCCAGCCGGTGTTGGGAGCGTTTCTACAGCATCTGCCCAATTTGCTCGAAGCCGCGGCCGAGGGCCGTGACCCCGTGTCGGCTGAACGGCCGGCAAGCCCCGTCGTGCCAGAGCCGGCCATCATCGAACCGGCACAAAACCTTACGGCGCAGGAGCTCGCCCAGCAGCAACGGATTGCCCAGCTCAGCCATCAACTGGCCTTCAGTGACGCCAGGATGCTTGAGTTGCAGAACTCCAATTCATTCCGAATGACCGCACCACTGCGTTCCATCGCCCGTGGTATCCGAAACCTGACAGCGAACAAGAACCGACAATGCTAGATCTCTCTCGTCTCACGCTAGCGGCGCTAAAGGCCCATCCGTTCTCATGGGCTGAAATCGGCAATCTGTATTCGACCGAGGATGCCGCCGCGTTGGCGGCAACCTTTCCTCGCGATCACTTCAAGACGGTGAGTGGTTACGGTGGCGAGAAAAACTATGACTATGAGGCGCGGGCCCTGGTAAGCATGGGCACCCCGACCATCGCGTTTCCCGAAGAACTGAGCGAGGCGTGGTTGCGACTGGCACAGGACCTCGGCTCGGCCGCCTATCGAGAGGCCATGTCAGAGCTGAGCGGGATCGATCTGCGCAGTGTGCCGATGGAGGTCAACGTCTTTCATTACGGCCCCGGTGCGAGCCTGGGCGCTCATCCGGACCTGCCCGACAAACTGGTCACCCATATCCTGTATTTCAATGAGTCCTGGGACCGCAACGACGGCGGCTGCCTGACCATCCTGCACCGCAACGATCCCACCGCCGTGGCGGCCGAGATCGAGCCGTTGGTGGGCAATTCGGCGATCCTGGTGCGCTCGGACCATTCCTGGCATGCCGTCACCCCCGTGGTGAGTGGCTGCCAATCTTCCCGCCGCAGCCTGACGGCAACGTTCTACCGGCCGGGCTCCGTCAGTTCCATGTGGCCGCCGGGTGACAGCGCGCCGCTGCATGGGTACCCACGTGCTTAAACTCGACAGCGCCTTGATCGACCGCGATGCCGCCTTGGCTCAACGGGATGCGGCCATCAACGAGCGCGATATCGCCCTGGCGAAAGTCGACTTCCTGCAAAACACCCGTTCGTGGCGTTTCACCCGTCCCCTGCGTTCACTGTTCCGGGTGATGCGTTATGGTTTTGCCGCTACCCGGGAATTTCCCGAAACGGCCGCGGCAATCGTCTACCCGGCAGCACCGGAGCCGTTGCCGAACGTCGCGGTGGAGCCTGATTTTGCGACGAAAGGACGCCTGGATATTCTCTGCTTCGCCAACATCGAGTGGGCCGCGCGCTTCCAGCGACCGCAGCAGTTGATGAGCCAGTTTGCGAACAATGGTTATCGGGTTTTTTACATCGTCCCCTCCGTTGTGCCGGAGCAGGGGCAGCTCTATCGATTGGCGTCCGTGGCGCCCAATGTCTTTGAAGTGGCCTTGCAGCGCGACGTGCAAGAGGCGTATTACGAAAAGACCGTGACGCCTGAAAATCATCAAGCCTTGCTGCGAGCCCTGGCTGCGTTGGTTGCCGACATGCAGATCAGGACCGCCCTCTCGGTGGTGCATATCGCCTACTGGAGCCCGGTGGCACTCAGCCTGCGCGCCATGCACGGCTGGCGCATTCACTACGATTGCATGGATGACTGGGATGGCTTTCCGAACATCGGCGAACAGTTGCTGAGCGAGGAAAAGACCCTGATAACCCAGGCCGACCTGGTGACCGTTTCCGCCGCGTTGCTTTACGAAAAATGGTGTGCCTACAACCCACGCTGTGTGTTGGTACGAAACGCGGTGGATTTCGCTTTTTTCCGGCAGCACTGTTTTACCAATGATGTGTTGAGCGGGCTTGTCGGGCCTGTCATTGGTTACTACGGCGCCCTGGCCCAGTGGCTTGATTATCCCTTGTTGGCGGCGCTGGCGGACCGGCGGCCAGCGTGGAACTTCGTCCTGGTGGGGGATATTTTCGTCGAGGATCTGACGGGCCTCGAGCACAAACCCAATGTGCAGCTGCTGGGCCACAAGCCGTACTCGCAAATGCCGCTTTACCTGGACCATTTCGATGCCTGCCTGATTCCCTTCCGGCTCTACAACGTGACGCATGCGGTTGATCCGGTGAAGTTCTACGAGTACATCAGCGCAGGCAAGCCGGTGATCTCCACGCCACTGACGGAGATGAGCATCTATAAAGACCTGCTGTACTTCGCCACCGGGGTCGATGAGTTCCTCGAGCAGATCGAGCGTGCCTTGGCCGAACGCGACCTGGCCCTGTACAAACGGCGCGTGGAACTGGCCCGGGCCAATGATTGGAAGGATCGATTCGATAGCATGCACCGGGCTATCGTCGGCCTGTACGAAAAAGTCTCCATCGTGCTCGTGACGTACAACAACCTCAACCTGACCATTCAATGCGTCAACAGCATTCTGCGTAACACCACCTGGCCCCATTACGAGCTCATTGTTGTCGACAATGGCTCGGACGATGGGACAGGTGATTATCTTGAACGCCTGCGCCAAGCGGTGCCGAGCGCGAAGATCATCCTGAACCCGGACAACCGGGGCTTTGCTGCGGCGAACAACCAGGGTTTGCGCGAAGCCGATGGTGACGTGCTGCTGCTGCTCAACAACGACACGGTCGTGCCTGGTGGCTGGCTGGACCCGCTGGTCAGGCATGTGCGGGATCCGAGTATCGGCTTGGTCGGGCCGGTCACGAATGCGGTTGGCAACGAAGCGAAAATCGAGATTTCCTACACCGACATTCAACAGATGCAAGCGTTTGCTGACCGCTACACCGAAGCTCGCAAGGGACGCTCGTTCGATATCTCGATGCTGGCGATGTTTTGTGTCGCCTTTCGCCGCAGCATCCTCGAGGAAGTGGGGTATCTGGACGAGGCATTCGGGATCGGGATGTTCGAGGACGACGACTACAGCCGTCGCGTGCAGGCCGCCGGCTATCGGACGGTCTGCGCCGAAGATGCGTTTATCCATCACTACGGGCAGGCCTCGTTCAGGAAGCTGATCGCCAGTGGCGAGTACCAGGCTCTCTGGGACAAGAACCAGGCGTACTTCGAAAGCAAATGGGGGGCTTGGCAAGCCCATGTTCATCGCAACGAGGCGGGGGACAAGGGTTAGGCCGCCACAGGGCCATCACCTTCAACATCCTCATCGACGGTCACGCCGCCATCGCGAGCAGGCTCGCTCCCACAGTTCTTTGAGGTGTTCCAGGTATTGCATGCACCACAGATACCCTTGTGGGAGCGAGCTTGCTCGCGATGGGGCCCGTCAACTCAACATCCCTGCAGCTGACCCACCGCCGTCAGCAGCCTCAGCGCCCAGGCAAGTCCTCATCCATCAGTTGAAACGCCCTGGGCGCAAAGCCAAGTCGATCACTGGCGTGGGAATGGTCGAACACCAGATCTTCATTCATCCGCGCCACCAGTGCGCTGGAAAGATGTCGGTAGCGCGGCAGGCAGCGAATGATCGAAACGGCCCGGCTCAATACCGGGGCAGGGAGGGGCAGTGTTCGCTCCGGGCGTCCCATGGCCTGGAATATGCGCCTGACCATGGTGTGATAAGGCAGGACCTCTCCCCCGGAGAGGTTATAGGCGCCACTGGGCAGGTCAGGCGTGCTCACGGCGGACAGGCACGCCCGGATGACGTCATCCCCATGCACCGGCTGGCGCAACCCGGTTCCGCCTCCGATCAGTGGGAAAAATCCGAAGCGTTGAATGAACCGCGCGATTTCCGAAATGTTCTTGTCGCGGCCAAAACCATAGATCAGGGTCGGTCGCAGGATTACCCATTCGATTTGCCGTTCGACCGCCCACTGCTCAAGTTGTTCTTCTGCACGTATCAAGCGTTGCGCCACGTCCCGTTCCCGAGCGTCGGGCGATGCGTGCTTGGCAAAGCGGCTGGTGGAGGAGAGGACAACAACACGTTTGACCTGGGTGCCGGCAAGGCGCTCCAGGTAGTCGGGCAGCACCCAGAGGGGCGCGAATGACAGGAAGGTGTCCAGCGCCAGTCCATGCCAGTCGTCAGCCTTTCGCCAGGTGATTCCGGGGCAGGACACGCTGGGCAGGCTGCGGGCAAAGGCGCTCGTCGAGTGACCGGCTTGGGCCAGCAATGGCAGGACGCGCTCGCCCAGGAGGCTGGTGCCGCCCAATATGCCTAGCCGCAATTATCGAAGGTCCCATGCATGCTTAAGCCGGGTCGTGGCGTGGCGAAGGACCACCAGGCTGAATCGAAACCAGACTCCGATCACCACGCTGATCCACAGGATGGCAGGGTATTTACGGCGGAAAAACTTGCGATAGAAACGCAGGAACCCCAAATGTTTGTGCCATTCGACGAAATAAGGTCGATCACGACTGCAACCGCCGAACACATGCATCACTTGGGCATCCGGCACGAACAGTACGCGCCAGCCGGCCTGATGGAAGCGCATGCACCAGTCCAGGTCCTCGCAATGAAGGAAATAGTCTTCGTCCCACAGCCCGACGCTCTCGATCGCTTCACGCTTGACCAGCATGCAAGCTCCGGAGATGGCTTCAACGACAGTGGGGGCGCTGGGTAGCGGTTCCTTATGCAATAAAAAGTCGGATAACAGCGATGGGAAAAGCGTCGAGAGTCGCGAAAGCCCGAAAGCTCGCATGAAGGCGCGTCTGGGCGTTGGAAACACCCGGCGTCCACCGGCTTGCTCGCTGCCGTCCGGATTGCACAGGAAACCTCCGACCATGCCGATTTCGGGCGAGCTGCGCAGTGCCTGCAGCATGCGGTCCATGGCATTGGTGGCCAGTTCGGTGTCCGGGTTCAAGAAAAAAACGTTGGGGGCCGCAGACAGGCGAGCACCTTGATTGCACGCCACGGCGAAGCCGAGGTTGGCGGTATTGCGGACGATCTGAAGCGAGTCGCCGGCAGGGTGGATTCGCTCCAACTGCACCAGGCTGTCATCGTGGGAGTTGTTATCCACCACGATCACGCGGGAAGCCCCGGCGGCAAACGCCGACCCTACACTCGCCAGCAAAAGCTCACCGGCGTTGTAGTTGACGATGATCACATCACAATCGCCAGGTAGAAGTGATGGTGCCCATTCATCAATAGCGAGCAGTTCCACTGCTTCCAAACTGCATTACTCCCTGTACAAACCTGGATACGTATGGGATCGCAACTACTCAGGTTTGTTTCAAAGATAGCAGGTTCGCGGCCATCGACCAGTTTCGGCCATCGCGCCATGCCGACGGCGCGCAACTAGTGGCCTGTACGGTTAATTTGAGTGCACGAATTAGCCACACAGGCCACTAGGGCTGGGCCGCTATGCAATGAATCTGTTCGGGTGGCTCAGAACCTTCAGGACGAGGTGCCGGCGTGCATGCCAACGGCACGCCAAGCGGCGTCGGCCAGCTGCTGCCGGTAGCCTTCAGGGCTGCGTTTGACGCGGCCGGAGAGCCAGGCGCGGCAGTAGCTTTCCGCCGAACCGATGATCAGTGAGGGGATCAGCTCGAAAGGCAGGTCCTGCAGATCCTGCTGGTGGGCCGGGTCACTGAACCATTTCTTCAGTTCGGCGTTCCTGGCCAGATTCGCCTCGGCGAGCCGCTCGTTGAAGCTGCTGCGCGCCACCGCAAAGCGCGCCTGGTACTGGAACCGTGCCCAATCGGGTTGGCTGACCACCCAATCCACATAGCTGAACACCAGGGCATGCACCCACTCCCGGGTCGACGTGACAGCGCCGAGGTAGTTGTCCCTGAGCCGCGCCTGATCGTCCAGGGCGGTCATGTACAACGCCGCGACCAAGCCTTCCTTGTTCTCGAAATGGTGATAAATGGCCCCCACGCTCATCTCGCTTTCGGTACGGATGATATCGATGGTGGTCGCTTCGATGCCCTGTTGGTTGAACAGCGCCAAGGCACATCGAAGGATATGCCGCTTGGACTCGGCACGACGCCCTGGGTAACAGCGTTCGAGGAGATCGACAGGTTCCATTTTTCGGCCCAGGCAAAAAGGGGCCATGTTAATTGAAACGAAGGCTTGGCACGAGCGATTGACAGGGTGGCAGATTACAGAATACTGTTCTGTAACAGAGCGCTATTCCGTAATCGAGTAATGTTCTGTTCATGACTCCAGCCCACCTGACCAGAGATACCCCATGAGCCAGACTCTTAGCATGTACCAAAGCGTCGGTCCGTCCGCGTTCAGCAATATGGCCTGCCAGATGGCCCCGTACTTCGGCACCATCAACCCGGAAATTTCGGTGTTGGCCCCCGGTCGCGGCGAAGTGAAGGTGCCGTTTCGCAAGGAAATCACCAATCACCTGGCGTCCGTTCACGCCATCGCACTGTGTAACGCGGCAGAGCTGGCCGGCGGCATGATGACCGAGGTGTCCATCCCCAGTGGCGCTCGCTGGATTCCCAAAGGCATGACTGTCGAATACCTGGCCAAGGCCAAGACGTCCATCCACGCGATTGCCGACGGTAGCGACATCGACTGGCAGACTTCGGGCGACAAGATTGTCCCGGTCGAGATCTTCGACGAGGCGGGAGTAAAGGTGTTCACGGCGCGCATCACCATGAACGTGAAAATCGGCTAGATCGCCCGGCCCATCAAGCGTCGACCGTTTCTGCCAGATGGGCCATCAGCCACTGGCGGAAGCGGTTCACGCTTTGTCTGTTCGGGGCCCGGCCTTGGGGTTCCAGCAGGCAGAACTGCGCGTCGGTGCGCAGGATGGCCTGCGTTGGCCGTACCAGGTTGCCGGTTTGCAGGTGATTGCTGAGCAGGCCCGACCACGCCAGGGCGATCCCTTGGCCAGCCAGGGCCGATTGGATCAGCATGGCGTAGCTGTTGATATTGATGCGCCGTCGAGGTTCTGGCGCTGGGTAGCCAAGACGCTGGAACCATTCTTTCCAGCCAATCCAATCGCTGTGCTGGTCTTCCAGCCACAACCAGGTGCATCCACCCAATTGCTCCAGTGTCTCGATTTCCGGGTGTTGCGCCAGATAAGCGGGGCTGCACACCGGGAAAATCTCCTCGTTGAACAGCGGCGTGACTTTCATGTTTTTTGGCGGCGTGCTGCAGTAATACAACGCCAGGTCACAGTCGAGCCGGGAAAAATCACTGACTTGATCCGTCGCGATGATGCGCAGGTCAATCTCCTCGATCTGGCGCTGGAACTGCGACACCAGCGGCAGCAGCCATAGCGACGCCATCGCCGTGCTGGTGACCACCGTGACTTGCTGCGCGCCTTGCCAATGGCGTATGCCCGCGGTGGCCTGGGCGATGTGCTGCAGCGTGTCACGCACGCTTTCGTAATACTGGCTGCCGGTGGCGGTGAGGTTGATCTCCCGGGTCGTGCGGGTGAACAGTGCCGTGCCCAGATAATCTTCGAGCAAGCGTACCTGGCGGCTGATGGCGCCTTGGGTGACGTTCAGTTCCCGTGCCGCCATGGTGAAGCTCAAGTGGCGGGCGGCGGCCTCGAACGCCACCAGGCTGTTGAGTGGCGGCAAGGGTTGCAGTTTCATCAGGCTTCAGTCTTATCAGTATTAAGCGCACGGAGATTGTGCAGAAGCCGGCGTGCAGTGACTACCTAATTAGCGAGGAACGGCTAAAGATCAAGCACCAGGTCGGAAGTGGGCTTGCTGCAGCACAGCAAACGCAGGCCCTTGTCGATTTCCCGCTGCCGGATGCCGCCGTTGTGGTTCATGTCCACCGTGCCTTGGAGCAGGGCGGTCTTGCAGGTACCACACACGCCCTGGCTGCAGGAGGAGGGCACGATGGCGCCGGCTTTCTTGGCGGCGGACAACACGGTCTGATTGGCCGGCATGCTGAATGTCCTGCCGGAGCGCGACAGGGTCACGGTGAACTCGGCTGGCTGATCGAGCGAAGCGACCTGCTCGATCAACGGTTGCTCATTCAGTGCGGCAATGTCGAAGCTTTCCTGATGGTAGTGGGCGAAATCGAACGCCGCGTCCCTGAGCAACGACTTGACCGCTTCCATGTATCCCTGGGGACCGCAGGTGAAGATCTCCCGCTCCTTGTAGTCCGGCACTTGCTGGCTCAGCAACGACAAGTCGAGCCGGCCTATCGGTTGCTGCCATTGAGGGGTGTCGCCAAGCCCTTCGCAAATACTGATGACCCGCAGCCCCGGCATGGCCGCCTGCATGCGCGTCAATTCCCCATGAAAGATGATGTCGGTGGGCGTGCGGGCGCTGTGCACGAATACGATGTCGAGGTTGCCAGCCATGTCGCAGGCGGCCCGGGTCATCGACATCAACGGCGTCACGCCGGAGCCGGCGGACAGGTACAACAATTTGTTGGCCGGATGGCCGACCGGCGTAAAGCTGCCCGCTGGGCCGGACGCCTTCAGGCTATCGCCGGCCTTGAGGTTGTCATGCAGCCAGTTCGACACCACGCCCCCCGGTACGCGCTTGACGGTAATGGAAAATGCAAAGGGCCGGGTCGGGGAGGACGACAGGGTGTAGCAGCGGGCAATGGTTTGCCCGCCAATGACCGGCGAGATCGTGATGAATTGACCGGGCTCGAAACTCAGGGCGCTGAAATCCGCACAGCGAAAAATGAACGTCCTGACATCGTGGGTTTCCTGGCGCACGGCGCAGCATTGCAGGGTTTTCTGCTCGCCGCTGTGCCACTGCGCACCGAACGTGCCCCAGGTGGTCGGGTCGGTGAAACGCTGGACCGCGTTGGCGTTTCCAGGGCGCGTCAGGTGTTCGTAAGTCGTCATGTTCATTCCTCACACGCCGTGGGCGGCGAGGCGCGCCGCGTACCAGCGCGAGAACTGGTCGACATAGGTTTCGGTAAAGGCCGAGAACGGCCCGGGCGTGTAGGCCGGATCCTGGGTGCCGCTGTGGGTGATGCCGACGAGGCTGGCGTCCTGCAGGTTGGTCGCGACCCAGACTTCGGTCAGCTTATCCAAGTGGTAGTCGACGCCTTCGACGGCATCGGCATGGACCAGCCATTTGCTGCGCACCAGGGTCTTGTCGGGCGCCAGCGGGATGATGTAGGAGACCACGGCGTGATCGCTCATGACATGGGTCCACGAGTTGTGGGTCCAGAAATGCATGTCGCCCAAGTCGCGGCGGGTGAGGTCGCCGAACAGCCGGGTGCACGCTACACGGGTGTCCAGGGTCTGGGATTCGCCGTTGCCGGCAATGGCCAGCCGCTGCGAGCGGAACTGGGTCACGGCGTCTTCACCCAGGTGTTCGACGGCCTCGCAGATATAACCTTCGCGCTCCCAGTTGGCCTTGGTCTCGGCATTGCGGCGGTGATACTCCGCCAGCGCCTGGAGTGAATCCTCCCCCAGGCCATCGGTGCAGAAACCGAAATCTTCGGGCAGGAACGAGGCGGTCAGTTCCGGGTGGGTGGCTGCGCAGTGATAACACTCGCGGTTATTCTCGATCACCAGTTTCCAATTGCCGTTCTCGATGATTTCCGATTCGAAGGCGATTTTTGAACGGGCGATGTCATATTGAGCGAAACGCGGTGTCATGACCTGATCAAGGTACTGGATGTCTTCTGGCGGTTCGTCGCCCAGGCAGACGAAGACATGGGTGCCGACAACCCGAGAGTGCACGGGAATCAGGCTTTTGCATTTAGGGTCGAAGGCCTGCCCCATGTGCGCTGCATGTTTCAGGCTACCGTCGAGGTCGTACGTCCACTGGTGGTAGGGGCAGACCAGCATGCCCACCGTCGACTTGCCGGCCTGCTTCAAGCGAGCCCCGCGGTGCCGGCAGACATTGCGAAAGGCCTGCACCTGCTCGTCATCGTCGCGCACCAGGAGGATGGATGACTTGCCGATATCGAGGGTGGAGACATCACCGGGTTCGGGGACGTCGCTGGTGACCCCCACCAGAATCCAATGCTGGGTGAAAAAGATCTCGACGTCGGTTTCAAAAACATCCTGGCGACCAAACAAACCACCCGGCATGCCATGGCCGGGAATGCGGTCGGTCAGCAGTGCACGATGGGTTTTCACGGCATTGATAGTCATTATGGGTCTCGCTCAAACTCAAGGTTGATCAGGCGGCAAGTACAGTTTGGGAAGGTGCGATAAGACCGTCAACGCGCTTTATTTTCACGTTCGCATAACTTTGCGTTATGCCTGGAAGTGGTCTTTAACGTCTTGATAATCAGTGGCTTAGGTGGCTGTCATCGCTCAGCCAGTCGATCAGTGCCTGGGTGATGGACTCACGTTTGCGACCATTTGGAATGACCAGGTAATAAGCGTCTTTTGGCTTGACCCCATAGGGCGTGATTCTGATCAGCTCACCGCTGTTGAGTCGGTGCGCGATCAGCCGGCTCCAGCCCAATGCAATGCCGTGGCCCTGCATGGCCGCCTGGATCGCATCGTTGTAGGAACTGCAGCGAAATGAATAATTGAGCTTGGGGCGCATATCCCCGAGTTCCCGGCACCAACGGTTCCAGGTCATCCAGCCTTCCAGGGTTGAATCGGAGTCAATCAGCGCCGTGTCCAGAAAATCGGCAATGGAGGAAGGGGCCGGATTGGCGGCCAGCCAGGCCGGCGAACACACGGGAAAGACTTCTTCGTCAAAGAGGAAAATCGAGCTTCCGTCCTCCCATTTTCCATTGCCGAAACGGATGGCCAGGTCGACGTCATCGCGATATGAACTGGGCGAGACCTGCTGTGTCAGCAGGCGCAATTTCAGCTTGGGTTGCAGGGTGCGTAGCGCGGTCAACCTGGGGAGTATTCGCAAGTGCGAAAACGCCTCGGTGCAGGCGATGGTGATCTCCTGCTCACCAATACCCTCGGCAATCTTGTCGAAGACACTGGCCATGCGGTGTATGGACTCCGCGACGACCAGGTGCAGGACATAACCTTCATGAGTCAGCTTGATCGCTCGATGAAGGCGATGGAACAGCTTGGTCTCCAGGGTCTCTTCCAACAAACGGATCTGTTTGCTGACGGCCGCCTGGGTCACGCCCAGTTCCTGGGCCGCCAGGGTGAAGCTGGCCAGCCGCGCCACCGCCTCGAACTCCAGCAGCGCCGTCATCGACGGTATCAGCCGCCGATAGCCCTTGACCTTTTTATCGATATCGCTGGGTTGCATAGGAGTGTTCCAACGCCGTGCCGTGAGTTACGCCACCGAAGATTCTGCTGCGGGTTCAGCAAACACCGGGTGTGACAGGTTATGCCCCAGCAGTGCCCGATACAGTTCACCGTCGCCCACGATGCCCAGGACGGTACCGGCCTCGTCCTGCACGATGAGGGGGTGGCCGGTTTCGTAGCGGATCTGCAGGGCGTCGCGCATGGTCGTGGTCGGCGGCACACAGGTCGGTTGCCGAGCCAAGGTCCCGATGGCCTGGGTCGGATTCCAGGATTGGACGTGTGCGGTCGTGGCGCCTTTTCGCACGCTGCTCAAATGACGCTGCGCGGTGACCACCATCCACAGGTTTTGAGCCGTATCCAGGCAATATTCGTCGCGGGCGAAAACGCACTGGCCCAGCGGGGTCATCAAGCTTTTCGCGCACAGCACATTCAACGGGTTGGTGTGGGCGACGAAGTTGCGCACGTAGTCGTCGGCCGGGTTCAGTACGATCTCTTCAGGCTTGCTGTACTGGATGATCTTGCCGTCTTTCATGATGGCGATGCGCGTGCCCAGCTTCAGGGCTTCGTCCAGGTCATGGCTGACGAACACGATGGTCTTGTGCAGCTTGCGCTGCAGGTCGAGCAACTCATCCTGCAAGCCTTGGCGGATCAGTGGGTCGAGGGCGGAGAAAGGTTCGTCCATCAGCAGGATGTCGGCGTCCATCGCCAGGGCGCGGGCCAGGCCGACCCGTTGCTGCATGCCGCCGGACAGCTCATGGGGTTTTTTATTGCGCCATTGGGTCAGGCCCACCAGCTCGAGTTTTTCATCCACCAGCTTGCGCCGTTCCTTTTCCGGGCGGCCCTGCATTTCCAGGCCGAAGCTGATGTTCTCGCGCACTGTCAGCCAGGGCATCAGGGCGAACTTCTGGAACACCATGGCGATGCGTTGGGTGCGCATCATTTTCAGCTCGGCGGGGGTGCAAGCGGCGATGTCGATCTGCCGGCCTTCGTGTTCGACGAACAGTTTGCCGCGACTGACGGTGTTCAGCCCGTTGATGCAGCGCAGCAGGCTGGACTTGCCGGAGCCGGACAGGCCCATCAGCACGCAGATCTCACCTTTGTTGATCTCCAGGTTGGCTTTCTCCACGCCGACGATCAAACCGGTTTTCTGAAGAATCTCCGGACGGGAAAAGCCTTGGTCGAGCAGATCCAGGGCAGGCTTCGGGCGGGCGGCGAAGATGACGTCGACGTCTTCAAAACGGATGATGCTCATACGTCACCTCTTTTCAGGGTTTCACGTTGCTTGCAGATGCGGTCGAGCGTGATCGCCAGCAGCACGATGGCAAGGCCCGCTTCGAAACCCATCGAGATATCGGCGGTGTTCAGCGCGTTGACCACCGGCTTGCCAAGCCCGTCGGCGCCCACGAGGGCGGCAATCACCACCATGGACAGCGACAGCATGATGCATTGGGTGATGCCGGCGGCGATGCTGGGCATGGCGTGGGGCAGTTCGATGCGCGCCAATAATTGGCGGCGCGAACAGCCGAAGGCCTTGCCGGCATCCATCAGTTCTTCCGGGACATCGCGGATGCCCAGGTAGGTCAGGCGAATGGGGGCGGCGATGGCGAATACCACGGTTGAGATCAGGCCCGGGACCACACCCAGACCGAAGAGTGTCAGCGTAGGAATGAGGTAAACGAAGGTCGGTACGGTCTGCATCAGATCGAGTACCGGACGCATCAGTGTGTAGAACATCGGTTTGTGCGCGGCAACAATGCCCAGCGGTACACCGATGACCACGCAAACGAGTGTGGCGAAGGTCACTTGGGCAAGGGTTTCCATGGTCTCTTGCCAGTAACCGAGGTTGAAGATCAGCAGGAAGGCGAAGGTGACGAAGAGGGTGAGGCTCACCTTGCGTTGGATGTAGTAGGCGAGCAGGGCGAAAACAGCGATCAACGCCAAGGGGTTGAACCACAGGAGTGCGGTGGTAAACGCGGTGATCACACCCGACAGCGACAGCGAGATGGCGTCGAAAATACCGGCGCCATGTTGAGTCAACCATTCGACATACCGAGCGATGTGTTCGCCCAGGGGAAGCTTCTCTTGTGTCATCCACATATCACTGATCCGGCTGATGGAAAGAAACCGCATGCCAGCAACCGCCCGGGCGCCGCTTCGCGTGCCAGGTTCGCAGGCAACGCAAAACGACTGTGCGAGGCGTCGCGTCAGCAGTTATCGAAGTTTGGGCAGGGAATGGGTAACAGAAGAAGCGTGTGACAACGCCAGTCGCCCCGGCTTTCTTTGGCCGGATGTCGAGGGTTTTCCAGAGGAGTGCACTGCAAGATTCATAATGGCGGCTCGTTGTTGTTTTGGTTTGGAGTCCGTTGCCTGTGGGAGATAGTTATCCAGGTGCCTTTGGCTGACAAACCATTTTAAGTCAGTGCCTCATGAGTTTTTATCATCAATGATTCGCCACTTCTGGGTCAAAAAAGTCGATTAAATGTACTTGGGTGTACATTCAGCGGTCATCCAAGTACATTCGCGCTACGCATGATTGAAGAAGGTAAGCAGGATGCCCCAGGTAGGAAAGGCACGTGGCAAGGCCCAGGACGCAGGTTGGCGGGGCTCGCCGGAGGGTTGGCTGGAAGCGGCCTATGAGGCCCTGAAGGAGTCGGGCATCGATGCGGTGCGGGTCATGCCGCTGGCCAAGCGCCTGGGCTTGTCACGCACCAGCTTCTACTGGTTTTTCGAGGATCGCGAGCAACTGCTGGCGGCGTTGCTGTCGCGTTGGCGGGAGACCAATACAGGGGGGCTCATACGGCAAAGTGAAAGCTATGCCGAAAGCATTTCCGAGGCGATCCTGAATGTGTTCGAGTGCTGGCTCAATCCGCAATTGTTCGACTCGCAATTCGAATTCGCCGTGCGCAGTTGGGCGCTTCAGTCCGCTGAAGTGGCCCAGGAGGTGGCAGTCGTGGACGAGCAGCGCATGAATGCCCTGGCGAGCATGTTCAAGCGCTTCGGCTACGACACCCAAGGCGCTGATGCACGGGCCCGAACGATCTACCTGACACAGATCGGCTACATCACCATGAACACCACGGAGTTGATCACCGTGCGCTTCCAGCGCATCCCGCATTACGTGAGCATCTTTACTGGCAAGGTCCCCAAGCAGCGTGAGTTGGATCGTTTCTATGGGAAGTTCGGCTATGCCGAAAAAGAGCCCGGTGTCTTCGTTCCGCTGACGGACACTTTCGAAGGCAATGCCGATGATCAATAAAACCTTGGGGATCATTGGCGGCACCGGCTGGTTGGGTGGCGCGATTGCCAGGGCGGTCCTGGCCAAGGGACTGGTGCCGGCGGGGAACCTGATCATTTCCAATCGCTCGGGCAACCATCCGTTGGCTGAACAAGGCGCTCGCCTGGTCGCGGACAACCAAGGGTTGGTGGATCGTAGCGACGTAGTGATCATCGCGGTGCGCCCCGAGCATTTCGCCAGCCTGGGCATCGATGCGACGGGCAAAACCGTGATTTCCTTGATGGCCGGGATTACGGCGCAGATGATTGCCGTGCAGACGTCAGCTTCAGCGATCGTGCGGGCGATGCCCAACGCGGCGGTGGAAATCGAGCAGTCCTTTACGCCTTGGTATTGTTCGGCCGGGGTAGGAGCGGCAACGAAAAACCTGGTGCAGCGTGTGTTCGAATGCGTAGGCACCGCGGCAGAAGTCCAGCAAGAGGACTTCATCGATTACCTCTCTGCGCTCTCGGGCACCGGCCCGGCCTTTCCGGCCTTGCTGATGACGGCCCTGGCCCGTCAGGCGATGTTGGCCGGCATACCTGGCGACATCGCGCAGATGGCAGCAAAAAATGTCGTGGTCAACAGCAGTCAACTGCTGGCCAATCGTGATCCCCAGCAGATGATCGACGCCTTGGTGGCTTATCGGGGCGTCACGGCCGCAGCCTTGCAGGTGATGAGCCAGGGGAATTTCGAAGAGCAGGTGGGGAGGGCGTTGCAGGCCGGTGCCGCGGTGGCTCGCAAAGGGCTTCAGGCCTGATAAGAATTCGAGATACAAAAACGGCGCCTTCCCCTATGGGGAGTAGCGCCGTTTTTTCTTGAGCGAGCCCTATGTCGGCTCAAGGGCCGGGCTTGCCGTTACTTGCTTGGGTGAGCAGCCTGAAGTTTCTTGGCTTCATCCAGGTGGTGTTGCAGGTCCGGCAGCATCTTCTGGGCGAACGCCTTGAGTTCTGTACTGCCAGCTTTCTTGTCGTCGGTAACGGTGTTGGCTTCTTTCTTGAACAGCTCGATGGTTTCTTCGTGGGCCTTGACCTGGTTGTTGGCGAAGGCCGGATCAAAAGACTCATCGCGCACGTCGAGAATCTTCGCCTTGGCTTTTTTCATCAACGTGGTGTCGTCGGGTACCTGGATGTCATGTTTCTGAGCCAGCGCCTTCAGCTCTTCATTGGCCTTGGTGTGGTCGGTGATCATCTTGTTGGCGAACGCCTTGATGTCCGCCGATTGGCTTTTTTGCAAGGCCAGCTTGCTGGTTTCGATTTCCGCAATGCCACCGGCCGCCGCGTTGTCGACAAAGTCATTTGAAGTCGCGGCCCATGCCATGCCCATGCTGGTACTCAGGGCAACTGCCAGGCCGAGTTGACGCAGGGTAAATCTGTCCATAGGTAAGTCTCCACACAGGTTGTACAAGTGATTCTTGTGGTCACTGATCAATGGAGAGCGGTGCGTTGGCAAAGGTTTGATCGCAATGCGCGACGGTACGACGAACGGTCACCGCTGGTCGGATTGGCGGTCGACAGAACCCCGTCGACGAGGCCATCCTGATAATCGATGGGCGTCGAAAGGACGCCTGCCACCGATCCATCAAAGGAGGTGTTCCATGCCGGTGTCCCACGATTTGTGCCAGGATCTCAACTGCACAAAAGACCACATCAAGCAAAGACGGGCCGAGAATCCAAGGCTCGACTCGTTACTTCAAAAATACTCCGAACTGGATGCCGAAGTGGTCGACGCCGAGAAGCCATCCTCCGCCGTGCTGCCCGACGAAGTCCTAGAGACGCTCAAAAAGAAGCGATTGCTGATCAAGGACGAGATCATGGCTCACATGAAGAGCGAGCCATAGCGCCGACTGCTTGTGAGGACTTTTGTGGCGAGGGAGCTTGCTCCCGCTGGGCTGCGTAGCAGCCTCTGGATCTCGTGAGCGCTGCGCATCGAGCGGGAGCAATCTCTCTGGCCACCACAGGCCTCATGCCAGGCAGGCCAGCAACACAAACCGTCAGGTCAACGGATCCCAGCGCTGGGACCAGTCACTACCGGTCCTGACGATCTCCCGCAGCACTTCGAATGCCTGTTGCAACGCCGCCGAATCCCGGTCCCTGGAATACACCAGGTAGGTCGGGTAGTTGAACTCCGGCGCCTTGGGCACCCGCTCCAGGATGCCGCTGTCCAGGTAGCTCTGCACGACCCGTGTGCGGAAGTAGCCGCTGCCACCATTCTCGAGGATGTATTGCAGGGCCAGGGGACCGAGGTTGAAGGTCACGGCGGCCTTGGCCTTGTCCGGTAGCGCGGTGTCGTGTTGGCGCCGGAAATCCGCGCTCCAATCGATGTACACGTAGGGTTCGGGACGGGCGGCCAGGCGCACCAGGATGAGTTTTTCTTCCAGCAATTGTTCCACTTGCAGGCGCGGCCAGTATTCGGGTTGATAGACCACCGCCGCATCCAGCAGCCCCAGCTCCAATTGCTGCAGCAGCTTTTCGCCGTCGCGGATGTCCATGCGCAAGGCATGGCCGGGAATTTTCTCGCGCAGTGCACCGGCCCAGGCCAGCATCAACGGGTTGCACAGGCTGACCTCGCCACCCAGGTGCAAGACGTTGCGATAGCCCTCGGGCAATGGCAGGTCCCGGCGGGCCGCTTCCCAGGTTTGCACGAGCTGGTTTGCGTAGACCACGAAGGCCTCGCCGTCGGTGGTCAAGCGCGCGCCGGCACGGTTGCGCACGAACAGCGCGCAGCCGAGCTGGCTTTCGAGCTTCTGGACCCGGGCGGTGATCGCCGTCTGGGTCACGTGCAGCTTCTCGGCCGCTGCGGCGAGACTGCCGTGGCGGACGATTTCCAGGAAGGTGCGGGCGAGGTCGATGTCCATGGTCAGGCCGATGCGGGGGAAGCGGGCATTGTAAGAGCTGCTGCGCCTCTCTGATACCGTCATGGGGCCGCTTCGCGGCCCAGCGGGAGCAAGCTCCCTCGCCACGGGGTCATCTTCTTCTTGAGTAAACAGTATGGTCTCGATGCTGGCTGTTATTCGACGGCTTGGGGTTGTGCCGCCCGGGCCCAAGGCGCAACCAGGCGATCGGGTGTACGGCAGGCCTTGTGCTTGAAGACGAAACGACGGCACTTGTCGGCGAAGCCGTGGCGATCGTCCACCATGTCGCGGCGCATCTGTGCGAGTTCGTCATTGCGACAGGCCTGGATCGCCGCCAGGCTTCGTTCGGCCTTGCGCACCCGGATGCTTTCGTAGGTCGGATCGAGCAGTGCGCGGTTGGCCCGTTGCAGCAGCCACAGGCCGAACTCGTCGGGGCAACGCGGGCCGATCTCCTGGATCATGCCGTAGCGCAATGCTTCCAGGGCGCTGATGGGCAGGCAGTCCTGGGTGAGTTTCCAGGCCATGTCCGGACCCACCGCGCGGGGCAGGCTGTAGGTCCAGTATTCGGAGCCGTACAAGCCCATGGTCGCGTAGTGGGGATTGAGCACGATGTCGTGGCGCGCCAGCACGATATCGGCGGCCAGGGCCAGCATCACGCCACCGGCCCCGGCGTTCCCCGTCAGGCCGCTGACCACCAGTTGCCGGGCGTTGAACAACTCCAGGCAGACGTCGTCGATGGCCTGGATGTTGGCCCACGCTTCCAGGCCGGGTTCGGCGGCGGCCTGGATCACGTTCAGGTGCACGCCGTTGGAAAAGCTGCCGCGTCCACCGCGGATCAACAGCACCTGGGTGTCCCGGGATTTGGCCCAGCGCAGTGCCGCCACCAGACGCTGGCATTGCTCCGTGCTCATCGCCCCGTTATAGAACTCGAACGTCAGCTCCCCGACATGGCCGCATTCGCGGTAGCGAATGGGTTGATAAGGCTCGTCGCTGAACGGCTGCCGGGCCAGGGAACTGTCGAGCACCGGGACGCCTTCGAGTCGGTTCGACAGGACATGGCGCGCCGGGCGCTTGAAGGTCTGTTCGCCGGGTTGCGGTTTGCGGCGCAGGGCGCCGATCCACAGGCCTGCATCCCCTGTTGCCACCAGCACCGCATCGTCACGCACGGCCAACAATTCGCCGGGCAGGCCATGGCGAACATCCAGATGGGCGTCGTACAGGTAGAATTGTTCGCCGGCCAGGCTGGCGAGCACACCGGGTTGACCGTCTGCGGCGTCGATGCAGCGCTGGATGAAAACGCTGCTGTCGTGCCAGCTGAAGCTGCGATCGTCCTGGGTCATGTTCGGTTGCAAGCGCCCGATCACGTCAGGGCGGCCATAGTCCAGCGGCACCGGGACGAAACCGTCGCGGTGTTTTTCCACCACCTCGCGGATGCAATGAATGGCCGCGTCGCTGACCGGGCCGTTATACAGCTCGGATTTGCGCAGGCCCTTGGGCAGGTCGAATTCGCAGGTGGCCCAGATGGGGCCTGCGTCCATTTCCTCCACCGCCTGCAAGGCGGTGACGCCCCAGCGATCGGGCTGCCGGGTGATCGCCCAGTCCAGGGCACTGGCACCGCGATCACCTACAATGCCCGGATGGATGATCACCACCGGGCGCCGTGGGTTGCGCCACAATTGCTTGGGTACACGATCCTTGAGAAACGGGCAGATCACCAGGTCGGCGCCACTTTCTTCGATTTGCCGGCAGACCGAGGCCGCATCGGTAAACAGCACAACGCTGGGGCTATAGCCAGCCTCGCGCAGGTCCAGCCAGGCGCGTTGGGTCAGGCCGTTGAAGGCGCTGGACAGCAGAACGATCTTCAGTGGAGGCATGAATCTCTCTTCCTTGAGATGCGCAGGCGCAGGCTCCCGATGAGCCGTCCCTGGCCTTGATGGAAGCGTTACGTTAGCGGTTGCAGGTGAAGCGGGAACTGACAGGGATCAAGGTTGTGTGCGGTGGGTAATCAGGGAGGCAGAAACACGAATCCCGCCACGGGGGCGGGATTCGTTTGCAATCGAAAGGTCCGCGAAGAGGGCGAACTCAATCTCAGGCCGGGAACAGCTCTGACAGTTTCATGGCCAGCATCATGTCGCCTTCGGTGCGCAGCTTGCCGCCCATGAACGCTTGCATGCCGTCGGTGCTGCCGTCGACGATGCCTTCCAGGGTTTCGGCGTCCATCACCAGGGTCACCTGGGCGTCAGGGTTTTCACCTTCCTGCAGTTCGCAGGTGCCGTCTTTGACGATCAGCGAGAAATTCTTGGTATCGTCGATGCGGAAACCGAATACCAGGTCCAGGCCGGCAGCGGCGGCTGGGTTGAACTTGGCTTTCATGGCTTGTACGGCGTCGGCTACGGAGGTCATGGTTCGATCCTTATTTGGGTGGTACAGCAAGGGTCTACAGTAATCCGGACTCAGCGAAAGGTGATGAGGTCCGGGGCCTTCAACAGTTGCAGGTGGGCATGGCTGTTGAAGGAAGCCAGGGCCACCTCGCGGCCCCTGAATTTCAGGTGGTTGAGCGAGGTGTTAACGATTTGCCAGTTCAGTTCGAAGGCCTGTCGGGCCGGTATCCGGGTGATCAGGTGAAGCAGGGCGGTGATGGTGCCGCCGGAGGTGAACACGGCGATCTTGTGGGTGTTGTCGGCTTGCTCCAGGATGCGCTGCAGGCCCGCCTGGACCCGTTCGACGAAACCCAGCCAGCTTTCCAGGCCGGGCGGGTCATACCGGCCGCTGAGCCAGCGCTCGACGATCAGCACGAAGATGCGCTGGAACTCGGCGCGGTTATGCGCAGCGTTGCGCAGGATATGCAGCGCCTCGGGCTCCTCGGGGAGCATGTCAGGCAGCAGGGCACGAATGACCGCGTCGGCATCGAACTCATTGAACGCGGCGTCGATTTCCAGCTCGGGGACCGGCATGCCGGCGGCAGACATCTGGCCCAGCGCGCCGACGGCGGTATCCTGTTGGCGACGCAGGTCACCCGAGAGGCAGCGATCGAATACGACACCAAGCTCGGCGAGGTGGCCGCCGAGCACTTGCGCCTGGCGTACGCCATTGGGCGAGAGGACATCGTAGTCGTCCGCACCAAAGGAGGCCTGGCCATGTCGAATCAGATAGATACTGCCCACGTCCGCGTCATCCCGGTACGTTGAAGGTTTGGCGAGGTTATGGGGATGGCGGTGAGCTGTCAATGAAAAAACATACGCTTGTTTGAAATGCCCGTTGCAGCCTTGCCCTGTCGCGCTCGCGTCAAGGTAACCATAGGTTTCTTGGCTGGCCGCGACGCAGGCGCATGGGTATGCTGGGACCGTTACGCGCCTGCGTTCAGTGGCGCATTGCATTTAAGGAGTTGCTGTGGAGTTTTTCATCGAATACGCCGGTTTCCTGGCCAAGACCGTGACGCTGGTGATCGCCATCCTGGTGGTGCTGGCCAGTTTTGCTGCGCTGCGCAGCAAGGGGCGGCGCAAGTCGGCCGGCCAGTTGCAGGTGAGCAAACTCAACGATTTCTACAAGGGGCTTCGCGAGCGCCTGGAACAGACGCTGCTGGACAAGGATCAACTCAAGACGCTGCGCAAGGCCGAAGGCAAGGCTGAAAAGGCCGGGAAGAAAAACAAGGACAAGCCGGCGACCAAGCCCCGAGTGTTCGTGCTGGACTTCGACGGTGACATCAAGGCCTCGGCCACCGAGAGCCTGCGTCACGAAATCACCGCGCTGCTGACCCTGGCGACGCCGAAGGATGAAGTGGTGCTGCGCCTGGAAAGCGGCGGCGGCATGGTCCACAGCTACGGCCTGGCTTCGTCGCAACTGGCGCGGATCCGTCAGGCCGGCGTGCCGCTGACCGTCTGCATCGACAAGGTCGCGGCCAGCGGCGGCTACATGATGGCGTGCATCGGCGAGAAGATTATCAGCGCGCCCTTTGCGATCCTGGGTTCCATCGGCGTCGTCGCGCAATTGCCCAACGTCAACCGTCTGCTGAAGAAACATGACATCGATTTCGAAGTGTTGACGGCCGGCGAATACAAACGCACGTTGACCGTGTTCGGCGAAAATACCGAGAAGGGCCGGGAGAAGTTCCAGGAAGACCTGGACATCACCCACGAGCTGTTCAAGAACTTCGTGTCCAACTATCGTCCGCAATTGGCTATCGATGAAGTGGCGACAGGTGAAGTCTGGCTGGGTGTCGCGGCGCTGGATAAGCGCTTGGTGGACGAGCTGAAAACCAGCGACGAGTACCTGGCCGAACGGGCCAAGGGTGCCGAGCTGTACCACCTGCACTACGCCGAACGCAAAAGCCTGCAGGAACGCATCGGCATGGCCGCCAGCGGTTCGGTGGATCGTGTGCTGCTCAATTGGTGGAGCCGCCTGACCCAGCAGCGGTTCTGGTAATCCGGGAGAAGATGCTCACACTAAACTCTGTGGGAGCGAGCTTGCTCGCGATGACGGCGGCACATTCAACATCACCTGCCCAGGCAAACCGCTATCGCGAGCAAGCTCGCTCCCACAGTAGGTCCATGGTGGACTGAAG
The DNA here is from genome assembly GCF_051132015.1 of Pseudomonas sp. Z1-12. NCBI lineage: Bacteria > Pseudomonadati > Pseudomonadota > Gammaproteobacteria > Pseudomonadales > Pseudomonadaceae > Pseudomonas > Pseudomonas sp. Z1-12. Next base: position 2,446,340 of record NZ_CP071647.1, read on the forward strand.
GTCCTAATTCCACCACCCATCTCTTGTGGGAGCGAGCTTGCTCGCGATGACGGCGGCACACTCAACATCACCTGCCCAGGCAAACCGCTACCGCGAGCAAGCTCGCTCCCACAGGGGGCCCTTGGTGGGCTGTAGATCAGGTTCTGCTCCCCATCATCCATCAACAAAAAAAAGCCCTGAACCGGCACACCCGGAACAGGGCTTTTTCATGTATCAGCTTTCAGCGACGACGGAACAGCGGCAGCGGCTCGTCAGTGGCGGCCTGGTAGGTCACCGAGAAGTCCTTGAGGCTTTCGAGGGCTTCATAGGGGTCTTTGTCGGCGCGCAAGGCGAAGGCGTCGAAACCGCAACGGCGCATGTAGAACAACTGGTCGCGCAGTACGTCGCCAATGGCCCGCAATTCACCCTTGAAACCATAGCGGTCACGCAGCAGGCGGGCGTTGGAGTAGCTGCGCCCGTCGGTGAAGGCCGGGAAGTTCAGGGCGATGACCTGCAACTGGTTGGCATCATCACCGATTTCCTCGGCTTCCTCGTCGGCGTCCAGCCACACACCCAGGCCGCCGTCGCGGGCCTTGAGGGCATGGGCATGATCGCGCCACAGGGCCAGGGGCACGATCAGGTCGTCACAGTTGGAGATGCCATCGAAACTCGCGTCCTTGGGCAGCAGGTGCCAGGTTTCGTCGATGACCTCGTTGTTCTTAATGATTCGCTGCATAGACGCGTTCCTTGAAGAGGTCGATGCCAATACGTTGGTAAGTGTCGATGAAGCGCTCGTCCGGGGTACGTTGTTCGATGTACACGTCGATCAGCTTCTCGATCACGTCAGGCATGTCGTCCTGGGCAAACGACGGGCCGAGGATCTTGCCCAGGCTGGCGTCGCGGCTACCGCTGCCGCCCAGGGAGACCTGGTAGAACTCTTCGCCTTTCTTGTCCACGCCCAGGATGCCGATGTGGCCGACGTGGTGGTGACCACAGGCGTTCATGCAACCGGAAATGTTCAGGTCCAGCTCGCCGATGTCGAACAGGTAGTCCAGGTCGTCGAAACGACGCTGGATCGATTCGGCGATAGGGATCGACTTGGCGTTGGCCAGGGAGCAGAAGTCGCCGCCTGGGCAGCAGATCATGTCGGTCAGCAGGCCGATGTTCGGCGTGGCGAAACCTTGCTCACGCAGCTCGCCCCACAAGGTGAACAACTGGCTCTGTTCCACGTCTGCCAGGATGATGTTCTGCTCGTGGGACGTGCGCAGTTGGCCGAAGCTGTAGCGCTCGGCCAGGTCGGCAACGGCGTCCAGTTGCTTGTCGGTGATGTCGCCCGGTGCGACGCCGGTTGGTTTCAGGGACAAGGTCACCGCGACATAACCCGGCTTCTTGTGGGCCAGGGTGTTGCGGGTGCGCCAGCGAGCGAACCCCGGGTGTTCCTTGTCGAGGGCAGCCAGTTCGGCGTCCTGATTGGCCAGCGCCTTGTACTGCGGGTCGACGAAGTGCTTGGCGACGCGATGCACTTCGGCTTCGGTCAGGGTGGTCTGGCCGCCACGCAGGTGAGCCATCTCGGCCTCGACCTTCTCGGCGAACACGTCCGGCGTCAGGGCCTTGACCAGGATCTTGATCCGCGCCTTGTACTTGTTGTCGCGACGGCCATAGCGGTTGTACACCCGCAGGATGGCGTCAAGGTAGCTCAGCAGGTCCTGCCACGGCAGGAACTCGTTGATGAACGCGCCGACCACCGGGGTACGTCCCAGGCCGCCGCCCACCAGCACACGGAAGCCCAGCTCGCCGGCGGCGTTGTAGACCGTCTCCAGGCCGATGTCATGGACTTCGATGGCCGCACGGTCCGAGGTCGAGCCGTTGATGGCGATCTTGAACTTGCGCGGCAGGTAGGCGAATTCCGGGTGGAACGTCGTCCACTGGCGAACGATTTCGCACCACGGCCGCGGGTCGATCAACTCGTCGGCCGCGACACCGGCGAACTGGTCGGTGGTGACGTTACGCAGGCAGTTGCCGCTGGTCTGGATCGCGTGCATCTGCACGGTGGCCAGTTCGGCCAGGATCTCAGGCACGTCTTCCAGGGCCGGCCAGTTGTACTGGACGTTCTGCCGGGTACTGATGTGGGCATAGCCCTTGTCATAGTCGCGGGCAATCTGCGCCAGCTTGCGCACCTGGCGCGAGGTCAACTGGCCATAAGGCACGGCCACGCGCAGCATCGGGGCGAAGCGCTGGATATACAGGCCATTCTGCAGGCGCAGAGGGCGGAATTCTTCTTCGCTCAGCTCGCCTGCCAGATAGCGTCGGGTCTGATCACGGAACTGCTTGACGCGGTCCTCGATGATTCGCTGATCGTACTCGTCATATACGTACATATAAGTCTCGGTCTCAGGCTTGGGCCGATCAGAAACAGCTGCATGTTGGCTCGCTGGAATCGGGTTCTGCCTCGGCAATTCTGCGCGCACGGCCGCGCACTCCTAGAGGAGCCGGTGCAAGATACCTGTTTTGAGTTATGCGCAAAAGTGATGTTTGAGTATATGTAAAGAACCAAATCGACTAATGAGACTGATTATTGCCTAACCCACATTTGTCGTACGGGCAATCATCGTCTTAACTGTGGTCGAGTCCCTATGCAATCACCTACAAAACCGACAAGAGGCGATGCAATGAGCAATCCGACCAAAGCAAGGAAAAGCGACAGTACTGTTGATGCCTGGGCCATTTTGTTCCTGATTATCCTGGTGGTGGGTACCGCAGTGTTCTGGGTCAGTCATCAATAATTTGTCGTCAACGCAATAGCCAATGTGGGAGCGAGCTTGCTCGCGATAGCGGTGTATCAGTCGCATCATGCCTGACTGAACAATCGCTATCGCGAGCAAGCTCGCTCCCACAGGATTATGTGTGGCGTTGAAGCGCTACAACCCCGCCAGATGCACCACCAGCTTGACGATGCCAAACAACGTCAAGGCGAAGATCGCCGTGAAAGCGATCCCCAATATCACGAAGTGACTCGGTTTGCCGTGGGTGAAATCCCGGGCGCGGTTCTTGCCGCTCTGCACGCCGAAAGCGGCGGCCAGCACGCTGTGCATCATCTGCAACAGCGTTGGCGGCTTGTTGTCGACTGGATCGTCCATAAATCCCTCATTAAAAGTCGTTCCCCTCCCAGCATAGTCAATCTGCGCCTTCGTGGAGGGTTCGGCCATGCTTGGGGATTCGTTACGATGTTTTCCGACGGCCTATAACTATCTACCGCCGATGCGGCTCGCCGAACGGGTCTGCTGTCGCTTCATTCAAAGGAGCGATGTATGCCACCCAATTCCCCACACTACCCGAAGAAAAAACCACAGCCAGGGTCACGAGCCACGGAGAGTGTGCACGCAGACTTTCTGGAGACTGCCATGCCTGCATGGCTTATCGAAGCATCGACACAACGCCGGCAGGCGCTGAAACAAGCCGGAACGCAGAAGCCCGCCTGGTATATGCACGCTTCGCCAGGCCAGCGTAAGGTCGTGGACGCCTGCTTCAAGGAAAGTACTGCCGCACAGATTCAACTGGATAAAACGATGTCGTCGTTCCAGGACATCGACACGTTTGCCAAGCCGTTGTTGGTCCAGGCGTTAAGAGATCAGTTCGGGATCCAGGTGGATGTCGACAAGACCTGGTTATGCCTCAGGCGAGCAATGGAAATGGGAATATTCAAGACGGAACTGTGCACGTTCGAAGTGTTGACGTTGCCCATGCTACAGGCCGCGCTGCACAACTTCGAAAGCTGGGAGTGTGATCCTCATGCCTACCATCACAGTTCGGGATTTGTCATGAAAGCAGGCACACACGGCACAGGCTCTCCCGTGGTACTGAACGTGTCGGTCGGTCAGTTCCTCACGCTGTGCCGTTCGCTGGATATCGGTGCGAAGTACCAGGCCTATCTCAAGTCTTTTTTCTATCCGGCCGACGCCCCGACCGAAACGACGCTTCGCGAGCATTTCCTTGCCAACCAGAAAGCCGCGATGAGGGCCGCCGCCGAGCAAGCGTTGTTGGCGAAGGATATCGAGCCCAAGGATCACGCGATGATTCTCTCGGTCATCAATGGCGAGAATAGTCCTCGGATAGGCAATACACCGGTCTGGTTCGACGACATGACGTTGATGAAGCAGAGGATGGTGGGCTGCGTCGCGTTTACCCCTTGCGAAATAGATCGCTACAGCGACGAAGTAATTCTCTACGTTCCCCATGACCCCAAGCATCCGCTAAAGCGATACAACGGCGATCAACTGAAAGCCCGTTTCAAGCAATTGCTCACCACCCCGGATACGGCGCAATCGCCAGACACCGGACCCACGCCTTACCAGCGTTTTTTCAGCCAGTTCGTTCCCTATGACAAGCGACCTTATTTCTTCAGCCAGTTTGTCCGGGAGGCTGCCGACTCCCCACGAGATCCATTGCGCTGGATCGCTGAGCCCATGAACAACTGGGCGGTTATCCTGGGGCCTGTCAGGCATTTGGTGGGCATTAATGAATTTCCCCCTAAGCATCCCAAAATGGAGCGCGAACCCAACCCCTACATCGCGCCCTCGTCGGTGGGCCAGAAAGGCCGCGTATTGTGGGCCGACAACCTCGATCCATGGCAGTACCTCTATGACCGGCACCGTGAACAGCTACTCGCCGATGCGCGCAGCCATGCGGTCCCCACGAATGATGTCGACGCCAAGGCGAGGGCAGCGAAACTGGCCAACCTCCTGCAGCTAGGGCTGTTTGCCGTGAACATCGCGTCCATCTTCGTTCCGGTGCTGGGCGAGGTGATGATGGTGTTCATGGCCGAACAGCTGCTGTACGAAACCCTTGAAGGTGCGGTGGAGTGGGGCGAGGGTGACAAACGGGCAGCCAAGGCCCACTTGGTCGATATCGCCGAGAACCTGGCAATGATGGCCGTGATGGCCGGCGCGGGCGCAGGAATCGGCAAGCTGGCCGCGATCAAGGCGGAGCCGGTGATCGAGCGTCTTGAGCCCGTGACATTGCCCAATGGCGAAACACGCCTGTGGAAACCCGACCTGAGTCGCTATGAGCGTGCGGTCACGCTCGACAGCACGAATATTCCGAACGCGTTGGGCCAATACAAAGTCGATGGGAAGGCCTATATCCGTCAGGGTGACAAGGTCTACGAGCAGTTTTTCGATGCATCGGTGCACAAATGGCGTATCAGGCATCCGACCGACGATGCGGCCTATCAACCCATCCTCTTGCATAACGGCGCTGGCGCCTGGCGCCATTCCCTGGAGCGCCCGATGACCTGGGATCGCCTGACGCTGCTCAGGCGCATCGGTCATGAGACTGCGGTATTTTCCGATGACGTGCTGCTCAGGCTCGCGGACATCAGCGGTGTCAGCGACAACACACTACGCAAAATGCATATGGACCTTGGGCCGCCGCCTCCCGAACTGAAGGATGCGATGCGCCTGTTCAAGACGGATGCCGAGGCAGGCCGCGTGATCGGCCAGTCGCAAGACGCAACGGGATCGGTCACCCGTTCGCAGGTTTTCAACAGGCTGTACAAGGGCACGGAACCTGCGGACGCTCGAATTCGCACGTTGCGACGTGAGTGCCCGGGCCTTAGCGAGGCCGCCGCCCAAGAGGTGATCGCCCATGGCAGCGCTGCGGATCTCGCCCGTCTGGATGCGACGCGCCGCGCGCCGCTGAACCTGTTGGAAGAGGCGCGTTGGTATGCGCGACAAGGGCGCCAGGTGCGGGCGTACGCAGGGTTGCGCAGCGAAAATATCCCTTCGGCCGACAGTCGGCGACTGGCATTGCGAGCCCTGGAAAAACTGCCGGGATGGCCGGATACGCTGCGCCTGGAAGTGCGTGAGGGAGGCGTCGAAGGAGCTTTGCTTGACAGCATCGGCGCTGAAGATGCACCGCAGAAAAAATACCTGATCAAAAACGGACCTCGTTATCAGGCGCTCAACCAATTGGGGCAGTTCCCTGACACGGGCGGCAACTTCTACCGTTCGATTCTCCGGGCGCTGCCTGAGGAATCGTCCTCCGCCCTGGGGCTGTCGGATGTCGAGCAAGGCGCCGTACTGCAACGCAAAATCATCGAATACGCAGACGTGCACCACAAGGAAATGACATCGTTCCTTGAACCTCATGCCAAACGTTTCAAGCCGCCGGTCCGCGTGAGCGCGACGCTCAAGGGTTACTACGCGAGTGGACGGGGCCAGGGGCTGGATCCGTCCCTCAGGGCACGGGTGGAAGAGCTTTATCCAGTCGCGGAGCAAGCAGACGCCTTTTTCAGGCAACAGCAGGGCAAGACAGATCGACAGATCTATTCGCTATTGCAAATTCGCCAGCGTGAGTGGCTGTCGCTCAATGACACGCTCGACCTTTGGCGGGGGCCTTCTACAGGCAGTCCTGCCGATTTCCACAGGCGTCAATTTGCGCAGGCGCTCAGGGAGAGTTGGCGCAATGGACCGTTGGCGCAAGATTCGGCCGAAGCGGCGCGACTATCGCTTTCCACCGAGGTATCGCCGCCTGAAATGCCCCTCGATTTTCCCCACGTGCGTGAATTGTCGTTGGTCGGCAACGGCCTGACAGACGCTAACGCGGATGCGTTCCTGGCGCGCTTCCCTGGCGTCACGAGATTGTCGATTGGCGGTCGAGAGCGCCAATACATCGGTTCTCTTTTCGCCCAAGCGCAGCACTTGACCACCTTGCCGCAGGCGGTGAACCAGATGCCAGGGCTCACCAGCCTGCGATTCTCTACGGCTGCTTCCTCACTGGCAGAGGATTTCCCGGCGACGCTCACCAGGCTGACCTCACTGGAGACGTTACATCTCGATTATTCAGGTTTCGATGCAGCAGTCATCGGTGATCTGGACCTGACACCGTTGAATCGTTTGCGGAGCCTGACCATCGAGGCGCCCCAGGCCCTGACGCAATGGCCCGAATATGTGCAGCGTCTTCCTCTGCTCGAACGCCTGGACCTGGTGCGCACATCGATCCATACGTTGCCAGATTGGCTATATGAAGGCCGTGAAGCGCTCTGGTCTGGCATGTCGCTCAATTGGTCGGCGCTGGCCCCGGAGTCGTTCGCGCGTGCCTACCGGTACGTCCGCGATTATGCCGGTGAGCTCGGCCATCTGGCCGATGTGGACCAGATGGTCGACGGGTACTGTCGCGGGCAATTGCGATTGCTCGTTGGTGAGGCGGAATTCTATGGGCGCCTGCCGGAGCGGTTCGACAGCACTCTGCACACTCACCAGGCACGCTTTGACGCGGTAGAGGCCATCAGGGCGGAACACGATGAAATTTTTGCGCAGTATGAGGTGACGGGGCCGGAAACATCGACGTCTTCGATGCCTTCGACACTGTGGTGGCGGGGCGGTGGACCCCTGTTCCGAGCCTTGCGAGACAGCTGGCGTCGTGCGGTTCGCCAACGTCTCGATTTACCGACGACTGAAGTCGCAACGTTCGAATTGCCGCCCTCCGAATCGAGTCTTCCCGCTAAAAAGCTGACAACGCTCCCGGTGCTGCCGGCCGGTAGCTTTTCCCATGTGGAAACGTTGCGCCTGGGATCGTTGGATGTTCCTGCCGCGCAGGCACGCAGCTTCTTTAGAGCGTTCACCGGTACGCGGACATTGGATATCAGCGGCAACGGCTTCAGCGAATTGCCTTTTGCCGCCGAAGACTTGCCGGTCTTGAAACAACTCGACCTGCGCGATAACAACCTGCTCGCCACGCCTGCGGTCCAGGCGCAGTTCAATGGCTTGCAGACACTTGAACAACTGAACCTGGAGAACAATCCCCTCAATGCCTTTGATGTCAGTGCCTTGACCCAACTCAGGGCCTTGAACCTCAGGTCAACCCGGCTGCAAGCTTGGCCAACCGGTGCCGAGAGCTTGCCGAACCTGTCCTGGCTCGACTTGCGGGACAACCAGATCCAATCGCTCTCACCCGCGGCGCTGGCCAGTGACGACATCCTGCTGAAGGTCGATGTGACCGGTAACCCCTTCAATCCCGAAGGCGAGGCGGCGCTGGGCGCGGCACAACGACGGGTCGAGGATGCGAGAGGGCTTTCCCATGGTGCTTTGGCTCGATTCTCCGGGGAGACTGTACCGTCCGAGTTCCCGCCGACAGAAACGAGTTGGTCCACGGCTCGACATCTATTAGCGCTCCCTGAGGCGTCGGCAGTGGTCGAGGGCGATGCCGGGCGGCAGCTTCGCCTGAGGCGGCTGGATCCGCTCCTGACACGGCAACAGACGGCCCTGGTGCTGGAGCGATGGCGTGAACAGGGCATGACCGACGGGCAAATCGACAGTCAGATCAACCAGTGGCACCAGGCGCATATTTCGCTGACGCGTCGATTGAATGGCTGGCTTTTTATCCGGGAAATACGCGTAGCCAGGGGCTCCGTGTCCGCGCACAGCCGCGCCCTTGCGGCGAGGAGCATTCGCGAGGCGTGGCAAAGAGAATTGATGCGTTACGGTGGCCCAGGGCAGACACTCAGCCTGCACGGCCTGCAGCTAGGCGACTTGCCTGAGCTGGTCGATTCGATTCCTGGGGTGACGATGCTGGATCTTTCGGGCGTCCTGATAACCGAACAAGGTTCAAACGGTTTCCTCGGGGCTTTTCCTCAACTGAGACACCTGGACCTGGGCAGCAATGAACTGAGGGCCGTACCGGATGCCGTCCTGCAAATGCCGCAATTGGAGCACTTGGGGTTTGGGTACAACAATTTGCCGTCGGGGGCGGCTTACCCATTATTGACCCATGGACGCCTGCGTTCGCTGAACCTCAGCACCAACGGATTGAGAGCATTCGATCCACCGGACTTTGGTCGGATCGAATCGCTGGATCTCAGTTATAACGAGTTATCAGACTGGCCCCGCCATCTGCTGGATGCGCATGACCTGAGGGTGCTGAACGTCAGCGGTAACGAGTTCATGGACCTTCCGCCGGACTTGCTCGATGGCAGTCATGAGGCACTCGTGGCCGGAATGGACCTGAGTGATAACGAAGACCTGTCGCTTCCCACCCTTCAAGCACTGAGGGATTACCTGGAAGAGGGTAACCACGAAGAAGTCATGGGCCTTTCTCGAGAAGAACTCGATGAATGGATCGCCGGGTTGGAAGCGCCGCAAGGCAATGGTTCTGATTTTGATGACGACTCGGAGGGTGGTGGAGGCGGCAACTTCCATCAGGATCCTCATGCCGTCTTCCCTGAGGCCGAACCTGTTCTCGATCCTACAGGCGATACGTCGGCGCAGGCGCTGGAGCAATGGTTGGTCGGCTCCAGCGATGATCAGATGACGGCTCGGAAGAAAATCTGGACGCAACTGGCCGAGGAAAGCGATCACGAGCGGTTCTTCCAGTTGCTCACCCATCTGCGTAACACCATCGAATTCAAGCGTAGCCGCGCGGCATTGACGCAACGGGTATGGAACGTCCTGGAAGCGGCCAGCGAAAACGGCGAACTGCGCCAGTTGCTGTTTCAGAACGCCGAAACCCACGGCACCTGCATCGACGGACGCATCTTGACGTTCAGCGAGCTGGAGGTTCGCGTGTTTGTCTATCAAGCGTTGCGCGACATTCCCCCCGGCAGCCTGGAGCGCAGGGGGCGGGCGCTGCTGCGCTTGTCCCGTCAGCTGTTTCGGCTGGATCGGGTCGATACGTTGGCCGAAGCGAATGGGCAGGGCATGGACCGGGCAGAGGTCCGCTTGCGCTATCGCATTGGCCTGACGAGTGGATGGGGCGACGGAATCGATTTGCCAGGACAGCCTGAACACATGGCCTATGGTGTGCCGGTCACCGAAGCGCAACTGGAACAGGTGCGCGCCTCGGTACTTGAGGCGGAGCAGGGCGATGAACTGCTGAAGGACATGCTGTCGCGTGAATACTGGACGACCTACCTGCGCGAGCGATATCCAGGACAAATGCGCGAAATAGGTGATGCTGCCTACCAGCGGCGCGAGTCTCTTCTAAATGAACTTGAGGACCGTCGCGACGAAGGTGATATCGATGCGGACGAGTACAGCCGGCAATTGAATGCCAAGAGCAAGGAAATCGACGACCTTGAAAGGCAGGCGTTGGTCGAGCTGACGCGAAAAGAGATGGGCGTATTGGAGGGCGTCGCCGATGAGTCGGAGCCACCGCGCAGCCGCTCGCCTCAGCCCGGACCGTCACGCCGCAACTGATCCATTGCCGCGTATACAAACGCCAACCCGTCGACAGCCTGCGCTGTCGACGGGTTCGTCTGCGGATTTTAATAGCGCAATCTAGGCCTTGCGAGCGCTTCTAGCTACTGTCAGATCTGACAGTAGCCGTGCCGTTGTAATGGGATCAGTCTCATGGTTCCTTCCTCATAAGGAAATACGCCATGAACACTGGAATTTCATCATCTCTAGCCGGGCGCTTCCGTTTGGCTGCACTGACGTTGGCAATTGCGCTGCCTGCGCTCGTCAACGCCGCGACCGATACCCCTGAAGGTTCGCCACAAGCAACGTCTGCAAGTGTGTACGCCGATGCGATCGGCAGTTCACGCTTCGAGCGCTCCGGGCTCAGGGTTGAGCAGGGCTATACGGTAGAAAGCGGTAATTTATATACCCGTGACGGTAAGGACGGTAAAACAGGCTCATTGGTGGTCGTCAGGTCGCCTGACGGTGCGGTCACCGCTCTTGTCGATAACCCTGGGGGTAAGCGGGGTTTGTTGTTGGTTGATGCGCAGGGGAAAAGCACGTTTAAAGAGGACCTGCCTTATGACTATATGACGCCTGATACAGTTGAGTCGGCTGATTCGGCTGAAGTTTCAACGCCTGCAGTGAGTGATGCACAGCCTGGGGCGATGAGGTATATCGATATGTTGGTGGCATATTCAACCGCTACCCTGGGTCATATTTTTGATCCCGTCATGAATGCCCTCGCACAACTTGAAACAGCGAATCTTGGTCTCAGGAATTCACGTGTCGAGGACCTTGAGTTGCGACTTGCCGCTGTTAATATATTTGATGTGAATCATGATACTTCCTCCCAAGGGTTGGCCAATTGGCAAAGTATGTTGCACTCGTGGCGTAGTTTGTATCGTGCTGATGTGAATGCTGCCTTTACGGTGGGAGGTGATGCGGGTGGGCGGGCCTATATGCCTGGTTATACCAGCGTTAACGATATTAGATATTCAGGCGGCGCTTTCCGACATGAAATAGGACACAATGCTGGCGGAAATCACTGTAATGACGGCTCAGCCAGTTATAAGTTTGGCTATGAAAGCGATACGTCCACAACTTACCTTTGTGGCAATATGAGCCCTTATTACTCTACGCCTGCCGTTAACGATGCCTCCGGCAACCCACTAGGAAATGCGCAGACAGCCGACATGGCGCGGGTGTGGCGAGAAAATGCGTCAGACATGGTGAACTACAATACCGCACTGCCAAGTCCGAATATGGTTTTCGTTTCTCCCCCGGGCAGAGGATATAAAGCGGAAACAAAGTACTTCTCTGTACCTCAAGGGGCTGAAGTAGGTTTCGTCGCACTGAATCCATATAATGGTCCCACCCAGCTGGTGCCTTACGATCCCTATACTTTAACGCGGGTGAATGTAATCATGCGTAACACCGTTGGAAATGAGTTTACCATAGCATTTACCGCTAAACGCCTACGGTCAGCAGCTTGCAGTTCGCAGATGAACGCATACAGTGGCTGTACGGAGGATAATCGGGTGGGCCTTCAGTTTTCGTATCTTCCGGGGAGTCAAGAAAATGTTTCGTTACCACCTGGCATCTACAACGGGGCTCTAGAGCTGGAAGCCCGAGACAGGGGCGGTAGTTGGAGGCAGAAGTTCATTGTGGCTTTATCGGTTGCCAAATAAGCAACGCAGAAAAAATCAAGGCCTTTGGCAATTAATCGATGAACCTATCGAGTAGTCGCCAAAGGCCAATCTACTTAGACTGAATATCAGTTGTCATAACCCAAATTCGGCGCCAACCAACGCTCCGTCACGCTCAAATCCTGGCCCTTGCGCACCGTATAGCTCTGCACTTGATCCTTATCGATCTTGCCCACCGCAAAGTACTGCGCCTGGGGATGGGCGAAATACCAGCCGCTGACCGCCGCCGCCGGGAACATGGCGTAGTGTTCGGTGAGGAACACGCCGCTGCGTCCGGCTTTCATTTCACTGGCCTCGGGATCGAGCAGGCGGAACAGCGTGGCCTTCTCGGTGTGGTCCGGGCAGGCCGGGTAGCCGGGGGCAGGGCGGATGCCGGTGTATTGCTCCTTGATCAGCGCCTCGTTGTCCAGGCTTTCGTCCTTGGCGTAACCCCAGTGTTCCTTGCGCACCTGCTGGTGCAGCCATTCGGCGCAAGCTTCGGCCAAACGGTCGGCCAGGGAGAAGTTCGGCTTACCGTCGGTCTTGATGATTTGCTGGCGCAGGTGATGCAGACGCGCCAGTGGCTTGCCGTCGTCGCCATAGATTTCCAGATCGTCGTCATGCACCTGGTTGGCCGGCCAGAAGCCGAACACGGCGCGGGCGCTGATGAGTTTCTCGTCGATCAGCTTGCGTAGCATCGCCCGGGCATCGGCGTACAGCGCCGTGGCGGCTTCGCCGACCACTTTGTCGGTAAAATGAGCGTTTTGGAGGGCGTCACCGATGAGTCGGAGCCACCGCGCAGCGGCTCGCCTCAGCCCGGACCGTCACGCCGCAACTGATCCATTGCAGCATATATAAATACCGACCCGTCGACGGGCCGGTATTTATTCCTGCACTGTCGATGGGGCCGTCTGCGGACGTTAATCGCGCATTCTTCGCCTTGCGAGCGCTTTTAGCTACTGTCATATCTGACAGTAGCCGTGCCGTTGTAATGGGATCAGTCTCGTGGTTCCTTCCCCATAAGGAAATGCGCCATGAACACTGCAACTTCATCATCTATAGTCAGGCGCTTCCGTCTGGCTGCACTGACGTTGGCAATTGCCCTGCCTGCGCTGGTCAACGCCGCGACCGATACCCCTGAAGGTGCGCCACAAGCAACGTCTGCGAGTGTGTACGCCGATGCGATTGGCAGTTCACGCTTCGAGCGCTCCGGGATCAGGGTTGAGCAGGGCTATACGGTAGAAAGCGGTAATTTATATACCCGTGACGGTAAGACAGGCTCATTGGTGGTCGTCCGGTCGCCTGACGGTGCGGTCACCGCCATTGTCGATAACCCTGGCAAGCGTGGTTTGTTGATGGTTGATGCGCAGGGGAAAAGCACGTTTAAGGAGGACCTGCCTTATGACTATATGACGCCTGATACGGTTGAGTCGGCCGAAGTCCCATCGCTTGCAGCGAGCAAGCCACCGTCTAGCGAACCGCGCTATATCGATATGTTGGTGGGGTATTCTGCCAATGCCTTGGCTCGTTTGAATGCTGACCCTGTCGCTTATGCGCTTGCACAACTTGAAACAGCGAATCTTGGGCTCAGGAATTCGCGTGTAGAGAATCTTTCTTTACGCCTTGTGGGTGTCAATGTATTTAACCTGAATGAGAGTGTTGAAGATATTACCGAAATGCAGTTGATAATGTGGAAGAGTAAGTTAAAGACATATAGGGATAAGTACGGTGCTGATGTGATTGCTGCCTATGCGGTGGGGAAAAGCGGTATTGGGGGGATAGCCACACTGGGTGGTGATGCCTCTTTAAATAGCTGGCGCTTGCCAACCGCGTTTCGACATGAAATTGGGCACAATGCTGGCGGAGCGCACTGTAATGATAATCCAGCCAACTATAACTTCGGTTATAACAACGGTAAAACCAGCACCATCCTCTGTGGCAATAGCAGCCCTTATTATTCGACACCTGCCGTCAGCGATGACCACGGCTTGCCATTGGGAAATGCGCAGACAGCCGATATGGCCCGGGTGTGGCGAGAAAACGCGGCACGTCTGACAGGGTATAGGGCGGAGTTGCCAGGCATGCGTATGATACTCGTTAGTCCGACGGGTACCGATCCGAGTGTGACCGCCCGGCTGTCCATCCCCATTGGCGCTGGGATTGACGCAGGCGTCGTTGCATTGGATTCGGCTACAGGACCTACCCAATTGGTGCCCTATGTACAAAATTCCGAATCTCGTCTGAATGTCAAATTGTTGGATGGCGGAGGGTGGAGAGAGTTCGATGTCACATTCCTTGCTCGACGCATAAGAGGCAGTTGCCGTTCAGAGATGAACTCAGGTACTGAATGTACGGGGGATGCTAATGTTGAACTGGAACTCAGTTATTTGCCGGGCGGGGATAATGCATCTTTGCCTTCCGGATACTACAATGGATTCCTTCAGCTGGAGGCGCGCCGGCCGAATTCCGATTGGAAACTACCGATCAATATAGGGATTTCGGTTTGGAAATAGACCCGCGTGCCATTACGCGAGCCTCGGAGCGTTTTGGGAGAAAGGATAGATTATGGTTATTGCCACCTGTCGAGACGGCTATTTTGGAGAAGCTCTATTTAGTGTTAGGAAATTGCTGTAAATAGCCTTGAGAAAATCGCGGCCTTCGGCAGCTATTGAATGGGTGTATTCATGCAAGCTGCCGAAGGTGCTATCTGTTTGGGCTAAACAGGCCGGATATCAGTTGTCATAACCCAAATTTGGCGCCAACCAACGCTCCGTCACGCTCAAATCCTGGCCCTTGCGCGCCGTATAGCTCTGCACCTGATCCTTGTCGATCTTGCCCACCGCAAAGTACTGCGCCTGGGGATGGGCGAAATACCAGCCGCTGACCGCCGCCGCCGGGAACATGGCGTAGTGTTCGGTGAGGAACACGCCGCTGCGTCCGGCTTTCATTTCACTGGCCTCGGGATCGAGCAGGCGGAACAGCGTGGCCTTCTCGGTGTGGTCCGGGCAGGCCGGGTAGCCGGGGGCAGGGCGGATGCCGGTGTATTGCTCCTTGATCAGCGCCTCGTTGTCCAGGCTCTCGTCCTTGGCGTAACCCCAGTGTTCCTTGCGCACCTGCTGGTGCAGCCATTCGGCGCAGGCTTCGGCCAAGCGGTCGGCCAGGGCCTTGACCATGATCGAGTTATAGTCGTCGCCGGCTTCCTGATAAGCCTTGGCGACTTCTTCGGCGCCGATGCCGGCGGTGGTGATGAAGCCGCCGACGTAATCGGTGATGCCGCTGTCCTTCGGCGCGACGAAGTCGGCCAGGGAGAAGTTCGGCTTGCCGTCGGTCTTGATGATCTGCTGGCGCAGGTGATGCAGGCGCGCCAGTGGCTTGCCGTCGTCGCCATAGACTTCCAGGTCGTCGTCATGCACTTGGTTGGCCGGCCAGAAGCCGAACACGGCACGGGCGCTGATGAGTTTCTCGTCGATCAGCTTGCGCAGCATCGCCCGGGCGTCGGCGTACAACGCCGTGGCCGCTTCGCCGACCACTTCGTCGGTGAGGATGCGTGGGTACTTGCCAGCCAGGTCCCAGGAAATGAAGAACGGTGTCCAGTCGATGTATTCGGCCAGGACGTTCAGGTCGATGTGGTCCAGCACCTTGGCACCGGTGAAGGTCGGCTTGACCGGCTGGTAGCTGCTCCAGTCGAACTGCGGCTTCTTCGCCACGGCCGCCGGGTAGCTCAGGCGCTCGGTGCGGGCGCTGCGGTTGGAGGTGCGCTCGCGCACGTCGATGTAGTCCTGGCGGGTTTTCTCGACGAACGCCGGCTTGAGCTCCTTGGACAGCAACTGGGTCGCCACGCCCACGGCGCGGGAGGCGTCGGTGACATAGATCACCGCATCGTTGCTGTACTTGGGCTCGATCTTCACCGCCGTGTGGGCCTTGGAGGTCGTAGCACCGCCAATCATCAACGGCAGATGGAAATCCTGGCGCTGCATCTCCCGCGCCACGTGCACCATCTCATCCAGGGACGGGGTGATCAGGCCGGACAGGCCGATGATGTCGCACTTCTGCTCCTTGGCCACCTGCAGGATCTTTTCCGCCGGCACCATCACGCCCAGGTCGACGATGTCATAGCCGTTGCACCCCAACACGACGCCGACGATATTCTTGCCGATGTCGTGGACGTCGCCCTTGACCGTCGCCATGAGGATCTTGCCCTTCGCCTCCGGCTTGTCGCCTTTTTCCGCCTCGATGAACGGGATCAGGTGCGCCACCGCCTGCTTCATCACGCGGGCGGACTTGACCACTTGGGGCAGGAACATTTTGCCGGCGCCAAACAGGTCGCCGACGATGTTCATGCCGGCCATCAGCGGGCCTTCGATCACCTCGATCGGTCGGGCGAACGACAGCCGCGACTCCTCGGTGTCTTCGACGATGTGGGTGGTGATGCCTTTGACCAGCGCGTGCTCCAGGCGCTTGTTCACTTCCCAGCCGCGCCATTCTTCGGTTTCCGCTTCCTTGACGCTGCCGTCACCCTTGTACTTGTCGGCGATGGCGAGCAGGGCGTCGGTGCCCTCGGGTGTACGGTTGAGGATCACGTCTTCCACGGCGTCGCGCAGCTCCACCGGGATCTGGTCGTAGATCTCCAGTTGGCCGGCGTTGACGATGCCCATGGTCAGGCCCGCACGGATCGCATACAGCAGGAATACCGAGTGAATCGCCTCGCGCACCGGGTTGTTGCCGCGGAACGAGAACGACACGTTGGACACGCCGCCGGAGGTCAGTGCGTAGGGCAGTTCGTCGCGGATGTAGGCGCAGGCGTTGATGAAGTCCACGGCATAGTTGTTGTGCTCCTCGATACCGGTGGCAACGGCGAAGATGTTCGGGTCGAAGATGATGTCTTCCGGCGGGAAGCCGACTTCGTTGACCAGGATGTCGTAGGAGCGCTTGCAGATTTCCTTCTTGCGCGCCTCGGTGTCGGCCTGGCCGGCTTCGTCGAAGGCCATCACCACCACCGCAGCGCCATAGCGCTTGCACAGCTTGGCGTGATGAATGAACTGCTCGACGCCTTCCTTCATGCTGATGGAATTGACGATGCCCTTGCCCTGGATGCACTTGAGGCCCGCTTCGATCACTTCCCACTTGGAGGAGTCGATCATGATCGGCACCCGGGAAATGTCCGGTTCGCCGGCGATCAGATTGAGGAAGGTCACCATGGCCTTCTTCGAATCGAGCATGCCCTCGTCCATGTTGATGTCGATTACCTGGGCGCCGGCCTCGACCTGCTGCAGGGCCACTTCCAGGGCTTCGGTGTAGTTGTCCTCGCGGATCAGCCGGGCGAACTTGGCGGAACCGGTGATATTGGTCCGCTCGCCGACGTTGACGAACAGCGAGCTGCGGTCGATGGTGAACGGTTCCAGGCCCGACAGGCGACAGGCCCGGGGAATCTCCGGAATCTGTCGCGGCGCATAGCCGGCCACGGCCTTGGCGATGGCTTCGATGTGCGCCGGGGTGGTGCCGCAGCAGCCGCCGACAATGTTCAGGAAACCGCTCTGGGCAAACTCTTCGATGACCTTGGCCGTCTCGGCTGGCAGTTCGTCGTATTCCCCGAATTCGTTGGGCAGGCCTGCGTTGGGGTGGGCCGATACGTGGGTGCTGGCCTTGTTCGACAGCTCTTCCAGGTACGGGCGCAATTCGCTGGCGCCGAGGGCGCAGTTCAGGCCCACGGAGATCGGTTTGGCGTGGGCCACCGAATTCCAAAAGGCTTCGGTGGTCTGGCCGGAGAGGGTGCGGCCGGAGGCGTCGGTGATGGTGCCGGAGATCATGATCGGCAGTTCGACGTCCAGTTCTTCGTAGACGCCTTGCACGGCAAAGATCGCCGCCTTCGCGTTCAGCGTGTCGAAGATCGTCTCGATGAGGATCAGGTCGGCGCCGCCTTCGATCAGGCCCTTGGTGGCCTCGGTGTAGTTCTCCACCAGTTCATCGAAGGTCACGTTGCGGTAGCCGGGGTTGTTCACGTCCGGCGACAGCGAGCAGGTGCGGCTGGTCGGGCCGAGCACGCCGGCGACGAAGCGCGGCTTGTCCGGGGTTTCCAGGGTCTTGGCGTCGGCCACTTTACGCGCCAGGCGCGCGCCTTCCAGGTTCAGCTCGTAGGCCAGGCCCTGCATGCCGTAGTCGGCCTGGGACACCTGGGTGGCGTTGAAGGTGTTGGTTTCCAGGATGTCGGCACCGGCATCCAGGTAGGCTTTTTCAATGGCGCCGATCACGTCGGGGCGGCTGAGCACGAGCAAATCGTTGTTGCCCTTGACGTCGCTCGGCCAGTCGGCAAAACGCTTGCCGCGGTAGTCCTGTTCTTCCAGCTTGTAGCTCTGGATCATCGTGCCCATGCCGCCGTCGAGGATCAGGATGCGTTCCTTGAGGGCTTGCTGGAGAAGATAAAGGCGAGCGCTGCGATCAGACATAGGACTACCTGGAAAAAAGACCATTACGAAGGCCGGGATGATAGCAAACCTGTGCAGGATTTGATCATGATGGCTTTTGCATGAATATCGCTCATGTTTGCAAGGCGATGCTGGCCCGGTAGAATCGCCGGATTATCTCTTAGGGACCCGAGACATGCCGTACCGCGTCTTATTCGGCAGTCTGTTGCTGCTCTTGTCTTTTACCGCAGCCGCCGGGAATCCCGCTTCCGCGATCTCCTACACCCGCGATATCCAGCCGATCTTCACGGAAAAATGCGTGGCCTGCCATGCCTGCTACGACTCCGCCTGCCAGTTGAACCTGGGCAGTGGCGAGGGCGTGGCGCGGGGGGCGAGCAAGCTGTCGGTGTATGACGGCGAGCGACGCCAGGCGGCCGACCCGACCCGCTTGTTCTATGACGCCTCCGGCCCGCGCGCCTGGCAACGCAAGGGCTTCTATTCAGTGCTCGACGCCCAGGGCAGCCAGGCTGCATTGATGGCGCGCATGCTGGAGTTGGGCCATCGCACGCCGTTACAGCCTAACGCCAAGCTGCCGGAAGAGATCATCCTGGGCCTCAACCGCGACAACAGTTGCGCGATGCCGGGTCAATTCGACGAATACGCCGGTGCCCATCCCAAGGAAGGCATGCCCCTGGCCGTCACCGGCCTGACTGACCAGCAATACCAGACCTTGCAGCGCTGGCTGGCCGCCGGTGCGCCCATCGATCAGCAGGCCCTGGCGCCAAGCGCCGCCGAAGCCTTGCAGGTGGTGCAATGGGAAAACCTGCTCAATGCTCCGGGCGCCCGGGAAAGCCTGGTGGGCCGCTGGTTGTTCGAACATTGGTTCCTGGCGCACATCTATTTCAAGGGCGGCGAGCCGGGGCATTTCTTCCAGTGGGTGCGTTCGCGCACGCCCACGGGCCAGCCGATCGACCTGATCAACACCCGCCGTCCCAACGACGACCCGGGTACCCGCATTTATTACCGGCTCTGGCCGGTACAGGGGGTGATCGTGCACAAGACCCACATCACCTACGGCTTGAGCGCGGCGAAAATGGCGCGCATCAAGAGCCTGTTCTACAGCGGCAACTGGCAGGTCAGCGCGCTGCCGGGTTATGGGCCGGAGCGCCGGGCCAATCCGTTTTCCACCTTCGAAGCGATCCCGGCCCAGGCCCGCTACCAGTTCATGCTCGATAACGCCGAGTACTTCGTGCGCACATTCATTCGCGGGCCGGTGTGCCGTGGCCAGATCGCCACGGATGTGATCCGCGACAATTTCTGGGCGCTGTTCCAGGCCCCCGAGCACGACCTGTACATCACCGACCCGAACTACCGCGGCCAGGCCACGCCGCTATTGGCGATGCCGGGGCAGAACGATGACGTGGGCAGTGTCGTCAGCCTGTGGCTCGACTATCGGGACAAACGTAACGAATACGAAGCCTTGCGCCGCGACAACTATGCCGAGCTGCCGGCACCGAGCTGGTCGACGCTGTGGGCCGGCAACGACAACGCGCTGCTGAGCATTTTCCGGCATTTCGACAGTGCTTCGGTCACCAAGGGGCTGATCGGCGAGGTACCGCAGACAATGTGGCTGTTCGACTTCCCGTTGCTGGAGCGTACCTACTATCAACTGGCGGTGAATTTCGACGTGTTCGGCAACGTGTCCCACCAGGCCCAGACCCGGTTGTATTTCGACTTGATCCGCAATGGCGCGGAACAGAATTTCCTGCGCTTGATGCCCGCTGACTCCCGCGAAGAGTACCTGGACGACTGGTACCAGGACGGTGGCAAAGTCAAGATGTGGCTCGATTACGAGGCCATCGACAATGACAAGCCGACGGCCCTCAAGCTTGACGAGCACGACCCCAAGCGCGATTTCGCCCAGCAATTGCTAGCCCGCTATGGCGAGCTGAACGCGCGCCCCGATCCGCTCAACCGCTGCGACGGAGCCTACTGCTCGCGCCCGAACATCGACCCGACGCTGCAAAACGCCGAGCAGGCCCTCAGTCGGCTGGTGTCGCGCCCGGCGGCGGGGCTCAAGGTGATCGACCAACTGCCGGAAGCGACGATGCTGCGCGTCGAAACCGTTGGCGGTCGGCGTGAGGTCTACAGCCTGCTGCGCAACCGCGCCCACAGCAACGTGGCGTTCCTGCTGGGGGAGGAACGGCGCTACCAACCGGGGCTGGACACGCTGACGGTCTACCCGGGCGTGCTCAGCAGCTATCCGAACTTCCTGTTCAACATTCCGGCCGGGCAAGTGCCGGCGTTCGTAAAAGCCATGCAAGGCGCCCAGGACGCGCCGGCGTTCGAGCGGATTGTCGAGCGCTGGGGGATTCGCCGCAGCCACCCGCAGTTCTGGTACTACTTCCATGATCTGGGCCAGTACATCCAGGAGACGGAGCCCGTGGAAAGCGGTGTGCTGGACATGAATCGCTACCAGAACCTCTGATCGACAGGTCCGGCGGCAAACCCCGTGCCGCCGGATGCTTTCCTGACAAAAATACTAGGACTTTGTCCGGCGCGATGATTGGCGTAAACTGCCGGCAAGCCTGCGAGGAGTTTCCATGACCGCCATAACCATTACCGATGCCGCCCACGATTACCTGGCCGACCTGCTGTCCAAGCAGAACACCCCGGGTATCGGGATCCGCATCTTCATCACCCAGCCCGGCACCCAGTACGCAGAGACGTGCATCGCCTACTGCAAGCCGGGGGAAGAAAAACCCGAAGACACCGCGTTGGGGCTCAAGAGCTTCACCGCGTACATCGACTCGTTCAGCGAAGCTTTCCTGGACGACGCGGTCGTCGACTACGCCACCGACCGCATGGGCGGCCAGCTGACCATCAAGGCGCCGAACGCCAAGGTGCCGATGGTCAATGCCGACAGCCCGGTCAACGAGCGCATCAATTATTACCTGCAAACCGAAATCAACCCGGGGCTGGCCAGCCACGGCGGCCAGGTGTCGCTGATCGACGTGGTGGAAGACGGCATCGCCGTGCTCCAGTTCGGCGGCGGCTGCCAGGGCTGCGGCCAGGCCGACGTGACCTTGAAGGAAGGCATCGAGCGCACCTTGCTCGAGCGCATCCCGGAGCTCAAGGGCGTACGCGACGTGACCGACCATACGCAGAAAGAAAACGCCTACTACTGATAGGTGTTCCCTGCGCGCAAAACGCTGTGGCGAGGGAGCTTGCTCCCGCTCGATTGCGAAGCAATCGCCAGGCAATCGATGCATTCTCGTGATGATGCAGGGGTTGCCAAGGGACCGCTTCGCGGTCCAGCGGGAGCAAGCTCCCTCGCCACAAAAGCTTCGGTGATCGGCGCGTAAACCTGTGGGCACCTGCCGAACCCTGTGGGAGCTGCGGTAACCGTCACTTTTCTTGTCGCTGCAATCCCTGTGGGAGCGAGCTTGCTCGCGAAGGCGTCGGCACATTCGACACCACTGCTGGCTGACCCGCCGCTATCGCGAGCAAGCTCGCTTCCATAGGGGAATCTGGGTTGGCTCTTGCTGAGCGAGTCAGGGCCGGTACAGATGCGCATGCCCGGCGCGGTACAGCGAGGACTCGCTGAACACATCGTTGCCCAGCACCCGTCCCACCAGAATCAGCGCCGTGCGGCGAAAGCCCTTGGCTTGTACCTTTGTCGCGATATCGTCCAACGTCCCCATCACCCAATCCTGATCTGGCCAGGTCGCCCGGTGGATCACCGCAATCGGGCAATCGCCGCCATAGTGGGGTCGCAGTTCGTCGACGATCTTTTCCAGGTGATTGACCCCCAGATGAATCGCCATGGTTGCCCCGTGCTGGGCCAGGCTGCCCAGTTCCTCCCCGGCGGGCATCGGGGACTTGTCGGCGTAACGGGTGAGGATCAGGCTCTGGGAGATGTCCGGCAAGGTCAGTTCGGCGCCCAGCAGGGCGGCGCAGGCTGAGGTCGCGGTTACTCCCGGGATGATTTCGAACGGGATGCCCAGTTCCCGCAAGCAGCGAATCTGCTCGCCGATGGCGCCGTACAAGCTCGGATCGCCGGAGTGTACCCGGGCCACGTCCTGGCCCTTGAGATGGGCGCTCTTGATCAATTCGATGATTTGTTCCAGATGCAGCTCGGCGCTGTTGATCACCTGTTCGGCACAATGGCCTTCGAGGACGGCGGTCGGCACCAGCGAGCCGGCGTAGATGATCACCGCGCACTGGCGGATCAGTCGTTGGCCTTTGACCGTGATGAGGTCCGGGTCGCCGGGGCCGGCGCCGATGAAGTACACGGTCATTGACCGGCTCCTGAGAAAGGTGGGTGAGCGTCGCCCAGATGAGTATCGCTCATGATCCTGGGCGCCGATTATCGGGTTTTACCCCACGACCGCCAATGCCAACGTGCATTGGGGGCCTTTCTGTCGGGGAATCTGCAGTGTTGACGGCGTCGTGGTGCCCAACTGGTCGGCCAAGGCCAGGGCAGCGCTTTCGGCGATACCGTAGCAACCGGTTCGCTCGAAGGCGATCTCGGAACGGTGACTGAGCCGCGGCTCGTACTCGGCCAATTGTTCGGCACTGAAGCAGGTCAGCGGCAAGCCCAACTGCGCGGCCAGTTCCAACAACCCGGGCTCGTCACGCTTGAGGTCGATACTGGCCAGGGCCCGCACCTGGTGAAGCTCGATGCCGTGGGCCAGCAACGTCTGTTCGAGCAAGGCCCGCAGCGTGCTGGCCGGGCAACCGCGCTGGCAGCCCAGGCCGATCACCAGGACCGGCGCGGCGCTCATGCGTCGTGGTGGGCTTGGTCGCCACGGCGAAACAGCCAGGCGCTGATCAGGCCCAGGGCCAGCCAGAACGCGACGTTGGTCACCTGCGAGGCGATCTTGAACTGGCTCTCAAGCGCTTCGGGCGCCAGCATCGAGTGGACTTCCGGTTGCGGTGCGCCGATGACGTGGGGCACCAGTAACGTCGCCGCGCCCAGTACCTTGAGCAGCCAATGCTGGCCGAAGGCGATCAAGGCAATGCCCACCGCCGTGGACGCTGCGGTGCCAATCCACCACATTTGTCGCTGGGCCAGGTCGGCCGCTGCGGTGCCGGGCAACTCCGGGGGCAGGCCGAGGGTCGGTGCCAGGACGAAAGTGGCATAACCGGCCAAGCCCCAGAGCAGGCCTTGGGAGGTGCGAGTCGGTGCGCGCAAGGTGTACAGGCCCGCCAGCATCAGGGCAAAACCCACGGCGACCACCAGGTTACCGCCGGTGGTGGACAGTACCCGCTGCCAACCGTCTTCCGGCTCCCAGGCTTCGGCGTCATGGGTATGGGCGGCCCCGTCGGCGTGTTCGTGGACTTCGGTCGTCGGAGCCTTCTCGAAGGTTTCCGCCTGGAGAATCAACGGCGATACCCAGAAACTCTGCAACAGGGTCAACAGCAGGGCGGCCAGCAAACCGCTGAAACCGGCGGTCTGGGCGATACGCTTGATCATGTCGTCGGTTCTCAATGGCAGGGGAAGGCGGCGCTGTGGCGGGTATCGTGGGCGGCGTTGTGTACCGCTTCGATGTGGGAGAAACCGGTGAAATAGACCAACCCCGCCCCCAGGATCGAAGCCAGGATCGCGACGCTCAGGCGTTGGCTCAGGGTGGTGGTGCTGCTGGTGGAGCGGGCGGTGCTGCTGATGGTCGACATGGCGCTTCCCTCTGTTTTTGTTCCGTGGGGGATGCGAGCGCAATGAGACCCCGGGCGAAAGCCCGCCAAGGTTCGAACAGCGCCCGCCCACCGCGGGTTTGTTGATGCTTGAGTCATGGGCCGGTCTCCGGGCTCACGAGGGGCTGGGCTTGTGCCTGGCCTGCAAGCGTCACCCTTCCCATGTCCGTGGACACAGTGGTTCAGACGCTTCGCTCGCTTACCGTTGCGGGGGCAGCACCGGACTGACGTGGGCTTGGAGTAAAGCACACGATTCACCGGTTTCCCGTTTCACCCTGTGAAGGGCACCCGTAACTAGGCGCACAGGAGAGCATGGGTGGGGTCCAGGCGTCAATTCTCGCAGCGAGTCGCATCCATCGCGAGCAAGCTCGCTCCCACACAGGATCTTCGCCGGGCCCTAAATTTGAGGGCGATGCAGAACCAATGTGGGAGCGAGCTTGCTCGCGATGAGGCCCGTCCATGCACCGCAAAACGCTCTGGCGATTGACCCGCCCCCGCACCCTGCGTAGCCTTGCGCCTTCGAGGTTCTTCGGCATGCGCCGGAGCTAAGAAGGGAACGCGGTCCAAGCCGCGGCTGCCCCCGCAACTGTGAACGGTGAGGTTTCTGCAAGGCCACTGTGCATGCCCTTTTACCAAAGGCGCACGGGAAGGCGCAGCAATTGCCAGTCGAAAGACCGGCCCGCCGTCAGCCAGGAGACCTGCCTCGAAACAGATTCTCACTACAACCGGGCGGGGTGATCCGGTGGCGAAATCTTCCGTGCGCCTGTGCCAGCGGTTGTCGTCCCGTTTGCCCGCCACCTTGCCAAAGGGCATCCGATGAAAACACTGGCCAAACTTCCCGTCACCATCGTCACCGGCTTCCTCGGCTCGGGTAAGACCACCTTGCTGCGGCACATGCTCGACAACGCCCAGGGTCGGCGCATCGCCGTGATCGTCAACGAGTTCGGCGAGCTGGGCATCGACGGCGAGATCCTCAAACAGTGCACCATCGGTTGCACCGAAGAAGAAGCCAGCGGCCGCGTCTACGAACTGGCCAACGGTTGCCTGTGCTGCACGGTGCAGGAAGAATTTTTCCCGGTGATGCGTGAATTGGTGGCCCGGCGTGGCGACCTCGACCACATCCTCATTGAAACCTCTGGCCTGGCCCTGCCCAAGCCACTGGTCCAGGCCTTCCAGTGGCCGGAAATTCGCAGCGCCTGCACCGTCGATGCGGTGATCACCGTAGTGGACAGCCCGGCTGTGGCCGCCGGTACCTTCGCCGCCTTCCCCGACCAGGTCGACGCCATGCGCAAACTCGACCCGAACCTGGATCACGAATCGCCGCTGCACGAATTGTTCGCCGACCAACTGGCCAGCGCCGACCTGGTGATCCTCAACAAGGCCGACCTGATCAGCCCTGAAGACCTGGCCAAGGTGCGCCTGGAAGTCGCCGAAGAACTGCCGCCAGCGGTCAAGGTCATCGAAGCCAGCAGCGGTCGGCTGCCACTGGACGTGCTGATCGGCCTGGGCGCCGGTTCCGAAGAACACATCGACGGTCGCCACAGCCATCACGACCATCACCATGACGGCGACGACGATGACCACGATCATGACGCCTTCGATTCCATTTCCATCGAACTGCCCCAGGCCGACGAAAGCCTGCTGCTGGATGCACTGTCGCAACTGGTGGTCCAGCACGGCGTGCTGCGGGTCAAGGGTTTCGCGGCGATCCCGAACAAGCCGATGCGCCTGTTGATCCAGGGCGTCGGCACGCGTTTCGACAAGCATTTCGACCGTCAGTGGGGCGCCGAGGAAGCGCGGGTCACCCGTCTGGTGCTGATCGGCCAGGCTCTGGATGCCGCGCTGCTCGAAGCGCAATTGCGCGCCGCCCTCAGCGCCTAAGCCATGCACCTGCTCAGGACCCAGCCCGGCGGTTTCGTGTCGGATGAC
Organism: Pseudomonas sp. Z1-12; assembly: GCF_051132015.1. Lineage (NCBI taxonomy): Bacteria > Pseudomonadati > Pseudomonadota > Gammaproteobacteria > Pseudomonadales > Pseudomonadaceae > Pseudomonas > Pseudomonas sp. Z1-12. Next base: position 2,472,203 of record NZ_CP071647.1, read on the forward strand.
AACATTGCCGACCTGGGGCAAACCCCAGCCGAACTGGTGATCCTGTGCAGCGGCGACTCCAGCCTGGCGCTATTGGCCGAAGCGGCGCGGCAGTTGCCGGACGACTACCCGCAGTTTCGCCTCGCCAACCCGATGCAGGTGCAGAACCACGCTTCGGTGGACCTGTATTTCGAAGACGTGCTGCAACACGCCAAGGTCATACTGTTGTCGCTGCACGGCGGCATCGGCTATTGGCGTTACGGCATCGAACGCCTGATGGAACTGGCCGGACGCGGGGTGAAGCTGATCCTGGTGCCGGGGGATGACCGTCCGGACCCGGAGCTCAGTGACCTGAGCAACGTGGCCGTCGAGGACCGTGACCGGCTCTGGCAGTTCTTGCGCCAGGGTGGCCTGGGCAATGCCTTGGACCTGTTTCACAACCTCGGCAGCCAATGGTTCGGCCGCGATTATCCGTGGAGCGAGCCGCAGGCCTTGCCACGCACGGCCATCTATCACCCGACGAAAACCAGCGCCAGCCTCGGCGATTGGCAAGCCGACTGGAGCGCCGGGCAACCGGTGGCGGCGGTGCTGTTTTATCGCTCCCACCTGCAAGCGGCGAACACCGCGTTCATCGACGTGTTCTGCCAGCGCCTGCAAGCGGCGGGGCTCAATCCGCTGCCGATTGCCGTGGCCAGCCTGAAGGAGCCGGCTTGCCTTGCGCGGGTCGAGGACTGGCTGGACGAGGTGGAAGCGGGGGTGATCCTCAACACCACCGGCTTCGCTCAATCCAGCCCCGAAGCTCCGCATTTGCGACCGTTTCGCCGCAATATCCCGGTGATCCAGGCCATTTGCGCCCAGGACAACGAACCCGGCTGGCGTGCCAGCGAGCAGGGCTTGGGGCCACGGGACCTGGCGATGCACATTGCCTTGCCGGAACTGGACGGACGAATCATCAGCCGCCCCATCAGTTTCAAGGACTTGGCCTGGCGCAGCGAACGCAGCCAGAGCGACGTGGTCTGCTACCGCGCCGTGCCCGAGCGCATGGATTTTGTCGCCGCACTGGCCCAGCGCTGGACTACCCTGGCGCGCCTGCCCAATGGGCAAAAGCGGGTGGCGCTGATCCTCGCCAACTACCCGACCCGGGATGGGCTCATCGGCAACGGTGTCGGCCTGGACACCCCGGCGGCGGCGCTGAATATCCTGCGGGCCTTGCAGGCCGAGGGCTATCCACTGCCGGCCGAACTGCCGGCGAGCGGCACTGCGTTGATCCAGCAATTGCTCGGCGGGGTCAGTAACGACCTGGATAGCCTCGACTTGCGCCCCTGTCACCAGAGTCTGGCTCTCGATGCCTACCAATCCCTGTTTGACGCGCTGCCCGAGGCCAATCGCCAAGCGGTGCTGGCGCGCTGGGGCACACCCGAGCAGGACCCGATGTTCCGCGACGGGCGCCTGATGGTCGCCGGCCTGCGCCTGGGCCTGACGTTTGTTGGCATCCAGCCGGCGCGGGGTTATCAGGTCGATCCGAGCGCGGTGTACCACGACCCGGACCTAGTGCCGCCCCACGGTTACCTGGCGTTTTATTTCTGGTTGCGCCACGCCTACGGCGTCCACGCAACGATCCACGTCGGCAAGCACGGCAACCTCGAATGGCTGCCGGGCAAGGGCGTCGGGCTCTCGGAGAACTGCTGGCCGGACGTGCTGCTGGGGCCGCTGCCGAATATCTATCCGTTCATCGTCAACGATCCGGGCGAGGGCGCCCAGGCCAAGCGACGGACCCAGGCGGTGATCATCGACCACTTGATGCCGCCGCTGACCCGGGCCGAAACCTATGGGCCGCTGCGTAACCTCGAGCTGCTGGCCGACGAATACTACGAGGCGCAATTGCTCGATCCGCGCCGCGCCCGGGAGCTGCAGCGGGACATCCTCAACCTGGTGCGCGAGACGCACATCGACCGCGAGCTGCAACTGGATGCCGCCCTGGATAGCAATGCCGACGCGGCGATCTGGCTGCCACGCCTGGACACGTACCTGTGCGACTTGAAGGAGTCGCAGATCCGCGACGGCCTGCACGTTTTTGGCGAGTCGCCCAGCGGGCGGCTGCGCATCGATACGTTGCTGGCGTTGCTGCGCATTCCCCGGGGCGACGGCAAAGGCGCCCAGTCGAGCCTGCTGCGAGCGCTGGCGAAGGCGTTCGGGCTGGGTTTCGATCCGCTGGATTGTGCCTTGGCCGAGCCCTGGGCGGGTGAACGCCCCGACGCGTTGCGTCAGGTCAGTACCGAGCCTTGGCGCACCGCTGGTGATACCCGCGAGCGCCTGGAGCTGTTCGCGGCGCAGTTGATCGAGCGGGCGCTGGACGGTGTCGTCGAGCCACTGGAGGGGGTGGGCTGGGAGACGGTTTTCGACATTATTGAAAACCTGCGGTCCGTCGTGGCCCCGCGCCTGGACGCCTGCGGCCCGGCGGAAATGCGTGGCCTGCTCGATGCCCTGGGCGGGCGCTTCGTGCCGGCCGGCCCCAGCGGCGCGCCGAGCCGCGGGCGTCTGGACGTGTTGCCCACAGGTCGCAACTTTTTCTCGGTGGACGTGCGCAACCTGCCCACCACCACGGCGTGGCGCATCGGTTTCCAGTCGGCGAACCTGATCCTTGAACGGCACTTGCAGGACCACGGCGATCACCTGCGCCAGCTCGGCCTGTCGGTGTGGGGCACCGCCACGATGCGCACTGGCGGTGACGACATCGCCCAGGCCATGGCGTTGATGGGCGTGCGTCCGGTGTGGGCCACCGGCAGCCAGCGGGTCGATGATTTCGAGATCCTGCCGTTGAGCCTGCTGGACCGGCCCCGGGTCGATGTCACGTTGCGGGTGTCCGGGTTCTTCCGGGATGCCTTTGCCAACCTGATCCGCTTGTTCGACGCCGCCGTGCAGGCCGTCGCCGCCCTCGATGAGCCGGACGACATGAACCCCTTGGCGGCCAAGGTGCGCAGCGAGCGCGAAGCCTTGCAGGCGTCGGGTTTTGAGCCGCAAGCCGCGGCGCGCCAGGCCGGCTGGCGGATTTTCGGGGCCAAGCCCGGTGCCTATGGCGCGGGCGTGCAGGGTGCGATTGACGGTCGTTTGTGGCAGAGCCGCGAGGACCTGGCCGAGGTGTACCTGAACTGGGGCGGCTACGCCTACGGTGCCAGCGATGAAGGCACCGCCGCCCGGGAGCAGTTCTCCCGGCGCTTGAGCCAGGTGCAGGCGGTGTTGCAGAACCAGGACAACCGCGAGCACGACCTGCTCGACTCCAATGATTACTACCAATTCCAAGGCGGCATGCTGGCGGCGGTCGAGACCCTCAGTGGCGATGCGGCGGCCAGTTACCATGGCGATCACAGCCAGCCGGACTTGCCCAGGATCCGTACCCTGAAGGAAGAGCTCAACCGGGTCATCCGCTCCCGCGCGGCCAATCCGAAGTGGATCGACGGCGTGAAGCGGCACGGCTACAAAGGCGCGTTCGAACTGGCGGCGACGGTGGACAACCTGTTTGCCTTCGATGCCACAACGCATTTGATCGATGACCATCAGTACGCCTTGCTGGCCGATGCCTACCTGCTCGATCCGGACACCCGGGATTTCGTTCGCCAGCACAACCCCGACGCCCTGCGGGACATGACCGAGCGCATGCTCGAAGCGCAGCAGCGAGGGATGTGGCAGGCACCGGGGGCGTATCGCGAGGCGCTGGAGAACTTGTTGTTGGACATAGAAGAAGATGGCTGAAATGAGGACCACAGACCAGCCCTTGTGGTGAGGGAGCTTGCTCCCGCTGGGCTGCGCAGCAGCCCCCGGAACCTGAGGTCCCAGTGCCCTTTCAGAATGACGACTGCCGCGCAGTCGAGCGGGAGCAAGCTCCCTCGCCACAGGGACTCTCTCACATGCATGAGACATTCAACATGACCCACACCCCCCATTTCCCACTCTCCGCCGTGGTCGGCGCCGATGACTTGAAACTGGCCCTGTGCCTGGCCGCCATCGACCCGAAAATCGGCGGTGTGCTGATCGAAGGTCCGCGGGGCATGGCCAAGTCCACATTGGCCCGGGGCCTGGCGGATCTGCTGGCCAGCGGTCAGTTCGTCACCTTGCCCCTCGGTGCGACCGAAGAGCGGCTGGTGGGCACCCTGGACCTGGACGCGGCGTTGGGGGAGGGGCGCGCGCAGTTTTCTCCCGGCGTATTGGCCAAGGCCGACGGTGGCGTACTGTATGTCGATGAAGTGAACCTGCTGCCCGATCACCTGGTGGATCTGCTGCTTGATGTGGCCGCCAGCGGCACCAACCTGATCGAGCGTGACGGCATTTCCCATCGGCACTCGGCGCGCTTTGTCCTGATCGGCACCATGAACCCGGAAGAGGGCGAGCTGCGTCCGCAATTGCTCGACCGTTTCGGCCTGAACGTCGCGCTCGATGGTCACACCGCACCGGCCGAGCGCGGCCAGATCATCCGGCGGCGGTTGGATTTCGACAGCGATCCGGTGGCGTTCTGCGCAGAGTGGGAAACGGCTCAACAGCAGTTGCGCGAACGCTGCCAACAGGCGCGCGAGCGCTTGGCCGGAATCGCCCTCGATGATGCGGCGCTGGCGCAGATCACCGAACGTTGTTTTGCCGCTGGGGTCGATGGCTTGCGCGCCGACCTGGTCTGGCTGCGGGCGGCCCGGGCCCATGCCGCCTGGCGCGGCGCCGCGGCGATTGCCGATGAAGACATCGATGCCGTCGCCGAGTTTGCCTTGCGGCATCGGCGGCGCGGGCATTCGGCACCGGCACCGGCGCCGTCCCAGGCACCGACGGGGGCGGAAAAAACCACTGAACCCAACGAAGGCCAGGGCCAGTGGGGCGACCTGCCAGCGCGGGCATTGCCGACCGGGTCCCGGCGCGATGTGCCGAGCTGGCCAAAAAAGCCCTAGGCATTCGCCCCCGTTCGCCGGCGGGGGCGAATGCCAGACCCCGCGCCGGAAGTCTCGACCAGGGCCGTCAGGGCCGGAGCAAAGCGGCGGCCAGTGGCGCGGTGAACTGGCCGGGGACGTTGCTCAACGGCCGACCACGCCGACATGAAGATTTGCGTTGGCACGATCGCTATCGGTCTCCCCATGAGCTGTGGCTGGTCATCGTCGATGCGTCGGCCTCGACCCGGCGTCATCGCGCCTTGAGTGACGGCAAAGGCCTGTTGGCGCAATTGTTCGACGACGCCTACCGACAACGCGCCCGCTTGGCGCTGCTGACAGCCAGCGGCACGCAACCGAACTGGCAGGTGCAGGGGCTAAAGGCCTCGGCCGGTCTGCGCGACTGGCTCGATGGCCTGGGTGCAGGGGGCGGAACGCCGTTGCTGGCGGCGATGAACGAGGCCGGCCGCTGGCTGGTGGCGCGGCGCAAGCGCTACCCGGCGGAGCAGCAACGGGTGCTGGTAATGACCGACGGACGCGTCAAGGAAGGGCTTTCACCGCCGGCCCTCGATTGCCCGTGCCTGTTGATTGACATTGAAAGAGGCCCGATTCGCCTGGGCCGGGCCCGGCAGTTGGCGGGGTTGTTGGGGGCTGAGTATCGGCATATCGATGAGGCCGATTGAAATGTGCTGTGACTGTCAGGGCCCTATCGCGAGCAAGCTCGCTCCCACAGGGGGCCGAGGTGTTCATCATTCATGTGTTCACAGCGAAACCCATGTGGGAGCGAGCTTGCTCGCGATGGCATCCTCTTGGTTCCAATGACCTGCCCAGCGAACCCGCATCACTGCACTATGCTCAGCCAGCCCCTCACAGGAGTGAACCATGCGCGTACTCGTCACCAATCCCCAGGACGATTTTCGGGTCAAGGCTTATGCCGGCACCAACGGCGTGCTGCTTGCCATGGACCTGGCTGAACACCGGCGCCAGGGCTTGCTGGGCTTTGCCATCGAGAAGCAGCAGGGCAACAAGCCCTGGCTGTTCCTGTTCAACAGCCTGACCTTCCCCGACAAGGCCCATACCTTTCCCCAGTTCCACGCCACCCCCAGCGACAAGGCGCCCCTGCAGAAATTTCGCTGGGCCGACTACGCCGTCAACCCCGGCGTGACGATCCATTACCGTGTGCACCTGGCCTATGGCAGCCCCGAGGCACCGCAGTTGGGCGAATCCCTGGACGTCACCGTCACCAGCGACGACGGGCAACCGACCAACCAGCGCGTGATTTTCAACCGTGCCGTGGCCGCCAGCCAGGCGTTCCAGCGCAAGTTTCCGGAACTGGACGCGCTGATCGACGCCAACAAGCACCTGTCCATCGACGACTGGCCCGATGCCCCGCGTCGCTGGCTGGAAAACGGTTTGCTGGGGCGCTTGATCGGTTTCATCGACCGGGCGCTGGATGCCAGCTGGGCCTTGGACGTCGCTATCTATGAATACGAATTGCCGGTGATCGTCGATGCGGTGACCGCCGCTCACGCTCGCGGCGCCCGGGTGCGAGTGCTGTATCACGCCGAGCCCGGGGACGACACCACGGCACGCAACGAAGCCAGCCTGGAGAGCATGCCGGCGGCCAACAAACGTGGGCGGATCACCCACAATATTTTCCACAACAAGTTCATTGTGCTGAGCAAGGTGCAGGGCAGCGGTTCATTGCAACCCGAGGCCGTGCTATGCGGCAGCACCAATTTCACCGCCAACGGTGTCTACCGCCAGGCCAACGTCGTGCATGTGCTGGACGATCCTCGGATCAGCAGCAGCTACCTCAAGGTGTTCGAGCAAATCTGGGCGACCCCCCAAGATGTCGATGCCACTCGCCAATGGTTGAACCTGAACAACGCCATGGCGCCCCAAGAGGCGTTGTTCGCCGGGTTCTCGCCACGCACCGGGGAGGGCGATCTGGATCGTTTCGTCGACATCATCAAGGGGGCGCGAAAGGACCTGTTGTTCGTCACCGCCTTCGTGTTGCCCGACCGCATCCTCGATGCCTTGCTCGGCGCACCCAATGACGATGTGCTGCGCTACGGCCTGCAAAACACCCGGAGCCGCATCACCGGCTTCCATGCCGACCGCACCGCCGAGTTCGCCGCCACCGCGTTGCTCAACACCGGCCTGGAAGGCTGGCTGCGGGAAAATATGAAAGGTCAGAAGGGCAACCTGCTGGTGCACACCAAGGCCATCGTCACCGACTTCACCAGCGACACGCCGACCATCCTCAGCGGCAGCCACAACCTGAGCGCCGCGGCCAGCAGTGGCAACGACGAGAATTACCTGATCATCCAGGGCGACACCGACCTGGCCGACCGCTACGGGCTGGAACTGCTGCGTTTCTACGAGCACTACCGCTTTCGTTATTTCGCGAAAAAACTCGCCCTCAAGCAGGTCAAGCCGCTGGCAGTGGATGACAGCTGGAGCGATGACTATTACCGCGAGGGGGATTTGCGGATGTTGTCCAGGGTGAGGTTTTGCGGGCGTTAAGCAGTGGCAAGAGATGTTTTAGGGTGCTATTTTTAGCGCCATTAAGAGTACTCAAGGACTCCCGTCATGACACACATCGTGCTTTCTCAAGTGGTAGCCAGCATTTCCGAACTCAAGAAGAATCCGATGGGCACCGTTGCCGCTGGTGGGGGATTGTCCGTAGCGATCCTCAACCGCAACGAGCCGGCTTTTTATTGTGTCCCCGCTCGGGAATATGAAGCCATGATGGATCGGCTTGAAGACATGGAGTTGGTCGCTCTTTGCCGCGAGCGTGAAAATGATCCAACGATCAAGGTTTCTCTTGATGACCTATGAGCTGGAGTTTTCCGATAAAGCATGGAAGGAATGGCAAAAGCTGGGAGCAACACTCAAGGAGCAATTCAAGAAAAAGCTTGAGGAGCGACTGGTAAATCCGCACGTCCAGGCTGACCGACTGCACGGGTTGGGCAACGCTTATAAAATCAAGCTGCGCAATGCAGGCTATCGATTGGTTTACCGGGTAGTAGATGATTTGCTGGTCGTTACGGTGATCGCGGTAGGTAAGCGCGAGCGCGGCCAGGTATATGACGAGGCCGCCAGGCGCCAATAGGTGATGTTTGTCTTCCCAAGAACGCCGCAAAACCATTGTGGGAGCGAGCTTGCTCGCGATGGCGTCAGGTCAGTTGGCATCAACCTTGGCTGATCCACCGCTATCGCGAGCAAGCTCGCTCCCACAGGGTAATCATTCACACATTCCAGAGTGGTTCCGTTTCGGTGCGCCGGGGGCGCCGAGTACCCGGTTTGAGGCCTTGTTACCCGTGCGTCGTGGCCGACGGTAGCAACAGTGTTTGCAGGCAGACGTCACCGTCCGCCCACTTGTTTTTCCCATCTCCCTGATTTCCCTCAATTTCTATTTTTCTCTCCCAGGGCCCTCAAGCCTGTGGCACACTTTCTGCTGTCTATTCCGTTGTTACATACCATGTTCCGGTATAGCGGAATAAACTCACTCTGGAGTGCTTGCCATGCAACGCCGACCTTCCTTGTTCAAAGCGTGTGTTTTTCTCTTCGTGGCCACGACGGCTGCCATGGGGGTCGCTCAGGCGGCCGACAGCAAGCTGGACAGCGTGCTGCAGCGGGGGAAATTGATCGTGGGCACGGGCAGTACCAATGCGCCGTGGCACTTCCAGGGAGCGGATGGCAAGTTGCAGGGCTTCGATATCGACATCGCGCGGATGGTCGCCAAGGGCCTGTTCAACGACCCGGAGAAAGTCGAGTTCGTGGTGCAGTCGTCCGATGCGCGGATTCCCAACCTGCTAACCGACAAGGTCGACATGAGCTGCCAGTTCATCACCGTTACCGCCAGTCGCGCCCAGCAAGTGGCGTTCACCCTGCCGTACTACCGCGAAGGCGTGGGCCTGCTGCTGCCGGCCAACAGCAAGTACAAGGAAATCGAAGACCTCAAGGCGGCGGATGACGACGTTACCGTGGCGGTACTGCAGAACGTGTACGCCGAAGAACTCGTGCACCAGGCATTGCCCAAGGCCAAGGTCGACCAGTACGACAGCGTCGACCTGATGTACCAGGCGGTGAACTCCGGCCGCGCCGATGCCGCCGCCACCGACCAGTCCTCGGTCAAATACCTGATGGTGCAGAACCCAGGGCGCTACCGCAGCCCGGCCTACGCCTGGAGCCCACAAACCTACGCCTGCGCGGTCAAGCGCGGCGACCAGGACTGGCTGAACTTCGTCAACACCACCTTGCATGAGGCCATGACCGGTGTGGAGTTCCCCACCTACGCGGCGTCGTTCAAGCAGTGGTTCGGCGTCGAGCTGCCGTCGCCGGCGATCGGTTTCCCCGTTGAATTCAAATGACCCTGTGAGCCCTGGGCGCCCTTTGTGGGCGCACCGTCGAAGGTAGTGCCGACCATGAATTATCAGTTGAACTTTGCCGCCGTCTGGCGCGATTTCGACACCTTGCTGGCGGGGCTCGGCCTGGGGCTTACCCTGGCGCTGGTGTCGATCGCCATCGGTTGCGTGATCGGCCTGGCGATGGCGTTCGCGCTGCTCAGCAAGCATCGGGTGTTGCGGGTGCTGGCGTCGGTGTATGTCACGGTGATCCGCAATACGCCGATCCTGGTGCTGATCCTGTTGATCTACTTCGCCTTGCCGAGCCTGGGCATTCGCCTGGACAAGCTGCCGTCGTTCGTCATCACGCTCTCGCTGTACGCCGGGGCCTACCTGACCGAAGTGTTTCGCGGCGGGCTGTTGAGCATTCACAAGGGGCAGCGTGAAGCGGGATTGGCCATCGGCCTGGGCGAGTGGCAGGTGAAGGCCTACGTCACCGTGCCGGTGATGCTGCGCAACGTATTGCCGGCCTTGTCGAACAACTTCATCTCGCTGTTCAAGGACACCTCCCTGGCGGCGGCGATTGCCGTGCCGGAGCTGACCTACTACGCCCGCAAGATCAACGTGGAGAGCTACCGGGTGATCGAAACCTGGCTGGTGACCACGGCCCTGTATGTCGCGGCCTGTTACCTCATTGCCATGCTGCTGCGGTATTTCGAGCAGCGCCTGGCGATCCGCCGTTAGGAGTCTCCCATGTACGAATCCCCCAGTTGGTTGCATGAGTTGTGGGTCGCCCGGGACACCCTGTGGGCCGGTTTCCTGACCAGCGTGCAGTGTTCGCTGCTGGCGATTGTGTTGGGCACCTTGATCGGTGTCGTCGCCGGGTTGGCGTTGACGTACGGCCGTGTCTGGATGCGCGCGCCGTTTCGCTTCTACGTCGACCTGATCCGCGGCACGCCGGTGTTCGTGCTGGTGCTGGCCTGCTTCTACATGGCCCCGGCCCTGGGCTGGCAGATCGGCGCGTTCCAGGCCGGCGTGCTGGGCTTGACGCTGTTCTGCGGCTCCCACGTGGCCGAGATCGTGCGCGGTGCCTTGCAGGCATTGCCCCGTGGACAGATGGAAGCGAGCCAGGCCATCGGCCTGACGTTCTACCAGGCGCTGGGTTACGTGCTGTTGCCCCAGGCGTTGCGGCAGATCTTGCCGACCTGGGTCAATTCCTCCACGGAGATCGTCAAGGCCTCGACCTTGCTGTCGGTGATCGGTGTCGCCGAGTTGCTGCTCAGCACCCAGCAGATCATCGCCCGGACCTTCATGACGTTGGAATTTTACCTGTTCGCCGGGTTTCTCTTTTTCATCATCAATTACGCCATCGAATTGCTCGGACGGCACATTGAAAAGCGGGTGGCGTTGCCATGACTGACGTTTCGAAACTCTCCAGTACAAAGCTCTCAAACGCCCAACCGCTGCTGGACATTCGCGGCCTGCGCAAACAATACGGCCCGCTGGAAGTGCTCAAGGGCGTGGACCTGAGCATGCAGCGCGGCAATGTGGTCACGCTGATCGGCTCCAGCGGTTCGGGCAAGACCACATTGCTGCGTTGCGTGAACATGCTGGAAGAATTCCAGGGCGGCCGGATCATGCTCGACGGCGAGTCCATCGGTTATGACGAGGTGGCTGGCAAGCGTGTGCGCCACGCCGAGAAAGTCATCGCCCGCCATCGGGCCATGACCGGCATGGCCTTCCAGCAGTTCAACCTGTTCCCACATCTGACCGCGTTGCAGAACGTCACCCTGGGCCTGCTCAAGGTGAAAAAACTGCACAAGGACGAAGCGGTGGCCCTGGCCGAAAAATGGCTGGAGCGGGTCGGCCTGTTGGAGCGGCGCGACCACTTTCCCGGCCAGTTGTCCGGCGGCCAGCAGCAACGCGTGGCGATTGCCCGGGCGATTGCGATGAACCCCAGCCTGATGCTGTTCGACGAAGTCACCTCGGCCCTGGACCCGGAGCTGGTCGGTGAGGTGCTGAACGTGATCAAGGGCTTGGCCGAAGACGGCATGACCATGCTGCTGGTGACCCACGAAATGCGCTTCGCCTTCGAGGTCTCCGACAAGATCGTGTTCATGAACCAGGGCCGCATCGAAGAACAAGGGCCACCCAAGGAGCTGTTCGAGCGGCCGCAATCGCCGCGTCTGGCGGAATTCCTCAAGAACACCCGTTTTTAATCCATTCAGCTTTCAATCATTCAACAAGGAGATACCCATGAGCATTACGCGTTACGGCACCGGCAGCACCGCAGGCGGCGGCCAGCCCCGGCCCTTCGCCCGCGCCGTGGAGGCCGATGGCTGGCTGCACGTGTCCGGTCAGGTGCCGGCGGTGAACGGCGAGATCATTGTCGGCGGGATCGTCGAGCAGACCCACCAGACCATGAAGAACCTGGTCGCCATTCTCGAAGAGGCCGGCTACGGCCTGGAAGATGTGGTGCGCTGCGGCGTATGGCTGGAGGACCCGCGGGACTTCTGGAGTTTCAACAAAGTGTTCGGCGAATACTTCAACCCCGAACACGCTCCGGCCAGGGCCTGTGTGCAGGCGAGCATGATGGTCGATTGCAAGGTCGAGATCGATTGCATTGCCTACAAGAAAAAAGGCTGAACACGATATTCTGGAAAATTCGCTTCTGTGGCGAGGGAGCTTGCTCCCGCTCGGCTGCGCAGCAGTCGCGAGAAACTGGGCCTGCTGCGCAGGCCAGCGGGAGCAAGCTCCCTCGCCACAGTAAAGATACATGCGACTATGGGTGAAATTTCAGGAACCGAAAACATGACCGAAGACACCATCAAACGCCGGGCCCGGGGATTGGATCGGGCGTTCGATATCCTCGATTTTCTCAAGGAAATCGGCCAGCCGCTGCGCCCGAACGATATTGCCAGCGGCGTCGGCAGCCCCAAGTCCACGGTCTATGAACTGGTGGCGTCGCTGTTGGAGCGACGCATCCTCGAGCCGGTGGGCAAGGACGGTCACGTCTACCTGGGCCGCCAGTTGTATTTCCTCGGCCAGGCGCACCTGCGGCATTTCGACCTGAGCCGCGAGGCCGACCAGGCCTTGCAGGAGATCGTGCGCCAGACCCGGGAAACGGCGCAGATGTGCTTGCTCAACGGACGCAAATACACCGTCGCGCTGATGAAAGAAGGCGAGCGGCATTTCCGCATATCCTCGGACATTGGTGAAAACGCGCCGATCCCATGGACCGCGTCCGGGCGCCTGCTACTGGCGCATCTGAGCGACCAGCAAATCGTCGACTTGATCGACCCCGACGACTTCATCCTGCCGGACGGCGAGCGCCTGCCCCTGGAGCAGTTTCTCAAGGAAATCCGCCAGGCCGGCCTCGATGGTTTTTTCTCCTTCGACAGCGTCGCCGATACCTTCACCCATTGTTTCGCCGCACCGGTCAAAGACCCCGGCGGCGTGGCCATCGCCACCCTGTGCATCGTCGCCCCACGGGCGGACGCCAAGAACAATTACGCCGACTACCGCCGGGTGCTGATCGAAAGCGCCAACAACCTGGCCCGTCGCATCAATGAATAGACAGCAACGGCACTAGCAGCCGTGCGCGAGGAGTTCGAACATGTCATCTGCCATCCTTAATGCCGGCGTCGAGAAGGGCGCTGCCACCGTCGGCGCCCACCTGCTGCGGGACGTCAGCCTGCCAGCGCTGGTGCTGCACCGCGCGGCCCTGGAGCACAACATCCGCTGGATGCAGGATTTCGTCACCCGCAGCGGTGCCGAACTGGCGCCCCACGGCAAGACCAGCATGACCCCCGCGTTGTTTCGCCGACAGTTGGAGGCCGGCGCCTGGGGCCTGACCCTCGCCACCGCCGTGCAGGCCCGTGCCGCCTACGCCCATGGCGTGCGCCGAGTGTTGATGGCCAACCAATTGGTGGGCACGCCAAACATGGCGCTGATTGCCGATCTGCTCGCCGACCCGGCGTTCGAATTCCATTGCATGGTGGATCATCCGGACAACGTCGCTGACCTGGGCGCTTACTTCGCTTCTCGCGGCGTGCGGCTCAATGTGATGATCGAGTACGGCGTGGTCGGTGGCCGGTGTGGCTGCCGGACCGAGGCCGAGGTGCTGGCCCTGGCCGAGGCGATTCGCAGTCAACCGGCACTGGCGTTGGCCGGTATCGAAGGCTACGAAGGGGTGATCCACGGCGACCATGCCATCAGCGGCATCCGCGCGTTCGCAGCCTCCTTGGTACGGCTGGCGGTGCAGTTGCAGGACGGTGGTGCCTTCGCCATCGACAAACCGATCATCACCGCCTCGGGGTCGGCCTGGTACGACCTGATCGCCGAATCCTTCGAAGCCCAGAATGCCCACGGGCGGTTCCTCAGCGTGCTGCGGCCCGGCAGCTACGTGGCCCATGACCATGGCATCTACAAAGAGGCCCAGTGCTGCGTGCTGGAGCGCCGCAGCGACCTGCACGAAGGCCTGCACCCGGCCCTGGAGGTCTGGGCCCATGTGCAATCGCTGCCGGAGCCGGGCTTCGCGGTGATCGCCCTGGGCAAGCGCGACGTCGCCTACGACGCCGGATTACCGGTGCCGCTCAAGCGCTACACGCCCGGATCGGACGCGGTGGTGGGGGATGATGTCAGCGCTTGCAAGGTGACGGCGGTAATGGACCAGCATGCGTTCATGACGGTGGCGGCGGGGGTTGAGCTGCGTGTGGGCGACATCATTTCGTTTGGGACTTCCCACCCGTGCCTGACGTTCGATAAGTGGCGAGTGGGGTGCCTGGTGGATGAGCGGTTGCAGGTAGTCGAGGGCATGGAGACTTGTTTCTGAGGCTTGAGACCGAGTCGCGATAGCGGCCCGCCCGACACCACCGAACCATCAGGAACATCCATGAGCAACTCCAAACCCCGCATCGCCCTGATCGGCGAATGCATGATCGAACTGCAACAACGCGCCGACGGCAGCTTGCTGCAAAGCTTCGGCGGCGACACCCTGAACACCGCCGTGTACCTGTCCCGCGCCTTGGGCGACAGGGGAGCGGTGGATTACGTCACCGCCTTGGGCGACGACAGTTTCAGCGATGCCATGTGTGAGCGCTGGGCCGAAGAAAACATCGGGTTGCAAAGGGTCCAACGCTTGCCTGGACGCCTGCCGGGCCTGTATTGCATCCAGACCGATGCGGCGGGCGAGCGGCGATTCCTCTACTGGCGCAACGAAGCGGCGGTGCGCGAGTGTTTTACCACCCCGGCCGCCGCACCGATCCTGGCCGCATTGCCGGATTACGATGTGCTGTATTTCAGCGGCGTCACCCTGGCGGTGCTCGGGGAGCAGGGGCGGCGCAAACTCATTGAGGCCCTGATCGAGGCACGGCGCCGCGGCGCCCAGGTGGTGTTCGATAACAACTACCGACCACGGCTCTGGGCCTCGGTCGAGGCGGCCCGCCTGGCGTATCGCAGCGTACTGCCTTACGTGGAGCTGGCGCTGTTGACCGTGGATGACGAACAGGCGCTGTTCGGCCATGTCGATGACGAGGCGGTATTCGCTGCGTATGCGCAATTGGGCACGCCGGAAGTGGTGCTCAAGCGCGGTGCCGAGGCCTGTTTGATTCGTTGCGATGGGCAATCTTATGAAGTGCCTGCCGTGCGGGTAGAGCGTGTAGTCGACACCACGGCGGCGGGAGATTCCTTCAGCGCCGCGTACCTGGCGAGCCGCTTGCTGGGCAGCAGCCCGGTGGCAGCGGCCGAGGCGGGGCATCGGTTGGCGAGCCGGGTGATCCAAGTACCGGGGGCGTTGATTCCCAAGGACTGACATCTCCTTGGAAATCAGGCTATGCCTTTGTGGCGAGGGAGCTTGCTCCCGCTCGGCTGCGCAGCAGTCGCAAAAATGGGCCTGCTGCGCAGGCCAGCGGGAGCAAGCTCCCTCGCCACAGGATCGCGTTGTCAGGGCAATTCACTTCAATCCCGGTAGAACACCTGCACCAGGTGATAACCAAACTTGCTCTTGATCGGCCCATGCACCACCCGCAGTGGTTTCTTGAAAATCACCGCATCGATCACCCCGACCATCTGCCCCGGCCGTACTTCGCCCAGGTCACCGCCGCGCTTGCCCGAGGGACAGGTGGAGTATTTCTTGGCCAGCACATCGAAAGCTTCGCCCTTGGCGATGCGTTGCTTGAGCTGTTCGGCTTCTTCGGCGGTTTTCACCAGGATATGGCGGGCTTGGGCTTTCATTGCAGCGGTGACCTGAAGGGTGCGACGGGGCGGCGATTATGCCTCAAGTCAGCCGCCATGGTTGATCATCGTCCGAATCTTGTTGGCCAGCAGATCGAGGGTGAAGGGCTTGGCGACCATGTCCATGCCCTGTTCGAGGAACCCTTGGCGTTCGGCGGCTTTCTGCGCGTAGCCGGTCATGAACAGCACTTTGAGCCCCGGGCGGTGCTGGCGGGCGATTTCCGCCAGTTGCCGGCCATTCATGCCCGGCAGCCCGACGTCGGTCACCAACAGGTCGATGCGTTGCTCCGATTCCAGCAGGGGCAGTGCCATCATGGCGTCCTGGGCCTCGAGTGCGGTGTAGCCCAAGGTCTTCAACAGGTCGAGCACCAGCATGCGCACGGCGGGTTCGTCTTCCACCAGCAATACGGTTTCCCCAGCGATGGCCGGTGGTGCCTCGACCGTCTCCGGCGTGGCGGGTTGTTGGGCCGGCGCAACGTGCAGGCGCGGCAGGTACAGCTGCACCCGCGTGCCCTGGCCCGGCACGCTGTCCAGGTTGAGGTGACCACCGGACTGTTGGGCAAACCCGTAGATCATCGACAAGCCCAGGCCGGTGCCCTGGCCGATGGGCTTGGTGGTGAAGAACGGATCGAAGGCCTTGGCCAGCACGGCGGGGGTCATGCCGCTGCCGTTGTCGCTGACGGCGATCATCACGTAGTCGCCGGCCTTGACCGGTTCCAGGGTGTTGATGTCCGTGCCGTCGAGGTAGACGTTGGCGGTTTCGACGATCAATTCGCCGCCCTCGGGCATCGCATCGCGGGCGTTGATCACCAGGTTGAGCAGGGCGTTTTCCAACTGGCTGGCGTCGGTGCTGACCGGCCACAGCTCATTGGCCAGTTGCAGGCGCAGCACGATGTGATCGCCGGTGGTCCGGCTCAGCAGGTCTTCGAGCGAGCGCACCAGCTCGTTGGCGTCCAGCGGCTTGCGGTCCAGGGATTGGCGACGGGAAAACGCCAGCAACCGATGGGTCAGGGCCGCGGCGCGGTTGGCCGAGGACACCGCCGCTTCGGTGAAGCGGCCGATCTCGGCGGCACGGCCAGCGGCGATGTAGCGTTGCATCAGGTCGAGGCTGCCGAGAATGCCGGTCAGCATGTTGTTGAAGTCATGGGCAATGCCGCCGGTGAGCTGGCCCACGGCTTCCATTTTCTGCGCATGGCGAAGGGCTTCTTCGGCGCGCTCGCGTTCGAACATCTCGCTCTGCAGCCGGTGGTTGGCCTCGGCCAGTTGCTGGGTTCGAGCGATGACTCGTTCCTCCAGCGTTTCGTTGAGGTTGCGCAGGGCTTCCTCGGTTTTCCGGCTCTCGGTTTCGTCGATCACAAAGATGTAGAAGCCGTTCACCGCACCGTCCGCGCCGTGGCGCGGCAGGTAGTTGATCAAGGAATGGCGCGGACGACCGTCGCGATGGTCCGACTGCACGGCAAAGCTGCACGGCTTGCCGGCCAGGGCGTCGGCGATCTGTTGGGCGCGGGCGGCATAGGCCTCATCGCCGAGCACTTCGCGGATGGTCTTGCCGTAGAGCTCCTGCGGAGTCATGCCGTACCAGTCCAAATAGGCGCTGTTGTTCAGCCGGAAACGCTCCTCGCGGTCCACGTAGCTGATGAGAATCGGCATGGCGTTGATGATCAGTTGCAGCTCGGTCTGGCTCTGGCGCAGGGCCTGCTCGGTGCGCTTGCGTTCGGTCAGGTCCAGGGCCGCGCCCAGGAAGCGCTTGGGCCGGCCGTGGCGGTCCTTGTAGCAGCGGCCGCGCACATACACCCAGCGCAACTCATTATCGGGCTGCAGCAGCCGGTACTCCTCGGCGTATTCGGTGCCGTGGGTGATGCAGTGCTTGATACTGCGGGCAACCATCGCCCGGTCTTCGGGATGCACGCCTTCAAGATAGGCGCTGATGGGCAATTGTCGCGACAGGTCCGGATCGACGCCATGCAACAGGGCGAAATGCGCGTCGGCAATAAAGCGGTCCTCGCTGATGTCCCAATCCCAGGTGCCCAGCGCGTCGGCGGCGGCCAAGGCCAGTTGCAGGCGTTCTTCGCTTTCGTGCTGGGCCTTGAGGCTGGCCTCGGAACGCCGCTCGAACTCCATGGCGAGGCGGCGTCGCTCGCTGGTTTCGATGGCGGTGACCAGAATGCCGGCGACGCTGCCGCTTTCGTCACGCACCGGGCTGTAGGTCAGGTCCAGCCAGACATCGCAGAGACGGCCGGCGAAGGGCACACGCCAGCGCTGATCGCGGCAAGTGTGGGTCTGGCCTTGTAACACCCGCTGATAAATCCCTTCGGTCGTGCCTTTGAGTTCGGGCCATGCTGCATGGGTCGGCTGGCCAAACGCCCGAGGGTGTTTGTCACCAGCCAGTCGGCCGAAGGCGTCGTTGTAGAGGTGGGACAGCTGCGCGCCCCACAGCAAGGCCATGGGCATGGGCGAATGGAGCACGATGTCCACGGCGGTGCGCAGGCTCTGCGGCCAGTCCCGGGCGGTGCCCAACGGGGTCTGGGCCCAGTCCACCTGGCTGACCAGGCGTTGTGTATCGCTGCCGGCGGGTGTCGCGTTCATCACGCGCTCCCTGCCTGTCGTGTCTGTACCACGGCGTCTACTATCCTTTGAGGAAGGTAAGTGCGAGTGGGGCTGAAAGATTTCATGTTCGGCTCAGCTTGTTTCATTGATGTCTCGCGGAAGTTTCAGTCCATGGAAATCGATCCGTTGTTGCGAATCCTGGCGAGCCAGAATGGTTCCGACCTTTACATGTCCACGGGTGCGCCGCCATGCGCGCGTTTCGAAGGGGTGATCAAGCCCTTGGCTAACGAGGCCTTCAAGGTCGGCGACATTGCCCGTCTCGCCGAGTCTTTGATGGACGCCGAACAGCGCCTTGAGTTCGATCGGGAACTGGAAATGAACCTGGCGATCTCCCTGGCGGGCGTCGGGCGGTTCCGGGTCAATATCTTCAAGCAGCGCAACGACGTGTCCATGGTGATTCGCAACGTCAAGCTGGATATCCCGCGCTTCGAAGACCTGAAACTGCCCCGGGTGTTGTTGGACACCATCATGCAGAAACAGGGCTTGATGCTGTTCGTCGGTGCGACAGGCTCGGGCAAGTCGACCTCCCTGGCGGCGTTGATCGATTACCGCAATCGCAACAGTAGCGGTCACATCATCACCATCGAGGATCCGGTGGAGTACATCCATCGGCATAAGAAATCCATCATCAATCAACGGGAAGTCGGTGTCGACACCCGCAGTTTTCATGCCGCCCTGAAGAACACGTTGCGCCAGGCACCGGATGTGGTGCTGATCGGCGAGATCCGCGATCGGGAAACCATGGAGCATGCCCTGGCTTTCGCCGACACCGGGCACTTGGTGATTTCCACCTTGCATGCCCATAACGCCAACCAGGCCTTGGACCGGGTGATCAATTTCTTCCCGGAAGAACGCCGGCCGCAGTTATTGAACGACCTGGGCAACAACCTCAAGGCGTTCGTTTCCCAGCGTCTGGTGCGCACCCGCACCGGCCAGCGGCGGGCGGCGGTGGAGGTGATGCTGGGTTCACCGACGGTGGCCGACCTGATCCGGCGCAACGAACTTGGCGAGCTCAAGTCCATCATGGAAAAGTCGGAGGAACTGGGCATGCAGACTTTTGACCAGGCGCTGTTCAACCTGGTAGTCGAAGGGGCCATCGACGAGGAGGAAGCGCTGAAAAATGCCGACTCGGCGAACAACCTGCGGCTGCGTTTGAAGCTGCACAGCGAGTCGGGCGCGGCGGCGCCGGCTGATCCGTCGGCGGGTGAGTGGGGGTTGATGGATTGATCAGGTGATCGTGCACCGCGGGCAATCTCGCTTTTCTGATGCTCAGAGACTGACTATTCCAGGCAAACACTCACCTTGTGGCGAGGGAGCTTGCTCCCGCTCGGCGGCGCAGCCGTCGTAAAACGGCTTGCGCGGTCTATTGGAATGATCGAGGCGACCCAATGGGGGCCGCTTCGCAGCCCAGCGGGAGCAAGCTCCCTCGCCACAGTGGCCCGCGTTTCACCGGAGATCCATTGTGGGAGCGAGCTTGCTCGCGATGAGGCCCTGACGGTCAGCTCACCAGCTCCGGCCGATCGCGAAACTGCTCCAGCGCCCCGGGGTTGGCCAGGGCATCGGTGTTCTTCACCGCTTCGCCATGCACCACGTTGCGCACCGCCAACTCCACCACCTTGCCACTGATGGTCCGCGGGATATCAGTGACGGCGAGGATCTTCGCCGGCACATGCCGTGGTGTGGTGTTGGCCCGGATGACCTGGCGAATCCGTTGTTCCAAGGCCTCATCCAGCATCACGCCATCACGCAGGCGCACGAACAGCACCACCCGGACATCACCCTGCCATTGTTGGCCGATGGCGACGCTGTCCAGCACCTGCTCGACCTTTTCCACCTGCCGGTAGATTTCCGCGGTGCCGATGCGCACACCGCCCGGGTTGAGCACGGCGTCGGAGCGTCCATGGATCAACAGGCCGCCGTGGGGCAGTTCCTCGGCGTAGTCACCCTGAGCCCATACCCCGGGGAACTGGGCGAAGTAGGACGCGCGAAGTTTTTCCTGCCGAGGGTCGTTCCACAAACCAATGGGCATCGCCGGGAAATGCCGGGTGCACACCAATTCACCTTTTTCACCGATGACCGGCGTGCCGGCCTCGTTCCAGACCTGCACGGCCATGCCCAGGCTCTTGCCCTGCATTTCGCCCCGGCGGACCGCTGACAGCGGGTTGCCGTTGACGAAGCACGACACAATGTCGGTGCCGCCGGACATCGAGGCGAGGCAGACGTCGGGCTTGAAGTCCCGGTACACGTAGTCGTAGCTATGGGGCGCCAGTGCCGAGCCGGTGGACAGGAGGGTTTTCAGGCTGTCCAAGCGATGCGTTTTCCGTGGATCGAGGCCCTCGCTTTCCAGGGTTGCGAGGAATTTGGGGCTGGTGCCGAACACGCTGATGCGCTGCTGATCGATCAGGTCCAGCAAGCGCGCGGGACCGGGGTGGAACGGCGAGCCGTCGTAGAGCACCACCGCGCTGCCCACGGCGAGGGCCGACACCAACCAGTTCCACATCATCCAGCCGCAGGTCGTGTAGTAGAACAACCGATCCTCGGGGCCGAGGTCGACGTGCAGGCCATGTTCCTTGACGTGTTGCAGCAGCACGCCGCCAGTGCCATGGACGATGCACTTCGGCACGCCGGTGGTGCCACTGGAGTACAGGATGTACAGCGGGTGGTCGAACGGGACACTGACGAATTCCGGTTCGCCACCGCTTCGGTAAAAGTCGTTCCACAACGCGACGGCGGCCGAGGTCTTGAAGTCCTCGACGCGGGCCTCAGGCTGGGCATAAGGCAGCACGATCAACTGCTGCAATGATGGCAATCGTTCAAGGATCTCGTTGATCTTGGGCCGCTGGTCGATGGTTTTCCCGGCATAGCGATAACCCGCGCACGTGATCAACACCTTGGGCTCGATCTGGCCGAAGCGGTCGATGACGCCCTGGGTGCCAAAATCCGGCGATGAGCACGACCAGATGGCGCCCAGGCTGGTGCTGGCGAGCATTCCCACCAACGTCTGCCAGGTGTTGGGCATGCAGGCGGCAATCCGGTCACCTTGGGTAGCGCCGGCCGCTTGCAGGCTTTTTTGCAGGCCGGCGACCTGGGCGGCGAGTTCGGCCCAGGTCAGTTGCTCCTGGCCGCCGTTTTCGTCCAGCGCCACCACGGCGAGGGCGTCATCGCGGCGGCGCAGCAGGTGTTCGGCGAAGTTCAGCGTGGCGCCCGGGAACCATTGGGCGCTGGGCATTTGCGCACCCTCCACCAGTACCGCGTCGGGGGCTTGGTGAAAGCGAATCTCGAAGAAGTCGACGATGGCCTGCCAGAAGGCCTCGCGCTGGTCGATGCTCCAGGCGTGCAGGGCAGGGTAGTCGTTCAGTTGCAACTGATGCCGCGCGTTGGCGAACCGGCGAAAGGCGTCCATGCGTGACTGGGCGATGCGTTCGGGGCTGGGTTGCCAAAGGATGTCGGACATGGGGTGCCTCTTGTTTTTTCGGGCTTATGAACATTGCAGCACAAGGCGCACTTTGTGGCGAGGGAGCAAGCGGTGAAACGGTGCTTCCTGTAGCCAGGTTGCTTCTGTGGCGAGGGAGCTTGCTCCCGCTGGGCTGCGAAGCAGACCCAATAGGCGGCCGCTACGCAGCCGAGCGGGAGCAAGCTCCCTCGCCACAAAGAGCGCTTTCACCACACAAGGTTGCGTATCTATTGAGCCAACCACCCCCCATCGATATTCCACGCCGCGCCCCGCACCTGGCTCCCGGCCTCACTGCACAGGAACAACACCAGTTCCCCCAGTTGCGGCGGGGTGACGAATTCCAGGGACGGCTGTTTCTCGGCCAACAGGTCGTGCTGTGCCTGTTGCGGGTCGACGCCCGTGGCAATGCGATCATCGATCTGTTTTTGCACCAGCGGCGTCAGCACCCAGCCCGGGCAAATGGCGTTGCAGGTCACATTGCTGGTGGCGGTTTCCAGGCCGACCACCTTGGTCAAGCCGATCACCCCATGCTTGGCCGCGACATACGCCGCCTTGCCCACCGAACCGACTTGGCCATGCACCGAAGCGATATTGACGATCCGTCCCCAGCCCTTGGCCCGCATGGCCGGCAGGCTCAGGCGGGTGGCGTGGAATACCGATGACAGGTTGATGGCGATGATCGAATCCCAGCGCTCCACCGGGAAATCCTCCACGGCGGCCACGTGCTGGATCCCGGCGTTGTTCACCAGGATGTCCACGCCACCGAACTCACGCTCGGCGTAGGCGAGCATGTCGGCGATCTGTGCCGGGTCACTGACGTCGGCCGGGTGATGGCCGACCTTGCCGCCGAACTGTTTCACCTCGGCGATCACCGTCGAGGCATCGCCGAAGCCGTTGAGGATCAGGTTGGCGCCGGCCTTGGCCAGGCTCAGGGCGATGCCCAGGCCGATGCCGCTGGTGGAGCCGGTGACCAGGGCGGTCTTGCCCGAAAGAGGGGTTGTCATGGGAACCTCACACAATGCCAGTGGCGTAGAACACGCCGATCACGAAGAACACCGCGAGGGTCTTGATCAGCGTAATGCAGAAAATGTCTTTGTAGGCCTCGCGATGGGTCAGCCCGGTAACCGCCAGCAGGGTAATCACCGCGCCGTTGTGGGGCAGGGTGTCCATGCCGCCGCTGGCCATGGCAGCCACCCGGTGCAGCACTTCCAGGGGAATGTTGGCGGCGTGGGCGGCGCTGATGAAGGTTTCCGACATCGCCGCCAAGGCGATGCTCATGCCGCCCGAGGCGGAGCCGGTGATGCCCGCCAGCAGCGTGACGGTCACCGCTTCGTTGACCAGCGGGTTGGGAATGCTCTTGAGCCAGTCGGCCAGCACCAGGAAGCCCGGCAAGGACGCGATGACGGCGCCGAAGCCGTATTCCGACGCGGTGTTCATAGCCGCCAGCAACGCACCGCCCACCGCACTCTTGCTGCCTTCGGCCAGTTTGCTGCGAATGGCCCGGAAGCCGAACAGCAGGACCATGATAATGCCCACCAGCAACGCCGCCTGCACCGCCCAGATCGCGGTGAGCTTGGCGATGTCGCTGGTGACCGGGGCGGTCATCCCCGGCAGCGCCAGGCTGTGGGTCTTGCCATACCACTGGGGAATCCACTGGGTGAACAGCAGGTTCATGACCCCCACCGCCAGCAGCGGCGAAACGGCAATCCACGGGTTCGGCAGTTTGATGTCTTCGGCGGTTTCCGGTTCATTGCGCAGCTCGGTGCCGTAGCCTTCGCCCTCGCGTTGGGCCTTGTTGCGTTGGCGTTGCAGGAACAGCATGCCGAGGCTGAACACGAAGACCGTACCGATCACGCCCAGCCATGGTGCGGCCCAGGCGGTGGTGTTGAAGAACGTGCTGGGGATGATGTTCTGGATCTGCGGCGTGCCGGGAAGGGCGTCCATGGTGAACGAGAACGCGCCGAGGGCGATGGTGGCCGGGATCAGCCGCTTGGGAATGTTGCTCTGGCGGAACATCTCGGCGGCGAACGGGTACACCGCGAACACCACGACGAACAGCGACACGCCGCCATACGTCAGCACGGCGCAGACCAGCACGATCACCAGCATGGCCTGGCGCGTCCCCAGCAAGCGAATCGCCGCGGCGACGATGGAGCGGGAGAATCCCGACAACTCAATCAGCTTGCCGAACACCGCACCGAGCAGGAACACCGGGAAGTAGAGCTTGATGAAGCCGACCATTTTCTCCATGAACACCCCGGTGAAGGCAGGGGCGACGGCGGACGGGTCGGTAAGCAGGACGGCACCGAGGGCGGCGATGGGGGCGAAGAGGATAACGCTGTAGCCACGGTAGGCGGCGACCATCAGCAGCGTGAGAGCTGCCAAGGCAATGATCACACTCATGGTGTGTCTCCTGGATTGTTATTGTTGTGGTGAAGCGGTGGCGGGGCTATAGCGAGTTTTGTGCCAGGTGTGTAACTGGCTGAAATATAAGGGTTTTGTTTGTGTTTATAGGGGTGGGTTGAAAGATTTGTCTCTAATCGGAGATTTTTAGGGGCTGGGCTGGCCTCATCGCGAGCAAGCTCGCTCCCACAGGTTGACCGGGTATTCCAGGAAAACCCCGGCCCCCTGTGGGAGCGAGCTTGCTCGCGATGAGCGCGAAGCGCTCTCCAATCAGCAGTCTACCAATAGAGAAAATAAGTCTCCTTATTGAGACTATGCAATCCCCAACGCCACCATTTTCTTGTACAGCGTCGACCTCCCCAGCCCCAACCGCTCGGCTGCTTCGACCACCTTGCCCCCGCATTGCGCGAGGGTGGTTTCGATCAATTGCCGCTCGAAGCGCGCCCGGGCCTGGCTGAAGGTTTCGTGGGGCAGGGGATCGACGCTCACGTCCGCTGGCCGCGCCACCGGCGTGAACGTCCCGATGGCCGCGCGGATGTCCTTTGCCGTGAGTACCAAGTCATCGCTGAGCAGCGCGGCCCGTTCCAGCACATTGCGCAGCTCGCGGATGTTCCCCGGCCAGGCGTGTTGTCGCAGCAGGTCGAGGGCGGCGGGGTTCAGTTCGTGCTGGCTGCGCAGCTCTTCCAGGATCGCTTCGCTCAAGGCCGGCAAGTCATCCAGGCGTTCGCGTAACGGCGGCACGTGGATTGGCAGCACGTTGAGGCGGTAATACAGGTCGGCGCGGAACTCTCCACGCTTGATCGCCGCCTCCAGGTCCATGGAGGTGGCGGCGATCACCCGCACGTCGCTTTGCAGCATCTCGTTGGAGCCCACTGGTTCGTATTCCTTTTCCTGGAGCACGCGCAGCAGTTTGCTTTGCAGCGGCAACGGCATGTCGCCGATTTCGTCGAGGAACAGTGTGCCGCCTTGGGCGATCTGCAGCTTGCCGGCGCGGCCCTTGCGGTCGGCCCCGGTAAAGGCCCCTGGCGCGGTGCCGAAGAACTCGGCTTCCAGCAGCGATTCAGGAATCGCTGCACTGTTGATGCTGACGAACGGCTTGTGTGCCCGCGGCGAAGCGCTGTGGATGGCCTGGGCCAGCAGTTCCTTGCCGGTGCCGGTTTCGCCGAGCAGCAGCACCGGCGAATCGGCGCTGGCGCTGCGCCGGGCACGACGCTTGACCTCAAGGCCGGCGCTGCTGGTGCCAATGAAATGGGCAAAGTTGTACTTGGTTTGCCGCGCCCGCAGCAGCGAACGGGTGGAGGCCAGCTCTTCCTGCATGCTCAGGTAGCGCTTGAGCATCGGTGACAGGCTGTGCAATTCATCGAACAAGGCAAAACCGATGGCACCGATCACCGCACCCGCGCTGTCGTGGATCGGCAGGCGCATCACCACCAGCGGCTCCTTGGGGGTGTCCTGCATGTCCAGCAGGATCGGCCGCCCGGTGCGCACCACTTCCCGCAGCAGGCTGCTGGGGATCACGCTCTCGCACGCCCGGCCAATCGCTTCCTGCGCCGAGTTCAGGCCGAAACGACGGGCGTAGCGCTCGTTCATCCAGACGATATTCGCGTCACGGTCGACAATCACCGTGCCTTCGCTGGACTGCTCGATGATCTCGAACAACGAACGGATCGCCAGCGTGCGCACGCGCTTGTAATCCTTGAGGCTTTCGGTGGGGTTCATGATCGGATCCGGGTTGTGTGTTGCCTGTCAGGCCCCCATCGCGAGCAAGCTCGCTCCCACATTTGATCTTCAGCGCGACGCAGACCCGTGTGGGAGCGAGCTTGCTCGCGATGGGCGCGACACGAAGCTATGCCATGCGCCGCATTATGCCCACCCCGGATGCGCCGCCGCCAACAACTCCTTGGTATAGGGATGCTGGGGCGAGTCGAACACGTCATGGCTGGCGCCTTGCTCGACCACCTTGCCGTCCTTGATCACGATCATGTCGTGGGCCAGGGCGCGGACCACCGCCAAGTCATGGCTGATGAACAGGTAGGTCAGGCCGTGCTTTTCCTGGAGCTGGCGCAGCAGGGCGACCACTTGTTTCTGCACGGTGCGGTCCAGGGCCGAGGTCGGTTCGTCCAGCAGGATCAGGGCCGGCTTGAGCACCAGGGCCCGGGCGATGGCGATGCGTTGGCGCTGGCCACCGGAAAACTCATGGGGGTAGCGGTGGCGGCTCTGCGGGTCGAGCCCGACTTCCTTGAGGGCCTGGATCACCTGCGCCTCACACACCTCGGCGCTGGACGGGCTGTGGACTTCGAGGCCTTCGCTGATGATCTGTTGCACCGACATGCGCGGGCTGAGGCTGCCGAACGGGTCCTGGAACACCACCTGCATCTTTTTGCGCCACGGCCGCAGGGCCTTGTGGGATAACTGTTCAAGGGCATGGCCCTGGAAGTGGATGCTGCCTTCGGATTCGATCAGCCGCAGGATTGCCTGGCCCAGGGTGGACTTGCCGGAACCGGATTCGCCGACGATGCCCAGGGTCTTGCCGCGCTGGATGCTCAGGCTGATGCCGTCCACGGCGCGCAAGTATTCCTTGCGTCGGAACAGCCCGCCGCCCAAGGCAAAACTCACCCGCAGGTCCCGCACCTGCAACACGTCTTCGCGTTCGTCCCGGGGCAGGGCCTCGCCTTCCGGTTCGGCGTGCAGCAGCTCGCAGCTGTAGGGATGTTTCGGTGCGCTGAACAGGGTTTCGCAGGGTGCCTGCTCGACAATTTCCCCGGCCTGCATCACGCACACCCGCTGGGCGATGCTGCGCACCAGGTTGAGGTCGTGGCTGATCAGCAGCAAGGACATGCCGAGCCGTTGCTGCAAGGACTTGAGCAGCAGCAGGATCTTGCGCTGCACGGTCACGTCCAGCGCCGTGGTCGGTTCGTCGGCAATCAACAGCTCCGGCTCGCAGGCCAGGGCCATGGCGATCATCACCCGTTGCCGCTGGCCGCCGGACAGTTGATGGGGGTAGGCCTTGAGCCGCTCGGCGGGTTTCTGAATGCCCACCAGGGCCAGCAGTTCCAAGATGCGCTGGCGCGCCGCTTTGCCGCCCAGGCCCCGGTGCAGCATCAGGGTTTCACCGATCTGCTTTTCGACGCTGTGCAATGGGTTCAGCGAGGTCATCGGTTCCTGGAAAATCATGGCGATGCGGTTGCCGCGCAACTCCCGCAGGGTCTTGGCCTCGGCCCCCAGCAGCTCCTGGCCGCGGTAGCGGATGCTGCCGGTGGTGCGAGTGCCGGTCTCGGGCAGCAATTGCAGGATCGAATGGGCCGTCACCGACTTGCCGGAGCCCGACTCGCCCACCAGGGCCAGGCATTCGCCGGGGCGGATGTCCAGGCACAGGTTGCGCACCACCGTCTGGTCGTTGAAGGCCACGCTCAGGTCGCGGATTTCGATCAGGTTGTCGCTCATCTCAAGGTTCCGCTTCATGGCTGTTTTCAAGATCGTGGATCAAAGGCGTCGCGCAACGCCTCGCCGATGAATACCAGCAGGGAAAGAATCAGCGCCAGGGTGAAAAATGCCGTCAAACCCAGCCACGGCGCCTGCAGGTTCTGCTTGCCTTGGGCGATCAACTCGCCCAGCGATGCGCTGCCGGCTGGCATGCCGAAACCGAGGAAATCCAGGGCGGTGAGGGTGGAGATCGCCCCGGTGAGGATAAAGGGCAGGTAGCTCAGGGTGGCGTTCATCGCATTGGGCAGGATATGCCGCACGATCACCTTGCGGTCGGACAGGCCCAGGGCCCTGGCGGCCTTGACGTACTCGAGGTTGCGCCCACGCAGGAACTCGGCGCGGACCACGTCCACCAGGGCCAGCCAGGAAAACAGCGCCATGATCCCCAGCAGCCACCAGAAATTCGGCTCGACGAAGCCGGACAGGATGATCAGCAAGTAGAGCACCGGCAGCCCGGACCAGACTTCCAGCAAGCGCTGTCCGAGCAGATCCACCCAGCCGCCGTAATAGCCCTGCAACGCACCGGCGGCGATGCCGATCAACGCGCTGATGGTGGTGAGGGCCAGGGCGAACAGGATCGACACCCGCGCGCCGAAGATCACCCGGGCCAGCACGTCCCGGGACTGGTCATCGGTGCCCAGCCAGTTCACCGCCGAGGGCGGGCTCGGGGCCGGCTGGTTGAGGTCGTAATTGGGCGTGTCGTCGCTGAATGGGATCGGTGGAAACCACAGCCAGCCGCCGTCCTTGTGGATCAGGTTCTGCACATAGCTGCTGCGGTAGTCGGCCTGGAACGGCAGCTGCCCACCAAACTCCTGTTCGGTATGGCGCTTGAACACCGGGAAATACAGCGAGCCCTGGTAGCTGACCACCAGCGGTTTGTCATTGGCGATCAACTCGCCGCCCAGGCTCAGGATGAACAGGCCGATGAACAGCCACAATGACCACCAGCCCCGGCGGTTTTTCTTGAAACGTTCGAAACGTCGGCGGCCCAAGGGGGAAAGCTTGAACATCAGGCGTTCCTCGCGGCGAAGTCGATGCGCGGATCCACCAGGGTGTAGCAGAGGTCGCCGATGAGTTTGATCAGCAGGCCGAACAGCGTAAAGATGAACAGCGAGCCGAACACCACCGGATAATCCCGCGACACGGCGGCCTCGTAGCTCATGCGTCCCAGGCCGTCGAGGGAAAAGATTACTTCGATCAGCAAGGAACCGGCGAAGAACACGCTGATAAACGCTTGGGGAATGCCCGAGACCACCAACAGCATCGCATTGCGGAACACGTGGCCGTACAGCACCCGGCGTTCGCTCATGCCCTTGGCTCGCGCGGTGACCACGTACTGGCGGGTGATTTCATTGAGGAACGAGTTCTTGGTCAGGATCGTCAGCGTGGCGAAGCCGCCGATCACCAGGGAGGTGACCGGCAGCACCAGGTGCCAGAAGTAATCGGCGATCTTGCCCAGCGTCGACAGCGACTCGAAGTTGTCCGACACCAGCCCGCGCACCGGAAACCAGTTCAGCGAGGTGCCGCCGGCAAACATCACGATCAGGAACATCGCGAAAAGAAACGCCGGCATGGCGTAGCCGATGATGATCGCCGTGCTGCTCCACACATCGAATGCCGAGCCGTGGCGCACGGCCTTGCGAATGCCCAGGGGGATCGACACCAGGTAGGTGATCAAGGTCGCCCAGAGCCCAAGGGAGATGGTCACCGGCATTTTTTCCAGGATCAGGTCGGTGACCGTGGCGCCGCGGAAGAAGCTCTTGCCGAAGTCGAGGCGGGCGTAGCTGCTGAGCATCAGCCACAGGCGTTCATGGGCCGGCTTATCGAAGCCGTATTGTTTTTCGATGTCCTTGATCAACTGCGGGTCGAGGCCGCGACTGGCTCGGGAGCTGCCGGTCATCTCACCGCCCGAGCTGCCGACGCTGCCGCCGCCGATGCCTTGCAGGTGGGCGATGGCCTGTTCCACCGGGCCGCCGGGTGCGGCCTGCACGATGACGAAGTTCACCAGCAGGATGATCACCAGGGTGGGAATGATCAGCAGCAGGCGCCGCGCGATATAAGCCCACATCAATGCGGCCCTCCGGGTGTGCCGCGCCTGAGGCGTTCGGCGCGCATCTGCTCGTTGGTCAGCGGCGTGGTGCTCACTTCCCACCAGCTTTCGATGGCTTCGTCATTGCTGGCCTGGACCTTTGGCATGCCGAAGCGGTTCCACCACACGGTCGAGCTGCCCGGCGGGTAATAGTTGGGGATCCAGTAGTAATTCCATTGCAGCACCCGGTCCAGGGCGTGGGCATGGTGCAGCATGTCGGCCTGGGTGCTGGCCTTGACCAGCCCGTCGATCAGGGCGTCCACCGCCGGGTTCTTCAAGGCCATGTAGTTGTTCGCCCCTGGATCGTTGGCGGCCGCCGAGCCGAAGTAATTGTAGAGTTCCATGCCCGGCGAAGTGCTGACGGGATAGCCGGTGATGATCATGTCGTAGTCGCGACTCATCAGGCGATTGACGTACTGGGAGGCATCGATGCGGCGGATGCTCATGTCGATGCCGATTTGCGCCAGGGTTCGCTTGTAGGGCAGCAGCAGGCGGTCGATACCGTTCTGGCTGTTCAGGAAGGTGAAGCTCAGCGGTTCGCCCTCGGCGTTCACCAGGCGGTCGCCGTCGGGTTTCCAGCCGGCCTGTTCCAACAAGGCCAGGGCTTGCAGTTGTTTGTCGCGGATCACGCCGCTGCCATCGGTTTTCGGGGCCTGGAAGACCTGGGTGAAAACTTCGTCGGGAATCTGCCCGCGCAACGGCTCGAGAATCGCCAGCTCGCCGGCGTCCGGCAGTTTGCGGGCGGCGAGGTCGGTGTTGGAGAAAAAACTCTGCTGACGCACATAAAGGTTGCGCATCATCTGGCGGTTGCTCCACTCGAAATCCCAGAGCATCGCCAGGGCTTGGCGCACGCGGCGGTCCTGGAATTGCGGTTTTTGCAGGTTGAAGACAAAACCCTGGGCGGTCTGGGGCGCCTCTTTGGCCAGGTGGGCCTTTTGCAGGCGCCCGTCCTGCAGGGCCGGGCCGTCATAGCCGATGGAATAGCCGGTGGCGGAAAATTCGCGGTTGTAGTCATAGGCACCGCCGCGCAGCACTTGGCGGGCGACGTCGGTGTCGCCGAAATATTCGATGCTGAAATGGTCGAAATTGTAGAGCCCGCGACTGACCGGCAAATCCTTGCCCCACCAATCGGCATTGCGTTCGAAGGTGATGCTGCGCCCGGAATCGACCTTGCTCACTCGGTAAGGGCCACTGCCCAGTGGGGCCTCGTAGCCGCCGCCGTTGGCGAAATCGCGGGTCTTCCACCAATGTTCGGGAAAGACCGGCAGGGTGGCGACGTCCAGGGGCAGCGTGCGGCTTTCGTTGTTCTTGAAGTTGAAGCGCACGGTGCGCTCGCCCTCGACCACGACGTCCTTGACCGCCGCGAACTGGGTGCGATAGCGCAGGCTGCCTTGGGTCATCAGCAGCTCGAAGCTATAGCGCACATCCTCGGCGGTGATGGGCTTGCCATCGGCGAAGCGGGCCTTGGGGTTCAGGTAGAAGCGCAGGGACAGGCCATCGTCGGCACGCTCCATCTTCTGCGCCACCAGGCCATAAACGGTATAGGGCTCGTCCAGCGAGCGCTGGGCCAGCGGCGAATACAGCATCCCGTCGATCTGGCTGACGCCGATGCCTTTG
Organism: Pseudomonas sp. Z1-12; assembly: GCF_051132015.1. NCBI lineage: Bacteria > Pseudomonadati > Pseudomonadota > Gammaproteobacteria > Pseudomonadales > Pseudomonadaceae > Pseudomonas > Pseudomonas sp. Z1-12. The sequence goes on from NZ_CP071647.1 coordinate 2,503,325, forward strand.
TCGATGTAGGGCAGGATGTGGTCGAAGTGGCCGATCTCGATGGCCGAGCGGCGCATGGTCCCACCTTTGGGGGCCTGGGGATTGGCGTAGGCGAAGTGGCCGAAGCCTTCGGCATATTTGGCGGGTTCGCCATAGACGGTCAGGGCATGTTGCGGTGCTGCATCGACGCCTGGGGCGCCTGTGAGCAGGACCGCGGCAGTCAATAGCAGTGAAGAAAACGCCAGTCGCATTGTCAGCCTTAAAGCCGGGTGAACGTTGACATGATTTGTACGCGAGCGGCGGCTGAATCGCCAGCCCTTGTGGCGAGGGAGCTTGCTCCCGCTCGGGTGCGCAGCAGCCGCCAATGGTTGGGCCCGCTTCGCAGTCCAGCGGGAGCAAGCTCCCTCGCCACAATGAATCACATCACCCTTGAGTGAAGGGTCTCTGTACCGGAATCAGTCCTGGCGGCTGGTGACTTCCAGCAAGTGGTAGCCGAACTGGGTCTTGACCGGGCCCTGGACCACATTGATCGGTGCGCTGAACACCACGGTGTCGAATTCCTTGACCATCTGGCCCGGGCCGAACGAACCCAGGTCGCCGCCCTGACGGCTGGATGGGCAGGAAGAGTTGGCCTTGGCGACTTCGGCGAAATCGGCGCCGGCTTTGATCTTGGCCTTGAGTTCGTTGCACTTGTCTTCGCTGGAAACCAGGATGTGGCGGGCAGTGGCTTTGGCCATGGGGCAAAATTCCTTTCAATGTATTTAAAGGTGTTGAGCCTACCGGATTCATCGACGAGGTGTTGTCAAAATTGCGTCAAAACCTTGGGCCCGGCGATCAAAGGCCGGCCTTGCGCAGGCGCTCGGCGTGGCGCAGGTAAAGCTCTGCGGGGTCTGTTCCCGAGCATGCCTTGCCGCTTCCAGGGTTGATGGCCTCCATGTGGTCCATGGGGTAGTCGGAGCGAATGACCCTGCCCAAGTGCGAACTGAAACGCCCGACCAGGCCGTCGTTCTGCCCGGCTTCGGTGATGAAGTATTCGGAAAAGGCGCGGCAGAAAGCCCGCAAAGGCTCCTGTTCTTTACCCATCGATTCTTGCAACGTGCCGCTCCATGAGTAGTAGCGCACGCCATTGACCCGCTCCGGTCCGTTCCCGCCCCAGTGCTTCGGCAGGCCCTGGGGGTATTTGTCATTGAAGGCGCCAACGCCCTCTGTGGTCATAGCCGCCAGCGCGGCGACGGCGGCCGGCGAAAGTTGCGCCTGACCGTCCAGCAACGAGATGAAGTCAGCGAACAGCGTGGCGACACCCCGTGCCACATGCCCAGGCAGTCGTCCGGGGGTAAGGGCCTTGCGCAGGAAATCGGCCAGTTCGGAGCCATGGTTGGGGCCGCTGACCGAGGTGACCGAGGCCACTTTGTCGGGTGCCAGCGCGGCGGCATACCGGGCGGCCAGCGCGCCCTGGCTGTGGCCGATCAGGTTGACCCGAGTAGCACCGGTGCCGGCCAGGACCCGATCGATCTGCGCCAGCAATTGTTCGCCTCTGGCCTCGTTGGAGTGGGTGGCCGACAAGTACGGGATGAACACCCGGGCACCGCCTGCGCGTAGGGCCTGTTTGATGCCATGGAAAAGTTCGAAGCCGCCGATCTGGTCAAACCCGAACAACCCATGGACCAGCAGGATGGGAAATTGAGTGGTTGCATTCCGTTGCATGTTCGTACCTTTTTCGAAGAGGTTCACCTTGAATTTGCGACTTCACTCTAATGCAGGCTCATCCTGTGCGGTGTAGGAAGGAACCGCCCTGATTCAGGGAAACCGGAATAAAAACAGTGGGAATAATGGGAAGTAACCCGGTGGCGCTCAAAGGCGTAGGAGACTTCCGATAACCGTTGTCGTTTGCAGCTACAGGTCCGAGCGCCAAGGGCTCACTGCCGCTGTCGCCTTGTCTGGCTGTGGGTTTGCCCCGGGCGGGTTTTAATGGCTCCATCAGGCGCCGTTATCGGAACGGTGCCTTCATCCAAGGACTGGAGCTTGCACATGATCACCTATCCATCGCTTCAACGAACCCGTTCAATGTCCGAAACCAGGTTGCCACCACCGGTCCTGGCGGCGGCCAGGGACGGGGTGATCAACCCCGCTTGGCGCAAGGCTGTGATTACCGTCAAGCCGTATCCCATGATGACGTGCGGGGATGAGGTGCTGCTGCGTTGGCACGGCCTCAACAACGATGGCGAACCCTACCGGCATGAAGTGGCCGGGTTCGTCACCGAACGGCAAGTGGGGCGAGACGTCGTGTTCGTCGTGCGCGAACCACACATCGCCGAGTTGGACGGTGGCTCGCTGGAAATCTCCTACCAATTGACGGGCAAACGGTTGCCGGGCGCGCTGGCTTCGGAACACCTGCAACTGGGGATCGGCGATGCCGCGCCGCAACTGCTCCCCGTCATTGCCAACGATGCGGTGGGTGGCAGTCTCGATCCGAACCGGGTGCCTGAAGGAACCTGGGTGAGCATCCGGCCCTACGCCAGGATGGCGGTCGGCGATCGCTTGATCCTGACGGCCAGCAAGGATTCCAAGGCGCTGTGGCGCGATGTGCTGGACATAGAAGCCCACGCGGTGGGGCGTAAGGTATCGCTCTGGATCGATCATTCGTTGATCGCTCCCCATGAAGGGCACGACCTGGCCTTGGTCTATGTTGTCCGGCATGGGCATTCGGTGCGTCGTGCCGAACCGTTGTCGCTGCACGTCGGTCCGCTGCGGCGTCCTGCGCTGAAGGCGCTCCAGATCCTGGAAATGAACGCCGGATGGCTGGAGGTCGACGACCTGCAAGAAGGGGTGACGGTCGTCATTGATGACCCCGGGCTTGAGGTGGGAGAGTGGGTCTGGTTGCAGTGCGATGGCAACTCCACTCATGTGCTTGAGCGCGAAATCACCGAGGCCACGGCAGGTCAATCGCTCAAGTTTGTGATTCCTGCCAGTTATTGGCAGGAACAGCGCGACAGGTCGGTGAGCATGTTTTATCAGGTCGAGCGCCTGGATGACGTCAGCCAGCGGTCCGAGTGGGTGACGGTCCAGGTCCGCTCCCGCGCGCCAGGCTGATTCAAGGCGTGCGCCGCCTTTGTGGGAGCGAGCCTGCTCGCGATGACAGTGTGTCAGGCAACATCAATGCTGCTGAACTGCCGCCATCGCGAGCAAGCTCGCTCCCACAGGGATCTGGGGTGAGCCTCCATCCGGCAGACACCCAGGACCAACTGTGGGAGTTGTAGTGAATACCTATTTCGCAGTCGCCCGAAAACAAACTGTGGGAGCGAGCTTGCTCGCGATGACAGTGTGTCAGGCAACATCAATGCTGCTGAACTGCCGCCATCGCGAGCAAGCTCGCTCCCACAGGGATCTGAGGTGAGCCTCCATCCGGCAGACACCCAGGACCAACTGTGGGAGTTGTAGTGAATACCTATTTCGCAGTCGCCCGAAAACAAACTGTGGGAGCGAGCTTGCTCGCGATGACAGTGTGTCAGGCAACATCAATGCTGCTGAACTGCCGCCATCGCGAGCAAGCTCGCTCCCACAAGGACTCTGGTAGCCTCCAGGATTTCCTGTTTACAGCGGTTATTCCATCGGCGTACTGACAAACGCCTCCAGCCCTTCGGCATAGGCGGTGAACGCGCTGATCGACGGGAATGACTTGCCCTGCACCTGGTCCGGCACCACCAGGTTGGTGAAGCTCCAGGCCACCGCCACGGTAATACCGGCCTGATCGAGTGTGCCATCGGTGACCAGTGGCTGTTTCCCCAGTTCCTGCTCTAGCAAGTCATAAGCTGCCGCCAGTTGGCCTTCCACGCGTTCAACCCAGGGGGCGTGCTGGATTTCCGTCGGGCGCAGGTTGCGTTCGTAGTAGATCTGCACCGATTTCTCGCACGCCGCCAGGGCCAGGCCAATCAGGCGCAGGGAGCGCAGCCGCTGCCCACTGTCGACCGGCATCAGGCTTTTACCCGGCGCGGCCAAGGCCTCGAGATAGTCGATGATCAACGTCGAGTCCATCAGCACGTTGCCATCGTCCAGCACCAGGGTCGGAGCCTTGACCACCGGGTTGATGCGCTGGAACTGGTCGAAATGCCTGAACACCGAAACGGATTCGTGTTCCAGGGCAACCCCCAGGCACTTGGCGGAAATGGCGACGCGTCGCACATAGGGCGAGTCCAGCATGCCGATCAGTTTCATGACATCTCCTTCAGAAAAGTCTTGTGGGTGTTAATCCTCGAACCCGACCTGTTCATGGATTTCATCGACCTTGAGTTCCAACCGGTAAGCCACGGCGATGAACAACGCCTGGCACAGGCACAACGTGGCGCTCAGCGAACGGAAGGCGAACGAGCTGCCTTCGTTCACCAGCAGCACCGCATTGGCCCGTTTGGCCAAGGGTGAAAGGTTGCTGTCGGTGATGATCAGGGTCTTGGCCTGGTGATGCTGGGCGATGCGCAAGCAGTGCTGGGTTTCCTTGCCGTAGGGCGTGAAGCTGATGGCGATGACCAGGTCGTTGGCCCGCACGCTGCGCATCTGCTCGCGGTAACTGCCCCCCAGGCCGGACACCAGGTGAATGCGCTTGTTGGTGTGCTGCAGGTTGTAGACCAGGTAGTCGGCAACCGCGAACGAACGGCGTACACCCACCACATAGATGTTGTCGGCGTTGACCACCAGGTCCACGGCCTTTTCGAACGCCTGGTCGTCCAGCTCCAACCCCAGGCGCTCGATGCCCGACAAGGTTGCGTTGACGCATTCGCGGGCCAGGTCGCCACCGCTGGCCTTTTGCGACTTGTTGGCGATCATGCTGCGGATGCGCTGCTGGTAGTTCTGCACCGGGGTGGTCTTGTGGGTGTAGGCCTCGCGGAACAACGCCTGCATTTCGCTGAACCCGCTGAAGCCGAAGCGCTGGGAAAACCGGACGATGGCCGAGGGGTGCACTTCGCATTCCCGGGCGATGTCGCTAATGCGATCCACCATGATCCGGTCACTCTGCTGGCTCATGTAGCTGGCGATGCGTTTGAGCTGGCGCGGCAGGCTTTCGTATTCGTCGGTGATCAGTTGCAACAGGCGCTCGGCATTGATCGGTGGGCTCGGGAGGGCGGGTTCGGACGCGCTCTCGGACGGCGCCGGCAGATCATCGGGGCGGGTCATAGGAAATCCTTCTGGCTTGTTCTTATAGGGCGGCCCGAAAAAAGGCCGGCCCTCGACAATAGGTTGGCTGGTCGCAGTCTACAGCGTAGGCGCAGGGAAAATCATGGGTGGACTAATGTTGCAACAGTGCTGAAACGATGCACTGTGTCTGCTTCGCTTGGGTCATAGCGTATTGGAAAAAATATTCCACGTAAAAAATTTATAGAATAATTATTGATTCTTGCCTGCGGCTCGTTTTAGTCTGCATTCACCAACAGCGTTGGCGCCGGTGTCGGCGACAAGCGCAGGCTGATAAAAATAACAGGAGCCAGCATGGGCCAGACTCGTTTTGCCAGTGGGCGTCAATTGGATGTGATCTGCCTGGGACGCCTGGGCGTCGACCTCTATGCGCAGCAAGTCGGCGCTCGCCTGGAAGATGTTTCGAGCTTCGCCAAGTACCTGGGCGGTTCCTCTGCCAACATCGCGTTCGGCACGGCGCGCCTGGGGCTTCGGTCGGCGATGCTGAGCCGGGTCGGGGACGACCACATGGGGCGCTTCCTGGTGGAGTCCCTGGCCCGCGAAGGCTGCGATGTCAGTGGCATCAAGGTCGATCCCGAGCGCCTGACGGCCATGGTCCTGCTGGGGATCAAGGACCGGGAAACCTTCCCCCTGGTGTTCTACCGGGAAAATTGCGCGGACATGGCGCTTCGCGCCGAAGACATCGACGAAACGTTCATTGCCTCCAGCAAGGCCCTGCTGATCACCGGCACGCATTTCTCCACCGATGGCGTCTACCAGGCCAGTATCCAGGCGCTGGACTACGCGCAAAAGCACCAGGTCAAGCGCGTCCTCGACATCGACTATCGGCCGGTGCTCTGGGGCCTGGCGGCCAAGGCTGACGGAGAAACCCGGTTTGTCGCCGACCAGAAGGTCAGCCAGCACGTGCAAGGCATCCTGCCGCGTTTCGACCTGATCGTCGGCACCGAAGAAGAATTCCTCATCGCCGGCGGCAGCGAAGACCTGCTGACCGCGCTGCGCACCGTACGCTCGCTGACGGCGGCGACCTTGGTGGTCAAGCTCGGCCCCCAGGGCTGCACGGTGATCCATGGCGCCATCCCGGCCCGGCTCGAAGACGGTGCGATTTACCCAGGCGTACGGGTCGAAGTCTTGAACGTACTGGGCGCCGGTGATGCGTTCATGTCGGGCTTTCTTGCCGGCTGGCTGGAAGATGCCAGCGATGAACGCTGCTGTCAGTTGGCCAATGCCTGCGGCGGCCTGGTGGTGTCGCGCCATGCCTGTGCCCCGGCGATGCCGACCCGGGCCGAGCTCGACTATTTATTCCAAAGCCCGGTGCCGATCACCCGGCCCGACCAGGATGCCGTGCTGCAACGGCTGCACCAGGTCAGCGTACCCCGCAAGGCTTGGAAACAGTTGTTCATCTTTGCCTTCGACCATCGCGGACAATTGGTGGAACTGGCCCAGAAGGGCGGTCGCGAGTTGAGCAGCATCGGTGAACTCAAGCAACTGTTCATCCAGGCGGTGGCGCGGGTCGAAGCCGACCTGCGGCACCAGGGCATCGAGGCTGACGTCGGTCTGCTGGCCGACCAGCGCTTCGGCCAGGATTCGCTGAACGCTGCCACCGGGCGCGGCTGGTGGGTGGCGCGGCCGGTGGAGGTGCAAGGTTCGCGGCCGCTGGCCTTCGAACATGGGCGTTCCATTGGCAGCAACCTGATCGCCTGGCCACAGGAGCAGATCATCAAGTGCCTGGTGCAATTTCACCCTGACGACGAACCGCTGCTGCGCCTGGAGCAAGAGGCGCAGTTGATGGGGCTGTACAAGGCCTCCCAGGCCAGCGGCCACGAGTTGCTGCTGGAAGTCATACCGCCCAAGGATCACCCATCACCGCACCCGGACGTGCTCTATCGTGCCCTCAAGCGCCTCTACAACCTGGGTATCTTCCCGGCGTGGTGGAAGATCGAAGCCCAGGGCGCGCAGGAGTGGCAGCAGCTCGACGAGCTGATCCAACAGCGCGACCCGTATTGCCGTGGCGTGGTCCTGCTGGGCCTCAACGCCCCGGCCGCCGCGTTGGCCGAAGGCTTTCGCCAGGCCCGTCGGAGCACCACCTGCCGCGGTTTCGCCGTGGGCCGCACGATCTTCCAGGAACCGAGCCGGGCCTGGCTGGCCGGGGAAATCGACGACGAAACGCTGATCCGGGATGTGCAGGGCAGGTTTGTGGAATTGATCGAGGCGTGGCGCAGTGCTCGTGCTTGATGGACAGGGCTTTTGTGGCGAGGGAGCTTGCTCCCGCTGGACTGCGAAGCAGTCCCAAATCAGCCACCCTTGATTCGACAGGTAAAACCGCATCCATAGGTTTTGCGACTGCTTCGCAGCCGAGCGGGAGCAAGCTCCCTCGCCACAGGTGATCGGTTGAACATTAGAGACAACAATAAAAGGTGCAGCCATGCCCGCTATTCGAATTGGCATCAACCCGATTTCCTGGAGCAACGATGACTTGCCGTCGTTGGGCGGCGAGACGCCGTTGAGTACGGCGCTGAGTGAAGGCAAGGCCATCGGCTACGAAGGTTTTGAGCTCAACGGCAAATTCCCCAAGGACGCCAAGGGCGTCGGCGATGTGCTGCGGCCTTATGACCTGGCGCTGGTTTCCGGCTGGTATTCCAGTCGCCTGGCCCGGCGTTCGGCGGCGGAAGAAATCGACGCCATCGCCAGCCACGTCGAGCTGCTGGCGCAGAACGGCGCGACGGTGCTGGTCTACGGCGAAGTGGCGGATTCCATCCAGGGCCAGCGGATTCCATTGGTCGAGCGGCCGCGTTTCCATACGGATGACGCCTGGCAAGCCTACGCCGACAAACTCACCGAACTGGCGCGCTTCACCCTGTCCCAAGGCGTGCGCCTGGCCTATCACCACCACATGGGCGCCTACGTCGAATCGCCCACGGACATCGACAAGTTGATGGCCCTGACCGGCAGCGAAGTGGGCCTGTTGTTCGACTCGGGTCACTGCTACATGGGCGGTGGCGAGCCGTTGCAGGTGCTGCGCAAACACATCGAGCGGGTCTGCCACGTGCACTTCAAGGATGTGCGCAAACCGGTGGTGCAACTGGCGCGCAACAACCTCTGGAGCTTCCCCGACTGCATCATCAATGGCACCTTCACCGTGCCGGGGGATGGCGACATCGAGTTCGCCGCTTTGCTCGACGTGCTGCTGGCCGCCGACTACCAAGGCTGGCTGGTGGTGGAAGCCGAGCAGGACCCTGCCGTAGCCCCGAGTTATGCCTACGCCAAGAAGGGCTACGAGACCCTGCGCGCCTTGCTGAACGAAAGGAGCCCGTCATGAGCCTGTTGATCAAGAGCCAATCCAGCGGCCGAACCATGGTCCAGTTGCCGGCGGGCGAGTTGGAATACGTCGGCTTCGCTGCCTACCGCCTGCGTCTCGGTGAAACCCTGCCAGTGGCCGCCGGGGACAAGGAATTGTGCCTGGTGCTGCTCAGTGGTCGCGTCAGCCTCAAGGGCGAAGCGCCGGGGCAGGGGGCCTTCGATTGGGACAACCTCGGTGATCGCCAGTCGGTGTTCGAGGATAAATCACCCTATGCCGCTTACCTGCCGCCCGGCAGCCAGGCCCAGGTCACCGCCCTGAGCGATGTGCAGATTGCCGTGTGCGCCGCACCGGGTTCGGCGCAAAACAGTCATGGCCCACGGCTGATCCGCCCGGACAGCATGAAGCGCAGCGTGCGCGGCAAGGGCGCCAATACCCGCTATGTCTGCGACATCCTGCCGGACAGCGAACCGGCGCACTCGCTGCTGGTGGTGGAGGTGCGCACGCCGTCGGGGCATTCCTCGAGCTACCCGCCCCACAAGCACGACACCGACGACCTGCCGCACCAGAGCTTCCTCGAAGAGACCTATTACCACCAGGTCAATCCGTCCCAAGGCTTCGTGTTCCAGCGGGTCTACACCGACGACCGCAGCATCGACCAGGCCATGGCGGTGGAGAACAACGACCTGGTGGTCGTCCCCAAGGGCTATCACCCGGTCAGCGTGCCCTACGGGTACGAGTCGTATTACCTGAACGTCATGGCCGGCCCGAAGCGGGTCTGGCAATTTCACAACGATCCGCAGCACAGCTGGCTGCTGGATCTCTGACCCCACACATACGCAGGGAGAACAAGCACGATGAGCGACGCCCCGGTAGTAGGCCATTACATCAACGGTCAGGTGCAGGACAGCGACAGTCCGCGGTCCAGCAACGTCTTCAATCCGGCCACCGGTGCGGTGCAGGCGCGGGTGGCCCTGGCCGAGCCGAGTACCGTCGACGCGGCGGTGGCCTCGGCGCTGGCGGCGTTCCCGGCCTGGTCCGAGCAGTCGTCATTGCGTCGTTCGCGGGTGATGTTCAAGTTCAAGGAACTGCTCGATCGTCACCACGACGAACTGGCCCGGATCATCAGCCGTGAACACGGCAAGGTGCTGTCCGACGCCCACGGCGAAGTCACCCGCGGCATCGAAATCGTCGAGTACGCCTGCGGTGCGCCAAACCTGCTCAAGACCGATTTCAGCGACAACATCGGTGGCGGCATCGACAACTGGAACCTGCGCCAGCCCCTGGGCGTTTGCGCCGGGGTCACGCCGTTCAATTTCCCGGTGATGGTGCCGCTGTGGATGATTCCCCTGGCGCTGGTTGCTGGCAACTGCTTCATCCTCAAGCCTTCGGAACGCGACCCGTCCGCCAGTTTGCTGATGGCCCGCTTGCTGACCGAGGCCGGCCTGCCGGACGGCGTGTTCAACGTGGTCCAGGGTGACAAAGTGGCGGTGGATGCGCTGTTGCAGCACCCGGACATCGAAGCGATTTCCTTTGTCGGCTCCACGCCCATCGCCGAGTACATCCACCAGCAGGGCACGGCCCACGGCAAGCGTGTGCAGGCCCTGGGCGGGGCCAAGAATCACATGATCGTCATGCCCGATGCCGACCTCGACCAGGCGGCGGACGCCTTGATCGGTGCCGCCTACGGCTCGGCCGGTGAACGCTGCATGGCCATTTCCATCGCTGTGGCAGTGGGCGATGTGGGCGACGAACTGATCGCTCGCCTGCTGCCGCGCATCGACCAGTTGAAAGTCGGCAACGGCCAGCAACCCGGCACCGACATGGGGCCCCTGGTCACCGCCGAGCACAAGGCCAAGGTCGAAGGTTTCATCGATGCCGGCGTGGCCGAGGGTGCCCGGCTGATTGTCGACGGCCGAGGCTTCAAAGTGCCGGGGGCGGAGCAAGGGTTCTTTGTCGGGGCGACACTGTTCGATCAGGTCACTGCCGAGATGAGCATCTACCAGCAAGAGATTTTCGGCCCGGTGCTGGGGATCGTCCGTGTGCCGGACTTCGCCACGGCGGTGGCGCTGATCAACGCCCATGAGTTCGGCAACGGCGTGTCGTGCTTCACCCGCGACGGCGGCATCGCCCGGGCGTTCGCCCGCAGCATCAAGGTCGGCATGGTGGGCATCAACGTGCCGATTCCGGTGCCCATGGCCTGGCATTCCTTTGGCGGCTGGAAGCGCTCGTTGTTCGGCGACCACCATGCCTACGGCGAAGAAGGCCTGCGCTTCTACAGCCGCTACAAGAGCGTGATGCAGCGCTGGCCCGACAGCATCGCCAAGGGTCCTGAATTCAGCATGCCGACTGCCCAATAACGCATTTTTCGAATGACTGCCGGAGGGAGAACAACAATGAACAAGCCCCTGCGTTTTGCCTTGAACCGAATGGTTGCCCCGCACCTGTCACTGCCCGCGTTCATCGACTTGGCCCTGGCGTTGAAAACCGATGCCATCGAGATCCGCAACGACCTCAAGGGCGTCGAGATCGAAGACGGCATGCCGCCGGCTCGCGTCCGTGAATTGTGCGAGGCCCGCGGCATCAAGGTGCTGTCGATCAACGCCCTGTACCCCTTCGATGTGTGGAACGAAGAGCGCCGCGCCCAGGCCGTGCGCTTGGCCGACTACGCCCGCGAGTGCGGCGCCGAGGGGCTGGTGATGTGCCCACTCAATGACCGCGCCGACCCGCGCAGCGAAGCCGAGCGTGCGGCTGGGCTGCGTACCGCCCTCAGTGAACTGGCGCCGATCCTGCGCGCCTTCGGCATCTACGGCTTCATCGAACCCCTGGGTTTCGAAGAGTGCTCGTTGCGCCGCAAGCGCACGGCGGTGGAAGCGATCAAGGCCATCGGCGGGCTGGATGTGTTCCGCCTGGTGCACGACACCTTCCATCATCATCTGGCCGGCGAGCAGGAGTTCTTCCCCGAACTGACCGGGCTGGTGCACATCTCCGGCGTCGAGGATGCCCAGGCACCATTGGCGACCATTCGAGACGGCCACCGGGTGCTGGTGGGCGAGGCTGACATCCTCGGCAATGCCAAGCAGATCGAGGCGTTGCTCAGCGGCGGGTATGACGGTTACCTGTCTTTCGAGCCATTTGCCGAGAGCGTCCATGAATTGGCCGACATTCGCCAGGCGTTGGGGGCGAGCATGAACCACCTGCAAAGCTCGCAGGCATGAGCCGCCGCCCCGAACGATGGAGAACCCTCCTGTGGGAGCGAGCTTGCTCGCGATAGCGGTGTGTCAGTCAACATTGATGCTGGCTGACCTGACGCCATCGCGAGCAAGCTCGCTCCCACACTTGACCGAGTTGCGTTTGAAAAGGTGCAAGCATGACCACAACACGACTGACCATGGCCCAGGCCCTGGTGAAATTCCTCGATAACCAGTACATCGAAGTCGATGGCGTCCAGAGCAAGTTCGTCGCCGGGGTCTTTACCATTTTCGGCCACGGCAACGTGCTGGGGCTGGGCCAGGCGCTGGAGCAGGACAGCGGCGACCTGGTGGTCCACCAGGGCCGCAACGAGCAGGGCATGGCCCATGCCGCCATCGGGTTTGCCAAGCAGCATCTGCGGCGCAAGATCTACGCCTGCAGTTCGTCGGTCGGCCCCGGTGCGGCGAACATGCTGACCGCCGCTGCCACCGCCACGGCCAACCGCATTCCGCTGCTGCTGTTGCCCGGCGATGTCTACGCCAGTCGCCAGCCGGACCCGGTGCTGCAACAGATCGAGCAGTTCCACGACCTGAGCATCAGCACCAACGATGCGTTCAAGGCCGTGAGCAAATACTGGGATCGCATCAACCGCCCCGAGCAATTGATGACCGCCGCGATTCACGCGATGCGGGTGCTCACCGACCCGGCCGAAACCGGCGCGGTGACCCTGGCGCTGCCCCAGGACGTGCAAGCCGAAGCCTACGACTACCCGGATTACTTCCTGCAAAAACGCGTGCACCGCATCGACCGCCGGCCGGCCACCGAAGCGATGCTCGGCGATGCCCTGGCGTTGCTCAAGGGCAAGCGCAAGCCGTTGATCATCTGCGGTGGCGGCGTACGCTACTCCGGCGCCAACGTCGCGCTACAGGCGTTTGCCGAGCGCTTCGAGATTCCCTTTGCCGAGACCCAGGCCGGCAAGAGCGCGGTCGTGTCCAGCCATCCGCTGAACGTCGGCGGTGTCGGCGAAACCGGTTGCCTGGCGGCGAACCTGCTGGCCAAGGAGGCCGACCTGATCATCGGCATCGGCACCCGCTACAGCGATTTCACCACCGCGTCGAAGTGGCTGTTCCAGCACCCCGAGGTGCAGTTTCTCAACCTCAACATCAGCCCGTGCGATGCCTTGAAACTCGACGGCGTGCAGCTGTTGGCCGACGCCCGTTCGGGCCTGGAAGCCTTGTCGGCCGCGATGGGGGATTATCGTGCCGAATGGGGCGGGCAGGTTGCCGATGCGAAGGCCCAGCTCGATGCCGAAGTGGACCGTATCTACCAGGCGGATTACCAGGCCGAGGATTTCGTCCCGGAAATCAACGACCACATGGACCCGGCGGTGTTTCGCGAATTCATCGAACTCACCGGTTCCTGCCTGACCCAGAGCCGCGTGCTCGGCACCCTCAACCAAGCCTTGGCGGATGACGCCATCATCGTCGCCGCCGCCGGCAGCCTGCCCGGCGACTTGCAGCGCAGCTGGCGCAGCAAGGGCGTCGACACTTATCACGTCGAGTACGGTTATTCGTGCATGGGCTACGAGGTCAATGCCGCCCTGGGCGTGAAGCTCGCCGAGCCGGACAAAGAGGTCTATGCGTTGGTGGGCGACGGCTCCTACATGATGCTGCATTCGGAACTGGCGACCTCGATCCAGGAGCGCCGCAAGATCAACGTGGTGCTGTTGGACAACATGACGTTCGGTTGCATCAACAACCTGCAAATGGAACACGGCATGGACAGCTTCGGCACCGAGTTCCGCTTCCGCAACCCCGAGACCGGCAAGCTCGACGGCGCCTTCGTGCCAGTGGATTTCGCCATGAGCGCGGCGGCCTACGGTTGCAAGACCTACAAAGTGAAGACGCTGGATGAGCTGCACGCAGCCCTGGCCGATGCCCGGCGCCAGACGGTCTCGACGCTGATCGACATCAAGGTTCTGCCCAAGACCATGATCCACAAATACCTGTCGTGGTGGCGGGTTGGCGTGGCGCAAGTGTCCACCAGCGCCCGCACCGATGCCGTCGCCAAGACCCTCAACGAACGACTGGCCAAGGCCCGTCAATACTGATTGCCCCAACCCTACGAAAGGAGTTCCAAATGTCTTTGAAGCTGGGCGTCATCGGCACCGGGGCCATCGGCCAGGACCATATCCGTCGTTGCAGCCAGACCTTGCTCAACAGCCAGGTGGTGGCGGTGACCGACATCAACCTCGCTCAGGCGGCGAAGGTGGTGGCCGACTTGAAATTGACCGCCGAGGTGTACCCCGACGGTCATGCATTGATCAAGGCGCCGGACGTGGAGGCGATCCTCGTCACCTCCTGGGGCCCGAGCCATGAAGAGTTCGTGCTGGCGGCCATTGCGGCGGGCAAGCCGGTGTTCTGTGAAAAGCCCCTGGCGGTCACGGCCGAAGGCTGCCGCAAGATCGTCGACGCCGAAGTGGCCTATGGCAAGCGCCTGGTGCAGGTCGGTTTCATGCGTCCGTACGATGAAGGCTATCGCGCGCTCAAGGCGGTGATCGACAGTGGCCAGATCGGTGAACCGCTGATGCTGCACTGCGCCCACCGCAACCCGAGCGTGGGCGAGAACTACAAGACCGACATGGCGATCACCGACACCTTGATTCATGAACTGGATGTGTTGCGCTGGCTGTTGGCTGATGACTACGTCTCGGTGCAAGTGGTGTTCCCCCGCAAGACCAGCAAGGCCCTGGCCCACCTGCGGGACCCGCAGATCGTCCTGCTGGAAACCGCCCGGGGCACGCGCATCGACGTCGAAGTGTTCGTCAACTGCCAGTACGGCTACGACATCCAGTGCGAAGTGGTGGGGGAGACCGGCATCGCCAAGCTGCCGGAACCGTCCCAGGTGCAACTGCGCAGCGGCGCCAAGCTGTCCAATGCGATCCTGATGGATTGGAAGGACCGCTTCATCGCCGCCTACGACGTCGAGTTGCAGGCGTTCATCGATGGCGTGCGCGCCGGGCAAGTGGGCGGACCATCGGCCTGGGATGGGTTTGCCGCGGCGGTGGCGGCGGATGCTTGTGTCGAGGCGCAACAGAGCGGGCAGATCGTCAAGGTCGACTTGCCCGAGCGCCCGCGTTTTTACGGCTAGATTCATTCTCTGTGGGAGCGAGCTTGCTCGCGATAGCGGTGGGTCAGTCAATACAATGCTGGCTGATCCACCGCCATCGCGAGCAAGCTCGGCTCCCACAAGGGATTTGTGGTGAACAGAGTTCCCGCAGTCACCAGGGAACAAACTGTGGGAGCGAGCTTGCTCGCGATAGCGGCGGGTCAGTCGACACAATGCTGGCTGATTCGCCGCCATCGCGAGCAAGCTCGGCTCCCACAAGGGATTTGTGGTGAACAGAGTTCCCGCAGTCACCAGGGAACAAACTGTGGGAGCGAGCTTGCTCGCGATAGCGGTGGGTCAGTCAATACAATGCTGTCTGATCCACCGCCATCGCGAGCAAGCTCGCTCCCACAGGGCCCGGCGTTATTTCCAGATAAGGAGCTTTCATGCGAATCGGACTAGTCGGCTACGGCAAGGGTGGGCGGTTCTTTCATGCGCCGCTGATCAGCAGCCTGCCAGGGGCTACGTTTGTCGGCGTGGTGACGCGGTCCGCCGAGCGCCGTCAACAATTGACCAGCGATCACCCGGATGCCCAGGCCTTCGACACCCTCGAACAATTGCTGGCGGCCGGCGTCGACGCGGTGGTGGTGTCCACCCCTTTGGACGGTCGCCCGGCCATTGTGATGCAGGCTATCGAACTCGGCGTGGCGGTGGTCAGCGACAAACCATTCGCCCCTGACGCCGCCCAGGCCGAGGCCATGGTGTTGGCCGCCGAACAACGCGGCGTGCCGCTGAGCGTGTACCAGAACCGTCGCTGGGATTCGGATTTCCTGACCCTGCGCAAACTGCTGGCCTCTGGTGCCCTCGGGCAAATCATCCGTTTTGAATCCAGTGTCGAGCGTTATTCGCCAACGTCGGTGGGCAAAGGCAGCGGCGGCGGGTTTCTGCGCGACCTCGGCAGCCATCTGGTGGACCAGGCGCTGCAATTGTTCGGCCCGGTGGTGCGGGTCTACGCCGAGCTGGATTATCGGCAGCCGAACCAGGTGTTCGACAACGGCTTCTTCATGTCCCTGACCCATGCCAGCGGCGTGATTTCCCACTTGAGCGGCAATTGCGTGCAAAACGCAGCGCGCCCGCGTTTTCGGGTCAACGGCACCCAGGGCTGCTACACCGTCGAAGGCCTGGACGGGCAGGAGGCCCAGGCGCTGGCCGGCTTGAGTCCGGCTACCGAGGGCGAGCGCTGGGGGGCGGAAGAACATCGACGCTGGGGCTGGTTCGAACACGGCACCGAGCGCGAGCGGGTGACTTCCGAACGTGGCTGCTGGCTGGCGTTCTACCAACAACTGCAAAGCGCGTTGCAGGACGCTGGCCCGCTGCCGGTGGAGGCCCGTGATGCCTTGGCCACCACGCGTATCCTCGACGCGGCCAGGCAAAGTGCCGAGCAGGGCGAAGTGGTGGGTTTATCCACGCCTGTGGGGCATGGAATAAAAAACGAATAAAATTCTAAAATCAGTTGATATGGAAAATATTTTCCAATAAAGTCGATTCCAGGTTACCGACAACCCTGTCTGCCTCCTGCCAAGCCAGCCTTGAACGGACGACAGACGAAACAAAAACAAGAAACACAGCTAGGTACCGTCGATGAAAACCTTCAGCCGCTCTGCGTTTCACCTGCCACATCTGCCACATCTGCTGCGCCTGTCCGCAGTCCTTCCCCTGTTCGAATCCCTGTGTATCCAGCGCAAGGGCGCCATGGTCTGTTGCATGCCCGGCGCGCCTATCGTGCGTTTGCCCCGTTCCTGATCCGTCACGCCTTATCCATAAAACCAACAAAAAAGTGGAGAAAGACCGTTCATGAAGACCAAGACCCGTATCGCCTCGCTGGCCCTGTCGTTGATGCTCACCAGCGGCGCTGCCCTGGCGGACCTGAAGATCGGCGTCAGCATGTCCCAGTTCGATGACACCTGGTTGACCTACCTGCGCGAATCCATGGACAAGAAAGCCAAGTCCTTGCCCGATGGCGTCACCCTGCAGTTCGAAGATGCGCGCAGTGACGTGGTCAAGCAACTGAGCCAGGTGGAAAGCTTCATCAGCCAGAAGGTCGATGCGCTCATCGTCAACCCGGTGGACACCGCCGCGACCCAGCGCATCACCAAGGCCGCGGTGGCTGCCGGTATCCCACTGGTGTACGTCAACCGTCACCCGGACGATCCGAAATTGCCGGAAGGGGTGGTCACCGTGACCTCCGATGACCTCGAAGCCGGGCGCATGCAGATGCAATACCTGGCCGACAAGATGGGCGGCAAGGGCGACATCGTGATCCTGCTGGGTGACCTGGCCAACAACTCCACCACCAACCGCACCAAGGGCGTCAAGGAAGTGCTGGCCAAGTACC
This sequence comes from Pseudomonas sp. Z1-12, assembly GCF_051132015.1. NCBI lineage: Bacteria > Pseudomonadati > Pseudomonadota > Gammaproteobacteria > Pseudomonadales > Pseudomonadaceae > Pseudomonas > Pseudomonas sp. Z1-12. The sequence goes on from NZ_CP071647.1 coordinate 2,520,478, forward strand.
CGGGTATCAAGATCGAGCAGGAGCAGACCGGCACTTGGTCGCGGGACAAGGGCATGACCTTGGTCAACGACTGGCTGACCCAAGGCCGTGAATTCAATGCGGTGGTGTCCAACAACGACGAAATGGCCATCGGCGCCGCCATGGCCCTCAAGCAAGCGGGTAAAGAGAAAGGCAGCGTATTGATTGCCGGGGTCGATGGCACGCCGGACGGTTTGAACGCCATCAAGAAAGGCCAAATGGCGGTCTCGGTGTTCCAGGACGCCAAGGGCCAGGCCGATGGCTCCATCGACACGGCGGTCAAAATGGCCAAGGGAGAGAAAATGGCGTCCGTCGTGGTGCCGTACCGCCTGATCACGCCGGAAAACGTCGATCAGTTCAAGTGACGTTCAACCCGGTCCCACCACAACAATAAGCAGGCAAGGTTGCAACGCCACCTTGCCGAGGGAGTACCTGATCATGTTCGCTTCAGCGACTGCTTCGAGCGCCCCGGCCATGACTTTCCAGCCGGACGTATTACTTGATGAGCCGTACCTGCTGGAAGTCGTCAATGTCAGCAAGGGCTTTCCCGGTGTGGTGGCCTTGTCCGATGTTCAATTGCGGGTGCGCCCCGGCTCCGTGCTGGCCCTGATGGGTGAAAACGGTGCGGGCAAATCCACCTTGATGAAAATCATCGCCGGCATCTACCAGCCGGACGCCGGCGAGCTGCGCCTGCGCGGCAAACCGGTGACGTTCGACACGCCGCTGGCGGCGTTGCAGGCCGGTATCGCGATGATCCATCAGGAACTGAACCTGATGCCCCACATGAGCATCGCCGAAAACATCTGGATCGGCCGCGAGCAGCTCAACGGCCTGCACATGGTCGACCATGGCGAAATGCACCGCTGCACCGCCCGGCTGCTGGAGCGCCTGCGCATCAAGCTCGACCCCGAGGAGCAGGTGGGCAACCTGAGCATTGCCGAGCGGCAGATGGTGGAGATTGCCAAGGCCGTCTCGTATGACTCCGACATCCTGATCATGGATGAGCCGACTTCGGCCATCACCGAGACCGAAGTCGCCCACCTGTTCTCGATCATTGCCGACCTCAAGTCCCAGGGCAAAGGCATCATCTACATCACCCATAAGATGAACGAAGTGTTCGCCATCGCCGATGAAGTGGCGGTGTTTCGCGACGGCGCCTATATCGGCCTGCAACGGGCCGACAGCATGGACGGCGACAGCCTGATCTCGATGATGGTCGGGCGTGAGCTGAGCCAATTGTTCCCGGTGCGCGAGCAACCCATTGGTGAGTTGGTGCTGTCGGTGCGCGACCTGAGCCTGGACGGCATCTTCAAAGGCGTGTCCTTCGACCTGCATGCCGGGGAGATCCTGGGCATCGCCGGGTTGATGGGCTCGGGCCGGACCAACGTGGCCGAAGCGATTTTCGGCGTGACCCCGAGCACCGGCGGCGAAATCCTCCTGGACGGCCAACCGGTGCGCATCACCGACCCGCACATGGCCATCGAGAAAGGCTTCGCGCTGTTGACCGAGGACCGCAAGCTCAGTGGCCTGTTCCCGTGCCTGTCGGTGCTGGAAAACATGGAGATGGCCGTGCTGCCCCATTACGTCGGCAACGGCTTCATTCAACAGAAAGCCCTGCGCGCCTTGTGCGAGGACATGTGCAAGAAGCTGCGGGTCAAGACCCCGTCGCTGGAACAGTGCATCGACACCTTGTCCGGCGGCAACCAGCAGAAAGCCTTGCTGGCGCGCTGGTTGATGACCAATCCACGCATCCTGATCCTCGACGAGCCGACCCGCGGCATCGATGTCGGCGCCAAGGCCGAGATCTACCGGCTCATCGCCTATCTCGCCAGCGAAGGCATGGCGGTGATCATGATTTCCTCGGAGCTGCCGGAAGTATTGGGCATGAGCGACCGGGTCATGGTGATGCACGAAGGCGACCTGATGGGCACCCTCGACCGCAGCGAAGCGACCCAGGAACGCGTGATGCAACTGGCCTCGGGCCTGTCCTGATGCCTTTCGGCTCAGGTAAATAAAGTCGAGCGAATGTGGCGAGGGAGCTTGCTCCCGCTGGGGCGCGAAGCGGCCCTGTGTCGGCTCGCTATGCGGCCCAGCGGAGCACGTTCCCTGGCCACGGATCAAAAAAGGTGATTGGCTATGAACGCGATACTGGAAAACAAACCCGCGGCAGCACCGAACAGGACCCGGCGGCGGTTGCCGACGGAACTGAGCATCTTCCTGGTGCTGATCGGCATCGGCCTGGTGTTCGAAATGTTCGGCTGGATCATGCGTGACCAGAGTTTCCTGATGAACTCCCAGCGCCTGGTGCTGATGATCCTGCAAGTGTCGATCATCGGCCTGTTGGCCATCGGCGTGACCCAGGTGATCATCACCACCGGCATCGACCTGTCGTCCGGCTCGGTGCTGGCGCTGTCGGCGATGATCGCCGCCAGCCTGGCCCAGACCTCGGACTTCGCCCGGGCGGTGTTTCCCTCGCTGACTGACTTGCCGGTGTGGATACCGGTGGTGGCGGGGCTCGGGGTCGGGCTGCTGGCCGGGGCGATCAATGGCAGCATCATCGCCATCACCGGCATCCCGCCGTTCATCGCCACCCTCGGCATGATGGTCTCGGCCCGAGGCCTGGCGCGCTACTACACCGAAGGCCAGCCGGTGAGCATGCTGTCCGATTCCTATACCGCCATTGGCCATGGCGCGATGCCGGTGATCATCTTCCTGGTGGTGGCGGTGATCTTCCACATTGCCCTGCGTTACACCAAGTACGGCAAGTACACCTACGCCATTGGCGGCAACATGCAGGCGGCGCGCACATCGGGCATCAACGTCAAGCGCCACTTGGTGATCGTCTACAGCATTGCCGGGTTGCTCGCGGGGTTGGCCGGCGTGGTGGCCTCGGCGCGGGCGGCGACCGGGCAGGCGGGCATGGGCATGTCCTATGAACTGGACGCGATTGCGGCGGCGGTGATCGGCGGCACCAGCCTGGCGGGTGGGGTGGGGCGCATCACCGGGACGGTGATCGGGGCGCTCATCCTCGGGGTGATGGCCAGCGGCTTTACCTTCGTCGGGGTCGACGCCTACATCCAGGACATCATCAAGGGCTTGATCATCGTGGTGGCGGTGGTCATCGACCAGTACCGCAACAAGCGCAAACTCAAGCGCTGATAGCCGAAAGTTGCGACAAAGCGCCACGCCTGACCCGCGTGGCGTAGCCATTTGTCTTCTTAATACAGCAATTGCACCGAATTTCTTGTTATAAACGCACTCCGATGACTGCCAAAAGCCTGTCAGAGAACATTTGAGGGGGTTGTCGGACATTTTCCCTATGTTTTCAGTTGCTGAGGCCTCGACTCGGCCTTAGACTGCCGCCCCTCGTAAATTGAGTGCCGGGTGGCGCTTGGAATAGACGGCGCCTTTCCCGATGAGCGTGGCAGCTGCGCTGCGGGACGCTCCATAATTCGCCTTAATGCACGTTTTTTTATAGAGAAATCAATGACAAAGGAAAAGTTGCTGGCCATGCCGGCGGATGACTACATGAATGCCGAGCAGCTGGCTTTCTTCACCAAGCTGTTGCAGAACATGAAAGTCGAAACCCACGAGCGCATCGAACAGAACCGAATCGCCATTGAGAGCCTGGACACCCCGGCCGACCCGGCGGACGCTGCTTCCGTAGAAGAAGAGCGTACCTGGCTGGTCAACGCCATCGATCGCGACCAGCGCATGCTGCCTCAACTGGAGCAGGCCCTGGACCGCATCAACGACGACAGCTTCGGCTGGTGCGACGACAGCGGCGAGCCGATCGGCCTCAAGCGCCTGCTGATCAGCCCGACCACCAAGTACTGCATCGAAGCCCAGGAACGTCACGAACAGATCGACAAGCACCAGCGTCAGGCCTGATTCGCGTTGTTCAAAAAGATCGCGACCTTTTGACGAAGGCCGCGATCTTTTGCTTTCGCCTACCTGTTCGTCTACTCCCGTTGACCTGCTGCAAGAACACGACTAATGGACCATGGATAATGGCTCGGTAGTGGCGTTTAATGCGGTCATAACAACGAGAATGTGGGTGACGAACATGGCGACAGACGGAACGCTGGCGGGTGCGGTGCCGGCCTCGGTAGCCGAAACAAACGGCGCGGCGCGCTGGCTGACGCCGACCTTGCAGAGCCTGGCCCTGGCCTTGCTGCTGTGCGGCATGGCTTTGGGCGGCTGGTCGCTGTACCTGGGCCTGCCGCTGGTGATGCTGATCGTCTGGTTGCCGCGCCTGCGTTCACGCATGGCCGCGGCAGCCGCACCCAGCACCGACACCCTGGCCGAGTTGACCCGCGACTTGTCCTACACCACCAGCCATAACGCCCTGTCGGCCGCCGGTGTTGCCTATTCGGTCAAGCAACTGGCCGGCAAGGTCCAGTCCCAACTCGATGCGGCGGCGCAGATCGTCAGCAATGCCGAATCGATGATCGCCACTGAACAGGCCACTTCACAACTCAGCCAGCAAGCCCTGGGCGCCGCCAGCGAGGCCCATCGCAGCAGCGTGGCCGGGCGCAGCGAACTGGTGGAGTCCATCAGCCGCATGCACCAGCTCAGCCAGCGGGCGAATGACAGCCGTGAATTGATCGAAGCCCTGAGTGTACGCAGCGATGAAATCCAGCGGGTCAGCCTGGTGATCCAATCGATCGCCAGCCAGACCAACCTGCTGGCGCTGAACGCGGCCATCGAGGCGGCCCGGGCCGGTGAGCATGGCCGTGGGTTCGCGGTGGTGGCCGATGAAGTTCGCGGCCTGGCCGGGCGTACCGCCGCGGCAACCGGCGAAGTCGGGGTGATGGTGGCCGACATCCAGCAGCGCACCGCCCAGGTGGTGGAGCAGATCCGCCAACTGGCCGCCGACCTGGACAGTGGCGTGCAGCAGGTCGAGCACACCGGCCAGCACCTGGAGAACATCGCCCGGCTTGCAGAAGGCGTTGAAACCCAGGTCGGTGCCATTGCCCAGGGCACTGACACCAATCGCGAACAACTCGACAGCCTGTTCCACGCCATCGAGCAGATGCGCAGCGACCTGTCCATCAGCGATCAGCAGACCCAGCGCCTGGCCGAGGCGGCGGTGCAGATGGAAGGTCAGGCCGAAACCATCAGCGAACGCCTGGCCGAGGTGGGCCTCGACGATTATCACCAACGGGTCTACGACCTCGCGCGGGAAGGGGCGAGCCAGATCGCCGCGCAGTTCGAGGCCGATATCGACCAGGGCCGTGTCAGCCTCGAGGACTTGTTCGACCGTAACTATCAACCGATCCCCAATACCCAGCCGGCCAAATACCAGACCCGCTTCGACCGCTACACCGACCAGGTCCTGCCGGCGATCCAGGAGCCGCTGCTGGCCCGTCACGAGGGCCTGGTGTTTGCGATTGCCTGCACTCAGCAGGGTTATGTGCCGACCCACAATAAGGTCTTCAGCCAGCCGCTGACCGGCGATCCCCAGGTGGACACGCTGAATAACCGCACCAAGCGCAAGTTCTCCGATCGCACCGGGATCCGCTGCGGCAGCCACCAGCAACCGGTGCTGCTGCAGACCTACACCCGGGATACGGGGGAGTTGATGCATGATCTGTCCGTACCGATCATGCTCAAGGGACGTCATTGGGGCGGCTTGCGCTTGGGCTACAAACCCGAGAAGCCGCGCTAGACCTCAGCGCCACGGATGTGACAAGGAAGCTTTTGTGGCGAGGGAGCTTGCTCCCGCTGGGCTGCGCAGCAGCCCCAAAGGCTGACCCCCCTCAACCTGACCCACCGAGGCGGCAGGTCCAAGGGCTGCTGCGCACCCCAGCGGGAGCAAGCTCCCTCGCCACGAGAGCGGTGGTGAATGCTATTAATGGGCCTTGCCGCTACTTGCCGTCGTGCAGGCGCACATTCAGTTGGTCCACCAGCACGGCTTCTTCGCCGTCGGCGAGCAGCCATTCCTGGAGCAGCTCTTTCTGCTGGTCCGACCAGAACTCAGCCTCCACCAGCTTGATTTCCGGGGGCAGTGGGTGGGCCACGATAAAATCGTCAATGGCCTTGCCATCGGAGGGCAGGCCGAGTTGGTCGAACAGGGTCTTGAGGTCGTGGGAAGGCTGTTCCATGGAAGTCTCCTCTGGTCGGCGCCGTCATGGCGCGTCTGTGCTTCCTTTATCTGAGGCAAGCGCTTATCAGGAGTTCGATTGGAATCAGGCTTTCAAGGCGCCTTCGTCCACGGCGGCCTTCAGCGCCCTGGCCGCTTCCCTGGCAGCCTCGGCAGCGATTTGCGAAGTCTTGAACCAGCGATCCTTTTCCACCTGGTGGCAAGTGACGGTGGTCAACGGCGGCTTGGCACGCATTACGATGACCGCTTGGAACTCGCCTTCGACTTCCCTGGCCTCGCCCCGGATAAAAAATTCGCCAATATCAAATTCCGTCACGTCGCGCCTGCTCCTCAAAATCATTATGGGTGCGCGATCCGCCATTGGACGACGATCTTCGCTGGACGGGCAGTATGGCAGCAGTTGCCCGTCGGCGGCTGAGTTAAGTCATTGACCGAGGCATTCAGGCGCTCTGTTCGAGACGCCTGGCCAGGTGACAGGCCTCGTTATGGTCGGTTCGGAATCCTCTTACACGTCCAGTCGATGTTTCTTCTATATGAAAAAAACACTTGCCGGCCAAGACCACCCGGTAACGCGGTTGAATCAACGAAATTGGCAGGCGATCGACACCGTCAAAGCTGTTGGCTGCTTCAGCGATGCAAGGGGCGAAGAGGTGGGGCAGGGGAGGGAAAGCGATCATTATGAATTCCTTTTTATGATTTACCGACGAATTGCCGGCGACTTCGAGTAGTCTCCACGCCTTGAGCTGCTCTAGAATCGGCAGAGCCGTGTGGACGGTTGCGCCTATCTAAAGCAATTTTTTTTGGGCTCGATGTCAGAAAAATGCTTTTTTAAGTGAGAAATTTCCCTAAAGTTAGTAGTCCCATCTTTTCCGATGCTCAGAGTGGCGTTTTCCTTCAGCCTCTGGCGACTCCCCGGGAAAGACGGCGAGAGCGGCAACCTTTAGTCTGCTCTCGGCCCGGGACAGGGCGCGCCGTTCATTTCGAATTTCAGTGACAGGTCCATTACGACATTACAGTCGGTACGGGTTCTCGTGGTCCGTCCTTTGCGCGGGGCGGGTCTTTTTCAAAGATGGGGATGTTTCCTTGGCAGTAAGTAATCTCGACATGCATGCGTTATTTGTACTTGGTGACCTGCGGGCAAAACTGGTCAAACAATTCCAGTCACGTTTCGTCTACATCACCGAGCAGACCGCCGAAGGTATTTATGTTGCCGAAATCGACACCGAATCGGCCCTGGTGGTCGATGACAAACCCAGGCTGGAGCTCAAGGTCGGTGATCATTTTCGCGCCGCGGTATTGCCCAGTCGCGAAGGCGGCAAGTTTGAAATCCGCTTTCGCGAAATCAAGCTGACGGTCTATGGCCTTGGCGATTACGCCTTCGTCACGACTCCCGGTGGCCAGGCCATCCTGTTCAAGGAAGGCCACAGCGTAGTGACCGTGTTCGCGGCCAACGAACAGCTACAGGAAGGCTTGACCAAGACCTTGAAAGCGGTAACCGCCAAGGCCGCCAAGTGGCGCAAGGGCGAACTGGTCACTTTCAAGGCCAGTGAGTGACCGTTTCGGCGCCTGTGCACCCAAACCGCTGACAGTTTTGCAAGATCTCGCTGGAACCTCGGCTACAGTCAATTGACTGAACTATTCAGGGGCTTGCGTTTCGTTACGCAGGGCCGTTCAGGGATTGCTGTTTATCTGGCATGAGGTGCAAAGCATGAGACGAGTTCGACAGTGGCTGGCTGCCTGGGCCACCTTCGCTGTGTTGGTTTCACCCCTTCCGGCGTCGGCCGCCACAGCGCCGATCCACTTTGCCGACTTGAACTGGGAAAGCGGCAGCCTGATCACCGATATCCTGCGGGTCATCGTCGAAAAGGGCTATGGGTTGCAGACCGACACCTTGCCCGGCACCACCATCACCCTGGAAACCGCCCTGGCCAATAACGATATCCAGGTGATCGGCGAGGAATGGGCCGGCCGCAGCCCGGTGTGGGTCAAGGCCGAGGCCGAAGGCAAGGTGGTCGCCTTGGGCGATACGGTCAAAGGCGCGACCGAAGGCTGGTGGGTACCCGAGTATGTCATCAAGGGCGACCCGGCCAAGGGCATCAAGCCCCTGGCGCCGGACCTGCGCAGCGTCGAAGACCTGGCGCGCTACAAGCACGTGTTCAAGGACCCGGAAAGCCCCGACAAGGGCCGCTTTCTCAACAGCCCCATCGGTTGGACCTCCGAGGTGGTCAACAAGCAGAAGCTCAAGGCCTATGGCCTGTCCGACAGCTACGTGAATTTTCGCAGCGGCTCGGGGGCGGCGCTGGATGCGGAAATCAGCTCGACGATCCGCCGGGGCAAGCCGATCCTGTTTTACTACTGGTCCCCCACGCCGCTGCTCGGGCGCTTCAAGCTGGTGCAGTTGCAAGAGCCGCCTTTCGATGCCGAGGCCTGGAAAACCCTGACCGACGCCGACAACCCCAACCCGAAGCCGACCCGCTCGCTGGCCTCGAAACTGTCGATTGGTGTCTCCGCACCGTTCCAGAAGCAATACCCGGACATTGCCGAGTTCTTCAGCAAGGTCGACTTGCCCATCGAGCCGTTGAACAAGGCCCTGGCCGACATGAGCGAGAAACGCACGCCACCCCGTGAAGCGGCCGAGGCGTTCCTCAAGGCCCATCCTGAGGTCTGGCAGGCCTGGCTGCCCAAGGAGGTGGCCGACAAGGTGTCTGCCAGCCTCTAGTGCCAGCGGGTTGAACCCTTGATCCTGGGCAATGAATCAATCACTGGAAACTGGCAACCTGCGCCCGTCCAGCGAAATGCCAAATTCGAGCTAGGATGATTGTTCAACCTTTTTCAGGAGGCTGGCGAATGACGCTTTTATTGGCTCGGTCGCTGGTCGCAGTGTTTGCGACCATCAGCTTGATTCATATGTATTGGGCCTTGGGCGGGCGGTGGGCGGCCCTGGCGGTGGTGCCCCAGGTGCCGGTGAAGCAGGGAGACGCGTTGCGACCGGCGTTCGACCCCTCGGGCTGGCTGACGTTGCTGGTGGCCCTGGCGCTGCTGATGATTGCGCTGCTGGTGTGCCTGCGGGTCGGCCTGCTGGCCCAGCCGGTCACCCATCGGGCGTTGCAGTGGCTGATCAGCGCGATTGCCTTGCTGATGTTCGCCCGGGCCATTGGCGAGTCGAACCTGGTGGGTTTCTTCAAGGAGGTCAAGGGCTCGACCTTCGCCAGGCTCGACACCTGGATCTATTCGCCGTTGTGCGTGGTGCTCGGGGCCGGGTTGTTGACGGTGGCGTGGGCCTGATTCACGCCGTCACCCGGCCGAACACAGTTGTGGCGAGGGAGCTTGCTCCCGCTGGAGGGCGCAGCCCTCCTAAAAAGCTGAACACAAGTCAGCCTGACACACCGAGGTGACAGGTCTTGGGGCTGCTGCGCACCCCAGCGGGAGCAAGCTCCCTCGCCACAAAAGCTGTAGCGGCGAGATGTCTGTCAGTCGGTCCGGCGACTGCTCACTTCCGCCGGCACATCATCCCCCGCCATGCGCTTGCGGAACAGTGCCGCCCGGGCCAGCAGCAGGGTGGTCACCGGTACCGTGATCGATAGCAGGATCGGGATCAGCCAGGCGTGCAACACCGGCCCGGACTTGAGCGCCGAAAAGTACACGATCGAGGCCAATGCCACGCACCAGGCGCCCAATGTGGAGGCCAGGGCTGGTGGGTGCATGCGCTGGAAATAATCCTTCAAGCGCACCAGGCCGATCGCCCCGGCCAGGGCGAAAAAGCTGCTGAGCACCAGCAGGATCGCCACCGGGATTTCCACCCACATCGACAGTTCGCCGGTCATTCGATCACCTCGCCACGCAACAGGAACTTGGCCAGGGCAAACGAGCCGACAAAGCCGAACAGGGCGATCAGCAGCGCCGCCTCGAAATAGGTGTCACTGGCATATCGGATGCCCAGCACCAGCATCATCAGCATCGCCACGATGTACAGGTAGTCCAGGGCCAGTACCCGATCCTGGGCCGACGGGCCCTTGAACAGTCGCCACAGGGTCAACACCATCGCCAGGGAGAGCAGGAACAGGCTCAACAGGATCGCATTGGACAGCAACGGGCTCATTCGAAAATCTCCATCAAGGGGCGCTCGTAGGTGGCCTTGAAGTGCGCGATGAATGACGCCTCGTCCGGCAGGTCGAACACGTGCAGCAACAGGATGCTGCGATCCAGGGCCAGTTCCGACCAGACGGTCCCGGGAACCACCGTGGTGATCATCGACAGCGCGGCCAGGCCGTTGGCATCGCGCAGGTCCAGCGGCACCTTGATGAATCGCGAGCGAGGCGGCCGGCGCCCGGCGTTCAGCACCCCCCAGGCCACCGCCAGGTTGGACACCAGCACGTCGCGGCCTACCAGCAGGAACAGGCGCAACACCACCCACGGCCGGCGGATACGGATGGGCCGCGGGCGCAGTGGACGCATCAGCAACGGGGCCAGGAACCCTAATGCAGCGCCCAGCAGCAGATGGCCGGCGCTGACGGACACGTTCAGCACCAGCCACAGCAGCCACAACGCCAGGGACAGCCACGGGGCGGGAAACAGGCGTTTCATGGCTGTACCTCCTGCAACGCGGCGCGGGCTTCGGGGCTGGGCACGGCGCGGGTGGCGAGTACCGACATTACGTAATGTTCCGGGGTGTTCAGCGCGTCGGCGGCCGACTGGGTATAGCGCAGCAACGGCTCGGCCTTGAAGGTCAGGGCGATGCCCAGGCCCAGCAGTACGACGATCGGCAGGCATTCGAACGGCCGCAGCAACGGCGACGGGCGTTCCTGAGGTGTCCAGAAGCGTTGGATGCCCAGGCGCGAGAAGGCGATCAATGAGGCCAGCCCCGACAGGATCAGCAGCGCCAACAAGCCCCACGCCTGGTTCGACACCGGCGCCCCGGCACTGGCGCCGAATCCTTGGGGATTGAGCAAGGCGCTCAGCAGGCTCAGCTTGCCGATGAACCCCGAGAGCGGCGGCATGCCGATGATCAACAGCGCGCAAAAGATAAAGCTCAAGCCGAGGAAGGCCATGGTCCAGGGAATCACTTGGCCGACCACGACTTTCTGCTCGTCATCGAGGTTGATGCCCTTGGGCGGCTGCAAGGATTCCAGCGGCCGCGGCAAGGTGTCGAAGTCGTCGTCCAGGGACAGTTCATTGGCCGAGCGCGAACGTTCGATCAGCTCCGCCAGCAAGAACAGCGCGCAGAGCGCCACGGTCGAGCTCACCAGGTAGAACAGCGCCGCGCCCACCAGGTTCGGTTGGGCGAAGCCGATGGCCGACAACAGGATCCCCGCCGAAACCAGGATGCTCAGGCTCGCCATGCGCTCCAGGCGTTGGGCCGCCAGAATGGCGATGGCGGCGCAGACGATGGTCGCCATGCCGCCGTAGACCAGCCAGTCGGCGCCGAAATACGCCGAGGCGCCGGCCTGGCCGGAGAACAGCAGCGTCCACAGGCGCAGGATCGTGTAGACGCCGACCTTGGTCATGATCGCGAACAGCGCCGCCACCGGTGCGCTGGCGGCGCTGTAGGCCGGCACCAGCCAGAAGTTGAGCGGCCACATGCCGGCCTTGGCCAGGAACGCCACCGCGAGGATGCCGGCGCCGGCGTGCAGCAAGCCGCGGTCGGCCTCCGGCACCAGCGGGATCTTCAGGGCCAGGTCGGCCATGTTCAGCGTGCCCGTGACGCCGTAGATCAGCGCCGCGCCGATCAGGAACAACGACGAGGCCAGCAGATTGATGGAAATGTAATGCAGGCCCGACGACACCCGCGCCCGGCCCGAACCGTGCAGCATCAAGCCATAGGAAGCCGCCAGCAGCACTTCGAAGAACACGAACAGGTTGAACAGGTCCGCGGTCAGGAAGGCGCCGTAGAGGCCCATCAGCTGGATCTGGAACAACGCATGGAAACTGGCGCCGGCGCGGTCCCAGCGGGCCATGGCGAAGAGCAGGGCGCTGACGCCGATGATGCCGGTCAGGACCAGCATCAGCGCCGACAGGCGATCGACCACCAGGACGATGCCGAACGGCGCCTGCCAGTTGCCCGGCAGGTACACACCAATGGACGCGGGCAGGGCCTGGCCCTGGGTCCAGCGCAGCAATAGCACGGCGATGCCCAGGCCCAGCAGGCTGGACAACAGATTGATCCGGGCCTTGAGCGGGCGGTGCTTCTCGCCCAGCATCAGCATCAACGCGGCGGTCAGCAGCGGCAGCAGGATGGGCGCGGCGATCAGATGAGGCGTCAACATCATTCCTTGGGCTCCCGGCCGTCCACGTGGTCGGTACCGGTCAGCCCCCGGGAGGCCAACAGCACCACCAGGAACAGCGCGGTCATGGCGAAGCTGATCACGATGGCGGTCAGCACCAGTGCCTGGGGCAGCGGGTCGGTGTAGTGCAGCAGGTCCTGGGGCACGCCGTCCTTGATGATCGGCTCCTTGCCGATGAACAGGCTGCCCATGCTGAAGATGAACAGGTTGACGCCGTAGGACAGCAGGCACAGGCCCATGACCACCTGGAAGGTCCGTGGCCGCAACACCAACCAGACACCGGAGGCGGCCAGTACGCCGATTGCGATTGCGATGACTTCTTCCATCAGGCAGTGGCTCCTTTGACGGTGGCGACGGGTTTGGGTTGCAGGCCCGGTTTATGGGCCCGGACCGACTGGTGCGCCAGGGCGGTGAGGATCAACAGGGTGGAACCGACCACCACCGCGTACACGCCGATATCGAAGAACAGCGCGCTGGCCAGGTGGATATCCCCCAGCAGCGGCAGTTCGAGATGCCAGGTGTGGGTGGTCAGGAACGGATACCCCACGGCCATCGCCCCCAGGCCGGTGGCGGTGGCGAACAACAGCCCGGTGCCCATCCAGCGCAGCGGTCGCAGGCTCATTTGCGCCTCGACCCACTGAGTGCCGGCGACCATGTATTGGAGGATGAACGCGACGGACATCACCAGCCCGGCCACGAAGCCGCCACCGGGTTGATTGTGGCCGCGCATGAACAAGTAGAACGACACCACCAGGGCGATCGGCAGCAGCAGGCGCACCAGCACCGACGGCACCATCATGAAACCCAGGGCGGTATCGCTGGCATGGCGCGGGTTGACCAGGTCGGTGACCACGTCCGGCGCCAGCAGGCGCTGTTGCGCTGGTAGCTGCATGCTTTCCTTCGGTGGACGGAAACGTCGCAACAGGGCGAACACCGCCAGGGCCACTGCCACCAGCACGGTGATTTCCCCCAGGGTGTCGAAGCCCCGGAAATCCACCAGCATCACGTTGACCACGTTGCTGCCGCCGCCTTCGGGCAAGGCCCGGCTCAAGTAGAACGACGAAATGTCGTTGGGCGTCTGCCGCGTGAGCATCGCGTAGGACAACAGCGCCATGCCGCCGCCGACGGCGATGGACAGCAGCAAGTCCCGCACGCGCCGGATACGCGCGCGCCGCTCGCTGTTGGGCAGCGGCGAGACGTCCTCGATCCGCCGTGGCAGCCAGCGCAGGCCCAGCAGGATCAGCACCGTGGTGACCACCTCCACCACCAGTTGCGTCAAGGCCAGGTCAGGAGCCGAGAACCAGACGAAGGTCACGCAGGTCATCAGGCCGCAGACGCTGACCATGGTCAGGGCCGCGAGCCGGTGATACTTGGCCTGCCAGGCCGCGCCCAGGGCGCAGGCGATCGCCAGCAGCCACAGGGTCACGAAGACGATGGAGCCGGGAATCTTCGGCCGGTCGCCCCAGACCAGCGTGCTGTGCAACATCGGGATCAGCCCGGCCAATACTGCCGCCAGCACCAGGAAAAACAGTTGGGCTTGCAGGCGCCGGGTGCTGATCCTGCGCTCCAGTCGCCGGCCCTGGCGCATCATCAGCACCAGGCAGCGCTCGAACAGGCGCTTGCCGCTGAGCCGGCCAATGAACGGCGGATGCTTGATGTGCCCTTGGCGGAACTGCTTGCGCAGCAACAGGTACAGGACGATGCCGCCGGACATGGCCACAAGGCTCATGATCATCGGCGCGTTCAGGCCGTGCCAGATCGCCAGGCTGTATTCCGGCAGCGTGCCGCCCACCACCGGCAACGCGGCGGCGGCGAGCAACGAGCCGACCACCTGGGCCGGAAAGATTCCCACCAACAGGCAGGTGAACACCAGCAACTCCACTGGCGCGCGCATCCAGCGCGGCGGTTCGTGGGGGGTATGGGGCAGGTCGCTGGCGGTGGGGCCGAAGAACACGTCCACGGTGAAGCGCAGGGAGTAGGCGACGCTGAACGTCCCGGCGATGGTGGCGATGATCGGCAGCGCCAGCTCGACCCAGGCCGTGGCGGAAATAAATACGGTCTCGGCGAAGAACATTTCCTTGGACAGGAAACCATTGAGCAGCGGCACCCCGGCCATCGCCGCGCTGGCGACCATGGCCAGGGTCGCGGTGAACGGAATCAGCCGCACCAGGCCGCTGAGCTTGCGAATGTCCCGAGTGCCGCTTTCATGGTCGATGATCCCGGCGGCCATGAACAGCGACGCCTTGAACGTGGCATGGTTGAGAATATGGAACACCGCCGCCACGGCCGCCAGCGGACTGTTCAGGCCCAGCAGCAGGGTGATCAGCCCGAGGTGGCTGATGGTGGAGTAGGCCAAAAGGCCCTTGAGGTCATTCTGGAACATCGCGCAGTAGGCGCCCAGCAGCAACGTACAGGCCCCCGCGCCGCTGACGATGTAGAACCATTCTTCACTGCCCGACAGCGACGGCCATAACCGCGCCAGCAGGAACACCCCGGCCTTGACCATGGTCGCCGAGTGCAGGTACGCCGACACCGGCGTGGGGGCGGCCATGGCGTGGGGGAGCCAGAAATGAAAAGGGAACTGAGCGCTTTTGCTCAATGCGCCGATCAGGATCAGCGGCAGCAGGATGGGGTAGAGGGCGTGGTCACGAATCAGGTTGCCGGCGGCCAGGACCTTGTCCAGTTCATAACTGCCCACCACATGGCCGAGCAGCATCACCCCGGCCAACAGGCAAAGCCCGCCGGCGCCGGTCACCATCAAGGCCATGTAGGCACCGCGTCGAGCGTCGGCGCGGTGATGCCAGTAGCCGATCAGCAGGAACGAGAACAGGCTGGTCAGTTCCCAGAAAAACACCATCTGGATCAGGTTGCCGGAGATCACCAACCCGAGCATGGCGCCCATGAACGCCAGGAAAAAAGCAAAGAAGCGTGGCACTGGATCGTCCGGCGACATGTAGTAGCGGGCGTACAGCGACACCAGCGTGCCGATGCCCAGCACCAGCAACGAAAACAGCCAAGCGAAACCGTCCAGGCGCAGCACGAAATCCAGGCCCAGGCTGGGCAGCCATGTGTAGCGCTCGGTGATCACGCCACCGTCGGCGATCTGCGGGTACAGCAAGGCCACCTGAACCGTGCCGGCCAGGGCGACGAGGCCGGCCAGCAGTGATTCGGCGTTACGGGCGTTATGCGGCAGCAGCGCCGCGACACAGCTGCCGATGAAGGGCAAAAGCAATAGAACTATCAGTGACATAGGCTTCTATTCGGCGGAAGGTTGTGAGGGATCATACGTGGCGTATTCCCGATCACCAACCGCAAGGGTGTCGCAGAATCCTACAAGGTAGGCGGAGTTTTCTGACTTTGCGTGTTTGGGGCAGGGGACACCGCTCAGGAATCAGCACGCGTATTGGAGCCGCTGGGGCGAGGTCCTGCGCAATGGCGCGCTTTATCCCTGTGGCGAGGGAGCTTGCTCCCGCTGGGCTACGCAGTAGCCCCGAAACCAGTCACCCGGGTGTGTCAGGTTGATTGCATTCGGCTTCCTTGGGGTCGCTGCGCAACCCAGCGGGAGCAAGCTCCCTCGCCACAGGTTCAATCACCATTGCCGGTAACCGGCCTCACTGTTCCCGCTCAAGCCCTTCATCCACTTCGACAACACCTTTGCTGCGGGTCTTCAGCTCACTGACAATCACCGCCGCCACGATCAGCGCCGCGCCGAACAATGCAATCGCCGGCAGCCGCTCGCCCGCCAGGCGCCCGGCGATGCCGGCCCACACCGGCTCACCGGCATAGATCAGCGTGGCGCGGGTCGGCGAGACGCTTTTCTGTGCCCAGTTCATCGCCACCTGGATCGCTGCGCTGGCGGCCCCCAGGCCCACGGCGCTGACCAGCAGCAACATGGAAAAATCCGGGATCGCTTCCTGGGTCGGCACCACCATCAGGAACGCCAGCACCGCCGTGCTCGCCAGTTGCACCACGGTCACTCGGCGCACATCGACCTGGCCGGCATAGGCGCTGATCAGGATGATTTCGGCGGCAATCGCGATGGCGCTGATCAGCGTGGCGATTTCACCAGGGCTGAAATTCAGCGAGGCCCCGGCCGGACCGGACACCAGCATCAGCCCAGTGAACGCCAGCATGATGCCTATGCTCGGCATCAAGCCTGGCCGCCGGCCCAGCACCAGCCATTGCAACAAGGGCACGAACGGCACGTAGAGGGCGGTGATGAACGCCGACTGGCTGCTGGGTATGGTTTGCAGGCCGACGGTCTGCAAACCGTAGCCGAGCATGATCGCCACGCCGATGAAGCACCCGGCCTTGAGTTCGAACAGCGTCAGCTCACGCAGATGCCGCCAGGAGAACAGCGCGACAAACGCGGCCGCGGCAGCGAAACGCAGGCCTACGAAAAACATCGGCCCGCTGACCGTCATGGCGTGCTGCACCAACAGGAAAGTCCCGCCCCAGATCATGGTAATCAGCACCAGCACGCATTCGGCCTTGCTGAACCTTGAGAAACGGGAGGAAGCTTGGGGGGAATTCACCGATGCCATGACCTTGCGCGCCACTTGAGGCGGACGCACAATGCGCCCGAAGTTGGGCAGTATAATGCGCAACCCTGCCATGTGAGCAATATAGTGCACAAAGAATCCGGCCAGCGGGCCTCCGTCCTGCAACACGTCAGCCAGAACATCCGTCGTCTGCGGCATGCCGCCGAGCTCAGCCAGGCGGCGCTGGCCGAGCTGTCGGGGGTCAGTCGGCGGATGCTGGTGGCCATCGAGGCCGGCGAAAAGAACGTCAGCCTGACGACCCTGGACCGGGTCGCCGAAGCCCTCGATGTCGCCTTCAGCGACTTGATCCAAGCCCCCGAAGCCCGCGACTCGAGCCGCATCAACGAACTGGTCTGGGCCGGTGTGATCCCGGGCAGCAAAGCTGTGTTGCTCGCCAAGGCCACCGCCAGCCGTGAGGTAGAACTCTGGGAATGGCGGCTGGAGCCGGGCGAGCATTACCATTCCGAGTGCGACGCGGATGGATGGAGCGAACAACTTTATGTATTCGAAGGCTGCCTGACGTTGCTGCTGGGCAGCGAAGAGCGCCGCATAGGCGTTGGTGAGTTCTTCATGTTCGCCAGCAACCAGCCCCATGCCTATCGCAACGATGGCTCGGTGGCGGCGAGATTCGTACGCAACGTGGTGATTTGATGCCTGGGGAGAGCGGTATGGACACAGCGCTGGAGCGACAGGGGAGCGGCCTCATCCGCGAAGCCGACATCCTGATCATCGGTGGCGGCCTGAGTGGTGCCATGCTGGCTGCGCAGTTGCTGCGCCTGCCGGGCCGGCGCGAAGTGCTGATCGTCGAACCGCGCAGCGAACTGGGCCGGGGCGAGGCCTACAGTGCCGTGGAACTGGGTCACACCTTGAACGGCAACGCGGCGCGCATGAGCGTCGACCCGGACAACGCCGATGACCTGACCCAATGGCTCACCGCGTTCATCGAGGCCGGCGGCTGGCCCGAGTCGGATCAGCAGCACGTGCCCATCAGCGAGTTGTTTCCACCCCGAGGGATGTTTGGCCTCTATGTGCAGCAACGTCTGGCCGAGGCTCGTGAGTTGGGCGCACAAAATGGCTCGACCGCCGAGCACGTGCGCGGGGAGGCCGTGGACCTGCGGCTCGCCGACGACGCCGTGATGGTGACGCTGGACGACGGCCAACGCTTGCGTGGCCGTTTTGCAGTGCTGGCCACCGGCATGTTCCCGGCGGCCCGCACTCCACAAACCGAATCCAGCGGCTTGAACGCCGCAGCCCTCGATCCTTGGGACGTCGCTGCGATGCGCCAGCTCGATCCACAGTCCACGGTGCTGATCATCGGCTCGGGGCTGACCATGGTCGACGCCGTGGTGTCGCTGGAACAGGCCGGCCATCGCGGGCCGATTGAAGTGTTTTCCCGCCATGGCCTGTTGCCCCATGTGCGCCGCCAGCCACCCGCCTGGGTGGATTTCCTCGCCGAAGATCACAGCCTGCGTTCGCCACGCCAGTTGATGCGCGCCCTGCGCGAGCAATGCCGCCAGGCCCAAGCCCAAGGGATCGACTGGCAGGCGCCGCTGGACACCGTACGCGCGCACATCGGGCGCTTGTGGAATCAGGCCAGCGATGTGCAGCGCCGGCAATTCGTGCGGCATGTGCGGCCGTGGTGGGAGAGTCATCACCATCGCTCGCCACCGTTGAGCGCGGAACTGGTGGCGCGCCTGCATGGGGAAGGGCGGTTGCGGATTCAGGCGGCGTCGTTCAAGGGACTGGCCGCGTCTGGCGAAGGATCGGTAGCGATCAATATTCGTCGACGGGGCGAGGCTGGATTGGAAGTGGTGCAGGGCGCCGCGTTGATCAACTCCAGTGGCATCGAATATGACTGGCGTCGTGTTGCGCGACCGTTGCCACAACAGTTGCTGGCTCGAGGATTGATCCAACCGGGGCCGTTGGCTTTGGGCATCGCCGCGCGTGCTGATGGTGCGGTACTGGATGCCGAAGGCGAACCGGCCAGCTGCCTGTTCGCCATGGGCCCGCCGCTGCGGGGGATGTGGTGGGAAAGCACTGCGGTGACTGATGTGGCGAGCCAGGCCAAGGCGTTGGCAGTAAGGCTAGTTGAATTGCAAACCCTGCGTTGAACCCTGTGGCGAGGGAGCTTGCTCCCGCTGGGTTGCGCAGCAACCCCAAAGAAGCCAAATGCAATCAACCTGACACACCGGGGTGAATGGTTTTGGGGCTACTGCGTAGCCCAGCGGGAGCAAGCTCCCTCGCCACGGTGTTCGCTCAGGTGAGCGGTTATAGCTCACTCACCTTCACCCAACGTTCTTCCCGCGCCGCAACGCGAATCGCCGCCGCCAGCCGCTCCACTTCCCAGGCCTCGTCAAAGTCCGTCCCGCCGGCGCCTTCGCCGGCCAGCGCCATGATCAGTTCCTGCACTTCCAATGTCTTCAATTCGTTGTAGCCCAACTGATGCCCGGCGGCAGGGCTGAACGCGGCATAGCCGGGCAGATCCGGGCCGGCCAGCAAACGCTGGAAGCCGGGCTGGCCGGCGCGGCACAGGCGAAGTTCATTCAACCGCTCCTGATCGAACGCCAGGGTGCCAAGGGTGCCGCTGATCTCGAAACTCAGGTGATTCTTGTAGCCGTGCTTGAGCCAACTGCTGCTCACCGTGCCCCGGGCGCCATTGGCGAAACGCAGCAGCCCATGGACTTGATCATCCACGGCGATGGCCCGCTGTTCGGCGTTGCCGGCGCTGGCAGGGCGTTGGTGGTGCACGGTCTGGCTGTCGGCACAGACGGCCTCGACATCGCCCAACAAGTGCCGGGCCATGGCGAGCAAATGGCTGCCCAGGTCCGCCAGCGCGCCACCGGCATGGCTCGCTTCGCAACGCCATGACCACGGTGAGATCGGATCGGCCATGAAGTCTTCGCTGAATTCGCCCTGGAAACTGATGATCCGCCCCAGCTCGCCGCGCTGGATCATGTCCTGCGCCCATTGAATCATCGGGTTGTGCTGGTAGTTGTAGCCGACCCGCGTCACCACCCCGGCGGCCTTGGCCGCCTGGCGCATCTGCCCGGCCTGTTCCAGGGACACCGCCAACGGCTTTTCACAATAGACCGGCTTGCCCGCCGCCAACGCGGCCATGGCCATCGGAAAGTGCAGGTGGTTGGGGGTGGTGATGGCGACCAGGTGAACCTTCGGGTCGTCGATCAGCTGCTGCCAGTCGCTGTGGGCCGTCTCGAACCCCCAGCTCTGGGCACATTTCCGGGCACGCTGCGGATCGGCGTCGGCCAGGGCCGCCAGTTTCAGGTTCAAGGGAAGGTCGAACACCGCCTTGGCATTGTGGAATGCCAAGGCATGGGCGCGGCCCATGAAGCCGGTGCCAATCAGACCGATGCCGAGTTCACGCATGAGAAAGAGCCCTTTTGAGTTTTTATTTTCAGAAGGGCTCTTTATGGAATAAATATTCGCTAATTGCAAATATTGGAATAAATATTCATTTCCATGATTGCTGAAGATCCCTTTGTGGGAGCGAGCTTGCTCGCGATAGCGGTAGGTCAGCAGTACTTGTGTGACTGATACGACGCTATCGCGAGCAAGCTCGCTCCCACAGGGGATTTCACAGGTCTTTCATGGCGCCCGCTGTCAGGACAGAAACCCACCATCCACATTCAACGCCACGCCCGTGGTGTAGCTCGACGCATCGCTGGCGAGGTACAGCACCGCGCCGGCCATTTCGCTCGGGTCGGCCACGCGCTTGAGGGGGATCTGCGCCAAGGCGGTCTTCAGGATGGCGTCGTTCTTGACCAGTGCCGAGGCGAACTTGGTGTCGGTCAGGCCCGGCAACAGGGCGTTGCAGCGGATGCCGAACTGCGCGCATTCCTTGGCGAAGACCTTGGTCATGTTGATCACCGCAGCCTTGGTCACCGAGTAGATGCCCTGGAAGATCCCCGGCGAAATGCCGTTGATCGACGCCACGTTGATGATGCTGCCGCCGCCGTTCTCGCGCATCAGCTTGCCGGCTTCCACGGACATGAAGAAGTAGCCGCGGATGTTCACGTCCACGGTTTTCTGGAACGCACCCAGGTTGGTGTCCAGGACGTTGCAGAATTGCGGGTTGGTGGCGGCGTTGTTCACCAGGATGTCCAGGCGCCCGAACTGCTCGCGGATACCCGCGAAGACCTGGCTGATCTGCTCCATTTCACCGATGTGGCAGGCGATGGCGGTGGCCTTGCCGCCGGCGGCGATGATCGCATCGGCCACGTGCTGGCAACCGTCGAGCTTGCGGCTGGACACGATCACGTGGGCGCCTTGCTGGGCCAGCAGTTTGGCGATGGCCTCGCCGATGCCGCGGCTGGCGCCGGAAACGAAGGCGATTTTACCGTCGAGGTCGAACAACTGGGTCTTGGACATGCTGTTTCCTTGTTATGAGGGCGCTCAGAGCGTGGATTTAGCGATGACCTGCAGGCTCATCTGCTCCAGCAGTTTGTTCATCTGAACGAACTGCGCGAAGCGTTTGTCCTGGGTCTGGCCGTGGAAGAAACGGTAGTAGATCTGCTGGACGATACCGGCCAGGCGGAACAGGCCGTAGGTGTAGTAGAAGTCGAAGTTGTCGATGCGGATCCCTGCGCGCTCGGCGTAGTAGTCGACGAACTCACGGCGGGTCAACATGCCCGGCGCGTGGCTGGGCTGGCGGCGCAACAGTTGTACCGGCGCCGGGTCTTCGGCCTCGATCCAGTAGGCGAGGCTGTTGCCCAAATCCATCAACGGGTCGCCAAGGGTGGTCAGCTCCCAGTCCAGCACCCCGATAATCCGCATCGGGTTTTCCGGGTCGAGGATCACGTTGTCGAAGCGGTAGTCGTTGTGGACGATGCTCGACGTCGGATGGTCGGCGGGCATCTTGTCGTTGAGCCAGGCCTTGACCGCTTCCCACTTCGGCGCGTCAGGGGTCAGGGCTTTTTCATAACGATCGCTCCAGCCACGGATCTGCCGGGCCACGTAGCCTTCGGGCTTGCCCAGGTCGGCCAGGCCGCAAGCGTTGTAGTCGACGCGGTGCAGTTCGACGAGCCGGTCGATGAAGCTCTTGCACAGCGCTTCGGTGCGCTCGGCGTCAAAACCCAGCTCCGGCGGCAGCTCGGCGCGCAGGATAATGCCCTCGACCCGCTCCATTACGTAGAACTCCGCGCCCATCACCGACTCGTCGGTGCAGTGCACATAGGCTTTGGGGCAGTACGGGAAAGCATCGCGCAATTGGTTGAGGATGCGGAACTCACGGCCCATGTCATGGGCGGACTTGGCCTTGTGGCCGAACGGCGGCCGGCGCAGGACGAATTCCTGTTCGGGGTACTCCAGCAGGTAGGTCAGGTTCGACGCGCCACCGGGGAACTGGCTGATCTTCGGCAGGCCGGTCAGGCCGGGAATGTGGGCCTTGAGGTACGGGTCGATCAGGTTGGCATCGAGTTCTTCACCGTCGCGCACGCGGGTGGACTGATCAGTAAACGCCATGCTTATCCCTTCTGCTTATTTTGGAGGCCATCGATCATTGGCTAATCTAATGGCGCGTGGAAGGCGTCACAAGCACGCCAGGGTCTTATAGGTTAGCGTGTTGCCGGATAATCAGCGGGCTTGATGCATGGCGGCGTGCGCGTTGGATGGGGGCGAGCTAAGGTTTTGGGGTCTGTCGCTTTCAAAGGAGCAACCGCGATGGGATGCCCGCAAGTCTGTGGCACCGCGACCCTGCAATGCAGCTTCGGCGCAGCCCCGGCGGTGCTCAATGTGCTGCCGGTCAATCGCCTGCTGACTGGCGGGATGCCGGCGGCAAACATCATGGATCACATCCCGCTGGTGAACATCACTACTTTCGGCATGTGCATGAGCCTGGCAAATCCCACCGTGGCCGCCGCCACGGCGGCAGCCCTGGGCGTGCTGACCCCCATGCCCTGCATCCCGGCCACCGCCGCCCCGTGGATCCCCGGCGGTGCCCCGACCCTGTTGCTGGGCAACATGCCAGCCATCGACGCCAACAGCACCTTGATGTGCACCTGGGCCGGGGTGATCAAGATCGTCGTGCCGGGGCAGGTGCAGATGTTGATTCCCTGACGGTGACACCTGCAGCACCGCAGATCCCACAAGGGATTCAGGAGGATGGTGATGTCTGCGAGCGACTCAAAAAACTGTGGGAGCGAGCTTGCTCGCGATGACGGCGGCACAGTCAGCATTGATGCTAGCTGATCCACCGCTATCGCGAGCAAGCTCGCTCCCACAAGGGATTCAGGGGGATGGTGATGTCTGCGAGCGACTCAAAAAACTGTGGGAGCGAGCTTGCTCGCGATGACGGCGGCACAGTCAGCATTGATGCCAGCTGATCCACCGCTATCGCGAGCAAGCTCGCTCCCACAAAGGAATCTTCCACAAGGGGAACTGTGGCGGGCGCTACCCTCGATTCACTGTCTGGGCGATTCGATCTCAAGCATTGCCATGGGTCAGCCCGGTCAAGGTATCCGCAATGGCTTTCGTGCGTTGCGCCGTGCCTTCGGTGGTCCGGCTCGAGTCTTCCAAGGCATCGAGCATCGCCCGCAAGGCGCTCACAGCGACGGACTGGTCTTCGATCTGCTGGGCGACCCCTTGGATCTCCGTCGAGAGTAGATCAATGTCCACACCGATTTCCGCCGCATTCTTGCGGGTGATCTCCGCCAGCTTGCGGACCTCATCGGCCACCACCGCAAACCCTCTGCCCATCTCACCCGCCCGCGCGGCCTCGATGGCGGCGTTGAGGGCCAACAGGTTGGTCTGACCGGCGATTTGCTGGATGACCTGGACAATCGACTGAATGCGCAAACTCGAACTGGCGAGGGCACGAGCGCCGACCACCGCTTCACCCGCTTGCGTGGCCAACTGCTCGACGGTCGTGCCGGCCTGCTCGGCGACGCTGTGTTGCCGGTCGATCGTGCCTGTCAGGTCATCCATCGACAGGTGCAGCTCGCCGGAGTAATGCTTGATCTGCGTCGCCATCTGCGCCTGTTGCTGGCTGGCCTGCGCCAATACCTGGCCCAGGTCCGTCAGGCCATCGAACACCGGCAGGATCGTCGGGTCCAGGCCGCGGGTATCCAAGGCGCTGCTGAAATCATTCAGCTTGAACGCCTTGATCTGCTTGACCACCACATGGTTCAGCCCCGCCAATTTCTTGATCTGGCGGCGCAGGAAAAACGCCTTGAACTCGCCATAGTGGGCAATGAAGTTATCGACGTACTCGTCAACAAAACCGGCGCCCTTGGTGACCCTGAAGAAGAAAATCGCCGTGAGCGTCTGGTTCAGGTTCAGGCCGAGGATTTCACCAAACGTCGAGAAACCAGCCAACGGCACATCCCCGAAAATACCGGCCATGCTGCCCAGGTCGCTGCTGTTGTTGAGCCGACGCAGGATGCAGTCGTTGAGAATAGCCGCCACCGGTTGGCCGCCTTTGCCCTTGAGGAATTTCTCGTAGTCGAGCCGGGTCGCCTCGCGCAGCGGCGTGCGCTTGACCATCACCAACTCTTCGCCAGGCGCCACGTCGCAGAACAGCTGGATGATCTGCTGTTGATGGTCGATGCGGGCAATGGAACGCACGAACAACTCTTCGCCCACGCGAATGGCAAATGAATAATCGGCCAGCTTCTTCTCCAATGCCTGGGCACCGCACTCGAATGCATCGCACAGCGCCTGGACCATGCTCTTGATATTGCCCCGGCTGTCGATGACCTGATCGATGGTGCGGTCTTCGACCGACGCGGTCAGCACGCTGAGCGTCAGTCCCGCCGGTTGGAAGTTCTGGCTCTTGAACACCCCGAAGCGCACATCCGCCGCGGTTTTCAGGAAGACAATCTGCGCATGGTTCTGATAACTGCGCTGCCCATCACTGATCAGGGTCTTCTTGAAATCAGCCTTGCCACCGGCCGAGCCGCCAACGAACAGGCAGGGGAAGCGGCCAGATTCATACAGCGCTTCCATAAAGAACGACTCGGAAGCCGAAAGACCATCGAACACCACGTAGGCCAACGTGTCGCGATGATCAATGGGCGTGCTCACCTGCGCCTGCTTGATGTTATTCACCAACCGCGTGATTCGCTCACGCATGGCCAAACGCTTGCCGCCACCGCGAATGTCCTCGCACTCCAGCGGCACCATCACCACCTCGGCCGACACAATCACACTGGCGTCAAACAACTGCAGTACTACCCGATCCCAGGTTTCGCCGGTTTGGCAGTACAGCGTGTTCGCAGCGTTGCACAGTTCACCCGAGGTCGTGCACAGGCTGATGGTGCTGTGGGCGAAGCGCTTCTTGATCTTGGTGGCGATCTGGTCGATGTCCAGGTGAGGGGAGATGAAACCGGTGATCAGTACTGGGGTGATACGTAGGTTGGCCAGCGTTTGGTCAAGTTCACCCGAAGTGCAGGCCACGCTGACCGTCCCTTGGGTGCGGGTTCGGGCTTTGTTGAAGAGGTTCGGTAGGTTCATGGCTGGACTCGGTTGAGCGCGACGTGATGCGTACGAGGGATGCGTGGGGAGTCCTTTCGCTGTAGCGGTCACGGCTGGGGAGCTTGTGTGGGCGTGAGCTTGTGCTACTTGCGGGGGTGGTCCATAGGGGTTTTTGGTTGGGGTTTGTTGCGTCTGTTGGTTAGCGACTTTCGTATAGGTCCCGGGAACCTACGGAAAAATCAGTTCTTGCTTGCTGGACGACAAAGCCGCAACCGCTATGCTATCGACGATGGCATCTTGCCATTCATCACGCCCACCCCAACCAACCCCAGGCGCGAGACGAGACCTGCTCACCATCGCCCTTTGCAGAGACGACCCATGAAAAAATACAACGCCGTGTCCGGAGTGGCCTGGGGTGTTTTGTTAGGTTGCATCGGCCAGGCCAACGCTTTTCAACTTTCGCCAGATGGCACCTTGGCTGAACGGGAAATGGCCAAGAAATACGGGGTTTCCTACAAGGCGACGGTGCCGTTCGCCAGTTTTGCGCTTCATAACTTTTCCGACCCTGCCCATGAGGCGCTGACGCAGAAGATCTATGGGTGTGACGGGGATTGGCAGGATTGCAGCAACCCCAATCTGGAAAATGCAGGCGCCTACGTTATTGCCGGAGTCCGCTGGAACGATGATCCGGTGTTTATGCCGGGTGCGGAAGATGCCAATACCAAGGGCTGCAATGGGCGTTACTCGGTTGGCTTTATTTCGCAGACGCGATGCTGGGTGAATCTCTTCGAGAAAGCAGAGGACAAAAGCGCCCTTGATCCGATGGCGTTCATGGGGACGGGAAACTATATCGCTCGTTCGCATTTTGGCGACCTGCAATTCTTGCATTCAATGGCTTCCCAAGAGGGTGACGCGCCGGAGAAGACCAAGCGTGAAATCATGATGTGGGCTGAGTTCGTATGGGGGGTTGCCGATGGAACCTATCCCATCAACACCTATTTGAAAGACATCCAGATCGAAGGTTGGAATCAGCATTTCAATAACGGGCAGACGGTGCAGGATCTTTTTGCGGTGGGGCGTCCATGGTTGCGGGCGAATGTGAATCAGGTGGCGTTTGGCAGCTTGCTTCACCTTGTCCAGGACAGCTTTGCCGGGGGGCATGCGCAGCGGCGTGAAGAGGTGCTGGGTGATAAGTGCATGGGCGGCGCCGAGGCTGTG
Organism: Pseudomonas sp. Z1-12; assembly: GCF_051132015.1. Taxonomy (NCBI): domain Bacteria; kingdom Pseudomonadati; phylum Pseudomonadota; class Gammaproteobacteria; order Pseudomonadales; family Pseudomonadaceae; genus Pseudomonas; species Pseudomonas sp. Z1-12. Next base: position 2,547,069 of record NZ_CP071647.1, read on the forward strand.
TTGGGGCGGATTGAGGGATTTCATTCTTACGGGCGGCAGGATCATGCCAAGCACAAGGGCAGTGATGCCAGTTCTGTCGCCAGGCTCATGTTGATGGCCCATGAACCGGATGTTGTGGATGCCGGTAAGAAGCTGCGGGGGTTTATCGCTGATCGCAAGAAATGGGCGGATGTCAGGCCTTATCTGGATGAGTGTATTTTTGCCCTGGCCAATGAAACGACCCCGGCGTCAGCGGGCGATGGGTACAAGTTGGAAGCCAATCGCTGAATATTGGATAAAAAACTGTGTGAGCGAGCTTGCTCGCGAAGACGTCTGCACATTCAGCATCGAGGCGAACTGATCCACCGCCATCGCGAGCAAGCTCCCACAGGGGGGCGGTGCCAGTCGAGAAACTGCGGTTCACCACCCATCCAATGTGGGAGCGAGCTTGCTCGCGAAGGCGTCGGCACATTCAGCATCGAGGCGAACTGATCCACCGCTTTCGCGAGCAAGCTCGCTCCCACAAGGAGATTTGTGGCAGTCGAGAAACCGGGCTTACCAGCGATCCGACATGGGACCTGGCCTCAGCCCAAATCCCCAGCCGCATGCCGCTCCGGCACTTGGCTCGCCTCATCGCCCCACGTGCGGTTGACCCGCTGCCCACGCTGTACGGCCGGGCGCTTGGCGATCTCTTCAGCCCAGCGCTGCACATGGGTGTATTCGTGAGCACTCAGGAATTCGGCGGCGCCGTACACGTTGTTGCGCACCAGTTGCCCATACCAGGGCCAGACGGCGATGTCGGCGATGGTGTAGTCATTGCCGGCCAGGTAGTGGCTTTCGCCAAGGCGGCGGTCCAGGACGTCGAGTTGGCGCTTGGCTTCCATAGTGAAGCGATTGATCGGGTATTCGAGTTTCTCCGGCGCATAGGCGTAGAAATGCCCGAAGCCACCGCCCAGGTACGGGGCGGAGCCCATCTGCCAGAACAGCCAGTTCAGGGTTTCGGTGCGACCTGCCGGATCGGTGGGCAGGAGGGCGCCGAATTTTTCCGCCAGGTACAGCAGGATCGACCCGGACTCGAAGACACGGATAGCGGGTTCCACGCTGCGGTCCAGCAGGGCCGGGATCTTGGAGTTGGGGTTGATCTCGACAAAGCCGCTGGAGAACTGATCGCCCTCGTTGATGCGGATCAGCCAGGCGTCGTACTCCGCGCCCGCATGACCCAGCGCCAGCAGCTCCTCCAGCAGGATGGTCACCTTCACGCCGTTGGGCGTGGCCAGGGAGTAGAGCTGCAGCGGGTGCTTGCCAACGGGCAAGGATTTTTCGTGGGTCGGCCCGGCGACTGGGCGGTTGATGCTGGCGAACTGGCCGCCAGACGGGGCGTCGTTTTTCCAGACCTTGGGCGGAATGTAGGACGCTTTACTCATCGGGACATACCTCATCGTTGCTTGCGGTGTGATCCCCCAGAGTCTACCGCTGTTCGTTCATGATTCGTGCGACTTCACCGGACGCCTTGAGTTTTTCGAAAGCGAGTTGGGCCTTGGCGACCACGTCATCCGACGTGCTCAGGCTGAAGGCCAAGTGGACTCTGTGAGGTTGTTCGTCGAGGGTATAGACCTCTTCCAGCGAAGTGAAATCCACCTGGGCATCCTTGCTCATCAGGCGCGCGGTATTCTCCGGCATCGGCAGTAACTGGATCTGGCGATTCAGCAGTTTTTCAAAGTTGTCGTGGTTGTTGGCCGAGATGACCAGCCGGGTGAACCCACGCTGTTGCAGGTAGATCTGCTTGGCGTCGTTTCGCACCACGCCGATGCTGTACTGCTTGGCTTCTTCGAGGCTGTTGACGGCGATGTCTTTATTGTCGCGCAATTTATAGAGCCGGCTCGCCACGCGATGTATTTCACCCACCCATTTGAATAATTGTTCGCGGGCCGGGGTGCGGTCCAGCGGGAAGATCAGCACGTTGGGCTCGTGCAGCGCCTTTTCGTAGGCCCGGGCCCACGGGTACAGCGACAGGCTGTAATCGGTGAGCTGCGCGCCTTTCAGCGTTTCTTCGGCGATGCGAATGCCCGGCCCGATGACCTTGTCGTCACGCTGATGGGCGTACAGGGAGTCTTCGGTCACGACTTCGATTGTGTCGGCGTGGCTGTGCAGGCTGATCGAGGCGAGTAGCAAGCACGAGCAGAGTATCAGGCGATAGTGCATAGATAGACCTCATGGCGCGCGAGAGTAATTACAGGGCGACGCGGTCGCGTCCCTGGTGTTTGGCCCGGTACAGCGCCTGGTCGGCGCGTTGCAGCAGTTGATCGAAATGGTCCATGGTCTGCGGGTCCAGCACGGCGACGCCGATGCTCACGGTGACGAAAGGCGAAACCTTGGAACCGCTGTGGGGCAGCTCACGTTCCGCCAGGCTGGCGCGCAAGCGTTGGGCGGCTTCGCAGGCTTGGGCCGCGTCGACGTTGGGCAGGACCACGACGAACTCTTCGCCGCCTACGCGGGCGGTCAGTTCGCCTGAGCGGCCGAACACAGTGCGCAGGGTTTCGGCGATCTCTTTCAGGCACAGGTCGCCCTGCATGTGGCCGTAGGTGTCGTTGTAGATCTTGAAGAAATCGACGTCACACATGAGCACGGCCAGCGGGGTGTTGTGGCGGATCGCCCGGCGAAACTCGATCTCCTTCAATTCGTCGAAGTAGCGACGGTTGGCCAGGCCCGTCAAGGCATCGTGACGGGACAGCGCTTCAAGCGACTGGTTCGCCGCCTTCAGTTCCGCGGTGCGGGCCTCGACCAGTTCGGCCATTTGATCGCGGCTGGCGGCCAAGGCCAGTTCGTCCGAGTGTTGGCGTTCGAGGTGGGCGCGCAGATTGTCCTGGAGTTCATTGACCTGGAACTCGAGCAGGCTCAGTTCGTCCTGGCGCTGCACCGCTCGTTGCAGCTTGAGATGATGCTTGAGGGTGTGCGGCGCGAGTTCACCCAGGTGACGGGCGATATGCACCACATGCACGGTCACCAGGCGGTTGAACATGGTCATGACCAACCCCGCCAGCAGCAAGGACTGGATGAGCTGGGTGATGACGATGCCGCGTGCTTCGCTCCAAAGGCGCTCCCACAGCAGGTTATTGTCGCCTTCAATGGTCAGCTCACCGACTTTTTCATGGGCCCCGGCGTAGGGGTGGGCGATAAGCTGGCGATGCAGCACCGGCACCACGCCCGATTGATCGACGGCGTAGCGCTTGAGTTCGATGACTTCCGGCGCTTGTCCCGGGCGCAAGATGTTCAACACCACGCGACCCACGGGAGCGGCCGCAGCGACGCTGGTGATTTGCTGGTCGAGGGATTCACGGTCCAGTTCCCAAATGGCGTAGGCCAGGGTGTTCTGGAACACCTGATCGATCAGGGCCAATTCCGAATTCATGTCCGCCAGGTTGTTTTCCCAGGCCTGCCAGGTGCGCCAGGTGACCATGGCCAGGGTAAAGACCAGGCAGAACAACAGCGTTGCCAGCACCAGGCGCCGGCCCAGGGAGCTGAACGCCTTGGTCTCTGGTGGCAGGGAGGACGTCGTGCGGAAAGGGTTACCCATGTCATAACCATTTGCGCAGGATGGCGTCGTAGACCCCGTTGCGCCGGATGGTCTCAAGGCCAACGCGGAACTTCTCCACGGTTTCGGCCGGCGTCTTGCGGCTGAACGCCATGCTCAGGCCGTCCGGGCTGCTCAGCTCGGGCAGCGCCAGGGAGCGGATCAGCACCTTGTCCGGGTCTTCGCCGTTCTGGCGCGTCAGGTACAGCGCGTTGAGCTCATTGGAAATCCACAGCTCCACGTGGTCGACCTTGAGCTTGCGGTAGTTGTGTTCGTACTTGGTGCTCGACTGCAAGTCTTCGCCGATGCGAAAGCCTTTCGAGACCAGGTACTGCTCGCCCACGTCCTGATTGACCGTGGCGATCTGATGACCATGGGCATCGGCCAGCGAGTTGAGTTTTACCGGCCGGTCTGCCAGGGAATAGATGTACCACTGCGTCGGGCCAATGGTGCCCACCCACTGGAAAAGCGATTGCCGTGCAGGCGTGCGGACGATCGAATAGATCAGCACATTGCTTTCATTGAGCGCCATTTCGTAGGCCCGGGCCCAGGGCATGGGCTGGATGGGTGCGTCCATGCCGACTTCCTTGAGCACGGCCTGGACCACCTCGGTGCTCATGCCGGTCACGCGCCCGTCCTGCGTCATGTTGTAGGGCGGCAACTCCTCCGTCACGATGCGCAGCGGTGTCTCTGCCGCGCAAGCGCTTGCAGCGAGGAACATCAGGACGCCCCACATCAGCAGGCGATTCAGCGGCAAACCCATTGATCATTACCCTATGCAACTGGCAGAGCCCGGCAAGGCCAGGGGCTATCATTGATAGGGTTATCGGCTGGGCTGGCGCCGGCTTGAATCCGGCCCGTCGAAACCGCCAGCGGCGTATCCGCCACATCGACGGTTGTCACCAAGGTGGCGAGGGAGCTTGCTCCCGCTGGGGCGCGAAGCGGCCCCGAAATCAAGCAGTGGGGTGTTTCAGGTCAATTGCATGCTGCTTGTTGGGGCTGCTGCGCAGCCCAGCGGGAGCAAGCTCCCTCGCCACGGTTATGTGGGCGAGACGATGAGTAGGTTTGGCTGAGCCTGTAACCCTGTGGGAGCGCAGTTGTGCTCATGCCACATCAACGCAAGGTAACCGCCCTCAAGCCTTGACCCAACGCTGGCGACTCCAACCGCTCAACGTATCGACGGCCAACACCAGCAACAGCATCGCCAGGATCACCGTGCTGCCTTGGGCTTCCTGGAACAGGCTGAGGCTGACGTAGAGCATTTGCCCCAAGCCCCCGGCACCGACGAAGCCGAGCACGCTGGCCATGCGGATATTGTTTTCCCAGCGATACAGGACATAGGCCAGCAGTTGCGGCAGGAGATTGGGCAGCGTGCCGTAACAGAACGCCAACACGGCGTTGCCACCCTGCAGGCGGATGGCGTCGGCCGGTTCCGAGGGGGTATTTTCCAGGGCTTCGGCGAACAGCCGGCCGAGCACGCCGGTGGTGTGCAGGGCCAAGGCCAGGGTGCCGGCATTCGGGCCGAGCCCCGCGGCCAGGACCATCAGCGCGGCCCACACCAGTTCTGGAACGGCACGCAAGGCGTTGAGCACCAGGCGCGATGCGCTCTGCAGGGGCCAGCCAAAGCGCCCGGCTGCCGGCAAGGCCAACAGCAGGCCGAACACCGCCGCGAGCAGGGTGCCCAGGGCCGACATGGCCAGGGTTTCCAGGGCGCCGTGACCGATCGCCTTCAAATGGGCCGGGCTCAGGTCTGGACTGAAGAAACGCTGCGCATAAGCGCCCATCTGGTGCAGATTGCGACTGTCGCCGAGTTCGCCCAGGTCGATGCCGAGGTAAACGAACGAGGCGATGACCGCCGCGCCGAGGCACAGGACAATGGCCGCGTTGATCAGGCGATTCATGCCAGCCTCCAGCGCAGCAGGCGGCTGAGTTGATCGGCGAGCAGCACCAGTGCCAGGAACGTCAGCAGCAGGCTCGCCACTTCTCCGCCAGCGAACATGCGCAGCGACAGGTCCATCTGCTGGCCCAGGCCCCCGGCACCGACGAAACCCATCACCACCGAAGCGCGGATCGCGCACTCCCAGCGATACACCGTGTATGACAACAGTTCCGCCGCGACATTGGGCAGGATCCCGTAGCAGAAGGCGGCGAGTCGGCTGCTGCCGGACTGTAAGAGTGCGTGGGCCGGACGCTGGTCGACCGATTCGTAGATTTCCGCGTAGACCTTGCCCAGCATGCCGCTGTAGGTAATCGCGATCGCCAGTACGCCGGCCGTTGGGCCGAGGCCGACGGCGCGGACGAAGAGCAGTGCCCAGACGATTTCCGGGACGCTGCGCAAGAAGATCAACAGGCCGCGTACCGGCCAGCGCAGCAGTTGGCCCCAATAGCCCGGGTGGCCGGCGCGGGAGGCCGCCGACAGTGACAGGGCGCGGCTGGCCAGCAGGCTTGCGGGCACCGCCAGCAGCAACGCCAGGGCCATGCCCGCCGTGGCGATGGCCAGCGTCTGCAGGGTGGCCTGCCACAGCAGTTCAACGAACTCGTCGCCATGGGCGGGCGGCCAGAAGGCCGCGACAAAGCGGCCCATCTCGCTCTGGCTGTCACTCGCCACCAATACGCTGAGGTCCAATTCGCTGAACCGGATGCCCGGCCACAGCAGCACAAGGGCCAGCAGGCTGAGCAGCAGGCGAGGGCGGGTGGCGGGGTCTCGGGTATCGCGTGTCAGCATCGGGGGATCTGCACGCTCAAGGTAGTAGGGGGCGTTGGTGAAGGCTGCAGTTGATCGTTGGCGTAGAGCGTGTCGAGCAGCGGACGGTCGACCGCCTCGGTGGGCAGGTCGAACAGGATCTGCCCCTCACGCAGGCCAATGACCCGGGAAAAATGCGCCAAGGCCAGTTCCACCGCGTGCAGGCTGGCGACCAGGGTCACGTTGTGTTCCCGGGCGTGCTGGCAAAGCACCGACAGCGTGTGTTCGGCCAATACAGGGTCCATGGCCGAAACCGGCTCGTCGGCCAGCAACACCTCCGGCGCCTGGTACAACACCCGGGCGATGCCCACGCGTTGCAGTTGACCGCCGGACAGTTGCTGGCATTGTGCGAACAGTTTGTCGCCCAGGTCCAGCCGGGCCAATGCCGCCCTGGCGCCGGGAATGTCCAGCGGGTGCAGCAGATTCAACAAGCTTTTACCGATGCCCCACTGACCGAGCTTTCCGGCCAGGACCGCCGTGACCACCCTTTGGCGTGGCGGCAGGGGCGGCGCTTGGTGGATCAGGCCGATGCGCGCGCGCAAGCGCTGCCGCTGACGGGCAGGCAGCTGCCAGGCACGCTCGCCGAGCAGCTGCACCTCGCCGCTGCCCGGGCGCAGGGCGGTGGCCAGCAGGTTGAGCAGGCTCGACTTGCCGGCACCGGACGGGCCGATAACCGCGACCTGTTCGCCGGCGCCGATGTGCAAGTCGATGCCCCGCAACGCCTGGACGCCGTTGGCATGGGTCACGCTGACCTGGGTCAGTTGCAGGGTCATTTGAGCAGTTCGGCGGCGCGCGCGGCTTCCTCGATGCCCTTGTAGTTCTCAGGCTTGGTTTCGATGAAGCGGCTGGCGGCTTGCAGGTCGAGGATTTCCTTGTCCTTCGGGTTGGCCGGATCGAGGGCCAGGAAGGCCGCCTTGATCTTGGCCGCCAACGCCGGGTCGAGGGTTCCGCGCACGGTCCAGTTGTAGTCGAAGTAGGTGGGGGTGGTGGCGAACACCTTGACCTTGGCCGTGTCGACCTTGCCGGCCGCGACCAGTTTTTCCCAGACGCTGGCGTTCAGCACCCCGGCGTCGACCTTGCCGGCCTGGACCCAGGCGACGGTGGCGTCATGGGCGCCCGAATAACCCACGCGGCTGAAGTAGGTTTCCGGCTTGATGCCGTCCTGGAGCATGAAATAGCGCGGCATGAGGCTGCCGGACGTCGACGACACCGAACCAAAGGCGAAACTCTTGCCCTTGAGGTCGGCCAGGGATTTGACGGCAGGGTCGGCGGTGATGAATTTGCTGGTGAACTGGGCATCCTGTTCGCGCTGGACCAGGGGGATGGCGTTGCCGGTTTTCAGGCGCGCCTGCACGAAGGTGAAGCCACCCAGCCAGGCCATGTCGATCCGGTCGGTGGCCAGCGCCTCGACCACGGCCGGGTAGTCGCTCACGGGGACGAACTCGACCTTCATGCCGGTCTGCTGTTCCAGGTAAGCCCCCAGTGGCTTGAACTTGCGCAGCAGCTCGGTCGGGGCTTCGTCGGGAATCGCGCTGACTTTCAGGGTGTCGGCGGCCTGCGCCAGCCAACTGCAAAACGACAGGGCAACACCAGCGGCCAACGCCAAGGACGGCTTGAGCATGAAGGATCTCCGATACAGGAAGGCAAGGAAATATTGAAGCGTCAGCCCACAGGGGCGGTACGCCGTTCTGTGAGGGTAGACGAAGGAAAGGGATGTTAACCGTTTCTGGCTATGAACTCACCCAAACCCCTTGTGGGGGCTTGATAGCGGAGACTCCTGTGGGAGCGAGCTTGCTCGCGATGGCGGGGTGTCAGTCACAAACTTTGCAACTGATCCTCCGCCATCGCGAGCAAGCTCGCTCCCACATGGGTATGTGGCGGGCAGGAGATGCGCGAGGGCAGAGCAGTTTGGGACACCCCGGTGGGCGTCCCTGCCAGGCGGGTCTCAATAGACCAGGGGCACGATCAGCTCCGGGGGCGTCGGGCTGCGGGAATAGTCTTCCTGCCGTACCCGCTGCGGCAGCTCGATGGTCGGCAGTTCCACTTCTTCATAGGGCATTTGCCCCAGCAGGTGATGGATGCAGTTGAGCCGGGCCTTTTTCTTGTCGTCGGCGTGCACCACCCACCAGGGAGCCTCGGCGATGTGCGTGCGTTCAAGCATGATTTCCTTGGCCTTGGTATAGGCCTCCCAGCGCCGACGGGACTCCAGGTCCATGGGGCTGAGCTTCCATTGCTTGAGCGGGTCATGAATGCGGCTGAGAAAGCGCAGGTGCTGTTCCTGGTCGGAAATGGAGAACCAGTACTTGATCAGTTGGATGCCGGAGCGGGCGAGCATCCGCTCGAATTCCGGCACGGTACGGAAGAACTCTTCGTACTGGTCGTCGGTGCAGAAGCCCATGACCTGTTCGACCCCGGCGCGGTTGTACCAGCTGCGGTCGAACAGCACGATCTCACCCGCCGCCGGCAGGTGCGAAACGTAGCGCTGGAAATACCACTGAGTCCGTTCACGGTCGTTGGGGGCGGGCAGGGCGGCAACGCGACACACCCGCGGATTGAGCCGCTGGGTAATGCGCTTGATCACGCCACCCTTGCCGGCGGCGTCCCGTCCTTCGAACAGGATCACGACCTTGTGCCCGGTCTTGACGACCCAGCTTTGCAGCTTCACCAGTTCGCCCTGGAGGCGGAACAGTTCGCTGAAATACAGTCGGCGGCTTTCCTTCTCGCTGCTTTGCGGGGCGTGTTCATCGAACAGGGCGTTCAGGTCATGCCCGTCTTCGGACAATTCCAGCTCCAGTTCTTCGTCACTGTGATCGAGCAACTCGCGGTGGATGCGCTGTACCAAGGTGTCCTGGGTTGAAAGCATGGTGGAGAACTCGGTCGTGGAGGCGCGATCCACGCTATCTGCAGTTTGTTACATAGTAGTGACGTCATCTACGCTTCATGAGTTTGTCGTTGGCTAAAACAGGGAGTGTCATCCAGGTGTCATCGAACCCGTGGCAGGATCCTCGCAAATCATCGTGGGATGCTCGGCAGCGCTTGTGCCTGCTGGCTGATGAATCAAGGAATACCGCTATGAAAGGCGACGCCCCCCTGTTCGCGGCCATTGACCTGGGCTCCAACGCCTTTCGCCTGATGATTGGCCAGTCGGTCAGGCGCAATCGACAGATGGTGATCCAGGAAGTGAAAACCTTGCGCGAGCCGGTCCGATTGGCCGAGGGCTTGCAGGCCGGGGCGCTGGACGAGCTGGCGCTGGATCGAGGCTGGCAGGCCCTGGCCCGATTCGGCAAGAAACTGCGCGGCTTTGAAGCCGGACGGGTGCGGGCGGTGGCGACCAGTGCCGTGCGCGAAGCGGCCAATGCCCAGCTGTTCCTGGCCAGTGCCGAACGGCACCTGGGGTTTCGGATCGACGTGCTGTCGGGGCATGAAGAAGCCCGGCTGGTGTATGCCGGCGTGGCCCATACGGTGCCCGGCGTTGAACAGACGCGATTGGTGGTGGACATCGGCGGTGGCTCGACCGAACTGATCTTGGGGCAGGGCGCCCAACCGTTGTTGACGGAAAGCATTGCCATTGGCAGTGGCACCTTTGGCGCGCATTACTTTCCGGGCGGACGCATCACCGCTCAGGCGCTGCTGGAGGCTGAACGCGTGGCCGTCCTGCAATTTGAAGCAGTGGCGGCGCGTTATCGCGCGCAGGGCTGGCAGCAGGTGATCGGCTCATCCGGTACAGCGCGGATGTTGGCCAAGGTGCTCAAGGCCAATGGCCTCAACGACTTCGGACAAGGCGGCATCACCTACGGCGGGTTGCTGCGCCTGTCATTGCGGCTGCTGGAAGTCGGGCATGTCGATCAACTCAGGTTGGCCGGCTTGCAGCGCCATCGCCTGGGGATCCTGCCCGGTGGCCTGGCGATCATGCTGGCGGCGTTCAAGGTCTTCGGTATTACAGACATGCTCGCTAGCGAAGCGGGCCTCAGGTTCGGTGTGCTTCATGGCCTGATGCATAAAAGCTGATCACGAACGGTTGTACCGCCGTGCCGCTTATCCGTGACGGCTCAAGGTCGAGCGTCAGCGCTTCTTGGTTATCCCTCCGTTGCCAGATCCAGCCTCTTGTCGCCTGGGCGGCCGGTACGTCCGGTTATCGCAAAGCGTCGGCCTGGATCGGGATGATTGCGCGAACGGGGCTTTTCGCTCTTTCGATCTGCAGTCAGTGAAGGCACAATGCGCATCCTTTTTTGGCTCGCCTTGCCCGGAGGCCTCGAAAATGATCAAAACGCCGTACTACCTCATCGACAAACAAAAGCTGCTGGCGAACATGCAGAAGATCGCCTATGTGCGTGAGCAGTCCGGGGCCAAGGCCTTGCTGGCGCTCAAGTGCTTCGCCACCTGGTCGGTGTTCGACCTGATGCAGCAGTACATGGACGGCACCACCTCGTCGTCGCTTTACGAGCTCAAGCTCGGCCGGCAGAAGTTCGCCGGCGAGACCCATGCCTACAGCGTGGCCTGGGCCGACGATGAGATCGAGGAGATGCTCGCCAACTGCGACAAGATCATCTTCAACTCCATCGGCCAATTGCAGCGCTACACCGAAGCGTCCGCCGGCAAGGTCCGTGGCTTGCGGGTCAATCCGCAGGTGAGCAGCTCCGATTACCTGCTGGCCGACCCGGCGCGACCGTTCAGCCGCCTGGGCGAGTGGGATCCGGTGAAGATCGAGCAAGTCATCGAGCACATCTCCGGCTTCATGTTCCACAACAACTGCGAGAACGGCGATTTCGGCCTGTTCGACGAGATGCTGGGCACTATCGAAGAACGCTTTGGTCACTTGCTGCATAAGGTCGAGTGGGTCAGCCTCGGTGGCGGCATCCATTTCACCGGCGAGGGCTACGCCTTGGACGCCTTTTGCGCACGGCTCAAGGCCTTCTCGCAAAAGTATGGCGTGCAGGTCTACCTGGAGCCGGGCGAGGCCGCGATCACCCAGAGCGCGTCGTTGGAAGTCACCGTGCTCGACACGCTCTACAACGGCAAGCACCTCGCCGTGGTGGACAGCTCCATCGAGGCGCACATGCTCGATCTGCTGATCTATCGCCTGGACGCCAAGCTGGCACCGAGCGAGGGCGAACACACCTACATGGTGTGTGGCAAATCCTGTCTGGCCGGAGACATCTTTGGCGAGTACAAATTCGATCGTCCGTTGTCCATCGGCGATCGGCTGTCGTTCATCGACGCAGCGGGCTACACCATGGTCAAGAAAAACTGGTTCAACGGCCTGAAGATGCCGTCCATCGTTGTGAAGCAACTCGACGGCAGCGTCGAGGTGGTTCGCGAGTTTGTTTACGACGACTACTTGTCCAGCCTCTCTTGAGCTGGCGGAAGGAGAAATAAAGAAATTGAAGAAGAACGTACTTATCATTGGTGCAGGAGGTGTCGCCAAGGTGGTGGCCCACAAGTGCGCGCAGCACAACGACGAACTCGGTCGTATTGCTATCGCGTCGCGCAACATCTCCAAATGCCAGGCCATCATCGACAGCGTCAAGGCCAAGGGTAGCCTCAAGCAACCCGCCGACATCAAGGCCTTTGCACTGAACGCTCTGGATGTCGAAGCGACCAAGGCGCTGATTCGCGAAACCGAATCGCAGATCGTCATCAACGTCGGCTCTGCCTTTCTCAACATGTCGGTGCTGCGTGCCTGCATCGATACCGGCGTGGCCTACTTGGACACCGCCATCCACGAAGAACCGGGCAAGGTCTGCGAGACGCCGCCCTGGTACGGCAACTACGAGTGGAACCATCTCCAGGAGTGCCAGGAGAAGAACATCACCGCCATTCTCGGCGTGGGCTTCGACCCGGGTGTGGTCAATGCCTATGCGGCACTGGCGCAACAACAGCATTTCGACCGCATTGATTCGATCGATATTCTCGACGTCAATGCCGGCTCCCATGGCAAATATTTCGCCACCAATTTCGACCCGGAAATCAATTTCCGCGAATTCACCGGACAGGTCTGGAGCTGGCAGGACAGCCAGTGGACCAGCAACACCATGTTCGAAGTCAAGCGCACCGACGACCTGCCAGTCGTAGGCTCGCAGAACCTGTACCTGACCGGTCACGACGAAGTGCACTCGCTGTCGAAGAACCTCGACGTGCCCAACGTGCGTTTCTGGATGAGCTTCGGCGAGCACTACATCAATGTGTTCACCGTGCTCAAGAACCTTGGCCTGCTCTCCGAGCAACCGGTCAAGACCGCCGAAGGCCTGGAAGTCGTGCCGCTGAAAGTGGTCAAGGCCGTGCTGCCTGACCCGAGCTCGCTGGCGCCGGGCTACACCGGCAAGACCTGCATCGGCGACCTGGTCAAGGGCACCAAGGATGGCCAGCCGCGCGAGATGTTCATCTACAACGTAGCCGACCACGAGGACGCCTACGCCGAAACCGACAGCCAGGGCATTTCCTACACCGCCGGCGTGCCACCCGTGGCCGCAGCCTTGCTGGTGGCCCGTGGCGAGTGGGACGTGCAGCGCATGGTCAACGTCGAGGAGCTGCCTGCCGAGGCGTTCCTCGAGGCGCTGGATGCGATGGGCTTGCCGACGCGTATCAAGGACGAGCATGGAGACCGTCCCTGGAACCAGAACGCCTGAAGGACGCCAGGCCGGTTCCATTCCGACTCCCCGATAGGAACTGCAGAGTCCCTCTGAATTCCGCAGGCGATTGAACCAGGCGTGAATACCTGGCAATCAGTGGGAGTCTTGAAGAAATGCTCCGTATCGAAAGGTACGGAGCATTTTTCGTTTAGGGTCCCCATCAAATGAACCCTGTGGCGAGGGAGCTTGCTCCCGCTGGGGCGCGAAGCGGCCCTGAAGCCCGACCCTGTGGCGTTTCAGGCAGACCGCATTGAGCTTTTTGGGGCTGCTGCGCCCGAAGCGTCGGACCGGCCCAGCGGGAGCAAGCTCCCTCGCCACGGAGTTGTGTTTGGCTTGGGGGAGTCGTGAGTCATCCACCGGTATAACCACAAAGGCCTTTCGGATTTCTCCATCTATCTGTTGTCTCGAACGCACCTGCGCCGCTTTTGTGGCGAGGGAGCTTGCTCCCGCTGGGGCGCGAAGCGACCTCAAGCCAGACCCAGTGGTGTTTCAGGCAGATCGCATTCGGCTTTTTGGGGCTGCTGCGCCCGAAGCGTCGGACCGGCCCAGCGGGAGCAAGCTCCCTCGCCACGGAGTTGTGTTTGGCTTGGGGGAGTCGTGAGTTATCCATCTGCATAGCCACAAAGGCCTTTCGGATTTTTCCATCTATCTGTTCTCACGGACGCACCTGCGCCGCTTTTGTGGCGAGGGAGCTTGCTCCCGCTGGGCCGGTCCGACGCTTCGGGCGCAGCAGCCCCCAGCGCCAGACGGCTCAAGCAGAAACCCTGGTCATGAACGATCATCCGACCTTACGATTGCGCTTCCAGGCCCCGGAGAAACAATCAGTGAAACCATTCAGAATTCGCGAGTTGGAGAGCGCTGATGCGCAAGCGCTGCTGGCCTTCGAAATCCACAACCGTGAATGGTTCGAGTCGCAGATCGACCCACGCGCCCCGGCTTTTTATTCATTGACGGGCGTCGCCGATCACATCGAAAGCTATCTGGCCGATTTCGCTGAGGGTGCCTGGCACCCGTTTGTCATCGAAGATTCCAACGGGAGGATAGTGGGGCGAGCGAATCTGAAAGGCATCCATTCATCACACGGTTGCGCCGAGGTGGGCTATCGCATTGATCAACGCGCTTGCGGGCAAGGGCTGGCAACGCTGGCTCTGAAACATCTGATCCAAGAGGCACGGATGCGTTGGAACCTCACGCGGTTGGTGGCTTATGTTTATGAGAGCAATGTCGGCTCAAGGAAGGTCCTTGAACGGTGCGGGTTTGTGCCTGGAGCGCCGTCGGATGGCGAGGACATCGAGAGTGGAAGCCGCTTTGTGCTTTCGATCTAGCGATGCGTTTCACCCGTAGTAAATGGCCCCAGGCTTGGACAGCGAAGCCGTGAGAGACGAATCGGCACCTGAGGCGCCGATCCGTCTACCAGCTACAACCAATAGCGTAAGCCAAGCATCAACGACTGGGCGTTGTACTCCGTTTGCACATCGCCTTGGGGCAGGCCCTGGATGTCGCCGAAGTGCGCTTCGCCGGTCTTGAAGTAGCGATAGTCCAGGGACATGGACCAATGCTCGCTGAGTTCATAAGCGACCCCGGCGCCGAGTTGCCAGGCCGAGACGGTGTCGCGATGGGTGTCGCCGAACTCGACGCCACCGGCTTCCAGGCCGGTGATGGTCAGCACGGCGTAGCCCAGGCCACCGCCGACATACGGGGTGAAGCGGCTCAAGGGGGCCGGCAGGTTCGAGATGTCATACCAGAGGTTGGCCATGAGGCTGGTGGCTTCCTGTTCACCTTTGCCGTCGATGCTGCCGCCGCCCTCGTAGACCCGTTGATTGAACTGGGTCAGGGTGTTGCGGCGGTAGCTCAGCTCCACTTCGGGCCGTAGCCCGGTCGGGAAGCTCCAGCCCAGTGCGAGGCCGGTGGCGAAGCCGGAATGCAACGGTTGGTTGTATTCCATTTCGACGAAATCAAGATCGTTCTGGTTAAGGTCCTGTTCAGCGACCCAGTTCACGCCGCCCATGCCACTGACATAAGGGCCGAGCGTGTCGGCGAAACTCGACATTGGGGCGATCACACCCAGGCCAACGATGCCCATGACGAGATAGCGGGTGTTTTTCTGTAGGTTCATGCTAGATCCGAAATGTTGCTGTTATCGATAAGTAGGCGAAACACGTCCGAGGGCGTTCACACCAGGTGCAGCGGCGTCGCGGTTTTCCCCCGCGCCGGGGCGGCGGCCCGTTGTTCAGCCAGCCTGCAGAGGTTGTCCAGGGCGGTGGTCATCGCGCTGGCCAATGCTTTGCGCAGCAGTGCGCGGTACAGGAAACTCAACGGCCCCGAAATCTTCGCGCTATGGATGACATGGGTTTCATCGGCTGAAAGCCGGCGCATCCGATGATCGAATTCCAGGTCGATCCAGAGCAGCCGTGCGCTGTTGCGATAGCTTTCGTGCAGGCTCACGGCTTCCAGCCTCAGGGGCATGTTCAAGCCATTCTTGAGGACACATCTGCCGCGCGTTCCGGCCTGGAACGGACCGTCGAGTTGGCACTGGCGAACATCGGTATCCCATAACGGTGCTTCGGGAAAGTTGCTCCAGAGCTTCCAGATTTCAGAAGGGGGCGATTTGACTATGACTTGCACGTTGACGTCGTTCACGGTGACACCTTGGTTGTGGGGGGCACGGTCATGCGGGGTGGCAGATCCATTCAATGCTCAGGCTGCCGGTGCGGATTGACTCAGCACTTGGGCGGTAATGCTGGCTTGTCCGATTTTTTCGCCCCGGTTGAACAGGTCGATGTAGATGCGGTTGGTCTTGAAGGCCTGGAGCGCAGCGTCAAAACCGGCCTGCGGCGCCAATGACAGCGGGCTGTTCCTGGGGATAGGCCGATCCAGGGTGAAGCTCAAGGCCAGCAAGTTCATTGGGGTGTTGAGCGGGATCCGCAGATGGCTGTGGGCGATCTGCATGTAGCACTGGCGAGCCACTTCGAGGAAATACACCATCGAATAGTGCTGGGGATCGCCTGCCTGGAAGAAGTGCTCCGGCGGCAGTTTCACCGTGTCCACGCTCAGGCCCTGGGCGACGCCACTCATGTCACTGACGATGACGTTTTCCGCACGGGCCTTGTGCAACAGGGCCTTGTCGCGGCAGGGCGTGGCGGTGAATTCGCTGGCCGGCGACGTCTCGAACGCCGAGCTGTAGGCCATCCCGAGCACGCACGTGCACATTACTTTTCCGGCCTGCATGACCTTGGCATTGAACACCTGGGGGTCTTCGCCTTGCTCGATGTGCAGATCGATCGTGCCGTGCTTCTGTACGTAGTGCTGGAACTTGATCGTCAGGGTCTTGATGTAGGCGACCCGCCCGCTCAGCGGCGGCATGGCCAGCTCAAGCAATTGCAGCACGCCCTCCAGCAACAAGATGCCCGGGATGTGATCCAGCGGATGGTCAAAGAAATACGGGTGCGCTTCATTCACCACCAGTTGGGCGTGCAGCGACTGAGGGCTGCGCCGGGCGTTGGTGATCACGCTATGTTCCGCGCTGCGCTGCCAGGGCGTCGGGCGCTGGGCGGTATCGCCACGGTGCAGGGCGAACAGGCTTTCCATGGCGCGCACCCGCACCCGCAGCCCGGAGAGCAGGGTACTGGTGAGCATGTCGCTGAGCTGTTGCACGTCGACGCCATCGTTCTGCGGCTCGCGGACCAGGCTGACAGGCGTGATGACCTGCTGCAGTTCCTGGGATGACGAATGGGCAAAGCGCAGCATGAACGGATGCTTGATGGCCTCGGTCGTGGTCGGGCTCCATTGGCGAAGCTGCTCGGTAAACAACCACATCACTGGTTTGCCGGCGTCGCGTACCTCGATCACGGAATGGGTCGCGCCCTTCAACATCACCGCCAACAGGGTCTCGATACCACTGGCTTCGGCGAGGAAACCGGTGATGTCCCGCAGCGATCCGCTGGCAGGTGTCGCAACCGGCTGCAACTCGCAGATTTCGACATGCGAATAGTGGTTTGGCGCTTTGCCCAGCAAGCGGCAAGCCTCTTCCAGCGAGCCGGCGGCATGGGCGAGGACCGCCGCGCGGATCACCAGCAAGGGGTTGTCAGTAGCCTGCGGTTGATGGCGACGCAGCGCCAGCAGCCCCAGTCCTTCACCCTGTTGTGTCGCGGTACGCCGGGCGCGCTCGACCTCGATCTCACCGCTGAGAAAACGCCCGGCACCGAGCAGGAGGGTGGTGATGCCGTTGTCGAACCATTGCGGCGAAGCCAGCAAGGTTTGCCAGAACAGGCCCGCGGTGCCGACCAGGGTCTGATGGAAACCCTTGAAGTCAAAAATCTGTGCCGGATAGCCGGACAACATGTTCGGCAGCATGGTTGCCACGTCTGTCACTTCGACGCCCGGCGCCGCGCCGTGTGTCCGCGAAAAGAAGTTGTGGGCGCTGCTGTAGGCATTGCTGAAGCGCTCGCCGCCCATGTTGCAGCACATGACCATCGCGGTGCCGGGCGAGCCGGCCACGCCCGGCAAGCGTCGCAGCAAGTGGTTGACGCGATCGGTGATCAACAGTTTGAACGGGTCGACGTGGGCCAGCGGCTTGGGCCCCATGCCGAAGCCATCGATATCGATGACGTGGTCCTGGGCGAGGAATTTGCCCAGCAACGGCTGACCGGGCGCCGGGGTGTAATCGACGAAGCGCCCATAAGGGAACACGACCGAAGGCGCCGCGGGTTGGTCGAGCTGCTGCTGGAATGCCTGCAACGAACGGTGGCTACCCAGCGCGGCCTCAGCCTCGACGATGGCAAGGTCCAGCATCACCACGCCGCAGGTGTTGGCGGGGGCTGCGGCAGGCCGCTCGTTGGGAACGTATTCATCCACCACCAGGTGAGCGTTGGCGCCGCCAAAGCCGAAACTGGAGATGCCAATCCGGATCGCCGACTGACGCGCCTCCAGAGGATGTACCTGCTGGGTGGCGAGTCGCAGGCAGGTGGCATCGACCTTTGTGCTGGGGCGGTAGCCCGGCTGCGGGGGAATGCCTTTGTGGCGCAATATCATCAGGGCCTTGGCGAGCGAAGCGCCGCCGGCGGCGGCCAGGGGATGGCCGATGACCGACTTGATAGAACCGATGGTGATTTTCTCGCCGCCCGTGCGATGGGGTGCGAAGAAGCTGTCCAGCGACGCCAGTTCCGTCGCATCCCCCAGCGGTGTACCGGTGCCGTGGGTTTCGATGTAGTCCACGTCCCTTGGGTCAAGGCCGCGATAAGCACGTTGGTAAGCCGAGTATTGGGCCTGTTTGCCGGGGGCAAACACCGAGCCTTCGGCGCCGTCGGCGGACATGCCCAAGGCGCGCAAGACGCCCATTGGACGGCGCTGCGCGGTCAGGGCCTGGGCGAGCGGTTCGACCAGGAACGCAACGGCACATTCGCCCGGTACAATGCCGTCGGCGGCCTGGCCGAAGGCTTCCATCCGCGCCCGCGCGGAAAACGCCGTCAACTGCGAGAAGCCCAGGAACAGCGCCGGCGGCAGCACGGTGTTGAGGGCCATGACAATCGCGTTGTCCGCTTGGCCGCTATTGACCAGTGCCTGGGCCATGTCCAAGGCATAGGGGAACGAGCTGCACGCGGTGTCCACCGATAGCGCCGGCCCACCCAAGGCAAAGGCCGCGGCCAGCGCGGCGACTTGTTCACCCGGGGTAAAGCCCGGCGGTGCATCAGGTTTTCCAGACATGCCGGTGACGAAATAGCTCTCGTCACTCCAAGATGTCGCGACCACCAATGCCGTACGTTCGCTACTCAATGGCGAGCCCTGTGCGGCCAGCTGGCTGAACAGCGTCTGGAGCACTTTCTTGCCAATGGCGACCTGTCGTCCTTCGTGCCGTGACGGGGTCGAAGCGTCGTCGGTCAGGCAAAAAGCGCTGTCCAGGTAGGTGCGATCTTTCTCGCCGGCCTTGGTTGAATAGATCGACGCCTTGTCCACGTCCCAGCGTGTCGGCATCGATTCGATCGGTGCGACCTGCCCTTGGGAAAGCAACTGCCAAAGCGCTTCCGTTGACGGCGCTCCTGGAAACTCGCCCGCCATCGCGCTGAAGCAAAAATCGCCCGCTGTTGTTGCTGCGCCACTCATACCCTGTCTCCTGATCGCCAAACTGCTGGGTGACGGGTTCGTCACCCGGATTCCATTCCTGTTGCTCGTTGCTGGGCTCAGCTCAGTCTGGCCAGCAGCGACAAGGCATCCTGAGGGGTGCGACGGGACATCAACGCTTCACCGGCAAACTCGCTGGCCGAGCACTGTTGCGCCATGGAATGGCAGAGCGCTTCTCGGGCGAAGCCGTTGAGGCCCAGTTGGGCGAACGGCGTCTGGATATCGATGGACTGCGCGGCGTCCGGGATCAACGGCGACAGGGCGTTGAGCAGCAGGTTTTCCGCCTGCCCTTGAGTGGCGGTCGCGGCAGGTGAGGGCGCCGCTTGCGGTTGCGGATCGGCCAGGGCGGCCTGGATCAGGGCAATGGTTGCCTGCGGGAACTTGGCATTGGCCAGCTCGGAACTGTGAGCCTTGAGCTGTGGCCACAGGGCGACGACCGACTCGAGGAAATCCAACTGCACGAGCGAATCCAGGCCCAGGCTTTCATAGCTTTGTGTCGGGTCGATCTGCTCAACCGTAAAGCCGGTGATCGCCGCGAGTTGGTCGAGTACCCAACCCTGGACATCCACCGCCGGCGCCTGTGGATCGGCTTCAAGCCGTGCCAGCAAGGCGGTCGGGGTAGGGGCATCGAAGAGCTGCGCGGTGAGCGCTTTCTTTTCCGGGAAGTGCTGGGCCAGGGACTCGAAAATATCCACCAGCCCCAGCGAGTCGATCCCCAGGCTCTCGAAGCTTTGATCGAAGTCGATCTGTTGCGCTTGGAAGCCGGTGACGGCGCTGATTTCGCCGCGCAACCATTGCCCGTAGCTGAGTGCCGATGTCTCTGCGACGGTTTCGGCGACGGGCATCGGGGCCAATATGGTCGGTTTAGCGTGAACAGGCTCCAGCACTGCAACATTCTGGCTGACGGAGGTTTCGATCCCGTGGGCATAAACGCCCTCGAGAACTTGTTGATGAGCATTGAAGTAATGGGCCGTGACAGTTTCGGCCTGTTCCAACACGCGCAGCAATATCGCTTCCTTCGCGACATTGGATTCGCACAATGACTCAATGATCTTTTCAGACAGAGAGAAATAGCTGTGGGCTATTCTCCCGTTGGACACGATGAATTCCTGCACCACATCGTTAAGTTGCAAACGCATCAGGTTCTCCTAACCAAGTCGGTCGATATTTCTATACAAAAGAAAGATCAAAAATCATGGCCCAGGACTGGGCCTTGTTTATATCAATGAAGCAAATTGGCTGTAGCCATGGGGAGACTTAAAGTTGGAGTTCCACTGCGTTGATCTCACACGAGGTGGTTTTTCTGGCGCCCTTGAGCAACCCGGACCTTACGTTCAGATAGGTCGCCAGTGTTATTGCATCGGCACCTTGGAACGCGATGTAGCCGTCAGGACGAATCAGCATCAACGTGCCTGCCTTGGCGTGGTAGCGCTTGTGCAGTCGCCAATCGGGGTCCAGCAGTGTCGAGTGCCAGGGTGGCAGCCCGGCGCTGCTCAGGGCATCGATCACGCAATAAGCCTTGATGCCTGGGTAGTCCTTTTCCACCGACTCGGCCAAGGCGTAATGGCCCGGCAATGAAGGTGAAAACTGATCGGCCGCGCTGAAGATCAACAGCGTGAACGTTCCGTGGAACAGGTCGATCAAGTGTTTTGTGGGCAGCCCTTGCAGTTGCCACAACTCGACATCGGGTGCCAGTTGCCCGGCGCGAGGCGCTGCGCTCGGGAACTCAGTTTTTTTACCTTTCTTGTTCCAGTTGTAGCGCTGTTTCTTCGTCAGCGATTCCTGGATGTAATCACTCTTTTCGTAGTGATACTGATGACCGGAAATCATGGACGGCAACTTGCGCTGGACCTTTTTCCGGTTGCTCAACAACGGCAGGACGTTGTCACGCAACCAGACCAGGGCGCGCCGCCGGACGGTAATCAGCCCCGTCAACCGGTGGGCGGTGTTCTCGACTTCCAGGGCAACCGGATAACGCTCTTCGTTGTAGCTGTCGAGCAAGGACGGATCCGCCAGGCCTTGATCGACATAGGCGATTTTCCAGGCCAGGTTATAAGCCTCGGAAACCCCCAGGTTCATCCATTGGCCACCGATGGGACTGCCGATATGCGCCGAGTCCCCCAGCAGGAACACCGAGCCTTGTTGCATCGTTTGCACGCGGCGATGCTGGAACGAGGCGATGGTCGTCGAGGAAATATTGGACAGCGTCATCTTTTGCCCACGTCCTTCGCACAGGCGCTGGAAGTTCTCCAGGCTCAGCGACGGGCGCTCGCCTTCTGGCGGCAGGTTGTAGGGCATTTCGATGAACAGCCGATAACGGGACTGGGCGCTGATCGGCGCAACCGCCACGTAACCGTCTTGTGCACCGAGGAAAAACGCGCCCTCATCCTGGCTGCCGGACCATTGGATATCGGCATCGGCGAGCATGAAGAAGCGGTCATAGGACGAACCTTCGAAGGTCATGTCCAGGCGTTTTCGGATGTTGCTTCGAGCACCGTCACAGGCGGCCACCCAGCGACTGGCGAAGGTTTCGTCGGTGCCGTCGGCATGCTTGAGCGTCATGCGCACCGAACCCGGCAGGTTTTCGATGTCCACCAGTTCGGTGTTCCACTCCACCTCCGCGCCCAGTTCCTTCAACCGCTCCAGGAGAATCTTCTCGGTTTGCGGCTGTGGCAGGCTCAAGAGCAGGGGATAGGTCGCGTCCAGGTAGGAAAAGTTGTAGTTCAGCACCCGCTTGGCGTTCGACTGCACGGAAAACTGGTTGATCGTGAAACCATCGTGGATGGCTTGCTCGGCAACGCCCAGGTCTCGAAAGATTTCCAGGGTGCGGGAATGGATCGCCATCGCCTTGGTCGCGGTCGAGGGGCCGGTGTTCTTTTCAATGATGCGAAACGCCACGCCCCATTTTTTCAGCATGATTGCCAGGGACAGGCCGATGGGCCCGGCGCCGACGATCATGACGGTCGGGGCGCTGTCAGGGCGCTTGAAATGCTTGGGGGCCAAGTTGCTCAGCGTGTTCATCGATCAGTACCAGTTTCTGTAGAAGGGAGAGTTGGCAATGCCGAGCAGATCAGCGTCGCCTGATGAATCGCCGTAGGCATAAATATAAAAATCATCCAGATTGCTCAGGCAGCCTTTGAGGCGCGTGACTTTCTCTCGCTCTACACAGTTGGTACCGGCGATCCCGCCGGTGAGTTTGTTTTTTGCCGTGGCCAGGCGCGTGCCGCACACATAGTCAAACCCCGCGGCCTGGCCCCAAGGGATCAGGTAGTTTTCCGGCGAGTTGCTGACCAGCGCGGTGATATGCCCCATGGACTGATGCCATTGCAGTCGCCGCAACGCCTCGGGCCTGAGCCAGAGCGGCAGCTGTTCGCTGATGAAGTATTTGGCGTGCTCGCGTTCTTGCTCCAGCGACAGCCCGCCCAGGTAACAGGCAATGAAGGCCAGGCGCGCTTGCATCAGTGGGGTGATGCCCAGGATCACGCTGAGCATCTTGGGCAGCAGGGGAATGATCCGCAGCCAGAACGAACGGGTGCCGACGATATAGCGCATGTAGCGCCAGAAGGTGTGCCGGTCGGTCAGTGTGCCGTCGAAGTCAAAAACGGCCAGTACCGGTTGGGTGTTGTTAGTGTGCATGTGCCTCTTCCTTGAGCGGGATGATCTCGATGGTCTTGGGCAGCTTGAAGCCCGACAGGTCGCGCGAGAGCAGGGTGCTCAGCGCGTTCTGGGTCAGCTCGCCGGTCCCTTCGACGCACAGGTGCAGCACGTTGACTTCCTTGTGATCCGGGACGATATAGGCCCTGGCGCGCACCACGTCGGGGTGCTTGAGGGCGACGGATTCGATTTCCACCAGGTCGACCATCTGCGCCTTGATCTTCGAGATGCGCAGGCGTTGGCAAAAGAAAAACACATGCCCATCGTCGTCGCGCCAGACCAGGTCACCGCTGTGGAACCAGCCGTCGCGGAAGAATCGGGCATTGGTGTCCTCGGCATCGTTGTAGCCGCCGATCACCATCGCGCCGCGGATCAGTAACTCGCCGATGCGCCCGGGTGCCACGTCCTGGCCCTCGGCATCGACGACGCGCAGTTCCACGCCGCTGATCGGCTGGCCCATGGCGCCGCGGTGGGCCGGGCCAATCGAACTCTGGACGATCACCGGCATGCTTTCGGTCAAACCGTAGCCCTGGAGCACTGGATTGCAGCCCAGCAGCGTGCCCAGCTTTTCGGCTTCATCGGCCGGCAGGTGGCTGCCGCCCGAGTAGATCATCAGTTGCGGGTGCAACGGCAACCGCGGGCCTTTGCGTTTGGCCAGCCGCGTATTGAAGTAGCGAATGACATCGGGCACCAGGCAGGCAAAGGTGACCTGATGCTCGGACAGGACTTCTGCCAGGTCCCGGTTGAGCAGGGTGTTGGTCATGAGCAGGGTGGCGCCCACGCTCAAGGGAAACACCATCATCACCGACAGGCCGAAGATGGCATACAGCGGCAGTGTCACCAGGTGCACGGAGCCGACGCCTTGCAGGTGAAAATGCTCGTGCAGCCCATCGCTCGATTGCGTCAGGTCGAGGTAGCGGTGAGAAACCGCCAGGGGCCTGCCGATGCCTCGATAGGTAAACTGCACCGAGACGATCGGATTGCCTTCGGGCAGCAACAAGGGTTCGAGCTGTTGAGGCAATTGAGAGGCGGCCGTTGCATTGGCGGGCAGGGGCAATGAAGGTTCGCTCCCGTCGTCCAGCACCAGGGCGTGTCTGACGCCGTTGTTGGGCTGGAATATCTCGTCGTGTTGCACCCATAACGCTTCGGTCGTGACTACCAGGGTCGGCCTGGCGAGGCTGACCACACTGTTCATTTCAAAAGCGGTCAACTTGTAGTTGAGGATGACCGGAATGGCACCCCGCCCGATAGTCGCCAGGTAATAAGCGATGAAAGCCACCCCGTTGGGCAGCACCAGCGCGACTTTATCGCCCGGCAATACACCGAGTGCCGTCAGGGCGCCGTTGCAGGCTTCGGCCTTGATGCGCAGCTCGCGATAAGTAACGGTGTCCTCTTCCGTGTCCAAGTGCCGGATAGCAACTTGCTCGGGAAAGGATTCCGAAAAACCGACAAAACGATGCAGAAAACCTTCTTTATATGAAAGGCTTTTCATTTACCAACCTCTTCAATCCTTGGATATAGGGCGTGTCAAAAAAGTACTACAGAGGCAGGCTTTATATGAATGGTCTCAATTAAGCATCTGTGTAGTTGTTGTTCCGATACCAGTCCAGGGTATCGGTCAGGGTTTCAGCGACAGGGCGGAATTGGCATTGCAACTCCCTTGAGCTTTTGTTGTGGCTGAAATGCGTGCGGTCTTGTTCTTGCGCCATGAGCTTGACCGTAGACGTACTGATCAGTACCGGCTTCTTGGTAATCCGGTAATAGCCTTCATAGATCAGTGCGATCAGTCGCAGCATGAACAAAGGCACTTTTCGTTCAGGGGCTTTTACGCCGCTGACGCTGGCCAGCGCCTGGAAGATGCTCTTCATGTCCATGTGATTGCCGGCGGCGAGGTAACGCTCTCCAGACCTGCCGCGGGTGATGGCGGCGATTTGATGTTCGGCCACATCCCGGGCATCGACGACGGAAAAGCTGCCGGGAAGTACGCCGGGCAATTTTTGTCCGACAAAGTCCAGCAGGAACTGGCCTGAGGAAGTCGGGCCGATATCCCCCGGGCCGAACATCCACCCTGGCAATACCATGGCAATGAACATGTCCGGGTGCTGCGCCAGGAATTGCTGGACTTTCTGTTCGGACAATATTTTGCTCAAGTAATAATCATCAGCCTCCTGTTCACTGCGAGACATGGTTTCATCGATCACTTGATCTTTATTACCCTTCAACACGGCAATGGAAGAGGTGTGTACGGCACGACGGATGCCGGCGTCATAAGCGGCTTGCAGCAAGCGCTCGGTGCCGGTCACATTCGTGTCATAGAGTTTTTGCCAGTGTTTCCCGCCTTTGTAACTGTCGCGGAAATATGCCGCCGTATGGAACAAGGCATCGCACCCTTGCAGTGCATGACTGAAGGCGTCGACATTGAGCATGTCGCCTTCGACCCATTCCACGGGCAGGCCGCTGAACTGTTTCCTGGCTTTCTCGGCGCAACGAACCAGGGCTTTTACTTTGATGTTTCGTTTTAACAGCGCACGAACGACATTATTCCCGAGCAGGCCAGTAGCGCCTGTAACGAAGGCATATTCCATTAAAATCCCGCTCCTGTGAGGTGACCTGTCATTGCATCGAGATCGGTGTCACTGACTCGATGCCCTGATCAGGCGTTGGGCTCCACCAACGGCGCAAGTAAAAACCATTCGGTATCTGAAAATCAAGCGGTATTTCGTAAAGCTAGCGAATCGACGGCTCTGAACCGGCCGTTACGCGGATTTTTTCACCCGCCAGCGTGGCATGAAGGTGCGAAAAATTCGGCGTTGAGGAAGGTCAAAGCGGGGCCAACCCGCTCGCGAGCAACGAGCCTCGATGGTTTGGATTCACCTGTTCCCGGTGTGAAAAACGTGACTGCATAGTCCATCTTGCATCACGGCAGGCTGTCCCGGTTACATGGCACATACATGGCACTTTTTGAAAGTTAAAATGTAAATGATTGAATGAGGCGCGTATAAGATATGATGGCGAACACGGGTTCACTACAGTGAGTAATCGCTTCGTCGCATTCAGATACAGGTGCATATTTTGACTGGCCAAAGGAGCCGAGGGCGTGATTAAAAAGAGACTAGGTCGAGAAGAGAGCCAGCAAATAACAAGAGACAAATTATTCGACACCGCTACTGAGCTGATGATCAGCAAAGGCTTTCATGCCGCCAGCGTCAACGTCATTGCCGAGGAGGCCGGCTTCTCCAAAGGCGCCTTCTTTTCCAATTTTTCCAGTAAATCGGACTTGCTCCTGCAACTGACTCAACGCTTCAAGCGCGTTGAAATCGATCGATTGAGTACGACCCTGACGTCGGGGTATTCGTCGGAGCAGTTGAGCCATGGCTTGAATGCCTATATCGACACCCTGAAGAACAATACCCGCTGTGCGATCCTCGATGCCGAGTTGCAATTGATTGCCCTGCGTGATGAAGAGTTCTCGCAGCATTACTACGACTTGCATGAGGAAAACAGCGAGGCCTTGGGCAAGTTGATTACTGTCATATTCAACCATGCTGGCAAGAAACCACCGCTGGAACATGCCGCGCTTGCGAAGACCTTCACGGCCTTGGCCGAAGGCTTGATCTTGCAAGGGCATAAAGATCCGGCGATTGAAATAAAGCTGGTGCTCAATTCGCTCATCCAGACTGCAGAATCTTTGTAGTTCGCCGCTATTTATCCCCGACAGGCCAGCGATTGGCGTCCAGCATCTGGTTCGCTGATGCCGCTGCCTGGATCAACAGCTCATGAAATGATGTTGACGGTGCAACCGTCATCGCGAGCAAGCTCGCTCCACATTTTTTTGGGGCGCCTGCAACTTGCTCATCCACCGCCAACCCCCTGTGGGAGCGAGCTTGCTCGCGATGGCGATGGTTCAGCTAGAGCACGGTTTTGGCCCTCACGGACAGATTCGCGCAAAACCCCGACAGTCCCAGCAAGCCTGCGAAAGCCCGGCATCCGCCGATGGGAGACAGTGAGGCCGTCGATAACGACAGCGCCCATGGGCGCCGGGCCGGCGAATGTCTCGTCTGCCCGCTCACGCAGGAGAGCGATCATGACCGATATCCAACCCACTATTTCCCACGAAGTCGAAGGCAAGGTTGCGCTGGTCACCGGCGCTGCCAGTGGCATCGGCAGGGCTGTCGCATTGCTGTTGCATGCCCGCGGCGCCAAGGTGGTGGCTGAAGACATCAACCCCGCCGTCCATGAGCTGGCCCGTCCGGGGCTGGTGCCGCTGGAGGCCGACATCACCGCGGATGGCGCCGCCGAGCGCGCCGTCGGCCTGGCCGTCGAGCAGTTCGGCCGGCTGGACATCCTGGTCAACAATGCCGGGATCATCATCAACAAGTTAGTGATCGACATGACGCGCCAGGACTGGGAGCGCATCCAGGCGGTCAACGCCACCGCCGCCTTCCTGCACTCACGCGAAGCGGTCAAGGCGATGATGCCCAACCAGTCGGGGGCCATCGTCAACATCGCCTCCTACGCGTCCTATTTTGCCTTCCCGACCATTGCTGCCTACACCGCCTCCAAGGGTGCCCTGGCGCAACTGACGCGCACCTTGGCGCTGGAAGTCATCGAGCAGGGTATTCGGGTCAATGCCATCGGTGTTGGCGATGTGGTCACCAACATCCTCAATGACGTGGTCGAGGACGGTCCGGCGTTTCTCGCCCGGCACGGTGAAGCTGCGCCCATCGGCCGGGCTGCACAGCCGCAAGAAATTGCCGAAGTGGTGGCGTTCCTGGCCTCGGACCGTGCGAGTTTTGTGGTCGGTGCGGTGGTCATGGCGGATGGTGGCATGACCGTCACCGCCGGCTAGCCTGGGGCCCCTGTGGGAGCGAGCTTGCTCGCGATGGCGGTCTTTCATTCAGTATCAATGCCAACTGGCAGGACCTCATCGCGAGCAAGCTCGCTCCCACAGGGGGCAGTGTTGCCCACGGCTGTTCTGTCTGCTGGCGATCGAATGTGGGAGCAAGCCTGCTCGCGATAACGGTGTATCAGGCCCGAACAACTACCCGCGCAACTGCGCCGGACTGATGCCAAGGCGTTGCTTGAACAGCGTGGTCATGTGCGCCTGGGAGTTGAAGCCACAGGTGTGTGCGATGTCGGTCAGCCGGGCGGTTGAGTCACGCATCAGCGCCCGTGCCTTGGCGAGGCGCCGGTCGATCAGGTAGCTGTGCGGGCTTTTGCCAGTCGCCTGCTTGAAGGCTCGGATGAAATAACCCTCGGACAAACCAAGCAGCCCCGCCATGGCCTGGACCCCCAGCGGACTGTCGAGACTGGCGTCGATGAAGTCGTCGAGCAGGCGCATTCGGCCGTCCGTGATGGAGCCTTGAGGGCGTGGTGAAAACGCTTTGTGGTCGGTCACGCGTTCAGCCAAACCGAGCGCCCAGGCTTCCCAATCGTCCTCAGCGGTGGCACGCAACAGCGCGCTGCGCATTCTCGACGCGAGGATGATGGCCTGCGGGTCAATGCGATTGTTGAATGCATGCGTCCCCGGTAACGCCATACCGTCGGTACGCACGACTCGCAGGTATTCACCGCCAGCGGGAGATTCGGAGAACACGTCGCATCCGACGGGAACGAATGCCAGGCCGTTGGGCAACGCGTCAAACGGCCGGACCCGGTCGCTGCCGATGGCGTGCAGGCCACGCTGGCTGTCGAAGGCAAAGCCGATGGCTGACTGGGCCGCGACATAGCGAGTGGCGTAGGCGCAGCCGGGCAGCAATTCGATCGCCCAGGGACCGGCCTCGATACGACGGACCGGTTCAGGTGGGGGCGGCGATTGGCGGTTTCGCGGGCTCATGAACCGCATAGTAATGAAGAGCGGGCCCGAAAGTCAGGTCAGTTTTCTGAAAGCCCGCCAATGGCGCGCTGATTAGACTGGGCAAAAACCTGGAGGTCCATCATGCACACACTGACCCGCGACGACATCGAACAGGCTGCCCGCCATCTCTATCAATTCATGCCCGCCACTGCCCAATACGCCTGGCCGTTGCTGGCTGAACGGTTGGGTTGCACGGTGTGGGTCAAGCACGAGAATCACACCCCGACCGGAGCCTTCAAGGCGCGCGGTGGCCTGACCTTCGTGCATTGGCTCAAGCGCGAACACCCGGAGGCAAAAGGCATCGTCACGGCGACGCGCGGCAATCACGGCCAGAGCCTGGCGCTGGCGGCCACTGCCTTGGGTTTGAAAGCGCTGATTGTCGTGCCGCAAGGTAACTCGGTGGAAAAGAACAACGCCATGCGTGGCTTTGGCGGCGAGGTGGTCGAGTATGGCCGCGATTTCGATGAGGCCCGCGAAGAGGCCTTACGCTTGGCCCACGCCCAGGGACTCTACCTGGTGCCGCCGTTTCATCCCGAATTGGTCAAGGGCGTGGCGACCTACGGGCTTGAGCTGTTCCAGGCGGTGCCGGACCTGGATACGGTCTACGTGCCGATAGGCTGCGGATCGGGGATTTGCGCAGTCATCGCCGCCCGCGATGCCTTGGGCCTGAAAACGCAAGTGGTGGGCGTCGTGTCCACCGAGGCCGACGCGGCGAAGTCGTCATTTGAAACGGGAAGACTTTGCGAAACCCCTTCGGCCAATACCTTTGCCGACGGGCTGGCCGTGCGCAAACCCATTCCCGAGGCCTTGGCCATCTACGGTGCCGCTGCGGCGCGGATCGTAGCGGTCAGCGACGCTGAAATTGCCGAGGCCATGCGGGTGTATTACACCGACACCCACAACCTCGCCGAAGGTGCGGGCGCCGCGGCCTTGGCGGCGCTCATGCAGGAGCGTGAAGCGATGCAGGGGAAAAAGGTGGGGGTGATTCTGACCGGGGGGAATATCGACCGGCCGGTGTATGCCAAGTTGATTGGTTGAACAGGTTCAGAGCGGCTGTATGCGTTGCATGCATCACAATCCCCTGTGGGAGCGGGCTTGCTCGCGAAGGCGGTGGGTCAGTTGGTGGAGACGTTGGATGTAACGCCATCTTCGCGAGCAAGCCCGCTCCCACAGTGGTTCCGAGGCGTTGAAGAAATCGGAATCCACCGCCGACCCTTGTGGGAGCGAGCTTGCTCGCGAAGGCGGTGGGTCAGCTTGCAGGATGTTGGCTGTGCCGCCGTCATCGCGAGCAAGCTCGCTCCCACAGTGGTTCCGAGGCGTTGAAGAAATCGGAATCCACCGCCGACCCTTGTGGGAGCGAGCTTGCTCGCGATAGCGGTGGGTCAGTTTGCACTGGGATGGATTATGCCGCTTCTGCCGCCATCGCCGCCCGGACGCTGGGACGTGCCGCGATTCGGGCCGTGAACGACGCCAGTACCGGCCAGTCGCCGATCGCGATATCGAACAACGGCAACCAGGTCAAAACGGTGAACAGGTACGCGTCGGCCAGGCCGAAGCGGCCCATCAGGTAATCCTTTTGCTCAAGGGCCTGGCTGAGGTAGTCCAGGCGCTTGAACAGTCTTGCCCTGAAGATTGCCTTGGTTGACTCGGCGATATCGGCATTGAACAGCGGGGCACAGCCGCTATGGATCTCGGTGCTGATGAAGTTCAACCATTCCTGCAGACGAACTCGCTCCCAAGTGCCATTGGCCGGCGCAAGTGTATTCCCGGGGACCCGATCGGCCAGATACTGGACGATGGCGGGCCCCTCGGTCAGGACCTCACCGTTATCCAGCACCAAAGCGGCCACGTAACCCTTGGGGTTGATGCTAAGGAAGTCGCGTCCGTCGGCGGTGCGCTTGGTCTTGTTGTCGACCCGGATCAATTCAAAGGGCAAGCCCAATTCCCGCAACACGATGTGCGGGGACAATGAGCAGGTCAGGGGTGCGAAATACAGTTTCATGGTTTCCTCAAGGCTGGGGGACATGCCGGCAGAATCCGTGAAGGCCGGAACATTTTCAAAGGACATCTTCAGTGCTAGCGTATGACAAAATCTCATGAGCATGCCCCCCATCATGGCCGACAGAATCCCCTCCTTGAACGGCCTGAAAGCCTTCGAATCGGCAGCTCGACACATGAGCTTTACCAAGGCTGCCGAAGAGCTGAACGTCACCCAGACAGCGATCAGTCATCAAATTCGCCGGCTCGAAGAGGAGCTGGGTGTGCGCTTGTTCTTGCGGCTCAAGGATGGTTTGGCCCTGACAAGCGAAGGCCAGGCCTATTTCCCCGGCGTTCGTTCGGCCTTCCATGAGTTGCGCTATTGCACTGGGATGTTGCTGGAGAGCCGCAACAACAGTGTCTTGACGATCAGTACGCTGGTTTCATTTGCCTCCAAATGGTTGCTGCCGCGGCTGGCGTCGTTCCAGCGGGCGTGTCCCACTATCGATGTGCGCGTCACGGCGTCAACTGAACGGGTGGATTTTCGCAAGGGCGGTGTCGATGCGGCCATCCGTTACGGTGTCGGCAACTGGAAGGGCGTGCGGGCCGACTGGCTGATGGCCGATGACATCTTCCCGGTGTGCAGCCCCAGGTTGCTGCAAGGTCCGACCGCGTTGCGGACCCCTGGCGACCTGGCCCAGCACACGTTGTTGCAAGTCAGCGGGGTGACCAGCGGCGATTGGAACGCATGGCTGAGCGCCGCCGGCCAGCCCACAAAACTGGCCGAAGGCAGCCGGCTGACATTCGACCTGGCCATGATGGCCGTACAGGCAGCGGTGGACGGCCTGGGCGTGTGCATCGGTCGCTCGACCTATGTCGAGGATGACCTGAGGGCTGGACGACTGGTTGCACCCTTTGATCTGCGATTGAGGTCCGACCTGGGTTTCTATTTCGTCACCCCCCATGAACTGGCCGATTCGCCAAAAGTGCAGGCCTTTAGAAGCTGGTTGATGGATGCGGTGGGTTTTGGCGCCGAAACATAATTACGCCGTACCGTTCAGGCCCCAGCCAACCCGCCGATATGAATAGAAGGTCCGGTTACTTTCAGGGTTCACCGAGGGTACGTCATGTTTAATAAAACTCTAAAAAACGAACTGACGGCTAGGACGGCCGAATTGGCAACGTACAAAGGATTGGTCGGCGCCCTTGAGCGGTCGATGGCGGTTATCGAATTCAGTCCCGACGGCAAGGTGCTGCGGGCGAACGAGAACTTTCTGAAAACGATGGGCTACCGTGGGGAGCAAATGACCAGCCTGTCCCATCGGGATTTCTGCACCCCAGCGCTGGCGGGCAGCGCCGAATACCGCGAATTCTGGAACCAGTTGCGCGCCGGGCAATTCGTTTCCGGCACGTTTCAACGCCGCAGCGCGTCAGGCCAGAACGTGTGGCTGGAAGCCAGCTATAACCCGGTGGTGGACGAACAGGGCCGCGTCGTAAAAGTGGTCAAGTACGCACTCGATGTCACTGCCAAAGTGACCGCTGAGGCCGAAACCCGTGGCCGGCTGGCGGCCCTCGACCGGGCCATGGCGGTCATCGAGTTCGACCTGGGCGGCAACATCCTGACCGCCAACGACAACTTCATGAATGTCATGAATTACTCATTGGCTGAACTCAAGGGCAAGCACCACCGGATCTTTTGCGAACCGAGCCTGGTGGGCAGCTCGGAGTACAGCGATTTCTGGCGTCGTCTCAACGCCGGTGAGTTTTTCAGCGGTCAATTCAAGCGCCTCGGCAAGAACGGCAGAGTCGTCTGGCTGGAAGCCAGCTACAACCCGGTCTACGACGCCGAAGGCAAGTTGTGCAAAATCGCGAAGTTCGCCAGTGACATTACCGAGCGGGTAGAGAAATTCGAAGAGGATTCCCGCGGCGCGTCCCGTGCGTACCACATCTCCGCCGAGACCGAACGGGTGGCCGAGCAGGGCGCCCAGGTGATCCATCAGACCGCCAAGGAAATGCGCGAGATCGCCGACAACATCGGCGCCTCCGCGCGCCTGGTTGGGCAACTGGGGGCGCGTTCGGAAGAGATCACCGCCATCGTCAACACCATTCGCGGCATCGCCGACCAGACCAACCTGCTGGCCCTTAACGCAGCCATCGAGGCGGCGCGGGCTGGCGATCAGGGGAGGGGCTTCGCGGTGGTGGCCGACGAGGTCCGGCAACTGGCCGGGCGCACCAGTCGCTCCACGTCGGAGATCGCCGAAATGATCGGCATGATCCTCTCCGAAACCCGCGATGCCGTCGCGAGCATGAACGTGACCCATGAGGGCGCCTTGCGCGGCGTCACCCTGGCAGACCAGGCCGGATCGGTCATCGTGCAGATCCGGAACGGGACCACCGATGCCCTCGATGCGGTGAGCATGTTTGCGTCCAAGCTCGACGAGTCCGAGGTGATTCCCAAGACGGCTATCGGCTGGGTGGGTTGAGGTGAGCTGAGTCCACGCCCCTGCGATCCATGCGCTTGACGAGCTCGAGCAATACCGCTCGCAGCTCGGGCGGTCGCACGGGCTTGGCCAGCACCGAGATGTTCAGGCTGTGCAGCGATTGGCGTATCCGCTCGATCTCATGCCCGGTGATGACCAACGCCGGCACCTGCCAGCCGCGCTGCTCGCGTATCGCGGCAATGCACTCGGCGCCCGAGACTTTCGTGCCCAGGTCGAAATCGGCGATGACAATGTCGCAATCGCTGGTCAACCCCTCGCCGTCGCTGTGGGTTTCAACCTCGCAACCCCATTTTTCCAGGAGCGCCGACGTCGCCATCAGCACGTTGGCGTCGTCTTCTACCAAGCACACGTGCAATCCGTCCAGGCGATTCTGGACGGGCGCTACCTTGGGTTCCATGAACCTTGGAGCCGCCAGTTCCAAGCCGCTGATTGCCACCTGGGTGCCTTGGCCGACCTTGGAGCGGATGTGTATATCGACACCGAGGATCTGGCTGATGCGCTTGACGATGGACAGGCCAAGGCCTAGACCCTCGACATCCTTGTCGCGTACATGGCGCACGCGGTAGAACTCCTTGAACACTTGCGGCAGATGCTCGGCGGCGATGCCGCGGCCCTTGTCGTAGATCACCACGGCCAGGCGCTTGCCCTGGCGACGCACACCAATGAGTACCGGTTGGCCGGGCGCGTACTTGAGGGCGTTGGACAACAGGTTCTGGATCATTGTGGTCAGCATGCCCGGATTGACGTTGACCCAATAAGGGCAGGCGCGCAGCCGCAGCTCGACCCCGGCCCAGCGAGCCGCCTCGGTGTTCTGCTTGACCACGTCCTGCAATAAAGCCCCCAAGTGAATGGTGTCGGCCTGGGGTACCAGCTTGCCGTGATCCAGGGTGTAGATATCGAGGATCGAACGGAACAACTGCGAGACGGTGTGCAGCGAGCGGTCGATATTGTCCACCAGCCGCAGTTCTTCCATGCCCAGCCTGGCGTCACGCAGGCAGGCGGTGAACAGGCCGATGGAGTGGATCGGTTGGCGCAGGTCGTGGCTGGCCTGGGCGAGGAACCGCGACTTCTCCTGGTTGGCCGAAATCGCTTCCTCGGAGGCAATGCGTGTGCGCTTGAGCAAAATGTGCGCATAGGCTGGCACCACGATGGTGGTGACGATCAGCATGAGGAACATGTAGGGCTGGGTGCGCCAGAAGGGTTGAAGGCAGAAAATCAGCACCAGGGTCGACAGCGCGATAACGGTGGCCAGCGCCAGGTAGCGCGAGCCGAAGCGCATGCCATTACCCAAGGTTACCCAGAGCAGTGCTGCGTAGATCGGCAGTGCACTTTCACCTCCCAGCACCATGGCGAAAGCGATGCCTGTGTAGTCATGCAGCATCGTGAAAAGGCGTCGCCAGAAGAAGTGTCCTGGCCAGCGCTTGATGATCATGCGCAGGAACACCGAGACGAAAATGAACGTGCCGATGTAAATGATGATGGGCACGTAGCTGGCGGCGTCTTCTGGATTCAGGCCGACCAGGATGACGATATACAAGAGCGCACAAGCGCTGACGGTCAGGCGTAAGGTGGCCTGGTCGAGTTCACTGTTCTTTTCCACCGGCTTTGGCATCTCATGACGTCTGATGCCTCCAAGCGTAGCCGCTAGCCTCGGTGAAGGTTGGGGACAGGTTGGCGCTGTCCCCAACGGATGGCGCCATTGCGTCAGTAGACCCTGTAGTACTTCACGACATCGTCGATGAAATAGATGGTCAATACCGAACCTTGGGTCTGGCTTTGGCCTGTTTTCGTGCCGGTCACGCTGCTGACGTCATTGGCCACTGTTTGTGCCTTGGCCAGTTGCGCCGAGGTTTCATACATCTTCAGGCTCGTTTCGGTCGACACGTACTTGTGGGCCAGCTTCATGTACTTATCGAGGCCCTCATCATTCTTTTCGTAGGTCCAGTTCGACTCGTTGCTGGTGCTGGTCGAATTGAGTTCCTCGTTGGTCGGCGCACCGAACATCTGCGTGATCTGGCCTTTTGTCGTCTTGCCCGGAATGATCGTTTGCTTGAGGTAGGTGACGTCGTATTTTTGGGTTCCCTGGTTCAGGGTGTTCATCAACTTACCCAAGTCCCCGGTGTTCGCACAGCCGTTAAGTACGCCCGCCAGCACGCACAGTGCCAATCCATTTCCAAGTGTTTTTCCATAGTTGAAGGACATAATGGCTTTCCTTGAGTTAATGTCAGGACCCTTCCACTTCAGCCGGGCAGACGGTGAAGTTGATCCAGCATTGCGCCGTCGAGCGATTTATTTAATCCACGGGCTTGGCACGCCGTAACTTTCCAATAGGCACAGTGATACGGCACGGCGTCTGTATGGCGCGTTGGTTTTGTTTTATGTTTGGCTGTTCGAGCCGCTTTTTTTCAGAGCGTCTTCAGCTTAGGGGGAGAGTACGGAGCGAAGCTATAGTACAAGTGTGCTATGGCCTTGGCGGCGGGCAGGGGGGATAACGCTCAATGATTATTCGCGACGTCATACCTTCACGTCTGCGGTTTGCCCAACCACCCGTCATCGCCTGGAACGTTGGGAAATTGCGCCGCAGCCGCTGAACGTGTGGGAACACCCAGGGATTTGAGCAGGCTTGAGACATGGATGCGTACCGTGAAGGGGGAAATGCCCAGCGCCCGGGCTATTTCCTTGTTGGTCTTGCCGGCGGCGATCAAACCAAGCACTTGTCGCTGACGAGCGGTCAGTTGCGAAAGTGCATCATCCAGGATGGCGTTTTCCGCCTGATACTTGACCACTACTTCGCCTTCGCGAATCGCCATGATGGCGTCGGCGATATCGGCGGGGTCGATATTCTTGCCAATGAAACCGTCGGCACCCAGTGCCATTACCTGGGAAATAACATCCCTGTCATCCACCATCGAAACCACAATGATCGAGGTGCGTTTGAACTCATGCCGCAACTGGCTTATGACCTGCAGCGATTTAATACCGGGGAAGCGCAAGTCCAGCACCAAGGAGTCCACTTCCACGCCGGACCGCGCCAGGGCCAACACTTCGTCCAGATTACCGGCTTGTTCTATGGTGGCCGTCGGCAGAAGCCGTTCGATGGTTCTCAACATACCTTCACGAAACAAAGGATGGTCGTCGGCCACAATAACTCGGCAGGTCATGCTTCAGATCCTTCTGAATTCAAGTTCGCGCATCGTAACCTAAACTGCTCCCTCGGGTTTCAAGTTTGAAACAACCTTTCGTGTGGAATAATCCTGTGGTTATGACGGAAAAGAATAGCGAACTTGATCAAGCGACGTTGAGATTGACGGTCGGGGCCTGTACGGCGCTCTACATCATTGTGGTGGCCTGTCTGGCCAGTGATTTCGAAACCTATGTACCGATCCTGTGGTACATGGCCTTTTTCTTTGGCGCCGCGGTCCCGCTGCGGATGGCGATCAAGCGTTGGCCCGGGCACTTCTTCCTGCGTCGTCTTTTTGCGATGACCCTGGATTATGCAAGCCTCGCCTTCGCCTTGATCGTGGGTGGGGAGGGACTGCTACCGGTGTACGCGGCATTGCTCTGGGTCACGTTGGGCAATGGCATGCGTTTCGGCTCGCGCTACCTGGCGCTGGCGACCGCTATCGCGCTGTCGACCCTGGTGGTGATTTTCCTGCTCACGCCGTTCTGGCGTGGCCAGCCCTACCTGTTCCTGATGCTGATCGTCACCACCATCGTGGTGCCTGCCTACGCGCATATCCTGCTGACCCGTACCCGCATCGCTTCGGAAGAGGCGATTGCCGCGAACCAGGAAAAATCCCGCTTCCTGGCCCAGGCCAGCCATGACTTGCGCCAGCCGATTCACTCGATCGGTTTGTTTACCGCTTGCCTGCGCGATGCCCGGCTGGGGCAGGAAGAGTTGCGACTGGTGGACAATATCGACCGCTCGTTGCACATCGTGTCGCAGCTGTTTCGTTCGATCCTGGACATCTACACCCTCGATAACGGCCAACTTGAACCGCAGGCCGAACCCGTGCACCTGGGCACGTTGCTCCAGGACGTGGTCAAGCAAAACACCGAAGCCGCTCGCTGGGCCGGTGTCGAGTTGCGCCTGCGGCCTTGTCGGCATTGGGTCAGTGTCAACGCCGGCCTATTGGCGACCATGGTGCAGAACCTGATCTCCAATACGCTCAAATACGCCCCCGGCCAACCGGTGTTGATCGGCGTGCGTCCGAAAGGCGGTGGCTTGGCCATTGTTATTTACGACAAGGGCCGGGGCATTGCCGCCGAGCATCTGCCCGAGGTGTTCAAGGAGTTTTATCGGGTACGCCACGTCCGGGACAAGGACGTCGAAGGGCTGGGCCTGGGGTTGTCCATCGTCAAGCGAATCAGCCAGTTGATCAACCTGGAGATCCGGTTGGACTCCCGCCTGGGCAAGGGGACACGCGCGATGATCCAGGGGCTGGAAACGGTCGCGCCAAGGGTTGCGGCGCACAGGCCGGTGCCCACGCAAGGCCGTTTGCAAGGTTTGCGGGTGTGCCTGGTGGAGGACGACGCCAACGTGCTGATGGCAACGTCAGCGCTACTGGAAAAATGGGGCTGCGAAGTGGAAACCCACAGCGATGGGGTCGGGGTGACCAGTGACTGCGACATCATCATTGCCGACTTCGACCTGGGTACGAAGGTCTCCGGTTCCGAATGCATCGCTGCGATTCGCGAGCAACGGGGCTGGGAAGTCCCCGCCATGATCATGACCGGCCATGACATCGAAAGAATTCGTCATTCGCTGCACCACATGAACATTTCAATCCTGGCCAAGCCCGTGCGACCTCCGGAGTTGCGGGTGACCCTGCTCGAATTGACCAAGCATTTCGCCCGTGCCAGGACCTGAGTCCATCTTTCCATTTTATGAAACGGTGGATTGCAGTTTGTGCATATTCCTGCGCAGCCGCTTTGGGCAGAAGATGACGCCAGCCACTTGCACGCCCGTGCAGTAGCGGAGAATCCCTAACCGTAGCGCACTGGCGCAGGCATTCATGCTGCGAGTGCGAGGAGTCGCTGATGGACGAAGTCGTGAAAGCCAAAACCTCGCCCTGGCACGAAGGCGAGCTGACCTTGCAGCGCGCCGTCGGGGCCGTCGACATGATGGCCGGTGTCGGCCAACGGCAACTGGCCCGCACGTGGATGCCGGACCAGCACCGGGCGTTCTACGCCCAGCTGCCGTTCGTGGTGCTGGGTGCGGTGGATCGCCAAGGCGACGTTTGGGCGACCCTGCGCGCGGGGCAGCCGGGCTTCATGAACTCGCCCGATCCGCAGACCCTGCACATCAACCTCGACCCCGAGCCGAACGACCCGGCCCAGGAAGGCATGGGCGAGGGTGATGCCATCGGCATGCTGGGGATCGAATTGCACACTCGGCGACGTAATCGCATGAACGGCGTCGTGCGCCGTCAGCTTGCCCCAGGGCTGGAGATTGCCGTAAGCCAGGCCTACGGCAACTGCCCTCGCTACATCAATCTGCGCCAGTATCATTTTGTCGATGCGCAGGTTGTTGCGCCGCGTCAATTGACCGTCTCGGACCCGCTGGTGCGGCGCCTGGTGACGGCGGCCGATTCGTTTTATATCGCCACCTATGTGGTGCGTGACGGCGAGCGGCAGGTCGATGCCTCGCATCGCGGCGGCAAGCCGGGCTTCGTGCGCATGGACGAAGACGGATCGCTGACCATCCCGGACTTTTCCGGCAATCTGTTCTTCAACACCCTGGGCAATATCCTGCTCAACCCACGGGCCGGGCTGGTGTTCGTCGATTTCCAGACCGGCGATCTGCTGCAAATGAGCGGTTCGGCGCAAGTGCTGCTGGACGATCCCGAG
Organism: Pseudomonas sp. Z1-12; assembly: GCF_051132015.1. Classification (NCBI taxonomy): domain Bacteria; kingdom Pseudomonadati; phylum Pseudomonadota; class Gammaproteobacteria; order Pseudomonadales; family Pseudomonadaceae; genus Pseudomonas; species Pseudomonas sp. Z1-12. The sequence goes on from NZ_CP071647.1 coordinate 2,585,947, forward strand.
ATCAGTGCCTTCCAGGGCGCCGAGCGGCTGCTGCGCTTCACGCCGCAGCGCATCGTCCATCGCCCGGCCGCCATCGCGCTGCGTTGGAAGGACCAGGACGAGGGCGACTCGCCCAATTCATTGATGACCGGCAGTTGGGAGCAGGCCGCCGAGCGCTTGCAGGCCGAGGCGCTGCGCAGCCGTTGGCGTTCGTTGCAGGTCACGCGGGTGGTGGACGAGAGCCCCGACATTCGCTCGTTCTACCTACAGGCGAGCGATGGCTTGGGTTTGCCCCGGTTTGAAGCCGGGCAACATGTGCCGGTGCGGATTCTGTTGGAGGGGCACAAAGCCCCGTCGATCCGGACCTATAGCGTCTCCAGCGCACCGTCGGATGATTTCCTGCGCATCAGCGTCAAGCGCGATGGATCGGTGTCGTCCCATCTGCATGAGCAGGTGCGGGCGCTGCATGAGATCGAAGCGCGGGCGCCCCAGGGCCACTTCACGGTCCAGCCCACCGAGCGCCGTCCGTTGGTGTTGTTGGCCGCGGGGGTGGGCATCACGCCGCTGTTGTCGATGTTGCGCGAAGTGGTTTACCAGGGCCAGCGTATCAGCCGCATGCGCCCGGTCTGGCTGGTGCAAAGCGCCCGCTCGGTGGCCGACCTGGCGTTCCGTGAAGAGATCGACGAGTTGGCCGCCCGTGCCGGCGACAAGCTGCAGGTGCTGCGCATGGTCAGCCAACCGCCCACCGAGGCGGGGGCAGGTGAAGGCTACGACCTGGCGGGCCGGATCGATGTGGAACTGCTCAAGCGGCTGCTGCCGCTCAACGACTACGATTTCTATTTGTGCGGGCCGGGCAGCTTTACCCAGGCGCTGTATGACGGGCTGCGTAAATTGCGCATTCCTGACGACCGCATCCATGCGGAAACCTTCGGGCCTTCCACCCTTGTGCGGGATATCGAAGTCAGTGTCCCGGCGCCCCAGCAAGTACCGGCCGCGAGCGAGGCGGTGAAGGTGTTGTTCGCCAGTTCCGGCAAGGAAGCGCATTGGGAGCCTGGCAGTGGAACGCTGCTGGAACTGGCCGAAGCGCGCGGCCTGACTCCGGAATTCAGTTGCCGCGGCGGTTCCTGCGGCACCTGCAAAACCCGCTTGAGCCGCGGCCAGGTGCATTACCTGAGCCAGCCGGCCGAACCGGTGGGCGAAGGTGAAGTGCTGATCTGCTGCGCCGTGCCGGCCCTAGGGAGCGAGCCGTTGGTGCTTGAGGTTTAGATCCATCGGCGCACACGTCCCGGCGCTTCACCACAGACGTCCTTGAAGTCAGTTTGCGGTGATGTTGGATGGGCCGGCCTCATCGCGAGCAAGCTCGCTCCCACAGAGGGTTATGCGGCGTATATGTATTTTGTGGCCGCCGAAAATCCCTGTGGGAGCGAGCTTGCTCGCGATGACGGTGGTTCAGTCACCTGGATTTCGCGCAGCAAGCCCCCTCCTAAGCGGCTGGCCGACGCATCGCCAGGATGGCCGCACCGAAGCCGATGAAGGTCGAGCCGACGAGCCGGCTGATCCACACGGAAAATTCGGGCCGTTTCAACACGCCTTTGGCCTGGGCGGCAATGGCTGCATACAGGCTCAAGGACACCAGCGACAAGCCGGCGAATATCGATGTCAGAATCAGGAACTGCGGCAGCAGCGCGGCGCTCTGGTCGATGAATTGCGGGAACAGGGCGGTGAAAAACATCGTCGCCTTTGGGTTGGTGATGGCCGTCAGGAACGCCGACTTGTACAGTTTTGAACGCGATGGCTTGCGGGTCGTGCCATCCACTTGCACATCCGGCGCAAGTATCGGGCTCTTCTTGAACAACTGCTTGGCACCCAGGTAGAACAGATAACCGGCCCCCAGGACTTTCACCGCATTGAACAGCCATTCGGAGCTGGCGAGCAACGCGCCGAGGCCCAACATGGCGGCGGCCGACAGGCAGAACAGCCCGCTGGCGTTGCCCACCGATGACCACACTGCGTAGCGCGGGCCGTAGGCCAGGCTGTTATTGATCGCCATCAAGGTGGCAGGTCCAGGACTGGCGATAGCGATGGCCGCGACCAGGGTAAAGGCGAGAATCGAGTGCAGTTCCATTGTTCACATTCGCGACTGATTGACAGGGTGAGCATCCTACAGGAGAACCTGGCGTCGCCGCTGCAGTCTTCCAACATGCCCTATAGGTCGTCCGCCATCGGTGCTACAGTCCAGCCTTTCAGGGAGAGCGAGCGTCATGCGGATCGTAATAATGACTTTGATCATGGCGCTGCTGGCAGGCTGTGCCACGGCCAACGAAACCTTCGGCATGGGGCAGCTCTGCGGCCGCCAGCCATACTGCGGTGCGGCCACCGATATCGAGATCATCAAGGGCGCGACGAACGACAACGACGTTTACTCACGCGCGCTGGCGCCGTTTGCAATCATTGACCTGCCTTTCAGTATCGTCGCCGATACGTTGATCCTGCCCTATACGATTTTTCATATGAGGCCTGCCGAGGAATAGTGGCATTGCCCCGTGCACAGGGCAGCCATACGGCATTTTGGATGACGACCACCGCCTACAAAGTTCGCGAGGACGCACATGATCGACGGTTCCGCTGTCTTGACAGTTTTTTTGGTCTACCTGGCCGGTGTGGTGATTCCTGGGCCGAATTTTGTCGCGGTAGTCCATAAGGCGGTGGCTGCTACACGGTCTGAAGCGCTGGCCCTGGTCGGGGGAATCGTATTGGTCAACCTGTTCTGGTCTACCTGCGCGATTGCGGGCCTCGGGGTTGTATTTGCTGCACTCCCCTGGGCTGCGCTGTTGATAAAGGTCCTGGGGGCAGCCTACCTGATGTGGTTCGGGCTCCGACTGCTGATCAATGCGGGCAAGCATGCGCCTGGCCTGTTAAACGATGCCGTCGCCGGTAGTTGCCGCCAATCCTTTATCCAGGGTGTGGTGACCAACATCGGCAACCCCAAGTCCATGGCGTTTTATGCCGCTGTTTTCTCAGCCGCGGCGCCTGCCCACGTGTCGCCAGGCACGTTTTTGTCGATGCTGGCGGTGGTCGTGGTGGTTTCAATGGCCTGGTATGGAATGGTCGCCCTTGCTCTTTCCCAGCCCAGGATTGCGTGCGCCTATCAAGGGAGGAGAAAAGCAATTGATCGACTGTGCGGTGGTTTGATTCTGTCTCTAGGGATTCGCCAGTTGGCTTAGTCTGCTCTCAAGTGAACAGGGTGATCGCGCCTGTCAGCAGCGACAACCCAGGACCCTGGGGTTGATATCGCGGCGTGGTCGGGCACTGCCTCCAGTCGCGCAACGGCTGTTCGACTCGCGGGTAGCGATCGGGAAGTAGTGCCCTGCGCTGTTCAAACCCCGGCGACGGCCTCGCGGACGAAGTCTTCGTAGGTCCGCAGCGGGCGTCCGAGGATCGCCTGCAACCGTTCCACGGTTCCTTCGGCCGCCTGCATGCCAAACGTCTGGATGCCAGCCATCATCAGGCGCATGTCATAAGCCAGCCACGCCGGGCCGTACGCGGCCAATTGCGCTTCGAAGGCGGCCACATCGTCACCGCCATAGGCGACCTCGCGACCCAGGGCGGCACTCCAGATTTTCGCCACGGCGGCACCGGTCAGTACTTGCGGGCCGACCAGGTCCAGGGTGACCCGACCCAGGGCCGAAGGCGCCCTGTCGCGGCGCAGCAGCTCGGCGACGGCGATGTCGGCGATGTCGCGGGCATCGATCATCGACACGCCCACCGAGCCGATCGGCATCGGGTACACCGAGTAGTCCCGGATCGTCTGCTGGACCATCGCTTCGTTTTGCATGAAGTAAGCCGGCCGCAGGATGGTTGCCGGGATGTCGAGGCTTTCGATCATGCGCTCGACCGTGTGCTTGCCGGTGAAGTGCGGTACCTGGGTGAACTTGTCGGCATGGATCACCGACAGGTAGACGATGCGCTCGATGCCCGCTTCGCGAGCGAGGTTCAAGGTGATGAGGGCTTGCGACACCTCGTCGGGGGTCACGGCGTTGAGCAGGAACAGCGTCCGTGCCGACGCCAGCGCATTGCGCAACGAAGGGACGTCGGTGAGGTCGGCAACGACTTCAGCGACGCCCGCCGGGAACGTGCCTTTGCCGGGCTGGCGCACGAGGGCGTTGACCTCGGCGCCTGCGCCGGCGAGGCGTTGAACGATGAGTGAGCCGAGGGTGCCCGTGGCGCCGGTAACAAGAATGCTCATTTTGAATCTCCTGCAAAGGGTAGGGTGGGGTCAGAAAAGTTCGCTACGACCTTGTCGGTCCGCTGCGATGGACAAACGATATGGTGTTGCAGGAGTAAAACGAAGATGCCAGGATGTAGACACTCCGTTGCATAAGTGGAACACCATGAACCTGAACGCGTTGATCGATTTCACCCTCGTGGCCATCAACGAAGGGTTGGGCAAGGCCAGCCGTGCCAGCGGCATATCCAAGGCCACCTTGTCGCGTCGTATCGCCGACCTTGAGGAACAATTGGGTGTCCGGCTGATCGAGCGCAGCGCCCGCGGCCTGAAGCTCACCGAGGCCGGCGCGCTGCTGCTGGCCCGGGCCGAGGGGCCATTGGCCGAGGTGGCGGAAGCCATGGCGGCGGCGAAGGAGGGCGTCTCGACGCCGCGCGGACGCTTGCGTGTCGCTGCCCCGGTCCTGTTCTCGCAGCTCGCGATGGGACGCATCGGCGCCGAGTTTTGCGCGGCCTATCCTGACGTCACGATCGAGGCCATTGCCGAGGACCGTGTGGTCGATCTCGTCGAGGAACAATTTGACGTGGCGATCCGGATCAACCCGAGCCCGGACAGCGATCTGGTCGGCCGCTGCTTCGCCAAGGACCGGCTGGTAGTCGTGGCTGCGCCTGAAGTACCGAAGCCTGCGCCCGGCGCCCTCCGTTCGGTTCCCGGCATTGTGGTGTCGAGTTTCGAGCCTACCCATTGGGCACTCGATGGCGGTCACCTGGTCCTGGAGCCGATCCCCAGGCTGCGCTTCTCTTCGTTCCTGATGATCCGCGATGCGGCCATCGCCGGTGGTGGGGCGGCCCTTCTCCCACAGTCGATCGCCTGGAACCCGTTGGCCAGTGGCGAGTTGGTCCAGTGGGGCACGGTAACGGGCAAGGAAGCCGAACTCTGGGTCCTGCACACGTCCCGGCGGCTGGCTGCGCCGAAGGTGCGGGCCTTTGTCGATTTCATGTGCGCCCGGTATCCGGACCTGTCGCTGGTGTTGCAGGGATAAAGGCGCTCACGTTGGGTTGTCGGCCATGAGCCTCACCCTGTGACAGTCGGTCGGGCCGAGTTTCTGGCCACTTGAGGAACGAACTTCCATCGGCATGAGCGCCTGGCCGGAGGCGTTGTCCAGCAGCACGGAGCGCGTTTCTCCCGGCTCGAACAGGAAGCGTTCGCCCCATTGCCGCAGGCTGACCACCACCGGAAAGATCTCCCGTCCTTTCTCTGTCAGGACGTATTCCTTGTAGGCGCTTCCATCCGAGGCGGGGCGAACGTCGAACACACCGACCTCGACCAAGGCTTTGAGCCTCGATGCCAGGATGTTCTTGGCCACGCCCAGGCTTTTTTGAAATTCACTGAAGCGGCGGATGTCGTCGAAGGCGTCGCGGATGATCATCAGCGACCAACGATCGCCTATCACGCCGAGTGCCCTGGCGACCGGGCATTCGTTGTTTTGCGTTGAAGCGGTTTCCATTTTTTGACCCTTTGGAAAAGCAATGCCAAGTTGGCCGGCATTTGTGGTTGCAAATAAAAACCTGATCGGGCAACAATTCAATCAGGTTTTTAATTGAAACTAGTTTAGCGCCAAGGAGACATGCATGACAGCAGAGGCCGATGGTTTCACCTCGCAGTCTTCGGAAAACCAGCGTGGTGAGGGAGCTTGCTCCCGTGTAGGAGCTGCCGAGCGAAGCGAGGCTGCGATCTTTCCTGAGACGCTTGAATCTCAAGCGAAAGATCAGAAGATCGCAGCCTTCGGCAGCTCCTATAGGAGGGCATCGGGTTCCTTGAGTGCGCAGCAGTGCCCAGGCCTTTCGCCGTCGCTCACGTTATTGTTCTCCGTGACCTGCGCACTGGCCGTCGCCAACGTCTACTTTGCCCAGCCCTTGCTCGCGTCGATGGCCGAGAGTCTGGGTGTCGCTTCGGGACGGATCGGGGTCGTGGTGACGGCCACCCAGGTCGGTTACGCGCTGGGGTTGCTGTTCATCGTCCCGCTGGGGGACAGGGTCAACCGTAAACGGCTGGTATTGGCGCAATTGGTGGTGTCTGCGATGGTGCTGGCGGCCGTCGGCGCAGCCCAGCATTGGTTGGCGTTGCTGGGCGCCCTGATCGTGATGGGGCTGCTGGCGGTGGTCGTCCAGGTGCTGGTGGCCTATGCCGCCGCGCTGTCCTCGCCCTCCCAGCGGGGACAGGCCGTGGGAACCGTCACCAGTGGCGTCGTCCTGGGGATTCTCCTGGCGCGGTTCATCTCTGGAGTGATCGCCGATCTGGCGGGCTGGCGCGGGGTTTATTTCGTTTCCTCGGCCTTGATGCTGATCATCGCGGCGGTGTTCTGGGCCGTGGTGCCTGCCGCCGTGTCGCCCCGCAACCGGGAGCCATACCTGGCGCTCATTCGCTCGCTGTTCATGCTGTTCGTGACCGAGCCGGTGCTACGGACCAGGGGGCTGCTGGCCTTGCTGGTCTTTGCCGCTTTTTCGGTGTTATGGACGGCCATGGTGCTGCCGTTGAGCGCCGCGCCGCTGGCGCTTTCCCACACCACCATCGGCCTGTTTGGCCTGGCCGGCGTCGCAGGAGCCCTGGCGGCCAGAAGCGCCGGACGTTGGGCTGACCAAGGCTTTGGACAACGGGTGACCGGCTGGTCGCTGGGGCTCCTGACGCTTTCCTGGCTGCCCATCGCGTTGACCGAGACCTCCCTGATTGCGCTGGTCTGCGGTGTGGTGTTGCTCGACTTCGCGGTGCAAGCCGTGCACGTCACTAACCAGGGCCTGATTTTCGCTGCACGGCCTGACGCCCAAAGCCGCATGGTCGGCGCCTACATGTGTTTCTACTCGGTGGGCAGTGCACTGGGCGCCGTTGCCGCAACCCAGGTCTTCGCGCTATGGGGCTGGATGGCGGTCAGCCTGCTGGGCGCCTCGATCAGCCTCGCCGCGCTGGTGGTGTGGCGGCTCTCGCTTCATTGCGGCCACTGTTCAAGCAGGATCGAGACGAATTTCTCCGCGGCCGGGGAGAGCGATGCGCCCCGGCGATAGACCAGGCCCAGCGAGCGGTTTACCACCGGCTCGATCAGCGGCACGCTGACCAGCGTTGGATGGTCCCCGGCCGGCATTGCCAGGCTGGGCATCGCCGACACGCCCAGGCCAGCCTCCACCAGTCCCAACGACGTGGACAGGTGCTGCACTTCGTAAAACCACTGCGGGCGCCAGCTCAGGCCCGACAGCGCGTGGTCCAGGAGCATGCGGTTGCCGCTCAGGCGGCCAACGCCGATCAACCGGTAATCGCTGAGTTCCGACCAAGTGACCGCGCTGCGTTCGGCCAACTCATGGTCGCGCCGGCAGGCCAGCACAAAGGGTTCGTTGACCAGGGGCACGAACTCGATGTCCGGGTGCTGGCCGCTCATCATGTTGATGCCGAAATCGGCTTCGCCGCGCAACACCGCTTCGAGCCCTTCATTGGCGCTGAGGTCGAGCAGGCGGATGCGGATTTTCGGGTAGCGCTCGTTATAGAGGCGGATCACCGAAGGCAGGAAATAGAACGCCGCCGTGGGGATGCAGGCCAAGGTCACCCGGCCGATCTGTCGCTCCGCCAGCTCGCGGATATTGAGGATCGAGTCGTCGAAATCATCCAGCAGGCGCCGCGCCTTGGGCAGGAAGTCACGGCCGACGCTCGTCAGGCTGACCTTGCGGGTGGTGCGATCGAGCAAAGCGGTCCCCAAGCCTTCCTCGAGTTTCTTCATCCGCCGACTCAAGGCGGGTTGGGACAAGTGCAACGCATCGGCGGCCTCGTGGAAACTGCCCAGTTCGGCGATTTTCACGAAAGATCGTATGTCCTGCAGTTCATATTCCATGTTTTCTCTCGCTGGGGAAGGGCGGTGAGCCCTGGGCGAATCCTAGAATAATTCTTTTGTGAAACGCAATAATTGTGACGATCTTTGCATTGGAAACACTTTTTAAACCCTGCCACTCTTGTGTCCAGAACATCAATTATCCAGATTGATCAACAAGAGTTAATGTTCATGAAGCGAATTCCTTGTGTGCTGATGCGCGGCGGTACGTCAAAAGGCCCGGTGTTTCTCGCCTGGGATCTGCCGGTCGCCATCGCCGAACGTGACGAGTTGCTGATCAACCTGATGGGTTCCGGCCACGAACTGGAAATCGACGGCATCGGCGGCGGCAGCCCACAGACCAGCAAGGTGGCGATCGTCAGTCCATCGCTGCACCCGGAAGCCGACGTCGATTATCTGTTCGTTCAAGTCATGGTTTCCCAACGTCGGGTCGACACCGCGCCCAACTGCGGCAACATGCTCTGCGCCGTCGGCCCGTTCGCCATCGAGCAGGGGCTGGTCAAGGCTACCGGCGAGCTGACCCGGGTGCGCATTCGCAACCTCAATACCGGGACTTTCGTGAATTCCGACGTGCAAACCCCGAAAGGCAAGGTCAGCTACGAAGGCGACACCGCCATCGATGGCGTGCCCGGCACGGCCGCCCCGGTGCAACTGACCTTCCTCGATGCCGCGGGCAGCAAGACGGGGAAGCTCTTCCCGACCGGGCAACCCCTGGACATGATCGACGGCATTGCGGTGACCTGCATCGACATGGCCATGCCGATGCTGATCGTCGAGGCCAGCCAACTGGGCAAGCGCGGTGACGAAAGCCCCGCTGAACTGGATGCCGACAAGGCATTCATGCAGCGCCTGGAATCCTTGCGGCTCAAAGCCGGCCGGGCGATGGGCCTGGGTGACGTCAGCGACATGGTGATCCCCAAGCCAGTCCTGGTGTCGCCGGCCAAGTCTGGCGGGACCCTCCAGGTGCGCTACTTCATGCCCCACAGCTGTCACCGTGCCTTGGCAATCACCGGCTCCATCGGCCTGGCGACGGCTTGCGTGACCCACGGCAGTGTCGCGGCCAACCTGATCGGTGGCGGCAGCGCGCCTCGTTTGGAGCAGGTTCGCATCGAGCACCCTAGCGGCGGTATCGATGTCGTGTTGTCCTACACCGGCGAAACGGGTGAGACCATTCGAGCCTCGGTAGTACGCACCGCCCGCCGCCTTTTTTCAGGTTTTGTATACGCCACGGTTTCCCGGCGCCTGGCCGGTTAGCCAGGCAGACCTCGTCATTGCATCAGCGACTCAATAACAACAAGAGATCTGACATATGCTCGCTTTACTTGGCTTGGCCATGGTGGTGGTCTTCACCTTCCTGATAATGACCAAACGGCTGTCGCCCATCGTCGCCCTGACGGTGGTGCCGATCGTCTTTGCCGTGCTTGGCGGCTTTGGCGGGACCACCGGCAAGATGATGCTGGATGGCCTGAAGATGGTCGCTCCGTCAGCGGCACTGCTGTTGTTCGCGATCCTGTTTTTCGGCTTGATGATTGACGCCGGTCTGTTCGACCCGCTGATCCGCAAGATCCTCAAGCGGGTCAATGGCGACCCGATGAAGATCGCCGTGGGCACTGCGCTGTTGTCGCTGTTGGTGGCGCTGGACGGTGACGGCACGACGACGTACATGATCACCTGTGCCGCGATGCTGCCGCTGTATAAGCGCATCGGCATGAACCCGATGATTCTGGCGACCGTTTCCATGCTCTCCTTGAGCATCATGAGCGGCATGACCCCTTGGGGCGGCCCGGCGACCCGTGCCATCGCAGCCCTGGGCCTGGATGCCGGAGAGTACTTCGTGCCGTTGCTGCCGACCATGATCGGTGGGGCCGCATGGGTGGTGTTCACGGCGTTCCTGTTGGGCCGTGCCGAGCGCAAGCGCATCGGCAATGTCCAACTGCAAAGCGGCGGCGGTAACTGCTACATCAACGCGATCATGGAAGACACGCCTCACAAACGTCCGAAACTGGCCTACGTCAACCTGCTGTTGGTGGTCGCGGTGATGGTCGCGCTGGTGATGGGGCTCATGCACTCGGCGATCCTGTTCCTGATCGGTTTTGTCCTGGCGCTGATGATCAACTATCCGCAGCTGGATATTCAGAAGGAACGCATTCTCGCCCATTCGGGCAATGCCATGACCGTGGTCCTGCTGGTGTTTGCCGCGGGCATTTTCGCCGGGATTTTCTCCGGGACGAAAATGGTCGATGCGTTGGCGCAAACCCTGGTGGACTGGATTCCGCCGTCCTGGGGCCATCTGTTCCCATTGGTGGTGGCGATTACCAGCATGCCGCTGACGTTCGTGTTGTCCAACGATGCCTACTACTTCGGTGTCGTGCCGATCCTGGCTAACGCCGCGGCGGCCTACGGGATCGATCCGGTGGAAATTGCCCGGGCGTCCATTCTTGGCCAGCCGGTGCACCTGATGAGCCCACTGGTGGCCTCGACCCTGTTGCTGGTGGGCATGGTCGACCGCGACCTGGGCGACTTCCAGAAGGCCACCATCAAATGGGCGGTGCTCACCTCTCTGGTCATTACTGCATTGGCCCTGCTGACCGGGGCGCTGACGCTGTTCTCCTGATTCACCCGCACTTTTAGCTGTCTGCCTGATACGCCCCGCAAGGGGTGTGCGCCGGCCTGCACGCCCAATAACAACAACGAGTAGCTCGACATGACCACTTTGCTTACCCGCGGGGCTTTGTTTCCACTCCTTGGCCTGTTGCCCCTGGCCTCGGCCAGCGCCGAAGGTTTCATCGACGACAGCAAGCTCAAGCTGCAATTGCGCAACGTCTATTTCAACGAAAATTTCCGCGATGAGCACGGCATGAGCGCACGGGCGGCGAGGGCGGCCAAGAGTGAGCGCACCGAATGGGCCCAGGGTTTCCTGCTGGATTACCAGTCAGGCTTTACACCGGGCACGATCGGTTTCGGCGTCGATGCCCTGGGCCTGCTCGGGGTCAAGCTCGACTCCGGGCGTGGCCGCAGCGGCACCGGCCTGTTGCCAGTGCATGACGACGGTCGCGCCGCCGACGAGTTTGCCAGCGCGGGTATAGCCGCCAAGGCCCGGTTCGCCAAGACCACGCTCAAGCACGGCACCTTGCTGCCCAAGACCCCAGTGCTGATCTACAACGATGCGCGGCTGTTGCCCCAGACCTACCAAGGCACCCAGATCAGCAGCAATGACATCGATAACCTCACCCTCACCGGCGGGCATCTGGAGCGTTTCAAGCTGCGGGATTCGAGCGACAGCATGCCCATCGTGCCCGATGGCTACGGCGGCGATGAGTCCGGTGACTTCAGCTATGCTGGCGCCGATTACAAGCTGGGCAAGAACGTCCGCCTGAGCTACTTCTATGGCGAGCTGGAGAATTTCTATCGACAGAATTTTGCTGGCATCCAGCATGATCTGCCTTTGGGCGCCGGGGTACTGACCAGCGACCTGCGCTATTTCAACAGCGTCGATTCGGGTTCGGCCTACGGCGGCAAGATCGACAACGACATGCTCAGCGGGTCGCTGTCCTACGCCGTTGTCGGCCACACGTTGAGTGCCGGTTACCAGACCCTCAGCGGCGAGGCGGGCCTGCCTTACATCAGTGGCGCCACGGTGTATTCCTTCAGCAACGTCGGGATCGGCAAGTTCATCGAGGAAGACGAGAAGACCTGGATGCTCGGTTACGGCTACGACTTCGCGCGCCTCGGTGTGCCGGGCCTGACATTCTCCACCCGCTACCTGAGCGGTAACGACGGCAAGTCCAACACCACGGTCAAAGAGTGGGAACGTGACGCGGAGATCGCTTATGTGGTGCAGCAGGGCACGTTCAGGGGACTGGGGGTGAAGGTGCGAAACTACGTCTATCGCTCGGACTTTTCACGGGGGCGTGACAGTAATCGGATCTACTTCACCTACGACATCGCGCTTTGGTAGGGCGTGCAGTTCACTCAAGAAACAACGACGGACCTGTGGCGAGGGAGCTTGCTCCCGCTCGGCTGCGAAGCAGCCGTGAGCCGGCGGGTGAGGTGTGTCTGTGTTACGCGTTCGGCAGGTTTTGGGGCCGCTTCGCGACCCAGCGGGAGCAAGCTCCCTCGCCACGGATTTATCAGCGCTCTTAAGTGAACAGTACAACCTTTTGGTAGGATGCTTCGCGCGCCCCGTCACGCAGCGTTGGTGACGCAGGGCGCAAACCGTCGTCTCGTGTGACCGTACACCTTGGCGCCAATTATCTTTGGGCAAAGCCCTCGTCGAGGCCGCTGTGGATCGAAACCAAGACCGACGCAACAACCTTTCCCTGGATGGCCTGAATTTCTTCCTCGCGGATGTGCGCGATGGTTTGGGCCCGTACCTGGCGATCTACCTGTTGGCGGTGCATCGCTGGGACCCGGCCAGTATCGGCGTGGTGATGACGGTGGCGGCGATGGCCGGGCTCGTTGCCCAAGCGCCGGCTGGCGCGTTGATCGACCGGGTGCGCAGCAAACGTGCCGTGGTGGCCGTGGCGGCCTTGTTGGTGACGCTCGGTTGCCTGGTGCTGCCGTTCACGTCGTCCTTCGGCCTGGTGGCGTTGACCCAGGCACTCGGCGCGGTGGCGGCGTCGGTCTTCGCGCCGGCGATCGCGGCGATTTCCCTGGGCATTACCGGCGCCAAGGCCTTTACCCGGCGCACCGGGCGCAACGAAACATTCAACCACGCCGGCAATGCCTGCGCAGCGCTTCTGGCGGGTGGGTTCGCCTGGCTGTTCGGTCCCATCGCGGTGTTCTACCTGATGGCCGCCATGGCCTTGGCCAGCATCGTGGCGGTCAGTTGCGTGTCCGCCGAGGCCATCGACCATGACGTGGCCCGAGGGCTGGAGGCGGGGCAGGTGGTCCACGGCCCGGTACCTTCGGCGCTGCGGGTGTTGCTGGATAACCGCACGCTGCTGTTGTTCGCCATGTGCTGCGGGCTGTTCCACCTGGCGAACGCGGCGATGCTCCCCTTGGTCAGCCAGAAGCTGGCCCAGGCCAACGTGCACCTGGCCACGCCGCTGACGTCGGCCTGTATCGTTGCGGCGCAGCTGGTCATGGTGCCCATGGCGTGGCTGGTGGGGGTCAAGGCCGATGCCTGGGGCCGCAAGCCGTTGTTGCTGGCCGGCTTCCTGATCCTGCCCATCCGCGGTGTGCTGTATGTGCTTTCGGACGACCCCTACTGGTTGGTGGCGGTGCAACTGCTGGACGGTATCGGTGCCGGACTGTTTGGCGCGCTGTTTCCCTTGGTGGTGAAGGACCTGACCCAGGGCACCGGGCGTTTCAACGTCAGCCTCGGGGTGTTGTCGACGGTGTTCGGGCTGGGCGCCGCGTTGAGCAACAGCTTGGCCGGCTTCGTCGTGCAGGGGGCTGGCTACAGCGCTGCATTCCTGACCCTGGCAGCGATTGCCGCCTTGGCGTTCGGCCTGTTGCTGGCGATGCCCGAGACTTTCCGGCCAAGCCGCGCTTCACAGCCCGGCACGCTTGCGGTGCCTGACGGCGGGATTGCCTGAGACCGCGTATCACCCCTGTGGAGTGAGCTTGGCCCAATCAAAGTGGATGCAAGCTGACCCACCGCTTTCGCGAGCAAGCCCGCTCCCACAGGAGGACTTGCTTACCACAGGGGAAATCGAAACGCCCGGCAATCAGAGCCTGGGTACCGGCCGCTCCACCACGCTCCAATAGGACGACGTGTCGATGAGGCTCAACACGCGCCCTTGTTCCATGTCCTGGTTCAGCACGCCCCGGGTCAGATCGCCGGCCAACCAACTCGCCGTATTGGCGGCCAGTACTCGACCCTCGGCATTGAGCAACAGTGCTTCATTGCTGACTCTCATCAGGCTGCGAACGAGCAAAGGTTCCAATGAGTGCAGGGAGATGTCGGCGGCGGCGACGCCAATGAAGCGATCATCGAAAAAAATCGGCACGGAAAAGGCGACGATGTACTGCTCGGTGCCGTACAAGTCGACGAAAGGACCGTCTATGGAAGGCTGGCGAGTCTGCTGCGGACGGGTGTACCACGGCATGTGCAAGTAATCGTAGAAACGATCGCTACGGCTATCGAGATTCAGCTGCAAAGGCTGGATGTGTTCGTTCTGGGTCCGGCACCACCACTGCAGGTGCATCTCGCAATCTTCCAGTTCACCGGGGGCGAAGACCACGCCGGCGCCATGAAACTTGAGGCTTTCGGAATCGAGAATCTGTCGGACGCCAGCCAGCAATGGCTTGAGGTCGCGTTGATTGGGTCGCTTGGTCTTGCACCGTTGCCGTTCCCAAATGCTCGATACCTGGGCGCCCAGGTCGTTGAGACCCTTGAAGACGTTACCAATGGAAGCGTTGATCAACGTTGCGCATTGGGATAACCCATTTGCTGACATTTCGTTATCCATGGCTCTAACTCATGCCCCGGAAGGGACAGTGCGGTGTTGGCTGGCGACACGAACAGGCTGTCGGGTGGTGTTTGGAGTCAGTTGTTCAGCAAGTTCTGTTCCAGTCATCAGGCATCCTGCGCCATCTGCTGCAAGCGTATGGCGGTCAAGCGCCGGACGCCGCGAGCGACATGGGCTTCGGCCAGGGCCCCGGCCAGATTGGCATCGTTCGCAATAATGGCCTCCAGAATCGCCCGGTGTTCCCGCTCGATCACCTGGGGATCCGGTTGCTCATCAAATGGCAACCATAACAACTCCCCCAGTTCCGCCTGTAAGCGGGCCTCGCTGTGGGTCAGCCGCACCGACTGCGACGCCACGGCAATTTCGATGTGGAACCTGGCGTCGGCACGTCGGCGCTCCAGCCGTTCTTGTGCCTTGGCCAGCGCGTCGATGTAGCCACCCAGCCGCGCATGTTGCTCGGGCCCGGCACGTTGGGCTGCCAAGCGGGCGGCTGCGCCGGAAATGGCTGCGTGCTCATCGGCCAAGTCACGCAATTCAAGCGTGCTCATTTCACGCAGTTGATCGAACAAGGCTTGATCGGTGGTTTGTGGGGCGGCGCAGATAAAGCTGCCGCCGTTGCGCCCACGACGGGTTTCGATGACCCCGCGTTCTCGCAAGGCAGCCAACGCATCGCGCAGGGTGACCGTGGCGACGCCGAGTTGGGTGGCCAGGGTACTTTCGCTGGGGAGCTGTTCACCTTCGACCAGCAACCCCAGGTCAATCATTTCAACCAGGCGGCGGGTGACCGATTCCGTTTTCCCTTCCTGATTGAGGCGTATGAGGCTCGATGTAGGGCTCATGGTCGTTTCATTCATTGGCGGCGCCGTCGACGCCTGGACTCAAAAAAATTCTATTTCATAGTTCAAAGGCATTTTCAGCGGCCATTGGCGCGGAATTCTAGGGATGAAAAGGCGTTGAAGTCAAAACAACCTGCCGGAATTTGGTTTTCCTGGGGTTCTCATGGATTAAAAGATATGGTTCCATATGTTTAAGCAAACCGAGATCGCATTCATCCGAACCCAGGAGCACTTCAATCATGAGTCACTTGACCCGAGTAGAGTGGGAAGCCAGAGCCAAGGCGCTGGACATCGAGGGCCGTGCCTTTATCGACGGGCAGTACAGGCCTGCCAGTTCAGGCGCAACCTTCGAATGCGTGAGTCCTGTGGATGGGCGATTGTTGGGCCTGGTTGCAAGTTGCGATGCCGCGGACGCCGAGCTGGCCGTGACCAGCGCCCGGGCGGCATTCGACTCCGGCGCTTGGTCGCGTCAGGCACCGGCAGTGCGCAAGGCGGTCATGCTGCGTTTTTCCGACCTCTTGCAGTCCCATGCCGAAGAGCTGGCACTGCTGGAAACGCTGGACATGGGCAAACCGATCGCCGACTCGCTGGCGGTCGACCTGCCCGGCGCCATCGACAGCATTCGCTGGTGCGGTGAAGCCATCGACAAGATCTACGATGAGGTGGCCGCGACGGCGGTTGATCAGCTCGGGCTGGTGACGCGGGAGCCGGTCGGGGTGGTCGCTGCCATCGTGCCGTGGAATTTCCCATTGATGATGGCGTCCTGGAAATTGGGGCCGGCATTGGCGAGTGGTAATTCGGTGATTCTCAAGCCTTCGGAGCGTTCGCCGCTGACGGCCATTCGTATCGCGCAGCTTGCCCTGGAAGCAGGGTTGCCGGCCGGTGTGCTCAATGTGCTGCCAGGCTATGGGCACACGGTGGGCAAGGCCCTGGCCTTGCACGGTGACGTTGATGTGCTGGCGTTTACCGGTTCCACCCGAGTGGCCAAGCAACTTCTCGTATATGCAGGCGAGTCGAACATGAAGCGGGTCTGGCTGGAGGCGGGGGGGAAGAGTCCGAACATTGTCTTCGCCGATGCCCCTGATCTACAGGTAGCCGCCGAAGCGGCAGCGGCCGCCATAGCTTTCAATCAGGGCGAGGTGTGCACCGCCGGTTCACGTTTGCTCGTCCAGGCTTCCATCAAGGCGCGTTTCGTGCCGATGGTGGTCGAGGCCATGAAAAGCTGGAAGCCAGGCCATCCATTGGACCCCGACACCAATGTCGGTGCGCTGGTGGACGCACGTCACCTGGAAGGAGTGTTGCACCACATTCGGCAAGGACAGGATCAAGGCGCCCAGTTGTTGCTGGGAGGACGCGTGGCGCTGGAGGACAGCGGTGGCAGCTACGTGGAGCCGACGCTATTCGATAACGTCAGCAATTGGATGAACATTGCCCGGGAAGAGATTTTTGGCCCGGTGCTGTCGGTGATCGAGTTCGACGAAGCCGAGGATGCGGTGCGCATCGCCAACGACACGCCTTATGGGCTGGCGGCGGCCGTCTGGACGGCCAACCTGTCGCGCGCCCACACCATGGCCCGGGCTCTTCGCGCCGGAAGTGTCTGGGTCAACCTGTATGACGGCGGCGACATGATGGCGCCGTTCGGTGGCTACAAACAGTCCGGCAATGGCCGCGACAAATCCCTGCATGCTTTTGATAAATATACCGAGATCAAGGCCACCTGGATTCAGCTCTGAGGCATTTCCGGTGAACCACGTTACGGGCGGGATGGCTCTGCCTGCTTGACGCTTACTCAAACGAATTCCTTTTTGAAGGATGGCGCAATGAACAGCTCGATAAGCTCCACGGCAGCCGTGGACCAGGACGCGGAGCAACTCCGTGCCCTGGGGTACACCTCGAATTTCGAACGTAGCATGAGCCTCTGGCAGAACTTTGCCCTCGGGTTTACTTACTTATCGCCAGTGGTCGGCGTCTATACGTTGTTCGGCCTGTGCCTGGCAGCGGGCGGGCCGCCGATGTTCTGGTCCTACCTGCTGGTGGGGTTCGGGCAAATGCTGGTGTGTCTGATTTTTTGCGAAGTGGTGTCCCAGTACCCCATTTCCGGCGGTGTCTATCCGTGGGCTCGCCGCCTGGTGGGGAAAAAATGGGCCTGGATGGTCGGCTGGATCTACGCCATCTCTTTGTGCGTGACCATTGCTGCCGTAGCCTTGGGCGCTGGTCCCTACATTGCCAACCTGCTGGGTTTCGAGTCGTCGCCGGTCACTAATACCTTGGTTGCGCTGGTCCTGACCGCCGCCGCGACGGTCCTGAACCTGAGCGGCACCAAGCTGCTGGCGCGGGTGGCGATGTTCGGTTTTCTGTGTGAGCTGGTCGGGGCTTTGCTGATCGGCGGCTATTTGCTGGTTTTCGAGCGCCACCAGCCCTTGAGCGTGTTGTTCGACACGTTCGATATTTCCATCGATGGGGAGTACTGGCCGGCCTTCCTGGCCGCGTCACTGGCGGGAATGTTCCTCTACTATGGTTTTGAAGCCTGCGGCGATGTCGCCGAGGAAACGCCCAATCCTAGCCGCCAGGTCCCCAAGGCCATGCGAATGACGATCTGGATCGGCGGTGCTGCTTCGATCTTCGCCGCCCTGGCCTTGATCCTGGCCGTGCCTGATATTGCCGCCGTTGTTTCCGGGCAGGACAAGGATCCCATGGCCACGATATTTGGCGCGGCGTTCGGTCCGGTCATGTCCCGTGTGGTCATGGCGGTGATCACGGTCTCGTTCGTTTCCTGTGTGCTGAGCTTGCAGGCATCTGCCAGCCGCTTGTTGTATGCCTACGCTCGAGACGAAATGCTCATGGGCAGTGGTGTGCTGAAGAAACTCTCCCCGACGACCCATGTGCCGACTGCCGCCCTGATGGTCTGCGGGGTGCTGCCGGCAATCATCGTGTGTGTCGGCTTTTATCTTCAGAACGCCATCGCGCTGGTGGTGAGTTTTGCCGCCATCGGTATCTACCTGGCGTTCCAGATGATCGTCGGGGGAGTGATGTATGCCCGTCTCCGGGGCTGGACACCCAAGGGCCAGTTCACCTTGGGACGTTGGGGCTGGCCGGTGAACATCGCTGCGCTCTGCTATGGCTTGTTCGCCATCGTCAATATGTCCTGGCCGCGTACGCCAGATGCGCCTTGGTACGTGAACTACGGCATCGTGTTGGTCGGCGCCATCGTGATTCTCGTCGGCCTCGTCTACATGGTCGTGTTTCGTCCCTACGAGAAGGGTACCGCTCCGGCGTCCGATGCCTGGAAAAAAGCCTAGGAACATCACGGCCTGCCGCCGGGCGCGGCAGGCAAATTCCTCTGATGAGAAAAGGTGAACATTTTATGACGTCTCGAATCCACTCGATGCTGTTTGGGTTGCTCCTGATGCTGGCCAGCCATGGGGTTATGGCGGCCAGTCAAAACGATACCCTGGGCGTGATCCATGACTACATGAAGGCTTGGAACGCCCGTGATGCGGAGGCTGCGGCGAAGTACTTCGCCGAGGACGGTGAGTTTCTCGACGCCTCGGTGGGAACACCGCAGGTGGGCCGGGAAAATGCCAAGACCCAGGTGATCGAAGTGTTCATGCGCGCAGTGCCGGATCTGCAATGGACGATGCTGGGCGAGCCGATCGTCAACGGTGACAGCATTGCCTTCGAATGGGAGTTCAAGGGGCACAATACCGGGCCTTGGAGCACCGAGACGCCGGCCACCCAGCGCCCCCTCAGCTTCAAGGGGGTTAGTTTCATCCGGCTCAAGGAGGGCAAGATTCTCACGCAGCACGACTACTATGACGCCCTGGGTTTCAACAAGCAGCTCGGCTGGTAGATCAAGGTTCCCGTCGGGACAGCTGCAGCAGCAAACCTGGCTCGGCTCTCGTGGCCGAGAGCGTCCAGCCATGGGCCTGGGCGATTTCCTGGCAGATCGTCAAACCCAGGCCGGCGCCATGGTCGCGGCGATGGGCCCCGCGCCAGAAGCGCACGAACAGTTGGGGCAGTTGCTCCCGATCAACCCCGGGGCCCCAATCGCGTACGCGCAGGTAATCCCTGCCGATCTCCAGTCGAACCTCGGTGCCTCGAGGAGCATGTTGGAGGGCGTTTTCCAGCAGGTTCTTCAGCAACGTGAAGAGGGCGCTGCGATCAGCCTGCCAAGGGCCAACGCCCGTGCAATCCTCGGCCAGCACCAGGCGTACGTCGACGGCTTCGGCCATGCGCTGCAAATATTCGATGGCCTCCTTGGCGACGTCTGTCAGTTCGACGGCGGCAAAAATGTAGTTCTGGGCTTCACTGGCTTCGGTCAGGAGCAGCAGTTGCTGGGTTTGACGGGTCATGTGGGCCACATCGTTGAGGAGCGCATTGCGACCTTGGCTGTCTTCCATCAATTCGATCTGCGCCCGTATCAGTGCTAGCGGCGTCTTCAGTTCGTGCGCCGCGGTCGCCAGGAATTCCTGCTGGATCCGGTAGCCATTTTCCAGGCGCTGGAGGACCCGATTGAAGCTGTCCACCAGTGGCACGACTTCGGACGGCACGCGGTCGACCTGCAGCCGTGAATGCAGGGAGCGTGGCGAGATGGCCGCGGCTGACTCGGACACCTCGCGCAAGGGCTTGAGCGTGTAGCCGAGGATGACATAGGCGCAGGCGCCAAAGACGAAGAGCAGTAGCAGGCTGAACAGGACGATGCCGGCGCCCATGAAGGGCAACGCGAAGGCCCCATGGAAGAGGTCCATCAGCCGTTCGCTGGCGGCCAGTTGCAGGAACCAGGTCTGGCCGTCGTGTTCGACCGGCGCGGTGGCGCCATACATCAGGATGCCCTGGCGCTCGAACTTGAATTGTCCCAGCTCTTCCGGACGCACCGAGGTGCTCGCAGGCCAGAAAGTCGCATCGGTGGACGTCAGGGCCACGTTTGCCGAAAGGTCCAGCACGCGGTAGCCGATCTCCTGCCGCATGCTTTCATAGGTCCAGGCCCGATCGGCCTCACTGTGATCGAATCCCACCGGGCGCCCGCCAGCATCGAACTGGAGTTTTTCCGCCAGCTCCTGGGTGCGTTCGGCCATGTTCGTGACCGACAGGATGTCGCTCTGTGAGGTGGCCAGGGCCAACACCGCCGACACGATCAGCAGGATGCTCAGCGCCACGCCGGCAATGTAAGCCAGCAGCACCTTGAACCTGAGGCTATTCAACCACGTCGACCTGGCGCAGCGCATAACCAAGACCTCGCACGTTGACAATGCGTTGGCGCGAGCCGATGGCCAGCAGCTTGCGGCGGATACGGTGCAGGGCCACGTCCAGGGCGTTCGGCGTGACTGCTTCGCTCAAGCCCCAGCCTGCCGCCTCGATGTGGGGGCGGCGGACGATTTCACCGGGCTTGCGCAACAGCAGCAACATGATCTGCATTTCCGCCGGTGCCAGGGCGATGCTCTCGTCCGCGCAGTACAGCAGGCCTGTATCGGGTTGCAGGCTCAGGTCACCATGGCTGGGTGCGAGAGGACGACAGTCCACGGGCCTTCGTAGCAAGGCCCGTACACGGGCGATCATTTCATCCATGGCGAACGGCTTGGGCAGGTAGTCATCGGCACCGGCATCGAGCCCCTGTACCCGATCATGCAAGGCATCCCGTGCCGTCAGCACCAGACAAGGCAGGCCAAGCCCGGCGCTGCGCAGACGCTTCAACAAGACGAGCCCGTCACCGTCTGGCAAGCCGCGATCAAGGATCAACGCCTGGTAGGGCACCCGTTGGATGGCCGCCCACGCGCCATCCATGCGGTTGATCACATCGACGGCAATCCCGGCGTTCGTCAGTCCCGTGCAGACCAGCTGTGCCAAGCGTTCGTGGTCCTCGACCAGCAGAATGCGGCTCATCAGAAGCGGTACAGGTAGCCGAACAGCGCGCTGTTTTCGGTAGAACGGTCTACCAGCGGACTGTCCTTGATTTCGCTGTCCAGGCGCGTCGCCTTCAGGTCGAGGAACACAGAGTGGTGCTGATCGAACATATAGTTTCCCCGGACGCCAAACTCGGTATTGAGGGCAGACTTGCCATCATAGGCCGCGCGATCAATGCGCGCTTCACTGTCACGCACGCCAAAATAATAATCGACGTATTTTTTTTCCTGCCACATCGCCGTTGCATGGGGCGTGAGGGTGATGTGGTCGCCGAGCCGCCAGGATCGCTCCAGACCCAGGTTGAAACGTTGGCCGTCGCTATGGCCCGATGCATCCGCCAGCCACTCGGCGTGCACGTCCACCCAGTCGGTGCGCCACTGCACTTTGGCGCCGGCCCAGAAGCCGCTTTTACGGTCGCTCATGCCATCGAAGACCCGTGAGTCATCGGCATCATAACCACTGAAGTCGTACTGGCCCACGAGGCTGAAATCGATGTGCTGGGTGTCGTTGAGTTCGAGCTGTGTCAGCTTGACCTCGGCGTTTGGGCCGAACACCCGCAAGTATTCGTTCTCGAAGTAGATCAGCGGGATCGCCTTGTTGTCACGATCGATGCCGGTATAGGGCTGCTGGCTGCTGATTGCGCCGACTCCCAGCCCCCAGGACGAAGACGGTTCGGCGGTTTCAGGTTCAGCGGCCTGTGCGGCGATCGCCGAACTGGCTACGGCGAGCAGGACCACACTCGGGATTGTTGAAACGGCTAAGCGCAGCAAATGCATGGAGTGCTCCAACGGGACAGGATGAAATACGCGCCTATCGTTGAGCACTTTCCCTTACCGGATGCTTACCGTTATTTGTCGAAAGCCTGACCCTGATCAAGGCAAATCGAAATGCCCGCGTCATTGCCGTTATAAGTGCCAGGCAGCGCTCTATCAGGGGTGATGGCTATTTGGTATTGCGCTAAGATCGCGCCAAGTCAGCGTGTATAAAAGCCTTCCTACAACAAGTTCACGCGTCACTAATTCAATATGAAATGAGGCTTGAACGGAAATGCTCAGGAATGCACCGCTGCGTCTGAAACTTTTATTGATCCTGCTACTTCCCCTGTTGGGATTCTTGTCCTTGGCCGGCGTCTTTATCGTGGACAACTACAAGACCCTGCGCGATATGGACGCCACGGTCGCCGCCAGCGCCACGGCACAGAAGTTGAGTCAACTGATCACGGTATTGCAGCGCGAGCGCGGCGCCAGCGGGGTTTTCCTGGGCAGCGGCGGCAAGTCCATGGGCGAACGGATGGCCCTGGCGCGCCAGGATTCCAATGCCTCGGCCAAGGTGGTGCGCGGGTTGTCTGGGTCGGACAGTGCGCAATTGGACAATGTTCTCCAGGCACTGGACCAGTTGCCCGTCATTCGTGGGCAAGTGGATAAGTTGGGTATCAGCAGCACCGAATCCGGTGTTCGTTATACCGAGATCATTCAAGCGCTCATGGGCTATACCCACTCTTTGGAAGCGACGATCAACAACGCCGCCATTGTTCATGCGCTCAATGCCCTCAATCAGTTTATCGAGATGAAAGAGCGGGCCGGACGCGAACGGGTCGTGCTGGGCCTGGTATTCAGCCAGGATCGTTTCGATGAGACCTTGTTGTCGCGCTTTAGCCGCAATCTTGGTGAGTTCTCTGCGTATTCCGACGCGTTCCGCCGACAGGCCCAACCCGTCTTGCTTCAACAGTTCACCGAGCAGATGCTCAAGCCCGCTGCGGTCGAAGTCGGTAAGTTGCAGCGCCTGGCTTTCGAAGTGCCATTGGGCCAGTCCCTGGGCATCAAGCCAGAGGCCTGGTTTGAACTCTCCACTCAGCGCATCGATATGATGAGCCAGGTGGAAGACGCCCTCGGCCAAAGCATCAGCCGCTTGGCGATTCACGGCCGCGATGAAGCAAGTCGTGCGTTGTGGCTGACCGTCGCTGCGGTCGTCGTGGCGCTGCTGGCGGTGACGGCGTTGTCGTATGTGATCATCCGCCTGATCGATCTGGCGGTGCGCGATGTGAACCAGGCCCTGAACGGCCTGGCACAGCGTGACCTCACCGCCAGGGCCACCTATGAAGGCCGCGATGAGTTCGGCCAGATCTCGCGCAACCTCAATCGCATGGCGCAGGAGATCAGCGAGATCGTGCAGGAAATCGGCAACGCCACGGCGCAAGTGGCCACCGCCGCGCAAGAGTCTTCCACGGTGACGGTCCAGACCAGCATGAGTGTCGAGCAACAGCGCCAAGGCACCGAGCTGGTGGCCACGGCGATCAATCAGATGAGTGCCACGGTGCGCGAGGTGGCGCAAAGTACCAACGATGCGGCGCACATGTCGCAACAGGTCAACCTCAGCACGGCTCAAGGGCGCGTGGAAATCGAAAGCACCATCGGGCTGATCCGCCAATTGTCCGGGCAGGCCGAGGAGACCGCGCAAATCATTGGTGATCTCAAGCTGGAAAGCGATGCCATTTCCTCGGTGCTCGATGTGATTCGCGGCATTGCCGAACAGACCAATCTGTTGGCGCTCAATGCGGCGATTGAAGCGGCGCGGGCCGGTGACCATGGTCGCGGGTTTGCGGTGGTCGCGTCCGAAGTGCGCACCCTGGCGCAAAAGACCCAGGAGTCCACGGGCAACATTCAACAGATGATCAGCAACCTGCAGGCCGGTTCGGATCGCGCGGCCTTGTCCATGCGGCAGACCCTGGACAAGGCCCAGGACGGGGCGAGCAAAGTCGAGCGCGCGGGGGCGTTGCTGGTGGAGATCGCCGAGGGGGTGGCGACGATCAGCGACCGTAACATCCAGATCGCCTCCGCGGCCGAAGAGCAGAGCGCGGTGTCCGAAGACATCAATCGCAACGTGAACGAGATCAACGACCTGGTGATCCAGGTGAGTGCCGGCGCCGAGCAGACGGCCATCACCAGCCAGGAACTGGCGCGCCTGGCCGAGCACCAGCAACAGTTGGTCAATCGCTTCAAGGTCGCCTAGGTCTTGCAACCTCGGGCCTTCGACGCATGGCCCGGGTGTGCGCTCAGACGATATCGTCGATCAGGATATGGCGCTCGCCGCGGCTGCATTGCTCGATCCGCGCCTCGACCTTGTAGACCTTGCGCAGCATCGATTCGCTGATCACCTCGGCGCTCGGGCCGCTGCCCTGGGCAGTGCCGTCGGCGATGACCAGCACCTGGTCGGCAAAGCGCAGGGCCTGGTTCAGGTCATGGATGGCGATGAACACAATGACCTGGCGTTTGCGCGCCAGGGCCCGCATGAAGTTCAGCACCTGGACTTGCCGGTGCATGTCCAGGGCGCTGGTCGGTTCATCCATCAACAGGATTTCCGGTTCGCGCACCAGGGTCTGGGCGATCGACACCAGTTGCTGCTGTCCGCCGCTGAGCTCGCCGAGATTACGGAACGACAGTTCGGTGATGCCCAGCGCGGCGAGAATGTCATCCACCAACTCGAGCTCATCATCGTGGACGACCCAGCCCGGCGTAAGCTGCTTGCGCGCCAGCAGCACCGACTCGTACACCGTCAATCGGGCGCTGGCGTTCAAGCCCTGGGGCATGTAGCTGATGCCCTGCGGTCCCTTTTTCGAGTCCTCCAATACCACTTGCCCGGGGCCGTCGATCAAGCCAGCCATGCGCTTGAACAAAGTGGATTTGCCCGCCGCGTTGGGGCCGACCACCGCCACCACCTGGCCGCCGACAAAGGCTGCCGTGGTCACGCCGCGAATGACCGTGCGCTGGCCGTAGCGTGCGCCGAGATTCTCCAGCCGGATCGTTACCATGAGTTTTTCTTTCCGCCGAGAATCAAGGATATGAAGAAGGGCACGCCGATCAGCGACGTCACCACGCCGATGGGGAAAATGGCCCCGGGGATCAGGGTTTTGCTGATCACCGAACTGGCGGACAGAATCAGTGCGCCGGTCAGCAGGGACGCCGGCAGGAAGAACCGTTGGTCTTCACCGATCAGCATTCGTGCGATGTGCGGTCCGACCAGGCCGATGAAGCCGATGGTGCCGACAAAGGCCACCGGGAACGAGGCGAGCAGGCTGACCATGATCAGCGTCTGAAAACGCAGGCTGCGCACGTTGATGCCGAAACTCGCGGCCTTGTCGTCTCCCAGGCGTAGCGCGGTCAAGGCCCAGGCACGCCGGGCGAAAATCGGCAGGGTGACCAGGATCACCAGGCAGATCACCCCGAGCTTGGGCCAGGTGGCTTTGGTCAGGCTGCCCATCGTCCAGAACACCACGGCGGCCACGGCTTGCTCGGTGGCAAAGAACTGCACCAGCGCCAGCAGCGCGTTGAAGGTGAACACCAGGGCGATGCCGAGCAGCACGATGGTCTCGGCGGTGACACCGCGGCGCAGGCTCAGGAAGTGGATCAGCAAGGCCGACAGCATGGCCATGATGAACGCGTTCAGCGGCACCATGTACTGCGCCGCCAACGGGAACAAGGCCACGCCAAACGCCAGGCCCATGGCCGCACCGAAACTGGCGGCGGCGGAAATGCCCAGGGTGAACGGACTGGCCAGCGGGTTGTTGAGGATCGTCTGCATCTGCGCGCCGGCCAGGGACAACGCCGCACCGACCGCAACGGCCATCAGCGCCACGGGCAGGCGGATATCCCACATCACCACGCGGACCTGGGGCGATGCGCTGTCCGGTGAAAACAGCGCGCCGAGCACTTCGTCGAGGCTGTAGCGCGCCGGCCCGAGGGCCAGGTCAAGCAGCACGCTGCAGATCAGCAGCAGCGCGAGGCCACCAAGGATAAGGCGCTTGCGCAGCACCAGGCGTCGGTAGGTGTCACGTTGCATCACCAGGGTTTCGTTCAGCGTGGTCATGGCTTGTCCTCGGCCTGGCGCAGGCTGACGGCGTAGCCCGGTTCATAAGGGACCGGCAGGAACTGCTCGTGCAATTGGCGGAACGAGGCGTCCGGGTCCAGGTCGGCAAACAACGTCGGGTGAAACCATTTGGCCAATTGCTGGATGGCGACGAACTGATAGGGGCTGTTGTAGAACTGGTGCCAGATGGCGTGGAACGCCTGGTCGTCCTGAGCCTTGATGCCGGCATAGGCCGGCCGCTGGGTGTACCACGCCAGTTTTTGCCTGGCTTGGGCCATGTCCGCCCCCGGGCCGACGCCGACCCAATGGCCGCCAGGGGCAAAGGCTTCCCAGTTGGCACTGGTGACCACCACCTGCGCCGGGTTGGCGACCACCACTTGTTCGGCGTTCAACTGGCCGAACGTGGTGGGGATGATGCCTTTGGCAATGTTGTCGCCACCGGCCATTTCGACGAACAGGCCGAAGTTCTCGTTGCCGAAGCTCAGGCAGCAATCATCGGTGTAGCCGCCGATGCGTTCGATGAAGACCTTTGGCCGGGCCGGGTGGCGCGCCTCGATGACGTCGGTGACGCGTCGAATCTGCTGGTTGCGAAAGTCGATGAACGCCTCGGCCCGGGCTTGCTTACCGAACAATTGGCCGAACAGGCGCATGGTCGGCTCGGTGTTCTGCATCGGGTTGTTGCGAAAGTCGACATAGACCACCGGGATGCCCAAGGCGTCGAGCTTTTCGATGTAACGCGCGTCCTCGGTGGCGTGCTGGGCTTCGATATTGAGGATGATCACATCCGGACGCTGGGAAATCGCCTGCTCGATGTCGAAGGTGCCGTCCTCGAATCCGCCGAAGGTCGGGATCTTGGCGATGTCGGGATATTTGCGCAGGTAGGCGCCGTAGGTGTCCGGATCGGACTGGATCAGGTCCTTGCGCCAACCAACGATACGTTCGATGGGGTTTTGCGTGTCCAGCGCCGCCACCAGGTACAACTGGCGACCTTCGCCGAGGATCACCCGCCGGACCGGGAGGTGCACCTTGACCTGGCGCCCGAGCAGATCGGTCACACTGCCCAGGGCCGGATCCGTCTCGGCGGCGACAGCGTTGCGTGGCGCCAGGGAAAACAACGACAAGCCGAGCCACCCGGCGAACAGCAGGGTGGCGAGCGTGTGATGACGCAAAACGGTAACCATGGTTCAGGCCTTTACAGAAGCCGACCGGGACAACGGCGCAAACCGCCAGCCCGGCCCGCGGGTTTCAGAAATCAACGGTGGCGGACAACAGCAGCGTGCGCGGTGCGCCTTGGGAAAACGCACCATAGGAGGCGACCCCTGACCAGTAGGCGCGGTCAAACACGTTCTGCACCGTGGCGCGAAAAGTCGTGGGCCGCTCGGCGATGCGCGTGGCATAGCGGGCGCCGACATCGAAGCGGGTCCAGGCATCCAGTGCCTGGGTGTTGGCCTGGTCGACGTACTGGCTGGCGGTGAAGATCGCGCCACTGGTCCACGTCAGCCCTTCGATGCCCGGAGTGTCCCACTCGGCCCAGAGGTTGGCCTGGACCTTGGGCACGCCCACCGGTGTGTTGCCGCGATTGGCGGCCACGGCAGTGCGGGTCAGCTCCCCATCGAGCAGCGTCACGCCACCGAGCAGGCGCGTGCCTCGGGCCACCTCGCCGGACAGGTTCAGTTCCACGCCACGGTTGCGTTGCTGGGCCTGGACCGAAAACACCCTGTTCGACAATTCACCGCTGGGCTTCTTGATCTGGAACAGCGCCAGCGTGGCCATGAAACGGTCGTAGTCGAGCTTGATACCGATCTCCTGCTGGCGGGAGATGTAGGGTGAGAAAACCTCATCCGCATTGGTTGCAGCGGACGGCGGAATGTCGCCCTTGCTCAGGCCTTCGATGTAGTTGTAGTACAGCGCGACATGGTCCCAGGGCTTGGCAACGATACCGAACAGCGGCGTGGTTTTGCTTTTGTCGTAGGACGGGATGACAACGGTGGTGCTGAAGTTTTCCGACTGGACGTTCTGCCTGCGCAGCCCGAGGGTGACTTGCAGGCGTTCATCGAGCACTGACAGGGTGTCGGCCAGGGCAACGCCGGACAATTGGCTCTCGGAGACTTTCGGGGTGTTGGGTTCGGCGAGGTTGGGCCGGGGCCGGTCGATCGGGTGATAGATGTTCGAGAGGATGGCGGGGCCGGAAATAATGCCCCGGGACAACTCGTCGCGATAACGGCTGACTTGCAGCACCGCACGGTGGCTGACCGGCCCGGTGTCGAAGCCCAGGCGCGCGCCGGCGTCGACGGTGTAGCGCCGGACCTTGAATTGGTAATAGCCGGGATCTGATGACGTGTCGCCGGCCGCGTTGATGATGGTCGGGGTCTGGTCGGACATGCGCTCGACCTCGGATTTTCCGCCGCCGGCGTGGGCAAACAGCATCAGTTGGTCGCTGAGGTCATATTCGCCACTCAGCAACGCCGACTTGTCCCGGGTTTGGGAGCGGCCCCAATCCTGGCTGACACTGGTCCGGCCGTTGGCGGCCGAGGGAATCTGCACGCCGGGGGCGATCCTGAAGGGCCGCGATGCGGCGTCGAAGGCTTCCTTTTGATTGATCAGGTCCAGGCTCGTGCGCAGGCGATCCCCTTGATAATCCAGGGAGATGGCGCCAGTACCGACCTCTCGGGACTGCTTGTCGATGGCCGTGTCGCCCTGCTGCAGGCTGCCGTTGAACCTGATCCCGAACCGGCGCTCTTCACCAAAACGCCGGCTGACGTCGAGGTGGCCGCCCAGTTGCGAATCCGTGGCGTAGCGGCTGGTGAATCGGGTCAGGTCCTCGTCGAGGGCGCGCTTGGGGACCACGTTGATCACGCCGCCCACGGCGCTGTTGGGTGACATGCCATACAGCAGGGCGGCAGGCCCCTTGACCAGTTCGATACGCTCGGCGTAATCGGTGAACACCCGGTAGTTGGACGCCACGCCATACACACCGTCGAACGCCAACTCACCGAGATTGCCTTCCCCCAGCGGCAAACCGCGGATGAAGAACGAGTCGACAATGCCGCCCGCCTGGCCAGTGGCGCGCACGGAAGCATCGCGCTCCAGCAAATCGCCCACGGTGACCGCCTGTTGATCGTTGATCATCGTCGAGGTGTAGCTGCTGACGCTGAACGGCGCATCCATCACATCGGCGTTGCCCAGCAGGCCGAGGCGTGCGCCGCGGGCGACCTGGCCGCTGGCGTCGGTGGGTGGCAAGTCGGTATTGGGTCTGCCGGCGGCACCGACGTTGATCTCCGGCAGGGACACTTGGCGCAGCACCAGGGTGTAGCTGCCATCGTCGCGGGCAATCATCTCCACGCCGCTGTCACCCAGCAGGCGTGTGAGCGCTTGCGCGGCCGGATAAGTCCCGGACAGTCCCGGGCTGAGCAGCCCCTCGGTGATCGACGGCTGGAACGACAAGGCAATGCCAGCGGTGATCGCAAAGCTCGACAGGGCGGCGCCGAGCGGCCCGGGGGCGATGTCATAGGCCCGGGGGGCAATGGCTTCCAGTTGCGCGGGCACGGCGGCCAAGGCGAACGACCCGGTGACCGTGCCCAAGGCAAGGCTCAACAGCACACTGCGCATGACGAGCTTGGACGGACGATCCGAATGCAGGGGCCGTGCAACGAGCATGGATGGATGACCCTATGGACGAGATGAAATGGTTATTCCTTTCTTTGCCAGTTGAGATCAAAAAAAGTATCACCAAGGGCAGCAATTTTTTTTGCGGGGTCAGGCAGGGGAGAGCGTCACCCAATAACCGCTCAAATGGCCGCTGACCAGGATCGGGTAGGTTTGCGCCAGCATATTGAGCGTGCGCTGGGTATCGCTGATGGGAAAGGCACCGGAAACCCGCAGTCCGGCAATGGCCGGGTCGCAACGCACGAAGCCCCGGCGATAGCGGGCCAGCTCGGCGACGAAGTCCGCCAGGCGCATCTTGTCGGCCATCAGCATGCCTTGGGTCCAGGCACCGACGTTGCGGTCTGCCGGGCTCAACGGGCCGAAGGCCTGTGCCGAGAAATCAGTGCGCTGCCCGGCGTTGACAACGAGCGGCGCGGCCTGGCGAGCATCGGCCAATTCAATCCGCACAGCGCCTTCGAGTACCGCCAGATGGGTGGTCGATGGCAGTTGGCGCACGGTGAACCGCGTGCCCAGGGCCTGCATCCGCCCCTCACGAGTACTGACCAGGAACGGTCGCGCCTGGGGTGAAGCATCCGGCGCGGTCTGCACCAGGATTTCCCCTTCGCGCACCTGGATGAGCCGCTGCCGGGTGTCGAACAGCACGTCGATGGCCGTGTCGGTATTGAGGGTGATGTGGGAACCGTCGGCCAGGGTCAGCTCGCGACGCTCGCCCACGGCGGTGCGATAGTCGGCGGACCATTGCTGCGATTGCGCCAGTTTCCAACTGCCCCAACCGGCAGGCACCACGGCCAGCAGCAACGCCAGTTTGCCAAGGGCCGTGCGTCGTTCGGGGCTGCTCGGGCGATCCAGCGCCGACATCGCCAGCGAGCGTGGCAAGCCGCCGAGCTTGCCTTGCAGCACTTGCGCCCGGGACCAGGCTCGGCCGCGCTCGGGGCTGCTGGCCCTCCAGCATTCCCACTCGGCGCGCTCGCTGTCGCTGAGGTCGCGCTCACTCAAGCGCATCAGCCACTCAGCGGCTTCTTCGAGGACCTTGGGATCGAGCGGCGGCTCATGACGTCGGGTGAGCATTCATTCCACCAGCATCAGGCACTGCACGAACGCCTGCTTCATGTAGCGCTTGACCGTGATTAGCGAGACGTCCAGCTGTTGGGCGATGTCGTCGTATTTCAGGCCGCCGATCTGCGACAGCAGGAAGGCCCGTTTGACCGGCGCCGGCAGCGTGTCGAGCATGGCGTCGATTTCGTGCAGGGTTTCCAGCACCAAAAAGCGCAATTCAGGAGACGGTACTTCCTGGGCCGGCAAATGCGCGAGCGCGTCCAGGTAGGCGCGTTCCAGGGCCTTGCGCTGATACCAGTTGATGAGAATGCCCTTGGCGACGCAGCTCAGGTAGGCCCGGGGCTGGTCAATGACGGTGACTTGGGAGGCGAGAATGCGCGTGAAGGTGTCTTGGGCCAAGTCTGCTGCATCCATGGCGTTGCCCAGTTTCTTCTTCAACGTGGCGTACAGCCAGCCATGATGGCCGGCGTACAGCGCTTCGATCACGCGCAGATGATGGTCGTTGTTCGCGGGCAGGGTTTCGCTCATGGCTGCGTTTTTTTGCAATTGAGAAGTATTCCCAATGCTAAAGGACAACTTGTCCGGGACGCAAGCGGCATTCGACAACCCTGCTTCAGGTAGGCGACGGGTTTATCGGCCAGTATCGCAACGCGACGACGGGAATCAGTGCCAACCCATAAGCCAGGCAAACGAACAGGTAGGTGTACTGCAAGCCGTAGACCTGGCTGAGCAACCCACCGGCGGAAATGCCCGCGATCGACGCGAATTGGGCGGTGCCCTGGGCAATGCCCAGCACATGGCCTTGTCGCGAGCTGTCGGCGGATTTCGAGATCAGCGCCATCAGCACCGGCGTGGTGGCGCCCAGCAGCACCCCCCAGATGAAGTAGGCGACGACAAAAACGATGGCGTTGCGCGTAGTCCCTGCCAGGGCGGTCAGGGCGATGCAACCGAGCACGACATAGAGAATGCGGTGCAAGGTGTCCTGCTGGGTACGGTGCTCGAAATAGCGCGACCAGGCCGTGGCCGAGAGGATGAAACCCAGCGCCAGCAAGCCGTAGCAGAGACCGACCACCGAATTGCTGACGTCGAATACCGAGCTTACGTACAAGGAGAATGACGTCTGCGGCAGCATCCGCGCCAACAGCAGGATGCCCATGACGCACAGCAACGACAGCAACGGTGTGCCTTGCCAGACGCTGTCGGTACGACGGGTCGCCGCCGGGGCTTGGCCGGTCGCGGATTTCGTCACCGGTGGCACGTCCGGCAAGGTCATCGCGGCGACCACCGTGCACACCGCGCACAAGGCCGAGGCAATGATGTTGATCCAGAAGAACGTGGCGTAGTCGAGGATCAGGCCGCCGACCACCGCGCCGAGCAATGAGCCGACGTTGGTGGATATCTGCAGGATCGCAAACAGCCGCGCCCGTCGTGACGGGGCTTCGATGCTGACGCCGTAGGCCTGCGCCGGGGCGATGTAACCGGCAAAGGCGCCTTGCAGGAAACGCAGGATCAGGATGACCCAGATGTCACTGCTCAGCGCCAGCCCGAGCTGGGTCAGCGACAAGCCCGCCAGGGCGCGGATCATCATCAGCTTATGGCCGTAGCGATCACCGATACGGCCCCAGAAGGCGCTGGTCAGGATGATGCCCAGCATTGGCCCGACATACACGGCGATGCTGGCGAAGCTGAAAACCGACTCCGACGACGTCAGCCCGCGCAGGTGCACCGGCCAGAACGGCCCGCTCATTTCCATCGCGCCCATGGAGATAAGCTGGATCGCGAACAGAAGGGAAACCAGGATTCTGACGTTCGAACCCTGGAGGGCACCTGCGTGGGACATGACTCGACCTCGGTGGTTAATCGCTGGCAAGCGGGTGGGTGTGCTGCGGGCGATGACTCGGTCGGCAAGATGCCCGGCTGCACGAAAGGTTGCAAGGCGTCGATAGCGCAACAGCGGCTGTGTGCCCGAGCGTTCGGGTGCCGCCTGAAAAAATAACCGCCGGGGGGTGATACTTTTCCGCAGGTCGACTGGCAATAGGAGTGATTACCATTTTCTCTCGTCGGAAAGGATCCTTAAGCCATGTCTGTTGCACGTCGACCTTGTGGTGAGTCTGCGTTATCCCTCGCGATTCGTACCGCCACCCTGAGTTTCATGCTGGTCGCAGGAAGCGCCACCGCCTGGGCGGCAACCCCCGGGCAAAAGCCCGCCGCCGAGCAAACCTCGGACGTCCCTGCGGTCGACAGCGGCCCAGGCTTGACCCTTGACGCCACCAACATCACCGGCACCCACGACAACCCGAGCGCACTGCCGGCCGAGCTGGCCGGTGGTCAAGTGGCGCGTGGCGCGCGCCTGGGGATGATGGGCAACAAGGACGTGATGGACACGCCATTCAGCGTGACCAGCTACACCGCCAAGACGCTGGCCGACCTGCAAACCGTGACCGCGGCCGATGCCTTGCAACGCGACCCTTCGGTGCGCTCGACGGGCCAGGTGGGCGGCATCGTCGATTCGTTTTTCATCCGTGGTTTTCCCATCGGCGAGGGCAACCTTGGCGAGCTGGCCTACGACGGTGTCTACGGCGTGGCGCCCAACTACCGGGTGTTCACCGACTATGCCGAACGGATCGAAGTGCTCAAGGGACCGGGTGCGCTGATGTACGGCATGTCGCCCAACAGCGGCGTGGGCGGGGTGATCAATATCGTCCCCAAGCGGCCGTTGGACGAAGACCTGACGCGCTTTACCGGCAGCTATGCGTCTGACTCCTACGTGGGCGGGCACCTGGACGTCAGCCGCCGATTCGGCTCGGAAAACCAGTTCGGCGTGCGCTTCAACGGCAGCCTCCAGGGTGGCGACACGGCCGTCGATGACCAGGAGCGCGAGCTCGATATCGGCGCCATCGCCTTCGATTATCGCGGCGAGCGCCTGCGCTTGAACCTCGACTTCATCAGCCAGAAAGAAAGCTTCGAAGGTGCTTCGCGACCCTTCACCGTCGCGCGCAATGTTGAGGTTCCATCTGCCCCCAACGGTCGCACCAACGCGTCGCAGAAATGGGGTTGGTCGGACACCAAGGAGCAGTCGGCATTGCTGGGTGGCGAATATGACCTGACGGACGCGGTCACGGTGTTCGCCCATGCCGGTGGCGGTCGGTCGGACGTCAAGCGGATGTCGGACCAGGTGCCAGAAATCATTAATAATGCCGGCGATATCACCAACAGGCCGGGGTACTACAAATTCAACGTGGATCGTTCGACAGCAGACGTGGGAGTTCGCGGGGTGTTCGACACCGGCCCTGTCACCCACACGACGACGCTGATGGCGAGCACTTATCAGGATGAGCTGTCACGGGGCATCAACCGAGGGACAGATATTCCCTCGAACATTTATCATCCGGTGGACGTACCCAAACCAGCCATAAATGCGCCCAGAGTACTGCGCGTTTCCGAGTCGCAGTTGTCCGGCTTTGCCTTGAGTGACACGTTGTCGGCATTGGATGACCGCGTTCAACTGACCCTGGGTTTGCGCCGGCAAAACGTCAAGTCGGAAAACTACAACACCCCCGTTGTCACTCCGTCCTACGACAAAAGCAAAACTACGCCAATGTTCGGTGTCGTCGTTAAGCCCTGGGAAGACGTATCGCTCTACTACAACTATGTCGAGGGCCTGAGTAAGGGTGACGCCGCGCCGGCTAACGCGACCAATTCCGGGCAAATGTTCGCACCTTATGTCTCCAAGCAACACGAGATGGGCGTCAAGTATGAGCACGGCACGTTCATGACCACCCTGGCACTGTTCCAGATCGAGAAACCCAGTGGCGAGCTCGACGCGAACGATGTCTTCTCGGTGCAGGCCGAACAACGCAACCGTGGTGTGGAATTGAGTGTGTTCGGCGAAGTGGCTCCCGGTACCCGCTTGATGGGTGGCGTGACACTGCTCGACGGCGAACTGACGGATTCCGCCACCGCAGCCAACCGTGGCAATAAACCGGTCGGCGTGCCAGACGTCCAAGCCAACCTGTGGGCGGAATGGGACACCCCGTGGGTGGAAGGCTTTACCCTCACCAGCGGTGCGATCTACACCAGCAGCCAATACGTGAACCAGGCCAACACCCAGGAGCTGGATGCCTGGACGCGCTTCGATGCGGGGGCTCGCTACGCCACCAGGATCGAGGGTCGACCGACGACGTTCAGGGCCACGGTCCAGAACGTCTTTGACCGTGAATACTGGTCGGGCGTCGCCTCGTACGGTGCCTTCTCGCCAGGCTCTCCGCGTACCTTGCAGTTGTCGGCCACGGTCGATTTCTGAGGCAGGGCAGGGGTGGCTCAAGCCAAGGGCCACCCTGTGAAAACTATTCGCTTAAGAAAAACGATGAACCTGTGGCCTGCGTTTCGCCGCAAATCCAATTGTGGGAGCGAGCTTGCTCGCGATAGCGGTATGACAGTCGATGAAGGTACTGAATATATGGCCGGCATCGCGAGCAAGCTCGCTCCCACAGGTTTTTCTGAGGCTCATAGAGCTGACTGTTCCAGCCAAACACCCGCCCTGTGGCGAGGGAGCAATCTCTGGCCACAGGGGTTCAAACAGGTCTTAAGTGAACAGCACTATTGCCCTTTGGCCGGCAGCCCCATCTTTTCCAGCGTCAGCGTTTCATCGGCGCGCCCCCAGCCACCGTCTGCCACCTCTTCCACCAGGACCATGGTGAACGGACGCACCCCCTCGCCGAAATATTCGACGAACATCTCCGTGGTGCGATGGATGATCTCTTCCTTGCGCGCGTGGTCCAGGATTCCTTCGGGAAATTTGTAGTTGGCAAATGGCATGGATCGACTCCGTGGGTGTGAAGGATTCGGCAGGGGCGAGGGCCCCTGGCGCGCATCTTTCTCCTTTAGGTCCGTGGAATAAATCCCTCTGGGTTGGCATCTGCATTCAACGTAACTGAACAATCGGCCACTCAGTGCGAATGACGCGGCTCACCACTGCGAGCAATCACCCGCAGGTGCAACGTCGCCGGCTCCAGGCAGCCCCCGGTGGAAAGCTGTCCCACCAGTTGCCGGTACAACTCCTGCCAGGGCGTTTGCGACGGCGGGATGTTCGGCGTCCACGCGAGTCGGCGCCGGGCCATTTCTTCGTCGTCGATCAGCAGGTTCACCGTGCGGGTGTTCAGGTCCACTTTCAGCCGGTCGTTGGTTTGCAGCAACGCCAGGCCGCCACCGACGGCTGCTTCAGGGGACATGTTGAGGATCGATGGGCTCGCCGAGGTGCCGCTCTGGCGACCGTCGCCCAGGCAGGGCAGGGAGTCGATGCCTTGTTTGATCAGTGCGGCTGGCGGGGCCATGTTCACCACCTCCGCGCTGCCGGGGTAGCCCACCGTGCCGACACCGCGAATGACCAGGATGCAGCGCTCATCGATGTCCAGCGCCGGGTCGTCGATGCGGGCGTGGTAATCCTCCGGTCCTTCGAAGACGATGGCCCGGGCTTCGAAACTGTTCTCGGCGCCGGGCTCGGACAGGTAGGTCTTGCGAAACGCCTCGCCCACCACCGACATCTTCATGATCGCGCTGTCGAAGAAATTGCCGCTGAGGACAATGAAACCGGCACGGTGCTTGAGCGGCGTCTCGAAGGGATGGATCACATCGGCGTTGCTGGTCAGGCTGCTGCTGACGATTTCGCCGATGGTCCTGCCGCTGACCGTGGCGCAGTCTTCGTGCAGGCGTCCGGCTTTTTGCAGTTCATGCATGACCGAGGGCACGCCGCCGGCCCGATGGAACCCTTCGCCCAGGTACTTGCCCGCCGGCATGCAATTGACCAGCAGCGGCACGTCTTCGCCAATCCGTTGCCAATCGTCCAGGCTCAGTTCGACGCCCATGTGCCGGGCGATGGCGATCAAGTGCGGTGGGCAATTGCTCGAAGCGCCGAGGGCGGAGGCGACGGCGATGGCGTTCTCGAAGGCCTGGCGGGTCATGATCTGGGAAGGACGCACGTCCTGGAGCACCAATTCGCAGATACGCTTGCCGGTGGCGTAGGCCATTTGCCCGCGCTCGCGATAGGGCGCCGGGATGCTCGCGCAACCGGGCAGCGACATGCCCAGGGCTTCGGCCAGGGCGTTCATCGACAAGGCGGTGCCCATGGTGTTGCAGTGACCCACCGAGGGCGAGGCCGCGGTGGTCATTTCCATGAAGCCTTCGTAGTCGATCTCGCCGGCGGCCATCAGGTTGCGCGCGTGCCAGAGCACGGTGCCGGAGCCGATCAGTTCGCCCTTGTGATGGCCGTCGAGCATCGGCCCGCCGGACAGGACAATGGCGGGCAAGTCGGTGGTCGCCGCCGCCATCAGGCAGGCGGGCGTGGTCTTGTCGCAACCGGTGGTGAGCACCACGCCATCCAACGGGTAGCCGTGAAGGATTTCCACCAGCCCCAGGTAGGCCAGGTTGCGGTCCAGCGCCGCCGTGGGCCGCCGCGACTGTTCGGCGATCGGGTGCACCGGGAATTCCATGGGGATGCCGCCGGCATCGCGGATGCCGGCCTTGACCCGTTGGGCCAGTTCCAGGTGATGGCGGTTGCAGGGCGTCAGGTCGCTGCCGGTCTGGGCGATGCCGATGATCGGGCGTCCCGATTGCAGCTCTTCGCGGGTCATGCCGTAGTTCATGTAGCGTTCGACATACAGCGCGGTCATGTCCGCGTGGGCCGGGTCGTTGAACCATTGCTCGCTGCGCAGGCGGCGTTTAGGCGTGTCACTCATGATTCATGTCTCTCTTGTAATTGGATGAATCGGTCACGGTGGTGGCGTCAGCGGCCCAGCAGTCCTCGGGCGGCGAGGTTACGGATCAGGGCACCGACACCAAAGGTCCAGGGGGCGGCGTCGCAGCTATGGGCGACCTGGTTATGCAGGCCGCCGAGCAACGGGCTGCTGATGCTGACCACGTCCCCGCGCTTGTGGGTGAAACCGCTGCCGGGATGATCGCGGTCTTCGGTGGGGGCGAACAGCGTACCGAGAAACAGCACAAACCCGTCCGGATATTGGTGGTTGGCGTTGAGCGTCTGGCCCGCCAGGTCCTGCGGGTCACGGCTGATCTGGCTCATGGAGCTCGAACCGTGCAGGCGGTAGCCATCTTCGCCTTGTACCTTGAGATCGACCACGCAGGCGCGAACGTCATCGAGGCTGAAGTGTTCGTCGAACAGGCGAATGAACGGGCCGATGGCGCAAGACGCGTTGTTGTCCTTGGCCTTGCTCAGCAACAGCGCACTGCGGCCTTCGATGTCCCGCAGGTTGACATCGTTGCCCAGGGTAGCGCCGTGGATCTGGCCACGGCTGTTCACCGCCAGCACCACTTCCGGTTCCGGGTTGTTCCATTGCGAGATCGGATGAATGCCGATGCGGCTGCCGCTGCCCACGGCGGCCAGGACCGGTGCCTTGGTGAAGATTTCCGCATCCGGGCCGATGCCGACTTCCAGGTATTGCGACCACATGCCCTGTTCGATGAGCAAGGCTTTCAGGCGCATGGCTTGCTCGGACCCCGGCACGATGGCCCGCAGGTTGTCGCCGATCACGCTGTGCACGGTGGCACGGACGGCCTCGGCCTTTGCCGCGTCACCGCCGGCCTGTTCCTCGATCACCCGTTCGATCATGCTGGCGGCGAAGGTCACGCCGGCGGCCTTGATCACTTGCAAGTCCAGGGGCGGCAAGAGGAACGGCTTGGTCGGGTCGGCCTGAATGCCGGTATTGGCCAGCAACGCTTCGACGCTGGCGATGAAGGTACCGGGCGTCTGCCTGACGGCCGCCAGGGGGGATTCTGTTTCCAGCAAGTCGCTCAATGTCGCAAAACGCTCCGACAGGTCGAACACCCCGTCACTGCGCAGCACCACGGGTGAAGGGCCGGCGATCCGGCCTGGCACCCAGGCACGACCAATCAGGGTGCCGGCGACGCCATCGACGGGCAGGGTGTTCTCGGGAGTCAGCATCAGCGACATGGGCAGTCTTCCTGGTGGGTAAAGCGTTCAAGCTAGGGCGCGCTGTTGATGAACTCCAATGAGATATATTCAGTATCTGATAACGTCCGGTTATTGCATCGTCGAGGATTGCCCATGTCCGATCTGTCTTTCTCCAGCTTCTGCGGCTGGCTCAAATTTCGCCATCTGCTGCTGATCGATACCTTGGGGCGCACCTGCAACATGCATCTGGCGGCCGAGCAGATGAACCTCAGCCAGCCGGCCGTGAGCAAGATGCTCAAGGAAATCGAAAGCCTGCTCGGCTTTGCCCTGTTCGAACGCCGACCCCGGAGCATGCCGCCCACCGCACTGGGCGAACATGTGCTGCGTTACGCGCAGATCGCCTTGAACGACGCCCGTTCGTTCGTCGAGCAAATCAGCAGCCTGCGCGAAGGAGGCCATGGCTACC
The DNA here is from genome assembly GCF_051132015.1 of Pseudomonas sp. Z1-12. Lineage (NCBI taxonomy): Bacteria > Pseudomonadati > Pseudomonadota > Gammaproteobacteria > Pseudomonadales > Pseudomonadaceae > Pseudomonas > Pseudomonas sp. Z1-12. The sequence goes on from NZ_CP071647.1 coordinate 2,625,150, forward strand.
TCAAGGTCGGCGGTATATTTGCCGCGACGGCGGTGGCCTTGCCCGAGGCGATCCTGCAGATCAAGCAACGCTGGCCCTTGCTGTCCATCGAGGTGGTGGAGCAGACCAGCAACCATCTGATGAAGATGCTTGAAGAAAAGAAACTTGACCTGGCCGTGGCGCGGTTTACCGAGCAAAGCCAGCAACAGCGCTACGATTTCCAGCCCCTGGCCCCGGAGCCGTTCTGCATCGTGGTCAACGACCGTCACCCCCTGGCGAGCGCCGGGCCGACCTCTTTGCAGCAACTGGTGGACCAGCCGTGGATTCTCTACCCGGTCGGCACGCCGATCCGCGCCCGCATGGAACTGGCCTTCGCCGAAGCCGGGGTGGGAATGCCGCGCAACACCATCGACACCATTTCCATGCAGACCTTCCTCCAAGTCCTGCAACGCGGCCCCATGATCGGCATGCTGCCCAATGCCATGGTCGATCCGCTGCTCGACAGCGGCCAGCTCAAGACCCTCGATACGCCGCTGCACCTGGTCCCACAGGATTACGGGATCCTGACGCGAAAGGATGAGCCGTTGGTGGGCGCGGCGCTGGAGTTCGCCGAGATCCTCAAGGACAACGCCCGCCTGGCCGCAATATTGGCCACTTAGGGGGCGCGCTGACTCCATCCTGCGGAGGGCTTAGGTTGGCAAGGTCGCTTTGTGGCGAGGGAGCTTGCTCCCGCTGGGCTGCGTAGCAGACCCAAAGCCGTGAACTCAACTTGCCTGGTACACCGAGTTGCCTGGTTTCAGGGCCGCTGCGCGCCCCAGCGGGAGCAAGCTCCCTCGCCACAAGAACTCATACAAACTTAAAGCATGCTGCCACGACCGGGGGGATTTGGCGGCATTGGAGAGAGCCGACGGCTATCTCGATAACGTCTCGTTATCAACTAATCCAAAAATGCCATTGGGAAAGAATCGATCCCCGACAGTAGAGTCCTCGTTCAATCGCCGGATGACTCGCTCATTCGACGTGACCCAATAAAAACAATCAGGGGTTACTTATGCAAACCATCTCCGAGCAGTTGCCCGCCCAGGCGCAAGCTGGCGAGCTCGACTTCGAAGACCGGACCTACCGCAAGGTCATCTGGCGCATCCTTCCCGTCCTGCTCCTGTGCTACATGGCGGCGTACCTCGATCGGGTGAACATCGGGTTCGCCAAACTCGACATGCTCAACGAGCTGCAATTCAGTAACACCGTGTATGCCTTGGGCGCCAGTATGTTTTTCTGGGGCTATTTCCTCTTTGAAGTCCCCAGCAACCTGTTGCTGCATCGCTTTGGCGCGCGGTTCTGGATCGCCCGGATCATGCTCAGCTGGGCGGTGATCTCCATGGCCGTGGCCTACACCGTGCCGCTGGCGGCGTTTTTCCATCTCGAATCGAGCACGATGTTCTATGTGCTGCGTTTCCTGTTGGGTATCTGTGAGGCGGGCTTTTTCCCCGGCGTGATCCTCTACCTCAACTATTGGTTCCCAACCCACCGGCAGAGCCGAGTGATGTCCGGGTTCCTGCTGGCGCTGCCGGTCAGCCTGACCCTGGGTGGCATCCTCTCCGGCTGGCTGATGAACAGCATGCAGGGCGTCCACGGCATGTCCGGTTGGCAATGGATGCTGATCATCGAAGGCATTCCGTCGATCATCATGGCGTTCGTGGTGATCGTCTGCCTGGCCGACAACATCGACAAGGCCAAATGGCTCTCCGTCGCGGAAAAAGCCTTGCTCAAGGCCAATCTGCAAACCGACAACCAGGGCAAGGCCACGCGCTTGAGCGAAGTGTTTTTCAACCCTCGGGTGTGGTTGCTGGTGTTGATCCTGCTGACCTTCAACACCGGTTTCTATGGCCTGGCGTTCTGGATGCCGTCGATCATCAAGAGCACCGGCATCACCAATAGCCTGCATATCGGTTTGCTCACTGCCATTCCTTACTCGGTGGCGGTGGTGGCGATGCTGCTCAACGCCCGTCATTCCAACCGTACCGGCGAGCGGCGCCTGCATGCGGCGATCCCGGCCTTCATTGGCGGCGCCGGGCTGATCCTCAGCGCGTTTTTCGCCGATAACCTGGTGCTGTCGGTCCTGTTCCTCAGTGTCTCCGCCTCGGGGATCCTCAGCCTGATGCCGATTTTCTGGACGCTGCCGGGCACCGTGCTGTCGGGCGTTGCCGCCGCGGCCGGGATCGGCATGATCAACGCCATCGGCAACCTGTCGGGCTTCACCGGTTCGATGATCACCGCCGTGGCGGAAACGCTGACGGGTAATATCAATAACGGTACTTACGTGTTGGCCTTGTGTCTGTTGGTCAGCGGTGGATTGATCCTCGCGATCCCTGCCTCGATGCTCGGCAGGACGCCCAAGACCGCGCCCACGGCAGCGCAACTGGAGACCGCATGAGTCTGCAAAACAAGCGAGTCCTGGTGACGGCGGCCGGGCAAGGCATCGGCTTGGCCAGCGCCATTGCCTTCGTCCAGGCGGGCGCCGAAGTGTTCGCCAGCGACATTGATATTGGCGCATTGGCGGGTATCGAAGGCATCACGCCGATGATCCTCGATGTCACCTCGGCCGATGCCATCGACGCTGCTCGCGACCACATCGGCGGGCTGGACGTGCTGTTCAACTGCGCCGGTTATGTGCACAGCGGCAACATCCTGGAATGCGATGAAGCGTCCTGGGCACGTTCGATGGATCTCAATGTCACGGCCATGTACCGCATGATCCGCGCGTTCCTGCCGGGCATGCTGGCCCGTGGCGGCGGCTCGATCATCAACATGTCGTCGGTCGCGTCCAGTATCAAGGGCGTGCCTAATCGTTTCGCCTATGCTGCCAGCAAGGCGGCGGTGGTGGGGCTGACCAAATCCGTCGCCATCGACTTTGTCGGCCAGGGCATTCGCTGCAACGCCATCTGCCCCGGCACGGTGGACTCGCCTTCGCTACGCCAGCGCATCGCCGACCAGGCTGCGCGACAAGGTGTCGAAGAAGCAGAGGTCTATCGGCAGTTTCTCGACCGCCAGCCCATGGGACGTATTGGCCACACCGAGGAAATCGCGCAAATGGCGTTGTACCTGGGCAGCGACGCGTCCGCCTACACCACCGGGACGGTGCATGTGATTGATGGCGGCATGAGCCTCTGAATTTTCACTTGAGCAGGAGCACTTCATGAAACTGTTGCGTTACGGCGAAAAAGGTTCGGAAAAACCCGGGCTGTTGGACGAAGACAAGCAGATCCGCGACCTGTCGGGCCACGTGGCGGACATCGCCGGGCAGGCCTTGGGCCCGGAAAGCCTGGCGCGACTCGCCGCCCTCGACCCCCGCAGCCTGCCGCTTGTTACCGGCCAGCCGCGCATCGGGGCCTGCGTCGGCCAGGTCGGCAAATTCATCTGCATTGGCCTGAACTACGCCGACCATGCCGCCGAATCGAACATGGACGTGCCGAAAGAGCCGATCATCTTCAACAAATGGACCAGTGCCATTTGCGGGCCGAACGACGACGTCCAGATCCCCCGTGGCTCGCTCAAGACCGATTGGGAAGTCGAGCTGGGCGTGGTCATTGGCAAGGGCGGGCGCTACATCGACGAAGCCAATGCCATGGAACATGTCGCCGGTTATTGCGTCATCAACGATGTGTCCGAGCGCGAGTGGCAACTGGAGCGCGGCGGCACCTGGGACAAGGGCAAGGGCTTCGACACCTTCGGCCCTCTAGGACCCTGGTTGGTGACCCGGGACGAAATCGCCGACCCCCATACGCTGGATCTGTGGCTGGAAGTCGACGGGCATCGCTATCAAAACGGCAATACCCGGACACTGATCTTCAGCGTGCCGCAACTGATCGCCTACCTGAGCCGCTGCATGAGCCTGCAACCGGGGGATGTGATTTCCACCGGCACACCGCCTGGCGTTGGGCTGGGCATCAAGCCCAACCCGGTATTCCTGCGCCCGGGCCAGACCATGCGCTTGGGCATTGAGGGCTTGGGTGAACAGCGTCAGGTCACGGTGCAGGCGGACTGATCGTTGGGCTTGCGGCCGTCTTCGCGAGCAGGCTCGCTCCCACAGAAGGACTTCGGATGCACGCAGATATTGTGCCTGCTGAAGATCCCCTGTGGGAGCGGGCTTGCTCGCGAAGGCGGCGACACAGTCAATAAAGATGTTGAATGTGCTGGCCTCTTCGCGAGCAAGCTCGCTCCCACAGTTTGTCCGAGGTGATCGCCGGATAGGCGTTCAACTCAAATCCCTGTGGGAGCGAGCCTGCTCGCGAAGGCGGCGTCACAGTCAATAAAAATGTTGAATGTGCCGGCCTCTTCGCGAGCAAGCTCGCTCCCACAGTTTGTCCGAGGTGAGCGCCGGATAGGCGTTCAACTCAAATCCCTGTGGGAGCGAGCTTGCTCGCGATAGCGGTGGCCCGGCCCGGCCTGGCCTCATTTTGGATCAACACGCCTGACACGCTTCATCACCACCACGAAAAACACCGGCACGAACACCACCGCCAGGGTGGCGGTGATCATGCCGCCGATCACCCCGGTGCCAATGGCCTGCTGGCTCGCCGAGCTGGCACCGGTGGCGATTGCCAGGGGTACCACGCCGAGAATGAACGCCAGGGACGTCATGATGATCGGTCGCAGGCGCAGGCGGGCGGCCTGGAGCGTGGCGTCGATCAGGTCATGCCCATCGTCGTACAGGCTCTTGGCGAACTCGATGATCAGGATCGCGTTCTTTGCCGACAGGCCGATGATGGTGATCAGCCCGATCTTGAAGAACACATCGTTGGGCATGCCGCGCAACGACACGGCAAGCACCGCGCCGAGCACACCCAGCGGCACCACCAGCAGCACCGAGGTCGGGATCGACCAACTCTCGTACAGCGCCGCCAGGCACAGGAACACCACCAGCAGCGACAGGCCCAGCAGGATCGGCGCCTGGCTGCCGGACAAACGTTCCTGCAAGGACAACCCGGTCCATTCCTGGCCCAGTCCCGTCGGCCCTTGGGCCACCAACCGTTCGATTTCGGCCATGGCTTGCCCGGTGCTGTAGCCCGGTGCCGGTTCGCCGGAAATGCTCACCGCCGGATAGCCGTTGTAGCGGGTCAATTGCGCCGGCCCCTGGGTCCAGCGGGCCTGGACGAAGGCCGACAACGGCACCATTTTCCCGCCGCTGTTGCGCACGTGAATCTTCAACAAGTCCTCGACCTGGCTGCGCTGGTCGCCCTCGGCCTGGACCACCACCCGCTGCATCCGCCCCTGGTTGGGGAAGTCGTTGATGTAGGCCGAACCCACCGCCGTGGACAACACACTGCCGACGTCGGCAAAGGAAATGCCCAGGGCATTGGCCTGCTTGCGGTCGACCTCCAGTTGCACCTGCGGCGCCTCCGCCAGGGCGCTTTCGCGGACATTGATCAGCATCGGGCTTTTTTCGGCGGCGGCGAGCAATTCGCCGCGGGCCTGCATCAGCGTGGCGTGGCCGAGGCCGCCACGGTCCTGCAAGCGGAACTCGAAACCGCTGGAGGTGCCCAGGCCGTCCACGGGCGGCGGCAACACCGAGAACGCCATGGCGTCCTTGACCTGACTCAGTGCCAGGTTCGCGCGGTCGGCGATGGATGCCGCCGAGTCCTTGGTGCCGCGTTGCGACCAGTCCTTGAGGGTGGTGAACGCCAGGGCCGCGTTCTGCCCGCTGCCGGAGAAACTGAAACCGAGGATGACCGTGCTGTCGCCGACTCCCGGCTCACCGGCGTTGTGCGCCTCGATCTGCTCCACCACCTGCACCGTCCGGTTTTTGCTCGCGCCCGGTGGCAGCTGGATGTCGGTGATGGTGTAGCCCTGGTCTTCCACCGGCAGGAACGAGGAGGGCAGGCGACTGAACAGCAGGCCCATGCCCACCAGCAGCACGCCGTAGATCAGCAGGTATCGGCCGCTGCGTTTCAGCGCGTAGGCCACCCATCCTTGATAGCGGTCGCCGAATCGGTCGAAACCACGGTTGAACCAGCCGAAGAAACCGTTTTTGCCGTGGTGATCACCTTGGGTGACCGGTTTGAGCAAGGTCGCGCAAAGGGCCGGGGTCAAGGTCAGGGCGAGAAAGGCCGAGAACAAAATCGACGTCGCCATCGACAGCGAGAACTGTTGGTAAATCACCCCCACCGAGCCCTGCATGAACGCCATGGGAATGAACACCGCCACCAACACCAGGGTAATGCCGATGATCGCACCGGTGATCTGCCCCATGGCCTTGCGCGTGGCTTCCTTGGGCGACAAGCCTTCCTGGGCCATGATTCGCTCGACGTTCTCCACCACCACGATGGCATCGTCCACCAGGATGCCGATGGCCAGCACCATGCCGAACATGGTCAGCACGTTGATCGAGAACCCCAGCGCCAGCATCGTCGCGAAGGTGCCCATCAACGCCACCGGCACCACCAATGTCGGGATCAGCGTGTAGCGAATGTTCTGCAGGAACAGGAACATCACCGCGAACACCAGCAGCATCGCTTCGCCGAGGGTATAGATCACCTTGGTGATCGAGACTTTGACGAACGGCGAGGTGTCGTAGGGGATCTTGTATTCCACGCCGGCCGGGAAGTAGCGCGACAGCTCGTCCATCTTGTTGCGCACCAGGGTCGCGGTGTTCAGCGCGTTGGCTCCCGGTGACAGTTGCACCGCCACGGCAGTGGATGGCTTGCCGTTCAGACGCGTGGAAAACTGGTATTCCTGGCTGCCGATTTCCACCCGTGCCACGTCGGCGATGCGCACCGTCGAGCCATCGGGGTTGGCCTTGAGCACAATGTCGGCGAACTCTTGCGGCGTATTGAGCTGGCCTTTGACGACGATGGTCGCGGTGATTTCCTGGGTGCTGCGGCTCGGCAGATCCCCCAGACTGCCGGCCGACACCTGGGCGTTCTGCGCCACGATGGCGGCATTGACATCGGCCGGGGTCAGGTTGAACCCCACCAGTTTCCGGGGGTCGATCCAGATCCGCATGGCCCGCTCGGCGCCGTACAGCTGGGCCTTGCCGACACCGTCCAGGCGCTTGATCTCGTTCATCACGTTGCGCGCCAGGTAGTCGCTGAGGGCAACGTCGTCGAGCTTGCCGTCGTTGGAGGTGAGGGTGATCAGCAGCAGGAAGCCGGCGGAGACTTTGTCCACCTGCAAGCCTTGCTGCGTGACCGCTTGCGGCAGGCGCGACTCCACCGCCTTGAGGCGGTTCTGCACATCGACCTGGGCCAGCTCCGGGTTGGTCCCGGGCTGGAAAGTCGCGGTGATGGTCGCGCTGCCCAGGCTGCTTTGGGATTCGAAATACAGCAGGTTGTCGGCGCCGTTGAGTTCTTCCTCGATCAGGCTGACCACGCTTTCGTCCACGGTTTGCGCCGAAGCGCCCGGATACACCGTGTAGATCTCGATTTGTGGCGGGGCCACGACCGGGTATTGGGCCACCGGCAGTTGTGGAATGGCCAGGACACCGGACAATAGAATGAACAAGGCGACGACCCAGGCGAACACTGGACGGTCGATGAAGAATTGCGGCATGGCTTAGTGTCCTGCCTGTGGCCCGGGAACCTGGGCGAGGGGAAGTGGGGAATCGTCGACCCGGACTTGCTCGCCGGGACGGGCGTGTTGCAGGCCTTCGATGACGATGCGGTCGCCCGGTTTCAAGCCGTGGGTAACGACCCAGCGATCGTTTTGCGCGGCGCCCAGTTGCACCGGTTGCTGGCTGACCTTTTGCTCGGCGTCCAGCAGCAACACCTGGGCGACCCCGGCGCTGTCACGCAGGATGGCCCGTTGCGGCACGGTGATGCCTTGGCTGTTGACCGCTTGTTCGAGGCGCACGCGGATGAAACTGCCCGGCAGCAGGTCCAGGTCGGGGTTGGGAAATTCGCTGCGCAGGGTGATCTGGCCGGTGCTCGGGTCGACGCTGAGGTCGGTGAACAGCAACTTGCCGGGCAACGGGTAAGGGCTGCCGTCGTCCTGGATCAAGGTGGCCTTGGCCTGGCCCTGGCCGACTGCTTGCAACTGCCCTGCGCGAAAGGCGCGGCGCAGGTCGTTGAGTTCGCGGGTCGATTGCGTGAGGTCGGCGTGGATCGGGTCCAGTTGCTGGATCAGCGCCAACGGCGTGCTTTCGTTCTGCCCCACCAAGGCGCCTTCCGTCACCAGGGCGCGGCCGATGCGCCCGGAAATTGGTGCGGTCACCGTGGCATACCCCAGGTTCAGTTTCGCCCGTTCCACCGCAGCCTTGCTGGCGGCGACGTCAGCGGCCGTCTGGCGCACGTTGGCCCGGGCGTTGTCGTAGTCCTGGCCACTGATCGCCTTGTCATCGATCAACTGGGCATAACGCTGGGCTTGCAAGCGGGCCTGGAACGCATTGGCCTCGGCCTTGCGCAACGCCGCCTCGGCACTGTCCAGGTCGGCCTTGAACGGTGCCGGATCGATGCGAAACAGCACCTCGCCCTGCTTGACGTCGCGGCCCTCATGGAACACCCGCTGCAAGACCACGCCGGCCACCCGCGCCCGGACTTCGGCGACCCGTGGCGCGGCGATCCGCCCGCTCAGTTCGTTGCTGATCGACAATGGCCGGGCCTGGACGGTTTCGACACGCACGCTGGGCAGCGGGACGGAGGCTTGCGGGTTCGAGGCGCTGTCACAGCCACTGAGCAGCAGTGCGCCGACCAACAGGCCCAGTGTGACGAAAGGAGTCTTGGACATGGTGCTTCCCCACGATTGAGCCGCCCATGGTAGGGACGGGGGCCTGCGGCAGGGGTGAAGCTTTGTAGGCGCTCTGTGAAATTGTGTAATCAGATCCGAAAGTGCCCCACCAACTGCTGCTGGTGGTTGGCCATGGCATGCAACGAGTGGCTCGCCTGCGAAGCGTCCTCCATGCGGCTGGTCAAGGTTTCACTGATGCCGCGAATGTCACTGACGCGATGGCTGATGTCTTCCACGACAGCGCTTTGCTCCAGGGCCGCGCTGGCGATCTGCTGGTTCATGTGTTCGATCACTTCCACGGCATCGGTGATGCGTTGCAGCGCCGCCTGGGTCTGATCGACTTGAACGACGCTGTCCCTGGCCAGCTCGCGGCTCGACTGGGTGCTGTGCACGACGTCCTGGCTCAGTTGCTGCAACGCTTCGATCACCGAGCGTATTTGTTCGACCGAATTCTGCGTATTGCTCGCCAGATGCCGGACTTCGTCGGCCACCACCGCGAAGCCACGGCCCTGTTCGCCAGCGCGGGCGGCCTCGATGGCGGCATTCAATGCCAGCAGGTTGGTCTGCTGGGCAATCGCACAAATCACATCCAACACCTGGCCGATGTGCTGACTGTTGCCGGCCAGTGCCTGCACTTGCTCGAGGGTGGTTTCCAGGCAGCGGTCGAGGCTGTCGATGCTGTTGACCGCGTTGGCGAATAGTTCCCGCCCTGATCGGCTAGCATTTTCGGCGGCGGTGGCGGCATCGGCCGCCTGGTGGGAGTGGCGCGCCACTTCCTGGGCGCTGGTGCTCATTTCATGCAAGGCGGTTGCCGCCAGTTCAACTTCCCGGTACTGCGTGTGCATGCCCGCGCTGACTTCCCGGGCCACCTGCGCCGAGGTGTCGGCGGTGTTGCGGGTGTCGAGGGAGGCTTGCTGGATATCGCGGATGATGGGCTGCAGTTTATCGAGAAAACGATTGAAGCCCTGGGCCAGATGGCCCAATTCATCGTGACGGTCGTCGGGCAGGCGCTGGGTGAGATCGCCGTCGCCGTCGACAATCGCATCGAGCATCTGCGCCACCCTCAGCAGCGGCCGGGTCACGCCGTAGGCGGTGAGCCAGATGAGCAACAGGCCCAAGCCGGCAGCCAGCAAGCCCAGGCTGAGATTGAACCAATTGGCCTGGCGATGCTTGTCGTCCAACTGGGCCTGCATGTGCAGGGCCGGCGCTTGTACCAGCGTTTCCGGCACGCGTATCTGCAATTGCCAGGGGGCGTTTGCCGGAGCGGTTTGCACGGTTTGCTGCACATCGACAGACGTACCCGCCACGGTGCCGCTGTGGCCGGCAATTTGCCCGGATGGGGAAAGGATGTTGATTTCGCTGTGCCCGGGATACAGGTCGTTGGCCAGGCTGGCGGCGAGCTGCTGGAGGGTTTCGAGGCTGATGTCAATGCCGACGACACCGATGACTTTGCCCTGGTCCAGCAGCGGTATGGATATGCTGCTCATCAGCGTCTTCTGGCCTTCGACCTCGATCGCGTAGGGCTCGGTCACGCAGGTGCGCCCTTGGGTCTGGGGGCAGACGTACCAGGCGTTGGCCGGCTCGCTGCCCGGTGGCGCGGTGTTGGCACTGATCTGGGCTTCGCTGAGCACTTCTTGCACCAGATGGCCGGGTTGGCTTTGCGACCAGTACAGGGCAAAGCGACCTATTTCATTGCCGGCCAGATCCCGTTGGCCGGTGAAGCCGGCATCTTCACCGACCAGCGCGTCGGGAAGCAGCACCACGTAGAAGCCCAGCACTTTTTCGCGGTTCTGAAGGGCCTGGCGAGTCGCGGCGATCAAGTCCCGACGCAGTTGCCCCGGTGTCAGTCGCCTCTTCCACGCCTGGGCGCGCAGTTGCAGGACTTGCTGGGCAAAACCTTCCCCATAGATCGCCGTTTCGCTGAAAAACCGTTCCACCCGCTGACCGTGTGCCAAGCCCTGTGCCTGCAAACCTTCCAGGGCCGAGCGCCCCAGCAATTGACTGCTTTGCTGCTTGAGCAACGTTGCGCTTTGCTGGCTCTGATACAGCGAGGCACCGGTCAGTGCGCCGACGACGGCCAGCAGGCACAGGCCGCTCAGGAGCGTGATCCGCCATTGGATAGAGAGACGAGTGAAGGACATGCTGAGGTTTTCCTGCGCGTGGGGATTTTTATTGTTCTGTGCCCAGCACGGTTTGAGCGGTGGGCGAGGTTATCTTGCGGCAGGGGGCACTTTCCCGTTATCCCGAATCGGCAGCGGTTGTGCGCCGGCATAGGGCAATGCGACTCCGCCAAGAAAACATAAAACTTGTGGCGAGGGAGCTTGCTCCCGCTGGACTGCGCAGCAGGCCCAAAAAAGAGGGGCCGCTGCGCGACCCAGCGGGAGCAAGCTCCCTCGCCACAGGGATGTCGTTGGTCCTAAGTGAATAGGGTTACAGCTGGGCTGACCTGTTTTGGGGCAGCGCTTCGGATGCTGCCGTTTTGGGATAGCGAAGGGTTTTGGTCAGGGCCTAGCATCGAATCCAGCGTGCAAGCAGAGCAATCAGCTTTTGGAAGTCGGCGAAGCTGGCGTCTGCAATCCAGCAACAACTGCCTCATACAATAAGGTCAAGAACAATGAGCGTATCTTTCCCGATCAGCAGCTCGACGGAGTTGAAACGCGGTGCCCTGGGTGTCGGCTTCATCATCTTCTTCGTGATTTCGGCGGCGAGCCCCTTGAGTGTCATCGCCGGTGGCTTCCCCATTGGCATCATGCTGGGCAACGGCGCCGGCACACCGGCGTTGCTGCTCCTGGCGCTGTTGGTGTTGTTGGCATTTTCGGCGGGCTACACCGCCATGTCCCGGCACATGACCAATGCCGGTGGTTTTTATGCGTTCACCTCCCGTGGGTTGGGGGGCTTGGCCGGAGGCGCGGCAGGGGTGCTGGCGATGTTTGCCTATAACATCCTGCAGATCGGCCTGTACGGCATGTTCGGCGGCGTGGTCAGCGGCACGATGGCCAGTGTCTTTGGCCTGGACTTGCCGTGGTGGACCTATTCGCTCCTGGCGATGGCGAGCATCGCGATTCTCGGCTATCGCAAGATCGACCTGTCGGCCCGGGTGCTGTCGGTGGTGGTCATTGCCGAATACCTGGCGATCCTGACGCTGGATTTCGCCATCCTCAAGACCGGTGGCGACAGCGGCATCAACCTCGATTCGTTCGATCGCAGCCATGTGTTCAGCGGTACGCCATCCATCGGCTTGCTGTTCTGCTTCGCGGCGTTCATTGGCTTCGAGGCCACCACCATCTACGGCGAGGAGGCCAGGAATCCGCACCGTACGATTCCCATCGCCACCTATAGCTCGGTGCTGTTGATCGGTGGTTTCTATGCCTTGTCGGTCTGGGCCATGGTGATTGGCGTAGGGGCGGACAAGATCGTGCCGACCCTGCAAGCGCTGCAGGATCCCACCACGTTCATCTACGGCATGTCCGACCACTTTGTCGGCCCGCAGCTGACCCAGATCATCCGCGTGCTGTTCATGGTCAGCATCTACGCCGGGCTGCTGGCGTTCCACAACGCCGCGGCCCGTTACTTCTATGCCATCGGGCGTGACGGTTTGCTGCACAGCCGCTTGGGCACCACCCATCGCGTGCATCAAAGCCCGCACATGGGCTCGGTCCTGCAAAGCCTGATCGCTGCGGTGGTGGTGCTGATCTTCGCCGCGCTGGATGCCGATCCGATCCTGCAACTGTTCGCCTGGTTTTCCAACCTGGCCACGCTGTGCGTGATCCTGCTCATGGCCCTGACCTCGGCGGCGGTATTGGTTTATTTCCGCGCGCATCCGGAGTTGAAGCTGGGGCTCTGGCGCGGTCGGATTCTTCCGGGCTTCTCGTGCCTGGCCCTGTTGGCGGTCCTGGCCCTTGCAGTGATTCATTTCGACGTGCTGACCGGCGCCAGCCAACTTTTGTCCTACGGACTTTGCGCGGTGATTCCCGTCGCGCTGATCGTCGGCGTGTACCTTGCCGCCCGATTGCGCAAGGCCTCGTCCGAGCGGTTCATGGCGTTGGGCAGCCACAAGCTCTAGGGCACCGCGCGACCCCATCAATCTATCCAGACAATAAATCCGCTGCCGTTCGGGACGGTCCGGCAGCGCGCGAAAGGAAGGTGTCATGCACGATTATCAAATGCTCATCGATGGGATTCGAGTCGACGGCGAGAACGGCCACTTCGATGTGCTCAATCCAGCCACCGCCACGGTGTTCGCCCGGTGTCCGGCCGGTTCCCTGGCCCAACTGGACCTTGCCGTCGAGGCGGCGCAAGCGGCCTTTGTCGAGTGGCGCCACAGCACCCATGAAGATCGCCGCCAACGCCTGTTGGACGTCGCGGCGGACATCGAGCAGGACGCCGAGTCGTTGGCCCGGCTGATAGTCCTGGAGCAGGGCAAACCGCTGGAACTGGCGTTCTCTGAAGTGATGGGGGCGGTGGCCTGGACGCGCTACGCCGCCGAGCAGCAGATCCCTGTGGAATTGGTGGAAGAAACCCCGAGCCAGCGCATTGAGCTGCACCGCAAGCCGTTGGGCGTCGTCGCGTCGATCACGCCCTGGAACTGGCCGTTCATGATCGCCGTCTGGCACATCATGCCAGCGTTGCGGGCCGGCAACTGTGTGATCAGCAAACCGTCAAGCCTGACGCCCCTGAGCACCCTGCGCCTGGTGGAGATCATCGCGCGCCATGTGCCACGAGGGGTGATCAATAGCGTGACCGGCGAACAAGGTTTTGGCAGCGCGATCACGGCCCATGCCGGTATCCAGAAAATCGTCTTCACCGGTTCGACCGCCACCGGCCAAAGCGTGATGCGCGGTGCTGCCGGCAACCTCAAGCGCCTGACCCTGGAACTGGGCGGTAACGACGCGGCCATCGTGCTGCCCGATACCCCGGTGGAGGCGGTGGCCGAAGAGATTTTCCAGGCGGCCTTCCTGAACATGGGCCAGACCTGCGCGGCCCTCAAGCGTTTGTACATCCACCAATCCCAGTACGAAGCCTTTGCCCAGGCCCTGGCCCGGATCGCCCAGCGTCAGGTGGTGGGTGACGGCTTGGCGCCTGGGGTCACGTTTGGCCCGGTGCAGAACCTCGAACAGTTGAAGCTGGTTGAGGAGCTGGTGGCCGATGCCCGTGCCCATGGCGCGCGAGTGTTGTGCGGCGGTGCCCGTCTGGACCGCCCGGGCTTTTTCTACCCGCCGACGTTGGTCGCCGATGTGACCGACGGGCAGCGCCTGGTGGACGAGGAACAGTTCGGTCCGGTGTTGCCGCTGATTGCCTACCAGGATGTCGAGGACGTCCTGCGTCGCGCCAATGCCGGCGACATGGGCCTGGGAGGGTCGGTCTGGGGCCGCGACAGCGAGCAGGCCCAGGCGCTGGCCAGCCGCCTGGAATGCGGCATGGCCTGGGTCAACTGCCATGCGCAGATCCAGCCGAATACGCCGTTTGGCGGCAGCAAGATGTCCGGGTTCGGCGTCGAGTTCGGCCTTGAAGGGTTGCTGGAGTTCACCGGCCAGCAACTGCTGTACGTACGCAAGCGTGAAACAGAATGAGGACTGCAACCATGTACGAGCACTACAAGACAGCACAGAAGAAGTTCTGGCACCCGATGAGTTCTTCGGCGCCCGCCAACCGCTCCAAGACGTTGATCATCGCCCGTGGCGACGGCAACTACATCACCGATATCGAGGGGCATCGCATGCTCGACGGTGTCGGTGGCCTGTGGAACGTCAACGTGGGCCATAACCGGCCTTCGGTGAAGGCGGCCATCGCCGCGCAGATGGACGAACTGGCTTATTACCAGACCTTCGACGGCATTGCCCATCCGCGGGTGTTCGACCTGGCCGAGCGGCTGACGTCGATGTTCGCCCAGGAAAACATGGCGCGGGTGCTGTTCAGTTCCGGTGGTTCCGATGCGGTCGAAACGGCCCTGAAAATGGCCCGCCAGTACTGGATCGCCAGCGGCGAGCCAGGGCGCACGCGTTTCCTGTCGTTGCGCAATGGCTACCATGGCGTGCATATGGGCGGCACCTCAGTGGGTGGCAACGGCGTGTATCACTACAACCATGGGCCGCTGTTGGCCGGCTGTCATCTGCTCGATACGCCGTGGTTGTACCGCAACCCCTGGAATTGCCGTGATCCAGAGGAGTTGACCGCTCACTGCGTTCGCCAGCTGGAAGACCAGATCGCGCTGCTCGGCCCGCAGACCATTGCCGCGTTGATTGCCGAGCCGGTGCAAGGTGCCGGTGGCGTGATCGTGCCGCCGGCACATTACTGGAAGCGGCTGCGGGAAGTCTGCGACCGCCACGGCATCCTGTTGATCGCCGATGAGGTGGTCACCGGGTTCGGCCGCACCGGCTGCATGCTCGGCAGCCGGGGCTGGGGCGTCGCGCCCGACGTGCTGTGCCTGGCCAAGGGCATCACCGCCGGTTACATCCCCATGGGCGCCACGGTCTTCAACCAGCGCATCGTCGATGCCATCGAAAACGGTCCGGGTTTCAGCAACGTGATCATGCACGGCTACACCTACAGCGGACACCCGACGGCGTGTGCGGCGGCCCTGGCGGTGCTGGACATCGTCGAGGCCGAGGATTTGCCGGGCAATGCCGGGAAAGTCGGTGCCCAATTGCTGGAGCAATTGCAGCCGCTGACCGAACGTTACGCGGTGGTGGGCGAAGTGCGCGGCAAGGGCTTGATGATCGCCGTGGACCTGGTGGCGGACAAGCTCACCCGCGAGCCGCTTGACCCCGCCAATGGCCTGGCCTCGCGCATCGCCGAGCAAGCGCGTCGGGCCGGCGTATTGGTGCGCCCGATTGGCAACAAGATCGTGATGTCGCCGCCGCTGACCCTCACCAGCGACGAGGCCGCCCTGATGGTCGGTGCGTTGGACGGTGCGCTCGCCGACTGCCGCTAATCTGTAAGCCGGCACGGTATGCCGTGCCGGCTCCCTGAATATAAAAACAGCCTTCAAAAGGCGCAGCACAAGGAGCTTCAACCATGCGGAACCTATCGCGTATGGAGTTTTTCGGCAGTGGCCTGGCCTGTACGCTGGCGCTTTGCGCCGCGAATCAGGTCCAGGCCTATGAGTTGTATGCCGATGACGACACTCATTTCAACGCCGACCTGCTGGCAGTGTTCGGCCATTTCAACAGTCGCAAGAACTACGACGGCAGGCCCGGCGGTTCAACCTGGCGCGAAGGTTTCATCAAGTATGGCGTCAGCGGCGACCAAGGCCTGGCCGGCCATGGCACCGCCTACGGTGCGTTCAGCCTGGTCAGTTCCGCCACCTGGGGCGATGGCGACGCGGCCGGCAATTCGCTGGGCAGCGAGCGCACGACGAAGATCGAAGACGCTTACCTGGGTTGGCGCTCCGCCGACCTGTTCCCCGTGCTGGGGCAGGACGGTGTCGATATCTCCGGCGGGCGCCAGGTGGTCAAGCTGGGCAGGGGCTTTTTGATCAACGATGACGGGCCGAACCTGGGCAAAGGGCCTGCCGACGGTCGCTTGAATCGCGGTGGCGCCTATTACCTGGCGGCCCGGCACGCGTTCGATCAGACCGCCGTGTTGCGCCTGGGTGGGCAGGAAGGGCTGCATGGCAGCGTGGTGTGGCTCAAGTCCGACAACCGCGCCCAGGCCGAAACCGAACTGGCCGCCGGCACGCTGGACTACACCGCCAAGGCCGGGACCTTGGGGTTGACCTGGATCCACGGCCTGGATGTGAACGACCGGTGGGCCAGCGATTTCCAGCGGCAACGCAAGGGCATGGACGTCTACAGTCTTCGCGGTGAAGGCGACGCCGGCATTGAAAATGCGAGCCTGGCGTTCGAATACGCTTGGCAAGACAAGGACGCCGGCCCGCAGAACGCCTGGTACGCCGAGGCCGGCTACACCTTTGCCGATCTCGCCTGGGCCCCCAAGCTGACGTACCGCTACACCCGCTATTCGCAGAAGTGGGATTCGCTGTTCACCGGGCAGAGCACCGGTTATGGCACCTGGTTCCAGGGCGAAGTCGCGGGTAATTATGCCGGGCCCTTCAACAGCAACACGGGCATTCATCATGTCGGCCTGACAGCCAAGCCCTTGGAGAACCTGACCCTCGGTGCGCTGTACTTCGACTACAACACCGTGCGTAAAGACAACGCGCTGAACCTGGATGCCCGCGAGTTGGACCTGTACGTCGAATGGGCGGTGAACGAGCATCTGATCGTCACGCCGCTGATCGGCCTCTACAAGCCGGATCGGGACGCAACGACGGGGGGCAATCAAGTGAGCGGCAATGGCACCAACGTCTACAGCCAGGTGACGGTGGCTGTGCCGTTCTGAAGCAAGGGCGTTGGATAAACCCTGTGGCGAGGGAGCTTGCTCCCGCTGGGTCGCGCAGCGGCCCCTCTTTTTTGGGCCTGCTACGCAGTCCAGCGGGAGCAAGCTCCCTCGCCACAGGGACAGTGTTTCTCTCGAGTGAGCAGTGTCCCTGCTTTCTAGCCAACCGCAGGCGGATTCTGCATCCGCTCGGCAATCCGCCGGGTCGTGTCCATCACCATTTCAATCACGGTTTCCTGGCGTAGCAGCTTGAAACTGTCGGTGCTGCCGACGGCCGACAGGCTGCCCACCACGTCGTCGAGTTCGGGGTTGACGATCGGCGCCGCGATACCGGTGAGCCCCAGGTTGAGTTCGTCGTGGGTCATGCAATAGCCGTCCTTGCGGATCTTTTTCGCGGCCTTGGAAAAGCTTGCCCAGTCATAGCTGCCGTGGGGGTCGTTGGACAGGTGCTCTTCGAACAGGCGTTGCAGGCGCCGACCCTTCTGGAAAGCGATCAACACCTTGGATTGCGCACCGCGAAAGAACGGCAGCGGCTGGCCGCGCCCGAATGAGAACTGGTAGGTGTCGCTGGGTTCGGCGATGTAGGTGTTGATGATGCGGCCGTCGTAGAAAACGCTGGCAAACACCGCCAGGCCAGTGGCATCGGACAGCTCGTGCATCAACTCGCGGCCGGCCACGAGGATCGGGTCGTACTGCCGCATCATCCAGTCCAGCTCAATGATGCGTGGCCCCAGGCCGTAGCTGCCGGCATCCACCCGAACCAGCAGGCCGGCATCGCACAAATCCTTGACGTAGCGGTACACGGTCGCCCGTGACAGGCCCATGCGCTCGGCGATGGTATCGGGGTCGATCTTCAGCGTGGCCGGGCCGAAAAGGTCCAGCACGCTCAGCATTTTGCTCAGACTGCTCATTTCGCTCCTAAAGGGGGAATGGCGCGTAGGGGGGCGTTGGGTGAGCACTATAGGTAGCCGCGGCGGTGATGAAAAGCCCGCGCATGCCCTCAGGAGCGCGTTGCCACGGTAACCGAATGCTTGAGAAATGCAAACTTATTTTCAGTCGTTTGTCCTTCAATAATACGCATTTATCTCAAAATATGATTTTAATGCAGAAAAATAGCTTGTTTTGTCGATTTGGCTGTGTGATAAATCTCAGCCACTGCAAACGCTCGATGAAGAGGGCTGGAAATGAATGGTGCGCAACTGATAGTGAAGGCGGCGGTGGCAAGCGGTATCGAATACTGCTTCGCCAACCCCGGAACGACTGAAATCCCCCTGGTGGCAGCCATGGCCAGCGCGCCAGCCCTCAAGCCGGTACTGTCCTTGTTCGAAGGGGTGTGCACCGGTGCGGCGGACGGCTACGGCCGGATTGCCGGCAAGCCGGCGATGACCTTGACGCACCTCGGTCCCGGCTTTGCCAATGGCATCGCCAACCTGCACAACGCCCGTCGCGCCAACACCCCGATCGTCAACGTCATCGGCGATCACGCGTCCTGGCACGTCAATTACGATCCGCCGTTGGCCAGTGATATCCAGGCCTTGGCCGGCAGCGTTTCCACGTGGGTACGTACCTCGCGCACGGCATCGGGCGTTGGTGAAGATTTCCAGGAGGCGGTGCGTGCCGCCTGGCAAGCCAACGGCCAGATCGCCAGCCTGATTCTGCCGATGGACCTGCAAGCCAACACCGTTCAGCACGAGAAAGCCTTCACGGCATTGCAGGCCCCGCTCCGGCGTTTTGCCGGTGACCGGATCGAGGCGGTCGCCCAGGCACTGCGCGATGGCCGGCGCCTGGTGTTTATCGTCGGCGACCAAGGCTTGTCCGTCGCCGGACTCGAAGCGGCGGGGCGCCTGGCCCGACTGCCGGGCGTGCGCCTGTTCGCCGAAACCTTTCCCCGCGTGAGTTATCGCGGTGGTGGCCTGCCGGACCTGGATCGCCTGCCTTACTTCCCTGAAGTGGCCATCGAGATCCTGGATCAATATGACGCGGTGGTCTGCGCCGGCGTCCCCGAACCCATCAGCTATTTCGGCTACGAGGGCATTGCCTCGCGGCTGGCAGAGCGCGAACGCCTGCTGTGCCTGGCTGAGGTGGGGGACGACGTTGCCGGAGCGCTCACTGCGCTGGCCGATGCCCTTGAAGCACCGGCTTATGTGCCCACGCCAAGCGGTATCGAACTGCCGCCCAGCGAAGCCACGTTGACGCCCCAATCCGTGGGTCAGGTGTTGGCCGCGTCGCTGCCGGACGACTGCATCGTTTCGGTGGAAGGCGGGACGTGCGGCTATCCGTTCTTCACTGCCTCGGCCCATGCCGCACGGCATCGGGTCTTGACCAATACCGGTGGGGCCATCGGCCAGGGCATCCCGGTGGGCTTTGGCGCCGCCATGGCCGAGCGTGGCAACAAGGTGTTCTGCCTGCAATCGGACGGCAGTGCCCAGTACACGATCCAGACCTTGTGGAGCATCGCCCGGGAGCAATTGCCGGTGGTGATCCTGATCGCGGCCAACCATCGCTACGCCATCCTGCAAAACGAACTGCGCCGCTTCGGCATGACCGAGCTGGGCCCCGAGGCCCTGAGCCTGACGGTACTGGACCGTCCTCGCATCGATTGGAAGGCCCTGGCCAAGGGCTACGGCTTGCCGGCCAGCACCGTGCACACCAACGGCGAGTTGCAGCGCGCCCTGGCCAACGCCAAGGCCGATGGCGGCCCTTGCCTGATTGAAATGGCGCTGTGAAGGAGGGGATATGAAGCAGATTCAATTGTTGCCCACAGTCGAGAAGTTCCTGTCGTTACCCGGGCGCCTGTTTATCGGCGGCACCTGGCAGGACGCCGCTGATGGTCGCCGGTTTGCCGTGGAAAACCCGGCCACTGAACACACCCTGGCCGAAGTCGCCGAAGGCGGCGAACGTGACGTGGATGCCGCTGTCGCCGCCGCCCGCGCGGCCTTCACCGGAGCTTGGGCGCAGCAGTCGCCAGCCCAGCGCGGGTTGCTGTTGTTTCGCCTGGCGGAACTGCTCGACCAGCATCGCGAAGAGCTGGCGCAACTGATCACCCTGGAAAACGGCAAGCCGATCGGCGCGGCCCGGGGCGAAGCGGCCAGCGCCGCGAATATCATCCGTTATTTCGCCGGCTGGCCGACCAAGATCGAAGGCAGCACGTTGCCGGTGTCGCCCGCCAGTGGCGCGCCGATGCTCAACTACACGTTGCGCGAGCCGGTGGGTGTCTGTGCGCTGATCGTACCGTGGAATTTCCCGCTGACCATGTGCGTGTGGAAGCTCGGCCCGGTGCTGGCGACCGGTTGTGTCGCGGTGCTCAAGCCCGCCGAACAGACGCCGCTGGTTGCCATTCGCCTGGTGCAATTGATCGAGGCCGCCGGTTTCCCAGCCGGGGTGGTCAACCTGCTTACCGGCCTGGGGGCGCGCACTGGCGCACCGCTGGCCCAGCACCCGGACGTGGACAAGATCGCCTTCACCGGTTCGACCCAAGTGGGCCGGCTGATCGCCCAGGCGGCCACCGGCAACATGAAGAAGGTCTCGTTGGAGCTGGGTGGCAAGTCCCCCAACATCATCCTGCCGGACGCCAACATCGTCCGTGCCGCCAAAGGCGCCGCCGATGGCATTTTCTACAACCAGGGCCAGGTCTGCACCGCCGGCTCGCGTCTGTACGTGCACGCCAGTGTCCTCGACCAGGTGCTCGAAGAACTCCAGCACCACGCCGCCGCCCATGTGTTGGGGCCAGGCCTGGATCCGGCCAACAGCATGGGCCCACTGGTCTCGGCCCGGCAATTGGGCACGGTGCGTGGCTACCTGCAGCGGGGCCAGGAAGAGGGCGCCGAACTGATCTGCGGCGGTGATCGTCCCGACCATTTGGAGCGCGGCCACTTCATCCGCCCCAGCGTGTTTCTCGACCGCGCCGAGCGCGCCTGTGTCGCCCGGGAAGAAATCTTCGGCCCGGTGCTGACCGTCATGAGCTGGACCGAAATCGACGAGCTGGTGCTGCGTGCCAACGACTCGCCTTATGGCCTGGCGGCCGGACTGTGGACCCGTGACTTGCGCTCCGCCCACCGCGTGGCGGCGCAGTTGAAGGCCGGCTCGGTGTGGATCAATTGCTGGAACGTCGTCGACCCGGCCTCGCCCTTCGGTGGCTACAAGCAATCCGGTTGGGGTCGGGAAATGAGCAAGAACGTGATCGATGCCTACACCGAAACCAAAAGTGTCTTCGTCGATCTGGCCTGAGCCGAATAATCACAAGAGGAACTGCTATGGATCTGGAATTGCAAGGCCGCGTGGCGATCGTCACCGGCGGTGGTATGGGCATCGGCAAGGAAGTCGCGCGCTTTCTGTCCCAGGAAGGTTGCAAGGTGGTGATCTGCGCGCGGCGCATGGAATACCTCCAGCAAGCCGCCGAGGAAATCAGCGCAGAGACCGGCAACGAGGTGCTGCCGCTGTTCTGTGACACCAACCAGATGTCGGCGGTGTCCGACATGGTCGAAGCGGCCCACAAGCACTTTGGCCGCATCGATATCCTGGTCAACGGCGCGGCGGCCCCGTCCGGCGTGGTGCGCAACGACATCGAACATGCCGGCGACGATGAATTGCTCTCGGACCTCAACACCAAGGTGATCGGCTATTTCCGTTGCGCCAAGGCCGTGACCCCGCACATGAAGGCCGGCGGTTTCGGTCGCATCATCAACATCGGTGGCCTGACCGGGCGTGGCAGCAAGGTGCTCTCGGGCATGCGCAACCTGGCCATCGCCCACATGACCAAGACCCTCTCCGACCAACTCGGCCCGTCCGGCATCACGGTCAACCTGATCCACCCCGGCGTGGTCGACACCCCGCACATCCAGGAGCTGTACGAGCGCGAAGGGGTCAAGCAGGGCAAGACGCCCGAGCAGGTGGAGCAGGGCTACATCGACGCGACGCCGATCCGACGCACCCTGGCACCCATCGAAATGGGCTGGCTGATCGGTTTCCTCGCGTCCCCCAAGGCCGGTGCGGTGACCGGGGAATCGATTGGCATCGACGGCGGCTTGACCCGTGGCATCTTCATTTGAGGAGCAGCAGTGATGAGTAACGGAACCCTTTTGGTCGCCACCGTCGGACAAGCGCTGATCCGCAGCGCCGACGACGGTCGCACCTGGCATCGCCTGGGCCTGGGCCAGGACCTGGAATTCGATGCGATCACCCGGTCCTTGAGTTTTCATCCGGGCACGCCCGAGGTGATCTACGCCGGCACCGACGTTGGCCTGTGCGTCAGCCGTGACACTGGCGGCCACTGGCAGCGGGTGGATTCACCCTTTAACGGCCAGACGGTCTGGAAGGTCGCGGTGGATCCCCAGGATGCGCAGCGGATTTTCGTCGGCACCGGCGCGCCGTCGCGCGCCGTGCTGTGGCGCACCCTCGACGGTGGCCAGAGCTGGGACCGTGCCCCGGTGGAAATCCCGGAATTCTGCGACGGCGTCAGTCGCCCACGCTTGCTGGCCTTCGCCTACGATCCGACAGATCGAAACCAGCTCTGGTTCGGCCTGGAAGAGGGCGGGCTGTTCCACAGCCGCGACGGTGGCGACAGCTGGACCCGCGTCGATGATCGCTTGCTGTGGGACTACAACTCGGACGTGCACAACATCGTGGTCCTGCCCAATCACGGGCAAAAGGTCATCGTCGTGGTGTGCGTCAACGCCGTGTACCGCAGCCTCGACGAAGGGCAGACCTGGACTGGCATCGTCGCCCGGGAAACCTTCGGCCTGTACTACGTGCGCGCCATGAATGCGGCGTTGGGCAGCGAGGATACGCTGTACCTGAGCATCTCCGACGGCACCCCAGGCACCACCAGCAAGGTGCTGGTCTCCCGGGATGCCGCCGTCAGTTGGGAAGTGCTGCCACTGCCGCAACAACCCAACTCCTGTGTCTGGGCGATTGCCTTGAACCCTGCCGACCCTCGCCAGATCGTCGCCGGTACCAAGTACGGGCATCTGTTCACCTCCGAGAATGGCGGTGACGGCTGGCAGAAGCAGTGGCGTGAGTTCAGTGAAATCGCTGATGTGCTCTGGACGCCCGCCGTGGCGCAAATCAAGTCCGGGCATCAATCCATCATCAAGAAAAACTGAGGGACCGTGCGATGAAAGTCGAAGTCGTTCGTACTCACCTGTCGTTGTTCGTGCGCGACCCGGAAGTGTCGGCACGCTGGTACGCCGACGTGCTGGGCATGCATGAAAGCGCCCGGGGTGAAAGCTGGATCATGATGGCGTTTGGTGCCAAGCATCACGACATCGCGTTGCTCCGCGCCGAGCCCGGAGCCCACCAGGGTGGCCTGGGATTGCAGCACTACGGGCTGGAGATCGCGGGCGACATGACCACCCTGCGCAAGCTCTACGGCATGTTGCTGAACAAGGGCGTCGAGGTGGTGAAGATCACCGACCACGAGATCGGCAACGGTGTGTATTTCAACGACCCCGATGGCAATCGTATGGAATTCTTCCTCGAGTCCGAACACGACGATGCGCTCGGCAAGGCCCGCTTCAAGGCCGCTGGCGCCCCCAGCCGGCATTTCGATCTCGACCCACTTTGAATGAGACTGCTCTTATGAAAGCCGCGAATTTCGCCAGTTATCACATCCGCAAATGGTACAGCTTCGTCGAGGAAACCCTGGCCAACGAAACCGGCCAGTTGGCCGACGGCGAGCCACTGTTCAAGTACGCCATCGGCGCGGTGATCGCCAACCCTTACGCCGGCCGTTTCAGTGAAAGCCTGGCCGAGCTGATAGAACCGTCGCCCTTGCTGGGCCAGGAGTTTGGTCGGCGCATTCGGGT
The DNA here is from genome assembly GCF_051132015.1 of Pseudomonas sp. Z1-12. Taxonomy (NCBI): domain Bacteria; kingdom Pseudomonadati; phylum Pseudomonadota; class Gammaproteobacteria; order Pseudomonadales; family Pseudomonadaceae; genus Pseudomonas; species Pseudomonas sp. Z1-12. The sequence goes on from NZ_CP071647.1 coordinate 2,648,990, forward strand.
ACTGGCGGGCCAGCGTGAGATCGTCAGTTATGGCAAGGCGTGCCTGGTGGGCAGCCAGGGCGAGTACGAGCACGGCAATGCGTTGCTGACCAATCCGGCGGCGGATCCGATCCGTGTCGCGCTGGGCGGCGGCAAGTCCTGGGTGCCTTCCACCGGCAAGCGCGGCGGGCCTGGCGTGACCATCGACGTGCCGCTGGCCCACAAGGATGCGCTGTATGTCCGTTCCCACTACGACAGCATTTCCCTGTCGTTCGGCGATGGTCCGGCCGCCGACGAGTTGATCATCATCTGGGCCTTCGCCACGCGCGGGCGTTTGCATGCGCGCCTGGGTGGACTCCAGGCGGCTGACGTCAAGGGCAATGACGGCCTGTATTGAGGGGCGCTGATCGTGGGAAGCCAACGAATGTCTGCAAACAGCCAGTTCTTCACCAATCGTTCGGGGATGCGCCTGCACTATCTGTCATGGGGCGATGCGTCAGGCATTCCCGTGCTGCTGCTCCATGGGCTGCGTTCCTATGCCCAGACCTGGGATGGCCTGGCCAATGCATTGGGCGAGCGGTACTGCTGCTATGCCCTTGACCAGCGCGGTCGCGGCTACAGTGACTGGGCGGATGCCTCCAGTTACCGGACCGAGGTCTATGTCAACGATCTTGAAGACCTGGTGGCGCACCTGGGGCTGCAGCGTTTCGTCCTGGTGGGGCATTCTCTGGGTGGCACCAATGCGCTGGAGTATGCGCGGCTCCATCCGGGACGACTGCAAGCACTGGTGATCGAGGACATCGGCCCGGGTTCTTCGGTCAGCGGTGACGGCGCCGCGCGGATTCGGCGCGAGATGAGCCAGACACCGCTGTTGTTTCCTGACTGGGAGAGCGCCGCCCAGTTCTGGCTGCAAGCGCGACCTGGTCTCTCCGAGGAGGGACTGGCCTCCAGGTTGATGTATTCGATGAAGGAAACCCTGGCTGGAATCGAATGGCGTCACGACCAGCAAGGCATTGCCCAGGCGCGCCTGAGCATTGCCCCGACCGATCTGTGGCCGGCGGTACGGGCGCTGGATTGCCCGACGCTGTTCATTCGTGGCGCCCGTTCCGACTTCCTGCCCCTGGCGACCCTCGAGTCGATAAAGCAGGCCAACAAGTGGGTGAGCACAGAGGAAATCGCCGACGCCAGCCATTACGTTCATGATGACCAGAGCGCGATGTTCAACCTTGTCGTCATGGATTATTTGTACGACCAATGCCTAAAACCACAACAACAAAGCGGTGAATAGCGATGAAGCAGGAGAAAACCCAGGTAGTCATCGTGGGCGGCGGCCCGAACGGGATCACGGCCGCTCATTACATGGGGCTGTACGGTATCGACTGCATCGTCCTCGAATTGGCTGACGGCGTCCTGCCGTATCCCCGTGCGGTGGGCATGGATGACGAGGCGCTGCGGGTGTTGCAGGGCATCGGCATCGCTGAGCTGGCCGCACGCGACATGATCAGCAACGTGCCCCTGCGTTACTACAATGCGCGAGGCGTGTGTTTTGCCGAGGTCAAGCCGAGCACGGCGAACTATGGCTGGCCGATGCGCAACATCTTCATGCAGCAGTTGCTGGAAACGACGTTGCGCGAGCAGTTGGGCAAACACGCCAGTGTCGAGTTGCGCCAGGGCCATGAAATGCTCGATCTGGAGCAGGACGCCGAGGGCGTGACCTTGCAGGTGCGCGATGCCCAAGGGGAGCTGTATCAGTTGCAGGCGCAGTACGTGATCGGTGCCGATGGCGGACGTTCCAGCGTGCGCAAGAAACTCGGCATCGAACTGCTGGGGCTGACCCATCCGCGCAAATGGGTGGTGATCGACACGGCCAACGACAGCCTCGATGCACCCTATACCGCCTTGCATGCCGACCCTCAGCGGCCGTTTGTCTGCATCTACCTGCCGTATCAGCAACGGCGCTGGGAGTTCATGCTCCTGGAGGGCGAAGACGAGGGCAAAATGTGCGAAGAGGCGACGATCCGGGACTTGATCCGCGGGCATATCGGCGAGGCGGTCGATCAACTGGAGATCATCCGGATCCGCGCCTACACCCATAATTCCCGGGTCGCGGCGCGCTTTGTCCAGGGCCGTGTGGCATTGGTGGGGGATGCGGCGCATATTTCCCCGCCCTGGGCCGGGCAGGGGCTCAATTCGGGCCTGCGTGATGTCGCCAACGTCAGCTGGAAGCTCGCCGCGATTCTCCAGGGGCGGGCGGCGCCGGCAATTCTGGCCAGTTACGACCAGGAGCGCCGCGGGCATGCGACCGATCTCATCGCGTTGGCCGACAACATGGGCGCGGTCCTGGGGCTGACCAACCCGTTGATGGCCGGGGTGCGAGACTGGTTGTTCCAGGCCGTTAACAGCGTCGACAACCTGCGTTCGCATTTGCTGGAGTTCAAGTTCAAACCCAAGGCGACCATCACCAAAGGCCTGGTGTATCACGAGCGTGCCGAGTTGCATGAGAATGATCTGGTCGGGCAGTTGTTCATCCAACCGTCCATCGAAGATGCCCAAGGCCAGCGTCGGCGCCTGGACGAGGTACTGGGGCATTCCTATGCGGTGCTGGGGTATCGGGTCAATCCGAGCGAACAACTCAGCGAGCAGACCGCTGCTTATTGGGCGCGCTGGGACACGCGTTTCATCCAGATCAATCGCTCGCGCAGTGGCGTGGGGCGCAATCAACCCTTGTCGGCCAGCGGTGCCATTTGCGTCGAAGACGTCGATAACCGCCTGGGGGAATGGTTCGCCAAGGTGCGAGATTGCGTCGTGGTGGTGCGGCCGGATCGGTTCGTTGCTGCGATCACCACCCCCGAGCGACTCGAAGGTGTGTTGCGCAAACTGGCGGAGCAACTGTCATGAGGCGCGAAGAGGATCTGCTGGTCCGGCTTCACGACGCCGGGCAGGCCATACACGCCTTGCCTTCGTTGGAACCCGAGGCCGTCGATTTGCCGACGGGCTACACCTTGCAGCGCGAGGCACTGCGTCGGCGCCAGGTCGGTGGTGAGCGGCTGACCGGATGGAAAGTGGCCTTCGCTGGCCGCGCCGCCCAGGACCGTTTCGGTATCGATGAGCCGGTATTGGGGGTGCTGACCGATGCCATGGTCGTGGAACCTGGACAGACGGTGTCCCTCGCACGGCTGATCCAGCCGAAGTTGGAAATCGAGCTGGCGTTTGTCCTGGGGCGCACGCTGGTGCCCGGTTTCTACAGCGACGAGGACATTCTCGCCGCCATTTCCGAGGTCGCGCCGGCGTTCGAGATCGCCGACTGTCGTTGGCAAGGCTGGCGTTTCGGCGTCGGCGCGTTTCTGGCCGACAACGCTGCTGCGGCGCTGTATTGCCTGGGGTCGCGGGTCGGGTTTCATCCCGGGCAACTGGCCCACGTGAACTATCGCCTGGAATGTGACGGGGTGCCCTGTGGCGAGGGCAATGCCCAGGCGCGGGAGGACACGCCCCAGGCCAACCTGTGCTGGCTGGTCCGGCGCTTGCTGGCCGATGGGCAGTGTGTCGAAGCGGGGCAGGTGGTGCTGTCCGGGTCTTTGTTGGCGCCTCTGGACATCAAGGCCGCCGAGTACCGGTTGCACATGCTTGGCATGGAACTGGCTTTGCTTTTCCGGTAGTCAGCACTGTTCACCCAAGTGAAATGATGAACCCGTGGCGAGGGAGCTTGCTCCCGCTGGGCTGCGCAGCAGACCCATTTTTATGAGCGCTTCGCCCTGGAGCGCCAGCCCGGTCAAGCGGGAGCAAGCTCCCTCGCCACAGGTTTATCGACTTCTTTGGATATCAGCATCAGGTTTAAGCACAGCGCCACCGAGGAACAATGATCATGTTCGCCGAAGTCCGTACCTTCAATGATCCTCAGCAACACGCCGGTTCGATCCTGGGCTGGCAACAAGTCTATGACCAGCTCGGGCGCGGTTGCCTGTCCAGCGAGCTGCGGCAGGTGTGCGCCGAACGTTTCCAGATTTTCCAGGAGGTGCTGGATAAACGCGTGGTGCAGCGTGGTTGCGCGCCAAAAGGACGTTTGTGCATTGCGATGTCCCTGGGTGGTGCGCCGGTGGTGCAGGGGCACCAGGTGGGCGCCCACAGCGTCGTGCTGTTGCGCGATGGCGAAGATTTCGTCCTGCACGCCCCGGAAGGCACGCATTTCTTCGCGGCCAATGTCGACACGGTGCGGTTCGCCAAGCTCGCGGCCTACGAACTGTCGGGCGAACAGCTCAAGCGCTTGAAGAGCGTGTCCCAGGTCAGCGTGGATGAGGTGGTGCTGCGTCGGGTGCAACAACGGATCCACCCACTGTTTCGTCACCTTTTGGAACAGACCGACGCGGTCAATCCCGCCGCGGAGAAAATCCTCGAAGACGTGTTGCTCAACGCCTTCCTCGACCTGTTCAGCCACGCCTCGGACGAGGTGCGCGGCCGGCGCGGCAATTTTGCCGTCAGTGCTTACCTGGTCAAGCGTTGCCAGGAACTGGTGGTGGCCAGCGCCGATGTGCCCTTGAGCATCCTCGATTTGTGCGAGCAATTGCGGGTCAGCCGCAGGACCCTGCAGAACAGTTTCCAGGCCGTCACCGGCATGCGTCCGGTGGAGTACCTGCGTAACCTGCGGCTCAATGCGGTGCGCCGCCGACTGATCACGACCCGTGCGGCCGCGCTGAACGTCAGTGAAATCGCGGTGGCGATGGGGTTTTTCCACCTGAGCCATTTTGCCGTCCATTACCGGGCGCTGTTTGGCGAGTCACCCTCGGACACGCCCAGGGCATCGGCGTGATGAGTGGCCTCCTGCGGTGTTACCGAAGCGCCTTCCTGCACCGATAAAAGGCAGCCGCTGAGCTGTTTGGTAGCACACCCGTGCGACCCTGGGCCAGAGACGGCAGTCGTTCTCCTCGGCAACTTCCTTCAAATCAAACCCTTGCACGATAACGCGTGTGGTTGGCATGCATTCTGCTTTTATGAATCCATGGATAATTGGATACAAAAATGCAGAAGGTGCTGCCATGCAATTTGCTCCGACGTACGCTGAACGCCCGCCCATGACGGCCGAGGAGGAGGCCTACAACTTCCTGCTCGATGCCATTTGTGGCGGTCGGTTACGCAAGGGCGACCGGCTGATTGCCGAGGACATCGCCAACGAGATCGGCATGAGCCGTATGCCGGTGCGCGAAGCCTTTCGCCGTCTGGATGCCCAGGGCCTGGTGACGCTGCGGCCCAATCGCGGGGCGGTGGTCAGCGGCCTCGACATCAATGAATTGCACGAAGTCTTCGAAATGCGCAGTGCCCTCGAAGGCCTGGCGGTGCGTGTCGCGACGGCGAAGATTGGCGAGCGCCAGTTGGCCGCCCTGGAGCGCTTGCTGGACGAGATGGACGATTACCGCGAGGAAAGCGCCGAGTGGGTCAGCCGCCATCGCGCCTTCCATGAATACCTGTGCAGCCTCAGCGGTCGCCCGCGATTGCTCAAGCAGATCAGCGCACTTTACTCCCTGATCGAAGCGCCCATGCGCCTCTGGCTGCAGCACGTGGAAAAGCCCTTGAGCGCGCGCCAGGAGCACATGCTGATTCTCGATGCCCTGCGTGCGGGCGATGCCGAGAAGGCCGAAGCGGTGGTGCGTGCGCACATCGAAGGCACCGTCCCTGAATTGATCGAGTTCCTGCAATCGAAAAAATAACGAGAGCGGGTCACTTAGAGCCTGCCCCGTGTTTTGACTTTGAGTACTGCCCGTCATTAATGAACTGGAGTGTCTGGTCATGCATAAGCCTCGCCTGTTGGTTGCCGCTTTATCCTTGGGTTTCTGTGCGCAATGGGCGGTTGCCGCGCCCGTTGTCCCGGAGCGTTTGCTCAAGGCCGATAAACTCGTCTACTGCTCGGGCATGGATTCGCCGCCGCTGGTGTCCTTCGATGAGGCGCAGAAACCCAAGGGATTGACCGTGGACCTGGGGCTGGAAATCGCCAAGCGCCTGGGTGACAAAAAAGTGGAGTGGCGGGTGATTCCGTTTTCCGGATTGCTCCCGGCGCTGTTGGCCCAACAGTGCGACATGATCGTCGACCAGCTGTTTGACAAGCCCGAGCGCCGCGAGGTGATCGACATCGTCAACTACATGTATTCCAGTCAGGCGGTGGTGGTGCCCAAGGGCAATCCAAAGGGCCTCAAGACACTGCCGGATCTCTCCGGACACAAGGTCGCGGTGCTCAACGGTTCCACCATCAAGACCTTGCTCGACGCCGAGAACGCAACCCTGGCCAAGGCCGGCAAGCCGCCCATGAAACTGGTGGTCTACAACTCCGACACCGATGCCTTCCAGGCCCTGCGCATCAGCCAGGTCGACGCCTACGGCACCACCGTGGAAACCGCCGGTTACTACGCCACCATGGCCCCCGACCTGTTCGAGGAAGGCGTGCCGGCCTTCAGCCGGATTCTCACCGGCCTGGGTATTCGCAAGGACGATCCGCAACTGACCGCCGCCGTGCAGCAGGTGATCGGCGATATGCGCAGCGATGGCAGCTACAGCCAACTGCTCGGCAAATGGCATGTCTCCAGTGACACCCTTGATTGAGGTGAACCGTCGATGAATTTCAATTGGGATGTGTTCTGGCAGTACCTGCTCCAGCCCAGTGGGGTGTACCTCACCGGGCTCTGGCTGACCTGCCTGATCAGTGTGCTGGCGATGTTGCTGGGCTGCATGCTAGGGCTGGCCGCCGCGCTGTTGCGGTTGTCGAAAAACCCGTTGCTGCATGTGCCGGTGCGCTTTTACGTGTGGCTGATGCGCGGCACGCCGTTGCTGGTGCAGATCGTCTTTCTCTACACCGCGCTGGCTGCCGGCGGGATTTTCCGCTTCGAAGACATCGACCTGTTTGGGCTGGTGATTCCCGGCAATATCCAGGCGGCGATCATCGCCTTGGGGCTCAACGAGGGCGCCTACATGGCCGAGATCATCCGCGCCGGCATCGGTGCGGTGGACAAGGGTCAATACGAGGCTGGACGTTCCCTGGGCATGACCTTCGCCAAACTGATGCGGCGCATTGTCCTGCCCCAGGCGTTCCGGGTCATCGTTCCGCCGTTGGGCAACGAGTTCAACGTGATGCTCAAGAACACCACGCTGGTCAGCGTGATCGGCGTCCAGGAATTGTTGCTCAGTACCCAAATGGTCACCTCGGCGACGTTCCGGGTGTTCGAGTTGTACCTGGTGGTGGCGATCTACTTTCTGTTGCTGACCACGCTGTGGGGCTTCTTCCAGCGCTGGCTGGAGGCCCGTTTCGGTCAATCGGACCGACCTTCGTCACCACCGCCGGCGTCGACGCGGATGTTCGGTCGCAGCACCCTGAACCTGCTGAGGGCACGTTGACCATGGCGCATAAAAGCGAAGAGTTGATCATCGAGGCGCTGGACGTTCACAAGTCCTTCGGCGAGTTGCAAATTCTCAAGGGCATCTCGTTGCAAGTGCGGCGCGGCGAAGTGGTGGTGCTGATCGGTGCGTCGGGCTCGGGCAAGACCACGTTCATCCGTTGCATCAATCTGCTGGAAGACATCCAGGGCGGACGCATCCGCGTCAATGGCCAGCCCATGGGCTATCGCGAACGGGCCGATGGCAGCCTGGTGCGCGAGTCGGAGCGCAACATCGCCCGGCAGCGGCGAGACATCGGCATGGTGTTCCAGCGCTTCAATCTGTTCCCCCATATGACCGCCTTGGAAAACATCATCGAGGCGCCGATCCAGGTGCTTGGGGTGACTCGCGCCGCCGCGCTGGAACAGGCCCGTGGGTTGCTGGAGCGGGTCGGCCTGGCGGACAAGGCCGATCACTACCCATCGATGCTCTCCGGCGGCCAGCAACAGCGGGTGGCGATTGCCCGGGCCCTGGCCATGAAACCCCAGGCCATGCTGTTCGATGAACCCACCAGCGCCCTCGACCCGGAAACCGTCGGCGAGGTGCTGCAGGTGATGAAGGAGTTGGCCGAGGAGGGCATGACCATGGTCGTGGTGACCCATGAAATGGGCTTTGCCCGGGAAGTGGCGGACCGTGTGGTGGTGCTCGACCAGGGCGAGCTGATCGAGCAAGGGCCGCCGGAGCAGATTTTCTGTCATCCGATTCATCCGCGCACCCGGGCGTTTCTCAGTCGCGTGTTGTGACGTTCCCCGGCCACCGAATTCCTGTCTTGAAGAGTTTTTGCCATGCTTAAATTTTCTGCCCACGAGTACCCTTATCCGTCGCAGCGCCAGAGCGTTTTCGCCCGTCGGGGCATGGTCGCCGCGTCCCAGCCCCTGGCGGCCCAGGCGGGCATCGAGATCATGCAAAAAGGCGGCAATGCCATCGACGCCGCCATCGCCACGGCGGCGGCGCTGACGGTGGTGGAGCCCACGGGCTGCGGGATCGGCGGTGACGCCTTCGCGCTGGTCTGGTGCAAGGGCCAACTGCATGGCCTCAACGGCAACGGCCATGCGCCGGCGGCCCTGAGCATCGAGGCGGTCAAGGCCGCCGGCCATGAAAAAATGCCGGTCTATGGCTGGACACCGGTGACGGTCCCGGGCTGCCCATCGGCGTGGGCCGAGCTGTCCCGACGCTTTGGCAAGCTGCCCTTCGCCGAGCTGCTGCAACCGGCCATCAGCCTGGCCCGGGACGGCTTTGCGCTGTCGCCGGTGGTTGCCCATCAATGGCAGATCGCCGTGGACGAGTTCGCACCCCATCGCGATGCTGTTCTGGAGGACTGGTTCGAGACGTTCCTGATCGACGGCCGGGCGCCACGGGCCGGGGAGATCTTTCGCAACCCGGCCCAGGCGCGCACGCTCCAGGAACTGGCCGACACCGCCTGCGAAAGCCTCTATCGCGGTGCCCTGGCTGAGCGCCTGGACGCTCACTCCCGGGCCAGCGGCGGCTACCTGCGGGCCTCGGACCTCAAGGATTATCGCGCCCAGTGGGTCGACCCTATCCACGTCAATTACCGAGGTGTGGATGTCTGGGAAATCCCACCGAGCGGGCAGGGCCTGGTGGCCTTGATGGCCCTGAAGATTCTGGAAGGCTTCGACTTCGATCAGCGCGACAGCCAACAGACCTGGCATCGCCAATTGGAAGCGATGAAGTTGGCCTACAGCGACGGCCTGCACTACATCACCGACCCCCTGCACATGTGCGTGGCGGTGGCTGACCTGCTCAGTGATGACTACAGCGCCCATCGCAGAGGGCAGATCGGCGAGCAGGCCCAACCGCCCGCGCCCGGCGACCCTCACGCCAGCGGCACTGTGTACCTGGCGACCGCGGATGGCGAGGGCAACATGGTCTCGTTCATCCAGAGCAACTACCACGGGTTCGGCTCTGGCGTGGTGTTGCCCGACAGCGGCATCGCCCTGCAGAACCGTGGACAGGAATTCAGCCTCGACCCGAGCCACGCCAACTGCCTGGCCCCGGGCAAGAAGACCTTCCACACCATCATTCCCGGGTTCCTTACCCGCGATGGCGAGGCCCTTGGCCCCTTCGGCGTGATGGGCGGCTACATGCAGCCCCAGGGACATGTGCAGATGGTCATGAACCTGGTGGATTTCGGCCTGAACCCGCAAGCGGCCCTCGACGCACCGCGCTGGCAATGGCTGGGCGACATGAAGGTCGGGATCGAGCACGGGGCTTCACGGGACCTGGCCAATGCCCTGGCGCGACGGGGACATGAGGTCCAGATCGCCAGCGACCTGACCGACTATGGTCGCGGCCAGATCATCCTGCGCGACCCGGTCAGCGGCGTGCTGTGCGGTGGGACCGAACCGAGGGCGGATTCGCACATTGCGGTGTGGTGAGAACGTAATGGCCTGACTCTTCTCATTGCTCAAGCAGCAATGTGCGCCAGACAATCACTGGTGCAACGGTGCCTTGCTCGGCCTTGTTTTCCTCCAAAGGTGCCGGGTCCGAAGGGGGCACTTCTGCTGTTGGATCCTGGTCGCTCTCGGGGGAAGAAACGGCTTCACTCATCGGCCATTCCTGAGTGGACGTTGATGACGACCTTGCCCTTGGAGCGTCCTTGCTCGACGTAAGCCAGGGCATCGGCCGTCGCGTCGAAGGGGAAGGATCGGTCAACCACAGGCTTGATGCTGCCGGACTCGACGAGCGTGGTGATCTCGCGCAGCTGAGCGCCGCTGGCGCGCATGAACACGAAGGCGTAGCTCACACCTTTTCGGCGGGCCTTGCGGCGGATGCCACTGCTCAACAGGCCCATGATCAGCCGCAGCGGCCAGGAAAATCCCTGGGCCTGGGCGAACTGCGGGGAGGGTGGTCCGGAGATGGAAATGAGCTGGCCGCCGGGCTTGAGGATCTTCAGCGACTTCTCCAGTTCATCGGCGCCCAGGCTGTTCAACACGACGTCATAGTCCTGCAGGACGCTGGAAAAATCCTGCTGCTTGTAATCGATGACAACGTCGGCCCCCAGCGCTTTGACCCAAGGCACATTGGTGGTGCTGGTGGAGGTCGCAACGAAGGCACCGAGGTGTTTGGCAAGCTGGATGGCGAGGGTGCCGACGCCCCCTGAACCGGCCTGGATAAAGACCTTTTGTCCTTTCTTCAATCCCGCGGTTTCCACCAATACCTGCCAGGCCGTCAGGGCGACCAAGGGCAGGGCGGCGGCGTCTTCCATGTTGAGGTTTGCCGGTTTCAGGGCCAGGGCATTTTCGTTCACTGCAATTTGCTCGGCAAAGGTGCCGATGTGCCCATCCGGGGCGCGGGCATAGACTTCATCGCCCGGCTTGAACTGTTGGACACGGGATCCCACCTGCACCACGACCCCGGCTACGTCATGCCCCAAGGCCAACGGAAACGAGTAGGGCAGGATCAGTTTGAATTCGCCTTTGCGGATCTTCGAATCCAGGAGGTTGACGCTGGCGGCGTGGACGCGGACCAGAACGTCGTGGTCAGCCACTTCAGGGGCCGGTACCTCGCCGATACGGCCACTGTGCTTGCCGTAGCGGTCGATTAGAAATGCCTTCATGGTGCTTGGTTCTCATAAGGGGGCAGCAGGCTGGGCAGGCATCGAGCCATCCGGCGCGTTCCTTCGCGCCGACGCCCGCTAGACGTCGATCACGCCAAGTCTTGATAGCGCTCGGCAACCTGGGACTGCTTGATTTGCCCGAGCAGGCCTTGGCGCGCCGCCTGCAAGGCATCCCAGCGCGCCTCTTCCTGCAAGGGCGGGATGGTGACCGGCTCGCGACGATCGAAGCCGACCAGCGCGGCATCGACCAGCTCAGCGACTTCCATGATTTCGTTCAAGGTGTTGATGTCGATGCCCGCGCGCTCCCAGATCTCGGTGCGGGTGGCCGCTGGCAGGACGGCTTGAACGTAGACGCCTTTCGGGGAGAGTTCCAGGCTGAGGCCCTGGGAGAGAAACAACACGAACGCCTTGGTCGCGCCGTAGACGGACATGCCGAACTCCGGTGCCAGGCCCACGACAGAGCCGATGTTGATGATCGCCCCGTCACCCGCCTGGACCAGGCGTGGGGCGATGGCGCTGGCCAGCCGGACCAGCGCGGTGGTGTTGAGCGACACGAGGTGCGCGACGCTGTCGGTCGATTGCTCGATGAAGCTGCCGGACTGGGCGGCGCCGGCGTTGTTGACCAGGATGCCGATGCTGGCGTCGTCCCGTAGGCGAGCTTCGACGGTGGTCAGGTCGCTGATCTGGGTGAGGTCGGCCTGGAGAATGTCGACGGCAACGTTGTGCTCGCTGCGCAGCTTGGTGGCCAGCGCTTCCAGGCGCGTGCTGTCGCGGGCCACCAGGACCAGATTGTGCCCGCGTTGGGCAAAGCGCTGGGCATAGACAGCGCCGATGCCGGTGGAGGCGCCAGTGATGAGAACGGTTGTGCGAGTGTCCATGGGTAATTCTCTTTTCAGGGAAAGTTAGCGCGCTGTTTTCCAGGTGCGCCGATGGGTTCTGGTCAGGATTACCGCGCGCTGGATTCAGCGAGCGTCGGGTAGTCGATGTAGCCCGCCGCACCGCCGCCGTAGAGCGTGGCGGGATTGAAGGCCGACAATGGCGAGCCGGTCTTGAGCCGCTCGACCAGGTCCGGGTTGCCGATGAACGGCCGGCCGAAAGCGATCAGGTCAGCCTGGTCTTCGACGAGCCGCGCGGTGGCCAGGTCCAGGTCGTAGCCGTTGTTGGCGATGTAGGTGTTCCTGAAGCGCTGGCGCAATGAGCCGAAGTCGAAGGGCGCAACGTCGCGGGGCCCGCCTGTCGCGCCTTCGACCACGTGCAGGTAAACGATGTCCAAGGCGTTGAGCTGATCGACCAGGTAGTCGAACTGGGCCTGGGGCGCGCTGCTGGACACGCCATTGGCCGGCGAGACGGGCGAGATGCGCAGGCCGGTGCGTTCGGCCCCGATTTCTTCCTCGACGGCTGCGGTCACTTCCAGCAGCAGGCGAGCGCGATTTTCAATCGAGCCGCCGTAGGCATCGGTGCGCACATTGGCGCCGTCCTTGAGGAACTGGTCGAGCAGATAACCGTTCGCGCCGTGGATCTCTACGCCATCAAATCCCGCCGCGATGGCGTTCGCCGCCGCCTGGCGAAAATCGTTGACGATCCCCGGCAACTCGTCGATGTCCAGCGCTCGCGGTTCGGAAACGTCCTCGAAACGGTTGTTGACGAACACCTTGGTCGCCGGACGCAAAGCGGAGGGGGCGACTGGGGCGGCGCCGTTTTCTTGCAGGTCGACGTGGGAAACCCGACCGACATGCCACAGTTGCAGGAAAATCCGCCCACCTTGGGCATGCACGGCCTCGGTGACTTTGCGCCAGCCGTCGATCTGCGCCGGCGTGTAGATCCCGGGCGTGTCCTGATAACCCTGGCCCTGCCGGGAAATTTGTGACGCCTCGGAGATCAGCAGGCCGGCGGACGCTCGCTGGCTGTAGTAAGTGGCCGCGAACTCGCTCGGTACAAAACCTTGCCCCGCGCGGTTACGTGTCAGCGGTGCCAGGACCGCTCGGTTGGACAGTGTGAGGTTACCCAGCGTGTAGGGCGTGAACAGGTTCTGGTCGGTCATGGTGTCTTGTTTCCGTATGTTTGGATAAACGTTGCGCACAGCCTGCCGACGTGAGCGGGCTTTTCATTAGGATGATGACCGAAATCTAAACTGTCAACGAATTTGATTATGCTCGACATCTATGTATGATGTGAGCATGATTTTGAGCAGCACGAGGGAGTGAAAAATGCGCGTAACCAAGGCCCAGGCCCAGGCCAATCGGGAGCACATCGTCGAGACGGCTTCTGTCCTGTTTCGTGAGCGAGGCTTTGACGGCGTGGGTGTGGCGGATCTGATGGCGGCCGCCGGGTTCACCCATGGCGGTTTCTACAAACATTTCGGCTCCAAGGCCGACCTGATGGCCGAAGCGGCCGCGAACGGCCTGGCGCAATCGCTGACCAACAATGGGGGTATCGGCGTGCCTGAGTTCGTCAATGTCTATGTGTCCAGGGAGCACCGTGACGCCCCCGGCGGCGGTTGCACCATGGCGGCGCTGTGCGGGGATGCTGCCCGTCAACCGCCCGAGCTGAAGGCGACCTTTGCCAACGGCATCGAAAACACGCTGGCGGCGCTCGAAAGCCAGTACGACACCGGGCAAGAGGCGTCGCAGCAAGAGGTCAGGGCGAAGATGCTCGACATGTTGGCCCATGCCGTCGGCGCGATCATGTTGTCGCGGTCCTGCCCGGACGATTCCGCCCTGGCGGATGAAATCCTCGAGGTGTGCCGCGCCCGGATCATCGCGTCGTTGTCGCCAGCACCCGCGCAGCAGCCTGCCGTGGACACCGAATCATAAGCACCCGAGATCAATGTGGGAGCCGAGCTTGCTCGCGATGACGGCGACACATACAACTTCAATGCAGCCTGACCCACCGCTATCGCGAGCAAGCTCAGCTCCAACAGGGATTGGAGTGATCATGATGCTGTTCACTTAAGCAAAAAGGTGCATCTCTGGCCACAGGTTGCCGGCGGCCTTATAGCGATGCCCTGACCACCAGCGGGCAATCCACCGGTTGAGGGCCCGATACCTCAAGGGTCTCGATCAGGTGCCGGGCCGCCTGGCGACCGATCTCGTAGTAAGGCAGTTGCACCGTGGTCAATGGCGGCATGAACAGTTCGGCGATGCCGATCATGTTGTCATAGCCGAGCACCGCGACATCGCCAGGAATCTTCAACCCGCGGCCCAACAGCCATTGATAGGCACAAAAGGCGATGCGGTCGTTGCCGCAGACCAGGATGTCGAATTGCGGACGGCCGTCGACGATATGCCGGTCGAGAATGGCGGCGGTTTCACCGTAGGCATCGTGATCGGAAAGGTCGTATTGCAGGACCGCATCCGGCGCCAGCCCGAAGGCCTGGCAGGCGCGTTGCAGACCTTGCTGGCGCAGGCGCCAGGCCACACTTTTCCTAGGCAGATTGATGCACAGCGGGCGCCGATAACCTTGGCTCAACGCATGATGCACGGCGCGATACTGCCCGGCTTCATCATCCGGCACATAGCTGACCAACTGGTGGTCATCGGCCAGGCAATTGGCGAGCACCAGCGGTTTGCGCTTGAGTCGCTCGGGAATGCTCACCTGGCGCAAGCCCATGGCGCTGAAGATCAAGCCATCGGGACGGTGCGACAACATCAGGTCGATGTTCTGGTCGGTGGGCGGGTTGCTCAGCAGGTTGAGGATGAACACATTCCAGCCCGCCTGCTGCGCGGTCTGCTCGATGGACAGCAGCAATTCGACGGCGAACGGCGTGGTCGCGGTGTCCAGTGCGAACACCCCGATGGTGCGTGCTTGCAGGTTGTCGCCGCGCATCCGGCGCGCCGACAGGCTCGGTACGAATTGCAGTTCATCGATGGCGCGACGGACCCGTTCGAGGGTTTCGGGGCTCAGTTTTTCCGGCGTGTTGAGCGCTCGCGAAACCGTCATCAGGGATACGCCGGCCAGCTGTGCAACGTCTTTCACGGAAGTCATGCGAAGTGCGGCCAGTCAGGTTGACGCCGAATCATGCCACAGCGCCCGCGCTTCTCGCGACTCGGATGACGTGACTCATAGCCAACCCGAGCCCAGCGGCCAGGCGTTGGCAATGGCGACGCGCCCGCCAGTACCGTTGGCCAACAATTTCACCCCGAGGCTGTCGGGCCGGGGATAGAGGCGACTGCTGAGGCTGAAACGGCCATTGTCCTCGAACACCTCGATGGACGAGCGATCGAGAAACACCCGCAGGTGCAGTTGTGTGTGTGTCGGCGCTATCGCCACGCTGCGCTGACCGCTCACTTGCCCCCCCGAGCGGCTGCGATCGAGCACCAAGCGTTGCAGGGTCGCGTCGTAGTAAAGCAGCGTCTGTTCCCGCTCATCGGCACTGCAGCGCAAGGCGATGCCCAGTTGGCCTTCGCTGCAATCGAGCAGATCCAGGTGCACATGGATTTCCAGCCGGTCGCCTGTCACCTGCGGCACCCAGCGGCTGCCGGACTCGGCCCATGGCGCGACGCTCGGCAACGGCGCCTGGCGCAGCGCCGTCAGCTCTCGCGCCGGAAACACGCCAAGGCGATCGCCCTGCAATTCCAGCTCGCGGGGCAAACCGAGCATGCCGCACCAGTGATGGGCCTGGCTCGGCATCGGGCTTTCCCACATGTCCAGCCAGGCCCACAGCAGGCGCCGACCATCGGCGGCCACCAGCGTTTGCGCGGCGTAGAAGTCGTGACCGTTATCCAGCTCGATGAACGGCCCGCCGCTGAAGTGCCAGTCGCTGTCGAGCTGGCCAATGCGATAACCGGTCTGGTACTTGTTGAGCCGTTCATAACCTTCGGGCTTCATGCCTTGCGGGGAATACAGCAGCACATCCCGTCCGTCCAGGCGAAACAGATCCGGGCATTCCCACATGTAGCCATCGCCCTCATTGCCGCTGGACACGTAGTCGAGAAATTCCCAGGTGTGCAGATCGGTGGAGCGGTACAGCGGCAGCAGCGGCGTGTCGCCCAGGCGTGCGCCGGCAATCAGGTACCAATAGCCGTCTTCCTGCCAGACCTTGGGGTCGCGAAAATGCATGATTGCCGCTTGCGGTGCGTGCTCGATGACGGCGCCATGCTTGACGAACCGGACGCCGTCGACACTGGTGGCCAGGCACTGGACCTGGCGGATGAAGCGTTCGTCACCGACGTCTCCCAACCAGGTGTGCCCGGTGTAGATCAGCGCCAGGGTGTCGCCACACACCACCGCGCTACCGGAAAAACAGCCGTCGCGGTCGAAGTCGTCGCCGGGTGCCAGGACAATGGGCAGGTGCTGCCAATGGACCAGGTCGGCACTCTTGGCATGGCCCCAGTACATCGGGCCCCATTTAGCGTCGAAGGGGTGGTGTTGGTAGAACACGTGGTACTCGCCACGAAAGAACACCACCCCGTTAGGGTCGTTCATCCAACCCGTTGGCGGGGCCAGGTGATAGTCGGGTCGATAGTCATGGACCAGGTGAGGCAGGTTATCGATCAGGGCCTGCTGGGCCCTTTCGAGAGAGGCTGGCATGGGGTTGTTCATGTTCTTCAAGGACAAGGTCATAGGGCGCCCGCAGATGCCGGGCGTGGAGCGATGCCAGCAGGCAGGCTGTCAATGGCGCAGCGCTTCAACGCCGTGCCGTGGGCGTCGAATACATGCAGGTTGTCGATATCCAGTTGCAGCTCGACCCGGTCACCCACTCGCCATCCGGCGTTGACCTCGCAACGACAGACCATGGGTTCGTCCTGGCCGGTGTCGAGGTGCACATAGGTTTCACTCCCCAGGTATTCGACAGCGCTCACCACGAGGCCGGTCGTTCCCTGTGCCGCCTTGAGGGAGAGATGTTCCGGGCGAATCCCCAGGCTCAGTTGCGTATTCGCCGCCAGGCCCGAGCTGTCGACGGGCAGGGACGTCATGCCCAGCACCAGGCTTTCCACCTGGCTGGTTTCGCCCGGCGTATGCAGGAAGGCGGCAATGAAATTCATCCGGGGCGACCCGAGGAAGCCGGCGACAAAACGGCTGGCCGGACGCTCGTAGAGTTCCCGTGGCGAGCCGACCTGTTCGATGCGACCGCCATTGAGCACGACAATCTTGTCGGCCAGGGTCATCGCTTCGACCTGGTCGTGGGTCACGTAGATCATCGTCGAACCCAGTCGCCCATGCAGCCGGGCGATTTCGTTGCGCATTTGCACGCGCAGGGAGGCGTCGAGGTTGGAGAGTGGCTCGTCGAACAACAGGATGTCCGGCTCCCGCGCCATGGCCCGGCCCATGGCCACGCGCTGGCGCTGGCCGCCTGACAGTTCCCTTGGCTTGCGTTGCAGCAGTTTGTCCAACTGCAGGATTTGCGCGGTTTTCAACACCCGCTCGCGCAGGCTGGTCTTTTCCGTCTTTTCCGTCTTGGCCAACTTGAGGCCAAAGCTGATGTTGTCGTAGACGCTCATGTGCGGGTACAGCGCATAGGACTGGAACACCATGCCGACGCCACGCTCGCGCGGCTCCAGGTCGTTGACCCGGCGACCGTCGATCAGCAGGTCGCCGCCACAGATCGAATCCAGCCCGGCGATCAGGCGCAGCAGGGTCGACTTTCCGCAGCCCGAAGGGCCGACGAAGACCACGAACTCACCGGCCGAGATTTCCAGGCTGACGTCACGAAGAATGCGCGCGCCGCCCAATTGTTTGTTCACGTTGTCCAGCTTCAACTTGATCACGATGCGGTTCCTTTCTTATCTGTGTTGGGCCTCAACCCTTTAACGCACCGGCAGTGAGGCCGGAAACGATGCGGCGCTGGAAGATCAGCACCAGAATCACCAAGGGCACCGTGACCAGCACCGACGCTGCCATCAACAGGCCCCAGGGCAACTCATGGGGGCTGCCGCCGGAAATCAGGGCGATGGCCACCGGGACGGTGCGTTGCGAGTCGGTCAGGGTGAAGGTCAGGGCAAACAGGAACTCGTTCCACGCGGCGATGAAGGCCAACAGGCCAGTGGTGACCAATGCCGGCCAGAGCAGCGGCAACAGCACCCGGGTCAGGGTGATCCAGGGTGAGGCACCGTCCATGATCGCGGCCTCTTCCAGCTCATGGGGCAGTTGCCCCATGAAGGTGGTCAGCACCCAGACGGTGAAGGGCAGGGTGAAAATCGTGTAGCTCAGGATCAACGCCCAAGAGGTGTTGTACAGGCCCAGGAAACGGATCACCTCGAACAGTCCCGACAGCACCGCGACTTGGGGAAACATCGAAACGCCCAAGACCATCATCAACACTGGACCGCGCCCGCGAAACTTCACCCGACCCAAGGCATAAGCGGCGGTCAGGCTGAGGAACAGCGCCAGGATGACCACGCACAGCGCCACCACCAGCGAGTTGCCGATGGCCCGCAGGAACGAGGCCTGGTTGAGCACGGCGGCATAGTTGGAAAAGTCGGGATTGTCGATCCAGTAGCTCACCTGGAACAGGGCACTGGACGGCTTCAGCGACGTGACGATGGCGTAGTAGAACGGGAAGACCGCATACACCAGCAAGATTCCGATCAGGCACCAGAATCCGAGGCGCAACAGGGCTTTTTTCAGCAGGCGCGGGCTCATGAGCGCACCTCCAGCTGACGGCGCCCGAGGTACAGATAAGCCATGGCGATCACCGCGACGACCAGGAACAGCAAGGTCGAGGCGGCGCTGCCGTAACCGACGTCCTGGAATTCCACCAGGTGCTGGCGGGCATACACCGACATGCTCATGGTGCTCGACGAGTTCGAGGTCAACACATAGATAACGTCGAAGACCCGCAGGGAATCGAGGATGCGGAAGATCGCTGCCACCAATAACGCTGGCATCAACAGCGGCAGGGTGACCCGCCAGAACACTCTCACCGGGTGAATGCCATCGACCCGGGCGGCTTCGTAGCAATCGCTGGGCAGCATTTGCAAGGCCGCCAACATCAGCAGGGTAACGAACGGCACGGTCTTCCAGACGTCGACGATGATCACCGCCCACATCGACAGGTCCGCGTCGGCGGTCCAGGCCAGGGGCGCGTCGATCAGGCCGAGGCCGAGCATCAGGTGATTGATGATGCCGAACTGGTCGTTGAGCATCCATGACCAGATTTTCGCCGAGACGATGGTCGGGATCGCCCAAGGGATCAGGATCAACGCCCGCACCAGGGCGCGTCCGTTGAACTGGACGTTGAGCAGCAGCGCCACCAGCAACCCCAGGACCATTTCCAATCCCACCGACACCACGGTGAAATGCAAGGTGTTGCGCACCGCATTCCACCACTGTGGATCGACGAGCAGGCCTGACCAGGCGGAACCGCTATAAAACAGGTAGTTGCTCAAGCCGACAAAGGTCGCGTCGCCGGTGTCGGCCAGGCTGGCGTCGGTCAGGCTGAACCAGAACGTGCGCAACAGTGGCCAGGCCGCCACCAGGGCCAGGCACAACAGCATCGGGGTCAGGAACAGCCAGGCGGCGCGAACGCGACGGCGTTGTACCGGCGTTTCCCGGGTGAGCAGGTACTCGTCGTCAGGGGCGAGTGTGGTGGAGGCAGACATGGTGATTTCCTTCCTTGTGGCTTACCAGTTCCGGCGTTTGATTCGCGTGAGTTCACTTTCCAGCTCGGCCAGGGCCTGATCCACCGGCCGCTCGCCCGCCAGCACGCCATGCACTTGATCGAAGAACGCATTGGAGACCCGTGGATAGCGGTCGGCGGTGATCGAGGCGGGGCGCATGACCCCATCGTTGAGAATGCTGTGCAGTTGGCTGTAATAAGGCATGGCCGCGAGCAACTCGGGATCCTGGTAGAGCGACTCGATCACTGGGTTATAGGCGCCTACCAGGGCGCGGTGTTTCTGCTGTTGGGCGCTGCTCAGGTAGCTCACCAGTTCGGCGGCGAGCTTGGGATTGGCGCTGTAGCGCGACACCGCCAGGCCCCAGCCGCCGAGCGTGGACGCGTGGGTGCCCGTCGCGCCGCCGCGGGGCAGGGGCGCGACGCCGACCTTGTCCTTCACGGCGCTGTCCTGGCTTTGCACCAGGGCCCAGACATACGGCCAGTTACGCATGAACACTGCATTGCCCGACTGGAACACACCGCGTCCTTCTTCCTCGGTGTAATTGAGCACGCCACGGGGGGCGATGTCGCCGACCCAGCTTTTGGCCAAGGTCAACGCCGCTCTTGAGGCTGGGCTGTTGACCACGATGTCGCCTTGGGCGTTGACCAGGCCGCCTTGCGGTTGGCTGCTGATCCATTCCAGCGCATTACAGGTCAGGCCTTCATAGGCGCGTCCCTGGAACACATAGCCCCAGGCGCTGGCATTCCCGGCATCGCGCTCGGCTTGCTGGACAGCCCTGGCGGTCGTGGTCATTTCTTCCCAAGTCTGGGGCACGGGCTTGTTGTATTTCTCGAGCAAGTCCTTGCGGTAATACAGCAGCCCCGAATCGGTGAACCACGGCATGGTGACCAGGCGCCCGTTCACCGTGGCGTTGTCCACCTGGGCCTGGAAATAACCTTGGGTCGCGTTGGCCGGCAGTACTTCGCGCAGGTCCATCAAGTGTTTGGCCAGCATTCCCGGCCACACCATGTCGATCTGGATGATGTCGATATCGCTGGATTGCGCGCTGAGTATCTGTTGGTAGAACGACAGTCGCTCGGTCGCCGAGTTAGGCGTGGACACCACCTCGACGCTGTTGCCGGTCTGCTTCGACCAGGCCTCGACAGCCTCCTTGCACAGTTGCAATTCCGCGCCCACGGCCCCGCAGGAAATCGTCAGGTTGGCGGCCATCGACAGGGTTGGAAACCCGACGCAAAGGCCGAGCAACGCCGCTGGAAGGAGCGATTTGAGCTGTTTCATAAAGCCCTCTTTATTTTTGTTTTTAGAAAAGTTAACGTTAACATCGCCAAATGTAGCAGTGTATTTGCGCTGAGGCATCCTTTTTTTCCTTCGGTTAGACAATTCATGACCTGGGCGAAAAACGCTGTTCGCGGCAACAGAACAATAAAAACAAAACAGGGAAAATCCATATGCAGAAAGCATCAAGCTGGCTACTCGCAAGCGTGCTCGGCGTCTCGGCGACCACTTCTCAGGGCGCGACGCTGGAGGAGCGCATGGCCGCGTTCGAGGCCCGTGCCAGCGCAGCGGAAAAACGTGCCGCCGCCGCCGAACAGCAAACCCAGGCACTCGCCAGGGAATTGCAGCAGATCAAACTCGCCACGCCACCGGTTGTCGCCGCCGTTGCGACGCCAACAGTCGATGCCCGCCTGGCAAAACTCGAGGCCAGTCAGCAAGGCACGGAAAAGCCGGGCAGTGGCGCACACCTCACCGACGGCTTCAGCTTCAAGGGCTACGCCCGTTCCGGCTTGCTGATCAACGATGGGTTGGGCGGTGGTCGTGGCGGTCCGTACACCACCCCGGCCGGTTCTGTCGGCGGCGCCGTCGGGCGACTCGGTAACGAGGACGACACCTACATGCGCATCGATCTGTCGAAAGAGCTGTACGCGCAGAACGGCACCCGCTCCAAATTCACGGTGTCCATCGCCGATGGCGTGGAGAGTTCCAACGACTGGACCGCCGAGGAAAGCAACCTGAACGTGCGCCAGGTGTTCACCGAACTCGATCGCCTGGCGGCATTCAAGGGCAATTCGATGTTCGAAAACTCCACCTTGTGGGCCGGCAAGCGCTTCGACAGGGACAACTTCGACATTCACTGGCTGGACTCGGACGTGGTCTATCTGGCCGGCACTGGCGGCGGCATCTATGACATACAGATGACCAAGGACTGGCGCTCGAACTACTCGTTGATCGGTCGTAACTACGGCGATTTCAGCGAGGGCGGCGTCAATGCCGATGTGGAAAGCTACATCCTGACCTCCAATCAGTTTTTCGACGGCGGGCAGTGGCAGTGGATGTTCAACGCCATCGGCTCGAAGAAAAACGACGTCGGCACTCGCGTCAACGAAGCAGGGCTGACGCCGGCCGATTCCGGCTTGCACAGCATGGTCGCCAATCACCAGAAAAACTTCTTCGGCCGCGAAGGTTTCTTCAAGACGGCGCTGCTCTATGGCCAGGGGTTGGGGGCGGAGGTCAAGAATGTCGGCGCCGACGGCGAACTGATCGATGACGCCCGCGCGCTGCGTCTGGCGCTGTACGGCGAGACGCCGCTGGCGCCCAACTGGCGCATCGGCCCGAGCCTGCTGGCTGAGCAAAGCAAGGACCGCTACGTCAAGGGCGACGACTACCGCTGGATGACCCTGAACGTGCGGTTGGCCAATGAAATCAACAGCAATTTCGAGATGGCCTACGAAATGAGTTGGCAAACCATGCAGCTCGACCCCAAGGGCTACCTGCAACGTAATGCGGTCGACGGCAACTTCTGGAAATTCACCGTTGCCCCGACTTTCAAGCCCGACCTGGGCGATCTGCTCACCCGCCCTGAGCTGCGCCTGTTCGCCAGCGTCATGAACTGGTCGTCGGATCTGGACAGGTACAGCACCACGGACGCCTTCGGCAAGACCGACTTCAACGCCGGCGGCACCTGGCAGTACGGCATTCAGATGGAAACCTGGTTCTGAGGCCAACCCGTTGAAAACTGTGGGTCGAGCGGAATGCAAAGCTCATAAGCACCCAATATCCCCTGTGGGAGCGAGCTTGCTCGCGAAAGCGGTGGTCAGCCTGGACAGGTGTTGGATGGGCCGCCGTCATCGCGAGCAAGCTCGCTCCCACAGGTTTTGCGGTACACATGAATTTTGTGCCTGCTGAAGATCCATTGTGGGAGCGAGCTTGCTCGCGATAGCGGTGGGTCAGCCTGGGCAGGTGTTGGATGTGCCGCCGTCATCGCGAGCAAGCTCGCTCCCACAGGTTTTGCGGTACACATGAATTTTGAGCCTGCTGAAGATCCATTGTGGGAGCGAGCTTGCTCGCGATAGCGGAGGGTCAGTTTGCAGTGATGTTGGATGTGCTGACGCCTTCGCGAGCAGGCTCACTCCCACAGGTTTTGCGGTACACATGAATTTTGTGCCTGCTGAAGATCCATTGTGGGAGCGAGCCTGCTCGCGATAGCGGTGGGTCAGCCTGGGCAGGTATTGGATGGGCCGCCGTCATCGCGAGCAAGCTCGCTCCCACAGGGGGTTTTGCGGTACACATGATTTTGTGCCTGCTGAAGATCCATTGTGGGAGCGAGCCTGCTCGCGAAAGCGGAGGGTCAGCTTGCAGTGATGTTGGATGTGCCGACGCCTTCGCGAGCAAGCCCGTTCCCACAGGTATGCGGTTCACTTAAGAACAGCGACAGACCTGTGGCGAGGGAGCTTGCTCCCGCTGGGTCGCGAAGCGGCCCCAAAACCTGCCGCATGAGGGGCATCAGACACACCGCACCTGCCGGTTCACGACTGCTTCGCAGCCCAGCGGGAGCAAGCTCCCTCGCCACGGGTTTGTCGGCGGCGATCAGTGCCCATGCCAACCCAACTGACGTGAAATCTGTTGGGTGGCGTGCATCAGTTGCTTGACGTAGTCCTGCTTCAACTCTTCCCGGAAGCGAAAGCACGGGAATGAAACGCTCATCCCGCCAATCACATGGCCGAAACGGTCGCGGATTGGCGCGGCCAGGCAACGCATGTTGTCTTCGAATTCTTCATGGTCCTCGGCATAGCCTTGCTGGCGAACGGTCTCCAATTCCAGCAGATACGCCTCGACGCTGGTCAGGGTGTTGGCGGTGCGGCGCTCGAAGCTTTCCAGCGCCAGGTGGGCGAGCAGTTCGTCTTCTTCGAGCCAGGCCATCAGCACCTTGCCGATGCCGGTGCAGTACAACGGCGCCCGCCGGCCGATCCGCGAGTACATGCGCAGGTTGTACTTGGAGTCGATCTTGTGCACGTAGACGATGCTGCCTTCGTCGAGAATCCCCAGGTGCACGGTCTCGCCCGTCAGCTCGTTGATCCTGCGCATCCCCGGCTCCGCTTCCCGGACGATGTCCAGGTGGGGCAGGGCCTGGGCACCCAATTCAAACAGCCGGACGCTGAGGCGATAACGGTCCTCGGCGTCCTGCACCACATACCCACGGGCCTTGAGCGACTGCAGGAAGCGATAGACCGTGGCCTTGGACATGTCCAGTTTGGTGGCGATTTCCGACACGCCGCTCTCTTCCGGATGCTCGGCCAGTGCCTCGAGCACGGCCATGGTCCGGCCCACCGCCGACACCAGATCGTTGTTTGGAATGACGCTGTTGTCCATGAAGGCTCCAACGTGAAAGTAAAACCCAAGGATATACGCTAGCAGAACAAAACGCTGTTTCATTTTTCCTTGACGAGGGCGGAAATCTGACTAGACTCGGGCCTTGAGATAGAAATGAAACGCCGTTTTAAAAATAAAGAAAAGGCGCGTAATGATGGATTTGACGCATAACCATGGCTCCGAGACCCGCTTCACTCGCCCGCTGAAGGTGGTGCTGGTGGGCGAGTGCATGATCGAGATGCGCGGTGAGCCGGGCGCCGCGATCACGCAGACGTTCGGTGGCGATACGCTCAACACCGCGGTCTACCTGGCCCGATTGAATCCCCGTGGCGCTGTGGCCGTGGATTACATGACCGCGGTGGGCAACGATGCGTTCAGCATCGCCATGGGCCGCTCCTGGCTGGCCGAAGGGATCGGTGACGCCCATGTCCGCGTGATCGAAGACGCGCTGCCCGGGCTGTATTTCATCCAGACCGATCCACACGGCGAGCGGCGTTTCCACTACTGGCGCGGGGAAGCAGCGGCGCGCCGCATGTTCGAAGGCCCCGAGGCCGATGCCATGCTCGAGGCACTGGCCGACTACGACTACGCCTACCTGAGCGGCATCAGCCTGGCGATCCTCACGCCAGTTGGGCGCCAACGCTTGATCGAGGCCTTGCACCGGGCTCGCCGGGCGGGCACGCGCATCGTCTTCGACAACAACTACCGTCCCCACCTTTGGCCCGATCGTGAAACCGCCCGGCAGACCTACCGCGACCTGTTGCACCTGACCGACCTCGCCCTGGTCACCTGGGAAGATGACGCGGCCCTGTTCGGCTATCACGGCCCGGAGGCCTTGTTCAGTGCCTATGCGCAGGCGGGCGTGCGCGAAGTCGCCCTCAAGCGTGGCGCCGCCAGCTGCTTGATCCAATGCCCGACGGGGCGTTTCGACGTGCCCGCGCAAACCGTTTCCCATGTCGTCGACACCACCGCGGCCGGTGATTCGTTCAGCGCCGCCTACCTGGCCTGCCGCCTGCGCGGCGGCGATCCGGAGCAGGCCGCCCGCTGGGGCCATCGCCTGGCGGCCCAGGTCGTCCAATACCGGGGTGCGCTGATTCCCCACGCGGCGATGCCGAACATGGGCGCGTCCTCACTTCCTTCTGTTGCACAGGTCTGACTTTATGAAAATCGTTGAAGCGCGCGTCATCGTCACCTGTCCGGGCCGCAACCTGGTCACTTTGAAGATCGTCACCGATGAGGGCATTCACGGCATCGGCGATGCCACCTTGAATGGCCGCGAACTGGCGGTGGTCGCTTACCTGGAAGAGCACGTCCTGCCCGCATTGATCGGTCGTGATGCCCACCGCATCGAGGACATTTGGCAATACCTGTATCGCGGCGCTTACTGGCGTCGTGGGCCGGTGACCATGACCGCTATCGCCGCCGTCGACGTGGCGCTGTGGGACATCAAGGCCAAGGCCGCGAATATGCCCTTGTACCAATTGCTCGGCGGCAAGAGCCGCGAGCGGGTGATGGTCTATGGGCATGCCACTGGCAAGGACATCGAAGGGTGCCTGGACGAAGTCGCCCGTCACGTCGAGCTGGGCTATAAAGCCGTGCGTGTGCAATGTGGCGTGCCCGGCATTGCCACTACCTATGGCGTCGCCAAGCGCAGCGGCGAGCGTTATGAGCCCGCCGACAGCGACCTGCCCGCCGAACACGTGTGGGACACCGCCAAATACCTCAACTACGTACCCAAGCTGTTCGCCGCCGTGCGCGAACGCTTTGGTGACGACCTGCATATCCTCCACGACGTGCACCACCGCCTGACCCCCATCGAGGCCGGGCGCCTGGGCAAGGCCGTGGAACCCTACAACCTGTTCTGGCTGGAAGACTGCACGCCAGCGGAGAACCAGCAGAGCTTCCGTCTGATTCGCCAGCACACCATCACGCCGTTGGCCGTGGGCGAGGTGTTCAATTCCATCCATGACTGCCGCGAGTTGATCCAGGAACAGTTGATCGACTACATCCGCACGACCCTGGTGCATGCCGGCGGCATTACCCATGTGCGGCGCATTGCCGATTTCGCCGCGCTGTTCCAGGTGCGCACGGGCTTTCACGGCGCCACCGACCTGTCGCCGGTGTGCATGGGCGCGGCCCTGCATTTCGATACCTGGGTGCCGAACTTCGGCATCCAGGAACACATGCCTCACGAAGAACGCATCGATGAAGTGTTCCCCCATGCCTATCGCTTCGAGGACGGCCACTTCACCCCGGGCGAAACGCCGGGACATGGCGTCGACATCGATGAAGACCTTGCCCGCCAATACCCCTACAAACGCGCCAGCCTGCCGGTCAACCGTCTCGAAGACGGCACGCTCTGGCATTGGTAAAGCAGTTCCAACCCTTTGAGGAAACGGGGCGAAAACGTCCCGCCAGGAGTGACCCGATGAAAGCGTTCCAGGTAAGAGCACCCTTCGAGTTCGGGCTGGCCCAGGTCGACCGACCCGAGGTCGCCCAAGGCGAGGTCCAGGTCGATGTGGCGTATGCCGGCATCTGTGGCTCGGACATGCACATCATTCATGGGCAGAACGCATTCGTGCGTTTCCCCCGGGTCACCGGTCATGAGTTCTCCGGGGTGATCCGGCAAGTCGGTGAAGGTGTCGAACACCTGCGGGTGGGCGACCGGGTGTGCATCGATCCGGTGATCAGTTGCGGCACCTGTTATCCCTGCCGCATCGGCCGGCCCAACGTCTGCACGCGGCTGCAAGTGATCGGCGTGCACCGCGACGGTGGCTTCAGCGAACAGGTCTGCGTACCAGCCGAGAACGCCCATCGCCTGCCTGATTCGATGTCCCTCAGCCACGGCGCCTTGGTCGAACCTTATTCCATTGCCCTGAACGTGCTCGATCGCATGCAGCCGCAACCGGGCGACAGCGTGTTGATCTACGGCGCCGGAGTGATCGGCCTGACCCTGGTGCAGATGGCCAAGGCGTTGGGATTGACCGACATCACGGTCACCGATGTCATCGACAGTCGCCTGGAGACGGCGCGAGCGCTGGGCGCCAGCCGGACCCTCAACGGCCAGCAAGTCGATGTCGAAGCACTGATGCGTGAGCACACTCAAGGCGAAGGTGTGCCGTTGATTGTCGATGCCGCCTGCATACCGGCACTGATGCCGCAGATGGTGCGCCTGGCCTCGCCGGCCGGGCGTATCGGGTTGCTGGGCTTCAATGCCACGCCCAGTGATCTGGTGCAGTTGGAAATGATCAAGAAGGAACTGACCCTGGTGGGCTCACGGCTCAACAATCGCAAATTCCCGCGGGTGATCGAACTGATCGCCAGTGGCAAGTTGCAGGTCCAGGACCTGATCAGCCATCGCGTCACCTTCGACGAAATGCCCGGCGCCATCGACCTGATCGAACAGCACCCCGAGCAAACCCGAAAAGTGCTGGTGGAGCTGACGAGCGCCCATCACTGAGCCGTCGCTACCACCGGTTTCACCGTGCCTGTCATGGGCACCCTCACCGAATAAACACAACAAGCGGGAGGTTCCACCATGTTTGGTCAAGGACGTAGCTTAATCATCATCATGCTGTTCCTGGCCGGGGTCATCAATTACCTCGACCGATCGGCATTGTCTGTGGCGGCGCCTTTCATCCAGAAGGACTACGGTCTGAGCACGGGTGAGATGGGCATGATCTTCAGCAGCTTCTTCGTCGGCTATGCCGCCTTCAACTTCATCGGTGGCTGGGCCGCCGACCGTTACGGCGCCAAGACCACGTTGCTGTTGGCCATGGTCTTGTGGTCGCTGTTCAGTGGTCTCACCGTGCTGACGGTGGGCTTCGCTTCACTGGTGCTTATCCGGATTTTGTTCGGCATGGGCGAAGGACCGTTGAGCGTCACCACCAGCAAGATGGTGAACAACTGGTACACCCCCAAGCGCCGGGCGCGAGCCATCGGCGCATCGATGTCCGGTACGCCGCTGGGTGGCGCGATTTCCGGCCCGGTGGTGGGTTTCATCGCCGTCACCTACGGCTGGAAGGTGTCGTTCATTATCATCATGCTCGTCGGCCTGATCTGGGCGGCCGTGTGGTACAAGTTCGTCAAGGAGCGGCCAGAAGGCGAGGGCGCCGACGCTATTCTCCAGGCCGAAGGGCAGAGCGAGCTGGCGGCACAACCGGTGTTCCCATTGCGGTTCTACCTCAAGCAGCCGACGGTGCTGTTCACCTCCCTGGCGTTCTTTTCCTATAACTACACCTTGTTCTTTTTCCTGACCTGGTTCCCCAGCTACCTGACTATGGCCCACGGCCTGAACGTCAAGGACATGAGCATCGCCACGGTCATTCCCTGGGTGCTGGGTTTCCTCGGCCTGGCCCTGGGCGGCTTCATCTCCGACTTCGTGTTCAAGAAAACCGGAAAAATGATGTTCTCCCGCAAAGTGGTGCTGGTGACCTGCCTGCTGGCCTGCGCCGTTTGCATCGCCTGTGCCGGGATGGTCAGTACCTTGTATCCGGCGGTAATTCTCGTCGCCTTGGCCGTGTTCTTCCTGTACCTCACCGGCGCCATCTACTGGGCGATCATCCAGGACACCGTCCCCGCGGCGCGAGTGGGTGGCGTCAGTGGTTTCATGCACTTCCTGGCGAACACCTCCGGCATTGTCGGCCCGACCCTGACGGGCTTCCTGGTGCAGTTCACCGGTTCGTTCACCAGTGCGTTCCTGCTGGCGGGGCTGTTGACCGTGATCGGTGCCGTGTGTGTGGCGCGCTACGTTAAACCGTTGTCGGTGACGGATACCGGCCACGCGGCGACGCAAAGCCCGCAACCCGCTTCGGCCCTGGGCCGTTCCTGAACAGAAGGAGTGAGTCGATGCCTGTTGTGAACCGTGTACCTAACACCGGCACTGCAACGCAGATCGGTATCGTGCACTTGGGCCTGGGGGCGTTTCATCGCGCGCACCAGGCGGTCTACCTGCAACGCCATCTCAATCGCCATGGTGAAAGCGATTGGGGCGTGTGCAGCGCCAACCTGCGCTCCAATCGCACTTTGGTCGAGCAGTTGCGCACACAGGACGGCCGCTATCACGTGGCCGAGTACCGCGACCGCGAGCAGGTGACGCTGCGCGAGATCGGGGTGTTGCGCCAGGCCTTGTTCGTGGGCGAGGGCGGCCAGGAACTGGAGCAGTTGCTGCAGCGCATGGCCGCGCCGCAAACGCGGATTGTCACGCTCACCGTCACCGAAAAAGGCTACTGCCTGAGCCCGTCATCCGGGCAATTGCGCCGCGAAGACCCGACGATTGCCCATGACATCGCCCATCCACACACGCCGCGCTCGGCCCCCGGCATTGTCCTGGAAGCCCTGCGTCGCCGTCGTGCCGCAGGCGTCCCGGCCTTCACGGTGTTGTGCTGTGACAACATGCCCGACAACGGCCAGCGCACCCGCCAGGCTGTGAGCGCATTGGCGGCGTTGCAGGATGAGGCGCTGGCGCGGTGGATCGAGCAACAGGTGGCCTTTCCCAGTTGCATGGTCGACCGCATCGTGCCGGCCATGGACGACGAATCCTTCCGTCGGCTGGAACAGCAACTCGACTGTCACGACCGTGCGGCAGTCGTTTGCGAGCGCTTCAGCCAGTGGGTGATCGAGGACCACTTTCCCCTCGGCCGCCCGGACTGGGAGGTGGAGGGCGTGCAGATGGTGGACGACGTGCGTCCGTTCGAAACGATGAAGTTGCGCATGCTCAATGGCAGCCATTCACTGCTGGCCTACGTGGGTTTATTGGCGGGTCATGAATTGGTCTTCGAGGCCGTCAACGATGGGCGGCTGGCGCGCCTCATCGGGCGCTACATGGCCGAGGAAGCCACGCCGACCCTGGACATGCCGGCCGGGATCGATCTTTCGGTGTATGCCAACGACCTTCTGGCGCGCTTTGCCAACGACAGCCTGCAACATCGCTTGCGCCAGATCGCCATGGACGGCTCGCAGAAACTGCCGCAACGCTGGCTACTGGGCGCACAGCAGTTGCTGGACCAGGGCCGCGGCATCGACTGCACCGCCTTGGGCATCGCGGCATGGATCCACTACTGCACGCAGCCGTTACCCGGTCGTCCGGCCCATGTGGTTGACGACCCGCTGAGCGCAACCTTTGCCGACCTTGCGGGACGCTTCGAGGGCGCCTCGCGGGTGAATGCCGTCCTTGATCTGCAGGAAGTCTTCCCGCCGCCGCTCTCGGCTCGCCCGGCATTTCGCGACGCCGTGCACCGCGCCTACGACGCCTTGACGCGCGATGGCGTGGATAGCCTGTTGCACACCCTTGCCGCATCCAACTGATAAAAAGGAGAAGAAACATGGAACAGACATGGCGTTGGTTTGGCCCCAAGGACCCGATCTCCCTGGCGGACATTCGCCAGACCGGTGCGACCGGTATCGTCACCGCGCTGCACGAAATCCCCAATGGCCAAGTGTGGCCGGTGGACGCCATCGCGGCGCGCAAGCAGATGATCGAAACGGCCGGCTTGAGCTGGTCGGTGGTGGAAAGCATTCCGGTGCACGAAGACATCAAGCGCGGCTGCGGGCGACGCGACGAGTACATCGCCAACTACCAGCAAAGCGTGCGCAACCTGGCGAGCTGTGGCATCGATATCGTCTGCTACAACTTCATGCCGGTGCTGGACTGGACCCGTACCGACTTGTCCTTTGAGCTGGCGGATGGCGGCTGGGCCTTGCGTTTCGACCAGACCGCGTTTGCCGCCTTCGACCTGTTCATCCTCCAACGCCCGGGGGCGCAGGCTGAATACAGCGCCGAGGATATCCAGCAGGCCAAGGCCTACTTCGAACAACTGACGCCAGCCCGGCGCGAAACCCTGGTCAACACCCTGATCGCGGGCTTGCCTGGCGCCGAGGAACACTACAGCCTGGATAACTTCCGTGACTTGCTGCGCACCTACGCCGACATCGACGAGACCACGTTGCGCGAACACCTGGGGTATTTCCTGCGCGCGGTGATCCCGGTTGCCGAGGAGGTGGGCGTGCGCATGGCGATCCATCCGGACGACCCGCCCCGGGCACTGCTCGGCTTGCCCCGGATCCTCTCCACCGCCGAAGACGCCCAATGGCTGCTGGACGCCGCGCCAAGCCCGGCCAATGGCCTGACGTTCTGCACCGGCTCCTACGGTGTGCGTAAAGACAACGACCTGGTGGCGATGGCCAAGCACTTTGCGCCGCGCATTTACTTCACCCACCTGCGTTCAACCCGCCGGGAAACCGACCCACGCAGCTTCCATGAAGCCCATCACCTGGACGGCGACGTCGACATGGTCGGGGTCATCAGCGCCTTGGTGGCCGAAGAGCGCCGACGCGAACGCGAAGGCGGCCCGCGCTTGCCGTTGCGCCCGGACCATGGGCACCAACTGCTCGACGATCAACACCGCAAAAGCAACCCCGGCTACTCCCTGATCGGCCGCCTTAAAGGCCTGGCGGAAATCCGCGGGGTTGAATTGGCCGTGCGTCGGCAACTGGGCTAGGTACGCCCTGTTTGGTTGACATCTGTGGCGAGGGGATTTATCCCCGCTGGGCTGCGCAGCGGCCCTAAAACCCGGCAGCTCGGTGCATCAGGCCGATCGCATTCAGCCGGTTCGGGGTCGCTACGCAACCCAGCGGGGATAAATCCCCTCGCCACAGGAGATAAAATTCCTGAGAAATGCTCGGGCTAACGCCGGTCCCCTGTGGGAGCGGGCTTGCTCGCGAAGACGGCTTAACATTCAGCAGTTAAGTTGACTGACACTCCGCTTTCGCGAGCAAGCCCGCTCCCACAATGGCTCAGCCTTCGAGCCCGCGCCGCTCGATCACGCCGAACACATCCGCGACATCCTGCACCAGGATCCGCGCGACATTGGTGATGGTGTTGAGGTCGCTGGCCGCTGAATCACGCAGGCTGCTGCAAGCCACCGAGGTCAGGTAGTCGAGCGTGGCGTGCAGGCGCTCGCTGGCACAGGCATGGAGTTCGGGGAGTGGGGCTTGGGTGTCGATCAGCAGGACGGGGTGGGTGGTGGCTGTTTGGGTGAGAGGGGTGAAGCGTTGATCTTGTTGGTTCAGGGACATGGTTAAGCAACCTCGTAGTTACTCGTATCTTTAAAAAGGGCTGCGAAACCCAGCCACTGACCAAAGCCAGTGGCGATCCCAACTATAGAAGCCGATCCCGGCACCCACAACCGACCTGTAGGACGCCCGCTCCCCCTGTGGCGAGGGAGCTTGCTCCCGCTCGACTGCGCAGCAGTCGCAAAACCGGTGCCTGCGGTGTAACTGGCGAAAAGAGGTACCTGGTTCGGGGCCGCTTCGCGCCCCAGCGGGAGCAAGCTCCCTCGCCACGGGAAGTAATTTCCTACGAGATTTTCGGACCGTCTCTTGCCGCTACCCCTGAAGTGCGCGGATCTCTGTGGGAGCAAAGCTTGCTCGCGATGCAGGCGCCTCGTTCCCCCGGAAGACCGCGTTATCCTCATCGCGGGCAAGCCTTGCTCCCACAGCTCAAAGCGGTCATAGGGCTCGCTCAGTCAATGATCGGGCGGGCAAGTGATGGGCTGATGGACCTGATTCAACAACCAATCAACAAAAACCTGCGTCTCAGCCACCGCACTCCCGGAAACGCCGTAGTAATAACGAGCCAGCGGCAGGCGCAACCCCGGCAGTGGACAGGCCAAGCGCCCGTTGGGCAAATCCCGACCCAGCAGCGAAGCCGGGCACAACGCCACGCCCAGGCCATCGACGGCCGCCTGCAGCACCAGGTGCATGTGATCGAATTGCAGGGTCGGCGGGTTGTTCAATGGATCAATCCCGACGTGCTCCACCCAATCCTGCCAATCGTTGCTGCGTGTCCTGCCCGATAACAAGGTGTGCCGGGCCAGGTCGTGGAGGCTTTCCAACGGTACGTTTTGCAGCAACGACGGGGCGGCGACCAGCAGCAGGTCGTCTTCCAGTAACAGGGTGGGCTGCACCTCGGCCGACCAACCGGCGTGTCCACGGCGAATGACCACGTCGAACGATTCCCGTGCGGGATCCGGGGACCGGGTGCTGGTGACGACCTCGGGCTTGATGTCCGGATGGCGCGCCATGAAGTCCGGCAGCCGAGGGATGAGCCAGCGCACTGCAAAAGAGGGGCGCACGTTGATGGTCACTTTGCGTTGGGCCGCATTGCGCGTCAGTGCGGTGGCGGCGTTGGCGATTTGCGTCAGTGCCTCGCTGACCTGCTCGTAGAAAACCCGACCCGCCGGGGTGAGCAAGGATTGCCGGGTTCGACGTTCGAACAACAAAACGCCCAGGCGCTCTTCGAGCAACTTGACGTGACGGCTGACGGCGCTGTGGCTGACGTGCAACTCTTCGGCGGCGCGACTGAAGCTCTGGTGGCGAGCGGCAGCGGCGAAGGCGCGGACGGCGTTCAACGGGGGGAGGTTGGCGATCATGTGTCTAATTTAGTCACATAGGCGGCGCAATTAAAGCGTTTGTCAGCGTCCCGCTGCCACGCCACCCTGAAGGCCACAGCAATTCCCCTTCAATGTGGAGTGATGCATGGCCGACTACGGAGTTTTTCTGATCCTGGCGACCCTGACGGTGCTCAGCCCCGGCCCCGGCGTGGTGCTGACGCTGTCCAATGCCTTGCGTCATGGCTGGCGCGGTGCGCTGCCGGGCATTGTCGGGATCGCCTTCGGTGCTTTTATCGTGGCGGGTATTTGCGCCAGTAGCCTGGGGTTGATACTGGCGGCCTCGGCGACCGCCTTTACAGTGCTCAAATACATCGGCGCCCTGTACTTGTTGTACCTGGGCATCAAGATGTGGCGTACCCAGCGCTTCATTCCCGAACTCAACGCCACATCGTTGCGTCCATGGCGGCGATTCGTCGAGGCGTTGTCGATCCAGTTGCTCAACCCCAAGGCGGGTTTCTTCTTCCTGGCGGTCTTTCCCCAGTTCATCAAGCCGGCGGGTGATTATTACAGCCAGTTCTTCTTGCTGGTGTCGTCTTACAGTGTGCTTGTCCTACTGGTGCATTCCGGTTATGCCCTGACGGCCCAAGCCGCAAGAGGCTGGCTCTCCACAAGCCAGGGCGCCAGGGTTGTCGGCAAGCTGTCGGGCATCACGTTCCTGGGCTTTGGTGTGTTGATGGCGTCCGCCAGCAAATGACGGAGCCCATCACCGCCGCCCAGTGCGCGTACTCACGTCCACCCACACCGCCAGCACCAGAATGCTGCCTTTGACGATCATCTGCCAATAACTGTCGACGTCGAGCATGGACATGCCATTGTCCAGGCTGGTGATCACCAGCGCACCGAGGAGAGCGCCGTAGACAGTGCCGGAACCACCACGCATGGAGGTGCCGCCGATGAAACAGGCGGCGATGGCGTCGAGTTCGCCCATGTTGCCGGCCGAGGGTGAGCCGGCGGCCAGGCGGGCGGTGTTGACCACGCCGGCGAGGGCGCACATCACGCCCATGATGCCGAAGATCCACAGCTTTACTGCTTGCACGTTGATGCCAGACAGGCGCGTGGCTTCCATGTTGCTGCCCACCGAGTAGACGCGGCGGCCGAACACGGTCTGGCTGGTGACGTAGCTGAACACCCCCAGCAGGATCAGCAGGAGCAGCACCGGCACCGGAATGCCGTCGTAACTGTTGAGGGTGTAGACGAACCCGGCCAGCACCGCGCCGATCAATGCCACGCGCAACCCATCACGCACCAGGGAGTGGGCTGCCAGGCCATGGAGGGCGCGGTTGCGCCGCTGTTTCCAGGTGAGGAACAGGGTCAGGGCGAACAGCAGGATGCCGAGCCCGGTCCCGACCGTGTGCGGCAAATAACCCTGGCCGACATAGACCAGCTCCGGTGACACTGGGGCAATGGTGGTGCCGCCCGTCACGCCCAGCAGGATGCCGCGAAACGCGAGCATGCCACCCAGCCCGACAATGAACGACGGGATGCGCAGGTAGGCGGTCATGTAGCCGTTGCCCAAGCCGATCACCAAGCCGCACAAAGCCACCAGGCTCAGGTTCGCCAGCAGCGGGATGTGATAGACCACATCGAGGATCGCCGCCAGGCCACCCAATAACCCAAGCAACGAGCCCACCGACAAATCGATCTCGCCGCTGATGATCACCAGCACCATGCCGCAGGCCAGGATCCCGGTGATGGACATCTGCCGCAGCAGGTTGGACAGGTTGCGCGGGGTCAGGAACCCACCGTCGGTCTGCCAGCTGAAGAACAGCCAGATCAGCGCCACGGCGATCACCAGCGCGAGCATTTTGTAGCGGGAAAACAGCTGTTTGACCTGATTCATCTACGCGGACTTCCGATCATTATTGTTATGGCCATCGGGGTGGCTGAGCGCGGCGGCGAGCACCTGTTCCTGGGTGAGTTCGTGGTTGATGAAGTCGCCGCGCAACTGGCCTTCGCCGATCACCAGGACGCGGTCGGAAACCCCCAGGACTTCGGCGAGCTCCGAGGACACCATGATGATGGACACGCCTTCGGCCGCCAGCGCGCCCATCAATTTGTAGATCTCGTATTTGGCGCCGACGTCCACGCCGCGGGTGGGCTCATCGAGGATCAGCACCCGGGGTTTGGTCAGGAGCATCTTGGCCAGCACGGCTTTTTGCTGGTTGCCGCCGGAGAGGCTGGTGATCGGCAGGAACGGGCTCGCGGTCTTGAGGTGCATGCGCGCGATTTCCTTGTCGATGCTGCCCAGTTCGGCTTCGGCGTCGATGCGGGTCAGTTTCGCGTAGCTGTCCAGCACCGCCAGGGTGATGTTCTGGCCCACCCCCAGGTCAGGAATGATGCCTTGGCGCTTGCGGTCTTCAGGGACCATGCACAGGCCGGCGCGGATCGACTTGAGCGGCGTGCGCGTGTCGATGGGTTGGCCGCCCAACCATACTTCGCCTTCGTAGCGACCGGGGTAGGCGCCGAACAGCGCAGAGACCAGTTCCGTGCGACCGGCGCCGACCAGCCCGGCGATGCCGAGAATCTCCCCGCGCTTGAGGACGAATGAAATGTCGTCGACCCGTTTGCGCTTGGGGTTATCGACGTCGTAGCAGGTGACGTGGCGCGCCTCGAAAATCACCTCGCCGATGTCATGGGGTTCGGTGGGGTAGAGGTTGCTCATTTCCCGCCCGACCATCTGGGTGATGATCTTGGGAATGTCCATGTCCGCCATGGCGGTGGTGGCGATGTGTTTGCCGTCGCGTATCACCGAGATGGTGTCACACACAGCGGCCACTTCATCGAGCTTGTGGGAGATGTACACGCAGGCCACGCCCTTGGCCTTGAGGTCGCGGATGATGTCCAGCAGCACCTCGATTTCCGAGCGAGTCAGGGCTGAAGAGGGCTCGTCGAGGATCAGCAGTCGCGCCTGCTTGTTCAGCGCCTTGGCGATTTCCACCAACTGCTGGTAGCCACCGCCGTACTGGGAAACCGGCAGCGAGACGTTCATGTCCGGTACCTTGAGTTCGCGCATCAGGGCCTCGGCGCGGTGGATCATCGCCGGGTAGTTCATGCGCCCGCCGGGCAGCGTCAGCTCGTGGCCCATGAAGATGTTTTCGGCCACCGACAGGTCGGGGACCAGGGTCAGTTCCTGGTGAATGATGACGATCCCGGCGGCTTCGGTCTCGCTGATGGACTGCGCCTTGAGCGGCTGGCCGTCCCAAATGATCTCGCCTTCCCAGGTGCCGTAGGGATAGACCGCCGACAGCACTTTCATCAGGGTGGATTTACCCGCGCCGTTTTCACCGCACAGGCCAACGCATTCCCCGGACCTGACCTTGATGTCGATGCCGTTCAGGGCTTTGACACCGCCAAAGGTTTTGACGATGCCGTTCATTTGCAGCAGGTAGTCGGACATGGCAAGGGCTCATGAAAAAGGGCTTACACATAGACAGTGGACCAGGCAGTCAAGCCAAGTGACCTGTGGGAGCGAGCTTGCTCGCGATAGCGGTGGTTCAGCTGGCATCGATATTGGATGGGCTACCGTCATCGCGAGCAAGCTCGCTCCCACAGGTCTTTGCTTGATTGCCTGGTCAGGTCACTGCCCGGCGATCTGCGCCTTGGTGTAGAACCCATCCTTTTCCAGCAGGTCGATGTTGTCCTTGGTCAACGGCGTCGGGGTGAGCAGGATGGTGTCGACTTTCTTGCTGCCATTGTCGTACTGCGAGCTGAAGGTCGGCTTCTCGTTGCGCGCCAGTTGTACCGAGAGCTTGGCGGCTTCGGAGGCGATCAGCTTCAGCGGCTTGTAGACGGTCATGGTCTGGGTGCCGTCGATCACGCGCTTGACCGCCGCGAGATCGGCGTCCTGGCCCGAGATCGGCACCTTGCCGGCCATTTTCTGCGCGGCCAGGGCCTGGATGGCGCCGCCGGCGGTGGCGTCGTTGGAGGCAACGATGCCATCGATCTTGTTGTTGTTCCGGGTCAGGGCGTTTTCCACGATGCTCAAGGCTTCGGTGGGGTTCCATTCCTTCACCCACTGCTGGCCGACAATCTTGATATCACCCTTGTCGATGGCCGGTTGCAGCACTTTCATCTGGCCTTCGCGCAGGACCTTGGCATTGTTGTCCGTGGGCGCGCCACCGAGCAGGAAGTAGTTGCCCTTGGGCGCGGCTTTCAGCACGCCGCTGGCCTGCATCTCGCCGACCTTTTCGTTATCGAAGGAAATGTAGGCGTCGATATCGGCGTTGAGGATCAGTCGGTCGTAGGAGACGACCTTGATCCCGGCCTTTTTGGCTTCGGCGACGGCGTTGGTCAGCACGGTGGCGTTGAACGGCACGATGACGATCACATCGACGCCACGGGAGATCAGGTTTTCAATCTGCGAGATCTGCTTCTGCTCGTTGGCATCGGCGGACTGGACGAAGACCTTGGCGTCGAGTTTTTCCGCCGCCGCGACGAAGTAGTCGCGATCCCGCGACCAGCGTTCCAGGCGCAGGTCATCGATGGAGAAACCGATTTTCGGATGGGTCGCATCGGCCATGACCGGAAGCGAGAGCAGGGCGAGGGCGCCGGCGAGCAGGGTACGTTTGAATCTTTTCATGTGGTGCGTCCTTTTATTGTTGTTTGAAAGACACTGCCTGACGATGAGCGTGATACCGGGTAGAACTGTAGAGCGTTGCAGGGCGTCGTGGGCACAGATTTGTCGCGAGAATGTAACAGCCGCTGTGCCCCGACTTTTGCCCGTTGTCAGGCGTAGATAAACCGATTGACCACGTTCTCGAGCATCTCCTGGCGACCGCTGACGGCCTGGGGATTCAGGTCGTTGGTAAAGGCGTGCTCGGCCAGCGATTCCAGGCTGAAGTCGCCGGCCAGGACTGCTTGGCCGAAGGGTTGTTGCCAGCCGGCGTAGCGCTGGTCCTTGAACTGCTGCAACTGATCGTTCTGCACCATGGCTGCCGCGCGTTCCAGGGCGAGGGCGAGCACGTCCATGGCGCCGACGTGGCCGTGGAACAGATCGATTTCGTCCAGGCTCTGGCGCCGGACCTTGGAATCGAAATTGAACCCGCCATTGCCGAAGCCACCGGCCTTGAGGATTTCATAGGTGGCCAGGGTCATTTCCTCGACGCTGTTAGGGAACTGGTCGGTGTCCCAGCCGTTTTGCGGGTCGCCGCGGTTGGCGTCGATGCTGCCGAAAATCCCCAGGGAGACAGCCGTGGCGATCTCGTGATGGAAACTATGGCCAGCCAGGGTGGCGTGGTTGGCTTCGATGTTGACCTTGATCTCTTTTTCCAGGCCGAACTGCTGCAGGAAGCCGAACACCGTGGCGCTGTCGTAATCGTACTGGTGCTTGGTCGGTTCCTGGGGCTTAGGCTCGATCAGCAGGTCGCCCTTGAAGCCGATCTTGTGCTTGTGCTCGACCACCATGCGCATGAAGCGGCCCAGCTGTTCGCGCTCGCGTTTCAAGTCGGTATTGAGCAGGGTTTCGTAGCCTTCACGACCGCCCCACAGCACGTAGTTGGAGCCTTTGAGGCGTTGGGTGGCGTTCATCGCACTGAACACTTGGGCGGCGGCGCAGGCGAACACTTGCGGATCCGGGTTGCTGGCGGCGCCGGCGGCAAAACGCGGGTTACTGAAGCAGTTGGCGGTGCCCCACAGCAGCTTGATCCCGGTTTGTTCCTGATGGCGTTCCAGGTGGTCGATCATCTGGGCGAAGTGGTTGCGGTACTCCTTGAGTGAATTGCCTTCCGGGGCGACATCGGTGTCGTGGAAGCAGTAGTAGTCGATGCCCAGCTTGGAGAAGAACTCGAAAGCCGCTTCGGCCTTGCCGATGGCCACTTCCATGGGATCCCCAGCGTGCTGCCACGGACGCTTGAACGTGCCGGCACCAAACACATCCGACCCTGGCCAGACGAAGGTATGCCAGTAGCAGACCGCCATGCGCAGGTGCTCGCGCATGGGTTTGCCGAGCACCAGTTTGTTGGCGTCGTAGTGACGGAAGGCCAGCGGCGAATCACTGGCGGGGCCCTCGTAGCGAATCGTGTCGACACCGGGGAAGTAGGGCATGTGCAGGTTTCCTTTTTATTCTTGGCGGTGTCCCGATACTAACGCCGGCCCCGTGGCTGCTGATTATGAAAATCACCAATGGGCAGTTCGATTTTGAGTATTGAGATTCGCCGTGTGCGCGCCTAGTCTGTGTCGATCGGCACAGGGTTAAACCAATGAAAACCGTTCCGCCCGTTCACCGCATTGCGTTGCTGTTCAATGGCAGCAAGATCTACGACCGCGGCATCATCAGCGGCATCGGCAACTACCTGAGCAGCACGCGTGCCTCCTGGGACTTGTTTCTCGAGGAGGATTTTCTCTGTCGCTTGAAAGGCATCGAACGCTGGCAAGGCGACGGCATCATTGCCGACTTCGACGACCCGCTGATCGGCGAGGCGCTGGCCGGGATCAAGCTGCCGGTGGTGGCGGTGGGCGGTTCCTATCAGGATGAGCGCGCCTACCCGAAGGGCATTCCCTACGTCGCCACTGACAATGATGCGTTGATGAGGTTGGCCTACGAGCACCTGATCGAGGCCGGGCTGACCCGCTTCGCCTGTTTCAGCCTGCCCGAGGCACAAGCCAATCGCTGGGCCCAGGAGCGGGAAAAAGCCTTCCGCCGACTGCTGCTGCGCGATGGCCTGCACGCCGAGGTCTATCGCGGCATGGGCACCAGCGCACCGCTCTGGGACAGCGCCGTCGAACAGCAGATCGCCTGGCTGCAAAGCCTGCCCAAACCCATCGGTATCATCGCCGTCAGCGACGCCCGCGCCCGACAACTGCTGCAAGCCTGCCTGACCGCCGGCATCGCCGTGCCGGAGCAAGTGGCGTTGATCGGCATCGACAACGACCCGCTTACCCGCAGCCTGACACGGGTGCCGCTGAGTTCGGTGATCCAGGGCACCGAAACCATGGGCCGCACCGCCGCGCGCCTGCTCCACCAGATGCTGCACGGCATGCCGTCCACGGGCACGCAGATCCTGGTCCCGCCTGATGCGATCAACGTACAGGTATCGAGCCTGCATCAACCGTTGGGCAATCCTTATGTCATGCAGGCCCTGCTCTTCATCCGCCAATACGCCTGCCAGGGCATCAAGACCGCCCAAGTGGCGGCTTATGTCGGGATATCGCGCTCATCGCTGGAGGCGCATTTTCGCAAGGAACGGGCCTGCAGCGTCCACGACGAAATCCTGCGCTTCAAACTGGCCGCCGCCGCCAACGGACTGGAAAACACCGATGCGCCAATTGCCGACATCGCCCAGAGCTGTGGCTTCAAATCGGCGCAATACCTGCACACCGTGTTTCGCCGCGAATTCGGCTGCACGCCGCGGGAATATCAGCAGGGGGCAAATGCGACCACACACTGACCCTCTGCCAAACCGCTCTTGATGAACTGACCCACCACCGAACCGCTCTTGTGGCGAGGGAGCTTGCTCCCGCTGGGGCGCGAAGCGGCCCTGAAACCTGGCACCCTGGTGGGTCAGGCTAATTGAGTTGACGACATGGGTCTGCTGCGCAGCCCAGCGGGAGCGAGCTCCCTCGCCACAAAGGCAACAGCCTGCGCCTGTTGAACTGACCCACCACCGAACCGCTCTTGTGGCGAGGGAGCTTGCTCCCGCTGGGGCGCGAAGCGGCCCTGAAACCAGGCACCCTGGTGGGTCAGGCTAATTGAATTGACGACATGGGTCTGCTGCGCAGCCCAGCGGGAGCGAGCTCCCTCGCCACAAAGGCAACAGCCTGCGCCTGTTGAACTGACCCACCACCGAACCGCTCTTGTGGCGAGGGAGCTTGCTCCCGCTGGGGCGCGAAGCGGCCCTGAAACCAGGCACCCTGGTGTGTCAGGCTAATTGAGTTGACGACATGGGTCTGCTGCGCAGCCCAGCGGGAGCAAGCTCCCTCGCCACAAAGGCAACAGCCTGCACCTGTTGAACTGACCCACCACCGAACCGCTCTTGTGGCGAGGGAGCTTGCTCCCGCTGGGGCGCGAAGCGGCCCTGAAACCAGGCACCCTGGTGTGTCAGGCTAATTGAATTGACGACATGGGTCTGCTGCGCAGCCCAGCGGGAGCAAGCTTCCTCGCCACAAAGGCAACAGCCTGCACCTGATGAACTGACCCACCACCGAACCGCTCTTGTGGCGAGGGAGCTTGCTCCCGCTGGGGCGCGAAGCGGCCCTGAAACCAGGCACCCTGGTGTGTCAGGCTAATTGAATTGACGACATGGGTCTGCTGCGCAGCCCAGCGGGAGCAAGCTTCCTCGCCACAAAGGCAACAGCCTGCACCTGTTGAACTGACCCACCACCGAACCGCTCTTGTGGCGAGGGAGCTTGCTCCCGCTGGGGCGCGAAGCGGCCCCGCTTTTTGCTGGCTAACTATCAACCCGTTCCACCGGCCAGGCCCCAGGCGTTGGCGCCTTCAAGAAACGCCGCTCATGATCCGGGCTCGGCAAAAGGCACACGTCGTACTTGCCAAACAGCCGGTACCGATTCAGGGCAATGCGATCGTAGGCCCAATCCCGAAACACGCGGGGGACGTAGCGCAGCAGTTGCACCGGACGCCAAACCCAGGGCAGTAGGGCAACCACTTCAAGAATCGCCTCCGAGCGCACCCAGTAATGTTGGTCGCGAACCACGGCCATGGTGTCGAACTGCTGCAAGGGCAAGCCCGCCCAGGCCA
Organism: Pseudomonas sp. Z1-12; assembly: GCF_051132015.1. Classification (NCBI taxonomy): domain Bacteria; kingdom Pseudomonadati; phylum Pseudomonadota; class Gammaproteobacteria; order Pseudomonadales; family Pseudomonadaceae; genus Pseudomonas; species Pseudomonas sp. Z1-12. The sequence continues at coordinate 2,691,308 of NZ_CP071647.1, forward strand.
GCAAGGCTTGTCCTTCGGGCGACTGGACGGAGGCCAACCGCACGCGTCGGGCGTGATCATGGCGGATCAGGAACTTCGCCCAGCCATTGCACAGTTTACAAACACCGTCGAACAGGACCACTGTCTCGCCTGGCTTGAGCAAGGGTGCGGGAGAAGGGCGGGTCTGGGAGATGGGCATGATTGGGGGTCTACACGGCGCTTGGTTACCCGGATAATACGCCTGTTCCAGCGTCAAAGGGCGTCCCGAAGGGGCGCTCGACCATGATGACTTCAAGGGCATGTCCGATCCATGAGCGATGACATCTACAACCTGTTCACCCGCTTCCAGACCCCCGATCCGGGCATCGGCCCACGGGAGCGGGCGCCGATGCTGGCTCAGGAACTGGCCTGGGCGCGCGAGCGTGCGACCATGCATCGCTTCAGCTGGGTCGTGGTGCTGGTGCCGCCGTTGTGCCTGGGCCCGGTGTTGCCGGGTATCGTGTTTCTGCTGGGGCTGCTGGTCTATCAGGGGGTATCCGCCCCAGGCGTTGACCTTGACCGGATCATCGGGGCCTCCTTTGGCTGGCTTGTGTTCGTCACCTTGCTGTTCATGGCGGCGTGGATCGTGCACAACGTCTGGCGTGATACGCGCGACCCGACCAAGCGTTATTGGGCGTCGATGCCGGATCAAGGGCTGGTCGAGCTTGAACACCATACCCTGGTTTCCGGCATCTGCCTGTGGTCCAACGACTATGACCCGGATTGCAACACCCTCATGCAATGGTCCGACGGCAAAGTGAAGTACATGCAGGACAGCGGTGTGTCGCAATGGATCCTGGCCCGGACCGCGGCGGGGCATTGGCTGGTGCTCAAGGAGGAGTTTTCGGGCGACTTCAGTTACGGACGGGTAGGGCAAATGCCGGCGCCGGACAAGCTGCTGCAACCCCGCCAGCAATTGGCGATCGCTTTCGCCCCTGGTACGAACCTGCCGCTGGGCCGGCGTTTCGACGGTGCGTTGATGCCATTGATGGATGCGCCGTACTGGCTGTCTGCCGATGAACTCAAGCGCCTGGACGAGGCCGCCCATCACTGGAATTTCTTACCGCCGAACCGCTATGGGGTGGTCAATGACCAGGATGCCGCATGGGTGCAACGGCTGGTGGACAGGGCGCAAGCCAGTGTTGGGCCGCAGCCGGCAGGGGGCTACTGCGCAGCCCAGCGGTAGCAAGCTCCCTCGCCACAATGAATCGAACAACTTCCCGCACGTCCGGCCTGTCATTGGCCGGGCGCTAAAGCCACGTATCCACCACCCGCCGATCCAGTTCCTCCCAATCCGCCATGCCCAATACCCGCGTCGTGTTCAACCCGCGCAGATAACCGCGCAGTTGATGGGCCGTGGCCCGCTTGAGTTCCGGGTCGGCTTCTGTATTGCTCAGCAGCACGCTTTCGTACTGGACCAGATAGTCCGCCACCCGCTCACGGAAGTCTGGCAATACCGCGTCGCGGATCAGATCAAACGTTCTCATGGATAGACCTCATCAATCTTTCTCGGCTTGCAACTATTGCTAGGAGTAATAGTGACCATTACCAAATGCAAGTTCTGCTTTGCCGGCAATCATTGGAAAATCAGCGCCATCGAACACGCAGCCCCGTTTTTTTGTTTTCAGGACCCTAACCCATGCGCCGTTTATTTTTGCTTCCCCTGGCGTTTTCCCCGTTGTTGCTGGCCGGTTGTGCCTCGGCACCGAATGACCCGACGCTGACCTTGCAGACCAGCAAGACGCCGGCCCAATACGCCGAGTGCGTCGTACCGAAGTTGCAAGGCAATGCCTTGAACCCGATGGTCTCGCAGACCCAGCGCAGCTACCGCATTGTGGTGCCGAGCAAAGTGTCGGCGGACAACGTGCTGGAAGCTTACAAGGCCGGCAGCGGCGGCAAGGTGTTCATCTACGAGCGCCACCTGCTGGCTTCCAACCTCTTGCCTTCAAGTTTTGAACGCGCCGCACAGGAATGCATCTGACCGGCCCGTAAACGTTTTTCACCGTGCTCCTTTGGTTGGCCGCAACCAACCAATTCCCTTTGCCCCGCACCGTCTTCGGTCGCGGGGCTTTTTTTGCCTGGCGGTTTCAGGTTAGCCAATCTTGCGCCCGGATGAATTCGATGAGCGCTTTCAGGGCCGGCGGCACATGGCGTCGGCTGGGGTAGTAGAGAAAAAACCGGCTTGGCGGCGCTTTCCATTGCGCAAGCAGTTCTGTGAGATATCCGTTGCGCAGGTCATCGCGCGCCAGCTCCTCGTACACGTAGGCAATCCCGGCGCCATCTTTTGCCGCCTGGATCATCAGCGCATCGTCTTCAAGGATGAGTGGGCCGGTGACGGACAACCGGATCGGTTGCCCCTCGGCCTGATACTCCCAGGCGTAGAGCTTGCCGCTGGGAAAACGCCGGGCGATGCAGGCATGGTCGAGCAAGTCCCGTGGCGCCTGGACAATCTCCTTCGCGGCCAGATAGGTTGGCGCGGCTACGGTCACGAACGATTGAGGGAGCCCGACAGGAACGGCGATCATGTCGCCGGCCAGGCTTTCGCCAAAGCGCACACCAGCGTCAAACCCGCCGCTGACGATATCGGTCAGGCCATCATCGGTGACCAGGTCCAGTTGAATGCGCGGATACCGGGCCACGAATGGCCCGAGCACCTTGGCAAAGACCGCGCGCGCCGCCGGACGCGCCACGTTGAGGCGAAGCTTGCCGGCGGGCACGTCCTGCAGCGAGGTCAACTGCGCCAAGGCATCGGCAACCTGCTGCAGGGTAGGGGCCAGCGTAGCCAACAGCTGATGGCCGGCCTCGGTCGGGGTCACGCTGCGCGTGGTGCGGTTGAGCAACCTGACACCCAGGCGTGCTTCCAATGCACGCATCGCGTGACTCAATGCAGAAGCCGAAACGCCACGCTCGTCGGCGGCCTTGCGAAAGCTGCGATGGCGAGCGACGGCGGCGAAGGCATCCAGCTCGGACAGATCGGGGTGCTGACTCATGAATAATTTTCAATAGTTCAAATACGATTACCCATCTTATCGTCATGAGATCCCTCGCGGATACTGGCCACATCATCTGTGGAGAACGCACTATGCAAAAGAATCGTCTTGGATCATCGGATTTGCTGATTTCCCCTATTGGCCTGGGAACCTGGGCCATCGCCGGCACCGGCTGGGCATACAGTTGGGGCGCGCAGGATGACGAGGACAGCCTTGGCGCCCTTGAATATGCCGTCGAGCGCGGGGTGAACTGGATCGACACGGCGGCGGTTTACGGCTTGGGCCATGCCGAGCAATTGGTCGGGCAGTTGTTGCGTCGGGTACCGGCTTCGCGGCGTCCGTTGGTGTTCACCAAGGGCAGCCTGGTGTGGGACCCGGTCACCCGGTTGATCTCACACTCGCTGGCGCCTCAGTCACTGCTCGCCGAGGTCGAGGCAAGCTTGCGTCGACTGCAAGTCGAAACCATTGACCTCTATCAGATCCACTGGCCGGCCTTTCCTGCCGACGGCAGCAATGAAGGGATCGAGGAGGCACTGTCGGCCTTGGCCACTGCCCGTGAACAGGGAAAGATTCGCGCTATCGGCGTCTCCAATTTCGATGTTGCGCAACTCAAGCGGGCCCAGGCGGTGACCGAGATCGTCTCACTCCAGCCGCCGTATTCGGCCTTGATGCGAGACATCGAGGACGACGTCCTGCCATTTTGCGAGCAGGCGGGAATGGGGGTCCTGGCCTATTCCACCCTTCAATCGGGACTGCTTTCCGGCAGCATGACCCGCGAACGCATCGCCCAATTGCCCGACGACGATTGGCGCAAGGCGCGAAGCGCGGACTTCCAGGAGCCTCGCTTGAGCGCGAACCTGGCGCTGGTGGAGGTATTGGCCGGTATCGGCGAACGGCACGGGGTGAGTGCGGCGGCAGTCGCCATCGCCTGGGTGCTGCGCAAGCCGGTGGTGACCGGCGCCATTGTCGGTGCCCGTCGGCCTGGCCAGGTCGATGGGTTGATTGCCGGTTCACAGCTGCGCCTCAGCGCCGAGGAAATCGACGAGATCCAACCGTTCCTGCCATTGGGCATGGGCACCAATGTCCCTGGGGGCGCTTGACGTTTACCGCGTGAGCGCTCGGGTTTGACGCCTCGCTGCATAACCGGCACTATTTGCTCGTTTGTGATCATTAGTGCTCGTTTACGCAGGTTGTAATGTCATGACTACTCCTCACGAAGCGTTTCCTGGTGAACGCCAGCAACTGATCAGTCAGCGTCTCGCCCGGTATGGCCGGGTGATCGCGGCTGACTTGGCCAGCGAATTCAAGGTCTCCGAGCATTCGATCCGGCGTGACCTGGGCGCGTTGGCAGCGGCGGGGGTGTGCAAGCGCGTTTATGGTGGCGCGATCCTCGTGCCCGCGGCCGAAGGGTCGATGGAGGCGCGCGTGCGCAAAGACCCGATGCGCAAGGGCAGCCTCGGCCAAGCCGCCGCTGCACTGTTGCGCGCGGGCCAGCACGTGTTCATCGACGCCGGGTCGACCAACTTGGCGATTGCCTGCGCCATCGATCCGCACTTGTCATTGACCCTCACCACCAATTCACCGTTGATTGCGGTCCAGTTGATGAAACTGCCCCGCGCCGAAGTCATCCTGCTGGGCGGCCGCTTGAACCCAGTCGCCGGTGGTGTGATCGGGTTGACGGCTGTCCAGCAATTGCGCCAGTTCAGTTTTGACCTGTGTTTCCTCGGCGCCTGCGCCATCGATCCCGATAATGGCGTTACGGCGTTCGGCCTGGATGACGCGGAGTTCAAGCGCGCGGTGGTCGCGGCCAGTGGGCAGGTGATCGCGGCGGTGACCAATGAAAAGCTGTCCAGCGTTGCCCACTACCAGGTGGCCGCCTGCGAAGAAGTCGCCGCCCTGGTGGTGGAGCACGACGCGCCGCGTGAGCGACTCGAACCCTTCTTCGGCCGGGTGACCAACGTCGTGACGGCGGACGGTGCACAGCGACGGGCCTGAAGTATTTGCCCAACTGGGCGGGGCAATCGAATAGATACTGCACGCCCCCCATTGTCCGCCAGGCGATTTGCGTCTAGTTTGCTGGCCGATCACAAGTACAAAAAATCAGGAGTCATTGATGCAACCGATTCGTCTCGGCCTGGTGGGCTACGGCAAGATTGCCCAGGATCAACACGTTCCAGCCATCCACGCCAACCCCGCGTTCCAACTGGTGGCGGTCGCCACGCAAGGACAGCCCTGCGCCGGGGTGGAGAACTTCCGCTCCCTGGGCGAGCTGCTGGAAAACGGTCCGCAGGTCGATGCGATTGCGTTCTGCACGCCGCCGCAAGGTCGATTCGCCCTGGTGCAACAGGCGCTGGCGGCCGGCAAGCACGTCCTGGTGGAAAAGCCGCCGTGCGCCACGTTGGGTGAAGCCATGGCCTTGGTGGAGCAGGTTCGCGAGCAAGGCGTCAGCGGCCTGTTCGCCTGGCATTCCCGTTACGCCCCGGGCATCGAAGCCGCCCGTGACTGGCTGGCCAGCCGCACCTTGCAGAGCGTGCAGATCGATTGGAAGGAAGACGTGCGCAAGTGGCACCCGGGCCAGGCGTGGATCTGGCAACCCGGCGGCCTGGGCGTGTTCGATCCGGGCATCAATGCCTTGTCGATCGCGACCCATCTGCTGGCACTGCCGTTGTTCGTGGAATCGGCCGAGTTGCGCGTGCCGGACAACTGCCAGTCGCCGATTGCCGCCAGCATCAAGATGGCCGACGCGCGTCACCTCGATATCCGTGCGGAGTTCGACTTCGACCATGGTCATGACGAGCTCTGGAGCATCGAGATTCGCTGCGCCGAAGGCGTGTTGCGCCTGGACAACGGCGGTGCGCTGTTGAGCATCGACGGCGTGCGCCAGGCGGTATCCGAGGAGGGCGAGTACGCGGCGGTGTACCGGCATTTTCAACAACTGATCAACGACAAAGCCAGCGACATGGACCTGCAGCCACTGCGCTTGGTCGCCGACAGCTTCTTTGTCGGCAGTCGGAAGGCGGTCGAGCCGTTCTACGATTAACCCAGGGAATTGCAGTTGAACGAACACACATTGTCCATGCGCCTGGAGCGCGTGGCGGCGCACATGCCGGCGGGCGCGCACCTGGCCGATATCGGCTCGGATCACGCTTACCTGCCGGTGGCCTTGCTGCGCCGTGGCGTCATCGCGACGGCGGTGGCCGGTGAGGTGGCACTGACGCCATTGCGCGCCGCCGAACGTACGGTGGTCGAAAATGGCCTGGAGCAGCGGATCAGCGTGCGCCTGGCCAACGGCCTGGCGGCAATCGAGCCGGAGGACGGAATCACGGCGATCAGCCTCTGCGGCATGGGCGGCGAGACGATCCGCGACATCCTGGACAGCGGCAAAGCGCGGTTGAGCGGTCGGGAGCGCCTGATCCTGCAACCCAACGGCGGCGAACAACCGCTGCGCCAATGGCTGATGGAAAACGGCTACCGCATCCTCTGGGAGGAATTGCTGCGGGAAAACCGCTTCTACTACGAGATCATCGTGGCCGAGCGCGCCGGGCCGGTGGCGTACACCGCCGAGGAGCTGTATTTCGGCCCGCTGCAGCTGCAAGCCCGAACCCCGATCTTCCTGGCCAAGTGGCAGCGCCTGTTGCGCCAGAAACACAAGACCCTCGCCAGTTTCGCCCAGGCACGGCAGGCCGTGCCTGAAGAAAAGCAGCAGGACATTGCCCGGCAGGTTCGGTGGATCTCTGAGCTGTTGGCCTGAGCCTTGGGGTTGGATGTGCCGACGTCATCGCGAGCAAGCTCGCTCCCACAAAGGGTTTTGGGGTGAATCGGGATGCTGTGAACATTCACACCCCCTGTGGGAGCGAGCTTGCTCGCGATGAGGCCATCAGTCATTTCACCAAATTGAACAAAGCCCCGGTCGCCGGCTGCCCGCTTATCGACCCACCACCGGGTAATGTTTGATCCGACACGCATACGAGTTGCCGTCGCCTTTACAGACACCATCCAGATAGCGGTAGTCCACCCGTACCGACTGCCCTTTCCCGGGCCATTGGCGGCGGGGGAGCGTGGCTTGATAGTCCGGGGTTTCCGGGGTGAAGGTGAGCAACGAGCCTGGCTGCGGGCATTCCACCGAGGCGGATTTCGGCCTGACTTTCACCACCTGGGCCTGAAGCTGCGGATAGGGTCGTTTCAGCACCTCGACGACACGCAGCTCCATCTCACAGATCTGCCATGTGGAGGCCTGGACGGGCTCGCACAGCAAGGGAAGCGTCAGGGCAAGCAGTCCGAGGCATGTTGCGTGAGTATTCATCGTTGCCCTTGTTTGAAATGCTGGTGTTCGCAAAATCATAGCGTCGCATGGCGCCTTCGCCTGACTCAACCGTAAAGCCCCATCAACGAGAACGACTTGTCCGTTGTCAGTGCGACAATCTCGGCCAGCGAATGCAGGAGCACCGGCACCAGCAGGCCACCGCTGACCACTCTGGCGACGGCGAATACGCCGCCACAGGCGAAGATCAGCACGACCGTCAGCCAGTTTCCGTATTGGATGTGCATGCCGGCGAAAATGGCCGACGTCACGATGATCGCGATCCATGTCCAGGCACGGCTGTTTTCGTAGGGAAACAGCCGGAGCATGTAATGGCGGAAGAATAATTCTTCGGCGATGGGCGGCAGCACGATCAGCGAGGCGATCTTGATCGTGGCCTGCCAATTGTTGAGCCCGTCCAGAAGCTCGGCCATGAACACTTCACGCGGCAACCCGAGTACGAGGACGGCGACCCCGAAAAGCAGGTAGGCCCCGATGGTGCCCATCGCTCCCCATTGCAGGGGTTTGCGGATGAAGCGACCTCGCCACTGTGAACGTAAATCAGCGCGATATTGCAAGGCGAAAAGGGCGAAGAGAAGGAGCGCGGTGATACCGGAGGTTGTCGTGAACGTCAGATAGGCCTGCATGTCTGCGGGGACGAAGAGGACCTCGGGCATCGCCGCCAGGAAGACGACCACGGTGGCCAGCACAAACATCCCGAGCCGGGGAAAGAAGCGGTAAGGCGATAGAGTGGAGGCAGGTGCAAACGCAGGGGCGGCACTTAGATTCGTCACAGTCACTCCGTGAGTGCAAGGAAAAAGGCATGATGCCAGTGTTTTGATCGGCTGGGATGAGTTCCTATTGGCTTTGTGGAGAGGTCGGCAATTGGATCTGCAGCTGGGTACTTGCCCGAAGGGCTTTATCAGTGGCGACAAAAATGGTTTAGGGTCATCAACGGCTGCGATGGAACATCTCGACTAAAGGACGCGACACTTATGGAAACTCCCTTTTCTTCTCTCAACGAGCGTTTGCACAATCGCCGGTTTACGGTGGCGGACAACGCCCAAGGACTCTCCGGGACAGGCACGGTATTCCATTACCATGTCCAGGAGGGTGCCATTTCGAGTACCTACCAAGGCGGCCGAATTCGCCTGGGCAATCAAGTCGGACGCGTGACGGGCCCCGATACCATTGAGCTTCTCTTCCAATGCTTGACTACGGAGGGTGAGATTCTTTCCGGCTGGTCTCGTGGGACGGTGGGTGTCGATCACGAAGGGCGTACTACCTTGAGTTTCGTATGGGGTTGGTTGTCGGGCGCGACTGGAGGTGGGGAATCCCACTACGTCGAGCTTGTGGTGTAAGGCGCGGGCATCCATGTAACGGAACCACCGCCTTCGCGAGCAGGCTCGCTCCCACACTGGATCTTCAGCCGACACAAACTCATGTACACCGTAAAACTTGTGGGAGCGAGCCTGCTCGTGAAGAGGCCAGCACATTCAACATCGTCATCGACTGTGACACCGCCTTCGCGAGCAGCTCGCTCCCACGCTGGATCTTCAGCAGACATAAAATCCATGTGCACCTGGCCCCCCCTGTGGGAGCGAGCTTGCTCGCGATGACGCCGGCACATCCAACATCACCGCAAACTGACACACCGCCATCGCGAGCAAGCTCGCTCCCACATCCGATCTCCAGTGGACACGAAGCTCATGTACAACACAGAACCACTGTGGGAGCGAGCTTGCTCGCGAAGGGGCCAGCACATTCAACATCCATGTAGCTGAACCACCGCCATCGCGAGCAAGCTCGCTCCCACATTTGATCTCCAGCGGACACGAAGCAGGGCGGAACCCTAAGCCGCCGTTACCGCAGCAACGGATATCCATACCGACCTATCTACTCACAACTGCTTCGACCCCCCACCAATCTGCCAAACATACGGCGGTTCCGTCCCATTGATTTCCCAATCCCCAATAATCCGTTCCTTGTAGATCAACGGATTGTGCGAAGCGGCGGTACGGGCGTTGCGCCAGTGGCGGTCGAGGGCCTTGCTGGTGCTGGTGGCTGAGGCGCCGAGTGCATTGAACAGGTCGCTGGTGGCGCGTAGCACCAGGTCGGAGATCACCACCTGGGCCTGGGCCGACTCCAACTCGGCGGCAATGTTGGCGGTGTGTTCAGTCTCGGCGTTCTGGCTGAAGCGGCTTTCATAGGCGCGTTGGGAAGCGCTCGCGGCTCGCAGGGCAGTGGCTTCGGCGGCATAGACCTGGGCCGAGGCCCGGCCGACCACTTGCTGCACCTGCACATCCTGGCTCACTTCGCTGGCATTGCCGGTGCTGAAGACCCGGGTGCGTTTGCGCACTTGCTCGGTGATGTCGTGGACCGCGGCACGGCCGGCGCCGGTCAGCACGGCGAGCAAGACCAGTTGATAAAACGCGGTCTGGTATTTGAAGCGGGTGGAGAAGTCGATGAGGTTTTCCGCCTCGACCAAGGCGTTCTCGAACAGCGATGTCCCGCTGCCGGTGGTGCGTTGGCCAAAGCCGTCCCAGTCATCGCTTTGCTTGACGCCCGGCTGGTGCACGCGCACGGCGGCAATCACGTCGGCACCGTTGTCGTCACGCTGGGCATACACGTCGATCCAGTCGGCGAAGATACTGCCGGTGCTGTAGTACTTGGCGCCATTGACCACCCATTGATCGCCCTGGCGGGAAACCCGGGTGACGACCTCGCCGATTTTCACCGCGCCGACTTCCGTCCAGGCGTTGCCCACCAACTCACCCTCGACGAAACGCTTGAACCAAATGTCCTGCGGGCTGCTGGCATGGGCATTGAGGCGGTCCTCGACAAATGCAAAGTGCCCGCGCAGGGCCTGGGGCAGGTTGGAATCGGCTTCGGCCAGTTCGATCAGCAGTTGCAACAGCTGCGGCAACGAGGCCCCAGCACCGCCATGTTCGAGCGGTACGCGAATGGCGCCAAAGCCGGCTTCCTTCAGCCATTTCACCTGTTCAAAGGGCAGGCTGCGGGTCTGCTCCCGCTCCAGGGCGCCGGCCTGGATGCGCGCAAAGATCGGCCGGAAGCGTTCGGCCAAGGGCTCGTAGTCGGTGCCGGTGGAAAGGATTGGCGGCAGGTGTTGTTGCTGTGCGGTCATGTTGATGTTCCTTCTTGATGGCGAGTAGGCGGGCAGGGGGAAAACCTGCCGGTGCCAACGGTCATTGCACGGTCCATGCCCGACCCGCGACGCCCATGAATGCGGGTCTGTACCACGCTCGTCGGTGATAGGGCTGTCCTGGCTGCGGACAATCTGTTGCGCAACTGTATGCCCGGCAACAGTTGTCGCGACAGGCATCGAAACGCAGGTGTTCACCAGGCAACAGTGGAACAACAGCTTGTCCGTCGAGCGACAGCAAAGTGATTAGGCGGTACTTCTAACGCCTTGATTATTAAAGGTATATCAACGTGGCACGGTTGCTGCTCTACACCCTGTGCAGACGCTGAGGTGGCGTCTCCAGGCATGGGGTAACTGATGAGCAAGCAATTCAAAGTGGTGGCGGTGTCAGGCAGCGTGCAACACCCATCACGCACGCTGGCCCTGCTCCAGGCGATAGTGGACAGGCTCGCGCAGCAACTGCCGATCGAGGTGCGCTTGATCGAACTGGCCAAGGTCGGTCCGCAGTTTGCCGGGGTGTTGCGTCGCGAGGCGTTGCCGGCCGCGGTACAGGACGACCTGCACGCCATCGAGTCGGCCGATCTGCTGATCGCCGCCAGCCCGGTCTATCGAGCCTCGTACACCGGCTTGTTCAAGCACCTGTTCGATTTTGTCCATCACGAAGCCCTCAAGAATGTTCCGGTGCTGCTCGCCGCGACGGGGGGCTCGGATCGCCATGCCTTGATCATCGATCACCAGTTGCGGCCGCTGTTCGGCTTCTTCCAAGCCCTCAGCCTGCCGGTGGGCGTCTATGCCAGCGAAACCGATTTCAGCCAATACCGCATTTCCAGCCCACAGGTGCTGGAGCGTATCGAGCGCGCCGTCGAGTCGGCGCTGCTGAGCCTGGTCCCGAGCGCTCGACGCGACGCCAGTGCCGCCTGATCCCTTTTCCCTTTCAAAACGAGCCGTGGAGTACATGCAATGAGCCAGGACACGATCAAATTTGCCTACTGGGTGCCCAACGTCAGCGGCGGACTGGTGGTCAGCAAAATCGAACAACGCACCGACTGGGGCATCGACTACAACCGCAAGCTGGCGCAGATCGCTGAAGCGGCCGGCTTTGACTACGCCTTGTCTCAGGTGCGCTTTACCGCCGGCTACGGCGCCGAATACCAGCACGAGTCCGTAGCGTTCAGCCATGCCTTGCTGGCCGCCACCACGCGCCTGAAAGTCATCGCCGCGGTGTTGCCGGGGCCGTGGACGCCGTCAGTGTTGGCCAAGCAGATCGCAACCATCGATCACCTGACGGGTGGCCGAGTGGCGGTCAACGTCGTGTCGGGCTGGTTCAAGGGCGAGTTCACTGCCATTGGCGAGCCGTGGCTGGAGCACGACGAGCGTTATCGCCGTTCCGAAGAATTCATCACCGCCCTCAAGGGCATCTGGACCACCGACAACTTCACGCTGCGCGGTGACTTCTACCGCTTCCACGACTACACCCTCAAGCCAAAACCCCTCCAGCAGCACCCGGAAATTTTCCAGGGCGGCAGCTCACGTGCGGCTCGGGATATGGCCGCCCGGGTATCGGACTGGTACTTCACCAACGGCAATACCGTGGAAGGCGTCAAGGCGCAGATCGATGATCTCCAGGCAAAAGCCGCGGCCAACCACCACAAGGTCAAGGTCGGCGTGAATGCCTTTGTCATTGCCCGCGACACCGAAGAAGAGGCGCGGGCGGTCCTTGCCCAAATCATCGACCAGGCCGATCCCGAGGCCGTCAATGCCTTTGGTGACGCGGCGAAACAGGCCGGCAAGTCCAGCCCGGAAGGTGAAGGCAACTGGGCCAAGTCCAGTTTCGAAGACCTGGTGCAGTACAACGATGGCTTCAAGACCAACTTGATCGGTACCCCCCAGCAGATCGCCGAACGCATCGTCGCGCTCAAGGCCGTGGGTGTGGATTTGATACTCGCCGGTTTCCTGCACTTCCAGGAAGAAGTCGAGTATTTCGGCCGTAAGGTCCTGCCGTTGGTGCGAGAGCTGGAGCAACGCAAAGTGACGGCCAAAACGGCGGCGGTCGCCTAGGCGCGGGAGGCAGCATGGGCGGACGAGGGGCGGACAAGGTGCTGGGATTTAAGCACTGCGCTCCCATGAATGAGCCATCGCCGAACCGCTTTTGTGGCGAGGGAGCTTGCTCCCGCTGGGCCTGTAGGAGCTGTCGAGCGGAGCGAGGCTGCGATCTTTGCCCAGACGCTTGAGTTTCAAGCGAAAGATTAAAAGATCGCAGGCTTCGCCAGCTCCTACAGAGCCCAGCGGGAGCAAGCTCCCTCGCCACAAAGGTGTGGGCGTCAGGTCGACAGGTTGACCACCCGGCCATCCCGGGTGTCCAGTGCCGGGCGGCGTCGATTGACCACCAACTCGCCAATCCTGATCAGCAACGTGCGGGTGACGTTGCGGCTCAGGCCCAGCAGGCTTGCGGTATGGACTTGATTGCAATTGGCGTATCGGTAGGCGGTGCGCAATAACTCGGCCTCGACCTTTTCATACACATCGCCATGCCCTTGCTCGAGCAGTTTCTCGAAGGCTTTCTGCAAGAGCGCCTCTGCACTTTGGGGTACAGGTTCCGGCAGGTTGTCCTGGCGCTCGATGCGCAAGTTCGACAGGTGCAGGTCCTGCACACCAATCACTTTGTTACGGCAAATCAGCAGCGTGTGGTGAATGACGTTTTCCAGCTCGCGGATATTCCCCGGCCAGGAATAATCGAGCAACTTGCGCTGCGCCTGGGCATCCAGCGTCACCTCGCCGTGACCGAGCCTGTGGCTGTACTGCGCAATGAAATGGCGTATCAGCGGCAGAATGTCGCCAGGACGTTCGCGCAGCGGCTTGAGCACCAGGCTGACCACGTTCAAACGGTAATAGAGGTCTTCGCGAAAATGTCCGGCATTGATGGCTCTTTCCAGCTGTACGTTGGTGGCCGCCAACACACGAACATCGATCTTGATGCTTTTGCGCGAACCCAGCCGGACCACTTCGCGTTCCTGCAATACCCGCAGCAACTTGACCTGGATCGGCAACGGCAAATCCCCGATTTCATCGAGAAACAGGGTGCCGCCGTCCGCTTCCTCGAACCAGCCGGCCTTGGCTGTCAACGCGCCGGTAAAGGCGCCTTTTTCATGCCCGAACAGCTCGGCCTCCACCAGGCTCTCGGAAAACGCCCCGCAGTTGACCGCAACGAAGGGCTTGTGGCGACGGGCGCTGAGGTTGTGGACGTGGCGCGCCACCAGTTCCTTGCCGGTCCCGGTCTGGCCGATGATCAATACACTGGCCTCACTGGGCGCGACTTGTTGCAGGTGAGCCAGCAAGGCGCGGGAGGTGGGGTCTTCGAAGACCTGGGCGGTGGCACGGATCGAGGTGGCCAGGCCGGGGGAGGGAGGTAGTGTTAGAAGCTGCATGACGGTGGCCCGTTAATGAGATTGCCGTGACTGAAGGTAGGTGAATGCCAACGTTCCTTGAAGGCAATACCGCGAAGCCATTGGGCTTAAGGCTTAATCTAAATGATCTAAAAAAATGATAATAAATAACTTTAAGTTATTTGCTTAGGCGACTGTGGGAGCAAGCCTCGCTCCCACAGGCTTGGCATTTATCCATCAATGCGGATATGCGGGGTCACGGACATTCCCACCCGCAGTTTCGCCGCGGCGGGTTGGTCGGGGTCGATGCGAATGCGCACCGGCAAGCGCTGGACGATCTTGGTGAAGTTGCCGGTGGCGTTGTGCGGCGCAATGGCGGAGTAGCTGACGCCGCTGGCAGGTCCCAGGCTTTGCACGGTGCCAAGCAGCGACTCGCCCGGCAACGCATCGACCGTGATGTCCACGGCCTGGCCCATCGCGACGCGCGCCAGTTGCGTCTCGCGGAAGTTGGCGGTGATGTAGACGGCGTCGAGCGGCACAATCGCCAGCAACGGTTGCCCGGTACTCACGAATGCGCCGATGCGCACGGATTTCCGTCCTATGGTGCCGGCGATCGGCGCCGTGATGCGGGTATAGGACAGCTTCAGTTCCTCGATGGCCTGCGTGGCTTGGGCATGGGCGAGGGTGGCTTGGGCTTTTTCCAGATCGGCCTTGAGGACATCCACTTGCTGCCGGGCCGCCTGCAGGCCCGCCTCGCTCCTGTCCCGGCGCGCCCGTTGGATGCTCAATTGCGCTTCGGCCTGTTGTCGCGCTTGCACGGTGCCCGAGCCATCGTTGGCCAAATTGCGATACCGCGCTTGGTTGGCACTGGCCAGTTTCAGCGCCGCCTCGTCCGCGGCCACCGCCGCCTGAGCCTGGCGAATGGCGGTTTGCTGTCGGCTCAGGTGCGCTTGCAGGCTGGCGATGCTGGCCCGGGCACTGGCGACCTGGGCGTTGGCCGCGTTCACCGCGGCGACGAAATCACGGTCGTCCAGTGTCGCCAACAAATCGCCTTTCTCGACCCGCTGGTTGTCTTCGATCAACACCGTCTCGACGGTACCGGACACCTGCGGCGCGACTGTGGTGAAGTCCGCGTGGACATAAGCGTCGTCCGTCGACTGCGTCGATGCGCTGGATTCAGGGCGATTGACGTAGAGCACCCCGGCGGCTGCCACGGCGAGCAGCACGACACTGATGATCTGGGCTTTCTTCGATAAGGCCATGATGAATTACCCATGTGAGGATGAGGATGAGGCGGCTTGCCTGGCAGGCGCCGGGATGTAGGTCAGCCGCAGCACGAGGGGAATCAGCAGCACTGCCAGCAGGCCCAACGCGCGATAGGCATCGGCGATCGACAACACCAGCGACTGCTGGCTGATGATGCCCAGCAGTTCTGAGGGGGGCGGCGCCGAGGCCAGGGCATTGCTGGCCAGGGCCGCCTGGTCCAGCAACATTTCCCCATGGAAGCGGCTGCGCACGACCACGAGCTGTCCGACCAGGGCCGCGCCGAACAACGACCCGAAGGCGCGCAGGGTATTGATGGTGCCGGACACATACGGGCCCTCGGCTGGCTGCACCACGCTGGTGATCAAAAACAGCATCGACACCACGGCCATCGGTTGTCCAAAGGCCTGTAGCGTTTGCGCCACGACGAACTGGTCGCGGTTCCAGTCGCTGGTCAATTGCGCGCTGCAAAGACAGGCCAGGGCGATCAGGCACAATCCCAACGCGAACATGAAGCGCGCATCGACCCACTTCTGGTACAGCAGCAGCGCCACCAGTGCTCCCAGGAATAACTGCGGCAGTGCGACGATCAGCCCGATCGCGGCCATCTGCAACGGGCGATAGTCCTGCAGCGGCCCGAGGTAACTGGCCGGTAGCAACGAACCGGAAAGCAGCACCACCAGCAGCGAGACGAACAGGATGCAACCCAGACCCAGGTTGCGACGCCCCAGGATCTGCAACTTGATGAACGGCGAGGGATGAAACCATTCGGTCAACAGATAGATCGCCAGCAAGGCCAGGCCCGCGACCAGTGTCGAAGTGACCAGCGGTGAATGAAACCAATCCAGTCGAATGCCTTGATCCAGGGCGACGCTCAGCAAACCAAGCGCCGGGACACCGCAGGCCATGCCGGCCCAATTGGCCTGGCGAAAGCGTGGGAACTGGACCGGTTCCCGTGGCAGCCCCCAGGCGATCAAGCCGGCCGCGATCAGGGCCAGAGGGACGATCTGCCAATACACCCAGCGCCAGTCCTGCAGTTGGTCTGTCCAATGCCCCGCCAGCCAAATGGCCAGGTTGGGCGCGAAGGTCGCGGTCATCGCGTACATCGCCAGGCCGTATAACCGTATGGGGGGCGGCAGGAATTTCAGGGCCGCCATCATCAGCAACGGGATCGTCGTGCCGCTGGCGATGCCTTGCACAAAACGCAGGCCCAGGAGCAGATCGAGGTCATGGACGAAAGGCAGGAGCAGCGCCAGCGATATACACGTGGCGAGCGTCCACAGCTCAAGGCGCCGGAGCGAGAGCGTCAGGGCAAACCACGCGGCAAAGGGCATGGCGATCAGCTCCCCGGCGCTATACGCGGTGGTGAGCCAGGACGCATCGTCCAAGCCAAAGCCCAGCGCGCCTCTCACGTCCGCCAGCGCCAACGCGCCAACGCGGGTGTTCAGCCCCGCCATCATGGCCGCCAGGAAAATCCCGGCCAGACCGACCAGCTGGCGTTTCGACGACGTGGCCGAGGGGGCCGCGCGAGGTGCGACCTGGGCGGGCGACAACGCGATGCTGTTCATGGTTGCGGCTCCGGGTCCCAGCCGCCACCCAGGGACTTATAGAGATTGACCACGGTCAGCGTGGCGTTGGTGGCGCTGGCATTGAGGCTGGTCTGGCTGGCGAGCAGGTTCAGTTGCGCCGTGAGAACGCTCAGGTAATCGGCGGCACCTTGCTGATAGCCGCGTTCGGCCGCGTGCAATGCTTGCCGGTTCTGCTCATACGAAACCAGCAGTTCGTCGTGTTGACGCTGTTGCGCGGCCCAGGCATCCAAGGCGTCGTCCACTTCGTGCCAGGCGCGCAATACGGTTTGCCGATAGGCGAGGGCGGCGGTCTTTTGCCGTGATTCGTTCAAGGCCAGGCGCTGTACCAAACGACCGCCCTGGAAGATCGGCAGGTAAACGGTGGGCCCGACGGAAAAGAAGCGCGCGTCCCAATTGGCCAGGTCGCCGCTGTCGAAGGCTTCCACACCGATTCGTCCTTTCAGGCCGATACGTGGGTAGAAGTCGGCCTTGGCCACGCCGATGGCCGCAGTCGCGGCGTGGAGCTGCGCTTCGGCGCGCAGGATGTCGGGACGTCGCTGGGCCAGTTCAGACGGCACCCCGACTGGCACCTGGGCGGGCAGCGAAGGCAGGGGCATGGCTTGGCGCAGCTGTGCATCGAGTGTGCGAGGTGGTTCGCCCATCAACAGCGCAAGGGCATTCATCTGGGCATTGCGACGCTGGGCCAGTTCGGGAAGCATGGCCTTGATCGTTGCCAGCTGCGCGCGTGCGGAGGCGGTTTCGAAGCGTGTCGCCACGCCATTGCGCTCGCGGCTTTCCGCCAGGCCCAGGGTGCGCTCGGCGATCGTCAGGTTCTGTTGGGCGATGTCCAGTTGCGCCTGGGTACCACGCAGTTGCAGGTAGGTCCGTGCCACTTCGGCGGACAGGGCCACCCGAGCGGCTTCGCGATCATGGACCGTTGCCTCCAGCGTTGCCGCCGCACCTTCGCGCGCGCGGCGGGCCCGGCCCCACAGATCGATTTCCCAACTGGCATCGAAACCCATTTGCCAGAAATTGCTGGGGGCGGTCGGGGCGCCCAGCGCGGCGAACTTGCCATGTTCACTGAGCGCCTCCCGGGCGTAACTGGCATTGGCGCCGACGCTGGGCAGCAATCGGGAAGCGGTAATCCCCAGTTGCGCCCGGCTTTGATCGATGCGTTCGGCGGCCACCTGCAAATCAAGGTTGCCGGCCTGCGCACGGGATTGCAGTTGGGCGAGCAGCGGGTCGTTGAACAGTTGCCACCATTGGCCGGGTACGGCGGCGGGGAGCAGGGAGGCGTCGCGTCCATGCTCGGGGCGGGGCGTCAGTTGCGCGGCGCCAAGTTCGTTCTTGGGTGTCATGAAGTCGGGGCCTACCGCACAGCCGGTGAGAGCGAGTGTCGTGAGCACGACCATGGGTGGCAAGCGGCGATGAAGTCGTTCGAAAAAAGCCGACATGGGCAGTTCCCCACAAGGTTGCAGCGCAGCTGCGCGAGCATGCGCCTGGGCTCGATCGATCCTGGATAGCGAGTCGTCCGCTGTGGGGTCATGGTATTGAGCGGTTGCGGCGAGGGCACTTCTACATCGGTACAGCCAAGTCATACCTCGGTGGGGGGTATGTATACGAGGGTATGTGTTTGGGCCAGTAAGGGTGGTTGCCCCCTACATAACCGGCCTGGTTCGGGGTGACCGCGTTCCTTCTATGGGAGCGGAGTACGGGTCTATCCGCGATTCAGCATTGTGGCCAAAGGCCCGCAAAAAGCCTGAAACATGATGGCACCTTTGAATAAATGATCTACACCTATGACAAGGGATTGCATTGCCAAGGTCGGCATGCGGCTGATCGATCGATCACCGCGCGAAGTCTTCGCCACATTCCCTCGATAGCGTTCGCATTCGGCTAACAGAGCCAGGTTTGAGCGTGCCCACTTTTTGGGTGCCAAGGAGGTGTGTCACTTCACTGAGCGTGGACCGTGAACAAGCTTGGGCATTGTGCCGAAGCCTGATAACAGAAGGAGACCCTGCGCATCGCTCAGTCATTCGATGGGACGGCAGGCGTCTCTCTATAAGGAGATATCGATGAAGCAGCCTCAAGGAAAGATCATTGCGTGGCTGGCCCTGACGGGGGCCTTGTCCACCGCTAGCGTCCATGCCGGAGTCTTCCCCGATTTCGGCTACGCTCCGCCCAAGAGTGAGTACTCCGGAGCACCGTTCCAGCTCAGCCAGGACTATCCGACGGTGGCCCCGGGCGCATCCTCGATACCGGGATTCTTCCAACATTTGCCCAAGTCATTCTCCAATGACTTTGAAACCTGGCGCCCGTACATGGAGGAAGTGAAAAAATACTGCTTGGAAGGCAATACTGGAATCGCCTGGAAAGTACAAAAGAACACTATTCGCCGGTGGTATCACATGCCTTGGCAACATTACGGACCCAACGGTCGTGAAGGCATCAGCGGGCTGACCAAGGAGGCACCGATTCAGCCCGGGCAACTGGCAAGTACGCAGACCGGCAGCGGGCAGACCTACGCGGTGGGTATCTATAACGACATAGGCGCCTACACCATCGGCCAGGTCTGGAAAGACCCGGATAATCCAGACCCAAGCCAAACCTCGAAACCCAAGAGCTTTGCCAACGGCACGGTGGTCTGCAAGGCGCTGTTCGCCGATATAGACGTCAAGACGGTGCCGTTCCTCGCGAACCCATTGCTCTGGAACGCCTACACCACCGAAACCTTCACCTCGACAAACCGGTCTGTCACCAAGGTAGCGTTGATTCAGATGGACATCGCCGTGCGCGACACCCGCGTGAGCGATACCGGCTGGTTGTTCGGTACGTTCCAATACAATGGTGCCAAGACCGGCAAGGCGAACTGGAACAACCTGGTGCCGGTGGGGATCATGTGGGGCAATGATCCCCAGGAAACCGGCAATGACTTTACCAACCCCAAACCGGTGGTCACCAAGATCAACCCGGCCCTGAAACAGACCGCAATCAACGCCAACACCCAGGAGCTGCCACCGACTCACCTGGGTTGGAACGGACGACTCAATGGGCCGGTGGACAACCCCCAGGCGTCCTGCCTGAGTTGCCACATGACAGCCGAGTACCAGCAATTGGCGCCAATGAATCCGACCTTCCAAGCCAACCCGCCAGCGGTGGGCAGCGATGAGTGGATGAAATGGTTCCAGAACATCCCGGCCGGACAGCCTTTTTCGCCCAAGGCCCAAAGCACGGACTACAGCCTGCAACTGTCCGGCGCCCTGGCCAACTTCTATGACTGGAAATGCAACCACAGCGGCATCTACGCGGACGGCAAGAATGCGTGTACCAACGTAAAAATGCTTAACCTGATGAAGGCCAGTGATGCGCCTGCACAAGAGGTGTTCAAAGTTCAGCGCAGCCCTGAACTGGAAGAGCTCGAGTAGCATGCTCCCGGCCTCGGACAAGCGCCGAGGCCGGGTCAAATCTGCATTCCCCTGTGGGAGCGAGCTTGCTCGCGAAGAGGCCGGCAGGCCCAACATCCATGTGACTGAGCCACCGCTATCGCGAGCAAGCTCGCTCCCACAGGGGCTCAAAACCAGGCGGATACCTACGCCATCGGTGGCAACCGCCGCTTGACCGGTGTTTTCTTGACGATGGCGGTATTGGTCTCGGCATGGACATTGAGCTTGTCCAGCAACGTATCCAACTGTTCCATTGAGCGCACGTGCAGGCGCGCGATGAAGCAGTCGTCGCCGGTAACCTTGTCGCATTCGGTGAATTCAGCGATGGCCTGGATCTGCCGCTCCACTTCCTGCAACTGTCCCGGCAGCGGGCGGATCCGCACGATGGCCTGGAGTTGATAGCCGAAGCACTTTGGGTCCACCTCGACGGTGTAGCCCCTGAGCACCCCGCGTTCTTCGAGCCGACGAAGGCGCTCGGCGACACTGGGGGAGGACAGGCCGCTGAGGTTGGCCAAGGCCTTGAGCGAGCGCCGGGAATCTTCCATCAGGGCGCTGATGAGGATCTGGTCAATGTCGTCAGTCATTTTCAGCTCCGTTAGGCAAATGCAGAAAGTTGCCTTGATAAAAAAGGCCGAAACGCAGTTTAGCCTTTTTCAAGCCATGGAGAAGGCCCCGGCCTGCTCGGCATACTGTGCCCACTTGCTGAAGGAGCCTGAAGATGGACAAGACCTTACGCCGCGGTTCGCTGGAAATGACCGCCGCCATGCTGATTTCCGGAACCATCGGTTGGTTCGTACTGGTTTCCGGCCTGCCTGTACTGGATGTAGTGTTCTGGCGCTGCGTGTTCGGCGCCGTGACCTTGTTGTTGATCTGCGCCGGTTTTGGCTTTTTGCGCCCCGGCATCCTCACCCGTACCACGTTCCTGCTGGCGGTGCTCAGTGGCGTGGCGATCGTCGGTAACTGGGTGTTGTTGTTTGCCTCTTACTCCCGTGCGTCGATAGCCATCGGCACGGCGGTGTACAACGTCCAGCCGTTCATGCTGGTAGGGCTGGCGGCGTTGTTCCTGGGGGAGAAAATCACCGCGCAAAAACTGTTCTGGCTGGCGGTGTCGTTTCTCGGAATGCTGGCCATCGTCAGTGCCCATGGTGAGCAGGGGCAGGGCGGCGGTGACTATCTGCTGGGCATCGCATTGGCACTGGGGGCCGCGTTGCTGTACGCCATCGCGGCCTTGATCATCAAGCGCCTGACCGGCACGCCACCCCATCTGATCGCGCTGATCCAGGTCAGCACCGGCGTGTTGCTGTTGGCACCCTGGGCGAATTTCTCGGCCTTGCCACAAGGTGCCCAGGCCTGGGCCAGCCTGTTGACCCTGGGCATGGTGCACACCGGCGTGATGTACGTGCTGCTGTACAGCGCCATTCAGCGGTTGCCGACCGCATTGACCGGAGCGTTGTCGTTCATCTATCCGATCGCGGCGATCTTCGTCGACTGGTTCGCCTTCGGCCATCGCCTCGAACCGCTGCAATGGCTGGGGGTGGCGGCGATCCTGCTGTCGGCCGCTGGCATGCAACAGGGCTGGGGTATCAAGTGGCGTCGCCCAGCCCTGTCGTAGCCCGTCGTTTGGGCGTGATCAGAAGATGTAGTCCGTGGTCAGGAAGTTGGAATCCCGCTCACGGATAATGTCGCTGATCAACGCCTTGTTGTTTTCCTGGAACTTGGTGGCCACCAGCGTGCGAATGGAAAAGGTGCGCAGCGCATCGTGGACGGACAAGGTGCCCTCGGCCGAGTTCTTCCGGCCATTGAACGGGAACGTGTCCGGGCCACGCTGGCACTGGGCGTTGATGTTGATGCGCCCGACCTGGTTGGCGAAGGTGTCCACCAGCTTGCCGACTTGTGCCGGGTTAGTGCCGAAGATGCTGAGCTGCTGGCCGAAATCGGACTCCAGTACGTAATCGACCACGGTATTGAGGTCGCGGTACGGCACGATGGGCACGACGGGGCCGAACTGTTCTTCGTGGTAGACCCGCATCGCCGTGTTCACCGGGTACAGCACCGCCGGATAGAAAAACGAGCCTCGCGATTCGCCACCGTGGGCATTCTTCACTTCGGCACCTTTGGCAACCGCATCGGCGACCAGCGCATGCAGGTAGTCGACCTTGCCCGCTTCGGGCAACGGCGTCAGCGCCACACCGTCTTCCCAGGGCATGCCGGGTTTGAGGCTGGCGAGCTTGGCGTTGAATTTCTCGATGAATGCGGGTGCCACGTCTTCATGGACAAACAGGATTTTCAGCGCCGTGCAGCGCTGGCCGTTGAAGGACAGCGAGCCGGTCAACGCCTCGCTGACGGCGTTATCCAGGTCCACGTCCGGCAGCACCAGCCCCGGGTTCTTCGCATCCAGCCCCAGGGCGGCACGCAGGCGGTGCGGACGCGGGTGGAGTTTCTTCAGGTCACTGGCCGCCTTGTTGGTGCCGATGAAGGCGAAGATATCGATCTTGCCGCTGGCCATCAGCGCGCTGACGGTTTCCCGGCCGCTGCCGTAGATCACGTTGATCACGCCCGCCGGGAAGCTGTCGCGGAAGGCTTCCAGCAGCGGCCGCACCAGCAGGACGCCGAGCTTGGCCGGCTTGAACACCACGGTGTTGCCCATGATCAAGGCCGGAATCAGCGTGGTGAAGGTTTCGTTCAGCGGATAGTTGTAGGGCCCCATGCATAACGCCACGCCCAGGGGCACGCGGCGGATCTGCCCGAGGGTGTCCTGTTCCAGTTCGAAACGGCTGGAGCGACGGTCCAGTTCCTTGAGGGCGTTGATGGTGTCGACGATGTAATCGCAGGTGCGGTCGAATTCCTTCTGGGAATCCTTGAGGTTCTTGCCGATCTCCCACATCAGCAACTTGACCACGGCCTCGCGCTGCTCGCGCATGCGCGCCAGGAAGGTTTCCACGTGGCGGATACGCTCGGCGACGCGCATCGTCGGCCACTGGCCCTGGCCGCGATCGTAAGCCCGGACGGCGGCGTCCAGGGCCGTGAGGGCGGTCTCGGCGTCCAGCAGTGGCGTGCTGCCGAGGATCACTTGCTCATCGCCCAGCTCGCCGGTCAGGTAGACGGGGCTGCGGACGACGGCCAGCGGCCCTTGCCAGGTTTTCAGGACGCCGTCGACCAGGTATTCGCGCTGCTCGATCCGGCCTTCGAGGCGGTAGGCGTCGGGGATGTCGGCGGCACTGGGGAACAGGTTGGCGAGGAAGGGGGCTGTGGTCATGTCGTTACTCCATCAATGAAATGAGCCAGGGTCGGACGGCTAGCAGGGATAAAACGTTTTTAGCGTTATACGCCTTAATGGAGGTGTTTTTTAAGTGCCTTGGGGGCAGAGGGGCGGAGCTGTCAATGGACCGTGGCGAGGGAGCTTGCTCCCGCTGGGCTGCGCAGCAGCCCTTGTTTGCGCGCACGGGAGCAATCTCAGATCACGGAATCATCGACCACAGCGTCGAGATCACCAACGCATCCGCACCCCCATGCTGGTAATGATGCCGTTGAGGTCGTTGTCATCGACGTCGCTGCTGTAATCGGCGCTGACATACAGGCTGACCGCCGGCGTGACCCGAGCCACCAGCCCCAGGCCGACTTCGACAGTGGAGGATTTTCGGCTGCTGCTGATCTTGTCGACCTTGTCCAGGGATACGGTACCGGCGCTCTGGACGGTGTGCCACAGGTTGGTTCGAACGTAAGGTTCCACGCCGAGACCGTTGACCTGATAGGTCCCTTTCAGCCGTGCGCCAACACGGCCACTCCAACTGCTCAGTTCATCGCCGGAGCCGCTTTCGGCGTTCGACGTGTCCAGGGTGACGCGCTGGTTGATCAGTTGCGCCTGGGGTTCGACCACCCAGTGGGTGCTGATCCCGATAGGAAAACCACCTTCGACCGACAGCGTCATCGCATGGCCTTCGGCGGCCTGGCGCTGGCCTTGTTCGGTGCGGCTGTAGCCGCTGACCCGGCCGCCGCTGGCGCTCAGGTCGACGTGCCAGCCCGCTGGGCCGGTCAGGCTCCAATAGGCGCCGAGGCTCGAACCTTTCAGGTTGAGGGCATCTGTACCCGGTTCGGCCAGTGCGGGCATCACTAGCAGGCCACCGCCGGTTGAAATGATCTGGTTTTGTCCGCTGATCAGCCCCATGCGCTGGGTATGGCCGCTGTCGTTTCGTAAGGTGAACAGGGCGGGGCTCTTGCCGGAAGTCGGCTCGCTTGCAAAGTGTGCGTTATCGAGGTGGGTAGACGGTGCTCGGCCATACCAGGGCTGCGTCGTCTCCTCGGCAGGCCAGGCCTGTACCTCCATGGATGAAAGCAGCAGCAACGACGTCGAGACGGTATGAAGAGTAGTGGTGAGTTCTTGCGGACGGTGGGAGGTTTTCATGGGGGCCTGCCTTGCAATCGCATGCGTTTCTCGCTTTTTTGGCGTCTCTCCTACCCCGAATGAGGGGCGACCGAATGGATTGGGGCAAGCCTCTGGCGGCCCGTCTCGGCGGGTTCCAGAGGCCTGCCCCTGACTGTGTTTCCGGGGGTAGTACGGTGTAGTCAAGAAGACTGATGGCGGTGCGTCAAGAAAATGAACGACGAATGGCAAGATGAAATCAGCGTCAATAACACGCTGATTTCAATTGGGTATTGAGGTAGCTGTTTCGGCGTCAAAGCTCCGTCGCGGCGACTGCCTACCAGCTGATTCGTACACCGATATTGCCACTCGTACTCCGTTGCTGGTTGCTGTCAAGGTTGTTGCTGTAGTCAACAGCCGCGTAAACATTGACCGCGGGTGCCAGGCTCAGGATGACGCCAACACCCAAGTCTGCGGTGGAGGCGCGCTGTTGGGTTTCGACCCGCTCGGTATCGTCGAAGGTCACCGAATCGGTGCCGGAAAAGGTGTGCCAGAGGTTGGCGCGCAAGTACGGTTCCACGGGCATGCCGCTCACCTGGTAGCGACCCTTGAGGCGAGCGCCGAGACGCCCGGTCCAGGCACCGTCGGAATCGAATTCGACCTTGGAAACCCCATCGTCTTGCGTATCCAGGGAAACCTTCTGGTGGATGATCTGGGCCTGGGGTTCGAACACCCAGTCGGAGGTCACCGCAAAGGGATAGCCGGCTTCCGCCGAAACGGTCAGGGCATGTCCTCGATTGTCGATCTTCAAGCCGCGTTCGGAACGGTTGTCGCCGTTCAGTCGCGTGCCCATCAACACGGCGTCGAAGTAGCCGCCGCTGGGATCGATGAGCGTCCAGTAGAGCCCGTAGCTGTCGCCGTCGAGTTCGATCTTGCCGGCGTGCCGGTCTTTGAAACCCAGGTTGAAGCCTTTTACATCGCCGTTCAGTTCCGCATGACCGACGAAGAAGCCAATGCGCTGGGTCTGGCCGCCAGACAGGAGCGAGCTGTACAGATCGTTGCCCACCTGGAACCCTTTGATCGAGCCATCGAACTTCGGCGCCACCGTGCCAGCCCAGGCTTTATTCAGATCTGTGCCATAGACCCGGCCCCAGCCCGCGCCGAAC
This sequence comes from Pseudomonas sp. Z1-12, assembly GCF_051132015.1. Classification (NCBI taxonomy): domain Bacteria; kingdom Pseudomonadati; phylum Pseudomonadota; class Gammaproteobacteria; order Pseudomonadales; family Pseudomonadaceae; genus Pseudomonas; species Pseudomonas sp. Z1-12. Next base: position 2,716,962 of record NZ_CP071647.1, read on the forward strand.
GCGCCGGTTTCCGTGAGCAGGCGCTGGTCACCCTGGCGGTCATGGAAGGTGCCGAGGGCCATCAGCGTCAGTTGCGCCGCTGCCGGAGGCAGCACCGACCAGGTCGGCACTTCCGGGCGATACAGCGGGATGGGCGCCGCGCCGGGCACCGCGGTTGGCAAGGGCGGTAACGTCGGGACGGGTGGCGCGCCCGGCGCGGGAGGCGTCGTCGGGATCGGGGCTGGTACCGGTCCGGCGACCACGGTGGAGCGCAGGTACCAGTTATTTTCATTTCCGGTCACGCCACCCTTGAACAGACGGTAGTCGAACGCACCGGCCGAGACGGACTGCGCCAGGGAAAAAGCATTGATGTCACTGACCGCGCCGCCCTGGGCCTGGACCAATTCGATGCCGTCCTGGGTCGTTAATCCGCCTGTGCCGCCCAGGTTCGTGACCGTGATGGCGGTACTGCCGGAGAGTGCGCCGCCAATGACCACCAGTTTGTCACTGGGCGAGTCGTCGGCCCCCAGTACCGTTTGCAGGCGTAACTGACCACTGTTGCCGACGTAGTTGCCTTGAACGGTGAGGGTATCGTTGGTGCGGGTGTTGCCCTGGGTAAGGTCTATCGCGCCGGCGTTATTGAGCGTCGCCAGTTGACCGGCCGTGAAAGGGGCAATGATGCCTTGGGTCGCTGTCAGCGTGCTGCCGCTTTCGATGTTGAGCGTCCCGGTGGTGGTGGCGCTGTCACCCAAGGTCAGTGTGTCGATGAGGTCTAGTTGCGAGCCTTGGGTGAGATTGACCGTTTCCCAGTTGAGGTAACGGGCGCCGGTGCTGGAGGTGCTGCCACTGAAGGTCAAGACGTCCTGGCCCAACCCACCGTTCAGACTGGGCGTGGTGGAGAGAAGGGCCTCATCGAGGTTGTTCAGGGATGCCGTGTCGTTGCCTTCGCCCATCAAAATGGCAGAGCGAATGACGCCGCCACCCCACTGCAACTGATCATTGCCAAAACTGGTTCGGACCTCGCCGACAATTTCGCCGCCGATCACGGTGACGCGGTCGTCGCCGCCGCTGACACTTACGTTGCCACCAATGCGCCCTCCGGAAAGAATAATGGTGTCTTGGCCAAAGCCGGTTACCAGGTTGCCGAGAATCTCGCCGCCGGACATATCGAAAACGTTGTCATCAAGTTTCATGTCGACCCGGCCGATGGTGCCCCCCGTCATTTTGGCTTCGTCGCCATCTTCGAATGCACCGACGATGGTCCCGCCGGTCATCAGGAACGTATCGAGGCCATCACCTTGGGCCAAGGACAGGATGCTGCCACCGTTCATGATGAAATCATCAATGCCGGAGCCTTGCTGGACATCACCGTCGATCACCCCGTTGGCGTTGATCACGAGGCTGTCGACGCCGGCGCCGAACGTGACGTCGCCGGTAATGACGCCGCTGCCATTGGCCGGCAGGGTCAGGCTGTTGTTACCCGAAAGGTCCGTCAACCCAGGGCTGGTGCCGCTGTCGCAGACATAGGCATCATCACCTGCGGTGGGCGTGAGCGTACAGGCCGCCATGGCAGCGGGTGCGGAAAACAGGACGGGAGCCGATACCCACAACGCGTTGAACAACCAATTGAATCCTTTATCGTGCCGATTCATGTGCTATCCCTCTGCATCGGCATCCCCATGGACACCGGTTCCAGCATTGGTTGCACAACAGATGGCACACAGGGCCTGGCAACGCTCGCTGTATGGAATGGCACCCTAGCAACGAATAAAGGCCGTCGCTACTGTCAGAACTTACAGGTCAATGCGCAGAAAGCGTGAGGGAGAGCCCGTTCTACAAGTGCACTTCCACCGAAAGGGGCAGGTGGTCGCTCAGGTGGGTCCAGGGTCTATTGCCCAGTATTTGCGGGGAATGGCTGGTGGCGTTGCGCAGGTAGACGCGGTCCAGGCGCAACAGCGGGAAGCGAGCCGGGTAAGTCCTGGCGGGACGGCCGAGGTGATGCTCGAAGGCTTCGTGCAGGTAACCACGACGAGCGAGGGCGAGGTTGCCGCGCAGTTGCCAGTCGTTGAAGTCACCGGCGATGATCACCGGCGCATCCTCGGGCAGTGAGTCGAGCAGTTGGCAGAGCAGTTTGAGTTGCAATTGGCGATGGCTTTCCAACAGGCTCAAATGCACACAGATGCCATGGACCTCGGCGTGGCCCGGCACATCCAGCACGCAATGCAATAACCCGCGCCGCTCCGGGCCGGTGATGGACACGTCGAGATTGCGGAACTGGCGGATCGGGTATTTGGAGAGCAGGGCGTTGCCATGGTGGCCATCGGGGTAGACCGCATTACGGCCGTAGGCGAAGTCGCTCCACATGCTGTCGGCGAGGAATTCGTACTGGGACGTCTGGGGCCAGTTGTCGTAGCGTGACGCATGGCGGTCATGTTCGCCCAGTACCTCTTGCAGGAACACCAGGTCGGCACCGGTACTGCGCACCGCTTCGCGCAATTCGGGCAGGATGAAGCGCCGGTTGAGGGCGGTGAAGCCCTTGTGGGTGTTGACCGTCAGGACCCGCAGCCGATGAACCGTCGCAGGCGCGTCCGATGGCATGGGTTCGACGGCTCGCCTATCGGGGTCTTGAGTCACGTTCGCTCCTGAATCAGACGTACTTGTTCATGCGACTGACCCAAGGCACCGGCAGTTCCGGATTTTTCATATCCTTGCTGATCGCCATCGCGAGCAAGCTCGCTCCCACAGTTTTTTCTGCTGTTCACTCCTGATCATTCCAACCAACACACCGCTCTTGTGGCGAGGGAGCTTGCTCCCGCTGGCCTGCGAAGCAGGCCCCAGCATTCCTTCAGGCAGACCGTATCGTCCGGTTTTGCGGCTGCTGCGCAGCCGAGCGGGAGCAAGCTCCCTCGCCACAAAAGCGTTCAAGCCATCACGCCCAGCGGTAAACACTGTGGGAGCGAGCCTGCTCGCGAAAGCGGTGGGCCTGCTTTCACAAAGGTGTGTTCAGATAAAGACAATCTCATACGGCAAACCCATCCGGTCAAGGATGACCCTGGGCAACAGTGGGGCGATGCCGCTCGCCGGTTCGCCGCTGAGTTGGCTGACGTAGGCGTGCATGGCGTGACGCTTGCGGGCGGTAGTCCAGACGTCTAGGCGCAGCTTGCGAGCCCGGTGCCAGGGGATTTTATTCTGCTCGCGGACCGGCCAGTGCCAGGCCCACACCGGCAGTTCGTTGAACGCCACCCCGATCCTGTCGGCGGCCAAGGCTCCGGCGCGTCCTACGGTGTCGTGGTCGCTGTCGCCATCCTGGCGCCAGGTGCTGAACACCACGTCGCCGGGGCGCAGGTGTCGCGCAATGAAGGTGGCCAGTTCAGCTTCGTGTTCCTCGAGGTCTTTTTCCGGAAAACCGCCGCGCACCCATTGCAGGCCATGGGCGTCGATGCCCAGGCGGTGCAGGGCGTCGACGCTTTCCTGGGGATGAGGGCGGTGCGTACGCAGGCGCTCGTCGGTCCACAAGGGTGAGCCGGGGTGGGCCAGGGCGCCATCGGTGACCGAAACCAGCAACATGGGCTGTTCGAGGTTGCTCAGCAACTGCAGCAAGCCGCCACAGGCCCCTACCTCATCGCCCGGGTGGGGGGCGAGAATGACGGCGCGGGCACCGGCGGGAATGAGCGTCTGGGTACTGATGATCGGAATATCGGCCAGTTGCGCAGCACTGTTCCAGATTTGCGGGTGCTGCCGGCCAGGCAGGCGAGAGGCGGGCTTCATAAGTGACATCCTTGTGGGTGTTCAATCTTTCAGTCATGCACCGGGCCTACTGTCCGGTGGCACCGATGTGGGCATGGCTGCGATTCACGGCGCTCCGAATCCTGGAGACTACCACGGGGGAAGTATTGACCATGTCAGCCCATTCGTCTCGTGACATGTGTATCTGAACTGGTTTTTTTTCGGCTAACTGGACGGTTTGAAGGGAAAAACCGCATCCTTGCGGCCCCATTAGGTTAACTGCGAATCGTTCAATCCTCTTCTTCGCGTTGCAGCTCGAACAGCAGCAGCGAGCGTCCGGTGACGGAATACTCGGATTCGAAATCGAAGCGCTCCTGTCCACGAACGTTGGGCTGGTTGGTGTCGACCATGCAAGTCCAGAAACTGCCTTCAGGGACTTCCGGCAAGCGGAAGTTGACGATGTCATGGTGTGCGTTGACCACCAGCAGCAGCGTCGCATCGCCACCCTTGCGCCGAATGCCGGTTTCCTGGGCGCGGCCGTCCATCAGCATGCCCAGGCAGCGGCCATGGCTGTCCTGCCACTGCTCGATGGTCATTTCGCTGCCGTCCGGGGCCAACCAGGTCACGTCCTTGACGCCGATGTCCTCGTTGTAGTTGCCCACCAGGAAGCGTCCACGACGCAGGATCGGGTAGGTCAGGCGCAACTTGATCAGGCGCTTGACGAATTTGAGCAGCGCCGCGCCATCCTCGCTCAGGTCCCAATTGACCCAGCCGATCTCGCTGTCCTGGCAATAGGCATTATTGTTGCCGTGCTGGGTACGGGCGAACTCGTCGCCAGCGACGATCATCGGCGTGCCTTGGGCCAGCAGCAGGGTGGCGAAGAAGTTGCGCATCTGCCGATGGCGCAGCGCGTTGATCTCAGGGTCATCCGTCGGGCCTTCGACGCCATGGTTCCAGGACAGATTGTTATTGCTGCCGTCCTGGTTGTTTTCGTCGTTGGCTTCGTTGTGCTTGTCGTTGTACGACACCAGGTCATGCAAGGTGAAACCGTCGTGAGCAGTGACAAAGTTCACCGAGGCGTACGGGCGCCGGCCACGCTGGTTGAACATCTCGCCAGAAGCGGTCATTCGGCTGGCGAAGTCGGCGAGCTGGCCGTCGTCACCTTTCCAGAACGCCCGTACCGTGTCGCGGAACTTGTCGTTCCACTCGACCCAGCCCGGCGGGAAGCGCCCTACCTGATAGCCCCCCGGGCCGCAGTCCCAGGGCTCGGCGATCATTTTCACCTGGCGCAGCACCGGGTCCTGGCGGCAGGCGACGAGGAAGCTGTGGCGCTCGTCGAAGCCATCATGGTAACGGCCCAAGATCGTCGCCAGGTCGAAGCGGAAGCCATCGACATGCATTTCCGTGGCCCAGTAACGCAGGGAGTCGGTGACCATCTGCAAGACGCAGGGATGGCTCAGGTCCAAGGTGTTGCCGGTACCGGAGTCGTTGATGTAGTAGCGTTTGTCGTCGGGCATCAGCCGGTAGTACGAGGCGTTATCGATGCCGCGCATGGACAGGGTGGGCCCCTGTTCGTTGCCCTCGGCGGTGTGGTTGTAGACCACGTCGAGGATGACTTCCAGGTTGGCCTCGTGCAGGTGGGCGACCATTTCCTTGAACTCGGCGATCTTGCCACTGGCCAGGTAGCGCGGGTCGGGCGCGAAGAAGGCAATGCTGTTATAGCCCCAGTAGTTGGTCATGCCTTTGTGCAGCAAATGCTGGTCGTTGACGAAGGCATGGATGGGCAGTAGCTCCACCGAGGAAACCCCGAGCTTGCGGATATGCTCCAGCACATCGTCGACCATCAACCCGGCGAAGGTACCGCGCACGTTTTCAGGCACCGAAGGATGACGCATGGTGAGGCCGCGTACGTGGGTTTCATACAGGATGGTCTTGTCCCACGGCACGCTGACGCGGTGGTCGTGACCCCAGGTGTGCGCGGGGTCGATGACTTTACATTTGGGAACGAACGGGGCGCTGTCTCGCTCATCGAAACTGAGGTCGCCATCGGGGTGGCCGATGGTGTAGCCGAACAAGGCTTCGGACCACTTCAATTGGCCGACCAGTTGCTTGGCGTAGGGGTCGATCAGCAGTTTGTTCGGGTTGAAGCGATGGCCATTCTCCGGATCGTATGGGCCATAGACCCGGTAGCCATAGATCAATCCCGGATGGGCGTCCGGCAGATAACCGTGGTAAATCTCGTCGGTGTATTCCGGCAGTTCGATGCGTTCGAGTTCGACTTCGCCGGCATCGTCGAAAATGCACAGTTCAACCTTGGTGGCATTGGCTGAAAACAGCGCGAAATTGACCCCGAGGCCATCCCAGGTTGCCCCCAGTGGAAAAGGCAGCCCTTCACGAATCCGCGAAGCCTCGATAACGGGCGGCGGCGTGGTTTTGTTTGGACGGGTCATAGTTGCTCCTGCAAAAAACAGACAGATACAGCGATGCGATTCGTTAGAGCGGGATAGGTTCCACCCTTCACCTGTGGCGAGGGGATTTATCCCGTTATGTGGGACAAAAAGTGGCTTCTCTGTGGGAGCAAGGCTTGCCCGCGATCAAGCAACGCGTTCCTTCAGGCATACGGGTGCCTGTTTCGCGAGCAAGCTTTGCTCCCACCCAGCGAGGAGACCGATAGAACGAATCAAACCGCCGGCGGCTTGCGCGGTGCCCGCGGCTTCTTGTCGGCGGCTTTATTGACCGGTGGCACTGTCGCCGTAGTCGCCGCGGAAGGCTTGGCCGCTGGCTTGACCTTGGGCGTGGTGTTCTTCGCGGCAGTCTTGGCCGTGGTGCTCTTGGCGGTAGCAGGTTTGGCGCCGTCGGTCTTGCTGGCCGCCGATTTGCTCGCGGCCTTGGGTGGCTTGCTCGGCGCCAGCGCTTCGGCTTCGGCGAGCTTGCGCGCCATCTCCCAGTGGCGTTTTTCCTGCCCGGTGGGCTTACCCTCGGACTCCCAGATCTGATAGGCGAATTCACGAATGCGTTTATCGTCGGTACTCATCGCAGTGCTCCTGATTCAACTCAAGATTGGATAAAGACATTGACCGGGAAATTCCCCAGCGCGGCGCTGATCAGCAGCTCCCTTTGGGGTGTGACTGTTGCGCTTGAAAAAAATCCCTTCAGTTTTTCATCCTTGGCGGCGAACGGTAACGACACGCGGGTATCGCCCCAATCCGACGCAACCACCAGCGGCACGGCACTGTTTTCCAGCAACTGCGCCACATGGACAGGTACGACAATGATCGCTCGCTGCTGCGAGTCCTCACGCATGAAAGCCAGCACCCGGTGGGCCTGCTCGCCGAGCACTTCCAACGGCTGGTAGCGGCCCTGGCGCCATAGCTGCGGGTACTCGGCCCGCATGGCCAACGTCCTGGCGATCAATGCCTGCTTGATTCGGCCGTCACGCCAATCGCGTACCAGCGCGGCCGGCGTATTGTCGGCGTGCATTGCCTCGCGGCGCGCCTGGAAATCCACCGGGCGGCGGTTGTCCGGGTCCACCAGGCTGAAATCCCAGAACTCGTTGCCTTGGTACAGGTCCGGCACGCCGGGTACGGTCATGCGCAGCAAAGTTTGCGCCAGGCTGTTGAGCGCACCCGCCGGCGCCACGGCGTGGACCGCCTCGGCAATGGCGCTACGCAAGGGCAGCCCCTCATCGCCCAGCAGCAAGCGTTCGAGGAACATCTGGGTGGCTTGTTCATAAGCATCGTTGACCGCCGCCCAACTGCTTTGCAGCTTGGCTTCGCGCAGGGCCTTGCGTTGCCATTGCCATAGGCGCTCGTTGTATTCGGCCAGTGCCTTGTGGTCTTGGAGATCGAGGTCCAGCGGCCAGCTGCCGAGCAACGCTTGGTAGAGGATCAGTTCATCACCGGCCGAGGGCGCAGACGGATCGCTGTGCAGCGAAGGCGAGAGGATGCGCCATTGTTCGACGCAGGTGGCGTACCAATCGGCCCGCTCGCTGAGTACGGCCAGTCTGGCGCGGGTGTCTTCGCCGCGCTTGTGGTCGTGGGTGGCGGTGGTGATCAGGTTGTCGGGAAAATGTTCGAGTCGTTCAAGGCACGCCTGATGGAACTCTTGCACCGGGGCGCTGAAGCGCTCGGTGTTATAGCCGACGTCATTGCGCGACAGCAGCACTGCCGAGCGATAGAGCGCGGTGTCTTCCACGGCTTTGGCGGCCGCCGGCGAAGTCAGTTGCTGGAAGCGCACGCAGGCGTGACGCAGGCGTTTACGCTGGCTGCCCCGCGGACGTTGCCGCCAGGGCATCCCACCGAGCCAGTCGGCCAGGCAATCGAGCACCGGCCAATCGGCTTCGCTGAGGGTTTGCCGTGCACCTTCCAGGGCTTGGTTGAAAAACACTTCGTCTTCGGCGGAGCGTCCCATGGGCGTGATGTAGGTGCGGTACACCGGGAAATGCACGATTAACGCCTGCAAGGCCCGCCGAATCGCGCCCAGGGTCAGGTCGCGGGTCATCACATCGTCCCGGGCCACTTGCAGCAGGGCCTGGGCGACACTTTCAAAATCCCCGGCCAAGGAACCATTGAGAATCTGTTGGCGAGCCAGGCGGGCTTCTTCAATGAAGTGTGCCGGCCGCTCGCTGTGCCGGCTCCAGAATTCAGCGAGGGGGGCGGCCCCGGCCGGGTCGTGCTGCAGCAGCGAGACCTGGTTCATGAACTCGTAACCGGTACTGCCATCGATGTTCCAATCCCGCCGCAACGTTTCGCCATCGCCGAGAATTTTCTCGACGAAGATCGGCAGGTGCCGCGACGGCGACAACGAGTCAAGACGCCTGCGTAATTTGCGGCAGTAACCGCGAGGGTCTGCGAGACCGTCGATGTGATCGATCCGCAGCCCATCCACCAAGCCTTCGTCGATCAGTTCGAAAATCTTGGCATGGGTGGCCTCGAATACCGCCGGCCGCTCGACCCGCAGCCCGCCCAGTTCGTTGACATCGAAAAAGCGCCGCCAATTGATGTCGTCCGCTGCTGTGCGCCAGCTGGCGAGCCGGTAGCTCTGGCGCTCCAGCAACTGATGCAGACGCTCGAAACCCTGGGGCTGGGTGGAGTCGTAGGCACCCAGGTTGTCCTCGATGGCAGAGAGAATGCCAGCGTGTGCCGCCAAGTCCTGCAACTCTGCTTGCAGCGGGCGGGCGAGGGTGTGGGCGTCGGTCTGGTAATTCAGTGTAGTGAAGCGCTCGGCCAGGGCCTTGAGCGGTTCGGCCTGTTCGACGGGCAGGGTTTCGGCGGGTTTGAGCAGCTCGCCGTAGTGCATCGGGCAAATCGGGAAGCGGTGTTCGTAATGCTCGACATAGAAGCTGCCGTGGGCGGAATCGAAGCGCAGTTGCAAGGTGCCTTCCTGCAAGGCCACGCCGTAGTCGCTGCCCAGGAACGGCAGCAACAACTGGCCTTCCATCAGCGGGTCCGGGGAATGCCATTGGATGTCAAAAAACTCGCCGTAGGGGCTCAGGCGTCCCCATTCCAGCAAATCCAGCCACCAGGGATTGTCATTGCCGCCAACGGCCATGTGATTGGACACAATGTCGAGGATCAAGCCCATCCGGTGCTCGCGCAACGTTGCAACCAAGCGCTTGAGCGCGGCTTCGCCACCCAGTTCGGGGTTGACCAGGGTCGGGTCGACAACGTCGTAGCCGTGCATGGAGCCGGCCCGGGCCTTGAGCAGCGGCGACGCATAAATATGGCTGATGCCCAGCGAGGCGAAGTACGGCACCTGGGGGATGGCATCGTCCAGGGTGAAGCCTTTATGGAACTGCAGGCGCAACGTTGCCCGCAGGGGTTGGATCAACGTCTGTTTCATCGGTCACGCTCGTTCGCCTGAAGTCGCGCGCAGGCGAGTATTTCCAGGCGCCGGGCGGCGTCCGGGTGGTCCAGCAGCGCCTGGCTCTGTTGGGCCAGGCGGCGGCGCCAGTTGGGGTGGGTGTCGATGGTGCCGGGCAGGTTGGCTTGCTCCTCGATGCCCAGGGCATCTTCGAGTGGCAGCAAGACCAGCGGCGCACGGGTGTGGCCGAGGAAGCGCACGCTGGCATCGAGCACCTGGTCGGTCTCGCGATGTTCTTCGCGGAAATTCTGCGGGTCCTGGTTCAGCACTTGACGCAGGCCTTCGCGTTCGCGCTCGCGGTGTTTACGCCAGTCCATCTCGGTGGGGGAATCGATCAGGTCCAGCCGGGCGTTCCAGTCAATGTCATGACCGTGCCACCAGCCGTTGAGCGTCGGCAGGTCATGGGTGCTGGTGGTCGCCAGGGCGTTGTCCGGCCAGTCGAGGATGGGCTTGAAGTGGGTGTTGTCCTGTTCGAACAACAGTACGCGCATGCCCAGGATCGAGCGGGCGATGAGTTTTTCCCGCAAGCCATCCGGCACGGTACCGAGGTCTTCGCCGAGCACGATGGCCTGGTGGCGATGGGATTCCAGCGCCAGCAGGCGCAGCAGGTCGTCCACTGGGTAATACAGGTAGGCGCCATCGCTGGGTGGGGCATCGTTAGGGATCACCCAGAGCCGCTGCAAGCCCATCACATGGTCGATGCGCAAGCCGCCGGCGTGGGCAAAGTTGGCCCGCAGCATTTCAATGAAGGCGCGAAAGCCGTTGCGCACCAGGCCTTCCGGGGAAAATGCCGAGATGCCCCAGCCTTGGCCGGAGCGGTTGAGAATGTCCGGCGGCGCGCCCACGGTCAGTGACGCGAGCAGTTCGTCCTGGCGGCTCCAGGCCTGGCTGCCGCCACCGTCGGCGCCCACCGCCAGGTCGGCGATCAGGCCGATGCCCATGCCGCTGGACTTGGCGGCGCTCTGGGCGCGTTCCAGGCAACGGGCAATCAGCCATTGGCAAAAGGCATAGAAGCCGATCTCATCGGCATTTTCCTCGGCGAAATGGGCCAGGGCCGCGCTGCGTGGATCACGCAGTTCTTCCGGCCACTGCCGCCAGTCGAGGCTTTCGCCCCGGGCCGCGCGTTCGGCCTGCAAGGCTTCGAAGCGGCAATGGTTCTCCAGTGCTTCGCCACTGCTGTGACGAAAACTGCTGAAGTCTTCGTGCAACGGGTGCGCGCCCTGGCTGAACCCGTCATACAGGGCACGGAGGATTTTCTGCTTGGCCTGGGCGGCGACCGGCCAGTCGATCAGCGACTGTTCTTCCAGGTTGCGCAGTTGATTGGTCAAGCCGGTGGCGTCGATGGCGGTGCGCAGGGCACGTTCACCGAGGATGGTACCGGGCGCGGCGTACAGGCTGTTGAGAAACAATCGGCTGGATGGCGAATAAGGGCTGTAGCGTCCGGTGTCGCTGCTGAACATGGCGTGCATCGGGCTGATGGCAATGGCCTCGGCACCGCGCTCGCCGGCCACCCGGGCCAGTTCTTCCAGGGCCTGGGTGTCACCGAAACCACCGTCGCCGGGGCGCCGCAAGGCATACAACTGCGCGCTCAATCCCCAGGCCCGTGGCGTCGGGTCGTCCACCGCATCGGCCACGCTGTAGCAGCGGGCCGGTGCGACGGCCAGGGTGAAATGCTGGTTCTGGATATGGACGTGCTGATAGCCCACCGGGACCATCCCTGGCAGCCTGGCCTCGGCATCGAGGTTCAGGTGCAGTGTCGCGCCGTCTTCGAGTTTGATTTCGCAGGGCGTCCCGGCCTCGAAGTAGCGGCTCAAGTCCAGGCTGGCCCCGACATCGGCGGTGATCAGCGGTGGCAGTTGATGGTTCTGTTGATCTTCCTGCAACTGCAGCAGGCTGGCGTCGATTTCCTGGGCGCTGCCGGCGGGATGGCCCAGGCCGGTGAGGACCGAGCGCAGGACGGCCGGCGAGACTTTCTGGGCCCTGCCATTGGCATCGATCCAATCCACCGCCAGGCCCGCTCGGCCGGCGAGGATTTCCAGTTGCGCATCGCTCATAGGCGCTCTCCAGTGATGGTGGGCAAGGTTGTCGCCTGCGTCAGACTGACCAGCGCGCTGTAGGGCGCAAGGACGCCCTGTTGCAACAGACCCATGGCCTGCTGCGGATGTTCGAAAAGAATGCGTGCCTCTTCCGGGGCCTGGTGTTCGACGGGGCGTTCGCCAAGGTTCAGGTCGATGCGCAACACGCTGCCATCGCCCAGTCGCCAGCGTGCGCTGACGGCGCCATGGCCCAGCACATCGGCCCCGAGGGCTTGAGCGCCGGGCAGGCGCGGGACGATGTCCTCACGGCGGATTTTCAGCAGTTGGCGATACAGCGCCTCGCTGGCCTGTTGCTCCGGTCGCTGTGGTTCCAGGCTCGGACGTGACGCCTCGAAGGTACCGGCCGCGTTGGGGTCGGGAATTCGTTCGCGTTGCTGCGGGTCGGCGAAGGCACTGAAGGCCTTGAACTCGTTGCGTCGGCCTTCGCGCACGAGTTCCGCCAGCTCGCCATGGTGGCTGGTAAAGAACAGGAACGGTTGTTCGGCCATTGCTTCATCGCCCATGAACAGCAGCGGGATCATCGGTGACAACAGCAACAAGGCCGTCGCTGCTTGCAGGGCCTGGGGGGCGGCGAGTTGATGCAGGCGTTCGCCGAGGGCACGGTTGCCGATCTGGTCATGGTTTTGCAGGAACAGCACGAATGCGCTCGGCGGCAGGTGACCACTGGGCTCGCCCCGGGATTCGCCATGGCGATTGATGTGGCCCTGAAAGACAAAACCCTGGCTGAGGCAGCGTGCCAGTTGTTCCGTCGGCTGCTCGGCATAGTCGGCGTAGTAGGCGTCGGTCTCGCCGGTCAGCAGCACGTGCAAGGCATTGTGGCCGTCGTCGTTCCATTGGGCGTCGTAGCCCTGTTCCAGCAGGCTGGCCTGGTTGTGTTCGTTTTCCACGGTCAGCCAGACATGCCGGACCGGGTCCACCTGTTCGCGCACCCTGGCTGCCAGTTCTTGAAGGAAGTCCGGGTCTTCGATGGCGTGCACCGCGTCGAGGCGCAGACCGTCGAAACGGTATTCCAACAGCCACATCAGCGCGTTGTCGATGAAGAAGTCCCGCACTTCACGGCGGCGGAAATCGATCGCCGCGCCCCAGGGCGTGTGCTTGTCTTCGCGGAAGAAGCCCTTGGCATAGCGGTGCAGGTAGTTGCCGTCAGGGCCGAAGTGGTTGTAGACCACGTCCAGGATGACGGACAGGCCATGACCGTGGGCACTGTCGATCAGATGCTTGAGTTGTTCAGGTGTGCCGTAGGAAGCCTGGGGCGCGTAGGGCAGCACCCCGTCGTAGCCCCAGTTGCGATCACCGGGAAACTGCGCCAGCGGCATTAGCTCGATGGCGGTGACGCCCAGCCCGGCCAGGCGCGCCAGATGCTGTTCGACGCCGTTGAAACCGCCGAGGGCGCCCACATGCAGTTCGTAGATCACGGCTTCGTGCCAGGGGCGACCGGACCATTGAGTGTGCCGCCAGGAGTAGGCATGGGGGTCGACTACCACGCTGTGGCGGTCAATGTCGCCGGCCTGGGCGCGAGAAGCTGGGTCCGGCACCTCCAGCTCGCCATCGATGTTGTAGCGATAGCGGGTGCCGGCTGGGCAACGGGTCTGGATCATGAACCAGCCGTCGGCTTGGGGCAGTAGCGGTATTGAATCGCCAGTGTCGAGTTCGACACTGACAAAAAAGGCATCCGGGGCCCAGAGGGCGAAGCGGGTGTGCTCGTCATCCAGCATCACCGCGCCGTGGGTCCATGTTTCAGGCGTCCTTGACGTCATTGTTACCTCATTGTCTGGCCGATTTTCCCAGGGACTTTGCCACCAGTTGTTCATAGAGTTCGGCGTAGGGTTCCACGGCCTTGCACCAGTTGAACGGCGCCGACATGGCCCGGCAGCGCATAGCGTTGAGCAGGTCGGGGAACTCGAAGACCTTGAAGGCCCGGCTCAAGGCCTGTTTGTAGCTCTCCACCGTGGACTCATCGAACAGGAAACCGGTGATGCCATCTTCGATGGTGTCCGCCAAGCCTCCGGTATTGCGCGCCACCGGCAGCGAGCCGAAGCGTTGGGCATACATCTGGCTCAAGCCGCAAGGCTCGTAGCGCGACGGCATCAGCAGGAAATCGCTGCCGGCAAACATCCGCCGGGCATCGGTTTCGTTGAAGCCGATGCGTACGCCGATGCGGCCGGGGAAGCGCAGCGCCAGTTCGCGCATGGCCTGTTCTTCCTCCGGTTCGCCACGGCCGATGATGGCGATCTGGCCACCGGACTCGACGATGAACTCGGCGACCGCTTCGGTCAGGTCCAGGCCTTTCTGGTAGACCAGGCGCGACACCACGGCGAACAGCGGGCCCGTGGAGTCGTCGAGTCCGAACAGCTCCCGCACATGGCTGGCGTTGACCGCCTTGCCGTCCCAGTCGCCGATGGCGAACTGGCGGAACAGGTGCGAATCGGTGGCCGAATCCCAGCTTTCGTCGATGCCGTTGGGAATGCCGCTGAGCAAGCCTTGTTGGGTCTTGGCCGCGAGGAAACCATCTAGCCCGCAACCAAACGCCGGGGTGGTGATCTCCTGGGCGTAGGTGGCGCTGACGGTGGTGATATGGCTGGAATAGGCCATCCCGGCCTTGAGGAACGACAGTTTGCCGTAGAACTCCATGCCTTCCTGTTGCAGGGCGTGCTCGGGAATGCCCAGTTCCGGGCAGGACGCCAGGCTGACCACGCCCTGGTACGCCAGGTTGTGGATGGTGAACAGGGTCGGGGTGCGTTGCCCGCGCCAGTGCATATAAGCGGGCGCCAACCCGGCTGGCCAGTCGTGGGCGTGGACGAGGTCCGGGCACCAGTGGATCTGCGCGAGGTTGGCGGCGATGTCGGCGGCGGCCAGGCCCAGGCGGGCGAAGCGGATGTGGTTGTCGGGCCAGTCGCGGCCGTTGTTGGCACCGTAGGGCGAGCCTTCGCGGGCGAACAGTTCCGGGCAGATCAGGACGTAGATCACCAGGCCATCGGCCATGTCCATGCGCCCGATCTTGCAGGGCGGCAGCGCGGCGTGGCCGCCCAGTTCGCCGATGATGTGGATCGGATTGCCGCTGTTCATCACTTGCGGATAGCCGGGGATCAGCACCCGGACATCATGCAGCCCGGCCATGGCCCGGGGCAGTGCCGAGGACACGTCGCCCAGGCCGCCGGTCTTGACCAGATCGGCGATTTCCGAGGTGACGAACAGAATTTTCTTGCGATTGGGGTTCTGTCGAGCGACGGGAAGCAGTGCCTTGCCGCCGGTGGCCAACACCGGGGCCGTCGGCGATTCGGCCGCCGGCGGTAGTTGAGAACGGACTTGTTGTGGTTCCAAGGCAGCACTGATCATAAATATCTCCCATTTTCTCGATCTGTTTCCGGCAAGCGCCAGAGCTGTTGTTTCATTGGCCGAATCCTGCGGCCAGGCGCACAAGCGCTACGAAGGAAAGCGAACGGCTACCCAAACGCGGCGAAGCGAAGCAGCTGAAGGAGCTGTTGCAATGACCAGTGCAAGGACTGCACCAGTCGCTGTTGCCCTACCTCTAACCTGACCTGTCGCCGTTGCGAAAAGTTTCGACTTTTTTTCGTCTGGATGACCGGTCGGTTTTCCCCCCGGTTAGGCAGTCTAGGTCAGATCCTAGAGCGGTGCGGCTCGGTTCGTCGCATTGTCCGACAATCACGTTTTTTAGCGGCAATGTCTTACACGACGTCGGGGAATACGCACCGACGAAGTGCACATGCCTGAAAAGAAAAAAGTGTAGGGGGAGGGGGTTGGTTCACTGATGTGCGCGATGGGATGGCGCGACGCACCATCGGGGGGCGGGTGAAATAGCGGCGTTTTGATGGCTAATCACGCCCACTGGAAACACCCCTGTCCCCTGTGGGAGCGAGCTTGCTCGCGATAGCGGTGTGCCAGTCACCAACCCTGCAACTGACCCTCCGCTATCGCGAGCAAGCTCGCTCCCACAAAGGGAACAGTGATGCTCCTGCTCAGCCCGCCGGCGTCAGCAACCGAATCGGCGTGCCAGCCGCCCAGGCCAGCAGGTCTTCAATCATCAAGGAATAGAACTTCTGGTAATTCTGTCGGCTGACGTAACCCACATGGGGCGTGGCCAGTACGTTGTCCAGGGTCCGGAACGGATGGGCGGCAGGCAAGGGCTCCTGGGCAAAGACGTCCAGGGCGGCGCCGGCCAAGCGTTTGTGCTGGAGGGCGTCGATCAGGGCGGTTTCATCGACGATGGGCCCGCGGGAGGTATTGACCAACAGCGCCTCGGGTTTCATCCAGGCCAGTGCCTGGGCATCCACCAGGCCGCGGGTGCGTTCGCCGAGCACCAGGTGGATCGAGAGCACGTCGGCCTGTTCGAACAACGCCTGCTTGCTGACATAGGTCACGCCCACTTCCGCGGCTCGCTCGGCGCTGAGGTTCTGGCTCCAGGCGATGACCCGCATGCCGAACACCTGACCGAACTGCGCTACCCGTGTGCCGATGCTGCCCAGGCCGAGGATCGCCAGCGTCTTGCCGTGCAGGTCGCCGCCCAGGCCTTGCTGCCACAGGCCGGCGCGCAAGGCATTGGCCTCCTGTACCAGGTTGCGGGTCAGGGCCATGATCAGCGACCAGGTCAATTCGGGCGCGGCGTGCTTGTAGCTGTCGGTGCCGCAGACCTGGATGCCCAATTCGGCGGCGGCCTTCAGGTCCAGGGCGGCATTGCGCATCCCGCCAGTGAGCAGAAGCTTGAGATTGGGCAGGCGGCGCAGCAGGCCTTCGTCGAACACGGTGCGTTCGCGCATCACGCAGATCACCTCGAAGCGCTGCAAGCGTTCGGCGAGAGTGTCGCGGTCGGCGGGATAGTCATGGAGAAACGTCACCTGGCCGACGCTGTCGAGCACCGACCAATCCACCACGCCGCGTGCCACATCTTGCCAATCGTCTATGACTGCTATTTGCACCGCCATGGATCACCTCGTCAGGGAATGGGTTTGTCCAGCCAGCCGAGCAGGGCCTTGTGGAACCGATCCGGCTCTTCCATTTGCGGGGCATGCCCCAGATTGGGGAACTCCACCAGGGTCGCGCGTGGAATCAGCCCAGCCACCTGTTTGCCCAGTACCTCGTAGTGGCCCAGTTTGGCCTTGACCGCCGGCGGCGCGATGTCGCTGCCGATGGCGGTGGTGTCCGAGGTGCCGATCAGCAGCAGGGTGGGCACGGTCAGGTCCTTGAACTCGTAGTAGACCGGCTGGGTGAAGATCATGTCGTAGATCAGCGCCGAGTTCCATGCCACTTGCTCATGACCCGGGCCCCTGTTCAAGCCGGCAAGCATGTCCACCCAACGGTCGAACTCAGGTTTCCAGCGGCCGGCGTAATAGGTTGTGCGCTCGTAATTGCGAATCCCCTCGGCGGTGACCTTCAGCTCACGGGCGTACCATTGGTCCACGGTGCGGTAGGGCACGCCCAAGGCTTTCCAGTCTTCCAGGCCGATGGGGTTGACCATTGCCAGGCGTTCGACCTGATCGGGAAACTGCAACGCGTAGCGGGTGGCGAGCATGCCGCCGGTGGAGTGGCCGAGGACGATGGCTTTCTGTACGCCGAGGGCCTTGAGCAAGGCCTGGGTGTTGGTTGCCAGTTGTTGGAAGCTGTATTGGTAATACTCGGGTTTGCTCGAGGTGCAGAAGCCAATCTGGTCTGCCGCGACGACCCGGTAGCCGGCCTCGCTGAGGGCCTTGATCGAATCGCCCCAAGTGGCAGCGCAGAAATTCTTGCCGTGCATCAGCACTACCGTGCGGCCATTGACCTTGCCTTGGGCCGGCACGTCCATATAGCCCATCTGCAAGGATTGGCCCTGGGACTGTAGGGCGAAATGCTTGAGGGTGTAGGGGTATTCGAAGCCTTCCAGCTGCGCACCGTAGGCCGGGCCTTCCGGGGGGGTGGCGGCCTGGGCGAGCAGGGGCAGGGCGGCGGTGAGGAACAGGCTGGGCAACCAACGGGGCATGATTCGGGACATGGTCGATCTCCTTGTGGCCGCCGCCGATCCTGGCGCGACTCGATTATGGCGACATTAACCACAGGCAACCGAACGGCCCGAACGTTCAACCCATCCAGCCCAGCGTGGCCAGGGCGAGCACGCCATAGCGCATGCCTTTGGCCAGGGTCACGATCAGCAGGAAACGCCGCCACGGCTCGCCCATCACCCCCGCCACCAAGGTCAACGGGTCGCCGATGATCGGCAGCCAACTGAGCAGCAGCGACCAGCGGCCGAAGCGCTGGTAATGCAGGCGAGCCTTGTCCAGGTGGGCCGGGCTGACTGGAAACCAGCGGCGGTCCTTGAAGTGTTCCAGGCGCGTGCCCAGCCACCAGTTCACCAGCGAACCCAGGACGTTGCCGACCGTGGCGACCGCGAGCAGCAACCAGGTTTCGTGGCGCTCGCTGAGCAACAGGCCGACCAACAAGGCCTCCGACTGCAGCGGCAACAAGGTCGCCGCGCCGAACGCCGCCAGGAACAAGCCGATATAGGCTTCGCCCATCAGTGGGCCGGGTAATCCGCCACCACGGTTTGGGTCCCGTCTTTTTTCTGGCCGATCACTTGATAAGCGTCGCTCATGCCATCCATTTCCATGCCGGGCGAGCCCATGGGCATGCCTGGGGCGGCGACGCCGAGCAAGTCATCGCGCTTGCCCAACGCCAGCACCTGGTCGGCCGGGACATGGCCTTCGACGAATTTGCCGTTGATTTCGGCGGTGTGGCAGGAGCGCAGGTTCGGCGCCACGCCCAGGCGTTGCTTGACCGAACTCATGTCGGCCTCGACATGGTCGTTGACCTTGAAGCCGTTTTCTTGCAGGTGCGAGATCCACTTTTTGCAGCAGCCACAATTGGCATCGCGGTGCACATCAATAGTCACCGGCTCGGCGGCCTGGGCCAGGGAGGTGAGGAACAGGGCGCTCAAGGCGAGCAGGTGCAGGGGGTTGGCCATGGAGGTGGTCTCGTGTCGTACGGTTTGGAGGGAGGATAACAGAGTAGCGAGCACGAGCTGACAGGGGGCTGAGGCGGGGATTACAGAATTGTCAGGTTGGGAGAGTAAACAAGCTGCCCTCCCCAATTGAGAGGGCATCATCCATCGCTTTTGTGGCGAGGGAGCTTGCTCCCGCTGGGGCGCGAAGCGGCCCCAAGACAGCTTGCTCAAAATACCTGACACATTGAGGTATTGGGCAAGGGGGCTGCTGCGCAGCCCAGCGGGAGCAAGCTCCCTCGCCACGGTTTGTGAGCAAACAACCTGTAGGAGCACGCTCCCACAGATCAGGGGCGGATGTTGGGGCTGTGTCCGCGTCAGCGCACCTTGAACCGCCCCATGATCGCATTCACCCGCGTGTTGGCTTCCAGCAGTTGCCGGGTATTGGCCTCGCTGGCCAGGCCGCTTTCCACCAGTTCCTCCACCATGTGGCGGATTTGCACCATGCTGCGATTGATCTCCTCGGTCACCGCGCTCTGTTGCTCGGCGGCGGTGGCGATCTGGGTGCTCAGGCTGTTGATCTGGCTGACCGAGCCGGCCATTTCGTCCAGGCCCGAGTTCACCCGTGACGTCGCATCGGCGGCCGACTGGCAGCTGGCCTGGGTGTTTTCCATGGCCGAGACCGACGAACTCACGCCTTGGGTCAGGCGGGTCAGCATTTCATTGATTTCCGAGGTGCTGGCCTGGGTGCGAGCGGCGAGGGCGCGGACCTCGTCGGCCACCACGGCGAAACCACGGCCTTGCTCACCGGCCCGGGCGGCTTCGATGGCGGCGTTGAGGGCCAGCAGGTTGGTCTGCCCGGCGATGGCGCCGATCACGCCAAGGATCTCGGTGATGCGCTGGGCATCCTGTTGCATGCTCTCGACCTTGCGGGTCGCGCTGGCCACTTCATCGATCAGCGCCACCACACTGTTGGAGGCCTCGCCGACGACCACGCGGGAGCGGTCGGCATGCTCGTTGGCGCGCTGGGTGAACGCCGCAGTCTCGGCGGCGTTTTGCGCGACGCTTTCGGCCGTGGAGCTCATCTGGGTGATGGCGGTCACGGTCTGGTCGGTTTCCGAGGCGTGGCGCATCAGGATTTCGCTGGTGTGGGCCGAGGTCCGCTGCAGATCGCCCAGGCTTGACGCCATGGCGCCGGTGGCTTGGGTGACTTCACCGATCATGCCTTGCAGGTAAGCGATGAAGCGGTTAACCGAATGACCGATCGCGCCCAATTCATCCTCGGCCCGGATGATGATGCGTCGGGTCAGGTCGGCATCGCCCGTAGACAAAGCGTCGATGTTGCCTTTGAGCACCTTCATGCGGTGGGTCAATTGGCGGATCGCGTAAAGTTGCATCAACACCAGCAGGATTACCATTGGGATCTGCAGCAGGCTCAAGGTGTTCAGCACGTCGTCGCGCTGGGCGGTGATCAGCCGGGTTGGCAGCGCAGTGGCAAGGAACCACGGCGAACCTTCGATAGGGCGCATGAAGAACGTGCTGGCCTCGCCCTTGTTGTCGAACTCGACCCGCTGCAACGGCTGGTCACGCTTGGCCAGGCCTGCCTTGACCTGGGCAGCGAACGGTGAGGACGCCGCCAAGTCGCTGATATTCTTCAACACGATCGGCCCGCTGATGCGCGAACTGTTGCTGATGATCTTGCCGTCGCCTTCGACGATGAGCATTTCGGCGCTCAGGTCGGCTTCCTTGCGCGCAATCAGGTCGTTGAAGAAGCCCAGGGTCACGTCAATGGTGGACACGCCGTAAGGCACGCCATTCTTCTGGATGGCCATGGCGCAGTTGGTGCGAGGCTCGGCGCTGGCGTCGTCTTTATAGGCTGCTGCCCAGGCGCACTTGCCAGGTGGGGTGGCCATGCCGCCCTTGTGCCAGGGTTGCTCGTAATAGTTGGGCGCGGCGTCACTGTTCCAGAAGGTATTGACCACCAGTTTGCCGGACGCGTCGCGGTGCCAGAACGTGCTGAACTTGCTACGCCCCTCGGCCCGCTGGTTGGGCAGCGGCCAGATCCCGCCGCCGAAGACTTTCAACTCGCCGTACTGGTCCACCAGCCCCGGCAATACTTTGTCGATGGCATCGCTGTCGAGCAACGGGATGGTCTGGGTGATGCTGCGTTGCTGCGCCTGCACCTTGTTCAATTCGCCCTGGATCTGCTCGGCAACCTCGGCGATGCGGTTCAGCGCCACCTGCTCTTCAGTCTGGCGCAGCTTGGGCGCGACCAGGTAACTGATGCCCACCACGGTCAGGAGCGACAACACCAGCATGAAAATGACCAGGAACAGAGTGTAGCGAGCCTGAATCGTTCGGAATGAGGGCATGTGGAAATCCTTGCACGAAGGCGACTTTCTAAAGCAAGCGGATGGGCAGTCCTGATTGTATCGGCCTGGGGTGATGCAGCTTTAGAGGTCTGTCGGTCAAGGAATAAAACGAGGGGATTGCACGAAGACTTGCCTTCGGCTGTACCATGATGCCCCCTTGGCAGCCTGTCATTCCGGCAATACGGTATGGACCTGGCAGCCTTCGGATACAGAACGGTTACATTCAGGAAATTGGCAATGACTCATTCGCAACGTTTGAAATACTCGATTCTGATCGTCCTCGTCGTCCTGGCAATCATGCTGGGGCTGTCCTGGATGCAGGGCCAGGGCATGATCAGCGAGCAGCTGTTTCAATACATCGCCATTGCCGTGGCGGTCATCGTGGTGGTGATCAACGGCGTGATGCGGCGCAAGGTCAAGCCCTGAGCGCCGGGCTCAACCCTCGGCTTCGAGCACGGCCATCGCGCTGGGGTGCAGGCGGTAGCTTTTATCGGGGTTGAGGGTCACGACGCCCTCGCTGCACAGGCGCTTCAACACCTCGCGCACGCTGAGAAAGGACAACGGAATGTCCAGCCCCAATAACTGGCTGTGCACACCACGCACGCCCAGGCAGCGGTTTTCTTGGGCGGCCTTGAGCAGCGCATCGATGACTTTGAGGCGAATCAGGCTGGTCCTGAGCCCGAAGCTCTTGAGCAGGCGCCTGATGTGGTCGTTGCCGCCGCGCTCTGGCGGCCTGTCGAATTCACGGTGGGTGGCGTTCAGCGAGACGCCGGTCGGCCTTGGCTTGCCCTCCATGGGCAGTTGCGCGTTACGCATGCAGAAACTCCTTACCAGCCTGATCAGAAAAGGTCACGAATACTCTCCTGTTATAGGACGAACGAGGACGGGCAATCATGAAGGCGGTGATGTGAAAAAATTGCCCCGGCTTCGTCAAACCCCCATGCTCAAGCGGCGCCAGGCCATTAATTTTTTTTTATCCGGTTCGTTTTCAAGGTAGGCACATTCCGATTCAGCATGCGGTGTGTGATTTCCCAGGCGGGCCGAGTGTTTGTCTACAGGCGCAGCGGTAGCCGTCCTGGTTTCTGCGGTTTTCATCAGGAGTGAACGTGAGAATGTCCGGGCAGTTATCGAGGGTTGGCCTTGCAGGCGCTTTTCTAGGGATCGCCCTCGGGCTCAGCCCTGTGGTCAATGCGCAGGACGATGGGGCGCAGGCCAGTGCCGAGATCCGGCGCACCCGTTTTGGCGTGCCGCATATCCGGGCTCAGGATGAACGTGGGCTGGGTTATGGCATCGGCTATGCCTACGCCCAGGACAACCTGTGCCTGCTGGCCAATGAGATCGTCACGGTCAACGCCCAGCGCTCGCGTTATTTCGGGCCCGAGCAGGTCACGGTCGAACAGCGGGAGAACCGCGTCAGCGACCTGTTCTTCAGCTGGCTCAACACGCCGCAAGCGGTCTCCGGTTTCTGGCAGGCCCAGACGCCTCAAGTGCAGCAATTGGTCGAAGGCTATGCGGCGGGCTACAACCGCGCGTTGGCCGAGCACAAGGCCAAGGGCCTGCCCGAGCAGTGCGCCAGCGAGTGGGTACGGCCAATCACTGCGCTGGACTTGGTCAAGTTGACCCGTCGGTTGCTGGTGGAAGGCGGCGTCGGCCAATTCGCCGAAGCCCTGGCAGGTGCGCAACCGCCCCAGGCGACCGCGCTCGCCGCCGCTCCGGCTGCGAGTTTCGCTGCCGCCGCGACCCGGCAGCAGCGGTTTGCCCTGGAGCGCGGCAGCAATGCCCTGGCCATCGGCAGTGAGCGCTCGTTCAACGGTCGAGGGATGTTGCTGGCGAACCCGCATTTTCCGTGGGTGGGCGGCATGCGTTTCTACCAGATGCACCTGACCATTCCCGGCAAGCTGGACGTCATGGGCGCGGCGCTGCCAGGCCTGCCGATGATCAACATCGGTTTCAGCCAGCACTTGGCCTGGACCCACACCGTCGACAGTTCCAAGCATTTCACCCTGTTCCGCCTGCAACTCGACCCGAAGGACCCGACCCGCTACTTGCTCGATGGCAAGTCCGTACCGATGAGCCAGCAGACGGTCACAGTGGACATCCAGCAACCCGACGGCCAGGTGCAGACGGTTTCCCGCGTGGTCTATGGCTCGCAGTTCGGCCCGATCGTGCAATGGCCCGGCCGGCTGGACTGGGACAACCGGTTCGCGTACAGCCTGCGGGACGCGAACCTGGAAAACGATCGGGTGCTGGCCCAGTGGTACGCCATGAACAAGGCGGTCACGCTCAAGGACTTGCAGGCCGCCGTCCATAAGATCCAGGGCATTCCCTGGGTCAATACCCTGGCGGTGGACGACCAGGGGCAAAGCCTCTACATGAATGTGTCGGTGGTGCCGAACGTCGATGCCGACAAACTGGCCCGGTGCAGCGATCCCAGGGCCGGGTTGCAGATGATCGTGCTGGATGGTTCTCGCAGCGAATGTGCCTGGGGCAGCGATGCCAAAGCGGTACAGGAGGGCATTTATGCCGCCGACAAGCTCCCGCAGCTGCTGCGTCGTGATTATGTGCAGAACTCCAACGATTCGGCCTGGATGGTCAACCCGGCGCAACCCTTGTCCGGTTATTCCCCGTTGATCAGCCAGCACGGCCAGCCGCTGGGGCTGCGCGCGCGTTTTGCGCTGGAGCGGATGGGCCAGTTGGCCAAGGCCGGGCCGGTGAAGGTGGAGGATTTGCAACACATGGTCATGGACGATCAAGTGTACCTGGCTGACCAGGTGATGCCGGACCTGCTCGGCGTATGCGCCGGTGACCTGGGGGGCGATGCGCGGACGTTGGCCGAAGCCTGTGCCAGCCTCAAGGCCTGGGATCGCAAGGCCGGCCTGGATAGCGGCCTGGGGTTCGTGCATTTCCAGCACATCATGGACCAGTTGCAGGCGCTGCCTGACTCATGGCGCGTCGCGTTCGATCCCAAGGACCCGCAACACACCCCGCGTGGCCTGGCAACCGAACGCCCGCCCGTGCTCAAGGCCGTGCGCGAAGCCATGTTGGCTTCGGTGGAGACGGTGAAGGCTGCCGGGTTGTCGAAGGACAGCCGATGGCAAGACGTCCAGGTGGCCAGCAGTGGCACCCGACAGACACCGATCCACGGCGGCCCCGGGGAGTTGGGCATCTATAACGCGATCCAGAGCGTGCCGGGGGCGAACGGCAAGCGAGAGGTGGTCAGCGGCACCAGCTACCTGCAAGTGGTGACGTTTGACGATAAAGGTCCACAAGCCCAGGGGCTGTTGGCGTTCTCCATTTCCAGCGACCCTGCCTCGCCTTATTCGGCCGACCAGACCCAGGCGTTTTCGAAGAAGCAGTGGAGTGTGCTGCCCTTCACCGAACAGCAAATCAAGGCTGATCCACAGTATCAGGTCCTGATTATTCGTGAGCGGGATGAGGCGGGCAGGGTGGCGACGCAATAGCCGCTGTTGTACCTGAGGGGTTCGGCAAACCCGTGGCGAGGGAGCTTGCTCCCGCTTGAGCGCGAAGCGCTCACAAATTGGGTCTGCTGCGCAGCCCAGCGGGAGCAAGCTCCCTCGCCACAGGTTCGTCATTCCCTTTAAGTGAACAGAATTTTGTTCCCAAAGGGACCTTTTCAGTTATTGAACCGGCCGCTGCCCAATGGAATTGAGCACCGGGTTGCCGTCCTTGTTCTGCGTCAGGTAGACCGGCAGGACTTTCGGCAACGAAGCCACAAGGTTCTGTACTTCGCCGATGTTGTAGACCCCCCCGACACGCAGGCCGCCGGTGCTGTTGTCAGCGAGCATGACGGGACGCTCGAGATAGCGGTTGATCAGCGGCAGCGCGTCGCTCAGGGCGAGGTTATCCAGCACCAACTTGCCGTTGCGCCACGCCAGCGAGCTGTCGTTGGGATCGGTCTCGCGGACTTGCGGTTGGTGGTCGCCCGCCTTGTAGCTCGCTTGCATGCCCGGCGAAAGTTGCAGGCCGTTATGGGTGAGCGCCTGGTTACTGATGACCTTGACCGAACCTTCCACCAGCGTGACCCGCACCTGGTCCTGGTACATCCAGACGTTGAAGCGCGTCCCGGTCACCCGCACCTGGCCTTGGCCGGCGCGCACGACAAACGGATGTTGTTTGTCATGGGTGACGTCAAAAAACGCCTCGCCTTTTTCCAACGTCACCCGGCGCTCGTTTTTGTAGTTGGCGAAGGTTAGCTCGCTGCCCAGGTTGAGTTCGACCTGGCTGCCGTCGTCAAGCGTGATCTGGCGGACGCTCGTGCCGGCTTCGAATCGCTCGTAGGAATTGGCAACCCAGCCCAGATTCCAACCAGTGTAGGCGGCCACGGGAAGGCCCACGACGAGCACCGCGGCAGCGACAGCCAACCGGCTCCAGCGCGACCGGGGCCTGGACGCTGGGGCGGGGGCTGCGGGCTCGACGCGCGGCAGATGATCGGCCACCTCCCAGATTTCCAACATGGCTTGGTATTCGAACGCATGCAGCGGATCGGCATCGTGCCATTGCTGGAACGCCTGCCGTTCGGCATCGGTGCAGTCGACGGCGTGCAGACGCATGCACCAATGGGCAGCGGCATCGGTAATGGCGTCGTATTCGGCTTCCGAGAGGGTATGTTCGGTCATTGATTTGTCCTGATTTGCCGCATTCTAACCTTCGGCATGAACTGCCGAGAACTGCCGTCATGTCGTTTGCACATCAATGAGCCGTTTTTTTCACCTGTCATCGGCTATCGTCGCATACCGCGCGTGAAAAAAAGATCAATCCCCCGCCCAGATCACGCCACGCGTTCATGGGTGGGACTCTCATCGAGTTGCCGTCCCAATTCACAAATCAAGAGCGTGAGCGAGTCGGCGTTACGCAGCATGACATCGATGCGCTTGTCAGGCAGCGTCGGGTCGAGAAATGCGTCACGTGCACCGTCCATGTCTTCAGCGCCAGTGATCTTCAGGATTTCTCGGACGATGCGCTTATAGAGAGGCAATAGCTCGATCTTTGTATAACTGTTGTCTGACTCATTCCATTCCATGAACAGTTTTGATTTTGGAGTGGCCAATGAAAGCCCCTCTTCTTGCATGACTTTTAGCGCTTCGTATTGCTTTCGTCCCGAATGGGTGATTGTCGGAATCAAGTCCAGAAATGGATACGCCGCATTCAGGTAAATAATATCGAGCGTATTGAACAGTAGATGGGAAACTTCGTGGATGAAAGTGGCTGCCTGGCCATGCGCGTCGACATTGAAGAAATCAGGTACGGCAGTCTTATACCAACCCAGTCCCAAGTCGAAAAAATATTGCGTGAGGTAAATTCTTTCGACTCTGGCCGGTTCCAGCACAAAGGCTGTTGGCCTTTCCCCTAGATGTTTAAGACTGCCGATAACGATGTTTTCCCCATTCTGCTGCTCCCATAAGGGGTTGGCCAGGGCCTGGCATATCGGTGAAATCGCTGCGTCTATTTTGCCGATAAGGCGGGCGTCGACGACGCTTACGCCAAAAAATGCCTTCAGGTAGGTATCCAGTCGCGAGCCTGGACGAACCTGGCGTTTCAGTCGTTCCAGGTTGGAAAGGGCATTGGAGCAATAGAACCGTGCCGTCTCCAGTGCCTGCACGATCACGTTGGCACGATAAGGGTATTTGCGCCGTATCTCCGCCATGCCCCGCGCTTCGATATTCAATGACCCCTTGGCCTGGAAGTCGCTGTAGGTGACGGCTAATTTCGACCCGGCCTTACCGAAGCGAATCGTCTGGCGCTGCGGGTCAATCGCCCATGTCCAGTCATCAGGCGAATACTTGAGTAACGGCCCTTCGCCGTCGTCATGAATGATTCGCCAGGCCAGGCCGGCTTTTGCCACTTGATAGACCTTGCCGGCGAGGGGAATGTAGCGCTTGCCGGTTTCCACTGCCCTGTAGGTTCCGTCCATCACATTGAGTTGAAGGTCCGAGAGACTGACGTCCAACGCTTCGAAGACTTGCAGGTCGGTGCGGGCCGAAGCCGTGCAGGCGATGTCCTTCCAATTCTGCGGTGACGGGGCGCTCGCCGAAACCGGTTCGATGGGGTCAAGAAGGCCGAATGTATCGGCGCGATTCAAAAAGCCAAGTGAAACCATTTCCGCGGCGCCAGCGATGAAGTTGTGCAATCCGCTTTTCCAATCATGCTGCTGCAAGTCTTCGGCGGAATCCTTGAAGTCCTGGTAGCTTTCCCAAAGTGTGTCCAGAAAGGATAATTTTGCCGGTAACTGTTTCCCCAGCATCCTGACGCCGGTGCTGAACAGATGGAGGGCTGTTGCCCAATCAGACTGACGGTGGTTCTGGGTTTGCGCGGTCAACATATCTGCCAGTAACACGGCGTTGTCGTCATACAGCGTGTGCAGAACATTGGTATTGATGGGACTGAAGCCCAGGGTCACCTCCGATGATTTCCCCCGGGTGGACGCAAAGAGATTTTTAAACGTGGCTTGTTGCGCCTTGGGAAGCCGGCGAATCAGCAAGTCCTGGAGCGCGCCGGGGGTATTGAATGCAGCGACGATGCGCTCTTCACTTTCGAACTCTTGCAACAGATCACCGTCATGGTAGGGCGAATACAGAACATGAGGGCTGGTTGCATCGTTAACCGAGCTGAACAGGTAAAGCCCCAACGCTTTGATCGCGGCACCGCCTTCGGTCTTGATCAGCTCCACAGGGCGAAAGTAGGCGCTAAAGCCCTCGACTGCTTGGCGAGCGATGGCGTCCGGCATATCCATGACTTGCCGAAACAGGTCGAATGCCGTCGGGGAAAGGTGTTGCTGCAGATACCGTGCGTGCGCGTACTGCAACAATTGCCACGGCAGTTGTTGGTGAAAGCGCCGCTTTCTGGACTGCACGGCTGCCGTTGGCCCAGAAAGGGCTTCGGTTACGTCGTTTTTATAAGTGGTCGGGATTTCCAGGGACAATAAGATTTGCCGTACCGCCATTTCGTTAAAACCGTCAGGCAATGGCTGGGTGGATGTTGACGAAACCTTGAAACCCTTCTCGGTCACATCGATGTGATTCAACGCAAAGTCGGTCAATGAGCTGGCTGGCCCAACGATCGCCAGGTTGGGCGTAATCCGGACGCTGTCGGGGTCCAGGTTTTTTCCAGGAAAGCGCGCGTCCAATAGCGTTTGCAGTTTTTTGCGCACATAGGTGCCCAGGGGCTCGATGCCGTCCAGGTAATCCTTGCCATCGGACACGCTGTTTTTATATTGCTCAATCACTTCTACGTGCACACGCCTTTCTTCAAGGGGGGCCGTGCCAAGCCAGGCAGGCAGTTTCTGCTGGCGTTTAATTGCCTGGGCAAGGGAGGTGGCGCGCTTCAGGTTGGTGGGCGCTCCTTTGTGCAGGAGCGCCTGAAGACTTTTGATCAAGGCCGGCCCGGTAAGTCGCCAATCGCCGGCTTTCAATGTGCTCAGATAGCCGTACTCGGCCTCGAAGTATTTGATGAATGAACGCATCCGATTGACCAGCACATTGTCTTCGATCAGTTCATAAGCAAGGAGCTGGTAGCGCCTATGGGGCAAGCGTTGAGGGGCCGTGAGATTTTCGAGCAAGCCAAAGCGTCTTTGGGAGTCGAGCAAACGTCGATTCAATTTCTCAGTGGCGCTATCAACGGACGAAAAAGCCTGCAAGCCCTCGGCGGGCGTCCAGAGAATGGCCATGCCTGAGTGGGGCGTATCGAGTCCGCCACGCTCGGTCAATAGAAAACAACTGGCGAGAGGCAACTGAACCGTTCGACCTTCTTCGCTGCATGCGAGCTTCAACGAATAGACGTCTGGCCGAAAGCCCCTGACGGTTGTGCGTTGCGAACGGTCCGGGTAGTCCGGGTCGTAGGCGAAAACCGTTTTGATCAGATCATTTGCAATCGGCGGCAGGCTCGAATCAAGCGCCCTGAGTTCGGCCTCGGCGCGGATACCCAAGGAAAAAACATTGGTCAGTTTATCCAGCAGCTGCCTTAGGGGGTTGAGCAGCGAAACGTCGGCAGATGTCGGTAATTGACTAAAAAGGCCGTCGAAAGCGTCCTCGACATCGGTATAGCTCTTGATTTTCCTTTCCATTTGATCGGCCAGGAAGTTGGATGGGCGCAGGTCGCCATGAAACGCGGGATGCGTCCCCCAATGTCCGGCCGTTGGCTGACTCAACAGGCTTTTGTTGATGAACGCACGTATATCCAGCGCCTTGTCGATAAGCGAGTGAATGTCGACAGGGGCCTGGCGCGACATTTCCAGTGCGTAGTGCAGGTTCCCCACCTGTTTGTCGATGATGGCGTTGGCCAGGGATTCGGCGACCGGCAAGGCCACCGGTTTACCCGAAACCTGCGGGTCGTCAAAACGCTGGAAACGGTTACGGTCTTCCAGGCTGAGAAGGCTATAGAGCGTTTCCTTTCGTTCGATCGTAACCGGCATACCGAGCAATGCCTGTTTGAACCCCAGGTGGTTTTCCACTTTCTGAAGAGGGTAGCCGGGGGTGTAGAGATAATGACCCTCGCCGCTAATCATCAAGGACCCCGCGAGCTCCACGTCATTGGGCTCATATTCCCAGAGCCGGATCGTTTCGATAAATAAAAGTGCCTCATCCCGGCGAGACGGCCGGAATAGCCGAAGCAGTTCTCGACTTTGCCTTTCGGTCAGTTGTTTTTTTTCCCGCTGGATCAAAATGGTTGCCCGCAACGCCTCCTCGATGAACAGAGACAGTAATTTGCAGCGAGGAACATAGAAGGCGCTACGCGCCTGCCAATAGGCATTGAGGCATTCCGTAAACGCAGGGATCAGCTTGGCGGCCGTGGTCTTGACTATGTTTTCCCACTGCTGCGCATTGTGGGACGAAGCGCTTGTATCGGGATGCGACAGGTCGGCTTCATACCCGGGAGGCCAGCCCTGATTGTGGAAATAGAGCAGGACCGCGTCGCTCAATGAAACGCTTTCAGTGACCGGTATCGCCGTCGGATCGCTCAGGTGACCGCGCTTTCGAAGCGCCACGCGGGCCCGTCCATGATCCAGGTCCGGAAGGATCTCGCTGAGTACCTGATCCAACATGGAGGCGAGCGAGGGCAGTTGGATCAGCTCATTCACCATGGATCGGGCATTAAGGTCTTGGGCGTGTTCGATGGATTCGATCTGAGCCTTGAACACGTCGCCGCTGATCGTGCCCCTGTCCTGGCTGATGGTGGGTGTGCTGTTGAGTTCTCTGCGCTGGGAGAGCGACAGGAACCGAAACAGGTCGTCGCGCGCCGTAGGGTTGCGCAACATCTCGTCAATTTTTTTCTCGACGGCTTGCCGATTGTCGAACTTTGTAATTCCACCCTGGGGCGTATAGAGGTACGCCGCTTCGGTGTCCGCTGCGCCAGCCGTTGTCGAGACCCTGAGGATAAAACAGCCGGCCAGCGGAATCGGGGACTTACCCTCGGCCGCAAGCAGGATCGTTTCGGCGGCCATCGGTGGGGTTTGTGCGGTGCGCAGTGTGTGGCTGGGCAGGGAAACATGCTGCAGCCAGTCGAGGTCTTCCTGCGTCAAGCCGTGGGTTGCGATCAAGTCGTCCAGCGTGGCGGCAGCCAATACTTCGGGAAATAAAAGTGGCATGTCTTCAGTCAGCATCGTTGCATCTCGATCAAGGCACCGTGCAGCGGTGCGAACAAGGAGGGAGCCGCCAGACTAGGCAACGACGAACGAGCAAAGGTGGTACATAGTTACCGCACACTGGTTTCCTGACTGGCCGGGCCGCCGCCACGGTCAAGGATTGACAGCGCGCGCCTGAAACGGTGTTTAATCACCGGGCGGGTCCTTCACGCTGTTGCTACCTCCAACAATCATTCCGGAGCTTCAGATGTCTGCGCCATCCGATCATGCTGCTTCTCGCACCCTGTCTTTCGATGCTCTGGTGAGTTTGCTGGAGAAGATTTTCCTGCGTCATGGCACCTCGACCGAAGTCGCCCGGTGCCTGGCCGAAAACTGCGCCGGGGCCGAGCGCGACGGCGCCCACAGTCATGGGGTGTTTCGCCTTCCCGGGTATGTCTCGACGCTGAACAGCGGCTGGGTCAACGGCAAGGCCGTGCCGGTGGTCGAAGACGTCGCCTCTGGGTTCGTCGCGGTGGATGCCGGCAACGGCTTTGCCCAGCCAGCCCTGGCCGCCGCGCGCCCATTGTTGGTGGAAAAGGCCCGCAGCGCCGGTATCGCCGTCCTGGCCATTCGCAACTCCCATCACTTCGCGGCGCTCTGGCCGGATGTCGAGCCGTTTGCCTACGAAGGCCTGGTGGCGCTGAGTGTGGTCAACAGCATGACGTGCGTGGTGCCCCATGGCGCGGACCGTCCATTATTCGGTACCAATCCCATTGCCTTCGCCGCGCCACGGGCCGACGGTGAGCCGATTGTCTTCGACTTGGCCACCAGCGCCATCGCCCACGGCGACGTGCAGATTGCCGCGCGCAAGGGCGAGTTGTTGCCGCCGGGCATGGGCGTGGACAGCCTTGGCCAACCGACCCGCGACCCCAAGGCGATCCTCGAAGGCGGCGCGCTGCTGCCGTTTGGCGGGCACAAGGGCTCGGCGTTGTCGATGATGGTCGAGTTGCTGGCGGCGGCGCTGACGGGGGGCAATTTTTCTTTCGAATTCGATTGGAGCAACCATCCGGGCGCCAAGACACCATGGACCGGCCAGCTGTTGATCGTGATCGACCCCAGCAAGACCGCCGGGCAAGACTTCGCCGAGCGCAGCCGGGAACTGGTCAGGCAGATGCATGGCGTCGGGTTGCGACGGTTGCCTGGGGACCGGCGCCATCGCGAGCGCAGCAAGGCCAATGAACAGGGGATTACCTTGGATGAGCAGACGTTGACGCAGTTGCGGGAATTGGCGGGCATTTGAGCCCCGGCGGTGGCAGCCAAGGTGGTTGCCTCCCGCTTTATCGCGGACCCGTGCCTTGCCGTGACACGCTGGGCCAAGCCTTCTACTATGACGGCTTCTTTTTTCTGGAATCGCCTGGATGAGTAAGCCCGGCCAAACGGTGCTGGTTGCGCTGCGCAAGATGATCGCCTCGGGTGAGTTGGCCGCCGGCGAGCGCTTGATGGAAATCCCTACGGCCGAGTTGTTCGGTGTTTCGCGCATGCCGGTGCGCATGGCGTTCCGCACCCTGGAGCAGGAAGGGTTGCTCGTGCGTTTTGGCGGGCGCGGTTTCCAGGTGCGTTCGGTCAGCGCCGAGCAAATCGCTGGGGCCGTGGAGGTGCGTGGCGTGCTGGAAGGTCTGGCGGCACGGCAGACAGCCGAGCATGGTTTGTCCGAAGAAGCCCGCGCGACGCTTGAGCAATGCTTGGTACAGGGCGATGAACTGTTCGCCAAAGGCTATGTCACCGAGGACGACCTGGAGGTCTATCACGACCTCAACATGCGCTTTCACCAAGTGATCGTCGAAGGCAGCCACAACCCGGCGATCGCCGATGCCCTGGCCCGCAACGATCATTTGCCATTCGCCTCAGTCACCGCCCTGGCGGTGGATCGCCAGAACATGGCAGGTGAGTTTCGCCGTTTCAACTATGCCCATATGCAACACCACTCCGTGTTCGACGCACTGATCAACCGCCAGAGCGGCCGCGCCGAGGCGATCATGCGCGAACATGCCAATGCGACCCTGCGCTACGCCGAGGTGTTCGGCTCGACACTGGCTGATGAGCGAATGAAGGTGATCCTGCGTTCGGAGTGACCGCCTCGGCGGCTGGTGATTGCAATATTCGTATCCACTCCAAATCCCCTGTGGGAGCGAGCCTGCTCGCGAAAGCGGTGGGTCAGCTTGCATCCATGCTGAATGTTCCGGCGCCTTCGCTTGCTCACGCATTAGTGCAAGCAGACCCACCGCCTTCGCGAGCAAGCTCGGCTCCCACAGGATCGGCGGTGGACGATCTTATAAATGACCAAAACCTGTGTGGGAGCGAGCCTGCTCGCGAAGGCGGAGGGTCAGTTTGCGGTGATGTTGGATACCCACAAGGTATTGGGAATCGCACGGTCCTGTGGCGAGGGAGCTTGCTCCCGCTGGGGCGCGCAGCGGCCCCAAAAAAGTGATGAGCGCTGCGCACTCAAGCGGGAGCAAGCTCCCTCGCCACAAAAGCTTTCCCAGCCATCACGGCACAGATTGATCCACGGTAAACACTGTGGAGCAAGCCCGCTCCCACAGGGTTCCGTGTTGTCTGGATGTTAGAGGTCGAGGACCAACACTGGTGTCTTCGACCTGGAGCAGCACGGGGTGAACTGGTCGTTGCAGGCCTGCTCAGCTTCGGTCAGAAACATGTCCCGATGTTCCGGCACACCTTCCAGCACCCGCGTCAGGCAGGTGCCGCACACGCCTTGTTCACAGGAGATCGGGATTTCGATGCCGTGGCTCTCCAGCACCTGCACCACGCTGCGGTCCGCCGGTACATCAAACACTTGGCCACTGCGGGCGAGCTTGACCGCAAAGCTGCCATCGGCGCGGGTGTCGGTGGGGGCGGCGGCGAAGTATTCGCGGTGCAGGCAGTCTTCCTGCCAGCCCTGGCTCTTGGCGGTGTCGAGGACGTGCTGCATGAAACCTCCGGGCCCGCACACGTAGAGGTGCAGGTCGCTATCGGGAACGGCCAGCACCTTGGCGGCGTCCAGCAGGGTTTCGGGTTCTTCATCGAAATGCAGGAAGACCCGGTCGGCGTAAGGGGCCTGGCGCAGGCGTTCGACGAAGGCCGCACGGTCCCGCGAACGGGCGCAGTAATGCAACTCGAACGCCGCACCGCTCTGGGCAAGGTGCTCGGCCATGCACAGGATTGGCGTAATGCCGATGCCGCCGGCAAACAGCAGGCTGCGCCGGGCGTGAGGAGCAAGCGAAAACAGGTTGCGCGGTTCGCTGATGTGCAAGCGCATGCCGGGCTGGATAAGTTCATGCAAGCTGCGCGAACCACCGCGGGACGCCGGGTCCTTGAGCACGCCGATGAGGTAGCGATGCCGTTCCTCGGGATGGTTGCACAGCGAGTACTGGCGAATCAGCCCGCCGGGCAAGTGCACGTCGATATGGGCACCGGCGGTAAAGGCGGGCAATGGCTCGCCGTCGACCCGGGTCAGCTCGTAGCTGCAAATATCGAGGGCTTCGCTGTTTCGCGCCGTGACCTGGACTTCGATCATGGCCGTTGCTCCGCCAGTTGCGGCTGATGAGTGCTGGCGATCAACCCGGCTTGAGCCTCGCGCTCCCGTGCGATCCAGCGCTCCAGCACCCGCCGGGACTGCACGCCGCCGGCATCGATGTTGAGCTTGAGCAGGTTGCGCTGCGGATGGTCCAGCAGGTTGCGCTGTTGGCGTTCGAGCATTTCCAGGTCTTCGCTGAAAATCTTGCCCTGGCCTTCGCGAATGGACGCGGTGAGGGCTTCATCCTGCGGCTGGAAGTGCCGGGCCATGCCCCAGAAGTACCAAATCGAGGTCTCGGTTTCCGGTGTGATGAAATCCACCACGATGCTCGACGCCTTGAATTGCGGTGCAGCGTGATAGCCGCCATTGCCGGCATGGGCCACGCCCACTTCGATCAGCACATGGCTGGGCGGGGTGAAACGGCAGATCTGCCAGCGATCCACCGGCACGTCATCGGCCAGGTTGTTGCCGCGCAAGGCCATGCGCCAGAACGGCGGAGCCATGATGTTTTCCATATGGCGGGCGGTGACTACTTCATCGCCCTCGACGGTGGTTACCGGCGGCGCTTCGT
Source organism: Pseudomonas sp. Z1-12 (assembly GCF_051132015.1). Taxonomy (NCBI): domain Bacteria; kingdom Pseudomonadati; phylum Pseudomonadota; class Gammaproteobacteria; order Pseudomonadales; family Pseudomonadaceae; genus Pseudomonas; species Pseudomonas sp. Z1-12. The sequence continues at coordinate 2,751,641 of NZ_CP071647.1, forward strand.
CGATTTCCTTCTGGCCGATGCTCGAGGCGTGGACATAAGTTTCGTGGGTCAAGTCCATCAGATTGTCGATCATCAGGCGATAGTCGCAGTGAATATGGAACAGACCGCCACCGTAGGCCCATTCATCGCTTTCGGCCCATTCCAGATGATGGATCTGTGCCGGATCGGCCAGCGCCTGGTCACCGGGCCAGACCCAAATGAAGCCATGCCGTTCCTGCACCGCAAAGGTCTTGTTGCAGGGAAATCCTCGTACCCGTTGCCCCGGCATCTCGACGGTCTTGCCATCACTGCCCATCACCAAGCCGTGGTAGCCGCACACCAGGTTGCCGTTTTCGACGTAGCCCAAGGAAAGCGGGGCGCCGCGGTGGGGGCAGAAGTCTTCCACGGCTGCGACCTTGCCTTCGTGCCCCCGGTAAAAAACCATCTTCTCACCACAGATCTGGCGACCCAGGGGTTTGTCGGCGATTTCATCGGGGGTGCAGGCAACGTACCAGGCGTTCTTGGGGTACATGACGGATCTCCAGGCGGATTGTTCTTGTTTGTGGATCCATTAACTCTCTTAACTAATTTAGTTGTCAACGGTTTTGCTGGATATGTGGACGACTGGTTGCATTAGTGGATCCATTGGTGTGGGCGTAGGGGCTCGTATCAGGCGCAGCAGGTCGCCAGCAACCGGGCTTCAATGAACCGCCGCATGTGCGCTATGGTTCGCAGAACGAAAATTCCTCGACCTGCCGGGCGGGCGCCTGATTGTCTTGCGGGCTTGCTGTTGCACAACACGGAGTCATTCATGAAGACCAAAGCGATACTCACTGAGCAGGACGTTGCGCAATTGCTGGTGGCGGCCAAGGAGCTGGCTCACCAGCGTCAATGGGCGGTGTCGGTGTGTGTGGTGGACGACGGTGGTCATCCCCTCGGGCTGTTGCGCCTGGACGATGCCTCGCCGTTATCGGCCTATATCGCCACTGAAAAAGCGCGTACGGCCGCTATGGGGCGGCGTGATAGCAAGGTTTTCGAGGACATGATCAACGGTGGTCGTTACGCTTTCCTCAGCGCTCCGCACTTGCAGGGCATGCTTGAAGGCGGGGTGACCATTCGTCATGACGGCCAATGCATTGGGGCTATTGGCGTGTCGGGGGTCAAGGCTGAGCAGGACGCGGAGTTGGCTCGTTTGGCGGTTGAGACGGTGTTGCCGGTGATTACGCCGGATGCCTGAAGCGGTCATGAAGCTATGGAATTTCCCTGTGGGAGCCAAGCTTGCCCGCGAAAGCGGCGGCACATTCAGCATTGATGCAAGCAGGCCCACCGCCATCGCGAGCAAGCTCGGCTCCCACAGGGATCGGCGGTGGACGCTGATCTCCTAAACGACCAAAAGATCATGTGGGAGCGAGCCTGCTCGCGAAAGCGGCGGCACATTCAGCATTGATGCAAGCAGGCCCACCGCCATCGCGAGCAAGCTCGGCTCCCACAGGGATCGGCGGTGGACGCTGATCTTCTAAACGACCAAAAGATCATGTGGGAGCGAGCTTGCTCGCGATAGCGGTACGCCAGTCGACATCGCACTACAGACCGAACACCTCCCACAGGGCCTGCACAAATCTTCCAGACACACGCCTCACCAGCAGTTAATCTGCCAAGAGCACATTCACTAGACGGGACAGGGCATGACGGCGCGCAACTGGATCGATCTCAAGCAGGACGCCACGTCCGGCATCGAGACCGTGCGCGCGCATTTCGAGGGGCATGCCTATGATCCCCATTGGCATGACACGTATCTGGTGGGCGTGACCGAGCAGGGGGTGCAGCAGTTTCATTGTCGCCGCCAGCAGCACAACAGTACGCCGGGCAAGGTGTTCCTGCTCGAGCCCGGTGAGTTGCATGACGGCAACGCGCCCCACGATCACGGGTTTACCTATCGCACGTTGTACCTGGAGCCCCAATGGCTGGAGCGCGAGCTGCGCTCTTTGTTCGATGTGGCGCCGGACAACGCCCAGCTGGGGTTCGCCGCCACCCTGACGGACGATGCGCGGCTGGCGAGTGCCACGGCGTTGGCCTTCCAGAGCCTGCATGAGCAGGAGATCCGCATCGTGCGCCAGACGGCCCTCGACACCCTGTTGGCCAACCTGACCCAGCACCTGCACTGGCGGGCGCGGATCAACCCGGATCCGCGGCTGCCATTGGTGGCGCAGCAGGCCAGGGATTATCTGCACAGTCACCTGAGCGAAGACATCGGCCTGGATGACCTGGCGCAGGTCACCGGCGTGGATCGTTTCCGCTTGACCCGGGCCTTCAAGGCCGCTTTCGGCCTGGCGCCCCATGCTTATCTGATCCAGTTGCGCCTGGCCCGTGCCCGGCACCTGCTGGCCAGTGGCGAGAGCGCCGTGGCGGTGGCGGCCATGCTTGGTTTTTCCGATCAAAGCCATTTGGGCCGCTGGTTCCAGCGTGCCTATCGCCTGAGCCCGGCGGACTACCGCAAGCGCTGCTCAATTGTTCCAGACTGACCACGGCTTGGCGGGGATGATCAAGCGATCGATCCTTCACCGAGAAATCGCTCCATGGACCAGTTACTGCCGTTTGCCTTGTTCGCGTTTGTCGCCTCCATCACGCCGGGCCCGACCAATATCCTGGTCCTGAGCCATAGCTCGCGCTTCGGCCTGGCCACCACCTTGCCGATCATCCTCGGTGCCTGTGCGGCGGCGGCCTTGCTGGTGCTTCTGGTCGGCACCGGATTGGGGGACGTGCTGGCGCGCCATGCCACGATTCAGACGTTGCTCTCCTGGGCGGGCATCGCCTGGCTGAGCTGGATGGCCTGGCAGATTTTCCGTGCTCCGGCCCAGGCCGTCGACCCGGACCGCCCGGTCGAGGGGCCGCGCCTGGGCCTGGCGGGGGCGGCCGGGTTGCAGTTGGTGAACCCCAAGACCTGGATGATGGCGTTGGCGGTGGTGAGCGTATTCGCCGGTGCCGAGGCGGACCGTACGCAGAGGGTGCTCTGGTTGTCCCTCGCATTCTTTGCGATTTCGATCCCCTGCATGACCGCCTGGGCCTATCTTGGGCGCGGCGCCGCAAGGTTCTGTCGTTCTGCCGTGGCGATGGGGCGTTTCAACCGCGTCATGGCCGTGCTGCTGCTGGCGTCGGCGTGGTTGACGCTGGTGGTCTGAGCGGCTGACAAAATTGTAATTTTTCTCTCGAAACCTCCGGATTGACGGCCGAGTCGGACCTTATACCGCCCCTGTTTTCATGGGCGGTACCCAATCGACCTTTGCAACAGGAGATTCCCATGAACAGTCGTTACGAGGCCTGTATAGCCGAATGCACCGCCTGCGCCATGGCCTGTGAAATCTGCGCTGCAGCCTGCCTGCGTGAGCAGAGCGTGCAGATGATGGCTAAGTGCATAGAGCTGGACCGTGACTGCGCTGACCTATGTCGGCTCGCGGCCACGCTCATGAAGCGCGACAGCAGCGTCGCCGTCCAACTGTGCAATGTGTGCGCGGCAATTTGTCGAGCGTGTGGCGAGGAGTGTGGCAAACACGAACCGGCGCACTGCCAGGCGTGTGCAAAAGCTTGCCGGTCATGCGCCGAGGCGTGTGAGCGAATGGCCGCCTGATTGGCGTGGCTTGGCCAAGCGCTGGTCCTGGAGGACAGGCGCTTGGCCGGTCGCGATGCAGGTGCAGGCTTCTGCTCGAAAGCGGCCTAAAGCCTGGTGGACGCAGCCTGTTTGAATACCAGTACCTTCAACCCGCAAGTCACATCGGCGTCTGGGAACTCCGGAGGGTTCGCCAGCCGCTGTTCGAATTCGAGGCCTGGCGCCTCACGCATGACGCCGTCGATAAGGAAGTCCGGGCCGGTGGCCGGGTCGTTGCTGCAAGCCAGTACCGTGCCGTGGGCGGCCAGCAGTTCCGGCAAGCGGCGCAGTACTCGTTGATAGTCCTTGGTCAGCAGGAAGCTGCCTTTCTGGAACGTCGGCGGGTCGATAATGACCAGATCATATGGACCGCTGTTGATCACCTTGCCCCAGGACTTGAACAAATCGTGGCCGAGGAAACTTACCTGGCCCAGGTCATGGCCGTTCAGCCGATGGTTGTCACGGCCGCGGCTCAGGGCCGCCCGGGACATGTCCAGGTTGACCACATGCTGCGCGCCCCCGGCGATGGCCGCCACGGAGAAACCACAGGTATAGGCGAACAGGTTCAGGACCCGTTTACCCTGGGCGTTGGCCCTCACCCAGTCGCGACCGTAGCGCATGTCGAGGAACAGGCCGTTGTTCTGCTTCTTGCCCAGGTCGATCCGGTAAAACAGGCCGCCTTCGGTCAGGGTCCATTCATCGATGGGCTCGCCCACCAGCCATTGGGTGAGACTCTGCGGCAGGTAACGGTGTTGTACGGCAAGGGTGTGGGCCTTGCTGTGTTGCCAGGCCGGCGACGTGGTCAGCGCCAGCAGCATTGCGCTCAAATCGTCCAGCGGCTTGGGGTCCGGTTCCTTGAACAGCGAAACCAGCACCACCCCTTGCAACCAATCGACCGTGATCTGCTCCAGGCCTGGCCAGCAGCGCCCCCGGCCATGGAACAAGCGACGGGTTTCTACCGGCGCTGATTCCAGGGCTGCCAGCAAATGATCGTGAAGGGTTTGAAGGGCTACGCAATTCATTCAGGCAACGCCAGGGATTCGAAAGGCCGGCATTTTAACCGCAGGCGAACCCGACGCAATCCCTGTGGCGAGGCTTGCTCCCGCTTGAGTGCGAAGCACTCACATGCTTGGGGCTGCTACGCAGCCCAGCGGGAGCAAGCTCCCTCGCCACAAAAGGTGCCCCTAGCTGCCGCTGGTAGCCAAGATGCTGGCAACCTGCTGCGGCTGGCAGTTGAGATAGGCCGATCGCTTGAGCCAGCTCGGGTCCGGGTACCAGGAAAACATGAATTGTCCGCCCTTGAGCTTGTCGATCACCTGGCGCGCCACTTGCGGGCGTACGGCAGGGCAGCCCTGGCTGCGCCCGATGCGACCCTGGCGCACGCTCCACAACGGGTTCACGTAGTCGGCGGCATGGATCACGATCGCCCGGTCGCGGGCCAGGTCATTGAAGCCCGGCTCCAGGCCATCCATGCGCAGTGAATAACCGTGGGCGCCCTGGTAGCTTTCCTGGGTACGAAACAGGCCCAGGCTGGATTGGTAGCTGCCCAGGCGATTGGAAAACTGCGTCGCGAAGTTTTCCCCGGACTTTTGCCCATGGGCCACCAGGTCGCGCAATACCAACTTCTTCTGGCGCAGGTCGAAGATCCACAGGCGCCGGGCCGTGGAGGGTTGCGAGTAGTCGATGACCGCCAGGTGGCGAGCCTGGCCGGCACCATTGGCGACGGCGCATTGCATGGCGCTCAAGGCACTTTTGAGCGCCAGGGGATTGAGTTCCGGCGCTGCCTGGGCGAGGCTGTGGTAAAGCGTTTTCGACTTGGCCTTTTTTTCCGCCAGTGCCGGGCTGCAAATGATACCCAGGCCCAGCATGACCAGGCAGAATCGGCGCAAAAAGCCCGATACAGGCGAAGGGTTTCCAGCGTGGTGTTCGTTCGCGGCATCCCGTCCGATTTCGTTTGTCTGCATGATGGCGGGTCGTACCTGTCGCAAAATTCACCGTCAACGAGACGGCCATGGATTGGAGTAAAGCAGTTGTTCAAAAAGTCCGCATGTTACCTGAGCCTTTTATTGCTCACGGCGCCATTGGTCGCCAAAGCCGAGGACGGCGACCCGGCTCTGGTGCAGACCACGCTGGCGCAACTCGCGGTCGCGTGCCCGAGCGTCGCGGTGGGCGTCGATTTTCCGACGCAGCTCGACTTGCAGGCGTTCTACCAGCAAAACGCAGGCCAGGAGGTCTGGGCGGACGACGAACGACGGGGAGCGTTGCAGGTCCAGTTGCAGCAGCTGGCCGACGACGGCCTGGATCCGGCTCGTTATAGCCTGCCGGTCGGGGACGCGGCCCAAGGCCTTCATTGCGCCGACATCGCCATCAGCCAGCGCTACCTGCAAGCCTTGCATGATTTGCGTTTCGGCTACCTGCCCCAAGACCGACTGGAGCCGGTATGGAAAGCCAACCCACCGCCACAGGATCACCCGGCCGTGGTGCTGGCCATCGCCGGACTGGGCCTGCAAAACCTTGCCGACGCCTTTGAGCAGGCGCGGCCGAACCTGGACCTTTACCGCAACCTGCGCGGTCTCTATGCCCGGCTACGGCAACAACCGCTGGGCGAATGGCAAGCGGTGCCAGGCGGGCCGTTGCTGCAACCGGACAAACAGGACGCCCGTGTCCCCGCCCTGGCCCAGCGCCTGTTCAATGAGGGGTACCTCACTACACCGCCGCTTGTGTCCGACGAGCATTACAGTCCCGCGCTGGTGGACGCGATGAAGAGCTTCCAGGCCCGGCATTCGCTACAGGCCGATGGCGTGGTCGGGCCGTGGACCGTCACCGAGCTGAACATCAGCCCGGCTATGCGCCGAGAGCAGTTGCGCATCAATCTGGAGCGCATGCGTTGGCTGGCCCAGGACGTGGAAACCGACAGCGTCCTGGTCAACGTGGCCGCGGCGCAGTTGACGGTTTACCAGGGCGGCGCGCCGGTCTGGCAAACCCGTACCCAGGTGGGCCGGGCGCAACGGCAGACGCCGTTGCTCAAATCCCATGTCACCCGGCTGACGCTCAACCCGACCTGGACCATTCCGCCGACCATCATGCGTGAGGACAAACTGCCCGAGATCCGCCGTGATCCGGAGTTTCTCACCCGCCACAACCTACGGATCCTCGACAGTGAAGGCCTGCCGTTGCTGGCGGAGGACATCGACTGGGAGCACCCAGGCAACCTCATGCTGCGCCAGGATCCAGGCCCGAAAAACCCGTTGGGCAAAATGGCGATCCGCTTCCCCAATCCGTTCTCGGTGTACCTGCATGACACGCCGAGCCAGTCGCTGTTCAGCAAAGGTCCGCGGGCCTTCAGCTCAGGCTGCGTGCGGATCGAGCAGGTGATGCACCTGCGCGACCTGCTGGTCAGCCCGGCTGAACGGGCACGCACCGACACCTTGCTGGCCAGTGAATCGACCCACGAGTTCAGGCTGGCCCGGCCCATGCCGATCCTGCTGGGTTACTGGACGGCACAGGCGGACAGCCAGGGCCAGGCGGTGTACATCCCGGATATCTACGGGCGTGACGCAACGCTGTCCGCCGCCCATGGTCGCGCGCTGTGAACGCTTGGTTCTGAGCTCAGGCGCATGCAATAGCGGGCGCCTGTGTGGTTTCATCAAGCGTTGCGAACAACCGCTGGCCGATAACGCCGGCGGCTCGCAAAAGCTCTTGCGGATCGGCGGTTTCCGAGTCGAGCAAACGCTGGGAACTCACCACTTGGGCGCCGCAATAACCGAAAATGCCATGGTCGATCTGCGTGGTCATCGCCTGATCGTAGCCGTGACGTTGAAAGCTGTCGGCATCGGCACCGCCGACTTCCACCAAGTGAACCCGCAAGTGTTGCAGCTTCTGGATAAACGGTTTGTCGAGGCTGAAATCGAACGCCCAACCGTTGGAAAACACCCGGTCGATCCAGCCCTTGAGCAATGCCGGCATGGACCACCAATAAATCGGATAGACCAATACCAGCGCGTCGGCTCGGTCGATCCTGGCTTGTTCGGCCAGCACATCCGCGGGCGGCAGTGCCTCGCGGTGGTGTACCGCATGGTCGGCGAAACTGAAGCGCGGATCGAAGCCTTCAGCGGCCAGGTCGGCAATCTCAAACGTATCTACAGGGTTGGCCTGGGTAATGCCCTCGGCGATTTTCCGGGCCAGGCTGTGGGTGAGGGAGCGTGGATCGTGGTGAGCCACAACGATGAGTGCATGCATGGCGAAACTCCTTCTGGTCACGAGGTCTTGAAGACAGGTATGCTTAAGTTACGCTTAGTAAGTTACGGTTGGTAAAGTTAGCATGTCAAGCACTGATGAACATTCGCCGCCTTCACCTCGTCGTCGTTTGTCCCGGCAAGACCGGCAGCGTCAATTGCTGGAGGTTGCCTGGCGTCTGGTGCGCGAGGAGGGCAGTGATGCTCTGACGTTGGCGCGGCTGGCGGACCAGGCCGGGGTGACCAAGCCCATCGTCTATGACCACTTCATCACCCGATCCGGGCTGTTGGCGGCGCTGTACCAGGATTTCGATGCCCGCCAGACCGCGCTGATGGACGCTGCCCTGGAGGCCAGCGAAGCCACCTTGCAAAGCCGGGCGGCGGTGATCGCTTCGTCCTACGTCGAGTGCGTGCTGCTGCAAGGTCGGGAGATTCCCGGGGTGATCGCGGCGTTGACCAGTTCGCCGGAGCTTGCGCGCATCAAGCGCGAATACGAGGGGATTTTTCTCGACAAGTGCCGCGCGGTGCTGGAGCCGTTTGCGGGTACGAAAGGCATCGGCCAGGCGGGTTTGCGAGCGATGCTGGGGGCGGCGGAGGCGTTGTCCAATGCGGCCGCCACCGGGGAAATCAGCCCTGGCGAGGCGAAGGACGAGCTGCTGGCCAGTATCGTGGCGATGGTGGGCAGGACTGGCGACACCTGTTCCAACTGAGCTGGCGCCATCGCGAGCAAGCTCGCTCCCACGGTTGTTTCGTATTAGGGCGTTTTATACAGCAACCTCAGTGTGGGCCCAGGGCCGTCTCGATGCACTCCAGCAGCTTGTCGGCATCACAAGGCTTGGGCAAGCAGGCGACCAACCCCGGCGTATGCGCCCCCAGGTCCGGATAAGCGGTAATGAAGATGGTGGGAATCCGCAAGCCCATGGCACCGAGCTGTTCATGCAGCTCCAGGCCACTCATGTCTGGCATCTGGATATCGGAAATCAGGCAATGAATACTGGCCGGGGCATTGTCGTCCAGGAACTCGATGGCACTGCAATAAGTTCGAACCTTGTAACCACTGGAACGCAACAGGCTATCCAGGGCTGTCCGAACGGATTCGTCATCGTCAACAACGGCGATAGTCGTCGTGTTGCGTATCTGCGTGGCTTGCGTCATAGGGGTCGCTCGTAACAGCGCCTGTCGTGACTACACGATACGCGGTCCCATAAGGGGCAGAAGTATACCTACGTATAACGCCCTAAGACCTAAGGGTTGGTGCCTTGTGCCCGGTGCTGCGCCAGGCCATGAAAAAATTGTGAAGCGCTTTCGGTAAGCGCTAATCTAAAGAGCGCAACACGCCCCGTCCTGGATCCCGGCACATGCTTTACCCTCAGGCATCCAGCGCAGCCACGGAAGTCGCCACCTGGCGACGACATCGGCAAGTGCGACATGACACTGGACGACAGCCGACGGCAAAGTGCGGCAGACCAAACAAAATAGTGCTCCTGTGCCGATGGAATAACAGCATGCAAATACTATGGGACGATGGTGAGCGTATCTTCTGTCGGGAATTGCGCTCGGGTGTGGACGGCGACGACACGGTCCTGGTGGCCCGGCCCGCGACCGAACAGCCTCGCCCTGGTTGCCTTGACCGGCTCGCCCATGAGTTTGGCCTGAAGGATGAGCTTGATGGCGCCTGGTCGGTACAACCCCTCGACATTGTGCGCGAAGGGGCCCAGGTGCGGCTGCTGCTCGAGGATCCCGGCGGCGTGCCGCTCGTGCAGTTGCTGATCGCACCGATGGAAACGGCGACGTTCCTGCGCCTTGCGGTGAGCATCGCCATGGCGCTGGGCAAGCTCCACCAGCGCGGCATCGTTCACAAGGACATCAAGCCCAGCCACATCCTGGTGAACTGCGACGATGGCCAGGCGCGGCTCACCGGGTTCGGCCTGGCTTCGCGGCTGCCGCGGGAGCGCCAGGCCCCCGAAACCCTGGCCGGCACGCTCGCCTACATGGCGCCCGAGCAGACCGGCCGGATGAATCGCTCGATCGATTCGCGCAGTGACCTCTATTCGTTCGGCATAATGCTCTATCAGATGTTGACTGGCTCGCTGCCGTTCACTGCGTCCGACCCTATGGAGTGGGTCCACTGCCATATCGCCAAGATGCCTTCACCGCCCAGTACGCGGGTCGAAACCATCCCCGAGATGCTGTCCCGGATCGTCATGAAACTGCTCGCCAAGACCGCCGAGGAGCGCTATCAGACCGCCGCGAGTGTCGAACATGATCTGCGTCGTTGCTTGGCGCACTGGACACAATCGCGGCACATCGATGTCTTTGCCCTGGGCGAGCAGGGCGCCTCCGATCGGCTGCTGATTCCCGAAAAACTCTACGGCCGTGAGCGTGACGTCGAGACGCTGGTCGCCGCGTTCGGCCGGGTGGTCGAAACCCGTGCGCCGGAACTGGTGCTGGTGACGGGCTACTCCGGTATCGGCAAATCCTCGGTGGTCAATGAGTTGCACAAAGTCCTGGTTCCGCCGCGGGGCCTTTTCGCCAGTGGCAAGTTCGACCAGTACCGGCGTGACATCCCTTATTCGACCCTGGTGCAGGCCTTCCAGAGCCTGGTGCGCACGTTGCTGGGCAAGAGCGACACGGAACTGGCGAGTTGGCGCGAGGCATTGCTGGAAGCGCTGGATGCCAACGCGCGGCTCATGACCGATCTGATCCCCGAACTCAAGCTCATCATCGGCGAGCCGCCAGCGGTCCTGGCGCTTGATCCCCAACAGGAGCAACGCCGCTTCCTGCTGGTGTTCAGGCGCTTCATCGGTGTGTTCGCCCGCGCGGATCATCCGCTGGCGCTGTTTCTCGACGATCTGCAATGGCTGGACGCAGCAACGCTCGACCTGCTGGAGGACCTGCTGACCAGCGCCGATGTGCGCCACCTGATGCTGGTGGGCGCCTACCGCAGCAACGAGGTGGATGCCACGCACCCGTTGACGGGCAAGCTCAAGGCCATTCGGAACGCGGGAGGCAAGATCAGCGAGATCACCCTGGCGCCCCTTGCCAAGGTGCACGTCGAGCAGTTGATCGCCGAGGCCCTGCATGACGCCGTTGATCGTGTCGAGCCGCTGGCGCAACTGGTGCTGGACAAGACGGCGGGCAATCCGTTCTTCGTGATCCAGTTCCTGCAGGCCCTCGCTGACGAGCGATTGCTGACCTTCGATCACGAGGCGCGGCAGTGGTGGTGGGATCCGCAGCGCATTCACGCCAAGGGCTACACCGACAATGTCGTCGACCTGATGGTTGGCAAATTGGTCCGCTTGCCGGCCGACACGCAGCAGGCGTTGCAGCAACTGGCGTGCCTGGGCAACGTGGCCGGGCTCAAGGCGCTTTCCACCGTTCTGGACATCTCCCCGACGCAGGTCCGGGCGGTGATGTGGCAGGCGGTCCGCCAGGAACTGGTCGAGCGGCTGGACGATGCCTATGGATTCGTTCACGACCGCATTCATGAGGCCGCCTACTCGCTGATTCCCCAGGCTGCGCGTGCCGAGACGCACCTGCGCATCGGACGGCTGCTCGCGGCGCAAACGGACGCCCAGGCGCTTGAAGAGGCGATCTTTGAAATTGCCGGCCAGCTCAATCGTGGCGCGGCATTGCTCACCGACCGGGCTGAGCGGGAGCAGTTGGCTGAATTCAACCTGCTGGCCGGCCAAAGGGCCAAGGCCTCGACGGCCTATGCTTCGGCCCTCAACTACCTGGCCACCGGCGTGCAGTTGCTGGATGAAGACTGCTGGACAGGGCGCCATGACTTGATCTTCGGATTGGAATTGAACCGGGCCGAATGCGAGTTCCTTACCGGGCAACTCGGTGCCGCGGACGAACGCCTGAAGGCCCTGGCCGACCGCGCCGTGACGGTGATCGAGCGGGCCAACGTGGCGTGCCTGCTGATGGATGTCTACTTGCTCCTGGATCGCAGCGATGGCGCGGTGGCTGTCTGCCTCGACTACCTGCGTCATGTGGGGATCGAGTGGTCGGCCCACCCGAGCGACGACGATGTTCGTCGCGAGTACGAGCGCATCGGGGAACTGCTTGAAGGCCGGGCCATCGAGGACCTCATCGATCTGCCGCTGATGAAGGATGCCACCTCCCTGGCGACGCTCAACGCGCTGGGCAAGCTCTTTGCGCCCGCCTTGCAGAGTGAAGCGAACCTGGCGGATCTGTTGATCTGCAAGGCGGTCACCTTGAGCCTGGAGCAGGGCAACTGCGATGCGTCCTGCGTGCTGTACGCCAATCTGTTCCGGGTCGCCGGCCGGCGGTTCGGTGACTACCAGATGGGATTCCGCTTCGGCCAGCTGGGTTGCGACCTCATTGAAAAACGTGGACTGCGGCGATTCGAGGCCAGTACTTATCTGTGTTTTTCGTGCTTTGCCGTGCGTTGGATGAAGCCCGTGGGGCAATGCCGGGACCTGTTGCGTCGTTCGTTCGCGGCGGCGAATCGGATCGGTGACTTGCCGTATGGCGCTTACGCCGGCAACAACCTCACCGCCGATCTGCTGTTCGCGGGCGAGCCGTTGGCCGATGTTCAAGACGAAGCCGAGCGGGGCCTGGCCTATGCCAGGAGTGTGCACTTCGGGCTGGTGACGGATTTTATCGTCGCCCAGTTGGCGCTGATCCGGATGCTTCGGGGCGTGACGCGGACGTTCGGTAGCCTGGATGACGGCCAGTTGGACGAACCGGCCATCGAAACCCACTTGTCCAGCAACCCGGATCTGGTCCTGGCTGAATGTTTGTATTGGGTCCGCAAACTGCAGGCCCGCTACCTGGCCGACGATCCCGAAGCGGCCATGGCTGCGGCGGCGAAGGCCCAGGGTCTGCTCTGGGTTTGCCAGGCGTTTTTCGAGGAAGCCGAATACCATTTCTACGGCGCGCTGGCGCGGGCGGCCTACTGTGACCGTGTGCCGGTGGACGAGCGCGAATTTCACCGGATGGAGATGGCGGCCAATTACCGTCAGCTCCAAGCATGGACACAGCAATGTCCGGAGAACTTCGCCAGCCGTACCGCGCTGGTGGGTGCCGAAATGGCCCGGGTCGAAGGGCGCGTAATCGATGCCGAGTTGCTGTACGAGCAAGCCATCCAAGCCGCGCAGGAAAGCGGTTTTGTCCATATCGAGGCGCTGGCCAACGAGCTCGCGGCGCGCTTCTATGCCGCTCGTGGTTTCGGCAAGATCGCCCGCGTCTATCTCCAGGATGCTCGTTACGCCTACCAGCGTTGGGGCGCTGAGGGCAAAGTGCGGCAGTTGGAGCAGACCTATCCATCGCTGAGGACCGAAGCGCCTGTGCCCGGTCCAACGACGACGATGACGACGCCGGTCGAGCACCTGGACCTGGCCACCGTACTCAAGGTCTCCGAGGCGGTGTCGGGGGAAATCGTGCTGGATAAGCTCATCGACATGGTCATGTGCACGGCGATCGAACAGGCCGGCGCCGAACGTGGATTATTGATCCTGTCCAGCGACGGCGAGTACCGAGTCGCGGCGCAGGTGACCACCGGCAACCACGTAACGCAAATCCACAATGCCCCGGTGAGCGCGGCACTGTTGCCGGAGTCGATTCTCTATCACGTCCTGCGCACCGGGGAGAGCGTTTTTCTTGACGATGCCCTGATCGCGGCGCCGTTTGCCGCGGACCCGTATATCCGCCAGCAGCATGCCCGCTCGATTCTCTGCGTGCCGTTGCTGAACCAGGCCAAGCTCGTCGGCGCGCTCTATCTGGAAAACAATCTGGCTGCCCATGTGTTCAACCCAACCCGGATCGCCGTATTGAAACTCTTGGCGTCCCGTGCAGCCATCTCATTGGAAAATGCCCGCTTGTATCGCGAAGTCGCCGAGCGCGAAGCGAGGATCCGGCGCCTGGTCGACGCCAACATCATTGGCATTCTGTTTTGGAATGCCGATGGCGACATTATCGAAGCCAACGATGCCTTTCTGCGCATGGTCGGCTACGAGCGCGATGACCTGGCGTTGGGCCGCCTGGGCTGGCGGGACCTGACGGTGCCGGAGTTCCGCGAACTGAGCGAACGTTCTCTGGCCCAGGCATTGCTCACCGGGCACGCCCGGCCTTATGAAAAGGAATATTTTCGCAAGGATGGCAGCCGCCTGCCGGTCATCGTCGGCCTGGCGCTGTTCGAGGCCAACAGCAGGGAAGGGGTGGCCTTCGTGCTGGACCTGACCGAACGCCGTCAGGCGGAAGAAAAGATCCGCGAAAGCGAGCGACGTTATCGCGAGGTGCAAACCGAGCTGGCCCACGCCAACCGAGTCGCGACCATGGGGCAGTTGGTGGCTTCGATCGCCCATGAAGTCAACCAGCCGATTGCCGCGACGATTCTCAATGCCGATGCCGCCCTGCGTTGGCTGAACACCCAGCCACCCGAGATCGAGGAAGTCCGTCAGGTACTGGGGCGCCTCATCTACGACGCCAATCGGGCGGCGGACGTGCTGGGGCGGATCCGTGGGCATATCCGCAAGGCGCCGCCACAAAAAGGCCCGGTGGACATCAACGTTGCCATTGGCGAAATGATCGAGTTTACCCGCGGCCAGATCATCAAGAGCGGCGTCTCGATCCAGACGCAACTGGCCAACGGTTTGCCGCTCATCCAAGGTGACCGGGTCGAGCTGCAACAGGTGCTGCTCAACCTGATCATGAATGCGCTCGAAGCGATGAGCTGCGTCAACGAGGGCGAACGGCAGTTGTGGATCTGCGCAACGTTAGAGGGGGCCGATTGGGTGCTGGTGAGTGTGAGCGATTCGGGGCCGGGGTTCGCCTCGGAAAACGTCGATCAGGTGTTCACGTCGTTCTACACCACCAAACCCACCGGGCTGGGCTTGGGGTTATCGATCTGTCGTTCGATCATCGAGTCCCACGGCGGTTGTCTGAAGGCCTGCGCCAATCAACCTCGCGGCGCTACCGTTCAATTCACGTTGCCCATCGTCCAGGGGGAAACGCCTGCCTGAGGACTCGACGGCGTTCGATTCATACTTAGGTTTAAAAGCCGCATATCAATAGATCACCGGTTCCACTCCCACGTACAAATGCAACGTCGCAACCCGGGCGATAGATTGGCCCCAAGGGTTGCGGAGTGTGAGCCATGATCGATTTAACCCACCGGGCAATGGATGGACTTTCTGCGCTTCGTTCGGTCGCGCTGGTGTTGATGGCGCTCGTCACGGCGAGCGCTTTCTATCGCCTGGGTGCGCCGATGATGGACGGGCAGGGGTGCGCAGCGGCCCGCAATCGTGGCTTGTCCGATATCGCCTTGAAATGGGTGCATGTCGAACAGTCTGGGGCCACGTTGCCGATCGGCGCGCACCTGATCAGCCCACGGGGATTCTATTTGCATCACGGGATTTACCTGGGCGACCTGAAAGTCGCCCACTACTCCGGGTTCAGCGGTTCGCTGAGATCCGGCCCCATCGAAGTGATCGACCTTGAACATTTCGCCCATGGCAAACCGGTATGGATCGCGCAGGAGCCGTATGAATACTCCAACGATGAAGTCGTCAGGCGGGCGCGCTCACGGCTCGGTGAGAATAAATATCGGATCCTGTCCAACAACTGCGAGCACTTTTGCAACTGGTGCATCAGCGGAAAACACTACAGCGCTCAGGTCGACGCTTATTTCCAGCGTCCCCGTGATCTTTTCGCTTTTATTTCGACGCTGGAGCCGCAGCTGATTGCCTAGGGGCGGGTCGCGCAAGGTCGCTGTGCTACACTTTTTTTCGTTTCACTCGCCGGAAGGGTCGTGAATGAACGGTAATGCTTCATCCAATGAGGCGGGTCTCAAAGGTTCTATTGTGTTCGTGGTGGATGACGATGCCTCCATGCGCGATGCGTTGAGCAACCTGCTACGCTCGGTCGGGATCCGCGTCGAGACGTTCGCCTCCACGGCGGACTTTCTTCGGCAACCGAAGACCGAGTGCCCCAGTTGCCTGGTCCTTGATGTACGGTTGCAAGGCGCCAGTGGCCTCGACTTCCAGGCGCAGTTGGCGGAGTCGAATTCGAATATCCCGATCATTTTCATCACCGGCCACGGCGACATCGAGATGTCGGTCAAGGCGATGAAAGCCGGCGCCGTGGATTTCCTGGCGAAACCTTTCCGTGAACAGAACCTGCTGGATGCGGTGTCCGCGGCGCTTCAGGCGGATGTCCGGAGACGGCAAGTCGAGCAGCAATTTTCCGATCTGCATGCCCGCTACCAGACGCTCACCGTCCGTGAAAAGGAAGTCATGGGTTTTGCGGTCACGGGGCTGATGAACAAGCAGATCGCCGGGCAGATGAACCTGAGCGAAATCACCGTGAAGATCCATCGCGCCCATGCCATGAAAAAAATGTGCGCCAAGTCGTTTGCGGACCTGGTCCGGATGGCCGAAGCCTTGGGCGCCGGGCAGGGTCGGTGAGCGATCACGACTGCTGCGCAGCCGAGCGGGAGCAAGCTCCCTCGCCACGGGGCAGCGATGTCTGGGCTGGCGCCATCGCGAGCAAGCTCGCTCCCACAGGGAACCCTGGGTGTTCATGAGCTTTGCATTCCACAGGAGCACAGGGAATCGGGTGTGTTCAGGCGTTCTGAATTCGGCGCAGGTCCCTTGTGGGAGCGAGCTTGCTCGCGATGGCGATCACTCATTCGCCACAGCCCGCTCAGCCCCAACACTGAAATTTCGAGCCAACCCAATCCCCTGTGGCGAGGGAGCGTGCTCCCTTTGGCCTGCGAAGCAGGCCCCTGCAATGCCTACAGGCAAACCACGTTGACTGGTTTCACTGGGCCAATGCTGGTAAGCGATGTCGATAAAAAGTTTTATTGACTAAAAAATTACATCGAGTAATTATTCTCCTGCATCTGCTTTCACGCAGAGTCATTTCGCAGGGGCAACCCAATGAATCAGAACACCGTGCCTTCGCTGGCCAGTCTTTACGTCGAGACTCACGAATCGCCCTCCGACGCACGCCTGGCGCCTTCGCTGATGCAAGGCTTTCCCGCCGAACCCCTCCGCCGTGTCACCTGGCACAACTGGATGAGCCCGCCGTTCAACCAATGGGGCTTCCGCAACCTGGCGCGCTTGCGTCCCTCCATCGATGTACAGGCTGGCAGCGGGCCGGTCAGCGCGTTCAAGCAGGCGCTCCAGCCGCTGGATGCGCTGCACTTCGACAGCGAGTGTGGCTTGAGCATCAGCGTGATCGACCACCTGATCGCCAGCCAGACCGATGCGTTCCTGGTCCTCAAGGGCGACACCGTGCTGTTCGAGCGTTACTTCAACGGCCAGCGCCCCGAGGATCGGCACATCATGTTTTCCGTGACCAAGTCGCTGATCGGGGCCCTGGGTGAACAACTGGTCTGCGAAGGCCAATTGGACCCGACGCTGGCGGCCGCCCATTACGTACCGGAACTGACCGGCAGTGCGTTCGGCGATGCGACCGTGCGCCAGCTGTTCGACATGGCCGTGGCCGTCGATTACAGCGAGGTCTATGAGGATCCGGATTCGGAGAGTTCCCAATACGGTTACGCCTGCGGTTTCCAGCCGGCACCGGCGCAGTACACGACGTTCGAATCCCTGTACCAATACTTGCCGTCACTGCGCAAACGCGGCAGTCACGGCGGCTTTTTCCATTATGTGACGGCCACCACCGAGGCGTTGGCCTGGGTCATGGAACGGGCGTCCGGCAAGGCCTGTCACCAGTTGCTGCAGGCGGTCTGGAGCCAGTTG
Organism: Pseudomonas sp. Z1-12; assembly: GCF_051132015.1. Taxonomy (NCBI): domain Bacteria; kingdom Pseudomonadati; phylum Pseudomonadota; class Gammaproteobacteria; order Pseudomonadales; family Pseudomonadaceae; genus Pseudomonas; species Pseudomonas sp. Z1-12. Next base: position 2,769,232 of record NZ_CP071647.1, read on the forward strand.
GGCTGTGAGCGCGACGGCTATTTCCTGGCCGATCCCTGGGGCCGCAGCGTGGCCGGTGCCGGGTTCAGCGCGACCCTGCGTGACATGGCGCGCTTCGGCCGCCTGCTGGCCAATGACGGCCGCCAGGACGGGCGCCAATTGCTCTCGGCCGAGGCCCTCGCCGGTATTGCCGCTGGGGCCGACCCGGCGATCTATGCCGCCTGCGCCGACTTTTCCAGTTGGACCCCGGGCGCGTCCTACCGCAGCCAATGGTATGTCTTCAACGACCACAGCCAGGCGCTCATGGCCGGTGGCATCCATGGCCAATACCTGTTCATCGACAAACCCTCCGGCGTGGTGATCGTCAAGCAGTCATCCCTGGGCGAGGCCGTCAGCCCGTTCGACGGCGACAGCGTGCGCATGCTGCGAGCCATCGCGGCGCAACTGACGCCCTGACTTCATCCGATAAACACAACAATTTCGTTCCGCTCATCTGGCCCGGCCAGGTGTTGGCGCGGGTTTGCGCCGCCATTCACTGCCCTGTAACAACAATAATCAACAGGAGCTCCATATGGTTTCCATGATGCGTTTGTCCCGAACGTGCCTCGTGCTCGGGTTACCCTTGACCGCCCAGGTTGCCTGGGCGGGCTACACCTTCGAGGAGGGTAACCTCAAGGGCGAGGTCAACCTGACGGCCGGTGGCGCAGCCGTGTCCACCCGCAACGTCAATTTTGGCGGCGGCGTGGTGGACCTGCGCAGCGGCAAGAATGGCGGCACGAAAATCGACTGGCAGGAGTTCTACGTCAAGCCGGGCGTCAAGTTGGAATACGCCGTGCAGCCGGATTTCAGCCTGCTGGCCGGCGGCTCCCTGGTGGGAGCGACCACCTTCGGTGATGGCGACGCCGGTGGCTTCACCCGCAGCTCCGATGGCAAGGTGTCTACCGAAGAATTCTATGGCGGTTTCCGGGCCGGGGAGTGGACGGTCACGGGCGGTCGCCAGAACTACATGATCGGCAATGGTTTCATCGTCATGGATGGTAACCTCGACCAGTTCAATGACGGCGCCTATTGGCTCGCCCCACGCACTGCCTTCAAGGATTCGGCGGTGGTCGCCTGGGACCATGGCGCGTTGAAAGTCCAGGGTTTCAGCCTGGGAACCGACAGCGACCTGGGTGACTTTCGCCTGAGCGGCGTGAACCTGGACTACAACCTCGACGACCAGGTGACGCTGGGTGCCACCGCGCTGAAGGTCAAGGCCATGGGGCCCAAGGGCAGCACGTTGCCGCGTCGTCGCGATGGCATGCTGGTGTACAACGTCAGGGCCTTGAACGCCCGGCTCCCGGGTCTCCCGGACCTGGCCCTCAACGCCGAATATGCCGTGGAGCGAGGCAGCGGCGAAGGTGCGGACTACGATGCCAAGGCCTGGTACGGCCAGGCCGATTACACCTTCAGCACACTGCCGCTGACCCCGGTGATCGGCTACCGCTACGCGAGTTTTTCCGGCGACGACAACCTCACCGACAACCGGCAGAAAGCCTGGGATCCCTTGACCAAGGGCTTCGTCGACTGGAGCACCTGGTTGATCGGCGATGTCGTCGGCAACTACCTGCTGTTCAACAGCAACGAAGACGTCCAGCAGTTCTCACTCAAGACCCACCTCAACGAAACCCTCACCCTCGGTGCGATCCACTATCAGTTCTGGCTGGACGAAAAAAACTATATGGGCACCGCCGTCAGCGATAAACGGTTTGCCGACGAGAGTGTAGTCTTCCTGGATTGGGCACCTTCGAAGTCGCTGTCCACCTCGCTGTCCTACAACTGGGTCAAGCCCATGGCGGCGGCCAAACAGGTCTTCGGCGACGACCGGAAATTCAGCGCGCTGGAACTCTTCTTCACCTACCGCTATTAAGTGTCGCGAGCCTTCGCGGCCGCGCTGGAGTGTTTGATCATGAGCCTGTTTTTGCGCAACACCTTGCTGGGCGCTGTCGTTTCGATGCTGGTCAGTGGCGCGAGCCTGGCCGAAGAGCGGACGGTGCGAATCTACAACTGGATCGAGTACCTGCCGCCGGAAATCCTCAAGAGTTTCGAGGAGGAAACCGGCATTCGCCCTATCTATGACGTCTTCGACAGCGTCGAGACATTGGAGTCCAAGCTGCTAACCGGCAACTCGGGGTATGACGTGGTCTACCCGAGCAGTTCCAACGTCAGTCATCTGATCGCCGCCGGCGCCGTCCAGCCCCTGGACCGCAGCCAGTTGCCGAACTGGCAGCATCTGGACCCCGAATTCATGAAGTCCCTGGAAGCGGTGGGCGATCCGGGCAACCGCTATGCCGCGCCGTACCTGTGGGGCACGACCCTGATCGGCTACAACGTCGACAAGGTGCGCCAGGTGCTGGGGGCCGATGTGCAAATGAATACCTGGGACATCCTGTTCAAGGAAGAGAACATGGCCAAGCTGGCCAGTTGTGGCGTGGGTCTGCTGGACGCCGCCAACGAGATCGTGCCCATTGCCTTGCACTACGAAGGGTTGGACCCCAACAGCCAGAAACGTGAGGATTACGCCAAGGCACAGGCAGCCATGCTCAAGGTTCGGCCGTACATCACCTACTTCAATTCATCGCGCTATGGCATGGACCTGGCCAACGGTGAGATCTGTGTCGGGGTGGGTTGGTCCGGTGGGGTGGCCCTGGCCAAGCGACTGGCCGAAGACGCCGGGAAGGGGGTCAAGGTGGAGATGGCGCTGCCCAAGGAGGGCGCACCGATGTGGTCGGACGTCATGATGGTGCCCGCCAATGCGCCTCATGCCAAGGAGGCCTACGCCTTCATCAACTACATCTTGCGTCCGGATGTCATTGCGCGGATCAGCAACAAGATTGGCTACCCCAACCCGAACAGGGAAGCCACGGCACTGGTCAATGCTGAAATCCGCAACAACCCCGCCATGTATGTGCCGGACGAGGCGCGCAAGACCCTGTTCGCCTTGGAACCGGTGCCGGCCGCCGTGGAGCGGATTCGTACCCGCACCTGGACGGGCATCAAGACCCATCGCTGATCGGCGTGACCCGGCGTTGCGGCGCCGGGTCCGTCTCAGTGGTTCAGGTGCGCATGCCCAGGAAGAGCAATTCGGTGATGCGCCGGACCTGGGCGGAATGTGCCTCGATGTCCGGTTGTTCCTGGTTGACCAACCTGAACAGCTGCAAGTGCGAATAGTCGTTCAACAGGAACGCGGCGAGGTCGACGTCCAGATCGGCGCGTAGTTTGCCGGCTTGTTGCAACTCCCTGATCAGCCCACTGATTTCAGCCCTGAGCGCATCGTTCATGGCGCGATACCCCTCGGGTAGCCCATTGTCGCCACCAAACAGGATCAGCGGCAGCAACTCGCGCCACAGGCTCGGGTGCATGACCTCCAGCGCGTAGCCGGTCAACAGCCGTTCCAGATAACACAGCGCTTCCACCGGGTCGTCGATTTCAGGCATCTGGCTGCGGGTGTCCGTGAGAGCGCGCTGGTCGGCGTCGTGCAGGATCTCCAGGATGATCTCCTGCTTGTTGCCGAAGTACTTGAACACGGTGGGCGCCGACACGCCGGCCTGGCTGGCGATCTGTTCGATGGTGGTGTTCTGGAAACCCTGGCGCTCGAACAGTTCGACCGCCGCCTTGCTGATGGCTTGGCGGCGTTCGGCTTTTTGACGTTCACGCAGTCCGCTCACGGGAGGTCCTTGTCGCAAAGAAGGTTAAAGGCCTTGGCACCCACCCTGTGGGAGCGAGCTTGCTCGCGATGGCGTCGGGTCAGCAGCATTGGAGTCGACTGATACACCGCTATCGCGAGCAAGCTCGCTCCCACAGGGTTGCGGGCTACCGGCGGGCCGGGCATAGGCATGCAAAATACTTAACCCAGTAAAGTTTTTAAAGGGTTTATTTCTGGGATCTGATCGGGAGCTTTTGTGGCGAGGGGATTTATCCCCGCTGGGCTGCGTAGCAGCCCCAAAGTGCCGTTGACCTGATACACCGAGCCGATAGTTTTTTAGGGCTGCTGCGCAGCCCAACGGGGATAAATCCCCTCGCCACAATGGGCAAAACGCCATGCCTCATTTGGCGAAATCAGGCACATAGGTGGCGCGTTCAGGTAACTAACTCGGGAGGGAAGGCGGGTAACGTGGCGCGACTTTTCACCGCAAGTGCGCACGTTCGCCCAGGGTGGATCAATACAAACCTGATGGTGCCGCTTCCAGGAGGGGCGGAAAAACCGAAACACCGACTGTCCCTGCGCGCGCCTCAATGTTCGATCACAAGAGAATAAGAAAATGACCAGCCCCAGCTTCAAGGATTCGAACGGCCATCTGGCACAGGGCTTCAAGCCTCGACACGTCACCATGCTGTCCATTGCCGGAATCATCGGTGCGGGTCTGTTCGTGGGGTCGGGTCATGCCATTGCCGCCGCCGGCCCGGCCGTCATGCTGGCCTATCTGTTTTCCGGGACGTTGGTGGTCCTGGTCATGCGCATGCTGGGTGAGATGGCGGTTGCCAATCCGGACACCGGCTCCTTCTCGACCTATGCCGACCAGGCCATCGGGCGCTGGGCCGGCTTCACCATCGGGTGGCTCTACTGGTGGTTCTGGGTGCTGGTGATTCCCATCGAAGCGTTGGCCGCCGGCCATGTGCTCAACCAATGGTTTCCCGCCGTCGATGCCTGGCTGTTCGCCTCGGTGTCGATCGTTTTGCTGGCGGTGACGAACCTGTTCAGCGTGTCGAAGTACGGTGAGTTCGAATTCTGGTTCGCCATGGCCAAGGTCGTGGCGATCATTGGTTTTATCTCCCTGGGTTTCGCGGTGCTGATGGGCTGGATTCCCGAGCGCGAAGCCAGCGGCCTGAGCCGGTTGATGGAGGAGCACGGCGGGTTCGCCCCCAATGGCCTGTCGGCGGTGGTGGGCGCGTTCATCACCATCATGTTCAGCTTCATCGGTACGGAGGCGGTGACCATCGCGGCGGCTGAATCCGACAACCCCGCGCAGAACATTGCCAAGGCCACCCGTTCGGTGATCTGGCGCATCGGTGTGTTCTACCTGCTGTCGATCTTCGTGGTCATTTCCGTGGTGCCGTGGAACGATCCGCTCCTGGCTTCAGTGGGCTCCTACCAGCGGGCGCTGGAGTTGATGAACATTCCCCACGCTAAATTCCTGGTGGATGTGGTGGTGCTGATTGCCGTGGCCAGTTGCATGAACTCCTCGATCTACATCGCCTCGCGGATGCTGTACTCCCTGGGCCGTCGCGGCGATGCGCCAAAGGCCGTGAAGGTGACGTCCTCGGCCGGAGTGCCACGGTCCGCGGTGATTGCCAGTACCGTGCTGGGCGCGGGTGTCACCTTGTTCAGCTACTTCATGCCCGCCGGCCTGTTCCAGTTCCTGCTCGCCAGCTCCGGTGCCATCGCCTTGCTGGTGTACCTGGTGATCGCCATCTCGCAACTGCGCATGCGCCGGATGCTGCAACGACAGAACATCGAGCTGCCTTTTCGCATGTGGTTGTTTCCCTGGTTGACCTGGTTGGTCATCGTGTTCATCTCGGCGGCGCTGGCGGTCATGATGATCTCGCCCGAGCACCGCAGCGAGGTGAGCACGACCCTGGGCCTGGCGCTGATCATTTCGTTTATCGGCCTGGCGACGTCGCGGCATCCACCCCAGCCGGAGAGTGTCGCTTCCCTCGGCTAATCCCTGATTTTTTACCCTGTTGACGCCACGTTACTGGCGTCAACAAACCCTCTTTTCAGCCCATTCAAGACGCAAAAACCTCAGTCTTGAAGCGCGGCCCTTCCGCCTGTCACCCACTTGCAAACCCAGCCCTGCGAACCGGCACTAACCTGCGGTCGCGTTGTCAGTAATTGGCGTCTGTGGGGATGAGGATCGTCCCTGTTATCGGCATATCAGCTGGATGGTTTTTCTCGAGCACTTTCGGGGAAAAGAGCTTTGCGATGGATTGCGTCCTGGACCGACCCTTTCTCTTGCAGGCGATTTTTCCCATGGGGTTTCTACTCGATCCGCGTCATGACATCGATGCTGCCTTATTGAGCTACCGCCGGGTGTTCTGGGCCCTGGCGCTGTTCAGTGGCGTGATCAATTTGCTGGTGCTGGTGCCGTCGCTGTACATGATGCAGGTCTACGACCGGGTCCTCACCAGCCGTAACGAAACCACCTTGTTCATGCTCACCTTGATGGCCCTGGGACTGTTCATGTTCAGTGCCCTGATCGAGTGGGTGCGCGGCGAGGTGATGATTCGCATGAGCGCGGGGCTGGACGATGCCTTGGGCGAGCGGGTTTTCGACGCCGCCTTCGCCCGCAGCCTGCGGGAACACAACGCTAACCCGGCGCAGGTGCTCACTGACCTGGCGACACTGCGGCAGTTGATCACCGGGCAGGGCCTGATCGCGTTGCTCGACGCGCCCTGGCTGCCGATCTTCCTGCTGGTGGCGTTCATCTTTCATCCCTGGTTCGGCGTGTTGACGCTGGTACTCGCCCTGGTGCTGATCGGCTTGGCGCTGTGGGGCGAACTGGCGACACGTACGCGCCTGGGCGAGGCCAATCGCCTGGGGGTGCAGTCGTCGATCTATGTCAACAGCACGTTGCACAACGCTGAAGTCATCCAGGCCCTGGGCATGCTCGGGCCGTTGCGCCAGCGCTGGAGCCTGTTGCAGCAGCGCATCATTGCCGCCCAGGCCCATGCCAGCGATCGCGGTGCGCGCATCACCTCGGCGACGCGTTTCGTGCGGATTTCCGGGCAATCCCTGGCCCTCGGGCTGGGGGCCTTGCTGGTACTGGAAGGCCAACTGTCGGCGGGCATGATGATTGCGATGTCGCTGTTGCTGGGGCGAGCCCTGGCGCCGGTGGAAATCGCCATCGGCTCGTGGAAACAATTCAATTCCGGGCGCCAGAGCTACCAGCGCCTGAGCCAACTGTTGGCGCAGCACCCTCGTGATCGCTTGCGCATGCCGTTGCCACCGCCCACCGGGGCGGTGCGCCTGGAGCAGTTGTATGTCGGCCCGCCGGGGGCTTCGCAACCGATCCTGCGCGGGATCAACTTCAGCCTCGCCAAGGGCGACGTGCTGGCCGTGGTCGGGCCCAGTGCCAGTGGCAAATCGACGCTGGCCCGTGCCCTGGTCGGGGTCTGGCCGGCCATGGGCGGGTCGGTGCGCCTGGACGATGCCGAGATCAGCCAGTGGTCCCACGACGCCTTGGGCCCGCACCTCGGCTACCTGCCCCAGGACATCGAGTTGTTCGACGGCACGGTCGCCGACAACATCGCCCGTTTCGGTGAGCAGGACGCCGACCAGATCATTGCAGCCGGACGGCATGCCGGTATCCACGAAATGATCCTGCGGTTTCCCAAGGGCTACGACACGCCGCTGGGCCCCGGCGGGCTTGGCTTGTCCGGTGGGCAGAAACAACGCCTGGGCCTGGCGCGTGCGCTCTACGGGCGGCCGTCGTTGATCGTGCTCGATGAACCCAACTCCAATCTCGATGACGCCGGCGAGCTGGCGCTGGTCCAGGCCATCAGTGCCCTCAAGGCGGCCGGCAGCACCGTGGTCTTGATCACGCACCGGCCCAGTGTGCTGGCGGTGGTCGATCACATCCTCGTGTTGAAGGACGGGACTCAACAAGCGTTCGGCCCTCGGGACCGGGTGCTCAAGGCATTGATGCCGGGGCCGCGACCGGCCGCGGTCCGGGAGGCGGGCGGCGATGCGTGATCTGATCCCTGAGGCACAGACCTACAGCGAGCAGGGGTTGAGCGTGCGCGGCACCACGACACTACCCAGCGCTCGGACTGATGCCGGGAGTGCGGCGCGTTATGGCGTGGGATTCCTGGTCCTGACGCTGGGCGGTTTCCTGCTCTGGGCCTGCCTGGCGCCACTCGACCAGGGAGTGGTGGGCAGCGGCACCGTGGTGGTGGCGGGGGAGCGCAAGGCGGTGCAGTCGTTGGTTGGCGGAGTGGTGGAAAAGCTGCTGGTGAGCGATGGCGACCGGGTCACCCAGGGGCAATTGCTCGTGCAACTGAACACGGTGCAAGCGCAGTCGCAACTGGACGTGACCCTGGGCAAGCTGCTCAATGATCGCAGCATCGAGGCGCGCCTGATTGCCGAGCGCCTGGGCAGCGCCGAGATCCAATGGCCTGCGGAGTTGCTGGCGCGCGCCGACGAGCCACGAGTGAAGGCGGCCATGGCCTTGCAGAGTCAGTTGTTCATCACACGTCGCGCGGAGCTGGGCAGTCGCTTGCAGATCATCGAGCACGAAGTCGCGGCGTTGCAGCAACAGTTGCTGGGCTACGAAGGCGTCAAGCGCAACTACGATGCGCAGATGCGTTTTCAGCAGCAGGAGCTTGAAGGCCTGCGTGACCTGGCCCGGGAAGGCTACGTTCCGCGCAACAAACTGTTCGAGGCCGAGCGCAACGCGGCCCAGTTGGCGGGGCAGATCGCCTCCGGCGTGGGGGATGTCGGCAGGACTCGCCAGGCGATCAACGAAAGCCGGCTCAAGGCCTTGCAGGCGCAGCAGGAGTTTCGCCGCGATGCCGAGACGCAGCTCAGCGAGGTCTCGGCCGAGGCGGCCGGTTATGCCGATCAGATCCGGGCCTTGCAGTTCGAAGTCGACAACGGTGCGATCCGCGCACCGGTGGCCGGGCAGGTGATGGACGTGAGCATTCATACGGTCGGCGGCGTGGCGCAGGCTGGCCAGACCCTGATGCAAGTGGTGCCGCTGGATGCGCCGATGGCGATCACCGCCCGCTTCGAGCCGCTGATGGCTAACAAACTGCGCCCGGGCCTGCCGGTGCACGTGCATTTCACCGCGCTGCAACGGGTGGATACGCCGACGGTCACCGGCACCGTGGCGACCGTGTCGGCAGACCAACTGATCGACGAGCGGACGCACCTGCCGTACTTCTCCGCCAAGGTCGAGATTCCCGCCGACACCGTGGCCGCGTTGCAAAGCGCCGGCCTGCTGGTGCGCCCCGGCATGCTCGCCGATGTCACGGTGGTGACGGGCGAACGCACCTTGATGAATTACCTGATGAAACCGTTGCGTGAACGCTTGCTGGTAGCCTTCAAGGAGGAATGAGCATGGTCGACCGTTGCCGCTCTTGCGTGCGTGTACTGCTAAGCCTGTGGACCGGTTGGGTGGTGCTCAGTCCTGTGTGGGCCGCGGAGAGTGGCTTGAGCCTGACCGCAGCCTACGATGCCTCGCGCCTCAACGATCCGACCGTGCAAGCGGCGGCCCACGCCTTTGAAGCCTCGCGGCACGAGGAGGACATCGGTCGCGGCGGCCTCTATCCGCAAGTCTCGCTGTCCTCGCGTTATGGCTACGGCGGGCGGACCGACGGCGGCGACGACAACAGTTACGTCAACAGCAACGATTACCAGGCGAACAACGTCACCCTGGCGGCGCAACAACCGCTCTACGACAAGGCCCGCTGGGCGGCGTACCAGGAAGGCAAGGCGCGGGGGAAACTGGGCACCCAGGTGTTCGACGTGGCCGGCCAGACCTTGTATGACCGAGTGGCGAAGGGGTATTTCGACGTCGCCCGGGCCGAGAACGAGATCAAGCTGATCCAGCAGCAGAAGGCGGCGATCCAAGGCTTGGTCATCCAGAGCAAAAAGCTTTATGAGGGCGGCCAGGGGGCGATTACCGATATCGACGAAGCCCAGGCGCGGCTCGACCTGGTGCAGGCCCAGGAAGCCGAAGCCCAGGCCCGTCGCGTGGCGGCATTGCGGGCGTTGTCCGGGCGGGCCAGTGTGCCCATCGATGACATCCTGCCGATGCGCGAGGAACTGGCCGCCGGTAGCCCGATCCCGCCGGAGCAGGACTTGCCATACTGGACCGCGATTGCCCGCCAGGCCAGCCCCGAGCTGGCCGCTCGGCTGGCAGCGGTGAAAGTCGCCGAGGCCCAGGCCGACAGCCAGCGTGCTGGTCATTATCCGACGTTGTCATTGACCACTCAGTTGACCCGCCGTGAAACCCGTCAATACCAGGAACTCGACCCGCGCCAGGACACCTATTATGTGGGCGTGCAGTTGGACATTCCGCTGTATCGCGGCGGGGCGGTACGGGCCTCGGTGGCCAAGGCCGAAGCGCAACTGGCGGGTGCGCAGTCTGACTACGACGTGCAGCGCCAGCAACTGGCCGAGGACATCGAGGCCGATTACCTGGGCGTCGTCGCCGGGTTCGCCAAGAGCAAGGCGATGCAGCGGGCGGTGGAGTCAAACCAGCGAGCGCTGACCTCGACGGAAAAAGGCTTCCAGGGCGGGGTGCGTTCCACGGTGGATATCCTTGACGCCCAGCAGCGACTGTTCCAGGCCCGCCGGGACCTGCTCAACACCAAGCTCGACATGCTGCAAAGCTATGTGAGCCTGCACACCCACACCGGCCAGATGAACCGCGCAGTGCTGGAGCAGGTGCAAAGCCTGTTCTAGACAAGCCTGGGTTCAAGTTTGTGCACCCCTGTGGTTACCTGCGGTTTTCCGGCCCAGCACGTCCCCTGTGGGAGCGAGCTTGCTCGCGATAGCGGTGTTTCAGTCAGCGTCCCTGCCGGATATGCCGGCGCCTTCGCGAGCAAGCTCGCTCCCACAGTTTTGATTTGTGGTTGCCCTGGATTTTTCTGGCACAGCAGGGCCTCTGTGGTTGCCCTGGGTTTTTCTGGCACAACACGATTCCTGTGGGAGCGAGCCTGCTCGCGAAAACGGCGTGTCAGTCAGCATCCCTGTTGGATGTGCCGACGCCTTCGCGAGCAAGCTCGCTCCCACAGTTTTGATCTGCGGTTGACCTGGGTTTTTCTGGCACAGCAGGGCCTCTGTGGTTGAGCTGGGTTTTTCTGGCACAACACGATTCCTGTGGGAGCGAGCCTGCTCGCGAAAGCGGTGTGTCAGTCAGCATTCCTGTTGGATGTGCCGGCGCCTTCGCGAGCAGGCTCGCTCCCACAGTTTTGATCTGCGGTTGACCTGGGTTTTTCAGGCACAACACGACTTCTGTGGGAGCGGGCTTGCTCGCGAAAGCGGTGTGTCAGTCAGCATTCCTGTTGGATGTGCCGGCGCCTTCGCGAGCAGGCTCGCTCCCACAGTTCTGGTCTGTGGTTGTCTTGGGTTTTCAGCTCAAGCCCCCCGGAGGGGGCTTGGGTCAGGCGGTGAAGTCGCTGGCGTGCAGCTCCTTGACGCCGACCAGTTCGAATTCGAACTCGGGGGTGGCGTCGGCGTTGGTGCTGCCGGAAAGGATGCCATCGACGAAGCGCAACTGGCCGGTAGCATTGCTGGCGTCGAAGGCGTTACTGCCGATGAACGTGAAGGCGTCGACCGCGGCGGTCAGTGGGTTGGCGTCCAGGCCGGTGAGGTCCAACTTGTCGAACTCGGCACTCTTGAAACCACCGATCACATCGCGCAAAGCCCCGACGCCCATGTCCGACAGCGCACCAAACGCGTAGGTGTCTGCGCCGGTGCCGCCGGTGAGGTTGTCGGTGCCTGCGCCGCCGATCAAGCGGTCATCGCCCGAACCGCCCACCAACGTATCGTTGCCGGCCCCGCCGTCGAGGACGTTTGCCGCACTGTTCCCCGACAGCGTGTCGGCGGAGGCGCTGCCTTCCAGGTTCTCGATGAATTTCAAAGTGTCGAGTCCGGAACCCACGGTGTTCTGCTGCGCCGACGTCGAGAGGTTGACGGTCACACCGGACAGTGCCCGTTCATAGCTCGCCGTATCCATGCCATCGCGTCCATCCAGGACATTGTTACCGGCACTGGCGAACAACGTATTGTCCAAGGCGTTGCCGGTGCCATTGGCGGCGCCGGGGCTATCGACATACAGGTTCTCGACGTTACTGCCCAAGGTGTAGGCCGCCAGGCTGCTGTGCACGCTGTCGATCCCGCCGGTCACTGCGTTGGTGCTGGTCTCGATCACGCTGTCGTCGGCATTGTCGACAAAATACGTGTCGTTGCCATCGCCTCCGCTCATGCTGTCGGCCCCGGCGGCGCCGTCGATCACGTTGTTGGCGGTATTGCCGGTGATGAAGTTGCGCCGTTCGTTGCCGGTGCCGTCGATGTCCGACACGCCGGTGAGCACCAGGTTCTCGAGATTGGCCCCCAGCGTCCAACTGACCGAGGCTTGCACCGTATCGATCTGCGCGGTCGAGGTGTTGGTTTCCACCACGCTGTCGAACGCATTGTCGACCACGTAGATGTCGTTGCCATCGCCACCGGTCAAGGTGTCGGCGCCCAAGTCGCCATCCAGGGTGTCGTTACCCGTGCTGCCCACCAGGGTGTCGTCCTGGTCGGTGCCGGCGATCATCCCGCCCTGGTTCTGGCCCTTGTCGAAGATGTCCTGCACGCTGTTATTGTCGTCGGGGTTGCCCTGGAAGCCGAGGTCATTGGCAATGTAGTCCGCCAGGCGTTGGCCAACGATTTCCGCCGATTCCTCGTGCAGGTGCCAGACGTCATCGGGATACACCAGTGGATCGACTTCGTAGCGCAACGGCAGGTCGGTATAGTCCACCGCCAGCTTGACGTCGGCGCGTTCGGCGGCCATGGCTTCCTGGGCGGCGCGGACATAACCGACGCCCTCGACGATGGCAGCGATCTTCTCTTCCGAATAACCCCGGGCCCGGGCCGCGTCCTCTGAGTAATGACCGGTTTCCATCAGGTACACGCTGAAATTGCCGAACTGGGCATGCAGGTAATCGAACACCTTCAAGGTCGCAGCCTTGTACGCCGCCGCAGCTGCGGCCTTGTCCGTGGCACGGGCGATTTCCTGGGCGGCTTCTTCACCCTGGCCCCAGATGATGCCCATGGTGACGTTATCGATCGACTGCAGTTCGGTGCGCTGGTCGCGCAGCAATGTCACCGCTCGCAACAGGGCCGGGCCGGGTTGGTTGGTGTCGGTCAACCACCAGCACAGCTTGAGTTCCTCGGCGCTGAGGGTGGACAGGCCGTTGACCGTGCTGCCGCCCACCGCGATGTCGATGCCGTTGCCATCGGCATCGTTGAACTGGCTGCGCACGTCATAGGTGGTGTAGCGGTTGAGGTCGTTGACCAGCATCGAGGTGCCGGATTGATCATCGTCCTCGCTCATGCGCAGCAAGCGCGCGTTGGATTGACCCAGGGTTGGCAGGTAGAGAATGTCCTGCTGGGCGCGCTCGGCGAAGACGAAGTCGTTGGCGGTAAGGGTGTTGAGGTAGTTGCCGTTGAGGGCGATCTCGAAGCGATTGCCATCGGCGTCGGCTTCGGCGGACTTGACGTAGGTCTTGTCGCCGGCCGCGTTGAGCGTCATGTACAAGGTGCTGTTGGTGCCGTCGCCGAGACCGAGAAAACCCAACCCGGAGACGTCGATTTTGTCGACGCCGGCTGTGAAATCGTAAATCGTGTCGGTGGCCGTGACACCACCGGTGTCGTAGTCGCGGTAGCTGTCGGACAGGTTGTTGTACCGGAACCTGTCGGCGCCATCACCGCCGTACAACGCGTCGCGTCCGGCACCGCCATCGACGATATCCGCACCGGTGCCGGCCTTGATCGTGTCGTTGCCGCCAAGGCCGAGGATCAGGTCGGCGCCCGTCGTGCCATTGAGTGTCTCGGCATTGGCGGTGCCAGTGATGGTGTTGGCGGGCGCATCGGCGACCACCAGCGTGAAGTTGTCGCTGACCGAGGCGCCTGACGGATCGGTGGCCTTGACCAAGACGTCGTAGTTGCCCGCCGCGGTACTGGTGGGCGTGCCGCTGAAGGTCAGGTTGGCGGCATTGAAACTCAGCCAGGCGGGCAGGGCGTTGCCGTTGGCGAGGGTTGCGGTGTAGGTCAGCACATCCTGGTTGGCGTCGCTGAAGCTGTTGCTCGCCACGGTGTATTTGAACGGCGTGCTTTCACTGGCGTTCTGGTCCAGGAGCGGGGTGACCACCACGGGCGCCACATTGGTGGGGGTGCCTTGGTCGGCGAAGACGAAGTGGCTGGCCGTCAGGCTGCTGACAAAGTTGCCCGCCATGGAGATCTCGAACCGGTTGCCGTTGGCATCCACCGTCAGGTCCTTGAGGTAGGTGCGGTTGGTCGACGAACTGTAGGTGACCTGCAGGGTACCGTTGAGCCCGTTGCCCAGGCCCGTATAGCCGAGCGCGGAAACGTCGATCTTGTCGGCGGCCACGTCGAAATCGAGGATCTGGTCGCTGGCGCTGGTGGAACTGGTGCGATAGCTGTCGAGCTTGGAGGTGTAGCGGAACACATCGGCGCCCGTGCCACCGGTGAGCTTGTCGACCCCGGTGCCGCCGACCAGGATATCGTTGCCGGCGCCGCCATTGAGGGTGTCGTTGCCCGCGCCACCGAACAGTTGCTCATTGGCAGCGGTGCCGGTCAGCGTGTCGTTGTTCGGTGTGCCATTGATCACAATGGCGGCGGGGACGTCCTGCACGGCGAGCGTAAAACTGTCGCTGACGGTGGCGTTGCTGCCATCGGTCGCGGTGACCTGGATCGAGTAGGTGCCCGATGCCGTATCGGGTGGCGTGCCGTTGAAGGTGCGGGTGGCCGCATCGAAGGTCAGCCAACTGGGCAGGGCGCTGCCATTGGCGAGCCTGGCGGTGTAGCTGAGGCTGTCGTTGTCCGGATCGGTGAAGCTGGTCGCCGGCACCACATAGCTGAACGGGGTGTTTTCGGTGGCGTTCTGGTCCAGCAACGGCGTGGCCAGCACGGGCGCCTGGTTGGTCGGCGACGAGGTGGCGAAGACGAAGTTGGCGCTGGTCAGGGTGTTGAGGTAATTACCGTCCAGGGCCACTTCGAAGCGGTTGCCGTTGGCGTCGGCCTCCAGGGATTTGATGTAGGTCTTGGTGCCGGCGCTGTTGAGCACCAGGTACACGGTGTTGTTCTTGCCATCTCCCAGGCCGGTGAAGCCCATGGCCGAGAGATCGATTTTGTCGGCGCTGATGTTGAAGTCAGTGATCAGGTCGCCGAGATTGGCGCCGCCGGTGTTGTAGTTGCGGTAGCTGTCCAGGCGATTGGCGAACACAAAAGTGTCCGCGCCCGTGCCGCCGGTGAGGGTGTCCATGCCGGCACCGCCGTCGAGCTTGTCGTCGCCGGCGCCGCCACTGAGGCTGTCGTTGCCCGCCAGGCCGAGCAGGGTGTCGGCCGCATCGCTGCCCAACAGCGAGTCGCTGCCGCTGGTGCCGGTGATCACCCGGTTGAAGATGAAGTTGTTGGCGGTCAGGGTGCTGGCAAGGTTGCCCGTGAGGATCAGCTCGAAGCGGTTGCCGCTGGCATCGGCGTCGAAGTCCTTGATGTAGGTCCGGTTGTTGCTGGCGCTGTAGCTGACCTGCAAGGTGCCGCCGCGGCCGTTGCCCAGGCCGGTGAAACCGAGGCCGGCGAGGTCGATCTTGTCCTGGGTGACGTCGAAGTCGGTGATGGTGTCATCGAAGCTTGTCGTCGCGTTGCGGTAACTGTCCGACTGCGCGACGAACCGGAACGTATCGGCGCCGGTGCCGCCGGTGAGTTTGTCGATGCCCGCGCCGCCTACCAGAATGTCGTTTCCGGCCCCGGCGTTGAGGGTGTCGTTGCCTGCCACGCCATAGAAAATCTCGCTGGCGCTGGTGCCCGTCAGGATGTCGTTGCCCGCCGTACCTTGCACGGTCGTCATTGGCACCGTGGCGCTGACGTAGCTGCCGTCGCCGTAGACCAGCGTGGCGCCCTTGCTGGTGTGGCTGATGGTGTTGGCGATGATGGCGTTGCGGTCGGTGCCGTCTTCATTGCGCTCGGCAACACCGTAGGTCGACAGGTCGCTGCCGCTGATGATGTTGCCCTGGATGAGGTTGTCGCTGCCGTTGAAGTACTTGCCGGACACGCCCAGGGTGTCGTCGTAGGACTGGATGATGATTTCCGGTACGGCGCCGCCCAGGGAATTATTGTTGAGCGTGTTGTCGATGACCTCGACGTGGTTGCTGCCGTAGATGCGGATCCCGGCGCTGGCGTTGTCATGGATATCGACGCCGGTGACGGTGACCTCGCTGGAGAGCTTGATCAGCACGCCTTCGGCGCCGTTGCCGTACACCTCGCCGCCCGTGATGGTGATGTTGCTGGGGGAGGGGATGTCCTCGCTGCCGCGCTGGACCACGATGCCATTGCCACCGTTGTCGTAGGCGACGTTATTGGTCAGGGTGAAATCGTGGGTGCTGGTGACGACGTTGAAACCGTGGCGGTCGTTGTTGTAGGCGATGTTGTTTTCGAAGGTGCTGTCGCTGAGGAAGTCGGCGACGAAGCCGTCCAGGCCGTTGCCGTGGGACACGCTGTTCTTGATGACCATGTTGACGGTCTGCTCGTGGGGGTCGAAACCGTACCCGGAGCAATCCTTGATCTCGACGCTGTCGAGGGTGACGTTGGAATCGTAGCCTTCTTCGCCGGGAATATAGCCGTTGAACCAGCCATCGACCTTGCCGGTGGTGCTGTCGCGGTTGCCGTCGATGGTGAGGTTGCTCACGCCGAAATCATGGGTTTCCTCACCATAGGCCGAGCGGATGATACCGGTGATCTTGGTGTCGGAACCATCGGCCAGCTTGACCGTGGTGTCGCCCATGCCGTCTCCGTACAGGTAGACGTTGCTCTTGAGCATCAGGCAGCCATCGGAAGGTTCCTCGCCCCCCGAAACGATGTAGGTGCCGGTCGGCATGTACACCTGGCCTCCGCCGGCCGCGGCCGCCGCATCAATCGCACTTTGAATGGCTGCCGTGTCGTCGGTGATGCCATCTCCTTTGGCGCCAAAATCTTGTACGTTGAAAATCATGAGCTTATCTCCGTATCAGGCTTTAACCTCGGTAGACGCCAATATTCCATCGACGACCTCGGTGTTATGACCTAGCGGAGCGCAAAAGTTGTGACCGCATATCGGGGAAAGTGTCAAAAAGCTGGACTAACTGATCAGCGGTATTGTCGGGGTGGGCAGGAGTAACGTTTCGTTGACGCTTCAAGGCCGCATGACGCCCCCCTGTGGGAGCGAGCTTGCTCGCGATCGCGTCGGATCAGCTGCATCGATGTGACTGATACACCGCTATCGAGAGCAAGCTCGCTCCCACAGGGTTCGCGCTGTGTAAAAAAATCCAGACGACCACCCTTCAAAATGTGGGGGCGGTGGTGTGGCGGACAGGCGGTTTCCTTGATTGGCATCAACCCCCCTTCCAGGGCTACGGGATAACCTCGGATAAACCATCGCCCCGCTGAAGAGGGCGTCGAGGACCTACATGAGTTATCCGCTGTTCCTGACCTTGCACCTGTTTGCCGCGCTGGTGTTCATTGGCACGGTGTTCTTCGAAGTCCTGTTTCTTGAAAACATCCGCAAGCAACTGCCCGCCAAGGTCATGGTGCTGCTGGAGCAGGGCATCAGCCGCCGTGCCCGGCAGTTGATGCCGTGGGTACTGCTGGTGTTGTTCGGCGCGGGCGGCGGCATGGTCTGGTTGCGATACTGGCCGGCGCTGTCGTCGCCGTTGCAATCGTCCTTCGGTGTGCTGCTGGGCCTGAAGGTCCTGTTGGCGGGCAGCGTGCTGGGGCATTTCCTCTGGGCGATGTGGCTGTTCCGGGGCGGGCGCATGAACGCCCGCTACGTGCACGTCATCCATGTCAGCGTGTTCCTGCACATGGTCGCGATCGTGCTGCTGGCCAAGGCCATGTTCTACGTCACCTGGTAAGCGTTGGCGGCGGGCTGCAGGGCGCTTGATACAGGTCAAGGTGCCCCGGCGCGCAGGCGTGCAAACTGGCCCCGCACCGCCACTCGGAGATTGTCATGTTCGACCCGTTCCATACCCTCGGTGAGCGACCCTCGGGACGTGCCCCGGTGGTGGCTGATTTCGATTGTCCGGTCGGCACGCGGAGGTTCCATGCCGGTATCGGCTCCCTCGACCTGCTTCGAGGATTACGTACCAGCCGCCAGAAACGACGGCCCCTGTCCCTGGCGGTGCACCTGCCTTCGCGCTTGCGGCTGGCGTCGTGTTCGCCCCTGGCCAGCGACTGCCGATGCGGCGAGATCGAGGGCTATCTGCAACGCCTGGCCTATGAAATGGGCTTGGTCGGTTGCCACCTGGGGGCCGGGCGGCGCGTCGAACAGTTTTGCCTGACGGGCGGCACACCGGTGATCGCCCATCTGCAGAAGCTGATGAATGACCTGCGCAAGCGCTTCGACTTCTGCGAGTTCGACGGTGCTGACCACAGTATCGAGGTGGACCTGCATCACACCGACTGGTCGACCATGGGCCTGATCCGTGACCAGGGTTTCACCCATGTCAGCATCGGCGTGCCCGACATTGGCGTTGACAGCGATCTATCGGTCGATTGCTACCAGAACCCGGCGCCGATCCATTCATTGATCGATGCGGCACGCACGTTTGGTTTTCGCTCCATCAACATCGACTTGGGCTACGGCCACGCCTGGCAGACACCGGACAGTTTCGCCCTGAAACTGGCGACGCTGATCGAACTGGAGCCGGACCGGTTGCACGTTTTCGACTACGCCCGCGCGCCTTATCGTTATCGCTCGAAGAACGCCGGGCTGGCCGGAACCTTTTGCAGCCCAGCCGACAAGGACGCCATGCGGCGCATCTGTTGCGAACAGTTGATCGGTGCCGGTTATCACTACATCGGCCTGGGCCAG
The DNA here is from genome assembly GCF_051132015.1 of Pseudomonas sp. Z1-12. Classification (NCBI taxonomy): domain Bacteria; kingdom Pseudomonadati; phylum Pseudomonadota; class Gammaproteobacteria; order Pseudomonadales; family Pseudomonadaceae; genus Pseudomonas; species Pseudomonas sp. Z1-12. The sequence goes on from NZ_CP071647.1 coordinate 2,787,828, forward strand.
TTCGTCAGGGCCGACGATGACCTGGCGGTGGCTCAGGAACATGGACGCTTGCACCGCAATTGCCAGGGTTTTACCCGTCACGGTTGCTGTGATCACGTGGGCTTCGGCTTGTCGGCCATCACGCAGATCGAGCACCTGTACGTACAGAACACCGACGACCTGCTTCTCTATTGCCAGCAACTGGACGCCGGGCAATTGCCGGTGTGTCGTGGCTGGCGTTGTGAGGCGCAGGACCAGGTCAGGGCGAGCGTGACCGAACAGCTGTCCTGTGACCTGGAGTTGGATATACAAGCCATCGAGGCGCGCTTCGGCCTGGTGTTTCGCGAGCACTTCGCGTCCGCCTGGCCGTTGCTGGAAGCGTTGCATGACCAGGGATTGATCGAACTGTCGAGCCGATTCATCGGCATCCTGCCCGCCGGGCGCTTGAATGTGGACGCGATCTGCAACCTGTTCGACCCGGCACCGGATGACGCGAGCCCACACGCTTTTGAAAAGTTGATCCCCTCATGAAAACTGCCTCCGGTTTCAATCGTGCCCTGGTGGAGAAATACGACCGCCCGGGACCGCGCTACACCTCTTATCCGACGGCCCCGCAGTTCCACCAGGCCTTTGCCATGGATGAATACCGCCAGGCCGCCCAGCGCAGCCACCAGGCGCCACAGCCAAAGCCGTTGTCGGTGTACATCCACATTCCGTTCTGCCAGAGCCTTTGTTATTACTGCGCGTGCAACAAGATCATCACCCGCAAGACCCATCGCGCCGCTGAATACCTGACTTACCTCAAGCGTGAAATAGCCCTGCAAGCGGCGTTGTTCGACCGCTCGCGCAAATTGACCCAGCTGCATTTAGGTGGCGGCACGCCGACTTACCTGACCCATGAGCAACTGGCGGACCTGATGGACTGCCTGCACCAGGCGTTCGACATGGACGACAGTGACGCCCACGAGTTTTCCATCGAGGTCGATCCACGGACCATCGATGCAGAGCAGATCCAAGGCCTGCGCCAGCTGGGCTTCAATCGCTTGAGCTTCGGCGTCCAGGACTTCGACGCCCAGGTGCAGATCGCGGTCAATCGGGTGCAAAGCGAAGCCCAGGTCGTCGAGCTGGTGGAGGCCGCGCGCCGGGCGCGCTTCAAGTCCGTCAGCGTCGATCTGATCTATGGCCTGCCGCTGCAGACCATCGCCAGTTTCGACGTCACCTTGAGCAAGATCATCGCACTGCGTCCGGATCGGATCGCGGCCTACAGCTACGCGCACCTGCCGCAACGGGTGCGGGCGCAGCGGATGATCCGCCCCGAAGACATGCCGCCGCCCGAGCGCAAGCTGGAGCTGCTGGAGCTGACCATCCATCGCTTGACCGAAGCCGGCTATGTCTACATCGGCATGGACCACTTCGCCTTGCCGGATGACGAACTGGTGCGCGCCCGCGCCCAGGGTACCCTGCAGCGCAATTTCCAGGGCTACTCCACCCACGCCGATTGCGACCTGATTGGCCTGGGGGTGTCGTCGATCGGCAAGGTGGGTGACAGCTACAACCAGAACGTCAAGGAGCTTTCCCAGTATTACGCCTGGTTGGATCAAGGCCTGCTGCCCGTGCAGCGCGGCTATCGGCTGAGCGACGATGACCGACTGCGGCGCCAGGTCATCAGCGAACTCATGTGCCATGGGCGCATCGACTTCGGCCGGATCGACAGTGCCCATGGCATCCGGTTCAACGAATACTTCGCCGATGCCCTGGACCGGCTCCAGGAGCTGGTGCGCGACGGGTTGCTGGACATCCGTGACAGCGAGCTGGTGTTGTTGCCCCAAGGCCAATTGATGATGCGCAACGTCGCCATGGCATTCGACGCGTACCTGGGGGCGGACCAGACGGTCCAGTATTCGCGCACGGTCTGATAGGGCTTTTGTGGCGAGGGAGCTTGCTCCCGCTGGGCTGCGAAGCAGCCCCAAGGAAGCTGGCCACAATCAACCTGAAACACCGCGATGGCTGTTTTGGGGGCTGCTGCGCAGCCCAGCGGGAGCAAGCTCCCTCGCCACAAAAGCTCCCTTGCCACAAAAAGGAGCCTTGCCACAAAAAGGAGCCTCGCTACGGGCCTACGACCGCTCGGTATCCGGATTGCTGGAGGCCGGGATCAGGTCGCGTGTCGCGTAGAAGCCCTGCACCAGGCGATTTTTGGCCCGGTACTCGCACAGGAGCAGCAAGGTATCCGGCATCTGGGAGATGGACGAGGCGTGTTTGACCACCATTGTCTTCCCTCCCGAACGTAAGCGCACCAGTGCCCCGGGTTCGAATGTGCCCATCTGCAATCACCTCACAGTCACGTTGCTTGTGCGTTCTACCCAACCCCCGCCCAGGGCCTTGTACAGGTTGACTTCGGCGAGCAGCTGCGACAGCCGGTCGACAATCAGGTTTTGCCGGGCGCTGAACAGCGAGCGTTGGGCATCGAGGAACGTCAGGCTGCTATCTACGCCGATGCGATAGCGCCGTTCCGCCAGGCGGTAGTAGTCCTGGTTGGCTTGCACCAGGTCGCGCTGGGCGATCAGTTGTTCTTTGTAGGTCTTGCGTGCCGCCAGGCCGTCGGACACTTCCTGGAAGGCGGTCTGGATGGCTTTCCCGTATTGCGCCACGCGGATGTCTTTCTGGATTTTCGAGTAGTCCAGGCTCGCCCGAAGGCTGCCGGCGTTGAAAATCGGCAGGTTGATCTGCGGTTGAAACAGCCAGCCGCCCGACCCACCCTTGAACAGCCCGGACAGCTCGTTGCTGGAACTGCCCGCGTTGGCGGTCAGGCTGATGCTCGGGAAGAACGCGGCACGGGCCGCGCCGATGTTGGCATTGGCCGATTGCAACAGGTACTCGGCCCCAAGGATGTCCGGCCGGCGTTGCAGCAAGTCCGAAGGCAGGCCCGCCGGTACTTCGCTGAGCAGGTCCGATGCCAGTGGGCGGCCGGGCAGGTCATCGGCGACCGAAGTGCCCACCAGCAGCGTGAGGTTGTTGAGGTCCTGGGCGACCTGGCGCTGGAACTTGGCCAGGCTGGCCTTGGCGCCTTCCACCGAGGTTCGCGACTGGCTCAGGTTCAAGGCCGAGGCGGTGCCGACCTGGTTGCTGCGTTCGGTCAGGCGCAGGCTTTGCTCATAGGATTGGAGCGTGTCCTGGGTCAACGCCAGCAGTTCCTGATCGGCACGCCAGGTCAGGTAGGCACTGGCCACGCTGGCCACCAGGCTCAATTGGCTGCTGCGGCGGGCTTCTTCGCTGGACAGATAAATCAGGGACGCCTCGTCACTGAGGCTGCGTATTCGCCCGAACAGGTCCAGCTCATAGGCGCTGATCCCCAGTGTTGCCGAATACGAACCGCTGGTGACGGCCTCACCGGTACCGGTGAGGCTGGCCGGCATGCGCTGACGCGAACCGGTGCCATTGGCACTGATCGCCGGGAGGAGGTCCGCCCGCTGGATTCGATATTGCGCCTGATAAGCCTGGACGTTCAGGGCCGCTACCCGCAAGTCGCGGTTGTTGGCCAGGGCGCCCTCGATCAGTTGCGCCAACACCGGATCCTGGAACAGGTCACGCCAACCCTGTTCGGCCGCCATGGGCCCCGACAGCGCCGGGGCGTAGGCCGAGGTCTGCGGATACTGCCCGGCGACCGGTGCGTCGGGACGTTGGTAGTCCGGGATAAGCGAACAACCGCCCAACATGAATGCCGCGGCTGCCAGTGGGCTCAAGAGTTTAAGCATTGACCTGTTATCTCATCGTGGTGCCTGGCCAGGCACCGCAGGCGCAGGCAGGCGGGTTCTGGCCGGCCGTGCGCGGCGAGCCGTCATGAGCCGATCATCCATTTCGCCAACCCATGCCGGCCACTCACGCCCAGCTTGGCGGCGGCACGCTTGAGGTAGGTTTCGATGGAACTGTTCTTGACCTGCAACTTTTCGGCGATCTCCGGCACGGTGCCTCCGGCCAGCAGGCCCAGGCAGACCTCTTTTTCCCGCACGGAAAGGGTGACGTCGCAGGGACTCAATCGATCATTGAAGTCACGTTGCAGCTGGGTCTGTTCGGCGCTATCGAGCGGATGGCTCGTGGCGCTGCCAGGGGTTTTGAAGCATTGGCGATTGAGGTGCGCATGACGCTCGGCCAGCGGCAGCAGCGTTTCGGAAAGGTACTTCAGAAAGGACAGTTCCTGGAGGGAAAAGTCGCGCTGTACCTGAGGGCGTTGCAACGAGATCACACAGCGACGGTTGGCCTTGCGTGAAATCAGAATGCACTGGTGGGAGGTGCCGAGGCAGTCGTTGCCTCTTTCGTCCTTCATGCGTGCATTCAAATGGATCAGCAGGGCGTCATCCACCTCCAGTACCCTTTTTACCAAAGGGTGATCATTGCGCTGTATCGCCGTCGTGGGGCAGGGGGACTGCATGTGCAGGTTTTTTTCCGCACCCGCATACCCCAACAGTTGTACATCGAGGACATTCGACTGGGTGTCGTCGGCTGTCCATTCACTCAATTCGAGCCGACTGACAGGCACCGTTGTTTCGATCATCTGGTGCATGTTGGTCAAGAAGCTCTCGTGTCCGACACTTGAAATCAGCTTTCCTAGCTCTACGTAGAGGTGCGATTTTTCTGCACCCTCAATACACGCATGTCGATTCATGATCCTTATTTCCTGCTTACTCGAAAAAGCTCCGCATCGCTGATTGTTGACGGAAAAAATCCGACCGCTTCCAAAATGCTGAAGCTTCTTCTGGAGTTGATACTGGGGGTCAATCGGTCTTGTGAACCTATCGACTTAAACGGTTTAGCCCGGTGGAGCTATTAAGCGTTTCCATGTAGGAAAAGTCTGTAAGGGAAAACAGGGACATTCCGGGTCAGGCAGGGGTTGTCGGTTTTTGGATACCTCCGGGCAAAAACACGTTGGGTCAAAGGTTTTTTTCCCTGGCGACGCACGCCACAGGGTTGGCTTTCAGCAAGGCGTCTGGAAAATATTCAAATAAATGAAAGGGTTGGGTTCGCGGTTCGGTTCTCGGATGCCCGTCCTCAATGTAGGATCTATCTGACAGTAGTATCCAGATTCTGGATTCCCAGTATGGTGAAGACTTCTCGTTTATCGATTTTTATCCCGATGCGTGTCGTTTTTTGTCTATGTAGGAGTCGCTTTCGGTCATTGACGCTTTGGCGCCGTCGGTAACAAGGCGGGGTTCGCGACGTCCCGCCCAGGTTGCTTAGCGACGGTTTTTGCAAGGTTATGGGCGGGGCTTGAACGAGAGGAGGTCGATGTTCTTTTTACGCAGGCTGCTCTGTGGCGACAGGCGCATATACCATTCCCTAGCCCAGCAGGCGAGTGTCGACTCGGCTTGTTCGATACCACTCATGAAGCGCGCGGCATTGACGATTCCGTTGGCCCGGGGGTGCCGATGGGCCTGGTAGTGCAGCAGTGCGTTGCGCAGGTCCGGCGTTCGCGCCAATCGATCGGCCAGCACCACGGCATCCTCGATCGCCTGTGCGGCACCTTGGCCCAGGCTGGGCAACATGGGGTGAGCCGCATCGCCCAAGAGCACCACGTGCCCATCGCAGAATTGCTCGACGGGATGGCGATCCCTGGCGTGCATTTTCAATAGCGCGCTCTCAGGGGTGGCCTCGATGGCGGCCACGACTTCCGGCGCCCAGCCGGCGTAGGCCGCGAGCACTTCCTGCTTGCTGATGTTCAAGGCAGCGTCCGCCGCGTTTTCATGATTGCAGGTGCCCCACCAATACGCCTGGCCGTTGCCGACATCGCAGAGCCCGAAGCGCTTGCCGCGGCCCCAGTAATGCGCCACGTAACCTTCGGTCATGACCGGATGGCTGAAGGGCGTCACCGCCAGCCAGGCGACATAGCCCGATGGGCGGGTTGGGGTTTCGCCGAGCATCTGCTGGCGAATCACCGAGTTCAGGCCATCGGCGCCAATCAACAGATCCGCTTCCTGCAGGCTGCCGTCTTCGAACCGCACCGTGACGCCATCGGGGCGAGGTTCATACCCGGTGCAGCGCAACCCGGTCGTCAAGGTGTCGGGCGCGAGCTGCTGCGCCAATGCACGTAGCAACAGCGGGCGCTGGATATTCACGCTGGGATGCCCCAGCTGTTCGCCGATCTCGTGGATCGGCATGCGGGTGATGGCTTCGCCCTGGTGTTTCTTGAAGAAGAAGTCGCGGATCACCTGGCCGGCCTGTTCCACCGGGACATGGGCGTCAATCGAGTGCAACGCCGCCATGGCATTGGCCATGACGGACAAGCCGGTGCCACCTGTGCGCAGTGTCTGCGCCGCTTCGAAGACCTTGACCTGCCAGCCCGCTCGTTGCAGTGCGATGGCGGCGGTCAACCCGCCGATCCCGGCACCGGCGACAATGGCTTTTCTGGGTACTGTCATGTTGTTTCACCTGTATCGAGCCCGGAACGACCGGGCGAAGGAGTCATGCGGGGCCGTCAATCCGGCCCCGTGATCGTCGGTCATGGTCAAGCCAAAGCGCCCATGGATTCGGTGTTCCTGGCCCGGGCCAGGTCCATCCGCGACTGGATGCAATGACCCACTCGCTCGATGTGCGGCTCGCGCATCATGGTCAGATGGTCGCCCTCGACGGCGACGCGCTGCACGTGCGGCGCAATCGAACGCCAGCCGCGGTACGGGTCGCGGAAGGCTGTGCCCACCAACTCGTGGGGGGCTTGCAGCACATCGGGCAGTTCGACATCCGCCGCGAACAGCGTGATAGGCAAATCCAGTGGCGGGAAGCGATAGTCCAGCAGCCCTTGCCAGTTGGCATGGAACACGCGGAACAGTTGATCGAGCGTCGCCAGGGTGATGCTCGCATCGAAAATGCCCTGGTCGATGCCGTGCTGCCGGATCGCCGTGAAGGCCTGAGGGTCGTCCAGGGCGGCGAAGTCCAGGGCGTGGTAGGCGTATTCCTTCTGGCCGTCGCCGCTGAGCAGTTCCCACATGAACCAGTTCATGAACTCGCTGCGTTCAATCTGCACCTCGCCCTGGCTGACGCGCACGATGGTGTCCAGCAGGAACACGTTATGCAGGCGCCGTCCGCGGCGCTGCAACTCGCTCGCCAGTTCATACGCCACGACGCCGCCATAGGACCAGCCGCCAATGTTCAGGGGGCCTTGCGGCGCGACCTGCTCGATGGCGTCCGCGTAGTACACCGCCTGGGCCTGCACCGATTGCAAGGGTTCACGGGCATCCCAGGTACCCGGCGCTTGCAGGGCATACAGGTGGACCTGGTCCTTGAGCACACGCGCCAGTGCGGCATAGCACAGCACATGTCCGCCGATGGGGTGGACGAGGAACAACGTCGGACGGCGCGTGGCATTCTTGAAGTCCACCAGCGCGCCGGCGCCAGGGTGTCCGGTTGCGGTCTTTTGCAGCACCTGGGCGAATTCGGCGATGGTCGGCGCCTGGATGAAGTCGGACAGCGAAGGCTCCAGGCCTTGATGCCTGGCGAGCATGGCCACCAGTTGTACCGCCTTGAGCGAATTGCCGCCCAGCTCGAAGAAGTTGTCGTGGATGCTGATGCTGTCCAGGTCCAACGTTTCCTGCCAGTAGGCTTGCAGTAGATCCTCCATGGCATTGCGCGGGCCGATGAACGGACGCTGCAAGGTGGTCTGGACGTCGATCTTCTGCAAACGCTGTCGGTCGATCTTGCCCGTGGGTCCGATGGGCAGCTTCGTGATCTTGACCAGCGTGTTCGGCACCATGTAGTCGGGCAGTGCCAGGCGCATTTCCGCCTTGAGCTGGTCCAGGTCCGGCTCGCAGCCCGGCAGGGCCTGGACGAACCCCACCAGGTAACGGCTGCCATCGGTTGCCAGCTTGTCGATGACCGCCACCTGCTCGATGTCGGCCCTGAACCGTGCCGAGCCGAGCATGGCCACTTCGACCTCGCCGAGCTCGACGCGGTAGCCACGAATCTTGACCTGGGCATCGCTGCGGCCCTGGTACACCAGATCGCCGTCGGGCAGGTAGAAACCGATGTCGCCGGTTTCATACAAGCGTCGGGTCTGGCCTTCGAGCTGGCGATAGATAAAGCGTTCGTCGGTCAGGTCGGGGCGATTCCAGTAGCCATTGGCAAGGCCGGCCCCTTCGATGAACAGATCGCCCACCACGCCGACCGGGCAGGGGTTGCCCGCCCCGTCGAGGACATGCATGCGCACGCCGTCGATAGGCTTGCCGATCGGCGGCATGCTCGGCCAGGTCGCGGTCGCGCCTTCAAGTCGCAGGCTCGTGACCACATGGGCCTCGGTCGGGCCATAGTGGTTCTCGACATGGCAGTCGCCGAGGCGATCGATCAGGTCACGGATTTCGCCGGTGATTTTCAGCTGCTCGCCAGCCACATTGATCTGGCGTAGCGATGCCGGGTAGATACCGAGCTGCAGGGCGATCTCGGCCAGGCCCTGGAAGGCGACGTACGGAAGGAACAGGCGATTGATCTCTTGCGCGTCAATAAACCTCAGCAAGCGGATGAAGTCATAGCGCAGCCCTTCGTCAATCATCACCAGCTCATGCCCGCTGGACAGGGTCGAGAAAATTTCCTGGAACGAAACGTCGAACGAAATGGGCGCGTACTGCAGCGTCTTCAGCGTATCGACATCCTGCGCCTGCTGGCGGTTTTGCCAGAGGATCATATTGGTCAAGGCCCGGTGCGGCATGGCCACGCCTTTGGGGCGGCCGGTCGAGCCCGAGGTATAGAGCACATAGGCGTTGTCTTCAGCCATGACGCCTGCGGCAATGGCGGTCACCCGTTGATGACTGCCGGCCAGGTTGTCGTCGAAGCCGGCGACCACGCTGTCCCAATGGCGCGTATCGGCCTGGCCGGCCAGGTTCATCGCCAGGCTCGCGGAGGCATCGGCGAACAGCACCAGTCGCGGTTGCGAGTCTTCGAGAATCAGTTGGATGCGTTCGTCCGGATAGCTCAGGTCGATCGGCACGTAAGCGGCGCCGGCCTGCACGACACCGAGCAAGGCGACGACCAGGTCGGGCGAGCGCGGCATCATGATCGCGACCCGATCACCCTGGCCGATACCGTGGCGGTGCAGCCAGCTCGCCAGTTGAGCGCAAGCGTCCTGCAATTGACGATAGGACAGGCAGGCCTGGCCAAGGCTCACGGCAGTCTGCTCGCCATGCCGGGCGAAACTGTCCAGCAAGAGGCTCGACAGGTTGTCGTGGGGCAAGGCCGTCGTGGCCCTGGGCGTGGTTCGTTCGATGGGCGGCAGCCAGGCTGCAATGGTTGGTTTGGCCTCAGGGATGGCAATCATCAGTTCCAGCGTGCGCAGCAGGTAATCGGCATAGGCTTCGACCTGGCTCGTGGCAACACGGGCGGTGCGGTAGTCCATCTTCAACATCAGCGAACCGTTGGCCGGGTGGCGACCCAGGGTGGTCAGCAGGTCGTAGTTGCTCGCTTCCGTCGTTTCCCAATCGGTGAGGACCTCTTCGCCTTGGGCCAGCAGGTCCTTGAGCACATAGAAGTCGACGTAGTTGAACACCACGTTCAAGGCGACGTCGGTCTCGCGGTGAATCAACGCGAACGGGTAGCGCCGGTGGGGGAACACCTGTCGCTCCTGGGCAATCGTTGCCCGGATCAACGCCAGCCAGCTCGGGCCCTGGCTGCTGAAACGTACCGGCAGGGTATTGAGGAACAGGCCCAGGACCGAGGCGGCATCTTCGAATTCCGGCCGGCCATGGCTGATCACGCCACACAGCACTTCCTTTTGATTGGACATGATCGCCTGGGCGAAACCGTGGGCTGTCAGCAGGACCGCGCGCAAGGGCAGGTCGTGGGCCTGGCAGAACGCTTCGAGGCGGGCCAGGTCCGCGGCGGGCAGTTCACGGTAAGCCGAGCGGTGCGGCGTCGAGTCTGGCGCCACGGCATGAATCCAGCTGGTCATGGCGGCGGCGGGGGCCTCATCCAAGTATTCGCGCCAGAACCGGCGGTGGGTCTGCGTTGCCGTGGCCTCTTGCTCCAGGACCACGAAGTCTGCCGGCGTGGTGGTCAGGGCAGGCAGTGCGTCGGCGCCAGGCGCCGCGGTGTAGAGCGTGATCAGGTCGCGCATCAAGGTGGCGACGCTCCAACCGTCGAGAATCGCATGGTGGAAGCTGAAGACCAGATCGATCTCGTCCTGCGCGACGAACACACAGAACTGATACAGCGGTGCCCGATGCCAGTCTTCGCGGTAGCGCTTGCGTTCCTCCACGTAGGCGGCAATGGCCTGGGCCCGGGCATCGGGACTCAGCAGGCGCGTATCGATGACCTGCACGGGAGGCTCGACCGTCGCGTGCACCCGGGCCATGGGCACCTCGGCGTGACCGATATCGAACGACATACGCAAGGCCGGATGACGGCGGATCAAGGCGGCGCAGGCCCGTTCCCAGGCCGGCGCATCCCAAGGCAGGCGCAAGCGGTAGCGGAAAATGTCGTGATAGATCGCCGAGTCCGGGTGCATCATCGAGTGATAAATCATCCCGACTTGCAGCTGCGAAGCGGCAAACACGTCATCGAACACGCCTTCACTGGCCAGGCGGATCGCTGCCGGGACCTGGGCGAAAGGCTTCACGTGGGTCAAGGGTTCGAGCCCGCTGGCTGATGTTTGCCCAGCCTGCAGGACCTCGGCCAACTGCGCGATGGTCGGGGACTGGTAAACCTGCGCCAGGGTCAACGCAATGCCTTGTTCACGGGCGTTGATCTGCAAGTGAATGACTTTCAGGGAGTCGCCACCGAGCATGAAGTAGTTGTCATGGATGCCCAGCGTCGAGCGCTTGAGGTTGTCCCGCCACAGCTCGGCGAGCAGCTGCTCCAAGGCGGTGCGTGGCGCTGTCGTATCGCAGCCCTGGGTGGCGGAAGGCTCGGGGAGGGCCTTGCGGTCCAGCTTGCCGTTGACACTCAGCGGGAAATGCTCGAGCTCCATCAGATGCCTGGGCACCATGTAGTCGGGGACCCGTTGGCGCAAGGTTTCCTGCAGCGCTTGCGGGGAGGGCGAGCATCCAGGCTCGCTCACCCAATAGGCGTTGAGGTACGCATCACCGGTCTCCTGGCGGGCGATCACGACCACATCCTTGACCCCTTCGCACGCAAGCAGGTGGGCTTCGATCTCGCCCAGTTCGATGCGCAGGCCGCGGATTTTCACCTGGAAATCGTTGCGTCCCAAGTATTCGAGGCTGCCATCGGGCAACCAACGCCCGAGGTCACCGGTCTTGTACAGCCGGGCCTCAGGCTCGCTGCGGAAGGGGTCGTGGATGAACCGTTCGGCCGTCAGTTCGGGACGGTTCAGGTAGCCCCGGGCGACGCCGATGCCACCGATGTGCAACTCGCCGGCCACCCCCGGCGGCAGCTGATGCAGGTTCCCATCAAGAACATGCATCTGGATATTCGCGATGGGCCGGCCGATCGGTACGATGCCGTCGTGCGCATCGGGTCGGCAATGCCATGCCGTCACGTCGATGGCCGCTTCGGTGGGGCCATAAAGATTGTGCAACTGCACCCTTGGCAAGTATTCGAAAAAGCGCTTCTGCAAGGCATGGGGCAAGGCTTCGCCGCTGCACAAGACTTTCTGGAGCGCGGATAGGCGCTGCGGCTCCACCTGGTCGAGAAAGACCTGCAACATCGATGGGACAAAATGCAGCAGCGTGATGCCGGCGCTCGCCATGATGTCCATCAAGTAGCGCGGGTCCTTGTGCCCGTCGGGGGCGGCGACGATCAGTTGCGCACCGCTGAGCAATGGCAGGAAAAACTCCCAGACCGACACATCGAAACTGAACGGGGTTTTTTGCAGGATCCGACTGTGTTCATCGACGCCATAGGCATCGCGGGCCCAGAGCAAGCGATTGACCACCCCGTCATGCTGGTTCATCACGCCCTTGGGCAAACCGGTGGAACCGGAGGTGTAGATGACGTAGGCCAGGTGCCGAGGCGTCAACCCGAGCGCGGCGGCGTCCGGGTTGTGCGTCGGTTGTCGGGACAGTGCTTCAGGCTCGGCATCCAGGCACAACACCGGCACCGTCACGGCGGGCAGGCTGGCCAATAAGCCTTGGCTGGTGATCAGCGCACAGGGCGCGCTGTCGCTGAGCATATGGCTCAAGCGGTCGGCCGGATAGCCTGGGTCCAGCGGCACGTAGGCGGCACCCGCCTTGAGAATGCCCAACAGGCCGACCACCATCTCCAGGCTGCGCTCCATGCAGATGGCCACGCGATCGTCGCGGCCAACACCGGTTTCCAGCAGGGCATGGGCCAGGCGGTTGGCCTGGCGATTCAACGCGTCATAGGTCAGCGCCTGGTCCGCGAAGCGCACCGCGATCGCGTCGGGGCGAGCGGCGACCTTGGCTTCGATCAATTGATGGAGCAGCACATCCTTGGGGTAGTCGATGGCGGTGCGATTCCACTCCTTGAGCAGTTGGTGCTCGGCGGGCGGCAGCGGGTCGAGGGCCATGACCGACACGTCGAAATCAGCGGCCACGCCTTCCAGGATGTTCATGAAGCGTTGTTGCAAGGCTTCGATCTGCGGCGCGTCGAAATACGCCTCGTTGTAGATGAAGTGCATCCACACATCGTCTTCCGGCGCGGACTCACGCACGTGCATCGCCAGCGGGATCTGTTCGTAGCCATTGCTGAGCTTGACCGGTTGTGCCGGCGCTGGCCCGTACCAGGTGTCCTGGTCCTGTTCGTACGACACCACCACGTCGAACAACTGGCGCCGGCCCTGGTTCTGCAAGCCGAGTTCGCGGTTGAGCTCGCTCAGCGGAAAGCGCTGGTAGCGATAATCCTGCTTGAGCGTCAGGGCAATCTTGCCGACCAGGTCGCTGAAACTCAGGTCGGTGCCCAGGCTCAGGCGGACTGGGCTCATGCCGACGAACAAGCCCATCGTGGCCTTGTGGGCGGCATTGGCGCGGTTGAGGATGGGCAGGCCGACGACGATTTCATCCCGTTGCTCGGTGCGCGCAAAGTAGCTGTACAACACCCCCAGCATGACGTGAAAGACCGTCGCCTGGCCCGTGGCCTTGGCGTTTCCGCCGAGGCGGTTGTAAAGCGCCCGCGGCAAGCGCCAGGCATGGTTCTGGCTGGGCGCCAGGCGCTGGCCGAATCGACCCGGGTGACGGGGCGCGAGCAGGGGGGCGGGCAGCGTGCGGTATTTCTCCAGCCAGTAGTGACGCTGGCGCTGGAACGAAACCGAGTCTTTGCTGGCGACTTGCTGCTCGACATAGGCTTGATAAGTCGGTGCCGTTGTCGTGTTTTTCGCCTGCTCGTGCAGGGCGGTATAGGCCTGGCTGAGTGTTCGGCCAATCATGGCGAAGGACCAGCCATCGATGATCAAGTGGTGGCAATTGACGAAGCAGTAGTGGAGGTCTTCCCGGACCTTGACCAGGTCCGCGCGCACCAGCAGCCCATCGTCAAAGGAAAACGGGGTCTGCAGCTTGGCCTGCAGCAAGGCCAATGCGCTGGCCTCCGGGTTGGCATGGCCCGACACGTCGTGCAGCCCCAGCGGGACGTCTACCGGCCCCAGGAAGCGTTGGCGCGGCAGAGGGTGCTCGGCCGAGCCCGGCACGAGTTGGGTCCGCAGGGCATCGTGGCCGTTGACGACCTGGTTGAAGGCCGTCTGCAGCAGCGCGGCGTCGACCTCCCCGTTGATACGGGCATAACCGCCGATGTTGTACAGCGGGCTATCGGCGTGTAGCACCTGGTCCAGCCAGATGTCCAGTTGCGGAGTGGTGAGGGGATACAGTACGCGCTCTGCGTTCGACGCGGGCAGGGTCTGGGGCATGGTGCTCTCCGTGGGCCGATCCGGTGGCCCGATGAAACGAATGAAAAAAGATGCCGTCAGGCCGTGATGCTGTTCACTCGAGAAAAGTGCTAATCCTGTGGCGAGGGAGCTTGCTCCCGCTGGGCTGCGAAGCGGCCCCCAAAACGGCCATCGCGGTGTTTCAGGTTGATTGTGGCCAGCTTCCTTGGGGCTGCTGCGCAGCCCAGCGGGAGCAAGCTCCCTCGCCACAGGCCACTCATCGAATCGTGATTACGCGACGCGATACGTAGCGGCTCTGCGAGCAATGGCCTCCACTTGCAGCGCTGCCGCTTCGCGAGCGCTGTCGCCAGGGGGCATCAGCTGGCTGTAGCGGTCACAACTGGCGCGTACCTCATGACTGTTGAGCACCGTGTCCAGGGCCGTCGCCAATGACTCGGCGCAGGCCGGTGCGAAGACTTGCAAGCCGCACCCCAGGCGCTGCATTCGCGCTGCATTGTCGAAATGGTCATGGGCAAATGGCGTGACGATCTGTGGCACCCCGGCGGCGATTGCCAAGGCTGTGGTCCCGACGCCGCCGTGATGCACCAGGGCCGCTGTGTGGGGCAGGATGCGGCTCATGGGGACATAAGGCCTGACCAGGATCCTGCCGTCGCTGGACAAACTTGGGTCTACCGCCTGGCTGGTCAGGAACACGCCTCGGCGGTCGATCGACTTCAGCGCTTGAGCCGCAGCGGCGAAATACTGTGCGGCATTGACCGTCGTCGAACCCGGGGTAAACACCACCGGCGGGGCCTCGCTCAAAAAGTCCTCCAGCTCGGCGTCTGGCGCCTCGAAGCCGGACTCATCGAATAACGGGAACCCGGTGAGCACCGTCTGGGCGGGCCAGTCTTGTTGGATCGGGGCGAACCAGTCCGCAAACAATCCCAACACCCGGTCAGGCGAGGAAATCCACCGACTGATGATGCGCTTGACCGGGGGTAAGCCCAGTTCGCGGCGAAAGCCGTTGAGCTCAGGCTTCATGAGTCGATCGAGGACGGTGTGCTCGATGACCCCCAGCAGCAAGCGCCTCAAGGGATACGGTACGAAGGTTGGCAGGTTCGTTCCCGGTGGATGGACGGGGCGCGCAAGGGGCGACCAGATGGCGAACGGTGTGACCTGGCCCGTAATCAGTGGGATGCCGTGCCGTTCCTGAAGCAGGCGGGCGGAAAACGCCCACAACGAACCCAGCATGACGGTGTCGTTGTCGCACGCCTGTTCCAGTAGCCGATACTGTTCGCGCAACGTGCCGCCGACGGTTTTCCATAGGGTAGGCAGTGACGTACGTGGATGCCACAACGCCGGGTCAGCCATGACGGCTTGATATTCCTCGCGGGTGCCCAGGGGCAGGAACTTGAAGCCGCAGCGCTCGATCACCGGCGCGAACACCGCGCTGGCGCAAAAGGTTATCCGATGCCCGCGCGCGGCGAGGGTGCGGCCGATCCCGATAAATGGGTGAACGTCACCGGCTGAGCCGATGGCCGTAATGATCACATGCATAAGGCTCCCTTTTAGAGTGATCGTGCGATGGGTGACAGTCCTGACCGGCGGGCGATCGGACATCGCCTGTGGATTCCATCCACAGAAACGATTCAGCTTGAGGGGTTATTTAAGCGGTTGCAGGTAGGAAACGTCTGTAGCGGAAAACGGGGACATTCCAGCCCGCAGATCAGGGGGGTGAAACCTTGTGGGAGCGCTCGCGAAAGCGGTGGGTCAGCTTGCGACGATGCTGAATGTGCCGCCGCCTTCGCGAGCAGGCTCGCTCCCACAGGATTCGTGTTGTGTCAGAAAAACCCAGGTCAACCACAGATCAAAACTGTGGGAGCGAGCTTGCTCGCGAAAGCGGTGGGTCAGCTTGCGACGATGCTGAATGTGCCGCCGCCTTCGCGAGCAAGCTCGCTCCCACAAGGGGGTTGTGGTGAATGCAAAACTCACCAACGCCCCAGATTCCCTGTGGGAGCGAGCCTGCTCGCGATGACGGTGGGTCGGCTTCCACATCCTGGGCTGCCCAGCGGATCGCTCGCGGGACAGCCCAAGGTGGTCTATGACGTGGTAATGGTTTTCAAAGCCTGGGAAATCGCCTCGCCCAACCGGGCCACATGGGGCGCCTTGACCAGTGTGTTGTGGTTGCCGGGCAGGGCCGTCACGCTCACCCGATCCTGCAACAACCCACGCCAGCCCAGGGTCGGGTCGCTGCGTTGCTGTTCACTCGCGGTGAACAACGACACCTTGAGTGGGCTGGGCGGGCTGACGTAGGCGCCGATGGCCAGGCGTGTGGCATAGGCGACGCCCAGGTGAGTGCGCAGCAGGGTGGCGTCGATGTCATCGGGCAACTCCTCCGGCAGCAGGCGATGGGTCATGCACAGCGCCAGCATCGCCTCGATGGCGGTGTGTTCCGCCAGCGCCGTCAATTGCTGGAGCAGATCAGGGTCGATGCCCTCGGGCAGCCAAGCCATCAGGAACTGCGCTTCGCTGATCGCTGGTTCGGGCACTGGATCCGGGCGGGCCGACGCATCGATGATGCCAAGGAATTCCACGCCCTCGCCACCGGCCTGGAGTTGACGCGCCATTTCGTAGGCGATCAGGCCCCCGGCCGACCAACCGGCGATCCGGTACGGACCTTGTGGCTGGACCTGACGGATGGCCGTCAGGTAACGCGTTGCAATGGCCGGTACATCGGACAGCGGTGCCTCTCCCGCCACCAACCCACTGGCGGCCAAGCCATAGACCGGTACCTGGGGATCGAGCACCGGCGCCAGGTCCCGCGCATATTGCACTTCACCGCCCAGCGGATGGACCAGATACAGCGGCCGTTGGGAACCGGTACGGCGGATCGGCACCAGATTGCGCTGGGCTCCGGGGCGGGCCTGGCCGTCGAGGGTCCGGGCGAAACCGGCAATGGTCGGCTCGACGAACAGGTCGCGCACGGCGATCGGTTTACCCAGGACTTTGCGCAGGCGAGAGGCCATTTGCACCGCCATCAGCGAAATGCCGCCGAGACTGAAAAAGTCATCGTGGCGGCTGATCCGCTCCTGTTTGAACAGGTCCCGCCAGAGGGCCGCGATGGCGATCTCGGTGTCGCCCTGGGGCGCTTCGTAGGGCAGCGGCGCAGGGCCGTCTTCAGCGGTGACGGGCTGGACGACGGCATTGGCCGAGCGCACCAGCGCCGGCGTGCTCTCCAACAACTGGCCGATGGATTGTTGTGCGTCGGTCACCAGGTTTTCCAAGACCTTGGCAAACAATCCGGCGATATTCTGCACGGTGGCAATGTCGAACAGATCGTTGGCGTATTGCAGGCTGCCACCGATGCGCTCGCCATTGTCGATCAGGGACAGTGACAGGTCGAACTGCGTGGTGTTGTGGGGGCTTGCCAGGGTTTGCACCGCAAGCCCAGGCAATTGCAACGGTGCCGGCGGCGTGTTGTCCAGGCTCAACATCACCTGGAACAGCGGGCTGTGGCTCATGCTGCGCGTCGGTTGCAGGGCGCTCACCACCTGTTCGAAAGGCAGGTCCTGGTGATTGTAGGCGGCCAGGGTCAGGTCCTTGATTCGCACCAGCAGTTCGTCGACGCGAGTGTCTTGCTCGGTGGCGACTCTCAGCGCCAGGGTGTTGGCGAAGAAACCGATCAACGTCTCCAGCTCCGGACGCTGACGGTTGGCCACCGGTGTGCCGACCACCACGTCGCGTTGGCCGCTCAGATGGCTCATCAACACCGACCAACCGGCCAGCAAGACCATGAACAGCGTGGTGCCCTGGGCTTGGCTGAACGCGCGCAGATCGGCACTGAGCGAGGGTGAGAATGCGCAACTGACGATACCGCCAGCATAACTTTGTATCGTTGGGCGCGATCGATCCAGCGGTAGGTTCAACAGCGCGGGGGCGCCTTCCAGGTGTTGCCGCCAGAAGTCGATTTGCGCCTGCAGCGCCGCGCCTTCAAGGGACTGTCGCTGCCAGGCGGCGTAGTCCACGTATTGCAGCGGCAGGGGCGGTAACGGATCCTTCAGGCCCTGGGTGAATGCGCTGTAGAGGACACTGACCTCACGGGCCAGCACGCTGTTGGACCAGCCATCGGAAACGATGTGGTGCAAGGTGATGAACAGCACATGTTCCTCATCCGCCAATTGCACCAGGCGGCCGCGCATCAGTGGCCCGAGGGTCAAGTCAAACAACTGCGTAGCGTTGATCCGGCCGAGGTGCTCCAGCGTGGCCTTCTGTTCATCGGGTGCAATCGCGCGCAGATCCTGCTGTTCCAACTGGAAGCCGTGGTCGGCGGGTGCGATTTTCTGCAACGGTTCGCCGTCCACCAGTTCGAACCGGGTACGCAGGGTTTCGTGACGCGCCACCAGGCGATCGAGGGTTGCTTGCAGCGCCGCTGTGTCCAACGCTCCATTCAAGCGCAAGGCCAGTGGCAGGTGATAAGCGGCCCCTGCCGCGTGATCCAGATGATCGAGGAACCACAACCGCTGCTGGGAGAAGGACAACGGGAGTCGGCCTGAGCGATTGGCCAACGGAATTGACGTCGCCTCGGTTGTCGATGCGCCCTGGACCAGGGCGGCGAGGCCTCGCACGGTCGGCGCGTCGAACAGTTCGCGCAGGGTAACCCGCGCGCCCAGCTTGCGGCGCAGCCGCGACAGCAATTGCACCGCCAGCAGCGAGTGGCCGCCGAGTTCGAGGAAGCCGTCATGGCGGCCGACCTGATCCAGGTGCAGCAAACCTTTCCAGATCTCGGCAATGGCGATTTCGGTGTCGCCCTGGGGCGCCTCGTAGGTTTTGCTGGCCAGCGAATCCTGGCCGGGGGCCGGCAGGGCGCGACGGTCGAGCTTGCCGTTGGCGGTCAGGGGCAGGGCATCGAGGTGGACGAAGGCGCTGGGCACCATGTATTCCGGCAGGCCGCTCAACAACGCGCTGCGCAGTTGCTCGGCCGGGACCGGTTCGCCGCAGACATAGGCGACCAGTCGCTTGCTGTCCGAATCGCCTTGGCTATCCTCCCGTGCGATGACCACGGCCTCGCGGATACCCGGGTAGGCCACCAGGGCGTTTTCAATCTCCCCCAACTCGATACGGAACCCACGGATCTTCACCTGGAAGTCATTGCGCCCCAGGTATTCCAGCGTGCCGTCGGCCAGCCAACGACCGAGGTCGCCGGTCTTGTACAACCGTGCGTTCGGCTCGGTGCTGAACGGGTCGGCAATAAAACGCTCGGCGCTCAGTTCCGCTCGGTTCAGGTAACCCCGGGCCACGCCGGCACCGCCGATGTGCAGTTCACCGGCCACGCCCAAGGGCGTCGGTTCGCCGCGGGCGTCGAGCACGTGCACCTGGACGTTGGCAATCGGCCGGCCAATGCTCGGACGTTCGCCGAGGTCGCGGATCAGGTCGATGGTGGCGTCCACCGTGCATTCGGTGGGGCCGTACATGTTGTAGAAACGGATGCTCGGACAGTCGCGCAGTTTCGTCCAGGTCGCGGCGTTGATGGCCTCGCCACCGAGCAGCACGCTCACCGGCTGGTAGCTGCTGCGTTCCAGCAGGCCGGCGGCGAGCAGGGTGTCGAGCTGCGATGGCGTGGAATCGAAGGCGTGCACCTGATGCTGTTCGAGGAAGTCCAGCAACTCGTGGCCGCTGGCGCGGATCAGTTGCGGGATGATCACCAGCCGGTGGCCAGAGAACAGTTGCGAGATGCCCTTGATCGACATGTCGAAGAAGAACCCGGCGTTCAGGGCCACGGTGGCCGGGCTCGGGCAATGCTGGTGAGTGGTGCGGGTCAGCACTTGCCAGAAGTTGAACACCGAACGGTGCTCGACCATCACACCCTTGGACTGGCCGGTGGAGCCGGAGGTGTAGATTACATAGGCCAGGTGATCGGCTGTCAGGCCCGCTATCTGCGGGTTGACGTCAAACCCAGCGTCATCCGCCGCGTGCAGCGACTCACGGATATCGAGCCACAGCAGGGGCAGATCGCCGGAGGGCAAGGACAAGGCCGACTGGGTCAACAGCGCCCGAGGCTGGCTGTCCTGCAGCATGAAGGCCATGCGCTCGGCGGGATGGGCTGGGTCGATGGGCACGTAGGCGGCACCGGCCTTGAGCACGCCGAGCAGGCCGACGATCATGTCCAGGCTGCGCTCGGCACAGACGGCCACGCGCTGGTCGGGTTCGATGCCGAGGGCGAGCAACTGGCGGGCCAGGTGGTTGGCGCGGCGATTGAGCTGGCGATAGGTCATTTGTTGCTGTTCGCAAACCAGGGCCACGGCGTCGGGGTTGGCCTGGACCTGGGTTTCGAACAGGTGGTGGATCGGTTGCGCGGTGCCGAAGTCGCTGGCGCTGCGGTTGAAGTCTTCCAGGAGCAGTTGCCGCTCGCTGGCGGGCACCACGTCCAGCTGGCTGGCGAGGCGGTCCGGGGCGTGTTCAAGGGCTTCGACCAAGGCGGTAACGGCCTGGGCGAGGTAGGCGGCGATGCGTTGCGGGTCGATGCCGGTGATGGATTGGGCGGTCAGGGAGAACCCGCTGCCCACATTCGCCACGGCAATCTCGATGGGGTAATTGGTGCGGGTTTCGGAGGCGATGAAGTGCATGCCTTCGTGGTCGCCCATGTCTTCGGCGATTTCCCCGGATGCGTTCACCAAGTCGCCATGGCGGCAGTTGAGAATCACCGTGAACAGCGGCAGCGAGGCATCCACCGCGCTGCAACGCTGGGCCAGGGCCAGGGACGCCTGTTCGTGGGTCAGCAGTTCACTGAGTTGCTGGTAGGCGTCGCGGACAATGTCGCTGACGGTGTTTTGCTGCAGGCGAATGCGCATCGGCAGGGTGTTGATGAACATCCCCAATGCGTGGTCGGCACCGGCGGTGCCTTGGGAGCGGCCCGACAGCACCGTGCCGAAAATCCCGTCGTCGCGTCCGCTGGTTGCCGCCACCACCAGGCCCCAGGCCGCATGGAACAGCACGGAAGTCGGGACCCCTTGAGCACGTGCCGTTCGATACACCTGGGCGCTGAGGTCGTCGCTCAAGTGCTTCACGGCACGCTTGATTCCCGCACCGTTGCCCCTGACATCCAGCACGCCGTAAGGCGCGGTGGTGGCGTCGACATCGGCCAGCAAGCGGCGGAAATAGGTTTCGTGATCGGCCTGGGAAACGCTGGCGGCCTGGGCGATGAAGTTACGGTAAGGCTGGGAGGGCGGCAGGCTGTTGGCCTGGCCGGCCAGGATCGCCTGAATTTCCAGCATGATCAGGCGCAAGGTGACGTTATCGCTGACCAGGTGATGGTCGAGCAACGCCAGCAGCCATTGTGCCTGGGGCTCGTCGTAGATGATGTACGCCGCGATCAGCGGAGCCCGTTGCAAGTCGAGTCGCAGGTGATGGGTGTCGGTATGGTCCCGGAGGGTCTGCATGGCGTCTTCGCCGGGGAAGACGTCCAGGGTCACGACCGGCAGTTGCGCCTGGCGATGCACGACTTGCACCGGTTGCGGCAGGCCGTGCCAGCGCAGGGCGGTGCGCAGGATGTCATGACGGTCAATGACCACTTGCACGGCGGCGAGGAAGTCGTCGAGCACCTGGCGATGGCTGAACGTCACCACGGTGCGCATCAGGTAGGCGTCGCCTTCGGACTGCAACAAGTGGTGGAACAGGATGCCTTCCTGCAACGATGACAGCGGGTAGATGTCTTGCACATTGCCGGCGCCACCGGGGACGTCGGCAACGATCTGCTCGATTTCCCCCTGGCTGAGGGTCACCAGCGGCAGCATCTGCGGCTCGATGGTCGTGCAGTCGGCGGGGATCAGGTTCGCCGGGATCACGTGTTGGGTGTTGCTGCCACCGGCGAGGACGGCGGCCATGGCCTTGAGTGTCGGCGCGGAGAAGACCGTGCGCACATCCAGTTGCAGGCCGGCCTGCCGCAAGCGCTCGATCAGGCTGATGACCAGGAACGAGTGACCGCCGAGTTCGAAAAAGTGATCCTGACGACCCACTCGCTCAACCCCGAGCAACGTCTGCCAGGCGTTGGCCAGCGTCGTCTCGATATCCCCCAGTGGGGCTTCATAGTGCTGGCTCGCGGCGGCAGACAAGTCCGGTACCGGCAGGGCGGCGCGGTCGAGCTTGCCGTTGGTGGTCAGGGGCCAGGCGGCCAGGGCCACGAAAGCACTGGGCACCATATGCTCGGCCAGCACGCTTGCCAGTTGGCTGCGCAAGGCCGAAGACTCAAGGACCGCCCCTTCATGAGCGATCAGGTACGCCACCAGGCGTTTGTCGCCGGGCTGGTCTTCGCGCACGATCACCAACGCTTCGCGAACTTCGGCACAGTTGAGCAATTGCGCTTCGATTTCCCCCAGCTCGATGCGGAAGCCGCGGATCTTGATCTGCGAATCGTTGCGCCCGACGTACACCACGCCGCCATCGGCGCGGTAGCGAGCGATGTCGCCGGTGCGGTACAACCTTGCGCCGGGCTCAACGGCGTAGGGATCGCTGATGAACCGCTCGGCATTGAGCGCCTCGCGGTTCAGGTAATGCCGGGCCACGCCCGCGCCGCCGATGTAGATTTCGCCATTAACGCCCACCGGCACCGGTTGCTGGTACTCGTCGAGAATGCGCAGGCACAGGTCGGGCAGTGGCGGGCCGATCAGGCTGGGCGCGCCGGTGTCGATTTCCAGCTGGCTGATCGGGTAGTAAGTGGCGTGCACGGTGATTTCGGTGATGCCGTACATGTTCACCAGACGGGTGCGTGACAGCGCCGTGTGTGCGGTCCAGGGGCGCAGACTGCGGAAGTCCAGGGCCTCGCCGCCGAAGATCACTTCGCGCAGGGCGTGTTCCTGGTCGCTGCGCCCGCGGGCTTCAATGAACTGGCGGAAGGCGCTCGGCGTCTGGTTCAGGATCGTGACGTGCTGCTGGCAGACCAGCGCATAGAAGTCATCGGGCGAACGGGCGACGTCGCTCGGGACGATCACCAGCTTGCCGCCGTAGCTCAGGGCGCCCCAGATTTCCCAGACCGAGAAGTCAAAGGCAAACGAGTGGAACAGCGTCCATACGTCGTTGTGGTCGAAGTCGAACAAGCCGGCGGTGGCGTCGAACAGCCGGGCGACATTGCCGTGTTCCACCAGCACGCCCTTGGGCAGCCCGGTGGACCCCGAGGTGTAGATGACGTAGGCCAGGTGCCGGGGCGTCAGGCCCAGGGCGCCGGCTTCGAGGTTGTAGTCCAGGGACTCGTCCGCCAGGTCGTCTTCGGCGACGTAATCCTTGAGGTTGACCACCGGCACGGCGTGTTCGGGCAACACGTCGAGGCAGTCAGGCTGGGCCAGCAAGGCGACCGGGGTGCTGTCGGCCAGCAGGTAGCCGAGGCGTTCGCTGGGGTAGGCTGGATCCAGCGGCACGTAGGCGGCACCGGCCTTGAGCACGGCGAGCACCGCGCAGACCATTTCCACTCCGCGCCGAGCCAGGATCGCCACGCGGTCATCGGGACGCACGCCTTGGGCGAGCAGTTCACGGGCGATGCGGTTGGCGCGGCGATTGAGCGCCCGGTAACTCAGTTCGCGTTCGCCCAGGACCAGGGCGGTGGCTTGGGGCTGTGCGGCGGCGACCTGTTCGAAGCGCTGATGGATCAGCAGTTGCGTGGCGAAGGTGGCGGTGGGCGGCAGGGTCGCCGGGGAGGCCTGGCGCTGGGCCGGGCTGAGCAACGGCAAGGCGAGCACCGGTTGAGTGGCATCCTCGACCATGGCTTCCAGCAAAGTCTGGAAGTGTTGGGCAAAGCGTTCCACGGTGCCATGGTCGAACAGGTCGCTGGCGTACTCGATGACGCCGGCCAGCGCGCCACCGTCATTGCCCAGCGTCAGCATCAGGTCGAACTGCGAGGTTTCATGCGCCTGGGCCACCGGGACCAGGGTCAGGCCGGGCAGGCTCAGCTCAACGCCGCCAGGGGTATTGTTCAGCGATAGAGCGACCTGGCACAGCGGGTTGTGGCTCAGGGAGCGCGGTGGCTGCAAGGCTTCGATGACTTGTTCGAAAGGAATGTCCTGATGCTCGTGGGCCGCCAGGGTGGTTTGCTTGATCTGCTCCAGCAGTTGCGCCACGTTCGGGTTTTGCCCAAGGTCTACCCGCAAGGCCAGGGTGTTGACGAAGAAACCGATCAGGTTTTCGGTTTCGGTGCGGCCACGGTTGGCCGTCGGTACGCCGATCACTACGTCTGATTCGTTACCCAGGCGTGCCATGAGGACCGACCAGGCCCCGAGTAACGCCATGAACAGGGTGACGTTGTGGGCCTGGCAAAAGTGTTCCAGGCGTTCACGCAGCGCCGGGGCGATATTCACCTTGACGTCGCCACCCCGGTAGCTTTGTACCGCGGGACGCGGGCGATCGTAGGGCAAGGGCAGCAGCGATGGTGCCCCGCCAAGGTGCTCACGCCAGAAGTCGGCCTGCTGGCCCAGGCGCTCGTCGTGTAGGATCTGGCGCTGCCAGGCGGCGTAGTCGGCATATTGAATCGATAGCGCGGGCAGCGGATCGTCCTGGTGTTGACTGAAGGCCTGGTAAAGCGCAGCGAACTCCTTGACCAAGACCCCCACCGACCAACCGTCGGAGATGATGTGGTGCTGGGTGATGAGCAGCATGTGTTCGTCTTCGGCCAGGCGCAGCAGGCGCCCGCGAATCAACGGTCCCTGGCGTAGATCGAACGGTGCCGCGGCCTCGCTGTTGCCGATGCGTGATGCGCTGAGACTGGCCTGCTCGTAAGGCAGGCTACGCAAATCCTGCTCGGCCAACGCAAAGCCGCAGTCCGCGGGGGCAATGACTTGCACCGGTTGTTCGCCATGCCGTTCGAAGGTTGTACGCAGGCTTTCGTGACGTGCCACCAAACGGTCGAGGACTGCCTTGAGCACGTCACGGTCAAGATTGCCGCGCAGCAGCAAGGACGCGGGCATGTGGTAAGCGGTGCTGGCGCTGGCATCGAGTTGATCGAGGAACCACAGGCGTTGCTGGGAAAAGGACAGCGCCAGCGGCGCGTTGCGGTCGGCGACGCCAATGGTCTCGGTGCTGACGGCTTGCACGTCGCCGACGACCCGGGCCAGTTCCTCCACGGTGGGATGGCTGAACAGTTCGCGCAGCATCAGTTCCCCGCCCAACTGCTGTCGCACCCGGGAAACCAGTTGCGCGGCCAGCAGCGAGTGCCCGCCCAACTCAAAGAAACTGTCACTGCGGCCCACGCGTTCCAGGCCCAGCAGCTCCTGGAAAATCTGCGCCAGGGCCATTTCGGTGGCACCTTCGGGCGCGGCATAACCGCGCTCGGACATGGCATCCAAGTCCGGTGCCGGCAGCGCGTCCTGATCCAGCTTGCCGTTAGCGGTGAGCGGGTAGGCGGGCAGGCTGACAAAGGCACTAGGGATCATGTAATCGGGCAGGGTCGCCCCCAACTGCTTGCGCAATGCCGCCACTTGCAGCACCGCGCCCGCCCGAGGGATCAGGTAGGCGATCAGGCGCTTGCCCTGGCTCGCGTCCTCGCGGGCCAATACCCGCGCTTCACGCACATCGTCGCAGGCCAGCAGCTTGGCTTCGATCTCCCCCAGTTCGATGCGGAAACCGCGAATCTTCACCTGGGCGTCGATTCGGCCCAGGTGAACGATTTCGCCATTGTCCAGCAGCTTGCCCAGGTCCCCGGAGCGATACAGCCGCTCGCCAGGCCGGAACGGGTCGGCAATGAAACGCTCGGCGCTCAAGGCCGGACGGTTCAGGTAACCACGACCGACCCCCAGCCCGCCGACGCAAATTTCACCGGCCACACCCACCGGCAGCAGCTGTTGACGGGCATCGAGCACGTAGGCCACGGTGGTCGGGATCGGCCGCCCGACATTCGAGATGCCGGCGGTGATGTCCGCCGCGCCAATGGCCTTGTAGGTCACGTGCACGCAGGTTTCGGTGATGCCGTACATGTTCACCAGCGCCACATGCCCGAAGGCGTGGTGGAAGGCGTCGAGCTTGCCCAGTTCCAGGCTCTCGCCACCGAAGATCACGTAGCGCAAGCGTTCCAGGCGCACCTGTGGCGTCACCAGGGCGGCGGCGCTCAGTTGCAGGAACGCCGACGGCGTCTGGTTCAGCACCGTCACTTGCTCGCTTTCAAGGAAACCCAGCAGCTCCACTGGATCGCGGCGCAGGGCCTCGGGCACCAGGCTCAGGCGCGCGCCGTAGAGCAGGGCACCGAAGATTTCCCAGACCGAGAAATCGAAGGCGTTGGAGTGGAACAACGACCAGACATCGTCGGCGCTGAACTGGAAGTCCAGCCGATTGTTGTGCAGCAGGCGCACGACGTTGCGGTGTTCGAGCAACGCGCCCTTGGGTTCTCCGGTGGAGCCCGAGGTGTAGATCACGTAGCAGAGGTGGTCCGCCGCGCTGAGGTTGGGCAGGTTGGCGGCGCTGACGCCGCTGTCCGTGGCCGTATCGAAGACTTCAATGCCAAGGGCCTGCAACGCCGGGCACATGTCCTGGTGGGCGATGGCCTTGCGTGCGCCGCTGTCGCGCAGCACGTAGGCGATGCGCTCCTGGGGCGAACTCGGGTCGATAGGCACGTAGGCACCACCGGCCTTGAGCACCGCCAGGGTGGCGACGATCATCTGCACCGAGCGCTCCAGGGCGATGGCCACCAACTCCTGGGGCTGCACGCCGGCCGCACGCAGGCGACGGGCGAGGCGGTTGGCCTGTTCGTTGAGCTGTCGATAGCTCAGCCGCTCCTGGCCCAGGTTGACGGCGATGCGGTCCGGGTATTGGCGCGCCTGTTCCTCGAAAATCTGATGCAAGGCCAGGGTATCGGGCCAGGCTGCTTCACTGTCGTTGAAGTCGAGGATCTGCCGTTGCCGTTCGGCGGCATCCAGCAGCGGGACGTCGTCGACACGCTGCTGTGAATCCTCGACGAAGGCTTCCAACAGGCGCACGTAATGGCGCATCAGTTGTTGGATGAACGCCGCGTCGAAGAACTCCGCGTTGTACACCAGATGCCCGGCCCAGCGTGACTCATCGGCCGTGATCAGCAGGTGCAGGTCGTTCTTGCCGTAACCCAGGTTGGTTTCCAGGGTACTGACCGCCAGGCCCGCCACCAGCGTGTTCTGGTCGCTGGTGCGCTGGAAATTGAAGAGCACATCGAACAGCGCCGTGCGACTCATGTCCTTGGCCGGATTTAGGGCCAGCACCAGTTGGTCAAACTGCATGTGCCGGTGGCGCAGGCCCTGGGTCAGGTGGTTGGCGGTCTGTTCCCAGAGCTGTTGCAAGGTGGTGTTGCTGTCGCACTGGCCGCGCATGACCAGCAGGTTGTCCAGCGGCCCGACGACATCCCGCAGGGCCGGTTCACGGCAGGCGGCCGTGGTGCCGATCACCAGTTCATCGTGGCCGGCGTAGCGGCGCAACAAGGCGGTGAATGCGCTCAGGGCCAGGCTGTCGCTGCTCACGCCGACTTCCCGGGCCAGGGCTTCAAGGCGTCGTACCAGCGCCGGTTCGAGGGTGAAACCGTGGGTGGCTTCGGCAAACACATGCACCGCCGCCCGTGGTCGATTCAGTGGCAGCTCCAGGGCTTGCAGCTTGCCGCGCAATTGATAGGCCCAGTAGGCCCGCAGGTTTTCCAGCACGGCTGCCGGCAGGTTGCGTTGCCAGGCGGCAAAGTCGCCATAGCTCAACGACAATGCCGGCAATTGGGCGCTGCGTTCGGCGCAGGCGGCTTCATAGAGGGCCAGCAGGTCGCGCTTGAGCAGTTGCATGGCGCTGCGGTCGGCCAGCAGATGGTGCACGGCGATGGCCAGGATCGCGTGCCGATCGCTGGCTTGTACCAGGCTGGCACGCACCAGGCTGCCGCCGTCCATGTTCAACGGGCGACGGGTCGCGGCCAGGGCTTGGTCCGCCAGGTCGTGGGGGTTGCCCTGGATCCGTTCGAGCGCCAGGGTGGCCGGGCCATCGAATTGCTGCCAGGCCCTGCTACCGTCGTTCGACACCCGGCAGCGCAGGATGTCGTGGCGGGCCAGCAAGCCGTCGAGGGCGGTTTGCAGGGCGGTTTGATTGATCTCGCCTGTCAGTTCCAGCAGCAACGCAATGTTGTGGTAGACCGGGTTGGCTTCGTACAGGTAGCCGGTTTCGAAGGTGTCGACGAACCAGAGTCGTTCCTGATGGTAAGACAGCGAGAGCGGCCCCGGCGCAGGCGTCAATGCGCTGACCTCTGGCAAGGCCAGGGGCGGGTCCAGTTCCAGCGCGCCGATGCGCGTATGCGCCGCTTCGGTGAAACAGCGCAGCAGGCGCTCGAAGCGCGCCGCGAGGCGTTCGATGGTGGTGGCGTCGAACAGCGCGGTGGAATACGACAGGCTGCAGGACAGGCATGGGCCGCCTTCGTCGATGTGCAAGGACAGATCGTGCTGGGCACTGCCCTTGCGCGAAGGCAGGAACTCCAAGTCCAGGCCCGGCAGTTGCAACTGGCCGCCGCCGTCCCCGGCATTGGTATAGAGAATGGTCTGGAACACCGGGCTGAAGCTGGCGCTACGCGGTGGCTTGAGGGCTTCGACGACTTGTTCGAACGGCGTGTCCTGTCGGGTCGATGACTCCAGCATCAGGTGCTTGACCTGCTGCAGTACCTCCTCGAGGCTCGGATTGGCGTCCAGGCGGATGCGCAGGGCCAAGGTATTGACGAAAAAGCCGATCAGCGACTGCACATCCAAGCGATCACGGTTGGCGGCGACGGTACCGATCACCAGGTCCTGCTGGCCGCTGATCCGCGCCAGCAATACCGCCCAAGCGGCCATCAACGTCATGAACGGGGTGGCGGCGTGGGACTGGGCGAACTGGACGATGGCGCTGGACAGCGGCGCGGGCAACTCGAACTTCAGGGTTTCGCCGCGGTAGCTCTGCACCGCCGGCCGTGGCCGATCAGTGGGGAGCGAGAGCAGGGCGGGGGCGCCGGCCAGGTGGCTGCGCCAGAACTCCACTTGCTGATCCAGGCGTTCGCCATTGAGGTGCTGGCGTTGCCAGGCTGCATAGTCGGCATATTGCAGGGTCAGCGGCGGCAGCGGGTCGGGCTGCCCGGCGCTGAACGCCTGATACAACGTGGCGAATTCCTTGACGAGTATGCCGATGGACCAACCGTCAGAGATGATGTGATGCTGGGTGATCAGCAGAATGTGCTCATCATCGGCCAGGCGTAACAGGTTGCCGCGAATCAGCGGGCCCAGCAGCAGGTCGAACGGCTGCGCGGCTTCGTCCTCGGTCAGGCGTGCCGCCTGCTGTTCGGCCTGGTCCCGGGGCAGGTTTCGCAGGTCGTGCTCCACCAGACGGAAGCCGCAATTCGCCGGGGCGATGACTTGCACCGGGTGTTCGCCTTCGCGGCGGAAGGTGGTGCGCAAGCTTTCATGCCGTGCCACCAGGCGGTCCAGGGCTGCCTGGAGAGCGGCCTGGTCAAGGGTGCCATGCAGCAACAACGAGGCAGGTATGTGATAGGCAACGCTGGCGGTCGGGTCCAACTGGTCGAGGAACCAAAGTCGCTGCTGGGCGAACGACAGCGCCAGCGGAGCGTCGCGATCGACGCGGGCCATGTCGTCGGCAACGGTTTCGATGACCCGTGTCGCGCCGCGTTGCTTGAGCAGTCGCAGCAGTGCGGCACGTTTCAACTGGTCGAGACTATCGTTATGTTCGTTCAATTTATTAAGCATCCTTGGAGACGATAGCGAGCAGTTCGCTTTCAGACAGCGAAGCCATTTCTTGTTGCAGGTCCAGCAACTCATCGGACTCGTATTGCGCCAGTTGCAGGGTGTTGATCAGGTCGGCCAGGGCGAGCAGTGACGGGTGTTCGAACAGTCCCCTGAGCGGCACTTCGACGCCGAAGGTTTCCCGCGCCCGGAGCGTGACTTGCACGGCCAGCAGCGAGTGACCACCGAGCTCGAAGAAATTGTCGTGACGACCGATCCGTTCCAGGCCCAGCAGGTCGGTCCAGATAGCCGCCAGCAGCGCTTCGGTCTCACCGTTGGGCGCTTCGTACTGGCGGTACGCGAAGTCCTCGCCGGCAGGCGCCGGCAGGGCGTTGCGGTCTAGCTTGCCGTTAGGGGTCAAGGGCAACTGCCCGACCACCACGAACGCCGCCGGCACCATGTAGTCGGGCAACTGCGAGGTCAGGTAGGGCCGTAGCGTGCTGCTGGCATTGCGGCCGGCCAGGTGCGGTTCAACGCTCAGGTAAGCCACCAGGCGCGTGGCCCCCGGTGTGTCTTCGCGAGCGATGACCGCTGCCTCGCGCACCCCCGGCAGGGTCAGCATCAGTGCCTCGATTTCTCCGGGCTCGATACGGAAACCGCGGATCTTGACCTGCTGGTCGTTGCGTCCGAGGAATTCGAGCACCCCATCGGCGCGCAGGCGCACCAGGTCGCCGGTGCGGTACATCCGTGGCTCGTCGCCCGGGGCGAACGGGTCACTGAGAAAGTGTTCGGCGTTCAGTGTCGCCCGGTCCAGGTAGCCGCGGGCGACCCCGGCGCCGCCGACGTAGAGTTCACCCGGCACGCCGAGCGGTACCGGCTGGCGCTGTGCATCGAGCACATACAGGCGGCTGTTGGGAATCGCCCGGCCGATCGGCACCGTGCCCAGGTCCTCGGCGGTGCAGCGATGCACCGTGCTCCAGACGGTGGCTTCGGTGGGGCCGTATTCGTTGTACAAGGCGATCGCCGGTTCCAGCCCGATGCATTCCTGCACCAATTGCGCCGGGCACGCTTCGCCGGCGACGATCATCTCCTGCAGGTTGCCATGGCCGTTGCCATTGGCAAGGCTTGCCAGCACCAGGCGGCCCAGGGACGGTACGCACAACAGCGAGGTGACGGCCTGTTCGCCAATGAAGCGGGCGATGGCCTCGGGGTCGCGGGCGGTTTCGGCATCCGAGATGCACAAGGTACCGCCACTGACCAGGGTGCCGAAAACCCCGGCCACGGAGCTGTCGAAGGCAATCGACGACAAGAGCAGGAAGCGCTTGCCGGTCGCCGGCCCATACACGGTGCCCCGGGCCAGCGTCGAGGTCACCAGGTTGCGGTGCTCGATCATCACGCCCTTGGGCTTGCCGGTGGAGCCGGAGGTATAGATCACATAGGCCAGGTGCTCTGGCGTCAGGCCCACGGTATCGGGTTGCGGATCGCGGCTGTTCGACGGTGTCGCCAGCGCCCGCTCGATGGGCAGGTAGCGAGTGCCTTCCTGCAGCGTGCCCACGGCCGCGCGACCGACCGGATCGGCCAGCAACAAGCGGGGCCTGGCGTCCTCGATGATCGACGCCAGGCGCTCGGGAGGGTAGGTCGGGTCCAGTGGCACGTAGGCGCCACCGGCCTTGAGAATCCCCAGCAGGCCACTGATCATCGCCACGCCGCGTTCGACGCAGATGGCCACCAGATCCCCCGGCAGGACGCCCGCCGCGATCAACTGGTGGGCGAGGCCGTTGGCTTGGGCGTTGAGTTCGGCATAGCTGAGGGATTGCTGGCCGTCGAGCGATGCGCAGGCGTTCGGCGTGCGGCGCACCTGCTCTTCGAACAGTTGCTGAATGCACAGGTGGGTCGGGTAGTCCTCCTCGGTCTGGTTAAAGGTTTCCAGCAACAGGGTGCGCTCCTGGGCAGGCAGCACGTCCAGTTGCGTGAGCGGGATCCGTGGCGTGTACATCAAGGCCTGGGCCAGTTGTTCCAGTGCCCGTTGCATCAGGGCGCAGATGCGTTGCGGGTCCACTGCCTGCACGCTTTGCACGGTCAGGCCGAGGGCATCGCCGTAGTCATTGACCGACAGGGTCAACGGGTAGTTGGTCCGCTCGGCGCTGTTCAGGATTCGCATGCCTGGCCATTGCAACGGGTTGTCACTGCGCTGGTGCCTGTAGTTGAGCAGGCTGGTGAACAGCGGCAAGGCGTTGGGAACACCGCTGCAGCGTTGGGCCAGGGCCAGGGGCGCCTGTTCGTGGGCCAGCAGCTCACTGAGGTCGCGGTGGGTCGCAAGCACCAGCTCGTTGGCGCCGATTTCGGCCAGTTGCAGCCGCACCGGCAAGGTGTTGATGAATACCCCAAGGGCGCGTTCGGCCCCCGCATTGCCTTGCAGGCGACCGGCAACCACCGTGCCGAACACCACGTCATCGCGCCCGGTGCAACGGGCGAGCACCTGTCCCCAGGCCACATGGCACAACACCGCCGGGGTGATGCCGCGTTCCCGGGCCAGGGCACGGATGCGCAGGTTGAGTTCGACGCTCAACCGCACGCTGGCCTCTTCGATGTGATTGCCATCGCCTTGCACTTCCAGCAAATCGAAGGGTGCGGTAGGTGCATCGACATCAGCCAGTCGGCGACGGAAGTAGGCTTCGTGGGTTTGCGCCGGGACGGCCTGGGTCTGGGCGATGAAGTCACGGTAAGGTTGTGGTGTCGCCAGGCTGTCGCCGTGTCCATGCACAATGGCGTAGATTTCCTCCAGGACGATTTCCAGGGTCACATGATCGCTGGCCATGTGATGGTTGAGCAGCGCAAGCATCCAGCGCCCGGAGTGCGGGTCCTGGGCAATGCAGGCTCGCATCAGCGGGGCCTGCCGAAGATCCAGGCGCAGCTGCCGTGGATCGCTCTGGGCTTCGAGTTGGCTGAGCGCGTCCTTGTGGGCATCGAGGGTAATGCTGTGCACCGCCAACCGCGCTTGACGCTGTACCACTTGTACCGCCTGGGGCAAACCGTCCCAATGTACGGCGGTGCGAAGGATGTCGTGGCGATCGATCACCGTCTGTACGGCGGCAATAAAGGTATCGAGGGCCTGGCGGTTATCGAAGTCGAGCATCGAACGCATCAGGTAGGCGTCGCCTTCATGTCCCAGCAAGTGGTGAAAGAGAATGCCTTCTTGCAGGGGCGCCAGGGGGTAGATGTCCTGGATATTCGCCGCGCCACCGGGGACGGCGGCGACGATGCGTTCGAGCTGGGCCGGGCTCAGTTCCACCAGTGGCAACATGTCCGGGGTCAATGCGGTACAAGCGCTCGGGATGAGATTGGCCGGGGCCTGGAAGGTCGGGTCCTTGGCGTTTGCCACGGCCTGGGCCAGTTCCCGCAGGCTGGGCGCACTGAAGACGGCGCGCACGTCGGCGTTCAGGCCTCGCTCGCGCAGGCGTTCGATCAAACTGACCGCCAGCAGCGAGTGGCCGCCGAGTTCGAAGAAACCGTCGTGACGGCCGACACGTTCGAGCCCCAGCAATTGTTGCCAGATGTCCGCAATGGCCAGTTCCACGGGCCCTTGGGGCGCCTCGTAGGCCCGGCTGGCGTAAGCCTCCTGGCCGGGTTCAGGTAGGGCACGGCGGTCGAGCTTGCCATTGGGGGTCAGCGGCAATGCCTCCAGGACCACGAACGCGCTGGGCACCATGTAGTCGGGCAGGCGCTTCAGAAGTTCGCTACGCAATTGCTCGGCCGCGGCCGGTTCGCCACACAGATAGGCGACCAGGCGGCTGCTGCGGGTCTCGTCCGTCTGGTGGTCGCGGGCAACGACCACGGCTTCCCGGACACCCGGAAGTTCGGCGAGGGCCGCCTCGATTTCACCCAGCTCGACGCGCAGGCCGCGGATTTTCACCTGATCGTCGTTGCGTCCCAGGTACTCCAACGTGCCATTGGGTAACCAGCGACCGATGTCGCCGGTCTTATACAGGCGGGCGTTGGCCGCGCTGGAGAACGGGTCGACGATGAAGCGTTCGGCGCTCAGTTGTGCTTGGTTCAGGTAGCCGCGGGCCACACCGACACCGCCGACATGAACCTCGCCGCGCACGCCCACCGGCACCGGTTGGCCGTGGCTGTCCAGTACATGCATCTGCATGTTGCGAATCGGCCGGCCGATCGGGATCGATTGGTCCCGGTACGTCGTCAGGTCGGTGTTCACCCGATGCCAGCCGACGACGCCGCTGCATTCGGTCGGCCCGTAGCCGTTCACCACCGTTGGCCGAGGCTCAGGCAGTTTTTCCAGCAGGGCGATCGGAATCGGCTCTCCTCCCAATACCACTCGTTTCAAGCCGGACAAGGCGTGATGCCGATCGGCAATGACCAGGGTATGGAAGGCACTTGGCGACATGTTGGTGTGGGTGATGCCCCATTCGGCGATCTGCGCGACGATGGCGCCCGGGTTGAAGGGCTCCTCGGCCAAGTGCAGTTCACCACCGACCATCAATGGCGCGAGGATGTTTTTCTGGGTCAGGTCGAAGTTGTAGGAAGAGGCCAGCAGCACCGCATCGCCGGCATCGAACGCCAGGTCTTCGATGAACCAGTCCAGCAGGTTGCGCAGGCCGCGATGCTCGACCATCACACCTTTGGGCAAGCCAGTGGAACCTGAGGTGTAGATCACGTAGGCCAGATGGCCGAAGGTAAGGTCCGGCACCTGAGGGTCGTGGGCCGGGGCTTGCTGCAGGGATGGGCAACCCAGTTCGAGTGTCGCCAGACCTTCCGGCAGTTGCAGTGTATTGAGGTCTTGTTGGCGAACCAGTACCCGTGGCGCGCTATCGGCCAGCATGTGGGCCAGGCGTTCCGCCGGGTATTGCGGGTCGAGCGGCACGTAGGCCGCGCCGGCTTTCATGATGCCCAGCAGGCCGATCACCATCTCCGGGCTGCGGCGCGAGAAGAGGCCGACGGTGTCGTCGGGTTGCACACCCAGCGCGATCAGACGGTGGGCGACACGGTTGGCCTGGGCATTGAGTTCGGCGTAGCTGAGTACTTGCCCGGCGCAGACCAGCGCCACGGCATCCGGGGTGCGGATCGCCTGTGCCTGGAATACGGCGTGGGGGAAACGGCTTGGTTTTTCGTCCAGGGCATCACTGGCGGGGTTGAATTCCACCAGCAGTTGTTGGCGTTGCTGGCTGTCCAGCAACGCCAGGTTCGCCAGCGGTTGGTTGACGTCATCGAGCAAGCCATCGAGCAGCTGCAGGAAGTGCCGGCCCCAGCGCACGATCGTGGTTTCGTCGAACAAATCGGTGGCGTACTGGAACTGGCCGCTGATGGTGTCGCCATCGTCGTTGAGTGACAGGCTCACGTCGAAATGGGTGGTGCCGGTGGCTTGGGGCAGCGGTGTCAGGTTCAGCCCCGGCAGTGCCAGGACTTGGTCGCGCGGGGTGTTGCCGAGCGCCAGCGTGGCCTGGAACAACGGACTGTGGCCAAGGCTGCGTTCCGGTTGCAGGGCTTCGACGACTTGCTCGAAGGGCAGGTCCTGATGGCTGTAGGCGTCGAGCGTGATGGCCTTGATTCGCGTGAGCAACTGGTCGACGCGGCTGTGGGCCTGGACGTCAATGCGCAGGGCCAGGGTATTCACGAAGAAGCCGATCAGGGCTTCGGTTTCACTGCGTGGACGGTTGGCCACGGGCGTGCCAATCACGACTTCGGGCTGATTGCTCAGGCGCGAAAGCAGGATCGACCAGGCGCCCAGCAGCGTCATGAACGGGGTCAGGCCCTGTTGCTG
This sequence comes from Pseudomonas sp. Z1-12, assembly GCF_051132015.1. Lineage (NCBI taxonomy): Bacteria > Pseudomonadati > Pseudomonadota > Gammaproteobacteria > Pseudomonadales > Pseudomonadaceae > Pseudomonas > Pseudomonas sp. Z1-12. Next base: position 2,823,001 of record NZ_CP071647.1, read on the forward strand.
GCTGAAGCTGCGCAGCCTGGCGCTCAGTGGCGCCGGCAGTACCAGCGCCGCAGTGGTTCCGCGGTAACTTTGCACCTGAGGCCGGCTGCGGTCGGTGGGCAGTTCCAGCAGCGCGGGGGCGCCACCGAGGTGTTCTTTCCAGAAGCGGGTCTGAGCCTGCAAGCGTTCGCCTTGCAGGTATTGCTGTTGCCAGGCCGCATAGTCGGCGTACTGCAGGGCCAGGGGCGGCAGCGGATCGTCGAAACCTTGGGTGAAGGCTGCGTAGAGGCTGTTGAACTCACTGATCAACACCGCTACCGACCAACCATCGGAGACGATGTGGTGCTGGGTGACCAGCAGGATGTGCTCGTCTTCGGCCAGGCGCAGCAGACGCCCGCGAATCAAGGGGCCCTGGCCCAAATCGAAGGCCTCACGGGTTTCGGCCTGGGTCAGTTGCGCGACAGCCTGTGGCCGGGCGTCGGCGTCCAGGGCTTGCAGGTCGTGTTGCTGCAGGGCAAAGCCTATGTCGGCAGCAGCGAACCGCTGGCGGACTTCGCCGTCATGGCGTTCGAAGGTGGTCCGCAGGCTTTCATGGCGGGCCACGATACGGTCGAGGGCGCGTAGCAGGGCGTTGTGATCCAGCCGACCGCGCAGGTGCAACGCGGCGGGCATGTGATAGGCAACGCTGGCGGCGTGGTCCAACTGATCGAGGAACCACAAGCGTCGCTGGGCCAGGGACAGCGGCATCGGCTGATGATCGCGGGACACCACCTCGATGGGCTGGACCTGGGACTGGGTTGCCTGATCCACGCACCGGGCCAGGGCTTGCAGCGAACCCAGGCCAAACAGCGTGCGCAGGTTGATCTCGACCCCGAGGTCCTGGTGCAAGTGCGCTTGCAGTTGCACCGTCAGCAGCGAATGGCCGCCGAGTTCGAGGAAGCCGTCATGGCGGCCGACCTGATCCAGGTGCAGCAAGTCTTTCCAGATTTCGGCAATGGCGATTTCGGTCTCACCCCGAGGCGCTTCGTAGGTTTTGCTGGCCAGCGAATCCTGGCCGGGGGCCGGCAGGGCGCTTCGGTCGAGCTTGCCGTTGGCGGTCAGGGGCAGGGCATCGAGGTGGACGAAGGCGCTGGGCACCATGTATTCGGGCAAGTGCTTGAGCAGGGTGCTGCGCAGTTGCTCGGCGTTGGCCGGCTCGCCGCACAGGTATGCCACCAAGCGATTGTCCTCCCGGGCGATCACCACGGCCTCGGTGACACCGGCACAGCCGCGCAAGACGTTCTCGATTTCCCCCAACTCGATACGGAACCCACGGATCTTCACCTGGAAGTCATTGCGCCCCAGGTATTCCAGCGTGCCGTCGGCCAGCCAACGACCGAGGTCGCCGGTCTTGTACAACCGTGCGTTCGGCTCGCTGCTGAACGGGTCGGCAATAAAACGCTCGGCGCTCAGTTCCGCTCGGTTCAGGTAACCCCGGGCCACGCCGGCACCGCCGATGTGCAGTTCACCGGCCACGCCCAGGGGCGTCGGTTCGCCGCGGGCGTCGAGCACGTGCACCTGGACGTTGGCAATCGGCCGGCCAATGCTCGGACGTTCGCCGAGGTCGCGGATCAGGTCGATGGTGGCGTCCACCGTGCATTCGGTGGGGCCGTACATGTTGTAGAAACGGATGCTCGGACAGTCGCGCAGTTTCGTCCAGGTCGCGGCGTTGATGGCCTCGCCACCGAGCAGCACGCTCACCGGCTGGTAGCTGCTGCGTTCCAGCAGGCCGGCGGCGAGCAGGGTGTCGAGCTGCGATGGCGTGGAATCGAAGGCGTGCACCTGATGCTGTTCGAGGAAGTCCAGCAACTCGTGGCCGCTGGCGCGGATCAGTTGCGGGATGATCACCAGCCGGTGGCCAGAGAACAGTTGCGAGATGCCCTTGATCGACATGTCGAAGAAGAACCCGGCGTTCAGGGCCACGGTGGCCGGGCTCGGGCAATGCTGGTGAGTGGTGCGGGTCAGCACTTGCCAGAAGTTGAACACCGAACGGTGCTCGACCATCACACCCTTGGACTGGCCGGTGGAGCCGGAGGTGTAGATTACATAGGCCAGGTGATCGGCTGTCAGGCTCGCTATCTGCGGGTTGACGTCAAACCCAGCGTCATCCGCCGCGTGCAGCGACTCACGGATATCGAGCCACAGCAGGGGCAGATCGCCGGAGGGCAAGGACAAGGCCGACTGGGTCAACAGCGCCCGAGGCTGGCTGTCCTGCAGCATGAAGGCCATGCGCTCGGCGGGATGGGCTGGGTCGATGGGCACGTAGGCGGCACCGGCCTTGAGCACGCCGAGCAGGCCGACGATCATGTCCAGGCTGCGCTCGGCACAGACGGCCACGCGCTGATCGGGTTCGATGCCGAGGGCGAGCAACTGGCGGGCCAGGTGGTTGGCGCGGCGATTGAGCTGGCGATAGGTCAGTTGTTGCTGTTCGCAAACCAGGGCCACGGCGTCGGGGTTGGCCTGGACCTGGGTTTCGAACAGGTGGTGGATCGGTTGCGCGGTGCCGAAGTTGCTGGCGCTGCGGTTGAAGTCTCCCAGGAGCAGTTGCCGCTCGCTGGCGGGCACCACGTCCAGCTGGCTGGCGAGGCGGTCCGGGGCGTGTTCAAGGGCTTCGACCAAGGCGGTCACGGCCTGGGCGAGGTAGGCGGCGATGCGTTGCGGGTCGATGCCGGTAATGGCTTGGGCGGTCACGGAGAAGTCATCCCCTTCATCCGCCACGGCCACTTCGATCGGGTAGTTGGTGCGGGCTTCGTTGCTCAGGAAGCGGATGCCGTCCCAGGCCAGGATCTGATCTTCGTCGACCAGTGATCCGCCCTCGGTTTGATGGCGGAAATTGAGCAGTGTGGTGAACAGCGGCAAGCCAGGGCGCACGTTGCTGCAACGTTGCGCCAAGGCCAAGGAGGCCTGTTCATGGGACAGCAGTTCGCTGAGGTCGCCATAGGTTTCGTCCACCAGTGCACGGACACCGCCCCCGGCCAATCGTATCCGCACCGGCAAGGTATTGATGAACACCCCAAGGGCCCGTTCGGCCCCCAGCGAGCCTTGCAGGCGACCGGCGAGCACGGTGCCGAACACCACGTCATCACGGTCGGTGCAGCGACCGAGGACCTGGGCCCAGGCGATATGGAACAGTACGGCCGGCGTCACCGAGGCTGCGCGCGATTGCGCGCGGATCCGCTGGCTCAGGACCGGGTCGAGGCGCACGCTGGCTTGCGTCACGTGGGCCCCGTCGCCTTGGACATCCAGCCTGTCGAACGGCGCAGTAGGTTCCTCGACACTGGCCAGGCGGCGATTGAAATAGTCTTCATGGGTTTGAGGCGGCGTCGCCAGGATTTGCGCGACAAACTCCCGATAAGGTATCGGTGTCGGCAGGCTGTCGCCCGGGTTCTGCAACAGGCGCTGGATTTCTTCGAGCACGATCCCCTGGGATACGTGGTCACTGATCATGTGGTGGTCCAGCAGCGCCAGCAGCCAGCGTCCGGATTGCGGATCGTGGGCGACGCAGGCACGCGTCAACGGTGCCTGTTGCAAGTCCAGGCGCAGATGCCGTGGATCGCTCAGGCGTTCCAGTTGGGCGCGTGGGTCCTCATCGGCGTTCAGTGTGATGTGCTGCACAGGCAGCAACGCCTGGCGCTGTACCACCTGGACCGCCTGCGGCTGGCCGACCCAATGCACGGCGGTGCGCCGAATGTCATGGCGATCGATCACTGCCTGCAAGGCAGCAAGAAAAGCATCGAGGCGTTGACGGTCATCGAACTCGATCAGCGAACGCACCAGGTAGGCATCGCCTTCATGCCCGAGCAGGTGATGGAACAGAATGCCTTGTTGCAACGGCGCCAATGGATAGATGTCCTGGATGTTCCCGGCGCCGCCAGGGACGGCGGCGACAATCTGTTCAAGTTGCTGCGGCGTCAGTTCCACCAGCGGCAACATGTCAGGGCTCAGCGCTGTGCAGCCCGGTGGAATGCCGTTGGCCGGTGCCTGGAACAGTGCCTCGTTACTCTGGCTCAAGACCTCGGCCATTTCTCGCAGGCTGGGGGCCGTGAACACAGTACGCACCGACGCGCTCAAGCCATGCTCGCGCAGGCGGTCGATCAAACTCACGGCCATCAGCGAGTGCCCGCCGATTTCGAAGAAACGGTCGTGGCGACTGACCTGTTCGATGCCCAGCAGGTTTTGCCAGACGTTGGCGACGATCTGTTCGATCTCGCCACGCGGTGCCTCATAGGCGCGGCTGGCGAAGGCGTCCTGGCCCGGCGCGGGCAGGGCGTTGCGATCGAGCTTACCGTTAGGTGTCAGCGGCAGGTTCTCAAGGTGCACATAGGCACTTGGCACCATGTATTCGGGCAGGGACTCCAGCAACGCGGCGCGCAGTTGCTCCACGGGTACCGGCTCACCGCACAGGTAGGCGACCAACCGCCTGCTGTCCGCTTGGCCCGGTTGGCTTTCCAGGGGCACTACCACCACGTCGCGCACACCGGGAACGGCGGCGAGGATGGCCTCGATTTCCCCCAGCTCGATACGGAAGCCGCGGATCTTGATCTGCGAGTCGTTGCGCCCGACGTACACCACGCCGCCATCGGCGCGGTAGCGAGCGATGTCGCCGGTGCGGTACAACCTTGCGCCGGGCTCAACGGCGTAGGGATCGCTGATGAACCGCTCGGCATTGAGCGCCTCGCGGTTCAGGTAATGCCGGGCCACGCCCGCGCCGCCGATGTAGATTTCGCCATTGACGCCCACCGGCACCGGTTGCTGGTACTCGTCGAGGATGCGCAGGCACAGGTCGGGCAGTGGCGGGCCGATCAGGCTGGGCGCGCCGGTGTCGATTTCCAGCTGGCTGATCGGGTAGTAAGTGGCATGCACGGTGATTTCGGTGATGCCGTACATGTTCACCAGACGGGTGCGTGACAGCGCCGTGCGTGCGGTCCAGGGGCGCAGGCTGCGGAAGTCCAGGGCCTCGCCGCCGAAGATCACTTCGCGCAGGGCGTGTTCCTGGTCGCTGCGCCCGCGGGCTTCAATGAACTGGCGGAAGGCGCTCGGCGTCTGGTTCAGGATCGTGACGTGCTGCTGGCAGACCAGCGCATAGAAGTCATCGGGCGAACGGGCGACGTCGCTCGGGACGATCACCAGCTTGCCGCCGTAGCTCAGGGCGCCCCAGATTTCCCAGACCGAGAAGTCAAAGGCAAACGAGTGGAACAGCGTCCATACGTCGTTGTGGTCGAAGTCGAACAAGCCGGCGGTGGCGTCGAACAGCCGGGCGACATTGCCGTGTTCCACCAGCACGCCCTTGGGCATCCCGGTGGACCCCGAGGTGTAGATGACGTAGGCCAGGTGCCGTGGCGTCAGGCCCAGGGCGCCGGCCTCGAGGTTGTAGTCCAGGGACTCGTCCGCCAGGTCGTCTTCGGCGACGTAATCCCTGAGGTTGACCACCGGCACGGCGTGTTCGGGCAACACGTCGAGGCAGTCAGGCTGGGCCAGCAAGGCGACCGGGGTGCTGTCGGCCAGCAGGTAGCCGAGGCGTTCGCTGGGGTAGGCTGGATCCAGCGGCACGTAGGCGGCACCGGCCTTGAGCACGGCGAGCACCGCGCAGACCATTTCCACTCCGCGCCGGGCCAGGATCGCCACGCGGTCATCGGGACGCACGCCTTGGGCGAGCAGTTCACGGGCGATGCGGTTGGCGCGGCGATTGAGCGCCCGGTAACTCAGTTCGCGTTCGCCCAGGACCAGGGCGGTGGCTTGGGGCTGTGCGGCGGCGACCTGTTCGAAGCGCTGATGGATCAGCAGTTGCGTGGCGAAGGTGGCGGTGGGCGGCAGGGTCGCCGGGGAGGCCTGGCGCTGGGCCGGGCTGAGCAACGGCAAGGCGAGCACCGGTTGAGTGGCATCCTCGACCATGGCTTCCAGCAAAGTCTGGAAGTGTTGGGCAAAGCGTTCCACGGTGCCATGGTCGAACAGGTCGCTGGCGTATTCGAGTTGGCCGCCGATGGTGTCGCCATCGTCGTTGAGTGACAGGCTCACGTCGAACTGGGTGGTGCCGGTGTGCCGGGGCAGTGGCGTCAGGCTCAGGCCCGGCAGTTCCAGGGCCTGGTCGCGTGGGGTATTGCCCAGCACCAGCATGGCCTGGAACAGCGGGCTATGGCTCAGGCTACGTTCCGGTTGCAGAGCTTCGACGACCTGTTCGAAAGGTAGATCCTGATGGTTGTAAGCCTCGAGGGTGGTGGCTTTGATGTGGGCCAGAAACTGGTCGAGACGGCTGTGGGCGTGGACGTCGATGCGCAGGGCCAGGGTGTTGACGAAGAAGCCGATCAACGCCTCGGTTTCGCGCCGCGGGCGATTGGCTACAGGCGTGCCGATCACCACGTGTGGCTGACTGCTCAGGCGCGAGAGCAGGATCGACCAGGCACCTAGCAGCGTCATGAACGGGGTCAGTCCTTGTTGCTGGCTGAAACTGCGCAACTTGGCGCTCAAGGGGGCAGGCAGTTCCAGCGTCACGCTGGCCCCGCGGTAGCTTTGCACGTGGGGCCGGCTGTGGTCGCTGGGCAGCTCCAGCAGCGCAGGAGCGCCGTCGAGGTGGTCTTTCCAGAAGCGGGTTTGGGCCTGCAAGCGTTCACCTTGCAAGTACCGCTGTTGCCAGGCGGCGTAGTCGGCGTACTGCAGGGCCAGGGGCGGCAGGGGATCGTCCAGGTCGTGAGGATCAGGGGCTTGGCTGAACGCGGTGTAAAGACGGTTGAATTCATCGATCAACACCGTCACCGACCAACCGTCGGAAACGATGTGGTGCTGGGTGACCAGCAGGATGTGTTCGTCTTCGGCCAGGCGCAGCAGGCGCCCGCGAATCAAAGGTCCCTGGGTCAGGTCGAAGGCGTCGCGGGCTTCGTCCCGGGTCAGTTGCTCGACGGCCTGTTGCCGGGCATCGGCGTCCAGGGCTTGCAGGTCGTGCTGCTGCAGGGCGAAACCGATGTCGACGGCGGCAAACCGTTGCCGGACTTCGCCGGCATGGTGTTCGAAAGTGGTACGCAGGCTTTCGTGCCGGGCGACGATACGGTCCAGGGCACGTTGCAAGGCGTTTCGATCCAGGCTACCGCGCAGGTGCAACGCGGCGGGCATGTGATAGGCGACGCTGGCGGCGTGGTCCAACTGATCGAGGAACCACAAGCGCCGCTGAGCCAGGGACAGTGGCAACGGCTTATCGCGCGCCAATACGGCAATCGGCTGGGCCTGGGATTGACTGGCCTGTTCCACACGCTGGGCCAGTTCGCTCAACGAGGCCTGGGTGAACAGCGTGCGCAGGTCGATCTCGACCCCCAGGTCCTGGTGCAGGCGCGCTTGCAACTGCACGGTCAGCAACGAATGACCGCCCAGTTCAAGGAAGCCGTCGTGACGCCCGACTTGATCCAGGCCAAGCAGGGTTTGCCAGATTTCGGCAAGGGCGATTTCGGTGTCGCCCCGAGGCGCTTCATAGATTTTGCTGGCCAGGGACTCAAGGCCAGGCGCGGGCAGGGCGCTTCGGTCGAGCTTGCCGTTGGCGGTCAGGGGCAGGGCATCGAGGTGGACGAAGGCGCTGGGCACCATGTACTCGGGCAAGTGCTTGAGCAAAGCGCTGCGCAGTTGTCCGGCTGGGCTCGGTGCGCCGCAGACATAGGCGACCAGGCGCTTGCTGTCCGGCTGCCCCGGATTGTCTTCCCGGGCTATGACCACCACTTCACGAACACCCGGGCACAACGCCAGGGCCGCTTCGACTTCACCGATTTCGATGCGCAAGCCACGGATTTTCACCTGGAAGTCATTGCGGCCCAGGTACTCCAGGGCACCGTTGGCGAGCCAGCGACCGAGGTCGCCGGTCTTGTACAGGCGTGCGTTCGGCTCAGTGCTGAACGGGTCGGCGATAAAGCGCTCGGCGCTCAACTGCGGTTGGTTCAGGTAACCCCTGGCCACGCCGATACCACCGATGTGGATTTCCCCGGCGACACCCAGCGGTTGTGGTGCGCCACGGCCATCGAGCACATGCATCTGGATATTGGCGATCGGCCGGCCGATGGGCACGCTTTCGCCAGGGTCACTGGCGTGGCACTGCCAGGCCGTCACGTCGATGGCCGCCTCGGTCGGGCCATAGAGGTTATGCAACTCGATCTCTGGCAATTGCTGTTCGAAACGCCGTTGCAGGCTGCGGGGCAGGGCTTCGCCGCTGCACAACACGCGCCGCAGGTCAGGGAAGGCCTGTTCGTCATGGTGTTCCAGGAACAGGTCGAGCATCGACGGCACGAAGTGCAACATCGTGATGCCGGCCTGGCGCATCAACCGGGCCAGGTAGTCCGGCTCCTGATGGCCGCCCGGGCGCGCCATGACCAGCTCGGCACCGGCCAGCAGCGGCAGGAAAAACTCCCAGACCGACACGTCGAAACCGAACGGGGTCTTTTGCAGCACCCGGTCGTTGGCATCGACACGGTATTCGTCCCGGGCCCATAACAGGCGGTTGACCACGCCGAGGTGTTCATTCATCACCCCTTTGGGGGTACCGGTGGAGCCGGAGGTGTAGAGCACGTAGGCCAGGTGAGTGGGGGCCAGACCGAGCGCCTGCGGGTCCGGGTTGTGTTCGGGTTGAGCGGGCAACTGTGCGGGGTCATCGAGGACCAGCAGCGGCGCATCCAACGCTGGCAACTGGTCTTGCAGCGCCTGGCTGGTCAGCACGGCCCGGGGGCTGCTGTCGTCGAGCATGAACGCCTGGCGGGCGCTCGGCAGGTCCGGATCGATGGGCACGTAGGCGGCCCCGGCCTTGAGCGTCCCCAGCAGGGCAATGACCATTTCCGGTCCACGCCGCAGGCTCACGGCGACTCGGTCGTCCGGTTTCACGCCCAGGGCGATCAGGCGATGGGCCAGCCGATTGGCCTGGCGGTTGAGTTGTTCATAGCTGAGCAACGGCCCGGCATCGCCACGTACAGCGCAGGCCTGGGGACGCTGCTGGGCTTGCTGTTCGAACAACTGGTGGATCAACACGTCCCGCGGATACTCCCGGGCCGTGGCGTTGAATTCGACCTGCAGGCGTTGCCGCTCAGCCTCGCTCATGAGCGGGTAATGCCCCACGGGGGTGTCATGTTGCTCCAGCACCGCCTCGAGCATCGAGACGATGCGTTGTTGCAGGTACCGGGCCTCTTCCAGGTTGAAGTAGGCGGTGTTGAAGTTGAAATCCAGGTGGACGTCTTCGAACGGATGGTAGTCGCGCACGAAGATCGCCATGGGCGTCTGCTCGTAGCCGTTGTCCATGGTGATGACCGTGGACGAGGTGCCGCCAAACTGATCGTCGCCGTCCAGGCTTTCGAACGACAGTGACACGTCGAACAGTTGTCGACGCCCGGTCTGGGCCAGGCGCAAGGTGCGATTGAGCTCGGCGATGGGGAAGCGCTGGTGGCGGTAGCAGCGGCGCAGTTGTCCGCCGGCGGCATGCATCAGGTCCAGCAGCGAGGCGTCGAAGTCGACGGGCAGGCGGATCGGACTGACTGAGGAAAACATCCCCGCGGTTGCTTTCGTCCTGGCAGTGGTCCGGTTATGCACGGGCATGCCGATGACGATTTCATCGACGCCCACGGTGCGGCAGAAATAGGTGGCGACCACGCTGATCAGCACATGGGCGACCGACAGGCTGCGTTCGCTGGCAAATTGGGTCAACGCGTTGTACAGCGCCCGGGGCAGCATCGCCTGGACCTGGGCACTGGGCGCCAGCTCGTTGGCCTGGCCGGTCTTGAAGTCGGCCCGGCGTTGCAGCAGCGACGGCGGCATCTGTGCGTAGGTGTCCTGCCAGAACTGGCGGTCGCGCTCATAGCGGGACGAGGCCAGGTAGGCCCGGTCGTCTTCCAGGAACGACAGGTAGGAATGCCCTTGGGCGACTTCATCGTTGCCGGCCAGCAACGCGTTGTAGGCCGAACCCACGGCATGGCCGATCAGGGCCACGCCAATGCCATCGGTGACCAGGTGGTGGTAACGGGCGAGCCAGTAATGGCGGTTCGGACCGCAACGGACCATCCGTGCGTCCCAAAGCCGGCCAGTCAACGATTCAAAGGGTTGGCGAAAGGCGTTGCGCAGATAGTCCATGGCCAGGCCAGCCTCGGCGTCAGCCTCGGAGAATTCCACCACCTCCAGGTTCACCTCGACCTCGGGCAGGACTCGCTGGCGGCCGGTGCCGCCTTCATGGCTGAAGCTCAGGCGCAAGGTGTCGTGACGGTTGGCGACCAGCTCGATGGCTTTCTCGAACAATGCGATGTCGATCTCGCCCTTGATCTCCAGGGACATGCCGATGTTGTAGTAGGGCAGGTCCGGGTGCGCGAGTTGATCAAGCCAGATCCCTTGTTGGACCGAGGCCAGTTCGTGGGACGCGGAGTCTTGCGCGGGCAGCGTGTCGATCGAGGAATCCATTTCGGAGCACCTGTTTGCGAATCATGAATTCGTTTCCGTTCGGTGGCAGCGGTGCACATTGGCCTGGACGACTGCACGTCGACGGGACGAAGGAATAGGGTGGGAAAAAACTAGAACATCCACGGTGGGATGTATGTCATGGGAAGCAGGGACAACCGTGGATGCTGGTCATTGCGGCACTTGGGCAGGGCGGTGCGAGTCTGTTATACCAACGGCCCTGAGTGAGCTTGCGAGGGTCGAAAATGCCGCTGACAACCGAGTCGGATCGTCCAGTCCCGAAGTTCTGGAGCCTGTCCCGTTTCCCCAATCACCCCGAGGCCGGACCGGTCGAAGAGATTGATGCGCTGACGATTTCCAGCGAGCAATTCACCCGGCAGTACGTTAACTACAACCGTCCCTGCCTGATCAAGAATGCCGTGCGACACTGGCCGGCGTTCCATAAGTGGAATCAGCTCGACTACATCAAGGCTCATTCGCGCAACAGCACGGTGAAGGTGCGTTCGAAGATCGTCTCGGAGGTCATCGGCTGGTCGAAGCTCGAGGTCAAGGCGGCCATGACCGAGTACGCGAAGACGGTTTTCCAGGAAGTGCCGTTCCATGACTTTCTCGACAGTCTCAGCGAGGGCGACGATCCGCTGGTGGCCGACAGCTGCCGTTTTTCCAAAGGCTCTGCCATCGAGCAGATGAAGGGCGATGTAGGGGGGCTGCCGTTCATGCCGCAACTGTCCAAGCCCCGTCACTATCCACCCCATCGCAGTTTTCTGTACCGCAACTCCTACACCGACTGGCATTTCCATGTCATCGATGAGACCTTCATGGCCCAGGTGGTCGGTGCCAAGGAAGTCCTCTTGCTGCCGCCGGACGAGGCCAGCTGGCGGGCACTTCGGCCGGTAGTCGAAGAGGCCGGCTATCTGTACGACATCGATACCCTGCGTTTCCCGGGGACCCGGGGCTTGCGCGCCCTGCGCACGGTGGTGGAACCGGGCGATGCGTTGTACATACCGGTCTATTGGTGGCACGCGGTGCAATCGATGGATGATGCGTTCGGCGCGACCGTCGCCGCAACGTTCCCGACCCCCTTGCACGTCAGTGGCGATATCCGTTCGCCCATTGCCAGGCGGGTGTTGCGCACGTTTCTGTTTTCCCGTTATGCGCCGTTGGTGCTGGGCGTGGTGGCCTACTCCCTGGTCTATCGATTGGCGCGCAAGCTGATCGGTGCCGGCACGCCCCGCGATGCGCGCACATGAACCTCAAGGACATCCACCGACGATTCGATCTGGGACGAAGCTTCTATTTTCTCTGGTGCGGCGAATCGATGGCGGTAGTGGGTACGACGATGATGGGGTTCGCCCTGGGCGTCTGGGTGTATTCCCACACTGGCTCGGCGGTGGCATTCACCAACGTGATCCTGGCGGCAACGTTGCCGGCGATTATATTTTTGCCGTTGGCGGGAGGGCTCGCGGACCGGATCAGCCACCGGGTGATCATTATCTGTTGCGATGTGAGCCTGGCGCTGTTGTTGCTCGGGATCATGGCCCTGCTCTGGCTCGATCGTCTGGAACCCCTGCACCTATACATCTTCAATTGCCTGGCTTCAATCGTCGCGGCTTTCCGTAAGCCGGCGTATCAGGCGGCGGTCAATACGATTGTCGCCCCGGAAAAATTCACCCGGGCCTCGGGCCTCATCAGTATCAGCAAGAACGTCTCGGCATTGGTGGCACCGCAACTGGCTGGGATCATCATGGCCAAGGCTGGCCTGGTGATGATTCTGGGGCTGAACGTGGTGACGTTCTGTTCCGGCACCTTGTTGGTGATCAAGGCGTTTTCCCATGTGCGGTTCGCGCCGGAGCCGCGGCACGGCGTCGGCAAGGAGCCGGTGCTGCGCAGCGTGCTAGGCAACATTGCCTCGGCGCTGAAATTTTTCTCCGTCGGTCATCTGATGGCCTGGCTTCTGGTCTACACCGTGGTACGCAACGCACTGCTTTCGCTGGCGACGGTAATGATGACGCCGTTGGTGTTGTCCACCATGAGCAGTCAGATGCTGGGCATGGCCTACACGTGGTCGGCCTTGGGCGGGTTGTTCGGTGCCGGGTTGCTGGTTCTCATCGGGCACCCGCGCAAGTTGATGGCGTTGGTGGGCGTGGCCGACCTGTTGTTGGCAGCCTGCGTGGTTTCCCTGGGCGTCGTTTCACACCCTGTTGCCTATTGTGCCCTGGCCTTCTTCGCCATCAGTGCGGCATGCGTTGCCGATGCCTGCGTGAGTTCGTTGTGGATGCACAAGATTCCTGGTGGCAATCGTGCCAGCGTCTTTGCGCTGATCAACATGTTGACCATTGCTGCCACGAGCTTGGTGATCTTTGTCGGTGGTTTGCTGGTGGACCACTGGTTCCAACCGGCCCTGGCGCCCGATGGCCGCTACGCCGATTCGATCGGTCTCTGGCTGGGGGTGGGTGCGGGACGTGGCGTGGGGCTGCTGTTCGTGGTCGCCGGTGGGCTTTTTGCGCTTCTGCCCTTGGGGGTCTTGCTCTACGGGCCGATGCGTCGTCTGGCCGAGACGCAGCCACAGCCGCAAGCCATACAGGCCAGCGACAGTCCCTCGGTCAACGCCCTGTGATGACGGGCCAGGCCGGTTGTACCGGATTCCCGTGACAGACAGGCCAAGGGCGGTGGGTCAACCTTTGCCGAGCCTCTGCCACACCCCAATCCCGGGGTGGCGGAACAGTATTTGTATCGCCTCTTAGCCGACAACCCTCGATATAAAGGAGCACCTATGCGTCCGTCGTTTTATGATCCCAGTCGCTTCCCGAAACTTCAGGATCTTGCCAATAACTGGGAAGTGATCCGTGAAGAATTTCTCGCCCTCGATGCGCCGACCTTGACCATCAACCGGGTGGGCAAGTCGATCACCGAAATCGTCGACGAGGTCGCCGCGCATGTGGAGGCCGGCGGTAAGTATGGTTGGATCTGGGGGTGGGGCGACAACATGGAGATAAAGCCCGACTGGACGCAATATGGCCTGGTTGCCTATGACACGCCGATTCCTTACGCTCGTGCCGCCATGCCCGGGACCATCGAGTTGCTGAGCAAGATTCCAGGAATCAAACTCTGTGCCTTGTTGCGTATGGAGCCCAGCGTGTTCCTCAGCACTCATGCCCACACCGGTACCTGGGAAGAAGGCCTGTTGCATATGCAACTGACCATCGATGCACCTACCACCCAGAACTACTCTTATCTCAACGTCAATGGAAGCTTCAACCAGAGCACAAACGGCAACCTGGTGATCTTCGACGGCTCCCTCGACCACTTCGCCGTCAATGCCTCCAGGGCCTACCGCACGGTCCTGTACATTGAGTTCCATCGTGAGAAGCACATGGTCGCCTGATGTAGACCCCTCTGGCTCCCACAGGGGATTTGCGGTGAACAGATTATTGATGACTACCTGTGGGAGCGAGCTTGCTCGCGAAGAGGCCGGCACATCCAGCATTTTCATTGACTGGGGGCACCGCCATCGCGAGCAGGCTCGCTCCCACACTGGATGTTCAGCAGCCACACAATTCATGTGCGCCGGGAGTGCCCTTGTGGGAGCGAGCTTGCTCGCGAAGAGGCCGGCACATCCAGCATTTTCATTGACTGGGTCACCGCCATCGCGAGCAAGCTCGCTCCCACAGGGGGTTTGTGGCGGTCACTCGATCACAATTCACCGCTGGCCCCTTGTGGGAGCGAGCCTGCCCGCGAAGAGGCCGGCACATTTCACGCCGGATAAGCCGAGCCCACCGTCGATTCAAGGGTTGATTCCAGGAAACGGAAAGCAGTCTGCTTCGAAAGCTGGGTCGACTCGAAGAACGCCAGGTGGCTGCCATCGCGTTCCACATGCAGCAAGGCATCGCTGATGGACTCGGCAATGTGCTTGGAGCCACCGAGGTGGGTGGTTTCATCGCAGTCGCCGGCGACGACCAGGGTGGGCACCGTGATCTGTTCCAGCCGCGACTTCAACTCAGTCTTGTTCAACGCATCGTTGAGTCGCGCATAGCGGTAGAACAGCTCTTCGTTGACGTAGGGATAAAGCGCCGCGTGGGCGATGGAGTCCGGAATGGTCGCCAGTGTTGCCTGGTCCAGGAATAACGCCTGCAGGTCGCTGGCCTCATTGCGGTCTACGGCGGCCGACTCCATCAGCCATTCGAAGTTTTGCTGGTGGGCGGTGCGCAGGCTGTCGTCCCCCAGGTTGTAATCGCCGTGCCACAGGCTCAGGGAACTGACCCGGTCGGTGTGGGTGGCGGCCGCGCTGAGGGCGATCACCGCGCCACCGCAGATACCCATCAGGTGCGCACTCTCCAGGTCATAGTGGTTCATCACGTTGATCAGGTCGCCCACCTGGGCGTCGGTGTCCACTGACAGCTGGTCGAACGAGGTGCAGGAACCGAACAGCCCACGGGTTTCCCAGGTGACTACGAAAAACCGCTCGCTCAACGCATTGAACCAATCGCGGCACAGGTCGAACGGCATGCCGCAGGGCAGGGCGAGGACGATGGCCGGGCGATTTCGATCGGTGCTGGCATGGACCGACAGCGCCACGTTGTCGCGGGTAATCAGGTGCAGTGTCTCGACCTCGGGCACGGCACCGCTGAAATCGAAGTGTCTGACCAGGCGCCCGAAGTCCTTGGCACTGTCGATGTCGTCGAAGTGGTCATAGGTAAACTCGAGCGCCTGGCAGATTTTCTTGCTGATGAACATCTCGAAAGACGACAGTTGCGCCTCGCCGTCATGCACGTACTGCACGGCTTTGACGCCGATCCTGGCGAACGCGGTGTTGACCGCCCGTTCCGTGGCTCTCACGCTGGAGGAGGCCTGGTCGGGCGCCAAGTCACTGCCCTGGGCCAGAAAGCTCAGGCAGATAGGATCGGGCAAATGGATGGCAAGGTGCCTAAGCATCCTCACGGTCTCACACAGGCGCGTTGCTGCGTCGGTGGAAATAGTCATGGATTGGGGACTCCTGTCAGGCACGTTGCGCATGCCAACTGTCATGTGGCAGTGAAAAAATCAGACGGCTTCGAACTTTTTGCCTCGGGTGGTGTGGGTGACAAGGCGATTGTATTCAGGGGTCGTCTCGCCGATGACCTGCACCGCGCCGTACTTTTCAAGGCTGATCCGTCCACCGTATTCCTCGATGTGATCGGAGTCCGGATAGATCTTCACGAACGACGGCACATAGCGCGAGGCGAAGCCCATGCGCATGTCCTGGGACTCACCGCTGTGAGGGTAGGAGGCGTGCATCAGGGTCGACCAGAAAATGATGAACTGGCCGGCCTTCATCTGCATGGGCACGGCGGAGGCTTCGTCGGGCTTCCAGTTTTCGTCGATCTGCAGCTGGCGATAGTCGTAGCCGAAGAAACCGCGCCGCACGCCATCCTTGACCACCGAGCTGTTGTTGGCATCGGGGTCGTAGGCCATGCGCTTGGTTTCGTCGTAGTTCATGCTGTTCTGGGTGCCGGGAATGAATTGCAGGCAACCGTTGGCGATGTTGGCGTCGGTGAAGGCGGTCCAGACGGTGATGGTGCCGCCGAAGTCTTCGTTTTCCGGCCAGAGGATCTGCGGCTTGCCCGAGGCGTTGGCGAAGGTGTCGGCCTGGTGCCAGTCGGTGCCTTCGTCCCCCGGGTATTTAGGGAAAAACTCGGTCCGCCAGCACAGGACATCCGGGCCGAGAATGCTTTCGATGCGGTCGCAGATTTGCGGACGGCAGATGTGGCCGGCGAGGAATTCGTCGTCCAGGTGGCGATCGTAGTTGGCAATGTTGGTGCCGCCGGAGATCGCATCCAGGTCCTGGTAGGCCGCGGCACTGCGATCGAGCAGGCGCAGGCGGGTGCGCTTCCAGGTCTCTTTCATTTCTTCTGGCGAATAAGCGTCGAACGGTCCGATGAAACCGTTCTTTTCAAAGGACGCACGTTCTTCCGGGGTCAAGGCGAATTTTTTGCTCATGGACTTCTCCTTTTCGATCAATGGGCTTGAACAAGGGAACGCTGGATACAGCCGGCCAACACTTTGGCGGTGGCGCCATCGGCCAGCACACCTGGGTCGAGGTTGACCCGGTAATGGGCCTTGAGCGTGCTCAACGAGCGGATCAGGGCCAGGGAAGTGCCGCCGAAATCGAAGAAGTCATCGTTCAGGCCGATGTTCTTCAGGCCGATGTCATCCGACCAAACCTTGAGCACGAACTGCTCCTGTTCGCTGAGGCCCGGTTCGCTGGCGTGGAGCTCGGTCGATGGGATCGATTCGGGCGAGGGCAAGCGGCTCTTGTCGATCTTGCCGTGGTCGGTGACCGGCAATGCCGCCAGTGGAATGTAGGCCGAAGGGCGCATGTAGTCCGGCAGGCTCGCGGCCACCTGTGCGGCCACTTCGCTGCGGACCTGTTCGGTCCAGGCCGTCACGCCATGGGCCGGCACCACATAGGTGACCAGGCGCCAATCGCCATCGCCGTAGTCGTGACCGGCCACGTGGGCGGCGGTTACGGCCGGGCTGGCTTGCAGGCACGCCTCGACTTCGCCCGGTTCGATGCGGAAACCGCGGATCTTCAACTGTTCATCGCAACGACCGGCGTAGCGGTATTCGCCATCGTCGCCCAGCACCAGCAGGTCGCCTGTGCGATAGGCACGGCTTGGGGTACCCGGCAACTGGACGAAGCGCTCAGCGTTCAGGGTTGGACGATTCAGGTAGCCCAGCGCCACACCGGCGCCTTCGATGTACAGCTCACCGGCATTGCCTTGCGGCACCGGTTGCCGGTCGGCGTCGAGCAGGTGCAGGCGCCAGCCATCCAATGGTGCACCGATGGACACCATGGCGGCGCTTTCCAGGTCCTGGCCACGCACCCGTTTGAAGGTGGTGTGGACGGTGGCTTCGGTGATGCCGTACATGTTGATCAAGGCTGGCGTCTGGTCGCCATGGCGTTCGACCCACGGTCGCAGCACAGTGGCGGGCAGCGCCTCGCCGCCGAACACCACATAACGCAGGGCCAATGGCGCACTGGCAGAACGGTCCGCTTCATCCAGGCCACGGAACGCCGATGGCGTCTGGCTCAGCACGGTGACGCCCTGGTCGGCCAGCCATTGACGCGTGCCACTTGGCGAGCGCGACACATCGTAGGGCACCACGGCGACGTGGCCACCGTGGGCAAGGGCTCCCCAGATTTCCCAGACCGAAAAGTCGAAGCCGATGGAGTGGAACATCGACCAGACGTCGTTTTCGGTGAAGACGAACGAGCGTTGAGTGCTTTCCAGCAGGCGGCTGACGTTGCCGTGCGCCACCAATACACCCTTGGGCTCACCGGTGGACCCGGAGGTGTAGATGACGTAGGCCGCTGCCTCGTCGGGGTTGCGCTGGTCGTCGGCGGGCAGCGGTTGCAGGGCCGGGCCGGCCAGCAGTTCGGCCAGGGACAGGACGCGCACGGACGCGCTTTGCGGCAGGTCGGCGAGTTCCCCGATCATCAGGCCCAGGCCGCTGTCGCGCACGATGTGTTCGACCCGCTTGCCCGGGTATTGCGGATCGACCGGGACGTAGGCGCCGCCGGCCTTGAGAATGCCCAGCAGGCTGATGACCAGGTCGACGCCACGTGGCAGGCACATCCCCACCAGCATGCCGTCCCGGACGCCTTCCTGGCGAAGCCGGGCCGCCAACTGCGACGAGACAGTGTCGAGTTGTGCGTAGCTCAATGAGCGAGAGGCGTCGGATACCGCGGTTCGCTCAGGGAATTCACGGGCCCGGGCGACGAATGTTTCATGCAGGAATGCACCGTGCGTGAGGGGGGCTGGCGCGGGGTTGACCGATCCGCCAGTGTTCTTAATCGGCATGACTAACGCTCCTGTTAAATGCCAGGCACACCGTGTTGCGAGTTGCGCAAACCGATGTGCTCGAGACGTCACTGCGACCCACGGCATCGTTTGCGGTACCTGTGCATTTCGCAGCTCGCGCATTTCAGCACCGACTTTGTGTCGGCGTCTGTCGCGGGAAATGGGGACAAGCGAGGCTGGTTTGGATCGACGTGTGTCGGTGCAATGGCCGGTGGATTGCAGTGAACACAAGACTCATGAGCACCCAAGATCACCTGTGGGAGCGAGCCTGCTCGCGAAGAGGCCGATCCATCCAACATCACTGCAAACTGACCCACCGCCTTCGCGAGCAGGCTCGCTCCCACAATGGATCGCGGTGAATACAAGATTCATGGACACTCAAGATCACCTGTGGGAGCGAGCTTGCTCGCGAAGAGGCCGGTCCATCCAACATCACTGCAAACTGATCCACCGCCTTCGCGAGCAGGCTCGCTCCCACAATGGATCGCAGTGAACACAAGACTCATGAGCACCCAAGATCACCTGTGGGAGCGAGCTTGCTCGCGAAGAGGCCGGTCCATCCAACATCACTGCAAACTGACCCACCGCTATCGCGAGCAAGCTCGCTCCCACAATGGGTCCCGGTGAATACAAGACTCATGAGCACCCAAGATCACCTGTGGGAGCGAGCTTGCTCGCGAAGAGGGCGGCTCATCCAACATCACTGCAAACTGACCCACCGCTATCGCGAGCAAGCTCGCTCCCACAATGGGTCCCGGTGAATACAAGACTCATGAGCACCCAAGATCACCTGTGGGAGCGAGCTTGCTCGCGAAGAGGGCGGCTCATCCAACATCACTGCAAACTGACCCACCGCTATCGCGAGCAAGCTCGCTCCCACAATGGGTCGCGGTGAATACAAGACTCATGAGCACCCAAGATCACCTGTAGGAGCGAGCTTGCTCGCGAAGAGGGCGGCTCATCCAACATCACTGCAAACTGACCCACCGCTATCGCGAGCAGGCTCGCTCCCACAATGGGTCCCGGTGAATACAAGACTCATGAGCACCCAAGATCACCTGTGGGAGCGAGCTTGCTCGCGAAGAGGCCGGTCCATCCAACATCACTGCAAACTGACCCACCGCTATCGCGAGCAAGCTCGCTCCCACAATGGGTCCCGGTGAATACAAGACTCATGAGCACCCAAGATCACCTGTGGGAGCGAGCTTGCTCGCGAAGATGGCGGCTCATCCAACATCACTGCAAACTGACCCACCGCTATCGCGAGCAAGCTCGCTCCCACAATGGGTCCCGGTGAATACAAGACTCATGAGCACCCAAGATCACCTGTGGGAGCGAGCTTGCTCGCGAAGAGGGCGGCTCATCCAACATCACTGCAAACTGACCCACCGCTATCGCGAGCAAGCTCGCTCCCACAATGGGTCCCGGTGAATACAAGGCTCATGAGCACCCAAGATCACCTGTGGGAGCGAGCTTGCTCGCGAAGAGGGCGGCTCATTACATCACTGCAAACTGACCCACCGCTATCGCGAGCAAGCTCGCTCCCACAATGGGTCGCGGTGAATACAAGACTCATGAGCACCCAAGATCACCTGTAGGAGCGAGCTTGCTCGCGAAGAGGGCGGCTCATCCAACATCACTGCAAACTGACCCACCGCTATCGCGAGCAAGCTCGCTCCCACAATGGATCGCAGTGAACACAAGACTCATGAGCACCCAAGATCACCTGTGGGAGCGAGCTTGCTCGCGAAGAGGCCGGTCCATCCAACATCAGAGCAAACTGACCCACCGCCTACTGCAGCAACGGATATACACACCAAAAAACCACCCCTCTCGGAACGGAAGATCGGCAGCTCCGGAAACGACCTAAGTAAACCCACGACAACCTCTGTCCCGGTTTGCGGTGCCAGACATCCCCCCCGATCAATGTTTTTATCCTTGCCCGATGGTGGGTCGCATTGGTCCGGCCCTGCGACGTGGATCCGACGATCCGTGGTTCAGGAGTTATTGATGAGTCTTCAAACTGACGCTTCGCCCGTCATGCCCGCTGACGGGATCGCGGATTCGCTTGCCTGGCCAGGTCCTGGAGCCGGCGAATCGGTCAGGCTGTCGTTGCTCGCCGACGGTTTGAGTTTGCCGGTGGTGATCGAGCCGATCGATCCCGGGCTGGATCCTTCGTTGTGGGCCAATACCCATCGCGAGGCCATCGAGGCGTTGCTGTGTCGCCACGGTGCGGTGCTGTTTCGCGGTTTTGATCTCGGCTCGGTGCCGGCCTTCGAGGCGTTCGCCGAAGCCTTGTCGCCCGGATTGCACGGCAGCTACGGCGACCTGCCGAAGAAGGAGGGCGGACGCAACGTCTACCGCTCCACGCCTTATCCCGAGCGCGAAATGATCCTGTATCACAACGAGAGTTCGCACCTGGAAAGCTGGCCGCGCAAGCAATGGTTCTATTGCGAACAGCCCTCACGGGTTGGCGGCGCGACGCCGCTGGCCGACATCCGCCAAGTCCTGCAATGCCTGCCGCCGCAGGTGGTCGCTCGATTCGAACAAAAAGGCCTGAGGTACAGCCGCACCTTCACCGCCGGTGTCGAGCCGAGCTGGGCGTCGTTTTTCGGCACCACCGAGCGCGCCGTCGTCGAACAGCGTTGCCGGGAAGAGGGCACCGATTTCGAATGGCTCGACGATGAGACCCTGCAAGTGCGCACCCTTTGTCCGGCGGTTATCCAGCATCCGGTAACCGGGGAGCGGGCTTTTTTCAACCAGGTACAGCTGCACCATCCGTTTTGTCTCGGCGAGGAAATGCGCGAAGACCTGCTCGATATGTTCGGCGCCGATCGCCTGCCGCGCATGGTCAGTTACGGCGATGGAACGCCGATAGAAGACGACGTCATGGCGTTGCTCGGTGAGGCCTATGAGGCTTGTGCGGTCAGGTTCGCCTGGCGCAAGGGCGATGTGGTGATGCTCGACAACATGTTGGCCGCCCACGCTCGCGATCCCTACGAGGAACCACGCCTCATCGTCGTGGCGATGGGCGAAATGACCGCTCGGGGCGATGTATGGCGACCGGCGTGAGCCCTTTCGTGACTCCATTCGAGGATAGCAACCCATGAAAAACGAGCAGAACGCGAAGAAAGAGAAGAAGCCAAAACCGGGCTCGGTCATGCGCCTGTTGTGGCGTAACCATCCCTGGCTGACGCTCTTTACGTTGATCTGCGGTGTCATCAGCGGGGTTGCGTCAATCGCGGTGGTGAGCGTGATCAACGAGGCTATCCACAATGACGGCTCTCGCCTGCAGGCGCTGTACTGGTTCATCGGGCTCAGTGCCACGGCGCTGATCTTGCGCAACGGTGCGGCATTGTTTCCGGCCTACGCCAGCATGCGCATCATGACGCGCTTGCGCATTGCGCTGTGTCGCAAGATTCTCGCCACGCCGCTGGAAGAAGTGGACCGGCGCGGCCCGCCCAATGTGCTGACGATGTTGACCAACGACATCCCGCAATTGAATACGACGCTGATCATCATGCCCACGGTCCTGGTGGAAACGACGGTCTTTCTGTTCGGCATCGGCTACCTGGCCTACCTGTCGTGGGTGGTCCTGGCCCTGACGGTTTCACTGATGATCCTGGGGGTGGGGCTGTACCTGTTCTTCTTTTCCTGTGGCGTCAGGAACACTTCCCGCGTACGGGATGAATACACCGCGTTCAATGAATACACACACGCCTTGGTGTTCGGCCTCAAGGAGCTCAAGCTCAATGGCGTGCGGCGTCGTTGGTTCGGTCGCTCGGCCATCGAGGCGTCTTCCACCCGTGTGGCGCGCTACAACTTCGTTGAGCGCCTGTGGTACACCGCCGCCGACAACGTCGGGCAGTTCACGCTGTCATTGTTGATCGGTTGCCTGCTGTTCGCCGCGCCGCTGTTCAGCGTCGTCGATCCGAAAATCATGACCGCCAGCGTACTGGCTGTGTTGTACATCATGGGCCCGCTGTCGTTGCTGGTCACAGCCATGCCCTTGATGGCGGC
The DNA here is from genome assembly GCF_051132015.1 of Pseudomonas sp. Z1-12. Lineage (NCBI taxonomy): Bacteria > Pseudomonadati > Pseudomonadota > Gammaproteobacteria > Pseudomonadales > Pseudomonadaceae > Pseudomonas > Pseudomonas sp. Z1-12. The sequence goes on from NZ_CP071647.1 coordinate 2,845,281, forward strand.
GGGCCGGGTGGCCTGTACACGTCTTTCGGAATTCGGTTTCTCGATCAACGATCCGCACCCGGAGCCCATCGAGACCGAGGTGCCCAAGGTTCACCTGCTGGAGCACAAGAAGTCGTGGAATCGGATCGAATTGAAGGCCGTCAGCATGCATTACCACGAACTGCACGCAGAGACCGGTTTCTCCCTGGGACCCATCGACCTGACGGTGCAAACCGGTGAGTTGATTTACATCGTCGGTGGCAATGGTTGCGGCAAAAGCACCTTGGCCAAGCTCATCTGCGGGCTCTACATTCCCCAGGGCGGTGAGGTCCTGCTCGATGGCAAGCCGGTCACCGATGAAAGTCGCAACGACTATCGCGATCTGTTCTCCGCCGTTTTTTCCGATTTCCACCTGTTCAACCGCCTCATCGGCCCCGACGAAGAGGACGGCAACCCGACGCTGGCGCGCAAGTACCTGGAAACACTGGGGCTGGCCGACAAGATCAAGATAGAAGGGCTGGGCTATTCGACCACGAAGGCCTTGTCCTATGGCCAGCAAAAACGCCTGGCGCTGGTGTGCGCCTACATGGAAGACCGCTCGGTCTACGTACTGGACGAATGGGCCGCGGACCAGGATCCGCCATTCAAGAAATTCTTCTACGAAGAGCTGCTGCCCGACCTCAAGCGTCGTGGCAAGACGGTGCTGATCATTACCCATGACGACCAGTATTTCCAACTGGCCGATCGCATCATCAAGTTGTCGGATGGCCAGATCGTTTCCGACATCAACTGCGCCCTGCGCGACAAGCGAGCCTGAATGTCCGTTCCGACAACATCGTCCGGCTTGCGATGTTGTCGCGACAACACCTTGGCAAACGGATGAACGCCCCTCGGCATCATCTCGACCCGACAGGTGCGAACCTGCTGTCGGGTGGCGATGCCATGCCCCGGACGACCCTTTCGTCCAGGTGACCATCATCGACATCGTGCCGCGCTGGCTGCCTGCGCGGATCTGCATCAACTCCAGGCGTGCCTGTTGCGTTTATCCCGGGCAGCACTGACAAATCTCTGAGAAGGAACGTATGGAATTTATCTTTGCGCGTGCTGTGGGTGGCGTTGTTGCAACAGGCCTGGCGGCTGACCGGGGTCACGAAAAACGACGGGGCCACGGGGCGCCGGGCAGTGCGTTGTGGGTGCGCGTGTCGGAGGGGCAGGTATGAATCAGTCTCTCCAGCACTCGACACCTTACCCTCTGACGACAGCACAGCGGGACATCTGGCTGGACCAGATGACCAAGGGCGATTCCCCCCTGTACAACATTGGTGGCTATCTCCATATCCAGGGCGCCATCGATCCTGAGCGTTTTCAGCAGGCGGTCGACCTGCTGATTGAAAAATATGATGCCCTGCGTACGGTGTTGCACTACGGCGCCGACGGCGTGCCCATGCAGACCATGGCAGAGGCGTTGGAGGCGCGGGTTCCCGTGCTGGATTTTTCGGATCGGCCTGATCCGGAGGCAGCGGTCCATGCCTGGATGCAACAAAGGATGGCGGTCGCCATCAGGTTGGATGAAAGCCCTTTATTCCGTTTCTATCTGGCTAAACTCGGTGACTCGTCGTTTTATTTTGTGATGCACCTTCACCACATCATCCTGGACGGGTGGGGCGTCGGCTTGGTGCTCACTTCGCTGGGTGAGCTTTATGACGCCCTGGAAAACCAGCAGCCGCCTGACGTGTCGGCACCGTCCTATGTCGGCTTCATCGACGAGGATGCCCGCTATCGTGATTCCCCTCGTTTCAAGCTCGATGAGGCGTACTGGCTGGACAAATACCAGGACGTTCCGGATCCACTGTTCGTCGCGCGTCACCATGATCAGCAGCCCGGGGTCCTGGCGCCCAGTGCTCAAGCCTTGTATCGCTTCGCCCACAGCTTGAGCGACCGAATCGAGGTCTTGGCGCAAGCGCACCAGGCGTCACGTTTTTCGGTGCTGCTGGCTGCACTGTATGTCTTTTTCATACGGAGCACCCAGCGCGATGAGTTGGTGATCGGCCTGCCGATCCTGAACCGACCCAATGCAACCTTCAAGAAAACGGCGGGGTTGTTCACGCAGGTTAGTGCCGTGCGGTTCAAGTTCGCCAGCGACTTGTCATTTGGTGAGTTGATACGTGGCGTGACCCGCACACTCAAACAGGATTATCGCAACCAGCGGTTCCCCCTGAGCGAGATGAACCGTTCGCTGGAGCTGCGGCGCGACAACCGCGCGCAACTGTTCGACGTTTCATTTTCCTATGAGCAGGAAGATCGTCGGTTCATGTTCGGACAGGCGCCGGCTCATTTTGTGATGGGCTCGAACGGCCAGGAGCAGATGCCGCTGTCCATCCATATCCGCAGCAATCCGCACGACGATAATGCCTGGCTGCACTGGATCTACAACGAAAGCTACTTCCAGGCCGATGAAATCGAGTCGATGGCCGACCGATTCATGCATGTGCTGGAACAAGGCTTGCGTGACGATACGTTGCCAATCGAGGGCTTTGTTCTGCCGACCGCGACCGAAGCGGACATGCTTCAGGCCTGGAACGCGAGCGATGCGCGCACGTATGAGCATGACCACACGATCCATGGCCTGTTCGAAGCGCAGGCGCGGGCTCAAGCCGACGCGGTAGCGGTGGTGCACGAAGACCGCTGCTTGACTTATGGCGAACTCAACGCCCGGGCGAACCAGGTGGCGCACCATTTGTTGGTCCTCGGCGTCCGCCCGGACGACCGGGTGGCGATCTGTGTTGAGCGCGGTCTGGACATGATCGTCGGCCTGCTGGGCATCCTGAAGTCCGGTGCTGGTTATGTGCCGCTGGATCCGGCCTATCCTCGGGAGCGCCTGGCCTTCATGCTCGACGACAGTGCGCCGGTTGCTTTGCTCACTCAATCGACGCTGCAGGTTCAGCTGCCCGCCTTGCAAGTCCCGGTGTTGTTGCTCGACCAGGCCGAGGCGGCGGGTATCAGCGCACAGCCACGGTTCAACCCTGATGTGCGCGCCCTGGCCTCTCACCACTTGGCCTATGTGATCTATACCTCGGGATCGACCGGCCTGCCCAAGGGCGTGATGGTCGAGCACCGCAACGTCGCACGGCTGTTTTCGGCGACCCAGCCCTGGTTCGATTTTGGTCCGCAGGACGTGTGGGCGCTGTTTCATTCCTTCGCCTTCGATTTCTCGGTCTGGGAAATCTGGGGCGCGTTGACCCACGGTGGCCGCTTGCTGGTGGTGCCGCAACTGGTCAGTCGTTCCCCGCAAGACTGCTATGCGCTGCTGTGCGAAGCCGGTGTGACCGTGCTGAACCAGACGCCAAGCGCTTTCCGGCAACTGATCGCGGCCCAGGGTGAGAGCGATCTGCGCCACAGCCTGCGCCAGGTGATCTTTGGCGGCGAAGCGCTGGAAACCGGGATGCTCAAGCCGTGGTATGCCCGTGAGACCAATGCCGGGACACAGTTGGTGAACATGTACGGCATCACCGAAACAACGGTGCACGTGACGTACCGTCCGCTTGAAGCAGCCGACGCACAGTCGACCGGCGTGAGTCCCATCGGCAAGCGCATTCCCGATCTGCGCCTGTACCTGCTCGACCAGTACGGCCAACCGGTGCCGGTAGGCGTGGAGGGCGAGTTGTATGTGGGAGGCGCGGGCGTGGCGCGGGGTTACCTCAACCGGCCCGAGCTTAACGAAACGCGATTCCTCGCCGACCCGTTCGACGGCGCGGCTCATGCGCGAATGTACCGTACCGGGGACCTTGGCCGCTGGCGGAAAAACGGTGAACTGGAATACCTGGGTCGCAACGATGAACAGGTAAAGATCCGTGGTTTCCGCATTGAACTGGGTGAGATCGAGGCGAAGCTGACGGAATGCGCGCAGGTGCGCGACGCGGTGGTGATCGCCCGCGAAGACAGTCCGGGGGACAGGCGCCTGGTCGCTTATGTCGTGGCCGACGCCGGCGCGCAACTCTCGGCGGCTGACCTGCGAGACCAATTGCTGGGTCTGTTGGCGGACTACATGGTGCCGAGTGCATTCGTGTTGCTGGATGCGCTCCCACTGACGACCAACGGCAAGCTGGACCGCAAGGCGCTGCCGGCGCCTGACTCACAGGCTTATGCCCGTCGCAACTACGAAGCCCCTGAAGGCGAAGTGGAAACGGTGCTGGCCAGGCTTTGGGCCGAACTGCTCGGTGTGGAACAGGTGGGTCGACACGATCGGTTCTTCGAACTGGGCGGCCACTCGTTGCTGGCGGTCAAGCTGATCGAACGCATGCGCCAGGTCAAGCTGCATGCCGATGTGGGGGTTCTCTTCGGCCAGCCGACGTTGGCATCGCTGGCCGCCGCCACGGGTGCCAGCAATGGCATCGCCGTACCGGGCAACAGGATTGCCCATGGGGTCGAACGCATCACACCGGACATGCTGCCACTGGCAACACTGACCCAGGACGAGGTCGATCGGGTGGTCGCGGCAATACCGGGCGGCGTAGCCAACGTCCAGGATATCTACGGGCTCGTGCCGTTGCAGGAAGGCATCCTGTATCACCACCTGGCGACCGAGGAAGGCGATCCGTACCTGTTGCAGATTCTGTTGCGCATCGACAGTCGCGAACAGCTCGATGCGATTGTGCAGGCCCTGCAAGTGGCGATCGAACGCCATGACATTCTGCGCACCTCGGTGGCGTGGGAAGGCTTGGACGAGCCGGTCCAAGTGGTCTGGCGTCAGGCACGGCTGATGGTCGAAGAACTCGGGCTGGACGCGGCTGAAGGCGATATCGCCGGCCAGATGCAGCGCCGTTTCGATCCGCGCCACACCCGCTTCGACCTGCGCCAGGCGCCGATGATGCGCCTTCATTTCACCGAAGATGTCACCCACGGCAACTGGGTCGCGGTGTTGTTGTTCCATCACCTGATTGACGACGCCACCTCCCTGGGGATGTTGGGCAAGGAGATCGAGGCGCATCTGGAGGGCCGGTCGGCTGAACTGCCGGTGTCGGTGCCTTACCGCAACTATGTGGCGCAGGTGCGGTTGGCGGGAAATCAAGAACACCATGAGGCGTTCTTCAGCGAGATGCTGGGGGACATAGACGAACCGACATTGCCGTTCGGTCTGCGGGATGTGCAGGGCGACGGTGTCGGTGTCGAAGAAATCGTGTTGCCGCTGGCCGCCGACCTGGCCCAACGGCTACGTACCCAGGCACGGCGCTTGGGCGTGAGTACGGCCAGTCTGCACCACTTGGCCTGGGGTCAGGTGGTGGGGCGTTTGTCCGGTCGCCAGGAGGTGGTGTTCGGCACGGTACTGATGGGCCGCCTGCACAGTGGGCAGGAAGCCGGCCATGCCCTGGGCATGTTCGTCAACACGCTGCCCTTGCGCGTCGAGGCGGGAGGGCAGGGGGTACTGGCCGCGCTGAAAGCGACCCACGCACGGTTGGCGACCCTGCTCAGGCATGAGCACGCGCCGTTGTCCCTGGCGCAGCGTTGCAGCGGCGTCGCCGCGCCGACCCCCTTGTTCAGCGCGCTGATGAACTACCGGCAGACTGCCGTGGCGGCGCAGGCACCCAAGGAGGTCGGTGAAGGGCGTCGCTGGGCCGGGGCAGAGATTCTGAGTGGCGAAGAACGCACCAACTATCCGCTGACGCTGTCGGTGGACGATCTCGGCGACGGCTTCAGCCTGACCGTTCAAGCGGTGGTCGAAATCGGCGCGCGGCGAATCGGCGCCTATATGGAAGCGGCATTGACGAGCCTGGCGGCGGCGTTGGAGCGCGGGATTGAATCGCCACTGGCGGATTTGACGATTTTGCCGGCATTGGAGCGCGAGCAACTGCTGGTGACGTTCAACGCCACCGGGGCCGACTATCCGCAACAACAGACGATTCACGGGCTGTTCGAGGCGCAGGTGCAGCGTACGCCGGATGCCGTGGCGGTGATTCGTGGCGAGCAGCGTCTGACTTATCGTGAGTTGAACGAGCGGGCCAACCGCCTGGCCCATTACCTGCGCAAGCAGGGCGTGGAGCCCGATTCCCGAGTGGCGATCTGCGTCGAGCGCGGTATCGACATGGTCGTGGGGCTGCTGGCAATTCTCAAGGCCGGCGGCGGTTATGTGCCGCTGGATCCGGCGTATCCGTTGGATCGGATTGCCTACATGCTGGACGACAGCGCGCCGGCGGCGGTGCTGGCGCAGACGGCGACCCTTGAGTTGCTGGCAGCAGCATCGATGCCGGTGATCGATCTCGACAGTGGTTTGTGGCAGGACGAATCCATCCAGAATCCGGAGGTCGATGAGCTGACGTCCTCGCATCTGGCTTACGTCATCTACACCTCGGGTTCGACCGGTCTGCCTAAAGGCGTGATGATCGAACACCGCAATACGGTGAATTTCCTGACCTGGGCGCATCGTTCGTTTGACGCCAAAACCCTGTCGAAAACCTTGTTCTCGACCTCGCTGAACTTCGACTTGGCGGTCTATGAGTGCTTCGCACCGCTGACCTCGGGCGGCAGCATCGACGTGGTCACTAATGTGCTGGAACTGCAACAGGGCGAGCACGACATCACCCTGATCAACACCGTGCCGTCGGCGCTCAAGGCGTTGCTGGAGTCCGGCGGGGTGGGCGAGGGTGTCGATACGGTCAACGTCGCAGGGGAAGCGCTCAAGCGCAGCCTGGTGGAAGCGTTGTTCGAACAGACCCAGGTCAAGCGCCTGTGCAACCTCTACGGTCCTTCGGAAACCACGACCTATTCAAGCTGGGTGTCGATGGCCCGCGAAGACGGGTTTGCCGCGCACATCGGCAAACCGGTGGCCAACACCCAGTTCTACCTGCTGGACGAGCACAAACAACCGGTGCCGCTGGGCGTGCCGGGTGAAATCTACATCGGTGGCGCCGGGGTGGCGCGGGGTTATTTGAACCGCGACGACCTGACCGCCGAGCGTTTCCTGAAAGACCCATTCAGCAAGGTTCCCAATGCCCGCATGTACAAAACCGGCGACTTGGGTCGCTACCTGCCGGACGGCAACATCGAATACCTGGGCCGCAACGACGATCAGGTCAAGATCCGTGGTTTCCGCATCGAGCTGGGCGAGATCGAAGCCAAGCTCGCCCAGGCTCCAAATATCAACGAAACCGCAGTCCTGGCCCGTGAAGACGTGCCGGGTGACAAGCGCCTGGTGGCCTATTTCACCCAGCACTCGCTGGATGAAACAGTAGACATCGAAACCCTGCGCGCCCACCTGCAGGCATTGTTGCCGGCCTACATGGTGCCGGTGGCCTACGTGCGCCTGGCGGAATTGCCCCTGACCCCCAACGGCAAACTCGACCGCAAGGCCCTGCCAGCGCCAGCCCTCGATGCGCTGGTGACGCGTGGCTACGAAGCCCCGCTAGGCGACACCGAAATTGCCCTGGCGCAGCTCTGGCAAGACCTGCTCAAGGTCGAGCGAGTCGGTCGTTACGACCATTTCTTCGAACTGGGCGGCCATTCCCTGTTGGCGGTCACGTTGATCGAACGGATGCGCCAGGCCGGGTTGAGCGCCGATGTGCGCATATTATTCAATCAACCGACCTTGGCCGCGCTGGCCGCCGCAGTGGGCACTGGCAACGAGGTGACTGTCCCGGCAAACCTGATTCCTTTGGGTTGCGAACACATCACCCCAGCCATGCTGCCGCTGGCGACGTTGAGTCAGGAGGCCATCGACCGCATCGTATCGACGGTGCCGGGCGGTGTGCGCAACGTGCAGGACATCTATCCGCTGGCTCCCTTGCAGGAAGGCATCCTTTACCATCACCTCGCCGCTGAACATGGCGATCCCTACGTGCTGCAGGCGCAATTCGCCTTCGCCAACCGCGAGCGTCTCGACGCGTTCACCCAAGCCTTGCAGGGGGTGATCGACCGCCACGACATCTTGAGGACATCCATGGCCTGGGAAGGGCTGGACGAACCGGTGCAAGTGGTCTGGCGCAAGGCGGTACTGGGTGCTGAACACGTGGCCCTGGACCCTGAGGCGGGCGATATCCTCAGTCAGTTGAAAGCGAGCTTCGACGTCAGTCACCACCGCCTGGATATCCGCCAGGCGCCGTTGATGTGGGTTCGGTTCGCAGAGGACGCCGTCAACCAGCGTTGGCTGGCGACCCTACTGGTCCATCACATGGCGCTGGACCACACGGCGTTGGAAGTGATGCGCCACGAGATCCAGGTGCACTTGCTGGGTCAGGCCGTCCAGTTGGGCGAGGCGGTGCCTTACCGCAACTATGTGGCCCAGGTGTGCCTGGGTGTGAGTCGTGCAGAACACGAAACATTTTTCCGCGCGATGCTCGGCGACATCGACGAACCGACGCTGCCGTTCGGCTTGCAGGACGTCCGTGGCGATGGCAGCGGTATCGAGGAGGCGCAGCACGCTATCTCGACGGAGCTGAGCCGCCGTCTGCGCCTGCAGGCGCGCCAATTGGGCGTGAGCGCCGCGAGCCTGTATCACTTGGCCTGGGCCCAGGTGCTGGGTCGGGTTTCGGGGCGCGAAGACGTGGTGTTCGGCACGGTGTTGATGGGTCGGATGCAGGGCGGCGAGGGCGCTGATCGGGCATTGGGCATGTTCATCAACACCTTGCCGATCAGTGTGCGCGTCGGTGCGCAAAACGTGCGGGCCGGTGTGCTGGCGACCCATGCGCGGCTGAGCGGGCTGTTGGGCCATGAGCATGCTTCCCTGGCGTTGGCCCAGCGTTGCAGCGGCGTGGTTGCACCGACGCCATTGTTCAGTGCGTTGCTCAACTACCGTCATTCGCTCGCCGAGCCTGACGCGCTGCAAGCGTCGTCGAGCTGGGAAGGGATTGAGGAACTGAGTGGCGAAGAACGCACCAACTATCCACTGGTGCTGTCGGTGGACGATCTCGGCCAAGGCTTCAGCCTGACCGTTCAGGCGGTGGCCGAAATCGGCGCACGACGGATCGGCGCTTATATGGAAGCGGCATTGACGAGCCTGGTCGTGGCGTTGGAGGGTGCGGCTGGGGCGTCATTGGCTGATTTGACGATCTTGCCGGCGGCGGAACGTGAGCAACTGCTGGTGACATTCAACGCCACCGAGGCCGACTATTCGCGGCAGCAGACGATTCATGGGCTGTTCGAGGAACAGGTGCAGCGTACGCCGGATGCCGTCGCGGTGATTCGCGGCGAGCAACGCCTGACTTATCGTGAGTTGAACGAGCGGGCCAACCGTCTGGCCCATTACCTGCGCAAGCAGGGCGTGCAGCCGGATTCGCGGGTGGCGATCTGCGTCGAGCGCGGCATCGACATGGTCGTGGGGCTGTTGGCGATTCTCAAGGCTGGCGGCGGTTATGTGCCGCTGGACCCGGCGTATCCGCTGGACCGGATTGCCTACATGCTGGACGACAGCGCCCCAGCGGCGGTATTGGCGCAGAAGGCGACCCTCGGATTGCTGGCAGACGCATCGATGCCAGTGATCAATCTCGACAGCGGTTTGTGGCAGGACGAATCCGTCCTGAATCCCGAGGTGGCAGAGTTGACCTCCTCGCACCTGGCTTACGTCATCTACACCTCCGGTTCGACCGGTCTGCCTAAAGGCGTAATGATCGAACACCGCAACACGGTGAACTTCCTGACCTGGGCCCATCGTTCGTTCGATGACGCCACGTTGTCGAAAACCCTGTTCTCGACGTCGCTGAACTTCGACCTGGCCGTCTACGAATGCTTCGCGCCGCTGACCTCGGGCGGCAGCATCGAGGTGGTCACTAATGTGCTGGAACTGCAACAGGGCGAGCACGACATCACCCTGATCAACACCGTGCCGTCGGCGCTCAAGGCGTTGCTGGAGTCCGGCGGGTTGGGCGAGGGTGTCGATACGGTGAACGTCGCAGGGGAAGCGCTCAAGCGCAGCCTGGTGGAAGCATTGTTCGAACAGACCCAGGTCAAGCGCCTGTGCAACCTCTATGGCCCTTCGGAAACCACGACTTATTCAAGCTGGGTGTCGATGGCCCGTGAAGACGGGTTTGTCGCCCATATCGGCAAACCGGTGGCCAACACCCAGTTCTACCTGCTGGACGAGCACAAACAACCGGTGCCGATGGGCGTGCCGGGTGAAATCTATATCGGTGGCGCCGGGGTGGCGCGGGGTTATTTGAACCGCGACGACCTGACCGCCGAGCGTTTCCTGAAAGACCCATTCAGTAATGTTCCCAATGCCCGCATGTACAAAACCGGCGACTTGGGTCGCTACCTGCCGGACGGCAACATCGAATACCTGGGTCGCAACGACGATCAGGTCAAGATCCGCGGTTTCCGCATCGAGCTGGGCGAGATCGAAGCCAAGCTCGCTCAACACGAGGCCTTGAACGAAACCGTGGTGCTGGCCCGTGAAGACGTGCCGGGCGACAAGCGCCTGGTGGCCTATTTCACTCAGCATTCGTCGGGCGAAGTGCTGGACATCGAAGCCCTGCGCGCGCACCTGCAAGCACAGTTGCCGGCCTATATGGTGCCGGTGGCCTACGTGCGCCTGGATGCCTTGCCACTGACCCCCAACGGCAAGCTCGACCGCAAGGCCCTGCCGGCGCCAGACCTCGATGCGCTGGTGACGCGTGGCTACGAAGCCCCGCACGGCGAGGTTGAAACCACCCTGGCGCGGATCTGGCAAGACCTGCTGGGCCTGCAACAGGTCGGTCGCCACGATCACTTCTTCGAACTGGGCGGGCATTCGCTGTTGGCCGTCAGCCTGATCGAGCGGATGCGCCAGGCCGGCTTGAGCGCCGACGTGCGCATCTTGTTCGGGCAACCAACCCTCGGGGCGTTGGCGGCGGCAGTGGGCGGCAGCAACGAAATCGTGGTGCCAGTCAATCGGATTACGCCCGACTGCGAGCGGATCACGCCCGACATGCTGACGCTGACAAGCCTCGACCAGGATGCCATCGACCGCATCGTGTCGACCGTGCCGGGTGGTGCGCGCAACGTGCAGGACATCTATCCGTTGGCGCCGCTGCAGGAAGGCATTCTTTATCATCACCTGGCCGCCGAACAAGGTGACCCCTACGTGCTGCAGGCGCAGTTTGCCTTTGACAGCCGCGAACGCCTCGACGCGTTCACCCAGGCCCTGCAAAGCGTCATTGACCGCCACGACATCTTGAGGACATCCATGGCCTGGGAAGGGCTGGACGAACCGGTGCAAGTGGTCTGGCGCAAGGCGGTATTGGGTATTGAGCACGTCGTCCCGCAGCATGAGGACGGTGACATTCTCAGCCAGTTGAAGGCGAGCTTCGACGTCAGTCACCAGCGCCTGGATATCCGCCAGGCGCCGTTGATGGGCGTCCGGTTCGCAGAGGACACCGTCAACCAGCGTTGGGTGGCGACGTTGCTGTTCCATCACATGGCGCTCGACCACACGGCGCTGGAAGTGGTGCGGCACGAGATGCAGGCGTACCTGCTGGGCCAGGCCGGCCAGTTGGGCGAGGCGGTGCCTTACCGCAACTATGTGGCCCAGGTATGCCTGGGTGTGAGTCGTGAAGAACACGAAGGGTTTTTCCGTGCGATGCTCGGCGACATCGACGAACCGACGCTGCCGTTCGGTCTGCAGGATGTCCTTGGCGATGGCAGCGGTATCGAGGAAGCCCGACAGGCTATCGCGTCCGACTTGAGTCGACGCCTGCGTACCCAGGCCCGCCGCTTGGGGGTGAGTGCGGCAGCCTTGCATCACCTGGCCTGGGCCCAGGTACTGGGCCGGGTCTCGGGTCGTGAAGACGTGGTGTTCGGCACGGTGCTGATGGGTCGGATGCAGGGTGGCGAGGGTGCCGACCGCGCATTGGGGATGTTCATCAACACCTTGCCGATTGGCGTGCAGGTCGGTGCGCAAAGTGTGCGGGCCGGCGTGCTGGCGACCCATGCGCGCCTGAGTGGGCTGCTGGGGCATGAGCATGCCTCCCTGGCGTTGGCCCAACGTTGCAGCGGCGTCATGGCGCCGACGCCGTTGTTCAGCGCGTTGCTCAATTACCGACATTCGGTCGCCGAGCCCATCGCGCTGCGAACCTCGTCAGCCTGGCAAGGCATCGAAGCACTGGGTAGCGAAGAACGCACCAATTATCCGCTGACGATGAGCGTCGATGACCTGGGTGAAGACTTCAGCCTGACGGTGCTGGTCGAGTCCCGGATCGGTGCCCAACGCATCTGTGGCTATATGCAAGTGGCGTTGGAAAGCCTGGTCGACGCGCTGGAACATACACCACAGACGCCGCTGCACAGCCTGGCAATCTTGCCGCCGGCCGAACGCAAGCAATTGCTCGAGACCTGGAATGCGACAGGGGCGACCTATACCCATGACCTGCTGATCCATCGGCAGTTCGAAGCCCAGGCCGCGGCCAACCCGCAAGCGGTGGCGGTGGTGTATGCAGACCAGGCGCTGACCTACGGCGAACTCGACGCCCGTGCGAACCAGCTCGCGCATCACCTCTTGGCTTTGGGCGTCCGGCCGGACGACCGGGTGGCGATCTGTGTCGAGCGGAGCCTGGAAATGGTCGTCGGCCTGTTGGGCGTGCTGAAGGCCGGGGCCGGCTATGTCCCCGTGGACCCGGCGTATCCGGCGGAACGTATTGCCTATCTGCTGCAGGACAGCGCACCGGTTGCGGTGTTGGCGCAGACCGTCACCCAGGGTTCGCTGGCCGCTGGTTCGGTGCCAGTCATCAATCTCGATAGCGGCGATTGGCAGGACGAATCCGTCTCCAGCCCCGAGGTGCCGGGGCTCGAAGCCCATCACCTGGCGTATGTGATCTACACGTCCGGCTCGACCGGCCTGCCCAAGGGCGTGATGGTCGAGCATCGCAACCTCAGCAACCTGGTGGGCTGGCATTGCCAGGCCTTCGATGTGAAACGCGGCAGCCGCACCTCCAGTGTCGCCGGTTTCGGTTTCGATGCGGCGGCCTGGGAGATCTGGCCTTCGTTGTGCGCGGGGGCGACGTTGCTGTTACCGCCGGCCCAGGCGGGCAGCGAGGACGTCGGCGCGCTGCTCGACTGGTGGCAGGCCCAGGCGCTGGACGTGTGCTTCCTGCCCACGCCCATTGCCGAATACGCGTTTGGCCGCAACCTGGGACACGATCAATTGCGCACCTTGCTGATTGGCGGTGACCGCTTGCGCAAACTGCCGGCCGATCTGCCTTTCGAACTGATCAACAACTACGGCCCCACGGAAACGACAGTGGTGGCCACCTCGGGGCGGATCGATGCCTCGCAAGCGGTGCTGCATATCGGCAGGCCGGTGGCCAACACCCAGGTCTACCTGCTCGATGCCCACCTGCAACCGGTTCCGGTCGGCGTCGCGGGTGAGCTGTACATTGGTGGCGCCGGGGTTGCGCGGGGTTATTTGAACCGTGCGCAATTGACCGCCGAGCGTTTTGTGAAGGACCCGTTCAGCACCGTGCAGGAGGCGCGGATGTACCGCACCGGTGACCTGGGGCGCTATTTGCCGGACGGCAACATCGACTACCTGGGGCGCAACGACAGCCAACTGAAGATTCGCGGCTTGCGCATCGAGTTGGGTGAAATAGAAGCCAGGCTCGGCGCGTGCGCCGGAGTCCGGGAGGCCGTTGTCGTCGCGGTGGGAGGGGCCCCGGATGACCAGCGCCTGGTGGCGTACTACACGGCACACGACAGCCTGGACCAAGGGCTGACAGCCGACAACCTGCGCGAACAACTGCAGGTGCACTTGCCCGGCCACATGGTGCCGGCGGCCTACATGCGCCTGGACGCCTTGCCCCTGACCCCGAACGGTAAACTCGACCGTCGGGCCTTGCCGGTTCCTGACAGTGATGCCTATTCAGGCCGTGGTTATGAAGCCCCGCAAGGCGAGGTCGAAACGGCGCTGGCGCGGATCTGGTCCGAGCTGCTCAAGGTCGAGCAGGTGGGTCGTTACGATAATTTCTTTGAGCTGGGCGGGCATTCGCTCATGGCGGTCAGCCTGATCGAGCGGATGCGCCAGGTCGGCTTGAGTGCCGACGTGCGCGTGCTGTTCAGCCAACCGACCCTGGCCGCGCTGGCCGCCGCCGTCGGCAGTGGCTGCGAGGTCAGCGTCCCGGCGAACTTGATTCCCTTGGACTGTGAGCACATCACCCCGGCGATGCTGCCGCTGGTTGCTCTGGACCCGCACGCTATCGAGCGCATCGTATCGACCGTACCGGGCGGTGCGCGCAATGTGCAGGACATCTATCCGCTGGCTCCCTTGCAGGAAGGCATTCTTTACCATCACCTCTCGGCCGAGCAGGGCGATCCCTATCTGCTCCAGACGCTGTTCGCTTTCGAGACCCACGGGCGCCTGGAGGACTTCTCGCGCGCGTTGCAACAGGTGATCGATCGTCACGACATTCTCAGGACATCGATACGTTGGGAAGGGTTCGAGCAACCCTTGCAGATCGTCTGGCGCAAAGCCCTGTTGAGACGGCAAGAGGTCGCGCTGGACCCGGTCGACGGCGATGCCGCGACGCAACTGCATGAGCGTTTCGATTCCCGGCATCACCGTCTGGATATTACCCAGGCACCGATGCTGCGTCTTGTGCATGCCTACGACACGGATAATGACCGCTGGCTGGCGATGTTGCTGTTCCACCACATGACGCTGGACCACACCGCACTGGAAGTGCTGCAACACGAAATACAGGCCTGTTTCTCGGGAGAGGTCGAACAGTTGGGCGCCGCGGTGCCTTACCGCAACTATGTGGCTCAGGCCCGCCTGGGGGTGAGCAGCGGCGCCCACGAAGGTTTTTTCCGCGACATGCTCAGCGACGTCGACGAACCGACGCTGCCGTTCGAGTTGCAGGATGTGCAAGGCGATGGCAGCGGCATCGAGGAGGTCCGCCAGGACGTCGAGCCTGGCCTCAGCCGCCGGCTGCGGGCCCAGGCGCGTCAGCTCGGGGTGAGCGCGGCGAGCTTGTATCACCTGGTTTGGGCGCAAGTCCTGGGCAAGGTGTCGGGCAAGGACGATGTGGTGTTCGGCACGGTGCTGATGGGGCGGATGCAGGGTGGCGAGGGCGCCGATCGGGCGCTGGGCATGTTCATCAATACGCTGCCCTTGCGGGTGAGTGTGGCGCAAGCCAGCATCCGTGCCGGCGTCAAGGCCACCCATGTGCAATTGACTGCGTTACTGGGGCACGAGCACGCCTCATTGGCGCTGGCGCAACGTTGCAGTGGCGTGCAAGCGCCAACCCCATTGTTCAGTGCCTTGCTCAACTATCGCCATACCGGGGCGACCACCGCGATCGAGCTATTGCCGGCCTGGAACGGTATCCAGGTGCTCAGTAGCGAGGAGCGGACCAACTACCCGTTGACGTTGTCGGTGGACGACCAGGGCGAAGCGTTCAGCTTTACCGTCATGACCCCGGCCCGCATTGGTGCGCAGCGGCTTTGTGGTTATGTGCGGCACACCCTGGAAAACCTGGTCCGCATGCTCGAGCAGCAGCCGGACATGCCCTTGCAGCAATTGTCGATCCTGCCGGCCTTGGAACGTGAGCAATTGCTGGTGACGTTCAACGCCACCGAGGCCAATTATCCGCAGCAGCAGACGATTCATGGGCTGTTTGAAGAGCAAGTGCAGCGTACGTCGGAGGCCGTGGCGGTGATCTGTGGCGAGCAGAGCCTGAGCTATGGGGACCTGAACGAACGGGCCAACCGTCTGGCCCATTACCTGCGTAAGCAAGGTGTACAGCCGGATTCGCGAGTGGCGATCTGTGTCGAGCGCGGCATCGACATGGTCGTGGGCCTGCTGGCAATTCTCAAGGCCGGTGGCGGTTATGTGCCGCTGGATCCGGCGTATCCGTTGGATCGGATTGCCTACATGCTGGAAGACAGTGCGCCGGCGGCGGTGTTGGCCCAGGCGGCGACCCTCGGGTTGCTGGCAGACGCATCGATGCCAGTGATCGATTTGGACAGCGGGCTGTGGCAGGACGAGTCTATCCTGAATCCAGAGATCAAGGCGCTGATCTCCTCGCACTTGGCTTACGTCATCTACACCTCGGGTTCGACCGGTCTGCCTAAAGGCGTGATGATCGAACACCGCAATACGGTGAACTTCCTCACTTGGGCGCATTGCTCATTTGACGCTCAAACCCTGTCGAAAACCTTGTTCTCGACGTCGCTGAACTTCGACCTGGCGGTCTACGAATGCTTCGCCCCGTTGACCTCGGGTGGCCGCATCGACGTGGTCACTAATGTGCTGGAACTGCAACAGGGCGAGCACGACATCACCTTGATCAATACGGTGCCGTCGGCGCTCAAGGCGTTGCTGGAGTCCGGCGGGTTGGGCGAGGGCGTCGACACGGTTAATGTCGCCGGTGAAGCGCTCAAGCGCAGCTTGGTGGAAGCGTTGTTCGAACAGACCCAGGTCAAGCGCCTATGCAACCTCTACGGCCCTTCGGAAACCACGACCTATTCAAGCTGGGTGTCGATGGCCCGCGAAGACGGGTTTGCCGCGCACATCGGTAAACCGGTGGCCAACACCCAGTTCTACTTGCTGGACGAGCACAAACAACCGGTGCCGTTGGGCGTGCCGGGCGAAATCTACATCGGTGGTGCCGGGGTCGCTCGCGGTTATCTCAATCGTGATGACCTGACGGCTGAGCGTTTCCTCAAGGATCCGTTCAGCAAAGCTTCAAACGCCCGCATGTACAAAACCGGCGACTTGGGTCGCTACCTGCCGGACGGCAACATCGAGTACCTGGGCCGAAATGACGACCAAGTGAAGATTCGCGGTTTCCGCATTGAATTGGGCGAGATCGAAGCCAAACTTGCCCGACACGATGCGCTGAAGGAAGCCGTGGTCCTGGCCCGTGAAGACGTGCCGGGCGACAAGCGCCTGGTGGCCTATTTCACCCAGCACTCGGCAGACGAAGCGCTGGACATTCAAATCCTGCGCACGCACCTGCAAGCGCAATTGCCGGCCTACATGGTGCCGGCCGCCTACGTGCGCCTCGACGCATTGCCATTGACACCGAACGGCAAACTCGACCGCAAGGCCCTGCCTGCACCGGATCTCGATGCCGTTATCTCCCGTGGCTACGAAGCGCCGCAAGGCGAGGTCGAGGTCACCCTGTCGCACATCTGGTCCGAGTTGCTCAAGGTCGAGCGCGTCGGTCGCCACGACCATTTCTTCGAACTGGGCGGGCATTCGCTGCTGGCGGTCACGCTGATCGAGCGGATGCGCCAGGCCGGCTTGAGCGCCGACGTGCGTATCCTGTTCGGCCAGCCCACCCTCGCCGCGTTGGCGGCGGCCGTGGGTGGCGGCGGTGAAATCGACGTGCCGGCCAACGGCATCCCGTTCGGCTGCGAGCGGATCACCCCTGACATGCTGACGCTGACCAGCCTCGACCAGGACGCCATCGATCTCATCGTGTCGACCGTGCCGGGTGGGGCGCGCAACGTGCAAGAGATTTACCCGGTGGCACCGCTGCAGGAAGGCATCCTTTACCATCACCTGTCGGCCGAGCAGGGCGATCCCTATGTCTTGCAGGCGCAGTTTGCCTTCGACAGCCGCGAGCGCCTCGATGCTTTCACCCAGGCCCTGCAAAGCGTCATCGACCGTCATGACATCTTGCGCACCGCCATTCTCTGGGAAGGTCTCGACGAGCCTCGACAAGTGGTCTGGCGCGAAGCGCGGCTGGGGCTTGAAGAACTGGCGCTGGACCCACAGGCCGGAGCGATCACCCAACAGCTGCAACACCGTTTCGATCCCCGGCACTACGCCTTGGACATGACCCAGGCACCGCTGATGCGCCTGGCCTTTGCACAAGACACGCCCAACCAGCGCTGGCTGGCGATGCTGTTGTTCCATCACATCGCGCTTGATCATGCGGCGCTGAAAGTCGTACAGGTCGAGATGCAGGCGTACCTGTTGGGGCAAGCCGGTCAATTGGACGTCCCGGTGCCGTATCGCAACTACGTGGCCCAGGCTTGCCTGGGGGTGGATCGTGAGGCGCAGGAAGGGTTCTTCCGCGACATGCTTGGCGATGTCGACGAACCCACGCTGCCGTTCGGTTTGCAGCAGGTGCAGGGTGACGGCCATGACATCGAGGATGCGAGCCTGGTGCTCGACAGCGATTTGAGTCGGCGGCTGCGGCGCCTGGCACGCCAGTCGGGCGTGGGGGTCGCGAGCTTGCATCACTTGGCTTGGGCGCAGGTGTTGGGGCAGGCGTCCGGCAAGCAGGACGTGGTGTTCGGTACCGTGCTGATGGGCCGGATGCAGGGCGGCCAGGGCGCTGACCGTGCGTTGGGCATGTTCATCAACACCTTGCCGATTCGCGTGAGCGTTGGCGACCAGGACGTCAAGGCCGGCGTCAAGGCGGTCCACGGGCAACTGACCGCACTGTTGGGCCACGAGCACGCCTCGCTGGCCCTGGCCCAGCGTTGCAGCGGCGTGGTCGCGCCACTGCCGCTGTTCAGCGCCTTGTTGAACTACCGCAACTCCAGCGAACAGGCCGATACCGAGGCGGCGCTGTCGGCCTGGCATGGCATTGAGACGCTGGGTGGCCAAGCACGCACCAACTACCCATTGACGCTGTGTGTCGACGACTTGGGTGAAGATTTCGCCCTGACCGTCCTGGCCACGAGCGGTGTCGGTGCGCAGCGGGTCTGTGCCTACATGGCGACCGCGCTGCAAAGCCTGGCCACGGCATTGGAATCCACCCCTGCATCGCGCTTGCAGACGCTGGCGGTACTGCCGCAAGCCGAGCGCCAACAGATACTGACCGACTTCAACGCCACCACCCGGCGCTATCCCCAGGACAGGACCGTCCACGGCCTGTTCGAGGCGCAGGCCCAGGAACGTCCGCAAGCCATTGCCGCCGTACACAATGCGCAACGCCTGACCTATGCCGAATTGAACCGCCGGGCCAATCGCCTGGCCCGTCATCTGGTCGGCCTTGGTGTGCAACCGGGTGATCGGGTGGCGATTGCACTGGAGCGTTCGCTCGAGCTGCTGGTCAGCCAACTGGCGATCCTCAAGTGTGCCGCTGCCTACGTCCCGCTGGATGTCAGCGCGCCGCTGGAGCGGCAACAGTTCATGGTGCAGGACAGCGGGGCGAAAATCGTGCTGACGTCGAGCACCGTGCTAGCGCCTGAAGCCTCGCTACGGGTGGATCTGGATACGCTGGTCTTCGACGAGGCCGCTGATAACCTCGACCTGGTGCAAAGCAGCGAATCGGTGGCCTACATCATGTACACCTCCGGTTCCACTGGCACACCGAAAGGAGTGCTGGTGCCGCACCGGGCGATCAACCGATTGGTGATCAACAACGGCTACGCCGATTTCAACGCCCAGGACCGGGTCGCCTTCGCCTCCAACCCGGCGTTCGACGCCAGCACCCTCGATGTCTGGGCACCGTTGCTCAATGGCGGTTGCGTGGTGGTGGTCGACCAGGACGTGTTGCTGTCCCAGGCGGATTTCCACGCGCTGTTGCTCGAACAATCGATCAGCGTGTTGTGGATGACCGCCGGCCTGTTCCATCAATACGCCGCCGGGCTGACGACGGCGTTCGCCCAGTTGCGCTACTTGATCGTTGGTGGCGATGTACTCGACCCAGCCGTGATCGGCCGCGTCCTGAAAGAAGGCGCGCCGGCTCATCTGCTCAACGGTTACGGCCCGACCGAAGCCACCACCTTCACCACCACCTACGAAATCAAGCAGGTGGGCGAGGGCGGTATTCCCATCGGTCGTCCGATTGGCAATACCCACGTCTATGTGCTGGACGCCAATCAACAACCGGTGCCCATCGGCGTGGCCGGCGAGTTGTACATCGGTGGCGACGGCGTGGCGAAAGGGTATTTGAATCGCCCTGAGCTGACCGTCGAGAAGTTCGTCGCCGACCCGTTCAATGCCGATCCGGATGCGTTGCTGTACCGCACCGGCGACCTGGCGCGCTGGCGTGCGGACGGCACGGTGGATTACCTGGGGCGTAACGACGACCAGGTGAAGATCCGTGGTTTCCGTATCGAGTTGGGCGAGATCGAAGCCCGGTTGGCCGCGCAGGATGACGTCAAGGACGTCGTGGTGCTGGTGCTTGAAGACGTTCCGGGTGAGAAACGCCTGGTGGCGTACTTCACGCCGCGGGACCTGGACGTTGCGCCGCACATCGAGACCCTGCGTAGTCATCTGCAGGGGCAATTGCCGGACTACATGATTCCGGTGGCCTATGTTCGCCTCGACGGACTGCCGTTGACCGCCAACGGCAAACTGGATCGCCGTGCACTGCCGGCGCCGGACAGCGACGCCTACGTCAGCCGTGAATATGAAGCGCCGCAAGGCGAGGTCGAGCAGTTACTGGCCCAACTCTGGGCCGAGCTGCTCAGGGTTGACCAGGTCGGTCGCCACGACAATTTCTTCGAGTTGGGCGGTCATTCGCTGCTGGCGGTCACGCTGATCGAACGCATGCGCCAGGCCGGCTTGAGCGCCGACGTGCGGGTGCTGTTCAGCCAGCCGACCTTGGCCGCGCTGGGCGCGGCCATCGGCAGTGGTCGGGAGGTGGATGTCCCGGTAAACCGGATTGTCCCGGCCTGTGAACGGATCACCCCGGACATGCTCACGCTGATCCAGCTTGATCAGGCGGCCATTGACCGGGTCGTGGCGACGGTGCCAGGAGGGGCGCCGAACGTGCAGGACATCTACCCGCTGGCGCCGCTGCAGGACGGCATTCTTTACCATCACCTGGCCGCCGAGCAGGGCGACCCCTATGTCTTGAAAACCGTGTTCGAACTGCAAAGTCGCGACCGGCTGGTGGCGTTTGTGGACGCGCTGCAATACGTCATCGACCGGCACGACATCCTGCGCACCAGTGTGGTGTGGCAAGGCTTCGATACGCCGATCCAAGTGGTGTGGCGCGAAGCGAAACTGCATCTGGAAGAGATCGCCCTGGACATTGCCGAGGGCGAGATCGCGGCGCAGTTGCAGAACGGTTTCGACCCGCAGCACTACAGGCTGGACATCACCCAGGCCCCCCTGATGCGCCTGGTCTTTGCCGAAGACGCGATCAACCAGCGCTGGGTGGCGGTGTTGTTGTTCCACCACATGGCCCTCGACCACACGGCGCTGGAAGTGGTGCAGCAAGAGATGCAGGCGCACCTGCTGGGCCAGGCCGACCAACTGGCCGTGGCGATGCCGTACCGCAACTATGTGGCGCAAGCGCACCTGGGTGTGAGTCAACAAGAGCACGAAGGGTTTTTCCGCGAGATGCTCGGCGATGTCGACGAACCGACGCTGCCGTTCGGCTTGCAGGACGTGAGCGGCGAGGGGCAGGACATCGAGCATGCCCGGCACGTTGTCGAGGCGACCTTGAGCCTGCGTCTGCGGGCACAAGCACGGCAGTTGGGCGTGAGTGCCGCCAGCCTGGTTCACCTGGCCTGGGCGCAGGTACTGGGGCGTGTGTCGGGCAAGGACGATGTGGTGTTCGGTACGGTCCTGCTGGGGCGGATGCAGGGCGGCGATGGCGCCGACCGGGCGCTGGGCATGTTCATCAACACCTTGCCGTTGCGGATCGAAGTAAGCAGCCAAGGCGTGCGCGATGGGGTGAAAGCCACTCACGCACGGCTGACCGGGTTGTTGGGCCATGAACACGCCTCGCTGGCCTTGGCCCAGCGTTGCAGTGGCGTGGTCGCGCCGCTGCCGCTGTTCAGCGCGCTGCTCAATTATCGGCACAGCGCCAGCGCTGCGGCCGAGGTCTCGAATGAAACCCTGGCCGCGTGGCAGGGCATCGAGTTCCTGGGCAACGAAGAACGGACCAATTACCCACTGACCCTGTCGGTGGATGACCTGGGCGACGGCTTCATATTGAGCGCCCTGGTGTTGCAAGGAGTGGGTGCCTCTCGTATCTGCGCCTACATGCACACGGCCCTGGAAAGCCTGGTGCAGGCCCTCGAACACGCGCCCCAGACACCACTCAACCGCCTGGAGATCCTGCCGGAAACCGAACGTAACCAACTGCTGGTGGATTTCAACGCCACCAAGCGTGCCTATCCGCAGGAGCAGACCGTCCTGGCCCTGTTCGAGGCCCAGGCCGCGCACCTGCCACACGTGATTGCAGTGGTGCATGGACCGCGGCACGTGAGTTACGGGGAGTTGAACGAGCGGGCCATTCGACTGGCCCATCACCTGATCGGCCTCGGTGTGCAACCGGATGACTGCGTCGCGATCCTGTTGCCCCGTTCCATCGAGTTGCTGGCCAGTCAGTTGGCGATCCTCAAGTGCGCGGCGGCCTATGTGCCCTTGGACCGCAACGCCTCCCTGGAACGTCAAAGGTTCATGCTCGACGATTGCCAGGCCCAGTGCCTGCTGACACTCAGTACCGAGACCGTGCCGGAAGGCGCGCGGCGCATCGACCTGGACACGTTGGACAGCCAGGGCCCGGTGCACAACCCGGCATTGGCGCAGCCCAGTGAATCGATCGCCTACATCATGTACACCTCGGGGTCCACCGGCACCCCGAAAGGCGTGCTGGTTCCCCATCGGGCCATCAACCGCCTGGTGATCAACAACGGTTACGCCGATTTCAACGAGCACGACCGCATCGCCTTCGCTTCCAACCCGGCGTTCGACGCCAGCACCATGGACGTCTGGGGCGCCTTGCTCAATGGCGGGCAAGTGGTGGTGATCGACCATGAAACCCTGCTGGAACCTGCGCGGTTTGCCCAGGTGCTGAAGGATTCGGGGGTCACGGTGCTGTTCGTGACCACGGCGATCTTCAACCAGTACGTGCAACTGATTCCCCAGGCCATCGGCGGCCTGCGCATCCTGCTGTGCGGCGGGGAACGGGCCGATGTGGCATCGTTCCGGCGCTTGCTGGAGCTGGCGCCCGACCTGCGTCTGGTGCACTGCTATGGCCCGACCGAAACCACCACCTATGCCACCACCTTTGAAGTGAAGGCCGTGGCGGCGGATGCCGAATGCGTGCCCATCGGCGGACCGATCGGCAACACCCAGGTGTACGTGCTCGATGCGCGCCAGCAGTTGGCGCCGTTGGGTGTCGTCGGCGAGATGTACATTGGCGGCAAGGGCGTGGCCAAGGGTTACCTGAACCGGCCGGACCTGACCGCGGAAAAATTCATCGCCGACCCGTTCAGCCATGAACCCGACGCGTTGCTGTACCGCACCGGCGACCTCGGTCGCTGGCTGCCGGAGGGCCGCCTGGAGTGCCTGGGGCGCAACGACGACCAGGTGAAGATCCGCGGTTTCCGCATCGAACTGGGCGAGATCGAAGCCAAGCTGGTGGCCTGTGATGGCGTCAAGGATGCGGTGGTGCTGATGCGGGTCGATGAATCGGGCGAAAAGCGCCTGGTGGCCTATGCCATTGCCCAGCCGCAGGTCACGCTGACCGTGGCGGACTTGCGCGAGCGATTGTCCGCGACCCTGGCCGACTACATGGTGCCTGCCGCGTTCGTGATGTTGTCGGCGTTCCCGTTGACGCTCAACGGCAAGGTGGATCGCAAGGCCCTGCCGGCACCGCACGCCGAGGCCTACGCCAGCCAGGCCTACGAGGCACCGCTGGGTGAGGTTGAACAGGTCTTGGCCGGCATGTGGGCCGAGTTGCTGAATGTGGAACAGGTCGGTCGCCACGACAACTTCTTCGAACTGGGCGGCCATTCGCTGCTGGCCGTGACGCTGATCGAACGCATGCGCCAAATCGGCTTGAGCGCCGACGTGCGCGTGCTGTTCAGCCAACCGACCCTGGCCGCACTGGCCGCGGCGATTGGCAGCGGTCGGGAAGTCAGTGTGCCGGCGAACCTGATTCCTTTGGATTGTGAACGCATCACCCCCGAGTTGTTGCCGCTGGTCAACCTGACCCAGGACACCCTCGACCAGATCGTCGCCACGGTGCCAGGTGGTGCGCGCAACGTGCAGGATATCTATCCGCTGGCGCCGTTGCAGGAAGGCATCCTCTATCACCACCTGGCCGCCGAACAAGGCGACCCCTACGTGTTGCAGTCACAGTTTGCCTTCGACAACCGTGAGCGCCTGGACGCGTTCATCGGTGCACTGCAAGTGGTGATCGATCGCCACGACATCCTGCGCACCAGTGTGGTCTGGGAAGGGTTGGATGAGCCGGTGCAAGTGGTCTGGCGCCAGGTGGTGCTGGAACCGCAATGCATCGTTCCCGATGCCACGGCCGGAGACATGGCCACGCAACTGGCCAACCGCTTCGATGCGCGGCACTGTCGCCTGGACTTGGGCCGGGCCCCGCTGTTGCACCTGGCGTATGCACAGGACGAGGCCCAGGATCGCTGGGTAGCGATCCTGTTGTTCCATCACATGGCGCTGGACCACACCGCCCTGGATGTGATGCAACATGAGATGCAAATGCACCTGTTGGGCCAGGACGAACACCTGACCGCATCGGTGCCGTACCGCAATTACGTGGCCCAGGCCCGGCTGGGGACGAGCGAGCAGGAGCACGAAGCGTTTTTCCGCGAAATGCTCGGCGATATCGATGAGCCGACGCTGCCATTCGGCCTGGCCCAGGTCCAGGGTGACGGGCACGGCATCGAAGAAGTGAAGGTATTTGTCGATGACGCCTTGAGCCTGCGCCTGCGGACTCAAGCCCGGCAGCTTGGCGTCAGTGCCGCCAGCCTGGTCCACCTGGCCTGGGCCCAGGTCCTGGCCGTGGCGTCGGGCCAGGAGAACGTGGTCTTCGGCACGGTCCTGCTGGGCCGGATGCAAGGCGGCGACGGGGCCGACCGGGCCCTGGGCATGTTCATCAACACCTTGCCGATCTGCGTGCCGGTGAATGAGCAAAGCGTGCGGGACGCGGTGAAGACCACCCATGGGCGCCTGACCGGGCTGCTGGGGCATGAGCATGCTTCCCTGGCCCTGGCCCAACGCTGCAGTGACGTGGCCTCGCCAGCGCCGTTGTTCAGTGCGCTGTTGAACTTCCGCCACAGTTCGCTGCAGGTGACCGATGAGGGCTTGTCCGCCTGGAGCGGCATGCAAATGTTGTCCAGCGAGGAGCGCACCAACTATCCGCTGACGCTGAACGTCGATGACCTGGGCGAAGGCTTCAGCCTGACGGTGCAGGTCGAGTCCCGGGTCGGTGCGCAACGTATCTGTGATTATGTGCAGGTGGCCCTGCACAGCCTGGTCGACACCCTGGAGCAAGCGCCGCAAACGGCGGTGCGCAACCTCACGGTGTTGCCGTCGGCCGAACGTACGCAACTGCTGGAGACCTGGAACGCACCAGAGGCGACGTACGCCCATGACGCGCTGATCCATCGCCAGTTCGAGGCCCAGGTCGCGACGCAACCCGACGCGGTGGCGGTGGTGTTCGAGGGTCAGGCATTGACCTACGGCAAACTCAACGCCCAGGCCAACCAGCTCGCTCATCGCCTGTTGTCGCTGGGTATTTGTCCGGATGACCGGGTCGCGATCTGTGTCGAACGCGGCCTGGACATGATCGTCGGCCTGTTGGGTATCTTGAAGTCGGGCGCCGGTTACGTACCGCTGGATCCGGCCTCCCCGGCGGAGCGCATCGCCTACATGCTCGAGGACAGCTCCCCCGTGGCGATCGTGGTGCATGCCGCCACCCAGGCGCTGCTGGCCGAAGAGTCTGTACGGGTGATCGAACTCGATAACCCGGCGTTGCGCGGCCAGTCCACCGCCAACCCGCAAGTACCTGGCCTGACGTCGTCGCAGTTGGCCTACGTGATCTACACCTCCGGCTCCACCGGGTTGCCCAAGGGCGTGATGGTCGAACACCGCAATGTCGCGCGGCTGTTCTCGGCGACCCAACCCTGGTTCGAGTTCGGCCCGCAAGACGTGTGGGCGCTGTTCCACTCCTTCGCCTTCGATTTCTCGGTCTGGGAAATCTGGGGCGCGCTGATCCATGGTGGACGCTTGTGGGTGGTGCCGCAGTGGGTCAGTCGCTCCCCGCAAGATTGCTACGCGCTGCTGTGCGAGGCCGGTGTGACCGTGCTGAACCAGACACCAAGCGCTTTCCGGCAACTGATCGTGGCCCAGGGTGAAAGCGATCTGCGCCACAGCCTGCGCCAGGTGATCTTTGGCGGTGAAGCGCTGGAAACCGGGATGCTCAAGCCTTGGTATGCCCGTGTAGCCAACGCAGGGACGCAGTTGGTCAACATGTACGGCATCACCGAAACGACGGTGCACGTGACGTATCGTCCGCTTGAAGCGGCTGATGCCCAGTTGGCGGGCGTCAGCCCCATCGGCAAGCGCATTCCCGACCTGCAACTGTACGTGCTCGACGCCCGGCGCGAGCCGGTGCCGGTGGGCGTGGTGGGTGAGATGTACGTAGGCGGCGCGGGCGTGGCGCGGGGTTACCTGAACCGGCCCGAGTTGACCCAGGAACGGTTTATCGCCGACACCTTTAGCGGGTGTGAAGGGGCGCGCCTGTACCGGACCGGCGACCTCGGCCGCTGGCTGGCCGACGGCAGCATCGAGTACCTGGGCCGTAACGACGACCAGGTGAAGATCCGCGGCTTCCGTATCGAACTGGGTGAGATCGAAGCGAGCTTGGCGGCCTGCGAGGGTGTCAGCGAGGCGGTGGTCGTTGCCCGTGAAGACGCGCCGGGCGACAAGCGCCTGGTGGCTTATGTCATTGCCGCGCAAAGTGCATCGCTCTCGGCTGTCGACCTGCGTACGCAGTTGCTGGGATCGCTGGCGGAGTACATGGTGCCCAGCGCCTTCGTGATCCTTGAAGCGTTCCCGCTGACCACTAACGGCAAGCTCGACCGCAAGGCCTTGCCGGCGCCGGATCAGTCGGCAGTGATCAGCCGTGAATACGAAGCCCCGCAAGGCGAGGCCGAGACAGTCATCGCCGCGATCTGGCAAGACCTGCTGGACTTTGAGCGAATCGGCCGTCACGACAACTTCTTCGAGTTGGGTGGCCATTCGCTGCTGGCGGTGAAGCTGATCGAACGCATGCGTCACGTCGGCTTGAGTGCCGATGTGCGGGTGCTGTTCGGCCAACCGACGCTGGCGGCCCTGGCTGCCGCGGTGGGTGGGCACACGGAAGTCGTGGTGCCGGGCAACGCGATCCCGGACGGCTGCACGCGGATCACCCCGGACATGCTGCCCCTGGCCGCACTCGACCAGGACGCCATCGACCGGATCGTGGCCACGGTGCCGGGTGGCGTGACAAATGTGCAGGATATCTACGCCCTGGCGCCGTTGCAGGAAGGGATCCTGTATCACCACATCGCCTCTGCCCAGGGCGATCCCTACCTGCAATATGTGATGTTCGCGTTCGACAGCTTCGCCCATGTGGAGCATTTCACCCAAGCGCTGCAAGCGGTCGTTTCCCGTCACGATATCCTGCGCACCGGCGTGCTCTGGGAAGGCTTGGCCGAGCCCATGCAGGTGGTCTGGCGTGACGCGCGGCTGGTGGTCGAGGCGGTTGAGCTGGATCCGGCGGCCGGGGAGGTTGCCACGCAGTTGCATCAGCGTTTCGACCCCCGGCACTATCGCCTGGACATCCGCCAGGCGCCGCTGATGCGGGTCGCTTATGCGCAAGACCCGGCCAACCAGCGCTGGGTGGGCATGCTGTTGTTCCATCACCTGGTGGATGACGCCACCTCGTTGGCCGTGCTGTCCGCGGAGATCGAGGCGCACATGCTCGGCCAGGCACAACGCTTGCCGGCATCGGTGCCGTACCGCAACTACGTGGCCCAGGCTCGGTTGGGCGTGAGTCGCGAAGCCCATGAACGATTCTTCCGCGACATGCTCGGTGATGTCGACGAGCCGACGTTGCCGTTTGATTTGCAGGATGTGCAAGGCGACGGCAGCGGCATCGAAGAGGTTCGCCAGGAGGTCGAGGCCGGCCTCAGCCGTCGGCTGCGGGTCCAGGCGCGTCAGCTCGGCGTGAGCGCGGCGAGCCTGTATCACCTGGTCTGGGCGCAGGTGCTGGGCACGGTCTCGGGTCGCGACGACGTGGTGTTCGGCACCGTGTTGGTGGGCCGGATGCAGGGCGGCGAGGGCGCCGACCGTGCACTGGGGATGTTCATCAATACGCTGCCGTTGCGGGTGAAACTGGGGGAAACCGGTGTCCGTGCGGGTGTGAAAGCAACCCATGCCCGACTGACCGCCTTGCTCGGCCATGAGCACGCCTCGTTGGTGCTGGCGCAACGTTGCAGCGGCGTAGAGGCGCCGACGCCGTTGTTCAGTGCCTTGCTCAACTACCGTCACACCGGCGCGGCAGCTTCCGCCGAAGCCTTGTCGGCTTGGGACGGTATCCAGGTGCTGGGTGGCGAAGAGCGGACCAACTACCCGCTGACGTTGTCGGTGGATGACCAGGGCGAAGCGTTCAGCTTCACCGTCATGACCCCGGCGCGCATCGGCGCCCAGCGGCTGTGCGGGTATGTGGAGCAGGCGCTGGAAGGCCTGATCCAGATGCTTGAGCAGACGCCGGAGGCGCCGTTGCACCAGTTGTCGATCCTGCCGCCGAGCGAGCGCCTGAAACTGCTGGCCGAGTTCAATACCGGTGGTGCCGACGACCCGCAGGAGCAGACGGTTCTCGGGCTGTTCGAAGCCCAGGTCCAGCGTACGCCGGACAACGTGGCCGTCCAGCACGGCGAGCACGCGTTGAGTTATCGCCAGTTGGACGCGCGAGCCAACCAGTTGGCGCATTACCTGCGCAAGCAGGGCGTGCAACCGGATTCACGCGTGGCGATCTGTGTCCAGCGCAGCGCCGAGATGGTGATCGGGCTGCTGGCGATTCTCAAGGCGGGCGGTGGTTATGTGCCTTTGGACCCGGCGTATCCCGCGGAGCGGATTGCCTACATGCTGACGGACAGCGAGCCGGCTGCGGTGCTGGCCCAGGCAGCGACCAGAGAACTCTTGTTGCAGGTTCAGGTGCCATTGATCGACCTGGATGCCGGCCCGTGGCAAGACGAGCCGGAGCACACCCCGCTGGTCTCTGGCCTGACGCCGGCCCACCTGGCCTACGTGATCTACACCTCCGGTTCCACCGGCTTGCCCAAAGGGGTGATGGTCGAACATCGCGGCCTGCGCAACCTGCTGGACTGGTACCTCGAGGACCTGGCTTTCCACGCCGGCGACGCGGTGCTGCTGGCGTCCTCCTACAACTTTGACCTGACCCAGAAAAACATCCTCGCGCCGCTGATGGTCGGGGCCTCGCTGCACCTGGCCGCCGAACCCTTCAATCCCGGCGCCATCGTCGCCCAGGTCGCCCAGGCCGGGATCAGCCACCTCAATATGTCGCCCAGCGCCTTCCACGCGCTGGTGGACGCCGACCACCAGCAAGCCCTGGCCTGCCTGAAACGGGTGGTCCTGGGGGGTGAACCGATCCAGGTCGCCATGCTGGAGAAGCTGGCCCAGCCACGGCCGGCGGTGATCAACAGCTACGGGCCGACCGAGTGCAGTGACGTGGTTGCCTGGTACACGGCCGACAGCGACCTTGAGACCTACCGGCACCAGTCGATCCCGATTGGGCGGCCGATCCGCAACATGCAATTGCATGTGCTGGACACTCACGGGCAGTTGGTGCCGGTGGGCGTGCCCGGTGAGATCCATATCGGCGGTGTCGGTGTGGCCCGCGGTTACCTCAACCTGCCGCAGCTCAGTGCCGAACGCTTCATCGCCGACCCGTTCTACGGCAAGGCCGACGCGCGCCTGTACAAGACCGGCGACATCGGTCGCTGGCTGCCTGACGGCACCCTGCAGTACCTGGGACGCAATGACGATCAGGTGAAGATCCGCGGGTTCCGCATCGAACTGGGCGAGATCGAAGCCAAGCTCGCCCAGCACGACGCGGTGAAGGAGGCTGCGGTGCTGGTCCGTGAAGACGTACCGGGGGAAAAACGCCTGGTGGCCTATTTCACCCAATACGCACCGGACGAAGCGGCGGATATCGAAGCGCTGCGTACCTGCCTGCAGGCACAACTGCCGGCCTTCATGGTGCCGGTGGCCTATGTACGCCTCGACACCATGCCGCTGACACCCAACGGCAAGCTCAACCGCAAGGTGCTGCCGGCACCGGACCTGGAGGCTTTCATCACCCGGGGCTACGAAGCCCCCATCGGCGAAACCGAAATCACGCTGGCCCAGTTGTGGGCTGAAGTGCTCAATGTAGAGCGCGTTGGCCGTCACGATCACTTCTTTGGACTGGGTGGGCATTCCTTGCTTGCCGTCAGCCTGATGGAGCGGATGCGCCAAGAGGGTATGGAAGCGGATGTGCGGACGTTGTTCGAGCAGCCCACGCTCTCGGAATACGCGGCAATGACAGAAAAAATGGAGATTGTCCTGTGAGTGTGATCGAACTGTTGGCGACACTAAAAGAAAAAGACGTACAGCTTTCAGTCAAGGGCGATCAGCTCGTGGTACGGGGCCGCAAACAGTCTCTGAGCGAGCCGGCGGTGCTGGCCTTGCTGCGCGAGCACAAGGCCGCGCTGATCGCGTTGATCCAGGCCGGCGAATACGAGGGAGGCAAGGCCGGCGAAGTCGACACCCCCGCCAGCGTCATTCCCGTCGGCTGCGTGCAGATCACGCCGGACATGCTGCCGCTGGTGACGCTCGATCAGCCAGCCATCGACCGCATCGTTGCGACGGTGCCGGGCGGTGCTGCGAATGTGCAGGATATCTACCCGCTGGCACCGTTGCAGGAGGGTATTCTCTATCACCACCTGATCGCCACCGAGGGCGATCCGTATGTTTTGCAGGCTCATTTCAGCATCACCCGGCGTGAACGCCTGAGGGATTTCATCGATGCCTTGCAAAGTGTGATCGATCGGCACGACATCCTGCGCACCGCCATCATCCGCGAGGGGTTGGAAGAGTCGGTCCAGGTGGTCTGGCGTGAGGCTCGACTGGGCGTCAAGGACATCAGCGCCGACCTCGCCGAGGGCGACGTCCTGGCGCAACTGCAGGCGCGCTTCGATCCCCGGCACTATCGGCTGGACGTCAGCCAGGCGCCGTTGCTGTTGCTGGTGGTTGCCCAAGACACCGCGAACCAGCGCTGGGTCGCCATGCTGCTGTTCCACCACATGGCCCTCGACCATGAGGCGCTGAGCGTTGTACAGAACGAAATGCAGGCCTATCTGATGGGGCAGGCCGGGCAACTGCGCCCCGCGGTGCCTTATCGTCATTACGTGGCCCGGACCCGGCAGGCCGGCCAGCGGCAGTCCGATGAGGCGTTCTTCAGCAAAATGCTGGGCGATGTCGACGAGCCGACCTTGCCTTTCGGCCACCAGGATGTGCTGGGTGACGGCATCGCCATCGAAGAGGGCCATCAAGCGCTGACGCCAGACCTCAGTCGCCGTCTGCGCGCCCAGGCTCGGCAACTCGGTGTCAGCGCGGCGAGCATTGTTCACCTGGCCTGGGCCCAAGTGCTGGGCTGCGTATCGGGTCGCGAAGACGTGGTGTTCGGCACGGTGATGCTGGGGCGCATGCAGGCCGGTGAAAGCATGAGCCGGGCACTGGGCATGTTCATCAATACCTTGCCGTTGCGGGTGGGCGTGGGCGCGCAAAGCGTGCGCGATGGAGTGAAAGACACCCATGCCTGGTTGAGTGCCTTGCTCAGCCATGAGTACGCCTCCCTGGCCCTGGCCCAACGTTGCAGCGGCGTGGTGGCACCGGCGCCGCTGTTCAGCGCGCTGCTGAACTATCGACACAGCGCCGGCGCGGCCCAGGCTCTCCCGCCGGAAGCCAGCCTGGCCTGGGAGGGGATCGAAAGCCTGGGCGCGCAGGAGCGCACCAATTTTCCGCTGTCCCTGTCGGTAGACGACCTGGGCGACGATTTCAGCCTGTCGGTGCTGGCCGTGCCGCAGATTGGCGCGCAGCGGGTCTGCGTGTACATGGACATTGCGTTGGAACAGCTGGTGGCGGCGCTGGAAACCTCGCCGCGGAGCCCATTGAACAGTCTGTCGATACTGCCACCGGCCGAACGCAGTCAATCGCTCGAAACCTGGAATATGACAGACGCGGCGTATGCACTCGACGCGCTGATCCATCGGCGGTTCGAAGCCCAGGCCAGCGAGCAGCCCGAGGCGGTTGCGCTGGAGCACGCCGACCAGACACTGACCTACGGCGAACTCAACGCTCGGGCGAATCAGGTTTCACGCCGCCTGCTGGCCTTGGGCGTCCGGCCGAATGATCGGGTGGCGATCTGTGTCGAGCGTAGCCTGGAAATGATCGTCGGCTTGTTGGGCATCCTGAAATCCGGTGCGGGGTATGTCCCCATAGACCCGGCTTACCCGGCGGAACGTATTGCCTACCTGCTGCAGGACAGTGCGCCGGTGGCGGTGCTGGCACAGACCCGTACCCATCCCCTGTTGGGCGACGTCTCGCTGCCTGTCGTTGATCTCGATGGCGACGACTGGCAGGGCGAATCCGTCTCCAACCCCCAGGTGCAGGGGCTTGACGCCCAGCACTTGGCCTACGTGATCTACACCTCCGGATCGACCGGTCTGCCCAAAGGGGTGATGGTCGAGCATCGCAATCTCAACAATCTGGTGGATTGGCATTGTCACGCCTTCGCAGTGGGACGTGGCAGCCGTACCTCCAGTGTCGCCGGTTTCGGTTTCGATGCGGCGGCCTGGGAGGTCTGGCCCGCACTCTGCGCGGGCGCCACGTTGCTGCTGCCTCCGGCGCATGCCGGTAGCGAGGATGTCGATGCGCTGCTCGACTGGTGGCAGGCCCAGGCGCTGGATGTGTGTTTCCTGCCCACGCCCATTGCCGAGTACGCATTGGGTCGCAACCTGAGTCACGATCGGTTGCGCAAGCTGCTGATCGGTGGCGATCGCCTGCGCAAGCTGCCGGCCGATCTGCCCTTCGATGTGATCAACAACTACGGCCCGACGGAAACGACCGTGGTCGCCACCTCGGGCCGGATCGACGCTTCGCAGCAGGTGTTGCATATCGGCAGACCGGTGGCCAACACGCGGGTGTATCTGCTGGATGCACAATTGCGACCGGTTCCGGTCGGGGTGGCCGGTGAGCTGTATATCGGTGGCGCGGGGGTTGCGCGGGGCTATTTGAACCGGCCGGAGTTGACCGCCGAGCGTTTCGTGAAGGATCCGTTCAGCCTTGTGCAAAATGCCAGGATGTACCGTACCGGTGATCTGGGACGCTATTTGCCGGACGGCAACATCGAGTACCTGGGGCGTAACGATGGTCAACTGAAAATCAGGGGCCTGCGCATTGAACTGGGTGAAATAGAATCCAGGCTGGGTGCTTGCGCCGGCGTTCGAGAGGCCGTGGTCATTGCGCTGGGAGAGGCGGCGGATGACCAACGCCTGGTGGCCTACTACACGGTGCACGACGCCGCCGACCAGAGCCTCGCGCCTGAGGGTCTGCAAGCGCAGTTGCAGGTGCATTTGCCCAAGCACATGGTGCCGTCGGCCTACGTGCGTCTCGACAGGTTGCCGCTGACCCCGAACGGTAAACTCGACCGCAAGGCCCTGCCGGCACCGGACCACCATGCGTTGATCACCCGCGGTTATGAAGCCCCTCGGAGTGAGACCGAAATCACCCTGGCGCATATCTGGCAAGGCCTGCTCAAGGTTGAACGGGTTGGCCGTCATGACCACTTCTTCGAACTGGGCGGCCACTCCTTGCTCGCCGTCAACCTGATCGAGCAAATGCGTCAGGTCGGCTTGAGCGCGGATGTGCGTGTGCTGTTCGGCCAGCCGACCCTCGCGGCACTTGCCGCGGCGGTGGGCAGTGGCAACGAAGTCCTGGTGCCCGCCAACGGGATCACGCCGGGCTGCGAACGGATCACCCCGCAGATGTTGCCGCTGGCGACGCTCAGCCAGGATGCCATCGACCGCATCGTGGCGAGCGTGCCGGGCGGTGCGTCGAACATACAGGACATCTACGCGCTGGCACCGCTGCAGGAAGGCATTCTCTACCATCACATGTCGACCCCGCAGGGAGATCCCTACGGATTGCAGGCGCTGTTCGCCTTCCAGAGCGAGGCACGCCTCGACGCGTTTGCGCAGGCGCTGCAAAGCGTGATCGATCGTCACGATATCCTGCGCACGTCGGTGTTGTGGGAGGGGTTGGAGCAGCCGGTGCAGGTGGTCTGGCGCAAGGCGGTATTGAGCATCGAACAGATCGCCTTCAATGCCGGAGACGGTGATGCGGTGGCCCAACTGCATGCTCGTTTCGACGCCCGTTATCATCGCCTCGATATTCGCCAGGCTCCGCTGATGTGCCTGCGCTTTGCCCATGACCCGGCCAACCAGCGCTGGGTGGCGATACTGTTGTTCCATCACATCGCCCTCGACCACACGGCCCTGGAGGTCGTGCAACAGGAGATGCAGGCGTTCCTGCTCGGGCAAGCCGATGCCTTGCCCGACGCGATGCCGTACCGCAACTACGTGGCACAGGCGCGCCTGGGTGTCAGCCAGGCAGAGCACGAGGCTTTTTTCCGCGAGATGCTGGGCGATGTCGACGAACCCACGCTGCCATTGGGCTTGCAGCAGATGCAGGGCGATGGGCGCGGTGTCGAGGAAGCGCGGCTGCAGGTGGACGCCGGTTTGAGCCGTCGCCTGCGGGCCCAGGCGCGGCAGTTGGGCGTGAGTGCCGCCAGCCTTCACCATTTGGCCTGGGCACAGGTACTCGGACGCTTGTCCGGGCGCGACAATGTGGTGTTTGGCAGCGTACTGATGGGCCGGATGCAGGGCGGCGAGGGCGCCGACCGTGCCCTGGGCATGTTCATCAACACCTTGCCGTTGCGGATCGACCTGGATGAGCCGGACGTGCGCGTCGGGGTCAAGGCCACCCATGCACGCTTGAGCGCGCTGCTCGGCCATGAACACGCCTCGTTGGCCCTGGCCCAACGTTGCAGCGGCGTGGTTGCGCCGCTGCCGTTGTTCAGCGCCTTGCTCAACTATCGGCACAGCGCTGCCGGCGTGGCTTCAGCCGAGGCCACGGCCGCCTGGCAGGGAATGGAAAACCTCAGCGGCGAAGAGCGCACCAACTACCCGTTGACCCTGTCTGTGGACGACCTGGGCGAAGGTTTCAGTTTGGATGCCCAGGTATTGCAAGGGATGGGGGCGACCCGCATCTGCGGCTACATGCACACGGCACTTGAACACCTGGTCCTGGCACTGGAGCACGCCTCACGGACGCCGCTCAACCGTCTGGAGATCCTGCCGGAAGCCGAGCGCGAGCAGTTGCTGGTGGATTTCAACGCTACCCGGCGCCCTTATCCGCAGGACAGGACCGTTCATGGGGTGTTTGAAGCGCAGGTGTTGGCCCGGCCGCAGGCCATCGCCGCCGTGCATGCTTCGCAACGCCTGACCTACGGTGAACTCAATGCCAAAGCCAATCGCCTGGCGCGCCATCTGATCGATCGGGGCGTACAGCCGGGCGATTGCGTGGCGATTGCGCTGGAACGCTCGATTGAGCTGTTGGTCAGCCAGTTGGCGATTCTCAAATGTGCCGCCGTCTATGTCCCGCTGGATGTCAGCGCGCCTCTGGAACGCCAGCAGTTCATGGTGCAGGACAGCGGGGCGCAGGTCGTGTTGACGTTGAGCACGGCGGTAGCGCCTGACAGCTCGCAACGGGTGGATCTGGATACGGCGGTCGTCAATGAAGTCGCCGATAACCTCGATCTGGCGCAAAGCAGCGAATCAGTGGCCTACCTCATGTTCACCTCCGGTTCCACCGGCACGCCAAAAGGCGTGTTGGTACCGCATCGCGCGGTCAACCGGCTGGTGATCAACAACGGTTACGCGGATTTCAACGAGCACGACCGAGTGGCCTTTGCCTCCAATCCGGCCTTCGACGCCAGCACCCTGGACGTCTGGGCGCCGTTGCTCAACGGCGGTTGCGTGGTGGTGGTCGAACAGGACGTATTGCTGACCCAAGAGCGTTTCCGCGCACTGCTGCTTGAGCAATCGGTCAGTGTGTTGTGGATGACCGCCGGTCTGTTCCACCAATACGCCAGCGGCCTGATGGACGTATTCGGACAGCTGCGCTATTTGATCGTCGGCGGCGATGTGCTCGACCCGGCGGTAATCGCTCGGGTGCTGAGCGAAGGCGCCCCGGCTCACTTGCTCAACGGCTACGGGCCGACCGAAGCGACCACCTTCACCACCACCCACGAAATCAAGGCCGTGGGCGAGGGCGGGATCCCGATTGGCCGTCCGGTTGGCAACAGCCGGGTCTACATACTGGATACCCACCGGCAGCCGGTGCCGGCCGGCGTGGCGGGCGAGTTGTACATCGGTGGCGATGGCGTGGCGAAAGGGTATCTGAACCGTCCCGAGCTGACCGCCGAGAAGTTCGTTACCGACCCGTTCAATGCCGAGCCCGACGCCGTGCTGTACCGCACCGGCGACCTGGCGCGCTGGCGGGCGGATGGGGTGGTGGAGTACCTGGGCCGTAACGACGACCAGGTGAAGATCCGCGGTTTTCGTATCGAACTGGGCGAGATCGAAGTCCGCCTGGGCCAATGCGCGGGCGTGAAAGACGCCGTGGTGCTGGCGCGCCAGGACGAAACGGGGCCCAAGCGCCTGGTGGGGTATGTCATCCCTGAAGGCGGCATCACCTTGTCGGCGCAGGCGTTGCGCGCCGAGCTGGTGGCCGCGTTGGCTGACTACATGGTGCCGAGTGCTTTCGTGGTATTGCCATCCTTCCCGCTGACCGCCAACGGCAAACTGGATCGTCGCGCATTGCCGGAACCGGACGCCGACGCCTATGCCAGCCGTGAATACGCAGCCCCGCAGGGCGAGGTCGAACAGACCCTGGCGCAACTGTGGGCCGAACTGCTCAAGGTCGAACGGGTGGGGCGCCACGACCATTTCTTTGAACTGGGTGGGCATTCGTTATTGGCGATGAGCTTGATCGAGCGCATGCGCCAGGTCGACCTGTCGGTGGACGTGCGGGTGCTGTTCAGCCAGCCGACGCTACGCGCCCTGGCCGCCGCGGTCGGTGGGTATCGTGAGGTGGTGGTGCCGGCCAATGCGATCGTCGAGGGTTGCCAGCGCATCACGCCTGACCTGTTGCCGTTGGCGGTACTGAGCCAGGAGGCGATCGATCGGATCGTGGCGAGTGTGCCGGGCGGCGTGGGCAATGTGCAGGACATCTACCCGCTGGCCCCCTTGCAGGAAGGCGTTCTGTATCACCATCTGACGGCGGAAAAAGGCGATCCGTATGTGTTGCAGACGGTGTTCGGTTTTGAGCGCCGCGCACGCTTGGATGAGTTCATCCAGGCGTTGCAGCAGGTGATCGACCGCCACGACATTCTCAGGACCTCGATCGTCTGGGAGGGCCTCGAGGATCCCATGCAGGTCGTGTGGCGTCGGGCGCAGCTCATGATTGATGAGCAAGTACCGGAGCCGAACGGCGCAGATGTCATTACGCAGCTGTACGAACGTTTCGATGCCCGGCATTACCGGCTGGATGTGCGTCAGGCCCCGTTGCTGCGCCTGGCCATCGCCGAGGATGCCGCCAACCAGCGTTGGATCGCGATGCTGCTGTTCCATCATATGGTGCTGGACCATACCGGCCTGGAAGTGCTGGACCGCGAAATGCAGGCCCATATGCTCGGCAAGGCGCACCAGTTGGGCGCTGCGGTGCCTTACCGCAACTATGTAGCCCAGGCCCGCCTGGGGGTAAGCCAGCAGGAGCATGAAGCGTTTTTCCGGGAGATGCTCGGCGACATCGACGAGCCGACGCTGCCGTTCGGCCTGCAGAATGTGCAGGGTGATGGTAACGGTGTGGAGGAGGTCAGGCTGGTGGTGGCGGCAGGTTTGTGTCGTCGTCTGCGCGAACAAGCCCGACAGTTGGGTGTCAGCGCGGCGAGCGTGATGCACCTGGCCTGGGCGCGGGTGTTGGGGCATGTCAGCGCTCGCGACGACGTCGTCTTTGGCACGGTGCTTCTGGGCCGGCTGCAAGGCGGCGAGGGCGCCGACCGCGCCTTGGGGATGTTCATCAACACCCTGCCATTGCGGGTGAGCCTGGGTGAGCAGGGCGTGGTGGAAGGCGTGCGGTCCACGCACAAGCGGCTTACCGGGCTGCTCGGCCACGAACATGCCTCGCTGGCGCTGGCCCAGCGTTGCAGCGGTGTCGTAGCACCGACCCCACTGTTCAGCTCGATGCTCAACTACCGCCATTGTGGGCTTGAGGCCACTGCGCAGACGGTCTCGGCATGGGAGGGCATCGAGACGCTCGGAGGCGAAGAACGCACCAATTATCCCCTGGCCTTGAGCGTGGATGATGAGGGCGAGGGTTTCAGCCTGGTGGTGCAGGCACTGGTCGGGACCGGTGCGCGGCGTATCGGCGAATACGTGCAGGCCACGCTCGAAGGCCTGGTCACCGCACTGGAGCAGGCACCGCATACGCCGCTGCATGCCCTCACCAGTCTGCCGGCGGCCGAACGCCGGCATCTGCTGGAAACGTTCAATGCCACGGCGGTCGACTACCCGCAGGGCCTGACCTTGCACGGCCTGTTCGAGACGCGGGTCGCGGCCTGCCCGGACGCGGTCGCCGTGGTCTCTGGCGAGGCGCAGCTGAGCTATGCGCAACTCAACGAGCGCGCTAACCAGATTGCCCATCGCTTGCTGGAACTGGGCATTCGCCCGGATGACCGCGTGGCGATCTGTGCCGATCGCAGCCTGGACATGGTCGCGGGCCTGCTGGGCATTCTCAAGGCCGGCGCGGCGTATGTGCCGCTGGACCCGGATTATCCCCGCGAGCGCCTGGCCTACATGCTGGAAAACAGCGCGCCCATGGTGGTGCTGACCCAGCGTGCCTTGCGGGCCAGTCTGCCGGCTACCCAGGCGCGGACCCTGTTGCTGGATGAGGCTGACGGTTTCTCGACGCAGCCCACCGACAATCCGCAGGTCGAGGGCCTGCATGCCCATCACCTGGCCTATGTCATCTACACCTCGGGCTCCACCGGCCTGCCCAAGGGCGTGATGAACGAACACGGCGGGGTGGTCAACCGGCTGCTGTGGATGCAGGACGAATACGGTTTGAGCGCCGCGGACGCGGTGCTGCAAAAGACCCCATTCAGCTTCGACGTGTCGGTGTGGGAATTCTTCTGGCCGCTGTTCAGCGGCGCGCGGTTGGTGATGGCCCGTCCGGGTGGGCATCGCGACCCGGCGTACCTGCGCGAAGTGATCCAGGCCCAAGGCATCACCACGCTGCATTTCGTGCCGTCGATGCTCGATGTGTTCCTGGCCCATGGCGAGGCGGGTCAGTGCGAAGGCTTGGTGCGGGTGATGTGCAGCGGCGAGGCGTTGCCGGGGCATCTGGTGCGGCGCTTCAAGGCGCAGTTGCCGCACGTTGGCCTGTACAACCTGTACGGCCCGACCGAAGCGGCGGTGGATGTGACGGCGTGGGATTGCACGGGTGCAGACACGCCGGACAGCACACCGATCGGCAAGCCGATTGCCAACACGCGGATCTACCTGCTCGATGACCATCAACAACCGGCGCCCCTGGGCGTGGCCGGTGAGATTTACATCGGCGGGGTGCAGGTGGCGCGGGGTTACCTGAACCGTCCGGAGCTGACCGTCGAGCGTTTCCTGCGGGACCCGTTCAGCACCGCGACGAATGCCCGGATGTACCGCACCGGTGACCTGGGTCGTTACCTGCCGGACGGCAACATCGACTACCTGGGGCGCAACGATGACCAGGTGAAGATCCGTGGTTTTCGCATCGAATTGGGCGAGATCGAAGCCAAATTGGCGCAACACGAGGCGGTGAAAGAAGCCGTGGTGCTGGCCCGTGAAGATGCGCCGGGCGAGAAACGCCTGGTGGCTTATTTCACCACGCACTCAGTGAATGAAATGGCGGATATCGAGGCCCTGCGTACCCATCTGCTAGGGCAACTGCCGGAGTACATGGTGCCGACCGCCTACGTGCGGCTCGAGGCACTGCCGCTGACGCCCAATGGCAAGCTTGACCGCAAGGAGCTGCCGGCACCGGATCATTCAGCGGTGATCGCTCGTGAGTACGAGGCCCCGCAGGGTGAAGTGGAAGCCAGCATTGCCCGCATTTGGGAGGACTTGCTCAAGCTCGAACAGGTCGGTCGTCATGACAATTTCTTTGAGCTGGGCGGGCACTCGCTGCTGGCGGTCAAAATGATCGAACGCATGCGCCAGGTCGACCTGAGCGTCGATGTGCGGGTCTTGTTCGGTCAGCCCACGTTGGCCGCGCTGGCCGCCGCCGTCGGGGGCTACCGGGAAGTCGTCGTGCCGGCCAACGGTATTCCGGCCGGTTGCACACGTATCACACCGGACATGCTGCCGCTGGCCGACCTGACTCAAGAGGAGATCGAGCGGATTGTCGCGGCGGTGCCGGGCGGCGTGAGCAACGTCCAGGACATCTATGCCCTGGCGCCGCTGCAGGAAGGGATTCTATATCACCACCTCACCGCCGCCGAAGGCGACCCCTATCTGCAGCAGGTGATATTCGGTTTCGACAGTTTCACCCACCTGGAAGATTTCGCCCACGCGTTGCAAGCCGTCATTACCCGGCACGATATCCTGCGTACCGGCGTGCTCTGGGAGGGGCTGTCCGAGCCCATGCAAGTGGTCTGGCGCGACGCACCCTTGAGTTTCGAGTCGGTTGGGCTGGATCCGGCCCAGGGCGATATCGCCACGCAGTTGCACCAGCGTTTCGACCCCAGGTTCTACCGCCTGGACATTCGCCAGGCGCCGATGATGCGGATTGTCTATGCGCAAGACCCGGCGAACCAACGCTGGGTGGGCATATTGTTGTTTCACCATCTGGTGGACGATGTCACGTCACTGGCGGTGCTGTCCGTGGAAATCGAGGCGCACATGCTCGGCCAGGCGCAGCGACTGTCGGCGTCGGTGCCGTACCGCAATTACGTGGCCCAGGCGCGCTTGGGCGTGAGCCGTGAGGAGCACGAAACATTCTTTTGCGACATGCTCGGCGACATCGACGAGCCGACGCTGCCGTTCGAGTTGCAGGATGTGCAAGGCGATGGCAGCGGCCTGGAGGAAGTTCGCCAGGATGTCGGGGCCGATCTGAGTCGCCGGCTGCGGGCCCAGGCGCGTCAGCTCGGGGTGAGCGCGGCGAGCTTGTATCACCTGGTTTGGGCGCAAGTCCTGGGCAAGGTGTCGGGCAAGGACGATGTCGTGTTCGGCACGGTGCTGGTGGGCCGGATGCAGGGCGGCGAGGGGGCCGACCGTGCGCTGGGGATGTTCATCAATACCTTGCCATTGCGCGTAGGCCTGGGGGCGCAAGGTGTGCGCGCCGGGGTCAAGGCGACCCATGCCCGCCTGACCGCGTTGCTGGGTCATGAACACGCCTCCTTGGCGTTGGCGCAACGTTGCAGTGGCGTGCAGGCGCCGACGCCGCTGTTCAGTGCCTTGCTCAACTACCGCCACACCGCCACGACGGTGTCGAGCGAGACATTGTCAGCCTGGAACGGTATCCAGGTGCTGGGTGGCGAAGAACGGACCAACTACCCGCTGATGTTGTCCGTGGACGACCAGGGCGAAGCGTTCAGCTTTACCGTCATGACCCCGGCTCGCATTGGTGCGCAACGGCTTTGTGGTTATGTGCGGCACACCCTGGAAAACCTGGTCCATATGCTTGAGCAACAGCCGGACAGGCCCTTGCAGCAATTGTCGATCCTGCCGGCCTCGGAACGTGAGCAACTGCTGGTGACGTTCAACGCCACCGAGGCCGACTATCCGCGGCAGCAGACGATTCATGGGCTGTTTGAAGAGCAAGTGCAGCGTACGTCGGAGGCCGTGGCGGTGATCTGTGGCGAGCAGAGCCTGAGCTATGGGGACCTGAACGAACGGGCCAACCGTCTGGCCCATTACCTGCGTAAGCAAGGTGTACAGCCGGATTCGCGGGTGGCGATCTGCGTCGAGCGCGGTATCGACATGGTTGTCGGCTTGCTGGCGATTCTCAAGGCTGGAGGCGGTTATGTGCCGCTGGATCCGGCGTATCCGTTGGATCGGATTGCCTACATGCTGGAAGACAGTGCGCCGGCGGCGGTGTTGGCGCAGGCCGCTACGGTTGGGTTGTTGGCCGAAGCTTCGATGCCAGTGATCAATCTTGACAGCGGGCTGTGGCAGGACGAATCCGTCCTGAATCCCGAGGTGGCAGAGTTGACCTCCTCGCACCTGGCCTATGTCATCTACACCTCGGGTTCGACCGGTCTGCCTAAAGGCGTGATGATTGAACACCACAATACTGTGAACTTCCTGACCTGGGCCCATCGTTCGTTTGACGCTCAAACTCTGTCGAAAACCTTGTTCTCGACCTCGCTGAACTTCGACCTAGCGGTCTACGAATGCTTCGCACCGCTGACCTCGGGCGGCAGCATCGACGTGGTCACTAATGTGCTGGAACTGCAACAGGGCGAGCACGACATCACCTTGATCAATACGGTGCCGTCGGCGCTCAAGGCGTTGCTGGAGTCCGGCGGGTTGGGCGAGGGTGTCGATACGGTGAACGTCGCAGGGGAAGCGCTCAAGCGCAGCCTGGTGGAAGCATTGTTCGAACAGACCCAGGTCAAGCGCCTGTGCAACCTCTACGGTCCTTCGGAAACCACGACCTATTCAAGCTGGGTGTCGATGGCCCGTGAAGACGGGTTTGTCGCCCATATCGGCAAACCGGTGGCCAACACCCAGTTCTACCTGCTGGACGAGCACAAACAACCGGTGCCGCTGGGCGTGCCGGGTGAAATCTACATCGGTGGCGCCGGAGTCGCTCGCGGCTATCTCAATCGTGACGACCTGACGGCTGAGCGTTTCCTCAAGGACCCGTTCAGCAAAGCTTCGAACTCCCGCATGTACAAAACCGGCGACTTGGGCCGCTACCTGCCGGACGGCAACATCGAATACCTGGGCCGCAACGACGATCAGGTGAAGATTCGCGGTTTCCGTATCGAGCTGGGCGAGATCGAAGCCAAGCTCGCCCAGTCTCCAAACATCAAGGAAACCGTGGTCCTGGCCCGTGAAGACGAGCCGGGTGACAAGCGCCTGGTGGCCTATTTCACCCAGCATTCGCCAGACGAGTCGGCGGACATCGAAGCCCTGCGCACGCACCTGCAAGCGCAGTTGCCGGCCTATATGGTGCCGGCCGCCTACGTGTGCCTGGATGCCTTGCCACTGACCCCCAACGGCAAGCTCGACCGCAAGGCGCTACCGGCTCCCGACAGCAATGCGTACGTCACGCGCCTCTATGAAGCCCCCGTGGGCGACAGGGAGATCAAGCTTGCGGCGCTGTGGGCGGAGTTGCTCAGGGTCGAACGGGTCGGTCGTCACGACCACTTCTTCGAACTGGGGGGGCATTCGCTGTTGGCGGTCACGCTGATCGAACGCATGCGCAAGGACGGCATGGAGGCCGATATCCGCGTGCTGTTCGGCCAGCCCACGCTGGCCCTGGTGGCTGCCGCCGTGGGCAAGGTCCAGCACATCAATGTGCCGATGACGAAAATTCCCGCGCTCACGCGCAAACGCAGTATCTGAGTCGGCAGCTCCATCCGAGGGAATGAGTGCCCTGTCCCGGGCTTTCCGGGCAGGGTGCTCACCCCAATCCTGCGCGTCCGTACGTCCTGCCTGGACGACGTCGGGGCTTGTCCCTGCTTCCCATGACAGACATCACCTACTGAATGCTCTAATTTTTTTTGGCCTGTAAGGGGGCGGCCCGCAAACCGCTTCCTTCGGTTGAATGTGACGATTATCCATCGCTTTGGCCCGAGCGCCGAGGTCGGCGCCAAGCGCCGTGACCCTCGCGTGCAGGCGCCGCGCCGTACCTGAAAAACACGTTTCTATCGTCAACCACTCCGAATCAGAAAAGCAGGTTCTTCGATGCAATTCAGCGAATTGATGGCAGCTCTGTCCCAGCATCCGATCCGTCTGCAACAAGACGGCGACAACCTCGTGATCCTGGGCGACGACGAAGGAATAGACCCCGCGCTGTGGGACAGCCTTGCCGTCCATAAGCAGGAACTGCTCGACCTGGTGGAGAGAAATGGTGGCGACTGGCTGAGTCCGGCATTCCGCATCACGCCGGACATGCTGCCCCTGGCCAGCCTGACGCAGGAAGAGATCGACCGGATCGTCGAGACGGTGCCCGGCGGCGCGGGCAATGTGCAGGATATCTACCCGCTGGCACCGTTGCAGGAGGGCATTCTCTATCATCACCTGGCGGCGGAGCAGGGCGACCCTTATGTGCTGCAGTCCTTGTTCGGTGCGGATCGCCGGACACGCCTGGACGATTTTACCCAGGCGTTGCAGGGCGTAATCGATCGTCATGACATTCTGCGCACCTCCGTGGTTTGGGAGGGGCTGGATGAGCCGGTGCAAGTGGTTTGGCACGAGGCCACGCTGTCGTTGGAGGAAATCGTACTTGACCCGGCCGCCGGCGATGCCTTGTGGCAACTGCAACAGCGCTTCGACACCCGCCATCATCGCTTGGATGTAGGGCAGGCGCCGCTGATGCGGCTGGTTTGCGCGCAGGATCATGACAACAACCGTTGGGTGGCCATCCTGCTGTTCCACCACATGGCGATAGACCATACGGCGCTGGAGCTGGTGCAGGATGAAATGCAGGCGTTCCTGCTTGGGCAGGCCCACCAATTGCCTGATCCAGTGCCTTTTCGCAACTACGTGGCGCAGGTCCGCCTGGGTGTGGGCGGTGAT
Source organism: Pseudomonas sp. Z1-12 (assembly GCF_051132015.1). Taxonomy (NCBI): domain Bacteria; kingdom Pseudomonadati; phylum Pseudomonadota; class Gammaproteobacteria; order Pseudomonadales; family Pseudomonadaceae; genus Pseudomonas; species Pseudomonas sp. Z1-12. The sequence goes on from NZ_CP071647.1 coordinate 2,889,846, forward strand.
TCCCATGAAGCGTTTTTCCGCGACATGCTGGCCGATGTCGATGAGCCGACCTTGCCACTGGGTTTTGCCGAGGCGCCTGAAGGCCCGTCGGTGATCGAAGAAGCCCACTTGCCGATTGATGCCGCATTGAGCCGCCGCTTGCGGGCGCAGGCCCGCCAGTTGGGCGTCAGCGCCGCCAGCCTGCATCACTTGGCCTGGGCGCGGGTGGTGGGTGGTCTCTCGGGCAAGCAGGACGTGGTGTTCGGCACGGTATTGATGGGCCGGATGCAGGGCGGCGACGGCGCCGACCGCGCCCTGGGCATGTTCATCAACACGCTGCCGCTGCGCGTGAAACTGACTGGGCACGGCGTGCGCGAGGGCGTTAAAAATACCCATGCAAGCCTGACGGCGCTGCTCGGTCACGAGCATGCATCGTTGGCCTTGGCCCAGCGTTGCAGTGGCGTGCCTGCACCCGCCCCGCTGTTCGGTGCCTTGTTCAACTATCGGCATAGCAACACGGCCCACGCACCTACGGCCCAGGCGCTTGGCGCATGGGAAGGCTTGCATGCACTGGGAGGGGCGGAGGGGACTAACTATCCGCTGACCTTATCGGTGGATGATCTGGGCGAAGGCTTCAATCTTAGCGTGCAGGCCCTGGCCGGAATGGGCGCCCAGCGGATTGCTGGGTACATGCGCCAGGCATTGGAGAACCTGGCCTGGATGCTCGAGCAGCAGCCGGACAGGCCCTTGCAGCAATTGTCGATCCTGCCGGCCTCGGAACGCGAGCAACTGCTGGTGACGTTCAACGCCACCGAGGCCGACTATTCGCGGCAGCAGACGATTCATGGGCTGTTCGAGGCGCAGGTGCAGCGCACGCCGGAGGCTGTGGCGGTGGTTCGTGGCGAACAACGCCTGACTTATCGCGCGTTGAACGAGCGGGCCAACCGTCTGGCCCATTACCTGCGCAAGCAGGGGGTGAGCCCCGATTCGCGAGTGGCGATCTGCGTCGAGCGTGGTATCGACATGGTCGTGGGGTTGCTGGCGATTCTCAAGGCCGGCGGCGGTTATGTGCCGCTGGATCCGGCGTATCCGTTGGATCGGATTGCCTACATGCTGGAAGACAGTGCGCCGGCGGCGGTGTTGGCGCAGACGGCGACCCTTGAGTTGCTGGCAGCAGCATCGATGCCAGTGATCAATCTCGACAGCGGTTTGTGGCAGGACGAATCCGTCCTGGATCCCGAGGTGGCAGAGTTGACCTCCTCGCACCTGGCCTATGTCATCTATACCTCGGGTTCGACCGGCCTGCCCAAGGGCGTGATGATCGAACACCGCAATACGGTGAACTTCCTCACTTGGGCGCATTGCTCATTTGACGCTCAAACCCTGTCGAAAACCTTGTTCTCGACTTCGTTGAACTTCGACCTGGCCGTCTACGAATGCTTCGCCCCGTTGACCTCGGGCGGCAGCATCGACGTGGTCACTAATGTGCTGGAACTGCAACAGGGCGAGCACGACATCACCTTGATCAATACGGTGCCGTCGGCGCTCAAGGCGTTGCTGGAGTCCGGCGGGTTGGGCGAGGGTGTCGATACGGTCAACGTCGCCGGTGAAGCTTTGAAGCGCAGCCTGGTGGAAGCGTTGTTCGAACAGACCCAGGTCAAGCGCCTGTGCAACCTCTATGGCCCGTCGGAAACCACGACGTATTCGAGCTGGGTGTCGATGGCCCGTGAAGGCGGGTTTGTCGCCCATATCGGCAAGCCCGTGGCGAACACCCAGTTCTACTTGCTGGACGAGCACAAACAACCGGTGCCGCTGGGCGTGCCGGGTGAAATCTACATCGGTGGCGCCGGGGTAGCGCGGGGTTATTTGAACCGCGACGACCTGACCGCCGAGCGTTTCCTGAAAGACCCATTCAGTAATGTTCCCAATGCCCGCATGTACAAAACCGGCGACCTGGGTCGCTACCTGCCGGACGGCAACATCGAGTACCAGGGCCGCAATGACGATCAGGTCAAGATTCGTGGTTTCCGCATTGAACTGGGCGAGATCGAAGCCAAGCTCGCCCAGGCTCCAAACATCAAGGAAACCGTGGTCCTGGCCCGTGAAGACGTGCCGGGCGACAAGCGCCTGGTGGCCTATTTCACCCAGCACTCGCCAGACGAAGCGCTGGACATTCAAATCCTGCGCACGCACCTGCAAGCGCAATTGCCGGCCTACATGGTGCCGGCCGCCTACGTGCGCCTCGACGCATTGCCACTGACCCCCAACGGCAAACTCGACCGCAAGGCCCTGCCTGCACCGGATCTCGATGCCGTTATCTCCCGTGGCTACGAAGCGCCGCAAGGCGAGGTCGAGGTCACCCTGTCGCACATCTGGTCCGAGTTGCTCAAGGTCGAGCGCGTCGGTCGCCACGATCACTTCTTCGAACTCGGCGGCCATTCCCTGCTGGCGGTCACGCTGATCGAGCGGATGCGCCAGGCCGGCTTGAGCGCCGACGTGCGCGTGCTGTTCAGTCAACCGACCTTGGCCGCGCTGGCCGCCGCTGTCGGCAGTGGCAGCGAGATAAGCGTTCCGGCGAACCTGATTGCGCTGGACTGCGAACGCATCACCCCCGAGCTGCTGCCGTTGGCCAACCTGTCCCAGGCGACCATCGACCGTCTCGTGGCGACAGTGCCGGGTGGTGTGCGCAACGTGCAGGACATCTACCCGCTGGCGCCGCTGCAGGAAGGCATTCTTTACCATCACCTGGCCGCCGAGCAGGGTGACCCGTATCTGCTCCAGTCACAGTTTGCCTTCGACAGCCAGGAACGCCTCAATGGGTTCGTCCGGGCGTTGCAGGTCGTCATTGATCGTCACGATATCTTGCGCACCAGTATTGTGTGGGACGGTCTGGACGAGCCCATGCAAGTGGTCCGTCGTGAAGCCCGGCTGCACCTCGAAACACTCGATTTCGACCCGCTCGCTGGCGATGTCGTTGAGCAACTGCGCCAGCGTTTCGACCCGCGACATTATCGTCTGGATGTCGCTCAGGCTCCGCTGATGCGCTTGGCTTATGGAAAGGATGAGGCCAATCATCGCCTGGTCGCGACACTGTTGTTCCATCACCTCGCCCTGGACCATACGGCGCTGGAAGTGGTGCAACACGAGATGCAAGCGTACCTGCTGGGTGAAGCCGGGCAACTGGCCGACGCGGTGCCCTATCGCAACTACGTGGCGCAGGCGCGATTGGGTGTGAGTCGCGAAGAACACGAGGCGTTCTTCCGCGACATGCTCGGTGATATCGACGAGCCAACGCTGCCATTCGATTTGCAGGATGTGCAGGGTGGCGGACACGACATCGAAGAGATCAGCCAGGCGGTGGATGGCGACTTGGACCTGCGTCTGCGGGCCCAGGCGCGTCAATTGGGGGTGAGTGCCGCCAGCCTGGTGCACCTGGCGTGGGCTCAAGTGTTGGCCAAGGTGTCCGGCAAGCAGGAGGTGGTGTTCGGTACGGTACTGATGGGCCGGATGCAGGGTGGTGAGGGCGCTGACCGTGCACTGGGAATGTTCATCAATACCCTGCCGCTTCGGGTGAGCTTGGGCAGGCAAGGCGTCAAGGCTGGCGTCAAGGCTGTCCATGGACAACTGACTGCCTTGCTGGGGCACGAACATGCCTCGCTGGCGCTGGCCCAACGCTGCAGTGGCGTGGCGGCACCGTTGCCGCTGTTCAGTGCCTTGCTCAACTACCGCCACAGCGCCACGACGGCGTCGAACGAAGTACAGTCGGCCTGGAACGGTATGCAGGCGCTGGGTGGTGAAGAACGGACCAACTATCCGCTGACATTGAACGTCGATGACCTGGGTACCGGTTTCAACGTGACGGTGCTGGTCGCGCAGCAGATTGGCGCCCAACGGATTTGCGCTTATATGCACGCAGCGTTGCAAACGCTGGTACAGGCACTGGAACAGACGCCACAGGCGGCTTTGTATCGCCTGTCGATCTTGCCCGCTGCGGAACGCGAGCAACTGCTGGTGACGTTCAACGACACCGAGGCCGACTATCCGCAACAACAGACGATTCACGGGCTGTTCGAGGCGCAGGTGCAGCGCACGCCGGATGCCGTGGCGGTGATTCGTGGCGAGCAACGCCTGACTTATCGCGCGTTGAACGAGCGGGCCAACCGCCTGGCCCATTACCTGCGCAAGCAGGGCGTGGAGCCCGATTCCCGAGTGGCGATCTGCGTCGAGCGCGGTATCGACATGGTCGTGGGGCTGCTGGCAATTCTCAAGGCCGGCGGCGGATATGTGCCGCTGGATCCGGCGTATCCACTGGACCGCATTGCCTACATGCTGGACGACAGCGCCCCAGCGGCGGTATTGGCGCAGAAGGCGACTCTCGGATTACTGGCAGATGCATCGATGCCAGTGATCGATTTGGACAGCGGGCTGTGGCAGGACGAGTCGATCCTGAATCCAGAGATCAAGACGCTGACCTCCTCGCACTTGGCTTACGTCATCTACACCTCGGGTTCGACCGGTCTGCCTAAAGGCGTGATGATTGAACACCGTAACACGGTGAACTTCCTGACCTGGGCCCATCGTTCGTTCGATGACGCCACGTTGTCAAAAACCCTGTTCTCGACCTCGCTGAACTTCGACCTGGCGGTCTACGAATGCTTCGCACCGCTGACCTCGGGCGGCAGCATCGACGTGGTCACTAATGTGCTGGAACTGCAACAGGGCGAGCACGACATCACCTTGATCAATACGGTGCCGTCGGCGCTCAAGGCGTTGCTGGAGTCCGGCGGGGTGGGCGAGGGTGTCGATACGGTCAACGTCGCAGGGGAAGCGCTCAAGCGCAGCCTGGTGGAAGCGTTGTTCGAGCAGACCCAGGTCAAGCGCCTGTGCAATCTCTATGGCCCGTCGGAAACCACGACCTATTCGAGCTGGGTGTCGATGGCCCGTGAAGGCGGGTTTGTTGCGCATATTGGCAAACCCGTGGCGAACACCCAGTTCTACTTGCTGGACGAGCACAAACAACCGGTGCCGCTGGGCGTGCCGGGTGAAATCTACATCGGTGGCGCCGGGGTAGCGCGGGGTTATTTGAACCGCGACGACCTCACGGCTGAACGCTTCCTGAACGATCCATTCAGCAAGGTTCCCAATGCCCGCATGTATCGCACTGGCGACTTGGGCCGCTACCTGCCGGACGGCAACATCGAATACCTGGGCCGCAACGACGATCAGGTGAAGATTCGTGGTTTTCGCATCGAATTGGGAGAGATCGAAGCCAAGCTCACTCAACACGAGGCCTTGAACGAAGCCGTGGTCCTGGCCCGTGAAGACGTGCCAGGCGACAAGCGCCTGGTGGCCTATTTCACCCAGCATTCGCCCGTAGACATCGAAGCGCTGCGCACGCACCTGCAAGCGCAGTTGCCGGCCTATATGGTGCCCGCTGCCTACGTGCGCCTGGATGCATTGCCACTGACCCCCAACGGCAAGCTCGACCGCAAGGCCCTGCCTGCACCGGACCTCGATGCCGTCATTTCCCGTGGCTACGAAGCGCCGCAAGGCGAGGTCGAGATCACCCTGTCGCACATCTGGTCCGACCTGCTCAACATCGAGCGCGTGGGTCGTCACGACCATTTCTTCGAACTGGGCGGGCATTCGCTGCTGGCCGTCAGCCTGATTGGCCGGATGCGCCAACTCGGCTTGTCGGCGGACGTGCGGGTGCTGTTCAGCCAGCCAACGCTCGCGGCGCTGGCCGCCGCAGTCGGCAGTGGCGGCGAGGTCGCGGTGCCGGACAACGGCATCCTGTTGGGGTGTACCCGGATCACGCCGTCGATGCTGCCCTTGGTGGCGCTGGACCAGCTGGACATCGATCGCATCGTGGAAACGGTGCCGGGCGGTGCGCGCAACGTGCAGGATATTTACCCGTTGGCGCCGTTGCAGGAAGGCATTCTCTATCACCACATCGCTGCGCACACGGGGGACCCCTATGTGTTGCAAGCCACGTTCACCGTCGCGGATCGCGAGCGGCTGGAGGCGTTTGCCCAGGCCCTGCAGGGGGTCATCGATCGCCACGACATCCTGCGCACCTCGGTGGTCTGGGAAGGGCTGGACGAGCCGGTGCAGGTGGTCTGGCGCAAAGCGCAACTGGCAGTGGAAGAGCTTGTGCTGAGTGCGGAGGCGGGCGATATCGCTGGGCAGTTGCGCGAGCGGTTCGACACGCTGCATTACCGTCTGAACATGCAACAGGCGCCGTTGATGCGCATCGCATTCGCCCACGACCCGGCCAATCAGCGCTGGGTGGCGATGCTGCTGTTCCATCACATGGTCCTCGATCACACGGCGCTGGAAGTGGTGCAATACGAGATGCAGGCGTACCTGCTGGGCCAGGCCGACCAGTTGGGCGAAGCGGTGCCATTCCGCAATTACGTGGCCCAGGCCCGCTTGGGCGTGAGTCGTGAGGAGCACGAAGGGTTCTTCCGCGACATGTTGAGTGATGTCGACGAACCGACATTGCCGTTCGGCTTGCTGGACGTGCGCGGCGACGGCAGCGATATCGAAGAAGCCGGCCTGAGCCTGCCTGCCGACCTGAGCCGCCGTTTGCGGGCCCAGGCCCGTCAGTTGGGCGTGAGCGCCGCGAGCCTGCATCACCTGGCGTGGGCGCACGTGCTGGGGCAGGTGTCCGGCAAGCAGGACGTGGTGTTTGGCACCGTACTGATGGGGCGGATGCAGGGCGGCGACGGTGCTGACCATGCACTGGGCATGTTCATCAATACCTTGCCATTGCGAGTGAATGTTGGCGCCCAAGGCGTACGTGACGGTGTAAAAGCCACCCACGCTCGCTTGACCGGCCTGCTGGGGCATGAGCACGCTTCGCTGGCCTTGGCCCAGCGTTGCAGCGGCGTGGCCGCGCCGCTGCCGCTGTTCAATGCCTTGCTCAATTATCGGCACAGTGCCGCAGGCGTTGCCTCAAGCGAAGCCTTGGCGGCCTGGGACGGTATTCAACTGCTGAGCAACGAAGAGCGCACCAACTACCCGCTGACCTTGTCGGTGGATGACCTGGGCGAAGATTTCCGCTTGTCGGCGCTGGCGGTGCCGCAGGTTGGCGCGCAGCGGATATGTGTCTACATGAACATTGCCCTGGAGCACCTGGTCGACGCGCTGGAACAGGCTCCGCAGACGCCGTTGCACAGCCTGTCGATCCTGCCGTCGGCCGAACGTCGGCAATTGCTGGTGGACTTCAACGCCACCACCCGTAGCTATCCCCAGGACAGGACCGTCCATGGCCTGTTCGAGGCGCGGGCCAAGGAGCGTCCGGAGGCCACGGCGGTGGTGCACAACGGGCATAGCCTGACGTACGCCGAGTTGAACCGCCGGGCCAATTGCCTGACTCGTCATCTGGTCGGCCTGGGGGTTCAACCGGGTGATCGGGTGGCGATTGTGCTGGAACGCTCCGTCGAGCTGCTGGTCAGCCAACTGGCGATCCTCAAGTGCGCCGCGGTCTACGTGCCGCTGGACGTCAGCGCACCGCTGGAACGGCAGGAGTTCATGGTGCGCGACAGCGGTGCCCGGACGCTTCTGACCCTGAGCACGAGGGCGATACCTGAGGGAGCTGCCCGTGTGGATCTGGACACCGTGGTCCTGGAGACCGAGGTGGACCATGACTTGAGACTGATACAAAGCGCCGAATCAGTGGCCTACATCATGTACACCTCCGGTTCCACCGGCATCCCGAAAGGCGTGCTGGTGCCGCATCGGGCGATCAACCGGTTGGTGATCAACAACGGCTACGCCGATTTCAATGCCCAGGACCGGGTCGCCTTTGCCTCCAACCCGGCGTTCGACGCCAGCACCCTCGATGTCTGGGCACCGTTGCTCAATGGCGGTTGCGTGGTGGTGGTCGACCAGGACGTGCTGTTGTCCCAGGCGGATTTCCACGCGCTGCTGCTCGAACAATCGGTCAGCGTGTTGTGGATGACCGCCGGCCTGTTCCATCAATACGCCGCCGGGCTGACGACGGCGTTCGCCCAGTTGCGCTACCTGATCGTCGGTGGCGATGTACTCGACCCAGCCGTGATCGGCCGCGTCCTGAAAGAAGGCGCGCCGGCTCATCTGCTCAACGGTTACGGCCCGACCGAGGCCACTACGTTTACCACCACCCACGAAATCAAAGCCGTGGGCGAGGGTGGCATCCCGATTGGTCGCCCGGTTGGCAACACCCGTGTCTATGTGCTGGATGTCAATCGTCAGCCAGTGCCCATCGGCGTGGCGGGCGAGTTGTACATCGGTGGCGACGGCGTGGCGAAAGGGTATTTGAATCGCCCTGAGCTGACCGTCGAGAGGTTCGTCGCCGACCCGTTCAATGCCGATCCGGATGCGTTGCTGTACCGCACCGGCGACCTGGCGCGCTGGCGTGCGGACGGCACGGTGGATTATCTGGGCCGTAACGACGACCAGGTGAAGATCCGCGGTTTCCGTATCGAACTGGGCGAGATTGAAGCCCGCTTGGGCCAGTGCCCAGGCGTGAAAGACGCGGTCGTACTGGCGCGGCAAGACGATACGGGTCCCAAACGCCTGGTGGGTTATGTGATTCCCGAACCGGGTGTGACCTTGTCGGTACACGACTTGCGGGGACAATTGTCGAGCGTGTTGGCCGACTACATGCTGCCCAGCGCGTTCGTGGTACTGCCAGCCTTCCCGCTGACCGCCAACGGCAAACTGGACCGCCGTGAACTCCCGGCGCCGGACGCGGAGGCCTATGCCTCTCGCGAATATGAAGCGCCGCAGGGCGAGGTGGAACAGACCCTGGCGCGCATCTGGGCGGACGTGCTCAAGGTCGAGCAAGTGGGGCGTCACGATCATTTCTTCGAACTGGGCGGCCATTCGTTGCTGGCGGTCACGCTGATCGAGCGCATGCGCCAGGCCGGCTTGAGCGCCGACGTGCGTGTGCTGTTCAGCCAACCGACCCTGGCCGCACTGGCCGCGGCGATTGGCAGCGGTCGGGAAGTCAGTGTTCCGGCGAACCTGATTCCCCTGGATTGCGAACGCATCACCCCCGAGCTCTTGCCACTGGTCAACCTGTCCCAGGACGCCATCGACCAACTCGTCGCCAGCGTGCCGGGTGGCGTGCGCAACGTGCAGGATATCTATCCGCTGGCGCCGTTGCAGGAAGGCATCCTCTATCACCACTTGGCCGCCGAACAAGGCGACCCCTACGTGTTGCAGTCACAGTTTGCCTTCGACAACCGTGAGCGCCTGGACGCGTTCATCGGTGCACTGCAAGTGGTGATCGATCGCCACGACATCCTGCGCACCAGTGTGGTCTGGGAAGGGTTGGATGAGCCGGTGCAAGTGGTCTGGCGCCAGGTGGTGCTGGAACCGCAATGCATCGTTCCCGATACCACGGCCGGGGACATTGCCACGCAACTGGCCAACCGCTTCGATGCGCGGCACTATCGCCTGGACCTGGGCCAGGCGCCCTTGTTGCACCTGGCGTATGCGCGGGACGAGGCCCAGGATCGCTGGGTCGCGATCCTGCTGTTCCATCACATGGCGCTGGACCACACCGCCCTGGATGTGATGCAACATGAGATGCAGATGCACCTGCTGGGACAGGCCGAGCAGTTGGGCGAAGCGATGCCTTATCGCAACTATGTGGCCCAGGCCCGTCTGGGCACGAGCGAGCAGGAGCACGAAGCATTTTTCCGCGAAATGCTTGGCGATATCGACGAGCCGACGCTGCCTTTCGGCTTGCAGGACGTGCAGGGTGAGGGGCATGGCATCGATGAAGACCGCCAGCCTGTCGATCTTGCCTTGTCCAGGCGCTTGCGGGTGCAGGCGCGCCACCTGGGGGTGAGTGCCGCCAGCCTGGTGCACCTGGCCTGGGCGCAGGTGCTGGGCAAGGTGTCCGGCAAGCAGGAGGTGGTGTTCGGTACGGTCCTGTTGGGCCGGATGCAGGGCGGCGACGGGGCCGACCGTGCCCTGGGGATGTTCATCAACACCTTGCCGTTGCGGGTGGATGTGGGCACCCAGGATGTGCGCAGCGGCGTCAAGGCTACTCACGGGCGCTTGACGGCCTTGCTGGGCCACGAACATGCCTCGTTGGCACTGGCGCAACGTTGCAGTGGCGTGGTCGCGCCAACGCCGCTGTTCAGCGCCTTGCTCAACTACCGACACAGCGCGGTCCAGGTGACCCGGGACGCCCTGTCGGCGTGGAGTGGGATCAACGCATTGGGCGGCGATGAGCGCACCAATTACCCGTTGACCCTCAATGTCGATGACTTGGGTGACGGCTTCCTCCTTACGGCGATGGTCGATACGGCCATCGGTGCGCGGCGTATTTGCGGTTACATGCAGGTGGCCCTGGAAAACCTCGTCGTGGCCCTGGAGCAGGCACCGCAAACCCCGCTGCACGCCTTGGCGATCCTGCCACCGGCCGAGCGCCAGCAACTGCTCGAAACCTGGAACACGACCGACGTCGCGTATGCCGACGAGGCCCTGATCCATCAGCGATTCGAGGGCTGGGCCGCGGTTCAACCCGACGCCGTGGCCGTCGTGCATGAAGACCAGGCACTGACCTACGGCGAGCTCAATGCCCGCGCCAATCAACTGGCCCACAACCTCGTGGCCCTGGGTGTTCGTCCGGATGATCGAGTCGCCATCTGTGTCGAGCGTGGCCTGGACATGATCATTGGCCTGCTGGGCATCCTGAAGGCCGGCGCCGGGTATGTACCGCTGGATCCGGCTTATCCACCCGAGCGCATCGCCTACATGCTGCATGACAGCAACCCCGTGGCGGTGGTGACCCAGTCGCAATGGAGCGACAGCCTGCCGGTATTGCCGGTGCCCACCCTGGTGCTCGATCCGGTCGACGCCGGCGAAATGAGCCAGTTGCCGCGGCACAATCCCGATGTGGCGGGCCTGGACGCCAGCCACCTGGCCTATGTGATCTATACCTCCGGTTCCACCGGGCTGCCCAAGGGCGTGATGGTCGAGCACCGCAACGTCGTCCGGCTGTTTTCGGCGACCCAGCCCTGGTTCGAGTTCGGCCCGCAAGACGTGTGGGCGTTGTTCCATTCCTTTGCCTTCGACTTCTCGGTCTGGGAAATCTGGGGCGCCTTGACCCACGGCGGTCGCCTGTTGGTGGTGCCGCAACTGGTCAGCCGTTCACCGCAATACTGCTATGCCTTGTTGTGCGAAGCGGGCGTGACCATTCTCAACCAGACGCCGAGTGCCTTCCGCCAGTTGATAGCCGCTCAAGGCGAAAGCGACCTGGGCCACCACCTGCGGCAAGTGATCTTCGGTGGCGAGGCATTGGAAACCGGGATTCTCAAGCCGTGGTATGCCCGCCAGGCCAATGCCCGGACGCAACTGGTCAACATGTACGGCATCACCGAAACGACGGTGCACGTGACGTATCGTCCGCTTGAAGCGGCCGACGCGCAGTTGGCCGGCGTCAGCCCGATTGGCAAGCGCATTCCCGACCTGCAACTGTACGTCCTCGACGCCCAGCGCGAGCCGGTGCCAGTGGGGGTGGTGGGTGAGATGTACGTGGGCGGCGGAGGTGTCAGTCGCGGCTACTTGAACCGTGACGAACTGACCGCCGAGCGTTTCCTCGCCAACCCGTTCAGCGTCGAGCCGAATGCGCGGATGTACAAGACCGGCGACCTGGGTCGCTGGCTGGCGGACGGCAGCATCGAGTACCTGGGCCGCAATGACGACCAGGTGAAGATCCGCGGTTTCCGGATCGAATTGGGCGAGATCGAAGCCAAGCTGGCCGCGTGCAACGGTGTGCGGGAGGCCGTGGTGGTGGCGCGCCAGGATACGCCGGGCGATCAGCGCCTGGTGGCCTATGTGATCGCCGAAGAAGGCGAGCCGCCGTCGGCCGCCGAACTGCGCGATGAACTGCTCGGCTCGCTGGCCGAATACATGGTGCCCAGCGCATTCGTGATGTTGACGGTGTTCCCGTTGACCACCAACGGCAAGTTGGACCGCAAGGCATTGCCGGTGCCGGACCAGTCGTCGGTGGTGACCCGTGAATACGAGGCCCCTCAAGGCGAGGTCGAGAGCGCCATTGCCAGGATCTGGCAGGACCTGCTGCACGTTGAGCGTGTCGGCCGCCACGATCACTTCTTTGAAATGGGTGGCCACTCGTTGCTGGCGGTGAAGTTGATCGAGCGCATGCGCCAGATCGACCTGGCGGCCGACGTACGCGTGCTGTTCGGCCAGCCGACGCTGGCGGCGCTGGCGGCTGCGGTGGGCGGCTGCCAGGAAGTCCAGGTGCCGGCCAACCTCATCCCGCACGACTGCTCGCGGATCACGCCAGACCTGTTGCCGCTGGCCACGTTGAGCCAGGCTGAAATCGACCGCGTCGTGGCGACGGTGCCCGGTGGCGTGGAGAATGTGCAGGACATCTACGCCTTGACGCCGCTGCAGGAGGGCATTTTGTATCACCACGTCGCGGCGGCCAAAGGTGATCCATATCTGCAATACATGCTGTTCGCTTTTGACAGCCGTGCCCACTTGGATCTTTTCGTCAAGGCCCTGCAAAGCGTGGTGTCCAGGCATGACATCCTGCGCACGGGTGTGGTCTGGGAAGGCATTGACGAACCGGTCCAAGTGGTCTGGCGCGAGGCGCGGCTGGGGTTCGATGAGATCGCATTGGACGCTGCGGCGGGGGATATCGCCCAGCAACTGCGCGAACGCCTGGACCCGCGCCACTATCGCCTGGACATTCGTCAGGCGCCGATGATGCGCATCGGTTACGCGCAAGACGTGGCGAACAATCGCTGGGTGGGCATGCTGCTGTTCCACCACATGGTCGATGATGCGACCTCGCTGGCCATGCTCGCTACGGAAGTTGGCGTGCACATGTCCGGCGGCGGACAGGAACTGCCGGCCTCGGTGCCGTATCGCAACTTCGTGGCACAGGCGCGGCTCGGCGTCAGCCGCGAGGAACATGAAGCATTCTTCCAGCAGATGCTGGGTGATGTGACCGAACCGACACTGCCCTTCGGTTTACAGGATGTGCAGGGTGACGGGCACGGTATCGAAGAGGTCCGCCAGAGAGTCGATGCCCAGCTTGGCAAGCGCTTGCGGGTGCAGGCGCGTCAGCTTGGCGTGAGCGCGGCAAGTTTGTATCACCTGGCCTGGGCGCAGGTGCTGGGCAAACTGTCGAGCAAGGACGATGTGGTCTTTGGCACCGTGCTGCTGGGGCGCATGCAGGGCGGTGAAGGCGCCGATCGTGCGTTGGGCATGTTCATCAACACCTTGCCGTTGCGGGTGAGCCTGGGCGCGCAAGGTGTGCGTGCCGCCGTCAAGGCGACCCACGCACGCTTGACGGCGCTGCTGGGGCACGAGCATGCCTCGTTGGTCCTGGCGCAACGCTGCAGTGGCGTGGCCGCGCCGGCGCCGCTGTTCAGCGCGCTGCTCAACTATCGCCATATTGGTGCGCAGGCGCCCTCCAACGAAGTCATTGCGGCCTGGGAAGGTATCCAGACGCTGGAAGGTGAAGAACGCACCAACTATCCATTGTCGTTGTCGGTGGATGACTTGGGCGAAGGCTTCAACCTGACCGTCATGGCTCAGGCACCCATTGGCGCCGAGCGTGTTTGCAATTATGTGCAATGCGTTGTGGAAAACCTGGTGCAGGCGCTGGAGCAATCGCCGCTGGCGCCCTTGAGCGGGTTGAAGATCCTGCCGCCGGCCGAGCGCCGGCAGTTGCTCGAGAGCTGGAATGGCACGGGCGTCGCATTTGCCCAGGACGCGCTCATTCATGCTCGGTTTGAAGTCCGGGCCGCGGCACAGCCCGAAGCCATGGCGGTACTGTTCGAAGATCGGTCGCTGACCTACGGCGAGCTCAACGCCCGGGCCAACCAGGTCGCTCATCGCCTGCTGGCGCTGGGTATTCGCCCGGATGACCGGGTCGCGATCTGTGTCGAGCGTGGCCTGGACATGATCGTCGGTTTGTTGGGGATCCTGAAAGCCGGCGCCGGTTATGTGCCGGTGGACCCGGCCTACCCGACGGAACGCATCGCCTACATGTTGCGTGACAGCCTGCCGGTTGCGCTGTTGGCCCAAGCCGCCACCCAGCGTCTGTTGGCCGGCGTGTCGATACCGGTGCTGCAACTCGATGACGGCAGCTGGCAGGACGAATCCGTCGCCAACCCGCAAGTGCCGGGCCTGGACTCCAGCCACCTGGCCTATGTGATCTACACCTCGGGTTCCACCGGTCTGCCCAAGGGCGTGATGGTCGAACACCGCAACGTCGCACGGCTGTTTTCGGCGACCCAACCCTGGTTCGATTTTGGTCCGCAGGACGTGTGGGCGCTGTTCCATTCCTTCGCCTTCGATTTCTCGGTCTGGGAAATCTGGGGCGCGTTGACCCACGGTGGCCGCTTGCTGGTGGTGCCGCAACTGGTCAGTCGTTCTCCGCAAGATTGCTATGCGCTGCTGTGCGAGACCGGTGTGACCGTGCTGAACCAGACGCCAAGCGCTTTCCGGCAACTGATCGCGGCCCAGGGTGACAGCGATCTACGCCACAGCCTGCGCCAGGTGATCTTTGGCGGCGAAGCGCTGGAAACCGGGATGCTCAAGCCGTGGTATGCCCGTGCGAGCAATGCCGGGACACAGTTGGTGAACATGTACGGCATCACCGAAACAACGGTGCACGTGACGTATCGTCCGCTTGAAGCGGCTGATGCCCAGTTGACCGGCGTCAGCCCCATCGGCAAGCGCATTCCCGACCTGCAACTGTACGTGCTCGACGCCCAGCGTGAGCCGGCGCCGGTGGGCGTGGTGGGTGAGATGTACGTGGGTGGCGCGGGTGTCAGCCGTGGTTATTTGAACCGCGACGAACTGACCGCCGAGCGTTTCCTCGCCAACCCGTTCAGCCCTGAACCGAACGCCCGGATGTACCGGACCGGTGACCTGGGTCGCTGGCTGGCGGACGGCAGCATCGAGTACCTGGGTCGCAATGACGACCAAGTGAAGATCCGTGGTTTCCGGATCGAGCTGGGCGAGATCGAAGCGACGTTGGCGGCCTGCGAGGGTGTCAGCGAGGCGGTGGTCATCGCCCGTGAAGACGAGCCGGGCGACAAGCGCCTGGTGGCTTACGTCATTGCCGCGCAAAGTGCATCGCTTTCGGCTGTCGACCTGCGTACGCAGTTGCTGGGATCGCTGGCGGAGTACATGGTGCCCAGCGCCTTCGTGGTCCTTGAGGCGTTCCCGCTGACCACTAACGGCAAGCTCGACCGCAAGGCCTTGCCGGCGCCGGATCAGTCTGCAGTGATCAGCCGTGAATACGAAGCCCCGCAAGGCGAGGTCGAAATGACCATCGCCCGGATCTGGCAGGATTTGCTCAAGCTCGAGCAGGTCGGTCGTCACGACAATTTCTTCGAGTTGGGCGGCCATTCCTTGTTGGCCGTGAAACTGATCGAACGGATGCGCCAGGTCGACCTGGCCGCCGATGTGCGGGTGCTGTTCGGCCAGCCGACGCTGGCCGCGTTGGCCGCCGCGGTGGGCAGCGTCAGGGAGGTCGTGGTGCCGGGCAATGCGATCCCGGACGGCTGTACGCGGATCACCCCGGACATGTTGCCCCTGGCCGACCTGGACCAGGACGCCATCGACCGGGTCGTGGCCACGGTGCCGGGCGGCGTGACGAATGTGCAGGATATCTACGCCCTGGCGCCGTTGCAGGAGGGGATTCTCTATCACCACCTTGCCGCGGAGCAGGGCGATCCCTACGTGTTGCAGGTGCTGTTCGGCTTTGACAACCGCGAACGGCTGCAAGCCTTCGCCCAGGCCTTGCAGAGCGTGGTGTCGCGTAATGACATCTTGCGCACCAGCATGGTCTGGCAAGGCCTGGAAGCACCGGTGCAGGTGGTATGGCGCCATGCGACCCTGGGCCTCGAAGAGATCGAGGTGGATCCGGCGGGGGGCGAGGTGGTGCAGCAACTGCACGGGCGTTTCGATCCACGTCACTACCGTCTCGACATCGCCCAGGCACCGCTGATGCGCTTTGCCTTTGCCCAGGATGTGGCGAATCAGCGCTGGGTCGGCATGCTGTTGTTCCATCACATGGCGTTGGACCACACCGCGCTGGAAGTCGTGGTGCACGAGATGCAGGCCAGTCTCCTGGGCCAGGCGCACTTGCTTTCGCCTGCCGTGCCGTATCGCAACCATGTGGCGCAGGCGCGACTGGGGGTCAGTCGTGAGCAGCACGAAGGGTTTTTCCGCGAAATGCTCGGCGATATCGATGAACCCACGTTGCCGTTCGGCTTGCAGGATGTGCAGGGGGATGGCAGCGGTATCGAAGAAGCGCATCAGGACGTGGACGCCGCGCTGGCGCAGCGCCTGCGGGCCCAGGCCCGTCAACTCGGTGTAAGCGCGGCAAGCCTGGTTCACTTGGCCTGGGGGCACGTGGTCGGGCGGGTTTCGGGCCGTGAAGAGGTGGTGTTCGGTACCGTACTGATGGGGCGGATGCAGGGCGGCGACGGGGCCGATCGGGCCCTGGGGATGTTTATCAATACGCTGCCATTGCGCGTCAGTGTCGGCGCTCAAGGCGCCCGCGCCGGTGTCAGGGCGACCCATGGCCGATTGTCGGCCTTGCTGGGACACGAGCACGCCTCGTTGTCCCTGGCTCAGCGTTGCAGCGGCGTACCGACCTCGCTGCCGTTGTTCAGCACCTTGCTGAATTATCGACACAGTTCGGCTGAAGCCGCGTCGGACCAGGCCATCTCGGCCTGGCAGGGGATGCAAACCCTGCACATGGAAGAACGCACCAACTATCCGTTGTGCCTGAATGTGGACGACCTGGGCGAAGGCTTCCGGTTCACCGCTCAGGCAGTGGTCGAAGTGGGTGCCCGGCGTGTCTGCGGTTACATGCACACGGCGCTGGAAAGCCTGGTGGCAGCATTGGAGCAGACGCCTGAACGGGCGTTGCGTGAATTGCCGATTGTGCCGGCAGCAGAGCGCGAACAGTTGCTGGTGGACTTCAACGCCACCCATGCCGACTATCCGCGAGAGCAGACCATCCATGGCCTGTTCGAAGCCCAGGTACTGCGCACGCCGGATGCCGTGGCGGTGCGTCATGGACGACAACAGCTCAATTATCGCGAGCTCAATGGCCTCGCTAACCGCTTGGCCCATTACCTGCGCAAGCAAGGCGTGGAGCCGGATTCGCGGGTGGCGATCTGTGTCGAGCGCGGCATCGACATGGTCGTGGGGCTGCTGGCGATTCTCAAGGCCGGCGGCGGTTATGTGCCACTGGATCCGGCGTACCCGCTGGACCGTATTGCCTACATGCTGGAAGACAGCGCCCCGGCGGCGATCCTGGTGCAAGGCACCACGCGCCGCTTGCTGGGCGAGACGGCGGTGCCGATGATCGACCTCGACAAGGGTGTCTGGCAGGACGAGGCAGCGCCCAATTCGCAGGTGCCGGGGCTGATCTCGTCGCACTTGGCCTACGTGATCTACACCTCCGGTTCGACCGGTCTGCCTAAAGGCGTGATGATCGAACACCGCAACACGGTGAACTTCCTGACCTGGGCCCATCGTTCGTTCGATGCGCAAACCTTGGCTAAAACCCTGTTCTCGACCTCGCTGAACTTCGACCTGGCGGTCTACGAATGCTTCGCGCCGCTGACCTCAGGCGGCGGCATCGACGTGGTCACTAATGTGCTGGAACTGCAACAGGGCGAGCACGACATCACCTTGATCAACACGGTGCCGTCGGCGCTCAAGGCGTTGCTGGAGTCCGGCGGGGTGGGCGAGGGTGTCGATACGGTCAACGTCGCAGGGGAAGCGCTCAAGCGCAGCCTGGTGGAAGCGTTGTTCGAGCAGACCCAGGTCAAGCGCCTGTGCAATCTCTATGGCCCGTCGGAAACCACGACCTATTCGAGCTGGGTGTCGATGGCCCGTGAAGGCGGGTTTGTTGCGCATATTGGCAAACCCGTGGCGAACACCCAGTTCTACTTGCTGGACGAGCACAAACAACCGGTGCCGCTGGGCGTGCCGGGTGAAATCTACATCGGTGGCGCCGGGGTAGCGCGGGGTTATTTGAACCGCGACGACCTCACGGCTGAACGCTTCCTGAACGATCCATTCAGCAAGGTTCCCAATGCCCGCATGTATCGCACTGGCGACTTGGGCCGCTACCTGCCGGACGGCAACATCGAATACCTGGGCCGCAACGACGATCAGGTGAAGATTCGTGGTTTTCGCATCGAATTGGGAGAGATCGAAGCCAAGCTCACTCAACACGAGGCCTTGAACGAAGCCGTGGTCCTGGCCCGTGAAGACGTGCCAGGCGACAAGCGCCTGGTGGCCTATTTCACCCAGCATTCGCCCGTAGACATCGAAGCGCTGCGCACGCACCTGCAAGCGCAGTTGCCGGCCTATATGGTGCCCGCTGCCTACGTGCGCCTGGATGCATTGCCACTGACCCCCAACGGCAAGCTCGACCGCAAGGCCCTGCCTGCACCGGACCTCGATGCCGTCATTTCCCGTGGCTACGAGGCCCCGCAAGGCGCGGTCGAAACCACCCTGGCGCAGATCTGGCAAGACCTGCTGGGCCTGCAACAGGTCGGGCGTCATGACCAGTTCTTCGAACTGGGTGGCCATTCGTTGTTGGCGATTCAATTGATTTCCCAGGTGCGCCTGCGCCTGGGTGTGGAGTTGGGCCTGACCGAACTGTTCGCCCAGCCCCAGCTCATGGGCTTGGCACAAGCAGTGGCCCGGGCCGGGCGCAGCACATTGCCGGAGATCGTCCGGGTTTCTCGAACAGATGACTTGCCCTTGTCGTTCGCCCAACAGCGCCTGTGGTTCCTGGCACAGATGGAAGGGGCCAGCGCGGCCTACCATATCCCCGCCGGGCTGCGCTTGCGCGGTGTGCTGGACCGTCTCGCCTTGCAGCGGGCGCTGGATCGTATTGTCGCCCGTCACGAGGCCCTGCGTACCACCTTCGTGCAGGCGCGGGGCGAGGAGGCTCGGCAGTGCATCGCGCCCGCCGACGTCGGCTTCGCGTTGCTGCACCATGACCTTGGCGGCCAGGCCGACGCCGAGGTCCAACTGCACGCGCTGGCGGCGCAGGAAGCCGCCGACACCTTTAGCCTGGAACAGGGCCCATTGATCCGCGGCCGCCTGATCCGCCTCGACAGCGAGGACCATGTGTTGCTGCTGACCATGCACCACATTGTTTCGGACGGCTGGTCCATTGGTGTGTTGATCAAGGAATTGACGGCGCTTTATGAAGCGTTTCGTCATGACCTGGACGATCCACTGCCGGCCCTGGCGGTGCAGTACGGCGACTACGCTGTCTGGCAGCGTCGCTGGTTGAGCGGCGAGGTGCTGCAAACCCAGAGCGACTACTGGCGGCAAGCCCTGGCCGATGCGCCAGCCTTGTTGATGTTGCCCACCGACCGCGCGCGTCCTGCGCAGCAGGACTATGCCGGGGCGACATTGCCCGTGGTCTTCGACGCTGATCTGACCGCGAGCCTCAAGGCCCTGAGCCAGCGCCATGGCGTCACGCTGTACATGACAATGATGGCTGCCTGGGGCGCGTTGTTGAGCCGGCTTTCGGGCCAGGATGAAGTGGTGATCGGCTCGCCGGTGGCCAACCGCACGCGGTCGGAAGTCGAAGGGCTGATCGGTTTCTTCGTCAACACCCTGGCCGTGCGCGTCGATGTCTCGGGGGCGCCGACCGTGGAAACCTTGCTGGCCCGGGTCAAGACCCAGGCCCTGGGTGCCCAGGCGCATCAGGACTTGCCATTCGAACAAGTGGTGGAAGTGCTCAAGCCGGTACGCAGCCTGGCCCATAGCCCGCTGTTCCAGGCCATGCTGTCGTGGCAGACCCACGACAACACTGAACTGGTGCTGGGGGATTTGAAACTCGAAGGTCTGGGTGCGGCAAGCAACGTCGCCAAATTCGACGTGTCCCTGGAGCTGGGCGAGATCCAAGGGCAGATGTTTGGGGCCCTCGAATACGCCACGGCGTTGTTCGACGCGTCCACGGTGCAGCGTTATATCGGCTACTTCGAGCATCTGTTGCGGGCCATGGTCGCCAGTGACCAGACCCAGGTCGAGCGGATCGCGCTGCTGGACAACGGCGAACGAGAGCATTTGCTGGCAGGTCTCAACGCGACCCAGGCCGCGTACCCGCGTGAACAGACGATCCACCGGTTGTTCGAAGCCCAGGTCGAGGCTCGACCGGACGCCATCGCCGTCGTGTTCGGTGATGAGCGCCTGAGTTATGCCGAACTGAACCGCCAGGCCAACCAGGTGGCCCATCACCTGATCGGCCTGGGTATTCGCCCGGATGACCGGGTGGCGATCTGCGTCGAACGCGGCGTCGAGATGCTCATCGGCCTGTTGGCCATTCTCAAGGCCGGTGCCGGTTACGTGCCGCTCGACCCGGCGTTTCCGGCCGAACGGTTGGCCTACATGCTCGCCGACAGTGCCCCGGTGGCGTTGTTGAGCCAAGATGAGCTGCTCGGTCGCCTGCCAGCGTTGACGGTGCCGGTGGTGCTGCTCGACCGTGCCGAGCGCGTACGTTGCGGGATTGCCGGCGGTCGTGACGACAATCCGCTCGTTGCCTCCCTGGGCGTACGCCACCTGGCCTACGTCATCTACACCTCAGGCTCCACCGGCAATCCCAAAGGGGTGATGATCGAACACCGGGGCCTGGTCAACTATTGCCTCGATGCGATCCGTTTGTTCGGCCTGACGCCGGCCGACACGGTACTGCAGCAGAACACCCTGAACTTCGACCTGTCGGTGGAGGAGATCTTCCCGGCGTTGCTGGCCGGCGCCACCCTGACGCCCACCCGGCAGCTGTTTGGCAGTGCCGGGTTGCAACAAAACGGCGATATTCGCCCGACCTTCCTGCACCTGACGGCGGCCCATTGGCATACCCTCGCGGCCGAGTGGCACAGCACGCCGGCCCAGGCACGGGACCATTTGCGCGACGTGCGGCTGATCAACGTCACCGGTGACGCCTTGTCGACGCAGAAATTGCAGATGTGGGACGCGGTGCGTCCCGCCCATACCCGATTGGTCAATACCTATGGCCCGACCGAGGCCACCGTGTCCTGCACGGCCGCCTACATGGAACATGACGCGGTCGATGGCATCCTCGGCAATGCCAGCATCGGCAGGCCGATGGCCAATACCCGCATTTACCTGCTCGATGGGCACCGCCAGCCGGTGCCGTTCGGGGTGATGGGGGAGATCTTCATCGGAGGCGACGGTGTGGCGCGTGGTTACCTGAACCTGGACGCCATCAACGCCGAACGCTTCCTGGCCGACCCGTTCAGCGACCAGCCCGATGCGCGCATGTACAAGACCGGTGACCTGGCCCGTTATCGTCCGGACGGACGCCTTGAGTACCTGGGCCGTAACGACTTCCAGGTCAAGGTGCGCGGCTTCCGTATCGAGCTGGGCGAGATCGAGGCCCGGCTGGGCGACTGTGCCGGGGTCAAGGAAGCTGCGGTGATCGTGCGCGAAGACACCCCGGGCGACAAACGCCTGGTGGCCTACGTGGTGCCGCAGCCCGGAACGAGCCTGAGCGCGGCGACCCTGCGCGCGCAGTTGTCGACGCAATTGGCTGAATACATGCTCCCCGGCGCGTTCGTCAGCCTGGCTGCGCTGCCGCTGACGCCGAACCGCAAGCTCGACCGCCAGGCCCTGCCGGCGCCCGATGCCGAGGCGTATGCCAGCCGCACCCATGAAGCACCTCAAGGCAACACTGAAGTCGTCCTGGCGCAGATCTGGCAAAGCCTGCTCAAGGTCGAGTCGGTGGGCCGTCACGATCATTTCTTCGAACTCGGTGGGCATTCCTTGCTGGTGATGCGCTTGATCGCCCAGGTGCGCGAGCAATTGGGCGTGGAGCTGAACCTGAGCGATGTCTTTGCCCAACCCCAATTGAGCGCGCTGGCCCAGGTGCTCTCCCAGGCGACACGCAGCACCCGGCCCGGCATTGTGCCGGTGTCCCGCGAACAGGCGTTGCCGTTGTCGTTCGCCCAGCAGCGCCTCTGGTTCCTGGCGCAACTGGACGGCACCAGTGCGGCGTATCACATCCCCACTGGCCTGCGCTTGCGAGGCGCGCTGGATACGTCGGCGCTCACCCGCGCACTGGATCGTATCGTGGCCCGCCACGAGGCCTTGCGTACCACGTTTGTACAGGCGCAGGGGCAGGACGTGGAGCAGCGCATCGCCCCGGCCGATGTCGGTTTTGCGTTGCAGTTGCAGGCCTTGGCAGGGCACGCGGACGCCGAAACCGAGCTGCTGGCCCTGGCCGAGGAGGAGGCTCGCCAGGCCTTCGACCTGGCCCACGGCCCGCTGGTACGCGGCCGACTGGTGCGGATGGCGGACGATGATCACGTGCTGTTGCTGACCCTGCACCATATCGTCTCCGATGGCTGGTCCGCCGATCTGCTGACCCATGAGTTGGGCGTGCTGTACGAAGCGTTCCGTCAGGGGCAGGACGATCCATTGCCGGTGTTGCCGATTCAGTACGCGGACTATGCCCTTTGGCAGCGGCGCTGGCTCACCGGGAAAGTCTTGGCCGAACAGGAACGCTTCTGGCGGCAGACCCTGGCCGACGCACCAGCCTTGTTGACGTTGCCCACTGATCGGCCACGGCCCGCGCAGCAAGATCACGCCGGCGCGGCGGTGGGGATCGTCCTCGACGAAAACCTGACCCAAGGCCTCCAGGCGTTGAGCCAACGCCACGGCGCCACCTTGTTCATGACGGTCATGGCCGCCTGGGCCACGGTGCTCAGTCGCCTGTCCGGCCAGTACGACGTGGTCATCGGTACGCCGGTGGCGAACCGCATGCAAGCGGAAGTCGAAGGCCTGATCGGTCTGTTCGTCAACACCCTGGCGCTGCGCGTCGATGTGGCGGATGGACTGACGGTGCAAGCCTTGCTGCAACAGGTAAAGGCCCGGACCCTGGACGCCCAGGCGCACCAGGACTTGCCATTTGAACAAGTGGTGGAGGTGGCTCGGCCTTTGCGCAGCCTGTCCCATAGCCCGGTGTTCCAGGCCATGCTGTCATGGCAGAACACCGAAGCCACGGGGTTGGAACTCGGCGATATGTCGCTGCAAGGGCTGGGCGTGACCAGCCGCACCGCGAAGTTCGACGTGTTGCTGGACATGGCCCTGATCGATGGTCGCCTGTTCGGGGCGTTGGAATACGCCACGGCGCTGTTCGACCCGGCCACGATGGAACGTTACCTCGGCTACTTGGAGTGCGTATTGCGGGCCATGGTGGCTGATGAACAGACGCTCGTGGCTCAGATCCCGTTGCTGGCTGACAACGAGCGTCATCAACTGCTGGAAACGTTCAATGCCACGGCGGTCGATTATCCGCAGGGCCTGACCTTGCACGGCCTGTTCGAGGCCCGGGTCGCGGCCTGCCCGGACGCGGTCGCCGTGGTCTCCGGCGAGGCGCAACTGAGCTACGCGCAACTCAACGAGCGCGCTAACCAGATTGCCCATCGCCTGCTGGAACTGGGCATTCGCCCGGATGACCGCGTGGCGATCTGTGCCGATCGCAGCCTGGACATGGTCGCCGGCCTGCTGGGCATTCTCAAGGCCGGCGCGGCGTATGTGCCGCTGGACCCGGATTATCCCCGTGAGCGCCTGGCCTACATGCTGGAAAACAGCGCGCCCATGGTGGTGCTGACCCAGCGCGCCTTGCAGGCGAGCCTGCCGGCTACCCAGGCGCAGACCTTGTTGCTGGATGAGGCAGAAGGGTTCTCGACGCAGCCCACCGACAATCCGCTGGTTGAAGGCTTGCATGCCCATCACCTGGCCTATGTCATCTACACCTCGGGCTCCACCGGCATGCCCAAGGGCGTGATGAACGAACACGGCGCGGTGGTCAACCGCCTGCTGTGGATGCAGGACGAATACGGCTTGACCGCCGCGGACGCGGTGCTGCAAAAGACCCCGTTCAGCTTCGACGTGTCGGTGTGGGAATTCTTCTGGCCGCTGTTCAGCGGTGCGCGGCTGGTGATGGCCCGTCCTGGCGGGCATCGCGACCCGGCGTACCTGCGCGAAGTGATCCAGGCCCAAGGCATCACCACGCTGCATTTCGTGCCGTCGATGCTCGATGTGTTCCTGGCTCATGGCGAGGCAGATCAATGCGAAGGCTTGGTCCGGGTGATGTGCAGCGGCGAGGCGTTGCCGGGGCACCTGGTGCGGCGCTTCAAGGCGCAACTGCCCCGCACCGGCCTGTACAACCTGTACGGCCCGACCGAAGCGGCGGTGGACGTGACGGCGTGGGATTGCACGAGGGTAGACACCCCGGACAGCACACCGATCGGCAAGCCGATTGCCAACACGCGGATCTACCTGCTCGATGACCATCAACAACCGGCGCCCCTGGGCGTGGCCGGTGAGATTTACATCGGCGGGGTGCAGGTGGCGCGGGGTTACCTGAACCGTCCGGAGCTGACCGTCGAGCGTTTCCTGCGGGACCCGTTCAGCACCGCAACGAATGCCCGGATGTACCGCACCGGTGACCTGGGTCGTTACCTGCCGGACGGCAACATCGACTACCTGGGGCGCAACGATGACCAGGTGAAGATCCGT
Source organism: Pseudomonas sp. Z1-12 (assembly GCF_051132015.1). Taxonomy (NCBI): domain Bacteria; kingdom Pseudomonadati; phylum Pseudomonadota; class Gammaproteobacteria; order Pseudomonadales; family Pseudomonadaceae; genus Pseudomonas; species Pseudomonas sp. Z1-12. The sequence continues at coordinate 2,914,407 of NZ_CP071647.1, forward strand.
GGTTTCCGCATCGAGTTGGGCGAGATCGAAGCGCGGCTGGCGCAGCATGAGGCGGTGAAGGAAGCGGTGGTGCTGGCCCGTGAAGATGCGCCGGGGGAAAAACGCCTGGTCGCTTATTTCACCCCGCATGCGCCAGAAGCTTTCGCCGACATCGAAGTCTTGCGGGTTCATCTACTGGAGCAACTACCGGAATACATGGTGCCAACCGCCTACATCCGGCTCGACGCGCTGCCGCTGACCCCCAACGGCAAACTCGACCGCAAGGCGCTGCCAGCACCGGACCTGGACGCGATGATTACCCGCGATTACGCGGCACCCCAGGGCCGCGTCGAAACGACGCTGGCGCAGCTGTGGGCCGAGTTGCTCCAGGTCGCGCGGGTGGGGCGTCACGACCACTTCTTCGAACTGGGCGGTCACTCGCTGTTGGCGGTCACGCTGATCGAACGCATGCGTCAGGTGGGCCTGAGCGCCGATGTGCGCGTGCTGTTCGGTCAGCCGACGTTGGCGGCATTGGCGGCGGCCGTAGGGGGGACCACGGAGATTGTGGTGCCGGTCAACGGCATTACCCACGGTTGCGCACGCATTACGCCGGACATGCTGCCGCTGGCCGATCTGACTCAAGAGGAGATCGAACAGGTTGTCGCGGCGGTGCCGGGCGGTATGAGCAATGTCCAGGACATCTATGCCCTGGCGCCGCTGCAGGAAGGTATCCTGTATCACCACCTGGCGTCACAGCAGGGTGATCTCTACGTGCAGCAGGCCACCTTCAAGTTCAAGGACCGCGTCCGGCTGGATGCCTTTGTCGACGCGTTGCAAGGCGTCATCGACCGCCACGACATCTTGCGCACCGCCGTGCTCTGGGAAGGCCTGCGCGAGCCGGTGCAGGTGGTCGTTCGCCAGGCGCAACTGATTCTGGAGGCGTGTGTTTTCCAACCGGGCCATGACGTCACCGCGCAATTGCTCGAACGTTTCGACCGGCAACACGCGCGTCTCGATGTCCGCCAGGCACCGCTGATGCGCCTGGCGTTCACCCATGACGCCGCCAACCAGCGCTGGATCGCCATGCTGCTGTTCCATCACATGGCCCTCGACCACACGGCGCTGGAAGTGGTGCAACACGAGATGCAGGCGCACCTGCTGGGCCACGCAGACCAATTGGGCGCAGCGGTGCCGTTCCGCAACTACGTGGCCCAGGCCCGCTTGGGCGTGAGCCGTGAGGAACATGAAGGGTTCTTCCGCGACATGCTCGGCGACATCGAGGAACCCACGTTGCCGTTCGGCTTGCTGGACGTCCGCGGCGACGGTAGCGACATCGAAGCCGCCGGACTCAACCTCGCCGCCGACCTGAGCCGGCGCCTGCGGGCCCAGGCCCGTCAGTTGGGGGTGAGCGCCGCGAGCCTGCATCACTTGGCGTGGGCGCAAGTCCTGAGCAAAGTGTCCGGAAGACAGGATGTGGTCTTTGGCACCGTGCTGATGGGGCGGATGCAGGGCGGCGAGGGGGCCGACCGTGCCCTGGGCATGTTCATCAATACGTTGCCGTTGCGAGTGGATATCGGTACCCAAGGCCTGCGTGACGGGGTGAAAGCCACCCACGCTCGCTTGACCGATCTGCTGGGGCACGAGCACGCCTCGTTGTCCCTGGCCCAGCGTTGCAGCGGCGTCGCCGCGCCGCTGCCGTTGTTCAGTGCCTTGCTCAATTATCGGCACAGCGCAATGGGCACGGCTTCGAGCGAGGCGTTCGCCGCCTGGGAGGGCATCGAGGCCCTGGGCAGCGAAGAGCGCACCAACTATCCACTGACCTTGTCGGTGGATGACCTGGGCGAAGGTTTCAGCGTGTCGGCGCTGGCGGTGCCGCAGATCGGTGCGCAACGGATGTGTGTCTACATGAACATTGCCCTGGAACATCTGGTGGAGGCGTTGGAGCAAGCGCCGCAAACCCCGTTGAACAGCGTGTCGATCCTGCCGTCGGCCGAGCGTCGACACGTGCTGGTGGATTTCAACGCCACCCGGCGCTATCCCCAGGACAGGACCGTCCACGGCCTGTTCGAGGCGCAGGCCCAGGAACGTCCGCAAGCCATTGCCGCCGTACACAATGCGCAACGCCTGACCTATGCCGAATTGAACCGCCGGGCCAATCGCCTGGCCCGTCATCTGGTCGGCCTTGGTGTGCAACCGGGCGATCGGGTGGCGATTGGGCTGGAGCGTTCGCTCGAGCTGCTGGTCAGCCAACTGGCGATCCTCAAGTGTGCCGCTGCCTACGTCCCGCTGGATGTCAGCGCGCCGCTGGAGCGGCAACAGTTCATGGTGCAGGACAGCGGGGCGAAAATCGTGCTGACGTCGAGCACCGTGCTAGCGCCTGAAGCCTCGCTACGGGTGGATCTGGATACGCTGGTCTTCGACGAGGCCGCTGATAACCTCGACCTGGTGCAAAGCAGCGAATCGGTGGCCTACATCATGTACACCTCCGGTTCCACTGGCACACCGAAAGGCGTGCTGGTGCCACACCGGGCGATCAGCCGACTGGTGATCAATAACGGTTACGCCGATTTCAACGCCGAGGATCGGGTCGCTTTCGCCTCAAACCCGGCCTTCGACGCCAGCACTCTCGATGTCTGGGCACCGTTGCTCAATGGCGGTTGCGTGGTGGTGGTCGACCAGGACGTGCTGCTGTCCCAGGCGGATTTCCACGCGCTGCTGCTCGAACAATCGGTCAGCGTGTTGTGGATGACCGCCGGCCTGTTCCATCAATACGCCGCCGGGCTGATGACGGCGTTCGCCCAGTTGCGCTACTTGATCGTTGGTGGCGATGTACTCGACCCAGCCGTGATCGGTCGCGTCCTGAAAGAAGGCGCGCCGGCTCATCTGCTCAACGGTTACGGCCCGACCGAAGCCACCACCTTCACCACCACCTACGAAATCAAGCAGGTGGGCGAGGGCGGTATCCCGATTGGTCGCCCGGTTGGCAACACCCGTGTCTATGTGCTGGATGTCAATCGTCAGCCAGTGCCCATCGGCGTGGCGGGCGAGTTGTACATCGGTGGCGACGGCGTGGCGAAAGGGTATTTGAATCGCCCTGAGCTGACCGTCGAGAAGTTCGTCGCCGACCCGTTCAATGCCGATCCGGATGCGTTGCTGTACCGCACCGGCGACCTGGCGCGCTGGCGTGCGGACGGCACGGTGGATTACCTGGGGCGTAACGACGACCAGGTGAAGATCCGCGGTTTCCGTGTCGAACTGGGCGAGATCGAAGCCCGGTTGGCTGCGCAGGATGACGTCAAGGATGTCGTGGTGCTGGTGCGTGAAGACGTTCCGGGTGAGAAACGGCTGGTGGCGTACTTCACCCAGCACGCGGTGGAGGAGGTGCTGCCAATCGAAGACCTGCGCGGGTATTTGCACGCGCAACTGCCTGACTACATGGTGCCGGCGGCATACGTGCGGCTCGACACATTGCCGCTGACCGCCAACGGCAAACTCGACCGCAGGGCGCTGCCGGCACCGGGCCAGGAGGCCGTCGTCACCCGTGGCTACGAGGCCCCGCAAGGCGAAGTCGAAACCCTGTTGACGCAGATCTGGCAAGACGTGCTGGGCCTGCAACAGGTCGGCCGCCACGACAATTTCTTCGAACTGGGCGGGCATTCGTTGCTGGCGGTCCGTTTGCTGGGGTTGCTGGCCCAAGCCAACCTGACGGTGTCGCTGGCCGAGCTGTTCCAGCACGAAAGCGTCGCGTCCATGGCCTTGTTGCTGCAGACCCGCACCACCGACATTCAGGTGCAGGAGGCTTTTGTACCGGTGCGCACCACCGGCCAGCAGAACCCGCTGTTCCTGGTGCATGAGTTCAGCGGCCTGGACCTGTACTTCCCGATGCTGGGCAAGCACATCGATCCGGATATTCCGGTCTATGGCCTGCCGGCCATCCCGTGGGGCGAGCCGCAGTTGCAGACGATGGAATGCCTGGCCTCGCGGCTGGTGGGGGTCATCCGCTCGGTCCAGCCCCAGGGCCCTTATCGCCTGGCCGGCTGGTCGTTCGGCGGCGTGCTGGCCTACGAGATTGCCATCCAGCTCATTGGCCTGGACGAAGAGGTCGAATTCGTCGGCCTGATCGACAGCTACCTGCCACGGTTGGTGGACCAGGGCAGGGAACGCTGGTCACCGGGTGAAGCCCACACACGGCATTTGCTGGATCGCTGCGAAGTGTTCTGGAAGGCCGGCACATTGGCTGAGGCTGACCTGGCGTCGGTGCTCGAAAAACTGGCCCATCTGCAGACCCGATTGAACGATTTCGCATTCGAAGACCTGGTGCAACTGTGTGGCGACGAAGGCCTGCTGCCCCCTGAGCTGGCCGGCTACAACGCGGCCCAGCTCTGGCAGTACCTGGATCGAGAAGTCGCCCACGGTCATGCCCTGGCCCATTACCGGGTGTATCCGATCTCCGTACCGGTGCACCTGTTGATAGCCGAGGAACGCAAGGACGATGCGCCCGAGCATTCCGGCTACCTGGGTTGGGACGCTGTCCTGCCCACGACGCAAATGCACTGCGTCAAGGTCCCGGGAAACCACCAGACGATGATGCAGGCCCCACAGGTCAAGGCATTGGGCCAAGCCATCAGCGATGCACTGGGCACCGTCGCGGCACGCCCAACGCCTGCGCCGAAGAACCGTTACCAGCCACTGCTGACGATCCAGGGCGGACGTGCCGACCGGGCGCCGATCTTCTGTGTACCGGGGGCTGGCGACAGCGTGACCGGTTTTATCGGGCTGACCGACGCCTTCGGTCCGGAATGGCCTATCCACGGGTTGCAACACCGTGGACTGGACGGCAGCACCGAGCCGTTCAGTCTCGTGGAAACCGCCGCCCAGGCGTATCTCGACGCAATCGACAAGGTACAACCGGAGGGGCCGGTGCATCTGCTCGGCCATTCCTTCGGTGGTTGGATCGTGTTCGAGATGGCGGCCCGCCTGAATGCTCGGGGTCGCAAGGTGGCCTCGTTGACGCTGATCGACAGTGAGTCGCCGGGCGGCAACGGCGTGGTGGGCAAGCCCTACACCGCGACGGGGGTGCTGAATCGGCTGATCGAGGCGATGCAGTTGGCGTCCGGCAAGTCCTTGGGCATCGATGCCACGGTCTTCGGTACCCAGGACGATACCGCGCAGATGCGCTTGCTGCATGCCGGCATGGTTCGGGCCGGCATGCTGCCGCAGCGCTCGGCGGTGGATGCCATGCGCGGTCCGGCGCGGGCCTTCGGTACGGCCCTGCGCACGGTCTATCAACCGCAACACCGCTACACCGGGCCGGTGCGGTTGGTGCTGGCCAATGATCCAACCCTGGACACAGCCGGCAATAAACGCGAACAGGAGCAAATGATCGAAGGATGGCGCAAGCATATCCCTGACCTCAGCATCTGGTACGGTCCGGGCAACCACTTCACGATCCTCAAGGCCCCCCACGTACACAACCTGGCAGCCTGGTGGCACGACGGCCTGCCCATGCTCGACGAGGAGGCCGCCAGTGACTACGTATGACGGCTCTTCCTTGACGCACATCCATGGAACCCGGCGCCACGCTGGCCGGGCCTGAAATCAACGCACTCATGGTTATTTATGGAAAAGTCGAAGTTTCGCAAAATCGCTATCGTGCTCGTCCTGGTCGTGGTGGCCGGTCTGATTTTCTACAGCGCGCAATCGCCGGGCAAACCGCCGGAGTACCTGACCGCCGAGGTCGAACGCACGGACATCGAGAACGCGGTGCTGGCCTCCGGCACGCTCGAGGGCATCAAGCAGGTCGACGTCGGTGCCCAGGTGTCGGGCCAGTTGAAATCGCTCAAGGTCAAATTGGGCGACAAGGTCAAGAAGGGTCAATGGCTGGCGGAAATCGATCCGATGCTGGCGCAGAACTCCTTGCGCCAGGCCCTGGTCAACGAGGAGAACCTGGTGGCCAAGCGGCAGGCTACGGCGGCGCAACTCAAGGACGCCAAGGCCACCTATGATCGCTACAAGAAACTGCAACCGGACGACGCGATCTCCAAGCAGGAATACGAGACCGCCGAGTCCAACTACAGGGTGGAAGAGGCGAACCTGCTCTCCCTCAATGCGCAGATAAAAGACGCCCGCATCCAAGTGGAAACCGCGCGGGTCAACCTGGCCTACACCCATATCGTTGCGCCGATCGATGGCTACGTGGTCGGGGTCGTGACGCAGGAAGGCCAGACCGTGATCGCCGAGCAACTGGCGCCGGTCCTGCTCAAGCTCGCCGACCTCGACACCATGACAGTCAAGGCGCAGGTGTCGGAAGCCGACGTGATCCACATCGTGCCTGGCCAAGAAGTGTATTTCACCATCCTGGGGGAATCGGAAAAGCGTTATTACGCCAAGCTGCGCGGCACTGAACCGGCGCCGCAGAACTTCCTCGAAACCCAGAACGCCGGGACGCCCAAGCAAAATACCGCAGTGTTCTACAACAGCCTCTTCGATGTGCCTAACCCTGACCATCGCCTGCGCATTTCCATGACGGCCCAGGTCCGTATCGTCCTCGACAAGGCCAAGGACGTGTTGACGGTTCCCGTCGCCGCCCTGGGTGCGAAAAACCAGGATGGCAGCTACGTGGTCCGTGTGCTGGATGCCGAAGGCAAGGCCCAGCCGCGTAATGTGAACATGGGCATCAACAACAACGTCAGGGTCGAGATCAAGGATGGCCTGGCTGAGGGTGACAAGGTCGTCATCGGCGAGCCGATCCCGGCCGTGGCGGGAGCCTGACCATGACCCAACCATTGCTGGAACTCAAAGGCATTACCCGCAGCTTCCAGGCCGGCGAAAAGGCCTTCATCGCCCTCAAGGACATCAACCTGACGATCAATGCCGGCGAGGTGGTTGCGATTACCGGGGCGTCCGGCTCCGGCAAATCGACCCTGATGAACGTGCTTGGCTGCCTCGACCATCCGAGCGCCGGGAGCTACAAGGTGGATGGGCGCGAAACCGGTTCGATGAACGACCGTGAACTGGCGGTGTTGCGTCGTGATCACTTTGGTTTCATTTTCCAGCGCTACCATTTGCTGCCGCACCTGAGCGCCTTGCACAACGTCGAGATGCCGGCGATTTATGCCGGCGCCGCCGAGTCGCAACGGCACAGCCGTGCCGGAGAGCTGTTGAAACGCCTGGGGTTGATGGGGCATTTGAGCAATCGGCCCAACCAGCTTTCGGGTGGCCAGCAGCAGCGGGTGAGTATCGCCCGGGCCCTGATGAACGGCGGCGACATCATTCTGGCGGATGAACCCACCGGTGCGCTGGACACCACCAGTGGCAAGGAGGTGATGAAGATTCTGCTGGAGCTCAACAGGGCGGGACACACGGTCATCATCGTGACCCACGATGAGAAAGTGGCGGCCCACGCCCAGCGCATCATCGAGATCCGCGACGGCGAGATCGTCAGTGATCGGCCCAATCCGCAACAACCCTTGGAGGATCAGTCGCCGCAAGGCACACGTCCGGCCAAGGTCAAGCCGGTGAACGGACTGCGCGCCAGCTTCGGCTTGTTCAGCGAAGCGTTCAATATGGCCTGGGTGGCACTGATCTCGCATCGAATGCGCACCCTGTTGACCATGTTGGGCATCATTATTGGTATCACTTCGGTGGTTTCGATCGTGGCCATCGGCGAAGGGGTCAAGGCGTATGTCCTGAAGGATATCCAGGCGATTGGCAGTAATACGATCGAGATCATGCCTGGGGCTGACTGGGGGGACAGTCGCTCGACCGCTATCGAAACCCTGGTGCTGTCCGACGTGACGGCCTTGAGCGACCAGTATTACATCGACAGCGCGACGCCCAACGTTGGCCGTAATCTGCTCTTGCGGTTTGAAAACATCGACATCAACGCGACCGTCAACGGTGTCAGCGAGAGCTATTTCCAGGTTCGTGGGATCAAGATCGGCTCCGGCGTCGCGTTCAGCAAGGACGATGCCCGGCGCCAGTCTCAAGTGGTGGTGATCGACCACAATACCCGCCAGCGACTGTTCCCGAACAGTGATCCGTTGGGCAAGGTGATTCTCATCGACAACCTGCCTTGTACGATCATCGGCGTGACCGAAGACCGCAAAAGCGTGTTCAACACCAACAAGAACCTGAACGTATGGATGCCCTATGAGACGGCGGCCGGCCGATTGCTGGGCCAGCGCTTCCTGGACAGCGTTACGGTGCGGATAAAGGATGGTCAGCCGAGCAAAATCGTAGAAGATCACGTCGTCAAGCTCCTGACCCAACGCCATGGCATCAAGGACTTTTTCACCTACAACCTCGACAGTGTGATGCAAACAGTGCAGAAGACCAGCCAGTCCCTGGCGCTGCTGCTCTCGTTGATTGCAATTATTTCGCTGGTGGTCGGTGGCATCGGTGTGATGAATATCATGCTCGTCTCGGTGACCGAACGTACCCGCGAGATAGGTATCCGCATGGCCGTCGGTGCACGCCAGTCGGACATCCGCCAGCAGTTCCTGGTGGAGGCGGTGATGGTGTGCCTGATGGGGGGGATGATTGGTATCGCCTTGTCGTTTGGTATCGGCTACGTCTTTTCGATCTTCGTCAAGGAGTGGCAGATGGTGTTCTCGGTGGGCTCGATCATCACCGCTGTCGTCTGTTCGACCCTGATCGGAGTCGTGTTCGGCTTCGTGCCTGCGCGCAATGCCGCGCGGCTCGATCCGATCAATGCATTGGCGCGGGATTGAGCCGGGCTGCCGGGCTCGAAGCCAGGCATGGAACCTGAAGTCAGGCACGGAACCTGAAGCCAGACATGGAACCTGAGGCCAGGCATAGAATCTGTGGCGAGGGAGCTTGCTCCCGCTGGGCTGCGAAGCAGCCCTAAACCCTGGCAGCTCGGTCCGTCTGGTTGATGGAGTCGACCGTGTTGGGGCCGCTTCGCGACCCAGCGGGAGCAAGCTCCCTCGCCACAGGAATTGTGCCTGGCGCCTTATACCGCGACGCATGCTTCATGGGAGCGTGTTTCGCCAACCTTCTCGCCTGTTCGAAGCGGTCCAGCACCATGCCGACCTCGGTCTCGGTGATGGTCAAGCATGAAGCCAGATATGGAACTTGAGGCCAGGCACGGAACCTGAAGCCAGGCATGGAACCTGAGGCCAGACATGGAACCTGTGGCGAGGGAGCTTGCTCCCGCTGGGCTGCGAAGCAGCCCTAAACCCTGGCAGCTCGGTCCGTCTGGTTGATGGAGTCGACCGTGTTGGGGCCGCTTCGCGACCCAGCGGGAGCAAGCTCCCTCGCCACAGGAATTGTGCCTGGCGCCTTATACCGCGACGCATGCTTCATGGGAGCGTGTTTCGCCAACCTTCTCGCCTGTTCGAAGCGGTCCAGCACCATGCCGACCTCGGTCTCGGTGATGGTCAAGCATGAAGCCAGATATGGAACTTGAGGCCAGGCACGGAACCTGAAGCCAGACATGGAACCTGTGGCGAGGGAGCTTGCTCCCGCTGGGCTGCGAAGCAGCCCTAAACCCTGGCAGCTCGGTCCGTCTGGTTGATGGAGTCGACCGTGTTGGGGCCGCTTCGCGACCCAGCGGGAGCAAGCTCCCTCGCCACAGGAATTGTGCCTGGCGCCTTATACCGCGACGCATGCTTCATGGGAGCGTGTTTCGCCAACCTTCTCGCCTGTTCGAAGCGGTCCAGCACCATGCCGACCTCGGTCTCGGTGATGGTCAAGCATGAAGCCAGATATGGAACTTGAGGCCAGGCATCGAACCTGAGGCCAGGCATGGAACCTGAGGCCAGACATGGAACCTGTGGCGAGGGAGCTTGCTCCCGCTGGGCTGCGAAGCAGCCCTAAACCCTGGCAGCTCGGTCCGTCTGGTTGATGGAGTCGACCGTGTTGGGGCCGCTTCGCGACCCAGCGGGAGCAAGCTCCCTCGCCACAGGAACTGTGCCTGGCGCCCTATACCGCTATGCGTGCCGCCTGCGGACGAGTTTCGCCAACTTTCTTCACCGCCTGTTCGAAGCGGTCCAGCACCATGCCGACTTCGGTCTCGGTGATGGTCAGGGGCGGCAGGAACCGGAGCACTGCGCCATGGCGCCCGCCGGTTTCCATCATCAAGCCATTGTCGAAGCAGTTGAGCTTGATGGCGTGTGCACGTGCGCCGTCAGCCTGGCCGGCGCGCTGATTGTGTGCCGGCTGGGTGATTTCCACGCCGATCATCAACCCGCGACCGCGGATGTCGCCGATGAACGGAAAACGCTGCGCGATGTCCCGCAGGCCGCTCTCCAGTCGCTCGCCCATTCGCGCGGCATGGGCGACGAGATGGTCTCTACGGATCTGCTGCATGGTAGCGGCGCCGGCAACCATTGCCACCTGATTGCCGCGAAAGGTTCCCGCATGCATGCCAGGCTCCCAGGTATCCAGATGTTCGGCATATACGATCACTGCCAATGGGTAGCCACCGCCGATGGCTTTGGACAGCACCAGGATGTCGGGGACGATGCCGGCGTGCTCGATGGCGAAGGTGCTGCCGGTGCGCCCCAGGCCGGTCTGGACTTCGTCGACGATCAGCAAGATCCCCTGCTCCAGAGTGATTTCCCGCAGGGCCCGCAGCCAGTTGGCCGAGGCCGGGATGCAACCGCCTTCGCCTTGCACCACCTCGACGATGACCGCCGCCGGTTTGGCGACGCCGCCTTCGGGGTCCGAAAGGACGGTACGGATGTAGTCGATGGACAGTTGATCGGTGTGTTCGCCATTCGTGCCGAACGGGCATCGAAACCGATAGGGGAAGGGCAGAAAGTGCGTGCCTTGGGCAATCATGCCGTCGCCGGTCTTGGGAGACAGCTTGCCCATCGCCGACAGTGCACCGGCCGTCATCCCATGGTAGCCGCCGTGGAACGCCATCAAGGGCGAGCGTTTGGTGTAGTGGCGGGCCAACTTGATGGCGGCCTCGACGGCATCCGAACCGCTGGGCCCGCAGAAGAGAATCTTGCTGGTGTCGCGCATTTTCGCCGGCAGCATCGAGAACAGTTCCTGCACAAACGCGTGTTTGGCCGGCGTGGCCAAGTCCAGCGCCTGCTGCAGGTGGTCGCTGTCGAGGAAGCGCATCACCGCATCCCGGACTTCGGGCGGGTTGTGCCCGAGGGCCAGTGTCCCGGCGTTCGACAGGCAATCGAGGAACTCCTGGCCGCTGGCATCCTTGATACGCATGCCCTTGCCGCTGACGAACAGTCGCTGGAAAGTCTGCGCATAGGTGCGTGCGTTCGACTCGATGTTTTCGAGGTAAGTGAGTGCTTCCATATTCGATCATCCATTGGCGATGGAAAGTGAACCGAGCGGGGGCCATTCATGCTCGACAGCAAGTGCAGCCATTACTGGGCAGGTCGAGATCATTTCAACAGGCCCCCGTCTTTATCGCGAGTTTTCCTGCCGGCAGCTGTCCCCAATTTCCACGCCAGACATCGGAACGGGCGCGCGGTTAAATAACTGCCACACGAGCCTCATCAAGCCATCGTTAATAATCTGCCGCCTCCCTGAGCTGTGCCGGTGCCGGGTGCCTTGCTGTGTTGTCACCTGTAGACGCCCTTAGAGAACGCTATGCATGTCTTCAAGCCCCCAGCGAGCATATTACTGGTGACACTGTGTGCGGTGGCCTTGAGTGGCTGCGTATTGGGCCCAGACTATCGGGTGCCGGACGTCCCGATCGCCGCCAAGTGGCAGGCTCCGGTGCCCCACGGCGCGTCCGTGGCGGCATTGGTCGACTGGTGGCGGCAATTCGATGACCCGGCGTTGGCCGAACTGTTGCGCCTGGCCGAAGCCGATAGCCCGTCCATGGACCAGGCCTGGGCCAATATCTCCCTGGCCCGTGCGACCGCCGACAGTGATGCCGCCGATGCCTTGCCCACGTTCGACGGCAGGCTGTCCGGTGGCCGAGGTGGACAGCAGACCGGTTCGGAGCGCCTGGGGGGCTCAGGTTCCTCGGCAACGATGGATGCCGCCTGGGAACTTGATCTGTTCGGCAAACTGCGACGCAACAATGAAGCGGCTAGCTCCCGTGTCGAGGCACGGGTGGATGACTGGCATGAAGCGAGGGTTTCGCTGGCGGCCCAAGTCGGCGACTCCTATGTGCAATACCGCGGATGCCAAAAGTTGGTATTGGCCTACCGCGACCAGGCCCTGTCACAACAAGACACCGCGCGCATGACGCGTCAGTCGTTCGGGGCGGGCTTCACGTCCTCGGCCGACGCGGCGCTGGCCGATGCCAGTGCCGCCAGCAGCGCTGCGGCCCTGGTCCAGCAACAGAGTGAATGCCAGGTGCTGCTCAAGAGCCTGGTGGCGTTGACAGGCAGTGATGAGGGGCAACTGCTGGAGGTGCTCGGCTACACGCCGGCGCAACTGCCGCAACCGGCCGAACTCAGTGTGCAGCAGATTCCGGCCGACTTGCTGCGCCAGCGCCCGGACATCGCCTCCCGCGAGCGTGAGCTGGCCGCGGCGAATGCCGAGATTGGCGTGGCCCAGGCTGAGCGCCTGCCGAGCTTGAGTCTTTCCGGGACGATTTCCGTGGGCACCATGGTCGGTCAGCGCAACCGCTCCTGGTCATTGGGCCCGGTACTGTCGATTCCGCTGTTCGACGGTGGCAAGCGTCGCGCGGCGGCGGAGGGTGCCAAGGCCTCGTATGAAGCGGCTCTGGCGGTCTATCGCCAAACGCTGCGCACCGGTGTGATGGAAGTGGAGCAGGCGTTGGTGCGTCTCGATGCGGCACGTCGCCGGGAGTCGGATGTGGAACGTTCCACCGCGGGTTTCCGTGAGTCTTTCGAGGCTATCGACCGCGGTTGGCAGGCGGGCAACGTCAGCCTGCTGGACCGGGAAACCGCCCGCCGCCAGGCGCTGACCGCCGAGATTGAATTGATCACCTTGCAGCAGGATCAAGTGCGCTACTGGATTGCCCTGTACAAGGCATTGGGAGGCGGCTGGCAGGTCGATCAGCCCCTGGCGCGGAGTCGGGCATCGGGCGGAGACGGCGCGTGAGGTCGAGACCGGGCAAATTCGCGTTGGCAATCGTCGTGTGCGCGATCGTGGCGGCGTTGATTTATTTTCGCCGGGGCGCTGAGCCGGCCGAGGCCGCGCCCCGGGTCAGCAGCTTGAGCGTGGAAGTCGTCCAGGCGCAACGCCAGGTCTGGCCGCAATTGCTGTTTGCCAATGGCGCGCTCGCCCCCTGGCAGGAAGCGGTCATCAATGCCGAGACCAGCAACCTGCGCATCGCCAGCATCGAGGCCGATGTGGGCAGCCGGGTAAAGAAAGGCCAATTACTGGCCACGCTGGCCAGCGAAACGGTGGTTGCCGAGGAAAACAAACAGAAGGCGCTCGTTGCCCAGGCCGATGCCAATCTGGAGCAGGCCCGTTCCAATGATCGTCGTGCCCGGGTCGTCGGACAGGGCGGGGCCTTGTCGGAGCAACAGCGCGAAGACTATCGAATCAAGGTCGCGCTCGCCGAGGCTGACCTCGCCAGCGCCCGTGCCGAATTGCAGAGTACGCGGATCAGGCTTGGACAAACCCGCATCGTCGCCGTGGACGATGGCGTCATTTCGGCGCGCACGGCGTTGCTCGGCAAGGTGCTTTCTGCCGGCGACGAGCTGTTTCGCATGGTGCGCGACGGCCGCATCGAATGGCAGGCCGAGCTGGATGCCCGTCAACTGGCCCACGTGCAGCCTGGCCAGGTCGCCCGTATGACATTGCCTGACGGCCAGAGCCTGGAAGGGCGCGTGCGGCTGGTGTCGCCTACGTTGGATACCAAGACTCGCCGAGGATTGATCTACGTCTCCCTGCCAATCGACAGCGCCGCCCAGGCCGGTATGTATGCCAGTGGCCAGATCGAATTGGCGCCGCGCGAGGCTGTCACGGTGCCAGACACTGCCGTCATCCTGCGGGACGGGCGCTCCTATGTATTCACGCTCAATGACGATATGCACGTTGTCCAGCGGCCGGTGGTGGTTGGCCGACGCATGCATCAGGCCGTGGAAATCCTCAGCGGCCTCGATGAGCCGGCGCGCATCGTGCGTGCCGGCGGTGCGTTCCTCAACGATGGCGCGAGCGTGACCCTCGTCCAATCCCAGGTCGCCCAGCCATGAACATTTCAGCCTTGTCGATCCGTCACCCGGTCCCGGCCGTCATGCTGTTCATCCTGCTGACGCTCTTTGGCCTGTCGGGTTTTGAAAAGCTCGCCATCCAGGATTTCCCTGACATGGACCTGCCGACGGTGGTGATCAGCGCCTCGCTGGAAGGTGCGGCCCCGGAGCAACTGGAAACGGAAGTGGCGCGCAAGATCGAGGACAAGCTGACGTCCCTGCGCCTGCTCAAGCACGTGACGACGAGCATCACCGACGGTGCCGTCAACATCAACGTCAGCTTTGACATCGACAAGGATGGCAACGAGGCGCTCAACGAGGTGCGCAATGCGGTCGACAGTGCCATGGCGCAACTGCCGGCGAGCCTGGATACACCGTCGGTTGCCCGGCTGACCACCAGCGCCTCGGCGTTGCTGACCTATGTCATTGACTCCGACAACCTGGATGAAGAAGCCTTGTCCTGGTTCGTCGACAATGAGTTGAGCAAACAGTTGTTGGCGGTGCCCGGGGTGGCCATGATCGCACGTACGGGCGGCGTCGATCGGGAAGTCCAGGTCGATCTCGACCCTGCGCTGATGGCGGGCCTGGGCATTCGCGTCGCGGACGTCGCCAACCAGTTGCGGGCCATGCAGAAGGACAACTCCGGCGGCCAGGGCAATCTGGGCAGCGGTCAGCAAGCCATGCGCACCTTGGGCGCCATTGATGATCCGGCGGCCCTCGGCGCTATCGATATTCCCAGTGGCGACGGGCGCCTGCTTGCCCTGGGGCAGTTGGCCGACATTCGTGACACCCATGCTGAACGTAGCTCGCGGGCGTTTCGCGATGGCCGGCCGGTGATCGGATTCCAGGTCACGCGCTCCCTGGGATTCTCCGATGTCGGCGTCGCCAATGAAGTGCGCAAGGCCATGACCGCGTTTGAGAAACAGCATCCCAACGTGCAGATCGTTGAGGTCAGTGACACGGTCAAGGCCGTGCTCGCCAATTATCACGACTCGATGAATTTGCTGTACGAAGGCATGCTGCTGGCGGTGCTGGTGGTCTGGTGGTTCCTGCGGGACTGGCGCGCCACCCTCATCGTCGCTACGGCGTTGCCGCTGTCGATCATCCCCACTTTCGGCGTGATGTACCTGGCCGGGTTTACCCTCAACGCTGTTTCGTTGTTGGCCCTGGCGTTGGTCATCGGTGTGCTGGTGGACGATGCCATCGTCGAGATCGAGAACATCGCTCGGCACTTGCGCATGGGCAAGACCCCGCTCCAGGCCGCCACCGAGGCTGCGGATGAAATCGGCCTGGCGGTGCTCGCCACGACGGTCACCCTGGTCGCGGTTTTCCTGCCCACGGCGTTCATGGGGGGCGTCGCCGGGAAGCTGTTCCGCCAGTTCGGTGTGACGGCGTCGGTTGCGCTGCTGTTCTCACTGCTGGTGGCGCGGCTGCTGACGCCGATGATGGCGGCTTATTTCCTCAAGGCAAGGAACGAAGCCGACCATGACAGCGCCTTGATGACCCGTTACCTGGGCTGGATTCATCTCAGCCTGACTCGGCGCAAGACAACGATGGCTCTGGCCGGCCTGTGCTTCGTCGCAGCTCTGGCGTTGGTGCCCTTGCTGCCCACCAGTTTCCTGCCAGCCCAGGACACCGGCCGTAGCAAAATCACGTTGGAGTTGCCGCCAGGAACGACGCTGGAACACACCAGCGCAATGGCCTTGCAGGCCAGCGAGCGGCTGCGTGAGCTTCCTGACGTTACGCATGTGTTCAGCTCGGTGGGGACCGCCAGCAGTTCCGGCTCGAGCCCTGCCGATATCACCGGCGCTGGCGATGCGGTCCTGACGGTGGAACTTGCTCCCCGGGATGCCCGCGATCGCAAGCAGGTGGAGGTGGAAGCGCAGATGCGCCAGGTGTTGCGCACACTCCCGGGCGTGCGCATCAACGTGGGCGGCGATGGCAGCGGAGAGAAGCTCAATATCGTCCTTGCCAGCGATGACGGCGATCTGCTGGAGCGCACGGCAAGCGCCCTTGAGCCCCAGTTACGTGAGCTGCGCGGGATCGGCAATGTCTCGTCCAGTAGCGCCTTGCAACGACCGGAGATCCAAATGCGACCGGATTTTGCCCGGGCAGCGGAACTGGGCATCACCAGCCAGGACATCGCCGATACATTGCGCATGGCGACTTATGGCGAATACTCTTCGCAACTGGGCAAGATCAATTTGTCCCAGCGCCAGGTGGATGTGCGGGTGCGCATGGATTCGCTGTTGCGCGACGACCTGCAGGCGATCAGCCAATTGCGGGTAACCGGACGAGACGGCCAGGTCGCCCTGGCCTCGTTGGGGGACATCAGCATGGGCAGCGGGCCGGCGCAAATCAGCCGGCTGGACCGCCTGCGCAATGTCACCCTGTCTGTAGGACTCAATGGTCGCAACCTGGGTGAGGTCATGGCCGAGGCCCGCCAACTGCCGGTGATGCGCAACTTGCCAGCCGAAGTGAAGTTGGTGGAGCAGGGCGAACTGCAGTTGATGACGGAACTGTTCGCCAGCTTCGGCCTGGCCATGGCCATTGGCGTGTTCTGTATCTACTCGGTCCTGGTGTTGCTGTTCCACGACTTCTTGCAACCGGCCACGATTCTTTCGGCACTGCCGCTCTCGCTGGGTGGCGCGTTATTGGCCTTGCTGATCTGCAATTTCAGTTTTTCCCTGCCATCGGTCATCGGCTTGTTGATGCTGATGGGCATCGTGACCAAGAACTCCATTTTGTTGGTGGAGTACGCCATCGTGGCTCGCCGCGATTACGGCCTGGGTCGATACGATGCGTTGGTGGATGCTTGCCACAAACGTGCCCGCCCGATCCTGATGACGACCGTTGCGATGGGCGCCGGGATGTTGCCGACGGCGATGGGAATGGGCGAAGACCCGAGTTTCAGGCAACCGATGGCGGTAGTGGTCATGGGAGGGTTACTGACGTCGACGCTGTTGAGCCTATTGGTGGTGCCGGTGATTTTTACTTATGTGGACGATGCGTTGGAATGGTTGAAGCGTCGCACTCGAACATCAGTGGAAGCCGGTGTGGCGGGGGAGGGTTGAGGGGGAAAACAATATTCCCCCAACAAATACTCGATTCGGTCAATGAATGAGCAATCGTTGGGGGTGGGTTTACACGGCTTGTTGAATGGCGTTACTGCCATTCCATTCCAGGTGGGCCGGTGTGGCATCCATCGAATGCATCCAGCGGATCAGCGAACGACGCCCGCCAATTCCCATCTTGATAGCGGCACGCTTTAGATAACTTTCGACGGTATTGACTTTCAGGTTCAGTTGCTCGGCAAGTTCAGGAGCGGTACGCCCGGCCAGCAGACCCACACAGACTTCCGTTTCACGAGAGGACAAACTCAAGCCCGATAAAAGCAGTCGATCGGCGAACCTTTGGCGCAGCGCTTCCATGCCGCCGTTTTCCGAAGCGTCCAATGCCAGGAAAGGATCCGGCCGAGTGGACTCCGGTGGAACAAGGGCCGCTACATGCTCTTCGACCATCGGCAATAAAAGACAGGAAAAATCTTTCAACAATGCATGTTCTTGGGCGGTAAATCCTTTTGAAAGAGGCGAACGGTAAATAGACAGTACATAACGACGGCCATTCTTTCGGGTGCTCAGGTGTAACTGGGTCGTTGTGCTGTAGGCAGGCAATTTTTCCGAGCGCTCGCATTTAAGCAGGCATCGGGAGAAGTTGGGTATTTTTTGCGGTGCTGCGTCTTCAAAGAGAATATCGTCGGCCAGGAAGAAAGGCTTGGCGGTATGCGTGTCCATGAGGGCACCGATACAGGCGTTGTCCATACCGACGCAGCCGATGCTGGAGGCGCTCGGTTCAGACATGTTACTTGTGCCGATCCGTTGCTCGGTAATATGGGTTGCGTCCACGGGTATTTCCGTGAGTATCAGGTCGTGCAACATCCGAGGGAAGTTGCGGCTGCCGGTACTGGCAATGACTTTGCCAACGTGCGGGAATAATCGTTGTAGGTTCATCCTTTCTCCAAAATCATCCAATTATTTGATTAAAGCTGCAGCTCAGTGTGCATGGGTATCTTTGCCGGAATGTTTCGGCCGGCGAGTAGCTGGGGAGTGTCCAGGGATTTATGGAGTCTATCTGACGAGCGGTGTGCCATGCGCGAGTGGGTAAGTACAGTTGTTCGATATATGGCGTTTTTGCTGAGGACCTCCTCATAAGTTTTCAAAGTGCATGGCAATGTGCCGTAGATGATCTGTTCTCCCTTCGAGCCTAATGCGCTGTTGATTCTTTCAATTGGCCAACCAGAACGTTTCAGGATTTTTGCCATCAGGGTGTCAACGACAATCTCATACGTGTGAATTTTTTGTTGTTGGGCAAACTTAATCATTGACAGGAAAAGTACCGCTGTGCGAATGTCTACATTAGCTCGGGTGAGTTTTCTCGTGGAAAAATTATTGGCTGAAAGTGCAAATCTAGTGGCTTCCCAACAGTGACTCAAAGGCGGTCTGGTTTTTTCGGTGGGAAGAATAAAGCTCAGGGACCCACTCATCAATGTGGGTTTGCTGGAGGGGCGTAGTCGAACGCAGCCGGTGACGCGGTCGTTTTCATGGGCGTAGAGATAGAGTGCGTCGGGGTCGTCGTATTCATCCCACTCATAATCGCTGCCTTGATAACTTTTAATGTCCCATTTCTTTCGATCGATGAAGGCGAGTTTTCGAATGGACAATATTTGTTCGAGGGTGTCGAGGGGGATGTTTGAGTAGCTTACGATGCGGGTGGATACGCCGGAAAATTCATAGGTGCACGGGGAGTAGTTCATCGGTGCGACTTCTTGGCTGCAGGTGAAGCTACTGTTGACTTTGCACTAAGGTATTTCAACTGTCCTAAAGTACAGTCTTTGATTAATAGAGCGTGTAGCCTAATTAGGGCGGTGTGCTGGCGAGGCGCCTTAGTAAGTAGGTGTGAATTCGTTAGTTGTGGATTTGTATTGCTGGGAATCCAAAAAAGTATAGGCGCGAAATGGTGGCAAACTGGTGTTGATTAAAGGGTGTCGCCTGAAAATGAAATAAATCTGGTCTATTGTTTTTTTGACGATCTTGAAGTGTTGTTCTGTAAAGGATTGATATTGTTTTGATCAAAAAATTGACGCGCTGAAATAAACTCTAGTGCCTGTAAACAAAAGGTCATCTAGTCGTGGGCTCGGTGACTTTTTATCGCGGGTTGACTCACGGACAGGGGGCCCAAGAATTATGGATTGGCAAGCGGTTCGAAGAGGTATGGCACATTGATGGTGGTCTAGTGTGATTGCTCTATTTAAGTTGGTTGTCTGACCTCGTATGACTGAGTTGCTGACTTCACATGGCTCTGCCTGAAGTCATGTGGAAGGATGACGGATCGATCTGACCCTGGAAACTGGCCGTACCGGCTCCTGATATGGATGGATACTATGAATTATATTGCGCTTTCGTTGTTGACCGTGTTGTTGGTCCCGGGACCAACGAACTCATTGTTGTTGCAAGCGGGAATAAGTAGAGGGCTCAATTCGCTTTCGATGCGCTTCGTTGCAGCAGAATGGTTGGCATACATTATTCAAATGACGATGTGGGGCGTATTCATTGATTTACTGATAACCGAACACTCGTGGGTAGTGATCGCCACCAAGATCTTTGCTGTGTGTTTTCTGTTTTATATTTCCTTGAAACTTTGGTTTTCGGTAAAGGACCATGGGCCTGGCGCAACGACGGGTATTACCGTTCCAGATTTGTTCGTGGCAACGCTGACAAATCCAAAAGGCTTGTTTTTTGTTTCCTTCGTTGCGCCGGCGGGAACATTCCTGTCGCTGGATAGCTGGCTGTCGTTCATGCTGCTATTTTCAGCCATTATTTTTCCGGTGGGGTTGGTGTGGATTGCGGCGGGCGCTTTTTGTGGTCGAAAGTTTCACGCGATTGTATCCGGACGATTTTTAAATCGAGCCATTTCCCTGGTGATTGGGTTGTTTGCCTGCGGCATGCTTTTCAATATCGCATCCCAGGTGAATTTCGCCTGAGTGTGCTCTGGTATTAAGGTTGAGTGGCGACGAATGTTAGATGAGGTTCAACTGCGCCGCTTTGAACATGGCTTGCTTGACGTTGGTGCACTCCATTTTTTCAGTCATTTGCTTGGCATGAAATTTCACTGTTCGTTCGGTGATATTCATGATCAAGCCAATTTCCTTATAGTTTTTTCCAAGCGCAAGCCAGTGCAAGAATTCTATTTCCCTGGGCGATAGCTTGAGCGTGCTTTCTACACCGATCTCAATCGGGCGGTGCTGGTTGGCGATGATGCTGAGCGTCTGAATAATGACCATATTCTCCCTGACAATAGTTGGGAAGTCAGGATCATTCTCTTCCGAGGATAGGTGAATAGAACCGAACGATCTGCCCGGCTCATGAATCGGAATGGTGAACCCTTGTTTGATGCCATAGGACGCGGACTGATCAAATATTTCCGGGTTATTGTCCAGTTCTTGTGGAATTTCATCCCAGAAAAATGGCGTGGCGGTAATGGCTGTGTTGGCCATGACCGGATCTGATTTATGCAATGAATTTCTGCGGTAAGTGTCCACCCATTCAGCGGGGTAATTGCTGTGGATGGAGACTTTGGCATTATCGAAGGGTGCGGCGTCCAGATGAACATAAGCAAACTTTTCAAGCCCTAGTTTCGAGAACATCCAACCGAGTATCTCGGTGTACTCGTCGTGGCTTTTCCCTGGGATATTATTCTCCACCTCTTGAATTAAATTGAACAGGTGGCTTGGAATAGGCTTGAGCATAATGGATGCGCTCGATAAATATTAATGTGAATACCTTTGCACAGTCAGGTATATCACCTTGATATTCGCCAAGCGGAGTAGATGAGTTTTACAATCTCAGCGCCGATCACCACAGGTTGTTTTGTGGCCGCTGTCGGAGCTGCGGAGGGGATAGGTATATCGGGAGGGCACATCCAATTCATCGGGGGGCGCTTCAGCGCGCGATAGTAACCCCTCATCCCGCAGTGTAAGGCTTGTTCTTTCAGTTGGGGTGATGTCATTTTGCGTCCTTGCCAGTGCAGCCTCAGCCCATCGCCCCCTGAGGTTGCAGTTAATTACATCGACTGAAACGATTAACTGGGGACAGTATAGACAGCTTTTCCGCAACAGCGAGAAACATTGAAAAACCTTTATTTTTCACGTTGCAAAGCCCTTTTCAGGAACCCTGCTGTTCGACTCTCCCGGGACTTCGCCACATTCCTCGGAGCCCCACAAGCGACCACCTTTCCGCCCTGGGTTCCTGCGCCTGGGCCAATATCGATGACCCAGTCACTCTGCGCCACCACCCGCATGTCATGTTCCACCACAACCACCGTATGGCCTTCATCCACCAGGCGATTCAACTGCACCAGCAAGCGGTCCACGTCCTGGGGATGCAGCCCGTTGGTGGGTTCGTCCAATACATATAACGTCGTGCCCCGGGCCTGGCGCTGCAGTTCCGTCGCCAGCTTGATCCGCTGGGCTTCGCCGCCGGACAGCTCCGTAGCCGGCTGGCCCAGGCGCAGGTAGCCCAATCCGATATCCTGCAGCACTTGCAATGAGCGCCTGGCCGCCGCTTGCTCGGCAAACACCTCGAGCGCCTGGTTCACGGTCAGTTGCAAGACCTGGGAAATGTCCAGGCCCTGCCAGCGAACCTCCAGGGTCTGCGGGTTGTAGCGCGCGCCGTGGCAGGTGGGGCAGGGGGCGTACACGCTGGGCATGAACAACAATTCGACGCTGACGAAACCTTCACCTTCGCAGGTCTCGCAGCGACCCTTGGCGACGTTGAAGGAGAACCGCCCGGCGTCGAACCCCAGCGCCTTTGCCTGCTCAGTGGCAGCGAACAGTTTGCGCACGTGATCGAACAGCCCGGTGTAAGTGGCGAGGTTGGAGCGCGGGGTACGGCCGATGGGTTTCTGGTCTACCTGGACCAGCCGCTTGACCGCGTCGAGCCCTGCAGTAACGCGTCCGGCGCTGGTTTGCACGGGTTCGTCTTCCAGGCTTTGCTCGTCGGGCTCGGCGTTGGGGCTGGCCTGGCCCAGGTGGGCACCGACCAGATCCAGCAGGGCCTGGCTGACGAGGCTGGATTTGCCTGAGCCAGAGATGCCGGTCACGGCGGTGAAGCAGCCCAACGGGAAGGCCGCGCTCAGGTTGTCGAGGTTGTTGCGGGTGATGCCTTCCAGGCGCAGCCAATCCTTGGGGGCGCGCGGGCTGCGTGTCGCGGCGTGTTCTTCGCCAAAAAGGTAGGCGCGGGTGCGTGATTCAGACACCTGAGCAAGGCCTGTTGGCGGGCCGCTGTAGAGGACTTTCCCGCCTTGTTCGCCAGCATCCGGGCCGACGTCGATGAGCCAGTCGGCGCGGCGCATGGTATCGAGGTCATGTTCGACCACAAACACCGAATTGCCCGCTGCCTTGAGGCGTTGCAGGGCGCCAAACAGCGCTTCGCTGTCGGCCGGGTGCAGGCCGGCGGAGGGTTCGTCCAGCACGTAGATCACGCCGAACAGTTGGGAATTGAGTTGGGTCGCCAGGCGCAGGCGTTGCAGTTCGCCGGACGAAAGCGTCGGCGTGCTGCGCTCCAGGGCGAGGTAGCCGAGGCCCAGGTCGATCAGGGTGGTGATCCGTTCCAGCAGCTCGGCGGCGATGCGCTGTGCGGCCAGGCGTTTCTCCAGGGAAAGGTTGGGTGTGTGGCGGGCGTCCGGTCCACCGGCGTGGGGATTTTCGCCCCGGGCGGCGCGTTGTTCCCGGGCCTTTCGGGTTTGCTGGTGACTGAGGACATCCCCTGTTTCTTCGGCTTGTTCAAGGTAGTCAGGGGCCTGGACCCGCTTGAGCACCTCGGCCAGTTCGAGCAGGGACAGGTGCGACAGCTCGGCGATGTCCAGGCCGGCAAAGGTCACGGTCAGTGCCTGGCGTTTGAGGCGTTTGCCCTCGCACACCGGGCAGGGGCTGGCGCGCATGTATTGGGCCACGCGTTTGCGCATCTGCCCGCTTTGCGAGTGCATGAAGGTGTGCAGCAGGTAGCGTCGGGCGCCGCTGAAGGTGCCCTGGTAGCTGGGTTCGAGCTTGCGCTTGAGTGCTTCGCGGGTCTGGGCCGGAGTCAGTCCCGCGTAGACGGGAACGGTCGGGGTTTCCTCGGTGAAAAGAATCCAGTCCCGTTGCTTTTTCGGCAGGTCGCGCCAGGGGATGTCGACGTCATAGCCCAGGGTCACGAGGATGTCCCGCAGGTTCTGGCCTTGCCAGGCCATGGGCCAGGCGGCCACGGCGCGCTCGCGGATGGTCAGCGATGGGTCCGGCACCATGGAGGCTTCAGTCACTTCGTAGACTCGTCCCAGGCCGTGGCATTCCTGGCAGGCGCCTTGGGGCGTGTTGGGCGAGAAATCCTCGGCATAGAGCATCGGTTGGTCGGCCGGATAGCTGCCGGCGCGTGAATAGAGCATGCGGATCAGGCTCGACAGGGTGGTGACGCTGCCCACCGACGAGCGCGCGCTGGGTGTGCCGCGCTGTTGCTGCAAGGCAACGGCCGGGGGCAGGCCCTCGATGCTGTCCACGTCTGGCACGCCCACCTGGTCGATGAGGCGCCGCGCATAGGGCGCGACGGACTCGAAATAACGACGTTGGGCCTCGGCATAGAGCGTGGAAAATGCCAGCGACGACTTGCCGGAACCCGACACTCCCGTGAACACCACCAGGGCATCGCGGGGGATGTCCACGTCGACGTTCTTGAGGTTGTGTTCTCGAGCGCCGCGTACCCGGACGAAACCGGTGGTTTGAGGCAATGAAGAGGCGGCGGGGCCGGAGCGTGGGGGCATGGAGCGTTCCTTGTGGGCATCTGCTTGTCGCACTGGGGCGGTCAGGTGAGGCGGCGTCACGGGAAGAATGTAACCTGGATCACAGCGCTGGCATTTATGCGACCGGGTTTGGCCATTCTCGTGCGATAAAAATTTACTCCGGACAAAAGAGATGAGAAAAGCTTCGCAGTTTTCCCCTGGATACGGACCTCCCCATGTCTCGTTCAAAACTGCTCTCTCGATTATTTGTCGCGCTGCTGGTCGGCGCGGCGCTGTGGTACATGTGGATGCTGACCAGTGCCAAGCTGGAGTGGGGCGGCGACGGCCCCGATCAGCAGCAAGTGGGCACCGTGAAGGATACCCGCCTGCGGGCGATGACCCAGTATTGCACGGGCGTGACGGTGACACCGCAGGGGACTTGGCTGGTGGGGCGGCTGGAGGAAGAGGCCCAAACGTTCGAACCGTCCGCTGACGTCGTAAACCTGGATGCGGTGGTTTATGGCAAGCCCGCCGAAACTGAAGAACCGGAGGAGCCCGGCGCCTTTTCCCGTTTGTTCTCTCGTGGGGAAACGGAAACCTCCTTCATTTCCCGCCTGGATGACAAAGGGCAGTTTCAGCTTGTGGCCCATGTCAGCGGCGCCGCTTGTCTTGTGGCCAGTCCCGATGGGACCAGTGTGTTCCTGCTCACAGGCCTGCGTCGACCTGAGACCGTGAATGCCCCTGAGCCCGATCAGACCGTGGTCTTTCGCAGCGACGATCAAGGCCAGCGCTGGACGTGGTTGACCCAGGGTTGGTTCCCCGAGGCCGATTCGTTGGCCTGGAGCCTGGTTCCCTATTTCCACGGCGTGAATGAAGTCTGGGCCGTAGGCACGCCGGACGGGGTGAAGGAGGACGGCGATGAAGCAAAGCCGACTGCCGTTTCCACCGGCGTCTTTTACTCGGCTGATCGCGGTGCGCACAGCTCGCCGATCATGGCTCCCGAGTCGCTGCTCGTATCTGCCGAATACGCCCATGGCAAACGCCCGGACATCACGGAGTGGCACACCAGCGAAGGCGCAAATGGGACCGTCCAGACCAGTGTCCTGCAGTTGGACGCGCAGACGGCCTTTATCTGGGTCTCCCAACGCTTCTGGGGCAGCCACCCGGATGGCGTCGGTGACAACATCGCGGTTAACGTCACGACACGGGCGCGGCTGCAAGCCAAGGCTGGGCAGTGGCAGGTCGTGGAGGTGCAGCGTGCCGACAACCTGTTCGTGAACAAGGTGCTGCAGAACGACGCCGGGCGGGTGATGGGGCTGATTGACCAGGGCGACTACGGGCAAGCTGTTGTCGCCGAATTGGACACCGCCGCGTTGACCTGGAACCCCATGGGGGAACTGCCCAGCGTGTTTTCACCCCTGGCGTCGCAGACCCAGGTGCGTGGTGACAATCTCTGGATGGGACAAGACACCCTGCTGATCAACACCACCAGCGAGCACCATCCACCGCGCTGGCTCTATGGGTGGTCGGACGCGAACATCTCAGCCAACGGGGTGTTTTATTCCAAGGATTGGGGCCGCTCCTGGCAACGCCTCGCGATTGGCGGCTACCTGGGTATCCTTGGTTTTCAACCCGCGCAGGACCGGGTGATCTGGGCCAACGGCAACTGGTACGACAGCAATGACGGCCGCGTCTATTCCTATGGGTTGCGCTGAACCCCGACAGTTCCTGACACACAGCTGAACGGCTGTTGTGGCGAGGGAGCTTGCTCCCGCTGGGCTGCGCAGCGGCCCCAAGACCAGGCGCCACGGAGTGTCAGGTTGATGTGGGCCGCTTCATGGGGGGCGCTTCGCGCCCCAGCGGGAGCAAGCTCCCTCGCCACAATAGCGGCCTTCATCCGCTGGACGTCCGGGTGTGCTCACGGATGGGGAGTTTGGTTTTTGAAGAAGTGGAACGCGGAGCGTCCCTGGCGACATTCCCACGCAGGAGCGAGGGAACGATCGACAGCCCCTGACACACAGCTGAACGGCTGTTGTGGCGAGGGAGCTTGCTCCCGCTGGGCTGCGCAGCGGCCCCAAGACCAGGCGCCACGGTGTGTCAGGTTGATGTGGGCCGCTTCATGGAGGGGCGCTTCGCGCCCCAGCGGGAGCAAGCTCCCTCGCCACAAAAGCGGCCTTCATCTGCTGGACGTTCGCGTCTGCTCACGGATGGGGAGTTTAGTTTTTCCGAGTTGATTTCAATCAAGGGCCCATGCCAGGGGCGGGCCCCACAATGATCGCCAAGATCCTGTCTTCAAGCCATGGCGCTCATGACCCGTCCCTCTGTGATGTTGCACCTATCCCGCTCCTGGCTCCCCGGGCTGTTCGTTCTACTGCTGATGTTCGCTGGAATCGTCCAGGCCAAGGACTACGGCGACCTCCCGCGACAACGCATCCACCACGTCCTGGGCTCGGTCGATTCGATCTCCGAACCCGACGGTCCCTTCAAGGTTCGCAAGCTGTCCGCCGCTGGCAAGGTCGCGGGCTACGTGTTCCAGAGCCTGGATGTGGTGGACATTCCGGCGTATTCCGGCAAGCCGATCAACGTCCAGGTCATTCTCGATCCTGCCGGGGTGATTCTCGACGCCTATGTGCTTGAACACCACGAACCGATCCTGCTGATCGGCATCGCCGAAGAAAAACTCCACGGCTTCAGCGCGCGCTACAGCGGCATCAAGGTCAACCAGCGAGTGGTGGTAGGGCATTCCAGCGACCCGAATGCGGTGACGGTCGATGCGATCGCCGGCGCCACGGTGACGGCCATGGTGGTCAACGAAGTGATCATGCGCGCCGCCCACGATGTCGCGGTGTCCCTCGGCCTGGTCAAGGGCGATGCGGGATTGGCCGTGGCACCGGCGCGGGTGCGCACGGATATCTACGAGGCTGCCGACTGGAAGACCTTGACCGGCAACGGCGCGGTCCGTCGCCTGCACCTGACCCGTGGCCAGGTCGACGCGTCCTTCAAGGGCACCGACGCCGAACAGGTCGAGACCGCCAGCGGCGAGCAAGTGAATGACACCTTCATCGACCTCTACACCACCCACCTCAACCCACCCACCATTGGCCGTAACCTGCTGGGCGAGGCGCAATACCGCACGCTGATGGCCGAGCTCAAGCCGGGCGAACAAGCCATTGCAGTGATGGGCAGCGGGCGTTATTCCTTCAAGGGCTCGGGTTACGTACGCGGCGGCATTTTCGACCGGGTGCAGTTGCGTCAGTCCGGCGACACCATCAGTTTTCGCGACCTGGATTTCCAGCGCCTGAATGATGTGGCCCTTGATGACATGCCGGACTTCGATGAAATGGCGATTTTCATCATCCGCGCCGCCCACCGTTTCGACCCCGGTTCGCCCTGGAACCTGGAGCTGCTGGTGCGCCGCCAGACCGGTCCGGTCAGCGGCACCTTCAGCAGTTTCGAGCTGGCCTATCAACTGCCCGAACCCTACCTGGAACGGCCATTGCCCACCGCCGAGCAACTGGCGGCCGCTGAAGAAGCCAGCCGGCCAATGTGGTTGACACTCTGGTATCAGAAAAGCGTGGAGATTTCGGTGTTGGGTGCGGCGTTGCTGGTCCTCACCGCGATCCTGTTTTTCCAGGACTCCCTGGCCCGGCGGCCCACGTTGTTGCACTGGGTACGTCGCGGTTACCTGGTGTTCACCGTGGTGTTCCTGGGCGGCTTTGCGCTGGCGCAGTTGTCGGTGGTCAACGTGCTGACCTTCGTCCACGCCCTGTTCGAAGGCTTTCGCTGGGAACTGTTCCTCACCGATCCGCTGATCTTCATCCTCTGGGTGTTCACCGCCGGCAGCATTCTGTTGTGGGGACGCGGGGTGTTCTGCGGCTGGCTGTGTCCGTTCGGCGCGTTGCAGGAGCTGATCAACGAACTGGCGCGCAAGCTCAAGGTGCCGCAATACGAGCTGCCGTTCGCCGTGCATGAGCGGCTATGGGCGATCAAGTACATCATTTTGCTGGTGCTGTTCGGCGTCTCGCTGGAATCGATGTCCAGCGCCGAACGGCTGGCCGAAGTGGAGCCGTTCAAGACCGCTATCACCCTCAAGTTCGACCGCCAGTGGTGGTTCGTGGCATACGCAGCGGGCCTGCTGGTGATCAATGTCTTTACCCGCAAAGTCTATTGCCGCTACGTCTGCCCGCTGGGTGCCGCCTTGGCGATGCCGACCCGCCTGCGATTGTTCGACTGGCTCAAGCGCCGCAAGGAATGTGGCAACCCCTGCCAACTGTGCGCCAAGGAATGCGAGATCCAGGCGATCCATCCCGATGGCCGGATCAACGCCAACGAATGCCATTACTGCCTCGACTGCCAGATGACCTGGCACAACGAAAACAAATGCCCGCCGCTGATCAACAAGCGCAAGAAGCGCGGCAAGGCGACCGTGACCGATGCGCAACTGATTCCCGTGGTGCAGGTGAACCCGGCGCCTTGAGGCACCCCAATGGCCTGTCCCTTGACCGTTTCATTCTTCATGGAGCACACAGCATGAGCGACAAAAAAGACCAAGTCCCTGGCGCGGTGGAAGCGCCCCGGGGTGTCAGCCGGCGCAGTTTTCTCGGCACCGGTGCGGTAACGGGCGCGGTGCTGGCCGGCGCCACGGCGCTGGGGGCAGGGACGTTCACCCGTGAGTCCTGGGCAGCGGCGGCCAAGGAGGCCAGGTCCAAGATCCACGTCGGGCCCGGTGAGTTGGACGAATACTACGGGTTCTGGAGCGGCGGCCACCAAGGCGAGGTGCGAGTGCTGGGTGTACCGTCGATGCGCGAGTTGATGCGCATCCCGGTGTTCAACGTCGATTCGGCCACCGGTTGGGGGCTGACCAACGAGAGCAAGCGCATCCTCGGTGACAGCGCCAAATACCAGAACGGCGACTGCCACCACCCGCACATCTCCATGACCGACGGCAAGTACGACGGCAAATACCTGTTCATCAATGACAAGGCCAACTCCCGGGTCGCGCGCATTCGCCTGGACATCATGAAGTGCGACAAGATCCTCACCGTGCCCAACGTCCAGGCCATCCACGGCCTGCGCCTGCAGAAGGTGCCGTACACCAAGTACGTGTTCGCCAACGCCGAGTTCGTGATCCCGCACCCCAACGACGGTCATACCTTCGACCTGCAGGACAAAAACAGCTTCACGATGTTCAACGCCATCGATGCCGAAAAAATGGAAATGGCCTTCCAGGTGATCGTCGACGGCAACCTGGACAACTCCGACGCCGACTACACCGGCAAATACGCCGCCAGCACCTGCTACAACTCCGAGAAGGCCTACGACCTGGGCGGCATGATGCGCAACGAGCGCGACTGGGTGGTGGTGTTCAACGTCCCGCGGATCGAGGCGGCGATCAAGGCCGGCAAATTCATCACCCTGGACGGTTCCAAGGTGCCGGTGGTCGATGGCCGCAAGACCGACGGCAAGGACTCCGAGTTCACTCGCTACATTCCGGTGCCGAAGAACCCCCACGGGCTCAATACCTCGTCGGACGGCAAGTACTTCATCGCCAACGGCAAGTTGTCGCCCACGGTCTCGATGATCGCCATCGACCGTCTGGATGATTTGTTCAACGACCGTTACAAGGACCCGCGCGAAGTGATCGTCGCCGAGCCCGAACTGGGGCTGGGGCCGCTGCACACCACGTTCGACGGGCGCGGCAACGCCTACACGACCTTGTTCATCGACAGCCAGGTGGTGAAGTGGAACATGGACGAGGCCATCCGCGCCTACAAGGGCGAGAAGGTCAACTACATCAAGCAGAAACTCGACGTCCAGTACCAGCCGGGCCACAACCATGCGTCCCTCACCGAAACCAGCGAGGCGGACGGCAAGTGGCTGGTGGTGTTGTGCAAATTCTCCAAGGACCGCTTCCTGCCCACCGGCCCGTTGCACCCGGAGAACGATCAACTGATCGACATTTCCGGTGAAGAGATGAAGCTGGTGCACGACGGCCCGGCCTTCGCCGAACCCCATGACTGCATTCTCGCGCGGCGCGACCAGATCAAGACCCAGAAAATCTGGAACCGCAACGATCCGTTCTTCGCCGACACCGTGGCCCTGGCGAAGAAGGACGGCATCAATCTCGAAACCGACAACAAGGTCATCCGCGATGGCAATAAGGTGCGGGTGTACATGACCTCGATGGCGCCGGCCTATGGCCTGACGGAGTTCACCGTCAAGCAAGGCAACGAGGTGACCGTGACCATCACCAACATCGACCAGATCGAGGACGTGTCCCACGGTTTTGTCATGACCAACCACGGCGCCAGCATGGAGATCAGCCCGCAACAGACCTCATCCATCACCTTCACCGCCGACAAGGCCGGCTTGCATTGGTACTACTGCAGTTGGTTCTGCCACGCCCTGCACATGGAAATGGTCGGCCGCATGCTGGTTGAAAAGGCCTGAGTCATTCATGAAGGAGACAGGCGCAATGACCGGGAAAACGCAGCATGCAAACGTTCGTCGACCGGTTATTGCCCTGGTGTCCTGCCTGCTGTCGGGCGGTGCGTTTGGCACGCCGCAACCGATGACGAATCTGCCTTTGCAGGCTGAGGGCGAGCAGCACTGGCGTCTGCCTGCGGGGCACTACCAAGGCTCGTTCAGTATCGATCAGCCGATGACGCTCACTTGCGCGCCAGAAGCGGTATTCGAGGCGCAAGGCGAGGGCAATGGCTTGACCATTCGCGCGCCGAACGTGCAGGTCCAGGGCTGCACCTTCCTGGACTGGGGCCACGACCTTACGGCCATGAACGCCGCCGTGTTCATCCAGCCCGGGGCAACAGGCGCCGTGGTGCGCGGTAATCGGATGCAAGGCCAGGGCTTCGGTATCTGGGTCGATGGCACGCGGGACGTCAGCCTGATCGACAACCGCATCCAGGGCGACCCCAGCCTGCGCTCCCAGGACCGGGGCAACGGCATCCATTTGTATGCGGTGCACGGCGCCCGGGTCATCGGTAATCAGGTGCGCGAAACCCGTGACGGCATCTACATCGACACCTCTAACGGCAACCTGCTCCAGGGCAACACGCTGGAGGATTTGCGCTACGGCGTGCATTACATGTTCGCCAACGATAACCGCCTGCTGGACAACGTCACCCGGCGTACCCGCACCGGTTATGCCTTGATGCAAAGCCGCCAATTGACGGTGATCGGCAATCGCTCCGAACAGGACCAGAACTACGGGATCCTGATGAACTACATCACCTATTCCAGCCTGCGCGATAACTTTGTCAGCGACGTGCGCGACGGGTCCACCGGCGACACCATGATCACCGGCGCCGAGGGCAAGGCCCTGTTCATCTACAACTCGTTGTTCAACCGCATCGAAGGCAATCATTTCGAGCGCAGCGCCGTGGGCATCCACCTGACGGCCGGCTCGGAGGACAACCGCATCGCCGGCAATGCCTTCGTCCACAACCAGCGCCAGGTCAAATACGTGGCCACGCGGCTGCAGGAGTGGTCGGCGGAGGGGCGCGGCAACTATTGGAGCGATTACCTGGGGTGGGATCGCAACGGCGACGGCCTGGGCGATGTGGCCTATGAACCCAACGACAACGTCGATCGCCTGCTGTGGCTGTATCCCCAGGTGCGGTTGTTGATGAACAGTCCGGGGATCGAGCTGCTGCGCTGGGTGCAGCGGGCCTTCCCGGTGATGAAATCTCCCGGGGTGATGGACAGCCATCCGCTGATGGAAACCCCTGTCCAGCCCCCACCACGCAACAGTGCCCAGGAGAACGCGTCTTGAACGTCGTCGAGATCGAAGGGGTCAGCCAGCGTTATGGCGATGTCGCCGTGCTGCGCGGGCTGGACTTGACCCTGGCCCAAGGCGAGGTGCTCGGGTTGTTCGGGCACAACGGTGCGGGCAAGACCACCACCATGAAGTTGATCCTCGGTTTGCTGCGGGCCAGCGAGGGGGAGGTGCGTGTCTTCGGTCGTGCACCCAGCGACCCGAGTGTGCGGCAGATGCTCGGTTATCTGCCCGAGAACGTGATGTTCTACCCGCAGTTGAGCGGGCTGGAAACCTTGCGCCATTTCGCCCGGCTCAAAGGCGCGGCACCGGAGCAGGTGGAGCGTCTGCTGGAGGACGTGGGGTTGACGGGCGCCGCCAGGCGGCGCGTGAGGACCTATTCCAAGGGCATGCGCCAGCGCCTCGGCCTGGCCCAGGCGCTGCTCGGCCAGCCGCGCCTGTTATTGCTGGACGAACCGACCGTGGGCCTGGACCCCATCGCCACCCAGGACCTTTATCAACTGCTCGACCGCCTGCGTTGGCAGGGCACCAGCATCATTCTCTGCTCCCATGTCTTGCCAGGGGTGGAAGCGCACATCAACCGCGCCGCGATTCTGACCCGGGGTCGGCTTTTGGCCTTGGGCAGCCTGGCCCGCCTGCGGGAGGATGCCGGGCTGCCAACGCTGATCCGCGCCTCCGGCCTGTCACGGGCCGACTGGCTTCGCCAGCATTGGCGCAGCGAAGGGCACGCCACCCAGGGCTGGGGCACGGAAGGGGTGCAGGTGTCCGTGCCGGACGGCAGCAAACTGAAATTGCTGCGCCAGTTACTGGCCCAGGACGACCCGACGGATGTCGAGATCAAGCCGCCGTCCCTGGAGGATCTGTACCGTCATTACATGGTCCGTGCCGCCGCCGAGGAGGCCAGCCTATGAACCCGGTCTGGAACATGGCCCGCAAGGAATTCAGCGATGGCCTGCGCAATCGCTGGTTGTTGGCGATCAGCCTGTTGTTCGCGGTGTTGGCGATCGGCATCGCCTGGCTCGGCGCGGCGGCGGCCGGTCAGCTGGGGTTTACCTCGGTGCCCGCCACGGTGGCGAGCCTGTCCAGCCTGGCGACGTTCCTGATGCCGCTGATTGCCTTGCTGCTGGCGTACGACGCGATTGTCGGCGAGGACGAGAACGGCACGCTGCTGCTGTTGCTGACCTACCCGTTGGGGCGCGGCCAATTGCTGCTGGGCAAGTTTGTCGGGCACGGCTTGATCCTGGCCCTGGCCACCATCATCGGCTTTGGCTGCGCGATGCTGGCCGTCGCTCTGCTAGTGGACGATGTTCAGTTGAGCTTGCTGCTCTGGGCCTTTGGCCGGTTCATGTTGTCCAGCACGCTGCTGGGCTGGGTGTTCCTCGGGCTGGCCTATGTGCTGAGCAGCGTGTCGGCAGAGAAATCCACCGCCGCCGGATTGGCGCTCGGGGTGTGGTTTTTCTTCGTGCTGGTGTTCGACCTGGCCTTGCTGGCGCTGCTGGTGCTGAGCGAGGGGCGGTTCAGCCCGGAGCTGCTGCCATGGCTGCTGCTGTTCAACCCTACGGATGTGTATCGGCTGATCAACTTGTCCGGGTTCGATGCGGCGTCCAGCGGTGCCGCGGTGTTGACCCTGGGCAGCGATTTGCCGGTGTCGGCGCCTTTGCTCTGGTTGTGCCTGGGCCTGTGGATGGCAATCCCGTTGTGGCTGGCCTATCGGTTGTTCAATCGCCGGTGCCCGTGAATGTCTGATCTTGATCAAGGGAGCATGCAACGATGAATAAAGTGTCTTTGAAGACGGGCCGTCTCTTGGCCGGGTTATTGATGTGCCTGGCGTTGGCGGCGTGCGACAAGGCCGAGCCACCTGCGGCCAGCGAGGCGGCGCTGGCGTTCCATTCCAGTGATGAGTGCCATGTGTGCGGCATGGTCATCACTGACTTTCCCGGGCCCAAGGGCGCGGCAGTCGGCGCAGGAGGCGTGAAGAAGTTCTGCTCGCCGGCGGAAATGCTGGGGTGGTGGTTGCAGCCGGAAAACCATCGGGCCGACGTCAAGCTGTATGTCCACGACATGGGGCGCAGCCATTGGGATGCGCCGGATGATGCCCATCTGATCGACGCCCGCAGCGCGTACTTCGTCATTGGCAGCGGGCTCAAAGGCGCCATGGGCGTGGTATTGGCTTCGTTCTCCGATCCCCAGGCGGCAGAAAAACTGGCGAGCGATACCGGCGGCCGGGTGCTGCGCCTGGAAGACATCGATCAGAAACTGCTGGGGCAGGTGAGCGCCATGGCGCCGATGAACCACTGATATTGCCTGGGCACTGAACCGCTCTATTGCCAGCACCGAACCGCTTTTTGTGGCGAGGGAGCTTGCTCCCGCTGGGCTGCGCAGCAGCCCCAAGGCCAGGCGCCGCGGTGTGTCAGGCTGGTGTCGTCAGCCTCATGGGGGCGCTTCGCACCCCAGCGGGAGCAAGCTCCCTCGCCACAAAAGCGGCCTTCGTTTGCTGGACGTCCGCGTGTGCTCACGGATGGGGAGTTTAGTTTTTGAAGAAGTGGAACTCGGAGCGTCCCTGGCGACATTTTCACGCAGGAGCGAGGGAACGATCGACAGCCCCTGACACACAGCTGAACGGCTGTTGTGGCGAGGGAGCTTGCTCCCGTTGGGCTGCGAAGCAGCCCCAAGGCCAGGCGCCGCGGTGTGTCAGGCTGGTGTCGTCAGCCTCATGGGGGCGCTTCGCACCCCAGCGGGAGCAAGCTCCCTCGCCACAAAGGTATTCCAAGCCAGGAGGAGGGGGCGCGGTGCGTATCACCTTCTCATCCCATGGAAGTGTCCACCCACTACCCAAGTAGCATTCGTCGCCCCGGCGCGGCTTCGTACACTCAGGGCTCCTATCACGCACCCGCCGGAGGCGACGATGCAGCAGAGCGAAGGTGTGGTGAGCGCCATGTCCCAGGCGACCGACGTCCAGCAGGTGGCCCAGGCGCTGGCGCGGCAGTTGTTGCACCCGCACCTGGGGTTCGTGCTGTTTTTCTGTTCCGCCGAATACGACTTGCCGGCCCTGGGCCAGGCGCTGTCCCAGAGTTTCGGCGGGATTCGCCTGGTGGGCTGCACCAGCGCCGGGGAAATCACCGCCCAGGGCTACGGTCGCAACTGTGTGACGGCGGTGGGATTCGATCATCGACACTTTTCCATTGCCGCCGAGCTGATCGGTGAAATGGAGCACTTCAGCCTGATCGACGCCCAGCAAATGGTCGAGCGCCTGGCCAGCGGCTGTCGCAGCAATGCCTTGGCACCGATCAAGGGCCACAGTTTCGCCTTGACCCTGCTCGACGGCCTGTCCAGCCGCGAGGAAATGGTGCTGGCGGCCTTGAGCGCCGCGTTGGGGGATATTCCGCATTTCGGCGGCTCGGCCGGCGATGACAACTACCTGACCCACACCCACGTCTACTTCGAAGGCCAGTTCCACAGCGGCGCGGCCGTGGTGGTGCTGATCAACACGTGGCTGGAGTTCGAAGTCTTCACCACCCACCACATCCTGCCCCGGGACGAGAAACTGGTGGTGACCGGCGCCGACAGTGCTTCGCGCCGGGTCTATGAGCTCAACGCCGAACCCGCCGCCGAGGAATACGCCCGGCATATCGGCGTTCCAGTGAGCGCCCTCGACTACCGAGTCTTCGCCGCCCATCCACTGGCGGTGCGGATCAACGACCAGTACTACGTGCGGGCGATCCAGCAGGTGCACCCGGACCTGAGCCTGAGTTTCTACTGTGCGGTGGAGAACGGCATCGTCCTCACCGCCATGACGCCCGGTCCCTTGCTGCACAACCTGCAAACACTGTTCGACGGTTTGCAGGCACGCCTCGGCGATTTGCTGCTGACCATCGGCTGCGATTGCTTCCTGCGGCGCCTGGAGCTGGAAGACCGCGGCGGCCTGGAACAGATCGGCGAGTTCCTGCGCGAACAACGGGTGATGGGGTTCAACACCTATGGAGAACAGTTCAATGGCATGCACATCAACCAGACGTTCACCGGAGTTGCCATTGCCCGACATCGCGTCCCCGGCCATCGCTGACCTACAGGCCCAGCTCGCCAGCCTGCAACACGAAAACCGCAAGTTGCGGCGCATCAACGCGGCGCTGATCGAGCGGGTGGAGTCTGGCGTGACCCGCGGCAACGACCCCTATGCGGCGTTCCAGCACTCGGTGGTGCTGGCCGAGCAGGTGCGTGAGCGCACCGACGCGCTGAACCAGGCCATGGCCGAGCTCAAGGCCGGCAATCACTTGCTGGGCGAGGCGCGACTGCGGGCGGAAACTGCCCACCGGCACCTGATCGACGCCATCGAGAGCATCTCCGATGCGTTTGTGCTGTTCGACGAGCAGCAACGCATCGTCCTGTTCAACAGCCGCTTCAAGGCCTTCTGGGCCAACAGCCGGGTGCGCATCATCGCCGGGATGCGTCTTTGCGAGGTCAAGCGCTTGATGACCGCCAACGGCTTGTTCAGCGAAGAGCCTCGCGGCCAGGCCGACGAGCATGTGTTGTATCGCTTGCAGAACGGCCGTTGGCTGCAAGTCAGCGAGCGGCCGACCCAGGAAGGCGGGCGAGTGATCCTGTTTACTGACATCACCGACGTCAAACTCAGCGAAACCGTGCGCCGCGAGCAGGCTATCGCGCAGAAGTCCCACCTGTTGCAGCGGGCGGTGGACAACCTGTCCCAGGGTGTGGCGATGGTCAATGCCCAAGGCGTGCTGGAACTGTGGAACCGGCGCTTCCTTGAACTCAGTGGCCTGGCCCCGGTGGCGGCCCACCGGCCCTTCAACGAAGTGATCGGCGACAGTGAGCTACAACTGCTGACCCCGGCCAGTCGCGACAGCAACGGCCGGTTGATCCATGAGTGCGAGCAGCGCCTGTCCGATGGCCGCGTCTTGGAAATCCGCACGCATCCATTGCCCACCGGCGGCTACGTCAACACCTTCACCGACATCACCGAGCGCTACCAGCACGCCGAGGCACTGAGCGAAAGCGAGCGCTGGATCCGCCTGATCACCGACCATGTGCCGGCGCTGATCGCTTACCTCAACGCCGACCTGGTCTACGAATTCACCAACAAGGTCTATGAGCAGTGGTATTGCTGGCCCCGCGGCGTGATGCTCGGCCAGAGCCTGCGCGAAGCCCACAGCGAGCAGCATTACCAGCGCCTGGAAGCCTACGTGGCCCGGGCATTGGCGGGCGAGAGCGTCACCTTCGAATTCGCCGAGACCAACATCAACAACCAGGAGCGCTACATGCTGCGCTCCTACGTGCCGAACCGCCTGGCCAACGGCGAAGTGGTCGGGATCTTCGTGCTGATCCGCGACATCACCGAACGCCGCCGCACCGCCGAGGCATTGCACCAGGCTTACCAGAACCTGGAACAGCGAGTCCAGGAGCGCACGGCCGAACTGACCACCCTCAACGACCAGTTGCTGCGGGAGATCGACGAGCGCAGCCGGGTGGAGTTGCGCCTGCGGGAGGCCAAGCGCGAGGCCGAGCAAGCCAACCTGTCGAAGACCAAATTTCTCGCAGCGGTCAGCCATGACCTGCTGCAACCGCTCAACGCCGCACGCTTGTTCACCAGTGCCTTGCTCGAACGTCGCGAGCCAGTGGCCAACGCGCAATTGGTGCGCAACGTCAGCAATTCGTTGCAGGACGTCGAGAACCTGCTGGGCACCCTGGTGGACATTTCCAAGTTGGACGCCGGGGTGATCAAGGCCGATGTCGCGCCGTTCGGCCTTAGCGAATTGCTGGACAACCTGGCCGCCGAATACGCCCAGATCGCCCGCAGCGAAGGGCTGGAGCTGCACTATGTCGGCTGTTCGGTGCTGGTGCGCAGCGACATGCAATTGCTCGCGCGGATCCTGCGCAACCTGCTGAGCAATGCCATTCGCTACACCCCCAGCGGTCGGGTGGTGCTGGGCTGCCGGCGGCATCGCCAGCGCGTGTCGATCCAGGTCTGGGACAGCGGCATCGGCATTGCCGAGAATCGCCTGGAGGAAATATTCCAGGAATTCAAGCGCGGCGACGTCCAGCGCCCGAACCAGGACCGTGGGTTGGGCCTGGGCCTGGCGATTGTCGAGAAAATCGCCGGGATCCTCGGGCACCGGATCCAGGTGCGCTCCTGGCCGGGCAAGGGCTCGATGTTCGCCATCGACGTGCCGCTGAGCGCCACCGCACCCAAGCCGTTGCCATGCCTGGACATGAGCGAGCCGATGCTGGAAAGACTGCGGGGGGCACGGGTCTGGGTGCTGGATAACGATGCGGCGATCTGCGCCGGCATGCGCACCTTGCTGGAGGGCTGGGGTTGCCAGGTGGTGACGGCGTTGTCGGAGCAGGACCTGGCCCGCCAAGTGGATAACTATCACGCCGAGGCCGACCTGCTGATCGCCGATTATCACCTGGACCATGATCAGAACGGTGTGGACGCCGTGGCCCGGATCAACGCCCGCCGGGCCTCACCGATCCCGGCCATGATGATCACCGCCAACTACAGCAACGAACTCAAGCAGCAGATCCGCGAGCGCGGCCACACCCTGATGCACAAGCCGGTGCGGCCGATGAAGCTCAAGATTGCGATGAGTCATCTGCT
Source organism: Pseudomonas sp. Z1-12 (assembly GCF_051132015.1). Lineage (NCBI taxonomy): Bacteria > Pseudomonadati > Pseudomonadota > Gammaproteobacteria > Pseudomonadales > Pseudomonadaceae > Pseudomonas > Pseudomonas sp. Z1-12. The sequence continues at coordinate 2,952,709 of NZ_CP071647.1, forward strand.
AGGCCAATCCCAGGGTCATTGAGCCGAACGGCTTTTGTGGCGAGGGAGCTTGCTCCCGCTGGGGCGCGAAGCGGCCCCAAAATCCAGGCACCTCGGTGTGTCAGGCTTGTTCAGAATGGGGCTGCTTCGCAGCCCAGCGGGAGCAAGCTCCCTCGCCACAGGGGTGTATACCTGTCCCTGTAGTGTTCAGCTGATCAACGCCGCAAATAAGCCCCGAAATCAATATCCCCGGCGCTGAGAATCGCCTGCACCCGGTTGTGCACATTGAGCTTGCGCAGGATCGCCGAGACATGGGCCTTGACCGTGGTTTCGGCGATGTCCAGGGTGTAGGCGATCTGCTTGTTCGACTCGCCCTTGGTCATGCGTTCGAGTACCAGCAGTTGCTTGCGAGTCAGCGCCTGGAGCAGTTCCGGTGGGAACGCCGGGGTTTCGTTCAGGCGGCGGCCCGTCGGGCTTTTTTGCGTGCGGATGATGTCGGGCGGCAGGTACACGTTGCCGTTGAGGATCTGTTCGATGGCGTCAGTCATTTGCGAGCGTGGCGAGGATTTGGTGATGAAACCCACCGCGCCATAGGTGATGGCCTGCAACACCACTTGCTTGTCCTGCTCGGCAGAAACAATTACCACGGGGATCGTTGGTGCTTCGTTGCGCAGGTTGATCAGGCCATTGAGCCCGTGCATGCCGGGCATGTTCAGGTCCAGCAGGATCAGGTCCAGGTCGTCGTGCTCGGCGGTCAAGGCCAGGGCACTGTCGAGGTCGGCGGTCTCCATGACCTCGCTGCCAGGAAAACCGTCGCTGATGACGTTGTGGATGGCTTCGCGAAACAGTGGGTGATCGTCGGCTATCAGGATTTTATACATGGCCATTCACCTCGTTATTGTCGTGTGGGGCAGGGCAGTTGCACGCATTTCTTGCACATTCAGGGAAGGGGTTCGGGCCGGGCCGCTTGCAGGGGCAGGTTCGCCGCCTCCCAGGCGTCCAGGCCATCGCGATACCAATACAAATGCTTATAGCCCATGGCAGCGGCGCGTTTTACCGCGTTCCAGCTCAGCCAGCAATCCGAGCGGCAATAAAAGACCAGCGGTCGATCCAGCCGCCCGCCGGTGGCCGTGCGCAGGTGATGGCTGAAGTAGTCCTGCCAGGTCGGGTCGAGGTCGCCGTCCCCGGTATTGGCCAGCCACAGGCTGCCGGGGAGGTTGGCATGGGGTTCGTTGTCGATGAAACGTCCTTGGACCCATGGACGACGGTAGACGTCGATCAGCAGCGGGGGCTGGGCTTGATCGAGCAGGCGTTGCAGGGCTTGGGTGTCGAGGGTCTGGGCGCCGTCGACGGTGGCGGGTGTCGGGCTGCGGTATTGGGCGATGCGATAGCCCTGGGCTGAAAACAGCGCGGTCTCGGCCCGCGCGACATTCAGCGCCAGGCCCAGCAGGAGGATCGCCAGCAAACGGGGCATAGGATTTATCCTTTTTGTTATGCGCCCATTACATGCCAGGGTCGAGGTCTTGTGAATGCGACCATGGACAGGAAAACCGGTACTAAAGTAGTAATTTTGGCCATGGACCCTGGGCTGAGCCCTTGTGAAGAACCCTTGTGGGAGCGAGCTTGCTCGCGATAGCGGTGTGTCAGTCAACATCATTGCTGGATGACCCGCCGCCATCGCGAGCAAGCTCGCTCCCACAGGGGATTCCACCCACAGGAGGATTGGCTTGGGGCCGGTTCAACTGGCCTTGCGTAACGCTGCATGCTGCGGATTGAACGTCCACACCGCCAACAGCGCGAACAGCAGGGTCAAGCCCACGCACACCGCCATCGCCAGCAGGTTGAACTGTGCATACAGCGCAAAACGCACCAACTCCACGCCATGGGTGAACGGGTTGACCGCGCAGAGCCAGTACAGCCACGGGCTGGCTTCCTGCATTTTCCACAGCGGGTACAGCGCCGAGGACAGGAAGAACATCGGGAAGATCACGAAATTCATCACCCCGGCGAAGTTCTCCAGTTGCCGGATGGCATTGGACAACAACAGGCCCAGGGCACTGAGCATCAGCGCTACCAACAGCAGGGCCGGCAAGGCCAGCAGCAGGCCCATGGCCGGCGGTTGGATGCCGTACAACCAGGCGATGGCGAGAAAGGCATAGACCTGCAACAGCGAGATCAGCGACGTCGCCAGCAACTTGCTCGCCAGCAGGAACGCCCGGGGCAGGGGACTGGTGAGCAGCACGCGCATGCTGCCCATTTCCCGGTCGTAGACCATCGACAGCGAACCCTGCATGCCGTTGAACAACAGGATCATGCAGGCCAGCCCCGGCACGATGTATACCTCGTAGGGGATGTAGGTGTCGTAGGGGGCGATGATGGCGATGCCCAGTGCCGCGCGAAAGCCGGCGGCGAACACCAGCAGCCACAGCAATGGCCGGACCAGGGCGCTGAGCAGCCGGGTGCGTTGCAGCACGAAGCGCAGCCATTCGCGCATGACGATGCCGCTGAAACAGTGCCAATACGCGCTCATGGCCGGGCTCCCGAAGCGGTCAAATGGGTGAAGGCCGAACCGAGGGTGCCGCCGTGTTCCTGGCTCACCGCATCGGCCTGGCCGCTGGCGACCAGGCGGCCCTGGTGCACGATCAACAGGTCATCGCTGGGCTGCACTTCGTCCAGCAGGTGAGTGGTCCAGAGCACACTGATGCCTTGCTCGCGGCACAGTTGCCGGATGTGCAGGCCGAGGGCGAGGCGGCTGGCCGGATCGAGGCCGACGCTGGGTTCGTCCAGCAGCAACAAGCGCGGTTCGTGGAGCAGGGCCCGGGCGATTTCCACCCGGCGCCGATGGCCGCCGTTGAGGTCGCGCACCCGTTCATGGCGCCGCTCGATCAGGTGCTGGCGGGTCAGTTCGGCATCGAGGCGGGCGCTGCCCTGGCGTCGGGAAAAACCATGGAGCGCCAGGTGGTAGCACAGGTTCTGTTCGATGCTCAGGTCCAGGTCCAGGGTACTTTGTTGGAACACCACACCCAACTGGCGCAAGGCCGGATGCGGAGATTTTCGCAGAGAATGACCGCCGATGCGGATCTCGCCACGTTGCAGGTCGTACAGGCGGGTGAGCAGGGCGATCAGCGTCGACTTACCGGCGCCGTTGGGCCCCAGCAGCGCGGCGAAACGTCCAGCGGGCAGGCGGAAACTCATCTGCTTCAGGGCTTCCCGTGCGCCATAGGCGAAGCTCAGGTCGTTGACCTCCAGGGCGTTCATGGCGTCACCACCACACCCCATGGATAGCGTCCGACTTTCACTGACTTCAGGACTTTGCGGCGCTCTACATCGATCACCGAGACATCGCCGCTCACGCCATTGGTCGCCAGCAGTTGCTTCTGGTCTGGGGTGAACGCCAGTTGCCAGACCCGCCGGCCCACCAGCAGGTAGTCCAGCACTTCGAAGGTCTTGGCGTCGATCACCGCCACATGGTTGGCCGGGCCCAGGGCGACGAACGCCAGCGTGCCGTCGGCACTGAGCTTGATGCCCACCGGCTGGACCTTGTCCGGGTGCACGCCTTTGATCTGGAAGGTCAAGGTCTTGAGCACCTGGCGCGTGGCGACGTCGAGGATGGTCAAGGTGCCGCCGATCTCCGCCGAGGCCCAGAGCTGCGTACCGTCGCGATTGAATTCGACGAAACGCGGGCGCTGGTCCACCAAGGTATTGTCGGCCAGGGTCTGGGTGCTGGTGTCGATCCAGTGCAGCATGTTCGTGGTCTCACTGGTGTTGACCGCCCACTTGCCGTCGGGGCTGACAGCCATGCCTTCGGGCTCGACCCCGACGCCGATCTGGCCCAGGACTTCGGAGGTCTGGGTGTCGATCACGGTGACCAAGGCATCGTCTTCGTTGGACACGTAGAGCCAGCGGTCGTTGGGGTGCAGGGCGAACTGCTCCGGGTCCTTGCCGGACGGCAGTTCCTTGATGATTTTGCGGGTGGCGACGTCCATCACCTGGACCCGGTCCGAGTCGCTGGCGCAGATGTACAGCAGGCGATTGTCATGGGACAGCAGCAGGCCCCGGGGACGCTGGCCTACCGGCAGGGTCTCGATGACTTCCAGGCGCTGCAGGTCGATCAGGCTCAGGCTGTTGTCTTTTTCGTTGGAGACCCAGGCGATGCTGGCGGCGGCGGGGCCGGCGGCGAGCAATGCAGCGCCCAGGGCGAGGGCTTTGCATAGCAAGGTCGGGCGGAGCTGGGCCGGGTAAATCAAGGCGCGGCGCATGGTGGTTTCCTTATTGTTGTTATCGATCAGGGGTAACGGCAGCTCACTTCGGGCTGGTCGTAGCCCAGGCTGTCCATTTCATTGGAAGGGTGCAGGAAGCCGTCTTGGGGCGATGTGCTGACCAGGGCCCGGGGCTGGACCAGGGGAATCGGCTGGCGCAGTTGGCCGTTCCACGGCCGGTAGCTGAGCTTGCGCCCCTTGAAACCGTCCAGCGGTAACTGATCGCTGAGGGCCAGTTGGCGGATGGCGAACGGGTCGTCCTGGCGCAGTTTGCTCACGGCGGCGGCGATGCTGCGCACGGCGATCCAGGCGGCGAAGTCGCGGTCGTTCATCCAGCGCCCGGCCAAGGCTTCGAAGCGTTTTTGCAACTGCGCCGCGCCGTAGGTTTCCACGGTCTTGTGCCAGCCGGTGGGCGTCAGCCCTTGGGTGCCGGCCACCGGGCGCGGGTACCAGGTCTGGTAGGGCAGGTATTCACCGAAGTCGCCGCGTTCGTCGGCCACCAGCACCACGTCGTACTCGGCGGTCTGGGTGAACAGCGGCATTTCGGCCTGGGCGCTGCGGCGCTGGTCGTTGTCGAACTGCCAGGCCTTCTCGGCGACGATCTTCATGCCGAAGCGCTTCATGGCCCGGCGCAAGGCAGCGGCGTAGGCCAGGTCCTCGGGCGTCTGGCCGACGACCAGCAAGGCCCGTTGCCATTTGCGCACGACGCTGAACTGCACCAGGGCATCGGCGAGCATGGCGCGGTCGGGCAGGCTGTGCAGCACGTTGCCCAGGCAGTCGCTGGTGCGCAGGCTGTCGTCGGGGCTGCCGACGTTGAACAGCAGGCTGTCGGGCAGGGCGGCGCTGAGTTGGCGCAGGCTGGCAGCCGGTGCGTTGACCACGAACAACCGCAGGCCTTGGTCGTGTTGGGTTCGGGCGGCCTGGAGCAGGGCTTCGGGCGTGTCGGCGCTGGCGTTTTCCAGGCGGTAGTCGTGCTTGAGAAAACGCCCGGTGCTGTTGCTGTCGACGATCGCCAGCTCAGCGCCGCGCAAGCCGGCATCGGCCGGTTCGGCGATGACATTGGAGAGCAGCGGGCCCGGGTCGGGGCGATAACCCAGGTAGCCGATGCGCACTTGCAACGGCGCGGCATCGCCGGCGTGAGCGGTTGTCGCTGCCAGCAGAAAAACCAGGGCGTAACTGACGAGCCGGCGCATGACATTCTCCATTGCGGGTAGCGCCAGCATAGGAAGGCCACGGCCAAGGGGAAATATGCAGAAAGTACCGCCGGGGCAGTACCAAGGTAGTAACTCACCTTGGCGGCCGGGGTTTTAGGATGCAAGGCAATCGTCATTGACCAGGAGCGGACAGACCATGCGGATTCTCAAGACCCTGCTGCTGCCGTTCCTGTTGATCCTGAGCTTGGTCGGTGTGGATCGTCCCAAAACCTGGAAACCCCCAAGCCCCCCTGTGGGAGCGAGCTTGCTCGCGATAGCGGTGGTTCAGTCGACCACGGTATTGAATGTGCCGCCGTCATCGCGAGCAAGCTCGCTCCCACAGGGGATGGGTGTCAATTCAGGGCAGGAACGCTAGCCATGTCAGCCCTCTGGCGAATCAACCTCTGGGTTTGCGCCTTCTTCGCCCTGGTCACCCTGGCCTGTGCCGTCCTGCTGCTGCACCAGGCCACGGCCGATGTGAAACGCGAACTGCAATCAGCCGAGTCGGTGGTGCATTACCTGCGCGAAACCGCCGAGCGCGACCCGGCCAGTCTCCAGCCACGGTTGACCGGCAGCCTGCGTCATGTGCGGGTCCGTTGGCTGGCTGCCGGCGAGTTGTTCCCGGTGGATGAGGACGGGGTGAAGGCCTGGCTCGGCCGCCGGCTGCTGGACGATGGCCCGGCGGCCCAGGTGGTGGATTTGCCTGACGGTCGACGGGCGTGGATTGCCGTCGATCCGCGGGACGAGATTGACGAGATCCTCGATTCGTTGGTGCAACTGTTGTACGTCTGCGCCTTGGCGTTGTTGCTCAGCCTGTTGGTGATCCGCTGGGCGGTACGGCGTGGCATGCGTTTGCTCGACGAGCTACTGCAAGCGCTGCGCCAGGTGTCTGCGGGAAACCTGCAGGTGCGCCTGGGCACCGAAGGTGTGCCGGAGGCGCAGCAACTGGCGGGGCATTTCAACCGCATGACCGCTGCCTTGGCCGAGGCCCAGGCCGATAACGCCCGGCTCACCCAGGCCTTGCTGGCGGTGCAGGAGCAGGAGCGCACTCGGTTGGCCCAGACCCTGCACGACGACCTGGGCCAATACGTGGCCGGTATTCGTGCCCGTGCCTGCCTGCTGCGGCTGGTGATGGATCAACCGCCGACGCTGGAACAGACCGTCAGCCAGCTTGAAGACCATTGCGAGCATTTGCAGCAGGGGTTCCGGGCGCTGGTGCATGACTTGTACCCGGTGGTGTTGCAGCACCTGCCGTTATGTGAGGCCATCGAGGTGTTGGCCGGGCGATGGCAGGCAACCCAGGGCATCGCCTGCCAGTTGCGGATCGATACAGCCCTGCCGCCCATGTCGGGGCCCGACAAGACCCATCTGTATCGCTTGTTGCAGGAAGCGTTGACCAACGTTGCCCGACATGCCGGTGCCACGCAGGTACGGATTCGCCTGCAACATCGCGCCGGACGCCTGCGCTTGCTGGTGCGCGACAACGGTCAGGGTGCGCCGCAACCACCGCGTGCGGGCGTGGGCCTGCACTCGATGGCCGAACGGGCACGCAGCCTTGGCGGTGAGTTGCGCGTCATCAGCCAGCCCGGTGCCGGTTGGGCGCTGGCCTTGAATATTGCCTGGGAGGCGTGATGAACATTTTGTTGGTGGATGACCATGCGGTGGTGCGGCAGGGCTATGCCAGCTTGTTGCGGGTATTGATGCCGGACCTGCAGGTCCGCGAAGCAGCCACGGGTGAAGAGGCGCTGAGCCAGGTGCAGGAGCAGGTGCCTCATCTGGTGATCATGGACTTTGGCTTGCCGGGGATCAGTGGCTTGGAAACCACCCGGCGGCTGCGCCAGCGACTGCCGCAACTGCGGGTGTTGTTCTTCAGCATGCACGACGAACTGCCGCTGGTGCGCCAGGCGCTGGATGCGGGTGCGGCGGGCTACCTGACCAAGAACTCGGCGCCCCAGGTGCTGGTGGAAGCGGTGCGGCGGGTGCTTGGGGGCCATGCCTACATCGAACAGTCCTTGGCCACGCAACTGGCCTGCGCCAGCTCGCGACAGGCTGTCGATCCACGCCTGCAATGCATGACCCAACGGGAGTTGGAGATTTTCGTCATGCTCGCCAAGGGCACCCCGGCCCGGACCATCGCCGAACAGCTGTGCATCAGCGCCAAGACCGTGTCCAACCACCTGACGCTGCTCAAGAGCAAGTTGCAGGTCAGCTCCCATGCCGAACTGGTGCATTTGGGGATCGATATGGGCGTGGTGCGGGTGGCCGGTTAATGTTTGATTTGAAATGCGATCACCTGTGGCGAGGGAGCTTGCTCCCGCTGGGGTGCGGAGCGCCCCCAAAACCCGGCACCTCGGTGTGTCAGGCTCATTGAGTTGACCCTATTGGGGGCTGCTTCGCACCCCAGCGGGAGCAAGCTCCCTCGCCACAAGGATTTGTTGATCCAGAGCCTTCACTGATCCCAGGACGTTGGGCACCCGGTACAGCCCTGCATATTCGCATCCTGGAAACTCCCATAATGCTGGCGAGAACCGCTCAAGTTGGCCTGTTCCAGGTTGCTTTCGCCGAGCTTGGTTTCTTGCAGGTTGGCGTCGCGCAGGTTGGCGCCCTTGAGGTCGGCCTTGCTCAGCCAGGCCATTTCCAGGTCCGCGGCTTGCAGATTGGCCTCGTGCAGGCGGGCCCCGGACAGGCGAGCGAATTGCAGGTAGGCCGCCGTCAGGTCGGCACGCTGGAATTGCGCGCCTTGGGCGAACAGGCCCCAACCCTGGATCGCCATGAGGTTGGCACCGCTGAAGTCCGCCAGGCGCAGGTTGCTTTGTTGCAGGCTGGCACGGGTCAGGTTGGCGCCCTGTAGCTGGGCTTTCTCAAGGTTGGCCAAGTCCAGCCGCGCGTGCCGCAGGTCGGCATCGCGCAGGTCGGCGCCGCTGAGGTTCATCTTGCGCAGGTCCTGGTTCGCCAGTTGTGCGCCGCGCAGGTTGGCGCCGGGGCATTGGCTAGATTCGGCGATGGTGCAGCCGTTGATGGCCAGTGGGGTGTCTGGGTCGTCGGCATGGGCAAAGGTGCCGATGAACAGCAGTAGCAATGGCAAAAATTTCATGACTCGAACTCGCTTTTCTGTGGGAGCGAGCTTGCTCGCGATGGCGGTGGTTCAGCCGGCATTGATGTTGACTGACACTGCGCTATCGCGAGCAAGCTCGCTCCCACAGGGGTTATGGTGTGGGTCGGGGCCCAGGTGGGTTCGGGCTATTTCTGCGCCGTCGCCTTATCCCAACTCGGGATCTTGAACACCCAGAACGACCCGCCCTGGGCCACGGGTTTGGTCAGTTCGGCCATGTCGCCGCCCCACAGCGGCACGGCGCCGCCGTAGCCGACGGTCACGCCGATGAACTGCTCGCCGTCCTGCTCCCAGGTGATGGGCGGGGAGACGATGCCGCTGCCGGTCTGGAATTTCCACAGTTCCTTGCCGGTCTTCGCGTCGAAGGCCTTGAAGAAGCCGTCGCCGGTGCCCGTGAACACCAGGTTGCCCTTGGTCGCCAGCACGCCGGCCCACAGCGGTAGCGGTTCCTTGTGTTCCCAGACCACTTTGCCGGTGGTGGGGTTCATCGCTCGCAGGCTGCCGACGTGATCGTCGTACATGCGCTTGATGCGGAAGCCCATGCCCAGGTAGGCCGAACCTTTCTTGTAGTTCACTTCCTCGGTCCAGTACTCCTCTTTCCACTGGTTGCCGGGGACGTAGAACAGGCCGGTGTCCTGGCTGTAGGCCATGGGGTTCCAGTTCTTGCCACCGAGGAAGGGCGGCGAGACTTCCACCGGTTTGCCCTTGGTTTCACCGGGCAATGGCTTGGCCGGGCGCTGGCCGGGGTTTTCCACCGGGCGGCCGGTCTTCAGGTCGATGTGGCTGGCCCAGGTGATGTTGTCGACGAAGGGGAAGGCGTTCTGCAGCTTGCCGTTGTTGCGATCCACCACGTAGAAGAAACCGTTGCGGTCGGCGTGGGCGGTGGCCTTGACCACCTTGCCGTCCTTGTCCTTGTAGTCGAACAGCACCAGCTCGTTGTTGCCGGAGAAATCCCAGGCGTCGTTGGGCGTGTGTTGGTAGAACCACTTCACCTCGCCGGTGCTTGGGTCGACGCCGACCTGGCCGGAGGTGTAGAGGCTGTCGTAATCATGGGGGTTGCCGTCCTTGGACGTGCGCGCCCAGGTGTTCCAGGGGCCGGGGTTGCCCGCGCCGACGATGATGGTGTTGGTCTCGGGATCGAAGCTGGCGCTCTGCCAAGGTGCGCCGCCGCCATGGCTCCAGGCCTCGACCTTGCCGGTCTCGGTGGTCTTGTCGTCGGGCCAGGAGGGCGCCTTGACGTCGCCGGTCGGCGTGCTGTCCTTGCCGTTGAGGCGGCCCATGTGGCCTTCGACGAACGGACGCATCCAGATTTCTTCACCCGTGTCCGGGTCGCGGGCGAACAGTTGCCCCACCACACCGAACTCGTCACCGGAACTGCCGTGGATCAGCAGGACCTTGCCGCTGGTCTTGTCCTTGATCAGCACCGGGGCGCCGGTCATGGTGTAGCCGCCGGCGTGATCGCCGAACTTCTTGTTCCACACCACCTTGCCGGTGTTTTTATCCAGGGCGACGACTCGCGCGTCCAGGGTGCCGAAGTAGATTTTGTCGCCGTAGATGGCCGCGCCGCGGTTGACCACGTCGCAGCACGGGCGAATGTTGTCCGGCAGCCGGTGGTTGTAGGTCCACAGGCGCTTGCCGGTCTTGGCGTCGAGGGCGAACACCCGCGAGTACGAACCGGTGACGTACACCACGCCGTCGCTGACGATTGCCTGGGATTCCTGGCCGCGCTGCTTCTCGTCGCCGAATGAGTAGGACCAGGCCGGGGTCAGCTTGAACACGTTCTTGTCGTTGACCTGGGCCAGCGGGCTCCAGCGCTGGGCGTTGGTGCCCATGCCGTATTGCAACACGTCCTGGGTGGTCAGGTGGTCGTTGGCGATGTCTTCCCAACTGACCCCTGGCGCTGCGGCGCTGGCCAAGGGGCTTAGCGACAGACTGCCGGCCAGCAGCAAGGCAACCGTCAGGGAGGAGAGGGCGGGTAGCGTTTTTATTGTCATGGTGGCAGTTCCCAGTGAAAGGTTTTGGCCTAACTAGGTTGGGTCGTGCCGGGGGCTGCCGATACGGAAAAAGTCCCGCCTTTGCCGGGAAGATTTCCCAAACCGCCTGTCTTTGCGACTTGCGTCGGATGGCCTGCTACCAAGGAACTAGACCCCGGCCACCAAAGCAGCATTCGGCTGGCGGCACAGGGTTCCTAAGATGACGGCACGGCCTCTGCCAAGAGGTCTTGCGTGCAATCCAGAGGGCATAACAATGACAACAAAACGCAACGCCATCATCGCTACCGCATTATGGATGGGGCTGACCGGCGCAGGCTCCGCATGGGCCCATGGCAACGTAGTGCCCCAAGCAGTGGAAACCAAGGGACTGACCCCGATCAAGGACACCAACCTGCCGTTGGACGCCGATGGGTGGGCTACCCAGAACCCGTATCGCAATGCTCCCGAGCGTGAAAAAGCCGTGGAGATCGGCGCCTCGGCCTACAACCAGAACTGCGCGGCCTGCCATGGCCTGGAGGCCAAGTCCGGCGGGATCGCCCCGGACCTGCGCATGCTCGACGCCGCCGAAGCCGGCGATGAGTGGTTCGTCGAACGCGTGCGCCACGGTGCGGTGCGCGACGGCCGGGTCTACATGCCGAAAATGGCCGACTACCTGAGCCAGGAGGCCTTGTGGGCGGTGCGCACCTACCTCGACAGCGTGCACGTCGAGGAGTGATCGCCATGCGCCTGTTCGCGTGGGTGATGTGCAGCCTCTTGCTGTTTGGCCAGGCGGTGCAGGCGCAGGTGCGCAGCTACGACCAGATGATCGCCGCCGGGGAGTTGAAGGTGGCGGTCTACAAGGATTTCGCGCCCTACAGTTTTGAAGACCAGGGCCAGCCCCGGGGTGTCGATGTTGAATTGGCGCAAGCCTTGGCCAAGGCCATGGGCGTGCGTCTGAAACTGATGTGGGCACCACCCGGCGAGAAGCTCGACGACGATCTGCGCGACTACATCTGGCGCAGCAGCCCGTTGCACGGCCGGCAACTGGCCGACCTGATGATGCGGGTGCCGTACGATCACGACTACGTGCAAAGGCGCAACGACATCGGGGAACTGGAAAACGCCCAGGTGGTGATGTTCGGTCCTTATCAGCAGGAATGCTGGCAGGTGGCGTATGACCGTCGCCGGCTGGAGTCGGTGGGCAGTGTCGCCGTGTTCCAGCAACACCCCATCGGGGTGGAGGTCGACAGTGTGCCGTCGTTCTACCTGACCTCGGTGTTCAACGGCATGCTCAGCGCCAAGACCCGCCATTACCCCAGCGTCGCCAAGGCTTTCGGGGCCATGCAGGCCGGAGAGGTCGACGCCGTCATGGCGATGCGCGGGGAAGTTGACTGGCAGGTGCATGAGGCGGCCGATCAGCAACTGGCGCTGGCGGAGAATGCCTATCCGAACATGGGCAAGCAACGCTGGGAAATCGGCATGGCGGTGCACGAAAGCAACCGTCAGTTGGCCTACGCGGTGGAAGAGGCGCTGGAAGGCTTGATCCGCGACGGCAGCCTCAAGGCGATGTATGCCCGCTATGGCCTGCGCTACGACGTACCCGAAATGTACCAATAGGAGTGCAGGGATGAACTGGCGAGCGTATGGCCTGCTGTTAGGGTGCCTGCCGTGGCTGGCGATGGCGGTCGAGCCGGGGAAGGATCCGGTGCCGTCGGTGATGTGGGCCTTTTATCACAAGCAGTTGCTGGGGGACGCGCCGTTCGTGTTCGACGACCGAGTGCGGCTGCTGGCGCCACCGTTTGCCGAAGACGCGCGCCAGGTGCCACTGGAAATCGATGCCCGGGCCTTTGCCGGCGACGTCGTACGGGTGCTGGCCTGGGCCGAGCTGAACCCCTTGCCGAAAATTGTCGATTTCCAACCCGGGGAGCGGGTGCTGCCTTGGCTGTCGGTCCGTATTCGCATCGAGCAAGCCACGCCGTTGCGCGCCGCCGTGCAAACCCGCGATGGCCTCTGGCACGTCGGTTCGACCCTGATCGATGCAGCCGGTGGCGGCTGCACCGCGCCCAGCGTGGTGCGCACCCAGCCGGGCTGGGAGGAACACTTGGGCGAGGTGCTGGGCGGCCGTTATCCGCGAGGGGATTCGAGTCGCTTGCGCCTGCAAGTCAACCATCCAATGGACAACGGCCTGGTGAGCGGCATTCCGGAGTTTTTCCTCAACCACGCGCAACTGCTGGACGCCGACGGCCAGGTGTTGGCGCGCCTGGAGCTGTTCCCGGCGGTCAGCGAAAACCCCAACCTGGGCTTCGATATCCAAGGCCCGGGACAGACCCGCCTGGTGCTGCGCGACAACAGCGGCAACGCGTTCGAGGCGGCCATTCCCTGACCAGAAGGAGCGCGCCATGCGCTGGCTGTTACTGCTCTGTCTTGGCCTGTGCCTGCCGGCATGGTCCGCCACCGATTATTCACTCAAGCCCCGGCAGATCGCCGAAGGCACCTGGCTGCTGGAAGGCAGCACCGAGAATTTTGCCAAGGCCAACGGCGGCAACATCGTCAATACGGCGTTCATCGTCACCGAGGCCGGCGTGGTGGTGATCGACACCGGGCCGTCGAAACGCTACGGCGAGGCGCTGCGCCAGGCCATTGCCGCGACCACCGACAAGCCGGTCATCCAGGTCTTGCTGACCCATCATCACCCTGACCACGTATTGGGCAACCAGGCGTTCAGCGACGTGCCTATCGGTGCCTTGGCGGGCACCACCGACCTGCTGCGACAACAGGGTGATGCGCTGGCGGAGAACATGTACCGGCTGGTGGGCGACTGGATGCGCGGCACCGAGGTGGTACTGCCAACCCAAGTGCTGGCGGCCGAGACGTTGAAGGTGGGCGATCATTCGTTGCGTCTGCTGGCATTGGCCGGGCACACCGGTGCGGACCTGGCGATCCTGGATGACACCACTGGCGTGCTGTTCGCCGGCGACCTGGTGTTCTACGAACGGGCCCTGACCACCCCCAACAGCCCCGGTCTGGAAGTCTGGCTCAAGGACCTGGACACCTTGCAGGCCTTGCCCTGGAAGCAGATCGTGCCTGGCCACGGCCCGGTCGCGAGTGACGCCCAGCCTTTCGCGCAGATGCGTGATTACCTGGGCTGGCTCGACCAACTGATGCGCGACGGTGCTACCCGGGGCGACGACATGGCCGAGATGATCCGCAGCCCTATTCCCGAGCGCTTTGCGGGGATCAGCTTGACTCGGTACGAGTTGATTCGCAGTGTCAGTCATCTTTATCCGCGTTATGAGCGGGCGGGGATGAAGCGGGTGGATACCCACGATCCTGACTGAACACATACCCCTGTGGCGAGGGAGCTTGCTCCCGCTGGGCTGCGCAGCAGCCCCCTGTCGGTCAACCTGGCTATCAATGTTGGCTGGGCTATTTTTGGGGCCGCTGCGCGCCCCAGCGGGAGCAAGCTCCCTCGCCACAGAGGCGTCCGCTTACTCCATGTGTACCAAGGAACTAGAAAACTCAACACAGCGGGCAATTGTTGGCGAGGGCCGCGAGCCCAAGAATCTGTGGCAGACCGGGAAAATTTCCCGGGTATAACAATAACCGCAGAGGTAGCCGTCATGACTCATCCCGCACGTCGCCAACCCTTCGCCGTGAGCCTGCTGCTCAGTGCCATGCTGCTGTCAGGTTCGGCCTTGGCCGCCGTGACCGATCAGGAAATTCTCCAGGACCCGAAAAACCCGCAGCAGGTCGTGACCAACGGCCTGGGGGTCCAGGGCCAGCGCTACAGCCCGCTCGACAGCCTCAATGTCAATAACATCAAGGATTTGCGCCCGGTCTGGGCGTTCTCCTTCGGTGGCGAAAAGCAGCGCGGCCAGCAGGCCCAGCCGATGATCAAGGATGGGGTGATGTACCTCACCGGTTCCTATTCGCGGGTGTTCGCGGTGGATGCGCGCACCGGCAAGAAACTGTGGCAGTACGATGCTCGCCTGCCCGATGACATCCGCCCTTGCTGCGATGTGATCAACCGCGGCGTGGCGCTGTATGGCGACCTGGTGTTCTTCGGTACCCTCGACGCCAAGCTGGTGGCCTTGAACAAGGACACCGGCAAAGTGGTGTGGAGCAAGAAGGTGGCCGACCACAAGGAAGGTTATTCCATCAGCGCCGCGCCCATGGTGGTGAATGGCAAGCTGATCACCGGTGTGGCCGGTGGCGAATTCGGCGTGGTCGGCCAGATCAGCGCCTACGATCCGAAGAATGGCGAGCTGCTGTGGACCCGCCCGACGGTGGAAGGCCACATGGGTTACGTCTACAAGGATGGCAAGGCGGTCGAGAACGGTATCTCCGGTGGCGAGGCGGGCAAGACCTGGTCGGGCGATCTTTGGAAAACCGGCGGCGCGGCGCCTTGGCTGGGCGGCTACTACGACCCGGAAACCAACCTGCTGCTGTTCGGCACCGGCAACCCGGCCCCTTGGAATTCCCACCTGCGGCCTGGCGACAACCTCTATTCGTCGTCGCGCCTGGCCCTGAACCCGGACGACGGGACCATCAAGTGGCATTTCCAGAGTACGCCCCACGACGGCTGGGACTATGACGGCGTCAATGAACTGATTTCGTTCAACTACAAGGAAGGCGGCAAGGACATCAAGGCTGCGGCAACGGCCGACCGGAACGGCTTCTTCTACGTGCTCGACCGCACCAACGGCAAATTCATCCGCGGCTTCCCGTTTGTCGACAAGATCACCTGGGCCACTGGCTTGGACAAGGACGGGCGGCCGATCTATAACGAGGCCAGCCGTCCGGGCGCACCGGGCAGCGAAGCCAAGGGCAGTTCGGTGTTCGTCGCCCCGGCCTTCCTCGGTGCGAAAAACTGGATGCCCATGGCCTACAACCAGGACACCGGCCTGTTCTACGTGCCGTCCAACGAATGGGGCATGGACATCTGGAACGAAGGCATCGCCTACAAGAAAGGCGCGGCGTTCCTTGGGGCCGGGTTCACCATCAAGCCGCTGAACGAGGATTATATCGGCGTGCTGCGGGCCATCGACCCCAAGACCGGCAAGGAAGTCTGGCGCCACAAGAACTTCGCGCCGCTGTGGGGCGGGGTCCTGACTACCAAGGGCAACCTGGTGTTCACCGGCACGCCTGAAGGGTTCCTCCAGGCGTTCAACGCCAAGACCGGGGAAAAAGTCTGGGAATTCCAGACCGGCTCCGGCGTGCTTGGCTCGCCCATCACATGGGAAATGGACGGTGAGCAATACGTCTCCGTGGTTTCCGGCTGGGGCGGTGCGGTGCCGCTGTGGGGCGGCGAGGTGGCGAAGCGCGTGAAGGACTTCAACCAGGGCGGCATGCTCTGGACCTTCAAGTTGCCGAAAGAGCTTGTCGCCAAGCGCTGAGTTGAACTCGTATTCCCTGTAAATGCAAAACCTGTGGGAGCGAGCTTGCTCGCGATGAGGCCAGTACATCTTGCATTGATGTTGACTGATCCGCCGCCATCGCGAGCAAGCTCGCTCCCACAAAAGCCCTCCGTTTATCCTCGGATCGCGGCAAAACCTACGACCAAATAACGAGAGAGCCCCCTGCCAATGACGCATTCGTCGACGGCACGGGGCTCTCTACCATCGGCCTATCGCCTGTCCCGTGACAGGCATCGACCAGGCAGAGGCCCCATCATGATCTACGCACAACCCGGAACCCCAGGCGCCGTCGTTTCCTTCAAGCCGCGCTATGGCAATTTCATCGGCGGCGAATTCGTCGCGCCGGTCAACGGTGAGTACTTCACCAACACGTCCCCGGTCAACGGCGAAGTCATTGCACAATTCCCACGCTCCAACGCCGCCGACATCGACAAGGCACTGGATGCGGCCCATGCCGCCGCCGACGCCTGGGGCAAGACCTCGGTGCAGGACCGCTCGCGGGTGCTGCTGAAAATCGCTGACCGCATCGAGCAGAACCTGGAAGTCCTCGCCGTCA
Organism: Pseudomonas sp. Z1-12; assembly: GCF_051132015.1. Lineage (NCBI taxonomy): Bacteria > Pseudomonadati > Pseudomonadota > Gammaproteobacteria > Pseudomonadales > Pseudomonadaceae > Pseudomonas > Pseudomonas sp. Z1-12. The sequence continues at coordinate 2,969,198 of NZ_CP071647.1, forward strand.
GCGAGACCTGGGACAACGGCAAGGCCGTGCGCGAGACCCTCAATGCCGACGTGCCGCTGGCGGCCGACCATTTCCGTTACTTCGCTGGCTGCATTCGCGCCCAAGAGGGTGGGGCGGCCGAGATCAACGAACTGACCACCGCCTATCATTTCCACGAGCCGCTGGGCGTGGTCGGGCAGATCATCCCGTGGAATTTCCCGCTGCTGATGGCCGCCTGGAAACTCGCCCCGGCCCTGGCCGCCGGTAACTGCATCGTGCTCAAGCCAGCGGAACAGACGCCGCTGTCGATCATGGTCTTCGCGGAACTGATCGCCGACCTGCTGCCGCCCGGGGTGTTGAACATCGTCCATGGTTTCGGCCGCGAAGCCGGTGAAGCCCTGGCCACCAGCAAGCGCATCGCCAAGATTGCCTTCACCGGCTCCACCCCGGTGGGCTCGCACATCATGAAGTGCGCCGCCGAGAACATCATCCCGTCTACCGTGGAACTGGGCGGTAAGTCGCCAAACATCTTCTTCGAAGACATCATGCAAGCCGAGCCGGCCTTTATCGAAAAGGCGGCTGAAGGCCTGGTGCTGGCGTTTTTCAACCAGGGCGAAGTCTGCACCTGCCCATCTCGCGCCTTGGTGCAAGAGTCGATCTACGTGCCGTTCATGGCCGAGGTGATGAAAAAGATCGCCAAGATCAAGCGCGGCAACCCGCTGGACACCGAGACCATGGTCGGCGCCCAGGCGTCCGAGCAGCAATTCGACAAGATCCTGTCGTACCTTGACATTGCCCAGCAAGAAGGCGCCGAGCTGCTCACCGGCGGTGCTGCCGAGCGACTCGAGGGTGATCTGTCGAGCGGCTATTACATCCAGCCGACGCTGCTCAAGGGCCACAACAAAATGCGCGTGTTCCAGGAGGAAATCTTCGGTCCGGTGGTGGGCGTGACTACCTTCAAGGACGAAGCCGAAGCCCTGGCCATCGCCAACGACACCGAATTCGGCCTCGGCGCCGGCCTGTGGACCCGCGACATCAACCGCGCCTACCGCATGGGCCGGGCGATCAAGGCCGGTCGCGTGTGGACCAACTGCTACCACCTGTACCCGGCCCATGCCGCGTTCGGTGGCTACAAGAAGTCCGGCGTGGGTCGTGAAACCCACAAGATGATGCTCGACCACTACCAGCAGACCAAGAACCTGCTGGTGAGCTACGACATCAATCCGCTGGGCTTCTTCTAACCCTGGGAGATAACAAGGCAGTTGCAGTGACCCTGTGGCGAGGGAGCTTGCTCCCGCTGGGCCGCGAAGCGGCCCTTTCCTTGATGCACATATTGATTGTGTGGCTGCTGTTTTTGGGGCTGCTGCGCAGCCCAGCGGGAGCAAGCTCCCTCGCCACAAGTGCTCGCTGCTCCAGTAGTACCAACGCACCCCACCCACCGCTTCGAAAGTAGCATTCGAGCCCCAAGCGTGGCGTGCATTAATGACCTTGCCGGAATCGCCCGGTACAAGAAGAGGAAAGACCCATGTGGACTAAACCCGCGTACACCGACCTGCGTATCGGCTTTGAAGTGACGATGTACTTCGCCAACCGATGAGTGCCGGCCCGGCCTGGGGCGTTCAGGCCGGGCTACCCCATTGGTCTGATTGCAATCACGGTGGGATGCTTTAGGCTCAAGGTATCCCAGACAATAACAACAGGCTTACCGATGAGCCACGTCACTGAAAAGATGAGCCTCAGCCCGCTGCGCAAGTTCGTTTCCCCTGAAATCATGTTCGGTGCCGGTTGTCGGCACAATGTCGGCAACTACGCCAAGACCTTCGGCGCACGCAAAGTGCTGATCGTCACCGACCCCGGGGTCATCGCCGCCGGTTGGGTGGCGGACGTCGAAGCCAGCCTCCAGGCCCAGGGTATCGATTACTGCATCTACAGCGCGGTCTCGCCCAATCCCCGGGTCGAGGAAGTGATGCTCGGTGCTGACCTGTACCGGGAAAACCATTGCGATGTCATCGTTGCGGTGGGCGGTGGCAGCCCGATGGATTGCGGCAAAGGCATCGGCATTGTCGTCGCCCACGGCCGCAACATCCTCCAGTTCGAAGGCGTCGATACCCTGCACGTGCCCAGCCCGCCACTGATCTTGATTCCCACCACGGCGGGGACGTCGGCGGACGTGTCGCAGTTCGTGATCATCTCCAACCAGCAAGAACGCATGAAGTTTTCCATCGTCAGCAAGGCGGCGGTGCCGGACGTGTCGTTGATCGACCCGGAAACCACCCTGAGCATGGACCCGTTCCTGTCCGCCTGTACCGGCATCGACGCCCTGGTGCATGCCATCGAGGCCTTCGTGTCCACCGGCCACGGCCCGTTGACCGACCCCCATGCACTGGAAGCCATGCGCCTGATCAACAACAACCTGGTGCAGATGATCGCCAACCCGGCAGACGTCGCCCTGCGGGAAAAAATCATGCTGGGCAGCATGCAGGCCGGGTTGGCGTTCTCCAACGCGATCCTCGGGGCGGTGCATGCGATGTCCCACAGCCTGGGCGGTTTCCTCGATTTGCCCCATGGCTTGTGCAACGCGGTATTGGTGGAGCATGTGGTGGCGTTCAACTACAACTCGGCACCGGAGCGTTTCAAGGTGATTGCCGAGACCCTGGGCATCGATTGCCGGGGGCTCAACCACCGGCAGATCCGCGGCCGGCTGGTGGAGCACCTGATTGCCCTCAAGCGCACCATCGGTTTCCACGAGACCCTGGGCCTGCACGGTGTCAGCACGTCGGACATTCCGTTCCTGTCGCAACATGCGATGCACGACCCGTGCATCCTCACCAATCCTCGGGAGTCGAGCCAGCGGGATGTCGAGGTCGTCTATGGCGAAGCCCTCTGACGAGCAGCAAAAAGCCCTGGCCGGGCTGCTGGGGCTGGGCAATCACTCGACGCGCAAGAGTCACTACCCGGAGCTGACGGCCCGTCTCGATGAGCTGGAACAGGCCCGCCGACACCTGCAACAACTCAATGACCAACTCGAGCAACGGGTGGCCGAGCGCACCGATGCGTTGCTGGAAGCCAACCACAACCTGCAGCAGCAGATTGCCCAGCGCGAGCAGATAGAGCAGCAATTGCGCGATGCCCGGGATGTCGCCCAGGCCGCCAACCGCAGCAAGGACAAGTACCTGGCCGCCGCCAGCCATGATCTGTTGCAGCCCCTCAACGCGGCCCGCCTGCTGATCGCCACCTTGCGTGAACGCCAGTTGCCTGCCGCCGAGCACGTGCTGGTGGAACGCACTCATCAAGCGCTCGAAGGCGCCGAAGACCTGCTCACTGACCTGCTGGACATTTCCCGGCTCGACCAGGCCGCCGTCAAGCCCGACCTGGCGCCGTATCGGCTGGATGAGTTGCTGGGGCCGCTGGTGTCGGAGTTTCAATCGGTGGCCGGTGCCGCCGGGTTGGAGCTGCGGGTGCGGTTTGGCGACGAAGCGGTGCTGACCGACCTGCGATTGATCAGCCGTATCCTGCGCAACCTGCTGAGCAATGCCTGCCGCTACACCAACCAGGGCGGCATTCTCCTGGCGGCCAGACGTCGGGGAGGGCGCCTGAGCCTGGAAGTCTGGGACACGGGGCGGGGCATTGCGGCCGATTGCCTGGAGTCGATTTTCCTTGAGTTCAACCAACTGGACGTCGGCCGGGCGGCGGATCGCAAAGGCGTGGGCCTGGGGTTGGCGATCGTCGAACGCATCGCTCATATCCTCGGTTACCGGGTACAGGTGCGTTCGCGGCCGGGGCGGGGCTCGGTGTTCAGCATCGAGGTGCCGCTGTCCAGTGAAAAACCGCAACCCGTGTCCCAGGCCCCGGCCCAGGCGGTCGTCGGCAACCCACTGCCGGGGCGGCGTTTGTTGGTGATCGACAACGAACTGAGCATCCTGCAAAGCATGGCAGCGCTGTTGGGGCAATGGGGTTGCGAGGTGTTGACCGCCACCGACGAGGCGGGCGCCCTTGACGTGCTGCAAAACCGCGCGCCGGAGTTGATCCTGGCGGATTTTCACCTGGATCATGGGGTCGTCGGCTGTGAAGTGGTCAAGCACCTGCGCGAGCATTTTCACCAGGCAATCCCGGCGGTCATCATCACCGCCGACCGCAGCGACCAGTGCCGCCGCGCCCTGCGCAAGCTGGATGCTCCGCTGCTCAACAAACCGGTCAAGCCTGGCAAGTTGCGGGCGGTGTTGAGTCAGATCCTCGGTTAGCGCCCAAACCTGCAGACCCCGCCCATCCCTGTGGAGCGAGCTTGCTCGCGATTAGAGGCCGATCAATCAACATCAATCTTGAATGTCCCGGCCTCATCGCGAGCAAGCTCGCTCCCACAGGAGGTCTGCATCGGGCCAAAGAGGCTTGAATCCAGGCTCACTGTCGATCAAGGCCATTAAAATGCCGTCATTTGGTCGGCGTTTTTGCCAAGAATGTAAAAATGCGCTTCGGTCTGTTTATTTCCTTATGTAAACTCCCCCCGCTGCGACAATCGGGCACGGCCACGCCAGGCCCGATGAACACCGTTTGCAGCGTCCCTCACCCAGCTGAAGCCAAGACCTACAAGAAGTCAGCGCCGGAGAGACATAAACGAGAGGCCGACAAATATGCTCGGCCCTGTAGGTCCATCCTCCAGTCCGTCTCGATCCATCCCCCAGCATTTGCTGGCCGTGGATGTGATCTATCCTTGATCAGGACCGGTGGACGGAATGGCGTTCATCCTAGGGATACACACATGTTGAAGAAAACACACACGGCGCTACTGGGCCTGGCGATGGCGATGGGTCTTGCGACCACGCACGCCGCCGAGCCAAAAAAAGTGGATGTCTTGCTCATTGGTGGGGGCATCATGAGCTCGACTCTCGGCGTCTGGCTCAATGAGCTGGAGCCGGGCTGGACCATGGAAATGGTCGAGCGCCTGGACGGTGTTGCCGAAGAGAGTTCCAACGGTTGGAACAATGCCGGTACGGGTCACTCTGCACTGGCCGAGCTGAACTACACGCCGGAAGACAAGAACGGCAAGGTCGAGATCGTCAAGGCCATCGAGATCAACGAAGCGTTCCAGATCTCCCGTCAGTTCTGGTCCTGGCAGGTCAAGAACGGTGTGCTGAAGAACCCGCGCTCGTTCATTAACTCCACGCCGCACATGAGCTTCGTCTGGGGTGATGACAACATCGCGTTCCTGAAGAAGCGCTACGAAGCGCTCCAGGCCAGCCCGTTGTTCGCCGGCATGCAGTATTCCGAAGACCCTGCGCAGATCAGCAAGTGGGTTCCGCTGATGATGCAAGGGCGTGACCCGAGCCAGAAAGTCGCGGCCACCTGGAGCCCGTTGGGTACTGACGTGAACTTCGGCGAAATCACCCGCCAATTCGCGACTTACCTGCAAACCAAGCCGAACTTCTCCCTCAAGCTGTCCAGCGAAGTGGAAGAAATCACCCGCAACGAAGATGGCACCTGGCGCGTTTCGTACACGAACCTGAAAGACGGTACCGAAACCGAGACCGACGCCAAGTTCGTGTTCATCGGCGCTGGCGGCGGTGCGTTGCACCTGCTGCAGAAGTCCGACATCCCGGAAGCGCGTGAATACGCCGGTTTCCCGGTAGGTGGTTCGTTCCTGGTCACCGAAAACCCGACCGTCGCCCAGTTGCACCTGGCGAAGGCGTATGGCAAGGCTTCGGTGGGCGCACCGCCGATGTCGGTTCCGCACTTGGACACCCGTGTGCTCGACGGCAAGCGCGTGATCCTGTTTGGCCCGTTCGCAACGTTCTCCACCAAGTTCCTGAAGAACGGTTCGTACTTCGACCTGCTGACCAGCACCACCAGTCACAACGTGTGGCCGATGACCAAGGTCGGTATCGAACAGTACCCACTGGTCGAATACCTGGCCGGCCAGCTGATGCTGTCGGACGAAGACCGCTTCAACGCGCTGAAAGAGTACTTCCCGGACGCCAAGCAGGAAGACTGGCGCCTGTGGCAGGCGGGCCAGCGCGTGCAGATCATCAAGCGTGACGAAGAGAAGGGCGGCGTGCTGAAACTCGGCACCGAAGTGGTTGCCTCCCAGGACGGCAGCATCGCCGGCCTGCTGGGTGCCTCGCCAGGCGCCTCGACTGCCGCACCGATCATGCTGAACGTGCTTGAGAAGGTCTTCAAGGACAAGGTCGCCAGCCCGGCCTGGCAGGAAAAACTGCGCCAGATCGTGCCAAGCTACGGCACCAAGCTCAACGATAGTCCTGAGCGCGTAGCCCAGGAATGGGCGTACACCAGCGAGGTCCTGCAACTGGACACACCGCCGGTGATCGGCAAGCCTGGCATTACCGTGGCACCGGCCAAGCCGGGCGCTGCCCCGCAAGCCAATCCAGCGGCCGACATGGCGCTGTAAGCCGGACGCTGTCTGAAGTAGTACAAGAAACGCCGCTCAAATGAGCGGCGTTTTTATTGGGCGCTCGGTTAACCCCTGTGGGAGCGGGCTTGCTCGCGAATGCGGTTTATCTGAATGATGATGTTGGATGTGCTGCCGCTATCGCGAGCAAGCTCGCTCCCACAAGGGATTCGCGGCGAATGGACGGCTTGTGGTCAAGGCTGAACCCTGTGGGAGCGAGCTTGCTCGCGATAGCGGCGGGCCTGTCAACATCAGTGCCCCATCTGCGAAGGGTCAGCCCCATCCTCTGCGCACACCTGTCGAAACCGCGCGTCAAAATCCTCCGCCAACTGCGCCAGGGTAATTGCTCCCAAACGCTTGAGCAGCAACGCCTGGGCCTCATCGAACGCATCCGTCAGCGCGCCATTCACCGCCTGTTCCACCAGGCATTGCGGATGATCGGTGGACAGGCCAATGGCGAAGATCGACGTGCTGCCCAAGGCTTGGTGGATGTCCAGCAAGGTCATCTCCGACAGCGGCTTGCTCAAGGTCCAGCCGCCACGATGGCCTTTTTCCGACGTGACATACCCCCGTTCCTTGAGCAGCGCCATGGTCCGGCGCACCACCACCGGGTTGGTGCCCAGCATCTGCGCGAGGGTGTCGGACGTGGCCGATTGTTGGTGACGGTCCATGTGGATCAATACGTGGAGCATGCGGGACAGGCGGGTGTCGGTTCTCATGAGCGTTGCAGCGTTCCGTGGCGAAGACCGGCCTGAGTATCGCCTGTAATCGCAAAAGTTACGAGATCGTTGACAGGCGCTTTTCAAGGAACTTACGATGTGTCGAGAGTTTATCAATTCCGCCAGACCACCCCAGGAGATTGATCATGCACTACGACGTCATCATTGCGGGCGGCAGCTACGCCGGTATGTCCGCAGCCCTGCAACTGGCCCGTGCCCGCCGCAAAGTGCTGGTCATCGATGCCGGCCAGCGGCGCAACCGGTACGCGGCCAGCGCCCATGGTTTTCTCGGACAGGATGGCCGCGCCCCCGGAGACATTGCCGATGATGCCCGCCGCCAGCTGTTGGCCTACCCGACGGTGGAGTGGGTATCGGGTACCGCGAGCAAGGCCAGCCAGGAGGCGGGCGGCTTCATCGTCGAGACCCATGACGGGCAACGCTACAGCACCCAGCGCCTGTTGTTGGCCACCGGGGTCATCGATGAGTTGCCCGACGTGGAAGGGCTGGCGCAGCGCTGGGGCAAAAGCGTCTTCCATTGCCCGTATTGCCACGGCTATGAATTGGAACAAGGTCCCATCGGGGTGTTGGCGACCTCGCCGATGTCGCTCCACCATGCCTTGATGCTGCCCGACTGGGGCCCGACGACGTTCTTCACCAATGGCGTGTTCGAGCCCGACCTTGAGCAACAGGACAGCCTGGCCCGACGCGGCGTAACCCTGGTGCCGGAGCGTGTCGAACGTATTGAAGGCGACCGGGCCGACGTGGTGCTGGCGGACGGACGGGTGATCGCCATTGACGGCTTGTTTGTCTTGCCGCGCATCCAGGTGGCCGGTTCACTCGCGGCGTCCTTGGGCTGTGTTTTTGAAGACGGCCCGCTCGGGGCGTTCATCCAGGCCGACCCGATGACGCGTGCAACCAGCGTCCCGGGTGTTTTTGTCTGTGGCGATGCGGCGATGCCGTTCGGCTCGGTCGCGTTGGCGGTCGGCGATGGGGTGAGGGCGGGCTCCGGGGTGCATCGTTCGCTGATCTTCGATGCGCATTGAAGCCCGCCCTTGAGCGTTATACCTGTACCGCGCCGGTTGCCACGGCAAAGGCAAGCATCACCAGACTGACGCCCCAGGCCCAGAAGAACGTATAGGTGATGTGCTTGCGCAGCTCCACCCCGGACAACGCCAGCGCTAGATAGACGCTGGGCACCACCGGGCTGATGGAAAAGCCGGTGTTCTCCCCGATCAGCATGGCCCGGGCCACGGCTTCGAGAGGAACACCCGCGGCGGCGGCCACGTCCTTGATCACCGGAAGCAGGGCGAAATAATAGGCGTCCGGTGAAAAGATCATGCCCAGGGGCACGCCGAAGAAACCGACGATCACGTGCAGGTATTGGGCGGATCCCGCCGGCAGGATATCGATCAGTGCCAAGGCCATGCCGTCGGACATCTTCGCGCCGGAGAGCACGCCCAACAGGACGGCAGCGGCCATCATCACCAGGACCATTTGCAGCGCGTCGGCGGCATGGGCCTTGAGGCGTTCGGCCTGGGCGTCCAGGGACGGGAAGTTCAAGGGCAGGGCGATGCCCAGGCCCACCATGAAACAGGCGTACAGGGGGAAAATACCGGTGAACAGGCACACCAGGATCCCAGCGGTCAGCGCCACGTTCAGCCAGTAGCGCAGCTCCCGGGGCGAGAGGCTGAATTCCCGGTCCTGAGGTTGCAGGCCGTCGAGGTCGCACGTCGCCGCCGCCCCGAGGGACATCGGTTGGCGACGCTGGGCGCGCAGGCCCAATACGGTCGCGACCAGCAGCATGCACGCCAGGCCCACCATCTGCACCGGCAGCAAGCCTAGCCACAACTGCGTGGCATCCAGCCCCGACACCGCGGCGGCCCGTGCGGTCGTGCCGCCCCAAGGAACCATGTTAATGACACCGGCGGTAGTGCCGACCAGGCACAACAGCATCGCTGGGCTCATGTTCAGGCGTTTGTACAAGGGCAGCAGGGCCGGAATGGTCAGCAAGAACGTGGCGGCGCCGACGCCGTCGAGATGAACCACCGACGTCACCAATACCGTTACCAACGCCACGGCCAACGGCTTGCCGCCCGTGCTGCGGATCAGCAGATTGACCAACGGATCGAACAGTCCGCGGTCACGCATGATGCCGAAAAACAGGATGGCGAACAGAAACAGTGCGGCGGTCGGGGCCACTGTAATCAGGCCGGACTTGATGAACTCGCCGATCTGTCCGAGATTGAAACCGGCCAGCAGGCAAACGACCACGGGAAGGGTGGTGAACGCCACAACCGGACTGATCCTGCGCAGCAATATCAAGCCGATGATGGCGAACATCATCAGGAAACCCAGGGTTGTAATCATGTTGCAGCCTCTCTTTTTATTGTTGTCGGATGGTGCGCGGGCGGTGGCTCGGTCAGCCTTGCGGGCCTGGCAAACGCAAGGCCAGCAGCAGGTAACTCAGGCTTTTCCCGTGGCGGTCAAGACCGCAACTGCGGTTCACTCCACCCTCCAGGGCGTCCTCAAGTACGAAATTCAATGCGTTCAGGTTCGGCAGCTCATAGCGATGCACCTTGGTGGGCTGGCGCGTCGCGAATTGCTCGGCCACCCGGGCGCAGGTCAGTTCCCGTAGCAGCCAGGGGTAGTGGGCAGGATCGTTGGGAAACAGTGCGATGCTGAGAATGTTGCCTTTGTCGCCAGCACGGGCATGGGCATAGTCAGCGAGGGTGACCAGGTTCATCAATACCACTCCAGGGTTGTGTGGATTTCATTTCGCGGCAGCAGGAAGCTGCGAGTGGTGACGGTCTCGGCGAGGTGCCGGCGCACGCCACCGCCGCCCGCGGGCCCGTTGGTATAGAGCGACTCAACCTCTGCCAGCAGCGCTTCCACCAGCAATCGGTCGGTGTGGGTCAAGCCGATGCGCACGCGCACATCCTCCAGGGAGGGCGCCTGGGCCAGTTGCTTTTGCAGATAACGACCGCCCTGGTCGTTGAAAAGGCTGGCAACTCCGGACAGGTCGATCCAGGGCTGTATTCCCGGTGCCAATTGGTCAAAACGTTGCAGCAGGATCTCCCGCGCCAGTGCGGCACGCGCCACGGCACCGGGGCCTGCGTAGGAGATTTCCGCCTCGCCGAACCACAGGCCGCGCACCCCCGCCAAGCCCTTGAGCGTGTAGGGACGCGGATGGCCAAGCAGGCCGCTGATCTCGACACGGTCCTCGCCCAGATCCTCTACGCGAGCCTGGCCCAGGTCCAGCACCACGTCCGGCGTGAGATAGCGTCGAGGGTCATGTACTTCGTAGAGGAGTTGTTCCTTGACGGTCTGTTCGCTGACCCGGCCACCGCTTTTGCGAGTCTTGCCGATGATCAGGCGGCCGTCCTGATGAACCTCGGCTATCGGACAACCGAGATTGGCCGGGTCCGGAATGTCCTTCACCCCAGGATGGGCAAAGTAGCCGCCAGTGACCTGGGTGCAACATTCCAGCAGATGCCCGGCCGTGGTGGCGACGGCCATTTTCTGCCAATCGTCAGCCGCCCAACCCAGCCCATGGCGGATCGCCCCCACCGCCAGCGACGGATCCGCGACCCGGCCACACAGCACGATCCCGGCGCCCTCGGCCAACGCTTGGGCAATACCGTCGGCCCCGGTGTAGACGTTCACCGAAACGGGGTGCTCCAAGGGGGCCGATGACAACCATCGTTCGTAGCGGGGAGGCGTTTCTTCCAACAGGTCATCGCCCAGTACACAGGCGATTTTCAGCTCAGGGAAGCGACCCGCCAACCCGTGTCGCAGCCGTCGCGCGGCCGCCCGGGGATTGGCGGCGCCGCCGTTGGTGATGATCGGGATGCCGGCCTCGATGCACAGGTCGAGCATGGGTTCGAGGAAATCGAACAGGCGGGCGGAGTAGCCTGTCTCTGGATCAAGTCGTTTGCGTAGCTGGGCCTCGGCCAGGGTCCGCTCAGCCAGTAGCTCCAGCATGATGTAGCGCTGGCCGCTGCGTTGCGCCAGGTCCCGGGCCAGGCGCAGGGCGGCGTCGGGTCGATCATTGGCGAAACCGGCGCCACACCCGACGAGAATTGTTTTTGTCATGTCCGAGTTCCACTGAAGGGTGGCTCCATAGTGGAGGGACTGGATTATTCTGTGAATTTTAAAGATAGAATCAATTGATTCAGTAATTTTATGAGTGGGTCATGAACGTTTCTTTTCGTCAGCTTCGTGCCTTCATCCTGATCGCCGAGACGTCGAGCTTTACCCGCACGGCAGAACAACTGCACCTGTCCCAACCGGCGTTGAGCTACAGCATTCGCAAATTGGAAGAGAGCATGGGCTTGCAACTGCTCGCGCGTAACACCCGCAGCGTCGAACTGACGCCCGCCGGTGAGCACTTCTTGCCCCAGGCCCGGCGCATGCTCCGGGACATGGACGATGCCGTACGCGATGCTCGTGACACCCTCAACCTGAGCCGGGGTACGCTCCGGCTGGCGGCCCTGCCTACCGCCGCCGCATCGTTCCTGCCGATCGCCATTGCTGCTTTCCAGCGTGAGAACCCGGGCGTGACGGTGAGCTTGCTGGATGGCCGCGCGGGGGAAATCATGGGCTGGGTGCAGCGAGGCGAGGTGGACGCCGGCATCAGTTCGCTGCCTGACGATCTTTCCGGATTGAGTTTCGAGCGACTGCTGGATGACAACCTTGTGCTATTGAGCCACAAGGATCACCTGCGCGAAGGCCTGGACGACTGGAAGCGCCAGCCCTACATCGCGCTTACGCCCGACACCAGCATCCGTCCCCTGGCTGACGCTGCGTTGCGCTATCTGAACGTCGATGCGGTTCCGGCCTGGGAGGTCGCGCACATGAGCACCGCCACGGCGTTGGTGCGCGAAGGATTGGGATTCTCCCTGCTGCCGGCCAGTTGCACGGCCGTGTTCAATATTGGCGAGCAGTGCATGGTCACTGCCATCGACCAGCCGGCGAAACGCTCGATCGGCCTGTTGCAGCGCAAGCCGGTGGCCCCATCACCCTCGTTGAGCCAGTTCATGGGGCATGTGCGGCAGGTGCTGCGGCAGGATGAGGTCAGCCATGGGCGCTGAGGTTGTTCGGGCACTGGCTATCGCGAGCAAGCTCGCTCCCACAGGGGGAGGGGCGTTGGACACATTATTCATGAACACCACCAATCCCCTGTGGGAGCGAGCCTGCTCGCGAAAACGGTGGTTCAGACTGCATCGATGTTGAATATGCCGCCGCTTCGCGAGCAGGCTCGCTCCCACACTGGCTGGCGGTGGGACTTGATTGCATGGCCGCCAAAAATCCCCCTGTGGGAGCGAGCTTGCTCGCGATGGCTCCGCTACTGCGGCGTGCCAAACATCGCCGTCCAATAGATCCCCGCATCGCTTTTCGGATCGGTCGCATACCCGGCGCCCAATTCGCGGAACTGCGGGTTCATCAGGTTGGCGCAGTGCCCTGGGCTCGCCAACCAGCCATCCACCACCTTGAGCGCGGTGTCTTGGCCGGCGGCAATGTTCTCGCCGATCAATTGGCCCAGGTAGCCCGCCAGTTCGGCGCGGTCGCCCGGCGTGCGATTGTCCCGGTCCTTGTGGTCGAAGAAGTTGTTGTTGGCCATGGCCCGGGTGTGCGTGACGGCGGCCAGGGCCAGGGTGGCGTTCCAGGCCAGCGGCGTTGTAGCGGCGAAGGCTTCGGTGCCGCAGCGACGCGGCTGGGCGCGGGCGCTGTTGATCAGCTTCAGCAGTTTCTGGCCCTCCGCTTGCCAATCACCCAGGCGCGCCGACAGCAACGGGCGCGCCAGCACGATGCGCCATTCGCGATCCAGGCGGCTGACGCCGATGTCGACGAACTGTGGGTCGAGCACCACCTGGCAGAAGCTTTCCTGCACGGCTTTCATGGCCGATTGCGCATCGCGCGGCCCGGACAGGCTGATGGCTTGTACGTTGACCATGGGATAGGCCGCCCGCGCCAGCGCCTGTTGCAGGTCGCCGATGCCATTGGCCGACAGGATCAGCCGGGAGTCCATCGCCAGCGGGGGCAGCTCCAACGAGGCCTGGCCGGCACAGCTTTGGGATTGGCTGCGGTAAAGGTTGATGGACTCGACCAGTTGCGTCTCTTCGGTGGCCGTGGCGCTGGTGGTGAACGCCAGGCCCAGCGACAGCACGACAAGACCCATGACGGATGAAATGGCACGCATGTAAATCTCCCTTGAGCGGACGGCGCCTATGATGCGCAATTTTTGCCCCGCCGGGGCAACGGTATTCACGCTCTCTTGAAATCCTTGGAACGGTACCGTTGGGCACCGTTCGGGACAATCCTCAAGTAGTGGGATCAGTTTTCAAGCGAATAAGTCCATTTCCGTCGTTTCAAGGCCATAAAAACCTCGATTATCAGCTCATCCAGTTACCCCCATCGACGTTATACGTCTGTGCCACCACGTATTCGCTCTCCGCCGAGGCCAGGAAAATCGCCATTCCAGCGAGATCTTCCGCAGTGCCCATCCGGCCATAGGGTACTTGCTCCGCAACCCGGCGCTTCTTTTCCCCCAGCGGCAGGTTTTCGTGACGGGCGAACAGCGCGTCCACGCCATCCCAATGCTCGCCATCCACCACGCCGGGGGCGATGGCGTTGACGTTGATCCGGTGCTTGATCAGGTCCAGCCCGGCGGACTGGGTCAGGCTGATCACCGCGGCCTTGGTGGCGCAATAGACCGCCACCAGGGGCTCGCCACGCCGACCGGCCTGGCTGGCCATGTTGATGATCCGGCCGCCATGGCCCTGGCGGATCATCTGCCGCGCCGCCGCCTGCAGCGTGAACAGCGTGCCGGCGACGTTGATGGAAAACAGTCGCTCGTAGCTTTGGCGGGTGATGTCGACGATGGGCGCCAGGTCGAACAGCGCGGCGTTGTTGATCAGGATATCCAGCTTGCCCGCCCGGGCCACCACGGCCTCGATGGCCTGGTCGATCGACGCCTGGTCCGTCACGTCCATTTTGACGGCGTAGGCGCAGTCGCCCAGCTCGGCGGCGGTGGCCTGGGCTCGGTCAAGGTCGATATCAGCGATCGCCACGGTGGCGCCTTCGTTGATATAGGCCTGGGCGAATGCCTTGCCGATACCACGGGCGGCGCCGGTCACCAGGGCACTTTTTCCTTCGAGTCGTTTCATGGGGTTTTCCTGTCAGTCTAGGGAGTAGGCGGTGCACACAGCCCTTGTGGCGAGGGAGCTTGCTCCCGCTCGGCTGCGAAGCAGTCGTAAACCGGCGGGTGCGGTGTGTCTGATACGCCGCACTTGGCAGGTTTTGGGGCCGCTTCGCGGCCCAGCGGGAGCAAGCTCCCTCGCCACGGGTTTGCCGATTGCCTTAAGTGAACAGCATTGCGGTCATGGGTAAGCCGATTACAGCAGCGCCCGTGGAGGAGGACAAACGCGGGGAGAATCGTGGGCTGATATTTTTTTAACGTCGCTGAACGTGACACGCGCGGGTTAAAAAAGTACCAGCGGACGGTCAGGCCGAGGCTGGCTAAGCGCTGCGCACTCGGCGTAAGGTGCCCGCTATAACGCTAAAAGAGGCGCGACATGCCTGATCACCGAACGCCCCTGTTCGAGCAGCGACCGGCCGAACTGGAAGTCATCCTGCCCGAGCCCGAACACAGTTTTCGCTGGTACGAGCACGATTACCCGTACCCGCTGGCGCGCTGGAACCATCACCCTGAATTCGAGATCCACCTGATTCGCCAGGGCAGCGGCAAACTGTTGGCGGGCGACTACATCGGCCCGTTTGGCCCCGGTCATGTGGCGATGATCGGGCCGGATTTGCCCCACGACTGGATGGGCGACCTGGCACCGGGGGAATACTTGACCGGACGTGACGTAGTGTTGCAATTCGACGGCGCCACGCTGCTGACCATACGCCGCACCCTGCCTGAACTGGGGGATCTGCAGGGGCTGTTCGAACGGGCTCGCCGTGGCCTGGTCTTCGCAGGTGACACCGCACTGAGGGCTGCGCACCTGCTGGAAACCATCGGCCCGGCCCAGGGGCTGGCGCGATTGACGCTGTTCCTGGAGTTGCTCCACACCCTCAACCAGGCTCCCGGTGACGAGGCCCTGAGCCTGGCGAGCCCATGCTACGCGCCGACCCTCGACGCCCGCAGTTCCGAGCGTATCCACAAAGCCTTCGAGTACCTGCAAGCCGAACTCACCGGCGACCTGAGACTGTCGGTGATCGCCCGCCAATTGGACATGAGCGAGCCAGGCTTCTCGCGATTCTTCAAGCGCATCACCGGGCACGGTTTCATCGACCTGATGCGCAAGTTGCGAGTTCAGCGCGCCTGCCGCTTGCTGTTGCAAAGCGAAATGCCGGTGACCGACATCTGTTTTGAAGTGGGCTATAACAATCTGTCCAACTTCAACCGGCATTTCCGCATCGAAATGAACCAGACCCCCAGCGAGTATCGGCGGGGCGCTTTTCCCTTGTCTGACGGAGACGGTCATGTTGAACGTCGTTGAACAGCCAACCAGCGCATCGTTGCGCCAACGAATGGAGAGGGCCGGTTGCGCCTTCGAATTCCTGGTGCTTGCGCCTGAGGCGAATGAGGCGGTTGACGAGGCGCTCCATCGCCAGGCCGTGGATCTGTTGTTCCAGCAGATCAAGGCCCAATGGCTGGAGCGTCACCGCCAACTGACCCTCGATCCGCGCTATGCCGAGGTTGCGTCGCCCATCATGAGTTGGGATCTGGACAAGGCTGTCGCCAAGCCGCTGACCCGCGAAGAGGTGACCCGACTCATGCGCACCGACGTGGGCGAACACAATCAGCAGCCCTACGCCTTGTACGCGGACTTCTGCGAACCGCCCTATGGCACCCGTTTCAGCGACGACACGCCGCAAGCGCTGTTCAAGGCATGGCTCGATTTGCTCGGGCTCGAAGAAGGGGAGGATGTCGTGGTGTTGAACTGGGTCGACAACTTCAACGTCAACTGGACCGCCAGCGACGAAGCCGATCCGGCACGGGAGCCCTGGAGCGATTATTTCGACGATGGCCTGGAGTGGTGGGGTGTATGGTGCCTGAGCATCTGGAACCCCAAGCGCCGCACGCTTGCCGTGTTGGCTGCAAGTACGACGGATTGATCGGCCTGAACACAGACCTTAAAACCACCCGGGAACCCCTGTGGGAGCGAGCCTGCTCGCGATGGCGTCAGCCCAGCCCCCATCAACGCCAACTGACCCACCGCCATCGCGAGCAAGCTCGCTCCCACAAGAAGATTTTGGGTGGATACAGATCGCGCGGCCACCCAGAAACCAGTGTGGGAGCGAGCTTGCTCGCGAAGGCGTCAGCCCAGCCCACATCAACGCCAACTGACCCACCGCCATCGCGAGCAAGCTCGCTCCCACAGGAGATTTGGGGCGGATACAGATCGTGCGGCCACCCAGAAACCAGTGTGGGAGCGAGCCTGCTCGCGAAGGCGTCAGCCCAGCCCACATCGACGCCAACTGACCCACCGCCATCGCGAGCAAGCTCGCTCCCACAGGAGATTTGAGGCGGATACAGATCGTGCGGCCACCCAGAAACCAGTGTGGGAGCGAGCTTGCTCGCGAAGGCGTCAGCACATTCGACATACATGCAAGCTGGCCCACCGCTTTCGCGAGCAAGCCCCCCACATTAGTTCGGTGTTTAGTCTTGGACACCTTTCTGATGCTTCTTCAACCGATAGGCGAATTGCGCCCGGCTCAGCCCCAGCGAGCGCGCGGCTGCCGCCAGGTTGCCGCTGCTCAGTTGCAGGGCTTCGTTGATCAGCCGCGATTCCAGCCCGTCAATGGAGAAATCCGCGTCCAGTTGGCTGAGTGACTGGAGCAGCGCCGGTTTTTCTGCCACGTCGTTGCCGACCAGGCCCATGGTCGAGAGGCCGCCGAGGTGGTCCACGGAGTACGCATCCACCGGCAATTGCTCATTGCGAAACAAGTGGACCAGATCGATCGCCTGGCCCTCTTCGCTGGCGATCAGGCCGCGTTCGATGAGGTTCTGCAATTCCCGCACGTTGCCCGGAAAGTCATAACGCAACAGCACCTTCAAGGCGCGCATGGTCAGCCCCATCGGCGTGCGGCCGTATTCCTGGCAGAAGCGCTTGAGGAAGGCATTGATCAGCAACGGTATGTCGTCGCGACGCTCGCGCAGGGGCGGCAGGGCGATGGGGTAGACGTTGAGCCGGTAGAACAGGTCTTCACGGAACGCGCCGTCCGCCACGGCCTTGCGCAGGTCGATGTTGGTGGCCGCCACGACTCGCACATCGACCTTGATGCCATGGCCGCCGCCAACCCGTTCGATCTCCCGCTCCTGCAAGGCACGCAGCAGCTTGCTTTGCCCGGCCAGGCTCAGGCAGGTGATCTCGTCCAAAAACAACGTACCGCCATGGGCGCGTTCGAAACGCCCGGGGCGTGAATGGGTGGCGCCGGTGTAGGCACCGCGCTCGACGCCGAACAGTTCGGCCTCGATCAGGTTGTCGGGGATGGCCGCGCAGTTGAGGGCGATAAACGGACCGTCACGGCGGCGACTCAGTTGGTGCAACTGGCGGGCGAACATCTCCTTGCCGACGCCGGACTCGCCGCTGACCAGCACGGTGGCGGGGGTCAAGGCCACCCGCTGCAAGGCCTGGGTTGCGGCGTTGAAGGCGGCGCTGGCACCGATCAGTGGCTGTTCGCTGTCCGGCAGCGGGGCGGTTCCGGCGACATTGTCGGACTGAGTATCGGCGCGCGGAACGACCGTCGTCGGTGAAGCATTGAGGTAGTTCAGGTCCTGCTCGATGTCACCCCATTGCTCGGCGGTCTTGCCGACGACTCGGCAGCGTTCATGGCCCATGCCCCGGCATTCCACTTCGCGAAATACCACCAGTTGGCCGAACAGCCCGCTGACGAAGCCGATGGCGTAGCCCAGTTCGGTCCAGCACACCGGGTCCTGCCCGATGCCATAGGCGGCGACATGCTCATCGGCCTCGCAGGAGTGATGCCAGAGAAATTCCCCTTCATAGAATCCCGAGTCGGCGTCGAACTTGAAATGCAGCGGCTCAACCTTGGTCATGCCTTCGAGGGTATGCAGATGCGTGCCGGCGCGAAACACCGCCGCGGCATCGGCGTGGGGCCAGCGTTCACGAATCAGCCGGGCGTCGCGGGCGCCGGAGGAATAGCCGGTGCGGGTGAGCATGCCGCGGGCCTGCTCCAGCCCCTGGCGCTCGATGATTTCCCGGCGCAACGCACCGAAGGAGGAACTGTGCAGCAGCAACATGCGCTGGTCGTTGAGCCAGATACGGCCATCATCGGGGGAGAAAAACAGGCACGCGGTGAGCTCTGCCGTAGTGGGCGAACTGCTGTCGCTCAGCTCTTTGCTGTCGCCCCGTGGATGGAAATGCTCGGTGGCGATCCGATCCGGCAACTGGCAGTGGGGATTATTCATTGTTATGCCCCTGATGGTGCAGTGATCGAAATGATCACCTGGCAAGATAGTTATTAAGCATAACTTTATCAAATGAACAAGCGACAGCTGGCCAACGGCCAGGTCGGCGGCGGCTCCCGACCCGTCGTGTCCGGCGAAGAACCCCGGACCAGAGCCCTGCGCCAGGTTTATCAAAGCCTGCGGGCAAAACCGGCACAGCGCTTGCTCAAGCACTTGCACGGCGTTTGCGTCGACACCGTCCAGGTGCGGCAAACGATGACAACAACAAAGAGCCGGGAGTGTTAAATGTCTGCATCCAAGAGCCACCTGTTGTCTCAGGTGATCGAGTCGGAATGTGTCTTCAACGGTGACTGGGTGCCTGCCTCGGGCCCGCTGCAAACGATCATCGAACCGGCCACCGGTGAGCGGCTGATGCGCTGTGCCACGGCCGACACCGCCGACATCGCCAAGGCCAGTCGCGACGCAGCACTCGCTCAGCCGGCATGGGCGGCCCTGGGCCCGCGGCAACGGGCGGCGATCTTCCGCAAGGCCGCCGACGTGGCCGAGCAGTCCTTCGACGAACTGGCGTTGTACGTGGCCCGGGAAACCGGCGCTGCACTGTTCAAGGGGCAGCACGAGGTACGCGAAGCCATCGTGCTGTTGCACCAGGCCGCCGGCCTGTTGTCCCAGGCCCATGGGGTGGTCTTGCCCAGCGAGGCGGGGCGCCTGTCCTATGCGCGGCGCCAGCCCCACGGCGTGGTCGGGGTAATTTCACCCTTCAACTTTCCCTTGGTGCTGTCCATGCGCTCTGTCGCGCCGGCCCTGGCGGCGGGCAACGCGGTGGTGCTCAAGCCGGATCCGCAGACGCCGGTGAGCGGCGGTTTCCTCATCGCCTGCTTGTTCGAGGCAGCAGGCCTGCCCAAGGGCTTGCTGCAAGTGTTGCCCGGCGCGGCGGATGCCGGTGAGGCGCTGTGCCGCGACCCTAACGTGCGCATGATCGCCTTCACCGGTTCCACCGGCGCCGGGCGCAAGGTGGCTGAAGTGGCCGGGCGCAACCTGAAGAAGGTCGCCCTGGAGTTGGGTGGCAAGAACCCCCTGATCATTCTCGAAGACGCCGACCTCGACCTCGCGGCCCGGAACGCGGCCTGGGGCGCCTGGCTGCACCAAGGGCAGATTTGCATGGCCACCGGCTTGATCCTCGCCCATGAATCCATCGCCGCCGAGCTGACCCGCAAACTGGTGGAAAAGGCCCAGGCCATGACGACTGGCAACGCTGCCCGGGAAGAAGCCGCGATGGGGCCGCTGATCAATCAGCGGCAGTTGCAACGGGTCCACGACATCGTCAGCGACACCGTGCTTGCCGGGGCTCGGCTGGAAGCGGGCGGCGACCACGATCGGCTGTTCTACGAGGCCACTGTGCTCAGCGGCGTGAAGCCGGGCATGCGTGCTTTCGACGAAGAGATCTTCGGGCCCGTGGCCACGGTGGTCAGCTTCGCCACCGACGACGAAGCCATCGAGTTGGCCAATCGCACCGAGTACGGCTTGGCCGCCGCGATCATTTCACCGTCGGTGGGCCGGGCCATGGCCATCGGTGAGCGGTTGCAGTGCGGCATGTTGCACATCAATGACCAGACCGTCGCCGATGAGTGCGTCAACCCGTTCGGCGGACGCGGCGCCTCGGGCAATGGCGGCAGTGTCGGCGGCCCGGCGGACTGGGACGAATACACCCAATGGCAGTGGGTCACGGTCAAGGACACGGCGCCGGTGTACCCGTTCTGACCGGCCGTTTTTACCGGGCCCGATGAGCTGGGCCCGGCGAGTACACAACAATAAGAAGAGGACTCAACATGAAACTCGACAACAAGATTGTGCTGGTGACGGGTGTCTCGTCGGGTATCGGTGCTGCCACGGCGAGCTTGCTGCGTGCCCACGGCGCCCAGGTGATCGGCGTGGATCTCAAGGCACCGCACATGACCCTGGACGGTTTTGTACAGGGTGACTTGAGCAGCGCCGAGAACATCGACCGTTTGCTGCCACAGCTGCCCGCACGGCTCGACAGCCTATGCAACATTGCCGGTGTGCCGGGCACCGCCAATCCGCGACTGCTGGCGCGGGTCAACTACCTTGGGCTGCGCCACCTGAGCCGTGCGCTGCTGCCGCGCATCAGCGCGGGCGGCAGCATCGTCAATATCGCCTCGATCCTTGGCGCCGAATGGCCGCTACGCCTGGAACAGCACAAGGCGCTGGCGCGCATCGAGGATTTCGCCGCCGCGCAAGCCTGGCTGGCCGACCACCCGGTGCCGGAACAGACCTGCTACCAGTACTTCAAGGAAGCCTTGATCGTCTGGAACTACCTGCAGGCCCAGCCCTGGTTCCTTGAGCATTCGGTGCGCATGAACAGTGTCGCCCCAGGCCCGGTGTTCACGCCCATCCTTGATGACTTCGTGAGCATGCTCGGCGAGGCGCGGACCCAGGCCGATGCCCACCGCATGAAACGTCCCGCCTACGCCGATGAGGTGGCGGCGGTGATCGCGTTCCTGTGTGCCGACGAGTCGCGCTGGATCAACGGCGTGAACCTGCCGGTCGATGGGGGATTGGCCTCCACCTACATCTGAAATGCGCACCTGTGGAAAGCGGCGCAAGCCGCGACCTGAGCGTGTTGGCTGCCAAAGCCATGCCCAACAATAACAATAATGAGAAGCGTCCATGGATAACGTCAAAGAGAGCTTTCGTTTCAAGCATTGCGCGCTGTTCCTGGCGTTATGCAGCACCGGTGTGATGGTCGATCGGGTCGAAGCCATGCAAATGGACCTGGGTGACTCCGACTGGAAACTGCGCTGGGACAACACCATCAAGTACAGCCAGGCCTGGCGTCTGCAAGGGCAGGACAGCCGCTTGGTCAACGCGCCGACCGCCAACGGCCTGTACCCCTCGATCCAGAGCCAGGGTGACAAGAACTTCAGCCGCGGCCTGGTCTCCAACCGCTTGGACCTGTTCTCCGAAATGGACCTCAGCCGGCAAAACTATGGCCTGCGGGTGAGCGGCGCGGCCTGGTACGACGATATCTACAACCAGGACACCGACAGCAGCGAGCAACCGCATTTCCTCAGCGAAACCCGCGAGCTCCACGGTCGCGACGCGGAAATTCTCGATGCCTTCGTGTTCGTGCGCGGTGATCTGGGTGAAGACTCCCAGGGCGTGGCGCGCCTGGGCCGCCACAGCCTGATCTACGGCGAAAGCCTGTTCTACGGTGGTAACGGCATCGCCAATGCCCAGGGGCCGACCGACGTCGTCAAGTTGCTCAGCGTGCCGGGCACGCAGTTCAAGGAGATCCTGCGCCCGGTCAATCAGATCTCCGGGCAGTTGCAGATCAACCCGCAATTGTCCGTGGGCGCTTACTATCAGTTCGAGTGGGAGCGTTCCAACCTGCCCGGTGCCGGCAGTTACCTGAGCGACGTCGATGCCATCGGTTACGGCAGCGGTCCGCTGCGCGAAGTCTTTGGCAATGACACGGTGAATGGCGGCGACCTGAAACCGCGCAATTCAGGGCAGGGCGGCATGCAGATCCGCTTCAAGCCGAGCGGCACTGAGCTGGAGCTGGGTTTCTACGCGGCCCAGTATCACGATAAAGCGCCGATCGGGTTGTATGCCTACCTGGACGGTCCGGCGGCAGCGGCCACTGGCTTGCCCATCCTGGGCTCCTATCGTCAGGTCTACGCCGAAGACATCAAGACGGCCGGCGTCAGTTTCTCCACCGCCTATGGCCCGTTCAACTTTGCCGGTGAAACGTCGTTGCGCTGGAACGCGCCGCTGGTGAGCAACCTGCAAGTGGTGGCCCCCGGCGTGGAGGCCGATGGTGGCGACAATGAATTGTTCGCCAGGGGCAAGACCGCCCACGCCAACCTGTCGGCGATTTACCTGCTGTCGCCCAATGCGTTCTGGGACGGCGGCTCGGCCCTGGCCGAACTGGCTTGGAACCGCACCCTGAGCGTGACCAAGAACCCGGCCGCCCTGGATGCCAACACCACCCGCGATGCCACGGCGCTGCGCGTGCTGCTGGAGCCCGCGTACTTCCAGATCATCGACGGGATCGACCTGACGGTGCCGATCGGCATGGGGATCGTGCTCGATGGGCGCTCATCGGCCGTCAACAAATCCGGCTTCGGCAACACCCATTCCGGTGACTGGAGTGTCGGGCTCAAAGCCACCTACCTGCAACGCTGGGACGTTGGCCTCAATTACGTGAACTTCTTCGGCGCCCCGAAAGCCGGGCTGCGCGAGGACGGCAATTTCAGTTACGGACAGTCGTTGGCCGACCGCGACTTCGTCTCGCTCTACGTGAAAACCTCATTCTAATAAGGTGGATTCGCCATGCAGAACACAGCTTTCCTGAACACCTGCGTCCTGACCCTGGTCCTCGCCGGCATGGGGCTGGCGCAGGCGGCGGTATCGCCTGAACAGGCCGCCCGTTTGAAAACCGATCTGACCCCCCTGGGCGGCGAGCGTGCCGGCAACGCCGATGGCAGCATCCCGGCATGGCAGGGCGGTTACACCCAGGTCACGCCCGGCTATAAACCGGGCGACAAGCGTCCCGATCCATTCGCCAGCGAGAAACCGCTGTACTCGATCAAGGCCGCGAACATGGAGCAGTACGCCGGCGAATTGGCCGAAGGCACCCAGTTGCTGCTGAAAAAGTACCCGGACTACCGCCTGGACGTGTACCCGACCCATCGCTCGGCCGCCGCGCCGCAATGGGTCTATGACAACACCAGCAAGAACGCCACCCGCGCCACGCTGGACGTGGACAGTGAGAAGGTCTCCAGTGCGTACGGCGGCATCCCGTTCCCGATCCCGGAAAACGGTGCGCAGGTGCTATGGAATTATCGGTTGTCCTGGCAGGGCGGTGACACCATCAGCTCGCCTTTCGATACCTGGCTGATGACCGCCGGTGGCAAGAAAGTCCAGGCGACCCGGGCCCAATACACCTACCAGTTTCCCTACTACGTCGAAGGCGGCAGCCTGGAAAACTATTCGGGCAAGTACCTGCTGGGCAAGCTGTTCACCGAGTTGCCGTCATCCAAGGCCGGCGAAGGCTTGATGACCCATTGGGACCTGGACCCGGCCAATCGGGCGGCCTGGCAGTACCTGGTCGGTCAGCGTCGGGTTCGTCGGGCGCCGAACATTGCCTATGACACGCCGGACTTCGTGACCTCCGGCGTCGGCTTGTTCGACGAAGCATTCATGCTGTTCGGGCCGACCGATCGTTATGACCTCAAGCTGGTGGGCAAGAAAGAGCTGATCGTCGCCTACAACAATAACCGCGCCGCGCTGGCCAAGAGCGACGACCTGGTCAAGGCGAACTTCCTCAACCCCGATCTGGTGCGTTGGGAGAAGCATCGGGTCTGGGTGGTCGAGGCCACGCTCAAATCCGGCAAGCGCCATGTCGTGCCACGTCGCACTTACTACGTCGATGAGGACTCCTGGCAGATCCTGATGGCCGACGGATATGACGCCCAGGGCAAGCTCGGCCGGCAGATGTATTCGCTGACGCTGCTGGCACCGGACCTGCCGGCCCTGACCGCACAGGTCATGTGGGGCAGCTACAACCTCGACACGGGGGCCTACTTCCTCAACTCATCAAGCAACGACCTGACGGTTCAGTACCAGAAAGTCCCGAAGCCTTCGGCGTCCTATTTCACCCCGGATGCCATGGCCAACGAAAACATGCGTTGAACCGGTGGCGGTCGTGGCGAGGAGGGGGTTCGTCGCGGTCGCTTACGATTTTCCAGGCGGAATGACGATATGAACGTTGAAAAAATCTTTGCGCGCCGCGGTCCGTTATGGGGAGCTTGCGCCTTGCTCGGATGCCTGTTGGCGAGCGTGCCCTGGGTCGTACAGGCCACGACCCTGGCGGTGCTGCAGCAACCGGCACTGTCGACGGCCAAGGCCCCGCGCGCGGTCTTGCTCGGGCTGGGCCGGGCCGGCGAACGCCTGGTGGCAGTGGGCGAGCGCGGGATCGTGCTGCTCTCCGATGACGCTGGCGTGAGTTGGCGCCAGGCCAAGGTGCCGGTCAGCGTCAGCCTGACGGCAGTGCAGTTCGTCGATGCCGAGCAGGGCTGGGCGGTCGGTCATCTGGGCGTGGTGCTGCACACCCAGGACGGCGGCGAAACCTGGCAAAAGCAACTCGACGGCGAGCGTGCCATCGCCCTGGCGGTGCAAGTCGCTGAGCGCGATGCCAACCAACCTGGTGGTGCCAGCCACTTGGCGCAGGCACGGCACATGCTCGATGACGGGCCGGACAAGCCGTTTCTTGACCTGTACTTCAGCGACCGTCTGCACGGCTACGTCGTGGGCGCCTACAACCAGATCTACCGCACCGACGATGGCGGCCGAAGTTGGCAACCGTGGATGCAGCATGTGGACAATCCTCAGGGCTTGAACCTGTATGGCATCCGTGCCTTGGGCAAGGATTTGCTGCTGGTGGGGGAGCGCGGCCTTTTGTTGCGTTCGACCGATGCAGGGCAGTCATTCCAGGCCTTGAAGTCGCCTTATGAAGGCAGCTTTTTCGGCCTGCTCGGCACCCGCGATGGGGCCCTGATTGTCTATGGCTTGCGCGGCAACGCCTGGTGGTCCGATGACCGTGGCGGCAGTTGGCGACGTCTGGAAACCGGCATCGAGTCAACCTTGGCAAGCGCCCTCGAACTGCGCGACGGCGGCCTGCTGTTGGCCAGCCAGAGTGGCGAGCTTCTCTTCAGTCATGACCAGGGACGCAGCTTCGACAAACGTCAGAGTCGCAGTGGCGGGACCGTCGCTGCCGTGCAACAGGCGGTCGATGGCAGCCTGGCCAGCGTCGGCTTGAGCGGCGTGGCCGCTGACCAGGATCCGCGCGCCTCGGGTAAACCTTGAAACTTCACGGTGTAGCGCTATCGGGCCACGGCTCGTGCAACAGGAGTCAAACTTGAAAGACGACAGAACCCAAACCGTGATCGGCCGCCAGGAAGACTTCGACCGGGCGTCGGGCAACTTCGCCGAGCGGGCGATCTTCAACCATCGTCCGCTGGTGATCCTGCTGTGCCTGCTGGTGACCTTGGTGCTTGGTTGGCAAGCCACCCGCATCGGCATCAATGCCAGCTACGAGAAGACCATTCCCACCGGGCATCCCTATGTCGCCAATTTCCTCGAGAACCGCAGCGAGTTGAGCGGCCTGGGCAACTCGCTGCGCATTGCCGTGGAGGTCAAGCAGGGGAGTATTTTCACCAAGGATTACCTCGACACCCTGGCCAAGCTCAACGACGAGCTTTATCTGTTGCCGGGCGTCGACCGTCCCTACATGAAGTCGCTATGGACCCCGACCACGCGCTGGACCGCCGTGACCGAAGAAGGTCTGGACGGCGGCACGGTGATCCCCGACGACTACGACGGGTCGGCCGTCAGCATCGAGCAGGTGCGGACCAACGTGGGCCGCTCCGGGGAGGTCGGGCAATTGGTCGCGGGCAACTTCAAGTCCAGCGTGATCTTCGTGCCGTTGCTGGAAATCAATCCGCAGACGGGCAAGGCGCTGGATTACGGCGAATTCTCCCGGCAACTGGAGGCGCTGCGGGACAAGTATCAGACCGACGATCTGAGGATTCACATCACCGGCTTTACCAAAATCGTCGGCGACTTGATCGAAGGGATGACCCAAGTCCTGCTGTTCTTCGTGGTGGCGGTCCTGGTGACGGTGCTGGTGCTGTTCGGCTACACCCGTTGCGCGCGCAGCACCCTGGTGGTGGTGACGTGTTCACTGGCCGCGGTGCTTTGGCAACTGGGGCTGCTTGCCTTGCTCGGTTATGAGCTGGACCCGTACTCGGCACTGGTGCCATTCCTGGTCTTCGCCATTGGCATGAGCCATGGCGCGCAGAAGATGAACGGCATCATGCAGGACATCGGCCGTGGCACTCACCGGGTGGTCGCCGCGCGTTATACCTTCCGCCGGTTGTTCGCTGCCGGCATCACCGCGTTGCTCTGTGATGCGGTCGGTTTTGCGGTGTTGCTGCTGATCAACATCCGAGTGATCCAGGACCTGGCGATCACCGCCAGCCTCGGTGTGGCGGTGCTGATTTTCACCAACCTGATTCTGCTGCCGATCCTGCTCAGCTACATCGGCGTCAGCCCGGCAGCGGCGCAACGCAGCCTGAGTGCGGAAACCCATGAGCAACAGGCGCAGATCAAGCATCCG
This sequence comes from Pseudomonas sp. Z1-12, assembly GCF_051132015.1. Lineage (NCBI taxonomy): Bacteria > Pseudomonadati > Pseudomonadota > Gammaproteobacteria > Pseudomonadales > Pseudomonadaceae > Pseudomonas > Pseudomonas sp. Z1-12. Next base: position 2,995,933 of record NZ_CP071647.1, read on the forward strand.
CTGTGGCGCGTGCTCGATCTGTTCACCCAACGGCGCTGGGCCATTGGCGCCATGCTGGTTGGCTTGCTGTTGGCCGCGTTTGGTTTTGCCGTGAGCCTGCACCTGAAAATCGGCGACCTGGACCCCGGCGCTCCGGAGCTGCGGGCCGACTCGCGCTACAACCGCGATGCGCTGTTCATGACGCAAAACTATGCGGCCAGCTCGGACATCTTCGTGGTCATGATCAAGACCCCGGAGGATCAGTGCACCCGTTACGCCAGCCTGTCCGCGGTAGACGCGCTGGCCTGGCAACTGGAGCAGTTGCCCGGCGTGGAGTCGACCACCTCGATGGCGGCACTGAGCAAGATCGCCACGGCCGGTTATAACGAAGGCAACTTCAAATGGTATGAACTGATCCCCAACGACGGCGCGCTGGGTGCCGTGCAAACCCGTGCACCGCGGGAGTTGTTCAACCAGGGGTGTTCGATGCTGTCGTTGTACGTCTACCTGGCCGACCACAAGGCAGACACCTTGAACCGGGTGGTGGAGGCCAGTGAGCAGTTCATTGCCGGGCATCAGATGCCGGAGGTCAAGTTCATGCTGGCGGCCGGCAGCGCGGGGATCGAAGCGGCGACCAATATCGTGGTGAAGAAGTCCATGCGCGAGATGCTGTTCTGGGTCTACGGTGCGGTCAGCCTGCTGTGTTTGCTGACCTTCCGCAGCTGGCGGGCGACCCTGTGCGCGATGCTGCCGCTGATGCTCACCTCGATCCTGTGCGAGGCGCTGATGGTGGGGCTGGGCATGGGGGTGAAAGTCGCGACATTGCCGGTCATTGCCTTGGGCGTTGGCATTGGCGTCGATTATGCGCTCTATGTGTTGAGCGTGATCCTGGCGCGGATGCGTGCTGGCGACACCTTGGCCCAGGCGTATTACCAGGCGCTGCTGTTTACCGGCAAGGTGGTGTTGCTGACGGGCATGACATTGGCGGTGGCGGTGTCGACCTGGGCGTTTTCACCGATCAAGTTTCAGGCTGACATGGGGGTGTTGCTGGCGTTTATGTTCCTGGTGAACATGCTTGGGGCCTTGATTCTGCTGCCGGCCTTGGCTTGGTTGCTGTTGCCGCAGAGGGTGTTTGTAAAAAAGCCTGTGCTTAGTCGGCGGGAGCGGTGGGTTAGGGGGTGATGTTTCTTTAGGGTGAATATCCGTTATTTGGGTAACGGCTACTTAGGGTTCCGCCCTTACGGCGGCTCACTTTTTTTCAAACGCCAAAAAAAGTAAGCAAAAAAGGCTTGCCCCACCACTCGGTGCCTCGCTTAGGCTCGGCATGCCCGAACGCAGGCATTGCTCCGTGGGCCCGCCGCGAAGGGCCATCCATGGCCCAGCGCGGCTATCCCGGCATCCATGCCGGGATGCCCACTGCGCAATACCTGCGTTCGGCCAGCGTGGTTAACGGGGCCTCAAGATCAAAAGCCAAGCCGAGGCGGCCTTAAAGCCGACCTGGCTCTTCCGCTCGTACACCCATCAGATCTGTGGGAGCAAAGCTTGCTCGCGATAGCGGTGATTCAGCCAAAATAACGGATACTCACATCCAGTCAGGAGTTCTCCGGCATCGGATTCCTAGCCCTCAACCCCGGCCCAGCCGAATAACGAATCACACTAAGAACAGCCAACGTCGCAACCACCAACCCAGGCGAAGTCGCCAGCAGTACAGCCGTGGTCCCGCCCCCGGCCGCCAGGATCTGCCCAGCGGCGAGAGGCCCGGCCACCGATCCCAGGCGCCCGATGGCCACCGCGGCACCCACCCCCGTCGCACGCACCGCCGTAGGATAGGAGGGCGGCGCCAACGCATAAAGAACCAACTGCGCAGCCATGACAAACAACCCGGCGGCAAACCCGGCGATGGCCATCGGCACGATACCAACGGACAACCCGACCCCGGCCAGGGCGCTCAGCAGACCAGCGTAGACAAACAGCACCACCTTGACCCCATTGCAACGGTCCAGCAACAGGCCGCCCAGCAGCGAGCCAAGGGCTCCGCCAATGTTGAAGAGCATCTGCACCAGGCCGGCCTGGGGTTTGCTGAAGCCCTGTTCCAGCAACAACGAAGGCAGCCAGTTGAGCAACATGTACATCACCGTCAGGGTGAAGAAGTAGCTCAGCCACAGCGCCAAGGTAGTACGACCGCGACCTTCGCCGAACAGCGCCTGGGCGGTGGAGCCGCGCGAGGAGCCGCTGTCACCCTGTGCCTGGCGAAAGGCGCTGGATTCGGGAAGCCACAGGAGCATCAACGGGACCACCAGCAAGGGTGCCAACCCACCGATAAAAAACGTCATCTGCCAGTGCTCGCCAAACAGCATGGCGACCACGGCGGCCAACGCACCACCCAACGGCACCCCCGCGTACATCACGCTGATGGCCGTGCCTCGGCGCTGCTCGCCCACGGCTTCGGCACACAGGGCAATGAGGTTGGGCAGGGCGGCCCCAAGACCCAGGCCGGTCATGAAGCGCACCAGCAACAGGCTGGAGAAATGTTCGACATAAGCGGTGCTGAGGGAAAACACGCCGAACAGCAAGACTGCGGCGATGAGGATTTTCTTGCGACCGATGCGATCAGCGATCCAGCCACCGAAGAAGGCTCCCGGCAACAACCCGATGATGCCGGCGCTGAACACCCAGCCCATCATTTTCGGGTCGAGGGCAAACGTCTGTCGCAACCCTGCGGCGGCGGTGCCGGCTGACTGCAGGTCGAAACCCTCGATCAACGCAACGATGAAACACAAGGCGATGGTCAGCGTCGCACGACGCGCCGGACGGTCCATGGCAAATCCTCTTATTGTTTTTGTGAGGGAACACCGGCTCGAAGGAAAACCGGTGGGTGCATTTAAGATTAACAAAGCTAACTAAAAAATGAAGGGTGCGGACAGGACGTCAACAATCGACCAGTTCATGATGAAAATCAGAGGGTTGGCAAGAAACTCCGAGCGAATTAGTCAATTAGTTAATTACATTAATGTTCGATTATCGGACATTCTGGATTGACGAAGCGCCCGTACCGTTTCCATTCTTTGTTCGCGCGGCCCCCCTCGCCAAGGTTGGGCCGATCAAAACAACAACAATAAATGGACACCAAACATGCCAAACCTTGCCCGGGATGCGCTGAAGGCGCGCCCTGTTTCATCGCTTGTCCCTCTGCTGGCCTGTCTCGGATTGAGCCTGGGTTCTCCGGTTTCGTGGGCGGAAGGCTTCGTCGACGACAGCCACGGCACCCTGACCTTGCGCAACTACTACATGGACCGCGACTACAAGGACGACGGCGCCAAGACCGCGGCCAGGGAATGGGCCCAAGGCGTGTTCATGAACGTCGAGTCGGGGTTTACCCCAGGCACGGTCGGGTTCGGCCTCGACGTGAGGGGATTGCTGGGCATCAAGCTCGACTCGTCGCCGGACCGAAGCGGTACTGAACTGCTGCCTGTGTCGAGCAGCGACAAGCGCGCGGCGGATGAGTATTCGCGCCTGGGCGTGACCGGCAAGCTGCGTTTCGCGCAAACCACAGTGAAGACCGGCGACGTGTCGATTTTCCTGCCGTTTGCCTTCGCCAGCCCGTCGCGGCTGTTGCCTCAGACCTTTCGCGGTACGACCCTCAGCTCCAAGGATTTCGACGGTTTGGTGTTGAACACGGGTTACATCGACCGCATCGCCCGGCGCGATTCCACCGATTACCAGCCCATGAGCATCGCCTCGCCCAATCGTCGTTTCAACGGTGCGGCGACTTCATCCCATATGGCCTATGTGGGCGGCGACTACCAGGTCAACAAAGACCTCAGCTTGCGGGCCTACCACGCCGAAGTCGCGGATCTGTACCAACAGAATACCCTGGCATTGCTGCACAACCTGCCATTGGGCGACGGTGTGCTAACCACCGACCTGCGCAGCTTTTTCAGTGATGAAGACGGCGCGGCCAAGGCAGGCAAGGTGGATAACCGCAACGTTTCGGCGCTGGTCGGTTATCGCCTGGGCGGGCATCGCGTCAGCCTGGGCTACATGCACGCCAGTGGCGATACGGCCACGCCGTATGTGTCCGGCACCGAGCTGATGGGCTTGAGTGAAATGACCATGAGTTCGGATTTCCTCAATGCCAAGGAACGCACCTGGCAGGCCATTCATGACTACGATTTCGCTGCCGTGGGCGTGCCGTGCCTGAGGAGCCGATTGCGTTATGTGCGTGGTGACCACATCGAGCTGGCGGCCCTCAATGCCGAGGATCGCAAGGAGCGCGAGTTCCAGATGGAGCTGGGGTATGTGGTCCAGAGCGGCCCACTGAAAAACGTCGGGCTGCTGGCGCGAAAATCGATCTACCGCAACGATTTCCCGGGTACGGCGGCGTTTCGCGATGAAAACCAGACCCGGTTCCTGGTGACGTACAGCGTGCCGATCTGGTGATGCATTGAGGTGCGACGCAGTGCTTTCGTGGCGAGGGAGCTTGCTCCCGCTGGGTTGCGCAGCGACCCTAAAACCGTCGACTCGGTCAGTCTGACGCACCGCATTGGCTAGCGTTGGGGCTGCTGCGCAACCCAGCGGGAGCAAGCTCCCTCGCCACAGGGGGAGCGCTGCGCCTTATTGGTAAACCTTCTTCAACAACCGCAGCAACTCCTCACGCTCAGCCGCTGAGAGGGCCGTGGTGGAATCAAGGTCGCTCTGGACGGCGATGTGCTTGAGTTCCTTGAGCAGGGTTTCGCCGGTCTTGCTCAGGAAAATGCCATAGGAGCGCTTGTCCGGTTTGCAGCGCACACGCACGGCCAGGGCGCGGCTTTCCAGCTTGTTCAGCAGTGGCACCACCTGCGGCGGTTCGATCGCCAGGGCCTTGGCCAGGTCGGCCTGCATCAGGCCGGGATTCTGGTCGATGATCGCCAGGGCCGAGAACTGGGCGGGGCGCAGGTCGTGGACGGCGAGCCGGCCGATCAGGTTCTGGAACAGTTTCAACTGGGCGCGACGCAGGGCATAGCCGATCAGGTCGTCCAGCGCGGAGTCCAGCGGTGCCTGCGCGTCGGTACCGGCGACCAGGGGCTCGGCGGGTTCGGCAAGCTTGGAAGACTTGGCCATCGAAGTGAGCTTCCTCAAGGTAAGTGATTAATAAGGCTATCCAGTTTGCCGAGGTTGCGGCGCGCTGGCTATGGGCTTGGGCACATTCAGTTTTTTAAATCTTCAACCCAGCCTCTGAAAAATACAGGTAAATCGATTAATAGTTAATTGACATAACTATTTTTCCGGTTTAGTTTTTGATCATCTTCAGCCAAGAACAAGAGAGCACGCATCATGAGCAATTACGAAGGTCGCTGGAAAACGGTCAAGGTCGATATCGAAGAGGGCATCGCTTGGGTCACCCTCAACCGCCCGGAAAAACGCAACGCCATGAGCCCGACCCTCAATCGCGAGATGATCGACGTGCTCGAGACCTTGGAGCAGGATCCCGCCGCCGGCGTTCTGGTGCTGACCGGCGCCGGTGATGCGTGGACTGCCGGCATGGACCTCAAGGAATACTTCCGCGAAGTGGATGCCGGGCCGGAGATCCTCCAGGAAAAGATCCGTCGCGAAGCGTCGCAGTGGCAGTGGAAACTGTTGCGCATGTACGCCAAGCCGACCATCGCCATGGTCAATGGCTGGTGCTTCGGTGGCGGTTTCAGCCCGCTGGTGGCGTGCGACCTGGCGATCTGCGCCGACGAAGCGACTTTCGGTCTCTCGGAAATCAACTGGGGCATCCCGCCGGGCAACCTGGTCAGCAAGGCCATGGCCGATACCGTGGGCCATCGCCAATCGCTGTACTACATCATGACCGGCAAGACCTTCGGCGGGCAGAAAGCCGCCGAGATGGGCTTGGTCAATGAAAGCGTGCCCCTGGCGCAGCTGCGCGAAGTCACCGTGGAACTGGCGCGCAACCTGCTGGAGAAAAACCCGGTGGTGCTGCGGGCCGCCAAACATGGCTTCAAGCGCTGCCGCGAACTGACCTGGGAGCAGAACGAGGATTACCTGTACGCCAAGCTCGACCAGTCGCGCCTGCTCGACACCGAGGGTGGCCGCGAGCAGGGCATGAAACAGTTCCTGGACGACAAGAGCATCAAGCCGGGCCTGCAAACCTATAAGCGCTGAGTCGACCGGCGAACGGTGGGCCGCATCCCGCTGTTCGCTGCGTCGCCCTGACGCTACTGTTACATCGCTGCAATGTGTTCCCGATAAAGACAATTAAAGAGGAATCACCATGCTGGACGTGCCCCTGTTGATTGGCGGCCAGTCGTGCCCGGCCCGCGATGGCCGGACCTTCGAACGCTGCAACCCGGTGACGGGTGAGGTGGTGTCTCGCGTGGCTGCCGCCACCCTGGAAGACGCCGATGCCGCCGTGGCCGCCGCCCAAGCGGCGTTTCCCGCCTGGGCCGCGCTGGCGCCCAACGAGCGCCGTACGCGTCTGTTGCGTGCGGCCGAGCAGTTGCAGGCCCGCAGTGGCGAGTTTATCGCCGCTGCCGGCGAGACCGGCGCCATGGCCAACTGGTACGGCTTCAATGTGCACCTGGCGGCGAACATGCTGCGCGAAGCCGCGTCCATGACCACCCAGATCAACGGCGAAATCATTCCTTCGGACGTGCCCGGCAGTTTCGCCATGGCCCTGCGTCAGCCTTGCGGCGTGGTGCTGGGCATCGCCCCCTGGAACGCCCCGGTGATTCTTGCGACCCGCGCCATCGCCATGCCCCTGGCCTGCGGTAATACCGTGGTACTCAAGGCTTCCGAGATCAGCCCGGCGGTGCACCGCTTGATTGGCCAGGTGCTCCAAGACGCCGGGCTGGGCGACGGCGTGGTCAACGTGATCTGCAATGCCCCGGCGGATGCGCCAGCCATTGTCGAACGGTTGATCGCCAACCCTGCGGTGCGTCGAGTGAACTTCACCGGCTCGACCCACGTCGGGCGCATCGTCGGCGAACTGTCGGCGCGCCATCTCAAGCCGGCGTTGCTGGAGCTCGGCGGCAAGGCGCCGCTGCTGGTGCTGGACGACGCTGACCTGGATGCAGCGGTGCAAGCGGCCGCCTTCGGGGCTTACTTCAACCAGGGCCAGATCTGCATGTCCACCGAGCGATTGATCGTCGATGCCCGCGTGGCGGATGCGTTCGTCGCCAAGTTGACCGCCAAGATCGCCACCTTGCGTGCCGGCGATCCGGCGGCTGGCGATTCGGTGTTGGGCTCGTTGGTCGATGCCAGTGCCGGCCAGCGCATCAAGGGGCTGATCGACGATGCCTTGGCCAAAGGCGCGACGCTGGTCAGCGGTGGGCAGTTGCAAGGCAGCATCCTGCAGCCGACCTTGCTCGACGGCGTCACCGCACACATGCGCCTGTACCGTGAAGAGTCCTTCGGGCCGGTGGCGGTGCTGTTGCGCGGTGACGGCGATGAAGAACTGCTGCGCCTGGCCAACGATTCCGAGTTTGGCCTGTCGGCCGCCATCTTCAGTCGCGACACCAGCCGTGCGCTGGCCTTGGCCCAGCGGGTCGAGTCGGGCATTTGCCACATCAACGGCCCGACCGTGCACGACGAGGCGCAGATGCCTTTTGGTGGGGTCAAGTCCAGCGGTTACGGCAGCTTTGGTGGCAAGGCGTCCATCGAGCATTTCACTCAGTTGCGTTGGGTGACCTTGCAGAACGGTTCGCGGCATTACCCGATCTGAAACCCGTCGCATCGCGGGCGGCCCGGCCATGAAGGCCGCCGCCCGGATGCAGGCCAGAATAATAATGACAAGGCTGCAGCCCTGTGTTGCCACGCTCCGCTCGCATTGCGACCCGAGTGTGCCTTGGTGGAGGAAATGTACGTGAGTTCCGAGTCCAGATCGTCCTCCCGACCCGAGGCCGGGCGTTATCGCCAGGTGTCGATTGGTCACCCTGCCGTCGAAGTCCGGGAAGAGCGTGGCATCTTGCACATGCGTTCCCTGGAGCCCCTGGCCCCCTTGCCGGCGCGTTTGCTCGAGCGCCTGGTGCACTGGGCCGAGGTGCGCCCACAGCAGACGTTTATCGCGGCCCGTGAAGCGGGTGGCGACTGGCGTCGAGTCAGCTATGCGCAGATGCTCGACAGCGTCCGGGCCATCGCCCAAGGCCTGCTGAGTTACGGATTGTCGGCGGAAAAACCCCTGGCGTTGCTCTCCGGCAACGACATCGAGCACCTGCAAATGGCCCTCGGCGCAATGTACGCCGGCATTCCCTATTGCCCGGTTTCACCGGCCTATTCATTGCTGTCCCAGGATTTCGCCAAGCTGCGCCACGTCTGCGATCTGTTGCAGCCGGGTCTGGTGTTTGTCAGCGAAGCCGCACCGTTCGAGCGGGCGATCAATGCCGTATTGCCGGCGGACGTCCCCTTGATCACCGTGCGTGGCGAGATGGCGGGCCGGCCTGGGACCCGTTTTGCCAGCCTGCTGGCCCAACCCGGCGGCATTGAAGCCGAGCAGGCGTTCGCCGCCACCGGGCCGGACAGCATTGCCAAGTTCCTGTTTACCTCGGGCTCCACCAAGCTGCCCAAGGCGGTGATCACCACCCAACGCATGCTGTGCGCCAATCAGCAGATGCTGCTTCAGACCTTTCCAGTGTTCGGCGAAACGCCGCCGGTGCTGGTGGACTGGCTGCCGTGGAACCACACATTTGGTGGCAGCCACAACCTCGGCATCGTGCTGTACAACGGCGGGACGTTCTACCTGGACGACGGTAAACCCACCGCCCAAGGCTTTGCCGAGACCCTGCGCAACCTCAAGGAAATTTCGCCGACGGCCTACCTGACCGTGCCCAAGGGCTGGGAGGAATTGGTCAGCGCCCTGGAGCAGGACGGTGAATTGCGCGAGCGTTTCTTCAAGCGCATCAGCCTGTTCTTCTTTGCCGCGGCGGGCCTGTCGCAAACGACCTGGGACCGGCTCGACAAGGTCGCCGAGCAGCATTGCGGCGAACGTATCCGCATGATGGCCGGCCTGGGCATGACCGAGGCGTCGCCGTCCTGCACCTTCACCACCGGGCCCTTGTCCATGGCCGGCTACATTGGTCTACCGGCGCCTGGTTGCGAAGTCCGGCTGGTGCCAGTGGACGGCAAGTTCGAAGGGCGCTTTCGCGGGCCGCATATCATGCCTGGCTACTGGCGCTCGCCGCAGCAGACCGCTGACGTGTTCGACGAAGACGGTTTTTATTGTTCCGGGGATGCGATCAAGCTGGCCGATGCCAGCAATCCGCAACTGGGGCTGATGTTCGATGGACGGATCGCCGAGGATTTCAAATTGTCCTCCGGGGTATTCGTCAGCGTCGGCCCGTTGCGCAACCGAGCGGTGCTGGAAGGCACGCCCTATGTCCAGGACCTGGTGATCACCGCACCGGATCGCGAGTGCCTGGGCGCACTGGTGTTTCCACGCCTTGCGGAATGCCGACGCCTGTCAGGCCTGGGTGCGGCGGCTAGCGATGCCCAGGTCCTTGGCAGCCCGCCGGTACGCCGATGGTTCGCCGACTGGCTGCAACGCCTGAACCGCGAAGCCAGTGGCAACGCCAGTCGCGTGGAATGGATTGCCTTGCTCGATGAGCCGGCCTCCATCGACCGCGGTGAAATCACCGACAAGGGCTCGATCAACCAGCGGGCGGTATTGCAGTGGCGGGCAGGGAAGGTCGAGGCGTTGTATCGCGGGGAGGATGCGTCGATCCTGCGGGCGGGGCCTGTGGCTTAACGCAAGAACTGCATACCCCCTGTGGGAGCGAGCTTGCTCGCGATAGCGGCGGCCCAGCAGCATTGATGTTGCCTGGCACACCGCCATCGCGAGCAAGCTCGCTCCCACAGTTGTTAACCACGCACAACTCCTGCTGAGGATGTGGTTTAACGCCGCCCCAACAGCAAGCCCACCACCAGCCCGAACCCAGCGGAAATCGCCACGGTCTGCCAGGGGTGGCCGCCGATATAGACCTCGGTGGCATCGACCATCGGACGGGTGCGCTCCCGGGCGCTGGCGACCGAATCGAGGGCCTGTTGCAGTTTCTGGGAGACCTGGCCCCGCAGGTTTTCGGCTTCTTCGCCCACCAGCGAGGCACTGCTTTTGAGCAGCTTCTCCGATTCTTCAATCAATGCCTTCAGTTCGCTGAAAGCCTGATCCTTGATTTGCTCTCCGTTCGTTTGCACGGTGCCTTTACGGGCCATGGAAATGCTCCTTGTGGATGATGGCATTGAACAATGGAGTGTCGCGCTTGTACAAAAGTTGCAGCGCGCGGCCCTGGCAAGGCATTCCATCGCAAATCGTGGTTAAGACGTTTCCCTGCAAGGTGTAAGATGGCGCCTATTTACGCAACAGGTAATTCCCATGAGCTTCAATCTGGCTGACAAGCCCTTGGCCGAGCGCGCTGCGCTGGAAGACGAAAAATCCCGACTCTTTGAACTGTGGCAAAACAATTTGGGCAAGGCCAAGGGCGATGCCGCCCGGCTGTTCGGCGAGCGCTCCAAGCGCAAGGGCAAGTGGGCCGAGTGGGTGCGTGCCGAGCTGGACGGCATGTCGCCGCCGGAATACGCCAACATGGTGCGCAGTGAAGTCAATCGCCTGATGGCCGCCAACAAGTAAGCCTCAGGCGAACGTCGCGGTAATGGCCTCGCGCACCTTGACCACCGCTGGGTCCATTTGCGTGTGGGTTCGCCAGCCCAGTTCGATGGGGTAGCGGGGCAAGGCCAGGGGGCAGGGCAGCAAGGCCAGGCCGCTGAGGTTGGCGATGGCCCGGGCGGCGTGGGTCGGAATCGTCGCCACGGCCTGGCTGCCCTTGAGCAGGAACGGCAACCCGGCAAAATGCGTGGTCGAGGCACAGACGCGCCGACTCAGGCCAAGCCCGGCCAGCCCTTCGTCGGTGATGCCGATGAAGCCCCCCGAAGACACCAGCAGATGCTCACGGGCCACGAACGCCTCCAGGCTGAGGGTTTGTTGGCCTTGGGCCAGGCTCGCCGCGTCCAGGAGACAGGCGTAGTCGCCTTCGCCCAACACCTGGCGGCTGAGCAACCGTTGGGCGAAACCGCCCGCCGTGATCGCCAGGTCAACGTCGCGCTCCATCAAGGCGCTGCCGACGATCTGGCTGTGGGTCTGGCGGAAAATCAAGCGCAGGCCCGGCGCGCGGCGGGCCACTTCCTCGATCAGGCGGCGTCCATGGGCAATCTCGAAATCGTCCGACAGGCCGACGATGACCGAACGACCGTCATAATGACTGGCGTCCGGGTCGATCATCGCCAGGCTCTGGCGACATTTGTCCAGGGCTTCGCTGATCACCGGTTTCAGTTGATTGGCCCGCAACGTCGGCGCCAACCCCCGTCCCGTACGCACGAACAATTGATCGCCATACACATCGCGAAGCCTGCGCAATGCAGCGCTGATGGCCGATTGCGTCACGCCCAGGCGCACGGCGGCGCGGCTGGCGCTGGACTCGTCATGCAGGGCTTCGAAGGTCTTGAGCAGGTTGAGGTCGATGTCGGCGATATTCATGAGGCTCATATCATTTAGCAGCATTCGGGGCTTTATTCATGATCGGCCGCTGCTTGAGAATCAGCAACACCTGATGATCAAGGAGTTGAAAAACCATGCCCAAATCCATTGTGGCTGCCCTGCAGATCGGTTCGTTGCCGGGTGGCAAGGGCGAGACCCTGGCGCAGATCCTTTCCTATGAAGACGCCATTCGCCAAGCCGGTGCGCGCCTGGTGGTCATGCCTGAAGCGCTGTTGGGTGGCTATCCCAAGGGCGAGGGGTTCGGGACGCAACTGGGTTACCGATTGCCGGAGGGGCGCGAGGCGTTTGCCCGCTACTTTGCCAACGCCATTGACGTGCCCGGCGTGGAAACCGAAGCGTTGGCCGGGCTGTCGGCGCGCACCGGGGCGAGCCTGGTGCTGGGCGTCATCGAGCGCGTCGGTAGTACCCTGTACTGCACCGCACTGTATTTCGAACCCGATGCAGGCCTCGTGGCCCGGCACCGCAAGTTGATGCCCACCGGCACCGAGCGACTGATCTGGGGCAAGGGCGATGGTTCGACCTTGCCGGTAATCGACAGCCAGGTCGGCCGGGTTGGTGCGGCGGTGTGCTGGGAGAACATGATGCCGCTGCTGCGCACCGCGATGTACGCCAAGGGCGTGGAAGTCTGGTGCGCACCGACAGTTGATGAGCGGGAGATGTGGCAGGTGACCATGCGCCATATCGCCCACGAAGGGCGCTGTTTTGTGGTCAGTGCCTGTCAGGTCCAGGCGTCGCCGCAGTCCCTGGGCATTGACGTCGCGCACTGGCCGGCCGAACGGCCGCTGATCGCCGGTGGCAGTGTGATTGTCGGGCCCATGGGTGATGTACTCGCCGGACCGCTGAAAGACACCGCAGGGTTATTGACCGCCGAAATCGACACCGATGATCTGGTGCGGGCGCGCTATGACTACGATGTGGTCGGGCATTACGCCAGGCCGGACGTGTTCGAACTGGTGGTGGACGAACGCGCCAAGCCCGGCGTGCGCTTCACGGCGTGATTCACCACGTCGCCGCGGAACCCGGCAGCTCGAGGGTCCCGCGGTCGACGAAGCGCATCGTGCCGAACACGCCGCCGGCGAGCTTGCCCTTGAGTACATAGGGCAGGTTGTCCAGGCTTTGGGTCTGGCTCAGGCCCAGGGTCTGGCGCAGCACGGAAAACGCCGAAATACTCACCGGCACACTCAGGATCGCTTCGGAAAAGCGCGGGATCGAACCGGCCTGGTCACTGACCCCGGTCGCCAGCGTACGACCATTGACCTCCAGGTCCAAGGCCATGCCGTTGTAGTCGATGGCGGTTTCGTTGGGGTTCTGCACACGCAGTTTCACGGCGAAACGCACTTCCAGGCCCTGGTTGGGCAATGGCTCGATGCCCACCACGTTGATGTTCAGCGGGTCACGGTGCGGAAAGAGGGCGCAGGCGCTCAGGCTGAGCATGATCAGGAAAACGGAAAGGCCGAGGATTCTGCGCATTGGATAAATTCTCAAAAAAAGGCGGTCATTGAGCACGATACCCCACAGGGACCACGCGGCAACCAACGAACCCTTGGCGAGAGCGCTTTTGTGGCGAGGGAGCTTGCTCCCGCTGGGCCGGTCCGACGCTTCGGGCGCAGCGGCCCCAAGCATTTGCGGTTGCTGCGCAACCGAGCGGGAGCAAGCTCCCTCGCCACAAAAGCTCATACCACAGGGTTCATACCACAAAGGCTCATCGACATAGTCAAAGGGCTCCTGACAGTTTCTGACACCAGCCTCTGCTAATCTGCGTCATCTTTTCTTTGCGGACAGTCCATCGTGTCGCGTACCACTCGGCTGCTCACTTTGTTGCAAGTCCTGCGAGGCAAGCGTTGCCCAGTCACCGCCGCGACATTGGCGGGTGAACTGAACGTCTCCGAGCGCACCTTGTACCGCGACATTGCCGAACTCACGGCCCTTGGCGCGCCGATCCAGGGCGAGGCGGGCATCGGTTATGTATTGCGCAGCGGCCTGTTCCTGCCGCCACTGATGTTCACCGCCGATGAAATCGAGGCCATTGTGCTGGGCTTGCGCTACGTGGATCAGCGCGCAGACGAGGTGCTGGGCAAGGCGGCCGCCGACGCGTTGGCGAAGGTCGCCGCGGTGCTGGCCCCGGATGTGCGGGACGCGTTGCGCAACCCCACAGTGCTGCCTGGCCCGCCGGGTTATGGCTATCCGCAGAACACCGTGGAACTGAATGTCTACCGCCAGGCCATTCGCGCCCAGGCCAAGCTGCACATCGACTACGCCGACGTGAACAAGACCCCGAGCCAACGGCTGATCTGGCCGCTGGCCCTGGGCTTTTTCAATGAGGCGCGGGTGGTGGTGGCCTGGTGCGAACTGCGCGGCGCCTATCGGACCTTTCGCACCGACCGGATTGCCTCGGCCTCCGAGCAGGGCGAGCGCTATCCAGGCCGGCGCAGCGATTTGCTGCGGGACTGGTTTGCGCTGATGAAGCTGGACGAAATCGGGCGTTTCACTCCTGACAAAAACTGACACAGCGCTGTTCTAGCATGGTGCCAGATCGATAAAACAAGGAGCCATGCCATGTCCAACCCCGTCTCTTCCCTGGCCCCGGCCATCGCCGGCTACATCGCGGCTGCCAATGCCCGTGACAGTTCGGCGGTGACGCGTTTCTTCGCCGAGGACGCCAATGTGTTCGATGAAGGCCAACACCGTGTCGGCACCCAGGCCATCGCCCAATGGATGGAAGACACCGCCCAGCGCTTCCAGCCGCGAGTCGAGGTTCTCAATGTGCAGCAACGCACAGGCAAGGTGCTGGTGCACAACCTGATCTCCGGCACATTCCCCGGCAGCCCGTTGGAGCTGCGCTATACCTTCCGGCTCGATGAGCAGGGCAAGATCAGTCGGTTGGATATTTCGATTTAGCATCCTGCCCCAACGCTGTTACACCAGCAGTTGAACGCTGTTGTGCCAGGAGTTGAACGCCTTTGTGGCGAGGGAGCTTGCTCCCGCTGGGCTGCGCAGCGGCCCCAAGTTTTTGCGGTTGCTGCGCAACCGAGCGGGAGCAAGCTCCCTCGCCACAGGGCTCGGCGTTGAGTCCACAAGCAGATGAATGACTCATCACCCCATGCTGCCATGGCATACTCCCCACCTTCGTTTTCCGGACCCGGGCTGTATGACTTTCGACTCCCCCCTGAGTGCTTGGCAGCACGCCATCGAACACCGCGGTTTCGTCCAGGATGAGGCCCAGGAGTTGGCCATCATGGCCCTGGAGCAATGCCACCAGGCGTTGCACGAAGGACGCAGGTCGATCAAGGGCGTTTATCTCTGGGGGCCGGTGGGGCGTGGCAAGACCTGGCTGATGGACCGCTTTTATGAAAGCCTCAAGGTGCCGGCGCGCCGTCAGCACTTCCATCATTTCATGGCGTGGGTGCACCAGCGTTCGTTCCAGCTCACCGGCACGCCGGACCCTTTGCAGGCCCTGGCCAGGGAGTTGAGCGCGGAGGTACGGGTGCTGTGTTTTGACGAGCTGTTCGTCAACGACATTGGCGACGCGATCATCCTCGGGCGTTTGTTCCAGGTGATGTTCGAGCTGGGCATGGTGATGGTGAGTACCTCCAACCTGCCCCCGGAAGAGCTTTATGCCAACGGCCATAACCGCGAGCGCTTCCTGCCGACCATCACCGCGATCAAGCAGCACATGCAGATCGTGCCGGTGAACGGCTGGCAAGACCATCGCCAACACCCAGGCCAATTGCAGCAGCGTTACTGGTTGCGCGATCCAGGGCAACCCGACCCGCTGGGCGATGTCTTCGAGCTGTTGACCGCCGGGCAGGTGTCGAGCCGAGCGCCGATTGAAGTGGGCCATCGTCTGCTGGAACCGGTCCAGGCCAGCGATGCCGTGCTGTGGAGCCGTTACGCCGACTTATGCGAGCAACCGTTTTCAGCGTTGGATTTCATGGCGCTGTGCGACCGCTTCAATGTCATCCTGCTCAGTGACGTGCCCTGTCTGAGCGCTGAACAGCGCGAAGGGCGCATTGCTCGTGGCACCGAGGACGGCGTCGAACGGGTCGTGGCCGGTGATCGTGAGTTGCCGCAGTTGTCGGTCCACGACGACGGCGTGCGGCGATTCATCGCCCTGGTCGATGAATGTTATGACCGCAAGGTGCCGCTGTGTCTTTCGGCCGCGGTGCCGATGGATGAGTTGTACACCGAGGGCTATCTGCAATTCCCGTTTCGCCGTACGCTCAGTCGCCTCCAGGAAATGCAAATGCAACGTTTTGGTCAGTACGCCTGACCTGTATCCCGCCGACGGCATTGTGCCGCGGTCCTACTGAAGTGAGATGGAAGGTCATGGAAGAAGCCAAGGACATCCTTGTTCTGCAAGCCAGCTACACCAACCCGGTCCACGCCGAAGCGATCTGTCATGTGCTCAACGGTTATGCGCAGGATCCGATGGGTGGGGGGCATTCGTTGCCGGCCGAGGTGCTGCTGCACTTGCCGGAGGAACTGGCCAAGCGGCCCCATGCCTTCAGCGTGCTGGCGTTCGTCAATGGCGAACCGGCCGGGCTGGTCAATTGCTTCGAAGGTTTTTCAACCTTTGCCTGCCGGCCCCTGGTGAATATCCACGACGTGGCGGTCATGCCGGAATTTCGCGGCCTCGGGTTGAGCCAGAAGATGCTGCAGAAGGTCGAGGACATTGCCCGTCAGCGCGGTTGCTGCAAGATCACCCTGGAAGTGCTTGAAGGCAACGCCGTCGCCCAGGGCAGCTACGCCAAGTTCGGCTTTGCCGCCGGCATGTTCGACCCGGCCCACGGCATTATGCAGTTCTGGATCAAGCCCCTGTAAAAGCGGGCTTGTGGTGGGGTGCGGTTATTTTTGCACCACTTCAGCCAAGGGCGCCTTGGGCTGCATCAGGCTGAAGTCGATCAGGGCCCTGCGCGGGGCTTCATATGGATTGCCGATCAGCAGCGGACGGGCCTTGAAGTCATCGCTGACCAGGCTCTTGCTGCGGTCCAGTTCATCGAAGCTCAGGCCGGCCAGGTCTGCCCAGGTGTGAATCAGGTGCGAGCTGCTGTAGGGCCGTGACAGATCGCCGGCAAAGTTCCAGTCATGGTTTTCGCGCCACTTGGGCGAAGCCCAGGCCATGAAGGGAATGGTATACATCGGCGCTGTCGGCTTGGCTTCGTTACGACCCAGCGTGCCGTGACCCTGCGAATCGAACACGTCTTCACCATGGTCCGAGAGGTACAGCAGGAAACCGTTGGGGTCGGTCCTGGCGTAATCCTTGATCAGGCTGGAGACGACGAAGTCGTTGTACAACACCGCGTTATCGTAGCTGTTGTAGGTCGGGACCTGATCATCACGCAGGCCCGCCGGTACGCCCTGGCGATCAGTGAACTTGTTGAACGTCGGCGGGTACCGGTATTGATAACTCATGTGGGTGCCGAGCAGGTGCACCACGATCAGCTTGCGCGGGGCGCTGTCGGCCAAGGCCTTGTTGAACGGCTCGATCACGTCGCCATCGTACTGCGCGGAGTTCTGGTTGCGGTTGTTGTTCAGGTACACCTGTTCATCGGCCTGTTGGGAAAAGGTCGTGAGCATGGTGTTGCGCTTGGTCATTGTCTGCTGGTTGGTGATCCAGAAAGTCTTGTAGCCGGCCTGCTTCATCATGCTCACCAGCGAAGGCGTGCTGAGGTACAGGTCCGGGTTCTGTTCGTCGGCGAAGGTCAGCACCTGTTGCAGCGCTTCGATGGTATAGGGGCGCGGGGTGATGACATTGTCGAACACCGACAGCTGGTCCTTGAGCTTATCCAGCTCCGGTGTGGTTTCCCGCGGGTAACCGTAGAGGCTCATGCGCTGGCGGTTGGTGGACTCACCGATCACCAGCACCAGGGTGGCCGGCTGTTCTGCCATGCCGTCCTTGAGGTTGCTCAGGGGAGGGATCTTGCTGGCACTGTGGAGCATGCCTCGCATGTTCTCCAACTGCTCACCATAGCGACGGTAGGCCACCAGCATCTGCCAGGGCACCGCCGGCTCGATCCGGTTTTCGAACTTCTCCAGGCCACGAGCGAAGCTGCCGGTGCGCAGGGTCTGCTTGACCAGCGGATAACCGACCACGGCGAGCACGATGACGGTTGCGACAACCACGGCCTGGCGCCGGGGCAGGTACACCGGGCGCAGGCGGGTCCAGAGCCAATAACCCACGGCGGTATGGGCCAGGAACGCCGCCACCATCCACCAGGCAAAATACTGGGTCAGGTACTCGCCGGCTTCAGACACGTTCGATTCGAACATGATGAAGATGACGCTTTGGGAAAATTCTTGCTGGTAAATGAAGAAGTAGCCCAGGCTGGCCATGGAGCAAGCCCACAACACCACGCCGATCAATGCCGCCAGCAAGCGCGTACGGGCAGGGAAGAGCAGCAGGGGCGCCAGCCACACCGCACTCATCACGAACGCTTGGCGAAAGCCGGCGAAACCCGAGGTGTCGCTGAGCAGAATGAGTAGTTGGGTGATACCCGAGAAGTACCAGAAGAACAGAAACAGCCAGCCGAATCCGGCCCAGTCGAAACCTTTCGCAGTCGTTTTGCTGCGTTTGAACAAGCTCATCAAGCGCTCCAGCCTCTGTCGACGAAGCTGCTGGCACCGGACTGGTGACCGCAGGCATACGCCGAGCAATCTTAAAGGCGGGGAGTATTACGAGCCGGTTGTGAAAACTTTGTTAGTTTTTCGGTTACAAAACGCAGGCGGGGGTGAATCAGGCAATCAAGACAGGCGAGAGGCGCCCCATCCTGTGGCGAGGGAGCTTGCTCCCGCTGGGTCGCGTAGCGGCCCCAAAGGTTCGGCGGTTGCTGCACAACCGAGCGGGAACATGCTCCCTCGCCACAGCTGGGCAGTTATGCAGTTATATAGAGGGCGTATGAGTGACACCGGCTTGGGGCTGGTGCCACTTCCCGACGGTATGCCTCTTGGGCGGTTACCGAGCCAGGGACTGGCTCTGGTGGGACAGCTGTGCGTATTGCAGCTGCATGCGCAGTTGCGTCACTTCATCAAGCAGTAGATCGCGTTCTTCCTTGAGTAGGCGCAATTCATCGCGACGAATGGTCACATAAAGGGTTTGGGGGGGACGTGCGGTAACGACTGGGCCCATTGCTCACCTCGCAAATGGCGTACATCAACTAGAGAGATGTCGCCAGTTTTTTTGGTCGACACCTCTTTATCGGCGCCGATTCTGAATACTTTTGCTCGTGAATGGAACTTTTTTATTTTTCATGGTCGCCGTGTCTTCGGCCGGTTTTTGAACGTTATCCTTTGTGATCGGGCGATTTACCCGGAAACTATGCAGCAATGCTCTGGACTAACCTCCACAAGTCACCTTGAGCTAAACCTTTGACACACCTTTATTTGTAGTAGGGAGCATCAGCACATGCAACTCGGGATCATTGGACTGGGCCGCATGGGCGGCAATATTGCGCGGCGCCTGATGCTCAATGGGCACACCACCGTCGTCTATGACCGCAATACCGCTTTTGTCGAAAACCTGAGCCAGGAGGGCGCCACGGGCGTCGTGGACCTGCCGGCACTGGTCGCCGGCCTGGACAAGCCACGAGCGGTCTGGGTCATGCTGCCGGCCGGCGCACCCACCGAAGACACCATCAACGTCCTCAGCGAGCTGCTCGAGCCGGGCGACGTGATCATTGATGGTGGCAACACGTACTACAAGGACGACATTCGTCGCGCCCAGGCCCTGTCGGAAAAAGGCCTGAGCTACATCGATGTCGGTACTTCCGGCGGTGTCTGGGGCCTGGAGCGCGGCTACTGCATGATGATTGGCGGTGAGGCCGAGGTGGTGAAGCGCCTGGACCCGCTGTTCGACAGCCTGGCACCGGGCATGGGCGACATTCCGCGCACCCGTGACCGCACATCCGACGATGACCGCGCCGAACGCGGCTACATCCACGCAGGCCCGGCCGGTGCCGGGCATTTCGTGAAGATGATCCACAATGGCATCGAGTACGGCATGATGCAGGCCTTCGCCGAAGGCTTCGACATCCTCAAGACCAAATCCAGCGAAAGCCTGCCACCAGAGCAGCGTTTTGACCTGAACGTGGCCGATATCGCCGAAGTCTGGCGCCGTGGCAGCGTGGTCTCGTCCTGGCTGCTGGATTTGACCGCCGACGCCTTGGCCAGCGATCCGAAACTGGATGGTTTTTCCGGCGAAGTCGCCGACAGCGGTGAAGGGCGCTGGACCATCGAGGCGGCCATCGAGCAAGCGGTGCCGGTGCCGGTCCTGTCCAGTTCGCTGTTCGCCCGTTTCCGCTCGCGCCAGCAAAGCACCTACGGCGACAAAATGCTCTCGGCCATGCGCTTCGGCTTTGGCGGCCACGTGGAGACGCCGAAAAAATGACCTCGATCGCCAGCAAATCCAAGGCAGAACCCGCGCCGCCGACCACGTTGTTTTTGTTCGGTGCCCATGGTGATCTGGTCAAGCGCCTGCTGATGCCGGCGCTGTACCACCTCAGTCGCGACGGTCTGCTGGGCGATGGGCTGCGCATCATCGGGGTTGACCACAACGCCATCAGCGATGTGGATTTTGCCAAGAAACTCGAGGATTTCATCCGCAACGAAGCGGCGAGCAAGGGCGGTGATGCCGACCGCGCGCTCGACCCGGTGCTGTGGGCCACGCTGGCCCAGGGCATCAGCTACGTCCAGGGTGATTTCCTCGATGACGGTACCTACCAGGCGCTGGCGGCAAAAATCGCCGCCAGCGGCACCGGCAACGCGGTCTTCTACCTGGCGACCGCGCCGCGCTTTTTCAGTGAAGTGGTCAGCCGCCTCGGTGCGGCCGGGCTGCTTCAGGAGCAGGAGGGGGCTTTCCGGCGGGTGGTGATCGAAAAACCCTTCGGTTCCGACCTGCAAACCGCCGAAGCGCTGAACGCCTGCCTGCTCAAGGTCATGAGCGAGAAACAGATCTATCGCATCGACCATTACCTGGGCAAGGAGACGGTGCAGAACATTCTGGTCAGTCGCTTCTCCAACAGCCTGTTCGAGGCGTTCTGGAACAACCACTATATCGACCACGTGCAAATCACCGCCGCCGAAACCGTCGGCGTGGAAACCCGTGGCAGTTTTTATGAACACACCGGCGCCCTGCGGGACATGGTGCCGAACCATCTTTTCCAATTGCTGGCGATGGTGGCCATGGAGCCGCCAGCGGCGTTTGGTGCTGACGCGGTACGTGGGGAAAAGGCCAAGGTCGTCGGGGCGATCCGGCCCTGGTCGGTGGAACAGGCCCGCGCCAACTCGATCCGCGGCCAGTACACCGCTGGTGAAATCGGCGGCAAGGCCGTGACCGGTTATCGCCAGGAAGCCAACGTCGCTGCCGACAGCAACACCGAGACCTACGTTGCCCTCAAGGTCATGATCGATAACTGGCGCTGGGTGGGCGTGCCGTTTTACCTGCGCACCGGCAAGCGCATGAGCGTGCGGGACACGGAGATCGTCATCTGCTTCAAGCCGGCGCCTTACGCGCAGTTTCGCGACACCGAAGTCGACGAACTGCAACCGACGTACTTGAGAATCCAGATTCAGCCCAATGAAGGCATGTGGTTCGACCTGCTGGCCAAGCGGCCGGGGCCGGCCCTCGACATGGCCAATATCGAATTGGGCTTTGCCTACAAGGATTTCTTCGAAATGCAGCCATCCACGGGTTACGAGACCCTGATCTACGATTGCCTGACTGGCGACCAGACGCTGTTCCAGCGCGCCGACAACATCGAAAACGGCTGGCGCGCCGTGCAGCCGTTCCTTGATGCCTGGCAACAGGACGCAACGGTTCAGCCCTACAAGGCCGGGGAAGATGGCCCGGCGGCCGCCGATGATTTGCTCACCCGCGACAGTCGCGTCTGGCATGGCCTCGGATGAGTGATCTGGTGAAGCATCCCATCCGATTCTTACTCAGCGACATGGACGGCACGCTGCTGCTACCTGATCACAGTCTCAACCAGCGCACCGTTGAAGCGGTTCGCTCGTTGCGTGAGGCCGGCGTGCTGTTCAGCCTCGCCACCGGGCGACCGCCGCGGGCCATGTTGCAGCAGATCGAGGCCCTGGGCGTCGACCTGCCTACGGCGGCGTTCAACGGTGGCACGCTGGTTCATCCCGACGGCAGCTTCCTTGCGGTCCATTACCTGCCGCCCGAGGCCGCGCTGGCCACGCTGGCGCTGTACGCCGATCAGCCCGGCATCGAGGTCTGGGTCTTCGCCGATGGCGATTGGCTGGTGCGCGACGCCAACGGCCCGATGGTGCCGGTGGAGACCCGTGGCCTGGGTTACCCGCCAGTAGAAGTCGAGAGTTTCGAGCCGTATCTGGAGCGGATCGACAAGATCGTCGCCACCAGCGCCAACACCGACCTGCTGGTGGAATTGGAGGCTCGGCTGCACCCGCTGCTCAAGGGCCAGGCCCAGGTGTCGCGTTCGCAACCGATCTACCTCGACGTGACGGCGATGAAGGCAAACAAAGGTGAGGCGTTGTCGACGCTCGCCGAGTTCCTGGGGGTGCCGCTGGAGCAGACCGCAGCGATGGGCGACGGCGGCAATGACCCGGCGATGTTTCACCGGGCGGGATTGTCGATTGCCATGGGGCAGGCGGAAGAGGCGATCAGGCGCCAGGCCGATGTCGTGACTGCCGCCGTGACCGAAGACGGCGCGGCCTTGGCGATCGAGCGGTACATCCTGCCGCGATAGACCGCCGTGGGGAGCCTGCCCCCATTTGGCTGTGGGACACAAGCCTGGCCATGCCCGAGAACCTCCTGTGGGAGCGAGCTTGCTCGCGATGAGGCCCTTTCAGTCAGCATTGATGTTGAATGAAGGACCGCTATCGCGAGCAAGCTCGCTCCCACAAGGGGGGGGCTGTGGTTTACAACCAGTACGTCACCCCATACCACCCCAACCCACCCATCACCACGGTGTAGGGCAATGCCATCCAGACCATCCGGCCATAGGACAGGCGAATCAGCGGCGCAATTGCCGAGGTCAGCAGGAACAGGAAAGCCGCCTGGCCGTTGGGTGTGGCGACGCTCGGCAGGTTGGTGCCGGTGTTGATAGCCACCGCCAGGGTCTCGAACTGTTCGCGGCTCATGTGACCGGAGACGAAGGCCTGCTTGACCTCGGTGATGTAGATGGTCGCCACGAACACGTTGTCGCTGATAGCCGAGAGCAGGCCGTTGGCAATGAACAACATGCCAGGCTGCTGGTCGGCGGGCAGGGCCAGGACCCATTGGATCAGCGGCGTGAACAGTTGCTGGTCGTGAATGACCGCCACCACCGCAAAGAACACCACCAGCAGCGACGTGAACGGCATGGCGTCCTTGAACGCATTGCCCAGCCGGTGTTCGTCAGTGATGCCAGTGAAGGCAGTAATCAATACGATGATCATCAGGCCGATCAGGCCGACTTCGGCAATGTGCAGGGCCAGGCAGACGATCAAGAGCAGTGCGGCAAGGCCTTGGACGATCAGGGCCGCGCGTTGACGAGCCGTGCGCTCCAGATTGTCCTGCTCGGCATAATCGGCCAGCACGGCGCGCACATTGTCCGGCAACAGCGTGCCATAACCGAACCAGCGCAGCTTTTCCAGCGCCACGCAGGTTGCCAGCCCGGCTGCGAGTACCGGCAGCGACACCGGCGCGACTTGCAGGAAAAACTCGGCGAAATGCCAGCCCATCTCATGGCCGATCAGCAGGTTCTGCGGTTCGCCCACCAACGTGCAGACGCCGCCCAGCGCGGTGCCGACGGCACCATGCATCAGCAGACTGCGCAGGAAGGCTCGGAACTGCTCCAGGTCGCCTTGGTGCAGCGAAGGCAAATCGTGGTCTTCGTCGACGCTGCTGTCCTGGCGCGGGTCGTTACCCGACGCCACGCGGTGGTACACCGAATAGAAGCCCACGGCGGCGCTGATGATCACTGCCGTGACGGTCAAGGCATCGAGGAAGGCCGACAGGAACGCCGAGAGAAAGCAGAACATCAAGGCCAGGATGGCCTTGGAACGCACACCCAGGAGCAAGCGCGAGAACAGGAACAGCAGCAAGTCCTTCATGAAATAGATCCCCGCCACCATGAACATCAGCAGCAGGATGACCGGGAAGTTATGCAGCAATTCGTCGTAAAGTGCCTTGGGGGTGGTCATGCCCAACGCCAGGGCCTCGACCATCAGCAGGCCGCCGGGCATCAGCGGGTAGCATTTAAGGGCCATGGCCAGGGTGAAGATGAACTCCAGCACAATCATCCAACCGGCAACGACTGGGCCCAGGGTCCACAGCACGACGGCATTGAGGACCAGGAAGGTGATGATGCACGCCTTGTACCAGCGCGGGGAATTCCCCAGAAAGTTATGCGCGAAAGCCTTAGCCATTGGACCGGACATTGGCTGCTCCTTTTAATTAGAAGCGCGCAACTTGCCGTAAGAAATGAGGAATATCAAGCGTAGGATGAATACCGTTCGCCCGCGACAATCTGACTCAGGCCCAATAACGCGCAACCACCGCTCGATAATGACCCTGGAGTGAGTAGCCGCCCACCAGGATTTTGCCGTCAGCCTGCACCGCCACGGCGGTGGCGGTGTCCAAACTGTAGCCGAGTCGCGTGCGTACCCAGCCTTTGCCCTGGCCGAAATCCGGGTCGAGGCTCGCATCCGGCAAATGCCGGGCAAGCACGAAGTCTGCCTCGATGCCGCCGATGGTGGCGCCGGCGGTAACCAGTTTTCCGTCCGCTTGAAGCTGGGCGGCGGTCCACTGGCTGGCGTTGCGCCCGATCGCCATGAGCCGGCACTGGCCCTGATTGCAATGACGGTCCGGCTTGCCGTCCGGACGCACTTTCAGGGACAGGCTATGCATCGGATCGCGACTGCTGCCGAACGCCTGCAGATCACCGTTCGCATCCTCGACGATCTGGCTGATCATCGCGCTGTGACCCTGGGCCAGGATGGACAGGAAGCCCTCTTCGCCGAAGCTGTCATCGAGCCTGCCGCTGCTGTCATAGCGGGCTATCAAGCCATGCTGGGGCAGGTCGATGGCGCCACCGACGACAATATGGCCGTCAGCCTGGAGCGTCAGGCAGCCGAGCCAGGTATTTTTCAACAAGCGTCGGACCATCACGAAACCGCGACCGTTGAATGAGGTGTCCAGGGCCCCGTCCGGCAGGAGTCGGATCAGTACGCCGACATGGTCGGACAATTGGTAATGATGGTTGGCGAGCAAAAGGATCCGGCCATCGGCTTGCACTTGCATGTCGCAGGCCTCGAGACCTGGCACGCCGGGCGGCAGCCAGGGATCACGCAGGCCTTGGGAGAGATTGCCGCAGAGCCGGATGATGTGCCGGCCGGCGTTGCCGAAGCTCTGGACGGCACGGCCTTGCGGGTCGAACAGCGCCAGGGCAGGCAGGGTGTGCTCGTTGTTTTCGTAGTGCAGGCCCGACAGCAGGATATGCCCGTCGGGCAGCTCGATCACTTTTCCTGCCGTCGCTTCGAAGCCGTGGTCAAACGCGTCGATCACGCAGCCGCGGGTGCCGAAAACCGGGTCGGTCGAACCGTCAGGGTTGAGTCGTGCCAGCCCGAATCGGCTGCCGTGGGCCGTCTCGATCCTGGCTGCCACCAGGAGTCGTCCGGCTCGGTCGAGGGTCAATCCGGTGATCAGGCTCGAAGTGCTGTCTTCGAAATGAACCCAGGCTTTGCCATTGGCGGCAAAGCCTGGGTCAAGTTGCCCGGGATGGGCCATGGCCTTGGGGAGCACGAACGCGAACTGGTTGAGCATGCCTGCCTCTCCTTGCGTGTCGACCGGCCCGAAAGGGCGATGACTGCATGAGGGCAACATTCAATCCCTGAACGGGCCAATGCACAACTGTCAGGTTCTACAGATGCTGCGGCGATGCGTGCCATAACAATGGCTTTACAACCCAATGCCAAGCCTGCAATCGATAACAGGCTTTATCGAGGTTTATTCCGGCATCGACCAGGATTGCAAGGTGTAGCCTTCTTGGCTCAATTCGGCACGGGCCTGTTTCAACAGATCGGCCAGTTGGACCGGGTCGGTATAGGCGCTGCTTGGAATCTGAGTGCGGCCAATATGGGTATTGGTGCGGTCGATGACGGTCAGGCTAAGTTCACCGTTACCGTCTTGTGGAGCCCAGGCCACGCATTGGAATGGACGGAATGCGCGGTCGGCAATCAAAAGAGCTTCGTTGATACGGAGCGGGGCGTTCATGGCGTTTTCTCTTCAGTGTGCCCAAACAAATGATGTGCCGTCGGTTGGGCGTACCGTGCGGCTGGTTACTTGTACTGATGTCCCGAACCCGTAGGCGGGTCACACATTATTTAAATAAATTTCGATTTTCTTTCAGACCAGGCTTTTGCACTTTTGTTTGAAAGCGCCCTGAAAGAAAAACGCCTGTGACAACTAACGAAACGCTCGCTTATAACCGTTTTAACGTGATCTCGATAATCAATTGATACAAGGGCGCGTCAACTTCTTGCTACTGTTACATGCAGGTTTGCCAAACGACTGTTTCTAATCATATTTCCTTATTTTGGCGCCAAGGATCAGTCATGATCGAAGCCAGTACGTCACGTCGTCTGCTCGTGGTTGATCCCTGCGACGATTGCCATCGCCTGTTGCCAGGGCTGCGCAGCATTGGTTGGGATGTGGACAGTTGCGCCCTTGAACACGCCGGCGATCGGACCTGTGACGTCGGTCTGCTGCGTTTGCAACCGTTTCACCTGGAGCGTCCGGAAGCGGTCAAGGAATTGATCAGCCGTAGCGGCACGGAGTGGATCGCCGTGCTCAGCCAGGAAGTCTTGCGCCTGCAAAACGTCGGTGATTTTGTCTGCGAATGGTTTTTTGACTTCCATACCTTGCCCTTTGACGTGTCCAGGGTCCAGGTGACCCTGGGCCGGGCGTTTGGCATGGCGCGTTTGCGGGGCCAGGGCTCGATTCACATCGACCAGCCCGAACATGAACTGCTGGGCGACAGCAAGCCGATTCGCGAACTGCGCAAGTTGTTGAGCAAGTTGGCGCCGGCCGAGTCGCCTGTGTTGATTCGCGGTGAGAGCGGCACCGGCAAGGAATTGGTGGCGCGCACCCTGCATTGCCAGTCGCATCGGCGCAACAAGCCGTTCATTGCCATCAACTGCGGCGCCATTCCGGAGCACTTGATCCAGTCCGAATTGTTCGGTCATGAGAAGGGCGCATTTACCGGCGCTCACCAACGCAAGATCGGACGGATCGAGGCGGCCCATGGGGGCACGTTGTTTCTCGATGAGATTGGCGACCTGCCGTTGGAGTTGCAGGCCAACTTGCTGCGTTTCCTCCAGGAAAAACACATTGAGCGAGTTGGCGGCAGCCAGCCGATCGCCGTCGATGTGCGGGTCTTGGCGGCTACCCATGTGGACCTTGAGGCGGCCATCGAGCACAAGCGATTTCGCGAGGACTTGTATTACCGCTTGAATGTGTTGCAAGTGGTCATGGCACCCTTGCGCGAACGCCATGGCGACCTGGCGATGTTGGCCAGTCACTTTTCCCATTTCTACAGCCGGGAAACCGGCCGTCGTCCGCGCAGTTTCAGTGACGATGCCCTGGTGGCGATGGGCATGCACGACTGGCCCGGCAACGTGCGGGAGTTGGCCAATCGCGTCCGCCGCGGGTTGGTGCTGGCCGAAGGGCGCCAGATCGAAGCCCGGGACCTTGGCCTGGCCAGCCAACAGGGCATCGCGGCGCCGATGGGTACGCTGGAGGATTACAAGACCCGCGCCGAGCGCCAGGCCCTGAGCGATGTGCTCAACCGTCACAGTGACAACCTGAGCGTGGCGGCGCGGGTATTGGGCGTGTCTCGGCCGACGTTCTATCGCCTGCTGCACAAGCATCAGATTCGCTAGAACTGCCTACACACAACTCATTGTGGGAGCGGGCTTGCTCGCGAAGGCGGTGTGTCAGTGATATTGATTAACCTGACACTCCGCCTTCGCGAGCAAGCCCGCTCCCACAGTAGTTTTGCAGTGCCCTTGGGGTATGTGCTCATCACATACCCTTAAGGACATCAGAAGTAATACGGGAATTTCAGGCTAAAGGTGAAATCCGGCGCATCGTCGGTCAACCCGATGGACAGGTTGGGCACTATGGTCAGGTTGTCGGACGCAGCGACGGTCATGCCGATATTGAAGTAACCGGCGTTGGCGTCGCTGGAGGTCACCGATTCCCAGTCGCCGCCGTCCTGCTTGAGCTTGCTTTTCTTCTGGATCAGGTCGGAGACCGAGAACGACATGCTCATCTTCTCGTTCAACGCAAAGGCAACGCCCGCGCCGATCTGGAAGCTGTCGCCGATCCGCACCTTGCCCGGGGTCTTCTGGTTGACCGTGGAGCTGATGTCGTCGAATGACTCTTCGAGGTTATGGGTGTAGGAAAGGCTGCCGAACAGGACGGCTGGGTCGAAGGTCTTGACCAGCGAGAGCCCGGGCGTGATCGACCAGACGCCGTTACCGGTGGGCAAGTCGTCAGGCACGAACAGGTTGGTGTTGGCCTGGGATTGGCGCAGCTTGATACCAAACGGATCCTTGCCGGTGGGGGCCTTGACCCGCAGGGTGACCACCGCGTCCGGAGAGTTGATCGACTCATCCATGAACTTGTAGGCGATGCCGAAATTGACGTCGCCGATGGTCGGGTCGCGGGTCACGGTTTCTTCGCTGGTGACCCCGGCCGCACCGTTGTTCGCGCCGCCTGACTGGTAGGTGGATTCGCGGTAGACCACCGGCACGTTGAGGTCGAACTGCCAGCGATTGTCGAAGTTGTAGCGACCGGTAAGGTCCAGCGTCCAGGTGTCGGCCTTGATCCGGTCGAGGTTGATGTTGCCCAGGAAAATCGAATCCAGGGCCAGGAAACCGTTGAGGATCAGTTGCCGCGTGTCATAGCGCGAATAGGTCACGCCGGTCTCGAAACTGAACTTGCCGCCGCCGAAGAAGCCGCTGGCCTCGTCATAGAGGTTGGAGACACTTTGGGCCGGCTGGGAGTCGTCGGCCAGGGATTGCCCGTAGCCGCTGCCGCCCGCTGTTGTCGCAGCACCGCCGGCGGTCTGGTTGCCTTTCATGTCGGCTGGGGATTTGGCCAGGCGCTTGGGTTGTGGCGCGGCGGGTTGGTCCTCCACTTGGCGAACCCGCTGCTCGAGCACCGCCAGGGCCTTTTGCTGGACCTCGTATCGTTGCTTGAGCTCTAGAAGCTGCTGTTTCAGGGCTTCTATTTCGGCATCCGGGGCCGCCTGTAACACGGCCGCCGGGAATAACGTGCTTAAACACATCACAGCGCGCAACGATACGGATCGATACATGAAATATGCCGTCCCTATTTGCCCAATGATCGGAAACCAGCGTAGTTCAATAACCGAGGTTACGCAGGCCACGCAGTTGGGTCAGGTTGCAGTCCAATGCGCCGGCACTGGGGCCGTTGTTGTTCAGCACCACGTTGAGCTGCGTCATGTTGTTGACCAGGTTGCTGTTGCCCAACAGGCGAGTGTTTTGCAGCAAGCCGCCCTGGGCCACTTGTTGCAAGGTGCCGCCCTGGTTGTGGCTGGCCTGGATCGCCATCTGCACGCCGTTGCCGGTGGCAGTGACCGCGACGCTGCCGGCGGCATTGCTGCCGCTGATGGTCTGGCCCTTGGTCAACAGCTGACCTTGGGAGGGGACAAGCGCGGGCGCCTGGTTGCTCTCCTTCACATTGATGTTGACGTTGTTGTAGGCCGTGTTGCCGTCGCCGGCGGCACGCACGCTCTGGGTCACGCCCTGGCTCGTGCCAAGGCCGGCGCCACCGGTAATGTTGCCGCTGCCCTGTTCCGGGACGCTGCCGTTACCGGTTTGCTTGATGGTGGAGACATAGAACTCGGGTTTGACAGTGGCGGCTTGGATTTGCATGGTGCTGCTGGCGCCGATCAGGTCGCCGCTGGCGTTGCGCCAAGTACTGCTCATGACGATGCCGAAGCTGATGACGCGGCCGGGCATGACATAACGACCGCGCAGCTCGGCGAGCTCCTGGTCCTTGACCTCGATGGGTTTGAAACCGGCATGGGCATAGCCCGAGGCGGTCGCGAGCAGGCAGGCCAGCGACAGCCAGTGTGAAGTTTTCATGTGCTGCTCCCGGAGCGTCCTGCTCCTTTTTGTACTTATTGTTGGCAGTGGTCGGCGATTAGAAAAAGTCGCTCTGTATGAAGCCGAAATCCATCAGTTCCGCATCCCTGACCGGGTTGAAACCGTCCAGCTTGTTACGGGCCGTCAGGGGTTGAGGAGGGCTGCGTAGGGCATTGGTCTTGTCATAGCCCGGGCCGACGATCGCGAAGACGATGCCGTTCCAGCCTTTGACGAACTCATCGTGGGAATAGCGTTTGTGCCCCAGCACCGGGTCGCCGATGTAGACCCATTGCTTGTCGGTTCGCTGCAACACCACGAAGTGCTTGTAGCCGCGTATTTCCATCAGGACCACCACCGGGATCGTCACCGCTTCGAGTTTCTCCGGCGGTATCCGGTAGCCTCGGGCACGCATGCCGATGGTTTCCACGTAGCGCTTCATGTCCAGCATGGAAAAGCCCTGGGTGCGAACCAGGTCATGGTCGGCATTGACCAGCATGCCTTTGATGACGTGCTCTTCATCGACGTCGAGCCAATAGGCTTGGCGTAGCACCGTCGCCAGCGCGGCGGCGCCGCAACTGAAGTCGGTTTTCTGTTCGACGATGTCGCTGAACTTGCGCTCGCGTACGCTTTGCACCGGTTTGTAGACCAGCATGCCGCCAGGCAGGGCAGCGACCGGCATCTGCGCCGCTTCGGCCATACAGGCCAGGCAGAGCAGCAGGGAAACGGCAGTGACACGCATGATCAATACGCCTGATGGACATCCGGGAAAAAAGCCCCGTTTCCCAGCGGCACCGTTCGTCTAGAGCATTGAAATGAGTCCGTGGCGAGGGAGCTTGCTCCCGCTGGGCTGCGGAGCGGCCCCAGGTTTTTGCGGTTGCTGCGCAACCGAGCGGGAGCAAGCTCCCTCGCCACAAGATTCATCCAAACCCTAGGGGAACAGCATTGCTGTTGCCGGGGCTCCGTTTCACCCGCGCTTACATGCAAGCCTTGCAGCCAGCCGCGATGGACAGCGAGTTGCTTTGCTGGTTGCCCACGCCCGCCGACACGTTGGCGCCGCCGTTACCGGAGAAGCCGTTCATGGAGTTGGTCATGGTGGCGTTGTTGATCACAGGGTTTTTCCAACCGTCGCGGGTCAGCACTTGCTGGGTGTTGCTGCCGGCCAGTTCGAAGGTCCCCACGGCGGAGAACTTGAACTTGTCGTCATCGTGGCCGCCGCCGTAGCCACCTTTATTGCCCCAGCCACCGTCGTCTTCGACGGTGCCGGTGCCTTTGGCCTTGAACGTGCCGGAGGCGCTGGAGGTGCTGGTAAGG
Source organism: Pseudomonas sp. Z1-12 (assembly GCF_051132015.1). NCBI lineage: Bacteria > Pseudomonadati > Pseudomonadota > Gammaproteobacteria > Pseudomonadales > Pseudomonadaceae > Pseudomonas > Pseudomonas sp. Z1-12. The sequence goes on from NZ_CP071647.1 coordinate 3,026,876, forward strand.
GTATCGGTCTTGTAGGTGCGCACGCCTTTGTTGTCCACCACAAGGCCGCTGGAGGACTGATCGGCCGAAGCGGCAGCTTCTGCGACACGGCCACCCGATACGGCAATGGCCAGGTTGTTTTTCTGCTGGTTGAAGTTGCCGGCGGTCACGTTGATGCCGATATTACCGGAGCCATCGTTGCCGGCATTGGTGAGCGAGGCATTGTTGTGAGTCGAGTTGTTTTTGACATAGTTGTTGCTATTGACTTGCGTGGCGCTGGAAACAGCAACAGCCGAACCGAAGATGAAGCTTTCATCAGCGGTGGCCAGCGCGGCGGCGTTGTCTTGCTGGTTACCGTCGCCGCCCGCGATGTTGGCGCCCATGTTGCCGTTGCTGCCATTGAGCGAATCAGTGGCTTCAGCGGTGTTGCGGGTGGCCTGGTTGGTCACGGTGTTGTCATTGCTGTTCTGCACATCCAGCACGGTCGCACCAGCCCCGGCCGTGATCGAGAGCAACTGCTCGAACGAGGGACCTCTTGGGCCTTGATTGCCATGGCCGTTACCGTGGCCGTTACCGTGGCCGTTACCGTTGCCACGTCCATCGGCCTGTGCAGCCATTGCCATGACAGCGGCGAGAGCGAAAACCAATGGTTTGAGTGCCATTGTAGGTTTCATGGTGTTTCTCCTTGCGTGTCGTTGGTTAAGTGTTGGTACTTTCTTATGCCCACTGCGCCGGATCAGTCAGCGACCCGGATGCTCAGGGTGTTAGCCATGCGGTTCCCCACCCCGGCACTCTGGTTCACCTGAATCACCCCTCGGCTGCCGGTGAAGGCCTGGTCGCTGGTGACGACCTGGCGACTGCCGGTTGGGGCGCCAGTTGCGCCTGAGTTCGGTAGCAACGCCACGTTCTGTTGGGACAGGGCGCTGTCGTCAATGCTCTGCGGATGGGCACTGATGCCCACCCGCATGACATTGGCCATCTGGTTGTTGGCCCCGGCGGACTGGTTCACGCCCAGCACGCCGTTGCCGTTGGTAAAGGAGTGGCCACCGATACGGGCGGTGGCGTTCATGGAGGGGTTGGCCTGGGTGTCGACGCTTTGCTGTACGCGGGTGCTGGCCTGGGCGTGGCTGCCAATGGCAATGGCCCGGGTGTTGGTTTGCTGGATCTGGTCGCCGGCCGCCTGGTTGACGTTGAAGTTGCCGGTGTACTGGCTGCCGGAATCCTGCAGGTTGGCGTTGCTGACCACCGCCACGCCCGAATCGGCAAATACGGTGAAAGAACTGAGCAGGGACAGCATGACCAGGGCGAGTAGAAACAGGACGGGTTTCATGTCACTGACCTCCCGCCAGCCGGCCCAGCGGGGCCAGGCCGGAACTCAGCGAGCGGTTGATGGTGCCAGAGATCGCTCCGCCGCTGCCGCCACCGTGGCCGGCATTCATGCCCGGCATGCCGTTGGGGTTGGTGACCACGTTCAGGCCCTGCACGCCGGTATTGGGGGTGACGATGTTGCGGATCGACGAACCGCTGGCCACGCTGGCGAATTCGCCATCGCTCAGTTCGGTGCTATTGGTCGCCTGGTTGATGCGTTCGGAGGGATTGGCATTGACGGTGGTCGGGTAAGGATCTTTGCCACCGTTGCGACCGATTGCGATGGGTTGCACGTCACGGTTGAGTACGATGACGCCGTTGCCCTCGGCCTGCGCGGGCAGGCTGAACGTTGCGCCGGCGGTGCAGCCGATGAATAGCAGGCAGGTCATACCCCTGTCGAATATCCCCATGGCATCGATTCCTTCTTCGGTACGCTGGCCCTAGTCAGCGTTGCGAAGTGGGGAAGAGCAGGTGTTGTGCCGGGTTTTGAATTGCCTGTGAATTCAATGAGTTGAGTTCAGGGGCGCGCAGCGGGGGAAGAAACCTGTTTCAGCGCTGAGACAACGCAAATGATGGCCAACCGGCTGCACGCTGTTCCAGGGCTCTGGATCCAGGTTTTTGGGTGGGTGTTTCAGTGACTTGACAGTCTTGATGACAATCATCTGAAACGATGTTGGATCCGGGTTTGCCGCGAGCGTGATGTTTCAAACGTGAGACAAATCATCCTGCGGTCAGTTGGGCGACGGCCGCGAACACTTGCCGCTGGCGTTGCGCCCAGTTGCCCCGAATGATCTGGAACGGTTGCCGATGTCGACTCAGCCATGCCTCGATGGCGTCGAAAAATGCCAGTCGTTCTGCCAACTCGGGTTGGCAACGCAAACCGTCACCAGTCCATTCGACCTGCTCGGGGCTCAACAGCAGGTGCAGGTCGTAATGACGGGCCAGCAACGCCGGTTCGAGCCAGTCCGGGCAGTCGCCAAAGAGGGTCTGGCTCCAGAGGATGTTGCTCAACAGGTGGGTGTCGAGGATCAATAGCGAGGGTCGGCGGGCACGTGCCTCGTCTTCCCAGGCCAACTGGCCGGAGGCGATGTCGGTAATGTCCGCCAGACAAGTATCGCGCTGGGTCTGCTCCATGAAGTGGCGCACGTACTCGTCCACCCGCACGCCACCAAAATGTGCCTGGAGTTGCGCCGCCAGCCAGCTCTTGCCGCTGGATTCCGGGCCGGTCAGGACCACCACCTTCATGCGCGCAGGGCCGGGTCGGCGCGCCATTCCCGCCAGCCTTGCACGGCCAGCAAAGTGAACAGGGCGTAAAGCGCGGCGGTCAGGTGCAAGCCCTTGTAGATGAACAGGCCGACGAAGATCACGTCCAGGACGATCCACAACGGCCAGCATTGCACGCGTTTTTGCGCCATCCACCATTGAGCGACGAGGCTGAAACCAGTAAGCGCGGCATCGAGCCAGGGCTGGGCGGCGTCGGTCCAGTGGGCCATGGCGGCGCCCAACAGCAGGCTGCCCGCCGCGCCGATGGCCAGGCCGAGCAGCACCGACGGCCCACCGAGATGGCTGACCTGACGCCCATCATGATTGTGCCCGGCGCGGGTCCATTGCCACCAGCCGTAGAGTTGCAGCACTGCGTAGACTACCTGCAGCAGCATGTCCGAGTACAACTTCACCTCGAAAAAAATCCAGCTGTACAGCAACACCATGACCAGGCCGATCGGCCAGCACCAGGGGTTCTGCTTGACGGTCAACCAGACAGCGATCACGCCGAGGGCTGCGGCAAACAGTTCAAGCCCGGACATGGCGGTTCCTTGGGGAAAGAGGAGGGGGCGGCGATTGTAAACGCTATGGTGTGGAGAGCTCCAATACCATTGTTGAATGGGCTGGCGCATTCGCGAGCAGGCTCGCTCCCACAGGGTGATTTACCGGTTTTTAGACCCGGAACTGCTTGAGCAACCCGTTAAGCTGTTCACTCAGCGCCTTCAGGCGACTGCTTGCCTGGCTGGACTGTTCGGCGGCCATGGCGGTGCTGTGGGACAGTCCGGCGGCCTGGGTGACGTTCTGGTTGATGTCTTCTACTACATGGGCCTGTTGCAGGGTGGCGCTGGCAATGGAGGCGTTCAGGCTGTTGAGGTTGCGCAGGGCCTGGCCGATGGCGTTGAGGCTGGCACCGGCCAGGCCCGCCTGTTCGATGGTCAGTTGCGAGGCACGGCTGCTGTCGCCGATGACTTTCACGGCGGCTTCGGAATGGGTTTGCAGGCGCTCGATCATCGACTGGATCTCAGCGGTGGACTTCTGCGTACGCTGGGCCAGCAGCCGCACTTCATCGGCGACCACCGCAAAACCCCGGCCTTGCTCGCCAGCGCGGGCGGCTTCGATCGCAGCGTTCAGGGCCAGCAGGTTGGTCTGTTCGGCGATGGAGCGGATCACCTCCAACACGCTGCCAATCTGGGTACTTTCACTGGCCAGGGTGCGAATCACTTCCACCGCCTGGTCGATGGTCTGGGACAGGCGATCGATCTGTTGCAAGCTGCCGTCAATGTTGACCTGGCCTTGCTGGGCCTGGGATTCGGCGTCGCGCATCTCGCTGGCGGCGTGCTCGGCGTTCTTGGCCACGTCCTGCACGCCATACGTCACTTCATTGATCGCGGTGGCCACCAGCTCCATTTGTTGCGACTGCTGCTGGCTGCGTTCCTGGGCTTGAGCCGCGTCGTTGCCCAACTCGCTGGAAGATTGTCCCAGTGCGCTGGCCGAGTCTTGCAGTTGGCTCACCACTTGACGCAGTTTGGCGGTAAAGGCGTTGAAGTGCCGGGCCAGTTGCGTGACTTCGTCCTGGCCGTGGGTGTCCAGGGTGCGGGTCAGGTCGCTCTCGCCGCTGGCGATGTTGGCCATGGCGTTGACGGTCTCTTGGAGCGGGCGGACGATGCTGCGTACGATCAAGGTCAAGAACAGGCTCATGAGCACGGTAATTGCCAAGCCGATCAAGGAGGCCTTGATCATCTGGGATTGAAACTCAGCCTGCACGTCATCGATGTAAACCCCTGAGCCGATGATCCAACCCCACGGTTCGAACAACTTGACGTAGGAAGTCTTGCCGACAGGTGCTTCGGCACCCGGTTTCGGCCAGAGGTAGTTGATCATGCCGGCGCCCTTGGCCTTGGCGATGGCGACCATCTCGTTGAACAACGCGTAGCCGTTCGGGTCGCGGATCGCCGAGAGATTCTGGCCTTCAAGCTTCGGGTTGGTCGGGTGCATGACCATGACCGGCGTCAGGTCGTTGATCCAGAAGTAGTCACTCTGGTCATAGCGCAGGCCTCGCACCGCGCTGAGGGCTTGCTTCTGCGCCGCCTCGCGGGTCAGGGTGCCGGCGGTTTCCAGCCCATGGTAGTAGCTCAATACGCCACTGGCGGTCTGCACCACATGCTGGGTCTTCTGCACCTTGGCCTGATACAGATCCGTGTGGATCTGCTTGAGCATAAAGGCGCCGAGCGTGAACAACATCACGATGGCCACCACCAGGATGAGCCACAAGCGTCGGCTGATCGACACACTGCGCAAGCTATTCATACGCTGTCACTCCGGTTTCTTATTCTTGTCATTAACGACGGGCGGCACTTTAGCGCCTGGCGGCTATTCATGATTGACCTGAGTCATAACGCGGCAGCGTTATCAGGGCTTGTCTGATAGGATTTCGGCCCCGCGGCGCAAAACCTGAGCCTGTTCTGATTTTTTCATTGGTTTTTTTTGGATGATCGCAGCTATCGTGCAGCCGCTGCGTGGACCTGTATGACACTTGAATAGCGATAAGACCCGCATGAGCAGGGTCTTTTTTGGGGGATGAATGGATTTGTGGACGGCCTTTTCGGCATTGATTCTTGGCGTAGTAGAGGGTTTGACGGAGTTTCTGCCGATTTCCAGCACGGGGCACCAGATCATCGTCGCCGACTTGCTCGAGTTCGGTGGCGAACGTGCAATGGCATTTAACATCATCATCCAGCTCGGCGCGATCCTCGCGGTGGTCTGGGAGTTCCGGCGCAAGATCTTCGACGTGGTGCTGGGCCTGCCGACGCAACCCAGCGCCCGCCGGTTCACCGCCAACCTGCTGATTGCCTTCTTTCCGGCCGTGATATTGGGCGTGTTGTTTGCCGACTGGATCCATCACTATCTGTTCAACCCGGTCACCGTGGCCGCCGCTCTGGTGGTGGGCGGTCTGGTGATGCTCTGGGCCGAAAAGCGCCAGCACCCGGTACATGCTGAAACGGTGGACGATATTTCCTGGAAGGATGCGTTGAAGGTCGGCCTGGCCCAGTGCATTGCAATGATCCCGGGTACTTCCCGTTCCGGTGCGACCATTATCGGGGGCTTGCTGTTCGGGCTGTCGCGCAAGACCGCCACCGAATTTTCGTTCTTCCTGGCGATGCCGACCATGGTCGGTGCGGCCGTGTACTCGGGCTACAAGTACCGTGAGCTGTTCGTGCCGGCGGATTTCCCGGTGTTCGCCATTGGTTTCGTCACGGCGTTCATCTTCGCCATGATCGCGGTCAAGGGCCTGCTGCGGTTCATCGCCAGCCACAGCTACGCGGTGTTCGCCTGGTATCGCATCGCCTTCGGCCTGTTGATCCTGGCCACCTGGCAGTTCGGCTGGGTGGACTGGACGGCCGCCAAGCCATGAACGAGTCAGGCACCCGCAAACGCGCTGGGGGCAATGCCGGTGGCGCGGTGCAAAACCTGCGGCTCAAATTGATGGTGTTGGCGCTGGTCTGCGCCTTGCCGCTGTTCGGCTCGCTGCTGTTCGGCCTGCGGGGCGTGTCGTGGGTGCCGATGGCGGCCTATGGTGTCGTCAGCCTGGTGGCGTTCCTGCTGTACTGGAACGACAAGCGCAAGGCCCGCGCCGACGCCTGGCGTACCCCGGAGAACGTGCTGCATGCGCTGGAGCTGGCCGGTGGTTGGCCCGGGGCCTTGCTCGCCCAGCAGCTGTTTCGCCACAAGACCCGCAAAGTCTCGTTTCAAGTGGTGTTCTGGTTCATCGTGCTGCTGCACCAGGTGTTCTGGATCGACCAGTTGTTCCTGGGCAGCTATCTATTGTGAAGGCTGGAGCAACAAGCCCACCTGCGTGCGCTTGGGCAATTTGCTCACGACCAATTGATGTGAGCGTTGCAGCAGCCCACGCAGTTCTTCGGCCCCCAGTGGATAAGGCACCTGCATGATGACCCACTGGGCCCGCGCCAAATAAGGCGCGGGGTGAATGCCCGGCCGGTCGCAGTGCCCCAGGAACAGGTCCTTGTCGACCTTGAACGCCAACGAATCGCCCCGCAGGCCCTGGAGGGCGAACATCTTGTTCCCGGCAATGGAAAACACCCGCACGCCCCCCCATTTGTAGTCTTCCCGGGCACCGGGCAAACCCAGGCAAAACCGCGCGACATCCTCTTCGCTCAACCTCATAGCGTTTTTTCTCCACAGCCCTCGAAGGCTTCCACCAAATGATCGATCCAGGCGCGCACCGCCGGCAACATGCCACGCCGATGGGGGTAGACCGCCTGGAGCCAGCCGTCGGGCAATGACCATCCAGGCAACAGTTCCACCAGTGTGCCGTCACGCAATTCCTGCTCGCAATACATGCTTGGCAATAACGTGAAACCCAGGCCGGCGAGGGTGCAGGACCGGCGCACGATGAAGTCGTCAATGCCCAGGCGGGCTTCCAGGCTCAGTTCGGCCTGCTGCCCATCGGCCTTGACCAGGCGTAGATGCACCAGGCGATCGGCTTCCAGCGCCCCCAGCACCGACAACTGCTTGAGATCGTCCGGGGTTTCGATTCGCCGCCCTTCGACGAAGGCTGGACTGGCCACCAGCGTCAGCCGTGCCCGACGTAAGCGCCGGGTCATCAACAGCGGATCCTCATCCCCCAGGTCGCGCACGCGCAACGCCACGTCGATGCCTTCGCCGATCAGGTCCACCCGGCGATTAAGCAGGGTCATTTCCAGTTGCACCAAGGGGTATTTGACCAGGAAGGTTTCGATCACCACCGGCAGAAACTGATGGGCCAGGCCCACCGGGCTCGACACGCGCAATCGGCCGCGGGGTTCGCTGGACATGCTCGCCACCGCTTCGTCGGCCATCTCGGCTTCCAGCAACATGGCCTGGCAATGGCGCAGATAACGCTCACCGACCGCCGTCAGTTTCAACTGCCGCGTGGTGCGCTGGAGCAGGCGGGCGCCGAGGCGTTCTTCCAGCTCGGCGATGCGCCGTGACAACCGCGATTTGGGAATGCCCAGCAAGCGCCCGGCCGCCGCGAAACCGCCGGCTTCGACGACTTTGGCGAAGTAATACAAATCATTGAGGTCTTGCATGTTGAATTCAATTGTCCTGTCAGTGGGACAAACTATCGCATTTTTGCTGACTTATCGATCATTCGCATCATCGATAGGATTGTCGCCAATTGATCGCCTGGTTGCGGTCCTCATTTGGAGAGCACTGATATGAAACTGCTGCACATCGATTCGAGCATCCTCGGCGACCACTCCGCTTCCCGCCAATTGAGCCGCGAAGTGGTTGAAGCCTGGAAAGCTGCGGAGCCAGGCATCACCGTGACCTACCGTGACCTGGCCGCCGACGCCATCAGCCACTTCTCCGCCCAGACGCTGGTTGCCGCCGGCACCAGCGCCGAATTGCGCGACGCGGCGCTGAAGCACGAAGCTGATCTCAGCGCCTCGACGATGGCCGAGTTCCTCGCGGCTGATGCCGTAGTCATCGCGGCGCCGATGTACAACTTCAGCATTCCGACCCAGCTCAAGGCCTGGATTGACCGCATTGCCGTGGCCGGACAGACGTTCCGCTACACCGAAGCCGGCCCTGAAGGCCTGTGCGGTGGCAAGAAACTGGTGATCGTTTCCACCTCGGGTGGTTTGCATGCCGGCCAACCGAGCGGCGTGGGTCACGAGGACTATCTCAAGTTGGTGTTCGGTTTCCTCGGTATCACCGATATCGAAGTTGTCCGTGCCGAAGGCCTGGCCTACGGTGACGACATGCGTACCAAAGCCCTGAGCGAAGCCACGTTGCAGATCGGTCAGCAGTTCGCCGCTGCGTAAATCCTGCGTAAAGGCAGCAAGCGCTTCAGGCAACCTTCGCAAAACCCTGTATTCTCGTCGTCATTGGATGGCCGGGATGCAGGGTTTTGCTGCATTCGGCGCCGGGGATCTGGCGCAGGTTATGCACGGCCAAGACTGCGAGCGACGGGGCCTTCCCGTGCGCTGGTGAGGGTGGAAAATTCGATGGCACGTTTTGGTGCAGCGTTGCTGCTTTGCTTGTTTGCCAGTTTCGCTTCAGTGCAGGCCGCACCGGGGCCGCATCCGCATTGGAGCGCCGGTTTCCATGAGCTGAATTTTCTTGATCCGCTGGATCAGCAGCCGATGCACGCCATCGCCTTTTATCCGTCCACCGACCGCGAACAATCCAGCCTGCTCGGCGGCTACCAGATCGATGCCGCGCCGGAGGCTCAGATCGCCATCGGCCGTTTTCCGCTGTTAATGCTGTCCCATGGCAATACCGGCACCCCATTGGCCCTGCATGACCTCGCCACCTCGTTGGCGCGCAAGGGGTTCGTCGTGGTGGCCGTGATTCATCCCGGCGACAATGTCCAGGACCACAGCCGGCTTGGCACCCTGAGCAACCTGTACGGGCGGCCGATCCAGATTTCCGAAGCCATCACCGCGACGCTCAATGACCCGATGCTCTCGCCGTTCGTCAACGCCGGGCAGGTCGGGGTGATCGGTTATTCGGCGGGTGGCGAGACCGCGCTGATCCTGTCCGGTGCGACGCCGGACCTCAATCGCTTGCGCCGCTATTGCAAGGAGCGGCCGGAGGACCGTGACGCTTGCAATACCCAGGGCGAGTTGATCGCCGACCGCGATGACCTGCAACCCGTGGCCGACCCCAGGGTCCGGGCATTGTTGCTGATGGCTCCGTTGAGCCTGAAGTTCGGCCGTCATACATTGGCCGATGTCCATGTGCCGGTGCTGCTGTACAGCGGCGATGGTGACAATCTCGTGGCTTTCGACAAAAATGCCGCCGCGTTGGCTCGTAAACTGCCCACCGCTCCAGATTTCAAGACCCTGGCCGGCGCGGGGCATTTTGTCTTCCTGGCGCCGTGCACCGACGAGCAGATCGCCGCGATGCCGGCGCTCTGCACGGATGCCGATGGCGTTGATCGCAAGGACATTCACCGCACCATGATTTCCGAGGCCAGCCGCTTTTTCGGCGAGGCCTTGGGTAAGGCGACCCGGGCGGGGATGAAGACGGCTGATCAGTAAGGTCATGCTGTTCACTTAGCGTTCGGGCTGATCTTCCGTTTCGAGTTGTTTGGTGTGTATATCCGTTTCTGCGGTAACGGCTGCTAATGGTTCCGCCCTTACGGCGGGTCACTTTTGAAAAGCCCGGAAGCCGGCCCAGTCAAAAGTAACCAAAACGCTCTTGCCCCACCACTCGGCACCTCGCTAAGGCTCGGTGTGCCCTCACTCCGGCATTGCTCCGTGGGCCGCCGCGAAGGGCCATCCATGGCCCAGCGCGGCTATCCCGGCATCCATGCCGGGATGCCCACTGCGCAATGCCTGCGTTCGGCCAGCGTGGTTAACGGGGCGCCCGAGATCAACGTCCACCGCGAGGCGGCCTAACAGCCGACCTGACTCTCATGGTCGTACACCCATCAGATCTGTGGGAGCAAAGCTTGCTCTCGAAGACGGTGTGTCAGTTTGCGTTGATGTTGGATGTGTCGGCCTCATCGCGAGCAAGCTCGCTCCCACAGGTTTTGTGGTGCACATGAATCTTGTGTCTGCTGAAGATCCAATGTGGGAGCGAGCTTGCTCGCGATAGCGGTGGCTCAGTCACATAGATACTGGATACATGGCTCTTGCTTTGCTTTGCTTTGGATCTTGATCTTGATCTTGATCTTGATCTTGATCTTGATCTTGATCTTGATCTGGACGCCCCGTTAAACCACGCTGGCCGAACGCAGGCATTGTGGAGTGGGCACCTCGGCATGGATGCCGAGGTAGCCGCGCTGGGCCATGGATGGCCCTTCGCGGCGGCCCACGGAGCAATGCCTTCGTTCAGGCATGCCGAGCCTAGGCGAGGCACCGAGTGGTGGGGCAAAGCGCTTTTGGTTACTTTTGGCGCTTTTCCAAAAGTGACCCGCCGTAAGGGCGGAACCATAAGCAGCCGTTACCGAAGAAACGGATATACACACCAGAGCACCGGGCTTTCTCAAAAGCCAAAAAACGAACAGTATTAAAAAGACGCATTCATGGCCCGACGCCGCAGCAGCAACGTCAGCCCCAGCCCGCTAACCGACAACAACGCAGCACAGAAAAAAATCGACGAATAACCCAGGTTCAACGCCACCGCCCCCATCAGCGGCCCGGCAATCGCCAGCGCCAAGTCAAAAAACACCGCATAAGCACTCAAACCCGCCCCCCGGCTGGTGTTCGGCACTTGCTTGATGGCCTCCACCCCCAGCGCCGGGTACACCAGCGACAACCCGAAACCGGCCAACCCGGCGCCAACCAGAGCGAACGGAGTGGACGGCGCCAGCCATAGCAGTACCAGCCCAAGGGTTTCGATGCTCATGCAAGCGATGGCCGAGTTGAAGCCACCGAAGCGGGCGATGCTGGAAATGAACAACAGCCGCGCGAGGATGAAGCAGATGCCGAAGACTGTCAGGCACCAGGCCGCGCCAGTCCAGCCGCGACTGACATAAAACAGCGTAATGAACGTGGTGAGCGTGCCGTAGCCGATCGACGCCAGGCTCAGGCCCGCGCCGTACGGGGCAATGCGCGCAAACACCGCCCAGAAAGGCAAGCGCTCGCCGCGAATGACCGGCACCGACGGCTTGTTGCGAATCATCAACAGCGCAGCACCCGCCAGCAACGACAGCGCAATGCCCAGGCTGGCAAACCCCAGCTCACCCACCATCACCACCCCCAGCGGTGCTCCAATAGCGATGGCCCCATACGAGGCGATGCCGTTCCAGGAAATCGAGCGGGCCGTGTGCTCCACCCCCACCTGGCCCATGCACCAACTGATGGTGCCCACGCCAATCAGCCCCTGGGCCACGCCGAGCAACAAGCGGCCAGCAATCAGAATCAGCAGGCTGGTCAGGGGAAAGCTTTGCAACAAGGTCGAAATCAGCGTCAGCACGCCACTGAGCACAATCCCCGACAACCCGTAGACAATCGCCCGCTTGGTGCCGGCGCTGTCCGACAACCGCCCGGCCATGGGCCGGCTGAGCAGGGTCGCCAGGTACTGTGAACCGATGGTCAACCCGGCCACCACCGCGCTGAAGCCCAACTGTTCGTGGACATACCCAGGCAACACGGCAATGGGCAGGCCGATGCAGAGGAAGGCAATGAAGGTGTAGAAAACGATGGAGACGATCTGCAGCGTGATCGACAAGGAGCTGGGAGCAGAGGAGGGCGTGGGCATGGGGCTCGTTCGCGGGCAGCGGTAAGAGAGCCTCATCATGGCGCGAGGTGGGGATAAAAGAAAGCAGGCTAACTAAATGTATTGGGCAGACTGGGTGTTCAGGCGGGATGGATGCTGTGTGTGCCGCCGCCATCGCGAGCAAGCTCGCTCCCACAATGGATTTGGGTGTACGCAGCATTTGCGTACGCCACTAAACCCTGTGGGAGCGAGCTTGCTCGCGAAAGCGGTGGATCAGGCAATGGTCATTCGACTGGCATGCCGAATCGCGAGCAGGCTCGCTCCCACAATGGATTTGGGTGTACGCAGCATTTGTGTACGCCACTAAACCCTGTGGGAGCGAGCCTGCTCGCGAAAGCGGTGGATCAGGCAATGATCATTCGACTGGTATGCCGAATCGCGAGCAAGCTCGCTCCCACAATGGATTTGGGTGTACGCAGCATTTGTGTACGCCACTAAACCCTGTGGGAGCGAGCTTGCTCGCGAAAGCGGTGGATCAGGCAATGGTCATTCGACTGGCATGCCGAATCGCGAGCAAGCTCGCTCCCACAATGGATTTGGGTGTACGCAGCATTTGTGTACGCCACTAAACCCTGTGGGAGCGAGCTTGCTCGCGAAAGCGGTGGATCAGGCAATGATATTCGACTGGCATGCCGAATCGCGAGCAAGCTCGCTCCCACAGGGGCGTTACCCTTGGAATGCAAAAAGCCCCGTCACAGTGGACGGGGCTTTTGACTTGCCGCTTGAAGCTTGCAACTCAGGGCTGCCCTTAGAACACCACACCCTGGCTGCGCAGGTAGTCGTCATAGGTGCCGCTGAAGTCGACCACGCCGTCGGCGCTCAGCTCGATGATGCGGGTGGCCAGGGACGATACGAACTCTCGGTCATGGCTGACGAAGATCAGCGTGCCCGGGTAGTTTTCCAGCGCCAGGTTCAGCGCTTCGATGGACTCCATGTCCAAGTGGTTGGTCGGTTCGTCCATCACCAGCACGTTCGGCTTTTGCAGGATCAGCTTGCCGAACAGCATGCGGCCCTGTTCACCACCGGAAATGACCTTGACCGACTTGAGGATCTCGTCGTTGGAGAACAGCATGCGGCCCAAGGTGCCACGAACCAGTTGTTCGCCGCCCTGGGTCCACTGGCCCATCCAGTCGAACAGGTTGACGTCGTCTTCGAAGTCATGGGCATGGTCCTGGGCGTAGTAGCCCAGTTCCGCGGCGTCGGTCCATTTCACGGTGCCGGCGTCCGGTTCCAGTTCATTGACCAGGGTGCGCAGCAAGGTGGTCTTGCCGATACCGTTCGGGCCAATGATCGCCACGCGCTCGCCAGCTTCGACGGTGAAACTGAAGTCCTTGAACAGCGGCTTGCCGTCAAAGCCCTTGGCCATGCGTTCTACAATGACCGCCTGGCGGTGCAGTTTCTTGGTCTGCTCGAAGCGGATGAACGGGCTGACACGGCTCGATGGCTTGACCTCGGCCAGTTGGATCTTGTCGATCTGCTTGGCGCGGGAGGTGGCCTGCTTGGCTTTCGAGGCGTTGGCCGAGAAACGGCTGACGAACGATTGCAGTTCGGAAATCTGGGCTTTCTTCTTGGCGTTGTCCGACAGCAGTTGCTCGCGGGACTGGGTCGCCACGGTCATGTACTCGTCGTAGTTGCCTGGGAACAGGCGCAGCTCGCCGTAGTCCAGGTCCGCCATGTGGGTGCAGACACTGTTCAGGAAGTGACGGTCGTGGGAGATGATGATCATCAGGCTCGAACGCTGGGTCAGCACGTTTTCCAGCCAGCGGATGGTGTTGATATCCAGGTGGTTGGTCGGTTCGTCGAGCAGCAGCACTTCCGGGTCGGAGAACAGTGCCTGGGCCAGCAGTACACGCAGTTTCCAGCCAGGCGATACTTCGCTCATCGGGCCGAAATGTTGTTCGATGCCAATCCCCAGGCCCAGCAGCAGTTCACCGGCGCGGGATTCGGCGGTGTAGCCGTCCATCTCGGCAAATTCGGTTTCCAGCTCGGCCACGGCCATGCCGTCTTCTTCGGTCATTTCCGGCAGCGAATAGATGCGATCGCGCTCGGCCTTGACCTTCCACAGCTCTTCGTGACCCATGATCACGGTGTCGATCACGGTGAATTCTTCGTAGGCGAACTGGTCCTGGCGAAGTTTACCCAGGCGCACGTTCGGCTCGAGCATGACCTGGCCACCGGACGGCTCGAGGTCGCCACCGAGGATTTTCATGAAGGTCGACTTGCCGCAACCGTTGGCGCCGATCAGACCGTAGCGGTTGCCCGCGCCGAATTTGACAGAGACGTTTTCGAACAGTGGCTTGGCGCCGAACTGCATCGTGATGTTAGCTGTAGAGATCAAAGGTTTATCCTGCGGAACATTCAGAGTAGCTAAGGGTGCGGCAGTACCTGTTCAGTACCTGTTTGCGCACGTCCCGACCGCGCAAAGGCGTCGCGGTCGCAAGCGCAAGGGTCCATCCGGCATAAGAGGACAGCAGCATACGGAGCGCCCGGCCCGGGTAGACGTGCGCCGAAGCCGCGGTTTGCGGCATCGGCCAAAGGGAGCGCGTGATAATTGGCGGCGATTGTACTGATCTGGCCGCATTAACGATAGGGTATTGCCCGGACAAGACAGTTTTTCACAACTTCAGGATAACTTTTGGTTACAAACTCTGGCTAAAATGCCACCTCACCCAATGCCATCTCCCTTGCCGCTTGGTTGGCCCGGAGACGCAGCCTGTTCACTCCCAGCATTGTGACGGACTTTCGTGAAGCTCATCATTGTCGCGATCTACCTCCTTTCCATCGGCTACGTTCACCTGCGTGGACGCGTGCGGCATAAGGTCGGACGCCAGCTGAGCGATCACTCGTCTTTTCTCGCACCGATCAATTGCCTGCTTTACCTGTGCTCGAAACTGCCCAACAGGCCTTTCCTGAGCCCGGCGCAGTTCCCGGACCTGAGTCCGCTGCAGGCTCATTGGGAAGAAATCCGGGCCGAAGGCCAGAGCCTGCTGCGGGCGGGGGAGATCAAGCGTTCCAATCAGTACGACGACGTGGGTTTCAACTCATTCTTCAAGACCGGCTGGAAGCGCTTCTACCTGAAGTGGTACGGCGACAGCCATCCGTCGGCGATGAAATTGTGCCCACGCACCACCGAATTGGTGCAGAGCATCGGGTCGATCAAGGCGGCGATGTTTGCCGAGTTGCCGCCAGGGTCGAAGCTGGTCCGGCACCGCGACCCGTATGCCGGGTCCTATCGCTATCACCTGGGCCTGGAAACGCCCAACGATGCCGGCTGCTACATCAATGTCGATGGCGAGGCTTATCACTGGCGTGATGGGGAAGCGGTGATTTTTGACGAAACGTTCATTCATTACGCCGAGAACACCACCGACCAGAACCGCATCATCCTGTTCTGCGACGTGGAGCGGCCGATGAAGTTTCCCTGGGCCACGGCGTTCAACCGCTGGTTCAGCCGCACCGTGATGGCGGCGGCTGGCGCGCCCAACGACGCGGGCGACAGGACGGGCGGCCTGAACCGGGCATTCTCCAGGCTCTACAAGATACGTTTGCAAGGCAAGGCCCTGAAAAAACGCAACCGCAGGTTGTACTACCTGCAGAAGTGGGCATTTTTCGGTGGATTGCTGGCGATCTTCGTCTGGATTTGAGCGCGAGATTCGTCCTCATGCCTCGGGTTTTTGCGCATCCAACTGCTCCCACATCCTGGCGGTAATCCGCTGGCGGTGGTTATAACCTTCCCAAGGATCGGCGCCCAAGCCCCTGGCCCGCTCCAGCGCGGTATAGATATCCCATTGCTGGGCGTTGCGCAGGGTCGACAGTTCGGCGCGGGCAATGGGCACCGAGACCGGCAGGCCTGGCCTGGCGCGCACTGAATAAGCGGTTACCGTGCTGGCCCCGCGGGCGTTGCGCAGGTAGTCGACGAATATTTTCCCGACGCGATTCTTCGGCCCCATGGTGGCGGTGATGCGCTCCGGCGCTTGCCGGGTCAGGAACTGGGAGATGGCCTTGGCAAACGCCTTGGTGGTGTCCCAGCCCTCGTTTCTCGCCAATGGCACGATCACGTGCATGCCTTTGCCACCGCTGGTCTTGAGGAAGGCCTGCAAACCCAGCTCGTCCAGCACCGCCAAGGTCATGCGGGTCGCCTCGATCATCGCGCTCCAGGGCAGTGACGGGTCCGGGTCCAGATCGAGGACAAACAGGTCAGGCGTCTCGATCCGGTCGTGGGTCGCGGTCCAGGTGTGCAGCTCCACCGCGCCCATCTGCGCCGCGCCAACCAGCGCGTGGATGTCGTCGATTTCCATCAGGGCGGCATGACCCGGGTCCAGATGCGGATCCAGCTGCTTGATGTGGGGAATCTCCAGTCGGTCGGCGTGTTTTTGAAAGAACAGTTCTTCACCGATACCGTCCGGTGCCCGCAGCAGCGCGACCGGACGCAGCTTGAGGTGCGGCAGGATCCAAGGGGCGATGTCCAGGTAATACTGGGCCAGCTCGGCCTTTTGCACGCCGCTGACACTGTCGATGACCCGATCAGGGTGGGTGATCGTCACACCGTCCACCTTGGCCGCGCTGGCTTTGTGACGACGCTGGGGTTTTGGCGCAGTGGGTTTTATCGGCAGGGGCTGCTCACGAACAACCTTGCTGGCGGGCGTATCAGGCGGCAAGCCCAGGAAAATAGCCTGCCGCACCTGGTTGTCGCGGGTCCACTCGGTGAATTCGATCTCGCAGGTCAGGGTCGGCTCGACCCATTGCACGCCGCGTCCCTGTGTACCGTTGAGCGGCTCAGCCAGTGGCGGAGTATCGCGCTGCTGGGTACACAGTTGCTCGTGCAATTGCTTGATTTGCGCCTGGCTGAACCCGGTACCGACCCGGCCGGCGTACGCCAGCCCCGTTGGCCCGTTGGCCCGTTGACGGCCAGCAACAACGCGCCGAAACCGCTGCGTTTGCCTTGGGGGCGGGTGAACCCGACGATGACAAAGGCTTGGCGCAGCCGGCACTTGAGCTTTACCCAATCGTCGCTTCGCCTGGAAACGTAAGGACTGCCCAGGCGCTTGCCGACCACGCTGTCCAATGAGAGCGCGATGGCGCTTTCGAACATATCGTGTTGGCTGGCGGAAAACGATTCGGAGAAGCGCAGACGCTTGCTGGCGTTATTGCCGAGGGCTTTTTTCAGCGCCGCACGGCGTTCTTCCACCGGCGCCTGACGCAGGTCGACGCCATTGAGAAAGGGCGCATCGAACAGGAAATACACCATGTCGACGGTGCGGCTGATCTCGAAGGCCTCGCGCAGGGCAGCAAAATCGGAATGGCCGGTCTCATCGAGCAGGACCAGTTCGCCGTCGAGCCAACTGTCCCCCAGGTTCAACCCGGCCAAGGCGTCGGCATGCAACTTCAGCCGATCGGTCCAGTCCTGGTGATTGCGGTTGTATAACCGGACTTCGCCGTCTTCGATGCGGGTCAGCAGTCGATATCCGTGGAATTGGACTTCGTAGCGCCATTCACCGGTGGGGGGCTCCTCCACGGGCGTGGCCAACTGCGGCGCCAGGCGTTCGGGCAGGGCTGTCGTTGCGCCTTGGCCAGGGTTTCGGGGTGTCGTTGCGTCCGGCTCGGCATTGGACAAACGAGCAGATTCACTCTCGGCGTTGGCCATGACAGATTCCCTTGTATTGCACACGCCAGGGGGTTAACCCCGGGAGGCCTTGGTGGCTTTTTTGGCAGGAGCGGATTTGCGGGTTTTCGCAGGTTTTGCCGGGGCCTTCCCGGCTGATTTATCGGGCGCCTTGCCCTTGCCGCCGAGGCTGCGCTTGAGCAACTCGGTAAGGTCGATGACATCGGCGGTCTTGCGTTGTTCTTCGCCAGGATCGGTTTCCACCGCTTCGAGCCGTCCCTCGTTGGCCTTCTTCTCCACCAGTTCCATGATTTTGTCCTCGAAGCTGTCGCGGTACGCCTGGGGCTCCCAGTCGCCGCTCATGTCTTCCACGAGGCGCTTGGCCATTTCCAACTCGCCCTTGGCCAGGGTCGGGTTCGTGACCTCGTCGCCCAGCTCCAGGACATCCAGTTCGCGTACCTCGGCGGGCCAGCGCAGCATCACCAATACCAGTGCCGTTTCCAGGGGCATGAGGGCGGCCAGGTGCTGGCGGGTATGCAGCACCACATGGGCCAGCGCTACTTTGTTGGTCTTGACCAGTGTTTCGCGCAGCAAGGCATAGACTTTGCCGCCGCGTTTGTCGGGCGCCAGGAAATAGGGCTTGTCGATGTTTTGCAGGGGGATTTTTTCGCTGTCGACAAAAGAAAAGATGTCGATGGTCTGGGTGGACTTGGGGTGGGCGGCGCGGATCTCGTCTTCGCTGATGAGCACGTATTGGCCTTTCTGGTATTCCACGCCTTTGACGATATCTTCCTTGGTCACCTCCTTGCCGGTGACCTTGTTGACACGCTTGTAGCCCACCGGGTCCATGCTGCGCTTGTCCAGCCAGTCAAAATCCACGCCTTGGGATGCGGTGGCCGATACCAGCGCCACGGGAATGTGGACCAGCCCGAAACTGATTGCGCCTTTCCAGATTGCCCGTGCCATGGGAGTGTTTTCCTTGCCGGTGGGTGTCTCTCTGGTGACCTTCGGGCCTTGGGAAAAGTTTCCCCTGTGGGAGCGAGCTTGCTCGCGATGACGCCGGTACAGGCGCCATTGATGCAAACTGACCCACCGCCATCGCGAGCAAGCTCGCTCCCACAATGGTTCGGAGACGCTTGGTTACATCTTCACCGAGACATTTGCTTAACAAGGTCGAACCTGCGGCGTAGCGTGCTTTCGATATGCCAGAACTCAAGGAGGTCTGCGAATGAACAGGCTGATGATTGCCATCATGACGCTACTGCTGAGCGCCACTGCCCAGGCCACGACGCCCAGCGATGGCCCGATGGTCCTGGCCCAGAACCTGCCGGGCAACAACAATCCCTATAACAGCCCGACGCGTCGAGCCAATCCCAACAGCATGCAGGGCACCCGGCCCAACGTGCCGACGATTCATGACAATCCGACCGTGCCGGTGCCACGGCCTCCGACCCTGGAAAACGGCGGCATTGGCAATGGCTACCCCCGGTCCGGCCAGCCGTCGGGTTCGCCGCGACCGACCATCGAGTCTCCCACGCCTCCCCGGAACAGCCAGAATGGCAATCGCTAGGCGCTGGAGCTTCTCTTTCAACACCGCAGAAGGAAATGTGCATGTTGCGTAAAACACTCCTGGCCGCATTCTGCGCCAGTGCTGTCCTGACCCTTGCCTCGCCGGCCATCGCCGTGCCAACCCAGTCATTCAAAAGCGAAGAGGGCACCCTGGAAGTGACCACCGTGGTCAAGGGGCTGGAGCGCCCTTGGTCCGTTGCATTCCTGCCTGGCCAACAGGGCATGCTGGTGACGGAGCGAGAGGGCAACCTGCGCGTGGTCAGTCCCGACGGTAAGTTGTCCGCGCCCCTGAGCGGCGTGCCCGAGGTGTGGGCCAAGGGCCAGGGCGGCTTGCTGGACGTGGTGCTGTCGCCGGACTTCAAGCAGGACCGCACCGTCTACCTGTCCTATGCCGAGGCGGGTGCAGACGGCAAGGCCGGCACCGCCGTGGGGCGCGGGCAATTGTCCGAAGACCTCAAGAGCCTGAAGAACTTCGATGTGGTCTTCCGCCAGCAACCCAAATTGTCCACGGGCAACCACTTTGGCTCGCGACTGGTCTTCGACCGCGACGGCTATCTGTTCATCACCCTGGGGGAGAACAACGACCGACCCACCGCCCAAGACCTGGACAAGTTGCAAGGCAAGGTCGTGCGCATCTACCCCGACGGCAAGGTCCCCGACGATAATCCCTTCGTCGGCCAGAAAGGCGTCCGTCCCGAGATCTGGTCCTACGGCGTTCGCAACCCCCAGGGCGCCGCCCTCAACCCGTGGAACGGCACCCTTTGGGAGAACGAGCATGGGCCCCGGGGCGGTGATGAATTGAACCTCATCGAGCGTGGCAAGAACTACGGCTGGCCGCTAGCGACCCACGGCATCAATTATTCTGGCGCCCCGATTCCCGAAGCCCAGGGCAAGAGCATCGAAGGCGGCGTTGACCCCTTCCATGTCTGGCAGGTGTCTCCCGGGCTCAGCGGCATGGCGTTCTACGACCATGAGCGCTTCAAGGCCTGGCAACACAGCGTGTTCATCGGGGCCCTGGTGTCCGGTGAACTGATCCGCCTGCAATTGCAGGATGACAAGGTCGTTCATGAAGAGCGCCTGCTGGGTGAACTCAAGGCGCGAATCCGCGATGTTCGCCAGGGGCCGGATGGGTACCTGTATGTGCTGACGGATGAGGACGACGGGGCGTTGTACAAAATCGGACTCAAGTAATTGGAGGACAGCGTGGGAGCGAGCTTGCTCGCGATTGCTTTGGGTCAGTCGGCATTGACGCTGACTGACGCGCCGCTATCGCGAGCAAGCTCGCTCCCACAGTAATGCTGTTCACTTGAGGCCCTCATCACAAGAGCCAATACTGGATAGCATTTGATCTTTGCCATTGACTTGCCGCCAACGCACCGCTAATTTCCAGGCATGAATTCAACCGTACTGCGTAGCCAGCCAAGCATTATTACCGCCATTCCTTATTTGGCGGGCTAGCTGACGGCTACACCGAACCCGCCCTGGAGGCGGGTTTTTTCTTTCTGTCTCCTGGGCTCCGACCGAACCAGGAGATCGCCATGACCACAGTCCACACCGAGCAAGCCCTGCTTGAGCACTACGTCAAGAAAATCCTCGCCGCGCCGGTCTACGAACTGGCGGTGCGTACGCCGCTGCAAGCGGCACCTGCGCTGTCCGAGGCCCTGAGCAACCGGATCCTGCTCAAGCGCGAAGACCTGCAACCGACCTTTTCCTTCAAGATCCGCGGCGCCTATAACAAGCTCGTGCACCTGACCGCGGAGCAGCGGGCCCGTGGCGTCATCACTGCCTCTGCCGGCAATCATGCCCAGGGCGTCGCGCTGGCGGCACGGGAACTGGGTATCTCGGCCAGCATCGTCATGCCCGTGAGCACCCCGCAGCTGAAAGTGCTGGGGGTGCGCAACCGCGGCGCCGAGGCGCTGCTGCACGGCGACAGTTTTCCGTTTGCCTTGGCCCATGCGCTGGACTTGGCCGAGCAGACCGGGCGGGAGTTCGTCTCGCCTTTCGATGACCCGGATGTGATTGCCGGGCAGGGCACCGTCGCCATGGAGATCCTGCGTCAGCATCCGGGCCGGCTGGACGCGATTTTCGTCCCGGTCGGCGGCGGGGGGCTGATCGCGGGCATCGCGGCCTACGTCAAATACCTGCGCCCGGACGTTCGCATCATCGGTGTCGAGTCGCAGCACTCCGCCTGTCTCCAGGCTGCGCTGGCCGCTGGGGAGCGGGTCACCTTGCCCGAGGTGGGAACCTTTGCCGACGGCGTGGCCGTGGCGCAGATCGGCGCCCATGGCCTGGATATCTGCCGATTCTGTGTCGATGAGGTGATGACGGTGACCAACGACCAACTGTGCGCTGCGATCAAGGACATCTATGACGACACCCGTTCCATCACCGAACCCTCAGGCGCGTTGGCGGTGGCCGGGATCAAGCAATACGTGGCGCGCACGGGCGTGCGAGGCGAGACCCTGGTGGCGATCGATTCCGGCGCCAACATCAACTTCGACAGTTTGCGCCATGTAGCGGAGCGGGCCGCGTTAGGCGCAACGGACAGTGCCGCATGACCCACCGCTATCGCGAGCAAGCTCGCTCCCACAAGGATTTGTGGTGAGGTCATAAACTTCAGCTACACCGTCGACCCCTTGTGGGAGCCGAGCTTGCTCGCGATGACGGCAGCCTATTCAACATCAATGCAAGCTGATCCACTGAGAGCACGAGCAAACCCGCGTGCGTCGAACATTTTTTGAACAAGGCGACGGGCGCCCGCCCAGGTGCCTGCAATTGAGGCTACTCTAGCTTTCGACATGCTCGCCACGATTGCACTTTGCATGGAAAAACCGCCGTTTCCTTGCATTTTGCACGAGAGGTTCGATTGGTCTCGACGCTAAGCGATTGATTTATATCAGTGCGCTGTCTCGTCAATAAGGGCATATTTTTTGCGGGATAGTCTTGGAGTTCGATCAGGGAGTTCGCTTCACGAGCTCAATAATAGAAACGCCAAAAAGAACGAACGGCACGGTATTCATAGTCCCAGTCCGCAGGGAAGTAAACGGACGAACATACCGCCGTCGTGAACATAAATTGGCCGCCTCAACAGGAGAGAGTCGCCATGTTTTTATCTGCCCTCGAAATGCGAAACATCATTGAAAGCAGCTTGCTGCCCAAGCGCTCGCAATGCACGTTGTCACCTGAGCTGACGATGACGATCAAGATCTTCGATGACCACAAGACCGATCACGTGGCCTTGGTCAAAACCGACATCGATGCCAGGAAACTCACCGGCTGCCGGGCCATCAACGACCTGATCGCCGAGTTGCGTACCGAGCTTGACCACAACCCTGCCGCTGGCAATCATTTTCATCAGCAACACCAGCGGATGACCGGGCGCTGAGTACGGCCTTGTCCTTGTCAATCTGACGCTCGGGTCCGGCGATGTCCGAACCCGGCGTACAGTTCTCCAGCGGTCCTGCGCACCTCAGCACAGTTGCTGTCGGTAAGGCAAGTCCGGACCGGTTTTGCCGCACGTCAGGGCGGCGGCTCGAATAGCGAACTCAAGCATTGCGCTGATCTGCTCCCGGGGCAGGGTGCGCACGCCTTCGACCGAATCCAATTGCTGTTCGGTCAGCCACGCAATCAGCGCGGCCTGGAAGGTGTCGCCCGCACCCACGGTGTCGGCTATTTTCACCGGGCACGCCGGCAGCGACCATGTACCGTGTTGGCGACTGAAGACCGTAGCCCCCTGGCCGCCACGGGTCAGGAAGACGACTTGACAACGGTGCCCCAGCCAACCTTCGATGACCGCCTGCGGCTCGATGCCTGGATAGAGCAGGTCCAGATCTTCGTCACTGACCTTGATCAGGTCGGCGTATTGCACCAGTGTCGCGATTCGCGAGCGCCACAGCTCAATGTCTGGTTGCGGGTTGAGCCGCACGTTCGGGTCGAGGCTGATCAGGCGTTGGCCACTTTCCCGTTGCACCAGGGCCAGGAGCGTGTCCGCAATGGGCTGCACCACCAGCGAGAACGAGCCGACATGCAAGCCACGCACTTCAGGGCCGAGGTCCGGTAGATCGGCGAGGCTCAGTTGTCGGTCGGCACAGCCTTCGCCACGAAAGCTGTAGTGGGGCGAACCGTTGGCGCCTACGGCGACCATCGCCAGGGTGGTCGGGGCGTCGAAGTCCACCAGGTATCGAGCGCTGACCCCTTCGTTGAGCAGCACCTGCTGCAGGCGGCGGCCCAGGTAATCGGTGGACAGGCCGGCAAAGAGTGCCGATTCAATGCCCAGGCGGCGCAACCCCACCGCCACGTTGAACGGCGAGCCGCCGGCAATCGCCTTGTAGTTCACCTGCGAGGCAGGGCCGTCCGCCTCGGTCTCACTGAAAAAATCAAACAGCGCTTCACCACACACCAGATACATAGTTGCCCGCTCTCAAAGGGTTGCGACGTGTTGTCGATAACGTTCATAAGCTTGCTGGGACGCCGCGACATGGGCGGCGACTGGCCGGGTTTCGCTGGCCGGGTCGAGCTTGACGCAGCGCTCGCACAATTCGGCCAGGCCGTCTTGTTGGCCTGAATGGCACCACGCTGCCTGGATCGCCGCACCCAACGCCGCTGCTTCGCTTTGTTCGGTACAAATGACGGTGGTGTCCATGATGTCGGCGACGACCTGCCGCCACACCGGGCTCTTCGAGCCGCCGCCGATCAGGCGAATGCTCTGGGCCTTGAGCCCGTTGGCCCGCAACAGGTCCAAGCCATAGCGCAAACCGAAGGTCGTGCCTTCGACCACGGCGCGGCACAGGTTGGCCCGGGTCAGGTTGGTGGTGGTCAGGCCCAGCAGGCTACCCGTGGCATGGGGCAGGGCAGGCACCCGCTCGCCATTGAGGAACGGCAGCATCGACACACCTTCTGCGCCAATCGGGGCCTGGACCACCAAGGCGTTGAAGGTGTTGATGTCCAGGTCCAACAGCTCGCGGATCGCTCCGGTGGCGTTGGTCAGGTTCATGGTGCAGATCAGCGGCAGCCAGCCACCACTGGAAGAGCAGAACGTCGCCACTGACGGTTGCGGGCTGACCGTGGGCTCGGCGGCATAGGCGTAGACCGTGCCGGAGGAACCGAGGCTCATGGTGATCACGCCGGGCTGGATATTGCCGGTGCCGATGGCGCCCATCATGTTGTCGCCGCCGCCACTGGCCACCACTGCGTCGGGGTTGATGCCCAGGTGCTGGGCAATGGCTGGCAGGATGCGTCCCACCGGCTGATGGGCCTCGATCAGCTCCGGCAGCGCCGCTTGCAAGCGTCCGCTGGGGTCGATGTGTTGCAGCAACGGCACGTCCCATTGGCGGGTGCGCACGTTGAAGTAGCCGGTCCCCGAGGCATCGCCGTATTCGCTGCAATGGCGACCGGTGAGCCAGTAATTGAGGAAGTCGTGGGGCAGCAGGACGCTGGCGATGCGTTCGAACAACTGGGGATGCTGCTCCCGGGTCCAGAGCAGTTTGGAAACCGTGTAGCCTGGCGCGATTACCACGCCGAGGCGTTCGAGGCTGCCGTCTTCGCCGCCCAGGTGGGTCAGGAGCCGATCGTTTTCCGGCGTCGTCTCGGTGTCGCACCACAGCTTGGCCGGGCGCAGGACCTGGCCCTGGTCGTCAAGCAGCACCAGGCCGTGTTGCTGGCCGGACACGCCGATGCCGAGGATCGCCTGGCCATCGACCCCGGCGGCAGCCAAGGCTTGGTGCGTTGCCTGGGTGAATGCATCGAGCCATTGCTGGGTGTCTTGTTCACGGCGACCGTTGGCCCCGCTGATCATGCTGTGGGCAGCGGCGCCCTGGCCGAGGACCTGGCCGCTGAGCGCATCCAGGATCAGCGCCTTGGTGCCTTGGGTGCCGCAGTCGATGCCCAGGAACAGTTGTTGGTTTGCCATGGAAATCCTCGGTCTTAGATCAATAACCAGCAGGTAATAGCAGTTCAGTCAGCAAACACAGCTGTGGCGAGGGAGCTTGCTCCCGCTGGGCTGCGCAGCAGCCCCGAGTCCAGGCGACGCGGTGAGCCTGACAAACCCATGGGGTCGCTTCGCAACCCAGCGGGAGCAAGCTCCCTCGCCACAAAAGCGGTTCGCGGTCGAGGGTTAGTTCGCCTCGGCCAGTACCCGCTCAAGTGTTCGTGTGACCCCGTGCTCGCGCAAGCTGTTGCAGCACCATTGGAATGCTGCCACGAATTCCGGAGAGCGGGGGATCGCGGTGCCAAAGATTTCCTCCACCTCCAGCACCCGCTGGGTCACCAGCGCATCGTCGGCCACCAGGGCCTGGCAGAACGCCGCCCGTGGGTCCGGGATCGAGTACGTCACGCCGTTCTCGTCCACGCCCTTCAAGTACACCGCCCAGGCTGCGACGACCAGCGCCGCACGGCGAGTTTCGCCGCCGTCGGCGATCAAGCGGTTAATGGTTGGGACGGTGAACTTTGGAAACTTCGACGAGCCGTCCGAACAGACCCGTTCCAACTGGTCGGCAATCGCCTGGTTGGAAAAACGCTCCACCAGGGTGTTCTTGTAGTCGGTCAGGTCGATGCCCGGTACTGGCGCCAGTTGCGGCGTCACGTCCAGGTCCATGTAGGCGCGCATGTAACGCACGAACAGCGGATCGTTCATGGTCTCGTGGACGAAGCGATAACCCTTGAGGAAGCCCAGGTAGGTCAGCGCCAGGTGACTGCCGTTGAGCAGCTTGATTTTCATTTCTTCATAGGGGGAAACGTCATCGGTGAACTGCACGCCGACCTTTTCCCACGCCGGGCGACCGCTCACGAATTTGTCTTCCAGCACCCATTGCACAAACGGTTCGCAGACCACCGGCCAGACGTCGTCGATGCCGTGTTCGTCATGCAGCTGCAAGCGATGGGCGCCGCTGGTCATCGGGGTAATGCGATCGACCATGGCGTTGGGAAAGCTCACGTTCCCGTCGATCCATTGGCCCAGTTCCGGGTCGCGCAGCGCGGCAAACGCCAGCAGCGCCTTGCGCGTGACGGCGCCGTTGTGGGGCAGGTTATCGCAGGACATCAGCGTGAACGCTGGCGTCCCCGCGGCGCGGCGCTTGGCCAGGGCGGCACAGAGGAAGCCGAAGACGGTCTTCGGTGCCTCGGGGTGGGCGAGGTCGTGCTGGATCTGCGGCAGGTGGGCCATGAACTCGCCATTGCTGTCGTCGATGCAATAGCCACCTTCGGTGATGGTCAGCGAGACGATGCGGATCTGCGGCTCGGCCAGTTTGTCGATCAGCGCCTGGGCGCCGTCTTCGGCCAGCAACATGTCATTGATCGCGCCGATCACGCGGACTTCGGTGTCATCGGTGTCGCCCAGTTCGTACAGGGTGAACAGGTAGTCCTGGCTGGCCAGGTCATCCCGGGCACGCCGATCCTCGGCCCGCAGGCCCACGCCGCAGATGGCCCAGTCCAGGTCAGCGCCGGTGTTCATCAGCGCATCGGTGTAGTACGCCTGGTGCGCTCGGTGGAAACCACCGACGCCGATGTGGGCGATGCCCTGGCGGATATCGCTCAAGGGGTAGGCCGGCAGGGCGACTTCGGGGTTGAGGTTGTGCAGGTTTTGTCGGTTGAGTTTCATCGCAAGTCTCGGCAATCAGGCGGCGGCGCGCAGCGCGCGGTTCACCGCGACGCCCTCGGCATCGAATAAATGGCAGTGTTCAGCGTCCAGGTGCAGGCTCAACTGCTCGCCGAAACGGCTCGCCAAGTCGCCGCGAACGCGCATGGTCAAGGCTTCGCCGGAGGCCGTGACGACGTGGCAGAAGGTGTCGCTGCCCAGCCGCTCGCTGACGTCTGCGGTGACTTGCAACGTGCAATCGCCCGGTTGCGCCAGGTTCAGGTGTTCCGGGCGAATCCCGAGGGTTACCGCAGCGCCGACGCTCAGGTTGGCGCCGCTGCGCGGCAGGTTGATGCGTGTACCGGCGTCCAGCAGCACTTCACAACCCTGGCCGTCCAGGGCGGTAACCTTGCCTTTGAGGAAGCCCATTTTCGGTGTGCCGAGGAACCCGGCGACAAACAGGTTGGCCGGCTGGTGATACAGCTCCAGCGGCGAGCCGACCTGCTCGATGCGCCCGCCGTTGAGCACCACCACCTTGTCAGCCAGGGTCATGGCTTCGACCTGGTCGTGGGTCACGTAGATCATGGTCGCCTGCAACTCTTTGTGCAGGCGCGCCAGTTCCAGGCGCATCTGCACCCGCAGGGCCGCGTCGAGGTTGGACAGCGGTTCGT
This sequence comes from Pseudomonas sp. Z1-12, assembly GCF_051132015.1. NCBI lineage: Bacteria > Pseudomonadati > Pseudomonadota > Gammaproteobacteria > Pseudomonadales > Pseudomonadaceae > Pseudomonas > Pseudomonas sp. Z1-12. Next base: position 3,054,129 of record NZ_CP071647.1, read on the forward strand.
CGAACAGGAAGATTTTCGGGTTGCGCACGATGGCCCGGCCGATCGCCACGCGCTGGCGCTGGCCGCCGGACAATTGCTTGGGCTTGCGCTCGAGCATCGGCCCCAGTTCGAGGATACGCGCCGCTTCGTTGACCTTCTTCTCGACGTCGGCCTTGGGCACGCCGGCCAGATCAAGGGCGAAGGACATGTTTTTGCGCACGCTCATGTGGGGGTACAGGGCGTAGGTCTGGAACACCATCGCCAGGTCGCGCTTGGCCGGGCTGACTTCGGTAATGTCCCGGCCATCCAGTTCGATGGTGCCGTCGCTGACCTCTTCCAGGCCGGCGATCAGTCGCAGCAGCGTGGACTTGCCGCAGCCCGACGGGCCGACGAAAACCACGAACTCGCGGTCGTTCACCTCAAGGTCGATGCCCTTGATGATGGAGAAGCCTTCGAAACCCTTTTGCAGATTCTTGATTTTCAGGTTGGCCATGATGATGGGCCTCCACTTCTGATTATTGTGTAGGGCGCGTTACTTCACCGCGCCGAAGGACAAACCACGCACCAGCCGTTTTTGGCTGATCCAGCCGAAAATCAGGATCGGCGCGCAGGCCAGGGTCGAGACGGCCGACAATTTGGCCCAGAACAAACCTTCCGGACTGGAATAGGAGGCGATCAGCGCTGTCAGCGGGGCGGCCTTGGAGGAGGTGAGGTTCAGCGACCAGAACGCCTCGTTCCAGCACAGGATCAGCGACAGCAACACGGTGGACGCCAGGCCGCCCTTGGCGATCGGCAGCAGCACGCGGACCATTTCCTGCCAGAGCGTGGCGCCATCCAGACGTGCCGCTTCGAGGATGTCGCGAGGGATGTCCTTGAAGTAGGTGTAAATCATCCAGACCACGATAGGCAGGTTGATCAAGGTGTAGATAATGATCAGCGCGATCCGCGTGTCCAGCAGGCCAAATTGCTTGGCCAGCAGGTAGATCGGCATCAGCACACCCACCGGTGGCAGCATTTTGGTGGAGAGCATCCACAGCAACGTGCCTTTGGTGCGCTGGGTTTCATAGAACGCCATGGAGTAGGCCGCCGGCACCGCGATCAGCAGGCACAGGGCGGTGGCGCTGAAGGAAATCACCACCGAGTTCCAGGCGAAGCTGAAGTAATTGCTGCGCTCGTTGATGTGCAGGTAATTCTCCAGGGTCGGCGCGAAGATGAACTGCGGCGGCGTGGCGAACGCGTCGATTTCGGTCTTGAAGCTGGTCAGCACCATCCAGAAGATCGGAAAGAAGATCAGGATCGCGATGGCCCAGGCCAGCGTGCCCAGCAACAGGCTTTGCAGGCGACGGGATTGTTGAAGAGTCATGGCGACGGCCTCAATGCTTGTCGGTGAGGTTTTTGCCGATCATCCGGACCAGGATGATGGCGGCGATGTTGGCAATGACCACGGCAATCAGGCCACCGGCAGACGCCATGCCGACGTCGAACTGCACCAGCGCCTGGTTGTAGATCAGGTACGCCAGGTTGGTGGAGGCGTAGCCGGGGCCACCGTTGGTGGTGGTGAAGATCTCGGCGAACACCGACAACAGGAAAATTGTCTCGATCATCAGCACCACGGCAATCGGCCGGGCCAGGTGCGGCAGGGTCAGGTGCCAGAAAATCGCGATGGGGCCGGCACCGTCCAGGCGGGCGGCTTCTTTCTGTTCCTGGTCCAGCGACTGCATGGCCGTCATCAGGATCAGGATCGCGAAGGGCAGCCATTGCCAGCTGACGATGATAATGATCGACAACAGCGGGTAATGGGCCAGCCAATCCACCGGCTGGGCGCCGAACAGCTTCCACACCGAGGCGAGGATGCCCGACACGGGGTGGAAGATCAGGTTTTTCCAGATCAGCGCACCGACCGTGGGCATGATGAAGAACGGCGAGATCAGCAGCACACGGACGATGCCGCGACCGAAAAACTCACTGGCCTCCAGCAGCGCGCTGATCAATACCCCGAGGACAATGCTGATCAACAGCACGCTGCCCACCAGCAGCAGGGTATTGGTGGCGCCGGGCATGAAACCCGAATCGGTCAGGAAATAGGTGAAGTTCTCCAGTCCGACGAATTCGTTTTCGCCGGGGTAGAGCAGGTTGTAGCGGATCATCGAGAAGTAGACGGTCATGCCCAGCGGCACGATCATCCACAGCAGCAACAAGGCCACCGAAGGGCTGACCAGGAACCAGCCGGGGTTGGCCAGGCGGATCTTGCGCACCGGCGGCGGAGCGATCTCGATGGGGGCTTTGGCGGTTGTAGTTGAGCTATTCATGAGCGCTTACTCTTATGCGACACATTCCCTGTGGCGAGGGAGCTTGCTCCCGCTGGACCGCGCAGCGGGCCCATGCCGATAGGCAATCCTTCTGATCGCCAGGGCGGGCTTCGCCCGCCAGCGGGAGCAAGCTCCCTCGCCACAAATGGATGTCTACAGGTCTTTACTTGGGATACCCAGCGCGTTTCATCTCGCGTTCGGTGGTGGACTGTGCGGCGGTCAACGCCTGGTCCACTGTCTGCTGGCCGGTCAGCGCGCCCGAGAAGAACTTGCCCACCTGGGTGCCGATGGCCTGGAATTCGGGGATGGTCACCAACTGAATGCCGATGTAGGGCACAGGCTTGAGGGTAGGGGCTTTCGGGTCGGCGACTTTCAACGATTCCAGCGTCACTTTGGCAAACGGCGCGGCCTTCATGTATTCGTCGCTATAGGTCGAAGTGCGGGTGCCCGGTGGTACGTTGGCAATGCCGTCGGTCTTGGCGACCAATTGGTTGTACTCCTTGGACGTTGCCCAAGTGGTAAAGACCTTGGCCGCGTCCTTGGCTTTGGAGCTGGTCGGGATGGCCAGGGACCAGGAGTACATCCACGAGGTGCCCTTGTCGGTTTTCTCGTGGGGGGCGAAGGTGAAACCGACGTGATCGGCCACCTTGCTCTGGGTCTTGTCGGTCACGAACGAGCCGGCGACGCTGGCATCCACCCAAATGGCGCACTTGCCGCTGTTGAACAGCGCCAGGTTTTCGTTGAAACCGTTACTGGAAGCACCCGGCGGGCCGGATTTCTTCATGTTGTCGACGTAGAAGTTCAGGGCATCCTTCCACTCCGGCCCGTTGAACTGCGGCTGCCACTTCTCATCGAACCAGCGCGCGCCAAAGCCGTTGGCCAGGGTCGTGACCAGCGCCATGTTCTCGCCCCACCCGGCCTTGCCCCGCAGGCACAGGCCATATTGCTCCTTGGATTTGTCGGTGAGCTTTTGCGCGAACTCACCGATCTGGGTCCAGGTCGGGTGTTCGGGCATGGTCAGCCCGGCGTCCTTGAACAGGTCCGTGCGGTAATAGGTGATCGAGCTTTCGGCGTAGAACGGCAGGGCGTACAGCGAGCCCTTGACCGACAAGCCATCGCGCACGGACGGGAAGACGTCATCGAGGTCGTAGGAGGCCGGCAGGTCTTTCATCGGCTCCAGCCAACCCTTGGCACCCCAGAGTGCGGCTTCGTACATGCCAATGGTCAGCACGTCGAACTGTCCGCCTTGGGTGGCGATGTCGGTAGTCAGGCGTTGGCGCAGCACGTTTTCTTCAAGCACCACCCAATTGAGCTTGATGTCCGGATGCTCGGCCTCGAACGTTTTCGAGAGCTTTTGCATGCGGATCATGTCGCTGTTGTTGACGGTGGCAATGGTGAGGGTCTCTGCGCCGAAGCTGACGCTGCTGAGGGTCATGCAGGTGGAGACAAGCAGAACTTTTACCGAAGGTTTCATCGCGCACTCCTTTTCCGCGCCCGAAGGCTGCAGAAGGACAGTTATTGTTTTTGTGTCTTCCGGATGAAGGGAAGAATGTGCGCTGATTACAGCCTTCTATGGACGGCGTGACAAATCATCCGTCGCACTTTGACTGATACTTTTTTGCACTGAAGAGGGAGTGAGGCGAGCAAGGAGCTCTTGTGGCGAGGGAGCTTGCTCCCGCTGGGGCGCGCAGCGGCCCTGTCTTTTGGGGCTGCTGCGCAGCCCAGCGGGAGCAAGCTCCCTCGCCACAGAGGCGGCGTGTCAGGGCAAAAAGGTCAGCCCTGATTCTGCTCGGTCAACCGCTGCACCGCCAGCCGCCGGTAGTGGGACGGGGTCATGCCCTTGAGCTGCTGGAAGCGCCGGTTGAAGTTGGAGATGTTGTTGAAGCCCGATTCAAAGCACACGTCCGTCACCGGTTTGTCGCCGTCGGCCAGCAGCTCGCAGGATTTGCTGATGCGCAGGCGATTGACGAATTCGATGAAGCAGCGGCCAGTGGCCTGTTTGAACACCCGGCTGAAATAGGTGGGTTTCATGCCCAGGTGCTCGGCGACTTCTTCCAGGGGCAGTTCCCGGGCGTAATGGGCAAAGATGTAGTCCACCGCACGGTTGGTGCGGTCGATGCTGTGCTCGTCCGCCGTTTGCGGGGCGTTCGTGCCGGATAGCAGTTGGTAGTCATCCGTGGCGGCCAGCAGCTCCATCAGGATGAAAAAGTGCCCCAGGCGGCTCATGCCCTGGGAGTCGGCGATGCGCTGCATCAGGGTCATGGCCTGGCGGATGGTGCGCTTGCAACGGAACTCGATGCCGTATTGGGCGCGTTCGAGCAACGGTGCGACCGTCTTGAGCTCGGCGAATACCTGATGGCCGCTTTCGAACAACTCGTCGGTGAAGTTCACCAGCATGTCGCGCTTGGGCACCACTTCGTCCTCGGCCACCTGGCTGATCCAGTTGTGGGGCAGGTTGGGGCCGGTGAGAAACAACGACTGGGGGTAGAAGTTGCCGATGTAGTCGCCAATGAACACCTTGCCGGAACTGGCGACGATCAGGTGCAGCTCGTATTCCTTGTGGAAATGCCAACGCACCAGCGGACAGGGGAAACCGTGCTGGCGGTAGATGATGGACAGCCCGTTATGGTCGTCCATCAACTCGTAGGAAGGGTCGGTGACTCTGGCTGTTCGGGTCATGGGCCTGGCGCTTTTATTATTATCGCCGCTGAATAATGCCCCCTTCGCCAGGCAGGTGCCACCCTGGTGTCTAACCGTTGCGGTTTTTTTCTTCGATCCACTGGGACATGTATTGGGTGCTTTTATGCTGGTGGTGACGCAGCATGCTGCCGGTGAAATTGTCCCGGCGTCGTTGCGCCAGGTCCGCCCGGCAAGCGTTGAGGCTGTCGATCAGCGCCGGCCCATGCACCTGTCGCCGGTAGCGGCTCGCCAGCAGCGACAGGCCCGCGTCCCGAGCCTGAGCCCAGCGCTCCGGGTCGCTGTACAACTGCACGGCTTCGCGGGCGATGGCTTCGGCACTCTGGGCAATCGCCCCGGGCCAGGGTAGCTCGCCGTGCATGGCTTCGGCCCCCACTGGCGTGGTGACGTTGGGCGTGCCGCAGAGCATGGCGTCGATCAGCTTGCCTTTGATACCCGCGCCGAAACGTAATGGTGCCAGGCAGATGCGTGCGGCCGACATGACCTGCAAGGCGTCTTCGGCCCAGTTCATGATGTGAAAACCTTGGGCCGGGTTGTGCAGCGCGGCGGCCTTCGGCGGGGTATAGGCGCCGTACAGGTGCAGTTGCGCGCCGGGCAGTTGTTGGCGGATCAGCGGCCAGATGGCGTTTTTCATCCAGAGCACGGCGTCCCAGTTCGGCGCGTGGCGAAAGTTGCCAATGCTCAGGAAATGCGCCCGGTCCGCGAATGGCACCGGCGGGTCGCTGGGCAGTTCCAGCATCAACGGGCACCAGTGCAGCAGGTTGCGGGGCAGCTTGAAGTGTTCCACCAACAGTTCGATCTCAACCTCGGACACCATCAGGTTGAGGTCGCAGCGGTACAGGGCGGCGATTTCCCGCTTGGCCAGGTCGGTATCGGCCATTCGTTGGAATTCCTCGTCCAGGGCCGGGGCGAAGAGGTCGCTGAAATTTTCGCTCGCGTCATCGCGCTTCAGGCGCTCCTTCAGGCGCTGATGCCGGGCGTGGCGCAGGCTTTGCAGATCGGAGGTCTCCAGCACCCGCAGGGCACCGGGGCAGTGCTTCTCGACCCGCCAGCCGAACTGTTCTTCCATCATGAACTGGTCGAACAGCACGATGTCGGGCGCAAGCGTATGAATGAACGCGTCGAAGCTGCTGTTATTGAGTTCGATGGGTACTTCACGGATGCCCAGCGCGACCAGGTCGGCACGCTGCTCGCCGGGGCCGGCCGGGCTGCTGAAGGTGATGTCCCAGCCTTCGCCAAGGAAGGTGTCGAGGATCTGCATGACGTGCCCACTGGCAGCCGATGAGCGAGGCTCGGGCCAGACATAGCCGATAACCAGGACCTTGGTGGCGGTGGGGTGGTGCATGAGCGGAGAGTTCCTTGGTACATGCGCCATCGGCGCGCGGGGCGCCGATAGTGACCAAGAATGCGTTCCGGCTCAAGAAAGAATGCGTTTGACCTTGTCCCGCAACTGATCAATGGAGAAGGGCTTGCCAATCACCGACATCCCTTCAGGTACATCGATGCTTTCGGCATAACCGCTGGCGAACAGCACCGGCAGTTGCGGCCGAACGAGTCGAGCCTGCTTGGCCAGTTCCCGGCCGTCCATTACCGGCAGGCCGACGTCGGTCATCATCAGAGCGATGTCCTGTTGGTCATCGTTCAAAAACGTCAGCGCCTGCTCACAACCGTCCGCCTCCAGCACCTGATATTCCAGCTCCTCCAGCACGTCGACGATCAACATCCGCACGATATCGTCGTCTTCAACTACCAGGATGGTGGGCTGGGTGGCGGCATTGGCGGTGGACATAGATACATTCTCGAAAGATGGAAACGGGAGGGAGTATGAAAAGAAACGGCCTCATTCATGAGTAAGTGCCAAGGCAGCACAAGTTCCCTAGGTTGTACAAGAAAGGATCTATAGTACAAGAGCTGACAAGGATAGTCGCTTCCTTGCTACAAGGCAGGCCGTCGCGGGATCTGCGCCTTTGACTCGTCAGAAAATGTGGATCCACGCGCGGTTTTTCGGGCAAACTCCACGGTTTTCAACTGTCCACCAAGGCCCTTTTCCATGACTCCTTCGTCTTCGGTTGACGAACAAAGTTTTCGCAAACTCCTGAGCCGCAACATCAGCCTGCCGCTGGGCATGGGCGCGCTCAGCGCGGTGTTTTTCATCATCCTTATCACGTACCTGCTGTCGGTGATCCAATGGGTCGGCCACACCGACAGGGTGATCAATAACGCCAACGAAGCGCTCAAGCTGAGCGTGGACCTGGAAACCGGCATGCGCGGCTACCTGTTGAGTGGGGACGAGCATTTCCTCGACCCCTACGAAGTGGCCAAGCCACGGATCGCCGTGGCGCTGGACACTTTGCTGGAATTGACAGCCGACAACCCCGTCCAGGTCGATCGCCTGCACAAGATCCAGGCACTCCAGACGGAGTGGTCCAATTACGCCCAGGGCATGATCGACCTGCAGCGCAGCAGCGGCGATTACCGGGGCGCGGTGAAGGCCGGGCGCGGTAAGCGTCTGACTGACGAAATTCGTCAGTCCTTCGAAGAGGTCGTCGAGACCGAGCAGCAGTTGCGTGCGGCGCGTAACCTGGATGTGCGCACCACGACCGTCTGGAGCATTGCCCTTTACCTGTTGTTTGTCGCGGCGGTCAGCGGACTGCTGGCCTACGTCGGTCGCCGGGACCTGTTGAACCTGTCCGAGAGCTACAGCGCCAGCCTGAAAGTCCAGCAACGCAGCGCTTTGCACCTGGAGAAGCAAGCCTGGCTGCGTAATGGCCAGACGCAACTGGCCGAGCAAGTCCTGGGACAACTGTCGCTGAACCTGCTGGGTCGCAACATCCTGCAGTTCTGCGCGAAATACCTGGACGTCGCTGTCGCGGCACTTTATGTGCGGGAAGAAAACGGTGTCCTCCGGCGCGTCGCCGCCTACGGCTTGTCCCGGGAGGATGAAGAACAGCAACAGGTGATCGTCGCCGGTGAAGGCATCGCGGGCCAGGCCGTGCAACAGGGGCGCCTCATCCGCCTGGACGACGTGCCGGACGACTACCTGAAAGTCAGCTCCGGCTTGGGACAGGGCCTGCCCAACAGCGTGTTGGTGGTGCCTACAAGTGACGATGACCGGATCAACGGTGTCGTCGAACTGGGGTTCCTGCGGCCCTTGACCGAGCGAGACGTCGAGCTGCTGGAACTGATTGCTGGCAATATCGGCACCTCCATCGAGGCCGCCCGTTATCGTCAACGCTTGCAGGAAGTGCTAGCCGAAACCCAGCAGTTGAACGAGGAACTGCAAGTCCAGCAGGAAGAACTCAAGACCGCCAACGAAGAGCTGGAAGAACAGTCGCGCATCCTCAAGGAATCCCAGGCCCACCTGGAAGCCCAGCAACAGGAGCTGGAGCAGACCAATGAGCAATTGTCCGAGCAACGCGACGCCATGGACCAGAAGAACAGCGAGCTGAACCTGGCCCAGATCCAATTGCAGGAGCGCGCCGAAGAGCTGCAGCGTTCGAGCAAGTACAAATCCGAATTCCTGGCCAACATGTCCCACGAGCTGCGCACGCCGCTCAACAGCTCGCTGATCCTGTCCAAGTTGCTGGCGGAGAATCCGCAACAAAACCTCAGCGAGGAGCAGGTCAAGTTTGCCGAGTCGATCTACTCCGCCGGCAACGACCTGCTGAACCTGATCAACGACATTCTCGACATCTCCAAAGTCGAGGCCGGAAAACTGGAAGTGCGCCCGGAAAACACCAGCGTGCAGCGTCTGGTGGACGGGTTGGGGGATATGTTCGAGCCGTTGGCAGCTGACAAGGGCCTGAGTTTCGAGGTGCACGTGCAGCCTGATGCGCCGGCGATGCTCTACACCGACCGCCAGCGCTTGGAACAGGTGATCAAGAACCTGCTGTCCAACGCTGTGAAGTTCACCGAGCAAGGCGCTGTCAGCCTGTCCGTGGCCGGTCAGCCGGGCTCGGGCATTGCATTCATGGTGCGCGACTCTGGAATCGGGATCGCCGCCGACCAGCAGCAAAGCATCTTCGAAGCGTTCCGCCAGGCCGATGGCACCACCAACCGTCGCTACGGCGGTACGGGCCTGGGATTATCGATTTCCCGGGACCTGGCCACGCTGCTGGGCGGCTCGATCTCGGTTTCCAGCGAGCCGGGGCAGGGCAGCGTCTTTACCCTGGTATTGCCGGAACGTTACGTCGAGCCCGGGGACACGCCGGTGGAACCGATGACCTTCACCCCGACGGCCACCGCGCCAGCGCCCGTCGCACCCAAGGCCGCACCCGCGCCGCTGATCGCCGAGGTGGACACGCCGATTGCCCGATTCGCCGACGACCGCGACAAGGCACCGTTCGAAACCCGCTGCATCCTGGTGATCGAGGACGAGCCCAAGTTTGCCCGGATCCTGTTCGACCTGGCCCATGAACTCGGTTACCAGTGCCTGGTGGCCCACGGTGCCGACGAAGGCTTCGACCTGGCGTTGCAACTGGCCCCCGACGCGATCTTGCTGGACATGCGCCTGCCGGACCATTCCGGGCTGACGGTGCTGCAGCGGCTCAAGGAGCAGGCCCAGACCCGGCATATCCCGGTGCACGTGATTTCCGTCGAAGACCGGGTCGAAGCCGCTATGCACATGGGCGCCATCGGTTATGCCGTCAAGCCGACCACCCGCGAAGAACTCAAGGACGTGTTCGCCCGCCTGGAAGCCAAGCTGACCCAGAAGGTCAAGCGGGTGCTGCTGGTGGAGGACGATGACCTGCAACGCGACAGCATCACTCGCCTGATCGGCGACGATGACATCGAGATCACCGCCGTTGGCCTGGCTCAGCAAGCTCTGGACCTGCTGCGGACCAATGTCTACGACTGCATGATCATCGACCTCAAGTTGCCGGACATGCTCGGCAACGACCTGCTCAAGCGCATGTCCAGCGAAGACATCTGTTCGTTCCCGCCGGTGATCGTCTACACCGGGCGCAACCTGACCCGGGACGAAGAAGCCGAACTGCGCAAGTATTCCCGCTCGATCATCATCAAGGGCGCCCGTTCGCCAGAGCGCTTGCTGGACGAAGTGACACTCTTTCTGCACAAAGTCGAATCCCGGTTGTCCCATGAACGGCAGCGGATGCTCAAGACCGCCCGCAGCCGCGACAAGGTGTTCGAAGGCCGCAAGGTGCTGCTGGTGGATGACGATGTGCGCAACATCTTTGCCCTGACCAGCGCGCTGGAGGCGAAAGGGGCGATCGTGGTCATCGGCCGCAATGGTTTGGAGGCGATCGATCGCCTGAATGAGTACGACGACATCGACCTGGTGCTGATGGATGTCATGATGCCGGAAATGGATGGTTTCGAAGCCACCGCGCTGATCCGCAAGGACCCGCGCTGGCGCAAGCTTCCCATCATCGCCGTGACGGCCAAGGCCATGAAGGATGATCAGGAGCGCTGCCTGGCGGCGGGTTCCAACGACTACCTGGCCAAGCCGATCGATCTGGATCGTCTGTTCTCGCTGATTCGCGTGTGGTTGCCGAATATGGAAAGAATTTAGTGGACCGTGACACTGACATTGAACTTCGTTTGTTGATCGAAGCGATCTACCTCAAGTACAGCTACGATTTTCGCGATTATTCCGGCGCTTCCATCAAGCGCCGGGTCCACCATGCGCTGAGCCAGTTCGAATGCAAGACCATTTCAGCCTTGCAGGAGCGCGTATTGCATGATCCGGGCGCGTTCATGCAGTTGTTGCAACTGCTGACGATCCCTGTCAGCGAGATGTTTCGCGACCCCTCGCATTTCCTGGCGATCCGCGAGGAAATCGTGCCGCTGCTCAGGACCTACCCTTCGATCAAGATCTGGATCGCCGGTTGCAGCACGGGGGAGGAGGTCTACTCCATGGCGATCCTGCTGCGCGAAGAAGGCCTGCTGGACCGCACGTTCATCTACGCCACCGACATCAACCCGCGCTCGCTGGAAAAAGCCAAGCAGGGGATTTTCTCCCTGGACAGCGTGCGCACCTATACCCAGAACTACCAGAACGCCGGTGGACGGCGGTCATTTGCCGATTACTACACCGCCGCCTACGATTATGCGATGTTCGACAAAACCCTGTGCGAGAACGTGACCTTTGCCGATCACAGCCTGGCGACTGACAGCGTTTTCTCAGAAACTCAATTAATTTCATGCCGCAATGTATTGATATATTTCAATAAAAAATTGCAAGATCGTGCGTTTGGACTGTTCCATGAGTCCCTCTGTTACCGTGGTTTCCTGGTGTTGGGCAGTAAGGAGACATTGGATTTTTCGGCTTACGGCCATCGATTCGAGCCGTTGGTCAAACAGGAACGGATCTATCGCAAGTTATGAACCAGACGAAGGACAGATCCAGGCCGGCCATCGAGGCCATTGTCGTCGGCGCATCGGCCGGCGGTGTCGAAGCATTGCTCAGGGTGTTCGGACACCTGCGCAAGGGTTTTGCCGTGCCCGTCCTGGTGGTGTTGCATTTGCCGGATGAGCGTGACAGCCAGTTGGCCTCTGTGTTCGGCCATCGTCTGGCGGTGCCGGTAGAAGAAGCCCGGGACAAGCAGGACATCGCCCCGGGCACCTTGTACGTCGCCACGCCCGGTTATCACTTGTCGGTCGAGGCCGACCGTAGCCTGTCGCTGAGCCTGGAGGCCCCCGTACACCATTCGCGACCGTCCATCGACGTGCTGTTCGAATCGGCCGCCGATGTCTACGGCGAGACGTTGCTGGCCGTGGTGCTGACCGGCGCCAACGACGATGGCGCCCGGGGCCTGGCAAGGGTCAAGGCCCTGGGCGGGATCACGGTGGTCCAGGATCCCGTGGAAGCCCAGGTCTCGACCATGCCCGAAGCGGCGCTGGCCCTGCACGAGCCCGACCATATCCTTACTTTGCAAGGCATCGGCCAATTGCTGGCCGGGCTGGAATGAACCACATGCCAAGAGATATTCAAGCCAAACTGCTGATCGTCGACGATCTGCCTGAGAATCTGTTGGCCCTGGAAGCGTTGATCAGGGGAGACGACCGAGAGGTCTTCAAGGCCCTGTCGGCGGACGAAGCGCTGTCCCTGCTGCTGCAACACGACTTCGCCCTGGCCATCATCGATGTGCAGATGCCGGAGATGAACGGTTTCGGGCTGGCCGAGCTGATGCGCGGCACGGAAAAGACCCGCAGCATCCCGATCATTTTCGTCAGCGCCGCCGGGCGTGAGCGCAACTATGCCTTCACCGGTTATGAAAATGGCGCGGTGGACTTCCTGCACAAGCCGCTGGACACCCAGGCCGTCAAGAGCAAGGTCAATGTGTTCGTCGAGCTGTATCGCCAACGAAAGGCCATGAAGGAACAAGTCGTGGCCCTGGAACAGAGTCGTCGCGAGCAGGAGATCCTGTTGCAGCAGCTCGAGGCCACCCGCGGCGAGCTGGAACAGGCGGTGCGCATGCGAGACGACTTCATGTCCATCGTCGCCCACGAGGTGCGCACGCCCCTCAATGGCCTCATCCTCGAGACCCAACTGCGCAAGATGCACCTGGCCCGGGACAATGCCGCCGCCTTCAGCCTGGACAAGGTGCGCGCGATGGTCGAGCGCGACGAGCGCCAGATCAAGAGCCTGATCCGGCTGATCGAGGACATGCTGGATGTGTCGCGGATTCGTACCGGCAAGCTGTCGATCCGGCCGACCCGCTTCAACCTGACGGCATTGGTGGAAAACCTGCTGCGCAACTTCCAGCCGCAGATCGCCGTGGCCGAGTGTTCGTTGACGTGCATGGCCGAGCCGGCGGTGGAGGGGCTTTGGGACGAGTTTCGCATCGAGCAGGTGGTCTCGAACCTGTTGACCAATGCGCTGCGCTACGGCGGCAAGGGGCCGATCGAAGTGCGCGTCTACAAGACCTCCGATCACGCCTGCATCGAGGTCCAGGACCACGGCATCGGCATCAGCGAGGAGAACCAGAAACGTATCTTCCAGCAGTTCGAGCGCGTATCGTCCAAGGCCGCCGCCTCGGGGCTCGGGCTGGGGTTGTTCATTTCCGAGCAGATCGTCACGGCCCATGGCGGGACGATCACGGTGGACAGTCGGCTCAATGAAGGGGCGTTGTTTCGTGTTTGCCTGCCCTTGCAGAAAACTGTCTTGGACAAAACCGCCGAACAGACGCAACCTCTGAGAGACCCCAAGGTCGTATCAGCAGCTATTGATCGAACAAAGGCTTCTCATGAGTGAAGATGCGCAAGATGTTGTATTGGTCGTCGAGGATGACCCGTCGATCCTGATGGTGCTGTCGGCCCACCTGTCGAACGAGGGGTACCGGGTGCTGCAGGCCGAAAACGGTGAGCAGGCGTTCGAGATCCTGGCGAGCAAGCCTCATCTGGACATGATGATTACCGACTTCCGCCTGCCGGGCGGTATCTCCGGAGTGCAGATCGCCGAGCCCGCGGTCAAGTTGCGCCCCGAGCTGAAGGTGATTTTCATCAGTGGCTACGCGCAGGAAGTGCGCGACACCGATAGCCCGATTACCCGCAAGGCACCGATCCTGGACAAGCCGTTCGACTTGGATGAGCTGCAACGCATCATGCAGTCGATGTTGTCGTAGGCAGGAGACATCCCGGCAGATCAGGCGAGCCCCCTGTGGCGAGGGAGCTTGCTCCCGCTGGGGTGCGCAGCGCCCCAAAACCCGACACCTCAATGTGTCAGGTTCATTGAGTCGACTTTAATTGGGGCTGCTTCGCAGCCCAGCGGGAGCAAGCTCCCTCGCCACACTGTGTGCAATGCCCAAGCTCAAAAGCGCTCATCACCTCAAACCTGGATCATCTCCCGCACCTTCGCCGTCAACAAATCAAACGTGAACGGCTTGGTGATCATCTGCATCCCCGGGTCAAGGAAGCCGCCGCGCACCGCCGCATGCTCGGCGTAGCCGGTGATGAACAGCACCCGCAGGTCCGGGCGGACCTGCCGGCCGATCTCCGCCAGTTGCCGACCATTCATGCCGGGCAGGCCAACGTCGCTGATCAGCAGGTCGATGCGCTGGTTTGACTGGAGGATCGGCAACGCACCGTTGGCATCGGCCGCTTCCACAAAGGCATAGCCCAACTCGCTTAATACTGCGCTCACCAACACCCGCACCGCCGGATCGTCCTCGACGATCAGCACGGTCTCGCCATCCTGCGCATACGGCGCGTGCTGGGTGGCAACCTGGGGCTCGTGGATTTCTTCACCGACGAAGCGTGGCAGGTAGAGGTTCACGGTGGTGCCTTTGTCGACTTCGCTGTCGATGGTCACGTGGCCACGGGATTGTTTGCTGAAGCCATAGATCATCGACAGGCCCAGCCCGGTGCCCTGGCCGATCGGCTTGGTGGTGAAGAACGGGTCGAAAGCGCGACTGATCACCGCTTCGGGCATGCCGCAACCGGTGTCCTGCACACTCAGCACCACATAGTCGCCGGGCGCGAGGTTGGGGTAGGCCTCGGTGAAGTCGGCATCCAAGTGCCGATTGCGAGTCTGCACCACCAGGTTGCCGCCGTTGGGCATGGCATCCCTGGCGTTGAGCACCAGGTTGAGCAGGGCGCTTTCCAGTTGATTGGGATCGGCTTCGGCGACCCAGAGTTGTTCGTCCAGTTGCATGTCCAGGCGAATGCTTTCGTTGAGGCTGCGCTGCAACAATTCGCCCATGGAGAGCACCAGGGTATTCATCTGGACCGCCTTGGAGTCCAGCGATTGCCGCCGGGAGAACGCCAGCAGGCGATGGGTCAGGCCGGCGGCGCGGTTGGCCGAGGTCACGCCCAGGTCGATCAGGCTGTCCAGGTCCTCGGTACGGCCCCGGGCCAGGCGACGGCGCAACAGTTCGAGACTGCCGATGATCCCGGTGAGCATGTTGTTGAAGTCGTGGGCGATGCCGCCGGTGAGCTGGCCGACCGCTTCCATCTTCTGCGACTGACGCAGGGCTTCTTCGTTGTGGCGCAACTGGGCGGTACGCTCTTCCACCTGCTGTTCGAGGGTTTCGAGGGTGGTTTGCAGGCGCAGTTCGCTGTTGCTGAGGTCGATCAGGCGATCGCGGGCTTCGTACTGCCTTCGACGCCCGCGCAGGGCGGTGGTGACCAGGCTGATCAGCGTAACGGGGTGGAAAGGACGCTCGAGGAACGTCACGTTGCCCAACTGCATGCCGATCCGCGCCGCCGGGTTCTGTTCCGGCCCACCGTGATGGGTCAGCAAGACAATGGGCAGGTCGGACCAGGCGGGCTGCTGCTCGATTTGCAGGAACAGCGTTTCCAGGTCAGGCCCGACCAAGGCCTCCGACGAGATCACCAGCAGGCCGGCACCGCTTTCCAGCTCTTCGCATAAATGACCCAGGTGGCGACAGATGAGGCCGGCAAAGCCGGCTTCATTGAGGATCATCAGGGCAATCTGGCTGTCCCGTCCCAGCGGCGCGAGAATCAGCGCCCGCTCGGACAGGGGCTCGGCCAGCGTCACCGGTGTTCATCCTTGAGCAGCGGGTTGCTCTCGCCCATGTAGGTGGGGACCCCGCGCAAGACACCCTGGAATGCTTCCAGTGGTTCGCCAATGGTCATGCCCGAGCCGCTGATGCGGTATTCGCGGATGGTCGACTCGTGGCTGCCGGTGCGTTTCTTGATAATGGAAATGGCCCGGCGAACCTTGCCCAGTGCTTCGAAATAACGCAACAGAATCACCGTGTCGGCCAGGTAAGTAATGTCCACCGGGGCCTGCATGTCGCCGACCAGGCCGTGCTGGGCGACAGTCATGAAGGTCGCCGCGCCCTTGCGGTTGAGATACAGCAACAGCTCATGCATGTGCAGCACCAGGGCGTTCTCTTCCGGCATGGCTGCCTGGTAGCCGTTGATGCTGTCGATGACCACGGTCTTGATGTCGCCTTCATCGACGCAGCGACGTACGCGGTGGGAGAACTCGCCGGGGGACAGCTCGGCGGCGTCCACCTGTTCGATCAGCAGGTTGCCGGTCTCCTGCAGCGCTTGCAGGTCGATGCCGATGTTTTTCATGCGCGCGAACAGCAAGCCCAACTCTTCGTCGAAGATGAACAGCGCGGCCTTCTCGCCACGATGCACGGCGGCTGCGGCGAAAATCAGCGCGATCAGCGACTTGCCAGTTCCCGCTGGCCCCAGGATCAACGTGCTGGAGCCGGTCTCGATACCGCCACCCAGCAGCAGGTCCATTTCGCCGATGCCGCTGGAGAGTTGTTGGCGCAGGTACTGGCCGCGGTGTTCGGCGGCCACCAGGCGCGGGAACACGTGCACGCCGTCGCCCATGATGGTGAAGTCATGGAAACCGCCGCGGTATTTCTGCCCGCGATACTTGACCACCCGGACCCGCCGCCGTTCGGCGCCATAGTTGGGGGTCAGTTCTTCCAGGCGCACCACGCCGTGGGCGACGCTGTGCACGGTCTTGTCCAGGGATTCGGTGGTCAGGTCGTCGAGCAACAGGACTGTGGCGTCGTAGCGCACGAAGTAATGCTTGATCGCGAGGATCTGGCGGCGGTAGCGCAGGGAGCTTTGCGCCAGCAGGCGGATCTCCGACAGGCTGTCGAGTACGACCCGGGTCGGCTTGACCCTTTCGACCACTTCGAAAATCTGCCGGGTCGCTTCGCCCAGCTCCAGGTCCGAGGAGTACAGCAAGCTCTGCTGGTGCTCGGCATTGAGCAGGCTTTCGGGCGGGGTCAGCTCGAAAATATGAATGTTCTCATCCAGGGTCCAGCCGTGGGAGGCCGCGCCTTGACGCAGTTCACGCTCGGTTTCCGAGAGCGTGATGTACAACGAGCGCTCGCCAGCCTTGGCGCCGGCCAACAGAAAATGCAGCGCGACCGTGGTCTTACCGGTCCCCGGTTCCCCTTCGAGCAGGAACACATGGCCGCGGGACAAACCACCGGAGAGGATATCGTCCAGTCCTTCGATGCCGGTGGCGGCTTTTGCACTGATCAACTCGTTAGATGTAGACAAAAATAGCCCTCTCATGACTAGGGAAGTAGGCAGCAGGCGGGGTAACGCCTGAAATCGACTGCCTGAACACTTGACCTTTGGCGGTGATGGCGGTTCCGCTTACATCGACAAAACGCGAGTTACTGCACAACTTTCGGCATGCTACGAGGGCCTACAGACCCATGCCAGTCAGCTAAGCGAAATCAAGCCGAGCAGTCATCCTGTGGCGAGGGAGCTTGCTCCCGCTGGGTCGCGAAGCGGCCCTGTTTTGGGGCTGCTGCGCAGCCCAGCGGGAGCAAGCTCCCTCGCCACGGATTGTGTGTTTGCCCAAGGTTTCACTTAACCGCTAGGCATTAGGCCTAGAGACCCTGTTGCAGGGCCGGGTCATCGGGGTTCAGCTGTTCCAGTTGCGCCAACAGGATCTGAACGTTCTGCAACTGGCCGGTCTCCTTCCAATAGTTGATCAGCAACACCCGGGCCTTGCGGTCGGCGGGGTAGCGCTGGACGATTTCCTGCAGCTGTTTCTGCGCGGCTTCCACTTCCTGTTCGGCATGCAGGGTGGTTGCCAGGTCATAGCGGTAATGGCGGTTCTCGGGTTCCAGTTCCACGGCTTTTGCCAGGCCGAGCACGGCATACTCGCTCTGGCCATGTTGCAGCAGCCACATGCCCAGCGCATGTTGCAGATAAGCCGACGCTGGCTGGGTTTGCAACTGTCGGGCGAGTAATTGTCGTGCGGCTTCGCCCTGGCCCTGTTTGTCCAGCACTTCGATCTGCATGACCAGCGCTGGCAGGTTGTCCGGTTGCAGGCGCAAGGCCTGCTCAAGGGCCAATTGGGCTTTCTTCAATTCGGCGTTGTGCAGGTGCAGCCGGGCGAGTTGGTAGTGGGAGTCAGCGGTTTTCGGGCCGTCTTCGAGCACCTGCTCCCAAGTGTCGATGGCGATCTGCATCGCGCCGAAATACAAGCCGAGGTCATCTGGCGACAGGCCCAGCAGCGCGTTCACGGCGGCGAACCGGACGTTCGGGTCGTCATCGTCCAGAAGCGGACCGAGCAACAGGCTGCGCTGGCCTGTCGGGACCAGCCCGACGACGCTGCCAATGGCGGCCCGGCGCACCTCCGGCGACTCGCTGTGCAGGTCGGCGTCCGCCAGTTTCAGGGCTTGGGGGCTGGGGTAGTTGGGCAGTTCGGCGTGTAGCCACACGCGGCGCTTGGGCGAGAGATCCGGACGTCCCAGTTGCTGGTAAAGCATCCGCGCCGCCCCCGGCTGTCCGTTGCGGGCGCTTTCCAAGGCTTCGCTGTAGCCACGCTTGATCGCCTCGGGGATCTGCGGCGTGGTGCTGCGTAGCCACACCGCGACAAGACCGATCAACAACAGGACACAGAGGCTGAGGAGCAGATAGCGGCGGCGAGGCGAGGGCATGCAGGGAATCCATTACCAGAAGCGTGAAATGCCGCAAGCTTCGGTCAGGTGGCGGCCTGAGTCAAACCTTGTGACAGCAGTGATGAACCTGTGGGAGCGAGCTTGCTCGCGATGGCGTCGGATCAGTGAGGTAGAGATTGACTGACACACTGCTATCGCGAGCAAGCTCGCTCCCACAAAGGGCCTTGCCACAGTGGACCCTGGGCGATAAATAAAAAAAAGCCCCGCGTCCAAATGAGAAGCGGGGCAAAAATTTGGCTGGTTGCGGCCAACCAAAGGAGCTCGGTTGAGCCGGGCGGGTCAGTTGCTGGCGACGGTTTCCGGTTGCCAGCCGCCACCCAGGGCCTTGTAGATCGCGACGATGCCGCGGTACAGGTCCACTTCGGCCTGGGCCTGGGTGTCTTCGGCCGCCAGGCGTTCACGTTGGGCGTCGAGCAGCACGAGGAAATCCACGGTGCCTTCGCGGTAGCGAATCTCTGCCAGGTCGGCGGCGGCGCGGCTCGATTCGCTCTGGCGGATCAGCGAGATCAGCCGTTGCTGACGCTTGCCATAGTCACTGAAGGCATTTTCCGACTCTTCCAGGGCCAGCAGCACTTGCTGTTCGTAGTTCGCCAGGGCACCGTCCGCCTCGGCGTCGGCACCGCGCAAGCGCGCCCGCACGCTGCCCAGGTCGAAAGCGGCCCAAGTAATGCTCGGGCCCAGCGCCCAGGCGTTGGCGGCAGAGGAACCGATCTGCGAACCGCGTCCGGCGGTGAAACCGAGGAAACCGCTCAAGCTGACCCGTGGGAACAGGTCGGCCTTGGCCACGCCGATGCGCGCCGTGGCGGCGGCCAGTTGGCGTTCGGCACTGAGGATGTCCGGGCGCCGTTGCAGCAGTTCACCCGGGTCGCCGATGGGCAGGGCCTTGGCGATGGCCGGCAACTGTTTCGGGCTCAGGTCCACGCTGAGTTTGTCCGGGCGTTCGCCCAACAGCGTGGCGATACGATTGCGTTGGCGCGCCTGCTCGGCCTGCAGCTGTGGCACGCTGGCTTCCACCGAGGCCAGGCGCGCATCGGCACGGACCACGTCGAGCTGATCGCCGACGCCGGCATCACGCAGGCTTTCGGTGATCTTGCGCGAATCCTGCTGGTTCTTCAGGTTCGCCAGGGCGATCTTTTCCCGCAGTTGCGCGCCGCGCAGTTGACCGTAGGCATCCACCAGCTCGGCGATCATCGTCACCTGCAACTGATAGAGATCGGCTTCGATCGCCTGTTGATCGGCATCGGTGGCTTCCAGGTTGCGCTGGATGCGCCCGAACAAATCCAGTTCCCAGGCCATGTCCAGGCCCAGGTCGTAACGCTCGGAGTTGACTCGCTCGTCAGTCTGCCCCATCGGGTTCTGGCCTTTGCCCAGTTCGCTGCTGGCACGGCTGGTAATGGTCGGCATGGCGTCATTGCTGGCGTCATCGCGAATCGCCCGTGCGGCCCGCAAACGGGCGAAGGCCACGCGCAACTCGCGGTTGCCGTCCAGGGAACGGGTCACCAACGCGTTGAGGGTCGGGTCGTCGAACTGCTGCCACCAGACGCCTTCGAAACGGGCGCGGTCGAAGTTCTTCTGGCCGGCGGCGCCGTCGGTGGCGGTGGTGATATTCGCCGCCTCCGTTTGCGGTGCCTTGTAGTCCGGGCCTACGGCACAGGCACTTAATGCCAGGACCAGCAAGCTCGGCACGAACGCTTTCAAACTCATTGTTGCGCCTCCAGTTTCAAAGCCCGGGCCGCCTTGCGGGCCTCGCTGCGTTCGACGAAGTTGCGGATCAGTACATAGAAGACGGGGGTGAGCAGCAGGCCGAAGAAGGTCACGCCGAGCATCCCGGAGAACACCGCCACACCCATGGCATGGCGCATTTCCGCACCGGCGCCGCTGGAGAACACCAGGGGCACCACGCCCATGATGAAGGCGAAGGAGGTCATCAGGATCGGCCGCAGACGCAGGCGGCACGCTTCGAGGACCGCTGCCAGCGGGCTCATGCCTTCGAGCTGTTTATCCTTGGCGAACTCGACGATCAGAATCGCGTTCTTGCAGGCAAGCCCCACCAGTACGATCAAACCGATCTGGGTAAAGATGTTGTTGTCGCCACCGGAGAGGATCACCCCGGTAATCGCCGACAGCAGGGTCATCGGTACGATCAGGATCACCGCCAATGGCAGGCTCCAGCTTTCGTACTGTGCCGCGAGCACCAGGAACGCCAGCAGTACGCAGAGCGGGAACACGAACAGCGCGGTATTGCCCGAGAGGATCTGTTGGTACGTCAGGTCGGTCCACTCGTACGTCATGCCGTTGGGCAGTTCGTCCTTGAGCAGTTTCTCGATGGCTTTCTCGGCCTGGCCGGAGCTGTAGCCCGGGGCGGCAGCACCGTTGATTTCAGCGGTGATGAAGCCGTTGTAGTGCATCACGCGGTCTGGGCCCGAGGTGTCGCTGACCTTGATGAAGGTCGCCAGCGGGATCATCTCGCCACGGTTGTTGCGCACCTTGAGCTGGCCGATCTGGTCCGACTCGAGACGGAACTGCTGCTCGGCCTGGACGTTGACCTGGTAAGTACGGCCGAAGCGGTTGAAGTCGTTGGCATACAGCGAACCCAGGTAAATCTGCAGGGTGTCGAAGATGTCGCTGACGGCCACGCCGTGGGTCTTGGCTTTTTCACGGTCGATGGCAGCATCGACCTGGGGTACGTTCACGGTGTAGCTGGTGAACAACCCGGCCAGTTCCGGCACGCTGCGGCTCTTGGTGATGATGTTCATGGTTTCTTTGTACAGCTCGTCGTAGCCCAGGTTGCCCCGGTCTTCGATCTGCAGGCGGAAACCACCGATCGTGCCCAGGCCCTGTACTGGCGGCGGCGGGAAGATCGCCATGTAGGCTTCCTGGATCTCCGAGTACTTGCCGTTCAAGGCACCGGCGATGGCGCCGGCCGACATGCTCGGGTCCTTGCGCTCGTCGAAGGGCTTGAGGGTCACGAACACGATGCCGGCGTTCGGGCTGTTGGTGAAACCGTTGATCGACAGGCCCGGGAAGGCCACGGCGCTTTGAACGCCCGGTTGCTTGAGCGCCAGGTCGGACATGCGCTTGATCACATCTTCGGTGCGATCCAGGCTCGCGGCGTCCGGCAGTTGGGCGAAGGCCACCAGGTATTGCTTGTCCTGGCCGGGCACGAAGCCGGTCGGGGTAGTGGAAAAACCGAAGAACGTCAGCACCATCAGGCCCGCATAGAGCACCAGGGCGATGCCGCTGCTGCGGATGACCCGCGCGACGGTGCCCACGTAGCCATGGCTGGCGCGCTCGAAGAAGCGGTTGAATGGACGGAACAACCAGCCGCCGAAGAGCTTGTCGAGGAACTTGGAGAAACGGTCCTTGGGCGCGTCATGGCCTTTGAGCAATACGGCAGCCAGGGCGGGTGACAGGGTCAGTGAGTTGATTGCCGAGATCACCGTGGAGATGGCGATGGTCAGGGCGAACTGCTTATAGAACTGACCGGTCAAGCCACTGATGAACGCTGCCGGAACGAAGACCGCGCACAGCACCAGGGCGGTGGCGATGATCGGGCCGGTCACTTCGCCCATGGCGCGCTTCGTCGCCTCCACGGGGGTGAGGCCCAGTTCGATGTTTCGCTCGACGTTTTCCACCACCACGATGGCGTCGTCCACCACGATACCGATCGCCAGTACCAGGCCGAACAGTGACAGGGCATTCAACGAGAAGCCGAACAGGTGCATCACCGCGAACGTACCGATCAGCGAAACCGGCACCGCCACCAACGGAATGATCGAGGCGCGCCAGGTCTGCAGGAACAGGATCACCACCAGCACCACGAGGATCAGGGCTTCGAACAGGGTGTGGACCACCGCTTCGATGGAGCCGCGGACGAAGATCGTCGGGTCATAGACGATGCTGTAGTCCATCCCGGCCGGGAAGCCTTTCTTCAGTTCATCCATCTTCTCGCGAACGTCATTGGAGATCTGGATGGCGTTGGAGCCCGGCCGCTGGAAGATCGGGATCGCCACCGCCGGCTGGTTGTCCAGCAGCGAACGCAAGGCGTACTGGCTGGAGCCCAGTTCGACCCGGGCGATGTCCTTCAGGCGAGTGATTTCACCGTTGGCGCCGGAACGAATGATGATGTTCTCGAACTCTTCTTCATTGACCAGGCGCCCCTGGGTGTTGATCGATAGCTGGAAAGCCTGGGCATTCGGCGCCGGCGGCGCACCCAGGGCACCGGCGGCCACTTGACGGTTCTGCTCACGGATCGCGGTGACCACGTCGGTGGCGGTCAGGTTGCGCGAGGCGGTCTTGTTCGGATCCAGCCAGACGCGCAGGGAATAGTCGCCCATGCCGAACAATTGCACATCACCCACGCCGCCCAGGCGCGCCAGCTCATCCTTGATGTTGAGCAGGGCATAGTTGGACAGGTAGAGCATGTCGTAGCGTTGGTCCGGCGAGGTCAAGTGCACGACCATGGTCAGGTCGGGCGATGCCTTGTCCACCGTGATGCCGATCCGGGTCACTTCTTCCGGCAGCTTGGGCTCGGTCCGGGTGACGCGGTTCTGCACCTGCACCTGGGCGTTGTCCAGGTCGGTGCCGAGGGCGAAGGTGATGGTCAGGGTAATCTTGCCGTCAGCGGTGGACTGCGAGGACATGTACAACATGTTCTCGACGCCGGTGATGGCCTGCTCCAGGGGCGCGGCCACGGTTTCGCCGATGACCTTGGGGTTGGCGCCCGGGAAGTTGGCGCGTACGACCACGGTCGGCGGCACGACTTCCGGGTATTCGCTGATCGGTAGCTGGAACAGCGAGATGGCGCCGGCGATCAGGATCAGCAGCGAAAGCACTGCTGCGAAGATCGGCCGCGAAATGAAGAACTGGGAAAATTTCATCTTGGATTCAGTCCCTTAGTCGCGTGGGGTCGCAGCGGCCAGTTTGCCTGCCGAGCCTGACGCCGCCTTGGAGGGCGCGACTTGGGGCAGGTTGCTGGCTTCGAGCGCTTTACGTTGTTGTGCCAGGGCGGCAATGGTTTCTTCGCTGGCCATCGGCACGGTTTCAGGCGTGACCGGTGCACCCGGACGAGCCCGTTGCAGCCCCTTGACGATGATGGTGTCGTCCTTGTTCAGGCCGCTGCGCACGATGCGCAGGCCTTCGATCTTCGGCCCCAGCTCGACGGCGCGGTAGGCCGGCTTGTTTTCGGCGTCCATCACCAAGACGAATTTCTTGCCCAGGTCGGTGCCCACCGCTTCGTCGTTGATCAGCACGGCGGCGTAGGTGCCGCTGCCCACCAGCTTCAAGCGGGCGTACAGGCCTGGGGTGTAGGCGCCATCCTTGTTGTCGAACACCGCGCGACCACGGATGGTGCCGGTCTGCGGGTTGACCTGGTTGTCGACGAAGTTCATCTGGCCCAGGTGCGGGTTGCCGTCCTCGTTGGACAGGCCCATGTAGACCGGCGTGGCCTGGCCGCGCTGGCCCTGGCGGGCGAGTTGGGTGTACTTGAGGAAGACCCGCTCGTCGGCGTCGAAGTAGGCGTAGACCTTGTCGGTGGACACGACGCTGGTCAGCGGCGTGACGTCGGCGGTTACCAGGTTGCCGGCGGTGATTTCCGCCCGGCTGACGCGACCACTGATGGGCGAGGTAACCCGGGTGAAGCTCAGGTTCAGTTTCGCCAGGTCCAATTGCGCCTGGATGGCTGCGGCAGCGGCGCGGGCTTCCTGGGCGGCGCTGGTGCGCGAATCCGCCAGCTCGGCGGAAATGGCATTGCTCAAGCGCAGGCGTTCGCCACGTTGGGCTTCATTCTCGCTGCGGGTGGCGGTGGCGCGGGCCTGGGCCAGTTGCGCTTCGAGACGACGGACTTCAGCCTGGAAGGGGCGAGGGTCGATCT
The DNA here is from genome assembly GCF_051132015.1 of Pseudomonas sp. Z1-12. NCBI lineage: Bacteria > Pseudomonadati > Pseudomonadota > Gammaproteobacteria > Pseudomonadales > Pseudomonadaceae > Pseudomonas > Pseudomonas sp. Z1-12. Next base: position 3,078,365 of record NZ_CP071647.1, read on the forward strand.
GGAACAACAGGTCGCCCTTCTTGACCAGCGCGCCTTCGGTGAAGGCCACTTCGTCGATCTGCCCGGAAACCCGCGGACGGATCTCAACGGTTTCTGGCGCTTCGAGGCGACCGGTGAATTCATCCCATTCGTTGACAGGTTGCTCCAACACCTTGGCCACACTGACTTTGGCCGGCGGCATGGACGCTGCCGTGTCGGGAGTCTTGCCGCAGGCGCTCATCACCAGCACCGCCAGCAGCGCGAGGGGAAAACGCAGTTTTGAAAGTGAATGTTCCATGGATAGCATCCGCCAATGTATTGAGAATGGGCGGATGATGCGTGGCGCAAGACACCGGAACGAATCGAATGAAGCAAAGGTAACTATCATTCAGAATGATATAAGCCATCAATGAGACCTCTAGTCCGGGCAATGCACCGCTTTTTTTGGGAACCGATGGGCCCGTGGCGAGGGAGCTTGCTCCCGCTGGGCTGCGCAGCAGCCCCAAAACCAGGCACCGCGTGGCGTCAGGCAGAGCGCATGCAGCTTATTGGGGCCGCTTCGCGCCCCAGCGGGAGCAAGCTCCATCGCCACGGGGTTGAGTGCCCGGCATCAGGTCTGGAAACACCCGAGCCCCCTGTGGGAGCCGAGCTTGCTCGCGATGACGGTTGCCCAGCCAACATCACCGCCAGCTGACCCACCGCTTTCGCGAGCAGGCTCGCTCCCACAATGGCTTCGGCAAGTCTTGAGTGAGTGGATTGCCCAAGGGCGGGCTTTGCTTTCTTGTTATCAAGCTTATTGATGTTCGCCGGGTGAGCTTGACCCAAGCCTAATGCGGCAGATACAGGTCATGGACACGCTTGACGGTCCCATCCGCGCGAAGCGCTTCAACCGCTTCGCGCAAATGCTCGACCATTTCTGGCGAGCATTGCTTCGAACAGGCCAGGTAAAGGTCGGCGCTGCTGCCGACCTTGCTCATGAGCAGTTTGCGCTTGGACACCTTCGGCCAGATGTATCGACTCTCCGGCACGCCGTTGAACCAGGCATCGATACGCCCCATCAACAGCATCTGGGCGGGATTGTCGCCAATGGCCAGCGGGTAGATCTGTTCATCGCTGAAGCCTTCGGTGCGCAGGATATCTTCCTGTGCACTGCCCAGGCCGACGCCGATCTTGCGGTAGGTTTCCTTGGCCTGGGCGAAGCTGCTCACCCGTCGTTCAAGGCTGAAAAAAGCTCGCTCCATGGGCATGATCGAGGCGATCCAGGTGAAACGATCCTCTCGGGTGGGGATGCGCGAAAGAGGTGCGATCAGGTGGTCATGTTCTTCACTGACGTGCTTTTGTGCCCGGGCCCAGGGAAGCACATGGATCTTTACCGTATAGCCAGCCTTGGTCATGGCTGCCGCGGCGACATCGCCCACGATGCCGTAGCCCCTGGGATCGTTGACGAACGTCAGGGGCGGAGCGTCGAGAATGTGCAGTTCAATTTCCAAGGTTTCAGCGCCGGCGTTGTGCACGACCAGCAACGGTACCAATAGACAAAGCCTGGATAGCGCCTTGGTGGGAACATTCAAAACGCGTTTGCTCAGGCTCATGGTCGATACTTCAGGCGTTGGAAAGTGGCGCCATTCTACGGGGCGGCGCCGGAAACAGCGTGCTGCAGGCCGTTTTATGTGATGCGGCGCACCCCGAGTGGGTTCGCCGCAGTCGTTTTATCAGGACACGCCAGTCTGTTGCGTTGGCCTGACTGCGTGTATCTGAAGGTATAGATCATTGCATCGACAAAAGCCTTTAATCTGGTGCTTTGTGACGATATCAATGAGTGGTCACAAGTTGTCAACGATCTTCAGGATGCGTAAGCTGCCCCCATGAACCAGCCATCCCTACCTTCGCCCAGTACCCGCGGCCCAGTCGATCATGACATTCGCCACCAGATTGTCGCGGCGGCCAATGAGCATTTCAGTCAATACGGTTATGGCAAGACCACGGTGTCCGACCTGGCCAAGGCCATCGGTTTCTCCAAGGCCTACATCTACAAGTTCTTCGACTCCAAGCAGGCGATTGGCGAGGCCATCTGTAGCCAGTGCCTGGCCGAAATCGTCGCGGCGGTGGAGCAGGCCATCAGTGAAGACGGGCTTTCGGCGACGGAGCGTTTTCGCCGCTTGGTCAAGGCCCTGATCACTACGGGTGTGAACCTGTTTTTCAATGATCGCAAGCTCTATGACATTGCGGCGTTTTCCGCGTCGGAGCGCTGGCCCAGTTCGCAAGTCTATAACGCACGGATCAAGAACTTCGTGCTGCAGATCGTGCGTGAGGGGCGGGAGCTTGGAGAGTTCGAGCGCAAGACGCCATTGGATGAGACGGTCGACGCGATCCATCTGGCGCTGCGGCCGTTCGTCAATCCTTTGCTGTTGCAACACAACCTCGATTACGTCGACGATGCCCCCACGCTTACCTGTAATCTCATCTTGCGTAGCCTCATGCCGTGAGCTTTGGCTGACGGTAACCGCGCATCAGTACCAGCTGTAACGGCTTTGCCTTTCTCTTGAGTGGATCCGCCATTTTTGTGACCAATCACATAGTTGGTCATGAGGGTCGATTCAGTCAGCGAGCCGCCACCGGCTGGCCTTCAGCAGGCTCCCAGCCACCACCCAGCGCCCTGAATGCCGCCACCGCGGCCCGTGCCGATTCTGTGCGTGCTTGCACCCGTGCGTCGGAGACCTGCAGCAGCGTCGCGTCGGCATTGAGGACGTCGATCAGGCTGGCGGTGCCTTTTTGATAGGCAATGAACGAGGATTGGCGGGCTTGCGTCAGCGAGGTTTCGCCCTGGGTGAGGGTGTTCGCCTGGGATTCTCGATTCACCAGCGCGGAAAAGGCGTTCTCGACGTCCTCGGTGGCGCGCAGTGCGGATTGGCGATAAGCCGCCAGCGCTTCGGCTTCCTGCCCCTTGGCCTGGTCGATTTGCGCATTGATGCGGCCAAAGTCAAAGAGTCTCCAGCGCAGTCCCAGCGCGCCCGCCGCCTGGCTGGCATCACCGGTGAAAAGGTTGCCGGCGGAAACTGCCGTGGCACTGCCCAGCAACGCGCTAAGGGAAAATGTCGGGTAGTACTCGGCGATGGCCTCGCCGATACGCGCATTGGAGGCGGCCAAACGACGCTCGGCCGCGATCAGGTCTGGCCGGCGGCGCAATAGATCGGCAGGGGCGCCCATGGTCGTTATCTGTGGCGCCAAAGGGATGCTCCGTCCATTTGCCAACTGCCCGCGATAGGTGCCGGGCGGGGTGCCGAGCATGACATCCAGGGCGTTAATGGCCGCGTCCAGGCCCGTTTGCAGCACGGGCCTCGTCGCCTGGACCTGCGAGAGGGTGCCCTCGACCTGATGAACCTGATAGCTGGCCGCAAGGCCCTTGCTGTAGAGCAGTTGGACTTTCTCCAACAGGTCCTGCTGTGTCTTGACTTGTCGGTTGGCAATGTCCAGCCGCGCCTGCAGTCCCCGGGCAGTGATGTAGAGGTCGGCAGTCTGTGCGGCGACGGCCAGGCGTGTGGCCGCGACACCTGCCTCGCTGGCCTGGTACTCGGCCAGCGCCGCTTCGCGTCCGCGGCGCAGGCCGCCAAAGAGGTCCATTTCCCAACTGGCGCCCAGGTTGAGTTCGTAGGCGCTGCCGTAGCGATCGTAGCCAGGTGTCGAGTCCAGCACTTGGCCCAGTGGCGTTTCCACGGATTGGTAGGCGCGCGCAGCCTGGCCGTTGATGTTTCCAGAGGGCAATAACGCCGCATTGGCAGCCCCCAGGCCGGCCCGCGCCTGGGTGACACGGGCCGATGCCTGCGCCAGGTCCAGGTTCTGATCGAGCGCCTTGGCAATCAGCTCGCTGAGCACCGGATCGGCAAAACCTTCCCACCATGTAGCCAGGCTGGCCGGCGTCGCTGCGGTCCTTTGTTCGACAGAGGCCTGGCCCAGGTAGCGATGGGCGAGCGCAGTGTCTGGACGTTGATAATCCGGACCGACAGTGCAGCCTGCCATCATGCTGAAGCTCACCAACCAAGCAGCGGGGCGTAGGGGCGACATTGGGATTCCTGGAGTTGTGGATGATTTGTGACCATATTATATTGTGGTCACTTCCTGTCAATGAGCACTCATGGGCAAACATTTGTAATGTGACTGAATAAAGGTTACGAGGGAGGTTAATTAGGGTGTGAATCGGATTGTGACCATTGACAGTAATAGTCACGAGATTGAGAATGCGGTCTTTCTGTCCTCATTTGCCAAAAAGGGAACCTATGCGCCGGCTCCGACCTGTCACCTTTGCCGCTTGCTTGTTGCCGCTCGTCCTGACGGCGTGTGGCGACTCCTCCACCACCCAAGACCCGCGCACCCTTGCCCCGTTGGTGCGGGTCGCCCAAATTCAAGGTTCGTCCGACGCCACGCGTTCTTTTACTGGCGTGGTGGCCGCTCGTGTCCAAAGTGACCTGGGCTTCCGGGTGTCGGGCAAGGTGCTCGAACGTTTGGTCGATACCGGGCAGGCGGTAAAACGCGGTCAGCCGCTCATGCGCCTCGACCCCATCGACCTGGGGTTGCAAGCCCGAGCGCAGCAAGAAGCAGTCTCTGCCGCCAGGGCCCGGGCCAAGCAGACCGCCGATGACGAAGCGCGCTATCGCGATCTGGTTGCCGCAGGCGCTATTTCCGCATCGGGTTACGACCAGATCAAAGCCGCCGCCGACACCGCCAAGGCCCAACTCAGCGCCGCTCAGGCCCAGGCTGACGTCGCCCGGAACGCATCGGGTTATGCCGTGTTGCTTGCCGATGCCGACGGTGTCGTGATGGACACGCTGGCCGAACCCGGGCAAGTCGTCAGCCCCGGGCAAACCGTGGTTCGACTGGCGCGGGCCGGGCAGCGTGAAGCGGTTGTGCAGTTGCCTGAGACCCTGCGACCTGCCGCAGGTGCCACCGCCCAGGCGACGCTGTATGGCGCTGGCACGGGTGCCGTCACCGCAAAGTTGAGGCTGCTGTCGGATTCGGCCGACCGCGTGACGCGCACTTTCGAGGCCCGGTATGTGCTGGAGGGAGCGTTGGCGAATGCACCGCTGGGGGCGACCGTTACGCTGCGCATCGCCGAAGGTTCCGCGCAACGGCAAGCGCTGCAAGTGCCGATAGCGGCCATTTATGATTCGGGAAAAGGTACCGGCGTATGGAGCATTGACGGCGAACCGGCGAAAGTCATCTGGCGACCTGTGCAAGTCCTGGGTCTGAGCGACGACGCCGCGCGCGTCACCGGTGATCTCAACGTGGGCGAGCGCATTGTCGGGCTCGGCGCCCATCTGCTGCGCGAGGGTGAAGAAGTGCGGCTGGCGCAACCGGGTGACGTGAAGGTTGCCGGGGGCCGTCCATGAGCCTCAATCTGTCGGCACTCGCCGTTCGCGAGCGATCCATTACCGTGTTTCTGATTTTCCTGATCGCCGTCGCGGGGACCTTGGCGTTCTTCCAGTTGGGGCGCGCCGAGGACCCACCGTTTACGGTCAAGCAGTTGACCGTCATCACCGCATGGCCGGGCGCAACCGCTCAGGAAATGCAGGACCAGATCGCCGAGCCGCTTGAAAAACGCTTGCAGGAATTGAAGTGGTACGACCGCACGGAAACCTACACCCGTCCCGGCCTGGCCTTCACCATGGTGTCGCTGGTCGATCGCACGCCACCTTCGCAGGTGCAGGAGGAGTTCTATCAGGCGCGCAAAAAACTCCAGGACGAAGCGCTCAAGTTGCCGGCCGGCGTCATCGGGCCAATGGTCAATGACGAGTTTTCCGATGTGACGTTCGCGCTGTTCGCCCTGAAAGCCAAGGGCGAGCCGCAGCGATTGCTGGTGCGTGATGCCGAAGCGTTGCGCCAGCGCCTGCTGCACGTGGCGGGGGTGAAAAAAGTCAACATCATCGGCGAGCGGGCCGAGCGAATCTTCATTTCCTTCTCCCATGATCGGCTGGCCACCCTGGGCGTCTCGCCCCAGGATATTTTCGCGGCGTTGAACAGCCAAAATGCGCTCACGCCAGCCGGTTCGATCGAAACCAATGGACCGCAGGTTTTCCTTCGGGTCGACGGCGCGTTCGATAAGTTGGCGAAAATTCGCGACACGCCCCTGGCGATTCAAGGGCGCACGCTCAAGCTCTCGGACGTGGCGACCGTCGAGCGTGGCTACGAGGATCCAGCCACGTTCCTGGTGCGCAATAACGGTGAAGACGCGCTGTTGCTGGGCGTCGTGATGCGTGAAGGCTGGAACGGCCTGGACCTGGGCAAGGCCCTGGATGCGGAGACGACCAAGATCAACCAAGACATGCCCTTGGGCATGACCCTCACCAAAGTCACCGACCAATCGGTGAACATCGACTCGGCCGTCGGCGAATTCATGGTCAAGTTCTTCGTCGCGTTGCTGGTGGTGATGATCGTCTGCTTTCTCAGCATGGGTTGGCGTGTGGGGGTGGTGGTCGCGGCGGCGGTGCCATTGACGTTGGCCGTGGTGTTCGTGGTCATGGCGGCCACTGGCAAGAATTTTGACCGCATCACCCTGGGATCACTGATCCTGGCGCTCGGGTTGTTGGTGGACGATGCCATCATCGCCATCGAAATGATGGTGGTGAAGATGGAGGAGGGCTACGACCGGATCAAGGCCTCCGCCTATGCCTGGAGCCATACCGCCGCGCCGATGTTGTCCGGTACGCTGGTGACAGCGATCGGATTCATGCCCAACGGTTTCGCCCAATCGACCGCCGGCGAGTACACCAGCAACATGTTCTGGATCGTCGGTATCGCGCTGATCGCGTCCTGGGTGGTGGCGGTAGCGTTCACCCCTTACCTGGGGGTGAAGATGTTGCCGGACATCAAACAGGTCGAGGGTGGCCACGCAGCCATCTATAACACTCGCCACTACAATCGTTTTCGCCAGGTCCTGACCCGGGTCATCGCGGGCAAATGGTGGGTGGCCGGCACAGTGGTCACGACATTTGTCGTGGCGATCCTCGGCATGGGCCTGGTCAAGAAACAGTTTTTCCCGACCTCCGACCGCCCCGAGGTGCTGATCGAAGTGCAAATGCCCTATGGCACTTCCATCGAGCAGACCAGCGCCACCACCGTCAAGGTCGAGGCCTGGTTGCAGAAACAGGACGAGGCGAAAATCGTCACGGCCTACATCGGCCAGGGGGCGCCACGTTTCTACCTGGCGATGGCGCCGGAACTGCCCGATCCATCGTTCGCCAAGATCGTCGTGTTGACCGACAGCCAGGAAGCGCGCGAGACCCTCAAGTTTCGTCTTCGCGAGGCGGCAGCCGAGGGGCTTGCCCCGGAGGCGCGTATCCGCGTGACGCAACTGGTGTTCGGCCCGTATTCACCGTATCCGGTTGCCTACCGGGTGATGGGGCCGGATCCGTCGAAGTTGCGCGAGATCGCGGCGCAGGTCCAGGGCGTCATGCAGGCGAGCCCGTTGATGCGGACCGTCAATACCGACTGGGGGCCACTGACGCCGACGTTGCATTTCACCCTGGACCAGGACCGTTTGCAGGCGGTAGGCCTGACGTCCAATGCGGTCGCGCAGCAATTGCAATTCCTGCTGGCGGGGGTGCCGATCACGGCGGTTCGCGAGGACATCCGCTCGGTGCAGGTGGTCGGTCGTGCGGCCGGTGATATTCGCCTCGACCCGGCCAGGATCGAGGGCTTTACCCTGGTGGGTGCGGCGGGCCAGCGTATTCCGCTGTCCCAGGTGGGCGAGGTCGATGTGCGCATGGAGGATCCGATTCTTCGCCGTCGAGACCGCACCCCGACCATGACCGTGCGCGGCGACATTGCCGAAGGCTTGCAGCCACCGGACGTATCGAGCGCGATCATCAAGGCCCTGCAGCCGATCATCGACACCCTGCCGAGCGGCTATCGGATCGAGCAGGCAGGCGCCATCGAGGAGTCGGGCAAGGCCGGCAAGGCGATCGTGCCGCTGGTGCCGATCATGGTGGCCCTGACCCTGCTGATCATCATCGTGCAGGTGCGTTCGATCTCGGCCATGATCATGGTGTTCCTCACCGCGCCCCTGGGTTTGATTGGGGTGGTGCCGACGTTGCTGATCTTCCAGCAGCCGTTCGGGATCAACGCCCTGGTCGGCCTGATCGCGCTCTCGGGCATCCTGATGCGCAACACGCTGATCCTGATCGGGCAGATCCATCATAACAAGCAAGAGGGGCTGGAACCCTTCCATGCGGTCATCGAAGCCACGGTGCAACGGGCGCGCCCGGTCCTGCTGACGGCGTTGGCGGCCATCCTGGCCTTTATCCCATTAACGCACTCGGTGTTCTGGGGCACGCTGGCCTACACGCTGATCGGCGGCACGTTCGTCGGCACCATCATGACGTTGGTGTTCCTGCCGGCGATGTACGCCATCTGGTTCAAGATCCGTCCTGACGCGCCAGCGCACACCCCGGCAGCACCGTTGGCGTAAGCCAGCCATTGAATGAACGTCGACTGAGCAAATGAAGAGGTTTCAAATGATGACTTCCCAAGGGCAAAAACGCATCGTCGTCACTGGCGTGGGCATTGTCGGCCCGCTGGGTTGTGGCGTGGAGGAAGTCTGGCCGCGCTTGCTGGCTGGGCGCTCCGGTATTCGTCTCCTGTCTGGCGATATTACCGAGGGGACGGGCGTGGCCGTGGGCGGCCAGGTGCCGTCGTTGGAAGAAGACCCCATCGCCGGCTACGACCCCGAGCGCATCATCCCAGCCAAGGATCGCAAGAAAATGGATCGCTTCATTGAGTTCGCCCTGGTGGCGGCCGAAGAAGCGTTGCAACAGGCGGGCTGGCAACCGACCGATGCCCACGACCAGGAGCGGACGGCGACGATCATTGCTTCGGGCGTGGGTGGCTTTGGCGCGATTGCCGGTGCGGTTCGCACCACTGATGAGCGTGGTCCGCGCCGATTGTCACCGTTCACGGCGCCGGCCTTTCTTGCCAACATGGCGGCTGGGCACGTGTCCATCCGTCACGGTTTCAAAGGCCCGCTCGGTGCGCCGGTCACTGCCTGTGCGGCGGGGGTGCAGGCCATTGGCGATGCGGCCAGGCTTATCCGCAGCGGCGAGGCGGATGTCGCCGTATGCGGCGGGACGGAAGCCGCGATAGATCGAGTGACCCTGGGATGTTTTGCCGCCGCTCGCGCGCTGTCCACCGGTTTTGCCGAGCGCCCGCAAGAGGCGTCGCGGCCTTTCGATCGAGATCGCGACGGCTTTGTCATGGCCGAGGGGGCAGGGCTGCTGGTGATCGAGTCGCTGGAACACGCCCTTGCCCGCGGCGCCAAGCCGTTGGCGGAGTTGGTCGGTTACGGCACCAGCGCCGATGCCTACCACCTGACCGCCGGCCCGGAAGATGGCAATGGCGCCCGGCGCGCGATGGAGCAGGCGTTGCGCCAGGCTGCGGTCAGCCCTTCAGACGTGCAGCATATCAATGCCCATGCGACGTCCACCCAGGTTGGCGACAACGGTGAGCTGGCGGCGATTCGCTCGGTGTTCGGGCGCGGTTGCGATGTGGCGATCACCTCCACCAAGTCTGCCACTGGGCATCTGTTGGGGGCGGCGGGTGGTATCGAGGCTATTTTTACGGTGTTGGCGCTTCGGGACCAGATTGTTCCGCCGACCTTGAACCTGGTTCATCCTGACGAGGGGGCTGCGGGGCTTGATCTGGTTGGTCTTTGTGCCAGGGAGATGCCGATTACCCATGCGCTTTCCAATGGGTTTGGGTTTGGTGGGGTTAATGCCAGTGTGTTGTTTCGTCGTTGGGAGGCGTGAGTTTGGGTAGTTAAGGTGGTGTGTATATCCATTATTTAGGTAACGGCCGCTTGCGGTTCCGCCCTTACGGCGGGTCACTTTTGGAAGAGCGCCAAAAGTAACCAAAAGCGCTTTGCCCCACCACTCGGTGCCTCGCTAGGGCTCGGCATGCCCTCACTCCGGCATTGCTCCGTGGGCCGCCGCGAAGGGCCATCCATGGCCCAGCGCGGCTATCCCGGCATCCATGCCGGGATGCCCACTGCGCAATGCCTGCGTTCGGCCAGCGTGGTTAATGGGGCTTCCAGATCAAGATCCAAAGCAAGAGCAAGAGCAAGAGCAAGAGCAAGAGCAAGAGCAAGAGCAAGAGCAAGAGCGGGGCACAGGCCGGCATCTATGTGGCTGGGCTACCGCTATCGCGAGCAAGCTCGCTCCCACATTGGATTTTCGACAGTCACAAAATGCACATGCGCCGCAGAACCCTGTGGGAGCGAGCTTGCTCGCGAAGAGGCCGGCCCATCCAACATCACCGCAAACTGACGCACCGCCTTCGCGAGCAGCCTCGCTCCCACACTGGATTTTCGACAGTCACAAAATGCACATGCGCCGTAGAACCCTGTGGGAGCGAGCTTGCTCGCGATGAGGCCGGCCCATCCAACATCACCGCAAACTGACGCACCGCCTTCGCGAGCAGCCTCGCTCCCACACTGGATTTTCGACAGTCACAAAATGCACATGCGCCGCAGAACCCTGTGGGAGCGAGCTTGCTCGCGATGAGGCCGGCCCATCCAACATCACTGCAAACTGACACACCGCCTTCGCGAGCAGCCTCGCTCCCACACTGGATTTTCGACAGTCACAAAATGCACATGCGCCGCAGAACCCTGTGGGAGCGAGCTTGCTCGCGATGAGGCCGGCCCATCCAACATCACTGCAAACTGACACACCGCCTTCGCGAGCAGCCTCGCTCCCACACTGGATTTTCGACAGTCACAAAATGCACATGCGCCGCAGAACCCTGTGGGAGCAAGCTTGCTCGCGATGAGGCCGGCCCATCCAACATCACTGCAAACTGACACACCGCCTTCGCGCGCAAGCTCCCACAGGACAAACGCGATCCCATCAAGAACCAGGTCGGCTATCAGGCCGCCTCGGGGAGGACATTGATCTTGGGCGCCCACGCCGCACGGCCTACCCGCCAATTTTTCCTTAAGAACCACACAAGCATGCCGATACAACGCGGTAGATCCGATTGCGCGGGCGCCCTAGCGGGAACCCGCCGAAAGATATCCCAGGCGTTCACACGCCTATGCCCATGTGAATTTTCAGGTTTGACCAGAATCGGACCTCAGGTGATAAACCATGTCAGCCCACGCCAGGACCGAACTGGAAGGCGCCCTTGCCGTCTGCAAGGGTAGTTTTCTTTCCGTTGGTTTTTTCAGTTTTTTCGTCAATTTGCTGATGCTCGTTCCTTCGTTCTACATGCTGCAGGTGTATGACCGCGCGGTAGGCAGCGCCAGCGTGTCGACGCTGTTGATGCTGACGCTGATCATGTTGCTGTTGATGATCACCATGGGCGGCCTGGAGTGGGTCCGTTCGCGGATCATGGTACGGATCAGTACGCGTCTGGATACGCTGCTGAGCCAGCGTCTGTTCGATGCCAGTTTCAAGCAGGCGCTCAATACCAGTGGCCTGAATGCCACGGCCCAGCCTTTGAGCGACCTGAACGGCTTGCGCCAGTTTCTGACGGGCAACGGCCTGTTCGCGTTTTTCGACGTGCCGTGGATTCCGATCTACCTCGCGGTCATGTTCATGTTCCATCCCTGGTACGGCTGGATGGGAATCGTCAGTGCCGTGTTGCTGGGGGCGCTGGCCTTCGCCAATGAAAAGCTCACCCATGCGCCGCTGCAGGCGGCCAACCGTGAACAGATGGCAGCCACTGCGCTCACCCACAAAAGCTTGCGCAATGCCGAAGTGGTGGAATCCATGGGCATGCTTGCCAGCCTGCGCCAGCACTGGAGCGGGCGAACCCATAAGATTCTTGCCCTGCAAAGCCTGGCCAGCGACCGCGCCGCGACCATGACCTCGGTGTCCAGGACGTTCCGGCAAATCGTTCAGTCGCTGGTGCTGGGCCTGGGCGCCTATTTGACGATCAATCACGAGATTTCGTCCGGGCTGATGATTGCCGGCTCGATTTTGCTGGGGCGTGCGTTGGCGCCCATCGATCAGTTGATCGGCGTATGGAAAGGCTTCCTGGGCGCCCGTTCGCAATACGCTCGGTTGCACGAGTTGCTGCTCAAGGTGGCCGCCGAGCCTGAACGCATGCCGCTGCCGGCACCTGAAGGGGCGATTCGCGTCGAGGGCCTCTCGGCGGGGGCTCCGGACGCGCGCAAACCGATTATTCGCGGCGTGAATTTCCAGGTGAGCGCAGGCGAGGTGGTGGGCATCATTGGTCCCAGCGGGGCGGGGAAGTCGACCCTCGCCAGGGCATTGCTGGGCGTTTGGCCCAGCCTGGCCGGCACCGTGCGCCTGGACGGTGCGGACATCAGCCAATGGCGTCGGGAGGAGTTGGGCCGGTACATCGGTTATCTGCCCCAGGACATCGAACTTTTCGAAGGCTCGATCAGCCAGAACATTTCCCGCTTTGGCACGGTGAACGCACCGGCCGTGGTCGCCGCCGCGCGCATGGCGGGGGTACATGAGTTGATTCTGCAACTGCCCGATGGCTACGACACCTTGATCGGTGCCAATGGCGGTGGATTGTCCGGCGGCCAGCGGCAACGTATCGGCCTGGCCCGCGCCTTGTATGGCGAACCGCGCCTGGTGGTGCTAGATGAGCCGAACTCCAACCTGGATGATGCCGGCGAAAAAATGCTCGCCGAGGCGCTGCAAAAGCTCAGGCAGAGCAGGGCCACGGTGTTTGTCATTACCCATCGATCCGGGGTGCTGGCGCAGGTGGACAAACTGCTGGTGCTCAATCAAGGCGAACTGAGTCTGTTCGGGCCGCGGGACCAGGTCCTGGCACGCCTGCGAGACGCAACACCCGCGGCCCGCCAAACTGCCGCGATTCAACCGTAGGAAACGGATGAGCCATTTCATGCAAAACACTCAACACTCATCCGCTGCGTTGCCCATCGATGACAGGCCGATACGCCGCGTCGGCTACCTCATGCTGCTGGTCACCTTTGGCCTGTTCGGTGGCTGGGCGGCGTTGGCCCCGCTCGACAGCTCGGCACTCGCGCCGGGCGTGGTCACGGTCAAGAGTTACCGCAAGACGGTGCAGCATCTGGAAGGTGGCATTGTGCGCGAACTGCGGGTGCACGACGGGGACTTGGTAAAAACCGGTGATGTGTTGTTGGTGCTCGACAATACCCAGGCACGTTCGGAAATGGAAACGACCCGCAGCCAGTTGATCGCCGCGCTCCAATTGCAGGCCCGGTTGGAGGCTGAACGTGACGCGCTGCCCGAACCTGTGGCGGTGCCGACCCTGGACCTCGCGGACCCGCGGGTACAGGAAGCCCGCGACAGTGAAGCGCGAATTTTCCAGACTCGACGGACCTCGTTGCTGGGCGAAATCGGCTTGCAGGAGGCGACCATCGGACAAATCGAGGAACAGGTCCGCGGATTCAAGGCCATCATCGCCAGCAAACAGATGCTGGCCGCCTCCTATCAAGAGGAAATAGTCGACTTGCGGGCACTGCTTGCCGAAGGCTACGTGGACAAACAGCGCCTGCGCGAGCAGGAACGCAGCCTCGCTCGACTGCAAACCGAAATCGCTGAAAGCCAGTCCGAAATCGCGCAAGCGCGGGTCCATGTCGACGAGGCGAAGTTGAAGATCCTGCAGTTGAAGAAGGCCTTCGCCAGCGAGGTCGCCGGCTTGCTGGGCGATGCGCGGACCAAGGTATACGAATTGCGCGAGCGATTGGCAACCCTGCAGGACCGCGATCAGCGTACCGATATCCTCGCGCCGGAGTCCGGAATGGTCATGGGCATGACCGTCCACACCCTGGGTGCCGTGGTCAGCCCGGGCACTGCACTGCTGGACATCGTCCCGGCCAACGAGGAGCTGATCGTCGAGGCCCAAGTGTCGCCGATGGACATCGACCGCATTGCCTTGGGCAAGTTGGCGGACATTCGCTTCAGCGCATTCAAGAGCAGCACCACGCCCGTCATCGAGGGACGGTTGGTGCAGATTTCCGCTGACCGCCTGATCAACAAGGACACTGGCGCAGCCTATTACCTGGCACGCGTGGCCCTGACGGACAAAGGGCGCCAGACGCTGGGCAACCTTACCCTGGTGCCGGGCATGCCGGTCGAAGTGCTGGTCAATACGGGTGCGCGGACGCTGTTGCAATACTTGCTACAGCCGGCGAGCAACGTGTTCGCTCGTTCGTTGATCGAGGACTGAGATGAAGTGCTTGATCATGATGTGCCTGGCCCTCGTGCCGTTGGGAGTCCTCGCTGACGACACGTATGTCGACCTGTGGCAATTGCACCAGGAAGCGCAGGGGGCCGATCCGCGCGTCTTGCGGGCACAAGCCCTGGCCCGGAGCGGCGAGGGCAAGGAGCGCGCAGCCTTTGGCCAATTGCTGCCGCAGCTCAATGCCAGCAGCAGCCTCAACCGCAGCCGGCGCGACGATGACCTGAACCGTATCCAGTACAACGGCAAGCGTATGGCCGTGGTGCTCAACCAGGTGATCTATGACCCGCAGGTCTGGCGCAGTTATCAGAAGTACATCGAGTTGACCCGGCAGAGTGGCTATGAGTCCGACGATAGCCGGGTGCAGGCCAGCATTGATCTGTCCGAGCGCTACTTCGCCGTGCTTGCGGCGGAAGACGAACTGTCGCTGGTGCGCAGCGAACTGGAGGCGACCGAGCGTAACCTCAAGCGCGTCAAGGCCTTGTACGCCCGGCAGATGGCGATGGTCACCGACGCATTGGATCTTGAGGCGCGGGTGGATGCGCTCAAGGCTGACGAGATCGAAGCCAGCAACAAGGTTCTGGTCAGTCGTGAAGCCATCTCTGAACTGGTGGGGCGAGATGTCAGCGAGCGATTCAAGCGCATTGGCGACAATCCAGCCTTCAGTCTGCCGGCGCAAGCACAAGACGACTGGGTGCAGGCGGCGCTGGACAGCAACCCGGCGCTGCACGCCCGCGAGCACAGTGTCCGCGCCGCCGAGGCGGCCATCGCTGAAAACAAGGCGGGGCATCTGCCTCGGCTGGGGCTGAACTTGACGGCGCAACGCAGTGACATCGGCTATGAAGGCGCCGTGACGCCGCGCTCGGACAACCTCGTTGCTTCCCTGGACTTGCAAATGCCGCTCTACAGCGGCGGTTCTACCCGTGCACGGGTATCGAGTTCCGAAAGTGACAAGGAAGTCGCCCAGCAAGAACTGGAAGCCTTGCGACGCCAGGTCATCAAGGAAACCCGCACGGCTTACCTTGGCATGACGGCCGAACTCAGTCGGATCAAGGCAACGCGTCGCGCGCTGGAATCGGCTGGAAAGTCACGGATAGCCACGGAAAAAGCCTTCGGCTACGGCGTCAAGAATGCGGTCGATGTGCTCGATAGCATCAAAGAAGAGTTTCGTGCACGGCGTGATTTCTATCAGTCCCAATACAAGTTCGTGACCAGTTTGCTGGTGTTGCATCGCTGGAGCGGGCGATTGGGAGATGGTGATATTCGCCGGGCCAATGAGTGGTTGGTTGCGCCATCGTTGTGAATTACAAAACTAAAAATAGTGGCTAAGTGATGTCAAAGCCGCTGTTCTCATGCAAAATAACCCTATGTAGCGGCCGCATCCAGGAAGGTCCGCAGACAGCCCACAGGAAACATACATGCCCAGTCCATTAGGTTACTCATCCATTTCGTACGCAACGCTGACCAGCAACGCACAGGTCAATAGCTTGCTCTATGGCACTTATTGGGCTGGTAGCTTGAGCACCACGTCGTTGACGTACAGCTTCCTGACCACGAGTTCATATTTCGCCAGCAACTACAGCATCGACAGTGAATACGAGGCTGGTTATGTCCTTTCATCGGCGCAGAAGAATGGCATCGTCAGCGCGCTGGGAACATGGAGTTCGGTTGCCAACATCAAATTCCAGCAGGTGAGCGAGACAGCCAGCAACGTCGGTGATTTGCGGTTCAGCGGTTATCTGTATATGGACTATGACACCGCTGCCTGGGGCTATTTCCCGGGCAACACCCCCAGCGCGGGTGATGTCTGGCTGGGCCCCATCACGAATAATCCGGATCCCGCCAAGGGCACTTACGACTACCTGGTCTTTATGCATGAGATTGGCCACGCCCTGGGCCTCAAGCATCCGTTCTCGACAAGTGCGTCGAATTCCAACGTACTTGCCACTCAGTTCGACGACGTCCGCTACACGATCATGAGTTACAACACCGCGTACGCCTATGAGCCCACCACGCCCATGCTGTTGGACATTGCCGCTATCCAGAGTCTTTATGGCGCTAACACCCAGTGGCAGACGGGTAATAACACCTACAGCTGGGCTGTCGGCCAATCGGTTTTCGAAACGATCTGGGACGCCGGCGGCGTTGACACGATCGATGCGAGCAACCAGTTGGCAGCGGTCCGTATCAACTTGAATGAAGGCCAGTTCAGCAAGATCGGCCAAGCGTTTCTGAACCTCGACACCCAGACGGCCTTCAATGAAGGACTGGCGATCGCCTACGGTGCCAAAATTGAAAACGCATTCGGCTCGGCCAATGACGACACACTGATCGGCAATGCATTGGCCAACGTTCTGAACGGTCGCGCCGGTGAGGATACGATGATCGGCGGGGCTGGCAACGACACCTATGTCGTCGATAGCATCGGTGACAAGGTGCAGGAAAGCAGCACCTTGGCCAGCGAAATCGATGCTGTCATTTCGTCCGTCAGTTACGTCCTGGGTGCCAACATCGAGACGTTGAGGCTGGGCGCAAGCGCCAATATCAACGGCACGGGTAACGCCTTGAACAATCGCATCGACGGCAACGCCGGCGCCAATACCCTGGATGGCGGCAGCGGTATCGATAACTTGATGGGAGGGGCGGGCAATGACACTTACGTGGTCGACAACCTCAAGGATGTCGTCAGCGAAACCAGCGCTCTGGCCAGCGAAATCGACACCGTGCGTTCTTCGGTAGGCTGGACGCTGGGCGCCAACCTGGAAAACCTGATCCTGGCCGGTTCCGCGTCTATTAACGGCAGTGGCAATGCCCTGAACAACGTGCTGACCGGCAACGCCGGCAACAACGTGCTGAACGGTGGAGCCGGGTGGGACACACTGATCGGTGGCGCGGGCAACGACACCTATGTGGTCAACGACCTCAGGGATATTGCCAGCGAAACCAGCACCCTGGCCGGTGAAATCGATACCGTGCGCTCCTCACTGAAATGGAGCCTGGGCGCCAATCTGGAGAACCTCACGCTGACCGGCAGCGCTCACCTCAAAGGCGGCGGTAATGCCCTGAACAACGTACTGATCGGCAACGCCGGCAACAATGAGCTGAGCGGTTGGGCAGGCAGCGACACGCTGGACGGCGGCAGCGGCATCGACACGCTTGTTGGCGGTACCGGCAACGACACCTATGTGGTCGACGACCTCAAGGATATTGTCAGCGAAACCAGCACCCTGGCCGGTGAAATCGATACCGTGCGCTCCTCACAGAAGTGGAGCCTGGGCGCCAATCTGGAGAACCTTACTTTGACCGGTAGCGCTCACCTCAAAGGCGGCGGTAACGCCCTGGACAACGTACTGATTGGCAACGCCGGCAACAACGAGCTGAGCGGCTGGGCGGGCAGCGACACATTGGACGGCGGCAGCGGTATCGACACGCTTGTTGGCGGTACCGGCAACGACACCTATGTGGTCGATAACCTCGAAGATATCGTTAGCGAAACCAGCACCCTGGCCGGTGAAATCGATACCGTGCGCTCCTCACAGAAGTGGAGCCTGGGCGCCAATCTGGAGAACCTTACCTTGACCGGTAGCGCTCACCTCAAAGGCGGCGGTAATGCCCTGGACAACGTGCTGATCGGCAACGACGGCAACAACGTGCTGAGCGGTTGGGCGGGCAACGACATGTTGAGCGGCGGCCTGGGAACTGACAGCCTCACCGGCGGAACCGGAAGCGACCGCTTTGTCTTTAATACGCTGGGTGAGCTGGGCATAGGGAGTTTGCGTGACACCGTTTCCGACTTCAGCAGCCTGCAGGGTGACAAGCTGGATCTGTCGAAACTCGATGCCAATCTCCTGACAGCGTTTGCCGACACGTTCAGCTTCATCGATTCCAATGGCTTCACCGCAGCAGGGCAACTGCGCTTCGTCGACCAGGTGCTGTACGGCAACGTCAATGGTGATTTGGCGGCGGATTTTGAAATCCAGCTGACGGGCGTCAACACCCTCAATGCCAACGATCTGATCGCTTGATGAAGCGGTTTCGGGCCCTGTGAAAAAGAGGGCCCTTGATCGCTGAGTGCGGCGCTTGGCTTTATTGATGTCGATCGGCATCAAAATCATTGACTGCTACGATTATGATCATCATCATAAGCCTGCCAGTCGATGAAACGCGCTGATGTCGGATCCTGGACAGCTACAGTTGCGATCTTCTGACCGGATAACCTCGATAACCGGAAGGAAACTCATGATGATCAACAAACCCGTGGCGTTGGTAACTGGCGCTTCATCCGGCATCGGAGAAGCCATCGCCCATAAGCTCGTTGCGGCAGGCTACAACGTCTATGGCACCAGCCGGCGAGGCGCGCGCGCCGGTCAGCAGGGCTTTCCATTGCTAGTGCTGGATGTCACCGACGACGCCAGCGTCGAAGCGGCCATCCAGGAGCTGTTGCGATTGGAGGGGCGGATCGATCTGCTGGTCAACAACGCTGGCTTTGGCATTGCGCCCGCAGCGGCGGAAGAGAGCTCAATCGAGCAGGCCAAGGCCCTTTTTGATACCAACTTCCTCGGCATCGTACGCACGACTCGTGCGGTGGTGCCGCATATGCGACGCCAGGGTGTCGGTCGCATCATCAACATTGGTTCCATCCTCGGCGTCGTGCCTGTTCCTTATGCCGCGCTCTATTCGGCCAGCAAGCATGCAGTGGAAGGTTATTCCCAGGCGCTGGATCACGAGTTGCGTACACACGGTATCAGGGTCACGGTGGTCGAGCCCGGCTATACCAAGACCCAATTCGAGAACAACAACCTCCAGCCCGACGCCAAGCTCGACGTGTACGCGGACATTCGGATAAAAGTGACGAAAGTGGTGAACCAGGCCATGGCGACCGCCGACGGTCCCGACGTGGTGGCCGATGTGGTGCTCCAGGCCGCGCGCGCCGCACGGCCGAAGTTGCGCTATACCGCTGGCAAGGCGGCCGGTCAGTTGCAGTTCCTGCGCAGCTTTGCTCCGGCGCGCTTGCTGGACTCGGGTATCCGCAAGGCGCTGCAGCTCGAAACCAAATGGCCGTCCCAGGCACACTGAGGTTACGGTTGTTGCTCCTGCTGCATTGCAGGGCAGCGCTGACGATCCGTTTGAACGAACAGGATAAAAAACATGACATTCAAGGCGCTGCTCACGAGCAAAACCGGCGAAGCGATCTCTACGCAACTGGTCGACTTCAAGGACGAGGACCTGATGGCCGGTGACGTCACCGTTGCGATTGAGTTCTCGACCGTGAACTACAAGGACGCCATGGCCCTGAGCGGGCGCTCGCCGGTCATACGCCAGTTTCCGCTGATTCCGGGCATCGACTTCGCCGGAATCGTCGAAACGTCCAGCCACCCGAGCTTCGAGACTGGCGACCGCGTGCTGGTCAACGGTTGGGGGCTGAGCCAGACCCACCATGGCGGCTTTTCGCAGAGGGCACGGGTAAGCGGCGACTGGCTGGTGAAAGTCCCGCAGGTATTCTCCACCCGCGAAGCCATGGCCATCGGCACCGCCGGTTACACGGCGATGCTCAGCGTGTTGGCGTTGGAGCAAGGCGGGCTGACTCCGGATCGGGGCGATATCCTGGTCACTGGCGCCAGCGGTGGCGCCGGCTCGGTGGCCATCGCGCTGCTGTCGGGCCTGGGTTATCGAGTGGTTGCCTCAACCGGGCGTCAAGAGGAAGCCGATTATTTGCACGGTCTCGGCGCGGCGCAGGTCATTGACCGCAACACCTTGTCCCAGGCGGGCGCACCGATCGGCAAGGAACGCTGGGCCGGCGTCATTGATTCGGTGGGTAGCTACACCCTTGCCAATGCCTTGGCGCAAACCCAATACCGTGGCGTTGTCGCTGCCTTCGGCCTGGCCCAGGGCGCGGATCTGCCGGGCTCGGTGCTGCCATTTATCCTGCGCAACGTGACCCTGGCCGGTATCGATTCGGTCAATGCTCCACAAGCGGTGCGCTTGCAAGCCTGGTCGCGACTTGCCCAGGACCTGGATTTGAGCAAGCTGGCCCGCACCACCCAGGTGGTTGGCCTGGCAGAGGTTCCGGCCGTTGCCGGTCGGGTGTTGGAAGGCAAGGTGCGCGGACGCACGGTCGTGGACGTCAACGCATGAACAACGCTTCCCGCGCTTTCCGTTACCTGGCGACCGTTTCGGCGCTGTTGTTTTTTGCCTTGGCGATCATTTGGTTGCTCACCCCGGCCACGTTGCTGGCCAACTGGGGCGTGGTCTTCGACGGCGGTGTCACGGGGTTGGTAGGCCGGCGTGCGGCACCGCTCTATGCAGGCGTCGGGGTTGCGCTGCTGTTGGCGCGCAATGCGCCGCCCTCGCCAGGACGAACCGCCGTGGTGGCGGGGTTCGTCACCACGTGCCTGCTGCTTGCGCTGGTGGGGCTGGGCGAGTGGGCCGTGGGCCATGTCGAGGCGGGCATCTTGCCAGCGGTGCTGATGGAAGTTGCCCTGGCGCTGGGGTTCTTGTTCGTCGTTCGTGCCGAGGGCAGGGCGAAGGCCCATGGGTAAAACCCCTGCGGATGACGCTAAGCACCACAACGTATTGGCATCCTCTTCCAACGCCTCATCAAGTCACAGCATGCGGCGCAGGACATCGTTTCGAGGGTCGCGGTCATAAAACCGGTGCTTGAGGGCGCCGGCGACGTGCACCAGGATCAGGCCGAGCAGGGTATAGGCGAGCACTTTGTGCAGCCACTGGAAGACGACGAACCAGTCGTCATTCTTGCCCAGCAGCTCCGGAAGGTTCACCCCAAAGAAAAACACGCCGTCGCTCATCGTGTAGGTGCTCGACATCGAGTAGCCCATCAACGGCACGATCACCAGTAGCGTGTACAGCGTACGGTGCGCAAGTCGTGACGAAACCCGCTCATAGCGCGCCAGCGTCTCCGGCGGTTGCGGCAGCCTGGCCGTTTTCACCCTCAGGGCGATCTGGACCAGGACCACCAGGAATGCCAGCACCCCAAAGGATTTGTGCCACGGGTAGTAGAGCTCATATTTGCTCGCCACTTCGTCATCGAGCCCCGTCATGTGCCAGCCCGCCCAGAGGAGGCCGGCGATGAGCACGGCGCGCACCCAGTGCAAAATCCGCAGGGACGTCGGATACCGATCAATTATTGTTTGATTTGCCGGATTCATCGCGGTCTCTCCATCCATCATCAAGGCATCGAAAATGCGCGTTAGAACGGCCACCCTCTACGGCACAGCGGCTTGGAAGGTGGCCGGGCCAATGCGGGTTATTTGGAGCTGGGCAGCAGTACGGTAATGACCTTTTCCTCGGTGTAGGCCAGCGCGCCGCTGAATCCGCCTTCTCGGCCAATGCCGCTGGCCTTGACGCCGCCCCAGGGCAGGTTGGCGTCCAGTGGGCTCCAGCAGTTGATGCCTACGGCACCGGCCTTGATTGCCGCTGCGACGCGGTGCGCTCGCGCCAAGTCACTGGTCCAGACCGTGGCCGCGAGGCCGTAGGAGGAGTCGTTGGCCAAGGCGATCGCCTCATCCTCGCTGTCGAACGTGATCACCGTGCCGACGGGGCCGAAGATCTCATCCCGGGCGATCGCCATGTCATTGCGCGCGTTGGCGAAGATCGTCGGCCGGACAAACCAGCCTTGTTCGGGGTTCGATACACCGCCGGCCAGCAGTGTCGCACCTTGGTCGATGCCCAATTGGATGTAACGGTTGACGCGATCCAATTGCGCTTTCTTGGCCACCGGCCCCATCTGCACGCCCGGTTGGCGAGGGTCGCCCACCTTGACGGCGCGCGCGGCATCGGCCAGCGCGGCGGCGAAGCGATCGGCGAGATTGCGTTGGACCAGGATGCGCGAGCCGGCTGCGCAGACCTGGCCCTGGTTGGCGAACAGGCCGAGGGTGCAGCCGAACAGCGCGTCGTCGAAGGAGGCATCGTCGAAGACGATCTGCGGGCTCTTGCCGCCCAACTCCAGGGCCACGCGCTTGAACAGCACGCCGGCGGTGCGCTGGATCTCGCGGCCGGCTTCAGGGCTGCCGGTGAAGCTGATCTTGTCGACATGAGGGTGTTCGCACAGGGCACGACCCACCTCGTTGCCGTAGCCGGTCACGACGTTGATCACGCCGTCAGGGAAACCCGCTTCCTGGGCCAGCGTCGCCAGGTGCAAGGCCGACTGGGGTGTCTCTTCCGACGGCTTGATGACCACGGTGCAGCCCGCCGCCAGCAGAGCGGCGAGCTTCCAGACGGTGATCATCAGCGGTGAGTTCCAGGGAACGATGGCGCCGACCACCCCCACGGGTTCCCGCACCGTGTATGAAAGGGACTGGGTGCCGAAGTAGCCGCCGGAGGGAATGGTCCGTCCCTCGAGCTGGTTGGCCCAGCCGGCGGAGGCGCGCAGGTTGGCGACCGCATTGGGCACGTCCAGCCGGCGTGGCTCGATCGGCGAGCGACCGATGGCGTCGGCGTCCATATCGGCCAGCACGTCGGTGTCGCGCTCCACCAGGTCGGCCAGTTTCGACAGCAGTCGAGCGCGCTGGGCGCCGTCAAGCTGGCTCCAGGCGCCACGTTCGAGCTGGTTGCGTGCGGCCGCTACGGCACGGTCCACGTCTTCAGCGGTGCCTTGGGCGCAACTGCCGTAGACCTGTTCTGTGACCGGGTTGACAAGGTTGATGCGGCGCCCGTCGGAGGCTTCGAAGGACGTACCGGCGATGAAGTGTTTTAAGTGCTTAGTCATTTTTGGAGTCCATGGGGTGATGGGCAGCGTCGAGACATCTCACGCCTCGAGGGCGTCCAGGGCGTCGCCGAAGATGTCCAGTGCCTTGAAGAACAGCGCTCGTGAAATCGTCAGCGAAGGCATGACCCGCATCACGTTGCTGTGGCGCCCGCAGGGAATCATCAGCACGCCGTGGCTGAGCAGGTAACCCATGAGCTGGCCGATCTTTTCCGGTGCCAGTGGCGCCTTGGTGGTCGGGTCCGAGACCAGCTCGATGCCGATCATCAGGCCGCGACCGCGTACCTCGCCGACCAGCGGGCTGCCGAAGCCACGGATACGCTCCTGCGCTTCCAGCCCCAGTGTGTGAGCGCGGTTGAGCAGATCGAGCTCCGGATCCTGGAGGATGCTGATGTTGGTCAATGCCACTGCCGCGGACAACGAGTTGGCGGCGAAGGTGTTGGGCATCGATCCGTCCGGAATCGCCGCCGCCAGGTCCGAGCGCATGATCAGGCCGGCCATGGGCAAGTCGCTGCCGATGCCCTTGCCGAAAGTGAGCATGTCGGGCTTTACGCCGGAATGCTCGACCGCCCACATCTTGCCGGTACGCCCCGCACCGGACTGCACTTCATCGACGATCAGCAGTGCACCGCTGCGGTCGCAGGCCTTGCGCAGCAGTTGCAGGAATTCTGGCGAGGGGGGCACGTAGCCGCCTTCGCCTTGCACCGGCTCCACGATCACGGCAGCCACGTCGTCGGCGGCGGTGTAGGGGGTGTTCAGCAGGTAATCCACGTACTCACCGGCGATCTGCTCGGCGCTTTTGTGGGTGGTGTCGAAGGGGAAGCGATAGGCATAAGGGTAGGGCGCGTGAATGACGCCACCCATCTGGGCGCCGTAGCCCTTGCGGTAAGCCGTGCCTGTGGTGAGCGCGCCGGACGCGTTCCACACGCCGTGGTAGCCACCGTGGAAGGCGATGATCTGGTGCCGCCCGGTGACGCGCTTGGCGAACTTGATGGCCGCCTCCAGCGCATCGCTACCGCTTTGGGTGAAGAACGTGATGCAGTCGCCGCGCAAGCCGTCGGGTGCGATCTCGGAGAGCTTGGCGGCCAGTTCGGTGCGCCGGGTGCTGTTGACTTCCAGGGCGTGCATCAGCACTTCGGACTGTTCGCGAATGGCCTGCACCACCTTCGGGTGGCAGCGACCCACGCTGCTGACGCCCACGCCTGCGGACAGGTCGATGTAGGTATTGCCGTCGGCGTCCTTGAAGGTCGCGCCGAACGCCCGGTCCATGGCCACCGGCATGCGTCCGCCGCCGCGCGCCATCGACTCGGTACGCGCCGATAGCGCCAGGGCCTCGGTGGTCTTGGGGCCGGGGATGGTGGAGGTTATCTGCGGGGCGTCCGCGAAATGGAGGGATTCAAGTTTGGCTTCACTCATGACGGTCTCTCAGGATGTCGGTTTCAGTGTCTCGATCATCCTCGTGGCCCGTTCCTGGCCGGTAGCCCGAATCGGCACATTGGGAGGCTGCCGCGTACCTTCCTTTCGAAGATCTGGCGGTCATGAAAGAAAATTTGCAGAATTCTCTTAATGTGAGAATATCGGTCGTGAAGGCGATCTAAAAACAAGAATATTGGCCGAGGCTTTCGTCATCATGAAAAACCTGAACATCAGCCACTTCCACGACATTCATGTCCACGCCGCCACCGTCCAGGAGTGGAGCCAGGACTACAACCAGCTGACCGCTGGTTCGGCTGAGAGCTCACTGATCCAATTGACGACGCCGCGCTGCCACGTCTTTCGCGAGCAGATCAACCAGCGTGTCGTGCAGCACGGCGTCGCTCCTCGGGGCAAGATGTGCTTCGCCGTACCGATCACCGTCCCGGGTACGATCCGTATGCAGGGGCGGGAAGTGGACGACAGCAGCCTGTTCTTTCTTCATGGTGGCGAGGAGTTCATGTTCCACATGCCGATGGGCATGGAGCTGCTGGCGATCACCTTCGAGCGTGAGTTATTCGAGCAGGCGTTGGCGCAAACCGCGTCGGCCAAGGAAATCGGGCAGTTGCTACGCCAGCCGGTGATCAGGCTTTCCACCCAACGCTACGCCGAGGCTCGTCGTCGAATGCTGGCGGCGTTCTCCCAGGCGCTCTTGAGCGAAGAACTCGACAACGCACAAGACCGGGAGATGGCACTGGAGCAGACCATGCTCGACGAGTTGCTCCAGTTGATGACCGACCCCGCCTGCGACAAACACCAGCGCGCGCCCAGCTCCACGCGCAGTTACATTGTCGAAAAATGTCACCGCCTGGCGACCGCGCAATCGAACAACGTGCCCAGCGTGGACGAGTTGTGCCAGCGACTCCAGGTGAGTCGCCGTACCGTGCAGAACAGCTTCCGTTCGGTGACCGAGACGACGCCGGTCAATTACCTGCGCTCCGTAAGGCTCAACGGCGTGCGCCGAACCTTGATGTCCACCCCAGCGACGCATCTCTCCATTGGCGATGCCGCAGCCCAGTGGGGCTTCTTTCACCTCAGCCATTTTGCGGCCGAGTACCAGGCGCTGTTCGCCGAGCTGCCCTCCCAAACCGCGCGCGCTGCCATCGGCGGTTGTGCGCTTGCTTGAGCATTTGCCTGCACAAGGACGTAGAAAAGATGAATAGCCTTCGCCGCCTGCTCAGGGTCTTCGACTTGTTTCGCCCTGAACGGCCGGTCATCGATGTGGACGTCATTTGCCGGGAGCTCGGCTACACGCCTGCCACCGCCTATCGTTATCTGCGCGAACTCGGCGACGCGGGTTTCTTGAAGCGATTGCCACGGGGCTATGCGCTCGGCCCACGTATCGTCACGCTGGAGCATCAGATGACCCACTACGATCCATTGCTGGCCTGCAGCCGGGGCTTGGTCGACAGACTAGTTGCCGACACCGGCCTGGATGCGCTGGTCAGCGAATGGCATGGCGACTCGGTGGTCAATGTGCTGATCCAGCGGGGCTCGGACGCCGGCCCGGAGGGGGGCGACCGGGGACGGCCGATCGATCTTTTTCACAGCGCGACCGCTCGGGTCGTA
The DNA here is from genome assembly GCF_051132015.1 of Pseudomonas sp. Z1-12. Lineage (NCBI taxonomy): Bacteria > Pseudomonadati > Pseudomonadota > Gammaproteobacteria > Pseudomonadales > Pseudomonadaceae > Pseudomonas > Pseudomonas sp. Z1-12. The sequence continues at coordinate 3,104,298 of NZ_CP071647.1, forward strand.
TTGGCCTATCTGCTGCCGCGCCAGATTCGCCGCCTCTACGACTTCCACGCCAATCCGGCGCAAGTGCAGCATCAGGAACTGGAGTGGAAGCCGTTCACCAAAGGGCTGCTCGCCATCCGCAAACAGGGCTATTGCATCAGCGAAAGCGAGCTGCACCCGGGACGCAGTGGCGTCGCGGCACCGATCTTCGACGAAAAACGCCGAGTCCTCGGGAGCATGACCCTGGTGGGGCGCAGCGAGCGGTTCCGAGCGTTTCAGCAGGGCTACCTGTGCGACCTGGTCACCGGCGCGGCGTCGCAACTGACGGCGCGTATTGCCTTGCAGTGAAGTGAGAGGGGCCACACGCCCTGATGTCTGTCAGTTAAGCGAAACAAAGCCGGGCAATAACCCTGTGGCGAGGGAGCTTGCTCCCGCTGGGTCGCGAAGCGTCCCTGTTTCTGGGGCTGCTACGCAGCCCAGCGGGAGCAAGCTCCCTCGCCACGGTTTGTGTGTTTGCCTGTGGTATCCACTTAACTAACTGGCATTAGCCCCACGCCAGGCTTTTTTGAGGCGAGCGCGGCGATTACCGATTTGGGCTAATGGGGCGTTCAGGGAGAGGCATAGGATCGAATCCAGCGTGCAACAAGAACAATAACGCTATCGGGTGACGGTGAGCATTTGACTGCACCGATCCTACAGCGCCTGCCTCATACAATAAGGTCAAGAAAACATGAGTGTACCTCTCCCGGTCAATAGCTCCACGGAGCTCAAGCGTGGGGCCTTGGGTGTCGGCTTCATCATCTTTTTCGTGGTGTCGGCGGCGAGCCCCTTGAGTGTCATCGCCGGCGGCTTCCCCATTGGCATCATGCTGGGCAACGGCGCCGGCACACCGGCGTTGCTGATCCTGGCCTTGCTGGTGTTGCTGGCGTTTTCGGTGGGCTACACCACCATGTCCCGGCATGTGACCAACGCCGGCGGTTTCTACGCGTTCACCTCCCGCGGTTTGGGTGGCTTGGCCGGTGGCGCAGCGGGAGTGTTGGCGATGTTTGCCTACAACATTCTCCAGGTCGGCCTGTACGGCATGTTCGGCGGCGTGGTCAGCGGCACGATGGCCAGCGTCTTTGGCCTGGATTTGCCATGGTGGACCTATTCACTCCTGGCGATGGCGAGCATCGCGATCCTTGGTTATCGCAAGATCGACCTGTCGGCCCGGGTGCTGTCGGTGATCGTGATCGCCGAATACCTGGCGATCCTGCTCCTGGATTTTGCGATCCTGAGGACCGGTGGCGACAGCGGCATCAACCTCGATTCGTTCGATCGCAGCCACGTGTTCAGCGGTACGCCGTCCATCGGCTTGCTGTTCTGCTTCGCTGCGTTCATCGGCTTCGAGGCCACCACCATCTATGGCGAAGAAGCCAAGAACCCGGAACGGACGATCCCGATTGCCACCTATTGTTCGGTATTGCTGATCGGTGGTTTTTACGCGCTGTCGGTCTGGTCGATGGTCATCGGTGTTGGGGCGGACAAGATCGTGTCCACGCTCCAGACCTTGCAGGACCCGACGACGTTTATCTATGGCATGTCCGACCACTTTGTCGGTCCGCAGCTGACCCAGGTCATCCGCGTGCTGTTCATGGTCAGCATCTACGCCGGACTGCTGGCGTTCCACAACGCCGCGGCCCGTTACTTCTATGCCATCGGACGTGACGGTTTGCTGCCCAGCCGCTTGGGCACTACCCACCGTGTCCACCAGAGCCCGCACATGGGCTCAGCGTTGCAGAGCTTGATCTCTGCCGTGGTGGTACTGATTTTCGCCGCCATGGATGCCGACCCGATCCTGCAACTGTTCGCCTGGCTGTCCAACCTGGCGACATTGTGCGTGATTCTGCTGATGGCGCTGACTTCCGCCGCGGTCTGGGTCTTTGCCCAGCGCCACCCCGAACTCAAGCTGGGAATATGGCGTGGGCGGATTTTTCCTGGTTTCTCTTGCGTGGCCCTGTTGGCGGTCCTGTTTATCGCGGTGGTGCATTTCGATGTGCTGACAGGTGCGAGCAAGGCTTTGTCATATGGCCTCTGCGCGATCATTCCGGCGGCGTTGCTGGTGGGTGTGTTCCTGGCGGCGCGACTGCGCAAGGTAGAGCCGCAGCGGTATTGGGTGTTGGGGAGCCATAAGCTCTAGGTGCCTGCACCGTATCGATGGCGCAAGCTCCGGTGAGCACTTACGGATGCATCTCCGTCACGGACATGGTGAATACCAACTTGGATTTGCCAGCGTTGGAGTAGGAATGGGGAACATCGGTCTTGGCCACTGCCGAGCTTCCCGCAGGGATGACCAACTCCGTTTCCCCTACCACGCATTTGAGCGTGCCTTTCTCCACATGAAAAAGTTCAAGCGTGCCTTGAGGGTGCCCAGGTGACGCGAAGGCCTCGCCTGGATGCATTTCCCAACGCCACAGCTCGATCATATTGGGGCCGGACGTTCCTGCCAGAAGTCGCGCCGTCCCTCCCTGGTCCCCGGTCCAGAGCGTGGGAATGTCCTGGCTGTCGATGATATGGGCAGAGGGGGCTTCGGTCACATTGACGATGTCTGCAACGGACAAACCCAGCGCGGCTGCGATTTTGCACAGGATGCCAATGCTGGGGTTTGCCGTACATTTTTCAATTTCAACGACCATTCCTTTGCTCACCCCTGAGCGCCGGGAAAGCTCATCCAGTGTGATTTTCTGTGCCTTGCGTGCCTGTTTGAGTGTGCGCGCGACAGCCAGGCTGACGGCTTGAGCGTCAGCACCCGGGGTCGTCGACAGGCTGGTATTCATGGTCATTGATGAGGGTCATGCTGAGAAGAAAATGTGCCGGGATTCTCGGTCTATAGCGATAGGCCCGTCAATCGACCCATTCGTTATAGTAGTTGATAATGGTCATTATATTGACTTTGTTGGTCGGCGCTGGATAGCATGAAATGACATTTGGATTCCTGGAGGTTCTTGATGCTGTCCGTACTGCCGTTAATCGATCGAGCCGTTGCAGAGCTGGTCCCGGGGTTCAGGGCTCTGAGCATTGCGGTGCAAGCTGCGCCGCTGACCCATCCTGAGGTTGCTCAGGCCGCACTGGACCGGGCGTGCAAGGCAGTGCGGGAGGGTGGGCCAGGCTGGGGCGAAGCACATTTGGCCGCATGGGCCGATACATTCCGAAAGTTTGGAGCCAAGCCGCAGCGCACGCCTTGTTCAGCCGAGGCGTTGCGTAAACGGGTGTTGCGCGACGGCAGCTTGCCCAGCCTGGATCCCATCGTCGATCTCTACAACGCCATCAGTCTTGAGTACGCCATCCCTGTTGGCGGGGAAAACATCGAAGCTTATGTGGGCTCCCCACGGTTGGTAGTCGCCGATGGCACCGAGCCCTTCGACACCCTGAAAGAAGGGGTTCCTGCTGTCGAGTATCCAGACGCCGGCGAAGTGGTCTGGCGCGACGACAAAGGCGTGACCTGCCGTCGCTGGAACTGGCGGCAAGGTGTCAGGACCCGTCTTGATGCCGATGCAAAGTGCATGTGGTTCATTCTGGAAAGTTTGCCGGCGATGCCGCTTGAAGCCTTGACGGAAGCGGGGGACAAACTGATCGAAGGTTTGCAACGAATGATGCCTGGCGTCCAGATCGAGAGTTCGTTGATGGGGCCTGGGGCTAAATAGTCGACAGATAATCCTGGGCAAGTGAGCAGGCAAGTAAGCTAGGCTGTTCGCACGACAGGCCGTCGGTATTCGACGGCCTGAAAACAAAGGCGCTATCAATGTCGAAACATTCGCTGTTGGGTTGGACCCGTTCCTTGTGCGTGCTTGCTGCCTTGAGCGGCGCGGCCACCCTGGCAGTTGCTGCCTCGCCTGAACAAACCGCTACGGCGGCATCGGACACGCAATCGGTGTCCCTGGCAGGCGGCAAGCTGAAGTTCGTGCTCAACGGCGTCGAGACCCGTATCTTGAACAGCGAGAACGGCAGCACGATGTACTTCGATCCGAAAAGCGAGCGGGCCATCATCGTTACCGAAGGTCCGGCGCCGACTGCGGGTACCACCCCGGACGCTGCGTTTCGCCTTGCCGTGGATACCGTGAAGGAAAAGCAGCAGGCCGCGTCATCCAACTTTCGCATGACTAGCGAGAAGATCATTCAGGTGAACGGCTTGAAGATGCACCGCCTGGACGGCACCGACGATTTCAATGGCCTGCAGCTACTGATGGCCTCGTTGATGACGATGAACGATCAGAAGATCACCATCATCGAAGTGATGTCCAGCGTAAACGACCCGGCCGGCCATACCGCTGCGTTGAACAACATTCTGGGCGAGTAAACCCCATCTCCTGATTCCTTGCGCTGTAGCCTCAATCTGAGGCCACGTGCCCAGCGTTTTGCGAGGTGGCGCGAAAGCCGTGGGCTGTGATGTGCTGGAACTCTATTACAGGCTATCGGGGTCGCCGAAAAACATCTGAATCCGCGACCGCAACCACCGCTCCCCCGGATCGTTGTCCTGGGACCCGCGCCAGGCCATGTGCAGTTCGAAGCTGCGTACTGGTATGGGCGGGTCTTCGGCGCGTACGCCACCGGCGGCGGTCAGTGCGTCGGCGGTGTAGTCGGGCACGGTGGCGATAATGTCGGTGCCCGACAGTAGCGTGCTCAAGCCGTTGAACTGCGGCACGGCCAACACGACATGGCGCTTGCGGTCGAGTTTCGCCAATTCTTCATCAATGAAACCGCTCAAGTCCCCTGCGAAGGAGACCAGGGCGTGGGGGCGGGCGCAGAATTCGTCCAGGGTCAATCGCCCCGGCGCGGTGTCGGCCCGCAGCACTTTGGGCATGCTGCGCCGCAAGACCTTGCGCTTGGCGTTGGCCGGCAGGTCGTCGGTGTAGCTGACGCCGATGGAAATTTCACCGGAGGCCAACAAGCCTGGCATCAGGATGTAGTTGACCCGGCGCACCACCAGCACGATGCCTGGCGCTTCGGCCCGCAGGCGCTTGAGCAGCATCGGCAGCAGGGCGAATTCGGCGTCGTCCGACAGGCCGATGCGAAACACCGAGGTGCTGGTGGCCGGGTCGAATTCCGCAGCGCGGCTCACCGCCGTGGAAATCGAATCCAGGGCTGGGGAGAGCAGGGCGAAGATCTCGACCGCCCGGGCCGAAGGCTCCATGCTGCGGCCGGTGCGCACGAACAGCGGGTCATCGAACAGGCTGCGCAGGCGCGACAGCGCTGCGCTGATGGCCGGTTGGCCGAGAAACAGCTTCTCGGCCGCGCGGGTCACGCTGCGTTCATGCATCAGTGTTTCGAACACGATCAACAGGTTCAGGTCGACACGCCGCAGGTCATTACGATTCATCTGGGGTCCTGGCAGGTTCAGCAAGCTTGACGTCGGCGGCCATATGGGAACAATGGCCAGCATGAATCTTACGGGGAAAGGCTGGTACTCTGCATCGGGTAAATGCATTTTCTTAGGGATAAGTCTTACAGGACTGGTTCGCTTTTCTTGCTGCGGAATCAATGACAGGCATGTCGACTATTAATAGCCACTGATGGTCTTGGCCACAAAGCCCGGATAGAGTTCATGGCATTAGAGGTTACTTTGACGAGGTTTGCGATGTCCCGCACGATCCGTTTTCACAAGTTTGGTGGTGCCGAGGTGCTCAAATGCGAAGAGCATGCGGCGGCTCTTCCTGCGCCAGGAGAAGTGCAGGTCCGCGTCGAAGCGATCGGCATCAGTTGGTACGACACCTTATGGCGCCAGAACCTGGCGTCGTCCCAGGCACGCCTGCCTTCGGGCCTGGGCCATGAGATGGCCGGCGTGGTCACGGCCGTGGGCGACGGCATCGATGACTTGGCCGTGGGCGATAAGGTCGCCAGTTTCCCGGCCGAGAGCCCGAATGATTATCCCGTGTACGGCGAAGTGATCGTGCTGCCGCGCACCGCTCTGACCCGTTATCCCGACGTGCTCAGCCCGATCGAAGCCGCCGTGCATTACACGCCGTTGCTGATCGCCTACTTCGCCTACATGGACCTGGCGCGGGTCAAGCCGGGGCAATTCGCCCTGGTCACCGATGCCAGCCATTGTGCCGGCCCGTCCTTTGTCCAACTGGGCAAGGCCCTGGGTGTGCGGGTGATTGCGGCGACCAAGACGGCTGACGAACGTGAATACCTGCTGTCGCTGGGTGCCGAAAAAGTCATCGTCACCGAAGAGCAGGACTTGCTGATGCAAATCAACAAGCTCACCGACAACCGTGGCGTCGATGTAGTGTTCGACGGCCTTGGCGGGCCGCAGATGTCGCTGTTGGGCGATGTGCTGGCACCCCGTGGCAGCCTGGTGTTGTACGGCTTGCAGGGTGGCAACCAGACACCGTTCCCGGCCTGCGCGGCGTTCCAGAAGAACATTCAGTTCTTCGTGCACTGTATCGGCAATTTTACCGGCAAACCGGAACTGGGCATCCTTCAGGACCAGGTGGCGTTGCAGCGCGCATTGCGTGATATCAATCAACTGACCGCCGATCGCGTGCTGTTGCCCCTCAAGACGCGGGTCTTCCCGTTCTCCGAGTTTGTCGAAGCTCACCGGTACATGGGCGAATGCCCTTGCCGCGAGCGCGTTGCCCTTCAGGTCGTCGACCCCGCCTGATACCTGTCTTGCGCAAGAGTCATCGCCCGGGCTCTTGCGCCGCCTTCGGCTTTATCCCCGTCCTTCCTTTCCTCTCTGCACCCGCTGGCTGGCGGCGGTGTGTACGTGCCTTGCAGCACCCATCAATGGCCTGTACCGGTTCGCTCAGGGCCGAAACGGCCGGCAGGTCAACATCTGAACTGGTTTTTGCCCCCAATCTGTATCTTCTAATCGTTATTTAAGTCCTGATAATTGAACGCTTGATTTCCATATCAAGGAAGAAGTCGTGGTGCGGTATAACTTTTTCGAAGGCCTTCATCCTTCAAGGCACATTCAAGGTGCAACGAGCGTTTATTGGAGCGGGGCTATCTATCAAACCTTTGGAAAACGAGGCGGGGTAGAGGGTCTATTCAAGTTCGGCAAGTTCCTTATTTCGCGTACTCATTATCTGTGGGACGTTGTCGGAATTCTCCTAGGACGTGCCCCTGGCTTGGCGAGGCCCCGTATTTACGCGGTCCGCGGCGGGGGAGTCAAGGAGTGTCGGGTGGCTCTCTGCGTATGTATCAAATAATTACGGCAAGCACCGCTTGAGCGTATTGCTAATACTCTTTGAGTACTAGAACGATCCATTCAGATCAACACGTCGCGCGGTCACGTTGGTGCGGGTGCGGCGCCGATAGTTGAATTTCAGGTAAATAGCTATGAGTGCAATTCATGAGCAGGCAATGACTCACGTGTATCAACAGATACTGCAACGCTTGTTGGGTTTTTATTCGCGGGGCGAACGGACTGCGTTGCAGCTTCTGATCCAACGATTGATTGTCGCCGCCGGAGGCATCGACCGGATTGGCGATTATCGGGTGTTGACGGTCCAGAACGGAAGCCGGGAGGGCTTTTACGTGCTGACCGCGTTGCGGGCCGCACAGCTCAGCATCGCGGGCCGGCATCCGGTGACCTTCGCTTTACGCGTCGCCACGCCGCGCTTGAGCGAGACTACCCAGGCGACGTTGGAGAACATCCATCGCTGCTACAGCGCGCTGTTTGTCTATGACGATCCCCGGGTCGAATTGCTGATGGCGGATAACCGCGAGGTTTTGCCGTTCAATCACCGGCAGCCCTTGTCGGTGGCGGGGCACGAGGCCAATCGCATGGATCTGCTGGCGCTGGGGCATCTTCGCTCGGTCGACAGCCCCCTTGAAATCGGAGGGGAAGGCTACCTGGCGATGACCGAGTTCTATCGGCACATGGCCCGCTGGGAGCCTGGCGTGGATTCGATGGTCAGCAGCGATACGCCGCGCCAGCAAAAACTGTTTATTTCAGGCCTGCGCCGCGCGGCCCGCAAGATCGGCCTGCCGATCGACAACATTGGCTGTTTCGACAGTCTCTTTGCGCACCTCGATACCTTGAACAACGATCTCTACGAACATTTCTACGGTCCCGAGCGTCTTGGCGCATGGAAACCCGAGGGGCATTACGAGGCTTGTCGGCGGATGAGCCACATTGGCATCGACGACCTGATCGTCGATCGTCAGGAAGGCACCAATTGGCCGCTGTTCAACGAATTCCTGCGAGTACGGACCGACCACCTTATGCCCTCGTCGATCGAAAACGAGTACCTCAGCCCGCTGCTGTCGGCTCATCTGCATGGGCTGCAGGCCTGCTACGTGCAGGGGCGCAGCTACGAAACGGGGTACGGCGACTACGTGCAGCGGGCGATCATGATCATGCATCGCAAGCAGTTGCCGGAACATGCCTGCGAGCAGGCTCGGGTGCTGTTTGGCTCACCTTCGTCGATTCCCGAACGCCGCGCCTACGCCGCCCTCGAAGCGCAGAAAATCCTCGGGCTCAGTGAAACGCAACTGGTGTGCATGCTGTTCGCCCCGTTCGTGGGGCAGGGCGCGGGCCTGGAAGATTTTCTGCGTTGTTGCCACCCCGGCATGCTGGTGGCACTGCCGGACCTGCACAAGGCCATGCAGGGCGCGCCCGTTGCCGATCAGATCGCACATTGGATGGTCGACGTCAGTGGCCTGCCCGTCGGTGTCCTTGGCAAACTGTACCAAGCGAGCGTGGCATCGCCGGACCAACCGGAAACGGTTCCGGGCGGCGATCTGCAACAGGCCCTCGACGACATCGACACGGCAGAAGCCGGGCGGGCCGCCGATGAGCCGCACGAACACTCGGCAAGGCACTGAGGAACGCGGTTTGATGGAGTCGTCTACCTCCCGCCCGATCATGATGCCCGGTGTTGCGACCTGGCCGGCTGCAATCCGCTCTCCTGGCGTGATCCGATGAAAGGTTGCCGGGAGACAGACTTCGCCTACCAGGCGGTTTATCGCTACCTGACCACGCTGATCAACGAACTGGAGGTCGATGCGCGGGTGCGCCTGCCCTCGTTGCGGCAATTGGCCGAGCGTCTGAATGTGTCGATATCCACCATTCAGTACGCGTATTCATTGCTGGAGAAGGAAGGGCGGGTCTATTCGATCGCCAAGTCCGGTTATTACGCACTGCCGGCGCCCAGCACGACTACCCTGGACGGCGGCGGCGATCTACTCGAAACCTTGTATGTCAACGCCCGACGGCCAGGCATGCTTGTGCTCAGCGCGGATGAGCCGGCGTCGATGCAGCCACTGGACAGTCCGATGTTGTTGCTCGAGCGCGAGCTGCTGCGCCAGTATCCACGTTCCTCGCAGATGCCTTCGCAACCCTGGGGCGAGCTGGAACTGCGCACCGCGCTGGCGGCCCGCTACACGTCTTCGCCGGCCCGTTGCTGGAATGCCGATGACGTCTACATCGGTGCCGACCTGCGGGGTGTCCTGGAGATACTGATTGGCGTACTGGCACTTCGGGGCGCCACCGTGCTGATCGAATCGCCTTGTGACTGGGTCGTGTTGCGCCTGCTCCAGGCCGCTGACATCAACCTCATCGAGTTGCCACTGCTGGCCGGCGGGGAAATCGATATCGAGCAGTTGGAACAACTGTTGGAAAGCGAAACGGTACGCCTGGTGATGTTGTCGTCGGTCCTGAACATGCCAACGGGGTCGTTCGTTCCCGAGGAAAACCGTCGTGCCATCGCGCAGTTGCTGGAACGGCACGGCACGTGGGTGCTGGAGAACGACAGCCATACAGACTTGGCGTTCGAGGCCGGGGCGACGCCTTTTCGGGACTTGCTCGACCCGGACCGGCTGATCGTCTATTCCACCTTCGAGAAGACCATCGGCCCAGAGGCGCCATATGGCTACGTGTTGTCGCGCCAGTTGACCCTGCAGCTGCAGCGACATTTCCTGCTCCGTGCGTTTCGCCTGTCGCCGATTCGCCAGAAAGCCATCGCCCGGCTGTACAGCAACGGTCGGATTGACCAGCATTTGCTGGTGTTGCGGCGCCTGCTGCGCGAAAGTGCGGTTTCGACCACACAACTGCTGCGCGAGCGGCTGGGGGATAGCGTGCAATGGGTGGACCCCCAAGGTGGCGCGACGATCTGGATGCGCTCGACGCGAAGGGTCGACTTGCGGCGGGTGTTTCGTCGGCTCCTGGCCCAGCGAATCGTCATCGCGCCCGGAGAACTGTTCAGCCTTCATGGCCTGTATGGGCAACATATGCGCCTGACCCATACGCTCAATGGGCCGCAGGACCTGGATGCGGCACTCTGCGCGTTGACCGACGCCCTGAGGCTTGAGCAATCGTAATCGGCGGCGATGGATCGAACCCATCGCGCCATGGTCGAACTGTCAGTAAACTGCACCCCATTTCCCGAGCCATTCCACTCAGAGGTTTTGCATGACAGTCAGTCCATTTGCGGGCAAGCCGGCACCGGCAGAGTTGTTGATCGATATCCCGCGACTGGTGACGGCCTACTACACCGGCCGACCCGATGCCTCGGTTGCAACCCAGCGCGTGGCGTTCGGCACCTCCGGCCACCGCGGCAGCTCCTTTGACCTGGGCTTCAACGAGTGGCACGTGTTGGCAATCAGCCAGGCGATCTGCCTGTACCGCGAAGCCCAGGGGATCAATGGACCGTTGTTCGTCGGTATCGACACTCACGCGCTGTCGACCCCGGCGGGCGCCAGCGCATTGGAAGTGTTCGCGGCCAACGGTGTGACCGTCATGATCGCCGAGGGGGATGAATACACCCCGACGCCAGCGGTTTCCCACGCCATTCTCTGCTACAACCGTGGCCGCACGTCGGGCCTGGCGGACGGTATCGTCATCACGCCGTCCCACAACCCGCCGCAAAGCGGTGGCTACAAGTACAACCCTACTAACGGTGGCCCGGCCGATACCCACATCACCAAGTGGATCGAAGCCAAGGCCAACGAACTGCTGGCCAACCAGCTCGCCGGCGTCAAACGCGTCAGTTACGAGCAGGCCCTGAAGGCCGATACCACCCACCGCCATGACTACGTCAACACTTACGTGGCGGACCTGATCAATGTCATCGATTTCGATGCCATCCGCACCGCCGGGCTGCACCTGGGTGTCGACCCGTTGGGAGGCGCGGGCGTGCGCTACTGGCCAGCCATTGCCGAGCATTACCGCCTGGACCTGGAAGTGGTGAATACCCACGTGGATTCCACCTTTCGTTTCATGACCGTCGACTGGGACGGGCAGATCCGCATGGACCCATCCTCCAGCCATGCCATGCAAGGATTGATTGGCCTGAAGGAGCGTTTCGACGTGGCCTTCGCCTGCGACCCGGACCATGACCGCCATGGCATCGTGACGCCGTCCGGCGGCCTGTTGGCGCCGAACAATTACCTGGCAGTGTCGATCGACTATTTGTTCCAGAATCGCCCGCAATGGCGCGCCGATGCGGGCGTGGGCAAGACGGTGGTCAGCAGCGGCCTGATCGATCGCGTCGCCAAGCGCCTGGGACGTCGACTCTATGAAGTGCCGGTGGGCTTCAAATGGTTTGCCGATGGCCTGTTCGATGGCTCCCTGGGCTTTGGCGGTGAAGAAAGTGCCGGTGCTTCGTTCCTGCGCAAGGATGGCGGCGTCTGGAGTACCGACAAGGACGGCCTGATTCCGGCGTTGCTGGCGGCGGAGATGACGGCCCGCACCGGTCGCGATCCGAGCCAGGCCTACCGCGCCTTGACCGACGCGCTGGGCGAACCGTTCTCGGTTCGCGTCGATGCCAAGGCCAACCCGCAGCAGAAGGCGCTGTTGAGCAAGCTGTCGCCGGATCAGGTGACGTCTACCGAACTGGCTGGGGAGAAGATCCAGAGCATCCTCAGCCATGCGCCGGGCAATGACCAGGCCATCGGCGGCCTGAAGGTCATGACCGAAAACGGCTGGTTCGCGGCGCGTCCGTCCGGTACTGAAGATATCTACAAGATCTACGCTGAAAGCTTCATTGGTGATGCGCACCTCAAGCAGTTGGTGGCTGAGGCGCAAACGTTGGTGGATGGGGCTATCGCTAGCAAGTAATGCCTGGGCAAGTGATGCCTGTGATGTGAACGTGTGGCGAGGGAGCTTGCTCCCGCTGGGCTGCGCAGCGGCCCCGCTTTTTTGGCGGTCGCTGCGCAACCGAGCGGGAGCAAGCTCCCTCGCCACAAGAGCAAGAGGCGCAGTGCTGTTAGTGGCGCAGGGGTCAAGCCAGGTCTACGAGCACGATTTCGCTGTCTTCGATCGCTGTCACTCGCAATACCTGTTCAGCTTCAATCGCAACACCGTCTCGAGCTTGTGCGCGTAAACCGTTGATTTCTATCAATCCCGTGGCTGGCACAAGATAAGCTCGTCGCCCGGCGTCCAGCCGATACTCCGCACTTTCACCCGCCTTGAGGTTGGCCGCTACCAACCGCGCGTTGGCGCGAATGCGCAGGCTCTGGTCATCGCCGGCCTTGCCGCTGGCCAGGGTCACGAAGCCTTCGCGCGAGTCCTTGGGAAACGGTTTGGCGCCCCATGACGGTGCCAGGCCTTCTTCGTTGGGAATGATCCATATCTGGAAAATGCGCGTGGCCGTCGATTCCAGGTTGTACTCGCTGTGGGCAATCCCGGTGCCCGCGCTCATGACCTGTACGTCGCCAGCCTCAGTACGGCCCTTGTTGCCCAGGTTGTCCTGATGACTGATGGCGCCTTCGCGAACATAGGTGATGATTTCCATGTCCCGGTGCGGATGTTGAGGAAAACCACTGCCGGGGGCAATGACGTCATCGTTCCAGACGCGCAGATTGCCCCAATGCATGCGTTGCGGGTCGTAGTACTCGGCGAACGAAAAATGATGGTGGGCATCCAACCAGCCGTGGTTGGCGGCACCCAAGGTGGCGAAGGGCCTGAGTTCGAGCATGTTCGTGTCCTTTTCGCTGAAGAGCGAAAGCGAGGGTTGATGGCGCTATTTTCGCCAAGGAAACCATCGATAAAAAGCGTAAAAAACGTTTTAATCCTATCGCTTATTTAGATATAAAATCGCGAGCCAACTTTCACTTCATCGCCTAAGCCCATGACTTAAAGGCTTTTTGGTGGAACCTGGCGGCAAATACAGACACCATAGCCGTCATGGTTCTTGAACACCGGAGTCCCACGTGTCGCAACACACTCCCGATCATCCCCCCGAGCTGTTACCCCTGGCCCAGATGCCGTTGCTCAAGCGCCTGGCCGCTCGATTCTTCGGCCATGGCCTGACGCGCCTGCGTGCCCAGCACCGGGCGTCCTGGTTGCACGGCCAGGCCGATGGCTTTCGCAGCGGCCATACCGCCGGTTTCGACTATGGCTATAAGGAAGGCAGGGCCGAAGGACTCGAAGAGGGCCGTCAGGTGCTGTTGATCCGCGATTCGCGTAGCACGGAGCACCCGGCACCCCAGGTGGATGATTTGTTGTTCGACGACTGGCGTCTGCCACTGACCGCCGAGTTGAAGAAACGCATCAAGGCGGACGTTGCTCGATTGCTGCCGGCGCATGCACAACCCAGTGTCGCGCAATGGAAGATGATTTTCAGCGACACACCGTCCACGTCGGTGGTCGCCGGGGCGGGTGCGGGCAAGTCCACGACCCTGGTGCTGCGCATCGTGCTGCTGTCCCACTACTTGGGCTTCGAACTGGATTCGATGACCGTGGTGACGTTTACCCGGGAGTCGCGCAAGGATTTCATTCGAAAGCTGATCGAAGTGTTCGGCCTGTGGGGGCGAACTGTGAGCCTCAAGGAAGCTCGCGATCTGGTTCGAACCTTCCATTCGCGTATCTTGCCCATGGTGCGCAGCTTGCCTGGGTTCGAGCGCCTCCAGGCCTTCGAGACCCTGAGTCATCGCGCCGAAGCGGACGACGCCCAAGACAACCCTTTTGACCTGCGCATCAATGATGTCCAGCGCCAGCAACTCAACGCCTGTTATTACAGCCTTTACCAGCGAGACGCGCGTTTCCGTGAGCTGATCCAGCCGTTGTCCCGCCATGCCCTGCAGCTCAAGGAACTGGAGCGCGATCACCCGGATGTGCAAAAACGGGTGGCCGTCACCGAGCTGGCGGCCCAGCGCGACGAAGAATTGTGCGACGCCGTCGAAGACCTGTGGTTTCGCGCCGGTGCCTGGCCAATCAAGGGAATCGAGCCAAAGCGACAGACTTTTGAAATCAACGGTTCTCGATTCCATTGCCACGGCTACGCACCGTCACTCGATGCCTGGGTGATGCTGGGCTTCGATCCGCGGGAAGACGCGCGGCTCAGCCGTCCGGGCGCCAAGTTGAGTATCCGCGCGGAGTGGGTGGTAAAGCGTACCTTGTTTCAAGCTTTCTGCCGTAAGCCGCTGATCTGGCTGGAAAGTTATGAGGTGTCAAGGCGTGTGGTGGCCACAATGGCCGGCGATGCCAGTGCCGGGCCCGGGTTCGACTATAAGGTCAAGGGCGAGCTGGGTTCGGCGCCATTGCTGGACTGTTTTGTCGCGGCGGCAGGCTTTATCGAGAACCTTGGGCTTGACGTCCCGGATGCCGTGGGCCGGATGTCCTTCGCCCAAGATGACCCTGATCGGTATTTTTTCGAGGCGTTAAGTCGCTATTGGCGAGCCTTCGAAGACCATTTACTCGATCAATCGCCACCGATCATGACCTACAACCGCATGTTCGCGTTGTTCAGCGAACATTCGCCGGAAAACTTCAAGTTGCTGGGGGATGCCTTGCTCAGGCCGCTTTCGCACCTGATGATCGACGAATTCCAGGACGTGTCGCCGCAGATCGTCTCCTGGCTTCGCGCCAGTCTCCGCGAGGTCCGTAGCCGTGGCCCAGCGCTGCATGTGGGGCGCGGCGCCCAGCGCTCCTCCTTGCTGTGTGTCGGGGACGATTGGCAATCGATCTATGGCTGGCGCGGCAGTTCGCCGAGCTATTTCATGGCGTTCAACAAGCAATTCCCGTCACCGGCGACAACTCGGGTCATGCTCACCGACAACTACCGCAGCCACCAGCACATCATCGACGCGGCCGAGCACATCGTGCGCGCCGCTGCGGCGATCCCTGGTAAAAAGGCCAAGGCCAGCGGCATGCCTCGTTCGCTGAGTCCGGTCAATGTACTGGATCGAGACGATGAAGGACTGGCCCTGCGATTGGAGGAGCATTATCGCAAGGGTGATTCCATCTTGATGCTGTATCGAAAAAGTAGCGATAAGCTATTGATAGAAAATAATATTCAGTCAGTAGTTAATGTGGATTCTAGCTTGCCTTATGAGGCTCGGCGGCTCAGGCAAATGACTTACCACAGTGCCAAGGGGCTCCAGGCTGATGCGGTGTTCTTGTTGGGTGACTGTCAGCACTTGAGCAGTTCGCCCTACAAAAATCAGGTTTATCGAATGGCTGGGCTGGGGCAGGACGGGGATGCCGAGCCTTACGACACGGCGCAAAAAGATGAAATCTTGCGTTTGGCGTATGTGGGGATTACTCGTGCGGTGCAGCATTGCTATTGGTATGTCGATGGGCAGGATGGGCAGGCGGCCAATGGGCCTAAGGCTTCGGATCGTGTTGCTGCGGATAAGCCTTTTTTTGTTGACCATCGGCGTGTTCGTAAGGGGTAGGGTTTCTATTCCTGGGTATGTGTGTATATCCGTTATTTAGGTAACGGCGACTTAGGGTTCCGCTTTTACAGCGGGTCACTTTTGGAAGAGCCGGGAGCCGGACCAGCCAAAAGTAACCAAAAGCGCTTTGCCCCACCACTCGGCACCTCGCCTAGGCTCGGTGTGCCCTCACTCCGGCATTACTCCGTGGGCCGCCGCGAAGGGCCATCCATGGCCCAGCGCGGCTATCCCGGCATCCATGCCGGGATGCCCACTGCGCAATGCCTGCGTTCGGCCAGCGTGGTTTAACGGGGCGCCCAGATCAAGATCAAGATCCAAAGCAAAGCAAAGCAAAAGAGGGGCACATCCAGCCTCTCTGTGGCTGAACAACCGCAATCGCGAGCAAGCTCGCTCCCACAAAGGGTCGGGCGGTGAACACAAGATTCATTAACACCCAAGATTACCGGTGGGAGCGAGCCTGCTCGCGAAGAGGCCGGCCCATCCAACACCCTCACCGACTGTGAAACGGCTATCGCGAGCAAGCTCGCTCCCACAATGGGCCGGGTAATGAACACATAATTCATGAACACCCAAGATTACCTGTGGGAGCGAGCTTGCTCGCGATGAGGCCAGCACATCCAACCTCTTCATTAACTGAGCCACCGCTATCGCGAGCCAGCTTTGCCCCCACAGCTCTGATGGGTGCACGACCTGAAGAGCCAGGTCGGGTCTCAGGCCGCCTTGCAATAGTGACCCGCCGTAAAGCGGAACCATAAGCCGCCGTTACCGCAGCAACGGTTATGTACCTCAAAAAAACGGCGCCTTCCCAAAAAGGGAGGCGCCGTTTATCTAGCATTAAAAAGAACCAACCCGATCAGGAAGCAAACCGCCGCAACCCTACCGGTGGCACAAAGGCTTCCAGCTCGGCCTCAACCGCCTCGATTATTCGTTCCACATCCGGCGCATTCATCACCGTCGCACAGGGGATCCCTGCAATGGCGATCATCGTCTCGCCGCTGGCTCGATCAAACAACCGGGCAACCATGCTGCCCGGCGCATCCATGCTCGCTTCGAATCCCATGGGATGGAAGTGCCAGCGCATCAACTGGCAAGCGTTGGGGAACGTAACCTTGCTGAAAGATCCTTTATTCATGTGTTGCCCGCCTTCTTCAATCGAGCGCTTCCTTTTGCTCATGTCAGGAAGGAAGAGCCATCTTGGCTCTACCAGTGAGACCTAAAAATAGCACCTGAAAATGAAGCTCATGTGGATTTTTTCAGTCCGTTTTGCGATTGGTTCACTTTTTTTGATCTGGATCACGACTTAAACGGCAATGCCCAGAATGCCATCACGCTTGACCGGGGGTCTCCTCAGGTTCGCCCAACCGCTCTGGCACGCGGCATTTCAGGGCGATGATCAGGGCCAGGATCGCCATGCCCAAGGCAACGGCGAAGGTCGTGTGCAGACCGTTCGTCACCGCCTCGCGGCTGGCACGGGTGATGTCATTCGTCGCCGCTGCGGCCGCAAACACCGCACCGAGTACGGAGGCTCCGGTGAAGAAACCCAGGTTGCGCGACAGGTTGAGCAGCCCCGCGACGACGCCCCGCCTTTGGGCCGCCACATCGGCCATGACCGCCGTGTTGTTGGCCGTCTGGAAAAACGCGTAGCCCAGGGTCGTTACCACGATGGCCGGCAGGTAGCCGGCGATGCCAAGGGCGGGGGGTACCCATGACAGCATCAGGCAGCCGAGGACCATGGTCGCCAGGCCGGTGAGCCGCATGGGTTGCACGCCGAACCGATCAGCCAGGCGTCCGGCAGGCACCCCGGCCAGCGCCGCGACGCATGGCCCAGCCGCCAGCACGAGCCCGACGAGGGCCGCCGGCAGCCCGAGGGCGATGGACAGGTAAAAAGGCCCGACCAGCAGCGTTGCCATCATGATCGTCGCGACCAGGGCGCTCGTCGCCAGGCCCGAGACCAATGATCTGTCGCGAAATAAAGTCAGCGGAATCAGCGGCGACACGGCCCGGGATTGGGCACGAATGAACAATCTGCCGCCCACGAGCGCTACCAGCAGTAGCGCAATATTCGACTCGCCAAAGGTCCCGCGCCCTGAGGTCATGGCCAAGGCATAGGCGGCGAGCGTCAACGCCAACAACACGGTGCCGGTGATGTCGAAGCGGGCCGTTCCGGCCTTTGGCGGCACCTGCCGCACCGGCAGCGCGTACCAGGCCAGCCCTAAGGTCAACAGGCCAAGGGGGAGGTTGACCAGAAACAAGGCCTGCCAGCCGAACCCGCTGATCAGCAGGCCGCCGACGGAGGGACCCAGGGCCGTGCCCACCGCCGACAGCGTGGCCAGCAGACCCATGGCACTGCCAGTTTTTTCCTGGGCGACCGTTTCGCCAACCAGGGCCAAGGTCAGCGTCATCATGATGGCGGCCCCCAGGCCTTGCAACGCCCGACCTGCAATCAGCAACCAAAGCGAAGGCGCCAGGCCGCAAAGCACCGAGGCCAAGGTGAACAAGGCGATGCCGGCCAAGAGCAGCTTGCGCCGGCCCATCAGGTCGCCCAGGCGGCCGGCGCTGACGATCAGCGTGGTCATGGCGAGCAGATAGGCGAGCACCACCCATTGGACCTGCTGGAAAGAGGCATTGAGGGCCTGGGCCAGTGTCGGCAACGCCACTGCGGCCACGCTGGCGCCCAGGGAGGCCAGCAGCGTCGAGAGCGCAAGGCTCGCCAAGGCCCAGCGAGGTGAAAAGAACCGGCTCGCGGGTGCGGTTGCCGGCGGGTTTGGTTGCGTGTTGATGGGTTTCATCGTGTCACCTGTCTCCGCGCGCTCAATACGGCGCTGTCACAACGTTACCGCTGGGCATAACATGGCGGAAGACGCAGCGTTTGCAGGTTATAGCTGCACAAAACGCCTTATACCCAATTCGAGATTGCGCCATGTCTTCGCCCGACCTCAACCTGCTTGTCACCCTCGATGTACTGCTCTGCGAAGGCAGCGTGGCCCGGGCCGCCCGGCGGCTGCGGCTCAGCCCGTCGGCCATGAGCCGGGCACTGGCGCGGTTGCGAGAAACCACTGGAGATCCGCTGTTGGTGCGGGCCGGGCGAGGGCTGGTGCCGACGCCCCGGGCGCTGGAATTGCGCGAACAGGTCAGTCTCTTGGTGCAACAGGCCCAGGCGGTGCTGCGCCCAGTGGCGATCCCGGACCTTGGGCGCTTGAATCGGACTTTCACGCTGCGCACCCGTGAGGGCTTCGTGGAAAACTTCGCCATCGACCTGATCGCCCGCATTCACGAACAAGCGCCCGGCGTGCGGCTGCGTTTCGTGGAAAAGACCGACCGGGACAGCACAGCGCTGCGCGAAGGCACCGTGGACCTGGAAACGGCCGTAGTGGACAAGGACACCAGCCCGGAACTGCGAACCCAGGCGTTGTTCAGCGACCGCCTGATCGGGGTGACGCGTGCCGGACACCCGTTGAGCCAGGCGGCGATGAGCGCTACCGGTTATGCAGCGGGCGGACATATCGGGGTCTCGATGCGCGGCTTGGATCACGGCCTCATCGACCAGGCCCTGGCAGCGTTGGGACTGTCCCGGGAAATCGTCACCAGCGTGCCAGGTTTTTCCTCGGCGTTGGGGCTGGCCCGGTCCAGCGACTTGATCGCCAGCGTGCCTGAGCGCTACACCACCGGCCTGCGGATCGGCCTCTACAGTTTTACGCTGCCGTTTCCGGTGCCGGAATTCACGATCGCCATGCTCTGGCATCCGCGAATGGACGCCGACCCGGTGCATCGCTGGCTTCGGGGCTGTCTGCGGGCAGTGTGTGCACGTAAATCTTGAGGTGACTTGGTAGGTATTAATTAATAGCATTTCGCTGGCACTTAGTTGTGAAAAGTGCGATGTCGTTCGCAAATGGCGAGTTATCGATATTTAATATTTAAATATGGTTTTGTCCGACAATCTGCAGTTTCGGCAGTTGCAAGCGGAGACTAGCGAGGCCGAAGCCTATTGTTTAGGGGTGTTAAGGGGCAGGGCATGAAATTGAACGAAAAAAATTGCTAGACGTTTGATTTCCAATTGTGTCAGGTTTCTTACGTCCTCATTGGGCGAGTGATAGGACGATCTCGCCAGAGATCGTCTGTCTGACTAAAACTGTTCCATTTGCAAACAAGGAAGTGTGTTTATGTCGAAAGTCAAAAACAGCGCTATCGATTCTACCGAGCAACTGCTCTGGGCGCCGCAACTGGCCGCTCCCAGTAATGCGTTCAACCAGATCAATAGTTTCAGTCATCAATATGACCGCGGCGGTAACCTGACCGTCAACGGCAAACCGTCGTACTCCGTCGACGAGGCGGCCACCCAGTTGCTGCGCGACGGTGCGGCTTACCAGGACCGGGACGGCAGCGGCAAGATCGAGCTGACCTACACCTTCCTGACGTCAGCCTCATCCAGCACCATGAACAAGCATGGAATCAGTGGCTTCAGCCAGTTCAGCACCCAGCAGAAGGGCCAGGCCGCTCTGGCCATGCAATCCTGGGCGGACGTGGCCAATGTCACCTTCACCGAAAAGGCCAGCGGTGGCGACGGTCACATGACCTTCGGTAACTACAGCGGCGGCCAGGATGGCGCCGCGGCGTTCGCTTATCTGCCGGGGACTGGCGCCGGTTATGACGGCACGTCCTGGTACCTGATCAACAGCAGCTACACCCAGAACAAGAACCCGGACCTGAACAACTACGGCCGCCAGACCCTGACCCACGAAATCGGTCACACCCTCGGCCTGGCCCACCCCGGTGACTACAACGCCGGCGAAGGCAGCCCGACCTACGATGACGCCACCTATGGCGAGGACACCCGTGGCTACAGCCTCATGAGTTACTGGAGCGAAAGCAATACCGACCAGAACTTCAGCAAGGGCGGCGTCGAAGCCTACGCCTCGGGTCCGCTGATGGATGACATCGCGGCCATCCAGAAACTCTACGGTGCCAACACCACGACCCGTACCGGCGATTCGACCTACGGTTTCAACTCCAACACCGGTCGCGATTTCCTCAGTGCCTCTTCATCTTCGGACAAAGTCGTGTTTTCGGTATGGGATGCGGGCGGCCGTGACACCCTGGATTTCTCTGGCTTTACCCAAAACCAGAAGATCAATCTCAATGACGCCTCGTTCTCCGATGTTGGCGGCATGGTCGGCAACGTGTCCATCGCCCAGGGGGCAACCATCGAGAATGCCATCGGTGGCTCGAGCAGTGACTTGTTGATCGGCAACGCGGTGGCCAACGAGCTCAAGGGTGGCGCCGGCAACGATATCCTTTGGGGCGCCGGTGGTGCGGACAAGCTCTGGGGCGGCTCGGGTTCGGACACCTTCGTGTTCGCTGCAAGTTCCGATTCGCGGCCGGGGGCAACCGACCAGATCCTCGATTTCGTCAGTGGCCTGGACAAGATCGACCTGACCGGTATCACCCAGGGCGCGGGCCTGCATTTCGTCAGCGCCTTCACCGGTGCGGCGGGGGATGCGGTGCTGTCGACATCGGGTGGCAACAGCCTGCTGTCGGTGGACTTCTCCGGGCATGGCGTGGCTGACTTCCTGGTCAGCACCGTTGGCCAGGCGGCGGCCTCGGATATCGTGGCCTGATGTCCCTGTCCCGTGGGGGCCCTGGCTCCTGCGGGACTTCGGCCAGGATCAAGCCAATGCATAGAAAATCGTTGCCCTGTAGTGTTCAGGCGACCGCCGGGTTGCTCGCTACGCTGATGATGTTTTGTGGAGAAGTTGCCATGGCGCGCAGCCTGTTGTTAGCAGAACCCTCGCAGTTGGCCGGTCAGTGGCAGGCCGTTTTGTTGAGCCCGCAGGACACCACGCAAAGCCAGTCAATGCAGGACAAACCGTCCAACACCTGTCTGGTCGAACTCAAGGCGGACCAGACCCTCGGTGGGCAAATCGAGTGCCTGGGGCACTGGCTGGGAGATGAGCCGGTTCGTTGGTTCACCGAACCCGACGGTCTATCCCTGATTGGCAGGCAAGACTCCAGGACTCACTTGGGGCTGCGCCGGGAACATCATTACCAAATGACCTTGAAGTCTGGTTTGATACTCAGGCTTGAACGGAATAAGTCCCAGAGTGCGGATTAACGGACTTGTACGGTTGGGCAATCAGCGAGTCACGCTTGTTCGAACAGGTGTGGATGTCGGTGTGCACTGAATCAACATTTAAAGATTGGTAAGTTGAACTAACAGCCGGTTCGCCGGCAAAGCCAACAGCAAGGAAGATCATGAATAGGGCAAGGAGCGCTGCCGCAGTGCCGCTGTTTAAAGCGCTGGGCGATTATAAGAATATTCTGATCAGTGTCGGTTGTTTTACCGCGCTGATTAACGTCCTGATGCTCGCGCCTTCGATTTATATGCTGCAAGTGTATGACCGCGGGCTGTCATCCCAGAACGAAACCACCCTGGTGATGCTGTCGCTGATGGTGGTGGGCTTCTTCGTGTTCATCGGGCTGCTGGAAATGGTCCGTAGCTTCGTGGTCATCCGCATCGGCAGCCAGTTGGAACGGCGCTTCAACCTCCAGGTGTACCGGGCCGCGTTCGAGCGCAATCTGCGCCAGGGTGAAGGCAACGCCGGGCAATCCCTGGGCGACCTTACGCATATTCGTCAATTCCTTACCGGGCCGGCGTTGTTTGCCTTCTTCGACGCGCCGTGGTTTCCCATTTACCTGCTGGTCATCTATCTGTTCAACGTGTGGCTCGGCGTGTTCGCTTCCGTCGGTACGCTGCTGCTGATCGGCTTGGCGTGCCTGAACGAGGCCATGACCAAAAAAGCCTTGGGGCAGGCCAGCGTCTACTCGCAACAGTCCAGCCAATTGGCCACCAGCCACTTGCACAACGCCGAGACGATCCAGGCCATGGGCATGCTCGGGGCGCTGCGCAGCCGCTGGTTTGCCGTGCATTCGCGCTTTCTCGGCCTGCAAAACCAGGCCAGCGACACCGGCGCGGTGATCAGCTCACTGAGCAAGACCCTGCGCCTGTGCCTGCAATCCTTGGTGCTGGGCTTGGGCGCGCTGCTGGTGATCAAGGGTGACATGACCGCCGGGATGATGATTGCCGGCTCGATCCTGATGGGACGGGTGCTGAGCCCCATCGACCAGTTGATTGCCGTGTGGAAGCAGTGGAGCGGCGCCAAGCTGGCTTATCGCCGTCTCGATGCGCTGTTGCAGGCGTTTGCGCCCCAGGATGACGGCCTGACGCTGCCAGCGCCCAAGGGCCAGGTGAGCTTCGAACAAGTGAGCGCAGGACCGCCAGGACAACGCAACGCGACGTTGCAGCAGGTCAGCTTCAGCCTGGCCGCCGGGGAGGTGCTCGGCGTGCTGGGGGCGTCCGGTTCCGGCAAGTCGACCCTGGCCCGGGTCTTGGTCGGCGTGTGGCCAACCCTCGCCGGGACGGTGCGCCTCGACGGGGCTGACATCCATCGCTGGAATCGCGAGCAACTCGGCCCGCACATCGGCTATCTGCCCCAGGACATCGAGCTGTTCAGCGGCAGCATCGCCGAGAACATCGCCCGGTTTCGCCAAGCCGATCCGCAGAAAGTCGTCGCTGCCGCGCAACAGGCCGGGGTTCATGAACTGATCCTGCGCCTGCCCCAGGGCTACGACACGGTGCTGGGGGAGGACGGCGGTGGTTTGTCCGGCGGGCAGAAGCAACGGGTCGCCCTGGCGCGGGCGATGTACGACCGGCCGAGCCTGGTGGTGCTCGACGAGCCCAACTCCAACCTCGACACGGTGGGTGAAGCGGCGCTCGCCAATGCCATTGCGCAGATGAAGGCCCAAGGCACCAGTGTCGTGCTGGTCACCCATCGCTCGTCGGCACTGGCCCAGGCGGACAAGTTGCTGGTGCTCGATGACGGCCGGCTACAAGCCTTCGGCCCGAGCCAGCAAGTGCTGCGGATCCTGTCCGGCCAGCCGGAGCCACAACGCAGTGCACAAGCCGGCGCGCCCCAGGCGCCCAACGGACTGAGCCTGAGTCGCCAGTACCAAGCCGCCAGCAAACCGAGCGGCGCATGAGCAAGGATCGCGAGATGAATCTCGAACATTCACAGGACGTCGAACGCCCGGAGCGCGACGCCCGTTTCTTCACCCGCATGGGCTGGGCATTGGCGCTCGTGGGCGCGGGCAGTTTTTTCACCTGGGCCAGCCTGGCGCCGTTGGACCAAGGGATTCCCGTACAAGGCACCGTGGTGGTTTCAGGCAAGCGCAAGGCCGTGCAATCGATGAGCAGCGGTGTGGTCAGCCGGATCCAGGTGCGCGAAGGCGAAGCGGTGAAGCAGGGCCAGCCGCTGTTCCGCCTGGACCAGACCCAGGCCGCCGCCGACGTGCAATCGCTGCAGGCGCAGTACCGGATGACCTGGGCCAGCCTGGCGCGCTGGCAAAGTGAGCGGGACAACCTGTTGCAGGTGAGTTTCCCGACCGAACTGAGCCGCGATCCCGATCCAGGCCTGGCCCTGGTGCTCGAAGGCCAGCGGCAACTGTTCAGCAGTCGCCGTGAAGCGTTCGCCCGGGAACAGGCGGCGTTGCGCGCCAGCATCGAGGGCGCCACGGCGCAACTGGCGGGCATGCGCCGGGCCTGCAGCGACTTGATTGCCCAGGCCGAATCCCTGCGCCTGCAACTGGGCAACCTGCAACCCTTGGCCGACAACGGCTACATTCCGCGCAACCGCCTGCTGGACTATCAGCGCCAGTTGTCGCAAGTGCAGCAGGAACTGGCGCAGAACAGCGGCGAAAGCGGGCGGGTGGAGCAGGGGATCGTCGAGTCGCGGCTGAAGCTGCAGCAGCACAACGAGGAGTACCAGAAAGAAGTGCGCAGCCAGTTGGCCGACGCCCAACTCAAGAGCGAAACCCTGCAACAGCAACTGAAATCCGCCGGGTTCGAGTTGCAACACAGCGAAATCCTCGCCACCGCCGATGGCATCGCCGTGAACCTGGGGGTGCACACCGAAGGCGCGGTGGTGCGCCAGGGCGACACCTTGCTGGAAATCGTGCCCCAGGGCACGCGGCTGGAGGTGGAAGGGCACCTGCCGGTGCACCTGATCGACAAGGTCGGCCCGCATTTACCGGTGGACATCCTGTTTACCGCCTTCAACCAGAACCGCACGCCGCGAGTGCCGGGGGAAGTCAGCCTGATATCCGCAGACCAGATGCTCGATGAAAAAACCGGCGCGCCGTATTACGTGCTGCGCAGCAGCGTCAGCGACGTGGCCATGGACAAGCTCAACGGCCTGGTGATCAAGCCCGGCATGCCGGCTGAGATGTTCGTGCGCACCGGCGAGCGCTCGTTGCTCAACTACCTGTTCAAACCGCTGCTCGACCGAGCCGGCTCTGCGTTGACCGAAGAATAAGGATGTCCGGCGGTATGAAGCGTTTTTATTGGATGGCCTTGCTGGCCTTTTCCGTGGGAAACAACGCCTGGGCCATGGGGCCGTTCGAGTTCTACGAGCAGGCCTTGCGCAATGACCCGGTCTACCTGGGCGCGATCAAGGAGCGCGATGCGGGCCTGGAGAACCGCGCTATTGGCCGTGCCGGGCTGTTGCCGCATTTGGGTTACAGCTACAACAAGGGTCGCAACCAATCCAAGGTCACGTACCTCAATGACCGTGGTGCCAGTCAGCACGACGATCGCAACTACAGCAGCTACGGCTCCGGCCTGACGCTGCAGCAACCCTTGCTGGACTATGAGGCGTACGCGGCTTACCGAAAGGGCGTGGCCCAGGCGCTGTTCGCCGACGAAAGCTTTCGGGAAAAGAGCCAGGCGCTGTTGGTGCGGGTACTGAGCCAGTACACCCAGGCCTTGTTCGCCCAAGACCAGATCGACATCGCCCAGGCCAAGAAAAAGGCGTTCGAGCAACAGTTCCAGCAGAACGAACAGCTGTTTCGCCAGGGTGAAGGCACCCGCACCGACATCCTCGAGGCGCAGGCGCGCTATGAACTGGCAATCGCCGAGGAAATCGAGGCGCGGGACGAGCAGGATGCCGCCTTGCGTGAACTCGGCTCGTTGATTGGCGTCCCGGCCCTGGACATCGGCGACCTGGCGCCCTTGCACGACACCTTCCAGGTCTTTGCCTTGCAACCGGCCAGTTTCGACACGTGGCATGAGCTGGCGGTGAGCAATAACCCCAGCCTGGCGTCCCAGCGCCAGGCGGTGGACGTGGCGCGCTTCGAGGTGGAACGCAACCGTGCCGGGCACCTGCCCAAGATCAATGCCTACGCGACCATGCGCCAGAACGAATCGGAAAGCGGCAATACCTACAACCAGCGCTACGACACCAACACCATCGGCCTGGAAGTCAGTGTGCCGCTGTATGCCGGCGGCGGGGTCTCTGCGTCGACCCGCCAGGCCAGCCGCAACATGGAACAAGCCGAATATGAGCTGGAGGCCAAGACCCGCGAGACGCTGATCGAGCTGCGCCGGCAGTTCAGCGCGTGCGTGTCGGGGGTGAACAAACTGCGGGCCTACCAGAAAGCCCTGAGCTCCGCCGAAGCGCTGGTGGTCTCGACCCGGCAAAGCATTCTTGGCGGCGAGCGGGTCAACCTCGACGCGCTCAACGCCGAGCAGCAGCTCTACACCACCCGCCGCGACCTGGCCCAGGCCCGCTACGACTACCTCATGGCCTGGACCAAGCTGCATTACTACGCCGGCACCCTCGGTGCGCAGGATTTGGCGAAGGTGGACGAGGCGTTTGTGTCCCCCGTGGACGCTCGATGACAGTGAGGATGCCTTTGTGGCGAGGGAGCTTGCTCCCGCTCGAGTGCGAAGCGCTCGCAGGTATTTTTGGGGCTGCTGCGCAGCCCAGCGGGAGCAAGCTCCCTCGCCACAGAAGCTGGGCAAGCCACAGAAGCGTCGGCACCCTCGGTGCGCAGGATTTGGCGAAGGTGGACGAGGCGTTTGTGTCCCCCGTGGACGCTCGATGACAGTGAGGATGCTTTTGTGGCGAGGGAGCTTGCTCCCGCTCGAGTGCGAAGCGCTCGCAGGTATTTTTGGGGCTGCTGCGCAGCCCAGCGGGAGCAAGCTCCCTCGCCACAGAAGCTGGGCAAGCCACAAAGCGCCGGCACCCTCGGTGCGCAGGATTTGGCGAAGGTGGACGAGGCGTTTGTGTCCCGGAGCCCCGTTCCATGACCGGCACGTTGCTTTTGTGGCGAGGGAGCTTGCTCCCGCTCGAGTGCGAAGCGCTCGCAGGTATTTTTGGGGGCCGCTGCGCAGCCCAGCGGGAGCAAGCTCCCTCGCCACAGAAGCTGGGCAAGCCACAGAAGCTGGGGCAAGCCACAAAAGCCATGGCAAGCCACAAAGCCAGGAACACCACAGGATTTTTGCAACAACTAAGGATGGTTCGTGATGAAAATCGAAAACAAAAAACAACCCAGACCGACAGGTCGCGTGTTTCTGCTCAAGACCCTCAACCGCGCCATGCTCTGCGCCCTGGCGACCTTGGGCACGGCCCAGGCGGCGCCTTATGTCGAGGGCGGCAGGGCGGGTGACCCGGACAGCTGGCGCAGCAGCGAGTTTGACGCCGAATGGGGGCTGGGTGCGATCAACGCGCAGCAGGCCTACGCCGCCGGGTACACCGGCAAGGGCGTCAAGCTGGGGATCTTCGACCAGCCGGTCTATGCGGCGCACCCCGAGTTCTCCGGTACTGACAAGGTCGTGACCTTGGTCACCAGCGGCATCCGCGAATACACCGACCCCTACATCCCGGTGAAAGCCGGCGATCCGTTCCGCTACGACGGCTCGCCGACCGTCGGCTCCGACGGCAAGCTGGGCTCCCATGGCACCCACGTCGGTGGGATCGCCGCCGGCAGTCGCGATGGCGGCCCGATGCATGGCGTGGCGTTCGATGCGCAGATCATCAGCGCCGACAACGGCGACCCGGGCCCCGAGGATGGCATCATTCGGGGTAACGATGGCGCGGTGTACAAGGCGGGCTGGGACGCGTTGATCGCCAGCGGCGCACGGATCATCAACAACAGCTGGGGCATCGGTATCACCGACCGCTTCGACCAGGGCGGTCGCGATCCGGCGTTCCCGCACTTCACTGTGCAGGATGCGCAACTGCAATTCGATCAGATCCAGCCGTTGCTGGGCACCAAGCCCGGCGGTGCCTACGAAGGGGCCATCGCCGCGGCTCGCAGCGGGATCGTGACGATCTTCGCCGCCGGCAACGACTACAACCTCAATAACCCCGATGCTATCGCAGGCCTGGCGTATTTCGTCCCGGACATCGCGCCGAACTGGCTCACCGTGGCGGCGCTGCAAGTCAACCCGGACACCGCCAGCCCCGATCCGTACACCATCAGTACCTTCTCGTCGCGCTGCGGTTACACCGCCAGTTTCTGCGTGTCGGCACCGGGCACCCGGGTCTACAGCGCGGTGATAGGCGGTACCAATGCCGACGACCTGACCGTGGGCTACGCCAACAAGAGTGGCACCTCCATGGCCGCGCCCCATGTCGCCGGCAGCGTGGCGGTGTTGATGGAGCGTTTCCCCTACATGACCGGTGCCCAGGTCGCCAGCGTGCTGCGCACTACCGCCACCGACATGGGCGCGCCGGGCGTCGATTCGTTGTATGGCTGGGGCATGATCAACCTGGGCAAGGCCATCGACGGCCCATCGATGCTGGTGACCGAACAGGACATTCCCGAAGAATTTCGCATCGACGGCGCCTACGGTTCAGGTCAGTTCGTGGCGGACCTGCCGGGCATCGGCGCGATCATTGATGCCGGAAAACCCACGGAGCGGGTGTGCAGCGGCATCCAATGTGGCCTGGACGTTTGGCGCAACGACATCGCCGGCCACGGCGGGTTGACCAAGGAAGGCATCGGCACCCTGGTGCTCACCGGTGAAAATACCTACAGCGGGCCGACCCTGGTCAATCAAGGACGATTGGCGATCAATGGTTCGCTGGCATCGGCCGTGACGGTCAACGACGGCGGCGTCCTCGGCGGCAACGGCCGCATCGCCAGCCTGACCGCCAACCGCGGCGGCAGCGTGGCGCCGGGCAACTCCATCGGCACCTTGCAGGTGGCCGGCAACGTGACGTTCCAACCCGGTTCGAACTACGCGGTGGAAGTCTCGCCCAGTTCCAGCGACCTGATTGTGGCTGGCGGCAAGGCGTCCATTGACGGGGCGACGGTGTCGCTGTCCCTGGAAAACAGCCCGACGCTGCTCACGGCCGGCGAAGTGAAAAGTCTGCTGGGTAGACAGTTCAATATCCTGCAGGCTGCCGGTGGCATTGATGGGCGTTTTGCGGAAGTGTTGCCCAACTACGCGTTCCTGGGGGGCGACCTGGCGTACGGCGCCAGCGGCATCCAACTGGCGGTCCAGCGTAACGACGCGTCATTTGCCAGCCTCGGCCTGACGCCCAACCAGCGCTCCGTGGCCACTGCCGCCGAGCAACTGGGCGCGGGCAACGGGCTGTACGAGGCCTTGCTGCTGGCGCCCAATGCCGCTGTGGCACAACAGGCGTTCCAGCAGTTGTCCGGCGAAATCCACCCGGCCATCGGCACGCAGTTGATCAACGACAGCCGCCATTTGCGTGACGCCGTGGGCGATCGTCTGCGCCAGGACGCCCTCTACGACGCCGGTACACCGACCGATGCCAGCAGCAATGCCTGGTTCAAGGTGCTGGGCGCTTGGGGCAAGAACGAGGGTCGGCATGATAGCGCCGGCACGACCAGCTCCATCGGCGGCTTGCTGGCCGGTGTCGATGGCCTGATCAGTGAGCAGACGCGACTGGGTTTCGTCACCGGCTACAGCGACAGTTCGCTGGGCATGGGCGACGGCACCCATTCCTCGGCCAAGGCCGACAGCTATCACCTGGGTGCCTACCTCGGGCATGAGATCGACGCGCTGCGCCTGACCGTCGGCGGCGCCCACAGCTGGCACCGCATCGACGTCAAGCGCGACCTGCAATGGGGCGACGTCAGTGGCCGGGAGAAAGCCAAGCGTGATGCGCGGACCACCCAACTCTTCACTGAAGCGGCGTACCGCCTCGATGTGCAACCGGTGGCCCTGGAACCGTTCGCCAACCTGGCCTATGTGCACCTGGACAGCGACAGCTTCCATGAGAAAGGCGACAACGCGGCCCTGCACGGGGGTGACGACCGGCGCGATGCCGTGCTTTCGACCCTGGGCGTGCGGGCCAGCCACACCCTGGCGCTGTCGGATCAACAGCAACTGCAACTGTCCGGCTCCCTCGGCTGGCAGCACAACCTGAGCAGCACCTCGTCCGAACAGGATCTGGCCTTCGCCGGCAGCAGCAACACTTTCGCGGTGCAGAGCGTGTCCATGGACCGTAACGCCGCCGTGATCGGCGCCCGTGCCGGGCTCGCCGTCGCCAAGGATGTGCGGGTCAACCTGGACTACAACGGCCTGCTCGGCGCCCGGGATAAAACCCATGGGGTGGGCTTGACCCTGGATTGGCAGTTCTGACCAAGAGAAGGCGTTGAACAGGCACTTCTGCAGAGGGAAGGTCTGAACAGGTCTTCTGTGGCGAGGGAGCTTGCTCCCGCTGGGGTGCGAAGCACCCCCAAACAGGCTGACCGGATCAACCTGGCACACCGCGACAACCGTGTTGGGGCTGCTGCGCACCCCAGCGGGAGCAAGCTCCCTCGCCACAATGATCCTCCATCAGATGGTTTTAGCATTCCAACAACAAAAAGAGAGCAACCACCATGGGTATCTACGACTACAAGAACCTCGGCACCACCGAATCCAAGGCGTTGGTCAGCGACGCAATGGCGATCATGCTGTATTCCTACCACAACCTCGACCACGGCTTTGCCGCCGGGTACCAGCACAACGGCTTCGGTGCCGGCCTGCCGGCGACCCTGGTCACCGCGCTGTTGGGGGGTACCGATTCCCAAGGGGTGATTGCCGGCGTGCCGTGGAATCCCGATTCGGAAAAACTCGCCCTGGAGGCGGTGCAGAAAGCCGGTTGGACACCCATCAGCGCCGAGCAACTGGGCTACGCCGGCAAGGTGGATGCTCGTGGGACGTTCTTTGGCGAAAAGGCTGGCTACACCACCGCGCAGGTCGAGATCCTTGGCAAGTACGACGCAACGGGGCAGTTGCAGGAAATCGGCGTGTCGTTTCGCGGCACCAGTGGCCCTCGGGAAAACCTGATTGGCGATTCCATTGGCGACGTGATCAACGACCTGATGGCCGCGCTGGGCCCCAAGGATTATGCGAAAAACTACGTCGGCGAAGCCTTTGGCAGCCTGCTGGAGGATGTCGCGAAGTTTGCCCAGGCCCATGGGCTCACGGGCGCGGACGTGCTGGTCAGCGGCCACAGCCTGGGTGGGCTGGCGGTCAACAGCCTGGCGGACTTGAGCTCCCACCAATGGTCAGGCTTCTATGCCGATGCCAATTACATCGCCTACGCCTCGCCGACCCAGAGCAGTACCGACAAGGTCTTGAACATCGGCTACGAGAACGATCCGGTGTTCCGCGCCCTGGACGGCTCGACGTTCAACCTCGCCTCGGTGGGTGTGCACGATGGGCAACAGGAATCCGCCACCAACAACATCGTCAGTTTCAATGACCACTACGCTTCGGCGGCCTGGAACGTGTTGCCGTTTTCCATCCTCAACATCCCCACCTGGATTTCCCACCTGCCCAGCGGCTACAGCGATGGCCTGGGCCGGATCATGGACTCGGCGTTCTACGACCTCACCGAAAAAGACTCCACCCTCATTGTCGCCAACCTGTCGGACCCCGCGCGCGCCAACACCTGGGTGCAGGACCTCAACCGCAACGCTGAAACCCACACCGGCAGCACGTTCATCATCGGCAGCGATAGCAACGACCTGATCCAGGGCGGCCAGGGCAGCGACTACCTGGAAGGGCGCGCCGGCAACGACACCTTTCGCGATGGCGGCGGCTACAACGTGATCGAGGGCGGGCAGGGCAGCAACAGTCTGCAGTTGCAGCAGTCGGTGAAGGATTTCAGTTTCGCCCATGACGGCGCCGGGACGCTGTACCTGCGCGATGCCCATGGCGGGATCAGCGTCACCCGCGACATCGGCACCCTGATCAGTAAAGAGTCCGGATTGTTCTGGGGGTTGCTCAAGGATGAGGTGAACCACAGCGTCACCGCCAACGGCTTGATGGCCGGCGCCAACCTGACGGCGTATGCGTCATCGGTCAAGGGCAGCGCGGCCAACGACACCCTGGTGGCGGGTGCGAAGGGGGACTGGCTGTTTGGCCTGGACGGCAACGACGTGCTGGTAGGCAGCGCGGGTCACGACACCTTCGTCGGCGGTGCGGGCAATGACCTGATGCAAGCGGGCGCTGGCGGTGACACCTTCCTGTTCAACGGCTCGTTCGGCCAGGACCGGATCACGGGGTATGAGGCGGGGGATAAACTGGTGTTCCTCGGTGTACCGGGCGCCGGGACAGGTCATGACGACAGCGAGTACCTGTTACAGGTGGGCAATGACACGCTGCTCAAGGTTGGTGACAGTTCCGTGACCCTGGTGGGGGTTGGTCTCGGTCAGGTTGGTGGCGACGGGATCGTGTTCGCCTGATATCGCTATCGCGAGCAAGCCCGCTCCCACAGTGGATTATGGGTGGATGCAGCATTTGTGTTCACCACCGAGCCTTTGTGGGAGCGAGCTTGCTCGCGATGGCGGCCTACCGGGCGAATCACTGGAATCAGTCTTCCTTGCGAATGGTGGCCACATCATCGGCGCGGACTCGGACTTGTCTGCCGGAAATATCCTCGAACTCATAGAAACCATCGACGGTGCGGGTGTTGGGGGTGTCCTTGGTCAAATATTGGGTGCCGTTCTGCAAAGTCACCACCGTGGGCGACGCGCAGCCAGCCAGCGCCATAAATGCCACGGCAACCAGGGGCAGGCCCACAAACTTCATGTTCATAACCATAACCTCTCAAATCCAAAGGACACGGAGCAGCTGATTCGACCGCGCCATCATCTTAGTCAACCGCCATTGGTCTCGCTTACCGTAGGAAAGTTCATCGCTAGCTGAAGGATTTCACCTTAAATATAGGAGACCGTTCATCTTTTGCGGTTGCCTGGCTGGTTTACAGCTGCTATCTGTATGCATAACCAGTATCTCGACATCCTTGGCGTTTCTTTCCGTGGCAGCCCGTTCTCTCGACGATCCGTTTTACTACCTGAACAACTTCCAGCAAGTGCTGGCGTGGTTGACCCAGCGTTATGCCGATGTGCTCAGCAGCGCAGAGCAGCGCTTCATCGACGATTTCGCGGCGTTACCCCGTGCCTCCCAAGGCTTGCTGGTGCGGATGGTGATGCGCAAAGGGCTGCGGTTCCGTCATAACAAGCTCAACTACCCGGAAATCGGCGACATTGGCGTCGCCGTCGAGCCTTTGCTGGCGCTGGGTTGGGTCGAGGAACAGGCCCCGGTCGGGCTCGTCGAACTGTTCGAGGTGTTGCTCAAGGCGGAAATCCTCCAATGCCTGGGCCACCTGATCGAATACCCCAAGGGCAAAAAGACCGAATGGCTCCAGGCCCTGGAGGATCACTCCAGCCCACCTCAGCCGTTCCGTGCCTGGTGTCCGCAGCTCGATGATCGGCTGTACAGCCTGACGATCATGGACCTGTGCGACAGGCTGCGCTTGATGTTCTTTGGCAACCTTTACCAGGACTGGTCGGAATTCGTCCTGGCGGACCTGGGCATCTTCACCTACGAAACCGTCGAATTCAGCACCGAGTCACGGGGCTTGCGCAGCCGCGAAGACGTCGATGCCTGCCTGTTCCTGCACGACTGCCAACTGCGCTTCGAAGCCGGCGAGCCCGTGGAAGAGATCGTCGCCCAGGTCAACGACCTGTCCCTGGATAATCCATGGCTGGAACGGCGCCGGGGCAAGTTGTTGTTCCAGATCGGCCAGTACGGCGAGCGCATCGGCGATTTCGCCCTGGCCTTGTGCATCTATCGCGATTGCACCTACCCAGGCGCGCGGCTGCGGAGGGTCCGAGTGCTGGAGCGCATGGGCGAATATGCCTTGGCCCTTGAACTGGGTGAGGCGGCGGCGCAGGCACCGCAAAGCGCTGCTGAAATCCAGGCGTTGCTGCGGATCGTGCCTCGCCTGCGGCGCAAGCTGGGCGGCCCGCCAGTGCCACGGACAATCGCCCGGGAAGTGGAGCGCCTGGACCTGCATCTGCCTCGCGTCGATCCGGCCTTGTCGGTGGAATACCACGTCCAGGCCCATCTGCACGACGAAACCGCGCCGGTGCATTACGTCGAGAACAGCCTGATCAATTCGCTGTTCGGCCTGTTGTGCTGGCCGGCGATCTTCGCGCCGTTGCCGGGCGCGTTTTTCCATCCGTTCCAGCGCGGGCCGGTCGATCTGCTCAACGAGGACTTTCATGCCCGTCGCGCCGAGTTGTTCGCGGTCTGCCTGGCGGAGTTGGACGACGGTCGCTATCGACAGACCATCGGCCGCCGTTACGCCGAAAAGTGGGGCGTGCAATCGCCGTTCGTGTTCTGGGGCGCGTTGTCCGAACCCTTGCTGGAACAGGCCCTCGATTGCCTGCCGGCCGAACATCTCAAGCACTGGTTCCAGCGCCTGCTGCTGGACATCAAGGCCAACCGCGCCGGTATGCCGGACCTGATTCAGTTCTGGCCGCAGCTCAAGACCTACCGCATGATCGAAGTCAAAGGCCCCGGCGATCGCCTGCAAGACAACCAACTGCGCTGGCTGGAGTTCTGTCATGAGCACCAGATGCCCGTTGCCGTTTGTTATGTGCAATGGGCGGAGTCCGCCATCGCGAGCAAGCTCGCTCCCACAGGGGGTGAACCTTGTGGAAATGAGCAGGGGGATGCACCACCGATCCCCTGTGGGAGCGAGCTTGCTCGCGATGGGGCCGCATGAACCCTGCACCGAGCTACAGCATCGCCGTGCGGGCGCTGTGTGAGTTCACCGCCAAGGTGGGCGACCTGGACCTGCGCTTCACGCCGTCGCCCACGGCCCTGGAAGGCATTGCCGGCCACCGCACCGTCGCTTCGCGGCGCAGCGAGGGGTATCAGGCTGAAGTGGCCCTCGAAGGTCATTACCAGACACTGAAAGTCAAAGGCCGGGCCGACGGCTATGACCCGGCCCGCCAGTGCCTTGAAGAAGTGAAGACCTACCGGGGCGACCTGAGCAAACAGCCGGCCAACCACCGCCAGTTGCACTGGGCCCAAGCGAAAATCTATGGCTGGCTGATGTGCCAGAAGCTGCAGTTGCCGCACATCGATGTGGCCCTGGTGTATTTCGACATCATCAGCGAAAAGGAAAGCCGCTTCGCGCAACGCTTCGAGGCACTACAGCTGCAAGCCTTTTTCGAGGAGCAATGCGCCTCGTTCCTGGCCTGGGCCGAGCAGGAAATGGCCCATCGACAGGCCCGTAACCTCGGCGCCCAGGCGCTGGTATTTCCCCATGCGGGTTTCAGGCCGGGGCAACGGCACTTGGCCGAATCGGTATTCAAGGCGGTCAGCACCGGCCGCTGCCTGATGGCCCAGGCGCCCACCGGCATCGGCAAGACCGTTGGCACCTTGTTCCCGATGCTCAAGGCCCTGGCGCCGCAGCAATTGGACAAGGTCTACTTCCTCACGGCGAAAACCCCGGGACGCAAGCTGGCCCTGGACGCGGCGCGCGTGATCACCGACAGCGCGCCGTCGATGCCGTTGCGGGTGCTGGAAATGATCGCCCGGGACAAGGCCTGCGAGCACCCGGACAAAGCCTGCCATGGCGAATCCTGTCCGCTGGCCCGCGGGTTTTATGACCGCCTGCCGGGCGCCCGGGCAGCGGCGAGTCGAGTCGCCATGCTCGATCAGGCGGCGTTGCGCGAAATTGCCCTGGCCCACGAGGTGTGCCCGTATTACCTCAGCCAGGAAATGGCCCGTTGGACCGACGTGGTGGTCGCCGACTACAACTATTACTTCGACTTCAGTGCCTTGCTCTTTGGCCTGGCCCAGGCCAATAACTGGACCGTCGCGACCCTGGTGGACGAGGCACACAACCTGGTGGAGCGCGGACGGCAGATGTACAGCGCGACCCTCGACCAGGCCACGTTGAACGGTGTGCGCAAGACCGCCCCCGAAGCGCTGAAGAAATCCCTGGAACGGGTCAATCGCCAGTGGAACGCTTTGCATGCGCCCCAGGTGGCGGCCTACCAGGCCTATGAAAAACTTCCGGAAAAACTGCTCCAGGCCTTGGCCACCTGTACCACGGCGATTGGCGATTACCTCAACGATCACCCCCAGGGCCTGGACAGCGCACTGCAGGCGTTTTACTTCGACGCCTTGCAGTTCGGCCGGGTGGCAGAAACCTTCGACGAACACTTCCTGTTCGACATCCACAAGCGTGAGCTCGGCCGCCAGCGCAGCCTGTCGACGCTGTGCCTGCGCAATGTGGTGCCGGCCGCATTCCTGCGGCCCAGGTTGACGGCGGCCCGCAGCACCGTGCTGTTCTCGGCGACCCTGAGCCCTCGGCATTACTACGCGGATTTGCTGGGGACGCCGGGCGACACGGTGTGGATCGACGTGGAGTCGCCGTTCAAGGCCGAGCAGTTGGACGTACAGGTTGTCAGCCGTATTTCCACCCGTTTTGCCCATCGCCAGGCGTCCCTGGAGCCGATCGTCACGTTGATGGCCCGCCAGTTCAGCGAGCGCCCGGGCAATTACCTGGCTTTTTTCAGCAGCTTCGATTACTTGCAGCAAGTGGCCGGGCTGTTTGCCGAGCGATACCCACGGATTGACCTCTGGACGCAATCGCGGGGCATGGGCGAAGCCCCTCGGCAGGCGTTTCTCGAACGCTTCATGGAGCACAGCCAGGGCATTGGTTTCGCGGTGCTGGGCGGGGCGTTCGGGGAGGGCATCGACTTGCCGGGCTCACGCCTGATCGGCGCCTTCATTGCCACCTTGGGGCTGGCGCAGTTCAACCCGGTCAATGAGCAGATGAAACAGCGCATGGCGGCGATTTTTGGCGACGGCTACGATTACACCTACCTATATCCGGGATTGCAAAAAGTCGTACAGGCGGCCGGCCGGGTCATCCGTACCCAGCAGGATCGCGGGGTAGTGATGCTGATCGACGATCGGTTTGGCGAGGCCAGGGTGCAGCAACTGTTGCCGCGTTGGTGGTCGGTCACCCCGGAAACACAGTGTGCACCCTGTGGGAGCGAGCTTGCTCGCGATAGCGGTCTGTCAGTGACATGAAGGCTGGCGGATAAACCGCTATCGCGAGCGAGCTCGCTCCCACAGGGAACTGAGTAGGACTCGGGTTTGTGAGCTGTCTGGAGAGCTGCTGATCACTCAATCATTTTTCCTGACGCCAGACTTGTTCCATAATCCGCAAAAAATCCACACGGATGCCCCGGCCAGATGCTCGAGAACGACCCAAAGACCCCGCTCATCAACGAGGAACAGCGCTTTCGCTTGCTCATCGACGCGGTGGTCGACTATGCCATCTACATGACCGACCCTTCGGGCATCATCACCAGCTGGAACTCCGGTGCCAGGCGTTTCAAGGGCTATGAGGAAGCCGAGATCCTTGGCCAGCATTTCTCCCGGTTCTACACCGACCAGGACCGCGCCGCCGGCCTGCCACAACGGGCACTGGACACGGCCGTGCGCGAGGGGCGTTTCGAAGGCGAGGGCTGGCGAGTGCGCAAGGACGGCACGCTGTTCTGGTCCCATGTAGTGATCGATCCGATCATCGACAGCCAGAGCGGCACCTTGCTCGGCTTCGCCAAGATCACCCGCGACCTGACCGACCGCAAGATGGCCGAGGAAACCCTCAAGCAAAGCGAGCAGCAGTTTCGCCTGCTGGTGCAAAGCGTCACCGATTACGCCATCTACATGCTAGACCCGGAAGGCCAGGTCACCAACTGGAACCAGGGGGCACAGCGGATCAAGGGTTATATGCCGGTGGAAGCCATCGGCCGGCATTTCTCGATGTTCTACACCCCCGAGGATCGCGATGCCGGCGAGCCGCAGCGGGCGTTGAGCATCGCTGCCAGCGAAGGACGATTCGAGAAAAAAGGCTGGCGGATGCGCAAGGATGGGACGCGCTTCATGGCCCACGTGGTCATCGATGCGATTCGCAGCGACACCGGCACG
The DNA here is from genome assembly GCF_051132015.1 of Pseudomonas sp. Z1-12. Lineage (NCBI taxonomy): Bacteria > Pseudomonadati > Pseudomonadota > Gammaproteobacteria > Pseudomonadales > Pseudomonadaceae > Pseudomonas > Pseudomonas sp. Z1-12. Next base: position 3,141,985 of record NZ_CP071647.1, read on the forward strand.
CTGTTGGGTTTTGCCAAGATCACCCGCGACATCACCGATGCCACCCAAGCCCAGCAGGCCCTTGAACAGGCCCGCGAGGCGTTGTTTCAATCCCAGAAATTGCAAGCCATCGGCCAGCTCACCGGGGGGATTGCCCATGATTTCAATAACCTGTTGACGGTGATCCTTGGCAATCTGGAAATCGTGCGCAAGCGCATGCCCAGCGAGCCGAAACTCACCCAATTGCTGGAAAACGCGACCCAGGGCGCGCTGCGCGGGGTTTCGCTGACCCAACGCATGCTGGCGTTTGCCCGTCGGCAGAAACTGACCTACGAATCGGTCGAACTGTCCGCCCTGGTGCAGGGCATCAGCGGATTGCTGCAAAGCTCCCTGGGCCCGTCGATCCACATCCAGACCCGTTTCGACGAGGCGCTGTCGCCGGTGCTGGCGGATGTCAACCAATTGGAACTGGCGATTCTCAACCTTGCGACCAATGCCCGGGACGCCATGCCCCATGGCGGCCAGATCATCATCGCCGCCGATGAGCGGCAAGGGGCTGATGCCGCGCCGGACAAGCCGATGGCCCCCGGGCGCTACATTTGCCTGACGATAACCGATGAGGGCGAGGGCATGGACGAAGCCACGCTGGCTTCGGCCGTGGATCCGTTCTTCACCACCAAGGGCGTCGGCAAGGGCACCGGCCTCGGCTTGTCGATGGTGCATGGCTTGGCGGAACAGTTGGGTGGCCGCCTGACGCTCAAGAGCCAGAAAGGTGTCGGTACCACCGCCGAACTGTGGTTGCCAGTGGCCGGCGATTCGGCCCCTGGCAAAGCGGCGATCGAGGAAGCGGCGCCGCCGGTTCACGAGTTGAAAGTGCTGGTGGTCGATGACGACAGTCTGGTGCTGACCAGCACGCGCCTGTTGATCGAGGACCTGGGGCACCGAGTCCTTTGCGCGCCGTCGGGGGCCCAGGCGCTGGAACTGTATGAGCGCAACCTGGACATCGACCTGGTGATTACCGACATGGCCATGCCGCAGATGGACGGCGCGCAGTTGGCGAAAGTGTTGCGCGACCGTCAACCGACCCTGCCCATCATCCTGGCCACCGGTTATGCCGAACGCCTGGAAGGTTTCGCCGCGCAACTGCCTCGGTTGATCAAACCGTTCAAGCAGATCGATCTGATGCAGATCATTGGGCAGACGATGAAATAGCCAGGAAGGCAATGGTTGTCTCCTGTGGCGAGGGAGCTTGCTCCCGCTGGGCTGCGAAGCGGCCCCAAAAGCAGGCGAGCGCTACGCGCCCGAGCGGGGCAAGCTCCCTCTCCACAAGAGCAGCCGCCTTCGCCTATTCGGTGTTCTTTTTGAACCCACGCAAATTCATCGCACACAGGCAAAACTGCAACACGATCAGCGCATACGCATCCGTATGCAAACCCCAGATCACCCACAAAATATTGCTCGCGATAAAACAACTGAAGCCCGCCACCCGACGTCGGGGTTGGCGTGAGCCGATCAGCCAGGCGGCCAGCACCGTCACGAGCATCGCTGGCCATTGCACCCATCCAAGATAATCCACGCAAACCGTCCTCTTGCCCTTACGCATTAGAGACCTTTGCCGTTGCGCAGCGTTTCCTCGGATTTCGCCGCACCTGTGGTCCATTGGCTTGAACTTGCCGCGTGCCGGGTTCTTCTAATAAGTCCGAATCATCACCGAGGCCCAGCCTGCGCAATGCCCAGAATACTCACCGGGTCCACCCCGGAAGAAGAACTGACGGAACACAACGCCAAACTGTTCGGCTCGCCCAAGGAGCGGCTGGATTTCTACCGCCGGGAGATCCAATACGAAACCAGCATCCTGGCCAACCGAACCGATGCCTACCTGGCCGCCCAGTCCTTTCTGGTGATCGCCTTCGCCTCGTGCATGGCCAACCTGAACCCGGAGTGGGGCAAGTTGTTCACGTTGATCGTGCCGCCATTCCTGGCCTTGCTGGGGTTCCTGAGCTCGCTCAACGCCTGGCCGGGCATCAAGGCGGCCTACGAGATCATCGATCACTGGCATTTCAAGCAGAGCGAGCTATTGCGCGCCGAACCCCTGATGGGCCTGGCCTATGACGAATCGCCCTTGTTCAGCGAACGGGAATCGACCCACAAGGGGTACCGCAAGTCATTGCTGTTCTCACTGCGTACACCGTGGATCTTCGCCACGTTCTGGGTGTTGCTGGGGGCGTATTCGGTTTATATCCAAGTAAGTGATCCTGGCGGTTGAAGCACACCTTTTGAAGTCGGGCATCAGTGTGGCGAGGGAGCTTGCTCCCGCTCGGTTGCTCAGCAACCGCAAAGCTTGGGGCCGCTTCGCAGCCTAGCGGGAGCAAGCTCCCTCGCCACAACAGCGTTCATTTCCTGCCACAGTGGCTCAACCCGGATGCTTGCGGCGCTCGTACCATGCCAGGGTCGGCTGGGTCGTGACCCCATGAATCAAAATGCTCAAGGCCACCACCGACAGGGTGAGGTTGATGCACAGTTGCGCCACGTCTGGCGGCAGGTCATGGTTCAAGGCGAAAAACAGATAAAACAGGCTGCCGATCCCGCGGATGCCAAACCAGCCGATCAGCAGCCGTTGCGGTCCGTCGAGCAATCGCCGCCAGGGCACCACCAGCACACTCAACGGGCGAATCACGACAAACAACAGGGCGCCGAGCGCCAAGGCCCGCCAATCCCAATGGCTGGCCAGCACGACCCCCAGCAACGTCACCAGGAACACCTCCATCGACCGTTCCACCAGACTGCCGAACGCCAGCATGTCGCTCATCATGACCCCGGCGGCCAGTTGACCATCGTCCAGCGACTCGGTATCGCCTGCGACGGCTTGTTGGGGATCGACGGTTTCGTGGCCCACCACCGGTTGCACCAGGTGCTCCGCCGGCGGTGCCGTTTCATCGGTGGATTTGACCTCGGCCTGACGCAGCCCCAGCCCGGCGGCGAACACCGAGAGAAAACCGTAGCCCTGGATCCACTCGGCCACGACGTAAGCCAAGGCAATCAGCGCCAGGGCCAGATAGTCGTTGGGCGACAAGGTGCTGTCGGCATTCCTGATGCGCATCGACAAAGTCAACTTGCCGATGCCACGGCCCATCCAGTAGCCGACCAGCAAACCGGCCGGCACGGCCCACAGGACGTTGCGCAGCAGCCATTCACCGAGAAAACCGCTGCCGTCTTCACGCAGCATCAACAGGCCGAGGATCACGAAGGGAAACGCCGTGCCGTCGTTCAGTCCCGCTTCGCCCGACAGGCCGAACCGCACCCGGTCGTCATCCCGGGCATCGTTGACCTGCACCAACGCCGCCAGTACCGGGTCGGTGGGCGCCAGCATCGCGCCGATCAGCATCGACACGCCCCAGCTCAGACCCAACAGATAGTGCAGCGCCAGGCACAGGCCGGCGATGCACAGGATCATCACCGGCCCGGCCAGCCCATAGGCCACGCGCCAGGTCCGGTCGTTGAGGGGCAGGCGCAGCTTGAGGCCGCTGACGAACAGCGAAAACACCACCGCGACTTCCGTGAGGTGTTCCATCCACACCGACGAGTCGCTGATGTCCAGCCTCAGCACGCCCAACCCCAGCGGCCCGATGGCAACGCCCAGCACCAGGCACATCGCCGAGGTGGTGACCGGCATCCAGCGCAGATAAGAGGAAGTCAGCGCCAGGGTCAGCAACACCGCACCGAGCACCGCTACCCATACTGTGAACGTCATCGTTGCTCCTTGGATAACCGGGTGCCGACTAACCCGTGGCGAGGGAGCTTGCTCCCGCTCGAGTGCGAAGCGCTCGCGGCATTGGGGTCGCTTCGCGACCCAGCGGGAGCAAGCTCCCTCGCCACAACAGCGTTTCTGCCACATTCAACAGCGGGGTGGCTCAGCGAGGTGGTTCTCAGTATTCGAGGGCTGAAGCGAAACGAGGGTTCCCATCATCTACGCATCGCCCCGTTTATCCGCCTGGCGTTCAACTCAATGGAATTTTTCGCCGTTCCCAGCGCTCAGCAACAAAAGAGACGTTCTGATTCAGCGTCCGCCAAGAACCCAAGAGGCCCTTATGACTGCGCTGACACCCCTCCAATCCCGGCCAGCCACCGTGCACCCTGTCACCCATGGGGGACAGGTGCGCCAATGCTATGAGCGGCTGTTCCAAGGTCCTGACGACGCTGACAAGCAAGCCGTCGCCCAAGCGTTCCTCCAGCAATGCCTCGCGAAGGCTGCGGCGCTGCCCCAGGAGATGCCGGACGATCCCATGGCGCTGTCGGCCTGGGTCGGGCACCACAGCGCCGGCGTCGCCCGGCAATACGCGGATTACCTGGAGCGGCGAAAAAACGGCGGCCCCCGGGAGTTCTTCAGCAACAAGGCTCACGCCCTGTACTTCCTGCAAGCCGTTGCGCCGACCAAACGGGTGGACGGCGCCTGGCTGTATGGCGTGGTCAAGCATTGGCACGACCACCGTTTCGAAGGGTTGCTGTGCACCTACCTGGAAGAGTTGGGGGACGGTCATCCGTCACAGAACCACGTGGTGCTTTATCGCAAGCTGCTCGCCGAACACGACCTGTCCGACGCCCCGGACATCGACGATGACCTGTATCTGCAAGGCAGCGTGCAACTGGCCCTGGGTTATGCCGGCGACGAGTACCTGCCGGAGGTCATCGGCTACAACCTGGGCTACGAGCAATTGCCCCTGCATCTGCTGATCAGTGCTTACGAGCTGAGCGAGCTGGACATCGATCCGTACTATTTCACCCTCCACGTCACCATCGACAACGCCAGCACCGGCCACGCCCACAAGGCCGTGCAGTCGCTGTTGCAACTGATGCCGATGGAAGCCGACCGGGAGGCCTTCTGGCAACGAGTCACGCTGGGTTATCGGCTCAATGACCTGGGGCAGGGTAGCCGGGCCATCATCGGCGCGTTCGACCTGGATCGCGAAGTGCTGGACATGCTCGAACGCAAACGCCCGTTCGGCCAGCACATGCATTCCGACTACTGCAAGTTCGAAGGCAAGACCGTCAACCAGTGGCTTTCGGAACCGGGCCAGTTGCAAGGGTTCCTGGGGGCGATGCAGAACAAAGGCTGGATCAAGCGTCATGAAGATCCGCAAAACAGCCGTTTCTGGACGCTGATCGATGGGCCAGGCGCGGCCATGTTCGGGGTGTTCAGCCCCTACGAAAAACAACTGCTGCACGACTGGATTGCCGGTGACTGGCGGGATGAGGGCGCGAAATCCGCTGCCCGGCGTGGTTCGGGCACCGTATGTGAGCCCGTGACGCCGATGGACGATCCCGATGTGCAAAGCCTGCAACTGGCGCTGCAAGGCCGCACGCCGGACGAGCAGATGCAGGCTCTGGTGCCCTGGCTTTGCGCCCGCTGCCACAGCCATCCGGCCGGACTGTTGGCGACTCGCCGGTTCATCGAACTCAAATCCGCACTTCGCTAGGGAGCCCTGCATGACTGAGGAAGCACGCCTGTCCGAACCGGACCTTGCGCTGTTACAACTGGGCCGACGCCTGCAAGCCGACGGCTACCGTTTCATCACCCCGACGCCCTTGACCCACGAACGGGTCAACCAGCGGCCCGGCAATGAGCGTTCCAAGACTTTGCGGGACGTGTTCGGCTGGTCGCGGCCGTTTGCGCCGGGGCTGATCAGCGCCGACGAACAGCGGCAACTGCAAGACGCCCAGGTGCTGGAAGCACGCGATGGCTTGCTGTATAGCCGGGTACGCTGGTCGAGCCTGGATGGCTTGCTGTTTGCCCATTCGCAATTTCCCACCCAGGCCAATGATGCGGTGTTTTTCGGCCCTGACAGCTACCGCTTCGCCCAACTGATCCATACTCATCTGCAGCAGAACTTCACCGCCGTGCAGCGCGCCGTGGACATCGGTTGCGGCGCCGGTGTCGGTGCCATCGTGATTGCCCGCGCCCGCCGTGAAGCGCAAGTGCTGGCCGTGGACATCAACCCTCAAGCCCTGCGCCTGTGCGCGGTGAACGCCGCGCTGGCGGAGGTGGCCAACGTCGAGGTCAGCCGCAGCGACGTGCTGCAAGACGTGGTCGGCGACTTCGACCTGATCGTCGCCAACCCGCCGTACATGGCCGATCCCTCCGAGCGCGCCTATCGCCACGGTGGCGGAACATTGGGCGCCGGGCTGTCGCTGCGCATCGTCGAGCAGGCCTTGCCCCGGCTCACACCGGGCGGCTCGCTGGTGCTCTACACCGGCGTGGCGATGGTGGACGGACGCGACCCGTTCCTGGAAGCGCTGGGGCAGTGGCGTGACTCAGCGGATTTCGGCTGGACCTACAAGGAATTGGACCCGGACGTGTTCGGTGAGGAATTGCTCACGCCGGGTTATCAGGACGTGGAAAGGATCGCCGTGGTGGCGTTGGTTGTAACCCGCATCGGCGCAGGTCTCGGCGGGGCTATCGGAGGGACTATCGATGAACAGGCGCATGAAGTTCGGCGTTGAAGAGGAGTATTTCATCACTGATTTGCAAACCCGTTGCATGCCGGGTGAACCCCCCGCGCATGTGATCGCGGCGTGCCAGGCCGAGCTGGGCAAGCATTTCGCCCATGAAATGTTCCAATGCCAGGTGGAGATGGCCTCGCCCATCTTTCGTAGCCTGCCCGAAGCGGCCGATTACCTGGCCCAGGTGCGCAGCGGCCTGACCAAGCGCTTGGCCGAGCATGGCCTGGGTCTGCTCAGCGCGGGTTCGCATCCGATGGCCACCCAGGTGCTGCAGCCCACCGATGAGCTGCATTTCCAGCAACTGTTCGATGACTATCAGCGGGTGGCGCGGCGCAGCGTGCTCTCGGGCCTGCACGTCCACGTGGAAGTGCCCGCGACCCAGGACCGGGTGCGGGTGATGAATGAGATCCTGCCGTGGTTGCCAATGTTCTTGGCCCTGAGCGCGTCCTCGCCATTCTGGAACGGTGGCAACAGTGGTTTCAGCAGCTATCGACAAGTCGCTTGCGATGAATGGCCGCGCATGGGCGTGCCGGAGTATTTCGAAGATGAGTCGGCGTTTGCCGGCTACGTGGACATGCTCATGCGCACCGGTTCCATTCGCCAGGCCAGCGATTGCTGGTGGGTGATACGACCTTCGTCACGTTATCCCACGCTGGAGCTGCGCATTTGCGATGCCTGCCCTCGGGCAGAGGACGTGCTGTGCCTGGTCTCGTTGTTTCGCCTGATGGTAGCCCATGCCGTCACGCTGCGCCGGCCCGGCGCCCACTACAGCCAGATGTCCCAGTGGATCCTCAAGGAAAACCGCTGGCGGGCCAAGCGCCACGGGATTCTCGCCGAGTTTATCGTCGAGGGGCAGGAGCAACCGATGCTGATCGGTGAATGGCTCACCCTGGCGGAGCAGACCTTCGGTGAAACCGCTGCCGAGTTGGGCGTCCAGGACGTGTTCAAGCAGGCCCGCCGGATCATCCAGGAAGGCTCCAGCGCCGATCGGCAGATCGTGCTCTACGAACAAGGCCTGCTGCTGGGTGATTCGGTCGAACAGGCCTTGAGCCGCGTGGTCGATCAGTTGCTCGCGGAAACCGCCGGGATGCCCGTCGCCGATCCAGCGTTGCAGCAAGTGGCAGGTGGTCCATGAGCAGCAAGACCCTGGATGACTACAACCGCATGCGCGATTTCGCCGCCACCCCGGAGCCGGCGGCGAAACGCTCGCGAAAATCGGCAAAAAGCGCCTATGCCTTGCAGTTTTGCATTCAAAAGCACGATGCCACGCGACTGCATTATGACTTCCGGCTGGAACTGGACGGCGCGCTCAAGAGCTGGGCAGTGCCCAAGGGGCCCTCCCTGGACCCGAAGGCCAAGCGCCTGGCCGTGCATGTCGAAGATCATCCGCTGGACTACGCGACGTTCGAGGGCAGCATTCCCGAAGGCCACTATGGCGCCGGTGACGTGATCGTCTGGGACCGGGGCGTCTGGATTCCCCAAGGGGATCCCCACGAGGCCTATGAAAAAGGCCGGCTCAAGTTCGAACTGCAAGGCGAAAAACTCAGCGGCCTGTGGAACCTGGTGCGTACCCACATGCCCGGCAAGCAGGAGCAATGGTTCCTGATCAAGCATCAGGACTCGGCCGCCCGCCCCGAGAGCGAATACGATGTGGTCCAGGCCGAGCCGGACAGCGTGCTCAGCGATCGCACCATCGTGCCCAAGCGCCGAGGCAAGGCCGCGGCGGCCAACGCGGTGAAAAAACCGGAAAAAGCCCCCCAGGCGAAATCACCGAAGCGCACCTCGAAAACCACCCTCAGCGGCGCAATCCCCGGGCCGCTGCCGGAAACCCTCAAGCCGGAACTGGCGACGCTGGTGGAAAGTGCGCCTGACGGTGAATGGTTGTATGAGATCAAGTTCGATGGTTACCGGGTCATGGCACGCATCGAAAACGGCGACGTCAGGCTGCTGACCCGCAACGGCCATGATTGGACCCACAAGTTGCCAAGACAGGCCGAGGCCTTGGCCGCGCTGGGGCTGGAATCGGCCTGGCTCGATGGCGAGATGGTGGTGGCCAACGAGGAGGGCGTGCCGGACTTCCAGGCCCTGCAAAACGCCTTCGAGGCCGGCAGCAGCGGCAAGATCGCCTATTACCTGTTCGACATGCCTTATCTCAATGGCATGGACTTGCGCAAAGTGCCGGTGCAAGAACGCCGGGCCGCATTGGCCGCGGTCCTGGAGCCCAACGAAAGCCCCTTGCTGCGGTTTTCCGATGCGTTTGAGGAAACCCCCGATGCACTGCTCAACAGCGCCTGCCAGATGAGGATGGAAGGGCTGATCGGCAAGCGCGTCGGCAGTGCCTATGTGTCCAGGCGCAGCAATGACTGGATCAAGCTCAAGTGCAAGAATCGCCAGGAATTCGTGGTGGTGGGCTTCAGCGATCCGAAGGGCGCGCGAAGTGCCTTCGGCGCCTTGCTGCTAGGCCTGCACGATGCCGACAGCGGCCAGTTGCGCTACGCCGGCAAAGTCGGCACCGGGTTCAACGAAACCACCCTTAAAAGCATCTACCAGCAACTGCTGCCCTTGGAGACGAAAAAGCCCGCCGTGGTAAATCCGCCCACCGGCTACGAAGCCAAGGGCGTGCACTGGCTCGAACCGACGTTGTTGGCCGAAGTGGCCTTTGCTGAGATGACCAAGGAAGGCTCGGTGCGCCATGCGGTTTTCCATGGCTTGCGTGACGACAAGCCGGCCGAGGCCATTACCCAGGAGCTTGCCAAACCCGTGAAGAAAACCAGCGCGAAGAAGAAAACCAGCACCCAGGACGCGCCTGAAGCGACGCCGGCCAAGGGCAAGTCGAAGACAAAAGCCAAGACGCCGGCCATGGACGGCAAAGTGCGTATCACCCACCCGGACCGGGTCATCGACGCCAGCAGCGGCACCACCAAGCTGCAATTGGCCGAGTACTACGCCAGCGTGGCCGAATTCATCCTGCCGGAACTGGCGGAGCGCCCGGTGGCCCTGGTCCGGGCGCCGGAAGGTATCGCCGGCGAGCTGTTTTTCCAGAAGAACCCCGAGCGCCTGGCGATTCCCGGCATCACCAGCCTGGACAAGGACCTGACCGGACAACCGGTGATGATCATCAACAACGCCGAAGCGCTAATCGGTGCGGTGCAGATGAGTACGGTGGAGCTGCACACTTGGAATGCCACCTCCGTCGACCTGGACAAGCCCGACCGCTTCGTCCTCGACCTTGACCCGGACCCGGCGCTGCCCTGGAAAAGCATGGTCGAGGCGACGCAACTCACGCTATCGGTGCTCGATGAGCTGGGGCTCAAGGCGTTTCTCAAGACCAGCGGCGGCAAGGGCATCCATGTGGTGGTGCCGTTGACGCGCAAGCTCGGTTGGGATGAGGTGAAGGGCTTTAGCCATGCGATTGTCAGCCATATGGCCAAGTTGTTGCCGGACCGGTTTTCGGCGGTATCCGGGCCGAAGAACCGGGTAGGGCGGATCTTTATCGATTATCTGCGCAATGGGTTGGGGGCTACCACCATCTGCGCGTATGCCGCTCGGACCCGGGAAGGGCTGCCGGTGTCGGTGCCGATTTTTCGTGAGGAGGTGGCTGAGCTCAAGGGGGCCAATCTTTGGAATGTGCACAATGTCCATGAGCGTCTGGCGGAGGTTGGGCATGAGCCTTGGGCTGGGCTGAAGAAGACCCGGCAGAGTATTACGGCTGAGATGCGTCGGCGTATTGGTATGAGGAAGGTTTAAGGTATTGGGGTGTATATCCGTTACATCCATGTGGCTGAACCACCGCCATCGCGAGCAAGCTCGCTCCCACGCTGGATTTTCGGCAGCCACACAATTCATGTACCCCCCGTCCCCTGTGGGAGCGGGCTTGCTCGCGAAGAGGACGGCACATTCAACATCTTCATTGCTGAGCCACCGCTTTCGCGAGCAGGCTCGCTCCCACATTGGATCTTCGGCAGCCATAAAACTCATGCCCACCCAGTCCCCCCTGTGGGAGCGAGCTTGCTCGCGATGGGGCCGGCACATCCAACATCTTTATTGCCTGAGAGCGCAGCCCGTCTCAATAAACCTGCGACCGCAACAACTGCTCAATCGTATCAATCAGCTCATCATAGGAAACCGGCTTGCCAATGTGCTGATCAAATCCCGATTGCCGGGACTTCTGCATATCCACCGACGCTCCATATCCCGTCAACGCAATGGCCGGAATGTGTTTGACATGGGGCAACTTGCGCAATGCCTGCATCAGCTCATGCCCGTTCATCACCGGCATGCCCAAGTCAGAAATCACCACATCGAAACGGGCGTCCCGGGCGCTTTGCAAGGCCTCTTGCGGCAGGTCGAAGGCGAGGACCTGGGCGTCTTCCATCTCCAACAGCAGTTTGAGGGTATCCAGCACTTCGGGAGAGTCGTCCACCAGTAGAACGGTCAGGCCGCTCAGACGACCGGATTGCTCACTGCTGGACGTTTGCTTGGCTTGTGGTTCTTCGAGCTTGCTCAAGGGCAGGCGAATGGTAAATGTGCAGCCCTTGCCCAACCCATCGGACTTGACCTCCACGCTGCCGCCATGGGCCTCGGTCAACTGCCGCACCAAGGACAGGCCGATGCCCAGCCCTTCGCGTTGATGGGTCGCGTGCTGGGTCTCGGCCTGGCCGAACAGGTCGAATACTTCGTTCAAATGCTCGGCTTCGATGCCCACGCCGGAGTCCTTGACGTCCAGCCGCGCCATGGTGCCGTCCTTGCTGGCGATCAACTGCACGCGGCCACCGTTGGGGGTGAACTTCAGGGCATTGTTCACCAGGTTCCAGATGACCTGCTCCAGCCGGGTCGGGTCGGCGTTGACGATCAGCTCGCCGGGCCCCTCGGGCAGTTCCAGGGTCACCTTGTTCGGGTGATTGTCATTGATCACCACCGTGTAGATGTCCTGGAGCACTCGGCCCAGGTCCACGGCCTGGCGCTTGAGCTTGAGCTTGCCGGTGCGCACCCGGGCCACATCGAGCAAATCATCAATGATTCGCGCCTGGCTGGTCACCGCGTCACAGATCGTGTTGACAGCCTTGGCCGCCGCGCTGACGGTCTTGGTCACCGGCAAGCGTCGTAGCAATTCGGCGTTGAGCTGGATGAGGTTCAGCGGGTGCTTGAGCTCGTGGGACATGACCGCGAAAAACTCGTCCTTCAGATGGCTGGTGTTCTGGGTTTCCATCAGCCGTTGGGTCTGTTCTTCGTGCAGGCGCTTGTGGCCGGTCAGGTCGCGGGCGATTTTCACGTAGCCCTGCAGGTGGTCGCCTTGTAGCAAGGTGACCTCGCCACTGCAGAAAAAGCGGCTGCCGTCCTTGCGTAGGTGCCAGCGCTCGTCCTCGCTGCGCCCGTTGGTTCGGGCCAGTCTCAGTTCGTTTTCCGGCACGCCGTCGGCGCGGTCCTGGGGTGAGAAGATGAAGTCGTAATAGGCGCCCTCGGCTTCGGCCTTGGAATGGCCGAAGATCAATTCGGCGCCGGTGTTCCAGCGGGTGATCACGCCATGTTCATCCAGCAGGATGATCGCGTAGTCCCGGGTGCTTTCGGCCACCAGTCGCATGCGTTCTTCTCCCAGGCGCAGTTCTTCCTCGGCCGCCCGGCGCTTGCTGATGTCGATGAAGGTCAACACCGTGCCGTCGATGTGGTCCTCGCTGGAGCGGTACGGCAGCAGCCGGGCGATGTACCAGCGGCCGTCGTTGCTGCTGACTTCCCGTTCGATCATGTTCAAGGATTCGAAGACCTGGGTGGCGTCGGCAGCCATGTCGGCGTAGTCCAGGCGATGGGTGATGTCCAGCAGCGAACGCCCGGTGTCCACCGGCAGCATGCTGAAGATTTCCGTGGCCCTTGGCGTGAACCACTTGATCCGCACGCTGCGGTCGACGAACACCGTGGCGATGTCGGTGGAGGCGATCAGGTTGGTGAGGTAGTCGTTGATCTTGTCGGTTTCTTCGACCTTGGTCTTGAGCTCGTAATTGACCGTCAACAGTTCTTCATTGATCGACTGAAGCTCTTCCTTGCTGGTCTCCAACTCTTCGGTGGCTGAGCGCAACTCTTCGTTGATCGCCTGCATTTCCTCATTGGAAGCCTTGAGCTCCTCGCTGGAGACCTCGGCCTGCTCGATGGTGTCCTGCAGATGCAGTTTGGTGCGCTGCAGTTCCCGCTCAAGGTTGGAGAGGACCTGGTTCTCGGTCTGGTTGGTGCTGGATTCAAGCTGTTCGGCCGCGTCGACTTCCACCTCATCGAACACCACCAAGACAAAGTCACCGTCGGACTGGTCGTCGCGATAGGGCTGGGCCAGCAGATCCACCAGGAAACGTCGGCCATCCCGCTCAAGGTTGACCTGGCGCGACTTGACCGCCTGGCCACTTTGGTTGACCTGGAACAGCGTGGTGCGGATCTCCAGGCGCAACTGCGGATTGATCAGCGTCAGCAAGTTGCGTGACATTTCACCGCCGACATGGCGCAGGAAGCGACCGGCGCTTTCGGACATGTGCAGGATGTCGGCGTTGGCGTCGACGATCATGCTCGGCGGCGCAGAGTGTTCGATGGCGCGCAAGTGGATGTCGGCAAACGACACCTTGCGTGCCGGTGGGGCCAGTGGAGCTGTCGGGGAGGACGTCGCGCGCACATAACCACCGCGAGGCATGGTCGGCGTGCGGCGGCTGCTGGCGGTGCCGTACTTGCTGCGGAAGATCCGGTTGCGCTTGTCTACCGGCGTAAACAGTTCATGGCAGGCATCGGCCGACTCCGACGAGCCGAGGAACAGATAGCCCCCCGGTCGCAGGGCGAAGTGGAACATTTGCAGGATTTCGCGCTGGACCTCGCGGTCGAGGTAGATCAACAGGTTGCGGCAGACGATCAGGTCGATCTGCGAGAACGGCGGATCCGACAGCAGGTTGTGCTTGGCGAACAGCACCCGCTCGCGGATTTCCTTGCGTACGCGGTAATTGGCGCCGTCCTTGAGGAAATACTGGCGCAACCGGGTCGGCGGCACGTCGGTAACGATCGCTTCCGGATAGGCGCCGCTACGGCCAACGGTAATGGCTCTTTCGTCGATATCGGTGGCAAACACCTGCAGCTTGGCGGAGCTGGCTTCGTGCACCAGTTGATCGCTGACCAGCATCGCCAGGGTATAGGCCTCTTCGCCGGTGGAGCAGCCCGCCGACCACACGCGTATCTCCTCGGGGGGTACGCTGCCGGGCTCGACGGGTTGGAGCAGGCTGGGCAGCACGTCCCGCTCCAAGGCCTCGAATGCCTCACGGTCACGAAAGAAGTTGGTCACGCCGATCAGCAGGTCGCCGAGCAAGGCCTTGGTTTCTTCCGGGTGGTTTTGCAGGTAGGCGTAATAGGACGGCAAATCCGCCTGGGCGGTGACTTGCATTCGCCGTTCGATACGGCGCAGCACCGTGGCGCGTTTGTAATGCTTGAAATCATGACCGGTGCCGGCACGCAGTTGCATCAGGATATCCATCAGCGACTGTTCGGCCGCGGCGGCCTCGCGTTCGGAGGTCGGCGGCTGGGTGTTGATTTCCGGATCATTGGCGGTAGGCAGGCGGATTGCCTGGGCGTTGCTCCACAGCTCCAGCAGTTTCTGCGGCATTTCCGCTACTGGCAGCACCAGATCGACCATTTGGGTATCAATGGCCGCTTGGGGCATGCCATCGAATTCGGCGTCCGTGGGAGATTGCGCGATGGTCACGCCACCTTGCTCCTTGATCCTCGACAGGCCCACGGCGCCGTCGGAGCCGGTGCCCGACAGCACCAGGCAAAATGCCCGGTCCTTGTGTACATCCGCCAGGTCGCGGAAAAACAGGTCGATGGCCACGTGCCCGCCCTGGCGTGGTTCGGCCGGGGTGACATGCAGATAGCCGTCATTCATGCGCAAGCTTTGGGCGGGGGAAATCACATAGACATGATTCTTGCGGATCGGCACGGCTTCGGTGACTTGCAGCACCGGCATCTTGGTCGTTTCCTGGATGATCTTGCCGGCCAGGCTCTGATGATCGGGCGCCAGGTGCAGGACGATGACGAACGCCATGCCGTTGTCCTTGGGCATGTGCTCGAAAAACTGTTTGATGGCCTGCAAGCCGCCCGCCGAAGCGCCGATTCCCACCACCGGGAAGTTCAGGTCACTGGGGCTCAGCTCTCGTCGCTGTGGCACGTTGGGAGAGCGTTTGCTTGATGGAGACATAAATTCTTGGCCTTAAAGGGCGGGGCAGTCCAGTCCCGCCACATCGAATTCAGGGAGCAAAAACTCGCAGGATAGTCCGGTTGCACGAAGATTGCGAAGACCGGGCACTGCAAAACCGCCGTCACCGGCATTGTGCGCCCCGAAAACGCCCTCAGCCCACCGGCACACGCAGATATTCCGGCTGCAGGTAGTTGAACCAGAGCAGGATCATTTCCACCAGGATCGTCACCAGGACCAGCAAACCGACGCCCCAGACACTTGCCGAATACAGCAGGCCCTGTTCTTTCTTGAGCCCCATGAACTTGGGCAATCCGACGAACAGCAGGAAGGTCGAGTAGGCCGACGCCAGCAACAACACCGTCACGGCCAGCCAGCGGCTCGGATACAACCCGAAAATCCCGGCCAAAAAGTAGGGCGTGGCTGTGTAGGCGGCGAAACCGATGCATTGGTTGACCGTCGGACGCACCTCGAAGGTGCGGGACATCCAGCGGATGAACAGCCCCATCAGCATGACGCCGACCACGATGGTCAGGTACAGCAGCGCACACAGCTGGAACGCGCTGGCACTGCTGAGGCGTACCGTTTCGTTTTCGGCCAGGCTCCAACCGGTCCAGGTGGTGCCGATGAACAGGCACACTGCTGGGATCAGCGCGAGCAACAGCAAGTGAGCCAGGTAGTGGCGTGGATGCGCCTGTTCCTGTTCGCGGATGTCGGCCCAGGCGAACTCAGGATGCGTGAACAGTTTGACGAAAGGTGCAGACATGACGACCTCCTGATCAGGACGGCCTCTGCATGAGGCCCATGTAGGTTTGAGGTACGGCTACAGACAGGGGTTTCATTTATTTCCAGGATCTGGCTGACGGTGCGATAAAGGGAATGAATCAAAACGGCAGGGGTCAACCCATCAGCATCCCTGAAGGACCGTATGCCATGACTGTTGCCCAAACCCTGGTTGATTATCTGCGCGAACATGACCTGCGCCTGACCACGGCCGAATCCTGCACCGCCGGGCAGATTGTCACGCTGCTGGCCGAGGTGCCCGGCAGTGGTTCACTGATCGAAAGCGGCTATGTGGTGTATTCCCCTGAAGCCAAGCAGCGCTTGCTTGGCGTGAGTCCACGCACCATCGAGACGTTCAATCTCACCAGTCGTGAAGTCGCCGAGGAGATGGCTCTTGGTGCCTTGCGCGATGCCAATGCCAACGTAGCAGTGGCGACCACCGGCCTGCTCGGGCCAGAGGATAAGGACGGTATTCCCGCCGGCACCGTCTGTTTTGCCTGGGCGTTCGAGGTGAGCGGCCAGCGCGCCTTGTTCAGTCGCCGCGAGCGGTTCTTCGGCAACCGCAGCCAGGTGCAATTGTGGGCTGCCGAATACGTGTTGCAGCAATTGCCCACTTTTCACCAACGCGCCGTGACGGGTGAGCGTCGATAGGGGCCGACCATGACCGATCAAGACGAGCAGGACGATCACCGCAGCCGCCAATTCCCGGTGCGCGAAGACATGGTCTTCCAGCACAAGGTCTGGCGTTTTGAGCGCGTGGGCTGGTATCTGCTGGTGCTGCTGGTGATCCTGACCTTGCTGGGCCTGTTTTCCCGGGGCCCGTTGAGCGACCGGGAGTTGTACAGCAGCGACGGTAGCCTGGGCGTTGAATACCAGGCGTTCCACCGCAACGGCTCCGCGAATGCCATGACCATCCGGCTCAAGGGCCAACCCAACGCCGTGCTGGAAGTGGAGTTGGGCGGCGATTGGCTGGAAGGTTTCGAGGTGCAAGCGCTGCAACCGCCACCGATGCGTTCGGCGGGCGCGGGGCAGGGCATGACGCTCTGGGTCCAAGCGGATAAGCAAGGGCAGGCCAGCCTGTATCTGTCATTGCTAGGCGAAGGGTTCGGCACCTATCACAGCCGCATCGCCACCCCGGGCGGCGCCACGGTCAGTTTCAAACAGTTCATTTTTCCTTAGGTGACCTATGGATTCGGTACTGCGAGCCGCCGCGTTGTACGCGGCATTGATGGTGTTGTTCAAGATCGCCGGGCGGCGTTCCCTGGCCGAGATCACCACGTTCGACTTCGTGTTGTTGATGATCATCGGCGAGGCCACTCAACAGGCGCTGTTGGGCGATGACTTCTCGATGACCAACGCGCTGATGGTGATCGTGACGCTGATTGCCATCGATGTCGGTTTTTCATTGCTCAAGTTGCGCTCGCAGTGGGTTTCACGGCTGATCGATGGCGGCCCGACCATCATCGTCGAGGACGGGCGCATCCTCCGTGGTCGGATGCGCCATGCCCGCTTGATCGAGGCGGACATCATGGAAGCAGCGCGCTCCAGCCAAGGCATCGAGACCCTGGAGCAAATCAAGTTTGCGATTATCGAGCGTAACGGGAAGATTTCGGTGATTGCCAAGGAGTCGTCCTGAGCACCGTCACTAGACACTTTTTGTGGCAAGGGGGCTGTTGTGGCGAGGGAGCTTGCTCCCGCTGGGTCGCGAAGCGGCCCCCAACGACCAGACAACTCGGTGTTGGCAAGAATTGAGGGGCTGCTTCGCAGCCCAGCGGGAGCAAGCTCCCTCGCCACAGGTAAAACACAGGTAAAACACTGCGCTTTGCTTAAAGCATCGGCTTGCCACCGGTAATCCCATACCGGGCCCCGGTGATGTAGCTGGCTTCGTCCGAGGCCAGCAGCACATAGATCGGCGCCACCTCAACCGGCTGGCCAGGACGGCCAAGGGGTGTCTGCGAGCCGAAATTCTGCACTTCTTCCTCGGGCATGGTCGCCACGATCAGCGGCGTCCAGATCGGTCCCGGCGCCACGCTGTTCACCCGGATGCCCTTGGGCCCGAGCATTTGCGCCAGGCCGCCGGTGAAGTTGGCGATGGCGCCCTTGGTGGTGGCATAGGCCAGCAGTGTCGGCTTGGGCATGTCGGAGTTGACCGAGGTGGTGTTGATGATCGAGCCACCGGACTTCATGTGCGGCACGGCGGCCTGGCAGATCCTGAACATCGCCGTGATATTGATATCGAAGGTGCGCACCCATTCCTCGTCGGGAATTTCCTCGAGGGTTTCGTGAGTCATCTGGAACGCGGCGTTGTTGACCAGGATGTCGATACGCCCGAAGCGGGCGACGGTTTCATCGACGATCTTGCGGCACAGGCCTTTGTCCGCCAGGTCACCGGGCAGCAACAGGCACTGGCGGCCGGCTTGTTCGACCCAGCGCGCGGTTTCCTTGGCGTCTTCGTGCTCGTCCAGGTAGGCAATCGCCACGTCCGCACCTTCACGGGCGAAGGCAATGGCGACGGCGCGGCCAATGCCGCTGTCGGCGCCGGTGATCAGGGCAATCTTGTTCGCCAGGCGTCCGGAACCGGTGTAGCTCTGTTCACCGCAGTCCGGGTACGGATCCATTTTGCGCTGGGTGCCGGGCACCGGCTGGCTTTGTTTCGGGAAGGGCGGGAAAGGGTAGTCGGCCATTGTCGTTCTCCAGTTGGGTTGCGATGGAGGGTGGACTTTGGGGTGTCGGGCGGAGTTCGGTCGGATTGTCTGGTCAGTCGATGAGCGTGACGAGGGCTGTTTCGTCGGTGAATAGGCGGCATCGGGCGAACATTGGCGGTTGCGGTATTCTCCAATCCACGTACGGATTTGAAAGAGGAGCAGGGCCATGTTCAGCCACATCCAGATCGGCGCCCGCGACCTGCCGAAAATGGTCGCTTTTTATGACGCAGTCCTCGGCTGCCTGGGACTGGAGCGCATGGAGAGCGAAAACGACTCGGGCCCGCCGGGGGAAGGCTGGCGTCAGCCGGGCAAGCACTGGCCCCAGGTGTTTGTCCAACTGCCGTTCAACGGCTTGCCCGCGACCTGGGGCAATGGCATGCAAGTGAGCTTCGCCGCCGCCTCCCCGCAAATCGTCCGCGCCGCCTGGGAGCAGGCGATGGCCATGGGCGGTACCGACGAAGGCCCACCCGGCCCGCGGCCACAATATTGCGAAGGTTATTTTGGCGCGTATTGCCGCGATCCGGAGGGGAACAAGCTGTGTTTTGTTTATGCGCCGGATATGGAGGAATAAAGCGCCGATCCAACGCGGCGCAGAAGCCTCTGTGGCGAGGGAGCTTGCTCCCGCTGGGCTGCGCAGCAGCCCCCTCAGTTCTCACCAACACCGAGTTGTGTGGTCGTTGGGGGCCGCCTCGCGACCCAGCGGGAGCAAGCTCCCTCGCCACAGGGATCTGCGTCGCCGGTTGGATCAACCCCTGGCTTTCAGGCTGCGCTCCATCCGCGCGATCCCTTCCTCCAGCAGCGCCCGCGGGCAGCCGAAGTTCAGGCGCACGAACTGCCCGGCATCGTCACCAAAATCCAGCCCGGCACTGAGCCCGACCTTGGCTGCCTTCAAGAAAAATCCTTGCGGGTCATCCAGCTCCAAGCCTGAACAATCCAGCCACGCCAGGTAAGTGCCCTGGGGCACGGTCATGGTGATGCCCGGCAGACGAGTGTTCACCGCCTCGACCAGGTAATCACGGTTGGCTTGCAGGTAGGCTTTCAGGGCTTCCAGCCACGGACCGGCTTCGCTGTAGGCCGCGCGGGTCGCTTCCAGGCCCAGGGCATTGACGCTGTCGACCATGCCGGCCCGGGCGCTGTTGACCCGTTCGCGCAGCTTGGCGTTCTGGATGATCGCGAACGAGGTTTTCAGCCCCGCGATGTTGTAGGCCTTGCTGGCGGACATCAGGGTGATGGTGCGCTCGGCAATCTCGGGGCTGAGGGACGCAGTCGGTATGTGCACGCGACCGTCGAAGCACAGTTCGGCATGGATCTCGTCGGAGATGATCCAGGCGTCCTGCGCCAGGCAAATGTCGGCTACGGCCTGGAGTTCTTCACGCTCGAACACTTTGCCCAGCGGGTTGTGGGGATTGCTCAGCAACAAGGCGCCGCCGCCCTGCAACGCTTCGCGCAACGCCGCCAACGGCGTATGGAACTCACCGTTGACCGGGGTGAACGGCAATTCCACTTTGTTCAATTGCCAGTGACCAGGGGCGTGGCGCAGCGGCGGGTAGTTGGGCACCTGCACCACGACGTTCTGCCGGGGTTCCACCAAGGCATGCAACGCCATGTTGAAACCTGGCTCGACGCCGGGCAGGAACACGATCTGCTGAGGCTCGACGCGCCAGGCGTACTTGCTCCACAGGTCAGCCGTGATGGCTGCACGCAGATCGTCCTGGGCGACGCTGTAGCCGAGCATCGGATGTTCGAGGCGCTTGTGCAGTGCGTCAATGACCATCGGCGGGGCGGCGAAATCCATGTCGGCCACCCACATCGGCAACACATCCGCCGGGTAGCGGCTCCATTTGGTACTGCCGGTGCCGTGGCGCTCCAATACGGTGTCGAAATCGAAAGTCATGGGGGTTCCATCAGTCAGTCATGAGATGGCGGACATCATAAAGCAAAGGCCGCTGAGAAAAGCTTGGTGGCGCAGTGCCATTAATTGATGATAATCAGTTAAAGTTCCCTCTCGAAACGCCGCTAAGCCGTTTACGGCATTTGGTAACGGACCTCCAAGTCTTTGAAAAGGACGACCTCATGACATCGCCCGTGCGCTTTAACGACCACCACCGTAAAGCCGACCGCATCATGCTGGGGCTGCTTTGGCTCACGTTGCTGTATTCCCTGGGCCTGGCCTTCCTGCACTCGACGTTCACCCAGGCGTTGCTGGTGGGGGCGACCACCTGCGTGGCGAGCACCGGGCTTTATCGCGTCCTGGCTGGTACGCGGGCCATGCGCTGTGTCATTGCGGTGGCGTTGATGGTCATGGCGGCACTGCACATCAACCAGACCCACGGCGTGACCGAGTTCCACTTCGGGATCTTCGTGCTGCTGGCCGTGCTGACGTTCTACCGTGACTGGCTGCCGATTGTCGTGGCTGCCGCCACCATCGCGGTTCATCACCTCAGCTTCCACTGGCTTCAACACCAGGGTTATCCGGTGTTCGTCATGGAGACTCACGGCGGCTGGTCGATGATCTTCCTCCACGCGTTCTACGTGGTGGTGGAAAGCGTGATCCTGATTTACCTGGCGAACCAGAGCCTGGCCGACGCCACGGAAAACCAGGAAGTGCTCGACAAGGTATTGGCAGCGGCCGCTCAGTTGAGCCATGACACCGACACGCAGCGCGGTGAGGGCGTCAAGGTCTCTTCGAGCGAGCGTTTCGATCATTTCCTCCAACAGGTCACCCAGCTGGTGGACGGCGTGGTGCGCGACACCCGCAACCTCTCGGACCTGGGCCAGGACTTGTCCCAGGTTGGCCAGACCCTGGAAACCGGCGCCCGCCACCAACTCGACGAAGTGGCGCAGATGAGCGGTGCGATTGGCCATCTGGTCCAAGCCATGGAGAACATCGCCGGCCACGTCGACCAGACCTTGCAGCGTGCCGGCCAGGCCAATGAGCAGGTCAACCGCGGACGCAGCACGGTTGACCAGACCCGGGAAGAGATCGTCGAGCTGGCAGGGCGCATCAACCTGACCAACGACACCGTGCAGGTGCTGGCCGAGCAGGCCCAGCAAATCGGCCAGGTGCTGGATGTGATCAACGGCATCGCCGAGCAGACCAACCTGCTGGCCCTCAACGCTGCCATCGAAGCTGCCCGTGCCGGTGATCAGGGCCGCGGGTTCGCGGTCGTGGCCGACGAGGTCCGCACCCTGTCACAAAAGACCTCGACGTCCACCACCGAGATTCAGCAGATCATCGCCAAGCTGCAACAAGGCAGCCGCCAGGCCGCCGTCGCGATGCAAGACAGCCGCGACGGGGTACAACGCTGCGTGGCCGCCAGCCAAATGGCTTCGCAATTGTTGCATGCCGTGGTCGAAGACATCGCCGTGATCAACCATTTCAACGACCTGATTGCCAGCACCACCCAGGAGCAATCCCAGGCGTCGATCGGCATCAGCCAGCGCCTGCAAAGCGTGCAGGCCGTGGCCGAACGCAACGCTGACAACATCGGCGTCCTGACCCGCAGCAGCCAATGCTTGCCACCGTTGGCGGAGCGATTGGCGGTGCTGGGGCAGGCGTTTCATGGGAAATCCGGGGCGGCCTGAGCGCAGGACTTACCGCCTACATACCGGTAGAAAAAGCCGGAGGCTGTTCAAGGGCCCGCCTTATCTCGCCACATGCAACGTCGTACTGGCTGAGCAGGCGCAACGCCCAATCAGCACGTTCGCGAATGCGCTTGTCGTCTTCGTTGGCCGGCGCCTGGTCATTGAGCATCGATTCCACGTTTCGAATGATCAGGTGTTCAGGCAAGTACAGGAGCCGGCAATTCTTGTAACTCGACGCACGCAACTCGGCGATCGGGTACGCGCCGCCCAGGCCCGCCGAGACACCCACCAACAGCGCGGGTTTGTGCCCGAGCTCGCTGATCCCCGCGTACAGGAAGAAGTTCTTCAGCGCCGGGCAGGCCATGCCGTTCCATTCCGGACTGATCACGATCAGCGCCGTCGCTTTGGCAAGGATCGCTTGTTGAGCGGGCCACAGCTGGTCGCGGTCTTGTTCCGGCCAAAGCGGTAGTCGGCTGGTGGCCAAGTCAATCAAGTCGCTGGCCTCCCACAGGTTCAGATCTGCCAGTCGCTGTCGCAGATGATTTGCCACTTTGAGCGACTGGCTGCCCGCCCGATTGGAGCCCGACAGCACGACGATACGGCGGCTCACGGCGTCACCTCCGGTTGGACGCGGGTCTTGGGCGCGGTACGGCGAGCGCGTACGACGGGCCAGAATAATTCTTCTTGCCAACTGATCGGCGACAGATGCTCGATGCCGTAGGCGGGTGGACGTCGGCGCGTGATCTTTGCGGTCCCAAACAAGACGTCCCATAGAAACAGCAGGTTGCCGAAGTTGCCTTTGTAATGGGTGACACCGTCCTCGGCCGTCAAGCCATGGTGGGCCGAGTGGGTGGCCGGGGTCGAGATCGTCCGCTCCAGGATCCAGACCAGGGGCCGCAACACGCGAACGCCATAAAGCTTGTCATCCCAGGCCACGCTGCTGTGCGCGGCGAAAATGACGGTCATCTTGATGATCAAATAGACGTAGTAGACCGGCGCAAGGCCCAGGTAGATCAGCATGCCGGACAGCCAGATACCGGGCATGAGCAGGTAGTAGAAGCTGTTGTTGCGGTAAACGATCCGGACACTCATGTAGGGCGCGGAATGATGGGCACGATGCAGCGCGTAGAGGGCGGGCACCCGGTGAGTCAGGCGATGCCACCAGTATTGCGTCATGTCGTCCAGCAGCAGGAACAACACGAAACCCGCGGCCCAAGGGATTGCCACCAGCGCATCCTTCATCTGCGGGGCAGCCAGGCCGAGCAGCTTGCCGCTCAGCCACATGACGGCAGGGAAGGTGATTGCCACCAGGATCCCGGAGCCGATGACTTCAATCAGTACGTCACGCCTGCCGGCCGATGACTGGCGCAGGGCCGAGCAAGCAAGTTCCAGCAAAATGAAGGCGAGGAATATCCCGGCCACGACAGCGGAAGGATTATTGGCGAGCATTGTTGTATTCATGGCACTCTCGATTAAGGCCCCAGCGGGCAATGCCATTTCATTAGAAGCCAGCGAGTCAGCCCTCCCAATGCGCGAAACGGACAGAATCGAGCGAGAAGCGGTCAATCGCGCGCCCCAACGCTTTCACCGGGGCAAATTGGGCCAGGTGCTGGAGCGGTTCCTGGACAGTCATGCGGGCGGGAGGCACAAGGACTACAACCTGATCGAACTGGATCAGCTCTGGCGCGAGGCTGCGCGGGTCGATTCGGCGATCGGCTTGAACTTGTTCGGGTTATTCACGCCGCAGGACTGGCACGTCCTGGCCTACCTTTGCCTGTACAGTCCTGACGTCCTGTCGGCCATGCAGCTCTGGGCGCGGTACGCACCGCTGGCCGCCGACACCGACACGGTGCGCTTGGTCAATGATGAGAACGGCCTGGGGGTCGAGTTGAATGTCGACGCGCCGGGTGATCTGGCGCGGTATGTGGTCGAGCACTACGGCGTGATGGCCATTACGCAACTACGACAAGGAACGGGGAGGGACGTACAACCGGTTCTCGCCCAATTCGCCCATTCGCGACCCTCGTACTACCTCCAGTACAGCCACTGGTTCGGCGACCGTGTCGAGTTCGATTGCCCGGTCAACCGTTTCTACTTCGATGCCCCCAGCACACGTCTGCCAATGCAAACGCGTCATCACGGACTGCTGGAGCTGCTGACCCAGGAGCTCGACCGTCGGTTGGCCGCCCATGGTCATTTCAGCGGTTGGTCGGCCCGGCTCGCCGATGGCGTTCGACAATCGCTGGCCAAAGGCGAGACACCGACGCTGGTGGATCTGGCGCACGCGCTGCATCAGACGCCCAGGACGCTGCGCCGGCGCCTTGAAGAACAAGGCACGACCTTCAGGCAATTGCTCGACCAGGTGCGCGCCGAACTGGAGCAACTCCTGGAAATGCAAGGCGAACCTATAGCGCAGATCGCCGCCCAACTGGGCTACAGCGATACGACCGCCTACCTGCATGCACGAAACCGGTGGCGTGCGGTGAAGTAAGCCACTCCGTGCATTGCAGGCGTGGGCACATTGTGGCAACGGAGCTTGATCCCGCTGGGCCTGGAGCTGTCGAGCGGAGCGAGGCTGCGATCTTTTTCCAGACACTTGAACCTCAAGCGAAAGATCAAAAGATCGTCCGAACGCGGCCCGAGCCTTCGCCAGCTCCTACAGAGCCCAGCGGGAGCAAGCTCCCTCGCCACGTTGTGTGTTTGGCTGGGGAAATGCGGGGTATTCAAGCGCCATCAGGTGCAACCACCCACCTATGGCAAACCCCGCTTTTGTGGCGAGGGAGCTTGCTCCCGCTGGGGTGCGAAGCGCCCCCAAAACCAGTGGAGCGGTCAACCTGGCGCACCACGTTGACCGCTCCACGCCCATCACGCCAATCTGAAAGGCAACTCTCGCAACGGTTTACCGGTCAGGCTCGCCACGGCGTTGGCAAAAGCGGGGGCCAACGCTGGCAGGCCGGGTTCGCCCATTCCCGTAGGTGGCTCGGCGCTGGGCACGATGTGGACGGCGAATTCCGGCATGTCGGTAATGCGCGGCACGCTGAAGTCGGCAAAATTGCTCTGTTGCACCACGCCGTCCTTCAGGGTGACGGCGCCACCGGGCAGGCACATCGACAGGCCCATCAGCGCCGCGCCTTGGACCTGGGCCTCGACGCTGCGTGGGTTGACGACCAGGTTGCAGTGCACGCCGGCGGTCACGTTGTGCAGCACCGGACGGCCATCCTGTACGGAGGCTTCGACCACGTAAGCCACCACCGAACTGAACGACTCGTGGACCGCCACGCCCCAGGCACGGCCCGCCGGTAGCTGGCGCTTGCCGTACTCGCTTTTGTCCACGGCCAACTGCAGCGCTTCGCGATGGCGTGGGCTCTGGTCGCCAAACAACTTCATCCGGTACGCCACCGGATCCTGTTTGGTGGTGCGGGCGATCTCGTCGATCAACGTCTCCATCACAAATGCCGTATGGGTGGAGCCCACGCTGCGCCACCACAATACGGGCACGTTGAGCTTGGGATGATGAACCGTCAGGCGCATGGGCAGCGGATAGGGGGCGCGCATGCCCTCGGTGGCGGTCGGGTCGATTCCATTTTTTACCTGCCCGCCAAATACGGTACCGGTGATGATCGATTGGCCCACCAAGGCGTGATCCCAGGCGAGGACCTTGCCGCTGTCGTCAAAACCGATGCGCGCACGGTGCAGATGCATGGGGCGGTAGTAGCCGCCCTTGATGTCGTCTTCCCGGCTCCAAAGGGTGCGGATAGGGGCATTGACTCCCGCGGTGCGGGCGGCCTTGGCGACTTCGCAGGCCATTACCACGAAATCGTTGGTGGGCACGCCGCGCCGGCCAAAGCCACCGCCAGCGGTCTGTACGTTGACCTGGATCTGCTCGGGCTTGAGGTTCAGTACCTTGGCTGCCGCGGCACCGTCGCCGCCGGGAAACTGCGTGCCGACCCACAGCTGAGCGCTGTCCTGGGCGAGTTGCACCGTGCAGTTCAGGGGCTCCATCGGGGCGTGGGCGAGGTAGGGAAACACGAACTCGGCGTCCAGTTGATGCGGCGCGCTGGCCAGCGGCGTCATATCGGCATCGAAGTGCAACGGGCCGGGCTGGCCGGCCAGCTCGAGGTATTGAGCCAGTTGTTTTTCGCTGTCGACTTTTTCCACGGTAGAAGTGTTCCATTCCACCTTCAGTGCATCCCGGGCCAACTTCGCCTGCCAGTAACCGTCGGCGACCACGGCGACACCTTCGGCGCCGCCGTCCAGCGGCACGCGCAACACCGCTTTGACGCCTTTCGTGGCCCGCGCGGCGCTGTCATCCAGGGACGCAATCCTGGCGCCGAACACCGGTGGTCGAGCGACGACCGCCGTGAGCTGCCCCGGCAGGTGCATGTCGATGCCGAAATCCTGCTGGCCGCTGCTCTTGGCCTTGGCATCGATGCGGGTGGTGGCCTGGCCGATGATGCGGAAATCCTTGGGATCCTTGAGCGTGATCTGCTCAGGCACGGGCATCGCCATGGCGGCTTCGGCCAGTTCGCCGTAGCTCGCCTTGCGGCCCTCGGGCCCGAGTACCATGCCGGCCTGTGTACGCAGGCTCGCCACGTCCACATTCCAGCGGGCGGCAGCCGCACTCAACAGCATGGCGCGCGCACGGGCGCCGAGTTCACGGTACTGGGTGTAGCTGTTCTTGATCGTGTTGGAGCCACCGGTGAGGTGAATGCCGAAGGCCGGGTCCATGTAGGCGGCGTCGTTGCTACCGTTGCGACTGCGCACCAGGCTCCAGTCGGCATCCAGTTCCTCGGCGAGAATCATCGGCAGGCCGGTCTGTACGCCCTGGCCGAACTCCAAGCGGTTGATGGTCACCGTGACTTCGCCATTGGACGCGATCTGGACGAATGCGGAGGGTTGCTGGGTCGGCTTGAGCGACGTTGCGGCGGCGCCATTGGCCTCCTGAGCCAAGGCCAGGTGCGGGAACGCGCCCAAGGCCAGCCCGCCGATGCCGACGATCTTGAGAAAACTGCGCCGGGGCAGGGCTGCTGGGCCGTCAGCCTCGTCGCATTCAAGCATCTGTTGCAAGGCGCGGGGGAGCTCGTTCGGGAATATCTCGTTCAACATGGTCGGCTCCGATCAGGCAAGGGTCTTGGCGGCATCAGCCACCGCGGCGCGGATTCGGGCGTAGGTGCCACAGCGACAGATATTGCCGGCCATGGCCGAGTCGATCTCGGCCACCGTGGGCTGCTTGCCCTTGGGCTGGGCCTTGAGGAATGCGGTCGCGCTCATGATCTGGCCGCTCTGGCAGTAGCCGCATTGCGCCACGTCGTGCTTGACCCATGCGTCGTGCACGGCGCTACCCACCGGATCACTGCCGTTGGTGGCCGCTTCGATGGTGGTGATCTTCTTGCCTTCGGCAGCGGCAATGGGCGTCACACAGGAACGAATGGCCTGGCCGTCCAGGTGCACGGTGCAGGCACCACACAACGCCGCGCCGCAGCCGAACTTGGTGCCGGTCATGCCCAGCGTGTCACGCAGGGTCCAGAGAATCGGGGTGCCAGGGTCTACGTCGACCGTGTATTCACGGCCGTTTATGTTCAGGGCGCTCATAGGGGGACCAGCTCCAGATGGTTTGGCTCTGGTTAACTATAGGAAGGAATGGTTGGGGTGGGTTGCACGATCCGGGCTGATTCTTGCCTGATCTTGCAAACCAAACCGGGATATCAGTCCCCAAGCGTAGTAGAACCGTGTGGCTAGTGGCCTGTACGGTTAATTCGAGTACTCAAATTCGAGTGCCAGGGCTTGCCAGGCAAGGCGCCATGACGAGTCGTAGCCCGCTACGGCGAGGAATGGCAACGCAGACTGGCAAGTTCTGGCGCCGAAGTTGAGTGCACGAATTAGCCACACAGGCCACTAGATGCTCTGCGCAAAGCCATGGCGCTCTGCGGACCACACCACGGCCAACGTCAGCAGCAGGAGAACGACCAAGACCGGCGCAAACGCCACGACCCCCAAGTGATCGAGCAGCAGACCACCGACGATCCCGCCACCGGCAATGGCCAGGTTCCAGGCCGTGACCAGCATGGACTGGGCGAGATCCGCCGCGTCCCCAGCCGTCTTGGCGATGGCCGTCTGGAACAGCGTCCCAGCTCCTCCGAAAGCGATTCCCCAAGCCGCCACCGCGACATAAACCGCTGCAGGCGTGTCGTTCATTGCGCCGAGTGTCAATGCCGCAAGGGCGAACAGCACCGTGCCGGCCAGCGTCAACACCCGCAGATGGCGATCGATCAGCACGCCGACGACCCAGATCCCCAGCAACGACGCGACACCGAAGACCAGCA
This sequence comes from Pseudomonas sp. Z1-12, assembly GCF_051132015.1. Lineage (NCBI taxonomy): Bacteria > Pseudomonadati > Pseudomonadota > Gammaproteobacteria > Pseudomonadales > Pseudomonadaceae > Pseudomonas > Pseudomonas sp. Z1-12. The sequence goes on from NZ_CP071647.1 coordinate 3,170,067, forward strand.
GGACCAGATCTATCCGCTCACCCAGGCCCGCCGCCGTCAAAAACGGCGCGATGTAGGTAAAGAGAATGTTGTGCGCCAGGACAAATGCCAGTACCACGAACAACACTGAGCGAACGCCCGGGAGGGTGAAAACCTGACCCAAGGCAAGGCGCTTATGGGTGGCTTGTCCAGGGAAGTCGGGCACCTTGAGTCGGACCCAGACCATCAAGGCGACGGCGAACACGCTCATGATGGCGAAGCTCATCCGCCAACCGATCAGGTTGCCGAGCAGCGTGCCGGCGGGCACGCCCAGGGATAACGCCAGGGGCGCGCCTACCATGGCAATCGCAATGGCCCGGCCTCTCTGGTGCTCGGGCACCATGCGCGCGGCGTAGCCGGCCAGCAAGGCCCACAGCAACCCGGCCGATACGCCACCCAGCAAGCGCGCGACCATCGTCAAACCATAGTGGGTGGAAAGCGTCGTGACCGTGTTGGCAACGGCGAAACCGGCAATGGCGAGCAGCAACAGCGACCTGCGCCGCATGCCTTGAGTCGCGGCGGTCAGCGGTATGGCTGCCAGCAAGGAGCCTATCGCGTAGACCGTGACCAACTGGCCGGCCAAGGCTTCGGAAATCGCCAGCCCTTCGCTGATCTGCGAGAGCAGGCCTGCGGGCAAGGCTTCGGTGAGTATCGTCACGAAGGCGGCGAGCGCGAGGGCAAACAGTGAACCGATGGGGAGCGGTGCCGTGTCTTGAGCAACCTCTGCATCGATATGGGTATTGGCAATCGTCATGGGGCACCTGCCTGAAGCGCTGATAAGTGTCGACCACGGTAAGTGCGCGTCTTTCACGAGACAAGAATGCTAGAGTGCTGAACACATCGGAAAAAATGTCCGCAATGGAGGCTGACTTGGAATCACTGAGCGGGATTGATTTTTTTGTGCGTGCGGCCGAAACCCGCAGTTTTTCGGAGGCGGGCAGGGCGCTGGGCATTTCGTCTTCGGCAGTGGGCAAAAGCGTGGCGCGGCTCGAGGAACGACTGGGTGTACGCCTGTTTCATCGCAGTACGCGCAGTATCACGCTGACGGCGGAAGGTGCACTGTTCCTCGAACGTTGCCGGCGCATTCTCTGCGAAGTCGAAGCGGCCGAGCAGGAGTTGTCGCAAACCCATGAAGCGCCCCGGGGCAAGCTGCGCGTGAGCTTGCCCCTGGTTGCGGATCTGGTCATGCCGACGCTGATCGCCTTCATGCGCCGCTACCCCAGTATCGAACTGGATCTGGATTTTTCCGACAGGCTGGTGGACATCATCGAGGAAGGTTTCGATGCGGTCATTCGGACCGGAGAACCGAACGACTCTCGGCTGATGTCTCGCCCGTTGGGTACGTTCACGCTGGTTGTGGTCGGGTCGCCCCGGTACTTCGCCGAACACGGCACCCCCCAGGTGCCGGCGGATCTGCTGCGTCATGCCTGCCTGCTGTACAAGTTCCCCAGCACTGGCAGGATGCAAGTCTGGCCGGTAAACGGGGATGGGGCGCCGGATCTCAATTTGCCCGCCACCCTGGTCTGCAACACCACCGAGGCGTTGCTGCATGTCGTGCACGATGCGTTGGGGATCGCTTGCGTGCCGGACTTCACCGTGCGTGAGGCCATCGCCGGCGGTGAGCTGGTCACCGTCCTGGATGACTTCAACCGGTATCAGAACACCTTCCGCATGCTCTGGCCTTCCAGCAAACATTTGGCGCCGAAACTGCGGGTGTTCATCGATTTCATGAGCAGTGAATTATTCAAGTGACGCTTGGGCATTTTTGTGGCGAGGGAGCTTGCTCCCGCTTGAGTGCGCAGCGCTTGTGGGAGCGAGCTTGCTCGCGAAGAGGCCAGCCAATCCAACACTCATTTAGCTGGACCACCGCCATCGCAAGCAAGCTCGCTCCCACAGGGGAATCAAGGCGCCTTGTTTTCGACCAGGCAGTTCCCACCATCCACCACAATGACTTCGCCAGTGAGGTAGCTGGCCTCTGCCGACGCAAGGAAAGCCACCAATGCCGCCACCTCTTCGGGACGTCCGGCCCGGCCCATCGGCGTGTAACCGGCTGCCTTGGCTTCCTCGTCGGTGGTCGATCCCGTGGTAATCCAGCCGGGCGCGACGCTGTTGACAGTGATCCCTTGCTGGGCGACTTCCAGCGCCAGGCTCATGCTCATGCCAACCATTGCGGCTTTCGCGGCGCTGTAAGCCGCTTCACCGGGGTTGCTGCAGCGGGTGCCGGTCGTGGAACTGATGTTGACAATGCGCCCGTAACGACGCGCCCGCATGCCGGGCAGGACCGCCCGCGTAAGCAGAAAGGCCGTGGTGAGGTTTCGCGCCAGTGTCAGGTTCCAGGTGTGCAGGTCCATGGTCGCCAAGCCGGAAAAAAACTCCGGACTGCCTTGCATGGCCATGCCTGCGTTGTTCACCAGAATATCGACCTGCCCCCAGACGGATTCCGCCCACGCCATAAACTCACGGACCTGGTTTTCATCGGTAAGATCAAGGGCCCGTCCTTCGACATCGAACCCTTCGGCACGCAACTCTGCGACGCGTTCGAGGATGCGTGCGCTGCTGGCGGTGATGATCAGTCTGGCTCCGGCGGCACCCAACCTGCGGGCGATTGCCATGCCGATTCCGACCTCACTGCCAACCCCACTGATGAGTGCCACGGGGTTCTTTCCGATGACGTGCGGCATGGTGCCTCCAAAGGGTGTAAATGATTGTCGGGGGGCGCAGCGCTATACAAACACCGTGATCATCGCCCGAACGCCGCGGTCATCCCCAACAAGCGCTTTTGCCGCCAGGCCGGTGCGCTGGTGGGGAAAAGCACTTCGGTGGGACGAAAGCGGGCGAGGCCGCAGGCGGCGGCGATGCGCTGGCTTTGCTGGCCGTGGACCAGGGCTTGCTGGAAACTGTGTTCGCCATGGGCCAGCCCCAGCATATAACGAGTACCCACCTGGAAATCGCCACCATTGGCTTGCCACCAGCTTTCGATTAGCTGCGGGTCGGGCCAGGGCAGGTTTTCATCGGGGTCCATGGTCACATTGGGATCTTCGGGATTTTCGTTCGGGCCTGCATCGAAATCCGGCAAGGCCTGCAGTTCCAGGTCGAGTAGCGCCAGGTCCGCGCCGGTGATCAGGCTGAAGGCTTCACCGGCGACCCGGGCATAGGGCAGGTCGCTCATCTGCTCGATCAACCAGGGCACGCAGACCGGATCGCCCAATAGCCCAAGGGCCTGGATACCGATGCGCCGATCCCTGGGATCCTGTACCCATTGGCGTATCCAGGCGATGCTGGGTTCGCGCTCCTGCCAGGCCAACAACACGCAAAGCGCGCGGTATTGAAACTCGCCCGGTCGTTCGGCAAATGTGCGCAGAGGCTCCAAGGCCTGCTGATCACCCATTTGGGCGGTGGCCCAATTGGCCCAGAAGCGCGTGGCGGCATTTTCATGCTGACGGTGGGCACGAATCGCTGGCAGCAGGTCCCGGCGGCGCAGCTCGCCAGCGGTGCGGGCGGCACGTGCCTGCACGCTTGGGTCGGCATCGGACAGTCCGGCCAGCAGGGCGGGGCCTGGGTCGTGGCGATGCATGCCGCAGGCCGCAAGGCCGAGGCGACGGAACAGGGGCTCGGGAGAGGCGAGCATGCGCTCGATCCAGGGCGAGACCCGGTCCCAGTCGAGCCAACCCAGGGCCATCAGGTAACCGCGCTCGGTTTCCAAGGCACTGCGCAGATGCTCGCTGAGCCGCGACAGCACTGGGGCGTTACCTGCCTCGAAGGCCAGGACCACACTGGCGAACATCTCGCCGATGGCGTGTGGGCTGAGTTGGGTCAGGAGGGTTTCCAGGCCAGTGGTTCCGGCGATTCTAAGGCCGTCGAGGTGGGCGTCGAGGCGATCGTCGAGTTTGCTCAAGTGGTCTAGATCGTAGTGCGGTGCGCGCATGGCGTAGTCGCGCAGGACGGCGAGGAAGCTGGCTTCTTCGGCGTGTTGGTCTGCTAGGACCGAAAGTTCGGTTTTCAATTCAGAATAACTCCGAGGGGCCATCCCTGAGTAGGCGCGATGATTTCACCCTCGCATGCGCAAACGGGTTTCATATATTGTCAGGGCATATGATCTCTACCCAGTGAGCCCCGTCAAATCGCATGATCTGATCGTTACCAATGGACCATAGATAATTGCCACACGTCCGAAGGCGATAACCATCGATTTTTTTCACGCCGGGGATGGCGAGTTTTTTCACCTGATGGTTATTGATGACGCCTATGCCTTCGAATCCGGCAACATAAAGTCGATCTTGAAAGGAAACAGCCCCCCATAGATCACCTTCGACTTCGTCATTCTGGATAACTGTCCAACAATCTTTGGACCCCACTAATACCATCCCATCATCGCCACAGGCGATGTACTTGTTCTGAGCGAACGTCGCCACTTCATTCAGATCGAGGTTCGTTGGACTATCGCATTGTCTCCAGAGTGAGCCATCAAAAAACCATATCTCACCGGCATTGCCTACGGCATGAATGTCACTTTTGGAATGGCCCGCCATGGACTCCAGGCTTATGCCATCTCTTGTGCCGGTATAGAGCAGCCCCTGGTCCATGTGCGCCCAGACTCCGTTGCTTCGACGATACACCTGGCGGTTATAGCCACAGGCGTGTAGTTCCCCATCGATAACAGTGATTTTGTTCATGTAGCCTAATTGTTTACCGCCGGTCCCTGCGTCAGCGATCAACTCGAAGGAGGGGGTTCCCTGTTTGATCTCCACCACTTCTCCGCGCTTTCCGAGAATCCACCATGCTCGATATTCGCCTTGTATCAGATAGGTGATTGAGCGACTGTCAAAGTCGAATTTTTGCTGCCCCCACTGGCCGTCGAGGGTCGTATAGAACGTGGTGTACTCCGTGTCCTCGCCTTTGAGTGCATATGGAAAGGCTACTAAGCCCAGAAGCCCCTTGGTGGGCGTGAATCCATCAATGAAATAATGTCTGGATGATGTCATGGTTGCTCCTTATCCAAATGTGCTGCTGGAAACTGTCGAGAAGTTTTCCGGGGTCCTGTTTCCGCTGCTGTCGGCACGTAGATTCGTGGTATTGCTGATGTTGGGGCCTTTTGGAGGAGCCGTCGATCTATTGGGCTGCTGGTGATAAGCATCCAACTGGGACCGTGTACATTTCGGGTCGCATCGTAATACTTGGCTGACCGCCGTTGCTCCGCTATTGGCTGCGGCTTCATAAGTCCATGTCCCTGCCTTGCCGTTAACAAGGTTTTTATCCTCGGCCTTGTCAAATATGTCGTGCACTTTTTTGTGCTGCCCGGTGCTCTTGTCATGTCCAGATACGCATACACAGGGGGCTAATTTGGAGTTATATCCCTCGCAGCCGGTATATACGTCAGGGTTGGAAGAGTTTCCTTGATTAGGCTTCTGGATGCAGTGCTTGGGTATTACATGATGGGGGGTTTTCCCATCGCAGCAATTCGAGGGCGAATAGGGTGATAGAGAACACTTCATCGCGGCGTTACATTTTCGATCGGCACACATGGCTTCCTTTGATGACTTCCTTTTCACCTGGCCTTTCTTGGTCCGTTTAACGTGCTTTTCGCAATGGGTCTTGAGCTTTTTAGCCAGAGGTGCACAGGCATGATCACTATCGTCGGCGAGGGCCATTTCGTCCAAATAGGGCCAGGTCGGTGTGTTTCCGGGAAGCGATGCATGGTTGTGTGTGGTCAGGTCCATGTTCCGCACCACGTTCAGGCCTTCGAACTTCACATCCATCGACCATGAGGTGAAGTACACCTTGCCCTTGATTCTACTGGTGATCACGCCCTTCTTCGGCGCACAGCCGGCCTCGTCGCCATAGCTGGTCTTAAAGTAACTTCTGTCTTTAAGCATGACTTCTTTACGGGTGATCTTCACCGTCCGACTACCCTTGGCCGTGTCCTTCGCCATACCGGTATTGGGATAGGGGATGGGCACGCCGAGCGGGGTGGGCGGGGCCTGCGGCGGCGTGAAGCAGACATCCGGAAAGCAGGCAATCGATTTGCCGTCGGCCGCCTTGCAGGAGATCTCCATATTGTTGGCAAAGACCTGGTTGGCCATTACGCAGCCCTCACAGTCTGGTAACTGAGCAGGGCGACGGCGCGCTCGCCGGCATCGTTGCCAAGGTGGCAGAAGATATTCGGACCCTCGCCATAGCCCTTGCGACTGGCGGCCAACGCCACGGCGAGCATGGCCGGGCCGATGGCGGCGCCGACTTCGCCGATGCAGTCGGCTGGGTGCCAGAGATGGAAGAACTCCTTGCGCACGCGCAGGGTGCGGCTCAGGGCCAGGGACGCTTCCTTGAAGTAGTACTGCTCGCCAGAGATGTCCGTGAGCCGATAGTCCATCAGCTCTAATCCACACCCGGCTTCACTCAGGGCCCCCCGTACCGCTTGGGTCAGACCTTCGGCACGCAGGGGAATGTCTTCGGCCTCCACCGTGGCCTTCTCCACGCCGAAACCCAGGCCAATGCAGGCCAATTGCGGTATTGCACTGGCAACCAGGGCGGCCAGTACCACGGCCGCAGCCCCTTCGCCGGGAATGAAACCGTTGGAGTTCTCGCTGGTCAGCAGGCGTTCGCGCTCTTCGAATGCAGCCAGGGTAGCTCCGCACAGGAAGGAGTCGACGCCAGCGACCAGCACGTGGCGATGGCCGCCCTGGTAAATCAACGTCCGCGCATTGAGCAGGGCCACGGCAGCGCTGACTCGGCCGCGGGCGATGATATTGGAGTCTGGATGAAAGCGCAGGCCCAGTTCAGCTTCGATGTCCTGCAACAGTGTTCGATCCAGGCCATCCAGGCGGCCGGGGCGTTCGGCTTCGGCCACGCCCAGCAGCAACGGGGTCTTTTCCGTGTCGACCCCGGGAGTGGTCTGTAACGCCTCGGCGATGGCGCGGGCGGCCAACTTGATCAACTTGGTGCGGCCGCGCCAGGGCTGTTCCAGCGGGACGCTGGCCGCGATCAGCCATTCGCCACCTCGGTCGATGAAACGGGTTTCCTGGAAGTTGTCGATGGCGCAGCGGATCGCCGCGCAGCTCGCGGGTGCGCTGAGGCCAACGGCGCTGACCATGCCGGAGCCGATGATGCAAAGTGCGGTCATCAGTCCGTCTCCTCGGGGGCGCGCCTGGCTTTTACCAGGGAGGAGAGCGACGGGTAATAATCCTTGCCCAGTTCACGGGCGCGCCACCAGCCCCTGGACATCGTGCCGACCAGCACCTGAGCGATCTCGAAGAGGTTGCGCCGCAGCGGACGGGAGATACGCCAGGTCAGTTGCACCTGGCGCGCGTCTGTGTCGATCAGCAGGGTGTCGATCACCGCCTGCACAGTTTCATGACCGCCTTTTTTCAGAAAGAAGGTCACCGGCACGTCCATTTCGGGGATGCGAAAGCTAGCGCGCTCCCGGGGCGTGAGGTTGAGCAGTAGCACCTCCTCGCCGCCACGCAGGTAGGGAATCTGCTGATCGTCAGGGGCCGCCTGAAAGTAGCGGTTGTCGAAATCCTGCGGCAGAAACGGAAAGCTGTCGGCCAGCCAGGCTTCGTCGTACGTACCGGCAAAGCGGGCGCGTTGCGGCCAGCTGCGACCCAGGGGGCCGAGAGCCATGGGGCGGAAGTCGCCGGAGGGGCTGTCGATCGGCTTGCCCAGTTCCTCCGTATTCGGCATTGGCTTGTAAGCGATTTCAGCACTGTCGATGCTGCCTGGGAACCAACCGCAACCGCTTGGGTTGTCCGGGTAGCAATGACGCATCTCCGGATTCTTGGCCATGGGATGGGAACCTCCGTAGGCCTGGGCATAGGAGATGTCCTGCTCGGTAAACGGCTGCGGTAAACCGGGAGAAACCCCGAGTAGCCCCGGTTGCCATTGTCGGGGACCGAGGACGGAAAAGGCCTTGCTCATCTGACCGATGCGAATGCCTGCGGCCAACTGCGTCACGGGCCGCCCGCCCGGGGCGTAGGCCTTGCCACGTACCAGCACATCGCAGAACGGCTTGACCGGGGCGAAGTCCATTTCCTGCAGCGGAGCGCTGAGCCCCGGCTCGCCGAAGAAAGTATCGGCCATCAACAGCGGTTGCTGGGTGTCGGCGAGAATTGCCGCACGACCGTCCAGCGGCAAATTGAAAGTGCCTTTGGCCACGATCACCAGGGATTCACGGCCATCGGTCTCCAGGCCTTGGGTGTAGGCAGCAAGCAGTTTGCTGGCGTTGAGCAGTTCCATGAGTCGACTACCTGCCTAGTTGATCTGCACCGAACCACCCTTGATACGGTTCACGCCGGATGACCGGTTCGAGAGGTAGGTCCCTCGAATCAGCACCTTGCCCTCGCGCGTGAGGGTGATGCTCGCCTTGCCGCAGCGCAGGACGATTTCCCGCTCTGCCGTAAACTCCAGGCGTTCGCCGTCCAAGTGGGCGACGGCTGGCGTCGTGGTGTGCGGCAGGCGCTGGATGCGACCGATCACCAGCGGTCGGCTCAGGTCGCCGGCCTCGAACATCAGGGCGACCTGGGCGCCGATGTCTTCACGGGAGAGCGGCGTGGTGGTGCGCGCGGCGAGGCCGGTTTCGCCGGGGCAGCCCGGGAAGGCCACCACCGGCGCATCTGCACTGGGCACATCCAGCAGCACCCCGATCACGACGCCATCCACGCGGGCGGGGGTGGCGGTAGAGGCAGCGGGTAAATGATATTCAACGGTCATGGCGCCCACTCCGTGGCTAGTTCTGCAGGATTTTCTGGCCTTTGACGACAACGTTCCTGTTCGCCTTGATGTTGATGGCGCCGGAACCGTCGATGGTAATGTTCTTGCCACTGATCACAATGGTGCCGTCCTTCTTCAGGGTGATGCTGGCCGCGCCCGTGGTCAGGCTGATGGAGTCGCCAGCGGTGAGGGCGAAGTGCTTGCCGACGTCCAGGGTGTCGTTCTGCTTGATGTTGGTGCTGCGGTTCTGGGTGACGTCGCGGGATTCGTTCTGGCCGATCTGTGTGCTCTGGTTGCCGTTGATCTCGATCCCTTCGTTGCCCTGGACCGTCTCGTTACGGTTGCCCTTGATACCGATCGTTTCGTTGCCGCCCACGTCCTCGGTGCGGTTGCTGACAATGGTGATCGTCTCGTTGGCACCGACCTTTTCCGTGCGGTCCGCGCCGATGGTGATGGTCTCGTTGCTGCCCACGTTCTCGGTGCGATTGGCGCCAATGGTGATTTTCTCGTCGCTGCCGACATCCTCGGTGCGGTTCACGCCGATGGAGATGGTTTCGTTATTGCCGACCTTTTCCTTGCGATCCACCCCGATGGTGATGGTTTCGTTGTTGTCGACGGTCTCGGTGCGGTCGTGCTTGACGTGCACGGTTTCGTCGTTGTCGATGGTCTTGCGGCGGTCGTGGCCGACCCAGTGGGTCTCGTCGTTCTCGACTTCGATGTCCTGGTTCTTCTCGGCGTGGATAAACAGCTGTTCGGCGCCTTTTTTATCCTCCATGCGGATTTCATTGAAGTTCGCCGGTGAGCCGCCCTTGCTTGAACGGCTTTTCGTCCCGCTCTGGGTGGCATTGGCGGGCAGCGCGTAGGGCACGGTCTGTTCGGCGTTGTAGACGCGGCCGGTGATGATCGGTCGATCCGGATCGCCCTCCAGGAAACTGACGATGACTTCCTGGCCGATCCGCGGAAGCTGCACGGAGCCCCAGTTCTTGCCGGCCCAGGCCTGGGACACGCGAATCCAGCAGGAGCTGTTTTCGTTGGACTGGTCATGACGATCCCAATGAAAGTGCACTTTGACCCGGCCATATTGATCGGTCCAGATCTCCTCGCCACTGGGCCCCACCACCACGGCAGTCTGCGGCCCTCGGACGATGGGCATCGGCGTGAGGGGCAGGGAGCGGAAGGTCTGGTTGGCATCCATGCAGTCCAGCTCGCTGACGAACTGTTCGGCGACCTCCGACTGCCCGCTTTCGTAGGCGTCCTGACGAATCTGATAACGGGCGATCACCACCAGGTACTCGCGGTTCTGATCCTCGCGGTCGTAACCCGTCAGCGTGAACAGATGACCGCAACCGATCCCGCGGGCGCGGCCACGCAATTGCACACGCTCGAACTGGCTGTGAATGGCTTCGATGCGGGTCCGCGCGTAGTGATCGCCATCGTTGCTCTGGACGTATTCACCCGGGTAGTCGTAGAGCGGGTAGTCGGCGTTGGTGTGGTTGCGCGGCACGCTGGAACGCACCTCAAGGCTGGCGCGTGGGCGCAGGAAGTCATAGTCGTTCAGCGCCAGCGAGCCGGGCTGTACTTCCCGCGCCAGTTGCCAGTCGTAGAAATGATCGCGCTCGCGCATTTGCCGATCGGGCGGGTAGAAGGGCACCGAGGCATAGTCCGCCGCCGTGGAGTGAGCGCCATAGGCATCGGCGAGGACCAGCACGTGACGGCCCTTTTCATGGCGAAAGTAGTAATAGATGCCTTCCTGCTCCATCAGCCGACTGACGAAGTCGAAGCTGGTTTCGCGGTACTGCACGCAATACTCCCACTCGCGGTAGCTGCCGCTCAGGCTGTCTTCGAAATCGGAGAAACCGAGGTCGCGGAACACCTGCTTGATGATGTCCGGCACCGTCTTGTTCTGGAAAATCCGGCAATCGGAGGTGCGCGTGAGCAGCCAGAACCAGGGGCGCAGGCTGACGCGGTAGCCAGCGAACTGACCGTGCCCGGTCAACTGCCGGCAGCTGCAGACGATGCCGTGGAAGTAGCGTTTGCCGCCGTCATACAGCTCCAGGGTCAGGCCCATCGGCTTGCCCAGCAATTGATCGAAGGTGATCGCCCGATCTTCGGACGTCAGGTCCAATTCGTAGTGAAACAACCGCCCCAGTTCTTCGCTGCCTTCCATGCCCTGCAGCACCAGGACATCGCCGCCGAGCGGACTGTCGACCTGCACCAGACGGCTGTTTTGCGTGATTGCCATGAACGACTTCCTTTGGCTCTTGTTTGGGTGTCAGTGGGCCGTTGCAAGGAAGGTGGCGCCGTAAGGGTCGTCGCCAGAGGAGATGCCAGGGGAAATTGAATCCAACGATTGCTGTACATCCACCACAGGGGTGATCTCCTTATCGGTCTTGCGGTTTTCAATCAATGTGAACGTACGAGCGGATCCGTATCCTGCGGATGAACGTTTGTCCGGCGCCGTTTGATGGCGCCTCTGGGCCGTTGGGTAACGTTCCGGCGTCAGCCAGATTGGCAGTTGATGGGGTCAAGATAGGTGACTCGAAGATCGTTTGCTTAGTTTCATTCGCTATATATTCGATTCTTAAATCGAATAACGGTGAAACGGGGATCAGCATGGCGATCCGCGCTATGCCTTTGTAAAACCTGGCTCCCAACCGATTGCGCACGTCTTGATGTATTGCTTCTACGTGTACCCTCGTTAGGACCAGGCACGTTTCAGTGTGCTATCGTATTCAAAGGTAATACCTATTGATATTGGAGGGCCGTTATGGCGACGTCGATCAAAATCGATGAAGATCTGAAATATCGCATCCAGCAGTTGGCGAATGCGCGGCAGCGCTCGGCCCATTGGATCATGCGAGAAGCCCTTTCTCAGTATGTGGTACGGGAGGAAGCGCGGGAAAATTTCAAGCAGGAAGCGTTGGCTTCGTGGAAGGCCTACCAGGAAACGGGCCTGCACCTGACCGGGGCGGAGACTCGAGACTGGCTTAAAACGTGGGGAACCGAGGAAGAGTCGGAGCTTCCTGCATGCCACGATTGATTGTGACAGCAGGGGCGGCTGAGGGTCTGGAGCGTTGTCGTCGTTTCCTGTTGGAAAAAGACGTACAGGTGACGCGCAGGGCGGCTCAAGTCATCAAGCAGCAGTTGATGCGCCTGGAAACCGACCCCCGCATAGGTCGCCCCCTCGCCGAGTCACCCGAACTACGAGAGTTGATCATTACTTTTGGTGACGCGGGCTACGTCGCGCTTTACCGTTTTGTTCCCGCGGAAGAAAACGTGTACGTATTGGCGTTCCGACACCAAAAGGAAGCGGGTTACTGATGAGACACAAAGTCATCCCCGAAGGCTGCTCAGTTTCGCAAGCCTGTTGGGGTGATACTCAGTCCTCGAACCCTTTCTGACAAAAATGTCAGGAAGCCGTCAGCCTCCAGACACCTTCACTGCCTAGACTCACTGGGTTGCCTTGCTTCCGTAGAGGAGTCACCTGATGCGCCTGCTCATTGTCGAGGATGAAGAAAAAACCTCCTCCTACGTCCATCGAGGCTTGACCGAGCTCGGCTACATCGTCGACGTTGCCACCAATGGCATCGATGGCCTGCATTACGCGCTGGAATGGGATTACGACGTGGTGATCCTGGATGTGATGCTGCCGGGCAAGGACGGCTACGACGTGCTGCAAGGGCTGCGCCTGCACAAGAAAACCCCGGTCATCATGTTGTCCGCCAGGGGAACCGTGGATGACCGCATTCGAGGGCTGCGCGAGGGCGCCGATGATTACCTGGGCAAACCATTTTCATTTGCCGAACTGGTCGCGCGCGTCCAGGCCTTGATCCGTCGCCGCGCCGGTGACACGGCCGACCTGACGCATTTGCGCATCGACGACCTGGAGGTCGACCTGCAAGCACGCAAGGTGACCCGGGGTGGGCTGCGGCTGGACCTGACGGCCAAGGAGTTCTGTCTGTTGAGCCTGTTGGCGCGACATCAGGGCGAGATTCTGTCCAAATTGATGATTGCCGAACAGGTCTGGGACATGAATTTCGACAGCGATGCCAATGTGGTGGAGGTCGCGATCAAGCGCGTGCGCGCCAAGGTGGACGCGCCGTATCCGCGCAAGCTGCTGCATACCGTCCGCGGCATGGGGTATGTACTGGAAAGCCGGGAAGAACCTGGCAGGCAAAGTGGTGCGTTGTGATGAAGATTTCCATCGCCAAGCGGCTGGCCCTGATGTTCGCCCTCGCTGTCCTGCTGATCATGTCGATCAGCGCGACACTGCTGCGTTCGTCCTTGAAGCAATCGCTCGATGAACAGATGCAGAACGAACTGGTCCTGCGCCATTCGGTGCTGGACCCGGTGCTGGCGAAATACGATTCGCCGACGTTCTGGGTCGGCTTGCGCCAGAAGCTCGACGGCCTGACGCCCGCGGATGAACGGGTCCGTTATTGGATTCTGGTGGATAACCCGGCCTTCAGCTATGGCGGGCCGATGCCGGACGGCCAGGATTGGTCCAAGCGCGCCGATGGACTCTTCAGCCTCCAATTGCCTGGGCGAGAGCGTGAGTGCCCCATGATGGTTTTGCTCAAGACCATTCCCGCCATGGGCAATCGCCCGGAACTGCGCTTCATCGTGGGGTTGGACTCGACGCCGTTCAGGAAGACCCTGAACCATTTCACCAAGATATTGATCCTGACTTCGGCGTTGGGCATCGGCCTGGTTGCGCTGCTCGGTTACTTGATCGCGCGTTTCGGCCTCGGGCCGGTGCGGCGCTTGAGCCGTCAGGCCAATAGCCTGCCGCCGGGGGATTCGAAGCAGCGACTGGACACTGAGGCGTTGCCCGCGGAATTGCAGGAGTTGGCGGTGTCGTTCAACGGCGCCCTGGCGCGCCAGGAAACGGCGTGGTGTCAGCTCGAAGGGTTCAACGCCAATGTCGCCCACGAGTTGCGCACACCCCTGACCAACCTGATCGGCCAGACCCAGGTGGCCTTGGCCCATGGACGAGATGTGGGTGAGCTCCAGGACCTGCTGCAGTCGAACCTCGAAGAGCTGGAACGGATGGGCGGCATCGTCAACGACATGCTGTTCCTCGCCGGGGCGGAAAGTGGGCAGCGGGCCACCGAACTCAGTGATGTCTCGCTGTATGAAGAGGCGTCGAAGACGGTGGAATACCTGGAACCGGTGCTGCACGACAAACAACTGAGCGTGGAGATCCAAGGCGACATGCGCGTGTGCATCGACCGACGCCTTTTTCACCGTTCCCTGGCCAACCTGATACAGAACGCGGCGCGCTACGCGGTGCCGACCAGCATCATCACCGTGAGCCTGGTCAGCCACGGCATGCAGGTCGAGGTGAGCGTTTCCAATGCCGGGGAGCCCATCGACACGGTGCACCTGGAGCGTTTGTTCGAGCGTTTCTATCGCGCCGACGCCGCCCGGGCGCGAAGTGATGCGCACCATGGCCTGGGCCTTTCCATCGTGCGAGCGGTGGCGTCCATGCACGGCGGGCGTGTGTTCGCCCATAGCGAAAATGGCTTCAATACCTTCGGCTTTTCCTTGATGAACCAGGCGGCGCCTTAGTCGTCGCCCCCCGCGAGTAAAAGCCCGCTCGCGTTTGCAATGCTGTTCTCTTAAGGCAATCGACAAACCCGTGGCGAGGGAGCTTGCTCCCGCTGGGCCGCGAAGCGGCTCCAAAACCTGCCAATTGCGGCGTATCAGACACACCGCACCCGCCGATTTACGACTGCTTCGCAGCCGAGCGGGAGCAAGCTCTCGCGCCACAGGTCCATCATTTTTCTTAAGTGCACAGCATTGCGCTCGCGTTTGACATCTTCCCGTCAGCCAGCAGTCACCTTGACGTCAGTCGCCCCCTCCTAGAGTGCTACGACCATCCCAACGAGGACCGTGTCGTGGAGCCCACTATGAATATTCGAAACCTGTCGATTGCCGGCCTGCTGGCCGTCATCTCCTTGAGCGGCTCGCCGCTGCTCGCCAAAGAACAAACGCAGATCCCGGCCTACGAATATGGCATGCCGCTGGACATCGCCAGGGTCATCCATATCGAGGAGGCGACATCGCCGGTGTGCGAGGTCGTGCAAGCCAAGATGACCTACTTGAACAGCCAAGGCACCAAGAAGCACGTCAGCTTTCTGCAGTTGGCCGAGGCGTGCTCCAGACAGTGACCGTCCGGCGATGCCGGTTCATTTCTTCAAACAGGGACTATCACCATGTGGAATAACACAACAATACCCACCCTTGGCTGCGTGAGTCACAGGGGCCGGCTGGCGAGACTGGCGAGAACCCTTGCTGCCGGCATCGCGTTGCTCGCTTCGGTGAGTGTCGAGGCGTCCGATCGCGCAGCACCGAAACCGGACTGGTCGACCCACGACATACCGTCCCAGAAAGGCCGGATTGTCCTGGTCACCGGCGGCACCAGTGGCATGGGCTACGAAGACGCGCTGGCCTTGGCCCGTGCCGGCGCCGAGGTCATCATCGCCGCGCGCAATCCGGAGCGCGGCGCCCAGGCCATCGCGCGTATCCGTGAATCCGTGCCCGACGCCAAGGTGCAGTTCGAGAACGTGGACCTGGCCGATCTTTCATCGGTGCGCGACCTGGCCCAGCGTCTCAACCAGCGGCTGCCGCGCCTCGACGTATTGATCAACAACGCCGCCGTCATGGCGCCGCCCGAGCGGGGCACGTCCGCCGATGGCTTTGAGCTTCAGTTGGCCACCAACTACCTGGGGCACTTCGCACTGACCGGCCTGTTGGTGCCGCTCTTGCGTCAAAGCCAGGATGCCCGCGTGGTGAGCCTGTCCAGCATTGCTGCGACACGCGGCACGATGAACCTCGATGACCTGCAGAGCGAGCAGAAATACGACCCGTACGCGGCCTACGCGCAATCGAAACTGGCGGTCCTGCACTGGGCCTTTGCCTTGCAGCGGCGCAGCGACGCTGAAAACTGGGGCATTCGCAGCATCGCGGCGCACCCCGGCGTGGCGGTCACCGAGTTGGTCGAACGCGGTCCTGGCCTGGACAGCGAGTTCGGTCGGCGCTGGGCCAAGGACCGCGACGCCTACCACTCAGCGGCACAAGGGGCGTTGCCGACGTTGTACGCCGCCACGGCTGCGCAAGCCGTGGGCGGAGCGTATTACGGCCCGACCGGGGACGCTGAAAGACGTGGTCCGTTGGGCTTCGCCAAGACGCCGCCCGCCGCAAGCGCGCAGGCGGATGCCGAGCGGCTCTGGGCCGTCTCCGAGCGCCTCACCGGCGTGATCTATCGCTGATGCAACCCTGGGCGCGGGCGTCCGTCCCGCGCTTGACCTTTCTTATTGCCGTCTCCCTGGAGTCCCTATGAGTGCGCCTTCCTATTTGCACCGGCTGAGTCTCGCCCTCAACGCCCGCGACGGTGAGTTGCGTCCGGCGCTGTGCGGGTTCCTGCTGTTCCTTTGCCTCTTCACCGGATACTTCATGCTGCGCCCGATCCGTGAATCGATGGGCATCGCGGCGGGAGTGGAGAACTTGCAATGGCTGTTTACCGCGACCTTCCTGGTCATGCTGGTGGCCGTGCCGTTGTTCGCCTGGCTCAGCTCCCGAGTACCGCGCCTGCGCCTGATCGACTGGGTCTATGGCTTCTTCGGCTTGAACCTGCTGATGTTCGTCGAGCTGTTCCAGTTCCAGCCGGACAGTGTCTGGCTGGCCCGGGTCTTTTACGTCTGGATCTCGGTCTATAACTTGTTCGTCGTCTCCGTGGCCTGGAGCCTGATGGCGGATGTATTCGACAGCGAGCAGGCCAAGCGTCTGTTTGCCTTCATCGCCGCAGGCGCCAGCGTCGGCGGCCTGTTGGGGCCGGCCCTGAGCGCGTTGCTCATCGGTCCGCTCGGCGCTTCGGGGTTGATGTTTCTGGCGGCCTTGTTGCTCGGCGTCACGCTGGTGTTGAAACGGGCGTTGATGGCATGGCGCGAAAAGGGCGGGGCTGGCCGTGTTGGCGCCGCGCCGACGCAAAATCCCCGGCAGCCCTTGCAGGGCAACCCGTTCAGCGGTTTGACGGCCGTGCTCGGGTCGCCTTACCTGTTGGGCATTGCCGGGTTTGTCGTGTTGTTGGCGACGGTCAGCACTTTTCTCTATTTCGAGCAGGCGCGCCTGGTGGCCGAGCATTATCCGGATCGCGAAGCGCAAGTGCGCATCTTCGGCACCATCGACATCGTCGTGCAGGCCGGGGCGTTGCTGTCCCAGCTGTTCATCACCGGCCGTATCGCACCGAAACTGGGGGTGCGCGCCTTGCTGGCCATCGTGCCGCTGCTGATGTGCATCGGCTTCCTGGGCCTGGCGTTGGCGCCGGGGTTCGCGCTGCTGGTGGCGCTGATGATCGTGCGGCGGATCGGCGAGTACGCGTTCGTCCGACCGGGCCGGGAAATGCTGTTCGCGCCACTGGATGCCGAGAGTAAATACAAGGCCAAGAACTTTATCGACACCGTGGTCTATCGCGCGGGTGACGCCATGAGCGGCTGGATCAAGAGTCTGCTTGACCTGCTGGGGCAAGGCGCCGGCCCGGTGGCTGTGGTGGGCGCGGGTTGCGCGTTGCTGTGGGGCTACTTGGGTTGGCAACTGGGACGACAGGCCGATTATGCCGCTTCCAGGGAACAGCGCTTGGCGGCGATCTCGGCCAGGGAGCTAAACACCTCGACTGTCGCGTCGTAACTTCATGGTGCGGGCCATGCTCACTTGAACGTCTGGCAAACCGCAGCCTCTGACATTAATGCGGGGCGAGCACGGTTCGCCCATCCATGCACGGAGGAGAGGTTCAATGAAGATTCTAATGGTGCTTACATCCCACGATCAGTTGGGTGACACCGGCAAGAAAACCGGTTTCTGGCTGGAGGAGTTTGCCGCGCCTTATTACGTGTTCGCCGACGCCGAGGCGACGATCACGCTGGCCTCTCCAAAGGGTGGGCAACCACCGCTGGACCCCAAGAGCGACGAAGAGGGCGCCCAGACCGCTGCGACCCGTCGCTTCGCCTCCGATACCAGGGCCCAAGCGGCGTTGGCCGACACCGTCCCGCTGGGCGAGGTCGACCCCTATGACTTCGATGCCGTGTTTTATCCCGGAGGCCATGGGCCGCTGTGGGATCTTGCCGAGGACACCGATTCCAAGACGCTCATCGAGGCGTTTTATGCGGCGAACAAACCCATCGCGGCCGTCTGCCACGCGCCAGGTGTGTTCAAGAACGTCAACGCCCCAGACGGCGAACCCGTGGTCAAGGGTAAGAAAGTGACTGGATTCACCAACTCCGAGGAGGAGGCGGTGGGGCTGACTCATGTGGTTCCGTTCCTGGTGGAGGACATGCTCAAGGCCAAGGGCGGCGAGTACTCCAAAAGTGCGGATTGGGGGAGTTATGTGGTTGAGGACGGGCACCTGATCACGGGGCAGAATCCCGCCTCATCGGAAGCTGCGGCCAAGGCATTGCTCAAGCGACTGAAGCAGGAACACGCGGATTGAATCATCTTTACGGAGCGGCCTATTAACGGGGGCAGGGACAAAGGGGCCTTGAAGGTAACGCTGTTCACTTAAGGCAATCGACAAACCCGTGGCCGGAGATTGCTCCCGCTGGGCCTGTAGGAGCTGTCGAGCGAAGCGAGGCTGCGATCTTTCCCCCGACACTTGAGTCTCAAGCGAAAGATCAAAATCAAAAGATCGCAGGCTTTGCCAGCTCCTACGGAACCCAGCGGGAGCAATCTCTGGCCACAGGTCCATCATTGGCTCGCCGTTAGCGTGGAGCGAGGTGCAAGGCCTGCTCCATGCTCGCCAGTTTGATTTGGGTTTCCTCGTACTCATCGGCCGGTCGAGACCCCTGGACAATCCCGCAACCTGCGAACAAGTGGCAATGCAAAGGTGTCATCAGTGCCGAACGCAGGGCCACCAGGAAATCGCCGTTGCCCCGGGCGTCCAGCCAACCCACGGGCGCGGCGTACCAGCCCCGGTCGAAGCCCTCGTGCCGGCGAATGAAGCCCATGGCCGTCGCCGCTGGCAAACCTCCAACCGCTGGGGTGGGGTGCAAGGCCTGGATGCCGTCCAGCAAACTACCCCCCTCTACAAGCCGGGCGCTGATCGGGCTGCTCAGATGCTGCACCGTGGCCAGTTTCAGCAGTTCGGGTCGGGTGGCTGCTTGCAGGTCGGTGACGATGCCACTCAAGCCTTGCAGGATGGTCTGCACCACCAATTGATGTTCATGCAGTTCCTTGGAATCTGCCAACAAGCCTGCGCCCACTTGCTGGTCTTCCGCGGGCGTTGGGGCGCGCCGTGCGCTACCGGCGAGGGCGTGGGTGCTCAGGTGGCCTTCCTGGCAACTGAGCAACCGCTCCGGGGTGGCGCCCATGAAACAGCTGCCTGCGCGGTGCAAGGCGAACAGATGGGAGGAGTTGCGCCGCTCGTGCAGCCGGCGCATGACGGCGCCGCTATCGAGGGCGGCGTCCAGCTGATATTCGATATGGCGGGCGAGCACCACTTTGCTCAGCTCGCCGCTGTCGATGGCCTGCAAGGCGTTGGCGACCTTGGCTTGCCACTGGGGCGCGGGCAATGCGGTGCGTTCGATCACCTCCGGGTGCGATGCGGGCGAGCGTGGCGACGCGAAAAGCTGTTGGTGCGCCGCCAGGCTGGCGCGCGCCAATGCGGCCGGATCGCTGCCGGGTTCCACCACGCATTGGCAACGCAGCCAGCGGCCGTCGCCGTCCTCGCTGAGCAGCCATTGGGCCAGGTGAAAGCTGGCATCGGCGAACGGCACCCAATGCGGCGCGCAAGGTTGCTGCGTGTCGAAACGCATGCCGCCCAGCAGCAGCGGTGGATGGGGGCCGTCGATCACCGCGTCGGCACACAGCGCGAACCATTGGCGGTTCACCTCGGCCAATCGCTGGGGGCCCGTGGCTTCGATCTGCCAGGCGCAGCCCAGACCGAACAGAGCCAGCCCCGGTGAATGAGCACACCAGAAAAAGCCCTGCTGGAGCGCTTCGTACAGCGCCAAGGGATCAAGGTTCGGTGCAGGGCGCGAACTCACAGCGACAACGGGCCGCTGATGTTTCCGCGCGAGCTGGTGCGCAGCTTCGAACACACTCAGTAAGGCGGCTTCGTTCATACGGCCGCGCTCTTTTTTTGCAGCCAGAACGCCGTTTGTTCCGCGATGTACCAATGGATGACCTGATTGAACAGGCCCTCGACGAATTCACCGTCCAGCCCGGCCTCCTGCGCCCACTGCCGGCGCTGCGGCAACATCGCCGCGACGCGGTCTGGTGCGGCGATACTGGCCTGGTCGGGCTTGAACGACGAGGCCGCCTTGACGTACTGCATGCGCAGCCCCAGGGCATCGATGATCTGCCGGTCGAGGGTGTCGATGGCGTGGCGAATGTCCGGCAGGCCGGTGCAGTGTTCCGGGGTTTTCATACCGAGTCTCCTTGAAGGTAGGCCGTGCGTTGCAGCAAGTGATGGATCACGGGGCGCGGCTGTTGCTTGAGGTAAAAATGATCGCCGTCGAACTGGCGGATATCCGGGGTGTGTTCGCTCAGGTCCGCCCAGGCCCGGGCCTGGTCAAGGCTGACATCGGTGTCGGCCCGGGCCAGAAGCACGTCGATGGGCGCCGCCAAACGGTCAAGCCGCGCCGGTTGCCAGGTTTCGATGGCCTGGTAATCGCTGCGCAGGGTCGGCAGGAACAACCCGCGCAGTTGCGGGTTGCCCCACAGGCTCGTGGCCTCGGCGTCCTGGCGCAGGATGTCGGCGATCAGTGCGGCATCGTCCTGGCGGTGCAGGTCACTGGCTGGTTGCCGGTGCGGTGGCGGGTGGGCCGAGACAAACACATGCTCGGCACCGACGCCTGCCGCCTCCAACTGCACACCGACGGCGTAGGCCAGCGCCGCGCCCATGCTGTGGCCAAACAGCCACAGCGGGCGGAAGGGCAGACTCAACAGGGCCTGGCTGATGTGTTCAGCCAGGCGGGCCAGGCAGGCAATACGCGTCTCGTTGAACCGTTCTTCTCGTCCGGGATATTGCACGGCCAGCAAGTCGATATCCCCTGGCAGGTGCGTCAGCCACGGACGGAAGAAACTCGCGCTGCCTCCGGCGTGGGGCAGGCACACCAGGCGGGCCCGGGGTTGGTCGCCCTGACGCAGCACGCGCAACCACGGGGACATTTCGCTGCTCATAACGCCTGCACCTGTTCCGCCAGGGCTTTGCGGTTGACCTTGCCCAGGCGCGTCAGCGGGAATTCGCGCAGCACCTGCAAGCGGTCCGGCAGTTTGTAGGCGGCCAGTCCACGCTCCCGCAGCCAGGCGTTGATCGTGCCCAGTTCGACCTGTTCGCCATGGGCCAGCACACAGGCGCAACTGCGCTCGCCCAGCAGCTCATCGGCCAAGGCCACCAGGGCGACATCGCGAATCAACGGATGGCCCAGCAGCAGATTCTCGATTTCCTCCACGGGAATTTTCTCGCCGCCGCGATTGATCACATCCTTGGTCCGCCCCTCGACGATCAAATGGCCCTCGGGCAAACGCCGCACCAGATCGCCGCTGCGGTAGAAACCGTCGGCGGTGAAGGCGCGCAGATTCTGTTCGGCGGCGTTGTAGTAACCGCGAATGGTGTAGGGGCCGCGCACCAGCAATTCGCCCACGGCGCCTGGGGCGACTGGCACGTCATCGGCGTCGACGATGCGGATCTCATCGTCGGCGGTGAGCGGCAGGCCCTGGGTTTCGAAGATGCGTGCTTGTGGGTCATCCAGCGGCGTGAAGCACAGCAACCCTTCGGCCATGCCGTAGACCTGTTGCAGGCCACAGCCCAGGGCCGGGCCGATACGCGCGGCGATCTCGGCCTTGAGCCGGGCACCACCGACCTGTAACCCTTGCAGGCTGCTCAGGTCGTGGTCGGACCATTGCGCCATCTCCAGCCACAGCAGGACCAGCGGCGGGATCAACGCGGTGTGGGTGATGCGTTCGCCTTCGATCAGTTCGAAGGTGGTGTCCGGGCTGGGCTCCGGCGCCAGCACGAGGGTGGCGCCGACACTGAACACCCCGAACGCGCCGGGTGAGGCCAAGGGGAAGTTATGGGCCACGGGCAACGCCGCCAGGTAGCGGGTGTGGCTGTCGAAGCCGCAGGCCCGGGCCGCCAGGCGTGCATTGCAGGCGTAGTCGTCGTGGGTGCGGGGGATCAGCTTGGGCAGGCCGGTGGTGCCACCGGACAGCAGCAGCACAGCGACTTCCCGTGAGTCTGGCGCCGGCAACGGACGAGGTTCAGCAACGCAGTCGCCCAGGGCGACGAACGCCTCGGCCGCCCCGACCACAAAGACCTGTCGCAGGCTCGGCGCTTGTTTACACAGGGCCCGTGCCAGCGGTCGATAGTCGAAGCCCAGGTGTCGATCGACAATCACATAGGCCACGGCCTGGCTCAGTTGGGCCAAGTGGACCAGTTCATGTTCGCGATGGGCCGGCAGGGCGAACACCGGAATCACGCCCAGGCGCAACAGGGCGAACGTCAGGCTGAAAAATTCAGCGATGTTGGGCAGTTGCACCAGTACCCGTTGGCCAGCGCGCAAGCCCCGGTCGGCGAGCCCGGCGGCCAAGCGGTCGGCCTGCAGATCGAGCTCGGCGTAACGCCAACGCCGATGGCCGTCCACCAGCGCCTCTTTGTGCGGCGTGCGCAGCGCCTGCTCGCGCAACAGCTGGCCCAGCGGCACGCCTTGCCAATAACCGTGTTCGCGATAGCGGCGGACGAAGTCGTCGGGCCAGTCGGTGCATCCATCAAGCATGGCAATCTCCTTGAACGGTCGGGCAACCTAGCAAACGGGCGCCGTGCAGAATCAGCGGGTGCGCCAGGCCGGCGATTCGCACCGCCTGTACGCCGGTGTATTCGGCCGCCTGGATACGCAGCAACGGGTCGTCGCCGGTCAGCAAGCTGAGGGCGGTGTGGTCGGCGGGATGGACGCCCATGTGGATCGCCGCCAGGCCCGTCGCGCCGTTGGGGTGAATCATTTGGGGCGGGTGCTGGGCCGGCTCATAGGGCGTGACCAGGAAGGGCAGGCGGTCGTGGCGTGGATAGACGAAACGAAATCGGGTCTGGCGGCCATCCACACAGGTACGCCGCCAGTTCACCGTGCGCCCCATGGCCACGCCGCAGCCCGCCAGGCCCTTGAGGCGCGGCGCCAGGGCCGGGGTATCGCACAGCAGCGCCAGGTCGCAGAACCCTTCGCCCTGGGCGGCCCAGCGCAACATCCGCCGTCCGGCGCCACGGCCGGCCAGGCAGTCGATGGGCCACTTGAACAGCCAGGCGTGACGCGGTGTGGTGAGCAACTCGATGATCGGCCCCTGGCTGAACCAGATGTGCGCGTGTTGCGCGCGAGCCTCGGCAGTGGCGTAGGTGACTTCGAAACCGGCGGCGCGAAAGTTCGCCACGGCCTGGTGCAAGTCGCGCACCCACAGCAACACGTGGCTGCAATTGGACAAAGGTTGGGCAGTGTTCAAAATGGCAGCGCTCCGAGCAGTTGGGCGGTGTCGTCACCGCAAGGGGGTTGCACGGCGCCGGCCAGCGCCTGGAGTTCGGCCAGGGGCAGCGCGCGGGGCACGGGTGGCTCAATCAGGGTGGGCATGCCGATCAGGTTGTTCATTTCGCGCCAGGCCATGGACACCTCGGTGGCCCAGACGCCGCTGTGCAGGCGCCGCGAAGGTTCGTCGATGTCGCGGCATAACGCGTCCAGGGCGACGCTGACCGCGTCGGGCCAGACCTGGTTGAACACCTGCCGGTAGCTCAGGGGCACCTGCGGATCGAGAAGCACCATCGTTGGCCCGGCCAGCCGTTCGCTGCCGGGGCCGGCCATGATCAGCCGGTCAGTGCTGTCCCTTGGCGCATGCAGGCGCGGGTTCCACAGCACCGGGCCGTGGGTGTCGCCCAGGCTCAATACCCCGGCTTCGCAGCCGACTTCGAGGCGATGCAGCAGGAACGAGTGGTTGTCCGGGTCCTTGGGGTGCACCTGGTTCTGTATTCGTAAGCTGATGGGGACACCGTTGAAACGGGCTTCGAGCCGGGTGAAGGGATGCTCCCCGAGCGTCGGGGCCGGGGCCGCGAACGACCAGGGCCGTAGGCTACCGGCCAGGCGCCCGAGAATATCCAGCAGCGGGTAGGCGACCTGGCTGTTGCAGGCGGCTTCGATGTACGCCAGCCCCTGTTGATCGCGCAGGTAAGCGGCCACGGCGAGAAAGCGCCGGATCGCCAGGATATTCGGGTACAGCGTGTTCACTGCATAGGCGGCCTGGCCCTGGCGCGCGGCCTGCATGCACGCGGCGATTTCGCGGTGGTGCACCGGGTGTTCCTGCAAGACGTGGATGCCGCGGCGCAGAAATTGTTGGGCCAAGTCACCGCCAGCGCCCCCGGTTGCCCCGGAGCGCACCACCACGCAGGCGATATCGACCTCATCCGGCACCTGTTCCACGGTCTCGTACAGCGCCACCCCGTAATGCTCGGCGCAAGCTTTCGAGTAGGCGTTGCCGCGGGACAGGATGCCTACCAGTTGGTAGCGATCGTGGGCGCGGGCCAGGGCTTGCAGGTAGATGCGGCCGAACGCGGTGCCGGCCACGATCACGCGTTTGCGCGCAGGGGCGCTGTTCATGGGCAAGTCTCCGGGAGGCGAGCCCACTGGGCCAGCGTAGGGTCGTCGGGCAATTGGTCGAGTAGTTCAAGATCCAGGACGGGCTCTTCAAGGTGCGCGGCCAGTGCCGCGCGGCTCAGGCGATGGTTGGGGACCTGGGCGACGAAGACGCGATGGCCCAGGCGCGCCAATGGGTGTCCGGCGGCGGGCAGGCTGCGGTTGCCCTGGAATCCGCTCCTGGCCAGCGCGGTTTGCCACTGGGTGAGGTTCAGGAAGGTGGTGCTGCTGAGCTGACGTTCATCGTCGGCCTGGTTGAGCATGAAGGCCTGGGAGGCCATCACCCAGAATTCCTCTTGCGTGGGTTCGCTGAACACCAGCCAGCCGCCTGGCTTGAGCAGGACGAGCAGGTTCGCCAGGGAGCGCTCGGTATCGCGAGCGGCATTGAGCACGCCACCGGCGATGATCAGGTCCCAATCCTGGCTGCGGTAACCCTGGGCCAGGGCAGGGCGGTCGATGTCGAACACGCCGTGGCGAACCCACGGCCAGTCTTGCAGGCGCTCGGCGGCCTGCTCGCTGAAATAGCGCGACACGTCGGTGCACAGGTAGTCCACCGCAGCGTCGGCCAAGGCCGGCAACACCGCCTGGGTGGTCGACCCGGTGCCGGCACCGACTTCGAGCACGCGCAACGGCACAGCGGCGCTCTGGCGTGCGGCCCAGGCCCCGACCCAGTGGGCTACGGCGCGATGCTGGTACTGGGCCGCCAGGCTTTCGCGGTACAACGCTGCCGCACGTTCGGTGCGCCCCTCGGGAAACAACAGGTGCACCGCCGCGCAGTCGCCGCGCATCAGCGCCGGTAATTGACGGGCGTTGTCCCGCGCATAGTCGAGGGTGCCACTGCCGCCGGTGTTGCGCGCCCAGTCCAGGGTCAGTTGCGTCCAGATGCCTTCGAGGGTTTCGTCGCTCCAGGCGCTGGTGTCGAGAGTCGGGTGCAGGCGGGTGCCTTGGCGGCGCAATAGCCCTTGCCCCTGCAACACGTCGAGCCAGCGCGCGATCAACGGCCGATGACCCGGCGCGATGCCCCCATGGGCCAGCCCCTGGGCGACATCGTTCAACGGGGCGGGCAACAGACCACAATGGTCCAGGCCGTTGAGCATCGACAGCAACGCGGCGTGGCCCAGCCGATCATTGAGCCGTACCGCTTCGACGAGTTGCTCGCTGGAAAACTGCAGGTCGAGGGCCGCTTCGGTCGCATCGAGGTGATCCTCGACCCAGGTGGCCTCGCAAGGGTGAGGCACGGCGAACAAGGTCTGGCCGTGCAGCGCGACACTACTCACGTCGGGATGCCCAAGGGCCCGCTCGCGCCAACGTTGATGTTTGAACTTGACGCTGGCCAGGTCGCGCCATTCGCCGAGGGCATCCGTAAACCCCTGGACGCCGCAATTGAGCTGTGCCGCCGCCCGCTCGGCCAGCTGCCAGTCGCCCGGTTGCGCCGTGATGAACAGCACCTGTTCCAGGTAGCTCAGGTCGGTCAATGGCAACGCGGGGAAGTCCAGCAGCCGTTCCAGCTGTTCGGCGTTCATGACCGCCACGGCGGGGCGTTGGCGTTCGATCACCGCCAACAGGCGTGCCGGGGAGCGCTGATGTATGCCCAGGTCCGTCAGGGCCGGTAAATGCCAGGGAAATGCGCCGGCGGGTAGCTCGATCAGCAGGATGTCAACGTGCAGCGTCATCATGAAACTCCTACGGCGTGAAACAAACGTTGCCCGGCGGCCGCCAGCGGGTCGGTGGCCGCGGGCCAAACTTCGAGTAATTGGAAACCCTGGGCCTGCAAGGCCTGGCGCCATGCATCAGGCGGGATGAACACTTCATCGGCACTGCGCAACGGCGCACCGGCAGGCGGCGACAGCAGCAGGTGCATGAAGGTCAGCATCGCCGGGTTGTCCGCGATGGACTCACTGAACAACAAGCGCCCGCCGTCCCGCAGGCAGGCGCGTATCTGCCCGAGGCTGCGGGGCAAGTCGCGAGCGTTGTGCAGGACGTTGCCAGCGACCACCAGGTCCTGGCTGCGGGCCTCGATGCCTTGCTCGGCGAAGTCCCGGTCCAGGTCGAGCAAACCGACGTGCATCCCCGGTTCCAGGCGAAACTCACGCTGGGCCGCCCCGGTGAAAAGCGAACTGATGTCGGTAAAGCGATAGTCCTTTTCCCGCGCTTGCAACGCTGCCAGCACGGCGCGGGTAGTACAGGCAGCACCACCGCCCAACTCCAGCACCCGCAGTACATCGCCGAGGGCATGGACTTCGCTTGCCCGTGCGGCGAGGGCTTGATTGATCGCTGCGGTGAAGTGGTTGCGCTGGTAGGCGCCCAGCACCGCGACGGGGTCACCCGATTGCACCAGCAACGGTGCCAAGGCGAGTTGGTCGCGCAACAGGTCGGGCAGGCACTCGATGACCTGGCGGTGCAGGGGCGCCATGCTGGCCGGGAAGCCCAGTTCGGCGTACAGCCCGGGCAAGTTTTCGACCGCGGCCGGGGATGGCGTGCCTTGCCAGGCGAGGCGTCCGGCGTCTTCGCGCAGCGCACCGGCGCGGGTCAGCGCCGCCAGCCAGCGCCGCACGATCCAGGCATGGCGGGGCGCCGTGCCCAAGGCCTGGTTGATCTGCCCGGCGCTGTGCCAGGCCTGCACCGGCAAAGCCTGGGTGTGCAGCAACACCTGGGCCATCACCCCCAGGCTCACGTGTTCGAGTTCATTCAGGGCGCTGTTCATAGGCAACCTTCTTCAACGGTGTGCAGATGATCGAGCGGGCCGGGCAGCAGGTTCAGGGCACGGATCGCCGAGGTGCGTTGCAGGCGTTCAAGGCTGGCGGCGGGTAGCAACACCTGGGCGGCGTAATGGCAGCCGGTGTTGATCTCACCGTTCGCCACGCTGACCACCGTGGCGGCGGCCATTGCTCCAGTCAGCGCCGCGTTGCCTGCGCCGCTGAGCACCAGGCTGCGGGTGCGTGCCTGGCCGTTCCACACCCCGTCGAGTTGCAGCAGCAACGTGACGAAAGGGGCCTGGCCGCTGAGGTCCAGCCGGCTGGCCTCGCACAACCGCTGCACCGCATCGGCGCGCGGCAGGCTGTGGGCCAGGTCCAGCGCCTTGAGCACATGTCCGTCGGTGATCACGTTGAACCAATGGCCGACGTCCAGGCGCAGGTCCATGGCCAGGCACTCGCCTTCCCGATTCAAATAGGGCAGCAAGTGAACCTGGCCGGGGAAACACGGCAGCAGCACATCCCGGCTGCGGCGCAGCGCCCGACTGCAACGTCCGTTGCGCCAGGCCGCCAGGGGTTCACTGGTGCCGTCCACCGCCCCTTGCAGGAAGTCGTCGGCGGCCACGGCGGTGAATTGGTCACGCAGGCCGAAATAGCTGGTCAGTCCCTGGACTTCAGAGAAAGCCTGCTGGGCCAGCCAACGGGGCAGCAAGCCGGTAAGCCCTGGTTGCAGGCCGGCTCCGAGGACGGCGCAACGGTTGTGCCACTGGCTCGGCTCAAGTGTCACCTCGCCGGCGGCATCCACGTAGTGCGCATCGGTTTGCAACGCCGCCCGGGCGGCCCGATCTTCCAGTCGCCAGGAAGGCCCAGCGCAGTTGAGCAGCACGCCGCAGCCATGGGCGAACCCGGCCAGGGCAGCGGCATCATCGAAGTCCACCGCGGTCCAGTGCAGGCGCGCGTCGGGCCATTGCTGCTGGAGCGATGCCAGGCAGCGGGCACCGTTGCGGACATCACGCCCGCCCAGGCGCAGTTCGTTCACGCCCAAGCTCAACAGCGCCCGAGCGCTGGCCAGACCGACATCGCCACTGGCGCCCAGCACCCCGATCAGCATGGTTGGGCCTGCGCATTCAGGCGCCAGCCGCCGGCACGCTGGCGATCGCGCCAGAACCCGGCGTAACGGCCGTCGAGGGCCAGCAGTTGCGAGTGAGTGCCTGCTTCCACCAACCGGCCTTGGTCCAGCACCAGAATCTGCTCGGCGGCCATGATGGTCGGCAGGCGATGGGCGATGACCAATACGGTCGAGCTTTGCTTCAGGCTACGAATCGCCGCTTGTACAAAGGCTTCGTTCTGGGGATCGAGGGCGGCAGTGGCTTCATCCAGCAGCACGATCGGCGCGCGCTTGAGCAAGGCCCTGGCCAGGGACACCCGTTGGCGTTCGCCGCCGGACAATGACGCGCCGCCTTCTCCCACCGGGGTGTGCCAGCCCTGGGGCAGGCGCGCGACGATTTCATCGACGCCGGCCAGTCGCGCCGCTTCAGCCACCTGCTGCGCAGTGGCGTCCGGCCTGCCGACACGGATGTTGGCTTCGAGACTGTCGTCGAACAGGTAGACGTCCTGCATTACCAGCGACAATTGCGCCATCAAGGCTTCGTTGGACAGTTCGCGCACATCGACGCCGCCGACCTTGACGCTGCCCTCTGTCGCATCGAAAAACCGCATGAGCAGGCGCGTGACGGTGGTCTTGCCCGAGCCCGAGGCGCCGACAATCGCCGTCATCGAATGGGCCGGTGCAGTGAAGCTCAGGTCGCGCAGCACCGTCGGGCCGCTGGCGTAGGCGAAGCTGACGTGTTCGAAGGCAAAGCTGCCGGGGGCGGTCAACGGCTGACTGACAGCGGGTTGCGGCAATGGCGACTCGCGCAGGATGCCGACCAGTTGCTCCAGGTCATTACCGGCCATGCGCAGCAGGCCGCTGCGCGCCGCCGCCTCGGCCAGTGGCCCGACAAAACGGGCCGCCAGGGCCAGCAACGCGACCAGTTGGATGGCGTCAATATCACCGCGGACGGCCAGGGCGACGCCCACACCCACCAGCAGCGCAAAGGCCAATTGCACGGTAAGGCCGCCGGCCAGCAGTTTGGGAAAGGTCTGGGCCAACATCGAACCACCGGCCTGTTTCTGCGCCAGGTTGGCTGCCTGCAAGGGCGCGTAGCCGTCCTGGGTCCGGCCAAAGGCGCGCAGCACTTGCTGGTAGCGGGCGAACTCGACCACGCGGTTACCTGCCAAGGTCGCGGCGGCTTCGACCCGGGCGTCGTTATTGCCGATGGCGGCAGCGGACCAGTGGTGGGTGAAGTAGATCAGCGGCGCGCACAGCACGGCGGTCAGGCCCAGGCGCCAGTCGAAGATGAACAAGGTCAGCGCGACCGTGGCCGGCACCACCACTCCGGACACCACCGGCCCCAGGTAATGGGCGAACAGGCCGGTGACCATCAGCGTGCCGCTGGTGGCACTGCGTGACAAGCGGCCGATTTTTTCCGAATTGAACCAGCCCAGGGGCAGGCTGGTCAGGTGTTGGCCGAGGCGATCATGCAGGGTGGTCAGCACCACCAGCGCCAGGGCAAAGCCCTTCATCGCTTGCTGGTAATGGGCGATGCAGGTCAGCACGGCCATCGCCGCCAGGCCGGCCAGCCAAGCCAGCGCCGTGGCTGGATCACCGGCAAACAGCGCGTGCAGGATCGGCACCAGGAAAGCCACGGCCAGGCCTTGCAGCACGGCGCTGGTCACCAGCCACGCGAGGTATCGGTAAAGGCGGGCGGCATGGGCCGGCCCCAGTAACGTGACAAGACTGCGGATCACAGGGACATCTCCAACTCGGGGACGGAGTGCTTGGCGCCGGCGCGCCACAGCTGGGCATAGGCGCCGTTGGCTTGGAGCAGGGATTCATGGCGACCGCTTTCAAGCACGCGGCCCTGATCGAGGACGACGATCTGGTCCACGCCGCTGATGCTGGCCAGGCGGTGGGCGATCACCAGCACCGTACGGCCCCGGGCCAGGGCCGACAGGGCGTCCTGGATCAACGCTTCGGATTCGGGGTCGGCGTGGGAAGTGGCCTCGTCGAGGATCAGCACCGGCGTGTCGGCCAGCAGCGTGCGGGCGATGGACAGGCGTTGCGCTTCACCGCCAGAGAAAATCGCATCCTCGCCGATCACCGACTGATAGCCACGGGGCAGGGCCTCGATGCGCAGGTGAATCTGCGCCGAGCGGGCCGCCATCTCCACCTCCGCGTCGCTGGCCTCGGGGCGGCCCAGGCGCAGGTTGTCGGCCACCGTCCCGTGCACCAGTTGCGCGTCCTGCAAGACGAAACCGACCTGCCGATACAACTGGCGCGGATCGATGTCCCGCACATCGACACCGCCCACCCGCACGCAGCCAGCCTTGACGTCGTGAAAGCGCGGCACCAGTTTGGCCAGGGTCGACTTGCCCGCACCGGACGCGCCGACCAGGGCGGTCACGCTGCCAGCCGGACAGTGCAGGTCGACACCGTTGAGGATCGGGTGCTCGGGGTCGTAGCCGAACTGCACGTGTTCAAAGGTGATGTCATTGCCCTGGGGCTGCTTGCCGACTTTCGGCGCGGGCAGTTCTTCGACCTTGAGCAGTACTTCGATGCGGTCGGCGGCCGCCAGGGCGGTGCGTTGGGCGGTCAGGCTTTGATTGATCACCAACAGCGACTGCGGAATCACCACCGCCACCAAGGTCTCGGCGAACAATTGCAGCGGCGTGATCCAGCCTTTGGCCAACAACAAGCTGCCCACCCCCAGGCTCACCAGCAGAATCACCGGGACGCTCAAGGCCATCGAGGAAAACGCCTCCAGGCGCAGCAGCGGCTTGACCCAACCGGCGTATTGCTCGCTGAACTGGTTGACCGCCTGCTGATAGCTGCGATGGGCCTGGCCCACCTGGCCGAACGCCTTGACCACGGCAATGCCGTGGACAAACTCGACGATGGCGGCGCTGACCCGGCTCATGCTCTTGTCCAGCAACTGCATTTTCGCGCCGAAGCCGCGCATCATCAGGGCGTAGGCCAGCGCATACACCGGCAAGGTCAGTACCGCCAGCAGCGCCAGGCGCCAGTTCAGCGTGACCAGCCACACCAGCCCCGCCACGGGCGTGACGATGGCCGCGGTAAGTTCCACCGCGTGATGGGCGACCAGGTGATGCAGGTCTTCCAGATCGTCCTGCACCACTTTGCGCACCGCGCCCGAGGTGGTGTCGGTGTACCAACCCAGGGGCACGCGCCCCAGCTTGCGCACCATGGCTTCGCGCAGGCTGGCTTGCAGGCGGTGGTCCGCCAGGTGGGTCAACCACAGGGCCACGCCGTTGGCCACCCAGCCCAGGCTCAAGGCGATCACCACCAGCGCCGCCCAGCGCCACAAGGCTTGAGCGTCGAAGCCACCGGCCAGCAGCAACCGGCCCAGCTCGGTCAGGCCGATGAAGGGCACCAGGTTGACCAGTGCGCCGACCGCGGCAAACGCTACGCCTAAGTGAATCAGGCGGTTGACCGGACGTTTCAGGGTATCCAGGGCGGTGGTCATGAGTTTTTCCGTAGGGCGTCCAGCAGGTGCGCGGTGACGGTGTGGACGTGAGGCGGTTCGATCACGCTGAAGTGATTGCCGGGCACATCGATCAAGTCGAATCGTCCCAGGCACGCGTCTTCCCAGAACGGTGCCGCCAAGTGGCCAACGCCGCCGGTGATGCCGAACGATTGCTGCTCCAGGCAGCGCAGGTAGGTCATGTTGCCGAGGAACGGCGGCGGGTCGAACCGTGCCGCGCGCATGCTGTGGCGGCAGACGCGGAACAAGGTCGGCACCAGCTCCGGGCCGATGGGCACCCCGGCCTGGCCCGACGCCAGGCGCGCATATTCGGCCAGGCGTTGTTCCTGGCTGCGCGCCGATTGTTGTCGCACCGCCAGCGCCAGGGCTTCAAGGCCCGGGTCGCCGCTCAAGGCGGCCATGGCCCCGGTGGGCACGCGGCGATTGTCACGGGCCATCAGCAGATCGATGGCGCGGTACACGTCATAGTCTTCGATGTGCGGGCCGAACACGGTTTTCACCGGATCCAGGTTCAGGTTGGGCACGAAGATCGCCTCGTAGGCCAGCTCCTCGTCGGTGTCGATGAACATCGGAATGCTGTCGATCAGGCTCAGGTCCACCACGTCCATGCCCCGTTCGAGCAAGCGCCGGGCGACCTCGGTGGCGAGCAGCCCGCCCAGGCAATAACCGATCAGCTGGAAGCGCTGGTGACCATCAGCGATCAAGCGTTCTGCGTAATCCTGGGCCACGCTTTCGATCAGGCGCTTGGGCTCCAGGGCCAGGTAGCGCTCGGTGTCGGCCACGGCAAAGCCGATCACCGGGCCGGCCTGTTGCTCGGCCAGGGCGCGCCCCAAGTGCTGGAAGTAATCCAAGGTGCCGAGGGCGGCGTGGAACATCACCCGCACCGGGCCGACCTCGCCACCGCCGAATGGCACCACCAACGCATTGCTGTTTGACGAGCGCTGAGCTTCGCCGCCCGCCGCCGTGGGCGCTGGCGCGGCTTCGCCGTGGTTGAGCAGGCGCGCCAGGGCGGTGACATTCGGCTCGTTGAGCATCTGCCGCAGCAGCGTGTCGTAACTCAAGGCCTGGGCCTGGGGCAGTTGTTCACGCAGTTGACCGGCGACACGGGCGAGGATCAGCGAGTCGGCGCCTTTTTCGTAGAAGCTGTCGTCGACGCCAATTTGCGTCAATCCCAAGGCCTCGGCCCACAGCCGGCACAGCTCGGCGGTGAGGGGATCGGTCGGCGTCGCCTGGCCCACGGACACGTGGGCATCAACGGCGGGGCGCAAGCCGGCCAGGGTCTTGCGGTCGACCTTGCCATTGGCGGTCAACGGCAAGCGGTCGAGCACTTGCAGGTGCGCCGGCAGCATGTATTCAGGCAAGCGCTGGGCCAAGGCGCGGCGCAGGCTGTCGACGTCCAGACGCTGGAACCCAGCCTTGAAACGGGCGGCGAACACCTGCATGCCGAGGGCCGCCAGCGGGTGATCGGCCTGGGGCAGGGCGGGCAGGCATTCACCGCCCAACGCCTGGATCCGCGCCTGCCAGGTCTGTGCGTCGCGCAAACCGCTACGGCCCAGGTCGTGGTCGTCGTTGACCGGGGACATCATGAAGCCCTGGGTCAACAGGATCGGCGGCCATTCGCCGGTGGGTTCGCTGAACACCAACCAGCCGCCGGGGCTGAGCAGCTCGGTGATTTGGCCGAGGGCTTTGTCGATGTCCTTGACGCTGTTGAGCATGCCGGCACACAACACGACATCGACGCTGTTGCTGGCCAGCCCTTGGGGCCGGATGTCCTGGTCGATGTCCAGCACGCCGTAGCGCACCCAGGCGTGCTCGGCAAACCGTTGCTTGGCCGCCGGCAAGAAAAAAGCGGTCATGTCGGTGAACAGGTAATCGACGTCCAGGCCATCGAGCAGCCCGATCACTGGCGCGCTGGTGGCCCCGGTGCCGGCGCCGATTTCCAGGATGCGTAGCGGCCCGTCGCCGTCATGGTGGGTGGCGAGGCGGTTGATCAGCGCTGCGATGCTGTGATTGTTGTAGCGCGAGACGGCGTCCCCGCCGTACAGCTGCAATGCCAGGTCCTGTTGGCCTTGGGGAAACAAAAGGTCGAACGGGTTGACCTCGCCCTTGAGCAACGGCGGCAATTGCCAGACGTGGTTGAGCTGATAATCGAACAGCGCCTGGCTGCACAGCCCCGAGGCGACGGCCTGTTCCACCCGGCCCCAGGCCAGCGCCGGCTCGGGTGCCGGTTGCGCCAGGCGATAACGCGATTGTTCGAGTTGCAGCAGGCCCGCCTCGCACAGCGCGCCCAACCAGCGGCGCACCAGCCAGTGATGGCGCGGCTGTGCCTGCAACGCGTGGAGAATGGCCGGGGCATCGGGTTCGGCCAACTCGCCGCTGAACAACCCGGCCTTGAGCATCACCTCCAGCATCGAGCTCAGCGCCGCGGCACTCAGGTCTGCCTGGTAATCGCCAACCTGTTGGGCGTCAAAGGCGCCGACCTGGTTGTCGGCATAACGATTGATCGTCGTGAGCAAGGACGCGTCCGGCAACGGTGTTGGCGATGTCCGCGCGGCAATGACAAAGGCCAGCAGGCTGCGCTCTCCGGTGGCTTCGCCGGTGACCAGGCTGATTGCGTTGTCCACGCCGGGGATGGCGAGCAATGCGGCGTCGATTTCGCCCAGTTCAACGCGATGCCCACGGATTTTCACCTGGCCGTCTTCACGGCCGAGGAACTCCAGTTCGCCGCCGGGCAGGTAGCGACCCCGATCGCCGGTGCGATACAGGCGCTGGCCGTCCACGGGATGGGCGAAGAACCGCGCGTCGCTCAGTGCCTGGTCGCCAAGGTAACCGTTGGCCAGGCCGACACCTGTGATGTACAGGTCGCCGGGCACCCAGGTCGGGGCGTCGCGCCATTGGCTGTCGAGCACGCGAAAGCCCTGGTTGGCCAAGGGCAGGCCATAGGGAATGCTGCGCCACGTCGGGTCAATCTCGTCGATCGGGTGCAGGTTGGACCAGATCGAGGCTTCGGTCGCGCCACCGAGACCCACCAGGGCCAGGCCAGGCAAGAGTTGTTGGAGTTGCGGCGGCAGGTTCAGCGGGATCCAGTCACCGGACAACAACGCCAGGCGCAGGCTGTCCAGTGGCCGGGGCTCGGCATGCAGGTAGTGGGCGAGCATGTGCAGTTGCGCAGGCACCGAGTTCCACAGCGTCACCTGATGCCGCTGCACCAGTTCGGCCCAGTGCGAAGGGTCGGCGCCGCGTGCCGGGTCGGGCAGCACCAGCGCGCCGCCCACGGCGAGGGGGCCGAAAAGGTCGTACACCGACAGGTCGAAACTCAACTGTGCCAACCCCAGCACGCGATCCTTGGCGTCGACGTGAAAACGCCGGTTGATGTCTTGCACGGTATTGAGGGCGGCGCGATGGCTGATCATCACGCCTTTGGGGTCACCCGTGGAGCCTGAGGTGAAGATCACGTAGGCGAGGTCATCGGGGTTGCTGTCGACCGCTTGGAAGTCGGCCGCCGCCGGCGCCAGTCGATCCACCGCATGCCAGTGCAACCCGTCCGGCAGCGGCGTATCGGGCAGGCTCTGGGACTGGCCAAGTACATGACGCACCTGGGCGCTGCGCAGTACGCGGTCGCGGCGGGCGGCCGGAGCATTGCTATCGAGTGGCAGGTAGGCGGCACCGGCAAGTAATACACCGTAGGCCGCCACGACCTGGTCGAGGCCTTTGGGCATGAGGATTGCCACCGGTTCCTGGGCGCCGCAACCGGCCTGGCACAGGGTGGCAGCGACGGCCAAGGCGCGCTCGACGAGTGCGGCATAGGTCAGGCTGCCGTTGGCATCGATCACCGCCAGCGCTTGCGGATGTGCCTTGGCCATGACCAGCAGACCGTCGTGCAAGCGACCGGTGGGCAGCGGCGCGGCGGTGGCATTCGCCGCCAGGCGCTCACGCTGTTGCCAGGCCGGCAGCGGTACCTGCATGGGTTGTTCCCAGGCGACCGGTTCCATGGCCAATCGCTGCAACTGCGCCAGGAACGCCTGCTGCATGTCGTTGACCAAACCGTCGGGGAACACGCCTTGGCGAACGTCCCAATGGATGTGCAAACCGTGGCGGTCATCCATCACCTGGCAGTCGAGGGTGACTTGCGGGGTCTGGGTAATGCCGTGGCCCACCCGGCGCTGGCTGGCCGCCAGGGGTTCGATCGCCAGGCCGATGGCGCTGGTGAACACCACCGGCATGGCCGCGGCTTCACGGCCACGCCGACGGCCGATTTCACGCATCACTTCAATGCCGGAAAACAGCCGGTGCTCCAGGTCGGCAAACAATTGGCCGCCCAGTTGCCGGGCCTGCCGGGTGAAGTCCTGGCCTTGCGGATCGTTGACCTGGAGCAGGCTCACGGAGGTGAAGTCCCCCACCAGCCGATCCACTTGCGGGTGCAGTGGCAAGCGGTTGAGCAGCGTCAGGTTGAGGCTGAAGGCAGGGCGCTGGCTCCAGCGTTGCAAGGTTCCGACGTAGGCGGCGAGGACCGCAATGGAAGGGGTCAGGCCGCGTTCGTTGGCGGCTTTTTTCAGGGCGTTCCATTGCTGATGATCGAGCTGGGCCGAATGCCGCTGGAAGCGCGGCGGTGCCGTGTCTTCACCGCTCAGGGGCGCCGGCAGTTGCGGCGCGGCGGGTAACTCGTCGACGCGCCCCAGCCAATACTCACGGTCGCGTTGGTGGCGGCTGCCTTCGAGCAAGCCACGCTCCGCCAGCAGGTAGTCGCGGAAGGTGATGTCCAGGGGCGGCAGGGAGGCCTGGGGATCGTCCAGCAACTGTTCCAACTCGTTGAACAGCAACTGTGCGCTGGCCCAGTCGGCAATCAGCGAATCCATGGAGAAATGCAGGGTGTCGCCGCTGTCGCTGCGGCTCATGCGCAATTCGAACAGCGGCCATCGATCGGTGGGGTAGAGCTTCTGTTCCATGGCCTGGCGGATCTGTTGCACGCCGTGCCGGTGTTGTTCAGCCGTGACGCCGCGCAAGTCCGCGACGGCCAGCGAGTAGTGGGCAACGTTGGCCAGGACGCATTGGGAACCCTCACTGGCGATCACCGCGCGCAGCATGTCGTGACGCTCGATCAGACGGTTCCACGCCTGTTCCACCTGCTGCGGATCGAGCCGCGGCCAACTCAGTTCCAGATAGCCGTGACAGGCGACGTTGCCGTAGCCAAAGGATGATTGGCGGCCCAGGAGGTAAGCGTTCTGCACGTCGGTGAGCGGGAAGGGCGCGTGGTGGTTCGCCGGGTCAGCCTGTACCAGTGGCCGTTCCTGTGTTTCGAGCAGGTGCAGGATCTGTTCTTTGTGCTCACGCAGTTGTGCCAGGCGCTCGGCATTGAGCAGGCCTTGGGGTGCGCGGAATTTCAATTGTCCGTCCTGGGGCCAGAGTTCGACGCCCAGGGACTTGAGTTCACTTAGCAGTTTGGCGGCGGGCATGGGTACAGCTCCTGGAGAAAAGAGGGGTTGTGCGGGCATCAGATGACGCCCTCTTCAACGGTGTCCGAGGCAGGTTGGCGCTCAAGGATTTGCGCCACCTCCGTCAAGGTGGCGGCGCCGAACAACTGGCCCATGGGCAGTTCAAGGCCCACGCGGTTACGCAGCATTTCGAGGAAGCGCGTGGCCAGCAGGCTGTCGCCCCCGAGGCGGAAAAAGTTGTCGTGGCGCGACACGCTCGGCACGTTGAGCAATTGCTGCCAGAGCTCGGCAATCAGTTGTTCTTCCGGGCGCAGCGGTTGCTCGTCCGCCACCGGGCGCGACTGGGCGGCGTCGGCCAATCGCCCCTGCAGTGCTCGGCGATCGATCTTGCCGTTGCTGCTCAGGGGCAAGTGTTCCAGCACCAGGACGTGTTCCGGGCGCATGTACCCGGGCAAGCACTGCTCCAGGTGTCGTGCCAAGACCTGTGCGTCGGTGCTGGCCGTCACGGCGGCCATCAGCCGGTTGTCGGTGACCAGCGCCACGGCCCTGCTGACGCAGGGGTGGCGAGCGAGGGCTGCCTCGATTTCGCCCAGTTCGATGCGATGGCCGCCAATCTTCACCTGGCTGTCGGCGCGCCCGAGAAACTCCAGCAGGCCATCGGGGTGGTAGCGACCCAGGTCGCCGGTGCGGTACCAGCCATCGACAAAGCGCTCGGCATTCAACTGTGGCGCGTGGCGATAGCCGCGGGCGACGCCGGCGCCACCAATCCACAGCTCACCGGTGACCCAATCCGGACAGTCGCGGCCCAGGGCATCGACCACTCGGTAAGCCTGGTTGGTCAGTGGCACGCCGTAGGGGATCGAGCGCCAACCCGGCAGCGCTTGCTCCACCGGGTAATGGTTCGACCAGATCGCCGCTTCGGTGGCGCCGCCCAGGGCGATAAAACGACAGTCAGGGGCCTGTTGCCGCAGGCGCTGGGGCAGGTCGAGGCCAATCCAGTCGCCCGACAGCAACGCCACGTTCAGGCCCAGTGGCTGGCGGTCATGGGCATTGGCTTCCAACAGCATGTCCAGCAAGGCCGGCACGCTGTTCCACAGGGTCACGCGATGGTGTTGCAACGCTTTGAGCCAGGCCCGTGCATCACGGCGCTGGTCCTCCTCGATCAAGACCAGCGCACCGCCCACCGACAGCAGGCCGAACAGGTCGTACACCGACAGGTCGAAATCCAGCGCTGACAAGGCCAGCGTGCGGTCGCTGGCGTCGATGTCATAGCCGCGATTGATCTCGGCCACGGTGTTCATCGCGGCGCGGTGGGTGATTTCCACACCCTTGGGCTGGCCCGTGGAGCCGGAGGTGTAGATCACGTAGGCCAGCTCTGCGGCCGAGACGGCGAGCGGTGCCGACAGCGGTTCAGTGTCCAGCGCGTGGAGCGGGTCGAGGTGTTTGACGCTGGGCAATTGCGGGTCATGCCCGGCCAGGATCAGGGTGACGCCGGCCTGCTGCAGGATGCGCTGGCAACGCTGCAGCGGTTGGTCGACCCCGACCGGCAAGTACGCGGCACCCGCGGCCAGGATGCCCAGCACGCTGGCGATCTGTCGTGGCCCCTTCGCCAGGGACACCGCCACCAGATCCCCCGGCACCACGCCGGCATCCACCAGGCGGCGGGCAATGCGCAGTGCCTGTTC
This sequence comes from Pseudomonas sp. Z1-12, assembly GCF_051132015.1. Lineage (NCBI taxonomy): Bacteria > Pseudomonadati > Pseudomonadota > Gammaproteobacteria > Pseudomonadales > Pseudomonadaceae > Pseudomonas > Pseudomonas sp. Z1-12. The sequence continues at coordinate 3,208,864 of NZ_CP071647.1, forward strand.
GGCCAGCTCGCCATAGCTGAGCATGCCGTGCTCACCCCACAACAACGCCGGGCGTTGGGGCGCTTGGCGTGCCTGTTCGAAGAAGCCTTGGTGCAAGGTCGGGTCACCCGGTACGCTCGGCCCCGGGGCATTGAGCTGGGCGCGCAACTGCGCCTGGGCTTGGGGCAGCAGGTCGGGCGGTGGGTTGTCCCAGGTGTGCTCGGCCAGCCAGTTCAAGCTGTACAAGTAGGCATCGAACATCCCTTCGACCAGGCCTTCGGGAAACAGGCCGACCACGTAGTCCCAGTTCAGGGCGATGCCGCCGTTGGCTTCCACCACCTGATGGTCGAGCCAGACCTGCGGGGTTTGGGTCAGGCCAAAGACTTGCCGGGCAAACGGCCCGTCCACCGGCGCGGCCGTGCCATCCGGGACCCCGAGCGCACTGGTGAACACCACGGGCATGCTCACCTGTTGCTCGCCATTGCCCCGGGCCAGCTGCCGCAACAGGCTGACCGAGCCGAGGCAACGGTGCTCCAGTGCCTCGCCCAGGGTGCGCTGGGTACGCCGGGCGCGGTCGACCCAGCGTTCGCCGGGCAGCGGAACATAACCGAGCAGCGTGAGGGAGGTGAAATCGCCCATGACCTGATCGATCTGGGGATGCAGCGCCCGACGATCGAACAGCGTGAGGTTGAGGCTGAGGTCGGGACGTGCACTCCAGCGGCCGAGGGTTTCGGCAAACGCGCAGAGCAGCACGGCCGAGGCGGTGAGGCCCTGTTGTTGGGCCTTGGCCAGGATCGCCCGCCAGGCTTGGGCGTCGATTTGTCCTTGCAGGCGTTCGAAGCGCGGTTGACCCAGGCTGGCGGGGTCCGCCGCCAGCGGCAGTTGCGGGTGCGGCGGCAACTCGGGCAGGCGTTCTTGCCAGAAGTGTTGCGCGGCTTGCAGCTCGCCCGCGTCCACGGCGGATTGCAGTTGATAGTCGCGGAACGACAGTTCCAGCGGCGCCAGCGTCAACCCAGGGTCACGGTAAATGGCATCGAGTTCTGCGTAGAAGCGCAGGATGCTCAGGGCATCGAGGATCAGGTTGTCCAGGCTGATGGCCAACCGCGTATAGCGGCCATGAGTCACGGCCTGCACATCGAACAGCGGCCACTGGCCCGGATCGAACACGCGATGGGCACAGTGTTCGCGCAAGTCGTCGAGGCTGGTGTAGCCCTGGCCGATTTCGAAGGACGGCAGCTGTTGCAGGGGCAAGATGCGCGCCTGGCCGCATTGATCGAACACGGCGCGGAGCATTTCGTGGCGCTCGATCAAGCGATCCAGCGCGGTCTGCAGGCGCGGCAGGTCGAGGTCCTCGACATCGTACTCGCGATAGAAGTGGCAGCTGACGCCGCCCAGTACCAGGCTCGGGTCGCGGCCCAGCCAATAGGCCTGTTGCACCTCGGTCATGGGGAAGGGCGCGTGGCGTTGCGGCAGGTCGGGCACAATCGTGTGCCGCGGTTCGGCCTGGGCCTGTCGATGCAAATCGGCACAAAAATGCGCCAGCACCGGTTTGGCGAATACCTGGGCGATCCGCGCGCCTCCCAGCCCTTGCCCTGCAAGCAAACGCACCAGGCGGGTGGCGCTCAGGGAGTCGCCGCCCAGGGCGAAGAAGTTGTGTTCACGGCAGACCTCAGCACAGCCCAGCAATTGCTGCCAGGCATGGGCCACCAGGGTTTCGATGTCGCCGCAGGGAGCGGACAGGTTGGCCTGCACCGGGGCGCTGTTGGCCGCCAGCCAGTCGTTCAGTACCTTGCGATCCACCTTGCCATTGCCGGTCAAGGGCAACTGCGCGCAGCCCAGGACAGTGCTGGGAATCATGTAGCCCGGCAGGCGCTCGGCCAGATGTTCGGCCAGTCCCTGTGGGGCCAGGCGTGTGGGCATCACGGGGCCGTCCGTCAGGCGTACCACTGCTGCCAACTGCTGGCCGGCCAGCAGCGCCACCGCCTGCTCGACGCCGGGCCAGGCCAGCAAGGCGGTTTCGACTTCCCCGGCTTCGATGCGGTAGCCGTGCAGTTTGAGTTGGAAATCGGTGCGCCCGAGGAACTCGACGTTACCGTTGGGGTGATAGCGCGCACTGTCGCCGGTGCGGTACCAACGCAAGCCTTGATAGTCGACGAAACGTTCAGCTGTGCGCACCCGGTCGCCGCGATAACCCTCGGCAACACCGGCGCCGCCGATCCACAGTTCGCCGGCCACCCAGTCGGGGCAGTCGTGGCCGTGTGGGTCGACGATGCGCAAGCGGACATTGTCCAGCGGCGTGCCATAGGGCAGGCAGTGCCAGGGCAAGGGTTGGCCGGGCAGCACTTCGAACAGGGTCGAGTGAATGGCGGTTTCGGTGGCGCCGCCCAAGGCCATGAAACGGCAGCCGGGGGCTTGGGTCCACAACCGTGGCGCCAGGTCCGGAGCGACTTTGTCGCCGCCAAGCAATACCGCGCGCAGGGGCAGGCTGGCACCGGCGGGGGCGCAACCGAGCAGCATGTCGAGCAACGCTGGCACGCAATTGAGCACGCTGGCGCGATGCCGCAGGGCCAGTGCACGCCAGCGTCCGGCATCACGCTGGGCCTCGGGTTCGATACCGATCACCGCCGCCCCAGTCGACAGCGCGGCAAACAGGTCGAATACCGACAAGTCGAACTCCAGGGCCGACAGCGCGAGGATTCGATCGTCGCTGTTCAGTTGCAAGCGCCGTTGCAGGTCTTCCAGCGTGTTGGCGGCGGCCTGATGGCTGATTTCCACGCCCTTGGGTTCACCTGTGGAACCGGAGGTATAGAGGATGTACGCCAGGTCGCTGATCGCTCCGGGCCGGGGGGCGTCCAGCGCCGTGCTGGCGGCGGGCAGTTGCGTGAGCAATAAGCGCGCGCCCGACGAATCACAGATTTTCCGGCACCGCGCCGCTGGTTGATCGACGCTGATGGGCAGGTACGTGGCGCTGCACGCCAGGATGCCCAGCACCGCGATCACCTGCTCGGGCCCCTTGGGCAGTTGCAACGCCACCACGTCACCGCGCCGCACGCCTTGGCCTTCCAGGTAGGCCGCCACGTGTAGAGCACGTTCGGCGAGTTCGCCGTAGGTGATGACGGGATGGTCGCCGTGCAGCAACGCGGGCAGGGTGGGGGTCAGGCGCGCCTGGGCAAAAAAGGCTTCGTGCAAGCGTTGTACCGGCAGCGGCGCCGCCTGGCCCTGGACGCCATTGCGGACGTCAAGTTGGCTGGCAGGGATCAGCGCCGGAGGCGACAGGTCCCAGGCCGAGGCTTCAAAACACAGGCGCTGCAACAGCCCGGTATACGCCTCGAACAATCCATCCAGTACCCCGTCGGCGAACAACCCTTCACGGGCGTCGAGATTGACCAGGACACCGCCGTCCAGCTCGGTGACCTGGGCGTCGAGCCACACTTGCGGGCCTTGGGAAATGATCCAGGCCGGTTGGCCGAAACACCCTTGCACGCCCTCGGCGAACAATTCCCCCAACCCCAGGGCGCTGGTGTACACCACCGGCGCCAACACTTGCTCACCCCGTTGGCGGGACAGTTCGCGCAACACCTCCAGGCCGGAAAACGCGCTGTGTGCCGCATCGCTGTGGAAGCGCCGTTGCAGGGCCGTGGCACGGGCGGCGAACGTGCCGCTGACGTGACCGTCCCACGCCAGCAGGATCGATGAGGTGAAATCGCCAACCAGGCGCTCGACGTCGGCATGCAGTGGCGTGCGGTTGAACAGCGGCAAATTGAGCAGCAGCTCGGGCGTCTCGCACCAGGCGCCAAGGGCTTCGCAGAACACCGCCGCCAAGGCCATCGCCGGCGTCAGGCCGTGCTCCCGGGCGTGGCGCTCGAAGGCCTGGCGCTGGGACGGCGGTAGCCAGTGGTGACGGCGTCGCACTTGGCGATCGTCGCCCTGGGGCTTGATGGGCAAGCGCGGGGCGCCGGGCAACCGATCCAGGCGCTGCAACCAATAGTCACGGGCCTGTTGATGAAGCGCACGTTGCTCGGGACTGGCGTGTTCACGGCGCAGGTCGGCCAGGTAACGGGCAAAGCTGTAGCCCAGCGCGGCCAGGGGCTGTTGGCGATACAGCTGCACCAGGTCGCCGAGCAGGGTGCGCAGGCTCAGCGCATCGGCGGCGAGCATGTCGAGGTTCAAATGCAGGCGCGTCCCGTCGGGCAGCAACGACAACTGGATGTCCAGCACCTGGCCTTGTTCAACGGCCAATTGGCGGTGGGATAACTCAGTGCGCAACGCCGATAGCCGTTGTTGCTGTTGCTCGGCGCTGGCCTGGCGCAGGTCATGCACCTTCAATCCCGGCCAGGGGCTGCGGGCGAGGATCCGCTGGCGACCGTCGTCGAGAAACTGTGCGCGCAACATCGGGTGGCGCGCCAGCAACGCCCGTACGGCGGCTTCCAAGCGGATCGGGTCGACGTCGCGGCCATCGAATTCGTTGTAGAAGTGCGCGGCGACACCGCCCAACTGCTGGCCGGGGGCGCGTCCGATCCAATAGGCGTGTTGCATCGGCGCCAGTTCGAAAGGCTGGCCGTCGTCCGCAGGCGCGGTAACCGCCGCCGGGACTTGGGGGGCCACCTCAAGCATGGCCAGCCAGGCTGACAGGCGCGGGTCGGCGATCAGGTCGGCAAAACGCGCGGCCAGGCCATGGCGGCGCCATTGGCCGGCGAGGCGAATCAGGGTGACGGAATCCAGCCCCCATTCGATCAGGTTCGCCTCCAGGGGAATCTGGTCGGCGGGCAGGTCGAGGGCCTGGGACAGGGATTGGCGCAGCAGTGTTGCGGTTGAGGTGCTGGGAGTGGCCATGGCTCAACGTCTTCTCATTGCTAGGGCCCGGACCGGGGTTGGCCCAGGCGCTGGGGGCAGGCAGTTGCTTGGGGGAAGATGCTAGTCATTCTCATTTTGCCAACTACCCGGATCGAATCGTTTTTGCCCCGCATCCGCGTCTCGCTCACCGGTTGCAGTGCCGTGTTGGCTACGCACAACGCCAATCGCTCGCAGGATGCGGTTGGAAAATGACTTGAATCGGGTAGAGCCCGCCCCATGCCCTTGACTACCGTCGCTCGCCGCCCCTTGCCGGGCCTGTGTCCCTCTGATTGGAGTTACGGATGTCTGTCGATTCGGGTTTACAAGTGCGCGGCCTGCGCAAGCGCTACCACAACGGCGTCGAGGCGCTGCGCGGCGTGGACCTGAGTGTCGGCCCCGGGATGTATGGCTTGCTGGGGCCCAATGGCGCGGGCAAAAGCAGCTTGATGCGGACCCTGGCGACCCTGCAGCAACCCGACGCCGGCAGCATTCACCTGGACGGGGCGGATGTGTTGGCCGATTCCGATCATTTGCGCCGCCGCCTGGGCTATCTGCCGCAGCAATTGGGTGCGTACCCGGGCGTGAGTGCACGGGACTTTCTCGATCGTTTTGCCTGGCTCAAGGGTCGTACCGACAATCGCCAGCGCCGCGAGGAAATCGAGGGCCTGCTGGACAAGGTCAACCTCCAGCAGGCCGCCCATCGGGCGCTCGCCACCTATTCGGGCGGCATGCTGCGCCGGTTCGGCATCGCCATGGCGTTGGTCGGTTCGCCACGCTTGCTCATCGTCGATGAGCCCACGGCGGGCCTCGACCCGGCGGAGCGCAACCGTTTCCATCGGGTGTTGGCCGATGTCGCCGCCGAGTCCATCGTGTTGCTTTCGACCCACATCGTCGAAGACGTCGAAAACCTCTGCAGTCGACTGGCCGTGCTGGCCGCTGGGCAGATCATTGTGGAAGGGAGCCCGGCGCAGTTGCTGGCGGCCGAGCAGGGCCGGTTGTGGGAAGCGTCCTTCGACCGTGGCGAGTCGCTGCCCGTTGCCTTGCATGTGGCCGCCAGCCCCCAGGGCAGCCGCGTCATCGTCCATGGCGAGCGTCCTGCCGATCCACGTTTCGTGCCCCACGCGCCACGCCTGGAAGACATCTATTACCTGGCCCTGGCCCAGGCGGGTGAGGCGCTCGACGCATGAGTACCTTTGCTCTGCTGATGCGCGAGGCCTGGGTGGAAGTGCGCGCCGGGTTGCGCAGCGGCATTCCGTTGCTGGTGTTCCTTGGCCTGACCGGCTACCTGCTGATGGCCCTGACCAACGCCGACTATGTGCAGAAGATGGGCGCCAGCGATATCGCCCGCAATGCGCCGAGCCTGATTTACCTGATGTCGTGCGGCTGTATGTTCTTCCTGTTTTTTGCCTGGGCCTGGGTGTTTGCCCAGCCGGCCCTGAGGGACCGCAAGGCACAATTGGAAGAAGTGCTGTTGGCCTTGCCGTTGTCGCTGCCGGCGCTGCTGTGGGGACGTTTTATCGGCGCGGCGTTGGTGGGGGGCTTGCTCGCCAGTTCATTGATCGTCGGCTTTCTCGTCAGCCCGGTGCTGGGCTGGCTCGGCTGGGTGCCGGCGGCGAGCATCGGCGCACCCATGTGGTCGGCGCTGGGGTTTGCCTGGGTCGCCTTGCTGTTGCCAGTGAGCACCGGGATTGGCGCGTTGTATTACTTGCTGGCCTTGCGCAGCCGAGGCCTGGCCGCACCGTTTGCCTTGGCGACGGTGCTGATGCTGTTGTGGATGTTCGCCGTGGTGGTGCTCAAGGGCGGGCACATCAACCCGCTGTTGGCGGCCAGCCTCGATCCGTCACTGTTCACCTTTGCCCAGGCCCAAGTGGAAACCTGGAACGCCGCGCAGAAATCCCAATCGCTGTTGGCGTTGACCCCGGGGTTCTGGCTTAACCGCGCGCTGTGGTGTGGGTTGCCGTTGCTGCTGCTGGCCGTCGTCCTGGCCCGCACCAGCCGCCAGGGCTTGATGGGGCGCCGCGGTGGCGCCGTGTTGGCCGAGCCGCCGATGCTATTGGCGAGCCACGTGCGCTTGCCTGGCCCGTTACCCGCCAGCCGCTGGCCGCGGGCGTTGTGGTGCGAGGTTCGCTGGCAGGTGCGGCAGTTGTTTGCCCGGCGCATCGGCTGGGTTGCCCTCGGCTTGTTGCTGGCCATGGGCATACTCAGCGGGTTTGTTCATATCGTGTGGCATGCGCGCGGGCCGATGGTGCCGCGACCGGACCTGATCTTGCCGTTGTTATCGAGCGCGTCGTTCCTGGTGATCGCCTTCATTGTCGCGGCGCTGGTGGGGCTGGTCTGCCGGCGCGATGACGTGGAAGGCCTGGGCGCAATGCTACAGGCCACCCCGGCGCCGGCGTGGCTGCGTTTGTTGGGACGGGTGGCCTGCGTGCTGGTGGCGACGCTGGCCTTGGCGCTGGTGCCGGGGGTTGCCAGCCTGGTGATCAGCGCGTTGGTCGCCCCCGACAACTGGGCACCGGGCTTTGTGCTGATCTATCAGACACTGGTGTTCGCGCCGCCGTTGCTGGAACTGGCGATGCTCACGGTGCTGGTGCATGCCTTGATCCGTCGATCCGGCCTGGCGTATGCGACGTCCATGCTGTTGACGTTTTTCCTGGTGCTCAACCATGAATTGGGGCTGGTCAGCTATCCCGCCTATGCCATGGCGATACCGGCCCACGTGGCCTTGTCGCAACTCACGGGCTGGGCGCCCTGGCTGCCTTATCTCGCCACTTTGACCAGCTGGAAACTGGCCGGCTGCCTGGTGATGGTTGCGGTGGCGGCGTTGGCCTTGCCCCGTGGGCCGGAGCGACGTCGTCTGACGGATGTGCGCCGCAGCCTGCTGGGCTTGCCCGGTGCGTTGCTGGTGTTGGGGACCGTGGGTTTGCTGGGCAGCGGCGCGCTGTTGCATCGGCATCTGGTGGAGCAGGGCGACTACCGGTCGGTGGCCGAGGAACGGGCCGAGCACGCCGAATGGGAACAGCGATGGCTGGCCGGGGCGGGCGCCTGGCAGGTGGCGGACGGGCGCTTGCACTTGCGCATCGACAGCGTTGCGCGACGTATCGACGGCGAGTGGACGCTGGGAACCGTAATCGCCGCCAACGAGCACCTGGACGCAGAATTGCCGCCGGGGTTGCACGTCACGGCGGTGAGCGTCATGGGCCGACCGGTCCTTTTTGAACAGGCCGCCGGGCATTTGCGTATGCCTTTGGCGGAGTGCGCGGCGAGCGGCTGCAGCGTGCAACTGAACTGGACGCTGGATGTCGCCGGCTGGCCGTCCGAAGGTGACGCATTCTGGCTGGGGCCGCGAGGGGTGTGGCTGCAAGCGCGCCGCGTGATGCCGCGCCTGGGCCTGGACAGCGAGCGCTTGCTGCGCGCGCCGGTCCACCGTGCCGAAGCCGGTTTGCCGCCGCAGGTGCCGAGTTTTCCGGCGGGAGCGGCCGTCGCCGTGGACGCGGTGGCACCGGCGGGGTCGTGGCAATGGCTGATCGAGGTGGATGGCCAGGCGTTCAATGGCCAAGGCGCAGGACCGCTGGATTTCGCCTATCACACGGCCGTGACACAAGACATCGACGGTGTGCAAATGCTCGCCGATGCCGGCCGGCAGCAAGCCGCCCGTGAGGTGCGCGAAGACTTGGAGGTCATGTCCGCCTGTGTGGCTCGGCGCCTGGGCAGTCGCCCAAGCGTCGAGGCCCTGAGCCAGTGGCCGACCGGCATGGGGGCCAGTCATCTGAGCCAGGCCCATCTGGTGCTCAGCCAGACGCCGGACTGGGATGTGGCGCAGGCAGGTGTCGGGCGCTGGACGCGCCGTGCCCATATCGCCGAACTGCTCGCGCGGCGAATGCTGAGCGATGCCAGCGACCTGCGCCAGGCCCCGGGTTACCTCTGGCTGAGCCAGGGTGTGGCGGGCGCGATCGGCTTGCTGTGTGTTGGTGACGTCGACGGCGTTGAGGCCCGCTCGGCCTTGGTGAAGTTGATGGCCGATGATTTGACCCGCGCCTTGAGCAATGACGGCGAGCCCGTCGGCACCTTGGCCACTGCCCGGGAACAGGGCTGGGTCGCGACGTATGCACCGCTGGCCAGCCTGGACTGGGTGGCCGGACAAAGCGCCGAACAACTGGCGGCAATGACCGCAAGCATCCGAAATGGCCAGGGATGGCCCGCCGCGATCCAGCACCTGTTGGGCGCGCCCTCTGACCAGGCGATCACCGCAGCGCTCAAGCGCTGGGGGCCTGCGCAATGAATTCGAACCATCCCTTTTGCCTGGAGTTGTTCCATGTCAGCACCGCTGTCGATCAAACCGCTGCGCCGTCCCCTCGGCTGGCGGGAGAATGTCTTGACCCAAACCCTGGCACTGGCCTTGTCCAGCCAGATGTGCGCGGCCTATGCCGCTGATTATCAACCTGTCGCCAGCACGGAGGTGATCGAGCTGGCTCCGTTGATGGTCAGCGCTCGGTTGAACGAAGAAAGCGCCAAGGATATTCCCTTCGGGCTTACCGTGATCGACGGGCAAACCCTCGAAACCCGGCGCTTGCGCACCCTGGAAGACGCGTTGCGCACCACCCCGGGGGTGGATGTGAATTCCTGGGGCGGCGCCAACGACGCCAATGTGCGCATCCGCGGTGTCGGTTCGCTGAACCAGATGAGCATGGACGACGGCTCGGTGGTGCTGAATGTGGACGGGGTGCCGATGTCGGTGCGCAACGCGGCGATGGCCACCCTCGACGTGGCGCAGGTGGAAGTGCTCAAGGGCCCCCAGGGTACGTTGTTGGGACGTAACAGCGAGGCGGGCGCGATCAACGTCACCACGCGCAAGCCGACCCGCGAACGGGAAGGTTATGTGCGCGGCGAAGTCGGCAGCCAGGGCCAGTTCATGACCGAAGGCGCCGTGGGCGGGCCATTGACCGAGTCCCTGGCGGGGCGCATTGCCGTGCGCCGCAGTGGCTTCGACAACTGGGTCGATGACCAGCAGGATGGCGACCCGTTGACCCAGCCACGGGACCTGGCCCTGCGCGGCAGCCTGCTGTGGGACAACGACCAAGGCACGACCGGCCTGCTGACCGCCGAGCGCCAGCGCGCCGAGCATTATGCCGGCCTGGAGATGCTGCGCCCCTTTGGCAACCGCCCCAGCCTGGACTACACGCCCGGCACGTTCGATGGCAACCAGAAAACCAACGAGCGTTATTCCTTCGAACTCAACCATGACCTGGCGCAGTCGCGGATCACCTCGATCAGCGCCTACACCAGCACCGACCTCAATGCGGTCAAAGGTTACGACCGCAACATCACCGAGGCGCTGTACGGTTCGCCGTTCGAATACCTGATCGAGGATTCTGCCAAAGAGCGTGTGTGGAGCCAGGACCTGCGCTTGGGGTCGCTGGCCGATGCCGATGTGTTCTGGGTGACCGGGGTGAACCTGTCACGCTCCGAGCGCAGTTTCGATTCCGACAACTTCACCAACGGCGCACAACAGAGGCGCGATTTCAGCACCAACAGTTATGCCGCCTACGGCGAGGTGACGTACCCGATTGCCGAAGACTGGAAACTCACCACCGGCCTGCGCCACACCTGGGATCGCAAGACCTATGGGGCCGACTATTCCAGCGGCGGCAATACCGTTGGCGACAACCGTCGGTTGCAGGACAACTACAGCACCGGGCGCGTGGCGCTGAGCTACACACTGACGCCGCAGACGAACCTGTACGCGGTACTGTCGCGAGGCTATAAATCCGCCGGTTTCAACGATTACGCCACCTCGGTCAAGGACAGCGAACCCTACAAAGCCGCCAAGGTGAACGCTGTCGAAGTCGGCTTCAAGCACGAAAGCGCCGAGGGGGCCTTGAGTCTCGAGGGGGCGTTGTTCCTGACCCGCGTGCAGGACGATCACCTGCTGGGGTATGACTTCAACACCCTGGCGGTCAGCGCCGTGAATGCCGACACCCGCAGCAAGGGCGCCGAGCTGTCGAGCACCTGGCATGTCACGGATGAGCTGACGGTGGGCAGCGCCATCAGCTACATCAACGCGGTGGTGACCTCCGACGCACCGGGGGTTTCTGGTGGTGATGTCGCGTCGGGAAGTCGCGTGCCGGATGTGCCGCTGTGGAGCGGCAACTTCAGCGTCGCCTGGCAGAAAGAGCTGGGCGCGTTCCTGGGCTTGCCGGCGCCGCGCCTGAATACGTTGATCAACTATCGCGTGCAGAAAAATCGCCCGGCCGACCCGCAGAATCACTACGACCTCAAGGGCTACGCCAAGCTGGACCTGCACCTGGGCCTGGAAAGTGGCGGTTCGGAAGTCTACCTGTGGGGCGATAACCTGCTCGATGCGCGCTATGACTTGTATGGTTCGTATTCCACCGACCAGGTGCTGACCGGCATGCCGGGCCGAGGACGCTCGGCCGGCGTGGGGTACAGCTATTCGTTCTGAGTGCCCCTTGAGTCAAAGGGCAGGTTAGAACTGATAGGTGTAGCCGACCCCCAAGGTGCGCCGCCGTGCCGGCGCACCGTAGGCCACCGGGTCGCTGTAGAAACCATAGGTGTCGTAGGTTTGGTTCAGCAGGTTGTCGGCGAAGGCATAGACTTCGCCGAAGCGGCTTTCCAGGCCTGCGCGCAGGTCGAGTTTCTCGTAGTTGTCCAGGTTGAAATGATTCTGCGGATCGGCGGCGCGTTCGCCCACCAGGCGGTAATTGAGGCTGGTATTCAGGGTGGTTTCGCCCAGGCTGGCGAAGGTGCCCAACGGGTGCTGCCAATTGATGTTGAAGTTGCCGCTCCAGCGCGGCACATCCGGGGTACGGTTGCCGGCGGCGATGTCGCCGGCCTGGATGCCGTGGACGGCGCTGGTGATCTTGGCGTCGAGGTAAGTGGCGCTGGCGGCCAGGGTCAGGCCGTGGTCGAAATGCCAGGTGCCTTCCAGTTCGGCGCCGCGGGTGCGGGTATCGGCATTGAACGCATTGGTCGCGAAGGTGGCCGCGTTGTAGCCCAGCAGGTGGTCGTCGTGCACGCGGGTGTAGAACAGCGCACCGTTCAAGCTGCCACGGCGGTCTTCTGTTTCACTTTTGAAGCCGAGTTCGGCGGCTCTGCTGACGGCGGCCTTGTAGGGCTCGCTGTCGCTGACCTGCGATGCATAGTCATTGAATCCCCCGGATTTATAACCTCGCGCCAGTTGCACGTAGACGTTGGTTTGCGGGGTGAGCGCGTAGCTCAGGGCCACGCGGCCGGTGCCGTAATGGTCGGTCAGCTGGCGTGAATCATCCACGGTGCTGGCACCATTGATGTATTGGCCATCGTAGGTCTTGCGATCCCAGGAATGGCGATAGCCCGTGGTGAGTTTCAGGCGCTCGCTGAGCGGGAAGGTGACTTCGCCGTAGCCGGCATAGGTGGTGGTGGTGAAATCGCGGAGCCTGGCGCTGTCAGTGCCATAGGTGTTGCGCGGGGTGTCGTAGCTGCGCTCGTTGCGGCTGGCGGCAAGGCCGGCGATCCAGAATGTCTCGGAATCGGGCAGTGAGCTCAAGTGCAGGTCTTGGCTCCAACTGCGCTCGAAGGATGTGTCCACCACCCAGTACTCGCTGGGCGTGCCGTACAGGGCGCCCATCAGTTTGCTGTCATAGGCGATCAAACCCTCGAAGTCGGCGGTGGAGGTGGCGGTTGTAGAGGTCAGGCGACTGTTGGCGAAGTCATGATCGACCTTGACCGTATAGCGTTCGGTGGTCTTGTAATTGTCGTCGAACAGGCCGGGCGTCAGGTCCAGGCTGGGGTCGCTGCCGTAGGGGCGCAGCACCAGCGAGTTGGTGGCGCGCTCGGTTTTCTGGCGTTCGGCACTGAACAGCACCTGGGTCTCATCGTTGAGGTCCCAGAGCAGGCTGGCGCGATAAGCCTCATTGCGCGGCTGGGTGATGGGATCGTTGTTCCGGTCATTGTCGATCCAACTGTCATAGCCGGCACGGCGCACCGCCAGGCGGCCGCTGAGGCTGTCGCTGATCGGTCCGCCGATGGCCCCTTCGCTGAGGAACTGGCCCTCCTGGCCGACTTCGCCACGCACATAGCCTTCCAGTTCCCGGGTTGGCTGGCGGGTGGTGATGTTCACCGCGCCCGCTTGGCCAATCGCACCGGACATCGTGCCCTGGGGCCCCTTGAGCACTTCGATGCGGTCGATATCCAGGGTGCCGAAGCCGAGGCTGCGGGAGGCGACTGGCACACCGTCGATGTTGAAGGCCACCGAGCTGTCATCCATCGACATCTGGTACAGCGAGCCGACGCCACGGATCAGCACGTTGAAGTCATTGGGGCCGCCGGATGAATTGACATTGACCCCGGAGGTATTGCGCAGGGCGCTTTCCAGCGTGTCGAGGCGCTGGGTACGCAGTTGCTCGCCACTGATCACGCTAAGGCTGATGGGCAGGCTCTTGGGGTCTTCCTGCTCCATGCGCGCAGTCACGGTCGAAACGGGCAATTCAAGGATTTCGCCGGTGGCGGCAAGGACTGGACTGGCCAGTGTCCAAGTTAAAACTATTGTTATAGTATTACACCTATAGCAAGATCGAGGGGTCGTCGTGTTGCGTCGTGCAGACATAATGGGGCCTTGACTGAGGGTTTTGAGCGGTGCGCGTTAGCGTCGGCAGTCACGAATAAGCGCAGCGTGTGCGACGCGCCAGATGCTAATAATTATCAATTGCGTAACTCTACCCCGATGTGATCTGATTCGAGCCGTATCCGGTCAACCAGGAGATTCACGATGTCAGTCGTTCAAGGAGGCGCAGGAGAGCCGATGCCGGTCTCGCGAATCATTACGGGGGAATATGGAAGCGACCTCGGACCCGGGGCGCATTGTCGGGTGACGCGCATGGCCCTGCAGGACGGACTCGACATCGTGCGCTGGCAAAGCAAGTTCGAGCAGCCAATCGAATTGCCCCTGCAGGATGACAGCGACTGCATTCATTTCAGCTTCACCAACTTGCTCAAGGGCAAGGCCGCCTGCAGTTTCCGTGACGGTCGTCGGCAGCGCCGCTATGTGATTGACGAAGGCGCGGGTTGCATCAGCTATGGCCGCCGTCGCGATGGCCTCTACCACCAGCATGGCGAGATCGACAACATCACGGTCATGATCCGGCCCGAGGTGCTGTCACAGTGGGAGTTGAAACTCGACCCGCTGCTGAACAAGGCACTGGCCTGCGATCATTGTTTCCTGGACGGCCACCGCAGTGGCGAAATGAGCGCGACCGCGCATCTGTTGTGCAAGGCCATGGACCCGAGCCCAGACTTGCCGATGGGCCAGCCCCGAAGCGGCCTCTGGCTGTATGGCCAGAGCGTCACCCTGGTCAGCCTGTTCCTGGAAGCACGCCGTAACGTGGAATGCACCTGCCGTGTCAGCCACATCGACCGCCAACGCCTGTTGCGTGCGCGCGAACGCCTGCTGGCCGACCTGGGCAAGGCCCCCAGCTTATCGGAACTGGCGCGCGAGTCGGGCATGAGCCAGCCCAAGCTCACCCGCGGGTTCCGCCAGCTGTTCTTCAACAGTGTCTACGGCGTTTTCCAGCAAGCGCGGATGATCCAGGCCCGTAGCCGCTTGTTGAACGGCGATGAGTCGGTGATGCGAATCGCGTCGGACCTCGGCTATGCCAATGCCAGCCATTTCGCCACAGCCTTTCGCAAGCAATTCGGCATCAATCCTTCGCTCCTCAAGCATGGCGGAAGAAACAAGCTATCGATCTAGGTCAGGGCCACCAAAGCCAATGATCGCCTTGGTTTCCAGATATTCCTCAAGGCCGAAGACGCCGTACTCACGACCATTGCCCGAACGCTTGTAGCCACCGAATGGCGCCATGGGATTCCAGGCCGGGTAGTTCAGGAGCACTTGCCCCGCGCGGATACGAGAAGCCACGGCGCGCGCCAGATCAAGGTCCTGTGACTGAACATGGGCGCCGAGGCCATAGATCGTATCGTTGGCGATAGCGACTGCCTCATCGATGGTTTCGTAGGCAATGATGCACAGCACCGGCCCGAAGATTTCTTCCTGGGCGATCCGCATGGCGTTATCCACCTCGGAGAAAACCGTCGGGCGGGTGTAGAAACCCTTTTCAAAACCCGGCACGCGCCCCAGTCCGCCGCACAGCAGTTTGGCGCCCTCATGCAGGCCGGCCTCGATCATGGCTTGCACGCGATTGAACTGGGCTTCATTGGCGATGGGGCCGAGTACCGTTTCCGGTGATTGCGGATCGCCGACGATGATCGCATTGGCGGTGGCGGCCGCCAGCGCTTCGACCTCCGCCAGCCGGGCCTTGGGTACGATCATCCGGGTGGGGGCGCTGCACGATTGCCCGACGTTGCGAAACGCCGCCATGACGCCCAGTGGGACGGCTTTGGCAAAGTCGGCATCGGGCAGCAGGATATTCGGGGATTTGCCGCCCAATTCCTGCCCGACCCGCTTCGCCGTCGGCGCGGCCGCCTGGGCCACCAGCGCACCTGCGCGGTTCGAGCCGGTAATGGAAATCATGTCGACACTCGGGTGTGCGGCCATCGCCGCGCCGACCACATGGCCGCTGCCGTTCACCAGGTTGAAGACGCCCGGTGGAAGGCCCGCGTCATGGACCACTTGGGCAAACAGAAGGGCGCTCAGAGGCGATAGTTCACTGGGCTTGAGCACCACCGTACAACCGGCCGCCAGCGCCGCGGCGACTTTTGCGGTGATCTGATAAAGCGGCCAGTTCCACGGCGTGATGAGGCCGCAGACGCCGATAGGTTCGCGTTGGATCGCGGTGCCGTTCTCGACGGTCTGGAAACGATACGTGGCCAGCAGGTCGCGGGCGACCCGAACGTGTTCGGCCGCCAGGGGCACTTGCATCGCCCGTGCAGAACCGATGGCGGCGCCCATTTCCAGGGAAATCGCCTGGGCAAACGCCTCTTTGCGCTCGAGGATAAGCTCATGGAGCTTGCCCAGCACCCCTGCGCGCGTCGCTGTGGAAGTGGCAGACCAATCGGCAAACGCGGCACGCGCCGCCGCGACCGCCCGATCGACATCCTCGGCAGACCCGCTGGCGACCTGTGCAACGATTTCCTCGGTTGCCGGATTGACCACCGGCAAACTGGCCGGGCTGACCGGCGCGGACCAACCGCCATTGATGTAGAACAGAGAGGCGGTTTGCGGATCAACGCTGTAGCGATTTGAAGATTGGGTAGTCATCCAGGGCGTTCCTTTCGAGCCGTATGCGAGTCTGCTCAATACGCTAACAAAGCAGCCCAGGGAAGATATGCCGTTCTTCAAGGGCGCAAAGGAGAATCTGCCGTATCTGCCTGTTTAACTGGTCATTAGCGTGTGGCGAGGGAGCTTGCTCCCGCCTGATCGTCACTTTGGAAGAGGTGTTGAATGAGTGATAGCCGACCCGGTTCTTGGTGGGACCGCGTTCCTCCTGTGGGAGCGAGCCTGCTCGCGAAGGCGGCGTGTCAGTTTGCGGTGATGTTGGGTGTGCCGGCCTCTTCGCGAGCAAGCTCGCTCCCACAGGGGTTCTGTGTTGGATATAAATTCTGGGGCCACTGAAGACCGAATGTGGGAGCGAGCTTGCTCGCGATAGCGGTGGTTCAGTCAATGAAGATGTTGGATATTCTTCCAAAAGTGACCCGCCGTCAGGGCGGAACCCTAAGTGGCCGTTACCGCAGCAACGGATATACACACGCAACCACGTCTCCAAAGGAACAAATCCAAAAGCCTCCCCGCAAAGTCTGCTGAACACATCCCACAAAACGGTGCTTTGTACCAGCCGACCTATACTTTTAACCGTTTATGCACGGTTTCTTGGTGTTGTAATAAACACCAGATTCAGCATGGCACTGATGCTTCCAGAACGGAGTAGCGGCGTGCCCTGGTCATACATCCTCAGTGCAAGCCCAATGCACCCGACCGGCCTGAAGAAGATGCTTTTTTAAACGCCCCCGGCCCTCAATGGACATCCCTAAAATGCCAGCACCGTTAATTTCCGTAGAGACGCATTCTGAACTTCCGACACACGCTGACGTAGTCGTGATCGGCGGCGGCATTATCGGGACCTTCACGGCCTATTACCTGGCCAAGCGCGGCATGAAGGTCGCGCTGGTGGAAAAAGGTCGCGTGGGGGCAGAGCAGTCGAGTCGAAACTGGGGCTGGTGCCGCCAGCAGAATCGAGACGCACGCGAGCTGCCACTGTCGACCAAAAGCCTGGATCTGTGGGAGCAATTCGCGGCAGAAACAGGGGAAGACACCGGATTCAGGAGATGTGGCCTGCTCTACCTGAGCAACAACGAGAAAGAACTGGCCGGTTGGGCAAAATGGGGTGAGTTCGCCCGTACCGTCAATGTGAAAACCCACATGCTGACGGCGGAGCAGGCCGCCGAGCATGGTCGGGTGACCGGCAAGCCATGGAAAGGCGGGGTCTTTTCACCGACCGACGGTACAGCAGATCCATCCCGTGCCGCGCCGGCTGTGGCACGGGCCATCATCAAGTTGGGCGGCACCGTGCACCAGGGCTGCGCCGCCCGTGGCCTCGAGACTGAAGGCGGACGGTTATCCGCAGTGGTCACCGAGAAGGGCACCATTCGCACCCAGCTCGCGGTGCTCGCCGGTGGTGCCTGGGCATCCTCTTTCTGCCGTCAGTACGGCATTCGCTTTCCCCAGGCGTCCATTCGTCAAACGATCCTGTCGGTGTCCAAGGGCGCCAAAGAGATACCGGATGCGCTCCACACGGATGAAATTTCCATGACCCGTCGCGCCGATGGCGGGATGACGTTGGCCATCAGTGGCAAAGGGCGTGTGGACCCGACCTTGCAGCTGCTGCGTTTCGCCCCGCAGTTCCTGCCGATGTTCCAGCGCAGGTGGCGCAAGCTGGCTCCTGGTGGCCTGGAGGGTTTCCGGTCGGGACACGAAGGCTTGGGCCGCTGGCGGTTGGACCAGCCCACGCCGATGGAGCGCATGCGAATCCTGGATCCGAAAGCAGACGCCTCGGCGGTTGAGTTGACTTACAAGCGCGCGGTAGACCTCATCCCGGTGCTGAAGGCGTCATCGATCACCGCGGCCTGGGCAGGTTATGTGGACAGCACGCCGGATGGCGTCCCCGGCATCGGCGAAATGGCGAGCCTCCCAGGCCTGGTGCTGGCGGCGGGGTTCAGTGGTCACGGCTTCGGCATCGGCCCGGGCGCGGGCCACTTGATCGCCGACATTGTCTGTGACATGACCCCACTGGTCGATCCGCGGCCCTATCACCCGGACCGCTTCCAGTCTTCAGCCTGGGGCAAGGTCGCGGAATTTTGAGGGCAACGGCTATCTGAGCCACGACACCATGAACGGGCGCCTCCTGAAAGGGATGCGCCCGTTCTCGTTTTGCAGGAGTAGCGCGGGCGTAGATTCTGCCGCACGCAGCGGTTCACGTGGATTTTCGCGCACCATTTGCGCCCGTAAATCCCTTGAAAACGGCGCAAATGCCCGCGCTTGGCGCATCCCGCACAGTCTGCTGAGCAGGCCCCGAAAAACGGTGGTTTGTGCCAAGCGACCTATACTTTTAACAGTTTATCCACGGTCTCATGATGCTGTAATAAATCCGTGATGCAGCGTTGCTCCCGAGCTTCCAGAACGGCGCAACTGCTTGCCCCTCATGACCTCTACCATCACTCAGGACTGCACTCATGAGCTTCCTTCGCCCCAAGTTCATTACCTTTGACTGCTACGGCACGTTGACCAACTTTCAGATGGGCACGATGACGCGCGAGCTGTTCGCCGATCGGGTCCCTGCCGAGCAGATGGACCAGTTCGTCAAGGATTTCTCGGCCTATCGCCTGGACCAGGTGATGGGTGACTGGCTGCCGTATGATGAAATCCTCAAGACGGCCTTGGCCCGGGTCTGCAAGCGTTGGGGCGTCGAGTACAAAGAGGAAGGTCAGCTCTACTATGATGCCGTACCGACCTGGGGCCCCCATGCCGATGTACCGGCAGGCCTGTCGAAAATCGCCGACAAGATTCCCCTGGTGATTTTCTCCAACGCGATGGACGAGCAAATCATGTCCAACGTCGACAAGCTCGGCGCGCCTTTCCATAAAGTCTTCACGGCTCAACAAGCCCAAGCCTACAAGCCGCGCCTGGCCGCCTTCGAGTACATGCTCGATAACCTTGGCTGCGGGCCGGAGGATGTCCTGCACGTGTCGTCGAGCTTCCGCTATGACCTGATGTCGGCCCACGACATGAAGATCAAAAACAAAGCGTTCGTGGCCCGCGGTCATGAGCTGCCTGGGAACGTTGGCTACAGCTACCACCAGATCCCGGATATCGGCGGATTGGCCGGTCTGGTCGGTCTCTGAGTCTCTGGGCACTCTTCAAGGCATAAGGGGTTAGACATGGGCAGTGAGTCTTATTGGCTCGATACCGCACCGACATTCACCGGTGCCCAGCTCGGTGCGTTGCCTGGGCAGGTCGACGTGGCCATCGTCGGGGGTGGTTTCACTGGCCTGGCAGCGGCCCGGGCCCTGGCCTTGAAGGGCGCCAATGTGGTGGTGCTGGAAGGCGGGCGGGTCATTGGCGAAGCCTCGGGGCGCAATGGCGGCCAATGCAATACCGGCGTTGCCCAGGACTACGCGGCACTGAGCGCCAGTCTCGGCGCCGATAAAGCTCGCGCCTATTACCAGGCCTATGAAAGCGCCGTGCAAAGCGTTGTCTCGCTGGTGGAGCAGGAGCAGATTGCCTGCGACCTCAAGCGCAATGGCAAGCTCAAGCTGGCGGCCAAGCCCCTGCATTACGAAGGCTTGGCGCGCACCTGCGAATTGATCCGGCGGGAGGTCGATGCCGAGGTCGAGTTGCTGTCTGCCCAGGAGACCCGCGCTGAAGTCAATTCGGCCCAGTTCCATGGCGGCTTGCTGCAACGCAACGGCGTGCAGATGCATGTCGGGCGCTTCGGGGTCGGGTTGGCCGAAGCCGCAGCCCGTCACGGCGCGTTGATCTTCCAGGGCGTGTCCGTCACGGACTGGAAAGCCAGTGCCGGCGGCTATCGGGTCAATACCACCAAGGGTTCGCTCCAGGCCACGCAGGTCCTGCTGGCCACTGGCACCTCTCAGCAGGGTGGGTTGGGCTGGTATCGGCGGCGGATCGTGCCCGTGGGCAGTTTCGTGATCGCCACCGAAGTGTTGCCCCAGGCGCTGATCGACAACTTGCTGCCGGCCCATCGCTCCTATGTCACCAGCCGCATGATCGGCAACTACTTTCGCCTGACGCCGGACAACCGCCTGCTGTTTGGTGGGCGTGCGCGGTTCGCCATGTCTGACAGCGTGTCGGATGCCAAGAGCGGCAAAGTCCTGCACGCGGCGATGGTGCAGATGTTCCCGCAGTTGGCTCACGTGAAGGTCGATTATTGCTGGGGTGGACTGGTGGACATGACGTCCGACCGACTGCCCCGGGCCGGCCAGCACGGTGGCATCTATCACTCCATGGGCTACAGCGGCCATGGTGTGCAGATGTCGGTGCACATGGGCCAGGTCATGGCCGACGTCATGGCCGGCAAGGTCGAGGCCAACCCTTGGCGCGAACTCGACTGGCCAGCCATCCCCGGACATTTTGGCAAGCCCTGGTTCCTGCCTCTGGTCGGTGCGTATTACCGCCTTCAAGACTATTTGCACTGAGTTGCGGGGGACGCTTCACGTTTCAACACATTGCGTTAATCGCGAGCCATCGAGCCTTATCACTTCCGAAAGGTAGAACTGACATGACTGACAAAAAAAACAGTATCGACACCCAGCTGATAACAGGTACGGAAAGTCTGCGCATCTTCGAAGGGCTCAATCGCGGCATGTCACGCCGCAATGCTTTGCAAATGCTCGGCTTGGCCGGCGTGACGGTGGCGGGCGCGGGTAGCCTGTTCGGCGTCGCCGGCAAGTTGTTCGCCGATGAGCAGGCCGCAACCCCTGGCAAAGGCAAGCCTGGCGGTCGCATCCGTGTCGCAGGCTCGACCAGTTCCACCGCCGACACCCTGGACCCGGCCAAAGGTTCGTCGTCCACCGATTATGTGCGCCACTACATGTTCTATAACGGGCTGACGCGTTTCGACAGCCACATGGTGCCGCAACTGGAACTGGCCGAGCGTATCGAAACCACCGACGCCACGCTCTGGGTGATCAGCCTGCGCAAGGAAGTGACCTTCCACAATGGCAAGGCACTGACCGCCGCCGACGTGGTGTTTTCGCTGTTGCGGCACAAGGACCCGATCACCGGCTCCAAGGTCTTGCCGCTGGCGTCGCAGTTCGCTGACGTCAAAGCCGTCGGCCCCCATGAAGTGCAGATCCAGTTGACCGGCCCCAACGCTGAATTGCCGTCGGTGCTTGCCGTTTCTCACATGCTGATCATTCCCGAAGGCACCAGCGATTTCAGCCAGGGCATCGGGACCGGTCCGTTCAAGGTCAAGGAGTTCAAGCCGGGGGTGCGTTCCATTGGCGTGCGCAATACCAATTACTGGAAACCCGGCTTGCCGTACCTGGACGAAATCGAATTCATCGGCATTGCCGACGAATCCTCGCGGATCAACGCCCTGTTGTCGGGGGACGTGCACATCGTCAACGAGGTCAACCCGCGTTCGACCACTCGCATCAAGGACAGTGCCAAGCACCGGGTCATTGACTCGCCGTCGGGCAACTACACTGACTTGATCATCCGTCAGGACCAGATGCCTGGCAAAAGTCCGGAATTTACCCAGGCCATGAAGCTGCTGCTGGATCGGGAACAGATCAAGTCGGCGATCTTCCGGGGTTACGCCAGGGTCGGCAACGATCATCCGATCGCGCCTGGTGCACGCTTCTACAATGCCGAGTTGCCACAACGGGCCTACGATCCGGAACAGGCCAAGTTCCTGCTCAAGAAGGCCGGCATGGCAGACATCAGCATGCCGCTGATGTGCTCGCCAGCGGCGACCGGCTCGGTGGACGTCGCGGTGTTGCTGCAGCAGTCCGCCAAGGAGGCCGGGCTCAAGCTCAACGTCAACCGCCTGCCGAGCGATGGCTACTGGTCCAACCACTGGGCCAAGCACCCGCTGAGCTTTGGCAACATCAACCCACGGCCGAATGCCGACATGCTGTTTTCGCAGTTCTTCCAGTCGAGTGCACCGTGGAACGAATCCGGTTGGAAAAACGAACAGTTCGACCAGTTGTTGATCCAGGCCCGCGGTGAAACCGACGAGGCCAAGCGCGGCAAGATGTACGGCGACATGCAAGTGCTGGTGCATGAGCACTGCGGTATTGGCGTACCGGTGTTCATCAGCAACATCGATGGCGCCGACCAGCGAGTCAAGGGCTACGGCGCCAACCCCCTGGGCGGTTTCATGGGCTACATGTTTGCCGAGCAAGTCTGGCTGGACGCCTGATGAACGTCGGGTTTGGGCCATATTGCATGAGGGTCGGATGATGAACAGCAACACACTCTGGTTGATTGGCCGCCGCCTGGGGGCGGCGGTCGTGACCTTGTTGATTGTCTCCATGGTGGTATTCGCCATCACGGCGGTACTGCCGGGAGACGCGGCGCAACAGGCGCTGGGGCAGTTCGCCACGCCGGAACAAGTGGCGGCCCTGCGGACGAAAATGGGTTTGGACCAGCCCGGTGTGTTGCGATACCTGCACTGGCTGACCAGCCTGCTCAGCGGTGACCTGGGCATGTCGATGTCCAACGCCATGCCGGTCATCGACCTGATGGCCGGCCGGGTCCCCAACACGTTGATGCTGGCGGCTGCCACCGCGTTGGTGTCGGTGCCCGTGGCCTTGGCCCTGGGCATCGGTTCCGCCATGGGCCGGGGCGGGCGCATCGACAGCTTCCTGAGTTTTTTCACCTTGACCATGGTGGCAGTGCCGGAATTCCTGGTCGCCACCTTGGCGGTGTTGATCTTCGCGGTGAACCTGGGCTGGTTGTCGGCGCTGTCCTACGCCAGTGACATCACCTCACCCTGGCAATTCATGCGCACCTACGCATTGCCGGTCATGACGCTGTGCTGCGTGATTGTCGCGCAAATGTCGCGCATGACCCGGGCCGCAGTGATCGATCAGCTCGACAGCCCTTACGTGGAGATGGCCCGTCTCAAGGGTGTGAGCAATATTCGGATCGTGCTTCGGCACGCCTTGCCCAACGCCATCGGTCCCATCGCCAATGCCATCGCCCTGAGCCTGTCCTACTTGTTGGGCGGGGTGGTGATCGTCGAAACGATCTTCAACTACCCCGGCATCGCCAGCCTGATGGTCGATGCCGTGACCAACCGCGACATGGCCCTGGTCCAGGCCTGCACCATGTTGTTTTGTACGGCGTACCTGGCGTTGGTGTTGATTGCCGACCTGTGCGCGATTCTTTCCAACCCGAGGCTGAGAAACCAATGAACAACCTCATTGTGAAGTCCCCGACGGCGGCCGTTGCGCTGGGGTTGGGCAAAGACGCCCACGCCAAGTCCTGGCTGGGCCTGGTTGGTGCTGCGATGTGTGTGATCTGGTTGCTGGTGGCCATCTTCGGCCCGTGGCTGGCGCCACATCCGGTGGGGGAGGTGGTCTCCGACAACGTGTTCGACAGCCTCAGCGCCACGTACCCGTTAGGCACCGATTACCTGGGCCGCGACATGCTCAGCCGGATCCTCGTCGGCGCGCGCTTCACCGTCGGCCTGGCGTTGGTGGCCGCAGTGTTGTCCAGCACCCTGGGAACCAGTCTGGCGCTGTTGTCGGTGGTGTCGCCCAAGTGGCTGGATGAGTTGGTCAGTCGCCTGATGGACGCGTTCATTTCGATCCCCAGCAAGATGCTCGCGCTGATCATGGTTTCGGCCTTCGGCTCTTCGGTCACCTTGCTGATCTGCACGGCGGTGTTGAGCTACACCCCCGGCGCCTTCCGCATCGCCCGCAGCATGGCGGTGAATATCGAGGCCCTGGAATACGTGCAAGTGGCCCGTACCCGGGGCGAGCGCCGGCTGTACATCGCTTGCGTGGAAATCCTGCCGAACATCCTCAACCCGGTGCTGGCGGACCTGGGCCTGCGCTTCGGTTTCATCGTGCTGCTGCTCAGTGGCATGAGTTTCCTCGGGCTGGGCGTGCAACCGCCGGATGCCGACCTGGGCTCGCTGGTGCGCGAGAACATCGGTGGGCTCAATCAAGGGGCACCGGCCATCGTGATTCCAGCATTGGCCATCGGCACCCTGACCATCGGCGTGAATCTGTTCATCGACCGGTTGTCGTCGCGACGTAGCCGACGTTCGGGAGGTCATTGAAATGAGCGAGTTGATTCGAGTACAGGACCTGCGCGTGGTCGCCTGTGGCGAGCGTGGTGAGGTGGACATCGTCAAGGGCGTCAGCTTCTCCTTGGAAAAAGGCGAAGTGTTGGCGTTGATCGGCGAGTCCGGTTCCGGCAAGACCACCATCGCCCTGGCGCTGCTCGGTTATGCCCGGCGCGGGTGTCGGCTGGCGGGCGGCGTCGTGCAAATCGGCGAGCATGACATGCTGGCGTTGGGCGAAAGCCAGTTGCAGAAGTTGCGCGGCAATCGGGTGTCCTATATCGCCCAGAGCGCCGCAGCAGCGTTCAACCCGGCGAAAAAACTCATCGACCAAGTGGTGGAAGGCGCCCTGATTCATGGCCTGGGTAGTAGCGCGGAGCTTGAGGCCAAGGCCATCGAATTGTTCCGCGACCTGGCCTTGCCAGACCCTGAACGCATCGGCCAGCGCTATCCCCACCAGGTGTCCGGCGGGCAACTGCAACGGGTGATGGCGGCCATGGCGCTGATCAGCGATCCGTTGCTGGTGGTGCTCGACGAGCCGACCACGGCCCTGGACGTGACGACCCAGATCGATGTACTGCGGGCCTTCAAACGAGTGGTGCGTGAACGGGGGGCCACGGCCGTCTACGTGTCCCACGACCTCGCGGTGGTGGCGCAGATGGCTGACCAGATCGTCGTGCTCAATGGCGGCGAAATCTTCGAACACAGCGCCACGGCCCCTTTGCTCAAGGGCCCGGCCCACGAATACACTCGCAGCTTGTTGGCGGCGGCGCGGCCGGACACGACGATCCGTCCGCCGAGCGACATCGCCCAGGACACGCCACTGCTGACCATCCAGGGGCTGACCGCCGGCTACGGCAACAAGAATGCCCAGGGCATGCCAGCCATTCGCGTATTGGAAGACATCGACCTGACGGTTCGCCGAGGCCAGGCCATTGGCGTCATTGGCGAGTCAGGCTCTGGCAAATCGACCCTGGCGCGGGTCGTGGCCGGGTTGTTGGTGCCGGCCCTGGGCGGATTGACCTTCGATGGTCAACCCTTGGGTGGCAGCTTGTCGTCGCGCACGAATGAGCAGTTCCGACGTATTCAAATGGTCTTCCAGAATGCCGACACTGCCCTCAACCCGATGCACAGCGTCAGCACGATCCTGAGCCGTCCGCTGAAGATGTACTTCGGCCTCAAGGGCGCGGCGTTGCGCGAGCGTATCGGCGAATTGCTGGACCTGGTGCGTTTGCCGCGCACGATGGCGGACCGACGCCCGA
Source organism: Pseudomonas sp. Z1-12 (assembly GCF_051132015.1). NCBI lineage: Bacteria > Pseudomonadati > Pseudomonadota > Gammaproteobacteria > Pseudomonadales > Pseudomonadaceae > Pseudomonas > Pseudomonas sp. Z1-12. The sequence continues at coordinate 3,234,197 of NZ_CP071647.1, forward strand.
ACGAACTGTCCGGCGGCCAGAAGCAGCGGGTCAACCTGGCCCGGGCCTTGGCGGCCAAGCCGGACCTGATCCTCTGCGACGAAGTGACGTCGGCGCTGGATACCGTGGTCGGCGCGGCGATTCTCGAACTGCTGCGCGATCTGCGCCAGCAACTGGGGGTCTCCTATCTGTTCATCAGCCACGACATCTCCACCGTACGCGCCTTGTGCGACGACATCGTGGTGATGTACAGCGGGCACAAGATCCAGGCTGGAACTCGCCAATCCTATGCCGAAGCACCGTTCCATCCGTATACCGATCTGCTGATCCATTCCGTACCGGAACTGCGCCAGGGCTGGCTGGAAACCTGCGGGGCTACGACGTGCCAGACGCTGCCGCCCGTTGGCCCGAAAGCCAACGTGCCCGGGCTGTGTACCTTCCTCAGTCGCTGCCCGGTACGGGTAGACGGGCTGTGCAATTGCGTCGCGCCGGAGCGGCGGATGATTGTCGGCGGCAGTGAAATCCTATGCCATCACGACAGCGCCGAACTGATGAAAACCCAGCAATCGAACAATCTGACCGTGGCGGCGTACGCATGAAACCCCGTGTATTGGAGATTCTCAAACGGCTGATGGCCTTCGATACCGTCTCTTCGGAGTCGAACATGGCCCTGATCGAGTATGTGCGCGATCTGCTGCTGACCAAGGGCATCGAGTCACTGATTGTCCAGGATGAAAGCGGCAAGAAAGCCAACCTGTTTGCCAGCACCGGACCACGGGACGTGCCGGGGATCCTCCTGTCCGGGCATACCGACGTGGTGCCGGCGGCGGGGCAGGCCTGGACTTTCCCTGCGTTCGAGGCGACGGTACGGGACGGACGGATCTACGGCCGCGGCAGTTGCGACATGAAGGGCTTTATCGCACTGGCCATCGACGCCATGCTCGATGCCAGCGAGCAGCCATTGAGCCGGCCATTGCAACTGGCGCTGTCCCATGATGAAGAGATCGGGTGCGTAGGGGTGCGTCGTTTGCTCGATGTGCTGCACCTGGCACCGGTGCGGCCGTTTCTGTGCGTCATCGGCGAGCCAACCAACATGCAGTTCGTGCTTGGGCACAAGGGCAAGGGCTCTTATCGCACCTATTGCCGTGGCCTGGAGGCGCACTCATCGCTGGCGCCGCGCTCGGTCAATGCGATTCACGTGGCCTGCGATTTCATCGCCGCGCTGCGCCAGAGCCAGCAGGAGTTGCAAGAACAGGGCGCCCGGGATACCGATTACGACGTGCCCTACAGCACGGTTCATGTTGGACAGATCGTCGGCGGCAAGGCACTGAACATCGTGCCTAACCTATGCACCTTGGACTTTGAAGTGCGTAACCTGCCGGCGGACGACCTGGACCGCTTCCTGGAACAGATGCGCGAGCGGGCCGAAACGATCGTGGACGAAGCCAAGAAGCTTTCCAGCGTGGCCGCCATCGAAATCGAGACCTTGAATGTCTACCCGGGCCTCGATACCCATCCGAGCGTCGAAGCGGTGAGTTTCCTGAAAAACTTTGCTGCCCCGGATACCGGCACCGCCAAAGTCTCGTTCGGCACCGAGGGCGGGTTGTTCAAACAACGCCTGGACGTGCCGGTGGTGGTCTGCGGCCCGGGCTCGATAGAACAGGCGCACAAGCCTGACGAGTTCATCGAGATCAGCCAGATGCAAGCTGGCGAGCATTTTCTGCAAGGTCTGCTGGGCTCAATCCGCCTTTGAACCCTTCGCGGTAAAGCCTGCCGTCGAATGCTGATTTTCAGCATTCGACGGCTGTAGGAACAGCGTTTTCAGCATCCTCGTCCAGGGCGAAACAATAGACTGAAGCCTGTCTCAAAACAGGACTCGACATCATGCTCAAGAATCGCCTGAACGACCCCAGCCTGCTGGTAGAACTCGCTTACATCGACGGTCAATGGGTCGGCGCCGACAACGCCGAGACCCTGGACGTCATCAACCCGGCCACCGGCGAAGTGCTCGCCAAGGTGCCGGCAATACAAGGCAGCGAAACCCGGCGCGCCGTCGAAGCCGCCGACCGTGCCTGGCCGGCCTGGCGTGCACGTCCGGCAGCAGAACGGGCAGCGCTGCTGGATCGTTGGTATCAGGCCATGATCGACAACCTCGACGACCTGGCGTTGATCCTGACCTGCGAACAGGGCAAGCCACTGGCGGAAGCCCAGGGCGAGATTCGCTACGGTGCCAGCTTCGTCAAATGGTTTGCCGAAGAAGCCCGGCGGGTGTACGGCGAAACCATCCAGGCCCCCAGCGGTGACCGCCGCTTGCTGACCCTCAAGCAACCGGTCGGCGTTTGCGCCGCGATCACCCCGTGGAACTTCCCCAACGCGATGATCACCCGCAAATGCGCGCCGGCCCTGGCCGCCGGCTGCACGATCGTGGTCAAGCCCTCGGACCTGACCCCGCTGTCGGCCCTGGCCCTGGCCGTACTGGCCGAGCGGGTCGGCATTCCCGCCGGGGTGTTCAATGTCGTCACTGGCATGCCTGTCGGCATTGGTGAAGAGCTGACCGGCAACCCAACGGTGCGCAAGCTTTCCTTTACCGGATCCACCGCGGTCGGTCGGCTGCTGATGCGCCAGAGTTCGGAACACATCAAGCGCTTGAGCCTGGAGCTGGGGGGTAACGCGCCGTTCATCGTGTTCGACGACGCCGACCTGGAACAGGCGGTGACCGGCATCATGCTCAGCAAATTCCGCAACGCGGGACAGACCTGCGTCTGCGCCAACCGAATCCTGGTGCAGGACGGGATCTACGAGCGCTTCGCCCAGCGCCTGGTGGAGGAGGTGGGCAAACTCAAGGTCGGTGACGGCCTGAAGGACGGCGTAAACATAGGCCCACTGATCAACGCGGCGGCGGTCAGCAAGGTCGCTCGACACATCGACGAGGCGTTGAGCCAGGGCGCGCGTCTACTCTGTGGTGAGATTCCCCAGGGCGACAGCCAGTTCGTCCAGCCGACGGTGCTCGGCGAAACCCATGCCGGGATGCTGCTGGCCAACGAAGAAACCTTCGGCCCAGTGGCACCGCTGATGCGCTTCAGCACTGAAGAAGAGGCCCTGGCCTCGGCCAACGCAACGCCTTATGGCTTGGCCGCGTATTTCTTCACCCAGGACCTGCGCCGTTCATGGCGGTTCGGCGAGGCGTTGGAGTTCGGCATGATCGGTCTCAATACCGGGCTCATTTCCATGGATGTCGCGCCCTTTGGTGGGATCAAGCAATCGGGCCTGGGGCGTGAAGGCAGCAAGTACGGCCTGGACGAATTCCTTGAAGTCAAAGCCTTCCATATGGGTGGGTTGTGATCCGATCAGCGTTTGAAGAGAGGAGGCACGGTTGATGAGCAAACCATTCAGAATCGCCGCGATTGCCGGTGACGGCATTGGCAAGGAAGTCTTGCCGCAAGGGCTGCGGGTATTGGAGCAGGCCGCGAAGAAATGGCAATTGGATTTGAGCATCGAAGTGCTCGACTGGGCCAACTGCGATTATTACCTGGCGCACGGGCAGATGATGCCCGACGACTGGTTCGAGCAGCTCAAGGACTTCGACGCGATCTACTTTGGCGCCGTGGGCTGGCCGGACAAGGTGCCGGATCATATTTCCCTGTGGGGTTCGCTGTTGAAGTTTCGTCGGGACTTCGACCAGTACGTGAATATCCGTCCGGTGCGGTTGTTTCCCGGTGTGCCGTGCCCGTTGGCAGGGCGCGAAGCCGGGGACATCGATTTCGTGGTGATTCGCGAAAACACCGAGGGCGAGTATTCCTCGATTGGCGGCAAAATGTTCGAAGGCACCGAGCACGAGTTCGTGCTGCAGGAGTCGGTGTTCACCCGCCGTGGCGTGGACCGGATTCTCAAGTTCGCCTTCGACCTGGCCCAGACCCGGCCGCGCAAGCGCCTGACCGCGGCGACCAAGTCCAACGGCATTTCCATCAGCATGCCGTACTGGGACGAACGCACGGCCCTCATGGCACAGCAGTACCCGGACGTCACCTGGGACAAGCAACACATCGACATTCTGTGCGCGCGCTTCGTGCTTCAGCCTGATCGTTTCGATGTGGTCGTGGCCTCGAACCTGTTCGGCGACATCCTGTCCGACCTCGGGCCGGCCTGCGCCGGCACCATCGGCATCGCCCCGTCGGCCAATCTCGACCCGGAGCGACGTTTTCCCTCGCTGTTTGAACCGGTTCATGGTTCGGCGCCGGATATCTATGGGCGGAACATTGCTAATCCGATTGCAATGATCTGGTCTGGGGCCTTGATGCTGGATTTCCTTGGCAATGGCGATGAGCGTTATCGTGCGGCTCATGATGGGATTCTCAAGGCTATCGAACAGGTTATTGCCGAGGGGCCGATTACGCCTGATCTGGGCGGGCAGGGTTCTACCCAGGAGGTTGGTCTGGCTGTGGCGATGGCGCTTTGATTGGCTTGCCCGCGATGAGGCCGGCAAGTCCGACATCCATGTGACTGAACCACCGCCATCGCGAGCAAGCTCGCTCCCACAGGGGGGGCTGTGGTGTACACGAAATTTGTGTACGTCACCGGTCTCTGTGGGAGCCGGGCTTGCCCGCGATGAGGCCAGCAGGCCCAGCATCCATGTGACTGAACCACCGCCATCGCGAGCAAGCTCGCTCCCACACTGGATTTTCGGCAGACACTTAACACATATGCGCCCAGTTTCCCTGTGGGAGCGAGCCTGCTCGCGAAGGGGCCGGCACCTTCAACATTTTCATTGAATGAGCCATCGCCATCGCGAGCAGGCTCGCTCCCACATGCAATCTCCAGTGAACACAAAACTCATGTCCAATACAGAGCCCCTGTGGGAGCGAGCTTGCTCGCGATGAGGCCAGTCAGCCCAGCATCCATGCGACTGAACCACCGTTATCGCGAGCAAGCTTTGCTCCCACGGATCTGATGGGTATACGACTGGGAGAGCCAGGTCAGCTTTAAGGCCGCCTGACCTCAGCACCGAGTGGTGGGGCAGGAGCGCTTTGGTTACTTTCGACTGGGAACGGATATTCACACCAAGAAAAGCTACACCAGGCGATCACTTGCAAACATAGAACTTGCGCACATAGACACTGCTCTTCCACGCGCAGGGAGCGCCTCGCGGTACGAACACTGTATCGCCCGTGTTGACCGCCAGTTGGGTCCCATCGACTTGGAGAGTGATGCTGCCTTCGACCAGGTACATCAACTCATGCATCGTATGTGGCCGCGCCCTACGGACATAAGGTGTCGAATCCCAAATGCCGATGCGCAGGTTGGTCGCGTCCTCCACGAACAAGTTGTTCGAGCGACATTGCGGTGTCGGGCTTAGCAAAAACTCCTCAGGCGGTGGCGTCGAAGGGGAGAGCAGGGTGTGCGGGGGCAAAGCGGTCAGCCCGACATTACCCACTTCAACAGGCTGGATATCGGCACAGAACGCCCAGAGCGAACCAGGTTGCGCCTCGATCCGAACCGAAGTACCGCGGGCAATCACGGCGCTGTCACCCGGGTTGAGTTGGAGCGAGTGATCCTGGCTCTGCAGGGTGACGTGCCCCGCGTGGACCACGATCGTTTCACTGTAGGGGTATTCATCAACGCTGAATTGCCCGCTCGCCTGGACGATGCCGGCAGCCATGTCATCCGTCCCGATATAAGCGATCCGCCGGTCAAAAGGATCGTTGGCTCCCAATGAGCCGGTGGTGAATGCGGTTGACGCAGGAGTGCCGTTGGCATGGGCCAACAGCATGGCAGTGGGTTCTAGCATGAGGGTGTTTCTCCGGGAGTGGACGGTATAGGGGGATCAGCCGATGGCCTGGGTCACCAGCGCAAATTGGTACACGCCGCCGCTGGCCTGGGGCGGGGTCCCGCGGGCCATTTGGGCGACGGTGTCGACTTGCTTCAGCCCGGCTGTTTCCAGCCACGGACCGAGGCCGCTGTCGGGCGGTACATCCATGCGCACAAAAGCATCCGGTACTTGCGCCAATAACACTGCGATCAAGGACCTGGCCTGCTCTGGATTTTCTGCCACGACCGGGCCGATGTAACGACCGCGGCCGAAGGGACGCAGAATGGCGAATCCGCGCAGTTGTCCATCGCGCTCGATGCCGACGATGTCGTCGACACTGTCGAACAGATCGTTGAGCACGGCATGCCTGTCCAGGCCGCTGCCGGCATTGGCGAGTTCGATCACCTCGTTTCGATCGGTGTCGGTCAGGCGGCGCAGGCGCTCACCGGATGGCAGGTCCGTGGGGGCAGGGGGCAATACGTTGCCCTGATGCTGCTGGATATGCCCAAAGTCAACGAATCCCTGGCTGGCATAAAGGGGCGCGCCGGCCAGCGTCGCATTGAGCACGGCGGTCCGCGAACCGCACGCTTCGAGCGCCAGCTCCATCAATCTGCGCCCGATGCCCTGGCCCTGGTACTCATCGCTGACGATCACCAGGCCAATCGTGGCGTAATCACCCTGCGGGCAGGTGAACGCGGTACCGATCAAACGCCCTTCGTCCTCTACGACAAAGCCTTGGGAGGTACGCTGCAGCATGGCCCAGTCTTCCAAACGGTGGGGCCATTTCAACTGCACGGACAAGGCATGGGCCGCCGCCACATCGGCAGCGGTCATGGGGCGATAGGCATAGACAGGGCGTTGCGAGTTGGACATGACAGATCTCCATGGACAAGGGAGCGTGACCGGTCGGATTTCTCCGCTGAAAGTATGGGTATCTCACCTGCCGCCAGGCCTGACAAGAGGCCGGCATCGATTCGGTAGATTGCATAAGTTGCGGCTTCACGCGCCGCAGTTATTGCTCAAATCCGCAGCCGGCCCAGCAGCAAATATCAGTGGTTTTTTCGTCGGTGCTTATGCAGGCGCATGGGCTGCGCGGGTCAATAACGTCGCTGACGGTCAATCTGGCCGAGCATCGATTCGCCGCGTTGATGCCGACGGATATTTTCCAGCAGCACGCCAAAGGCACTTTCGGGTTGGGTCATCGCCGCGATATGCGGCGTCAGCAATATCTGAGGATGTTGCCAGAACGGGTGATCCGGTGCGGCCGGCTCCTGTTGCAAGACGTCGAGCACCGCGGCACTGAGCTGGCCGCTGGCCAACGCCTCGAGCAGGTCCTCTTCTACCAGGTGCCCACCCCGGCCCATGTTGACCAGGGCTGCGCCCTTGGGCAGGTGTTGGAACAATCGACGGTTGAGAATCCCTTGGGTCTGCTCGGTCAATGGCAAGACACAGATCACGATGTCGCATTGGCCGAGGAACGCCGGGAGTTGTTCGTCACCGGCAAAGCAATCCACGCCAACGATAGTGTGTTCGCTGCGAGCCCAGCCGGATAAGGCGAAACCAAAGGTCTTCAAGGTGGCCAGGATCTGCTGGGCCTGCATGCCAAGCCCCATGACACCGACCCGACGCTGGGCCGCCGGTTGCAGCAAGTGCGCCTGCCAGCACCGGGCGAGCTGTTGCTGGCGATAACGGAGCATATCCCGGTGCAGGCTGAGCACGGCGAAACTGGCGTATTCGCACATGCCCCGGGTGATGCCGGGGTCGAGCAGACGCACCACCGGCAAGGACATCGGCAGGCGATCAAGGTCAAGCTGGTCGACCCCGGCCGACAACGCAAACAGCACTTCCAGGTTCGGCAACAATGCTTCGAGGTCGTCCGGCGCCTGCCAAGCGGCGAGGTAGCGAATGTCCTTCGGATCGCCGATCTCCGGCCAGGCACGCCATTCGATATCCGGCGCGTGCTCGGCGAACAGACGTTTCCATTGTTCGCCGCGTACCGGGTCGGCTTTATAAAGCAGGGCCATGGGTCACTTCTCGTAAAGGATAGGGAACATCCAGCATGCCCGAGTGGTAAAGCAGGATGTATCAAAAGAGCCTGCGTAATCCGGCGACACTGCGTTGTATGGGGCGTTTGCCGGCAGATTCCATGGGGCTGGAGGCGGCTGAAGGAATCTGCTGTTTGCCAGGGTGAAAACAGTCGATCCGAATTTCCCAGAGGCCAAGTTCGGCTTAGACAATTGCGTCGAACGCTTAACCTGTGGAACACATCGCAACCGTTTCCCGGTTGCCTGGTTCACTGTGGGAGATGCCATGAACAGTAAAGTCGAAGAAACCCCAAGCTTGCTCCGTCAACGCGATCAATTCGTGCCACGGGGTTTGGTCACCGCACACCCACTGGTCATCGACCGGGCCCAGGGTGCCGAGCTGTGGGACGTGGACGGGGCGCGCTATCTGGACTTCGTCGGCGGCATTGGCGTCTTGAACATTGGCCACAATCACCCGAAGGTGGTCGCGGCGGTGCAGGCCCAACTGCAGAAGGTCAGCCATGCTTGCTTCCAAGTCGTGGCCTACAAACCCTACCTCGACCTGGTCAAGCGCCTGTGCGAACTGGTGGGTGGCGAGCAGGCCTACAAGGCGGCGCTGTTCACGTCCGGCGCGGAGGCGGTGGAGAACGCGGTGAAAATCGCCCGCGCCCACACCAATCGTCCCGCCATCATTTCCTTCCGTGGCGGTTTCCATGGGCGTACCTTGCTGGGTACGACGCTGACGGGCATGAGCCAGCCCTACAAGCAGAATTTCGGTCCCCTCGCGCCGGAGGTCTTCCATACTCCGTACCCGAATGCCTACCGCGGTTTCAGCAGCGAGATGGCGTTGAAGGCCCTCAACGAATTGCTGGCGACCCAAGTCGCTCCGGATCGCGTTGCAGCAATCATCATCGAGCCGGTGCAGGGCGACGGCGGCTTCCTGTCCGCGCCGCCAGAATTTCTCCAGGCGCTGCGGGCCCTGACCGAGCAACACGGCATCGTGCTCATCCTTGATGAAATCCAGACCGGCTTCGGCCGTACCGGCAAGTGGTTCGGTTTCCAGCACGCCGGAATTCAGCCGGACCTGGTCACTGTCGCCAAGAGCCTTGCAGGTGGTTTGCCCATTTCCGGCGTAGTGGGGCGAGCACACATCATGGACGCGCCATTGCCCGGCGGCCTCGGCGGCACCTACGGCGGTAATGCCTTGGCGTGTGCGGCCGCGTTGGCGGTGATCGAAGCTTACGAACAGGAGCAACTGCTCGAGCGTGGCAAGGCTTTGGGCGAGCGGCTGCGTCAGGGCCTGCTGCGCTTGCAGGCACGTCACCCACGTATCGGTGACGTACGCGGCACCGGCTTCATGCTCGCCATCGAATTGATCAAGGACGATGAGGCCCGCAGCCCCGACGCCGAACTCACCCAGCAACTGATCGACCAGGCCAGGGTAGGCGGGCTGTTGGTGATCAAATGCGGGGTGTACCGCAATGTCCTGCGCTTCTTGGCTCCCTTGGTCACCGAAGAAAGCCAGATCGACGAAGCACTGAACATTCTTGAAGCAGCTTTGCTACGCGTGTTGGATTAATCTCAGGTCTCGGTCGGCGCCTGTAACGAGGTGCCGACCGAGGGCATTTAGCGCAGATGGATTGATGAATGCATCATGGGAGGCGACACATGCACCTGACTGATTATCGTGCGCTGCTGATCGATTGCGACGAAGTCCTGGTCGATAGGGACTCCGGTGTCTGGACGGCCCTGCAACCCTTGCTCGACAACCACCCGGGCATGCCGGACAGGGACGCCGTGTTGGCGGAATTCGACGCGGCGGTGCGCGGGCTTTATCCGCGTTTCTCCGAACTCGGCTTCAGTGGTTTGTTGTGCTTTGCCCATCGTCAACTGGCAGAGCGACTGGGGCTCAAGGTCAGTTGGGAGGAGGGCATGAGCTTTGCCCGTTCGGCAGGCAACTGGTCGCTGTTCGAGGACGCGCCCGGCGCGATGTTGTACCTGCGCAAATTCTATCGGTTGCTGGTGTATTGCGACCGCGATGCCGAGGATCGCGAGCCCCTCTGCGAGCGTTTGGGAATCCCTCCCGAGGACTTGCATTCCCGAGCGAACAATCCATTGGAAGATGGGGCATGGCTGCAGGCGAACACGCTCAAGCCAGAAAACATCATGCAAGTGTCCAGGCCACCGGCACAAGCGCCAACGTCAGCGGGCCTGTGCCTGATCCGCCGTGGCCATGAGCCTGATAATCAAGAATATTCTGCCGATTTCTACATCACCAGCATGGCCGACCTGGTCGCTCAGCATCAGCTATCTTTGCGCCGTTGAATTTGCTAAAACCACTGTCAACCTGAAGACAACCGAGGGGTACACGATGGAAGGTTTAATAAAACTAGACCGAATTGATATCAGTATCCTTGTTGAACTTCAAAAGGACGGTCGAATGACCAACGTCAGTCTCGCCGATGCCGTGGGGCTGTCATCCAGCCCCTGCCTGCAGCGCGTCAAGCGGCTTGAGTCGGCGGGTTATATTTCCGGCTACAGGGCTCATCTCAACCTGGCCAAGATCACTGACTCGGTCACGGTCTTCACTGAAATCACGCTGAGCGACCACAAGCGGGAGGACTTCGCCAAGTTCGAATCCAATATTCGCTTGGTCGATGAGGTACTGGAGTGTCATCTGATCAGCGGCGGCTACGACTACCTCGTGCGTTTCATGACCTGCAGCATCCAGCATTATCAGGAAGTCATCGAAGGGTTGCTGGACAAGAACATCGGCATTTCCAAGTACTTCAGTTACATCGTCATCAAGTCTCCGGTGCTAAAGGATGGGGTGCCGTTGCGTAGGTTGTTGCGTCACTGATACATCCTGGCGGCAAACCGAGCTTTTGGACTGCTCACAAGCAACAAAAAAATTTGTGCTTGTAGAAAATTTATATTGATTTTTTTTAGGCGTATGCGGCTTTAGCATGAATATGGCCTAAGAAGCCCGGCAGACAGCGAGCCCGTTGTCCGTTTGGAAATCAATAAAAATTGCAGCCCGGAGTCCCGATGAGTCTTTCTCCTTTCCACCTCGCAATCCCCGTGTATGACCTGGCCGCCGCACGCACATTCTACGGTGAAGTGTTTGGTCTTTCCGAAGGGCGCTCCAGCACCCAGTGGGTAGACTTCGATTTCTACGGCCATCAATTGGTCATCCATGAGCACCCTAAAACCGCTTCTCAAGAAAGCGTCCATAGCAACCCCGTGGACGGTCACGACGTACCGGTGCCTCATTTCGGGATCATTCTGGAATGGGCACAATGGGAAGCGCTGGCCGAGCGCTTGAGAGCCTTCGACACCAAGTTCGTCATTGAACCCTACATCCGATTCAAAGGGCAGGTGGGGGAACAGGCCACCATGTTCTTGTTCGACCCCTGTGGTAATGCACTTGAGTTCAAAGCCTTCAAAGATATGAGTCAGCTCTTCGCAAAATAATAAAAAACCTGGCGCGAATACATCGCGCCAGGAAATTTCAAATGAGCTGGAAGCTCATGAATCTAGCTACTGCCCTTAAGCAGTCCTTTCATTCCAAAAAAAAGGCTAGACATGAAACGTATCCCATTGGTTTGGCAGATCGTTGCGGGTCTGTTGCTCGGCGTGCTCGTTGGTTGGTACTTCAATACCCACCCGCAACATCAGGTTTGGGTCAGTACCGAAGTGCTTAAACCCCTCGGCGACATTTTCATCAAGATGATGAAAATGGTCGTTGTTCCCATTGTTTTTTGCTGCATGATCCTCGGCATTGCCGGGGGCGGCGATAACAAGTCCTTCGGTCTTATGGGGGCAAAGTCCCTGATTTACTTTTTTGCGATTACCACCCTGGCCATCGTGCTGGGGCTGTGCTTTGCCAATCTGTTCGAGCCTGGTCAGGGCACCCAGATTGCTGGCATCGCCCACAGCGGTAGCTCGGCGGTCACCATTGAACCGTCCAAAGGTGCACTGGTCATCCTGCAAAACATCGTGCCGGATAACGTGATCGTGGCGATGTCGGAAGCGAAGTTGTTGTCGGTGCTGTTTTTTTCCGTCCTGCTCGGAATGGCGCTGAATACATTGCCCAAAGCGAAGAGCGCACCCGTCATTGCAATCATCCAAGGCTTTTCTGATGCCATGTTCAAGGTCGTGTCGTTTGTCATGGCGTATGCACCGATTGGTGTGTTTGGCATGATCGGAGCAACCGTTGCGACTTTTGGATTCGCCTCGTTGTTACCCTTGCTCAAGTTGATTGGCGTGGTCTATCTCGCGCTGATTACTTTTGCATTGGTTTTACTGGGGGGCGTTTGCTACTTGATCGGTGAGAATGTATTCAAGTTGATCAAGTATTTCCGGGATGAGTTGATTCTGGCGTTTTCTAGCGCTGCCTCAGCAGCGGTCATGCCACAATTGATGACCAAGCTTGAAGCGTACGGCGTCCCTGCGCGTATCGTCAGTTTCGTCGTGCCAGTGGGCTATGCCTTCAACTTGGACGGGGCTTCGATTTTCCTCGGTGTGGCGACGATCTTCATTGCCCAGCTGTACGGCATCGATCTTTCATTGACTCAGCAGATCTTGCTCGTAGTCACGATGGTATTGACGTCGAAGGGCGCTGCAGGTGTGCCTGGTTTCGCGATCATTATTCTGTCTGCGACCCTGGCGTCAGCCGGGCTGCCATTGGAAGGGGTCGCGTTGATCGCCGGGGTTTTCAGGATTATCGACAGTGGAACCACCACCTTGAACGTCTTGGGTAACGCGATTGCGCCCTTGGTGATCGCCAAGTGGGAAAAGGCACCGCTTGTACGGAAAAATGCCGTGGGCGCTTAGAACGCCGGGGCAGCGACACAAAAGGGCTCTCCACGTAACAGCGTCGAGAGCCCTTATTTTATTGCTGATAAGGTTCATCGTCGGGCAGACATCGCTCCTTGCCCTACGGGCTTTTCAGAACCTGGTCGGTAATCAACTGGACTAATAACTTTACCGGCTCGCTGAGGCTACGGCGCGCACGATGGACCAGGCCAATGTCGCGATGAAATGTGCGTTGTTTCAGGTCGATGGGGCGAACCCCGGCAGACCATTGCTGGTGGGCTGCCATTTCCGGCACCAACGCCACGCCGACTCCGTTTGCCACCAGCTTGATAATCGCATCCAGCTCATCGAGCTCGCAGACTTCATGCAGCGGTATATGAGTTTCTCGCAAGAACCGATCAACCTGACGCCCGCCAAAAGATGAGCGGTCATACCGAATGAAGGGCTGGCTTGATAACAGCTCCGCCCAGTCGTCTCCTGGCATATCGGCAGGAACGATCAGGCGGTACGGTTCACGGGCCAAGGTGGTCCAGCGCAGGTCACTCTGCAGGGAGAAGGGTGGGCGGATGATTGCGGCCATATCGATTTCACCTGAATCGACCTGGTTCACCAGTTCCATCGAAAGGCCGGGAACGACGCGGGTCCTGCATTGTGGGGAGCGTTGGTGAAACTCAGCGAGTGCTTCCGGCAAAAAGGAGCGTTGAACGGAGGCAATCGCGCCAATGGTGACCAAGATACTGGCCGATAGGCCCACCGATGTCGTACCCAGGTTTTGGAACTGGCGCACCAGCTCCTGGCCCTGCAATAGCACTTGATGTCCCATGCGGTTGAGCTGGGCGGAGCGTCCCTTGCGGTCGAATAACGCCACGCCAAGCTCCGCCTCAAGACGTTGCATCTGTGCACTGACGGCGGCTTGGGTAAGCCCGATTTTGCTGCCCGCCGCAGCAAACGTGCCTTCTCTGGCCACCGCGATAAGTGTTTTCAGTTCTTTGATCATTCGAAAATAATAATGTTGTTTTGGCGGGAAACATATTCATTTTTTTTGTGGTTGCAGGGCAGACTTCGTCATCGCCTATCCTTCTTAGAAGCTTGTAGACGACTGGTCTAATTTCCGGTAGGCTGCACTCACTATGAAGAAACCCGCTAATGAAATGCGCGAGCACATCCTTGATGTAGCCAGGGCGCTCATGACCCATAAAGGCTATACCGCCGTAGGTCTCAATGAAGTGTTGAGCACGGCGGGTGTGCCCAAGGGGTCGTTCTATTACTATTTCAAATCCAAGGAAGAATTCGGCCAGGCACTCCTTGATGAGTACTTTGACGAATATCTGTCGCGTATCGGCCCGATTCTCAAGCAACCGGCCAGCGGGGCAGAGAGTCTTCTGACGTACTTCCAGTATTGGAGCGAAACCCAGCATGACGACTCGGTCGATAACAAATGCCTGGTCGTGAAGCTTGGCGCTGAAGTCTGCGACCTCTCCGAGGTTATGCGGCAGGTGCTGGAGAAAGGCACGACCCGGATCGTGAAGCTGATCACGGACAGCATCGAGCGCGGTATCAAGGACGGCAGCATCGTTACCCGTGACAGTGTTGCGCTGGCTGAGTCGCTTTACCAATTGTGGTTGGGCGCCTCGCTGATGGCGAAAGTGAACCGTTCCACTCAACCCTTTGAATCGGCAATGACCCTGACAAAAAGCTTGCTCGGTTGAGCTCGCTTTTTTTTGCCTGGGAACTAGACGACTGGTCTACTAAAGTGAGGCACATATGATTGATCACAATCCCCGCACTGATCTGTTCGAGCCCACTCGCATGGGGGCCATCGAACTCGCCAACCGTTTCGTAATGGCGCCGGTTACTCGTAGCCGTTACGCCGAAGACGGTGTCCCTGACGAACTGCACGCCACCTACTATGCCCAGCGCGCGTCGGCCGGCCTGATCATTGCCGAGGCGACCAATATTTCCGCCCAGGGCCGGGGTTATGCCGCCACCCCGGGAATCTGGAGCGATGAGCAAACCGCTGGCTGGAGGAAAGTCACCGAGGCCGTGCACGCTGAAGGGGGCAAGATTGTGCTGCAGTTGTGGCACGTCGGCCGCTTCTCCAGCGTCGAACTACAGCCTGACGGCCAGGCACCGGTGGCACCGTCTGCAATCAAGGCCGAAGGCAGTACCTACACGGCCGGAGGTTTCGTTCCGGTGTCCATGCCGCGAGCTCTGGAAGCCGACGAAATTCCCGGAATCATTGAGCAATATCGCGTGGCCGCACGGAATGCCAAGCGCGCCGGTTTCGACGGGGTAGAAGTGCACTCGGCCAACAGCTATCTGCTCGACCAGTTCTTACGTGACTCCACCAACCAGCGTACCGACCGTTACGGTGGCTCGATCGAAAACCGGGCGCGCCTGACCCTTGAAGTCACTCGCGCGGTGATCGATATCTGGGGCAGCGACCGAGTCGGTATCCGTCTTTCGCCAGTGACGCCCGACGCAGGTAACACGCCGCCGGACAGCAACGTCATGGGCCTGTTCGGTTACCTTGTGCCCGAGCTGAACAAGCTCGACCTTGCCTACCTGCACTTTGTCGAGGGCGCCACGGCGACCAGCCGAGAAGTGCCCGAAGGCGTCGATATGGATGCCTTGAGCGGCCTGTTCACCGGGCCTTATATCGGTAACAACAACTACGACCTGGACATGGCCATCGAACGCCGCGCTCAGGGCAAGATCGACGCCGTGGCCTTCGGCCGCCTGTTCATCTCCAACCCTGATCTTGTCCAGCGCCTGCGCCTGGGTGCCGAGCTGACGATTGCTCCGCGTGAGAGTTACTACGGTGGCGGCGCCAAGGGCTACATCGACTGGCCCAATGGCAACTACTGAGGCTGCTGGCGGAGTAACCCCAGTGCTGTCCATGGGGATCGCCACGGCTCTCGTTACCCCCATGTGCCCAATTCCCGGGCGCAGGTAGAAGGATCAAAACATGAATTATCTGGATCAGAAAGTCGTCGTCATCACCGGTGCCTCTTCCGGTCTCGGCGCAGCTTCCGCGCGTGCCTTGGCTGCTTGTGGAGTACGTATCGTCGCAGCCGCCATCGATGGGCCAGGGCTGAACGCTTTCGTTGCGGATTTGCGTGCCAGCGGTGTGGACGCAGTTGGCAAGGTCACTGACGTGACCGACCTGGACGAGTCCCGCGCCCTGGCTCGATTCGCCATGGATACCTACGGCGCCCTCGACATCCTGGTCAACAACGCCGGCCTGATGCTGTTCTCCAACTGGACCGATATGGCTGTCAACGACTGGAACAAGATGATCGACGTCAACATCAAGGGCTATCTCAACATGATCGCCGCGGTACTGCCACAGATGCTCGAGCAGAAGTCTGGCCACATTCTCAACATGGCCTCTGTGGCTGGCCATCAGGTAGGCGAGGCCGCTGGCGTGTACAGCGCCAGCAAGTTTTTCGTGCAAGCGATGACCGAGTCGATGCGCAAGGAGCTGGGGGTCAAGCACGGTATTCGTGCCGGCACGATCAGCCCCGGCGTGATCAACACCGGTTGGGCGGACAAGGTTGAAGACCCCGAGGGCCGCAACGCCGCAAGGGCGCTTAACAAGATCGCCATTTCCCCGGACGACATCGGCAGGGCGGTGGTCTACGCCCTCAATCAACCTGCCAACGTCACTGTAAACGACCTGATTGTGTCCCCGACCCGGCAGGATTGGTAAGGGCGCATCGTGCTGGAAACCCGACGGGATTCCCCCGTGGACGCCCGAGCACTTTTCACACATTTAAAACCAGGAAAAACACCATGAACAAACCCAATTACGTGCAGGAATACCAAGCCATCGTCGACGTGCTGAACCAGTACAACGAAGGCGGCAAGCAGGCCAAGAGCAGCGTCATGAAACCGGCCTTCAGCGAGCAGGCAACCATTTTCGGTGTCGATGGCGAAGCCAAGTT
Organism: Pseudomonas sp. Z1-12; assembly: GCF_051132015.1. Taxonomy (NCBI): domain Bacteria; kingdom Pseudomonadati; phylum Pseudomonadota; class Gammaproteobacteria; order Pseudomonadales; family Pseudomonadaceae; genus Pseudomonas; species Pseudomonas sp. Z1-12. The sequence continues at coordinate 3,250,771 of NZ_CP071647.1, forward strand.
GGTCGGCGGTGCGATCCAAGGTCTGTTCGATACCATCGACAACCCACCGTTCCGTCCTTCCCCGGAAGCCCAAGGTGTCATCGTCAACGTTGACATCGTTGGTACCGCCGCCAGTGCCCGCATCGATACCAACGATATCTCGGGCTTCTGTTTCACCGATTTCTTCAACTTGCTGAAGGTTGAAGGCAAGTGGACGGTGGTCAGCAAGATTTACCACACCCATATCGCTCCGTAATTGGCGGTTTTTCAATGAGCCCGGCGTCAAGCGATGCCGGCGTCCCACTGGCGCGTCCTGCGTCGCATTTGACTGGAGAGAAAATCATGAGCAAGAACATCAAGGCCGTTCCTACGGCCGAATACGATGCTGTGATCGCGGTAGCGCAGAAATATGTCGATGGCCTGCGCATCGGTAGCGTTGAAGATGTGGCGCAGGCATTCCACAAGGATGCGGTCATGTACGGCTTCACCAACGGGGCGCTATTGGGTGGCCCGATTGCCAATCTGTTTGGCTTCATCGAGAAGAACGGTAAAGCCCCGGAGATCAAGACCCGCCTGGATGTGTTGGCGATTACGCCAACCACCGCGGTAGTACGTGTGGACATGGAAAAAGACGCCATCGGCGCCGACTACAACGACTATCTGACGTTGATCCGGATTGATGGCACGTGGAAGGTCATCGCCAAGGTTTATCACCAGTTCGAAGGCTGAGCGCCGTCACGAACCACTGGTCTGGGGTCATGCCCGCCGAGCGCGTGACCCCAGACGTTCCCCACCCTTATTCTCATTGAAATCAGGCAGGCAGCGGCCTGTCAGGAGTCCTGCTATGCCTTCGGTTCACCACAACGCGCTGGTCAACAGCGACGCCACCCAGGTGTGGAGCGTCATCAAGCAATTCGCAAACATCAGCCAATGGCATCCGGTCGTTACCCGGAGCCTGATCGAGGACGGCCAGCCCGACGGCCTGGTCGGCTGCATCCGCACCCTGACCTTGCAGGATGGCGCCATCTTGCGCGAGCGCCTGCTGGCGATGGACGACAGTCAGTTGAGCTTTTCCTACCGTTTCGAGGAGGCGCCATTGCCGGTGGACGACTACGTGATGACGGTAAAGCTGATCCCCGTCAGTGGCCAGGACAAGACCTTGATCCAGTGGTCGGCGTGTTTCGACAACCAAGAGCCGGATCCCCAAGGGCTGCAGCTGGACATTATCCGTGGTCTGATTGTCAGTGGGCATGACAGCCTGCAAGCGTATCTGGATCGTTGAACGCTGGAGGTTGCCGATGAACAAACACATCGCCCCGGTACCGCTGGAGAAGGCCTTTCGCCTGATCAATCACGGCCCCACCGTCCTCGTCTCCGCCCGTCACGACGGCGTGGACAATGTCATGGCCGCGTCCTGGGCCTGCGCTCTGGACTACTCACCGCCAAAGTTGACCGTGGTGCTGGACAAGGTCGCCAAGACGCGAGAGCTGGTAGAGCACAGCGGCCACTTCGTTATCCAGGTGCCCACGCTCGCCCAGCTCGACCTCACGTACCAAGTGGGCCACCGCAGCCTGTCTGACGAGGCGGACAAGCTGACGCGTAGCGGCGTTGAGTTGTTCGCCATCGATGGCCAAGACGTGCCGTTCGTGAGCGGCTGCTCGGCCTGGCTGGCCTGCCGCTTGATCGCCGAACCACACAACCAGGAGCGATACGACCTGTTCATTGGCGAGGTTATCGGCGCCTGGGCCGACACTCGGGTATTTCGCGACGGTCATTGGCATTTCGAGAGCGCCGAACCGGCCTGGCGTAGCCTGCACTACATTGCGGGTGGGCGTTTCTACGCGATTGGTGAGGCCTTGGACTCGCGAGACAAACTCGACTGATCAGCAGCACACCGTTTCAGTGTCTTGCCAAACAGTTCCAGCTGCGCCCATCGGTGCGGCTGCACAAAAGGGAGCATTTGCTCCCTTTTGCCATTCGATTTTCATAAAAACGTAACACAACTGTTGCAGAGTTCTCCGGCCCGTCATCACAAGGAATTTCTTTCAATGAAAAGTTTGATGAAGTCTGCTGCGCTCGCCGTTACGCTTTCTCTTTGTGCCACTTCGGCGACCTTCGCTGCAGAGAACGTCCGTCTGACGGGTTCCGGCGCGAGCTTCCCAGCGCCGATCTACCTCACCTGGTTCAAGGATTTCAGCAAGAAATCCGACGGCGTCACCGTGGATTACCAGTCCAAGGGCAGCGGTGCGGGTGTACAGGACTTTCTGAACAAGACCGTTGATTTCGCCGCCAGCGATTCGGCGATGAAAGACGAAGACATCGCCAAGGTCGCCGAAGGCGTGCAGTTGCTGCCGATGACCGCTGGGGAAATCGTGCTGGCCTATAACCTGCCGGGCAATCCCAAGGGCCTGAAGTTGCCACGGGACGTGTACTCCAACATCTTCCTCGGCAAGATCACTCGCTGGAACGATCCGCAAATCGTGGCGGCCAACCCGGACCTGAAGCTGTCCGATACGCCGATCACGGTTGTCGTGCGTGCCGATTCCAGCGGTACGACTGCGGTATTCACCAAACACCTGGCGACCATCAACCCAGACTTCAAACAGGCGCTGGGGGAGGGCAACACCGTCAACTGGCCGGCCAGTGACAAATTCATCAAGTCGCCGAAGAATGATGGTGTGACCGCTACCGTGCGTCAGACCCCGGGCGCGATTGGCTACATCGAATACGGCTTCGCCAAGCTCGCCAAGGTTGACTTCGCCCAGTTGCAGAACAAGGCCGGCCAATACGTCGTGCCAAACGCCGAGAGTGGTGCCGAGGCCCTGGCGGCGGTGAAGATGCCAGAAAGCCTGGTGTCCTGGTTGCCTGATCCAGACGGCGCCAAGTCGTACCCGATCACGTCCTACACCTGGATGATTTTCCGCAAGGACAACGGCAATCCGGCCAAGGCCAAGGCCATGCGTGAAATGGTCGAATACAGCCTGACCGAAGGCCAGAAAATTGCCGACTCGATGGGGTACATCCCGTTGCCGGCGTCGGTTGTCGATCAGGTTCGCAAAGCTTCCGCCAACATTCAGTAACGCCTGAGGCCTCTCCCGGTGTGGCAGCCATGCTGGGAGAGCTTTCCCCCTGTTCCGGAATTAGCCAATGAACACTCCCTTTGTCGTACCGGTTAATCCAGATTCTGCCTGCCAGCCACCGTCCGCGAAGGACTTCCTGGTGGATCGCACCTTTCGTGCGATTGCTCGCATAGGGGTGGTCCTGGTTCTGGCGCTGGTGTTTGCCCTCGTGTTCGAGGTCGGACGCAAGGCGCTTCCCGGCATGGAAAAGCACGGGTTTGATGTGCTGCTCGGCACTGTCTGGGACGTCAACCAGGGTAAATACGGCATCCTGCCGGCTATCTGGGGCACACTCTACAGCGCCTTTATCGCGTTGCTGATCGCCGGGTTCTTCGGCGTCAGCATGGCGATTTTCCTGACCCAGGATTTCCTCCCCCCCAAGCTCGCCGCCATTTTTCGCACCATCGTCGAATTGCTCGCGGCCATCCCCAGCGTCGTCTACGGCCTGTGGGGGATCTACGTGGTGATCCCGGCAATTCGGCCGCTGACCACCTGGTTGAACAGCGAGCTGGGCTGGATACCGTTCTTCGGCACGTCCTTGAGCGGGCCGGGGCTGCTTCCCGCAGCGTTGGTGCTTGCCATCATGATCCTGCCGACCATTGCCGCCGTTTCGCAGGATGCGCTCACGGCCGTACCGATGAAAACCAAGCAGGCTGCCTACGGCATGGGGACCACCCATTGGGAAGCGATTCTCAAGGTCATGGTGCCGTCCGCCGCCACCGGTATTTTCGGCTCCCTGGTGCTGGGCCTGGGGCGTGCGCTGGGTGAAACCATGGCACTGGCCATGCTGGTCGGCAACGCGAACAACATCTCCCTTTCGCTGTTCGCCCCGGCCAACACCTTGGCGGCCTTGCTGGCCTTGAACTTCCCCGAAGCCGGACCGAACGAGATTGAAGTCCTGATGTATGCCGCGCTGGTGCTGATGTTCATCACGTTGGTCGTGAACGTCTTCGGCTCCTTGATCATGATGTATGCCCAACGGGGTAATAAGTGATGACCGATCTCACTGCTGCAACAGACTTGACGGCTCCAGCAGGCGCGATGCCCAGCCTGCAGCGCAAGTTCGAGGGCCGTGCCCTGCGCAGCCTGATCTTGACCACACTGGTCTGGAGCGGGGCGCTGCTGGCCAGCGTGCCGTTGATTTCCGTGCTCTACATGCTGATCACCCGCGGCGGCGCGCGCCTGAACCTGGAAGTCTTTACCGAACTGCCGCCGACCGGTTTCGAGATGGGTGGGGGCTTCGGCAACGCGCTGGCCGGTACGTTTGTGATGGTGGGCATCGCGGCGGCAATCGCGGTGCCGGTCGGCATCATGGCGGCGATTTTCCTGGCTGAACTGGGGCCGGACAGCAAGCTGGCGAATGCCGCGCGCTTTGCGGCCAAGATGCTCACGGGGCTGCCGTCGATCCTGGCCGGGGTGTTTGCCTACGCCTTGGTGGTGATGACCACCGGAACCTATTCGGCACCGGCGGGCGGCGTCGCGCTGGCGGTACTGATGCTGCCTATCGTCGTGCTGACGGCGGAAGAGTCGATGCGGATGGTGCCCAAGATCATGAAGGATGCCGCCTACGGCATGGGTTGCACCCGCTCGCAGGTCATCTGGAAAATCATCTTGCCCACCGGCATGCCAGCGATCCTGACCGGCGTCATGCTGGCCGTGGCCCGTGCCGCGGGCGAGACCGCGCCGTTGTTGTTTACCGCGCTGTTCAGCAACTACTGGATCTACCACCAAGGCAGCCTCGAGGTGATGAACCCGACGGCATCGCTGGCAGTACTGATCTACAACTTCTCCGGCATGCCGTTCGACAACCAGCTTGAGCTCGCATGGGCGGCCTCCCTGGTGCTGGTGATGATCGTGTTGGTCGTGAACATCATCAGCCGTATTTTCGGCAAGCCCAAGTATTAAGAACGGGAGCATCTGATCGTGAACGTATCCACTGCGCAAATAGCCGCTCCGTTTGTCACCCAGGCCCCTGTCGTCATGGACTGCAAACTGGACAAGATTTTCTACGGCAACTTCATGGCGGTACGTGACAGCCATGTGCCGATCGAAAAAAACAAGATCACCGGCTTCATTGGGCCTTCCGGCTGTGGCAAGAGCACCGTGCTGCGCAGCCTCAACCGAATGAACGATCTGGTGAAAGGTTTCCGTTTCGAGGGCCACGTGCACTTCCTTGGCCAAGACGTCTATGGCAAGGGCGTCGATCCGGTGGTCGTGCGCCGCTACATCGGCATGGTGTTTCAACAGCCCAACCCGTTCTCGATGAGCATCTTCGACAACGTCGCGTTTGGCCTGCGCCTCAATCGCTACAAGGGCGATATCGGCGATCGGGTCAAACATGCCCTGCAAGGCGCCGCGCTGTGGGATGAGGTCAAGGACAAGCTCAAGGTCAGTGGCCTGTCGCTGTCCGGCGGCCAGCAACAACGACTGTGCATTGCCCGCGCCATCGCCACCGAGCCTGAAGTCCTGCTGCTGGATGAGCCGTGCTCGGCGCTCGACCCGATCGCTACCCGGCGGGTCGAAGAGTTGATGGTCGAGTTGAAGAAGGACTACACCATCGCGCTGGTCACCCACAACATGCAGCAAGCCATCCGCGTCGCTGATACCACGGCGTTCTTCTCGGTGGATATTTCCCAGGGCACGCGCACCGGCTACCTGGTCGAAATGGGCCCGACGACGCAGATTTTCGACAACCCTCGTGAACAGATGACCGGCGACTACATCAGCGGCAAGTTCAGCTGAGCCCACTTCCGGTCAAGGCCGCATACCTGCAGAAGCCAAATGGATTTGGCGGGCATCCGGTAGACATTTACCAAGCGTTTCCAAGGAGCACCAATGCCTGCTACGCACCGCCTTGATTTGCCTGCGATTGAACGTGCACTGCGGGAAGTGCAAGAGCGCTTCGCCGCGCTGAGCCGACACTTCACGGAGCCGCGCGATCCCTTGACCGACGAGGTGCTGCACAATGTGCTTGAAGGTTATGCGCTGGTTGACGACTATGTTGCCCGCGGCGTTGATCTGTTCGACCTCCAGCAACTGAACCTGATGCTTGAGATCAACGCCACGGTGCTGTGTGGCCGAGACCCGGCGCGCCGCTTGGAGTACGCCCAGCACCTGGCCGCGACCGAGGCGCATTTCTTCAACAACGTTGAGGGAGGCATCAAGGACTTGTACAACTGGTATTGTGCGTATCGCAGCGAATCCGTCTGGAAGCGTGCGGCTGGCGTCTATGTGCGCATTCTCAGCAAGCCGCAGTTGTTCATTGAAGGCAACAACCGCAGCGGGTCGCTCATCGTCAGCTACCTGCTCATGCGCGCGGGCTTGCCGCCTTTCGTGTTGACGCTGGAAAACGCCGAGGGCTACTTCAACCCCTCATCAGTCATACGCAACTCTGCCAAACATGGAGTCAAGGCGTTGTACGAATTGCCCAAGATCAAGAAAAAATACGCAGCTTTCCTGGAAGAACAGGCGCCTGACCCGATGAAGTTCTTTCTCAAGGGCAAGCCGTCGTCCTTCTCTCTAGGTGGCCATTGATGGGCAGGTATACCGCGCTCGCCAAATGCAAAACCGTCGGTAGCCGGGTAGGGCAGGCCATCCGCAACGCTGTCCCGCTGCAAATGTCCAGGCGCCAACGCATCCGCATTTCGTTTGATATCGATGACACGCTCGCCTGCCAGCTCCACCACTGCGAAGTTGAACACAGCAGACTGCCGGCCAGTGTCCATCGTTGGTTGGGTGAACCGTTGCGCAGGGGCACACGTTCGTTGATCCGAGAGCTGCGCCGCCAGGATTGCAGCATCTGGGTCTATACCTCGTCCGGTCGCACACCGTCCTATATCCGTCGTTGGCTGCTGCTGTATGGCATTCGCGTCGATGGCGTGGTCAACAGCGTGCTGCACAATCGTGCGCTGACGGTGCATGGACTGTCCAACTCGCCTTCGAAATATCCGCCAGCGTTCGATATCGACTTGCACGTCGATGATTCCGAAGGGGTGCAGATTGAAGGGGATGACCATGGCTTTCGCGTGGTCGTGGTGCATCCGGAGGATGAGGGTTGGGCGCACAAAGTGCTGGACGCGGTCGCCGTTGTCCAGGCGCAATTGGCTTGGCAGCAGAGGCCTGTACAGCGAGCTTCCTTGCGCCGGGTGCCGACTATTTAACCGGTGAGTGATTCCGTACCGCGTGCCTTCTATACAAGCTCGCTGACTTGGCTCCATGGGATGTTGAATCGACCCAGAAACTTACGGATACGATCGGAATCATTAGGCGATGCCTTGGCTGATCGGCTCTGTGAAAAGAGCTTGCGACCGGCCTCCGCCTGACTTGCCGCTGTGCTGCACACCTTCAAGACCGACTCCAGCTGAAGGCGATCGAACAGATCAATTTCAAGACCTGCTTTCGCCAGGTGCTCCGACAGCGGGTCGGAGGTGGTCGGCATCCGCCAGTCCAGGCGCAGTCGTTCCAATTCATCCTCCACCAGCGCCATGTCGATCCGGCCGCTGTCGGCCAAGGTAGCCATCCGGGTGATCGACGCAGAGAGTTGTCGGAAGTTTCCTGGCCAACGGGCGTCCCCGCCGGTAGCAAAGGACACATATCGGCGCCGAGCTTCGACATTGAAACGAACCGTGTAGCCGTGATCCCGGGCATAGCGCTGCAGTTCAAAATCGATGTTCGGCTCGATGTCTTCCCTTCGGTTGGCCAACCCGGGCAGTACAAATGTCCAAATGTTGATCCTGGCTAACAAGTCCTCGCGAAACTGGCCTTCGGTCACTCGTGTTTGCAGGTCTCGATTGGTACCTGCTATCAGGGTGAAATCGGACTCGACCTCCCTGTCAGAACCCATCGGCAGGAACCGCTTTTCCTCAATCGCCTTCAGGAGCATCGCTTGCTCATCGAGCGGCAGCTCTCCAATCTCATCAAGGAACAAAACCCCTTTGTGAGCCGAGCGCAGCAAGCCCTCGCGCGCCTGTTGAGCGCCAGTGAACGCGCCTTTGGCATGGCCAAAAAGCGTCGACATCGCGGTATCACCGCGCAACGTGGCGCAGTTCACTGCGACGAACGGGCCACCGATCTGGTGTCGGCCCCGTTTAAGCTCATAGACCTGTCGTGCCAGAAAGGACTTGCCGGCGCCTGTGGGGCCGCTGATCAAAATCGGCGCCTTGGATCGAACGGCGACCCGTTCGATCTGCTCTATCGTACGGTTGAAGGCCGTGTTGCGGGTAGCAATGCCGGACTTGAGCAGTTGCGTACCTTCCAGCCGCTCAGCGTGGAATCGCTTCGCGATCTGGTCGTAGCGCTGAAGATCCAGGTCGGTGACAACGTGTTTGCCAGCCGGCACCGAGTCATCATTCCGCAGGCTGCTCGGCTGTGTCTGTATCAGTTTGGCCGGGACGTGCCGGGACTCGGCCAGCAGGAACCAGACGATCTGCTGAACATGGGTGCCCGTGGTGATGTGAACAAGATAATCCTCACGCTCTGTGTCAAAGGGGTAGTCAGCCGCGAAGTCATGGAGTGCGGCATACACTTCCTCGAAGTCCCAGGCGTTTCGCATCGCCATGGTGTGCAGGCGGACTTCGGTCTCTGGCGACACCTGAGCGATATCAGCCGCTACCTTCAACGCCAGATCCGTGTCAAAACGCGCCTCCCCGTGAATCAGCTCAAGGCGATCAATCACCAGGTCGGGCTGCTGGCAAAGTGAGACAGTCGGGCGCCATTTGTTCCAGCGCTGCTCACCCTTGCCAACGCGGTCGAGCTTCGAGCCCAGGATTCCAATGGCGACTGTCTTCTTGATTTGCATTGCGGGATATCTCAAAAGATAGCATTCGATAATGCAGTATAGTTTTTATGTCTTTGTATTGAATAGACTTCACTGGGCTGTAGGTCGTCATTTCTTAATTAATCGTTATATATCAATGAAATACAGAAAATATAGTTCACCGTTAGTGACTTTGGCATGCCGCTCGCTATAGAGCTCCAAACAGAACATCACAGGAGCGAAAATAATGACCACTCAAACCTTCGAGCTGCTTGAGGTCGAAAACGGCAAGCCCATCAAAATGTGGACCCGAGGCGTCCCGGTTGAGCCGGAAGCCAAGCAACAATTGATGAACACAGCGCAGATGCCGTTCGTGTTCAAGCACATGGCTGTCATGCCCGACGTTCATCTGGGAAAAGGCTCGACCATCGGAAGCGTGATTCCTACCAAAGGCGCGGTGATTCCCGCTGCCGTCGGGGTCGACCTCGGTTGCGGGATGTCGGCTGTGCGCACCTCGCTGCGCGCCGGCGATCTTCCCGACAGTCTGTTTGGCCTGCGTAGCGCAATCGAGAAGGCGGTGCCGCACGGACGCACCTCGGGGCGTAGCGGCCGGGATAAAGGCGCTTGGGAGACCGCCCCGGCGCTTGTCGATCAGGCATGGTCGGCCCTTGAGGGGCGTTTCAACCTCATCACCGACAAACACCCCAGCCTGGAAAAATCCAACAACCGCAAACACCTCGGAACGCTAGGCACAGGCAACCACTTCGTAGAAGTGTGCCTGGACGAGACCGACCACGTGTGGGTCATGCTGCACACCGGCTCCCGTGGCGTAGGGAACATGATCGGCACCTATTTCATCGAAAAGGCCCGTGAAGAGATGCGCAAGCACATGGTGAACTTGCCCGACCGGGATCTCGCCTACCTGCGGGAAGGAACGTCCAGCTTCGATGATTACGTCGAGGCTGTTGAGTGGGCCCAGGACTTCGCCAAACAGAACCGCGCGGTGATGATGGTGGCGGTGTTGGACGCCGTCCGATCGATTATCACCAAGCCCTTCGACGCACGGCTGATCGCTGTCGACTGCCACCATAACTACGTGGAGCGGGGCACTTATTTTGGGGAGGACATTCTTCTCACCCGCAAAGGCGCCGTCTCCGCACAGAAGGGGCAGATGGGGATCATTCCGGGATCGATGGGCGCAAAGAGCTTCATCGTGCGTGGCCTGGGGAACGAGGAGGCATTCTGCAGTTGTTCCCATGGTGCGGGCCGGGTGATGAGCCGCACCAAGGCGAAGGCGGTGTTTACGGTCGAGGACCAGGTGCGGGCGACCGCTCATGTGGAGTGTCGTAAGGATGCGGCTGTTATCGATGAGATTCCGATGGCTTACAAGGATATCGATGCGGTGATGGCTGCCCAACACGACCTGGTCGAAGTGGTTCATACCTTGCGCCAAGTCGTATGCGTGAAGGGGTGACGTGATGGACCAGGACCTGATTCTGATCGACGGCACCCAGGGAGGAGGGCAGGTGCTTCGTACGGCCCTCAGTCTCTCGATAATCACCGGGCGGGCGTTCCGGATGACGGGGATACGCGGCAAGCGTTCCCGTCCCGGATTGTTGCGCCAGCACCTGACCGCCGTACGCGCGGCGACTGAGATTTGTGGCGCTGAAACCCTTGGGGCGGAACTTAACTCGACAGCCATTGAGTTCCATCCCGGACGTGTAAAAGCCGGAGAATATTCATTCGCAATCGGAACGGCGGGCAGCACGATGTTGGTATTGCAGACGCTGTTGCCTGCACTTTTGCGTGCTGATGGGCCGAGCACCGTCCGGATCACTGGAGGGACGCATAACCCCGCGGCGCCGCCCTTCGAATTCATACAACACGCTTGGTTACCGCTGGTACGGCGTATGGGCGCGCAGGTGGAACTGACGCTGCTCAATCATGGCTTTGTCCCCGGCGGAGGGGGGCTGGTCGAAGCCACTGTTGAACCTTCAATTCTCAAGCCGCTGGAGCTGGACGGTGGAATGGACCCCGTCACCATCGTGTCGGCCGGAGCGCTGGTTTCGGCCATTCCGGTATCGATTGGGAACCGAGAAGTCGATCGGCTTTCAGCGAGGCTGAAGATCGGACGGCACGATCTCTTTGTCAACGACCTGGGTGACCAGGCAGGGCCCGGAAATGTCGTGTCGATCACGGCCATGAAAGCTGGCGTTACCGAAGTGTTCGCCAGCATTGGCCAAGAACGCGTTCGCGCGGAGCAGCTCGCTGACGTGGCGATAGACGAATTCACAGAATGGGCCCATTCGAACACGGCGGTGGGAAACCACCTGGCGGATCAATTGATGTTGCCGATGGCCATCGCCGGCGCTGGCAAACTAACGACGGTACGCCTGAGCAATCATATTCGAACGAACGCCGCTGTTATCCAGCAGTTCCTCAATGTTGAGGTGTGCCTTGCTCAATCTTGTGATCAAGGGAGCGCTGTTGTTGAGCTTCATACTCGTTAATTTCACGCATTGGAAAAAAACGGGTGGGGGAGCGCGGCATGATGGCCTTTTGCTTATAAACGGATCCCGCTAGAATTCGCCCCCCTCTCTGTGAGCGGCATTAGTAAAAATTACGCAAGGAAGTCGATATGCAATTTGCAAAAGCCATGGGCCTCGTCTTGGCCTTGAGCCTCAGTGGATGTGCCAGTTTCACCAAAGATGAAGTAGCCCCGGTGAATCTGCCTTCGATGGCCAGCTACTCGAACAAACCGAACGTCTATGTCGACTTCGATTTCTATCAGGGCGAACCTGGCAATGCCAAAGCCACCGAGGTGCCGCAGGCTCGGGACATGCTCAAGCCTGATCTGAAGCGGACCTTCGACGAATCAGGGCTTTTCGGGCGCGTAGTCTTCGACGAATTCCAGAAGCAACCGGGCGACTACAGTCTTCGATTGAAGGTCTACAACCACGCACCAGGTGGTGGGCAAATGGTCCTGGCATTCATCAGCGGCTTCACGTTCACGATCATTCCTGCGCTGGCAACCGACCAGTACACGGTGAGCCTGGAAACCCTGGATGAGCAGGGTCAGCCGGTGGGCAAGACCAGCAACCACGATGCGGTCAACACGTGGCTGGGTATCTGGTTCCTACCCCTGGCAGGTAATACGCCCAAAGCTGCCATCACCGATACCTTCAACCGGCAGGTCAATGCGCTGTTGAAAAACTGGGTCGACAACAACCGCATGAAATACTCCGCTGTCGATACCCACATTCCACGGGGCTGACAGCCGACAGAAAAAGAGCCGCAACCGCGGCTCTTTTTTTGATCACTTCAACGCTTGAGTGAACTGTGGATCGCTGTACAAGCTCTTGAGCAAGTCTTGCACCATAGGGTTGTAGTTGTTCGCCGCAGCCGGAATGGCGATCGGGCCGAAGAAACTGCTGTCCCAATCACGCTGCACGTCTTTGGTGGTTTCGTATAAAACCTGGTCACCTTTACGCAATGTGAAGCGCGCAGCCAGCTCGCCATGGCCGTTGCTCATGCCAGCGGTGAGCTGGCTCTTGACCAATTGAATCTGCAGTTGTCGGTCAGCACGAGGGTCCAGCAAACCAGCCTGACGGAGCTCATCGTTGATCGCTGCCTGGATGTGCAGTGGAACGCTGCCCACGGGCGAAGAAATCGGGTTCAGGCGAACCATCAAAGACCCTTGACCAGAATCAGCATTCACCTGTGTTTCGCGCAGGAGTTGCATGGGCTCATTTTTCTTGAGCTGCTGAACGTTTTGAAAGTTGGGTTCATAGCGGGTCATGGTCACACCACAGCCTTGAAGCAGCAGCGCGCAGAACGGTAGAACCAGGTAGAGCTTCTTCACAGCAAATCCTTATGTGCTTTTTGAGAAGGGGTGATTATCGTTGGATAGCCTTAAGCCATCAATGAGGGTTTGTGGGATACGTAAACATCTCGTTTAACATAATATACATTATGTGTACTCATATGCTGGACCAGTCGACGTCCTTTGCAGGCTTTTTCCGCTGCGCCGCCGTTGTCGACCACGACGGTGAATAATGTTGTGCCTTTACCAGGCGCTCGCCGAGCGACTGGCTCATGCCTAATGAACGATTATGCTAAGGTCCCATCCGCTCGACTAACCCGGCTTGCAAGGAATGGGTCATGGAGTTCGTGGTTCACAGCTATTGTTTTAAAGGCGCACGCCAGGAGCTTTTACTGCCTCCTGTCACCCTCGCACCCATTTCATTGACCTTGACGGTCGCCGAGCTCATTCGCCTGACCGTTGCCGAACAGATCGCCGCGCTGTCAGCTCAGCACGGGCTGGAACAAGCGTCGATGCGTGAAGTGCTCGACCGCCAATACCTGAGCGAGCGGGATATTCTTCAGCAAGCCAGTGAAGGCGCGATTGTCATGCCTCAGGCCAGCGCGCCTCCAGTCCTGGATGTCAGCGTTGAGGTCGAGCGAGCTTTGAAGGGTTTTGAAACCCGTGCGTTCCGCGTTCTGCACAATGGCGTCATGCTGCAAAGACTCGACGAGTCAATCGAATTGAGTCTTCCTTCCACGCTCGCGTTTATCCGCCTGGTGCCGCTGGTTGGCGGTTGATCCTCGTCACTCAGTTCTCGGATATCCTTATGCAATCACGCCGTCCAGTACCCGAACAAACCGAACGTCTCGCAGCGCTGCGAGCATTCTGCGATAGAGCATTGGATGACTATCCCGAGCTTGATCTATATGACGAATTCGAGCCCGATTTCTGGGACGGCATCGACTGCCTATATATAGCGGCTGACTGGGTCAGGCAGCATCCCGAGGATGGGCCCAAGGCACTGGCTGATGGTTTTGTGTTCCCTACCGTGTGGGACGATCTGGAGGACCGCCGCGATCAACAGCGCTATGGCCTGCAATATCGACTCTGCGATGCGTGGATCACGGCCCGCCCAGATGCTTATGCACTGGAGCAGATCGGGGCGCGACTACGGCATATGCTGCAATTTGCCTTCGAGGACAGTGATTATCCGCTGCCCACTGACGAAGATGGACCTGCCTACTACCGAAGAAGTCCGGACCAGGCCTGGGCCTTCCCTGATGTTCAGGCCTGCATCAATCGTCTGAGCAATTACCCGTCCACCCCGGCCTGGCAGACCCTCGCCGAATGGTTACTGGACGGCAGCTGGAACCGCGAGCAGCCCCCGTCCGCGCCTTGTGGTGAACAAAGGAAAATCGCCGACGCGTATATCTACGGGCACAAGGAAATCAAGCGCATTGCGCGGGGCCTGATGGAAGCGGGCCGCCTCGATTACCCTCGCTTCGTCCGGGCAGCCAATACCTGGGGCCGCGCCATGATGTTCTACGCAGGCGACGCCGGACTGGGCAGCGATGATGTGGACCTGAATCAGTACGCGGATGAGGAGTTTGACGAGGACGATTCAAGCGACGAGGCCTCGGAAGACATGGATGTCGAGTCATCCCAAAGTGAGGAAATTCCCACTGAAGAATCCGCTGTCGCCTCCCCTGAACTGGCGAACTTCACCGTTCGTTATGTCGAGGAAGCCCTGGCTGGATTGCCCTATAACGCCGAGAGACTGGCTGACACCTTCCGTTCGGTCGAGGTTTATGAGACCCGCTGGTTACTGCAGTCCTTGGCGGTCATTGAGCGACTGGGCATGACGCCGGATAACTTCCTCGACGGCTTCGGCCATACGGCCGCGGTGCTCGAACGTTTTCTGTTGCTTCAGGCACTGCCCAAGGATCAATCGGCAGAACTGCTCCCAGTGCTGACCGGTTTTTCAAGAAATACCCTGCTGGCCGCCCTGCCCTATGCTGGACAAGCCAGCCGGGTGATGCTCGACGCGCTCGGTTGGAGTGATTTGCGAGCCTTCCAGCGTGAGTACCTGAACATGGCCTTGGCGCCTCGCTCCGGCTGGGGCACCGACCTGCCCAATACGCTGGATGAAACCGTGGGCGTGGTGGACCGCTATCTGCTGGACAAGGCGCTGGCCGAGGCCAACCCGGACCACTTGCGTGAGTACCTCGGGGCACTCGAACCCTCGCCCTGGGCGTTTCCCGAGACGCGTGTGCTGCTCGACGCCTACCAAGGCATCGGCCGACCGACCCTGGAAAAGAAGCTGGCCCGCCATGCACAGGCGGCTATGCGCATCTACGGCGTGCTGCCCGTCACGGATTCGGACGACGTACGCCAGCGCTATCTGAGGCTCAAGAAGCTGCACAACGAGGTGCGTAAATACGGCGCCGAACGACAAGCCAACTCCCACGCAGCGGTGCAGGCTGGACTGGAAAACTTGGCGCGTGTCGCCGGTTACCCCTCGGCGATCCGACTGGAATGGGCCATGGAATCGGAAATCGCCGAATCCGCCCTGACGGCCGCTACCATCGATGGTTATGACGTCACGCTCGTCATCGACGGCTTGTCGCCCACGTTGCACATCAGCAAAGCCGCAAAGACGCTCAAGACCGCACCGCCTGCGGTTCGCAAACACGCAGACTTCATTGCCCTCAAAGCGCAGCAGACCCAGCTCAAGGAACAGATCGCCCGCTTCGGCCGCACCCTGGAAACGATGATGAGCAGCGGCGAAACCCTGGCTTTGGACGATCTGAAACAATTGTTGAAAATGCCTGCTGTTCGTCTGCTGCTGGAGCAACTGATTGTGCAGGTCGACGACGCGGTGCTGGGCTGGCTTGATGCCGCGACGCTGACGGTGACTGATCTTGAAGGCCGCCAACACGTCGCTGAGAGGAATATGCGTATCGCTCACCCCTTTCATCTGTTCACGGCAGGGCAACTGTCAGCCTGGCAGAAAGACGTGGTGACCCATCGCCGCGTGCAGCCGTTCAAACAGGCCTTTCGCGAGCTGTACCTGCTCACACCTGCAGAGCGAGACACCGGCCTGTGGTCCAATCGATTTGCCGGCCACCGCCTGAAAGCCCAAGTTGCCGCGCGGTTGCTGCAGGTCCGCAACTGGTCGACCTCCAGCGTCGAGGAGATCTATTACGAGAGCAAAGAGCACGGCATTTACGCCCTGTTCAACTTTTTGGATACCGGTCATTACCTCTCGGAAACGGAACACTTTACCTTCGACACCATTGCATTCCATCGCGACCAGAAAGCTATCCCCCTTGAGCAAGTACCACCGCTGCTGTTCTCAGAAGTCATGCGTGACGCCGATCTGCTGGTCTCCGTAGCCCACGCCGCAGACGACTACAGCACTAGCCACGAAACCGTGCAACGACGCGCGGAACTGATCGGCGAGTTGATCCAAGAGCTGGGCTTGCAAAACGTTGGATGCGAAGGACATTTTCTGCATATTACCGGTCGGCGTGCGAACTACCGCATTCACCTGGGCAGCGCCGCCATCCATATCGAACCTGGCAACTACCTGTGCATCGTGCCCGCTGGTAGCAGTTTTACCGAGTTCTACCTGCCGTTTGCCGATACCGACAAGAAAATGGCTGAGGTGCTAAGCAAGATGTTTCTGTTGCTGGACGACATGAACATCACCGACAGCCTGATACTGGAGCAGATACAACTCGGTTGAGGGTACCTGCTCGATGACATCTAACGATTTGAAAGGAGCCGTGACGGTGAGTGTCGATATCGATTGCATAGTCGTGGGTGCGGGTGTCGTCGGTCTTGCCATCGCGCGGGAAATGGCCTTGGCGGGTCACGAAGTCCTGGTGATTGAAACTGGGGCGGCAATCGGTATTGGCATAAGCTCGCGTAATTCGGAGGTCATCCACGCGGGGATTTATTACCCTCCCGGGAGCTTGAAAGCCCGGCTGTGCGTCGAGGGCAGACAGGCACTTTACGAGTATTGCGATAGTCACGGTGTCAGTACGCGCAGAATTGGAAAGCTGATCGTCGCCAATACTGACGCGCAGGTAGATCAGCTTCGGTTCTTGCTCAAGCGAGGGCATGAAAACGGTGTGGATGATCTGTGCCTGCTTGATCGTAATCAGGCCATGGCGCTGGAGCCTGCGCTTGAATGCATCGCTGCGTTGTATTCACCTTCGACCGGCATCGTCGACTCCCATGCGCTGATGTTGGCGTTGCAAGGGGACGCCGAGGCGGCCGGCACCAGCATCGCGTTCCATGCCCCGTTCCTCGGTGCAAAGGTGACAGCGGACGGTTTTCTCCTTCATGTGGGTGGGGAAGCTCCCATGGAGCTTGCATGCCGCCGGCTAATCAATGCCGCGGGCCTTCATGCGCCGGCATTGGCACGGCGAATAGACGGATTGCCGTCTGATGCGGTGCCGCGTGACTATTTGTGCAAGGGCAGTTACTTCAACGTGTCCAGACGAGTGCCCTTCACCCATCTCATTTACCCGGCGCCGGAAGCCGATGGTCTCGGGGTGCACATGACCCTCGACTTGGGCGGACAGGCACGCTTTGGTCCAGATACCGAATGGGTCGAAACCGAGGACTACCAAGTCAATCCGGCTCGCTCAGACAGTTTCTATGCGGCCATTCGCAGCTACTGGCCCGACTTGCCGGACGGTAGCCTGCAGCCGGCCTATAGCGGGATTCGCCCGAAGATCTCGGCGCCTGGCGAGCCAGCCCGCGATTTTATGATCAGCAGCCAGCGCGAGCACGACGTCCCGGGGCTGATCAATTTGTTTGGCATAGAGTCTCCCGGACTGACGTCATGCCTGGCCATTGCCAAGCACGTACGTGAGCTGATTGAACGGCGTCACGCTTAACCAGGCTTGCTCCACTCCCCCACCATCGCCTCATAAACCTCTTGGCAAGCGAACTCCGCCGAGACCTTCGCATCGGCAAAAACCTGGTCGCCTGCTGACGTGAGGCAGGCGTAGCCTACGCGCGCATCCCGTGGGTCACTTTGGCGAGACACCAAGCCTATTTTTTCAAGCGGCAGTAGGGATTTGGTGACCGCCGATGCCGTCAGCCCCATGCTGTCAGCCAGGTCCGCTCGCCGCAGTCGAGCATTGTGTGCATGTTTCAAGTGGTACAGGATCATGAAATCGCTGAAGCTCAGGCCGTGCACGGCAGAGAGCTTGGCATCCACTCGCCGTGCGGCTGAAGTGTAGGCGCGTGAGAAACGAACACAGCGGTCGAGTATCGAGCCATTCGCGGCAGGTGCGGTAGATTCGTTGTCAGACATTGCAGCATTGCTCCAATTCTTGTGGGGAAGGACGTTCAAATCGGGAATCCATGAAATCAAACATTGGCCCCGTTACCTCGAAAGCGTAGGTCTCGCCTTTTTCACTATTTCTTTGCATGACCCGCTCACGCCGCAGTTGGGGGGCAGCATCGATGAAATAGCTGGACACCTGATAGCCCGCTTGGCCGGCCAACAAACGAATGCGTGTGCGATCAGCTTCACTCATGAAGCCTTGATCAAGCACGACGTCGCGCCCTGCTCCCAGGACCTGTATAGCCGTCTTCCATATATGGGCTTCACAGCGTTGTACACGGGCCATGATCCACGCCAGGTTCATGGGCTTCGGCAGGTCCGGGCCATAAAGCTCGTTCATCCACTCATCGATGGAGAAGCGTACGCCAGTCACTTCGGCATTCAGTTGCCTGGCGAACGTCGACTTCCCTGCCCCCAAAGGGCCAAAAACCATATGGACTGATTGCATGACTTTCTACTTTCTAGATACTTGAATGCTACAGTATCAAGAAATAAGAATGACGTGACCTATGGTCGACGAACGGCTGAAGTTACCCGAACATGAAATGAGGCAGCCGATATCCCCTCAGCCTACTTCCCTCCAGTCACATCCAGGAAGGTTCCCGTCACAAACGAAGCCTGCTCCCCCGCCAACCAGAGAATGGCCCGCGCGACCTCCTCCGGCTGGCCACCGCGCCCCATGGGAATCGTGTCCTTCACCCGATCGACTCTGCCCGGCTCTCCCCCGCTCGCATGCATCTCGGTATAGATATGCCCGGGTCGAACGCAATTGACCCGAATACCTTCCCGTGCCACTTCCTTGGCATAACCGGTCGTGAACGTTTCGACCGCGCCCTTGGACGCTGCGTAGTCGACGTATTCATTCGGGCTACCGAGACGGGCTGACGCCGAGGAGACATTGACGACGGCACCGCCACACCCGCCATAACGATAGGCCATGCGCCGGGTAGCCTGCTGCGCGCAAAGCATCGGGCCCAAGGTGTTCACCGCGAATATTCGCTGCATGCGCTCAAAGCCAAGATCCTCCAAGCGAGACTGCTGGGCGAGTATCGAGGCGTTGTTGACCAGCACATCGATTCGCCCGAAGTGCAGGTCAAGGGTGGCGAACAGTTCGGCAACCTGTGCTGGTTCGGCGTTATCGGCACGTACTGCCAAGGCACGAGCGCCCTTGGCCTCGACCTTCGCGGCCACCGCCAAAGCCGACGCTTCATGGGCGATATAGGTCAGCACGACGTCGTAACCTTGCTCAGCAGCCAGTATGGCCGTCGCCGCCCCGATCCCGCGCCCGCCTCCGGTGATCAGGATTACGGGCTTTTGCGAACGTTCATTCATGGTCAATCCTCACGACTGGATGAAAAAAGCAACGTCAGCCGATGACCAGCGTACCGAGGGCAATGACGGCACAGGCCAGCAGCTTGCGCAAGGTCAATGCCTCGCCAAGAAAGGCGTACCCGATCAACGCCGCGAACATGACGCTGGTTTCTCGCAACGCAGACACCGCGCCCATCGGTGCATGAGCCATGGCGTAGATCACGACCCCGTAGGCCAATAACGAAACCAGCCCGCCAGCGACGGCCACAGCGAACCCTGGTCGCAGGGCAAAGAGGCTTTGAGTGTCTCGCAGCCCGATGTAAACCACGGGCATCATCACGCCCCACAACAGGCACATCCAGGCGGTGTAGGCCATCGGCGCCCCGGAGAGGCGAACACCGATGCCATCGACAACGCTGTAGGCGGCGATGAAAAAACCGGTTCCCAGTGCGTAGGGCAAGTTGGGCAACGTCCGCCGACGCCTGGTAAAGGCCAGCGATAGGATTCCAGTCGACACCAACGTAATCCCCAGCAGTCCACTCGGCGCGACCCGCTCACCGGCGAACAGCGAAGCGGCCAGGACAATCAGGATCGGAGAGACACCGCGGGCGATGGGATAGGTTTGGCCGAGATCCCCGGACTTGTAACTGCGCACCAGGAACAGGTTGTAGCCCACGTGCAATACCGCGGAGAGGCCGGCGTAAAGCCAGCTTGCCCGGGCGGGCGGCGCCAGTAGCGCCGCCACGATGACGCTCGCCACAGCGATCGCCATGCACATGATGGTCATGGACCACAAACGGTCGGCGCCCCCGCGCAGCATGGCATTCCAACTGGCGTGCAGCAGCGCGGCGAACAAGACGAGGCAGATGATGTGTAAGGGCATGCATCATCCTAGACCGCTAAAGTAGCGCTATAGAAGCAAAGTCTCTTCATCCGTACATGATGAAAAGCTCATGCATAAGCCTGCTGAGCGCCAACTGCCTGGGTCACCAGCCAACGACGAAAGCTGGCAATGTGCGGTTGGGTCTCGATCCCTTTGGGACAGACAAAGTAATACGCCAAGGGCGATGCGACCGGCAGTTCGAAAAGCCTTTCAAGGCGGCCGTCATTGAGCTCGGCTTCGACATGCCCGCTGCGTGCCAGGGCGATACCTTGCCCCAACAGCGCCGCCTCGATGGTCATGTTGGTGTCGGCGTAGCGGATGCTTTCCTTCAAGGTCGTGACCTCGACACCCACCTGGGCAAACCACTGCTCCCATTTCGGCACCAGCGCTGCGCCATCGCGCGTCAGCAGTGGATAGCGCAGCAATTCGGCTGCCGTTTGAGGCGTACCAAAACGTGCGAGCAACGCTGGGCTGGCGACAGGAAAAATCTGCTCGCGGAACAGAAACTCTGAGAACAGCGAAGGGAAATGACCGTTGCCCAGGCGGATAGCAACGTCTGGGTCTGCCGTCGAGAAGTTAATGGGGTTGTCGGTACTGTCCAGGGTCAGCAGGATTTCCGGATGAGCTTGCGCCAGATCCGCAAGCCGGGGCAGCAACCACTTCAAGGCGAAGGAATAGGTCGTGCTGACGCTCAACCGCTGCCGCCCGTTTTGCTCGCGCAAATCGGCCAGGGTGGCCTCGAGCTTCATGAAGAACTCGCGCACGATGGGCGCGAGTGCTGCACCGGCCGAAGTCAGGTGCAGCGCGTTACCGCGATGAAACAACTGCAATCCCCAGAGCTGCTCCAGATGCTTGAGTTGGTGGCTCACTGCGCTTTGTGTGACATGCAATTCCTCTGCTGCCGCGGTGAACGTGGCGTGCCGCGTGGCGGCTTCAAAGGCTCGCAGGCTCGAAGAGGGCGGGAGGTTTCGCATGAAGGTCCCTTCCATGAGTAAACCTTCATGCTAGCGCCTTTGCATCGCTCATTATAGCCAGCTGTTCGCCAGCCACTGAGTCAGGTGTCAGACGGTTGATCCTTCCGGCTTTCGGGACTGCCAGCGCAGAGACCATCCATGACCAGGTCCATCAATCTGGCGAGACGCGAGCGCCAATCGCTCTGGGAATCGATTTGCCAAATTCCGGCAGTGGCTAGGAAAAAGTCATCGTGGGTAACCCCGCTACGAATCGTTCCGGCCTTTTCATTAGCCCTCAAAAGCGACTCGGCAGCGGCCTGGACGGGGGCGTATCCCGACTTCCCTGGGAACTCGTAAGTGGAGGCGGCTTGTCGTATCGCGGTCGCAAGCCCAGCCTTGGTCATTGCATATTCCGCGAGGCAGTCCATCCATTCCCGGAGGGCTTGCTTTGGGGGTTTTGTCGCGAGCAGCTCTTGCGCCAACGAGGCCACTTGCTGCATTTCGAATTGATAAACCTCGAATACCAGCTCCTCCCTATTGGCGAAATGGCGATAGAACGTGCCCTGCCCCACGCCGGCTTTCTTCGCAAGCGCGCTCAGCGGGACCGCAGGATCGAGTGTCAGCTCTGCCACAGCGACCTTCAGAATTCGTTCTCGATTTTTCTTGGCGTCAGAACGCATCGCCAATTCATCATTCTTGGGCAAAGTTCTTTCCTGCGCTGCATTGCAAAGCGGACAGTTGTCCGGTAGTTTTTTTAGCAAGTGGACAGCTGTCCGCTTGCGTACCCTTACCGGAGTTTACTATGAACAGCACGGGCAACACGATCCTGGTTACCGGCAGCACCTCAGGCATAGGCCTTGGCTTGGCGCTCAGGCTGCACAAGGCGGGTAACACCGTCATCATCGCGGGACGTCGCAAGGCGCTGCTCGACAAGATCGTGTCAGAACATCCAGGTATTGAATCGGTATTACTGGACGTCTCTGATCCGCAATCCATCCAGCGCACTTGCGAAACGCTGGCGATCAGTCACCCGAAACTGAACGTTCTCATCAACAACGCCGGCATCATGCACTGGGAGGATCTGACCGCTGCGCAAGACCTGAGCATCGCCGAAAATATCGTGACAACGAACCTGCTCGGCACGATTCGCATGGTGTACGCATTCATCCCCCAACTGATCAAGCAGCCCAGTGCGACAATCATCAACGTCAGTTCGGCTTTGGCATTCGTCCCGCTACCTGCGACACCGACTTACAGCGCAACCAAAGCGGCCGTCCATTCGTTCACTCAAAGCCTTCGCGTGCAACTGGAAGCCTCGCCCGTCCAGGTGATCGAGCTTGCACCGCCAGGTGTGCGCACCACGTTGCTCGGTCAGGAAAATGACGAGCACGCGATGCCTTTGGATGAGTTCTTGAATGAAATCTTCGAGCTGCTCGAGATCTCTCCAACCCCACAAGAGCTTGTCGTCGAGCGCGCAAAACCCTTGCGGTTTGCTGAGGCGAGCGGCTCGCATGATGAGATATTGAACATGCTTGCGGGCTACAAACCACCGACAGAGTGATATTGACCATGCCATCGCTGCAGTCCGGAAATGGCCTGCAGCGAGGCCCCTATAGCTTGCGCAATTCGCCACCCTCCTGCTTCAGACGCTCCAGATACGCAGTGGCATCCAGCAGTTGATAAGGAAAGTACAGCCCTGGCGGAATCGGTGGCTGGCCGTCCAACCCGATCAAACGTTCAAGAATCATCGCGACGCTGAGGCCGGTCAAGGGGGCCGCGCCTGCCGGATGGATGAGCGCATGACGTGTCTGCAGCGGCTCGCCCTGGCGGTCTTCGCCGACGAGTTCGATAATGATCTCGGTGGACATCGGCCTGCCCTGGCGGCGGGTTGAGCTTACTGCGGTGGCCAGGTTGAACTGGACATCCGGCGCGCCCGTCGCAGCCGCCAGGCCAACGACATCAATGGACGAGAAGCCGGTGGCCTCGATCTTCGTACCATCCACCGCGTGGAATCCTGCCTTGGAATCCTCTCCTTCGCGCCAGACGAACACACCGTCGCGCCGTGTCAGCGCGGCGGGCAGCATCTTGTTCAAATGTTCAAAATCGGTGGCGACGGTCGGACCGCCAGTATCCTGCTCATCGACCAGGGCGTTGATACGGATGTCTTGGACTCGGCCGAAGGCTCGGGCAATGCTTAGTGTCGCCACTGTCGTCGCGCCGGCCATCCATTCGTAACCGAGGACAATCGGCGAAGCATCAGGCGTGTGCATGTACGTTGCGATTTCCGGCGCGATCTCGAAAACGCCGGAGGAGATGCTGAGGTGCGGCACGCCGCGCTTTTGCGCGAAACGCAATCCGGCAAGGGCATGGTCCATGTAAAAGACCACGACGGCGCTGACCGGGTGATCGCCGAGACCGAGGTCGTCTGCGGTGGAGTCGATCACCACACCCTGTGCCCCGCCAATGTGCTCTGCGGCCCGCTGAGCCTTGGCAAGGTCGCGGCCACCAATCAGCAGGGGTACGTCGGGATGGGCGGCTCGTAGCGCCCGGGCGGTGTGATGGCCAATAGCGCCGGAACCGCCCATTAGCAAGATAGGATCAAGTGACATGGTGTGTTCTCCTTGTCTCTGGTTAAAACCTACTTTCAGTAGGTAAGCTAACACACCATCACGTACTTAAACCTACCATTGGTAGGTTTTTATCGACCAGGAACGAAAACGTGCAGAAAAACACTGAGCATAGCCCTCTCGGCTACCCTCCCCGCCGGCTAGCGAAAGCCGAACGGCGGCGACAATTGCTGGATACCGCGCTATTGATCGTGCGTGAGGAAGATGCCGATCGGTTGACCTTGGGGCATTTGGCTGCTCGCGCTGGCGTGTCCAAACCGGTCGTCTACGATCATTTCGGCACTCGCTCGGGTCTGTTGATCGAGCTTTACAAGTGGATCGATACCGAGCGGGTCACCGCTTTTCGTGACGCCATGTCCAACACTGCGCGGAGCCTGGAGGAAACGGCCCTCGTCCTGGCCAGCGCCTACATTCATTGCGCGGCCGATAACACCGACGAATTCCATGCAGTGGGCGCAGCCCTGGCAGGCAGCGAGGAAAAGGCGGCGGTGTTCCAAGAGCTTCTGGACAACTGTGTGCAGATGTTCATGGCCGTGCTCGAGCCTCACACAATGTGGTCGACTGACGAACTTGAGCGATGCTGCATTGGCCTCATCGGCGCGGGAGAAGCCCTGTCCGGCGCGTTGGTGCGGGGGCGGCACGACGAGGACAAGGTCATTGGCACATTCGCTTCCCTGATTCGCAGCGTCGTAAAGCCGACGGTGGCGTAGCTTTGGGCGCTGCGGTAACGGCCCCGGGATGCTTACATGTCCGGACGACTGTTGCTATCAGATAGTCCCGCACTGTAACTGACGCCCTCCTCGTCCTTCGCTTACTGTCGAGGCTCTTCCCTCGGAGTGATCCCCATGCCGGACACCGCCAATCTCTACCTGTTCGTGGTTGCTGTCGTGCTTCTGCTGATCGTTCCGGGGCCCAACATGGCCTTTGTCACCAGCCATGCGTTGGCCCACGGCTGGCGTGCCGGCGTCGCTGCGGCCCTCGGCATTTCCTTTTCGGACCTGCTGATGACGATGATGGTCAGCGCTGGCATTGGCGCGCTGGTGATGAGCTGGGCGCCGGCGTTCGATGTGCTACGTTTGGCCGGGGCCGGTTATTTGCTGTGGCTGGCCTGGCAAGCACTGAGAACGCCGGCCGCGACTCAGGACAGCCAACTGCAGGCAGCTTCGCTGTGGAAAATCTTCTGCCGAGGCGCCCTCAACAGCCTTTTGAATCCCAAGGCGCTGCTGTTCTTCATGGTGTTCCTGCCTCAGTTCGTTGACGTCAAGGCTGGCGGCGTGGGCCTGCAATTGATCTTCCTCGGAGCGTTGCTGGCACTGATTGCCCTCGTCTTCCATACCCTGCTGGGTGTTTGCGCCGCACAGCTCAGGACGAAACTGGCGAACGGCGGGATTTCAAGACGCCTGGGCACGTATGGTTTTGCCGGGGTCATGGCAGCGCTGGCGGCACGCCTGTTGTTTCTTGATCGACCGCTTTGACCCGCGACGCCTCAGGGGCTGTCCTATGCTTAGCTCATCCACTGCGGAGCTGGATCAATGTCGTCACCCGAAACCAAACTCCTCCAAAGTTGGCACCACAATGCCCAGGCCTGGATCGAAGCCATCCGCAGCGGTGCCATCGAAAGCCGCCGGACCGTCACCGACCAGGCCATGCTATTGGCAGTGCAGAGCCGCCGACCCGAACGCGCGCTGGATCTGGGCTGCGGCGAAGGTTGGTTGTTGCGGGCGCTGGCGGAACGGGGCATCGAAGCGGTGGGTGTGGATGGCGACGCGACGCTGGTCGAAGCGGCGCGGGCGTCAGGTTCCTCGCCGGTGCATCTGGCAAGTTATGAAGCACTGGTGGAGGCGACGGTGGACGTCGGCAGCGGCTACGACCTGATCTGCGCCAACTTCGCCCTGTTGCATCAGGACATCATCCCTTTGCTCGCCGCGATGAACGCCCTGCTCAGCCCAGGCGGCGCGCTGGTGCTCCAGACGCTGCATCCCTGGACCGTGGCGGCGGGCAATTATCAGGACGGTTGGCGAGAAGAAACCTTCGATGGGTTCAAAGGCCAATGGCAGCCCATGCCATGGTACTTGCGCACCTTATCCAGTTGGTTCAATGCCTTGGAGATGGCGGGTTTCCGACTGGTAAGCCTGCAGGAGCCACAGCACCCGCAAAGCCCGGTGCCGCAGTCGTTATTGCTGGTGGCCGAGCAATCCCGCTGATGGCGTTAGCGACTCGACGGTAAAACAGCCCGAGCGAAACACCCTGTGCGCCTGCATGCCGCGCTTTTGCATGGCTTTCCTGATGGTTCTGAGGAACATGCCGTGGGAGACGATGATTGTGGTCTTCCCAGCCTCGCCGCCGATTTTGTAAAGCTCAGCGGCCACACCGAGCGCCCGCTGGTGTTCGGCTATTCGGCTGGCGGCCCCCAGTGAAATCCCCAACACCCAAAGGATCCTGTGCAACGCGAACCAATGCCTCAAGCCCATCTTCAGGACGGGAATGTTGCTCAACCGCAGGTCAAACTCACGCAATCGAGCATCCTGTTGGATACGCGCCACGTCGAACAACCGGCAGGCCGTCGCGTAGGCTCTGTTGACGGGCGAGGACATGATGTTGGCTTCGCTCGCCAGGAGCATCTGAGATACGTTTGGCTGGCTCAGGAAGGCTGCAATTTCAGCCTCATCGATGGATGAGGTCTGGTTGTATTCATCCAGCCGAAGCTTGGCCGAACGGGCATTGCAGGAGTTGTAATCGATCAATGGTGTGGCATGGCGTATCAGGTAAATCACGGCAACAGCTCCTTGTTTCCCGGCAAATCCCTTTCGAAGCGCACCTGTATACAGGCTACGACGCCATTCAGCGAGTGCCATGCCGTTTTATCCAGGGGATACATCTGTGGCGAGGGAGCTTGCTCCCGCTGGGCTGTAGGAGCTGGCGAAGCCTGCAATCTTTTGATCTTTCGCTTGAGATTCAAGTGGCTGCTGAAAGATCGCAGCCTCGCTCCGCTCGACAGCTCCTACAGGCCGAGCGGGAGCAAGCTCCCTCGCCACAATGTACCGCAGGGTTTCTTACCAAAGCGCCACGGTGTAGCTAACGATCAACCGATTCTCATCCAGGTCATTGCCAAAATTGGAGCGCACCGTCGCGTTGCGCCATTTCAAGCCCAGCCCTTTCAACCTGCCGTCTTGCACCACATAGGCAATATCGGTGTTGCGCTCCCACTCCTTGCCTTCGCCAGGGGCGCTGCGCTGAACGTTGTCGCCAGTGATGTAGCGGGTCATGAAGGTCAACCCGGGTACGCCAAAGGCGGCAAAGTTGTAGTCATAACGCGCTTGCCAGGAACGCTCGTCGACGTTGGCGAAATCGCCGATCTGCACGAAGTTGACCAGGTACGGATCGCTGCGGCCGATGTAGGGGAACGGATCGTCACCGCTCATGCGCTGATAACCCAGGCCCAACGCATGACCCGCCAGGCTGTAGGTGAACAAGGCGCCGAAAGCCTGGTTGTCGAGTTCGCGGAAACTGCCGTCTTCGGTACTGCGCGAATAACGCACGTCACTCTTGAATGACTGTCCTGCGCCCAGGTCCAGCGTGTGGACGAACCCGAGGTAGTTTTGCTGGTAGATGTCTTCCAACTGGCTATAGCGGTATTGCCCCGTGAGGTTCGGCAGGAACTGATAGTCCGCCCCGGCGAACTGAAACCTTTCGCTGCTGCCGCCAATGCGGTTGGCGGTCATGTCCTGGTAGTCGGTGGAGTCGACAACGTTGATCTGGGTGAGTTGTCCGGCGGTCAGCTTCAAGCGATCGATTTCCTGCATGCTCAGCAAGCCACCCTTGAACGTGCCCGGCAACAGGCGCGTGTCGTTGGAACTCACCGCCGGGTCCTTGATCTGCAACGTGCCCAGCTTCAAGGTGCTCTTGGACAGGCGCACCTTGGCGGTCACGCCCAGTTCGCCATAACGGTCCTGGGAACCGCCCGACAGATCCGCCGGCAACAGATTGGTGCCCGCCGTGCCGCCGCCGGAATCCAGTTTGAAACCGGCCATGCCCAAGGCATCGAGGCCGAAACCCAAGGTTCCGGCGGTGTATCCCGATTCCATTCGCAGCAGCAAACCCTGGGCCCATTCCTCGGCCTTGTCCCGTGCACCGTCCTGGCGGAAGTCGCGGTTGAAATAGAAGTTACGAGCTTCCAGGTTGCCTTTGCTGTCGGCGATGAAATCGGCCTGGGCGTTCGGCACGCCGATCAGGCTCAGGCCGAGCAAGGTGCCCGCCGAGGTCCAGGTCCATCGAGGGAATGTGGCGTGTTGCATGGCGCGCTCCTTTTATGGACGCGAGCGAACCCCCCAGGGGCTCTGCGCACGCCTCGTTATTGTTGTCATTGGGGATGCCGGCGCAGTGGGCTTGCGTCGTGGAGCGGATTCTTTGTGTCGAATCGGCGCAGCGTCAAACGGGAAAAAAGCCGGATCGGCCATAAGAAAATTTGATGCGCCCGATGGCCCGATCTGGAGTAACAATTGCAACCATAAGAACCACACGCCCCCAGAGAGCCTCCATGAACCTCAAATTTCTCGAAACCTTCGTCTGGGTTGCCCGGCTGCAAAGCTTCAGCCTCACCGCCGAGAAGATGTTCAGCACCCAGGCGGCGATCTCGAGCCGGATCGCCTCGTTGGAAGAGGAGTTGGGCCTGCGCCTGTTCGTGCGGGATTCCCGTGGGGTCTCGCTGACGCCCGAAGGCCTCAAGGTGCTCGATTACGCCGAGCAGATGCTCGACGTCCAGCGCGCGTTGAAGCAGTCCCTGGACACCAGCAGCCCGCAGCAAGGCCTGGTGCGCATCGGGGTCATGGATACGGTGATCCACACCTGGCTCAGCCCGCTGATGTCGATGCTGATGCAAGCCTTCCCCGCCGTGGAAATCGAGATCACCGCCGATGCCGCGCGCAACCTCTGTGAGCAATTGCAGAAAGGCTACCTGGACATCGTGTTCCAGACCGATCTGGTCCGCCACGAAAGCGTGCGCAACCTGGAACTGGGCCACTATCCCATGCACTGGATCGCCGCGAGCCAATCGATCTATGCCCGGCCCTATGCGTCGCTGGTGGAGATGGCCGGCGAGCGCATCATCACCTTCGTCAAGCATTCGCGTCCGCACCAGGACGTGCTCAACCTGCTGTACGCCCACGGCGTGAGTGCGCCGCGGGTCAGTTGCGTCAATTCGGTCTCGGCCATGACCCGGCTGATTCGCGACGGCTTCGGCATCGGCGCCTTGCCGGCCGCGCTGGTGGCCAAGCCCCTGGCCAGTGGCGAATTGATCCAACTCGACCCCGGCACCGCCCTGCCCCAACTGGACGTCGTGGCGTCCTGGCGCGCTGGTGTCGGCCTGGAGTTGATCGAAAACATCGTCCAGATGAGCCGCCAGGTGGTCAGTCAGTACGCCGTCGATGTCGGGCCATTGCGCATGGTGGCGGCCCCCGGGCTGAACAGCCAAGCGCCTCTCGAATAACTTTTAGTTGTTGCGGGGTACCAATATTCCTTGTTGGACGGCATCGCCACGCTGTTCTCAAAGTAGCGAACGAACACTTGGAGAACCCGTGATGACGTCCTTCGAACAATTACAACAATGCTCACCCGTTGCCCTGCGCCAAAGCATCGCCGCCGGCCAATACCAAGGCCATACCAGCGGCCTGGGCCAGGGTCGCGTGCAAGCCAATATCGTGATTCTGCCCGGCGACTGGGCCAATGAATTCCTGCGCTATTGCACCCTCAACCGCCAGGCCTGCCCGGTGCTGGACGTGACCGAGCCAGGGGACCCGTCCTTTCGCAACCTGGGTGCCGCCATCGATATCCGTCATGAAGTGCCTCAATACCGGGTCTACCGCAACGGTGAGTTGAGCGAGTCGCCGCTGGACATCGAACACTTGTGGCAGGATGACCTGGTGGCCTTCGCCCTCGGTTGTTCGTTCTCCTTCGAACAACCCTTGCTGGAGGCCGGCATCCGTTTGCGGCACATTGAACTGGGGCGCAATGTGGCGATGTTTCAGACCAACATCGACACACGCCCCACCGCCCGACTGTCTGGCAAGATGGTGGTGACCATGCGGCCGATGAAGGCCGCCGCGGCCATCCAGGCGATCCAGATCACCGGACGCATGCCCAACGTTCACGGCGCTCCGGTGCATATCGGCGATCCGTCACTGATCGGCATTCAATCCCTGGACACGCCGGATTACGGCGACGCCGTGCCAGTGGAAGCGGACGAAATCCCGGTCTTCTGGGCCTGCGGCGTGACGCCTCAATCGGTGGTCCAGGCCTCGCGCCCACCGTTGTGCATCACCCACGCCCCGGGCTGCATGCTGGTGACGGACTTGTGGAACAGTGATTTGTAAGCCACGCATGACAATCTGAAGGGATACACGATGAACACGACTCAGCAATCGATTCAACAGTACATCAATGCCAAGGACGGCAATCGCCCGCACCTGCTGGACCAGGCCTTTACGCCGACTGCTATTCTGGACATGGTCGTGCGCACCGGCGCCATTACGTTTCCTGGCCACGTTGAAGGCCGTACCGCCATTGGCGATGTGCTGGTCAGTCGCTTCGGCCAGACCTTCGAAAACGTCTACACGTTCTGCCTGGCCGCCCCGCCGCCAGTAGACGCCGAAACGTTCCAGTGCAAATGGCTGGTCGCGATGTCGGACAAGAGCAGTGGCGAGGCGCGGGTCGGTTGTGGCCTGTATGACTGGCAGTTCGATCCGCAGTCGCGACTGGCCGAGGGATTGACCATCACCATTGAACACATGAAGACCCTGCCGGCGACCGATCTGCCGATGATCATGGCCTGGGCATCGAGGCTGGACTATCCGTGGTGCCTGCCGGAGGCGGCTGTCGATAACGTGCCGGATCTGCATGAGTTGCAAGAAGTGGTCTTGTATATGGCTAATGCCGAACAGTGAAGAATATGAAACCTGCCTAGCGACTGTGGGAGGAGACTTCCCTGTGGGAGCAAAGCTTGCTCGCGATACGGACACCTCGAGTTCAAGTAAGACCGAGTTGTCTTCATCGCGGACAAGCCTTGCTCCCACAGAGGGTGGGTGATACTCCTCTCGCCACAGTTTCCATGCTTTCCATGACTGCGCCAAGGAACCGCCCCAAGTGAACATCAAGTTTCTCGAAACCTTCGTCTGGGTGGCCCGCCTGAAGAGCTTTCGCCTCACCGCGGAGAAGCTGTTCACCACCCAGGCGTCCATTTCCAGCCGGATCGCCGCCCTGGAGGACGAAATGGGTGTGCGGCTGTTCGTGCGCGACTCCAAAGGGGTGTCGCTGACCTCCGAAGGCCAGCGCGTGCTGGAATACGCCGAGCGCATCATGGATACCATGCAAAGCATGAAAGCCGCGATCAAGGATCCGCGCCAGGTGCGCGGCCGGATCCGCATCGGTGCGATGGATACGGTGATCCACACCTGGCTCAGCCCCTTGGTCACACGCCTGATGGAATGCTACCCGGCCCTGGAAATCGAACTGTCGGCCGACACCGCGAGCAACCTCTGCTCACAACTGGAAAAAGGCTACCAGGACATCATTTTCCAGACCGACATCCTGCGCCTGGACAGCGTGCGCAATGCAGTGCTGACCCGTTATCCGATGCACTGGGTGGTACGCACCGGCTCCGCCTACGACCGCGCCTATGGGTCGCTGGAAGATCTGTCCCAGGAACGCATCGTGACCTTCTCGCGCAACTCCCGGCCCCACCAGGACATCCTCAACCTGCTGCACTTGGCCAACATCGTCTCGCCACGCATCAACTGCGTGAACTCGGCATCGGCCATCACGCGCCTGGTTCGCGACGGCTTCGGCATTGGCGCCATGCCCGCGGCGCTGGTGGTCGGTGAACTGGCCCAAGGCACCTTGACGTTGGTGGATGGCGTGCCGCTGCCCTCGGTCATGGACATCGTCGCCAGTTGGCGAACCGGTGCCGGCATGGAGCGAGTGGAGGACATCGTCAGCCTGACCCGGGAAGTGGTTGGCGAGTTCGTCGCGCAACTGCCGGCCGGCTATCGGCTCGACATGAATTAAGCCGGGCATTCATTCCGTCATCAGATTTTCACACCGCTGACATACCGTGGGCACCGATTGATCCCCGTCCACTTCAATCGGTGAGCCCTCCAGCTGATGCAAGCATTCCTGAAAAACAGAACGCCCAAAGCACCGATTAAAACCCCGATTCACCCGCCACGCAGACATGACGCGCAGCGCGGCGAGATGTCCCGTGAGGAGGAGGTCTGCGTTCGGTTCCTGTCATGCGCAGACATCCCTTCCTTGCTGGAGCTCGAACAAAAGAAATGGACGGACGATCAACGAGCCGATGCCGCCATGCTTGCATCGCGAATCGCCGCATTCCCGGCCCTGAGTGTCGGTGCGTTTTGCGCACGCAGCGGCACGGCGCGGGCGTCGTTGTTCATGAAGCCGACCCGGCACGATCACATTCGCCAATGCTCGACCTGGGCCGACTGCGCCAGGAAGCAGCACGGCGATGAATCCGCCAGGACTGGCGCGCTGTTTGGCATCAGCCTGAGCAGTGTCGACCCCAAGGCCGCGAACGCCGTTTTCGAGTTTTTCTGGCCCTACGCCCTGAAACAGGGCTGGTCGGACGTCTACCTTGGTTCCCCCGTTCCGGGCCTGCGCGACTGGCTGTCGAAGAATCCGGATACACCGGTCACCCGCTACGTGCAAAGCCAGCGCCAGGGGCTGCCACTGGATCCCCAACTGCGCTACTACTTCAAAAAGGGATTTCGGCGAATTGTCGCGATCCGGGACAACTACTTTCCCCATGAGCCCTCATTGGACGTCGGCGTGCTGATCCAGGGCAAGGTGCCGCTGTCGGGGCTGTCGTTCATCTGGAAAAGGCTCCCGCTGAGCTGGTTGCAGCGCATGAAAAAACTGTTTTTCGTGTGCTTGTGAATACCTCCCTTGCGCTGGAGGGCCAGGCGCGACCACTGGCTCATGATCGCAATTTCCGCCGTCTGCTGGCGTGCGCCGTGGCATCGATGGTGGGCGATCAATTCACCCTGGTCGCCTTTCCCTTGCTCATCATGGCGATATCGCCAGAGCCCATGACGCTTGGCTGGGCATTCGCCGCGCTGGCTCTGCCGCGGGCCCTGTTCCTGTTGACCGGCGGCTCGCTGGTCGACCGGTTCGGTGCCCGTTCGATCTGGATGTCCGGCTGCTACGGCAGTGCGCTGACCCTGGTCGGCCTGGCCTGGGCGCTCTACACCGGCCATGCCACGTTACCGATCATCTATGGGGCGGCGGCACTGTTGGGGCTGTTTAGCGCGCTCACGCTGCCGGCGGGCAGCGCGCTGGTGCCTGGTATTGTGGACCCGCGCAACCTAGAACGGGCCAACGGCATTTTCCTGGCCCTCAGGCAGTTGACCATCGCCATCGGACCGGTCGCCGCCGGCGGGCTCATCGCCCATGCCTTCCTACCCCTCGGCACGCGACCGGCGGCCAACGCTGCCCTGGACGGTTATGTCATCGCGTTTGCCCTCGATGCGCTGACCTTCGCGCTGTCCGCATTCGGGTTGCGAACCTTGCCTATCCGTCTGATTCCTGGGGCCGAAACAAGCCGCCATAGCACCACAGAAGGCTTGCGTTATTTCTTTCACAATCGCCCTCTGCGCACGTACCTGAGCTACATGGCAGCCATGACACTGCTCATGAGCGGGCCGGTGCAGGTCGCCTTGCCATTGCTGGCTCACGCACGCTTCACGCCTGAGGCCACCGCATTGGGATGGCTGTTCGGCGCCCAAGGGGCCGGCACGCTACTCGGCATGCTGATGTTTACCGCCAGCCCAAAACTGCGAATCGTCAACCTGGGCGTCACGCTACTCGCTGTCGACGCCGCCATCGCCTTGCTGGTAATGCCGCTGGGGTGGGTCCATGCCCTTTGGCAAGGGGTGGCCTTGCTGTTTGCCATTGGCGTCTTTGGCGGCTTCGTGCAGGTCATGGCGTTCACCTGGCTGCAGCGGGCCTTGCCAGCACATTTGCTTGGACGCGGCATGAGCCTGTTCATGCTGGTGTTTTTTGGGTTGGCACCCGTCTCGGCGGCGATATCGGGTTGGGTCTTGCAATGGGCTTCCATCGAGATCCTGTTCCTGGCCACTGGCGCCCTACTCCTGGCGGTGGTGTTTTTCTCCTATTTCGGGTCAGGCCTGAGGAGGCTCTCGGATGTTTAACCAAACCCATGAACCTGTCCAAGCCTCGCGGCCCGACCGTAGCGTTGAACGCGCCCGGTTGCTGGAGTGGGGACGCCCCGCCCCGTTGCGCCTGCTTGCCTGTACGGTTTTCGAATGGGTGCTCATTGTGGGGGCGGCTGGCCTGGCTATCCAGGCGGAATCGATTTTCGCCACGGTGCTGGCCGTTGTGCTCATCGGCACCCGGCAACATGCGTTGCTCATTCTCATGCACGAGTTTTCACACCGCCAATTCAGCCGGACCCGCCCGGTACTCAACGACACGCTGGGGGATCTCCTGACGGCGCTTCCTTTCACCATCACCTTGTTCGGCTTCCGGCGAGACCACGCCGCCCACCACCTGCATACGGCCACCGAGCGTGATCCCAACTGGGCATCGTGCATAGGACAGGATCGGTTCACCTTCCCCAAGTCCAGTTTCGATGTGGTCATCCTGCTGATCAAGCATTGCGGCGGCCTGTACAGCCTGCACGAATTCAAAACGGCCTTGGTGACGTCGAAAATGGCCTCGCAATGTCCCCCTTCTACTCAATACCGGCAATGGATCTTTGCAATCGTGGTGGCCGCGCTCCTCACCGGGTTCCACTTATGGCTGGCGGCCCTGGTGTACTGGCTGGTTCCTATGTTCACGGTGCTGATGGCGCTGTTGTATTGGCGCGATGTGGCCGAACACTTTGCACTGCCCCAACCCGGCCACGGTGTTTCTCGAACCGTCATTGCCCCTTGGTGGGAGCGCCTGTTGATTGCTCCTCATGGCGTGGGCTTTCATGCCGAGCACCATCGGTATCCCGCCGTACCCGGTTTTCGCCTGGCACAGGTGCACACGGCGCTCATGGAAGACCCGGCGTACGTCGAGCGAGCGCACGTCACCCGTGGCTATTGCACGGGGCTGATACGCGAAGTCGCTGCCTATACCGCTGTAAGCTCACGCACGAGGAACTGACCGATGGACTCCATCCGACAGCAGGCCACCGATCGTCCTGACGCTGGCATCTGCATTGAACCCTTCTGGAACGACACACCGATCAAGACCTACCTGTTCGACGCGTTCTCGGTGCTGCTGCCCGCTGGCGAACAGTTCGTGATATTGGTGGTGGAGTCATCCGCCTTGCGCTTGCCGCCAACCTCGACGCTGGCTGAACAATCGCGCCGCTTCGTGGCCGAGGAACGCGCCCACCAGCGAGCGCACCGGTTGTACAACCAGCAATTGGAAAAGCAGGGGTTTGAGGTCCGAAAATACGAACACGGGATCGAAAAGGATCTCGATGCCTTGCGCAGCAAATTGTCACTCAATGCGCAGTTGTCCTTGGCCGCTGCGTTTGAACACGTGACAGCGGTCACGTCCCGGATCGCCTTGCGCGACGGCGGGCTGCTATCAACCCGCGTCTCACCACAAACACGCCTGTGGCGCTGGCATTGCGCCGAGGAAGTCGCCCATCAGCATGTCACCACCGACCTGCTGCAGGCGCTGGGTGTCCCCTATTGGCAGCGCATTCTTTATTTTCTGGCAGCGTCGGCGCTCATGACATTCGATGTCCTGCGTCATCTGTACGGCTTTGCTCGCCTGGACATCGCCCGAGGCCGCGTCAGCGCTAAACGACTGCGACAGGCGACGGGCCGGCTGCTGCTACGCGATGGCGCAAACCTGGCGTTGCTGGCCGCTGGATGGGCCGCCTACTTTCTACCGCTGAAAGCACCTGCGGCGGCGGACTGTAAGTGAACTGCAATATCCCCGACTTATTCTGAGCCCAGCGCACTGCGGCGAACGCGGGTTGTGCAGGTCGCCCACTCGGAATGATCCAGGGAATCCGCCATGAAGATCAGTGTATTCGGAAGTGGTTACGTAGGGTTGGTCCAAGCCGCCGTGTTGGCCGAAGTGGGCCATGACGTGGTGTGCATGGACATCGACGAGCGCAAGGTCGACAGCCTGCGGCAAGGCCAGGTGAGTATTTTCGAGCCCGGCCTGGCCGCGCTGGTGCGTGAAGGGCTGGAGACCGGGCGCTTGCACTTCACCTGTGACGAACAACTTGCCGTGCAACACGGCCAGGTGTTGTTTATCGCGGTGGGCACGCCCTCCAGGGACGATGGCAGCGCGGACTTGAGCCAGGTCCTGGCCGTCGGCGAGGCGGTTGCCCGTTATCGCGAGCAACCGCTCATTGTGGTGGAGAAATCCACCGTGCCGGTGGGCACCGGCGACGTCCTGCGGGCGCACATCGACAAATGCCTGCTCAAGGCCAGTCGCTTGCTGCAGTTCGATATCGTCTCCAACCCGGAATTTCTCAAGGAAGGCTCGGCGGTCGCCGATTGCCGTCGTCCGGACCGCATCGTGATCGGGTGCGAGCGCGATGAAGTGCGCGAAACCATGCGTGACCTGTACGCGCCGTTCAACCGCAACCACGACCGGATCCTGTTCATGGACCTGCGCAGCGCCGAACTGACCAAATACGCCGCCAACGGCATGCTGGCGACCAAGATCAGCTTCATCAACCAGATCGCCGAACTGGCCGAACACCTGGGGGCCGACATCGAGTCCGTGCGCCTGGGCATTGGCGCCGACTCGCGCATCGGCTACCACTTCATCTACCCGGGATGCGGCTACGGCGGCTCGTGCTTTCCCAAGGACATGCGCGCCTTGATCCACACCGCCGAGCAGGCCCATTGTTCCAGCGACTTGCTGCAAGCAGTGGAAGCCATCAACGGGCGGCAGAAACACAAACTGTTCGAACGGATTAACGCGTTCTTCCAGGGCGACCTGCGCGGCAAGACGTTCGCGCTATGGGGCCTGGCCTTCAAGCCCAACACCGACGACATGCGCGACGCACCGAGCCGCACCCTGCTGGAATCGCTCTGGGCCGCGGGGGCCAGCGTCCGTGCGTATGACCCGGAGGCGATGCAGCAGACGCAACTGCTCTACCCCGACGAGACCCGACTCATGTTGATGGGCACGCCGGAATCGGTGTTGCCGGGCGCCGACGCGCTGGTCATCTGCACCGAATGGCAGCCCTTCAAGGCGCCGGACTTCGACCTGCTCCGGCAGCGGCTCAAGGCCCCGGTGATTTTCGACGGTCGCAACCTGTTTGACCCGGAGCGCATGGCCGACAAGGGCTTCACCTATTTCCCGATGGGCCGCGGGCAATCCCGCGGCCTGCCCATTGCCCAGCAGACCTGGTTCCCTGCCTCCAGAAGTGCTTGAGCGAGATCGTTACCTCAAAATTAATGCACTCAAGCAGCATTAATATGAATTTGTAAGCGAGGGTTGTGACCGGCACACTGTGCACCGTTCCTCCCCCAACTGTTGGAACACTTAAAGGGCTTTCTGGGACCTCCCCGTAAGCCCCTTTTTTTGTTCGTTTTTTGGATTTTCGCTTAATGCTTTCTCGCTGGATCCCCGCCGCCATCAATACCCGTCCCACCGAATGGAGCCGCGCCGCCATCGGCATGGCATTGGGGACACTGTTCAGCGTCTGGCTATGTGGCCAGGTCTTTGGCCTTGAGGTGGCACAACACCTGATCGGGCCCCTCGGGGCTTCGGCCGTGCTGTTGTTTGCCGTGTCATCGGGCGCCCTCGCCCAGCCGTGGTCGATTGTCGGCGGTTACCTGTGTGCGTCGGTCGTGGCGCTGCTGGTGGCCCATGTGCTGGGGCGTACGCTGGGCAGCGCCTGCCTGGCGGCCGGCATGGCGCTGGTGCTGATGTGCTGGCTGCGTTGCCTGCACCCGCCGGCTGGTGCCCTGGCGGCGACGTTGGTGCTGGCGGATCCGTCTATCGTTGCCCTGGACTGGCAGGCGGTTGGCGCGGCCATGCTGGCCGGCTCCGGGTTGCTCACCTTTGCGCTGGCCTACAACAACCTGACGCGGGTGCGCTATCCCAAGCGCGCCAGCGAACCGGTGGCCGTCATACCGGCTGACCACCCTCCCGTCGACCGCCAGGCCATCACCGCCGAAGACCTGAAGTTGGCCTTGGCGGAAATGGAGGCATTCTTCGACGTCACCCCGGAAGATCTGGAACAACTCATCCACGTCAGCGAGCGAAATGCCAAGCGCCGCAGCATCACGGAGGTCCTTTCAAGTCGCGGTTGAGCCTGTGGCTGCTATAAATATGCAGACAGGACCTGCACGTATCCCGGTTGTGCAAGGCAAATTTGCACTGGTACGAT
Organism: Pseudomonas sp. Z1-12; assembly: GCF_051132015.1. NCBI lineage: Bacteria > Pseudomonadati > Pseudomonadota > Gammaproteobacteria > Pseudomonadales > Pseudomonadaceae > Pseudomonas > Pseudomonas sp. Z1-12. The sequence continues at coordinate 3,288,957 of NZ_CP071647.1, forward strand.
CCTGATCGGGTACGCGCGACACAATTCATAAAAAACAATAAAAGCAGGGAGTTAGCGATGACAGCTCAGGTTTCATCCCAAGCTGCGGAAACCATCGAAGCCGTGGCCCATGAGGTGCTGGTCGACGTTCGCAATCACGTCGGCCACTTGACCCTGAACCGCCCCGCCGGCCTCAATGCCCTGACCCTGGGCATGGTGCGCAGCTTGCAACAACAACTCGATACGTGGGCACTCGACCCACAGATCCGCGCCGTGGTACTGCGTGGCGCCGGTGACAAAGCGTTCTGCGCCGGCGGTGATATCCGCTCGCTCTACGACAGTCACAAACAAGGCGATACCCTGCATGAAGATTTCTTCGTCGAGGAATACGCCCTCGACCTGACGATCCACCACTACCGCAAACCGATCCTCGCCTTGATGGACGGCTTCGTGCTGGGCGGCGGCATGGGCCTGGTGCAAGGCGCCGACCTGCGGGTCGTGACCGAACGCAGTCGCCTGGGCATGCCAGAAGTCGCCATCGGTTATTTCCCCGACGTCGGCGGCAGTTATTTCCTGCCGCGCATTCCCGGTGAGCTGGGGATCTACCTGGGGGTCAGCGGCGTACAGATTCGCGCCGCCGACGCGTTGTACTGCGGGCTTGCCGACTGGTACCTCGACAGCCGCAAGCTCAAGCAACTGGACGAGCGCCTCGATCGGTTGGAATGGCACGACACACCGCTCAAGGATCTGCAAAGCCTGCTGGCCAAACTCGGCCAGCAACAGCTCCCTGCCCCGCCCCTGGCCGACTTGCGCCCAGCCATCGACCATTTCTTTGCCCTGCCCGACGTACCGAGCATGGTCGAGCAGTTGCGCCAGGTCACCGTCGCCAACAGCCATGAATGGGCGGTGAAGACCGCCGACCTGCTGGACAGCCGCTCGCCCCTGGCCATGGCCGTGACCTTGCAAATGCTGCGGCGCGGCCGACATTTGAGCCTGGAAGACTGTTTTGCCCTGGAGCTGCACCTGGACCGGCAATGGTTCGAACGCGGAGACCTGATCGAAGGCGTGCGCGCCTTGCTGATCGACAAAGACAAGAACCCGCGCTGGAACCCGCCGACCCTGGAGGCGCTGGACGCCGACCATGTGGCGAGTTTCTTCGACGGCTTCGATGACCACGGGAACTGAGCCATGCACGACCTCGAACTGACCGAAGAACAAGTGATGATCCGCGACATGGCCCGGGACTTCGCCCGTGGTGAAATCGCCCCCCATGCCCAGGCCTGGGAAAAGGCCGGCTGGATCGATGACGGCCTGGTGGCAAAGATGGGCGAACTAGGCCTGTTGGGGATGGTGGTGCCGGAAGAATGGGGCGGCACCTATGTCGACTACGTGGCCTATGCCCTGGCGGTGGAGGAAATCTCCGCGGGCGACGGTGCCACCGGGGCGCTGATGAGCATCCACAACTCGGTGGGTTGCGGGCCGGTGCTGAATTTCGGCACCGATGAACAGAAGCAGACGTGGCTGGCGGAGCTCGCCAGTGGCCAGGCCATTGGCTGCTTCTGCCTGACCGAACCCCAGGCCGGGTCCGAAGCCCACAACCTGCGCACCCGGGCCGAACTGCGCGATGGCCAATGGGTGATCAGTGGCGCCAAGCAGTTCGTCAGCAACGGCAAGCGGGCGAAACTGGCGATTGTGTTTGCCGTCACCGATCCGGAGCTGGGCAAAAAAGGTATTTCGGCGTTCCTGGTGCCTACCGATACGCCGGGATTCATCGTCGATCGCACTGAACACAAGATGGGCATCCGCGCCTCGGACACCTGCGCGGTTACCTTGAACAATTGCACCATTCCCGAGGCCAATCTGCTGGGCGCGCGTGGCAAGGGCTTGGCCATTGCCCTGTCCAACCTGGAAGGCGGCCGCATCGGCATCGCGGCGCAAGCCCTGGGCATCGCCCGCGCAGCGTTTGAAGCGGCGCTGGCCTACGCCCGCGATCGTGTCCAGTTCGACAAGCCGATCATCGAGCACCAGAGCATCGCCAACCTGCTGGCCGACATGCACACCCGCATCAACGCCACCCGCCTGCTCATCCTCCACGCCGCCCGGTTGCGCAGCGCCGGCAAGCCGTGCCTGTCGGAAGCCTCCCAGGCCAAGCTGTTCGCCTCGGAAATGGCCGAAAAGGTCTGCTCCTCGGCCATACAGATTCATGGCGGGTACGGGTATCTCGAGGATTATCCGGTAGAACGCTACTACCGCGATGCACGGATTACCCAGATCTACGAAGGGTCGAGCGAAATACAGCGAATGGTCATCGCCCGGGAACTGAAACACTACCTGGTGTAGCGGCAGGAAAAGCATCGCGAGCAAGCTCGCTCCCACAGGGTTCAGCGGCGTACACAAATACTGCGTACACCACCGATCCACTGTGGGAGCGAGCCTGCTCGCGAAAGCGGTGCATCTGTCACAACAATGCCGAATGTACCGCCGCTATCGCGGGCAAGCCCAGCTCCCACAGGGTTCAGCGGCGTACTCAAATGCTGCGTACACCCCAGATCCATTGTGGGAGCGAGCCTGCTCGCGAAAGCGGTGCATCTGTCACAACAATGCCGAATGTACCGCCGCTATCGCGGGCAAGCCCAGCTCCCACAGGGTTCAGCGGCGTACACAGGCTGCGCACACCCCCGATCCACTGTGGGAGCGAGCTTGCTCGCGATGGCGCCAGTCGGAACGCCGCATTACTTGTCCTGAAACTCCGCCGCACGCTTGGCCACGAACGCCGCCATGCCTTCCTTCTGGTCCTGCGTCGCAAACGCCGCATGGAATACCCGGCGCTCGAAACGCACGCCTTCGGACAGGCTGACTTCAAAGGCGCGGTTGACGCTTTCCTTGACCATCATGCTAATGGGCACCGACTTGGAGGCGATCAACGCTGCAGTTTTCAGCGCATCGTCCAGCAGTTCATCGGCCGGTACGATCCGCGCGACGATGCCGCAACGCTCGGCTTCCACCGCGTCGATGAAACGCCCGGTCAGGCACATTTCCATGGCCTTGGCCTTGCCCACCGCACGGGTCAGGCGCTGGGTGCCGCCCATCCCCGGCAGGACGCCGAGGTTGATCTCCGGCTGGCCGAACTTGGCGTTGTCCCCGGCCAGAATGAAATCACACATCAACGCCAGCTCGCAGCCACCGCCCAAGGCAAAACCGTTCACCGCGGCGATGATCGGCTTGCGGCGGTTGGCCACGCGGTCGCTGTCGCTGAACAGGTCGTCCAGGTAGATTTGCGGGTAGGTCAGCTCAGCCATTTCCTTGATGTCGGCTCCGGCGGCGAAGGCCTTTTTCGAGCCGGTCAGCACGATGCAGCCAATCTTCGGATCCGCCTCCAGGCTGTCCAGGGCCTGGTTCAGCTCGCTGACGATCTGCGCATTCAAGGCGTTCAAGGCCTGGGGACGGTTGAGGGTGATCAGGCCGACGCGGTCCTTGATCTCCAATAGAATCGTTTCGTAGCTCATGCAGGACTCCTATTCAAAGATTGCGCGAAATGACCATGCGCTGAATGTCGCTGGTGCCTTCATAAATCTGGCAGACCCGCACGTCGCGGTAGATACGCTCCAGCGGGAAATCATTGAGGTAACCGTAACCGCCCAGCGTCTGCAACGCCATGGAGCAGACCTTCTCGGCCATTTCCGAAGCGAACAGCTTGGCCATGGACGCTTCCACCAACGCTGGCTGGCCGTTGTCCCGCAGGGCGGCGGCGTAATGCACCATTTGCCGGGCCACGGCGATCTGGGTCGCCATGTCCGCCAGGCGGAACGCCACCGCCTGATGCTCGATGATCGGCTTGCCAAAACTGGAGCGTTCCCGCGCATAGTCCCGGGCCGCTTCGAACGCGGCGCGGGCCATGCCCACCGCTTGCGCCGCGATGCCCACCCGGCCGCCTTCCAGGTTGGCCAGGGCGATCTTGTAGCCCTCGCCCTCCTCACCCAGGCGATTGCCCACCGGCACCTTCACATCCTCGAACAGGATCTGGCAGGTGTCGGACGCGTGCTGGCCGAGTTTATCTTCCACCCGCGCCACGCTGTAGCCCGGCGAATCGGTCGGCACGATGAAGGCACTGATGCCCCGCTTGCCGGCGCTCGGATCGGTCACCGCGAACACGATCACCACCCCGGCGTTCTGCCCGGAGGTAATGAACTGCTTGCAACCGTTGAGCACGTAATGATCACCCTCCAGCCGCGCCCGTGTCTTGAGGCTGCTGGCGTCCGACCCGGCCTGGGGCTCGGTCAGGGCGAACGCGCCCAGCATCGCGCCGCTGGCCAGGGGCGTGAGGAATTTCGCCTTCTGCTCATCGGTGCCGAACTTGAGGATCGGCACGCAGCCCACCGAATTGTGCACGCTCATGATGGTCGAGCATGCGCCATCGCCGGCGGCGATTTCCTCCAGGGTCATGGCATAGGCCAGGTAACCGGTGTCACAACCGCCCCACTGCTCCGGCACCAGCATGCCGAAAAAGCCCAGTTCGGCCATTTCACCGATGGCTTCCCGGGGGAAACGGTGTTCACGGTCCCATTCGGCGGCGAACGGTTTCAGCCGCTCCTCGGCGAACTGCCGGGCCATGTCACGGATTTGGGTCTGTTCTTCAGTCGGGAGCATGGTGATTCCTTAATACAGGCATTCGACGGCCATGGCCGTGGCTTCGCCGCCGCCGATGCAGATCGCCGCGACGCCGCGCTTCAAGCCTTTCTGGCGCAGGGCCGACAGCAGCGTCACCAGGATCCGTGCGCCAGACGCGCCAATCGGGTGGCCCAACGCACAGGCACCGCCGTGGACGTTGACCTTGTCATGGGCGATTTCCAGCTTGGCCATGGTCACCAGCCCCACCACGGCGAAGGCTTCGTTGACTTCAAACAGATCGACTTGATCCAGCGACCATCCGGTCTTTTGCATCAATTTCTTCACGGCACCAATCGGCGCAGTGGGAAACAGGCTCGGGGTATCGGCGAACGCCGCGTGACCGTGGATCACCGCCAATGGCTTGAGGCCACGCTCGGCTGCCTGGCTTTGGCGCATCAGCACCAGGGCGGCGGCGCCATCGGAAATGGAACTGGCGTTGGCTGCCGTCACCGTGCCGCCGTCGCGGAACGCCGGCTTGAGCGAGGCGATCTTATCGATCCGCGCTTTCGGCGGTTGTTCGTCGTGGCGAATGGTCACTTGTTCCTTGCCGACCATGACTTGCAACGGCACGATCTCGGCGTCGAAACTGCCGTCCTTGATCGCCTGCTGGGCGCGGGTCGTGGAAGCAATGGCGAAGGCGTCCTGGGCCTCGCGGCTGAAACCGTTGGCCTCGGCGCAATCTTCGGCGAAGGTGCCCATCAGCCGACCTTTGTCGTAGGCGTCTTCCAGGCCGTCGAGGAACATGTGGTCAAGCACCCGGCCATGGCCCATGCGGTAACCACCGCGGGCACGGTCCAGCAGGTACGGCGCGTTGGACATGCTCTCCATGCCACCGGCCACCACCACCTCGGCACTACCGGCGATGAGCATGTCATGGGCCAGGATCGCCGCTTCCATGCCCGAACCGCACATCTTGTTGAGCGTGGTGCAGCGGGTCGATTTGGCGAGCCCGGCGCCCAGCGCGGCCTGACGCGCCGGGGCTTGGCCTTGGCCGGCGGCGAGCACGCAACCGAACAGCACCTCTTCAACCGCGTCCGGCGCGACGCCGGCACGCTCCACGGCGGCCTTGATGGCGGCGGCACCCAGTTGTGGCGCGGTGAGGCTTTTCAATTCGCCCTGAAAACCGCCCATGGGGGTGCGGACGGCGCTGACAATAACAATAGGATCGTTGGACATCATGAATCCTCCTGACTTATTTGGCTGCCATACGCAAGGCACCGTCGAGACGGATCACCTCGCCGTTGAGCATGCTGTTCTCAATGATATGCCTGACCAGTGCCGCGTACTCGGAAGGTTTGCCCAGGCGCGGTGGGAACGGCACGCCGGCGGCCAGGGAATCGCGCACTTCCGGAGTCATGCCGGCCATCATCGGGGTTTCGAAGATCCCCGGCGCAATGGTCATTACCCGAATACCGAAGCGCGCCAACTCACGAGCGGCCGGCAACGTCAGGCTGGCGATGGCGCCTTTGGAGGCCGCGTAAGCCGCCTGGCCGATCTGCCCGTCGAAGGCCGCCACGGAAGCGGTGTTGATGATCACCCCGCGCTCGCCGTCCGCGTTGGCTTCGGTTTCGGCAATGGCCGCGGCGGCCAGGCGCAGCAGGTTGAAGCTACCAATCAGGTTGACATTGATCACTTGGCTGAAGCTATCCAGAGCGTGGGGGCCGTTCTTGCCGAGGATCTTTTCGCCGCGCACGATACCGGCGCAATTCACCAAGCCATTCAGACCACCAAACGCATCGACCGTGGCCTTGACCGCCGCTTCTGCCGCCGCCTCGTTGCTGATATCAGCCACCACGCTCCGGCAACCCAGTTTTTGCGCCTGGGCAGCCACGGCGTCGGCGTTGAGGTCCACCAGCATCACCTGGGCGCCGGCCTTGACCAGCATTTCACCGGTGGCCGCGCCGAGGCCGGAAGCACCGCCGCTGACGAGGAAAATCTTGTTGTCGATCTGCATCATGGTTTCCTTGGATTCAAGCTGAAACGTTCTGCGCCAAAGTCTCTTGAACCTTGGCGATTTCCTGGTTGCGCAAGATAAAGCGCTGCAACTTGCCGCTTGGGGTTTTCGGCAAGTCGCTGACAAATTCGATTTCACGGGGATAGGCATGGGCCGCCAGGCGCTGGCGCACGTGCAGGCGCAGCTCCTCGGCCAGCTCCGGTGAGGCGCGGTATTGGGCGCCGAGCACCACGAAGGCCTTCACCAACTCGGTACGCTCCGGGTCCGGCTTGCCGATTACCGCCGCTTCCACGACGGCTGGGTGTTCGATCAGCGCGCTTTCCACATCGAACGGACCGACCCGGTAACCGGAGGTGGTGATCACGTCGTCGCTGCGGCCGACGAAGCTGATGCTGCCGTCCGGGTTCAGCTCCACGGTGTCGCCACTGAGGTAGTAGTCACCGACGAAGGCCTTGGTCGGTCCGCCTTCGTAACCGGCGAACCAGCACATGGGCGACTGGCTGCGGTCCACCGCGAGAATACCCGGCTGGCCCACACCCAGTTCGCGCTGGTTTTCATCCAGCACGACGATGCGATGGCCCGGCGAGGCGAAACCGGCCGCGCCCAGGTGAACGGGATGTTCCAGCCCATGGTGATTGCACAGCACCATGCCCAGTTCGGACTGGCCGTAATGGTCATGGATCACCACGTTGAGGTTGTCGGCAAACCACCGGATCACCTCGGGGTTCAACGGCTCGCCGGCGCTGCTGACGATGCGCAGTTTGCCCTTGATGGAGCGGGCGAACTGCTCGCCGCCGGCGATCAACAAGCGATAGGCCGTGGGCGAGCCGGTCAGGTTGGTGATGCCGTATTTGTTGATGATTCGGCAGGTGCTTTCGAGAGTGAATGGGCCATCGTAGAAGGTGATCGGATGCCCCATGGCCAGCGGTCCGGTCACGCCAAAATAGATGCCGTAGGCCCAACCCGGGTCGGCGACGTTCCAGAAGGCGTCTTCCGGGCGCAGGTCCACCGCGTCACGCATGTAGCTTTGGAACGCCACGATGGCCTTGAGCGGCACCGACAGCGCCTTGGCAGGCCCCGTGGTGCCAGAGGTGAACATCAGCAGGAACGGGTCTTCACCGGTGAGCATCAGCGGTTCGCATTGGCTGGATTGGTTCGCCACTTCGGCCCAGAAACTATAGTCGCCGCGCACGATGCCCTGGCCCTTTTCGCCGCCGACCGTCACGACGGTGGGGCAACCGGCGACTTCGTTGAGCTTGGGACGGTTGACGGCATCCGTGACGACAATGCGCGCCCCTGAGCTGCCGAGGCGGTGCTCGATGGCCTTGGGGCCGAACGCAGTGAACAACGGTTGATACACCGCGCCGATACGCCAGGTGGCGAGGACCACGATCAGCAGTTCAGCGGTGCGCGGCAGCAGGCCGGCCACTTTGTCACCCTTGCCGACGCCTTGGGCGCGCAGGAAATTGGCGAACTGCGCGGCGTTGTCCTGCAGGTCGCGGTAAGTCCAGGTGGCCTCGCTGCCGTCACGGCCCTCCCAGAACAAGGCGATGCGCCCCGGCAACGCATGCCGGTCGCAACACTCGACGCAGGCATTGAGCGCCTCGAGCGAGCCGTGCAATGCGGCGTTGACGGTGTGCAGGTAATCGAACTGCGACGTGGCGGACGAATAATCGCGCATGACCAGAATCCCTCTGTACTTTTTATTGGGTGGGGGAACCGTGAAGAGCAGGTAAATACTCGCGCCGAAGGGCGGTGGCGGCAATGGTCAAAGCCATCAAGTTGCTTGACTGGTTTGGCCATGGTTGGAGGGATGTGTTGCCTGTAATGGCCCTATCGCGAGCAGGCTCGCTCCCACAGGGAGGCTTGGGCAGTCACAGAGTCGCGGCCCACCTCCAATCCATTGTGGGAGCGAGCTTGCTCGCGATGGCGCCGGATCAGTTGCATTGATGTCGACTGACACACTGCTATCGCGAGCAAGCTCGCTCCCACAGGAGGGCAGTGTCGGATTCAGCGGATCAGTCGCTCTCGTTGAGAATCAGGCTGCGATAATGCCCCGGGTTGGACCCGGACCATTTGCGAAACGCCTTGTAGAAGGAACTGGCATCGGCGAAACCCAGGCGCGAGGCGATTTCGACGAAGCTGATGGAGGGCTCGGCCAGCCAGGTGATCGCCAGGTCCTTGCGCACGCTGTCCTTGAGCCCTTGGTAAGTCTGGCCCTCTTCCGCCAGGCGTCGACGCAGGGTCGAGGCGGACACACACAACTGCTGGGCCAGGGCCTCGGTTTCCGGCCACTGGTCGGCGGGCAGTTGCCGCAGGTCGTGGCGGATACGGCTGGCCAGGCTTTGCGGGTTGCGGTATTTGACCAGGATGTTGGCCGGAGCCTGGGCCAGGAAGCGCTTGAGCTCATCGGCGTTGCGCCGGATAGGCAGGTCGAGGCATTCGGCGGCGAAAATCATCCGCGTGCGTGGCCGGTCAAAGCGCAGGTTCTGGGAAAACATCACGCGATAGTCGTCGCAGAAATCCGGCGCCGGGCAGCGCAGTTCGACGGACAGAATGGGAATACGTCGCCCGGCCAGCCAACAGGCCACGCCATGGACGATCATCCAGTAGGTGAAATACGTAAAGGCCCGGCGCGGCGCCTGGTCATCTTCCAGCAGCACGATCTCCGCCAGGCTTTGCTGGCGCACCCATTGAGCCGGCAGGTGTTCGAGCATCAGCGACAGAAACCCCAGCCCCGCCGTCAAACCCGTCGCCAGCGTGGGCTGGGCCATGGCGCACTGGCAGAGAAACGCCAGGCTGCCGGACTTGAGCTTGCGCGGGTCCATGCCGAAAAACTCGTCATCCAACCGCCGGGCCAGTAAACGCCAGAGCCGCGCATAGGCATGGGCCGGGACCCGCGCCTGGGGATCGTCGAGCAGTGCCGGGGCTATGCCGACCTTGCTCAGGACCTCATCGGTAGCGGCCCCGGGGGCGCAGCTTTGCAGCAGCGCCTCACGTACCAACTGGATGGAAATGGTGTCTTTTTCCGACATGGCGCGGATGTTCACAGGATCCGGTAGAGCAGCCGTTCGATCCGCACCCGGCTGACCCGCTTCAGGAACCTGGCCACGGCCTCGGGGTAGTCCGGCAGGGTTTCCAGGTCCAGGTAACGCTCTATTCGCTGGGTGTGGCGGTAGATCTGCTCGAGTTCGGCCTGGCGCGGCGCAAGCAGCTCGCCCTTGGGGTCGTCCAGCAACAGCGCGTTTTCCAGGTCCAGACGAAAGGCCCGGGGGTTGAGGTTGTTGCCGGTCAGCAAGGTGTAGCGCTCGTCGACCCACATGCCCTTGAGGTGATAGGTGTTGTCCCCGTCGCGCCACAAGTGCAGGTTCAGTTGACCGCTGTCGATCGCCCGCTGATGTCGCTTGGCGAAGCGACGCAGGCTGATTTCGTAGAGGTAGGGCAGCGCCGCGATGATCTTGAACGGCTCGCTTGGCGGAATGTAGAAGTCGTTGGCGGTCTTGTCACCGACGATGATGTCGATCTTGACCCCGCGGGCCAGGGCGCGGTTGAGCTCCCGGGTCACGGCCAGGGGCAGGTTGAAATATGGGGTGCAGATCGTCAGTTGCTGGCGGCTGCTGGCGATCAGTTCACCGATCACCCGGCTCAGGGGATTGTTCTTGCCCACGCCCAGCAGTGGGCTCACTGACAGGCCGCTTTTGTCGAGGCTGCCGGCGCTGGTGTCATAGGTCGCGTACTTCAAGCGACTGCGCAGGTCACCGATGTCCTTGCGCAAACTGCGGGTGCTGGGCAGGTTCGGCAGGTCCAGGCGATGCACGGCCCGGGACGTGACCAGGCCATGCTGCACCAGGTGGTGCATCGAATCGGCCAATGCCGTGTTCTGCAACAGGTGATAGCGGTCGTAGCGGTATTTGTCGAACTTGTGCAGGTACACGTTGTTCAGGCTGGCGCCGCTGTACAGCACGCAGTCATCGATCACGAAACCTTTCAAATGCAGCACGCCGAACAGCTCGCGGGTCTGCACCGGCACGCCGTAGATCGGCACTTCGCTGGCATGGGTGCGGGTCTGCTCCTGGTACCACGCCGAGTTGCCGGGCTGCTTCTTGGCGCCGATCAGCCCGCGCTGGGCCCGCAGCCAGTCCACCACCACGACCACGTCCAGTTCCGGACGCGCCGCTTTGGCGGCATGCAGGGCGTCGAGGATTTCCTGGCCGGCCTCGTCCTGTTGCAGGTACAGGGCGACGATGTAGATGCGCTGGGTCGCCTGGGCGATTTTCTCCAGCAGGCAACGGCGGAATTGAGCAGCGCCATCGAGGATGGTCACCGCGTCGGCGGTCAGTGCAAAGCTGCGCAGCTTGGGCAGCAGGGAGCGTTTGAAGAGCGACGGCATAGGGCTCGCAAAAGGTCGATTCCGAAGAACGGATGAGCTTACACCATGGATGGGTTCGGGTCTTCCTGTCGTCAAGAAAAAAAGACTTGACCAAGGAGAACGATCATTCTACTTTCAATTCATGAACGATATCACTGGTAATGAAACACGAGACATCATCCTCGATGTCGCCGAAAAGTTGATCTATAGAAGTGGCATCGCTGCCACCGGCATGGACCTTCTGGTGAAAACCGCCGGCGTCTCCAGGAAAAGTGTCTATCGCTACTTCGCCAACAAGGACGACCTGATCGTGGCCGCCCTCAAGCGACGGGACGAGCGCTGGATGCAATGGTTCAGCAGCGAGGTGGACAAGGCGCCCACCCCCACCGCACGGCTGCTCAACCTGTTCACCGTGCTCAAGGGCTGGTTCGACAGCGACGGCTTTCGTGGCTGTGCCTTCATCAATACCAGCGGCGAAACCGGTGATCCGCAAGATCCGGTCCGCCAGGTGGCGAAGCTGCACAAACAGAAGTTGCTCGACTACGTGACCCGGCTATGTGTCGAACAAGGTGTCGAGCGCCCGGATACCCTGGCCCGCCAACTGCTGATCCTGATCGATGGCGCGATTACCGTGGCGCTGGTCATGGGCGACCACAGCGCGGCTGATCATGCCCAGGACATGCTGAAAAAGTTGTTACACGCCTGACCCGTTAAGCCCTGTGCAGTTCATCACCTCACTGGAGATCCGCCATGTCTGCCTCTTCTGAAGTTCGTCCGCCGTTGCCGCCGTTTACCCGTGAATCGGCGATCGAGAAAGTTCGCCTGGCCGAAGATGGCTGGAACGCTCGCGACCCACAAAAAGTATCCCTGGCCTACACACTGGATACCCAATGGCGTAACCGCGCCGAATTCGCCCATAACCGCGAAGAAGCCAAGGCATTCCTGACCCGCAAGTGGGCCAAGGAGTTGGATTATCGGCTGATCAAGGAGCTCTGGGCCTTCACCGATAACCGCATCGCCGTGCGCTATGCCTATGAATGGCACGACGACTCGGGCAACTGGTTCCGTTCCTACGGCAACGAAAACTGGGAGTTCGACGAGCAAGGCCTGATGTCCAACCGCTACGCCTGCATCAACGACATGCCGATCAAGGAAAGCGAGCGCAAGTTCCATTGGCCCCTGGGCCGCCGGCCGGATGATCATCCGGGGTTGTCTGAGTTGGGGTTGTAATTTGCTGGCATTTTCGCCAACTGAACCGCCGTCGTCGCGAGCAAGCTCGCTCCCACAGAGAATCCAGGTCGAGCACAGCATTTTGTGTTCACAGAAATTCAAATGTGGGAGCGAGCTTGCTCGCGATGGCGGTGGAACATTCAACATCCCTGCAAGCTGACCCACCGCTATCGCGAGCAAGCTCGCCCCCACAGTGAAACTGTGGAGTGCACAGCAACGCCAGACCAGCGGCCCCTCCAACAGGCTTGACCCACATGCCGCCAGGCATCACATTGCCTGGGTCGGCGATAAGCCTGCTGTTTCGTTGTGCAGCATTTTTTGTGGAGCCCATGACCGCGTCGATTCCGATCCGTCCCCCCTGCCCGCCCGGCGTCTGCGATTGCGGGCGTGATGCGTTGCTGCAAGCGCCCGGCAGCGACCTGCGCATCCTTTGCCTGAACCGCCAGGAAGAAAAACGCCTGCTCGAACGCCTGGAGAACATCCAGAGCCTCGATGAACTCCAGCGCCTGCAACAACGCTTGTACGAGAACCTGGGTATCCGCTTGCGCGTCGAGCCCGGCTACAACGAAGTGCGGACCATGCGCGGCATCGCCATCGAATTCCAGGACCAGCCCGGCCTGTGTCGCAAGATCCGCCAGTCGATCCCTGCCGCCATTCGCCGCGGCCTGGAAAAACGCCCCGAGATCGCCTGGCGACTGCTGGATGCCCACGACCTGTTTCGCGATACCTGAACCCGGGCAGCTCCCTCCCTGGAGCGGCACGTCGACTTAGAAATCCACCGTCGCGGACAGCAGGTAGGTGCGCGGAGTCGACAGCGTAAGCCCAGGCTCACTGTCATCCGACGCACCGGCCGAACTCCAGTAGCGCTTGTCGGCCACGTTTTCAATGTTGGCCCGCAGGGTGATGTTCTTCTCGTCGATCTTGAAGCCGTAGCGAGCGCCCACGTCGAAACGCGTCCAGGCATCGATCTCCTTGGTGTTGGACTGATCCAGGTACTGCCCGCTGGAGTAGATGCCTCGGCTGGTCAATGTCAGGCCCTGGACAGTCGGCACGTCCCATTCGGCACCGAGGTTGACGTTGTACTTGGGCGTGGCCGGTGCACGGTTGCCATCGAAGGCGCCATTGGTGGTGTCGGTCAGTTCGCTGTCGATGAACATCACACCGCCGAGCAAGCGGGTGCCCTTCAGCGGTTCGCCGAACACGCTCAACTCCACGCCGGTGTTTTCGCGCTTGCCGTTGGGGCCGAAGACGCGAGTCGTGGCGTCAGTCGCGTAGGCCGGTTGCTTGATCCGGAACACCGCGGCGGTGACCGCGAACGGGCCGGCGTCGTACTTGGCGCCCACCTCGACCTGACGGCTGATGAACGGCGGAAAAATCTCATCCTCGTTCACCGAGGTCGACGGCGCGATCTTGCCCTGGCTCATGCCTTCCATGTAGTTGGCATACAGCGACAGCTTGTCCGTCGCCTTGAACAGGATGCCGCCCGACGGCGAAACCTTTTCTTCATCGTAGGCGGTGTCGCCCTTGACGTCATTGGTCCAGTCGTCAACCTTCACCCGTTGCCAGCGAGCGCCGAGGGTCAGCAGCAAGCGGTCCTCGAACAGCCCCAGGGTGTCAGACAACGCCACGCCGCTGAAGCGGTTCTCGGTGTAGACCTTATCGTCCTGTCGCGTCGGGTTGCTCGGCGTCGGGGTCTGCACCGGGTCGTACAGGTTGCTGCGGCCGTTGGCGTAACGAGCGCCACCATTTTCGAAGTCCATATAGAAATAACTGGCCGCCAGGTTGACCTCATGGCTCACCGGACCGGTATGGAACCAGTTGCGTACCCCGGCCGTGGCCGTGCGGACATTTTCCTCCCGGGTAAAGTCACGGGGCTGGACGGTGAAGTCGCCCGCGTCATTGGTGACCGAAACGTTGTGCCGAAGGAAGTCGTGGTCACTTTTACGCGCGCCGACACCGCCATACAGCATCACGGAATCGCTGAGATCGAACTCAGCATTCACGGCGCCGAAAGTGTCCTGGGTGCGCGCCTTGCTCCACCGCTGAGCGTAGTTGTCGCGCACATCGCTGGCGTGAGGAACCTGCGCGTTGGCGCCGACCTGCACACGTTCCTGGGGCGCGTCGGTGTTACGTTCGGTGTGGCCAATGTCGGTCGACAGTCGCAGGCGTTCCCCGCGAAAATCCAGGCCCAGCACCGCCATCTCGCGGTCCACGCTCTGGTGATCCCATTCGGTGTCGCCCGCCTGCTTCACGCCGTTGAAGCGGATACCGAACTTGTCCTCCTCCCCAAAGCGCCGACCGACATCCACCGCCCCGCCCAACTGGTTATTGGAGGCGTAGCTGCCGGTGAATGAGGTGATGGGCTTGTCGGTGGCGCGCTTGGGCACCACGTTGATCCCGCCCCCCACGCTGCCCCGCGGCGAGACACCGTTGATGAGCTGGCTCGGCCCCTTGAGGATATCGACGCGTTCGGCCATCTCCATATCGATGGTGTACGTCGGCAGGATGCCGTAGAGGCCGTTGTAGGCGACATCACTGTTGAACAGGCTGAACCCACGAATGGTGAACTGCTCGTAGCGTCCGCCCGCCGGGTTGGTGGCGCGGACCGAGGGGTCGCTGGCGATCAGGTCGCCCAGGGTCCGCGCCTGCTGGTTCTTGACCGTAGTGCTGGTGTAAGTGGTCATGCTGAACGGCGTTTCCATGAAATCCCGCGAGCCCAGCAAGCCTTGGGAACCGCGCCGTGCCACCTGGCCGCCGGCATACACCGGGCTGTCCGTCGACGCCGCGGCGCCGAAAATAGAAGTGGGCGCCAACTGCAGGCTGCCGCCCTCTGGCGCCGGCATCAGGATGTACGCCTGCTCCCCCACCGGCTGCAATTGCAGGCCCGAGCCTCGCAACAGCCGGGCAAACCCCTCTTCCACACCAAACTCCCCCGAGAGCCCGGCGCTGTTGCGCCCGCTCACCAAGGCTGGGTCCACCGAGAGGTTGACCCCGGCCAGCCCGGCAAACCGGGTCAACGCCGCGCTGAGGCTGCCAGCCGGCACCTGGTAACTGCGCCGGACGGTTTCTTCGGCCTGGCTCGATGAGATGAAAAAAGGGCTGGCACCCAGGCTCAGCATGAGGCTCAGGTTCAACAGCGGACGCCAGCCGGCAAAGGCCGGGCGCAAACGCAAAGGAACAACTGCGGACATTGGAAAGCGCTCTCGTTTTTGTTCAGTTGCCTTGAATGACAAGCGAGACAAAAAAAGGGGACAGGCCTCGAAACGACACCCCTCCGTGGCGAGGGAGCTTGCTCCCGCTGGGGTGCGAAGCGCCCCCAAAATGAAGCAAATAGCATCCATCTGACACACCACGGCGGCTGGCTTAGGGGTCGCTGCGCAACCCAGCGGGAGCAAGCTCCCTCGCCACAGGGGGCGGCCTCAGGCCATTTTTTTGCGAGGCGTCAACGTCACCCAGTAACGAGTACGCATGTGCACGTCCAACGGCAGGCTGGCGGCAAGCAGCGTGAGGATTCGATCGGTGTTGTCCAGGCGGAAGCTGCCAGTGATTCGCAGCGGTTCCAGGGTTTCGTCCCAGCGCAAAACACCAGGACGATAACGGTCCAGCTCCCGCAGGAAATGCCCCAGCGGCTGGTCCTGCGCAACCAGTATCCCGTCACGCCAACCCAGCTGGGCCACATCGAACGCCCGCACCGGCCCTGCGCCCGAGGCCTGGAAGTTGACCTGCTGGCCCTCTTCCAAGCTCAGCGAAGGCCCGCGCAAGGGTTGCAGTTGCGCCGAGCCGCTGAGCACCGACACCCGGCAGTCACCCTCACCCAAGTGCAGGCAGACTTCGCCACGATTGAGGGTGATGAGCCCATAGAGGGACTGAACGGACAGCGGCGTGCTCCCGGCGAGCTTGAGGGCCATCTCCCCGCGCACCAACACCAGGCGCCGAGCGTTGAGATCCAGGTCAACGGCGCTGTCGGTGTTCAGTTGCAGCGCACTGCCGTCGACCAGCGTCCAGCGCCGTTGCTCCCCCGTGGCGGTGTGCAAGTCGGCGCGCCAGACCTCCAACGGCAGCTCTCGCCCCAACAGCCAGGCAGCCGGGACCAATGCAGCGACGCCCAATGCGCGCTTGAGCACCGCGCGCCGGGCCAGCGCCGGACGGTCCAGGGTGGCCATGCCCAGGGAGGCTGGCACCCCGGCAAAGCGCTGGCGCAATCGCTGGGCCTTCTGCCAGGCCGCCTCGTGGTGAGCGCTGCTGTCGCGCCAGCGTTGCAGGGCCGCCGAGTCGAACGCGTCGCCGTCGAATTCCATCAGGGTCAACCAGCGGGCAGCCGCCCGTGCCGCTTCACGGGCCTCGGGTGATGGCGTCGACGACATCAGAAGTCCACCAACAGGCAATGCTCGTAGGCCTGGGCCATGTAGCGCTTCACGGTGCGCTCGGAGACTTGCAAGCGCTCGGCGATCTCGCGATAACCCAGGCCTTCGAGCTGACTCCATAAAAAAGCCCGCCGCACCAAGGGCGGCAGGCCATCGAGCAATTCGTCCAGGGCTTGCAGGGTTTCCAGCAGCAGCCAACGCTGTTCCGGCGACGGCGCGCAAGCTTCAGGCAGGTTCGCCAACGCGTCGAGGTACGCCTGCTCCAGATTGCGGCGGGTGTAGAAGTTGCTCAGCAGGCGCTTGCCGACAGTCAGCAGGTAAGCCCGGGGTTCTTGCAGGTCAGCCAATGGCTGGGCACTGGAAAGCACCCGCAGGAAGGTATCCTGGCGCAGGTCCGCCGCATCCCAGGCATTGCCCATGCGCCGTCGCAACCAGCCTTCCAGCCAACTCCCGTGGTCACGGTACAACGCATGGAGGGATTGCTCCGTCGGCGTAACTGCATCACACATGTCCAGAAGCCTGCGCAAGGTCTTAAATGAGACTGATTCTAATTAATGTTCGCGCATGAATCCAAGTTGTTTATGCAAAGTGTGTCTAAAAGGGGATTGATGGGGCTGCTACGCCTTCCTCGCCACAGGAGGGAACTCAGAGACACTACATTGTGGGAGCGAGCTTGCTCGCGATAGCGGTGGGTCAGCTTGCTTCAATGCCGTTTGGTCTGCCGCCATCGCGAGCAAGCTCGCTCCCACAGTTGGGTCCCACAGCCCGAGCTTTGCGAGCAATGCCATCAGTGACTGGCATGCAACGTCTTCGGCACTTCCGGCATGGCCGAAGAGTGGTGGTTGATGATCTTCCACTGGCCATCGAGGCGCTCGTAAAGGAAGGTGTAGCGCGCCTGGACTTCGCGCTTGGAACCATCGGCCTGGGTCAGGGTGAAGGTATAGACACCGCTGTCCATCGCCGCGTCAGGCCCCAGGTGACGGATCTCGCGGTAGTTGATTTGCCCCACCGGCTTGCCCGCCAGGAAGTGCTCGAAGTAATCCTGGATCAGCGCCGGCGTATTGCGCACCTTGTTGGAAACGGTCGGTTGCAAAATCGCATCCGGGGCATAGAGACCGGTCACGGCGGTGGCGCTACCGGTTTGCAGCGCGGCGTTCCAGCGGTCGAACAGTGCGGCGATTTCCCGATCATTCACGTTCTTGGGCTGTTCGGCCACGGTGCGATACACGTAGGGTGTGGCCTCGACAGCCTGGACAAGCGGCGCGGTCAGCAGGAAAAAAGCAGCGATGGCACAGGTTTTCATTTTCATCGGAAGGCTCCTTTGGGTTTCAATGAGCCCACTTTGCCGGCCTTCCCCACCTTCGCCATCGGCCAACCGGTGCCAATCGCCTATGCCATTCGGCAGATAGGCCCGTTGCCGGTGACACGTTTTAATGGCGCCACCGCGAACCGTCCGATCTTTTTCACGCTGGAGTTCCCCATGCAAAGCCCACCCCATGATCCCGGCAGTGCCCTGGCCATCCGCAGTCAGTATCGCCAGTCGCAAAGCCGCGCGGCGCGCCTGGGGCTGTTGCTGGGCACCGGCCATGAACTGATGCAGTTGCCGCTGCCGGCCATGCGCCAGCGGGCACTGCAACGGGCGTGCGCGTTCATGGCGATGGACCATGGCCTGCTGCTGGAGTGGGCACCGGATAACACGTTGCGCACCCTCGCCAGCCACGGCAGCGCGGAACGCGTCGACCTGCTCGCCAAGCTGGCCCAGCCGCAGACACCCGGCCCGCACTGGCTCGAATCCCCCGGCAGCACCTTGCCCCAGGTCCTGCGGATTCCATTGCGTACCTCCGATGGCGTGACGTTCGGGGCCTTGCTGCTGGGCAACAGCGTCGCCCTCGGCGCGCCAGACAACGAAGACATCGAGTCGCTGCAATTACTGGCGACGCTGTTGGCGGCGCATCTGGAAAACAGTCGTCTGGTCGAAGCCCTGCAAGCCCGCGAGCGGACCATGTCCGAGTTGGTCCACCGCTTGTTCAGCGCCCAGGAAGACGAACGCAAGCGCGTGGCCTACGACCTGCACGACGGCCTGGCGCAAAACCTGGCCGGGTTGCACCAGCGTTTGCAGGGTTTCGCCGGTCGCTGTCCATCCCTGCCACCGGCGCTGGCGAGCGAGTTGCAGGCCATCCTCGACCTGGCCCAAGGCTGCGTCGGCGAGGGGCGGCAGTTGATCGGGGGCCTGCGCCCTCATGTGCTGGATGATTTCGGCCTGTACAAAGCCGTCGACAAGGAAGCCGATCGCCTGCGCGACGCGGGCCTGAGCGTAAGCTGGACCGAGCACAGCAGCGCGCGCCTGCCGGGGAACACCGAGATCGCCCTGTTTCGCATCGCCCAGGAGGGTATCAACAACATCCTCAAGCACGCCCAGGCCAGCCATGTGCACTTGGGGCTGGCGGTGAAAGATGGCCACGCGTGCCTGCGAGTGGAAGACGATGGGCGTGGCTTTGCCCTGGAACAACCCGTCGAGACCAACGGCAGCTGCCACCTGGGGTTGGCCGCCATGCAGGAGCGCGCCAACTTGCTGGGGGGCCATCTGGCCTGTTGCAGCCAACCCGGCGGTGGCACTCGCTTGCTCGCCAGCGTGCCGCTACCGTCCCCCGGAGTACAGCCATGAACCGCCCTTTGCGCCTGCTGCTGGCCGATGACCACGAAGTGACCCGCACCGGTTTTATCAGCATGCTGGCCGACAGCCCCGGATTCGAGGTCGTCGGCCAGGCCCGCGACGGTCAAGAAGCCCTCGACCTGTGCGAGCGGCTACAGCCGGACATCGCGATCCTGGACATCCGCATGCCCGTCCTCAACGGCCTCGGCGCGGCGCGGATCCTGCAGCAGCGCCAGCCCGGGATCAAGGTGGTGATCTTCACCATGGATGACAGCCCCGATCACCTCGAAGCCGCCATTGGTGCGGGTGCGGTCGGCTACCTGCTCAAGGATGCCAGTCGCGATGAAGTGCTCGATGCCCTCAAGCGGGTCGCCCAAGGCGACGAGGCGCTGAACAGCTCGGTCAGCGCGCGCCTGCTGCGCCGCATGGCCGAGCGCGGTGCCGGTAACGCCCCACAGGTCCAGGCCCTGACCGCCCGCGAGCGCCAGGTATTGGGGTTGGTGGCCAGCGGTTTCAGCAATCGTGAAATCGGTGAAAAACTGGGCATCGCACCCGGCACCGCCAAGGCCCATGTCGAGCGCGTCATCGGCAAGCTGGGCGCCGCCGACCGGACCCAGGCCGCCGTGCGCGGCGTGGCCCTCGGATTGGTGGCACAACCTGCCGGGCAATGGCCATGAGGTTTCTCGCCGCCCGCCGCTGGGCCGACCTGCCGTTGCGGGGCAAGGCCCTGGTGGTGATTTCCCTGCCCCTGGTGGTTTTGCTGCTGTCGTTGGTGCTGATCTATATCACCGAACGCCAGACCGCACGGGCCGAAGAAGACGTGCGCAGGGTGCTGCTGGTCCAGGGTGATATCCAGACGGTCCATACCCTGCTGGCCGAGGCCGCGGCCAGCGTGCGCGGTTACCTGCTGACCCGGCGCGAAGACTTCCTGCCCAGCTACGAACAGGCCACGCCGTTGATCCAGGCTGCGTTGCAACGCCTGGACCAGAACATTCGCGATGCCAGGATGCGCGAGCATCTCAAGACCATCACCCCACTGATCGCCGACAAGCTCGACGGTTTGCTCGCGTTGCGCAACGGCAAGCGCGACGACCCCGAGGCCATCACCGCGATCCTGATCGAAAACAAACAGGTGCTGGACGTGCTGCGCGAGCAGATCAGCGCCATGCGCATACGCGAGGATGGCCTGCTGGCCGAACGCAGCGCCGCCGCCTCGGCCACGCGCATGCGGCTGTTGTTCGCCACGCTGCTGGCGGCGGTGTGCGGGCTGCTGGGGGCCATTGTCGCGGTGCTGTTCCTGTCCAAGGGCATTGTCGCCCGGGTCCAGCAGGTGCAAGGCAACGCCCAGCGCCTGGCCTTGGGCCAACCGTTGTTGCCACAACCGCCGGAGCAGGACGAAATCGGCCAGCTCGGCACGCGCCTGGTGGAGGCCGGGCAGTTGCTCGCCGAACGCGAGCGGGCCCTGCGCGATAACGAAGAGCGCTTGCGGCTGATCATCGACGGGGTGAAGGACTACGGGATCTTCGCCCTGGATGCCCAAGGCTACGTCACCACCTGGAACGCTGGCGCGCAGCGGATCAAGGGCTACACCGAGCAGGAAATCCTCGGCCAGCATTTCTCCCTGTTCTACTTGCCCGAGGAATGCCCGGCACACCCGGACCTGGCCCTGCGCGAAGCCACCCGCGACGGCCACTACATGGAAGAAGGCTGGCGTTGTCGCAAGGATGGCAGCCGCTTCTGGGCCAGCGTGGTCATCACCGCCCAGTACGACGGCACGGGCGCGTTGCGCGGTTTTTCCAAGATCACCCGCGACATCACCGACCGACGCGCCGCCGAAATCGCCCTGCGCACCGCCCGCGAGGAAGCGGAAAGCGCCAGCCGGGCCAAGAGCGAGTTCCTGTCGCGCATGAGCCACGAACTGCGCACGCCCTTGAACGCCATCCTCGGTTTCGCGCAACTGCTGGACATGGATTCCACCGCCGGTCAACGCCCCCAGGTCAGCCACATCCTTCGGGCCGGCCAGCACTTGCTGGCGTTGATCAACGAGGTGCTGGACATCGCCCGGATCGAGGCCGGGCGCCTGCCCTTGAACATCGAACCGATCGCCCTGGCGACGGTGCTGCACGAAGCCTTGACGCTGGTTTCACCCATGGCCGCCGACGCCGGGATCCACTTGGTCGACCTGCCCGCACTGCCCGACGACAGCGGGGTGCTTGCCGACCGCCAGCGCCTGGTACAGGTGTTGCTCAATTTGCTGTCCAACGCCATCAAGTACAACCGGCCCGGCGGCGAGGTGCGCATCGAAGTGAACGTCCAGCCCCATCAGGTGAGCATCGCCGTCCACGATACCGGCCATGGCATCGCCCCGGAACAGCTGGGCCAACTGTTCAAGCCCTTCGAACGCCTGGGCGCCGATCCGCAGGTCGAAGGCACCGGCCTTGGCTTGTCCTTGAGCAAGAACCTGCTGGAGATGATGCAGGGCAACCTGCAGGTCCACAGTGAGCCCGGGCACGGCTGTTGCTTTACCCTGCAACTGCCCGCCACCCAGGTGATCGGCATGCACTTGCCACCCATCGCCGCCTTGGCCGTGACGCGCGCCCCCGTGGACTATCACGGCAAAATCCTCTGCATCGAAGACAACCTGTCGAGCCTCGCATTGATCGAGACCCTGATGCAGCGCCGGCCCGGCATCCAGCTATTGTCGAGCATGCAAGGCCAGATGGGCCTGGACCTGGCCCGCCAGCACAGCCCGCAACTGATCCTGCTGGACGTCACCCTGCCGGACCTGGAAGGCCTGGAAGTTCTGCGGCGCCTGCGCCAGTCCCCGGCCACTGCGGCCACGCCCGTGCTGATGATCACCGCCGATGCCAGCGACCTGACCCATCGTGCCCTGCGTGACGCCGGGGCCACGGCGATCCTGACCAAACCTATCCATATCCAGGCCTTCCTCGGCCACCTCGAACACTATCTACCGGAGCCCGCATGAATCGCGACTTGCGCATTCTGATCGTCGACGATCAGCGCCCCAACCTGGACCTGATGGAGCAACTGCTGGCCCGCGAAGGGTTGCACAACGTGCTGAGCAGCACCGAACCGTTGCGCACGCTGGACCTGTTCAACAGCTTCGAGCCGGACCTGGTCATCCTCGACCTGCACATGCCGGCGTTCGACGGCTTCGCCGTGCTGGAGCAACTGAACCGGCGCATCCCGGCCAACGATTACCTGCCGATCCTGGTCCTCACCGCCGACGCGACCCGTGATACCCGCCTGCGGGCCCTGGCCCTCGGTGCCCGGGATTTCATCAGCAAACCCCTGGATGCGCTGGAAACCATGCTGCGCATCTGGAACCTGCTGGAAACTCGCGCGCTCTATAAAGCGTTGCGCGAGTTGATCCCGTCCCAGCAGATCGAACTGTTGCGCCAGCACCGTCCCGCCGCCGACCCGGCCTAGCCTGGCGGCCGTTTCAGCGAGGCCATCGAAGCATGGAAGTCACCGAACGAACATCGGCAAACGGCCTGCAAGCGCACATTCGCGGCGAACGCCTGGCCACTTCCGACGGCGTATCGAGCAAGGATATCCTGGTGGAGATCTTTGTCCGTGAGCGCAGCGAAGCCCACGTCGTCGTGCCGGCGGTGGCCGAGCCGTTGCTCGTCTGGGTGTTATCCGGGGAGGCCATTGTCGAGGAACGCGCCGGCCACGGTGAGTGGGAAGCGAATACGGTGCGCCGCGCAGATTTTTTCCTGACCGCGTCCCCAGATCCCTATGAGATGCGCTGGCACGTGACCAGCCGCGAGCCGTTCGTGGTCATGCACGTGTACTTGGGTTTGGCATTGCTGGAGCGCGCCATCGCCGAAGCCGGCGGCAGCGGCGCAATCCAGTTGCGGGAAGTCTCCGGCGGGCAGGACGAAGTCCTTTCGGCCTTGCTCGAACAGATTCGGGCAGAGTTGACCCGACGCGGTGAACCCAGTGCTTTGCTGATCCAGGGCGTGGCGCAATGTGTGGCGGTGCATTTGGCGCGGCATTACCTCGATGCCGAGGCCGAGGACATGTCCGGCCGCAACGCCCTGCCCGCCTTCAAGCTCAAGCGCGTCATCGGCTTGATGGAGCAACGTCTGGCCGAACCTTTCTGCCTCGCTGACCTGGCCCAGGCCATTGACCTGAGCGAGTACCACTTCAGCCGCCAGTTCAAGCGCGCCACCGGCCGCTCACCCTCGCAGTACTTCATCCAGCTGAGAATGGCCCGGGCCCGCCAATTGTTGATGGAAACCGAGCGCAGCGTCATCGATATCGGCCTGGAAGTCGGGTATGGCAGCGCCAGTCACTTCTCGCAGATCTTCCGCCGCGAAGTGGGCGTGGCGCCGAGTCATTACCGTAAGTAAAGGCCTTATAGCGCAGCAATCAGGCTCTTGAGTGCAGGGGCGATCGACTGGCGACACACAGACTTCTGTGGGAGCGAGCTTGCTCGCGATAGCGGTGCATCAGCCACCGTTGATGTTGACTGGCCTGGCCCTATCGCGAGCAAGCTCGCTCCCACAGGTATTTCGGTGCCTGCCCGGAACAGGTATTTCATTTGATCCGGTAGTGAAACGTATTGCGCACCGCTGGCACCGTCACCGCCTTGCCATCGATGATCCGTGGCTGATAACGAAACGCCTGGGCAGCGGCCAGGGACGGGCGGATGAACAATGGATGGCAACCGTCGATGACCTTGGGGCTGTCGATCCGCCCGTCCGGCATCACGCTGTATTCCACCGTGCAATCGCCCTCCAGGCCCTTGTCCAGCGCGCGTTGCGGATAATCCGGGGCTTGCTTGCTCAGCGGTTGGTAGCTGCGGCTGTCGGCGGCGGCCTGGCGCGCCTGCTCAGCGTGGCGTTGTTGGGCGAGTTCCTGCGCTTGCCGGGCCTGGTGCTGCTGTTCGGCAGCCTGCCGCTCGGCGTCTTGCCTGCGTCGTTCGCTTTCCTGGCGTTCGCGCTGCTGCTGGGCCTGTTGCTCGCGCCTTTGCTCCTCGACCCGTTTGCGGGCCAGTGTCGCCTGTTCCAGCTTCTGCGCCTGGACTCGCGGGTCCACCGATGGCTTGGTGGGGACAGGGCGCGGCGCGTCCATGGGTGGCGGAACAGATTCGACCGCGGCGGGTGCAACAGGGGTCACAGCCGCCGGTACAGGCGCTTCGGGTACCGCTGCCGCCGGCAGCATCACCAGTTGCGTGCGCAGCACCCGCGGCGTTTCGGCGGCGGGTTTCTCCACGCGCCATCCCAACACCAACGCCCCGACTATCGCGGCGTGCAAAGCCACGGCGAGCCCTGCCGCCAGGCTGTTTTTCCAGAAGCTGCGCCCCAGGGCAGGCACACTCAAGGAAGGACTGTGCATGATCATCGCCGTCATTGCGGCGCCTCGGTCACCAGTCCCAGGTTGCTCACGCCGCCCTGCTGCAACGCGGCCATGGCCGCGACGACCCGGCCGTAATCGGCATGCTCGTCGGCTCGGATGTACACCTGGGTATCGCTGCGCTCGGCCACGACCTGCGCCACCTTGGCGCGCATCTGTTCCAGATCCACGGCGCTGTCGGTCTGGTGATGGGTGTCCAGTTCACCGCCCAGGTTCCAGTAGTAACCGCCCTCGGCCTTGACCGACAGGGTGAGGATTTGCTGGCGACTGTCGGTGGCCAATGCTTCGCTGGCGACCTTGGGCAGTTCGATCTTCACGCCCTGGGTCAGCATCGGCGCGGTGACCATGAAAATCACCAGCAGCACCAACATCACGTCGATGTACGGCACCACGTTCATTTCGGCCTTCGGGCCGTGCTTTCGTTGTGGCTTGACGAGCATTTGCCCTCTCCTTTCAAGCGGCCGCGGCCATGTTCGCCGGGGCACCGTGCAGCTTGCGGTGCAGACGCGCCTGCAGCTCGTTGCCAAACGCGTAGTAACGGGTCAGCAGCGTCTGGCCACGGGCCGCGAAACGGTTATAGGCAATCACCGCCGGGATCGCGGCGAACAAGCCGATGGCCGTGGCGATCAACGCCTCGGCGATGCCCGGCGCCACGGTGGAGAGACTGGCCTGCTGCACTTGGGACAGGCCGATAAACGCATTCATGATCCCCCACACCGTGCCAAACAAACCGATGTAAGGACTGACCGAGCCGACGGTGGCAAGAAACTGCAAACCCTTCTCCAAGTGGACTTCCTGTTCGCTGATCGCCACCTGCAGCGACCGCTCGACGCCTTCCAGCACCACCTCGGGCGTGCTGGAAGGCTGGTTGAGCTGAGTGAAAGCCAGCAAACCCGCCTGGAAAATCGGCGTGACGCCACCGTCTTCTTCGCGCACTTGTGCGTGTTCCCGGTACAAGGGCAACAGGTCCTGTGCGCCGCGAAAACGCTGCATGAAACCGTTGAGCTGCCGCTCGTAGCGCTGCAGCACGGCGCTGCGCTGGATAATCAGGTACCAGCTCAATAACGAGGCCAGCAGCAACGTGAGCATGACCGCCTTGACCAGCAGACTCGCATCGCTGATCAGGCCCCAGATCGTCATGTGTTCCAAAGTGGCTTGCATGGTTGAAACTCCTGTCTGGCGGTTATTCGATGAAATGTTCGTGACCGGTTGATGACAACGTCGCTCAAGGCAGGCCCAGCGCTTTCGCGACGTCGGCCCAGGGCACGAACTTGAAGTTCTGGGTCTGCTCGGGCATGCGCTTGCGGCCATCCTGGACCACCAGCATCCCCTGGCTCCACGGCCCGCCGAGGTTCACCGAAATCACTTCCAGGCCATCGGTTTCCGACGCGCCATCAATCCCTGCGGCCGCGTTCAGGCCGACTCGGAAGGCGCCGCGCACGGCGAAGGGCGGCTCGGCATCGAGCACCAGGTAGCTGTCGTTGCCCTGGCTGGAGATCACCAGGTAGTCGCGGCCCTCGGCCTGATACAAGGCCATGCCTTCGACGTCAGCGTGCAACGACGGGCCGACCTTGATCACACTGTTCAACGTGGCCGGTTGTTCGGCCCGGGCATCCACTGTCCAGACGCCCACGTCCTCCTCACCCAGAAACAAGCGCTGGCGCTGCTCATCGGCCACGCACCCTTCGGGCTGGCTGGCGACGCTGAACTGGCGCACCAACTGGCCGCGCACTACGCCGTCCGGCGCGCTGAGGCGGTACTGCTCGAAGCGCCCGTCCTTGCCGTTGGCGAAGGCATACAGTTCACCTTCGGCCGGTTGGTACAAGCAGATGCCGTAGATGTCTTTCAAGGACGTCGCAATCTCCCCAGCTTCGCGCAACTCGCCGCTGGCACGGTCGATGCTGAACAGGCTCAAGCTGTTGCGATCACGGTTGCTGGCCACCGCCAGGTCGACGGTTTGCGTGCCCAGCTTGAAGCCAGGCCGCACATCGACGTTGTTCAGGCGCCCGACTGGCAGCTCCTGCAGCAACTTGCCTTGCAGGTCGTAGGCCAGCAGGCCTTGCTTCTTGTTGGTGCCCAACACCCGGCTCAACCCGGGCGCGGTCGGATGTACCCAGATCGCCGGGTCATCCGCGGCATCACCCTGACGGGCCACTGGTTCACTCTGGGCGATGGCGGCGACACTCGGCAGGACCGGCGCCAACGGCGCGGGGCTGGGTTGCCAGTCGAGTTCACCCTGGTACAGGTGTCCGTCGTCATCGTCGCGCAGCAGCACTTCGATACCGGTTATCGTCCGGCGTGCCGCAAGGCTTTCCGGCTCCTTCAGGCCTGGTAACGACAGCTTGGCGCGTGGTGCCCAGCGTTCACCGTCCTGCTGATACAGATGCAACTGCGCGGCGTTGGGGTCAAGGCCCACTACACCGCCGGACACCACGGCCAGGGCGCCGGCCGCCTGCTGGATATCGCCGAACGGCGCACGCATCGCCACCGGCAACCGCACGGTCTCGGCTTCGGAGGATGCCGGGTAGGCCCACCAGCCGACCTGTTCTTCGTTGACAAACAATTGCTGGCTGTCGTCCTGTACCTGGCAGGTCTTCGCATCGGGTGGCAGCGGCAAGCCACGTACTCGGTGGGCAGTCGCACTCAGGTGCTCGCCCGCGCCGACCAGCCATTGCTCACCCTTGCCTTCTTCGCCCACCAGGAACACAAACACGTTGCTCGCTTCGTCGCGGTACAGGCATAGACCGTTTACCGGGAAGTCCCGCGTGGGCAGGTATAACGGCGTACCCCACTGGCGGTGGTGTGGATCGAGGCTGACGACCAACGCTTGCTGGCGCGTGCTGTCGAGGCTGGCGACCAGCACGTTCGCGCCAAGCGCACGGCTGTCGAGGCCGTCGAAGGCGCCCTTCAGGCGCGTCAATTCGCGACCTTGGTCATCGAGCAAGAACAAGCCTTCGCGGGCACTGGCCAGCCGCTCGGTCGTTGCAGCGCCTGGCAAGAATCCCAGGGTATTGAGCGACAGTTGCTGGGCTTGAGGCCAAGGTCGCAGCTTCAGCTTGGGCGCTGGGGAAGCGGCCAGGGCGGTGACCGATGCCAGGCTGACAAGCATCGCCAGCAGGTAGCGTGTGGGTAAAGACAACATCGTGTTCAACGGGAAAATCCTTGTCGTTGGGCCGAACTCAGAAATCGCAGGTTCGCTATTTTCCGTGGCGAGGGAGCTTGCTCCCGCTTGGGTGCGTAGCGCCCACAAGAAAGGTCTGCGGCGCAGCCCAGCGGGAGCAAGCGCCCTCACCACAGGGATTGGCATCGGTGGTCAGAAATGGGTAAACGTCAGCCCCAGCTTGTACGTCGGGCCGTACTCTTCGTACTGGCCGTTATAGGAGCGGTGGCCGGTGTAGACGAAATACGACTCGTCGGTGAGGTTCTGGGCCTCGAGGCTGACTTGCAGGTTCTTGGTCAGGGAATAACGCGCGCTGAAATCGACGAAGGTCTGGGCGTCGACGTGCAGGTCATGGTCGCGGTCGCTGATGGATGCCAGCTCGAACAGGTACGCTGACTTGTAGTTGGCCGACAACCGCAGGCTCAGCTTGTCGTTTTCCCAACCCAACATCAGGTTGCCGACCGTGTCCGACTGATTCGGCAAGTCGATGCTGCGCTTGCGCTGGGTGCCACTGGCCTGGTCGAAACCCTCGATCTCGGCATCCGAACGGCTGAAGGTGGTGTTGGCGCCGAGCAGCAGGCCGTTCCAGGGTGCTGGCAGCCAATCGAATTTTTGCGAGTAGGCCAATTCCAGGCCATACAGCTTGGCGCTGTCGCCATTGGCGTAACTGTGGGCTTCGGCGAAATCAGCCCAGGCGCCGGTGCCGGCCAGGTCGGTGTTGTAGACGAAGTTCTTGATGTCCTTGTAGAACACAAAGGCCGAGACCGTGCCCGCGTGACCCATGAAGTGCTCGATGCCCAGGTCCAGGTTGCTCGATTCCAGCGGCTTGAGGTCCGGGTTGCCGAAAGTGGCCTCGTCATCGTCGATGACAAACCCCGGCGCCAGTTGCCCGAAGGTCGGGCGCACCACGGATTTGGTCCACGCAGCACGCACCTGGGTGTTCTTGTCCAGTTGGTAGCGTGCATGCAGTCCCGGCAGCCAGTGGTGGTACTTGCGTCGGGTCTCGGTATCGGTAAATACCCCATCGGTGGCGCCGGTGCCCTTGGCTTCGAACTCGGTGCCTTCGTAGCGCATGCCGGCGATGAAACGCCAGTCATCGATGTCGACGGTGTTCATCAGGTAGCCGGCGTTGATGTCCTCGCTCATCTTGAAGTCGTTGACACGCGACTCTTGCTCATCAAAAAAATCATCGCGATTGAGGCCGCCCAACAACTGCTTGATGGCATCGGCGCTGATGCCTGGGCCGAAGCGGCCGAGGCGGTAATCCACGTTGCCTTTCTGGAACTGCCCAAGGTTCAGTTGCTCGTCGGTGAAACCCAGGTCGCCGAAGTCCTCGTAGACCCACGCGTTCAGGTCGTTGTCCTTGTCCCGCCGGCTGACTTTGCCGCCGAACTTGACCTGGGAGGCATATCCCCCGAGGTCATAGTCCCGGGCCAGGTCCAGGCGCAGGTTTTTCTCGGTATCGGTGGTTTTTTGCGCTTCCCAGTCCACCTTGTCGAGGCTGAAGTTGGCCGGATCGTAGAAGCCCGAACCGATGATTGGCCGCGGCTTGTCGTTGTCATGGAAACCGCCGTCGAAACCATCGATACCTTCGAAGGTGGCACCGGCAATGTGGCCGGGGCTGTCTTCGCTGGATTGGCTGTAGCCACCCTGGCCGCTCAGGGTCCACAGACCGAACATCCGTTCGCCGCCGAGCACGTAGGATTGGATTTCCTGGGTCTCTTCCCGTTGCTTGAGCCTGCGCTGGCCCTCGGCGTCGCCCAGTTCACCGGCGGCCTGCGGGTCTTCGAAAGCGATGCTGGTGGCGTTGCGGGTTTCGCTGTCCTTGTAGCGACTGTAGAGCGTGCGCAGGTAATAGCTGCTGACGTCATCGGGCTTGTAATCGAAGTTCAAGCCGCCGCCGGCTCGCTCGCGACGGATGTCGTAGTCGCGCTGTTCGAACTCTTCGAGGCGTGAGCCTTGTTCGAAGTCCCAGGCGCCGCCGGTTTCGACGTTGTCCGAGCCGAAGTCACGTTTCTGCCAACTCAGTGCCGCGGCCACGCCGAAGTTGTCGATGCCATCGCCAAGGCTGAAACGGTCGCTGATGGCGCCGGAAAATTTCGGGCTGGTCTGGCCGGTGTTCTTGTCGTAGCTGGCTTCGCCGCTGCCGGTATAGAACAGGCCCTTGTGATCGAAGGCCGAGAGGCTCTTGACGTCCACCGTTCCGCCCAGGGAGTTGGCGTCCATGTCCGGCGTCAGGGTCTTGATCACCGACAACGACTGCACCAGCTCCGACGGCAACACGTCCAGGGCAACGGCGCGACGCTCGCTTTCCGGCGCCGGTACCAGGGTGCCGTTGATGGTCACGCTGTTGAGGTCCGGCCCCAGGCCGCGCACGCTGACAAACCGGCCTTCGCCCTGGTCGCGCTCGACGCTGACACCGGGCAGGCGCTGCACCGCTTCGGCGACGTTTTCATCGGGCAATTGCGCCACGCCGTCGGCGTGCACCACGCTCTTGATGCTGTCGGCGCTGCGCTGCTCCTTGAGGGCCTGGTCGATACTGGCCGCCTGGCCGACCACTTCAACGTATTCCATGGCACCGGCCGCCTGCTCGGCGGCGCTCAGTCGCTCACTGGCAATCGCCATGGCCAACGCGGTGAAGGTGAAACCGACGAGCCCGACAGTGCTTGTGCGGTGATACATGGTGATCCTCCCCAGGAATCCGGAAATCCGCCAGGCAATGGCCCGGCAACTGGGAGGGCACGCTAGGGGTGGGGAATGACGGTTCTGTGACAGGCAGGGGTCGCAGAAGCCAAGCGGGTAGGTTTTGAGTGGATTCGTGGCACACAATGAGCTGATACGACCCTCTTTTACGACGGGTGCGGGTCCTCGTGGCGAGGGAGCTTGCTCCCGCTCGGCTGCGCAGCAGCCGCAGATCGGACGATGCGGCGTACCTGCAAGTATCGTGGCGCTTGGTTTTTTGGAGGGGCGCTTCGCACCCCAGCGGGAGCAAGCTCCCTCGACACAAGGATTGCGTCAAAAAAATCCGGATAACCGATGAGCTGATTCGACCTCCCCCACCCCATTACCTGCCGTCACCGCACTGTCACATTCATCTGCTGTGCTGGGCCGCATTCCGCTTCTGGCAAAGGATTCCGGCCATGTTCTCCGTGCTCCGCCCGCACCGTTTCAAACTCGCCCTGCTCCTGCTGGCGGCCAACTTCGGGTTGCTCCTGCACTTGGCCAGCGGCGAACTCAAACCCATCGCCGAATGGGTCTGGCTGGATATCCTCGGTGAAGGTGGCTCGGCGCTGCTGGCGTTGGTCTGGCTGGGGTTGGTACTCAAAAGCCGCCCGGCTGGCCGGGTCACCAACTACCTGGTCCTGGGCCTGGGCTGCATCTTCTTTTCCTGGTGGATCGACAGCCTCGACGAATTCATCCGCCTGCCCGATAGCATCACCTGGGATCACTGGCTCGAATCCGGACCGATGCCGCTGGGCATGATCCTGCTGACCCTCGGCATCTACCACTGGCACCGCGAACAATTGGCAATCAATGGTCAGATGGAGAAGCGCGAGCGACTGTTCCGTGAGCACCGTCTGTTCGACAAGCTCACACCGTTGGGTGGCGCTGATTTTCTCAAGCATGAGCTGTCCGCCAGCCTGGAGGACAGCCGCCGTCGCCAACAACCGCTGTCGCTGCTGGCCTTGGACCTGGATAACTTCACCGCTATCAACCAGCGTTTCGGCCACGGCGAAGGCGATGCGGTATTGCAGGCGATCAGCCAGTTACTGGTCTTGAACCTGCGCCGCCAGGACCTGCTGTGCCGCCTGGCCGGTGATCGCTTCGTGGTGCTGCTGCCCGACACCGGCGAAAGCCAGGCCCGACGCCTGGCCCTGGAACTGGAAATCGCAGTGCGCAGCCTGGCTCACAAGACTCGACAACACGGCGAGCGGCTCCAACTGGCCGCCAGCACAGCGGTGGTGATGGCGTTCGACGAATCCCCCGACGCCTTGCTCAAACGCCTGAACCTGGCGCTCGCCCAGTCCCGGACCCTGTTGGCGAAAAGTGCATGACGCTCAAGACCTGCTGGTACGAAACCGACAGCCGCTTCATTCCGGGACACTATCAACCCGCCGCGCTGATCGACCTGGCATTGTCGCGGGACATCGACAGCCACCGCCTCCTGCGCGGCACCGGGCTGTTCCATGACGATATTCTCGCCGGGCAGAGCCGCATCAGCCCGCAGCAGTTCCTCGGCCTGATCGACAACAGCCGGCGCCTGCTGGATGCCAGCGACAGCAGTTTCCTGTTTGGCCAGCGGCTGTTGCCGGGGCATTACGGCCCCGCGAGCCACGCTTTGCGTCACGCGCAGAACTTGCATCAGGCCCTGCAGACCCTGATCGACCAGCAGACGCTGCTCAGCCCGTTGGCGGCTCCGCGCCTGTTGCTGGACGAGCACTACGCCTATGTCCATTGGCTGGACAGCTGCGGTGCCGACGAACAATGGCGCTTCGTGCTGGAAGCGAGCATGACCTCAATGGTGGCGATGAGTGCCTGGCTCAGCGGCGAACGCCTGCCCTGGCAGTGCAGTTTTCGCCACGGCGAGCCGCGTTACGTCGAACAATATTGGGTGCACCTGGGTGAGCACACCCAATTCGACCGCCCGCTGGACCTGATGCGCCTGCCCCGCCGCTGCCTTGCCCAGCCCTGGCCCAACGTCTCGGCCACCGCCGGCCAGGTGGCGCGGATCGAAGCCCGGGACCAGCTCGATCAACTGGGTTTCGCCTCAAGTTTCCTGGATTGCCTCTACGACTACCTGCACGCCCATGTGCAGCAGACGCCGAGCCTGGAACAGACCGCCCAGGCCTTCGCCATGAGCCCGGCGACCCTCAAGCGCAAATTGCACAAGCACCACACCGGGTTCCAGCAACAGGTGGACCGGGTGCACACCCATGTGGCCTTGTATCTGTATCAGATCAAGGGGTTCAGCAACGAGGAAGTGGCGCAGTACCTGCGCTTCAACGACACGGCGAACTTCCGGCGCTCGTTCAAGCGCTGGACTGGCAGTACACCGAATCTGGTTCGGCAATTGTTGATGTTGGGCTGAAGGGAGCGGCTTGAAAAAGGCCTTATCGCGAGCAAGCTCGCTCCCACACTGGATTGGGGTGGATGCAAAGTAGGCTTGCGGTGAACTGCTGTTGTGGCGAGGGAGCTTGCTCCCGCTCGGTTGTGCAGCAACCGCAAAAGCTTGGGGCCGCTGCGCCCGAAGCGTCGGACCGGCCCAGCGGGAGCAAGCTCCCTCGCCACAACAGCGGAGCGATTCACCGCGACAACGAATCGGGGTCAATGCCCGCGAATGTAATGCTCCAACTGCCGGATCAAGTCCGCCTGCTCGACAATCGCCTCTTTCACCAGGTCGCCGATGGACAACAGGCCGATCAATTGCCCGTTATCCAGCACCGGCAGGTGCCGCAAATGGCTGTCGGTCATGACTTCCATGCAGCGGTCGATGCTCTGCTGGCTGTCGGCGGTGATCACCGGGGCGCTCATGATGGTGCGCACGGTCGTGCCCACCGATGAGCGTCCCTTGAGCACCATCTTGCGTGCATAGTCCCGCTCGCTGAACACCCCCACCACCTGGCCGTCCTCGATCACGGGTAATGCGCCGACATTTTTCTCGGCCATGATTTGCAGGGCTTCGAGCACCGTCTGCTCGGGGGCGATGCTGTGGACCTGCTGGTTCTGCACGCTCTTGAGCCTGACCAGTTGGGCGGCGGTTTTCATTGTTCATCCCCAGATTCAGCTAAAGGCATGGTTGAACCCAGGCCTGTCAGTCAAGGCATTACCTGTGGGAGCGAGCTTGCTCGCGATGGCGCTGGGTCAGCAGCATCAGTAATGACCGATACACCGCTATCGCGAGCAAGCTCGCTCCCACAGGTTTTCATGCGGTTTTAACTCATTCACAGGTGTGGATCAGTCTTCACCAATCTCCACCACATCCCCGTTGAGCCGCACCGGCCACACCCGCAGGCTTTGTTCCGGGTATTCCAGGCAATGACCGTCTTCCAGGCGGAAATGCTGCTTGTACATCGGCGAGGCAATCACCAGGTCACCCTTGATGCTGCCCAACAGTCCGCGGCCGATGACGTTCGCGCCGGACTTCGGGTCGCGGTTGTCGATGGCGTACAGCGGCTTGTCCTCATGTTCCGGCAGATAGAGCAACGCCACTTGGCTGCCGTCGTGCCAGGCGACCACGCCGGAGTTGGGCACCAGGTCCTCACGGCTGCACAGGGCGCGCCATTGCAGGGATTCTTGAGCGATACGAACGACGTTTGACTGGCTCATCAGAGCACCTCCTCGGTAACGGGAATCAGGTGGAGTTCATGGGCATGCACTGGCCGACGCTGGCCGCGCTCGCGGACGAAGTGAACGTCCGGATCGCCGCGCTTGTCGTTGACGAAGGTGCGGAAACGCTTGAGCTTCTCCGGATCCTTCAGGGCATTGGCCCATTCGCATTCGTAGCGGTCGACCACCAGTTGCATTTGCGCTTCAAGCTCGGCGCCCAGGCCCAGGCTGTCGTGGATGATCACGTCCTTGAGGTAGTCCAGGCCGCCCTCCAGGCTTTCGCGCCAGACCGATGTGCGTTGCAGCTTGTCGGCGGTGCGGATGTAGAACATCAGGAAGCGGTCGATGTAGCGGATCAGCGTGGCGTCGTCCAGGTCCGTGGCGAACAGCTCGGCGTGACGCGGACGCATGCCACCGTTACCGGCCACGTAGAGGTTCCAGCCCTTCTCGGTGGCGATCACGCCGACGTCCTTGCTCTGGGCCTCGGCGCACTCGCGGGTGCAACCGGACACCGCGAACTTGAGCTTGTGCGGCGAGCGCAGGCCTTTGTAGCGGTCCTCGATGGTCAGCGCCATTTGCACGCTGTCCTGCACGCCGTAGCGGCACCAGGTGCTGCCCACGCAGGATTTCACCGTGCGCGTGGATTTGCCGTAGGCGTGACCGGTTTCGAAGCCGGCTTCGATCAGCTCGGACCAGATGTCCGGCAACTGGTGCAACTGGGCGCCGAACAGGTCGATGCGCTGGCCGCCGGTGATCTTGGTGTAAAGGTCATATTTCTTGGCGACCACACCGATGGCGATCAGTTTGTCAGCGGTGATCTCCCCACCGGCAATCCGCGGCACCACCGAGTAGGTGCCGTTTTTCTGCATGTTCGCCATGAAGGTGTCGTTGGTGTCCTGCAACGCCACCAGGGACGGGTCCATGATCGGCTGGTTCCAGCACGACGCCAGGATCGAGCCCACCGCCGGTTTGCACAGGTCGCAGCCGGTGTGGCCACGGCCGTGCTTGGCCAACAGTTCTTCGAAACTGATGATGCCTTCCACCCGCACGAGTGCATACAACTCCTGGCGGGTGTAGGCGAAATGCTCGCACAGGCTCTTGTCGACGCTGACGCCACGGGCAATCAACTCATGCTCGAACACCTGCTTGACCAGCGCCGCGCAACCGCCGCAACCGGTACCGGCCTTGGTGTCGCATTTGAGCTGGCCAAGATCGGTGCAACCGCCGTCGATGGCCGAACAGATCGAGCCCTTGGTGACGTTGTGGCACGAGCAGATAGTAGCGGTTTCGGGCAGCGCCGCCGGGCCCAGGGTCGGAGCGCCCTCGGACGATGGCAGGATCAGGCTGGCGGCATCCTTGGGCAAGGCGATGCCGTTCTGCATGTATTGCAGCAAGGTGTCGTAGTAGCTGTTGTCACCCACCAGCACTGCGCCGATCACGTGCTTGCCGGCGGCGTCCACCACCAGTCGCCGGTAGCTGGCGCTGGTTTCATCGATGAATTGGAAGCTGCGCGAACCCGGCGTGTTGCCATGGGCATCGCCGATGGAGCCGACATCCACACCGAGCAACTTGAGCTTGGTGGACATGTCGGCACCCGTGAAGGCTTCAGCGCTTTCGCCGCACAACGTGGCCGCGACATTGCGGGCCATCTGGTAGCCGGGGGCGACCAGGCCGAAAATGCTGCCGTTCCAGGCCGCGCATTCGCCGATGGCGTAGATGTCCGGATCGCTGCTCTGGCAATGATCGTCGATCGCCACGCCACCGCGTGGGCCGATCTGCAGGTCGCTCTGGCGAGCCAGGGCATCCTGGGCGCGGATACCGGCAGAGAACACGACAAGGTCGGTTTCCAGGAAGTCGTCGTCACCGAAATTCATCCGATAACGGTACTGCTCACCGGCACTGATGGACTGGGTGCCCTTGGACAGGTGTACGCCGACGCCCAGGCTTTCGATGCGCGCCTTGAGGGCCAAGCCACCCTGCGGATCCAACTGCACCGGCATCAGCCGTGGGGCGAATTCCACCACATGGGCTTCCAGGCCGAGGGTCTTGAGGGCGTTGGCCGCTTCCAGGCCCAGCAAACCACCCCCCACCACCACGCCACGGCGGGCGTTGCTGGCGGCGGCGCGGATCGCGTCCAAGTCTTCCAGGGTGCGATAGACCAGGCACGAATCGCCTTCAGCGCCCTGGATCGGGGGCACGAAGGGATAGGAACCGGTCGCGAGCACCAGCTTGTCGTAGCTGACACGCTCGCCGGCTGTCACGACTTCACGGGCCTGGCGGTCGATTTCCAGCACCGGTACACCCAGGTGCAACGTGACGCCTGGGGTCTGGTACAACGACGCTTCGCCCAAGGCCAGGGACTCGGCATCACGCCCGGAGAAATACTCGGACAGATGCACGCGGTCATAGGCACGCATCGGCTCTTCGCTGAACACATGCACGCGGTAATGATTGAGGGCACCGCGCTCGATCAATTGTTCGACGCAGTGATGGCCGACCATGCCATTGCCGATCACGATCAGCGTTTGCAGCTTGTTCAGAGAAGCAACGTTGGAATTCATAAAAAGCACCCGACAAAAGCCCATCACGATTTTGAAAGCAAAAAAAAGACGCCTGAAACCTTGCGGTTCCAGGCGTCTTTGCCTGTTCTGTGCGGTATCGGCCCGGCGACTGCGCCCCGACCTACCGTTATCCCCCGGCCTGCTGGCACTCGATCTTCGTTGACCGACGGGGCTGCCCACTCGACTGTGTTCGCGGCGGGCCTGGATAGCCTCTTGCAGCGAGCGTGCCAAACCTCATCGGCAACCCTATCCACGCCCTCCCCTCCACCGACGATCCCCTGTGGGAGCGGGCTTGCCCGCGAAGACGCCCGCCCAGTCACCGCAAGCCGAGCGGTATTCACTTCGGTCTCGCAAGCGCCAACAACTGCCTTGCGATGGTGCGAGCCTGCACGA
Organism: Pseudomonas sp. Z1-12; assembly: GCF_051132015.1. Lineage (NCBI taxonomy): Bacteria > Pseudomonadati > Pseudomonadota > Gammaproteobacteria > Pseudomonadales > Pseudomonadaceae > Pseudomonas > Pseudomonas sp. Z1-12. Next base: position 3,326,000 of record NZ_CP071647.1, read on the forward strand.
GCGGCTTCATAAAAGTGCAGCCTTTCAAACCCACCGGCAAAAATCCTGAACCATCGCCAACCCGGATTTTCACAATAAGTGAGGAGCCCGTCCGGTCGCCGTAAAGCCACTCACGCCGCCCGGGCCGTGGCTCACTGTCAAACCCGAGAGAAAGGAGATTCAACGATGAAAATCAATGAAATCATGAGTCGGGAAGTACGCACGATCTCCCCCGATACCCCCCTGAGCGAAGTTGCGCAAATCATGCGTCAGGCCGACATCGGCGCCTTGATCATCAACCAGGACGACCGCATGGCCGGGATGATCACCGACCGCGACCTGGTGGTCCGGGCCATGGCCGACGGCATGGACCTGAACATGCCCGTCAGTCGGATCATGAGCGATGAGGTGCGCTACTGCTTCGACGACGAAGAGATCGACCATGTGGCCAAGAACATGGCCCAGATCGAAAAACGCCGCCTGCCGGTGGTCAATCGCGACAAGCGCCTGGTGGGCATGGTCTCGCTGGCCAATGTCGCCAGTTGCAACGCCGACAAGCTCAGCGCCAACCTGCTGCGCGGCGTCGCGCGGCCTCACTGACTCAGCCAAGGAACTGCGGAGCGAGCGCCATGGAGGAAAAAAGCCCACCTGTCGTGGTGATCTGTGGTGCCACCGCCGGCGTCGGCCGCGCCACGGCGCATCGGTTTGCCGTCGCCGGCTACCGGGTCGGGTTGCTGGCCCGGGGCGAACAGGCGCTGGCGGCCACGGCAGAAGAGTTGACGCAATTGGGAGCGACCTGCCTGGCGATCAGCGTCGACGTGGCCGATGCCCAGGCGATAGCCGACGCGGCCCAGCGAATGGAGCGCGAACTCGGCCCGATCAGCGTCTGGGTCAATTGCGCGATGGTCACTGTGTTCTCTCCCATTCGCCAACTGAGTGCCGACGAGATCCACCGGGTTACGGACGTGACCTACCTGGGCACCGTGCGCGGCACCCTGGCAGCGCTGGAGCTCATGGCCCCGCGTAATCGCGGCGTGATCATCCAAGTCGGCTCCGCGCTGGCCTACCGAGCCATTCCGCTGCAAGCAGCGTATTGCGCGGCCAAGTTCGCGGTGCGGGGTTTCACCGATTCACTGCGCTGCGAACTGCTCCACGACCACAGCGACATCCGGGTGTGCATGGTGCAACTGCCGGCGATCAACACACCGCAGTTCGATTGGGCACGCAACAAGTTGAGCAAGCGCGTGCAGCCGGTGCCGCCGATTCACGATCCAGACGTGGCCGCCCGGGCGATTTTCAGCGTGGTCAAGCGCACACCCCGGGAGCTGTGGCTCGGCGCCGCCTCCGTGAAAGCCATCGTTGGCACCTGCCTGATGCCGGGACTGCTCGATCGCCTGATGGCCCGCAACGCGTATTCCGGACAAATGACCAACGAAGACGACAACAGCCAACGGCCGGACAATCTGTTCGAACCGCAGGAGTCCCTGCACCGCACACGCGGGCGGTTCTCCGGTCGTTCGCGGGATACGGCGCTGGCCCTCAGTTCCACCCAAGTATCGGCGCTGTTGCTGGCAATCGGCGGGGTGTTGGCCGTAGTGCTGCTATTGTTCTGATCCGGTGCGGCGCCACCAACGATAGCCATAGCCATTCAAGGTCAGTTGCCGATCCAAGGCGGCCGGGTACTGGCTGTCCGAAATGATTTCCTTGAAGCCTTGCAAGTCCAGGCCGTCCAGCTTCACGGTCAGCGTGTCGTTGCTCAGGTTGGCCAGCATCACCGAAGTGGCCTCGCCGACATGGGCCACGGCGAATACCGCCGGGTGATCGACCGTCAGCAGCCGGGCTTCGCCGTCGCCCACCTCAGGCAGGCCGGCGCGGGCCAACAGCAATGGCCGCACCCGGCCCAACAACGACTCTGGGGCATTCAGCTGGTCCTCGACATTGAGCTGGGTGTAGGCGAACGCGCCTTCATCGATCACCGGAGCGACGAGGCGCTGGGCCGATGAAAAGCCCGCGTTGGCCTGGCTGCTCCACTGCATGGGCGTGCGCACCGAGAGCCGCTCGGGACGGGACAAATCGTCGCCCATGCCGATTTCCTCACCGTAACGCACGATGGGCGTGCCGGGCAGCGACAACAGCAAGGCCTGGGCCAGCGCTTGATGGCGCACATCGCCGTCCAGCATCGGCGCCAGGCGTCGGCGAATGCCCCGGCCATACAGGCGCATGTCCGGGTCCGGGGCAAAGACTTGCATCACTTCCTCACGTTCCTCAGCGCTCAAGCGCTCCAGGTCGAGTTCGTCATGGTTGCGCAGCCACACCGCATAGCTGGCACCGTCCGGCGGTGCGGGACGCCGGGCGATGGCACGCTGTAAGGGTTCGGCCTGGCCGCGAGCCAACGCCAGGAACACATGGTTGTTAACCCAGAAATCCAGCACCAACCCCAAGCGTTCGCCGTTTCCGAAGTAATGGCTATAGCGCTCCGGTTCGACGTCGACCTCCCCCAGCAACACGCCTTCGGGGTTGATGGCGGTCATGCACTTGAACAGCCGGTCCAGTACCCAGACGCCCTTCTCTTCATCTTCGCCACCGGCCTGTTCCACCAGGTGCGAAGCGGCATCCAGGCGAAAACCGGCGATGCCGAGCTCGAGCCAGTGGACCATGATGCGCTCGATTTCCTCGACCACACGTGGGTTCGCCAGGTTGAGGTCCGGCTCATGGCGATAGAACAGATGGCGGTAGTACTGCCCGGCTTGTTCGTCCCATTGCCAGATGCTGTCTTCCACCGACGGAAAGATCGGTTGGTTGCCGTCGTCCACCGGAGTGTCGGACCAGACGTAATAATCCCGGTAGACGCTGTCCTTGTCGCGCCGCGCCCTCTGGAACCAGGGATGTTGGTCGCTGGTGTGTTGCGCCACCAGTTCAAGGATGACGCGCATGCCGCGCTCCCCGGCCTGGACAATCAACTGGCGCAGGTCTTCTTCGCTGCCGAAGCGTGGGTCCAGGGCCATGAAATCGCTGACGTCATAACCCGCGTCCTTGAATGGCGAGCGGTACACCGGCATCAGCCAGAGAGCGCCAACGCCCAGTGCCTTCAGATAATCCAAGCGCTGGATGATGCCCTTCAGGTCGCCGCGGCCATCGCCATTGCTGTCGGAAAACAAGGACGGATCGATCTGGTAAATCAGGGTCTTTCGGTGCCAGTTGGCTTTCATCGGTCACTCCTCATCGGCACAGGATCACAGCCTGCTCGGCAGCCAGTCGGCCGCTGAACACTTGACCTTCGCCCGCCCCGTCGCTGGCGATTTCGACCTGCCAGGCGTCAGCCAGGGGGAACGTATGTTCGCTGTCGGCGAAGTTGATGCAGACCAGCCGTTCATCGCCCTCACAGTGGCGACGATAGGCCAGCACTTGTGGGTGCGATGGCAGTTCCTCCCAGGCGCCCAGGCGCAACGCCAGGCTGGCGCGACGACAGGCCAGCAGGCGCCGGTACAGCGCCAGGGTGGAATCGGGTGTTCGTTCCTGCGCCTCGACGGCCAACACGCCGGCTTGTGGCGCAAAGGGCAACCACGGCGCGGCCCCGGCCCAGCCATGGGGCGCCTGGACGGTCCAGGGCAACGGCGCCCGGCTGCCATCCCGGCCGCCCGGGTCGACGCGGGTCTGGGCCGTGACCACGGTGTCTTCCAGGCCCAGCTCTTCGCCTTGATAGATAAACGGCGTGCCGCGCAGCGTCAGCAGCAGGACCGCAGCGGCTTGGGCCCGGCGCAGCGAACCGCCGTAGCGGCTGCGATGTCGGCTATTGTCGTGATTGGACAGCACCCAGGTTGGCCACGCCTGCAACGGGCCAAGATCGTTCTCCACCTCGCGTATGCACATCCGGAATACCACCGGGTCCCAGGGGGCGTCCAAAGGCGGGAAATTGAACGACATGTGCAGTTCGTCGCTCGCCCCATAATAGGCCGCCACCTGGGCCGTGGAGCGAATGTTCACCTCGCCGATCAACACCCGCTCGCCGGGGTAGCTGTCCACCAACCGGCGCAAGCCGCGCAACACTTCGTGGCTGTATGGCTGGTCGTTGATCTTGACCATGGTTTCACCGGCCATGCAGCGCGGATCATCGGCAAAGCTCGGGTCCTTGCCGACGCAATGCACCACATCGACACGGAACCCGTCCACGCCTCGCTCCAGCCAGAAATGCAACACCTGGTGCATGGCCGCCACCACGTCGGGGTTGTGCCAGTTGAGGTCGGGTTGTTGCGGCAGGAAAAAATGCAGGTAGTACTGCTGGCTGGTTTCGTCCCAGGTCCAGGCGCTGCCGCCGTCGATCGAGGCACGCCAGTTGTTCGGCTGGTCGCGCCAGATGTACCAGTCGCGCTTGGGATTGTCGCGGCTTGCGCGCGACTCGATGAACCAGGAATGTTGGTCCGAAGTGTGGTTGGGCACGAAATCCAGCAACACCTTCAGGCCTCGCGCGTGGGCTTGGGCGATCAATTCATCCAGGTGAGCCAGGGTGCCGAACAGCGGGTCGACATCGGTGTAGTCGCAAATGTCGTAGCCCGCATCGCACATGGGGGAACGAAAGACCGGGGACAGCCACAACGCATCGACGCCCAGGCGTTGCAGATGATCCAGGCGTGCGGTCAAGCCGGAAAGATCGCCGATGCCGTCGCCGTTGGCATCGGCAAAGGAACGTGGATAAACCTGGTAGATCACAGCGTTCTTCCACCAGGGCGAAGGGAAGGAGTTGGGCATGTCGCCTCCTTTGATCGCAGTGTTTGGTGGGCAAGACCGCAGCCCCGCCGGACGCCCCGTTTATCGCGGAACATAGTGTAAGAACCCGATAAATCACTTGGGGTTCGTTTTTTCTTGAGGGGCCAGGCGACCTTATAGTCAGCCGGGGATTGTTGACGGTGTTGCTGCGGCCCCTAACTGGCCGTTACCGAAAAAACGGGGATACCCATCATCCCTTCCAAATGCGCCAAAAAAAAACGGCGCTTCCCATTGCTGAAAGAAGCGCCGTTGTCTCTATGTGAACAGCATCACGCCAAAGCGGACTCTTCACTCATCGCAAGCAATCAGTCGTCACGCCCCATCAGGCCAAACAGCTGCAGCAGGCTGACGAACAGGTTGTAGATCGATACATACAGGCTGACAGTCGCCATGATGTAGTTACGCTCACCGCCATGAATGATGGCGCTGGTCTGATACAGGATGCAGACCGACGAAAACAGCACGAAGCCGGCGCTGATCGCCAGTTGCAGGCCGCTGATCTGGAAGAAGAAGCTGGCCAGCACCGCGCCCAGCAGGACGAAGAAACCTGCGGTGATGAAACCGCCGAGGAAGCTCATGTCCTTGCGGGAAATCAGCACGTAGGCCGACAGGCCGCCAAATACCAGGGCAGTCATTGCGAAGGCCGAGCTGACCACTTCGGCGCCGCCCTGCATTTGCAGGTAGCGATTGAGGATCGGGCCGAGCAGGAAGCCCATGAAACCAGTCAGGGCGAAAGCCGACACCAGGCCCCATGCCGAGTCACGGAGTTTGTTGGTAAGGAAGAAAAGGCCATAGAAACCGATCAGCACGACGAAGATGTTCGGGTAACCCACCCGCATCTGTTGTGCGACGTAGGCCATCACACCGCTGAAAGCGAGTGTGAGTGCCAGCAGGCCATAAGTGTTGCGCAGGACGCGGCTAACCTCTAGCTGCTCAGCCTGCACGCTGTTGTTCACTGCGTAATCCTGTTCGCGCATGGCGACACTCCTCCGGTTTTGAAACATTCAGTGGCAAGGATCATAACAGACGCTCTGTAACAAGCTACGTAGAGAGTTTGACAGTGTGTTTCATTCGGGTATTATGGCGCCCGCAACGCAATACGGAGGTGTGGCCGAGTGGTTTAAGGCAACGGTCTTGAAAACCGTCGACTGTAACAGGTCCATGAGTTCGAATCCCATCGCCTCCGCCATCTTCTAACGTTAAAGCCCTGATTTATCAGGGCTTTTTCGTGTCCGGCATTCAGAATGCCTATTGCAGCTTCAGCATCGGACAACGCTATGGCAACCCCCACCCCGCCACTCAAGGAAAGAAAAGTGACCAGCAAAACCATCGGCTCCATCGTTGCTGCAATCATGGGCATCGTCCTGTTGTGTGTATTGTTCGGCAGCTGGTATACGGTCGACGAGACCGAGCGCGGTGTACTGCTGCGTAACGGTGCGCTGGTCGGGGTGGTTGAACCGGGCCTGTCCTTCAAGACGCCATTCATCGAATCCGTACGCATGATCAGCGTCCAGAGCCAGGTCACGGCCTACGAAGACCTGCAGGCCTACAGCAAGGATCAACAGTCCGCCGAGCTCAAGGTGTCCGTGTCCTGGCATATCGCGCCTTCCGATGTGGCGAAGGTCTACACCCAGTTCAAGGACCTCGAAGGCATCCGCGACCGGATGATCAGCCGCCAGGTGCCGACCCAGGTGGAAAACGTCTTTGGCAAGTTCAACGCCGTGGCTGCCGTGCAGAACCGCGTCCAACTGGTCAACGATATTTCCACGGCTATCAAGGCCACCATTACCGGCCCGGTCATCATCGACAGTGTCCAGGTCGAGAACATCGATTTCAGTGACGCCTACGAAAAGGCCATCGAAGCGCGCATGGCCGCGGAAGTCCAAGTCAAGACCCGCGAACAACAGCTCGCCACCGAGCAGGTCCAGGCACAGATCCGGGTAACCCAGGCCCAGGCCGAAGCTGACTCGCAAGTGGCCCAGGCCAAGGCAGACGCGCTGGCGACCGAACTGCGCGGCAAAGCCGAAGCCGAGGCCATCAAGGCGCGGGCCCAGGCCCTGGCCAGCAACCAGAACCTGGTGGAGCTGACCAAGGCCGAGCGCTGGAATGGCGTGCTGCCAACCACGGTGCTGCCAAACAGCGCCCTGCCCTTCATCGACATCAAGTAACGCCATCGGCGCGGCCTGCCTGGCCGCGCCTGCTCCATCCCGGGAGCCCCCCCGACAGACATCATCCCGCTCGTTAGCGCTACACTCGGCAATGAACCCGACGTTCATCGTTAGCAGGGAGCTCAACGTGCATCCAGGCAAAAGCAGACCGACACGACCCACCATACGACGATTACCTCGCCTCCCCTTCGGCTCAAGTCTTGAGCATCTCCCGCCTCGGGAATTCACCTACGCATCGATCAGCACCCCGCATAGGAGAACAGCGTGACCACGCTTATAAAAAAATATAAATGGCCCGCCCTGTTGGCCGTCGCGCTTATTGTGTTTTCTGCGCTGATATTCTTTCTGATCAAGTCATACACCTACGACTCATCGACCTACTTCGAATCCCGCGACTTCATTCGCCAACTCAAACAATCCGATGCGAACTGGAACAGCAAGATCCTGAGGAAAAAGATCGGCATCAACAACAACCTCTCCCTGGCCCCGCCACCGGAGGCCGACAGTCGCTGGCAGCAATTGGAGCAGCTCAACAACACCGGGCCCTTGGCGACACTTTGGATGTCTCGGCGCCAGGGCTATGTGGAAGCCGTCAAGAACAAATCCTTGCTGGTGGAGCAATTCGAACGACACAACGCCGATCTACGCACCTCCCTGGATGCGCTGCCGCAGGTTGAAGACCAGATACAAACGCGGCTCAAGGACATGAATATCGAAAGCCCGCTGGAACGCATGACCGTGGCGTCCAATGTGCTTGAGTTGACCCTGACAACATTGGAGTTCGCGCTTTATGTCACGACGGACAAAGCCAGGGAGTTGCAAGGCAAGTTAACTGAGCTGGAGCCTTACATCGAACGATTGCCCGCGACTGACCAGGCGCCCTTCATAACCCTGACCCAGCACGTCAAGACCATCGTCCAGGAACAACCGGTCGTCAACGACCTGCTTGACCGCATCAGCGTCATTCCGGTTGCCCAGGAACTGGACAGCATCAATGAATTGTTGAACGAGACGCAGCGCAGGACCGCCGCAACGGACCGTCAATACCACATCTACCTGGCCGTGTGCGCAAGCCTGATGGCGCTGTTGATGATCTACCTGGCGGTGCGGTTGGTTCGCAGCTACGCCACGATCAACCAGATCAACCAGGCGCTGCAATCGTCCAACGAACGCCTGGAAGAGCGCGTGCAGGAGCGCACCCGTAAGCTGATGGAAGCCGAACGCGAGCTGGTGGAGGCGGCCCGGATGGCGGGCATGGCCGAAATCGCGACGAACGTGCTGCACAACGTCGGGAATGTGCTCAACAGCGTCAATATTTCAGCCGAGGTGGTAACCCGCAAGTTGAGGCACAGCAAGACGCTCGGGCTCACGAAAGCGGTCAACATGATGAATGAACATGCGGAGGACCTTGGCCACTTCATTAGCCACGATGAAAAAGGCCGCTTGCTGCCGCGCTATTTCAACGAGTTGGTCGATTCCATCGCCGCCGAACAGACGTTGCTGATCGATGAATTGGCGCAGTTGACCAAGAGCATCGATCACATCAAGGAAATCGTCACGACCCAACAAACCTATGCGGGCGCCGCCAGGCTGATCGAACCGCTCAAGGTCAGCGACCTGTTCGAAGATGCACTACGAATGAATTCGGGCGCCCTCAGCAGGCACCACGTCACCGTCATCAAGGATTACCAGGACGTTCCCATGATCATGGGCGACAAGCACAGGCTGTTGCTGGTCCTGATCAATCTGATCAGCAATGCCAAGTTTGCCATGTCGCACATAAATGAACACCCAAGGGAAATAACCCTGGGGATTCGCATTCTCGACGAAACAACGCTTTGCCTGAGCGTCAAGGACCGTGGCGAAGGGATTTCCGCGGAAAATCTGGCGCGCATCTTCAATCACGGTTTTACGACACGCAAGGACGGCCATGGGTTTGGCCTGCACAGCTGCGCCCTGGCGGCGGTAGAAATGAATGGCCGCTTGCATGTCCATAGCGATGGGCCGGGGCAAGGGGCGCTGTTTACCTTGGAGATCCCGTTGGAGTTGGCGCGTACCTGACTGGGTCGGAGAAAAACGCGTCCCTGTGGCGAGGGAGCTTGCTCCCGCTGGGCCGCGTAGCGGCCCCTTTTGTGAGCGCTTCGCACTCAAGCGGGAGCAAGCTCCCTCGCCACGGGTTTGTCGCCTGAACAGTATTGGTGAGCATCCACCTATTTCGTGTTCCCAGCCCGGCCGCTACGGCTTCTCCGGGTCGGCAACGCGGCGGCGTAGGCCAGCGCTTCCTCGCGAGAAGCGAAGGAGCCCAACCGGTCAGCCTGGGTGCAGACCCTCCACGGACCGCTGTTTACGCTGAGCACGTCATAACCATTGATGTGCATTTTCGTCATCATCGCTGTACTCATAGTCACCTCCGACTTCAACCAAGGGTGCATCGCCTACCATACACGCTGATTGTCCATGGGTAGCGACCGGACGTCGGTCGCGACCTCAGTGGGCGTCGGAATCCCACAACCAGTCCCACAGCCCCGGCAAACGTACGGGCTCAGTGCTGTGATCGACCGTCCGGGCCAGCGCCGCTCGCTCCAGCGCCTGATGGTCATCATAGAATGGCTTGGCGGCGGTCCTCATGCCGGTCGCGTTGGCGCTGTCGAGTAGTATCTGCAGGTATTCGCGGGCATGCCGCGCGGTATAACGATTGATGTCGTGAAACGTCACCACCACCGGGATCACCCCGTCCACCGCGGGCAGTTGCCCGGCCGCGATGCGCTCGCGCACCTCGGAGAGTTGTCGGACCAGGTTGATGCGCCGCCGGGGGCTCATCGTGACACCCCAGACCTTGCCATCATTTGCGCTCAAGTCGGTCAGCAGAATGTGCAGGCCATGTGCTCGGTAAGCCGCGGCAGTGCGCCTGTCGAAGCTCCAGAACGGTGGCCTGACCAGGGACGGCGCCGCGCCGGTCATGGCGGCAATATCACTGCCACCGTGGACGAGCGATTGCTCCAGCTCATCAGGGCTCAGGAACCGGTGATTGGTGTGCCAGTAGGTGGCCGTATGAAAGGCCAACACATGGCCCTCCTCCTGCTGCCGACGCATGATCGAGCGGCCAATCTCGCTGCCACCGGCGCGTGGCGAGCGGGTCTGCAGGAAAAACACTGCCTTGATGCCGGGCTGTACCGGGTTGTCCGCCAGGGCGTCCAGCACCGCCAGGCTAGGGTTCCAGAAAGACGATGCGCTGGGCCCATCATCGAATGTCAGCAGGAAACGGATCGGGGGTTGTTCATGCAAGCGTTGCTCGGTTTGCGGCGTCAGTTCGATGGGGGCGCCAATGCAGCCCGACAAACCGATGGCGAGGGCTGCGATGAACAGCAGCCTGGCGATGTTTTTCATGTTTTGCCTTTAATTGATGCCGCGTTGCCTCGCCTTAGATCCCTGGCCGACGGTGTTGAAGCCCACCTTGGAGAAGGGTAACCGGGTTTGGTTCCTTGCTGTGAACAATGGCTGCTCGCAAAGTTTGCGCTTGCACCGCGCTTGAGCCTCGGCGGCATAAATTTGACCGTCTGGAAATTCGATGGAATTTTCCGAATGCCTTTGTATCCATCCGTATAGGACTAATTAGGGAGGATTTATGGGCGGGCCATCGCTTTACATCATTGACTACATGCTTCATGGCGAACCCAAGTCATTCATTATTCGTGCAGAAGTAATGAATAACTCCGAGGCTTGGCATTGGGCCAGCTGCGATGCGGGGGTCGGACGCATACCGAAATTCGGCAGGGAGAAGGTCAAGCGGGTTTCCAAGCCCCTTGCGGAAAAATACGGCATTACCGACGTGCGCTGGCGGGCAAGCGTCGCGCCGGCCTGGGTCAAGGAATCCGGCTGAAATATCGCGTACCGTTTCCGGCCCACCGGTTGTCCGACCGAGCGCCGGTTTCTTCGACAGATCCGAAATAACTCAACTACGCTTAAACCACAGCAAGACCCGCCCCTGGCGGGTCTTGTGCTGCCTCATCAACCCTGAATGGAGGTGTGACATGTCCGAAAAAGAGTCCATCACCACCCTGCTCACCTTGCTGGAATCGCGTCAGGCCAGGCTCACGGCAGCCTGCAAGGAAATCGCCGACTGGGTCGACCACCAAGGCGGGCACCCCACCGCCGTGCGCATTCGAGACCGGCTCAACGACATCGACAAGGACGCCCCGTCGATCCAGAGCGCACTGACCTCGCTCAAGCCCACTGAACCGCCGCTGCCCAAGTTCCGCTGACGCGCCACGCCAGCGATGTTTCCCCCTGAGTTCTACCGGTTGGAAAACTGATGGAACGCGGGCTTTTTTTGCGCCTCGAAATGGATAGGCACCGGTGCAAAAGCCGCAAAGGGAGAATCACATGAATGCCAGAATCCTGCTATTGATCGCTTGTGCGAGCCCCACCGCCGTCATGGCCCAAGGCTGCGACGTCATCACCCGATCCCAGAGCCAGTCGGTTCCGGTGATCGAAAGCCGTAGCTGCTACGAATACAAAGGCGTGCCCGCCGAAACCCTGGACTGGTCTTGCAGCAATGAAAGCAAGGGAACGGTCAGTACCCAAAAGCACAAAGTCGAGCGTTGTGACGCGGGGTATGTGGCGACATGCCAAGCCAGGCTGACCCAGGAAGCGTTGGCCAACCCGCGCTCAACCAGTAAAGACAAGAGCGGTGGATCGGCCAACCTTCCCGACAACGCCAAAGTGACGTGGTACTACTATGGGGTCGAGCAGTTGCAGCAGGCTCAGCAAGACTGCGAAACCACCGGCGGCGAGTGGAAGAACCAGTGACGGGCCGGTCACGCAGCGCAGTGTTCTCGCTAGCCCTTGCTGTGCTCCGGTGACGACGGTGGCTCCTTGATACCGCGCGGCCCGGCCACGCCCCAGATGACAAGGCCCAACACCGGCAGGATGATCAGCAGCAGCGCCCAGCCAGCCTTGGTTCCGGCCGACTTGTCGCTTCGAAACACGCTGATGATCGCCCATAGGTCCACGAGCAGCAGAAGCACCGCGACAGCGATCCAGAAGTAACTGGCTAATTCAGACATGGCTCAATCCTCTTGGCGGTTTAAGGATTAGGCACAGCCGTTCAAGCGCCGTTCAAAGAATTTGCGCCCAGGGCGGGCGTGACACCTATTCCCGCCCATTCAGATAAGCGACCCATTGCTCATAGGCTTCATGTTGACGCTGGACCGCCTCATCCCAGGTCGATCCGCTCATTTGATGGACACATATGAGCTTCATCATTTCCGCTGTGGCCGTATCGAGCTCCACCAGGAGCTCATGGGATTTGATCTTGAAGTCTTCAACGGTGGTCATCTGCCTGTCCTTCCCCATGCCGGGGCCAGCCATTGCACCCAACATGGATTCATTTTTTTGCAGCTGATTCAATTTGAGGCGATAACCGGTCAAAAGCCTGGCGCTGGCGGTCGAGCAGACCGATCAGAAGGATGACAGCGCAAATGAACTCAGTCTTTCCCGCCCCGCCACGGTCGTACTGATAAGACTCTGAAAAAATCCTATTTGAACGAGCAAGTAATGCCAAGCTCAAATATTGCAGATATATTTCAATTTAATGACAGTCACAGATCGAGTACCGCCATGAAAATTCGAGCGACCGTCATCTGCGAGGACAATCGCCACATTTTGCTGGTTCGCAAAGCCAACAGCCGCTGGGCACTGCCAGGCGGTGCCGTTGAACGCGGCGAAACCCATGCTGGGGCAGCCATCCGGGAACTGGCAGAAGAAACGGGCCTGGACGTCGAAAACCTGCTCTACCTGATGCGAATCAATGACGGGCAAACCGAGCATCACGTATTCGAAGCGTCGGTCAGCGACTTGACGGCGGCCAGGCCACAGAATGAAATCAGCGATTGCCTCTGGCACCCGCTGGATGCCATTGCCCAACTGCAAATGAAAAAGGGCACGCGGGATATTCTTGAGGCGTTTCGCCGACGATTGTGAAAGCCGACGCCTATGGTTTACACCTGACAGGTTGCATGAGAATACTCACACAACCTATTGTTTAGACTGATAAATATCAGCTTTTGTACGGCGGACTCACTGCTTGCGCCAAGCGGTACTGATGGGATTGAGCACCGTGTTCTTTTCCTGCGTATAGGTCCCGTTCTGCTGCGCTATGGCCTCGCCAGTGTCGACAATCGCGTTCTGGATAAACACGTTCTGCCCATCACCTCGAATGAAGGTGAGCTGGTGAAACGCAGTTTTATTTCCCCAGTCCGGGGAAGGCAGGGAGATAAACTTCACCGTATAGGTCTCGTCAGTGTGTTGACCCTGCAAGACGTAGACACCGTAGTGATTCTCTCCCTGGGAGATGATTTTGTACAAACCGTTGCTGTAGTAATAAATTTCCGCATCGGGAAAGGGCTTCTTGTCGTACATTTTCCGATAGTGCAGCACTTGCTTGACGGTCGGCTCGCCAAAGTTAACGGCAAGGGTTTTCCCATCGGCGGACGTTGTCTCCCCAGCGTATGCGGCGCCGCTGCTCATCAAGGCCAACAGGCTCATCGTTGCGATTATTTTCACTTGATACCTCTCCATGGTCAAAGGATTAGCGCACCGGGCTGGCCGGGACGGAAGATACCGCCTGGCCACACCTTGCTAATCTCAACACCGAGTGTAGAGGTTTGCCCATGAAAATACCCGGAGGCTGGGCTCCGTTACTTCGGTAGTTTTCAGTAGTAGAAACAAACAAGGGCTTGCATTAGCTTTCGCCCGCAAACCCTTGATTTTAGATGGTGCCCGAAGCCGGAATCGAACCGGCACGCCCTTACGAGCGGGGGATTTTAAGTCCCATGCGTCTACCAGTTTCGCCATTCGGGCGGTAGCGCGGTTAGCCATGGGGCATCGGCAAAAACCGATGACCTGGCTGGTGCAGCAAGAGGGGGAATATATACATCCCTCCTCTTTGAAGCAAGGCAGCTTATGCCCTTTTCAAGACAAAACCTTTCAAGGCTTCGAAAATAAAAAAGCTCTGTAAATCATAGATCTACAGAGCTTTTTAATAGTGGAGGCCGAAGTCGGAATCGAACCGGCGTAGGTGGATTTGCAATCCACTGCATAACCATTTTGCTATTCGGCCTCAAGACGCTTGATGCGATGTCGCTACATCAACCGCAGTACAAACCTGATCGGGAAACATGGCACTTACTCAGCGCTATCTCCTTGAAAACATTGAGATTTTTTACGTCCCAGTGCGTTCGATGGGCGCAATTATGTACTCATTTGCCTAGGCTGACAACCCCTTGATTTCAAAAAAAAATCGTCGAACGGTCGGCCTGCCCTTCCCTGGCCAAACCTGCCGGCGAATCCCGGACTGTCCTGGCGAACGCTTGAACCGCCGCCAGCATTCGCCTCATCGGAAAGCCCCCACGTTGATGGAACAACCGCGCCTCCCCTCGGTTCATTCCTTATGTCGCCCCTGGAGAATGAGGAAACCATCATGTCTGAACGACCCCAACTGGTTGCGAGCCGGGCTACGGTGCCGACCCCGTCGCACCCCAATCTCGGCACGCCGGAACGTGCCGTATCGCTACTGGCCGGCACCTTGTTGATCGCTAACGGCCTACGCCAAGGCGGGCTCCAGGGCTGGCCGCAGGTGCTGCTCGGCGCCTGTGCCGCCTGGCGCGGCTATTCAGGCACATGCAGGATCAAGCACGCGCTGACCCATAGTCCGTTCGAACAAGCCTTTGAACAGGATCGGGACTGGAGCGGCAGCAAAGTCATTTCTCGCAGCATTACCGTGGGCAAACCCAGGGAAGAGGTCTTCGCGTTCTGTCGCAACCCGGGCAACCTGGGTGCGCTGGTGCCCTGGGTCGATGCCATCGAACAAACCGGTGAAGGCACTTACCGCTGGGTCGCCCACGGTCCCATGGACAAGACCCTGCACTGTGACATCCAACAGGACGAGCCCAAGGACGGTCGCAAGCTGCACTGGACTGCCGGCCCGGAGACACGATTCAAGCATGACATCCAGATGCACTTCAGCGACGCGCCGGCCGGCCGTGGCACGCAGTTGAAGGTCATTATCGCCTGCCAAGCGCCCCTCGGTGCCGCCGGTTATGCCTTGGCCGCGGCGATTTCCAAGTTCTCGGACAAAGCCTTGTTGCACCTGCTGCGCAGCATCAAGCAACAACTGGAAACCGGCGAGGTGAGCACCAACCGCATGCACGCCGCCGGCACGAAGGATTTCCTGTTCGTTCATCCGGCCACAGAGGCCCCTCACACGTCCGTCCACACGCCTTCCACCGGAGGTAACGCCTGATGCGCGCATTGACTTGGCAAGGCCCGAACAAGCTACAAGTTGAAACCGTCGATGATCCGTCCATTCTCAATCCCCGCGACGCGATCGTGCGGGTGCAGATGTCGTCGGTGTGCGGGTCAGACCTGCATTTGCTGGGCGGCTATGTGCCGACCATGCAGGCCGGCGACATCATTGGCCATGAATTCATGGGTGAAGTCGTGGAGATCGGCTCCGCCGTCAGGGCTTTCGACAAAGGCGACCGGGTTGTCACCGTTTCGATCATCGGTTGCGGAGAATGCGAACATTGCAGGCGCTCGGATTTTTCCTGCTGCGACAACTCCAACCCCAATCCCAGTGCAACGGACATCGCCTACGGCCAACCGGCGTGCGGCATCATCGGCTACAGCCATGCGTTTGGCGGTTATGCCGGCAGCCACGCAACCTATATCCGCGTGCCGTTCGCCGACGTCAATCTGTTCAAGATCCCCGAGGGCATCACTGATGAACAGGCGGTATTCGTCTCCGACGCGGTGCCCACTGGTTATTTCGCCGCCGATAACGCCGACATCCAACGGGGCGATACCGTGGCGGTATGGGGTTGCGGCGGAGTCGGGTTGATGGCGATTGCCAGTGCCTATCTGCTGGGAGCCGAACGGGTGATTGCCATCGACCGCCTGCCTGATCGCTTGCAATTGGCGGAAGAAAAGGCCGGTGCCATCGCCCTTAACTATGAAACGACTGACGTGCATGCCGCCTTGCTGGAACTGACCGGTGGCCGGGGCCCGGATCGCTGCATCGACTGCGTGGGCATGGAGGCCCACGGCACAGAGATCGACTATTTCTACGACAAGACCAAGCAAATGATGCGTCTGCACACCGAACGCGGGACGGTGCTGCGCCAGTCGATCCGCGCCTGTCGCAAAGGCGGCACCGTGTCGGTGGTCGGTGTCTATGGCGGCCTGCTGGACAAATTCCCCATGGGCGCCATCGTCAACAAATCCCTGACCCTGCGCTCCGGCCAACAGCCTGGACAGCGTTACGTGGGACGGTTGTTCGAGCACATCCAGAAAGGTGAGCTGGACCCGTCCTATCTGCTGACCCATCCGATGGGACTGGAGCAGTCGGTGGAAGGTTATGCAATGTTCAAGGAGAAGACGCAGAACTGTCTGCGAGCGGTGTTTCGGCCGGAGTGACGATCGAACCTTTGGCGAGGGAGCTTGCTCCCTCGCCACGGGAATGTCACAGGCCTTAGGCAGTCGCAGCCCTGCACCATTATGGGTAACATACCGGCCTTCCCGCAGCCCTTCTGCGTCCTGCCAAATAAGCCCATTCCATGCCTTTCGAACTCAGCGTTGACCTCACTACCCTCGCTATCCTCGCCGTTGTCGCCTTCATTGCCGGTTTTATCGATGCCATTGCCGGGGGCGGTGGGCTATTGACCACGCCAGCGCTGCTGACTGCGGGTTTGCCGCCCCACCTGGTCCTGGGGACCAACAAGCTCAGTTCGACCTTTGGCTCGGCGACGGCCAGCTTCACGTTCTACAAGCGCAAGCTGTTCCACCCAAGGCAGTGGACCCATGCCCTCGTCGGCACACTGGTCGGTGCCCTGGCCGGCGCCATCGTCGCCCACTACCTGCCAGCCGAGTGGCTGAACAAGATGTTGCCGGTGATCGTCTTCGCCTGCGGCCTGTACCTGTTGTTTGGCGGCACGCCCAAAGCGCCGCTGGACAGCGATGCGCCGATCAAGAAGACGTGGCAGTCATCCCAGGGTTTCAGCCTGGGTTTCTATGACGGCGTGGCCGGGCCGGGTACCGGTGCGTTCTGGACCGTCAGCAGCCTGCTGCTCTACCCCATCGACCTGGTCAAGGCCAGTGGCGTGGCCCGCAGCATGAACTTCGTCAGCAACATCGCGGCGCTGTCGGTGTTCATCTTTTCCGGGCAGGTAGACTGGGTCATCGGCCTGAGCATGGGCCTGTCGGTAATGGTCGGCGCGTTCTTCGGCGCTCGCACCGCCATCAGCGGCGGCGCGAAGTTCATCCGACCGGTGTTCATCACCGTGGTGCTGGGCTTGACCGTGCGCCTAGCCTGGCAGCACTGGTTCAGCGTGGCCTAAGCGCCGCGCCACATACAGGTCGATCAGGTAGCGGGCGATCGAGCGCGAGGCCGGCAACGGTGGCAAGTCGTGGACGTTGAACCATTGGGCGTCCTCGATCTCATCTTCCTGGGGCACGATGTCGCCGCTGGCATATTCGGCGTGAAAACCGAGCATCATCGAATGGGGAAACGGCCAGCACTGGCTGCCCATGTACTGGATGTTCTTCACCTCGATACTGACTTCTTCACGCACTTCGCGGACCAGGCAGTCCTCGGCCGACTCGCCGGGTTCGGCAAACCCCGCCAGGGTGCTGTAGACACCCGTGACGAAACGCGGCGAACGGGCCAGCAGGACTTCATCGCCACGGGTAATCAACACGATCATGCTCGGTGAAATCCGCGGGTAATGGCGCAGGTCGCAGGCATCACAATACATCGCCCGCTCCAGCGGAATCTGGCTCATGGCTTTGCCGCAACTGCCACAGAAGCGATGCTCCCGGGCCCAGGTGCCAATCTGTGCCGCATAACCCAACACCTTGTACAACGTGTGGTCGTCCTCGAGCATGAACGCCCGCAGGCCTTTCCAGTTGCAGCCGGGGATGTCCAGCGGGCTGTGCAATTCCAGCAGGTAGACCGGCTCGCCATCCAGGTGACCGATGCCGTGTTCGGCGAGGATCGACAGGTCCTGGCGCTTGAGCCATTCGCGGGGAAACAGCGCGCCGTTGTCATCGAACAGAAAGCCTTCCGGGCTACGGGCCACGGCCCAGCCGCCGGGAACGTCGGTGTCGAGTACTGCGGTGGTCCAGCGTGAAATCATGATCAGTCAATCCAGAAATTCGGGTTTCTGTTTGCTCATATGGGCGGCCATGGCCACGCGCAGGTCGGTCGATTGCAACATGGCGGCGTTCCACGTGGCGACGTATTCCAGGCCGTCATCGATGCTGTGGTCGCGCATGTAGCTGATCATTGCCTTGGTGCCGGTCACGGCAATCGGCGACTTGGCGGCGATGTCCCGGGCAATGCCCATCACACCGTCGAGCAGGCTGGCGGAGTCGCTGTAGACACGATTGACCAGGCCGATGCTGCGCGCTTCGTCGGCACCAAAAGTGCGCCCCGTATAAGCGAGTTCACGCAGCATGCCGTCCCCGACGATCCTCGGCAAGCGTTGCAATGTGCCAACATCGGCGGCCATGCCGATATCGATTTCCTTGATGGAGAACTGGGCGTCCTCGGTGGCATAACGCATGTCGCAAGCAGAGATCAGGTCAATGGCACCGCCCAGGCAATAGCCCTGGATGGCCGCGAGCACCGGCTTGCGGCAATTGTCCACGACATTGAACGAGGCTTGCAGCTGCAGGATCTTGCGCCGCAGCAACCGCGCATTGCGCCCCACGTCCTTGCCCAATTCGTTGGCCACGCCTGCCAGCATCATCAGGTCGATGCCGGAGGAAAAATGCTTGCCGGCACCGCTGAGCACCACCACCCGCGCCTCATCGGTGTCGTCGATCCATTGGAAGATCTCGATGATCTCGCGCCAGAAGGCAGCGTTCATCGCGTTGATCTTTTCCGGCCGATTGATCTGCACATGGGCGATGTTGTCTGCAAGTTCGACGTTGAACGCTTGGTATTGCGACATGGCAGGGATCCTTTACCGGCTGAAAAGAGGCCTGAACTATAACAAGCCATCGCGATGGCACGTAGGCAGTGCATCGGCCAAAAGCGGGACTGTTTGACACTCATTAACTCTGTGGCGAGGGAGCTTGCTCCCGCTGGACTGCGTAGCAGTCCCCATTTTATGAGCGCTGCGCACTCAAGCGGGAGCAAGCTCCCTCGCCACAAAAGCACCTTGCGGCGCTACCCAATCACTCAGGGTTTCTCCTCCGCCTGCAACTGCCCATCCCACCCCCCGCCCAGCGCCGCAATCAATTGCACACTGGCAATCAAGCGGCTCTGTTGCAGGCTCAGCACGCTGCGTTCGTTGCTCAGCGCCGTGGCCTGGACAGTCACGACGTCGAGGTAGGCGATCAGCCCGGCCCTGTATTGGTTCTGCGTCAGGCGCAGGGATTCCCGGGCGGCGTCCAGGGCTTCCTGGCGCACACGGGCTTCGTCTTCCAGCACCTTGAGCTGGATCATGTAGTTTTCCACCTCCCGCAGGCCGTCGAGCACCGTCTGGCGGTAGGTGGCGACGGTCTGGTCATAGGCCGCGACGGTGCGGTCGACTTCCGCCGAACGCTGGCCGCCATCGAACAGTGTCATCGCCAGTTGCGGGCCTACCGACCAGAAGCGGTTCGGCACGCTCACCCAGTTGTCATAGGTACTGCTGCTGTAGCCTCCGCTGAGGCTCAGGGTCAGGTCCGGGTAATACGCGGCCTTGGCGACGCCGATGTTGGCGTTGGCGGCCATCACCGAGCGCTCTGCCGAGGCGATGTCTGGCCGGCGTTCGAGCAGTTGCGAGGGCAGCGCCACCGGGATTTGTGGCAGGGTCGGGATGTCTCGGGTCTCGGCCAGGTTGAATTCGGCCGGTGGCAGGCCGATGAGCACGGCGATGGCATTTTCAAACTGGGCCCGTTGCCAGATCAGGTCGATCAGGTCGCCCTGGGTGGTCTTGAGCTGATTCTGCGCCTGGGCCACCGCGGCCTTGTCGGACACCCCGGCGCGGTACTGGTTTTCGGTCATTTTCAGGGAGCGCTGGTAGTTGTCGACGGTGGTCTGCAACAAGCGCTTCTGTTCGTCGATCACCCGCAACTGCAAGTAATTCTGCACCAGTTCCGATTGCTGGCTCAGGCGCATCGCCGCCAGGTCGGCGAAACTGGCTTGGGCACTCGCCTCGTCGGCTTCCAGGGTGCGGCGCAACTTGCCCCACACATCCGCCTCCCAACTGACGCCGGCCTGGGCGCTGTAGGTGTCGCGAATGCCGCTGGAGGAACTGCTCAGGCTCGAACTGCTGCTACCGGTGCCCTGGCTGGAGCGCGTCTTGCCAACGGTCAGGTCCACGGTGGGGAAGAAGGCGCCACGGGCATTACGCACCAGCGCCCGGGCCTGCCGGTACTGGGCTTCAGCCTGGGCCACGGTCTGGTTGGATGTATTGAGCGTGTCCACCAGGCCATTGAGTTGCGCATCGCCGTACAGCTCCCACCAGGCGCCCCGGGCCATCGCATCGCTGGGGTTGGCCTGGCGCCAGCCCTGGGCCTCCTTGTACTGCACCGGGGCGGCGGCCGCGGGACGCTGGTAATCCGGGCCGATGGCGCAGGCGCTGAGCATCGCCACGCACAGCGCCAGGCTCAGCACCCGCGAGCCACGGGCGGTCGCCAGCACGGCGACAAGATTGAAAGGCGAACGGTCGGTCATAGCGGAGTTTCCAGGGCAGCATCAGTGCGCACGCCACGCCAGCGGTTGAAGCGATGGCGCAGCTTGTCGAGATAAAGGTAAACCACTGGCGTGGTGTAGAGGGTCAGGACCTGGCTGAACACCAGGCCCCCGATGATGGTCAGGCCCAGCGGCTGGCGCATTTCCGAGCCTTCGGCGGCGCCGAGCAGCAACGGCAAGGCGCCAAGGATCGCCGCCAGCGTGGTCATCAGGATCGGTCGCAACCGCAGCAGGCAAGCGCTGCGGATCGACTCCAGCGGCGTCTGCCCGGCACGTTCCAGTTGCAAGGCCAGATCGATCATCAGGATGGCATTTTTTTTCACCACGCCGATCAGCAGGAACAGCCCCAACAACGAGATCAGGCTGAACTCGCTGCCCAGCGCGTAGATCGACAGCAACGCGCCGACCCCGGCCGACGGCAAGGTGGACAGGATGGTCAGCGGATGAATGTAGCTTTCATACAGCACCCCCAGCACCAGGTACACCGCGAGCAACGCGCCCAAAATCATGAACGGCTGGCTCTTCTGGGTGGCGGCGAACGCGTCGGCGGTGCCAGCCATTTTCACGATGACATCCTCGGGCATCCCGAGCTTGGCGATCGTCCGCTCGATGGCCGCGGTGCCCTGCTCCACCGTCACGCCTTCGGCCATGTCGAAGGAGATGCCCTCGGAGGCGAACTGGCCTTCATGGCTGACCCGGTCGTCCTCCAGGCTGTTCTCGTAATGGGCAATGGCCGACAGCGGCACCCGCGCGCCATCGGCAGTGATCACCTGGACCTGTTCGAGGGTGCTCGGGTCCTGGGCATACTTGGGATTGACTTCCATCACCACCTGGTACTGGTTGAGGCTGTCGTAGATGGTGGAAATCTGTCGTTGGCTGTAGGCGTTGTTGAGCACCGCCGTGACCATGTCCATGTCGATGCCCAGGCGCTTGGCCTGGTCGCGGTCCACCACCAGCGTCACCTGCTGCGCCCCGCCACCGTCGCGGGCGTCGATGGCGGTCAGTTCCGGCAAGGCCCGGAAGGCCGCCACGACCTTGGGGTACCAGGTGCGCAGCGACGCCAGGTCGGCGCTTTGCAAGATGTAGGAATATTGGGAAGTGGTCTGCTCGCGACCGCCACCGAACTGCAGGTCCTGGTCGGCCATCAACATCAATTGGGCACCGGGTACCTTGGGCATTTCCTTACGCAGGCGCTCAATGACCTTTTGCGCGGAAATATTACGTTCCTTGATCGGCTTGAGGCGCACCAACATAAAGGCGTTGTTGGTGCCGTTGTTGCCGCCAATGAAGCCGGCAACGCTTTGCACGGCCTCGTCCTTGAGCACGGCGCGGCGGAAGATTTCCATCTTCGGCTGCATCACGCCGAACGACAGCCCATCGTCGCCACGGACAAAACCGATCAGTTGGCCGGTGTCCTGCTGGGGCATGAAGGTCTTCGGCACCACCACATACAACGCGACGTTCACGCCAATGGTCACCAGCAGGCTCAGCAAGGTCAGGCGTCGATGGCGCAGCACCCAGTCCAGGCTGGTGGCGTAACCACGGACCATCCGTTCATTGATCCCCTGGCTCCAACGCTGCAAGCGGTTTTCCTGCCCGGGCACATGGGGCTTGAGCCAGCGGGCGCAAAGCATCGGCGTGAGGGTCAGCGAGACCACCAGCGACACCACGATGGACGCCGCCAGGGTGATGGAAAATTCACGGAACAGGCTCTCGACGATGCCGCCCATGAACAGGATCGACAGGAACACCGCCACCAGCGAGACGTTCATCGACAGCAGGGTAAAGCCCACCTCCTCGGCCCCCCGGTACGCCGCCTGCATCGGTGGCACGCCTTCGTCGATGTGCCGGGAAATGTTCTCCAGCACCACGATGGCGTCGTCCACCACCAACCCGGTCGCCAGAATCAACGCCATCAGCGACAGGTTGTTCAGGGAAAAACCGTACAGGTACATCACCGCAAACGTGCCCACCAGGGACACCGGCACCGCCAGGGTCGGGATCAGCGAAGCGCGGAAGTTGCCGAGGAACAGGAACACCACCAGCACCACCAGGGCCACGGCGATCAGCAAGGTCATTTCCGCTTCATGCAGGGTGGCCTTGATCACGGGTGAGCGGTCCATCGCCAGGTTCAGCTTGACGCTGGCCGGCAGCACCGCCTGCAACGCCGGCAGTTGCGCCTTGATCTCGTTGACCGTCTCGATGATGTTGGCGCCGGCCTGGCGGTTGATCACCAGCAATACGGCGGCATCGTCGTTGAAGAAACCGCTGTTGTAACGGTCCTCGACGCTGTCGGTGACTTTCGCCACGTCCTTGAGCCGCAGCACCGAGCCATCCTGGTAACGGATGATTAGCGTTTCGTAGTCCTTGGCCTTTTCCAACTGGTCGTTGGCCTGGACTTGCCACATGCGCCGGTCGTCCTCCACCGAGCCCTTGGGCCGGCGCACGTTGCTATCGGCAATGGCGGTGCGTACATCGTCCAGGGCGACGCCGTACTGATTGAGCAACTGCGGCTCCAGTTCGATGCGCACCGCCGGCAACGAGCTGCCACCGATCTGCACCTCGCCGACGCCCGACACCTGGGACAGGCTCTGGGACAGGATGGTCGACGCCAAGTCGTAGAGCTGGCCTTTTTCCAACACATCCGAGGTCAGCGACAGCACCATGATCGGCGCCTGGGACGGGTTGACCTTCTTATAGGTAGGCATGCTGCGCATGCCGCTGGGCAACAGGTTGCGCGAGGCATTGATGGCCGCCTGCACCTCCCGGGCCGCGCCGTTGATGTCGCGGTCCAGGTCGAATTGCAGGATGACCCGCGTGGAGCCCTGGCTGGAACGGCTGCTCATGGTGTTGACCCCGGCGATGGCGCCGAAGGAACGCTCCAGTGGCGTGGCCACCGTCGAAGCCATCACCTCGGGGCTGGCGCCTGGCAGGTTGGCCTGGACCACGATCACCGGGAAATCCATTTGCGGCAAGGGCGAGACCGGCAGCAGGCCGAAGCACACGCCGCCGAGCAGCATGATCGCGAAGCTCAGGAGCATGGTTGCTACCGGGCGGCGGATGAAGGGGCCGGAGAGGTTCATCGGCCACAGCCCCTTGCTTCAACGGACAGGCTTTTGTGGCGAGGGAGCTTGCTCACGCTATGTGGGAGCAAGGCTTGCCCGCGATGAAGGCGATGCGGTCTCGCAGAATCGAGGCGTCTGTTTCGCGAGCAAGCTTTGCTCCCACAGCCCAGCGGGAGCAAGCTCCCTCGCCACAAAAGCCCGCTACATTCCAGGGAAGCGGTCATACTCGCACCTCATCCGCCTCAGGCCTGGCAAACCGGCGCCCCAGCCGATCGAAATACAGGTAGATCACCGGCGTGGTGAACAACGTCAAGACCTGGCTCACCAACAACCCGCCCACCATTACCAGACCCAGGGGTTGGCGCAGCTCGGCGCCGGAACCGGTGGCGAGCATCAGCGGTACGGCACCGAACAACGCCGCCAGGGTGGTCATCAGGATCGGGCGGAAGCGCAGCAACGCCGCCTGATAGATCGCCGTCTGCGGGTCCATGCCCTGGTTGCGTTCGGCGTCGAGGGCGAAGTCGATCATCATGATCGCGTTTTTCTTGACGATGCCGATCAGCAGGATGATGCCGATGATCGCGATCATCCCCAGGTCATTGCCGCTGAGGATCAACGCCAGCAAGGCACCGATAGCCGCCGAGGGCAAGGTGGAAAGGATGGTGATCGGGTGGATGTAGCTTTCGTACAACACGCCCAGGACGATGTACATGGTCACCACCGCCGCCAGGATCAGCAGCAAGGTACTCGACAACGACGCCTGGAATGCCTGGGCCGCGCCCTGGAACTCGGTCTGCACCCCCACCGGCATGCCGATGTCCTGCTGGACCTTTTCGATCACCTCCACCGCATGCCCCAGGGCCACCCCCGGCGCGAGGTTGAACGACATCATCACCGCGGGAAACTGACCAATGTGGGCAATCGCCAACTGAGCCTGACGTTCTTCGACCCGGGCCAGGCTCGACAGCCGCACCTGCCCGCCATCGGTGGTCTTGACATGAATCTGGTCCAGCGCCTGCGGACCGATCCGCTCCCCGGCCTGGGCTTGCAGCACCACGCGGTACTGGCTGGCCTGGGTGTAGATAGTGGAAATCTGCCGCTGGCCGAAGGCGTCATACAGCGCATCGGTGATGTTCGACACCGAGACGCCCAGGCGTGACGCCGCGTCGCGGTCGATCACGAGGTAGACCTGCAGGCCCTTGTCCTGCAAGTCGCTGGCGACGTCGGTGAGTTCCGGCTGGCGGCCCAGGGCCTCGACCAGGCGCCCGCTCCAGAGGCTGAGCAACTCGGCGTCCGGCGATGACAGGCTGAACTGGTACTGGGTACGGCTGACCCGGTCTTCGATGGTCAGGTCCTGCACCGGTTGCATGAACAGGCGAATGCCCACCAGCCGGTCCAGCTGGGGCTGCAAACGGGCAATGATTTCGGTGGCGCTGTCATCCCGCTCGCTATGGGGCTTGAGGTTGATCAGCAGGCGCCCGCTGTTGAGCGTGGCGTTGTCGCCGTCCACGCCGATGTAGGACGACAGGCTCTGCACCGCCGGATCGGCGAGGATCACCTTGGCCAGTAGCTGCTGGCGCTCGCTCATGGCGGCAAAGGAGATCGATTGCGGCGCTTCGGAAATGCCCTGGATGACCCCGGTGTCCTGTACCGGGAAAAAGCCCTTGGGCACGGCCAGGTACAGCACCACCGTCAGCACCAGGCTACCCACCGCCACCAGCAGGGTCAGTGGCTGATGCTTGAGCACCCATTGCAACTTGCGCCCGTAGGCGGCGATCAGCCAGTCGATCCAGGCGCCGCTGGCGCGATAGAAACGGCCCTGCTCTTCTGCCTTGGGCTCGCGCTTGAGCAAGCGAGCGCACATCATCGGCGTCAGGGTCAGGGACACCACCAGGGAAATCAGGATCGCCACGGCCAGGGTGATGGCGAACTCGCGGAACAAGCGCCCGACCACGTCGGCCATGAACAACAGCGGGATCAGCACGGCAATCAGCGACAACGTCAGGGAAATCAGCGTGAAGCCAATCTGCTTCGCCCCCTTGAGCGCAGCCTGCATCGGGCTGTCGCCCTCTTCGATGAAACGGGCGATGTTCTCCAGCATGACGATGGCATCGTCCACCACGAAACCGGTGGCGATGGTCAGGGCCATCAAGGTCAGGTTGTTGATGGAGAAACCGGCCAGGTACATCACGCCGAACGTGCCGATCAACGACAACGGCACGGCCACCGACGGAATGATCGTGGCACTGACGCGACGCAGGAACAGGAACGTCACCATCACCACCAGGGCGATGGCGATCAGCAGTTCATGCTGCACATCGGTGACCGAGGCACGGATGGTCTGGGTACGGTCGGTCAGCACAGTGACGTCCAGGCCGGCCGGCAGGTTGTCGGTAATGCTCGGCAGCAGGGCCTTGATCCGGTCCACCACCTCGATGACATTCGCGCCGGGCTGGCGCTGGATGTTCAGCAGCACGGCCTGGTTTTCGTTGGCCCAGGCGGCAAGGCGTTCGTTTTCGGCGCCGTCGACGATCTGCGCCACGTCCTTGAGCCGCAACGGCGCGCCGTTGGCGTAGGCCAGGATCAGTTCGGCGTAGTCCTTGGGCGACGTCAGCTGGTCGTTGGCGTCGAGCATCGAGACCCGGGTCGGGCCGTCGAAATTGCCCTTGGGCTGGTTGACGTTGGACGCACCGATCAGCGTGCGCACATCCGCCAGGTTGAGGCCGTTGGCCGCCAGGGCCTCGGGGTTGACCTTGATGCGCACCGCCTGGCGCTGGCCGCCAGCGATGGTGACCATGCCGACGCCACTGATCTGGGCGATTTTCTGCGCCATGCGGGTGTCCACCAAGTCATTGAGCTTGGGCAGCAGCATGGTCTTGGACGTGATCGCCAGGGTCAGCACCGGGGTGTCGGCCGGGTTGACCTTGTTGTACACCGGCGGCGCCGGCAGATCCGTGGGCAGCAGGTTGGTGGCCGCGTTGATGGCGGCCTGCACCTGCTGCTCGGCGACGTCCATGTTGATGTCGAGGTTGAAGCGCAGGGTGATCACCGAGGCGCCGCCGGAACTGGTGGAGGCCATCTGCGTCAGGCCTGGCATCTGCCCGAACTGCCGCTCCAGGGGCGCGGTGACAGCGCTGGTCATCACGTCGGGGCTGGCGCCCGGGTACAGGGTCATCACGCGGATGGTCGGGTAATCGACCTGGGGCAACGCCGACACCGGCAGCAGCCGATAGGCGATCAGGCCAGCCAGGATGATCGCCAGCATGCTCAGGGTGGTGGCGACCGGGCGAAGGATGAACAGCCGCGAGATATTCATGCGCCGCCCTTGTTCGCCTTGTCGGCCGCGGCCGGCTCAGTCGGTGCTGCCGCGGACTTGCCCTGCAGGTGCTCGGTGGGCGTGGTGGGCACGTCCTGGCTGTCATTGACCACTTCCACTTCGCTGCCTTCCTTCAAGCGATCGGTGCCTTCGAGCACCACCCGATCGCCGGCGGCCAGGCCTTCGGTGACCACGGTGCTGGTGCCGTCGCTGGCGCCGATCTTCAGCTTCTTGATGGTGACCTTGTTGTCACCTTCCAGGGCATAGACAAAGGTGCCGTTGGTGCCGAACTGGATGGCGGCCGTCGGCGCCAGGGTCACGCCTTTGAGGGTGTCGGCCAGCAGGTGGACGTTGACGAACTGGTTGGGGAACAGCGATTGGTCACGGTTCTCGTAGCGGGCCTTGAACTTCAGGGTGCCGGTGGTGACGTCGATCTGGTTGTCCAGGCTCTGCAATACGCCGCTGGCCTGGCGCTTCACGTCGCCGCGATCCCACGCTTCGACGGGAAGTTTCGCCCCGCTGCGGTAACGGGCGAGCACCGTGTCGAGGTTGTTTTCCGGCAAGGTGAACACGACGCTGATGGGTTGGGTCTGGGTGATGACCGCCAGGGCGGTGGTGTCGTTGGCCGACACCAGGTTGCCGACGTCCAGTTGACGCAAGCCGACGCGGCCAGTAATCGGTGCGCGGATCTTGGTGAATTCGAGGTTGAGCTTGGCGTCGTTGACGGCCGCCTGATTGGTCTTGACCGTGCCTTGGTACTGGCCCACCAGCGCCGCGGCGGTGTCGAGGGTCTGCTTGGCAATGCTGTCTTCGGCGTACAGGCCGCGATAGCGCTCAAGGTCTACCTGGGCATTTTTCAGTTGGGCCTGGTTCTGCAACAAGGTGCCTTCGGCCTGGAGCAAGGCGTTCTGGTACGGGCGTGGGTCGATCTCGGCCAGCAAGTCCCCGGCCTTGACCATTTGCCCCTCTTCGAAGGCGATCTTGACCAGTTCGCCACCCACGCGACTGCGCACGTTGATGGTGTTGAGGGCCGTGACCGTACCCAGCGCCTTGAAGTACAGCGGGAAGTCCCCGGTCGCCACCGGCGCCACGCGCACCGGAATCGGCCCCGTCGCCCCACCGAACCCCGGGCGCATGCTACCGGAGCGTCCCACATGCCCCGCGGCTGCTTTCTCCCCTGCCCCATTTTTTTCGGCCGAGCCACTGGGCCAGAACTTCCAGGCCAGCGCTGCGATGACCAGCAGGACGAACAAGCCAAACAGCCAGCGACGGGAATTGCGGGAAACAGAGGATTGCATGGAGTGATCAACCATTGGGCGCGTGGGCTTCTTTTACGGGAGGCTGAACGATAAGCACTGGCGGCTATTTAGCAAAGCGCCTTTACCGGCAATTTACCTTGGGCTTACCTTTCGGATAGTCGGCTAACGCCTTGAAGCACAAAAGAAAACGGCCTGGGCAGGGCCAGGCCGTTAACAATTGTAATAAATACTTTATTTCAATCCACTTATTTCAGGACAGCCAGGGCCGCGTCGTAGTTCGGCTCTTCCGCGATTTCCTTGACCAGCTCGCTGTGCAGCACGGTGTCGTTTTCGTCCAACACCACCACGGCACGGGCGGTCAGGCCTTTCAGTGGGCCGTCGGCAATCGCTACGCCGTAGTCCTGGATGAATTCGGCACCGCGCAGGGTCGACAGGTTCTGGACGTTTTCCAGGCCTTCAGCGCCGCAGAAACGCGCCTGGGCAAATGGCAGGTCGGCGGAGATGCACAGCACCACGGTGTTGTTCAGCTCGTTGGCCTGGGCGTTGAACTTGCGCACGGAGGTGGCGCAGGTCGGCGTGTCGACGCTTGGGAAAATGTTCAGCACTTTGCGCTTGCCGGCGAAGTCCTTCAGGGAAACGTCCGACAGATTGCCGGCAACCAGGGAAAAGGCTGGCGCCTTGGAACCGGCTTGTGGCAACTGGCCGTTGACTTGGACCGGGTTGCCTTTGAGAGTGACTTGAGCCATGAACGGATTCCTTCTGACAGGTTTGAAAATGGTGAGGCCGGAGTTAACCACGAAATGCTTGCGCGACCTACGCCCGGACATAAAAAGACACGACGTCGACCTCACCTCCTGCACCACGACGGTGACTATTTGGCCTTGAGTTTCAGGAATGACTGATGCAGATCCGACGCCCAGCCATCGATGACCCCTTTGACGTCATCGGGCTTCATGACCTGGGACTCGTTGGACAGCGGCTTGCCGGTGCCTTTGCGCACGACTTGGGCTACCACCGCGTGAGTGCCACCGTCGAGGAAAACCGCTTCGGTGCCCAAGGTGGTTTCCTGGTCGCGAATACCGCTGGCGGTGCTGACAGCCGCCGCCACCAGCGCAATCGGGATCACCTCATAAGGTTTCAAGCCTTCGGTCTTGCTGCTGACAGCCGTGATCGCCGCACGCACCACGAGAACACCCGGCCCCGGAGCGGTCGCCAGGGGCAAGGATTTTTCCGCTTCCCGCTTGAGGGCCTGATCGTAGTACGCGGTGATACCCGACAGCGTGGCCTGGGGGATTTTCACGGTCGGCTGCGGCTTGGGGTAAAGCTGCGTCGGCTCGATGTAGAGATGGGTGTACTTGCCCGGATCAATCTTCGGATCGATCCAACGCATGACCACGGCCCCCGACGGCGACTTCTCTTCCTTGAGCCGGCTGTAATCGCCGAGGAAGCCAGAATACTCATCCGGCTGGGTCACTTTGCTCGAGCAACCCGCCAAGGCGAGCGAGGCGATGCAAACACAGCCGATCATGGACGAAAACTTCATGCTGTCACTCCTGTAAGCCACACGAGGCGGGGCCGGAACTACAGGTATAGCCAATGGGCGGTTTTTTGCCTGTTCCGGTGCGGTTTTCAGCGCAACCGTGCCATGGCCAGTGTGTCCACCCAGCGACCGTCACGCACGGCATAGTCGCGCAGCAGGCCTTCGGTTTCGAAGCCGAACTTGCGATAGAGCCCGATGGCCGCTTCGTTGTCGGCGTACACCGTCAGTTCGACCCGCCGCAGGTTCATCCAGTTGTCCGCGACATCCAGCGCGGCGGCCAGCAACATCGAACCCACGCCCTCGCCCTGCCAGGCGACGGCCACGCCCATGCCGAGGCTGCCGCAGTGAGCCCGACGCACCCGTGTGAACTGCTCCAGCCCCAGGTTGCCGATGACTTCACCTTCGTGCAGGGCCACCAGTTTCAACAGGCGCTCGTCATCCGTCGCCAGGCGCTTGCGCCAGACTTCGGCGGACTGGAAAGGCATTTGCAGAACCTGACGCGTTACCGCTGGGTCGTTGTAGAGCGCGGTGACGCCGGGGATATGAACTTCGGTGAAGCGTTCGAGGGTGATCGAAGAGTCAGACATGGGGCTCCTTCCTGGAGGCGCGACAAGGCCAAGCACTATAAGCCGCGCCAGTCTGCCGAGGGAACCTGTGGGCCAATTGCTGTGATGCCAGATTTGCCGGCCTCATCGCGAGCAGGCTCGCTCCCACCCTGGATCTTCAGCGAGGATAAATCTTGTGTCCGGTACACCACTCATTGTGGGAGCGAGCTTGCTCGCGATGAGGCCCTTTCAGCCAGCATTGATGTTGAATGAACAACCGCTAGCGCGAGCAGGCTCCCACAGGGTTACTGTGATGCCAGTCAGGCCTGGAACCAATCCCGGCGCTCAGCCAGTGTGTGTTGGATCAGCTCACGCAGCATCTGCACCTCTGGCGAGCCTTCGGCCTGGGCATTGACGGCCATCCACAAATGCCGCTGCATGGGCAGGCCGAACACGTCCGGCAACGCCACCAGGCCTCGGTCGAAGCGGCTCATGTACTGTGGCAAAAGGCCGATGCAGGCGCTGCAGCGAATCATTTCCAGCATCAGTTCGTAGGATTGCACCTGCACCACACCGGCCCGGCGCTGTTCTATCAGGGCGTTCCACGGTGCGAAACCGTCCACGTGCCGATCCGGCTGCCATTGCACCAGCATGTAGTCATTCAGGTCGTCCAGGCAGTCCGGGCGCGTGGCCGGTCGTGAATAGCGTTTGGCGATGTGCGGCAGATAATCCAACCGCGCCAGTCGATCCGCGGGCAATGTGGCGAAGCTCGGCCCCGGCGCCGACGCGTGGGCATCACTCAACCACAGCACCAGGTCGGCGCTGACGGCTTGCAGCGCCAACTCACTGTCCAGGGTGATGATCTGCAATCGCACGCTGGCGTTGCGCCGCAACAACGAAATCAGGTCACGCCCGAGGATGTCATGCAGAATCGACTCGGCCACGGCCAGGCGAATCAAGGGCTGATCGTTCAGGGGCGGCGAGTTTTCATGGGCCAGGCCGATCAATCGCGCCTGCAACTGCCGGCCTTCGCGACTGAGGGTCAAGGCGCTGCCCTGGAAGCTGAACAATGATCGTTGCAGCCGCCCCTCCAACTGCGCCAATTGCTTGCGCAGCCAGGTCGCCTTGACGTTGAGGCTGCGGGCCGCTTGCATGAAGCAGCCGCAGCGGGCGCTGACGAGGAAACACTGCACCACCTGCGGCTCGATATCGCCAGCCATGGCCAGCCAAGGGTCGGGGGCACGCAACGGTGTGCGGTATGGGCTGACAGCCTGGCGTCCTGCGGGCTCGATGAAGGTCATGGGTGACTCCCTGTCGGTGGTACGAATACATGAGGTTGCGCGGGGTCTTCAGCCAGGCAAGCACCCCTGTGGCGAGGGAGCTTGCTCCCGCTGGGTTGCGCAGCAGCCCCAAAAGACTGTCCCCGATTCTTGTTGAAAGATCGCGGTCATTTCGGTGGGACTGCTACGCAGCCCAGCGGGAGCAAGCTCCCTCGCCACGGGCTGGGTGTGGACTCCACTAGAGCCCCTCCTCCAATACCTTGCTCAACTGCGCGCCATCGATGCTCAACGTCGCCGTGTCGAGCATGCCGTCCAGGTACGCCTTGGCGATTTGTTCCTGGCGTTCGGCGCGCAGCGCCTGGGTCAGGCGTTCGCGGACTTCGTCCAGGGTCGCTTCCCGGGCCGGTTGCTGTTCGGTGAGCTTGATGACATGGAAGCCCGCCGGGCTCTGCACTGGGTCCGACACCGCGCCGACTTTCAAGCGCGCCACTGCCTCACGCACAGGGGGAACCAGTTGCTGCAACGGCTGATAACCACTGTCCCCGCCCCGTTCGGCACTGGTGCGGTCCTGGGAAAAACGACTGGCCAGTGCGCCGAACTCGGCCGGCGACGCCTGGGCCTTCTTGCTCAGCTCCAGCGCTTGCCGACGCACCGCCTCTACGGTCTGCGGTTCGGTGGCTGCCAGGAAAATCTGGCTGACGCGGTACAGCGCTGGCGCGGTCCAGTTGGCTTTCCCTGCGTCGTAGGCCTGCTTCAACTCCTCTTCACTGGGGTAGCCGGCCGGCACTTGGCTAACCGACTGCAAGTAGTCCCGAAACACGATCTGCTCAGCCGCCGCTCGGGTCTGACGCTCCACCTCGGGGCGCTGGCGCCAGCCCTGGGCATCGGCCTGTTCCAACACGGCTTTTTCCGCCAGGCGCGCACGGATCCAGCCTTCCAGCGCAGCCCGATTGCCACGCATTTGCTGGCGAACCTCGGGAGCCAGCGCAGCCAGCAAAGCCTTGAGTTCGTCGGGGCTGACCTGCTGGTTGCCCAAGCGGGCCAGACCCGGCGTGTCGGCCGAAACAACGCTGGCAGTCTGCACCGCGGCGACCGGATCGCTTCCCGGCCGCAGGCCCAGCACCAGCGCCACGGCGATCAGACCCAGCGCCGCGGCGCTGATGACGACGGTCGGCTTTTTCACGATGCGACGGCCTCCTCCAACGGCGCCTCGACGGGCTCGGCCGGGGTTTGCATCCCCGCCGCGTTCTGGCTGTATTCACGCAGGAAGACAATGAACTCCTGCAACAGGCGGTCCCACAGTTCCAAGTGGCTGCGCAGATGATCGGCGCTCACGCCCGCCGCGACGACCACGTCCATTTCCATCACCAGGAATTCGCCCTGCAGCGACAACCGGGCAAAGCGCCGCGACGCGTTCCACCGTTCAGCCAGACCGGCCGGCAATTCGCCCTGCACCCGCAAGGCACAGCTGAAGGTGAAGTCCAGGTATTCGCCCGCCGTCGCTGCCGGATTGCCGAATCGCACGGCAAAGCCGATGCCCTGGCTGGCGCTGAGCAACTGCACAATGCCGTTCTGCTCGGTTTCATTGACCCGATAACCGGCCGCCTGCAACAACTCGGTGAGGGATTTTGCGCCGACGAATTCAATCATTGCGGTCATGTTCGGTTCTTCCTTGTGCTGTTCAGTGAGTGATCGAGGCCTGGGGCGCATCGAAACGGTTCTTGTAGAGATCATCGCCAAACCCTTGGGCCAGCTCTTCGAAACGCACCCGGGCCTTGGCCGCGAACGGCTGGCGGATCTTCATGATGTCGGTCACATCGATGGTTTCGTAGGCATGCAGCAGCGTCTTGGCGACTTCGTACATCTGCTGATTCTTGACCGAACATTGCTGCACTTGTGTGTCACGCTCGGTCAATTGCCCTTCCAGGCGGGCGCGCTCGGCCTCTTTGCCACGGGCCAGGGCCAGCAGTTCTTCATAGGCTTTCTTGAACTTGCCGACTTGCTCATTGCTGGCCGCCACTTGGGCTTGGGCCTGGCTTTGCAGGTTTTGCTGGTGCCCGGCCAGTTGTTCGCTGAGGGCCTGGGCCTTGCTCAGTTGCGCAGTCAATTGCTTGATCTGCGCCTGGGCGTCCTTGGCCTGATTCTCTGCTGCCTGGCGGGCAGCGCTGGCCTGGGCCTGCTCGCTCTGCAGGGCTTGCAACTGCGCGGTAGTGCTGCGCAATTGTGCCCGCAAGCGCTCTTCCAGGCCTTCGCCGTGAGCCATGCCGCTGAGCACCAGGCCCAGCATCAGCAACGCGGCCGGGCATTGATAATTGGCTCGCCTTTTCATGAGGCCTCCCAGCGCTTAGAAGCGCGTGTTGATTTCAAGCTGCAAGACATCGATGTCGTACGGCGCGCCGTACACCGCTTCGGAACTCAACCAGCGGCCGGTGGCAAAGACGTTGCTCGCCAGGCCATAGTTGCCGCCCAGGAAATACCCCTTGGCATTGGTGCCCCCCAGATGGAATGACGAATCGTTGAAGCCGTCCGGCAAGGCGTCCGGCTGGATGTACTTGTAGCCGGCGAACAGGTTCCAGTCGCCCTCGCGCTTGAGTTCCAGGGAGTTGCCAAGGGTGAACTGGAGCATCCAGGCGTTGGCGCCGCTTTCCACCTCGCCGTTTTCGTCCAGGTTGTTGGCGAACTGCCCTTCGGAGCGCTTGCGCATTTCACCTTCGTCGTAGCCGAGGTTGTGGACGTAGTGGGCCTGGCTGCGCAGCTTGAGATCTTCAGGCAGATCGGTGTCCCAGGCGACGTTCAGGTCCAGCAGGTTGAACTCCGAGGCCAGGCCGACGTATTGCGGCTGCGGCGTGGCGGACGGGTTGAGCGGATTGGGCGTGATGTCGCGTAGCAGGAACACGGTGTTGCCCTTCTGCATGAACGCCACCCGCGAACCGTCGCTGTCGCAGCCTGGATCACCGGCCCAGGGCTCGCACGGCGAGGAACGCTGGCCTTCGATGTCGTCGAAGCGGTAATAGGCCATGGCCCCCTTGATCCGGTTGCTGTCGTTGATGGCCCAGTTGGCCCCCAGTTGCGCACCGTACAGCCACTTGTTGTCGCTCTCTTCCTTGTCGCTGCCATTGCTGGTGCTGGTGTCGTTGGTGTACTCCACCGGGAACGCCCCGACAGTACCGAACACGCTCCAATCCTGATTGAGCTTGTGGTTGAAATTCGCCGCCACGCCATCGAAGTTCAGGTCACCGGAATACAACAGGTCGGTGGAGAAAAACGGGTTGGCGAAACGCCCGCCGGTCAGGGTCAATTCGTCCGACGGTTTCCAGTTCAGGTAGCCCTGGTCGAGCCAGATGTCTTTCTTGCCAAAGCCGCCGCCCAGGGTCTGGGTGGTGGACACCGGGTTGTTGTCCGAGCCGGTGCCGATGCGGATGCCCGCCGTCCATTGCGGGGCAATCACAGCCTTCATGCCCAGGCGGGCGCGCAGGCGGAACAGGTTTTCCCGGTCTTCGCGGGTGTTGAGCAACGGCGGCAGGCTGGAGCTGCTGTTGGGATTGACATCGTAAGGGCCTCTGTCATTGAGTCGGGCAAAGTCGACGATCTCGTTGCTGTTGGTGCCCGAGTAATAGCGCGACTCATCCCGCAGGCGAATGTCGCCATCGAAACTGATGCGCGAGACCCAATCCGGGAAGGTGTTGGGCTGGGCCCAGTTTTCCTGCTTCGCGGTGGCCATGACTTCGGCCTTGACCTGGTCGCGGATCTGCTCGCGGACGATGTTCGGCACGTATTGCACCCGCACATCCCCCGGCGCACCGGCCGGGGTTGCGACAACTGCCGTAGCCGCCTGGCGGGCCTGCACGGCTTCCCGTTCGGCCTGGGCGATCAGGCCATCGGCCTGCTCCTGCTTCAACACGCCCTGCTGCACCAGCAGGCGGATCAGATTGATCGTGGCGTTTTCCGACGGCGCCGGGGCGGCCGCCGCGTGTCCGGCCAGGCTCAAGACCACCAGGCCGATCGCCCACGACAATCGATTCACATTGGAAATCATCTGCACACAACTCCTGTTGGCAAACTGTCAAATAGTCGGTTAACCCGGCCGCCGTCCCTGCAAGGACAGGCGCACGGGCAAGGTCAGGGAGGCCGGTGGCCGCTCGGTCAAATGGGGCGCGGTACGCAGGGCGGAAATCACTTGCTCGTCCACCTGCGGGTTGCCGCTGGACTTGACCAGCTCGACCCGGGTGATTTCGCCCACGGCACTGAGCCAGACATCGGCCTGCAGCGAGAACGCCAGGCTGCGCAAGTCGGGGTTTTCCCGCAGCAAGCGCTGGAAGGTGAACGCCAGGAACTGGCTGTAGGTGCCATTGCCCAGACGGCCGCCCCCTGCCCCGGCCATGCCACCGCCCTTGCCGGCGCCAATGTTGAAAGCGTCGTTGCCCGACTGGGCGTCGCCGTCCATCTGCATCGGGTTCGCCAGGTCATCGACCGGCGACGGCGGCGCTTCTTCTTCGGGCTTGACCTCTTCGGGTTCCGGGGTCGGTTCGGGCTCGACCACCTTCTCCTCGACTTGGGGCTCCGGTTCCTTGGGCTTTTCCGGCGGCGGCGGTGGCGGCGGTGGCAGCGGGATGATGGTCGGCACCTTCGGCGCTTCGCGGCGCACGCCACTCATGTCGTTGGCCCACTGCCACAGCAACCAGGCCGCCACAGCGCCCAACAGGAGGCCGGCGGCCCACTTGAGCAGGCGCAACGGCGCGGTCTTCACCGGGGGCGGATCGATGGGAAGTCTGGCGGTCATGATCAGCCCTGGCTCGGTTTGCCGGTCACGAGACCGACCTGGGACAGTTCCAGGCGCCGTAACAGGTCCAGCACTTCAATGACTTTCTGGTACTGCACCGTCGCGTCGCCGCGCACGATCACCGGGAAGTCCGGGCTCTGGGCCTTTTCGATGCGCAGGCGCTCTTCCAGCTCGGCCAGGGTCACCGGATAGGCATCGAGGAACACCTGGCCGCCATCGTTCACCGAAATCGCCTTGGTCTTGGCTTCGGACAACGACACCGAGGCGCTGGCCTTGGGCAGGTTGATCTGGATACCCGACACCTGGGCCGTGGCCGTGAGGATGAACATCACCAGCACCACCATGAGCACATCCACCAGCGGCGTGATGTTGATGCTGTCGACGGCCGCATCATCGTCGTCATCGTGTGAAGCGTTTACGCTAGCCATGGCGATTCCCTCAGGCCGGTACGGACGATTGGACGTGATGGCCGCGGCGATGCGCCGCTTCACCGGACTGGCCTTCGCCGTGCATCTCCGCCAGGCGGGTGATGAACTCGTCGACGAAGACCCGCATGTCGGCGCTGACTTCCTTGTTGCGGGTGATCAGGCGGTTGTAGCCAAACAGCGCCGGGATCGCGACGAACAGGCCCATGGCGGTGGCGAGCAAGGCCGCAGCCATGCCCGGGGCGATGGCGTTGATGTTCACGTCACCGGCCATGGCCGTGCCGAGGAACACCACCATGATCCCCAGCACGGTGCCGAGCAGGCCAATGTACGGACCGCCGGCGATGGCGTTGGACAGGGTCGAGAGCTTCGAACTCAGCGCCTGGTTCTCCCGGGTGCGCACGCCGTCCATGGAGCAGCGGATCGCTTCGATGGTGGCCGCCGACACTGACGAGGTGTCAGCGCCCTGCTCGCGGCGGGTGCGGATTTCCTTGACCGCCACCAGGTACAAGCGCCACAGCGACGAGTGTTGCAGGCGCTGGGCGAGGTCCTGGTCGTCGGCGAACATCTCCAGGCGCGTACCGATCCTGGCGAATTGCTCGCGGAAGGCTTCGTTGGCGGCGCTGAGGCGGCTGACCATGCGATTCTTGCGGATCATGATGATCCACGACTGGAACATCATCAGCACCAGTACGCCGATGATCACCCACGCATCCAGCGGCACGGCGTTGAGCAGGAAACCCAGGCTGCCGAAACCGAAGCCGGACTGTTCCTCATCGACGCCGTAGGCCACCAGTTTCGATTCGGCGCCCTGGGCATTGGCGTCAGCCAACAGCAGCGGTGCCGGACGGGCGACCTTGGACAGCCGCGCTTCGTCCATGGCACCGCTGAAAGGCGCGAAGGTGCCGGCGGAAACGTCAGCGCCCAAGGCCGCCGACGAATTCAATGCCGGCATCGCCACGGCGAGGCTCGCGGTTTCACGCCCATTGACGTACAGCACGACGCGGTCGCCCGAGGCGGTCAATGCCAAGTGCTGCCACTGGCCGGGGTTCAGTGGTTGGGTCGAGACCGCGCGCTGGTCGTTGATCGCTACGAACGGTACGCCCTGGTTGACACCCACCAACAGGCTGGTCGCCGCTTCGCGACGGGCCAGAATGATTTGCTCACCACTGGCCTGGTCCTGGCGCAGCCAGGTGCTGAAGGTGAATGCCGCACCGGCGCTGTGTTGCAACGATGGGCTGGCGGGCAACAGCAACGGCTGGCCGTTGAACTGCAAGGCACGCCCGATCACCCCGTCGATGCTGACGCCAGCCGCGCCCTGGGCGTTGTTGCCGTAGGCCGTGGTATCCCGGGGCGGTACGCCAGTGGCGCCGTCGAAGTGGTACAGCGCGGTGTAGTCCGGGTCGAAGGTCAACTGGCCGCTGCCCGTGGCCGGCGCCTTCTGGTTGCCGTAGTACATCCACAGGTCCTGGCGTTGACCACCCTCCACATTCGGCACGTCGACCCAGATCAGTGCCATGCCCATCAGCGGGTCGAAGCTTTCGATCTGGTGATTGAGCACGGTCTTGTCATCGGCGCTGACGAAACGCAGGTCCGAACCGTCGTCCTTGACGCCGTCGAAGGTGAAGTTGCCGGTGTGCAGGCGCACCAGCAGCGCCGTGCGGCCCAAGGCCTGGGCGATGGCGGCACCCTGGGGCGTGGTGTCCACGGAAATCTGTTTGCGATAGTGCCAATCGTCCTGCCACCAGGCATTGGCGGTCGCCGGAAGCACCAGCCCCAGGCAGATCAACAGGGATAACAATAAGCGTTGCATGGACATGACTCCTGGGTTCAAAACGTCGCTTGCAGGTTGAAGTGCAGGCGCGATTCCTGTTTCGAGGTGTTCGGCCCGTCGAGCAGCGGATAGCCCCAGTCGAGGCTGCCGGACAGCCATTTGCTCAGGCTCGCGCGGGTGCCGAGGCCGACGCTGGCGAGGCTGTAGTCGGCTTCCTGGTCGGGCAGCTCGTCGCGTAGGTACAGCTGCGCGCCTTCGGCGAAGGCATAGAAGCGCCACTCCTGGACATAACTGCCGAGGAACTTGGCCAGGGACGGCGTGCGCAGCTCCTGGGACAGCAGGTAGCCGTCATCGCCGGTGCGCTCGGCGGCCAGGTAGCCGCGCACCGAGGTGGCGCCACCGGCGGAAAATTGTTCGTTGGAAACCAACGGCCCGGAGGCCAGTTGGAAGGCGGCCTTGGAGGCGGTCTGCCAGTCGTTGCCGAAGGTGAAGGTGTAGTTGCCGTCGCCCTTGAGCACGGCGAAGCTGGGGCTGGCGCGATAGCGCTTATAGTCGAACTCTTCGTCGGAACTGCCATAGCCCAGCAGGCTGCGGGTACCCGCCACCAGGCTCAGGCCGAGGCCCAACTGGCTGTGTTCGGTGTAGCGAAAGCCGTTGTAGGCGAAGGTGAACGGCGCGTACTTGAGCGGCGCCTTGTCGCTGGCGCCGCCGAGGTTGAGTTCCTCCTCGAAGTCCTTGAAATCCACCCCGACTGAAAAGCTGTTGGCCCACGCCCCCGTGGATGGCAGGCTGTAGATCGCCGACACCCCATAGGAATGGCCTTTGCCCAATACGTTGCTGCCGCCGACGGTGGCCACGTTGCTGTCGGATTGGTAACCGGAGAATTGCACACTCCAGCGTTCGCTCAGCGGCGCGGTGTAGGAACCCGACCAGACCTTGGCGTTTTCGGTGTCCTGGGGCGCGGTGAAGAACGTCAGGGAAACGCTGTGGCCCAGTTGCCAGAGGTTGTTGTAGCCCAGGCTCGCGACGGTGCGCAGCTTTTCGGTGTCGGCGCTGTAGTCGTTGTTCAGGCCCAGGCTGGCTTGCCAGGGGTCTTGGTCTTCGACCTGCAAATCCACGTCCATGGTGCCGGGGCGCTGGCCTTCGCGCACCAACGGCATGACCTGGCGTCCCGGGGTTTTGTTCAACTGCGCCAGCTCTGCCTGGACCTGGGCGAAGTCGGGTACCTCGCCTTCCTTGAGTGCCGGCACGTCCTCGCGGATTTCCACGGGAGAATAGTGCTTGGCTCCCACCACACGGACCCGGCCGACCTTGGTCTCGCTGACTTGCAGGTAAACGATGCCGTCTTCGACTTTCTGCTCCGGCAACTCGACGAAGACCGATTGATAACCATGTGCCTGATAGGCTTTCTGCAGGGCTTCCCGGGCGCCCTCGATGTCGCTCAAGGCCTTTTGCGGGCCGAGGAACGGGTACACCGCTTCCTCGATGGCCCGGGCATCGAGCACCGTGTTGCCGCGCACGAAATACTCGTTCACGTCCACCAGGCGCGCCGGCGCCGCTTCGGCCTCCTGCCCTCCTTCGGCGGCGATTGCCGACGGTCCCCCGACCGCCAACAGCAGCCAGCCCCACAGCGCTGGCCGCGACTTGAAGAAATGCTCCACACCACCCCCTGAATTCAAAGTACGGCTCAATTGCTTGCGGTCGATGTCGTGGCGTGCCGGGCTAGCCAGGTGTGCAGCAGCGCGAAGTTCAAGGAGAACTCCGGCATTTGCAGCAAGGCGCCACAGAACACTTCACCGATGATTTTCTGGATGAGCCGCACCGCCTGCGCATCGCCCAGCAGCGTGGCAAGGTCTTTGCTCAGGACGTTGAAGCTCCAGACCTTCTGGTTCAGGTCCAGGCCGACGAACCAGCGGAACAGCAGGTTGTAATTGAGTTGTTCGTAGAGTTGCTGCTCGCTGGGCACCGAATAGAGCAGTTGCAGCAGGAGGATGTGCATGGCGGTTTGCGGTGCGATCAGCATCTGGGCGCGGGCATTGAGGCCCTGCAGCACATCGCGATGGTCGTCCAGCAGGTCGTCGATCTGCGGACGCAGCAAGACCAGTGAATGGCCTTGCGGAATGTAGCTGGACACTTCCTTGAGCGCGCCCTGCCAGTCATCCTGGGAAACGATCCAGACCCACGGCGCGCCGTAGCGATACACCGAGACCGGCTGCTTGCGCGCCGCCTCGACGATCTTCGACAGCCGCTGGTCAAGCTCCTGCATGCCCACTTTCGAATAACGTTCCATAGTCCCCATCGCCTCACTCCCGGCTTCGCGCCCCGGCTCCAAACGACCTGAAAGGTCCCCTCGAACACGTCACACAGGCATGACGGGAATGGCGATGTGCTACCGAACTTTTGTCATGAAAGCTTCATTTGAGAGGGTTTGGAGTGAGTGAGCTTTTTGTGGAAGCGAGCTTGCTCGCGATGGCGGTGGGTCAGTTGGCGGTGATGTTGGCTGGGCAACCGTCATCGCGAGCAAGCTCGGCTCCCACAGGGGACTCGGGTGTTTCCAGACCTGATGCCGGGCACTCAACCCCGTGGCGAGGGAGCTTGCTCCCGCTGGGGCGCGAAGCGGCCCCAATAAGCTGCATGCGATCTGCCTGACGCCACGCGGTGCTTGGTTTTGGGGCTGCTGCGCAGCCCAGCGGGAGCAAGCTCCCTCGCCACAAAGGCTGTTTGGTTGGGGCTACAAAACCCTATGGCTCTCCCACTGGGTTCTCAAGTGGCCACAAGGTTTGTGTCCACCGCCAATTCCAGTGTGGGAGATTCTATGGTGCAGGGCTACCCCTTAAATGCCTTTCGGTAAGTATTCGCTCTGGTTCTTCAGCAGGGCGAATACCACTCGGGCAAGCTTGCGGGCCAGTGCCACCAATGCTTCGGTTGTGCTGAGACCCCGGGCCCTCAGTGCCTCATAAAAACCCTTCCATGCCGCTGTGCGCCTCGCCGACATCGCGGCGTTGTGCATCAATCGGCGAGCCTCCGGGTCACCTCGCTTAGACAGGCAGCGGCGTCCCTTCTTTTTACCTGAATCCGATATACGCAGGTCTAGGCCCAGAAAAGCGATGAAGGCATCGGCATTTCTGAAATCCCCACGCTGAAACGACGTGAGTAAACGGGCACCGCTCAACAGGCCAATGCCTTCAACTTTCATGCAACGCTTGAGCTGAGCGCCCAAGCCAGCTACTTCCAACTGCGTCTGGATTGTTTTCTCGGGCAAGATTTCCAATCGTTGCATGGCCTTTATCTGGTTCTCAAAGGCCGTTTTGAGCAACGGTTCGTTCGACCAACTTTGCTTGAGGCTGACACGCGCCTGAACCAAGGCTGCCCGGCGCCGGAAAAGGCTTATAAGCCGGCAATACAGGGGCGATGGCGGGGTCCACGGGTGCAACTGGTGACCTTCGTTGTTCAAGTAGCGAGCCAACAACCGAGCATCCAGCGCATCGGTTTTAGCGCGAACTTTCACACCTTTGCGGTAATGGCTGAGTTCGTAGCCGCCGATCATGTAGATCACACAGCCTTGCGCATAAGCCAGGTCGGCGAATTCCTGGTGATAGATATTGGTGGCTTCGATGGCGACATCCACTGGCGCGGGCAATTCCTTGAGCCACTTCTTGATCGCTGTTTTGGTGTTGGGGATCGCTTCCAGTCGATCTGTTTCTGCGTGATAAATCACCAACTCATCTTTGGCGACATCGACACCCACGATCGGCTTTGCGACAGAAACCGGCATTGCCATTGAAAATCCTCCGGGCTAAGGTTTGAACACTTGAAGGGTTCACCCAGAGGCGCAGGCTTGTTCCTATCGTCGGTCTAGGCCAGATGCATTCTTTATCGGCGCTTGGGTGAAAGGAGGAGGGGTGAAATCTCCCACGGTCTGTACTGCGGCTAACAGTCAGAATCGAGCTTTGTCTCTCCTCCTCCCTTCAAGTCCTACCATACAAGCGAGCTTGCTCGCGAAAGCGGTGGGTCCGTTGGCGGTGATGTCGGCTGGGCAACCGTCATCGCGAGCAAGCTCGGCTCCCACAGGGACTCGGGTGTTTCCAGACCTGATGCCGAGCACTCAACCCCGTGGCGAGGGAGCTTGCTCCCGCTGGGGCGCGAAGCGGCCCCAATAATCTGCATGCGATCTGCCTGACACCACGCGGTGCTTGGTTTTGGGGCTGCTGCGCAGCCCAGCGGGAGCAAGCTCCCTCGCCACAAAGGCAATTTGGTTGAGGCTACAAAACCCTATGGTCCTCCCACTGGGTTCTCGAGTGGCCACAAGGTTTGTGTCCACCGCCAATTCCAGTGTGGAAGCGAGCTTGCTCGCGAAAGCGGTGGGTCCGTTGGCGGTGATGTCGGCTGGGCAACCGTCATCGCGAGCAAGCTCGGCTCCCACAGGGGACTCGGGTGTTTCCAGACCTGATGCCAGGTACTCAACCCCGTGGCGAGGGAGCTTGCTCCCGCTGGGGCGCGAAGCGGCCCCAATAAACTGCATGCGATCTGCCTGGCGCCTCGCGGTGCTTGGTTTTGGGGCTGCTGCGCAGCCCAGCGGGAGCAAGCTCCCTCGCCACAAAGGCAGTTTCGTTCAGGCTACAAAATCCTATGGCCCTCCCACTGGGCTCTCGAGTGACCACAAGGTTTGTGTCCACCGCCAATTCCAGTGTGGGAGCGAGCCTGCTCGCGAAAGCGGTGGGTCCGTTGGCGGTGATGTCGGCTGGGCAACCGTCATCGCGAGCAAGCTCGGCTCCCACAGGGGACTCGGGTGTTTCCAGACCTGATGCCAGGTACTCAACCCCGTGGCGAGGGAGCTTGCTCCCGCTGGGGCGCGAAGCGGCCCCAATAAACTGCATGCGATCTGCCTGACGCCACGCGGTGCTTGGTTTTGGGGCTGCTGCGCAGCCCAGCGGGAGCAAGCTCCCTCGCCACAAAGGCAGTTTCGTTCAGGCTACAAAATCCTATGGCCCTCCCACTGGGCTCTCGAGTGACCACAAGGTTTGTGTCCACCGCCAATTCCAGTGTGGGAGCGAGCCTGCTCGCGAAAGCGGTGGGTCCGTTGGCGGTGATGTCGGCTGGGCAACCGTCATCGCGAGCAAGCTCGGCTCCCACAGGGGACTCGGGTGTTTCCAGACCTGATGCCAGGTACTCAACCCCGTGGCGAGGGAGCTTGCTCCCGCTGGGGCGCGAAGCGGCCCCAATAATCTGCATGCGATCTGCCTGACACCACGCGGTGCTTGGTTTTGGGGCTGCTGCGCAGCCCAGCGGGAGCAAGCTCCCTCGCCACAAAGGCAGTTTGGTTGAGGCTACAAACCATAGGGCCCTCCCATTGGGTCCTCGAGTGACCACAAGGTTTGTGTCCACCGTCAACTCCAGTGTGGGAGCGAGCTTGCTCGCGATGAGGCTTTGCGCCTTTATTGGTGCTGCACCTGCACCATCGAGCTCACCTGCACCCGCGCCTGCATCTGTTCCGCCCCGCCACCCCGGCGCATGCCGCGGACCGGGCAGGCGTCGAGGTAGTCCAGGCCGACCGCGAGTTTCAGGTGGCGGTCTGGAAGGGTCAGGCGGTTGGTCACGTCGAAACTGTACCAGCCGTCATCGAGCCAGGCTTCCGCCCAGGCGTGGCTCGCCAGGTGGCTTTCATCCTCGGTGCACAAGTAGCCGGATACATAACGCGCGGGAACGCCCAGGCTGCGGGCGCAGGCCAGGAAGGCGTGGGTATGGTCCTGGCAAACCCCCGTTCCACCGGCAAACGCCTCGGCGGCAGTGCTGTTGACCGCCGTCGTGCCGGGGCTGTAGGGCATCCGCGCGGCCAGGCCGTTCATCAGATCGGTCAAGGCCGAACGATCCCGTCGCCCTGCGCATTGCTCGACGGCGAAGGCGCTGAGGGTCTC
This sequence comes from Pseudomonas sp. Z1-12, assembly GCF_051132015.1. Classification (NCBI taxonomy): domain Bacteria; kingdom Pseudomonadati; phylum Pseudomonadota; class Gammaproteobacteria; order Pseudomonadales; family Pseudomonadaceae; genus Pseudomonas; species Pseudomonas sp. Z1-12. The sequence continues at coordinate 3,370,551 of NZ_CP071647.1, forward strand.
ATCCGCCTCGGTGAGACGGCTGGTGCGCAAGAATGGTAGCGGCGACTGGCTGTCCGGCTCCATCGCTATCGACTGATGGATTTCAACCTCGCCATAAGCCGTCAAGACCAAGGCACCGTGGGGTTCGTCCATAGTCATGACGTGAAGGATGTTGCCGTAAGGATCAAGCTGGCTGCGCACCAGACGCGGCAGTTCCAAGTGCCACTCCAGGATGCGCTGGCGCTGGGTGTCCCGAGGCGTCAGGCGCAGGAACTGGATGCTGGTGCAGACTTCATCGGCGTAGCTGTAGGTGGTGTCGTGGCGTATGGACAGTTTCATACGACCTCCAGGTAAGACTCATGGACCGTCTGGCCCAAGTGGCGGATTTGCCCGATCAGGTCCGTCAGCCATTGATGCAGGCCCGAGGCCAGGATCTCGTCGATTCCGGAATAACGCAGTCGCGCATTCAGCTCGGCGGCCAGGCGTTGCGCCGGCCGGCCGTTGTTGCCCGGCAAGCTGGCGAGGATATGGTCCAGTTCCTCGATACAGGCATGCAGCGAACGCGGGACGTCGGCCCGCAACAGCAGCATCTCGGACACCTGCTCGGCATTGGGCGCGTTGCGATAGATCTCGTTGAACGCCTCGAACGAAGACAACGCCCTCAGCAAGGCACTCCACTGGTAATAACCACGGGCCGAGTTGTCACTGACCTCCTCCGATTCCTCGCCGAACATCTCGTAGCGAGCATCCAGCAGGCGCAGGGTGTTGTCGGCCCGTTCGATAAAGGTCCCCAGGCGAATGAAGCAGTAGGCATCGTTGCGCATGATGGTGCCCGACGTTGCGCCCCGGAACAGGTGCGAACGCTCCTTGACCCACTCGCAGAAGTGGCTGATGCCGTAGCGCCCCAGGCCGTTGCTGGCGATGTTGCGCATTTCCAGCCAAGTAGCGTTGATGTTCTCCCACATATCGGCAGTGATGCGCCCGCGCACCGCATGGGCATTGGTCCGCGCGGCACGCAGGCAGCTGTAGATACTGCCGGGGTTGGTTTCATCCAGGGCAAAGAAATGCAGCATGCGCTCGGTGTTGAGCGCGTCATAACGGGCGTTGTAGTCATCCAGCGTACCGGCCGCCAGCAGCGACATCGCCAGCTCGGCATGGCCATCGCTGCGGCCGGCCTGGGGCATCAGCGACAGCGAATAGCTGACTTCGAGCATGCGCGCCAGGTTCTCGGCGCGCTCCAGGTAGCGGGACATCCAATAGAGGTCCGAAGCAGTTCTTGAAAGCATGTCTTAGTCCTCCACTACCCAAGTGTCTTTGGTGCCGCCGCCCTGGGACGAGTTCACCACCAGCGAGCCCTCGCGCAGCGCCACACGGGTCAGCCCGCCGGGTACCAGGCGCGTTTCCTTGCCCGACAGCACGAACGGACGCAAGTCGATGTGGCGCGGCGCAATGCCGCTCTCGACAAAGGTCGGGCACGTGGACAGGCTCAAGGTCGGCTGGGCGATGTAGGCTTCGGGACGGGCCTTGAGACGTGCGCGGAAATCCTCGATTTCCGCGGCAGTGGCGGCCGGCCCGACCAGCATGCCGTAGCCACCGGAGCCCTGGGTTTCCTTGACCACCAGGTCCGGCAGGTTGGCCAGCACATGGGACAGGTCCTGAGGCTTGCGGCATTGCCAGGTGGGCACGTTCTTCAGGATCGGCTCTTCGGTGAGGTAGAAACGGATCATTTCGTCGACGTAGGGGTAGATCGACTTGTCATCGGCCACGCCCGTGCCGACCGCATTCGCCAGTACCACGTTACCCGCTCGGTAAACAGCGATCAGCCCGGGCACGCCCAACATCGAATCGGGGTTGAACGACAGTGGGTCGAGGTAGGCATCGTCGAGGCGACGATAAATCACGTCCACCTGCCGGGGGCCAGCGGTGGTGCGCATGTACACGTGGTCGTCCCGCACGAACAGGTCGGCCCCCTCCACCAGCTCCACGCCCATTTCACGGGCCAGGAACGCGTGCTCGAAATAGGCGCTGTTGAAGCGTCCTGGGGTCAACACCACGGCGGTAGGGTTTTCCAGTGGGCTCGAGGTCTTGAGGGTATCGAGCAGCAGGTTCGGGTAATGATCGATAGGGGCCACGCGCTGGGCGGCGAAGAGTTCGGGGAACAGGCGCATCATCATCTTGCGGTCTTCGAGCATGTAGCTCACGCCGCTGGGAGTGCGCAGGTTGTCTTCCAGCACGTAGTAGCTGCCGTCACCGTCGCGAACCAGGTCGACACCGGCGATATGGGCATAGATGCCCCGGTGCAGGTCCAGGCCCTGCATCGCGATCTGGTAACCCTCGTTGGCGAGCACTTGCTCGGCCGGAATGATGCCTTCCTTGAGGATGTGTTGACCATGGTAGATGTCGGCCAGGAACATATTCAGGGCCTGGACCCGCTGGATGCAACCACGCTCGACTATTTGCCATTCACTGGCCTTGATGCTGCGCGGGATGATGTCGAACGGAATCAACCGTTCAGTGCCCTGCTCGTCGCCATAGAGGGTGAAAGTGATGCCTGCGCGATGGAACAGCAGGTCGGCTTCGCGGCGGCGTTGCTCCAACAGTTCCAGCGGCGTGTCCGCCAGCCAGCGCGAGAAGGCTTGGTAGTGCGGGCGGCAGTCACCCTGGGCGTCATACATTTCATTAAAAAAAGCGTGGGGCATAGCCAACTCCCTGCCGCGTTCTACACGGCATTTCTTATCACTTCGTCATTCCGACGGTTCGGCCTTGCCTTGCTTTGAGCCCTGCTTTATCGAGTGCGGTCCTGGGATTCCCCTCTGTTTCTTCATGGATGGTGTGTCCTGGCCTGGGAGGCCGGCTTTTCAATGCTTAGCAAAGGGTGTGCCTAAGCGTCACGGCGTCAGGCTCTGGATAGAAAAAGCATTGCAAAACCACTAAAAGGCGAAATTATTTTTCGATCTGGCGACATCAATGACCATAAATGCTGGCGCCCTTTCTCTCGAACGCGGCTTGAACGGCTCTTGAGCGGGTGGAATGGGAAAGCCGTGCCCCACAAGGGGGGAAGTTTTTACTCATTCATCCATGGCTACCCGCGCTCATCCCCAGACGACGAAAACCTGAGCGCACTGCAACGTTGCAGGAAAATGCACGGATTCATACCCCTCGCCCCACCTTGAAGCAGCACGGCCGTTCACCTCAAGTAAACGCAGCCTCGACGCTGGCGACGATCATCGCCAGGTCAGTGGGCAGGTAACCTCGCTTGACCGCCAGGTTTTCCTTATGGCCTCGCGCGCTCCAGGTAGGCAATTCGGCCACCGGGATACGCTGGTAGAGACGGTTGGTATTGGTCGCCCCGGTCCATTTGGTCGTTCGCGCGATCTGCTGGTTGCCGGCGTCTTCGATGAATCGAGTGCGCATCCCCAGCAAGGCCGCGGCATCCATCGCACCGCTGCGCATGCCCAGGTGCACCAATTTGCAGTTCCATTCGGCACTTTTCATGCGCAGGAAAATGGCATATTCGGCAGCACGGTTGGGCCCGATGATCTTCTGGTTGGGGTTGCCGTTGTCCAGCTTCCAATACTCACCCCAGACCTGAAGATTGTCCCGGGACACCGCCCCCGCATCCTGGTCGAGTTTATTCAGGTGGGTCGTCAGCTTCGCATTGAGGTCCCGGTTGGTCCTCGGGCGTCCGACCACGATGACGTTCCGCCCTTTTTTCAACAACTGGTGACACACCTGCCCCAACCCCGTCCAACTGTCGTCCAGCTCCGGATGGGCACCCCCGTCCTTGCCGCTGAAGCGGGTCCAGACAATGACGTAGCTCTGGCCCTTGACCACCCCTTTGAGCCCCAGGAACTTGTCGAGGCGATACGCCCAGTAGCGATTGGCATTGGGATCGACATTGTCCCACTGGGCGATGCTGCCCTTGCCGTCGCCATTGAGCACTGACGCAGCCACATCGGTGGTGGCGCCACCCACCGGGCACAGTTTTGCACCCTTGGCGACGCCGGCCAGGAATGCCAGTGCCGCATCGGTGAAGGGCGGCAGCGCACTTTTATTGATCCTGGCGTCGACCACCAGGCGACAGGTTTCGCAGGCAGCCTTGGCATCGGTGACCAACACCGGCAGCAACCGAGCGGCCTTTACCCCACAGGAAGTGCCATAGAACTTGACCAACCGCTTGGCCGCCGTCTCGTCAGCGGCCGCGTAGAACAGGATCAGCTGTGAGGTGAGGTCATGGCGCAACGCCGCGCCGACAGCGAACTGATCACCCGACATGTACGCGCCCTGGTAGTAATAGATGCACTTCTGGGCGACGAATTGCGCCGGTGTGTTGTTCCGCGCATCGGTGAACAGCGAGTCACCCTTGGTATTCGCCTCGTCCAGCATGTCTTGGTATTTGCGTTTGTCCTGGCCCCGTAAATAAAGCGCCAGCGCCTCCAGACACTGGTTGACGCTTTGATTGGCCTGGGCCGGTGGAGTAGCCCCCACCCGCCACTCGAGGGGAAAGGCTTGATCGGGCTGGGCCAGCGCCTGGACGGCCGCCTGGGTTGTCAGAAAGCGAACCTTCAGGTCGTTACCCAGGAAACGCTTGATGAGGGCTTCGTGGGGTTTGAGCGTCACGTAGGTTGGGCTCAACAATGACCAGACGGTAATTGAAACATCGGCGATTTCGAAGGGCATCCTTCCTCCCCCGGGACACGTTGCAGGGCTATCCAAAAACATTCGAGTGTCCGCGCACAAAGCGTAGACCAATTTTTTCGGGGTCGCGGGCGAGCTGCCTTCGGTCGCCTCCCGAACACAAACCTGTTGTAGGGATTTGCGCACCCAGTATTATGGTATACCATCATACGCATACACTTATTCACCCAATGACGGAGCAGCCCATGAGTTTCGAAATTCGCAAGATCGTCAGCTATGTCGAAGAAACATTCATTGAAGGCGGCAAAGCCACCGACAAACCGGTGACCATGGTCGGGCTGGCGGTCGTCATGAAGAATCCTTGGCTAGGCCGCGGTTTCGTCGAAGACCTGAAACCGGAGATCCGCGCCAACTGCTCCGATCTCGGTGCACTGATGGTCGAGCGCCTGGTGGGCATCATCGGCGGCGCCGAGAAAATCGAAGCGTATGGCAAGGCCGCGGTGGTGGGTGCCGACGGCGAAATCGAGCACGCCTCCGCCGTGATCCACACCCTGCGCTTCGGCAACCACTACCGCGAAGCGGTCAAGGCCAAGAGCTACCTGAGCTTCACCAACAAGCGCGGCGGCCCTGGCACCTCGATCCAGATCCCGATGATGCACAAGGACGACGAAGGCCTGCGCTCGCATTACATCACCTTGGAAATGCAGATTGAAGACGCCCCGCGCGCCGACGAAATCGTCGTGGTGCTGGGCTGCGCCGATGGCGGCCGCCTGCACCCGCGCATCGGTAACCGCTACATCGACCTGGAAGAACTGGCCGCCGAGAATGCGCAGTGATCCAGCCTGGGCAACCACAATAAAAAAGCCATGCAGGAGCGCTCCATGATTCGGCTCACCGCTGAACTCACCCCGGCCGGCACCAGCTACCTGGCCACCGGTCAAGGCCAACCCGTGGTCTTGATCCATGGCGTGGGCCTGAACAAAGAAATGTGGGGTGGCCAGGTCGTTGGCCTGGCCACGCAATACCAAGTGATTGCCTACGACATGCTCGGCCATGGTGCCAGCCCGCGCCCACCCAGCGGTACCGCGTTGCTGGGCTACGCCGACCAGTTGCTGGAGCTGCTCGATCACTTGCAACTGCCCCAGGCGACGGTGATCGGCTTTTCCATGGGTGGCCTGGTGGCCCGGGCGTTTGCCTTGCATTACCCGCAGCGCCTGCAAGGCCTGGTGGTACTCAACAGTGTGTTCAACCGCAGCGCCGAACAGCGCGCCGGCGTCATCGCCCGCACCGCCCAGGCCGCCGAGCATGGGCCGGACGCCAACGCCGAAGCCGCTCTGTCACGTTGGTTCAGCCGTGAGTACCAGGCCGCCAACCCCGCGCAGATCGCCGCGCTGCGCCAGACCCTGGCAGGGAATGACCCCCAGGGTTACCTGACTACCTACGAGCTGTTCGCCACCCAGGACATGTACCGCGCCGATGACCTGGGCAATATCCAGGTTCCGACGCTGATCGCCACCGGTGAACTGGACCCCGGCTCGACACCTGAAATGGCCCGGCAACTGGCCGAGCGCATTCCCGGCGCCAGTGTTGCGGTGCTCGCCGAACAGCGGCATATGATGCCGGTAGAGTCGCCGCGCCTGGTCAACCAGTTGTTGCTGGAATTCCTCGACACGGCAAGCGCCCGACAAAACCAAATAAAGGGGATCGTTGCATGACACTCGCACGCTTTTCGATGTGCATCGGCGGTGAATGGGTCGATGCCTTGTCCGGCAAGACCTTCGAAAGCCTGAACCCGGCCCTGGCCCAACCCTGGGCCGAGTTGCCTGACGCCGGCGAAGCCGATGTGGACCGTGCCGTCCAGGCAGCACAAAGCGCTTTCGACAGCCCGGCCTGGCGCGGGCTGACCGCCACCGCCCGTGGCAAATTGCTGCGTCGCCTCGGTGACCTGATCGCCGAAAACAAAGAACAATTGGCCCAGTTGGAAAGCCGCGACAACGGCAAACTGATTCGCGAAACCCGCGGCCAGGTCGGCTACCTGCCGGAGTTCTTCCACTACACCGCAGGCCTGGCCGACAAGCTCGAAGGCGGCACCCTGCCCCTTGATAAGCCGGACATGTTTGCCTATACGGTGCATGAAGCCATGGGCGTGGTGGCGGCGATCATTCCCTGGAACAGCCCGCTGTACCTCACCGCGATCAAACTGGCGCCGGCCCTCGCGGCAGGCAATACCATTGTGATCAAACCGTCCGAGCACGCCTCGGCAACCATTCTCGAACTGGCTCGCCTGGCCCTGGAAGCCGGGATCCCGCCGGGCGTGGTCAACGTCATCACCGGCTACGGCCCGAGCACCGGCGCCGCCCTCACCCGCCATCCGCTGGTGCGCAAGATCGCCTTCACCGGCGGCGCGGCCACGGCCCGCCATGTGGTGCGCAGCAGCGCCGAGAACTTCGCCAAGCTTTCGCTGGAGCTGGGCGGCAAATCACCGAATATCATTTTCGCCGACGCCGACCTGGACAGTGCGATCAACGGGGCAATCGCCGGGATTTATGCGGCATCCGGTCAAAGCTGCGTCTCCGGCTCTCGGTTGCTGGTGCAGAACGAGATCTATGATGAGTTCGTCTCGCGGCTGGTCGAGCGCGCCCAGCGCATCCGCATCGGCAATCCTCAGGAAGACGCCAGCGAAATGGGCCCCATGGCCACCGCCCAGCAACTGGCCGTAGTCGAGGGCCTGGTGGCCGACGCGATTGCCGAAGGTGCGCGCCTGCGCTTGGGCGGCAAGCGTCCGCCGAACCTGGGCGACGGTTGGTTCTACGAGCCGACCCTGTTCGAATGCGACCGCAACTCGATGAAGATCATGCAGGAGGAAGTCTTCGGCCCGGTGGCCTCGGTGATTCGTTTCAAGGACGAAGCCGAGGCCCTGGCAATCGCCAACGACTCGCAGTTCGGCCTCGCCGCCGGCATCTGGACCCGCGACCTGGGCCGCGCCCATCGCCTGGCCCGGGATGTGCGCTCCGGGATCATCTGGGTCAACACTTATCGCGCGGTGTCGGCCATGGCGCCCATCGGGGGTTTCAAGAACAGCGGCTATGGACGCGAGAGCGGCATCGATTCGGTGCTGGCCTATACCGAACTGAAAACGGTGTGGATCAACCTGTCCCAGGCGCCCATGCCTGATCCGTTCGTGATGCGCTAGGAGTCCTGAAAAATGATCGAACCCGGCATCTACAAAGAAGTCATGAGCTCCTTCCCGTCCGGCGTCACGGTGGTCACCACCCTGGACCCTGAGGGCAATATCGTCGGCATCACCGCCAGCGCGTTCAGCGCGCTGTCGATCGACCCAGCGCTGGTGCTGTTCTGCCCCAACTATGCGTCTGACACCTACCCGGTGCTGCGCGACAGCAAGCAGTTCGCGATCCACCTGCTGTCCGCCGACCAGACCGCCGAAGCCTACGCCTTTGCCGGTAAAGGCAAGGACAAGGCCAAGGGCATCGATTGGCACCTGAGCGAGCTGGGCAATCCGTTGCTGGGCAAAGCCACGGCGATCATCGAATGCGAGCTGTGGCGCGAATACGATGGCGGCGACCACGCGATCATCGTCGGCGCGGTGAAGAACCTGATCCTGCCCGCGCAGCCGGTGACGCCGATGATCTACCACAAGGGCAAGCTGGGCCCACTGCCCGCGCTGGCCTGATGACCCTACACATCCCCCTGTGGGAGCGAGCTTGCTCGCGATGACGGCAGCACATCCAATATTACTGTGACTGATACACCGCTATCGCGAGCAAGCTCGCTCCCACAGGTTCAGCACTTTTCCAGGGATCGCCCATGAGCAATGATAAATACGAACAAGGCCTTAAGATCCGCACCCAAGTGCTGGGCCAGGACTACGTCAACCGTTCCATCGAGAACGCCGACGATTTCACCCGGCCGCTGCAGGAAATGGTCACCGAGTATTGCTGGGGTCATGTCTGGGGTCGCGAGGGTTTATCGCTCAAGGAGCGCAGCATGATCAACCTGGCGATGATCTCCGCGCTCAATCGTCCACACGAACTCAAGCTGCATGTGCGTGGCGCCTTGCGTAACGGCTTGAGTCGTGAGCAAATACGCGAAATTCTGCTTCAGGTCGGTATCTATTGCGGCGTTCCCGCTGCCGTGGACAGTTTCCGGCTTGCCCGTGAAGCCTTCGCCGAAGCCGATGCCGAGGCCTCCAGTCAACCCTCGGCTGTTTGATCTGAACGTGCACGGATGTTGCCCGTTTGGCATGGACAGCCATATTACAGAGCGGACCCCATGAAACGCCTGCCACTCGACGACAGCTTCAAGGTCAATCGCAACCCCGTTACCCTGCGCGAGATCGTGCTGGATAAGTTGCGAAGCGCCATCATGAACTTCCAGCTCCTGCCGGGCGATCGCCTGGTCGAACGGGATCTGTGCGATCGCCTGGGCGTGAGCCGCACGTCGGTACGCGAAGCGCTGCGCCACCTGGAATCCGAAGGCCTGGTGGAATTTGCCGATGCCAAGGGCCCACGGGTCGCCATCATCACGTTGGCCGATGCCGTGGACATCTATGAACTGCGTTGCGTGCTCGAAGGCCTGATCGTCCAACTGTTCACCTTGCGTGCCAAGGCCAAGGACATCAAGGCCCTGGAGAAAGCCCTCGAGGAAAACCGCAAGGCCCTCAAGGAAGGCGAGCTGCAACAGGTCATCGATTCGGTGCAAGGCTTCTACGACGTGTTGCTCGAAGGCTCCGGCAACCAAGTGGCCGCCACCCAGTTGCGCCAGTTGCAGGCGCGCATCAGCTATCTGCGGGCGACCTCGGTGTCCCAGGAAAACCGTCGCGGCAGCAGTAACCAGGAAATGGAACGGATGGTCGAGGCGATCAAGAGCGGCGACCCCCTGGCCGCCCACCAAGCCTGCGTCGACCACGTGCGCGCCGCTGCCAAGGTCGCCCTGGACTACCTCAAGCGCCAACAGGAAGAGACCGGTGAAATCCCCGAGATCATCCCGCCCATCGCCCTCAAAGAACCGCGCATAGGTCGCTAGCCATGTTCAGCCCGAGCTTTTGTCCAAAGTGCGGCGGCAGTGACCTCGATCACCGCCTGCCAGCGGGCGATACCCATGAGCGACTGATGTGTGGTGGTTGCGGCTACATCCACTACGTCAACCCGAAGATCATTGCCGGCTGCATCATCGAGCAGGACGGCAAGTACCTGCTGTGCCAGCGCGCCATCCCGCCGCGCCCGGGCACCTGGACGCTGCCGGCCGGCTTCATGGAAGGCAACGAGACCACTGAACAGGCGGCACTGCGGGAAGTCTGGGAAGAAACCGGCGTACGCGCTGAAATCGTCTCGCCCTACTCGATCTTCAGCGTGCCGAAGATCAGCGAGGTGTACATCATCTTCCGCGCCATCGCGCTGGAGATCACCGGCCAGTTCGGCCCGGAAACCCTCGCCTGCCAATTCTTCGCCCCTGAAGACATTCCCTGGGACAGCATCTACTACCCGGCCATCCGGCAGATCCTCGAACGTTATATCGAGGAACGCCAGGCCGGGGTCTACGGCATCTACATGGGCAACGACGACAGCGGCAAGATTCATTTCATCCGCTGACGAATCTCAGGGCGCCACACCCTCGACGATGATCACCTCGGCCCGGGCCACGCCTTCACGGTGCGTCTTGGCCTCCTGATACTGCGCCGAGTGATAGCAGGCCAGCGCCTGTTCGTAGGAATCGAACTCGATCACCACACTGCGCTGCGGCGTGGCCCTGCCCTCCATCGCTTCGCTGCGCCCGCCCCGGGCCAACATCCGACCGCCATACAAGGCGAACGCCGCCGGCGCCCGTTGGGTGTATTGGCTGTATTGATCGGGGTCGGTGACATCCACATGAGCAATCCAGTACGCCTTCATAGTGACCTCTCGGTTTGTTTTGTATTATGGTATACCACAATATCGTTCCAGCAAGCCCCTCAAAACAAAGAGAGCCCGACATGGCCTTTAACAGCATTCAGGAAATCATCGAAGACTACCGCCTGGGCAAGATGGTGTTGCTGGTGGATGACGAAGATCGGGAAAACGAAGGTGACCTGCTGCTGGCCGCCGACTGTTGCAATGCCCAGGCCATCAGCTTCATGGCGCGCGAAGCCCGGGGGCTGATCTGCCTGACGTTGACCGACGAGCACTGCCAGCGCCTGGGACTTGAGCAAATGGTACCGAGCAACGGCAGCGTGTTCAGCACCGCGTTTACGGTGTCCATCGAGGCTGCCACCGGTGTGACCACCGGCATTTCCGCCGCCGACCGGGCGCGCACCGTCGCCGCCGCCGTGGCCGCCGATGCGGGGCCCACCGACATTGTGCAACCGGGGCATATCTTCCCGCTGCGGGCCAAGGAAGGCGGCGTGCTGACCCGGGCCGGGCACACCGAAGCCGGTTGCGACCTGGCGCGCCTGGCGGGTTTCACACCTGCATCGGTAATCGTCGAAGTGATGAACGATGACGGCACCATGGCCCGCCGCCCGGACCTGGAGATTTTCGCTCGCAAGCATGGCATCAAGATCGGCACCATCGCCGACCTGATCCACTACCGCCTGAGCACCGAGCACACCGTGGTGCGCATCGGCGAGCGGGAACTGCCGACGGTGCATGGCACCTTCCGCTTGTTCACCTTCGAAGACCGCATCGAAGGCGGCGTGCACATGGCGATGGTGATGGGCGATATCCGTCGGGAAGAATCGACCCTAGTGCGGGTGCATGTGATCGATCCATTGCGGGACCTGGTGGGTGCCGAATACAACGGCCCGTCCAATTGGACGTTGTGGGCGGCCCTGCAGCGGGTGGCGGAAGAAGGTTGCGGCGTGGTGGTCGTGCTGGCCAACCACGAGTCGTCCCAGGCGCTGCTCGAGCGTGTGCCGCAACTGACCCAGCCGCCACGACAGTTCAGTCGGTCGCAATCGCGCATCTATTCTGAAGTAGGTACCGGCGCGCAGATTCTCCAGGACCTGGGCGTCGGTAAATTGCGGCACCTGGGACCACCGCTCAAGTATGCGGGGTTGACCGGCTATGACTTGGAAGTGGTGGAAAGTATTCCCTTCACTGGATAAACCCGAGGCCACGCACAATCCCCTGTGGGAGCGAGCTTGCTCGCGATAGCAATTAACCAGCCGACATGAATGGAGACTGACACACCGCTATCGCGAGCAAGCTCGCTCCCACAAGGATTCGACTCAGGAATGGAAGGGAAAATCTCCCCCGGACAGATAGCCGGTACGGCAAAACCCTTGCAGAAAGTTTGGAATACCATAATATGATATTCCATAGACCGAACGCTCCAGCCAACCTTTGGCACGGTCCCCCGCAAGGCCAGTTGGACCAATGCTCCCGATAAGTGGGCGAACAAAAGCCCGCTCAATAAACACAACAATGAGGGCGTGAAAATGGTGTTGAAGAAACGTGCAGCCGCAATTCTTTTTGCCGGCCTGCTGAGTATCACCAGCCAGGCGACGATGGCCGCTGAAAGCGTCAACTTCGTCAGTTGGGGCGGCAGCACCCAGGACGCGCAGAAGCAGGCCTGGGCCGACCCATTCAGCAAGGCCAGCGGCATCACCGTGGTCCAGGATGGCCCCACCGACTACGGCAAGCTCAAGGCCATGGTCGAAAGCGGCAACGTGCAGTGGGACGTGGTCGACGTCGAGGCGGACTTCGCCTTGCGCGCCGCAGCCGAAGGCCTGCTCGAACCCCTCGATTTCTCGGTCATCCAACGCGACAAGATCGACCCGCGTTTCGTCTCCGACCACGGTGTCGGCTCGTTCTACTTCTCGTTTGTGCTCGGCTACAACGAAGGCAAGCTCGGCGCGGGCAAGCCAACGGATTGGTCGGCACTGTTCGACACCAAGACCTATCCCGGCAAACGCGCCCTCTACAAATGGCCAAGCCCCGGCGTGCTTGAGTTGGCCCTGCTGGCCGATGGCGTGTCTCAAGACAAGCTCTATCCGCTGGACCTGGACCGCGCCTTCAAGAAACTCGACACCATCAAGAAAGACATCGTCTGGTGGGGCGGCGGCGCCCAGTCCCAGCAACTGCTCGCGTCCGGCGAAGCCAGCATCGGCCAATTCTGGAATGGCCGTATCTATGCCCTGCAACAAGACGGCGCTCCGGTCGGCGTGAGCTGGAAGCAGAACCTGGTCATGGCCGACATCCTGGTCATTCCAAAAGGCTCGAAAAACAAGGCCGCCGCCATGAAGTTCCTGGCCAATGCCAGCAGCGCCAAGGGCCAGGCCGATTTCTCCAACCTGACCGCCTACGCGCCGGTCAACGTCGACAGCGTCGCACGCCTGGATTCGGTGCTCGCCCCCAACTTGCCGACTGCCTACGCCAAGGATCAGATCACGCTTGATTTCGCGTACTGGGCCAAGAACGGTCAGGACATCGCGACACGGTGGAACGAATGGCTGGTCAAATGAAAATGTCGGCAACGGCAACCCAGCACACCGGGGGCGCCGCTGGCGCTGCCGGTGTGGCGACCGTCCCGGCCATTGCACCGCAAGCGCCGTCGCGGCTGCAGCGCTGGCGCGGCGCCGGCAATCTGTTGCCCGCCCTGCTGTTCCTCGGCCTGTTCTTTCTGGCGCCGCTGATCGGCCTGCTGCTGCGCGGCGTGCTGGAGCCGGTGCCCGGGTTGGGCAACTACGAGCAATTGTTCGCCAACTCGGCCTATGCCCGGGTGCTGTTCAACACCTTTTCGGTGGCCGGGCTCGTGACGTTGTTCAGTCTGCTGCTGGGTTTCCCCCTGGCCTGGGCCATCACCCTGGTGCCCCGTGGCTGGGGCCGCTGGATGTTGAACATCGTGCTGCTGTCGATGTGGACTAGCCTGCTGGCCCGCACCTATTCCTGGCTGGTGCTGTTGCAGGCCTCCGGGGTAGTGAACAAGGCATTGATGGCCTTGGGCATCATCGACCAACCATTGGAGATGGTGCACAACCTCACCGGAGTGGTGATCGGCATGAGCTACATCATGATCCCGTTCATCGTCCTGCCGTTGCAGGCGACCATGCAGGCCATCGACCCGATGATCCTGCAGGCCGGTTCGATTTGCGGCGCCAGCCCCTGGACCAACTTCTTCCGGGTGTTCCTGCCGCTGTGCCGGCCGGGGCTGTTCTCCGGCGGGCTGATGGTGTTCGTGATGTCCCTCGGTTACTACGTGACCCCGGCCCTGTTGGGCGGCGCGCAGAACATGATGCTGCCGGAATTCATCATCCAGCAGGTGCAGTCGTTCCTCAATTGGGGCCTGGCCAGTGCCGGTGCTGCCTTGTTGGTGGCGATCACCCTGGTGTTGTTCTACTTCTACCTGAAGCTCCAGCCGGAATCCCCGGTGGGCGCCAGCAACGCGAGGTAAGCCGTCATGCTCCTGACCCCAAATGCCATGAGCCGGCGCATGCGGTTCGGCCTGTATTTCACCACCGGGCTGATCGCGCTGTTCCTGCTGTTGCCCATCGTGTTCATCGTGCTGCTGTCGTTCGGTTCGTCCCAATGGCTGGTCTTCCCCCCACCGGGCTGGACCCTGAAATGGTACGGCCAGTTCTTTTCCAACCCCGACTGGATGAGCGCAGCGCTGACCAGCCTCAAGGTTGCGCTGCTGACCACCGTCTGCGCCGTGGCGCTGGGCCTGCCGACGGCGTTTGCCCTGGTGCGCGGGCGCTTCCCGGGCCGGGAAATGCTCTACGGCCTGTTCACCCTGCCGATGATCGTGCCGCTGGTGATCATTGCGGTGGCGGTGTACGCGCTGTTCCTCAAGCTCGGTTACACCGGGACGATGTTCGCCTTTGTGGTCAGCCATGTGATCGTCGCGCTGCCGTTCACCATTATCTCGATCATCAACTCGCTCAAGCTGTTCGACCAATCCATCGAGGATGCGGCAGTGATCTGCGGTGCCTCGCGCCTGCAAGCGGTGTTCAAAGTGACATTCCCGGCGATTCGCCCGGGCATGGTCGCCGGTGCGCTGTTCGCGTTCCTGGTGTCGTGGGACGAGGTGGTGTTGAGCGTGATGATGGCCAGCCCGACCTTGCAAACCCTGCCCGTCAAGATGTGGACCACCCTGCGCCAGGACCTGACGCCTGTGATCGCCGTCGCTTCGACGCTGCTGATCGGCCTCTCGGTGTTGGTGATGGTGATCGCCGCCGCCCTGCGCCGGCGCAACGAAATCAGCGCCTGAGCGCCTAGGAGAACACGATGAGTGCCGTCAAAGACCCCGCACAACAAAACAACAAGACCCTGGTCAGCCTGCGCAACCTGAACAAGCACTACGGCGACTTTGCCGCCGTGGACGATATTTCCCTGGAGATCCAGGATGGCGAATTCCTGACCTTCCTCGGCTCCAGCGGCTCGGGCAAGAGCACCACGCTGTCGATGCTGGCCGGGTTCGAAACCCCCAGCAGCGGCGAGATCCTGGTGAGCGGCAAATCCCTGGTCAACGTGCCGCCGCACAAACGCGACATTGGCATGGTGTTCCAGCGCTACTCGTTGTTCCCTCATCTCTCGGTGCGCGACAACATTGCCTTTCCCCTGGCGATTCGCAAACTGGCCAGCGCCGAGCGCGAACGCCGGGTCGACGCCATGCTCAAGCTGGTGCAACTGGGAGAGTTCGCCCATCGTCGCCCTTCGCAACTGTCCGGCGGCCAGCAACAGCGCGTGGCGATTGCCCGGGCACTGGTCTATGAACCGCGCATCCTGCTGATGGATGAGCCTCTCGGGGCCTTGGATAAAAAGCTCCGTGAAGATTTGCAGGACGAACTGCGCCAGTTGCACCGCCGGCTGGGCATCACCATCGTCTACGTCACCCACGACCAGGAAGAAGCCATGCGCCTGTCCCAGCGCATCGCCATTTTCAGCCACGGCAAAATCGTCGGCCTGGGCAGCGGTTATGACCTCTACCAGAACCCGCCGAACGCCTTTGTCGCGTCATTCCTGGGCAACTCCAACTTCCTGAAGCTCAAGGCCCAGGGCAATGCCGTGGCGAGTTTCGAAGGCCAATCGCTGTCGATCCGCCTGACCGCCGGCCTGCAAACGGACCAGGACGTGCTGCTGATGGTGCGCCCGGAAAAAGCCCTCGCCCTGAGCGTCGCGCAAGCGGCCCAGGAACCGTTGGCGGCCGGCTGGAATGAGGTCTCGGCCAAGGTCGTCGAAGTGCTGTTCCTAGGCGAAAGCCAGACCTGCAGCGTCGTGACCTCCGGCGGCACGGCCATGACCGTCAAGGCGCTGTCCGCCGCCGGCATGCCACTCAAGGCTGGCGACCCGGTGCGCGTGCGCTGGGCCACCGCCGATGCGTGCGTCTACACCCAATGGGCCGAGAGCGACCTGAACAAAGCCGCGGGTGCCCATTGATGAACATCGCGCGCGCCCACAACCGCTACAGCCCGAGGATCGTCCGATGATCGATGCCAACGTGTACAAACAAGTCATGGGCTCGTTCCCGTCCGGGGTGACGGTGATCACCACCCTCGATGACGACGGCCAGATCGTCGGCCTCACCGCCAGTGCCTTCAGCTCATTGTCGATGGAGCCGGCGCTGGTGTTGTTTTGCCCCAACTACGGCTCCGATTCCTACCCGGTGCTGATCAAGAACAAGCGCTTCGCCATCCATGTCCTCTCCGGCGGCCAACAGAACGAAGCCTATGCCTTCGCCCGCAAAGGCAAGGACAAGGCCCAAGGCATCGAATGGACCTTGAGTGAACTGGGTAATCCGCTGCTGAGCAACGCCACCGCCATCATCGAGTGTGAACTGTGGCGCGAATACGAAGGCGGCGACCACGCCATCATGGTCGGCGCAGTGAAGAACCTGATCGTGCCGCAGCACACACCGGGACCGCTGGTTTATTGCCACGGCAAGATGGGCGCCCTGCCCGTCCTCGCCTGAACCGATCGTCAACAAACAAGAGAAAGCGCCATGAAATTTTCCCTGTTCGTACACATGGAGCGCTGGGACGAAAGCGTCAGCCATCGCCAGCTGTTCGAAGACCTGAGCGAGTTGACCCTGTTGGCCGAGGCCGGCGGTTTCAGCACCGTCTGGATCGGCGAGCATCACGCCATGGAATACACCATCTCGCCGAGCCCGATGCCGCTGCTGGCGTACCTGGCCGGCAAGACCACCACCATTCACCTGGGCGCCGGCACCATCATCGCGCCGTTCTGGCACCCGCTGCGGGTGGCCGGCGAATGCGCGCTGCTGGACGTGATCAGCAATGGCCGCATGGAAGTCGGCCTGGCCCGGGGTGCCTACCAGGTGGAGTTCGACCGCATGGCCGGCGGCATGCCCGCATCCTCCGGCGGCCAGGCCCTGCGGGAAATGGTCCCGGTGGTGCGCGCCCTGTGGCAAGGCGACTACGCCCATGATGGCGAGATCTGGAAATTCCCCACCTCCACCTGCGTGCCCAAGCCAATCCGCAAGCCTCATCCGCCGATGTGGATCGCCGCCCGCGACCCGGACTCCCACAATTTCGCTGTCGCCAACGGCTGCAATGTGATGGTCACGCCGTTGATGAAGGGCGATGAGGAAGTCCTGGACCTGAAGAACAAGTTCCAGGCCGCCCTGGACAACAACCCCGACGTGCCACGCCCACAATTGATGGTGCTGCGCCATACCCACGTACACGCAGTGGACGATCCCGAAGGCTGGAAAATCGGTGCCCAGGCGATTTCGAAGTTCTACCGCACCTTTGATGCCTGGTTCGGCAACAAGCAGGTACCGGTAAACGGCTTCCTCGCGCCGAGCCCGGAAGAAAAATTCGCCGAGCGTCCGGAATTCCAGCTGGAGAACATCCGCAAGAACACCATGATCGGCACGCCGCAGCAGATCATCGAGCGGATCAAGTATTACCAGGAACTGGGAGTGGATGAGTTCAGCTTCTGGTGCGACAACAGCCTGCCCCATGCCGAGAAGAAAAAATCCCTGGAACTGTTCATCCAACAGGTGGTGCCGGCGTTTCGGTGATCCGTTACATCGCCATCGCGAGCAGGCTCGCTCCCACAATGGGACCTGCAGTGTATGCAATGTTCATGTATGCCCCCCGCCCCCTGTGGGAGCCGGGCTTGCCCGCGAAGGCGGTGGCACATTCAGCGTCTCTGTGACAGTTACACCGCTTTCGCGAGCAAGCTCGCTCCCACAATGGGGCCTGCGGTGTATGCAATGTTTATGTATGCCCCGATCCCTGTGGGAGCCGGGCTGCCCGCGATGGCGGTGGCACATTCAGCGTCTCTGTGACAGTTACACCGCTTTCGCGAGCAAGCTCGCTCCCACAATGAGGCCTGCGGTGTATGCAATGTTTGTGTATGCCCCCCGATCCCTGTGGGAGCGAGCTTGCTCGCGATGGCCATCCCACTGACACATATGTGTCAAATGTGACAATTGACCCCACTGCCCCGCCATCCCCTCGCAAACCACTATAAACGGCTCGCAAAGCCACCTAACGTACCGCGCAAACGGATCGACTCTGATTAAGGATGATGCGCGTTGGGGGCTTATCGGTTGCTGTTGGCCATGTTGGTGGCCGTTTCGCACATGGGCGTGACTTTTCTTGGATTGAACCCCGGCGTCGTTGCCGTGGTGTCCTTCTTGATCATCAGCGGCTTCGTGATGACCTCGCTGATCGAGAAGACCTACAACACCCCGGGCCAGATCGGCCTGTTCTATATCGATCGACTGTTGAGGCTGTACCCGCAGTTCCTGTTGTACTTCGTCCTGTCCTGCGTCGTGATCCATTTCCTCCTGCCGGGCACACCCCAGGCCGCCGCCCTGACCCTCGAGAACATCGCCACCAGCCTGCCGATCCTGCCGCTGGGCTTCTACATGTTCGGCATCACCGTACCCGAGATCCTGCCACCGGCCTGGTCCCTGGGCCTGGAAATGGGTTTTTACCTGCTGATCCCGTTCCTGATTCTCTACAAGACGCGGGGTATTGCCTTTGCGCTGTCCGTGACGGTGTTCATGGTCGCCTCGCTGGGCTACCTCGACACCGACATCTACGGCTACCGCCTGCTGCCGGGAGTACTGTTCATTTTCCTCTGCGGCAGCTACCTGTATCGGGCCCAGGCCAAGGGGCTGTCGATGGTGTCCGTCACGCTGCTGGTTGCCGCGTTGATGTTCCTGGCCATCGTCGCGGGGATCATTCCTCGTCGGCCTTTCAATGCCGAGGTGACCTTGGGTATCACCCTGGGCCTGCCGGCGGTGTTCCTGCTTAGCAGGCTGAAGCGTCACCGGTTGGATGAGTTCCTGGGCAATATCAGCTACGGCGTGTTCCTCAATCACTTCGTGGTGATGTACGTGTTGCGGGCGTTCTGGCCGGTGGCGTACAGCGGTCTGATCATCACGGTGGTGCTGGTATTGTCGTTCGCCTTGAGCGGTATTTCGTATTATGGGATCGAGCGATCGGCGCTGAAGCTTCGTCATGCTCTCAGGGCGGGCGTTAAATACGGTGTCGCCCAGACTCCCGTTGGCAGCCCGGCGGCTTAGCTGCTGACAGCCATAAAAAATGCCCGGGACACAGGTCCCGGGCATTTTGTGTTTCAGTACGGCGGAATCAGAATGTCACGCTGGCGCTCAGCCTGGCGGTACGCGGCTCGCCGACATTGACCTGCACCTGGCTGCCGGTGGAGGACGGGTAGTATTGCTTGTCGAAAAGGTTGTCGACGTTCAATTGCAACGACGTCTTGTGCCCGAACACTGGCGACTCCCAGCGCAGGAAGGCGTCGGCGACGGTGTAGCTGCTGAGCCAGAAATCGTTGGCTTTATTGGCCGCACGTTCGCCGACGTAGCGGGCACCGGCGCCGGCGTGCCAGGCACCGAATTCGGCAGGCACGTTCAGGTGGTGGCTCAGGTACAGGCTGGCGGTGTTTTTTGGCGCATCGGGAAGGCGATGGCCCTCGTCCTTGGGATCATCCAGTATTTCGGTGTGGGTGTAGGCATAGGTGCCGATCAAATCCCAACGGTCGGCCAGGCGACCGGTGATGTCGAGTTCCAGACCTTGGGAGCCGACCTTGCCGGCGGCTTCCGAGACTTCGTCAACGGTGGTGACTACGTTCTTTTTGACGATGTCGAACAAAGCGAGGTTGATGTTCAGCCCCGGCAGCGGATCGTACTTGGCGCCGATTTCGTAGCTACGGCCCTCCTCTGGTTTGAATGTACGACGGTCCTTGTCGACTACATCATTGGGCTTGAACGACCGGCTGTAGTTACCGTACAGCGAAAGGGTATCGGTGGCTTTATAGACCAGCCCCAGGAACGGAACGAAGGCGTCGCCATTGTCATCACGATTGACATCGTAATCACCACCTAAGCCTTGATCGCTGTACTGATCGTAGTGTTGATAGCGACCACCCAATACCAGAATCCAGCGGTCATCCAAATGCCAATTGTCTTTCAGATACACCGAACTGGAATTCAACTGGTTTCGCAGATTACTGTCAGTAGAGCTGACAAGGCTTGGCTCTGGCAGGTTGCCATAGACCGGCGACGTGATATCGAAACCAGGCTGGACTTTTCCACGGTAGGTCTTACCCCGGAACTGATCGGATACTTGGTTATCAATGCCAACCAAAAGGTCGTGGCGCTGGCCGAACAGTTCCTGCTTGCCCATGAAATCCCAGCTGGCGTAGCGGGTTTCATCATCGTAATGAGCGCCATTGGCCCTTCGGCTCAACAGGTTTCCAGTCAAAGTGACGGGCTGCGCAATCGAAAGACTATACCGGTCATTGTTCCAGCCATAAGTCACCCGCGTTTTCCACGCCTCACTCAACTCATACTCGAACCGCGCCGTCGCCGTTTCGCGAATACCGACACTCTTGGCCCAAGGCTCATCAAGACGCTTGTCATAGTCGATATCGGCCGGGTGCCCATTGGTAAACACCGTACCCCGATCAAACGGATTGGAATATTCGTTGTACTCATAACTCAGGTTCAACGAAGCCCGCTCACCCGTCCACGCCAGGGACGGCGCCACCAGGGTGCTCTCGTTGACGCCGTAGTTGCGCCAGTAATCCTCATGCCCGCGTTCGGCGATCAGGCGATAGGCCAACCCGGTGTCACCCAACGGCCCAGTGGTATCCAGGGCCATGGTGCCGCCGCCTTCGCTGTAGGCCGAACCGCTCAGCGTGGTGCTTTGGGTGTATTCCGGCTTCTTGCTGATGACGTTGATCAGACCGCCGGGCTCCAGTGCGCCGTACAACATCGAGGCCGGCCCCTTGAGCACTTCGACGCGGTCGGTGGTGGCGCTGAAGTTATGGCCCAGGTTCGAACGCACGCCATCGCGCAGGATCGAGCCGTCGTCGTTGGTACCAAAACCACGCTTGACCAGCGAGTCCCGCGAGCCGCCCAAGGTGTTGCCCTGGCTGACGCCGCTGACGAATTTCATTGCGTCCTCCAGCGAGCGCACTTGGTAGTCCGCCAAGGTCTGCTGGGTTACCACGTTGATCGATTGCGCCTCTTCCTTGATCGGTACATCGCTCTTGCTCGCCGTGCTGGCTTGCGACGTCGTGTAGCCTTCGTCCTGAATGATCCGACTGCCTTGCACGTTGGTGGTGGGCAGCTCCAGAGTGTCTTGTGCCCTCAGGGGGCTTGCCATGAAACAGCAGGACAGCGCGGGTAAAACACATTTGACGAGAGCATTGCGGTAAGCGATAGGGGTGGAACGATTCAAGACGCGCACTCACAGAGGGATAGGAATGAGAGCGAATATACTTTGAGAATGATTCCCAGTAAATCTTTCTAACATCTTCCTGCTTGACTCTGCGCACAAAAAAAGGCGCCGGATGATGAATCCGGCGCCCTCCCTGGTTTCCCTCCTCCAGGACTACCCGTTAATGATCGATGGCAGCACCGGCTCCTCTCGGTACTCGAATGTCTTCGACCAAGTGCTGGATGTGCTCCGGCGGCGGCGCGGTAAAGCGTGACACCACCACAGCGGCCAGGAAGTTGAAGGCCATCCCCAACGTGCCGATGCCTTCAGGGGACACACCCAGCCACCAATGTTCAGCCGTGTTCATCGTCGGGTTGATGAACTTGAAGTAGACGATGTAGGTGAATGTGAAGGTCAGCCCGACGATCATCCCGGCGATCGCGCCTTCGCGGTTCATGCGTTTGGAGAAGATCCCCATGACAATCACCGGGAAGAACGAAGACGCCGCCAACCCGAAGGCGAACGCCACCACCTGGGCGACGAATGCGGGTGGGTAGATGCCAAACAATCCGGCAATCAACACCGCCACACCAGCGGCAATGCGTGCCGCGAGCAGCTCCTGCTTTTCGTTGATCGTGGGCATGATGTTGCTTTTGAGCAGGTCATGGGAAATCGAGGTGGAGATCACCAGCAATAGCCCCGCTGCGGTCGAAAGCGCCGCCGCCAGGCCACCGGCGGCGATCAAGGCGATCACCCACCCCGGCAGGCCAGCGATCTCGGGATTGGCCAAGACCATGATGTCGTTGTCGACGTAGAGCTCGTTGGGCACCGGCGAGAGCTGGTTCTTCAGCAACCGCTGCTCATGCGCCCCGCGCTCGCCGGTAAAACTCGGCGTCCCGACCAGCGCCGCGCCCGGGCCGTACTGGATGATGCCGTCGTTGTTCTTGTCCGCCCAGGCAATCAGTCCGGAGTTCTCCCAGGCCTTGAACCAGGTCGGCGCGGTGCTGTAACTGATATTGGGAATGGAGGTCAGCAGGTTGGTGCGTGCGAAGGCCGCCACGGCCGGTGCGGTGGTGTAGAGAATGGCGATAAATAGCAAAGCGTAGCCCGCCGACTTGCGTGCATCCCGAACGGTGGGCGTGGTAAAGAACCGCACGATCACGTGGGGCAGGCCCGCGGTGCCGACCATCAGCGCCATGGTGATGAAAAACACATCCATGGTCGACTTGGTGCCATTGGTATAGGCAGAAAAGCCTAATTCGGCGCCCAAGCCGTTGAGCCGCTCGATCACGCTCTGCCCCGAGCCGGTCACTTCGCTGATAAAGCCCAACTGCGGTATTGGATTACCAGTGATCATCATCGAGATATAGATAGCCGGCACCATGTAGGCAAAAATCATCACGCAATACTGCGCTACCTGGGTGTAGGTAATACCCTTCATGCCGCCCAGCACCGAATAGAAGAACACGATGGCCATGCCAATCATGACGCCGGTGTTGATGTCCACTTCCAGGTAACGGGAAAAGACGATCCCGACGCCGCGCATCTGCCCCGCGACGTAAGTGAAGGAAATGAAGATCACGCAGATCACCGCCACCACTCGCGCCGTCTGCGAGTAATAACGCGCCCCGACGAATTCGGGCACGGTGAATTTGCCGAATTTTCGCAGGTATGGCGCCAGGCACATCGCCAACAGCACGTAGCCACCGGTCCAGCCCATCAGGTAGACCGAGCCATCGTACCCGGCGAAGGCGATGATCCCGGCCATGGAAATGAACGACGCCGCCGACATCCAGTCCGCACCGGTGGCCATGCCGTTGAGTACCGGGTGCACGCCCTTGCTGGCGACGTAGTATTCGCTGGTGGAGCCGGCACGCGTCCAGATCGCAATCGCGATGTACAACGCGAAGGTGGCGCCTACGACCAGGTAAATCAGGGTTTTTGTGTCCATGCGGGCCGCCCTCAGTCTTCGTGGACGTCATATTTGCGATCGAGCTGATTCATCTTCCAGACATAGAAGAAGATCTCGAGCACAAAGACGTAGATGGAACCCTGCTGGGCGAACCAGAACCCCAGGGGTGTGCCGAAGAAGCTGATGGTATTGAGTGAGTCGACCAGCAAGATGCCAAAACCGAACGACACCACGAACCAGATGGCCAGCAGAACCAGCATCCAGCGTAGGTTTTCCTTCCAGTAGTCACGCGCAGCCTGTTGCTTTTCAGTGGACATGGAGACGCCCTCTATTTGTTTTTATTGTTTTGCACTTCAAACCGTAGCAGCCGTCGGGCAACGCGCTAGTACGACTTTCGTCTAATTCGTAACAGCAGGTATTGACATCCTGTTTCACCGCAGAGACAGGGTTAACGCGCGCCAGCATCGCAAGGTGATATCAAATCGCCCAAATCCGCTAAAGCTTTGCCGCTATCGGTCGAATGTATGCCATCGAATCTTTTTTTTCCCTGGAGCCGTGATGCAGACGTTAAAGGCCTTGTATGAGTCTATCGAGATGCAGTTTTTCGATACCCTCACCAAAAAGCTGTCGAGCCTTTTCCTGTTGGTGCTGGTCAGTGGCTTGCTTTATTGGGTAGCCCTCAGCGCCCGCGCCGAGATCATGCTGTTGTTGCGTAACGCGCAGTTGGACGGCACCTTGCTGGGGCAGATCGAAGGCCGGCTCGACAGCCTCACCCATGCCCTGCTCTTCGGCGCTGTCCTGACCCTGGGCATGATCAGCTTCATGGTCTGGTATTTCCGCCACCTCATCGTGCGCCCCGTCACCACCATGACCAAGGCCCTGGAAGAGATCGCCAACGGCGAAGGCGACCTGTCCAAGGACTTGCCGCTGGTGACCCACGACGAGATCCGCACACTCGCTGCCACCTGCAATCGCTTCCTGGCCAAGCAGCGGGAAATCATCAGCAATGTCCAGGCGCTGACCGTGCACATTGCCGTGGAGTCGGCCCGTTCGTTGAAGAACATCAGCGACTCCAGCGACAGTGCCACCCACCAGGCGCGCTTCGCCAAGGAAGTGATGGACCAGAGCAACACCGCCGTGGGCCGCATCGAAGAGGTTTCGCGCCAGACCCAGGGCATCTCCAGCACCACGGCGCAGAACCTGAGCATGGCCCGCGATTCCTACGCCGAGCTGCTGGAAGTGACCGGCAACATCAGCGAAATTTCCAGCAGCCTGGGTGAGTTCGCCACCCTGGTGAGCGCCTTGAACCAGCGTTCGTCGAGCATCAAGTCGATTGTCGGGTTGATCCAGCAGATCTCAGCCCAGACCAACCTGCTGGCCCTCAACGCCGCCATCGAAGCCGCCCGGGCCGGCGAAAGCGGCCGTGGCTTCGCGGTGGTGGCCGATGAAGTGCGGACCCTGGCACAAAACGTCAGCCGGGCCACCGACGATATCTCGCGCAACATCGACGCCATGCTCGACGAGGTCAGTTCGACCCATGAGCAGACGACCCAGATCAGCCACAGCGCCCGGGAAACCCAGAAAGTGGTGGAGCGCGCCTCCGGCCATTTCGAAAGCATGATCGTCGACTTCGAATCCACCAATGGCAAGCTGGCGGACATCGCGACCCATATCCAGCAGTTCGCCGACAGCAACACCGGGATCAACGACCGGGTCACCCAGATTCACGCCGATAGCCAACTGATCGACCAGCGCATGCAGCATTCGGCCACGGCCACCCGCGACCTGTCCGGCGTGGCCGAGAAGGTCCAGGCGCTGCTGGGTCGTTTCGTACTGGGGCACGGCAAGCTGGATGCCGCCATCACCCGCGCCAGCGAGTGCCGCGATACGCTGCAAGTCCGCCTGGAAGCGCTGCAACGGGAAGGCCTGAACCTGTTCGATCAGAATTACCAACTGGTTCCCGGCACCGATCCCAAGCAGTACATGACGAGTTACACCGAACGCTTTGCCCAGGTCTGCCAGGAAGAATGCGACAAGCTCACCCGCAGCACGCCGGGTGGCAAGGTGTCGTTCATGGTCGACAGCAAGGGCTATTGCCCGGTGAATAACAGCTGGGTCTCCAAGCCGCCGACCGGCGACCGGGCGGTGGATTTGCCGGTGTGCCGCAACAAGCGCATCTTCAACGACCCGATCGGCTTGCGCGCGGCGGGCAACGTCCAGCGCTTCCTGCTGCAGACCTACCTGCGCGATACCGGGGAAATCATGACCGAGATCGACGTACCGTTCTTCTTCGGCGGCCGTCATTGGGGCAACCTGCGGGTGGGCTTCGATGCGGCGGTGTTGTTGGCGGACTGATCAACACCGGAATCAAGCCAGACAACTACCCCGTGGCGAGGGAGCTTGCTCCCGCTCGGCTGCCCTGTAGGAGCTGACGAGTGCAACGAGGCTGCGATCTTTCCCAAGACACTTGAGTTCCAAGCGAAAGATCAAAATCAAAAGATCGCAGGCTTCGCCAGCTCCTACAGAGTCCAGCGGGAGCAAGCTCCCTCGCCACAAGGGATCTGTGGTGTAAGCAAATCCTGAGAACACCCCACAAGGGATCGGTGGTGTATGCAAATCCTGGGACCACCCCAAAAACAACTGTGGGAGCGAGCTTGCTCGCGATAGCGGTGTGTCAGCCACATCAACGGCGACTGACCTGACGCCTTCGCGAGCAAGCTCGCTCCCACAGGGTTGCATCATCCACTGGCAATCAGCGGATCAACAGCACTTGGGCCCACCCTTGCCGCCGTAACGGGCCTCCTGGCGTTCCCGGAAGAACGCCTCGTAGTCCATCATCGGCTTGTCCGGGTGCTTGGTTTGCATGTGCTCGACGTAGTTGTCGTAGTCGGGCATGCCGACCATCAGGCGCGCGGCCTGACCGAGGTATTTACCCAGGCGACTCAAGTCATTGAACATCGTTGCAATCCTCTATCAAGCGTCCGGCAGGGCCTGGAATGGCGCTTCCTTGTCCGTGCGTTCTTTCGTGCCCCAGGCGGCGATGCCGACCTTGAGCGCGTAGAACAGGATGCTGAAGACCACGAACAGGAACAACACCGTCAGCGTTGCGTTGGTGTAGGCGTTGAACACCACGTGCTGCATCTGCTCGATGCTCTTGGCCGGGGCCAGGATCTGGCCGGCGGCCAGGGCATCGTTGTATTTGCGCGCCAGGGCCAGGAAGCCGATCGCCGGGTTGGCGTCGAACAGCTTGATCAGGCCCGCGGTGGTGGTGCAGATCAGCAGCCAGCTCGCCGGCAGCAGCGTGACCCAGACATAGCGCTGGCGCTTCATCTTGATCAGCACCACGGTGGCGAGCATCAGGGCGATCCCGGCCAGCATCTGGTTGGAAATGCCGAACAGCGGCCACAAGGTATTGATGCCGCCCAGCGGATCGATCACGCCCTGGTACAGCAAGTAACCCCACAGCGCCACGCAGCCGGCGGTGGCGATCAGGTTGGCGGTCCAGGATTCGGTGCGCTTGAGGGCCGGCACGAACGAGCCAAGCAGGTCCTGCAGCATGAACCGCCCGGCACGGGTGCCGGCGTCCACCGCGGTGAGGATGAACAGCGCTTCGAACAGGATCGCGAAGTGGTACCAGAACGCCATGGTGTTCTCACCCGGCAGCACCGAGTGGAGGATCTGCGCGATCCCGACCGCCAGGGTCGGCGCACCGCCGGCACGGGCCAGGATGGTGGTCTCGCCGATGTCCTTGGCCACCGCTTGCAGCGCGTCGGGGGTGATTGCGAAACCCCAACTGCTGACGGTCTGGGCCACGGCCACCACATCAGTACCGACGATCGCCGCCGGGCTGTTCATGGCGAAGTACACGCCCGGCTCGATCACCGAAGCGGCTACCATGGCCATGATCGCCACGAAGGACTCCATCAGCATGCCGCCGTAACCGATGTAGCGGGCGTTGGTTTCGTTATCCAGCAGCTTAGGCGTGGTGCCCGAGGAGATCAGCGCGTGGAAGCCCGAGACCGCGCCGCAGGCGATGGTGATGAACAGGAACGGGAACAGACCGCCCTTCCACACCGGCCCGGTGCCGTCGGTGAACTGGGTCAGTGCCGGCATTTTCAGCTCGGGCATGGTGACCAGGATGCCGATCGCCAGGGCGACGATGGTGCCGATCTTGAGGAACGTGGACAGGTAGTCCCGTGGCGCCAGGATCAGCCACACCGGCAGCACCGCCGCGACAAAACCATAGCCGATCAGCATCCAGGTGATCTGGATCCCGGTGAAGGTAAAGGCCTTGGCCCAGACCGGGTCGGCGGCGATCTGCCCACCCAGCCAGATCGAACCCAGCAGCAACAGCACGCCGATGATCGAGATCTCGCCAATGCGGCCCGGGCGGATGTAGCGCATGTAGATGCCCATGAACATCGCGATCGGGATGGTCGCCATCACCGTGAAAATGCCCCACGGGCTCTCGGCCAGGGCCTTGACCACGATCAGCGCCAGCACCGCGAGGATGATGATCATGATCAGGAAGCAGCCGAACAGCGCGATGGTGCCGGGGATGCGGCCCATTTCCTCGCGCACCATGTCGCCCAGGGAGCGACCGTTGCGGCGGGTGGACAGGAACAGGACCATGAAGTCCTGCACCGCACCGGCCAGCACCACGCCGGCGATCAGCCAGAGCGTGCCGGGCAGGTAGCCCATCTGCGCCGCCAGCACCGGCCCGACCAACGGCCCCGCGCCGGCAATGGCCGCGAAGTGGTGGCCGAAAAGGATGTGTTTGTTGGTCGGGACGTAGTCCAGGCCATCGTTGTTGAGCACGGCGGGGGTGGCCCGGCGCGCATCGAGTTGCATCACGTTGTTGGCGATGAAGAGGCTGTAGTAGCGGTAGGCGACCAGGTAGATGGCCACGGCTGCGACGACGATCCAGAGGGCGTTGATGGGTTCGCCGCGGCGCAAGGCCACGACACTCAACGCACAGGCTCCCAGAACAGCCACGGCAAACCAGGCGAGGTGTTTAACCAGACGGGTTGTCATTGCGTGTCTCCTGCCGATATCCAGTGGATTGCGGCGATTGTTTTTATAGTGTGCCCCGGCTATTCGGAGCCGGCCTAATATCCCTGCAACGGGTCAATAAATAAATCCGTAGTACTACGTAGAACCCCAATTCCCTATGGGAGTGAGCTCGCTCGCGATAGCGGGTCTTCAGCCAACGCTTAATTGACTGACACACCGCTATCGCGAGCAAGCTCGCTCCCACACCAGCTCGCTCCACAGGTTTGTGCCGGGCAGGCTGGTTTGGCATATGATGCCGCCATTCGCCTCCCCGCCGAGCCCGGACAGGAGTACAGATGCTGCTCAAACACAAAATCGTCGCCCTCGGGATCTTGCCGCTGGTCTTGGCCATCGCGGTCATCTGCGCCCTGGTGATCTCGCTCAACCGCCAATTGGGCGATCAACAGGCGCAACTGATCGAAGACAGCATCCTGGCGAGCAAGCGCGCCGAGCTGAAAAACTATGTCGAGATGGCGCAGAGCCTGATCGCCCCGCTGTATGACGACGGCCAGGGAGACGCGCGCGCGCAACAGCAGGTCCTGGAAGAACTGCGCAAGCTCAGCTTCGGCATCAACGGTTACTTTTTCGTGTATGACCGCCAGGGTCGCAGCCTCATGCATGCCCGCCAGTCGGAATTGGTCGGGCAGTACCTTTGGGACATGAAGGACCCCAAGGGCTTGCCGGTGATCCAGGCGCTGATCAGGAGCGCCGAGTCAGGCGATGGTTTCCAGCGCTACGCCTGGAACAAGCCCTCCTCCGGCCAGGTGACCGACAAGTTGGCCTACGTCGTGAGGCTCGACAAATGGGGCTGGACGCTTGGCACGGGGATCTACCTGGAGGATGTCGAACGCGCCACCCAACAAGCCCGTGACGAAGTCGCCCATGGCATCCACACCACCATGCAAGCCATCGCGGCCATCGCATTGGTAGCGGTCCTGCTGGTATTCGCCGGAGGCATGACCCTGAACGTCAGCGAACATCGCCTGGCGGACAAGAAGCTGCAGCGGCTGAACCAGCGCATCGTCAGCCTGCAGGAAGAAGAACGCTCACGGGTTTCTCGCGAGCTGCATGACGGCATCAGCCAATTGCTGGTGTCGATCAAGTTCCAGTTCGAACTGGCCAGCCATGTGTTGGAGAACGGTCAGGAAAACGGCCTGGGCATCCTGAAGACCGCCACCGACCGGCTGGGCGACGCCATCGGCGAGATCCGTAGCATCTCCCATGACTTGCGCTCCTCCCTGCTCGACACCTTGGGCCTGCCCGCCGCCATCGGCCAGCTCGCCAGCGAATTCCAGCAGCGCAGCGGGCTGGAAGTGTCCTACCGCAGCAACGAATTCGATTGCCGCTTGGAAAATGGCGCCCCCGTCTCGCTGTTTCGCATTGCCCAGGAGGCCCTGACCAATATCGAGCGCCATGCCGGGGCGAAAAGCGTCGGCATCAGCCTGTTCGGCTCCAGCCAGTCCCTGCGCCTGACGGTGGTCGATGACGGGATGGGGTTCAACGTCCCGCAAGTGGAACGCGGCCATGCCGGAATCGGCCTGCGTAACATCCGCGAACGGGTCGAGCATTTCGGCGGACGCCTGGAAGTGACGTCGGTGCCAGGCCGCAGCGAACTGGATATCCTGCTGCCCATGAACCTCTCGGTCACGCAAAGCTGATGCCCCACTCCAAAGAGCACTTGCCGATGACCCTGCCTCCCGTGATTCGCGTCGCGCTGGTCGACGACCATTCCTTGGTCCGCGACGGCATCAGGGCCCTGCTCTCGGTGATGCCGCAACTGGACGTGGTCGGCGAAGCCGAGAACGGCGCACAGGCGATCGAAATGGTCGGTCGCTGCCAACCGGACCTGCTGCTGATGGACATCGGCCTCAAGGACAAGAACGGCCTTGAGCTGACCCGATTACTGGGCAAGCAATACCCCAGCCTTAAGATCCTGATCCTGAGCATGTATGACAATCATGAGTACGTGAGCGAATCCGTACGCGCCGGCGCCAGCGGCTACGTGCTCAAGAACGCGCCATCGCGGGAAATCATCGCGGCCATCGAGGCCATCATCAGCGGCGGCACCTTCTACAGTGCCGAGATCGCCCAGCGGCTCGCCACCGACCCGCACAGCGACAACGAGCTGACGCCACGGGAGAGCCAAGTGCTGGCGAAAATGGTCCAGGGCCTGAACAACAAGGAAATGGCTCGCGAACTGGACATCAGCGTACGCACCGTCGAAACCCATCGCCTGAGCATCCGCCGCAAGCTGAACATCGACAAGCCCGCGGCCCTGGTGAAATACGCGATCGACCACGGGATCATTTCCCGCTAGAGGCCCCGCACAGCCCTTGTGGCGAGGGAGCTTGCTCCCGCTCGGTTGCGCAGCGACCGTAAAATATTGGGGTCGCTGCGCAACCCAGCGGGAGCAAGCTCCCTCGCCACAGGTTATTCATTTCAATCGGCGTGGTAATAGCCCGGCAACTCAAGATCATTCAACAGGCTCGGGCCACTTGGCGTCCATCCCAGCAAGGCACGGGTGTATTCGCTGGACACCGCCATGTTCGCCGCCGCCATGTGGGCAAACCAGCCGAAATGCTCGCGCTCCCGGGATTCGACCGGCAACCCCAGGCCACGACCGATCGCCTGGGCAATGGCCTTGAACGGCACGGCCTCGTCGGCGACGGCGTGGTAGACCGACTGCGTCACGCCCTGCTCCAGCGCAAGCCGATAAACCCGTGCGGCGTCCAGCCGGTGCACGCCCGACCAACAGTGGCCGCCGTCTCCGAGATAGGCCGAGACGCCCGTCTCCCGGGCCAGGCGAATCAGGAGAGGCACGAATCCGTAGTCGCCGAGGCCATGGACCGAAGGTGCCAGGCGTACGGTCGCGCACCGCACACCGCGTTCCACCAGCGCCCGGGCCGCCGTTTCGGATTTGCGCGGCGAAGCCGGGCTGGGCACCTCCAGTTCGCTCGCGCCTCGGGTCAAGCCCAGCAGGCCGGACGTCACCAGCAAAGGCCGCTCAGACCCTTGCAGCGCGCTGCCCAATACTTCGATGACATGGCGGTCCTGCTCAGCGTTCTCGGCAAACCGCGAGAAGTCATGATTGAACGCGGTGTGAATCACCGCATCCACCGCCGAGGCGGCCTGGTGCAGGACGTCGAGGTCTTCCAACGTGCCGCGGACCACCTTCGCGCCGGTCGCAGCCAGCGCAGCGACCTTGTGCTCGGAACGGGCCAGGCCTGTGACCCGATAGCCGGCCCCCCTCAATTCCTGGACCACGGCAGACCCCACCCAGCCCGTGGCACCGGTAACGAATACATGCATGTTTCAAACTCCTGTTAAAACCTGTCGAGGAACACCACTGACGGACTCAAACCGGCTGCCGGCCTTGGGTCCCCGGCAGCAACAGCACCAGCGCCACGACAACGGCCAGCATCACCGCCACGGCCCCGCCGAGGTAAACCGCGCCGATGCCCCAGGTACCCGCCAACGCCCCGGCCAGCGGACTGCTCAGCCCCAGGGAGATGTCGAGGAAAGCGACATAGGCGCCCATGGCGAGACTGCGGTTCTGCGGCGGCGCACGCTTCACCGCCTCCACCCCGAAGCCCGGGAAAGCCAGGGAATAGCCGAAGCCGGTGAACGCCGCCCCCAAGTAGGCGATTGCCGCCGTGTCTGCCCCCCAGATCAACAACAGCCCAACGGCTTCGATCACCACGCAAACCAGGGCGACACGGGCTCCGCCGATCTTGTCGGGCAGGTGGCCAAAGAGCAGGCGCGCACCGATGAAGGCCAGGCCGAAGGCGGTGAACGCCAGGGAGGCATCGCCCCAAGCCCTGGCCGCGAACAACAGCGCGATGAAGGCCGTGATGACCCCAAAACCAACGCTGCAAAACGCCAACCCCATGCCTGGCACCCACACGGCCCCCATCACCTTGTAGAACGGTGCCCGCCGGGTCGCTGTAGGGGCGACCGCCCGCACACCCGAAACAATCAGCAGCGCCAGCAGCGGGACGAACACCGTGGCGACGGCAATGCCCGTGAACCCCCAATCGCCATTCAGCGCCACGCCGAGCGGAGCGCCCAGGGCATAGGCGCCGTACATGGCGATGCCATTCCAGGCCATGACCTTGCCGGCATGCTGCGCGCCCACCAGGCCCATGCCCCACCCCAGCGCACCGGTGACAATGAGACTTTCCCCAAATGCCAGCAGCACACGTCCGCCCAACAGCAGCCAGACCGAGGTCACAGGCGTGGCAACGAACGCCAGGGAAAGCAGATAGACCAACCCGGAAACCGCCGCCGTCACCAGGCCGACCATGACCGCGCGCTTGCCACCGCGCATGTCGGCGAAGTTGCCAGCCCAGGCCCGTGACAACAGCGCCGCCGCGAACTGCGCGCCGACCACCAGGCCAATCACCAGCGTGCCCATGCCCAGGGTGTCATGCAGATGAAGGGGCAAGACCGGCAATTGCATGCCCAGGGTCAGAAAACCGATGAACACCGTCAGCGTGAGCGGCAACAGCTTGAACACCGGATTGGCACCGAGGGATGCCTGAGGCACCGCAGAGGCACCGAGATGAATGTTTTCTTGAGTCATAACCCTACCCACGGAAAGGATGCGATGTGACGTTGAACGCGGCCTGTGGATCCCACTAGAATGCGATCAATTCGTCGCATTCAAGATACGAATAACCCGTCGCATTTCCTATTCGCATTCCCTGTCGAGGTTCACGTCCGCATGTCCGAACGCCCAAGCCCGCAGATTTCCTCGCGCAAACAGCCGAAACAGGCACGCTCCACCGAGCTCGTCGCCGCCGTTCTGGAGGCGGCTGTTCAGGTTTTGGCGACCCAGGGTGCGGCACGTTTCACGGTGGCCCGTGTTGCCGAGCGAGCGGGCGTCAGCGTCGGCTCGGTGTATCAGTACTTTCCGAACAAAGCGGCGATCCTGTTCCGTCTGCAAAGTGATGAATGGCGGCAAACCAGCGACATGCTGCGCGAGATTCTCGAAGACGACCGCAAGCCGCCCTTCGAGCGGCTGCGCACCCTGGTGCGGGCGTTCATCCAGTCCGAATGCGACGAGGCCCAGATACGCGTCGCCCTCAACGACGCCGCACCGCTCTACCGCGACGCCCCCGAGCACCAGGCCGCGCGGATGTCGGTGCAACAGTCGGTGGACGCTTTCATGCTGCAAGCCTTGCCAGACGCCCCGGCACAAACCCGTGCCCTGGCAGGTGACCTGGCGATCACCACGCTGAGTGCCGTGGGCAAGCGTTTCTCATCAGCGCCCCGCTCTCCCGTGGAGGTTGCCGTGTATAGCGACGCCATGGCCGATATGTTCTGCGCCTATCTGGAAAGCCTGCAGTGACAGCCTGCCGGCACTTTTACTACACTCCCCGATCTTGTTTCCCTCCGCTACGAGACGTCCAATCCCTATGAAAACCATAACAAGCTCGATGACGTTCTGTGGCCTGCTGGCGCTCTCCTGCAGCGCCCTGGCCGAGCCGGCTCCCTCGCTTCTGGACCAGGTCCAGCAGCGCGGCGAACTGAAGGTGTGCACCACCGGGGACTACAAGCCCTACACCTTTAAAACCCAAGCCGGCGAATACGAAGGCATCGACATCGACATGGCGCGCTCACTGGCCGCCAGCCTCGGCGTCAAGGTGCAATGGGTGCAGACCACCTGGAAAACCCTGATGCCGGATATGGTTGCAGGCCAATGCGACATCGGTATGGGCGGGATTTCGGTGACGCTGGAGCGCCAGAAAAAGGCCTATTTCAGTAGCACCCTGGACGTGGATGGCAAGATCCCCCTGGTGCGTTGCGAAGACAAGGAGCGTTACCAGACCATCGAGCAGATGAACCAGCCGTCGGTGCGTCTTGTCGAGCCGGCGGGTGGCACCAACGAAGCCTTCGTCCGGGCGTTCCTGCCCAACGGCCAGCTCAGCTTCCACGACAACGTGACCATCTTCCAGCAACTGCTGGACAAGAAGGCCGACGTGATGATCACCGACGCGTCCGAAGCGCTCTACCAGCAAAAACTCAAGCCCGGCCTGTGCGCCGTCAACCCGACTCGCTACCTGCAATATGGCGAGAAGGCCTACCTGCTGCCGCGGGATGACAACACCTGGAAAATGTACGTCGACCAGTGGCTGCACCTGAGCAAGGCCAATGGCAGCTACCAGAAAGTGATTGGCCAGTGGCTGGCCGTTCCGGCCGCCCAGTAACCGTCGCTAGAACACTACAAAACCCCTGTGGGAGCGAGCTTGCTCGCGATGGCGTCAGGTTAGCCACATTGATCTTGACTGACTCTCCGCTATCGCGAGCAAGCTCGCTCCCACAGGAAATCGGCGGCGTATGCGAATCCTGAGTCCACCCAAAACAACTGTGGGAGCCGAGCTTGCTCGCGATGGCGTCAGGTCAGCCACATTGATCTTGGCTGACACTCCGCTATCGCGAGCAAGCTCGCTCCCACCGGGATCTAGGGCGTATGCAAATCCTGAGTCCACCCCAAAACAACTGTGGGAGCAACTGTCTTGGATGATTTATTCAGCCATCGTTTCCAGGGACAGCAAGACTCCCACAGCTCCAGGCCATGCAAAATCCGAGGGGATCTCCGTGATAGCATTTTAGGCGACTAGGCCCTTCCACTCAGAACCATCCCGGATCATTGCGTTTAGACGTACCAGCAAGACACGCATGCATGCGATGAGCGCAACCTTGGCGCATTTACCTTTCTCGCGAAGCGCCTTATACCGGGCATTGAAGTCAGGCTGATACCTGATCACTGACCAGCAGGCCATGTACAAAGCGCGCCTAGCGGCGAACCTACCTCCGCTGATGTAGCGTTTGCCTTTGTGCGTGCCGCTATCGTCGTTGTAGGGGGCAATGCCTGCCAATGCAGCGATCTGATGCCGGCCAACCTCGCCGAGCTCAGGAAGATAGGCCATTACACTGGCCGCCGTAACCAGACCGATCCCCTTAACCGAACGCAGATGAGTAACTTTTTCACGGTCCAGGTTTTCAGCGCTTTGACGGATCAATTTTTCTATCAACTTAACGGCTTCACACAGATAGTCGATATGACTCTGCAACGCGGGTTTGACTGCCTCAGACGACGCTGTCTTAAGCCTGCGCTTGTCGTCATCTCTCTGCTGAACAAAGTTTTCCCGTTGCTGGACCAGTGCGCGCAAGTCGTCCTGTTCGACACTTGTGATCCGGCTGTTAGCAGATTTGATAACCGCTGCAAATTGCGCCAGGAGGCGCGCATCTATCGGGTCGGTTTTAGCTTGTTGTCCCATTGCCTTGGCAAAGCTTTTGGCTCGGCACGGGTTGATCCGAATGACCTCAAACCCTGCTGCCTGAAGCGCTTTCATGACGTTTCGTTCGTAACCGCCTGTGGCTTCCAGCAACACGCGACCGACCTGATGGAGCAGCAGCCAACTAATTAATCCAGGAAAATCACCCTCGGCGTTAGAGCAACTCACCCCGACATCTAACAGATCAACCTGCACCTGAAGACTGTCTTTTGAAACATCAATACCTGCTGGATAGGAAAACATAGCCAAACCCTCTTACACTCAAGGTGAGAGCGCTCTGGCTTGGCCCACGCTTGTAACTGTTCGAGGTGGGCTCGTTCAACTGTTCGGGCTCAATGACCAGAGTGGAGAGGTGAGTGGCAGCATGGGCTCCCACACGTGCTTTAAGCACTTCGGGCGTTCAGCTTGCCACCCACCGCTCTCACCCTCAGTCTAATCGCGGTGCAAGACACAAGCGGGCTTGCTCGCGAAAGCGGTGGGCCAGCTTGCAGTGATGCTGGATGTCCCGACGCATTCGCGAGCAAGCTCGCTCCCACAGGGTTAGATCTGTTCAGGCCTGACGCTGGTGTCAGGCCCATTCACCTCATTGCGCCGCCCGCACCTTGGCGATTTCGTCGTACATCGCCTTCACCAGGTCGCCATCCAGGGATTTGGCGAACTTGTCGATCACCGGCTGTACGCGCTCACGCATGCGATCTTTCTCGGCTGGGCTGATTTCATTGACGGTCATCGCAGCGGCCAATGTCGCCTTGGCCTTGTCCATGCTCGCCGCCGTGACTTCACGCTGGAATGTCTGCGCCTCGGCCGCTGCCGCGCGAATCATTGCCTTTTCGTCGTCGTTGAGGCGGTTCCAGGTTTTCTGGCTGATGATCAACGACTGCGGATTGAAGATGTGCCCGGTGACGGAAAGATACTTCTGCACCTCGTAGAACTTGTTGCCTTCAATCACCGTGAAAGGGTTTTCCTGGCCGTCGATGGTGTGCTGCTCAAGGCCGGTGTAGACCTCGGGGAACGCCATCGGCACCGGGTTGGCGCCCAGGGCGGTAAAGGTTTCCAGGTAGATTGGCGACTGGATCACACGCAGTTTCAAGCCTTGCATATCTTCCAGCTTGGTCACCGGGTGCTTGCTGTTGGTCAGGTTACGAAAACCCAGGTCCCAATAACCCAGCCCTACCAGCCCTTTACTGTCCAGTTGCGCCGCCAGTTTCTGCCCGACCGGCCCATCGATGACCGCATGGGCTTCCTCGACGTTGTTGAACAGGAACGGGAAATCGAGCATGGCGTAATCCGGGGCCTGGGCGGCCAGGATGCCGGAGTTGAGCACGGTGATGTCCAGGGTGCCGCCCTGCAACGCCGACACCGTTTGCACGTCACCGCCCAGCGTACCGCCGGGGAACAGGCGGACCTTGATCTTGCCACCGCTCTTCTCGCTGAGCAGGTCGGCGAACTTCTGCGCGCCCTGGCTCTGGGGGTGTTCCTTGACGTTCTGGAAGGCGAATCGCAGGGTACGTTCGCGAATCTCATCCGCATGGCTGGCCACGCTGCCCAACAGCAAGCCCGTCGCGCACGCCCCGGCCAGCAGGGTTTTCATCAGTTTTCCCATGTCACTCTCCGATCGTTATTGTTTTTAAGGTCGAGCTAGCCAACACCGGTGTCAGCCGGTGAAGAATTTCAACGGCCCCAGGACCAATTGCGGGAACAGGACCAGCAGGAACAGCACCGCAAGTTGCGCAAGCAGGAACGGCCACACACCACGAACGATTTCTTCGATATTGAGCTTGGAAACACCGCTCACCACATTGAGCACAGTGCCCACAGGTGGGGTAATCAGGCCAATGGCCGTGTTGATCAGGAACAACACGCCAAAGTAGACCGGGTCGATGCCCGCCTGGGTGATCGCCGGCATAAGCACCGGTGTGAGGATGAGGATGCTTGGCGTCATGTCCATGACCGTACCAACCAGGATGATCATCAGCATGATCACCACCAACAGCAGGGTCGGGCTATCCATGAACGGCTCAAGCACCGCCGCCAATTGGCCCGGCAAGTCGGCAATGGTCACCAGCCAGGAAGAAACCATGGCGGCGGCGACCAGCAACATTACCACCGAGGTGGTCTTGGCCGAGGACAGGATTACCCCGTACAACTGGCTGACTTTCATTTCCCGGTAGATCACCAGGGAGACGAATAGCGAATAGACCGCCGCCACCACTGCCGCTTCCGTCGGGGTAAAAATGCCGAATTTGAGGCCGAAAATAATGATGATCGGCAAGCCCATGGCCCAGCTGCCCTCCACCAAGGCCCGCAGGACCTCGGCGCGGGATTGCTTGGGTGGCGTCTCGACATTCTCGCTGCGGGAGACGAACCACCAAGCAATGGCGAGCGCCACGCCGAGCATGATCCCCGGCACGATGCCGGCCAGGAACAACTTGGAAATCGACACCCCGGACGCCACGCCAAAGACAATGAAGCCAATGCTCGGCGGGATGATCGGCGCGATAATGCCGCCGGCAGCAATCAAACCCGCCGAGCGGGCCCGATTGTGCCCGGCCAACACCATCATCGGCACCAGCAACGCCGCCAATGCCGCCGCATCGGCCACGGCCGAACCGGACAGCGATGCCAGCAGGCAGGAGGCAATGATCGCCACGTAACCCAGACCGCCGCGTTTGTGCCCCACCAGCGCCATGGCAATGTTGACGATGCGTTTGGACAGCCCGCCGACGTTCATGATTTCGCCGGCCAGCATGAAGAACGGCACGGCCATCAGCGGAAAACTGTCCGCGCCGTTGAGCAGGTTCTGGGCAATGATTTGCGCGTCGAACAGGTCCAGGTAAACCATCAACGCCACGCTGACCACCAGCAAGGCAAACGCGATGGGCATGCCCAGGGCCATGCTGCCGATCAGGGACCCGAGAAAAATAACCAGTGTCATGGGCGGGTACTCTTGATGGAGTCAGGGGTGGCGGCGTTGTGGGTGATCAGCTCTGCGTCGTTGTCCTTGACCATCACCCACTCGTCATCCCCCAGCTTGCCGAACAGCGCCAGGTAGAGCTCGTAAAGCAGGATCGCTGCGGCACTGGCGCCGAACACCAGGCCGGCACCGTAGAACAGCGACATGGACAAGCCTGACGCCGGGGCGGCGACATTCAGGTTGATCACTGCCTGTTGCCAACTGCCACTGAAAATCAGCCAGCAGATGTACAACATCAAAAGGTGACTGATGACCAGGCAGATACGCTTGCCTGCCGCCGGCAAGCGCTTGACCAGGCTGTCCATGCCCAGGTGGGCACGGTCCTTGAGCGCCACCAGGGCACCGAGAAAAATCATCCAGACGAAGAACCAGCGCGACAGCTCCTCCGACACACTGATGCCCGAGTTGAAGGCATAGCGCAGCACCACATTGCCGAACACCAGCACGATCATCGCGACCATGCACACCACGATCAGCAGTTTCAGCAGCTTGAAATACAGATCCACGACTTTTGTCATCTTGAAGAACTCCGAGGCTTGTCGAGCGCCGACATCCCGCTGGCGCGATAAGACCGCAACAACGTGGGTCGCTAGCGAATCAAACCTGGAAGGCTGGACGGTGCACTTGAAAGATGGATCAAGGAGGCGGCGCGGGACGCTCGCAGACGGACTGCCATGGGATGTTCCTCTATTTTTATTATGGTCTCGGTCACGTGGGACAAGACAGGTGCCGCTAAAATGTACCACCCGGTTAGTTTGGTCAATAACCCGCGCAGGGATACACCGCAAAGCGTGCGATTATCGACCAGACAATTCACGCTTTTTCAGCTCGTCGAGCACTCGGCAGCGCCTCGCCTCCCCATGCTTCAACAGGATTTGTATCGCTCTGTATAGGCAGCACGGCTTGATACGAAACGACAGATTTCGCCCCCGCCTCGCACACATCGTCGATACATCTGCGCGTTTAACTGTGATCACCGGACAGCAACACCTTCGCTGCCACGGATCTACTCAATCAAACGCAAGGAGAATCACCATGTTCAACTTCTCGAAACTGTCGTCCTTGACAATCGCCCTGGCACTGGTTAGCGGTGTCGGCCTGGCGAACGCTGCCTCGGCAAAGAACGACCCGGCCCAGGCTGAGCATCAACTGGCTGAAGGCGGCTCCGATCGTTTGAGCCAGAATCGTGTGGCAGAGGGTGGCGCTGATCGTCTGAGCCAGAATCGCGTGGCCGAGGGTGGCTCTGATCGTCTGAGCCAGAATCGCGTGGCCGAGGGTGGCTCTGATCGTCTGAGCCAGAATCGCGTGGCCGAGGGTGGCTCTGATCGTCTGAGCCAGAATCGCGTGGCCGAGGGTGGCTCTGATCGGTTGCAGGAGCTGCGTGAACGCAGGCCGGTATGAAGGAAGCGCTTCTGTGGCGAGGGAGCTTGCTCCCGCTGGGCTGCGTAGCAGCCCCCTGCCCACTCCCACTCGTTCAGGTGAGCTTTGCGACTGCTTCGCAGTCGAGCGGGAGCAAGCTCCCTCGCCACAAAAGCTCAAAAGCTCAAAAGCTCAAAAGCTCAAAAGCTCAAAAGCTCAAAAGCTCAAAAGCTCAAAAGCTCAAAAGCTCAAAAGCTCAAAAGCTCAAAAGCTCAAAAGCTCAAGCCTCAATGGCCCAAAATTCAAGCCTTAAGCCTCAAGCCTCAAGCCTCAAGCCTCAAGCCTCAAGCCTCCGGACTCATGGCTCATGGCTCATGGCTCATGGCTCATGGCTCACGGCTTGATGTTCTTCAGCTCACCGAGCAACGCGAGCAATTGCTGCATCTTCTCCTCGCCAAATTGCTCTTCGATCCGCCGGTAGTTGCTTTCCATGCCCTCGCTCATGGACACGAAACACTGCTGGCCACGCTCGGTCAGGCCCACGAAGACCCGACGCTGGTCCTGGCTGGATTTCTGCCGACGCACCAACCCGTCACGCTCCAGGCGACTGAGCACACCGGTCATGCTCGGCTTGAGAATGC
Source organism: Pseudomonas sp. Z1-12 (assembly GCF_051132015.1). NCBI lineage: Bacteria > Pseudomonadati > Pseudomonadota > Gammaproteobacteria > Pseudomonadales > Pseudomonadaceae > Pseudomonas > Pseudomonas sp. Z1-12. The sequence goes on from NZ_CP071647.1 coordinate 3,411,064, forward strand.
AGGCCTGATGGGCGAGCTGGTGGCTTTCCAACTCACCTTGCTGATGGAGGATGCGGATCACTCGCCACTGCTGTTCCGTGAGGTCATGCTGGTTCAGCGCCGGACGAAAAAAAGCCATCGCCGCTTCGCGGGCTTGCAACAGGGTCAGGGTCAAAGAAGGTCTGGGGTTGGCCATGTTCGAACTGTGTGAATGGGCGAGTCGGCAGCTTAGTGTCGTCTCCAGGCTGCCGCAAGAAGCAAAGTCTCTCGGGAGCTTCTGTGGCGAGGGAGCGGCTGCGCAGCAGTCGTCAGTCTCGCCTGGTACACCGTGTCGAATGGTCTTGGGGCCGCTTCGCGTCCCAGCGGGAGCAATCTCTGGCCACGGGACTATCTGCATAAAGTACGGCTGCGTTTTCAGCGCAACCCCGATTGCCGCTGGCGATACTCCCCCGGCGTGAGTTGGGCGTAACGCTGGAAAAAGCGGCTGAAATACGCCGGGTCCTTGAAACCCAGCTGGTAGCAGATTTCATTGGCCGAGCTGCCGGTGAACAACAACAGGCGCTTGGCCTCCTGCATCAGCCGCTCCATGATCAGGCGTTTGGAAGGCAGGTCGGCGATGCGTCGACACACGTCGTTGAGGCGCGCTTCGGTCACGCCGATGCCTTCGGCGTAGCGCGACAGCGGCCAATGCTGCAGGTAATGGGCCTCGATCAGCTCGTTGAAGCGGTGAAAGATCTTCAGGTCTTCATGCCGCGCGGGCCTGGCTTGCAGGGAATTGGAACACAGCCGCAGCAAGCTGATCATGATCAAACGCGTCAACCCATCCAGCGCCGCGCTGCGCCCCGGATGCCCCGCCGCCACCTCCTCGCTCAGTTCCTCGAACAAGTATTCCAACCGCCGCACTTCCCCCGCCTGCCCAGGCCCCAGTTGCGCCAAGGCCACGCAGGCGGCCGGCAGTTGCACGCCAGCCGGCGCCAGGCTCGGATCGGCGTCGATCAACTGCCACACCAGTTGCTGGCGCACCGTCAACACATGCCCGTCGCTGTCGGCCTCGGTCACGAAGGCGTGGGGAATGGTCGGCGGGGTGAGGAAAAACATCGGCCCGGATTCGACGTATTGCTGGTCATCAAGGTACACCCGCACCGTACCGCTCTTGACGTAATGCACCTGGAAGAACCGGTCGTGGCGATGCACCGGCATGTTGCGGCCGAAAAAACCCGCCAGGTTGGCGAGGCGGTCGTAATGCACTTCGGCGTCGCTGTAGCGCTGGTCGTACACCTGACCAATGTTGATGTTCGGGATCGGCTGGCGGTCGGTCATCACGCAGTGCTCGTTTTTATTCTGATTCAGGTACCTGCCGCCCTCATCCTGCACCGAATCCGGCAAGGCAACCAGTGCCGGTCATTCTGTCACGCTTGACGATAGTTAACATCTTAATTATAACTGTTAACACATTAACAATAACCGCAGAGCCTGCATCACTCTGCCATCGCCAGGAGACAAGCATGAGCCGTGCCCTGCATGACGTCGCGAGCGGCACCCTGTTCGGGGTCGCGCTGAACTACCAGGGGCTGCTGAAACAGCGCCTCGCCGAGTTCGAGCAACCGCCCTACCAGAAGCCGCCGCTCAAGCCCGTGCTGTTCATCAAGACGCCCAATACCCGCAACCGGCACGACGCCGATGTGGTTCACCCAGGTGGCGGCGAAACGCTGCAACCAGGACCGGCCCTTGGCGTGGTGATGGGCAAATCGGCCAGCCGCGTCAGCGCCGCCGAGGCCATGGACTACGTGGCCGGCTACACCATCATCAATGAATTCAGTCTCCCGGAAGACAGTTATTACCGCCCCGCCGTCAAGGCCAAGTGCCGGGACGGCTTCTGCGCCATCGGTCCGGAACTGGTGCCGAGCGCCCAGGTGGCTGACCCCCACAGCCTGGCGATCACGCTGTACGTCAATGGCGAGGTACGCCAGCAAAACAGCACGGCCAATTTCGTGCGCAACATTCCCCAGTTGATTGCCGAGATCAGCGAGTTCATGACCCTGCATGCCGGCGATGTGCTGATCACCGGCACGCCTGAGGGTCGGGTCGATGTGCTGCCCGGCGATCGCGTCGAAGTGGCCATCAGCGGCCTGGGTCGCCTGGTCAATACCGTCGTGGCCGAGGAAACAGGAGCAGGTTCATGAAACACGCGCGCATTCGTTTTGCAGGCCAGGATCACGCCGTCACCGTCGAAGCCCACAACGCCGTACGCCTGGCCGACGGTCGCCTGCTGGCCGAGGACCAGGTCCAATGGCTGCCACCGGCCACCGGCAGCATGTTCGCCCTGGGCCTGAACTACGCCGATCACGCCGCCGAACTGGCGTTCAAGCCGCCGACCGAACCCCTGGCATTCATCAAGTCGCCTGGCACCTACACCGGCCACAACCAGGCAACCTGGCGTCCCGACAATGTCGCCTACATGCATTACGAGTGCGAGCTGGTGGCGGTCATCGGCAAAGCCGCGCGCAACGTCAAGCGCGAGGATGCGCTGGACTACCTGGCCGGCTACACCGTGTGCAACGACTATGCGATCCGCGATTACCTGGAAAACTACTACCGCCCCAACCTGCGGGTGAAGAACCGTGACGCGACCACGCCCGTCGGCCCCTGGATCGTCGATGTGGCCGATGTGCCGGACCCGAGCAACCTGACGCTGCGCACCTGGATCAACGGCGAGCTGCGCCAGGAAGGCAGCACGAAGGACATGATTTTCGACATCCCCTACCTGATCGAATACCTGTCCAGCTTCATGACCCTGCAACCCGGCGACATGATCGCCACCGGCACGCCGGAAGGCCTGGCGGACGTGGTACCCGGTGACGAAGTGGTGGTGGAAGTGGAAGGCGTCGGTCGCCTGGTCAATCGAATTGTCAGCGAAGCCGAGTTCTTCGCATCCCGTAAAGAGGCTTGAGCAGCATGATCAAACATTGGATCAATGGCCGTGAGGTCGAAAGCAAAGACGTCTTCGTCAACTACAACCCGGCCACCGGGGAGGCCATCGGCGAAGTCGCCAGCGGCGGTGCCGAGGAAGTGGCCCAAGCGGTCGCGGCCGCCAAGGAAGCGTTTCCGAAATGGGCCAACACCCCGGCCAAGGAACGCGCCCGGCTGATGCGCAAGCTCGGAGAACTGATCGAGCAGAACGTGCCCAAGCTGGCCGAACTGGAAACCCTCGACACCGGTTTGCCGATCCACCAGACCAAGAACGTGCTGATTCCGCGCGCTTCCCACAACTTCGATTTCTTTGCCGAAGTCTGCACGCGAATGGACGGCCATACCTACCCGGTCGACGATCAGATGCTCAACTACACCCTGTACCAGCCGGTGGGTGTCTGCGCGTTGGTTTCGCCCTGGAACGTGCCGTTCATGACCGCGACCTGGAAGACCGCGCCATGCCTGGCGCTGGGCAACACGGCCGTGCTGAAGATGTCCGAGCTGTCGCCGTTGACCGCCAACGAGCTGGGTCGCCTGGCGGTCGAGGCCGGCATTCCCAACGGCGTGTTGAACGTGATCCAGGGCTATGGCGCCACCGCTGGCGATGCGTTGGTGCGTCATCCGGACGTGCGGGCGATTTCTTTCACCGGCGGTACCGCCACCGGCAAGAAAATCATGCAGACCGCCGGGTTGAAAAAGTACTCGATGGAACTGGGTGGAAAATCGCCGGTGCTGATTTTCGAAGACGCCGACCTCGAACGGGCCCTCGACGCCGCGTTGTTCACGATTTTTTCCCTCAATGGCGAACGCTGCACCGCTGGCAGCCGGATCTTCATCCAGGAAAGCGTCTACCCGCAGTTCGTCGCCGAGTTCGCCGCCCGTGCCAAACGCTTGATCGTCGGTGATCCGCAGGACCCGAAGACCCAGGTCGGCTCGATGATCACCCAGGGCCATTACGACAAGGTCACCGGCTACATCAAGATCGGCCTCGAAGAAGGCGCCACGCTCCTGGCCGGTGGCCTGGAGCGCCCGGCCAACCTGCCGGCCCACTTGAGCCGCGGCCAGTTCATCCAGCCGACCGTGTTCGCCGACGTCAACAACAAGATGCGCATCGCCCAGGAAGAAATCTTCGGCCCGGTGGTGTGCCTGATCCCGTTCAAGGACGAAGCCGAAGCCTTGCAGCTGGCCAACGACACCGAATACGGGCTGGCCTCGTACATCTGGACCCAGGACATCGGCAAGGCCCATCGCCTGGCCCACGGCATCGAGGCCGGCATGGTGTTCATCAACAGCCAGAACGTGCGCGACCTGCGCCAGCCTTTCGGCGGCGTAAAGGGTTCCGGAACCGGCCGCGAAGGCGGACAGTACAGCTTTGAAGTGTTTGCCGAGATCAAGAACGTTTGCATCTCCATGGGCAGTCATCACATACCGCGGTGGGGGGTATAGGCCCAAGCCTCATTGGCGACGATGACTCCGTGGCGAGGGAGCTTGCTCCCGCTCGATTGCGCAGCGATCGCAAAAAAATGGGGCCGCTTCGCCCGAAGCGTCGGACCGTCCCAGCGGGAGCAAGCTCCCTCGCCACAAGCGCTCATCGGCAAAGACCTGATTCACCCGCTGTCCCGAGATTCAACAAGAACAACATTTCAGGAGAATCATCATGGGCGAAGTCGTCCTGGCTGCGAAAATCTGCCACGTTCCCTCGATGTACCTGTCGGAGCTGCCCGGCAAGCACCACGGTTGCCGCGCCGCCGCGATTGCCGGCCACAAGGAAATCGGCCGTCGCGCCCGTGAGCTGGGCGCCGACACGGCCGTGGTGTTCGACGTGCACTGGCTGGTCAACAGCGCCTATCACGTCAACAGCGGCGAGCACTTCAAGGGCGTCTACACCAGCAACGAGCTACCGCACTTCATCAAGAACATGGAGTACGAATACGCAGGCGCGCCGGAACTGGGCGAACTGATCGCCGCCGAGGCCAATGCCGTGGATGTGCGCACCCTGGCCCACAACATTCCAAGCCTGGAGCTGGAATACGGCACGCTGGTGCCCATGCGCTACATGCACATGGATGTCCCCCAAGCGCAGAAATTCAACGTCGTGTCCATTGCCGCCTGGTGCGCCTGGCACCGCCTGCAAGACAGCTTCGCCTTCGGCGCCGCGGTGCGCCGGGCCATCGAGAAAAGCGATCGCAAGGTGCTGGTGCTGGCGTCCGGTTCGCTGTCCCACCGTTTCTCCGATGATCGCAACGCCGAAGCCAACATCCACAACTGGACGCGGGAATTCGACAAGCAGGTCGACCTGCACGTCGTCGAGATGTGGCGCCAGGGTCGCTGGAAAGAGTTCTGCGCCATGCTCCCGGACTACGCCGAACACTGCTTTGGCGAAGGCAAGATGCATGACACGGCGATGTTGCTGGGGCTGCTCGGCGGGCCGGACTACGACAAGCCTGCCGAAATCGTCACCGAGCCGTTCGGTAGCTCCGGCACCGGACAGATCAACGCTGTCTTCCCTGTTTGATACCCCGGCCGCACGGCGTCCCCGTGCGGCCTGAAGGAGCCGTTCATGCCGCATTTCATCGCTGAATACACCGACAACATCGAACGCCAAGCCGACCTGCCCGGCCTGTTTGAAAAGGTCCATGCCGTGCTAGGCGACAGCGGCGTGTTCCCCCTGGGCGGCATCCGCAGCCGCGGCGTACGCCTGGACACCTGGCGCATGGCCGACGGCAAGCATGACTACGCCTTCGTGCACATGACCTTGAAAGTCGGCCACGGTCGCGACCTGGCCACCCGCCAGAAAGTCGCGGAAAAACTCTTCGAGGTCATCACTGCGCACTTCGCCGAACTCCAGGCCCAACGCCTGCTGGCCCTGTCGTTCGAGATGATCGAACTGCACGAACAACTCAACTTCAAGGCCAACAACGTCCACGCCTTCCTCAAGGGCCAGGCCAGCTGAATCCGTCTGTCCCGCCCTCCCCATCGGCCTCTCTGACAAAAAGTACAAGATCATGAGCACAGCCAATACCGCCGACACTGTCGGCACCATCGCCCACGACCGCACCCATGCCACCATCACCTGGCGGTTGATGCCGCTGCTGCTGGTCTGTTACCTCTTCGCCCACCTGGATCGCATCAACATCGGCTTCGCGAAGATGCAGATGAGCGCCGACCTGCAGTTCAGCGACACGGTCTACGGCTTCGGCGCCGGCCTGTTCTTCATCGCCTATGCGCTGTTTGGCGTGCCCAGCAACATGGCCCTGGACCGGGTCGGCCCGCGGCGCTGGATCGCTACCCTGATGGTCGTCTGGGGCGCCTTGTCCACCGGCATGTTCCTCATCGAAAGCGCCGCCGGTTTCTACGTGCTGCGCTTTCTGCTGGGCGTGGCCGAGGCCGGTTTCTTTCCCGGCATCCTGGTCTTTCTCAACCGCTGGTATCCGGCCCGGCGCCGGGCCCAGGTGACGGCGTTGTTTGCTATCGCAGTGCCGATGGCCGGGGTGATTGGCGGGCCCTTGTCCGGCGGTATTCTCGAGCATTTCCACGACCTTGGCGGCCTGCGCGGCTGGCAGTGGATGTTCGTCATCGAAGGATTGCCGGTAATCCTGCTCGGCTTGGTTGTGCTCAAGTGCCTGCCGGACAGTTTCGAGACGGTCAACTGGCTGACACCCCAGGCCAAGCAGCAGCTGCGCGAACAACTGAGCCTTGAAGAGCAGCGTAAATCCATCACCTCGTTCTCGGCGATTCTCAACAACCCCCAAGTCTGGTTGTTGGTGGCGGTGTACTTCGCCGTGATGCTGGCGGTGAACACCTTGGCCTTCTGGATGCCGACCCTGATCCACGGCGCCGGCATCGGCAGCGACGGCAAGGTCGGGCTGCTCAGCGCGGTGCCCTACCTGGCCGGCTGCTTCTTCATGATCGGCTGCGGGCGCTCCTCCGACCGCCATCGCGAACGCCGCTGGCACCTGTGCGTGCCGCTGTTGATGGCCGCGCTGGGCATCGCGGTCGCCGGGCTTTCCCCTGGCAACCCGACCCTGGTGCTCAGCGGCCTGATCGTCGCCGGCATGGGCGCCAGTGCGGCGTTGCCGATGTTCTGGCAATTGCCGCCAGCCTTCCTGTCCAACGGCACCCAGGCCGCCGGCATCGCCCTGATCAGCTCCTTCGGCAGCATCGCCTCATTCTTCGCGCCCTACTTGATCGGCTGGATGCGCGACACCACTCAGAGCGCCAGCCTCGCCCTGTACGTGCTGGCCCTGCTCATCGCCCTTGGCGGCTTGCTGGTGCTGCGCACCCGGGCTGCCATCGTCAATCCTCAATAAGAGACCCTTGCCATGCTTGACCAGACCTTCATCCAGCAAGCCGCCGCGCGCCTCGACCAGGCCGAACGCACCCGTGAGCAGGTGCGACAGTTTTCCCTCGACCACCCGGCCATCACCCTTGAGGACGCCTACGCCATCCAGCGCGCCTGGGTCGCGCAAAAGATCCAGGACGGGCGCAAGCTGGTCGGCCACAAGATCGGCCTGACCTCCCGGGCCATGCAGGTGTCGTCGAACATCACCGAGCCGGATTACGGCGCGCTGCTCGACGACATGTTTTTCGATGAAGGCACCGACATCCCGTTCGAGCGCTTCATCGTGCCACGGGTGGAAGTGGAGTTGGCGTTCATCCTCGGCAAGCCGTTGAAAGGCCCGAACGTAACGGTGTTCGACGTGCTCGACGCCACCGAATGGGTGATCCCGGCGCTGGAAATCATCGATGCGCGCATCCAGCAGGTCGACCCACAGACCAAGGCGACCCGCAAGGTCTTCGACACCATTTCCGACAACGCCGCCAATGCCGGGGTGGTCATGGGCGGTCGTGCCGTGCGCCCGACCGAGATCGACCTGCGCAAGGTGCCGGCGGTGCTCTACCGCAACGGCGTGATCGAAGAATCCGGCGTCTCGGCGGCGGTGCTCAATCACCCGGCCAAAGGCGTGGCCTGGCTGGCGAACAAGCTGGCGGCCTATGACGTCACCCTGCAACCGGGACAGATCATCCTCGGCGGTTCCTTCACCCGCCCCGTGGCCGCCAACCCCGGCGATACCTTCCATGTCGACTACGACATGCTCGGTTCCATCGCCTGCCGTTTCGTCTGATCGGAGACCGTCTCATGGACATGCCCATCAATACCTTCAAGCAACGCCTGCGCAGCGGCGAAGCACAGATCGGCCTCTGGCTGGGGTTGGCCGATGCCTACTGTGCGGAGCTGGCGGCCAATGCCGGCTTCGACTGGCTGCTGATCGACGGCGAACACGCGCCGAACGACTTGCGCACCTTGCTCGGCCAGCTCCAGGCCGTGGCACCCTACCCCAGCCAGCCGGTGATACGTCCGGTGGTCGGCGACACGGCGCTGATCAAGCAAGTGCTCGATATCGGCGTGCAAACCTTGCTGGTGCCGATGGTGGAAAGCGCCGACCAGGCGCGCGAATTGGTTCGGGCCATCCACTATCCGCCTCATGGTGTCCGTGGCGTCGGCAGCGCATTGGCCCGGGCATCACGTTGGAACAGCATCCCCGGCTACCTCGACAAGGCCGATGAACAGATGTGCCTGTTGGTGCAGATCGAGAGTCGCGAGGGCCTGGCCAACCTGGATGCCATTGCCGCAGTGGACGGTGTGGATGGGGTCTTTGTCGGCCCGGCGGACCTGAGCGCGTCCATGGGGTTTCGCGGCAACCCCGGTCACCCGGATGTGCAAGCGGCCATCGAAGACGCCATCGCCCGCATCCGCCAGGCCGGCAAGGCTGCCGGGATTCTCAGCGCCGATGAAAAACTGGCTCGGCGTTACCTCGAGCTAGGCGCGGCGTTTGTCGCGGTGGGCGTGGATACGACGGTGTTGATGCGGGGCTTGCAGACCCTGGCGGCGACGTTCAAGGACACACCAAAGCCGACGGTTGGCGGCGTGTACTGACACACAAACCTCTGTGGCGAGGGAGCTTGCTCCCGCTGGGCTGCGCAGCAGCCCCTGGATCAGCCGCCGCAGAGTTTCAGGCAATAGCGTTGGGGCCGCTTCGCGGCCCAGCGGGAGCAAGCTCCCTCGCCACAAAAGCTAGCGCCACTTGGCGGTCTCAGCGCCTGATCGCCTTCAGCTCATTGAGCAACCCCAGCAACGTCTGCAATTTTTCTTCCCCCAGTTTTTCCTGCAAGCGCTGATAGTTCGCTTCCATGCTCTGGCTCATCGAATCGAAGCTCGCCTGCCCTTGCGGCGCCAGGCGCACCAGCACCCGTCGCTGATCCTGTTCGGCCTTGCGCCGCACCACCATGCCCGCCGCTTCCATGCGCACCAATACGCCGGTCATGCTGGGCTTGAGGATGCAGGCCAGTTCGGCCAGGCGATTGATCTCCAGCTCGTCGTGCTGGCTAAGGATACGGATGACCCGCCATTGCTGCTCGGTCAAGCCGTGTTGGTTGAGGGAAGGCCGGAAAAACCCCATGGCCGCTTCGCGGGCCTGGAGCAGGGTCAGGGTCAAGGATTGGCGCGGCTGGGGCATGGAATAGGTTCGCGAGAAGATTTAGTTAATGAGTTAACTAAATCTTAACAGCTTCCAGCCGATGTCGAACTCATCCATTCACACTATCCAGATTGGATGATAGACCCCTGTGGCGAGGGAGCTTGCTCCCGCCGGGCTGCGCAGCAGCCCCTGGATCATGGCTGCACACATACCCCTGTGGGAGCGAGCTTGCTCGCGATAGCGGAGTGTCAGCTAACGATGATGTCGACTGGTCCACCGCCATCGCGAGCAAGCTCGCTCCCACGGGGCGCTCAGCGCTTCATCCCATTGAAGAAAGTCATCTCGCTCAAGCGCCCTTGATCACCCCTTTGAGCACTTGCTTGAAATGCTCGACCTGTTCCTCGCTGAACTGGCCGAACACCTTATCCTGCTGTTCCTTGGCAATCGCCCAGAGCCCCTCAGTCTCATCGATGCCCTTGACCGTCAGGCGTACCCGCTCGCCTTCGTCGCTCACCAGGCCCTTGCGCTTGAGGTTGGCCACGGCTTCTTCGATCTCGCGCACCGGCATTGCCACTTCCCGCTGCAGATCACACAGGTTCAGCCCGGCGTCGTTCTCCAGCACCATCAACATCCGCGCTTCGCTGGTGCGCAAGCCGGTGGACAACTGACGCGGCTGGTAGCTCGCCTGGTAGGCTCGCAGCGCCTGGGTCATCAGGTAATACAGGTTGTGGCTCAAGCGGCCTTGGAAATGACTGCTGGGGGACTGGCCCTCTTCCCGTTTGGTCATGCGCGTGTGAGGCAAGACCATCGAGTAGGCGCCCTGGTGGTAGAGCAACGGCGAACGCCCAAAATCATCAAAGGCCACGACCTTGCCGATCATGATCCAGTGATCGCCACCATCGACCTGCTGGAATTTTTCGCAGTGAAAACGCGCCGAGCAGTCCACAAACACCGGGGCACCGCCTTCGCCGGCCTCGAATTCGATTTCAGCGAAGCGATCATCCTTAGGTCGCGCGAAGTTGTTTGACAGGTCGATCTGGTCGGCGGCCAACACGTTCACCGCAAAATGACTGGCGGCCTCGAACACTTCGTGGCTGCTGGAGCGCTTATCGATGCTCCACAGGATCAGCGGCGGATCCAGGGACACCGAGTTGAAGCTGTTGGCCGTCACCCCGACCTTGCGGCCATCTTCAGTGGCGGCGGTGACTACGGTCACGCCGGTGGCAAAGTTACCCAGGGCCCGGCGGAACGCGCGGGTGTCGAAAGCGGTATCACAAAGACTGGACATGCAAGACTCCCGGCCGCCTCAAGGGACGGCCTCGATTATTGTTCTAGGGACACGCGGTCAAACCATGGAAGGATCGGGATCGAGCCCCATCAGCTCACGACCGAGGATCTGCGCGCAGACGTCATAGTCGGTATAGGCATGGGCCCCGGTCAGGTGGGCGTCGCGGAACAGCCGTTGCAACTCGTTGCTCTCGAACCAGGCGCCGCCGCCGGCCGCCTCCATCAAGCGGTCGACGGCCTGAATGCACATCTTGGTGGCGTAACCCTGGTTGGTCCGCCAGAACGCCAGGGTTTCCCGGCTGGGGTACTCGTGGCGCTCGCCATGTTCGGCGTGCTCCTGCCAGGTTTTTTCCAGGAAAGCACGGGCCGCCGCCACCTGATGGGTAGACTCGGCCAGGCGCATCAACGCCGGGGTAGCAGCACCGACGGCCGCGCCCGTGTAGGCCCGCACGCGGGTGCGGGTTTTCTCGCGAAAGACTTCCAGCATGCGCTCGGCCACACCCAGGCTGACCGTGGAGAAACCACTGGCGAAGTACGGCCGGTACGGCGAGTAGAAAATCTTGCTGTCCGGGTACAGGCCGAATCCACTGGACTTGCCTTCCATCATATCCTTGGCTTTCTGGATCCGGTGTTCCGGTACAAAAGCGTTGTCGATGATCAAGGTCTTGCTGCCACTGCCGCGCATGCCCACCGCGAACCAGTCGTCGCGAATGTCATAGTCGCTGCGCGGCAGCACCGCAAAGCAATAGTCCTGGGTGCCTTCGGCGTTTTTGCGGCGGAACCCCACGATCGCCCATTCGGCATGATCGCAGCCGCTGCTCCAGCCCATTTCACCGCTGAACATCACACCGCCGTCGGCTTCTTCGGTGCGGCCAAACGGTGCGATGCTGCTGCTGGCGGTGGCATCCGGGTCATCACCCCAGATTTCCTCCTGGGTCTTGGCCGGGAACATTGCCAACTGATGGCTGTGGGTGCACAACAGGCTCATGGCCCAGGCCGTGCTGGCACAGGCACCGGCCAACAGCGCGATGCAATCGGCGAACTGCGGCAGGGAAATCTCCAGGCCACCGTAGGGTTTGGGCTGGAAGGCCCGGTGCATGCCGATGCTCTTGAGCAAGGCGATATTTTCGGCGGGCACGCTACGGTCTTTCTCCGCTTGGAAGGCGTTGGCGGCAATGGCCGGCAGGAGAGGCTTGAGGTCTTCGAGCAGCGGGTTTGGCTTTTTCATGGACGGGCTCTTTTATTATTGGCGTCTGCCGTTCCCGCCTTTGCCCGGCAACCCGGGGCGCACAAACAGCGGGATCAGTGATTAAGGCCGGTCCAGTATGGGCAATCGCGGGCGGGTGAAAAATGCACCTTCCAGATCCAAGATTGTACTTTTCATGGGGCAGGTTTCGGCCTCCGTGGCGCCCTCGGTCAAATCCCCCGGCACGGATGATCAAGACAAGCGCCCTGCCAAGGCTCTTAATAGGGCCATCCCTTGTCAAGCCTTGCGTAGGCGTGGCAACGGCGTTTTCTTTCACTTTGTCAGGTTGCGTCATGATCACTATCGAAACGCCCACCTATTACACGGCCACCAAGAAATACAACCTCAGCTTCCCCACGTTGGAACAGGACGTGGACGCCGATGTCGTGATCATTGGCGGTGGTTTCTCCGGCATCAATACCGCGCTGGAACTCGCTGAAAAAGGCATTACCAACATCGTGGTGCTGGAGGCGCGTTACCTTGGATTCGGCGGCACCGGGCGCAACGGCGGGCAGATCATGGCCGGCATCGGCCATGACCTGGAAAAGATCAAGAAGGACGTGGGTGAAGACGGCCTGCGCCAAGTCTTCGAGATCAGCGACCTGGGTGCCGACATCATCAAGGACCGCATCGCCAAGTACGCCATCGATGCCGATTTCTGCCACGGTTACGGCTACATGGGTTTCAACGCCCGCCAGGAAAAAACCCTGCGGGCCTGGGAAAAAGATTTCAAGTCGATCAACAGCAAGCACGAGATCCGCTTCCTCGGCGGCTCCGACGTGCAACAGATCATCGGCTCCAAAGCCTACGGCAGCGCCTTGCTGCACATGGGCGGCGGACACGTGCACTCGCTGAACCTGTTGCTGGGTGAAGCCAAGGCGGTGGTCAGCCACGGCGTGCGGATTTTCGAGAACAGCCCGGCCCTGGAGGTCAGCTATGGCGAGCGCATCACCGTGCGCACCGGGCGCGGCTCGGTCAGGGCCAGCAAGCTGCTTTGGGCCTGCGACAGTTTCCTCAACAAACTGGAACCGGAACTGCACCGCTCGACCATCAACACCTACGCCTTCCAGATGATGACCGAGCCGTTGTCGGACGAACTGATCCAGCGCATCAGCCCGATTCGCGGGGCCTACAGCGACATTCGCCCGGTGATCGACTATTACCGCGTCACCAACGAAAACCGCCTGCTGTTCGGTGCCGCGACGCCGCTGGTGGAACACATCCCCCAGGACCTCAAGGCCTGGAACCGGCGCCTGATGCTGAAGATCTTCCCGTACCTCAAGGACGTGAAGATCGACCTGGCGTGGGGTGGCCCGATGGCCTGCAGCCCGAACCTGTTCCCGCAGATCGGCACCCTGCCCGGGCGCAGCAACGCGTTTTTTGTCCAGGGCTACTCAGGCTTTGGCGTCACGCCGAGCCACATCATCTGCAAGGTGCTGGCCGAAGGCATGAGCGAAGGCTCGGCGCGCTACGACCTGGTCAGCTCGATCCACCGCCCGACCATTATTGGCAAAGACGCCATTCGCCCATTGTTGCTGACGGCCGGCAAGTCCTGGCATCAGCTTTCGGGCTACTGGAACGGCCGGCGCTGAAGGCCACGATGCCAGTCAGCCATGGGAAACCTTGTGGGAGCGAGCTTGCTCGCGAAGACGGTGCAACAGTCGACATCAATGCAGGCTGGCCCACCGGTATCGCGAGCAAGCTCGCTCCCACAGGGTCCGGGGTTTGACTGACTGGTATTGGGACACATCCACCTCTATTTTTTCAATCATCAGGAGTCACTGCCATGCCCCTTACCACCCTCGAAAAAGACATCCAGCTGTCCGACCTGGACGCCTGGGGCACCGTCGCCGATCTCGGCTCGCAGATTCTCGAAGGCGAGGTCAAGGCCTTCGGCAAGATGACCTTCGGCGCCCCCACCGACCCGGTCAGCAGCGCCTACTTCGGCACCACCCAAGGCAAGTTCCGGATGGTCTACCCGTTCGCCGAACAAGCCACCGTGGTCACTGGTGAAGTGGTCCTCACCGACGAGGCCACCGGCCAGAGCACCCGCTACAAGGCCGGCGACAGCTGGTTCGTGACCAAGGGCACGCCGGTGCTGTGGGAAGTGGTCAGCGAAAGTTTCGTCAAGCACTACTTCGCGGTAGCCTGACCGGACAGGGCTGCCGGCCCCACCGGCAGCCCCCTTGCGAAGGTAGCGACCATGAACGTCATCCCGACCCAGGACATCGCCGGCCAGTGCCTGCACGCCTTCACCCAACTGGTCCCGGTCAGCCGGGCGGCGTTCTACTGCGTGGATCGACACCTGCAGGTCCATGACTTCAGCCTCCATGGGATGAGCGGCGAGATGCACCGCGACTACCTGGACAACTACCGCCAGTTCGACCCGCTGCACCCGCGCCGCTGTGCGCCCAGCGAACTGGCCGTGGTGCCGTTGGGCCTGGCGATGGCCCGCCAACCGCTGCGTGACAACCATCGTTATCGCGACTTCCTGCAACGCTACGGTGTGGTCGACGTGGTGGAAGTCTTCGCCCATCGCGACGGTCAGCCGCAAGCGGCTATTTCGTTGCTGCGCACCGCCGAGCAAGGCGTCTTCACCCCTCAGCAGTTGAGCCAACTCAGCGCGTTGCAGGCCTTGCTGCAACTGGCCGTGGCCCATTTGCCGGCCCATGAGGACGCGCTGGCCGACCTGACACCCAAGGAGCGCCAGATCGCCTGGCTGCTGCGCCAAGGCGTCAGCAACAAACAATTGGCCCGGGAACTGGAAGTGGGTTTGCCGACCATCAAGACTCACCTGATCCACCTGTTCCGCAAAGTCGGCGTGAGCAGCCGCACCGAGTTGGTCAGCGCGCTGTTCCTCTGATCAACCATTCGGTTGATAGGCCGCCGTTGCCCGGCGCCTCATGATCCGAGTGGTCAATTCAACCACCGGAGCCTTGCAATGAGCACATCTTCAGACTGGATCACCGTCGGCGCCCTGGCCGATGGCTTTGCCCCCGAAGCCTTCATCCTGCCCAACCTGGCCGACCTGGACGGCAAGACCTTCACCCTGCATTTCGCCAATGGCTGGCAGATCGAGCATCGCTTCGAGCAGGACACCCTGACCTGGAACGCCGCCGATGGGCACTCCAGCGGTACCGCGTCCTACCGGGCCACTTCGGTGCGCCCGGGCCTGTACCTGGTGGACTTCATCAAGCGCGAAGGCGAGCTGACGTCGTCGATAAGCCTGGTGCTCGATACCGCCAACGCCGCGTTCACCGCCGTGATCGGCCGCATGCCGAGCCAGGAACAGACCCGCGAAGGCCTCTACCACCGCGCGTTGGCCGGCAAGCCACTGACCTCGGTTCAAGCGCAGTTCCTCCACGGCAGCCTCGACCGTCCCTGGCAGCCTGGCCTGTGCCCGCACGCGCCGACCACCGAACTGGTGGGGCTGCGCAACCTGTATCGCTACAGTCCGAGCGAAGTCTACGAACACATTTACCTCAACGACCAGTTCTACTCCTGGCAGTGCCTGAAGGGCGTTGAACAAGGCCTGTGCGACACCGATCGCTGCGACACCTACAAGATCGCCGACCAGTTGTTCCTCTTCGTCTGGCGGGAAAAGATCATCCCGACCCTGGGCCTGGTACTGATCGACCTGCAACAGCACCGCAGCGACGGCAAGATCTTCGGTTACGCCGGCGCGGCGTTCGATGAGTTTTCCAATTTCCCGGTCAGTTCCTACTGCCAAGTGCTCAATCAGACGGAGTATCCCGATGCCTGACTCACGCACCGTGGTGATCACCGGTGCCGGCACCGGCATCGGTGCCGCTTGTGCCCGGCTGTATGCCGGCGAAGGCGCCAACCTGGTGCTGATCGGCCGCCGCCGCGAGCCCCTGGAAGCACTCGCCGAGGACATCGGTGGCTTGGTGTTGGTGGGCGATGCGGCCTGCCCGAGCACCTGGGACGGCTTCATCGAGCAGATTCATGCGCGTTACGGCCGACTCGACGTATTGCTGGCCTGTGCCGGCGGCTTGGGCATGAGCAGCGCCACCGAGACTCAGCCATCGGCTTGGGAAGCCGCCCTGCGCAGCAATCTCGACAGCGCTTTCTACAGCGCCCGGGCGTGCCTGCCTCTGTTGCAGGAAAGTGCCGGCAACATCGTGCTGATCGCCTCCATCGCGTCATTGGCGGCAGGCCCCCACGTGTGCGGCTACACCACCGCCAAGCATGCGTTGCTCGGCCTCAACCGCTCTCTGGCAAGGGATTACGGGCCTCACGGCGTACGGGTCAATGCGGTCTGCCCAGGCTGGGTGCGCACGCCCATGGCCGATGAAGAAATGCAGGCATTGATGCAGTTCCATGGCGAAACGTTGCAGCAGGCCTACGACCGGGTCTGCGCCGACGTGCCGCTGCGCAGGCCGGCCAGCGCGGAGGAAATCGCCAACGTCTGCCGTTTCCTGGCCTCGCCTGATGCGTCGATCATCACCGGGGCGACGCTGGTGGCCGATGGTGGTTCCAGCATCGTCGACGTGCCGACCCTGGCCTTCAGCCGGATGGAGGCCCGCGATGCCTGACGATCTGGATTTCAGCGGCCAGACCGTACTGGTCACGGGCGGCGCACAAGGTATTGGCCGGGCCATCGTTGAAGCGTTTGCCCTGCGCGGCGCTCGCGTGGTGATTGCCGACCTGGGCCTGGCCCGGGCCGAAGCGGTGGCCGGCGAATTGACCGCCGTGGGCTGTCAGGTGCAAGCGGTGGCGGTTGACCTGGCCGACGCGACGGCGATCTTCGACATGATGATCGCGCTGGAACAACGCTTGGGGCGGCTGGATACCTTGGTGCACAACGCCGGGTATTTCCCGTTGACGCCGTTCGCCGAGATCACCCCGGCGATACTGGAACGAACCCTGGCGGTGAACCTTTCGGCGCTGTTCTGGCTGACCCAGGCCGCATTGCCGATGTTCCGGCGCCAGGGCCAAGGCTGCGTGCTGGTGACCTCCTCGGTCACCGGCCCGCGGGTGGCGTATCCGGGGCTCAGCCACTACGCGGCGTCCAAGGCCGGGGTCAATGGTTTCATTCGCAACGCCGCGCTGGAACTGGCGGCCGAGAATGTCCGCGTCAACGGGGTCGAACCGGGCATGATCGCCACACCGGCCATGGCCAACCTGGGCGACGACGAGGTCAACCAGGACATCGCCCGCCGGGTGCCGCTGGGTCGTTTGGGCCGACCGAGCGACATCGCCGGGGCCATGTTGTACCTGGCGTCGAGCCTGGCTGGCTATGTGACTGGGCAGACGTTGGTGGTGGATGGGGGTTCGACTTTGCCGGAGGTTTGAACCTATGTGGGGGTGAGTCAGCTTGCGGTGAGGGTGGATGTACCACCGTCATCGCGAGCAAGCTCGCTCCCACCGTTTTTTCCGAGTTGTTCACAGTATCGGCGACCACCACCGATCCCCTGTGGGAGCGAGCTTGCTCGCGATAGCGATCGTCAAGCCAGCGACGCCTCCCTCAAGCCACCCCCTGCCCCACCTGCAAACGACTGGAACGAAACGCCTTGGGCGACTGCTCGAACTGCTTCTTGAACGAACGGCTGAAATGCGCCGAATCGGTGAAGCCCCACTTGTAGGCAATCGAGGTAATGGACTCGTCCCGCAGGAACGGGTTGATCAGGTCATCGGCGCTGCGCTTGAGCCGGGCTCGCTGGATGTAGCGACACACGCTGTCATCCTGTTCTTCGAACAAACGATACAGATGCCGCACCGAAATATTCAGCCGATTGGCCAGGCCCACGGGGCTGAGGCCTGGTTGGGTAAGTGATTCGTCGATGACCTTCTGCACATAGCTGCGCAAATGGCTGCCCTGCAACGCCACCCCTTCGTCACGGCCATCGCTACCCTGTTCCAGGGCCGAGCCCAACAGCGAAACGAAGGCACTGTGCAAGGCTTCACCCTCGCCCGCCGCACCCTCGCCGTCCGGTGTGTCCTTGCACAGTTGGTCCATCAATACATGCAGCATCCGCCCACACGCCTTGCTGGACGAAACCTTGCCGAAGGTCTTGGTTTCCCCGCCCAGTTGCCGCGACACGTCCTGGCGAGACAAGGACAGCACTGCGTGCTCAATCAGGCCGAACGGGGTGATCTCAAGCGCGCCTGCCGAATCCATCAACAACAATTCACCGGGCGCCAACTGGATGCTCCGGCCGTTCTGGGTAATGCGGCAGTAGCCGCTGCGCTGGCTGACCAGGAGGCAATCCTGGTCATCATCATGATCGGCGTTGGGGGAGTGACGCTTGATGTTACCGGCGTTGGTCCGCAGGTTCGCGAGGGCAAGGCCTCCCCGATGAAAATTCGACACTTCACCAATGAACAGCGCGCGATTGAAGGCCAGCTCGGTATCGAAGTGGCCGCAAGTCGCCCGCAGATCCCGGTTCCAGGTGTCCAGACCGTCCTGCCCAACCTGTTGCATGCTCATGGCATTCTCCGCAGTGGCTTTTTGTTTTTGTGCGGCAATAGTTAACATGTTATCTATATGCGCGCAACAAGTACCTGATCGCCAGAGCAGTAGCAGGAATAATGCCAGGACAGCACAACAGAATCAGAGCGTTGCCAATACCCGCTGCAGGCCGCTCAAGGTCGCCAGCAGGACGCCGCGCTGCTCGCGGCTCAACGGGATATAACGACGAAAGGCCGGCATGCGATTGACCACTTCGCTACCGCCCATGTGTTCCAGGCGCACGCACCACTGGCGGCCCTGCAGATCAATGCGCAGCCGCTTGAAATCCAGCGGCATGAGGGCCTGATACAACACGCAGTCCTTCTCCACGGCCGCCTGCACCCTGGCCGCCAGGTCACTGCGCCCGTCCCGCTGCCGGCAACGAATGCCACTGCGCCGGACAGCCCCGCCGTGGTGCAATTCCAGGCGCGCCGTGCCCTCTCGGGAAGCAGGCACGCGTAGCACGAATTCGGTCATCACCAGGTGCATCAACAACTGCGATTCGGTGCGCTCGACAATTTCCAACTGCAAGCGGCCGTCGTCGGTGACTGCCGTGGCCACGGTCGGGCCTGTGACCTCGAATCGCGCCAATGCGAGGTTGCGCCGCACATGTTCCAAGGTCACCCCGGGCCGATACCCGGCCGGGGCGCGCTGGGCGCTGAATACCTCAGACAGCTTTTGCAGCAGGTTCGACAAACTCGCCCGCAGGTTGCCCTGGCTCATGGGAAAACTCCTTGGCCAGTACGTCTTCCACCAACGCTGGCTTGAATGGATTGACCTTCTGCACCACCAGGGTCCAGAACAAGGCGTACGCCGCGGTGCCGCCGAGCATCACCGCGAAGGGCACGTAGATGTCCGCCGGATTCATGCCGGGCGGTGTGATGAACCACATGCCCAGCAGAATGCCGACACTGGACAGGATCTGCGGCAACGGGAACCACGGTGAGCGATAGGCCCGCGGCAGATCGGGGCGACGAATCCGCAGGCTGACCACCGACACGGTCACCAACAGGTAGGCAAAACTCCAGGCGCACACCGCCGCCAACACCAGGTGCATGATGTTGTCGGGATTGCCGCCCAGCCACCACGCATGCAGGCAAGGAATCAGCATCGCCACCAGGATGCACAGCAACGGCGTCTTGAAGCGAGGATGCAAATAAGTGAAGACCTTCGGTAATGCGCCGTCCACCGCCATGCCGTAGAGAATCCGTGGCACGCCGGCCATCAGGGTGTTGATGGTCGCCGCACCGGCGAACAGAAAGCCGATGCCCAGCCACATCGGGCCGATATCGCCCATGACCTGTTCGGCAAACCGCGGAATCGCCATGGGGGTGTCCAGCAGATGCACGCCGCTGGAGGCATCGAGCAGCACGTTTTCCACCTGGCGCTTCATCGCCGCACCGTAGATGAACATGCAGGTGGCCACGCTGAACAAACCCAGCATCATGGCCCGGGGCATGGTCCGGGCGGAATTGCGCAGGTCCGGCGCCAGTGGCGTGACGAATTCGCAGCCGACGAACATGAACATGGCCATGCCCACCAACGACAACACCGTGACCAGATCGGTGCCCACCACGGAGGCGCCGAACCAGTCCTCCAGCTCCACCGCCGGCGCGGCGATCAGGCCCAACACGCCGAACACCATCAGGGTGGTCCACATGCCGAATGTCAGGATGATCTCCGCCCGGCCAAAGGCGCTGACGCCGAACGCGTTGAGCACGCCAAACACCACCACGAAGCCCACGCCCAGCAACCAGGAACCGCCCGCCGATTCGGCCAGGGTATTGAGGTGCTCGAAGTTCACCAGGGCCATGACCCCGGCCAGGATGGTCTCGGCGGTGCCGGCGAACACATGGACAATCAGATAGGCCGACAAGGTGCCGGTAATCGCGAAGAAACGGCCCATGCCACAGTTGATGTAGTCATAGACCGAGCCGGTGGTGGGAAGAATCGACGCGGCCTCGGCGAACGTCGTCGCCTGGGCCAGCATCATCACCACGGCGATCAGCATCGCCATGGCAAAGGCGCTGCCGCCGATGCCAAAGCCCATGGTCGCGGTGAGAATCACGGGGCTTGCCATGATCAGGCCAATGGTGCTGGCCAACGCGGTGGGAAAACCCACCGAACCCCGGTTCAAGTGCTCGGTGAGCCTGTCATTGATCGACATGGTGCAAGGTCCTCGAAAGCGCATTTTTAGTATGGATGCCACAGCCGTCCAGGACCCGGCGATCATGCCTTCCCCAACCGGTCCCTGATCGAAACGGCGTTGCGTGCAGCCTTACTCTGCGCCGCCCCGCCCCAGGCGTCTTGCCCATGTCTGCCGGTGGTTTTGTTGCTGCCTGCCAACACCGCCACGCTGGCGGCCTGGGTCAACTCCTTGGCAGGCAGGTGAAAGACTTCCCCGGGTGCCGCTCCCTTTAATGCGCGCTCTGCTGTCCTATCACACCGGGGAATCCACCATGGAGCACACACGCCGTACACCTTTGCTGCGCAACGCCATCGGTTTGGGCATCGCCCTGCTGGTCGCCGACTCATCGGCCCAGGCCTATGAGTTTTACGCCGACGAAGACACCACCGTCACCGGCAACTTCCTGGCGGTCTACGGGCTGTTCAACAGCCGCAAGAACTATGACGGCACCACCGGTGGTTCGAGCTGGCGCGAAGGCTTCATCAAGTATGGCCTGAGTATCGACCAGACACTCGGCGGCCTGGGCAGTGTCTACGGGACGGCCAACCTGGTCAGCTCCGGTACCTGGGGCGATGGCGATGCGGCCGGCCTGAGCGATGGCTCCGAACGCACCACCCAGTTCGACGAAGCCTTTGCCGGCTGGCGCTCGGGGGACTTGTTCCCGGCATTGGGCAAGGACGGTGTCGACCTGTCCTACGGCCGCCAAGTGATTACCCTCGGCGACGGTTTCATCATCAACGACGACGGCCTGAACCTGGGCAAAGGCGTGGCCGATGGCGAACTCAACCGCGGCGGCGCCTATTACCTGGCGGCCCGGCATGCCTTCGACGAAACCGCCGTCGTGCGCCTGGGCGGCAAGGACGGCGTGCATGGCAGCCTGATGTGGATCAAGTCCGACAACCGCGCCCAGGCCAACACCGAAATGGCCGCCGGCACCCTGGAGTACACCGCCGCACCAGGCACCCTGGGATTGACTTATATCCATGGCCTCGATGTCGACGACCGCTACGCCAGTGACTTCCAGAAGCAGCGCGACGGCATGGACATCTACAGCCTGCGTGGCGCCGGCAATGCCGGCATCGAAAATGCCCATTTCTCCTTCGAGTATGCCTGGCAGGACAAGGACGCGGGCCCGGAGAAGGCCTGGTACGCCGAAGCCGGCTACACCTTCGCCGACCTGCCCTGGACGCCGGACCTGACCTATCGCTACAGCCGCTATTCCAAGGATTGGGACTCGATGTTCAACGGCCAGAACCGTGGCTACGGCACTTGGTTCCAGGGTGAAGTGGCGGGCAACTACGCCGGGCCATTCAACAGCAACACCGCCATCCAGCATGTCGGCCTCAAGCTCAAGCCGGCGGAAAACGTGACCCTTGGCGCGCTGTTCTTCGACTACCAGACCCTGCACAGCCGCCAAGCGCTGAACCTGGATGCCCGGGAGCTGGACCTGTACGTGGAATGGGCGGTGAATGAACACCTGATCGTCACGCCGCTGGTGGGTTTGTACAAGCCTGAGAAGGATGCGGACAGCGGTGGCAATCAGGTGGGCGGCAATGGCACTAACGTCTACAGCCAGTTGGTGGTAGCGGTTCCGTTCTAGACGACCGACCGTAGGAGCTGCCGAAGGCTGCGATCTTTTGATCTTTTGATCTTTCGCTTGAGATTCAAGTGTCTGGGGAAAGATCGCAGCCTCGTTGCTCTCGTCAGCTCCTACTGCAACATGGTCTGGATCTGGTGGGTCGCCTGCCGGGTGCTTTGCGCCAGCTTGCGCACCTCATCGGCCACCACCGAGAAACCGCGCCCGACATCTCCGGCCCTGGCCGCCTCGATCGCGGCGTTCAAGGCGAGCAGATTGGTCTGGTCGGCAATACCCTTGATCACCCCCACCACCGTGGCAATCTGGGCGTAGGTCACCTGGTTCTGTTCCAGCATGCGCTGGTGGGTGGACTGGGCCGAGCGCTCATCGCTGATATCACGCACCGCACCGATGACCCGCACCAGTTGCCCATGGGGGTCACGTACCGCCCGACCGCGTTCGCGGCACCAGATGTAATCCCGGCTCTTGTGGCGCATGCGGTATTCGAAGACGTATTCGCCGCTGCCCTGGGAGCCGAGGATCTCGCGGTCGAAAATGGCCATGATCTTCGGCAGGTCGTCCGGGTGGGTGATGCCGACCTGGGCATCCCAGCCGTCGGGCAGGTCGCCAGGACCGTACCCCAGCAGCGCACGGAACTGACTGGAAAAACGCATGCCACTGGCCGGGTGCTGGAGATCGCCGTCGACCACGGTAATGTCCCAACAGCCTTCCGTCAGGGTCGACTGCAGCAGTTCCCAGATCTGCGCGTCCTGGCGATGTTGCTGTAGCTGCTGGTTGTATTCGCCCAAACGATGTTCAAGCACCTGCTCACGCTCGCGGGCTTGCTCCAGTTGCTGGCGAGCCAGGTGCAACTCATGCTCGCTTTGCTGCCAGTGCAAGGTTTGCGCTTGCACTTGCGCCTCGGCCTGGTGCAACCGCGCGGCGACGCTCGCCATTTGCCCCGCATACTGTCCAAGGACCGTCCGCAGTGGCGGATACGCGTCGAGCATCGGCGTGGTCTCCGTTTCGCCGGCCAGCACACGCTGCACCTGCGCAATCAACGCCAATTTCTGTTTGTTGGTCTGGAGAAACATCGCCCACCCCTTTGCCCATCAAGTCAAAACCGAATCTGATCGCAAACCGGCCAGGCTGGCTTGTCCCTGGCTGCACAGGGCCTTGCTCCTGGCTGCCAATCGCTCGGGCTGGCAGCCACAGACATACCGCGCGGCAGGCACAGTCAAGCCGGGCGGTGGCGCCGGGATTACCCTCGGGCTTTCCCTTGTTCGCGATCAGGAAACCCTCATGAGCGATATTGCCCTGCTGCCTCAGGTCGAAGCCTTCCTCGCTAGACATCACGCCCTGTTCATCGACGGTGGCTACGTCGAAAGCCAGAGCCGCCAGACGTTGGACGTCGTCAACCCCGCCACCGGCCAAGTCATCGCCCAGGTCAGCGACGCCGCCCCCGGCGACATCGATGGGGCGGTGGAGTCGTCCCGTCGCGGTTTCAAGCAATGGTCGCAAACCGCGCCAGCGGTCCGCGGCCATGTGCTGCTCAAGTTGGCGGACCTGTTGGAGCGCAACCGCGAAGAACTGGCGCAGATCGAAACCTGCCAGTCGGGGAAGATCATCCACATCTCCCGGGCCTTCGAAGTCGACCAGGCCGCGCACTTCCTGCGTTACTACGCCGGCTGGGCGACCAAGATCGGTGGCGAGACGATCACCCCCTCGTTGCCGTCCTTCGCCGGTGAACGCTACACCGCGTTCACCTTGCGTGAACCGGTCGGGGTGGTAGTCGGTATCGTGCCGTGGAATTTTTCCACCATGATCGCCATCTGGAAACTGGCCTCGGCCTTGGTCACCGGCTGCAGCATCATCATCAAGCCCAGCGAGTTCACCCCGCTGACCATCCTGCGCATCGCTGAACTGGCCATGGAAGCCGGGCTGCCGGCCGGTGCCCTGAACGTGTTGACCGGTGGCGGCCAGGTGGGCAAAGGGCTGATCGAACACCCGGGCACCAACAAGGTCTCGTTCACCGGTTCCGTGCCCACCGGCCTGGCGGTGGGCCAGGCGGCCATGGGTGCCGGGTTGACCCGTGCGACCTTGGAGCTGGGCGGGAAGAATGCCGCGGGGTTCCTGCGTGATATCGATCCCGAGGTGGCGGTCAACGGCATCATCGAGGCGGGTTTCCTGCATTCGGGGCAAATCTGCGCGGCGGCGGAACGGTTCTTCGTCCATCGTTCGCAGATCGAGTCGATCATGGACAAACTGGCCCAGCGTTTGAGTAAGCTCACCATTGGCTCGCCCCTGGACGAACGCACCGAATTCGGCCCGGTGACCAACCGCCAGCACCAGCACAAACTCGGGGAGTTCTTCGCCAAGGCCCGCGCGCAGAACAACACCATCGTCCATGGCGGCAAGCTGATCGATGGGCCGGGTTGCTACGTCGAGCCGACCATCATCCTCGCCAACCGCCGCGACGACAGCCTGCTCAACGAAGAAACCTTCGGCCCGATCGCCACGTTTTTCCCTTACGACACTGAGGAAGAACTGCTGGAACTGATGAACGACACGCCCTACGGCCTCAGCGCCAGCCTCTGGACCAACGACCTGGGCAAGGCCCTGCGCATGGTTCCCGCCATCGAAGCCGGCACCGTATGGGTAAACATGCACACCCTGCTCGACCCGGCCGTGCCATTTGGCGGCAGCAAATCTTCCGGGATGGGCCGTGAATTTGGCAGTGCATTCATTGATGACTACACCGAACTGAAATCGGTGATGATCCGCTACTGAAACAAAAGGGCTCTGGAGCAACATCCCAGAGCCCAACCCACCAAAAGCCCCTTAGCGGACTGTGTACTGCTACTTACTCAAGAAAAATGATGGGCCCGTGGCGAGGGAGCTTGCTCCCGCTTGAGTGCGAAGCGCTCACAAAGGGGCCGCTGCGCAGCCCAGCGGGAGCAAGCTCCCTCGCCACGGGTTTGTCGGCGGCCTTAAACAAACAGTCCCCCCTGTGGGAGCGAACTTGCTCGCGAAAGCGGTGGGTTGGCTTGCATTCATGTTGAATGTGCCAACGCCATCGCGGGCAAGCTCGGCTCCCACAGGGCAATGGGGTTGCACAAATCCGGGGTTCACCACAAATCCCCCTGTGGGAGCGGGCTTGCTCGCGATAGCGGAGGGTCAGTCATTGATGAGCCCACTGCCCCAACGCCATCGCAAGCAAGCCCACTCCCACCGTTTCACCGCTGGCAGGCGTTGACCGGCGGTACTCGGCCGCGCCAGGGTTGGGCGCGTTCCAGTTGGGCGGCCAGGGCCAGCAAGGTATTTTCTTCACCAAAGCGCCCGGCAAAATGCGCCCCCATCGGCAAGCCATTGGCGTTCCAGGACAATGGCACCGACATCGCCGGCTGGCCGCTGGCATTGAACAGTGCAGTGAACGGCGAATAACTGTGGTAGCGCTCGATCAGTTGGTCCAGGCTCATGCACACATCCTGCAGGTCCAGCTCGCCAATCCGCACCGGCTCGCGGGTCAGCACCGGGCTCAGGATCACGTCGTAATCCTGCATGAATACCGCCAACTGCCGGCCGAGGGCATGAATCCATCCCACCGCCGCGGCGTATTGGGCGCCGCTGACGTTGCCCTTGTCCCGCAAGATAATCCGGGTACGCACCTCCAGCTCTTCCGCCTGCACGGCAAACCCGCGCATCTGGCCCAACAGGTCGACATAGTGCCGAGAGCTGGCGCCAATGATGGTGAACACATGGTCGAAAAACTCCAGCAACCCCACCGGCAGGCTCACCGGTTCGACACGATGCCCCAACGCCTCGCACAACCGTGCCGCCTCGCCCACCGCCTGGAGGCTTTGCGGCGAAGTAGGCCAAGGGCCGAGCTGTTCGACCAGGGCAATGCGCAGCGGCTTGGGATCCGCCTGCACCGCCATCACATACGGCAACACCTGGACCGGCGCGGCATAGGGCGCGCCCAGGTCCATCCCGGCGGTGGCATCCAACAGCGCCGCACTGTCGCGTACTGACAGCGTGATCCCATGGGGCGTGCCCATCCCCGCCCAGCCCTCGCCCATTACCGGTCCCGACGGCATCAGCCCACGGCTGGGCTTGAACCCGAACACACCACAACAGGACGCCGGCACGCGCAATGAACCGCCGCCGTCGTTGCCATGGGCGAACGGCACCACGCGGGCCGCCACCAACGCGGCAGCGCCGCCGCTGGAGCCACCGGCACTGTGTGCAAGGCTCCAGGGGTTGCGGGTGGCACCGAAGCGTGCGGACTCGGTGGAATACGACGTGCCGAACTCAGGCGAGGTGCTGGTGCCCATCACCTGGCATCCGGCACGGCGCAGACGCGTCACGACTTCCGATTCGAAATCCGCCCGACAGTCGCCCAGCGCGCGCGAGCCGTTGGTCATCGCCGCGCCAAGCACCGGCGAGAACAGATCCTTGATCAAGGTCGGCACACCGGCCAGCAGGCCTTGGCCAACCTGTGGCGTGCGCGCCGCCTGCCGGGCCGAATCGTACAAGCGCTCGGCCACCGCATTGAGCTGTGGCTCGACCCGTTCCAGGCGCTCGATGGCGGTTTCCAGCAGTTCGCCGGGCTGGACTTCGCCACGCCTGACCCACTCGGCCAGCGCCGTGGCATCTTCACTGTCCATCAGTTGGTGAATGTCTTGCATACCCATGTTTCAGGTTCCTTATGTCACGACGATTGATGTGAGCCGACAGTGCTTGCTTGTCCCTGAGCCCTTCTCCGCAGGCCGACAACGACCCAGAGCAGCGCCAAGGCAAAACTGCTCAGGGCCAGCCACTGGATGGCGTGACGCAGGTCGCCGGCGAAGACAATGACCAAGGCCACCACCAGCGGACTGACGAATTGGCCGATGTACAGGCACGAGGTAAACCCACCCATGCCCCGGCCGCGGGTGCTGGCGGTCAAGGCATTCATCACCGGCGCCATCACGTTGGGCACCAGCAACCCCGCCCCCAAACCCTGGACGAACACCGCCGCCAGCACGTCGTTGTAGCTTTGCCCGCGCATCAGCAGCCACAGCCCCAGGCCCATCAGGCCGAGCAGCAGTGCGTTGCAACCGGCGATGCCGAAGCGGCGGCGCAGCAACGGCCACATCATCGAACCGCCCAAAGTCGCCAGCAGGCTCAGTCCTGCGGCCAGGCCGATCATGGTGCTGGAGGTGATGCCCAGGCTGACCAACAGCGTCGGCGCCTGGATCGGCATGACGAACGTCAGGACCATGCCACCCAGGATCATCAGGTAGCCGGCCAGCAGTGGCAGCACGGCGACCTTGGCCGGCGCCGACTCGTCGACGCGTGGCTCGGTCAGGTGTGGCTTCGCCACCGGCGGTTCCCAGAGCACTTTCAGCATCGCCGGCACCAGCAGCAACGGCAGCAGATACAGCAGGAACGGCGCACGCCACGAATGCTCGCCGAGCACACCGCCCACCACGAAGAACAGCGCGCCCACCAGGCCGATAGTCACCACCTGGCGATTGACGTAGCGCAGCCGCTCCTCGCCCTGCCAATAGTCGGCGATCAGCGTGGCGCAGCAGGTCATCACCGCCGCCTCCGTGCAGCCGAACAACAGCCGCGCCCCCACAATCGATGGCAAGCTCTCGAGCAGGGCCGGCAACGCGCCGAGCAAGGCGTAGAGCACCGTGGCGATCACCAGCAAGGCCTTGCGCCCGACCCGGTCGGCCAACCAGCCCGCCAACGGCGCGCACACGGCAATCGCCAGGGCCGGGCCGGTGATCGCCAACGGCACCAGCAGATCGGCCCGCGGTTCCAAGGGGCCGAATTCGGCGCCCAACCTGGGCAGGATGGGCGTGACCATCACCGCGCCCATGATCGTCAGGCTGCTGCCCAGCATCAGCACCCCGCCTTCGCGCCAACCGGCCTGGCGCGACGGGGTGGCCGCCGGTGAAACGGAATTTGACTGGTTCATGGCGAGCCTCTTTTAGAAACTGTGAGAAATACGCAGCGCCGTGGTGTAGCCCTCGGCGCGGTTTCGCGCATCGAGCTCCTTGTAGACGTGCAACCACACCGGGGGTATGCCGGGCTTGAAGTAGCTCACCGCCGGCCCGACCGCCAACACCCGGGCGCGATTGCCCGCTTCCAGGCCCGGCGCATCGTCGTCGGTGAATTGCCGGTAGTAAAAACCGCCCACGCCGACGGTCCATGGGCCGACGTGTTGGCCCACGGCGAATTCGTGACGGTACTCGACGCCATTCTTGTAGTCGGTGGCGTGGTTGCGCGTATTGATGTCGGCTTCGAAGCTCGAAGACACCTCGAAACCGCTGTCGGAGATGTACGTGGCATTGAGGATCGGTGAGAAGGTCCAGTGGTTGAGACCCGGTGAGATCAAGCGATCCTTGTCGTAGTCGCCCGTGGGGGCCTGGATCTGGAACTGGGCGTTGACGAACAGGTTCGGCGACAAGGTCCACTGCAGGATCACCGGCAGCACCTGTATATCGGCCATGCGGAACGGATCGGCTTCCAGGTCCAGCGGGCCGATGGGTGTCTGCACCCGTACCGAGGCGTCCATCTGGAAGAACGGCACGACGGCGCCGAAGCCATACTTGGCGCCCAGCACGGTGTAATCGGTCATGTGCATGTAGGCGACGCCGATGGACAAGATATCCAGGGACAAATTGTTGTCCACGGACTTACCGTGACGATCCTTCTGCACGTTGGCCGAGTAGAACGCGGTGCGCAGGCCGACGGTGCCAAAGGGCGTGGCCGGCGGCATCATCCCCGCGCCGAAGTCGTAGACCCCGAACGCCGTGGTCGGCGCACCGTTTTCGGTACCATGGGCAGCGCCACACGCACCAATCAGCCCCAAGCTCAACCCAATACAGCGCCAGGCGTTTGCTTTTTTATTTTGATTCATCGAATGCCCCTCCAACCCTGTGGTGTTGGGGCCATCCTAGGGAGCCGGCCAGATCAGCCGTTATCCGTTTTCAGCACAGTTGGGTACGGCGCAGGGTTTGCGAAGGTGTCTCGCCGAACAGCACCCGGTAATCGCTGGAAAACCGGCTCAAGTGCCAGAACCCCCAGCGTGCCGCCACCTCCTGCACACCTTGGGCATGGCCGCCGCTGCGCAGCTCACGGCGCACGGCATTGAGGCGCAACGCCCGCAGATAGGCCACGGGGTTGATACCCAGGGTCTCCTGGAAGCAATACTGCAGTTTGCGTCGGCTGGCACCAATGTGGTTGCACAGGTCGAGGATCGACAGCGGCTCATCGACATGGGCCAAGGCGTATTCCCGGGCGCGGTCGACCATGCGTTTGCGCGCCGTGGGGTTGAGCGGCGGCGCCTCGTCCGGCGCCACCAGCTCCAATAGGTGCAACATCACCGTGTCGCGCAGGCCACGGCGAATCGACTCGTAGCCGAGCAATGAGTCACGCCCCTGCTCGCCCCCTTCAAGCTCATCGAACAACGCCGCAAGCTCGGCGGGCAGCGTCGAGTCGCCGAGACGGTAACACTTGGGAAGATCGGTAATTCGAAAGCGACTGCCTTGGCGCTCCAGCACATGCTCCAACGCCTGCTCGTCGACGGCGACACCGAGCAGGTCCAGATGTTGAGGCGTGCGTAGTTCAGGCAGGTTATGGCCACGGGCAACCAACAGGCTCGACTCGACAATCGGGTGCCCGGAGCAAAAGACCGGCCCGTCCGCACTCAGCGGCACGCTGAAAGTGATGGAACCCTCCCAGGCCATGCCTCGCTTGGTCAGGGCCTGATTAGAGCGGTCGCGCACCAGCTGCATCCACTCCGAGCGGAACTCGATCAATTCACCGTCGAAGCGCCCAGGGGTCAACTGGTCATAGCAAACCTGCCAACCGCCCATGTTCCGGGCGTGCTCGTCGATGTCTGTGGTGCGAAACCGATTGATCGGCAGCATCGGCAACCCATCCGACGAGACCACGGGCTGCACCATGTTGTCATTGTTCATTGACCCGACCTTTGATGATTCCAGGGCATACGGGTCAAAGCTCAGGCAAGTTCCATTCCGCCCCGCGGGCCGGTGATGCAATTGTGCCGAAAACGGATAAGCGGCCCGGGTTCAGCTGCCGGCGTCGGCATGGGCCTCTTCGAAGAAATAGTCCTTCCAGCTGTCGGCCTTGTTCTTCAGCACGCCCAGTTCATGCAGTTTCTCGGCATAGATGTAGGTGCGTTGCGGAACGACGGTAAAGTCGATTTCGGGGTCGGTGACGATTTTTTCCACCAGCGCCAGCGGCAACTTAGATTGTTCTACGCGGATGTAGGTCTGGGCCGCGGCCGGCTTGTCGGCCTTGATGATGCGTTGCGCCTCCACCAGGGCGTCGTAGAACGCCTTGTAGGTCTTGGGGTTTTCGTCGTGGAATTTTTCCGTGGTATAGAGCACGTTGAACGTCGCCGGCCCGCCCAGCACATCATAGGAGCTGAGCACCTTGTGCACGTTGGGGCTTTGCAGTGCCTGGTACTGGAACGGTGGGCTGGAGAAGTGCGAATTGATTTCCGACTGGCCGGCGATCAGCGCCGCCGTTGCATCGGGGTGCGGGAGGCTGACCGAGATATCATCGAACTTCTTGAAGTGATCGTTCCCGAATACCTTGGCGGTTTCGATCTGCAACGTGCGCGACTGGAACCCCACACCTGCCGCCGGGACAGCGATCCGGTCCTTGTCGGTGAAGTCCTTGAGGCTTTTCACGTTCGGGTTGTTGGTCAGCAAGTAGTTGGGCATCGACCCCAACGAGGCGATGGCCTTGACGTTCTGCTTGCCGCGGGTCCGATCCCAGATCGTCAGCATCGGCGGAACGCCCGCCGACACCACATCCAGGGCGCCGGTCAGCAAGGCTTCGTTCATCGCCGTCGCGCCGGAAATGCTGTTCCAGTCCACTTTGATATCCAGGCCCTGGGCCTTGCCGTGCTTCTCGATGAGCTGTTGGTCGCGGACCACATCGAGGATCAGGTAGCCGATACCGAATTGCTGGGCGATGCTGATCTTGCCTTCGGCGTGGGCCAAGGGGTTGAGCAGCGCCGTCGCCGCCAGGGAAACCAACAAGGTGAGCGCAGAACGCTTGAAAGCCATGGTCTGGTGAACCTCACAGTAAATAGACAAGACTGAAGATCACGACTTTAAAGCTATAAGAATATTAATTTAAATACCGGAATAGCATATCAATAGCACCTAAATGTTCGACATGCGGCCCCATGAATTCGCACTCACGAGCGCGATCCCTTGATAACCTTTGCAGACCTCCCTGACGAACACCCGGCGCGAAGCGATCATGAACGAAATGACCCTGGATATCGGCATCGCCGCCGAGTCCATTTGCCAACCGCGCACTTTGGTATTCCTCGCCTACCCGCAGATGGGCCTGCTGGACCTGACCGGCGCCCAGACCGTGTTCTGGGCCGCCACCAAAGCCATGACCGAACGCGGCCTGCCCGGCTACGCCATGCACACCGCCAGCCTGGCAGGCGGGTTGATGCAAAGCGCCGAGGGCCTGGTCGTGGACACCCGTGCCCTGCATGAACTCGATGGGACGCTCATCGACACCCTGATCGTCCCCGGTGCACCGGACATACGGCAGGCGATGATCGACTGTGTCGACCTGGTGCAATGGCTGCACGATGCTTCGGCCCAGGCCAGGCGCACCGCATCGGTGTGCAGCGGCACCTTCCTCATGGCCCAGGCCGGGTTGCTGGACGGACGCCGGGCCGCCACCCATTGGGCCATGTGCGAGATGCTCAAGAGTGGGTTCCCGTCGATTGAAGTGGACCTCGATGCGATCTTCATCCAGCAGGGCAACGTGTGGACCTCGGCCGGGGTCAGCGCCGGCATCGACATGGCCCTGGCGTTGGTCGAAGCCGACTGCGGTCGCGACGTGGCCTTGCAGGTAGCCCGTGAGTTGGTGGTGTTTCTCAAGCGCCCCGGCGGGCAGGCGCAGTTCAGCCAGTTGCTGCAATCCCAGACCGAGGACAGTGCCGGGTTTGACGAGTTGCACGCCTGGATGACCGAACACCTGGACGACAATGACCTTACCGTCGAGCGGTTGGCCCGCCAAGCCAGGATGAGCCCACGCAATTTTGCCCGAGTCTACAAACGCCATACCGGACGAACCCCGGCCAAAGCCGTGGAAATGTTCCGCCTTGAAGCCGCGCGTCGAATGCTCGAAGACTCCCAGCGAAACATCGACCAGATTGCCCGCGCCTGCGGCTTCGGGGACGAGGAACGAATGCGCCACACGTTCCAGCGCCATCTGTCGATTTCGCCCCGGGAGTATCGCAACCGGTTTTCCCGCTGAGCGCGAGCCCTGCGGCGGCGTCCTGTCAGGCCACTCGTCTGGAGCCCTCCTGCGAATCGTCCTGCTCGGCGAGGAGCGCGCTGCAACGGGAACGCAACCAACGCTCCCCCGGGTCATTGTGCGAGGCGCCGCGCCAGACCATGGAAAGCGCGTGCTGGGGCAAGCAGATCGGGGCCGCTTGCGCGCGCATGCCGGTCGTCACAGCCATGGCCTGGGCAA
Source organism: Pseudomonas sp. Z1-12 (assembly GCF_051132015.1). Taxonomy (NCBI): domain Bacteria; kingdom Pseudomonadati; phylum Pseudomonadota; class Gammaproteobacteria; order Pseudomonadales; family Pseudomonadaceae; genus Pseudomonas; species Pseudomonas sp. Z1-12. Next base: position 3,443,794 of record NZ_CP071647.1, read on the forward strand.
CGTAATCCGGCACGATGGCGATCATATCGCTCTCGGCCAACAGCATGGGCAAGGCGCTGAACTGCGGCACGGTCAAGACCACCCGGCGCTGGCGCCCCATCAGGCATAACGCGCGGTCCGAATCATCGATGACATTGCCCATGGACGACACGACGGCATGGGGTCGACGGCAGAATTCGTCCAAGGTCAGTTCGCCGGGCTGCGAGTCGGCGCGCAACAGCATCGGCCGAATTGGCCGCAGTGTCTTGCGCCGGGCATTGGCCGGCAGTTCCAGGGTCGGGCTGATGCCCAAGGAAATCTCGCCGCTGGCCAACAGTTGGGATACCTGCCATTGATCGGCCCGACGCACCACCAAGGTGGTGCCAGGTGCCTCGACCCGCAGGCGGCGCAACAGCTCCGGCAGCAGCGCGTACTCGACGTCGTCGCAAAGGCCGACATGGAAAGTCGCCTCGCTGGTGGCCGGCTCGAATGCCTGGCAGCGGCTCAAGGCGGCGGCGATGCCGTCCAGGGCCGGTGACAGATTGGAAAAGATTTCCCGCGCCCGGGAGGTCGGCTCCATCAACCGTCCGGAACGGATGAACAAGGGGTCATCGAACATCAACCGCAGCCGCGCCAGGGCGCTGCTGATTGTTGGCTGGCCGAGAAACAGCTTTTCGCTGACGCGGGTCACGTTTCGCTCGTGCATCATGGTTTCGAAGACCACCAGCAGATTGATGTCAGCACGACGCAGGTCATTTCTGTTCATCATAGTCGTCGCCCCAGGCACCAGGCCATTGAGTCAGGAGTGGACACGTTCCTCGCCGGCGTCCTCCATCAAGGCCTGCGGCGACGAGGTATTGAAAGCGTAATCCCTGCGGCGCACCCGGTCTGTTGTACGTGGGGACACTCGCCTCACCCTTTGGGCCATGCCATCGATACTTCGGTATACACCCAGGCCCGGACAAACCCTGCCTTTGTGGCGAGGGAGCTTGCTCCCGCTGGGCTGCGCAGCAGCCCCAACACTGTCAACGCGGTGTGCCAGGTTGAACCAGTCCGCTTGGATTGGGGGTGCTTCGCACCCCAGCGGGAGCAAGCTCCCTCGCCACAGGTTTTGTGTTTTTTTCGAGCGATGGCGTAGTTGTTCAAATCCCATTATTTGCGGCCACCAACCTGCGGCGAACACCGCCTTTGTGGCGAGGGAGCTTGCTCCCGCTGGGCCGCGCAGCGGCCCCCTCTTTGTCACGATCTGGCGGAATTTCAGGGTTTTATGTCCTACCTCAAGCAAAGCGGCGCTTCGTAAGATACGAACCGATGCTCTGCCCCCGACATCCCAGAGCGAGACCATGTAATAACAGAAGGTCTGCCAGCGTGCCCCTACCCTCCGCGATGCTCAAGCATGTCTACGACAGCCTGCGATACACGCCAAGCCAGGGCGGGACTCGGCCGTCGATGGGCATCAGTTCCCACCCGCTGGTCAATGCCCTGGGCTGGGCGGTGGGCCTGGTGGTGGCCTGCGGGATTTTCATCATCAATTCCGAAACCCATTCCGACCTGGCCCCGACCCTGCTGTACATCACCTTGTTGTTAATGGCAGCCAACCTGTTTTCCATCAACCTGGTAATCACCGTCGCGCTGATGTGCATGGGCCTGCTCACCGCGATGTTCTTGTACAACGGCGGCTATCACCGCTGGGAATCGACCACCGGCTTCTTCCGCTGCCTGACTGCATTGTCGGCCATCGCCTTCCTGGCCCTGCGCAGCAAGCGGGCTTGCGACAATCTACGGCACAACGAGGCCTACCTGATCGGCGCCCAGCGCCTGAGCCAGACCGGCAGCGTGGGCTTTCGCGGTGATCGGCAAGCGCTGTCCTGGTCGCTAGAGTCGGCACGGATCTTCGAGTACCCGCCTGGCAGGACACCGACAGTGTCGATGATGCTCGAGCGCACCCACCCTGAAGACCTGGAGTTGGCTCGCGGGGTTTTCCAACAGGCCGCCGCTGGCGAACCACAGATTGAGGTCAAGCTACGCCTGCTGATGCCGGATGGACGCATCAAGCACATCCACATGATCGCCAGTCCCCTGCTGGTCCAGCATGGCCGTTGCCAGTACCTCGGTGCACTCATGGACATCACCGCCAGCAAGCAGGCCGAAGAAGCGCTGTTCCGCGCCCAGAGCCAACTGGCCCACGTCACTCGCTTGACTTTCCTGGGGGAAATGGCCGCCTCCATTGCCCACGAGGTCAACCAGCCGCTGACGGCCATCACCAGCAGCGGCGAGGCATGCCGCCGGTGGCTCGAACGCCCCGAGCCGGACCTTGGAGAAGCCTTGGATTGTCTCGATCGGATCGTCGCCAACGGCTGTCGCGCCAGCGACGTCATCAGCGGCATCAGGGCGCTGTCGCGCAAGTGCGATCCGTTGCGCCAGCCCGAGAGGCTGGACGACATCGTTCGTGAGACCCTGAACCTGGTTCAGCAGCAACTGGCGCATCATAAAGTCCGGACGAAGGTGGACCTGGCAGCGATCGATGGCCGGATCAGCGCGGACCGGGTACAACTGCAGCAAGTGATCATCAACCTGATCATCAATGCCTGCCACGCCATGGACGGGGTCAAGGCACACGAACGAACGCTGCACATCCGCACCTGGACGGAAAATGACGAAGTGCTGCTGGAGGTGACCGACCATGGAACCGGCATTGCGCCCGAGGTCTTGCCGTCATTGTTCAATGCGTTTTTCACCACCAAGGAAAACGGCCTGGGCATGGGCCTCTCCATCTGCCGCTCCATCATCGACTTCCATGACGGCAGGATCTGGGCGACCAGCGAGGCCGACCAAGGCACCTCGTTCAGTTTCGCGCTGCCGCGGCTCACTTGCACCGCTCTGTCGGGAAGCAGCCAATGAACGCCATAACGAGCCCGGTCATCGACAACGACCCCATCGTCTATATCGTTGACGACGACGCACCGCTGTGCCAATCCCTTGGGAGCCTGCTGCGCTCCATCGGCTTGCAGGTCCATCTATTTGGTTCGGTCGCGCAGTTCATGGACCATCCCAGGCCCGACGTGCCCAGTTGCCTGGTGCTGGATGTCCGACTGCAAGGTACCAGCGGCCTGGATTGCCAACGGCAGCTGGCCACCGCCAATGTTCAATTGCCGATCGTGTTCATGACCGGACACGGTGACATCGCCATGACCGTGCGGGCTATGAAAGCCGGTGCCGTGGACTTCCTCGCCAAGCCGTTCCGCGAACAAGACCTGATCGACGCCGTGACCGCCGCCCATCACCAGGACCGCCAGCGGCGCGAGTCCGAACGCGGCCATCAGCAAGTGTTTGACCGCCACGCCACCTTGACGCCTCGGGAACAGCAGGTCATGGCGCTGGCGGTGTCGGGCCTGATGAACAAGCAGATCGCCGGGGAACTGGGCTTGAGTGAAATCACCGTAAAAATTCACCGCGGCCAGGCCATGCGCAAGATGTGCGCGCGCTCGTTCGCCGATCTGGTGCGCATGGCCCAGGTGTTGGAACTGCGCGGCAAGCATTAGAAAGTTCATACCCACGTATACTTGGCGGAACCATCGGACGGCGTATCTTGCAGTGACACGGGCGCCTTTATGGCTACCTGATATCACCTCCAGGTATCGACATGTCCAACACGGCAATTATTTCAATCATTGATGACGATGAGTCAGTTCGAATTGCATTGGATGGCTTGTTACGCTCCCATGGTTACCAAGTTAAAACATACGCCAGCGCCTTGGATTTTCTATCTTTTGGTGAACTTGAAAACACGGCGTGCCTGATATCGGATATTCAAATGCCCGGCATGACCGGTATTCAAATGTACGATCGATTGGCGACCCTGGGCATTCTTATCCCGATCATCTTCATCACTGGATATCCCGGCGTCCCCCCTCGTGTCAGCGTTGCTGCCCCCAAGCCAGTCGCATTTTTCCCGAAACCCTTCGACTGCGCCGAGTTGATCGCCTGCATCGAATCGGTATTGGCTCGGTCTGCTTGGCCACCTCGCCCCCCTCATACCTTCGTATAGATCTCCCCTACCCAGGCATAGGCCTGATGACCTTATGTAGAAGTGTCAATCACGGTCCCGGTCAATAAGCTTTCCCACAGCGAACCGAAACTGAATGTGCTCGATATCAATTCATTGAAGCCAGGCGTTTTTGGAGTACTTCGCGACACGGTCACGCTGAAACAGTTAACAAATCAACGTATCGATTTTGTCTTCGGGAGCTCATCATGAAACAACATATTCTGGTTGTTGGCGCAGGTTTCGGCGGGGTCTGGAGCGCATTGAGCGCCGCCCGGCTGCTGGACCAACACGATCGCAATGACGTGCAGATCAGCGTCCTGGCCCCCCAGGCTGAACTGCGCATCCGACCTCGCTTCTACGAGCCAGACGTCCATACCATGGCCGCACCGCTGGGTGACCTGTTCGACGCGGTGGGCGTGAAATTCGTCCAAGGCTCGGCGAGCAGTATCGATGTCGACAATAAGCGGGTTGGCTACGTGGATGTATTCGGCACCCAGGGCACCCTGGGCTACGACCGCCTGGTGCTCGCAGCGGGCAGCCAACTGGTTCGCCCTGACCTCGAAGGCATGATCGAGCACGCCTTCGACGTTGATGAAATCGAACAGGCCGCCCGTCTCGAGGCCCACCTCAAATCCCTGAAAAATCTGCCGGACAGCCCGGCTCGCAACACCGTAGTGGTGGCTGGCGGCGGCTTTACCGGGATCGAAACCGCCACCGAAATGCCTGCACGCCTGCGCGCTATCCTCGGCGAGGACGCGAACATCCGCGTCGTCGTGGTGGATCGCGGGCCGCAGATCGGCGCAGCGTTGGGCGACGGTATTCGTCCGTCCATTGTCGAAGCGTCCGAGCACCTGGGTATCGAATGGGTCCTCAACGCCTCGGTCGAGTCGGTGGATGCCGGTGGCGTTACCCTGTCGAGCGGCCAGCGTATCGAGTCCCATACCGTGATCTGGACCGTGGGGTTCCACGCCAGTCCGTTGACCCAACAGGTACCCGGCACCCGCGATCGCCAGGGTCGCCTGCATGTCGATGCCAACCTGAAAGTCCTGGGCCAGAACGACATATTCGCCAGCGGTGACGTGGCCTACGCCGCCACCGACACCCTGGGCAACTACGCGGCGATGTCCTGCCAGCACGCCATCGCCCTGGGCCGCTATGCCGGCAACAACGTCGCGGCCGACTTGCTGGGCGTCGCGCCGATGGCCTACAGCCAACCCAAGTACGTGACCTGCCTGGACCTCGGTGCCTGGGGCGCGGTGTATACCGAAGGCTGGGATCGCCAACTCAAATTGGTCGGGCAAGAAGCCAAGGAGCTCAAGACCCAGATCAACACCGTGTGGATCTATCCGCCGGCGGCTGATCGCGCTACCGCCCTGGCCGCGGCCGATCCATCGATTCCGGTGGCCTGAGCCCCATATCCGACCCCGGCCAGTCCCTCCTTTCTGCGCCGGTCTTTCCCGGACGCCTGCCAACGATACTTGGGCAGGCGTTTTTTTTTAGGCGCGCGTCCCCAAGCCAGGTTGAATATCGTCACTGCCCAGCAAAATCCGTAGCAATGCCCGCCCCTTACGCCTTGCGCACAAGGTAAGGTAGGCAGAAATCATCCGGATCGAGGTGTGCCGTGGCGTCCTATTCCTTGCGTCAGCTGAAGTACTTCGTCACCACCGTCGAATGTGGCAGCGTCGCTGAAGCGTCCCGCAAGCTGTACATCGCCCAACCGTCGATCGCCACCGCCATCAAGGGCTTGGAAGACAGTTTCGGCGTGCAACTGCTCATTCGTCATCACGCCCAGGGCGTATCGTTGACGCCCGGTGGCGCGCGTTTCTACCGCAAGGCCCAGGAGCTGTTGCGCATGGCCCGGGAGTTCGAGCAGAACGCGCTGGCCGACAACGACGTGGTCAGCGGGCAGATCGACATCGGCTGCTTCGAAACCGTCGCCCCGCTCTACCTGCCGCGGCTGATCGCCGGTTTCCGGGAGCGCTTTCCCGGGGTGGAAATTCGCGTACAGGATGGCGAACAACAAGAGCTGGTACAGGGCCTGACGGGGGGGCGTTTCGACCTGGCGATTTTCTATGAACACGACCTCGACAGCACCATCGAGACCGAAGCGCTGACGGCACCGCAACGCCCCTATGCGCTGTTGCCGGCGGGCCATCGCTTCGCCGATCAGGCCCAGGTGTCGCTGCGTGACCTGGCCCTCGAACCGATGATCCTGCTGGACGTGCAGCCCAGTCGCACCTACTTCGTGAGCATCTTCGAAGAGCTGGGCCTGACGCCCAACATTGTGTTCAGCTCGCCGTCCATCGAGATGGTCCGAGGCATGGTCGGCCAGTCCTTCGGCTTCGCCGTACTGGTGACCCGCCCGCACTCCACCTGCACCTACGACGGGCAGCACCTGGTGTGCGTCGACATCGCCGAGGACGTGACCGGTTCGGCGCTGGTGGCCGGCTGGCTCAAGCGCGCCCACCTGACCAAACCGGCCCAGTTGTTCGTGGATTACTGCAAAGAACAGTTCAAGCAATGGCTGGCCTGACACCCAGTCAAACACGCCCCCCCTGTGGCGAGGGAGCTTGCTCCCGCAGGGGTGCGAAGCACCCCCAAAACAAGCTGACCCAATCAACCTGGCACACCGCGGTGAACGCGTTGGGGCTGCTGCGCAGCCCAGCGGGAGCAAGCTCCCTCGCCACAAAAAACCGATGATCGCCACAGGTTCGGTCTTTGCAAGTGAATGGGGTTTGAATGCCCCACCCACTCTCCAGCCATACAAAAGGCGGTCTTCGTCACAAGTGCGATTCGCTGTCTAGCGAGCCGCCCAGGCGTTGAACCGTTGTTCCAGTTCCTCGCCATGGTCGACCCAGAACTCCGCGTCCACGGCTTGGGCTTCAGCCAGGTTGGCCTCGGCGGTGGGCAACTGTTCCTGTACCGCCGTCGGCAACAACGCCAGCGTCTTGCGGTGCACCGGCCCATAAGGGATGTTTTCCGAAAACACCTTCTGGGTCTGCGGCTGGCTGGCGAAAGCAATGAACTGCTCGGCCAGGGCCTTGTTCGGCGTGCCCTTGACCACGGCCCAGTACTCCGGGTCGTACAGGCTCTGGGGCCAGACAATGCTCAACTTCATGCCTTCCTTCTGCGCCGAGGCGATACGCCCGTTGTAGGCCGCACTCATCGCCACGTCCCCCGCCACCAGCCATTGCGCCGGTTGCGCGCCGGCCTCCCACCATTGGATGTTCGGCTTGATCTGGTCCAGTTTGGCGAAGGCCCGGGATACGCCTTGGGGCGTGTTCAACACCTTGTACAAATCCTGGGCCTTGACCCCATCGGCCAGCAAGGCGATCTCCAGGGTGTATTTGGCCCCCTTGCGCAGGCCGCGCTTGCCCGGGTACTCGGCGACGTTCCAGAAATCCGCCCAGGACCTGGGTGCCTTGGCGAGCTTGGTCTGGTCATAGGCCAGGACCATCGACCACACGTAGGTGGCGACACCACACTCATTGAGCGCACCCGGCACATAGTTCGCCGGGTCGCCAAGGCCTGTCAGGTCGAGCTTTTCGAACAAGCCTTCCTCACAGCCCCGCAACAGCTCCGGGCTTTCCACTTCGACCACGTCCCAACTGGTGTGACCGGCCGCGACCATGGCCTTGATCTTCGACAGCTCACCGTTGTATTCGCCGGCCACGATGCTTCCTGCACCGCTGGCGTTGAAGGGTTGGAAGTAGGCCTTGTCCTGGGCCTGCTTGGTGGCACCGCCAAAGGAAATCACGGTCAAGCTCTGGGGCGCGGCCATGACGCTGGAACTCAACAACGCCAATGCACACGCAATATTGCAACGCAAGGATCTGGACATGGAGCGGTTCCTCGAAAATGCCGGCTCGCCCGCACGAGCCGGCGACGGGACTCAGAGGCGACCGTAAGCGCGGGCGGTGCGATCTACAGCTATACGGGTCTTGTCGACCAGTTCGTTGATGTCGGCATGGCTGGCGACCAGCGCCGGGGCCATGATCATCCGGCCCAGGGTGGAGCGAATGATCAGGCCTTCCTCGAAACCAAAGGTGCGGCACTGCCAGGCCATGTCGTTCTCATTGGCGAAGCGCTTGCGACTGTCCTTGTCTTCGGCCAGTTGCAGGGCCGCCACCATGCCGGCGCCCTGGATCTCGCCAATCAGCGGATGGCCGCCGAACGCTTCGCGCAAGCAGCGCTGCAAGTACGGCCCGGTGTCCTCCTTGACCCGCGTGACGATGCCCTCGTCGCGCAACGCCTTGAGGTTGGCAATCGCCACCGCCGCAGCCACCGGGTGTCCGGAATACGTCAAGCCATGGGCGAATACACCACCCTGTTCCACCAGCACCTCGGCCATGCGCTTGGACAGGATCAGCCCGCCCATGGGGATGTAGCCGCTGGTCAGGCCCTTGGCGATGGACAACGTGTCGGGTTCGAAACCGAAATACTCATGGGCGAACCATTCTCCGGTGCGGCCGAAGCCGCCGATCACTTCATCGGCGCACAACAGCACGTCGTACTGGCGGCAGATGCGCTGGATTTCCGGCCAGTAGCTTTCAGGCGGAAAGATCATGCCGCCGGCACCCTGGAACGGTTCGGCGACGAACGCCGCGACGTTGTCGGCGCCCAGTTCGAGAATCTTTTCCTCCAGTTGTCGAGCGGCACGCAGGCCGAACTCGGCAGGCGTCAGGTCACCTTCATGGGCGAACCAGTACGGCTCATCGATGTGCGCCACATCCGGAATCACGCCGCCCATCTCGTGCATGAACTTCATGCCGCCCAAGGCCGAAGCGCCCAGGGTCGAGCCGTGGTAGCCGTTCCAGCGACCGATCATGACTTTTTTCTGGGGCTTGCCGAGGATCTGCCAGTAGCGACGCACGGTGCGAATCAGCACCTCGTTCGCCTCGGAGCCGGAGTTGGTATAGATGGCGTGGCTGTAGTGACCCGGTAAAAGGCTGAACAGCAGTTCCGACAATTCCACCACGGCGGGGTGGGTGGTGTGGAAGAACATGTTGTAGTAAGGCAACTGCTCCAATTGACGGCTGGCAGCCGCCGCCAGGTCCTGGCGACCGTAGCCCAGGTTGGTGCACCACAGGCCCGACATGCCGTCCAGGTAACGCTTGCCGTCGTTGTCCCACAGCGCCAGGCCTTCACCCCGAACGATGACCCGTGGTCCTTCGGCATTGAGCGCTTTCTGGTCGAGGAACGCATGGATGTGGTGCGCCGCGTCCAGCGCCTGGTATTCGCGGGTCGTGCGGTTTGGATTCAGTGGCGCGTTCATCAGAGTTCTCCTTGCTTATTGGTCTTGAAGGCTTCGGTGTCCAGGGCAGACGCCAGTGGCTCGGGCTTGAACAGGGGTTTGCCCATCACGCACTTGACCCACACCACCGCGATCAGCGAAACGATGCCCAGCACCGCACCGGCGCTGGCAAAGATCGGAACGGTCATTTCGGGGCTGGGGGAAACATGCCAAATGGCAAAGAGCATGCCGGCGATGCCAAACAGCTGGGGCAACGGGTAGAACGGCGTCCGGAACGGCCGGTGCACTTGGGGGTAGCGCCGACGCAGGGCAATCACGTTGATGTGGGTAATGATGTAGGCCAGCAGCCAGGCCAGGGCCGCAGCCAGTAGCAGAAGGTTGATGGCGTCAGGGCTGTCGTGCATCAGCAACAACGGCAAACCGGTCACCGCCGCGACAAACAGCACCGCGACCCACGGTGCGCCGCTGCGCTTGCCCTGCCGCTTGAAGACCCCAAACGCCTGCCCACTGCGGGCCATGCCCAGCAGCATGCGCGGGATGGCGGCGAGGGAACTGTTGAGCGTGCTGCACGTAGCGGTGATCGCGGCGGTCACCAGGAATACCTGCCCGGCCTCACCGAACACCGTGGTGGCGAACAGATAATGAGGCAGGCCATTACTGGCCAACTCCGCTTGCGGCACGGTGAGCAGAGCCCCAAGGCAATACAGGCAGATGACCACAAAGATCACGGTGAGGCCGATCATCATCGAGGCCGGGATGTTGCGCTCTGGACGTCGGGTCTCCTCCACCAACGGACAGACGAACTCGGCCCCGACGAAGCCCCATACCGCCATCGCCGCCAGGGCAATCACGCCGAGTCCCATGGGATTCCAACCAGAAGCCGTCACCAGCGTCGACACGTTGCTGGCGCCTTCGCTTGCCAGCGCCCCCAGCCCCATGACCACCAGCATCACCGTCATCACCAGCGCCAACACGGTCTGCAAGCGCGAGAAAATATCGATATTGAACAGGTTGAGCACGGTGAACAGGCACAGCACGCCAAGGGCTACGCTCAGGGGTGGCATCGAATGCGGATAGACCTTGTCGATGATGAATTCCATCAGCAGCAACTCCGCCGACAGGGCGAACATCGCCACCACCACATAGCCGGAGAAGGTCGCCAGGATGGCCGGGAACTGGCCGATTGCGACTTCGGTGTAGCTGCTCAGGCTACCGGCCCGAGGAATCATCAGCGCCAGTTCCGAGAACGAACAGGCGTAACTCAGGGCCAGCAGCCAGGCCAGGATCAACGGAATGACAAAGCCCATGCCGGCCATCCCGGCGCCTTGCAGCATCAGCACCATGACGCCCTGGGAAACCACCAGGCCCACGGCCACCGCCAACAGGGCGCTCAGGCCCAGGCGGCGGCGCGGGCCTGCCAGGGATGTGGTAACGGTTTGTAGCGGCACGCTTGAGGAACTGTCCATCGGTTGCTCCGTTTTCTTGTTTTAGGGAGAACAAATCGATTGCGGGTGAAACCTGTGCTTGGGTCGTCAGCTACGCAGCTGGATCCAGGTGGTCTTGAGTTGCGTGTATTTGTCGAACGCATGCAGCGACAGGTCGCGACCGAAGCCCGACTGCTTGCCACCACCGAAGGGCACCGTGACGTCCAACGCATCCACGGTATTCACCGACACCGTGCCGGCGTTCAGGCGCCGCGCCACGCGATGGGCGCGGTTCAGGTCGTCGGTCCACACGGACGCCGCCAAGCCATAGATGTGCTCATTGGCCATGGCGATGGCCTGTTCTTCGTCATCGAACACACTGATTGCCAATACCGGCCCGAACACCTCTTCCCGGGCCAACTGCATGGCCGGGTGCACGTGGGTAAAAATCGTCGGTTCAATGAAGTTGCTCGAACCTTCCAAGCTCAACTGGCGCCCCCCACAGACCAGGCTCGCGCCTTCGGCCTGGGCCTGCTGGATGTACTGCATGATTCGCGCGGTCTGGCGCGTATCGACAATCGCCCCGGCACGACTCGCTGGGTCCAGCGGGTTACCCGGCTGCCACAGACGGGCCTGATCGATCAGGCGCTCGACGAACTCATCGTGGATCGAACGCTGCACCAGCAGCCGCGAGTTCGCCGAGCAGACTTCGCCCTGGTTGAAGAAAATCCCGAAGGCCGCTTTTTGCGCCGCCAGGTCCAGGTCCTGGCAGTCGGCAAACACCAGGTTCGGGCTTTTGCCACCGCACTCCAGCCAGACCTGCTTGAGGTTCGACTGGGCCGAGTACTGCATGAAGTACTTGCCGACTTCGGTGGAGCCGGTGAACACCAGCGAATCAATGTCCGGGTGCAAGCCCAGCGCCCGCCCCGCTTGTTCGCCCAGACCCGGTACGACGTTGAGCACGCCCGGTGGCACGCCCGCTTCCAGGGCCAGTTCGGCCAGGCGCAAGGCTGAGAAAGGCGATTGCTCGGCGGGCTTGAGCACCACGCTGTTGCCCGCCGCCAAGGCCGGTGCGAGCTTCCAGGCGGCCATGTCCAATGGAAAATTCCAGGGCACTACCGCCGCGATCACGCCCAGCGGTACACGAGTAATAGTGGCCAGGATGTTGGACGCCGAAGGGGCCACCTGGTCGTAGAGTTTGTCGAGGCTTTCGCCATACCAGGCAAACACATGGGCGGCGCCAGGCACGTCGATGTTCCAGGCATCCATGACCGGCTTGCCCATGCTCAAGGAATCCAGCAGCGCCAGCTCCTCGCGATGGGCCAGCATCAATTGCGACAGACGCAACAGCACGGCTTTGCGCTCGGTCGGGGCCATGCGCGCCCAAGGGCCATGCTCGAAAGCCTTTCGCGCGCTCACTACGGCAAGGTCAACGTCCCGTTCACCACAGGCCACCACATTCGCCAACCGCTGGCCATTGGCAGGGTTGATGACCTCCAAGCGCGCGCCGTCGAGTGCCTCGCACGGCTCGCCATCAATCAGGGCGCTGTCACGCAGGCGCAGGTGTGCAGCCCGGTTTTTCCAGTCATTGAAATCGTTCACCGCGATGTCCTTCGGTCAGATGTCGTTGGGGTTGCAGAGATGGCTCGCCAACCGATCCATCAAGCGATCGCAGGCAGCCATTTGTTCAACGCTCACGTACTCGTCGGGCTTGTGCCCTTGGTCCATGCTGCCGGGGCCACAGACCACCGTCGGCACGCCGGCCTGGTGAAACAGGCCGCCTTCGGTGCCAAAGGCGACGGTGCTGAAAGCGTCGCTGCCGCACAGTCGCGCAACCAGTTGGGCGGCCGCGCTTTCAGGCGAAGTGGCCAGGCCCGGGTAGGCCGACAGCGGCTCGAAACGGATCGCCGTATCCCCCGCTACCGCCTGCATCGCCGGCAGCAGGGTCTGTTGCGCATAACCTTGCAACTGCTCGACCACCACGTGCGGATCGAAATCCGGCAAGGCGCGCACTTCGAAGTCGAAACGGCAATCGGCCGGGACAATGTTCAATGCCGTACCGCCCTGGATCACCCCGACCTGCACCGTGGAAAACGCCGGGTCGAAGCGTGGGTCGTGCCGTGACGGCTCGGCCAGTTCTGCACCGATCTCGCCCAGCCGCCCCATCAGGCGCGCGGCCTGCTCGATGGCGTTGACCCCGTAAGGGGCATAGGCCGAATGGCAGGCCGCGCCTCGAACATGGCAACGCATCGCCAACTTGCCTTTGTGCCCCAACACCGGTTGGAGTTGGGTGGGTTCGCCGATCAGGCACAAGGCCGGTTGAGGGATGCGTTGTGGCAACATCTCCAACAGGCTGCGCACGCCCAGGCAACCGATCTCTTCGTCATAGGAAAACACCAGGTGCACCGGCCGGCTCAGCGGGCTGGACAGGAACATCGGCACCGCCGCCAGCACCGAAGCCAGATATCCCTTCATGTCCGCCGTACCGCGCCCGAACCATTTGCCGTCTATCTCGGTCAGTCGGAACGGATCGACCGTCCAGGCCTGCCCGTCCACCGGCACCACATCGGTGTGCCCGGACAACACCACGCCACCGGGCACCGACGGGCCAATGCTCGCCAGCAAGTTGGCCTTGGTTCCCTCGCCGTTGTAGATCAGCAAGCTATCCACGCCCAGCCCTTGCAAGTAGTCGCGCACAAACTCGATCAAGGCCAGGTTCGAATCGCGGCTGACCGTGGCAAAGCCCACCAACCGTTCGAGCAACGCCCGGCTGCGCAGCTCACTCATCACCCGGCACTCCATAACTCGGCGCCAGGGTCGGGTTGAGCGCGCGGGTCAGGTAATCCTGCAGTTGCGGTTGATAGGCGAGCCAGAGCTTTTCCAGCTCGCCGATGGGGTTTTCCTCGGCCCAGTCCACCCGCAAATCGACGACGGGCCAGGTCAGGTCATCGACCACCGACAGCGCTGCCGAATGCACCGCCCCGGCCTCCCCGCCCGCCGCCTGCCCGGCCTGCAACGCGCTCATCAAGCGTGATGCAAGGCAGCCACCGCCCTGCTCGAAGGCGGTGACCATGGCCTCGATCACCGCAGCGTTGGCCAATAGATTGCCGGCCGCCACGCATTGCTCACCGGCCACGGCGTTGTGAGTGCCCAGGGTATGTTCGCCGCTGAACATCGCCGTGCGGCCCTCGGCATCGATGACCGCCACCTGGCGGTATTGGCTGTAGCCGTTGCGCCCCAGGGTCCGCTCCAGCGCCGCTTGCGCCACCCGGCCGCCGGCCAGTTCATCGAGCACCTGCGGCCCCAGGGCCGGCAGGGTAATGTTCTGGCTCGACACCGCGCCGACCCCCGCCCGCAACCAGGGGCACCGGGCGCCGACGGCAATGCTCGAGGAACTGATGGCGATGCCCAACTGGCCGGTTTCGGCACAGCGTCCAACGATGGAAAAGGTCATGCTCCGCTCCTTATTCAGGGATCACCGCGATCACGTCGATTTCCATCAGCCACTGCGGCTGGCCCAAGGCGCTGACCACCAACCCGGTGGAAATCGGGAACACGCCCTTGAGCCACTTGCCGACCTCCTGGTACACCGGCTCGCGATAACGTGGGTCGATCAGGTACGTCGTGGTCTTGACGATGTGGCTCAGGTCGCTGCCGGCCTCTTCCAGCAATTGCTTGACGTTGCGCATGGCCTGCTCGGCCTGGGCGCGAGGATCGCCAAGGCCCACCAGTTGACCGTTGAAGTCAGTGCCAACCTGGCCGCGCACGTAGACGGTGTTGCCGGCGCGCACGGCCTGGCACAGGTCGTTGTCCAGCGTCTGGTTCGGGTAGGTGTCCTTGGTGTTGAACATGCGAATACGTGTGTGAGTAGGCATCAGCGGACTCCCGAGAGACTGGTTTTCGAACGGTGCGAATCGCTGTCCAGGGCCGGGGCCTGGCGCTGGGCGGCATCTTGGTAGGCGAGGTAAATGCGTTGCTTCACGATGTGGTCGGCAATGTGCCGGGCGTCATGCCAGACACCCCAGATGAACGCCGAGCCTCGACGTGACAGCCAGGGCAGGCCGACGAAATACAGGCCCGGCTCGCTGGAAACGCCGCGCTGATGGCGAGGCTTGCCATTGGCGCCGAGGGCGTCGACCTTCAGCCAGCTGTAATCCACCGAGTAGCCGGTGGCCCAGATGACGCTGGACACGCCGGCGGCGACCAGGTCCAGCTCCAGGATCGGCTGGGTCAGGCATTGCGGGTCGGGCAGCAAGTAACGGGCCTCAGGTTCGAGGGGCAGGTCCAGGCCGTTGCGGGCAATGTAGGCGTCGGCGGCATCCAACAGCGCCAGGTAGTTTTCGTCGCCACGGACGATGTTTTCAGCGAGATTCGGTTCGAAGGTCACCACGCTGCCGTTGAACGATTGGGTCAGCCCCACCAGGGTGATGCCCTCGTGAGCCAACCGGCGAAAATCCACGGTATGGCCGCCACGGGCACCGCTCACCGCAATGGTGACGTGCTCCTTGCCCGGCTTGACCGCCTCCGCATCCCACTCGCCCAACACGCCCAGCCACCAGCAGAAATCGCGATTGCGATAGGCCCGGGGCGGACGGTCATGGGCTCCCACCGAGAGATAGACTTGCTTGCCGGCGCGCTGCAGCTCATCGGCGATCTGCACACCGGACGACCCGGCACCCACCACCAACACCGCCCCTTCGGGCAATTGCCGGGGGTTGCGATACTGGGCCGAGTGAAGCTGGGTGACCGACGTCAGATCCGGCGCAATCGGTGGAATCACCGGCCGTTGGAAAGGCCCGGTGGCGACCACCACATGGATCGCTTCGATCTGGCCTTCGGAGGTTTCGACAGTGAAGCCCGGCCGGCCGACATTGCGCTCGACGCCCCTGACCTCCACGCCGGTACGGATCGGTGCGTTGAACTTACGGGCATAGGCTTCGAAGTAATCGGCCACCTGGTCCTTGGTCGCGAACGCATCCGGGTCGAGCCCTTCGAATTCCAACCCTGGGAAGCGGTCATGCCAGGCCGGCCCGTTGGCCACCAGGGAATCCCAACGCGCCGTGCGCCAGGCCTCGGCAATGCGGCTGCGCTCCACGACGAGATGAGGCACGCCTTGACGGCTCAAGTGCTCACTCATGGCCACGCCGGCCTGGCCGGCGCCTATCACAAGCGTATCGATACGTAGGGTTTCATCGGGCATGTCTGTGCACTTCCGGCAGTAGGTTTGGTTCAGGCGGGCATGGCGCCGCCTCGGGTTTGGTTTTCTTGTTGTTCTGCGGTTGCGGTGATCGGGATGAGGTGTCGAGGCGATTGTGTTGGCAGGCGGGGATTTGCGAAACGAGGGTTTTTGTCGTTGCTGGGAAGGAAAAAAATGGGCTACTGCGCGGGAGGGATAGACACGGCAACAAGGCGCGTCTCATTTGGACTTGATAACGGGAACCTGTGGCGAGGGAGCTTGCTCCCGCTGGGCTGCGCAGCGGCCCCAAACCCGTCACCGCGGCCAGTCAGGCGGATAGCGTTCAGCTTTTTTAGGCTGCTGCGCAGCCAGCGGGAGCAAGCTCCCTCGCCACGGTGTTCCGGTGCGGCAGACAATGGCTTATCCCGCCACGACGCCGGCCTGAGTGACTCACTCACTGCATCCGCGCCGGAAACGCCTTGAGTTCCAGCTTTTCCATCACCAACCCGATGAATGCCGAAACCGCCAGCGGTAACTGCCGCCGGCTCGGATAGAGCACATTCAAGCCAAATCCGATGCGTTGATATTGCGGCAGCACCCGCACCAGCCTTCCGGCTTCCAGGTCGAGGCGGCTCAGCGCCCCCGGCAACACAGCGATGCCCAGGCCGGCGACGGTCGCCCGGCGCAACGCTTGGGCGGTGTTGGCGTGGAATCGGCTGGCGATCTGCACATGCTCCTCGATGCCGCCCGGACCGACGAATCGCCAGTCGGTCAGGCCGCTGGGCTGGGCGAAGCTCACGCCGTCGTGGTGAGCCAGGTCCTGCAGCGAACGCGGTGCGCCACGTGCGGCAAGGTAGGCGGGACTGGCAACCATGCCGTCGCCGTCATTGCCGAGCAGTTGGCGACCGACATACCCCGAGTCCTGCAACGGACCGCCGCGAAAGGCCACGTCGATGCGATCGGCAATCAGGTCGACCCGGGCATCGCTGAGTACGAAGTCGAGCTGCACCCGCGGATGCGCGGCTAAAAAGTCGGCCACCCACTCCATCGGGAAGAAGTCGAAAAAATCCGCCATCGCCGCAATGCGCACCAGGCCACCAGGCGCTTCGCCGCCCATCATCAGTTCCTGCCCTGCGTCCATCAAGCCGTCCACAGCGTCCACGCAACGCTCATAGAACCCCTGGCCCGCATGGGTCAACGTGAGCTTGCGGGTCGAGCGCTGCAGCAGGCGTGACGCCAACTGCGCCTCCAACTGCTGGACCCGTCGGCTGACGGTGTTCGAAGGTATGCCCAGCCGCCTGGCCGCTTCAGCGAAGCTGCCACTGCGGACCACCTGGACAAACAGCGCAACATCGTTGAGATCAAGCATCGCGCGCACATTCCTTCGATTTATGGATGAGTTCAATCCGATTGTATCGACTAATCAAACCATTGGCAGGCCCTTATCCTTCGCCCATCGAGGCCCAACGCCCATGATTCGGAGGCAAGACCCATGAACAGCATCGTCGCAGCGCCACCCCGCGCCATCGTCCATCGCACTGCTGGCAGCAGCCATGGGCCAATCACCCGGCTCATGAGCCCCGGCGACCTGGGCCAGTTCTGCAAGCCATTCGTGTTTCTCGATCACTTCGCCTTCAACGCCGATGCCCTGCAAAGGGGTTTCGGCATGCACCCGCATTCCGGGATCACCACGCTGACTTATATGATCGAAGGCCAGGTGATCTACGAAGACACCACCGGCCAGTCCGGCACCCTGCCCAGCGGCGGCATGGAGTGGATGCAGGCCGGCAACGGCGTATGGCACACCGCCCGACCGGTTGCGGGTTCGCCGATCCATGGCTTCCAGCTCTGGGTTGCGCTGCCGGCGGCAGAAGAAAATTCTCCGGCACGCAGCGTCTACCTGGCCCCCTCCGAGATCCCCCGTGAAGGTCCGGCGCTGGTGTTGCTTGGCCAATACGGCGCAGCCCGCAGCGGCGTCGCCTCCCCGGCGGGCATGAGTTACCTCGCCGTGCAGTTGCAGGACAACGAGCACTGGCGCTACACGCCTCCGGCCGGGCACACCGTCGCCTGGCTGGCAGTCAACAGTGGCAGCCTCAGCGCCAACGGCAACGTGAATGCCGGGGAAATGGTGGTGTTCGAAGAATCCGGCGCGGCCATCGACATCGTTGCCCGGGGCGCGACTTCCTTTGTGCTCGGTTCGGCGGTCAAGCATCCCCATGACCTGGTGATGGGCTACTACTCGGTGCATACCAGCGAGGCCGCCCTGGAAAAAGGCGAGAAAGAAATCCAGCGCATCGGCGCCCTTTTGCAACAAGAGGGTCGGTTGGCCTGACCGACCCTCGATTCAATCCCTCATTCATACCCGATCCCTTAGAGGTGAATCATGACTGACACCGGTCTCGATCTTCTGTTGTCCCGCAGTCAAGTCGGCAAGCTGTCCCTGAAAAACCGCATGGTCATGGCGCCGATGACCCGCAGTCGCGCAGGTGCAGGCGATGCAGCCACGCCCTTGATGGCCGAGTACTACAGCCAACGGGCCAGCGCCGGCCTGATCATCAGCGAAGGCTCCCAGGTGTCGGCCCAGGGCAAGGGTTACCTGAGAACGCCGGGGATCTTTACCCCTGAGCACATCACCGGCTGGAAACAGGTGACCGACGCGGTCCATGCCGAGGGTGGGCAGATATTTTTGCAGCTCTGGCATGTGGGTCGTCTTTCCCATCCCTTGGTGCAAGTCAACGGCGCCCAACCCGTCGCCCCCTCGGCGATCAAGGCCGATGGCGAGATCTATACCCCCGAGGGCCTCAAGCCCTACGAACTGCCACGGGCGCTGGAACTCGATGAAATCCCCGGCGTGGTCGCCGACTTCCGCCAAGCGGCCGTCAACGCGAAGCTGGCCGGTTTCGACGGCGTGGAGATCCACGGCGCCAATGGCTACCTGATCGATCAGTTCCTGCGTGACGGCACCAACCAACGCACCGATGCCTACGGCGGTTCGGTCGAGCATCGCGCCCGTTTCCTCAAGGAAGTGGTCGAGGCGGTGATCGAGGTCTTCGGCGCCAGCCGTGTCGGCGTGCGCCTGTCGCCGATCTTCAGCTACTTCTCGATGAGCGACAGCCACCCCCAGGCGACCTTCGACTACACCGCCAGAATGCTCAGCCGCTATGGCCTGGCTTACCTGCACATAGTGGAACTGGGCGAAGTCCCGTTCGACTTCCTGGAACTCAAGCGTCGCTTCGGCGGGACGTACATTGGCAATGGCGGCTACAGCGCCGAACGCGCCGCCACGGCCATCAGCCGTGGCGAAGCGGACCTGGTGGCGTTCGGCACGCCGTTCCTGGCGAACCCGGACCTGGTGGAACGGTTCAAACAGGGCCAGGCGCTGAGCACTCCTGACGCCTCGACGTTCTATCAGGGCGACGAGCGCGGGTATACGGACTATCCGACTTTGGCCGGGGCTCAAGCAGGCCAAGAGGCGTAATGCCCGAGACCTGTGGGAGCGAGCTTGCTCGCGATAGCGGAATGTCAGTCAACGATGATGTTGAATTTCGTATTGCCTTCGCGAGCAGGCTCGCTCCCACAAGATCTCCGGTTGACCGCAAGACCTGCATTCACCACCAATATCCCCTGTGGGAGCGAGCCTGCTCGCGATAGCGGATTGTCAGTCAACAATGATGTTGAATTTGAAATTGCCTTCGCGAGCAAGCTCGCTCCCACAAGATCTCCGGTTGACCGCAAGATCTGCATTCACCATCAATCCCCTGTGGGAGCGAGCTTGCTCGCGATAGCGGATTGTCAGTCAAGGATGATGTTGAATCTGATATTGCCTTCGCGAGCAAGCTCGCTCCCACAAGAGCTCCGGTTGACCGCAGAATTTACATTCACCACCAATCCCCTGTGGGAGCGAGCTTGCTCGCGATAGCGGATTGTCAGTCAATGATGATGTTGAGATAGCGGTGGCTCAGAATGCAGCGGGCACTCAAGTACTTTCCGACACATCAATCTGAAGCGGCACCACCCGTCTCGGCGCCGAGGCTGGTGGCGTGGCTGTCGCCGCCTCGACCAGTGCTTCTACCGCCTGTTCGGCCATGGTCACGACGGGATGAGACAGCACCGCCTGGACCAACCCCGTCTTCAAGGCCTCGCGTGTCAACGGCGTCAGGTCGTGGCACACCACCACCGGCAGGCGAAGCTGCTGTTCTTGGAGACTGCGCAAGGCCCGCAACACCCCGGCGATGCCACCTCCGGCCACATACAGCCCGGCCAGGTCGGGCTCGGCCGTGAGCAAGTCCAGCGTATTGCCATACGCGAATTCATCGTCCTCCAGGGTCAGGCGCGAAGCGAGCAACTCCCACTCGTTGGAGTGCTCGGCCAGGTAACTGCGAAAGCTCAGTTCACAGAGTTCCTGGCATTGGAAACGCTGACTGCTGAGCATGACAGCCGCAGCGCCAGGTCGATCCGCCAGGCGGCTGATGAACCAGCCTGCCGTGCGGCCGGTGAGTCGATTGTCCAACCCGACGTATCCCGTGCCGCTGGCGCTGGACAGCTCCGACAGCAACGCCACCACCGAAACACCCGTCTCGCGCAATTGCGCAACCGCCTCCCGGACCCTCGGATGATCCACCGCAACCACGCCCAGGCCATCCACCTGATCGCGCAGGGCCAGGACGCGTTGCGCGACGATGACTGGGTCGAGATCGTCCAGATAACCAATGACCACGCGGATCCGTGCCCGCGAGCAGGTCGCGGCGGCGTTCGATAGTGCATGGGCGAGCCCCTGGTAAAAAGGCACGCCGCTTTTCTGCAACAAGAAGCCAAGCCGCAAGGTCGGGCGGTCGTTGAGCACCCGTTGTTCGATCACACCCTTGGCATGGAACCCCAACCGCGCGGCAGCCGCGGCGATGCGTTGGGCGGTATCGGCACGCACATCGGCGCGAAGGTTCAGCACCCGGTCGACGGTGGACAGGCTGACCCCCGCCTCCCGAGCGACATCGGCCATGGTGGGGCGCAGTTTACGGCGGCGTTCTGACATGTTTTGACACCTCTGCTTGGCATCATGAGGGGTTTTGACAGATTAAGCCATCGCCCCATGGCCCCCTTTCCGACAACTCAATAGCATCAGGCCAAGCACATAAAAACAAACACAGCCGGAGTGCCCCATGACGATCCATATCTGCACCGCGCCCTGCTGCTGGGGCGTCGACGACGTCAAGAACCCTTTCCTGCCTCCGTGGCGGCAGGTGCTTGGGGAAGCGGCCGAGGCCGGCTATCGCGGGATCGAGCTGGGGCCGTACGGTTACCTGCCGCTAGACCCCGACACCCTCAGTCCGGCCCTGTCCGAACAGGGTCTGCAGGTGGTCGCCGGGACGATCTTCGACGACCTCGTCAGCCCCGCCAACCTGCCCGAACTGCTGCGCCAGACCCATGAAATCTGCACGCTGCTCAAACAGCTGCCGCCCATGGAACAGCAAGCCGGCCAGCGCCATGCCGGGCCCTACCTGGTGATCATCGACTGGGGCCATGAAGTGCGCGACTACGCAGCCGGCCATTCGGACCGCGCCCCGCGCCTGGACGATGCACGCTGGAACGCAATGATGGCGCACATCCGCGCCATCGCCGACATCGCCTGGCATCAATACGGCATTCGCGCCGTGATCCACCCCCACGCGGGTGGATACATCGAGTTCGCCGACGAGTTGGCGCGCCTGGTGGACGACATTCCCCATGAAGTCGCCGGGCTGTGCCTGGACACCGGGCATCTCTACTACGCCGGCATGGACCCGGTCGCGTCGCTGCGCACCTATGCCCATCGCCTGGATTACCTGCATTTCAAGGACATCGACCCTGTGGTGTTCGACCAGGTGCTGAATGAACACATCCGTTTTTTCGCCGCCTGCGCCCGAGGCGTGATGTGCCCCATCGGGCGCGGTGTCATCGACTACCCGGCGCTGCACGACCTCGTGCATGAACTCGGCTACGTCGGCTGCATCACCGTCGAACAGGAGCGCGACCCACGCAATGCGGGGAGCAGCCTCGACGACGTGGCCGCCAGTCGCGCCTACCTGGCTGGCATAGGTTTCTGATCGCACAAGGACAACGACATGATCAACGGCAGCAAAACCCTCACGCGCCCCATCCGCTGGGCCATGGTCGGTGGCGGCGAACACAGCCAGATCGGCTACATCCATCGCTCGGCCGCCCTGCGCGACCGGAACTTCGAATTGGTCGCCGCGGCGTTGGATATCGATCCCACCCGGGGCCGAGTCTTTGGCCAGCAACTGGGCATCGACCCCGAGCGCTGCTATCCGGATTACCTGAGTCTGTTCGAGCTGGAGGCGCAACGTTCCGATGGGATTGAAGCGGTGTCGATTGCCACGCCCAACGGCACTCACTACGCCATCACCCGCGCCGCCCTGGAAGCCGGGCTGCATGTGGTCTGTGAAAAGCCGCTGTGCTTTACCCTCGAACAGGCCGAGGCCCTGCGCAGCCTGGCGCACGCCAAGGGGCGCATCGTTGGCTTGACCTACGGCTACGCCGGGCACCAGTTGATCGAACAGGCCCGGGCGATGATCGCGGCCCAGGAGCTGGGCGAGATCCGCATGGTGCACATGCAGTTCGCCCATGGTTTTCACAGCGCGCCGGTGGAGGCCCGGAACCAGGCGACCCAGTGGCGCGTCGACCCGCGCCAGGCCGGGCCCAGCTACGTATTGGGAGACGTCGGCACGCACCCGTTGTATTTGTCCAAGGTGATGCTGCCTGATCTGAAGATCAAACGCTTGATGTGCAGCCGGCAAAGCTTCGTCGCCAGCCGCGCGCCACTGGAAGACAACGCCTATACCTTGATGGAATACGAAGGTGGCGCCATGGGCATGGTCTGGTCCAGCGCGGTGAATGCCGGTTCGATGCACGGGCAGAAGATCCGCGTGATCGGCGCCCGTGCCAGCCTGGAATGGTGGGACGAGCGGCCCAATCAACTGAGCGTCGAGATCCAGGGCCAACCCGCGCAGATCCTGGAGCGCGGCATGGGCTACCTGCACGCCGGCGCGCTGCAGGACGACCGCATCGGTGGCGGCCATCCCGAAGGGCTGTTCGAAGCCTGGTCCAACCTCTATCGCCGCTTCGCCCTGGCCATGGATGCAGCCAACCGTGGCGACAGCGAAGCGCTGGCCGTCCTGCGCTACCCCGACATCGATGCAGGTGTGGATGGTGTGCGCTGGGTCGAGCGCTGCGTGGAGTCCGCTGACAAGGATGCCGCCTGGGTCGCGTATTGATCCCGGTAATTCAGTCAACGCAATACCCCTGTGGCGAGGGAGCTTGCTCCCGCTGGACTGCGCAGCAGTCCCAAAAAGGGGCCGCTTCGCGCCCCAGCGGGAGCAAGCTCCCTCGCCACGGGTAATGAGTATTCCTCAATGGAGAACAACCATGAAAATCGCCCTCGACCCCTACATGCATCGCCACCTGAGCCTGCCGGACCTGTGCCGCAAGACCGCCGAGCTCGGCTTCGAGTACCTGGAGCTGTCGCCACGGGAGGACTTCCTGCCCTGGTGGGTACGCCCCCGCGCCCATAAGGAGCGCATCGCCGAGTTCAAGAAAGCCCTGCGCGACCACGACCTGCAATTGGCCTCGCTGCTGCCGATGTACCGCTGGGCCAGCCCCCATGAAGACGAACGCCGGGCAGCGGTGAACTACTGGAAGGAGGCGATCCAGGTCGCCGTGGACATGGGCTGCACCACGATGAACTCGGAGTTTGGCCGTGGGCCGTCGCCTGATCGTGGGCATAAAGTCAGTTGCTGCGGTGGCGTGCACAGCCATGAGTCGAGCGAAGCGGCGTGGTGGCGTTCGATGGAGGAACTGGTGCCGATCCTGGAAAGCGAAGGCGTCACGCTGAACGTCGAGCCTCACCCGGAGGATTGGTGCGAGACCCTGCACCCGGCCCTCGACATGCTCAAGACCATTGGTTCGGACAACGTCAAGTTCCTCTACTGCACGCCGCACACCTTCTACTTCGGCGACGACATGCAAGCCATGATCGCCGAGGCCGGGTCGATGATCGCCCATGTCCACATCGCCGACA
The DNA here is from genome assembly GCF_051132015.1 of Pseudomonas sp. Z1-12. NCBI lineage: Bacteria > Pseudomonadati > Pseudomonadota > Gammaproteobacteria > Pseudomonadales > Pseudomonadaceae > Pseudomonas > Pseudomonas sp. Z1-12. The sequence goes on from NZ_CP071647.1 coordinate 3,467,746, forward strand.
CCTACAACCACAAGGCCTCGTCCGGCCTGCGCTATATCGTCAATCCCCCGGGCGCCAAGGTCACCGTCCACCAGCACATGGACATGCACCAGGGCGAGATCGACTGGGACCTGTTCTTCAGCGAACTGGCCAAGACTGGCTTCGACGGCATCGTCACCGCGTGCGTGTTCGGCTGGGAAGAACGGGCGGACGAATCCGGGCGTTTCATGCGCAAGGAAATCCAGGCCTACGTGGACAAATACTTCAGGTAGATCGTCACGGGAGCAATGGCACGATCCGCGGCTCGATCGCCTGCTCGCTCACCTCCAGCAGCGCCAGCGTCACCGGCAACTTGAACCGTCGCCGGCCGGCGCTGCCTGGGTTGAGATAGAGCCGCTCGCCACGCCACTCGATCAGCGGTTTATGGGAATGGCCGGTGATCACCAGCCGCACGCCCGGGTTGAGTGGCGCCGGCACATCCGCGATGTCATGGACCAATAGGACCTGCCATCCCATCAGGTCGAATTGCAGGCAATCGGCAAGGTGCCCTGCCCATTCGGCGTCCAGATCGTTGTTCCCACGCACCACCTGCAACTCGCCAATGGAAGCCAAGGCCTCAAGGATTTCCGGGCTGCCGATATCACCCGCATGAATAATCCGCTCACAGCCTTGCAGCGCCGCAAGCGCTTCAGGGCGCAGCAGGCCGTGGGTGTCCGAAATCACGCCGATTTTCACGAAACCTTTCTCCTCAATCGTGTGTCGCCGGTTATACCTGACTCGTCGCAGTTAGCTAACGTGCTGAAATCGAATAGGATAGGCTACGCCTGGAAAGGCGCAGACCCGTCGTGGAAAGGATATGTGAATGCTCGGACGCAAGCAGCCAGAGCCCAAGATCGAAAGCCCGGATGAAGCCTTCTCCCAGCAGGCTGTGCGGGCCGGAGCTGCATTTCGGCTGACCGTGAGTTTCATGCTGGTGGTGGTCATCGCCTTCCTGGCCGTCGAAGGCTGGCGAACCTGGCGCGATTACCGTGCCGCGTTTGCGTCTGCCCGGGACTCGGTGACGAACCTGGCACGGGCGACGGCCCAGCACGCCGAAGACACCATTCGACAAGTGGATGTGGTCACCGCCGCCCTCGCCGAACGGGTGGAGGGCGATGGCCTGCAGAACATGGACGTCCCGCGCATCCACAAGCTCTTGGTGCAACAGGCCGCGATCATGCCGCAATTGCACGGGCTATTTATCTACGGCCCGGACGGCCAATGGCTGGTGACGGACAAGGAAGTCATTCCGGAAATGGCGAACAACGCCGACCGCGACTACTTCCAATACCACCGCAGCCATGAAGATCGAGGCGTGCGCATCGGTGACGTGGTCCAGAGCCGTTCCACCCACGACCTGATCATTCCCATTTCCCGCCGCCTGAACAACCCCGATGGCTCGTTTGCCGGCGTAATGCTGGGGACCGTAAAGGTCAGCTATTTCGTCGACTACTACGGCGACTTCAAGATCGATGGCAAAGGCGCGCTGGTCCTGGCCAAGCGCAGCGGAACGATCCTGGTCCGACGTCCCTTCGTCGCCTCGGTGATTGGCAAGAGCCTCGTCAACAGCGTGATCTTCAGGGAGCATTTACCCACCTCCAACCAAGGGGTTGCCGAAGCCAGGGCCGTCGTCGACGACACCGAGCGCCTGTATGGCTATCGGGCCTTGACCACGTATCCGCTGGTGGTGGAAACCGGCTTGTCCCGCGAGTCGATCATCGCGCCCTGGCGCCGGGACCTGCTCAAAACCGGCCTGGTGCTGATTTTCCTCATTGCGATCCTGGTGGGCTTCGGCCTCATCGTGTTGAGCCAGTTGCGCTACCGCATGACCATGGAAAAGCAGATTCGCAGCGCCCACCAGGCCATGCGCGACATGGCTCTGACCGACAGCCTGACCGGGCTGGGCAACCGCCGGCGGCTGGACATCGCCCTGGCCGATGAACTGCGCCTGGCCAGGCGCCAGGGCTCATCCCTGGCCCTGATCATGCTGGATGTGGATTACTTCAAGCGTTTCAACGACCGGTACGGCCATGCCGCCGGCGACGATTGCCTGCGGGCGATTGCGGGCGCGATCGGGCAGACCATCAAGCGGCCGGGCGACCTCGCGGTGCGCTACGGCGGTGAAGAGTTCACCGTGTTGTTGCCCAACACCGACAACGCCGGGGCGGCCAAGGTCGCGCAGCAAATCCTCGAAGCCGTCAGGGCCTTGAACATTGAACATGGCGATCATCCCCAAGGCATCGTGACCATCAGCGCCGGGATCACCACCAGCCAGCCGAGCGACGAGGATGCAACCCCGGCGGTGCTGATCAAGGCCGCAGACGCCTTCTTGTACCTGGCGAAAAACACCGGGCGAAACCGTTGGTGCAGCGCTGGCGCGACGTCGGGGTGAACGCCACGAGCGCGCCGCGCATCGGTCAGAATCGTGCAAACCCAAGTCCACAGGTGCCGGCGAGGCGCCTGGCGGCTACAATGCGCGCTTCGACCGTGACCAGCCTGACTAAAAACAAATGTCCTTGCCCAAACATCATCTGGAATTGCTCAGCCCCGCCCGCGACGTGACCATCGCCCGCGAGGCCATCCTGCATGGCGCCGACGCCGTGTACATCGGTGGCCCGAGTTTCGGCGCACGTCACAACGCCTGCAACGAGGTGGGCGATATCGCCCGGCTGGTGGAATTCGCCCGCCGCTACCACGCCCGTGTGTTCACGACCATCAACACCATCCTGCACGACAACGAGCTGGAGCCGGCCCGCCAGCTGATCCACCAGTTGTACGATGCCGGCGTCGACGCGTTGATCGTCCAGGACCTGGGGGTGATGGAGCTGGATATCCCGCCCATCGAGCTGCACGCCAGCACCCAGACCGACATCCGCACCCTGGCCCGGGCCAAGTTCCTCGACCAGGCCGGTTTCTCGCAATTGGTCCTGGCCCGTGAGCTGAACCTGCAGGAAATCCGCGCCATCGCCGACGAGACCGATGCGGCCATCGAGTTCTTCATCCACGGTGCGTTGTGCGTGGCCTTTTCCGGCCAGTGCAATATCTCCCACGCCCAGAACGGCCGCAGCGCCAACCGTGGCGACTGCTCCCAGGCCTGTCGCCTGCCCTACACCTTGAAGGACGACCAGGGCCGGGTGGTCGCCTATGAAAAACACCTGCTGTCGATGAAAGACAACAACCAGAGCGCCAACATCCGCGCCCTGGTGGAAGCCGGTGTGCGCTCGTTCAAGATCGAAGGGCGCTACAAGGACATGGGCTATGTGAAGAACATCACCGCCTATTACCGCCAGCGCCTGGACGATGTCCTCGAAGACCGCCCGGACCTGGCCCGCGCTTCCAGCGGCCGCACCGCACACTTCTTCGTTCCCGACCCGGACAAGACCTTCCACCGTGGCAGCACCGACTATTTCGTCAGCGAGCGCAAGATCGACATCGGCGCCTTCGACTCGCCAACCTTTACCGGCGTGCCGGTGGGCGTGGTGGAGAAAGTCGGCAAGCGCGACCTGCAAGTGGTGACCTTCGATCCACTGTCCAACGGCGACGGCCTCAACGTGCTGGTCAAGCGCGAAGTCGTCGGTTTCCGCGCCAACATCGCCGAGCCCAAGGGTGAATTCGAAGAGGACGGCCAGAAGCGTTACCGCTACCGCGTCGAACCCAACGAGATGCCAGCCGGTATGTACCAGTTGCGCCCCAACCACCCGTTGAGCCGCAACCTGGACCACAATTGGCAGCAAGCATTGCTCAAGACCTCTTCCGAGCGTCGGGTCGGCCTGGCCTGGGTGGCGCGCCTGCGTGAAGAACGCCTGGAACTGACCGCCACCAGCGAAGAAGGCATCAGCGCCAGTGTTGCCCTGGATGGGCCGTTCGGCCTGGCGAACAAGCCGGAACAGGCCCTGGAGCAACTGCACGACCTGCTTGGCCAACTGGGCACCACCGAATACCACGCCACCGCCATCGAGCTGGATGCGCCCCAGGCGTTCTTCATCCCCAACTCGCAGCTCAAGGCGTTGCGCCGCGAAGCCATCGAAGCCCTGACCGCCGCCCGCATCAAGGCCCACCCACGCGGTGGCCGCAAGGCCGAGACCAGCCCGCCACCGGTGTACCCGGAGTCGCACCTGTCGTTCCTGGCCAATGTCTATAACCAGAAGGCCCGGGACTTCTACCATCGCCACGGGGTCAAGCTGATCGACGCGGCCTTCGAGGCCCACGAGGAAACCGGTGAAGTGCCGGTGATGATCACCAAGCACTGCCTGCGCTTCTCGTTCAACCTCTGCCCCAAGCAGGCCAAGGGCGTCACCGGCGTGCGCACCAAGGTCGCGCCGATGCAGCTGATCCACGGCGATGAAGTGCTGACGCTGAAGTTCGACTGCAAACCTTGCGAGATGCACGTGGTCGGCAAGATCAAGGGCCACATCCTCGACCTGCCATTGCCCGGCAGCACGGCGCAGCCCGTGGTAGGCCATATCAGCCCGGAAGACCTGCTCAAGACGATCCCGCGCGCGCCGCATTAAACCCCTCTGCACCCACTTCCCCTTGGAAGTGGGTGTTCACCAAAACCTGTATCCACCACAGACTCCCTGTGGGAGCGAGCTTGCTCGCGATAGCGGTGGGTCAGTTACATTGATGTTGAATGGGCCGCCGTCATCGCGAGCAGGCTCGCTCCCACATGGGTTCCCTGGTGCTTGATGGCCATCGGCCATTTTTCATTTCTGCGCCGTTTTTGCCTCGCTGTGCGACAGATTCCCCCGCAAGGCTCCCCTGCCCTTCGCTCGCCTGTTAGGTTGCAAGCGTTTGTGTCAAAAAACAGGACACTTTTCTCCCCAACCGCCTGCAAAGGAATGCCCAGCAATGGACTTCTCGCTCAAACACCTGGCCGTGGCCACCCTCATGCTGTCCAACCTCGCCACCGTCACCACGCCCGCCTTCGCCAACATCACCGCCCAACAGGGCTCAGCCATTGTCAAAACCTTCGCCGGAACATCGGTCAAGGATTTCAGGCAGTTCCTGGGAGAGGTCGCCAAGAGCGACCTGGCCAAAACCGCCAACCTCGGCCCGGCCATCAGCGCCTTCCAAGACAACAAGACGCTGTCCGCTGAACAACAGAACGAAATCCACCGCTTGCTGGGCCTCTACGCTCGGGTGAAATACGGCGAAGCCGCCACCGAGACGCTGAAGGAACTGGTCGCCATCCCGACCTATCGCAAGGACGGCGTTGCCCAGCACGAGAACCCGGAATTCCTCAAGATCGCCGACGAGATCAAGCGCCTCGCCGAATCCTTCAACCTGGACTTTCGCAACATCGACAACCGCGTCTATGAAATTTCACTCGACGGCAGCGGCGATGAAGTCGTCGGCATCCACGCCCATGCCGACGTGGTCCCGGTCACGCCGGAGAACTGGGTGTTGAAAGACGGTACACGCCTCGATCCGTTCAAGGTCACCCTGGTGGGCGACCGCATGTATGGCCGCGGTACCGAGGACGACAAGAACGGTATCGTCGTGACGCTCTACGCCATGAAAATCATCAAGGAAGAAAAACTGCCGCTGGCGCGCAACTTCAAGCTGCTGGTCGACACCACCGAAGAAACCACCGGCGACGCCATCCCCTATTATTTCGAACGCAACCCGACGCCCAACTACAACCTGGCGCTGGATGGCGGCTACCCCGTGGTGATTGCCGAGAAAGGCTACGGCACGGTCATGGCCAATTTCCCTCGCCGCGCGGCCCAGGGCAAGGGCGCCGAAATCATCGCGTTGACGGGGGGCATGGCGACCAACCAGATCCCGTCGACCTCGGTGGCGACCTTCGTGACCGACAAGCCCACAGATCTGGCAGCGAACCTGCTCAAGGCCGGCACCGACTTCGCCAAGGCCAATGGCGGCGACTTTGAGGTAAAAAGCGCAGTGGCCGACAACGCGGTCAAGCTGACCTTCACTGGCGTTTCCGCCCACTCCTCCGAGCCCGAGTCAGGCGTCAACCCGGTCGCCAGGATGCTGGTGTTCATCAACGGTCTCGACGGCAAGGTCGCCCTCAAGCGCAACCACATCACCGACGCCGCCCGCTACGCCGCCGACAACTGGGGCCTGGACTATCTGGGCAACAAGCTGGGGATTGGCTTTTCCGATGCGTTCATGGGGCCGCTGACCGCGTCCCTGACCTACGTCGGCATGGATGAGCAGACCTTCAAGCTGGCGGTCAACCTGCGGGTGCCGGTGGGCAAGCCAACCGAAACGCTGAAGACTGAAATCAACGATAAGCTCTCCGCCTGGGCCAAGACGTCCCAGGTCGCCGTGGCCTTCGACAACACTATCGACGCACCGATGTACCGAAATCCCGAAGGTGAATGGGTCAAGGCGCTACTGGCCGTCGCCACGGAGAACCTGGGCATGGAACACACGTTCGGCACTTCCGCCGGCGCCACCTCGGTCCATGACCTGCCCAACGGCGTGCAATTCGGCCTGGCGATGCCCAACGTCAAGTACACCGGGCACAACGACAACGAGTTCAAGACGGTGGAGCAGTTCTTGCTGGACTTGCAGATCGTGACCGAGATGATGGGGCGGATCGGGCAGTTGCCGAAGCTCTGATCGGCCCTGAGGAGACGGTTATCAAGGCCTGTGGATGATCATTGTGGCGAGGGAGCTTGCTCCCGCTCGGTTGCGCAGCGACCGCAAGTTTTTTTGGGCTGCTGCGCAGTCCAGCGGGAGCAATCCCTGGCCACAGGTTTACCTTTATTCCTTCAGGTGAGTGGCGCTTGGATCGATGACCTTCGCGGTAACGTCGGCCAACTCCAGCCCCCAATCCCCATGCAGGTACCAGTCCTCGCCGATCATCTCGGCCGGGTGCATCGTGCGATCGGCACCGTTGCCGCAGGCCAGCGCGCTGGTCGGACAGTAACGATCACACCCCCAGCAGATGCGCTCGGGATGCTTGGGACTGATGGGAAACGGCTTTGCCATGAGGCCCCCGTATAACCAATGGGTGTACCCGTACCCTACCCCGGCGGGCCACTGCCGCCCTTGATCCTGATCAAGAACAGCCGCACGGGAACGAACTGACGTTCACCGCTCAAGAATTCACGCTGGAAATTGACAAGAATCATTATTATTCGCAGCGAAGCTTCCTAGACTCGGCGCCATCCTTCAGCCAACCAGGAAGTCATCATGCGTACCCTTGCTCCGTTGTCCCTCGCCCTGCTGTTGCTGCCACCATTGGCCCAGGCCAAGGAATACCCCATCGGCGAACCGCAACTGTGCCCGGGGCTGGAAGTCGGCGCGGTGTACCTGCAACCGATCGAAATGGCCCCCGCCGGGATGATGCGCGCCACGGCCGAGTCCGACGTGCACCTGGAAGCCGACATCCGCGCCACCGCGGACAACCAGCAAGGCTTCCAGGAAGGCAGTTTCGTGCCTTATCTGAACGTGTCGTTCCAACTGAAGAAACAAGGCAACGACACCGCGCTCAAGGGCGACTTCCACGCCATGGTCGCCAACGACGGGCCGCACTACGGCGATAACGTCAAGCTGCTCGGCCCTGGCAAATATCAATTGACCTTCACCGTCCTGCCACCGGGCGGCCACGCCTCCCTCGGTCGTCACACCGACAAGGAAACCGGCGTGGCGCCGTGGTTCGAACGCTGCGAACTGCACTACGAATTCGTCTACGCCGGTATCGGTAAAAAAGGCGGGTACTGAACATGAGCCGCCGATCCTGGCCGTCCTGCCTGGCCTGGCTGACGCTGGCCGGTCTGCTGCTGCCATCCATCGCCCAGGCCGAACTGCCCACTTATGAATTGAGCATCCGCGACGGGCATTTCACGCCGCCGCAACTGGAAGTACCGGCCGGGCAACGCTTCAAGATCGTGTTGAAAAATATCGGCCAGGGCCCGGCGGAGTTCGAAAGCACGCCCTTGCGCGTCGAGAAAGTGCTCTCGCCCGGCGTGACGACCTTCGTGGTCATTCATCCGCTGCGCCCTGGGCACTATCCGTTTTTCGACGAATTCAATCCGCAACTGCCCGAGGGCGGGATTCTCGCCCGGTAATCGGCCAGCAGGAGGCGTTAGCATGACTCAATCGATGTTTATTGTCTGGCGCGAAAGCGTCGAGGCATTGTTGGTGATCGGGATTCTCCAGGCCTGGGTCAGCCAGCAGCAACAGGCCAGCCAACTGCGACGTTATGTATGGGCCGGGGCGGCGTTGGGCTTGCTGCTTTCCGGCGTGCTGGCCGGCCTGATCCTGCTCGCCGGCGAGGCCATGAGCGGTACCACCAGTGAATGGTTCCAGGCGGCGTTGGCCTTGGTCGCCAGCTTGCTGATCGTGCAGATGGTCGGCTGGATGCACCGAAACGCACGGACGCTCAAGCATGACCTGACCCGCCACGCCGACCAGCGCCTGGGCCGCCAGGGTGGCCTGGGCCTGTTGGTCCTGGCTTTGCTCGCCGTCAGCCGCGAAGGCAGTGAAACCGTGGTTTTCCTGTATGGCGCCGGTGCGCGCCTGCACGGGCCGCCATTGGGCTTGTTCGCCGTGGGCGCACTGGCCGGGCTGGTGTTGTCGCTGCTGACCGTCTCCCTGCTGCACAGCAGCCGCCGGTTCATCTCATGGCCGCGATTCTTTGCCATCAGCGAAGCGATCCTGCTGCTGTTGGGCGCGGCGCTGCTGGTCAGCGCTTTCGAGCGGGTCGGCGGGCAATTGCTGGCGATGGATTGGCCCGAGGCGGTGTATCGCGGCATTGGCGACGCGCTGTGGGACAGCAGCGCGCTCCTCGACGACGGCCATGGTTTCGGTGGGTTCCTGGCGGATTTCGCTGGGTATCGGGCCAGTCCGAGTGCGATGACGTTGCTGGTGTGGCTGGGCTATTGGGGAGTGGTCGCGGGCTGGTTGCGACCACGTAAGGCGGAAACCCTGCCATGCCCGACCTGAACCCCTGGCTCCAACGCCTGGGCGACGGCATGCGCCGTCATGGCTCGGCTATTCGTACGGTGCAATGGGCGGTGGTGCTGTTCTACGCGGTGCTGTTGGTGGTGCCGGCCATGTTGCCATTGCCCACTGGTCAGGCGCGGCTGTTGGACAACCTGACGCTGCTGGCGCAGTTCCTGTTCTGGGGCATCTGGTGGCCGTTCGTGTTGCTGTCGATCGTGCTGTTCGGTCGCCTCTGGTGTGGCGTGTTGTGCCCGGAAGGCGCTTTGAGCGAATGGGCCAGCCAGTACGGCAAGGGCCTCGGGGTGCCGCGCGGGGTGCGCTGGGCTGGCTGGCCGACTTTGGCGTTCTGCCTGACCACGGTCTACGGCCAGTTGATCAGCGTGTACGACTATGCCCAGGCAGCGCTGTTGATCCTCGGGGGCTCGACCGTCGCCGCAGTGATCGTCGGCCTGTTGTTCGCCCGGGGCAAGCGGGTGTGGTGCCGTTACCTGTGCCCGGTCAGCGGTGTGTTTGCCCTGCTCGCCCGCCTGGCGCCGGTGCACTTCCAGGTGGACGAACAACGCTGGCTGGAAAACCCGCCGCCCCGGCGCCCGCCCCCCAACTGCGCACCGCTGCTGGACATCCGTCGCCTGCGCGGCGCCGCCGATTGCCACGCCTGTGGCCGTTGCAGCGGCCAGCGCGACGCGGTACGGCTGATTGCCCGCTCCAGCAACGCGGAAATCCTCCAGGTGACGGCCAACACACTTTCGCCCTGGGACGCTCGCCTGCTGCTGTTCGGTGTCGTCGGCTTGGCCATGGGTGCCTTCCAGTGGACCGTCAGCCCTTGGTTCATCGACCTCAAGCAAAGCCTGGCCCAATGGCTGGTGAATCACGATTGGCTCTGGGCACTCCAGGACAACGCGCCCTGGTGGCTGCTGACCCACTACCCGCACCTCAATGACAGTTTCAGTTGGCTCGATGGCTTTTGCATCGTCGCGTACCTGGGCCTGAGTGCGCTGCTGATGGGCACTTCGTTGCTGTTTCTCATGCGCCTGGCCGCATGGCTCTCAGGCGACACAACAAACTACCAGCCCCTGGCCCTCACCCTGACGCCCCTTGGCGGTGCCGGGTTGTTCCTCGGTTTGTCGGCCACCACGGTCAAGTTGTTGCGCTATGAGGGCCTGTTGCTGGAGTGGGTACCGCCGGCCCGGGCCGCGCTTTTAACGGCCGCGATCGCCTGGAGCCTGTGGCTGGGCTGGAAGCGCCTGCAGGCAAGCGTGGCATCGCCGATCCGACGCGTGCCCGCCATGGCCTGCCTGGTGCTGGCCAGCAGCTGGGTGGGGTATGGCTGGTGGTTGCAATTCTGGGGTTGGTGATCGAGGGATTGCGGGGGATCACAAAAGCCATCCCCACCACAGCCCTTCCCCCTGTGGGAGCGAGCTTGCTCGCGATGGCGGTGGGTCAGCTTGCATAATGTGTGACTGCGCCGCCCCCTTCGCGAGCAGGCTCGCTCCCACAAGGGGACTTGTGGTGGATGCATAAATCGCGGTCACCCCGAAACCAATGTGGGAGCGAGCCTGCTCGCGAAGGGGGCGCTAGATTCAACATGGATGGAAGCTGACCACCGCTATCCGCCACTCAACTGCGCAACACAAACGAAGGAAACAGTTCGCGCATGGCCGCCCATAACTCAGGCTGCAAGGCCTGCGCCGAGACGCTGGAGAGATGGGGATCAAGCATCCGGGCAGTGCGCACCAGTTGCACGGCAAAGCGGCTGACTCCACGCTCGTTCAGGCGCCGGGCCAGGGTCAGCAACCGTTCGGGGTCGAACAAATGCCAGTGCACGGTCGTGCGACATTCATAATCCACGCCGCTGTCCAGCAAATGATCGAGACTGCGCCAGTTGGCGGCGCCGCTGCCTTCGACCCGGGTCACGTCCAGCGCGTCTTCGGGCAAGGCCTTGACGTCGAAGCCCACCCAGTCGGCTTGCCCAACCACCTTGGCGAAGGCCGCCGGCTTGATGCCAGCGCTGTGCAGGCCGATGCGAAAACCCATTTGCCGCACCTCCTCCATGGCCGGCCCCAGGCCGTCCTGCAAAGTTGGCTCGCCGCCGCTGAACACCACGGCGTCGAGCAGATCCTGCCGGCGTTGCAGGAACGCCAACACCTTGCACCAATCCACCTCCTCGCTACCGCGCGGCGGGATCAGTTGCGGGTTATGGCAATAACGACAACGCCAGGCACACCCCTGGCAAAACAGCACGCAGGCCAATTGGCCCGGGTAATCGAGGGTGGTCAGGGGCACCATGCCCCCGACCCGTAGCACTCGACTCATGGACGCCCGGCCGCGCGTTCGGTGAAGTGCACCCGCTCGCGGTGCTCGGACTGCTTGCCCGGGTTGAAGGCTGCCACCGGGCGGTGATAACCCATCACCCGGGTCCAGACTTCGCAACGTTGACGCTGTGCCTGTGGAATCGTTTGTACTGCGCTCATGGATAAAGCTCCTAACGGTCGATGGATCGGATCAGTGAACGCTGCCTGCCGACTGCTGTTGCAGCAGCAAGGCCTCGTCGCATTTCGGGCAGAACTCGTGTTCACCGGCCAGGTAGCCGTGCACCGGGCAGATGGAAAAGGTCGGCGTGATGGTCAGGTACGGCAGGCGGAAACGTCCCAGGGCCTTGCGCACCAGTTGCTTGCAGGCCTGGGTGGAGGAAATCTGCTCGGCCATGTACAGGTGCAACACGGTGCCGCCGGTGTATTTGCATTGCAGTTCGTCTTGCAGCTCCAGGGCTTCGAACGGATCCTCGGTGAAGCCCACCGGTAGTTGCGATGAGTTGGTGTAGTACGGCGCGACCGGGCTGCCGGCCTGCAAGATATCCGGGTAACGCTTGAGGTCTTCCTTGGCGAAGCGGTACGTGGTGCCTTCGGCGGGCGTGGCCTCGAGGTTGTAGAGGTGGCCGGTTTCCTCCTGGAAACGCAGCAGCGTGGCCCGCACGTGATCCAGCAGTTTCAGGGCGAAGGCCCGGCCCTGCTCGGTGTGCAGGCCTTGCTGGTCATCGGTGAAGTTGCGCAGCATTTCGTGCAGGCCATTCACGCCAATGGTGGAGAAGTGATTGCGCAAGGTGCCGAGGTAGCGCTTGGTGTAGGGATACAAGCCAGCGTCCATGTGATGCTGGATGACCTTGCGCTTGACCTCCAGGCTCTCTTTCGCCAGTTCCATCAGGGTATCGATGCGTTGCAGCAACCCACTGGTGTTGCCTTTGTACAGGTAGCCCAGGCGCGCGCAGTTGATCGTCACCACCCCCAGGGAGCCGGTCTGTTCCGCGGAGCCGAACAAGCCGCCACCGCGCTTGAGCAGCTCGCGCACGTCCAGTTGCAGGCGGCAGCACATCGAGCGCACCTGGTTGGGTTGCATGTCCGAGTTGAGGAAGTTCTGGAAATACGGCAAGCCGTAGCGGGCGGTCATTTCGAACAACCGGTCGGCGTTCTCGCTGTCCCACGGGAAGTCGTGAGTGATGTTGTAGGTCGGGATCGGGAAAGTGAAGACCCGGCCTTTCGCATCGCCGGCCTGCATCACCTCAATGTAGGCGCGGTTGATCAACTCCATTTCCGCTTGCAGGTCACCGTAGGCGAACGGCATTTCTTCGCCGCCGATGATCGGGATCTGCTCACGCAGGTCCTGGGGACAGACCCAGTCGAATGTCAGGTTGGTGAACGGGGTTTGCGTGCCCCAGCGCGAAGGTACGTTGAGGTTGTAGATGAACTCCTGCAACGACTGGCGGACCTCGTCGTAGCTGAGCTGATCCTTGCGCACATAGGGCGCCAGGTAGGTGTCGAACGAGCTGAACGCCTGGGCACCGGCCCATTCGTTTTGCAGGGTGCCGAGGAAATTCACCATCTGGCCCAGGGCACTGCTCAAGTGCTTGGGCGGCCCAGCCTCGACCCGCCCGGGCACGCCGTTGAGACCTTCGTGCAACAAGGTGCGCAAGGACCAACCGGCGCAGTAGCCGGCGAGCATGTCCAAGTCGTGGATATGCAGGTCTGCCTCGCGGTGCGCCTCGCCGATGGCCTGGCTGTAGACTTCGTCGAGCCAGTAGTTGGCGGTGACCTTGCCCGACACGTTGAGGATCAGCCCGCCCAGGGAATAACCCTGGTTGGCGTTGGCCTGCACGCGCCAGTCTTCGCGATCCAGGTATTCGTTCATCGACGTGGCGACTTCCACCAGCGTACGACGATCCCGACGCAGGCGTCCGTGCTGCTCGCGGTAGACAATGTAGGCGCGCATGGAGAGAAAGAAACCGGCGTCCATCAGTACCCGTTCGACACGGTCCTGGATCTGCTCGACATTCAACCGAGTCTGCCCTTCCAATCGCGCCAATACCGCCTCAAGCAAGCCTTCGGCCTCGGCTTCGGCGTATTCGCCGGTGGCCTTGCCAGCGGCGATCAACGCCTGGCGGATCTTGTCCGCATCAAAGGCGACCACACTGCCATCGCGCTTGTGCAAGCGGTTACAGCCTATTGAGATCAACGTGCTCTGCATTTTGGCTCCAGACACTACATATAGGTTTTTTGAGATCTACAAACACAATATGCAGTGAAGAGTACGGACAAAAGGCAGGGTTGCAATTGATCGGCATCAAGAATCGGGAGCGACTGCCATCAGCCTTGAAAGGTCATTTTACGGGCACCAAAAATCTCCTGTGGGAGCGAGCTTGCTCGCGATAGCGGTGGGTCAGTTGACATCAATGTTGGCTGGACCGCCGTCATCGCGAGCAAGCTCGCTCCCACATTGGTTTCGGAGTGACTGCAGGATCTGAATTCACCCAAAATCCCCCTGTGGGATTTCTATTCATCATAGCCCCCTTCTGCTAACCACCACTCATATTCATGAACCGCACGATCTGTACTTCCCCGCCAGGGCTGAAGTCATGCTGCAAGGGCTTGCCCTTGAGTGCCTGTTTGATCAACTGAATGATCGGCTGATCCTCCAGCGGATAACGCCGCAGCAAGCCCCGCAGGTCCAAGGAATCCTCTTGCCCGAGGCACAGCAGCAAGCGCCCTTCGACGGTCATGCGCACGCGATTGCAACTGGCGCAGAAGTTATGGGTGTTGGGCGAAATGAAACCGACGCGGGTCTGCGGATGATGCGCCAGGCGCACATAGCGCGCCGGCCCACCGCTGCTCTCGGCACTGTCGAGCAAACGATGATGGCGGGCGATCTCGGCCCGCACCTCATCGCTGGAACAGAACGACTCGCCTCGGGAACGGCCCACCTCGCCCAAGGGCATTTCCTCGATGAAACTGATGTCGATGCGTTGATCGATGGCGTACTGCACCAACGCCGGGACTTCATCGAAGTTGCGCCCTTTCATGACCACGCAGTTGAGCTTGATCCGCTCGAACCCGGCGACCTTCGCCGCGTCGATACCGGCCAGCACCCGGTCCAGGTCACCGTTACGGGTGATCGCCCGAAAGCGCTCGCCGTCCAGGCTGTCGAGGCTGATGTTCATGCGTTTGACCCCTGCGTCCACCAGGGGCTGGGCCAATCGTCCCAGCTGCGAGCCGTTGCTGGTCATCACCAGTTCCCGCAGGCCGGGCAATGCCGCGATGTCGCGACACAGCCCGATAATGCCCGGACGGATCAGCGGCTCGCCACCGGTCAGGCGGATTTTCTTCACCCCCAGGCCGACGAACAGCCGCGCCAGGCGCTGCAATTCCTCCAGGGTCAACACTTGCTGACGCGGCAGGAAGGTCATGTTTTTCGCCATGCAATACACACAGCGAAAATCACAACGATCGGTCACCGACATCCGCAAATAATCGATCTGGCGCCCAAACCCGTCCTGCAACACCGCGTTCATGAAGATCTCCCGATTGAGCCCGTGCTCACTGCACCAGCGGCGAGTCGGCGCCCTGAAGGTGAATGCCGCGAATATCCGCCGCACCGATCAGGGTTTGCAGGTACTGCACCAGCGCCTTTTGCCAAACGCCCTGCTGCAACTGGGTACGAATCGCCGTCGCCACCGCCTCATACGGCAATGGTTGGCCATCGATGCGCTGGTCGATGCTGATCACATGCCAGCCATAACGGCTTTCCAGCGGTTTGCTGGCCAGGCCCGCCGGCAGGGTGAACAACTGGCGCTCCAGTTCCGGCACGGTCTGGCCCTTGCTGATCTGCCCCAGCGAGCCGCCCTGCTCCTTGGACGGACACGCCGAATACTTCAATGCCAGCTCGGCGAAGCTGCCCGGGAACTGGTCCAGCTGTTCCAGCACCAGCTCGGCCTGGACATGGGCCAGGCTGCGGGCCTCGGCATCGTCCGGCGCACACTCGAGCAGGATGTGCCGCACCGCCAGCAATGGCGCACTGTGGAAGCGCGCGCGGTTGCTTTCGTAGTAACGCAGGCAGGTGGCCTCGTCGCACTGCGGCACCTGCACCTCGCATTCCAGCAACAGCCGCGTCGCCGCTTCTTCTTCGTTCTCACCGGCACCGACCTGCAACGCCAGGCCCAGCTCGGCGATGCGCTGCTGGAGCAATTCGCGAATCACCAGCGCCCGAGCGGCCTGGTAGACCGCCTCCTCGCGACTGTCAGCCGGGTGATATTGCAGCTCCTGGGCCATCGCCTGCGGGGTGATCGACACCCCGTTGACGCTGATGATCGGCCATTCCTGCTCACTGCTGGCGATCAGCTGTGGCGCTTCATCCTCCGCCACCGGCCCCGCCTGGGCCGGCTCGAACTGCACCGCCCCAACGGGCTCCGCATCGACCACCGGCGGCACTTTTGCCGAGGAACCGCAACCACCGCCCCCGCTACCACCGCCACATCCGCATCCACTCGCCATGATCTTCTCCTCAGAACTTCTGCCGAACGATTTGATAACGACGCCCCAGGTACCAGACCGGCGCACTGACGATGTGGACCAGACGGGTGAACGGGAACAACACGAACAGGGTCAGGCCCAGCACCACGTGGAGCTTGTAGACCACGCCCACCGGCGCGATCGAGGTCGCGGCGTCAACCGGGCGCAACAGCACGGTGTTCTGGGCCCAGTCGGCCAGCATCACCATCACCGAGCCGTCCATATGGGCGGTGGACGCAACGATGGTCATCAGACCCAACACCAGCTGCACCAGCAGTACCACCAGCACCAGGATGTCCGACACATTGGAGGTGGCGCGCACCCGAGGGTCGGTCAGGCGACGGTTGAGCAGCATCAGCAAACCGATCAGGCCGAGCACACCGAAGAAACCGCCGGAAACCATCGCCAGCAACTGCTTGTTCTCGGTGCTCAGGAAGTGGTGATACACCGCCGAAGGTGTCAGCAGCCCGACGAAGTGCCCGGCCAACACGAACAGCACGCCGATGTGGAACAGGTTGCTGGCCACGCGCATGCCGCGCTTGTTCAGCATCTGGCTCGAACCGGCCTTCCAGGTGTACTGGGACAGATCAAAGCGTGCCCAACTGCCGAGCAGGCAAATCGCCAAAGCGACATAGGGGTAGACCCCGAACAACAACAGATCCCATTTAGACATTGCCCACCTCCCCGGCGGGCGCTGCGGCCCGCCCTTCATGCTGAAAATCCACCCAGTGCAGCGGCACTGCACTTTCGTCCCGGGCCTTGCCCGGCGCGCTTGGCATCGAACTGCAACGGTCCTGCTGCTCGGCCTTCATGAAATCCACGGCCTCTTCCTCCCAGACCTTGTCCAGGGCTTCCAGGGAGTCATCCCGATGCTCGGCCTTCACTTGTTCGAGCATCTCGGCCACCGCCGCCTGGGGTTCTGTCCCGGCGATCTGCAACAAGGCCCGGAAGCAACTGGCGTAGGCGCTTTCACGCTCTTCCAGGCGCGCCGCGAGCAAGGCCAGCAGGTGCGCCACATCGGCCAGGCCCTCGCGGGCCTCCAAGTCTTCGCGGGTGGAGAGAAACTCCAGGTACAGCGGGATGTAGTCCGGCAGTTCCTTGACACCGATGGCGAACCCGGCTTCTTCGTACTGGGCCATCATGTCGACCATGGCCTGGCCCCGGTCGCGGGACTCGCCATGGACGTGTTCGAACAGCAGCAGCGACAGTGAACGACCGCGGCCGAACAGCGCACCGTAGTGCTCCTGGCCGTCCATCAGGTCCTGGCCGCAGATCAGTTCCAGCAACTCGAACAACCCGGCACGCTGGGCGGGACTGATTTCCCGCGCCTGCACGATGGCCTGCTCCAGCTCGTCGCGACCGGCCACCAGGGTCTCGGTCGGGTAATCGAGCAGTAACGAAATCACCTTGAGAATGCGCATGCTCATTCCTCCCACAACTGTACGGTCTTGATCACGTCGCGGCGGTTGGCTTTCTTGCCACCGAACATGTTGGTGTCGGAGCTGCCGCTGCAACCGCTGCCAAAGCTGAAACCACAACCGGAGCGCTCGGCGAACGCATCGCTCATGGCATCTTCGCGGTGGGCACTCGGCACCACGAAACGGTCTTCGTAGTTGGCGATGGCCAGGTAGCGGTACATCTCTTCCACCTGGTTCACGCTCAGGCCGACGTCAGCCAGCACTTGCAGGTCCTGCACGCCGTCGACCTGCTCGGCCCGTTTGTAGGCGCGCATCGCCAGCAAGCGTTTCAGCGCATGCTTGACCGGTTTCTCGTCGCCAGCGGTGAGCATGTTGGCCAGGTAGCGCAGCGGGATCCGCAGGCTGTCGACGTCCGGGATCACCCCGTTCATGCCCACGGTGCCGGCGGCGGCCGCGTTCTGGATCGGCGACAGTGGCGGCACGTACCAGACCATCGGCAAGGTGCGATATTCCGGGTGCAGCGGCAGTGCGAGTTTCCAGTCCACGGCCATTTTGTAGACCGGCGAACGTTGGGCCGAATCGATCACCGACTGCGGCACGCCATCGGCCAGGGCCTGGCGAATCACCGTCGGGTCGTTCGGGTCGAGGAAGATCTCCAGTTGCTTCTCGTACAGGTCCTGCTCGTTGGCGGTGCTCGCCACTTCGCTGATGCGGTCGGCGTCATACAGCAGCACACCGAGGTAGCGAATCCGACCCACGCAGGTTTCGGCGCAAACGGTCGGCATCCCAGCTTCGATGCGCGGGTAGCAGAAGATGCATTTTTCCGACTTGCCGCTCTTCCAGTTGAAGTAGATCTTCTTGTACGGGCAGCCGCTGATGCACATGCGCCAGCCGCGGCACTTCTCCTGGTCGATGAGGACGATGCCGTCCTCCTCGCGCTTGTAGATCGCACCGCTCGGGCACGATGCCGCGCACGCCGGGTTCAGGCAGTGCTCGCACAGGCGCGGCAGGTACATCATGAAGGTGTTTTCGTACTCGCCGTAGATGTCCGCCTGGATCTTGTCGAAGTTCTTGTCCTTGCGCCGCTTGGCGAACTCGGTGCCGAGGATTTCCTCCCAGTTCGGGCCCCATTCGATCTTTTCCATGCGCTTGCCCGACACCACCGAGCGTGGGCGCGCGGTGGGTTGGTGCTCGCCCAGCGGTGCGGTGTGCAGGTGCTGGTAGTCGAAGTCGAACGGCTCGTAGTAATCGTCCAGGCTCGGCAGGTCCGGGTTGGCGAAGATGTTCGCCAGCACGCGGAACTTGCCGCCAATGCGCGGGTTGATCGAGCCGTCGGCGTTGCGCACCCAGCCACCCTTCCACTTGTCCTGGTTCTCCCATTCCTTGGGATAGCCGATGCCCGGCTTCGATTCGACGTTGTTGAACCAGGCGTATTCCATGCCTTCACGGCTGGTCCAGACGTTCTTGCAGGTAATCGAGCAAGTGTGGCAGCCGATGCATTTGTCCAGGTTCAGGACCATGCCGATTTGTGAGCGAATCTTCATCTCAGTTCTCCTCGATATCAGTCGGCAGTGGACGCGGCAAATCATCGCCACTGGAACCGTCGAGCCAATCGACCTTGACCATCTTGCGCACCACGACGAATTCGTCGCGGTTGCAACCGACCGTGCCGTAATAGTTGAAGCCGTAGGCCTGTTGGGCGTAGCCGCCAATCATGTGGGTGGGCTTGAGCACCACGCGGGTCACCGAGTTGTGGTGGCCGCCACGGGTCTTGGTGGTTTCCGAACCCGGCACGTTCACGATCCGTTCCTGGGCGTGATACATCATCACCATCCCTTCCTTGACCCGCTGGCTGACCACCGCCCGGGCGGTCAGCGCGCCGTTGGCGTTGAAGCATTCGATCCAGTCGTTGTCCTCGATCCCGGCGCGCTTGGCGTCGATCTCCGAGAGCCAGACAATCGGTCCGCCACGGCTCAAGGTGAGCATCAGCAGGTTGTCGCTGTAGGTGCTGTGGATGCCCCATTTCTGGTGCGGGGTAATCCAGTTCAGGACGATCTCGGTCTCGCCATTGCTGCGCTTGCCCTTCACGCCTTCGATGGTGCGGGTGTTGACCGGCGGCCGATAACTCATCAGTTGCTCGCCGAACGCCTGCATCCATGGGTGATCCTGGTAGAACTGCTGGCGGCCGGTGATGGTGCGCCATGGGATCGACTCATGGACGTTGGTGTAGCCGGCGTTGTAGCTCACGTGATCGTCTTCCAGGCCGGACCAGGTCGGGCTGGAAATGATCTTGCGCGGCTGGGCCTGGATGTCGCGGAAGCGAATCGCCTCGTGCTCCTTGGACACGGCCAGGTGGCTGTGGTCGATGCCGGTGAATTCCGACAGCGCCGCCCAGGCTTTCACCGCGACATGGCCGTTGGTTTCCGGGGCCAGGGACAGGATCACTTCGGCGGCGTCGATGGCGCTGTCGATTTTTGGCCGGCCTTGGCTGATGCCGGCGTCGACTTCCTTGTGGTTCAGCTCACCGAGGAATTTCACTTCGGTGTCGGTGTTCCAGTTGATGCCCTTGCCGCCGTTGCCGAGTTTTTCCAGCATCGGGCCCAGGGAGGTGAACTGCTTGTAGATGTTCGGGTAGTCACGCTCGACCACTTGCAGGTTCGGCGCGTTCTTGCCCGGTTGCGGGGCCACGCCGGCGCTCTTCCAGTCGGTGCCGCCAAACGGCTGGGCCAGTTCGCCGACGCTGTCGTGCATCAACGGTACGGTGACCAGGTCTTTCTCGACGCCGAGGTGACCGACCGACATGGCCGAAAATGCCTTGGCGATGCCCTTGTAGATCTCCCAGTCCGAACGCGATTCCCAGGCGGGATCGATGGCTGCGGACAGTGGGTGGATGAACGGGTGCATGTCCGAGGTGTTCATGTCGTCTTTTTCGTACCAGGTGGCGGTCGGCAAGACGATGTCGGAATACACGCAGGTCGAGGACATGCGGAAGTCCAGGGTGGTCACCAGGTCGAGCTTGCCAATGGCGCCCTCGTCGACCCATTCGGCTTCGGTGGGCTTGCACTCGGTGCTATGACCGATGTCTTCGTTCATCACGCCGTTCTTGGTACCGAGCAGGTACTTGAGCATGTACTCGTGGCCCTTGCCCGAAGACCCGAGCAGATTGGAACGCCAGATGAACATGTTGCGCGGGAAGTTCACCGGGCTGTCCGGTTGCTCGCAGGCAAAACGCAGTGAACCGTCCTGCAGCGACTTGACCACGTAGTCCTTCGGATCAAGGCCAGCGGCGGCGGCATCGCGGCAGATGTGCAGCGGGTTGGTGTTGAGCTGTGGCGCGCTGGGCAACCAACCGGCGCGTTCGGCGCGGATGTTATAGTCCAGGGCGTGCTCGGGGAACTGCGACTTGTCCGCCAAGGGCGAGAGCACATCGTGCATGCTCATCTTCTCGTGGCGCCATTGCGAACTGTGGCCATAGAAGAAGCTGGTGCCGTTCATCTGCCGTGGCGGACGGTTCCAGTCCAGGCCAAAGGCCAGGGGCAGCCAGCCGCATTGCGGACGGAGTTTTTCCTGGCCGACGTAGTGGGCCCAGCCGCCGCCGGTCTGGCCGACGCAACCGCAGAGCATGAGCATGTTGATCAGCCCGCGGTAGTTCATGTCCATGTGGTACCAGTGGTTCATCGCCGCACCGACGATGATCATCGAGCGTCCACGGGTCTTGTCGGCGTTGTCGGCGAACTCGCGGGCGATCTGGATCGCCTTCTCGCGGCTCACACCGGTGATCTGCTCCTGCCAGGCCGGGGTGCCGGGCACCGAGGCGTCGTCATAGTCCTTGGCAACGTTGGCGCCGCCCAGGCCACGGTCGATCGCCAGGTTGGCGGCCGACAGGTCGAATACAGTGGCGACTTTCGCCACGCCGCCATCGGCCAGCACCACGCTGTGCACCGGCACCCGCCGGAACTGCACCGCGTCGCCGGCCACGTGCTGGAAGTACTCCTGGGCTTCGCCGGCGAAGTACGGGAACGCCACCTCGGCGACATCGCCGCCGATCAAGCTCAGCTTGAGGTCGATCTCACGTCCCTCACCGCCTTCACGGGGCAGGATGTTCCACTTGCCCTTCTCACCCCAGCGATAACCGATGGAGCCTTGTGGCGACACCAGTTCGCCGGCGGCATCCAGGGCGATGGTCTTCCATTCCGGATTGTTGTCCTGGCCGAGGTTGTCGGTCAGGTCGCTGGCCCGCAGGAAACGGTCCGGCTGGTAACCGGCGCCCGGCGCTGCGCCGAGCATCGGCTTGAGCATCACCAGTACCGGCAGGTCGGTGTAGCGCTTGGCGTATTCGGTGAAATAGGCGCTCGGCTTGTCCAGGTGGAATTCTTTGAAGATCACATGGTTAAAGGCCTGGGCCAGCGCGGCGTCGGTGCCCTGCTTGGGGTTGAGCCACAGGTCGGTGAGCTTGGCGACTTCCGAATAGTCCGGGGTGATCGCCACGGTCTTGGTGCCCTTGTAGCGCACCTCGGTGAAGAAGTGCGCGTCGGGGGTACGGGTCTGCGGGACGTTGGAGCCCCAGGCGATGATGTAGTTGGAGTTGTACCAGTCGGCCGATTCCGGCACGTCGGTCTGCTCGCCCCAGACCATCGGCGAGGCCGGTGGCAAGTCGCAGTACCAGTCGTAGAAGCTCAGGCACACGCCACCGATCAGCGACAGGTAGCGCGAGCCGGCGGCGTAGCTGACCATCGACATG
Source organism: Pseudomonas sp. Z1-12 (assembly GCF_051132015.1). Classification (NCBI taxonomy): domain Bacteria; kingdom Pseudomonadati; phylum Pseudomonadota; class Gammaproteobacteria; order Pseudomonadales; family Pseudomonadaceae; genus Pseudomonas; species Pseudomonas sp. Z1-12. The sequence continues at coordinate 3,489,678 of NZ_CP071647.1, forward strand.
GCCGGGATCGGCGAGAAGCCCACCACCCGGTCCGGGCCGTGTTCCTTGACGGTGTAGACGTTGGCCGCGGCAATGATCTCGTTGACTTCTTCCCAGTTGGAACGAATGAAGCCGCCCATGCCGCGCTTGCTTTTGTACGAGTCGGCCTTGGCCTTGTTCTCGACGATGCTGGCCCACGCTTCCACGGGCGGCAAGGTCTGCCGGGCTTCGCGCCACAGCTTGAGCAATGGCTTGCGGATCTTTGGGTACTTGAGCCGGTTGGCGCTGTAGATGTACCAGCTGTAGCTCGCGCCACGAGGGCAACCGCGTGGTTCGTGGTTGGGCAGGTCGTTGCGGGTGCGCGGGTAGTCGGTCTGCTGGGTTTCCCAGGTGATCAGGCCGTTCTTGACGTAGATTTTCCACGAGCACGAACCGGTGCAGTTCACTCCATGGGTGGAACGCACGATCTTGTCGTACTGCCAGCGGGAACGGTAGACGTTTTCCCAGTCGCGGGACTCCTTGCGGGTCTCGCCGTGGCCGTCTGAAAACTCGCCTTGCTTGCGGTTGAAGAACCGCAGTTGATCCAGTAAATGACTCACAATGTCTTCCTCTCAGGCTTGCTCCGCGGGGTCTGCGCCCCGCCCACGCAATAGTTGAATTCGTCTTAGCAGGGAGTCGCCGCGCCTTTGCGGGCGTACCACCACCAGGTCACCACGATGCAGCTCAGGTAGAAGCCGACGAACATGTAGAAGGCCATCTCCGGGCCGCCCGTCAGGGCCATCGAAGTGCCGAAGGATTTGGGGATGAAGAAGGCTCCGAAGGCGCCCATCGCCGAGCTGAAGCCCAGCACCGCGGCCGATTCCTTGCCGGCATTCTTCAGGGCCTGCTCGCGCTGCTCGGGCTTTTTGCCCAGGGCGGCTTTCTCATGCAGGGTGCGGAAGATCACCGGGATCATGCGGAAGGTCGAACCGTTGCCCACGCCGGTGGTGATGAACAGCAACATGAACATGCCGAGGAAGCCGTAGAAGCTGCCGCCCTCGCCGCCCTCAGGCAGAAAGTGCAAGACGCCGAACACCATCACGATCATCAACACGAAGTTCCACAGGGTGACTTTCGCACCGCCGAGCTTGTCCGCCAGCCAGCCGCCCAGCGGCCGCACCAAGGCACCTACCAGCGGGCCGAGGAAGGCGAATTTCAGGGCGATGACTTCCGGGAACGAGGTCTTGATCAACAGCGGAAACGCGGCGGAGAAACCGATGAAGGAGCCGAAGGTCGCCAGGTAGAGCCAGCACATCAGCCAGTTGTGCTTGCGCTTGAAGATCACCGCCTGTTCGCTGAACGAAGCCCGGGCGCTGGACAGGTCGTTCATGCCGAACCAGGCAATCAGGGTCACAGCGAGGATGAACGGCACCCAGATGAAACCGGCGTTCTGCAACCACAGCGAGCTGCCATCGGCCAGCACTTGGGGTTGGCCGCCCATGAAGCCGAACACACCGAAGGAAATCACCAGCGGCACGCTGAACTGCATCACCGACACACCCAGGTTACCCAGCCCGGCGTTCAGGCCCAGGGCGGTGCCCTGTTGGGATTTCGGGTAGAAGAAGCTGATGTTGGACATGCTCGAGGCGAAGTTGCCGCCACCGAAACCGCAGAGCAATGCGATCAGCACGAACACGCTATAAGGCGTGGCCGAATCCTGCACGGCGAAGCCCATCCACAAGGCCGGTATCAGCAACGACGCGGTGCTCAGCGCGGTCCAGCGGCGGCCACCGAAGATCGGCACCATGAACGAGTAGAAGATGCGCAAGGTCGCGCCAGACAGCCCCGGCAGCGCCGCCAGCCAGAACAGCTGGTCGGTGCTGAAGCTGAAGCCGATGGCGTTCAGGCGCACGATCACCGTGCTCCAGACCATCCACACGGCGAAGGCCAACAGCAGCGCCGGGATGGAGATCCACAGGTTGCGCCGGGCGGTCTGTTTGCCGCTGCGGCCCCAGAAGGCCGGGTCTTCCGGGCGCCAGTCATGAATGACCGGGCCCTTTTCAGGCGTTTGCAGAACGGACATGTTCTTCTCCTTGGGCAATGCTGGAAAACGGGGATTGGCTGGCCGGCGGTTGTTTACCCATCAGCGGGCGCTTGCGCACCTCGCTCAGGTACATCCAGATCAACGAGACCCAGACCACGCCGTACAGCAACATGAAGCAGGACGAGCGCACGCCGGTGAGGTCCACCAGGGCGCCAAACATGATCGGCAGCACGAAACCACCCAGACCGCCGGCCAGGCCGACGATGCCGGACACCGCGCCCATGTTCTGCGGGTAGTCGTTGGCGATGTATTTGAAGACCGAGGCCTTGCCGAACGCGAAGGCGATGCCCATCACGAACAGCAGCACGGTGAACAGCGTGGCGTTGAGGCCGATGTGGAAATCGACGATGCCGTTGACGGTTTGCACTTGCAGCTGAGTTTGCGGATAGGACAGCAGGAACAGGCAGATCCAGCTCACCCACAGCACCCACCAGGTCACGCTCTGGGCGCCCCAACGGTCGGACATCCAGCCGCCGACGGCCCGCAGCACGCCACCGGGCAGGGAGAAACACGCCGCCAGCAGCGCCGCGCTTTGCAGGCTGAAGCCGTATTCCTGCACGTAGTACTTGGTCATCCACAACGCCAGGGCCACGTAGCCGCCGAACACGATCGAGTAGTACTGGCAGTAGCGCCACACCGCAGGATCTTTCAGTGACTTGAGTTGCTCACGCAGCGTGGCGCCGCCGGCACTGCGATGTTCTTTCTTCTCGGCGGTGAGAAACCAGAACAGCAGCGCGGTGATGAACAGGATCGCGCTGAACACCTTCGGCACCAGGTGCCAGGTGCCGAAGGCGATCAGCGCCGGGGCGAGAAACTTGGTCACCGCCGCACCGGCATTGCCGGCGCCGAACACGCCCATGGCAAAACCCTGGTTCTGCTTATCGAACCATTTGGCGACGTAGGCGATGCCCACCGAGAACGAGCCGCCGGCCAGGCCGACGAACAGGCCCAGCACCAGGAACTGCCAATAGGCCGTGGCGAGGGTGATCAGGTACAGCGGCAACACGCAGGCGAGCATCAGCAGGAAGAACACGATCCGTCCGCCAAAGCGGTCGGTCAGAAGCCCCAGGGGCAAACGTACCAGAGAACCGGTGAGTACCGGCGTGGCGGCCAACAGGCCAAATTGGGTTTCGTTGAGGGCCAGCAATTCCTTGATCGGAACGCCGAGCACGGCAAACATCATCCAGACCATGAAGCACACGGTGAAGGCCAGGGTACTCATCCCTAGTACCAGCCCTTGTTGCACTTGTGCTCGCATCACGAGGCACTCCGTCAGTTCGATGAGCGCAGCCTAGTGATACGAACCCTGCGAAAACTTGACCTGGGTCAACGTGCCCCGGAGCGGTACAGGCCTATGCTTGGCCCGTCTACCTCCAAGGAGGTAGTCCTGGATATCGATGAAACCCTTTGTTTATCAATATCTTGATGACGTTGGCCGAGGCTTTTATGGAAACGGAACGGCCGACAACTCTTTAGAGGTAGTGCGCCCAGGATCGGCTGCTACACCCCCAGGTCCAGGGCGCCCGCTATGCTCGCTTCAACGTTTTGCCCCGCAGGCCCGCGTCAATGATGCGTTGGCTGCGCAGTTCCCTGCCCGCTCGCGCCGGGCTGGCGGTGATCCTGATCGCCATCCTGGCCCTGGCCAGTTCCTTGAGCGCCGGCTTGATCGCCTGGTTCAGCCAGGGCGACGCTGCCGCCATCAACACCGCCGGTTCCGTGCGCATGGAAACCTACCACCTGAGCTGGAAACTGGCGGCGGGGGCCAACGACGACATCCCGGCGATCATCGCCAGCCTGCAACAACGCCTCGACAGCCCGGCCCTGCGCGCCGTGCTGGAAGACGGGCCGGAAACTTCCCTGCACAAGAGCTATCGCGACCTCATGCAGCGTTGGAACCAGACGTTGCGTCCGGCCATCGAACGTGGCGATTCAGCGTTTTTCCAAAGCAGCGCCAGCTCTTTCGTTGAGCAATTGGACCAGTTCGTCACCCTGCTGCAACGCCAGAGCGAACACAAACAAGGCTGGCAGCAGGCGATCCAGGGCATCGCACTGTTCAGCACCATGATCATCCTGCTGATCGGCCTGTATGAATTGCAGTACGGCGTGGTCACGCCCTTGCAGGAACTGGTGGACGCCACCCAGCGCTTTCGTCGTGGCGAATTCCACGTACGGGTCAACCATCAGTCCGAGGACGAACTGGGCCAGTTGGCGACCAGTTTCAACACCATGGCCGAGACCATCGAGCAGTCCCACCGCACCCTGGAAGCCCAGGTGCAACAAAAGACCCTGAACCTGCAACAGGCCAATGCCGCCCTCGAATTGCTCTACCAGAGCAGTCGCAGCCTGGCGACGCGCCAGGCCAATGCCGAAGGCCTGGATGAGTTGATCCGGCGCTTCCAGCAGCGCCTGCCGGGGTTGCGCCTGACGTTGTGCCTGCAAGGGCAATTGCAGGCCCCGGCCAAGCACCTGCTGGCCTTGCACGGCGCCGCCAGCCGCCAGGTTTGCGCCAGCAGCGATTGCGCCAGTTGCCACAAACACAACGCCGCGCGCCCACAGGCCTTCAGCATCAGCAACCAGGGCACCGAACTGGGTGAGCTCAAGGCGCATTTCGTCGATGGTCACGCGGCGCAACCCTGGGAAACCGCGTTGATCCAGGCCCTGGCCAACCTGATCGGCACCTCGCTGTCCCTCAAGCGCCAGCGCGAACAGGACCATCGCCTGCTGCTGCTCGACGAGCGCACGATCATCGCCCGGGAGCTGCACGACTCACTGGCCCAGGCCTTGTCGTACATGAAGCTGCAAGTCAGCCGCATGCAGACCCTGATGCGTCGCGGCGAACCGGTGCAGACCCTGGAGACTGTCACCGGCGAGCTGCGCGAGGGGCTGAACAACGCTTATCGGCAATTGCGCGAGCTGCTCACCACCTTCCGCCTGCAGATCCGTGATGACGGCCTGGTCCAGGAACTCAAGGACACCGCCGAGGAATTTTCCAACCGCGGGGATTTCCAGGTGCACCTGTTCATCGACACCCTGGCCTTCGAGCTGTCGGCCAGCGAACAGATCCACATCCTGCAGATCACCCGCGAGGCCCTGTCCAACTGCCTGCGCCATGCCCATGCCGAAAACGCCTGGCTCGAACTGCGCCAGGAAGGCGAGACCGTGCGGTTGTCGATCGAAGACGATGGCCGTGGTTTCAGTGGCGAGGTCGACCAGCGCGAGCACCATGGCCTGAACATCATGAACGAACGGGCCCGCAGCCTGCACGGCCAACTGCAGATTCATTCACGCACACCCCAGGGCACCCGTATCCAGGTGCATTTCCAACCGGAATTCCTGGGCCACCCCACCGAAGGCCTCGCGACATGAACGCCCCCCTGCGCCACACCCTGCTCCTGGTCGACGATCACCCGATGATGCGTCGCGGGATCCGCCAGATGCTTGAGCTCGAAGACGATTTGCACATCGTCGGCGAAGCCAGCCACGGCGAAGAAGCCCTGACCCTGATCGAACCGCTCCAGCCCGACCTGGTGCTACTGGACAACAACATGCCGCAGATGAACGGCATCGAGACCCTGCGCCGCCTGCGCGCCATGCACTACACCGGCAAGGTGCTGCTGTTCACCGTGTCCGATGCCGAGGATGACATCCGCGATGCCCTGCGCCTGGACGCCAACGGCTACCTGCTCAAGGACATGGAACCGGAGTTACTGATCCAGTACATCCGCGACGCCCTCAACGGCGCCCTGGTGATCAGCCCCGGCCTGACCCGCGTCATGGCCCAGGCCCTGCGCTCGCCACCGCGCCAGGCCGATGTGGAACTGACCGAACGCGAACGCCAGGTCCTCAAGACCATCGCCGGCGGCTACAGCAACAAGGTCATCGGCCACAAGCTGGGTATCACCGAAGGCACGGTCAAGGTCCATGTGAAGAACCTGCTGCACAAGCTCGGCTTGCGTTCGCGGGTGGAAGCGGCGGTGTGGGCAATGGAGCATTTGCGCGGGGCGGGCTGAGCCCCCTGGAACCCATGAATTAACACACAGCCCGTGGCGAGGGAGCTTGCTCCCGCTGGGCTGCGCAGCAGCCCCTGGTTCAGCCGCTGAGGTGGATCAGGTCGATCGCATTCAGCCTTTTTGGGGCTGCTACGCAGCCCAGCGGGAGCAAGCTCCCTCGCCACGGGATTTGCGCCAGCAATCAGATCCCATCCCTCTTCCGAGGTAGGCCTGCCGAGGCATAGGCCGACTGCGAGTTGGGCTCTACCATGACGGCACGCGGAGGTACGCCATGCTGACCCACCCTTCCATCGTTTTACTGTTGCGTCGTCATCACCTGTTCAGCCAATTGCCGGAGCGGGTATTCGAGGATGTCTGCAACCTGGCCGTGCTCAAGCGCCTGGCCTGCAACAGCACACTCATGCACCAGGGCGATCCGGCCAAGCGATTTTTCTTGCTGGTCAGTGGCCAGATCAAGCTGTTCCGGGTCACCGGCGAGGGCCAGGAAAACCTGGTGGAAATCATCCAGCCCGGGCAGACCTTCGCCGAGGCCCTGCTGTTCAGCCAGGCCCGTTGCTACCCGGTCAGCGCGTCGGCGATCAAGGACAGTGTGCTGGTGAGTATCGAGGGCACGCATTATCGCAAGGCCCTGGAGGACCAGCCCAAGGTCTGCCTGGCGATTCTGGCGAGCATGAGTATTCATTTGCACCAGCGGCTCAAGGATATCGATAACTTGACCTTGGCCAGTGCCAGTCGGCGGGTGATCAATTTCCTGTTGCAGGAGCGGGATCCAAGGGATGGCCAGGTGGTGTTGCAGGTGTCGAAGCGGCTGGTGGCTTCCAAGCTGGGGATCCAGCCGGAGACGTTTTCGCGGATTCTTCATCGGTTGGTGGATGGGGGCTTGATTGCTATGGAGCGGCGGCAGATTCGTATCTTGTCCGAAGGTGATTTGGAGGCTTATCAGCAGTAAGCTTGGTGTGTATATCCGTTTCTCCCGGTCGTACACCCATCAACATCTGTGGGAGTAAAGCTTGCTCGCGATAGCGGCGGCTCAGTCAATGAAGATGTTGGATGTGCCGGCCCCTTCGCGAGCAAGCTCGCTCCCACAGGGGTTCTGTGTTGGATATGAATTCTTGGGCCACTGAAGACCGAATGTGGGAGCAAAGCTTGCTCGCGATAGCGGTGGTTCAGTCAGTGAAGAGGTTGGATGTGCCGGCCTCTTCGCGAGCAAGCTCGCTCCCACAGGGGCTCTGTGTTGGATATAAATTCTGGGGCCACTGAAGACCGAATGTGGGAGCGAGCTTGCTCGCGATAGCGGTGGTTCAGTCAATGAAGATGTTGGATGTGCCGGCCTCTTCGCGAACACCCCGCCCACCCCGACAATGCAGGACATCTCAGCCAGCCCCGCCCGATCCAGCCGCAGCGCAACGGTATTGGCCAGTTGCGCCACATTGGAGCAACCGGAACACGAATACACCAAGGGAAGCGCGTTCGAAGCTTTCATCAGACCGCCGCCAACCCCTTCCCCGCCCTTTCCAGATTGCGCCAAAGCCACGGCGGCAACACCTCCGGATCAAGACTGTCGATCAAGTTCTTCAACGCCAGCCCCAACTCGGTGTCCCCCTCGATCACCAACCGACGACGAAAGAACAACGTGTCCGGATCCTCCTGACGGCTGGCCAGCAACAGGAACTCGCGCCAGTTGCCGCTGATGGTGACCTGGGCCTCGGCCCGTTCGGCGATGCGCAATCCATCCCGGGCCAGGGTCAGGTACCAGCACAACTTCAGGTCAGGAACCCGCAGGCACAACCAGCGACCACGCAGTACCTCGAAACCACCTTCGCGCAACGGCTCGGCCAGGCAGCGATTGAGTGCCTGCTGCAACGCCAGTCGCTGCACCACGAACGGCACCTTGCCCACCAACGGCAGCAAGCGATCGGCACCTTTGAGCCCCCACTTCTTCGGACTCAGCACAGGCCCGCCTCCTCTACCTTCAACATGCCGGCATGACCATGCCAGTAACCATTGCATCCTTCCACGAACAACGGCGGTGCTTCGCCCTGGCGAACCTTGTCGAAAGCGGTGACCACTTCGGCCATGCCTTGGGCCCGCGGGCTCAGGCGCAGGACGTCGGCACCACAAGCCTGCAGCGCGGTGTAATCGGCCAGCAGGTTCGTGACCTCGCCGGACATCGTCTGGATACCGTTGAGGGTGAACAACTGTTGGCCTTCCTGGCTGCTCAACGCCAGGCCGTCGGGGTAGTTGATGCAGCAGAACTGGCAGTCGTCCTTGGGCCGGTTCTCGGCCCGGGCGGTAAAGCAGCGCGCCGAGTACGCCAAGGGCAGATTCCCATAGGAAAAAATCTCCACTTCGGGCACTTCGCGGTCCATGTCCCGCACTTGCTCCAGCACGTCGCCGATCAGCGCCGCCGAGCACTCCACGGGCGGCACCCAGCGGATCATGCCGCTGTCGAGCAATTGCCCCAGGGCGTGGCCGTTGTACAAGTTCAGCGCCGGGCCGCCAACGAAAGGCAGCTTGCGTTCGGCCATGAACTGCACCGCGCCCATGTCGTTGGCTTCCACCAACAATTGGCCGTTGTCACACAGGCGTCGCAGCGAAGAAAGCTCCGAGGCCGCTTCGATCAGCGTCAGGCTCGACAACACAATCTGTGCCTGGCTGCACGCCTGCAGCTCGCGCGCCAACCCCAGCCACTGATCCAGGGAGAACGCCCGGCGTTTCGAACACACGGTTTCCCCCAGGTAAATCACGTCCAGCGGCAATGCCGACATCTCGGCATAGAAATTCCCCAGTTGCGCTTTGTCCCAGTAAAACAGGACCGGTCCCAGGCTGAGTTTCATCTGGCCTCCCCTCATTGCCATGATCGATGGTAGGCACCCAGGGTGGTCTGGCTGCCTTCGGACAAACCGGCCAACACCTGGCGCCATTCTTCCCGCACGCGGAACCGTTGCGGCGCGGCCTGGTGGGCATCCAGTGCGGCGCGCCAGACCCGGGTCACTTGCTCGACGTAGGCCGGGCTGCGTTGGCGGCCTTCGATCTTCACCGCTTCGACGCCGATGGCCGTCAGTTCCGGCAGCAGGTCGAGGGTGTCGAGGCTGGTGGGTTCTTCCAAGGCGTGGAAACGCTTGCCGCCGACCAGGAAGCGGCCTTTGCACAGGGTCGGATAACCGGCCGGTTCTTCAGGGGTGTAGCGGTCGATCAGCACTTCGCTCAAGCGCGCGCTCAAGCCTTGGGCGTCTTCGCTCCAGCGTACGGCCTTGGCGGGCGAACAGACGCCGCACAGGTTCGGCGATTCGCCGGTGATGTAGGAAGACAAATGACAACGGCCCTCGGCCATGATGCACAGGCTGCCGAAACCGAAGACTTCAATCGGCACTGGGCTGCCCGCCGCCACCTGCCGCACCTGGGCCAGGGACAGCACCCGCGGCAGTACCGCGCGGCGGATGTCATAGCGCTGGGCGTAAAAAGCCAGGGCGGCTGCGTGTGTGGCCGAGCCTTGTACGGAAAGGTGCAGCGCCAACCGAGGATGGCGCTGGCTGGCGTAGCTGAGCACGCCGGGATCGGCGGCGATCAGGGCATCCACGCCGAAATCGGCGGCACGATCCACGGCCCGTTGCCAGCGCTCCCAGCCCTTGGGTTGCGGGTAGGTATTGACCGCCACGTAGAGTTTGCGTTGGTGCTGGCGGATATGTGCGACGGCCGCGTCGAACTGTTTGTCGTCCATGTTCAGCCCGGCGAAATGCCGGGCATTGGTGTCATCGCGAAAGCCGACATAGACGGCATCGGCGCCTTGGCGCACCGCCGCTTTGAGGGCAGGCAGATTCCCTGCCGGGCAAACCAGTTGCATGGGGCAACCTCGTGAGAAAACTAAGGGCGCCGCCAGTCTAGCCAGCCAGCCGGCGGCGACCTTGACGGCAATCAATTGCCGTCAATGCATCAGGCTCGCGAACGGCAGATACAGCACCCGGTCGTGCTTGTGCACCAGCGCCTCACGCTCGACCACAGCCAAGCCATCGGCCCAACAGGCGGCGGTCAGCATCGCTGAACTTTGCTGGGGATGCAGTTCGACACACAACTGGCCGTCGGTGCCTGCAACCAATCGGGCTCGCAGGTATTGCCGGCGCCGGTTGCGCTTGAGCCAGTCGAACCCGGCCGGTACCTGCAAGGGCACCGGTAGGACATCGTCCATGCCCTGGGCCCGGAACAGGAACGGCCGCACGACGATCAGCGCGGTAATCAACGCCGCCGACGGGTTGCCCGGCAGCCCGATCCAAGGCTTGCCTTCCACATCGCCAAAGGCCAGGGGCTTGCCCGGCTGGATCGCCAGGCGCCAGAGGTCAATGCTGCCCAAGGTTTCGATAGCGTGCTTGAGGTGATCCTCCTCGCCCACCGAGACACCACCCGAGGTGATCAGTACATCGCATTCGGCAGCGGCCAGGCGCAAAGCCTGTCGACTGGCCAATAACTGGTCGGGCATGACCCCGAAGTCGTGCACCTCGACCCCCCAACCGCGCAACAGGGCGGCGAGGCTGTGGCGATTGCTGTTGTAGATCTGTCCTGGCGCCAGTGGCTCGCCCGGTTCGCGCAGCTCATCGCCGCTGCTGAGCAAGCCCACTTGCAGGGGGCGAAAAACGTCCACCTGGCCGACGCCGGCACCGGCGAGCAACCCCAACTCCTGGGCGCGCAAGCGCGTGCCGGCTTCAAGCAGCCGGTCGCCTCGACGCAGTTCCTCGCCTTCCTTGCGAACATGGTCGCCGCCATTGACCGACGGCAACCAGACTCGCTCGCCATCGACGCGACAGCTTTCCTGTGGCACCACCGTGTCGGCGCCCGGTGGCAGCGGCGCGCCGGTAAAAATCCGCACGGCCTGCCCGGCCTGCAACGCTTCACCCGGCTGGTCACCGGCGGCGATGCGCCCGGCCAACAGCAGGTGGCCGCCCTCCACCGGCAGGTCGGCGGCTCGCAGGGCATAGCCGTCCATCGCGCTGTTGTCCCAGGCCGGCAGGTTCATCGGGCAGATAATGTCAGCAGCCAGCACACGCGCCAGGGCCTGGTCTAGGGCGACCCGTTGCACGGGCGGTGGCGGCGGCGCCTGGTCGAGCAGATGCCGGATCGCTTCATCCACCGGCATCAGCACGCCGCTGTCGCACACCCGGCCGCTCACGAGCGCGTCTCGCACGCCGTCGGAGCGATGCCGCCCTGGGGCTTGAGGTGCGGAGTGAAATTGCACGGGCCGGTGCGGCTGTCCAATTGCCCGGCGAGGATCTGCTCCCAACCGGTCCGACAAGCTCCCGGCGAACCTGGCAAGCAACACACCAACACACCGTTGCTCATGCCCGCCAAGGCGCGCGACTGCAGGGTGGACATGCCGATTTCCGCCAGCGACACCTGGCGGAACAGCTCGCCAAAACCGTCCACCTGTTTGTCCAGCAACGGTGCCACCGCCTGGGGCGTGTTGTCCCGCGGGGTGAAACCGGTGCCGCCGGTCATCAACACCACCTGGACCTTGGGGTCGGCGATCCATTGGGAGACCTGGGCGCGGATCTGGTAGATATCGTCCTTCACCAGCCCCCGGTCAATGAGCGCGTGCCCAGCGGTTTGCAGCAGGTCCGCCAGGGTCTGGCCCGAGGTGTCAGTGTCAAAGGTGCGGGTGTCGCTGATGGTGAGGACCGCGATGTTCAGCGGTTGAAAGTGGCGTTGCGTCAGATGGACCATGATCAGCCGTCCTGTCAGAAAAGATGGCCCAGCCTGAACCGCAATCGTTGCCGGGCCTATTCCTCCTTGGAGGTACCTCCCTTGCTGTAGGAGCTGTCGAGCGAAGCGAGGCTGCGATCTTTCCCGGGCCACTTGAGTTTCAAGCGAAAGATCAAAAGGTCGCAGCCTTGGGCAGCTCCTACAAAGGCACCTATTCAGGGTGCCAGGCGGTTGCGCTGCCAGGCGCCATCCTGCCGGCGGTAGTCGAGACGGTCATGCAAACGGTCGGCGCGGCCCTGCCAGAACTCCAGCCGCTGCGGTTGCAGGCGATAGCCGCCCCAATGCCCAGGGCGCCGCACAGGTTGCTCGGCGAAGCGTTGTTCGGTCTGGGCCAGCAAGGTTTCCAGCGCGGCCCGATCCGGCAATGGACGGCTTTGTGGCGACGCCCAGGCGCCCAGGCGACTGCCTACGGAACGGGATTCGAAATAGGCGTCCGACAGCGCCGGATCAAGCTTGTGGACCGGTCCTTCGATGCGTACTTGCCGTTCCAGCCCCGGCCAGAAAAACGTCATGGCGGCCCAGGGGTTGGCCGCCAGGTCCTGGCCCTTGAGGCTGTCGTAGTTGCCGAAAAACGAAAAGCCCTGGGCGTCGAACCCCTTGAGCAACAACACCCGGCAGTGAGGCCGGCCCTGGGCGTCCACCGTCGCCAGGGCCATGGCGTTGGCTTCCACGGGCGGACTTTCGGTATCGCGGGCCTGTTGCATCCAGAGCGCGAACAGGGCCAGGGGATCGTCTGGTGCCTGGGCTTCGTCCAGGCCATCGCGGGTGTACTGGCGGCGCATCTTGGCCAGGGAAAGAGGCATGAGGGGGATCTCCACTGTGGATTTGGGCCAGTGTGGATTCTGCGGCGTTGGGGGGCCTTGATCGTTGTCAATGCCGGTTCTTGTGGTGAGTTGAAGGGCGCTATCGCGAGCAAGCTCGCTCCCACAGGTGATCTGCTGTGTTCACAAGATCCCTGTGGGAGCGAGCTTGCTCGCGATGAAGGCAACCCGGTCTGACAGGTAAATGACTACTTAAGCCCCAACCGCCGCGCCAGTTTATGCAGGTTGCTCGGGTCAACCTCCAACAACCGAGCCGCCCCCGCCCAATTCTGCCCGCAGCGTTCCAAGGCCTTAAGGATCGCCTGGCGCTGGCAACCATCGACCGCCTCGCTCAAGGGCTGCACGGGCGCGTCCAACGCTTGCAGGGCCTGTTCCGGCAGCGCCTGTGCAGAGGCGCTGATGGCGTTGACATCCAGGTCCAGCACCTGCGGCTCCAGGGTCATGATCAGGCTGCGACTGGCGCCACGACTCAGTTGCTTCAACGCCGCGCGGCTGATGACATGCTCCAGCTCGCGCACATTGCCGGGCCAGCTGTACGCCAGCAACGCCTGTTCAGCCGCCGGTGACAGGCGCAAGCCGCGCAAGCCCAGGCGCGTGCGGTTCAGTTCGAGAAAGTGCCCGGCCAGCATCAACACATCGTGGCCGCGCTCACGCAGCGGCGGGATCGGCACCGGGTAGACCGAAAGCCGGTGGTACAGGTCGGCGCGAAACAGCCCATCGCGAATGCTGTCGGGCAAATGGCGGTTGGTGGCGGCGATGATCCGCACATCGACGTGCAACGGCTTGTCCGCACCCAGGCGCTGGATCTCGCCGTTCTGCAAGGTGCGCAGCAACTTGGCCTGCACGCTCAACGGCAACTCCCCGACCTCATCGAGAAACAGCGTGCCGCCATTGGCCGCATCGAAGCGTCCGGCGCGGTCGGTGGTCGCCCCGGAAAACGCGCCTTTGACGTGGCCGAACAACTCGCTTTCGGCCAGGGACTCGGGCAACGCCGCACAGTTGACCTGCACCAATGGCTTATGGCCGCGCCGGGACAGGCGATGCAGCCGCCGGGCGAACAACTCCTTGCCCACGCCAGTCTCACCCAGCAACAGCACCGGCAATTCGGAATCGGCCAGCACATCCAGCTCGTTGAGCAATTGCTGCAAGCCTTCGCTGCGCCCAAGGATCTCGCCCTCCTCGGCTGGCAGGCGCAGGTCGGCCGGATCGCTGCGCGATGCCCGCAGGCTACGGTTTTCCTGTTCGAGACGGGTGACGCGCACCGCCGCCTCGATCTGCAACGTACACCGCTTGAGTTCCTCCCGGGCGCGGCTGTCGAAGGTGCCGGCGTGCAGCGCATCCAGGGTGATCGCGCCCCAGAGCCGGCCTTCCACGTACAGGCTCACGCCCATGCAGTCATGCACCGGCAGCGGCTCGCCGACGTGGTGGTCGAGCAAGCCGTCATACGGATCGGGCAAACGGCTGTCCGGCTCGAACCAGGTGGGTTCGCGCGAGGCCATGATCGCCGCCAGGCGCGGATGTTGGGCGATCACGAAACGCCTGCCCAGCGCTTCGTGGACCAGGCCCACGGTAGCCACGGGCCTGAGGCTGTCGTCGTCCAGGCGCAGCAGCCCCACGGCGCCACTGTTGAAGTACTCGCGCAGGGTCTGCACCAGGCGCTGCAATCGCACCGCATTGGGCAGCTCGACGATCAGGTCGGCGGCCAGGCTTTCACGCAGCATGGTAGTGATGACCCTCCAGGGTTCGTTTGACCCTTCACAGTCAGGGTGACAATCACCCTATCAATAATTTAGTGCTTTGTTTTCAATCAGTTGAATCTGGCATGCCGGCTGCAAAGAAGCGCTCATCTGTCCCTCCCGGGATTCAACCCAAGGAAACATGATGAACCTCGATCTGCTGGAACAAAGCCTCGGCCAACTGGCCTGCGACATTCCCGGTGCGACCCGTACCTTCCATCATTACAACCTCGACTTCTGTTGCGGTGGGCAAAAATCCTTGCGCGAAGCGGCGCTGGGCAAAGGCTTGAACCCGTTACTGATCGCCGACGCCCTCAGCACCCTGCAAGCGACCGGGGAGCTCGGCCATGACTGGCGCAACGAGCCCCAGGCATTGTTGATTGCCCATATTCTGGAACGCTACCACGCGCGTCATCGCGAACAACTGCCGGAACTGATCCGCCTGGCCCGGCGCGTCGAGACGGTCCATGGCGCCCGGGCCAGTTGCCCCAACGGCCTGGCCGATCACTTGCAGGACATGTATCAGGAACTCGAAGGCCACATGCTCAAGGAGGAACAGGTGCTGTTCCCGATGCTGCAACAAGGCCTGGGCGAACGCGCCTCGGCGCCGATCCAGGTGCTGCGCTACGAACACGACCAGCACGGTGAAGCCCTGGAAACCATGCTGGCCCTGACCGACCAGATCACCCCGCCCTCCGACGCCTGCAACACCTGGCGCGCCCTGTACCGCGGGCTGGTGGAGTTTCGTGATGACCTGATGCAGCACATCCACCTGGAAAACAATGTGTTGTTCGTCAATGCGATGAAGCCCGTTCGCTAACGCTCAAACCACCCCCCACACTTGTGGGAGCGAGCTTGCTCGCGATGGCGTCGGATCAGTCAGTATTGAATCGCCTGACCCACCGCCATCGCGAGCAAGCGCGCTCCCACAGGGAATTGATGGTGTTCAGCCTATTTCACAAACCCCTTGAATCAACTGCGGGCTTTCACTCTCCGCTCAAAACTGCCAATAGAACATCGCCTTCGCCAACACCACGATCAGCACCATGTGCCCCAGGATACTGCGCCGCAGCCAGCAGGCGCGGCTGGGTGTCAGGCGTCCGCTCTTGAGCCAGTACGCCAGCCACAGGTAGTGCCCGATGATGCTCAGCGCCAGCAGGATCTTCAGGCTCAGCAGCAGGCCGAAGCTGTTGCCCAGCGGTTGGCTCAATGCGCCGCGATGCTGCCAGGCCAGGGCCATGCCGGCGCCGTACAACACCAGCACCACGCCATGCAGCACATGCCGCGAGCGCTGGGCGATCGCCTGGTCAGCGCCGTCCCTGACGATCTGCGTCAAAGGCCCGCGCGCGGCATGCCAGATGAACACCTCGAAAAACAGCGTGCCGATGAAGGCGATGGCCGCCAACAGGTGCGTGACCAGCAAGACCCCGTACATCATCGACCCCCTCGACCCGATCGGCTCATCCCGGATGCCCATCCACCCGAGCCTTCAACAGCATCGGCCCATAGCGCCAGGCGTAGAGACCGAACGCCAACGTCCAGCACAGCGCCGCCAGCCACAGCCCGGCCAACGGCAACAGCAACACCAACAGTACCCGACTCAGGCACGCCAGGTTCAGCAGGATGAATGCCGGGGTCATGCCCGCCGGTGGCTCCAGGGGGCGCCCGGTATGGCCCAGGCTGACACGGGCAATCATCGCCAGGATCAAACCGGCCATGGCGCCGATGGTCAGGCTGTGCACCGCCAGGCTCGGGCTTACCGGCACACCGAAATGCCACAGCGCCATGCCCAGGCAGGCCACCGCCAGCCAAGCGTAGGCCAGGTGCAACGACCACAGCAGTGGCACCCGCCACAAATCCCGATCATGCCAACGCACCAGTCGAATCCCGTGCCCCACCGCCAACGCGGCGAACAACAGGCCAACCCAGACGCTGGCCGCCAGAGCCGGGCCGAAGGCATATAACAACGCCACCAGCGCCGCACCCGCCAGCAACAGGCGATCGAGCCACGGCCAAGGGGCCACGCCTTCGACCCGACCGAGGCCGCGCTGGGTAAAGAATGGAATCACGCGGCCGCCAATCAAGCCCATCATGGCCGCCACCAGCCACAGACCGGTGAGCACGCTCTGCCGTTGCAAGCCCTCGTTGTGCTGCACCAGGCCGTACACGGATAACCCGTCGGCGGCGGCCAACAGCAGCAACACCAGCACAATCGGGTAATTGCGCTTCTGCCGCACGCGCCACAACGTCACGCCCATCAACACCGCTACCGCCAGGGCAAAACCCAACTCCAGCAGCGCCAGCAACGGCCAAGGCGCATCGACCAGCCAGGCCAGCCGCGCGCCCAGCCACAACAACGCCAGCGTCGCCAGGCGCTTGCCGCTGAGCCCCGGGGTGCCGGTCCAGGTTTGCACCGCGGTCAGCAGGAACCCGGCGATGATCGCCAAGCCGAAACCGAATAACAGCTCATGCCGGTGCCAGGCCAACCAGCCGCCGGCCGGCTGCCAGGCCGACAACCGCCCGGTAAACGCCGCGAGCCAGAAAGGAACGGCCAACAACGCCAACACACAACCGGCCAGAAAAAACGGCCGAAACGCCAGGCGCCACAGCGGCGCGATGGCCATGGCCTTGCGACGGTCAAGCACTTGCATACACCACTCCTTTGCCTCGCCAGACAGCCAGCGAGGGACGACAAACCAGGGTTCGAATGATCGGCTATCGACGCCGGCCGGCCTTGTCTCAGATCAAGCCAGCGCATCGGCGACCTCCCGTCTCGAACAGGCACTTGCAAGGGGCTTGCCGAAGTGGGTCAGTGTTGGAGTTCAGTATTGCTGTTCAATAAACCCGTGGCGAGGGAGCTTGCTCCCGCTGGGCCGCGAAGCGGCCCCTAAAGCCGTCAAATGCAGAGCATCAGACACTCTGCACCCGCCGATTTACGACTGCTTCGCAGCCGAGCGGGAGCAAGCTCCCTCGCCACAGGTCCATCATTTTTCTGGTGTACCGCATGGTGCTCCCACAGGGACTGTAGCTGAATGGGTATTTAAGACCCTTTCGTGGTTATTTTCACCCCATTGCCCCAGGGTTATTTTCACCCTGACCAGCCCCAACGCCCCACGAATCAATGCCCCCAGGCCTGGCCCGGCTCTTGCTCAGGCACGGCATCACCTTTCTTTGCCGGGGTCCTCCATGAAATCCGTCGTCCTGCCGCTTACCTGGTTCGTCGTGCTCACCTGCGTCGTGGCACTTGCCAGCGGCCTGTCCCTGAGCCTGGTCTGACCCCGCCCTTCTCTTTTGCCATTACAAGGATCCACGCCATGGTGCTCCACCGCGTCCATCACCAGATTCTGCGCAGCCATCATCTGTTCGAGCCCTTGAACGAAGAACAGCTCGACGAATTGATGAGCAACAGCCAACTGCTGAGCATCGACAGGGGCGACCCGCTGTTCCGCCAGGGAGAGCCGGCGCAGGCGTTTTACTTCGTGATTTCCGGCGCGGTGAAAATCTACCGGCTGACCCCGGACGGCCAGGAAAAAGTCTTCGAAGTGATTGGCGAGCGCCAGACCTTCGCCGAAGCCATGATGTTGATGGACACGCCCAACTACGTCGCGTCCGCCGAAGCCGTCGGCCCGACCCAGTTGTATCGGCTGTCCAACGCCACCTACATGCGTCTGCTGCAAAGCAACAGCCGGCTGACCTTCGCCCTGCTCGGCAAGCTCTGCGTGCGTTTGCACCAACGGGTCAACGAGATTGAAACCCTGTCGCTGAAAAACGCCACTCACCGCGTGGTGCGCTATCTGTTGACGCAACTGGTGCGCCTGCAAACCGTCGACAGTCAGTTCGAACTGCCGATGGCCAAGCAGTTGATCGCCGGGCACTTGTCCATCCAGCCGGAAACCTTTTCACGGATCATCCGGCGCCTGATCGATGAAAAAATCATCACCCAGGACGGTCGCCAGATCGCCATCCTCGATCGCCTGCGCCTGGAGCAATTCGAATGAGCGCGCAGCCCACTTGCCTGTATTGCCAACTGGCCCATCCCGCCGATGCAACCGAATGTCGCCAGTGCGGCATGCCCCTGCCCGCCGAAGCAGCAATGGCCGGCGAGCGCAGGCTGCGGCGCTTCACCTGGTTCTGTGTCGGCTTGACACTCTTCTGCATCGTCATGTTCTTCTGGCTGCCTCGCAGCATCGCCTGAACCCTCAATCCTGAGTCAATTGCCGGTACAGCTGCGGTAGCCGCAGCGGCAGTTGCTCGGGCTGGCGAATCAAGGTGTAGCCGTTGGCCCCGAACATGTACGGCAGGTAATCCCCCGCTTCGCGGTCGATGGTGATGCAGAACGGCGTCAACCCTTGGCGCCGGGCTTCCAGCACTGCCTGGCGGGTGTCTTCCACACCGTAGCGTCCTTCGTAAAGATCCAGGTCGTTGGGCTTGCCGTCACTGAGCAGCAACAACAATTTGCGTCGGCGCTTGCAGCCCGCCAGCCGTTGCGTGGCCTGGCGAATCGCTGCGCCCATGCGCGTGTAGTAACCGGGCTTGAGGCCCTGGATCCGTCCGCGGGTGTGATCGTCGTAACGCTGGTTGAAGGCCTTGAGTTCATGCAGGCGCACCTGCTGGCGACGCAGGGACGAGAACCCGTACAACGCGAAGTCATCCCCCAGCACCGACAGGGTTTCACCGAACAGCAACAGGCTGTCGCGGATCACGTCGATCACCCGGTGCTCGTCATTGAGGTGGGCATCGGTGGACATCGACAGGTCGGCCAGCAGCAGGCAGGCCAGGTCGCGGCGAGTCTGGCGCTGGTCCATGAACAGTCCGCGTTCGCTGCATTGGCCATGCTGGCGCTCGACGTGAAAATCCAGCCAGGCTTGCAGGTCCAACTCCGAGCCTTGGGTTTGCTGGCGCAACCATTGGCGGTCGTTGCGCAAGTGTTCGAACTGGCGACGCAGGCGCTGGGCCGAGCTTCGCAAGCGTGCCGGCAGCGGCTGCGGCTGGCAATCGCGGGGGGTGAAGGTTTGCAGGCTGACGAAGTCGTCCTGCAGGCGTTGCTTGCGGTAATCCCATTCCGGCAACCGGATGCCTGCGCCCAACGGGATGTCGTCCACATCGGCCGGAGGCAGGTCCAGGTGCAGCTTCAAGCCACCGCCCTTGCGCACGCGGGTGCGGGAAAGCGTCAACTGATCCAGGTCCTCGGCGACGCGAGCGGCGTCCGGGTCTTCGCGGTCATCCGCCCAACGATCCAGGTCCACGTGTTCGGTCCAACTGAACAGGTTTTCCAGGCGCACGATCAGCAGCCCACCGTCACGGCTGGTGTCATCGATTCGCTCGGCGCGCTTGCGGCCGCCCTGTTGTTCGCCGGGCGGTGTCGCCAGGTATTGCTCGGACTCCTCGAGGTTGGCGGCCTGGGGATTGGCCAAGTGTTGGGGTGGGTAGAGCCACAGTGGCAACGGCCAGGCGGCCCGCTCGCTGCGGGGAAAGTGTTCGACGCTGCCCGGTTCGCGCAAGGCTTGGCACAACGCCCGCTCCAAAGCGGCTTCGGCCGGGTTGAGCGTGGCCGGATCGGGGCGCAGGGACAGGTGCGCGTCCACCAGTCGCCGGTAGCGCGGGCGCAGCGCCGGGTAGCGCTTCAACACCGCCAGGGTCCAGCGCTGATTGTCCCGGCCCCAATGCTTCATCGGTCCCGACTGCGCGGCCAGCAAGGCCAGCCAGCGATACAACTCTTGGTTGAGCTCGACATCGGGGAACGCCGCCAGGCTCGCCGGCAAGCGCAGATTGTCGCCGTCGCACCAGGCCAGGGGCACTTGCTTGCAGGTGCCGGCGATCTGCTGCATCAGGTTGCGCCGCAGCAGCAGGTCGCGGTCACTGACCGCTTCCAGCCCCAAGTGCGGCGCACCGCCGGTGGCCCGAAACAGCACCTGCAGCGAGCGTTGCCGGGGGACCAGTTCGACCCGTGCCTCCGGAAAATCGGCACTGGCCCGGCGGGTGATGAAACGGTGCCAGACACTGCCGACCCATTCTTCCAGCTCGAGGGTGAATGCCATGGTTACTCTCCTATCGACCCGACTGTTTCGCACTGCTCTTGTGGCGAGGGAGCTTGCTCCCGCTTGGCCGGGCTGGCGCTCCAGTGCGAAGCGCCCATCAAAAAGGGTCTGCTGCGCAGCCCAGCGGGAGCAAGCTCCCTCGCCACAAAAGCTCTCTTGCCGCGAGTTCAGCGGTGGTCTTTCAAGAAGGCACCACCGCCGCCGGTGCGCGCAGGGCCGCGCGGCCACGTTGACGGAAGCTGAACAGGTAGCAGAGCAGCCCGGCCAGGAACCCGACGCCGCTGACCAATCGCGCCCAGAACAGCGGCTTCAAATGATCCATCGTCGCCATGAACGGCAAGGCACTGCCGTCCTCCATCCAACGTTGCAACCAGACCTGGACGACACCGGCCGCAGTGAGGAACAAGGTGATCATCACCATCGACAGGGTCATCAACCAGAAGCCCCAGGTCTCCAGCCGCTGGGAACGTTCGTCCGCCGCTTCGCCCAAGCCGCGCAAGCGTGGCATGGCGTAGCTGATCAGCGTCATCACGATCATCGCGTAGGCACCGTAGAAGGCCAGGTGACCGTGGGCCGCGGTCAGTTGCGAACCGTGGGTGTAGTAGTTGACCGGCGCCAGCGTGTGCAGGAAACCCCAGACCCCCGCGCCGAAGAACGCGGTGACCGTGGTGCCCTTGGCCCACAAGGTCGCAGCGCGGTTCGGGTGATGCCGACGGCGGTTCTTCACCATGCTGAAGGCGAAGACCACCATCGCCAGGAACGGCAGCGGTTCCATCGCCGAGAAGATCGAACCGACCCACAGCCAGACCTCGGGCGCGCCGATCCAGAAGAAGTGGTGACCGGTGCCGATGATGCCGGTGATCAGCGCCATGGCGATAATCACGTAGAGCCATTTCTCCACCACTTCCCGGTCCACGCCGGTGATCTTGATCAGGACGAAGGCGAGCATCGAACCCATGATCAGTTCCCAAACGCCTTCCACCCAAAGATGCACCACCCACCACCAGTAGAACTTGTCGCGGGCGAGGTTTTCCGGGTTGTAGAAGGAGAACAGGAAGAACACCGCCAGGCCGATCAGGCCGGTCATCATCACCATGCTGACCGTGGTCTTGCGACCTTTTAGCAAGGTCATGCCGATGTTGTAGAGGAACCCCAGGCACACCACGACGATGCCCATCTTGGTGATCGTCGGCTGCTCCAGGAACTCCCGCCCCATGGTCGGCAGCAAGTCATTGCCGGTGAACTTCGCCAGCGTCGCATAAGGTACCGAGAGGTAGCCCAGGATCGTCGCCACGCCTGCGGCGGCGAATACCCAGAACAGCAACAGTGCCAGTTTCGGGCTGTGCAGTTCGCGGTCGGCCTCCTCCGGTATCAGGTAATACGCCGCGCCCATGAAGCCGAACAGCAGCCAGACGATCAGCAGGTTGGTGTGGACCATGCGGGCCACGTTGAAAGGAATCAGCGGGAACAGGAAGTCGCCGACCACGTATTGCAAGCCCATGATCAAACCGAACAGCACCTGCCCGAGGAACAGCATCAGGGCAAACACGAAGTAGGGTTTGGCGACGGCCTGCGAGGCGAATTTCAGATGCGGATTAGCCATGCTCATCTCTCAGCCCTCCTTGTTTGGCGGCCAGCCATTGGTATTGATTTTCGAGCTCCACTTGAGGAACTCGGCGATGTCGTCGACCTCCTGCTCGCTCAGGTTGAACTGCGGCATGGCCCGACGACCCGGAACGTTCAGCGGCTGCATTTTCATCCAGGCCTGCAGGAATGGCTTGAAAGCCTCGTCGCCACCGCGCCGGTTGACCACGTTGCCCAGCTCCGGCGCGAAATACGCACCCTCGCCCAGCAGGGTATGGCAGCCGATGCAGTTGTTGCGCTCCCAGACGCCCTTGCCGCGTATCACCGATTCCGTCAATTGCGCCTGGTTGCTGCGTTCGGGAAAGGTCTGTTCCGTGTGGTAGGTCAGGGCCAGGAATATCAGGAAGAAGAAGATGCTTCCCCCGAAGTAAATATTCCTGGCCATGCCTTTGGTGAAGGTATCTGACATGGTCACTTCCTCATTGCTTGGCGTGACCATTCTAGGAAGCCAGGGGTCCGGAACCGCTTGATGGCGATCAAGAATCTCCGATGGTTTTGGTGGGTTGTTCCAGCGCCGTTCGAAAAGACGGGTGAGCTTTTGTGTTTTGTGGGGTGTTCCAACACTGCCAGAAAGGCAGATGAGCTTTTGTGGCGAGGGAGCTTGCTCCCGCTGGGTTGCGCAGCGACCCTAAAACCTGCTGGCGCGGTGTGTCAGATGGATTGAATTGCTGCTATTGGGGCTGCTGCGCAGCCCAGCGGGAGCAAGCTCCCTCGCCACAAAAGCGCCTTCGCCACAGGGGGTTGTGTAGGGATTCAGAGTGCGAACGAGATTACGATCCCTATAACGCTCGCCAGCAGCACCGCCCAGCTCAACACCAACCGTCGCCACAACCGCGGCGCATGGCGCAGCTCCATGAAACCGTCGGCGATCAGCCAGGCCTTGGTCACCGCGACCGCCAGGATGGCGATGGACACCAGCCCGCTGGTGGCGACCTGGCCCAGGGCGACGGTGCCGCTGCTCAGCACGGCCAGCGCCATCCAGCAGGCGATCAAGACACGGGAAGCCGACATGAGCACCTCCGCTCAATCAAGGATGTAGACCACCGGGAACAGCAACACCCAGACCAGATCCACCATGTGCCAATACAGCACACCGGACTCCAGCCCACTGTTGCGCTGCGACCCATAGCGACCTCGCCGACAACCCTCGGCCAGCCAGGCAAGGATCACCATGCCCAGTAGCACATGGAGGAAATGAAACGCGGTGAGGATCCAGTACAAGGTGAAGAACGTGTCGTGCTCCATCCCCAGCCCGTTCGCCAAGAGATGGGCATACTCCGTGAGTTTGATCGCCACATAACCGCAGGCGAGCAACAACGCCCCGCACAACAACAGCGCGGCTCGACGCGGCCGGTCCTGCCTGACTTGCTCCTGGGCCAGGGCGGCGAACAGGCCGGCGGTGAGCAGGCTGAGGGTCATCGCCAGGCCCGTGGACCGGTCCAGCAACTGCCGGCCCTCGCTGAACATCTGCGGGTACAACGCCTGGGCAACGGTGAACGCCAGAATCAACAGCGCGAACACCGACAACTCGGCGAGGATGAAAAACCACATCGCCAGGTCCCCGGGCAACCGCCGGGACACGCCAGCGGCTTCAGCCGAAGTGGACATCGACCACATCCATTAACGCGGCAACGGTCTGCGGGTCGTCACTCAACGGCTCGGCCAGGCACGCCAGGCAGGCTTGGCGCGGGTCCATGCCCGAGCCGATCATGCGCGCGGCGAAGATCAATAGGCGCGTCGAGGCCACCTCTTCAAGGTCGTGTTGATCCAGGCGGCGCAACGCCTGTCCCAAGCGCACCACCTGGGCTGCCAGGGCCAGGTCCACGCTGGCCTCGCGGGCGACGATGCGTTCTTCATCGGCCACTGCCGGATAACCAAAGCGCATCGCCACGAAACGCTGGCGCGTACTGGGTTTCATGCCCTTGAGCAGGTTCTGGTAACCGGGGTTGTACGACACCACCAACATGAACGACGGCGGCGCCTGCAGCACTTCGCCGGTGCGCTCCAGGTACAACTGCCGCCGATCATCGGCCAAGGGGTGCAGCACCACCGCCGTGTCCTGGCGCGCCTCGACCACCTCATCCAGATAACAAATGCCGCCCTCGCGCACGGCCCGGGTCAAGGGCCCGTCCTGCCACCAGGTGCCTTGGGCGCCGATCAGGTGACGGCCCACCAAGTCGGCCGCACTCAAGTCATCGTGGCAAGCGACGGTGTACAGCGGCAGTTCCAGGCGGTGGGCCATGTGCTGGACGAAACGGGTCTTGCCGCAGCCGGTGGGGCCTTTGATCAGCACCGGCATGCCGTGATGCCAGGCCTGTTCGAACATCGCCTGTTCGTTGTCCTGGGGTTGATAAAAGGGTTCGTCGGGGTGCTGCAGAGTGTGGATAGCGTTCATGGCGAGGGCCTGATCAGACAACACGATTGCCGGTCACGCTACGGTGCCCTGCGACAACCTGGCAAGGGCGGCGGCCGGCAAACTTGATCGCCGTCAAGCGGCTCACCACCGCCCTGGGCATAGCCTTGCATCGCACCAAGAACCTGCGCGCCGAACGTCATTTACAGCGCAGCGCGGGTCATGCCTGAGGAGAAATGGAATGCTGATCAGCCACAAAAAAACGTGGGCCCTGAGGGTGACGGCGCTGTGTACAGCGCTGGTTGCTCCCTACGCCTTCGCCGACCAACCCACCACGCCGGAGTCACCCCGGGTGGTCAAGACCGAAGGCGCGCCGGACCTGAGCCAGGCCGACTTCGACTCGGCCAAGGAAATCTATTTCCAGCGCTGCGCCGGCTGCCACGGGGTCCTGCGCAAAGGCGCCACCGGCAAGCCGCTGACACCCGACATCACCCAGTCCCGCGGCCAGGCTTACCTGGAAGCGCTGATCACCTATGGCTCGCCCGCCGGGATGCCGAACTGGGGCACCTCCAACGCCCTGACCAAAGACCAGATCACGGTGATGGCCAAGTTCATCCAGCACACCCCGCCGACACCGCCGGAATGGGGCATGGCCGAAACCCTCAAGACCTGGAAGGTCCTGGTCAAACCCGAGGACCGCCCGACCAAGCAGCTGAACAACCTCAACCTGCAGAACCTGTTCTCGGTGACCCTGCGCGACGACGGCAAGATTGCCTTGATCGACGGTGACAGCAAGAAAATCGTCAAGCTGATCGACACCGGCTACGCGGTGCACATCTCGCGCATCTCGGCGTCGGGGCGCTACCTGCTGGTGATCGGCCGGGACGCCAAGATCGACATGATCGACCTGTGGCCGAAAGAGCCGACCAAGGTCGCGGAAATCAAGGTCGGTATCGAAGCCCGTTCGGTGGAAACCTCGAAATTCAAGGGCTACGAGGACAAGTACACCGTCGCCGGTTCGTACTGGCCGCCGCAGTTCACCATCATGGACGGCGAGACCCTGGAGCCCAAGCAGATCGTCTCGACCCGGGGCATGACCGTCGACACCCAGCAATACCATCCCGAACCGCGGGTCGCGGCGATTATCGCCTCCCATGAGTGGCCGGAGTTCATCGTCAACGTCAAGGAAACCGGCAAGGTGATGCTGGTCAACTACCAGGACATCAAGAACCTCACCATCACCAGTATCGACGCCGCACCGTTCCTGCATGACGGCGGTTGGGACAGCAGCCATCGCTACTTCATGACGGCCGCCAACAACTCCAACAAGGTCGCGGTGATCGACTCCAAGGAACGCAAGCTCACCGCCCTGGTGGATGTCGGCAAGACCCCGCACCCAGGCCGCGGCGCCAACTTCAACCATCCGCTCTACGGACCGGTCTGGGCCACCAGTCACTTGGGCGATGCCGGGGTTTCGCTGATTGGCACCGACCCGGTCAAGCATCCGCAATACGCCTGGAAACAGGTCGCTTCGCTCCAGGGCCAAGGCGGCGGTTCGCTCTTCATCAAGACCCACCCCGCGTCGCGCCACCTGTATGTCGACACCACCCTCAGCCCCGACGCCAAGCTCAGCCAGTCGGTGGCGGTGTTCAACATCGACAAGCTCGACGCCGGCTACACCGTGCTGCCGATTGCCGAGTACGCCGGCATCAAGAAAGGCGCATTGCGCGTGGTGCAACCGGAATACAACAAGGCCGGCGACGAGGTCTGGTTCTCGGTCTGGAGCGGCCAGGAAGACGAGTCGGCACTGGTGGTGATCGACGACAAGACCCTCAAGGTCAAGAACGTGATCAAGGACAAGCGCCTGATCACCCCCACCGGGAAATTCAACGTCTACAACACCCAACACGACATCTATTGAGCCCCATCAATAAGAGGAAAAACCATGAAGCCTATTCTGATCGCACTGGCCTTGACCGCCGCCTACAGCCTGCCGGCGTTGGCGCAAGACGGCCCGACACTGTTCAAGAGCAAGCCCTGCGCGGCCTGTCACGCCATCGACACCAAGGTGGTGGGCCCGGCGCTCAAGGAAGTCGCGGCGAAAAACGCCGGTGTCGCGGGGGCCGAGGCGGTACTTGCCAAACACATCAAGGAAGGCACGCAAGGCAACTGGGGACCGATGCCGATGCCGGCCAACCCGGTGACGGAAGAGGAAGCCAAGATCCTCGCGGCGTGGGTCTTGACCCTTAAATAACTGGGCAGGACCTGCCTGATACCTGTGGCGAGGGAGCTTGCTCCCGCTGGGCTGCGAAGCGGCCCCAAATAGCAACCTGACGACTCGCTGTGTCAGGCAAACCCAAGGGGCTGCTGCGCAGCCCAGTGGGAGCAAGCTCCCTCGCCACAAAAGCCGTGCAACTTTGTTCAGGAGGACGTCATGGAACGACACCGCTTCACCACCTCGATAACCGCCCTCCTCTTCGTTTTCTCCTCCTGTGTGCTGGCCGCTCCCGACAGCCAGCGCCAGGCCCAACTGCAACACCTGCTGGACCAGGATTGCGGCGCCTGCCACGGCCTGTACCTGACCGGTGGCCTCGGCCCGCCCCTGACCCACGAAGCCCTGGCCGGAAAATCCCGCGACAGCCTCATCGCCACCGTCGCCCTCGGCCGGCCCGGCAGCGCCATGCCCGGTTGGGCCGTGCTGCTCGAACCCGACGACATCCGCTGGCTGGTGGACCGGCTCCTTCAAGGAAAACCCGCCCCATGATCCGTACTCTCCTGTCCTCCACGGCCATCGCCCTGCTGCTCTGCGGTTGCGCCCAGACACCGTTACGCGGCACCGGCGATTTGGGCGTGGTGGTGGAGCGCGCCAGCGGCAGCCTGCAAATCATCGAAAGTGACACCCGCACCGCCCTGGGCCGTGTCGAAGGCCTGGGCGACCTGTCCCACGCCTCGGTGGTGTTCTCCCGCGACCAGCGCTACGCCTATGTGTTCGGTCGCGACGGTGGCCTGAGCAAAGTCGACCTGCTGGGTGTACAAATCGAGCGCCGGATCATCCAGGGCGGCAACAGCATCGGCGGTGCGATCAGCCAGGACGGCAAGCTGATCGCCGTCTCCAACTACGAGCCCGGCGGTGTCAAGGTATTCGATGCCCGAACCCTGGAACAGGTCGCCGACATCCCGGCCACGCCGTTGCCCGGTGGCAAGAAACGTTCACGCGTGGTCGGCTTGGTGGATGCACCGGGACAACGCTTCGTGTTCAGCCTGTTCGACACCGGCGAGATCTGGACCGCCGACTTCAGCCAGGGCCTTATCCCACGCATCGAGCGTTTCACCGCCATCGGCCAGCAACCCTACGACGCCCTGATCACCCCCGACGGGCGTTATTACATGGCCGGGCTGTTCGGCGAGGACGGCATGGCCCAGCTCGACCTCTGGCACCCGGAGCGCGGCGTGAAGCGGCTGCTCGGGCACTACGGACGCGGCCAGGCCAAGTTGCCGGTGTACAAGATGCCGCATCTGGAAGGCTGGGCCATCGCCGACCAACAAGCCTTCGTACCCGCCGTCGGGCATCACCAGGTGTTGGTGATGAATGCCCAGGACTGGCAGCAGACCGACGCCATCGCCGTGGCCGGCCAACCGGTGTTCGTCACGGCGCGACCAGATGGCCGGCAACTGTGGGTCAACTTCGCTTATCCGGACAACGACCGCGTCCAGGTCATCGACACCCAGACCCACGCCATCGTCGCCGACCTACGGCCAGGCCCGGCGGTGCTGCACATGGAATTCACCGCACGGGGTGACCAGTTGTGGCTGTCCGCCCGGGACGGTGGCGAGGTCCAGGTCTGGAACCCGTATCGGCTCGAACGCCTGGGCAGCCTACCGGCCCTGAGCCCGAGCGGGATTTTCTTCAGCAGTCGCGCACACAAGTCGGGGTACTGACCATGACACCCAGCTCACTGGCCCGGCGCCTGATCGATCGATTCCAGCATGGCCTGCCGTTGTGCGCCGAACCCTATCGGGCCATGGCCGAGACCTTGGGCTGCAGCGAAGCCCAGGTCATCGATTGCCTGCAACACCTGCACGTGGCCGGGACCTTATCGCGGGTCGGCCCGGTGTTCGAACACTCCCGCGCCGGGGCCAGCACCCTCGCCGCCCTGGCCGTGCCCGAGGACCGCCTGCACCAGGTGGCGGCACGCATCAGCCAATACCCGGAAGTCAATCACAACTATGCCCGGGAACATCGCTACAACCTCTGGTTCGTACTGACCGGCCCCAACCGGGCGCACCTGGACAACATCCTCCAGGAACTGGAACACGACACCGGTCTCACGCCCCTGGACCTGCCCATGCTCACCGCCTACCGCATCGACCTGGGCTTTGCCCTGGAGGCCACCCCATGAACATCACCCTGAGCGAACAACAGTCACTGGCCTTGCGCCGTCTGCTGGAAACCGGCCTGCCCCTGACCTCCCGTCCGTTCCAGGCCTTGGCCGAACAGATCGAGGCCAGCGAGCCACAGGTGCTCGAACAGGTGCAGCGCTGGCATGAACAGGGCCTGTTCCGTCGTGTCGGCCTGGTGGTCAACCATCGCGCCTTGGGATTTGCCGCTAACGCCATGCTGGTGCTGGATGTGCCGGACGCCCTGGTCGATGAAATCGGCCGGCGCCTCGGCCAGGCCCCGGGCATCAGCCTTTGCTATCAGCGTCCACGGCGCCTGCCCCAGTGGCAATACAACCTGTTCTGCATGATCCATGGGCGCCAGCGTGACCGCGTCGAGGCCCAGGTCCAGGCGCTGCTGGAAGAACACCTGCTGGACGACCTGCCCCACCAGTTGCTGTTCAGCACGCACCTGTTCAAGCAATGCGGCGGACGTTTCGCCGCACCGGTCGGAGCCCGTAGCCATGGATGACCTCGACCGGCGCCTGATCAATCGCCTGCAATTGGGCCTGCCACTGGTCCGTCATCCTTGGCAGGCCCTGGCCGAGGAACTGGACAGCAATGCGACCGAATTGCTCGACCGCCTGCATGAACTGCTCAACGACGGCGTGCTGACCCGCTTCGGCCCGATGTTCGACATCGATCGCCTGGGCGGTGCGTTCACCCTGGCGGCACTGGCGGTGCCCGAATCGCGCTTCGAAACCATCGCCGAGCTGCTCGCGGACATGCCCGAAGTCGCCCACAACTACCGCCGCGAACACACCTGGAACATGTGGTTCGTGCTCGCCTGCCCCAGCGAACAGGCGATCAACGACACCCTGCTGCGCATCGAGCACCTGACCGGCCTGGTGCCGCTGAACCTGCCCAAAGAGGAGACCTACCATGTCGGCCTGTACTTCCCTGTCTGAGTCGTTGTGGCAAGCGCCGCCACGGCTGGATGAAACGCCCTTGGCCCTGCGTTTGGTGGAACTGACCCAGGCCGGCCTGCCCTTGCTCGAAGACCCCTGGGCCTGGCTGGCCGAACAACTGGGCTTGAGCGTGGAATCCACCCTCGACCTGCTCAAGCGCCTGCAGGCCGAAGGCGCGATCCGGCGCATCGCCGCCGTGCCCAATCACTATCGCCTGGGTTATCGCCACAACGGCATGACGGTGTGGGACGTGGCCGACGCCGATATCGCACGCCTGGGCGCCCTGCTGGGAGCGCAGCCCTTTGTCAGCCACTGCTATCGGCGCCCGCGCCGGCCCGGTTGGCGCTACAACCTGTTCGCCATGGTCCACGGCCGCAGCCGCGACGAAATCGACCGCTACCGCGAACACCTGCGCTATTTGCTGGGGGACGCCTGCGTCGCCGACGACATGCTGGTGAGCAGCCGCATCCTGAAAAAAACCGGCCTGCGGCTGTCGCCTGTGGGGGCAACGCTTGCTCGCGAAACAGGGGCGTCGGTTTTATGAAGGACCGCATCGGTTTCATCGCGGGCAAGCCTTGCTCCCACCAAGCCTTGCTCCCACGGAGCGACTTATGTTGAGGATCAGCCACTACCTACGAGCCCTGGCCGGGCATTGCCCCGCCCCACGTGTCGCGCCACCGGGCAGCCAGCGCCCGCCGGTGGTGATCTGGAACTTGCTCAGGCGTTGCAACCTGACCTGCAAGCACTGTTATGCAACATCCGCCGACAGCGTGTTTCGCGATGAACTGGACACTGCGGCGGCGCTGCAGGTCATCGATGACCTGCATGATGCCGGTGTGCGCGTGCTGATCCTGTCCGGCGGCGAACCCTTGCTGCGCGACGATCTGTTCCAGCTCAGTGCCTATGCTCGCGACAAAGGTTTTTTCCTGGCCCTGTCCACCAACGGCACATTGATCGACGCCGCCAACATCGAACTGATTGCCGCGGCGAATTTCGACTACGTCGGCATCAGCATCGATGGCCTGGAAGCAACCCACGATGAATTCCGCCGGCTCAAGGGCAGTTTCGCCAGTTCCATGGCGGCCATCCGGCTCTGCCGCGAGCAAGGGATCCGGGTCGGGTTGCGCACCACCCTCACCCAGCAAAACCATGCCCAGTTGCCACGCTTGCTGGACTTGATGGATGAATACGACGTACAGAAATTCTACCTGTCGCACCTCAACTACAGCGGCCGCGGCAAGCGCAGTCGCAAGCTCGATGCCCAGCAGCAGATGAGCCGCGAGGCCATGGACTTGATCTTCGAACGGGCCTGGCGCGACATCGAACAGGGACGCGACAGTGACTTCGTCAGCGGCAACAACGATGCCGATGCGATCCTCTTGCTGCACTGGGTATCCCGGCGCTTGCCCCAGCACTACGTCGCACTGGAGCAGATGCTGCGGGCCTGGGGCGGTAATGCCTCGGGTAGCGGCATCGCCAACATCGACAATACCGGCGAGGTCCACCCCGATACCTACTGGTGGCAGCACTCGGTGGGCAACGTGCGCCAGACACCGTTCAAGACCCTCTGGTCAGAGCGCCCCGATGCCCTGCTCTTGAAGCTGCGCGAACACCCCCGGGCCGTGGGCGGCCGCTGCGGGCAATGCCGCTGGCTGGACATCTGCAACGGCAATACCCGCACCCGCGCCTGGGCCGACGGCGACCTGTGGGGCCAGGACCCCGGCTGCCACCTCAGCGATGACGAAATTGGCCTGCACCCGATCCCCAGCGTTGCGCTGCCCTGCGCCTGATGAACCGACGGCGAACCTGATACCGAACCAAGGAAGTCCCATGCCTGCCTCCATCGTTTTGCCCGCTGCCCTGCAATCGCCCTTCAGACCGGGCGAGGTCGCCCTGGTCGGCGCCGGCCCCGGTGACCCGGGCCTGCTGACCTTGCGCGCCTGGAGCCTGTTGCTGCAGGCCGACGCGGTGGTCTACGACCGCTTGATCAGCGCGCAATTGCTCAGCCTGATTCCACTCACGTGCGCCCGGCATTACGTAGGCAAGGCCGCCGGCTGCCACAGCCTGCCCCAACCACAGATCAACGAACTGCTGGCCGACCTGGCCGACCAGGGACAACGGGTGGTGCGGCTCAAGGGCGGCGATCCGTTCATCTTCGGTCGCGGCGCCGAGGAACTGGAGTATCTGCTGGCGCGGGGTATCGATTGCCAAATCGTGCCCGGTATCACCGCCGCGGCCGGTTGCAGCACTTACGCCGGCATTCCCTTGACCCATCGCGACCTGGTCAATTCCTGCCGTTTCATCACCGGTCATTTGCAACGCGAAGGCGACTTGAACTTGCCTTGGCAAAGCCTGGCGGATGACAGCCAGACCCTGGTGTTCTACATGGGCTTGTCGAACCTCGGCACCATTGCCACGCAGTTGATCGCGGCGGGCCTGGCGGCTGATACGCCGGCGGCGTTGATCAGCAACGGCACGCGCCCCGACCAGCAGGTCCTGCGCGGCACGCTCCAGCAACTTCCGGAGCTGGCGCAGGCGTGCGCCGAAGGCCTGCCGACCTTGACGGTGATCGGCAAAGTGGTCGGCTTGTTTGCCCATCAGTTGCTGGAACATCCAGCCCGTCTGCACCCGGTCCTCCCGCACCAGCCAGGTATGGCGAGGGCCGCATCATGAGGCTAGGCTGGCTTGCCCCGCTATTGTGGATCGGTGCCGTCCACGGCGCCTCGGTGCCTGAACCGGACCTGGCATGGGCCGAACAGACTTACCAGCAACACTGCCAGCAGTGCCACGGGGTCAATCGCATCGGTGCTGCCGGGCCGGCACTGTTGCCGCAGAGCCTGAGCCGGATCAAGCCCGACGAAATTCGCCAGGTGATCACCCATGGACGCCCGGCCAGCCAGATGGCGGCGTTCGGCGCAGTGCTGACGCCGGCGCAGATCGATGGCCTGACCCACTACCTTCAACATCCGCCCGCCGTCGAACCGACCTGGAGCGAGGACGACACGCGCCACAGTCATCGCCTGTTGGCGGATGTCGCCACCCTACCCGATAAACCCCAGCATCACGCTGATCCGCTGAACCTGTTCGTGGTGGTGGAGGCTGGCGATCATCACGTCGATATCGTCGACGGCGATCGCTTCGAGGTCCTGGCGCGTTTCGCCTCACACTTTGCGCTGCATGGCGGACCGAAATTCTCCCCGGACGGACGCTTCGTCTATTTTGCCTCCCGGGACGGCTGGATCAGCCTGTATGACCTGCACAACCTCACGCTTATCGCCGAGGTGCGGGCCGGGCTCAATACCCGCAACCTGGCGGTGAGCAAGGACGGGCGCTGGGTGCTGGTGGGCAACACCCTGCCGGGCAATGTGGTGGTGCTGGATGCCCGCGACCTGTCCCTGGTCAAGACCGTTGCAACGGTGGGCCTGAACGGCCAGCCGTCGCGGGTCAGTGCGGTGTATACCGCACCGCCGCGCAACAGCTTCATCGTGGCCTTGAAAGACGTGAAAGAGGTCTGGGAACTGTCCACCGGACCGAACCCGGACTTCGTGCCCCGGCGGATCGAGGCCGAGGATTACCTCGATGATTTCTCCTTCTCGCCTGATTACCGGCAGTTGCTCGCCACCTCCCGCAAGGCCCAGGGCGGCCAGGTGATCGACCTCGACACCGGGCGGATCGTCACTGACATCGCGCTGCCGGGCATGCCGCACCTGGGCTCGGGGACCTATTGGAAACGCGATGGGCACTGGGTGTTCGCCACGCCCAACATCAGCAAGGGATTGATCTCGGTGATCGATTTCGACACCTGGAAAGTCATCGAGCAGATCCCCACCCTGGGCCCGGGTTTCTTCCTGCGCAGTCACGCCAACTCCCGCTACGCCTGGACCGATGTGTTCTTCGGCCCGGACAACGATGCCATCCACCTGATCGACAAACAGACCCTGGAAATCGCCCACACCCTGCGGCCCGTGCCCGGCAAGACTGCCGCCCACGTCGAGTTCACCCGCGATGGCCGCTACCTGCTGTTGAGCATCTGGGATAGCGATGGCGCGCTGATCGTCTACGACAGCAACACCCTCAAGGAAATCAAGCGACTGCCCATGAACAAGCCGTCGGGCAAGTACAACGTCGGCAACAAGATCGAGTTTGCCGAGGGGACGTCGCACTGAAAAAAAGGGGCTGATGCGCAGCCCCAATATCAACCGACCCTCAGGACTACTTCGCAGCCCAGCGGGAGCAAGCTCCCTCGCCACAAAGGCGATCGGAGGTGTAGGTCAGCTTAACCATTCTGTGGGAGCGAGCTTGCTCGCGATAGCGGCGTGCCAGCCACATCCATACCAAATGACTTGCCCTCATCGCGAGCAAGCTCGCTCCCACAGGGTTATGTGCGCAGCCAAGCAAATCGGCCATGGGGTTGCCCTCCGTGGCGAGGGAGCTTGCTCCCGCTGGGCTGCGCAGCGGCCCCCAAAGCAGGCCTGCCCCATCCTGGTGCCAGGCCCAAAGGGATTTCCCCCTCACCAGGTAAGCACCGCCCCCACCGCAAACGTATCGGTGTCTTCGTTCTGGGCGCTCGTATCGTGGCCATTGATTTCGAACTGGTTGTACTCGGCCACGAGCTTGAGGTTGTCGTTGATGTCATGGAACAGCGCAATGCCACGGGTTTCGTAATCGGCACCACTGCCCACCACGCCGTTGCCGTCGTCATCGGTCTTGCCGTAGGACAACGCCAAGCGGTTCTTGCCCAGCTTGTACGAGCCCTGTAACAGATAGCCCTTGCTGTCGACATTGCGCAGGGTCGCTTCACCGGCGTTGTTGGTGAAAAACGGGTTGATGCCCTTGGCCTGGAACCCCGATCCGGTGAGCGATAGCCCGCCCATCTTGGCCTGCACGCCGTAGCCCAGGCCCTTGGAAGTCACCGATTCGACCGTGGAGTCGGTGTTGTCCGAAGTCTGGTAGCTGCCGTTGAGCCAGCTGTAGATCTTCGCCCCGCCCAGGTCGAACTGGTAGGTGATCTCGCTCTCGGTGCGCGGGTTTTCCTGATAGGCCTTGCCGGTGGCGCTGTTGTCGTTGGTGTCCACCGGGTCCATGATCCCAACCGCCACGCGCAAGCCCTCCATCACTGGTGTGCGGTAGGTAATCTGCGAGGTCGGGAACGGGTACGGATAGCCGCTGCCAATGTTGCCGAACGACACGCCACCACCGTCCACCAGCCCCAGGGTGTCGCTGACCTGGCCATAACCGGCGAGCAGCTCGTCCAGCAGGATGTTGGAGCGGGCAAACAGGCCGAAGTCCTTGCCGACCAGCACTTCGCCCCACTCCGGGTTGGCCACGGTGCCGTAGAACTGGCGCACGTCGATGGCGGTGTCGGTGCCGTTGGTTTCGCTGTCGTTGATGGTCACCCAGAACGAGGCCCGGGCGCCGAGCTTGAGGTCATCGACCTGCTTGCCCATGTTGAAACCCAGGTAGTTGGGCAAAAAGCCCATCTTGACCCGCGCCTGCCGACGGTCGTACTGCTCGCCGGCGCGGTCCACGTCACTGTTGACGTAGAAGGCGTTGATGTAGCCGTCGGTGGAAAAGGTGGTCTGGTCCTTGTCGTACAGCATGATTTCAGCGTGGGCCCAAGGCGTCAGCCCCAGGCTGGAAAGACCGGCGATGACCGCAGGCAAAAAACGCAGGCAGGTATTTTTATTGTTGTGCATGGCGCGCTCCGCAACAGGGGACGGGATGTCGGAGGCGATTATCGAAAGGCGCCAGGGCGCGTCATACGCTGCCTTGGGAGCGATTGGCGGATGCTTTGGCAGCGCCGGCCCGGCGCGGCAGTTTGGGTGTAAGACGGCGAGGCTGGCGGGTGCGGTACTTTGGGTGTGGGCCGCAAGGTGGCTTGGGAGGGATCAACCCATTGGGCAGTCATAGTGAGTTGGCTGGTTTGTGGCTGCTGCGCAGCCCAGCGGGAGCAAGCTCCCTCGCCACAGGGGGCGCACCCACACTCAAAATTGAAGTCAGATCCAGCTTTTGTGATGAAGAAACTTGCTCCTACAGGGTTTGCACCGTGTTGCTTTTGTGGCGAGGGAGCTTGCTCCCGCTGGCCTGCGCAGCAGGCCCCTCGCCTTCGGCTCAGAACCGCGGCTTGACGGTCTTCCAATCCGGCCGGTAACGCTGCATCTGCCGCACATCGTCGCGCTGGCGAATGCCGCAACTGAGGAACTGTTCATGCAGCTTGCCCAGTTGATCCCGGTCCAGCTCCAAGCCAAGCCCAGGCGCCCGGGTGATCTTCACGCAGCCGTCGACAATCGGCAGCTTGCCACCCTTGATCACTTCTTCATCCGGCTCCTGCCACGGGTAATGGGTGTCGCAGGCATAGTCGAGGTTCGGCACCGCGGCCGCGACGTGGGCCATGGCCATGAGGCTGATGCCCAGGTGCGAGTTGGAATGCATCGACACGCCCAGGCCGAAAGTGCTGCACATTTTCGCCAACACCTGGGTGTCCCGCAGGCCGCCCCAGTAATGGTGGTCAGCCAACACGATCTGCACGCTGTCCAGGGCCACGCTGCGGCGGAACTCATCGAAATCGGTGACCACCATATTGGTCGCCAGCGGCAACCCCGTGCGCTTGTGCAGCTCGGCCATGCCTTCCAGCCCAGGCGTCGGGTCTTCGTAATACTGCAAGTCATCCCCCAGCAGCTCGGCCATGCGAATCGAGGTTTCCAGGGACCAGTTGCCATTGGGGTCGATGCGCAACGGGTAGCCGGGAAACGCCTGTTTCAGCGCCTTGATGCAGGCGACTTCATGTTCCGGATCGAGGGCGCCAGCCTTGAGCTTGATGCTCTTGAAGCCATAGTCCTGGATCATCCGCCGGGCCTGGGCGACGATCTGCTCTTCGTTGAGCGCCTCGCCCCAATTGTCGGCCGGGTACGGCGAATCGATGTGCTCGGCGTACTTGAAAAACAGGTACGCACTGAACGGAATCTCGTCGCGGATCGCGCCGCCCAGCAGGTCCACCAACGGCACGTTCAGGTAATGGGCCTGCAAATCCAGGCACGCCACTTCAAACGCCGAATAAGCGTTGCTCACCGCCTTGCTCGCGTGGGAACCCGGCGCCAGTTCGGCACCGCTGACGCTGGCCGGTTTCTGCGCGGCGACGGTCGCCTGGACGATGGCCCGCAACTGGTTGAGATTGAACGGGTCCAGGCCGATCAACTGGCTCTGCAATTGCTGCTGGATCGCCAGGGCCGGGGCATCGCCGTAGCTCTCCCCCAGGCCGATGTAGCCGTTGTCGCTCTCGATCTCGATGATCGAGCGCAGCGCGAACGGCTCATGGATGCCGCTGGCGTTGAGCAAGGGTGGGTCGCGAAAAGCGATGGGGGTGACAGTGACGCGTTTGATCTTCATACAGCGGCTCCCGATGGGCCAGGGTTCAAGGCTTGGGTTTTTTCCGGTCGGCCGGACAGTGAATTCGGTTTATCGCGGCCCGGCTTGGTACGGGCGAAGAAAATCACCACGGCGGCCACCAGGGAAGTGATCGCCAGCCCATACAGTCCGCCCTCGATGGACCCGGTGGTCTGTTCCAGGAAACCGAAGGCCGTGGGCGCCACGAAGCCGCCGAGATTGCCGATGGAATTGATCAGGGCGATCACCGCCGCCGCGATGCGCGCATCCAGGTAGCCTTGGGGAATCGGCCAGAACAGCGCCGAGGCCGCCTTGAAACCGATGGCCGCGAAACAGATCGCCACGAAGGCAAAGATCGGCCCGCCGGTGGTGGACATGAACATGCCGAACGCGGCGATCACCAGCGTCACCGCGACCCACGCCTGCTGGAATTTCCACTTGCCGGCCAGGGCGGCAAAACCGTACATCGCGACGATGGAAATGATCCACGGAATGGAATTGAGCAGACCGACCTGGAAGTCCCCCAGGTTGCCCATTTTCTTGATCATGCTCGGCAGCCAGAACGTGGCGCCGTAGATGGTCAGGGCAATGGAAAAGTAGATGAAGCAGAACAGCGCGATCTGTCGGTCGGCCAGCAATTTGAACATCGACGGCTTGATCACTTGCGCGGCTTCCCTCGCTCGCTGCTCTTCGGCGATGGCGGCGATCAAGACGGTTTTCTCTTCAGACGTCAGCCATTTGGCCTGGCTGGGGTGCGATTGCAGCCAGAACCAGACGAACCCGCACAGCACGATGGAGGCAAAACCTTCGATCAGGAACATCCACTGCCAGCCATGCAGGCCCATCCCGCTGATGTGCAGCAAGGCGCCGGAGACCGGGCCGGAAATCACCGAGGCGATGGCCGAGCCGCTGAGGAAGATCGCCATCGCCTTGCCGCGCTCGTTGGCGGGCAGCCATTGGGTGAAGTAATAGATGATGCCGGGAAAGAACCCTGCCTCCGCCGCGCCGAGGATGAAGCGCAGCACATAAAAACTGGTCTCGCCGCGCACAAAGG
Source organism: Pseudomonas sp. Z1-12 (assembly GCF_051132015.1). Taxonomy (NCBI): domain Bacteria; kingdom Pseudomonadati; phylum Pseudomonadota; class Gammaproteobacteria; order Pseudomonadales; family Pseudomonadaceae; genus Pseudomonas; species Pseudomonas sp. Z1-12. The sequence continues at coordinate 3,527,875 of NZ_CP071647.1, forward strand.
CCATGGCCATGGCCGCCGCGCCCCAGGTGAACATGATGCGCGTCAGCCAGGCGCGTGCGCCGTAGCGTTGCAAGAGCATGTTGGACGGAACTTCGAACAGCGCGTAGCCGATGAAGAACAACCCGGCACCGAGCCCGTAGGCCGCGGCGCCGATGCCCAAATCGGTTTCCAGGTGGCTGCGCACGAAGCCGATGTTGACCCGGTCGATGTAGTTGACGATGAACATCACCACCACCAACGGCAATACATGACGTTTGACCTTGGCCGCCGCGAGCGCCAGGGTGTTGTCATGGGTGGAGTCCGTTACGTTATTCAAGGGTGCCTCCCGATCGTTGTTTTTGTGGGGAACGGGACGATGATGGACGCGGCGGATTGTTCCCGTCTAATCTAACTTGGCACTTGATTGATACCTGGATTGAATCAATGTTTGAACTGGCCCAGTTGCGCTGCTTTACCACCGTGGCGACCGAACTCAACTTCCGTCGCGCCGCCGAACGCCTGAACATGACCCAGCCACCGCTGAGCCGCCAGATCCAGTTGCTGGAGCATCACTTGGGCGTCGAACTGTTCACCCGCAGCACCCGTAGCGTGGCGCTCACCGCCGCCGGCCGGGCGTTTTTCGTCGAAGCGCAGAACCTGTTGGAACAGGCGCAACAGGCCGCCGAGGCCGCCAAACGTTTTGCCAAGGGTGACATCGGCTCGGTGACCATCAGCTTCGTCGGCAGCGCGGTGTACGAGTTCTTGCCCAAGGTGATTGCCGAGGCCCGGCTGAAACAGCCCCAGGTCAAAATCGTCCTGGCGGAAATGAACACCTATCAACAGCACGAAGCTCTGCGCGCCAAGCGCATCGACCTGGGCATCGTCCGCTCGCCGCTGCTGGAAACCGGCTACGCCACCGAATGCCTGGTGCGCGAACCCTTCGTGCTGGCGGTGCCTGCGGGTCATCCGCTGGCCAGCGCTGAAACCGTCAGCGTCCAGGACCTGGACGCGCAACCGTTCCTGATGTACTCCCACGCCGCCTACCCGCCCTTCAACGAACTGCTCACCGGCATGCTGCGCTCGGCCCGGGTCGCACCGCAATTCGTGCAATGGCTGGGCTCGTCGCTGACGATCCTGGCCCTGGTCAACGCCGGCATGGGCCTGGCCCTGGTACCGCGTTGTGCCAGCAGCGTGGTGTTCAAGCAAGTGGTGTTTCGCGAGATCGATTTGGGCGAAGGGGTGCAGAGTGAGTTGCACCTGGTGTGGCGGGAGGATAACGACAACCCGGCGTTTACTATGTTGTTGGAGGGAATTCGGGGCGCGGTTCGGGAAGGGTTTTGAGGGCGGAGCAACATGGCCCATGGGGTTGGCAGTGGCTGACCGAGCGTCGTGGACTTAGGTTGTGAGGGCGCTGGCGGCGCCCCCACAACACTACCTGGCGATTACCCAGGTTTGTGGTTATCCAGTACTCGATTGACCGCTAACTCACCCAACATGATGACCCGTTGCAGCACCAGCATCGTTTGGCGTCTTGGGCCGTCCGTCAAATCGGTGAGGTCGCTGACCATCACGCTGGCGGATGCCAAGGATTCGCACGCCTCAACGAGCAACGTTTCGTCATCCACCGCTGCGTCGATGGTGAAGATCGTGCTGGGCTTGCGGGGCTGTATCTGCGTTTTCGTTGCCCCGGGTTTCAGGTAGTACTTGAGCGCGCGGTCTGCCGCCTCTTTCAACTTTTCAGGGTCGAGAGAGTCGCCGTAGAGTACCGAGTCGATATCCGGGGGGTTGGGAGTAACCTTGAACATATAACTAATTCCCTCAGTTGGGGCCGCAACCGTTCTCGACTAAAAGAAGGGTGGCGGCTGTGCGCAGGTTAGTCGACCGGTGGAATTAGCAAGCCCGGCGCGCCCAAGGGCGCCCTGCGCACAACCACCATCAAGTGCAGGAATAGAATGACCTGACTGAATGGTACTTATGCACTTTACTAAAACCGTCCGGGCGACTAAACCCGACCACTGATGGGCAGTGGCAGGTAAACGATAGAGGCCAGGGGCAAAGCGCACAAGCCGGCGGATTCTGACGCATGCGTAAGTAAGGACGCAAGGTCTCGTAGCCTTTCAGGCGTAATGTGGAGTGTATTTAAACGTGTCGCGCTTGATATGTTTACGGAAATTAAACATGGCGACTTTTCTTCGTTATTTCTTGGGGCTGTATTGGTGTAAATACAGTGTCTTACGAGACGCTTTAGCCCCATCGATATTAAACGAGGTCATTCCGTAGATAATACGTTGGCGGATGCTTTGGGGAATTTTCCTACAGTTGGCCGGCTACAACTTGTTGCGTTATCAAATGGCACCTTGCCCGATATTTACCCTGCGGTTCCTCATAGACCGATTGGACTTTGATCGTTTGATCGTTCCCACGCAGAGCTTGGGAACGATCGAAGCTGTGGCCTGTGAAACCCGTGGCGAGGGAGCTTGCTCCCGCTGGGCTGCGAAGCAGCCCCTGGTACTGACACCGAGGTGTGCCAGGTTTATGGGGAGCAGGTTTTTTGGGCTGCTGCGCAGCCCAGCGGGAGCAAGCTCCCTCGCCACATTGTCAGCGCTCTTGAGCCATGCGCCCGGCTGGTTTGCCAACGCCTCACTCCAGGTTGTACGATGACCGACGAGCATGCATCGCTCGCGTTCCTAATACCTACAACAACAAGGAAATCCCATGAAAAAAGCGACATTGGTCATTAGCTTCTTGTGCCTTTTCAGCGGCTACGCAGCGGCAGCCCCTTCGTCGGCCGAGCAGGAAGTGGCCCAGGCTGTCGACCACCTGACCCAAGCCATGCTGCACAAAGACATCCCACAACTCCAGGCACTGGCCGCCGAGAACCTGACCTATGGTCACTCCAGCGGCAACATCCAGGACAAGAAAGCCTTCATCGCCGACATCGAAACGGGCAAGAGTGCGTTCAAGACCCTGGAAATGAAGAATCAGAAAATCACCTTGTCCGGTGATGTGGCGCTGGTGCGCAATCACTTCTCGGCCCAGGCGCTCAAGGGCACTGAGGTGGTGCCGACGGAAATCGAGAACTTCCAGATCTGGCAGAAGCAGAAGAATGGCAAGTGGCTGCTGATCGGGCGTCAGGCGTTTCGGTTCTGATAGCGGGTTGACCGGGAAGACCTCTGTGGCAAGCGCAATTCTGTTCACTTGAGGCTGCTGTGATTCCTGTGGCGAGGGAGCTTGCTCCCGCTGGGCTGCGTAGCGGCCCTTTCTGTGAGCGCTTCGCACTCAGCGGGAGCAAGCTCCCTCGCCACGGATTGCTGCCCTCGCCGGTTGTATTCCCTCAAGTCGCGGCCCACTGCTCCCGGTACTGCAACAGGAAATCCACGAACGCACGCACCCGCTGCGGCACGTAGCGACCGTGGGGATACAACAAGGTGAACGGACGTGAGCGCCCCGCGAAAGGTCTTAGCACCTCCACCAACTGCCCGCCGGCCAACTCCTGCTCCACGATGAATTTGTAGGTCTGGAACAATCCTGCGCCATGCTTGGCCAACGTCACCCCGCCCAGTACATCATCCGAGCAGCAATACCCGCCCTGCCCGAACACTTCCTTTTCCTTGCCCTCGACATTGAACAACCAGGAAATCCGTCTGCCGCTGCTGGGCAGTTCGAACTGGATGCACTCGTGGTCATCCAGGTCTTCAAGCACCTGCGGCGTGCCGGCCTTGCGCAGATACTCCGGGGAGGCGACCACCACCAGTTTCGCGTCTTCCAGCAGCCGGGCGATCATCGACGAGTCGGGCTGGGCCCGCACCCGAATGGCGAGGTCATACCCTTCGGCAACGAAATCGATGTTTCGATTGCTCAGGTGCAGGTCCACCGTCACTTGCGGGTACAGCGCCCGAAAAGCCGGGAGCAACGGCAGGATGCGATGGTGGCCGTAAGTGGTGGGCAGGCTGATGCGCAGTTGCCCGGACGGCACCGATTGCGCGCCCATCATTTCCTGTTGCGCCTCGACCAGTTGCGTCAGCGCTTGCCGGCATTGCTCGAAATAGGTCTTGCCGGCTTCGGTCAAGCGGATGCTGCGGGTGGTGCGCACGAAGAGCCGTGAGCCCAGGCGTTCTTCCAGGCGAAAGATCGAGCGGCTCACCGCCGCAGGCGTAACGCCTGCCAACTGCGCCGCCGCGGTGAAACTGCCCGCCTCTGCCGCCAGGCAGAACAGTTCTATGCTGCCCAACTGCAGGTCTTCGAAATGACGCTTCATGATTCGTTACACCGCGTATCAACTGAAGTTTCCAAATGCCTGTTTATCAGTCCGTGGCGTATAAATACAGTGGCCTTGCAACACGCGGGCGTTGTCCCGCGTCCATTTCCCACCCGCTGGAGTGCACCATGCCTTTCGTCAATGTGCGAATTACCCGAGACGGCGTTACCCGTGAACAGAAAGCCCAGGTGATTTCCGAAATCACCGAAACCCTCCAGCGCGTGCTGGGCAAGGACCCGCATTTGACCCATATCGTGATCGAAGAAGTCGACACGGATAATTGGGGATATGCGGGGATGACGACGACTGAGTATCGAAGTCTACCCAAGGAGTAAGGCGCCACCTTTGCGAGCCCGGTCCGATTGACCGGGCTTTTTTCTGCCTGCCAACCCGGCTGACAGCAAGACCCCACATTCACCACCAATCCCCTGTGGGAGCGAGCTTGCTCGCGATAGCAGTGTGTCAGTCAACATCAATATCGACCGGCTTGGCGCCATCGCGAGCAAGCTCGCTCCCACAGGGGGGGTATATGTGTGGCTTGGGCATTGATTACATGACGTATCAACTCAAGTACCAGATGCCTTATTTATCAAACCCTGACGCACCAATACCCTGAGCTCAACCAACGCCACACCGGCGCATCGGTTCAACCCAATGTGATCAGGAGTCAATCATGAGCCTCAACAAAACCGTCATCATCACCGGCGCTTCCAGCGGTATCGGCCTGGGCTTGGTCAAGGCATTCCTCGCTCGGGGCTACAACGTGGTGGGCAACGCCCGCTCCCCGTCCGGCCTGGACGCTGCCGCCGCCGAGTTCGGTCACCCGGCCGGTTTCCTCGGCGTGGCTGGCGACATCTCCGACCCGGCCACCTCAACCGCCCTCATCAGCCAAGCCGTCGAGGCGTTCGGCGCCGTTGACGGGTTGGTGAACAACGCCGGTTTTTTCCTGCCAAAACCCTTCGTCGAATACAGCCCCCAGGACTTGGACGCGTTGCTGGATACCAACCTCAAGGGGCTCGTCTTTGCCAGCCAGGCCGCTGCCGCTCACATGATCGGGCGCCAGCAAGGCTTCATCATCAACATTTCAGCTGCCGTGGCCTTGCAACCGAACATCCAGGTGCCGGCCGCGCTGCCGGTGCTGATCAAGGGCGGTGTCAACCAGATGACCCGCGCCCTGGCCCTGGAACTGTCGCCCCACAACATCAAGGTCAACGCCGTCGCACCTGGCATTATCGACACGCCGATGCACGACCCGGCGCACCGCGACTTCCTCAACCACCTGGCCCCGGCCGGTCGTGTGGGCACCATCGAGGAAATTGCCGAGGCCGTGTTGTACCTGGCGGGTGCTGATTTCACGACCGGCGCGATATTGCCGGTGGACGGCGGGATGAGCACAGGCAAGTGGTAAATAGGCAAGTGGCAAAAAACAAAAACCCCGGAGGCCAGGCCTTCGGGGTTTTCGTGACGTAACGGATTCAGAGCGTGTAGGAGATACCAGCCTGCACGGTTCGCGGTGCGCCTGGGTACGCGTAGACGCCACCGAATGCACCTTCTTCGTAGTCGGCGTCAAACAGGTTCTTCAGGTCCAGGTTAAGGCGTATCCGCTCATTGACCTTGTAATAGCCGAGCAGGTCGACGACGGTGTAGCTGTCCATGGTAAAGGTGCTGGCCGCCGTATTGCCGGCCCGCTCATCAACGTACTTGGCGCCCAGGCCCAGGCCGAGGCCCTTGAGGCCGCCGTCCTGGAACTCGTAGACGTTCAACAGGCTGAAGGAGTTCTTGGGCACGTTGAGCAAGCGGGTGCCGGACGGGATATTGATGTCCTTGGTCACTTCGGCATCCACGTAGGCGTAGCCACCGATCACGCGCCACTCCGGCGTCAGGTTGCCCGCCACGTTCAAGTCAAAGCCACGGCTGCGCACTTCTCCGGCAGCCAGATTGAAGGTGGGATCCAACGGGTCGGGCGTGAGCACATTGCGTTTTTCAATCTGGTAGATTGCCGCGTCGACGCTCAACTGACGATCCAGGGCTTCCCACTTGACGCCCATTTCGTAGGACTTGCCCTCTTCCGGTTTGAATCCCCCGCCTTGAAGGGCGGCACCGGTGTTAGGTTTGAATGAACGGGCGGTATTGGCATAGACAGCCACGGTATCGGTCAGGTCGTAGATCACTCCCAGGCGTGGGGTGACGGCATTTTCAGTCTTGTCCCAGTTACGGCTACCGGGCCGAGCCTGAGGGACGAAGGATTCGTACTCATGCTCGAAATGCTCGAAACGCGCCCCGGCCAACAGCTTCAACCGCTCAGTCAACGCCACCTGATCCTGGACGAACACACCAAACGTCTTGAGATTTTCCTGGTCATTGGTAGGCGTGCGCGTCAATGCCGGGCGTGGCTGGCCATGCACCGGGTCGAAGATATCGATCGGGTAGGCACCTGTGCCGCCAGCGGAACGCCGGATGATCGACTGGTAATCGTAGTCTTCATACTCGATCCCCGTCAGCAACGTATGCTCGAACCCGCCAGTAGAAAAATGCCCAGTAAGGTTGAGTTGGGTGTCCCGGTCGGTCCATTCCAGCTTGCGGTAGTTGAAGTTACGACCCAGAGTGCGCCCATCTGGACCGATTCCGTTGCCTTCCACGGCATTGCCCTGCAAGGTGCCGTCGAGCCACTGGGTGCCGCCGGCCAGGGTCCAGTCGTCGTTGAGCATGTGCTCGAAACGCACCTGCAGCATGTTGTTGTCATTGTGCAGCTTGCCCACGTCTTTCTCGCCGAAGAACGTATCCCGCGACGCGGTGCCGCGCTGGCCGGCGTAATGGGTCAGGCCACGGTCCAGCGGCGCATTGTTGCGCATGAAATCGCCTTCGAAGGTCAGGCGCGTGGTGTCGTTGACCTGCCAGCTCACCACCGGCGCGATGCCGTAACGCTCGGTCTCGACGTGGTCGCGGAACGTATCGCCGCCCTCACCCACCACGTTCAAGCGATAAGCCAGGCGCCCTTCTTCGTCCAACGGACCGGACGCATCGAGCGTGCCGCGACGCATCCCCTGGTCACTGACCTGGCTGCCGAGGGTCACCGTGCGCTCGGTCAACGGCTGCTTGGACACCACGTTGAAGGTACCGCCCGGGTCGCCACGGCCATAGAGCATGGTGGCCGGGCCACGCAGGACTTCCAGGCGTTCGATGGTGTTGGCGTCCGGCATGTTCGGGTAGCCACGGTTGATCGGGAAACCGTTGCGGTAGAACTCGCCGGTGGTGAAACCGCGGACAGTGAAGGTGGTCAGGCCCTGGCCGCCGAAGTTGTTGGCCCGGCCTACGCCGCCGGCGTAATCGAGGGCGTCTTGCAGGCGCGTGGCACTGAGGTCTTCAACGACATCGCGGGAAACGACGGAAATGGATTGCGGGGTTTCATGGATCGCCGTGTCGGTACGGGTGGCACTGGCCGAACGGGTGGCGTGATAGCCCTTCACCGGGCCCTGCGCCGTTTCAGAGTCTGAATTGCCGACGATATCGGTGGCTTGCAACTCCAGGGAGGCCGGTTTGGCAGGGATCGGCTCTTCGGCCCAGGTGGGAATGGAATAAGCTTGGAGCACACACAGTGAAACGAGAATCCGACGCATCGATGCACAATCCTAATGGAAAAAAGCCTCCACATCGGGAGGCTGACAAGAATGTGTCGCGAAAGATACAGTAACTCATTGTTGTTTGATATCTATTCCCATTAACACCTATGGTTTTTGTGACCGGTCAGTCCGTCATCGCGAGCAAGCTCGCTCCCACAGGGGGTTGTGGTGCACATGAGCTCCGTGTCACCGAAAATCCAATGTGGGAGCGAGCTTGCTCGCGATGGCGCCGGATCAATCTGCCCAAACCCTACCGCCCCACCGCAATCGACTCCTCCTCGACCCGCTGGAAAAACCTCTGCGCACGTACATCCTGGGTATAAGCCACATTCAACCGCAACCAATCACACACCTCCCCTTGCGGCAGGAACGTCGAGCCCTGGGACAGTTGGATCTGCAGTTCCCGGGCGATCTGCTGCACCCGCTGCGCCGCCAGGCAGCGCGGCCTGGCCCAGATGAACAGGCCTCCCATCGGCTCGGCAAAGATCTCCCAGTGGGCCGGGTCCAGTTGGCGCAGCGTACTTGCCATCTGCTTGTTCAGGCGCTGGCGCAAGCGCTGGATCAGCTTGCGGTAAGCGCCGTTGGCCAGCAACGTCGCCACCACGTTTTCCGCCAGCAATGAACAACCAATGCCGGTCACCATCTTGACCTCGGCCAGACGCTGGATGATGTCGGGCTGGGCCACCACGTAACCGATGCGCAGCGAGCTGGACAGCGTCTTGGAAAAGCTCGCCAGGTAGATCACCCGGTCCAGTGCGTCCAGGGAAGCCAGGCGCGACGTCGGGCCATTCTGGAAATCGGCGTAGATGTCGTCCTCGATGAGGCGAAAGTCATGGGCCGTCGCCAGTTGCAGCAAGCGGTAGGCCACGCTCGGCGCCAGGCTGGTGCCGGTGGGGTTCTGGTACATGCTGTTGATGAAGAAGTACGAGGGTTTGTGCTCGCCGAGTAACTGTTCCAGGCGGGCGATGTCCGGGCCTTGGGCGGTTCTTGGCACGGCCACGGTCTTCACCCCGTGCAATTTCAGCAAATTGAACAGGTTGTAGTAGCCGGGGCTTTCCACCAGCACCAGGTCACCGGGCTTGAGCAGGGTTCGCACCAGCAGGTCGAGGCCCTGGCTGGCGCCTTGGGTGGTGATGATCTGTGTCGGGTCGACGTGGATGTCGATCAGGCCCAGGCGTTTTTGCAGGTGCAGGCGCAGATGAGGCGAACCCAACGGGGTGCTGTAGTTGAACAATGCGTGGTTGTCGCTGCGCACCACTTGGCGGATCGCCTGGCCCAGGTCGGCGTCGTCGCGCCAGGGGTCGGGCAGCCAGCCGCAACCGAGCTTGAGCTGGGTCGATTCATTGTCGAACAACTGCCACGACGGGTTATCCGTATCAGGTGGCGGTTGCACCGGCCGGGCCAACTGTTGCGCGACAAAAAAACCCGCGCCATGCCGAGACTCCAGCACCCCGCTGGCCACCAGTTGGTCATAGGCCTTGATCACGCTCGACAGGCTCAGGCTATTTTCCCGGGCCAGTTGGCGAATCGACGGCATCCGTGCGCCGGGGCGAATGCCATGGGCGTCGATCCAGCCCGTGAGGTGCGTCACGAGTTGGCGGATAACCGGCTCGGCAACGTTGCGATCAATCTTCAGGTCCACGGTGGGCACTCTTGGTCAAGTGTTCTCGATTTTCCGGAAAACAGTTAAACACAAATGGCTGGCGGCTGTTCCTTGTTTGCGTTGTGCCCGGCAGTGATAGTCCCCGGGACTTCATGCTGACCTTTAAGGAACACCCTTGAACCCATCGCATCGACATTCCTGGGGGCTGGCCTTCGGTCTTTGCCTGATCACCCTCGCGGTCAACCTGCAGGCGCCGCTGTACACCACCTATGCGCAGTTGTCCGGCTACGGGGCCGGGGCCACGGCGGTGGCGTTTTCCGGTTATGTGCTGGGCGTGCTCCCGGTGCTGCTGGCATTCGGTGGGCTGGCCGACCGGGTCGGCCGCAAGCCGTTGATCCTGGTCGCCCTCGGGCTGTCGATGCTGGCGACGCTGGTGACCCTGCTCTGGCCGAACCTGGTGGCGCTGGGCGTGGCGCGCCTGATGATGGGGGTCGGCACCGGGCTGGCTTCGGCCACGTCGACCGCCTATATGGCCGAGCTCATGGCAACCAGCGATACCCGCTCACCGGCCAACCGGGTGACCGCCAGCACTTCCCTGGGCTTTGGCCTGGGGGCAGCGTTGACCAGCCTGTTCCTGTTCGTCCACCACAGTGCCACGCCCGGCAGCTTCTGGTTGCAGCTCGCGTTGGCCGCCCTGGCGATCATCGTGGTCTGGCGGCTCCCGGACCCGGCGCCGAAAATCAAAGACGCGCCGCTGCTGCGCCTGCCGTTGTTTCCCGCTGGCAGCCTGCCCTACAGTTTTTCCATGCTCTTGGCCTGGGCGACGTCGGGCCTGGTCATCGCCCTATTGCCGTCCGTGCTGGCGACCCACGATTTGCAGCGCTGGTCTGGCCTGTCGACCTTCACGGTCATCAGTTGCGGCTTGCTCTTCCAGCCTTGGGTGCGACGCCTGCAACCGGCCAGGGCCACGTGCCTGGGCCTGTTGATCCTGCCCGCGAGCTACGCGTTGCTGGCCTGGGGCGCGAGCGTCGGCTCGCTGTTCGCCGTGTTGCTGGGGGCATTGGGGGCCAGCAGCGCCTGCTACGGTTTCCTGTACCTGGGCGGGCTGTCGGCCATCACGGCCATGGCTGGGGCGGAAAAGGCCCGGGTCAGTGCCGGGTTCTTCCTGTTCGCCTATGTCGGGTTCAGCATTCCGGTGGTGGTGACCGGGTTGCTGGCTGACGCTTTCGGCGCTGACGTGGCGTTGATCGTGTTTGGCCTGGCGTTGTTGGCGGGGGCGGTTGTCACGGGATGGCGCATCGTCCGAACGCAGGCTTATGTAGCCCACCTGTCCCATGGCTAAACATAAAACCTTTGTGGCGAGGGAGCTTGCTCCCGCTCGATTGCGCAGCAATCGCAAAATCTCGGGTCTGCTGCGCAGCCCAGCGGGAGTAAGCTCCCTCGCCACAGAGTCCACTTTATACCCGATACAAACAGGGCTGGCTGACGCCGCCCCGGGACACTCGGTCCGGCAAAGTCGTATACCATATCCCCACCTAAGCCGAACGACCCGCTGCCGTGACTTTATCCAAGTTCAACCTGCCTGACCTGGGCAACACCCCGTCCACCTCGGAAATCATCACCCGCCACCTGCGCGATGCCATCGTGGCCGGGCATTTTGCCGAGGATGAGCCGATTCGCCAGGATGACATCGCCCGGCAGTTCAACGTCAGCAAGATTCCCGTGCGCGAAGCCCTCAAGCGTCTGGAAGCCGAGGGCCTGGTGATGTTCCAGCGCAATCGCGGGGCGATGGTGACGCGCATTTCCGAGGCGGAGCTGGCGCAGATGTTCGAAGTGCGCATGCTCCTGGAAGACAAAGTCCTGCGCCTGGCGATTCCCAACATGACCGAAGACACCTTCGCCCGCGCCGAAAGCATCTGCCAGGAGTTCATCGGTGAAGACGACGTCGGGCGCTGGGCCGAACTGAACTGGCAACTGCACGCCTGCCTCTACGAACCGGCGCAACGGCCCTTCATGGTGAGCCTGATCCGCTCGGTGCACGACAAGCTGGAGCGGTACTTGCGCATGCAGATGAGCCTGTCGGCCGGTAAAGACCGTGCCGATCACGAGCACCGGGAAATCATCAAGGCCTGCCGCGCCGGTGATGTCGAACGGGCCGTGGCGCTGCTGGACGAACACATCGCCGGGGTCTGCGAGACCTTGTTCAAGTTCCTGCCTTCCAGCCATTGATACATTGGTACTGTGCCGATTTCGTCATCGGCGATCGTTAAAACCCTCAAGCCGTCATCCCCTGGCGCGGGCCACGCTTACCGTCACTCATCTGAACGGACGTGGGCCTCCCATGAAACGCATCACCGTGATCGATTCCCATACCGGCGGCGAACCGACCCGCCTGGTCACCGACGGTTTTCCTGACCTGGGCCAGGGCAGCATGGCCGAGCGCAAGCAACGCCTGGCCACGGAGTTCGACGCCTGGCGCAGCGCCTGCGTGCTCGAACCCCGGGGCAGCGATGTGCTGGTGGGGGCGCTGCTCTGTGAGCCGGTGGACCCGAGCGCCTGTGCCGGCGTGATCTTTTTCAACAACAGCGGCTACCTGGGCATGTGCGGCCACGGCACCATCGGCCTGGTGGCGTCACTGGCCCACCTGGGCAGGATCGGCCCCGGCGTGCACAACATCGAAACCCCGGTGGGCACGGTACAGGCCACGTTGCACGAAGACCGCTCGGTCAGCGTGCGCAACGTGCCGGCCTACCGTTACCGCCAGGCGCTGGCCCTGGAGGTGCCCGGCATCGGCCCGGTGGTGGGCGACGTGGCCTGGGGCGGCAACTGGTTTTTCCTGATCGCCGAGCATGGCCAGCGTGTCGCCGGCGATAACCTCGACGCGTTGACCGCCTACACCTACGCCGTGCAGCAAGCCTTGGAGCAACAGGGTTTTCGCGGCGAGGACGGAGGCCTGATCGACCACATCGAACTGTTTGCCGACGACCCGCAAGCGGACAGCCGAAACTTCGTGCTCTGCCCGGGCAAGGCCTATGACCGCTCCCCGTGCGGCACCGGCACCAGCGCCAAACTGGCGTGCCTGGCCGCCGATGGAAAACTGCAACCCGGGCAGATCTGGCGCCAGGCCAGTGTCATTGGCAGCGAGTTCGAAGGCTCCTACGAACAGGCGGGCGAGCGCATCGTGCCGACCATTCGCGGTCGCGCCTACATCAGCGCCGAAACCACCCTGATCATCGAAGCGGATGACCCGTTCGCCTGGGGCATTCGTCTGTGAGCGAGGGCCATGTCGCCGACGTGATCATCATCGGTGCGGGCATTATCGGTGCGGCCTGCGCCCAGGCATTGGCCCGGCGCAACGTCAACGTGTTGGTGCTGGACGCCGGTTGGCACGGCGCCACGGCGGCTGGCATGGGGCATTTGTTGGTGCTGGATGACAACCCGGCGGAACTGGCCCTCAGCCAATACTCCCTGCAGCGCTGGCGCGAACTGGCGCCAGCCCTGCCCGCCGATTGTGCCTGGCGCAACAACGGCACCTTGTGGCTGGCGGCCAATGCCGAGGAAATGGCGGTGGCCCACAGCAAATACCTGAACCTGCTGGCCCATGGCGAAGCCTGTGAGCTGATCGGCCGCGCCGCCCTGCATCAGCTCGAACCCGAACTGCGCCCAGGGCTGGAAGGCGGACTGCTGATCAAGGGCGACGGCATCCTCTACGCCCCGGCCGCCGCGCGCTGGATGTTGGACGCGCCCAAGATTCGCCAGCAGCGGGCACAAGTCAGCGCAGTCGACGGGACTCGTGTGCGCCTCGACGACGGGCGTTGGTTGAGCGCCGATGCGGTGGTGCTCGCCAATGGTATCCAAGCCAGCGAGTTGTGCCCGGAACTGCCCATCGAGCCGAAAAAGGGCCACCTGCTGATCACCGACCGCTACCCCGCCACCATCACCCACACCCTGGTGGAGCTGGGCTACGTCACCAGCGCCCACAACGCGAGCGGGCCGTCGGTGGCGTGCAATATCCAGCCGCGCCCGACCGGGCAATTATTCATCGGCGCCTCTCGACAGTTCGGCACCGTCGACCCGCAGGTGGAAGGCTGGATGTTGGCGAAGATGCTCAAGCGCGCCGTCGACTACATGCCTGGGTTGGCGCATCTGAACGGCATCCGGGCCTGGACCGGTTTCCGCGCGGCGAGCCCCGACGGCTTGCCCCTGGTGGGCCAACATCCGCAGCGCAAGGGGTTGTGGCTGGCGGTGGGTCACGAGGGGTTGGGCGTCACCACCGCGCCGGCGACGGCCGATCTGCTGGTGGCACAGCTGTTCCACGAAACCTCGCCACTGGCCGCGCAACCTTACCTGCCGCAGCGTTTTTTGGGAGAACCGGCCCATGCCTGAAGCCCGACGCACATCCCCTGCTGGGTCCGGGGATAGGGTTAACCCCCTGTGGCGAGGGAGCTTGCTCCCGCTGGGCTGCGCAGCAGACCCGACATTTTTGCGATTGCTGCGCAATCGAGCGGGAGCAAGCTCCCTCGCCACAGGTTTTGGGTGCGCTCACGACATTCGCTTAGCCAAGGAGGATTGGACCCATGCCTGAAGTGTTCCTGGATGGCCGCCCGCTGTCAGTCGCCAACGGCACCAGCGTCGCGGCGGCATTGGCGTTGGGCGCGGACGGTTGCAGTCGCACCTCGGTCAGCGGCCAGCGTCGAGCGCCGATGTGCGGCATGGGCACCTGCCAGGAATGCCGGGTGCTGATCGATGGCCGGCGCCGCCTGGCCTGCCAGACGCTGTGCCTCGATGGCATGCAGGTGCAGACCCTACCATGAACGAAGCCACCGACCTGCTGATCATCGGCGCCGGCCCCGCCGGCATGGCTGCCGCCCTCGCTGCGGCGAGCAGCGGCGCACACATCGTGTTGCTGGACGACAACCCCCTGCCCGGCGGGCAGATCTGGCGCGACGGTCCCCAGGCCAACCTGCCCAGCGCAGCCCGGCACCTGCGCGATCAATTGCGAAACTGTGCCAACGTCCGCTGCCATGCCGGCACTCGCGTAATCGCCTGCGCGGCGGATAAAACCTTGCTGGTGGAAGATGCCGAGCGAGGCTGGCAGATCCGCTACGAACGCTTGATCCTCTGCACCGGCGCCCGTGAGTTGCTGCTGCCGTTCCCCGGCTGGACCCTCCCCGGCGTGACCGGCGCTGGCGGCTTGCAGGCGCTGATCAAGGGCGGCTTGCCGGTGCGCGGCGAACGGCTGGTCATCGCTGGCAGCGGCCCCTTGCTGTTGGCCAGCGCCGCCACGGCGAAGCATCAAGGCGCACAGGTGCTGCGCATCGCCGAGCAGGCCCGCTTTGGCGCCGTCGCCGGTTTCGCCGGGCAACTGCCGCGCTGGCCGGGGAAGCTTTTCCAATCGTTCAGTTTGTTCGATTCGCACTACCGAACCGACACCCACGTGGTGGAGGCGCTCGGTCGGGAACGGCTCGAAGGCGTGCGTCTGCAACAGCAAGGCCAGACGATTGAATTGGCCTGCGACCGGCTCGCCTGTGGCTTCGGGCTCATTCCCAATACCCAGTTGGGCCAGGCCCTGGGCTGCGCGGTTGAAGGCCAGGCGCTGGCGGTTGACGCCTGGCAAGCGACCACGCGCCATGACCATTACGCCGCCGGGGAATGCACCGGTTTCGGCGGCAGCGAACTGGCATTAGTGGAGGGCGCCATTGCCGGCCATGCCGCCGTCGGCAATAGCGCAGCCGCCCAGCAGCTATGGCCTCGCCGCGCGCGTTGGCAAGGTTTCGCCCGGGCCTTGAACACGGCCTTCGCCCTTGATCCACGGCTCAAGTCCCTGGCCCGCGGCGACACCCTGGTCTGCCGCTGTGAAGACGTGCCTTATGGCGAACTGGTCGGCCACGAAAACTGGCGCGAAGCGAAACTGGCCAGCCGCTGCGGCATGGGCGCCTGCCAAGGCCGAGTGTGCGGCGCAGCCCTGGAACACCTGTTCGGCTGGACACCACCGGCACCTCGCCCGCCCTTCAGCCCGGCGCGGATCGAGACCCTGCTGGAGTTGGAAGAAACCCCACCCACCTGACCCCGACACACATCCCACGCTGACCTGCACCCACCACAAATCCCCTGTGGGAGCGAGCTTGCTCGCGATAGCGGTGAGTCAGCTTGCGGTAATGTTGACTGTGCCGCCGTCATCGCGAGCAAGCTCGCTCCCACAGGGGACTGCCATGCCCCCCGGATCTGTGAACACACCGGAACCCTGTGGGAGCCGAGCTTGCTCGCGATAGCGGCGTGACAGGCACTCCATTTTCGATTGACACTCCGCTATCGCGAGCAAGCTCGCTCCCACAAAAAAGACGAAGCCGGCCATGTACCCCTCGCTCACCTCCCTCGCCCCCTGCGACCTCGACACCCTGTTGCGCAGCCTGCAACCCATCGCCCCGCTGCTGGACACCCTCGCCGACGTGGTGTTTTTCATCAAGGACCGGCAGGCCCGCTACGCCTTCGTCAACCAGACCCTGGCCCGGCGCTGCGGTTTCAAACACAGCGGCGGCCTGCTCGGTCTCACTGCCGAGCAGGTGTTTCCCGAGCGGTTCGGCCCGCTGTACACCGAACAGGATCGCCGGGTGCTGGCCAGCGGGCGGGAGTTGGCCGACCAGCTCGAACTGCATTTGTATTACGGCAACCAACCGGTGTGGTGCCTGACCCACAAGCTCGCCCTGCACGACCCAAGCGGCCAGATCGTCGGCTTGGCCGGCATTTCCCGCGACCTGCAACTGCCGCAATCGAGCCACCCGGCGTTTCACAAACTGGCGGCAGTGGACGCTCATATCAAGCAGCACTTCGCCCGCCCCATCAGCCTTGCCGAGCTGACCGCCATTGCTGAATTGTCGGTGGCGCAGTTGGAGCGGCACTGCAAACGCATCTTCCAACTCACCCCACGGCAGATGATCCATAAGGCACGCCTGGAGGAAGCCTCGCGGCTGTTACTCGACCAAGACCTGCCGATCACCGAGATCGCCCTGCGCTGCGGTTATACCGACCACAGCGCCTTCAGCCGCCAGTTCCGGGCCCTGACCAGCCTGTCGCCGAGCCAATACCGTGAGAATCAGCGCTGATCGTGTTCCCTGATGGGGCGTCAGATCCCATGGCTGCTCCCATCTGTAACACCCCAGGCCAACGTAGCAACTTGCCCTGATGCGCCACCGCTCGGCGAAAACACCTCTAGATCAACCCTCCAATGCCATTACGGCGCCTCAGGTCAAAACAGGCATGCTGATTGCTTATCTAATATCGTATACGAAATCCTCAATACGATATCTCACCGCATTTATTCGACAGCGAGGCATTTATGAAAAACCCTGCATTGGCCGTAGCCCTCAGCGTTGTCCTCACCCCGCTTTTCATGGCCCCCGCCCACGCCGACAAGCTCGACGACATCATCGGCTCCGGCAAGCTACGTTGCGCCGTGACCTTGGACTTCCCACCCATGGGCTTTCGCGATGAAAGCAACAAACCGGCGGGGTTCGACGTGGATTATTGCCACGACCTGGCGAAGGTCCTCGGTGTCGATGCCGAAGTGGTGGAAACCCCATTCTCCGACCGAATTCCCGCGCTGCTGTCCGGCCGCGCCGATGTCATCGTCGCTTCCACCTCCGACACCTTGGAGCGGGCCAAGACCGTCGGCCTGACCGTGCCCTACTTCGCCTTCCAGATGGTGGTGCTGACCCGCGACAACACCGGCATCAACAGCTACGCCGACCTCAAGGGCAAGAACCTGGGTAACACCAGCAGCACCTACGAAGCCATCGCCCTGGAAAAGGACCAGAAGAGCTGGGGCAGCGGCAGCTTCCGCGCCTATCAATCGCAGAACGACACCCTGCTGGCCGTCGCCCAGGGACACATCGATGCCACCGTGGTGACCAACACCGTCGCCGCCGCGACCCTCAAGTCGGGCAAATACAAGGGCTTGAAGATTGCCGGTGACGCCCCCTACGTCATCGACTACGTGTCCCTCGGCGCCAAACGCAGCGAGTACGGCCTGCTCAACTACCTGAACCTCTTCGTCAACCAGCAGGTGCGCACGGGTCGCTACAACGAGCTGTTCGTCAAATGGGTCGGCACCGACATCCCGCCGGCCAACCTGACCGTTCCCCAGGTCTACTACTGAGGATCGGCCCATGCCAAGCACGCCTGTCCGTGTGAAAGGCCGCAGCCTGGTGGAGGGTGCCGCCCAGGGTGCCCTGCTGTTCGCCGAGGTGGGCCTGAGTTTCTGGGGCGGGGTCGATCCGGCCAGTGGCGAGGTCATCGACCGCCACCATCCCTTGAGCGGCGAGCGCCTGGCCGGGCGCGTCTTGGCGATTCCCAGCGGACGCGGCTCCTGCACCGGCAGCAGCGTCTTGATGGAACTGATCAGCAACGGCCACGCACCCGCCGCCCTGGTGTTGGCCGAAGCCGATGAAATCCTGACCCTGGGCGTGCTGGTGGCGCAGGTGATTTTCCAGCGGTCCCTGCCGGTGTTGTGCGTGGGACACGAGGCCTTCAATGGGTTGCGTGGCCAGGGTTTTGTCCGCCTCGAAGGCGATGTCCTGACCCTCACCGGGCGCCGCCCGAACGACGGTTGGCAAGGTTCGCAAGCACCGTCGGCGTCGCCCACGTTCTCGACCCTGGACCTGAGCGAACAGGACCGGGCATTGCTCGACGGTACCCACGGCAAGGCGGCCCAAGTAGCGATGCACATCGTGCTGCGCATGGCCCAGATCCAGGGCGCCACGCAATTGCTGGACGTGACCCAGGCCCACATCGACGGTTGCATCTACACCGGCCCGGCCAGCCTGCGCTTTGCCGAACAACTGGTGCAGTGGGGGGCGAAGGTTCGCGTCCCCACCACCCTCAATGCCATTTCCGTGGACCAGCGGCGCTGGCGGGAACTGGGCGTCGATCCAGCCCTGGGCGAACCGGCCAGTGCCTTGGGCGATGCCTACATGGCGATGGGCGCGCAACTGAGTTTTACCTGCGCGCCCTACCTGCTGGAGACCGCGCCAAAGGCCGGCGAACAGATCGTCTGGGCCGAGTCCAACGCGGTGGTCTACGCCAACAGCGTGCTGGGTGCGCGCACACAGAAGTACCCGGACTTCCTCGACATCTGCATCGCCCTGTGCGGACGGGCACCGTTGATCGGCTGCCATCTCGACGACTCGCGCAAGGCCCAACTGATCGTCGACGTGCCGACGCTGGGTCAGGTCGATGACAGTTTCTATCCGCTGCTGGGCTATCACATCGGCAGCCTGGCGGGCCGGCGCATTCCGCTGATACGTGGGCTGGAACACGCCGCGCCCACCCTGGACGATCTCAAGGCCTTCGGTGCCGCGTTCGCCACCACCAGCGCCGCACCGTTGTTCCACATCGCCGGGGTCACCCCGGAAGCCCTCGACCCGGCTGCGGTCCTGGCGAGCGACGTCACTGTGCCGCAGGAAAGCGTCGATGCCGCAAGCCTGCTTGCCAGTTGGCGCGAGCTCAACAGCGCCCGGGACAACTGGGTGGACGTGGTGTCCCTGGGCAATCCGCATTTCTCCCTCAGCGAATTCGCCGCCCTCGCGACGTTATGTGCGGGCCGGATCAAGCATCCGTATGTGGTGCTGGCCATCACCTGCGGCCGAGCAGTGCTGGAACAAGCGCGCAACGCCGGATACCTGACTGCCATCGAAGCCTTCGGCGCGGTGCTGGTGACCGACACCTGCTGGTGCATGTTGGGTGAGCCGGTGATCCCGCCCCACGCCACCACGTTGATGACCAACTCCGGCAAATACGCCCACTACGCACCGGGCCTGGTCGGGCGCGGGGTGCATTTTGCCGCCCTCGCCGACTGCGTCGAGGCCGCCTGCACTGCCGCGACCCACGGCCAGCCGCCGACGTGGCTGCAACCCACTGCCCGCACGGGGAGTCCGACCCATGTTTGACTACAGCTTCCAATGGCGCCCGGCCTTGCGCGCCCTGCCCGACATGCTCGCCGGGGCTTGGGTGACCTTCGAGACCGCCGCGCTGTCGATGATTTTCGGCGTGCTGATCGCCCTGCTGCTGACGGTGATGCGCCAGGCCCCGAATCGCCTGCTGCGGGGCGTGGGCAATGGCTGGGTATCCATCGCTCGCAACACGCCCTCGCTGTTCCAGATCTACATCCTCTACTTCGGCCTCGGCTCCCTCGAGCTGCACGTCAGTTCCTGGCTGGCCTTGCTGGCCGGTATCACCTTCAACAACGCGGGCTACCTGGCGGAAAACTTTCGCGGCGGCCTCAAGGCCGTGCCCAGTACGCAAATGCGTGCCGCCCGCTCCTTGGGGATGAGCGCCTTCCAGGCCTACCGGATGATCATCGTCCCGCAATTGTTGCGCATCGTCTTCTACCCGCTGACCAACCAGATGGTCTGGGCGGTGCTGATGACGTCCCTGGGGGTGGTGGTCGGCCTGAACAACGACCTCACCGGCGTGACCCAGGAATACAACGTCAAGACCTTCCGCACCTTCGAATACTTCGCCCTCGCGGCGCTGCTGTATTACCTGATCGCCAAGCTGATCGTCGGGTTGGCCCGGCTGTTGTCCTGGCGGCTGTTTCGTTATTGAGGGCGGGTCATGTTTTCTACAAGCCTTACCGTTAACGACGTGTTGTATCTGCTTGAGGGGGCCTGGGTCACCGTGCAATTGACCGCGTGGTCGATCCTGCTGGGCACCTTCGCCGGGTTGCTGTTTGGCCTGCTGCGGGCGCTGTTGCCGCGAGCCAGCCTGCCGCTGGCCTGGCTGCTGGACGTGTTTCGCAGCGTGCCGCTGCTGATCCAGTTCGTGCTGTTCAATTCCCTCAAGAGCATCGTCGGCCTGAACCTCAGCGCGTTTGCCGTCGGCTGCATTGTCCTGGGGATCTACGCCGCCGCGTACTTCACCGAGATCGTCCGCGGTGGCGTGCTGGCGGTGCCGTTGAGCACCCGTCGGGCCAGCCGGTCGCTGGGCCTGAGCTATGGGCAGGACCTGCGGTTCATCGTCCTGCCGATTGCCACGCGGGTGGCCTTTCCCGGCTGGCTGAACCTGGTGCTCGGTGTGATGAAGGACACTGCCCTGGTGATGTGGATCGGCATCGTCGAATTGCTGCGGGCCTCGCAAACCATCGTCACGCGCATTCAGGAACCCCTGCTGGTGCTGTGCATCGCGGGCCTCATTTACTACGTCATGAGCCTGGTGGTCGCCCGCCTCGGCGCACGCCTGGAAAGAAGGTGGCAGGAAAATGATTGAGATCGAAAACGTGCACAAGTCCTTCGGTGACCTGGAAGTGGTCAAGGGTGTGAGCCTGACTGTGGACAAGGGTGAAGTGGTGTCGATCATCGGCGGTTCCGGCTCTGGCAAGTCGACCCTGCTGATGTGCATCAACGGCCTGGAGCCGATCCAGAAAGGCAGCATCCGCGTGGACGGCATCGAGGTCCATGACCGCGCCACCGACCTAAATCGCTTGCGGCAAAAGATCGGCATCGTCTTCCAGCAATGGAACGCCTTCCCCCACCTCACCGTGCTGGAAAACGTGATGCTGGCGCCGCGCAAGGTGTTGGGCAAAAGCAAACAGGACGCCGAGGCCCTGGCGGTGAAACAGCTTGAGCACGTGGGCCTGGGAGACAAACTCAAGGCCTTCCCCGGCAAGCTTTCCGGCGGCCAGCAACAGCGCATGGCCATCGCCCGGGCATTGGCGATGTCGCCGGACTACATGCTCTTCGACGAAGCCACCTCGGCGCTGGACCCGCAACTGGTGGGCGAAGTGCTGGACACCATGCGCATGCTCGCCGAGGACGGCATGACCATGGTGCTGGTGACCCACGAGATCCGCTTCGCCCGGGACGTGTCCGACCGCGTGGCGTTTTTTTGCAATGGCCGGGTCCATGAGATCGGGCCGCCGGACCAGGTGATTGGCAATCCGGTGCAGCCGGAGACGGCGGCTTTTCTCAAGTCGGTGAAATAGCCGATGGCCCCTTCGCGAGCAGGCTCGCTCCCACACGGACTTGTGTACACCACAGAGCTCTTTGTGGGAGCGAGCTTGCTCGCGATGAGGCCCAACCAGACAACACAAGGATTTGACCCATGCGCTCATCCAGAATCATCCATGTCATCAGCTGCCACGCCGAAGGCGAAGTCGGCGATGTGATCGTCGGCGGTGTCGCGCCGCCCCCCGGTGCCACGGTGTGGGAGCAGTCACGCTGGATCGCCCAGGACCAGACCCTGCGCAACTTCGTTCTCAACGAGCCCCGCGGCGGGGTGTTCCGCCACGTCAACCTGCTGGTGCCGGCCAAGGACCCGCGGGCGCAAATGGCCTGGATCATCATGGAACCGGCCGACACCCCGCCGATGTCCGGCTCCAACTCGCTGTGCGTCGCCACCGTGTTGCTGGACAGCGGCATCCTGCCAATGACCGAACCCCAGACCCGCCTGGTGCTGGAAGCCCCGGGCGGCCTGATCGAAGCCGTGGCCGACTGCCGCGACGGCAAGGTGCAACGGGTCGAGATCAAGAACGTACCCTCCTTCGCCGACCGCCTCGACGCCTGGATCGAAGTCGAGGGACTGGGTTCGTTGCAGGTGGACACCGCCTACGGCGGCGACAGCTTTGTCATCGTCGATGCCCAACGCCTGGGTTTTGCCATTCGCCCCGATGAAGCCGCCGAGCTGGTGGCCGTGGGCTTGAAGATCACCCGCGCCGCCAATGAACAGCTGGGCTTCGTGCACCCGCTGAACCCCGGCTGGTCGCACATCTCGTTCTGCCAGATCGCCGCACCCATTGTCCGTGAGGACGGCATCGCTACGGGCGCCAACGCCGTGGTGATCCAGCCCGGCAAGATCGACCGCTCCCCCACCGGCACCGGCTGCTCGGCGCGCATGGCGGTGTTGCAGGCCAAGGGCTTGATGCAGGTGGGCGAGCGGTTTATCGGCCGTTCGATCATTGGTTCCGAATTCCATTGCCGCATCGACTCACTGACCGAGGTGGCCGGACGCCCGGCGATCTATCCGTGCATCGCCGGACGGGCGTGGATCACCGGGACCCATCAGTTGCTGCTCGACCCGGCCGATCCGTGGCCCCAGGGCTATCGGCTTTCGGACACCTGGCCCGGCGCATGACTTCTTGAGCGTTGCACATCCCCCTGTGGCGAGGGAGCTTGCTCCCGCTGGGGCGCGAAGCGGCCCTCTGGATTTGCCTGACACACCGAGTTGCCAGGTAGTTATTGGGGCCGCTTCGCAGCCCAGCGGGAGCAAGCTCCCTCGCCACAAAAGCACTTTCAAAAACGGAGACAACCCATGAGCAAACGCATCAACTGGAGCGGCGTCTTCCCTGCCGTCACCACCCAATTCAACGATGACTTTTCCATCAACCTGGAAAAAACCCATCAAGTGATTTCCAACGTCATTCGCGATGGCGTTTCCGGCCTGGTGGTCTGCGGGTCGGTGGGGGAAAACACCTCCCTGAGCGCCGAGGAAAAAATCGCCGTGACCGAAGTCGCGGTGGACGCCTCCCGGGGCCGGGTGCCGGTGATCTGCGGCGTGGCCGAGTTCACCAGCGTGCAGGCCGCCAAGGTTGCCAACGCGGTGCGCAAGGTCGGTGTCGACGGGGTGATGCTGATGCCGGCGCTGGTCTACGGCTCCAAGCCCTTCGAGACCGCCGAACATTTCCGCTACGTGGCCCGCCATGCCGACGTGCCGCTGATGGTCTACAACAACCCGCCGATCTACAAGAATGACGTGACGCCGGACATTTTGATTTCCCTGGCCGATTGCGACAACGTCGTGTGTTTCAAGGACTCCTCCGGCGACACCCGGCGCTTCATCGACGTGCGCAATGAAGTCGGCGATCGCTTCGTGCTGTTCGCCGGTCTCGACGACGTGGTGCTGGAAAGCCTTGCCGTGGGCGCCGAAGGTTGGGTCTCGGGCATGTCCAACGTGTTCCCCCAGGAAGGCGAGACCATTTTCCGCCTGGCCCGCGCCGGACGGTTCGCCGAAGCGATGCCGATCTACGAATGGCTGATGCCGATCCTGCACCTGGACGCCCGGGCCGACCTGGTGCAATGCATCAAGCTGTGCGAAGCCATCGCCGGCCGCGGCAGCGCCCTCACCCGCCCACCGCGCCTGGCCCTGCCGGACGCGGACCGGGTGTATGTGGAGCAGATCATGGCCAAGGCCCTGGCCAATCGGCCGGTGTTGCCGGATGTGGGGCTTTAAGGCCAGACCTACCCCGCAAGGCAGCTGAAGATCCCCCTGTGGGAGCGAGCTTGCTCGCGATAGCGATCTGTCTGAGCCGGCTATGCTGGATGTGCCGACCTCATCGCGAGCAAGCTCGCTCCCACATGGATTTGCGGTGAACACACAAGAATGAGCCCATGCGACCCAACCTGTGGGAGCGGGCTTGCTCGCGAAAGCGGTCTATCTGACATGGCTATGCTGGATGTACCGCCGTCTTCGCGAGCAAGCCCGCTCCCACAGAGTTTGTGGCGGATGATAGGGAGGTTCCCATGAACTATTTCCTGGCCCAGGCCCTGAACAATCGATGGGCCAACCACAGGCTGCTCGGCGCCTGCGCGCAGTTGAGCGAGGCCGACTACGCGGCGCCGCGCACGGGATTCTTCCCGTCCATCCAAGCCACGCTCTGCCACATCCTGGAAGTGGACCGTTATTACCTCACCGCCCTGGAAGGCGACCGTGACGGCCAGAACAAGGACTTCTCCGAAACCCTGACCTTTGCCCACCTGATGCACAACCAGACCCAGACCGACCAGCGGCTGGTGGCGTTCTGCGAAGCCCTGCGGGAGCAAGACCTGGCCCGCTCTGTCGATCTGGTGCGTGTCGACGGTGTGGTGCATGAACGAATCGACCGGCTGCTGTTGCACCTGTTCGAGCATCAGATCCATCATCGTGGACAGGTCCACGGCATGCTCAGCGCCACCCACGTCGCGCCGCCACAACTCGATGAGTTTTTTCTCGATTGCGACCAACCGTTTCGCAACGACGAGGAACAACTGCTTCAATTGGATGAGCGGCGGGTCTGGCGCGAATACCTGCCAGGTTGATCCGCCCCCCCAAAGGAGACCTTGCCATGAACTTCATTCTTCGTAGCATCGGCTTGGCGTTGATGCTGATCACCACGGCGGCACTCGCCCACCACGGCTGGAGCGAATACGACGCCAGCAACCCCCTGACGCTCGACGGCACGATAAAGGAAGCCGGCTATTCCCATCCCCATGGCTACGTGCGCCTGCAAACCACCGACAAAACCTGGACCGTCGTGCTGGCCCCGCCGTCCCGCATGGAGAATCGCGGGCTGAGCAAGGAGATGCTCAAGGCAGGTAACAGTGCCACCGTAGTCGGCTATGCAAACCGCAACAAACCCGACGAATTACGCGCCGAACGCATCACCATCGACGGCAAGACCACCGAGTTGCGCTGATGCAGGCCTCCCCGGCAGGCGCGCCCCAAGGCTGGATGGACCAGTTGGGCGATTCGTCCCTGGCGTTGGCCATGCGCAGCGAGCTGTGGCTCTATCCGCTGGTGGAAGTGGTGCACATCATCGGCTTTTCGATATTGGTGGGCGCGGTGGTGATGTTCGACCTGCGCGTCCTCGGGCTGTCCAAGGGCATCGCCGTGACCGCCCTGGCCCGCCACTTGCTACCCTGGGCGATTGCGGCCCTGCTGCTGATCGTGCCTGCGGGGTTGATGATGTTCAGTGCTCACCCCCATGACTTTGCCGGCAACAACGTCTTCATCCTCAAGCTGTACCTGATCGCGGCAGCAGGCCTTAACGCCCTGCTGTTCCACGTTGGCACCTACCGCTCCGTCCAGCGATGGAACACCGGCCATAAGGCACCCGGCCTGGCCAAGGCCCAGGCATTGGTCTCCATAGTCCTATGGATCGTGGTCATACTCTGCGGCCGCCTGCTGGCCTACACCTGAACCACACCTGAAAAAGAAGCGATGGCCGCTGCCGGCCATCGCCAAATCGCCCACCCGGGCGCCCTCAGATCCGTGCGGGAGACACGATGATTTTCACGTTGTGCTCCTTGTTGTTGACCAACTCCTCGAAGCCCTGCCCGACGATCTCTTCCAACTGGATGCGCCCGGTCACCAGCGGCGAGATGTCCAGGCGTCCGTCGGCGATGAAGGCAATCACGTCGGCGAACTCACCGTTGTAGGCCAGCGCGCCCAGCACTTGCTTCTCCGTGGAGACCAGCTCAAAGAAGTTGAACTCACTCGGTTCCTCGAAAATCCCCACCAACACGCATTTGCCGGCCTTGCGGATCAGGTCGATGGCCAGCTTGGCGGTGTGCTTGTTGCCGATGCACTCGAAGCTGACATCGGCACCCAGGCCACCCGTCAGGCGCCGAACTTCAGCCAAGGCGTCGCACTCGTTCGGATCGATCACATGGCTGGCCCCGACTTCCAGGGCCTTGGCCTTGCGTGCCCCGGACATTTCCAAGGCAATCACCTGGGCTGCGCCAGCCGCTTTGGCGCACATGATCGTGCACAAACCGATGGTCCCGGCCCCCACCACCACAACGTTCTGGCCCAGCAGGCTGCCGGCCTTTTTCACCGCATGCATGCCCACCGCCAGTGGCTCGATCAGCGCACCGGCCTCGGCGGGGAAATCAGCCGGTAGTTTGTAGAGCAGGTTCGCCGGGACATTGACCAGCTCCGCGAACGCGCCGTTGTTCATCAACCCGGTGAACGCCAGGTTCTCGCAAATGTTGTAGAGCCCATGGGTGCAGTAGTAGCAGGTGCCGCAGTGCTGGCAGGCGTCCGCCGCCACCGGCTCGCCGACACTGAAACCTTCGACGCCGGCACCCAGTTCGACGATCTCGCCGCAGAACTCATGGCCAAGGATGCACTGGCCTTTGATCCCGGTCAGCGGGTGCGGCGCGTCCACCGGGATGAACACCGGCCCGGCCACGTACTCGTGCAGGTCGGAGCCGCAGATGCCGCACCATTGCACGCGGATCTGCACCCAACCGGCGGGCGGCGAAACCGGCAATGGCACGTCTTCGACGCGGATGTCGTTGCGGCCATGCCAGACGGCGGCGCGCATGCTGCGGGTCGGCTTGATAGAAACGTTCATAGCGTTGCCTCCAGAATTTTTATAGGGCGACGATGCAAGCGCCGCCCGCTTGGTCAATGCTGTCCGATGAACTCAAGAACCAATCGATTGACCTGCTCGGCCGCTTCCATCTGCACCATATGGCCTTGGCCCGACAGCACCTCGACCCGCGCTGATAACCCTTCGGCGTGAGACGCCGGGATGATTGCGTCGTCGCTGCCCCAGATCACCAGGGTCGGCACGTGGCCGGCCTGCACCACTTCCCGCAGGTCCGCCTGCTGGCGGCCGTCGGCGAACAACGTCGCTGACAATTGCTGCAGCGCCGCGTCCACCCCTTCCAGGCGCTTGTACTTGAGCATGTCGTCGAGCATCTGGCGGTTGACCAGCTCGGCATTGGAGAACAGTTGCACCAGTTGCGGCTTGAGGGCGTTGCGGTTGGCCGCGTCGACGAACCCTTGCAGGTAGCTGCCGTTGATCTGCGCACCCAGGCCGGCACTGCCGATCAAGGTCAGGGAGCGTATCCGCTGGGGCATCAGGCGCGCAGCGTTCAGCGACACCGCCCCGCCCATGGAATGCCCCACCAGATGCACAGCGTTGATGTCCAGGTGATCGAGCAAGGCCAGCACCACGCCGCTCAGCTCGTCCAAATCGCCGCGTTGCAGGGTTTTCGACGATTCGCCGTGGCCCGGCAGGTCCAGGGCAATGACCCGTCGCCCGGCCGCCAGGGCTTCATGGTTGAACAGCCAGTTGTTCAAGTCGCCGCCAAAGCCGTGCACCAGCACCAGCGGCGTACCGCCCTCGCCGCGCTCGAAATAGCGGATCACCCGGCCGTCCAACTCGATTTTCTGCGGTTTCGGACCACTGTCCTCATCAGCCGCGTCGCCAGGCACGAAGTTGGATTGGAACTGCTCGATGACCGCGTCGATCTCGGCGTCGCTGGCCTCGCCTTCGACGACGATGCCGAGCAAGGCGCCGACCGCCAGGGTTTCGTCCTGGCGGGCGATCTGCCGGCGCAGGATTCCAGAAAACGGCGCCTCGACGCTGCTGGAAATCTTGTCCGTCTCGACGTCCATCACTTCCTCGCCCTTGGTGATGGCCTGCCCCTCTTCCTTGAGCCAGGCATCGACCCGGCCCTCGGTCATAGACAGGCCCCACTTGGGCATGGTCAAGGTATGAATCTGGCTCATCAGCGCTTGCTCCACTCGATCACGTTGAGCACGGCTTGTTCGATTTTCGCCGCGTCAGGGATGTACAGGTCTTCCAGGGAGTCGGAGAACGGCACCGGCGTATGGGGCGCGGTGACCATTTCGATCGGAGCCTTGAGCGCGCCAAAGGCTTTTTGCGCCACCAGCGCCGAGATGTCGGTGGCCATGGAACAGCGTGGGTTGGCCTCGTCGATCACCACCAGGCGCCCGGTCTTCTCGACACTTTCCAGGATGCTGTCCTCGTCCAGCGGGCTGGTGGTGCGCAGGTCGATCACTTCGCAGTCGATGCCACGCCCGGCCAGGTTGCGCGCCGCGTCCATCGCGGTGTTGACCAGCCGCCCGTAGGACACCAGGGTGATGTCCTTGCCGTCGCGCAGGAAGTTGGCCTCGCCGAACGGTACGGTGTAGAGCTCTTCCGGCACTTCGCCCTGCATGCTGTAGAGCAACTTGTGTTCGCAGAAGATCACCGGGTCGTTGTCACGGATCGCCTGGATCAGCAGGCCCTTGGCGTCGTAGGGCGATGATGGGCAGACCACTTTCAACCCCGGGATGTGCGTCCACAACGACGTGAGCATCTGTGAATGCTGGGCGGCGGCGCGCAGGCCGGCGCCGACCATGGTGCGGATCACCAGGGGTGTGGAGGCCTTGCCGCCGAACATGTAGCGAAACTTCGCCGCCTGGTTGAGGATCTGGTCCAGGCAGCACCCGGCGAAGTCAACGAACATCAGTTCGCACACCGGGCGCACGCCGCAGGTGGCCGCGCCGACCGCCGCGCCGACGTAACCGATTTCCGACAGTGGCGTGTCCAGCACGCGCCCGGGAAACTGGTCGTAAAGGCCTTTGGTCACCCCGAGTACGCCACCCCAGGCGTCGTTTTCACCGGGGGCGCCGGCGCCACCGGCCACGTCTTCACCCATGATGAACACGCTGGCGTCGCGGCGCATTTCCTGGGCCAGGGCTTCGTTGATTGCCTGCTGATAGCTGATTTTTCTCGCCATGATGAAATTCTCTGTTCTTGTTTTAGGAGGGCGTTCAGGGATAGCTGACGTAGACGTCGGTCAGCAGGTCCGCTGCAGAGGGCTTGGGATCGGACTTGGCCTTGTACACGGCGTTTTCAATCAGCAGGTCCACTTCCTTGTCGATCTGGTCCAACTGCTCGACGGTGAGCAAACCGGCCCGGGTGGTGCGCTCGCGAAACTGCATCAGGCAGTCCTGGTTTTCGCGGAAATGCTTGACCTCGTCCGGTGCGCGATAGGTCTGGGCGTCGCCTTCGAAGTGGCCGTAGTAGCGGGTCAGCTTGACCTCGATCAGCGACGGTCCTTCCCCGGCACGGGCGCGTTCGACAGCGGCTCCGGCGGCTTCGTGCACGGCAAAGAAGTCAAAGCCGTCCACCGTCACGCCGGGCATGCCGAAGCCGGCGGCACGGTCGGCGATGTGATCGCAGGCCACCGACCAGTTGGAAGCAGTGGCTTCGGCGTAGCCGTTGTTTTCGGCGATGAACAGGCACGGCAAGTTCCACACCGAGGCCATGTTCATGGCTTCGAACACCGCGCCTTCGTTGGAGCCGCCGTCGCCGAAAAACACCACGGCGACGCTGTCGGTGCCCTTGAGCCGGGCCGCCAAAGCCGCGCCGACCACCAGTGGCGCGCCGGCGCCGACGATGCCGTTGGCGCCGAGCATGCCTTTCTCGAAATCGGCGATGTGCATCGAGCCACCCTTGCCCTGGCACACGCCGGTTTTCTTGCCGTAGATCTCGGCCATCATCCCGTAGACGTCCACGCCCTTGGCGATGCAATGGCCGTGGCCACGGTGGTTGGAGGCGATGCAATCGTCATCGCCCAGGTGGGCCATGACGCCGGCGGCCGACGCTTCTTCGCCGGCATACAAGTGGACGAAACCGGGGATCTCGCCCGTGGCGAACTCCACGTGCAGGCGCTCTTCAAAGGCGCGAATGGTGCGCATCACCTGGTAGGCGTGCAGCAGTTGATCGTGGGTGAGCGGTGTCGACATTTTTATTCTCCTGGGGTGTCTTCTTGAAGATTCAGAGGGTGTTGCGGGTGCTCGCGGCCGATGGCCAACAAGCGTTGTTGCGCGGCGTAGGCCAACACCGCGTTGACGTCGATGCTCAGCGGACCGCCGGCATCGAGGGTGACGGTGGGCCGGTCGTGGGCGTTGAATTCGATTTCCCGTTCGCCATCCAGGGCCAAGGTGCCGCTGGACAGTGACAAGCCATGGGCGACGCCGGGTTCCAAAGGGCCGGCGGCGAGCACCCCACAGCCTTGCAACAGGCCCGGGGCGAGCGGCACCAGCAGCGCTTCGGGGGATTGCGGGTCCAGGCGCATCCAGGCCCCGCCCGGTGCCTGGCGGGACACCGGGAACCACAAGCCGCACAACGCCGACAGGCCAATGGATTGCGGTTCGGCGAAGGTCACGAAGACTTCGGCCAGGTCCTGTGCACGGCTGATGGCCCGGGCGCCGACAAAACGCAGCGGCGACACGGCGACGTCCACCAGGGCGACTTCGCGCAAGCCACGCCCGGCGTCGCAGACCAGCAAGCGCTTGTTGCGGCGCAAACCGATCGCGTCCGGGATCCGGCCGCTGGCGTACAACCCACCGGCCAGCCCGGCACTGGTGGCCTCGCGCAGCTCGGGAAAGGCGTTGTTGGTGCCGGTGGACAGGGTCAGCAAAGGAATGTCGCCGACTTCGGCGGCCACCGCCTTGTGGGTGCCATCGCCTCCGAGCACGGCGATCAGCGCCACCTCGCGCTCGGCCATCAGGCGCGCGGCCCGGCGGGTGTCTTCGACGGTCTGGCGCAGGGTCAGGTCGAGGAATTCCAGGGCCGGCCAGTGGCTGCTGCGGGCCTGGCGGCTATGGCTGTTCCTCAGCACGGCGGCGGCCATGCCGATCATGTCGGTGGGCATCAACACCTGTTCGATGCCGGTGGCGCCGAACGCGGCCAGCAGGCGCTGGATCACCGAAACCTTGTCGGTGCTGGAAAACAGCCCGGCATTGGCGGTCAGGCGTCGCACGTCGCGGCCCGAGGCGGGGTTGGCGATGATGCCCACGGTCAGGGGTCGGCGGCTCATGGCGCCACCGTGGACGGTGCGGGCAAACGGCCTGGGCAGGAAGACATAGACACCTCGTTGTTATTATTGGAGGCCCGTCGGGCGGGCTCCAGGGACAGAGCAAGGGCGGTGCCAGTTGAGGGACAAACCTGCAAGAAGGCCGAACCAGAGCGGTCCCGAGCTGATTGACGAAGCAGCGGACCGAGCCCCGGTGAGACGCCCCATGTCAGCCTGCACGAGGTTGCGGCGAGACACTGAGACGTGGCGTCTCATGCCACCCGGACAACCCGTCGAGCTTGTCTGCACCCGGCGAACGGCGCTTAATGTGCGCACAACGACAAGAAGCTGAATCGGAGGCCCCATGCTTTCCGCTCACTCCCGGGCGCACGTGGATTGCGTCAGCCGCGTGGTGAAAAACGCGAACCAATTGCCACAATTGCCCGTCCCGGACCTGATCCTCGACTCCTGGCGCCGTTCCCTGGAGCAACATCACCTGGACCCGGGTTCGCTGCAGGGCCCGCGCATCCTCTCCCAGGACGTGCTCAAGCAATGCCGCGAGCGCTCCGAGCTGTTCCTCAACATCGCCAGCGAAGAAGTGGCCCGCCTCCATGGCCGGGTACGCGACGCCGACTATTGCGTACTGCTGACCGATGCCCAGGGGCAGACCATCGACTACCGGGTGGAAACCTCGATCCGCAATGACTGCCGCAAGGCCGGGCTGTACCTGGGCACCTGTTGGTCGGAGGGCGAAGAAGGCACGTGTGGCGTGGCGGCGGTGCTCACGGCCAAAGCCCCGGTGACGGTGCACAAGCGCGACCATTTCCGCGCGGCGTTCATTGGCCTGACCTGCTCCGCCGCGCCGGTCTTCGACCCCCAGGGTGAATTGCTCGGGGTGCTGGACGTCTCGGCGGTGCGCTCGCCGGATGATCGCCGCTCGCAGCACCTGATCCGGCAAATGGTGGTACAGAGCGCCCGGGAGATCGAACAGGCGTTTTTCATGAGCAGCGCCCAGGGCTACTGGGTGCTGCGGGCCCATCGCAACCCCGGCTACGTCGACAGCCAGCCGGACTTCCTGTTCGCCTGGGATGACGACGGTTGCCTGCAAGCCTTGAACCCGGCTGCCCGCCAGTACCTGCTGCAACAGTACGGGCAGGTGCCGCAACACATCGGCCAGGTGTTCGAGCAGCAACGGCTGCACCGTGCCCGGGACGAAAGCCTCTGCTTGTTCGATCACGCCCTGCACGGACGCTTGAGCGCCCCTCGCCAGCGGGCCAGTTCACGTTCGCGGGTGGCGATGACCCCGTTGGAAATCGATCCGCGCCTGGCCGACAGCCTGCGCCTGGCGGTGCGGGTCAAGGATCGCAACCTGCCGGTGCTGATCCAGGGCGAAACCGGTGCCGGCAAGGAAGTCTTCGCCCGCCAGCTGCACCAGGCCAGCCAGCGCCGCGAGCGCCCTTTCGTGGCGCTGAACTGCGCGGCCATTCCCGAAAGCCTGATCGAAAGCGAATTGTTCGGCTACGTCGCCGGGGCGTTCACCGGCGCCTCGGCCAAAGGCATGCAGGGCCTGGTGCAACAGGCCGATGGCGGCACCTTGTTCCTGG
Organism: Pseudomonas sp. Z1-12; assembly: GCF_051132015.1. Taxonomy (NCBI): domain Bacteria; kingdom Pseudomonadati; phylum Pseudomonadota; class Gammaproteobacteria; order Pseudomonadales; family Pseudomonadaceae; genus Pseudomonas; species Pseudomonas sp. Z1-12. The sequence continues at coordinate 3,560,289 of NZ_CP071647.1, forward strand.
ATGAGATCGGCGACATGCCGCTGGCCTTGCAGACCCGCCTGCTGCGGGTACTGGCCGAGGGTGAGGTGGCACCGCTGGGCGCATCCCGGCGCAAGGCCGTCGACATTCAGGTGATCTGCGCCACCCACCGCGACCTGGAGACCCTGGTGGCTGCCGGGGAGTTTCGCGAGGATTTGTATTTCCGTCTCGGCGGCGCGCGTTTCCAGCTACCGCCGTTACGTGACCGCAGCGACCGGCTGGCGCTGATCAATCGGATCCTTGCCGAGGAGTCGGCGTTGTGCGGGGGAACCGTGCAGTTGAGCGTCGCCGCCCTGGAAACCCTGCTCGGCTATCACTGGCCGGGCAATGTCCGCCAGTTGCGCCATGTGCTGCGCTATGCGTGCGCGGTGTGCGAAGCCAGCGTTATCCAAGTCAGCCACTTGCCCGAGTCGTTGCACTGCACTCACGCCGTCGATCAGGGGCCGGAGCCGAGCGCCAGCCCGGAACGCCAGGCGTTGCTCGATGCCTTGGTGCGCCACCGCTGGAAACCCACCGCCGCCGCCCGGGCCCTGGGCATTTCCCGGGCGACCCTGTATCGACGGGTGCATCAACATGGCATCGAAATGCCAGGCCGCAGCCCCGCCTGAGCACCTAGCGGCGCGCCAGCTCATGACGGACACATTGCTCGTAGTAGGTCTGTTTGACCGCCGCGGGTTTGAGACGCGAAGCGCTGTTGTAGGTCTGCTCGGTAATGCCCAGGGCGGTCATGCGCATCCAGGGCCGGGGAAACTTGCGCACCTGCAGCTTCTTGCGTGCGCCGTACAGGCTGACGCCAGACAGCTTCGACGCCTGCGCCCCCGCCGCGATATCCGAACCCCAGCGGCACACTGATTGCTGGTTCTGCGACAGCGCCTTGGCCTGGGCCTCGAGCGAGACGGCGGCCAAGAGAAACGTCGCTACGACCCACATAGAAATACGCATAGGTTTGTCGCCCAACTTTCTGAAAGGAAAGAAGTTTGACTGTATGTAAATGAGCAAGGGGCCAGCATTTGCAGGCCATTCTCGAATCCGCATGCGATCCATTGTGGCGAGGGAGCTTGCTCCCGCTGGGCCGCGCAGCGGCCCCCCTGTATTTGCCTGACACACCGGGTCCGTCGTGGCTTTTTGGGGCCGCTTCGCAGCCCAGCGGGAGCAAGCTCCCTCGCCACAGGGGGTGCCTTCGCCATCTGCGACATTGGTCCACAAGTGGCGCAGCCAACTAGAAACAACTAGAGAAGACAATCTCAACAAATTGAAATTAAACGTTTTAGTAAGCAGTTCCGCTAACCTTCGCCTCCTCCAACAACTGCTGGATCACCTGCTCCTGCTCGCCATAACGCCCTTCACCAAAATGGCTGTAGCGCACCTGCCCCTTGGCATCGATGAAGTAATGGGCCGGCCAGTATTGATTGTTGAAGGCGCGCCAGATTGCATACTGATTGTCGATCGCCACCGGATAGTGGATGTCCAGCTTGCGCACCTGATCGCGGACGTTATCGATGATCTTCTCGTAGCCGTATTCCGGGGTGTGGACGCCGATCACCACCAGCCCATCCTTTTCATACTTCTTCGCCCAGCCGTTCACATAGGGCAAGGTGTGCTGGCAGTTGATGCAGTCGTAGGTCCAGAAGTCCACCAGCACCACCTTGCCCCGCAGCGACTCGCTGCTCAGCGGCGGCGAGTTCAGCCATTGCACCGCACCGTCCAGCGCAGGCATGGGGCCCTGGGCGTCGAGGGTCGGCATGGCACTGGCGCCGGCCTTGCTCACCACGTAGTCGATGGCCTTGGGCACGTTCTCCAGCAGGCTTTTTTCCAGGCTGGTGGACTGTTGGGAGGAAGTCGCCGCCAACAAGCGGTCATCCGCCCCTGTGCCAATCGCCACGGCCGCCAGCAACACCGCCAGCCCCGTTCCACGGCGCAACCAAGTGGTCATCGGCAGCGAGAGCTTCAGGCGCCCGACCAGGCCACGCCCGGCCAGGATCAGCGTGCCCAGGGACAGGGCACTGCCCAGGCCGTAAGCGAGCAGCAACAGGCTGGTTTGCGCGCTGGCGCCTTGCAGCATGGCGCCGGTCAGGATTACCCCGAGTATCGGCCCGGCGCACGGTGCCCAGAGCAACCCGGTTGCAACGCCGATCATCACCGAGCCCACCGGCCCGGCCATCCGCCCGGCCCCAGCGTCCAGGCGATTGCCCAGGTTGACCAGCGGCCGCGCCAGCCAGATGCCAACCCGGCTGAAGATCAACGACAGGGCGAACACCCCCATCACCACCAACGCGACTTGCCGACCGACGCTGCTGGCGCGCACCACCCATTCGCTGCTGACCACCGCCAGGCTGGAGACCAGGGCGAACGTCAACACCATGCCGCCGAGGGTCAGCAGCACCGAGCTGCGGGAACGATTGGCCCGGGCGAACAGAAACGGCACCACCGGAAGAATGCAGGGGCTGAGGATCGTCAGGACCCCGCCGAGAAAAGCGATAAGAAGCATGGCAACACCTCAAAATAAAAGGCCTACATAGACCCACAAAAGCAGGTCAGTTCTGGTTGCTGCAGTGATCGGAAAACTTGCGGTAGTCCAGCGCCTGCTGGTGGCCTGCCGAATCCAGGTAGGTCATGTGGGCGTTGACCACGCCGCAGGTCGGCTCGGTGTCTTCGGTGAGGGAAAGCACCTTCTGGATGTCCAGGTGGCTGCCGTAGGTGTAGGTGTGCGGTTGCACGTTGCTTTCGGCCCGGGCCGACAGGGTGCAGATGTTCAGCGCGGCGAAAAGGCAGGCGGCGTAGACGGCTTTGGTGTTCATGGCGACTCCTCGATTCAATGGGGGTTATCTGCCGAGGCCTGTTGTGTGCCTCGATGGATGCCATTGAATGCCCCGCAGGTATCGCGTCTGTATCGAGCCAGGTGGCTTTTTGCATCGCTGTGTATCCGCCGGGCGCCAGATACACTGCAATACAAACCGCCACGAGCCGCGCTGGCCGGGGCCTGTAGACTGCTCACAACGAAACGCCGAGGAGCGGGACACCATGGATCATGTCGATCACGTGCTGATAGTGGATGACGATCGCGAGATCAGAGAGCTGGTTGGCAACTACCTGAAGAAGAATGGCCTGCGCACCACCGTTGTCGCCGATGGCCGGCAGATGCGCGCCTTCCTCGAAACCACCCCGGTGGACCTGATCGTGCTGGACATCATGATGCCCGGCGACGACGGCCTGGTGCTGTGCCGGGAATTGCGTGCCGGCAAGCACAAGGCCACGCCGGTGCTGATGCTCACCGCCCGCAACGACGAAACCGACCGCATCATCGGCCTGGAAATGGGCGCCGACGATTACCTGGTCAAGCCGTTCGCCGCCCGGGAGCTGCTGGCGCGGATCAACGCCGTGCTGCGCCGCACCCGCATGTTGCCGCCCAACCTGGTGGTCACCGAAAGCGGTCGCCTGCTGGCGTTCGGACGCTGGCGCCTGGACACCACCGCCCGCCACCTGCTGGACACCGACGGCACCATGGTTGCCTTGAGCGGCGCCGAGTATCGGTTGTTGCGGGTGTTCCTCGATCATCCGCAACGGGTACTCAACCGCGACCAGTTGCTTAACCTCACCCAGGGCCGGGACGCCGACCTGTTCGATCGCTCCATCGATCTACTGGTCAGCCGCCTGCGCCAGCGCCTGCTGGACGATGCCCGGGAACCGGCCTACATCAAGACCGTGCGCAGCGAAGGCTACGTGTTCTCGCTGCCGGTGGAGATCCTCGAGGCGTCGGTATGAGCCTGCCGCTGCGCTGGCCGCGGACCCTGGCCTCGAGGCTGTCGCTGATCTTCCTGATCGGCCTGATCCTGGCCCAGGGCCTGTCTTTCGGCGTCCAGTACTACGAGCGCTACCAGAGCGCCAAGTCGACCATGCTCGGCAACCTGGAGACCGACGTCTCGACCTCCGTGGCGATTCTCGACCGCCTGCCTGCCGCCGAACGCCAGGCCTGGCTACCGAAACTCGCCCGGCGCAACTATGGCTATTTGCTCGACGAAGGCCAGCCCGGCCAACCGATGGACCTGGCCGACGCGCCGATCTCGGTCAGTTCGATCCAGGAAGCCATCGGCCAGGCCTATGGCCTGACCTTCAAGCAGATTCCCGGGCCGAACATGCACTACCAGGCGCATCTGCGGCTGGGGGACGGCAGCCCGCTGACCATCGACGTACGCCCGGCGATGGCGCCCCTCTCCCCTTGGCTGCCAATGGTATTGCTGGGGCAGTTGGCACTGTTGATCGGCTGCACCTGGCTGGCCGTGCGCATCGCCGTAGGTCCCTTGACCCGACTGGCCCAGGCGGTGGAAACCCTCGACCCGAACGCCCATAGCGTGCGCCTGGACGAAAAAGGCCCGACCGAAGTGGTGCATGCGGCCAAGGCCTTCAACGCCATGCAAGACCGCATCGCCGCCTACCTCAAGGAGCGCATGCAGTTGCTGGCGGCTATTTCCCATGACTTGCAGACCCCCATCACGCGCATGAAGCTGCGCGCCGAATTCATGGACGAAGGGATCGAAAGGGACAAGCTGTGGAGCGACTTGAGCGAAATGGAGCACCTGGTGCGTGAAGGCGTGGCCTATGCCCGCAGCATCCACGGCGCCACCGAGGCCAGTTGCCGGATCAGCCTGGACGCGTTCCTCGACAGTCTGGTGTTCGACTACCAGGACACCGGCAAGGACGTGCAACTGTCCGGAAAAAACGCCGCCGTCATCGACACCCGTCCCCATGCCCTGCGGCGGGTACTGATCAACCTGGTGGACAACGCCTTGAAATTCGGCGGCGCGGCGCAGATCCAGGTGCAACCGGCCGACAACGGGCAATTGGCGATCCAGGTACTGGACCGTGGCCCCGGGATCAGCGAGCAGGAACTGGCCGAAGTGCTCAAGCCGTTCTACCGGGTGGAAAGCTCGCGCAACCGGGAGACCGGCGGCACCGGCCTAGGCTTGGCCATCGCCCAGCAACTGGCGATCGCCATGGGCGGCTCACTGACCCTGAGCAACCGCGACGGCGGCGGCCTCTGCGCCGAGCTGCGCCTGGCACTCACAAGCTGACACTGCCCCACACTGCTCTGGGGCGCTGCAAATAGGGGTGCCTTACCCAAACTCCCCTGTGGGAGCGAGCCTGCTCGCGATTGCGGTGTGTCAGCCAGCATCACTCAACCGACCTGACGCCTTCGCGAGCAAGCTCGCTCCCACACCGTTCTGTAGCGCTGCAAATAAGGGTGCCTCACCCAGTTCCCCTGTGGGAGCGAGCTTGCTCGCGATTGCGGTGTGTCAGCCAGCATCACTCAACCGACCTGACGCCTTCGCGAGCAAGCTCGCTCCCACACTGCTCTGTGGCGTTGCAAATAGGGGTGCATTACCCAGATCCCCCTGTGGGAGCGAGCTTGCTCGCGATTGCGGTGTGTCAGCCAGCATCCATTCAGCTGACCCGACGCCTTCGCGAGCAAGCCCGCTCCCATACCGCTCTGTGGCGTTGCAAATAGGGGTGCCTTGCCCTGTTCCCCTGTGGGAGCGAGCCTGCTCGCGATAGAGGTTTGTATACCAGTGTGTCTGCGGATGATCGGCATACACGAACTTGCACAATGCTGCGCCGCGGACACACCCCGCTTACACCGGCTTGAAAGACTCCCTCCCATCCCCGGCGACTATCACGACCGGGCCCTCGACATCCAAGGAGCCTTTACATGCCTACCCCTACCGCATCCCCCTTTCGTTACCAAGGCTGGTCGCTGTTCAGCCTGCTCGCCGCCCTGATGCTGTTGATGACCGGGTTGATCCTGATACTCAACCCGGACCTGACCGAAGGCGTGCGCAGCGCCATTCGCGCCACGGCGCGTTCGTCGTTCATCCTGTTCCTGCTGGCCTTCACCGCCTCGGCATTCGCGGTGCTGGTGCCCTCGCCCCTGAGCCGGGCGCTGGTGCGTGAACGACGCTTCATCGGACTGGCCTTTGCCTTTTCCCACCTGGTCCACGCCGTGCTGATTTACACCTACGGCCAGCTCAATACCGAGTTCTGGCCCGGCCGCACCACTCTCGGCAACGTGCCCGGCACCGTGGGCTATGTGTTCATCCTGCTGCTGGCGCTGACCTCGTTCAAAAGCACCACGCGCCTGATCGGTTTCAAGGCCTGGAAGCGCCTGCATGTCACCGGCATGTGGGTGCTGGCGGCGATCTTTGCCTATTCCAACTTCAAACGCATCCCCATGAGCGACTGGTACGTGCTGCCCTTCGGCCTGATCTGCGCCGCCACCGCCGTCCGCCTGGTGGGCAAGCTGGCCCAGGCCACCCAGCGTCGCCAACGGCCGCAACACGCGGCTTGAGCCCAGGGGGATCGATCATGTACGCAAATACCTTGAATACACTGCATACCCCGCTCGAGAACCTCGGGGCATGGCTGGCGCCGCTGGGCCTGCGCTTGTTCCTGGCTTGGGAGTTCTTCGAATCCGGCCTGGAGAAATGGAACGGCGCGAACTGGTTCGCCGAGATCCAGTCTGCCTTCCCGTTCCCGTTCAACCATGTGCCGGCCCAATGGAACTGGGAACTGGCGATGTGGGCCGAGCTGATCGGCGCCATCGCCCTGTTGATCGGCTTGGGTACTCGCCTCTCGGCCCTGGTGCTGATCGTCGTCACCGTGGTGGCGACCGCTGCCGTGCACTGGCCGACTGACTGGTGGAGCTTGAGCGAGCTGGCCCAGGGTTATGCGATTACCAACAAGGGACACGGCAACTTCAAGCTGCCGTTGATCTACCTGGTGGCCTTGCTGCCGTTGCTGTTGCAAGGGGCTGGGAAGTTGAGTGTGGATGCGGTGCTGAATCGCCGAAACAAGGCCTGACAAAAACCCCTTGTGGGAGCGAGCTTGCTCGCGATGGCAGTGGGTCAGTCGACTTCAACAGTGACTGATGTACCGTCATCGCGAGCAAGCTCGCTCCCACAAGGGTTTGGGGTTAATTGGCGAGGTGTGGCTGTACGCCAACAACCCCTTCCTCCTGCATCCGCCGCAACAGCGCCACCGCGCTGTCCATGAATGCTGCCGAATCCACCCCCGCCTCCCGCGCCAGCGCCAGCAGCTGCCCTCGCCCCGTCAACCCTGGATAGGCCTCGATGCGCTGCAAAAGCCGCCAGGCCAACGGGCTGAGTTCGGAAAAACGCACCTCGAACCCAGGCGTTCGCCGCACCAGCAGCAGCGTCGGCTGCGCCGGTGGTATCGAGGGCTGATAACTCGGCGCCAGGCGATGCACCGGCCATTGGTACGCCAGCGGCCAGGCCAAGGGCGAGACACGCAGCGGCGAGCCGAGCAAGGACGTCTCGTCATGGGCCGGCAACGGCTCGGCCTCGGATTGCAGCAGCGCCATCTCGACCCACTCGTAGTGCGCCAGCTCCGCCACGAACGGCGGCCAGTCCAGCGAGGGATGGCCTGCAAGATAGCCAACGAATTCCTCGGCGATTTCACCGAACTTGGGCGTGGCACAGCGATGTTCACGCAGGAATCGGCGCACGCAGGCACGCCAAGGGTCCTGTCCCAGCAGGTTCACCAACACGGGAAAGGTGCCGCTGAGCAGCGCCCGCATGTTCTCGAAGATCAGGTCGCGATACACCTGGGCCCGTGCCGCGTCCATGCCGGACGGGATCGGGCAGTGATCCGGGTCGCGCAGGTAGCGGGTCAGCGCCTGTTGCTGCTGATGCAGCGTCTGCCGAGCCTCAGCCATGGGTCACCGCCCGCCAGGTGCCGGCCTGGTGCTGTAACTGGCGAATCGTCTGCAGTTCGGCCACCAGGGCGGCGTAAGGCGGGAAGTTGAAGTCCCGTTCGAGCAAGGTCGGCTGTACGCCGAAACGTGCATAAGCCTGGGCCAGCAGCGCCCAGACCACCGGCTTGACCGGCGCGCCATGGCTGTCGATTTTCAGCGTGTCGGACTCGTCGTAATGCCCGGCCACATGCATCGCGACCACCCGCCCCGGCTCAAGACCCGCCAGGAATGCCTGGGGATCGAAGCCATGATTGACCGAGTTGACGTAGACGTTATTGACGTCCAGCAACAGGTCGCAATCGGCTTCGCGCAACACCGCCCGGGTGAATTCCAGCTCGCTCATGTCCTGTTGGGCGGCGGCGTAATAAGAGACGTTTTCCACCGCCAGGCGGCGTCCCAGCACATCCTGGGCCTGGCGGATCCTCGTCGCCACGTGATGGACCGCTTCCTCGGTGAAGGGCAGCGGCAACAAGTCATACAAATGCCCCTCGTCGCCGCAGTAGCTCAAGTGCTCGCTGTACAACGGCACCTTGAAACGCTCGAGGAAAGCACGCACCTGGCCGAGAAACGCCAGGTCCAGCGGCGCCGGCCCACCGAGGGACAACGACAGGCCATGGCACGTCAACGGATAACGTTCGGCCAGGGAATGCAAGGCGGCGCCATGGGGGCCGCCGATGCCGATCCAGTTTTCTGGAGCGACTTCAAGAAAGTCGAAATCCCCGGGCGGTGCCTGGCGCAGCTCAGCGAGCAAGGCCCGGCGCAGGCCGAGGCCTGCCGAGGGTTGGGGTAGATTCAACATGGCACATCTCCTGGGGAAACGAGATGTGGTGAGCCTCATGGAACGATCAACCCCATGATGGAAACCGAATACCCGTGGCGAGGGAGCTTGCTCCCGCTGGGTCGCGCAGCGGCCCCAGTTTTTTTGGGCCTGCTACGCCCGAAGCGTCGGACCGGTCCAGCGGGAGCAAGCTCCCTCGCCACGGGGCCTTTGTTCGACGCCGCTTCAGTGGGCTGGCATCAACGCATCAGGCTCACCACCGGGGGCGAATCAGGACTCGATAGCCGCCCCGCACTTGCCTTCGCCACATTTGCCTTCCGCGGTCTTCGCCTGGGCCGACAGGTATTGCTTGGCTTCCGGCAACGAGATACCGCCGTCGTGGTTGGCGTCGATCTTGTCGAACTCAACGGCGCGTTCCGGCGCGGCGGCGATGAATTCGTCCCGCGAGACCTGGCCATCGTGGTTCTTATCGGTCTTGGCGAACTTGTCTTCGCCGCACTTGCCTTCGGCGGGTTTCTTCACCGTATCGGCGGCCGCCAGGGTGTAGCCCTGGGCCAGGTCGTTCATGGTCAAGGCCGAAGCCGCCGTGGAGAGACCCAGGCCACCGACCAGAGCCAGGCCAAGTGCAAGGGATGAATGACGGGAGAAGTTGAGCATGGGGTATTCCTCTGACGATTGACGATTAATCCGCCAGTCACCGGCACCGAGGCTCGGGGCCGGCTGGCTGGCGTAGTTAATCGACGGTGTGTATCCGGCCTGTGTCGCCGGCCCGGTCCTTCGTCAAGCAGATGTATCCGGGCCTGCGCGGTACACACTGCGATACACGCCCGCCCGGCCACAGCCCCTGGCGTTGAAAAAATCGAAACCTTGGACGGCGTGCACCGGTCAAGTCCTGTATGAACGTCAACCGCTGCACGTCGCGCCGAGCGACCGCGGCCCGAAACGAGGGACAGACATGAGCATGACCGTCGGTGATTTCCTGGTGGAACGTCTTTATGAATGGGGGGTTCGCCGTATCTATGGCTATCCGGGCGATGGCATCAACGGCGTGTTTGGCGCCTTGAACCGCGCCCAGGGAAAAATCCGCTTCATCCAGGCCCGCCACGAGGAAATGGCCGCGTTCATGGCCTGCGCCCACGCCAAGTTCACCGGCGAACTGGGGGTCTGCATCGCCACTTCCGGACCCGGCGCGTCCCACTTGGTGACCGGCCTCTACGATGCCCGAATGGACCACATGCCGGTGCTCGCCATCAGCGGCCAGCAAGCCCGCGCCGCGCTGGGCGGGCATTACCAGCAGGAACTGGACCTGGTCAGCCTGTTCAAGGACGTGGCCGGGGCGTTCGTGCAGCAAGCCAGCGTGCCCGCCCAGGTGCGTCACCTGCTCGACCGCGCCGTACGCACGGCAGTGGGTGAGCGCCGGGTCACGGCGCTGATCCTGCCGAACGACCTCCAGGACATGGAATACACCGCGCCACGCCACAAGCATGGGACCGTTCACTCCGGCGTCGGCTACCGCAAGCCCAGCGTCGTCCCCTACGAAGAGGACTTGCGCAAAGCTGCCGAGGTGCTCAATGCCGGCAAGAAAGTCGCCATCCTGGTCGGTGCCGGCGCGCTGCACGCCACCGACGAAGTCATCGCCATCGCCGAGAAGCTCGGCGCCGGTGTGGCCAAGGCATTGCTGGGCAAGGCCGCCGTGCCCGATGACCTGCCCTGGGTCACCGGCACCATCGGCCTGCTTGGCACCGAGCCCAGCGACAACCTGATGGCCGGCTGCGACACGCTGCTGATGATCGGCTCCGGCTTCCCCTACGCCGAGTTCCTGCCCCCTGAAGGCCAGGCCCGGGGCGTGCAGATCGACATTCAAGCGGACATGCTCAGCCTGCGGTATCCCATGGAAGTCAGCCTGCACGGCGACAGCGTCGATACCTTGCGCGCCCTGCTGCCGCTGATCGAAGAAAAGACCGACCGCACCTGGCGCAAGAAAATCGAGCATTGGCGGGAACGCTGGGAGCGCACCCTGGAAAAACGCGCCTTGGTAGCCGCCAAACCGATCAACCCGCAGCGAGTCACCTTCGAGCTGTCGCCGCGACTGCCAGAGCAGGCCATCATCACCTGCGATTCGGGCTCCTGCGCCAATTGGTACGCCCGCGACCTGAAGATCCGGCGCGGCATGATGTGTTCGCTGTCGGGTGGCCTGGCGTCAATGGGCGCCGCCGTGCCCTACGCCATCGCGGCGAAGTTCTGCCACCCGCAGCGGCCAGTGATCGCCCTGGTAGGCGATGGTGCCATGCAGATGAACAACATGGCCGAGCTGATCACCGTCGCCAAATACTGGCGCACCTGGGCCAACGGCACCTGGATCTGTGCAGTGTTCAACAATCGGGACTTGAACCAGGTGACATGGGAACAACGGGTGATGGAGGGCGATCCAAAATTCGAAGCCTCCCAGGACATTCCCGACGTGCCCTACCACCTGTTTGCCGAATCCATTGGCTTGAAGGGCATCCTCGTGTTGCACGAAGACGACGTGGCCACGGCCTGGGAAACCGCGCTGGCGGCGGATCGTCCGGTGCTGATCGAATTTCGCACCGACCCCGACGTGCCGCCGCTGCCACCGCATATCAAGCTGGAACAGGCGAAGAAGTTTGCCTCGACCCTGCTCCAGGGCGACCCGAACGAGCGAGGCATCGTGGTGGAGACCGCCAAGCAGGTATTGAGCAGCCTGCTGCCGGGCCATCGCACGGATAAAGAGTGAGGCGTGACACGATGCCCACCGTTGAGCTGCATCGTCGCTATGAAAGATCCCTGTTGCTGGCGTTCTGCGTGGTGTGGGGCTGGCTGGCCATTGCCCCCCTGAAACGCAGCGACTGGCTGGCGGAAAACCTGCTGGTGGTTGTGTTGCTGGTCGTGCTGGTGGCCGTTCATCGGCGATTCAGCTTTTCCCGGCTGTCCGCCACGCTGCTGTTCGTGTTTCTCTGCATCCATGAGATCGGCGCTCACTACAGCTACGCCAAGGTGCCCTACAACCAGTGGTGGCAGGCCCTGACCGGGGGCCCTTCGCTTGACCAGCTCATGGGGTTCCAACGCAACCAATTCGATCGGCTGGTGCATTTCAGCTACGGCCTGCTGCTGGCCTATCCCCTGCGGGAGGTTTTGCTGCGGGTAGTGCCTGCAAAGGGGTTCACGGGCTATTTGCTGGCCTGGAGCCTGATCCTCGCGTCGTCGGCCATTTACGAGATCATTGAATGGTTGGGCGGTGCCTATATCGGCGGCGATACCGCCAAGGCCTTTGTCGGCGCCCAACGGGACCCGTGGGATTCACAGAAGGACATGGCCTTGGCCGCGCTTGCCGCGTTCATTGCCCTGCTGGCCGCCGCCGGGGTCAGCTACCTGCGCCAACGGGACGTCGCCCTCCAATGGGCATCCCGCTTCAAGGCCCGCACATGACAACAACGCAGCCTGTCGGCTGCTTCGTTAACACGACTAAGTAAATCAGCCCACCCGCCGATATAAGACAGGTGCGGGTGAAATCGCTTTTGGCTGATGACTTTTTTATGACTGAAAATGCTGGCAATGACTCGACTGTCCTTTCCCCGGGCTCGCCAACCCGTAGTTTCACCCGTCGCACGTTCCCGGCCATCATGCTCCTGCTGTTTGTCATGTCTGCACTGGCGATCGCCGTGCTGCTTAACATCACGGCGGCCCAGGACCGGCGCGCCCGCGAACAGAGCCTGTTTTTCGCCCAGCGAGCCATCGAAGGGATCCGCACCGGCATCGGCCGCGACCTGAGCGACTATTCCAAGTGGAGCGACGCCTACCGGCACCTGCATGTCGACGTCGACAAGGAATGGGCTTATGACCAGGAAAACGTTGGCAGCAGCGTGTTTTCGCTCTATGGCTACCAGGCGGTGTTTGTCATTTCCCCGACCGGCAAGACCGTTTATTCGGTGATCGATGGCCAGATGAGCGAGGTCGATGCCGACACCTGGCTGACCGGCGACCTGCGAGCACTGCGGAACAAAGCCAGCACGGCGGAAAATCACGACGAAGTGGTCGTCGAGCTGCTGCACCACGACGACGCCCCGGCGTTCGTCGCCGTGTCCGCCATCACCACTGGCACGGACAACAGCGTGGCGCAAATTCCCGGTCCGCCCAGCCTGATGCTCTTCGTCAAGGTCCTGGACCCCGGCGCCCTGGAAAACCTGGCGCGGGATTTTGCCCTGCCCGACGCCCATGTCGCCAGGACCCCGGGCCCCGCCGATACCGCCCAATTGCTGCTCGACGATCTGACCCAAGAGGCCCTGGCGTGGCGACCGCAGACCCCGGGCCAGGATCTGCGCAAAGTCCTGCTGCCGTTGCTGGCCGTGGCGTTACTGGTGCTGGCGATCCTGGCCCTGGCCGTTCTGCGCCATGCCTTGACGATGCTGCGCGCCCAGGAAAGCCAATACGCCAGCCTGCTGGCTCACCGCAAGGCTTTGGAGCGCAGCGAAGAACGTTTCCGCGACATTGCCGAAGTCTCCTCCGACTGGTTGTGGGAGGTCGACTCGACCGGGACGCTGACCTACCTGTCGGAACGCTTCGAACAAGTGACCGGCTTCAGCCCCACGGAATGGCTCGGCAAACCGCTGCATCGGCTGCTCCACCCCCATGGTGGCTCGATCTCGATTGCCCAATGGCTGCTCGGCGGCGCCAACAGCCTCTCTTCGGCACCGCTGCTGTGCGAGTACACCGCGCGCAACCAGCGCATCCGCACCTGCAAGCTGTCGGTACGGGCCATCGAAGCCGGCACCTTGGGTTTTCGCGGCACCGCCACGGATATCACCGACGAGTTGCGGGCGCTGGCCCAGATCAAGCACCTCTCCCTGCATGACCCGCTGACCGGGCTGGCCAACCGCAACCGTTTGTTCGATTGCCTTCGCGAACATCTGGATCGACCTGATCGCCCGCCCCTGGTGCTGCTGAACCTGGACATGGACCGATTCAAGCCGGTCAACGACTCCCTGGGCCATGCCGTGGGCGATAAAGTGCTCAGGGAAGTGGCGCATATCCTCCAGCAAAACGTCCGTGGCACCGATCTGGTGGCGCGCCTGGGCGGTGATGAGTTTGTCATTGTCATGCCCGAGCCCGGCGATGCCGACGACATTGATCAGCTCTGTGCACGACTGATCGACTGCATGCAACGGCCCATGCACCTGGACGGCAACACGCTGTACCTGGGGGTGAGCATCGGCGTCGCCTGGTCGCAGCCCGGTGACGAACGAGCCGATGAACTGTTGCGCCACGCCGACATCGCCTTGTATGCGGCCAAGGCGGCGGGCCGCAACACCTGGCGCGTGTACGTGGAAGCCATGGGCAACCTGGCCCGCGACCGGCGGCAATACGAGCAGCAACTGCGCAACGCCATGCAGCACGATCAACTGGAACTGCGCTACTTGCCTCGCTTCGACGTGATCGCCGAGCAGCTGCACGGTTTCGAAGCCCAGATCTTCTGGCACCACCCCGAAAAGGGTGAGCTGGGTGGGGCCGACTTCATCCCCGTGGCCGAAACCTCGGGGCAGTTGGAAGATCTGGGCACCTGGATCTTGATCAACGTCTGTGAAGAAGCCGTGACCTGGCCGAGCGCCGTCAATGTCTCCCTCGCGGTTTCACCCCGGTGGTTCAACAGCAGCTTCCTGCTCAACCAGGTGCAGGAAGCGCTCGAAACGAGTGGCCTGGCGCCTCACCGGTTAACCTTGGAAGTGGCCGAAGGGGTGCTGCTGGCCGACCACAAGACTGTCGCCGCCACCCTCCATGCGCTCAAGGATCTTGGGGTGCGGATCAACATCGATAAGTTCGGCACCAACATCGCCTCCCTGCGGGAGGTGCTGGACCAGCCGTTCGATGGCATCCGCTTCGATCGCAACATCCTCTCGCAGTTGGGCCTGGAGGACGACAAGGAAGGTGTCCTGGCGATGATCCGGTTGAGCCGCAGCGTCGGGCTCATGGTCACCGCCGAGGGTATCGAAAACGCCCGGCAATTCAGCCAACTGCGCAACGTGGCCTGCGACCATGTCCAAGGTCCCTATTTCGGCGCGGCACTGCCCCGCTCGGAAATGGCCTCGTTCTTCACCACGCCGCGATGGCTGTAACCCGCCGCTCCGCCGCTTTCGCGAGCAGGCTCGCTCCCACAAAGGGGGCCTGTGTCGTACCCAAAGCTTGAGTCCACCCAGTAACCCTGTGGGAGCGAGCCTGCTCGCGAAGGCGGTGGTTCAGTTTGCATACAGGTTGACTGTGCCGCCGCCATCGCGAGCAAGCTCGCTCCCACAAAGGGGCCTGTGTCGTACCCAAAACTTGAGTCCACCCAGTAACCCTGTGGGAGCGAGCCTGCTCGCGAAGGCAGTGGTTCAGTTTGCATACAGGTTGGCTGTGCCGCCGCCATCGCGAGCAAGCTCGCTCCCACAATGGAGCCTGTGTTGTACCCAAACCTCAAGGCCACCCAATAACCCTGTGGGAGCGAGCTTGCTCGCGATGAGGCCAGTATTGCCAACATCACCGCAAGCTGAATTCCCCCTACAAACTCAACCGCCCCCGCTCCTCCTCCGTCAGCCGCTGGCGGCTCTGTTCATCCAAAGGCCCTGCGCCCAGGACCTGGACCGGGCTGGCCGGGTCGTAGGCCCGTGGGGCTTCGCGGCTGGCGCCATCGCGGGACGGGGCCAGTTGCTCGGAGCCAAAGCTCACCACCTGCACGGTGAACACCGACGCCTGGTTCTGCCGCGCGGCGTTCTGTTGCTGACGGGCCACATCCTCAGCCGCCTGCGTCGCCGAAGACGCCGCCGAACTGGCCGAGGTGATCGCCCCGGTGTTCACCGAAGCCGCCAACGGCACGCCGGTGGACTTGCCCTGGGTCTGGATGTTGGCCGCGTTCACCACGGTCAAGGCCGCGATGTTGACGTTGCCCGACACCCGGATCCCCGCCTCGCCCGCATCGATGGTGCCCAGCGGGGCGATCAGGTCGATATCCCCAGGTGACACTTCAGCAATCGGGTTGAGGGTGGCGATACCCGCGCCGGTACTCGGTACCGATGGCGACAAGGTGACGTTGCCCCAAGTGTCATACACGCGCCTTGGCGGCGTGTAGACCACCGTCGTCTTCGAACCGCGCCCGGCGTTGATATCGCCCCCGGCCGACCAGCCGAGGATCGACCCGCCAAAGGTGGTCATGATCCGGCTCTGGCCCAGCAAAATGCTGCCTTGGGCGTACAACTGAATGTCACCCCGGCCTTGGGTGATGACCCCGGCCGAGGCCGGTGGCGCGTCACCTTCGATCCCGAATACCTGCTGCCCGCCCGGGGTCAGCACCTGGATATCGCCGCCAAAGTCGGTGTGGATCCCCGAACCGCCGTAGAGCGTGATGTCACCGTCGTAGCGAATGGTATTGCCCGCCACATCCTTGCTGGGGAACAGCGCGGCAATCGCCTCGCGTCCCCGGCGGTAACTGCCGCTGCGCTCGCCACCAACGGTGTTGTATTCACGCCCCCCGGCCTTGAGTTCGGCGAAGTAGATCTGCCGGGCAAAGACGTTCTGCTGTTCCGTCGGCAGGCCGGCAAAAAACGCCAGGGCCTGGTCTTCGCCAGCGCTGTAGCCGAAGCGTTGACTCAGCCACTGGTTCAGTTCGCCGCGATAATCTTTCAGCGCCGCGCCCGGTTGCAGGTAACGCGCCAGCAACCCCCGATAATTCGGCCCCTGGGGGCCAGCCCCGGCAATCAGCGCGATCGAGGCGCCCCCGTCACGGACCTGCGCCGCCGGGTCGACATTGCCAATGCTGTTGAAGCCGCTCTCCTGGTACAACTGCCCCACGCCCGGGCCCGACCCGTACAGGTTGCGCCCGGCACTGACCTCCAGCAGGCCGGGACCGGCAATATTAAAGGTGCTCAGGCGGATGTCGCGCCCAGCGGAAACCTGGGAAATTTCATCGCTTCGACTGTGCACGATCAAGTTACCGGTGGATTGCCCGCCAGCCGAACCACTGACGGCAGCAGGCACATCAGTCGCGGTGTTCAACGGCACGCCGGAGTTGACAATGTCACGCCCGGCCATCACCCGCAGCGGGCCACTGCCCTCGTAGCGTACTTCGTCACCCGACGCTGGATAACGAATCACTTCGCCGGTCCGCAGGCCGACGATATCGCCCTTCACCGCATAAAAACGCACCGGCTCGCGCCGGGTATACGGCTGGACGCTGAAGGTATTGGCGCCAAAACTGAATAACGGGAATTCGCTCGGCGCGACATAGACCCCAGTGCCGTAATTATCATAGTTCGGGTTGCTGTTGATTCCGCTGTAGCCGGCGAAAGCCGGGCGCAACGGACTGGACAACAGGGCCGGATCGGCCCCCGACTGCGTGACCGCATAACCGCCGGCATAAATCGAATCGGCGGCGATCAGTTGCAACTCGGCATTGGCCGAGGGCGCGGTCATCAACGAGAACCCCGATGCCACGTCACTGACGCCACGGGCCGATGGTCCGTAGTAAAGGCTGCCATTGGCGGCGACGGCCCGCAGGATCGAGGGGTAGACAAAACGTCCGCCGGAGACTGAGGCATTGAGGCCGGCCAGGTTTTCATTGGCGACGATGGGCGTCAGGTTACCGCCGACACTGAACAGGTCGATGGCGGTATTGCCTGTCCACAAGGAGAATTGGCTCAGGCCGCCGCCACTGCGATAGGCACCTTCGCGGTCGGTGTAGCCGGTGGAGTTCTGCATCACCACCCGTCCCGGATCGCCCACTCCCTGCAACACCAGGTCGCCACGGCTGTCCAGGCTGACGCCGGCATCCCCCGGCATCAGGGTCACGCCGCCGCGAGCGGTGGCCATGGTGGAAACGTAAGCGTCATAGGCTCGAGATTCTTTCGGATCCTGGAAAGCGCCATAGCTACCGTAGGTCAGGCCCAACGCTCCGATCGCTCCAGCCTGCAACTGCAACGAACCGCGCAGGTTGGCCAGCATCCCGTTCAGATCAGCCGCCGCGCTGACACTCTCTCGTGCCGCCTGGGAAGGGTTGAGTTCACCGCCGATGCGCAACCGCAGGTCGCCGCCACCGGTCAACACCAGGCGGCCGTCGGCGGCAACCCGGCCACTGCTGCCCACGGCCAGCACCAGCCCCTGGCTGCGCTCCACATCGGCGCCCAGGACACCGAGTTGTTGGGAAATCAAGCCGGCGTCGCCGCCCACATCGACGCTCAGGTTGCCGCCGCCCAGCGTGCCGATCCCGGTAAAGCCGGTCAGGTAGGGATCACCCGCCTCGGTGGAGGGCTGCTGGGCGAAGGTGCCGAAGTTGATCCACCAGGCGGTGGGGATTTGCGCGGCCGGATCGGCCGTGGTGCCTGTGCCTTGGCGCCATAACCAGTTGCCCATTGCCGCAGACGTGTTCTGTGCCCCACTGCCGACGTTTCTCTTGGAGAACGAATCGCCGTGCAGGTCACCGCCCACCGTCAACTTGAGATTACCGCCCTGCTCCGGGTACCAGGCCTGGTAAGCGCCACCGGTGGTGAGCGATTCATAGGCGGCACCCGCAGCCCCCAGCACACTGCCATCGGATTGTCGGCCACGGGCCTGCTGATAGGGGTCGTCGGCGCCAGGCGCCAACGAGGCCGACTGGGTGCCGGCGGTGTAGACCCCGAACAGCGACCGCATAGTGAAATCACCGGCACTGAGCAGTTCCAGATCCCCGGTCCCGGTGCGCAAGACACTGAACAGCTGGCTGCCGGGAGTGACCTTGGTGCGGATCGGCTCCGGAGGGTTGTCGGGAACCACAGCCAACACGCACCAGTCAGGAAACCAGGTGCAGAAATCCAGCGCATCAGGCGGCACAGGCTCCCCTGGTACACCATAATTGTTGGTCGGAGACCAGACCAAAACCGTTTTGGGCGGTGCCGGCATGCACGCATCGGGAACCCAGGTGCAGAAGTCCAGCATTTCGGGTGGCACTGGTTCCCCCGGCACTCCAAAGTTGCTGCCCGGCGCCCAGACCAGCCCCGTGCCGCCACCTCCTCCACCGCCACCCCCGGTCTGCTCGCGCTTGGCCAGGTAATGCCCATCGGCCAATTGCAAACTGCCCGCCTCTCCATGAGGGCGGGTGATGCGGGTATCAGCCGCCTCGGTATCGGCCCCCGCCACCCAGCGCATCGACCAGGATTGCGAGCCGTCCGGCAGCAGGCTTGCGACCGCCCAATTTCGGCCCTGGATACCGTTATCGACCGGGCGCAATTCGATCAGGTCGACCCCCTCGGCCAGCTTGACGTCGGTGCCGGAAGGAATCAGCGCGCCGGAGCCCAACGCCAGGGCGCTACGCAACGTCAGCCCGCTGCCCGGCACTGCGACCCCCTTGGGCCAGGTGCCGTCCTTGACGGTAATACCCATCGGCAGGCGGGTACCAGCCTCCAGGCGCGTATCGACCGGCAAGCTGACCGCTTCTTTGAGCAAGGTGCCAGCGGCATACAGGAGGTTGCCGCTGGCATCGCGGATGGCGGCCTGCAACAGCGTACCCGCGGGCAGGTTCAGCGCCTCGCCCAGGCTCAGCGTGGTCGGTAGCTCAAGCCCCGCCGGCAGGCTGCCACCCTTGAAGGGCACGTCATAGTTGAGCAGGCTACCCGCCGGATACAGGGTGCCCTCGGCCAATTCGACACCGCCCCCCGGCACCACCAGGTCGGCACCGAACGGCTGTTTCCCAGCGATCAGCAACCAGCCATTGCCGTCGGTGCGCAACGTCGGGTCGCCGGCGTCTGGCGGCGCGAAACCATCGTTGATGCTGCCATAGATGTTCAGGTTGCCACCGGCGCGCACCACCAGGTTGCCCGCCTCGCCGGAGCCATAGGCATCGGTCTTTTGCGTATGACGGTTAAGGCTGGCGTAGCGATAACCGGAAAGGTCCAGGTCACCCTGCACCACCAGGTCGCCGTCCGGCGTCTTGCTGAGGATTTCCACGCCGGGCCGCAGGTGCAGCGCATCGGCGTAGGCGGCATTGTTCAGCCCGGCCAGTTTGCCGTTGAGCAGATTGCCGTTGTTCAGCGCGGCATTGATGAACGCCTCGCTGTCATTGTGTTTATCGTTCAGGTAACCCTGATCGATCACTTGATAAGGCCGCCCATCCACCGCCGGCGCGGTGCCGTCACGGGCATCGGTGTAGCGGGCGATCGCGTTGACGCTGATGGAGCGCGCGCCGAGCACCGACAAGTTTCCAGAGGCATCGATGGCGACATCACCGTACCGCGGATCATCGACCCGCAGCCGCGGGGCATTGAGTTCCAGGGTGCCACGGGCCCGGCCGTCATGTTGTCCCGGGCCATTGCCCAGCGGCGCGCCGGTGCCGTGGCGCAGGTCCAGGCGCGCGCCGCTGGCCAGGGTCAATTGGCCGTCCCCGGAGTTGAGTTCGATCAGCGCCCGGTTGGGGCTGTCGATGATCTTGCCGTAGCTGTCGACCCGCAAAATGCTGCCGTGGGTATCGAGCAGCGCGCTGCCGGCGACGGTCAGCCCGTGTTTCGCCGCCAGACGGATACTCCCGACCGCTTGCCCGCTGGCATCGACAGTGCCGAGCACGGTCAGGCTGCCGTTGTCCACCGAGACATTGATGGCATTGGCCTTGAGTTCGTTGCCGATCACCAGGTCGCCTTGCTTGAGCTGGAAGCTGCGCGAGCCGAACACCTGGTCACGGTTCAGCCGCCCGTTCAGCGCGGCGAAATCCCCCAGGGTTTGCCCGCGCAGGTCCACCGCGCCGCCGGCATAGGGCACCAGGGTGCCGCCGGCGTTATAGGTGCCGGTGGCGGAACCGAGGATGCGGCCTTGCAGGTCGATCAGGCCGGCATCGGGGTCGAGGGCGATTGCACTGAGCAGGCCGGCGCGGTTGTTGCGGGCGCTGAGGTCGACGGTCGAACCGGCGGCCTGACGGATATTGCCGGTGCGGCTGTCGAGGAACAAATCACCGCCCCAACTGTATTTGCGCACATCGTTGAGCACCACCTCGCGCCCGGCCAGGTCGATCCGGGCGTTGTCACCCAGCACCACGTCGCCACTGGCGCCGAGGGTGAGCTTGCCGCTGGGCAGGCGGACCGTGCCGTCGAGCAACAGACTGCCGGCCTGTAGCTGCAACTCAGCCCCCAGCGCCGCGTTGTCGACGGCTGCGGCCGACACCCCGGCAATACCCGCCACCGTCAGCGCGCCACCAGCGGTGATACGGTTGACGGAGCCGGCCTCGCCGGTCCACAGCGGTGTGTTCACCCGCAGGTCGCCGCCGCTGTAGCTATAGCCTTTGCCGCTGACGTAGTCGCCACGGGACTGGTACACCTGCAACGCGCCTTTGTGGTTGGCGGTGATGCGCTGGCTGGCGGTCAGGTTGACCTGGCTGAAGCCCAGCGTGAGGCGCTGCGGGTTGTCGAGGTTGTTGGCCTGGGCATTCGGGCCGTAACCGAATTCCAGCACCTGGGCCTGGATATCCAGCACCCCGCTGCCGTTGCCAGGTCCGGCCAGCAGCGGCGCGCCGGCCGGCGTCAGCGCACCGTTCCACACCAGGGTGCCGGTGCGAATGCTGGCATGGTCACCGGCCGCGCCGTAGCCGTAGATCGCCGGCGTGCCGAGGACCAGCCGCTGGAGGCTGGACTTGCCCGTCAAGGGGTCCAGGGTGCTGAGCTCGACGCTTTCGTAGAAATTCACCGAATCCCGGGCATTGAGCACCAGGTTTTCCAGGGCGGGCGCGCCCTTGAGGCGATCGCCGCGCAGCAGGCGGTCAAGCACCTGCTGGTTGAGGGTCAGCCCCTTGGGCAGCGCCTGGCGTTGTTGGGCCGCCGCCAGCGCCTGGGCCGAACCGATGTTGATCGCGCCCACCGCCAGCGTCAGGTTGCGCGTGCCGAAACGCACCGACTCATCGAGGTTGAAGGCATTGTCGGTCGCCGCGGTAATGGTGCCTTGGGAATAGAGTTCGGTGGTGCCGCTGCACTGCCCGCTATCACACTGGCCGATCAGGATCGAGCCCGGACCATCGGTGCCCGCGCTTGCGGTGGGCGGTAGCACATCGAGCCAGCCATTGGACACCGCCAGCAGGCTGTTCTGGCCCGGGTTGTAGACGAAACCGCTGCGGGAGTCGAACGGTGTGCTGCCTTGACCCAGGGTATTGATGCTCGCCCCTTGTTCCACCACGATGGCGCCGGCCTTGCCATTGGTGGCGAGGAACACCTCACCGGCCTTGAGGCCGCTGCTCTGGCGCAGAATGATGTCGGACAGCGTCGAGTTGAAGGTCACCAGATTGCCGCCCTGGCCGTAGCTGACGCCGGGCAGCGTGCCAATCGACAGGCGCGGAGCCTGCAAGGCATTCAATGCCTGATCATAGAGCGAGGCGCCGGCGAAACCCGTCGTGGCCTGTTGACCGACCGGCAGCACTTCGAGACGGGCGGTGTCGGCAAAAACGCCGACGCTGCCGCCCAGGCCGCCCTCGGCCGGTTTGAAATGGGCTTTACCCTGGAACTGGAATGTCTCGGCGGGGTCGCCCACCCCTTTGAACTTGAGCTTGAGGGTCTTGCCATCGGCCTCGATCATCGGCCGCGGCACGCCTTTGAGCGCGGCGTCGGCCTTGGCGAACGCTGCGTAGCCGGTTTCGTTGTATTGCGAATAACGCCGCAGCACGGCCGCCGAGGTCAGGATGACTTGGCTGGACAGCGCATCGCGAATATTGCTGTGAGCAATCGACAGCCCTCCCGAGGTGGCCCAGGAGCCGTTGCGCATGGCCAGGCTGCTGGCCATTTTTCCGCTGCCAGCCAGGCCATTGAGTTCGACCCGGAACGCCCCCGGCAACAAGGCATAAGTCGAGGGCAGCAAGGTGTAGGTGCCCGCCGGCAGGCCTGGAACACCCGCGTCCAGGGTAATGCGCTGGCCGATCAGCGGATCGCGCGCGCCGGCCTCCCCTGACGGCGGCGCGTAGCCGCGCTGGTCGCCGGGAACGATGGCGTACACCGGGTTGGTGTCCAACCCCGGCAATACCAGGCTGCCGTCCGCACCGATCTGCACCAACGGGTTGTAGCGCGCGTCGGTAGAGCCGCCCCGCCCGGAAATGAAACCGGCACCGGCCAGTTCGCCGCCACCGGACAGATCCAGCACGGCACCGGGTTGCACGTCGATGCTGTGGCCGATCATCGAGACGCCCACCGACAACACGTTGACCGACGTGCTGCCCCCCGCGCCGATCAATTGGACGTCCTTGCCGTTGTAGCGATAGGACAAGCCGTCGACCGTGCCGCCATAAGGCATGTTCAAACCGGCCCCGCTGACCGACGTGACACTGCCCGGCAACAACTTCAAGGTCTGGATATCGCCCCCTTCTTCGCCCAGGCTGAGCAGCCCCAACGGCGCCCGCAGCACGCCGCCCTGCAATAAGGTGCCGGCGTCCAGGCTCAGCGAACCGAACACCGAATACGGTTGGGCCGGCAACGTGTCGGTGGTACGCCCGATCCGCAGGGTCGAGTCGGCAGTGGTCTTGACCCGCGCCGTGGCCCCCGTGGTCGGGTAGATCTGCGCCGCCAGCAGGGTCAGGTCAGCGTTGCTGAGCAGTTGTGTGGCCGTACTCTCGATATTCAGCGGCGAGCCGCCAAGAAAACGCAGGTCGCCCCGGCTGCTCAACTGCGCCTGGGCAAAACCGCGACGATCGATCTCCAGGGCCGGGCCCTGCTGGCGCGCCAGCACACCATGGGCGCCCAGGGTCAGGACGTCGCGCAGGTCCAGCAGATCGGCATTGACCTGCAATTGGGCGGCACTGTCCTGCACCGACAGGCCACCCTGGATGGTCGGGCGTACATGCACGTCGGCGCCTCGCGCCGCAGCCCCCGCCAGACGCACATAAGGGGCGTTCAAGGCAATCCGGCTGTCACCCGGCGCACCCTCGGCCAGCGCCAGGGAGCCGGTATAGATTTGCAGGCTCTGCGCCAGGTTCAGATTCACATCACCGGCGAACGACAGGATGCCGTTGCTGAGCAAGGTCAGGTTGGCGAACCCGCCGCGGCTGACTTTATCGACGTCCAGGCGGCCCTGGCCGTAGCTCATCAGGCCATCGGTGGCAGCGCTGCCGGTGCCCCGGGACAGGATCAACTCGCGCGGCACCCGCACCTGATCGTCCACCGTCGAGCGATCGTAAAGCGGGGTTTCCAGCGCCACCGACAGGCTGCCACCGGCAGCGCCCACACCGCCGGAAGCCGCCTGGAACTCGCCGTCCAGACGCAAGCCATTGTTCGAACTCAAGGCGATGCTGCCGCCCGCGCTGCTCAGCGTCGTGGCACCTTGGCCACGGATATCCAGCTCGGCCTGGGCGCCGTTGGCCAACAGCCGCGCGCCCTGCTTCACCACCACGAACAGGTCCGGCGCGCTGGCCGCGCCTTTGTCGGTGTCGACGCTGCCACCGATGACAATGCTGCCGGCGTCATCCACCCGGCCGTAACGCCGGTTCTGGGCATCCACTGCCGTGACCGCGCGGGCCGAGACGTCCAGCCGTGCATGCTCACCCAACAGGATCGAACGCTGATGGGGACGTTCGACCACCGGAATATCCGCCAGCCCCGCCGGCTTGATCTGGGTCAGCAGGATTTTCCCACCCCAGGCATCGAGTTGCCCGTCGACGCTCAACTGGCCGACGCTGGCCAGGCTCAGAGTGCTGCCTGGATCGACGCTGATCCGCGCGCCCGTACCGACCACCAGCGCCGCCGTTTCCCGCTCGCTGGCGGTGGACAGGATGCTGCCGGCCTGCAGGCTCAGGTTCGCGCCCTTGCGCTGGCTCAACACGCCTTTGATCGCATCCTGTTGATACAGCTCAGGGGTCCAGAGCGACAACACTGTCTGCGGGTCACTGCCGGTCGCTGCGTCCTGAAGGTTATCGCCAAAGTGGTACACCGGCATGCTGACGTCCAGCTGGGTGCCATCGCTGACGGTCAGTCCCTGGTTACCGGTAATGTCGTAGGCCGAGAAGCCCTTGTTGAAGAAGTCATTGCCCAACACCAGGCCGGCGTCGGCGTCCGCCACTGGGTGGTCGCTGAGGGTCACCTTGCCGGCCTGCACGCTCAGGCGTCCGCCGCCATTGACCCCATGGCCGCGCAGCTCACCGTCGAGGCTCAGCCCCCCTTCGCCAGCGGACGTATTGGCGTTGGCCGCCAGGGTCAGGTTACCGCCCTTGCCACCCCGTTGCTTGCCATCGGCCAGCAGCGCGGCGCCCGATGAAACATCGATCAGGCTGCCGCTCGCCAGCGTCAGGTCACCGCTGCTGCGCAGGGACACGTTGCCGCCATTGAGGAACGGCAGCGCGCTGCTGTCATTCGGGTTGTGCAGTTGATTGCTCCAGAGGCCACGGGTATCGAGGGTCACCCCCTCGCCCACGCGAACGGCGGCGCGGCTGCCGTCAACGGCATCGATGCGGGTGTCCTCGACCCGGGCGCTCTCACTGATTTGCTGCAACACGTTGCCCAAGGCAATCTCGCCGCCCCGCGCCGTCAGGTTGGCGTCGACCTGGACCTGCGGCCCGTACAGGGTAATGCTGCCGGCCGACGCTACCTGCAGGTCTCCTTCGACCTTGATGCTGCCGGTGGCGGCGATCTTCACGGCGCCAAGGCCGAAGCCGTTGAGCTGTTCACTGTTCAGGTACAGGCGGCCTTCGCGCCCTTCGGCCACGGTGTCCTGGAGCCCCACTCCGGCCGCAAGGGATTGATCCTCGGTCCCGAGGACGATGTCCTGCAGCGTGCCGGCATTGGCGCGCAAGGCGTATTGCAGGGTACCGCTGCTTTTCACGTAGTAAGGCACGTAGTTGCCAACGATCAGTTGCGCGCCACGGGCCACCGCCTTCGCCGACTGGTTGTAGCCGTCCAGCCCGACCTGGGCGGCCTGCACCTGGCGGTCGCTCTGGAAGGTGTCGCCGACCACCTGGCCTTCCAGCACGGCGTTGCGCGTGCCGATCACCAGGGAGCCGGCGTCGCGACCGACGCTGTAGCCCTGCTCGAAACGCTCCCGGGGTGCGATCAGCGGACTGTAGTAGAACCGGCTCTGGCCCCAACGCGTACTGTGATCCTCGTAACCCTGGTACACCCCTTCATAGAGGATGTCGCCAGGGGCGCTGGAGATTTCATACAGTCGCCCGTTCGCACCCTTGAGCCAGCTTTGCTTGACCATGCCGGACTGCACATCGAGGGTGCCGCCGGACAGGTTGATCTGCGAGCCCTTCTGCGTCACCACATCATTACCGCTGAAGGACACCGTACCGCCCTGGGCCATCCACTCACCCACGCTGTGCACGCGGGTGCCCAGGTAGCCGCCGACCTCCAGCAGGCCACCGGCGGTGTACCAGCGATCCGTCGCGTAGCCGTTGGTGCCGGCGGGCACGAACACCAGGTCGCGGGTGTCGACCCACACGTCCTTGCTGTTCAGGCCGCCCTTGTCGCGGTTGCCAGGGGCGTCGCGCTGTTCGTTGCCCTGGACGTTGATCTTGATGCTGTTGGATTCCATCGCCACCTTGACACCCAGCGCACCGGACACGTCGATGACCGCGCCATCGCCGACCCGACTGCGCTGGGCCGCGCGGACGCCGACCTGGCCGCCGCTGGCGAGGGTGATCGAGCCTTTCTGGAAGTCGACGGTGCCGGCACTGTCGATGGCGATCAACGACTGGTCACGGCGATAACCATCGACCGCGACGATAGGCGAAGTGTTGGCACTGGGCGGTTGCAGCAGACCATTGCGCTGGCTGTCCAGGGCACTGCTGCTATCGAGCAGGATCGCACTGGTGGCACCCTCGCCCAGGGTCACGCTGCGACTGGCGGTCAGGTGCAGGGTGCCGCGTGAATCCACCGAGGTACTGGCCAGCGCCACGCCGTTTTGCCGCACGTCCTGGCCGGTCAGGCTCACGTCGCCCAATGCTGCCTGCAGCAGGCCGCTGTTGCTGACTTCGCCCGTGCCGCTGGCGACCACCTGATTGCCGCGCACCGACGATTGCGCGTTACCGTCGGTGCCTTGGCCTTTCTTGATCACGAAATCACTGCCGGCGGCCAGCGCGACCTGGCCCTTCTGGGCGCTGATGGTCCCGGCATTGTCCACTTCGTTGCCCAGCAACAGCACATAACCGCCACCGGCGGTGGAGCTGGCAGGCGCGTGGGTTTCGATCCGCGCGCCCTGCTCGACCCGCACCTTGCCGCCGGCGTTGGTGAAGGTCGGTGCCGCGCCGGGGCTGTACAGGCCATTGTTCTTGAACTGGTTGTCGTCGAACGCGGTGGCGGCCGCCACCAGGTTGCGCACGTTGATCTGGCTGCTGCCGCTGAAGACGATGCCGTTCTGGTTGAGGATCAACACCGTGCCATTGGCCTTGATCGCACCTTGGACCTGGCTCGGCGCGGTCGCGTTATTGACCCGGTTGAGCACCGCCCAGTCGGCGTTCTGCTGGAAATTGACGGTGGTATCGCGCCCGACGTTGAAGGTGTCCCAGTTGATGATCGCCTTGTCGGCCGTCTGCTTGATCGAGACCTGAGTCTTGCCGCCCGCCTCGGTCTGCACCGGCGCCTCGACGTTGCTGAAGACCGGCTTGCCATCGGCGCCGATCACCAGGTTCAGGCCATTGCCACCCAGGCCGTTATGAATGGTTTGCGGGTTGGCGAAAGCTGACGCACGGCCCGCCGCCTGCAAGGCCTGCTGCGCGGCGATCGCCGCCACCGTGTTGTTGAGGTTGCTCAGCGAACGCTGCAATTGCTGGTTGGCCGTCTGCTGTTGCGCCAGCGGTGGCGGCGCGCCTGGAACCTGCCCGCCCGGGCGAGCGGCCTGAGTAGCCTGGGCCGCGCCCTTGGCCGCAAACCAGCTCGAACTGAAAGCCGCCGGCTGCGCGGCCTGGGCCGTGCCCGTGAGCACCAACAGGCCAATGGCCTGGGCCAAGGGGGTCAGGTACAACGCGCCCTGCCCCAGTACCGAGCGAGAGGATCCAGGGGCGAAGCCGCGAGGCGTCGGTTTCGAAGTTTTTTTAGACAGACGCATCACTATCCGATCCTTTTCCCAAAGCACAGAGTTAGGTCACACAGCCGCCCCGAGGTGGCCGTATCGATACCTGATAGGCGGTTACAAAGGTGCGCGACCGAACGCTTGTCATACAAAGTTCATCTGCGTGCCGGCCGAGCAACGAAATCATCCGGAACAGCGAAGCGCGCAAGGTTTCCAGGCGCAGAAAAACAACATCGGCAGCGCCAACCTGGCCGCTACCGATGCTGTTTTCAGAGTGGCCACATCCTGTGGCCTGAGCTGCTTCCTGCGTGCGGCTTACAAACGACCTTTGCCGTTGCAGACGCTGATGTTGGCAATATCCAGGCCGTCGCCATAGGCGTTGTCGAGGAAGGTTTTCTTGATTTCGCCAGCCAGGTTGGTCGGTGTTGCGCTGGTGCCAGGGACGATGGCAAAGGCGTGGGCGTTGATGACGTTGTTCTTGGTGCCGGTGTACAGGCTGGTCAGGAAGTTGCGGATGGCGGTGGCATCGGCAGCGGTCTTGTAGCACTGACCCACGAGCAGGTTGGTGTAACCCACGATCGGGTACTGGTTGGCACCAGTGGGAACAGCGGTGTCATTGGCGGCGGAACCGAAGGTAGGCACCCACTTCAATGGGTTGGCACGATCGGCAGCGGTAGCCGGGACGGGAGCGGTACCCAGGGCGGCGGTGGTGTTGGCCAGGCTTGGCAGTGGCGCGGTGCCGGCGGCTACGGCGTTTTTGCTGACGCGAGCAACCACGGCGTTGTTGTTGGGAGAAACAAAGTCAGGGCTGACATAACCGATGGCGCCATTGGTGGCGTTGACCGCGGTCACTACGTCAGCGCTGCCGGCAACGGCTTGCCAGTTGGCAGGCTCGGCACCCAGGTTGGCCGAGGTAAAGGTGCTGCTGACGCCGAACTTGGTAGGGCAGGAATCATTCAGGAAACGGGCGAACAATTCGGTGGTGCCGCTGCTGCCGGAACGGTAGATGACCTTGATCGGGGTGGCGTCGCTGTTACCCAGGATCGGGCCCCAGGTGGTCACGGTGCCGGAGAAAATGTTGCACAGTTGGGCGCCGGTCAATTGCAGGGTCGTGGTGCCGCTTTTCTTGTACGGGACGGTCACCGAAGTGCCTACCGATGGAATCTGGATCAGTTTGCCGAAGGTGGCACCGAAAGCGTTGTTGTAGTTGGTCAGGTCAGTCTGGCTGATGACCGAGTCGCTACCGGCGAAATCGACCGGGGTACCGGCAGGCTGGTTGATCGAAGCGGGTGCGTTGGTCAGGAAAGCCGTCTTGCCGGCGCCGCTGCCGACACCGGTGTAGCTGAAGTCTGTCGGCAACAGACGTGGCAGAGGCGAAGCGCCGTTGTAGAGTCTCTCAGGCAGGGTGGCACCGCCACCAACAACCGCGGCCATCGATTGGGCCGAAGCCAGGGCGGCTACTGCCAGGGACGCTGCGATCATAGTGCGCTTAAACATGAAGAATCTCCTTTCGTCGTGTTCGTACGTAGGTTGAGTGACGCATGCTTGCCGTCATGGCGCTCGGTCCTGTGCCGATGGCGATGGGGTGAGGCCATGGGTTAGAAATTCGCAGCTTCCGGTGACAGATAAAGGAAAAAACCTCGGGAGTTGAGGGCTGTTTTCAAGGTGTTTTTCTCGGGTGTTCGAGGGCTCTGGACCGTGGGTTCAGGCGGGTTTCACTATTGAGCTCAGAATGGCGGGAGTAGAGGTCGCGGCGGGTGGTTGCCTGGCGAGCGAACATGACAGAACGAGGAACCCGAGTTTGGCGCGGGCAAGGCTCGGGAGGTGTTGCGGCACAGCAAAATAAATGGCTGCTTTTGTGGCGAGGGAGCTTGCTCCCGCTGGGTTGCGAAGCAGCCCCAAAACCTGACAACCCGGTACATCAGAGGGATCGCGTTCGACCTGTTTGGGGTCGCTTCGCAACCCAGCGGGAGCAAGCTCCCTCGCCACAAGATCAATGTTCGCCACGGGTTAGGTGGGTTTATTGCACCAACTGGTTGATCTCAATGATCGGCAACAACACCGCCATGACAATGACCAGCACCACGCCGCCCATGACCACGATCATCAGCGGCTCCAACAGTGCGGTCATGCCCATGGCGCGGCGTTCGATGTCGCGGGACAGGGTTTGCGCGGCGCGTTCGAGCATCGGTGGCAGGCAGCCGGTTTTCTCGCCGCTGGCGATCAGGTGGATCAGCACCGGGGGGAAGACTTTTTCCACCCGCAGCGCCGCCGCCAGGTTGACCCCTTCGCGGACCTTGGCCGTGGCCTCGCTGACGCCCTGGCTCAGGCGCTCGTTGGACAGCGTCTGGCGTGCGGCCTCAAGCGCTCGCAACAACGGCACCCCGGCGCCGCCGAGAATTGCCAGGGTCGAAGCAAAGCGCGCGGTGTTGAGGCCCAGTACAAAACGCCCGATCAGCGGCAGGCGCAACACCCGTGCGTGCCAGTTCAACCGTGCCGCCGGTTTGCGCAGGTACAGCCGCCAACTCCAGAAGCCCCCGGCCAATACGCCAAAACACAACCAGCCCCAGGCGCGAATGAAGTCACTGGCGGTGAGCATCGCCACGGTCAGCCCGGGCAAGTCCTGGCGCGCCTGGGAAAATGCGCTGACCACCTGGGGCACCACATAGCTGAGCAGGAAAATCACGATGGCGACCGACACCAGCCCCACCACCCCGGGATAGATGAACGCCGTGAGAATCTTGCCCCGCAAGTTGTTGCGCTCTTCGATGTAGTCGGCCAGCCGCTCCATCACCTGGGCCAGGTCACCGGACTCTTCGCCCGCCGCAATCAGCGCCCGATAAATCTCTGGAAAGTCCCGCGGCCGCGCCGCCAGGGCTTCAGCCAGGCGCATGCCGCTGCGCACATCGGCGCGCACCGCGCTCAGGGTCTGGGCGATGTGCTTGCGCTCGGCTTGTTCCACGGTGGCGCTCAACGCCGCTTCCAGCGGCAGGCTTGCTCCCAGCAGGCTCGCCAGTTGACGGGTGGCCCAGGCCAGGTCGTTGTCCGAAAGCTTGGCGCTGAACAAACCGCCGCCGCTGGTCTGCGCCGTGTTGCGCTCGAGCTGCACCTGCAACGCGGTCAAGCCGCGACTGCGCAACAGATTGAAAGCGGCGCCCTGGCTGTCGGCTTCCAAGT
Source organism: Pseudomonas sp. Z1-12 (assembly GCF_051132015.1). Taxonomy (NCBI): domain Bacteria; kingdom Pseudomonadati; phylum Pseudomonadota; class Gammaproteobacteria; order Pseudomonadales; family Pseudomonadaceae; genus Pseudomonas; species Pseudomonas sp. Z1-12. The sequence continues at coordinate 3,591,002 of NZ_CP071647.1, forward strand.
GTCCAGACTCGATTTTGCCCTGGGCGTCGGCGGCCTCGAAACGGTAGCGATTCATCAGGCGTCCCGTGTTACGCGCAGGATTTCTTCAGGGGCCGTGGTGCCACTGCGCACCCAGCGCTCGCCATCCTCGCGCATGCTGAACATGCCGGCCCGGCGGGCGGCGGCGCGCAGTGCCTGCTCCCCTGCCCCTTGGTGGATCAGCGTGCGGATGTCGTCGTCGATGCAGAACAACTCATGGATGCCAGTGCGGCCGCTGTAGCCGGTCTGGTTACAGGTTGGGCACCCCACCGGACGCCAGGTGCCAGGCGTCGCCGGGTCGGGTTGCTTGCACTGCGGGCAGAGCCTGCGCACCAGTCGCTGGGCCAGCACGCCGAGCATCGACGAAGCCAGCAGGAATGGCTCGACGCCCATGTCGATCAAGCGGTTGATGGCCGACACCGCGTCGTTGGTGTGCAACGTCGCCAGCACCAAGTGACCGGTCAGGGAGGCCTGCACGGCGATTTGCGCGGTTTCCAGGTCGCGGATTTCACCGATCATGATGATGTCCGGGTCCTGGCGCAGGATCGCCCGCAACGCCAGGGCGAAGGTCATGTCGATCTTGGCGTTGACCTGGATCTGGCTGATGCCCGGCAGGTCGTATTCCACCGGGTCTTCCACGGTGAGGATGTTATGGACGCTGGCGTCCAGCCGGGCCAGGGCGGCGTAGAGGCTGGTGGTTTTGCCGCTGCCGGTGGGGCCGGTGACCAGGACGATGCCGTGGGGCTGGCGGATGAGGTGATCGAGCTTGCCCAGCACGCCCGGGTCCATCCCCAGGGTTTCCAGCTGCAGGCGTCCGGCCTGCTTGTCCAGCAAGCGCATCACCACCCGCTCGCCATGGCCGGTGGGCACCGTCGAGACGCGGATATCGATCGGGCGCCCGGCCACGCGCAGGGCGATCCGGCCGTCCTGGGGCAGGCGTTTTTCGGCGATGTCGAGCTGGGCCATGATCTTGATCCGCGACACCAGCGCACCGTGCAGGGCCTTGCGCGGCGAAACCACATCCCGCAGTGTGCCGTCGACGCGGTAGCGCACCACCGAATGGCTCTCGTAGGGTTCGATGTGGATGTCGCTGGCCTCGTCCCGGGCGGCCTGGGTCAGCAAGGCGTTGATCATGCGGATCACCGGCGCGCCGTCCTGGGTGTCCAGCAGGTCGGTGATCTCGGGAATGTCCTGCATCAACCGGTCGAGATCCACTTCGTTTTCCGCCGCGCCCACCACCGCGGCGGCGCTGCCGGTGTCGGCATAGGCGCTGTTGAGCAAGCCGTCGAGTTCATCGTCGCGCACCCGTTCCAGCCGCACCTCGCCGAACTGACGGCGCACTTCACTGATGGACCAGCCCGGCGTGGACGGGCACACCATCAACACAGCGCCGTCTTCGCACTGGCGCAACACCAGGCGCTGGGCCTTGGCCCAGGCGTATGGGAGGGTGGTCATGTTGTCCCCTCAGGTCCATAAGTTGCATCTGCACCTTGTGGGAGCGAGCCTGCTCGCGATAGCGGTGGAACAGTTGCATCAATGTTGGCTGAACTGCCCTCATCGCGAGCAAGCTCGCTCCCACAGTGTCTTGGGATGGTCTCAAGTTTGTTCTCACCGCAACTCCCTTGTGGGAGCGAGCTTGCTCGCGATAGCGATGGGTCAGCTTGCATGGATATCGATCGGGCCGCCGTCATCGCGAGCAGGCTCGCTCCCACAGAGTTGGTGTCCATCAGCGAGTGCCTTCTTCGACGGGCACCGCCTTGATCACCGACCTGGGCGTTTGCAAGCTCACCGGCGCGGCGCCCGGAATCGCCCGGGCCGAGGCTGGCAGTTGCGGCGCCTGGACGTCCGGCAGTGCCCAACTGCGCTCCGGTTGCAGCAGGCCCTGGGCGCGGCGCATGAAGTCGTAGCGATTGAGGGTGATGCCGCGCCCCGCCGCCGTGTCGCGGATGATATAGGGCCGCAGGAACACCATCAGGTTGGTCTTGGTGACCTGCCGCCGTTCGTTGCGAAACAGCGCGCCGATCCCGGGAATGGTCGACAGCCAAGGCACCGCGTCGTTGCTCTGGCTGTAACCATCCTGCAGCAGCCCGCCCAGGACCATGATCTGCCCGTCGTCGAGCAGGATGCTGGTGTCGATGGCGCGCTTGTTGGTGACGATGCCCGTGGTACTCGAAGCGCGGTTGTCGACGCTGCTGACTTCCTGATAGATATCGAGCTTGACCGTCCCGCCTTCGGAAATCTGCGGCCGGACGTTGAGCTTCAAGCCCACCTCCTCACGGGTCACGGTCTGGAACGGGTTGTTGCTGGTACCGCCCCCGCCGGTGACATAGCTGCCGCTGACAAACGGAATGGTCTGGCCAACGAAAATGCTCGCCGCTTCGTTGTCCAGGGTCAGCAGGTTCGGCGTCGACAGCACGTTGGTGCCGCCCTTGCTCTTCAAGGCCCGGGCCAGGACCTTGAGGTCGAGGATCTTGCCGATGCCGGGAATGTCCACGGTGCCGTTGACCAAGCCCAGGTTCAGGCCCTGGGGCAATACATCAATGCTGGTCTTGCCATTGAGGTTGAGCCCCGTGCCGCCGAGGTTGACGCCGCCGATCACGCCACTGCCGCCAAGGTTGCCGGTCTGCCATTGCACACCGAACTCGCTGGCGTCGTCCTCGCCGACCTCGACGATCAGGCTCTCGATCACCACTTGGGCGCGACGCTGGTCCAGCAGGTCGATGACCTCCCGCAGGTTGCGGTACAGCGGGTCCGGCGCGGAGATCAGCAAGGTGTTGGTGGTGGCGTCGGCCTGGATGGTCACGCCGCCGGCGCTGAAGGCGGTGCCCTGCTCACTGTTCGTCGACGTCGTGCTGGTGGAACCGTTGCTGCCTTGGGCGTAGCCATTGCCGCTGCTCGACACACTGCCACTGGTGGTGCTGCTGCTGGTGCCGTCGCCACTGCTGCCCTGCCCGCCCTGGCCATTGGTGCTGGCGCCCATGCCGCTGAGCACCGAGCGCGAGTTGTCGCTGCCCTCGCCTTCGCTTTCCCCGGTGAGCAAGCCGCGCAGGGCCTGGGCCAGTTTGCCGGCCTGGGCGTTGCGCAGGTACACCACGTGCAGGTTGCTCGGGTTGTTCTGGGCGTTGTCGAGTTTGTAGATCAGGTTGCGCGCCAGCTCCGTGCGCTCGGGGCTGCCGGCGCGAATGATGATGGAATTGGAGCGCGGGTCGCCGATCACGTTGATCTTCTGGGTCTGGTCGCCGCCCTGGGTTTCCAGCAGGTCAGAGACCATTTGCGCGATGTCGACGGCGATGCCGTTGTGGATGGGCACCACGTCGGTGTCGATGGCACTGGGGGTGTCGATGCCTTCGATGAGCTGCGCCACCCGCGACAGGTTCTCGGCGTAATCGGTGACGACAATGGTGTTGTTGCCCGGGTAGGCATTGATCGGGTTGTTCGGCGACACGATCGGGCGCAGCACCGGGATCAGGTTCACGGCGTTTTCGTATTGCAGGCGGAAGGTGCGGGTCAGCATGCCGTTGCCGGCCGGTTTGTCGGCGCTGTAGATCGGCCCACCCAGCAGCTTGGCGTCGGCCTCGGGCACCACCTGGGCCACGCCGCCGACGTCGACCACGCTGACCCCTTGCATGCGTAGCGCGGCCAGCAGCATGTCGTAGGCCTGGTGGGCCGGGACCTGGCCCTCGGAGACCAGCGTCAGGTTACCCTTGACCCGCGGGTCCACCAGGAACTGTTGGCCGGTGGAACGGGACAAGGCCCGCACCACCGCCTGGATGTCAGCCTCGACGAAATTCAGCGTCACCGGTTGATCCCCCAGGGGCGTGCGCGCCGGTGCATTGCCGCGCGGCTCTCGGGCACGGGCGGTGAGGTCGACTTGATGCCGCACCGCCGGCTTGCGTTCACGCCCGTCCTGGGCCCGCTGGCGATCGAGCAATGCATCGCCGCTGCGCTGGGTACTTCCCAACGGAATCCCCAGTTCGCTGTCCACCAGCAACGGTGGCTGCGACGCGGGCGGCGTGCTGTTGCAGGCACTCAACGCCAGCAACAACAGCGGCGCAGCCTTGCGCCAATGACGTGGGTATCGGGCCCCTTTCATGAAGCTTCCTTAGCGCTATGCGCCTGATCCATGCGAACGGTTCCGGACAAGGTGCCGGCGCTGTTGTCGTGGTTGTCGAGGGTGTCGGTATTGACCGGGACGGAACGCTGCAAACGAGCCTCGATCACCTCCAGGGAGAATTGCCGTGGGTTACCCAGCAGCCAACTGATGACCGCCTCCGCCGGGGCCTGGTCGAACGTAAGCTGCCAGGCACCGGGGCCCTCGGACATTTGCAATTGGTAGTGCTGGCTCAAGCCGCTGGCGTCCAGGCTCTGGCGCAAGGCGGCTTCGAGGGGCTGGTCTTGGGCAGGCCCCGCGACGTCACGCAACAGCACCTCAAGGGCTTCGGTCTGTGAGCGCAGCTTCGGGGTTTCGGCTTGCCAATAGGCGATGGTCTTTAGCGGCGGCTGGATCAGTGCGAGCCAGACCAGACAGCCACCCAACACCAGCGCAGCCAGGGCCACGGCGGCTTGTTCGCGGGCGGCAAGCCCCTGCCAGAACGTGCGCAATTGCGTGCGAAAGGTTTGCCAACGGACCCGCGCCAGGGCCAGGGAGTGCTTATTCATCGTCGGCGTCCGGGGTTTCGTCGGGGGCGTCCTGGCCCGCTGGAGCCACGCGCAGGACCCAGCCCTGGTCGACGGCGGCGACGTCGATGCCGGCCTGGGCCAGGGGGATTTTCCAATCATCGTCGGCGGCGGGCTTCTGCGCCTCGGCCACGACATTCAGGCGCAACTCACCGTTCTCGAACGCCAGCGCCTGGACATTGCCGCTCATGAACGGCATGGCGCTGCCCGCCTGCTGCACCAGGCTGGCAAAGCGTTGGGCCGGGTCAGTCGCCGCGCCGCTCTGGCGCGCTGCGATTTGCTGGCGCGCCTGCTGCAGCGGGTTGAGGATCACCGGCAATTCGGGAAACGCCTGCTTCACCCGCTGGCTCATCTGCGCCTTGAGCCGTTGGCCTTGGGCCGCTTCACGGGCGGCGTAAAGGTTCAGCCCGACCACCCACACCGCCAGCGCTGTCGCGCAGATCGCCGCCGCCCGGCCCCAACCACCGCGCTCGGCCGCGCTGCGGGACAGGCCGGCATGCAAGCCCCAACCCGGCGCAGGGCCAATCCAGCGTTGGCTGTCAGCCAAGGTGTCGGGGGAAGATTGCGATGGAACTTTGCCCACCCAATGCAGCCCGCTCCCCATTTCCAGGAGCCACTCGTCCAGCGCCTCTTCCTGCAACGGTTGCACCACGGCGTGCCGCAGGCCATGGCGCACCAGCAGATGACCGTCCTCGATGCAGGCCACCGGCCCCGGCAGCACCGGCAAGGCGTAGGCCGCCGGGTAGAGGCCACTTAGCTTCAAACCGGCCTGCTGCACCAGCCGCCCCAGATGGGCGAGGGATTCACGGTCCAGCCAGGCGATCTGCACCTGTCCGTCGACATCACGCGGACCGTGGGCCACCTGCATCTGTTCGCTGGCACCGAGCATCAAGGCCTGGGCCGCGCACGTCACCGCTGCGGTGATCTTGGCTGCCGGCAGCAGCGGCAACTCCAGGCGAGTCAGCAGGCTGTCGCGAGGATGAAGGAAACATTCCACTGAAAGATTTTTACTGCCCTGGCCCAACGCCCGCAGGCTGCTGCGACCTTGCTCACGGACCTGGCCCTGGCGATCCAGCCAGGCAAATGCCACCACACTGTCGAGGTCCAGGCTGGCCAGCGGCGCCAGGCCGATGCGCAAGCGTGTCATACGCCCACCCTTGACCAGATCACCTGGGGCAAGCGGTCCTCGCTGCGTTGCAGCAACGCCTCCAGTTCAACCCGGCGCTGACCACTGCGCGCCTGGCCCCGCAGGCGAAACCAGTCGCTGGTGATACCGACCTTGACGTTGGCGGTGTCCAATTCGGGCATGCGCAGGCGATTGACGAAATCCCCGCGGTTGATAAACCAGTGGCCACCGTCGCGTTCCCTGACCAGCGCCTCGGCCCGTTGCAGCGACAGCCCTGGCACGTAGGCAGCCAACACCGGGGCACTCGCGGTGTTGCCGTTGATCCAGGTGTTGGCCGGCAGGATCGTCACGTAAGGCGCCAGGGTGTCCAGCAACCGAGGGGTGACGCCCTTGACGCTGCGCAAGTCTTGCAAGGTGCGCAGCATCGGACGCGTCGGTGAAAGCGGCTTGTTGGCGGCCAACGGCGACGTTTCGCGGCTACTGTCGAATGTATTGCCCTGTGACGCCTGGTCCGACCGCTGCGGATTCAACAAGCGCGGATACGCCTCGACCACCCGTTCGATGATGCGTGTACGGACCGTCGCGGCCACACCCAACTGCTGGCACAGGCGTTCGAACGCTTGCACTTGTTCCTCGTCCACGCGCTCATTGGCGACGAGGTTGCGCAGGTTGAACTTGCCTTGTTCGTCTTCCAACTGGCCTTCGAACGGCGTGTCGATTTGATCCGAACCCGGCATCACGATGGGTTTCGCCCAAGGTTGGCCGAAGCGCGTCAGGGGATCGCGCTGACGAGCGTCCCAGAGCAATTGGCGACTCAGTTGCAAACCGCCCTGCAAGCGCGCCGTACCCTGGACGCGCAACTGCTCCGCTTCCAGGCTGCGGGTGAACAGGGTCTGGCGGGTCAGCATGCCGCCGGCGATCACCGCCACCACAGCGGCGATCAGCAAGGCACTGATCACCGCCATGCCGCGCTGCTTCGCCGCGAAGGGCGAATCCGTTCGCATCACGGCCCTTATAACTGCCAGGAGCCAATGTCGGCATTCACGCCGTCGCCGTCAGGCTGGCCGTCGGCCCCCAGGGAAAAGATATCGACTTCACCGTTGGCACCGGGGTTGAGGTAGTTGTAGGGGCGTCCCCATGGATCATTGGGCAGGCGTTCGAGGTAGGAGCGCCAGGTGCCGTTTTTCGCATCGGCCGGTTTCTCCACCAGTACCTTGAGGCCCTGGTTCATGTTCGGGTAACTGCCGTGGTCCAGGCGGTACAGCTTCAGGGCTTGCATCAGGCCGCCAATGTCCTGTTTCGCCGCCGTTGCCCGCGCCTGGTCGGGACGGTCAAGCACCTTGGGCACCACCATCGCCGCCAGGATGCCGAGGATCACCACCACGACCATGATTTCGATCAGGGTGAAACCCAACTGCCCGCGAGGGCCTTGGGAGCGGGCGTTGTAACGGGCGATCTGCATCTCGACGGTCCTTCGCTGGATTCGATTCGAGGCGCAGTGTTGCAAGAAAATATGTCAGTGATATTGAAATTGCTCAGGAGCTTGCGTCGTCAATCGGTCACGAACGCCGGCTAGCCTTGAAGGCTGCCCTCGCCCTAGAGCCCTTGTCATGCCACGCCCTGCTCCGCAAGCCGGCTTCACCCTGATCGAAGTGCTGGTGGCCCTGGCGATCATCGCCGTGGCCATGTCGGCCGCCGTGCGCGTGGCCGCGGTGATGACCCAGAGCAACGGTTTGCTGCGAGACAAATCCATCGCCCTGCTCACCGCCCGCAGCCAACTGGCACAACTCCGTCTGGAAGGCGGTTTTGCCCCGGGCTCGAAAGTGTTCGAATGCGACCAGGGGCGCTTGCTGCTGCGCTGCGAACAGACCCTGCGGGCGGCGGAAAACGGCCGGTTGCTGCGGGTTGAACTGAGCGTGTCGGACCGCACGCGTGAAGCACCGCCGTTGGCTCGATTGGATACGTTGGTCAGCCGGGAGAAATAAGGAGAAGCAATGCGATCCCCTGTGGCGAGGGAGCTTGCTCCCGCTGGGCCGGTCCGACGCCTCGGGCGAAGCGGCCCCAAGATCCTGCGGTCGCTGCGCAACCCAGCGGGAGCAAGCTCCCTCGCCACAGGAGTCAGCGCTGGTTTTCGGGGTGGGTTAGCGAGGGCAAACTCACTGAATCCGGCAACCGCGCCAGGACCAGCCGGGTCTGTTCGTTACCGCGTTCAATGACCACCGCCTGCGCCTCGATCGCCACCAAGCGTACCCCTTGGGCCACGCGCTCACCCACCAGGAAACTGCGCGGCGGTCCGTCGTTGAGGCTGAGGATCGCCACGGAAGCGTGGCTGCCGGCCATCACGCCGCTGACCTTGATGTCCACCGGTGCCGGTTGGTTGGAGAACCATTGCAGCGCCGGGTTATCGGGACGCTCGGCCATGCGTTGCGGGGCGACGTCCGGCGTGCGCGACTCGGCCGACGTGAGCAGCAGCGACGACCAGGTCGCCACCCCGGCCAACGCCGCCAACAAGCCCACGACCTGGACGATTTGCGCCGGGGACACACGTTCGATGAACGCCATGGCCTGAATCTCCTTGTCTTGATTCCAGCTTGCAGCGTACGCGGCAATTCTCTCCGTTTTATTTCACATCCTTATCATCTTCGCCGTGCAGGATGACGCTCACGCAAAGGAGCGCCCATGAACCTCGGCAAGCAACGCGGTTTCACCCTGATCGAACTGATGGTCGTACTGGTGATTGTCGGCATCGCCAGCGCCGCCGTAAGCCTGAGCATCAAGCCGGACCCGTTGAAATTGCTGCGCCAGGATGGCGAACGGCTGGTGCAGCTGTTGCAACTGGCCCAGACCGAAGCCCGCAGCGATGGGCGGCCGATTACCTGGCACTGGGACGCCAAGGGCTTTGGCTTCAGTCGCCGCGCGGATCAAGGCACTGGGTCCGATCGCTTCGAGGACGACCCGCAACTGCGTCGACGTCGCTGGCAGAGCCCGTCGATGGAGGTTCGCGTGGAGCCCAGGCAGCGGGTCGTGCTGAATGCCGAATGGATCGGCGAGCCCTTGCAGATCCGTTTGTCGGACGGCCAGAACAGTCTCACCGTGCAACGCAGTGCCGCCGGGCGGGTGCAACTCCAATGAGCCCGCGGGAGAACGGTTTCACCTTGCTGGAAGTGATGGTGGCGATCCTGCTGATGGCGGTGGTCAGCCTGATCGCCTGGCGCGGGCTGGACAGCGTGACTCGGGCCGACAGCCATTTGCAGGCCAGCACCGAGCAGACCGAAGCGTTGCTGCGGGTCTTGAATCAACTGGAGCGCGACGTTGACCTGCGCGCCAGCATCGAGCTGAGTGAACCGATCAAACCCGGCGTCGACGACGAGCCCTCCACCGCCCCACCCGCCCTCACCGTGCGCAGCACCGAGGGCCGGGGCTTTCGCCTGGATGTGATCCGCGTGGCGGCGGCCCAGGAAGGCGAGTTGCAACGAGTGCGCTGGTGGCTCAAGGGCGACACGCTTTACCGCGCCCAAGGCCAGGCCCGAAATCGCTACCCCCTGCCCGCACCCGGCCCGGGCGTGGCGGTGCTCAGTGACGTCAGCGATGCCGGGCTGCGGTACTGGGACACGGAAAAAGGCTGGCGCAAACTCAGCGGCAACCGCCAGGAAAACCCCGCAGGCATCGAGATCAGCCTGACTCGCCAGACGCCTCAGGGGGCTGAAACCTATCGACAGGTGCTTGGACCGCTGGAGTAATTCGCAGGTGCACCGCCGAACCTTTGTGGGAGCGAGCCTGCTCGCGAAAGCGGCGGGTCAGTTGGTGATGATGTGGATGTGCCAGCCTCATCGCGAGCAGGCTCGCTCCCACAGGTTATGGAGCGAACTGAAAATTTGAGCCAAACACTGGTCCCTTGTGGGAGCGAGCTCGCTCGCGATAGCCGTGGGTCAGCGACGTTGAACTTGACTGATACGCCGCCATCGCGAGCAAGCTCGCTCCCACAGGGTTATTGAATGAACCCAAGATTTGGCCACAACACAAATCCACTGTGGGAGCGAGCTTGCTCGCGATGAGGCCGGCCCAGGCACTGCGGGGCGAGGCTCAGCTCAGCACCACCACTCCCCCCGGCAATTCGGTGCATTTGGCGCCGTAGGCATCGCGGATCAACAGCGCCACGCCCGCCAGTTGGTCGAGGCGAAAGCGTGCCTGGACCTTGCGCTGGCCCAGCTCGCGGTTGAGCAGCAGCAACATGCCGGGGCGATAGCGGTTGATTTCATCGATGACGCTGGCCAGGGTCGCGTCGTTGAACACCAAGACCTGCTCACGCCAGGCAACGGCCGCCGACACATCGGCACGCTCAGGAACGCCCATCTGGCCTGGGTCATAGGTCAACTGCATGCCCGGCTCCAAACGAAACCTTTGGCCTTTCACCTCGACCTGCACCACGCCCTCCAGGCAAGTCGCGCAGACGCTCTGGTCGGTGTAGCGGATGTTGAAGCGTGCCCGGGCGGCGCTGATCCAACCGGCGCCGGCCTGGACGCTGACCACCTGGGCACTGCGCCCCTGCACTTCTATCTCGCCACTGAGCAATTCCAACCCTTGCCCGCCATCGGCCAGCGAACGGTGACTGAGGCGAGTCTGGGTATTGAGTTCCAGGCTGACGCCCTCGGCCAGTTCCACCCGGCGCTGTTCGCCGACGTCGGTGACGTAGTCGGCCCCCAGCCCGGAGACACCGCCGGGCACCGTGGCGCGGATCAACAGGAACGCCGCCGATGCAGCGATTGCCCCACCCAACAACGCCCGCCGGCCGAAATGCCGGGGCGCCTGCAATGCGGTGGCGGCGGGTTGCAGCCCCTGCCACAGCGCCTTGGCCTGCTCAAAAGCCCGCGCATGCTCGGGGCTTTGCCCGCACCATTGGCGCAAGGCCCGGGCATCGGCCACGGTGGCACGTCCCGAGGTCAGCAGGATCAGCCAATCTCGGGCCTCGCTGGCCAATCGGACCTGGGGCGTGGCGTCTGGGGAAGCGATGCTGAAGATGTTCAAGCGCACACACACTCATGAAAGGGTCGGGTCTCTACTCTCAAGACGGTTTTCCCGCGCCGGGACCGAACCGCTGAATGACTTTTCTTTCCAGGCGCAGGGCGCAATGCCCCAGCGCCGCCTTGATTTCCTTCTCCACCATACGGGTGGAGATACCGAAGCGCTGGGAGATTTCCAAGTGCGGCGCTTCTTCCAGGCGGGCGGCGATGAAAATCCTGCGACGCCGCGCCGGCAGTTCGTACAAGGCCTTGAGCAACGTCTGCAATTCCTTCTGCCCACCCACCACCCGTGCCGGGTCCAACGCTTCATCCGAGACCTGCAGCAACTCCTCGATTTCATCCCCCGTGAGCAAGCGTGCATCGGCCTGCCGACGGTCAGCGGCAATGTTCAGGGCCATGCGATACAAATAGGCATTGGGCTGGGCGATGTCCGACGTGTCGACCATGCGATCGACCCGCAGGTAGGTTTCATGCAGCACATCGTTGGCCAGTTCCTCGGACCCCAGGCGCCGGCGCAAGCGCACCCGGAAATCCTCATAGGAGGTGAGGAACAGCTTCACCAACGGGCTGCGGCCGATGTCTTTCATCGCCCGGGCACCCCTTCCCCTGTTGTGCATTCCATGCTTCTTCCTGATGAGTCGGGTAACAAAAGCAGGGTCACCGGCTGGCGCAGCGAACTGGGCGCCGGGCGGTCGATCCTGAGGTTCTGCAAGCTATCGACCAAGGCCTTGTCCCGCATCAGGTCGCCCGTGGAACTGACCAGGCGGCTGTGCTGGACCACGCCGTCCCGGCCGATCCACATTTGCAGCACCGCCCGGAAACTGCCCGGGCGGGTCAACGGTGAACCACATAAATTGCGCTGTATGACCGTCTGGATGGCGGCTGCGTAGTTACTGTCACCCAAGCCCGGGGTAACGCCGGCAGGCAACGGCACCTCGCGGACCCGCACCGGCTGCAACGTAAACGCATCCGCCCGGGCATAATGCGCCGCCAGCCCGGTGCCGCTGAGCAACACCCGCAACCCTTCGGAAGGCGTGAACCGCCCCCGCACGCCCAACGTATGGCGCTGGTCCGATAGCTGCTGGTCAACCAGCACGGCCATGCCGGTAAAACGACTGAACTGTTCCAGCGCCGTGGTCAATTCCTGGGGCGCAATGTCCAGCTCTACCCAGTCGACTGCCTGGGCCGGCGCGCTCAGCAGACACAGCAACACCACCAGCCACCCCAAGGGCGCCCCGGTCAATCCACGCCCTCGTCCGCCCCCGGCTCTGCCCTGCTGCACGACTGACGTATCCGTTGAAAATCGTCATCCTGAGGGGTGTTTATGAATGTCGTATGACAACTGATACAAATCCTCCAGGCCGCACTAGACTGATGCCCTGACAACGAACCGTCTTGCACGGCGGACCAGGAGGTCGGTGATGAAACAGTGGATGAAAATGGCGGCAGGCCTCGGGCTGCTCATGGCCATGCCCTGGGCCCAGGGCGAAGAAGCCCCGGGCTGTATCGAGGTGACCGTCGGTGGCTACAAGACGCCCGACTACAACTGCCTGAGCCGGCAGATGGGCAATGACCCCGAGGCCGCAACCGCAGCGCAACGGGCCCAGGAGGCCATGAACGTGCCGGTCAACGAACGCGCGCCGAACAGCGTCGGCCTGGCGACCCCGGCGGCCACGGGGGTGCGCATGGGCAATACGTTTGGCACCTCGGTCAAGCCCCAGCGGCCGCCGGTACCGGCCAACACCTCACCGCTGCCCAAATAACGACACTGCTTTTTGTGGCGAGGGAGCTTGCTCCCGCTGGGCCGGTCCGACGCCTCGGGCGCAGCGGCCCAAGAATTTTGCGGTCGCTGCGCAACCGAGCGGGAGCAAGCTCCCTCGCCACAGGGATCACTTCAGAGTCTGATCCAGATAATCACCCCCCCGGACTCTGGCGAAAACTCACCGCCAGCCGGTTCCAGCTGTTGATGGTGCTGATCGCCAGGGTCAGGTCCACCAGTTCCTCCTCGCTGAAGCAGGCCCGGGCCTGGGCGTAGACGTCGTCGGGGACTTGGCTTTGGGCCAACAGCGTCACCGCCTCGGTCCAGGCCAGGCCGGCGCGTTCGCGGGCCGTGAAGAAACCGCTGTCGCGCCATACCGCCACCGCGTAGAGCCGCCGTTCGGTCTCGCCCTGGCGTCGCGCCTCCACCGAATGCATGTCGGTGCAGAAGGCGCAGCCATTGAGTTGCGAAGCGCGGATCTTGATCAGGTGCAGCAGCGCCGGTTCGATACTCAGGCGACTGGTCAGGGCTTCCAGGCCGATCATGGCCCTCATCGCCCCGGGGGATGCAGCATAGTAATCCAGACGCGGGCTCATGGCGGGCTCCGTGGCGTTCGAGCGTTCCACGGTAGGCCCTGGGGTCGGTCAATGACAGGTCCAATTCGGCGAAAAAACCGCAGACAACTCCAATCGGCGGGATTTTCCCCACGCAACTTCAACGCATTCGCACAATGCGAGTAATCTTGCGCTTTTGACGCTGGCCGCCGACCAATCGCCCAGGAGCTTGCGGGTATGGAACTTCATGTTGTCATCAACGGCCGCAAGGACCTGTCGGGCCAGTTGTATCAACAATTGCGCAGCGCCATCGAGAGCGGCCGCCTGGCCGCCGGCACCCAGCTGCCGCCCAGTCGCCTGCTGGCCGAGCAACTGGGTGTTTCGCGCAAGACCGTTTCCGACACCTACGCCCAACTGACCTACGAAAATTTCCTCACTGGCATTATCGGCAAAGGCACCTACGTCAATGCGCGGCCGGCCAAAGTGGTACGCAAGCAAAGCCACCGCGAACTGGCCGGTGCCGATGTCGTCGAGGCCTGGCGCACCATGCCCGACCTGATGCGCCATCCCACCCTCGAAGGTGCGCTGCGCTACGACTTCATCGGTGGCGCCACCGGCAAGGGCCAGTTTCCGCTGGACGACTGGCGGCGCTGCACCGCCCACGCGCTGCGCCAGATCGCCAGCGCCAAGGGCTTCTACAGCCAGCCCGAAGGCCTGTCGGCGCTGCGCAATGCCATTGCCCGGCATATCGCGTTTTCCCGCGGGGTCAATTGCCAGGACGAAGACGTCGTGGTGTGCAACGGCGCGCAGCAGGCCCTGGACTTGATCTCGCGGGTATTGACCCGTCCCGGCAGCCTGGTGGCCATGGAAGACCCCGGCTATCCGCCGGCGCGGTTGCTGTTCGGCTCCCAGGGCGCCACGGTGGCCGGGGTGCCGGTGGACGAACAAGGCCTGCGGGTGGACCTGATCCCCGACGGCACGCGGTTGATCTACGTGACGCCTTCCCACCAGTTTCCCCTGGGCATGCCCATGAGCCAGGCCCGTCGCGAGGCGTTGCTGGCGCGGGCCTATGAGTTGGGGGCGATCATCATCGAAGACGACTACGACAGCGAATTCCGCTACGAAGGCCGGCCCGCCGACTCGCTGCAAAGCCTGGATGAGCGCGGGATCGTCGCGTACGTCGGCACCTTCTCCAAGACCCTGTTGCCGGAGCTGCGGCTCGGTTATGCGATCCTGCCACCGGCGATCCTTGAAGCCGTGATCCTGGCCAAGCGCCTCACCGACCAGCACACCTCCACCCTGCCCCAGTGGGCGTTGGCGAAGTTCATCGCCGAAGGCTGCCTGCTCAAGCACATCCGCCGCTGCCACACCCTGTATGCCGGGCGCCGCGAGCGGATCCTGGCGCGCATGGCCGGGGACTTGTCACCCTGGTTCGAGGCCGTGCCGACCACCGCGGGCTTTCATATGGCGGTGTTGTGCAAGGTGCCGATGGACCTGGCGCTGGTGATCGAGCTGGCGAGAAAAGCCGAGGTCGGGCTCTACAGCCTCGAGGGTTTTTTCAACGATGTACCCGTGCGACCGGGCCTGTTCTTCGGTTTCGGTGCGATCGAAACCCTGGACATCGATGTCGCCCTGGACCGTTTGCGCGACATTCTGCAGCAGGTGGCTTGAGAATTGGACTGGGCATTTATCCGCCCATTGGCTGTTTGAGCCTCGCGCCGCCAGGCCTATCCTGCACGGGTGTCATTGATCGTGAATAACCACCGTCCGACTTGATTCAGGAGCCTGAACAATGTCTCGCCAAGTGATCAATACCGTACAGGTGCAAGCCGCCGCCGGTCGCTCGGAAGAACTGGGCCGGCAATTGCAGCAAATCGTCGAGACCTTGCGCGCCCTGCCCGGCTGCGATGCCTACCTGGTCGACCGTTGCCCCGACGATGGCGACCGCTGGAACGTCAGCGCCCGCTGGCAATCGGAAGCGGCCATGCAAGCCCACTTCAACTGTCCGGAAGTGCAAGGTTTCATCAGCCTGATCGACAACCGCCTGGCTCGAAGCGTGGATTTCAATAGTTTTCCGATTGTTTGAGCCCACGGTCCTATTCCCGCCAGGCACTTCACCTGTGGCGAGGGAGCTTGCTCCCGCTCGGCTGCGCAGCAGACGCAAGACTGTGATGGAACGCGCCGCCTGTTCTGGGGCGGCTTCGCCACCCAACGGGAGCAAGCTCCCTCGCCACAAAAGCTCCATCGGCCAATGGCTTCATCGACCCAGCCAATTGGTCTACCCACCTTCCGAAAGATTGGACGTTTGCTTGCCCCGCCTCGGGGCTTAGGGTGAGTCCATCGCCGCGACAGCGCGAAATCACTCGAAACCAAATAGGCCATCCCCCATGAAAACACTCTGTCTGCTCGCCGCCCTCAGCCTGCTGCCCATTACCCAGGCCTACGCCCACGAAGCCGTGCCTTCGGAGAAGGTCACGGTGTTGCAGGAGCAAATGCTGAAAAATGTTCCAGGTAAAAAAACCATGATGCTGACCGTCAACTACGCGCCTGGCCAAGCGTCCATTGCCCACAAGCACGAGGGCACGGCCATGGCCTATGTACTCGAAGGCGCCATCACTTCCCAGGTCAAGGGTGAGCCGGCGAAGACCTACAAAGCCGGGGAGTTCTGGTATGAAGCGGCGGGTTCCGAGCACTTGGTGTCGAAAAACGCCAGCGCGAGCCAACCGGCGAAACTGCTGGTGTTCATGGTGATGGGAGAGGATGAGGCGGTGTTGATTCCGTTGAAAAACTAACTGACCACAGCACAGCAGTCCCCCTGTGGGAGCGAGCTTGCTCGCGATGGCGATATATCAGTCAAGTTCAATGTCGCTGACCCACCGCTATCGCGAGCAAGCTCGCTCCCACAGGGGCCCACGGTGAATCTTAAAAACAAAAAAGCCCCGCATCTCTCAATGCGGGGCTTTTCATTCAACGTCGGATCAGTTGGCCGTCACGACCGCCTGACCGCTCATTGCCACGTCCAGCAGCTCGCGGTTGGCGACCGCATACATGGCGTAGTCGGTACCGCTGGCAGCACGGATGTCCACCAGCATGGCGCGCCAGCGCTCGACCATTTCGCGGTGCTGCTCCAGCCACAGTGCCAGGCGCGTTTCCACGTCCTGGGCGCCGTCGCCCTCTTGCAGGACCGAGATGGTGATCGCCCGCTGTTGCCAGTCGACATCGTCACGGAACGCTTCACGGGCCAGTGCCTGCCAGTTGTTTTCCACCGGCAGTGCGCTGATCTGTTGCAGGTACCAGGTGATGTCCAGGGCGCTGCCCACGGCGAAGTAAGCCTTGGCCACGTCGGCGGCGTTCTGACCGGTGACGTCGGCCGCCTCGATGATCGGCAGCAAGGTGTACAGGTGCGTCGTGCCGGCAACCATGCGCGCCAGCAGCTCCGGCACGCCGGCGGCCACGTAGGCCTGGTAGCGGGTCTGCCAGCCTTCGCGGGTCGGACCTTCCAGCAGTTCGTCGAGCTTGAGGCCCAACGCGGCCAGGTGCGGACCGAAGTGAGCGACGTCACGGGCAGCGTTCTGCTCGTTGCGGCGGCTGCGCAGGAACCAGCGCGTGGCGCGACGGCCCAGGCGCATCAGCTCGTCCATCAGCTCCAGTTGCACGTCGGCCGAGACTTGGTGGTCCAAGGCTTCGATCTGGCGGAACCAGTGCGGGAGATGGAAGATGTCCCGAACGATCACATAGGCACCGGCCACGTTCGCCGGGCTCATGCCCGTCGACTCTTTCAACCGCTGGACGAAGGTGATGCCCATGTGGTTGACCAGGTCGTTGGCGATCTGGGTGCTGACGATCTCGCGCTTCAGGCGATGACGACGCATGGCTTCGGAGAACTTGCTCACCAGCGTTGGCGGGAAAGCCGTCTCCATGTCACGGGTCAGGTAGTCATCGTCCGGCACCAGGGAGTTGAGCAGCGCCTCCTTGAGGTCAATCTTGCTGTAGGAGATCAGCACCGACAGTTCGGCACGGGTCAGGCCATGGCCCGCCGCGACACGTTCGGCCAGTTGCTCTTCCGTCGGCAGGAACTCGATGGCACGGTCCAGCTTGCCCCGGGCTTCCAGATCGTTCATCAGGCGCTTGTATTCGGCGATCCGCACGAAGGCGCGGCGTGCCGCCAGGGACAGGGCCTGGGTCTGCTTGTAGTTGTTGCCCAACACCAGGCCACCGACTTCGTCGGTCATGCTCGCCAGCAACTGGTTGCGTTGCTTGTCGGTCATGTCGCCGGCCTGCACCACTTCGTTGAGCAGGATCTTGATGTTCACTTCGTGGTCGGAGCAGTCCACGCCACCGGCGTTGTCGATGAAGTCGGTGTTGGAACCGCCGCCATTGAGGCCGAACTCGACGCGCCCCAGTTGGGTCATGCCCAGGTTGCCGCCCTCGCCCACGACCTTGCAGCGCAGTTCGTTGCCGTTCACGCGCAGCGCGTCGTTGGCCTTGTCGCCGACATCGGCGTGGCTTTCGCTGCTGGCCTTGACGTAGGTACCGATACCGCCGTTCCACAACAGGTCCACCGGCGCCTTGAGCAAGGCGTTCAGCAGTTCGGTCGGGGTCAGTTTGTCGGCCTTGATGTCGAAGCGCTCTTTCATCTGTGGCGAAATCGCGATGCTCTTCGCGCTACGCGAGAAGATACCGCCGCCTTCGGACATGATGCTGGCGTCGTAGTCGGTCCAGGCCGAACGCGGCAGGTCGAACAGGCGCTTGCGCTCGGCAAAGCTGCTGGCCGGCTCCGGGTTCGGGTCGATGAAGATGTGCAGGTGGTTGAAGGCCGCGACCAGTTGCAGCTTGTCGGACATCAACAAGCCGTTGCCGAACACGTCGCCGGCCATGTCGCCGACGCCCACCACGGTGATGCTGTCTTCCTGGACGTTGATGCCGCGCTCGCGGAAGTGACGTTGCACGCCGACCCACGCGCCCTTGGCGGTGATGCCCATTTTCTTGTGGTCGTAGCCGGCCGAACCGCCGGAGGCGAACGCATCGCCGAGCCAGAAGCCGTAGTCGATGGCGATGCCGTTGGCGATGTCGGAGAAGGTCGCAGTGCCCTTGTCCGCCGCCACCACCAGGTACGGGTCATCGTCGTCATGGCGCACGACGTTGGCCGGCGGTACCAGGGCGCCGTCCTTGAGGTTGTCGGTGATGTCCAACAGGCCCGAGATGAAGATGCGGTAGCAGGCGATGCCCTCGGCCGCGATCTCGTCCCGGCTGCCGCCCAGTGGCAGGCGACGCGGCAGGAAGCCGCCCTTGGCGCCCACCGGCACGATCACCGAGTTCTTCACTTGCTGGGCTTTTACCAGGCCCAGCACTTCGGTGCGGTAGTCTTCTTCACGGTCGGACCAGCGCAGGCCACCGCGGGCGACGTTGCCGAAGCGCAGGTGCACGCCTTCGACCCGTGGCGAATAGACGAAGATTTCGAACTTCGGCACCGGCTTCGGCAGTTCCGGGATCAAGTGCGGGTTGAACTTGAAGCTGAAGTAGGACTTGTTCTGGCCGTTGGCGTCGGTCTGGTAGAAGTTGGTCCGCAGGGTCGCCTTGATCAGGTCCAGGTAACGACGCAGGATGCGGTCTTCGTTGAGTACCTGCACCTCGTCGAGGGCCGAGAGAATCGCTTGCTCCAGGCGCAGCTGCTTGTCTTCCAGGTCATCGCCGCTGAGCTTGCGCGCCAGGTAGAAGCGGGTCTTGAACAACCGGGTCAACTCGCGCGCGATGTCGGTGTGGTTGTTCAGGGTGCTGGCGATGTAACCCAGGTCGAAGCCCAGGCGGATCTGCTTCAGGTAGCGGGCGTAGGCACGCAGCAATGCCACGTCGCGCCATGGCAGGCCGGCGGTCAGCACCAGGCGGTTGAACGCATCGTTCTCGGCATCGCCACGCACGATGTGGACGAAGGCGTCCTGCAAGGTGTCGTTGAGTTGCTGGATGTCGAGGTCCAGGCCTTCGGCGGCGGTGAAGGCGAAATCATGAATCCAGAATTCGCGACCGTTGGTGTGGCGCAGGCGGTACGGGAATTCACCCAGCACGCGCAGGCCGAGATTTTCCAGGATCGGCAGCACGTCGGACAGCGCCAGCGGCGTGTCGGCGTGATACAGCTTGCAGTGCAGCTCGCGCTGGCCGGAAACCTGGCCCAGCGGCTGGTAGAAGCTCATCACCAGCGGATTCTTTTCGTTCAGGCTCAGCAGGTGCTGCATGTCGACCACGGCCGAATGCGCGGCAAAGCGCTCGCGGTAGCCGGCCGGGAAGCCTTTCGGGAAATCCGACAGCACGTTGGTGCCCTGGGCTTCGCCGAAACTCTCGATGACCAGGCTGGCGTAGTCGTCCTTCCAGCTGCGGCAGGCCTGCACGACTTCTTTTTCCAGCAGCAACGGGTCGATGTCGATGCGGTTCTTCGGGTCCACCCGCAGGATCAGCTGTACGCGAGCCAGTACGGACTCGGAGAAGAAGGTCCAGAACTCGCAGTCCGAGGCCTTCAGGCGATCCATCAGCACTTGCTGGATCTTCTGGCGCACTTCGGTGGAGTAGATATCACGCGGCACGTAGGCCAGGCAGTAGCAGAAACGGCCGTACGGGTCTTTGCGCAGGAACACACGGATCTTGTTGCGTTCCTGGATCTGCACGATGGACATGACGGTGCTGAACAGCTCGTCCACCGGGGTCTGGAACAGGTCGTCGCGAGGCAGCACTTCGACCACCTGGGCCAGTTCCTTGCCCAGGTGCGCCTTGGCCTGGAAGCCCGAGCGACGCTCGATTTCCGCGACCTTGCGGCGGATGTACGGGATGACCCGCACGCTCTCGCCATACACCGAAGAGGTGTACAGGCCCATGAAGCGGCATTCCTTGATGACCTTGCCGTTGGCGTCGATTTCACGGATCGACACGTAGTCCGGGTAGGCCGGACGGTGCACGCGGCTTGGGTGCGCGGCCTTGGCGAACGACAGCGGCGTCGGTTCGCGCAGGTAGGCGACGGCGTAGTCTTCGATGCGCAGGTCTTCGGCGGTCAGGCCGGCGCGCAGTAACTTGGTCAGGCCGAGGAACGAATCGGGGTTGTACTCGATGTGGCCGCCATCGGCTTCATCGCGCACCACGAACTCTTCGTAGCCCAGGAAGGTGAAGTGGTTACCCACCAGCCATTCCAGGAAGCTCTTGATCTCGCTCTTTTCATCAGCGTCGATGGCGTAGGCGCTGCTGTCCAGGCTGTCGAGGATTTCCTGGACCTTGGCTTTCATCGGTTCGAAATCGGCCACGGCCACGCGCACTTCGCCCAGCACTTGCTCAAGTTCCTTGCTCAGGACGTTGAGTTCGGCGGCGTTGGCGCAGCGGTCGATCTCCAGATACATCAGCGACTCTTGCAGCACGTCGTCGCCCTGGGTGCCCTTCGGCAGGATCTCCAGCAACTCGCCCTTGCTGCCGCGACGCACGCTCAGGACGGTGGTTTGCAGGGTATGGATGCTGTAGCCGCGACGGTTCAGTTCGGTGCGGACCGAGTCCACCAGGAACGGCAGGTCGTGGTGCAACACTTCCACGGCCGTGTGGGTCGACTGCCAGCCGTGGCGTTCGTAATCGGGGTTGTAGACGCGCACCTGCGGTTGCGTGTGGTCGAAGCGCTCAAGCAGGCGCCAGGCAGACAGGGTGCAGCCGGCGAGGTCGGACAACCGGCGCTGGGTAAGTTCATCGAGGGAAATGATGCCGAAGAATTGTTCAGCGAACAGCGCCACTTGTGGCAGTGCCTGTTCACTGATGTGCTGCGCCAGTGCCGCTTGCAGTTGGTGCTGGAAGTCGGCTTTGCTGGCTGCGGTGAAGAACGCCATCTGTGGTACTCCGCTTGGGCTTGTTATTGATGGTAGCGTCGCGTGCAACCCCTTTCGGGGCCGTCGGCCATCCCGTTCCTGATTCTCGGGCAGAGGAAACAGGATGACAGGTGGGTGAAGCTGGACAGGACCGGCAGGTCACATCCTTTTCCATGTAATTTCATGTCATGGACACCTGCAAAAATCACCCCGGGGTGGACTTTGCAGGTGCACATCCGTTGCGCAGCTTAACGAGTGCGACATCCTGCCTGCTTGCAGCGCTGCGACATATTCGGTCATCGGCTCGCTAAACAGCCGGTGCGCACCGAACAACCCTAGCAGGCTGGGGACCAAACGGCACCCCGAGGCGGTAAACCAGCAGAAAATCCTTCAGGCTGGCAAAATCCACTTTTTGCACCCCGCCGGTGCACTCGATCCTGGAGCATCACCATGCAAATGACCACCGCCCTTCTGATCGCTAACCCGTGCGACGACGAAGAAGACAACATGGCCATGCTCTGCTGCCACAGCGCCCAGGGCGAAATGTTCCTGATGACGCGCTACCCCGACGAAGACGAACTGGAAATCGCTCTGGATGGAGAGCCTTCGACCCTGGACGGCGTCAAGGTCACCCTCAGCCCGACCCGCTTGCTGATTGAGATTGCCCCGGCGGATGCCGATGCGTTGAATGGCGACGATGTGCTGGAGATCATCCACGACACCGATGCGGCGGACCTGGCGGAAGTGGAACTGACGTTGCAGAACATCCTCAAGGGGACGGGGACCTATATAAGCCAGCTCTGAGATCTGGACACGAACACGCTCCGTGGCATCAGCCCCCCTGATCCAAAGGCCCCCCGTGGCGAGGGAGCTTGCTCCCGCTGGGTTGCGCAGCAACCCCAAAACCAGGCGCTGCGATGTGATGGGCAAGTGGCATAGGCCGCCTTGCGACTGCTGCGCAGTCGAGCGGGAGCAAGCTCCCTCGCCACGGGGTCAATGAATTCGCCGTTATTTGTCGTTCTGCACCAGATTGCCATCGGCGTCATAAACCAGGTACTCGTCATCGTTCTTCGGGTCCCTCACATAGTAACGGGCCTCATTGCCGTTATCCGGCACCTTCATGCTGGTATAGGACCCCAGCGCCTTGATCACCTTGTTGTCCTGACTGATCAAGACCAGCGAGGAGCCCCCACCCGCCCGGATCGCCGCTGCATAACGGGTCTGGAACGCGTTGATCTGCTGGTAATCCAGAGGCACTTGCAAGCGGCCCGCCAAGTCGATGGCACCGTAGCTGTCATCGCGCCCGACCACCGCCATGCCGTTGGAAAACGGCGTCACTTCGTCATAAGGCAACTTGATCGGCAGCCGCGCGCCCTGGCGATCGATAAAAGCGAACTTCCTGCTTTTGGTCTCCTGCACCAACAGCGGCTGCTGCCCCACAAACCGGCCTACCACGTTGTAACCCGGAAGGTTGATCCGTTTGCCTTCCAGGTCGAAAACATCCTCACGACTCCGATCGGCCGAGCTGGCGTAGAGCAGACCCGCGCTGTGCTCGATGCCCGAGAATTGCGTCGGCAGGATCTCCTTGCCGTCCAGGGTATAAGCGCCGTACAGGCCTTCCATGAGATCAGTTCGCTTGCCGAGACGGGCGATGAACAGGTTATCGGTCACGGTGGGGTTGACGAATTTCATCGGCAACACAAACCGATGATGCCTGGCATCGTAGAGCCCATAAGGGCCGTTGGTTTCACGCTCCACCAACAGCAGACCATTGCTCAACGCCTCGGTGATGTGTTCGAACGGCAGGTCGACGAGCTTGTTGCTACCGGCGGGGAAATAGGCGAGCTGGCTGCGCAACGCCTGCCACTCCGATTCCGGGTCGCTGGACTTCTCCGGGTAAAACAACGTGTAGGTATCGGCCACCGGGCTGTCTTGCACCTGCACCCAACGGGGCTTGATCAACCACTGGCCAGCCTGGTCGATGAAGCCATAGCGCTCGGCCTTGCGGTCCAGGGCGATGTACCGTGCTTGGGCTGCCAGGACGTTGTCGACCTGGGTGAACTCAACGCTGTTGTCTTCCATCGGATCGAGTACATGGATGACGATGCGTTGCGGGGTGGCCTCGAATTGGTAGTCGACCTCGGTGTTTTGCAGCGGCCCCGCCTGAGCGACCAGCGCCTCGGTCACGCGCTCCAGCTGCTGTTGCACCGCCTGGCCGGTCTTGAGCTGATCGAGGTCGTCCTTGGTCTGCAGCAACGCGTTGTAATAGTCCTGCAACGCCGCGATCTCGCCCTCGGAGGGGAACGCCCGGGAGCTGTTCCCGTTGCTGTAGAGCGCCCTGCCCTCATCGTCCAGCCCTTGCACCACGAAGGTCGACAATTTCAGCGTACTCAAGCGCACGGAAGCGCTGCCATCACCCAGGGCCGTGAGCTGGAAGGACTGGCCGTCGTCCAGGGTCACTTTCGGCTGGTCCTTGTCCAGCACCACTTTCCTGAACGCCGGATAGCTGCGGTAAGCCACCGTCAGGCCCAGACTCGCCAGCGGTTTGTTCACCGCAAGTGCGAAGGCATCATGGGATGCGATCGTGTCGTCGGACTCGACCTTGGGCGGCGCCTTGAGCTCGGCGAAGGTTTTTTCGCTGCCATCGCGAAAAACCAAGCGCTGCGGCAGATATTGCTCGGCCGTCGGCTCATCCGGCATGGCGGCGCGTTTCCAGAGTGGATCAAGCGTGCTGGTATCGAGCCGCACCTCAGAACCATCGGCAAATAGCCGCTGGGCAAAACGCAGGCCTTGGATCGACGCCAATTCAGCTTTCAACTGCGCGCTGGTGAACGGGACGAACAGCGGCTCGTATTGCAACGGCTGCTCGCCGACGGTTTCGGTCGTCTCGACAGTCAGGCTCAACTGCACGTCGCTGACCCGCTCCAGGGACCTGAGGGTTTCACCGGTGTCCTGGATCAAATAATTGAGGCGCTTCTCCACCTCAGGCAGTGCCAGCGTGCCGATGTCTTCCATGCCCCCTTCGTTCAATTGCTCGGCGGCGAAGCCTTCATCGGCTGGCGCGCCGCTGTGGCGAAACAGGACGTAGGACGCGCAGCCCACCACCAACAAGGTCACACTCAGTATCAACAGCAATCTCAAACGAGGCTGGGTAAAGTTCATGGTGGTTTCGGCAGTCAAGGGGCTGGGAGAGGCAGGCAGCTAACCACACGGCCTGGCGCGCTGCAAATTGACTGGGTGGTTCGGCACCGATGAGCCGGCGTCACCGCCAGACGGATGCGAACCACCATCGGTCGTGCTGCTGACACGTCACCCTTGACGACCGATTGGGTTCTGGTGTTTCCTGAAACCGGTTTCAGAACCGCTAATAAATCCAATAAGCAGGTTTCTATCCGTGAATTCTTTCTCCGCCGCCCAGCGCAACCGCGTGACCATGCTCGACGTCGCCGAACGCGCCGGGGTCTCCAAGGCCAGTGTCTCGCGTTTCATCGGTGAAGACCGTGCCCTGCTCTCCGAGGCCATCGCCCGGCGCATCGAGCAGGCCATCAGTGAGCTGGGCTACCGGCCGAACCAGATGGCCCGCGGCCTCAAGCGCGGGCGCACACGCCTGATCGGCATGCTGGTGGCCGATATCCGCAACCCTTATTCGATTGCCGTGATGCATGGCGTGGAAACCGCCTGTCGTCGCCATGGCTATAGCCTGGTGGTGTGCAACACCGACCGCGATGACGAGCAGGAACGCCAGCACCTGGCGTTGTTGCGCGCCTACAACATCGAAGGGCTGATCGTAAACACGCTGGGTCACCACCGTGACGAATTGTTCGAATTGCGCAGCGAAATGCCTCTGGTGCTGGTGGATCGCAAAGTCGATCGGCTCGACAGCGACCTGGTCGGGCTGGACAACCCGGCGGCCATCGAAATGGCCCTCGATCACCTCGAGCAACGGGGCTACCGCGATCTGTTGCTGGTGACCGAGCCGTTCGACGGCACCAGCTCGCGAATCGAGCGGGTCGAGAGTTTCAAGGCCGGCATCCACCAACGGCCTGCCCTGGCCGGCACTGTGGTGGAGACCTGTGACCAATTGACCACGCGCATCAAGACCTTTCTTGCCCAGCCGGGCCCTGGCCCCAAGGCAATGTTCTGCGCCAATGGCATTGCCGCCCTGGCCGCCACGACGGTGTTGCGCGAGCTGGGTTGTCACTTATTCGACGACGTCGGCCTGATCGCCCTCGATGACCTGGATTGGTACCCGCTGGTCGGCAGCGGCATCACGGCCCTGGCCCAACCGACAGCGGAGATCGGCGCCAGCGCGTTCGAATGCCTGCTCAAGCGCTTGCGTGGGGACAACGGGCCGGTGCGGACCCTGGATTTTGCGGCGAGGTTGATTGAGCGGGGGTCGACGCTTGGGGTTTCTCGGTAATCGTGCGGGCCCCTTCGCGAGCAGGCTCGCTCCCACAGGGGGTCTTCAGGGCGCCACAGATCCCGTGTGGGAGCGAGCTTGCTCGCGATGAGGCCCTGAAGCACACCCCTTTTTTTGAACAAAACTGAAACCGGTTTCAGAGGAACAACCACCATGCACACCCCACCCGTCTCTATCAGTCTTTCCAGCTACGGCGCCGACCTGGTCCGGCAGCATGGCCAGGGCAATTTCATCGAGTTGCTGGCCGCCGCCGGAGCTTCGCGCATCGAATGGCGCGAAGAATTGCTCACCACCGAACAACCTTCGGAACTGGCCGCGGCTGCCCGGGCCCGGGGGCTGCAAAGTATTTTCTCGTCGCCACTGGAGCTGTGGCTCGCTGGCCAGTCCAGGCCCAACCCCGACTTGGCGTTGGCGCTGCAACGCGGCGAGGCGTTCGGTTCGACCTGGCTGAAAGTCTCCCTCGGTCACTTCACCGACGCCAATGACCTGTCGGCACTGGCCCAGGTGCTCGCCGCAAGCCCGGTGCAGTTACTGGTAGAAAACGACCAGACCTTGCACGGCGGGCGGATCGAGCCGTTGCAACGGTTCTTCACCGCCATCGAATACCAAGCGTTGCCCGTTGCCATGACCTTCGACATTGGCAATTGGCAGTGGCAGGACCAATCGGCCGCCGTGGCCGCCCGACAACTCGGACGGTATGTGGCCTATGTGCATTGCAAGGCCGTGGCTCGGCGCGCCGACGGCAAACTCGTCGCCGCGCCTCCAGCCATGACCGACCTGCACCTGTGGGAACAACTGCTCAAGCACATGCCCGCCGGCGTAATGCGCGCCGCCGAGTATCCGTTGCAAGGCGATGACTTGCTGCAACTGACCGCCCGCCATGTCGCCACCCTGTCCCGTCTCGGGCAATCGCGCCGGGAGCCTGTCCATGTCTGAATTCGATGTGTTGTCGTTCGGCGAAACCATGGCGATGCTGGTGGCTGACCAGCGCGGTGACCTGGCCAGCGTCGAGCAATTCCACAAGCGCATCGCCGGGGCCGACAGCAACGTGGCCATCGGGCTGTCGCGACTGGGCTTCAAGGTGGCGTGGCTGAGCCGGGTCGGCGCCGACTCCCTGGGGCGCTTCGTGACGCAGACGCTGGAGAACGAAGGCCTCGATTGTCGCCACGTGGCCGTCGACCCGGAGCACCCCACCGGCTTCCAGTTCAAATCCCGCACCGTCGATGGCAGCGACCCGCAAGTCGAGTATTTCCGCCGCAGTTCGGCGGCCAGTCATCTGTCGATCGACTCCATCGCCCCGGCGTTGCTTGACGCCCGCCACGTGCACGCCACGGGCATCGTCCCGGCGTTGTCGGACATGGCCCGCGAGATGTCCTTTGCATTGATGACCCGCATGCGCGAGGCCGGCCGCAGCCTGTCGTTCGACCCCAACCTGAGGCCGAGCCTGTGGCGCAGCGAATCGATGATGGTCACTGAAATCAATCGCCTTGCCGCCCTCGCCCACTGGGTCTTGCCGGGCCTCGGCGAAGGCCGGCTGCTGACGGGTTTCGACGATCCGGCTGACATCGCCGCGTTCTACCTGGACCAAGGCGCCGAAATCGTGGTGATCAAGCTCGGCGCGGACGGTGCTTATTACCGCACGCCGCTGGACGAAGGCGTCATCGCCGGCGTGCCCGTGGCCCAGGTGGTCGACACCGTGGGCGCCGGGGATGGCTTCGCCGTCGGCCTGATCAGCGCATTGCTCGAAGGCCAGGCCATCACCACGGCCGTGCAACGCGCCAACTGGATTGGCAGCCGCGCGGTGCAGAGCCGTGGAGACATGGAAGGGTTGCCGACGCGCCTTGAGTTATTGGCCGAATTTGAAACCGCCGATCGCGAGCAGGCTCGCTCCCACAAGGGATCAAGTTAACCCCTGTGGGAGCGAGCTTGCTCGCGATCGAGGACACCGCAAAACGCACCTGCTGCATAAAAACAACAAGCTCAGGAGTCAACGACATGCAAACGCCCAACCTCGCCACCCGCCGCTGGTGGTACATCATGCCCATCGTCTTCATCACCTACAGCCTGGCCTACCTGGACCGGGCCAACTATGGCTTCGCCGCCGCCTCGGGCATGGCCGAGGACCTGATGATCACCCCAGGACTGTCGTCGCTGCTGGGCGCACTGTTTTTCCTCGGCTACTTTTTCTTCCAGGTCCCCGGGGCGATCTACGCGCAAAAGCACAGCGTGAAGAAGCTGATCTTCGTCAGCCTGATCCTCTGGGGTTCGCTGGCCACCCTGACCGGCGTCGTCTCCAATGCCTACTGGCTGATCGTGATCCGCTTCATGCTCGGGGTGGTCGAGGCCGCCGTGATGCCGGCGATGCTGGTGTACCTGTGCCACTGGTTCACCCGGGCCGAACGTTCGCGGGCCAATACCTTCCTGATACTCGGTAACCCGGTGACCATGCTGTGGATGTCGGTGGTCTCGGGTTACCTGGTGCAGCAATTCGACTGGCGCTGGATGTTCATCATCGAAGGTTTGCCGGCGGTGCTCTGGGCCTTTGTCTGGTGGCGCCTGGCCGATGATCGCCCGGCCCAGGCCAAGTGGCTCAGCGACCAGGAAAAACACGATCTGGAAAGTGCCTTGGCGGCCGAGCAGGTCGGCATCAAGGCGGTGAAGAACTACGCCGAAGCCTTCCGCTCGCCCAAAGTCATCATCCTGGCGTTGCAGTTCTTCTGCTGGAGCATCGGCGTCTACGGGTTTGTGCTGTGGTTGCCGTCGATCCTCAAGGCCGGCCTGCAGATGAACATGGTCGAGGCCGGCTGGCTGTCGTCCTTGCCATACCTGGCAGCGGTAATTGGCATGCTGGTGGTGTCCTGGGCGTCGGACAAGGCACAGAAGCGCAAGCGTTTCGTCTGGCCGCCGCTGCTGATCGCCTCCATCGCGTTCTACGCCTCCTACCTGCTGGGGGCCGAGCACTTCTGGTGGTCCTATGGCTTGCTGGTGATCGCCGGCGCGTGCATGTATGCACCGTACGGGCCGTTCTTCGCCATCGTTCCGGAAATTCTCCCGGCCAATGTCGCCGGCGGTGCCATGGCCTTGATCAACAGCATGGGCGCGCTGGGTTCGTTCGGCGGCTCGTACCTGGTGGGCTACCTCAACGGCACCACCGGCTCCCCTGGCATGTCCTTCCTGCTGATGAGCGGTGCGTTGCTGCTGTCGGTGGTACTGACCCTCGCCCTCAAGCCCGGCGCCAGCGACCGGGTCGTGTCCAAAACCGTGACGCGTCACCCAGCGTCTGCCCGCTAACGAATCGGAAATCCCATGAAAAAGCACGTGGTGTTGTACAAGAAACTGTCAGCGCAACTGATGGAACGCCTGCAAGCGCGGGCCCAAGTCACGCTCATCGAACGCCTCGACGCCCAGGGCCTGGCGCAACTGCGCGCCGCCCTCCCCACGGCCCACGGCCTGCTGGGCGCCAGCCTCAAGCTGGATGCGGCGCTGCTGGACCTGGCGCCGAACCTGCAAGCCATTGCCAGCGTTTCGGTGGGGGTCGACAACTATGACATCGACTACCTGACCGAACGCCGGATCCTGCTCAGCAACACCCCGGACGTGCTGACCGAAACCACCGCCGACACCGGGTTTGCCTTGATCCTGGCAACCGCGCGCCGCGTGGTCGAACTGGCCAACCTGGTCCGTGCCGGCCAATGGCGGGAAAACATCGGACCGCGGCATTTTGGGAGCGATGTCCATGGCAAGACCCTGGGCATCATCGGCATGGGACGCATCGGCGAAGCCCTGGCCCAACGCGGGCATTTCGGCTTCGGCATGCCGGTGCTCTACCACAGCCATTCGCCCAAGCCTGCGGTCGAGCAACGGTTCGGCGCCCGTTATTGCAACCTCGAAACGCTGTTGCAGCAGGCGGATTTCATCTGCCTGACCTTGCCGCTCACAGCCGAAACCCAGGGGCTGATCGGCACCCAGGCGTTCGCGCAGATGCGCCCCGAGAGCATCTTCATCAATATCTCCCGGGGCAAAGTGGTGGACGAAGCGGCGTTGATCGACGCCCTGCGCAACCGGCAGATCCGTGGCGCCGGTCTGGATGTGTTCGAGCATGAACCCTTGAATGCCGATTCGCCGTTGTTACAGATGGACAACGTGGTAGCGACGCCGCACATGGGCTCGGCCACCCATGAGACCCGGGTAGCGATGGCGCGTTGTGCGGTGGAGAACCTGCTGGCGGCATTGGCGGGGGAACGGCCGGTGAATCTGGTGAATGCGGGGGCATGGAAGAGCTGAGTCATTCACCGCCAACTCCTGTGGGAGCCGAGCTTGCTCGCGATAGCGGTGGGTCAGGCTGCATTGAAGTTGGATGTGCCGCCGTCATCGCGAGCAAGCTCGGCTCCCACACTGGATCTGTGGTGTTCCCAGCTCCTGCGTCCACCGCCAATCCCTGTGGGAGCTGAGCTTGCTCGCGATAGCGGTGGGTCAGGCTGCATTGAAGTTGAATGTGCCGTTGTCATCGCGAGCAAGCTCGCTCCCACACTGGATCTGGTGTTCCCAGCTCCTGCGTCCACCGCCAATCCCTGTGGGAGCTGAGCTTGCTCGCGATAGCGGTGGGTCAGGCTGCATTGAAGTTGAATGTGCCGTTGTCATCGCGAGCAAGCTCGCTCCCACACTGGATCTGTGGTGTTCCCAGCTCCTGCGTCCACCGCCAATCCCCCTGTGGGGGCTTGCTCGCGAAGGCGGTGGGTCAGCCGACGAAAATGTTGCCTGACACTACGTCTTCGCGAGCAAACCCGCTCCCACGCCAGGTCCAAACCGATCACAAATCCGCACACCAGACAAAATCCCGTTAGTCGCCACCCCCTGCCATGCATTAAAGTAACGCCCCCAGCCCCGGCGTTATCCGAACGCCTGGGGCCACCCTTTCCAGGAACAGTCACCGATGGAACATCGTGAAGCGCTGCTGGCGCTGCGAACCTTTCTTTCAACGCAGATTCTCGGCCAGGAAAAACTCATCGAGCGCCTGCTCATCGCCCTGCTTGCCGACGGTCATATGCTGGTGGAAGGTGCGCCTGGGCTGGCAAAAACCAAGGCCATCAAAGAGTTGGCCGAAGGCATTGAAGCGCAATTCCATCGCATTCAGTTCACCCCTGACCTGCTGCCTGCCGACATCACCGGCACGGAAATCTACCGGCCGGAAACCGGCAGTTTCGTGTTCCAGCAAGGGCCGATCTTCCATAACCTGGTGCTGGCGGATGAAATCAACCGCGCCCCGGCCAAGGTCCAGTCGGCTTTGCTCGAAGCCATGGCCGAGCGTCAGGTCAGTGTCGGACGCAGCACCTATGAGCTGTCGCCGCTGTTCCTGGTGATGGCCACGCAGAACCCGATCGAGCAGGAAGGCACCTACCCGTTGCCCGAAGCCCAGCTCGACCGGTTCCTGATGCACGTCAAGATCGGTTTTCCCGATGCCGCCGTGGAACGCCGCATTCTCCAGCAGGCCCGGGGTGAAGCGTTGAATGGCGAGACCAAGCCCGAACGTCGCGTGAGCCAGCAGGCGATCTTCTCCGCGCGCAAGGAGATCCTCGGCTTGTACATGGCCGACGCCGTGGAGGAATACCTGGTGCAACTGATCATGGCCACCCGCAACCCCGCCAAGTTCGACCCGGAGATGGCCGAGTGGATTGCCTACGGCGCCAGCCCGCGGGGTTCCATCGCCCTTGACCGCTGTGCCCGTGCCCATGCCTGGCTGGCCGGACGCGACTTTGTCAGCCCGGAAGATATCCAGGCCGTGCTGTTCGACGTGCTGCGCCATCGCATCATCCTGTCGTTCGAAGCCGAGGCCGCCGGCATCGACCAGGACCGGGTCGTGCAGCGGATTCTCGACGTCGTCGCTGTCGCTTGAGCATGCGTCATGAATAACCCCCTGGCGCCCGCACCGGGCATCCGCGTCAGCCTTTCGGAGCTGATCGAGATGCGCCATCGCGTGCGCGAGGTGCAATTGTTCTCGACACCGGGCCAACGCAGCCCGCTGATCGGCCTGCATCACTCCAAGCTGCGTGGGCGCGGGGTGGATTTCGACCAGGTGCGGGTCTACCAGGCCGGCGACGACGTACGCACCATTGACTGGCGCGTCACCGCCCGGACCCAGGAACCCCACACCAAACTGTTCCACGAAGAACGCGAGCGGCCGATCTTCATCATGATCGAGCAAAGCCATCGGCTGTTCTTCGGCTCGGGGTTGATGTTCAAGTCGGTGCTCGCCGCCCAGGCCGCCAGCCTGATCGGCTGGGCCGCGCTGGGACACAACGACCGGGTCGGCGGCCTGGTGTTCGGCAACAACACCCATTACGAGGTCAAGCCACGGCGCAGCAAACAGAGCCTTCTGCAATTGCTCAACCGGCTGGTGCGGGTCAACCAATCGCTGCACACCGAGGGCGAGCCGGACCGCGATTCGTTCGGCATCGCCCTGCGTCGAGCCCGGGAAGTGCTGCGGCCCGGCAGCCTGGTGATCGTGATTTGCGACGAGCGTGCCTTGTCCGACAGCGCCGAGCAGCAACTGAGCCTGCTGTCGCGCCATTGCGACCTGTTGCTGCTGCCGCTGTCGGACCCACTGGACCACGCCTTGCCCGCCGCCGGCTTGCTGCGCTTCGCCCAACGCGATGCCCAACTGGAACTCGACACCCTGAATTTCGAGCTGCGCCAGGCCTATCGCGCCCAGGCCGACGCTCGCCAGGAACGTTGGGAGCTGCTGGCGCAGAAGCTGCGAATCCTGATGATGCCCCTGAGCACCCAGGGCGACATGGTCGAGCAACTGCGCGAATACCTGAACCCCAAGCGGGCCGGGAAAAGCCGATGAGCAGTCTCGATCAACTGCAACCGTTGATGGCGCCACCGCCCATCGGCTTCTGGCCACCCGCGCCGGGCTGGTGGTTGCTGCTGGTGCTGTTGCCGCTGCTGGGCCTGGGGCTGTGGCATTTGCGCCGCTTCATTCCCGCCAAGCGCACCACGGACCGCACCGAGCAACCCCTGGACCCGGTGCGCGTGGCCGCCCTGGCCGAACTCGCCCGGCTGCCCAAACCCTACGACGGCGCGCCGGCCGGTGCCTGGCTACAGCAACTCAACGGGTTGCTCAAGCGTCTGTGTCGCAACCATTACCCCTACAGCCAGAGCCACACCCTCAACGGGCGCAAATGGCTGGCCTTCCTCGACAACCGTTGCCCGGCCGCCGGCCTGACACGCTGGATGGTACTGGTGGAAGGCGCTTACAAACCCGAATGCAAGCTCGACGACAAAGCCATCGCCGGTCTGACCCAGGCGGTGGAAATCTGGATTCGCAAACATGTTTGAATTTGCCTGGCCATGGGTGTTCGCCCTGTTGCCGTTGCCCTGGCTGATGCGCCTGGTGTTGCCGGCGGCCGACAGCGGCGAGCCGGCGCTCAAGGTCAGTTTCCTCGGCGACCTGGAAGGCCTGGTGGGCCGTCGGGCCCGGGCCAATCTGCCGACCTGGCGACAACAGGCACCTTTTATCCTGCTCTGGCTGCTGTTGCTGATCGCCGCCGCCCGGCCGCAGTGGTTGGGGGAACCGTTGCCCATTGCCGCCAGCGGTCGCGACCTGCTGGTGGCGGTGGACGTCTCGGGCTCCATGGACTTTCCCGACATGCAGTGGAAGGACGAAGAAGTCAGCCGCCTCACGCTGGTCCAGCACATGCTCGGGGATTTTCTCGAAGGCCGCGAAGGTGACCGGGTCGGCCTGATCCTGTTTGGCAGCCAGGCCTACTTGCAGGCGCCGCTGACCTTCGACCGTCGCACCGTGCGGCGCTGGCTCGACGAGGCGCGCATCGGCATTGCCGGCAAGAATACCGCCATTGGCGACGCCATCGGCCTGGCCCTCAAGCGCCTGCGCCAGCGTCCGGCCCACAGTCGCGTGTTGATCCTGGTCACCGACGGTGCCAACAACGGCGGCGAAATCGATCCATTGACTGCCGCGCAACTGGCCGCCGACGAAGGCGTGAAAATCTACCCGATCGGCATCGGTGCCGACCCGGAACAAAGCGGCACGGCGGGCTTCCTCGGCGTCAACCCGAGCCTGGACCTCGACGAGCCGACCCTCAAGGACATTGCCCAGGTCACGGGCGGTCGTTATTTCCGCGCCCAGGATGGTGAGCAACTGCTGGCGATCAAGGCCACCCTCGACCAGCTCGAACCGGTGACCCAGCAACCGACCCAAGCACGCCCTGCCCTGGCGCTGTATCACTGGCCCCTGACCGTTGCGCTGTTGCTGAGCGTGCTGCTGGCGGCCAGGGTGCGCTGGCCGGACAATCCACTGCAGCGCCTGCTTAACCAGGCGCTGTTCAAACCGGCCCAACACACCGAGTGGCGTCAACGGCTCAAGCGGCTGCGCTTGCGGAGGCGTCGATGATCGCCCTCTGGCCACACTGGCTGCGCCCCTGGTTCGTGTTGCTGCTGCCGTTGCTGGGCTGGTTGCTCTGGCAACTGTGGCATCGGCAGAAGCGAGTGGGCCGCTGGCAGATGATCTTGCCGCCGGCCTTCCACGCCGTGCTGCTCAGTGGCGGCAGTGGCCGGGAAAGCCGGCTGCCGTGGATTGCCCTGGGCCTGGGTTGGCTGTTGATCGTGCTGGCGTTGCTGGGGCCGAGCTGGGCTCGGGTCGAGCAGACCAGCCAGAAACCCGCCGATCCGCTGGTGGTGATACTGGAGCTGACCCCGGAAATGCTCGCCACCGACGTCCCGCCGACGCGCCTGGAACAGGCCCGGCGCAAGTTGCTGGACCTGCTGCAGAACCGCAGCGATGCCCAGACCGCGATCATTGTCTATGCCGGCAGCGCCCACACGCTGGTGCCGCTGTCCGACGACCTGGCCACCAGCGCCAACCTGCTCGAAGCCCTCGCGCCGTCGATCATGCCCCAAGGCGGTCATCGCGCCGACCTGGCGGTCCATAAGGCCATGGCCCTGTTGGACCAGGGTGAACTCGGCCACGGTCGGATCCTGCTGATCGGTTCGTCGTTGAACGAACAGGAACGTGAAGGCATCCGCCAAGTCCTGGACGGTTCCGCCACGCAATGGCTGATGCTGGGCATCGGCACCCGGGAAGGCGCACCGGTGGCCCAGGAAGATGGCAGTTACCTCAAGGATGCCCAGGGTTCGATCCTGGTGCCGCGCCTGGACAGCCCGGGCCTCAAGGCCTTCGCCAATGAGCTGGATGGCCGCTACCGACCGGCGCGGCTGGATGACAGCGACCTGCGCGGCCTGGGCCTGCTGGACGGTCCTCGCCATCTGCGCAGTGACGGCCAGACGTTGCGCCTGGACACCTGGGCCGACCAGGGTTATTGGCTGCTCCTGCCATTGTTGCTGCTGGCCGCCTGCGCCGGACGTCGAGGCTGGCTGTTCTGCCTGCCGCTGCTGTTCGTGTTGCCGCAAACTGGCCACGCCTTCGAATTCCAGGACCTGTGGTTGCGCGCCGATCAACAGGGCCAGCACTTGCTCAAGCAAAAGCGCCCCGCCGAAGCCGCCGCCCGCTTCGAGGACAGCCAATGGCAAGGCGTCGCCCTGTACGAAGCCGGTCAATACAGCGAAGCCGCCCGGCGCTTCGCCGAAGGCAACGACGCCCGAGCCCACTACAATCGTGGCAACGCCCTGGCCAAGAGCGGTGAGCTGGAGGCCGCACTGGATGCCTACGAACAAGCCCTGGAATTGCAACCCGACCTGCGCCCGGCCCAGACCAACAAGGCGCTGGTGCAGAGCCTGTTGAAGGAGCAGGCACCACCGGCGCCAGAGCCCAAGCCCGCGGAAAACGAGGAGCCAGCCCCCTCCGAGCAAACGCTGGATAGCCCTTCGACGAGCCAGTCTTCCGAACCGGGACAGCCATCCACCGAGACCACCGCGACGCCGGACGAATCCCAGCCCCCACGGGCCGCACAGCCGCCCACCGCCCAGGATGTGCCGGGTAGCGAGCTGCCTGACGAACAGACCACCACGCCGCCGCTGCGTCCCGCCGGCGGCCAGCGCAATGAAGAAGAACAACGCCAGGCCATGGAACAATGGTTGCGCCAGATCCCGGATAACCCCGGCGAGCTGCTCAGGCGTAAATTCTGGTATGAACAGCAAAGCCATCAGGCCCAGGGAAAAACCCCATGACCCGCTTCACCGCCTACCTCCTCGCCTTGCTGCTCTGGGCCTCTGGAACCCAGGCTGCACAGCTGACGGCCAGTGTGGACCGCAGCCGCCTGAACTCCGGGGAAACGGTGGAACTGACCCTGGAATCCAATGACGCCACGTTGTTCGGCAAACCCGACCTGGGCCCGCTCCAGGCCTTGTTCGATGTGCGCGGCACCCGCCAGGTCAATCAGTTGACGACCCTCGACGGCGAGAACCGCGCCACCACTCGCTGGATCATCACCCTGCTGCCACGTCGAAGCGGCACCGTGGTCATTCCGCCGCTGCAACTGGGCGAAGTGAGCAGCCAGCCGATCACCCTGCAAGTCATCGAAAGCGAAACCCGCAACGCCTCGGGAACCCTGGCGCCAGTGTTCATCGAAGCCAGCCTCGACCAGCACGACGTGTATGTGCAGGCCCAGGCGATCCTGACCCTGCGCATCTATCATTCGGTGTCGCTGTACGACGACAGCAGCCTCACGCCATTGCACATCCCCGATGCGCGCACCGAACAACTGGGCGAATCGCGCACCTATGAAAAAGTCATCAACGATGTGCGCCATGGCGTCATCGAACTGCGTTATGGGATCTACCCGCAGCGCAGCGGCGAGCTGACGATTCCGGCCCAGACCTTCAGTGCCACCCTGGTCGAACCGGTGGCCCAGAACGCCGCCCCTTCAGGCCCCAAGCCCGGCCAATTGATGCGAGTCAGCTCCGAGCAACTGCTGCTGAGCGTCAAACCCAAGCCGGCCAGCTACCCGGCCGACGTGCCCTGGCTGCCGGCACGCAGTCTGTCCTTGAGCGAGAGCTGGAGCCCGGAGCCAACCCACAGCCAGGTCGGCGATTCCCTGACCCGCAGCCTGACCCTGGAAGCCGAAGGCCTGGCCAGCGCCCAGTTGCCACCGTTGCCGGCCACCGAGATCAATGGCCTGCGGCGTTATCCAGACCAACCGGTACTGAGCAGCCGCAGCAGTGAACGCGGGCTGGTGGGCAGCCGCGAGGACCGCGAGGCGCTGGTGCCCAACCGCAGCGGCACCATCGAGCTGCCCCCGGTGGAAGTGGTCTGGTGGAACACCCTGGAAGATCACCTGGACCGCACCAGCCTCCCGGCGCGGACCCTGCAAGTGGCGAACAATCCGAGCCTGATGGTGGATACGCCGGCCAGCACGACGCAGATCGTGACCACGGTGGACAGCGAGACCCTGTGGTATTGGCAACTGAGCAGCCTGATCCTGGCCTGCACGACGCTGCTCGGCTTCG
This sequence comes from Pseudomonas sp. Z1-12, assembly GCF_051132015.1. NCBI lineage: Bacteria > Pseudomonadati > Pseudomonadota > Gammaproteobacteria > Pseudomonadales > Pseudomonadaceae > Pseudomonas > Pseudomonas sp. Z1-12. The sequence continues at coordinate 3,627,824 of NZ_CP071647.1, forward strand.
GCTTGTGGTGGCGCGCCCGTTGGCAGCCGGCGATCCTGCGCTCGACCCAGGCCGGACCGAGCCCACGCACCCTGCTGGACGACCTCAAGCGCACCTGCCTGGCCAACGACCCCCACGCCACCCGCCAAGCCCTTGACGCCTGGGCCCGCCAGCAACCGGAAACCCTGGCCGACATGGCCGCGCGTTTCGTGCCGCTGTCCGACGCCCTCGACGGTCTCAACGGCGCGCTCTACAGCGAAACCGGCCAGCATTGGCAAGGCGAAGACTTGTGGCGGGCCATTCGTACCATCCCGCCCACCGAAGGGGCGCTGGATTCGGCGGGTGATTCCGGATTGCCGCCGCTTTACCCTAAATAGCCCAAACCTCTGTTTTGCAGCCTTCACAGCTCCACAGCTTTTTAGCTTTTTAGCTTTTTAGCTTTTGTGGCGAGGGAGCTTGCTCCCGCTGGGCTGCGCAGCAGCCCCTTTTTGGCGATTGCTACGCAATCGAGCGGGAGCAAGCTCCCTCGCCACAGGGTCGTGTTCAGATAGATCCAATGAAGTTGACCAAATCCTCCCCTCCGTTTCCCAGTAAACTCTCCTTCTTTTAGCCGCCCCCCTCTTCACCGCGGCCATCATCTGTTTCTGGAGTTCACCTTGCGTCTGTTTCACACCTCCGACTGGCACCTGGGGCAAAACCTGCACGGCCAGGAACGCGATTTCGAACACGCCTGCTTCCTCGATTGGCTGCTACGTCAGCTGAGCCAGGAAAAACCCGACGTGCTGCTGATCGCCGGTGACATCTTCGACACCGTCAACCCGCCGGTCAAAGCCCAGGAGCGGCTGTATGATTTCATCGTCAGCGCCCATGAACAAAACGCCAACCTGACCATTGTCATGATCGCCGGCAACCACGACTCCGGCTCGCGCATCGAATTGCCCGCGCCGCTGATGCGCCGCTTGCGCACCCACGCGTTGGGCCGGGTGCTGTGGCTGGACGACGGCCAATTGGACGTCGAGCGGCTGTTGTTGCCGTTGCCCGATGCCAAGGGCAAGGTCAAGGCGTGGTGCCTGGCCCTGCCGTTCCTGCGCCCCGCCGAAGTCACCGGCGCGCAACTGGGTGACGATTACCTGCGGGGCATCGGCCAGGTGCATGAGTGGCTGATCGCTGCTGCCAACAGCAAGCGCAAGAAAGGCCAGGCGCTGATCGCCGTCAGCCATGCGCACATGGCCGGCGGCTCGGTGTCCGAGGATTCCGAGCGCAGCCTGATCATCGGCAACGCCGAGGCCCTGCCCGCCAGCCTGTTCGGCCCGAGCATCAGCTACGTCGCCCTCGGCCACTTGCACAAGCCGCAAAAGGTCAACGGTGAAGAGCGCATCCGCTACAGCGGCTCGCCGATCCCACTGTCGTTCTCGGAGATTGGCTACCAGCACCAGATTCTCGACGTCACGCTGGACGGCGAGACCCTGGTCAAGGTCGAACCACGCCTGATTCCCCGGGCCGTCAACCTCCAACGCCTGGGCCCGGCCCCCCTGGCCGATATTCTCGGGCAACTCAAGGAGCTGCCCGACATCGACCTGCTGGCCGACATCCAGCGCCAACCCTGGCTGGAGGTGCGGGTGCGCCTCGACGAACCGCAGCCGGACCTGCGCCACCAGGTTGAAACCGCGTTGCAAGGCAAGGCCGTGCGCCTGGTACGGATTGGCGCCGAGTACGCCGGCAACGGTGGCACTGGCGGCGCCGATGACAATGGTGCGTTGGTGGAGCTGGATCAGCTCAGCCCGCAGGAACTGTTCAGCCGCGCCTGGCAGGACACCTACGGCAACGAAGTGGACGAACAAACCCTCAAGGACTTTGCCGTGCTGTTGCAAGACGTGCAGATGGAGAGCGAGCAGCCATGAAGATTCTCGCGATCCGCCTCAAGAACCTGGCGTCCCTGGCCGGGCCTTTTGAAATCGATTTCACCGCCGAGCCCTTGGCCAGCGCCGGCCTGTTCGCCATTACCGGCCCCACGGGCGCCGGCAAGAGCACGCTGCTCGACGCCTTGTGCCTGGCGCTGTTCGGCGCCGTGCCGCGTCTCAACAACACCGGGCGCGACGCCAAGGTGCCGGACGTCGATGGCGAGATCGCCACGGGCGACCCGCGCACGCTGTTGCGCCGTGGCACCGGCGACGGTTTTGCCGAAGTGGATTTTCGTGGCATCGATGGGCGCCGCTATCGGGCCCGCTGGGAAGCCAATCGCGCCAGGGAAAAGGCCGGCGGCAAATTGCAAGCCAGCCGCCAGAGCCTGCGGGACCTGGACAACGATCAACTGCTGGCGAGCCAGAAAGGCGAATACAAGACCCAGCTCGAAGCCGCCCTGGGCCTGAACTTCGAGCAGTTCACCCGCGCCGTGTTGCTGGCCCAGAGCGAGTTCAGCGCGTTCCTCAAGGCCGATGACAACGACCGCAGCGAACTGCTGGAAAAACTCACCGACACCGCCCTGTATACCCGCCTCGGCCGCCGTGCCTTCGACAAGGCCAAGCAAGCCAAGGACAGCCACCGGCAATTGCAGGACCAGGCCAGCGGCGTCACGCCGCTGGCTCCCGAAGCCCGGGCCGAGCTGGACCAGCGTTTCAATGACGCCCAGCAGCAGCTCAAGACCCAGCAGGCGCAGCTCAAGCAACTGGAACAGCAACACACCTGGCTGCGAGACCTGCGCCAGCTGCAGGACGAACACGCCAGCGCCGCAGAGCAGTTGCAACAGGCCCAGGTCGATTGGGACGCCCTGGCCGACGAACGCCTGAAACTGACCCGACTGGAACAACTGGCGCCCCAGCGCCATCAGTTCATTCGTCAGACGGAGTTGAGCCGACAACTCGACCCCCTGGCCGGGCAGATCCAGCAGCTCACCCAACAGCAGATCGACTTGCATGAACAACAGGCCGAACTGGAAAAACGCCTGGACGCCGCGCAACTGGCACAGGCCGCAGCCCGGCAACAAAGCAGCGACTGCGCGCCGTTGCTGCGCCAGGCCTTTGAAGAGCAAAGCAGCCTGGCCCGCCTCGCCAAGGACACCAGCCAGGCCGCCGAGCGCCAGGAACAGGCGCAACAGGCGTGCACCGAAGGCCAGTGCACCATCGATACCTTGCTCGACCAGCAAAAACAGGTGGCCGAGCGCTTGCAGCGCATCGCCGGCGAACTTGAGCAAAGCACCCACCTGGCGCCGCTGAGCGACGCCTGGAACGCCTATCGCGATCGCCTCCAACAACTGATGCTGATCGGCAATCGCCTGAACCAGGGCCAGGCCGAACTCGCCACACTGGAACACAGCGCCGCCCGCGCCGCCGAAGAACTGGCCAGCCGCCGACAAGACCTCGAGGTACTGTACAAGGAAGCGGACGCCGAGCCCGACGCGGTGGCCGAACAGATCCAATTGCTCGGCAACCTGCTGCAAGACAACCGCAAGCAACTGCGCGCGTTCGAAGAACTGACCCGGCTATGGGCCAGTCAGCAAGAGTTGGACAAACGCGGCGCCGAACTCGAACAACGCCAGCAACAAGCGTTGCAGGAACGTGACCGCTTGGTGCGTGAGGGCGGCGAAGCCAAGGCCGAACTGACCATTGCCGAGCAGGCCCTGACCGTGACCCGCGAACTGCTGGCACGCCAGCGCCTGGCCCGCAGCGAAAGCGTCGAGCAACTGCGCGCCCAGTTGCAGGACAAGCAACCCTGCCCGGTGTGCGGCAGCGTCGAGCATCCTTATCATCAACCCGAAGCCCTGCTGGAAAACCTCGGGCGCTTCGATGAGTCCGAAGAGGCCAACGCCCGCAAAGCCGTCGAACAGCTCAACGAAAAAGTCATCGAGCTACGGGCGCAGTACAGCGGCGTCATGGCCCAGCTCAAGGAGCTCAAACAGCAGCAGGAACAGCTCGCCAGCCAGCAACAGGGCTTGGCGCCCAGCCTGGAAGCCCACCCGTTGTCGGCGCAACTGCTGGCCCAGGATTCGAGCAAGCGCGACGCCTGGCTGGCCCAGCAGAACAGCCAACTGCACCAGCACATCAGCCAGGACGAACAACGGCAAGCTGCCCTGCTGACCCTGCAGCAAGACGCCGCCCGGATGGGCCAGCGCCTGCGCGAGGCCGAAGTCGCCAGCCAACAGGCCTCACAGCACCTGGACAACCAGCAGCAAGCGCTGGCCCGCGACCGCCAGCGCCTGGACGAGGAATTGAGCCACTTCAGCACCCTGCTGCCGGCGGACACCTTGCAGGCTTTGCGCAGCGATCCCGCCGCGACCTTCTTGCAGCTCGACCAGCAGATCGCCCAGCGCCTGGCGCAACTGGACCAGCAACGCGACGAGCTGGGCGAACAGCTCCAGCGCCAGCAGACCCTGGAAAAAGAACAGGACCGCCAGCAGACCCGCGTCCAGCAACTGGAAGCGGCCCGCGTGCAATTCAGCACCTTGAGCGAGCAACAGCAGGCCGGCCAGGCAAAACTCGCGCAACTGCTCGGTGAGCACATCAGCGCCGAACACTGGCAGCAACAACTCGACCAGAGCCTCGAACAGACCCGGGAGGCCGAGGCAACGGCCAATCAGCAGTTGCAGCAGTTGCGCAACAACCTCGTGCAACTGGCCGCCGAACTCAAGGCCCGCCAGGAACAGGCACAATCCCTGGACCATGAACTTCAGGCCCTGGATACGGGTATCGCGCAGTGGCGCAACGGCCATCCTGAACTGGACGATGCCGCCCTCCAAACCCTGCTCGGCCTGGACGAACATCAGGTCAGCCAGTTGCGCCAGCGCTTGCTCAACAGCGAAAAAGCCATCGAACAGGCCCGCGTCCTGCTCACCGAACGCGAACAACGCCTGAACAATCACCAGGCCCAGCACAACGGCAACCTGGCCGCCGAGCAACTCGCCGAAGCCCTCGCCGAGCTGCAAGCGCAATTCGCCGCCAGTGAACAGCGATGCGCCGAACTGCGCGCCGAACAGGCCGAGGACCAGCGCCGGCAGAACGCCGACCAGGCCCTGGCCCAGCAGATCGACCAGGCCTACGCCGAATACCAGCGCTGGGCACGCCTCGATGCCCTGATCGGCTCGGCCACCGGTGATCGCTTCCGCAAGCTGGCCCAGGCGTACAACCTCGACTTGCTGGTGCACCACGCCAATGCCCAACTGCGGCAACTGGTGCGCCGCTACCGGCTCAAGCGCGGCGGCAGCATGCTCGGGCTGCTGGTGATGGACACGGAAATGGGCGACGAACTGCGCTCGGTGCATTCGTTGTCCGGCGGCGAAACCTTCCTGGTCTCCCTCGCCCTGGCCTTGGGCCTGGCGTCGATGGCGTCCAGCACCTTGAAGATCGAATCGTTGTTCATCGACGAAGGCTTCGGCAGCCTCGACCCCGAATCGCTGCAACTGGCGATGGACGCCCTCGACGGTTTGCAGGCCCAGGGTCGCAAGGTCGCGGTGATCTCCCACGTGCAGGAAATGCACGAGCGGATTCCGGTGCAGATCCAGGTGCGGCGCCAGGGCAACGGGCTGAGCACGGTGGAGGTGAAATGAGTCGCGCCACGCTCTACTCCTTCCGCCGTTGCCCCTATGCGATGCGGGCGCGCATGGCCTTGCGCTACAGCGCGGTCGAGGTGGCGATTGTCGAAGTCAGCCTGAAAGCCAAGCCCGCCGAGATGCTCGCCCTCTCCAGCAAAGGCACGGTGCCGGTGCTGCAAGTCGATAGCCGGGTGATCGATGAAAGCCTGGAGATCATGGGCTGGGCCTTGGACCTGCATGATCCACAAGACTGGAGGCTACGGGACGACCCCGAAGGCCAGGCGCTGACAGCGGCGTTGGTCGAGGAAAACGACCGGGTGTTCAAGCTTCACTTGAATCGCTACAAATACCCCGAACGCCATCCCGAGTACTCGAAGGAACATTACCGTAGCCAGGGCGAAGATTTTCTGCGCAGACTGGAGGCATTGCTTGAAGCCCGGCCATTCCTGGCGGCGGAGCACCCGAGCCTGGCCGACGTGGCCGTGCTGCCCTTCATACGGCAGTTCGCCCATGTCGACCGCGACTGGTTTGCCCAGGCGCCCTACCCTCGGCTACAGGATTGGCTGCAGGGGTTTCTGGATTCCGAGCTGTTCGTGGCGATCATGGCTAAGTAACCATTTGCCCAGTTAGCGCACTTTTTGTGGCTAATGAGCTTCTATGGCTAAGAGGGGCTTTTGTGGCTAAGGAGGCTTTTGTGGCGAGGGAGCTTGCTCCCGCTGGGCTGCGCAGCAGCCCCCTTTTAGCGATTGCTACGCAATCGAGCGGGAGCAAGCTCCCTCGCCACAAAGGCAATCATGCAGCCCATTGCTGTCTGAGCCAATCAGTCGCCCAACAAACTCAACAATCGCTCACGGGCCACTTCCAGCTCACCGGGAACGGGCTGGGCCGCCGAGACAATCGGGGTGGAATAGAGAAAAAGCAGCATCACTGCCAGACGCATCGCCATGGTGTCGATCCTTATTGGTAAGGAGTCAATTAACGAGCGTCAAATTTAAACACATGGCCATGTGATATCACAACGGTGATTTTCAACCCTATGCACGAAGCCTGCGATCTTTTCTCTTCCCCGGGATCCAGGTAGGAAACGAAAAGATCGCAGGCTTCAATGGTCAGCGTTGTTCAGTGTTGGATCTTATGATCCAGCGCCGCATAGAAATTGGCGCTTTGTTGCAGGTACTTCTCGGTGTAGCTCTGGGTGCGGTTTTTCTTGTCGCTGATCTCGATGCTGGCACTGGCCGGCAATGCCACGTTGGCGGAGATGGCGGAAGCGGCGATCACGGAAAAAAGATTCAGGTTCATGGCGGTAATCCTCGGATTCAGTTGGCTGATTTGCCCGGTGGGGCCGTGAAGCAAACTTACGCGCCGAGGCGTCTCGCCTTGAAATGCTTTGTAATACTAGCGACTATCAGTCTTGTTGATACAACGGCGAAGGCCCCTGAAATCGGGGCCTGAGCGTTATTGACGCACCAGGAATTTCACATCGCTCGGCGCATCCATGGGCAGTTTCTGAACGGTTTTGCCCACCAGGCCGGTCTTTGGATCGCGCTCGATGACCACGATCTGGTTGCTCTTCTGGTTGGCGACCAGGACGAATTTTTCGCTTGGATCAAGGCTGAACTCCCGGGGGTGATCACCCTCGACGGAGCGTCGCTGCAGTTCCTTCAAGGTGCCAGAAGCCGGGTCTACGGCGAACACCAGGATTTCGTTGGTGGTGCCACGATTGCTGACGTACAGGAACTTGCCGTCCCTGGACGCATGCAACGCTGCCGCTGCCTTACCCGGCTGGGGTTTGCCGTCGGCCAGATCGACCAACTGGCGTTGGGTCAGGCGGCCGTCCTGGTAATCGAATACCGCGACCTGGGCGCTCATTTCCATCGTCAACCAGGCATGCTTGCCATCGCTACTGAACAACAGATGGCGCGGCCCGCTGCCCGGCGGCAGTTGCACGAAGGGCGGATCGGCAGGCGTCAGCGGCAGTTCGGGGTTGGCCTTGGGGTTGTAGCGGTAGACAAACACCTTGTCCGCCCCCAAGTCATTGGCGAACACATAGTTGCCGTCTGGTGAAGGCACCGCGGAATGCACATGAGCGGATTTCTGCCGCTCGGGATTGACCCGACTCGGCTGATGGCTGCCCGATTGGACCACTGGCGCCAGCTTGCCGTCCGCCCCCACCGGCAGCACCACCAAGGTGCCGCCCGGGTTTTCCAGCACGGAATAGTTACTGACCAACAAATGCTGGCCGTCGTGGCTCAAGCTCGAATGGGTCGGTTCGTTGCCCAGGGATTGCACTTGGCTGATCAGGCTGATGGCGTGGGTCTTCGGGTCGATGGCGTAGCTGCTGACCTTGCCCACCGGGTCTTTCTGGCCCGGCCCGTTTTCGTTGACCACGAACAGCCGGGTCATGTCCTTGGACAGGGTCAGCCATGAAGGATTGTCTGTCTTGATTACTTGCAACGGGTTGGCGTCGATCTGGCCGGTGCGGCTGTCGAACTGCAACCGGTAGATGCCTTGGCTCTGGCCCGCCGTGTAGGAGCCCACCAACAACTGGTGGCGCTCGCCGGTGTCGGCCTGGACGCCCATGGCGCCCACGCTGCCGGCCATCAACAAGGGCCAGAAACTACGCATCTTCATGATCGGAGTCCTCATCGTCGTGGCCGCTGGTTGCTTCCACGCATTCCAGGTGGTGATCGCCCGAATCGCTGGTAATGACCCAATGCTTCAGGGCTTTGTCGAAGGTCGCGGCCTGCATCTGCGCCGGGGTGAAACGCCAATGCTCAAGGGTGCGGCCGTTCATGCACTCGACGTGCAACTGATCTTGCTCGTCGAGGGAGAAATCGAATGCATGCAGCCCATCGATAATCAGCATGTCGCAGTGTTCGAGGGCTTGCAGCAGGGTGTCGGTTACGGCAGTCATGGTGATCAGTCAGTCATTGGGAAAGCGCCATGATAACCCAATGTGGGAGTGGGCCTTGGGCCATAAGGTTCGAAAGCCATTTCGACGGGTAGATCGCCATCGCGAGCAAGCTCGCTCCCACAGTTGGATTTCAGCGAACACAAATTTGCGGTCACTGGAGATCCCCTGTGGGAGCGAGCTTGCTCGCGATGAGGCCGGCACATTCAACTCGAATGTAACGACCTCACCGCAACCCTCAGAGCGCCTCGCGCCCCGGCACCCCATCCACCAACCGCTGGATCCCCAGCGGATTCGCGTTCTTCAGTGGCTCGGGCAGCAGGCTGTCCGGGTAGTTCTGGAAGCACACCGGACGCAGGAAGCGATCGATCGCCAGCGTGCCCACCGAGGTGCCACGGGCATCGGACGTCGCTGGGTAAGGCCCGCCGTGCACCATCGAATCACACACCTCGACGCCGGTTGGATAACCGTTGAGCAAGATGCGGCCGACCTTCTGCTCCAGCAACGGCGTCAGTTCGCCGAACTGTTCGAAATCCGCCGGCTCGCCAATCATCGTCGCGGTGAGTTGGCCGTGCAGGCCGTTCAGCGCGGCGGTCAGTTGCGCCTGGTCGGCGACTTCGACAAATACCGTAGTCGGGCCGAACACCTCTTCTTGCAGCGCCTCGTCACCGTTGATCAACAGGCTGGCGTCGGCCTTGAACAACTGCGGCTGGGCCTGGTTGCCCTGTTGCTCGCGCCCGGCCAGGTGTTCGATGCCCGGGTGCGCCAGCAGCTTTTGCAGGCCCTTGCCGTAGCTTTGCAGCGTGCCGGCGTTGAGCATGGTCTGGGCAGACTGGTCGCCGATCAGCGCGGCCACCTGTTGGGTGAAGGCGGTGAACTGCGGCGAGCGAATGCCGATCACCAGGCCCGGGTTGGTACAGAATTGACCGCAGCCCTGCACCACCGAGGCGGTCAGGTCGCGAGCGATGCTGTCGGCGCGGGTTTCCAGCGCATGGGGCAACACGATCACCGGGTTGATGCTCGACATTTCGGCGAACACCGGAATCGGCTGGGGCCGGGCGGCCGCCATGTCGCACAGGGCACGCCCGCCCTTGAGGGAACCGGTGAAACCCACGGCCTGGATCGCCGGATGCTTGACCAGCCATTCGCCGACGCCACCGCCATAGATCATGTTGAACACACCGGCCGGCATCGAGGTTTTCTCGGCGGCGCGAATGATCGCGTCGGCGACGTGTTCTGCCGTGGCCATGTGGCCGCTGTGGGCCTTGAACACCACCGGGCAACCGGCGGCCAGCGCCGCTGCGGTATCACCACCGGCGGTGGAGAATGCCAGGGGGAAGTTACTGGCGCCGAACACCGCCACCGGGCCGAGGCCGATGCGGTACTGACGCAGGTCCGGACGCGGCAGCGGCGTGCGCTCCGGCAATGCCCGGTCAATGCGCGCGCCGTAGAAGTCGCCTCGGCGCAACACTTTGGCGAACAGACGCATCTGGCCGCTGGTACGCCCGCGCTCGCCCTGGATCCGCGCCGCTGGCAACGCGGTTTCACGGCAGACCACGGCGACGAAGTCATCGCCCAAGGCGTCCAGTTCATCGGCAATGGCTTCGAGGAACTCGGCCCGGCGCGCCGCACTCAGGCTGCGATAGATCGGGTATGCCGTGGCAGCGGCCTTGGCGGCGGCATCGACTTCTTCGGCCGTGGCCTGGACGAATGCATGGGGCAAGGCCTCGCCGGTGCTGGCGTCGACGCTCTGCAGGCGGGTCTGGCCGGCCGCGCTGCGCGCCCCGCCAATGTAGTTGTGGCCAAGGATCTGGTTCATCGCAAGTCTCCTTTAAAGTGTGCCGATAGTACCCGGATTGAACACCGCGTCCACCGGGGCAATACCGTTGACCAGCGGCGCGCCGAACTCCGCCTGGCTGATTTCGAACACATCCCCCGGCTGGGTGCGGATGCCATCGGCGAACGACAGCGTCGCGGTGCCGAAGAAGTGTACGTGGACGTCCCCCGGGCGCAGGAACTGACTGTATTTGAAGTGGTGGAATTCCAGGTTTTCGAGGCTGTGGCACATGTTCGCCTCGCCGCTGAGGAATTCGTTCTGCCACAGCACTTCGCCGTTGCGCAGGATACGACTGGTCCCGGACAGATGTTGAGGCAGTTCACCCACGCGAAGTTCCGGGCCAAAACTGCAACTGCGCAATTTCGAATGGGCCAGGTACAGGTAATTCTTGCGCTCCATCACGTGGTCGGAAAACTCGTTGCCCACGGCAAAGCCCAGGCGATACGGCTTGCCATCGTGACCGATGACATACAGGCCGCTGATTTCCGGCTCTTCGCCGGCGTCTTCGGCGAACGGCGGCAACGGAAACGGATGGCCCGGACGAACGACAATGCTGCCGTCGCCCTTGTAGAACCACTCCGGTTGCACGCCGGCCTGCCCGGCCTGGGGTTTACCGCCCTCCACGCCCCACTTGAAGATGCGCATGGTATCGGTCATGGTCGCTTCGTCACCGGCCTGCTGGTGCATCTTGTCCCGGGCCGAGGCACTGCCCAGGTGGGTCAGGCCGGTGCCGCTGACCAACAGGTGCGCCGGGTCCGGGTGATCCAGCGGCGGCAGGATGCGCAGCTCACCGAGCAACTGCGCGTAGTCATGGCTTGCACCCAGGCCCAGGCCGTTGACCTGCTGCTCAAGCTTCACACCCGCTTCGATGGCTGCCAGCGCCAGCTCGCGCACGGTGCCGGCGCCCTGCACTTCGCGCACTTGATCGCCCTCGACCACACCGACGCGGCGTGCGCCGTTACTCAATTCGAACTGAACTAAACGCATGGGTTTTCTCCCTGTAAACAAAAACATGAATAGGCGTAGCAGGCTTTTGTGGCGAGGGAGCTTGCTCCCGCTGGGGGGCGAAGCACCCCCAACTCCGGGCGCCGCGTTCATTCAGGCAAAACACAGCGCGTGTTTTGCGACTGCTGCGCAGTCGAGCGGGAGCAAGCTCCCTCGCCACAAAAGCTCTCTTCCACAATTGCAATAAGTTCAGGTACGTGTCGCTCCCCGGGCGCTGGCGGCAAACTGATCCGCCGGCAACACATGCTTGCGCTCCAGCAGGCGGTAGACCACGCCAGTCAACACCAAGCCAAACACCATCACACCGAACAGGAAATACAGCCCCGAAGCCAGGTTGCCGGTGTACTCCTTCAGCGCACCGATCACGAACGGACCAATGTAGCCACCCAGGTTGCCCACCGAGTTGATCAGCGCGATGCCCGCCGCCGCACTGGCGCCCGCAAAGAACCGTCCCGGCAAGGTCCAGAACACCGCCGTGCAGGAAAACAGCGCGAACGCCACCAGGCACAGCGCCGCCAATTGCAACACCGGCACCGACAACCAGGCGCTGAGGAACAGGCCGATGGCGCCCAGCACGTACAACACGGCCAGGTGACCGTAGCGGTCGTTCAAGCGGTCGGAACTGCGGGGAATGATCAGCAGGCCGACGATGCCGAAAATGTACGGCACCGAGGACACGAAACCGGTCACCAGATCGCTGCCGCCGAACTGTTTGATCAGCGTCGGCAACCACAAGCCCAGACCATAGATGCTCAAGGTCACTGGCAGGTAGAACAGCGCCAGCAGCAACACACGCTTGTCCTTGAGGGCATGCAGCGGATTGCCGTGACGGGTCTGGCCGTATTCCTCCAGGTCTTTTTTCAGCTCACCGGTCAGCCAGTCCTTCTCGGCCTGGTCCATCCATTTCACTTGTTGCGGGCCATCCGGCAGGTAGCGCAGCACCGGCCAGGTCAACAGCACTGCCGGCAGGCCGATGACAATGAACAGCCATTGCCAGCCATGGAGGCCAAGGATGCCGTCCATGCCCAGCAAGCCGCCGGACACCGGGCCGGTGATCATCATCGCGATGGGTTGGGAGAGAATGAACAGCCCCAGGATCTTGCCGCGATGGCGTACCGGGAACCATTGAGTGATGTAGTACAGCACGCCAGGGAAGAACCCGGCTTCGGCCGCGCCCAACAAAAAGCGCATCACATAGAAACTATGGGGGCCTTGCACGAACGCCATGCCAATGGTGATGGCGCCCCAGGTAATCATGATCCGGGCGAACCAGCGCCGGGCACCGAAGCGCTCCAGCATCAGGTTGCTGGGGATTTCCAGCAGGAAATAACCGATGAAAAACAGCCCGGCACCCAGGCCGTAGGCGGCGTCGCCGATGCCGATGTCGGCGCCCATGTGCAGCTTGGCAAAGCCCACCGCAGAGCGGTCCACGTAGGCGATCAGGTACAGCAGGATCAGGAAGGGAATCAGTTTGAGAGTGATGCGACGAATAAGCCGCAGTTCCTGGCTCATGGGACCGGTCTCCGATTGTTGTTGTTATAGAACCTCGGGGGATTTCTCTCGCGAATGACCGCTAGGACAATCCCTCCGTTGAATCGGACTATATAGTAATACTATTTACCCAACAACACTTCCAAACCGCACAAATTGCGCTTATGTTACGCTTCAGCTAGAACAATATAGTCATACAATAAGAGAATCGATCATGTCTGATAAGAAACCCTCCCTGCGCTCGGCCCAATGGTTTGGCACCGCCGACAAGAACGGCTTCATGTACCGCAGCTGGATGAAAAATCAGGGCATCGCCGACCATCAGTTCCACGGCAAGCCGATCATCGGTATCTGCAACACCTGGTCGGAGCTGACGCCGTGCAACGCGCACTTCCGGCAGATCGCCGAGCACGTCAAGCGTGGCGTGATCGAGGCCGGGGGATTCCCGGTGGAGTTCCCGGTGTTCTCCAACGGCGAATCGAACCTACGGCCCACCGCCATGCTGACCCGCAACCTGGCGAGCATGGACGTGGAAGAGGCGATTCGCGGCAACCCGATCGACGGCGTGGTGCTACTCACCGGTTGCGACAAGACCACCCCAGCGCTGCTGATGGGCGCCGCCAGTTGTGATGTACCGGCCATCGTCGTCACCGGCGGGCCGATGCTCAACGGCAAGCACAAGGGCCAGGACATTGGCTCCGGCACCGTGGTCTGGCAATTGAGCGAGCAGGTCAAGGCCGGCACCATCACCATTGACGATTTCCTCGCGGCCGAGGGCGGCATGTCCCGCTCGGCCGGTACCTGCAACACCATGGGCACGGCCTCGACCATGGCCTGCATGGCTGAAGCTCTTGGCACTTCCCTGCCCCACAACGCGGCGATTCCGGCCGTGGACGCACGGCGTTATGTGCTGGCCCACATGTCCGGCATGCGTGCGGTGGAAATGGTCCGTGAAGACCTGAAGCTGTCGAAGATCCTGACCAAGGAAGCCTTCGAAAACGCCATTCGTGTCAACGCCGCCATCGGCGGCTCGACCAACGCGGTGATCCACCTCAAGGCCATTGCCGGACGCATCGGCGTGCAACTGGACCTGGACGATTGGACCCGCATCGGGCGCGGCATGCCGACCATCGTCGACCTGCAGCCGTCCGGGCGTTTCCTGATGGAAGAGTTCTATTACGCCGGCGGTTTGCCCGCCGTGCTGCGTCGCCTGGGTGAAGCCAACCTGATCCCTCACCCGAACGCGCTGACGGTCAACGGCAAGAGCCTCGGCGACAATACCAAGGACGCGCCGATCTACGGCCAGGACGAAGTCATCCGCACCCTCGACAACCCGATCCGCGCCGACGGCGGTATCTGCGTACTGCGGGGTAACCTGGCGCCACTGGGCGCGGTGCTCAAGCCTTCCGCCGCCACTCCTGAGCTGATGCAGCATCGCGGCCGCGCGGTGGTGTTCGAAAACTTCGACGAGTACAAGGCACGGATCAACGACCCCGAGCTCGATGTGGACGCCGACTCGATCCTGGTGATGAAAAACTGCGGGCCGAAGGGTTATCCGGGCATGGCTGAAGTGGGCAACATGGGCCTGCCGGCCAAGCTGCTGGCCCAGGGCGTGACGGACATGGTGCGTATTTCGGACGCGCGCATGAGCGGCACCGCCTACGGCACCGTCGTCCTGCACGTGGCGCCGGAAGCCGCAGCCGGCGGGCCTTTGGCCGCCGTGAAGGAAGGCGACTGGATCGAGCTCGATTGCGCCAGCGGCCGCCTTCACCTGGACATCCCCGACGCCGAACTCGCCGCGCGCCTGGCCGACCTCGCACCTCCGCAACAGTTATTGGTGGGCGGCTACCGCCAGTTGTACATTGACCATGTGCTGCAAGCGGACCAGGGCTGCGACTTCGACTTCCTGGTGGGCTGTCGCGGCGCCGAGGTGCCGCGTCACTCGCACTGACCCAGGTCTCCCTTATGGGAGCAAGCTTTGTGAGAGCTGAGCTTTTGTGGGAGCTGAGCTTGCTCGCGATAGCGGTGTAACAGACAGCAGAGATGTTGACTGGAAGTGCCTCATCGCGAGCAAGCTCAGCTCCCACAAAAAGCTCACTCCCACAATGGGTCTGTATCCAAATCAAAAATCGCACTAGCGACCCGCCATCGCCGCGCCTGCTATCATGCGCAACACCCCCTTCGCACAGGATCGCGCCGCGTCCCATGGATTACCGCAAACCCTCCGACCGCAAAAGCATGCATGCGCGCATCGTCCAGGAACTGGGCATGCAGATCGTCTCCGGGCGCTTCAAGCCGGACGATAAATTGCCCGCCGAAGCCCTGTTGTGCGAAGAGTATGCAGTCAGCCGCCCGGTGCTGCGCGAAGCCACCCGGGTACTGGTCGCCAAGGGTCTGGTGTATTCGCGCCCGCGCGTGGGCACGGTGGTCAAGGCCCGTCGGGAATGGCACATGCTCGACCCGGACGTGCTGCACTGGTTGATGCAAAGCAGCCCGCAGAATGAATTCTTCGGCCTGCTCACCAGCGTGCGCAGCATCATCGAACCCGCCGCCGCCGCCCTCGCCGCCCAGTTCGCCACCGACGACGACATCGCCGCCATCAGCGAAGCCTACCAGCGCATGGAAGCGGCCCCGACGCCCGAAGCGTTGCTGCAACCGGACCTGGACTTCCACAGTCGTATCGCCGACGCCACTCACAACGACCTGCTCGCCAATCTATGCAACATGTTGTCCGTGGCCATCGCCGAAGCGCTCAAACACTCCAACCAGCGGCCCAACCTGCATGAACTGGCGATGCCACGACACAAGGCGATCCTCACCGCCATCGAGAACCGCGACGCCCTCGGCGCGCGCCACGCGACCCTGGTGCAACTGGACGATGCCCGCAGCGCCTTGAACGTGGTGCTGGGCAACGATCCCGACCAAGCCTGACACAACCCGC
Organism: Pseudomonas sp. Z1-12; assembly: GCF_051132015.1. Lineage (NCBI taxonomy): Bacteria > Pseudomonadati > Pseudomonadota > Gammaproteobacteria > Pseudomonadales > Pseudomonadaceae > Pseudomonas > Pseudomonas sp. Z1-12. The sequence goes on from NZ_CP071647.1 coordinate 3,643,512, forward strand.
CCCAAGCGGGTGGTATCTATATACCGCACACAGAGGAAGGGAATCCCGACACTTGACCCTCGTCGTCATCCCGACGGCCATGCGTTCAAGAAAAGGAATTCCTATGACCTCGCTATCCTCGGGCGACAGTCCCTCTACCGCCGCACAAACCATCAGCACGATCTTCGCCGGCCGCCCGACCTTCGAACAGGTTGCCCAGCAGATGCTCGAGCAAGCCCTCAGGGAAACGTACCCCGCGCTGGCCATCGACCTCGGCAAGGTCCAACTGGCAACACCGAATGAGGCCGCCCAAGGCTGGAACTATCAGCCCTTCATGCCTCTGGTGCTCGATTACCTGGCCCTCGGCACGCCGTTGGATTTCAGTTCACAGGGTGAACTCGACTGTTATCTGTCCGACGCTGTCCCCCGTCGCCTCTCGTGGCTGGACACGAAAGTGGTGGAGAAAGCGGCGCGCGCGCTTCCCTGGACCGTACCGCTCGGGCTCGAAGACGCACTTGCCCGCTATTGGAATGGCGATGCCGACACCGCCTCCCTTCCCCAGGCAACTGACCGCACCAGCCGTTGGCAGTGGCTAAGCGATACGCTCAGAACCACGTTGCATATCCGCCGGCTGCAACAGCCGGGCCTGACGGTGCCTGCCTGCGAGGCGCTGGAGCAGATCGTGCGCTGGCCGGAGCGCGCGCAACGTTTCAAGCACAATGCCTCCGCAGTCTACGCCTACGGCCTGAACAGCATACTGACCAAAGGCGCTTCCACTTCAGTGCTGCCCAGCAGCGATCTTCTCCTGGAGCATTACACCGAATACGGGCTCACACTCTTGCTGTGCAGTCCGGGCGCCGCGATCCGAGCTTTCGAATCGCTGGACGCGTTCAATCGCCACTGGCGCGAACGCATCGCCAATCGCTATGTGGTCGAGACGATCACTTGCCAACGCTACGAACTCGGCGGCCACGCCTTCGACACCCAAGCCGCACTGATCCTGGAGCAGCAACTGACCGAGTTGAAGACCGTGAAACTGCCGTCGCGAATCGGCCTGGCGAATCTCAACGCGCTGTACAACGATTTGAGCGACCCGGCGCGATACCTGCGCGATGCTCCGCGAGTGACAGCTGACACATCGACCCGACTCGCGCCGCTATTGCCCGACTGGTTGAAAAGCGCATCCCTGGCCGATCGCGGCCGATTCCAGCGATACAGCCTGGCCCAGGCCGGCACTGGGTGTCGAGGCCGAGCCCAGCTCAGCGACATCAAGGCCTTTACAGCCGATGCACTGCTCAGGCAAATGAACAAAGCCAATGAAAGCAGCCCGGATAAAGTCGACAGCAGCCAGTACCAACCCGACGATGTCCAGCTGATCTTCACGGTTTCCGCAGGATATCCAGGCACCGCCGGCATCAGCGAACAGAGAACGATGAGCCTGACTCGCCTGGCCATCGACAACCTTGTCGCGCGCCCCAGCGGTCATTTCAAACTGACTCATCGGCAAGGCCTGCCATTGCCAGCCTGGCTGACAGCGGATTTCATTACCCGAAAGAACGGGCTGATCGAGCAAGTCGACATCGGCACGGCCTATCCTCGCTACCTGCAACAAGAATTGCTGGGCGACTCATCCCAAGCTCGGGAGCATCAGCGAATGTTCGCCGACCAGGTCCCGGCGCAGTTGCCGCTCGAAGCGCTGCAACAGATGCTCACGCGCAAGGACGGAGTGACTCGCCAAGGGCTGCGCTTCATCGAGGCGGTTTTCCAAGCCGACGCCGAGGGTCGAAATGTAGGTGGCCAACCCGTCGTCATGCGACACCTGGCTTTCCTGCACAAGCCCCAGGCCCGGCCCGACATTGTGAGCAACATGTTCATCGTCGATGCACAAGATGCCAAGACCGGCCCACACCTGTTGTATCGCCCGCTGTATGCCCCCTCGCTGTTGGAGTTTCCCACGCGCGAGGCGTTGCTACAGGCCATCGCCACCGCGGGCGACCTGCAAACCAGCGTCCTGACCTGGATGCCCGACGCAGCACGCCCGGTGTACGCCAACGGTGGTTTTTTGGAGCCGCACATCGTGCGCTTTCTCCAGGGCGACGAATTCACGGCCCCTGAAAAGCCCGCCCCGGCCACGCTTGCCGTCGACGGCGCGAGTGACGAATTACTGCAATACCTGGGTCAAGGCGAGCTATTGCAGTACTTGTATGGCTGCAATGCCCAAGCCTTGGTCACCCAGGCCGACCGCAACTCCGTGTCCAACAGCGAGAGCCGGTGGGCGGTGCTGCTCGAAGGCGGCAGCCTGTTGTTCAACGCGCTGCTGTTTCCCTTGCTGCGCGGTCCGGCCATGGCCACTGTCTGGTTATGGAGCTTGATGGCGAGCGCCAGTCGTGACATTCCCGCCCTGATGAGCGAAGACCCTGCGACACGGGAACTTGCCGCCGTCGATTTCCTGGTCAACCTCGCCATGCTGGCGAGCCAGCTACACGCCAGCCCCGTACCGCCCCGTGTGCCCATCGCCGAATCGCTCATGGAACAGGCCATCGAACCTCCCGCTCCGCGCGTCATCGCCGAACAATGGCCCGCGCCGCCCCAGCCGAAGACCCTGGAAGGATCCGTTACCCTGCCCGACGCGCATTCCGGCGTCCTCGACCGAACCCTCGATTTCAGTTTCGCCAGTGCCCGCCAACAACTGTCGCCGAGCCAACGGGAGCAACTGCTACGTATGCAGGTATCGCGCCCCGACCCTCTTCCCACCCCCAGCCAATTCGGTCCTCTTACCGGCCTGTACGTGATCGATAACAAATGGCACTCCCTGGTAGACGGCAAGCTGTTTCGCATCAGCCCGGAAGACGACGGCAGCGCGACGATTGTCGACCCGCTCGACCCACTCAAGACGGGCCCGGCGTTGCAGTCGGATGGTCGGGGGAACTGGTCCCTGGATTTGGGCCTGCGCCTGAGAGGGGGAATGCCGCCCAAGCGCATCGCCGAGCAGCGGCGACTCAAGGACCAGAGAAGGCGGGAACTGAACGATGAGTTGGCCAGCTTCGCGCTCCAACAACCCAACCAATATGCGGCGTTGAAAGTTGCTGAACAAGACCTGAAAAAATTCGAAGAGGGCAGCATCTACACCGAAGCGCAGCGTGCCCCCGTACGTCAAACCTTCTACACACTGATAGAGCAGCAGATCGACATTCGCCGCCAACTGCTCGATAGCATGCCCGAACGCGACGAGCTGAACATCAGCTTGCCCGCGAGCCGCGTCCGTGAACTGATGGGGGATGTGGCCAGCTACGCTGGCATCGCCTCTGAAGCGACCCATACCGAACATCAAGCGTTCAACGAAGCAAACCCGCGCTTTTCAGAAAACTTTATGCCCGATGTTGCGATCATGAACAGAGAAGGCTATTTGCGCTATCTCGAGACGACACTCGACATCAATACTCGGCGAATCCGTTGGCTGGAGCTCAATGAGGAGTACCTGGAAAAACTCTTGAATCAGGGCTCCTCAGGCGCCAAGGAATATAGGCGGCTGACGAAAAATCGTCCCTCGGACACGATAAACTCGATCACCGCCAAATCCCTGCAAATGAGTACGCTCAACTTATTATCTCTCAGGCGCTCCGGCGGCCTGGCCGAATACATGTATCGAATTTTCGAGCCGCTTGGAAAACAGGTACGCACGCACTCCGAACTGCATACTTACGAACTGACGCCATCCGACGAACTGGAAGTGCTGGAAAGCCTGAGCGAGCAGTACGCCAGGGCCCTGGACCATCTGCAGGGCATGAGAACCCTCTATCCCGACGATATAAACCCACCCTACTTCAGCCGACTTACCGCGCTGGTCGAAAGCCTGTATCAGGATGCCTCCAGCAAACTGGCCATCCAAGTCAAGCCCGAGCCGGAACCGGAGCGCGTCAAGCAGCCACCGAAACGTCCCAACGCGGCCGAGGGACGCCCGCGGAAAAAAGTGATCAAGACCCGCAACAATGGGGTTTTGATCGGCGACTTCAAGCCGGCCGGCACCAGCCTGCCGATAGATGTCGTCGAACTGCGCTCGGATATCAATGATGAGGTCGTCGCCACCTATTCGCTCCACGAGGATGTGTGGGACCCGGTCGATGTGCGTAAACCGGAGCCTGCCGCTGCGCCAGTACCCGCCCCAGCACCCAGAACGCGGCGTGTCGAAACGATAAGCCGCGATGCGCGCAAACTGCTCGGTCAGCTGGAGCAGCGGTTGCGCCGCGCCGAAGATTACAAAACGCGCTGCCGTTATCCTCAGGAAATCGAGGAGATCCTGAACAATGAAGCGAGCCGATTCCGCGTCCTGTCCGACGAACTCGACAACGCCATCGCAAGCTCACAAACGCCACGCACCCCGGAAGAGGGGGCGCTGAGCATCCAATTGAAGGATGCGATTACCCGGCTGACCAACAGGGGCAGCACCCTGCGCACCGAGTTGAGCCTGAGTTTGCCGCCCACCGATGGCAACCTGCGCTACCTGTTCGAAAAAGACCTGATACAAGTTGCACGACTCGGCGAACGCAAGACCTTGGCAGGCGCCCGGAAGGATTTCCTTCAGGAATACGCCGTCAACGACCGTGATGGTTTCCCACTTTGGTATGCGCACTTTCATTATGAAGCGATGGATGCACCGAAAGCCGACTATACCGTCGCCCACCTCAAGACCAAGGCGCAGCGTCGAGAGCACTATCACTCACTGCTCGCCAAGGCTAACAACCCCTATGCGGTGATCGATGTGCACCGTGGACAGATCGGCCGATCACTGGCCCAAAGCAGGTTTCTACCGTTGGCGCCGTGATCGAGGTCCATGGAAACCTGTGGGAGCGAGCTTGCTCGCGATGGCGGATGGACATTCAACACCTTCATTGACTGTCACACCGCTATCGCGAGCAAGCTCGCTCCCACATCAGTTCGCCACCTGGGCTGGGCTGAAGGTTCTGCCATCGATCAATGGGCAAACAGTGAGTTGCCCTTCTGCCCCGCCAGCTTCTCAGGCTTGATCAGGAACCGCGCCAGCGCCGGCAGCAGCCACAGCGCACCAAACATGTTCCACAGCAACATGAACGTCAGCATCAAGCCCATGTCGGCCTGGAACTTGATCGCCGAGAAGATCCAGGTGCACACGCCAATCGCCAGGCACAGGCCGGTGAACAGCACGGCTTTACCGGTGGATTTCAGCGTCTGGTAGTAAGCCTCCTGCAACGGCAAGCCGGCGCGCAGGAAACTTTCCAGGCGGCTGTAGATGTAGATGCCGTAGTCCACGCCAATCCCCACCCCAAGCGCCACGACGGGCAAGGTCGCGACCTTCACGCCAATGCCCATGAAGGCCATCAGGGCGTTGCCCAGCACCGAGGTCAGCACCAGCGGCAGCACGATGCACAGCGTCGCCGCCCAGGAACGGAAGGTGATCATGCACATGGTCGCCACGCAGATGTACACCAGGATCAGGATGGTCAGTTCCGATTCCTTGATCACCTCGTTGGTGGCCGCCTCGATGCCGGCGTTACCGGCGGCGAGGATGAACTCCAGGCCATCGCGGTTGTTGTCCTTGGCAAAATCCTGCACCGCCTTCACCGCGCGGTCCAGGGTCTCGGCCTTGTGATCGTTGAGGAACACCAGCACCGGCGCCAGGGAACAGCTGTTGTTGTACAGGCCATCGGCCCGGGCGATGGAGTTGTTCAGCACGTCAGGGTTGCGCGACAAGGTCTCCCATTTCAGGTTGCCCTCGTTCATGCCCTTGATCATTTGCTTGGACACGGTCACCAGGGAAATCGCCGACTGCACGCCCTCGGTGTTCTGCATCTTCCACATCAGCTCGTCGATCGGGGCCATGGCCTCATAGCGCGAGCAGCCTTCGGCCTTGGTCTTGACCATCACCACCAGCACATCGGAGCTGGTGGAGTAATTACTGATGATGAAGTTGTTGTCCTGGTTGTAGCGCGAGTCCGGACGCAGCTCCGGCGCGCCCTGGTCCAGGTCGCCGATCTTCAGGTTCTGGCTGTACCAGAGGCCGCCGCCAAAGGCGATCACCGCCAGGGCAATGGACACCGGCGCGACCTTGGCGCTGGCGAAGCTCGACAGCAGGCGCCAGAACGGGTGTTCACGGGTCGCGTCTTTCTTGCTGCGCTCGACCGCCCGCTTGCTGATGCCGACGTAGGAGATCGCCACCGGCAGCAGGATCAGGTTGGTGAACACGATGACCGCCACGCCGATGGAGGCGCCGATGGCCAGTTCACGGATCACGCCGATGTCGATGATCAGCAAGGTGATGAAGCCCACGGCGTCCGCCAGGATCGCGATCATCCCCGGCAGGAACAACTGGCGGAAGGTACGCCGCGCCGCCGTCAGGGCATTGTCCGCCTCGCTGGACTGCAAGGCGATGCCGTTGATCTTCTGCACGCCATGGGAAATGCCGATGGCGAAGATCAGGAACGGCACCAGCATCGAGTAGGGATCCAGGCCAAAACCGGCCGCATGCATCAGCCCCAGTTGCCAGACCACCGCCACCAGGGTAGTGCTCAACACCGCAACGGTGCTGCGCATGCAGTTGGTGAACCAGTACAGCAGGATCAAAGTGATGACGAAGGCCACGCCGAAGAACAGCACCACCATGACCAGGCCGTCGATCAGGTCACCCACTTTCTTGGCAAAGCCAACGATATGGATCTGCACATTCGGGTTCTGGGCTTCGAACTTGTTGCGAATCTTGTCTTCAAGCTCATGGGAGAACTTGCGATAGTCGAGGGCAAGCAGCTTGCCCTGGTCCTGCGGGTCGGGGTAGGACTCCAGCAACGGGATGTCGATGATGCTCGATTTGAAATCGTTGGCCACCAGGCGCCCGACCTGGCCGGACTTGAGCACGTTGTTGCGCAGCAGGTCGAGGCTGTCGGCCGAGCCGTTATAGCTCTGGGGGATCACCTCGCCACCGGCGAAGCCCTCCTCCGTCACTTCGGTCCAACGCACACTGGGGCTCCACAACGACTTGAGCCCGGAACGGTCCACACCGGAGATGTAGAACACCTCGTCATGGATCTGGCGCAGGGTCTCCATGTAGTCCTTGGAGAAAATATCGCCGTTGGTGGCTTCCACGGAAATGCGCACCGTGTTGCCCAGGTTCGCCAGGTCGTTGCGGTGCTCAAGCATCTTCTCGATAAAAGGATGCTCGAGGGGAATCATTTTTTCGAAGCTGGTGGAGGGCCGGATCAGCGTGGCCTGCCAGAACAGGAAGACGCTGACCAACAGGCAAATGACGATCACTGCCGGGCGGTTGTTGAAAATCAGGCGTTCGAGGAACGTCGCCTTGTCTTGGTGATGACTGCTCATGGGGTCCGCCTTCTTGTTTTTATGCCCGTCTCGCAGGCCTGACTCATTTGCTCAGTTCAGCGCCAGTGGACGTGGTGGCGCGCACGCCGCCTTGCCCTGCCAGGATCAGGTTGCCATTGCCCGCCGCCGTGACGGCCGCCACGGAGATTCGGTCCGGACGGTTGAACACGCTGAAGGTCTCGCCGTCGTCGGTGCTGCGCACCACGCTGCCGCCGTTGCCGACAATCACGATGGAACCGTCCGTCAGCAACGTGGCGCCGGACAGGCCGAACTCCAGCGTTCCACGGGAGGCCTTGAGCTCGACTTGCTCCCAGGTGCCGCCAAAATCGGTGGAACGGTACAGGTTGCCGCGCAAACCGTAGGCCAGCAGCGTCGAAGGCTGGGCGGTGCCGATGACACCGAACAGCGAGCCTTCGTACGGGCCTTCGACCTTTTCCCAGGTTTGGCCCCAGTCGGCGGAACGGAACATGCTGCCGGCCTCGCCGACAATGAACAGCCCGGCGTCTTTCACGGCCGCGATGGCATTGAGGTGGAACTGGTCTTCGTTTTCGAGGAGGTCGCTGGCGTCTTCCCAGTGCTTGCCGCCGTCAGTGGTCTCGTACAACGCGCCATACGCACCCACGGCAAAACCATTGCCGGCGTCCTTGAACCAGACATCCAACAGCGGCGCTTCACGGGTGAGGTCTTCGAATTGCTTGGTCCAGGTGCTGCCGCCGTCATCGCTGGCGAGGATCTGCGCGTCGTGCCCCACCGCCCAGCCGTGCTTGTCGTCCACGAAAAAGACTGCGGTGAGCAGTTGGCGGGTCGGCACCTTGGCCTGGGTCCAGGACGAGCCCTGGTCATCGGAATAGACGATGTGCCCTCGATCACCGACCGCCACCAGGCGCTGCCCGGCATGGACCACATCGAGCATCAGGGTTTTGCTGGCCTTGGTCGATTCGACGGAATAGATGACATCGGACGTCGACGCCGCAACGGCCATCACCGGTGCCGACAACACCGCAGAGCCCAGCAGCGACAGCGCCGAAGCCAGCAGCGCGACTCTGCGCAGCAGCGGCGGCCGGCAGCGGCCCACAGCCATGACAGGCTCATTCATAGACCTTTCCCCCATTATTATTGTTATGGCTTGGTACGTTGCCGTTCCTGGAGCATAGTCCTGAAACCTGCAATCTAGAGCCACTTCGGAAGCTGGCGTTATCCTATCGGGCTTTCGAAAGGTCTGACAATCGACGCCGCGTTATCTTTTGTTAACCGGGGAGATATCGATCAAGGGTGAATCAGAAGATATTCGTGAGGGTGATGAATGTGGCGAGGGAGCTTGCTCCCGCTGGAGGCCGAAGGACTCCCTGATCTTGGTTCGCACGCCTTCTCTGGCGAAATGAATCAAGATCGGGCCTGCTTCGCAGGCCAGCGGGAGCAAGCTCCCTCGCCACAAAAGGCAGCGCCAGGCCTGTTTACGCCAAGCTCTTGCTCACCACCTCGAACACATCGGCCGACAGCCCGCCGGACGCGAGGATGCGTTCCAGTTCGGCTTTCATCAGGGCCTGGCGGGCGCTGTCGTATTTGCGCCAGCGGGTCAACGGGGCCAGTTGTCGCGAGGCGATCTGCGGGTTGAAGCCATTGAGCTGGATGACCAGGTCCGCCAGGAAGCGATAACCGGAGCCGTCAGCGGCGTGGAAGTTGATCAGGTTCTGCCCGGCAAACGCACCGATCAGGGCCCGCACCTTGTTCGGGTTCTTGATGTTGAACGCCGGGTGCTCCATGAGCGCCTTGACCCGTGCCAGTCCACCCGGCAATGGGCTGCCGGCCTGGACGCTGAACCACTGGTCCATGACCAGCGGGTTGCCCTTGAAGTTTTCCGCGAACACGTCCAGTGCCTTGGCCTTCTCGGCCTCGAATGGCGAGTTGACCAGCACCGCCAGCGCGGTCAGGCGCTCGGTCATGTTGTCGGCGGTGTCGAATTGATCCAGGGTCGCGCTCAGCACCTCAGGCTTGTCGGTCAGCATCAGATACGACAACGCAATATTTTGCAGCGCGCGGCGGGCGAAATGCTCGGCCTCGGCCACGTATGGCGTGCGTTTCGACAGGTCGCGATTGGCTTCATAACGCAGCCACAGGCCTTCGAACAGGTTCTCGGCCAACTGCTGGCGGGCGAACTCACGGGCGACGTGGATCGCCTCGACGTCGGCCACTTCGCTGATTTCCGTCAGGTAGGCTTCGCTTGGCAGCGAGAGCATTTCCGCGACCATGGCCTGGTCCAGGGATTCGTCCGACAGTACGCTGCGCAGCGCACTGACCAGGCGCGGATCCAGCGTCAGGCTGGCGCCCTGCTGATGCTGGGCGATCAGTTCCTGCAACACCTGCACCGACAACTGCTGGCCGGCGTCCCACCGGTTGAAGCCATCGCTGTCGTGTTGCATCAGGAACATCAACTGGTCGCGGTTGTACGGGAAGCTCAGTTTCACCGGCGCCGAGAACCCACGCAGCAACGAAGGCAGCGGTTGTTCAGGGATATCGACGAAGGTGAAGGTCTGCTCGGCCTCGGTCACCGAGATTACCCGGGACGTACCGTCTGCCGCCGCTTCACCGGCCAGGCGCAACGGGATCTCGGCGCCCTGGCTGTCCAGCAGCCCAAGCTCCACGGGAATCACGAACGGCAGTTTTTCCATCTTGTCCGGGGTCGGCGGGCAGCTCTGGCGGAAGGTCAGGCTGTAAGTCTTGGCGGCGGCGTCGTAGGACTCGCTCACCGCCAGCCGTGGTGTGCCGGCCTGGCTGTACCAGCGCTTGAACTGGGTCAGGTCGACGCCATTGGCATCTTCCATGGCCTTGATGAAATCGTCACAGGTCACAGCCTGGCCGTCGTGGCGTTCGAAGTACAGGTCGCTGCCCTTGCGAAAGCCCTCAGGCCCCAGCAGGGTGTGGATCATGCCGACCACTTCCGAGCCCTTCTCGTACACCGTCAGGGTATAGAAGTTGGAAATCTCGATAAAGTTGTCCGGACGCACCGGGTGGGCCATGGGGCCGGCGTCTTCGGCGAACTGGTGGGTGCGCAGGTACGCCACGTCCTGGATACGCTTGACGGTGGCGGAGTTCATGTCCGCCGAGAACCCGGCGTCGCGGAACACCGTGAAGCCTTCCTTGAGCGACAGTTGGAACCAGTCGCGGCAGGTCACGCGGTTACCCGACCAGTTGTGGAAATACTCGTGGGCAACGATCGCTTCGACCCGCTGGTGGGCGGCATCGGTGGCGGTTTCGGCGCGGGCCAGCACGGCGCTGGAGTTGAAGATGTTGAGGCCCTTGTTCTCCATGGCGCCCATGTTGAAATCGTTGACCGCGACGATCATGAAGATGTCCAGGTCGTACTCGCGCCCGTACACCTCTTCGTCCCAGCGCATCGACTTCTTCAGGCTGGTCATGGCGTGCTGGCACTTGTCGATGTTTTCCGGCTCGACGTAGATGCGCAGCGCCACGGTGCGCTCGCTCAGGGTGGTGAAAGTGTCTTCGACGCACCACAGGTCACCGGCCACCAGGGCAAACAGGTAGGCCGGCTTCTTGAACGGGTCTTCCCAGGTCGCCCAGTGCCGGCCGTCTTCGCCAGGGCCGCTGGCAATCGGGTTGCCGTTGGACAGCAGCACCGGATAGCTGTGCTGCTCGGCCACCACGGTGGTGGTGAACTTGCTCATCACGTCCGGGCGGTCGAGGTAATAAGTGATCTTGCGGAACCCTTCGGCCTCGCACTGGGTGCAGAACATGCTGCCGGACTTGTACAGGCCTTCCAGGGCGGTGTTGGTTTCCGGGTGGATCCGCACGGTGGTGTCGAGCGTAAAGGCCTGGGTCTTGGGCTGCAACGTCAGGTGGCTGTCGTCCAGCTGATAATCGCCCTGCCCCAGGTCGGCATCGTCGAGCTTGAGCGAGACCAGTTCCAGGTGCTGGCCATCGAGCACCAGCGGCGGCAGCCCGGCGCCGCGCTCGGGGTTGCGGCGCATCACCAGTTGCGCATGGACCAGGCTGTGGTCCTCGAACAACTCGAAGGTCAGGTGTGTTTCATCGATCAGGTACTCGGGGGCCTGATAATCCTTGAGGTAAATCATCTTCGGTTGTTCGGTGCGCATGGGTCGAATCCTTCTACTGATGCACGGCGAGCTGGTAGGCCGTGTATTTACGAATGTTGATCACGCCGGTGTCGAAAATCAGGTACTGGCCCTTGATCCCCAGCAGCGTGCCCTCGGCGATCGGGTTCTTGTCCAGGTTGAAGCTGACGATCTTGGTCGGGTATTGCTTCACCGGATAACGGATCTCGATGGGTTCGACGTCCGCTATGGTCTGGATCGCTTGCAGGCCGAATCGTTCCTGCAAGCCCTGCAATCCCTGGGCGCAGCTGTCGAACAGCGCGTCGCGGATCGCGGGCAAATCCACCGCCGCCGCGTCGCCCTTGAGCAAGGCGCGCCAGTTGGTCTTGTCCGCCACCTGGCTGCGAAACAGGTCTTCGACGAAGCCCGACTGCTGGCGGGTGGCGACCCGCAGGATCGGCAGCGCCTGGCTCGCGCCCTGGTCGAGCCAGCGGGTCGGCAACTGCGTGGCACGGGTGATGCCGACTTTCACGCCCGAGGAGTTGGCCAGGTAGACCACATGATCGGTCATGCAGAACTGCTCGCCCCAGGCCGGATCACGGCACGTGCCGGCGTCGAAATGGCAACGCTCGGGGCTCATGATGCACAGGTCGCACTGGGCCAGCTTGGTCATGCACGGATAGCAATAACCCTGGCTGAAGCTGGTCTTGGTCCGGCGCCCGCAATGGGTGCAGTGGATCGCACCGAGGTATTCCAGGCGGATCGTGCTGCCGATCAACGGATTGACCGGCACCTCAACCTCGCCCAGGCGAAAGGCGTATTGAACGGTCGGCCCGTCCAGGCGTGCCGACATCTTGCTGATTGCACCGCGGCCAATCTCGATCAATGGATGGCGTCCGACTTGAACAGGATATTCGGCACTTCAGTGGCTTTCGACTGGCACTCCTGCGGGCCCATGTAGCCGGTGCGCTCTTCTTCGGGCAGGTTCTGGATTTCCCAGGCGATCATCGCCTGCAAGGACAGTTCGCGCTGCTCGGCGGTGAGCTTGTTGCCATCGGCCCATTTACCGATTTCCACGGCAAGCTTCAGGCTGCGGTAGATATCGGGGGTGATGTTCTGGATCATTTCGTTGAAGGAAGACATGGGTTCTCCGCGCAATCGCGCATTCTCAAAAGACACAGGCGCCGGTCAAAGGGCCATTTTACGGCGAGCGAACAGCCCGCCCAATAACCCAGTGAAGCAGCCGACGAGCAGCCCGCCGACGTGGGCCGCGTTGGCGATCTCACCAAAACCGATCAGCGAAACCAGCCCGGACAGGCACAGCAGCAACCACACCAGCATCATCACCAGCACCCCGCGGGGCAAGTGATAGGCCGGGTTCGGTGCGAGCAGTTGGTAGATCCAGCAATGGCCCAGCAGGCCGTACAACACCCCGGACAACCCGCCGAACAGCGTCGCACCGCTGAAAAAGTACTGGGCGAAATTGGAGACAAGGCTGAACAGCAATGTCAGCCCCAATAAGTTGATGCCACCCTGGCGCGCTTCGATCCGCCGCCCCAGCTCCCAATACCACATGCCGTTCATGGCGATGTGCAGGAAACCGAAGTGGATCAGCATCGGCGTCACCAGGCGCCACCACTGCCCCGCCGCCAGGCTGTCGGCCAATGGCGTGAACTGGATGTAGTCGCCAACGACGCGGAACTCGAGGAAGGTCAGCCAGCGCAGGGTCTCTAGATTATCTCCCAGCAGGGTAACCGCGCTGACGATCAGGCTCAGCAACAGCACCACGGCCGTCACTGGGCTGCGAACCAGTTGCTGGACGAACCCCGCGCGCCGGGACGTGCTGGCGGTGTCCGGCAGTTCCAGTTGCTGATCGGGATCGCCAGCAGGAAAACGCGCGTACAACGAACGCACGTCCTCACTGATCTCGTCCGGCACCCAGAGCACCTGCTCGCCCGCCTCTTCGCTGACGCGATGGGGCACCTGCATGCGTTGCAGCAGCTTGACGAAGCCGCTCAGGTCGACTGCCAGGGGCAGGCGCAAAACCGCGACAGCACTCATTGCACCACCTCCGGCCGTTCGACATCGACCCAGACGAACTTGTGCGGGTCCAGGCGGGTTTCCTGGTCGAGGCGATAAGCGACCAGCTTGCCGTAGAGCACCGCACTGTAGTCCAGGCAAGCCAGGTTCGGGCGGATTGGCGCGGGTTTGCCGCTGCGCCAATAGTGGCCGACGAACAGCAGCGGCTCATCGACGCCATAACGCAGCAGGTTGTTTTTTTCGTCCGGCGACAGCGGCGTGCGGGCGACCGGCTCCGGCAAGGCGTCGGGCTGGAACACGATGTCGCCGTAGGTCTGCGGGTTGTCTTCCCAGAACTTGGTACGGAAAAACGAACGGGTCAGGCCATCGCCACCGGTCAGCGTCAGGCCGTGGGGCAGGCGCATGTCCGTGCCGCGCAGCAAGCGATCGAACACCGTGCAGGCGAAACTGCCCGACTCGGCCGAGGCCTGGAGAAAATGCTCGTCGATGCAACCGTCCGGGAACAATCCCCGCAGCGGTTCGATCAGGCCCGCATCCCAACAGGCATGCACCACCCGGAAACGGCCGGCGTCGACAAACAACGGCAGCTCATAGAACCATTTGAGAAAGTCATGCCAGTCGCCGGGATGCTGCTCGAACTGGGTCAGGGTCTCGTTGAGCAGGCGGGCATGGCGCGGCGTGTGTTCGCGCACGTAGCGCTGGCCGCTGCCCGGCAATGCCGGTGTGCTCCAGCCCAGGGCGTTGAACTCGTGGTTGCCCATGATGCACAGCGCCTGGCCGGCCATGACCATGTCGTGGACGATGTGCAGCGCCTCGCGAATCCGCGGGCCACGGTCGATGATGTCCCCCAGGAACACGGCCATGCGCGACGGATGCCGCCAGACCCCGCCCTGCTTGTGGTAACCGAGTCGGTCCAGCAGGTGTTCCAGGGTCAGGGCGCATCCGTGCACGTCGCCGATCAAATCGTAACTGCGCGCAGGATCGAGCATCAGTCGCCTCCACCCCCCAACCGACTGCCCCAGCCGAGCTTGGTCCGGCAGACTTCGTAGTAATTGTGATCCAGCGGGTGGATCAGGCGCAGCTTCTGCGCTTTTTTGCTGACGGTGATGGTGTCACCCGGCGCGCAGGTGAAATGGTTCTGGCCGTCACAGGACACTTGTGGGTAGATCTGCATATCCTTGGACACGACGATTTTCAGCTCACTGTTGCCATCGACCACGATGGGTCGCCCAGACAAGGTATGGGGGTACATGGGCACAATCACAATAGCGTCGAGCTTGGGGTGCATGATCGGCCCGCCGGCCGACAGCGCATAGGCGGTGGAACCGGTGGGGGTGGCGACGATCAGGCCGTCGGCCTTCTGGCTGCAGACGAACTGGCCGTCGATGTACAGCTCGAATTCGATCATCCGCGTGGACTTGCCGGGGTGCAGCACCACGTCGTTGAGGGCGTCGCCCTGGCCGATGGCCTCGGCGTGACGACGGACTTCGGCTTGCAGCAGGAAGCGGTTTTCCACCAGGTAGTGGCCGTCCAGCACCTCGGCGACCTTGATCTCCAACTCGTCAGGGCGGATATCGGTGAGGAACCCCAGGCTGCCGCGGTTGATCCCCAGCACCGGGATATTGTGCCGCGCCAGGGCCCGGGCGGCGCCCAGCAGGCTGCCGTCGCCGCCCACCACGATCACCATGTCACACACCTCGCCGAGCATCTTGCGCGACGAGGTCTGCAGGCCATGGCCCGGCAGGACTTCGGCGATGGTATCTTCGAGGATCACGTGCAGGTGCCGCTCCAGGAGGAAACGCTTGAGCCGGCGAACGGTGTCCAACACCTGCGAACTGCCCAGGCGACCGATGATGCCGATATTACGAAATTGCTCCATGAGGCTCCTGCGAAGGTCTGCGGCGGGCGAAAACACGATTATGGGCGAAAGCGCGCCGTAGACAAAATCCTTTAAGCCTTCAGCGCAACGGCTATGCTCGCAAGATGATCCTGTTCCCTGAATTGCTGGACCTGCCCCGTCGCCTGCGCCATCCCGAAGTGCGTGACCTCGCGTGGGCGATCATCGCCCCGCCGATGCTCATCGACACGCCCTGGCCCCAGCGCCATCCGCTGGCCGGCAGCGACTGGGTGCAGGAGCCTGGAAGACTCGAACACTGGTTGCGGCAACTGGACCGTGACAGCTACCCCTTGCTGCATTGCCTGTCCCAAGGGCGGACGCGACGCCTGGGCCTGTATTACGAAAGGCTGTGGCAGTTTGCCGCGCAACACGCCCCGGGCATCGAATTGATCGCCGCGAACCTGCCGATCCGGCGTGAAGGCCATACGCTAGGGGAGCTGGACCTGTTGCTGCGCGATGGCGAAGGCGTGCATCACTTGGAACTGGCGATCAAGCTGTACCTCGGTCCGCAACAGGGCAACGGACTCGACAGCGCGCAATGGCTAGGCCCCGGCTGCCATGACCGACTGGACCGCAAGCTGGCGCATCTGCGCGAACACCAACTGCCAATCTCGGCCCGCCCGGAAAGTCGCAAGGCCCTGGCGACGCTGGGGATCGAATCGTTTCGCTCGCACCTGTGGCTCGGCGGCTACTTGCTCTATCCCTGGCCGGGCGAGGCCGAACCGCCGAGCGGCGCCCACCCCAGGCACTTGCGTGGCCGTTGGCTGCACCAGCGGGACTGGCCCGGCTTCATCGCCCAGCGTCCACCAGGCCGCTGGCAACCCCTGCCCCGCGCCGCCTGGCTGGCCCCGGCGCATTATCCGGCCGAGCAGACCTGGAGCACCGCGCAACTGGACGCCTGGCGAATGGCCCTGGACCCCATGGCGCCGGCGCAGTTGATGGTACGCCTGAACGAAAACGCCGAGGGCGAGTGGGAAGAAGCCGAGCGGGTGTTCCTGGTGGCGGATCTTTGGCCGAATGTGCCGGGCAGTGGCTGAGTCTTGTGCCGCCTGCCAGGGCCTCATCGCGAGCAAGCTCGCTCCCACAGTGGATTTGTGTTGCTTGCAGAACTGAAAATCCACGCCTGCCCCCTGTGGGAGCGAGCTTGCTCGCGATTGAGGCCAACGCGGTCTAGATGGATAACCGCACAGCCAAAGCCGCCAACGTCACCAGCAACACCGGCACCGTCAGCACGATCCCGACCTTGAAGTAATACCCCCAGCCGATCTGGATGTTCTTGCGCGCCAGCACATGCAGCCACAGCAACGTCGCCAGGCTGCCGATCGGGGTGATTTTCGGGCCCAGGTCGCTGCCGATGACGTTGGCGTAGATCATCGCCTCCTTCACCACCCCTGTGGCCTGGCTGGCATCGATGGACAAGGCTCCGACCAGCACTGTCGGCAAATTGTTCATGACCGACGACAGCAACGCCGTCAGCACGCCGGTGCCCATCGCCGCGCCCCACACGCCATATTCGGCGAATCCATCGAGCCACTGGGCCAGGTAACCGGTCAGCCCGGCGTTGCGCAAGCCATAGACCACCAGGTACATGCCGAGGGAGAAGATCACGATCTGCCAGGGCGCTTCCTTCATCGCCTTGCGGGTGGAAATCTTGTGGCCATAGGCCGCGACCCCCAGCAGCAACGCCGCACAAACGGCCGAGATCGCACTGATGGGAATCCCCAGCGGCTCCAGGGCAAAACAGCCCAGCAGCAGGATCACCAACACCACCCAACCGGCGTAGAACGTTGCCTTGTCGTGGATCGCCGTCGCCGGCTCGTCCAGTTGATCGGGGTCGTAGTCCCGCGGGATGTCGCGGCGAAAGACCCACATCAGGATCGCCAGGCTGGCCGCCACGCTGACCAGGTTCACCGGCACCATGACCGCCGCATAGCGGTTGAAACCAATGCCGAAGAAATCCGCCGAGACGATGTTCACCAGGTTCGATACCACCAGTGGCAAGCTCGCGGTGTCGGCAATGAAACCAGCCCCCATCACGAATGCAAGCGTCGCCGCCGGGGAGAAACGCAACGCCAGCAGCATCGAGATCACGATGGGCGTCAGGATCAGCGCCGCCCCGTCATTGGCAAACAAGGCCGACACCAGCGCCCCCAGCAGCACCATGAAGGCAAACAGCTTGCGCCCACTGCCCTTTCCCCAACGGGCCACATGCAGGGCCGCCCAGGCGAAGAACCCGGCCTCGTCCAGCAGCAGGCTGATGATGATCAGCGCGACAAACGTACCGGTGGCGTTCCAGATGATCTGCCAGACCAGGGGAATGTCACTGACCTGCACCACCCCGCTCAACAAGGCCAACAGCGCACCCAACGTCGCGCTCCAGCCAACCCCGAGCCCCTTGGGCTGCCAGATCACCAACGTAATGGTCAGCAGGAAAATCAACGACGCGATCAGCATGTACAACAGCCTTGGAAGGAGGATTGAAAAGAGGACATCGGCAGCGACGTGTCAGCAGAGAATCAGCCATGGCGTTCGAACTGAAGTCGTCGACGCGATTGTGGGAATTGGACATGACGAAGGATGATCTGAAGTTGCCGAGGGGCGAATATATGGAAAATTCGAATAGCCCGTAAAGCGCGGATTGAATTGCCGATGCAGATGCATTTGTGGCGAGGGAGCTTGCTCCCGCTCGGTTGCGTAGCGACCGCCGAAAGGGGCCTGCTTCGCCCGAGGCGTCGGACCGGTCCAGCGGGAGCAAGCTCCCTCGCCACAGGGTTTACCTGGAATCTCGGGGTATCAAGCCTTCTTATGCTGCTCGACCCACTTGCCATAGGCGTCGATGAATTTCTGCAGGAACGGCCGCACCGAATCCGACAGGTTGCCCGCCTCGTCAAACGCCGTCCCGGCGCCGCTCAAATAGGCTTCCGGTTGCTGCATGCAGGGCACGTCAAGGAACACCAGCGACTGGCGCAGATGATGATTGGCACCGAACCCGCCCATGGCACCCGGTGAAGCGCTGATCACTGCGCCCGGCTTGCCGCTCAGGCAACTCCGGCCGTACGGACGCGACCCCACGTCGATGGCATTCTTCAGCGGTGCCGGCACTGAACGGTTGTATTCAGGCGTGACGAACAACAAGGCATCGGCCGCGCCCACCTGTTGGCGAAATGTGGTGTAGGCTGCCGGCGGCGTGACGTCGATGTCTTCGTTATAAAGTGGCAATTCGCCGATCTCGATGATTGTCAGCTTGAGGTTGGCGGGTGCCAGGTCAGCCAGTGCCAGCGCTATCTTGCGGTTGATCGAGGCCTTGCGCAGGCTGCCCACCAAAACGGCCACTGTATACACGTTACTCATGAGAGGCTTCTCGACTGTCGGCTCAAAGGAGCCTGTAGTTATAGATGATCGGCGTGACAATTGGACCAGTGGAGCGACGAAAACCGGCCGGTTCGACTATTTTTTTCATGTAGGAAAACTTACCACGCTTGGGCAAGGTCTACAGAACCGCAAATCGAGTGATCTATTTCCAGAGGTTCTAAGCAATGGCAGCAGTACTTGTCGGACAATTTCATGCGCGGGACGCCGAAGGTCGCGTCTATTCGGTGCATGAGTTCCAGGAATCGGAGCCGTCTGCGGACGGTAGCGGCAAGGATGTCGTCACTTATAAACTGGCGATCGGTGATCGGGTCAGCAAACTCGACGAGGACCGATTCCTCCTGGTTCAGTCAGGCATCGAACTGAAACGCGAAGCCGCAACCTTCACCAGCGAACCTGAAGCGCAGATAGCGCTATAACCGGTTGTTAGAGCAGAAGTCATGCCCGGACTTGGGTTAGGATTCAGCCACTCAATGGCTCACCCGCCGAACATGGATTTCCTGCATGCGTTTACGCCACATCGAAGTAATCCAGGCGCTGTTGCAGACCGGCCACCTCGGCACGGCGGCCGAATGGCTGCAACTGCCGGTGGCGGAGGTCGAGGCGATCCTGCGCGATGCCGAGGCCCAATTGGGCTTCATGCTGTTTGCCAGCGTGCGCGGGCGTTTGCAGGCCACCCGGGAAACCCTTGAACTGCGCGACGGCATCACTCGGGTGTACGACACGCTCGAACCGGTGCAACGCCTGGCCAGCAGCCTGAAACACCATCAGGCACCGCCCTTGCGCATTATCTGCACCCCGCCGCTGGCCCAGCAGTTGTTGCCCCAGAGCATCGCTGCCTTGCGCCGCCGCCATCCGGATGCGCCGTGCACCCTGCTCAGCCAACCGACCCGTGACATCGTCCACAGCCTGCTGTTGCGCGAAAGCGACCTGGGCCTGAGCCTGCACGACCCTGAACATCCCGACATCCATTGCCAGATGATCGCCCAGGGCAAACTGCAATTGCTCGCGCCCCACGGCTGGCTGCAACCCCGGCAAAAATACATTTCGATCCAGGACCTGGCGGGCCAACCGTTGGTGGGCCTGGATGGCCATGACCCGCTGAGCCCTGCGTTCGAGCACAAGTTGGCGGCGCTGCGTCCGGCGCCGATGATCCAGATCCGCGTCCAGACCCATCAGATGATGCGCGCCATGGTCGAGGCCGGCGAAGGGCTTGCCATCGTCGACCCGTTCACCGCCTCGGGTGCCAAGGGCGGCGGTCTCGATGTCTGCCCGCTATCGCCCGCCGTCGCGATTGGCCTCTATGCCCTGAGCCTCAACGGCGCACCCTCTTCAGCCGCCCTGCAATCGCTGCTGGAGCGGGTTACGGAACAAGCCGAGGCGTTGCTGAGCCACTGATCGACATGCCCAGTGGGTCGTCGAACAACCGGTACCAGAACAACGCCACTTCGGCGGTATGCCGGTCAATGCCGCGATAGCGCAGGTGGTCGATGCCACCGAGCACGTAACCGCATCGCTCATAGAGCCGGCAGGCGCCCAGATTGTTGTTCTGGGTCTCGAGCATGATGCCCGGCAGTTTTTTCTTGCGGCTCCAGAACTGGGCAACGTCGAGCAACGCCTTGGCCACTCCATGGCGACGGGCCGGGGCGTGCACCGCCAACTCGTCGATGTGGGCATAGCCGTTCCAATTGGTACTGATCACCAGGTGCCCTACCGGCTGGTCATCGAGATAGGCCATGAAGATCTCGCTGTCCGGAGCGTTGCGGAAGCTGCTGAACTCTTCGGGATCGATGCCATAGCACTTGCGATAGGGAACAATGGGCGTCACCGGCCATTGGCTGACAGGACGACCGATCTGCGCCGTCGCGTAGTCGCTGACTTCAAAACTGAAGTCACTGCCCCAGATGTAGGCGGCAAAGCCGTCATCGACGACTCGCACCGACAACCCGGGGTGCTTGGGATTCATGACCGGTTGCATACTGGGGAAGGTCCTCATTCCTTGAGGCAACCAACGGCGTGGTGCCATCCATTGCCCTTGTCTTTCAAATCTTCACACATCAAGCGGGATCCGTAGCCTGCCCGTTCCCTCAGGGTAGAAGGTCGTGGCGATTGTGGCGAGAAATGAACGATGGATAACCTTGTGGGAGCGAGCTTGCTCGCGATGGCGGCGGCACATTCAGCATTGATGCAAGCTGAACGACCATCATCGCGAGCAAGCTCGCTCCCACAGGAAGAGGTTTCATCCGTGCGTGGCGGCCTGCGACTCGGCCAACTGCGTCCACAATGCCGGAGCACCCGCGGACTTGGCGATGGCTTCCAGACGCGCGGCATGCTCGGCCAGATCGCTTTCGCTGGCGCGGATGATCCGCGAGGGCTGGCGGTCAGCGGGCAAGCGACGGATTTCCGTGGCCTGGTTGCCGGAGCCTTCGCCCGTACCATTGCCGTCCGAGGCGTTGCCGGCCAGGGACAGGCTGGTCTGGCCGCCGGTCATGGTCAGGTAGACGTCGGCCAGGATCTCGGAGTCGAGCAAGGCGCCGTGCAGTTCACGGCCGGAGTTATCGACGCCGTAGCGCTTGCACAAGGCATCGAGGCTGTTGCGCTGGCCAGGGTGGCGTTCCCGGGCCATCATCAGGGTGTCGAGGATGGTGCAATGCCGGGTAATGTCGGCCCGGTCGTGCTGGCCCATCAGGGCGAATTCATTGTTGATGAACCCGACGTCGAACGCCGCGTTGTGGATGATCAACTGCGCGCCCTGGATGAATTCGAAGAACTCATCGGCCACTTCGGCGAAACGCGGCTTGCCCACCAGGAATTCGTTGGTGATGCCGTGGACGCCGATGGCGCCCTCGTCACTTTCGCGGTCCGGTTGCAGGTAAACGTGGAAATGGCGACCGGTCAGGCGCCGGCCGATCAGCTCGACACAACCGATTTCAATAATCCGGTGACCATCGGTCACCGGCATGCCGGTGGTTTCGGTATCCAGTACTACAGATCTGTTGGCCATCAGTGTTCAGCTCTCAACGGGCAGTCTTGCAAAAGCGCGGATCTTAACACGCTATTAGGTGGGATTAGCCCGGGACCGCTTTTTGTGGCGAGGGAGCTTGCTCCCGCTCGGTTGCGCAGCGACCGCCGAAAGGGGCCTGCTTCGCCCGAGGCGTCGGACCGGTCCAGCGGGAGCAAGCTCCCTCGCCACGGGTGTCATCCTGTCCAGATCCTGACAACGCCCCTATCAAGCCTGCTTATAGCCCCGCACCTCATCCACCCCACGATTGGCCAACTGATCGGCCCGTTCGTTGCCGTGGTGGCCGATGTGGCCACGCACCCATTTCCAGGTGACGTTGTGGCGGTTTACCTGCTCGTCCAGCAACTTCCACAGGTCGGCGTTTTTCACCGGTTCCTTCGCCGCCGTCTTCCAGCCGCGTTTCTTCCAGTTGGCCATCCACTCGTTGATGCCTTTCATCACGTACTGCGAGTCGGTCACCAGCAGCACATCACAAGGCCGCTTGAGCTCTTCCAGACCTCGGATGGCGCCCATCAGCTCCATGCGATTGTTGGTGGTATTGGCTTCGCCGCCCCAGAGTTCCTTCTCCACGCCCTTGCACACCAGCAACGCGCCCCAGCCACCCGGGCCGGGGTTACCCTTGCAGGCGCCATCAGTGAAGAGTTCTACGCTATCGCTCATGCCAATCTATCCAGAAAAAATGCAAAGGCCCGCCCATCGGGCCCGACAAAAGCCGCAGCCCAATGTCGGCAAGAACCATCAGAAAAAGGTTACGGCTCGATGTGGCGACGATTGACCTTGGCCATTGGCAAAGGAATCAGCTTGCCCATCGGCTCGCGTCGCGCCTGACGTACCGGGCGCAACCCGACCGCGATCTTGCGCGCCACCAGCAGGTAGAAACCGCCTCCGGACAGCTGCCAGTCGCCAGCCTTGCGCTCCCAGCCGGCCAGGCGTGCCTGCCACTTGGGTGACGCAAGCGGCGGACGATAGCACCCGAAGCGGCGTTTCTCCAGCGCGAAGCCCAGCAGGTTGAGCCAGTCGCCGACCCTCGACGCCGAGATGCAGCGGGCCTGGCGCAAGGCGTCGTGGGCAAATACATGGCGCAAGCCCCAGGTGCTCCAGGGGTTGATGCCGATGATCAATAGATGTCCGCCGGGGCGCACGCTGCTGGCGGCCTCGCGGAGCAAGCCGTGGGGTGACAGGCAGAAGTCCAGGCCGTGCTGCATGACCACCACGTCGGCGGCATGCTCGCTCAGCGGCCAGGCCTGCTCTTCGCAGACGATTTCCACCCCGGGCAATGGTGCCCCCAGGCGAACGTTGCGCTGGACCTGCGGCGCCGACGGCGGCGTTTGCGCCGACGGCCCGTAATGCACCAGATAGCCGCCGAAGAACCGGCCCAACTCGTCTTCGAGCATGCGCCGTTCTTCATCCAGCAAAAATTGCCCCACGGGGCCGGACAGCCATTCACGGGCGGCGCTGATCAACGCCAGCCAGTCAGGATCAGCCTGAGCGAACGCTTCATCGGTCATTGCATTCTCCAACGCGTCAGGAAGTTCTAAGATGCGCCTTTGTTTTCCGCTTGGCGAATTCCGCGATGATACAGATCAGTGCCCTGCCCGCGTTCACCGATAACTACATCTGGTTGTTACAGGATCACTCCACCCAGCGCTGCGCGGTGGTCGACCCGGGGGATGCCGCGCCCGTACAGGCCTGGCTCGACGCCCATCCGGGTTGGGTCCTGAGCGACATCCTGATCACCCACCATCACCATGACCACGTCGGCGGCGTCCAGGCGCTGAAAAAGGCAACGAACGCCACCGTCTACGGCCCGGCCAGCGAAAACATCCCGGCGCGGGACCATGGGCTGAATGATAACGACAAGGTCCACGTGCTGGGCTGGGACTTCGATGTCCATGCCGTGCCCGGCCATACGCTGGGGCACATTGCCTATTACCACCATGGCCTGCTGTTCTGCGGCGACACCCTGTTCGCCGCCGGTTGCGGCCGACTTTTCGAAGGCACGCCTGCGCAAATGCACCACTCGCTCAGTCGCCTCGCCGCCCTGCCTGAAGATACGCTGGTCTACTGCACCCATGAATATACCCTCAGCAACCTGAAGTTCGCCGCTGCCGTGGAACCCGGCAACCCGGACATCGCCGCCCGCCTGGAAAAAGTCAGACGACAGCGCGACGAAGGCGTCATCACCCTGCCTTCGACCCTGGCCCTGGAGAAACTCACCAATCCATTCCTGCGCACCGCTGAAACATCCGTTAAACAAAAAGCGGACGAACGGAACGGCCAGCGAAACCAGACGCCGAGTGAGGTTTTTGCGGCCTTGAGGGCTTGGAAAGATACGTTCTAAGGCAGCTATCGATTGATACAAAAATTCTGAAAGGTTGACCTGTTGGGGTGCGCTTCCTAGAATCGGCCGACATTTTTGCCCGGAACTTACTTCCAGCCAATGTCGTCATCTATACGCAGGTCCGTCCAGTCAGACACATTGACCCGCTTGGCTCAAGCCATCGCGGTGGCTGTGTCCGCCACCTTGGCGGGCTGCCAGAGCACGAGCCAGCTGCCGCAGACCGACGCGGCGCACACCCCGAATATCGCCGCTCGCGCCAAGCAGAAGCCGGTATGGCTCACCGAGAAACCCAGCCCCCAAGTGCCCCAGGACGTCTGGGAGCGCATGCGCCAGGGCTTCCAATTGCAGGAAACGGCCGGCGTCAACCCGCGTATCGAGCAACAGCGCCTGTGGTTCGCCAGCAACCCTTCCGTCATGGAAAACGCCGGTGAGCGCGGCAGCCTGTACATCCATTACATCGTCGAACGCCTCGAAGAGCGCAACATGCCGCTGGAGCTGGCCTTGCTGCCGGTGATCGAGAGCGCCTACAACCCCATGGCCTATTCCCGGGCGCACGCAGTGGGCCTGTGGCAGTTCATCCCTTCCACGGGGCGGTACTTCAACCTGCGCCAGACCCGCTTCTACGACGGACGTCGCGACATCACCGCCTCCACCACGGCCGCCCTGGACTACCTGACTCGCCTTCACGACATGTTCAACGGCGACTGGCTGCTGGCGCTGGCGGCCTACAACGCCGGGGAAGGCACGGTCAGCCGCGCCATCGAGCGCAACGAGAAACTGGGCTTGCCCACCGACTACTGGAACCTGCCGCTGCCCAGCGAGACCCAGGCCTATGTGCCGAAGTTGCTGGCGCTGTCGCAGGTGGTGCTCTCGCCCGACGCCTACGGCGTGAACCTCAACCCGATCGCCAACGAACCTTATTTCCAAGTCGTCGAGATCAACCAGCGCATGGACCTGTCCAAGGTCGCGGCGGTGGCCAACATCGACGAAGACGAGCTGTTCCAGCTCAACCCGGCCTTCAAGCAGCGCACCACCATCGACGGTCCCCAGCATTTGCTGGTGCCGACGTCCAAGGCCCAGTTGCTGACTGCCAGCCTGTCGACCATGCGCCCGGAAGAGTTGATCGGCCAGCGCTCGCTCAAGCCGGTTTTCGAATCCGCCGACGACAGCGAAGTGGAAGGTGCCAGGCGCACCTACCGCGTCAAGCGCGGCGACAACCTGGCCCAGATCGCCAAGGCCAACAAGGTCCAGACCAAGGATCTGCAACGCTGGAACAAACTCAGCGGCAACAAGCTCAAGGTCGGCCAGACCTTGGTGATGCAGGACACCAGGGCCAGCAAGACCACCGGCAAGCGCATCAGCACCGTGGTGGCCGCCAACAGCAAGAACCAGAAGAAGCAAACCCAGTACAAGGTCAAGCAAGGTGATTCCCTGTACGTGGTCGCCAAGCGCTTCAACGTGGAAATGCAGCACCTCAAGCGCTGGAACCCGCGAATGGGCAAGGCGCTCAAGCCTGGGCAGATGCTGACGGTTTACTCGCCGCACTAAGCCATCGATGATTGAAGGGGCTGTTTGTGCCCGAGAAGCTTTTGTGGCGAGGGAGCTTGCTCCCGCTGGGCTGCGCAGCAGACCCGAATCTGGCACCTCGGTGTGACAGATGGATTGAGTCACGGCTTTTGGGGTTGCTGCGCAACCCAGCGGGAGCAAGCTCCCTCGCCACAAAGCGTTCTCGCTCCGGTTTCGAGTAATCCGAGACGCTTTGGCCCCCCGCCTTTTTCCTGCCGATACAAGCTGTTACTGTACAGGCCATAAAAGCCCAAGCCGCCTGGATCGGATCTCAGACTTGATACGTCCCCTCCTCCTGCTCCTGATCAGCCTGGCCTTGAGCTCTCCCGCCAGCGCAACCATCAGCGAAAGCCATGGTTATGCGCAGTTCGGCACGCTCAAGTACCCGGCCAGGTTCACCCACTTCGACTGGGTCAACCCGCAAGCGCCCAAGGGCGGAGTCTTGCGGGTCATGGCATTCGGCACCTTCGATACGCTCAATCCGTACACATTCAAGGGCAGCAGCCCGGTTTCCACTCCAAATTTCCTGCAATACGGCATCAATGAGCTGAACGAACCGCTGATGGTCGGCACCGGCCAGTACGCACCGTCCGGTGATGAACCAACGTCGAGCTATGGCCTGATCGCCCAGTCGGTGGAATACAGCGAAGATCGCAGTTGGGTGGTGTTCAACCTGCGCCCCGAGGCGCGGTTCCACGATGGCGTGCCCATCACCGCTTATGACGTGGCGTTCTCCTACCGCACGCTGCTCAAGGACGGCCACCCGCAATACCGCACCAACCTGCAGGAAGTGTTGCGGGTCGACATTCTCAATCCGCTGAAAATCCGCTTTGTCTTCAAGCGCGCGGGCAATCCGCTGCTGATCCTGCGCCTGGGTGAGCTGCCGGTGTTGCCCCAGCATTACTGGAAAGGCCGCGATTTCAAGGCGACGACCTTCGAGCCGCCCCTGGGCAGCGGGCCGTATCGCATCACCAAAGTGCAACCCGGTCGCCAACTGGTGTTCGAACGGGTCAAGAACTACTGGGGCAAGGACCTGCCGGTCAATCGCGGCAAGTACAACTACGACCGCATGGACGTGGAGTTCTACCGTGACAGCGAAGTTGCCTTCGAAGCCTTCAAGGCCGGTGAATTCGACATCTACATCGAGCACCAGGCCAAGAACTGGGCCAACGGCTATCAATTCCCGGCGGTCAACCGCGGCGACGTGATCAAGGCGCAGATTCCCCACCAGATCCCCACCCAGACCCAAGGCCTGTTCATGAACACCCGGCGCGGCACGTTCGCCGACCTCAAGGTGCGTGAAGCCCTGGGGCTGATGTTCGATTTCGAGTGGACCAACCGCACCCTGTTCAGCGGCGCCTACAAGCGCACCCTCAGCTACTACCCCAACAGCGAATTCTCCGCCACCGGCCTGCCGGTGGGCCATGAATGGCTACTGCTCAAGCCGTACCGCGAACAACTGCCACCTGAACTGCTCACCGAACCCTTCAGCTTGCCCAAGACCGACGGGCGCGGCATCCCTCGGGAAACCTTGCGCAAAGCATTGGGACTCCTGAAGGAGGCCGGTTGGAGCCTCAACGGCCAGCGCCTGCTGAACGCCGAGAGCCAGCCCCTGAGTTTCGAAATCCTGCTGGTGAACCCGAACCTGGAGCGCATCCTGCAGCCCTACGTCGAAAACCTCGCCAGCATCGGCATCCAGGCACGGCTGCGCACGGTGGACCGAGCCCAGTACAAGCAGCGCCTGGACCAGTTCGACTTCGACATGATCCTGCTGACCTTGGGCCAGACGCTCAGCCCGGGGCTGGAGCAATGGCAGTACTTCCATTCCAGCCAGGTCGGGGTCAAGGGCAGCAAGAACTACGCCGGGATCGCCAACCCGGTGGTCGACCACCTGTTGGAAAAACTGCTCGCCGCCCAGACCCGCGACGAACAGGTCGCCGCCGGCAAGGCCCTGGATCGCGTGCTGTTGTGGCAGCATTACTGCATTCCCAACTGGTATCTCAATTATCATCGCCTGGCATACCGCAACCGGTTCGCCTTCGTCACCACGCCGCCCTACACCCTGGGCCTGAGCGCCTGGTGGCTGAAATCTTCGGAGAAAGATCAATGAAGCCTCTACGTGCCCTGCTCCTGCAGGCCAGCAGCCTGTTATTCGCCGGGCTGGCCTGCGCTGCGCCGCAGCACGCCTTGACGCTGTACAACGAGCCGCCGAAGTACCCGGCGGATTTCAAGCATTTCGACTACGTGAACCCCGATGCGCCCAAGGGTGGAATATTCCGCCAAGGCGGGTTTGGCAGCTTCGACAGCCTCAACCCGTTCATCAGCAAAGGCGTCCCGGCCGACGACATCGGTCTGATCTACGACACCCTGGCCAAGCAGGGGCTGGACGAACCGTTCACCGAATACGGGTTGATCGCCGAAAAAATCGAGAAAGCCCCGGACAATGGCTGGGTGCGCTTCTACTTGCGCCCCGAAGCCCGTTTCAACGATGGCCACCCGGTACGCGCCGAAGACGTCGTCTTCAGCTTCCAGACCCTGACCAAGGACGGCGCCCCGATGTTCCGCGGCTATTACAATGACGTCGCCGAAGTCATCGCCGAAGATCCGCTCAAGGTCCTCTTCAAGTTCAAGCACACCAATAATCGCGAACTGCCATTGATCCTCGGCCAGTTACCCGTCCTGCCCAAGCATTGGTGGGCCAGCCGAGATTTCAGCAAGGGCAACCTTGAGATCCCTCTGGGCAGCGGTCCCTACAAGGTCGCCGAAGTGAAGGCCGGACGCTCGATCCGCTATGAGCGCGTGAAGGACTATTGGGGCAAGGACCTTCCGGTCAACCGTGGTTTCTACAATTTCGATGTGCTGACCACCGACTATTACCGCGACAACACCGTGGCCGTGGAAGCGTTGAAAGCCGGGCAGTTCGATTTCTGGCTGGAAATGGCCGCCAAGAACTGGGCCAACGCCTACAACATTCCGGCGGTGACCGAAGGTCGGTTGGTCAAGGAACAGATCCCCAACGGCAACCCTACCGGCATGCAGGGCTTTATCTACAACCTGCGTCGCCCGGTTTTCCAAGACGTGCGGGTACGCAAGGCCCTTAGCCTGCTGTTGGACTTCGAGTGGACCAACAAACAGCTGTTCCATGGCGCCTATGCCCGCACCCGCAGCTATTTCGAGAATTCGGAGATGGCGGCAACCGGGCTGCCTGGCGAAGACGAATTGAAAATCCTCGAACCCTTGCGTGGCAAGATTCCCGAGCAGGTCTTCACCGAAGCCTTCCAGCCTTCGATGTGTGACGGCAGCGGCATGATCCGCGACCAGCAACGCAAGGCCTATCACCTGCTGCAGGAGGCCGGATGGCGCATCGTCGACGACAAGATGGTCGATGCCCAAGGCAAGCCCGTGGTGCTGGAATTTCTGCTGGCCCAGACCGAGTTCGAACGGGTCTTGTTGCCATTCAAGCGCAACCTGAGTGACCTGGGCATCGAACTGGTGATCCGCCGCGTGGACGTGTCCCAATACGTCAACCGTGTACGCTCCCGGGACTTCGACCTGGTGGTGGGCAGCTTCCCGCAATCCAGCTCGCCAGGCAATGAACAGCGCGAGTTCTGGATGTCCGCCGCCGCCGACAAGCCCGGCAGCCGCAACACCATGGGCTTGAAGGACCCGGCCGTGGACCAGTTGGTGGAGCAATTGATCAACGCCGATTCGCGCAAGAGCCTGGTGGCCCATGCCCGGGCATTGGACCGCGTCCTGCAATGGGGCTACTACGTGATCCCCAACTGGCACATCAAGACCTGGCGCGTGGCCTATTGGAACCACATCGGCCACCCGAAAGTCACGCCGACCTACGACATCGGCACCACCACCTGGTGGGTCAAGCCGGAGGTCAAACCGGCCGATGAAGTAGAAAAGCAGGTCATCGAGCAGCAAGTCGCCGCCCCTGCGAGCGTGGAGTAACAAGATGCTGGCCTATATATTTCGGCGACTGCTGCTGATCATTCCCACCCTGTTCGGCATTCTGTTGATCAACTTTGTCATCATCCAAGCCGCGCCCGGCGGGCCGGTGGAGCAGATGATCGCCAAGCTCGAGGGCTTCGAGGGCGCCACCAGTCGCATCGCCGGCGGCGGTGCCGAAGTATCGGTGGCCGGTTCCTCCTACCGTGGCGCCCAGGGCCTGGACCCGGCGTTGGTCAAGGAAATCGAACGCATGTACGGCTTCGACAAGTCGGCGCCCGAACGCCTGTGGATCATGATCAAGAATTACGCCCGCCTGGACTTCGGTGACAGTTTTTTCCGCGACGCCAAGGTCATCGACCTGATCAAGGAAAAAATGCCGGTGTCCATCTCCCTCGGCCTGTGGAGCACGCTGATCATGTACCTGGTGTCGATCCCGCTGGGGATCGCCAAGGCCACGCGCCATGGCAGCCATTTCGACGTGTGGACCAGCTCGGCAATCATCGTCGGCTACGCGATCCCGTCGTTCCTGTTCGCCATCCTGCTGATCGTGGTGTTTGCCGGCGGCAGTTATTTCGACTGGTTCCCGTTGCGCGGACTGACTTCCAACAACTTCGACGAATTGAGCATGGGCGGCAAGATCCTCGATTACTTCTGGCACCTGGCCTTGCCCGTGACCGCCCTGGTGATCGGCAACTTCGCCACCATGACCCTGCTGACCAAGAACAGCTTCCTCGACGAAATCAACAAGCAATACGTGGTCACCGCCAAGGCCAAGGGCCTGACCCGCCATCGGGTGCTCTACGGCCATGTCTTCCGCAACGCCATGCTGCTGGTGATCGCCGGTTTCCCGTCGGCATTCATCGGGATCTTTTTCACCGGCTCGCTGCTGGTGGAAGTGATCTTCTCCCTCGACGGCCTCGGCCTGATGAGTTTCGAAGCGGCCATCAACCGCGACTACCCGGTGGTGTTCGGCACCCTGTTCATCTTCACCTTGCTGGGACTGGTGGTGAAACTGATCGGCGACCTGACCTACACCTTTGTCGATCCGCGCATCGACTTCGAAAGCCGGGAGCATTGAGATGAACCTGTCCCCTCTCAATCGCCGTCGCTTCGAACTGTTCAAGGCCAACAAGCGTGGCTGGTGGTCGCTGTGGCTGTTCCTGGTCCTGTTCGGGTTGAGCCTGGGCGCCGAGCTGATCGCCAACGACAAGCCGTTGGTGGTGCATTACGACGACGGCTGGTACTTCCCGGCCCTCAAGCGCTACCCGGAAACCACGTTCGGCGGCGAATTTCCCCTGGAAGCCAACTACAAGAGCCCCTACATCCGTGAACTGCTGGCCGCCAAGGACGCCTGGGTGCTGTGGCCGCCGATCCCGTTCAGCTACCAGAGCATCAACTACGACCTGAAGGTCCCGGCCCCGGCCCCCCCTTCTGCCATGAATTGGCTGGGTACCGACGACCAGGGCCGCGATGTCCTCGCCCGGATCATCTACGGCTTCCGCATTTCGGTGCTGTTCGCCCTGACGCTGACGCTGCTCAGCTCGATCATCGGCGTGATCGCCGGCGCCCTGCAGGGTTTCTATGGCGGCTGGGT
Source organism: Pseudomonas sp. Z1-12 (assembly GCF_051132015.1). Taxonomy (NCBI): domain Bacteria; kingdom Pseudomonadati; phylum Pseudomonadota; class Gammaproteobacteria; order Pseudomonadales; family Pseudomonadaceae; genus Pseudomonas; species Pseudomonas sp. Z1-12. Next base: position 3,674,697 of record NZ_CP071647.1, read on the forward strand.
GGACCTGGCCGGCCAGCGCTTCCTGGAAATCTGGTCCGGGCTGCCGGTGTTGTACCTGTTGATCATCCTGGCCAGCTTCGTGCAGCCCAATTTCTGGTGGCTCCTGGGGATCATGCTGCTGTTTTCCTGGATGAGCCTGGTGGACGTGGTCCGCGCCGAGTTCCTGCGCGGGCGCAACCTGGAATACGTGCGCGCCGCGCGAGCACTGGGCATGCAGAACGGCGCGATCATGTTCCGCCACATCCTGCCCAACGCCATGGTCTCGACCATGACCTTCATGCCGTTCATCCTCACCGGCGCCATCGGCACCCTCACCGCCCTGGATTTTCTCGGCTTTGGCCTGCCGCCGGGCGCGCCGTCCCTGGGCGAGTTGGTGGCCCAGGGCAAGTCCAACCTCCAGGCGCCATGGCTGGGCATCAGCGCGTTCGCCGTACTGGCCTTGATGCTGAGCCTGTTGGTGTTCATCGGCGAGTCCGCTCGCGATGCCTTCGATCCGAGGAAGTGATATGAACCAGGACAATCTGATCGAAGTGCGCGACCTGGCGGTGGAGTTCGTTGTCGGCGAACGCCGCCAACGCGTGGTCGAGGGCGTGAGTTTCGATATCCAGCGCGGCGAAACCCTGGCCCTGGTGGGTGAAAGCGGCTCGGGCAAGTCGGTCACCGCCCACTCGATCCTGCGCTTGCTGCCCTACCCCCTGGCCCATCACCCCACCGGGACCATCCAGTACGCCGGCCAGGATTTACTGGGGCTGAAGGAAAAAACCATTCGCCATATCCGCGGCAACCGGATCGCGATGATCTTCCAGGAGCCGATGACCTCCCTCAACCCGCTGCACTCCATCGAAAAACAGATCAATGAAGTGCTCGGCATCCACAAGGGCCTGAGCGGCAAGGTCGCAACCCGCCGGACCCTTGAGTTGCTGGAACTGGTCGGCATTCCCGAGCCCCACAAGCGCCTCAAGGCCCTGCCCCACGAGTTGTCCGGCGGCCAGCGCCAGCGGGTGATGATCGCCATGGCCCTGGCCAACGAGCCGGAACTGCTGATCGCCGACGAGCCGACCACTGCCCTGGACGTCACCGTCCAGCTGAAAATCCTTCAATTGCTCAAGGAATTGCAGGCGCGCTTGGGCATGTCGCTGCTGTTGATCAGCCACGATTTGAACCTGGTGCGAAGAATTGCGCATCGCGTATGTGTCATGCAGCGCGGTTGCATCGTCGAACAGGCATCGTGTGAAGAGTTGTTCCGCGCGCCGCAGCATCCGTACACTCGGGAACTGCTGGGCGCTGAACCCAGCGGCACCCCGGCGAACAATGTCGTCGGCCCGCCGCTGTTGCAGGTAGAGGACCTGAAAGTCTGGTTCCCGATCAAGAAAGGCCTGTTCAAACGCACGGTGGACTACATCAAGGCCGTGGACGGAATCCGCTTCAGCCTGCCCCAGGGCCAGACCCTGGGCATCGTCGGCGAAAGCGGCTCCGGCAAGTCCACCCTGGGGCTGGCAATCCTGCGGTTGATCGGCAGCCAGGGTGGGATCCGCTTCGAAGGCAAGTCGTTGGACAACCTGACGCAGCAGCAAGTCCGACCGCTGCGCCGGGAGATGCAAGTGGTGTTTCAGGACCCCTTCGGTAGCCTGAGCCCACGGATGTGCGTCAGCCAGATCGTCGGCGAAGGCCTGCGGATCCACAAGATCGGCACCGAAGCCGAACAGGAACAAGCGATAATCGCGGCATTGAAGGAGGTAGGCCTGGACCCGGAAACCCGGAACCGCTACCCCCATGAATTTTCCGGAGGGCAACGGCAGCGTATCGCCATTGCCCGGGCCCTGGTGCTCAAGCCGGCGTTGATTCTGCTGGATGAACCAACGTCGGCGCTGGACCGTACCGTGCAACGCCAAGTGGTGGAGCTGTTGCGGTCGTTGCAAACCAAGTACAACCTGACGTACCTGTTTATCAGCCATGACCTGGCTGTCGTCAAAGCGCTGAGCCACCAGCTGATGGTGGTCAAGCATGGCCAAGTGGTCGAACAAGGTGATGCCCGCAGCATATTCGCCGCGCCGCAGCACCCCTATACACAGCAGTTGCTGGAGGCCGCCTTCCTGGCCCCAACAACTGCCGAATAACCTGAAAAGAGGAGCAACACATGGGTTTTCTCGCCGGTAAGCGCGTACTGATCGTCGGTGTCGCCAGCAAGCTGTCCATCGCATCCGGCATCGCCGCCGCCATGCATCGCGAGGGCGCTGAGCTTGCCTTCACTTATCAGAACGACAAACTCAAGGGTCGTGTCGAAGAGTTCGCACAAGGCTGGGGCTCGAGCCCTGAGCTGTGCTTCCCGTGCGACGTGGCCAGCGATGAAGAAATCGCCAAGGTCTTCCAAGAGCTGAGCAAGAAGTGGGACGGCCTGGACTGCATCGTGCACTCCGTGGGCTTCGCCCCGGGCGACCAACTGGACGGCGACTTCACCGAAGCCACCACCCGTGAAGGTTTCCGCATTGCCCATGACATCAGCGCCTACAGCTTCGTGGCCCTGGCCAAGGCCGGTCGCGAAATGATGAAAGGCCGCAACGGCAGCCTGCTGACCCTGTCGTACCTGGGCGCCGAGCGCACCATGCCGAACTACAACGTCATGGGCATGGCCAAGGCGTCCCTGGAAGCTGGCGTGCGCTACCTGGCCGGCTCCCTGGGCCCGGACGGCACCCGCGTCAACTGCGTATCGGCAGGCCCGATCCGCACCCTCGCCGCTTCCGGCATCAAGAACTTCCGCAAGATGCTGGCCGCCAACGAAGCGCAAACCCCGCTGCGTCGCAACGTCACCATCGAAGAAGTCGGCAACGCCGGCGCCTTCCTGTGCTCGGACCTGGCGTCGGGCATCAGTGGCGAAATCATGTACGTGGACGGCGGCTTCAACACCACCGCCATGGGTAATATCGAAGAGTAATCTTCATCCTGCAGCAAAAAAGCCGCTTGGCCTGGAAAGGGCAAGCGGCTTTTTTAGTTCAGCCTTTGTGGGGTGGACAACAGCACCAAAGCGAAGGAAAGAAGGAACAATAACGCCGCCAGTATCCCCGACACGGCATCATACAGATAAGCCAAGGAGACCATCCCGCCCAAGAGTGACGTTACGGCAAGAGAAGCATTGGCAAGCGCATGCACGCCAATACGCAGCTTTAAAGACCGACGCCTGAGAACTCTTTGAATGACGCTGCCTATTCCTGTCAGAGCCATGGATGCAGCTGTCAGCATTATCAACAAGACCAGGTAGATCGAAACAGCGGGTACACCTTGAGTATCGTTGGGGTCTCCAGGATTCTCCATCGCGCTGTCTGCCGGAAAGAAAAAAAGCATTGCAAAGGCAGTCAATACGCTAATGACAGCTACCCCCAGTTGCTTCTCGCTGCGCATCATGGTGAGTCACCTTGAAAAATTGATCGGAAGTTCGCCAGTAATTTTTATTTCGTAATCCTGTGCGCGAGCAACTCGCCCTACTTGGCGCAGCGCAGTGGTCGCTTTTTCATCAAATACCGCGCGATGGTTGCTGACATTCGCGTCATAGCGGTCCGAGAAAGCCTTGGCAATACCGGTGAACTTAAGACTACCTGATGTATTACGAGTCACCTGACCGGTAATTTGAAGCGTTATGTTTCCGAGATAAATCCTTGCGATATTTGAATCCTGAGCAGTGGAGTAAGGAACCTTCAGGTTGACGGTGGTCAACCCGATTCCCGCCGTGTTGATAATCGCCATCAAATCGGGAATTTTGTTCGGCGCAGGGCTGATTCCGATCCGGTCGAGTCGTACGCTTGCAGGTTTTCCCTTACCCAGCAACCAATGACCGATCGCTCTGAAAGGAGTAAAAACACCTCCCGAAAATTCCTGCTCGGCTGCCAGCTGTTCCGTGTTGGTTATCTTGGTTCCTTCTTTTATCCCGAGCTTCCAAGCGCTCGCAGTACCAAGCCCGGGATTTTTCAGCATTAGAAGATCTGCGCCATGTGCGACCTTCAGATCGCCAATGATGAAGCCGTCCAGTCCATAACGAACCGGTCGATTATTACGCATGGCTTCGAGATGACGCCCAAGCATTTGGGGCCAATGACCTCGTTCGTAAGCCACGTTGCGCTCTTGGATCATTTTTCCAATCATCGCCATTGGCGCAGGGTTTGGAAGACCTCTGCCACTTCCACGTGAGGTGCCAAATTCATCGGGATAAACAAATGTTGGAGGTAATTCGGTATTCATATGGGTACTTGCCAAGTCAAATAATGGACAACACTGCAGTTACGAACTGCATCGCACGATGCAAAAAATTCATTCTGCGTACTTCCCATACCCTTGGTGCGGTACATATCTATAGCGTTGCTTCTGACATCAGCGGCGAAATCATGTACGTGGACGGCGGCTTCAACACCACCGCCATGGGTAATATCGAAGAGTAATCTTCACGCGCACCACGCTTGAAAAACGCCGCTCGTCCTGGAAAGGGCAAGCGGCGTTTTTTATTGTCGATTGCCTGATTGCACCGCCATTCCCTGTGTGAGCGAGCTTGCTCGCGATAGCGGTATGTCGGTGATATGGCCCTGTGGCGAGGGAGCTTGCTCCCGCTCGGCTGCGCAGCAGTCGTGAACCGGCGGGCGCGGTGTGTCTGACGCTCCGCATTCGGCAGGTTTTGGGGCCGCTTCGCGCCCCAGCGGGAGCAAGCTCCCTCGCCACGGGATTGTCGACGACCTTAAGTGAACAATATGACCTGTGGGAGCGAGCTTGCTCGCGATGGCGGTGGGTCAGCTTGCATTGATATTGAATGTACCGACGCCTTCGCGAGCAAGCTCGCTCCCACAGGGATTAGCCTGTGCTAGCTGCGCAGCGCCTGTTTCTGCGCATACATCGCCGCATCGGCGTCAGCCAATAGATTGTCGATCGATTGATGGCGCTGGGCGTCGTACTCGATCTGGCCGACGCTGAACCGAATGTCATAGCCGCGCTGCAACTTCGCATTGCGCTCGTGAAGGATTTCCTGGAGCCGCGCCATGATCGTCGTTGTCTCGACATGGGAAGAACCCGTGAGCAGCGCCACGAATTCATCACCGCCCAGACGACCGATCACATCACTTTCGCGAAAGGCGATGCGCAGTACGTCGGCGAAAGTTTTCAGCGCGCTGTCACCCTCGGCGTGTCCATAGCGATCATTGATCGGCTTGAAGTCGTTGAGGTCGAAAAACAGCAGCGTCGCCGGTCGCGACAAGCGATCACACACACTCAACGCATGCTGGGCCAGCGTCCTGAAGCCGCGGCGATTGGACAACAGCGTCAGCTCGTCCATGCTCGCCATCTGCACCGCGACCATTTCCTGCTCGGCCATGCGCGCCAGGTCACGCAGCAGTTCGCGTTCCTCGTCATTGAGCCGGCGCGGCTTGGTGTCGAGCAGGCACAACGTGCCCAGCTTGCTGCCATCCTCCAACCCCAGCGGATGCCCTGCGTAGAAGCGAATGCCAGGCGTGTCCGTGACTAGCGGGTTGTCGTGGAAGCGCTCGTCCTGTTCCGCATCGCAGATCTCCAGGATCTGATCCTGCAAAATCGCATGCCCGCAAAACGAAACTTCCCGCGGGGTTTCGCTGGCCTCCAGGCCAGCGCTGGACTTGAACCACTGCCGGTTGGCGTCCACCAGCGACACCAGGGCGATGGGCACGTCAAACAGGCGTCGGGCAAGGCGGGTCAGGCGATCAAAGCGCTCTTCGGGTGCAGTATCGAGCAGTTTGAGCGAGTGCAGATTCTTGAGGCGAACGGCTTCGTTGTCCGGTTTACCTGGCGCAAGCATCGGGAACTCCATTGGCGGGACTGCTTGGAGTCTAGTCCAGGACCATGGCCCTTGAAGCCGAACAGCCAAATCCAACGGGCATTTGCCGGCCAGGGCTAATACACTGCCACTCAGGTTCACGACGAGGATGCTGACCGATGAAGCACGCCAACCCTGACGCCGCCCCACGCTTCTGGCGTGACGCGGCCCTGCCCTTCATCGAAGCCCGGGCCATCGACGATGGGCGCAAGGTCTGCTATTCGCGTCACTCCCATGACCACTTCTCCATCGGCGCGATCACCGGCGGGCGCAGTACCTATATCCACGAACGCTCGAGTTTCCAGGTGGAAAGCGGCACGGTGGTGCTGATGAACCCCGGCGATGTCCATGCCTGCAACCCGATCGACGATCAGCCCTGGTCCTACGTGATGTTGTACGTCGACACCCAGTGGCTCAGGGATCTGCAGCGCCGTATCGGCTTTGACGAAAACCTCGATTTCCAAGGGTTCGCCACCACCCACAGCCGCGACGCAGAGCTGTTTTCCGCGTTGGGACGGTTGTATGGGCAATTGGTGGGCGAGCAACTCGACACGGCCGGCAAGCACGCCGCCGCCGAGGCTTTTTTCATGGACCTGCAACAACGCCTCAACCCGGCCGGCCGTCCGGACCGGGGCAGTCATCCAGGGCTGATGCGTGCGGCGCAATTTATCCATGACCATTGCAGCGAAGCCTTGAAGCTCGAAGACATCTGCACCGCCGCGCAGTTGTCGCCGTCCTACCTGAGCCGAGCCTTCAAGCGCCATTACGGGATGACGCCCCACGCCTTCCTGGTCAACCGCCGGATCCAGTTTGCCCGGCGCCAATTGCGCGAAGGCAAGCTGATCGCCGACGTGGCGCTGGACAGCGGGTTTGCCGACCAGGCGCATTTCCAGCGCGCCTTCAAGCAACACCTGGCGGCGACGCCCGGGCAATATCGCGGCTGATACCGCAGACCGGAAATGGGGTGAGCCCCCCCTGTGGCGAGGGAGCTTGCTCCCGCTGGGCTACGCAGTAGCCCTCGATTCTGGGCGACTGCTGCGCAGTCGAGCGGGAGCAAGCTCCCTCGCCACAACAGCATCCCCGCCTCGAAAGAGCGGACCGCAGCCACAACAGCACGCCTTCTGCCATGCCCGAGTTACCGCCACTTCAGTTCACGGCAACAACAGATACACCGCACTCACCACCAACAACACCGCCATCGCGCGGTTGAACAGGCGCATGGTCGCCGGATTCCCCAGCCATGAGCGCAGGAAACTCCCGGCGTAGGCCCAGCAGCCCACCGAGACGTAGCAGATCACCAGGTAGATCGCCGCAAACTGCCACACCAGCCGCACCTCGCCATCGGCGACGAACGCGCCCATTCCCGCCACACAGGCCAGCCAGGCCTTGGGGTTGAGCCATTGCATCAGCGCGCCGTAGAGCATCGACGGCGCACGCCCCTCGTCCCGCCCTCCCAGCTCGCCATTGTCCATCGCCAGTTTCCAGGCCATGAACAACAGGAAGGCCACACCCGCCAGTTGCACCACGCGCGTAAGCCCCGGCCAACGCTGCAACACTTCATGCAACCCCAACCCCATCAAGACCAGCAGCAGGACAAACCCGAGGGTGGCGCCGGCCACGTGCCGCAACGTGGCCCGAAATCCGTAGCGGGCTCCGGAGCTGAGGGCGACGATATTGACCGGGCCCGGGGTAATGGAAGCCACCAGCGCAAAGGTCGCCATGGAAAATATCAAGCTCATCACATATCTTCTTCAGTTCAGGAACGAGTCCCAAAGGTAAAGGGGCCCGCTCCAGGGGTATTGAAGAAAACTGCCTTGTCGTCGAGCGTCACCGTCTATTTTTTTACGCAAACTTTACGCGGTAGCCGATTAACCAAATCGATACTGTGCGGCTCAATGGATCAGGCGTTTCTCATGTCGATTGCGGTTCTGCGTCTCATCGGTTTCATCCTCGGGATTTTCCTGATTACCCTGGCGATCAGCATGGCGATTCCGCTGTTCACGCTGATGTTTTACGAGCGCAACGATGACTTGTCGGCGTTCCTTTGGTCGAGCCTGATTACCTTCGTGTGTGGTATCGCCCTGGTCGCCCGTGGACGACCGGAACATGTCCACATGCGCCCCAGGGAAATGTACCTGTTGACCACCGCCAGTTGGGTGGTGGTCTGCGCCTTCGCCGCCCTGCCGATGGTATTCATCCAGCACATCAGTTACACCGATGCATTTTTCGAGACGATGTCGGGCATCACGACCACCGGCTCGACCATCCTCACCGGGCTGGATACGGCATCCCCCGGCTTGTTGATCTGGCGCTCGATGCTGCATTGGCTCGGCGGCATCGGCTTTATCGGCATGGCCGTGGCGGTCCTGCCGCTGCTGCGGGTCGGCGGCATGCGGTTGTTCCAGACCGAATCATCGGACTGGTCGGAAAAAGTCACGCCGCGCTCTCACGTCGCGGCCAACTACATTCTTTGGATCTATGTCGCGCTGACCGCCTTCGCGACCTTGGCGCTGTGGCTGGCCGGCATGACCCCCTTCGAGGCGATCAACCATGCGATGTCCTTGATCTCCACTGGCGGTTTCTCTACATCCGACTCTTCCCTGGCGCACTGGACGCAACCGGCCATTCACTGGGTATCAGTCGTTGTCATGATGGCGGGATCGCTGCCCTTTACGCTGTATGTCGCGACACTGCGGGGCAACAGGCGCGCATTGCTCAAGGATCAGCAGGTTCGGGGCTTCATTGGATTTTTGGTCGTTACCTGGCTCGTGGTCGGTACCTGGCTGAGCCTGAACAGTGATCATGGTTGGTGGGACGCGGTCCGCATCGTGGCCGTCAATGTCACGTCTGTCGTCACCACCACGGGCGTGGCGTTGGGTGACTACACGCTGTGGGGCAGTTTCGCCCTGTTGTTGTTCTTCTACTTGACGTTCGTGGGTGGTTGCTCGGGATCCACGGCCGGCGGGTTGAAAATCTTCCGTTTCCAAGTCGCCGGGGCACTGCTGATGGGCAGCCTGAAGCAATTGATCCACCCTCGGGCGGTGATCCGGAAAAAATACAACAACCACCCCATCGATGAAGAAATCGTCCGCTCGCTACTGACCTTTTCGTTTTTCTTCACCATCACGATTGGGGCCATTGCCCTGGGCCTGGCGCTGATCGGCCTGGATTGGACAACCGCCCTGACCGGCGCCGCCACCGCGGTGTGCAACGTGGGCCCAGGCTTGGGCAACATCATCGGGCCAGCCGGCAACTTCTCGACCCTGCCCGATGCAGCAAAATGGCTGTTGACCATCGGCATGCTGCTAGGGCGATTGGAAATCCTGACGGTGCTGGTGTTGTTCACCCCGGTGTTCTGGAAATATTGAACACGATGGGCATGCATAACTGACAGACGAAAAAAAGCCGCGACACCTTGCAGGTATCGCGGCTTGTTCGGGCGATCAGCGATCGTTCTTGATCGAAGAGCTGGTCGCGTTGGTCAGGCCCTTGGTGTTGTGGGTGCCTGGCGTGGCAGTGGAAATCGCCGACGCCTTGGTCAGGCCGCGCGTATCACGGTCCTTGGCGATGGTCGACGTCAACGAAGCCTTGCTGGTACGGTCGGTGCGGGTGGCACCGGTGTGCTTGCCGCTCACGCCATGGTCCCGGGTGCGGGTACGAGTGCCGGTGTGGTCGCTGGCCAATCCTTTGCCAAGGCCGCGGGCGTCGCCCGACTTGTCATGGCCCTGGCCACCGCCAATGCCAGCACCGTGGCCGCCGCCATTACCCCCACCGTTTCCTCCGCCGTGACCGCCACCACCGCCATTGCCGCCACCACCGCCGCCGCCATTGCCCGCGGCATAGCTCGAACCGATCGGCGACAGGTCGGCCGGCAACAAGGCCAAGGCACCGAACGCCAAGGCACAGACAGCAACGGCAATCAGGGATTTCTTATGTTTGGACATGATGTCTCCGAAAGACAAAAACAGCGGGTAAACCTTTAAGACTCGAAGGTTCAACTTTTGTTCGCGACCACCCGACAAACAACCGGAAAATTCACTGTCGATTTTTCGGTGGAGTCGTCCAGGGCACGGTTCTATGCTCTGCCTCATGAACCTACACGACTCGCTGCTCCCGCCCCATGCCGAGATGGTCCGAGCCATGCTCGAACGAGACACCGCCTACGAGGGGGTGTTCTTCACTGCGGTCAAGACCACCGGCATCTTCTGTCGCCCCAGTTGCACGGCGCGCAAGCCGAAACCGGAAAACGTGGAATTCTTCGCCCACGCCGACGAAGCGATGTCGGCCGGTTACCGCGCCTGCCTGCGCTGCAAGCCGCTGGACGCTGCTGCCATTGCGCCGGACTGGATCCAAGCCCTGCTCAAGGCGGTGGACGCCGAACCCGACCTGCGCTGGACCGACGCCTTGCTGCTGGGGCAAGGCGTCGAACCGCTGAAACTGCGCCGCTGGTTCAAACAACATTTCGGCATGACTTTTCACGCCTACCTGCGCACCCGTCGCCTGGGCATTGCCTTGGGCGGTATCAAGGACGGCACTTCCATCGACAATGCCGCGTTCGATTCCGGCTATGAATCGTTGAGTGGGTTTCGCGACGCCTTCGTCAAATCCTTCCACATCACGCCGGGCCGCGCGGCCCTCAGCGAACCCTTGTTGTTCACCCGCCTGACCACGCCATTGGGGCCGATGCTGGCCATGGCCGAACGACGGGGCCTTGTGCTGCTGGAGTTCCTCGACCGTCCGGCCCTGACCAAGGAGCTGGAAGAACTGCAGCAGCGCTACGGCTACACGGTCGCGCCAGGGCACAACGCTCACCTGCAACAGATCGAAACCGAACTGGCCGAATATTTCGCCGGCAAACTCACGACGTTCACCGTCCCGCTGCACATGCCCGGCAGTGCATTCGCCATACGAGTCTGGGCTGAACTGCAAAAAATTCCCTACGGCGAAACCCGCAGCTACGGCGGCATCGCCACGGCCCTGGGCAGCCCGGGTGCCAGCCGCGCCGTGGGCTTGGCCAACGGGCAGAATCGCCTGGCCATCGTCATTCCCTGCCACCGGGTGATCGGTGCGGATGGCTCGTTGACCGGCTATGGTGGCGGCCAGCCGCGCAAGGCGTTTCTGTTGCGGCTGGAAAAAGCCGCGATGCAGGTTTCGCTGCCCCTGGCGTTTTGAGCGCCCCGGAGAATGAATACCTGATGCCCGTGCCCTACCACGACGCCAGCGCCTTCCTGGCCAATCTCGACGAAGACTGGCGACGGCACGTCGAGACGATCGGCCCTTGCCTGCTGCAACCCAAGCCGGCCCGGGATCCCTATGAAGCCTTGCTCCGGGCGATTGCCTACCAGCAACTGCACGCCAAGGCAGGCGATGCGATCCTGGGTCGACTGCTGGCGTTGTTCCCGGCGCAGACCTTCCCCTCCCCCACGCAGATCCTGGCGACAGACGTTGCGCAACTGCGCAGTTGTGGGTTTTCCGCCAGCAAGATCGCAACCATCCAGGGTATCGCCCAAGCGACCCTGGACGGGGTGGTGCCGGACTACGCCACGGCGCGGGCAATGGAAGACGAAGCGTTGATCGAGCGCCTGGTCAGCCTGCGCGGCGTCGGGCGCTGGACCGTGGAAATGCTGCTGATCTACAGCCTGGAGCGGCCCGACATCCTGCCGGCCGATGACTTTGGCGTGCGCGAGGGGTATCGACGGCTCAAGGGCTTGGCGCAACAGCCCAGCCGCAAGCAGATGATCGACATCGGCCTGGCCTGGAGTCCTTATCGGACGGTGGCGGCGTGGTATTTGTGGCGGGTGCCCAAGTGATGGTGGCTTTACCGACGCCTTCGCGAGCAAGCTCGCTCCCACAGGGGATCTGCTGGGTACGCGTCATCTGTGTTCACTGAGATTAAATGTGGGAGCGAGCTTGCTCGCGATGGCGTCCGCCTGGCAGCCAACAATCCAGGGCCAACCGTCTAGGCTGTCATGAACATCCCAACCCAACTGGAGGTTCCCATGCAGCTAGAAGGATCCTGCCACTGCGGCGCCGTGTCGTTCAGCCTGGCCTGTGCCCACCCCTACCCTTATCAACGTTGCTACTGCTCGATCTGCCGCAAGACCCAGGGCGGCGGCGGTTATGCAATCAACCTGGGGGGCGATGCCCGAAGCTTGAAAGTGCATGGTCGCAAGCACATCTCGATCTACCATGCGCGGCTAAAGGACGACGGCGATAAGCGCGCCCACCGCAGCAGTGCCGAGCGGCATTTCTGTTCCCTGTGTGGATCGGGGCTGTGGCTGTTCAGCTCCGAATGGCCGGAGCTGGTGCACCCGTTCGCTTCAGCCATCGACACGCCGCTGCCGGTACCGCCGGAGCATACCCACTTGATGCTCGGGTCCAGGGCACCGTGGGTGGAGGTCGAGGCGCATAAGGGCGACCAGCAGTTCGAGGTCTACCCCGAAGAGTCGATTGCCCAATGGCATGAACGCCTGGGCTTGACCGGTTGAGAGGCAGCGCTGCAGAAGGCCTCATCGTCGGAACGCCGCCCGGAGCAAGCTCGCTCCCACAGGGGGCGTGTGGGTTTCCTAAATCCACTGTGGGAGCGAGCTTGCTCGCGATGGCGTCAGGACAAACGGCCCTATGCCGCAGGCACACCACTGTGGAAGCGAAATTCCACATCCGGCGATTCGATCAGTTCCCGCTCGGCCTCACGGACCTTGTCGATCACCTGGGCGATGTCCTTGGCATCGCCATACTGGTAAGCCAGTTTCAGGTACCCCTGGAAATGCCGCGCTTCACTTTTCAGCAAACCGAAGTAGAACTTGCCCAACTCCTCGTCCAGGTGCGGCACCAGGGCCTCGAAACGCTCGCAACTGCGGGCTTCGATGAAGGCGCCGACGACGAGGGTGTCTACCAGTTTGACCGGCTCGTGGCTGCGTACCACTTTGCGTAGCCCCGAGGCATAACGGCCGGCGGAGAGCTGGCGCAAGCCGATCTTGCGCTTTTTCATCAGGCGCATGACTTGCTCGTGGTGCACCAGCTCTTCCCGGGCCAGGCGCGACATCAGGTTGATCAGGTCGACGTGGGAATGGTACTTGGCGATCAGGCTCAGGGCGGTGCTGGCCGCCTTGAATTCGCAGTTCTTGTGGTCGATCAGCAACGTTTCCTGGTCGGCCAGCGCGGCCTGGACCCAGGCATCGGGGGTGCGGCAACCAAGGAATTCGTGGATTTCGGGAAGATTCATGGGGCTCACGGGCAAAGGTAGTCGAGCGAAGGGCGCCGATTATACCGGCCTGCCCCCAGACCACCAGTCACTGCCGTTGATATGCATCAAGTCGACGACACACCCACAGCCACTAGACTGCCCCACAAGAACTAGACTGCCCACAACAACTATAGTTGAGCAACGCCAGCCTTTTCATTGGAGAACGCCGATCATGCAAGCCATTCGCAGCATCCTGGTGGTCATCGAGCCCGAACATGCGGAAAGCCTGGCGCTCAAGCGCGCCAAACTGATCGCCGGGGTGACCCAGGCCCACCTGCACCTGTTGGTGTGCGACAGGAAACATGACCATGCCGGCCTGCTCGGCGTGCTCAAGAGCGCATTGCTGGCCGACGGCTACAGCGTCACCACCGAGCAGGCGTGGAACGAAAGCCTCTACGAAACCATTATCGACGTGCAACAGGCTGAAGGTTGCGGGTTGGTGATCAAACAGCATTTCCCCGACAGCCCATTGAAAAAGGCCCTGCTGACCCCGGCGGACTGGAAACTGCTACGCCATTGCCCGACCCCGGTGCTGCTGGTGAAAACCGCCGGTTCCTGGAAAGACAAGGTGATCCTCGCCGCCGTCGATGTGGGCAATGCCGACGGCGAGCATCGCCACCTGCATTCCACCATCATCGACCATGGCTACGACATCGCCCTCCTCGCCAAGGCGCACCTGCATGTGATCAGCGCCCATCCCTCGCCAATGCTCTCGTCCGCCGACCCGACCTTCCAGCTCAAGGAAACCATCGAGGCCCGCTACCGCGAGCAATGCCGGGCGTTCCAGGCCGAATTCGACATCGACGACCAGCACCTGCACATCGAAGAAGGCCCGGCGGATGTCTTGATTCCGTACATGGCGCGCAAGCTGCAGGCGGCGGTGACGGTCATCGGCACCGTGGCCCGCTCGGGGTTGTCCGGGGTGCTGATCGGCAACACCGCCGAGGCTGTGCTCGACACGCTGGAAAGCGATGTACTGGTGCTCAAGCCCCAGGAGGTGGAGGATCATCTGGTGGAGTTGGCGGTCAAGGAATGAAGTTTTTGTTGTCCTCAAGATCGCCATCGCGAGCAAGCTCGCTCCACAGGGAATTTGTGGGCTTCCCGAGTCCAGTGTGGGAGCGAGCTTGCTCGCGATGCCTTTAAAGCTCAGCCGCCAATCGCATCCTTCAGGAACCCCGGCGCGATGTAACGCTGGTAGTGGGCTTCGGACAGAAGGAAAAACTCCCGATCAATGGCATCGCGCAGGTCCGGCAGTTCCCAATCGCGAAATTCCGGCATCAACACCATGCCGTAGGCTTCCAGGTTATTGATCACCCGCGCGCCCCGGGCGATCAACTGATAGGCCCAGCAGTATTCCGACTGGTGCGGCACGAAGCGGATCTTGCGTGACTCCAGTTGCTGGCGCAGCAATCCGGGGTCGAAAACCTCCAACTTGGCCACCATCACCTGCACCAACAGCTGTTCGAGCCGCATCCACACCGCGCGTTTTTCCTCCTCGTTGTAGCCGTTCCAGTGGATCACTTCATGATGGAACCGCTTGCAGCCACGGCACACCAGGTCACCGTAGACAGTGGAGCAAAGGCCGACGCAAGGGGTCTTGATGAGCTGGTTGGGCATAAGGAAACGCACACGCAAAAACAGGACAGGCCGGCATGTTAGCCCTTTGTCTAAGATTGATCACCCCTCAAACTTCCCGGCCCAACTTACCTTTAATTTTTTTTTCCCGTAGAATCAGCCAGCCTTTTAAGGCGCCAATGTCCGTTAGAAGCTGTTTTCAAAGCGTCACGAGCACAGTCGTTCCTTCAGAGCGGTGTTGGCGAAGGGTCTTTCCAGCGGGGAAAGCCCAACGCCAACCCTCATCAGCTCCCGTTCTGCAGGCGTAAAACTTTGAAAGCAGCTTCTGTGAGGAACTCCGGCAACTCTGGCGTGGAGGCCCAAAAAGCCCCCTGACGCGCATGAGTGCCGTGAGTTTCTGGATGAGCGTCCCGGACACCCATTTGGGACCACTGATGAGGGTAATAACTGTGCTTGAAGCCTACCGCAAACATATCGAAGAGCGTGCAGCCCTGGGTATCGTTCCCCAGCCGCTTAACGCCGAACAAACCGCAGGCCTGATCGAGCTGCTGAAAAATCCTCCGGCTGGCGAAGAAGCTTTCCTCGTTGACCTGATCACCAATCGCGTTCCGCCTGGAGTCGACGAAGCCGCCTACGTCAAGGCCGGTTTCCTGTCCGCCCTGGCCAAGGGCCAGGCCCAATCCCCTCTGCTGGACAAGAAGCGTGCCGTCGAACTGCTCGGCACCATGCAGGGCGGCTACAACATCGTGACCCTGGTGGAGCTGCTGGACGACGCCGAGCTGGCGCCAGTCGCCGCCGAAGAACTCAAGCACACCCTGCTGATGTTCGATGCCTTCCACGACGTGGCTGAGAAAGCCAAGAACGGCAACGTTCACGCCAAGGCCGTGCTGCAATCCTGGGCTGACGGCGAGTGGTTCAAGAAGCGCCCGGTACTGGCCGACAAGATCAGCCTGCGCGTGTTCAAGGTCACCGGCGAAACCAACACCGACGACCTGTCCCCTGCCCCGGACGCCTGGTCCCGCCCGGACATCCCGCTGCACGCCCTGGCCATGCTGAAAATGGCCCGTGACGGCATCGTTCCGGACGAGCAAGGCAAGACCGGCCCGATGAAGCAGATCGAAGAAATGCGCGGCCAGGGCTTCCCGATCGCCTACGTCGGTGACGTGGTCGGTACCGGCTCCTCGCGTAAATCGGCCACCAACTCGGTGCTGTGGTTCTTCGGCGACGACATTCCCTACGTGCCGAACAAGCGCGCTGGCGGTTTCTGCTTCGGCAGCAAGATCGCTCCGATCTTCTACAACACCATGGAAGATGCCGGCGCACTGCCTATCGAGTTCGACGTGTCGAACATGAACATGGGCGACGTGATCGACCTGTACCCCCATGCCGGCAAGGTCTGCAAGCACGGTACCGACGAAGTCATCACCACCTTCGAAATGAAGACCCCGGTGCTGTTGGATGAAGTCCGCGCTGGCGGCCGTATCCCGCTGATCATTGGCCGTGGCCTGACCGAGAAGGCTCGCGCCGAACTGGGCCTGCCAGCGTTCGACCTGTTCAAGAAGCCAGAAGCACCGGCTGAAAGCACCAAGGGTTTCACCCTGGCGCAGAAGATGGTTGGCAAGGCTTGCGGCCTGGCAGAAGGCCAAGGCGTACGCCCTGGTACTTACTGCGAACCGAAAATGACCACCGTGGGTTCCCAGGACACCACCGGTCCAATGACCCGTGACGAACTGAAAGACCTGGCGTGCCTGGGCTTCTCGGCTGACCTGGTGATGCAGTCCTTCTGCCACACCGCGGCCTATCCGAAGCCGATCGACGTGACCACCCACCACACCCTGCCTGACTTCATCATGACCCGCGGCGGCGTTTCCCTGCGTCCGGGCGACGGCATCATCCACTCGTGGCTGAACCGCATGCTGCTGCCAGACACCGTGGGTACCGGCGGTGACTCCCACACCCGTTTCCCGATGGGCATCTCGTTCCCGGCCGGTTCCGGCCTGGTCGCGTTCGCCGCTGCCACCGGCGTCATGCCGCTGGACATGCCGGAATCGATCCTGGTGCGCTTCAAAGGCAAGATGAAACCTGGCATCACCCTGCGTGACCTGGTTCATGCCATTCCGTACTTCGCCATCCAGAACGGTCTGCTGACCGTCGAGAAGAAAGGCAAGAAAAACGCCTTCTCCGGCCGCATCCTGGAAATCGAAGGCCTGGAAGGCTTGACCCTGGAACAGGCTTTCGAACTGTCCGACGCCTCGGCCGAACGTTCGGCTGCCGGTTGCACCATCAAGCTGTCGAAAGAGTCGATCACCGAGTACCTGCAATCGAACATCACCTTGCTGCGCTGGATGATCGGCGAAGGCTACGGTGATGCACGTACCCTGGAACGTCGCGCCCAAGCGATGGAAGCCTGGATCGCCAACCCGCAACTGATGGAAGCCGATGCCGACGCCGAATACGCCGAAGTCATCGAAATCGACCTGGCCGACATCAGCGAGCCTGTGCTCTGCGCGCCGAACGATCCGGACGACGCCCGTCTGCTGTCCAGCGTTGCTGGCGAGAAGATCGACGAAGTGTTCATCGGTTCGTGCATGACCAACATCGGTCACTTCCGCGCTGCCGGTAAGCTGCTGGAGCAGGTCAAGGGCCAGCTGCCAACCCGCCTGTGGCTGTCGCCACCGACCAAGATGGACGCTCACCAGCTCACCGAAGAAGGCTACTACGGCATCTACGGCAAGGCCGGTGCACGGATGGAAATGCCAGGCTGCTCGCTGTGCATGGGTAACCAGGCACGCGTCGAGCCGAACTCCACCGTGGTGTCGACGTCGACCCGTAACTTCCCGAACCGTCTGGGTGACGGCGCGAACGTCTACCTGGCTTCGGCCGAACTGGCGTCCGTTGCGTCGATCCTGGGTCGCCTGCCGACCGTCGAGGAGTACATGGAATACGCCGGCAAGATCGACAGCATGGCAGCGGACGTGTACCGCTACCTGAGCTTCGACCAGATCGCCGAGTTCCGTGAAGCGGCTGCAAACGCCAACATCCCGGTCGTTCAAGCCTAACGCTTAAAACGCCCGACTAAAAACGCCGCCCTTCTTGTGAGGGGCGGCGTTTTTTTATGACTTGTTTATTTCGATGCCCGGCGAGCCACCGCCTTCGCGAGCAAGCTCGCTCCCACATTGAATCTTCAGCGAACACAAAATTCATATACACCGCAAAACCTGTGGGAGCGAGCCTGCTCGCGAAGAGGCCGGCCCATCCAACATCTTCATCGACTGTGACATGGCCTTCGCGAGCAGGCTCGCTCCCACAAAAAACAGGTCACGCCAAGAAGGAATAGACCAACGCTGTAATCGCCACCAACCCCACCAACACCACAAAGACATTGGAAGTCTGACCGCGATAACGGGCCATGGCCCGGACTTTGCGGATGGCGTACATCGGCATCAGGAACAGGATGGCCGCGATGACCGGGCCGCCCAGGGTTTCGATCATGCCCAGGATGCTCGGGTTGAGGGTGGCGACGATCCAGCACACCACCAGCATGAACGCTGCGGTGAGGCGGTCCAGGGTCTTGGGGGCCGGGCGCCGGCCGCTCTTGACGATCAGGCCCTTGAGGCCTTCGCTGGCGCCGATGTAGTGCCCCAGGAACGATTTGGAAATGGCAACAAACGCAATCAGCGGCGCGGCAAAGGCGATGGTCGGGTTGCTGAAGTGGTTGGCCAGGTACGACAGGATCGACAGGTTCTGCGCCTTGGCCTCGGCCAGTTGCGCCGGGGTCAGGGTCAGCACGCAGCTGAACACGAAGAACAACACCATCACCACCATCAGCACATGGGCGCGCGACAGGATCTGCGAACTGCGTTCCTCGGCGTTATCGCCATAGCGACGTTTCTGGTCCACCGCAAACGCCGAGATGATCGGCGAATGGTTGAACGAGAACACCATCACCGGGATTGCCAGCCACAAGGTATGCAACAACGCCGAAAGTGCAGGCGGCGTCGACGCCGTGGTCAGGATGCCGCCGCTCCAGTGGGGAATCAGGAACACCGCCAGGAACAGCAGCGCCACGATGAACGGATAGACCATCAGGCTCATGGCCTTGACGATCGCCTGCTCGCCGCAGCGGACCACCGCCAGCAGGCCCAGGATCAGCACCAGGGACAGCACGACCCGAGGGGGCGGCTGGATGTGCAACTGATGCTCCAGGAAGCTGCCCACCGTGTTGGTCAGCGCCACGCTATAGATCAGCAGGATCGGGAAAATGGCAAAGAAGTACAAAAGCGTGATCAGCGCGCCGGCCTTGAGACCGAAATGCTCCTCAACCACCTCAGTGATGTCCGCGCCATCACGACCGGACAACACGAAACGGGTCAGGCCCCGGTGGGCATAAAACGTCATGGGGAACGCCAGCAACGCCAGGATCAGCAGCGGCCAAAAACCGCCCAGGCCCGCGTTGATCGGTAAGAACAGAGTGCCTGCACCGATGGCGGTGCCAAACAGACCCAACATCCAGGTGGTGTCCTGGCGACTCCATTGGCTGAGGGTGGCTGGGACTGTCGTTTCAAAGCGCTCTTCGACGCTATTGGCCTGATCATTCATCCGGTCGGATCTCCGTTTTCCGGTCACATGCACCCGGCCAGGACGAGTCGGAAAACCCCGACAGGCAGCGCCCTGGCCGAAACAGGGGCGCGATTGTCCGGGATTAGCGAGCAGAAGCAAAGACTTAGCTGAGGAGCGGTTATGCGGATCAGATGGCTGTCATGAAAATGGTCCCGTATTTCCCTGTCTTCCCTGTCTTCCCTGTCTTCCCTGTGGGAGCGAGCTTGCTCGCGATAGGCGGAGGATCAGCCGACATTCATGCTGGATGTGCCATCGCATCGCGAGCAAGCTCGCTCCCACAGTTGCCGCCAGAGCCAGGCCGGCTGTCAGGCCGCCTCGCGAGCAAGCTTTGCTCCCAAAGACAAGAGGATCCAAAAAATGAATCCAAAAAGCCCAAGCTCCCCCTGCCCTCGACTCCTACAATCAGGTTGAATACCTGATGTTCGACAAAGCGCCCACAGGAGCCCAGCATGACCGCAACCGTTCTGGTACTGGTTGAAACCGTCAATGAATACCTGCCGATTCTCGAGCGGCAGGGTTACCACTTGGAATTGGCGCCCACGCCGGCCGAACGCAAGACAGCGATCTTCGAACACGGTGAACGCTTCAGCGCAGTGCTGACCCGCGGCCCCCTGGGTCTGACGGCGGAAGAAATCGCCGCCCTGCCCAACCTGCAGATCATCTGCGTGATCGGCGCCGGCTACGAGCAGGTAGACCTGCAGGCCGCACGCAACCGGGGCCTCGTGGTGACCAACGGCGCCGGGGTCAACGCGTCGTCGGTGGCCGACCATGCCATGGCGCTGCTGCTGGCGCTGGTGCGTGACATTCCCCGGGCCGACGCGAGTGTGCGCCGGGGCGAGTGGGCCAAGGTCATGCGCCCCTCCCTGGCCGGCAAGCGCCTGGGTGTGCTGGGCCTGGGCGCGGTGGGCATGGCGATTGCCAAGCGGGCCGCCCTCGGCTTCGACATGAGCGTCAGCTACCATAACCGGCGGATGCGCAACGACGTGCCGTACACCTTCTGCGCCACGCCCACGGAGCTGGCCCGGGTCTCGGACTTTCTGATCGTCGCCACGCCCGGCGGCCTGGACACCCGGCAATTGATCAACAAACAGGCCCTTGATGCCCTCGGCCCCCATGGTTTCCTGGTGAACATCGCTCGCGCCAGCGTGGTCGCCACCACCGACCTGATCCACGCCCTGGAACATCGACGGATCGCCGGAGCCGCCCTGGACGTGTTCGACCACGAACCCGAGGTGCCAGACGCGTTGAAACACCTGCCCAACGTCGTGCTGACCCCCCATGTGGCCGGCCTGTCGCCGGAAGCGACGCGGGACACTGTGGAACTGGTGGGCCAGAACCTGAACGCATTCTTTTCCGGCAAACCGGTGCTGACGCCGGTGCCGCTACCCGAACCGCAGCCTTAAAGCACCCCTAGCAGCGTCCACAACCGCCGGGACTCGGCATCGGCACTGATCAGTTCACCCAGCAGCTCGCTCAGCGGCTTGTTGCCCCACTCCACCCCGCGCCGGATCAGGTAGGGCACCGGGCTGTGGGGCTCGGTGCGGGCCAGGTAACCGGCGATCACCAGCAACTGTCGGTAGGCCTCTTCACGATTGGCCGGCTCCTGGAAGACCTGGGCCACTGCCGCCTGTGGCTGGGATGTCGGTGACGTAGCCGCCGGGGCCGTTTGCACCGGCACGACGGTGGGTTGCTGTGGGTGCATCGCGATGAACTCCTCTACCAATGTCAGCAACGCCTGCATCACGTCCTGCAAGGATTTGTAACCCGGCGCCAGGCTGCCCAGGTAAGCGTCGCTCCAGGCTTCGAGCCGTTGCAGGTGCTGCAGGCTCAACATCAGGCTGCCCTGGCGATGCAACCAGAACGACAAGGGTGTGCCGCGAATCAGTTCGCTGAGTTTCTTGTGATCGTTGCGCGCCGCCTCCGCCGAGGCCTTGGCGTTCTTGCTGTCGTTGACCAACACCTGCTGGCGCTGCAAGCGTTGCCAGTCGTCCAGGCAGAAACTGGCGAACGTCGGGTCCCGGCCATCGAGCAATGGCACCCGTGTCAGCAGCACTTCGCTGTAGCGACGGGCCAGCCATTCCAGCGGAATCACCCGCCACGACTGGTCGCCTTCGTCGGCTTGGGGGTGCAACTGCTCCGGATAGCGCTCGCACAGCCCCGCCACCAGCGCCAGGCTGCCCGGGAGTCCCTCCAGCCCGGCCATGTGCAGCCAGGCCTCCCCCAGCCAGGCGCTGATCATCAGGTCCTTGCTGCGCTCCAGCAACAGCGTGCTCGCGAGCCGTTCCAGGTCCGGCCACAGGGCGCGCTTGATCGAAGACTGCCACACGCCGGTGGGCAGGCTGGTGTCGTCCTCCCGACGCAATTCGCGCAACTGATCGTATTCCGGTTCGTAGCGCAGGTCCTGGCCACAGGGCGATTCGGCGCTGATCGGCTCAAGCAACTGAGTGACCAATTCCGGCAAAGGCGATATCGGCAAGCTCACAGGCCCTCCTCACGGGTGGCGATGGCGGGGCTCGATGAGGTCGCCATGAAGGGTGAACGGGGGGCCCGCGTCGGCAGCGGCGGGATCGACAACGGCAGCTTGGAGCCCTGGCTCATCAACGACAGGCGCACGAACATCAGTGTCCGCTCCGCCGTGCGCGCCTGGGTCTGGGCAGTGACTGGCAATTGCAGGGCCAGGGGAAAATCGGTGTAGTCGACGTTCGGTTGGCGCTGGGCTGACGCCTGGGAGCGCATCAACCGCAGCAATGACCAAGGCCCTTGGTATTCCCAGCCCGCCTCCAGGTCGCGCACCACCAGGTTCGGTTGCAAGGGGTCGTTGGCCGGACGCTGGTAACCGTTGCGGGCCCAGCGCAAGGTCAGGCTCACGGGCTGCCCCACCATCCACCGCAGGTTCTGCTGATCACCGCCGGGGTAGCGGATCTGCTGGTTGCCGGCGTTCAGGCCCCAGGCAATCACCTGGTCGGCGCCGCGCTCTTCATCCCGATCGGTCCGCCAGCGTACGTCCATCTCCACGCCAAGAATGCCGCTCTTGTCCCGTACGAACAGCGGTCCGAGCCAGGTCCCGGCCTGTTTCAAACGGTTGAGGAAATCCTCGGCCGCGAGCCGGTCCGGCGTCTGACTCAACGCCAACCCGGCCTGGGCCAGGGGCAGGCGTGTGTCGATCAACGCCAGCAAGTGTTGGACCCGCGCCGGGTCGGCATCGCTGGCCCGTACATCCTGGGCAAACGGAAAGCGCCCGGCCAGGTATTGATTGAAATAGTTGGCCAGGTCATTCCAGGCGGTCGC
Organism: Pseudomonas sp. Z1-12; assembly: GCF_051132015.1. Classification (NCBI taxonomy): domain Bacteria; kingdom Pseudomonadati; phylum Pseudomonadota; class Gammaproteobacteria; order Pseudomonadales; family Pseudomonadaceae; genus Pseudomonas; species Pseudomonas sp. Z1-12. The sequence continues at coordinate 3,697,247 of NZ_CP071647.1, forward strand.
CGCCTGGTCCTGCTGCAAGTACAGGCAGCGCTGCAGGGCGCCCTGCTGCAAGGCAATCGTGCGCTGGGCAAGGTCACCGCGCCCGCTGGGCAGGCTGGCGGTCTGCAAGATCTGCGCGCAGGACGCGGTGTCCATGGCGATAAAGTCGCGGCTCACCAATTGCTCCAACTGGGCCGCCGAGCTGGCCGGGTTCTGGTTCTTGTACTTGAGCAACTCATCGTTGAGGGCCATGAAGCGCGCCACCTGATCGTGCTCCAGGGCCGACAGGTTGTCCTGCTGGACGATCAGCCATTCCAGGGCAGGCATTCGCTGCTCGGCGGCCTGCAGCATCACGCCGAATTGCTGGCTCAGGCTCAGCTTCAAGTCTTGTGGATCGCTGGCACCGTAGAGCTGCAAGCCGAAGTTCTTCGAACCGTCCCAGCGTTGGATATCGGCCCGCTGGCTGAACAGCGGCTGGGCATCGATTTCGTCCAGGCCACTCTTGATCTGCGCCAACGCCCGGCGATTGAGCAGACGCTGGAAGCGGATCGCCAGGTCGCCGCGGTGCACATCCATGAAGGCTTTTTGCAGTGCCACGGCCTGGGCCGTCTGCACATTGAAACCCATGCCGGGCAATGACGCGTCGCTTTCGTCCAGGCTCAGCCACATGGCCCGTGCCGCAGCACCTTCGGCGGCCTGCATCAGCGCGTCACGGTAATCCGGCGGAATGCGCGGCAGCTCCTCACTGGCATAGCTCTTGTAACTGGCGAAGTAGTTCAGGGCGACGCTAAAATCATCGCTGCCATCGCCCTGGCCCATCGCATCGGGGTTGCTGTCCGACGGATCCTTCTGCATCGCCAACGCCACGAAATCGCGCTTGAACAGTGCCTGCACCGCACCGTCCAGCGCCGTGACATGGTCTTGCAAGACCAGCAGGCCGCTGCCCTGCTGCACCAACAGGTTGTCCCGGGAACCGGTCTGGACAATCCACTGATCACGAAAACTCTGCTGCAACTTCGCCGCCTGGCTCTCCAGGTCCTGCTCGATATCCGGCCCCAGCAAAGCACTGTGGCTGACCTTGTCGAGCATCTGGCTGTAACCGGGCACCAGGTCCTGGCCCTTGCCTCGACCCCAGGCTGAATTGGTCAAGCTGACCAACGTCTGTAAATCGTCGATCAGCGCCATCAGGTCTTCAAGCTCACTCAAGGAGTTGCCGCTGCCGGCCTCCAGCCGTTGCAGGTGCAGCTTGAGGTAACCGGCCTGGCGCACGAAGTTGTCCGCCAGGAAGTAATGGTCCAGCCAGCGCTGCATCAGGCCGGTGAAATTATCGGAGACCACTGGGCGAGCAGCGTTCAGATCCAGCCCTTTCAAGTCGCTGTTCTGGGCGTCGAACAGCACTCGGTTGTAGAAGTGTGCGCGGCTCAAGGTGCCGGTGTTGAGGCCCAGGGACAAGGCGGTGTTGCTCAGTTGCACCAGTTCGTCCAGGGGCGCCTTGGGATCGTTTACCACTTGGCTGAACAGTTGGTTGTGCTGTTCCAGGCGTACCGCCAGGTCCACCAGCGCCTTGGCTTTCACGTAGCTCTGCCATTGCGCCGGGTCTTCGCTCTCGACGTTGCCCCGCCGCTCGGTGTTGCGGATGGACTTGAGTTGCTCCAGGTCTGAGTTGAGCAGGTCCCGCAGCGGCAATATCCAATGATGCCGGGCGGTCAGGCGCAAGCCATTTTCCAGTTGTGTGTCCACGGAAGAGAACCACGAAGTCGGAAAGACCACCGAGACGAAGCGCCAGCGCGGGGCTTTTTCCAACACGTTCCAATAGTTCTGCACGTTGTGCCGGGTCGGCTCCAGTTGCGGCTCGTCAGGGTCAACCACGAGGTGGTTCTTATGGGCGCTGAGGATCAACCGCGACAGTCCCTCGGCTTCTTCCACTGAATCGTGCCAGACCCAGACCATGCTCCCCAGCCATACCAGCCCTACCACCATTGCTACCACCGCGACCAAGCGATGCCCGCGTTGGCGCAAGCGCAACATCCGTGGCACCGGCTGGGCCAGGCCCCGTTCGGCCACCAATCGCCGCGACCACAACTGCCGGGCGAATACGGTTTGCCGTTGGGCGTTGTCGGAGGCGGTGAACCCGTCGCCGCTGAGGGAAGGTGCCTGGCTGGCGGTGAAATACACCCCACGAAAACGCGGCGCCTCGCCTTGGGCATTGCCCTGGAATACCGGCTCCAGCAGGATCTGCAAAGCCCGCCGCAAGCCTTCGAAACGCTCCGGCAAGCCATAAAGATCGGTACTCAGTTGCCCCGACAGCGCACCGATCTCGATGATCGACTGCGACAGCGCGGCGTTGACCTGGTCCAGGGCCTGGTCACTCCACTGCGACTGCCACGCCGCGTCCGGCAAATACGGCGACGACCAGCCCAGCATCGACTCGCGCGCCTCGGCGGGCAGCGCGCTGACCAGTTCCTGGAACCCGGGCAGTTCTTCCATCCCGGTGATCACGACATACACTGGCAGGCTGAGGCCGAAGCGTTGCAACAGATCGATGAAACAGCGCCGGACCTTGAGGCTCAGCTCGGTGGTGTGTTCGATGTCATCGAGGGTGCTGAACGGCACGGTCCAGATCACCGCATCCAATGGCCGCTTGCTGCGCAAGCGCAACATCAGCCCGAGCAGGCGCCACCAATTGCCCCGTTGCCGGTTCATGCCCTCATCGGGCAGAAACAGCGCCTGGGGCACCACCAAGGCCGCGCCGTCGGCATCGCAAAACCAGCGCCCGAACCAGGCCGCCTTCTCGGTCGGTTGCAAGCGCCACTGGGCGCATAACTGGGCACCGTCGGTTTCGTTGCCGAGCATCATCACCCAGGGCATCTGATAGCGGTCGCGAGTGCCCTGCTCCTGCTCCATGTGGCGCACCGCCCCATAGAAACTGCGGATCGCCGCCCCGCCCTGGGTCCGCAGCCACCAGACCAGGGCCGCAATCAACAGCACCACGACAACGGCGAGCAACACCAGGGCAACGAGACTGAACATACTCATGAGTCCTGCTCCTGGACCACCGACTCGCCCAGTTGCAGCACGGGTTCGAGCTCCAGGCGAATGTCACGCCAGAACACCTGTCCCAGGCCGGTGAGCAACAACACCATCGCCAGGATCGCCAACCCCAGCCGCAAGCCGTCCGGCAACGACTGCTGCACCGGCATCCGCACCGGCGGCACCGCCGAAGACAGCGCCAGGCGTTGGCTGACATCGACATAATCGGGCTCGTGTTGCCAGGCGAAGGTGAACAGCGCCCCGCGCCATTTGGCCTGCTGAAGCTGGCCGGGTTCGCCACGCAATCGCCCTTGGAAGCCGAGGATCAGGCATTGCAGGTAGACATTCGCCAGGTCCCGGGTGCCGGGCATCTGCTCATCCAGCAATTTCTTGATCGCCGCCGGCAAGCGCTCGCCGGCCTGGCGACTGGCGTACATGCGCGATTCGAGGGGGTGCTGCTGCCAAGCCAATTGCCCAGGCCAGGGGCTGAACAGCAGGGTTTCGTCCACCAACGCCACGAAGGCATAGACCAGCGCCTTGACCTGCTCGGTGGCCGCATCGCCGACAGTGGCGAAGGCTACCCGCCACAGACGCTGGGCGCTGCGCCCGGAAAACTCCACCACCCGATTGACCAACACCGCAGGGTCGCTGTCCTTGGGCAAGTCCTGCCATTCCTGGGACCACTTCAGCCAGGCCTGGCGAAAAGCGCTGCTCAGCGGCGCCTCATGCAGACTCCGAACCGCCCCGCCACTTCCGTCTGGCATACGACTCCCCTTTGCAATCAGGCACTTTCACCGGCTTGCGCCACGAACAACACCACCTGCCACGGGCTGCTGGCCTGGGCCGATGCCGGCGCCACAATGTGCAGCGGCAATTGCCCGTCGAACCATTGCCCGCTGGCGGCCACCACGAACAGACGGGTGTCGTCGCCGACGCTGTAGGCCACCTGTTCGTTGCGGCTCATGGCCTGGTGGGGCAAACCGCTCATGCGTTGCCGGCTCAGCAGCGGGACGTGCCGTGCCGACGCGATGATCGCCCCGCGCAACCAGTCGGCCGCCGCTTGCTCGCTGGCGCCGTTGGGCATGCGCAGGCCGATCACCAGGCGTTGATCCGGTTGGTCGTCCGGCAATTGGATCGAGAAGACCTGCTCGTTGCGCTCGAAGGCCAGGCTGCGATAGCCGGCGCGGACCAGCTCCAGGGTGGTTTCCAGCCAGTCGAGCAGCGGCTCGTAACCACGCTGCAACTCGAGAAAATCCAGCGGCGCGAAGGCCGGGACGCCTGCCAGCGGATCGAGGGCCGACCAGCTCCCGGCCAGCCCCAGCAGCAGCCCGTAGAGTGCCTGGGGCGTCGCCACCCGGGTGGTCAACGCCCCTTCGACTTCCGGCAAGCGCGCCCACAAGGCGGTCAATTGCCGGCGGATTTCCATGGCATCGTCCTGGTTGCCAGCCGCCTGGGCCTGGCGCAAGCGACCGGCGAGGAACATGCATTTTTCCCGAGCCCTGGCGCACACCCCGGCGACCCGCCGACCGAGGACCGACTCCGGCAACAGGACCGGCGTCGGCGGAGTGTACGGCACGCGCCAGAAACCGCCGCCCTCCTTGCGGATGCGCAGCAGCGGCAGGCAGATCGAATCGGCCTTGCTCAGTTGCGTGCACAGCCTCGGGTTCGGTCGCCAGACGGTGATTGACTCGGGAAATTCGCCGCTCGTGAGGTCTGGCAGCGCTTCACCGACCACCGATTGCATGCGCCCCTTGAGCGGCAGCAGTTGGCCGGCGCGCCACAACGGGCTGACAGCCAGGTAAACGGTCACGGTGGCGTCGTCGGTCTTATCGATGGCCTCGCTGATGTCCAGCTCCAAGGTTGGCCCGACGCCCGCCTGCAGATTGACCGGCAAACCGTCCGGCAAAGTGCCTTGCAATTGCAGCAGTCGAACCTGGCCGGCGCTGAGGGCCGACGGGTCGACTTCCAACTGGCTGACGCCCCAGAACCAAGGGTTGCAAGCCCCGGCGAAATGCGCAGCCAAGGCCTCGGCGCGCAACCCCTGCAATTGAAAATGCTGGGGCAGCAATTGCATGCCCTCATGCCAGCACACCGCGTCAGGTAACAGACTCATACGACTCCCTTCGACATTCCAGTGTCGCCGCGCAAGGCGGCCCGCGGTTCACTCAAGGCTGGCTGTCATCGCGCTGGCCATCGTTGACCAGGGTCATCTCGCGACTGTCGAACTTCAGCCAGGCCTTGCGCTGATCGTCCAGCCGAAGCCGGTGGGCTCCGGGAGTGTTATAGCTGGCGAAGACCAAAAGTCCAGCGGCGCGCCGGCCCTCCAACGGGAAGGGTTGACGGTCGATGAATTGCCCCGGAACCAGCTCCAGCCCCCACACCGACATGAGTTGACGATAGTCGCGCTGGAACTGTTCGCGCTCGGCGAACCATTGGCTGGCGGTGATGCCCGACAGCTGCTTGAGCAGGTCCGGGTCGTTCACCGCGATGAAATCCACCGCGATCGGCGTGTCGTCGTTGGCGCCGGAAGCGACGTCCAGGGTCAAGCTGTCGAGGTCGACACTGGGGGCGAAGAGCGAGCAACCGGTGAGTGCCAGGCTCAAAAAAAATCCATAAAAAAACCCACGCAAAATGAATCTTCCTTTTCTCAGCGGTCAAAAATTGTTTTTGCTTGCTTTTTTATAGACCTGTTCTAGCGTCTTGGATAGTTCGACCCACACGGTTGAATGGACCAGGTTCGTCAAGGGAATGACAGGTTTTCTGCCGCCCATTTGCAACCTGCGGATCAGCAAGGGAATGCGATGAGCGGGACTCCCGATGCATTGCTCCCACACATGCATCGGAGTCGGCCGCCATGGCAGAAAGTACCCAGCACAAGCTCGACAGAGTCCGTCCTCCCCGCGTCCAGATCACCTACGACGTGGAAATCGGCAACGCCATCGAGAAAAAAGAATTGCCACTGGTCGTCGGCATTCTGGCCGATCTCTCGGGCAAGCCGTTGGACCCGCTGCCCAAGCTCAACGAGCGGCGCTTCACGGAAATCGATCGGGACAATTTCAACGAGGTGCTCGCTTCCATCTCCCCCCGCGCCACGCTGCAAGTGAACAACACCCTCAGCGGCGACGACAGCAAGCTCAACATCGAGCTCAACTTCCGTCACATCGACGACTTCGACCCGGTGAAGGTCGTGGAGCAGGTCACGCCGTTGCGCCGCTTGTTCGAAGCGCGCCAACGCCTGCGGGACTTGCTGACCAAGCTCGACGGCAACGACGACCTGGACAAATTGCTGCGTGACGTGATCGCCAACACCGAAGGCCTGCAGGAGATCAAATCGGCCCGGCCCCAGGACACGACGCCAGAGCTGCCGACCGTCGCCGCCAACGATGACCCTGCCCCGGCCGAGCCACAGGCCTGATCGCGCGCCTCATTCAAGGGAGATAAAGCCATGCCTGCTTCATCCAGCGCTCAAACCAGCGAGAGCACGACCCAGACCCTGTCCCTGCTGGACAAGATCATCGCCGAAGGCCGCATGGCCCACGACGACAGCCAGCAAGACTACGCCCGCGACATGCTGGCCGAATTCGCCACCCAGGTCCTCGACGAAGGCATGGCCATCGACAAGGACACGGTGGCGATGATCAACGACCGCATCAGCCAGATCGACCAGTTGATCAGCGCCCAGCTCAACGAAGTGCTGCACCATCCCGAACTGCAGAAGCTCGAAGCCTCCTGGCGCGGCCTGCACCTGCTGGTGCAGAACACCGAAACCAGCACCCGGCTGAAATTGCGCCTGCTCAACGTCACCCAGAAAGAACTGCAGAACGACCTGGAAAAAGCCGTCGAATTCGACCAGAGCGCACTGTTCAAGAAAATCTACGAAGAAGAATACGGCACCTTCGGCGGCCACCCGTTCAGCCTGCTGGTGGGTGACTACACCTTTGGCCGGCATCCGCAGGACATCGGCCTGCTGGAAAAACTCTCGAACGTCGCGGCCGCCGCGCACGCCCCGTTCATTGCCGCCGCCAGTCCGCGGTTGTTCGACATGACCAGCTTCACCGAACTGGCGATCCCCCGGGACCTGTCGAAGATTTTCGAGAGCCAGGAACTGATCAAGTGGCGCGCCTTCCGCGAAAGCGAAGACTCGCGCTACGTGTCCCTGGTGCTGCCGCACTTCCTGCTGCGCCTGCCCTACGGCCCGGACACCTTGCCGGTGGAAGGCATCAACTACGTCGAAGACGTCAACGGCACCGACCACAGCAAATACTTGTGGGGCAACGCCGCCTGGACGCTGGCGCAACGCATCACCGAAGCCTTCGCCAAATATGGCTGGTGCGCGGCGATTCGCGGGGCCGAGGGCGGGGGCGCAGTCGAAGGCTTGCCGGCCCATACCTTCCGCACCAGTTCCGGCGACCTGTCGCTCAAATGCCCGACCGAAGTGGCGATCACCGACCGCCGTGAAAAAGAACTCAACGACCTGGGATTCATCTCCCTGTGCCACAAGAAAAACAGCGACGTGGCGGTGTTCTTTGGCGGCCAGACCACCAACAAGGCCAAGGTCTACAACACCAACGAGGCCAACGCCAACGCGCGGATCTCGGCGATGTTGCCGTATGTGCTCGCGGCTTCGCGTTTCGCCCATTACCTGAAGGTGATCATGCGCGACAAGGTCGGCAGCTTCATGACCCGCGACAACGTGCAGACCTACCTCAATAACTGGATCGCCGACTACGTGCTGATCAACGACAACGCGCCGCAAGAGATCAAGGCGCAGTATCCGTTGCGCGAAGCCCGGGTGGACGTCACGGAGGTGGCCGGCAAACCCGGCGCCTACAAGGCCACGGTGTTCCTGCGGCCGCACTTCCAATTGGAGGAGCTGACGGCCTCGATCCGCCTGGTGGCGACGTTGCCGCCACCGGTAGCTGCCTGACCACGGCGTGGCTGTGTAGCTGTGTAGCTAGAGAGCTTTTTGTGGCGAGGGAGCTTGCTCCCGCTGGACTGCGTAGCAGTCCCAAAAAAGAGGGGCCGCTGCGCGACCCAGCGGGAGCAAGCTCCCTCGCCACAAAAGCTCCATTGCCACAAAAGCGCTCCAGCCACAAAAAGCGCTCCAGCTACAAAAGCTATCTAGCCACAGCAAGCGCCTTGGCCACGGGTTAATTCATCGGTATCGGGCACTGCCTCATTCGTCTTCTTCAGGAGTTCCACACAATGGATGCAATCATTCTCGACCTCGGCGGCGACATCAAGGGCGACAGCCTGCTGGAGGGTTTCACGGACAAGATCGAGGTCATGTCCTACAGCCATAACGTGGCCATGCAGGTCACCAACGACGTCAGCAACTCGGAGCGCACCTCCGGCCGGCCCCACATCGGCGAATTCACCCTGACCAAATTCATCGACAGCTCCACCCCGTCGCTCAACGAATATTGCTGCGCCGGCAAGCCCATCCCGCAAGCCGTCGTCACCATCGGCCGCAACGCCGCCGAAGGCAGCGGCCAGATCATGCCCTTCATCGTCTATACCCTGACCAATGTCGTGCTGTCCAACGTCAGTGTCAGCGGCGGCACCGGCGGTAAACCCGTGGAAACCCTGTCGCTGAATTTCACCAAGATCAAATGGGAGCTCACCGCACAGAAAGACGACGGCACCAAGGAAGGCACGGCCGGCACGACCTGGGACCTGGCCGCCAACAAAATGACCAAGTAAGGAAGCCGTGCCCATGGCTGGCTTCGGGCTGCGCCCGCCCCTGTTCGAACGCCTGGCCAGCCTGGCGGACGATACCGGGCGGGCGTTCGACCGACAGGCGCTGCAAGACTCGGTGCACGCCGAGCTGTCGCGCCTGTTCAATACCCGTCGCGGGCCACGGACGCTGACCGAACCCCCGAGCATCCTCGACTACGGCATCGCCGACTGGACCGCGCTGCAACAACAGCGCAGCGATGACCGGCGGCAACTGACCCGGGAAATCCGCCAGGCCATCACCCACTTCGAACCGCGCCTGCGCCTGGGCGAGATCGAGGTCTGCCCGGTGCCAGGCCATCCGCAACAACTGTGCATACGGCTGTCGGGCGAGCTGCGCGGCGACCTGCACGCCTGGCCCGTAGCCTTTGTCATCGAGCACGCCGGCGACGGCCTTGAGGTGCGCCATGAGCGACTCGATTGACCCGCAACTGCTGGACTATTACCAACGCGAACTGACCTGGTTGCGTCATGCCGGGAACCTGTTCGCCGAGCGTTATCCCAAGGTCGCCCGGCGCCTGGAGCTGTCCCCCGGAGAGTGCCCCGACCCCCATGTCGAGCGCCTGCTGGAAGGATTCGCCCTGCTGGCCGCGCGCTTGCAACGGCGGCTGGACGACGACTACGCCGAATTCAGCGATGCCCTGCTCGAACAGCTTTACCCGCTGGCCATGCGGCCCTTGCCGTCGTGCGCCATCGTGCAGTTCGAACCCGACCCGAGCAAAGGCAACCTGAACGAGGGCTATCCGCTGCCCCGTGACACGCCGCTGTTCGTCACCACCGACAAAGGCCAGAGCATTCACTTTCGCACCACCGCCACTGTCCATTTGTGGCCGGTACAGGTCAGCGAAGCATTGCTGCTGGGCAGCGATGAAGCCCAGGCATTGACCGGCGTGGTCCAGGCCCGCTCGGCCTTGCGCCTGGAATTGCGTTGCCTGGGGGAAAGCCAGTGGTCGGCGCTGGGGATCGACTCGCTGCGGGTGCACCTGGCGGCGTCACCGATGATCAACGCCGGGCTGTACGATCTGCTGGGCGCCCACGCCATCAAGGTCTTGGCCGGCGCGCCGGGAAGCGTGCCGGAACCGTTGGCTGGCCTGCCGCAGATCGTCGGCTTCGCCAGCGACCAGGTCTTGCTGCCAGACGAAGACGGCGTGCACCCCGGCATGCGCCTGCTGGCCGAATACTTTGCCTTTCCGGATAAATTCAGCTTCTTCGACTTGCCCCTGGCCGGCGCCACCAGTGACAGCCAGTCCTTGTACCTGTACATCGTATTCGACCGCGCGCCCAGCAGTCGCCTGCCGCTCCAGGCCAGCGACATCACCCTGGGCTGCACGCCGGTGATCAACCTGTTTCCCCGCACGTCCGAACCGCTGCGCCCGGACGGCACCCGTAGCGAGTACCGGCTGGTGGCCGACAGTCATCGGGAAAACAGCGTCGAGATCCACAGCATCCGGGGCATGCGCGCCATCTCCAGCCAGGGCGTGCGCAAAGTGCCGGCCTATTACGGCAGCCAGCATGGCAACGACCAAACTTGCTACTGGCATGCGCGCCGGGTCAGCGGCATGAGCCCGAACCGACTGGGCACCGACTTGATGATCAGCCTGGTGGACACGCAGTTCGACCCGCTGGCCGACACTCGCGACTACAGCCTCACCGCCGAACTGCTGTGCACCAACCGCCACCTGGCCCAAAGCCTGCCGGCCGGCACGCCCCTGGGTTTCGAGCGCCCGGGGCCGGTGGCCTGGGCGCGCCTGCGCAACCCACCCAGCCCGCAAAGCCTGCCGCGCCTGGACGGTGAGTCGCGCTGGCGGCTGGTGTCGCAACTGACCCTCAATCATCTTTCGCTGGTCGAAGGCCCCCAGGCACTGGACGCGCTGCGCGAGATTCTCCAATTGCACAACCTGCGGGACGAAGCCAGCGCCCACCGTCAGATCGAAGGGGTCGCGGGACTGGGCTGCGAGCGGGTCATCGCCCATGTTGGCGAAGACGCTTGGCGCGGTTGGCGAAACGGCCTGGAGGTGCGCCTGCAACTGGATCCGCAACACTTCGTCGGCAGCAGCGCGGTGCTGTTCTCCGGCGTGTTGGCGCAGTTCTTTTCCCTTTACGCCACCGCCAATCGCTTCGTGCGCACCGTGCTGGTCCAGTCCGACAAGGAGGTGAAGACATGGCAACCCCAAGCCGGCAAACCCCTGGTGCTCTGAACCTGAGCGAACGGCTGCGGCGCGACCCGCAACGCTTCGAATGGCTCCAGGCCTTGCTGTTGCTCGAGCGCGAACATCCCCAGGCCGCCCCCCTGGGCAGCGGCACCGCGCCGCACGCCGAAGCCTTGCGCCTGCGTGGGCCGTTGACGCCGCTGTTCGCCGCCAGTGAAGTGGAGAGCCTGGGCCAGGAACCCGGCCTGCCGCCCACGTTGACCACACCGATCTTCGGCCTCGGCGGCCCGGACGGCCCGCTGCCCTACGCCTATCAGGAATGGCTGCAACAACGGGCGCGGGCGAAGGACCATGCCCCGGCGGAATTCCTCGACCTGTTCCAGCATCGCCTGCTCAGCCTGCTGTACAAGGTGATGCGCAAACATCGCATCGCCCTCGGTTTCACGGCGCCTGGCGCGTCCGCCGTACACGCGCAACTGCGCGCGTTGACCGGCCTGCTGCCCAAGGCCTTGCAGGAACGCCAGGCCGCACCTGACTCGGCGGTCCTGGCCTGCACCGCGCTGTATGCCGATGGCCGGCGCTCCCTGGAGGGGTTCGCGGCGATTGTCCGTGAACAGTTCGGCTTGCCCGTGGAGCTGAGCGCCTACACAGGTGGCTGGCGTGAGATCCCGCCGGCCAGCCGTAGCCGCTTGCAACCGGGTGGGCGCAACCTGCGCCTGGGTCGCAACGCCGTGGCCGGTACCCGGGTCTGGGACGAACATGCCGGCGTGCGCCTGACCCTCGGCCCGCTGAGCACAGCCCAGGCCAGTGGATTGCTGCCCACCGGGGAAGCCCATCCGCTGCTCGCCAGCCTTTACGCCTTGTACTTCGGCCCTGACCTGGATTGCACCCTGGTGCTGCTGATCCGCGGCACCGGCCCACTGCAACTGGACCGCCAGGCCGCGCCACGGTTGAACTGGAACGGTGGCCTGCAACGCCAGCCAACCCTCGCCGTGCAACGGATCGAAACTCGCCTTCGTCAGCCGGAGATCGCCTGAAATGGAACTGGCCAGCCTGATCGGACGCCTCAACCCGGACAACCGCCGCGCCCTGGAACGGGCTGCACAACGCTGCATGCAGCGCAGCCATCATTACGTGGAAATCGAACACTTGTTATTGGAGTTGCTCGACATCGAAGGCGGTGACTTCGCCTGCCTGCTGCCGCGCTTCGGCCTGGAACGTGACGCGGTGGCAACGGAAACCAACAAGGCCCTGGACCTGTTCAAATCCGGCAGCACCCGTACGCCCGCCCTGTCGGCGCAAACCATCGGCCTGCTGGAAGATGCCGTGGTCCAGGCCAGTGTGCTGGGCCTGGACAGCATCCGCTCGGGGCTGTTGCTGCTGGCCCTGCTGGACCGTGACGAGCGCCGCAGCCTGTTGCTCAACAGCGCCTCGTCGTTGCTGCGCATTCCCCGCGATGCCCTGCGTGCCCATCTATTGGAATGGACCGAAAGCTCCCGTGAACATGTCGGTGGCGTACGCCCGGCCAAACCCGGCGAGGTCCCCCAGAAACAGGACCCGGTGCTGGACCAGTACACCCAGGACCTGACCGCCGACGCCCGCAACGGCCGCATCGACCCCATCGTCGGCCGCGACGGCGAGATCCGCCAGTGCATCGACATCCTCCTCAGGCGCCGGCAGAACAACCCGATCCTGGTGGGCGCGCCCGGCGTCGGCAAGACCGCCGTGGTGGAAGGCCTGGCCCTGCGCATCGCCGCCGGGGATGTGCCGCCGTCGTTGCAGGAAGTCACCCTGCGTGTACTCGACCTGGGCCTGTTGCAGGCCGGCGCCGGGGTCAAGGGCGAGTTCGAACAACGCCTCAAGGGCGTGATCGACGCGGTACGCAGCGCCGAGAAACCGATCATTCTGTTCATCGACGAGGCCCATACGCTGATCGGCGCCGGCGGTGCGGAGGGCGGCAGCGACGCGGCCAATCTGCTCAAGCCAGCCCTGGCCCGGGGTGAACTGCGCACCCTGGCCGCCACCACCTGGCTGGAATACAAGAAATACTTCGAGAAAGACCCGGCCCTGGCCCGCCGCTTCCAACTGGTCCAAGTCGAGGAGCCGGACGAACTCACTGCCGTGGAAATGCTTCGGGGCGTGGCGAGCAAACTGGAACAGCACCACGGCGTGCAGGTGTTGGACGCGGCCATCCACGAGGCGGTGAAGCTGTCCCACCGCTACATCTCCGGGCGCCAGTTGCCGGACAAGGCCATCAGCGTGCTCGACACCGCCTGCGCCCGGGTTGCCCTCGGCCAGCACGACGTACCGCCGCCGCTGGAAAGCCTGCGCCACCGGCAGAACAGCCTCAAGGATGAAGTCGAACGCCTGCGTCGGGAACAGGCCACCGGTCTGGATCATCGCGAGCGCATCACCTTGCTGGAAAGCGAATCGACCAGCAACGTGCAGGCCATCCGCGAACTGGAAACCCGCTGGGGCGAAGAGCGCGAAGCCGTGCGCGAACTGCTCGACACCCGGCGCGAACTGCTCGCCCTGAGCGAACGCGCCGACGGCGAAAAAGCCGACACCGAGATCGATAATCGCATCGACCACCTGGCCGCCGAACTGCTGCGCCTGGAGGCGGGCCTGGATGCCATTCGCCAGGACGATCCGCTGGTGCCCGAACAGGTCGACAGCAAGACCGTCGCCGCCGTGATCGCCGGCTGGACCGGTATCCCGGTGGGCAAGATGCTCGCCGATGAAGCCCATGCCGTGCGCACCCTCGGCCAGCGCATGGGCCAGCGAGTCATGGGCCAGGGCACGGCGCTGAACACCATCGCCCAACGCCTGCAAGCCTACCGCGCCGGCCTTACCGACCCGCAGAAACCGGTCGGCGTGTTCCTGCTGGTGGGCCCCACCGGCGTGGGCAAGACCGAAACCGCCTACGCCCTGGCCGATGCCTTGTACGGCGGTGAGCGCAACCTGATCAGCATCAACCTCTCGGAGTACCAGGAAGCCCACACCGTCAGCCAACTCAAGGGCGCCCCGCCCGGCTACGTCGGCTACGGCAGCGGCGGCGTGCTCACCGAAGCGGTGCGGCGCAAACCCTATTCCGTGGTGTTGCTGGATGAAATCGAGAAGGCTCACCCGGACGTGCTCGAAGCTTTCTACAACGTTTTCGACAAAGGCCTGATGGAAGACGGCACCGGCCTGGTGGTGGATTTCAAGAACACCGTGATGCTCGCCACCAGCAACGTCGGCGCCGAACTGCTGTTGGACACGCCAGTGGCGCAACTGGGCAGCGACGCCTTCAACGAAGCCTTGCACAAGGTGCTGCTGCAAGCGTTCCGCCCGGCGTTTTTGGCGCGGATGACGGTGGTGGCGTACCGGCCGCTGGATGAAGCGACGCTGGAAGGGATTGTGTTGGCGAAGTTGGAGAAATTGCGCGGGCGCTATAAGGCGGCGACGGGCAAGCAGTTCGAATTCGATGCGGGAATCGTCAAGGCGGTGTTGGCCAAGTGCAGCGCGGCGGGGGCACGGGATGTCGAGAATGTGTTGATGACGCAGGTGACGGGGAAGTTGGCGGAGTGGGTGTTGGAATAGGACCGGATCGGACCAGGGAGGCATTATGAGCTACGAAGCGATCTGCAAGGCCATCAAGGGACATGGCGAAGGAATTTACAACTTCGGCCAGTCCAGTTTTATCAACCTCGTCCACGAGAACAGGGAAGGTATCTGTCGAGGTGTTTGCACTGCGTGGTTGATCGCAAAGAAACAAGGTAACGACTACCTCAAGGAAATTGTGAACCCGGTCGTCACGACAGGCCTGCTGCATGGACAACGTACCGCGCGTCAGGCATCGGATTTCCAGACCGAGTACAAGGACGTCAAGGGCGATTCTCCCGACGCCCCCTCCGAAGCGACACTCTCGGCTCTGAAAACTGGAGGGTTGGCATCATTGGGAGAACGAAAACCGGACGCGCAGCAAAGTTTCGCCGCTGATGCACTCGCCCTTGGGCAATTAGTGCTGACCTCAGGCCACCGATATTCCATCCTGTCCATCAAAGGCACCAAGAGAGGACATTCCCTAGCCTTCTACAGGCCTTGGGTCTTATTTGGAAAGAGCAGCAGTTGTGTCTTTTTCGATCCGAATTTCGGTGAGTTCAAACTGGAGGGCAGTGAAGGCATCGCACGTTGCCTGCTTGCGGTAGCGACCGCCTACAGCCAGGGATTCGCCACAGGTTATCGTTTCTGGGGATTTAGCTGATCCATGGCCCGCTCCACTGACAGCAACACCACCCTCTCCCTTACCGCCACCTCGGTGTCGGCGCTGTATCCTGAATCGCTGTCCGGAGAAGAAAGCCTCAACGCACTGGGCTCGCACATTCTCAACGCAATCAACGACGGCGCCTCGTTGACACTCACCAGCGCCGTCGCCAGCCATGTGACCACCACCCTGCACAAAGACGCCTTGCTGCGCCCGCTGGATGGGCTGGTGGCCGAGATCCGCCAACTTCCCGCCGACGCCACCGCCGAGCGCTATCAACTCTTGCTCCGCCCCTGGCTCTGGTGGCTGAGCCTGGCCAGCAACAACCGCGTGTTCCAGAACCTAGCCACGTCGGATATCGTCACCACGATTTTCAAGGCCCACGGTTTCACCGACTTCCAACTCAAGCTCACCGATAGCTACACCCCTCGCGAATACTGCGTGCAATACGGCGAAACCGACCTGGCCTTCGTCTCGCGCCTGCTGGAAGAAGACGGGATTTTCTGGTTCTTCAGCCATGAAGCCGGCAAGCACACGCTGGTACTGGCCGACAGTAACGACGCCTTCGCACCGATTCCCAATGGGCCGACGGTGAATTATCTCGGGCAAAAACTGGGCGAGCGGGAACTGCACGGCATCCGTTCGGGGCAGGTGTGCCTACAAGCGGTGGCCGGGGTTTACCAGGCCACCGATTATGAGTTCACCACGCCGACCACCTCGCTCTACAGCCAGGCCGAAGCCGTGGCCGGGCCAAGTTCGATGTATGAGCATCCGGGCGGCTACACCGCCAAGGCCCAGGGCGACGCGCTGACCAAACAGCGGGTGGACGGCCTGCGCAGCCAGGAGAAACGTTTCGTTGGCGAAAGCGATTGCCGCTGGCTGGTGCCGGGGTATTGGTTCACCCTCGCCGGCCATGAAGACACGACGTTGAATATCGATTGGGTGGTGACGTCGGTCAGCCATGAAGCCAGCCACGATAGCTATCGCAACCGCTTCGAAGCGATCCCCAAGGCCACGGCTTATCGACCGGCCCGCATCACGCCAAAACCGCGCATGCACACCCAGACGGCCGTGGTGGTGGGCAAGGCCGGCGAAGAAATCTGGACCGATGAATACGGCCGGATCAAATTGCAGTTCCCCTGGGACCGCACCGGCAAGAGTGACGAGACCTCCTCCTGTTGGGTGCGTGTGGTCTTGCCCTGGAGCGGCAAGGGCTTCGGCATCCAGTTCGTGCCGCGCATCGGCCAGGAAGTCATCGTGACCTTCATCGACGGCGACCCGGATCGGCCCCTGGTCACCGGTTGCGTGTACAACGGCGACAATGCCCTGCCCTATTCGCTACCGGCGAACCAGACCCAATCCGGGATCAAGACCAACTCGTCCAAGGGCGGCGGCGGTTTCAACGAGCTGCGCTTCGAAGACAAGAAGGACGCCGAAGAGGTGTTTCTCCAGGCTCAGAAAGACTTCAACATCAACGTGCTCAACGACACCACCGCCACCGTCGGCCACGACGAGACCCTCACGGTGCAGAACGCCCGCACCCGCACGGTGAAGGACGGCGACGAAACCGTCACCTTGGAGAAGGGCAAGCGCAGCGTCACCATCCAGACCGGCAGCGACAGCCTCGACGTGAAGGACACCCGCACCGTCACCGTGGGCTCGGACCAGACCCACAGCACCGGTGGCAACTACGACCACAAGGTCACCGGCAACTACAGCCTGACCGTGGACGGCAACCTGACCATCAAGGTCAGCGGCACCCTGACCTTGCAAAGCGGCGGCAGCTTCGCCATCAAGAGCGGCGCGGACCTGGCGGCCGAGGCCAGCACCTCCATCAGCCAGAAAGCCGGTACGGCCCTGAGCAACCAGGCCGGGACGTCATTGGAAAACAAGGCTGGCACCACCCTCACCAACGACGCCGGCATCAGCCTGGTGAACAAGGCGGCCGCCGAACAGACCGTGGACGGCGGCGGCATGCTGACCATCAAGGGTGGCCTGGTGAAGGTCAACTGATGGGAACGCAACGATGACCACGAAAAGACTGGACCTGGAACGCGGCGACAGCCGGCTGGACGGGCAACTGGTCGATGGCCGGCTCGACGGCCCGCTGCAGATCGAAGAAGCCCAACGTCCGCAAGCGAAGCTCAACTACAACCAAGGTGAACTGCAAGGCACCAGCACCTTGTATCACCCTAACGGCAAGGTCTCGGCGGTCCTGCCGTTCGTAAAGGGAAAGTTGCAAGGCATGGCGAGTTTCTACGGGGCCGAAGGCGGCTTGCAGCGTCAGGCCACGTATCGCCGCGGGTTGTTGCACGGTGAGGCGAACAACTATTTCCCCGACGGGCAACTGGCTGAAGCGGAGGTCTATCGCGACGGCGTGCGCGATGGCCGCTATCGCCGCCTGCACCCCAACGGCAATCTGGCGGTCGAAGCCCGCTACCTCAACGGCCAACTGCTGGAACCGGCCCAGGCCTACGCCGACGACGGCCGGCCCCTGGACGCCGAGGGCAAGCCCATCTCCCGGCTGCGCTGGTGGTTCAAGCGCTGGAACGACCCCGCATAAGCCTGCCCCGTGCTTTTTTCTGTGGGAGCGAGCTTGCTCGCGATGGCGGTGGGTCAGCTTGCATCAATATCGACTGTACCGCCGTCTTCGCGAGCAAGCTCGCTCCCACAGGGGATCTGTGGTGGACATAAAATTTGTATGCACTGAAGAGTGAATGTGGGAGCGAGCCTGCTCGCGAAAGCGGTGGGTCAGCTTGCATCAATATCGACTGTACCGCCGTCTTCGCGAGCAAGCTCGCTCCCACAGGGGATCTGTGTTGGACATAAACTTTGTGTCCACTGGAGAATGAATGTGGGAGCGAGCTTGCTCGCGATGGCGGCGGGTCAGTTTGCATCCATAGCGCATCTGCCGCCCTCGCCCCGACACACTGGATGCCCATACCTTTTGCTGGGGTCAATCACGCTAAAGCGCCTGCGCAACATACCCACGTATGGTATCGAGCGCGGTTCGACGGGATGCAGACTCGTTCTCCAGCGACACCCCTTTCTCATGCCGAGAGAGGCGGTGCTCGCCTAAGCCTTGACCCAAGCCATCGGAGAACGACCATGACCACGCATTTGAACGCCCCTGCCGCCAAGGATGGAATGCATCCGGATTCAACCATGAGCTTGCACGTGACCTCGTACGAGGAGTTGGTCCCTTCGCGCTACGCCCTGAAGATTGGCGAGATCGACGTGCTGGTGGTCAGCGATGGGGTACTGCCGCTGCCGACCTCGACGATGTCCACCAATGCCGATCCAGCCGCCCGCGCGGCCTGGTTCAAGGAAATGTTCCTGGGCCCGGACGCCTTCGATTGGGCGCTGAACGTGCTGGTGGTGCGCAGCGGCGAGCAGACTATCCTCGTCGATGCCGGGCTCGGCGGCCAATTCCCCGGCTTCCCGCGCGCCGGACAGTTTCCCAAGCGCCTGGCCGCCGCCGGTATCGACCTGGGGTCGGTGACCGACGTGGTGATTACCCACATGCACATGGACCACATTGGCGGGCTGCTGGTCGATGACGTGAAGAGTCGGCTGCGTCCAGACCTGCGGATCCACGTGGCCGCGACCGAGGTGGCGTTCTGGGCCGAACCGGATTTCTCCCTCACCGCCATGCCCTCGCCGGTACCGGACGTACTGCGCGCCACCGCCGCGCAATTCATGAACGACTACCACGACAAACTGCGCACCTTCGAGGAAACCTACGAGGTCGCCCCGGGCGTGGTCGTCAAGCGCACCGGCGGCCATACCCCAGGGCACAGCGTGGTCCACGTAACGTCCGGCGAGGAGCGCTTGACGTTCGCCGGCGATGCCTTGTTCCCGGTGGCCTTCGACCACCCCGACTGGCAAAACGGCTTTGAACATGACCCTGAAGAATCGGTCCGTGTTCGGGTCCGCCTCATGCAGGAAGCGGCGGCATCCGGCGAGCTGCTAGTCGCTACTCACCTGCCGTTCCCCTCCGTTGGCCGGGTGGCGGTCAACGGCGACGCCTTTCGCTGGATAGCGGCCTTCTGGGACTACTGAGTACACGTCGGGCCGGGCCAGCGTCCAAACCGGACGCTGGTCCGAACCGGATGATCAGCCGGCGGGACGCTCGTTGATCGTGCTCGCAGCCTGGAACAGGATTTGCGCCACAAAATCGATTTCCTGCTCGGTGATGATCAACGGCGGCAGGAAACGCACGGTCGCGCCGTGACGGCCGCCCAGCTCGACGATCAACCCGTGTTTCAGGCACGCCTGCTGGAAAGCCTTGGCCCGAGCCGTATCCACCGGCGGATGCCCCTGTACGTCTGGAGTACCTTGCGGGTCGACGATTTCCATGCCGAGCATCAGGCCGCGCCCACGCACGTCGCCGATCCAGGCGAACTCGCTTTGCAGTGCCTGCAAGTGTTTTTGCAGGTGAGCGCCCATCGTTTCAGCGTGCTGGACCAGGCCTTGATCGCGGATGAAGCGCAAGGTCGCGGTACCCGCCGCCATCGCCAATTGATTGCCACGGAACGTGCCCGCGTGGGCACCCGGCTGCCAGACGTCCAGCGACTCGTGGTAGACCATCACCGACAGCGGCAACCCGCCGCCGATGGCTTTGGACAAGGTGATGACGTCCGGCGTGATCCCCGATTGCTCGAAGCCGAACATCCGCCCACTGCGGGCAATGCCGCACTGGATCTCGTCGACGATCAGCGGAATGCCGTGGGCCTGGGTCAACCGACGCAGTTCCTGCAGCCAGCGATCCGGCGCGGCGATCACCCCACCCTCGCCCTGGATCGGCTCCAGGATCATCGCCGCGGGCGCGGTCACCCCACTCTCCGGGTCGTTGAGCAAATGCTCGAGGTAGCGCACGTTCAACGTGACCGCTTGATCGCCGGCCACCCCGAACGGGCAACGATAATCATGAGGGAACGGCAGGCGCTGTACCCCGGGCATCAACGCACCGAGGGCATTTTTCGGCGACAGGTTGCCGCTGATGGCCAGCGTGCCCAGGGTCATCCCGTGATAAGCCCCTTCGAACGCCAGGACCGAATGCCGCCCCGTGGCGGTACGGGTCAACTTGAGCGCGGCCTCGACCGCATCGGCCCCACTCGGGCCGCAGAACTGAATGCGTGCGTGGCGAGCGAACTCGCTGGGCAGGCAAGCGAAAATTTCTTGGACGAAGGCGTCCTTCACCGGTGTCATGAGGTCCAGGGTATGCATCGGCACACCGGCCGCCATGACCTGGGTGATGGCTTCGACGATCACCGGATGGTTGTGCCCCAGCGCCAGGGTCCCGGCACCGGCCAGGCAATCGACGAACACTTGCCCCCGGCTGTCCTGCACATAAATGCCATGGGCCCTTTCAAGCACCAGGGGAATGCGTCGCGGGTAACTGCGAGCGTTGGATTCCTGCTGTTGCTGACGCTCCAGCAGCGGCGTCGAATCGAGGCAGTAGGGACTCGACAGACCGGTGTGCAACAGGCGTAGCTGTTGCGCGCCACCTGCTGTGACATTCGAAAAAGCACTCATGATTTCCTCCATGGAGGCTGGGTTTGGAAGGGAACGAACAGCCTGGAAACAAACATCCGGAACGTTGCAGGACAGGCGCGGGGAGATTGCCTCCCCGCGCCCGGGGCTACATGTCGTAACTTACATGTCGTAGCGAAGGATCATCCCCACCGTGCGCGGCGCGCCAACATCGATGATGTCGTCGCTGCGGTTGTTGGTGACGTATTCCTTGTCGAACGCGTTCTTCACGTAGGCAGAGACCGCGACGTTCTTGGTGACTTTGTATTCGGTGTTGAAGTTCACCAGCACGTAGTTGTCGCTGCGGCGCTCGCCGGTGACTTTGCCGCTGGCATCGAACTGGTACTCCGAAGGCGCGGTGCTCTGGTAGGTAATGTCGGTGCCGAATATCAGGCGATCGTCAAAGCGATAGACACCGCCCACCGACAGTTTGTATTTAGGCGAGTAAAGGAACGATTCGCCGCTCATGTCCTGGCCTTCGCCCGTGACGAAGTCCTTGTATTTGCCGTCGGTGAAGGCACCACCGACGTTCAGCGTCAGCTGTTCGGTCAGGTCTTTTTCGACGAAGACCTCAAGGCCCTTGATATCACTGCGACCGGCATTGTAGATGTGCGCGAAGTCGGCACCGTTCTCCAGGATACTGACCTGTTGGTCTTTCCAGTCGGTGTAGTACAGGTTGGCGCGGGTACGCAGGGTTTTGTCAAAGAACGAACCGCGGTAGGACAGCTCGTAGTTGGTGGTGTATTCCGGGTCGTAAGCCTCGTGGCCGCCACCGGCTCGCACGTTGACACCACCGCCGCGGTAGCCCTTCTGCACCATGAAACCGAGGTACTGGTCAGTGGCCAGCTCATAATCGATGCCGAGCTTGGGGAGTACGGCATCAAACGACTTGCTGACTTTACCCGGGCTGGAAAAATCATCCTGATCGATGTCGGTGTCGTTCGTCTCGTGGTCATAACGCAAGCCGGTGATCAGTGTCCAACGTGGCGCGAACGTCCAGTTGATCTCGCCGAACACGGCCTTGTTTTCAATCTCGGTATCACCCTTGACCGTAAATAGATCAGTGCCGGATAACAAGCGGTCATGGAAGTTGTTAGTGCTACGACCATAGTACGCGCCAACGAAGCTTTTCACCGTGTCCGAGGCGTAATTCAGGCGCAACTCCTGGCTGAACAGGTCGCCGTCCTGTTTGCGAAGAATGACATCGTTGGCTAGGGCGCTCTGGTCAAAATCCAGGCGAGCGCTGTAGTCCGAACTGGTATTGGCCGTCATGCTCGTCAGCGACCAGGCATCGTTCAGCCGGTAGTCCACCTTGGCGCTGAGGGTGTCCTGCTTGAGGTTGTCGAAAGCCTCGGTGTTGGACGAGATGTCGTAATAGCTCGGCTTGCCATCGGCGCCACGCATCGTCGAGCGGTCACCCTGGCGATGCTCGTTATGGGCATAAGTCAGCAAGACGTCAGTGTCGTCATTGGGCAGGATCAGCAATTTGCCACGCACGTTGCTGGTGCGACGCGGGTTGGCGTCTTCATTAAGCGCGGTGTTGCGGATGTAACCGTCACCTTCGCTGTAATCCACGGCGATACGACCGGCAATCTTATCGTCGACAATCGAACCGCCACCCGCCACGGCCGCACCGCGCTCGCCGTAGTTACCCACGTTGGTCTGGGCCGAGAAGCTCGGTTCGAAGGTTGGGTTCTTGGTGCGGATCACCACCGCGCCCGCCAGGGAGTTGCGGCCTTGGGTGGTGGATTGCGGGCCCAGGAAAACCTCGACCTGCTCGGCATCCCAGAGCGGGACCGGGCTTAAGGTCAGCGCGCGGTTCGGTTGCACGGCACCGTCGACGTACACCGACACCGCGCCGTTGAGGGTCGCCGGGCCCTGGTCGTCGAAACCGGACACCGGCACACCACGGATCCCCCAGTTCTCATTACCGGCCTGGCTATAGACGCCGGGCGTACGGGCAAACACATCCACCAGGTCCTTGTCGCCATGCTCGCGCAGGTTCTTGTCGGTGACGACCACGACGCTGGACTGGGTCTTCTCGAGGCTGCGGTCGATCTTTTCACCGGTTACGGTGATGGGAGCGATCTCCATCTTGGCGGCTTCTTCGGCCGCCCAAGCGCCGTTGCTCAGACCAATGGCCGACCCTACAGCCAACGCAATTGTGTTCTTTTTGAAATTCACGCCCCACTCCCCTGCGACAGATATTTTTGGTTTTTTTGAGCTGGCCGAAGGCTGTGTGGCGCCAGCGGAGCGGAGTCTAATCCAAAAAAAATATTAAATAAATAGTATTGATAATCCATCTCATTTACACCTAGTATGTCGCCTTGTATTGCCTTACATACATTACAGACTAGTCCTACAACACTGACCGCTGCCCTGCTTTCAAGGTCTTGTGACTGGTCGAAGACGCTATAAGAGGATGCACAAGGATGACCTCAATCGAACACCTGAACGGGCGTTCCGAGCTTTTTTCAATGGCGCCCACGGATGCAAGCGCCCAATCGCTACCCGTGCTGGTGCAAGGGGTACCGGGACAGTCGATCCACGACCTGGACGCCTCGATTCGCGACCGCGTGGCCCAGGTCCTGACCACCGTAGGCGGCGTGCTGTTTCGCGGTTTCACCGTTGCCACCCCCATCGACTTCAAGCGCTTCGCCGCCAGCTTCGGCGCGCCGCTGGCCAGTTACGAATTCGGTTCCACGCCGCGCAGCAAAGTCTTCGCCGGGGTCTATAGCTCCACCGAATACCCGGCCCATCAATTCATCCCCTTGCACAACGAACAGGCCTACACCCGCCCCTGGCCCTCACGCATCTGGTTCCACTGCATCAAGGCCAGTGAAACCGGCGGCGAGACCCCGATTGCCGACAGCCGCCTGATCTACCAGCGCATGCCCGCCGAGATCCGCGAGCTGTTCGCCAGCCGCGAGCTGCTTTATGTACGCAACTACAGCGGCGCCCTGGACCTGCCTTGGGAAAAAGTCTTCAACACCCAGGACCGTGCCCAAGTCGAACGCTACTGCCAGGACAACGACATCGAGTGGGAATGGAAAGCCGATGGCGACCTGCGCACTCGCCAACGTTGCGCCGCCGTGCAGCAGCATCCCGAGACCGGCGAGTGGGTCTGGTTCAACCAGGCGCACCTGTTCCATGTCTCGGCCATCGAACCGAGCGTACGCGCCAGCCTGCTGGCGGCGGTGGGTGAAGAGAACCTGCCGCGCCATGTCTATTTCGGCGACGGCTCGCCGATTGCCGACGACCTGCTCGACACCGTGCGCGAGGTCTACCGCGAGACTGCCGTCAGTTTTCCCTGGCAGCCCGGCGATATCCTGATGCTCGACAACCGACTGGTGGCACACGGTCGCAATCCTTTCACCGGTGACCGCAAAGTCATCGTGGCCATGGCGTGAATTGCACATGTTTTCTTTCGAACACTGGATCGACGTGCTGGAAACCAACGCCCAGCACTTCCCTCAGCGTGCCGCCCTGCATTTTCTGCCGGACGGCGTAGAGATCGGCGAAACCCTGACCTTTGCCCAACTGCACGAACAATCCCGTTCCCTGGCCGCCGCGCTGCAAGCGCGTTATACCCCGGGTGATCGCGTGCTGTTGATGCTGCCCAGCAGCCTCGACTACGCCCGCGCCTTCTGTGCCTGCCTCTATGCGGGGCTGATTGCCGTGCCGTTGTTTCCACCGCCGTCGCGCAAGCCGCGTCACCTCGACCGCGTCCGTAACGTGGTGGTGGACGCCGAGCCGGCGCTGATTCTCGCCCCGGCCGATTATTGCGAAGGCTTGCGGGAACTGGTGCAGGGCCGCGTCGATGTCCTGACCGTCCAGGACCTGGGCACGCCACCGGCCAGCCAATGGCAACGCCCGACTATCGACGGTTCGACCGTGGCCTTCCTGCAATACACCTCGGGTTCCACCGGCTCGCCGAAAGGCGTCGAGGTGCGTCAGCGCAACCTGATCGCCAACGTCGAGCTGATGCGCCAGGCCTACGATTTCGACGAACACGGCGCCATGGTCAACTGGCTGCCGCTGTACCACGACATGGGCTTGATCGGCGGAATGCTGGCCCCGCTCTACAGCGGCATGCCGTGCTACCTGATGGCGTCCCAGACCTTCGTCAATGCGCCATCGACCTGGCTGCAGGCGTTGAGTCGCTACCGCGCCACCGCCAGTTTCGCCCCCAACTTCGCCTATGCCCTGTGCAACCGCGTGGTCAGCGACAACCTGATCGCGCAGCTCGACCTGAGCGCCTGGAAACACGCCATCAACGGTGCCGAACCGATCCACCCCGGCACCCTGGAAGCTTTCGCCCAGCGTTTTGCCGCCTGTGGCCTCAACCCGTTGGCCATCAGCCCCGGTTATGGCCAGGCCGAAGCCACCCTGTGCGTCAGCGCCACGCCGGCCGACGCGCTGCCGGTGGTGCTGCGCCTGGACAAAGCCGTGCTGGAGACCGGTCGCGTGGCACTGGCGGCGGCCGATGCCGCCGCCGTGGAATTCGTCGCCTGCGGTTACCCGCAAGCCTTGCACAGCATCGCCATCGTCGACCCGCACACCTTCGAGCAATGCGCCGCCGATCGCATCGGCGAAGTCTGGCTCAGGGGGCCGAGCAACGCCGAATCCTACTGGAAGAATCCCGAGGCCACTCGCGAAGCCTTTGAAGCCCAAATTGTCGGCTCATCGGAGCATTACCTGCGTTCCGGCGACCTGGGTTTCATGCACGAAGGCCAAGTCGTGATCTGCGGACGGCTCAAGGACCTGCTGATTCTCAATGGGCGCAACCTCTACCCCCACGACATCGAATTCGCCATTACCGATGCCGAGCCGGGCATCCGTACCGGACGCATTGCCGCCTTCTCGGAAATGGACCCGGCACTGGGCCGCGAGAAGCTGGTGATCGTCGCCGAGCCGCAACGCAAGTTCGTCGACCCGGCGCATCACCCGGCGCTGTTCGCGTCGATGCAAAACGCCGTGCGCGAAGCCGCCGACTGCGGCATCGACCAGATCGTGCTGGTGCAAGCCGGCACCATCCCGATGACCACCAGCGGCAAGATCGCCCGTCAAGGTGCGCGTAAACAACTCGCTGCGGGCACGTTGAGCATCATCGCCCAGAGCGGTGCAACGCTGGCTTCGACCGGCGAGGTCCTGGACCTTGCCCAGCTCAAGCACCTGGCGAGCGAAACGCCGCAACAAGCCCAGGCCGCCTGCCGCCGATGGCTGGAACAGACGCTGCACGCGGTCAATCCGTATTTTTCCGCCGACTTCGACCTCAGCCTGATCGGCCAAGGCCTGGACTCCATCGGCGTGGCCGACTTCGCCGCGCGCCTGCACAAGGACCTGGGCTGGAACCTCGACACCCAGGAACTGTTTGGGGAAACCACCCTGGGACAATGGGCGCTGGCCCTGCAAGACTTACTGAATGAACCGGCGCCGACGGCCGAGGCTTCGACCTCGCGGGCCAACCTTAGCCAGGGGCATCAATCGTTCGCCCAGCGCCGGCTGTGGTTCCTGCGCCAACTGAACCCGGACGACACCCGCCACAACCTGGTACTGCACCTGCGCCTGCAAGGTCCACTGGACATCGAGGCGCTGGCCCTGCGCTTGAACGCGCTGGTGGCGCGGCACGGCGTGTTGCGCACGGTGTACCGCGACGGTGTCGAGGGCCCGCAACAACAGGTGTTGCCGGCCACGGCGGTCGCGCTGGTCCATCACGACTTACGCGAACAGAATGAAGCGCAGCAACAACAGGCACTGAACGAGCGCCTGGCCCATGAACACACCACCCCTGTCGACCTGCAAGCCGGCCCGCTGCTGCGGGCACAGTTGCTCAGCCGCCATGAGCAACAGCATGACCTGCTGCTGACCCTGCACCACATCGCCTTCGACGGACGTTCGGCGCAAGTGCTGCTGGCGGAACTGGCGGGCTCGACAGACGCCGCGCTCCCGGGGCAATACCTCGATTTCGCCCAGTGGGAAGCCCGGCACTGGAGCGAACAGCGGATCGCCTGCGAGCAGGACTTCTGGCGCGAACACCTGGCCGGCATGCCCCAGACCTTGGAACTGGGCGGCAACGGCCAGGCCCTGGGCGAACACAGCCTGGACTTCAACGTGCCCCAGGCCCGCTGCGAGCATTTGGCAACGCTGGCCCGTGAACAAGGCATGACCTTGTTCATGCTGCTGCTCGCCAGTTACCAACTGGTGCTCAAGCAACTGGGTGGCCAAGCGCAATTCTTGCTGGGCACCGACGTCAGCGGCCGGCCACTGGCCGAGCACAACGACGTCATCGGTTTCTTCGTCAACCAGTTGACCCTGCGTTGTAACGTGCGTGGCGAAGCGACCCTGGGCGGTTTCCTCGGGCGGGTTCGCGATGAAGCGCGCCTGGCCTATGCCCATCAAGGCCTGCCTTTCGACCTGGTGGTCTCGGCCCTCGCGCCGCAGCGCCGGCCCGGTCACTCGCCGCTGTTCCAGGTCAAGCTCAACTATCAACCGTCACGGGTGACCCCGACCGCCATCGCCGGCGCTCAGTTGTCCGCGCTGGACGTGGCCCAGGCACCGGGGGATTTCCATCTGGTGCTCGACCTGGTGCACGGCAACGAAGGTCTCGCCGCGACGCTCAAGTATCGCGGCGAATACTTCGACCAAGGCCGTGCCCTGCGCCTGCAACACCTGTGGACGTGCCTGCTGGAGCAACTCCCCAGCCTGCTGGACGAGCCGCTGCCGGCGCTGGCCGAGCGCATCGACAGCTGGGACCAGGCCTTTGCCCGTGAGCGACAACAGTCCCAGGCGCTGGCCGGTCGCAGCCAGATGATGCAAGCCAAACGTCGCTCCTTGCCCCTTTAACCGAGTCGGATGCCAATTATGTCTATCGTGCCCCCATCGCCACGCGCACTCGGCGCCGTGCGCCGCAAAGCCATGAGCGTCTCGGAACAACAGTTGGTCACCGAGCGCCTGCTCAGCCCGGATCACGCCCTGCCCCTGATCATCGAACCAGCGGTCAGTGGTGTCGACCTGGTCGCCTGGGCCGCCCGGGAACGCGAGTCGCTGGAACAGAAACTGCTGCAGTACGGCGCCCTGCTGTTTCGCGGCTTCAACGTCGCGTCCGTCGAGCAGTTCGACCAGGTGATCGCCGCGCTCTCCCCCGGCGCGCTGGAATACATGTTTCGCGCCTCGCCCCGGACACGGGTCGGCGGCAACATCTACACCTCGACCGACTACCCGGCCGACCAGATGATTTTCCCCCACAACGAACACTCCTACTCACCACGCTTCCCGTTGCGGCTGTTCTTCTACTGCCAAGTGCCGTCCGAGACCGGTGGTGAAACACCCATTGGTTCGACCCGTGCGGTGAAGGCCAGGATCAGCCCGCAGATCGAAGCGCGGTTCCGGGAAAAAGGCGTGCTGTACGTTCGCAACTACGGCGACGGTTTCGGCCTGCCGTGGCAGACGGTGTTCCAGTCCGAAGACCGCGGCGAAGTGGAAGCCTACTGCGCCAGCGTCGGCATCGACGTGGAATGGAAAGACAACAATCGCCTGCGCACCCGCCAACGCGGTCCGGCCGTGGTGCGCCACCCGCGCACCGGCGAAGAGGTCTGGTTCAACCACGCCACGTTCTTCCACATCAGCACCCTGCCTGGGCGAATCCGCGATTCGCTGCAAAGCAACTTCAACGACCTCGACCTGCCCACCAACACCTTTTACGGCGATGGCGAACCCATCGAGCCAGAGGTCCTGGAGTCGCTGCGCGCGGCCTACCTCGATTCGCTGGTGCGGTTCAGTTGGCAACAGGGGGACGTGTTGTTCATCGACAACATGCTCGCCGTGCACGGTCGCGAACCCTTCACCGGCAAGCGCGCCATCATGACCGGCATGGCCGAAGCCCTGCTGTCGAGCGACGTTGCCGTCTGACATTCAACGAGGCCACCCGCCGTTCGCAGGAGGCTTGCCTGACCCGTGTCCAGCAAGCCCCAGCGTCTGTGCGTGACCCAGGCTCAAGCCCTTTTCCAGTCGAGATGAACATGAGCGGACTTCAAGGTTTTCGTATTTCGCCGCAACAGGCATCGGTCTATCCCCACATCAACGGCGCGACGCAGCACCCGTTCAGTTGCCATTTGCAATGGTCCCTTTCGCAAGCGCTGGACATCGATACGCTGAACAACCGCCTGCAGGCGTTGGTGGCCGGCAGTGAAATCCTGCGCACGCGCCTGATGCCCGTGCCTGGCCTGCGCCATCCGGTGCAGGTGATTGACGAAACCGCTGCGCTGGCGGTGAACCTCCGGGACCTGCGTCAACACAGCCGCGCCGACCAGGACGCCGCCCTGGCCCAATTCGCCAGCCAACCCCGCGACTGGACAACCCCGTTGTGCGTCACCCTGGTGCGCCTGGACGATGAACAAACGGTCCTGGACCTGGCCGCGGCCAGCAGCCATTTCGACCTCGCCAGCCTGAAATGGCTGGCCGCCGCATTGCTGCAAGACACCGCCACCGACCTGTCCGAGACCTTGCAGTACGCCGACTACGCCGAATGGCGCTGGAGCCTGGTTGAAGACGCGCCGGACCATCCAGGCGTGAGCTTCTGGAAACCCTCGGGCGAAACCGAACAGGCCGCCTTGCAACTGCCCCTCGAAACGACGCTCGAAGGCGGGTTCGCGCCGACCCGCCTGGACCTGACACTGCCGACCAACCTCGCTCGCCACCCTGCCCTGAGCTCGGACTTGCTGCTGGCGGCATGGGCAGCGGTGCTGGGACGATTGGCCGGCCAGCAACAGGTGCCGCTCACCCTGATCCATGAAAGCCGCGGTGCGGAACTGGAAAACACCCTGGGCCTGTTCGAGCAGTGCCTGCCCGTGAGCATCGAACTGGACGCCCAGGCGACCTTGCTGGAGCAAAGCAAGCAAGTGGCCGTCACCCTGGAACGGGCACTTGGCTGGCAGGACTACTACACCGGCACCCTCAATGGCGGATACGCCTTTGCCTGGCGCTCGGGCGATGCCCAGGAGCGTCATGCCAGCGCAGTGATGAACCCGCTGAAAGCGTGCCTGAACGTGCGCCAATTGCCCGATAGCCTGCACGCGCAGCTGGTCTACGACCGCCATGCCCTCAGCGCCGAAGCCGCTGGCTGCCTCGCCGAGCAATGGCTGCAACTGTTGCAAGGTGCACTGGCCGAACCGCAACGGGCCTGGGCGCAGTTGCCCCTCGGTGGTGCGCTGCAATCGCAGTTGATCGGCACCGGCGCGGACGTGCCGTCCATCGAACCGGTGACGCTGGTGGAATTGATTGCCCGCCAGGTTCGCCAGCAACCGAACGCCATCGCCCTCAGCGACCAGCACGGCGACCTCAGCTACAGCCGCCTCGACGCCTGCGCCACGCAGTTGGCCCATCGACTGGTCGCCGCCGGCATCGGCCCTGGGGTGCCGGTCGGCATCTTGTTCGCCCGTGGCAACGCCGCCATTGTCGCCATGCTCGCCGTCCTGAAAGCCGGTGGCGCCTACGTCCCCGTCGACCCGACCTACCCGGCGGACCGCCGCGCCTACATGCTCGCCGACAGCGCCATCGCCCACATCGTGGTCAGCGCCGAACTGGCCGACAGCGTGCCGGCAGACCTGCAACGCTTCGTGCTGGATGACCTGGCAACACCCGACCTCGGCGATTTGCCGGCGCTGCCGTTGCCGGGCGCGAACGACCTCGCCTATCTGATCTACACCTCCGGCTCCACCGGTGCGCCGAAAGCCGTGGAAATCAGTCACGGCGCACTGAGCTTCTCGACCCAGGTGCGCATGGCGGCCTATGAGACGCCGGTACGCGCTTATCTGCTGCTGTCGTCGTTTGCCTTCGACAGTTCGGTCGCCGGGATTTTCTGGACCCTGGCCCAAGGCGGACGCCTGGTATTGCCCGCCCCGGGTGAAGAGCTGGAGATGGCCCGCCTGGCGCAATTGATTGCCCAGCATCAGGTCAGCCACGGCCTGTCATTGCCGTCGCTGTACCAGGCCCTGCTCGATCAATTGCAACGCAGCGGCGCAACCGACAGTCTCGCCTGCTGGATCGTCGCCGGTGAGGCCTGTCCGCCATCGCTGATCGCGCAACACAGCAAGACCCTGCCCCATGCACGGCTGGTGAACGAATACGGCCCCACCGAAGCCACCGTCTGGGCCACCTATGAGGTGTTGGAGCCAGGCCGGAACGTCAGCATCGGCCGCCCCATCGCCGGCATGGACCTGCGCCTGCTGAACGAATTCGACACGGCCTGCGGCATTGGCGAGCCGGGCGAAATCGTCCTCGCCGGCCCAACCCTGGCCCGCGGCTATCGCAACAAGCCCGAAGAAACCGCCAAGGCCTTCGTCACCCTGGCCGACGGCACCCGAGCCTATCGCACGGGTGACTTGGCATGCTGGTTGGCCGACGGGCGCCTGGCCTTCCTCGGGCGCAAGGACCATCAGGTCAAGGTGCGCGGCTACCGCATCGAGCTGGGGGAAATCGAACGCCAGTTGTGCAACCACAGCGACGTGCGCGAAGCCGCGGTGATCGTCCAGGAACAGGCCGCCGGCAAGCGCCTGCTCGCCTACATCCTCGCCGCCCACGCCTACGCACCGGACTCGGAGGCGATCAAGCGTTTCCTCGGCGAACGCCTGCCGTCGTACATGGTGCCGGCGCTGGTGCTGACCCTGCCGAGCTTTCCGCGCACGCCCAACGGCAAGCTCGACACCCGCCAGTTACCCGACCCGGACCAGTTCGACGAAAGCACCCACGTGGCGCCGCGCAACGCCATGGAAACCACTTTGCAAGCCATCGTCGCCAAGGTCTTGAAGCTCTCGACGGTGAGCGTCACCGACAACTTCTTCGCCATCGGCGGCGACTCGATCCTGAGCCTGCAAGTGGTGGCCCAGGCCCACGAGCAAGGCATCGCGCTCTCGGCCAAGCAAGTCTTCGAACGCCAGACCATCGCCGCCATGGCCGAAGTCGCGCAAGCGCTGGACCCGAGCGCCGCCGAGCCGGACGCCGACAGCACCGAATTCAGCGCCTCGGGCCTGTCCGATGACGAAATGCAAGCGTTGATGGCCGAACTGGACGAGGCCGACCTGTGAACGGTTCTTCACCTCGCCACGCCATCACCGTTGCCCCTTTTTACGCAGGACGCTTTCAATGACCACCGAAAAAACCACCGGCAACCCGATCGAAGACATTTACCCGCTGTCGCCGCTGCAACAAGGGATGCTGTTCCACTCCCTGCTGCACGAAGACTCCGGGGTGTACCTGATGCAGGATCGCTACCGCATCGGCGGGGCCATCGATGAAGGGGCGTTCCTCGAATCGTGGCGCCAGGTGGTGGCGCTGCACCCTTCCCTGCGCGCCAGTTTCCAGTGGAAAAGCCAGAAGCAACCGGTGCAGGTCATCCATCGCCAGGTCAAGGTGCCGCTGGACACCCTCGACCTGCGCGGGCTCGCCCCCCATGAACAGGAAGCGCGGATCCGCACGCTGCTGGAAGACGAGCAAAAAGTCGGCTTCAACCTGTCCAAGCCACCGCTGATTCGCTTCCGGCTGGTGCGCCTGGCCGACGAGTCCTACGAATTCATTCGCAGCTTCCACCACATCCTGATGGACGCCTGGTGCATTTCCCTTGTGACCGTGGACTTCCTCAAAGTCTACGAAGCGCTGTGCAACGACCGCACGCCCGAGCTGAAGAGCCCTCGGCCATTTCGCGACTACATCCAATGGCTGCAGCGCCAGGACGCGGGCAAGGCCGAGCAATTCTGGCGCGGCCAGTTGCAAGGCCTCAACGCGCCCACGCCACTGACCGTGGACAACGGCGTGACCCGCGACCGCTACACCGATGCGGTGCTGGTGGACGACCAACTGATTCACCTTGACGAACAGGAAACCCAGGCGCTGGCAGCGTTCTGCCGCAGTCGCCGGATCACCCCGAACACGTTTTTCCAGGGTGTGTGGTCGTTGCTGCTGTCGCGCTACAGCGGGCAACAGGACGTGGTCTTCGGGGTCACCGTGGCCGGGCGTCCGGCCGACCTGACTGGCGTCGCGGAAATGATCGGCCTGTTCATCAATACCCTGCCGCTGCGGGTTTCGGTGGACCCGAACGCCGCGCTCGGCAACTGGCTGGGCGACCTGCAAAAGCTCAACGTCGACATGCGCGACTTCGAGCACACGCCGTTGACCGACATCCAGGGTTGGAGTGATTTTCCCCGGGGCGAGACCCTGTTCGACAGCATCCTGGTGTTCGAAAACGCGCCCATCGACGAACAGATCCTCGAAGGCGGCTTCCAGTTCAGCCTCGAAGGCATGGACCACAGCGTGCACACCCACTACGGCTTGACCGTGGTGATCCTGCCGGGCGAACAACTGGGCATCCGCGTGTCCTATGACCGCGAACGTTTCGACGCCGCCACCGTGCAGCGCCTGCTGGGCCACATCGCCAGCCTCGTGCGCAGCATGCTCGCCGCCCCCGACGCGCCGTTGGCCAGCTTCGAACTGCTGGCCGCCGACGAGCGTCAACAGTTGCTGGGCGAATGGGCGCTCAACCCCCACGATTTTCCGCTGGATCAAAGCTACGCCGAGCTGTTTGCCGCCCAGGTCGCCCAGCGCGGTGATCAGGTCGCTGCGATCTGTGCCGGCGAGTCGCTGACCTACGCCGAGCTGGACCTGCGCTCCACGCGCTTGGCCCATGCCCTGCGCGAGGCCGGCGCCGGTGAGGACCAACTGGTCGCGCTGGTCGCCCCCCGTGGCCTGGCGCTGTTGACCATGATGCTGGCGGTGTTCAAGGCCGGCGCGGCGATGCTGCCCCTCGAGGTCAATCATCCGCCCGAGCGCCTGCGGGAAATCCTGGGGCTGTCCCGCGCACCGTTGCTGGTTGCCAGCGAAGGGTGCAGCGGCCTGCTCGATCAACTGCTCAGCGGCCTCGACCCGGCGCCCAAGGCACTGTTCGCCGAGGCCTGCTGGACCGGTGGCAACGACGCGCCATTGCCGGTGCTCGCCCGCCCCGACAGCCTGGCCTACGTGCTGTTCACCTCGGGTTCGACCGGCACACCGAAGGGCGTGATGATCGAACAGCGCGGCATGCTCAACAACATCTTTGGCAAAGTACCGGCCCTGGGGCTCAGCGCCGCCGACCGGATTCCCCAGACCGCGTCGGTGGCGTTCGACATTTCGGTGTGGCAGTTCCTCGCCGCGCCGGTGCTCGGTGCCACCGTGCACATTCTTCCGGATGAAGTCGCCCACGACCCGCAACGCCTGTTGCAAGTGCTCGCCAGCGAGCGCTTGAACGTGCTGGAAATCGTCCCGAGCCTGATGCGCACCCTGCTCGCGCTGTGCCCGTGCGAGTTGCAACTGCCGGACCTGCGCTGGGTCCTGCCCACCGGTGAAGCGCTGCCGCCAACCGTGGCCCGGGACTGGTTCGCGCGCTTCCCCGACATCGCCTTGATGAACGCCTACGGGCCGG
Source organism: Pseudomonas sp. Z1-12 (assembly GCF_051132015.1). Classification (NCBI taxonomy): domain Bacteria; kingdom Pseudomonadati; phylum Pseudomonadota; class Gammaproteobacteria; order Pseudomonadales; family Pseudomonadaceae; genus Pseudomonas; species Pseudomonas sp. Z1-12. The sequence continues at coordinate 3,731,373 of NZ_CP071647.1, forward strand.
CCGAATGCGCCGACGACGTGGCCTTCCAGCCGATCTTCACAGCACCGGGGGCCGAGGTCAGTCACATGCCTATCGGCCAACCGACCGCCAACAACCGCCTGTATGTGCTGGACGAGGCCCTGCGCCCGGTGCCGGCTGGCGTGGCCGGGGAAATCTGTGTCGGTGGCGTCGGCGTTGGCCGCGGCTACCTGCATGACCCGCAGCGCACCGCTGAGGCCTTCATCAACCATCCCCGACTCGAAGGTCGCCTGTACCGCACCGGCGACCTGGGACGCTGGCGAGCAGACGGCGTGATCGAGTACCTCGGCCGCCGCGATCAACAGGTGAAACTGCGTGGGCACCGGATCGAGCTGACGGAAATCGAACACCGTCTCGCCCAGCATCCGAACGTGCGCGAAGCCGCCGTCCTGCTGCGGGAAAACACCGTCGGCGAAGCCTGGCTGGTGGCGTACTGGTCGGCCCATGACCAGGACTTGGGCAGTGATGGCCTGAGCGAACACCTGCGCACGCAATTGCCGCCGTACATGGTGCCGGCGGCCTTCGTCTGCCTGGACAAACTGCCCCTGAACAATAACGGCAAGGTCGATCGCAAGGCCCTCGCTGCCCGCGAGCTGGACTGGCAGGCCGACACCCAGGAAAGCATCGCCCCGCGCAATGCACTGGAAACCGCCGTGGCATCCATCTGGGCCGAAGTCCTGGGGCGTGACACGGTGGGCGTGGAAGATAACTTCTTCACCCTCGGCGGGCATTCGCTGCTGGCGACCCAGATCGTGGCGCGCCTGCGCACCCAGTTCAAGCTCGACCTGCCGTTGCGGGTGTTGTTCGAACAGCCAACCGTGGCCTTGCTGGCCGAGGCCATCGGCGCCCGCCAGGCCGAGGCCGCCGCACCGCACGCCAACGCACCCAGCGTACCCAAGGCCCAGCCACGCCCGCCGTTGCTGCCGCTGTCGTTCTCGCAACAGCGCCTGTGGTTCATCGAACAACTGACACCAGGCACGACCCTGTTCAACATCCCGTTTGCCCTGCACCTCAAGGGTGAACTCAATGTCGAGGCGCTGCACGCCAGCCTCAACGATCTGCTGGTGCGCCACGAAATCCTGCGCACCGGCATCCACAGCACCGACGGCGTACCGTGCCAACGCATCAGCCCGGCGCTGGACATCGCGCTGCCCTTCGAAGACTTGTCGGGCCTGACCGCCACCGCGCGCGAAGGCGCGCAGTTCAATGCCCTGCAAGACACTTTCGAGCAGCCGTTCGACCTGACCTGCCCTCCGCTGCTACGGGCACGCTTGCTGCGCCTGGCGCCGGGCGAGCATGTGCTCGGCATCGCCCTGCATCACCTGGTCTCGGACGCGTGGTCAGCCACCATCGCCCTGCGCGAACTGGCCTTGGGTTATGAAGCCCGTTGCAACGGCGCCCCCGCCGAACTGCCGGCCCTGCCGCTGCAATACGCCGACTTCGCGCTCTGGCAGCGCGAGCACCTGCAAGGCGCGGAACTCAAGCGCCAGCTCGATTACTGGACCACCACCCTCGACCGCCGTGACAGCGATGCCAGCCCATTGCTGGCCTTGCCCACCGATCACCCACGGCCGTCGGTGCAAAGCTACCGCGCCGGGATTGTCCAGCGTGAACTCAGCGCCGACCTCAGTGGCCGGGTGCAAGCCTTCGCCAGTCGCCTCGGCACCACGCCGTTCACCGTCCTCTTCGCCGGTTTCGCCGTGTTGATGCACCGCTTGAGCGGCGACGCCACGGTGCTGGTCGGGACGCCGGTCACCCACCGTGAACAGCCGGGCACCGAAGGCCTGCTGGGCATCCTGTTGAACAACCTGGCGATCCGCGCGGACATCGAGCCGCAAGCGGACTTCACTGCCTTGGTCAAACAAGTGGCTGAGCGCCTGCGCAGTGGCCTGCAACATCAAGACCTGCCGTTCGAGCAATTGGTGGACAGCCTGCAATTGCCACGCAGCCTCAGCCATGCGCCGCTGTACCAGGTAATGGTCGCCCAGCAACTGGCCATGGAGTCGCGGTTGCGCTTCCCCGGCCTGGAATTCGAAGCGCTGGACACGCCGCTGCGACACTCCGAATGCGACTTGGACCTGCACGTGCTGTGCCCGGCCAATGCGCCGATCCAACTGGAGCTGATGTTCGCCCTCGACCTGTTCGTCGCCGACAGTGCTCGCCAGACCCTCGCCCGCCTGGAACACCTGCTCGAACACATGCTCGCCGAACCCCAGCGTCCGGTCGCCGCCTTGCCGCTGCTGATGGACACGGAATGGCAACGCACCGTGGTCGAGTGGAACCGTACCGAAATGGCAGTGCCGACGCACCTGACCTTCGCCCAGTTGTTCGAACAACAGGCCGAACGCACCCCGGAGCGTGACGCGCTGTGTTTCGAAGGCCGCAGCCTGAGCTACGGCGAATTGAACCGTCGGGCCAACCAAGTGGCGCATTACCTGCGCAGCCGCGGCGTCGGCGCGAACAGCCCGGTGGCGCTGTGTGTCGAGCGTTCGCTGGAGCTGCTGGTCGGCCTGCTGGGCATCCTCAAGTCCGGTGGCGCCTATGTGCCGCTGGACCAGACCTACCCGGTGGATCGCCTGGCGTACATGCTCGAAGACGCCCGACCGGCGCTGTTCCTCGGCCAGCAGGGCCTGCTGGAACAGCTGGGCGTCGAACTGCCACGCTTGCGCCTGGACAGCGACGCGGCGCTGTTCGCCGACCAGCCGGACAATAACCCCGCCCCGCTCGCCGGCCCGCAAGACCTGGCCTACATCATGTACACCTCCGGTTCGACCGGTAAGCCCAAGGGCACCCTGGTGACCAACGGTTCGGTGGTCAACCTGGCCTGGGCGCGTATCCATGGCTTGTATCGCCGCTACACCGACCAGCCGATGCGCACCAGCTTCAACTACTCGTTCGCCTTCGACAGCTCGGTGGCCGAACTGATCCTGTTGCTCGACGGCCACAGCCTGTACCTGACCCCGGAAGACGTGCGCTACGACCCCGAGGCCCTGGCCGGTTTCTTCCGCGACACCCGCCTGGAGGCCTTCGAGTGCACCCCGGCACAGCTCAAGGCGCTGTTGGAAAGCGACGGCGTTCGCCGGGGCGAGGTGTACCTGCCGCGCTTCGTGCTGTTCGGTGGCGACGCGGTGGACGCGCAGCTGTGGCAACGCCTGCCGTCGATTGCCGGCAGCCGCTTCTTCAACACCTATGGCCCGACCGAATGCACCGTGGATGCCACCGGCTGCGCGGTGGATGACTTCCCGCAGCGGCCGATCATCGGCCGGCCCATCGCCAACGTGCGCACCTATGTGCTCGACGCCTTCCTCAATCCGATGCCGGTGGGCGTCCCGGGGGAACTGCACATCGGCGGTGCCGGCGTCACCCTGGGCTACCTCAACCGCGCCGAGCAGACGGCGAAGGTGTTCATCGAAGACCCGTTCTCATCGCTGCCAGGCGCGCGGATGTACAAGTCCGGCGACCTGGTGCGCTGGCTGCCCGACGGCCAGCTCGAATACCTGGGACGCATGGATCATCAAGTGAAGATCCGTGGCTTCCGCGTCGAACTGGGGGAAATCGAAACCCTGATCGGCGCCCAACCGGGCGTGCGCCAGGCCGTGGTGCTGGCCCGTGAAGACGTGCCTGGCGACAAGCGCCTGGTGGCCTACGTGACGTGCGACCAGCAGGCCGACATCCACGCCTGGCGCAAAACCATTGGCGCCGCCCTGCCCGACTACATGGTGCCCTCGGCGTTCGTGGTGCTCGATGAGCTGCCGTTGACGGACAACGGCAAACTCAACCGCAAGGCCTTGCCGGCCCCGGATATCCAAGCCGCGCCAAACGCCCTGGACCCGCCGCGCAGCGCCGCCGAACAACAACTGGCGGCCCTGTGGGCCGAGTTGCTGAACGTGCCGACGACGCAGATCGGCCGCGACAGCCATTTCTTCTACCTCGGTGGCCACTCGCTGCTGGCGGCGGCGCTGTTCGCCCGCCTGCGCCAACGCTTCGCCAGCGTGCCGCCGTTGCGGGCGGTGTTCGAGCACCCGACCCTCGAGGCCTTGGCCGCGCTGCTGGGCGATCCCCTGCAAGCCCCGGCGGCGACCTTCGTCCCGGCGGTTCGTCCGGCGCGCCTGCCGCTGTCGTTCGAACAGCAACGCTTGTGGTTCCTGGAACAACTGAGCGCCGGCGGTGGCGAGTACAACGTGGTCAGCGCCGTGCAACTGGACGGCGAACTCAACACCCAGGCCCTGCAAGCGGCCTTGGACAGCGTGGTCCAACGCCACGAGATCCTGCGCAGTCGCATCGTGCGCGATAGCGACGGCGAATTGCAGTTGGCGATCGACGCGCAGGTCGACATCACCGTGCAGGTGAAGACCCTGCAAGCCGCCAGTGACGAGCAATGGCAGGCACTGACCGACGCGGCGATTCACACAGAAACCGGTCGCCGTTTCGACCTCGCCGTCGAAGTACCGATCCGGGCCACGTTGCTGCAACGCAGCGGCGGCGCCCAGTCGTTGCTGTTGCTCAGCGTGCACCACTGCGCCATCGATGACGCCTCCAGCCAGAACCTGCTGGAGGAACTGCGCCAGTGCTACACCGCCCAGTGCCAAGGCATCCCGGCGACACTGCCGGCGCTGGCGTTGCAATACCCCGATTACGCCCTCTGGCAGCGCGAACCCGGTCAACAGACCGCGTTCAGCAGCCAACTGGACTACTGGCGCAACCAACTGGAGGACGGCGACTACCTGCTGGACCTGCCGACCGCACAGGGCCGTCCAAACCAGCTCGACCCGACGGCCGGCGCGGTGCAATTGCAATTGCCGCCCGCCCTGGTGGAACGCCTGCGGCAGTTCGCCCAGCAACGCGGGGCCACGCTGTACATGCTCATGCTCGGCGCCGCGCAATTGCTCCTGGGCCGCTATGCCAACCAACGCGACGTGCGGGTCGGCAGCCCGGTGGCCCAGCGTCCATTCGCCGAGCTGCAGCCGCTGATCGGCTGCTTCGTCAACACCGTGGTCATGCGCGCCGACCTGGATCCGGCGCTGGACTTCGCAGGCTTGCTCGACCAGGTGCGCAACCGTGTGCTGGATGCCCAACAGCATCAGGACGTGCCGTTCGACCAGGTTGTCGAGCATCTGAAACCGTCGCGCAGCCTCGGCCAGACACCGCTGTTCCAAGTGCTGTTCGCCATGCAGAACGCCGACGCGTCGAGCCAGCCATGGCCCCGGTTGCAGGTCAGCGAACGCGCGGTGACCGCCCAGGCCACCAAGTACGACCTGAACTGGGAAGTGCACGACGGCGAGGTGCTGTCGGTGTTGCTGGAATACCGCGCCGCGCTGTTCAGCGACACCACGGCCCGGCGTTGGCTGGAACAGTGGCAACAACTGCTGGAAACCATGCTCGACGCGCCAGACACCCGCCTCGGTGATTGGACGCCGTTGCCAGCGGCCGAGCGTCAGTGCCAACTGATCGAGTGGAACGCCACCGAACGTCACTTCAGCGGCCCGACCAACCTGCACACTGCCCTGAGCCAGCAAGCGGCCCTGAGCCCCAACGCCCCGGCGCTGGTGTTCGAAGGCCAGCGCCTGACATATGCCGAACTGGACCAACGGGCGCAAACCGTCGCCCGGACCCTGCGCGCCGCCGGCGTGGGCACCGACAGCATCGTGCCGGTGTGCATGGAACGCTCGGTGGAGATGGTCGTGGCCTTGCTCAGCATCGTCCATGCCGGCGCCGCGTGGCTGCCGCTGGATCCGGAACTGCCGGCCACGCGCCTGGCGTTCCTGATCGAAGACGCCGACGCCAAGGTCACCTTGACCCAAGCCCAGTGGTTGTCGCGCCTTCCAACCGGGCATCAGGCCTGGACGCTGGATGCGTTGCCAGACGCTGAAGCCTTCGAACCGATCAGCGTCGACGCCAACGACCTGGCCTACGTGCTCTACACCTCCGGTTCCACCGGCCAACCCAAAGGCGTGATGAACGAACACAGCGCCTTGATGAACCGCCTGCACTGGATGCAGGACGCCTTCCCGATTGGCCCGAACGACCGTGTGCTGCAAAAGACCCCGTACAGCTTCGACGTGTCGGTGTGGGAGTTCTTCTGGCCATTGATCACCGGCGCGACCCTGGTCGTCGCCCGTCCGGACGGTCATCGCGACCCGGCCTACCTCAGCCAGTTGATTCAACAGGAACGGGTCACGACCTTGCACTTCGTACCGTCCATGCTCCGTGCCTTTGTCGAGGAGCCGAGCCTGGCCGACTGCCACAGCCTGCGCCAGGTCTTCGCCAGCGGCGAAGCCTTGCCAGTGGACTTGGTGCGGCGCTTCGTGGGTCAACACCCGGCGGCGCTGGTCAACCTGTACGGCCCGACCGAAGCAGCCATCGACGTCTCGGTCTGGCGCTGCTCGGCGGACGATACGATCGTGCCGATCGGCAAGCCCATCGCCAACCTGCGCTTGTACATCCTCGACGAAGCCCTGCAACCGTTGCCGATTGGCAGCATCGGCGAGCTGTACATCGGCGGCGTCGGCGTGGCCCGTGGCTATCTGAAACGCCCGGACCTGACCGAAGAACGCTTCCTTGCCAGCCCATTCGTGGCCGGTGATCGGCTGTACCGCACCGGCGACCGTTGCCGTTTCCTGGCCGATGGCAACATCGAATACCTGGGGCGTCTCGACCATCAGGTGAAGCTACGTGGCCAGCGCATCGAATTGGGTGAAATCGACGCGGCGCTGCTGGCCCAGGCCGGTGTTCGCGACGCCGCCACCTTGTTGCTCGACCAACGCCTGGTGAGTTTCTGGTGCGGTGACGCCGATGAGGCGACCCTGCGTGCCGACTTGAGCGACAGCCTGCCCGTGCACATGCAACCCAGCCTGTTCGTGCAGCTCGACTGCCTGCCCCTCAACAGCAACGGCAAGCTCGACCGCAAGGCGTTGGTTGCCACGCCGCTGCCACACAGCCAAAGCGACCAGCCACGCACCGCGCCACGGGACGGGACTGAAACCGTGCTTTGCGAACTGTTCAGCGAAGTGCTGGGTGGTTCGGAAGTCGGCATCGAGGACAACTTTTTCCAACTCGGCGGCCACTCCTTGCTGGCCACCCGCCTGGTCAGTCGGGTCCGCGAGCGCCTGGGGGTTTCCCTGCCCCTGCCGCTGGTGTTCGCCCAACCAACGGTCGCGGCCCTGGCCGAGCACCTGCGCGCGGCCATGCCCGGTGAGTCGATCACCGCGCAACCGCGCCCGGCGCAACTGCCCCTGGGCCTGGCCCAGCGCCGCTTCTGGATGCTCAGCCGCCTGGTGCCGGAGTCCCGCGAGTACCACATGCCATTCGCCCTGACCTTGCGCGGCGAGCTGCAGGTCCAGGTCTTGCGTGAAGCTTTCGAGCAGGTCAGCCAGCGCCACCTGGTGCTGCGCAGCCGGATTGTCGACGTCGACGGCGAGCCGCAATTGCTGATCGACGACCACGGGCCGGCGCTTACGGTCACTGGCGTTGCAAGCCAGGACTGGGCCGCGACCTGCGCCAACGCCCAAGACGAACTGATGACACCGTTCGACCTGGCCGCCGCCGCGCCTTGGCGTGCGCACCTGCTGCAACGCCAGGGCAGCGACGAACACCTGTTGCTGGTGTGCCTGCACCACAGCGCCACCGACGGTTGGGCCATGCAGTTGCTCATCGACGAGCTGACCCAGGCCTACGCCGCCGGCCTGGACGGGCACTCGCCCACCTGGACCCCGCTGGAGATCGACTATGTCGATTTCGCCCTGTGGCAACAGCACCCGGACACCCAGGCCCGGCGCAGTGCCAGCCTGGACTATTGGAAAAACCACCTGGGCCAGGACGACTATCAGCTCGACCTGCCCATCGACCATCCACGTGGCGCCGAAGCCGATCGTCGCGCCCGGCAACTGACTGTCCGCCTCGGCAGCCAGCGCGCCGAAGCCATCCGGCAGTTCGCCCGTCAGCGCGGCACCACCACCTACGTGGTGTTGGCCACGGCCCTGAGCGCACTGCTGGCCCGCTACAGCGGCCAGCGGGAGATTCGCCTCGGCACCCCGGCGGACCAGCGTGACCATGCCCAGACCCAGACCTTGCTGGCGTGCCTGGTCAACACCCTGGTGATCCGCAGCGACGTCGACCAGCGGGCCCCGGCCGAGCAACTGCTCGCCAGCCTCGAGGCCGACCTGCGCGCCGCCCAGGCCCACGCCGACCTGCCCTTTGCCACCCTGGTCGGCGCCATTGCGCAGAATCGCGACTTGAACCGTACGCCGCTGTTCCAAGTGCTGTTCTCCCTCAACTACGGTCGGGTCGACAGCAGCCAGTGGCCGGGGCTGAACGTCGAAGAGCAGATGCTGCCGATGATCGACGCCAAATTCGAACAGAGCTGGGAAGTCCAGGACGACGGCAGCGACATGACGCTGGCGCTGGAATACCAATCGGCCTTGTACGACGAAGCGACGATGCAACGCTGGAGCGCTCAATGGTGCGCGCTGCTCGACGCCCTGGTGGCCGCACCTGGGCGGACCCTGGTCGAGCTGTTCCCGCAACAGCAGGACCAGCAGCAACTCGACCGCTGGAACGCCACCGAACGTCACTACAGCGGCCCGACCAACCTGCACACCGCCCTGAGCCAGCAAGCGGCCCTGAGCCCCAACGCCCCGGCGCTGGTGTTCGAAGGCCAGCGCCTGACGTATGCCGAACTGGACCAGCGGGCGCAATCCGTCGCCCGGGCCCTGCGCGCCGCCGGCGTGGGCACCGACAGCATCGTGCCGGTGTGCATGGAGCGCTCGGTGGAGATGGTCGTGGCCTTGCTCGGCATCGTCCATGCCGGCGCCGCGTGGTTGCCGCTGGATCCGGAGTTGCCGGCCACGCGCCTGGCCTTCCTGATCGAAGACGCCGACGCCAAGGTCACCTTGACCCAAGGCCAATGGCTGTCGCGCTTGCCCGTTGGGCATCAGGCCTGGACGCTGGATGCGTTGCCAGACGCTGGAGCTTTCGAACCGATCAGCGTCGAAGCCAACGACCTGGCCTACGTGCTCTACACCTCCGGTTCCACCGGCCAACCCAAAGGCGTGATGAACGAACACGGCGCCTTGATGAACCGCCTGCACTGGATGCAGGACGCCTTCCCGATTGGTCCGAACGACCGTGTGCTGCAAAAGACCCCGTACAGCTTCGACGTATCGGTGTGGGAGTTCTTCTGGCCATTGATCACCGGCGCGACCCTGGTGGTCGCCCGTCCGGACGGTCATCGCGACCCGGCCTACCTCAGCCAGTTGATCCAACAGGAACGGGTCACGACCTTGCACTTCGTACCGTCCATGCTCCGTGCCTTTGTCGAGGAACCGAGCCTGGCCGACTGCCACAGCCTGCGCCAGGTCTTCGCCAGCGGCGAAGCCTTGCCAGTGGACCTGGTGCGGCGCTTCATGGGTCAACACCCGGCGGCGCTGGTCAACCTGTACGGCCCGACCGAAGCAGCCATCGACGTCTCGGTCTGGCGCTGCTCGGCGGACGATACGATCGTGCCGATCGGCAAGCCCATCGCCAACCTGCGCTTGTACATCCTCGACGAAGCCCTGCAACCGTTGCCGATTGGCAGCATCGGCGAGCTGTACATCGGCGGCGTCGGCGTGGCCCGTGGTTATCTGAAACGCCCGGACCTGACCGAAGAACGCTTCCTCGCCTGCCCATTCGTGGCCGGTGATCGCTTGTACCGCACCGGCGACCGCTGCCGCTTCCTGGCCGATGGCAACATCGAGTATCTGGGGCGTCTTGACCATCAGGTGAAGCTGCGTGGCCAGCGCATCGAATTGGGTGAAATCGACGCGGCGCTGCTGAACCTGCCGGCCGTTACCGGCGCCTGCACCCTGGTCATCGACAACCGCCTGGTGGCGTTCTACAGCAGTGCCACCGCGCAGTCGGACCTCGACACACAACTGGCGACCGAGCTGCCGGCCTACATGGTGCCAGCGGTGTGGGTGCACATCCCGGCCCTGCCCCTGAGCACCAACGGCAAGATCGACCGCAAGGCCCTGGCCGCCCTGCCCTTGCCCAACACCCAGAAAGACTACGCGGCACCGCGCAACGACCTGGAGCGCCTGCTCTGCCAGTTGTTCGGCGAGCTGCTCGGCGAAACCTTGACCGGCGGCCGTGAAGTCGGCACCTCGGACAGTTTCTTCGCCTTGGGTGGTGACTCGATCCTCGGCCTGAAACTGATCTCACGCTTGCGTGAACAGGGCTATTCGCTCACGCCACGGGACCTGTTCCGTTCGCCGACCCCGGCGGCCCTGGCCCACGTGACCACGGCCCTGCTGACCCAGGCCGAACAAGGCGACGTGGCCGGACCGATGCCGCTGATGCCGTTACACCAGTGGTTCTTCGACCAGCAACAGGTCCAGGCCGCGCACTGGAACCAATCGGTGCTGGCCGACAGCGACCGGCGCCTGGAACCGGCCATCGTCCAAGCCACGCTGGACCGGCTGGTGGCCCACCACGACGCCCTGCGCCTGCGCTTCACCGAGGTCGACGGTCAATGGCAAGCGCACATCGTGCCAGTGGCTCCGGCCCAACTGACCTGCTGCGAACACCCGGACCAACTGCTGCAGATCGCGCAAAGCCTGGACCTGCAACACGGCCCACTGTTTGCCGCAGCCCTGCTGGAAGGCACGCCGCAGCGCCTGTACCTGGTGGCCCATCACTTGGTGGTCGATGCGGTGTCCTGGACGCCGCTGCTGGAAGACTTCCAACAGTTGTACGCGGCCCTGGAGCGCGGCGAGCAGCCGACGTTGCCGGCGAAAACCACCTCGTATCGTCAATGGGCCGAGCACCTTCAAGCCCATGCCGCGAAGGTTGCCGGCGAGCATCGCTACTGGAGTGCCCAGGCCTCTGCGAACCGGCCCCCCATGGCCACGGTCGCCGAGCGCCAGACCCTGTCGGCCCGCTGGGACGCCAGCCGCACGCACCAATGGCTGACCGAATCCCACGCGGCTTACCGCACGCAACCGGAAGAACTGCTGATCGCCGCCCTCGCCGCGACCCTGGCCGAGGTCGAACAGCGCAGTGACATCGTCGTGGACCTGGAGCGCCACGGGCGTGACGCACCGTTTGCCGGGTTGGACGTCGGCCGCACCGTCGGCTGGTTCACCACCCTCTACCCGCTGCGCGTGAGCGCCAGCGGCGCCGCGGGCGATCAGGTGCGCAACGCCAAGCAAGCCTTGCGTGACGTCCCCGGCCTGGGCCTGGGCTACGGCTTGCTGCGCCAGCGCGGTGAGTTGCCGGCCAGCCACGGCGACGTGCTGTTCAACTACCTGGGGCATGAGCAAACGCCCGCGGGCTGGTTGCGCGCCAGCGCCCTGACCCCGCCGCCGGACGTCGCCCCGGCGAACCGAGTGACCCATGCCCGGGAAGTGGTGGCCTGGCTGGAGGACGGCGTGTTGCGTGTCGAATGGCACAGCGTCACGCCGAACGCCGACAGCCATTTGCCCGCTCGCCTGCTGGAACGCTTGCAGGCGCTGGTCGAACACTGCCTCGACCCACAGGCCGGTTCGCTGATGCCGGCGGATTTCCCGCTGGCCAAAGGCATGAACCAGGCGACCCTCGACACCTTGCTCAAACGCCTGGGGCCGAAGAAGTGAGCCCCGGCACGACCTGTATTTGACTTAGAAGTGCGCCGTTCGCGGCGCACGTGTCTCCTCGCTTTTCTGGATTGAACACTGCCGCCATGCATGACCAAATCGAAAATATCTACTCGCTGACCCCGCTGCAAAAAGGCCTGCTGTACCACGAGGCCTATGCGCCCGAATCCCGGGTCTATTACCAGCAGATGAACATCGGCCTGGCCGGAGAGCTCGACCTCGATGCGTTCCGCCAGGCCTGGGTGGCCCTGATGCAACGCCACGCGGTGTTGCGCACGGCGTTTCTCTGGGAAGAGCTGGACGACGCCTATCAGGTCATCCTCAAGGAAGTCGACCTGCCCCTCCGGGAAGTCGACCTACGCGGTCACTCGCAAAAGCTGGCAGCCCTCGCGGCAGAAGATCACGCACAGGCGTTCGAGCTGGGTGCCGCCCCGTTGATGCGCCTGACCCTGGCGCGACTGGACGATGTGAACGGCCAAGCACAGTGGTCGCTGATCTGGACGCACCATCACCTGTTGCTCGACGGTTGGAGCGTCGGCTCGCTGCTGGCAGACTGGCGCGATCTGTATCGCGCGGCGCGGCGCGGCCAGCACGCGGCGCTGGAAACGGTGCGACCGTTCCAGGATTACGTGGCTTACCTCAGTGAACGCCCTTCGTCAGATGACTTCTGGCGCAGCCGCCTGGCAGACTTCGCCAACACCACCCGCGTGCCCGAGTCGGACCCACGTGGCCTGCTCGTCGACCCGATAGACGCTCACCTGCCCTGCACCGAGCATTCACTGAGGCTGGACGCCGCGACCACCGCTCGCCTGGCCAGCTTCGCCCGCAACCACAACCTGACCGTCAACACCTTGCTGCAAGCGGCCTACGCTTACCTGCTGGGCCGTCACAATGGCACGGATGAGAGCCTGATCGGCGTCACCGTGGCCGGGCGCCCAGAGCGTCTGAACGGCGTCGAGCGCATGGTCGGGCTGTTCATCAACACCTTGCCGTTGCGCGTTCGTTGGGACGATGCACCGACCGTGGGCCAATGGCTGGCTGGCATCCAGGACTGGAACGCCGAGATGCGCGAGCATGAACACACACCGCTGGCGAGCCTGCGGGCGTTGACCGCGCTGCCGCCGGGCGGTGAGTTGTTCGAAGCGATCATCGTATTCGAAAACTTCCCATTCCCCCGGGAACTGGATCAGATCGACGAGGGCCTGTTCGGCCTGCCAGACGCCGAACACGCCGCGCCCTTGCGCCACACTGGCGGGCGCAACAACTACCCGATATCGCTGATCGCGTCGATGGAAAGCGACTGCTTGCAACTGCATCTGGTGCATCAACGCAAGCGCTTGTCCGACGCGGCCGGCGTACGCCTGCTGATGCAGTTGACAGCGCTGCTCGAAGAACTGAGCCGTGACGCAAATCGGCCACTGGCCGAGGTGCCCCTGTGCCCGACGCAAGAACTGCAACTGACCCGCCACTGGGGCAACGGTGCGCCCCTCGATTTGCCCAATGCACCGCTGCACGAACTGATCGCCGCCCAGGCCCGCCGCCATCCCGAGCGTGAAGCCGTGCGCGACACCCACGGCGCCTTGAGCTACGGCGAACTGCTCGAAGCATCGACCGGCTTGACCAACGCCTTGCGCCAGCGCGGCCTGCAACAGGGTGATCGCGTCGCGCTGGCGCTGCCCCGCAACAACGACGCAGTCATCTCGCTACTGGCGGTGATGCAGGCCGGTGGCTGCTTCCTGCCGCTGGACCTGGGCCAACCGGCCTCGCGCCTGAGTGCGCTGATCGCCAGCGCCGACGTGAACTTCATCATCGGTACACCGGCCTTCGAAAGCGCCTCCGTGCAGGTGATCGAGGCCTCGGCGCGGGCCACCGGCAGCGACCTGCCCACGGTGGATCAACAGGCCTGCGCCTACGTGATCTACACCTCCGGCTCCACCGGTACGCCGAAAGGTGTACGCCTGTCCCATCGGGCTATCACCGCCTACATCACCGGCATTCTGGCCGAGCTGGGTTGCGCCGAGGCGGAACAACCCTGGCGCCATGCGCTGCTCTCGACCCTGGCGGCAGACCTCGGTTACACCCAGTTGTTCGGCGCGCTGGCCAGCGGTGGCAGCCTGTTGCTGGTGGACGACGACACACGCGCAGACCCGAACGCACTGGCGCAGTGTTTTGCCGAGTTCACCCCGGACCTGGTCAAGCTCACCCCCAACCACCTGCACGGCCTACTCGCTGCTCACCCCGACGCCGATCTGCTCCCGCGTCGCGCCTTGTTGCTGGGTGGCGAAGCGCTGCAAGGCACATTGCTGGAGACCCTCCGGGCGCTGCGTCCGGACCTCGCGGTCTACAACCACTACGGCCCGACCGAAAGCGCCGTGGGCATTTGCCTGTCGCGCATCGACCAGCCTCTGGTCGGTGTGCAGCCGTTGGGCCAGCCGCAACCGAACCGACAACTGCGGGTACTCGACAACCACGGTCACGCCGTGCCTGTCGGCGTGCCGGGGGAACTGTGGGTGGGCGGCGAAGGCCTGGCCATCGACTACCTCGGCGATCCAGCACAAACCGCTGCGCGCTTCACGGCCGTGGCCGACCTGCCCCGCGCCTACCGCACCGGCGACCGTGTGCGTTGGCTGGAGTCTGGTGAGCTGGCCTTCCTCGGGCGCGTCGACAATCAAATCAAGCTGCGCGGCTACCGCATTGAATTGGGCGAAGTCGAAGCGCAGATCAAACGCCTGTCGAGCAACATCCAGCAAGTGCTGGTGCGCGTGATACAACCGGCCGAGGAGACGCCACGCCTGGTCGCCTGGTTGGTGGCCAGTACCTCCATGTCCGCCGACAAGCTGCGCCATGACCTGGCGCTGCGCGTGCCGGACTACATGGTGCCGGCCGACTTCATCGCCCTGGATGCCATCCCGCTGAACGCCAACGGCAAACCGGACATCGCCGGCTTGCCATTGCCCGACGCCCCGACCCGCCGGGACACCTACGAAGCCCCACGGGATGCGGTGGAAAGCGCCTTTGTCGAGATCTGGCAGGATGTGCTGCGGGTCGAGCGCGTCGGTATCCACGACAACTTCTTCGCCCTGGGCGGCGATTCGATCCTCAACCTGCAGATCATCGCCCGTGCCCACCAGCGCGGCATGAAACTGACGCCCAAGCAATTGTTCGAAAACCGCACCATCGCCGAAATCTCCGCGGTGATCAGCCAAGGCACGAACTACAGCCGCGACACCTGCAACGCTGCACGCGATGTACCGCTGACAGCGGGTCAACACGCCCGTCTCGAAGCCGGCCCACTCAAGGCCGACTGGCGTTGCGTGGCGCTGCAAGCGCCGGTCAGCGTCGAGGTATTGAGCCGTGCCGTGCTGGCCCTGCAACAGCAGCACCGGGCGCTGCAAGTGGGCCTGGCCCCACAGGCTGACGGTACCTGGGTGCAAACCCTGCCCACGACGCCTAAACCAGTCAGCGCCAGTCGCCAGTCGCTGAACACTGCCGATACCAGCGCATTGGCCGAGCTGGCTGAAGCCACCCTGGCCACGCTGGACCACGCCGCCGGCGAAGGCTGGCATGCCTGCCTTTGCGAGCAGGGTGACGCGGTGCTGTTGGTGGCCCACGCCTTGCGCCTGGACGCCAGTTCATGGGCATTGCTGATGACGGACCTGGCGTTGGCCGTGGCGCAAGCGCAGTACGACCGTGCAATCGAATTGCCGCGTCACGGTGGCAATCTGGATGAATGGGCTGAGCATCAAAATACCCGTGCCAAGGATGAAGACGGGTTGGAGCCGGCGTGGGAATACTGGCTGCAATATGCCGGTGAAACCCTGCCGTCCACCCCGCAACCGGACGGTCCGGCCACTGAAAGCAGCGTGCAGATTTCGGCACCGCTCAGCGCCCGTCTGAATCTGCTGCAACGCCGCAGCCACGCACCTTGGGCCTCACTGGTGGCCACCGCCGTCGCAGCGGAACTGGCACAACAAACGGCTAGCCAGGACGTCTGGCTAAGCCTGGATCGCGGCCGCTGCGAACGCGCTCGCCTACCGCTCACCAGCGCCTTGAGCCGCACCGATTTCGACCCGGCCACGGTCATCGGCGCGCTGAGCCACCCCGCGCCTCTGCGCCTGACCGTGACACCGACGGCCAGCGCCGCACAGATGCTTGCACAGGTTGACGCACAACTGGCCGCCGCCCCGAACACCGGTGATGACTACGGCGTGTTGCGTTACCTGGCCGACAACGAGTACTTGCGCGAACCGCTGCTGAGCCTGCCGCAGCCGACCGTGCATATCGTCATGGCCGGCGCGTGGCAGGTCCATGAGGGGCCGCTGGGCGACGTCATCGCCAGCAGCACGCCGATCGACGCCTCGGGACTGACCCTGTCCGTCAGCCTGCGACACGGTCAACTGCACATTGATTGCCGTGGCCCAGGCGCCGAACAGTGGGCCGAGGTGCTGGAACAGCGTCTGGCCCTGCTGGCCGCCGATGCCGAACACGTCACCCCCGGCGCCCACGCGTTCCCCTTGTGCCGTGCCGCCGGTCACGACCTCAGCGCCCTGGGCGCGAACTTCGACTGGGCCGGCATCGACGACTTGCTGCCCCTGTCGCCCATGCAAGAAGGCATGTTGCTGCACACTCTGCTGCGCCCCAACAGTGGCATTTACCTGATGCAGCAGCGCTATCGTTGGGACGGTGAACTGGACCGCAGCGCCATCGAGTTCGCCTGGGCGCGACAACTGGCCCGGCACCCGATGTTGCGCACCGGTTTCTGGTGGCAGGACGGCAAGGCGGCGCTGCAATGCGTTTATCACGACACCGACCCGGCCTTCGCCTGGTACGACTGGCGGCACCTCGACGAGGCGAGTCGCCAGCGCCAATTGGACGCGGTGCTGGACGCTGAATGCCGTCAGGGTTTCGACATGCGTCGGCCACCGTTGACGTTCCTGCGGGTATTCCAGGTAGCCGATCAGGAATTCCTGATCGTGCGCAGCTTCCATCACATCCTGACCGACGCCTGGTGTTTCGGCCTGTTGATGGCCGACCTTTTCGCCCACTACCAGGCGCGGGTACTCGACCAGCCGGTGGCGCGTCCGTTGCTGCCATCGTTCAGCAACTATGTGCATTGGCTGCAATGCCAGGACACGTCCGTCACCGAGCAATTCTGGACCCGCGAACTGGCCGGTTTCAACGCGCCGACACCGCTGGTGGTGGATCGCCCGGCCACGACCGAGCAAGCGGTCGAGACCGTGGCCAACCTTGACGTCACCCTGTCGATTGCCGATACCCGTGCATTGACCGCGCTGTGCCAACAACACCAACTCACGCCCAACACATGGATCCAAGGCGCGTGGGCCCTGCTTCTATCGCGCTACAGTGGCAGTGATGACGTCCTGTTCGGTGTCACGGTGTCGGGCCGTCCCACCGACCTGCCCGGCGTGGAAGACATCGTCGGCCTGTTCATCAACAGCCTGCCGTTGCGGGTCAAGGTTGACGATGAACAAGCCGTGGTGCCATGGCTGCAAGCGCTGTTCGCACATAACGTCGAGCTGCGTGCCTACGAACACGCACCGCTGGTGGACATTCAGCGCTGGAGTGAACTCGAGCACGGTCGCTCGCTGTTCGACAGCCTGGTGGTGTTCGAAAACGCGCCGTTCGACGCCGGCCTGTCGGATCGTCAGGTCGACTTCAACGTCGACATCTACGAAGACCGCGTGCACACCAACTATCCAATGACGGTGGTGCTTTACCCCGGCGATCGCCTGGGCATTCGCCTGACTTACGATGCCGCGCGGTTCGACACCGAGACCGTGCAGCGCATGCTAGGCCACTTGCGCCAGTTGCTGACGCAAATGGTCGCCCAGCCTGAGGCCCCCCTGGCTTCGCTGTCGTTGCTGACGCCGGAGGAGCGCCAGACGTTGCTGGTGGACTGGAACCGCAGCGAACTCGACTTCCCGTTGGAGCAAACCTACGCCGAGCTGTTCGCCCGCCAGGTGGCGGCGCATCCACAGCGCATCGCTGCCGTGTGCGGCGCCGACCGCCTGAGCTACGCCGAGCTGGACCAGCGCTCCAATCGCCTGGCCCGGGCCCTGGTGGAAACCGGTGCCGGCCGTGACACCCTGGTGGCCCTGGCCGGCGAACGCGGCCTGCCGCTGCTGAGCATGATGATCGCCGTGCTCAAGGCCGGTGCCGCCTACTTGCCATTGGATATCAAGCATCCGCCACAACGCCTGGGGGAAATTCTCGAACTGTCCGGGGCGACGATCCTGTTGGCCAGCGACAGCGCCGACTCGGTCATCGATCCGGCACTGGCCGCCTGTACTGCAACACCGCGACGCTTGCGCACCGAAGCCCTCTGGCTGAGCGGTGATGGTACGCCGCTGCCTGCGGCCGGCAGCCCTGACGACCTAGCCTATGTAATCTTTACTTCGGGTTCCACCGGCACCCCCAAAGGCGCGATGATCGAACAACGGGGCATGCTCAACAACATCTTCGGCAAGGTGCCGACGCTGGGCCTGTCGAGCGACGACCGAATTGCCCAGACCGCCTCCCCGGCGTTCGACATTTCGGTCTGGCAATTCCTCGCCGCACCGGTTCTCGGCGCCACCGTGCACATCCTGCCGGACGTGATTGCCCATGATCCCGAGCGCCTGCTGGCTGCGCTGCAAGCGCAACAACTGTCGGTGCTAGAAGCCGTGCCGACGATGATCCGCGCCCTGCTCGACCTCGCTGACGCCGACACACAACTGCCGGCACTGCGCTGGTTGCTGCCCACCGGCGAAGCCCTGCCTCCAGCCCTGGCCCAAGCCTGGCTGCGTCGATTTGCCCATGTGCCGTTGATGAACGCCTATGGCCCGGCGGAGTGCTCGGACGATGTGGCGTTCCACCCGCTGACCCAAGTGCCGGACGAGGACGGCAATGCCATGCCGATTGGCCGGCCTACCGCCAACAACCATTTGTACCTGGTTGACGCGCAACTGCGTCCGGTGCCGGTGGGCGTACCGGGGGAAATCTGCGTCGGTGGCGTGGGGGTCGGCCGCGGCTACCTCAACGACCCGGACAAAACCCGGGCCGCGTTCGTCGCGCACCCGTTCGAACCCGAGGCCCGTTTCTACCGCACCGGTGACCTGGGGCGCTGGCGCGCAGATGGGGTGATCGAGTTCCTCGGACGCCGCGACCAGCAGGTGAAGATCCGCGGCCACCGTATCGAACTGGGGGAAATCGAAGATCACCTGGGTCGTCATCCCGCCGTGCAGGCCGTGGCCGTGATCGTCAACGCCGACCAGCGCGGCGACCTGCAACTGGTCGCGTACTGGACGGGCGACGACACACCGGTGGCGGTACTGCGCGAATGGTTGACCCAACGCCTGCCGTCCTACATGGTGCCGGCCCATTGGCAACAGCTGGAGGCATTGCCGTTGAACGCCAACGGCAAAGTCGACCGCAAGGAACTGACGGCTCGAACGCTGGACAACAACCTGATCGAACAACGACCGCTGAGCAGCGACACCGAGCAGCAACTGGGCGCGATCTGGGCGCAGATTCTCAACGTGCCGGCGATCGGTGCAGACGACAACTTCTTTGCCCTCGGCGGGCACTCGTTGCTGGCGACACGGGTGGTTTCGCGCATTCGCAGCCAGCTCGCGGTGGACTTGCCGCTGCGTACCGTTTTCGACCATCCGGTATTGGAAAACCTCGCCCGTGCCATCGACAGCGCGCGCTTGCAGACAGCACCATTGGCCCTGCCCGCCATCACCCAGGCGGATCGGTCGCAGGCCTTGCCGCTGTCGTTTGCCCAGCAGCGCTTGTGGTTCCTCGAACAGTTGAACCCTGGCTCCAGCGGCTTCAACATTCCGTTCGCCTTGACGTTGACCGGGGCGCTGAATGTCGAAGCCTTGCGCCTGGCCTTCGAGCAATTGATCGCCCGTCATGAAGTGCTACGCAGCACCGTACACAGTGACCACGGTGAGCCTTGGCAGCGGATCGAGGCCGCACAGGCGTTTGCCCTGCCGGTCACCGATCTGCAACAGGTCCCGCATCAGGAACGGGAGCCGGCCATCCAGGCACATCTGTCCGAAGTCTTCGGCCAACCGTTCGACCTGACCCAAGCGCCGTTGATGCGTGCACGGTTGTTGCAACTGGACGCGCAGACCCATGTACTGGCCATCGCCCTGCACCACATTGCCGTGGACGCCTGGTCCATTGCGCAGTTGGTGGATCAACTGGCCAGCGACTATGCCGGCTTTGGCAGCCCGGCAACCCGTATCGACACCCCGCCGCTGCAATACGCCGACTTCGCCGTGTGGCAACGCAAGCACCTGCCGGGCCCGGTCTGGCAGCAACAACTGACCTACTGGCGTCAGCAGCTGCAAGCCAGCCCGGGGCCGCTGTTGTTGCCGGGCGCCCAAACCCGCGATCACAGCGGGTGCGCGCGGCATCGCAGTCGCCTGCCGGCGTCGTTGGCCCAGGCCATCAACGACTTGGCGAAAGCTCGCGACGCCTCGCCGTTCATGGTGTTGCACAGCGCGCTGAACGTCGTGCTGCATCAGCAGACCGGACGTGAAGACTTGTTGGTCGGCACCGACATCGCCAACCGCCATCAACAGCAGACCGAAGACATGGTGGGCTTCTTCGTCAATCAGTTGGTGCTGCGTTGCCGCGTCACGCCGCAGCAGACGTTTGACCAGTTGCTGGGCGATGCTCGACGCGTGGCGCTGGAGGCCTTTGCCCATCAGGACTTGCCGTTCGACGCGCTGGTGGCTGACCTGCTGCCACAGCGAGACGCCCGGTATACGCCGTTCTTCCAGGTCAAACTGGTGGTGCAGAACACCCGCCAGCAGGACCTGCATCTGCCGGGGTTGGCAATCAGTGAACGGGAGCTTGAGCCACAGGCCTCGGATGTGGACCTGCTGATCAACGTCGTGGATGAGGGTGCGGGACTGCTGGTGGTGTACGACTACGACACCGGCCGTTACACCCGTGACTGCATCGAACTGTTCGACAGCCTGTTCATTTGCCTGTTGGAGCAACTGAGCCTGAACACCGACACCGATGTCGCCCGGTTGCTGCTGCCACTCAATCAACTGCAACAGACCCGCCGTGAACAGGCTCAGGCCGCGCTGCGTGAAGCCGGCAGCGCGCGCCAGAGTGCCCTGGGCCAGGCCCGTCGTCGCACTGTCGTGAAGGACGCCGAGCAATGATCGGCTTCGATTCAATGTTCCTCGCGCTCATTCCCCACCTTTTTGTACAGGTCTCAGCATGACTCAGTCTCACGAAGACACCTCGTTTGAAGGTTTCGAACTGTCACCGCAGCAGGCCCGCCTGTGGCGCCTGCAACAAACCCGCCTGGCCTCGACGACAGCGCAGCGGGCCACGCTGCGTATTGGCAGTGAACAACCGTTGGACAGTGCACGGCTGACCAGCAGTTTATCGGCGCTGATCCAGCGCCACGAGATCCTGCGCACCCGCTACCCGCAACTGCCGGGGCTGTTGCTGCCGATGCAGGTGATCGACGATTCAGCCGCTGATTGGCAGGCGCTGGGTATCGAACTGCAGATGGACGCCCGATCGGCCACGTTGCACGTGCCGGCGTTGCACCTGGACAGCACCAGCCTGGGGTATCTCGGCGAAGAATGGGCGCTGGGCTATCTGCAAGCGGCCCCCCAGGCACCACCCCTGCAATACGCCGACTACGCGGCCTGGCGCCTGGAGTCGGTGGACGAGCAAGGCCGCCGGTTCTGGGAGGAGCAGTTCAACGCCATGATTGCCGACGTGCCATTACCTTGGCATCGGCAGGACCCGGCGTCCTCCGCCGTGCTTACCCCTGAGCGCGTGCAATTGCAGCTCGCCGACGCGATCCGGCAGCGCCTTGAACGGCAAGCGAACGACCTCGGTGTCAGCCCTGGCATTATTGTGCTCGGCGCCTGGGTCACCGTGTGGCAACGCTACAGCGAAGCCGAACGCTTGACGCTCGCCTACGAGAACCAGGCGCGGCCTGAGGTACTGGGCGATGCCCTCGGCCTGTTTTCCGAACCCCTGCCACTGACACTTGACACCCCGCCCGGGGTGTCGTTTGCGGCGTTGTGCCGGCAACTGAGCGAACGTATTGGCCTGCTCAACGATGCCCGCGACAGCTACCCAAGCCACTTGAACAACGCGCCATCGCTCACGGGCGTTGGTTTTCGCGAACTCGCGGCGACGCCCGACAGCGCCCTGAACGATGCCGGGTGGCGGATCGAACAGGCGAACAGCGACAGTTGCGGCTGCGCGCTGCTGTTGCAATACCAGCCGTCTTCATCCCATGGCTTATCGCTGCATTTCGACGCCGCGCTCTACACGCCGGCCCACGTCGGGGTCCTCGCCGAGCAACTGCTGAGCGTGATCGAGCACAGTCTGCGGGAGCCTTCTGCAAGCCTGGGCCAATTGACGACCTGCAGCGTCGCCGAGCAGCAACGTGTCACCGGCGCGCTGGCGGCTTCGCCAACCCAGAGTCCGGCGCAGGAACAGCTGTATGCGGCCATCTTCGCGCTGCCCAACCTGGCCGACTGCTTCAGCCTCGACGCCACCGAGCGGGCCCAGCGCCCGGCCGTGAGCGGACCCAGCGGCACCTTGAGCTATGCCGAGCTGGATCAGCGCGCCAGCGCCCTGACCCAGCAACTGCTTGCCCAAGGCCTGGCGCCTGGTGCGCGGGTTGCGCATTTCCTGCCGCGCGACATCGATGCGGTGGTGGCATTGGTTGCGATTCTGCGCGCCGGTGCCTGCTACGTACCGATCGACCCGAGCTACCCCACCGAGCGCATCGAACACATTCTGCGCGACAGCCAGGCACGCCTGGTGTTGACCCACCGCGCCCGTGTGCAAGACCTGCCGACAGACTGGCAGCCGAGTGCGCTGGTCATCGATCAAGCCATGTCGACGGTGCCGCTGCGGGAAGCGCCGCGGGTCTCGCGGGAGCAACCGGCCTACCTGATCTACACCTCGGGCAGCACTGGCCAGCCCAAGGGCGTGCTCATCAGCCACGCCAACGCCCTGCATTCGCTGGCGGCGCGGCTGGCGGGCTACCCACACCCCGTGCAACGTTTTCTGTTGCTGTCGTCGTTCGCCTTCGACAGTTCCATCGCCGGGCTGTTCTGGAGCCTGGCCCAGGGCGGCTGCCTGCACCTGGCCAGCGAGACCGAACAGAAAGATCCGCTGCAACTGGCTCGGTTGATCCGCAGCCACAACGTGTCGCACCTGCTGGCGCTGCCTTCGCTGTATGCGTTGTTGCTTGACGAGCTGGGCGACAGCCCGAGCCCGCTGAACACGGCGATTGTCGCCGGCGAAAGCTGCCCGCCCGCCCTGGTGAACCATCACTATCGCCGCCAGCCCGGCACGCAGCTGTACAACGAGTACGGCCCGACCGAAGCCTCGGTATGGAGCACTGTCGCCCTCTGTCAACCTGACGAGGGCATGGGTCCCGTACCCATCGGCCGCGCCATTGCCCACACTCGGGTGTATGTGCTCGACAGCGAGGGCGCGCCTGTGGCCCGGGGGCTCAAGGGCGAGATTCATATCGCCGGGCCTGGATTATCCGAAGGGTACCTGGGGCTGCCACAGATGACCGCCGAGAAGTTTATCCAGGCCAACCACCCGGCACTCAACGGCCAACGCCTGTACCGCACCGGCGATTTCGCCTGGCAGGATCTGGACGGACAATTGGTGTTCCTCGGGCGTACCGACTCGCAAATCAAATTGCGCGGCTACCGTATCGAACTCGGGGAAATCGAAACCGCACTGTGCAAGATCAGTGGCGCCAGGCTGGCGGTGGTCTTGCTGGACGCGACCCAGGCCGAACCCAGCCTGCGCGCTTTCGTTGAGTCGGCCACCGAACTTCAGGCCAGCGTCGTGCGCGAATCCCTGGCGGCGCTGTTGCCGGCGCACATGATTCCCGCCGACATCCAGTGGCTGATGCAACTGCCACGCACCGCCAACGGCAAGGTCGATCATCGTGCCTTGCTAGCCCGGCAACCGAACCACCGTCTTGCGGCTTATGCCGCGCCCGAAGGTCATGTCGAACAAGTGCTCGCGGCGATCTGGCAAGAGCTGCTGGAGGTCGAGATCATCGGTCGCCACGACGACTTCTTCGCCCTCGGTGGTCATTCGTTGCTGGTGGTGCGCATGACCGCGAGGTTGCGCGCCCTGCTCGGCATCGAAGTGCCGGTCAACGTGATCTTCCAGCACCCGACGCTGATCCAGCTCGCCGGGCAGATTGCCCAGCCTGACCGCCCAGCCGTTATCGCCTTGCAGCCGGGCACGGCAGGCCAGACACCGCTGTTCTGCCTGCATCAGCCAGCGGGCGGGGTCCATCACTATTTGCCGATGGTCGCCGGGTTGTCCCAGGAAATACCGGTGTATGGCATTGCGTTGCCAGAGTCGTTACGCGACCAGGACCTCGTCGCGTTGGCCAACGCCTATGTACCGCAGATCCGCCAGATTCAGGCGCAAGGTCCGTATCGCCTGGGCGGTTGGTCCATGGGTGGACTGCTTGCCCTGGAGCTGGCCCGACAACTGGAAGCACTTGGGCAAACGGTCGAGTGGTTGGGGTTGTTCGACAGCACGTTCCACGCCGAAGACGAAACGCTGGCCTGGGATGCGTTGTACGCCACCGTGCAGCAAGAATTGAGCAGTGACAGTCGAGAACGCCTTGCCACGCTCGCCCCGGAATCGTTGATACAACTGCGCACGGCCACGGCCAAGCTCGATCGCGTGGCGCAATTGCGTTTCACCCTGCTGCAATGGACGCCTGCCAACGGCCTGAGCCTCAATGCGCCGCTGGCGTACGTCGAGCAGGTCCTGGATGTAATGGCCGACGCACGTCGTTGGGTCAACGGTTATTCGGTTCCCTCCGTGCAGGCGACCCTGCACCTGTGGTGGGCCGAACAGACCCTGGTCGAGCGCCCGGCGCTGCCTGCGCAATGGGACGCCATCAGCCAGCGAACGTGTCATCATCAAGTCGCTGCCGATCACGACACGATCCTCGGGCAGCCTGCCTTCCATGAACAACTCAACGAGTCGCTGGCCGCGGCCTCGACGGAAACCGTCGCATGAACCTGATTCTTTATCTCTACCGCCAATCGGCACGCCTGCTGGCATTGGCTTCCATCAGCGGCGCCCTGGGCGGCCTGGCCAGCGCGGGGTTGGTGATCCTGATCAACCGTGGGCTGGCCAACCCGCATCAGTTGCCGGAGCTGGCCCTTGGGTTCTTCGCACTGTGTGCGGGCATGTTGCTGTGCAAACTCTGCTCGGAACTGTCGTTACTGCACTTGACCCAAAGCGCCATTTTCCAGATGCGCATCGACTTGTCGCGCAAACTGCTCGCCACCCCGCTCAAGCGCCTGCAAACCCTGGGCAAACACCGCTTGCTGGTGATCCTGACTGAAGACGTGCACACCTTTACCGCTGCGTTCGAGTGGGTCCCGCTGCTGTTTGTCAACGCCGTAGTGACGCTGGCGTGCTTCGCCTACCTGGCCTGGCTGTCGTGGTCATTACTGTTGATCCTGGCGTTGTTCCTGCTGGTCGGCCTGATCGCGTTTCACTTGGCCGAGCGCGGACCGCTGAGCCACCTGGAGCGGGTGCGGCAACAGAAAGACGTGCTGTACCAGCACTTTCGCAGCCTGATCGAAGGCAGCAAGGAACTGCAACTGAGCAATGCCCGTGGCGAAGCGTTCGTCGAGCGCGTCATTCGTCCAGGCGCCGATGAGTTCCGGGTGCGTTTTTTGCGCGGCATGGCCGGGTATTCGGTGGTGGCCAACCTCGGCACCCTGCTGTTTTACCTCAACCTGGGCGTACTGCTGTTTGTCGTGCCGTTCTGGCTGCCGCAGTCGATCACCGTGCTCACCAGTTTCACGGTGACGTTGCTCTATCTGGTGCGACCGATCTCCGACCTGATGATTGCGCTGCCCTCTTTGCGCCAGGCCAGTATCGCCCTGACTCGCATTCGCCAGTTGGACGCCGAATTGAGCACCGAAGCCCAGATGGCTGCGCCGGTTGGCAACGCGTTCGCCAGCCAGGGGCCGACGCGCCTGCTGCTCAATGGGGTCTGTCACCGCTATCCGGGTGAGCATGAGGACCACCCTTTCCTGCTCGGGCCAATCGACCTGACGCTGGAACAGGGCGAGCTGGTGTTTGTCGTTGGCGGCAACGGCAGCGGCAAGACGACGCTATCCATGCTGCTGCTCGGGTTGTATGCGCCGGAATCCGGCTGCGTCGTACTCAACGGCGTGGAGGTGGACGACGATAACCGTGAACAATACCGCCAGCACTTCGCCGCCGTGTTTGCCGACTTCCATTTGTTTGAACACCTGTTGGGCGACGATGGCCCGGGTGCCGAACAGCGCACGGCCGATGCAACCCGCTACGTCAAGGCGCTGGGCCTGGGGCACAAGGTCAGCATCGTCGATGATCGCTTCTCCACGGTGGAGCTCTCCACCGGCCAGCGCAAACGGCTGGCGCTGGTCTCAGCGTATCTCGACGACAAACCGTTTTACCTGTTCGACGAGTGGGCGGCCGACCAGGACCCGACCTTCAAGCGGGTGTTCTACATGGAGCTGTTGCCGGAGCTCAAGGCCCGGGGCAAGACGGTGATTGTCATCACCCACGATGACGCCTACTTCTCCCAGGCCGACCGGGTATTGAAAGTCGAGAACGGCCGTCTCACCCAAGTCGAAGCCCAAGCCGCCGACACCTGATGTGATCGCGGCCCTATTGAAACCGTGGCTAGTCGTCCTGATAGATGGAGTGCAGGTAACTGACCTGCACGTCCACAGGCAAGCGATGCAATTTGGGGCAGGATTCACAGAGCACCGGCATCTGGCCCTCTACCGGTTCGTGCAGTTGGTAGTGCAGGCAACAATGCTTTCGCAATGGCAGACGGGGGCAAATCAGCGGCGCTGGGGAATCCACCATGCGCTGCAGGCCTCGCAGCCTCAGGCGACCGTCGTTCACCGTGACCTGCTCCAACCACTGGTGTGCCTCGGCGAACCCCTCCCTCGACAGGTCGGGGTCCATCCTGGCGAAGGCACCGTCCCAGATGGCGACCATGTTGGCCCACAGTATTTTCGGGGCCAAGCCACCGGCGGCGGCCAAGACCACGAACAGCGGCGCCAGGTGCTCGTGGACCAGCCGACTCCAGTAGGCGGCACGCCCCTCGGGTGACAGCGGCAGCAGCCGGGCATTCAACCCCAGCGCCATGGGTTCGCCCTCAGCGTGGAACAGCACCGCTTTCTCACCCCAGAAATCGACCGCGCCCTGACGCGTGAGCCCACAAGCCAGGGCCGCCGGCAAGGCAATGCTCATGTAGTTCATTGACCATTGCGAAACCACAGCCGCACGATTCACCCCCGGGTATTGCAGGGCAAACCGGGACAGCAAGGGGTTCAGCACGGCAGGGTCGGTAACATGGCTTAACCCAATGAAAGCCTGGTCGCCAGGTTCGCGCCGGATGACCCGCTGAATCGGCGGCCAGGCCTGGTTAAGCCATTCTGGAAATTCGATAACGGGGCTCCTGTGGCTTTCCCTAACTAATGCAAACGATTAGCATTGGCTGATCCTATCCTCCCTCCCCTGCAAACTCAACGTCGTAAGCGACCAGGCTCACCAAGACCCCATGCATACACTCCGCAATTTCTGGCGTCTCGCGCGGCCTTTCTGGGCATCCGAGGAAAAGTACCCAGCCCTGTTGCTGTTGTTCGCCACCGTGCTGATGACCCTGTGCATGGTCGGTGTCAACATCCTGACGAATTTCTGGAACCTGCATTTCTATAACGCCTTGCAAGCCTTGGATTACCACGGTTTTCTGATCGGCAGCCTGCAGTTCATCCTGCTGCAGATCGGCACTGCGGCATTTACCGTCGGCGCGTTTCACTTCCAACAGAAGCTGACACTGCGCTGGCGTCGTTGGGCGACGCGTAACATGCTCGATCAGTGGCTGGACAGCCAGCGCTACCATAAGCTGAAACTGACCGAGACCGACGTCGACAACCCGGATCAACGGATCGCCGAAGACATCGACCTCTTCATCATCAAATCCCTCAAGTTGAGCCTGGGGCTGCTGACATCGGTGGTGTCACTGTTTTCGTTCCTGCACATCCTCTGGCAGGCCTCCAGCCTGGTCAGCGTGCCTTTCAACGGCGAGTCCTTCGTCATCCCCGGGCTGCTGGTGTGGGTGGCCCTGGTGTATGCAATCGTGGGTACCGGCGTCGCATTCTGGCTGGGACGCGCGCTGCCTTC
The DNA here is from genome assembly GCF_051132015.1 of Pseudomonas sp. Z1-12. Classification (NCBI taxonomy): domain Bacteria; kingdom Pseudomonadati; phylum Pseudomonadota; class Gammaproteobacteria; order Pseudomonadales; family Pseudomonadaceae; genus Pseudomonas; species Pseudomonas sp. Z1-12. Next base: position 3,759,254 of record NZ_CP071647.1, read on the forward strand.
CCTCAACTTCATGCAACAGCGGCGCGAAGCGGACTTTCGTTTCTCACTCATCCGCCTGCGGGAAAACGCCGATTCAGTTGCCCAATACCGGGGCGAAGCCGTAGAGAACCAACGTTTCAACCTCCGCCTGGAGGCAGCGCTGGAAAACTTCTGGGCCCTGGTGAAAAAGCAGAAACTGATCATGGGCTACTCGACCCTCTATTTGCGCAGCGCCACGGTCATCCCCATGTTCATCATGGCACCGCAGTTCTTCGCGGGCGCCTTTCCCCTCGGCCGCCTGACACAGATCAGCGCCGCCTTCGGTGAAGTGCACGCCGCCATCGCTTATCTCGTGGAAGTCTTTCCGGAACTGTCGGAATGGAAATCGGTGATCGACCGCTTGGTCGGCTTCCAGGAGCGACTGAATAACGTCGAGGTCAAGTCCCAGGTCAGGCACGAACAGCAGGCCAGCGGTCTTGATATCAAGGACCTGGACATCTGGCTGCCCAATGGCCGGCCGTTATTCAAAGGTTTCAACCTGTCACTCAAACCTGGCGACAGCCTGATGATCAGCGCGCCGTCCGGCTACGGCAAATCGACGCTGATCCGCACGATAACCGGGCTGTGGCATCACGCTCGCGGCTCGAGTGGCTATGACCGCGAGCGCGCCCTGACGCTGTCGCAAAAACCCTACCTGCCGCTGGGCAGCCTGCGCGAAGCGCTCTGGTACCCCAACCCGCCCCGTCGCGACGAGGATGCCGCGCTACGCCAGGTCATGGAGCAAGTCGGCCTGCAACACCTGGCCGATCAGTTGGAAGAAGAGCGGGACTGGTCACAGACCCTCAGCATCGGCGAACAGCAACGTTGCGCGTTCGTCAGGGCTCTGCTGGCAAGGCCCACGGTGCTGTTCCTCGACGAAAGCAGCTCGGCGCTGGATGCGGCAAACGAAGCGCGTTGCTATCAGCTGCTCAGGGAGACGCTGCCGGACACGATCCTGATCAGCGTCGGGCACAGCGCTTCCCTGGAGCACTTCCATTGGCACGTCCTGGAGTTGAAGGACGAGGCGCAGTGGGTGCATCGCAAGGTCAAGCAAGCGGTGTGAACCCGCATCCTGTGCCTACGAAATAGAGCATGGGAAAGATAGATCTGTGGCGAGGGAGCTTGCTCCCGCTCGGCTGCGCAGCAGTCGCAAAAGCGGTGTCCGCGGTGTGCCTGGCGAAACGGTGTGGCTGATTTGGGGCCGCTGCGCAGCCCAGCGGGAGCAAGCTCCCTCGCCACAGGATGCACTTGGGCCACAGGGTTCAATTCAAAATATGCCCTCTTGCTGCGCAATCAGATCCCTGAAAAAGCGCAAATGACCTGCGCGACACTCCATCCCTCTTCGCACAATTGGCATGCAGAGTTTGTGGTCTATAGTCAGACACATTCAGGCTCTTTCGCTCGGGCCTTCAGGAGCAACACCCCCTCGAGCCGTAACCGTGTCGGATGCTCACCAGCCTCCGGTCGAACAATGCAGGGAGCAAGCCATGCCGATCCAGCGGCCCGAGACACTGAGGTTGGCCCCTGGCACCGCTCATTGTGCAGAAGCCGATGGCGGTACCGAAGCCAGCACGCTTCGGCGCTTCTTCGACCAGGCCAAGGAAGCCTACATCCTGTTCCCGCTGCTGGCCGCCCTGCTGTTGCTGGTTGTCTGGAGCGCCACCCTCTACCTGATCAAGGTTGAACATCTTCGCGCGCAGCAGAGCGCCGCGACGGCCAGCCTGGAGATGGGTGCTACCTACGAAGCGCAAATGTTGCGCGCCATCCATGAAATCGATCAGACCCTCAAGCTGGTCAAATACACCTTTGAGACCGAGGACGAGCCCAATCCCCTGCGCCGCCTCCAGGAGCGGGCCTTGTTGCCGCCGGCCTTGGTGTTCGACGTCAGTGTGGTCAATCCGGACGGCCGGCTCGTGGCGAGCACGCGGGTCAACGACCGGGAAAACATCGCTGACCCGGATGAACAGCAAACGCTGCGGCACAGCGATTCGTTGTCCATCAGCCATCCATGGAAAAGCCCAATCACTGGAGAATGGCGCTTGCGCTTCAGCCGGCGACTCGATGCCGCGGATGGCAGGCTTTCCGGGATCGCCAGGGTCGAAGTGGATGCTGCCTATTTCGTCAGCAGCTACGACGCCTCGAAACTCGGCGACCAGGGTGCGCTCGGGCTGCTGGGCACGGACGGCGTCTTTCGCGTACGGCGCACCGGAGAAACGGTATCGGCCGGCGATGCGGTCAACTACACGGCGGTGGTGCCGGACACTGAAAACACCGAGGCGAAGCTCTCGATCAACGGTTGGGACGGCGTGCGGCGCTACACCAGTGCCCGCCAGCTCTACGATTTTCCGCTGGCGGTGATCGTCGGGTTGTCCGAGGAAGAACAGCTGGCCGCGGTGAACCAGCAAGCGCGTACCTATCTGTGGCGTGCCGCGGGCGGTAGCCTGGTGCTGGTGTTGCTGGTGGGCCTGCTCGCCCGGATGAGCTGGCAGCTGGCGCAGAGCCGCTTGCGCGCCGCCGAAGCCCAGGTCCAACTGGCCGCGGCCGCACGCCAGGCCGGCATGGCGGAAATCGCCACCAATGTGCTGCACAACGTCGGTAACGTGCTTAACAGCGTGAATATCTCCGCCGACCTGGTCACACGCAAACTGCGCACCAGCAAGGCCTTGGGGCTTGGCAAGGCGGTGCAAATGATGAACGAGCACGCCGAAGACCTCGGCGATTTCATCTCCCACGACGACAAAGGCAAGCTGTTGCCCGGCTACCTGAACCAGTTGGTGGACGCACTGGCGATCGAGCAACAGAGCATGACCGAAGAACTCGGCCAACTGAGCAAAAGCGTCGATCACATCAAGGAAATCGTCGCCGCCCAGCAATCCTATGCAGGTCCATCCAGCCTTGCCGAAACCGTGCAGGTCAAGGAACTGATCGAGGATGCCCTGCGCATGAATGCCGGCATCATCGCGGCGCATCGGATCACCGTGGTGAGAAACCTGGCCGACACGCCCTTGCTGCAACTGGACAAGCACCGGGTGCTGCTGATCCTGATCAACCTGATAAAAAACGCCAGCAGGGCGATGGGTGACCGGTTGGAGCCGGCCCCTCAAATCATCCTTCAGAGCGAGATTCCCCAGGACGACACCCTGGTCATCAAAGTCATCGACAACGGCGAAGGCATCGTGCCCGAGAATCTGACGCGGATCTTTGCCCACGGCTTTACCACACGCAAGGATGGCCATGGCTTTGGCCTGCACAGTTGCGTCCTGGCGGCCATGGAGATGGGCGGCTCGCTGGAGGCCCATAGCGATGGGCCGGGAACAGGGGCAACCTTTACGCTCAAATTGGCGATCTAGACTAGGTAATGGCGCGCAGTTTCAGCCGACCGTACGAGGAACAGACGAATGGCGATCCACGCAACGAGGTCACCTTGAACCCATGGTGAAAAAACCCAATACCTTGGCCTTGGTCGTCGTGACGCTGTATGCCGGCGGCGCCAGTGCCGACGCTACCGAGATGTTCTCGCTGAGCAGTTTCGGCACGGTGGGGATCGTCCATTCCAGCGAGAAAAAAGCCGACTTCACGTCCAGCATCTTCAAGCCCAACGGCGCCGGGCATTCGCGCAACTGGAGCGCCGATGTCGACAGCCTGATAGGCGCCCAACTGACCGCCACCTTCACCCCGCAGCTTTCGGCCGTGGTGCAGGTCATTTCCGAGCAGCGCTACGACAACAGCTACCGGCCCTTCGTCGAGTGGGCCAACATCAAGTACCAATTCACGCCGGATTTCAACGCACGCATTGGCCGTACTGTGTTGCCGACCTTCCTGGTGTCCGACACCCGTAAAGTGGGCTATACCCTGCCGTGGGTACGCGCGCCCATGGAGGTCTACAGCCTGATGCCGATCTCCAGCAGCGACGGCATCGATGGCAGCTACCGGTTTCATGTCGATGCAATCATCAATACCGTGCAGGCTCACTACGGCCAGACCGACAGCCGGCAGCCCGACGGGGCCGGCAAGGCACTGACGAGAAACTTCTGGGGAATCACCAATACCACCGAGTTCGACGTGCTCACCACGCGCATCACCTACATGAAAGCCGACCTGACCCTGGAGCAGTTCAATTCACTCTTCGATACGTTCAGAGCGTTCGGCACAGAAGGCATCGCCATCGCCGATCGCTACGACTCCGATGATACCCCCGTGGAATTTCTCGGCGTGGGCGCCAGCTACGATCCGGGCGACTGGTTCGTCATGAGTGAATGGGGGCGTCTCGATAGCCGCTCCGGCCTGGGCCGGACCAGTGCCTGGTACATCAGCGGCGGGTACCGCATCGAAGCGTTCACCCCCTACGTCACCTATGCACGCTCCCGGACCGAAACCGAAGTCTCCAGCCCGGGCCTGACGATAGCGGCCTTGCCACCCGCCTTGGCGGGCACGGCCGCCGAGCTCAACGGTGCGCTCAATTCGGTCTTGGGTTCGAACGAAGGCCAGCAGACCCTTTCCCTGGGTATGCGCTGGGATTTCACCAGGAACATGGACGCCAAAGTGCAATTCGATCACACACGTTTCAAGGGCAACTCGGTCGGTCCGTTGATCAACCCCCAACCGGACTTCACGTCGGGGGGCTCGCTCAACGTCATCAGCCTGGCTGTGGATTTTGTCTTCTGATGGAGCAGGCCATGTGGGTTGTGAGATTCATCGGATTCGCTGTGGCGGGGCTCGTCCTGTGCACCGCCAGTGCTGCCGCCAAGGCCGACGTGGTGGTGGTCGTCGCCACGTCCAGCCCGGTGAAGACACTCGCGCGCAATCAGGTGGCGGATATTTTCCTGGGCAAGGCCAGTCGTTTTCCCGGTGGCGGCCAGGCGATTCCCATTGACCAGACAGAAGATTCCCCGACCCGCGATGAGTTCTACACAACGATCACTGGCAAGTCCGCAGCCCAGCTCAAGGCGCATTGGTCGAAGATCATCTTCACCGGCAGGGGCCAGCCGCCACTGGCGGTTCCAAGCGGCGCTGAGGTCAAGAAACGTATTGCCGAGAACCCCGACGCCATCGGCTATATCGACGCGCGGGAGCTGGACGACAGCGTCAGGGCGCTGCCGCTCGAGCCGCAATGAATGGCGAGCCCTTACGGATCGAGGTTTGGATCAGTTGCCTGGGCCTGCAGCAATAACTTGAACTGATCGGCGGGAATCGGCCTGTTGAAGTAGAAACCCTGGAACTCATCGCACGCATTGTCCCGCAGGAAATCGGCCTGTTCCTTGGTTTCCACGCCCTGGGCCACCACGGTCAGGCTGAGGGTGCGGCCCATCGCGATGATGGCCTCGGTCAGGGCTTTGTCTTCCGACACGCTGCTGGTGTCGCAGATACACGAACGGTCGATCTTGATGACATCCAACGGAAACTGTTCGAGGGCAGAGAGCGACGAATAGCCGATACCGAAATCATCGATGGCGATACGGACCTGCAGGCGCTTGAGCCCGGTCAACACACTCAGCGCCCTCTTGACGTCCTGCATGAGCAGGCGCTCGGCGATTTCCAGTTCCAGCAGGCGCGCATCCATACCGGTTTCGGCCAATATCTCGGCCAAATCCGTCAGCAGGTCCTCATCGGCAAACTGCCGTGCCGTGAGGTTCACGGCGACGCCCAGGTGCGGCAGGCCTTGTCGTTGCCAGGCGACGTTCTGCTGGCAGGCGGTCTTGAGCACCCACTTGCCGATCGGCACGATCAAACCGGTCTCTTCCGCAATGGGGATGAACTGCATGGGCGCCACGATCCCCAGGTCGGGGTGATTCCAGCGCAGCAGCGCTTCCATGCCAGTGATCTGGCCACTGCGAATGTCCCGCTTGGCCTGGTAATGCAACTGGAACTCCTGGCGCTCCAGGGCGTGGCGCAGGCTGAGCTCCAGGGTCAGCCGCTCCAGGGAATCGGCGTTCAGTTTCGCGGAGTAGAACTGGAAGTTGTTCTTGCCACGTTGCTTGGCCTGGTACATCGCGATATCGGCGTTTTTCGTGAGGGTCTGCTCGTCCAGGCCATCCTGGGGAAACACGCTGATCCCGACGCTGGCAGTCACCCGAAACTCCTGGCCCTGAAGGTTGAAAGGCCGGGCAATCGCGCCGAGGATTTTCTGTGCGGCGCTCGCCACGTCGTTGTCCTCCGACAGCTCCGGCAGCAGGATCACGAATTCGTCGCCGCCCAACCGGGCCACCGTATCGCTGCTGCGCAGACACGCCTCGAGGCGCTGCGCCACCTCCATGAGCAATTGATCGCCGGCATCGTGCCCGAGGGTGTCATTGACTTGCTTGAAACGGTCGAGGTCAAGGAACAACACGGCCAATTGCCGATCGTAACGGTCGGCCTCACGGATGCTCTGGCTCAACAACTTGCTGAACAGGCTGCGATTGGGCAATGCCGTGAGGCCGTCGTGATAGGCCAGGTACTCGACACTTTCCGCGTAGGCAATTTTCGCTTCGCCCGCGCGCAAGCGGCTTTGCGCCAGTTGCCAGCTCATCCGCGCGAGAAGTCCCGCCAACAACACCAGTAGCAGGCTGACGCCCGCCGCGCGCCAGAGATAGCGCTGCGCTTGCCGGGTCACCGCAGCCAGTTGTTCTTCCTCGGACAAACCGACGATCACCGCCAGCGGAAAGTCGTAGAGCTGGCGGGCACTGGTATAGCGCCGCACACCGTCCCATGGGTTGATCGCGCGTACGGCCTCGGTGTTTTCCGTATCCGGCACCACGCTGGCGTAATCGATCGGGTCACCGGCCGAGATCGTTTCCCCGCTGCGCCGTGCCCGGAAGATACCGTCGATGCCCAGCAGGCCGAGCAAGCCGTGGTCGCCCAGTTTCGAGGGGTCATAACTGCTGACGAAATAGGCCGCGTCGACCTCGATCATGGCGATCCCGGCGAACCCGCCATTTCCTTCATCGAGCCGCCGACTGAAACGCAATGTCCACTCCCCCGTCGCCGGGCTTTTCCACGGGCGGCCAATCGACAGCGCCGTGTCCGGCCCTGGCGTTTGCAGCGCGTCCTTGGCCATCCTGCTTCCGGCCTCGCTCGGCTGGGTACTGGCCACGACCCGGCCGCTGGCATCGACAACGCTGACGTCAAACAAGTAGGGAGAAGGCAGCAAGCCGCGTGCCTTGAGCTTGGGCAACGGGTTGGGCTCCCGCTCGGACTCGTAGGTGTACTTGACCAGCTTGAGGGTCTGGTCGATCTCACGCACCGCCCGCAGGATCTGCGCTTCGTAGGTGGCGCCGATTTCCAGGCTCGCTTCGGCAATCCCCTGCTGCGCACGAGCGTGTTCGACCTTGATGAGGTACAGGGTGCCGGCCCAGATGAGCAACAGCAGCAGGGCCGCCAGCAACGGGAACAGGATATAGGCTTCCCTGGCCTGGTCGAAACCGCGCCGAAACAGATTGTTCGTCACATCGGCTTGGGCGTTTTCTCGATGGACGACACTCGGGGCCGACGTCATGACACTCGCCCGTTGGATCGCCATGGTGTGCTCCCTGCATTGTTCCCACTGATGGACTGCGGGTCACCGACCGCCTGCTGAAAACTATAGACCACAAACCGCGCCTGCCACGCCCAATCGCGCGCCGACCGTGGCTTTGCCCAGGATTCGATGACGAAGTGCAGTTGACGTCCCTGACTTATTGGTCCAGTTTCAATACAACCGTGTCCGGCAGTGCCTGGTGCTGGACACCACGCTTGATAAACCCGATTCGTTAATCAAAAGGGTCTTTGCAAGCCTATGAATGACGTACGCAACACCTCCTCTCCTGCCATTGAAATTCGATGGATGTCCTTGTGTCGTTGATCCCTCTGGTGGTGTGTGACGACTCCAACATGGCGCGCAAACAGGTGTTGCGTGCCCTGCCGGCGGACTGGCCGGTTTCGGTCACCGAAGCGGTCAACGGGCGCCAGGCCATGGACGCCATACGCCAAGGCCTGGGCCACGTGGTGTTGCTCGACCTGACCATGCCGGAGATGGATGGCTACCAGGTGTTGAGCGCCTTGCGCGACGAGGGCTTGAAGGCGCAGGTGATCGTGATTTCCGGTGACGTCCAGGATGAGGCGGTGCGCCGCGTGCTGGAGTTGGGCGCCCTGGCGTTCCTGAAAAAGCCGTTCGACGAAAACGACCTGCGCCAGACGCTGGCGCGGCTGGGGCTACTGGCCCAACCCGGGCAGGTGCCGCCGCAGAATCGTTCGGCCACGAACGTGGCCATCGGTTTCCACGATGCATTCCGCGAGACCGTCAACGTGGCCATCGGCCGGGCGGCGGCGCTGATCGCCAAGGTGCTGGGGGTCTTCGTGCAATTGCCGGTGCCGAACGTCAACCTCCTCGAGGTCGGGGAATTGCACATGGCCTTGAACGATGTCGGCAGTTCCCAGCAACTCACCGCCATTTGCCAGGGGTTTATCGGCAGCGGCATCGCCGGCGAAGCCTTGTTGATCTTTCACGATTCGGAAATCGCCGATATCGCGCAATTGATGCAGCGCCAGAGCGCCGACTATTCGGACCTGGAAATGCTGCTGGACCTTTCCAGTGTCTTGATCGGCGCGTGCCTGAGCAGCATTGCCGAACAGATCGACGTGGTGTTTTCCCAGGGCCACCCGCAGATTCTCGGCCAGCACGCCGCCATCGAGGAATTGATCCGGGACAACAGCAAGCACTGGAAAAAGACCCTGGCGGTGGAAATCAGCTACAGCCTGGAGGGGCACGATATTCGTTTCGACCTGTTGCTGCTGTTCACGGAGGACTCCATCGAACGGTTGACCCATAAACTTGCCTACCTGATGAACTGAGCCATGAGCGAATCCATCGATCTGAACGAGTTCCACTGGTTGCTGGCGATCGTTCAGAGCATCGACGTCGGGGTGGTGGTGCTCGACCGCGAGTACCGCGTGCAAGTCTGGAACACCTTCATGGAGAACCGCTCCGGGGTGCAGCCCAAGGACGCCCACAACCAGCATTTTTTCAGCCTGTTCCCTGAAATCGATCGCCAATGGTTCAGCCGCAAGGTGGAGAGCGTCGCCACCCTGGGCACGCCGGCGTTCACGGTCTGGGAGCAGCGTCCGTACCTGATGCGCTTCAAGAGCTACCAGCCGATCACCGGCCAGGAAGCGTTCATGTACCAGAACACCACCCTGTTGCCGCTGCGCTCGCCGGACAACACCATCAAGCACATCTGCCTGGTGATCTATGATGTCACCGACGTCGCCACCAACCGGCATCAGCTCCAAGCCGCCAACGCACAGCTGCAACTCCTGTCCAGCACCGATCGGCTGACGGGGTTGTACAACCGCGGTCATTGGGAGAGCAACCTCAAGGCCGCCTATGCCCGGCACCAGCGCTACGGCAATGCGTTGAGCCTGGTGATGCTCGATATCGATCACTTCAAGCGGGTCAACGACACCTACGGCCACCAGGCGGGCGACAAGGTCATCGAACATGTCGCCCGGCTGCTACGCGAGCATGTACGCGAATCCGACGTGGCGGGGCGTTATGGTGGTGAAGAGTTCGGCGTGGTGCTTTCAGACACCGACAAGGCCGGCGCCCGGATTTTTGCCGAACGTATGCGCCAGGCCGTCGAAGCGCTGGAGGTGCAGTACAACGACCAGGCCATCCGTTTCACCATCAGCCTGGGCGTGGCCGACCTGAGCCAGCCCGCGAACGACCACGCCGACCTGATCGCCAGGGCGGACCAGGCGCTGTATACCTCGAAGAAGACCGGGCGCAACCGGGTGACGGTGCATGAGTAGCGAGCCCGCAACGGCTCAGTGCCCGATCACACCCAGTCCATCCAACATCGGCCCTGTGGCGAGGGAGCTTGCTCCCACAGAGAACTGGTAGCGCCACAAAAGTCGAGGACAGCCATAGATCAAAAATGTGGGAGCGAGCTTGCTCGCGATAGCGGTGGGTCAGCAGCATTGAAGATGGCTGATACGCCGTCATCGCGAGCAAGCTCGCTCCCACAGAGGGGGATGCGTGTGGCATTCACTTACCCACCAGGCTTTGAGACGTCTCGCCATACTTGCCCAGTAACATGAGCGTCACGCCGTTGGTCCAGCCGAAGCCATCCTGCAATTCATACTCGCCGCCTCCCCCACCATCGCCGCGTCCGGACAGGTCGTACTTTTCCACCAGCTTGTTTTCCTTGCCGTAGAGGTTCTCGACTTGCTGCAAGAAACGACTGCCAATCTGTTGCGCCAGCGCGGTGTGCTGGTAGCGCTCCAGTCCTTCCACCGCGACCCATTGCAGTGGTGCCCAGCCATTGGGTTCGTCCCATTGCTGGCCATTGCTGACCTGGGTGGTGGCGACACCCCCGGGGCGCAACAGGCCGTCACGCACCGCAGCGGCGGTGCGATTGGCATGCTCGACAGAGGCCAGGCCCGTGTACAGCGGGAACAGCGTCGCGGCCGTGAGGCCTTGGCGTTGCTGGTTGCGTTGCCAGTCATAGTCCACGTAGAAACCTTTGTCGGCATTCCACAAATGCTTCTCGATGGCCCTCTGGCGCAGTTCGGCGCGCCGGCCATAAGCCTGGACACAGGCCATGTTTTGCACCGTCTCGCAGGCTTTGGCGATGGTGTGCTCCAGATGATAGATCAGGCTATTGAGGTCTACGGGCACGATGGCCGTGGTGCGAATGCTCGCCAGGTTATGGCCGTCGTCCAACCAGCGCGAGCTGAAGTCCCAGCCGCTTTCGGCGCCGGCGCGCAGATCACGCCAAACCTCCTCCTTGGGCCGCTCCGGCACCTGTTCGGCGGTGCTGACATCTTGCAACCAGGACTCCTGTCGAGGTGTCGGGCTGGCATCCCAGTAGCGGTTGAGCACACTGCCATCGGCGAGCTTGACCACGTGTCGGGCAGCGTCACCGGGCTTGAGCGCCCGGGCGCCCTCCATCCAATAGGCATACTCCTTCTGCAACTGCGGCAGGTATCGCCCATAGGCCTGGTCGCCTTCGATGCGCGCCTGCAACTCCACCATGTAGGCAAAGAATGGCGGCTGCGACCGGCTCAGGTAGTAGGTGCGATTGCCGTTGGGGATGTGACCGTAGGTGTCGATCATGTAGGCGAAGTTATCGGTCATCTGGCGGACCTGGGCCTTATCGCCGCTTTGCTCAAGCCCGAGCATGGTGAAATACGAATCCCAGTAGTACATCTCGCGAAAGCGTCCGCCCGGCACCACATACGGCTGCGGCAATGGCAACAAACTGCTGTAGGCCGGCACCTGGCTGTAGGAGCGGCTCAGCACCGGCCAGAGGTTGTCGATGTGTTCCTTGATCGGAGCGCCGGGCCTGGGGGCCGGGCTTTCGGCCGCGCCGGACTCGATGAAGTTGTCCTTTACGAAGGCCTTGATATCGAAGCCGTCGCGGCCCCGTTGGGCCAGGTAATCGGCGCGGATCCGGGCCGGATCACGGTTGGGCAATGCGTCCACGAAATGCTTCTGGTCGGTGAATACCTGCCCACGCTGCACCGCTTCAAAAAGCTCGGGGTAGGCCTGGTCGGGAGGGAGATTGGCTCGTCCCTGGGCGTCGGCGTAGCTCCAGGTGGCGGGCGGTTGGCTTGAACAGGCCACGCACAGAAGCGCGGCGAAGGAGAGGCCGGTAAGGGCAATAGGTCGCATCAGAGGGTCCATCCTGTTTTTCATTCCTGACAAACCAGTGACCTGTCGAAATGGGCCTGGGTTCAGTCAATGATGCAATGCCACGTGACGCCTCGACCCCACTGGTCAGTCCAATTTATTATTTTATTAATTGGTCTTGCCAATATTTTTTTCGGCCTGTAGTTTCGGGCCAAGGTCATTGGTGCAGGTCACCGCTCACCTACAACAAAAAAGAGCACCCTGGTCCCGGCAACCGCGTGTTCACACCCCTCCTCCCGCCTGCAGGCAGTGACTGCCTGGACGCCAGCCAAGGAGCATCGACATGCTGACGATCATCTGTAACGAACCCGGCTCGCTCACCGCCATCGAGCGTGAGCGCCCCCTCAGGAAACCCGGGGAAGTGCTCATCCGGGTCAAGCGCGTCGGGGTCTGCGGCACGGACCTGCACATCTTCACCGGCAACCAACCGTACCTCGAATATCCGCGGGTCATGGGCCACGAGTTCTCCGGGATCGTGGAAGGTACCGACGATGCCAGCGGCCTGGCGGTGGGTGACGTCGTCTATGTGATGCCGTACCTGTCCTGCGGGACTTGCATCGCCTGCCGCCAGGGCAAGACCAACTGCTGCACCCAGATCCAGGTGCTGGGAGTCCACTGCGACGGCGCGTTCACCCAATACCTGAGCGTTCCCCATGCGTTCGTTCACAAGGCGGCGGGGATTTCCCTGGACCAGGCCGCGATGATCGAATTCCTCTCGATCGGCGCCCACGCCGTGCGTCGCTCGAACATCCAGGCGCAGAAACACGCCCTGGTGGTCGGTACCGGCCCGATCGGCATGGCGGCGGCGATCTTCGCCAGCCTGCGCGGTGCGAAAGTCACCGTCCTGGATACGCGTGAGGATCGCCTGTCGTTCTGCAAGGCACACCTGGCCATTCACGCGGCGGTGCCCATCGGCGAAGGCGACAAGCAGGCCCTGGCCGATCTGACCGAGGGCGATTTTTTTGACGTGGTCTTCGACGCCACCGGCAATGCACGGGCCATGGAGCGCGGGTTCGAGTTCATCGCCCACGGCGGCACCTACGTGATGATCTCGGTAGTCCGGGACTCGATCACGTTCTCCGACCCTGAATTCCACAAGCGCGAAGCCACGCTGATGGGCAGCCGCAACGCCACCCAGGAAGACTTCCGGTACGTCGAGCAATGCCTGCGCGACGGCTTGATTCCGGATGCGGCCCTGAACACCCACCGATTGACGCTGGGCGACGTGCCCCAATCGTTCGCTACCTTGCTCGACCCCAAGCAAGGTGTCGTCAAGGCAATCATCGAGTGCTAGGAATCGGAGGACGCCCCATGAACCCGCCTTCTGCTTTGCTTGTTTTGACACCCGGTGATGATGTCGCGGTGGCCCGAGGCGATATCCTCGAGGGCCAGCCGGTGAGTGCCGACGGCCTCACCCTGATCGCCCGGCAGACGGTTCCGTCCGGCCACAAGATCGCCCTGCGCAGGGTGCTGGCCGGCCAGCGGGTGCTCAAGTACGGGCAAACCATCGGCCAGGCCACCCAGGCCATCGAGCCCGGCGATCACGTCCACGTGCACAACCTGGACATGCCCACCGCCACTGCCGAACACAGCGTACGGAATGTTTATGTCCCCACGTCATTGAGCAAGAACCCCGCGACCTTCGAAGGTTACGTCCGCGAGGATGGACGCGTCGGCACGCGCAATTACATCGGGGTCATTTCCAGCGTCAACTGCTCGGCAACCGTCTGCAAGCAGATTGCCAACGCTTTTTCTGCCGAGCGCTTGAGAGACTTCGCCAACGTCGACGGCGTCGTTGCGATCACCCATGGCAGCGGCTGTGGCATGGGTGCCAAGGGCGAAGGCATCGATATTCTCAAGCGAACCTTGCGCGGCTATGCCGATCACGCCAATTTCGCCGGTGTGCTGTTGATCGGCCTGGGTTGCGAGGTCAATCAACTCACCCCGTTGATGAATGAGCTGGGGGATCGCCCCGCGGCGCTCAAGGCCAGCCTGGTCATCCAGGACGAAGGCGGTACTCGCGACGCCGTGCGACGTGGCATCGCCCACATTGAAGCGATGCTGCCGCTCATCAACCAATGCCAGCGGACGACCGTTGCCGCCAGCCACTTATGCGTCGGCTTGCAATGCGGCGGCTCGGACGGCTACTCCGGCATCACGGCCAATCCGGCACTCGGCGCGGCCGTGGACTTGCTGGTGCAACAGGGCGGCACGGCGATCCTTTCGGAAACACCGGAAATCTATGGGGCCGAACACTTGCTGACGGCGCGCGCCGCGTCGGCCGACATCGCCGAAAAATTGATGGCGCGAATCCAATGGTGGGAAGCCTACGTCCGCAACAACGACGGTGACATGAACAACAATCCTTCGCCGGGCAACAAGGCCGGGGGCATCACCACCATCCTGGAGAAATCCCTGGGTGCCGTGGCGAAAGCCGGTGCGAGCGGGCTGATGGGCGTCTACCCATACGCTGAAACGATCGATACCCGTGGCCTGGTGTTCATGGATACACCCGGCTACGACCCGGTGTCGGCGACCGGCCAGGTGGCGGGCGGCGCGAACCTGATCTGCTTCACCACGGGCCGCGGCTCGACCTATGGGTGCAAGCCCACGCCCTCCTTGAAAATCGCCACCAACACCCAGCTGTTCCAGCGCATGGAGCTGGACATGGACTTCAACGCCGGCGGCATCGTCGATGGCCTGGAATCGGTTGCACAGGCGGGCGAGCGGTTGTTCCGACTGATGCTGGCGACCGCGTCCGGGCACCGCACCTGCAGCGAGGAAAATGGCTTGGGCGATAACGAGTTCCTGCCCTGGCAGATCGGTGCGGTGATGTGATTGAGGCCACCCTTTCCCTGTGGGAGCGAGCTTGCTCACGAAGGCAGCGGGTCAGCTTGCATCAATGCTGAATGTACCGCCGCTTTCGCGAGCAAGCTCGCTCCCACCATCAAGCGCCTATGGTAGCCTTTGCGGACTCTCCGATGGACGCTCACCCCATGGTCTCGCCGATCAACGCCGCCGAACGCAAGCCGTATCAGAAAATCGCCGATCAACTGCGCAGCTACATCGTCCAGGGGGATTTCAAACCAGGCGCTCGGCTTCCTCCCGAGCGTGATTTGACCCAATTGTTGGGAGTCTCCAGGCCGTCGCTTCGCGAGGCCCTGATCGCCCTGGAAATAGACGGCGACATTGAGATCAAGATGGGTTCCGGCGTGTACGTGCGCGCCATCTCCAAGGAGGCAAAGCACCCGAGCATGACCTTGGGCGAGAGCCCTTCGGAACTGATGCAGGCGCGGGCGTTGATCGAAGGTGAGTCAGTGATCCTGGCGTGTCTGCATGGCAAGAAGAGTGACTACCGCTATCTGCAGGACTGCATCGACGCCATGCGTGCAAGCATCGCCAACGGCCTGCCGCCGTTGGAGGATGACCGTAAATTCCATCAGCGCCTGGCCAAGATGAGCGGCAACTCTGCCCTGGTGCGGATCATCACGGCCCTGTTCGATGAACGACACAACCCGATTTCGGCGCACCTGAGCAAGCATGCGGAGAATGCCCTGACGTGGGAAGCTGCGGTCGTCGAGCATGAGGCGATCCTGCGCGCCGTGGCCCACAAGGATGTACTCGGTGCCCAAACCTCGATGCGCCAGCATCTGAGCCGCTCGGAGAACCGCTGGCTGAAAGCGCTGGAACCGGAAGACTCGGGCGACTAGTCCGGCGGTTTTGGGATCGCGGTTAACGGGTCAAACGCCATCGCGAGCAAGCTCGCTCCCACAGTTGATCGGTGGTGTGCCTCGATATTGCCGCCACCCAAGCCACCTGTGGGAGCGAGCTTGCTCGCGATGGCGGCGGCACAGTCGCCACCGCTTTCACAAGCAAGCTCACACCCCCGCTTGCCAAACCCAACGGCGTGCCGATATTGTCAGCATCATGAATCTCCCAAAGATCACCTCGACCACCACGACCACGACCGCCCAGGCGGGTCGTGAGGTGTCGTGAGCGAATAACACACGTATCTCAAAGGCCCGCCAGTCGATGGTAAGGGCCTTTTCTTTTGCCCTTGCGTCGCTGGCCCAAACGCAAGGAAAGCACGATGCACGCACTGTTGATTCTCGATATGCAAGTTGGGTTGTTTCACGGCCCGGATAAACCTTGGGCAGGTGAAGCGCTGCTGGATACGTTAAATGCCCTGTTGACCAAGGCTCGCAGCGCCGGTGCCCCTGTCTTCCTGGCTCGCCATGTCGGTCCGCCTGGCTCGCCTATCGAGCCGGGAAGTCCACTGACGCAACTGCTGCCGCAATTGCGGCTGGCAGGCAACGAGGTGATCTTCGAAAAAACCCGTCCCAATGCGTTTGCCATGACCGGTTTGGCCGAGCAGTTGAAGGCCTGTGGCGCAGGAGGCGTGGTGATTGCAGGCATGAAAACCCAGTATTGTGTCGACAGCACGTGCCGTGCCGCCCGGGACCTGGGCTTCGATGCCGTGCTGATCGCCAATGGTCACACATGCGCCGACACGCTGGACGTGAAGGCGCCAGTGATCATCGCCCATCACAACACAACGCTGGCCGGGCCCTTTTGCCGGGTCATCAGCGCCGAGGATTGGGATTTTTAATTCCATATCAGAACATCGGCCCAGGTTGGGCCGATCCTGCTCAAACCAAAGGAGTGATCTACATGGACGTCTGCAATCGGCAGCAACCCTCTGAATGCGTCAACATGGAGGACATCCGAGGCGAAATCGATGCCCTCGATCAGGCAATCATCAAACTGCTGGGCAAACGTTTTCAATACGTACTCGCGGCCTCGAAGTTCAAGACGTCGGCGACGTCGGTACGGGCACCGGAGCGTTTCAAGGCGATGCTGGCGACACGGCGGGAATGGGCCGAGGCCGAGGGCCTGAGTCCGGACGCCATCGAGAAGATGTACAGCGACCTGGTGAATCATTTCATTGCCGAAGAAATGAAACACTGGGCAGCTCATCCATCCCGGAACTGATTTTTCAATAACTGAAATGCACACAGCCCCGGTCGGTTCCCTTCGTCATTGACGAGGGCGCCGGCCGGGGCTGTGCGCAGGTTCTACAGCATTTCCTTACTAAGCCGCTTCTGCAAACTCCATCAATGCCGCCAATACCAACGGGTGCAGGACAGCGTCGGGATGTTTCGTTTGCCAGGCCATCAAGTCGCGACACATGGTCGGCGTCCAGAAGTTCTTGATGTGCTGGTATACACCACGCACCGCCACCGCGTGGTCCGGCTCAGTGGCAAAATACTGGCCGATCTGGTTAGCCATCTTGATCAGGCTTTCAGAGCTCATCGACGAACCTCCGCTTTCTCGGCATGGCGACGTTCCCTCAGCAGGCGCCCTTGTTCATCACTGAACGCCTGGTAACGCTTCTGCCATTCCGAAGGCTGGCTGACCCGCACGATCTCCACCGCCGTGACCTTGTATTCCGGGCAGTTGGTGGCCCAGTCGGAGTTGTCGGTGGTAATCACGTTGGCGCCCGATTCCGGGAAGTGGAACGTGGTGTAGACCACGCCCGGTGCCACGCGCTCGGTCACCCTGGCGCGCAGTACCGTTTGCCCGGCACGGCTGCCGATGCCGACCCAGTCTTCATCGACGATCCCGCGGTTCTCGGCATCGGTTGGATGGATTTCCAGACGGTCCTCCTCGTGCCAGGCCACGTTTTCGGTACGCCGGGTCTGGGCGCCGACGTTGTACTGGCTGAGGATGCGGCCGGTGGTCAGCAGCAGCGGATAACGGTTGTTGACCTTCTCCTCGGTGGGCACGTAGCCGGTGAGCATGAAGCGGCCCTTGCCGCGCACGAACTGCTCGATGTGCATGGTCGGCGTGCCGTCCGGCGCGGCATCGTTGCACGGCCATTGCAGGCTGCCGTGGCGCTCCAGTTCGGCGTAGCTGACGCGGGTGAACGTCGGCGTCAGGCGGGCGATTTCATCCATGATTTCCGAAGGATGGTTGTAGTGCATCTTGTAGCCCAGGGCGTCGGCCAGGGCGATGGTGGCTTCCCAGTCGGCCTTGCCGGCCAACGGGTCCATCACCTTGCGAACGCGGGAGATGCGGCGTTCGGCGTTGGTAAAGGTGCCGTCCTTCTCGAGGAACGAGCTGCCCGGCAGGAACACGTGGGCGAACTTGGCCGTCTCGTTGAGGAAGATGTCCTGGACGATCACGCATTCCAACGCGGACAGCGCGGCCGTCACATGCTGGGTGTTGGGGTCGCTCTGGGCGATGTCTTCACCTTGGCAATAAAGCGCCTTGAAGGTGCCGTCCAGCGCCGCCTCGAACATGTTCGGGATACGCAGGCCCGGGTCGGGTTGCAGGGTCACGTTCCAGGCTTGCTCGAACTCGGCGCGCACCGCTTCGTTGGAGATGTGCCGATAACCCGGCAGTTCGTGGGGGAACGAGCCCATGTCGCAGGAGCCTTGGACATTGTTCTGTCCACGCAGCGGGTTCACCCCGACACCTTCGCGACCGATGTTGCCGGTGGCCATGGCCAGGTTGGCAATGCCCATGACCGAGGTACTGCCCTGGCTGTGCTCGGTAACGCCGAGGCCGTAGTAGATGGCCGCGTTGCCGCCAGTGGCGTAGAGCCGTGCGGCGGCGCGGATCTGCTCGGCAGGCACGCCACACACTGGGCCCAGGACCTCGGGCGAGTTTTCCGGCAGGCTGACGAAATCGCGCCAGCGGGCGAAGTCCGTCGCCTCGCAGCGAGCCTCGACAAACGGCTGGTCTATCAAGCCTTCGGTGGCAATCACATGGGCCAGCGCGTTGAGCATCGCCACGTTGGTACCCGGACGCAGTTGCAAGTGCAGCTCGGCACGGGCGTGGGGCGAATCCACCAGGTCGATGCGCCGTGGGTCGATGACGATCAGTCGTGCGCCCTGGCGCAAGCGGCGCTTGAGCTGGGAGCCGAACACCGGGTGCGCGTCGGTGGGGTTGGCGCCCATCACCATGATCACGTCGGCCTTCATCACCGAGTCGAAGTTCTGCGTGCCGGCGGACTCGCCCAGGGTCTGCTTGAGACCGTAACCGGTAGGCGAGTGGCAGACACGGGCGCAGGTGTCGACGTTGTTGTTGCCGAACGCAGTGCGCACCAGTTTCTGCACCAGGTAGGTTTCTTCGTTGGTGCAGCGGCTGGAGGTGATGCCGCCGATGGAATCGCGCCCGTACTTGAGCTGGATCCGGCGCAGTTCGCTGGCGGCGTAGGTGACCGCCTCGTCCCAGCTGACTTCCTGCCACGGGTCGTTGATGCGCTTGCGAATCATCGGTTTGGTGATGCGATCCGGGTGCGTGGCGTAGCCCCAGGCGAAGCGGCCCTTGACGCAGGAATGGCCGTGGTTGGCCTGGCCGTTCTTGTCCGGGACCATGCGCACCAGTTGCTCGCCTTTCATCTCGGCGCGGAACGAACAGCCTACGCCGCAATAGGCGCAAGTGGTGATGACGCTGCGCTCCGGCTGGCCGATCTCCACGACGCTCTTGTCGATCAGGGTCGCCGTCGGACATGCCTGTACGCAGGCGCCGCAGGACACGCATTCGGAATCGAGGAAATTGTCACCGCCGGCCGCTTCCACCCGGGAATCGAAACCGCGCCCGGTGATCGTCAGGGCGAAGGTGCCCTGGATTTCCTCACAGGCGCGCACGCAGCGGCTGCAGACGATGCACTTGCTCGGGTCATAGTCGAAATACGGGTTGGAAACGTCCTTGGCCTCGGCCAAATGGTTGGCGCCTTCGTAGCCATAGCGCACTTCGCGCAGGCCCACCTGCCCCGCCACGGTCTGCAACTCGCAGTTGCCATTGGCCGAACAGGTCAGGCAATCCAGCGGGTGGTCGGAAATGTACAGCTCCATCACGTTGCGCCGCAGCGTGGCGAGCTTGGAGGTTTGCGTGCGCACCACCATGCCCTCCGTTACCGGCGTGGTGCAGGACGCGGGATAGCCGCGCATGCCGTCGATTTCCACCAGGCACATGCGGCAGGAGCCGAAGGCTTCCAGGCTGTCGGTGGCGCAGAGCTTGGGTATGGTGGTGCCGAGCATGGCTGCGGCGCGCATGACCGAGGTGCCGGCGGCGACGCTGATTTCGCGTCCGTCGATGGTCAGGCTGACCTGCACGTCGCTGTCACGCGCCGGGGTGCCCAGGTCGATATCGGTGCTGGGATCGAAAATGGTGATCATTGGTCAGCCTCCGTGGTCGCCAGACCGAAGTCGGCGGGGAAATGCTTGAGGGCGCTGGCGACAGGGTAGGACGTCATCCCACCGAGGGCACAGAGCGAACCGTATTGCAGGGTGTCGCACAGGTCCTGCAACAGCAGGGCCTGTTCCTGGCGGTCACCGGCTTCGGTGCTGGCGATCAAGCGGTCCACCACTTCCACCCCACGGGTAGAGCCTATCCGGCACGGCGTGCACTTGCCGCAGGATTCCTCGGCGCAGAACTGCAAGGCGAACCGGGCCATCTGGGCCATGTCCAGGCTGTCGTCGGCGACCACCACACCGCCGTGGCCGAGCATCGCGCCCATGGCGGCGAACGCTTCGTAGTCCAGCGGCGTATCAAATTGCGAAGGCGGCACCCAGGCGCCCAACGGCCCGCCCACTTGCGCGGCCTTCAGCGGACGACCGCTGGCGGTACCGCCGCCGTAGCCTTCCACCAACTCCCGCAGGCTCAGGCCGAAAGCGCGCTCCACCAGGCCGCCATGACGGACGTTGCCGGCCAGTTGGAACGGCATCGTGCCCAAGGAGCGGCCCATGCCGAAGTCGCGATAGAACTGCGCGCCCTTCTCCAGGATGATCGGTACTGAGGTCAGGGTCAGTACGTTATGCACCAGCGTCGGCAAGCCGAACAGGCCTTGCAGCGCCGGCAGCGGCGGCTTGGCGCGCACCGTGCCGCGCTTGCCCTCAAGGGATTCCAGCAGCGCGGTTTCCTCGCCACAGATATAGGCGCCGGCGCCGACCCGCACTTCCAGCTCGAAGGCGCGACCGCTGCCGCTCACGTTCGTGCCCAGGTAACCGGCCTCGCGAGCGATGTGCAGCGCGTCGTTCAGCGTACTGACGGCGTCCGGGTATTCCGAACGCACGTAGATGTAGCCCATGGTCGCGCCCACGGCGATGCCGGCGATGATCATGCCTTCGATCAGCAGGAAGGGGTCGCCTTCCATCAGCATGCGGTCGGCAAACGTGCCGGAGTCGCCTTCGTCGGCATTGCAGACCACGTACTTCTGCGGCCCCTGCGCGTCACGCACAGTGCGCCACTTGATGCCCGCCGGGAACGCCGCGCCGCCGCGGCCGCGCAGGCCGGAATCCAGCACGCTGGCAACCACCTCGGCGCCATCCATCTGGATCGCCCGGGCCAGGCCGAGAAATCCGCCTTGGGCACGATAGTCATCGAGGGACAAGGGCTGGGTGATGCCAGCACGGGCAAACAACAGGCGCTGCTGGCTTTTCAGATAAGGAATGTTCTCCACCAGTCCCAGGGCAGCGGGATGGCTGCCCGGATCCTGGGCCAGCGCATCGAGCAGGGCAGGCACGTCTTGGGCGGTAATCGGGCCAAAGCCCAGGCGCCCTTCGGGCGTTTCCAACTCAACCAGCGGCTCCAACCAATAGAGGCCACGGGAACTGGTCCGCAACACCTGCAACGGCAACTGTCGACGTTCAGCCTCAACGGCCAAGGCAGCCGCGACTTTGTCCGCGCCCACGGCACGGGCCACCGAATCGCGGGGGATACAGAGCGTCAGCATGCGCCCTCCTCCCTGCAGTCATTCACCAACTGACGCAGACGCTCGGGCGTGATCCGCGCATGCAACTCCCCGTCCAGTTCCAGGGCCGGCGAGCAGACGCAGGCGCCCAGGCAATAGACCGGCCGCAGGCTGATACTGCCGTCGGCGCTGGTGCCGTGATCGTCCAGCGCCAGTTGCTCGCGCAACTGCGCAGCCAGGGCTTCGGCGCCCATGCTCTTGCAGGACTCGGCCCGGCACAGGCGCAGGGTATGGCGCGCCGGCGGCGTGGTGCGGAAATCGTGGTAGAAACTGATGACCCCGCGCACTTCAGCCAGGCTGAGGTTCAGGGCGTGGGCGATCTCCGGGACGGCGCTGTCGGGGACATACCCGCAGCCTGCCTGGATGGCATGGAGAATGGGCAGCAAGGCACCGGGGGTGTCCTTTTCGCGCGCAAGCACGCTGTGGATCAAAG
This sequence comes from Pseudomonas sp. Z1-12, assembly GCF_051132015.1. NCBI lineage: Bacteria > Pseudomonadati > Pseudomonadota > Gammaproteobacteria > Pseudomonadales > Pseudomonadaceae > Pseudomonas > Pseudomonas sp. Z1-12. Next base: position 3,781,112 of record NZ_CP071647.1, read on the forward strand.
GCAGGTGAAGCGTCTCATCGGGCATAAACGTACCTCGGCATCTCGAACGACACCGCCGCATAGCGGCAGCCGTCCGGAGTCTTGGCTGCGGCGTCCGGCCCACGTCACGGTAGCGTGGCACATCCGATCGCCATTCTCGCTCTCCGGCCAGGTGTCTTTGGCGCACCTGGTCCGGGGCATCCTCACAGCTTGCCACTCCCGGGGGTTGGCGATTGCACATGGACGACGAAACGTGTTCTGAAAGCGACTAGACGTGAAAGTTGTCCTACGCCAGCGGGAGGTCAAATACACGAGTGATTGTAGGCGACGCACAGCGATCGGTGGCTATTGGCCGTTTTCCTGACTGCCAGCGTGGCGAGCGCTTTGCTGGATCACAACACAAGGTTACAAACACAATATATATGTATCGTTTTACAGCGTTCCATCTCGCCATCATCCAGGAGGACAACAACCTAACACCAGAAGGAACTCTGGAATGCTATGCAAACAGCTTTTTACGTACTCATTACTGCTTTTATCACTTGCAGCAAACCTCCAAGCGTTGGCAGAAGAATACTATTGGACGATTCAGCAATTCCCGGCACATCTTCAAAAACGACAGCCCTCACCCGAATTGGCTTGTAGATGGCTATATGAAGAGTACGAAGAAATCTGGAATTACACACCAGCGGTGGCAACGGAGGAGGATCACATCTGGCATTGCCACATGAGATATGGCAAGGACCCCTTAAACGACTCTTATGGCGCTGTATCCATTCTCCGCAGCGGCAACACATGCACCGAAAACCAACAATTCAATAAGTCCTCAGGCCAATGCGAGACTCAAGGCATCGACAGTGGCTGCCCCTTGAGCCTGGCGGGAAACCCAATAAATTTCGCGACAGGCTACAAAATACAAACGGAAAACGATTACTCAACTGCGCATTCACACCCAAGTGCAAATCCACTTGACTTCTCAAGATTCTACAGAAGCGTTGATGGAGCATGGCGGCACAGTTATTCATCCAGGCTCAGCTTCGAAGAAAACTTGATCACGCTTATTCACCTTGATGGAAGTCGATCGTTTTTTGAAAAAAATGGAACGTCTTATGAGGCGAGGCCACCCGAAACAGGAACACTCGTTTATCAGTCGGACCGTTGGAGCTATCACGCCCGCAATAATCGCTCACTTGAATTTGATAGCAACGGAAGGTTAACTGCGCTTATTAAAGCAGGTAGCGCGCTAAGCATTACCTATCTAGACAATATTGCGACCGTCACTGATGGCTTTGGCAACACTTTAAATTTTACCGAGGACACGTCAAAACAACCTCTTACCGTTATTGCGGGTGACGTAAGCATTAGCTACACCTATAACAATTACAAACAGCTAACCTCCATGACCAAAACCTATCCGACCCATACGGAGAATAAACAGTACATCTACGAAGACCCGAAAGACAGCAGACTGCTGACCGGCATTATTGATGAGCGCGGGGTACGTTATGCCACATGGACTTATGATGATCAAGGGCGTGCCATTACGAGTGAACACGCAGCCGGTATGGAAAAAATCTCAGTCAACTACAACCCTGATGGATCATCAACGGTAATCAACGCACTGGGTAAGAAAATCCGATATCAATTTGAATTGATTCAAGGCGTCAAACGCATCAAGTCCATTGCGGGTCTTCCATCGGCCAACTGCCCCGATAGCAACTCAAGTTTCACCTACGACACCCGCGGTCTGCTGACAACAAAGACCGACAACAACGGCAATATAACCACCTATCTCTACAACGACCGTGGCCTGGAAACCTCTCGCACGGAAGCGAGCGGTACTTCTCAAACGAGAACAATCACCACCGAATGGCACCCGACGCTGTATTCCCCAGTGCGCATCAACGAACCGGATCGTTCCATTCACTACACCTACGACACTCAAGGGCGCCAGCTCAGTAAAACAATCATTTCACGTTAATTCAGAAGGATCTGAATATGAACACATTGACATGCAAGGTTGCTCTGCTCGCCCTCGCTTTGGGCGGAGCCATTACCACCCTTACTCTTTGCCAAGCTGCCGAACGTGGCTGGTCGTTCACCTACAATACCCAGGGGCAGCTGGAGTCGTCAGATGGGCCCCGAACAGATGTCAGTGACATTACCCGCTACGCTTACGATGCCAAAGGACACCTGGCACGCATTATCAACGCGCTCGGACACACCACCACATTTTCCAACTTTGACGCCGCCGGCAGCCCTAAGACAGTGGTCGATTCCAATGGTGTTATTACAAACCTGACCTATGCACCACAAGGCTGGGTGAGGTCGTTGAGTACCGCTACCGGCACTGTTCGCCTTGAGCACAATGCCGTGGGCGACATCACCAAGATCATTCGTGCAGACAATAGCTGGTCGACTTACACATGGGACGACGCAAGGCGGCTCATCCGAGTGACCAATAACGCAGGGGGACAGATCGAATTTGATCTCGACCCGATGGGGAACCGGACCGCGGTACGGATCCAGGACAAGACCGGTAAGCTGACCAAACAACATCAATGGGTGTACGACGAACTGGGTCGTTTGCTGCGCTCAGTGGGTGCGGCCGGCCAGACAAGCCAGACACAGTACGACCTCAACGATAATCCGATCGCGCTGACCAATCCCCGCAATCACAGTCACCAACGGGCCTTTGATTCACTGAACCGATTGGTGACGCATACTGACCCGCTTAATGGCATCACTCAACTTGAGTACGACGTTCAAGATAACCTCACCCACGTCCGCGACCCACGTGGTGTAACCACTCAATATCAGTACGACGGCCTGGGAAACCTGACGCGGGTGAACAGCCCTGACAGCGGCGCCACTGACTATCAGTACGATGCCGCAGGCAACGTAACGCAACAGGTGGACGCGCGTGGTGTGGTCACGACTTTTACCTACGACGCGCTCAATCGCCTGACCGCCCGCCGCTATCCAACGAACCCGGCACTGGACGTTCAGTTCCACTACGATTCGATTGCCGCTGGTAACAAAGGCATCGGCCGACTGACAGCCGTGGAGGACGCCAACGGGGTGTTGAATTACACCTACGACGCCCAAGGCAACGTTACAGCCCAGCGGCAAACAGCGCCTGCAAATACAACGACTCAGCCAGAACAGATCGGCTATGGATACGATGTCGCCAATCGGTTGAGCAGGATCGATTATCCAACAGGTTTCAGCATCGTCTACTCGCGCAACACCACAGGACAAATCAGCCATGTGCAGGTCCGGCGCGGCACGGGGCAGCCGACCGCGTTCGCCAGCAATATCACGTATCAACCTTTCGGTCCGCTTAAAAGCCTGACCTGGGCCAACGGGACTACGCTTCAACGTACCTACGATCTGGACTACCGGCTGACCGCTCAAACCGTTGCAGGCCAGAGCAAGACCTACACCTATGATGCCCATGGAAATATCACCCAAATGCAGCGCAGTTCACTTGGCAACCTTGATTACAGCTATGACGCGCTGGATCGCCTGACAGAAGAAACCACCCCTTCCCAACGGCAGACCTATGTTTATGACGCGGCAGGCAACCGCACCCACAAAGCGCTCGATTTCCTGGTGGATGGCGAGGTGTATGCCACCGCAAATACATTTTATCAGTATGGCGCCAGCAGCAATCGGTCGATGCAAATAGGCCTTCATTCGGTGGACACCGATGCGGCGGGCAACCTGATCGAAGAGCGCACCAATGGTGCCAGCCGGCAGTTTTCGTATGACGAACAGAACCGCTTGAGCAACGTGAAAATCGATGGGGTCATCAAGGCTCAGTTCCGCTACAACGCTTTCGGCCAGCGCACGCAGAAAATTACACCGCAACGCACCACGACGTTCGTGTATGGGCTGAGTGGAGAGCTAATAGGCGAAACGCTGTTTGATAACCAAGGCAAGAAACTGACGAGTCAGTTTTACATCTGGCTCGAAGGGATGCCCTTGGGTGGAATCAGTGTGACCTACAGCGCAAACGGCGCACCTGCAAATAGTACCGTGTTCTATCTCCATAGCGATCACCTCAATACACCGCGCAGCGCAACGAACGCGGCACGGGAAAAGATATGGGGGTGGGATTCCCCCGCGTTCGGTACGAGTGAAGCAAGCGGCCCGTTGACAATCAACCTGCGCTTTCCCGGGCAGTACTACGATGTTGAGACTGGATTTCACTACAACTATTTTCGGGATTACGACCCGGAGACTGGTCGCTATGTGCAGAGTGATCCGATTGGGCTCAATGGTGGCCTTAATACCTATGGGTACGTAGGGGGAAACCCAATTTCTAAGTTTGACTTCTGGGGGTTAGCCGCTACCTTTCCTGGAGTTGGCGGCATGAATGGAGTTCAGCTTGGTCAATACGCCCAAGCACAAGCAGCAATAAATTCTCCAGCAGTCTTGGCAGCTCTTCTTAGGCCAACTTCGGATCCTATTATATACGTCTGGGGGGCAGCAGGAGCAGTTGGTGACTTTGGTCGAAACTACAACGACATGAGGGATGCGAACACTATAGGTGCAGATAAATACTTCCACTGCAAAGCAAACTGCGAAGCAGGCCAGCGAGGTCAAGGGGGATCGAACATGGCATGCTTTATAAGTAATGCACGGGAGTGGACAGATCAGAACATAAAAGGCGATCCTGCAACTGCATCCGCAGCCGATCAAATTGCCAACAAACACGGAAGAACAAGAGGACTCTATAATCCCGCACAAAGCTGCGGTGCTTTATGCTCCCTTTTCAGACCCGGCGGACTTGAGGATAGATATTAAACAGATGAAAAAACTCATATTACTTCTCCTACTTATTACTCAAACAGGTTGCGAGCAGATTGAAATAGACAGATGTTTGGATGGAGGCGGCCGTTGGAACCATGAAAAAAGCCGCTGCGAGCATAAGTAACAATTAAAACTAGTGATCGAGCTCAACAGCGCTTACAACTCCCATGTGTTACGGTTTAAACAATCCGTAACACACCCTCACAACCAATATGAAATACCTTATCTGCCAGAACAAATTGCGGACCTGATTGAAAAAATCATCTTCCGGATAGTAAAGCCGTATGTCCCATACGCGCTCAAGAGCAACAACCCCCTGAAAACCGTCCCTAAAACTGCATGACCTTTCTTAACAATAGAATTTTAAGGACAGACGCAAGCTCTGACGATGCATACTATTAACGCCATTCTCAAACTGCCGAAAACATCAGCAACACTAATTGCTCTGATGTCTGTGGCTTCTGCTGCCATCGTGCTCAGATACCAAGAACCTGTGAGTATTGAACGTATTTGCGAGGAGTCGCCACCCCTGCTAATAAATAATTTCAACAGCTGCGGCCATATTGATCAGACCTTGAGCTCCCTTGAGGCGCAAGGCTACAAGCCTACAACTTTAGAAAGCTTAGAAAAAAACAGTGGTCTTCTGCGGAAAAAATTCTCCTTAAAAATATTTGAAGTACCCTACTACAAAATAGACAGCAACACCGGCACTGCGCAATTCGGCTTTATAAATGGACGATTATTTTCCATATCCTACTTTCCGAAAGCATCAGACACCGTATTCGAAAAACACCCAGCAAATAAATCCGGGACACTGACTGTAAAACACCTGAGCAGTCGCCAAGGTTTGAAATACATATCATGGTCAAATAATTACCTTGAAACCTATATCACTTGGTGGATATCGAGATTCTCATAAGGGCTAGCATATGAGTTACTAAACGTTACGACTATGACTACTTGAAAGTCGTATCCGCGAATCAACGTTTGCCTGAACTAGTAGACATGCGTTGGATCCGCTTATTTGAACCATCGCTCGCCCTTAATCGGCTTGGCGCAACGCATTGGCAACCAATGTAAACGCAGGCGAAGGTTGCCGTCGGCTGGGGTAGTACAAATAGTAGCCTGAAAATGGCGGACACCAATCTCCCAGCACGCGCACCAGTCGCCCCTCTTGAAGATGAGGTTCAAACTCCTCTTCTGGCAGATAGGCAACGCCCAGCCCAGCGACTGCCGCCTGCACGATATGAGTCGACGTGTTGAAAATGAGTTGGCCGTCCACTCGTACGTTCACCTGCTTGCCCCGTCGCTCGAAATCCCAGACATAGAGCCCGCCCGACGTCGGCATGCGCTGATTGACGCAACGATGATTCATCAGGTCGCGCGGATGCCCGGGAACGGCACGATTGGCAAAGTACGCTGGCGAAGCCACGGCAGCCATCCGCAACGCAGGGCCGATCGGGACCGCGATCATGTCCTTGTCGATGGTATCGCCCAGGCGCACGCCCGCATCAAAACGATCCGCCACGATGTCCCGAAATCCGTAGCAGACGTCGAACTCGACATTGATATCCGGGTAATCGTGCAGCAGCCCGGTCAGTTTGGGCAGCAAGGTCGTGCGCAGGACATGATCGCCGCAGGTGATGCGCACAGTGCCCGCGGGCTTGTCGCGCATTTCCGTGAGCCTATCCAGCTCGGCTTCTATTTCATCGAAGCGATTACCGATGGCGTGCAACAGCCGTTCGCCCGCAAGGGTCGGCGAAACGCTGCGGGTGGTCCGCGTCAGCAAGCGGATCTGCAAGCGTGCTTCCAGCCCACTGATTGCCTGGCTCAGCGCCGATTGGGTGACGCCCAGCGCGCCGGCAGCTCGCGTGAAGCTGCCTTCGCGCGCCACCGTGACGAAAGACAGCAGATCGTTGAGGTTTCTTTTGACCATGGCAGCAGCACTTCAAGCAGATTGATTAGCCATGCTTATAGCCTTGTTAAGCATTCATTAGCTAGTCGCATCACTGTTCCCAAGTCACCATGAACCCTATGAACAGAAACCCATGCACAACTGCGATGCGATCGGCCCGGCGTGGTTTGCTGGCGGTAATGCTCGTGTTTGGCGGCTACGCCACGATGAGTGGTGCCGCGTCGGCGCCCTCGAAAACGGAGAACAGGGTGATGTGGATGACCGTCGGCGAACAGCGCTTCGCCATCACCTTGGCCGACAACGCGGCCACCCGCGCGTTTGTCACGTTGTTGCCGCTGACGGTGGCGATGAGCGATCTCAACCGTAACGAGAAATACGCCACCCTTCCCCAAGCGCTACCTGCCGAAGCCAGCAAGCCGGGAACGATCCGCAACGGCGACTTGATGCTGTACGGCACGGACACCCTGGTCGTCTTTTATACGAACTTCAACTCGACCTACGCCTACACCCGCCTTGGGCAAGTGGACGACACCGCGAAGTTGGCTCAAGCGCTGGGCCGACGAGATGTGCAAGTGAGCTTTTCCCAACACTGATGACGCCCCATCGACAGGATTTCCCATGAAAAAAATCATCGTTTTACTCACCCTTCTTGTCACTTCGCTCACAGCAATAGGAGCCGATATGTCCAACGGCGCAGATAATTTTTATACCAGCGATGACGTGACCGTGCAGAAGGTCAACTTCAAGAACCAATATCAAATGACCGTGGCAGGTAACCTGTTCATGCCGAAAAAACTCAATGGCAAGACCCGAAGTCCGGCGATTGTCGTCGGCCACCCGATGGGTGCGGTCAAGGAGCAGAGCGCCAACCTCTATGCCACGAAAATGGCGGAAAAAGGCTTCGTGACCCTTTCCCTGGACTTGTCGTTCTGGGGCGAAAGCGAGGGGCGGCCGCGTAATGCCGTCTCGCCAGATATCTATGCCGAGGACTTCAGTGCCGCGGTGGACTTTCTCAGCGCCCAGCCTTTCGTCGACAAGGAGCGGATTGGCGCGATCGGCATCTGTGGCAGTGGCAGCTTCGTGATCAGCGCAGCCAAGATCGACCCGCGCATGAAGGCCATCGCCACAGTGAGCATGTACGACATGGGCGGCGTCAATCGCAACGGGTTGAAGCATTCCCAAACGCTCGAACAGCGCCGGGCGATCATCGCCCAAGCCACACAGCAGCGTAACGTCGAGTTCGCCGGCGGTGAAACGCTTTATACCAGCGGTACGGTGCACCAGTTGGACGCCAACACTCATCCTATCCAACGTGAATTCTATGACTTTTACCGCACCCCGCGCGGCGAGTTCACGCCATCCAACTCGTCGAAAGACCTGACCACGCACCCGACGCTGACCAGCAACATCAAGTTCATGAACTTCTACCCGCTCAATGACATCGAGACCATTTCACCGCATCCGATGTTGTTCATTGCAGGGGCCGATGCGCACTCCCGGGAATTCAGCGAGGAGGCATATAAGCTCGCCGGTCAGCCCAAGGAACTGGTCATCATTCCCGGAGCTGGCCATGTCGATCTTTATGATCGGGTCGAGCTCATTCCTTTCGATAAGCTGACAACCTTCTTCCAGAGCAATCTGAAGTAATATCTGGCCCAGTCGAGAGACCTATCGATTTACCCCCGCTTAAGCTTCCTGAACGCCTGTGGCTCCCAAACTCGCATCGCCAGCAACAGCGCAGTCCCACGTTTTTCGGACAGCGGCGCGGCCAACGATTCGTTGTGAAGCGCCGCCAGTTTGCTGCGCAACTTGTGGATGTCGACTTGCAACTGGGCGTAAGCGGGCTTCGTCAACATGCCATGGGCAAAGTGCAGGGTTTCATCGGGGACGTCGAATCGGCTCGCCATGAAATCCGGCAAACCCTGCCGCAGGAAAAACCCTCGGATAGGACCGTCCGGCAGCCAATCGAAATCCCGCGCGACCAGCAACCTGATGCGATTTCCCGGTTTCAGATCCGCCAGGCCCATCCGTTCCAGCACCAACAAATGCTTGATGCACTCGGCTTTTGACACGCAGTAGGCGGACACGATGTCTTCCAGCGACCAGTGATTCAGCGCACACACCGCCACCAGCAACAACTTTTCGTCTGAGACCAGTTGCGTTTCCTGTTCAAGCGTCAACATGTGCAGGCGTGGGGTCGTTCGCTCTGCCTCCTGAAGCAATTCCGCCATCGTCATGCCCAGCAACTCACAAAACTGTGCAAGGCGTTCGACCGTCAAGCGACCACTGGCCAGCAGACGCTTTACGCTGGGCTCCGACAGGTCGAGCGCTTGAGCAACATCGCGATAGGTCATGCCAGCGGCCTTGAGATGCTGTTTCAGGGTGGCGATGAGTTGGGCAATCTGGGTCATAAGTATTGAAATCCGATGCTGTTGGTATCAGCTTAGCGAATTACCCACGAATAAGTTGCGAATTCCGCCACCCTCTCCCCATGCTTGAAACTCAAAAAAGCCGAGAGGTCAGCATGTTCAGCAAAAACGCAGCACACAATTCTCCAACATCAGGCGCGCCCTCCATGGGCGACCTGCAGATTGGCGATATGGTGTTCATCCGGGTCACCGCGCGGCCCTTCCTGGAGGTCGCCAACGCGACGAATTCGTGGACGAATCATGTGGGCGTGGTGGTCGACAACCGCGGCGATGAGCCGGTGATTGCGGAAAGCACGTTTCCGTTTTCGCGCACCACCTCGCTCAGCCGATTTCTCAAGCGCTCCGAGCATGAATGCTGCACAGTGGCGAGGCTCACGCGACCTCTCACCGACACGCAACGCGCGGCACTTCAGAACGCCGCGGATCATCGGCTGGGTACGCTCTATGACACGGGCTTCAACATAAGCTCGCGGCGCCAGTTCTGCTCTCGTTTCGTTCGTGAGGTCATCGATGAAGCAACTAATGTTCAGCTCGGTGAAGTGGAGACGTTCGCGACCTTGCTGCAAGATAATGCCAATCCGAACCTGGCGTTCTGGCGGCTGTGGTATTTCGGCCGAATTCCTTGGCAACGTCGTACCGTCACACCGGCCAGCCTGCTTCGAAGTCCGGACGTGCGGGTCATTTTCGATTCCCAACTGAGTGACACCGCATGACCAACGATGCGCAAGCGCTTCCCCCTTCAAGATCATTGCCCTGCCTCACCCGGCGCAGCCTGCTTCAGGCTGGCACGGCCGGGATTGCCTTCGGCGTGCTGTCCCCCTGGTCGTGCTGGGCAGCCTCTTCGGGCGTCCTGGTTAACGACGTGACACTGCTCAACCCAGTCTGGGTGAATCGTCTGCTGGCTCCGCGCACCACCGATGAGATCCGCCAGGCGTTGGTCCTGTGGGCAGGCCCTGTAAGCATCGGGGGTGGCCGCTATAGCATGGGCGGACAGATTGCCAGCGAAGACAGCCTGCACCTCGATATGCGTCAGTTCAATCAGGTCATCCACTATTCGCCTGAGAACAAGGTCATACGCGTGCAATCAGGGATGCGCTGGCGCGACCTCCAGACCGTCATCGACCCGGACGATCTGTCGGTGAAGATCATGCAGAGCTATGCCAACTTCACCGTCGGCGGTGCGCTGTCAGTCAATGCTCATGGGCGTTACGTCGGCGCCGGGCCGATGAGCAACTCGGTACGCGCCCTGCAACTGGTGCTCGCTGACGGTTCCGTCATGGAAGCGTCCCGCACCGTGAATACCGATCTGTTTCACGCGGCCATCGGTGGTTATGGCGCGCTGGGGATCATTACCGAGATCGAACTGGACCTGGCAACAAACGTCACGATGGAACGCCAGGTCCAGCACATGCCGGTTGCCGATTACCCCCAGTTCTTCAATGACCAGATCCGCGGAAACGACCAGGCGATCCTGCACAATGCGGATCTGGCGCCGCCCCACTTTGACCAAGCCACCGCCATCACCTGGAGCGCCACGGAAAAAGCACTGACCGTCGAGGACCGGCTGGTCGCACCGGGGCAATCGTACACGCTCGATCAGACCATCATGTGGGGCGTGGCCAGACTCCCCGGCGGCCCGTTGATTCGCAAGGATGTGGTCGATCCATTGCGCTACCTCAGCCACCCGGTGGTACGCCGCAACTACGAGGCCAGCAGGGACGTCGCCTCCCTCGGACCGATTGCTACACGAAACAGCACCTACGCCTTGCAGGAATATTTCGTACCGGTAGCTCACCTCAACGCGTTTGTAATGAAGATGGCCGATCTACTGAAGGCCCATGATGTCGATGCCGTAAACATCTCCATCCGCCACGCGCCACCCGCGCCTGACTCGTGTCTGTCCTGGGCCCGGGAGGAAGTCTTTTCATTCGTACTTTATTACTGGCAATACGTTGGCGTGGCCGACCGCGAAAAGGTCGGCGTATGGACGCGCGAACTGATCGAACTTGCGCTGGCGTTTGGGGGCACCTATTACCTGCCTTATCAGCTGCATGCGACTCGACAACAGTTCACGCGTGCCTATCCCGGCGCGCAACGGCTGTTCGCACTCAAGGCGCGGTTCGATCCGCAGAAGCGATTCCGGAACAAGCTTTGGGATAAGTATTACGTGGGATAGCGCGGACGACGGGGCCAGTCCACTGAAAATGCGCACCGCGGAAACGGCAATCCGCTTGGTGATCCCGAATGACTCGATCATTGTCGAGCGTCGCGTGAAGCCCGTTGCCAACGTCAGGAAAAATCCTGAGAAAACGCAAAGCTGATACCATCCAAACATCGACACGCCGAGCAGAACAACATGAATCGCCGCAAGAAAATAAACCAGTTGTTAAAGGCTAACGCCAAGAAAGCCAGTGCCAAGTTGGCGCCCAAAAACAAGAATCAATACATCAGCAAAGCCGACCGATTGAAATTGGAGGCTGAAGCCAGTGACGCCCCCATTATTTCCCCGGAAGGCTGAGCCTCGTCATTGCCCCCTGAAGCCCTGCGCCCGAACCGCCGCGCCTCGCGGCTTATCTCTGGCATCCTGTAGGGCAACGGCGGCCAACGTCGCAACCCAAACCACCGAAACCCCGTAGTTGAGCCGCTGGTACAGGCCAAACAAGTGCCCGTCGGCCATTGCCGTCGCCATCAGCATCACCGTTACGATGGCGAGGATTACGCAGATCGCCGAGAACATGGCAAACCTGGACGACAAAAGCAGCGACTTGCCAAGGAACGTCCACAGCGCCCCCGCAAGGGTGAGCGAGATGAACATCACCAGACCCGCCAGGTTATGGCTCTGTTGGGAGACCGACGGTTCAATCGGCGCACAACCTTGGTCGCAGGAAAAATAGCCGGCCGCGAAACTTGCCAAACCATGGACGAATATCAGTGCCGCACTCAGCAAGGCCATCCGCGATGCCTTGAACCGTCTCGCCACGCCTGTTGCGAAAAGCACGAACATCACACCCAGCGGAAAGTTGTTCACCCAGGCAGAGAAGCCGTGGGTTGGTGCTCCAACAGCGCCTAGTTGGCTCATGGCTTGATCCAGATGGCTGTAGCCTGGATAGCTTTGCGCAGTCAGTACGACACCCAAAAGCAGCCAGAACGGAATCAGTATTCCGAAGCCTAGCAAAGCACGATCGATGGTTTTCATTAGGTGACATTCCTTGTCGTTGTGATGTGATGTGAAATATTGCATTGATCCAAGCGTCCAACCGCTCAATCAAGAACCGGGTGCAGGAAACTGCGAGAGGTCAATAACGTACCGGACATGGAAAGTGATTGCAGGCTCAATCCTTTGAATTCTGGAGAAAACGGATTCTACACAGAATACGCAGTCAATCATTAATCGGGATCGAAACACCATGGATGAACGCCAAACAATCATCAAGAACAAGATCCGCGCCATGGTGATCGGTGGCGAATCTGACGAGATCACCTATCGATCAGAGTGGCTCGGTTACCTGCCCTTCCCGGTTTCTCATTGGATTGAACACCAGGGCGATAGCTTTTCCAGCGACTTCCCTTTTGATTGGACCCTCGAAGATCTGGTGAGCCTTGAGCGAATGGGCTTCTTGGAAACACTAGAAGCCTACGAAAACCCGGAAGACCTTTTTGATCGGGATATCCGGTATCGCATTCATGTGGGATGCGTATAACCGTAGATCTGGAAAAGATCGACAACCCAAGGAACGGAAAGAAAATGGGCATTCTTGATCGCTTGTTCGGCGGCCGCTTTACCCTGCCGCGACCGGAGGAAACGACTCTCAGCGACGCGGCGATCATGCGGGAGCTGCATCCTTATCGCGCCGAACTGAAGGCGTTTACCCAAGCCCTACTGGCCCGTATACCAGACGCCGAACGTGCCAGGTTGGTTAGGCGCGTGCTGCGCATTTACGGCTCGGGCCAGGAGCCGGCCACCGCGCTGGTGGAAGGCTTGCTGGATGCAGACAGAGGCCAGAAGCTCGAACACTTGGCGTTGCTAGGCGTCGACTGGAGAGGTTTTGATGGTTTCGAGTATCTGGTGCCCTATCTGGTCAGCGCCAGCGGGGTAAAAGAAACTTGCCCCTACCGCTATGAGGGCACGCTGCCGATGTCGGAGACGCTGGCCAATTTCGACCGATGGCTCATGGCGTTCGACAAACGCTACCTGCACCTGGACGCTGGTGGCGACGAATATGTCGGGTTCATTGCCGATACCGACCAGGTCGAAGCCATGATCGAACTCGCACGGCAAGCAGGTGTTGCAGTGCGCCTCGAGAGCTTTTGAACCGGAATGGGTATTCGCTGAATCTCGTTATCCCGCTGAACGAAGCAAGCCACATCACAGTCGGAGCAACAAGACCCTCGGCAAAGAAGCCTGGCCCCATGTTCCTACGATCCACTGCTCTCGCTGCACTGTTCACCTTCGCTGCCGGCATGGCGACCGCTGCGCCGGAACCGCTGCGCCTGGAAAGCCTGAAACGTTGCGGCGACCTGCTGCAAAGCCAGCACCAGGACTGGTGCCTGACAGCACGCGGGCTGGGTGGTGCAACGCCGCAACTGAAGTTGGGAGCAAAGGCGATACCCGCGGACTTGGTCCGGCGTGAAGGGAACCACCTGCGCGTGCGCCTGGACGCCGCCGATTACCAAAGCGGCCCGCTCTGGCTGCAAGACGGCTCACGCACCAGCAATGCCGCCTGGCTGACCTTGCGCAACAGTCACGTGCTGGCCGCCGGGCCGGACGCAGTGGCGAAGAACATGGACGGCCTGACCACCTACGTCGACCTGGTCAGCGTGCTGATCGAGGAAGACCGTGATGGCCGCCAGGAAGCCGAGCGCCTGGCCCACAAGTACGGCGCGAAGGTGGTCGGCAGCATCGCGCCGCTGAACCTGTACCAACTTCGCTTGCCCGCCAAGGACCTGGTGCAGCGCGATGCACTGGTGCTACGCCTGGGCAGCGAGACCAGCGTAGATGCCGTGGTGATCGAGGAGTCCTCGGCTGAAGAAACCGAGCAGGCCCCAGCCCATCCTGAGGAACCGAAAAAACCCGCCCTGGACTCCGACGAATGGGCCGCGAATCGCTTTCTCGACGCAGTGAACTATTACCAGCGGCGCATCCCCGGGCGTCAGCCACCCATCCAGCCGCAACCGGTGCGCATTGGCCTGATCGAGCGCGATGTGGACTTCGACACGACGGATTTCGCGGGCGACCTCGGCGCCTGCTCGCCGCCGCGCACTTGCGTCTACGCTCGCGATGCAGACAAACCGGACAATCACGGCACGACCGTCGCCGGCATCCTCGCCGCACGTTGGGATGACAACGGCAACACCGGTTTCCTCCGTGGCCTGGACAAGGCCAGCGGTGGCTTCGAGGTCATCGTCGAACGTAACTCCGATGCCGGCATCACCGCCAACATCGCCGCCTCGGTCAACCTCGTGGAAGACGGCGTGCGTGTGCTCAACTGGAGCTGGGGCATCCACCGCGTCGGCGCCAAAGACATCAAGGGCGATGACGTCGACTCGCTGCTGCGCTCGGGCCTCGCCATGGGCGGCTACGAAGAACTGCTGGAAGAGTTTTTCCTTTGGCTGCGCAAGGCGCATCCCGACGTGATCGTGGTGAACTCCGCCGGTAATGGTTCTTCCTTCTCGGGCAGCGACGAATATCGCCTGCCCTCCTCCTTCATCACCGAGCAATTGCTGGTGGTCGGCGGACACCAGCGCAGCGAGCACGCTGGCGTTGCCGTCGACGACCCGGCCTATGCGGTCAAGCGCAGCTCCTCGAACATCGACATGCGCGTCGACATCACCGCCGCCGCTTGCGCCCACGCCTCGACGACCCGCGCCGGCCAGGACAGCGCCGTGCATTGCGGCACGTCCTACGCCACGCCGATGGTCGCGGGCCTGCTGGCGGCGATGCTGTCCATCAACCCGCAACTGCAACCCGAGCAATTGCGCATGCTGTTACGCCGTAGCGCCATGACCATCGGCGAAAACCACGACTTCGAACAGATGGACGGCGAAGACCTCACCGCGCCCATCCTGCCGTCGGAACGCCGCTACCAACTCAACGACAAGGACGTCGGCCGCTCGGCACGGCTGGACATGCAAAAGGCCCTGGATTTGGCCGCGCAAAGCCGTGATCGTGTGCGTTGAACCGGCGGCTCATGAGAGCAATTGGTAAGTGGATTGCACCAAACCCGACGCAAAGCTGCGGCTGGATACGAGTTTCAAATCCACATCCTGCTCAAGCCCGCCAAACAACGGCCTCCCCGAGCCAATCAACACCGGAACGGTGGTAATCACCATATCGGTCACCAAGCCCTCGCGCAGGAAAGACTGCACCACCCGCCCGCCATCCACATAGACGCGCTGCACGCCTTGGCTTGCCAGTTCCGTCATCACCGCCTTGGGTGCCAGGTTGGAGAAGCGCAGCTTATTCTTCAACGCCTCGGGCACCGGCGAATCGGCCAACTGTTTGGACAGCACCACCACGGGCCGGTCGTAGAACCAGGTGTCGGAGGTCCGTACCTTTTCATAGCTCCCGCGCCCCATCACGATGACATCCTTGTCGGTGATGAAGTCTTGATAGCCGTGGTCCTCGGATGGGTCGTCGCGTTGCAAGAGCCAGTCGATGTCACCGTCGGACCGAGAAATGAAACCATCCAGGCTGGTGGCGATGAAGACGTGAGCGGTAGGCATTTGAGGCTCCTTTGTTGTGGTGGATGTTGAGGCGTGGCCGTGAGGTGAAGACTTGTTCAGCGACGCCACACCCGACCGTCGCTATTCACTACCCAAGGTGACCGATCAGCAACGATACGCACCCCGCCGGCCCAACGCTCTGCTGGCGCGTAATCGAGCCAGTTGATATGCCCGAGCAGCATTTGCTCGCCCAAGGCCGTGAGACGAACAAGGCGCCTCTGCCATTCACCTCCCGGCTGTTCATGCACCAAGGGGTGTGGCGCATCGATCAACGGTCGCAGCAGCGCATGAAACATCAGGTCGCCCAGATAAGGCAGAGGCTCATAGCTCATCATTAGATGGCTGAACACCTTACCAGCAGGCAGCTCGCCATGATCGGCGAGCACACGCAGCACCAGCCGCTGAGTCAGACTCAAGCCGTCGCCTGCCCCGGGAAGCTCCTGCAGTTGTCTCGCCAAAGCAGGCCCGAGCAGCGGCAGCGCGGGATGCAATTTTGCTGCAAGGCCTGCCCAGTCGCTTGGGTCCGCTGCGGTATAGGCGGCCCATGCCTCGCGCGCCAATGCCAAGGCGTCCTCACCGAGCGCGCGCCGTTGCGACCAGAGCCAGGGGAGCAAATCCGGGGCAAGCTGACCAATGCCAATAAAGCGTTCCACGCCGGGTACCCGACTGATTTCAATCAATTCGAGCCTGCGCGGCAAAGCCGGCAACCCCGCCAGTAACCGGACCAGAAACAATTGATCGTAGGCGTCGCCCTCGCACCACAGTACCAGTTCACTGTCCGCGTCCAGTTTTGCCAGCGCGTCACGCTGCATGGCCTGGCGCTGTTGAATATCACGGTGAGAGAGCCCAAACGCCTGTTCCAGGAAATTGGCTCGCACTGACCAGTATTCATCGTCAGGTAATGCGGGGACCGGGCCCATCACCATCGGATCATCAAACATATGAAACGAACCTGAAAAACCAGCCACCCGCAGGCTGTGCTCGATGTCGTTACCGCACCGCCAATGCTGGACCGCCGCTTCGTTAGTCGCAACGAACCCCGGATGACGTGAGGCGAACGTCACGCCATCGGTGTGGGCAATCAGCTTGGGCCAACTGGCGAAACCAGCCTCACGGGCAACCAGCCATTGTGTGTCGGCCAGTCGATAGTCCGGGCCAGACAAGCCCATTGCGCGCAATTGCTCACGCACATTGTCGGCTTCATGGTTTTTCAGTGCCTTCAAAAGACGCTTGGCGCGCTTACGCAGGAAGGGTAAATCGAGGAGACCGTGATGACGGGAAGCGTTGGTGGCGGGCATGCCAACTCCTTACAGGGCTCGGTCCGCCGACAAGCCGGGAGTTGGAATGAGAAACTCGAAGAACCTGCCTTGGGATGACCCCTTCGCGCGGACCGCAGGCGCAGCAAACGCCCGGGGGCCGACTTTAGCGGGAAGGACTGATGAAAGCAAAGCTTGACGGTGCCCGCGGTATAACGGGCACCGCTTCCTAGATGGGAAAAAGGTTTACACGCCTAATGCCGTTCACTTAAGAAAAATGATGACCCTGTGGCGAGGGAGCTTGCTCCCGCTCGGCTGCAAAGCAGTCGTAAACCGGCGGGTGCGGTGTGTCTGATACGCCGCACTTGGCAGGTTTTGGGGCCGCTTCGCGGCCCAGCGGGAGCAAGCTCCCTCGCCACGGGTTTGTCGATTGCCTTAAGTGAACAGCATTGGGCTTACACGCCTGCTTACCAGTTGTAACTCACTTTGGCGGTAATCTCGCGACCCGGGTTGTAGAAGTTCGCTGTGCCGGAACCGACCACGTGCTGCTCATCCAGCAGGTTGCTGACGTTCACCGCAAGGTCGGTGCCCTTGGCGATCTCGTAGTTGAAGGCGGCGTCGAACAGCGTGGTGCCATCGCTTTTGCCGGAGTTGGCTGCATCGAAGTAATAAGAGCCGACGTAGCGCGCCCCCAAGCCAACACTGACATCCGTGCCGGGCACGTCGTAATAACTCCACAGCGAAGCGGAATGCTTGGGTGCCGTGGAGAACTCATTACCCTTCAGGGAGCTGCCGTCGTACAACGAACCGCGCAGTACCTCGGATTCCATATAGGAGTAGCCACCAATCAGGCTGAGGTTCTGCGTCACCTGCGCCTTGGCCTCCAGGTCGAGGCCACGGGCCCGCGATTCGCCCACCGTCTGTTGCTCAATGATGCCGCTCGGCAGCACCACGGCGATGGTGACGTTTTCCTGGGTCAGGTCATAAACGGCTGCGGAGAACAGTGCGTCCATCCCCATTGGCGCATACTTCACGCCCACTTCGTACTGCGTGCCCGTCTGCGGTGTTACGCCAACCTGAGGCGGCGAGACGGATTCCACCATGCTCACATAGGTGGACACCTCATCGTTGACGATATAGGTCAACGCACCTCGGTAGGAGGTTTCGGAGAAGTTGTCTTTCTCCGTGGATATCAAGCCTTTGCTGGTAAGGTCCATCGAGTCGTTGCGCATACCCGCGGTGACGATGAAACGCTCATAGAACGATAGGTTCTGCTGAAGAAACACGGCCTTGGTGGTCGCGTCTCGCTTGTTGACGGCATACGGCGTGATTGAGCGTGGAACGCCAGTAAACACGGGATTTGCAATGTCAATCGGGGTAGTCAGGGCGTAGACCGAGCTTTCCTTGGTGGTCGAATCGAGGTACTCCACGCCCACCAGGCTGCTGCTGTCGATGTTCTCGAAGCGGGCATCGTATTGCAGCATCAGATTGCCGTTGAATTGGTCGGCCTCACTGTCCGTTCCAAACAGATACCGGTCAACGGTAGTACCGACACGTGCGGCGCTGTCGCTGAGATAAACGTAGCCAAAATCATCGGTCAACTTGCTGTAACGCAGATTGCTGCGCAGTACAAAGCCGTTGTCGAAGTCATGGGTGACGTTACCGCTGAGGCTGGTGCGCTCGACATCGTGGAAGTTGTAGCTGGGCTCACCATAAAACTTGCTGCGGTCGTATTCCTTGTCCAGCGGATAGCCGCCACTGTTGGGCGAACTTTCAGTTTTCAGATAGTCCAGAATCACGGTGGCTGACGTGTAATCCGTGGGTGCCCAGGTGAGGCCCCCCATCACCAACCGGTTGTCGTCCTGTGAGTGATCGTACTCGCGGTCGCTGTTCTGGCCTTTGGCAGTAAAGCGGCCAGCCAAGGTTTTCTCGTCGTTCAGCGCATCCCCCACATCGATGCCTGTCTCGACATGGTCAAACGAACCGTAGGTCACATAGCCTTGGCCAAACTGCTCGAAGCGCGGCTGTTTGGTCACGAAGTTCACCGAACCGCCCGGGTCTGCGGGGCCAAACAGCGTGGAGTTGGCGCCACGCAAAATCTCGATGCGTTCATAGGCGAATGGATCTTCGCGTACACCGCGCATCGAACTCAGGGTCAAGCCGTCACGGTAGGTGGTGGCCTGGAAGCCCCGGATCTGGAAATAGTCGTTGCGGTCATCCGTACCATAGAAGTCACTGACCACGCCCGGCGTGTATTGCAGCGCCTCTTCCGTGGTGCTCACGCTGCGTTGCTCCATTTCCTTGTTGGTCACCACCGACACCGATGCCGGTGTATTGAGAATGCTGGTTGCCACCTTGCCGCCAACCCAGAGTTCCTGGGCGACCACCGAGTTGGCGTCGTCGTCGGCACTGACCCTGACCTTGGCGTTGATGATGAGGGGTGCAAGGCGGTAGTCCTCGACGTCCGTTGCGCCGAGCTCCAGCGGGCCGGCGGGCTTTGGTCGAGGGGACAGTAGATAGGCATTCGGGCCTTGCTGTTCGATTTGCAATTCGCTCCCCTGCAGCAACGATGATAGCGCTGTCGATGTATCGAGCGTGCCATTCACGCCAGCAGTGGTGCGGTTCACGACACTCGACGCGTCGAAGGAAAGACTGATGCCAGCCTCCCGCGCAAAACGGTCAAGCGCCGGCGCCAGTGGGCCGGCAGCGATGTTCCACTGCTTGACTTGATTGCTGTGGTCAGCGTTCGAGGTTTGCGCCAGCGATGGCAATGCGTAGCTGCTCACGATCAAACCCAAAATCGCACCGTGCAAGGCACGATTTAATGGGTGGCGCTGTGAAACCGGGGACGAACTCATTTTCTCGCTCCAAGAAAGGACATCGGCAGACTGGCCTGTATTCCGGCCTTCCTTAGAGGTCGAACGAGAATGAGAAAGCACCTCATTCTTTTTCAGGTAGCGCAAAGTTCCGATGGGCTCAGGTGGCAGCAGTCACGGTCACCCAATAGCGGGTCCGATAATCAATGTGCAAGCGCAGTGATTGCGCGATCAATGCCAGGACCTGATCGTTGTCGGCGAGCTGGAAGGTGCCGGAAACGCGACGATCAGCGACCTCCTCGGCGCAGCGCAGTACCCCGGGGCGATAACGCGACAGCTCCACGATGAAATCATTGAGGCGCATATTGCTTGCACTGATCACCCCGTCACCCCAGCTCCATAGATCAAGGCCATTGCCTTTGAACGTTCGGGCGCCACTTGATGTGAACAGCAGCTGATTGCCTGCCTGGACGCTACGGCTCGCAGGCGTTTGACTGGAGCCGGGGAAAACCGTGACTGATCCTTCCTGAGCCGCGACCAGAGTGCCATCGCCAAGCTCGCGTGCCAGAAAGCGGGAACTCTGGGCGCGCATGATCCCGTCACGGGATTGCACCCAGAACGGTCTCGCTCGAGGCGAGTGTTGATCCGCACCGACATTCACGATGATTTCACCCCGTCGCAGGATGATCAGGCGTCGCTGGGCGTCGAAATCGCTGTCGACGGCACTATCGCTATTGAGCTGGATAAGGCTGCCATCATCGAGTTGGAAGCGTCGTTGCTCGCCGGTGTTGCTGCGTTGCTGCGCAAGCATCGCGGGTACGGGTGTGTAGTCCCGGCCGAGCCAGGCTGCCGTGCTGACAGTCGCCAATAGGCCCAGTAGCTTCAGGCTTTCGCGCCGCCGCATTCCATGATGGGTGCCATCAAGGGTTTGTCGCGCCAGTTGAGCGGGCACGCCGACGAATTCATCCCCAAGCGTTTCCACACGCTGCCACGCCAACACATGCTCCGGGCGCTGCTGGAGCCAGTGCTCAAAAGTGCGCTGTGTTTGTTCATCGGCTTGATTGAAGCGAAGGCGCACCAGCCATTGGATCGCCTGCTCGACAATGGCCGGATCCAGCGCCTGCGACTCACGACTCGACATAACGCAAGCGATAGCAGTGTTGCAGGGCCGTGGCCAGATCGCGTTCCACCGTCGCGCGGGAAACGCCCTGCTTTTCGGCTATTTGCGCGCACGTCAGACCGTCGAGTCGGGCCAATAAAAATGCCTGGCGAACTCTCGGTTTAAGCATACCGAGCATGCGGTCTATGCGCTCGAGCGCATCAAGAATCATCAGTCGGCTCTCTTCCGAGGGAACCTCGTGTTGCGGCAGCAACGTGATGCTTTCCAAGTAGGCACGTTCGAGTTCGCGACGACGATACTGATCAATCATCAGTCCGCGGGCGATACTGCTCAAATAGGCGCGTGGTTCACGCAAGGGGCTGGACTGACGGGACTTGAGCAGACGTACGAAGGTGTCCTGCGCCAAATCTGCTGCGTTATCGCGACATCCAATGCGTCGGATTAGCCAGCCGTATAACCACGAGTGGTGGGTTCGATAGAGCAGCCCTAGATCTGCAGTACCTAGTGTTTCATCGCTGCGCATCGGAATCCCGGCAAGTACATGATTGATAATTAATCGCATTCTACTCAGGCGATAGGCCTTAGGCAAATACGTGGCGCTCAGTGTCCGCTTCTGGGCGAACGCTTCTCCACCCAACCCCGATACTGGCGGGTGCGAAATGCCAGGGCGAGCTGCTGCAGGATCAGCGCGCGCAACGGCGACACCCTCGGATCGGGCTTTTTGGCCCGACTCAGTTTGTGCAATTGAAACTTCACGACCGCCATGTTCGCCAAGGCCGCAAGGGTCTTGTTTTTCCAAGTGATCGGCGGCAGTTGCGGGGCGTTGTCTTTGCCCTGTAGCCAGTCACGCGGCAGGTGAGGATCGATGGCCAACGCCGTTCCGATGCCCACCATGTCCACACCGCTTTGCACGACGCTTTCGGCCACCGGACGTCGACGTATGCCACCGGTGACCATCACGGGCATTTTGGCGACGGTCTGGATCTCGCGGGCAAACTCGAGGAAATAGGCCTCGCGGGCCAAGGTGCGCCCATCACGCGCCTCCCCCTGCATGGCGGGGACTTCATAACTGCCGCCAGATAATTCCACAAGGTCCACGCCCAGGTCGTTGAGCAGCCCGACCACCCTCTTGGCGTCATCGACCGTGAACCCACCGCGCTGGAAATCGGCGGAATTGAGTTTGACCGCTACTGCGAATTCCGCCGAAACCACAGCCCTGACTGCCTTGACGATGTCGAGCAACAGCCGCGCCCGGTTTTCCAGGGAGCCGCCCCACTCGTCCGTCCTTTGATTGGTCAGCGGCGAAAGGAACTGACTCAACAAATAACCATGGGCGGCGTGGATTTCCACACCGGTGAATCCGGCTTGTTCGCCCAGGCGTGCGGTGTTGGCAAAGCGCTGGATGACCTCTTCGATCACGCCAGGGGTCATGGCGTGAGGCGTGGCGAAACGCTTGGACATGTTGCCCAGCGCCAACGGCACGGCCGACGGCGCCCAGGTTTTTTGCCCAAGGTTGGCCTGCATCTGCCGACCTGGATGATTGATCTGCAACCAGAACTGCGCACCGCCGGATCGGCCAATACGCGCCCAGTGCTTGAACTTGTCCAGCGGCTGATCATCCTGCAACACCACACCACCCGGTCCGGTCATGGCGCGGCCGTCGACCATCACGTTGCCGGTGATGAGCAGCCCGGCGCCACCGTCGGCCCACGCCTGGTAAAGACGCATCAGTTCTTCGGAGGGCGCCTGGTCGGCGTCCGCCATGTTTTCTTCCATGGCGGCTTTGGCGATTCGGTTCTTGATGGTCGAACCGTTGGGAAGCATCAAGGTGTCGAACACATTCATGGAGCGGTCCTCAGCTGGGTATGAGGCCACCTTAAGATTGAAGTCGACTTTAAGGTCAATCGCTTTTTTTGCTTACTTTTGACGCGTTCGATCACGTGCGCCTTGCCTTGCTTGTGGGGTTGACCTTAAAGCGCGGTTCAAGGTGAGCATGCACTGAGCGGCATAACGCCGAACCCCCGAAGATCCCTCCCGGAGAAAGACCGATTGAAACTCGCAAGCGCCGTTTTAACAGGATTGCTGTTCAACACTTTTGCCAACGCTGCGTTGGCGGGGCCGCCTGAAACGACCCGCCCGACCGACACCACCACCATTGATATCGCGGGCCATCCGGTGCCTGTCGTCAAGGGTGGCCTGTACGACCGTTTTCGCTCCAACCCGCCGTTGTCGGTCATTGCAGCAGAAATACCGGGCGTTGATTTGAGTTGGTTCAAAAGCTTGGAGAAGCACAAGGTCGATATTGGCTTTGAGTCGTACTCACCAAACTTTTACTACCAGAACAGTCGCGTCACGGCGGTCTATACGGCCGATCTGGATGCACTCCGGGCGCTGATGCCGCCGGAAGTATTGGCAGCGGTGCAGCCCCTGCAGGTCTGGCCAGGCCGCGGCTTGATCGCGTTCACGGCGTACACCTATGAGCACTGCGATAACGACGCCTATAACGAAGTCGCCGTGTCGATCATCACCAGCAAACCGGGCAATGCCAACCTGGGTCCGTTCACGCTGATTGGCCAGGCGATGTCAGGCGACTTCTGGGGCTACGTGCTCAAGCTGCCGGTCAATACAGAGCTTGCACGGGTACGCGGTGTCGTCGGTTACAACCTGCCGAAATGGCTGACCGGAATCGACCGCAAAGAGGATGCCCAATCAGTGGTCTATGACATCACCGACAGCCAGACCGGAAACGTGGACGTGTCCTTCAAAGTGAAGAAACTCGACGACCTCTCGCGCAATGTCGATATCGTCACCAGCAGCTTCACCAATCTCGATCATCAGGGCCAACCGGCCTATGGGTATGCGATTTCCCGCCAGCTCAGCCATGGCTCCAGCCGAGACGCGGATACGGCCACGCTCACGCTAGGTGACGGCAGCCTCTCGAACTACATCCGCGCCTTGAAGCTGGGGAAAATGATGAAGTATGAATACGTACCTGAGTTCCAGAGCGCGCTCTATGCGCCGAAGCCACTCGCCAGCCTGATCGGCGAACGCTGACAACTTTTGCGCCCTTCAGGCCTCGGAAGCCTGACGGGCATTTTTTCCCTTGGAGGACGCTGTCGCACGCTTGCCTGCAGGATGGACGACACCGTCTTCGCGCAGCCGATTGATCAGCAATTGCGCGTTGTCCGCACACGCCATGCCTTCGGGCTTACCCTCGATGCCCTTGATGACGAGCAGAAGTTGCGCCTTGTTCTGGGCCAGCCGTTGCTGCAGTACGCCGATCTCCTCAACCTTTTGCTTGAGTCCACTGAGCAGCTCATCGTGCTGCCAGCCGCTGGCATTCATCGGCATCAATTGGCGAATTTCCTCCAATGAGAAACCGGCAGCCTGTGCGCCGGTGATGAGCTCCAGAACCCACTCGGTATCAGGCGCGTAATCCCGATAGCCATTGGCTTTGCGCCCGACGGACTTGATCAGGCCGCTGGCTTCGTAGAACCGGATGCGTGACGGCGCCAACCCGCTGATTTTCGCCAGTTCGCCTATTCTCATAACGCCCCCTGAAAAATCCGTTGCCCTTGAAGCCCACGTTAAGCTTAAAGCCAACTTCAAGGTCAAGCAGCTGATGCGACGTATTGCTCAGTCGGCCCCCCAATCAACTGTGGGAGCGAGCTTGCTCGCGATGGCGTCGGTACATTCAAACGTTGATGCAAGCGGCCCCACCGCGATCGATTCATCGAACGGCCCGGTTCATTGCATCAATGAGGTCTGCCTTGCCGCCAGCAAGCGAAGGCGCTGAAGCAGCCACCTTATCGTGTGGGAACCCAAGGGGCATGGCGCTGGCAGCGTCCAGCTGTGCCAGTTGATCCGCCGTCAGCTGAACCTCGATTGACGCCAGGTTATCGGCCATCTGCTCCGGCGTGCGTGGACCGATGATCGGGAGTGTTCCCTTGGCCAGCACCCAGGCGATTGCGATCTGGCCCGGCGTGTGGCCGGTCTCTTCGGCGATCGCTAACACCGCGTCCACCGTCGAGGTCTTGCGCTCGCTGTCCTCATCGTGGATCACCGCCCCCAAACCCTGCGCACGACCGGTTTCCCCTTTGCGGTATTTACCGGTCAGCAAACCACCGCCGAGGGGTGACCATCCGACGGTTCCCAGATTGAAGGCAGCGGCCATTGGCAGGAGTTCGCGTTCGGCCGAGCGCTCCACCAGGCTGTGCTCCAATTGCACCGCCGATATCGCCGACCAACCACGAAGCTCCGCCAGGGTGGCGGCCGTTGCCACACGCCAAGCCGGGAAGTTCGACAGTCCGCTATAGAGCACTTTGCCAGAGCGGATCAGGTCATCCAGCCCCCGCACAATTTCGTCGATAGGCGTTACGCCATCGGGCATGTGCACCCACAAAAGATCAATGTGATCCGTCTTGAGGCGCTTGAGGCTGGCCTCCACCGAGCTGCGCATGGCTTTGCGGCTGTTGCCGGAGCGCAGGACGCCGGCACCGGGTGAATCACCCAGCGAGAACTTGGTCGCCAGAACCACTTCATCACGCTCGGTCGCCATGAAATCTCCAAGCATGGATTCCGATTGGCCAAATTGATATTGATCGGCCGTATCGATGAAATTGCCCCCTGCTTCTCGGTAACCGTCGTAGATTCTACGGGCCTCGTCCAAGTCGGCCCCGTAACCCCAGCCTTTACCAAAATTGCCAGTGCCCAGCGCGAGGGAAGAGACCCGCAGGCCGGTATTGCCGAAAATGCGATAGCGCATGACGGACTCCTTCAGGGCAAGAGGCTTCGGCGACCTGCGCTGGGTTGAGAGTGAATGAGTGCGCATGGAGTCTAGACGGGTTATTGCGGGCTTGCTGCGATGGTGCGGCTACTGGTCGTGGTGGGCTACAAACGGTCAAAAAGGAGCCGTTTAAGCCATATCGGCAATCACTAGACCCACCACCTTTGGCTAACCAATAATATAAATATGCCTTGATGATTAGTTTCATTCGACGTCAGACGGTTTTTGTTAGATTACTACCTGAATAATCTCCGGCGACCTACGCGCAGCAGCAAAGACAAAACATAAGGGGGACGAGAACCGGCCATGAGCTGTACCGAAACAGACAGCTTTCCAAAAGCGGCTATTCTGCCCATTAATGGATCTTCCTTTTCCATTCTTATAGGTCTTCCCTTTTCCCTGTGGAGTTGCCCGAACCTAGCCTTGGTTCACCAATCGCGACTGATATTATTTTGACAGCAATCAAAACGAAGACTAAACCTAGTCCTAATCTGCGTTTATAGGCGAAAACCTCAATGCGACTCATAGGCGTATTCCTTACGTCCTGCTTGGCGAGTGGCTGTTCTGTTGTCACCGTCAAAGGCGCCAGCACTCAGCAGCGCTTCCTCAATTTTGGACCGGTCGATCTGCAGACCGACATGCCGGCGCGCGCTATCGTCACCTCAGCATTCGGAATTGGCGCAACGAGTATTCAGGGCACCAACAACGTTGGGTACTTGAATCAGGAAGTCGTCGTTATTCCCTCCCCTTCCTCCTGCAATCTGATCCTTATCATCCGCAATCACAGGCAAATCGAAAAGATCAAAGAAGCACTGGGTCAAACCATCCACCACGTGTGCTCAAATGACATGGAGACTCTCCCTTGAAACATCGACTCCTCGTAGTGCTCGCATTCATCGCCATAGCGGGCTGCACCAGTAAAACACCATTGATATTTGTGTCCAAGACGTCCGTCGGAGTTGATGTATCAGCACCTGGAACAGGCACCGGAGAATTCGCTGCATCCATAGGCGTGAATACGCTCGATGCGGCCTATGTGCCGGTTGTTGAGCGCATTAAAACGGGTGCCGAGCAAATCCATGAGGTTAAGTCAGGAGAATCATTAACTGCGCCAGAGCGCGAAAAACTCGCAGCTTTACTAGTAAAACAAATCGATACCGAAACCCAAAATATCAATACGTTGCAAAACGCCAACAGTGGCGCTTCTGACAAAAAAATACAGGATGCCCAGGAGCAGATTGACCACGCTCGCCAGAGGGTCCAAGCATTAAGCGTAAACCTCAGCAACGTGCTAAGCCGCGATGACGCTCTCTCAGTCTTCTCGGCATTCGACTCAAACACCCTATTGCGCGCCGACAGTGCAGGCCAAGGCATTGGGAAAGTGTTTGCTACAGGTCTAGCCGCGCAAAACATCGCAAGAAACTTCAGTCAACAAGCGCAAGCACAGGCAAGCTGTAAAGAAAAGATCGCTCCCACAGCAGCGACACTTGCTGCGCAGGCTGATCAACCTAGCAAAGACCTTGCGATCAAATTGCTAGAGGCCTGCAAATAGCAATATTCAGTCCAATCGAGACGTTGAGGGCGGTCATGGCAAGTGTCCAGAGAATAAAGCGTATCCGCGATATCGTACTGATGCTGATGTTTGCAGGAAGCTCTGCGGCTTGGGCTGCAAAGTGCGACCTAAAAAAGGGGATCAGCTCACAAGAAGGACGTGCCGGACCTTGCAAGTTTGACGTATACAAAAAATCGTTTGAGGGAACGGCTGCGCAGCAAGCGAGCTGCCTGACACGGGAGGTGAAACGTCAGGGCAACATCGGAGATGAAACGATCACGCTATTTCTCAAGGAAATTGCCGGAAAGCCTGCTCCCAGCATCCAGGTGGTGCAAGCACTGCTCGATGTACAAAAGATCGAGGCGGCCGATATTGGCGGACCGATCAACAAGCCGATCTTGGCAAACTATTACATCATTCACGACACCAGCTCACCCAACTGTTCGGAGGCGTGGCCTTCGGCCTCATGTCCAAAGCGTGGCGAGTTCCCGCTGAACCGGGACGATGCAAGCTGGAACTACAACAAAAATTTCGGCGGTCATCCAAAGGCGTATCCTGATCGCGCGGCACATGCCTTCACCAATCGCATCGGAGCGTCAATTACCGAGGTAGACTTTGCCGACCAGATAGCGACGACGAAATTCGAATCGTGCGCCGATGGAACGGCCAAGACGAAGCTGTTCGTCGGAGTGGAGAACATTCAACCACGGGTTGGCTCCCCGAAAATCCCGAAGCCCGGAGATGTGGCGAATGACTTCGACGCGCCGACTCCGGGGTTCACCGCAAAGCAATATGAAAGGCTCGCGCTGCTTTACCTAGTGGCGAGCGCACGACGCGGTCAGTGGCTGGTCCCCGCCTTTCATGCAGTGCTCGATCAGTTCTATGCTGGTGGGCATGACGATCCGCAACACTTCGACATGGTGGCGTTCAGCGATGCAGTACAAAAACATTCCGAGGCGATTGCCCAGCGGCGCTAGTTAAGAGGGCTAGCTTCCGCCAGCGCAGTTACGCTGCAGCCCATAAGCATCGTTACAACCATGACTCCCGATGGGTGATGTCGAAAGCCTCACCGCCCCAATCCTGCTGCCGTAACGCCGCAACCACCCTCAACGACAAAGACTCGGACGTTCGGCGCGACTGGACATGCAACCTGACAGCGCAATGCTGCAACCGCTTGCGCTTAACTGGCGAGTCATAGAGCCAGTCGACTGACGGATACACCAGCCGAAAGGAAAGCAACGGCTGAACGCCCTTAACGACAACACAAACAACCACTGATCACCGGCTGATCAGGATCGTTCTCAAGAAATGCAACCACGACCTCCATGCCCGTCCGGGGCGGCCCCATCTCACAACGCCAATCGGACGCACTCTTCAGCCAACAACGACTCTTGTCGTCAAATCGATCTTCACGATCCCAGGGGAACTCGACCTTGATTCTTGCGAAGCGCCGATCACGCTGGATTTCTTCCTCCTCCAGGGCGATGACTACAGCGGTCTGGTTGCGTAGTACCTGCGGTTTCTTGTGAGCCAACGGCGGACGATAGGACACACTCCATGGAAGTACGATAAAGCGGTTGCGGTAACCCTGATGGAAGTCCTCTTCGTTCCCCGTGTTGCCGCCGGCGACGTGCTCACTCATTACCTGGGGTTGCCGGCCTTCGTGGACGACCAGGGTCAGTAGCCATGGGGCATTCCACTCCTGGCGCGGATGGCCTGAGATGTCCAGTACTTGACCGCTGATTAGCCGAGTCTGGTCGCTCTGCCCTTCGGCTTGTCGATAAGCCGCGTGGCGGCGTTCCATGGTCCGAAGACGTATCTGCTTGCCGTGCTCATGACCGGTGAAACGCTCCAGCCTGTCATCTGTTTCAATGTCCAGCGGTGGGTGCGAGATACGACGGGTGAGCTGTCCCAGGCGCAGGTTGATGCGCTTGATCAGTGGCTCGTTGGCCACCCTGTCGCGCGCTTGTCCATAAGCAGTGGGCTGTCCAATCCTGGGGAAAACCGCCTGATCGTCACCAAAGACCAGCACATGGCCTTGAGCACTGTGTTGGAAGTGAAAGTGAATACCCTCTTCTTCACACAAGCGCTGAACAAAGTGCAAGTCCGTTTCGTTGTACTGAGTACAGTATTCACGGTCTGGGTAGGTCGCCCCCAGATGAAACCGATAAGCGTCGCCCACAACGCCGTGTTCTTCCAATATCAAGGCTACGATTTTCGGTACCGAGAACTGTTGATAAATCCTCCGGTTGATGCGGTGACGCAAGTAGGACAACTGCGGGACGAGGGCCAGGCTGTAGCGCGTCAAGTGCTGACCATGAGCGCTTTGAACGATGTGATAGACCCGTCCATGAATGCCATTGCCCTTCGCGTCCAAGGCCAGGAAAGCCTCTCGATCGAAGAGGCTTTCAAGCGCCAGGTCAGACCGTTCGCTGACAAAATCCACGCTGAACAGGTAAGGCCTGCTGAGCGCCTCTTCCCCCGTGAAGGCGAGCACTTGAAAGTCGTGGGCAAAACCGTCGATGGTCAAACTGAAGTGCGTTTGATTGGCTGGGTTGAACATCCGCTGTTCTCTTTTTAAACCTGCTGCTCGTCCGATGCCCGCCTATAACCAAGGCACGCAACGAGCAACAGGCGACAATCAAGTCAGGTCACACACCACTCTTCACTTTGGTCCATATCCGCGTGCGGATTCGCTCCAGTTTCAATGGCAGTGGCTCAAGGGGAATAAGTGTCGCGACCGTCTTTTTGTCTGGATAGATCCAAGGGTTGTCTCGCAACTTCTGCTCGACAAACTCAGCGGCATCTTTGTTTGCGTTAGGGTACAGCGTGTGATTTGAGGTCTTGGCGATAATTTCTGGTCGCAACATATAATTGATGAACGCCATGCCTTCCTTGGGATGGGGCGCATCTTTCAGCAGCACCAGATTCTCCGACCAGGAAAGCGCGCCTTCGCGAGGAAGACTGTAGGAAATCTTGCGTCCGGTGTTAGCCTTTTCGTTGATGGCCTGTGCAGCCAGGGCACCATTGGCCCACCCCACAACAGCACAGATATTGCCGTCTGCCAGGTCGGCGTCGATTCTGGACGAATCGAAATAAAGGACGTAGGGGCGGATTTTCAACAGCAAGGCCTGAGCTTTCTGGTAATCATCCGGGTTCTTGCTGTTGCTAGGGAGTCCAAGGTAATTCAAGGCAATCGAGATGATCTCACTGGGAGAGTCGAGCATTGCCACTCCACACGACTGGAGTTTGCTGATGTTTTCTTCTTTGAAGATCAGATCCCAGCTATTGACCGGCGCATCATTGCCCAATGCTGCTTTGACTTTGTCCACGTCATAACCAATGCCAGTAGTGCCCCACAAATAAGGCACGGCGTAGCGGTTACCTGGATCATTGACTGCGAGCTGAGCGAGGATGTCAGGGTCAATATGTGAAAAGTTACTCAGCTGATCACGATCCAGAGGCTGAAGGACGCCCGCCTGGATCAGGCCTGGCAACACATTGGAGGTCGCCACCACCACGTCATACCCGGTGCGCCCGGCCATGACCTTGCTCTGCATGATCTCAGCGCTGTCGAACGCATCCATGTGCATTCGCGTGCCAGTTTCCTGCTCAAACTCCTTTGGCGTCTCCGGCGCCAGCAACCCGAACCAGTTATAGAGATACATCCCAGGCTCTGCAGCCGCCACGGATGTACTTATCCCGACACAGAGAAGCGAGGCCGAAAAAAGGGTTCGCAAATGTGACTTTCTCATGCAACATCCTTGTCAAGACGACATGCCCTCATGGCTATCGTAAACCTGGCAGCGAATATACCGGCTGCCACCGAATAGTAAATACCCACGAATACTTACCTTCGACCTGCAACGCCCTAACCCTAAAGGGGTAGAAAATGCCGTTTGACCTTCACAGCCTGGCCTGGCATCGATCGATTGGGAAGCTGATCATGCAGCTGAATCGCCCAGAGTTCTGGAGTTCACTGGTTCGCACATTAAATGAATACGTGCAGATCGATAATTGGGTGGTATTGATTTTCAGCAACCAACAGGTTCAGGTCGTCAGTCTTCCCGAGGTGGCCGATGCGGAAGAAGTTGACGCATTCATTCATCGCTACGTGAAAGGTCTTTATTTGCTGGATCCGTTTTATATAGCCAATCGGGAAAACCCACAGAGCGGTTTCTTCCACTTATTGGATATTGCACCGGAATACTTTCTTGAAACCGAGTATTACCACAAGTATTTCGCCCAATACATTTCCATGGACGAAGCACAATACAATGTCCAGCTCGACCCCGACAGAACGTTGTGCCTATCTATTGGCAGCAAAGCCCGTTTCAGCCAAGAACAAATAACCTTGCTCGACATTATCAAACCGTGGGTGACCGCATTGATGCATCAGCGCATGGGGTTTGAAATTGACGTAGAGAAAACACTGGCTGAGCCGCCTCTATGGCCAGAAACGGTCAACCAGCTGGGCACGCAGATAACAGCACGCGAAAGTGATGTCCTCCGCTTATTACTCAGCGGCTTTTCCAACAAAGAAATAGCCGGAAAGCTTTCCCTCTCGGCGGAAACCATTAAGGTTCACCGCCGCAATATTTACGCAAAACTGAATATCAAGTCCCAATCCGAGCTGTTTGCTCGATTTTTCATGCCAAAACAGAACGTTCCCGCCACGCATTGAAGTCAGCGGGTACGTCTGGGCATGAGGTATTCTGCGCGGCGTAGTTACACGATCCAGGCCTGCGGCGTGCCACCGCTTGTCACGATCCCTTGATCGATCCAAAGGCGGCGCACCAGGAGGTCTGCATGTTGTTCGGACATCGATTCGAGCGCACCGCGCAGGATGATCTGCATATCCACTCGCGTAACCTCGTACAAAGCGCATTCGTGCTGCTGACAGGCGCGCTTGCCTTCATTGCGCCGGTAGCGTTCGCCGTGTTTGTGGTCGCGGACGGAGGCCCCCCTCAGACTGACGTCGATCCACTGTTCTCACTGCTGATTGTGCTGGGACTGCTGTTGATCCCTGCCCTCGGCCTCCTCTTGATGGTATACACCGGTGTCCGCGAGACCTTGCTGTTATCGCGACGCGAGGGTGAAGGCAAGCGCCGCACCCGGAACTTTTTTGGACGCCGCGAGCGTGTGCATTCGGTCTTTAGAATCGACACCCCCAAATGCCTCGAACTTCGCCGCCGCCAAGAGGCCGAGCCCGCCTACACCCAATTGTGGCTGGTAATGCGCGATGGCACCGAGCACCGCCTGACCACCGATAACGTTCCGGTAGTGCCGGGCAGTAAACCCACCGACGTGTGGCTGCGTGAACTGGCCGACTACCTGAACGTGGCAGTGCCTACTGAAGTCGTCGCGGGTTCGACGGCGGCTGTGAAGCCAGCCTACAGACCCGCTCCAGCCCCAACCAGCGGCAAGGCGGTGAGGGAAGCCAGGCAGCGCAGAACCCAGGAACTCACGCCTGCCCATGAGCCCACTGAAAAACTCGGCACGCCCGCACGCGCCCTGCTCCTTCTACTGGGTGTTTTCCTGGCCGTCCTGGAGCTGAGTCACGTCATCACGTGGGTCCCTGCGCTATTTAGCGGGCGGCTGCGCGTCGGCGGCGGTCGAACCGGCATGACAACCTTCTACTGGGCCGAACAACCGCTGACCTTTTCATTCCACATGCTGGTGGGCATGGCCGAGGTGTTGATCCTCGGATTCATCGCCTGGGGTTGTCTGCGCACGGCGATCCAGGGCCGGATGCGTTCCAATCCCTGAGGGTGGTCAATTCCGCCACTGCTCGGTCAGAAACGGTGAACAGGAAGCGGCCCCCTCGATGTGGTAGACCCTCGGCTCCTCCGAAAAATATTCCTCTAGACCCATCATGAACATCCGATGGTCTTCACTCGCTTCGAAACCCGGCGTGTGATCGTCAAGTGATTGCCATCGCACGATCAGGTTGAATTGCTCGGGGGTCTCGATCCCTTGCGCCAGCAAGTGACCACCGTAACCCTTTGCCCGGGTGAGCAAAGGAGCGACCTCGGCAAATGCACGCCTGAACGTTTCAATGCGTTCTTTGTGGACAGGGAGCAGAGCGATCTCATAAATCATGGTATTCCTCGAAAATGGCTTGAACGGTTAAACGTACGCAATTACGGGATCAGCGAAGGCTCGACCGCTATCGCGATTTTTCCTTGAACACCGTTGTTGGGGCTCTCCAGCCGGGCATGGGCCAGCCCAATATCGGCAAGCGAATAGACGGCGCCAACGTGTGGCCGTAGCTGACCTCGCGCGACCAATGCGCTCAAGTCATCGAGCTTGCCGCGGTTCTGCCTGGTGAAAACGAAGTGGTAACTCACATTCTTGCCCCAGGCCTGGACAAGATTTTGTGGCTGCGCAATGTCCACGATCGAGACAACGCGGCCAAGCTGTGCCAGCGCGTCGGGGCTGCGCGACAAGGTATTGCCGCCGATGGTGTCGAACACCACATCCACTCCGCGACCACCCGTTTCCCCCATGATGGCGTCGACGTAGTCCTCCTTTTCATAGTCGATGACCACATCGGCTCCCAGGCTTCGGACGAACCCGGCGTTTGCCTCACGCACGGTCGTGAACACCCTTGCCCCCATGGCTTTGGCCACCTGGATCGCCACATGCCCGACGCCCCCCGCGCCGCCGTGGATCAGAATGCTTTCCCCCACTCTGAGCGCCGCACGCACGATCAATGCTTCCCACACCGTCCCGCCAACCAGGCTCAGGCTTGCCGCCTCGAGATGGCTCAGCGAGGCTGGCTTCTTCCCGATGATGCTTTCGGCGGCAACGTGGTACTCGGCATAACTGCCTGGCCCGTCAAATATTTGCGGGGTGTACCAGACTTCGTCCCCTGGAGCGAAGGTGGTCACTCCCGGCCCAACCTCTTCGACAACGCCCGATACATCGTGTCCGGTAATGGCCGGCAGTTGCACCAAGTCGGGATAGTCGCCACGACGAACCTGGTAATCCAACGGATTGATAGAGGTTGCGTGCACTCGGACCAAGACTTGTCCGGCGTGCGGTACAGGCTTGGGCACATCGCGCAGTTCGAACGATCCCGAGCCGCCGAATGATTTAAGTACCATTGCTTTCATCGTAATTCCTCACATCTATAAAAAGGAATATCGAGATATCTCGATATATTACGGTAAAAAAAACTACAGTTCTTTCCCTATGACCTCGGCAAGCGCGCTGATGGTTGCTTCATTGCGCTTGTAGTAGGTCCACTGACCGATACGCCGGACTTCGACCAAGCCCACTCGTTGCAGCGTCGCAAGGTAACCAGACACCGTTGACTGCGACAGTCCGATACCTTCTTGAATACTGCTGACGCAGACTCCCACCGTGAGAACGTCACCTTCATCCTGCGGAGGGAAGTTCTTTGCGGGATCCTTCAAGCCTTTCAAGATTTGCAGGCGTGTAGGGTTCGAGAGCGCTTTGAATATTTCGATCAATTCCATGCCATCGAGAATATCGAGATTTTTCGATATGTCAATACGCTGTTTAGCCTCCTCCCTGCCCCAACATCCTGGGCGACATGCCAAGAGAGCCATACCCACCACTTCACATAACCCTCAAAGCAGTCTTTAAATGGCAGAATCTCCGTCATTGATCGTTTCGGAGACCACCATGCTTCGCGTATTTGAACAAAGACTCGACCCCTTCCCACCCGACGAAGTCCCCCCGCCACCGAACGGCCTGGCTCGGTTCCTTTGGGCCTGCACCCGGGGCGCCCGCGGTTACATCCTGGCGTTTGCGCTGCTCAGCGCCGGCGTGTCGATCTACGAAGCCTGGCTGTTTTCGTTCCTCGGCCAGGTGGTGGATCTGCTCTCGACCTGGCAAGCCGGGGGTGACGCGGCAGCGCAGGAAAGTCGCGTGCTGTGGGGCATGGGTATCGTCATGGTGGCGAGCGTCGGGCTGGTGGCGCTGCGTACGATGGTGCAGCACCAGATATTGGCGATCAATCTGCCGTTGCGGCTGCGTTGGGACTTCCACCGCCTGATGCTGCGGCAAAGCCTTTCGTTTTTTTCCGATGAATTTTCCGGCCGGGTCACCACCAAGGTGATGCAGACGGCCCTGGCCGTGCGCGACGTACTGTTCACCCTGATCGAGATCGCCCCGGGAATCGGCGTGTATTTCATCGCGATCATCGCCTTGGCCGGCGGCTTCGCCCTGAAACTGATGCTGCCGTTCGTGGCCTGGATCGTGCTGTTCGGGCTGGCCATGCTCTACTTCGTGCCCCGCTTGGGCAAAGTCGGACAGGAACAGGCCAATGCCCGCTCGTCAATGACCGGACGGATCTCGGACGCCTACACCAACATCACCACCGTGAAACTGTTCTCCCATTCCAACCGCGAAGCGCACTTCGCGCGCGCGGCCATGGAGGATTTCAAGCAGACCGGCTTTCGCCAGATGCGCCTGGTCAGCCAGTTCGAGATCGTCAACCAAGCGCTAGTGGTGGGGTTGATCATGGCCGCTGGTGGCTATGCGCTTTGGTTGTGGCACCAGGGCGACGTCGGCGCCGGCGCGGTGGCGGCGATCACCGCCATGGCGTTGCGCATCAATGGCATGTCGCACTGGATCATGTGGCAAATGACCTCGCTGTTCGAGAGCATCGGCACCGTGCAGGATGGCATGGCAACCCTGACTCGCGGCCCCAAGGTGCAGGACGCGCCGGACGCGGGGGTGCTGGTGACCTCCGGCGGCGCAGTCACCTTCGACAACGTGAGCTTCAACTACAACGGTGAACGCCAGGTGCTCGATGGCCTGAGCCTGGACATCCGCCCGGGCGAGAAAATCGGCCTGGTGGGCCGCTCCGGCGCCGGCAAATCCACGCTCATCAACTTGCTGCTGCGCTTTTATGATGTCGACAGCGGGCAGATCCGTATCGACGGGCAAGACATATCCCGCGTGACGCAAGACAGCCTGCGCAGCGCCATCGGCATGGTCACCCAGGATACGTCCCTGCTGCACCGCTCCATTCGTGACAACATCGCCTACGGCCGACCCGATGCAACTGACGCACAAATCCGCCGTGCGGCGGCCAATGCCCAGGCCGATGAGTTCATCAGCCAACTGAGCGACCGCCAAGGTCACTCCGGCTACGACACCTTGGTGGGCGAGCGCGGCATCAAGCTGTCGGGCGGCCAGCGCCAGCGCATCGCGATTGCCCGAGTGATGCTCAAGAACGCGCCAATCCTGCTCCTTGACGAGGCGACCAGCGCGCTGGACTCGGAAGTCGAAGTGGCCATCCAGGAAAGCCTCGATGAAATGATGCAGGGTAAAACGGTCATCGCCATTGCTCATCGGCTGTCGACGATTGCGGCGATG
Source organism: Pseudomonas sp. Z1-12 (assembly GCF_051132015.1). NCBI lineage: Bacteria > Pseudomonadati > Pseudomonadota > Gammaproteobacteria > Pseudomonadales > Pseudomonadaceae > Pseudomonas > Pseudomonas sp. Z1-12. The sequence goes on from NZ_CP071647.1 coordinate 3,817,860, forward strand.
GATCGGCTGATTGTCATGGATGACGGGCGGATCATTGAACAGGGTACCCACGCACAATTACTCGCCAAGAACGGCATCTATGCGCGGCTGTGGCACCACCAGAGTGGCGGGTTTCTGGGGGAGGATCGGTGGGTGAGCGAGGCGATGGATCAGGTGTGAGGGTGGATGGCCTGGGGTGATTTGCGGGTGGGTGCTTTGGGTCGTCAGCTGTCGTTCACAACGGGCAGCTTTCGGCCCAGAAGCCATCGTTCAGAGTAGGAACATGACCCGCCTTCTTACTAGCAGCTTCATAAGGTGCACTGCGCGCACCCTGCGACAGACCCACACATGCTGTGGTGCATACAGCCCCCCTTACACGATAGCGTCTTTTCTCTTGAGTTTGATGCCGGCCTTCGATTAGATATGAGGCGTAAACGTTGTGACGTGAATAGCACCATCATACATAAGGGAATAGCACTAAATGGCCCGGATAGAACCCGTTTTCGGCAGCATCAGCAGCGAAATCGAAAACCCATACCAGCCGGGCGACGCCCAACTGATTGACGACGAGGTTGTCACGTTTTCAAACCCCAAGATTTTGGATTTTTCCGGGCGTATTTCTCTGGCGCGCTTCTGGCTGATTCATGTGCCCTTGGTGCTGGTTCTTCCGTGCATTTTGCTAACGTTCTTTATGGTGGGGTTGCGCCATCAACTGGTGGTTTTGCTGATAGTCGGTGTCACCGTTATCGTTCCTGCCATGCTGCTCAACGTGTCTCTACTGGTACGCAGGGCACGTGATCTAGGCTGGAGTCCGATATGGGGAATTCTCAGCGTAGTCCCTGTTATCGGCTTTGTGATAACGCTTCCGCTCTTCATGCTTCCGGGGCGTAAAGCGATTAATAAATACGGCCCGCCCAACCCACCTCTTTCGACGTCGGTAAAGCTACTTACCGCGCTGTTGGTGGTGCTGGTGCTTGTAACTTTAACCGTGATAGTTGTGTATTTTCCCCAATACAACCCACGGGCACCCTACGAGTGGTTCTTTAATGCATTGATTCAGGCATAACGTTAGCGTACGCGAAGTCCATGCTTCGCCTCATTGCGCGGCGCCAAGTGCTCAGGTGCCTTTGTAGACAGCGCTGCGCGCACCACGCGATAGCCCTGCGTACGCCGCGGTGATGTCCATTGGGAAAAGAGAACGGAAAAGAGAACAGATTTATTTCTCTGCTCTAAACGTCCGTTCTTGGCCGAAAGCTGTCGTTCCCAACGGGTCGCGTTTTGCTCGAAGATGGCCCTGTAAAACATCTCTCATTCAATCGGGATCCATTCACATGCCTGTCTTGATGGCGCGAATGGCCGCCATGTAAGCGCTGGTTCCGATGCCGACCTGACCCCAGACTTCACGGCTTTCTCCTCCTTGGCGGTCATATTGTTCATCCGCATCCCATAGCGTCAGGATTTGGTTTGGAAACAGGTATTCATAGGATGAGAATTCGTGCTGGCCGGAATTGTCCGAAGCAGCCATCACTGAAAACACATGTGTGGCAGAGTGCGCAAAGACATCGACTCCCTTGAACATGAACGTGACGTTCGGGTTTCCGCAGACACCAATGAAGCTGACTTCATCGTTCGGCCCGTGGGAAACCTGCACGCAGGATTCGCAAAAATAATCGATGCGGTCCTGGGAATGCTCGAGAGGGAATCCGATGGCAGCCATCTTTTGCCTCGCTGTAGCGCGTGCTGCGCCAAGACGAACAGGACCAATAGCCTCAAGCGGTAAAATTTCAAAAACCTGCATTTCCTGGGCTCCATGGGTGAAAGGCTAGCCAACCGCTCCGCTGTGTAGGGCGCGGAAGTTGCGCTGTAGATTGTCCGAGAGCGGGCACCTCGGTACGCTGTCGACCTTATCCGATATGGAAACTCTTAACATGGATCCGCACGCTGTGATCGCAAGAAATTTCGTTGGGGGCGAAGCATACGAAGACGCCTCGTTCATCGGACGATTACACGAAGCGGGACTCTGGGATCGTGAAGCATACTGGCTGCTGGAGTGGGCACTCTATCAAATCGCAACAGAGACAAGCTTCAGTCAGGCACTCTCACATAGGGTGTTCGAGATATTCAGCTACAGTTCTCTGCTATTCGGATGCCACTTTGATCGGAAGGATCGCTTCAAGATCCGAAACCTGAAAAGAAAGCAGATCTACGATTTCCGCGAGAGATTCCACATGGTGTTTGAGGGTTTCTTCGCTGGAAAAATGCCGACACCGGCTCGCTTTGACGAACCCAATCCGTGGCTCGTAGGTGGCCCGTAATCTGACCGGACGGGGTTAAGCTTTTTCGGCTCTTCGTTTGGGCGCAAAGGCAGCTTCGGGTCGGAAGCAGCCCTTCGCTTCCGACCCGATCTATCTTGCTAAAAATGGAATCTATTCCACCGTACGTTTACCTAGGGTCGATGACATCCAGCGCCCGGTTTGCCAATAGCAGACCCAGTTCAATCAATTGTTGCAGCCCTAGTGCAACATGCCGTCGAGAATCCTCCAGATCGAACGCCAAATCATTGGCCATGGCATTGGCGGAGGCTAACGTTTCGCTGAGGTTGGCCAACAGGCTTTCAGCATCGACGCCCTCCACGACGGTGAATAGTAGGTCCGGAGGTGGCTTCTTGTCAGGCTGGGCGGGTTTGGGGTTCAGATAGGAATCGATGACACGTTCGGCGTTGGCGTCGGCCGCGATGTCCAGGTGCAGCGGTGGAACGGGTGGGTCTGGGATGAGTTTGTCCATGGAATGCTCCTAACGTTATGGGAGCCGCCACGTTCGCTGCTAAACGAGTGGGTGGCAGCCGTGCGCAGGTTAGCAGACCGGTACGTTAGGAAACCGGCGCACCCGAGGATGCCCTGCACACAGCCGCCATAAGAATTCGAGCAATAAAAATGCCCGCACTGAAGGCAGTTGCCGTGCGCCTAACGTGATTCCGAGCTGCTAAACCCGACCGCTAATTGGTAGCGGTGGACAAAGACTAGGCACCGAAATCAGCAGGCGCAAGGGACTGGAATTTTCTAGGAAATGTCCTGCAAGTCAATGGGCAATATTCGCTCCGTCGATTCCTACAAACTCGTTTAACCGTTCCACCACCGAAACAGGTTGCAACGTTTGTCCAGCGCTAACGCCCTTTCCAGAGAGGTCACAACGCCTATCGCAATCGCATAAATCCGATCAGGCGTACCGCTTTACTTGATCTCAACCAATCGCACTGCCTGTGCCCCGTCCAGGGACAGGTGAATCACGGCGGCTCGGCTTGGGAAATTCGGCGCATCCTCGTCGGTATTCTCCATCACGGGGATGTCGATCAGGGTCTGTTCACCCGTCGGGTCGCTGACCAACTTGGCATCGAGGTTGTCGATGGCCCGCCAGCTGTCGCCACCGATGCGCATCACGTCCAACAGGCTGTAGTGCGGCACACCCTCTTCGTTCTCTTCGGGCGTGAAGGCGGCCAGGTATTGGCTGTAGTTGTTGCCCATGCCGAAACCCTCGATGGTGAAAACCGCAAGGGTGACCTGGCTGTCCTCGCCGGTGTCCAGGGTCTGCACCAGTGTCGCTTCGGGATAGCCGGTGGCGTAGCTGTCCTTGATGAGCGCGACCAGATGCCCGATCTGTTGTTCAAGGGCTTTCGGAACGGGTTTCGATTCAGCGGCGTGAACCAGGGTGCAAGTGAAAAACAAGGCAGCGGTCAGCAGGCGCAATTTCATGAAGGTGAATGTCCGGGGTGTCGGGAGGTCAGCGTGCAATGGTAGCGGTTGGCAAGGGATTGGGTAGGGAATTGTTGGTGGGGTTTGTGCTGGGGTGCACAACCTTGTTCGCGAAAGCGGTGGGTCTGTGTGCATTGTTGTTGGATGTACTGTCGCCATCGCGAGCAGGCTCGCTCCCACACTTGGACCCGGGACAGCCGCCATTTTCCATCAACCCGACATCCCCTGTGGGAGCGAGCTTGCTCGCGATGGCGGCGGGCCTGCGTGCATCGATGCTGAATGTATCGCTGCGCGCCTGCCCGAACGGCCACTGATTAGCGCTGCGCGGGCCCTAAATCAAACCTTCAACTCGGCAGCGCGTGCGAAGTGGTTTTTTCCAGCGTCAGGCCTCTGAGCCAATGCGCGCGACCAGGCGAGCCTGGAGTTTTTCCAGTTCCTCGGGATCGGCCTTGCCCCGGCCATGCGCACCCGCTTCCTCACCTTCCCAGCGAGGGATGATGTGCATGTGAATGTGGTAGACCGTCTGCCCCGCCACCGCGCCGTTGAACTGCGCGATCTGGACGCCGTCCGGCTGCAGCTCGTCCACGATGATCCGCGTCAGGCGCTGCACGGTCGACATCATTGCGCCGAGGACTGTGGGCTCGACTTCGAGGATGTTGCGCGCCTGGGAATTCTTGGGGATGACCAGGACATGACCGCGCGATTGCGGAAAGAGATCCAGGAAGGCCAGCACATCGGCGTCTTCGTAAATCTTGTAGCACGGCGCATCGCCGCGAAGGATCAGCGCAAAGATGTTCTTTGGATCGTAATGACCGTGGAGACTCATGTTCACTCCTTGAATGGTTAGGGCGGTGGGTTGCCGGTAAGAGATTTAGCACAGTCCAGCGGCGACGTCTCGTAGAGGTCTGCTTGAAAGCCAAGGGTTGGGCTTGCTGGCGATGGCGGTGGGTCAGTTGGCGATGCTTTTGCCTGTGCCATCGCTATCGCGAGCAAGCTCGCTCCCACAGGGGATTTGTGGCGGCCACTCAGTCACGGTCCACCGCCGGCCAGTGTGGGAGCGAGCTTGCTCGCGATAGCGGTGGATCAGTTGGCATCAGTGCTGGATGTTACGCCGCCTGCGCGGGCTTGCTTCAGCGTTACGGCCATTTTCTGCTGCAATTCATTTTGCGAAAACGGCTTGTGCAGCACCGGGCATCCGGCGTATTCGGCCGGCAGCCCGCTCGCGCCGTAGCCGGTGCTGAACAGGAAGGGAATGTGGCGACCACGAAGAATGTCGGCCACCGGGAACACGCGCTCGCCAGCCAGATTGACGTCCAGGATCGCCAGGTCAACCTCCACCGAGCGGGCGATTTCACAGGCCTTGGCGAGCCGGGCGACAGACGCCACGACCTCGCATTCGAATTCCTCCAGCATCTCTTCGATCAATAGGGCAATGGCGCCTTCGTCCTCGACGACCAGCACCCTGTTTCCAGCCAATGGGGTCATGCCCCAGCCACCCCAATCAGGAACGAAAAGCGACAGCAAACGCCCTGTGGAGCAAAGGTGAGCTCAAAGGTGCCACCCAAGTCGCGCTCGATGCAACGCTTCATCAGGCGCGACCCCAGCCCTTCCCGTTCCGGCGGGGCTACCGCTGGCCCTCCTCGCTCTTGCCAGTCAAGGGTCAACAGCGTTCCGTCCCCTTGGGCTTGCAACTGCCAGGTGACGGCGAGCGTGCCCGTCTCGACCGACATGGCCCCGTATTTAAGCGCGTTGATCGCCAATTCATTGAGGGTCATCGTCAGGTTGAGCGCCACGCGGGTGCCGACGTCCACACCAGCCCCCTTGATCACCACACGGCCAGGCTCAAGCCCGAAGACAGGCATCAGCACTTCATGGGCCAGGGTGTCGAGGGGCGTCTGGCCCCAATGCCGTTTGGTCAAGAGATCGTGTGCTCGCGACAAGGCCAACAGCCTTGCCTCGAAACGCCGGTAGCCGTCCTTCGCATCCTCGGCATTGCGCGCGGTCTGGGCCGCCAGGGATTGCACCGTGGCCAGGGTGTTCTTGACCCGGTGATTGAGCTCATCGATCAATGTCTTCTGCCGGTTTTCCGCCTGCTTTCGCTCGGAAATGTCCACCAGCATGTTGATGGCGCCCACCAGGTTTCCATCGGCATCATGCAGAGGCGTGGGAAACGGTGTGAACGGTACACGGCTGCCATCGGGCCGCTCCGCAATCGCCTCGACGCCGCGTATCGGCCGGTTTTCCTTCAGCGCCACCGCCATCGGGCATTGATCGTGGGGCAGCGCGGTTCCGTCGGTATTGAACAGCTTCCAAGTCACGCACCACATCTCGCCCAACTGCGGCGTGCGCCCCGACAACTCGATAGCGGCGCGGTTGAAGAACGTGATACGCCCCTCGGCATCAGTGGTGTACACCGCGGCCGGCAACGCTTCGAGGAGATTGCGCATGTGCCGTTCGCTTTCGCGGACCTGGTTTTCCATGCGCCGCGCCAGGGTGACGTCCTGCAGCACCCGCACGCCATACCGAAACGTCCCGTTGGCGTCCCTCACCGACGAGCTGTGGATGTCGAGGTAAACCACCTCGCCATCGGGTTTCACCGCGCGCTTGCGCAGCACGTAATTATCCAATTCACCGGCCACTTGGCGGGCGTACAACCCGGCATCCTGCGCGATGCAGTCCGGGTGGGTGTAATCCAGGAAGGTCATCGCCAGGAGTTCGTCCCGCGAGCGGCCCAGCATGTTGCACAGGGCATCGTTCACCCGGAGCAAGCGGCCGTCGATGCCGGCCTCGGCAATACCGATGGTCGCCGCTTCGTAGGTCGCCGAAAGCCGGTCATCGCTGTCCTGGCGCGCCGCCTCGGCCGCATGGACGCTGCTCCTGTCGATGGTGAAGCAGCGGGTGTTGAAGAGTTTTCCGTTCTCGAACCGGCCGTTCGAGGTGATCGTGACATGCTTGATCGAGCCGTCCTTGGCCCTCAGGCGCGCCGGATAGCTCTCCAGGCGATCGCCACTGCCCAGCTTGGTGAGAATGTCGCCAATAACCGGCTCGTCGACATGAAATTCGGTGATGTGGCGACCGATGTATTCTTGCGCCGGATAGCCCAGCAGCGCCAGCTCCGCCTTGTTGGCGCGCAGGATGATGCCCTCGCCACTGACGATATGCAGGCCTACCGCGCTGTTTTCGAAAAAGTCTTCCAGGTCGGCACTCTTGCGCCGAAGCTCTTCGGCCATGGCGTGGTGCGCCGAAACGTCCTGGAAGCAATTGATCACCCCTTGAATGACGCCCCGCCGATCCCTGAGGGCGCGGATGTTCATAAGCGCCACGAACCGCGAGCCATCCGGACGTTGGATGATCACTTCCTGATTGCGCGGCGCAATGCCGGTATCGAGCGCCGAGGCCGTCGGACTGTGCTCGAATGCCAGCGGCGTTCCGTCGGCCAGGAACAATCGATGGGCGCCGCAGAAGCGGTCGCCGTTCTCTCCAAGCGCCGGCGCCCTTCCCCACAGCTCGGCCGCCTCGCTGTTATACCGCACGAGCCACCCCTGGCGATCGCAGAGGTACACCGCACCGGGAATGGCATCCAGCGCATTCGTCCCCATCGCGATCAGGCTTTCATATTCACTTGGCGTACAGGCTTCCAAGGGGAGCTCTTCAATGTTCGACATCAGTCATCCTCAAACCCCCTGGCTGCAACGCTCAGGGTCTCAATGGATTCTAGATCGCTATTGAGCGCGCGAGTTCAGGAAACTCTTCAAGGACAACGGCGCCTGTGCCGTACGTCAGCCATGGCATTAAATCGAAAAGCTCGCGCAGCGGTTATGAACGAGGCCTGCTCCAGGCCCTGTCCAATAGCGCGACCACTGTTTCGTCCGGGGTCTGGCTGAAGTCTTCGTACCAATCGCCGACCGAGCGCATCCACTCGGGCATCAACGGACACACAAACTCATCGACCTCACTGCGCAAGGCTTCGGCGGTTTCGACCGGCGCCACTGGAACGGCAACCACGATGGCAAGAGGGTTTTGCAGGCGTACCGCACGGACCGCTGCCATCATTGACGCACCGGTGGCCAGGCCATCATCCACAAGCAGGACCACCTGCTGTTTCAGGTCGACAGGTGGGCGGCTGCCGCGATAAAGCGCTTCACGGCGCGCCAGCTCCTGCCTTTCCCGCTGGAGCACCGCATCGAAGGCAGCCTGGTCGACGTGATGGGCACGCAACGCATCGTCGTTGCGAATCTGGATGGCGCCGCTGGCAATCGCGCCCATCGCCACTTCCGGATGAGACGGCACACCGAGCTTGCGCACCAGTATCAGGTCGAGGGGCAGCCCCAGGGCGTCGGCCACCGCCCAGGCGACGGGCACGCCGCCCCGGGGCAACGCCAGGACGATCGCATTGCTCTGTCCACGGTACTGGGCCAAGGGTTCTATCAAGCGTTGGCCGGCCGCGGCTCGATCGGCATAAGGCGGCGATGCAAAAGACAGGGGATTCATAGTCGGGTCTCCTTGCAAAAACAGACATGTCGTCCGCACAGTCACCCTTTCAGGATACCCGGCATGGGGTGTCCAGCAACGGCTGAGTGATCCAAACTGCCTGCGTCGTCACGCCAATCGACGGACGTGACCGCATCGTCGGCGCCAGCGGCTTGGGAATCGCGAGTCATCACGCCTGCCGAAGCCGTTTCTTAACGAGGTCTGACGGAGGAGAAATTTTGGCACGTTCGAGAAAAATCCCGTCAAACCTGGGCTGCCCTTGTTCGATCTTCCGTAGTACAGTAGTCAAAACCCGATAAATATCCACCTTGAGATGACCTGAAGTGCCAGGCCCCAACGTCAATGGACCGCACCCCCGTCATCCTTCTGCCGCGGCGGTAACTGCATGATCGACATCACCGAAGTTTCCATTGCCCAACTGCGCGCCGCGCTGGAATCGGGCCAGACCACGGCGGTAGCGCTTGTCCAGGCCTACCTCGCCAGGATCGATGCCTACGACGGCCCCGACACGCCCACCGCCCTCAACGCGGTGGTGGTGCGCAACCCGGATGCGCTGAAGGAAGCGCAGGCCTCCGATGCCCGCCGGACCAACGGCCAGACCCTCGGTCCACTCGACGGCATTCCCTATACGGCCAAGGACAGTTATCTGGTCAAGGGCCTCACCGCCGCGTCCGGAAGCCCGGCGTTCAAGGACTTGGTGGCTTATCGCGATGCGTTCACCATCGAACGGCTGCGCGCCGCCGGGGCCATCTGCCTGGGCAAGACCAACATGCCGCCCATGGCCAACGGCGGGATGCAGCGCGGGGTGTATGGCCGGGCGGAAAGCCCGTACAACGGCGACTACCTCACCGCGCCTTTTGCCTCCGGCTCCTCGAACGGTGCGGGCACCGCAACTGCCGCCAGTTTCGCGGCATTCGGCCTGGCTGAAGAAACCTGGTCGAGCGGGCGCGGCCCGGCGTCGAACAATGGCCTGTGCGCCTACACGCCGTCCCGTGGGGTGATTTCGGTGCGGGGCAACTGGCCGTTGACGCCAACCATGGACGTCGTCGTGCCCTTCGCCAGGACCATGGCCGACCTGCTCGAAGTGCTGGACGTGGTGGTGGCCGAGGACCCGGACACCCGTGGCGACCTGTGGCGCCTGCAACCCTGGGTGCCGATTCCGCGCGTCGACTCGATTCGCCCCGCCTCGTATCCGAGCCTTGCCAGCAAACCCGGGGCGCTGGCCGGCGTTCGGTTCGGCGTGCCACGGATGTACATCAACGCCGACCCTGAAGCCGGCACGGCCGAAGCCCCCGGCATCGGCGGCCCGACGGGGCAGCGCATCATCACCCGCGCCTCGGTGATCGACCTTTGGGAGCAAGCCCGCAAGGCCCTGGAGGCCTGTGGCGCCGAAGTGGTCGAGGTGGATTTCCCACTGGTGTCCAATTGCGAGGGCGATCGTCCCGGCGCGCCGACGGTGTTCACCCGTGGCCTGGTTTCCAAGGAATTCCTGCACCATGAATTGTGGGACCTGTCGGCCTGGGCATTCGATGATTTCCTGCGGGCCAACGGTGATCCGCAGTTGAATCGCCTGGCCGATGTCGACGGACCGAAGATCTTCCCCCACGACCCGGGCACCCTGCCCAACCGCGAGGACGACCTGGCCGCCGGCATGGATGAGTACGTGAAGATGGCCCAACGCGGCATCACGCCTTGGGACCAGATCCCGACATTGCCCGACGGGTTGCGGGGGCTCGAAGAAACACGCCGGATCGACCTGGAAGACTGGATGGAACGGCTGGGCCTGGACGCGGTGATCTTCCCGACCGTCGCCGATGTCGGGCCGGCGGACGCGGATATCAATCCGGCCTCTGCCGATATCGCCTGGAGCAATGGGGTCTGGGTCGCCAACGGCAACCTCGCCATCCGTCACCTGGGCGTGCCCACGGTCACCGTGCCGATGGGCGTCATGGCCGACATCGGCATGCCCGTCGGACTGACATTTGCCGGGCGCGCCTATGATGACTCGAAACTGTTGCGACTGGCATCGGCGTTCGAGTCGATCGGCTCCAAGCGCCTGGTCCCGCCTCGGACCCCGCCGCTGTCGGCTTGAGCCGGTCATTGGGGTTGCTGCGCAACCCAGCGGGAGCAAGCTCCCTCGCCACAAAAGCCGCGTACGACTTCATTTTTGAGTACGGGCGCAACACCGTGGCGAGGGAGCTTGCTCCCGCTGGACTGCGCAGCAGTCCCCAGACCGGTTCTACAGCCGGAAAGACTGCTGCATGGCACGGGCAAGCAGGTTCACGGCTTCATCATCCTGTGAGGCCTGGCCTCGCATGAACACCACCTCATGCTCCTCGATCACCGGCAGGCCTTCAAGGATCCGCATCGCATCCGTCACCCGCCCACGGTCGATCAGGCTGATCGCCAACCCGGCCTCCACGCAGGCCTTGACGGCCTGGTTGGAGGGGCTTTCCAGGACGATGCGCGTCCTGCGCCCGCTTTGCCTGAGGGTTTCCACCATCGCTTGCCGATAAGGGCATTGCACCGCATGCACCGCCAGTGGCAACGGCTCCAGCGAGGCCGCCGTCCCGTGGACTGGTCCGACCCAGACCGGCGTGGTGGACACCAGCACTTGCGCTTCTGTGCCCGCTTGGCCCTTCGGCTGGGTAACCACCGCTGCCTGGAGCTTGCCACGCTGCACCTGGTCACGTAGCGCGTAACTTGGCGCGGTCTTGAGTTCCAGCACGACGTTGGGCCACGCGGCGGCGAAGGTCGGGAGGATGTCGCGGATAACATGGTCGGCATATTCATCCGGCACCCCCAAGGTGATGCGTCCCGCCAGACGGGTGCCGTGCAGGTCGGCCAGCACCCGGTCATGGGTATTGAGCAGCTCCGTCGTCGCCACGAGCAAACGCTTGCCCAACGCGGTGAGGGATACCGATTGATTGTCCCGGTTGAGCAACCGACCGCCCGCCACCGCTTCCAACCGCTGGATATGCACGCTGACCGCCGCCGGGCTTTTGTGCAGTTGTTCCGCCGCCCCACTGAATTTCCCGATCTGCGCCACCGCATGAAAAGTACGTATCAAATCGATATCGAGTATGGCTGCCATGATTCAATCTTCGTGAATAACTGATGCATTTCATTTTGATTTATTAGATTAGCCGGGTTCCGTAGCCTGTGGTCATGAACCTGAATAAATCGATGAACTGCACGTCCCGGCCCCGGCCCGCCTGGCATTGGCTGATCCCACTGCCCTTGCTCGAAGCGGCTTTGCTGGTGTCGTGGAGCTCCGGCTTTATTGGCGCGCGCTTTTCCATCGATTACGCGCCGGCACTGCTGGTGGTGTTCTGGCGATGCGTCGTGGTCATGCTCGTCCTGCTGCCCTTCGTCGCCGGGCAACTACGCCGAACCTCGCCCGTCGCGCTGTTGAAAAACGCCGGCGTCGGCCTCTTGGCAATGGCGGGCTACCTGGGCGGTATCACCCAAGGCATTGCCCTGGGTGTACCGGCGGGCCTGGCCGCGCTGGTCGCCGACCTGCTGCCACTGGGCCTGGCGCTGCTGGCCGCCGGCGTACTCCGGCAACGGCTGACCTGGCAAGTCTGGGCAGGCCTGCTCATCGGGCTGGTCGGCGTCATGCTGGTGACCCAAGGCGCATTGGCGTGGGGCAACGCACCCTTGTGGGCCTATGGCCTGCCGCTGCTTGGCATGCTCTCGCTCGCCGTCGCGACCCTGTGGCAGAAATACCTGCCCGCCGAACAATCGCTGGGCCTGCTGCCCAACCTGTGGCTGCAGTGTTGCGTGTCGGGCCTGGCCTTCGCCCTGGTAGAGGGCGTCCATGGCAGCCTGGCCCCGCTACCCAGCACCGGCTTTGCACTGAGCGTCTTGTGGACAGCGGGCATTTCGACAATGGGCGGTTACGGGCTCTATTGGCTGTGCCTGCGCCGCACGACCGCCACCCGCGTCGCCAGTGTCCTGTACCTCAGCCCGCCCATTACCATGCTCTGGGCCTGGGCGATGTTCAACGAACCACTTTCCTGGCAGATGGCGGTGGGGATGGCCGTGTCCGGGGTCGGCATCTGGCTGGTCGTGAGTACCGAAGCGCGGCAGGCGGTTTCAAGCTCAAGATAGCAAGATCGGTCGAGCGCATTATGTTGGTTGGCCTCATGCTGGTGTCCTCTACAGGGAAAGACCATGACCGACATACAAAAGCACTACCGATTCCGGATGCAGAAGGTGCTCGATTACATCGACCTGCACCTTGATGACTGCCTGGACCTGGATACGTTGAGCGGCGTTGCGGCTTTTTCGAAATACCATTTTCACCGGCAGTTCATGGCGACGTTCAACCTGCCCTTGCACCGCTATGTCCAACTCGCCCGAATGAAACGCGCCTCCTACAAACTGGCGTTTCGCGAACATGAAACGATCACAGAAATTGCCATGGGTGCCGGTTACGGTGCGCCTGATGCCTTTGCCCGTGCATTTCGACAACGCGTGGGGCAACAACCCTCGAGTTTCCGCAAATCGCCCGACTGGCAGCATTGGGGCATTACTTTCACGCCATTGCACAACGCGAGGAACCGTTTCATGCCCACGACTTATCAGCCCAGCGATGTACAGATTCGTAGCGTTCCCGCGACCCCCGTCGCCATCATGGAACACCGAGGCGATCCCGCGATGATCGGCACGACGATCCAACGCTTCATTGCCTGGCGGCGCAGTGTCGGCCTGGTCCCGCCGAACAGTCCGACGTTCAATGTCTTCCACACCGACCCGCGGGCGACTGCACCGCAAAACTATCGATTGGATCTGTGCGCAGGGACGGACCAACCCATCACGCCAAACGGCGAAGCGATCAAGGCCGGCAGTATCCCTGCCGGGCGTTGTGCCGTGCTGCGGGTCGAAGGTGGCGCCGATAACCTTGAGCCTGCCGCGCTGTACCTGTACAGGGATTGGCTGCCGGCCAGCGGTGAGGAGCCGGGGGATTTCCCGCTCTATTGCCAGCGCATTACGTTCTTTCCGGACGTCGCTGAGAACGAAGCCATTACCGAGCTCTTTCTGCCGCTCAGGTGATCGGATATCCGCTGCTTTGCATGTCTAGCCGATGTATGAGTAAACGGCGAAATCGAACCCGTTGAATGGAAAGCAAGCAACTTCTTTCATACCCATTTTCAAATGCGCACGAAGCGAGGGTCCATTATCCTTGCGAATGAAAAGAACGCCTTCACGCCTCTGCTCGAAATCCCGCAGAACCGCGAACATTCGCTGGGCCAGCCCCTTGCCACGCTCTTCCTCGCCCACGCAAATCGGGCCATAGACATAGGCATCCGGCGTCCCATGATAAGCGGCGAACATCGCTTGTACGATCGGTAGGTCGGCATTCATTCCCCGCGTGGTAGTCATCAGGAAACCGGTGATACGGCCATCTCGACGCGCAACTATCAGAGGCATTTCCTGCATCATCGCTGCCACGCGATCCCTTGGCAGGTTTGCCGAAAGCAAGCCGCCCCGGGCCATCTGGTTCGCTTCTTGAAGTGCCAGGATCCCATCCAGGTCGGCCTCATTGGCTCTGCCGACAACGGTTTCATGATTCGTCATTCGACTATCTCTGCTGGTTATATAGATGACTACTTCTACCGTGCCTGCCAACAGATTAGTACATGACAATAATTTCAGGATCTGTACCTCGACAAACTGCACATCAGGTTTATAGGCAGCGCGGGCAAGGGCAAATGCCGGCATCTATGTGACAGAACCCCCGCTATCGCGAGCAAGCTCGCTCCCACAGTGGATTTTCAGCAGACACAAAACTCATGCACACCGCAAAACCTGTGGGAGCGGGCTTGCCCGCGAAGAGGCCAGCAAGTCCAACATCGATGTGACTGAACCACCGCTATCGCAAGCACGCTTGCTGACACAGCGTTCGCGGCGCCCCGGAGAAAGCGGCCGCTCACTCAAGGCAGTAGATGAACCCGTGGCGAGGGAGCTTGCTCCCGCTGGGGTGCGAAGCGCCCCCCCGGCGCCAGTTGGCCCGAGCAATCTGGCACCCTCGATGGCCGCATCGGGGCTGCTACGCAGCCCAGCGGGAGCAAGCTCCCTCGCCACAATGGCTCGTACCTCAAGGCTCATGACTCATGACTCATGGCTCAAGCCTCAAGCCTCAAGCCTCAAGCCTCAAGCCTCAAGCCTCAAGCCTCAAGCCTCAAGCCTCAAGCCTCAAGCCTCAAGCGAACAGCATTGCCTCCGCTGCCGAACATGACGTTCACCCGGCCAAACCAATACCTTGCCCATCGGCCAACGCAGCGCCGTTGAGGTAATGGTCGCCAAGCAGCCGACGCTGGGTCAGCAGGGCCGGTTCGGGGCTGTCCGGCAAGGGACGCGGCAGGCTGCGACCGGCCAGTTCGAAGTAGGCATGGCCGGCCAGGCGCGCGGCCTCGGCGGCGGCCAGGCGAAAGGCGATGGCGGCCGACTGGGACTCGTCGGCGTATTCCAGCAAGGCATCGGCAGCGTCGATGCGGATACGCAAATCGCCGACTGCGGCAATCACCAGGGCTTCATGCCGAGCGCTCTGGGCACGCAGAAAGTCGAGCAGCGCCGCCTCGACATGACGGGCATGGGCCAAGTCGCTACGGCCTTGGGAATGTAAGTTGGACATGGGCAATACCTCAGTTCCAGGAATGACGTTGCGGCTTGATGCCGTTGAGCAGTTGATTGCCGACCAAGTGATATTTCCAGCGCACCGGATCGTGCAGGGTGTGGGTCCGCGCATTGCGCCAGAACCGATCCAGCCCCTGGCTGGCCGAGACGCTGCGGGTGCCGCCCAACTCCAACAGACGGCTGGAAGCCTCCAGGGCAATCTCGGTGGACAGCACCTTGGCCTGGCCGACGATCACCGAGGCTTCTGCCACTCGCTCCTCGCTGGGTTCGGCGACAGCCCGGTCGACCGCGTGCGCCGCGCGCCGCAGAATCGCCTCGGCCGCTTGCAGGCGCCAGGCCAACTCACCGATCAGCGCCTGGCCAAGCGGGTCCTGCCAACCGTGTTGCAACCCGCTGTCCACCCATGGACGCGCCTGGCGCGCGACGCGCAGGGTTTCGGCGAAGGCGCCACGGGCAATGCCGGTGTCCACCGCAGCCTGGATGATTTGCGAAATCGGGCCGTCGGAGGTGGGTTGCTCATAGGCTTTCCAGGCCGGCACCACGTCGCTCGCCGGCACCCGCACGCCGTCGATGCGCACCTGGCCACTGGCGGTAATGCGCTGGCCGAAACCGTCCCAACTGTCGATCACCGTCAGGCCCGCCGCATCCCGTGGGACCAGGGCGATATGGACGTGCCCTTCCTCATCCACGCCGGCCACCGGCACGATGTGGGCGAACAACGCACCGGTGCAGTAGGCCTTCTCGCCGTCGAGTACCGCCGTGTCGCCGTCGAAGCGGATCTGCGTCTGGAACGTGGTGACGTACTGGCTGCGCGCTTCGGAAAAGGCATTGCCGAAACGATAGCCCTGCAACACCTTGGCGTAGTAACGGCGCTTCTGCTCCTCGCTGCCGGTCAGGCGGAGGTTGCTGAGCACGCCGAAATGGTTCTGCGGCAGTTGGCCGAGAGAGGGATCGGCCGCGGAAATGATCGCGATCACTTCGCTGAGGGTGGCATAGGACACCTCGGCACCACCGTATGCCTTTGGCACGCGGATCGCCCACAACCCGCTGGCGGAAAAGCGCTCCAGTTCCTCCCAGGGCAGCCGCCGCTCGCGGTCGCGCAAGGCCGCCTCCCGGGCGAAATCCTCGGCCAGGCGATGCGCCACTTCAATGGCCTCGGCGTCGCTGCGGATGATGTGGGCCGGACTGCGCGGCGCCGGATGGGCCTGCCCAGGCAGATCGAAAGACGGTGACTCGGTCATGTGCTACTCCATGCATAACGGGTTTATCCAGCGCTAAAGCACAGCCCGTACCAACCTCAAAAACTATTTAAATTCAATGAGTTGATAAATAACCCGGATACACCTGAAAGCCCCGAGAACGACAAACTGTCGAGGGACTGTTGCCCCGCGAACAGTTGCGCCGCATCGTCCTCAGCGAGCCTTGCCACCCAGATAGAAGTGCTGGAGGTCTTCCCGCGCCGCCAGCTCCGTAGCATCGCCCTCGCCCACCACCCGGCCGTTCTCCAGGATGTAGGCGTAGTTGGCATGGCGCAGGGCGACATTGATGTTCTGCTCGGCCACCAGAAAGCTCATGCCCTCTTGGGCATTGAGCTGCGCGACGATGGCGAAAATCTCTTCGACGAGGATCGGCGCCAACCCCATCGAGGGCTCGTCGAGCAGCACCAGTCGAGGCTGGGCCATCAGTGCGCGGCCGATGGCAAGCATCTGCTGCTCGCCGCCCGAGGTCAGCCCGGCCTGGGTCTTGCGTTTGGTCTTCAGCCGAGGGAACCAGGCGTAGATGCGCTCCAGATCCTGTTCCAATTCACGGCGTGTCGGCTTGCGCAGGAAACCGCCGCTGCGCAAGTTATCCTCGACCGTCAAATGGGCGAACACATGTCGCCCTTCCAGAACATGGACGATACCCTGGCGCGCCAGCAGATTGGCCGCAACGCCGGCGGTGTCCTGTCCATGAAAGACAATTCGTCCACGGCTGACCTGCGCCCGATCAGCCTGGACCAACCCGGAAATGGCCTTGAGCGTGGTGCTCTTGCCCGCCCCGTTGGCGCCGAGCAGGGCGACGATATCGCCTTGGCCGACCCGCAGGGAAACCCCGGCTACGGCGAGGATCGCGCCGTCGTAGATTACTTCGATGTCTTGCACCGCCAGCAACTCGCTGTTTTCGGTGCCGGCAAGGGCCGCAAAGGTCATGGTTTCTTCCCCCTCGGGCGCAGTCGCGCCCGGTTGTGTGTCGCTGTAGATGGCTACTGCGCCGCGCAATCGCGGGCGGTCACGCCTTTCTCTTTTGCGTACTCGGCGGCCTTGGCATCGATCAATGGGCGCAACGTGGCGCGGTCGGCCTGGACCCAATCGGTGATCAGGTTCCACTGCTGGCCGTCCCATTGCTGTACCTTGGCCGCCCCACCGCCTTCGTGGTCGCTGCAGGACAGGCGTAGCGGCTGCATCAATCCAAGAAAACCGATTTCCTTGAGGCGCGCATCGTTGAGGTCGAGGTGCTCCAGGCCCCAGCGACCCTCCTCACCGTTGAGCGGACGATTGCCGAAATGCTGCTGCGCGGTGCGGATCGCTTCGACGGCGATGGCGGCATTCACCAGGCCGGAGTTGTAGTAGACGCTGCCAAAACTCTTCGGATCCTTGAGGTCGCTCTTACCGGTGTCGAGGATGTGCTGCCGAATGCGCTGGTGGATCTCGAAGTCGGCGCCGCCCGGATAGGGGGTCAACGCCAGGTACCCCTTGCCCGCCTCGCCGGCCGGCAACACGTCTTCGTTGGAACTGGCCCAGATGTCGCCGACGATGCGCTCCACCGGATAGCCAAAACGCGCCGCGGTCTTGATCGCCACCGGCGTGGACACGCCCCAGGTCCGCAGGAACACCCAGTCCGGCTTGAGTTGCCGCACCTGGCGCCACTGCCCGGCCTGTTCGTTACCCGGGTCGGCCACCGCGATCTGGATGTTCTCGAAGCCGTACTTCTGCGCCAGCAACGCCAGCGGCCCCTGGGTCTCCCGGCCATAGGCGGAGTCGTGGTAGACGGTGGCGATTTTCTTGCCCTTGAGCTTGTCCAGCCCGCCCTCGCGCTCGGCCACGTAGTTGATGAACGCCGAGGCCTCGCTGTAGAAGGTCAGCATGGCCGGGAAGTTGTAGGGAAACACCCGGCCATCGGTGGCTTCGGTACGGCCATAACCCAGGGTGATCAAGGGGATCTTGTCGGCTTCGGCCTTGTCCGCGAGGGCATAGGCGGCCGGCGCGCCGTTGGGTTGATAGACCGCCACCGGCGCGCCATCGAGGCCATTCTTGAAGCGCTCGTAGCATTCGATGCCCTTCTCCGCCGTCCATTCGGTCTCGCATTCCTGCCAGACCAGCTTGACGCCATTGATCCCACCTTCCACGTCATTGATGTAGCGCAGGTAGTCGATCATTCCGGCCCACACCGGAATACCGCTGGAGGCATAGGCGCCGACCCGATAGGTAGCCAAGGGGAAGAACTGCTCGTTGGTCGCCGCTTGGGCAGCCGGTGCCAGCGCCGCACAGGCGCCAAGCGTCAGTCCGATGGCGGCGAGACGACGTTTGAGGGTTGCATGCATGATGGTTTTCTCGGTTTGAATGCCTGGCCGCGTCATGACGGCCGGGGGTTGGAAACCTCCTTTCCCTGGGTCGGGTCAAGGTTCGTTGGGGGGTGGGTCGGGGCTCAGAACCGCAGCGGCCAGACCCTGATGCGTTCGCGCAGGTCGCCGAGCAGGCGTGCCAGCCCTTCCGGCTCCTTGATCAGGAACCAGATGATCAAGCCACCGAAGAGCACCTTCTGCAGGTTCTGCAGTTGCCCGGCGTCGACGTTGCCGTTGAACAGCCATTGCCCGGCGTGGCTGAGCAGGATCGGCACAAGGCTGATGAAAGCCGCACCGATGAAACTGCCGGCGATGCTGCCCATGCCGCCGATAATGATGATGAATAAAATCTGGAACGAGCGATTGATATCGAAGCTCCCGGCGCTGGCCGTCCCCAGGTACGCAAACGCCCAGAGCGCGCCGGCGATGCCCAGGTAAAACGAACTCACTGCGAAGGCCATGCGCTTGTCGCGCTCGACGGCAATCCCAATCACCGCCGCCGCGGTGTCCATGTCGCGGATCGCCATCCAGTTGCGGCCGACCTGGCTGCGCACCAGGTTGACCGCCACCCAGGTCAACAACACCACGCAACTGAGGGTCAGCAGGTAGCGACCGACCGGGGTGCCCAAGTGATGGCCGAACAGCTCCAGGCGTGGCGCGCTGATGGTGCCGGACGAGGCGTAGTTGTAGAACCAGGGGAACTTGGCGAACACCCACTCCAGGAAGAACTGCGCGGCCAGCGTGGTGACCATCAGGTAGAAACCCTTGATCCGCGAACTGGGGATGCCGAACAGCAGCCCGACCAACCCGGCGATCACCCCACCGCCGAGCAGCGCCAGTGGCAACGGCAGGCCCGGCACGCGCAGCAACAGGCCGTAGGTGGCGAACGCGCCCACCGCCATGAAGCCGGCGGCGCCGACCGATGTCTGGCCGGTGTAGCCGGTCAGCAGGTTCAGCCCCAGGCCGGCCAGCGACAACACCAGGAAAGGAATCAGGATCGCGTTGAGCCAATAGTCGTTGCCCAGCCACGGCAGCCCGACAAAAGCCACCAGCAACAACAGCAGCAGCCCCGGTCGCCAGCGGCGGCGCACCAGGGTCAGGGGCGCTTCGTCGAAGCTGGCCGTCAGGCGCGGAACAGTAGCAGTCATGGCGTCATACCCGTTCAATGATCCGGTCGCCGAACAGGCCGGACGGACGGATGTAGAGGAAGATCAAGGCAAGGAAATAGGCGAACCAGGGCGTGATGCCGCCACCGATCAGCGGGCCGATGTATGCCTCGGCGAGGTTCTCGGCGGCACCGACGATCAGGCCGCCGACGATGGCCCCGCCAATCGAGGTGAAACCTCCGATGATCAGCACCGGCAGTGCCTTGAGCACCACCAGCGAGAGCGAGAACTGCACGCCCTGGCGCGCGCCCCAGAGCAGCCCGGCGACCAGCCCGACCACCCCGGCCACGGCCCAGACGATCTGCCAGATGCGGTTGAGGTTGATGCCCAGCGACAGCGCCGCCCGGGTATCGTCGGCCACGGCGCGCAGGGCCACACCGATGCGGGTCTTGTTGAACAGCAAGGCCAGCACCGCCACCGTCAGCGCCGACACCCCGGCGGCGATCAGGTCGAACTGGCTGACCATGATCTCGCCGACGAACAGCGGAACATCCTCGATGCCCAGGTCCAGCGCCCGCACCTGGGCGCCCATCAGCCCCTGGGCCAGGCCCTCGATGATGAACGACAGGCCGAGGGTGGCCATGAACAGAGTAATCTGCGAGCGGTTGACCAATGGCCGCAACACCAGGCGCTCGATCAGCAGTGCGCCAACGATCATCACCAACACTGTCAGGAGTAGCGCCAGGGCAAAGGACAGGCCCTGCTCGCGCAAGCTGACGAAGGTCAGCGCGGCGAACAACAGCATGGCGCCCTGGGCAAAATTGAACACGCCGCTGGCCTTGTAGATCAGCACAAAACCGATGGCCACCAGCGAGTACAAGGTGCCGGCCAGCAACCCGCCGACCAGGGTTTCCAAAAAGAAATTCATGGGCGAGGCGTCCCCAGGTAGGCGGCGATCACATCGGGATTGGCCTGGACCTCGGCCGGCGAGCCGTCGCCGACCTTGCGGCCGTAGTCCAGCACCACCACATGGCTGGACAAGCCCATGACCACTTGGATGTCGTGCTCGATGAGAATCACCGTGGTGCCAAGATCACGATTGATATCGGCGATGAAGCGGCTCATGTCCTGCTTCTCCTCGGCGTTCATGCCGGCCATCGGCTCGTCGAGCAACAGCAGGGTCGGCTGCGCGATCAATGCCCGGCCCAACTCCACGCGTTTCTGCAGGCCGTAGGCCAGGCTGCCCACGGCGACGTCGCGCCAGGCCTGTAGCTCAAGGAACTCCAGCACCTGTTCGGCACGCTCGGCGAACGCCCGCGCTTCGCGCCGGGCACGTGGCAAACCCAGGGCCTGTTCGAAAAAAAACGTCCGCTGGAAACGCGACAGGCCAGTGAGCAGGTTGTCCACCACACTCATTTTCTTGAACAGCGCATTGTTCTGGAACGTCCGGCCAATACCGAGCCGGGCCGCCTTCAAGGGATGCGGGCGGCGCAACGGTTCGGCGGCGAAGAACAACTGTCCGGCGTCGGCCCGGTAGACCCCGTTGAGGATGTTCAGCAGCGAACTCTTGCCCGCGCCGTTCGGCCCGATCAGTGCGCAGATCTCGCCAAGCTTGACGCTGAACGAAAGATTGGAAATCGCTTTCACACCCCGGAACGACAGCGACACGTTACGCACCTCCAGCAGCGCACTCATGCCGCTCGCTCCAGGTATTGCTGCAACCGCGCAGAACCTTGCCGCACGGGGTCCGCGTGTGCGCTCGGCACCTCGATCCGGCGCAGCCGCTGGAAGCCGAGCAGGTGCCGGACCCGCGCCTTGAGCCAGCGGCGCAGGCCACGTCGCGGATCATCCAGGGTCCATTCGCACAGGCGTCGTCGCCAACTGCCTGCCAGCGGCAGGCGCGCTTCGATTTCCGCCGCCAGCGATTCGACTCGCGTAGCGGACAACAGCAAGGCGGTTGGGGCGATCTCGCGGCGATCGCGGCTGGCTGACTCGCGGGTTTCCGGAAACGCCAAGCCTTCGCCGCCCTCCAGCCAGCGGCTGAACACGTGGGCCAGGCCATCGCGCCATTCGGTGCCTTCATCGACCCACACCACCGGGTCCCCGGCGACCTGGGCCCAGCCCTGGCGCTGAGCTGTGGGAGCCTCGGTGACAAACAGCACCGACAGCGACCGCACCTGCCACAGGCCGCGACTCGTCGCGTTGGCCTGGGCCGAATACAGCTGCAGTGGCCATGCCTCGTCCAAGCCGCACTGCAACCAGTGCGACACGTTTTCGCGGCGCTGGACAAAGGCGAACGCTGGACGGGCCAGGCGCAACTGACGCTGTAGATCCTCACCACGGCTGTCGCGGTCGATCACCACGTTGTGCCCACCCAATTGGCGCGCGGCCAACGCCAGGATCAGCAGGCTGGGCTCGAACGCACCGCTCAGCGCCAGTCGCGCGCCCGGCGCAAAGCCCTGCTGGCGCAAGCCATCGCAGACACGCTCGACCTCGCGCTGCACATCGATCCAACGCCAGGCCTTCCAGATGCCGAGGCGCCGATGGCGCAGGGCGATCTGCGTCGGTCGTTCTCTGGCCCAGCGGTGCAAGGCTGCCAGGGCGCTGTCGGTCACGCTGTCGGGCGGCGACGAATTGAGCTCGTAGACACTCATCGGCTTACTCCTCGCCAACCAAGGCCGGCTCAGGGAGGCGGGAGCGCCGGGCCAGGCGATTCAAGTCCCTAAAGCCTGCGCCCGGGTGGTTGGCGGGCAGCCGCGGGCCATCGCCGAACAGCTTGTCCCGCAGGGTGCCGGGACGATATTGGGTCTTGTACGCACCGCGCTGTTGCAACTCGGGCACCAGCAGCTCAACCACATCGCGGAAGGTTTCATGGGCCAGGGCGTAGGCCAGGTTGAAGCCGTCCACATCGGTGTCCTCAACCCACGCCTGCAGCTCGTCGGCCACGGTTTGCGCACTGCCAACAATCAACGGGCCGAAGCCGCCGATGCCGACCCAATCGGCCAACTCCTGGACGGTCCACTGCTTGTCCGGATCGGCGGTGGAGAACGTTTCCACGGCCGATTGGATAGCGTTGGTATGGATGTGCTTGAGCACCTGGTCGGGCCGGTACTGACCGAAGTCGATGCCGGTCCAGCCGGAGATCAGCGCCAGCGCGCCCTCGTAGCTGCTGTAGGATTTCAGCTCGCGCCATTTGGCCTGCGCCTTGGTGTCGGTCTCGTCGACGATCACCGTCTGCAGGTTGAAAATCAGCACCTTGCGCGGATCGCGCCCGGCCTCGGCAGCGCGCTGGCGTATATCGGCCACGGTCTTCTTCAGGATCACCTTGGACGGTGCCGCAACGAACACACATTCGGCATGCCCGGCGGCGAAGTCCTTGCCACGACTCGACGCCCCCGCCTGATAGAGCACCGGCGTGCGCTGCGGCGACGGTTCGCAGAGGTGGATGCCCGGCACCTGGAAGTGCTTGCCCTGGTGACGGATCTCGTGGACCTTGCTCGGGTCGCTGAAAACGCCGCGCTCACGGTCGCGTAGCACGGCACCCTCCTCCCAACTGCCTTCGAACAACTTGTAGAGCACCTCCAGGTATTCGTCGGCGTAGTCATAGCGCGCATCGTGATCGCTGAGCGCCGCCTGCCCGAGGTTCCGCGCCCCGCTGTCGAGATAAGAGGTGACGATGTTCCAACCGATGCGCCCCTTGGTCAGGTGATCCAGCGTGGTCAGGCGGCGGGCGAAGGGGTAAGGGTGCTCGAAGGTCAGCGAGGCCGTGAGGCCGAAGCCCAAGTGTTCGGTCACCAGGGCCATCGGCGTGATCAATGCCAGCGGATCGTTGACCGGCACCTGGGTCGCTTGGCGGATGGCAGCATCGCCATTGCCACCGAGCACATCGTAGATGCCGATCACATCGGCAATGAAAATACCGTCGAACTTGCCACGCTCCAGCAGCTTGGCCAGGTCGGTCCAATAATCCAGGTCCTTGTACTGCCAGGCGCGGTCCTTGGGATGCCTCCAGAGACCGGGCGACTGGTGACCGACACAGTTCATCTCGAAAGCATTGAAACGAATTTCACGTGGCATGGGGACTCCTGCTCGATAGGCTCGGCACCCTTTCCCGGTGCCTCTCACTGCTCTATCAACACGATTCGTGCCAAGTGATAATTCGTTTATTTACAGCCCTTTAGATGTGCATACGATCAACGGAGGTGCCTGTAAGGCGACACCCTTGTTGATCAACTGTCCGCTGGCAGACAGCGGGTATTCACCCCGAAGGATGAAGCAGGTACTCAGTGAGTGTCGCCGCACACGCAACGATGCCTTCATGGAGCACCATTTCAAAGCCATGGGTATTTTCCGTTGGAATGGCGATGCACCCCGCTCGCGCGGCCACTCCCGCACTCATGATCGCACTCGCATCGGAGGCGAAATCGACCAGGAGCGCAACTTGTGGGTGATAGCCCGAGCGCTGTGCAGCCTTGACCAGGGCATCCACGACAGAGCGGGTGTAATAACCCTTTTGGTCCCCGGTGTTGATAATCGGGTCTGCCGATAACACCGTTCCGTACTCCTCCAGTACCGGGCCCACCTCGACCGCGATGGTGGTGTCGCCCGGCACGCGGGCCGCGGCGTAGAGCGCACCGGCGTTGGACTCTTCCTCAAGCGTCGTGCAGACAAACCAGACGTCTTGCTTGAGCGCGTGCCTTTTGTTTTTCAGCTGCTGCGCGGTGGTGATCACGGCCGCCAGGGGCGCCCGGTCATCGAGGAAGTGGGCGGCGACCGTGTCTTTCACCTGGAACGGCTGGCGCCAGTGCCGGCTGAGCACCACGCGCACGCCGGGGCGGATACCGGCGGCGGTCAGCTCCTCCTGGGAACAGCGGGTGATGACATGGACGTCGCTCCACTGCACCGCCCCTGACAGCACATCCCGCCCTTGGGCGGAACCACCGGTGTTATGCATGGAACCATAAGACAGTACGCCGGGCAGGCATTGGTTATCGCCGAGTATGTCGACCGGACAAACGCCAAAACAGATGGGCTGGGCACCGCCCAGCGCCACGACTTCCAAGTTACCGTCGGGCCTTGTTTTCTTCACGATCATGGCAATTTCATCGAGGTGAGCCATGACCTTGATGGGCTGTGCTTGCGAAGACTCATCCGACGCCTTGATCAGTCCCCGGATGTTGCCGGCCTCGTCGACAACGACCTCATCGCAGTGCTTGCCCAGCTCCCTGAGACATATTTCCCGGACTTCATCTTCCTGCCCGCCGGGGCCGCGGGCCAGAAGCAATTCTTCGAGCAAAGGCTGGATACTCATTGGAGGCATTAGCTGGTTCCTGTCACGACCCTTGAACAGCGTAGACCCCACCTGTTTCCCGTCCGTTCAAATCGGTATTCGCTCGGTCATGACAAGTCAATCCAGCCCCGAACGGAACGTTTCGATCTTGAGTCCGAATCGATTCATCTTGTTGTACAAGCCACCGCGCGACACGTTCAACCGTTGGGCAGCCAGGCGGATGTTTCCGCGCGTCTCCTTGAGGGCGGCAATGATCGCGTTCATTTCATGGGTGCCCAGATCCGGCGCCGTCCGCGGTTCTGGCACATTTGCCCAGATCGAGGGCCGCCCGCGCTGCCTGATTTCCAACGCAAGGTCACTCGGCTGGATCAGTTCGGTCATTGCCAGGTTCGTCGCCCGTTCAATGACGTTTTCCAGCTCACGGACATTGCCCGGCCAGTGATAGGCGCCCAGCAAATCCAGCGCCGCTGGCGAAACGTCCTGCATCGTCTTGCGCAGCGACCGGGCACAACGGGCGAGAAAATGCCGCGCCAGCAACGGCACATCCTCGCGACGCATCCGCAATGGCGGCACCGTCAGGTTCAGCACGTTGAGCCGATAGTAAAGGTCCTCGCGAAAAGCCCCCTCGGCCACCGCCTGACTCAGGTTGCGGTGGGTGGCAGCGATGATGCGCACGTTGACCCGCAGCGATTTTTTCGCACCCACCCGTGTCACCTCACCCTCCTGCAAGACACGCAGCAGGCTGACCTGCGCATCGAAGGACATGTCACCGATTTCGTCGAGGAAGATCGTCCCGCCATCGGCCAGTTCAAACTTGCCGGCCGACCCACCGCGAGCCGACCCGGTGAAAGCGCCTTCGACATGACCGAACAGCTCGCTCTGCACCAGGTCTCGCGGAATCGCGCCGCAATTGACCGCCACGAAAGGCCCGCCACGACGATCGCTGGCGTTATGGATGGCCTGGGCGAACAGCTCCTTGCCCGTGCCGCTCTCGCCGAGGATCAGCGTGGTCGAATCACTGCGACTGGCAATCCGCGCCAAGTGCATTGCATCCTGAATCGCCTGCGAGCGGCCCAGGATGGTTTCAAAGGTATAGCTGGCCTGGGTGCCGATGATCCGCCGGGTGATTTCCCGGATGCGTCGGTTCTCGCGCAACGAAACGATCCGCCCGCCTTGCGCCAGCGGGCAGACCGACACCAGGCAAGCCAGATGGCTGCGATCGTGCAGTTCAAAGGTGCAGTCCAAGTCACGCACCCCGTCACCGCCCCCGAGCAGGACCGCATCGGTCAATTCGCTCTGCCCCAGGCTCTGGAACGGATTGCCGAGCAGGTCATGGCCGACGCGAAACAACTGCCGGGCGTAATGGTTGAGGGCCTTGATGCAGCCACGCTCATCCAATACCACCAAGCCCTCGTTGAGCACCTCAAGCACGGTCTGTTGTTCTTCCAGCAAGGCCTGCAGGGTCATCTGCCTGGAGACAGCCTCGGCCGCGGCCTGGACGGTGCCCAGCGTATGGAAATGAAACCAGCCTGGCTCGGCCGTCAAGGTCAACATGCCCAGGGTCCGGCCCTGGGCATCGCGAATGGGCGCGGCGGCGCAATGCATGCGGCGCTGGCGCAGGCCAAGGCCGAAATTCTCCTCGGCCAGCACATACACCAAGCGATCTTCGACGATTGCCAGCCCAGTGCAATTGGTGCCCTGCACCGACTCCAGCAGTCGACTGCCAATGGGGGTGAGGTCCAGGCCGCAGAAGTACAACGTGGTGCCTTCGGCATCGGTCAGGTTGATATGGCCCCTGGGGTTATAGGCGAGCAAACCGCGCATGACTTGCGCCGCCGCAGCGATCAGCCCTCGGTTGGCAGCCAGTGTCGCGGTCAGGTCGGCGGGCGCGACAAAACGGTACGCGCCGTCTTCCGGATCGAGGCCGGCACTGACGCTGCGCAACCAGGATTCCCAAATCATCCGGCGGATCCCGACTGGGCGCTCGGCCTGCCCTTGCCAGCACGCTCGCCAGGCCTCCTCCAGCGCCGTGCCCGGCCCGTCGTTCAACGACGCTGGGCCAAGCGTGGTGAGGTAATCGCGGTCTTCGTCGCTCAATGCTAGGGGTTGCTGATCCATGGTTCGGCCACATGTTCATATTTTCGACATGTCAGTATAGACATGTCATCGACATGAACATTGATTCAAATAAAAACCATTGAATATCAATGTGTTAACTATTGGCACAGCACTTGCTCCCTGCATGAACAGACGAGGCCATTCTTGCCGCCGAGTCGTAAAAACAATAAAGGGAGTCATATTCATGAGCACATCCAAGACCCTCCGCCTGGGCCTCATCGGTGCCGGCCGCATGGGCAGTTTTCACGGTCTGACCGCCGCCCGGCACATCCCCGGCGCGTGCCTCGCCGCCATCGCCGACCCTACCCCCGGCCAAGCCGCACGCCTGGCGGCAGAACTGGACGTGCAGAAGGTCTATACCGATCCACAGCAGTTGCTGGATGACCCGGACATCGACGCGGTGCTGATTGCCGCGCCGGCGCGCAGCCATGCCGAGCTGGTGATCAGTGCGGCCCGGGCCGGCAAAAGCGTGTTCTGTGAAAAACCGATGGCCATCACCTTGGACGAAGCGGACCGCGCCATCGCCGCCGCTGCCGATGCACAAGTGACGCTACAAGTCGGCTTCAACCGACGCTTTGCCAAAAGCTTTCGCACCGCTCATCTGGATGTGATGGCCGGCCGGATCGGCACGCCACAACTGCTGCGCTCGCTGACCCGGGACCCGGCCCTGAACAACCCGGCCGCGTCGCCGCAATGGGTGATTTTCCTGGAAACCCTGATCCATGATTTCGACACCCTGCGCTACCTGAACCCGGGCGCCGAGGCGGTTGAGGTCTTTGTGATGGCCGATGCCCTGATCGCCCCCGCCTACAAGGACAAAGGTTTTCTCGACACCGCGGTGGTCACGATCCGCTTCGACAATGGCGCCATCGCCACCGCCGAGGCCAATTTCCAGGCCGTGTATGGCTACGATGTCCGCGGCGAAGTGTTCGGCAGCGCCGGCATGCTGACCATGGGCAACGTCAACGATTCCGACTTGCTGCGGTACCTGGCCAATGGTGTGCAGGCCGACACCCAGCGCATGGACACCGACTTGCTGCGTGATGCCTACGTGGCCGAGCTCAATCACTTCGCCAGTTGTGTGCGCAGCGCCGAAAAACCCCTGGCCAGCGGTGAAGATGCCCGGGCAGCACTGGCCATTGCCCGCGCCTGTATCGAGTCCTTCCAACAGGGCAAGACGGTGCGCGTGCAAGGAGCGCTGTCATGAGTTTCATCCCATTCAAACTGGCGATCAGCGCCGAGATGGTCTTCCTCGACCTGCCTTTTACCGAACGGGTCAGACGCATCCACGCGCTGGGCTTCAGCGTCGAGATATGGAACTGGGCGACCAAGGACATCCAGGCCCTCGTGGCGACGGGCGCGGACTTCACCTCCATGACCGGCTACCTGTCGGGCAACCTGACTGACCCCGACGATATCCGACAGTTGCTCGACAGCGCCCAGGAATCCCTGGCCGTCGCCGCTCAATTGGGTTGCCCAAGCCTGAACCTGCACGGCACCGGCCTGGGCGATCAGGGCTTGCCGGTCAAACCCGTGGCCCAGACCACCGGCCGCATGTGGTTGAGCGCCTGCAAGACGCTGGAAAAAATCGCTCGCCTGGGAGAAGACGCGGGCCGGGTGTTCCTGCTGGAAAACCTCAACACCGAGGTCGACCACCCGGGCACGCCTTTCGCCCGTGCTGACGATACCCTGGCGCTGATCGAGGCCGTGGGCAGCCCGCACTTGAAGATGAACCTGGACCTCTATCATGCCCAGATCGGCGAAGGAAACCTGATCGAACTGATCCAGCGCGCCGGCAGCGCCATCGGCGAAATCCAAGTGGCCGACGTCCCGGGGCGCAGGGAGCCCGGCACCGGCGAAATCCGCTACCCCGCGATTGCCAGGGCCTTGTTCGGCATGGGATACAGCGGTGTCGTCGGCCTGGAAGGCTGGGCCAGCGGTGACAGCGAGGTCGCGCTCGAGCGTTTCCGGCAGGCCTTCACGCTTGATGGATAAAGCCCCGACGCACTCAACACGTGCGGCAGATTTTCAGCTCTTGGTGACGTTTCAACCCATAACAACAAAAGGATAACCATCATGCGTCGTTGCACACTGCTTTTCGCCACCCTGCTGTTGCTGTTCAGCCAATGGGCCGCCGCCGACTATCGCATCGGCGTCAGCATCGCCAGGATCGACGACAACTTCATGACCTACGTACGTAACGGCCTGGACGAGGCCGCGAAAAAGGAAAACGTGCAAATCCAGTTCGAAGACGCCCAGGGCGATGTGGTGCGCCAACTCAACCAGGTCCAGGGGTTCATCAACCAGCAAGTGGACGCGGTCATTGTCCTGCCGGTGGACACCTCCGCCACCGCCAACATCACCCGCGCCGCGGTCGACGCGAAGACGCCGCTGGTCTACGTCAACCGCCATCCGGACGAGCGCACCTTGCCCAAAGGCGTCGTCACCGTGGCCTCCAATGACATCGAGGCCGGACAACTGCAAATGCGCTACCTGGCCGAAAAACTCGGCGGCAAGGGCAACCTGGCGATCATCATGGGCGACCTGGCGCAAAACGCTACCCACGACCGCACCGAAGGCGTCAAACAGGTGCTCAAGGATTATCCCGGGATCAAGATCGTCGAACAGCAAAGTGCCGAGTGGCAGCGCAACAAAGGGATGGATTTGACCAGCAACTGGTTATTGGCCGGGAGTCGTTTCGATGCCATCGTCGCCAACAACGACGAGATGGCCATCGGTGCCGCCATGGCCTTGCAGCAGGCCGGCAAAGCCAAGGGCGAAGTTGCGATTGTCGGCATCGACGGCTTGCCGGACGGCCTGGCGGCGATCAAGCGCGGGATGTTGGTCGCCTCGGTATTCCAGGACCCCAAGGCCCAGGCAACCAGCGCGGTCCAGGCAGCCCTCAAGATGATCAAGGGCGAGCCGGTGGAAACGGACGTCTGGGTGCCCTTCCAATTGATCAAGCCTGAGCAGTTGGCAGTGTTCGAGCAACATTACAAATAACCTGCGACTAGTGGCCTGTACGGTTAATTCGAGTACTCAAATTCGAGTGCCAGGGCTTGCCAGGCAAGGCGCCATGACGAGTCGTAGCCCGCTACGGCGAGGAATGGCAACGCAGACTGGCAAGTTCTGGCGCCGAAGTTGAGTGCACGAATTAGCCACACAGGCCACTAGATACATCGCCATGACGCTGGCAAAGGGGGGCAAAACACTGCCCCTCATCAGCCCCACCTGCGCATTCCCGATATTTAGCTTGACGATTGAGATGACGATCATCATATTTGAAGAATATTACGATCATCATGTGGATATCAACTCGACGGCGGCTTCGCGAACTGAAGTCGGCGCGTTGGGCATCAACGTTTTGTCCACGTCAATCACACGCGCAGGAAATGACGTATGGAAGCCCGAACTTCATTGGCCATAGCCAGTACGCAACACGCCTCCAGCCAACCGTTGACCGGCAGAATCGTCGCGCTGCTCGCCGGCCTGGCGGCGATCAGCATGCTCTCCACCAACATCATCCTCCCGGCGTTTGCGGCGATCGGTGACGACCTGGGCGTGACCGCTCGCGAGCTCGGCCTGACGCTGTCCAGCTTCTTCATCACCTTCGCCTTGGGCCAACTGGTGGTCGGGCCACTGGCCGACCGCTACGGGCGCCAGAAGCTGGTGCTGGGCGGGCTGTCGGTGTTCGTCGTCGGCACCGTCATCGCCGGCTTTGCCAGCACCCTCGACGTCCTGATCGCCGGACGCGTCGTGCAAGCACTGGGCGTGTGCGCAGCCTCGGTGCTGTCGCGGGCCATTGCCCGGGATCTGTTCGAAGGCGAGACGCTCGCCCGCGCCCTGTCGCTGACCATGATCGCCACGGCCGCGGCACCGGGCTTTTCGCCGCTGGCCGGCAGTGTCCTGGCCGTCACGCTCGGCTGGCGTGCCATCTTCATCCTGGTGGGACTGGCCGCTGTTGCCCTGGCGTTTTTCTACGTGCGCGACCTGGGGGAAACCCATCCTGCCGATCGCCGCGCACCCCACTCGGCCAAGAGCGTGGTACTCGCCTATTGCCGACTGGCAGTGGATAAGCGCTTCATCCTCCCGGCCCTGTCCATGGGCCTGCTGCTGAGCGGCCTGTTCGCCTCGTTCGCGGCGGCGCCCGCCATCCTGATGCAAGGCTTCGGCCTGACGTCGGTGCAGACCGGCTTGTACTTCGCCTCGACGGTCTTTGTGGTGTTCGCCGCCGGCATGGCGGCGCCGCGGCTGGCCCATCGTCTTGGCGCCCGGATCGTCACGCTGCTGGGCATAGCCTGCGCCATGATGGGAGGCGGCCTGCTTCTGGTCGGTCCCACCGAGCCCGGGCTGTGGTGGTATGCCCTTTCGATGGTCACGTTCCTTTGGGGCATGGGCCTGGCCAATCCACTGGGCACGGCCATTGCCATGGGCCCTTTCGGCAAGGAAGCCGGGATGGCCTCCGCCCTGCTGGGGTTTCTTTCCATGGGG
This sequence comes from Pseudomonas sp. Z1-12, assembly GCF_051132015.1. Classification (NCBI taxonomy): domain Bacteria; kingdom Pseudomonadati; phylum Pseudomonadota; class Gammaproteobacteria; order Pseudomonadales; family Pseudomonadaceae; genus Pseudomonas; species Pseudomonas sp. Z1-12. Next base: position 3,849,327 of record NZ_CP071647.1, read on the forward strand.
GCGGCTGCGCTGGCCACCTGGCTGGCCTCGGTCTTGAGCTTCGCGCCGATGACCACGCAGGGGGGGATTCAGGCGACCGCCTGCCTGGTCGCGCTGATGTTGTTTCTGCTGCGAGGCAAGATTTGATCATGGCCAAACACGTCGCAGGCAACAATCAATACACGGGCCAGGTTTCGACAATCTTCCCCCCGCGCACGGCCAGCAAATCTCCAAATTGCAGCAGCACGGATTCGGTCTGGGTTGGCCTTAAAAATACCTGGTCTTCGACATTCAGCCCTACCGTCGGCGAGCCGTTGACCATTTCCTGATTGGAACTGCGACCGTAGAGCTCGTTGCTTTGCAGCCCTGGGGGAGACTCGAACTCGGCCATCCAGTTGCCGCCGTAGATGAAGAATGTCCCGCGCTGATTCGGGTCCCACCAGGAGAACAATCGGGACTTGCCATCCAGGGCGGGGAAGTTCACCGGGCCGGTGCTCTTCAACACGGGCGTTGCGATAAAGGCCGCCGGCACATGCTCGGCCAGGGATGGCAAGTCGTAGTGGGTCGGCTTGAGGAACGCCGTCCCCACCGAGACTTCGCTGCTCAAGCGTTCCTGTTCATGCATGCGGTAGCTGGGGCTGCCGGCGGTATTGAGCGTGAGCCCATTGTGCCAAAGCGCCGGGAAATGCTCCCGCACGTACTTCACATGACCGTTGTAAATGACCATCACCTGGTCGAACAAGGCCTGGGACGAACCGAGGACCCGGGGCACGCCCATGCCGACAAACGGGTCGTACCCCATGAAGCCTGCAAATTCGAGATGCTGCGGATGGGCGCTGATCAGCGTCAGCATCTCGCCGAGCACTGCTTGATCAGACACGCCGCCGCGGTGCAGGCCGACATCCAGCTCGATATTGACCCGCATCCGAATGCCCAGGCCCTGGGCCAATGCCCGGTAATCCATCAGCCGCTGCGGAGTGTCGAGCAGCCATTGCAGTTGCCTGGCAGGGTCGAAGGCGCCTTTGTGGGTTTGATAGAACAACTCGGCCGAGCGTACCGGCAGGGGTTTGCCGAGCAAGATGTCAGACTCGGGAAAGGTCATCGCATCGTGGTTGAGGAACGGCTGGTGAAACGACATCAGCCGCCGGGTATCGGTGCGTTTGGCGATATACGCCAGCAACCCCGGTGACGGCAGGGATTTTTCCACCAGGCGCAACTGCTTGCCGGCACGTTTGACCGATTGCATGACCACATTGATGTTGTGATCGAGCAGGTCGAGGTCGATCAGCATCACGGGCCGCATCGGCCCATGGGTCTTGAGCTCCTGATTCAACGCGCGGAAGTAATCGTTGTAGGGACCGCCCCGGTCGCTCGGCCGCAACAGCGCCCCCGCCCCTGCCATCAAGGCCCCCACTCCCGCGGTACCGAGCATAAAGGTTCTACGGTTCATCAGCCCCCCTCCACGTGCGCAATCAGATGCACGTTACGGCAGCCGTGCGCCATCGTTGAGGTTATGCGGGGCCAGAAAGGGGGCTTTAGCGGCCATGCTTTGCCGATGCCCAAAAGCGGTGCCCTCCTTGGAGAGAGGCAACTGCTGGCGCAACACGTTTATGAGGCCCCCTGGGCTTTTTCCAAAGCTACCCTGATGGCATATTCACGCGCGCAATGGCAAGCTTGCGACCGCAGCCCAGCCGCCCATGCCGCCGTTCATGGCTGATGCCCGTTGCCATTCACCTCGGGTACCCATCGACTTTTACTCAACTGAGCAAGGATGTCCTCATGAAAATTTCTCTTGGTCTCGTCGCCCTGGCCGGGTGCCTGTCCACCGCCCCTGTCTTGGCCGCCACCCCGAGCCACAGCGACCTGTTCAAGGCCCTGGCGCAGTGCCAGGCCAGTGCGCAGCAGGTCAGCGAATTCAACGGTCTGGTGGACGCCGAGCAAGTGTCGCTCGCCAAGGATGAAGCCCACACCCCGTGGGGCGGTGGCGCCTGGCAGGCCACTGCGGCGCTGACGGTGCACGGCGTGTCGTCGACCACCCTGGTGATGACCGACCGCTTCAGCTTCTTCCTCCAGGCCAAGAGCAGCAACCCGAAGGCCGATGCGGAAAAACTCGCCAGCGCCCTGAAACTGGAAAAGACCCTGGATACCGACGGCTACGTGGACTACCAGCGCAACCTCGACAACGGCGCGACCCTGCGGGTGGTCTCCACCGAAAACAAGGACAGCGACCTTTATGTGGGCTGCACCTATCAGCAGGACGAGTCCTGAGACCAAGCGGCCTCGGCAAAGCCTTCCCTGTCGTAACCCGGATCTAATGTGGGAGCGAGCTTGCTCGCGAAGGCGTCAGCACATCCAACATCGCTGCAAACTGCCCCACCGCTTTCGCGAGCAAGCCCGCTCCCACAGGGGATATTGAGTGTTCCTGAGCTTTGCATGCAGCTCAGGACCATTGTGGGAGCGGGCTTGCTCGCGAAGGCGTCAGCACATCCAACATCACTGCAAACTGACCCTCCGCCATCGCGAGCAAGCTCGCTCCCACAGGGGGGCAACGAGCACACAGTATTGGACTTTTTTACCTATCCGCGTTCGACCGACACCTCTTTCACCCGCGCCAACAGAACCTGCAGAGGATGAAGCACGGTAATACCCTCTTGGCGCTTGACCTGGCTGCGGCAGGAATACCCGTCGGCAACCACCCGGCCCGACTGATTGAGTTTCTGCAGGAGCGGCTTCCAGGATTGCCCGTAGATCGTGTCGGAGGTCTCCGCGTTTCGCGTTTCATGCCCGTAGGTGCCCGACATCCCGCAGCAGCCGCTGGCTTGCACGTTCAGCGTCAGGCCCATGCGCTGGAAAATCTTCTGCCATTGCCCGACGCTGCCTGGCTCATTGGTTTTTTCCGTGCAGTGCGGCAGGAAGTGATAAGGCTCGTCCGCCTTCACAGTTTGATCGTTCGGCAGCGCATCGATCAGCCATTCCTGCGCAAGCATCACCTGGGGAGCGTTGCCGGTGGTCAGTGTCTTGGCGTACTCCTGCCGATAGACCAGGGTCATCGCCGGGTCGAGCCCCACCAATGGCACGCCATACTGCTGGAGGCTGAGCAAAGTCTGGCCATTGAAGCTGGCGGCCTTCTCGAACGCCTTCAAGAACCCCTGTACCTGAAGCGGTTTGCCGTTGGGCACGTACGGCGCCAGGAAGACCTTGTAGCCCAGCCTCGATATCAGCTCCACCCAGTCCACGAGCAAAGGCGTTTCAAAAAACCGGGTAAAGGCGTCCTGGACGAGGATGACGCTTTTCTCCCTCTGCTCACCGTAAAGCGCTTCCAGGCGTTCAGGTGTTGCCACCTCCACGTCCCAGCGCCGGCATACGGCGGCAAAATCCACCAGGCTGAGCAGCGGGCTATCGACCATCCCGGCCACGCGTTCGAGCCCCCAGCGGACCGGTCGGGCGCCCATCACGAAGTTGTACAGGCGCGGCATCCTGGCGAGATAGGGAACCGTGTATTCCAACGAGCCAATCAAGTAGTCCTTGAGGGGACGCAGGTAGCGGCTGTGATAAAGCTCCAGAAAACGCGAGCGGAACTCCGGCACATTCACTTTGACAGGGCATTGGCCCGCGCAGGATTTGCAGGCCAGGCAACCGGTCATCGCTTCGTAGACCTCATGGGAAAAATCCGCCTGGCCCATCTTCCGGGCGAGGCTATTCACGGCCCGACGCGCAATACCCTGCTTCCTGCCAGCCCCTCGAGCCCGCTCACTGGCCGCCAGCACATCGACACCCTGCTCGCCCTGCAACCTCAGCCATTCCCGGATCAGCGAGGCGCGTCCCTTGGGCGAGTGAATGCGATTGCGTGTGGCTTTCCAGGACGGGCACATGGCGTCATCCGGATCGAAGTTGTAGCACGCGCCATTGCCATTGCAATGCACCGCCGTGTCATAGCTTTGCCAGACACGTTCATCAATGGTGCGGTCCAGGGCTCCGCGCAGTTCCACTTCGTCGACCCGGGTCAGCCGAGCGTCTGGAACCGTGTCCGGGGTGGCGATCTTGCCTGGGTTGAGTTGGTTGAAGGGATCGAAAGCCGCCTTCAGCGCTTGCAGCGCCGGGTACAAATCGCCGAAGTAATCGGGCACGTATTGCGACCTCAAGCCCTTGCCATGTTCGCCCCACAACAGTCCGCCATACTGTTGCGTCAAGGCCGCGACCGCATCGGAAATCGGCCGGATCAAAGCGGCCTGTGCGGGATCCTTCATGTCGAGGATCGGGCGCACATGCAGGACGCCGGCGTCGACGTGACCGAACATGCCGTACTGCAAGTCATGGCTATCGAGCAGCGCACGGAACGCCTGGATGAAGTCCGCCAGGTTTTCAGGCGGAACCGCGGTGTCTTCGACGAAGGGCTGGGGCCTGGCCTCGCCCTTGACGTTACCCAATAAGCCCACGGCACGCTTGCGCATCGCATAGACACGCTTGAGCGCATCGGCGCCAATCGCCAAGGTGTGGCCCAAGCGGACAACGGAAGTATCCCGCTGCAGGTGCAGGACGAACTCATGGACCTGCTGCTGGACCGCCGCTTCGTCGTCGCCACTGAACTCAATGAGATTGATCCCCAGCGTCGGTGTATCGGGGTCTTCAGGGAAATACTCGGCGACGCCGTGCCAGACAATGTCCTTCATCGCCAGCATCAGTACTTTCGAATCCACGGTCTCGATGGACAGCGGTTTCATGGCCATCAACGCCTTGGCATCACGCAAGGCATCCATGAACCCGGCATAACGCACATTCACCAGGATGGAGTATTGGGGGATGGGCAGGACGTTCAGCTTGGCCTCGACGATGAAGCCCAGGGACCCTTCAGAGCCGCAAAGCACGCTGTTCAGATTGAAGCGCCCATCGGATTCGCGCAGATGGGCCAGGTCATAACCGGTCAGGCAGCGGTTGAGTTTCGGAAAGGTGTCCCTGATCAGCTCGGCGTGGGTATCGGCGATGTCCACCGCGCATTTGTAGACGTCCCCCACCCGATCCTGGCGTTCGACCAGGGCTGGCAAAAGCGCCGCGTCGATAGCTGAACTGTCGAGGCGATGACCGCCAAGCAGAACCGTCGAGAGTTCGAGAACGTGATCACGGGTCTTGCCATAGGTGCAACTGCCCTGGCCACTCGCATCCGTGTTGATCATGCCGCCGAGGGTGGCGCGATTCGAGGTCGAGAGTTCTGGCGCGAAGAACAGGCCGTAGGGTTTGAGGGCTGCGTTCAACTGATCCTTGACCACGCCACTTTGGACCCTGGCCCAACGCTCCTCGACGTTGATCTCCAGGATGTTGCTCAGATGACGGGAAAGGTCGACCACCACACCATCGGTGAGCGATTGGCCGTTGGTGCCAGTGCCGCCACCACGCGGCGTAAGCACCACCGTGCGATGGGCGGGCTCGGCGGCCAAGCGCGACAGGATCATCACGTCCTGTTCATCCAGGGGAAAGACCGCCGCTTGGGGCAATCGCTGGTAGATGGAGTTGTCGGTGGCCAAGACCGTCCGGTCGCCATGATCGCGGGCAATCTCGCCTTGAAACCCCGCCACTTTGAGCGCGTTCAGAAAAGCGTCATAGGTCGCTTTCTGGGGATCAGGAGACGATAACCGGGCAATCATGATTTTTTCCTACAGGCTGAAAAGCTAATCTATGCATTCACATTACGTATGCTCGGCACGAGACGCATCGAGCAGCTGCACAAGGTTTTCATGATTCTTGCCTTCCTGTACGGTTGGAGCAAACGTAATTCCTGCTAGCTTTGCATGAGCTTTATGAATGAATCCTAGACGCCTGACGCCTTCGATGTCGCTGCTGGTTGCCTTTGAGGCCGCCGCGCGCCACTGCAGTTTCACCAAGGCAGCGGAAGAACTGGCATTGACCCAAAGCGCCGTCAGCCGGCAGGTACAAACCCTGGAGGCGCAACTTGAAATCGAACTCTTCCGCCGCGAAGGCCGAAAGATTGAATTGACCGCCGCTGGCGCGCTGTATCAGCACGAACTGGCGGCCGCGCTGGGGCGTATTCGAAGCGCAACGTTGCAGGCCATCTCGTACAAGAACGACAGCGGCCCCTTGAACCTGGCCGTCCTGCCGACCCTCGGTTCCAAATGGCTGCTGCCGCGGATGCATGAGTTCTATGCCAAGCACCCGGACCTGCTGGTGCACATACATTCGCGAATCATCCGCGAGGACGTCCAATCCTCCACCCACGACATGAACGCAATCATCTGCGCAGGTTCGGGAGAGTGGCCCGGCTACATTGCCCATCCGTTGCTCACGGAAAAGCTGGTGGTGATTGCCAGCCCGACCGCATTGCCCGAGTACCGGGCCATGTCGCCGGCAAACATTGCCGAGCATGCCTTGTTGAACGTCGTATCGAGGCCCGGTGTCTGGTCGGATTGGTTTGACCGGCACAACGTCGATCACCGCACCATGCGCTCCGGCCCGAGCTTCGAACTCACCGCCCACCTTATCCAGGCCGTGGCGGCGGGGATCGGGATTGGGCTGGTTCCGCAAATCCTGGTGCAGGATGAACTGAAAAGCGGCGACCTGGTTGCGTTGTTCGAACCGATGGAAAGTGGACGCAGCTATTACCTGGTCTACGCGACCCGATACCAGCACTTGCCGGCCTTGAATGCCTTCAGTGCCTGGCTGCTCTCGTTGCCGTTTCCCGATAACTGAGTTTGCCCATTTCCGGGTTCAGGCTGATCCTCTGTGGGAGCGAGCTTGCTCGCGATGGCGGCCTGACAGCCGACCTATCTCTCCGGCCATCCCCCAATCCAACTGTGGGAGCGAGCCCGCTCGCGATGGCGGCCTGACCGCCGACCTCTCCCGCCTACCCCTCCCACCCCGGATGACGCCAACTTATTGGCACAAAATCCACCCAATTAAAAATATATTAATACAGCGACAGATTCCCGACGCGCGGTACTGATGTGCCATTGCTGGGGGCTTGAACCGAGGCTCATCATCCGCAGGCAATCACCGCTAAACGTTTGGGCCGCCGACCTGGGCTACAGGATGTAATCACTCGCATCACGCAATGGAGCAACACCGAGATGATGACTGTCTATTTTGTTGTGATGACGATCTGCAGTGGCTACGAAGGCTGTGTCGATGAACGACAACCAGGGCCAACCTTTGCTTCCAAGGCAATGTGCATGCAGACGGCCAGCGTCATGGCGCCGCGCAAAGGGGTGAAGTTCAAGTGTCGCAAAGAACGTACATTAGTGGTCGATGGGGCACGGCCAGTAGAAGGTTACGACAAAGTTGTCACCACCAAGAGCCTCGGCCAGCCTTAGCATTACGACTTTTCTCGCCGACAACCCTCATCAGGCCCCAAGCATCTGCCACAACGACGCCCCCACTCCGGTAATGCTCTCCCCGGCAATCAACCCCGCCGCCGCGGTGATGGCGAAACGTTCGGTGAGGCTCGGCCAGCGACAGCTCACCAGCCACGTCAGCACCGCGCCGAGGGCCATCATCAAGGACACCGAGGCCGGCAGGACGAAGGCCAGGCCCAGGGCCGCCGTGCTTGGCAGGTAGCGGGCCCGATGCGCCGGCAGCAGGCTATCGAGAATCCCCAACGACACACCGACCAGACCGCCGATGAAAATCGCCCAGCGAATGCTCGCTGACAATGAATCCAGGCCCAGGGTCAGGGTCTGCGCCACGGCCTTCCAGGTGGCGACCGCCGGGGCCGGCCACTCTTCGGTGAGCAGCATGGTTTGCGGGTCCGGAATCAGGGCCAGGTAAGCCAACACGCCGACGATGCTGCCGATGAAAATCCCCAGGATCTGGGCGATCACCTGCTTGCGCGGCGTGGCGCCAATCGCCCGGCCGACCTTGAAGTCGTTCATCAAATCGGTGCACTGCCCGGCCGAACCACCGGCGGTGTTGGCGCTCATCAGGTTGATCGGCACCTGGCCCGGGGCGACGATGCCGAAGCTCAACTGGGACAACTGCCCAATGGCCCCGATCGGCGGAATGCCCGTGGCGCCGACCACCCGGGCCGCCACCGCCGCCAGGCAGATCGCCAAGGGAATGGTCAGCAAGGCCATCCAGGCGTTGATGCCGAACAACAGCACTTGCAGGCTGACCACCAGGATGATCGACAGGGCGAAACCGGCCGCCGGCCCAGGCTTGGGGATCGTCCAGATCGCCCCGCCGCCCGCCTTGGTCGAGCGGTGCAATGCCCACAAGCGAATCGCCAGTGAGGCCAGGGTCGAGCAGACCATCAGGCTCACTCCCGGCCATAACAACCACTCCACCAGCGCCGCGAATTGCGGGCCGCTGCTACCGCTCGGCAACTGCACCAGGCCTTGCTCCAGCAACCACGGCGCCAACCCGCCCCACGCCAGCAAGGCGCCGATCAGCAGGGTCAGGCCCACGCGGATACCGATGATCCCGCCAAACCCCACCAACAGCAGCGAAGGGTCCGCAGTGAACGTCAGGCGTTCCAGTTGAGCGGTCGGAGACCAGCGCGGGATAGCCCACATGAACGTATCGACCGCCTTGGCCAGCCCGGACAGCATCGCGGCGCTGAGCAACACTTTCAAACGCGTCGCGGCTTCGTGGCCGTGGTTGTAGATGTGCAGCAACGTTTCCAGGGTCGCCATGCCTTCGGGAAATTTCAAAGCCTTGTCATTGAGCAGCGAGGGACGCAGGTACCAGGCAATCCAGATCCCCAGGAAACTCACCGAAAAGACCCAGGCCACCATGGGAATGGCCTCCAACTGCTGGCCCGTCAGCAAGGTGTAGGCCGGGATGGGCGCCACCAGCCCACCGGAAATGATCGACGCGGCGGCAGAAGCCACGGTCTGGTTGATGTTGCTTTCGTGCAGCGTCCAGGGCAACCGCTCCACCGATCGACTGGCCAAGCCCTGCCAGATGCCATAGCCGATCAGCAAGGCAATGATCGACATGTTGAACGACCAACCGATCTTCAACCCGGCGTAGACATTGGACGGTGTCAGCAGGATACCGAGGACGATTCCCGTACTGACCGCACGCAGGCTGAGCTCGCGTTCGACGGCGGCGTTCAAGGGGAAGGTGGATGAGGTTGAGTGCATGCGAAGTCCTTGTCGGCACTGGGGGCAGCCATCAGATTCAGGCTGATCCCCTGTGGGAGCGAGCTTGCTCGCGATAGCGGTGGATCAGTTACATAGATTGAGGCCGGCACACCGCTATCGCGAGCAAGCTCGCTCCCACAAGGGTCATAGGATCACTTGAAGCGGCAACCTAATAAGTGAACGCAGGATCGGCGCAAGGTTCACACGACGGAGGCAACCCCTGGCGAGCGTGCTCGCCAGCGTCGTCCATCCAGGGGCAGGAAGTGAGGCGTGTCGCGAGCGCTGCCAACGGCCAGGCAACGCATCGCAGCCAAGGCAGTGTTCGACTTATTGCCGGCCCTCGCAGTTGATCATCCAGGCAATCCCGAAACGGTCTTCGAACATGCCAAAACGTTCCGCCCAGAAGGTCTTCGCCAAGGGCATCTGCACTTGCCCCCCCGCGCTCAGGCCTTTGAACAGCCGCTCGGCCTCCTCCACACTGTCGACGTTGAGGGAAACCGACACCCCTTGCGGCTTGTTATACGGCTGGCCGGGCGGGCAATCGGAGGCCATCAGGCTGAAATGGCCCACGGTCAGGCAGGCGTGCATGATCAGGTCCGGGTCCTTGGGCATGCCGACGTCCTCAGGCGCTTCGGCAAAGGACATGGAAAACAGCTCGCCGCCAAGCACGTCCTTGTACAACGCAAAGGCTTCCTTGCAACGTCCGTTGAAAGTCAGGTAAGGGATGATTCTCATGGTGGATCCTCCTGTCGTCGGCTTCACGATTGGCCGGACAGCTGCGCCCGCAAGCGTGCTTCCTGCTCGCGCAACTCGGGGGTGAAGGTTTCGCCAAAATCCTCGAGTTCGAAGATCTGGCGGATTTCGATTTCACTGTCGCTGACCATCGGATTCGGGCAGCGCTTGACCCATTCGATGGCTTCCTGCAACGACTGGACCTTGAAGATCCAGAAGCCGGCGATCAGCTCCTTGGTTTCGGCAAAGGGTCCCTCGACAACCGTCCGGTCCTTGCCGGAAAACTGCACGCGTACGCCTTCGACGCTGGGATGCAGGCCCTCACCGGCGAGCATCACCCCGGCCTTGACCAGTTCTTCGTTGTAGGCGCCCATGGCGGCCAGCAGTTCTTCGCTGGGCATTTCTCCGGCTTCCGACTCCGGACTGGCCTTGACGATCACCATAAATCGCATGCTCGTATCTCCTGAGAATGAATGGATCAAGCCGTCGGTGTGGCGGCTCTACGGACTAATCGAATGGCCATGGCCGAAATCGACAGGTCGACGCCATTAGTTTTCGATAGGCCGTGAAATCACGTCCGCTCAGGGATTCCACTGGAATCGATAGATGTCTCGATAACCATTGCTTGGGTCGTACAACAGCTTCTTCCCGCCGTCGAAGGCGATATTGTCGGCATTGACCAAGTGAACCGGTGCCACGAAGCCACTCACTGGCTGGCCGGCCATCAGTCGGTTCAATTCATCGATCACCTGCCAGCCATGCACGTTGAGCGGTTCGGCCACGGTGACGGTCTGGTAGTTCTTTTCCTGGATGCGCAAGAACGCCGAAGCGCTGCCGTCACCGGCCGACAACAGGCTGATGCCGTCGCGAGGTATCGCCGCGCTGGCCAAGGTCGCCACCGCGTAGTCGAAATAGATATCGTTGATGGCCAGCGTGTGGGTCCAGCGCTTGCCATGGCGCTGCAGCAGCTCCGTGGTGATCGCCGGCATTTTCTCGCGACTTTCGGAGATGGCGACATCGCGCACTTCCAGCAGCGAGCAATCCTGACAGGCCCGAATCACGTTTTCCATGGCCTTGGCTTTCGCCATGGCAATGCTGTACCTGGAGTCGGTCAGGATGACCACGCCGGCTTTTCCGTTTGATTGCGCCACTGCCGCCATGGCCGTGATGCGAGCCACTTCGAGCGGATCGGTGGTGACGTTCATGGCCATCGGCGTACCGTCAATCGCACCGGGCTTTTCCCCGGCGTGCCAGCCCACCACCGGCACGCCCTTGTCGGCGAAGACGGCCAGCGCCGCCTTGTTTTCAAGGGCATCGGCACCGCAAAGGATGAGGCCATCGGGGTTCGCCGCCAGCGCATCGGCAAAGGCCTTTGCACGCCCGTCCGGGGACCCGGCGCCATCGAATACCCTCAGCGTCCACCCCATCGCCTTCGCGGCCTCGCGAGCACCTTGGGCAACACCGACAATACCGCCGTTGCGCATATCTTCTGCGACAATGGCAATGCTCTTGCCGCGCTGGGCGCGCGGACCGGTTTCAGGACCGCTCCAGGGCACGGCGCCGAGGGTGGCCTTGGCAACCATTTCCTGCGCTTGAGCCACCGTCACCGTGGCATCCGTTGCCGCTGGCGGATTCTGGCCGTATCCAGGCGTTGCCGTGAAAAGGCAGAAAACCGTCATTGAAACTGTCTTGAGCAACCGGGACCTGGTCAAACAGGTTCGATCACCACGTGTGGTGCCGGGTCTGGAGCCGATGGCGCGATCATAATGGGTCATGGCGTCTCTTTTTTTATGGAGGCAGTGTTCAGATTCAATGTCCGCAAGGATAGTCGCTTCTGTTGGCATCGGCCCGAAAGGGAAATAGCAAGTTTGTAACATCCTCCCAGCCCCGACCCTCGCGAAGAACAGCCCGACGCTGCAGCATGACTATGCTCTGGAAACAGTCACGTAACGGAGCGTCAGTCCCCATGACTTCAAATCTGGCCGATATTTATACCGATTACATCGCCTGCCTGAATGCACAGGATTGGGACAACCTGGGCCTTTTTGTGCATCAGCAAGTGATTCACAACGCGAGACCATTAGGGTTGCATGGCTATCGAAGCATGCTGGAAGCGGACTATCGGGACATTCCCGACTTGCGCTTTGAAGTCGAATGCCTGGTGGTCGACCCACCCAAGTTGGCGGCTCGCCTGGCATTCAATTGCACGCCGGCTGGGGAGTTCCTGGGGCTTGCGGTCAATGGCGCACGGGTCGCCTTCACGGAAAACGTCTTCTACGCGTTCGAGGACGGCAGGGTCCGCGAGGTCTGGTCGATTATCGACAAGCAAGCGATCGAGACTCAGCTCCCATCCATGTAGAGGAGTGCTCCAGCGTTGCGAGTTGCAACGCCCCGCGCATCGTACCCGTAGGCAACGGCATCGCGGAAAACCAAATCCAAGAAGCAATCGCGCTCGACATCCATCATTCGACGCAGCCCGAAGTGAGGAACCTGTCGAGCGCATAGCCTGTGAGCCACTCTGGAGGAGATGGCGATGACACGCACCCGATTTTTTGGAAAAACCGTATTGGCCTGCACGTTCATCCTGGCGGTGATCGGTTGGGGGATCGGCTTCTACGGGCCGCCGATCTACATGCAAGCGGTCATGGAGCGCACGGGTTGGCCGATCGCCGAGGTCTCGACCGCCGTGACCGTGCATTTTCTCAGCGGCACGCTAGTCATCGCCAACCTGCCACGCCTTTATGCACGCTTCGGCATACCCACCATCACCCTGCTGGGCAGCATCGTCCTGAGCATCGGCGTGAACACCTGGGCTCAAGCCAACCAGCTCTGGGTGTTGTATGCCGGCGCCGTCTGCTCGGGTATCGGTTGGGTGACATTGGGGGCCGCGGCCGTTAACACCCTGATCGCCCCGTGGTACGTCAAGGAAAGGCCCAAGGCTTTGCGCAAGGCCTACAACGGCGCCAGCTTGGGGGGCGTGATCTTTTCGCCGCTGTGGGTGTGGCTGATCGAGCGCTTCGGCTTTGCCACGGCGGCGCTGGCGATCAGTGTCGTCGCCGTGCTGCTCATCGGCGCCTTCGCCTTCCTGGTCTTCAACAAAAGCCCACAAGGCCTGGGACAGCATGCCGACCACGCAGACCAGCCGGAACCCGTGCCGGCTAGCGCCAGTGCCAAGCCGTGGAACGCCCTGCAGACGCTCAGGTCGGCCAGTTTCCGCAGCCTGGCGGCCGGCATGTCCCTGGGACTGTTCGCCCAGATCGGCTTGGTCGCGCACCTGTACTCGATGCTGGTGGGACGCATGGGCGCCCATGACGCCTCGTTCGCCATGGGCCTGGCCACCGCCAGTGCGATGGGCGGGCGATACGTCGCCGCACGCCTGATGACCCAAGGTATGAACCGCCGGCAGCTGGCCTGTCTCGGGTATGCCATCCAGATGCTGGGCACACTGATGCTTCTGGGCCTGGACCTGCATCCGACGGTGGCGTGGATAGCCGTGGTGCTGATCGGTTCGGGCATTGGCAATGCGACGTCCTTGCCGCCCCTGATTGCCCAGGTCGAATTCAGCCGTGAACACACCGCCAGGGTGATCGCCCTGATGGTTGCGATCAGCCAGGCCACCTATGCCTTCGCCCCTGCCTTTTTCGGCCTGTTGCGTACCGTCTTCATCGATCCGGATCACGCCATCGTCGCCGTCGTGGCAGCAGCCGTCACCGTGCAGGTGCTCGCCATCGTGTCATTCTATCGGGGCGTATCCGCTCGCCCCTTCAAGAAAGCCGTTTGCTGACCCTATTCCCCCGGGGCGTTGGAGACCTGTACACCGGCATCGAAACCCGTCTCGTATTACTTTTGCTTATCCATCATCAGCACTATGAACAGCACCTGCCGAAAAACTCCTTGAGAATGCCCGCTTATCCATCAACCAGGTGAATCGACATGTCAGGCGAAAAATCGATAGCGAAACTGCTCAGCGGCATGCGCCCATCACTCAATGAAGGCGATTACGTCTTCTGCTGCGTCGCTGACCCGGACTTGGTCAAAGGCGAAGAGGTGCTTGGCAGCTTCCGCGAAAAAGAAGGCCTGACGGTGATCATCGAACGCAGCAGGGCCTTGGCCTTGGGGCTGGACTTCGACTACGTCGCCGCCTGGATCACCTTGACCGTCCATTCGGCCCTGGATGCCGTGGGCTTGACCGCAGCCTTCGCAACGGCCTTGGGAAATGCCGGCATCAGTTGCAATGTCATCGCGGCTTACTACCACGACCATATCTTCGTGGGGCGGGAAGATGCGCAAAGGGCCATTGAAGTGCTGGAAGCGCTTGCTCGGTCGGGAGGTAGCGACGATTGCCGGTAATTTCCAGAGACTGCACCTACGCCCACCCTTCAAGCCGCAACGTGGCCCGCACCAGGCGTTGTTCTTCGTTTTCGATTTCCTTGAGGTTTTCGCAGATGCTCTGGATATGCGCGATGGCCGCCTTGCGCGCCTGCTCCGGCAGGCGACCGGTCACGGCGTTGTAGAGCCGGGCGTGTTGGCGGTCAATCTGACGCTTCTGCGGTTCACGGTGGTAGAGGTTGTTGACCGAGGCAAACACTGAAGTGAGCAACAAGTCCGTCAGCGAACGCAAGGTTTGCACCAGCACCGGATTGTGTGAAGCCTCGCAGATCGCCAAGTGAAAAGCATGGTCGAGCCGGGCATGGGCGCTGGCCTCCAGGGACCGGTCGTGGGCATCGCGCAAGGCCTCGTAGCTGCGGGTGATAAGGACGAAATCCGCCTCGGTCCCGCGCAACGCCGCCAGACGTGCGGACTCGCCCTCCAGCAGGCTGCGGACCTCGAACAAGTCATAAAGCGTGCGTGGCTGTGAGCTGAACAGGTGCATCAGCGGCGAGGCCAAGCCGTGCCCGGACAGGTCGGCCACGAATGAGCCCTTGCCTTGCTCGGTCTTGATGATCCCGCGGGCGCGCAGCAGCTTCAGTCCCTCGCGAAGGGCGGTGCGCGAGACGCCGAGTTTTTCCGTCAACCGCCGCTCCGAGGGCAACAGCTGCCCGGTCTTGAGCACGCCGTCGACGATCAGGCGCTCGATGCGTTCACAGACCACGTCGGCGACCTGCGGGTTACGGCTGGTTTCTGCGCTGTCCATTGAATCTCCAACTGGTATGACCAGCTTCGGAACAGGGTCTACGCCCATCAAATCCAATCAATAAATCATTGTTTATTAAATAATTTATTCGACCTACAAACATAACCTGATGGACAAACTGGTTCGACCAGCCCAACAGCCCATAGACAGTAGAACGCCCCGGGCCAATGATGCAAGTCAGCCGTATCGGAACAGACCTCTCATAAAAACAACTGAGTGTCGGCCACGAACCATGAACATTCTCTACGATGAACGTGTCGACGGCGCCCTGCCTGACGTCGATAAAAACGCGCTGCTACAGGCCCTGCAAGCCCAGCTGCCGGACCTGGAAATCCTGCATCAGCGCGAAGCACTCAAGCCGTACGAATGCGACGGGCTCTCCGCTTACCGCACCACGCCCATGCTGGTGGTGCTGCCGCGCCACGTCGACGAGGTCCAGGGCGTGCTGCGCCTCTGCCACGAGCGCAACGTGCCTGTCGTCGCCCGTGGCGCGGGCACCGGTTTGTCCGGCGGTGCGCTACCGTTGGAGAAAGGCGTGTTGCTGGTAATGGCGCGCTTCAACAACATCCTGCACATCGACCCCGCCGCCCGTACCGCGCGGGTTCAACCGGGCGTGCGTAACCTGGCGATTTCCCAGGCGGCCGCGCCGTTCGGCTTGTACTACGCGCCGGACCCTTCCTCGCAGATCGCCTGTTCAATCGGCGGCAATGTCGCGGAGAACGCCGGTGGCGTGCATTGCCTCAAGTACGGGCTGACCGTGCACAACCTGCTCAAGGTCGACATCCTCACCGTCGACGGCGAACACCTGACGCTGGGCTCCCAGGCCCTCGACTCGCCCGGGTTCGATCTGCTGGCATTGTTCACCGGTTCCGAAGGCATGCTCGGGGTGATCACCGAGGTCACGGTCAAGCTGTTGCCTAAACCGCAAACGGCCAAAGTGCTGCTGGCGGCCTTTGATTGCGTTGAAAAGGCCGGTCGCGCCGTGGGTGACATCATTGCCGCCGGCATCATCCCGGGCGGCCTGGAAATGATGGACAACCTGGCCATTCGCGCCGCCGAAGATTTCATCCATGCCGGCTACCCAGTGGATGCCGAAGCCATCCTGCTGTGTGAACTCGACGGCGTGGAGGCCGACGTCCACGACGACTGCAACCGCGTGCGCCAGGTATTGGAACAGGCCGGCGCCACCGAAGTACGCCAGGCTCGCGATGAGGCCGAGCGCGTGCGTTTCTGGGCCGGACGCAAGAATGCGTTTCCGGCGGTGGGCCGCCTCTCGCCGGATTACTACTGCATGGACGGGACGATCCCGCGCCGGGAGCTGCCCGGTGTGCTGCGCGCCATTGCGGCGTTATCGACCGAGTATGGGCTGCGGGTCGCCAACGTTTTCCACGCCGGCGACGGCAACATGCATCCGCTGATCCTGTTCGATGCCAATCAACCGGGCGAGCTCGATCGCGCCGAAGCGCTGGGTGGCAAGATCCTGGAATTGTGCGTGGAGGTTGGCGGCAGCATCACCGGTGAGCACGGTGTCGGCCGCGAGAAGATCAACCAGATGTGCGCGCAGTTCAACAGCGATGAGCTGACCGTGTTCCATGCCGTCAAAGCCGCGTTCGATCCGAGCGGGCTGCTCAACCCCGGCAAGAACATTCCGACGCTGCATCGCTGCGCCGAGTTCGGCGCCATGCACGTTCATATGGGTCAGTTGCCCTTCCCCGACCTGGAGCGTTTCTGATGGGCAGCGAACAGGATTTCGACGACAGCGCAGCGCTGCTGGAACAGGTCAACCAGGCGCTGGAGAACGCCACCCCGCTGCGTATCCAGGGCGCCAACAGCAAGGCATTTCTTGGCCGTAGCGTGGCAGGTGAAATACTCGACACTCGCTCGCACCGGGGCATTGTCAGCTACGACCCGACTGAATTGGTGATCACCGCTCGTTGTGGCACGCCATTGGCAGAATTGTCCGAAGTGCTCGACGCGTCGCAGCAGATGCTGCCTTGCGAACCGCCCGCCTTCGGTGAAAACGCCACCGTCGGCGGCATGATTGCGTGCGGACTCTCAGGGCCACGGCGCCCATGGTCAGGCTCGGTGCGTGACTTCATCCTCGGCACACGGGTCATCACAGGACAAGGCAAGCACTTGCGCTTCGGCGGCGAGGTCATGAAGAACGTCGCCGGCTACGATCTGTCGCGCTTGATGGCCGGCAGCTACGGTTCGCTTGGCGTGGTGACCGAGGTGTCCCTCAAGGTTCTGCCAAAACCGCGACAGACCTTGAGCATCAGCCTGGAGATGGACGCCGCCCGGACCTTGTTGCGCCTGGCGGAATGGGGCCAGCAACCGCTGCCGATCAGTGCCGCGTGTCACGATGGCCAGCGCCTGCACCTCAGGCTCGAAGGCGGCGAAGGCTCGGTGGCAGCAGCCCATGACCGTTTGGGCGGCGAACGGCTGGATTCTGCGTACTGGCAAGACCTCAACGAACATCGGGGGAATTTCTTCGATGAGGACCTGCCTCTTTGGCGCCTCGCCCTGCCCCACGACACGCCTCGGCTGCCCCTGCCGGGCGTGCAATTGATCGATTGGGGCGGCGCCCAGCGTTGGCTCAAATCCGCGGCCGAAGCGAGCTTCATTCGCTCGGTCGTGGAGAAAGTCGGCGGGCATGCGACCTGCTACACCCCTGGCCTGATCGACAGCCCCTTCCAACCGCTGCCCGACGCCCTGATGCGCTATCACCGGAACTTGAAGCGTCAACTCGATCCACGGGGCCTCTTCAACCCCGGGCGCCTGTACGCGGAGCTTTGAACCATGCAGACCACTTTGAGCGACGACGCCCGCCAGCTACCCCGCGCCGAAGAAGCCGAGCGCATTCTGCGCAGTTGCGTGCACTGCGGTTTCTGCAATGCCACCTGCCCGACCTATCAACTGCTGGGTGATGAACTGGATGGCCCGAGGGGCCGCATCTACCTGATCAAGCAGGTGCTGGAAGGCAACGAGGTCACGCACAAGACCCAGCAACATCTGGATCGTTGCCTGTCCTGCCGCAATTGCGAAACCACCTGTCCTTCCGGCGTCGACTACCACAACTTGCTGGACATCGGCCGGGCGGTGGTCGATGCGGCAGTGCCGCGCCCGCTCGGCCAGCGTCTGTTGCGCGAAGGGTTGCGCGGCGTACTGCCCAATCCCGGGCTGTTCAAAGCGCTGGTGCGCAGTGGCCAGGTGTTCCGCGCGGTGCTGCCCAGCACGCTGCAAGTCAAGTTGCCGCGCAACGTACATCCGGCGAAGCCACGACCGACCACCCGTCATGCCCGGCAAATGCTCATGCTTGAAGGCTGCGTGCAACCGAGCCTGTCGCCCAATACCAATGCGGCGGCTGCACGGGTACTGGATCGGTTGGGGATCAGCGTTACCGCGATTGGCGAGGCCGGTTGTTGCGGTGCGCTGGACTATCACCTGAACGCCCAGGCCACCGGCCTCGACCGTGCCCGCCGCAACATCGACGCCTGGTGGCCGCGCATTGAAGGCGGTGCCGAGGCCATCGTGCAAACCGCCAGCGGCTGCGGTGCCTTCATCAAGGATTATGGTCATCTGCTCAGCGGCGATCCGGCGTATGCCGACAAGGCCGCAAAGGTCAGCGCCCTGGCCAAGGACCTGGTTGAGGTACTGCGCGGCGAACCGCTGGATAAGCTCGGTGTACACGGCGACCAGCGCCTGGCCGTTCACTGCCCCTGCACATTGCAGCATGCGCAAAGACTCGGAGGCGCGGTCGAAACGATCCTGGAAAAGCTTGGGTTCAACCTGACACCGGTGCCCGACAGCCACCTGTGCTGCGGCTCGGCGGGCACTTATTCACTGACCCAACCCGAACTGGCTCGGCAACTGCGGGACAACAAGCTCAATGCCCTGGAAAGCGGACGCCCCGACGTCATCGTCACCGCCAATATCGGCTGCCAGTCCCACCTCGACGGTGCTGGGCGAACCCCTGTCAGGCACTGGATCGAACTGGTCGAAGCCGCGCTGCCTTGACCGACAAAATCGGAGGAGCTTCAAATCGCCTTGGCATGCCTGGGTAATGCCATGGAAATCAGCGCGGCCAGCAATACGAAGGCGCTCGAGATCCACAAGCACGTTTCCAGACCGTACAACTGATAGACCCAGCCGGAGAGTACCGTGCCAATCAGTCGTCCCAAGGCGTTGGACATGTAGTAGAAACCCACGTCCAGCGACACGCCGTCTTCCTTGGCATAGGACACGATCAGGTAGCTGTGCAGGGACGAATTCACCGCGAACAGCACGCCAAAGACCATGAGGCCGCCGAGCAGTACCGTCTGTGGCGACCACCCGCTGTCGAGCCCAAGGGCAATCAAGGCTGGCAGGCCCGCCAGGGCAAGGGCCCACCCAAAGGCTGCACGACCATCCGGCACATGCCCGCTTTTCTTGCCGGTGATGTGGGGGGCGAAGGATTGCACGATGCCGTAGCCCATCACCCAGGCCGCCAGGAAGCCACCGACCTTCCAGAAATCCCACCCAAAGACGCTGCTCAAGTACACCGGCAACGCCACCACGAACCAGACATCGCGGGCACCAAACAGGAACATCCGCGCCGCCGAAAGAATGTTGATTGCCCGGCTTTTGGACAAGATGTCACGAAACTTGGGTTGGGCATTTGCCTTGCCCAGGTCCTTCTTCAACAACATCAAACTGCTGGCCCAGATCAGCGCCAGGACAGCCGCCATGGCCAGCAACGCACCTTTGAAACCGACCAAGGCCAACAAGGCGCCGCCAAGGAAGAAGCCGACGCCCTTGAGGGCGTTCTTCGAGCCGGTGAGGATCGCCACCCACTTGTAGAGCTTGCCTTGCTGCCCATCGGGGACCAGCAGCTTGATCGAGCTCTTGGCACTCATCTTGTTCAGGTCCTTGGCGATCCCTGACAGCGCCTGGGCCCCCATCACCCAAGGGATGGTCAGCCAGGCCAGCGGAACCGTGAGCATCAGCAGCGCCGCGACCTGGAGGCCCAGCCCGATGTTCATGGTCCGGTTCAGACCCAATCGAGCGCCCAGATAACCGCCCACCAGGTTGGTGATCACGCCAAAGATTTCATAGAACAGAAACAACGCGGCGATTTGCAGCGGACTGTAGCCCAGCGCGTGAAAGTGCAGCACCACCAACATGCGCAGGGCGCCGTCGGTGAGGGTGAAGGCCCAGTAGTTACCCGTCACGAGCAGGTACTGCCGCACTTGCGGCGCGAGGGCTGAGAAGGCTTTCATGGCCGCTCCTCAGACGGCCAGACCGACCAGCCTGGCCAGCTCGACGGTGCGGTTGGCGTAACCCCATTCGTTGTCGTACCAGGCATAGAGTTTGACCTGGGTGCCATTGATGACCAGGGTCGACAGCGCATCAATGATCGATGAGCGCGGGTCGGTGCGGTAGTCGATGGACACCAGGGGGCGCTCTTCGAAACCGAGGATGTCCTTCAACTCGTTCTCGGAAGCCTCCTTGAGCAGCTGATTCACCTCTTCGACGGTCGTGGCCCGCTCGACTTCAAAGACGCAGTCCGTCAGCGAAGCATTGGCCAGCGGCACGCGTACCGCGTGACCGTTCAGGCGTCCACGCAGCTCCGGGAAGATCTCGGCGATGGCCGTGGCCGAGCCGGTGCTGGTGGGAATCAGGCTCATCCCCGAAGCACGGGCACGACGCAGATCCTTGTGCGGCTGGTCGAGGATGCTTTGGGTGTTGGTCAGGTCATGGATGGTGGTAATCGAGCCGTGGCGAATGCCGAGCTTTTCATGGATGACTTTCACCACGGGCGCCAGACAGTTGGTGGTGCACGAAGCCGCGGTGACGATGCGGTGCAACGCAGGGTCGAACAGGTGCTGGTTGACGCCCATGACCACGTTCAAGGCGCCCTGCTCTTTCACCGGAGCGCAGACCACTACACGCTTGACGCCCTGATCCAGGTAGGCCTGCAAAATCGCCACGGTTTTCATCTTGCCGCTGGCCTCGATCACCAGGTCGCAGCCCGACCAATCGGTGTCGGCGATCGCTTTGTTGGCCGATACCTTGATGCGCTTATTGTCGATAACGACGCTGTCGCCCTCGGCGCTGGCTTCATTGTTCCAACGGCCATGCACCGAGTCGAAGTTGATCAGGTGCGCATGGGTCGCCGCGTCACCCGCTGGGTCGTTGATCTGCACAAATTCAAACTCTGGCCAGCTCCACGCTGCTCGCAGAGTGAGGCGACCGATCCGACCAAAACCATTGATGCCTACTTTGATAGTCATGTTGTTGCGCTCTGTCTCTGTTGTCCGCGGGGAGGTTGGCACCGGTTAGCGTGGCCGTTGCCACCTTCGGCCTGCCGTTCGGAGGTGAAACCAAGCGACTAGTTTGCAGAGCACATGGCTGCGCGTCCACGAAATGCTTCGGGTCGGTGAACACCTGCCCGCGCTGCACCGCCTCGAAGAGCTCGGGGTAGGCCCTGTGGCGAGGGAGCTTGCTCCCGCTGGGTTGCACTGTAGGAGCTGCCGAAGGCTGCGATTTTTTGATCTTTCGCTTGAGATTCAAATGTCTGGGGAAAGATCGCAGCCTCGCTTCGCTCGACAGCTCCTACAGTGCAGCCGAGCGACATCTACTGTCAGTACGGCATTCGGCTCAAGCCGGATTGGAAACCGCCAGCTTGAGCCCAAACGCGACAAAAACACCGCCCGTGAGCCGATCAAGAGCTTTCAGGGCCGCCGGGCGTTTCAGGAAATTGCTCAGTGGCACCGTCGCCGCCACCAGAATGCCGAACCAGGCCAACGTCAACAGCACATGTAACGCCGCAAGGAAGAAGGAGTAACTGGCCACGCTCGCGCCACTGGGGACAAACTGAGGCAGGAACGTGATGTAGAAGACACCGATCTTGGGGTTCAGCAGGTTCGTCAATAAACCGCGGATAAAGGCGTCACGCGCAGACGCGGCCACGCTCTCGCTCCCCTGCCCTTGCAACGTTGTCCTGGGTCGCAGCAGCAGTTTGACGCCCAACCAGACGAGATAAGCTGCGCCGACAATTTTCAGCGCAAGGTAAGCCCACTCCGAAGCGTGCAACAGGGCCCCAAGCCCCAGCGACACCGCGGCGCCCCATACCAGGCAGCCGAGCACGATACCGAGGGAAGCCATCGCCGCCGAACGTCGACCGCCAGTTGCGGTAGCGCGAAGCACCATGGCGGTGTCCACGCCGGGGGTCACCGTGAGCACTGACGCAGCGGCGATGAAGGCAAGCAGCAGGGATAAGTCGCTCATTTGGATGTCCATGGCAGTCGGCAGCCGGTCTGGCTACCCACTCTAATGAGCCACTTGGAGTCTGGTCAAACGTTCCGTGTATCCATCACACCGCCGCAGCCGCACCCACTCTTGAACGCCAGGCAAAAGCCAACACCATCAACAGCCCCAGGCCAGCCACTGCCGCTCCGGCCAGGGAAATCGCCGGATAACCCAACCCCGCATTGATCACCGCGCCGCCCAGCGCCGCGCCGATCGCGTTGCCGAAGTTGAAGGCACCAATATTCACGGCCGAGGCCAGGTTAGGCGCGTCCTTGGCGGCTTCCATCACGCGCATTTGCAAGGGCGGCACCAAGGCAAAACTGGCGATGCCCCAGATCAAGATGGCGACCGCTGCTGGCAGCGGCCAGCGCATCAATACGGTGAAGGCCAGCAAGACAAGAATCAGCACGCTCAGCGAAACGATCAAGGTGCGGTCTATCGAGCGATCCGCAGCCTTGCCGCCCCACATATTGCCCAACGTCAGCCCCACTCCGAACAGCACCAGCATGGCGGTGATGAAAGGGGTGGATGCACGAGTCTCGCTGCTCAGGATCGGGGCGATGTAAGTGAAGACGGTGAACATCGCACCTGAGCCGACGACGGTCAGGGCCAACGCCCCCAGCACCGGACCACGGCCCAATACCCGGATCTCAGCCAGCACACCAATGTTTTTCGGCGCAGGCACATTGGGCAGGGCAAACCACAACGCGGCCATCGCCACCACACCCAGGCCGGTAATCCCCCAGAACGCGCTGCGCCAGCCGAACAGTTCGCCAAACCAGGCGGCCAGCGGCACGCCGCCGATGGTCGCCAGGGTCAGGCCCATGAACATGGCAGCGACCGCGCCGGCACGCTTGTCCGGGGCGACTACGCTGGCGGCGACGATGGAACCCACGCCGAAGAACGCACCATGGTTCAGTGAGGTCACCACCCTGGCGACCATCAGGCTGTAGTAATCGGTCGCCAGCGCAGACATCAGGTTACCCAGGGTGAAAATCGCCATGAGTCCGATGAGCAGATAGCGCCGGGGAATCCGCCCGGTGGTCAGGGTCATCAGCGGTGCGCCGAGCAATACGCCAAGGGCGTAAGCACTGACCAACAGGCCCGCGGCGGGAATCGAAACGCCGAGATCGGCAGCGATGCCCGGCAACATGCCCATGGGGGCGAACTCGGTTACGCCGATGCCAAAGGCACCCATGGCGAGTGCGACAAGTGGTGGATTGATACGCATTGGAAGGCTCCTCATCTATGCCGCAGATGCTACGATCCAACCTTTCCTGGCGGTAGATGGCATTTTTGGCAATCACCTTTGCGTAAGGAGCACAAATGGACTTCAACGGTAGATCAGGTGAAATGGCCATGTTCGTCACGGTGGCGCAGGAAGGCAGCTTGTCGGCCGCCGCACGTGCATTGGGGCTGACCCCGTCGGCGGTCAGTCGCGTCATCGCCCGTACCGAACAACGCCTTGGCACCCGCCTGCTGTTGCGCACCACGCGAGCGATCACCTTCACCGCCGAGGGCGAGGCTTACCTGCGCGGCGCCCGGCGAATCCTCGCCGACATGGCCGAGGTCGAAGAAGCCGTCGCCGACCAAGGCGTGCCCAAGGGCCGTTTGCGGGTCAGCGCCGCCCTGGGTCATGGGCGGCAGACCATTGTTCCTCTGGTGGCAGCCTTCAGCGCCCATTACCCGAATATCGTTGTCGACCTCACCCTGGGCGATGAAGTGGTCGACATTCTCGGCGGCCAGGCCGACGTGGCGGTACGCTTTGGCCATCTGCCCGACAGCCCGCTGACCGCGCGCAAGATCGGCGACACCGGTCAGGTGGTGGTGGCTTCGCCCGAATACCTTGAGCGCCATGGCACACCCCGGGAACCGGAAGAGTTGCTCCGGCACAACTGCCTGCGCTTCAACTTCCGGCGTGCCGAACCCAACTGGCCGTTCACCCGCGACGGTAGAGCGTTTTCCTTGAAGGTCAGCGGCAACATCGAATGCAGCAGTGGTGAGGCACTGGCACAACTCGCACGGGTAGGTGCTGGCATCGCGCGTATCGGCGATTTCACCGTGAGAGAGGACCTGCAGCGCGGCGACCTGATACCGCTGCTGGAAGAATGGAACCCCGGAGACCGGGAGCCGATCCATGCGGTGTTCGTCGGTGGCTCGGCGATGCCGGCGCGGGTACGCGTGTTCGTGGACTTTCTGCTGGAGCATCATCGGATTTGAACAACCGCCCTCCTAGAACAGGTGCGAAACATCCTCCCCCGCTTCAAGCCCACGGTAATAATCAATCTTGACTTGCAATGCAGCCACGGCGTTTTGCATGGCAACCACTTCGGCTTGTACCTCCTGTAAATGGCTCTCCAGCATCTGGCGGCGTTGGGCAACCGTGGAATCCCCGGCGCTGCGCAGTTGGGCGAATATCTGCATCTTGCCGATGGTCATGTGAGTGGTGCGTAGACGCAGCAGAAAATCAAGCCACGCCATATCAGTCGGTGCATAGAGCCGTTGCCCGCCGGCCGCTCGGGCGACCGGTGCCAACAGACCGATGCGTTCGTAATAGCGCAGGGTATACGCCGTGAGGCCGGTACGCTTGGCGACCTGATTAATCGTCTGATAGACGTTCATAAGCACTGTCCTTGGCCATCGGTGTGGTCATGCAGGGAGCCCGTTTACTGGGGACGCGCGGCGATCTTGATGCCTCGTTTGGCGAACACTTCCCGCGCTGCGCTAATGCCATTCAACGCGCTTGGAAAGCCAGCATATACCGCCATCTGGATGATGATCTCAACGATTTCCTCAGGCTTACATCCGACATTCAGGGCCCCCTCTATGTGCACCTTGAGTTGAGGTTGCGCATTCCCCAACGCGGTGAGGGCCGAGATGGTTGCCAGCTCGCGTGTGCAAAGCGCGACGCCAGACCTGGAAAACACATCACCGTAGGCGAAATCGACTATCCACTCACCCAGCTCGGGCGAAATGTCGCTCAGCGAGTTCACCACGGTGTTGCCGGTGGCTCCGGTGATTTTTTCCAGGGTCTCCATGCCCTTTGCTCGTCGATTATCCGGCTCGGTTGCCGGCGCTACAGTTACGCACGCTGAAAGCACGAGCCCCGTTGCAACGCTAAGTTTTTTAAATGTCATGGCCTATCTCCTTGTTTAAGCCGCACAACGGAACTGGCCGTTTTGGCGGTGCAACAAGAAGGCTATTGGTTAGAGCGCGCTCTAAGTCAAGCGTCCGGTGCTAAGGGACTGCTGTTAAAAGAACGCGTCAGCAGTCCAGCTGCTAAGCTCAGTTTTGCTCCAGACCCTACCCACAATAATTTCTAGACGAAGGTAAGGCAGCATGACCACGGCTCAGCCCCCGGCAACCTCAAAGTCCGCGAAATGGCGCTTCAAGCTAGGCATCGCCATCCTTTGTCTGATGCTCTCGCTGTGGTTGTTGGTGCCGCTGGCAGCGGCTGCGGATGTCCCCCGCTCCACCATCGCGGCGATCACCGGCGCACTGTTCATCATCAACAAGGTGCTGTTGCTGCTGGTCATCGCGGTGATGGGCAAGGCGGGTTTCCAGGAGCTCAAGCAACATGTGTTCGGCTACGTGTCGGGCCTTGTGCCCAGCGCCGAGCTGGAGGTCAGCGTTACCCGCCACCGTATTGGCTTGGTGATGTTCTGCTTGCCCTTGGTGTGCTCCTTTCTCGAACCCTATGTCGACGCTTTCGCACCCGGCCTGCGTCCCAATAGCTGGGCATTGCAACTGCTTGGCGATGCACTGTTGGTGAGCAGCTTTTTCGTCCTGGGTGGCAATTTCTGGGAGAAATTGCGCGCGCTGTTTATCCGCACCGCACGGGTCACGACCGCCGACCCGGTCTGAACCAACGCCCGGATCGCCTCCCCCCGGCGCTCTGTCAGCTGTTCTTGAAATGCCATGACTCGCAGGTGCCGACATGCCCGGAACACAGAATCCGCCCGTTTCCTTCGAGCCTGAACGCCAGACTGAACCGCCGCCTGAAAAGCCTGGGCCAGCCAACCCATTGCGGCGTATTGCGCTAGGCGTTGCGATGTTGATCGCCGTGCTGTTCACCCTCTCCATCTTCATGGAGCGACGCACGCCCTCGACGTCACAAGCCGTGGTGCAAGCTTATGTGGTCGAAATGGCTGCCGAGGTGGGGGGCCGTGTGACAGAAATCGCCGTGCTCGACAATGCCCGTGTGAAGGCCGGCCAGGTGCTGTTTCGTATCGACCCGCAACCCTACAAACTTGTCGTCAACGAGGCTGAAGCGCGACTGGAGGAAACCGGCCAAACCTTGGGTGCCAGTACTGCCTCGGTGGATGCCGCCCAGGCACAGCTGGTGTCGGCGCGGGCGCAGCGCGACAACATACGCGAGCAAGCCCGGCGGGTGAATCAGTTGGTCGAGCGCGGTGTGTTCGCCCCCGCCCGCCAGGATGAATCCAAAGCCTCGCTGAGCTCCGCCGAAGCGGCCGTGAGCAAAGCCCAAGCCGACCTGGAACGGGCGCGCCAGCAACTGGGGCCCAAAGGCAACGACAACCCGCAATTCAAGCAAGCCCTGGCCGCGCTGGAAAAAGCCCGGCTGGATCTGGTGCGTACCGAAGTCATTGCACCCGCCGATGGCGTAATCACCAACCTGCAGCTCGCCATTGGCCAGGTCATCAGCGCTGGCCAACCGGCACTGACCTTCATCGACAGGGGCACGGTATGGGTGTCTGCGGCCTTCAAGGAAAACAGCCTGGAGCATGTGCAGGCTGACGACCCGGCGGAACTGGTGTTCGATGTCTTGCCGGGCCGGGTATTCAAGGGCCATGTTGAAAGCGTTGGCTGGGGTGTCGCGCAACAAGATAGCAGCAACGCCGCACTGCCCTCCGTGCGCAACCAGAGTGGTTGGGTGCGCGACCCGCAACGCTTTCCCGTACGCCTGATCGTGGAGGAACCGCACCCGATAGGCCCACGTTACGGCTCGCAGGTAACCGTGGTGATCTATACCGATGACAACCCCATGACTAACGCGCTGGGGGCACTGATGACACGCCTGGGCGCCTGGCTGAACTATGTCAATTGATGGGTCAATTGATGGGCAAGCTGCGCTGGAACGGCTGCGGATCAAACGCCAGGGATTGCGCGTCGCCCTGGCCGCGACCGTAGGCTTGTGCACGGGTCTGGTCCTGGGTGACATCCTGCCCTTTCTCGCGCCCTTGTTTGCCACCCAGTTCCTCTTGGCCAGCCGCCGTCCGCCCGCGTTATCCCAGGGATTGATAATGCTGCTGGCGAGTCTGCTGACCGGCGCGCTGCTGGTGGGTATGACCGGCATGTTCGGTGAGCGGCCTTGGGTGCTCCTGCCGTCGCTGTGGCTGTTTTATTTCGCCTGCTTTACCGCCCAAGGCCGACAACTGGGCGGCGCGGGACCGGCGCTGATGCTGGTGATTGCCATTGTGGTGCCGATGCTCGATACCGTGCAGCGCGATCTGGGCGAGTCCATCGTGCTCGTTCTGGTCAAGGCGGTCAGCCTGGGTTTGCTACTGACCTGGGGCGCCCATGCGCTGCTGCCCGACCCTGCGGGTGAACAGGCCGACCCGCAACGCGCTCAGCCGCGCGAGCTGACGCTGGTGATTCGCCAGGCCATGGCCAGCGCGGCGATTTTGCTGGCCATGATTGCGCTGTGCCTGAGCGATCCACGATTGGCCACAGCGATGGTCGTGCCCATCACGGTGGCCTCGTTGCTCAGCCAGCTCTCTCTGGACATGAGCAGCCGCAGCGCCCTCGGGCTGGTGATGGTCAACCTGCTGGGTGGGGTCGTGGCTTCCTTGGCCTTTACGCTGTTCGAACTGCGGCCGACCTTGTGGCTGGTGGCGCTGATCCTGCTGCTGGTCAGCCTGCTGTTTGCCGGCAAAGCCGCCGTGGGTAACACCGCTGGCAAGGTATTCGGCGCAGGGCTCATGACGTTCCTCATCCTGTTCGGGCTCGGTGTATCACCGTTGCCGACGGAAACGCCCCAGCTGTTTTCCACCCGTATCGCCTACGTGCTGTTTGCGGTTGTCTATGCCATTGGCCTGGCCGCGCTGCTGTGGCCCAGCGCGCGCGTGCAGCGGCCCATCGCAGTCACCAGGTCCGGCGGGTAAAACCTTCACTCATGGGTCGCGGGCATATCGTCGACCGGCTGGACGTGCCGGTTCGGTGTGCTTCGCTGACTCAGCGAAGCATCAAGAGGAATATCGAGGGTAAAGGTTGCGCCCTGTCCGGCCCCGTCGCTGTGCACGGTCAAGCTGCCACCCATTTCCTGCGCGGCCAGCGCGCAGCTGTGCAGGCCGAAACCGTGACCGTCTTTGCGCGTCGTGAAGCCATGGGAAAAAATACGCTTGAGGTGCTCAGGCTCAATCCCATTGCCGTTGTCGGCCACCGTGATGCGCAATGCTCCGTCAGCGAGGAACGCGCTGAACGTGACGCATGGGCTGCGATCGACCACGCTGTCCAACGCCTGCTTGGCATTGTTGATCAGGTTCACCAGAATCAGCAGCACCCGATGCCGGTCCAACGGCAGCAGGGGCAAGTCGGCAAGGTCCTTGACCACCGTCACCTCCCGGCGCGCCAGTAATCCCGCACTCATGCGCAAGGCATCGTCGATCAGCGCTGCGACTGGCACTGTCTCGACAATACTGACGGCGACGGCATAGGACTGCTGGGCCGCGACAATGGTTTTGATGTGGTCAATGCCCTTGGTGAGTTGCCCGAGCTCTTCGATGATGCCCTCTTGCTCTTCCGTCACCACCTTTGCCAGCTTGAGCAGGTAATCGGGCAGCATCTTTCCCTTGTGGTTGTTGGTGAGAAAATCGCTCAGGTCATGGACGTGTTCGCTCATCAATTGAGCCACCTTGCCCAGCCCCTGGGCCTTGGAGGAACGCATCTGACTGCTGACCAGTTCTGCCGATACGTTCACGCTGTTGAGGACGTTGCCGACGTTGTGCAGCACGGTCGTGGCGATTTCGGCCATGCCCGCCTGGCGGGATTTTGCATGCAGTTCGGTTTGCACCTGGCTCATGCGTAGCGCCGCGCGCACACGGGCCTTGAGCTCCAGCGGCGAGAAGGGTTTGGCGATGTAGTCATCGGCGCCACTCTCCAGCCCGGAGACGCACGCCTCGCTACCACCGCGGGCGGTCACCAGGATCACCGGTAAATGGGCAAAACCGGCGCTGGCCTTGATCCGGGCTGTCAGGCCAAAGCCGTCAAGCTTCGGCATCATCACATCCGAAACCACGACATCGATGGGGCGAAGCTGCAGCAGTGCCCAGGCCTGCTCTCCATCCGTTGCGGTGGCGACCATGTAGTCGTCGTGCAACAGTTCGCTGAGATAGCTGAGCATTTCCGGGCTGTCGTCGACCACCAGTACTTTGGATCGCAAGGCATGTTCCGGATGCTGCTCGTCGTCTGTGCCTGGCGTCGATGCCCGGTCGTTGCGACTGCCCTGGCGGCCGTCGTCAAAGCGCAGGTGGCGCTGCTCTATCGTGCTGGTTGTGCTTGGCGACGATCGCTCGTGCATATGGCTGGCTTCGGTCGGCACAGTGTGTTGCTCAGCCCCCAGCGGCAGCCGGACAAAGAAACGCGAACCTCGTCCGGGCTCGCTGTTGACGCCGACTTCGCCCCCCATCAGTTCGGCCAGGTCCTTGACCAGGGCCAGGCCAATGCCTGTGCCGCTGTAATGGCGCGTGGCGGAATTGTCGATCTGGGAAAACCGCTGGAACAGCAGCGGCAGTTTGTCGGGCGCAATGCCAATCCCCGAGTCTTGCACCGCGAGTTCGAATCGCTCGCCATCCATTGGCGTCACCGCCAGGTGCACGGTGCCGCCGGCGGGCGTGAACTTGATGGCATTGCTGACCAGGTTGAGCAGAATCTTCTCGAAGTGTCGGGGATCCAGGAACACCGTGCCGAGCGCGGGATCGATGCTGGCGGTCAAGGTGCAGCCCTTGCCCTCGGCCACCATGGCGGCATCCTCGGCCAGCACACCCACCACCGTGTTCAAGTCAATGGGCGTTGGACACAGTTCAAACTTGCCCGCTTCGGCCTTGGAGAAATCGAGGATGTCATTCACCCGGTTCATCAAGCGCAGCGCATTGCGTTGGGCGCGTTCGATTTGTACCCGCCAGTCCACTGGCGGGGTGGTCGCCGCTGAAAGCTGCTCCAGCGGGGCGAGAATGAGGGTCAGCGGAGTGCGCAGTTCGTGGCTGACCGTGGCGACGAAATCACTCTTTGCCTGGTTAGCGGTCTCGGCCTGGTTGCGCGCCTGAATGAGTTCGACGGCTTGCGCCTCCAGCACTTCGGTTTGTTGGTGCAGCGTGTCGGTCCGTTCGGCGACCATTCTTTCCAGAGAGGCCTGGACTTGCTGTCGTTCGGCCTCGGCTTCGGCCTCCAGCACGCGGATGCGCAGGGCATTCTCCTGGAACACCCGTACGGCACGGGTCATGATGCCAATCTCGTCGCCGCGTCCGGCGCTGGCGATCTCGGCGTTCAGGTCACCGGCGGCAAGCCGGCGCATGACCGAGGCCAGGGCCACGATGGGCTGCGCGACAAATCGCGACGTGCTCCAGGCGATAGCGCCGGCCAGCAGAATGGCGACGGTGCCCGCAAGTATTGTCGCAAGCATGCTGCGATCATTGTGGATCAAGGCGTCGGAGCGCGCTTGGCCAGCGAAGCGCGCCACCAACAGGCCGGCGCTCCGTGCCTCGTTGCGAACCTGATCGCGCGCGCCGCCCAGGGCATTGCTCGCCTGATGGAACCTGGCGAATGCCGCCCGGTAACCGGCGATCTGATCGCTGACCGTCAGGGGCGTAGCCTTGGCTTGCAGCCCCACGGACGAAGGGAGAACCCGAGAGAGACGGGAAAGCTCGTCCAGGATGGCGCCGACCGAACTGGCGATCTCGGTCGACGGTGACAGACGGAACGACAAGGTCTGCGCCTCCAGGGTGGCGACACGCTCGGCGAAACGCTTGGACAACGCGGCGGCATTGTGCAGCAAACCGGTGGCTGCCTGAATGTCGCTTGCGTCATGGGCGACCTGCCCCTCCACGTCAGCCAGCATTGTCTCGAGGCGCTCAACCACATCCCCGACGACAGCGAGATGCCGCAAAGCCTCGTCCCCCCGGAGCTTGGGCGCATCGCCAAGATGCTCGAGCGCCCGGCTGGCAGCAGCGAGCGCCGTCGCCAATTGATCCAGGGTCTCTCGCTCCTGTGGCGCCCCCATCAGTTCGCGCAGTTGTTCGACCACGGGCTGGAGTGCCGCGCCGGCACTGCGCGCCGCAGTGGCGGCCGCCCCGTCACCGGTCACCAGCACCCTGGCCACATTGGCGGTGATGATCCGTTCGCCGTTGCGCAGGGTATCCAGGATGCGATGAGTACTTTCGATATTGCCCGCCCGCGCTTCGTGCTCAACGGCGCGGGACTCAACCCCCTTCAACCCATCGGCGATGCCCTGTTCGACCAGGAGGGTCGCCTCTCGCATCCGGCCGTAGTGGGCTGTCATGTTTTCCGTTTCACCCTCCATGGCCAGGCTCGCCGCCCGCAAGGTGGCGATCGCCGCGGCGAGCCGTTCCAGGCTGCCCTTGAGCGATTGCGCCTCGGCCACCGGAATGGCGGAAAGACCGGCGATAGCCGCCGCCACCATGCCTTCGGCCTGGGACAGGCTTTCCTGGTCGCGGGTGGCAATGAAGTTTTCCACCCGTCCGGTGGCCCCGTTGACCGAGGCCAGGATTTCCGCGGAATGGCTGGCGGAATCCACCGCACGTACCATGCCGCGCAGGCCGTAGAGGTTCACCAGCGACACCGCCAGCATCAGGAACACCAGCGCGGCGACCGCCAGGCCAATCCTGACGGCAATGGGCCTGTCTGTGGCGAGTTGGAATGTCACCATGGCGCCTCCCCGCTTCCCGCGCGCCACTACTGTTTGGTAACTTCCGGCAAAGGCGTGGGCGACGCCTTATTGTTGATGGCCGCGTCGATCATCGCCGCGACGGAAGCCTGGCTGTAGAAAGGATTGGCGGCACCGCCCACCGGCATCGTGGCGAGCCAGGCGTCCAGGTCTTTCCCATCGATACGCACCAACGGCACTTCGACGAACTTAGGCACCTGCTTGCCCGCCAGGATCTGCTGGGCCACCCAGAAACCCACCTGGGAAACGCTCGGAGAGGCGGAGACAGAGACGGTCTCGTAACCATTGGCATCGCGTTCCTGTTTCCACAGGGCGAGTTCATCCTGACGGTTCCCCATCACGATGATCGGCAATGGGCGCCCCGCCGCCTTGAACGCCATGGCCGCGCCATAACCGTCGCCCCCTTGAGTCGCGACGGCATCAATGCCGGGCAGCGACGGCAGCGCCAGCGCCACCTCCTTGCGTGCCACGGAAGCCGTCCAGTTCCCGTACACCGTCTTGGCGAACTTCAGGCCTGGGTAGTCGCCAGCGGCCTTGCGAATACCGTCGCTGATATTCTTATCGGTGGCATCGCCGGCAATGCCGCGAATCTCCAACAGCGTTCCGTTCCCCTTGAGGCGCTCGGCGATGTAATCGATTTCCACGCGGCCCATGGCAGACCAGTTGTAGTCCACGGTATAGACACAGCTTTCGGTGACCAGGCTGGCCATCACGACCACCACGATGCCGGCGTTGCAAGCGTCGCGGATCACCCCATTGAGGGCCGTGTCGGACGCGGCCAGGATGACGATGGCGTTGGTGCCCTTGACGATCAAGTCCTGGATATGGGCCGCTTGTTCCGATGCGGAGTTATTGGCGCTGACCACCGGAGCCTCCCGGATCAAGCCATCCTTTTGCGCCTGGGCCGCGATCTCCTGCCAGTTGCTCACCATGACTTTGCGGAAATCGCTTCCCGCGTAGGAGTTGCTGAAGGCAATGCTATAGCTTGCGGTCGGGCCGTCGGCGATACCGCCCTCGGCCGCTTGGGCTGGAGGGGTGGCAACCATCGCCAGCCCGGCCACGCAGCCAGCGAGGCGCCACACGATATGGGATACCAAGCCGCTCATTCGGCCACTCCCGAAGAGAACCGAGCAGGAAAAAACAGGCACATACAGACTCCTTTCTTGGGCGGCCGACAATTGAAACCAGTACATTGCTGCAGTGGCAATGAGCATAGTCTCAACATGCCCGCTCCGCGCGGCCATGGAGAATTTCAGCCAACTGAGCGATCCATAAGAGCTCACAGTGGCTGCTGCACCGGCGGGTCTCCATCTCAACAGCTCCACGCGGAGCAATTGCTTTACCACCATCCCGCCACCCAATGGCGAAGAATATGTCGCAACCCTTGTTACTCAGGACGTCGAGCAGCGTCGACATTGCGTCGATTGAAGGCGCCGATCATCGGCGTACCGTGAGCACGCATGATCGGCTCGATACGGCGGTGCAATGCGTGGTAGCGATAGAACGGCACCCGTGGGAACAGGTGATGCACGGAGTGCAGGTTCTGGCCGAGCCAGAACCACTCCAACGGTTTGATCCAGCCGGGCATGATCAGGCTGTTGGTGTTCCGGTAACGCGTGGACTCCTGGTAAGGCACGTGGGGGCGATAGGCGAACCAGTACGCGACGAAGTACCCACCGGCCAAGTAGCCGAACACCAGTAGCACCCAGGTATGTTCTCGCTCAATGAACGCAATGAGCGCGGCACGCCAGCCGATCGCGAACAGCACCTCTGCAATGTAGATTGCCTTCACCCGCCGTGGAGCAGTCGGCCAATAATCGCGAAACAGGAAGGTGTTCTGGACCCACAGAAAACGAAATCCGCACGCCAGGAACGCGAGAAATCCACCGCTCATGCCATTAACGACGTAGTCCGGATCCTTGTCCGGCTGGTTGGTGAAACGATGGTGGGTGAAATGCTCGACCTTGTGAGTAGAGAACGGCACCATCATCAAAGGCGCGACCAGGTACCCACAAAGATCATTCAGCCACCGCAATCGATGATGAGCACCATGAATATTGCCATGCACGGCCTCATGCAGGGGTGTATAGGACATGTAGGTGACAACGGCATAAATCAGTGTCGCCGTTGGCAGGGACAACTGGCCTGTCGCGAACAGATAAAAATCGCCGATAAGCGATGCCCACACCAGTAGCACCAGTGCCATCGTCGGCCAGGCCAGTTCAGTGGTGTATTCGCGTGCCGTGGCAACGGCTTTTTTATTCAGCGCGTCGAGATCCTGATCCATGGTCGTCCTCCCGGGACGTTCTTATTGTTGGTGGGTTGCGCAACCTTAGTCGGTAGTCATGTACCCTTAGTAGGACCTGGGACGCCTATTGCCATGCATTTCTGGCCAGGCCGTATCACACCGTTGTCTTAGAAGTTTTCGGCATGGGCATACCAAAGCACGCGATCTTCAAGCACCCCGTGGCCATCAGTCAGGTGATGGTGAATTTCGCTGCGCGCTATGGCGTCGATGCGCAGACCTGCCTGCTGGGCACCGGCATCATCGAAGCGCAACTGCGGGACGCGGACGCCCTGATCGCACGTGAGCAGGAGATGCGCCTGATCGAAAACCTGATGCTGGCTTTGCCGGACGTTCCCGCGTTGGGCTTCGAGCTTGGCCTGCGGTACAACGTGGCGACTTTCGGCCTTTGGGGATTTGCGCTGCGAACCAGCCGCAATGTGCGCGAGGCCGTTCAGTGCGCCTTGCGCTACCTGCCGCTGAGCACGGCGTATTGCCGGTTGGAGATATTCTGCGATCAGCATGAATACGGCACGAGCGTCGACGCCTCAGCGATCCCGCACCACCTGCGGCAATTCCTGCTGGAACGAGACATGGCGACCAGCATTCGCCTGTTCGACGAGCTCGCGTTGTCGGGATTGCGCCTGCTACGGCTCGAATTTCAAGGCAGCCCGCCGGCGCACGCGGACCGAATCGAAGCACTGAGCGGCATCGCGCCGCACTATGGCTGTTCGCGCAACGCCATCGTGCTGCGTCGGCAAGATGCGGAGTTGCCGCTGCCGATGTACGACGCACATCTGGTCCGGTTATTGGAAGAGCAGTGCCGCGCGCAACTGGAGAGACGGCAAGTCGGCGGCGTCACCGGCCAGGTCCGACAACTTCTGTTGGGGGCAACGGGACTGGCAGCGTCCCTTGAAGAGGTTGCCAATCAGCTGGCGATGGCGCCGCGCAGCCTGCATCGCAGGCTGACAGAGGAAGGCACTACTTTGCGCAAACTCGTCGAGGCGGAGCGTAAACAACTCGCCGGGCAACTGTTGGGAAATACCGAGATGAAGCTGGAGGATCTAGCGTTTCAGCTTGGCTACGCGGATGCTACAGCCTTCGCGCGTGCGTTCCGGCGCTGGTTTGGACAGTCGCCGAACGCGTATCGGAAAGTCTCAACGCGGTGAGCGCGCCTAAAAGACCGGGAGGCAACAGGTGCCCCCCAGTCGTTCAGATACCGTAACGCGGCAGTCCCATCAGAAGCGGTAGCTGACCGAAGCACCCAGGCCATTGGCGCTGTTCTGATACTTGGAACGGTAGGCACCCCGGGTCGCTGAGGTGTGGTTGACCTGCACGCTCTCCTCCTGCAGATAAGAATAAGCGACGTCGATCGTGACATCTTCCACCGGTGTCCAGCCAGCACCGAAGCTGATCACCGTGCGGTCACCCGTGGGGATACGCGGTCCGCGATTGGTGTTATTGGCGGGCGACTGGTCGACCGACAAACCTGCGCGAAGCACCCATTGGTTGTTCAACCGATACGCCGCACCGATGGCGTGAGCCCAGGTATCGTGCCAATTCTGCTCTTCGGTAATGGTGCCGAGCGAGCCGCTGAGCAAAGGAGGCAATCCCGAATTCTCGATGGTCAGTTCCTTGAAGCGACTCCAACGCGTCCAGGTACTCCCCGCATACAGGGTCCAATCATTGTTGAGCTGATGAGTCACCGAGACGTCCACCGACTCCGGGGTATCCACATCCAGCGACGCGTCATAGCTTTCGCCACTGACGCCCAGCACGCTGAAAATTCCATCGGTGACCTTGGTCTTGGCGTCCAAGTGGTAACTGACCTTGGAATGGTAGGTCATCCCCAAACGGGTCCGGTCGGTAGCCTGCACCAGGATCCCGGCGTTGAAACCGAGGGCCGTATCGTCGCCAGTGCTTTTGAGTTTTCCATCGTTGCGGCCAGGGCTCAGTGGATTGGGCACCATTCCCGATATTTCACCGCTGATTCGGTTGAGGGTGGGACCGAAGCCAATCGAGACTTTGTCGTTAAAGGCATAGCTGACAGTGGGCTGGAACGTAAGGGTCGTGACCTCGCTTTTGTTGGCGTAATAACGCCCGGCAAAACCGCTGCCATAATCGGTGATCAGACCGAAAGGAACATAAAAACCAACACCGAATGCCCAGTGCTCATCAATGGGCTTGACGTAGTAACCCATTGGCACCGTGGTCACTGGCACCATATCGCCGTCCTCTTGGCCACCGAAGGTGCTGCTGGTTTGGCTTATGTCGGACTTCGCGAAAAGCATCGCCGCGCCGACACTCACCTCCTCTCTCTTCAATCGAGACATGCCTGCCGGATTGCCGAAAACGGTGCTCGCATCTTCAGCAGAGGACGAACGACCGGCAAACCCCGATCCCATTCCGCTGATGCTTTGTTCATTAAGAGCGAATCCGCTGGCAAGCACATGAGAAGTTGCGAGCAGAGCGGCGAGCCCCAGTGGGGTCTTGAGCATTATTTTTTTCATTATTTGAACTCTTGAAACAGCAGCTGAGGTGGATGGAGCTCGTGACGAATTGCTAGCAACTGGGCAAGGCTGGGCATATCAGCGCTCCCTGAACGGGCTGACAGTGGTCCCCGTAGAGACCTGCCAGGAAAAACCGGAAGCCTGCCGCGGCGCTGATTCATGGTGATCTCTCGAGACAAACGCGTCATATTTATTCATGTGACCATTTGTGTCAATAGTCACAACCCGAACAAATAAAGAGACTGATGTGGCATTGCGCCGGCAGGGTACGCTTTTCCCGGAATAGGCTGCGCAGAAGGGGTTCGGAGGCAATTCAGAAGCGTTGACGACTCAAGTCTGTACTGAAAGCGAAGGCGGCTCCCTCGAACATGCCTGCAAGGTGGTCCCGGTTTTCAGCGCCCTGTTTAAACTCAATCGCCCACGGCGGAAGATGACATCAAACTGCCTGTACATTTTTTGAGCGCCCGTTGAAACGCGCTGCCTGCCTGGCATCAGCGCGGTTATCCACAGACATACTCACGGATTTCTTGGATAACTAGGTCGCCGTGATAACACCGCTTCTCAGAAATCGGGGCGGCTGGGAAGCAGGATCAGAGGTGCAGCGCGGGCCTGGCCTGGGCATTGCCATGGGCAGAAGGAACCCGGACCCGCAACGCAATCAGCAACGCGGCCAACAGCATCAACACAGCCGCCGCCACGAATACGCCGACGCTGCCGCCGAGGCTGAACATCGCACCGCCAGCAGCGGCGCCTGTTGCGATGGCCGACTGTACAGATGCCACCACCATGCCACCGGCGCTTTCCGCCTGATCGGGTACCGCGCTGGCGACCCAGTTCGACCATGCCACCGGTACACCACCAAAGGCCAAGCCCCAGATCGCCAGCAGCACCGCCTGCCCCGGCACCGAGGCCGGCAACAAAACCAGCGCCAGTGCTGCAACGCCCACCAACGTCGGCATCAACACCAGGGTGGCCAGCGGGCGGCGCTCAAGCAGCCATCCGGTTAACAACGTGCCGCCAAAGTTCGCCACACCGAAACCCAGCAGCATCAGCGATAACCCTTGCGGGCCGATGCCAGTGGTCCCTTCGAGGAACGGCCGGACATAGGTGAACATAGCGAAGTGGCCGCTGTGCACCAACACACAACCGAACATGCCCATGGCGATGCCCGGGCGCTGCAGCACTTGCAATACAGTGCGCAGGCGTGCCGGCCGGCGCGGCGCAAGGCGTGGCAGCGTGAACGACTGGAAAGCCAGGGTCACCACGCCGACTGCCGCCGCTGCAAAGAACGCGCTACGCCAGCCGTATAGCCCGCCCAGGTAACTGCCCAGCGGGACCGCAACCACCGTCCCGACGGCAATGCCGCTGAAAATGATCGAGAGCGCCCGGGGCAACAAAGCACCCGGCACCAAGCGCATCGCCACCGCTGCCGCCATGCTCCAGAACCCGCCAAGGGCGATACCCAGCAAGATACGCATGACCAGCAGCACCGCGAGACTGGAGGAAACGGCGACCAGTAGATTGGAGGCGATCATCAACGTGGAAAAACCCAGCAGCACCCAGCGGCGATCGATACCGCGGGTAAGGCCTGGCACCAGCAGGCCAGCGAACAGTGCGACCACGGCAGTGACCGTTACCGCCTGGCCAGCCAACGCTTCGGACACCCCCAGGTCGGTCGCCATGGGCGTCAACAGGCTGGCCGGAAGGTACTCTGCAGTCAGCAATCCAAACACGCCCATTGCCAACGAAAATACGGGCATCCATGCGGGCGTCGCAGGTTCAACATCCGCCCCGGCGCCGAGATGGCTGTCGGATACGGCATTACAAACACAGTCAGTCATTGCTCGGGTCTCCCAATTGTCATTGCGACCCGCAGTCTAGGCGTGCAAATCTGGATGATCTATGATCAAGAACCTCTATTTTTTGATTGAAACACCTGAATAATGCCTACCGATCAGTTTGCCCTCTCCTCGGAACTCATCAATGAGCTGTTGCGCGGCATGCGCCTGCGTGGCGTCGAATACCGGCGTATTCAAGCCGGTCCAACCTTCGGCCTGGGCTTCGCTGCCAAACCCGGGCATGCCTGGTTCCACTTCCTGGCCGTCGGCAATGCGGTGCTGCAAATGGAAGACGGGGCAACGTATGCGCTGTCTGCTGGAAACGCCGTATTCATCTCCCAAGGTGCGGCCCACCAATTGCTTTCCCATACGGATGTTCCTGTTCAAGACATCGACCGTCTGGACGGCGCCCCCCTCGGCGATACCGTGAGCGCGGTAGATGCCGGAACCGATGCCAGCCCCACGCCGCCCACCGTTTTGTTCAGTGGCTGCATGGAATTTGAACTGGGCAGCATCCATGGCCTTGGCAGGCTAATGCCGGACCTGATGCTGATCGATGCCGGCGGCCAGCGTTACCCCGGGCTGGTGCCTATCCTGACCACCATGGAACGCGAGGTCAGCGCCGCACGTATCGGCTTCGCGGGCATACTTGCGCGATTGGCCGACGTGGTGGCCGCCATGGTCGTTCGCGGTTGGGTGGAGTGCGCCTGCGGTAATGCCTCTGGCCTGGTCGCCGCATTGCGCGATCCACGCTTGGCCAACGCACTCCTCGCGCTCCATCAACAACCGGGGCGCGACTGGACCGTTGCGCAGCTGGCGGAGCAATGCAATACCTCTCGCTCAGTCTTCGCTGACCGTTTCCAGATGACGATTGGCATGGCCCCGTTGCGCTACGTGACCGAGCTGCGAATGCGGCTGGCGAGCCAGTGGCTGACGCTCGAAAGGCTGCCGATTGAAGAGGTGGCGCAGCGCTTGGGCTATACCTCCCAGGCCGCTTTCAGTCGCGCATTCAAGCGCATTACGGGCAAGACGCCTGGATTGAGTCGTCAGTCAAAGCATCCCGCCGGAAGATGACCGACCTCGGGTCTTGCATACAAATATCCCTGCATCAGCTCGATCCCCATGCCTAGAAGCGTCGAGCTTTCTTCACGGGTCTCGACACCTTCGGCGATGACCAGGATATCCAAGCGCCTGGCGACCAGGATGATGCCTTCGACGATCGCTTGCTTGGCCAAGTCTCGATCGATGCTTCGGGTCAGTGCCATGTCAATCTTCAGCACCTGCGGCTGGAACATGGCCAGCAGGTTAAGGCCCGAATACCCCGCGCCAAAATCGTCGATGGCGGTAGTGAAACCCTGGCGCTCGTACTCCACGAAAATCGATTTGAGGTGATCAGGATCGACCACCTTCTCGCCTTCGGTCACTTCGAACATGAGCCTTTCTGGTGGGAAATGGGCCAGGCGCGCCGCTTCCAGGGTAGCCCGGATGCACGTCTCCGGCCGGTATACGGCGTTCGGGAGGAAGTTAATGCTCAGCAAGCAATCGGGAATGTCCAGCAGGCCCAGCCTTGCAGCTTCCTCGATGGCTTTCACCCGGCAAGCCTGGTCGAATCGGTAGCGGTTGCTGTCGTTCACGAGCCCCAGGATGTAGCCAGCCGATTCGCCATTGACGCCTCTGACCAACGCTTCATAAGCAAACGCAGCGTGTGTCCGCACGTTGAAAATGGGCTGGAAGGCCATGGTGAAATCGAACCCCAGCGCCTCATGGTTGCGGCATTCGGCGCAACCGAGCGATTGGAATGGAGGGCTTTTCGTCATGAGCAATATTCCGTGGCGGTCAAGATACATTCCTGCGGTTACCAGGAACTGTAGCCGACACCACCTGAGTCGGCGCGGGCCGAAGTGTGTGGCGCACTATCGGACTCAAGGCTGCTCACGCATGTTATTGCGCGATACCTACCAGCACGAATACCGATTGGTTCGCGGGATAAACCTGGCCTTATATTTTGGTGTTGGAAAACAACTAGATGAATAACACCCGCGCACATTGCATTTAAGGTCCAAGACTTGTCGCCCATGCCAAAAACGAGAACGCGCTCATGATTAAGATCCTAGCCGCTGTACGCAGAAAACCAGGAATGACGCATGCCGAGTTTCTAAACTATGTAGAGCACACCCACGGAGCAATCGCTAAAGCCAAACCGTTAGGCGTCAAACGGTACGTGCAGAACCATGTCATTGACGCGGCTTTCGGAGTTGACACTGACAGTGCCTACGCACAGTCCTTCCACAAAGACTCTATTACGGAGCTGTTTTTTGAAGACGTGCCGGGTTTGATTCGCACCTTCAGCGATCCCTATACCCAGCAAACCGTCGGCCCTGATGCAAAGAACTTCGCGGACCTTTCCGAGCAACTCGCTCAATTGATGGATGAAGTGGAGACGGCTAGCACCGCTACAGCGCCTCTCCCATGGAAAGTGATGATCCTTCTGAAGAAGAACCCAGCCATGGCGCTCGATCGTTTTTTCGACGCTTGGGACGCCGCTCACGAGAGCATTACCCGGGAACAGCCCGACTTCCAGAACACCCTACGCCGGTATGTTCGCTCCCGG
The DNA here is from genome assembly GCF_051132015.1 of Pseudomonas sp. Z1-12. Lineage (NCBI taxonomy): Bacteria > Pseudomonadati > Pseudomonadota > Gammaproteobacteria > Pseudomonadales > Pseudomonadaceae > Pseudomonas > Pseudomonas sp. Z1-12. Next base: position 3,890,716 of record NZ_CP071647.1, read on the forward strand.
TACCTGCCCGAGGGTGACAAGGTGACGGCCTATTTCGGGCCAAACATCGCCGTATACGAAGGCGCCTCTAGCCTGTGGTTTGAAAATGAAGCGGATTTTTCGACCTTTCGGCAGTATCAGCGAGCGCTGTTTCAAAAACTTGCCGAGGACGGCGTGGCGCTGACATCGGCGTCTTTTTTCGCTTACGTCAAAGAGGTCGTCATTTTCGATCACTGCTCCTGAAGACCGCAGCGCGACCCTTCCATTCAGAAGGGTCGCGATCCCTCAGATAGGCTCAGCCAGCGTCGCAGTGGACTCACGCATGATCTGCGCATGCTCTTCCTTGTCCCCACCGCTTTTCTCTATCTCACACAGGCGCGCGGAGTTCTCGACCACGAGTTGGCAACGCTCCCAACGCCGCGTTTCGAACCGACTCAGGGCCGTCTGTAGATTGCTACTGGCGAGCAACTCTTCGGCAAGCACGATGGCGCTCTCAATACCGATACCAGCCCCGGAAGCCAGGTGCGGCGTGGTGGCATGCACCGTGTCGCCGATCAGCACGATACGGCCCTTGTGCCAGGGCAGCGGCACCAACAGATTGGACAGCGGACGATAGTCGATACTGGCGCCCGCCTCGTACAGTTGCGGCACCAGCGTTTGCAGGATCGGGGCTGGAAACTCACTCAGCAGGCGTGCCATTTCACCCGGCCAACTGGCCGGATCGATCCACTCGGAAAACGCGCGGTTTTCCATGAGGAACATGTACATGTGCGTTTCGGAGATCGGATTGACGCCAACCTTGGTGCGACCCAGCCAATGAGTGGGGCGCACGATTTCCGGCGGACGCTTCAGCACCGCGCGCCAGACGCTCTGATGAATGGGTTTTGGCGAAGGCGCTTGCGGGAAAAAGTCCTTTCGCGTTCGCGAATGCACGCCATCAGCGGCAACGACCAGGTCATAGCGTTCAGTGGTCCCGTCGGTGAAAGACACGTTAATGCCATCGTCATGCTCGATGACGCTGTCGTAGGTGATGCCCAGGCGCACACGGGTACCCACTTCCCGCGTCCTGTCGGCAAATATCCGAGCCAGTACCGGGCGCAGGATGCCGCCACCACAGGGTATCGGTTTATCGCTGACCGGCGGTCGAAGCGCCAATTGCACGATCAGGTCGCCGGCCGGTGAAAACACATCGAAATTGGTCGACAAATACCCTTCCTCGGCGACCCGTTCCAGAATCCCAACCGTATCAAGCGCTCGCAGCGTGGGCCCACTGAGCGTAATCCCCGCTCCCAAGGGACACCACAACGGATCGATTTCGACGAGGTCCACTTCGATGCCCTGGCGGGCGAGCTGGATAGCCGCGGTCATACCGGAGAACCCTCCTCCGATCACCAGGACCTTGTTGACTGCTGCAATCATCACGCTCTCCTAATTATTCTTATTCACTCGGGCAGACATTGCATGGCGCACCGACGAGTTCTGCAGCGCTATCGACTCAATGCCACAGGCTCATGAAGTTCCGACTGACAATGCCGGATCAACGTCGAGACTATCGAATTGGCTATCCGCGCTGAAATCGCTTTGCACAATCAGAGGTATCGCAGGAGGTGATGGGTGTGGGGGATCAGCCTGTCCGATGGCTGAACACCCACACGGTTTTTGGGTTGGATAGGAGATCCAGGTACACCACCATTCTCCTGTGGGAGCGAGCTTGCTCGCGATAGCGGTGGCTCAGTTGGCAGTGATGTTGGATGTGCCGACACCTTCGCGAGCAAGCTCGCGCCCATACGTCACACGCTTTCCAAGCCATCCCAGCACAGGTACTTCACCTCAAGGAATTCGTCGATTCCCAGGTGGGATCCCTCTCGCCCGAGGCCGCTCTGCTTCACCCCGCCGAAGGGTGCGACCTCATTTGAAATCAAGCCACAGTTGATGCCCACCATGCCCGACTCGATGCGCGCGGCGTTGCGCCAGATACGCGCCGCGTCACGGCTGAACAGATACGCCGCCAAGCCGAACTCGCTGTCGTTGGCCATGGCAATGGCTTGGTCATCCGTGTCGAAACGCACCAGTGGCATGACCGGACCGAAGATCTCTTCACGAGCGACCCGCATCCCATGGGTCACATCGGCCAACAAGGTGGGCTCGAAGAAACAGCCGCCCAGCGCATGGGGCTTGCCGCCGGAAAGCAGTCGGGCACCCTGCGCCAGTGCATCATCGACAAGGGCCTGGGATTTTCCTACCGCCGCCTCATCAATCAACGGCCCGACCTGGACACCCGGCTCCAGGCCATTGCCGACCTTCAAGCGTGCCATGCGCTCGACGATGCGCTCCGCCAATGCGTCATAAACCCCTGACTGCACCAGCACCCGGTTCGCGCCGATACAGGACTGCCCACCGTTGCGAAACTTGGCCAACATCACCCCATCAGCGGCTGCATCCAGATCAGCATCGTCGAAGACAATGAACGGGGCGTTGCCACCCAGTTCCATGGAGCATTTCTTGACCGTCTGTGCCGCTTGCGCCAGCAATAGCCGGCCCACTTCGGTGGAGCCGGTGAAGGTGAGTTTGCGCACCAACGGGTTGGCCGTGAGTTCACCGGCAATGTCGCGAGTGTCATTACCCGTTATCACACTGAAAACGCCTGCCGGCACACCCGCCCGCTGAGCGAGTTCGGCAAGTGCCAGCGCGGTCAGGGGCGTCTGGCTGGCCGGCTTCACGACCATGGTGCAACCGGCCGCGAGGGCCGGAGCGGCCTTGCGTGTAATCATCGCAGCGGGGAAATTCCAGGGCGTGATCGCGGCGCAGACGCCGATGGGTTCGCGCAGGACCACAATGCGCTGAGTGTCCTTCACCCCCGGAATCAGATCACCGCGCACCCGTGTGGCTTCCTCGCCAAACCAGCGCACAAAAGACGCCGCGTAATCGACTTCACCCCGCGCCTCCTCCAGGGGCTTGCCCTCCTCCAGGGTAATCAGCGTGGCAATGTCCTCGCGATGTTCGACCATCAACTCATACCAGCGGCGCAACACCTCGCCACGGCGTTTGGCCGTCAGCCGACGCCATGGGCCAAAGGCCTCGTGCGCCGCGTCGATGGCGTGCCGGACTTCAGCTTCGCGACAGCGCGGCAACTCGGCCAGCACCGTTTGATCCACCGGATTACGCAGCGTGTAGTGACCGTGCGGCGTCTCGGCCAGCCACTCACCGGCGATATACGCACCGTCGCGCCACAGCGTAGGATCCTTGAGTAAATGCTTCATTGTGCAACCCTCCCGATCAGCACGGATGACGCCCGATCATGAAGGCGCTGTCAGGATCCGAAGTCACCGGCAACCCCGACGCGACCAAGCCTTGGCGCAGCGACTTCATGAAACGATCCGGCACGCGCATCGCCGGGGCACGCAGTGGGCCGCCGTTGAAGCCGGCGAGCCAGTCCTGGTATTTCCACATCGTGCGATTGAGCACCCCGGTGCCGCCGGCGTAGCTCTGCGCGGCGGCGCCGTTGGCGCTGCGTGCCGGGTTGACCTTCCAATACAACTCCATCGCCTCTTCGAAGCGCCCCGTGCGTGCCAGCTCGAACGCTTTCGGGTAGTAGTCACTCATCCAGGCGGTGTTGCTGGTGCCGGAAAATTGCAGTTTCATCAGGCTCATCAAGGGGATTGCGTCGCCTTCGATCGGGCAACTGATCACCACCTGATCGCGGAAGTGGTGATACATCTCACAAATGCCCGCCGGCAGCGGAAACCCTTGCTCGGACTTGATGGCCGCGATATTCGGGCAATCGGCCAACAGCCGACGAACCAACTCCAACGACATCCCCGCTGGATGCACGCGCTCGAAGCCCCAGAGCGGGATCGGGAACAGCATGACGGCAAGCTCCGTGGCGTCGCAGAACGACTTGGTGTAGTCGTAGATTTCCTGCTCGCTGGTCGGCCAGAACTGCGGCGGATAGGAGAGCAGGACGATGTCGGCACCGACATTCTCGGCGAGCTTCACCGCCTCGATATTCTCGGCAAGCGTGCCAAAAGCCGCGTGGAAGAACAGGATCAGGTTTTTCCCCGACTCACGGGCCCAGGCGGTGAACTGCGCGTTCTCCTGGGGAGAGATCGCCAGTTCGCTGCACAGCAACGTGGCGCTGTAGCCCAGGCCGACCGTATGTTCAATGTCGTGGCGAATGCCACGTTCGTTGAGTCGCTTCAGGTCGGCACTGAAACTTGGGATGGTGACCGCCGAGCAGCCCACCAGGTTTTCCCGCGCCCAGGCACGGGCATCTGCTTTCTTGTATGTGGCCATGATGATTTTCCTTCGAACGGTGGAGGGGTTATTTCGAGACAGGGACAATGCTGGCGGGCAACTCGATGCCGAGGCCTTGTTGCCGGGCGCGCTCGTACAGCGCTTGGGCGATGACGACGTCCTGCAGCGCCGAGCCAACAGACTTGTAGAGAACGATGTCGCTTTCGTTTTGCCGTGGGGTGACACGACCCGCGACCAGGTCCGACAGCGCGACCAATTTGTCGGCGACATACACGCCGGCACTGATCGCAGCAATGGCGTCACCGGTATCGTGAAGCACCTCTTGCGGCATATCGGCGACGATGCAGACGGCTCGCTCCATCGTGACAGGGTCAACTTCCCGTTGCTCAGGCAAGGTGGAACCCAACGACACGACCGTAGTGCCGGGGCAAAGCCATGCGCCTTGCAACACTGGCGACTCGTCACGGCTGCGGGCGGCACAAATCACCACATCACAATCCTGCACGGCCTCTTGCGCGCTGTTCACCGCTTGGATATCCAGCCCAGGCCTGAAGCTTTCGGCAAAACGCTCGCGGCTCGCGGGCGTTGGGCTGAACACCCGGACTTGAGTCACATCGCGCACGGACTTCAGGCAGTCCAACGCGCCACGGGCCTCGAACCCCGAGCCAATCACCCCCACCCGCAGCCCGCGCTTGGGCGCCAGCAAATCGACCGCCAGCGCAGCGGTTGCCGCCGTGCGCAAACCCGTGACCCGATTGCCATCGATCAGGGCAGTGAGCGCCATGGTTTGCTGATTGAACAACGCGATCAGGTAGCTGGCACAGCGCGCCCGCATGGAGGCCGCGATCAACTTGCAGCCCATGTGGCCGCCAGTGGGTGGGACAGCGCTCAGGCTGCGCAGCCAGATGCCATCGCCCCGCGCCATGGAGCGAGGCGGCACCATGGCATCCGATGCAGGGTGTGCATACGCCTCGGCGAGCGCGGCGACGGCGGTGCTCCAGTCGGCGAGCGAGGCCACATCGGCGTCACTGAGAAAAAGCGTCGGGGCAATGACTTGGCGTTCTTGGGCATGATGCATGGCGCAAACCTCGCAATCGGGGATCAGTCGTTGGTTGACTGACACCCTACGAGGCGCGCCCCCCACCGAATACTGCTGGGGATGCAAAGCAGCTATCGCTTAAATCGATGGCATGGACAGATTGCAAATCAGCCGTCGCACTTCACGGGAAGCACGGGTCAAGGGGCGCCGGGGCGATTCGACCAGCACGACAAAGCGCTCCAACACAGGCTCGATAATGCGCGATGAAACCAGTCGTTGATCCAGCGAGCCGGGCAGCACAGAGGCAATCGCATAGCCTCCGCCTGCCGCGACGACTTCGTACTGGAGCTGGACCGAGTCGGCTTCCACGGCCACGCACAGCTCCACGCCTTGCTCGGCGGCCAAATGATCGAGCCTGGCCCTCAGCAGATGCGGTCGCCCTGGTACGACCAATGGCAGCCCCGATAGATTTTCCAGCGCAATATCTCGATTTCCGAACAGAGGATCGGCAGCGGGTCCTACCAGGTGCAGCGGTAGCCTGGCTAGCAGATGGGCTTGGCCGATGCTCGCCTCGCTCTCACGCAGCACCAGCGCCATATCCAGACGACCATCGTGCAACTGCTCTTCGAGTTGAGCGCTCGCGCCCTCGATCAGGTGCAATCTCACACCGGGCATCTGGGCACGCACCGCCGCAAAAAGCGTCCCCGCAAACCGACGCACCGCGGAGGGCAACATGCCCACGACCACCTCCCCCACTGGTTTGCCACGCAGGTTGCGAATGTCATCGGCAAGGCTTTCAGCGTTCGCCAGAAGATCCGATATACAGGGCAGCAGCTGCTCGCCAAACTCGGTCAGCACCACCCCGCGCCCGGTGCGATGGAACAGGCGTTCGCCACATTGCGATTCGAGCAAGGCAATATTGCGACTCACCATGGACTGCGGCATGTCCAGCAGCACGGCTGCTTTGCTGAGACTGCCAGCCGCCACGACACGGACGAACAAGGTCCAGCGAGGATCGATGATGGTGAGCGCCGTGGCAGGCGGCTGCGTGGCCGTGTCCGGCACCGGGTAGCTCTGGTTATCCGTCATGTCATCAACGCTTGGCGGGCCTGGTCCAGGTACTCGCGACTGTCCTGAAGGTGCAGGCGCATCGCGGCACGCGCACACTCAGCGTCCTGATTGAAGATTGCCTGGTAAATCTGTTCGTGCTCGCTTTGCATGCGCTGCTCGTAGTGCTGAGGCTCATCGTGAAACAGGCGCGCGGAATCCAGTCGGCTGCGGGGGATGATGACCTCGCCCAGGTTGAGCAGCGTGTCGGCGATGTAGTGATTGCCGGTCGCCTGGGCAATGCCCAAATGGAACTGGAAATCCAGCGCGGCCCGATCATTGACGCTGACTGCAGGCTGGCCGAGCTGATCGAGCAGCACCCGCAACCCCGCCAACTGATCCGGGCTACGTCGCTGGGCGGCGAGCCCGGCGGCTTCCACCTCAAGACCGATCCGAAACTCCATGATCGCCAGCGAGTCAGTGATGATGCCGAGGGTAGCCGGGTCGATGAAGGCCCCCAGCGACAGGCTGCTGCCGCGCACAAACGTGCCGATGCCGTGGCGGGTCTCAACCATTCCCGCGGCCTGTAGACGCGACATGGCCTCGCGCACCACGGTCCTGCTGACGCCATGCGCCAGCATGAGGGCAGACTCGGTGGGCAACTGTTCACCGCCACGCAGCCGGCCCTCGATAATGTGCTCCGACAGCAGCGCCTCAAGCCCCTGGGACAGGCTGCCACGCTTTTTCCCGCCGGCCGCCGACACGCTCATTCCTCGAAAATCGCGACGGCGCGGACGAAACCGGCCGAAGCGTGCCTGATCTTGTAGGGAAAGCAGGACACCTGGAATCCATAGGCCGGCAAGCATTCCAGGTTGGCCAGTTTTTCCATCTGGCCGTAGCCGATGTCGCGTCCGGCCTTGTGCCCTTCCCAGATGATCGAGGCATCGCCCGTGGCGGCGAAGCGTTCGCGGGTGTACTTGAACGGCGCATCCCAGCTCCAGGCATCGGTGCCGACCACGCGCACGCCGCGCTCCAACAAGTACAACGTGGCCTCACGGCCGATGCCGACCCCGGCGTCCAGGTACCCTGGCTGGCCGAACAGCGCGCCGGCACGGGTGTTGACCAGGACAATGTCCAGCGGCCGTAGAACATGGCCAATACGTTCCAGCTCGGCTTGCACTTGGGCGGCGTTGACCACATGGCCATCGGGTAAATGACGAAAGTCCAGCTTCACGCCCGGTTGCAAGCACCAATCCAGCGGCAGCTCATCGATGCCGAAAGCCGGCTTGCCGCCGTCCGTGGTCGAGGCGTAGTGCCAAGGGGCGTCCATGTGCGTACCGCTGTGCGTGGTGATCTGCAAGCGCTCAGCCGCCCAGGATTCGTCACCGGGCAGTTGCGCCTTGGACAGGCCGGGAAACATCGCGGCCATCTCCGGCCAGCCTTGCTGATGGTCCATGTAGTCGATTTTCGGCAGCAATGGCGGCGGATCGGTGTAGGGATTGTTGTCCAGGGTGACGGACAGGTCCACGAGGCGGCGTTTAGTTGATTGCATTTTCGCTCACTCCAAGCCCCACCCGCCCACGCGCACGACGCGTCGGGGCAGCAGCTTTCAAACTGTTTCGTATCAAGGCGCCAGCCGAGCCGTCATGGCGAAAGCCAAGGGCACGGGCCAGAGGGGTTTTCATTGCGGGGAAGTTGCCGAACAACGCTTGCAGTCCAGCGTCCGGTGCGAAGCTGATCAGCCCGCGGCGTTCCTGCCCGTAGGCGGCGGCCAGGGCATCCATGACCTGGGCAATGGACAGGTGCAACAGCGGTAATTGCCAGACACGTGACTCGCCAAGCTCAACGGCGGGCAGTTCGGCGGCCCGCAGCAGGTTATCCACGCAACACCGCACGGACATCCACCACGCCTGCGCCTGGGGCGACACCGGGCAGCAATACGGTTCACCTTGAGCAAAGGCGTGCAGCAGGTCGCTCATGAACGCCGAGCGCAGGCCGTTGGGTTCACGTGGACGGGCGACAATGCCGGGCAGGCGCACGGCTCGGCCGTCCACCTCGCCCCGTCGGGCAAGGTCGTTGATCGCCATTTCCACCATCGCCTTGTGCGCACCGTAACTCAACTGCGGGTGCGGCACGGCGCGCTCATCCATGCGGGCCGGCAGGTCACCGCCGTACACCGCCACGCTGCTGGCATACACCAGCACCGGCACGCCAGGCTGTTCGCGCAACTGGTCAAGCAGCTCCAGACTTGCCAACAGGTTGACCTGATAGCCCAGTGAATAATGCTGCTCGGCCGCGCCACCTGGAATGCTGACCAAGTGAAAAACCACATCGATGCCATCGGCCAAGGCGCGGCGCAATAGCGCGGCGTCGGTGACACTGCCGCAATGCTGGCGCAGGCGTTTATCCTCAGCAAACCCCACCAATTCCTTGTCCAGCAAGATCAACGCGCTGATCGACCGGCCGCGCAACTCATTGATCTGGAGCAATCGTTTCACTAGCGCCCGGCCAACAAAACCATTGGCTCCGGTAATCATCACGCGCATGGGAGGCCTCCGCGCACGACACACTGGTCTATCGCCCCGAACACCGATTGCCCTTGCACATCGAAGACCTCCATGCGCACGCGGTCGCCAAAGCGCATGAAGGACGTCCGTGGCGCACCGTGCTCGATCATCTCAACGGCACGACGTTCGGCGATGCAGGCCGCGCCCACCGTGGGGTCGGCATTGGAAACCGTGCCGGAACCGATCACGCAGCCGGCCCTGAGACGTCGGGTCAGCGCTGCGTGGGCGATCAATTGATGAAAGCCGAAATGCATGGCACCACCGTGTGCATGACCGAACCACTGGCCGTTCCACTCGACCCTCAGCGGCAGGTGCACCCGCCCGTCGCGCCAGCCTTCGCCCAACTCGTCTGGGGTGATTGCCACCGGGGCGAAACTTGACGAGGATTTGGCCTGGATAAACCCGAAGCCCGTCTTCATCTCTCGGGGTGCAAGTGCGCGCAAGCTGATGTCGTTGACTTGCACAATGAGCCGAATATGGTCGATGGCGTCTTGTGCCGAGCAACCCATGGGAACCTCATCGACCACCACGGCGAATTCACCTTCGAAGTCGATGCCATGGGTTTCACTGGGCAGCACGATGTCATCGCGAGCACCGAGGAAGTCATCGCCGCAGCCCTGGTACATCAGCGGCGTGTGCTCGACACCTTCAATCGGGTCCAGCGAAAACGCTTTCTGCATCCGCTCGCCATGGCTGAGAAACGATGAGGCATCCAGCCACTGCCAGGCACGCGGCAAGGGTGCGGCGGCTTGTTGCGGATCAAAGGCGAAGGCCCCGGCCAGCGAGCCTTCGTTCAGGGCGTCATAGCGAGCGCGCAAAGCGGCTTCAACGCTCGGCCAATGCTCGATGGCCTCCTGCAGTGTCCCGGCGATGTCACTGGCCTCCACCGCCCAGGCCAGGTCGCGCGACACCACCAGCAGGCGACCGTCACGGCTGTGATCTTTCAGGGTGCTGAGCTTCATGCCGATTCTCCTTGCAGCTCGGGGGCGAAGCGACCATCGAGCAGCACAAACAGCATGCGCGCCATCTGCTCGGTGCGATTGCTCCAGGCGTGGTTGGTGCCGCGCTGCACGACGATGTCACCGCGCTTGAGATGCACCTCCTCGCCATCGAGCACCAGCCAGACCTCGCCCTCGGTGACCACGCCGTAGTCCAGCGTTTCGGTGCGATGCATCAGCTTGTGCTTGGAGTCCGCCTGCCCTGTGCCGGCATGAGCCTGGCCAATTTCGGCGAAGGCGGCCGCGGCATCCTCGGCGCTGACTTGGTTCTGCACGCTGTCGGGCGGAATATCCACCACGCGAATGACGCTGCCCAATGGGGCGGGGCTCAGTTGAAGCGGCTTGTTGGTGGGGTCGTCGCCGTTATCCAGCACGGCCGGGCTGGCGTCACTGCTCCAGATCTCATGGAAAACCGTACCGGGCACGGCCTTGAGCGGGAAGCTGTTGGGCGTTGGTCCGCTGAGCGCGACCACCGCCTGGCCCTGGGCATCGTGCCCGGTGACCACGCGTTTGAAACCAGGAAGCTGTTGCATGTTCGAGTCCTCAATCAGTTGGCGAAACGCGCCAGCGGGTAACGATGAATTCATGAGAAAACCTTAAAGATCGAGCACCAGCCGCGCGCTCTTCGCGCGGGAGCAGCACGGCGTGAACTGGTCGTTGCGGGCCCGCTCGGCATCGGTCAGGAACATGTCACGATGGTCCGGCTCGCCTTCCAGTACGCGCGTGAGGCAGGTGCCGCAGATGCCCTGTTCGCAAGACAACGGGATGTCGATGCCGGCCTCCAGCAGCACCTGGGCGACGCTGAGCGTGGCCGGCACTTGGAAACACTGTCCGGTGCTAGCCAGTTGCACCTCGAAACCGCCCGCCTCGCTGGCCGGCGCAGCGGCGGCGGTAAAGTACTCGCGGTGCAGTTGCACCTCGGCCCAGCCCTGCGCGCGCGCCGTGCCCAACACGTGCTCCATGAAACCGTTGGGGCCACAGACATACAGGTGACGGTCGGCGGCTGGCCCGGACAGAACCCGAGCGACGTCGAGACGCTGGACCGCCTCGCCATCGTCCATATGAACCTGCACGCAAGCGGCGAATGTCGAACGGCGGATGTACTCGATAAAGGCCATGCGCCCGGCCGAGCGACCGCAATAGTGCAGTTCGAAAGGCGCGCCGATCCGCGCCAGGCGCTCGGCCATGCAGAGGATCGGCGTGATGCCGATACCGCCGGCGAACAGCACGCTGTATCCCGCCCCATGCTCAAGTGGGAACAGGTTGCGTGGCTCGCTGATGCGCAGCCGGCTACCTACGTGCACCTGCTCGTGCATGGCCTGCGAACCGCCGCGAGACGCCGGGTCGAGCAACACGCCCAGCAGGTAGCGGTGGCGTTCTTCGGGGTGATTGCACAACGAGTACTGGCGCACCAGGCCATTGGGCAGGTGCACGTCGATATGCGAGCCGGCGCTGAAGGCAGGCAACATGGAATCTTCGGCTGGGGCCAGTTCGAAGCTGTAGATGCCTTTGGCTTCGAGGCGCTTGCCAGTAACGATGACTTCAATCATCACTTGGCACCCGCAGGCTGCTCAGCGGCAATCATGCGATCGAGTACACGCCGCGCGCGAACCGCTCCTGCATCACCGATCAGCAGGACCGGCTTCAAGTCCCAGAACGATGCAGTGCCCATCATGCGCTGCTGCGCCTCGAGCATTGGCAAGTCTTCATCGGCAAAGGGCCGGCTGATCGCGGCCGCCTGCTCATCAGCGAATCTCTCGGCAAATTCGCCCATCGCCTTGGGGAAACAGACTGAGAACCAGTAGTGAGTCGTGGTCTCGGTCTCTGGAGTGAACAGATGCGGAATCGGTGTGGAAACGCCCTGATCCCTGGGGAGCCCGGTCGCCACGGCGCCGGAAAACAGCAACATGTTCGCCGGAGCATCCCAACGCACATCGATCCAACGGTCCACCGGTGTGCCCTGAGGAATGTTCCAGGCGGCGTACAGAAACTCCGGCATGATTTCCGCAACCGTCTGGCGGTTGGACCAAACGGTGTTGCCCTCCTCTTGCACGCTGGTCAACGCGCTCTTGACGCCATCGCCACCCAACGTAGACGGATGCAGAAACTCGATATGACTCAGGTCCATGATGTTGTCGGTTTCCAGCACGTAGTTGGCCCGCGCGTGCAGGTAGCGCTTGCCGACATACCAGTGGTCTTCATCCATGCAACTGAAATCCGGAATCAGCGTCGCATCGGCCAGTTGTGCATCGCCCATCCAGATCCACAACAGGCTGTAGCGTTCAACCAGCGGGTAGGCCTTGACCTTTGCCGCCTTGGGAATTGCACCATCGCCGTGGGGGTTACGCACACAGGTGCCACTGCCATCGAATTCCAGGCCGTGGTACGGACAACGCACCGCATCGCCTTTGAGGATTCCCATGCCCAGGGGCGCGAAACGGTGGGGGCAGCGGTCGGCAATGGCTTGGGTGATACCTTGGGTGTCGCGAAAAAAAACCACGGGTTCATTAAGCAAGGTTCGTTGGAACAGCTCCCCGGCCTTGACCTCGGTTCCCCAGGCGGCCGCGTACCAGACGTTGCGTAGAAAGCTCATCGCGATTCCTCTTTTCCATAACTTGATGACGGGCTGGCTTGCGCCGCCGTACGCTCGGTTTCGATCAGCCGACGCAGGACACGTCGACAGCGCACGGCCCCTGCATCGACTGGCAACAACACAGGGCTGAGGCCAAGCAGTTCAACCTCGCCAATCTGGCGCTGTTGAGCCTCGACCATGGGTTTGTCTTCGCCGGCGAAAATGCCGATCAACATCTCCTGGACGAAGGCATTCAACTGCGCATTGTCCTGCTCGAAACTTCGCGTGTTGGCAAAGAAATAATGGGTGTTGGCCGCGTCCTGCGGCGTCATCAGATGCAGGTTCCATGTCACTGGTCCCTCGTCCCTGGGGCGCCCTGGCGCCGTGGCGCCACTGCCGAGCAGCATCAGGCCAGGTGCGTGCCAGATGACTTCGGCCCAGACGTCAGCCCGGCTTGGATCTTCAAGGTGAGCGCCGAACGCTGGTGGAGGCACATCATCCGGTGCCCACCAACTGATGCGTACGCGATCGTTGGGCAGCTCCTCGATGGTGGCGCGGGTGCGTGACAACGCCCCACCACCGAGCGTATCGGGGTGCAGGAAATCAACGTGGCTCAGGTCCATGATGTTGTCGGACAGCAGTTCGTAGTGCGCGCGCGTAGGCAAATACCCATGCCCCTTGGCGTGGGTTGGCGCCTCGTCGAGGAAGGAAAAATCAGGAATCAGCCCATCGTTGGCCAGGCTTGAATCGCCCGGCCAGACCCAGATCGCCCCATGGCGCTCAGCGACCGCGAACGCACGAACACAGGCGGCCTTGGGGATGCCCCCATCGCCATGGGGATTGTGCGTACATTGGCCGCTGCCATCGAAACGCAAGCCGTGGTACGGGCACTGGACGCTGTCGTCGACAATCTTGCCCATGTGAAGCGGGGCAAAACGATGCGGGCAACGATCGGCGAGCGCCTGGATGACACCCTGGCTATTGCGAAAGAACACGATCGGTTGCTCGACGATGGTTCTGCCAAGCATCGCCCCTGGCGCCAGCTCGTCCGCCCATCCAGCGATGTACCAGGTGTTGAGCAAATAACTCATGATGTTCTCCTCGTTGTTCTTATTTTGTTGAAGCGTTGAATGGGCAGGTCAGCGATCGGGCTCTGCGGCTACGGCGGCGGGAAAAGCTGTTCCGCCACCACGCAACCGAAGACAGGCCAGGGCCACTACGAGTTGAACGCCCGCGACAATTCCCAGTGCAGCGGGCAAGGCACCGATTACCCCACCGGTGATCGCCAGCACCACCAGCGGGCTGGCGAACTCACCGGCGAAGAACATCGCCGTGAAACCGCCGGCGGCGCGGCCGCGCTGCTGGAAATCGACCTGGCTCATGATCCAGGTAAGCAAGGTCGGCATCATCAGGCCGATGCCCAGGCCGTTGATCAGGACGGCGATCACCACCAGCCCGTGACTGTCGGCTACCGCCAGCAGCCCGCCACCCATCCCGGCCGCGACGAAGGCCAGAAGCATCTGCCGATGCGCCGGCACACCGCTGAACAGACGAAAACCCAGGGCGCCGACCAGCACGCCGAATTGACTGGCGCCCATGGTCAAGCCGATCTGTTGCGAGCCTTCGACATGCAGCAGGTTGAGCAGATAACCCACTTGTACCGGCACGATGAACAGGCTCAAGCCCGCCAGGAAAGACAAGCCATACAACGGTGCCAAGGTGCGCCAGGGGAATGCCCTGCTCATCGCCTTCTTCTCGATGGCCGCATGCCCGCGCGGCTCCCAGAGCAACCAGGCCATCAGCGGCAGCAACACCAGCCCCAGCCCATACAGGGCAAACGGGGTACGCCAGCCGTGCTCGCCGAGCACGCCACCGACGGCAATGAAGATCGCCGCCGACAACGAGGTCGCGACCATTTGCAGGGCGAACATGCGTTCACGTCGTGCGCCGCTGTAGTAATCACCCATCATCGTGGTGCAGCAGGTCATGATCGCCGCCTCGGCCACGCCGATGCCGGCGCGGCTGATGACGATCGCCTGCAACGAATCCAGCCAGAACGGCAGCACGCCACAGACGGTGTAGAGGCACATCGCACCGATCAGCAACGGCTTGCGCCCGAGTCGGTCGGCGATGATTCCGGCGAAGGGTGCCAACAGGGCAATCATCAGCGCCGGTAGCGTCAGGGCGATGGGAACCAGCACCGCGACGCCCGGTGTGCCGGCGAAGTGTTCCTGCATCTGCGGCAGGATGGGGGCCAGCAGCACCGCACCGAGCACCGGCAGGCAACTGCCGAGCAACAGCAACAAGGATTGCGGCAGCCGCGCCTGGCGTTCAACGTTCATCGCGCACCTCCGCAGATTGCGCCGCGCAAAATGCCATGCCGAAGGCGCTCAGGCCGGCGATGAGGTCGAACCATAGAGACTGCTGGAACAGATGCACACGAGACATGGGAAAAGTCCTTTCTTGTTGTTATGACGCGACGGGATGAGCGGCCGTCGTTGCCGTCTGACCGAGCCCCGGAGCCAGGCGCGGCGAATGTTTCACGCAGGCCCCCTCTTCGATTAAGGCAGGCGTCAGCGCCAAGCTGGTCGGATGGCTGGGTTCGGCCTCGGCCGGTCCCGTGCTCACACGCTTGCTCGGCAACAGGAAGTGCGCCAGGGCCGGCAACAGGACCAGCGCACCGACCATGTTCCAGACGAACATGAACGCCAGCAGCACGCCCATATCGGCCTGGAACTTGATCGGCGAAAACATCCAGGTGGCCACGCCGATCGCCAGGGTCACACCGGTCAGCATCACCACCTTGCCGGTGGACAGCAGCGCCCGGTAATACGACTCCGACAGGCTGGTGCCCTGACGCATATGGCCGAGCAGGATGCTCATCACATACAGCGCGTAGTCGACGCCGATGCCCACGCCGAGGGCGATCACCGGCAGGGTCGCGACCTTGACGCCAATGTCCAGCCAGACCATCAAGGCTTCACAGAGGATCGAAGTGAGCATCAGCGGAATCACTGCGCACACCGTGGCGCGCCAGGAGCGGAAGGTGATCAGGCAGAGCAGGATCACCGCACCGTAGACCCAGAACAGCATTTCGCGGTTGGCCTGCTTGACCACGATGTTGGTCGCTGCCTCGATCCCGGCATTGCCCGCCGCCAGCAGAAACTGGACCTCGTCGGTATTGTTCGCGGCGGCAAATTGTTCGACGTGATCCACCAGGCCGCTGAGGGTTTGCGCCTTGTGGTCGGAAAGGTAGGTGTACAGGGTCAGCAGGCTGCAGTCTTCGTTGTACAACCCACGCGGCGCGCCGGCGGTGACCATGTTGAGCATCGCCTGGTTGTTCTGCAGCTCATACCATTTCGGACTGCCTTCGCTCAGGCCCACCAGCATCCGGCGATTGAGCAAGGCCAGGGAGTTGGTCGAATCCACCCCTGGCAAGGTGCGCAACTGCCAGTCGAGGGCATCGACCTTGTTCAGGATGTCATAGCGCGAACAGGCGCTGGCAGGGGTCTTGATCATGACCGCGAACAGATCGCTGCTGGCGCCGTAATGCCGGGTCAGGAATGCATCATCCTGGTTGTAGCGCGAGTCGGCCCGCAGCTCGGGCGCGCCCGCATCCAAGTCACCGACTTTCAATTGCAGGCTGACCACGAAGCCGAGCGTCGCCAACGCCAGGCTCAGGGCAATGCACAACGCCGCCCAGCGGCGCTGGGTGAACAGATCGAGGAAGCGCCAGAACCCATGGCGATGCTGGCCCGCTTGTTCGGCGCGTTCGCTTTTCAGGCTCAGTCGCGCCGCGCGACCGCTGACCCCGACATAGGAAAGCAATATCGGCAGCAGGATCAGATTGGTGAAGATCAGCACCGCGACGCCGATGCTGGCGATCATCGCCAGGTCCTGGATCACCTGGATCTTGATGATCATCAGCACCGCGAAACCCACCGCATCACACAGCAGCGCGGTGAGACCGGCAAGGAACAGGCGGCGGAAGGTAAAGCGTGCGGCGACCACCCGGTGCATGCCGCGCCCGATGTCCTGCATGATGCCGTTCATCTTCTGCGCCCCATGGCTCATGCCAATGGCAAACACCAGGAACGGCACCAGCACCGAATAGGGGTCCAGTTGGTAATTCAGCAGCGGCAGCAAGCCGAGCTGCCAGACCACCGCCACCAATGAGCAGAACACCACCAACAGAGTGCTGCGAATGCAGCGGGTGTACCAATAAAGCACCACCGTGGTGATCAGGATCGCCACGGCGAAGAAAATCAGGATCTGCCGCAGGCCGGCAATCAGGTCACCGACTTTCTTGGCGAAACCGGTGATGCGGATGTCGATGCTGTCGCTCTGGTATTGGCTGCGCACCGACTCCAGCTGTTGCGATAGCCGGGTGTAGTCCAACGGTCGGCCATCGGGGGTGCGCTGCAGCAGCGGTACCTGGATGATGCTCGAAGCCTGGTCGAATGCCACCAATTGACCGATTTCGTTGGACAGCTGCACATTGCGCCGCAAGGCCGCAAGGCTCGCGGTGCCGCCATCATAGTTATCCGGAATGACCGGCCCACCCTCCAGGCCCGCTTCTGTCACCGCCACCCAGCGTGTGGCCGGCGTCCAGAGTGACTTCATGTACGCACGGTCGACACCGGGCAGCAGGTAGATCGTGTCGCTCAATGCCTGCAGCGTCTTGAGGTAAGCGCTGTCGTAGATATCGCCCTGCTTGTTGACCACGGCAATGCGCACCGCATTACCCAGCCCGCTCAACTCCTGCTGGTGCTCAAGGTAGTGGGCGATATAGGGGTGATGGGTGGGGATCATTTTTTCGAAACTGGCATTGAGCTCGACACGACTGGACTGCCAACCCAGCACCAGCGTGGTTGCCAGGCACAGTAGCAACACCCACAGACGATGGTTGAACAATGCACGTTCGAGCACCGAGCCGGAACGCGGATCAAAGTCATCGAACGCATTCGCAGGGGACTGGAAAAACTTACCAGGGGACGTCATAACCTCACTCCGAAGCGGCAGTGGCTGGCTGCGCAAGACGCTGCAGCCCGGTGAAACCGGCAACGACCAGGCTGCCATCGGCGGCCTCGATCACACTTGAAACAGGCTTGCCCAAGGGTTTGCCCAGTGGCAGCAGCGCCGCTCCGGTCTGCCCGACATTGCGAAACAGCGTGCCGGCCTGGTTGACCAGCAATACCTGACCGTCGGCCAGGCGGGTGGCGTCGTTGAAGGAAATCAGCACGGGAACGGACAGGCGCTGGAAGCTTGCGCCAGCATCGCTGGAAACAAAGGCGTTGCCCTTCAGGCCGGCGACGAGCAACGCGCCATCGGCACGACTCTGCAGGGTGAAGAAACTGCCTTCGTAAGGACTGTCCAACTGGCTGAACGACGTCGCGTCGTCGTCCGACCGCGCCAGGTAACCCTGCTCGCCCGCCAGGAACCAACGCGGGCCCTGGCGACTGATCGCGTACAAGTGCAAGCCGTTCGGGTTGGCGATATGCCCCATCATCGAGTGCCAGGTAGCACCGCCATCGGTGGTCTGCAGCGCCAAACCATAGGCACCGACGATCAACCCGCGGCGCGCATCGACGAATTCCAGCGCCAGGAAAGGTTTGTCTGGACCATCGGCGGCAAGACGCTCGGCATTTTGTACCCGGATCAGGGCGGCATCCGGGTCGGCAGCGGTGGCTTGGTCAGCCTTGGCGGCGTCCAGTTCCAGCTGTGCCACGCGCGCACCGTCGAGCTGCAGCGTCCAGTGCTCGCCGCCATCATGCGTCGTCAGCACCACGCCTGCGTGGCCGACCGCCCAGCCCTGTTGCGCATCGACAAACTGCACCGCCGTCAGGCTAAACGATACCGGCACCGAAGCCTGGCGCCAGCTCTGCCCGTTATCGTCGGAAAACACCACCAGGCCGCGCTCGCCCACTGCCACCAGACGTGTGCCAGCCCGCGCCAGATCGATCAATACGCCGTTCTGCGCAGCCGGTACCCGCATGGCCGGGGTATTGAGCGGCACGCCCACCGCAGCTGGCCCGGCCAGGCACTTACTCGTGGCGAAGGGCAAATACAGGGCCAAGAGCAACGCGCTCGCCTGACTGATTCTGTTCATAACCTACCTCGGACAAACACTCGTATCCCAAGGGCAGTCCCACAGGCCTGCCCTTCACGCTCAGCTCAGACTCAACGCACGCCGCGCCCCGCCATCGCCGCTGGCGAGAACTCCGAGGCCTTGTAGCGATCAACTGCGCGATACTGGTCCGGCAACCCGCATAGAGGTTCTGGATAAACCACGCACCGGAGGTCAGGTCGTAGAAACCGGAAGACAGTTGCACCAGGCCTGGCAGGTCGGGCAGCACGGAAGGCAGCGACCAGAGAGTCTTGGCCAGTTGGCCACTGGCATCCCAACGGTCGCCGAGCAGGGCTTGCCAGGTGTCCTCGTCGAGGTAGTAGCGGCCCTTGGGCAACTGGTGGCGCTTGCCGGCGGCCACCGTGGACTCGACCACCCAGACGCGGTGCAACTCCCAGCGCACGTAATCGGGGTTCAGATGGTGCTTGCCCAGCAGGTCCTGCGGTTGGGCAGCGTTCTGCACCTTGTTGGTGTTGTAGGGGACGTAGATCTCCTGCTTGCCTACCAATTTCCAGTCGAACCGGTCCGTACGCCCGCCCCACACGCTCAACTCATCGAAGGACATGACCCCGGCGGTAGACGGCGTCGGCGTATCACAGCAAGCGTTGGGCAACGTGCGCACCCGGCGCTGGCCGCTCAGGTAGACATGGGCCTGGGATTTGTCGCCGTTGATGTTTTCACGCCCGAGGATCTGCTCGCCGGCACGAATCGCCGGGCCGAGATTGACAAAGTGCACCTGCCAGTAGTCGCCCGAGTAGTTTTCAGGGCCGCCCTCCTGGAAGTAGTAGGGCATTTCTTGGGTCAACAGGCCGTCGCTCGTCATCACCTGGTTGCCGTCGGCCGTCATCAGATAGTGGCGGAAATGCCCCGCCACCGAGGTGCCGCGCCAGTTCAACACGTGGTTCCAGATGGCTTCGGTGCCGTTCTGTGGAATCGGAAACGGGATCCCGCCATAGGCACCGTCGGGAATCAGGCCGGCGCTGCTGTCGATCAGTTTGGCGCGGGTGGCATTCTTGAGCGTGTTGTCATAGACCCACTGCGGCGCGGCCGCCGTGCGTCGGGTCGGATAGACGTCAATGCGATAGGTGTCCGGGAAACGCTTGAACAGTTCCTTGGTGCCGTCGCTGAGCTTGTCGGCGTACTTGGCCAGGTTCTGGGCAGTGATGCTGTACAAGGGTTTGTCCGCGGCAAACGGATCGCTGCGCTTGCCGCCCGGCACATAGCCAGGATCGACCTTGGTGTAGCCGCCATCCCAAGCCGGAATGCTGCCATCGGCATTGCCGGCTTTCTCGGCACCGAAGGGCGTCAGGGTCTTGCCCAGCTCGGCTGCTTGTTCGGCGCTGGCGGCCAGGGCCATCGGCGCGGCGGCGGCCAGCAGGGTTAAGCACAAGGCCTTTAGAGTGAACTGAATGGTCATGCGCAAATCCTCTTAGAACGTAGTCTTGACGGAGAAAGCCAGGTAGTCCCGGTCCTTCAACGACTGCTTGTAATTGAACTGGTTGGCGGCGTTGAGGCTGGTGTCCTCGGGACCGTAGAAGTGGGTGTAGGTCAGCCCCACGGTCACTTGGTCCAGGTAGGTGGCGGAGACGCCGATGTTCATGTCCCCTCCTCTGTCGGGGCCGAACCCGCTGATCACCGCCGACTTGCCCATGGGGAAGTAGCTGATGCCCACCGGCACGCTGATATCGACGCCAGGGAAAAACTGGCGATAGGTGGGCGTGTACACCAGCTTCAAGCCCAGGCCGTCATCGGTGGCGTTAGGGTCCAGGGCGGCGCGATTCCTGGTCACGGCCAGCAGGCGGTTCCAGGCGATCTCACCTACCAGGCTGGCTTCATTGGCGACGAAGGAAGGGCCCAGCGATGCCAGGACGTTGAGGTTGACGTGGGCCGTGCGGCCAACCGCGTAGAGGGCGTCATCGTTGTTGTCCGCGTCGACGCCCGGCAGGACGGTCTGGGCGTTGGACACCAGCGGCATGTTCCAGCGCATCGATGCCTCGCCGGCAAAGCTGTACTCGTCCACGGAGGTCGCGAAGCTGGCGCCCAGGACACGGATGTCTTCCGGGTAGACCCAGGAATATTCACCGACTTGCCCGGTACTGAAGTTCGGCCCGGTGGCATTCGGTTTCAAATACAACGAGGGTGTCTTCTCGTGATACTGCAGCGCATACAGGCCGTAATCCGTCGTCCCGGTGTTGTACTTGAGCTGCAGGCCGCCCTGGCCGGAACTCCTGGCTTTCTTGTCCTTGCCATGGAAAAAAGCGGCCGGGCTGTTGGCATTGCCGCCCAGGAAATCCGGGAACGGCCCGCCGGTGATCAACCGCTCATTGCCGTCGCCGATGGTATCGCTGGTGGAGAAGTAGCTGCCGGCGCCCGGCAAGCGGGTGGCCTCCCACTCCAGCTGGTAGAAGGCACCCAATGACACATCGTCGGTCAGTTGGTAGGCAGTCGAGAGCTGGTTGACCGGCCGGGTGATTTCCTTGAACTGCGTGTTGGGCACCGATTGCGCCTTGACCACGTCCACCGGCGCCATGGCCCCGGCAATGCCGTTGCCGCCGAAGAACAGGCTCTCGCCCCAGATCAGGCCGTGGCGCCCTGCGCGAACCGACAAGGTACGGTCGGCCAGCTCTCCGTTCCAGTAGACAAAGGCATCCAGCAATTCACCGTCACCTCCATGCAGTTGACGGGTGTCGCTGGTGAACTCGTCGAAGCCCACCGAACGCTGGTTGGCACTGGCCGCGTCGTTGTTGTCGTTGCGGTCCTGGTAGACAGTGTCGTACCAGGCGGCACCGCTCAGACGGGCACCGAAGTTGTGAAAACCGATGTCCAGCTCGGAAAGAATATCCAGGCGATTGGAGATCAACCCCTTGCCGAAGTTGTGATCGCCGTCATTCTGGTTCAGCGCCGTCTGCCCCTCGCTGAGCTTGCTGCTGGGCTCCTTCAGGCGCCAGGCCGCGCTGTATTTCAGCGTGTTGTCCCAGCGCAAGCTGAGATCGGGATTGCCGGTGTCGATCTGGAAGGCCTGGGCCGCCGACGCACCAAGCCCCAGGCTGGCCGCAAGGGTCAGTGTGAAGGGGACGCGCCGCGACGCAGCGATCTTGCGAGTAGCCATCGAAGTAACCCTCTTTATTGTTGTTGTATGTCAGCTCTTCTGGTGAAACGGCGCCCGCAGTCGAGCCGGGCCAAGCCTGCACAGGCATGAAACATCCATGGGAAAGCGAATTTGGTTTTGCCGGTGCCTCAGATGGGCACTGCCGTAACGTCGAGCATCCGCCTGACCAGGCCGATCCGGTCGAAGCTGCTGTCGTGGGCCATTTCCTTGTCACCGGCCAATACCGAGCTGTCGCTGATGAATTTGCAGCGCTCATAACGGCGCGCCATAAAGCGTTGGAGCTGCTGTTCAAGGCTGCCGTCGGCGACCAACTCTTCGCCAAGCACGACGGCATCTTCGATGGCCATGCCGGCGCCCTGGCCCAAGTGCGGCGTCGTAGCGTGCACCGCGTCGCCAATCAGCACGACCCGGCCGCGGTACCAGGGCTCGCTGACGAACACCACCTCCAGCGGCTTATAGACGACGCGGTCACTGTCGATAATTTGCTCGCGCAGCTCGCCGATCAGCCCGGTGAACCCACTCAGGCGCCGGCGCATTCGGGACGCCAGCGTGGCAGGCTCTATCCTTGGATTGGCGGGCTCGTGGGAGGTCATGAACAGGTACATCTGATCCTGCCCCAGCGGCACCAGTCCGGCATTGCCGGCGGGCCCCTGGAAGGTAGCCAGATGATCGATCCCGGCGGCGCGTGGAAAGGTGTAGCGCCACACCGCTTGGCCGGTGAAGCGCGGCAGGTACTGCTCGCCGAACAGCAGACCGCGCAGGTGGGAATACAGGCCATCGGCGCCGACGACCAGGTCGTAGCGACCGCGACTGGCATCGGTGAACAGCACATCAACGCCCTCGCCTACCTGCTCCAGCGACTCGACACTCAGGCCCAGACGGACCGAGACGCCAAGGGCAGCAACGGTTTCGCTGAGGACTTGATGCAGGGCCAGGCGCGAGATGCCGACGTTGGCTGGGTAGTCGGGGCCGGCCAAGCGCTGACCAGGGATCCGCGCCAGCTGTTCACCGGCGGTGGTATTGATGGTCACATCCTCGAACGCGTAGGCAGCAGCCAGGTAGCCGTCCAACACACCCAACTTGGCCATCTCGCGCACGACGTTGCTCTGCTGGATGATGCCAACGCCGTAGACTGTCCACTGCGCCTTGAGCTCGACAAGATCGACGACTATGCCTTTGCGACGCAAAGCGATTGCCGCACATAGACCACCGATACCACCACCGACGATAAGCACCTTTTTCACTGCGTTCATGCTCGTCTCACTCTTATTCTTGTTATTCACGCGAGCGTTCTGCCGGGGCGATACCAGGCTTCAGGACTCGCTGTGTTTGCACGCATTCAGTACCGCTTTGTGTCCACTTTCTCGGCAAAGCAGGCGTTTGACTAATCGCATGTAGGGATACGATGTATCAGCTACCGCGATACCTTGATTAAGGTCCACACGCCTCCAACTGACCCGCTTCGAGCACCAGCCAATCGGCCTCGGCTCGCCATCCCAGCGCACTCAGGCTTTCCCCCAGGCACGGCCCGTAGACGCACAGACCCGTGCTGGGAAGGAACCGGGCACCATGGGCGTAACAGACGATCTGGCGGCCATCGACACTGAGGAAACGATCCTTGCGGTACTCCAGCCGCACGTCCAGGTGCGGACAACTGTTGCGATAGACGCGTACCTCGCCGTCATGGCGCAGGGCAAACACGCTGTCCTTGCCCGTACCCAAGGGATCGAACCCGCGGGCCTGCCCTTCGACCAATTCATCCAATCGACAGAGAACAATTGCGTCGTGGCTCATGGACGAAATCCGCATTCAGGCCTGCTTGGGCGGCGGGCCGCTCGGAAACCATTTCTCCCTGGAGGTGAACAGGAACAATTGCGAGTTGTCCGCCGACAACGGCGCTTGGCGCGCTTGCCAGGCGTCATCGTGCTTGTCCATGTCGGCGTCGTATTCGATGTGGCAACCCAACGGGCTGTTGAAGTACCAGAACCAGTTGGAACCGAAGAGGTGGCGACCCGGCCCCCAGAAGCTGGTCCAGCCTTGCTGTTCGAAACGACGTCCGGCCAGCAGTACTTCCGTGCCGCTGCCCATGTGAAAGGTGAAGTGCTCGCAACCCTTCATGTGTGGCGGCGTCTGGATCATGAACAGGCAATGATGGTCATCGGAACCGGCCGGCCGCATGAACGGGCCCGCACCGACAAAGGTGTCAGTGGTCATGAAGCCCAGGCGCTTGTAGAAAGCTTCGGCCTTGGCTGCATCCGGCACGAAATACACCACGTGGGACAGGGTCCGCGGCAAGGCCTGCATGTCGGGACTGATGCCAGGCTGATTGACCGGGCGTTGAGGCGCATGGCCCGGCGCATTGGTCAGGTCGGCGGGCGCGCTGTACGCACGCCGCACGCTGATCTGGAAACCAATGGCAAAGCCCATGTCGTCCACGCTGTGCACGGAGCCATCGGCACCGCGGGTCACCGGGCGGTCGCGCCCCAACTCATCGGCGATGGCCTCGAGGTCAGCCACGCTGGCCACGCCATAGACGGTTTCACGAATCGAGGGCGCAGGCCCGATGGCCGCCGGCAGACTGGCATCGTCTGCCCGACGGATAATCACCGCGGTGCCGTCGAGGGCTTCAAAACGACCGCCCTCGCTGTCGACATCGACAGGGAGCAGGCCGTAGTCACGCAGGCAATGGGTACAGGCTTGAATATCGTCGACGCCAAAAATCAAGGCATCAAGGCCAATGATGTTCATTGAGTTACCGCTCCATTGTAATTATTCAGCGCAGGCCAGCACCCCACTTACGGGAACCGTGCCAGGCGAAGCGCTGCCGAGGCTGGACTTGGAGTCGATCAAGCGTCACGGCCAACCGACTGTGGGGCCGATACTGAAGGGGCAAAAACTCGCTGACTAATCGCTTGTCGGGATGCGACCTATCGGCAAATGCGATACCTGGCTGCGCAGCGCAAGAGACATGGAAAATCGAACAGGCATCGTTCGATTCGCCCATTCACGGGACTTGACGCCGCGATAGGAAGGCCGGAAGGTATTTACAAAATAAATACAAGAATCGAGACCGCCATGCGCTTTAACCACCTGGATCTCAATCTCCTGGTGGCGCTGGATGTGTTACTGGAAGAGCAGAACATCACCCGCGCCGCCGAACGCCTGCACATGACTCAATCCGCCACCAGCGGCGTACTGGGCAGGCTGCGCCTCTACTTCGAAGATGAACTGCTGGCACAGGTCGGGCGCAAGATGCAGCCCACGCCCTATGCCCGTGAACTGGCGGCGCCGGTGCGCCAGGTGCTACTGACGATCCAGTCCTCGATCACCGCCAAACCGGTGTTCGACCCCGCCACCAGCAAGCGTCATTTTCGCCTGATCACGTCGGACTATCTGATCAGCGTCCTGTTTGCCCGGGTGATCCAGAAGATCTCCCTGGAAGCCCCGCACATCACCTTCGAACTGCTCGGCCCCGGCGATACGTCCACCGAGATGCTGATGCGCGGCGAGGCCGACATGATGATCGTGCCCGAGCACTACCTCATCGAAGGCCACCCCTCCCAGCTCCTGTTTGAAGAGGAGCATGTTTGCGTCGTATGGGACGGCAACACGTTGGTAGGCGACAGCATCACCCTCGATCAGTACATCGAGATGGGCCACGTCTCGGTGATTTTCGGCCGCAACCGGCAACTGAGCGTCGAGGAATGGCTGATGAGCCAGTATGGTTTCACCCGTCGCATGGAAGTGGTGACCCATGACTTCAACACCCTGCCGCAGTTGATCGTCGGCACCCAACGCATCGCCACCATGCTCCAGCGCATGGCCAGGCTCTACGCCAACTACCTGCCGCTGCGCATCGTGCAACCACCGGTGAAAATCCCGGTGATGCGTGAGTTCATGCTCTGGCATCGGACCATGGAGGGAGATCCGATGCACCGTTGGCTGCGGGCGAAAATCAGTCAGATCATCAACGAGCTGGAGCAGTAGTAGCGGTCATTATTCGCAGGCGGGTCAGGTTCGAAAGTGCCCGACGGCCGCTTTGAGCTCGCCGCCAACCTGTTGCAAGTCGGCCGTCGAGCCTTGCAGTTGCAGGCTTTCCCTGGCACTGCCCTCGGCCACTTCGCGCACCCGCGCCATACTCTGGCTGACTTGCTCGGCCACCACGCTCTGCTGCTCGGCGGCCGCGGCGATCTGTTGGTTCATCTGCTCAATGCTGGACACCGCCCGGGTAATCCGCGCCAGCACCTGGGAGGCTTGCGCCGCAAGCACCACCGTTTCATCGCTCAGCACATGGCTGCCTTGCAAACGCTCAGCGGCATGTTGGGCCACAGCGCTCAGACGAACGATCAACCCTTCGATTTCCGTGGTCGATCCCTGGGTGCGCCGTGCCAGGCCCCGCACCTCATCGGCGACCACGGCGAAGCCACGCCCCTGCTCGCCCGCGCGTGCGGCCTCGATGGCGGCGTTGAGCGCCAACAGGTTGGTCTGCTCCGCCACCGCCTTGATCACATCGAGCACACCTCCAATCGCCGCGCTCTCCACCAATAGCGACCGCATGGCTTCAGCGCAACCGCCCATTTCCACAGCCAAATGGTCAATCTTGTCACTCGCCTGACGCACCAACTCATCGCCCTCACGCGCCTGTTGGTCGGCATGCGCTACCGCTTCGCTGGCTTGAGCCGCGTTGCGCGCGACTTCCTGCGCTGTGGCGGCCATCTGTTGCATGGCGGTGGCGGCCAGCTCGGTTTCCTGGCGTTGGTGTTCGACACCACGGCTGTTACTCAGGGTCACTTCGGCCAGGCTTCCGGCCATGCCGTTGAGCGATCCAACACCGCGGTCGATGCGTCCGACCAAACCGCGCAGGCTGCCCAGCATGTTGCCCACGGTGCCCAACAGTTGACCCAACTCATCACGACGACCACTGCCTGCCGGCGGATCACTCAGGTCCCCCGCCGCCACGCGTTGGACCAACTGCACAGCCTGGCGCAACGGCTGCACAATCAAGTGACGGATCAGCAGACTAGCGCCAATGCCCAAGGCGAGCGCCAGAACGGTGATCAAACCCAATTGGCGATCGGCATCGCGATTATCGTCCAGGACCGCCTGCCTTTGCTGCTCATCGGCCTGGGCCAGCAGCTGGCTGACCTGCTCGGTTTGCGCACTCATCGCCGCACTGCTTTGCGCACTTTGCTCACGGCTGTCGACGAACTCGAGGAAGGCTTTGCGGTAGTCGCCCAAGGCAGTGTTCGCCTCCTGCAGCGACGCACCTTGCTGCTCGTCAAGATCGAGCGCCTGCATGGCGGCCAGCAGGTCACTCATGCTCATTTCCCAGTCGCTGCGGTAACGCTCCTCGCCATCGAGCGAGTAGTACAGCTCGCTGTCACGCAGCTTGGCGAGCTTATCCCGCAACGCGGTCGTCTGCTCAAGCAACACCATCTGATCGCTGCTCGGCGGCGTCCCCTGCCCTAACCGAGCATTAAGCGCATCCAGTTGGTCGAGAAACAGCAGGGTAAAACTGTCGCCAGCCGTCTGCGCCCGTGCCTGCATGCGCAGGCGCGTTTCGCGAGCCCGACGCAACGAATCGGCATAGCCGAGAAACTGCTCCAGGTAAGCGCTGATGGCTGTGCGAACCGTGGTGTGCGTTGCGCTGTTGATCGGGTGATCATCGAGTTGCTGATTCAGTTTTCCAATCGTCTCGCGGACTTGCTCCAGGCGCTGCGGGGCCAGATCCAAAGCGAACGCTTTCTCGTCGATACGCGCACGCAGGATCAGGGCCTGAACCGCTGACGCCTGACGCGACTGCTCCCCACGTTGCTGCAGCACACCCAGGGAACGAAAAGCCGTGAGCGCTACTCCCAAAGTAACCAGCAGCACCAAGCCAAAGCCCAGCAATAGCTTGGCCCCCACCGACAGGTTTCCGAGAACGCGATTCAATATGAGCATGTCCAGTCCCTCGCACGGTCGTGGAAAAACAGCCTGCCCTTGGCGCACAGGCTGATCGCTGTGCCGGATCTGGACTCACTCATCTGCCGATACCTTATTCTTGTTGTTGTGTGTCCCCAAACGCCAACCGACGGCGCGGTTCAGCGCCAACTCTAGTGAGTCGGACCTCAACGACACCAATCACATCCTGCGTTATGAGCCATCGCAAAGCACGATGGCAGGTATCCGGATTTGCGGCTTGAGCGGTGCGTAGCCCCCCTTGGACCAACGGTGCACACGGCTCTATCTCCGTTCGCAATACCTCCCATCCCGACTCGCGATTGGCCAAACAAAGGGCCTGCCCTTAGCCTGCTTCGAACCGTCAGGTCTGGCGATGATCCCCGCTCCGGCCCTGGCCGCCCGCCTTTGCCTGCACAAGGACAATAACAATCATGTTTCGCTACTTCCCGACCAACTACGTGTGGAATCTTTCCGTCGACCTGGCCATTGAAATGGGCGCCCGCATCGGCGAAATCGAAGAAATGTGCGCGCCGCTGCAGGAAGCCGCCAAGCAACCGGACGCCGCCGGCAGCAAGGCTTTTCGTGAGACCTGGGCGAACATGGCCGACAAGCTGTGCGGCCTGGCTGAAGAAGACGAAGGCAAGGGGCGAATGCTGTCAGCCGGTGAAAAATACAACCGCGCCGCGACCTACTACCTGAGCTGCGAACGCCTACAGGCCCACGGTGCCACTGGCCGGACGGAGCTGTACCAGCGCTTTCTGCACACGTTCCAACGCGGTATCGACCTGGCACGAGAAAACTGCGAGCGCGTGGAAATCCCTTACGAAGGCAAACATATTTCCGGTCTGTTGGTCCGTGCCGAAGGTGTCAGCGGCCCCGCGCCGATCCTGGTGCAGGTCAATGGACTCGACTCCACCAAAGAAATGAAATACCGCGTTGGCCTGCCCGCCTGGCTGGCCAAACGTGGCGTGTCGTCGCTGATCATCGACCAACCCGGGACAGGCGAAGCGCTCCGGCTACATAACCTGACTGCGCGTTTTGACAGCGAACATTGGGCCAGTCGCGTGGTGGATTGGTTGGAAATCCGCGACGATGTCGACGCCAAACGCATTGGGTTGGAAGGCGTATCACTCGGAGGTTATTACTGCCCGCGCGCCGTGGCCTTCGAGCCGCGCTTCGCTTGCGGTGTCGTCTGGGGGGCCAATCATGACTGGCGCGACGTGCAGAAACGCCGCTTGGAAAAGGAAGGCAGCTTCCCGGTCCCGCATTACTGGCCGCACGTCTCATGGGTATGGGGCGCCAAGGACACCGACGAATTCATGGCCATCGCCGAAA
Source organism: Pseudomonas sp. Z1-12 (assembly GCF_051132015.1). NCBI lineage: Bacteria > Pseudomonadati > Pseudomonadota > Gammaproteobacteria > Pseudomonadales > Pseudomonadaceae > Pseudomonas > Pseudomonas sp. Z1-12. The sequence goes on from NZ_CP071647.1 coordinate 3,919,686, forward strand.
ATGTGCATCTGGACGGCATCCTGGATCGCATCAAGGTTCCCTTCCTGGTCACCCACGGTGAAAAGGATTCGCAGATTCCATTGAAGTGGGCACACCGCACTTACGAACAATTGGTCAACAGCCCAAAACGCGAACTGAAAGTCTTCACCGAGCGCGAGGGTGGCGTACAGCATTCGAGCTTCGATAACAGTATCAACGCCGGCCAGTACATCGCCGACTGGGTGGCTGAAGTGCTCGGTGGTCGTACTGCATAACGGGCGTGAAGTTGATATCCCGGCACACAGCTAAGGCTTGAACATTCTGTGCGACGGCACGCTTGTGCGATGGGCATCTACGCATACCCATCGTATTGCCAAGCCTTGGCTGTGCTCAAATTTGCTTTCCTCCCTCGATAGCGGCCAGTGGCCGCGCGATGGCCTGAACCTGATCATCGGTGGGCCGACGGGCTCGCCTGCGCGCTGGCTCATAAGGCCTGCCGCGACGGTTACAGCGTGCGCTATCTGCGCCTGCCGCGCTTGATGGAAGAGCTGGGCTTGGCCCACGGCGACGGGCGCTTCGCCAAACTGATGGCCGGTTATGCCAAAACCGACTTGCTGATCCTGGACGACAGGGGCCTGGCGCCGTTTACCGCTGCGCAACGGCGCGACATGCTCGAACTGCTGGACGACCGCTACGGCAACCGCTCGACGCTGGTGACCAGCCAAATGCCGGTGGATAAATGGCATGCGCTGATCGGCGATCCGACCCTGGGCGATGCGATCCTCGATCGGCTGGTGCATAACGCTTATCGGATCGAACTGAAGGGCGAATCGATGCGCAGGCGCGCAACGAAATTGACGACGGCAGGGGCTTCAGACTAACAATGCAAGCCTGCGTCGCTGCGCTCCGACTGCCCGGCCGGATGACCGTGGAATAGGTGGCCGGATGTTGGTGGGTTGGGTGGCCGGATGGCGTGGAATGCGCAATTAATCATGAGGTCCTCTACGAGGTGGATGCGGATGCATTTATCTCACCCAATGATGGCCCCCTGTAATCGCTTACCAAAAGGTATCAAAGTGCAGCACCTAGTCTCGCCAGGTACCATGGTTTCTGAGCTCAATGTTGGAGTGGCGAATTGATATGACCGATAGACATCTGGGGGCATTTCACTGAGCTGATTACGCTATAGACACTCTCTAGCCCTTTGAATTTAATAAAAAATATTGACAGATGTGTTAGCAGTTTGAGAAGTAGCGACTCAATCGCTCTGCCATGAGCGTCAATACGCCTAGGGTCGTCCCCTAAACATGAAATCTTCGTTTAACAGGCAAAATTTCTCGTTTAAGGTGTTGACACGGCTTAAACGCGACCTATACTCAACGCAATGCTGCGTAGCATTTCGGTCGGATCCGAAACTAACAAAAAGGATATTGTTTATGCATGCTTGTTCACGACAGCGATCTACGAAACCCCCCTCCTCATATAGTGCTGAATCCACCCCTCGGATTAACCAGCACCTTTCGCCATTACAATCATCCATACCTACATAGTACAAGCAGTTGATGTCTAACTTTGCATGTGAATCCGACTGAATTCAATTTCTGTCGCAACGCATTTGCATTGGCAATAACACTCGCCACCTAAATAAGTTAATAGCTTCATGGAACCCGCTCGCCCATAAAAAGCTAAAAATTAACTCGCATGGACTTATGGTCATTGGAGTGATCCAACATGTTTAAGATTCGCAAACCGATAGCACTTGACAATCCAGATCTTGAACGCGTCAAGATGACCCCGCAAATGCTTGATTACGATAGTTTCGCCAATCGCGGTCGTTCCCAGTATTTGCCCTATGTGATGAGCTTCAATGCTGCCAACTATGAATCTCCCACAATCAATACAGATAAGCTTGGCTTTCGTTTAGCCCATGATCGTGATGGTCGCGCACTTAGCGCTGGCAATCTCGAGGCTTTTGCTGGAGGTCCTATTAATATTTTAGTTGGTGCCTCACCCGCACTCGGCTATGGGGCTTCTAGCGATGCCACCACGGTCGTGAGCCGGCTGGCGGCGCATGATCCGGATGAAATTCCTTGGTTGAATTTCGCGGGCCACTGCTTCAATGCCACACAAGAGTTGATGCTATTCATGCTACACATGCATCGCCTGCCGAAAATTCACCGGATTGTAGTAATGGGCGGATTCAATACTCTTGTAATGTCGCGACTACCAGAATTCATTCGAGGAGATTTACCTCCTTTCTATTTTTGTGGTGAGTACTACGAAAAATTTGACGACATCGCTGAAGAGCATGGCGCAGAATTGCCTCCAACGAAACTTCCGAAGTGGCCTAATGAAACCACAGCGGTTCCCCCGGTGGAACAGACTTTGGCGCTAGCTACGCAGGAAACCCTGCGGTGCCTGACTACATGGAAGTATTTGGCGAAGTCTTTAGGCGCGGAGCTATCTTTTGTTATGCAGCCTTTGGCAACTTGGGTGCGTAACCCTTGTGCCGAAGAGCAGATTCTATTCGACGAACTTGATCGTATTTCAAGGCTTGGAACATGGCAACATTTGTACGGAGATATTTCTGATGCCTCCGTAGCGGAACAGTACGCTGACAACCTTGCAACTGGATGCCATTCACTAAAAATCCCATTTGGTAACTTGGTGCATGATCTAAGGGCACGTCCGGGCGATGAGTGGTTCTTTGTGGATCGAGCCCACTTTACCGACCTTGGAAATGATGTGGTAGCACAGGCCATTCATCGTCACCTTCAATAAAGCTTGAGGAAACAGAGCATGTTAAAGCGCATTCGCAAAGCCATTGGGTCTCTTTTTAAACGCAAGAAGAAGTCTAAAAAGAAGAACAACTCCTCTATCTATCCGATGCACTGATGAACAGTCATAGGCAATTATTTTCCAGCCTGCTCGGCGCCGAGACGGGAGAACAGGCCAGGCGTATGTTTTCGCCTGCGCGCCTGCGAACATGCCTTGATGCAGTTCCTGCGGCGCAGCAAGCAGGCGGAGTCGACTTTGCCTCTCCTCAAGCGCTCGCTGGCTTGGCGCAGGTTGCATCACAGAGACTGCAAGCTATAGCAAAGGGCTGGCACAGGCTGCGCCAGCGTGTCTCTAATGGTGAGGGTTGCATTGATGTTCTGCGGGCCAAGGCAGTGCGCGAAGCCGCACCGCTGCTGGTGGGTAGTCAGCACCTGATTCATTCCGTCTGTGCTAGCTGGAACAACGAAGCGCCCTACGCCATGAATATTTTGCGAATTCATGCGGCAGACGTCGGCAGCGGGCTGCCAGAGGCAAGCCGGATACACCGCTACCGTGAGCTGCTGCGAGAGTTCGCGCCGTCCGATGCCGGTGAAGATCCGCAACGCATAGGCGATGACTCCAGCATCTGCGAAGGAGCATTCAACTTTGCGTCGATGCTCGTTGTGCTCGGCCATTTCCCAGAGTCGTTTTTGCCACAAATTCTAGGTATCAATCTCTACCTGCGCCACTGTGAGCTGATACCGATGTTCGCCATTATTGTCGATGAGCAGCCCTCTCTAGCCCGCTTTCTCGATTTGCGAAACGACCCTGCAAACTCGACGCAGGACTTGGCTGAGCTGGCCGAAACCGCAGTGCTTGAGTACCTTGAACAAGAAGATCCGTCGGTCATGGAGGGAGTGCGTCAGGGGTATCAGTGGGCTCGCTGGCAGACTGAGACGGCGAGTACGGCGATGCTCGCGGTGCTCGAAAGGTGGCTTGATCCGAGGGAGGCTGCTCGCGACCTAATCACACGGCGACGCCCGGATGCATGTCAGTACCACGAGAAGACCCGACTGAACAAGGTGCCGATGAAACCGCTGCTGGAGGCAGATGATTCGTTGGCGTTTCTCGATCACTTGGCGAATAGCTCGTACGTACGCGCAGGAAGTCCCGAGCGTAGCCCGCTACTGACTACTCTGGTGTCGCCACGGAGCAAAATGTTCCGGATCTTCAGCCGTGACGACATTGCCATCCTTGAGCGCTGGATCGCCGGCTTGCCCTATTCTGACCAACCAAGTCCGTATCCTGCTCGCACGCTATGGACCGATGACGGTCTGCTCATGGAGGCAGCCTCAGAACCCGTAGCAGTACCAAACTTAAAAACCAACCTTACGCCGCGCCAAGCTTATCCCCGGCTGCTACATGTGGAGCTGACCCCGGCCGAGGAAAACCACGCCCTCAGCTATGTTAAGCGTTGGCTGAGCAACGCCGCACGTGGCGTGGCCAACGGCCGCTGCACGCTACCTGAACAATGGGCCCCAGGAATGTTGCGGACATGGTTACAGCGTCAGCATGTCCTGTCGAACCAGACTTTGGAGCAGGCCGAGGAGCTACCCAGCCGAGAGGAAGTGGCCGCAGATATCATCAGTCTGGCTCCATTGACCATGATTGATGGTGCGTGGCTCGCAGGCTTCGCCCACCCGTCACTGGCGTCCTCGAGCTTCGGTAGCCGCCTGTTCGAGACTTTGTATGACGAGCTAGGCAATGGCATGGAAGCGCAGAACCACCCGGTAATTTATCGCCAGTTGCTGCGGGCGGTGCATGGCGAACTGCCGACCACGGCTGCCCCCGGCTATGCTGCTTCCAAATGCTTTTTCGAAGAAAACTTCGATTTACCGGTGTTTTGGCTGTCAATTGGCCGTTATCCGCAGACCTTCTGCCCGGAAATCCTTGGGCTCAATTTAGCGATGGAGCTTTCCGGAGTGGGCGGGGGCTACCGTCGTACCCACAAGGCGCTGGTCGCCTATGGGTATCCAACTCTGTTTGTCGATCTGCATAACGCCATCGATAACATCTCTACCGGGCACACCGCCTGGGCTGCAGCAAGCATTGATGCCTACCTAAGCGCATTTTGTACAAAAGATCGTGACGAACTATGGGTACGAATCCGTACCGGATTCGTTGCGCTCAATCCACCCAGGGAGGAAACCATATTGGACAAACTCAAGGAAAGAATGAGGTCGCTGCTATGACCTGCACGCTCGGAATTTCTGCTTTTTACCATGACAGCGCCGCCACGCTAGTGATTGATGGCAGGATCATTGCCGCGGCTCAAGAAGAACGCTTCAGCCGTATCCGTCACGACCCTGGTTTCCCGCGTCAGGCGATTGAATATCTGCTGACCAAAACGAACCTGCGCTTGGATCAAATCGATCATGTGGCGTACTACGAGGATCCGTCACTAAAATTCCGACGGGTCCTGGCCACTGCGGCAGTAGCTGGCTTGTCAGCAGCGCATACGTATGCTCCTGTTCTTGGTGATTGGCTCTCAACCAAACGCCGCATGGACCGAGAGGTGCTCCGCCACCTCAGGGAAATGGGCGACCGTAAAGACAGACATATTGAGGTGCATGGCCATCACGAATCTCATGCTGCTTCGGCTTTCTTCCCCAGCCCTTTCGAGCGCGCTGCGATCCTATGCATCGACAGCGTAGGCGAGTGGGCCACCACCACCCTCTGGCATGGTAAGGCCGGGGGGTTGGAGAAGGTTGCAGAATTATCCTTCCCGCATTCGCTCGGCCTGCTTTATTCCGCGTTCACCTACTTCTGTGGCTTCAAGGTGGACTCCGGGGAGTACAAGCTCATGGGCTTGGCGCCATATGGAAAACCGGTCTACGCCGAGCGTATTCTCGCCGAGCTGATCGATGTTAAAAACGACGGCAGCTTCCGCCTGGATTGGAAAAAATTCGAATTCATCGGGGGCGAGGTGATGACCGGCGAGGCTTTTGAACGGCTATTTGGCGGTCCGCGACGCGAGTCGGAGGCGCCGTTGACCGAGCGCGAATTCGACCTCGCCGCCTCAGTGCAGAAAGTAACCGAACTGGTTGTCTCACGCTTGGCGAAGACCGCCCGCGAGTTGACCGGCGAGCAAAACCTATGCATGGCTGGAGGCGTTGCTCTCAACTGTGTGGCCAATGGTGTGGTCTCACGTGAGCGCACCTTCGAACGTCTTTGGATCCAGCCAGCTGCCGGTGACGCTGGTGGCTCATTGGGGGCGGCGTTGCTTACTGATCGTCGGCGCCGCCAAGTTAGCAGCCGAGAACTGCCCGAGGCAGTCGATGGTATGAGCGGCTCGTTGCTTGGCCCTGAATACAGCGCCGAGCAGATCCGTGCCGAGCTGGATCAGTGCGGTGCTGTTTATCACCAACTGAACCAGGAAGAGTTCGACCACAGGGTCATCATCAGCATGGAAGAAGGCGGCGTGGTGGGCTGGTTCCAAGGACGTATGGAGTTCGGTCCGCGATCACTTGGCAACCGCTCCATTCTTGGAGACCCGCGGCGTTCAGATACTCAGTCGACGATGAATCTACGTATCAAATTCCGTGAGTCGTTCCGCCCTTTTGCTCCAGTAGTGTTGGAGGAGGATGCGGCGGAATACTTCGATATCGTCGAAGAGAGCCCATACATGTTAGTGGTTTCACCGGTAGCGCAAGCGATCCGCAGAGCCGTTCCTGCGCAACAGAAACAACTCAATGGCATCGATCTGCTTAATGTGGTGCGCAGTAGCCTGCCGGCGATCACTCATGTTGACTTTTCGGCGCGCGTCCAGACTGTGGATCGCCAGCGTAATCCGCGTTTCCGCATGCTACTTGAGCGCTTTGAACAGCGCACCGGGTGTTCGGTGCTGGTGAATACGTCATTCAACGTACGTGGCGAACCTATCGTTAATACTCCGTTCGAGGCCTATCGCTGCTTTATGCGGACCAACATGGACGTACTAGCGATCGGCGATTTTTATCTCGAAAAATCAGAGCAACCACAGTTCGAGGAAGCGGTGGACTGGCGCGAGACCGTACCGCTGGACTGAGCAATTCATTTACTAGGGAGGGTACATCATGAATTACGTTCTGCTTTATCTGATTTTGCCGCTCGGCGTGCTTATCCGGCGTAGCGCTCGTTTTGCCCATCGCCCGGATCCAAAGGCCGTTTCCTACCTGAAGCGGCAGTCATGAGTCTTATGGCGCTGGATGTGCATCAAGCGTCCGTGGTTCAGGTACTTACTGTTGACGATGTCGACCTGTCCGGGCTGGTGGCCTGCCGCGAGCGTCTTGCGAGAATGCCCCACCGTGCCGATAGCGTTGGAGCGGTGGGCGCGCATTGGCTGAGTTCGTTGCTCGGCGAGAAGCTAATCCGTTCGATCGGCGATTTCGCAGCCAGCAGTTACAAAGCATTACTGTTGCGTGGCATCGGACTTTCCACCGAGGTGCGGTCACCCAGCAATGGGTTCCTGCCGGACTCCCAGTGCGTTCTGGATTTCGACTTGCTTCATTTCGGCATGCTCAACCTGCTGGGAGTGCGTTCACATGCCGTCCAGTACGAGAACCATGGGAAGCTTGTTCGAAACGTGGTGCCTGTGCGGCATGCCGCGGGCACTAAGAGTTCCTGGGGCTCAGATTTGGAGTTCTCATGGCACACCGACAATCCCAACTGGCCTTTCGAGGAGCAAGCCAACGATGTCGCCCTGAGTGTACCAAATTACCTGGCATTTATTGCCGTGCGCAATCAGGAGCAAGCTTCCACCGACATCGTCTGTGTCGACCATGTGCTGTCTCAGTTGCCAGCTTGGGCGATCAAGCGCCTGAGCCAGCCGGCCTTCGCCTTCGATGCACCGGCGTCTAATGAAGGCCACGACGGCGAGCAACGGGTGATCCCTATACTCGAGCAGGGAGGCGATGGATACCGACTGCGTTTCGACGACAACATCGTCAGCGCCATCGGGCCAGACGCCCAGGCCGCGCTAGCCCTACTACGCCAAGTGCTGAGAGGAGTGCAAGGCATAGAACTGATACTCCAGCCAGGTGATTTCTTTATTTTCAAAAACACCCGCGTGCTGCATCGGCGCAAAGCATTCAAACCTCTGCCCGACGGCCAAGCGCGCTGGCTACGCCGGGTCTACGGCAGCTGATTCGTCATTAGCACCTCATCATAAATAGGAAGTTCTCATGAATAAGCGTATTGCAGTTGTTGGCGGTCGTCCTGCACCTATCCACGGCGCGAAGGAGCTAGGGATCGATGTGGTATTGGTGCATCAGGAAGGGGACTATGAACAGGAAATCCTAGCCCATTGCGAGAAGGTAGTGCATGCGCGTATTGACGATGCCGAGGCGATCATAAAGGTGCTTGAGCCACTTCACCGTGAACGTCCGTTTGATCGCATCATCACCACCACCGAGGTGGCGGGCGAATCGACTGGGAAGGTGGTCGACCACTTCAAGCTTATTGGTGTTTCGTACAAAACTGCGCATCTACTAAAGGACAAAGTGGCCATGCGCAAGCTGCTTGCCGAGCATGACCTAAGCCCGGTTGCTTACCGCCATGTCACCTGTGCCCAGGATGTTATCGACTTCGTCTCGGAGCATGGCCGCGCGGTGCTCAAGCCTGCTGAAGGCGTTGCAAGCTTACATATTCATCCTTGCGACGATGCTACATCCGCCAGTAAGGCTTGGCAGGCACTCAAGGATGCCGAGGTGCGCCACATGATCGTCGAAGAGTACTTGGATGGTCCGGTAGTAAGTGTCGACTCTTTCTCCTTCAAACGTCGTCACCTGCCAATCGGGTACTCTCAGTACCGTATGAACGATAAGTATGTTGAATGGGAGGTTAGCACTCCCAGTACCGATGCTGAGAGATGGCTCCCGGAGCTCAAAGAAATGACCTGCCGCCTGCTCGACGCGGTGGAGTTGGAAGAAGGACCTTCGCACAGCGAATTCGTCTTGACTGCCAAAGGCCCACGGGTACTAGAGTCTCACGCGCGCCTTGCCGGTTCCGGTGCCCCCGAACTGGTTCGCCGTGCCTTTGGTCTAGATCTCAACCGAATGTTCCTGACTGTTCCGCTCGGCATCGACGAGTTGCCGTTGGAGTCGCCGAAGCCGAAGGCTGGTGCTGCAATCCAATTCTTTGTGCCTACCCCAGGCAAGGTGCGCAAGGTTGAGCTCGACCTAAAGCCTGATGTCGATGTCCGCCACACACGCCCTGGCGAGACGCCGCTAGTGTTCCTACCATTCCTCTTCGAACTTGGTGGCGCCGAGCGGGCAGTGGTTATCCAGAAACACGAAGGCGACATAATTCCACCACTGGACACTGTTGCTGACTGTGTTTCAGGCTATGTACTGGCTACCGGCTCTTCGCGCGAAGACGCGGTACGCGTCGGGGACGAACTGGTCGAGGCGGTGCACTTTATCGTGGAGCCTAAAGCATGAGCTACGTGCTCTGCCTGCACCGCTGGGTAGGGCGCCAGGCGCTTTACGACGAGTACGCGCTTCCGGCAGGAACGGCAATCCGGGCGATTTGCACGCCCGAATCACTTGGCTCCCTCCCCGCGCAGCGGCTGGCATCAAGTTCGACGCTGCATTCACTCGACGACAGTGCAGCTGTCATGGCCGAGGTAGAGAGGATCATCCAACTTCATGGCGTACCTCAAAGGGTTGTAGCACTGAATGAGGGTGATTTGCTGAGTGCCGCCGCTATTCGCGAGCGCTGGGCCATTCCCGGTGACTCCATTGCCTGGGTTGAGCGCTTTCGCGACAAGCTTACGATGCTCAATGTGTCTCGGCGGCAATCGGCGATCTTTGCTTTGCCAGCAGTGGCGGCGGATGACTCGGAAGCAGTAAGTCGGTTGCTGGCCGAGCATGGTTACCCGCTGGTCCTCAAACCACGCTTAGGTACCGCCAGCCGAGGCGTCAGGATCTTGCGCAAGGCGTCGGACTTGGCGCTGCTGCAGGAGCCACACCTGGAGCCTATGATGGTTCAGGTGTTTTGCGCAGCACCGATACTCCATGTGGATGGCTGGTGGGACGGACAGCAAGTCGTGGTGCTGACTGCATCGCGTTATGTGAACAGTTGCGCTGACTTTGGACCGGACAGCCCACTGGGCAGTATAGAACTGGAGGCAGGCGCGGATGAACTTCGCATAGCGAGCCGGGTTGCCGAGTTATTGGCGGCGTTCGCAGCGCAACGTAACATCGTCTTTCATCTTGAACTGTTTGACGATGGCGACGAATTGTATTTCCTCGAGATCGGCGCGCGGGTCGGCGGAGCAGAAATTCCCTTTCTCTGGCGAGAAGTGCGTGACATTGACTTGGTGGGTATCGCATGGGAGCTACAAACCGAAGCGTCCAGCCAGCACCGCGAGCACGCCCGCAACCGCAGCAGAGGGGGGCGACCGTTGCATGGAGAGCGAGGGGCTTGGATCATTGGTCGTCGAGGCAGCACCCCACAGGACGATTTGGGTACGCTGTACTGGTCTCAACCGCAGGACGTGGAGCGTAACGCCAGTGGTGTCTATGAGGGCGCGAGAACCCGCCTGCGTCTTCGCAGTTTTGATCGTCACGCATTGGTGCGTGATGTCGAAAAGATCTTTCAGCAATTATCCGACACATGGAGCGTTCAATCTTGAAGACAGCAGTCGTGACAGGGGCCAGCAGCGGTATCGGTGAGGCCTGCGCCCGAGCCTTAGCAGCGCGCGGTTGGCAGGTGGTCTTGGTCGCTAGGCGTGGGGAGCGCTTGGCAGCACTCGCAGACCAGATTCATGGCCAGGCCATTGTGCTGGATGTCAGCCGGGCGCAGGCTGAAGATTTTGACCAAGTGCTGACTTGTGACCTGCTGGTGAACTGCGCTGGAGGTGCTCTGGGATTGGACAATGTGGCAGATGGTGCGACTCAGGACTGGGTGGACATGTTTAACAGCAATGTGCTCGGCACTCTTCGCATGACTCAACTGTTGCTGCCACGGCTGATCGAAGCTCAGGGGGCAGTGATCAATATTACGTCAACCGCAGCGCTGGGCGGGTATGAAGGGGGCGGCGGTTATTGCGCGGCCAAGAGTGCGCAACGGGCCCTGACACAGTCGTTGCGCCTAGAAATGAAGGGAGTGCCGGTACGCATCACCGAGGTATTGCCAGGCATGGTCCACACGCCCGAATTTTCCCTGAATCGCCTGCGAGGCGACGCTGGACGTGCCGAGTCGATCTATCAAGACGTCGACCGGCCTTTGACCGCAGAAGATGTGGCCTCTGTGGTCGTCTCTATCGCCGAAATGCCAGTGCATGTAAATATCGACGAAATTGTGGTCCGACCCGTTGCCCAACGTAGCCAGCAAGCGCTATACCGTGGAGACCTAGGCTGGCGCGACTCTGCGCCGATAAAAGACTCGATCATGAAAAAAGGAGCATATTGAGATGCCATTGGAGAATCTGATTGGCGTAGCGATCATCGCGTTGGGCATGGTCCTGACGCCGGGGCCGAACATGGTCTACCTAACGTCCAGAGCGATTTCGCAAGGACGTCTGGCTGGCATGATCTCGCTGGCAGGCGTCGCGTTGGGCTTCGTATGTTACTTGGTTGCTTCAGGCCTCGGCCTGTCAGCACTTTTCAAGGCCGTTCCGATGGCCTACGACGTGGTCCGCATTGGGGGCGCATTCTACCTTGGCTACCTAGCTTGGAACATGGTGACAGGCGCTTCGCCGTTTGAGGCGCGCGAACTACCTCCGCATTCACCTCGCAAGCTTTTCACCATGGGGCTGGTGACGAACTTGCTTAACCCGAAGATAGCGCTGATGTATTCCGCTCTGATCCCCCAATTCATCGATCCCTCAACAGGTTCGACTCTGCAGCAGTACATGCAGTTGGGTCTGGTGCAGATCGCTATTGCGGTCACAGTGAACGGCCTGATCGTACTGGCTGCAGCGCGAGTTAGTCGTTTTCTTACCGCCCGCCCAAAGGCTATGCGTGCGCAACGCTGGACGTCGGGTGCCGTTCTGGGAGTTTTCGCGGTCGATATACTTATGCGTAAACCGCTAGCTTAAAGCCGCTTTGCTGACTTCGTGACTACAAGTGCGCCCTGACCTGTTGGATGGTCAGCGCACGTTCAGCTGCTTCAAGGATCAGCCGCTTAGAGCCTGAGATTGCCCATCCTTCGAAAGACCTTTCTACAAGGTGGCTTCCGATACGGTCGCGGTAGGGACGGCAGTTGCCTGCCGCCCCTACCGCAGAACCCGGATGGGTTCATGGCGTCGACGTTTCAGCTCATCCCGAATGGCCAGCAGCGTCGCACGCATTCGCTTCTTGGCCGTCAGTCGCAGTATCTGAAAGCCACCGTGCGGACACCGGTCAGCAGCAACTGTCGAAGGCCAAGGCAGATGAGGCTGATACAACTGTTGTTAAAGATATTCCCGCATAATCAATGTGCGGGTCAGCGGTATCAATCGTCTGAAGATCCCCGGCAGCTTCTCGGTGCACTTGCAAAAAACGCTACTTCACAGCGCGCGGCGGATCCGCTTGATGGAAAACCAAAATGACGGTAATAAGCAATACCCCGTTTATTTACCGCTCAGGTTTTTAATATCCTCAACCAGGCTATCGAGTGTCGGACGCATGATTAATGGATCAGGCGCACCTGCGGGCGCATCGAGCCCTATCCTGTTGTGCCAGAAGGTTGGCAAGCCGACCTTCTGCGTGCCAAACAGATCGTAAGCTGAGCCCGCTACGAATATGGCGTGAGCGGGCTCGACGCCCGCTATTTGCAGAGCGAGCCTGTAGGGTCGCGCATCGGGCTTGTAGAAGCCGGCCTGTTCAGAAGTGACAATGACGTCAAATGGCACGCCTAGAAGATCCGCTGCGATATGCCCCAACCGCTCCGAACAGTTGGTGACCACCCCGAGTTTGTAGTGCGGCGCCAACTCGGTGAGCACACGTTTGGCCTCAGGCCAAGGTTGCAACTGCATCCAGCGCGCCTCCAGATTTTGCGCGGCTTCCTTGCCCAGTCCCACACTGATCGCAGCCTCCTCGACCAATGTTTCATAAGGCCGGTAAGCACCACAGCCGTAGGTCGCCTTCAAATAAGCCATACGCCAAGCGCGCCCCATTTCATCGGAGCCTGCCACGCAGTTCCATAGCGTCCATGAGTCCAGCAGAGCGGTAAGCAAATCGAACAGGACGAGTTTCACAGGAGTTTGCTGAAGATTGTTTTCAATCGAATTCATGACGACTGCCCTTCTTGAAAGTATTTAAATTTCAGCCACTGCTGATATTTCCACCAAGGCTCCGTGATGGAGTGGCCCACACGGAATGATCACTCTTGCGGGACGGTGCGGCCCCATGAGCGTTGAATACGCGAGGTTCACGGTCGGCCAGTGAGCAACATCAACGATGTATATTTGCACGCTGATTAAATGATCAAGCGAAGCACCCACTGCCTGAAGCACCGCTTCTACATTTGCCATTGCCTGAAAAACCTGGGCTTCTATTCCATCGGGAAATTGTCGGGTATCAGGCGGAAACGGCAACTGGCCGGAAATAAATAGAAGTTTTCCTGCCATGACACCGTGTGAATAATGCCCACCGGGCACGGGCAGTTTCTCTGCTGTGATCAAGTTCATTTGCCCCCCTTGATCGTTCAAAGTTGTGTGTTCTGTTGAACGAATTAATTACCAACCCGCGATGCGTGGCCAATAACCCACACCGCGCCCCTCGCTGAGAACGTGATAACCCGCGTGCTGCGCCGAGGTGGCACAGGCGTGATTCGGCAGGATCCGCAGCAGCGTGCCCAAGGGCAGTAAGTTCGAGGCTTCAAGCTTCCCGGCCCGGGATGAAATGATTCCGTGCTCCTGATTGGTGGCGCTGACGATCAGATCGCCAATGGGCAGGCCCGCAGCGTCACACACGATGCCATAGCCCTGATCGACCGCTTGTTTAGCGGTACCACGATCACGAGAAAGCGCCATCCATCCCGCATCCGTAATGATCCAGCCTTTTTCAATTTGATGACCAATGACCGTCGTCAGAACCGAGACGGCAATATCTTGCACCTGACAAACGCCCAAGCCAGCCATGACCAGATCGAAGAAGGCGAACACACCCGCACGTACTTCTGTCACCCCTGATAAGTTCTCAGTAAAAAGTGCCGTGGGTGTCGAGCCGACACTGATGATAGACAGGTTGAAATCTGCACTCGTCAGCAGTTGGCTGGCCTCGATAATCGCCGCGCGCTCCTGCCGGGCGCTGGCTTCAATTTCCGCAATCGACTGGCTGTCGTAGGACTTGCCGGCGTGGGTCATCAGGCCGCTGACCCTGACGCCTTTGGCCCTCAACAACTGCGCAATTTCCACCAACAGCGGTGATTGCGGGTCGAGACCGGAACGGTGACCGTCGCAATCGATTTCCAGCAGAACATCAAAGACATGACCCGACGTTTCGGCGAACTCGGCCAGTAACCTGGCGGTGTCCAGATTGTCGAGTACCACCTTGAGCTGTACGCCTTTGCCGATCAATGCAGCGGCATGAGCGAACTTGTTAGGCGCAATGCCAACGCCGTACAAGATGTCGGTAAACCCGGCCTCGAAAAAGAAATCTGCCTCCCGCAACGTTGAAACAGTGATAGGGCCGCGCCCGCCTGCGAACAATCGCTCGGTGACTTCCAACGATTTGTTGGTCTTCACATGTGGCCGCAATATCACGTTGAATGCGGCCAGCTTATTGCGCATCCGTTGGATGTTGGCATCGAGTCGATCGCGATCCAGCAATAAGGCGGGGGTTTCGATATGAGTGAACGCTGACATGTGTGGTCTCCTGGAATGGCGCTATTCTAAGCCTCCGGTTTCAGATTAAAATTTAATAATACTTATTCTAATATTCAGTGATTCTTAATGAACGAGACGTTTGATATCCGTTTTCTCTTGGTCATCCGGGAAAGCGAGAGTTTGTTGGCTGCGTCACGCAAGCTGGGCCTGACGCCTTCGGCGGTGACCCAACGACTTCAGCAAATGGAGAAAAAACTGTCGATTCGATTGCTGGATCGGTCAGCCCGGCAACTGCGCTTTACCGATGAGGGCGAGTTCCTATGCCTGCGTGGGGCTGACCTGGTCGAGCAGTTCGATTCCCTGCTGGCTGATTTGCAAGAGCGGCGCAGCGGCTTCGTCGGCAAGTTGAAAATCAATGCACCGTTCGGGTTTGGACGACTGCACGTGGCCCCCGCGGTGGCAGCTTTCCAGCGCCTGCATCCAGACCTAGAGATTCAATTGAGTCTGTCCGAACAACCTATGGTCGAAGCGACTGACCGGTTTGATGTCGTTATCCATATTGGGGAACTGCGCACCTCCAACCTGGTGGGCCATTCCATTGCACCCAACCGTCGCTACGTATGTGCCTCACCCGACTTCATTGAACAGCACGGTCTGCCGGAACACCCCGACCAGCTGGCTACCCTGCCGTGCATTGCATTGCGGGAGAACAACGAAGACGTCACGCTCTGGCATTTCACCCGTGCGGGAAAAACACACAATGTGCGAATCCGCCCAGCGTTGAGCTGTAACGATGGAAGTGTTATTCGGCAATGGGCTTGCGAAGGGAACGGCATCATTCTGCGTTCTGAATGGGACGTTGCCGATGCTCTGGCGGAGGGAACGTTGGTACGACTACTGCCTGGTTGGAAACTGCCAGAAGCCAATATTGTTGCGCTGACACATCAACGCGAAGGGTTGCCCGCGAGAACGCTCAAATTTTTGCGCTTCCTCCAGGATCAATTCCGGCCACAACCGCTCTGGCGGCAATAGATCTTGTTCTATTTGAAAAAGAACCTTTGAAGAATCTTGTTTTAACCAATGCTGACCGGCCGCTTGGGTCGATGGCTGCCACTTGCATCGCTAAGAGCAATGCACGATGCATAGGGACGATGAATGAAACCAATCAAGATTCAACAAATGCTGCTACCGCCAACACCTGCGGTTTCAATCCGCAGCGCACATCAACCACTTTTTAACCTCTAACTAAGGGGTACTCCGGTCCAACTGCGCGTGTACTGGCAACTCCACCTCAAGAAACAGCGCAGACGTCCAGACCCGTGACTGGTCGCGCTGCCGGGCGCAGATGAACAACGGGTGTTCTCGCCCTGCTTCAAGCCCCAACCGCGCCAGCTCAATGTTGCCCTGCAACTCACGGGGCAACGGCGCAGCGGTCATCCGCTCCAGGGACATCTTCAACTCCGCGCCGGGCAAAATTTCGACCACTTGCGATTGCGCCAGCAGTTGTTCGCCGGTGAGTTCCATGACCACCATCGGCGCGTGTACGTAAGGTTGCGGTTCGGACGGGTCACCAACCTTGACGTAATTGTCGATGCGGCTATGGATCTGCAGCGTGGCGCCGGCCAGTTGCGACAGGTCGATTTCGATGCTGTCGGTATCTCCATTGGTGTCGGTGCGAAACGCCAGGACCGTTGCGTCCTTGCGCCATACGGTCTGCTCGGGATGATCGAGGCCCAGGGCGCGAAAGCCATTGATGACCGCGCCGGTGATACGGATTTCGCCGGTCCAGTAGGCGCCGCGATAGCGATCCTTGATCCGTGCGCCGCCCAGGCGCAAGCGAATGCGTTGTGCGCTGTAGCCCAGCTCCTGGTGCAGGTTGCGCGACCAGATCAATTGGTCGCCATCGAACAGATCGACCTGTTCCCAACCCGCCTCCCCCAGCAGTCGATAATCCAGAATGGCATTCGAATCGGCGCTGAAGACTTCGCCCATGAAGTGCTTGCCCTGGCGCAGGCTGGCGAACGAACGCTCGCCGGTCGTGGCGAAGGTGCGGCGGGCGCGCAAGGCCTTGCCGACGCTGGCGCGGTCGAACGCCTCGGCGACCACGCCGGTCAGCCCGCCACGGGAGCCGAACACCGCCGTGGCCGGAACGCCGCCACCGCAGCGGCCCTGATGCTCATCGCTGTTCGCCGCGGCGCCGACCCGATAGCCGCGCTGCAGCGCTTCGGCGTAGACCCAATGGAACTGGCCCCAGGCCGAGCCGACCTCGATCAGCCGTTCGAGCTCCGGGTGATGCCAGTCGAGGTTGCAACGGCGTCCGCCGACGTGAGGCATCATCAGGTGACCTTCCGGATCCTTGGCATAGGCAGCGTACAACTCGTCCACCGGCCAGGCACCCGGCTTGATGGTGCCGGCAGTGAACTCGTTCCATTCGAAGGAGCGCACCAGCCGGCCCTGATTGTCGAAAGGGAATTCGGGTTTGCGGTCATGCAGGAACACAACGTTGCGGTCGCCGCCCGCACAGGAGTTCCCGCACCATTCGGTGCCGGGATAACACACGAATCGGCCCGGCTCATTGAGTTCATGGATCAGCTTGACCGCCTGGTCCCAGCGTTGCTCAGTGATGTTGAAGTCATTGGCGGTGTAGCCGAGGACATCGAGCCCGGCGACATCGCGGCCGTAGCTAAGGTTGTACAGGGTGTCGTTAGTGCCCACCGTGTCATCGGAGTGCACATGCAGGTCGGCGTAGAGCGGGCGCAACGCCGTGCCGGCCGGGTCGACAGTGACGAAGGCCTGGGCACCGTCGACAAACGGCGCATCCACCTTCGCGGACAACCGCCACTCGCCCACGGCACCGAGGTCTAGCGCCTCGAGCCGTGCCGTCGCCCACCCTTCGGACGACAATGTGAACGGCTGTTGGCGCTCGCCGCCCTCCGGGTCAACCAGGGTCAAGACACCGTTGAGCGGCAGGTTCCGGCAGGTGTTGCCCCACGCATCGTCCACTCGCAACAGCACATCGAATGCCTCGCCGGCGCTGAGCAATCGCGGCACGATCAACTGCACACGCTGCGCCGGCCCCGGCACGATGTCCAGCAAGGGGTCGCCCGGCACCTCGGCAAATTTCGAGCTGCCCAACGGGTCGATGAACAGGCGGAAACGGAAGTCCTTCTCGACGAAACTCTGCACCCGCGTCCCCGCCCCGCCCTGGCGTCGGTCGCCCAGGCGAATGATGACTTTATCGCCCGGGTTCAGGTACCCGTCGATGATGTCGATGATGATCGCTTTCTGGAACGGCCGTTCGTGGCCCTTCTGATCGAAGCGCACTTTCAAGTGCTGCACCGTGGCCTGGCTCTGGCCGGGAACCAACTCACCGGCTTGGTATTCGGCGCTGACATAGTTGGGACCGGCCGGGTTCGAGGTCTGGAACAAGGCCCAGTCGGAATAGAACTTGAAGGCCAGCTTAAGCCACGCACCATCGGCCAGGCCGCTGCCGCCGACCTCGTACACCAGGGTGATTTCATCCCACTGCCCGGCGACCAGCGTGTCACGGTCGCAGTGGACGCTGCCCAGGAATGGACGTTTCTTGTTGCGCTCGTACAGGCCTTGCGGGGCGATGTAGTGCCCGGCTTCGCGGGGATCGAAAACGTTACTCACATGACACCTCGTGCAGTGGTCCACTGAAGGGTTCGAATACGTGGGGCGATGCTTATTGCACGCGCCATTTCTGGTAGTGACGCTCGATGCGCCGGAACACAAAGCTCTCCATGAGCCAGGCAATCAGGCCGATCACGACGATGCCCAGCAGCACCTGGCTGCTGTTGCCGATCTGCCCGCCGGTGGAGACCATCCAGCCGATGCCCTGGGAAGCGCCGATCATTTCCGCCGCGACCAGCGCCCGCCAGCCCTGGCTGAAGCCGATGCGCAAGGCGGCGGTCACGAACGGCAACGACGCCGGCAAATAGACATGGGCCAACAGTTGCCCGGCGTTGGCGCCCAAGGTTCGCGCCGCACGGACTTCACCGCCGCGGATGCTTTGCACACCCTCCTGGATCGTCACCGCCATGGGGAACATTGCGGCAATGAAAATCACCAGCACGATGGAGACATAGCCCAAGCCGAAAATGATCATGATCAGCGGCGCCCAGGCAATCGGCGGGATGGCCATGAACAGGCTGTTGAGCGGCGAGATGAAATCGCGAAAGCGCGAAGACAGGCCCGCTGCCGTGCCCAGCAAGACCGCCACGATTACCGCCGCGCAAAAACCACCCAGCTCTTCCAACACGCTGGCTTGCAGGTGCTGCCACAGCGAACGATCCCCCAGCCAGCGCAGCGCCTCGCGGGCAACGTCCCAGGGCTGCGGCAGGATGTAGGTGGGAAAGCGGCTCGCCAGGGCGATCCAGATCAGCAACAGGAAGGGCAGCGACGCCCATCCCCAATTCGGTTTTGGCAAGGACATGACGGACTCAGTGCGCGGATTTTTCCAGGTAGGAGGTATCCACGATCTGTTCGGTCTTGAGCGTGGTGTCGATAAAACCCAGGTCATGGGAGTAATTCATCAAGCGCTGGATGAACTGGATGTCCGATTCCTCCAAGTCCGCCGACCAGCCCAGCCGGGTCCGCGCTTGGGCGACGATGGCCTCCGGCGCGATGGTCTTGCCGTCAATGCCCTGCACCGCTTCCAGCTTGAAAGTCTCGGCGATGAGCCGGTTCGATTCGACGGGGTGCTCATTGAGGAAGGCGATCGCCTTGCGGTGGGCACGTAGCAGCTTCACCACATCGTCCGGGCGCTCCTGCAAGGTCTTTGGCAAGGCGATCACCACGTACCATGGGTACTGGGGCAGCGCCTGGTTGACGTCCAGCAGGATCCGGCTCGAACCGCGCAGCACCGATTGGCTGACGAAGGGCTCCCAGGAAAATGCCGCATCGACAATGCCGCGTTCCAGGGCGGCGTTCATGTTGCCCGGCGGCATGTCGATGATGTCCAGGTCCTTGTCAGGATCGAGCCCGGCCTTTTCCTTCAGGACATAACCGCGCAGCAGCACATCCATGCCACTGCCCTTCTTGACCCCGGCGAGCTTTTTCCCCTTGAGCGCTTCCAGCTGGGTGATCGGGCTCTTGGCGTCGACAATCACCGCGGCCTGGCCGTAATTGACCTTTGCCAGGATCCGGCTTTGCAGCCCGCGGGAAAACCACTGGTACACCGGTGGGGTGCCGACATAGGCCACGTCCAGTTCGCCGGCGGCCAATGCCTGCTGGATCACCGGGCCATCGCCCAAGGCCTTGAGGTCGACATTCAAGCCCTCTTCGCGGTAGTAACCTTGTTTGTCGGCGATCAGCGCCGGGGCGTTGGCCATGGCGAAGACATAGCCCACGCGCAGGGGTTTCGCCTCGTCGGCCACGGCGAATGCGCTGCCGGCCAACGTGGCGGCGGACAAGGTAAGGGCAAGCAGCGAACGTTTGATCATGCTGTCAGCTCAAGTCGAGGGGTGGGGTAAACCGTGGCGTCTCCCGCGTTCATCACCTGGGCGATGCGGGTCATCAGCTCATTGCGGTAATCGAGGAACGCCGGCAGGCGGCGGGTTTTCAAGTTGGTTCGGGGGCGCGGCAACTGGATCTCCAGTTCGCTGTGAATCCCCCCGGGGGCGATGTTGAGCACAATGACCCGATCGGCCAGGAACACCGCTTCGTCGATGTCGTGGGTAATGAACAGCACCGTCTGGCCCAGTTCGGCCCAGATGCGCAAGGTCTCTTCGTTCATGCTGTTGCGGCTGATGGCATCGAGCGCGGCGAACGGCTCGTCCATCAGCAATACGCTGGGTTCCAGGGCCAGGGTCCGGGCCAGGGAAACGCGCTGTTGCATGCCACCGGAAAGCTGGTGCGGCAACCGATGCGCCGCGCTCTCCAGACCGACCAGGCGCAGATACTGGAAGGCCTGTTCGCGCTGCTGCGAGGCGTCGGTGCGGGCGCTCATCCGCAGGCCGAAACGGACGTTTTCCAACGCGCTCAACCATGGAAACAATTGCGGCGCCTGGAACACGTAACCCAACTCCGAACGCTCCGGCCGCACCGCTGTCTGGTTGATGGTGATCTGCCCAGCCTGCGGCTGCATGAAACCCGACAGCAAATTCAATAGCGTGGTTTTCCCGCAGCCTGATGGCCCGAGAATCGCGACGAACTCACCAGGCTTGGCGTTCAGGCTGAACGAGGAAAACACCGCATGCCCATTGGGGTAACGGAAGCTGATATCAGCGACTGTCAGGGCATCGGCTTGCGGCTGCGGAAAGTTGTTGAGCATGGCAAGTGTCGTCAGGTCGTCTACAATGGCAATGCCTGACATAATACGTATTAATACAAGCAGTCCCAATAACCTATTTTTATAACCTTAGAAGTGAAGGCGCCCTGCCCCCACTCAAGGCCATGGAAGCTGACAGTGTCCACCTCCATTCTTCGCGACAGCAGCACCTCGCTTTACGAACAGATTGCCCATCAACTGCTGGAGGAAATCCAGCGCGGCGACTATGAACCCAGCGGCAAACTACCGTCCGAGGCGCAGTTGGGCGAACGGTTCGGCGTGAGCCGCGTCACGGTTCGCCTGGCGGTGGGCAAGCTCAGCGACGACGGTGTGGTGGAGCGCAAGCAAGGCAAAGGCACCTTCGTCGCAGCCAAACAGGTACGCCACGGCCTGGATGCGTTGCGCAGTTTTCATGAGGCGTTGTTGCTGCAAGGGCTGCAACCGAGCATGCGGGTGCTCAGCCATGCCCTGCTGCCTGTTCCAGAAACCATGCGGGGTTTGTTTGAAGCAACAGACGACTGCCTGCTACTGGAGCGTCTGCACCTCGTCGATGACGAACCCATTGCCCTGGGACGCAGTCACTTACCGGCGGAATTGGCCGACGTGGCCTGGAGTGAAGTCGAACACCAGCCGATCTATTCCATCCTCGAATCAATCACCGGTCTGGCGGTTATCCGCGCTGACTTGGCGATCCGCGCCCAGGAGGCTGACAAAAGCCTGGCCAATGCGCTGCACGTCAAACGCGGCGCGGCGCTACTGGTCATGGAGCGCACATCCTATTTCGCCGATGGCCGCTGTTGCGACCGCACGACGTTTTACATTCGGCCGGAACGTTATGCCTTTATTCTCAGTGGGGTTTTCAAAACCACTTCAGGTGTGTAGCCGTCGGAACAATGGCAAACTCAAAAAGCCATTCCCCTGAATGGCTTTCTTTACACCTGACGCGTCGTAATCTACTTCGCCGTAACCACCGACAACTTGCTAATTCCCGCCCGCTCAATGGCGTTCGATACGGTGATGCTGCGCCCTTAGAGCAGCGGAATGCTGTAGCTTACAAACACTCGGTTTTGATCCTGGTTACGGGCGGCTTCGCTATTGGATTTTCCGTTACGCCAACCGAAGCCAACACCTTTGAGCGCTCCCGACTGAACGACGTAGTCCAGGAAGATATCCCTCTCCCATTCTTTCTGATCGTCACCTGATCTCGTCTTGATGTTGTCACCGGAGAGGTACATGACCGAGGCTTTCAGACCCGGGATCCCCAGGGCGGCAAAGTCGTAGGCATACTGACCGAATAATGTGCGCTCCCCTGCACGGGTGAAACTCTGGATCAGACGATCTGTATACAGGTACAAGGAGCTGCCTCCTGCGCCTTTATCCACCAGGCTACCCTGATTGAGCTGGGTGAAGCTGCTACCGTCCGAGACGCTTTGGTAGCCGGCCGTTATCGCATGAGGGCCGAGGCTGTAGATCAATGCAGCACTCCAGAGACGATTGTCGATAACGCCATCACCATTTTTGGTGTAGCCACTGATTCGGTAGCCCGATGTACCGGAGCTGTTTTCACCTGACGAGTCAGTCCGGAAGTAGCGCAGGTCGGTTTTCAACGATTGGCTGTCCGAGAACGCGAACGTGTGCGTGAGTCCGAAAAACTGTTGGTTATAGTAGTTTTCGAGCTGGGCATAGTAGTACTGAGCTGTCAGGTCCTTGGTGACTTTCCAGTCGCCCCCGGCGAAAGCGAACTGGTTGCTTTCACGCGTACCGCCCATAGCGGCGAGCCCTGTCTGATCAGTGGAAGCACGACCGGTTGCATGTTCGATGCGCCCACCCGTCAGGGTCAGGTCCTTGAACTCGCTCGAAGTGATTTGGCCGCCCTCGAAGGTTTGCGGGAGCACCCGTCCATCGTTGGCGACCAGAATCGGAAGTTTCGGAATCAAGGTGCCGTAGCGCAGTTCGGTCCTGGACATCTTGACCTTACCGGTCAGCCCCAGCCGGCTCCACTCGTCGACGGCGCGGTTGTCACTGTCCGAGGGAATCATCGAGCTGCCAACATGACGTCCCTCGCCACTGTCCAGGGTGACGCCCAGCAACCCAAGGGCATCAACTCCAAAACCAACGGCACCCTCGGTATAACCCGACTTTAAGTCCAACATGAACCCCTGCGCCCACTCTTCGGTTTTCGAAGGGGCAGCGACACCATCGCGGTTGTCGTTATTGAAGTAGAAGCTCCTCATGCCCAAGGTGGCTTTGCTGTCACTTGAAAAGTCGGCAAACGCCTGGCCACTGAGGGCAATGCTGCCAGACACCAACGTTGCACCTATTTTTTTCAGGTTCACTTATAACGCTCCGATTTTTATTATTTTGTATGTGATGGAAGCGACTACGACCTAGCCATTCGAAGCCAAACGGACAATTGCATCGCGACTGCCTGCCTGCTCTCGAAGCAAAAACTTTTGGATTTTTCCGGTTGCGGTTTTCGGCAACTCCGTAAAAACCACTCTGCGCGGACATTTGAATCGGGCCAAACGCGCCTGGCAGAACACAATTATTTCTGCTTCGGAGGGAGGCTCGATACCGGCTTTCAGCTCGACGAACGCGCACGGTACTTCACCCCATTTATCATCAGGCTGAGCGACTACCGCGGCATATAGAACAGCTGGGTGACAGTGGATGGCCTCTTCGATCTCTACAGACGAGATATTTTCCCCGCCGGAGATAATCACGTCTTTGCAACGGTCGGTAATTTGGACGTAGCCGTTGGGGTGCACGACGGCGACATCACCTGTATGAAACCAACCGCCTTTGAAAACTTTTCGGGTTGCACTGTCATTCTTCAGATAACCCATCATTACGGTGTTGCCCCTGAGCAGTAGCTCACCCGTTGTTTGGCCATCTTGTGCTACTGGCTGCATCGTTTCGGCGTCAGCCACCATCAAGCCTTCAAAGGCGGCTGCACGGGCCCCTTGGCGTACTCGCATGGCGCCTTGCTCACCGGGCGTTAAATCGTCCCACCCGTCTTGCCAGACGCAACTGATTGGCGTGCCGGACACTTCAGTAATTCCGTAAACGTGGTCAACATCGAAGCCTCGTGAAACGACCGCGTTGAGTATGCTGGCCGGAGGTGGGGAACCGGCCGTCAGCACTCGAACCGGCGTTTTGAGCGCGGGACGATCTTCGGCGTTGGCAATCATGGTCATGACAATCGGCGCCGCACAGAAGTGATCGATACCCTGGTTATCGATCGCATCAAACACCGTCTCTGCGCACACTTTTCTCAGGCAGACGTGCGTGCCCGCCGCTGCCGTGATCGCCCAGGTAAAACACCAACCGTTGGCGTGGAACATCGGCAATGTCCACAGGTAACGAGGCGCCCGCGGAAGCGGCCAGTTGGTCATCTGCAGCAGACTCATGAGGTAGGTGCCACGATGGCTCGCGACCACACCCTTTGGATCACCGGTTGTACCGGAGGTGTAGTTGAGTGCTATCGGCTGCCACTCGTCATCCGGCCATACGCCTTCGAAATCAGGGCTACCGCTGCGGATGAAGGTTTCGTAGTCAATGTCCCCGACACTCGCGCAAAGTGGCGCCAGGTGATCATTGATATCAATCACCATCGGGCGATGCTCGAGGAGCGCTAGTGCGGCATCCGCCAGCGCAGCAAACTCTCGATCCACCAAGAGCAACTTGCATTCGCCATGACGCAGTATGAATGCCACACCTTCGGCATCCAGCCGGTAATTGACCGCATTGAGTACCGCGCCGCTGAGGGGGACCCCGAAATGCGCTTCGAGCATGGCAGGGGTATTGGGAGACAGAATCGAAACGGTGTCCCCTGCTCCCAGGCCTTTTTCGCAAAGCGCCGAGGCCAGTCGATAGCAGCGTTCGCGGGTTTCACTCCAGGTTCGTTGCAGTTCGCCATGCACCACCGCTACCCGATCCGGGTGCACAAGAGCCGCCCGATCCAGAAAACCAAGTGGCGTCAGGGGCAGATGGTTGGCCTTGCAGCGATCAAGCCCACTCTCATAAGCACCAGGCTTCATGATGTCGTTTCCTTATTATTGTAATGAAAAGTGCAAAACGCGCTCACCGGCTCCCGATCAGTGACCAAGGTGTTCTCGATACTGGTCTCGTCGGCGTATCCAAGGCTCATTCCGCAAACCAGCATTTGATCTGCGGGGATTGCAAGGGCTTGCGAAATGACCTGGTGATATTTCAAAAAAGCGGCTTGTGGGCAGGTGTGCAGATTCCTTCCGCGCGCCGCCACCATCACCGCCTGCAGGAACATTCCGTAGTCAAGGAGGCTGCCTTCCTTCAACACCCGATCCATGGTGAAGATCAGGCCAACGGGAGCGTCGAAGAACTGGTAATTGCGGCCGTGTTGCGCATGCATCCGCTGCTTGTCTCCCTTTGCAATACCCAGCAGTCCATAGAGTTCCCACCCGACTTGCCTTCTCCGATCCACATAGGGTGAAGTCCACTCGCGTGGGTAGTAGTCATAGGCATCTTCAAGGTCGTTGCTCAGTGATGGATCGTTGTCAATTTCCGCGATGGCACATGAAAGGTGAGTCTTTGCTTCTCCAGTGACGACATGCACGCGCCAAGGCTGCATGTTCACCCCCGTTGCGCAGAACCGAGCGATATCAAGGATCGCTTCAATGTCTTCGCGCGGTACGGGAGTGGGCAAAAAGGCCCGAATACTGCGCCGTGAAGCGATCGCCCAATCAACCGTTTGACCAAGCAGTTCAGGCGATATGGGCGGTTTGGATAAGCGATTCATTTTCATGCATTCAATTCCACACATTCAGCTACAGGCAGGTGCATCCATCAGTTCGACAGGGCCGGGGATTTTCTGACTTGAGTAGAGTCGGCGCGTGACTGATTGATCAGGGTCACGGCGACAGCGCCAATGAGGCCGGCCAGGCTGATGGCCATGAAATTTTTCTCGAGCGCAAGGTTCAACGACACCAGCCAGCCGATCAGAACAGGGGCGACGATAGCGCCTATCCGTCCCACACCAGACGCGAAACCCACGCCGGTAGAACGAATCGATGACGGGTAGAAATCGCCCGCGTACGCATACGCCAGCAACTGGGTACCCAGCGTCGATGCGCCGACAATGAACACCACAGGAAACAGCAACGTTGTCGAACGCGTGTAGCCCAGGATGGTGAGCGCCATCGCACCGATGATGTAGAAGCAGACCAATACGTGTTTGATGTTCAGCTTGTCGCTCAGCCACCCTCCGCCTATTGCGCCGGCAATGGCCCCCACGTTGAAAACAATCACAAAGTTCAGCGCAGAACCCAGGCTGAACCCCGCCATCGCCATCAGCTTGGTTAGCCAGGAGTTAAGGGCGTAGACCATGAACAAGCCCGTCATGAACGCAGCCCAAATCATCAAAGTGCTGAAGCCCCGACCTTCCTTGAATAAATTACGAACGGGGGCTTCCTGTTTATCCAGTACGGTGGCGTTCCCGGTCATCAGCGTGTCTTCATCGATAACCAGAGCCGGAGCCAGTTTACGAGCGATCGCCCGTAGTTCCTCCTGACGTCCGGTCTTGAGCAGGTAGCCTATGGACTCAGGGAGGGTCTTCAGGATCAGAGGGATCAGCAGCACGGGCAGCAACGCCACATAAAACACCCACTGCCATCCGTGACTCTCGATGAGTTGCTTACCCGTCAGGGCAACCAGAATACCGCCCACGGAGTACCCTGCGAAAACCAGGGTGACCAAGCGAGTACGCAGTTTGAGTGGAGAAAATTCACCCATCTGAGCGGTGCAGATGGGCAGTACGCCGCCGATGCCAAGGCCGGCGATGAAGCGAGCAACGCTGAAGCTGATCGGGTCACTGGTGAGGCCTGCCGCAGCCGTGAAAACACTGAACAAGGCCACGCAGATGGCGATCATCCTGGGCCGCCCGATACGATCCGCCAGCGTGCCAAGAAAAATTGCGCCCAGCATCGTTCCGAAGAGCGCAGAGCCCGCCATGACACCGGCGCTGGTTGGATCGATGTTCATGTCCTTCATGATCGCCGGGAGGGCTGCACCGACGACAGCGAGGTCATAGCCATCGATGATCAGGATGAGCACACACCAGAATAGAATGAGCCCATGGAAGCGGTTGAACTTCGATTCAACCGCGAGTGTATAGACGTTTACCGGCTGCATATCGCGTCTCCTTCGATCTTGTTTTTGTTTGTGAAGTGCGAAGATTTGCTGGCTCGCTTGATAGGCGATGCCAGGGCTACCTGCAGCGCATCGTAGGAGTTGCCTTTGCGGCGGCCTATGCCCGACGGCATCGTTGTGCGTGACCGTTTTGGACACCCATGACTTGCCAGGCACGATCGGGCTGATCCTGGTCCATTGAGGTTTGGGTGGATGAAGCGAGTGGCAGATCACAGCAGGTAATCTGGCGGGGAAGCGGGGCTTTTATATAACCGCAAGAAAAGCTTTTAAATCTCGCCCGATTCGTCAGTATTGGAGCGGCGGTAAGCGCCGGGACTCACCCCTGTCCACTTTTTGAATGCTCGATGAAACGCACTGCTTTCCTGGAAACCCGTGAGGGCAGCCACTTCAGTCACGGTCATATTTGGCTGGCACAGCAGATTGATCGCCATGTCACGGCGCAGATTGTCTTTCAAACGCTGATAACTGACCCCATCGGCCTGGAGCCTTCGCTGGAGCGTCGAATAAGACATGCACAGCGTGTTCGCCATCTTGTCCAGCTCTGGCCAATCCTCCGGATCGAGCCCTCTCAATCTGAGGCGGATCTGGGCGCTGATGCTATCCTCGTTACGATATTTCACCAGCAGGCTGGCAGGCGACTCTTTCAAGAATGCCGATAGGCTGGCTTTGTTTTGCGCGACCTTGAGGCTTAGAAAACTGCGCTCGAAACGAACCATCGTCACTGGCGCACCAAACTGAATGTCTTCACAGAAGCGCATCCGATAGTCGCTATCGTCGAGCGGTCGATTCGGCCTGAAGCAGAGCTCTTTTATGGGAATGCGTCTGTTACCCAGCCAGCAGAGCAGCCCATGGACCAGGATCAGCCATGTTCCATAACTGAAGAGACGACGTTCAATGCCGCTGTCATGGATAACGATGACGGCGCAGTCGCCATCAAAACTCAGCTCACCGTGAATATCGTCCAGTACGAGACGCAGGAACTTAAGCATCCGTCGCAACGCTTGCTCTAACGACTCGCAGTCAATCGAGGATTGGCACATCAATCGGAAGCTGCCCCGTCGCATGGGATGGCTATCGATTGCGAAAAACTCATCGTCGAGCAGATCAGAGAGCGCGACCCATAGGCGAGAAAATGCTGCTGCCGAAACCCTGGCTTGGGGGGAAGTGAGAAGTACCGGGTCGATACGTGCTTGCTGCAGTGCGACGGAGGTGTCCAGCTGGCGCCGCAATGCGCCCTCGAGGGCCTCATGCACCAGTCCAATTGACGTCGTCCCCTTGTCCTGGATGAGCACGCTTATTCCTCTCTGCCGGTGGTTGACTGCTGACTTGATGTTGACCTTTAAATCTATTTGGCAGTCTGCCTTGGGCAACCTGACGAGTCTGAAGTCTCTGTCTACGTTCCGACTTCCCGACATGACCTGTCAACCCGAAGGTTTTGTTATCAACAAGCGCATGGCCCCTCCTGCCAGGCTCTGATGGCGGCCTTGATTGTTGTCCAAAACATTCAACCACGCCGAGGCTTATGAGCATTGTCGAGGCCATTGCCCACCGACACTATCGGCCAACAACCTTCGGTTACATTGAATCTAACGCTAAAAAATCCAGGAGTTACCGTGGCAGAGAAAGAGCTGTACTGGGAAGACTTAACGCCAGGTAGTATTTGGACGGCTAGGCAATCCGTACCTATTACATCGGAAGAGATCATTGCCTTTGCTGCAGAATACGATCCTCTCGATATCCATATAGATCCTGACCTCGCCCGTTCGAGTCCGCTTGGCGTGCATTGTGCCAGCGGAGTGCAAACCTTCGGTATCTCGCAGCGGTTGATGTGTGAAGCCTTGCTGCTTCAAACAAATGTCGTGGCGGGTGGGAAGATCGATAGCTTCAGGATGGTTGCTCCAGTGGTGCCTGGAGACACGCTCAAGCTATCAGCTCAAGTCGTTCGATCATTTATCCACGCGTCAAATCATGAACGAGGTTGGGCGGTGTTTAAAGTCGATGTCACTACGTATGCCGGAAAAACCGTTCTTGTTTACGAGATGACAGTGTTGATAATGCTCAGGGCGACCGTGATTGAGATGGGCCGGAAGATTTAATGAAGCTGCATTTTTTCTTTTCAGTGCCGCTTCGCTTTTTGCCAGATCCCTCGAAAAAATTGCATAACAGTCTCCAAGACGCCCCCCTTGCCACTGAAAAAAAAATTTCAAAGGAGTTGAATTGCCTTGACCTCACTGGATAACGCTTTTCACCGCCTCCACCAGAATGGACTGTTGGTCCTGGCCAATGTGGCCGACGCGGGTGGTGCGCGCATCGTCGAACACCTGGGCGGCAAGGCCGTAGCGACCAGCAGCGCGGCCATGGCTTGGTCCCATGGGTATCAGGATGGCAACAAGCTACCTCTTGACCTGCTGAGTGCCACCGTCAAGTCGATGGCCAGGGTGCTCAGCGTACCGCTCACGGTGGATATCGAAGGCGGCTACTCGGATGATCTGAAGCAGGTCGGCCAGGTGATCAATGCCGTTATCGCCGCCGGAGCGGTCGGGATCAATATCGAAGACGGCCTGGACTCCCCAGAGCTGCTTGCTCGCAAGGTTGACGTTGCGAGGACGGTGGCAGACCAGGCGGGCGTCAAGCTATTCGTCAACGTACGGACGGACGTCTACCTGAAAAACCTCTTCCCCGCCGAACAGCGTCTGGAGGAACTCCTGAAACGCGCCGCGCTGTATGCCAGCGCCGGAGCGGATGGGCTGTTTGCCGCCGGTGTGGTCGATGCGGACGAAATCGCCACCGTCTGCCGGGAAACCAGACTGCCAGTGAACCTGCTGTCCCGGGACGGGTTGCCCTCCCTCGACGAATTGAAGCGCCTAGGAGTCAGACGGCTCAGTGCAGGTTCCAGCATCGCCGAATTTCTACATGGCGCCATGGGCGCATTGGTCAGCAGCTTCCTCGATAATGGCCAACTCGATACCCATGCCTTGAAAGCCCATACATACGGCGAATTGAACGCCTTGATGGGGGCGAAAACCGAGTGATGTCGGGGCCCCGAACGGGGCCGATCGCACAGCGCCGAGATCTGTCTCGTGAAGCGGGCATGAGCGCTGAGGCCATCAGCGCCATGTTGATCCGTTCCTGGCACGCATGGGCACGGAAGGTAGCCTTGTCAGTGGTCTGGTTTTCTATGGGCTGGCAGCCGGGACAATCCTGATCTACTTCGCCGTTATTACCGATAACTTGCTAATCCCCGCCCGCTCAATAGACGCCATGGCCCGAGCCACCTCGCCATAATTCACGCCATTGTCCGCAGCTGTACGCTGACATCCGGGTTCTTCGCCTTGGCTGCTTGCAGGTTCGACTCGAGCAAATCCGCCTGAATTTCTTCCTTGTTGATGAACACCTTGCCCTTGTCATCAATGCTCCCCACCAGCGGGTCTTTCTGCTCCACGGGCGCCACCGACTCGGTTTTGGGCAAGTTGATGGGGATGGCGTTTGTCAGTAGCGGCGCGGTGACGATGAACACCACCAGCAGCACCAGCATCACGTCCACTAACGGCGTGACGTTGATTTCACTGAGCACTTCATCACTGTCTTGTGTGGAGAAGGCCATGTCAGGACGCATCCTTGACGTGTTGCCCCGCGGCGGTCGCGCCAGGCTTGCCCGTAATGCACAGATATGGGCGCCATGATCCAAGCGCGCCCGCGTTGGAGGCGCCGGCCCGATTACATCAGCGTAGAGTGTTTGGCTTTCAAGGGCGTCCACCGGCCAGAACCCTTTGAGGGAGCAACGAACTCGCGCCTCTGCATACAAAATTCAGGCAAAAAAAAAGCCACTCATCTGAGTGGCTTTTTTTGAATCTTGGAGCGGGAAACGAGACTCGCATCTGGCGGCCGACCCGTTGAAAAATAAGGGTTTTCTTTTCTTGTCGAAGCAGGAAAAGACTTAATTCTGGACTCGTTTTTAGGGAGTATCAAGGGCCAAGAAGGGGGATTCCGGGATGTGCCAACTCATTCCACCCATAGCCCATAGGGACGGGCGCCTTCGCTTTGGCAGTGATCCTGTCAAATGATCCAGAAACCATCGGCGACATCTGGCATAGCTCCCGAGGACGTAGGTCACGATTGCATCGTCCGCGCCGCTAATGCCATGCATATCAGCAGTTACATTTGCGCCTGATTGGCGCCCACAACGCCCCCTCACACCGAGCCTTAGCCGCTCACTTTTTCATACGTTGAACGAGGGTAGACGACCGTCCGCTTTCCTTTCGCTCGCCCGTCCCTCCTTTCCCAAGCAGGCACAACGAGGCTAGGTTGAGACAATCGCGCTGATTGCGCGCCAGCATTTCCACCGTCAGTTGATAAGCCTGATCGGCCGCGTCCTTGAGCAGTTGCCAATCTTCCAGGCTGATAAATTGTTGCAACACCAATTCATCGGCGCGCCGAATCAGCGTGTCGCGATAATCCTCGGGAAAGTCCAGGCGATACGCATCGTCCTCGAGCAAAAGCCGCCAGGCTTTCAATTCCATCTCAAGGTCGGTTTCACTCATGAGCGGTTGTCCTTTTAAAGTTCGAACCGGCGGTCCACCCCAGATGGGGTGGAGCTAGGTGGAAGCAAGCTCAGCTCACTTGCGCAAGCAGGTCTTGCTTGATGAAGTTGCGTACCGTGGCCAGGTGCGTTTCCTCCTGTTCCAGTGCGTGCCCGAAGCGCTTGGCGATCAGCGGATGACCGCCCTTCTTCGCCAGTTCGATCAGCAACTCCCAAGCCGCGTTGTCCTCCAGCTCGATGGTCAGGATCGCGCTCATGGATTGGGACACGGTCGTGCGTGGGTCGGTCAATACCTGCAGCACGCCCATCGCCTTGACGCCCGCCACGTCCGCGCAAGGCGTCATGGCAGTCGGGTCGCCGCCGAGGGTTTCGATGGCCTCGCGCACGATGTTCATGTGCTCGAGTTCCTCGGCCTGGATCTGCCACAAGGTCTCGACCAACGCCGGATCGGCGCCGGGGGCGGACATCGCCTTGGCGACCATTGCTTCATACAACCGCACGCCGGTGCGTTCGAAGGCCAGGCGCTCGCCGAGCTTGTCCAGCAACACTTCCGGCGCCTTGCCGATGGTTTTGTCCAATGCGGTCTTGACCATGCCCTTGACCGACCCCGGCGCCGGCACCGAGCCGATCAGGTCGGCCTCGCGTATGGCGCGCTCGCGTTCGGCGGTGTAGTCGCTCATATCGCCCGGAACATCCGCCGGGAACAGTCGGGTGGCTTCCAGTTGGCGAGCGGTGTCTTCGGAAGACATCTGGGCGCCGGTACGATTGAGGCCGATAGTGACTTGGCGTTCGCTCATTGCTGTTCTCCCACTGAGTTGAGTTCGGTGCAGGGCTTGAAGGTGTAGCCGGCCGAAGCGATGTTGGCGGGTACGCCTTCGCTGTTGAGTTGGGCGCGGTAGTCGAGGGACGCGTGGCCTTCGCGCTCCTTGGGCACGTAGTTGATGCCGTGGGCGCGCAGATCGACTTCCCGGGACAAGGTCTCGCGGACGAAATCACGCTGGCTCTTGAATTCGATCATGCGCGGCAATTGGCCGCTGAGTACTTCGGCGGGGTCGCGTCGTTCGTACTTCTTGAACAGCTCGCAGGCGAGGTTCAAGTGGCCCAGTTCGTAATCGAGGAAGCGTTCCCATATCGCCTTGATCCGTGGGTTTTCTTCCTGCTCGGCGCAGCTGGCGTAGGTGTAGACCTCCATCGCTTCATGCACCAGCCACTTCTCCATGAATGTTTCGCTGGGGTCCTGCAGCGAGCCGTACTGGCTAACGTGTTGTTCTTCTACCGAGGCAATCTCGGCATACAACGCCCGGGCCACCGGGTCGGCGAACAGCGGGCCGATGTTCATGTAGTAATCGTGGGTCTGGTACTCCGCGCCGGTAATCAGCGCGGCGTGAATCTTGGTGATCAGCGCGGCGTTTTCCTTCTTGTAGTTATCGCGCAGGTCATCGCCGGGAGCACGGTGGTGCTCGCTGGTGGGCCGGCCGGGCACGATGTCCGTGTAGCCTTGCAGGATGTTGTTGGCGTCCTTGCCTTCCAGGCGATCGAGCATCGCGGCATAGCGATAAAGGTGATCGAAATCTTCCAGCACGCCGAAGCGGTAGGTCTGTGCCTGATACGGATCGGGCTCGTTCTGGGCGACGGCGGCGGTCACTTCGATGGCAACCTGCTCGTAGGCCACGGTGGTTTCAAGGGGCGAATGGTCCGCCGACAGCAACCAGTTGATGGCGGTCATTTGATGCTGCTCGGCGCGCCTCACCTGCGCCAGGGGCAGTTGCAATTCCTTATGGAAACGCGCGCCGAAATGCTTGAGGCGCAGGGCATCGGATTCGACGCCGTTCATCAAGATCACTCGCACTCGGGTGAACGCATCGTCATCCAGTTTGCTGATCGGTTTGCCGGCCAAGTCACGCCAGGTAAAGGTCTGCTTGTTGAGGGGCGTCCCCTTGTTATCCAGCAGATTGTCGATTTTTGTCATGGGTCAACTCCTTCATCAGAGGCCACGCGATACACCGTTGATACAACGACAGCGGGACAAAACGAACGACCCTGGGGAAATGCGCAGCGCTCCGTGCAGACGATGAGCGGTCGCATAGGTGGATGAAATGCCGCTTGATTTTCCACTCATCCGGTCGCGACAAGGATTTTCGAACCAAGCGTTGGCGCACCGGCTCGGAGCTACATAACACCGCCGCAGCCCACGGAAGACGAATCGGTCTCTTGCGGTTTTCACGGCGGGAGTGAAGTCCAAATCTGCCTGGAGATTTCGCGATGTGTGAATGTTTCGTTCAGCCCGTTTCTTCCAAGGATTCCCTGGCTTTTTTTGCCCAGCGCGCCCCCTTCAGTGCCAACTCATCAAGCTTGTCCGCCGACGGTCTTCACGCCGCGGCGGCGCCGGCGTTGCATGAGCGACAAAGCGTGATCAAGCCGAACATGCAGGTAAGCGCCATACGCAACCGTGGCGGGCGGCTGGAGTGCATCAAGGTGCGCTGGGGGTGGTCGCCCGTCTGGTCGATGGGCACGATGCCGCCGCTGACCCACCTGCCCTTACATCTGGTGATGCGTTCCAAAGTCTTTGACCGGGTCAAGCGCGACGGCAGAGTCTTGATAGAAGTCGACGGTTGGTATGAAACGTTTGAACCTGACGTGACTGTGCCGTCTCGCCGCCTCACCTATACGACCTCCCGTCAATCGTCACCGATTTTTCTTGCGGCGCTAGCCCAGGCCAGTGAAACGCCAAATGGTTGCGACGGCCTTGCCCTAGTGACCTACAGCGAGATCATAAGCGAGCAACAAAGAGTGTTGGCCTTTACCAGGGAGGATGCTTTGGTGTGGCTCCAGCCCGACTTAGAGTGGGAGCAAGCGCAGCAGCTTGCTATGCATATGGCGATTGCCGAACCGCAGCTTGAACACATATTG
This sequence comes from Pseudomonas sp. Z1-12, assembly GCF_051132015.1. Taxonomy (NCBI): domain Bacteria; kingdom Pseudomonadati; phylum Pseudomonadota; class Gammaproteobacteria; order Pseudomonadales; family Pseudomonadaceae; genus Pseudomonas; species Pseudomonas sp. Z1-12. The sequence goes on from NZ_CP071647.1 coordinate 3,954,144, forward strand.
ACAACTGAGCGGCTAGTCCTAAGAAGGCGATGATGACCGCTATATGGTGTTGTAAACGACTCAATAAGAAATGACTGCCATCCAAGATCGTTTAAAATTTTACGACGGTACGCAGCATCGCTGCTTGCGCCACGGCCACATTACAGCCACCGCAACAATTTTGGAAAAGCCAGCGTCGTCGGCAGCCTTACTATCCATTGCCGCTCCGGCCACGGGGTCACCAATAACCCAATGCCACTTGGTTACCGCGCCGCCTACACGCATCACTAGCTATGCCGGGGTGTATGCACCGATATTCATCGCTAAGGCTAGATTAGGCATGCGCTTCGGCGCCAACATTCAACGTCGTCAGAGGGGCTGAATCAATGCCCTCCAAGTACTCAGTAGCCCCCACCGGGAGGAATAACGATGCCCTCAGCCACGCTGTACATAATCGATTACGAAATACATGGAGTGCCGAAGTCTTTCATCATTCGCGCAGACATCATGAACAACGCTGAGGCATGGCATTGGGCGAGTTGCGATGCGGGCGTGGGTCGAATTCCGAAGTTCGGCCGAGAAAAAGTCAGGCGTGTCAGTAAGCCTCTCGCGGAGCGTTTAGGTATTTCCAATGTTCGCTGGCGCTTGTCGGGCACAGAATCTTTCAAGCCCGCCGCCTACGTCCCGCCAGGGTATTAGCCTACTCATGACGGGGCTGATTCTAAGCTGATTAGCGATCGCCTCGCCCATCAAGCGTCAGGTATTTGAAGGCACCTTCTAACTCGTTTGCCTACGCAACGGGCGAGCAATATCAAAGAGTTGCTGTCGCAAATGGACGCCCGTTTAACTACGCAAGGCTTAAGGCCTCAGCATCCTAACGGCAGCTCTGATCAACGACCAATGTCATCGAACGGGTGTTACATTTTTCATGCATCTTTGGCAGCGCCTCTTAGGTCTCGGATATTGCCCACTGTAAATCGATAATGCTGGGATAGTCGCTCTTTTAGAAGTCGCACGACTAGCGAAGCTACGTGACTCCGCTACCGACCTTGCAACCAACCACAACAGACGCTCATGAGTTCCCTTTGCGGAATGTTCTTCAGATAATGCAAAACCGATTCCGGGTGAGCCATTCCAATTGTCTGCGGCTTCCATCAGGACGTATGCCGCATTGCAATGGCCTATATCACGTATGCTAACCGCGCTAGGATCACTCTCTTCCATGGGATGCAACCAGCCCGCAGACCAGATTTGTCAGATCTTCCAGTACGACTGGCTTACCAAGAGATGCATCGAATCGACCCGCCCCTTGGTAACGCATACCTTCATCTGCGCCGTAGCCTGTAAGCGCGATTGCTGGCAATGTCGCGCAGTCCGGTAATTTACGTAGCGCAGCAAGAAACTCATGGCCATCCATGTCCGGCAGTCCGATGTCGGAGATGACCACATCGAAGCGTTGCGACTGCGCCACGGCCAGCGCCTTGGACGGATGATCAAATGCCATTACCTGCGCGTCCTCCAATTCAAGCAACAGTTGTAGCGCTTCCAGAACTTCAAGCGAATCGTCTAAGAGCAAGGCCTTGATTCCTGCTAGCTGACCTTGGTCCTCGTCGAGATGATCTCCCATAGGCTCAGCGGGCGCGTCGACCAATGGCAATTCCACAGTGAAGCGTGACCCTTTGCCCGCGCCTTCGGAAAAGGCCTCGATCTGGCCATGATGGCTTTCGACCAGTTGCTCGACCAGCGCCAGGCCAATCCCTAGCCCACCCCGGTGCTGACCTGAAGGACGATGATTGGCTTGGCCAAACATCTCAAAAATGCGTTCCAGCTGATCTTTTTCAATTCCTGGCCCCGTGTCGATCACTTCGATACGTGCCGACTTATTTTGCTTCGTGGTCACAACCTGCACGGTGCCGTCAACCGGCGTGAACTTGATTGCGTTGGTGAGCAGGTTCCAGATGATCTGTTCTATCCTAGTCTGATCGGCAAGGATGAATAGGCTCTCCTCGGGGGTCTTGAATTGGATCTTGCAACCTGGCTCTGCCTTGAGCATGACCTGCTGGATTTCATTGAGCACAACCACTAAATCAAGCGGCTTGCATTGCAACTGGAGCTTGCCGTTGCGTACCCGCGCGACATCCATCAGATCGTCAATGATACGCGCCTGGCTCGCTACCGCATCGGTGATGGTGCTGATCGCTTTTTGCAACGTCGGATCTTTCTTCGCTACCGGAAGCCGGCGGGCCACCTGTGCGTTTAGCTGAATGAGGTTCAACGGGTGCTTAAGTTCATGCGACATGACCGCAAAAAACTGATCCTTTTGCTGGATGGAGTTCAGGGAGGCCTTAAGGTTCTGCTGCTGCTCTTCGTGCAACTTGATATGGTCAGTCAGATCTCGTGCGATCTTGACGAACCCTTGAAAGCCTTTGCTCGCTAACGCTGTCACCTCGCCACTGCAGTAGAACCTGCTGCCATCTTTACGCACATGCCAGCGTTCATCATCGCTACGACCATGGGTACGGGCCGTTGCGAGCTCAATTTCGGGAATACCCGCACGTTGGTCTTCGACGGAAAAAATAAAGCGGAAATGCTGGCCTTCGGCTTCCTCGCGGCTGAAACCGAAGGTGTGCCGCGCTCCCTCATTCCATTCGGTGATGAAACCCTCTTCGTTGAGCACGACGATGGCATAGTCATGCGTGCTTTCCGCAACTAGACGCATCCGCTCCTCGCTCAAGCGAAGTTCCTGCTCGGCCTCACGCCGCGAGGTGATATCAACGAAGGTCAGGACGATGCCGCCGATCTGATCGCCATTGGATCGGTAGGGCAGAATACGCACGATGTACCAACGGCCGTTGGAGCTGGGGATTTCACGCTCAACCCCCTTGAGCGACTCGAAAACTGATAGCGCATCGTCTATCATTTCGTCGTACTCCAAGCGATGTGTGATATCCATCAAAGGGCGCCCTGTATCCACCGCCAGCATGCTGAAAATATCGGTGGCGCGCGGTGTAAACCATTTGATCCGCAACTCTCGGTCGACAAAAACGGTGGCTATGTCAGTGGAGCTGATGAGGTTGCTTAAATAGTCGTTAACCTGGTCTGTTTCCTCCACCTTGATCTTCAGCTCGTGGTTCACTGTGAGCAGCTCTTCGTTCATCGACTGCAGCTCTTCCTTGCTGGTTTCCAACTCCTCAGAGGCAGAGCGCAATTCTTCGTTGATCGCCTGCATTTCCTCATTGGACGCCTTCAACTCCTCGCTTGAAACCTCTGATTGCTCAATCACGTCTTGAAGTTGCAGCTTGGTACGCTGCAATTCACGATCAAGGTTCGAGAGCATCTGGTTTTCCGACTGCACAGTGGCATTCGAACTGATGTTTTGCGCGTCTATCTCTTGCTCGTTAAACGCGATGTACGAACAATTCAACTCGGTTTCAGCATCGGTGTACGGATGAACTTCGATCTGTACCTGGTAGTGCTTAGCGTCAAGCTGATGATTGATCGGACGTGCCCGGACGGATTGCCCGGACTGTTGCGCTTGAAAAATACTGGTACGCAATTCCAGCCGCAGATCGCCGTTTACCAGTGACAGAAGATTGTTGCTGACCTCCCCCCCCATATGCTGCAGGTATCGCCCAGCGCCCTGACTGATATAAAGGACGTCAGCTTCGCTATTGATGATGATACTGGGTGGGGAGAAACGTTCCGCTGCCCGCTGGTAAAGTTCGACGGTCGAAGGCTTCTTGGCCACTTGAGTATTACTGGATTGGGAAATCGAAGTCGTACGGACGTATCCGCCCTGTGGCATCGCTGGCCGCCTATGAGTATTCAGATCACGGGCGCGAAAAATCCGATTTTTTTTGTCAACAGAAGTGAAAAGCTCTGGGCATGTATCGGCTGATTCCGAACTACCGAGAAAGAGATAGCCACCCGAGCGCAGTGCAAAATGAAAAATCTGTAAAATCTCGCGTTGAATATCGCGGTCGAGATAGATAAGCAGGTTGCGGCATACAATCAGATCGATCTGTGAGAACGGTGGGTCTGCAAGCAAGCTGTGCTTGGCAAATAGCACCTGTTCGCGAAGGTCCTTACGCACACGGTAGCTGGCGCCCTCCTTTACGAAATACCGGCGCAGGCGCGTAGGCGGGATATCGGTGACGATGGCTTCAGTATACAACCCAGCGCGACCGGTGCTTATGGCACGGTCGTCTATATCGCTGGCGAAGACCTGAATGTTCAGGTCGGATGTGTTCTCAACTTTGTGGTCGTTGAGCAGGATAGCCAGCGAATAGGCCTCTTCCCCCGTAGACGTACCTGCTGACCAGACACGGATCTCTTTTACGCTCTCGGACTTCTGGTGACGCGCGAAAAGCTGTGGCACAACTTCGCGTTCCAGCGACTCAAAGGACTCGCGGTCGCGAAAGAAATTGGTCACGCCGATAAGCATGTCATCGAGCAGCGCCTTTGTTTCATTAGCATGCTCGCAGAGATAACGATAGTAGGCTGGTAAATCGGGTTGCGTCGTTACCTGCATCCGCCGCTCGATACGGCGTAGAACCGTGGCTCGCTTGTAATGCCTGAAGTCATGGCCAGTGCCTGCCCGTAGTTTGGCTAGAATATCGAGAAGGGCTTGCTCGGCTTTTTCAGCTGCTCGCTCATCGATTTTGGGCGCAGGGTCAGGCTGGACTTCAGGAGCGTTCGGTAACTCGATGCGTTGGGCGTTCTGCCATAGATCCAGGATTTTCTGAGGCATGTCGACAACTGGCAGTACGAAATCAACTTTTTGGCTGTTGATTGCCGCTTTTGGCATTCCATCAAACTCGGCGTCTTCGGGGAGCTGCGCCAGGGTCACTCCGCCTTGCTCTTTGATACGCGACAAGCCAACGGCACCATCGGAACCCGTACCCGACAATACAACGCAAAACGCGCGTTCTTTATGAGCGTCCGCCAGATCGCGAAAAAATAGGTCTATGGTCACGTGCCGACCACTTCTTGGTATTGGCGGTAAGCCACATAAATAGCCGTCATTCATCGACAGGCGCTGCGCGGGGGAGATCACATACACATGGTTGCGTTCGACTGGCACGGCGGAAACCAGTTGGATGACCGGCATCTTGGTTCGGCTAGCGATCAGTTTTCCTGCGCTGCTTTGGTGATCGGGAGACAAGTGGAGCACCACAACGAACGCCATCCCGTTGTCAGCTGGCATGTGCGCGAAGAAGTGCTGAACAGCTTGCAGTCCGCCTGCAGAAGCTCCAATACCTACGACTGGGAAGCCCAGGTGGCTGGGCTGTATGTCCTGCCGTTGAGGACGACCTTCGTCCGAGTCTGCTTTGGTGTTCATCACGTAAGTCCTGTCGTGGTCGCGCACTTTCTGAATTCACCCTCTAGAGCTAGCCTGTCAGCTACGGCTCCATGGCGAACCAAAAATTAACAAGCGAACACCTCGAAAGGAGATAGGAATAATGATAGCGCATGGGAAGGAAACCGGAGCTACTTTGCCTATCTGATTAAACACAAGGTGACTCTGATGGACGTTTACTCCCCGTTGGGAGCCCACATATGCTATTCGGTACGTCCCCCTGCGGCCCAGTTCGTCAGATACCTTGTCCCCGGCCGACGGAGACTCACCCTTAGCGTGCCGTAGTAGAAGGTTCCCGCGCGATACCCGGCGACACGGTAAGCGTTTATCGTGGCCACCCACGGCAGCTCGTCACTTCATCCTCATCTCCAACGGGCTAGATTCGTATCCAAAAAAGTGGAAAAATCTTCTAAAAAGAAGTGCCAATGTAGCACCAATTTTCTTGTACCCGCGCGGGCTAGGCGCCCCCTAACATTAACTTGCCACCATTTGCATCGCACAGGATTGCTCTATTCTTGCCCCCTTTCAGCGATGAGAAGGAGCAATGTGCGATGGATACAATGAGTAAAAGCGAACTTGAAGCAGTACTTTCGAACCGCCTACCTCAGTGCACTATCGTTTGCTCAATAAACGCTGACAGTAGCTTGTCTGTCGAGGTGACTGGTCCGGACGAGCACCAGTTCACGATCGCTAACATCGACCGAATCCAATACCACGGTGAGACTGGGACTAACCGACTCGTGCGCGAAATTCTCGAGGAGATGGTTATGTCTCGCCAGTCGTCGAACTTGACCTGATGTAAGTGCTTAAGCCTAGTTCTCTACCGCAAGCCTGTAGTTCGCCTTGGCCTTTTCCAACATCGCTGTAGGGCGTAGTAGTTTATCGTACTGTTCAAGAGCGCTCATTCGATTTTCAGGACCCTAGAAGTTCGCGCCAGATTGAATTACCTGATATGTGAATGTTGAATATATCTTGACGAAGCTTTAAAGGCGTCGGGCTCCGTTGCGGTACTAACATCGCTACGAAATCCACTAACTCCTAAGTGCGCGAGTTTTCAAACGCGCTGTCACGTGACAGCGCCCACTAGCTGAAATCAACAAAAAGTCACGCTATAGCGACAGGGGCTCCAAAGGCGTTACTTGAAAGTTCTGCAAGGTATCCTTTCTGAGTTCATCGTATTTTCGCTGGTCAGTTATCGATTTCAAAGCTTAACTGTCTAGTCAAGCGAATCAGAGATCCACGCTGATTACACCTGCCGTCTTATATCTTGCTGTTTTTTATTTAACTGCACCGGTCACCTCGCGATGACGCTCCCTTAAGCGCCAGGCAAGGGACAATCTCGCCGCATTTCTGCAAGCCGAAGCGCGTGCTAAGTAAATATCGCGCAGGGCAGCGCGCAGGATTACCGTTCCCCTGCGCGTTTTTTAATCCTGCACGATGCCGGAAAAGGCGACTAGTCGCGTTTAAGATTTGGGAAGTTCTTGCAATATATTTTTATCTACGTTTCTTTGCAGTGAGATATTTTTTTGCTATTGAGCGGCAGGAAAAACTGGCTATTCATGCAGAGACTCAGCTTTGACCTTACCGCGAAAGACCCAAAATCCCCATGTGTTGTAGGCCAGCGTCACTGGCACCAGAACAGCGAAACCGATGAGCATAAAGCCCTGGCTTGAGGCTGGAGCAGACGCTTGGCTGATCGCCAGCGAGGGAGGCAAAATCAATGGGTAAAGCGCGATGATCGCGACAACGAACGCCGTGCCGAACCATCCCAGCACCGCGAACAACGGAAGGAAATGAAAGCGACTGGAAAAAGCCCGGTAAAACCCGACCAGCAACGCGCACTGAATGAATAGAACCGCCAGGCTCAGGTTCGATTGAAGAAGATGGTCTCGATAGGACGGTGCCAACAAACTGGTCCACACCACAATGATTGCGATGCCTGCCAGTGCCAGCCACCCGAGCATGCGCGCCTGCCTTCTGGCCGTCGCTTGTAGCGCCCCCTCGGTGCGCCAGTACAGCCAACAACTGCCAAGCAGCGCGTAGCCAATCACCAGCACCAGGCCACACGTCAGTGGAAATGCACTCAGCCATTCCCAACCGTCCCCCGTGAACTGGCCCTCTTGGTTATCGATACCCTGTACCACCGAGCCCATGATGACGCCTTGGCAAAGGGCCGTGATTAACGAGCCGGTCACGAAATTGATGTCGAGCCAGCGCTTCATTCGTGTAGACGCGTCAGCCCGGAACTCCAATGCTACTGCCCTGATAATCAATGCCAGCAGCATCGCAATGACCGGGACATAGAGCGCGGAAAACAAGACGCTGTAAACCACGGGGAAAAGCGCGAGCAAACCGCCGCCGCCAAGCACCAGCCAGGTTTCATTGCCGTCCCAGATCGGGAGAATCGAGTTGACCATGATTTGCTTTTCATGAGGATCATGGCGGGTTGCGAAGAGAATCCCGACCCCCAAATCGGTGCCATCCAGAATCACATAGGTGATGATAGTAAATGCAATCGCAGCGGCCGCCAGATCGGGTAACAGCGCTTCAGATATGAACATCACGATTCCCCCCGCGTTGCGCTGCCGCTTATTCGTTGACGTCCGTTGATTTCGTCGGCAGTCGGCTGATCGCTCGCATCAGATAGAAAAGCCCCAGGCCAAAAACCAGCAGATACACGACCGTGATAGCGAGCGTGCTGCCCGCGACGAATGAAAGCGGTTGCTGCGAGTTGCTGTGAACGGTGCGCATCAAGCCATAGACGGTGAATGGCTGACGTCCGACTTCGGTGACGACCCACCCGCAGACCATGGCCACAAACCCGGCCGGGGCCATGAGCATCGTGCAGCGCATCAACCATCGACATTCGAACAACCCACCGCGCCAGCGCAGAAAAAGACTGGCGACACCGAGTGCCACGATCAGCAAGCCGATGCCCACCATGATGCGAAACGCGAAAAAGACCACAGCCACCGGTGGAATGTCTTCGGGCGCGAATTCATCAAGGCTCTGTATGGTGCCGGTCCAGTTGTGGTGCAGATAAAGCGAGCCGAGATGGGGAATCGCCAATTCGAAATCATTCCTGCGGTTGGCCTGGTCAGGTATCGCGAACAACCTCAGCGGTTCCCCCTGGCCCGCTTCCGGGCGTCGCCAGGAACCTTCCATCGCCGCCAGCTTCTGCGGTTGATGGTCCCGGGTGTTTTCACCGTGCAGGTCCCCCGCCACGAGTTGGATAGGCCCGACCACCGCCGCCATCCACAATGCCATTGAAACCATCACTCGCGCGGGCGCATGGGTTTTATCCCGTAGCAGGTGCCACGCGCCCGCGCCACCCACCAGGGTAGCTGTGCCGAGAAAGGCGGCGATGCTCATGTGCACCATGCGATAGGGAAACGACGGATTGAATATGATCTGCAGCCAGTCCTCGGCCACGAACCGGCCATCGCTGGCAATGCTGAAGCCAGCGGGGGTGTGCATCCAGGAATTGGCTGACAATATCCAGAATGCACTGAACAACGAGCCAACGGCCACCGCACACGTGGAAAGAAAATGCAGGCGCGGCCCGACCTTGTTCATGCCAAACAGCATGACCCCGATGAAACCTGCCTCCAGAAAAAACGCGACCATGACTTCGTAGAACATCAGAGGGCCGAGGATGCTCCCTGCCCGGCTGGCCAGCGCGCTCCAGTTGGTCCCGAACTCGAACTCCATGACCAGCCCGGATGCCGTGCCCACGGCGACGGTCAAGGCGAATATCTTCAACCAGAACCGGTAGACGTCCCTATAGACTTGACGCTTGCGCCACAGCCAGAGGGCCTCCAGCACCATCAGGTAATTAGCCAGGCCGATGGAAAATGCGGCCAGCACGATATGAAAGCTGATGGTGAACGCGAACTGGTACCGCGCCAGCATCAGCGCCGGATCCGCCGATTCCATGGGTAGACCCCGCTCAAGCGCCGCTGGGTTTGCCGGAGAACTGGCTGATCGGTTTATCGACCGGCCTTTTCATGCCCTCACCCAGCGCTTTCAAGCCTTCCACGAGCGGCATGATCGCCCGCCAAAGCGATTCGTCATGCAACAACCGGTAGGAACCCCGCACGCCCGGCGCGACGTCGTCGTTGCCCGGCGCGGTCCATTGACTGACCGCAGCGCCTGCATCCTTCAGCGCGAAGACCAACCGGTAGAGCTCGTCGGGCGGCACGCGGGACAGGGCCATCGCCAGGATCGACAGGTTCTGGATGACGTTGAGCGTGCCTTCCTTGTTCAGGCCATCAACGAGCACTTTGGTAATCGCCGTGTTGGCACAGACCAGGTCATTGGCCATGCGCAGCACGCCGTGTTCATGGAGGCTCTGGACCAGACGATCGAGCTCGTCCTTCGCGTCAGGCTCGGTCTTGCTCGGTTTGACGTTGTAATCAATAGGCTCGGCCATCAAAACCTCTCCGGATGGGGCGCCGGTGCGTCGATCGGCGCGTAGTCGTCTCTGGCCCACTTCACCGCCACTGCCACGCCATCGTTGGGCGTCCGGTGGCCGTTTCGGAAATTGCCGCGTGGCAATACCGAGGGCTGGGGGGCATCCCTCAGCACCGTCATCTTCACAGCGGTTTCCTTGTAGGCCGGGGTATTGACGTCTGGATCATGATGTTCCCCGGTGAGTTCATTAATGCCGGGCTTGCCTTGGTGAATCGGCAGGAACAACACCTTCCCGCGCACTCGGTCGGTGATGAGCACCGGCACCGTGACCGAGCCACGGCGAGAAGTGATCCGCACCCGGGTGCTCTCCTCGATGCCCCGTTCAGCGGCAAGCTCGGGACTGATTTCGACGTACCAGTCCGGTGACAACGAATCGATACGGTCGCCACGTCCCGTCTGATTGTTGCCCTGGAAATGCTCCAGCATGCGTCCGTTGTCCAGCATCAGGTCGAATTCGCTGTCGGGCGCTTCCGCCGGGGGTTTCCACTCGAGCGGATACAGTACAGCCTTGCCGTCGTCGGTGTGGAACCGGTCGGTATAGAGCAACGGAGTATCGGTGCCATCCGGCTTCACCGGCCAGAGCAGGGACTTCCAACCGTCCAGCCGCTCATAACTGGCGCCGGCGAACAAGGTAGAGATGCCGGCCACCTCCGCAAAGATCTGCGAGGGATGTTCATACCCCCAATCATGGCCCATTCTCTTGGCCAGATCGGTCAGGATGCGCCAGTCTGGCAGGCTGTTGCCCAGCGGCGGGAACACCTCATGAAAGCGCTGGATCCGCCGCTCGGTGTTGACGAAGGTGCCGTCCTTTTCAACGTTAGGACAGCCTGGTAGCACGACGTCGGCAAACTGCGCGGTGCGACTGAAGAAAATGTCCTGCACGACCATGAAGTCGAGTTTCTTGAAGGCCTCCTGCACGTTTTCAGTGTCGGCGTCGGAAAACGCCGTTTCCTCACCGATCACATACATGGCCTTGATCTTCTGCTCGGCGGCATGCTGGACCATCAGGAAATTGTCTTCACCGACCTTGACGGACAGTCGTTCGGGCGCCACGCCCCAGGCCTTTGCCCACTTGGCTCGAACCGCTTCGTCAGTGACCTTTTCATAACCGGGGTAAACGTTCTTCAAACACCCGAAGTCGCTGGCCCCTTGGACGTTATTGTGACCGCGCATCGGGTAACCGCCGGTGCCGGGGCGGCCATAGTTGCCGGTGACCAACAAGAGATTGGAGAGCGCGGTGCTGGTGTCGGCCCCATGGCTGTGCTGAGTGATGCCCATCGCCCAAAGCAGACAGACCCGCTTGGCGCCGCCGATCATATTCGCGGCGCTGACCAGATCCGCCTCCGACAACCCAGTGACCTGCGAAGCAAAGGGCAGGGTAAAGGGTTCAAGCGAACGCCGGTACTTGTCCACCTGGTTCACACGCTCTTCCAGAAACGCCGTGTCCGCCATGCCATGGTCGAACAGGTAACGCGACATTGCACTGGCCCAGACGATGTCCGTGCTCGACCGGATCTGCAAGAACAGGTCGGCGCGCTCTGCCATTTCATGTTTACGCGGATCGACCACCAGCAGCTTTTGCCCACGATGCTTTCGCGCGGCCTTGATTTTCGAAGCGATGACCGGGTGGTTCTCCGCCAGGTTGCTACCCACCAGGACGATCAGATCCGCCTGCTCCAGGTCAGCGATCGTACCGGCGTCGCCGCCATAACCGACCGTGCGGAAAAGCCCTTGTGTCGCCGGGTTCTGGCAGTATCGCGAAGAGTTGTCGACGCTGTTGGTTCCGATAATCAGGCGAGCAATTTTCTGCGTCAGGTAAGCTTCTTCGTTACTGGCCTTGCTGGAGCCAATGAAGCCGATGGCATCGGCGCCGTGCTCACGTTTTATGGCCAGAAGACGGCCCGCAACCAAAGTCAGCGCCTCATCCCAGCTCGCTTCGCGGAACTGACCGTTCTCGCGAATCAGCGGCGTGGTCAGGCGCTTTTCGCTGTTCACGAAATCCCAGGCGAATTTGCCTTTGATACACGTCGATATGCCGTTCGCCGGTGCGTCCACCACCGGCTGCACCTTGAGCAGTGTGCGGTCACGGGTCCACATTTCGAACGAACAACCCACGCCACAGTAAGTGCACACGGTTTTGGTGCGTTTGATTTCGGGCTGCCGCCAATGCATGTCCATGACGGAAATAGCAGTAATGGGCGGCGCACCAACCGTGTTTTCGATCGTTTTCACCGCGTCGATGAGTGGCCGCTTGATGTCCTCGGGCATCGACGTCAGCGGTCCGGCATCCGGCTGCATGGTTTTTTCCAGCAACGCGTTGCAGGGACAAACCGTGACGCAGTGACCGCAGCTCACACAGCTGGAGCCCTCGATTTCGGTTCCGCCATCCCACAACACCCGTGGATGGTCCATGGTGAAATCGATGCTCAGCGTTTCGTTGACCTCGACGTTCTGGCACGCCTCCACGCAACGCCCACAGAGAATGCATTGATCGGGGTCGTACGTATAAAAAGGGTTCGAGTGATCCTTGCTGTAGGGCTTGCGCTGGTATTTGTAGCGCTGGATCACGGGGTTCATATCGGCGACGGTATTGTGGAGCGTGCAATCACCTGTGTTGTGCTCGCAGACCGTGCAATAAAGCTCATGCTTGGCAAGAATCCGATCCATGCCTTCTTCCTGCGCCGCCTTCACGGAAGGCGTTTCGCTCACCAGCTTCATACCATCAGCAGAACGCAGCGAGCATCCGCGGACCAACTCGCCCTCATGTTCGATCCAACAGACATCGCAGGTCTGGATCGGTCCGAGGGCTCGGTGATAGCAGACGTGAGGCAGGTCGATGCCCTGCTCTGCCAAGAAATCGATCAGCGGCTGATCAGCCTTCCCACGGAGGGTGAGACCGTTGTACTCGACGCTGCACTGGTTGTTGACGTTCATGGGAACTCGCCTCATTAGCCGACTCACCGCCGCTACAGCGGCCCTACGAATCATGAGGCCGGATGCCTAGACGGAAATGTTCAGTTACAGAATCGATGTCTGAGCGCTGAGATTGTTCATTAATTTTGCTAAGCGGTTATGCAGGCGGTCTTATCTAGCCCCAGAGCATGTCCGATAGAAGCCACTTGGCGCGATAGCCGCCTCAGTGATGAATCGCTGTGAGCAAAAAATTGCTAGCTCAGCGCTACGGAGCTGTAGCGCGAGTTCCAGTGATAGGGCTAACGCTGTCGGACGTTCTACTCGTCTCCGCGGTCTCGTCCGATCGGCGCGTCAGTGATGTTAGTTCAGCTTGATCACAACCCAGCCTTGGCACATAGCCTATGGAGACCGCTTATCTGTAAGCCAAGCTGCTTTATCCCAACCGGACCAATCAAAACGCCATCCGACGCCGTCCTCCACAACGCTAAAAATGCGTAATAGAAAACAAAGAATTGAGCCAGAGTGACCGCAGGGCGGTGTCGAAAACTAGATGAGCGACGTCTGGCTTTCAATCTGGCCGCCCATGACGAAACATGCAAAGGGAAGTCATCGTTTCCTACGCAGCAGACATTCGTCAGTGCCAACGCAACTCCAGAATGAACCACAGAGAAAAATCACTTGGTCCTAACAGCTCCTTGACGTTGCGTAGACACCCCGTCGCGCTGAGCCGCTATGACAGTCCGACCAGCACGACGCCTCTGCCGCCCAGTCTGATCATGACAGTAGCCTCTTAAAAGCTGAAACGACTCAGCGCTCTATCTCGGAGCGCCCATCTAAGAAAGAGATAATTTTCAGCCCTCGCGCTTTAAAAATTATCGATATTTCAAAGGTATCAAGTTTGATACCCGGACCGAGAGTAAGGGTCCCACATCTATCGGGCTCGTCCCCGTCGCTGGTATCAGGTTCAGCTCCCCTGCAGCATTGTTTCCAAAGGAGCTACTCGATAAGGATGGCCGTGATGAAACCCAGTAACACACCTGAAAAATTGATGGCCTGCCGCCGCTTGGCACTTGAGCAGAATGAAAGGCTTTTTGATGAGGCGAACGCATACAGCCGACGCGCGTTCGATCTCTTGGAGCATCCCGACTTTGACTGCGAAATGTTCGAAGAGTACCTGCACATACGTCAAAAAGCCGAGTCGCTGTTTCGTGACGCAATCGAGCATCTCGGCGCCCTCAACGAAGACTTCCCGCCGCCCTCTTCGCGGTCTGCAACTGGGTTATCGAATAGCACAATAGTTAATAGGGAAATGGCGTAATGACTAATTCACAGCGAGCCTGGGAACTGGCGCTGGTTCTCATCGCCAGCGGAAAAATCCCTTTCGACCCCGCGAACATTAGCGGTTCAATAAAAATCTTGGAGAGGCACCTAGAGGCTCTTGAAGAATCGTTCAAAAGTGAGCCGAATCTATCCGAGCACGCACAGCGGATCAGTAGCTTGCGGCGCCCTACCAAGCCTCCTGAAGTTGCGTTGACCTAATCGTTTTATAGCCTGGTGAGCGTCTGGCACCAAGCGCGCAGCCCTTTGCGCTTGTTTGTTGTAAGATTTTTTGCCGGCTGCGCAGGTCGCACCGCATTATTGGAGGTCGATTCGCCACGTTCAAAGTCACCACTAGCACGTTCACGCTGGGCATGGCGGCTGAGCAAGCCTAGGTGCTGCGAACGGCCTGGTTAGTGAGCGAACTGCGCCATTTTATCACCCCCATCCACCGCGATCATTGCGTGGGGTTGCCGGGGTTGCTGGGAAACGTCGCCATGTCCGGGCGTAACCGACCACTGGACATCATTTTGCCGCAGCCTTGCAGAAATGGTTGACGCTGGGTCTTATCTTGATCCAATCCCTGGCCATGGCTCGCAGACCATGGTGCACATGCGGATTATCACGCTGCCGTTGCTAACGATGAGGCACCATGGATAGCAGGCGAAATGATGCAGCGCCTTGATGGTGCTCGGCTTCAATATAGCCCAGGAACCGGATGGCGTTAGCACTCACTAACGGTTCCATATTCGATACTGCTCCCGATCTACTCTAGCACCGCATCTACAACACGAAGATAAGAGTCTATACCCTCAATTACCGTCTGCAGCTTCTGCCTAAGCGCTGGTAGCTCCGAAGCTGTTAGCGCATGAGGCCTCCCAGCCATCCTAAGAAAAGCTGCCAACGCTAGGTCAGAATGCTTCACCAAGGCCACTAAGTGCATCCCACTGGGGCCGTTGCTACCAGCCATCCAGTTCTTCACCGTTTTCTCATTTGCATTGGTCCACCTCATCAGTGTTTTCGTCGCCTGGTGCGTTCCTCCGAGCTCCATATGCAGGGCCCTGGCAATGCCTGCTGCGTACTGCCGTTGAGCCAGAAAAGAATTGCCCGTTTTCGAGAACATTTTTCCCTCCCCGGTCTTCTACCTTAATTAGAGCCACTTTTTACAAAACGAAGTCACTGTTCACGCCTACCTGCTTGCTTCAGCGGCGACTAAACAGATCGAGGACTTGCCGATGCAAAATCTCATTGGCGCGTACAACACTAGCAGTGCTTCAAGCACCGCCCTAGCGGCGGCGTATGTGCGTATGTCCACGGAGCATCAGCAATATTCGACCGAGAATCAGCTCGATACGATCCGCGTTTACGCAGCGACTCACGCTCTGGAAATAAACAAGATATACACCGATGCGGGTAAAAGCGGCTTGCGCTTAGAAGGCCGAGACGCGCTCAAGCAACTTTTCTATGACGTGGAGAAAGGGTTAGCCGATTATTCGACCGTTCTTGTCTATGACGTCAGCCGCTGGGGTCGCTTTCAAGATCCCGATGTGAGCGCCAGTTACGAGGTGCGCTGCCGCCAGGCTGGAGTATCCGTCCAGTACTGCGCAGAGCAGTTTACTAACGACGGTTCACCTGTATCTAACATTCTCAAAAGCGTGAAGCGCATGATGGCAGGCGAATACAGCCGAGAATTGTCGGTTAAGGTCTTTGCCGGCCAATCCCGGCTCATTGAGCTAGGGTATCGCCAAGGCGGCGCGGCGGGTTTCGGATTGAGGCGGCAGATGGTCGATGGGCACGGCGCAGCCAAGAACGAACTAGCGATTGGGGAGCATAAAAGCATCCAAACTGACCGTGTCATTTTAGTGCCTGGCCCTCCCGCTGAAATTGAGATTGTGCATCACATTTATCGGCTTTTTGTCGAGGAAGGAAGGAACGAACGCGAAATCGCAAACTGGCTGAACTCTCAAGGGATTCTCAATGATCGAGGCAGATTATGGTCGAGAGGCACGGTGCATCAGGTTCTGATCAATGAAAAGTATGTTGGCAATAACGTGTGGAATCACACCTCATTCAAATTGAAGGAAACACATAAGCAGAACCCGCCTGAGGAGTGGGTCAGAGCGGATGAAGCGTTTCGTCCCATCGTCAGCGTCATCCTATTCAAAGGTGCTCAATCGATCATCCAAACGCGCTCCTATCGCATGCCCGATGAGGAAATGCTGCAGTCACTGAAGGCAATCTATCAACGTATTGGATATCTGTCAGGCCTAGTTATAGACGAGTCAGAAGGATGTCCCTCAAGTAGCGCATATCTCCAAAGGTTTGGGAGCTTGCTTCGGTGCTATTCGCTAATCGGATACTCACCAGCACGCGACTACAAATACATCGAAGCCAACAAACGTCTTAGGCAAATGCACCCGCTGCTCCTTCAAAAAACGACTCAGAAAATTGTCGAAGTGGGCGGTAGCGTTTCGGTAGATCCGAGCACTGACCTCATCTTGGTTAACAAAGAAATATTAATCTCGCTGGTGCTGAGTCGCTGCCAAGTGTTACCGAGTGGCAGCAAGAGGTGGAGCATCCGCTTCGAACATGGTTTGAGCCCCGACTTAACAATCGCGGTTCGCATCAAGGAAGGAGAAGAAGCCGCCTTGGATTACTACATTCTGCCAACAATCGATGTTGGCTTCCCTCGGCTGCGTCTTGCTGAAAGAAATCAGGCCAACCTCGAAATTTACCGGTTCGACACCTTGGATATCCTTTCGGAGCTCTCACGCCGCAGTGATTCTAGGAGGGTTGCATGACTGCTATCGAGACCCATCGCCGAGCCCTGATGCACGTTGCCGAAGAAACGACAATTCAGCTTGTGCCAATTGAGGAGATTCGGGTGCTCAATCCACGAGCGCGAAACAAGCAGGTCTTCGCCAGGCTTGTTGAAAACATCTCCGCGTTAGGTCTGAAACGCCCGATTACCGTGGCACCTACCACGAGCGGCACCGAGCCCTATGAAATCGTTTGTGGCCAAGGTCGCTTCGAAGCATTGCAAGCTCTTGGCGAGAGAAAAATTCCGTGCATCGTGGTGAGCGCCAATGAAGCGGATCGGTACCTGATCGGGTTGGTTGAAAACCTGGCACGACGAAAACACACCAACCGAGAGCTTTTGATGTCAATCCAGATGCTGTCAGAGCGTGGGTATACCTGCCAGCAGATAGCCGAAAAAACCTGCTTGGATTCAGGCTACATCCAAGGAATTCTAGTGCTACTGCGGCATGGAGAAGAACGACTAATCGCTGCGGTGGAGAAAGGTTGGTTATCAATAAAATTGGCGGTGGAGATTGCTCGCTCCAAGGATGTCGATCTGCAGCAGGCAATGATCGACGCCTACGAGAGCGGCGTACTCAAAGGCGAACAGTTGATGAGGGTGCGCCGCCTGGTTGATAGACGTAAAACTTTTGGCAAACGATACGGGCAACAAGCGCCTCGCACGGAAAAACCTACGCCTCAGAAGCTACTCAGCGCTTATCAGAACGAAGTCCGACGCCAGAAGGTGATGATTAAAAAGTCAGACATCAACGAACAGCGGCTGCTGATTATCGTCACCGCAATGCGCAAATTGCTCGCCGATGACTACTTCAAGACGCTACTTCGCAACGAAGATATTCCGGATATGCCCAAACCACTCGCTGACCGAATATTTGGGGTGACGCCGTGATGGCAGAGGTCAAGCAGGCATTCGAGCATCGAGTCATTGCGGTTCCTTTAGATCGCATACTGCCCTCACGTAGGGTCGATCAACTGATACCAGGCAGTAAAAAGTACGCCAGCATCTTGAGCTCGATTAGGGAATTGGGAGTCGTTGAGCCGTTGGTGGTTCATCCCAAACCCCTCATCGCAGGGGGAGTAGCTTCATACCTGCTTCTGGACGGGCATTTTCGCTTAGAGGCGCTCAAGGCATTGGGGGCCATTGAGGCACTGTGCTTGATCTCCACTGATGATGAAGCCTTCACCTATAACCGCCAGATCAACCGACTGACACCGATTCAAGAGCATAAGATGATCCTATCTGCTCTGAAGAAAGGCATCGGCGCATCTCGAATTGCAGCTGTACTCGGGATCAATGTTGATCAAGTCCACGATAGAGAAAACTTACTCAAAGGAATAGCGCCTGAAGTGGCGGAGATGCTGAAGGTTCGCATGGTATCGCAGGACGTATTTCGCTCGCTGCGGCAGATGAAACCCATCCGCCAAATCGAAACGGTTGAAATGATGATTTCAGCGAACTGTTTTACTCGAAATTATGCGCGAATGGTCTTGGCAGCATCTCGTCCGGAGATGCTGATTGAGACGAGAAAAAAGCCGAGTGAAGTCAGTGCCGTCGACATTGCGCGCATGGAACGGGAGATGGAGAATCTTCAGCATGATTACAAGCAAGTCGAGGACACCCTGGGCGAGACAATGCTGGTTTTGGTTGTGACTAAAGGTTATCTAGTCCGCCTCTTGCGCAACGAAGCCATCGCAGGCTACGTCACTCGTTATTACTCTGAACTGCTGGAGGAGCTGATGTCTATCATGGAAGCGGTGACATCTGACGCCAGGCAGCTTGAACGGGAGTAGCGCTTGCCTGCCACGCTGTTCTCTTTCATGGAGGAACCACGATGTGGTATGAAAATCTGCTCCTTTCCCGACTGTTCAAAATCAATCAAAACCAAATGGCGCTTGAAGCCGCAATCATGGAGCTGACGCAATGGGGTGAGCAGCACGGAGCATCAGAGATGAGCGGCAATTGCACCCGATTAGCGCTGTTGCTTTTGGTGGTAAGACGGCCCTCTACGACCGGCAGCTATTGGCCGATTCTGTTGAAAAAGTCGGCCTTGGTATCCACGGCGGAAAAGTACGCATCTGAGATTGAAGTCCTTACTTTTGGCTGAAGCTTCCGGGCTCAGATTTCACGTAACAGCGTGCAAAAAAGGCGTTTTCCCGGTCAATTTTCCAGGCAGTTTGAACGGAGCGACTTTTTCAACACTATCGGCCGATTGCTGCCACTGAATCTCAGCAACTTTCTCGGCCCACCGCCCTTTGGTTTCCGCTCCTTCCGCTGCTACGCTCTTGAGTTCTCGATTGGAGCCAAAACAATGCCCACCGAATATTCGCTTTCTGATGTTCTTGAGCGGCTGTACCAAAATCAGCTCGCCTTGGAGGCCGCAGTGATGGAGCTGACCTTGAAGGTAGAAGATCAAGGTGCAACAAAGATTGGCGCGAACGTCCGAGGTGCACTTCAGACCCTCGGAGAGAACGCCGGACACATCAAACAGGGCTTGGCTAAGCTGAGAGCCAACGGTCACTAATTTTAACGACCCAATGCACCGGCGAGCTTGATGGCTTTCTTCCCTACACAGTACAAAGACTGAGCAGGCCGAAGCATCAGATTTCTCGCACGCAGCGCGGCGGCGTCGTTAAGATACAGGCGCTCAACCTCTAGCTATGAAAGGTGACGCACCTTGATAATCCTGCCCGAAGCTACCTTATGCTTGGGCTTGGCCATCCGAATAACCGTGTGCGAACCATCGGCCGTTGTTTCAACGAGCATGCCATCCCTGATTTCCATCACACTGAGTCCGGCCGCCAGCGTATTGATATAGGCCGCCTTAATCCCGCCTTTCGCCATGGCTGGAATTTTTTCCTCCAGCCGGCTGACCAGTTCATCACACAACGGTTGGTTGGCATTCATAATGAGCTCCACATCCTCGGCCAACACGGAGCCAGCCATCGTGTCATTTTTGCGTTCTGGGACAAGCGCCGCCCTTCCTTGGGATGCAGGCAAGACGTATTTGGCCGTCGACGCTGCAAAAACCCTCTACGGAACCACCGACATCCCACAGAAGCCCACCCTCCTCAGCAAGTTCTAATGAATGGCGATTTCAGCCATAGAGAGCGAATTCCAGGGGCCACTGTTCGGTTATTTTGACTCAGCTTTTCCCGCGATGATGACGACCCCAATCCGCTCTGCCAGGTTGAGCACCGTGTCGAATGCATTCGAGTCGCCGGTCAAGCTGCGTGACACCCCCTGCGGATGGAGTGCGCCGTCAGGAACCCGGTCACCAAAGAGCACCACCGCACGTGCCGAATCATCTTGTCGCGACACCCAAGAC
Source organism: Pseudomonas sp. Z1-12 (assembly GCF_051132015.1). Taxonomy (NCBI): domain Bacteria; kingdom Pseudomonadati; phylum Pseudomonadota; class Gammaproteobacteria; order Pseudomonadales; family Pseudomonadaceae; genus Pseudomonas; species Pseudomonas sp. Z1-12. The sequence continues at coordinate 3,974,331 of NZ_CP071647.1, forward strand.
ATCCCTTGGGCATCTGGACACTGACGGTGGATCGCCTCTGCCCATTTGCGCGTCGCAGGATATTGATCTTTCTCAGTGTCGATCAGTTGTTTGCGCGTGATGCCCAGTTTCCGCAGGGGCACGCTGGACAGATCAACCAGGTGCAGCGGTTGGCTAACCTGAACGGTAGAATGCACCTGTCCAGTCAGCTTGCCTTTGTCGAAGCTCTTAAACCCGGCCGTATGGGGAACGTCGTGGAAGACGGTCTCCATCAAGGCGCACTCAACTGTCGTGCCGCCATACAAGGTGGGAATCGCCCGCCCCTGATCATCCTGGATCGGGCTGAAGCGTGCATTGCCGTGCACACCGGGATTGAATTGACCTGGCTGATACTTATCTTGATGCACACGATGAAGCACATCGCCTTTGGCGATCACGGTGAAAGTGACGTGCAACGTAGCCGCAGGCGCTGGGGTAACGGACGCCGTCAAATCGGTGGCAGCCGTCGCCCTACCCTCACTGGACTCGGTACGCTGCTTAGCCATGGACAATGCCCTGGATTTCATCCTGTGCGGCAGCAATCACCCGATCAGGCGCCGATGCCAACAGGTCCTGAGGTCTTTTGCCGCCCAGAAAACTATTATCGGAGCGAAACCAGTAAGCCATCCCCCAGCCGTCCTTGTGGCCAGCGAAAGCCTCAATGACCTTGGCCAGTGCCTTGAACGGTCGATAGCCCGTATCCGGATCCAAGCCGTAACCAGGGAAATAATCAACCCCACCGTGACTGATGGCAAAGATCTGCCCCTGCTTTTTCCATTTGTTGGGCTGGGCACTCGGGTTTCTAGTACTCAACTGGGCCACCTGGGCGATGTCTGCGGCGGTCAGCCAGTCACCGCTTTCCAACACCGCTTTGCGGGCCTGTACCAGCATTGCCGCTTCCTTGAGCAAGCGAGGCGAAGGCGGCTTACGCGTCACAAACACCTCGACCAGTCGCTCCAGCGACTTCGGGTCCTGACGCTCCTGCAGCACCTCGTACATCGAAGAAGCCACATTGGCGAAATTTTCCGCCAACGCCTCAAATACGCTGAGGTTGACCTGATCAAAAGACACGACCAGTACTCGGTCCGCATGCGAGCGGCTTAAGCTCGCCCGAGCCTCCTTAGGCGTACCAACCAAGGTGGAGACGCCCGACAGCTCTGTAACGCTCATGGAAACTTCCTCACCAGTTATCTACGCTATCTAATCCTAGCATAGTCTTGATAACCCTAGCTCTAGCCTAAGCTCCGTTCATCTGGATGCATAGTAGGTTTAGTGGAGCACGCCATGCCGTCGATCAGCACGGTGGTTCTGGGACGAAATGTCTAAGGGTACGATCTTGGCTTTCCGGTGTGCGGGCGAGCTAAAGACCAGCAATGGTAGACCGAAAGAGTTGGCAACCCCGTTCACCACCGCTTGAATTCCCGGGCGGTCCCGCTCCTCCCCCCTAAGAGCCGAAGATGTGCATCACATCGACCTAAAAAGGTGTTTTCTCGGCCAACAGTTTGGCATTGCGCTCAAGACGTCGCTGATCGCGGGGATCGATACCCTTCGCAACCAGCGCCCTGGCCATATCACGCAGAGCGCGAGCACCGCGTAGACCTATTTCAGGATAAGTACCGAGCGAAATACGAGGCTGTTTGCCCGCCCAAGAAAAACGGAAGTGCCAGCTTTTGGTACCTTTCGTATTCACGAAAAGCGCAAGGCCATCAAAGTCAGGAAGGGTGTAGTTTTTGGCGCGAGGCCTGGCGTGTCGGACCGCCGTATTGGTAAGGACCATTGTACTAACTCCACTCATATGGATGAAGGAGGGTTGTACCGTTTTCGGAGTGCCAAGCAGCTCTAAAAACTGATTTACCAAACGTCGAATTGATGTACTAAAAAATGTACTAAAAATTCGTGGATATTGATGTACCAGAATAGACTTTACTGGAACTAAAAAAGAGGTCGAAGCCTCTTTCTTTGGTTTCTACATACTTCAATGGAAGTCTATAGAAAAATAATTGGAGCGGGAAATGAGACTCGTATCTGGCGTCCGACCCATTGAAATCTAAGGGATTTCTTTTCTTGCCGGAGCCAGAACAGACGTAAGCGGATGGCGAACTCACCTACCGAATCGCCCTTATGGCTGGGATCAGGTAGGTGAGTTCGCCGGAGGGTTACGGATTTTCATCGTATTCGTTGTGATATCTCCCATTTGCATGGGACACCTTTATAGTGCGCGTTTAGGCGATCCTCAACGTGGTGGGGCTCCCATACTTCGCATCGATCCAAGCCTTCACACTCTTCTCGGGTAGACGCTGTGATGGTGCCGCCGAGGTATATCTGGAAGCCAATGATTTTCTGGATGAACATGGGCCGCGGAGCCAGCAGGTTCTGTGGTGGGGCAATTTTACCCATCTTGAGCCATCGCCCTTGAGACCAGGCGCTTTTGTGTACTGCGACAGTAAATAGAATAGGTAGATCGAGCAAGGCTCCTAAGTCTGCTATAGGGGCACTGGAGCGCGCATCGAAGAAAGCGAAGTCCGCTTCCGGCAGTGTCAGGGCATAAGTGTGCATATCATTTTCGAGAGGAACTCGAAGCACCGCTCCGATCGTACGTTGTTGCCTTTTCATGCTGGATGTCTTCCTTGAACTAGACTTGTCTGTTTTATGTTAGCGCATGGTGAGCACACCTTGCGCAGATCAGGTGGGCGTCCATTGATGCGGCAATAGCTGGTCAATGTCACTCGCGCGCTGCGTCGGCAGGCGCGTGAGGACATCTTTTAGATACGCGTACGGATCATAGCCATTGAGCCGCGCAGACTGGATCAAACTCATAATCGCCGCCGCCCGTTTGCCGCTGCGCAACGACCCTGCAAAGAGCCAGTTCTTGCGCCCCAGTGCCCACGGCCGGATCTGGTTCTCGCACCAGTTATTATCAATGGGGACGTCCCCGTCATCGAGGTAGCGCGACAGCGCTGCCCAGCGTTTCAGGCTGTAATCCAGTGCTCTGCTGATAGCCGAACCTTCGGGCACGAGATCGCGCTGGGCGATCATCCAGGCATGTAGCATATCGATCACCGGCACGGCCCCTTTCTTGCCGTATTCGACGGCGTAAATCCGGCTCCAGGTCGCGTACTTCACTCTCGATTTCGTACAGCAATTGAATGTAGCGCAGGGCTTGCTCGGCGAGCGAGCTCTTGTTGGTCGCGTGCAGTTCGAAGAACTTTCGCCGTGCATGGGCCATGCAACCGATCTCGGTCACGCCGAGTTCGAAACTGGCGTTGTAGCCACCAAAATCATCACACACCAGTTTGCCCTTCCAGTCTTGCAGGAAGTTGCGAGCGTGCTCGCCGGCGCGGCTGGGGCTGAAGTCGTAAACCACCGCTGCCAAGTTCGAGAACTGGCTGGTGGCGTATGCCCAAACATAAGAGCGTTGGGTTTTCTTTGAGCCCGGCACGAGCATCTGCACGGGTGTTTCATCGGCATGAATAACCTGCTGCCCAAGCACGACATGCGCAGTGCATCGACCAGGGGTTGCAACTGCACTCCGGTCACACCAACCCATTGAGCCAACGTTGAACGTGGAATCGCCAAGCCGGCACGACCGAAGATCGATTCCTGACGGTAAAGAGGCAGATGGTCAGCAAACTTGGCGATCATGACGTGGGCAAGTAGCCCGGCAGTCGGGATGCCCTTGTCGATGACCTGCGCCGGAACCGGCGCTTGGATCAGCGTTTCGCAGTCATCACACACCCACTTGCCACGGATATGGCGCTCAACGGTAAACACGCCGGGCGTGTAGTCCAGCTTTTCGCTGACGTCCTCACCGATACGCTTGAGTGCGCAGCCACATGGGCAGTGGGTGTTGTCCGGTTCGTGATGGATTAGCGTGCGTGGAAACTCTGCCGACAAAGCAGTGCGTTTGGGCTTTTGTTTTTTCTCGGTCGGAGCCAGCACTGTTTGCAAGGCTTGAAGCTCTGCTTCAATCGCCGCGATATCGGTATCGACTAGATCATCGAGCAAGCCGGCCTGCTCAGGATTCATCTGCTCGCTGCGCTTGGCAAACTTCAAACGCTTGAGTTGTGCTATCTCGTGGGTTAGCTTCTCGATAACCGTTTGATCGCGGTTGATCTTCTTGCCCATCGTCTCGACCGTCTTACCCAGCGTGTCGACTTGATGGTCGAGCGTCTCGACGCGCTGTATCAACTGCGCCGCTAAAGCGCGCAGTTGTTCAGGGGTAAGGTGGTCGAGATTGGGGAGCGAAGTCATGGCGCCGATTTTGCCAGACCAGACAACTCGCGGCGATAGACCGATAGGCTAATGGCAGCCGTTAAAGCAGTGTGATCGCACCGCCGGAGCCGGCGCGTTGCCATGGCAGACCCAACACCAGAGCCTGGAGTTGTTCGGTATCCAACTCCATTTCAGAGTCTTGGCGAATACCTGGCCAGTGGAACTTGCCTTGGTTCAAACGCCGAGCCGCCAGCCAGATCCCGAAGCCGTCATGCACCAGAACTTTCATGCGCGTGGCGCGGCGGTTGGCGAATAGATAAGCACAGTGCGGCTTCGCCGCACCAAACACCGCGATCACTCTGGCCAATGCCGTCTCGGTACCGGCGCGCATGTCCATCGGCTCGGTGGCGAGCCAGATGGAATCGATGCGGATCATCGCAGCAAGTCTCGTAGAAAGGTCGCGCAGGCAGCAGCACTTTCAGTTGGCCAGTTCACTTTGACGGTACCACGCGGGTGCTGGATCTCAACGCAGATATTCGGCGATGCAGCATGCGAATTTGCACCGGCCAGCTGCATAGGCAACGGAATGAAAGCAGGTTGCAGCGTCGTGCTTTTTTGCGTCTGCACTCGAATCCATTTGTGGACGAGGTTTGCGTTGAGGCTATGGCTGAGCGCGATGCTGGCAATCGAAGCGCCGGGCTCGGCGCACTCTTGAATGACCTGAGCCTTGAAGGACTTGGAATAGGAACGGCGTGTTGGCTGCATGAAATACCCGCTTAAAAGGCTAGAACTGGTGTCCACTTAAATTTAAGTGCACACCATGTCTTGGCTTTGCAGGGCTGGGTAGGTGACTTGGCCGGACGCATACGAAAAGACTTGATTCTGGACTTGTTTTTGGCGTGCATCAAGGGCTAAGAGGGTGGCCTCGAATCTATGCGACTTTGTTCGATCTACAGCCCATCGGGCGGCAAAGTCCGCATTGGCAGCCGACTCGACGGCCGCTCACAACCGGATCCTGGCGATTAAAGCTGCATGCGGCGAATTGCCAATGACTATAAAACGCCGCTTTTCGGTGATCCCAATTCCTCTACGCTGATATCACGCATGCGGAATTTATGCCCCTTGCCGCTGACGGTCATCGGAAAATCGTCAACGAACTTGAAATGGCGCGGCGTCTTGAAGTGAGCGATCCGGCCTTTGCAATACTCGCGCAACTCGTCGGCGCTGACCTGATGCCTCTCATGCAACCTGACCCAAGCTACAATCTCTTCTCCGTAGGCTTTGTCCGGCACACCGATGACCTGCAAGTCCGCCACCGAAGGATGAGGAAAGAAGAACTCTTCGATTTCGCGCGGATAAACATTCTCGCCGCCCCGAATAATCATGTCCTTATTACGCCCGATGATCCTCAGGTATCCCTCCTCATCCATGATTGCCAGGTCACCGGTGTGCATCCAGCCTGCGTCGTCGATGACCTCTGCGGTCGCTTGCGGGTTGTTCCAGTAGCCGAGCACTGCGCTGTAGCCTCGGGTACACAGTTCGCCGATCTGACCGCGAGGCACGATTCGGTTCTGCTCATCGACGACCTTGCTTTCCAGATGCGGCTGAGTGCGGCCGACACGGGTGACGCGGTGCTCAATATCGTCGTCCGGGCCGGTCTGGGTGGAGACCGGACTGGTTTCGGTCATGCCGTAGGCGATCTGCATCTCCTTGAGGTGCAGGTCGTCGATCACCCGCTTCATGACTTCGATCGGGCAGATGGAGCCGGCCATGATGAGCGTAAAATCTTGGCCGGATAACTGAAAAACTACTACGCAGTTTGGTGCATGATCTCGATCAAGCCTATTCCGTTTTGCAGGCTGTGCGACCCCGTGGCTTGCAAAGACTGTCCGGTTGCGGATGCGGTGGATTAGGCTCATTGAATCCATTTGCCGGAACGTTAACCCCACCTTTTATGAGCTATTTGCTGATTTCGGTTTCTCAAAAAGTGAAGGCGGAAAATCACTTTCAGACGTGCCCCCAACAATCGCAGCCTTTGAGCGCCAAAACATTGTTTAGCCCATAGCCGTGCTACTGGTACATGGATACCCAGCAGTATGGCTACAGACATGAAGGCGCTATTGCACTCTCAGGGTAAGCGTCCGCCCCCGGTTATAGCAGAATCTCAAGAGCATGAAGAGGAGCCAGGAGTGGCCCGCCGTAGCCTCCCCGTCCTACATGAGCCGCCTCTTCTTCGCGGTTCATGGCCACGCTTTTACAAGGTGGTAGCGGGATTTCTCAGTGGGAGGCTGGCCAATCTCACCAGGGTCTGCGCTTACGCCATATAGCAGACGCGTAGACGTGGTTAACAAAAACGCGCCTGATTTACTTGAACCGAGGCTTGCATTGCAGATTGGCTCAGCAGCAGCCAAGCAGACGCGCTTTGAATCCCTCAATCCAAGTCAGCACCATTGCCGAATACGGCGCTTCCGGCTTCGCCATGCCCTTCATCTCACGCAAAACTTGCTCCTACCGTTATTTTCATATTGACAATTTGTAATTTGCTGAGCAGAAAACTCATTGAAAGGCGCATGATAAAGCCAACTTGCAACCAGCGGGGTTGTTTGTTGTCAACTTAAAAATGAAAGATAGCGTAGCTTACGCAGCTTGGAGCGGCACAATGTAAGCGATAACATGATTTACTTTTGCTTTTACCTATCGAAGCTCTTGCGCCGCAGGCATGCATCTTGATAGATTGATCTGATAGCCATAAGCCATACCCGTCTCCGAAAGAAATAGCCCGCACAAGGAAGTGTAGTGATGGTATTGAAGTTTTACTTCAGGAACTTTCTCAGAAGCCAACGAAACGTGTGCCTCCCGCTTTACAGTTCGCCGAACGCCGTAGTTAAACAGCTCGCTAGCTTCTCTGGTGCCAAGGAGTTTAGACGAGCTTTCTCCACTTTATGGATAGCGTGAATAAACTATTATTGATATAGGGTATTTACAATGTGTTCCGCGGCTTTTTTTCCAGAAATTGTACTCCCTGCGGCGCGCCTAATATATTACCAAGCAAGAATAGCGGTATAACGAGTTATATTAAAATGCGTTCAGGCAAATTGACCAATGTTATCCCACCACAAAGTCGTACATTATGCTTGCTCAGAAAGGATACTAAAAATGGAAAAATAATTTTACGCGCCATGCTTAATAATTATATTCACCATCAATAATCAGGACTATAGAATGAAGCCAACCCACATTGCAAGTGCGCTACTCTTGTTGTCTGGGCTCCTCTCGGTCAACATATCTAGTGCGCTAGGCATTAAAGACCCTTCAAATGTAAATGATGACAACTACAGGCTGCCTGACACTACTAACAATACAAAAGAGGAAGAGGTCATTGATAAGGTTGATACGGTTAACGGCAACCTATTGGTAACCCAAAAAGACTTCTCGATCCCTGGTCAAGGGGGGCTAGATATAACCGTTTGGCGCCGTTATGACATGTTGAGGCAATCTGCTGGGCTGGGTCTCACATCGAATATATCATATCGTTGGGCCGAACTTGGTCCTGGCTGGAGTTTGGAGGTTGCGCCAAAAATCAGCGTCACCAATACCTACATAACAGCTCAAAGCGGTAATTACTATTATTTCAGCTACTTCAATAACACGTTGGTAGATCTATGTACCACCAACAAAACTCACGCGCAATTCACAAGCACATGGACAAAGACATCTAGGCACACTCAGTTCCCGGTCTTAGAAGTCCCTGGCGGGGGGCGCGAGACTATTTATAGCGTGGGCGGACACATAGGTAGAACTAAAAGCAACTGGAAGGTTGAGTGCCAAAACAACATCGTGACAGCCACATCGCCTAGAGGGCTCAGGTACGAGTACGGAAACATAAGTGAGCGGAAGATAGGAAACGTATATATAAACCCTGAAGTTGAGTTCAATGAAGCCACAGAAAGCTCTGAGCCTGGAATTACGGACACTTACATGCTGCCCAAGAGGGTTGTGGATTTAAGTGGGAACACGCTGACTTTCAATTATAAAACGTTTGGAAAGCCTATAGCGCCGTGGCCAATGCCCGGAAGACATCCTCAAGACCAATCTCAAGGCTATGTTTTTGCTTCGTGTGATTGGAGGTTGCCTGATCCATGCAATGACTATGAAAAACCAGCAACGCAATTAGCTTCCATTATTGCAAGTGATGGAAGATCCATTTCCTTCGAGCACGACACGGTTACAGGTCGATTGAAAAGTGCAACCTCTAACTCGGGAAAAAAAATAACTTATGAATATCTAGCTCCTGGCGTCCTCAACTCACGAACTCTTTCACGTGTAACATATAACACTGGGGAAGTGTGGCAGTTTAAGTACGCCCAAGGGAAGTACCTTTCCGGATACGGCTCTCGGACCATTCCGCTAAATCAAGAAAACATTTCCGCGAGAAAATTAATAGGTGTCACCTACCCCTCTGGCGGGTCTGTGAATTACACTTATACTTATAGCAATTATGAGGCTCGCCCCTCCCTACATCTTTGGTGGCGCGTCTATGATACAGCCGAAAAAATTTCTTCTCGTACATTATCAAGCGGAGAAAAATGGACTTACTCATATGTTAAAGGGCTAAAGGGAGCATATGATGTTACGACCGTCACAGGGCCCGAAGGTTCTACTATATACAAATACATTGGACCATCATATAAAATCACAACTGCTTTGCAAGGTGCGCCGGAAGAGACTTTATGGATGATCGGGTCGCTAGTTGAAAAAATCGATCCATTAAAAAATATAGAAACCTATAAATGGCAACCTAGGGTCATTACAGGAGGAAAGGAGATAATTGTTGATCTTGGGTATGGAATGGATACTCAAATTCGCGCGGCTGATTTGGCTGAGAAAAACATTTTATTCGACGGCCTAACATACAAGACCACATATGGCGGCTATGATTCGTTCGGAAATGTTGGCACCGTTACTGAAATTAATCCAACAGGCGGTACTCGTGTAACCAAACATGGCTATATTAATAACACAACCAAATGGATTATTGGACTTCACGCAAGCGAATCCTCACCTGCTGGTCAAATTAGCCGAACTTTTGATGTTAACGGTCGCGTAATATCTGTTATTAAGGATGGCGTCCCCACAGGCTTTACCTATGATGCCAGCGGGAATGTTGCGTCCGAGACCATACCTAGCGGCGCAATTTATAGGTACAACAACTACAAATTAGGGGTACCGCAGACAGAGAGAAACCCGCTTAGTATCGTAGTGAACAGGGTTGTAGACAATGCTGGCAATGTGGTAGCGGAAACCAATGGTGAGGGCGTAACTACCACATTCACCTATGACTCGATGAATCGCTTGACCTCTATCAAACCCCCAATAGGTCAAACTAAGTCTATTAAGTACACCCCTACCAGCCGTACCGCAACCCGAGGGGCGCTGGTTGAAAAAACGTTATATGACCCCTTCGGACGTGTCGCTAGCGTTACGTTGGCTGGCATTACGACTCTTTATCAGTACGATGGCTTGGGTCGACGTACATTTGTATCTGATCCAGCTGTCACCACTGGGACCCGATATCAATATGATGCCTTGGGGCGAGTCCTACGCATCACAAACTCCGATAGCACGTTTCAAAGCATTACCTACCGCGCAGGCAGTCAGTCAACGATTGACGAGCGCGGAAAGGTTACTACGTTGAATTTTCGAGCTTATGGTGACCCAAATAAAAGGCAGCTGATGGGCATTGTTGCGCCGGAAAGTAACGCAAGTATTGCCATTACGCGTAACGCGCACGATCAAATAGAGTCAATAGCCCAAGCCGGGCTCAAACGCACCTACGGTTACGACAGCCACAACTACCTCACCAGCGTCACCAACCCGGAAACTGGCACCACCACCTACGGGCGCGACATCGCTGGCAATATGGTTTCGAAAAAAGTGGGTACTTCAGGCACTGTAAAATACACCTACGATGCCCTGGGTCGCTTGATCACTACGACTTTTCCGGGATCCACGCCTGCGATCACTAATACCTATAACAAAGACGGCAAACTACTTACCAGCAATTCCAGCGGCGGAAACCGCAGCTTTGTCTACGACGCCGCAGGCAACGTTATCCAAGAAACGCTGGCGTTGGACGGACGGATGTTCACGGCCAAGTATGCCTATAACGGCAATGACCAGTTGAGCAGTATTACCTACCCCCAATCCGGTCGCGTAGTGAGTTACACACCCGACGCGTTGGGACGACCTTCCACGGTCTCTGGCTATGTCACTAACGTGAAGTACTGGCCGTCCGGGTTGATTCAAAGCATCACCTACAGCAACGGCACCGTCTCCAGCTATGGCCAGAATGCGCGCCTGTGGCCGACCAGCTTTATTACCCAGAAAATCGCCACAGCTGGTATTTACCTCAAAAATAGCTACACCTACGACGGCGTCGGCAACCTGGCTTCGATCAGCGATACCGTCGACAGCAATTTCAACCGCACGCTGGGTTACGACAACATCAACCGCCTGACCAGCGCGTCTGGTTTCTGGGGCCAGGGCAGAATCACCTATGACGGCGGCGGTAATCTGACCGCTCAGACGTTCGGTCAATCCAGCCTCGTCTATAGCTATGACGCCAATAATCGCCTTAGCAGTGTGCGCGGGCTGCGGGCCGACACCTTTGGCTACGACGCATACGGAAACGTTGCCAGCAGATCGGGCACAACCTACACCTACAATGACGTACCCAACCTCGTGTGCATCAATTGCGCTAACCCGGCAAGCAAGGTGGAGTACAGCTATGACAGCCTCAACCACCGAAGTGCCGTGACCAAGGCCAGCGGCAAGGTCTACGAAATGCACGATTCCAATGGCAAACCTTTGGTTGAGCTGAATGGCAATAGCCTGACCGAATACTTCTATCTGGGCGACAAGCGCATCGCTCAACGGGTGAGCCCATGAGCTGGAGTCAGGGAGAGAGACACATGGATACTTTGAAAAAACTGGGCAAACAACTCGGTGTGGCGCTCCTGGCCTGTGTGCTGAACACCGGCGCGATAGCTGACACCGTCACATTTTTCCACAATGACATCTCAGGCAGCCCGCTGGCGGCCACCGACGCAACGGGCCAGCTATTGTGGAAGGAAAACTATAAACCTTATGGCGATAAGCTGAATCAATCGGCCCCTAGCAGCAGTAATAAAATTGGCTATCACGGCAAAGCTCACGATGACTCCACTGGCTTGTCGTACATGGGCGCTCGATATTACGATCCGGTAATTGGCCGATTTGTAAGCGTAGATCCGCAAGAGGTCCAGCCCAGCAATATTCACAGCTTTAATCGATATGCGTACGCTAACAACAATCCATACCGGTTCGTAGACCCAGATGGTAGAGAGGCGGTATCTGTCGACAGCCGAAACAATAGAATCATTGCAAGCATGATTAATAGTTATACATCAAAAACATTTGGCTTTAATAGTTCCAACAGGCTAGAGGCTACCGGAGCCAACAATCCCTCTGGCGGCTCAAAATATTATAGCGCTCGACTGGAACAAGCAATCGCAAGTAGGAACGCCGTATACATTAAGCTTGCGGATTCATTGTATAGCGCCCAAGAGGGAAGAGATGTTAATATTTCAGATTATGGCGGCGCTGCAACTACTTCGTTTGGTGACGGATCTGCCCATCTCGTCACTGTCGGCAAAGAAATAACAAGTTATGGAGCACAAGATGGAGGAAGCGTAAACCCAGATCAAGGAGGAGCATTGATGCACGAGATGGTCGGGCATGCGATTCCAAGAATGGTTGGCTCCGACACAGGCAATGCAGTTTCTAATGAAAACAAAGTCAGAATCGAAATAAAGAATCAACCTTTAAGAGCTCAAGACCTTGGCCATAGGGAGTAAACATGAAGAACCTCAAAATTATATCAATCACTACGGCATTTGCAGCAATGAGTTTTATAACGAGTTCTGCTTTTTGCCTAGAACTGAAAAAAATGTCGCTTGAGGATAAAGTCTCCTTATCGGAACTCGTATTCATTGGGGTTGTCACTAAAACTCAAAAAAATAGCCAGGATTTTGGCTATGACCTAGCCATTACTCAACCGATAGAAGTATTAAAAGGCAATTCGTCAGAAGTCATAAAAATCGCATACAATGGGACCATCCCTGAAGCGCACCCCAACTGCTGCGAGGTTGGAAAATCTTATCTTTTCTTTGTATCAAAAAACCCGAAGGGTGATTATTACCCAGTAAATGCTCGCTATGGCGTTTACCCATTGAATATTGCAAAGCCAAGGAAGTAGTAATGCTGTATGCGTCCGGCCAACACACCTTCCTGACGCAACCGCCGAAGGCCATGGTGTCCACCTAATTTAAGTGGACACCATTTCCAGCCTTTTAAGCGGGTCTTTCATGCAGTCACAACGCCGCTCCTATTCCAAATCCTTCAAGGCTCAGGTCATTCAAGAGTGCGCCCAGCCTGGGGCCTCGATTGCCAGCGTTGCGCTGAGCCACAGCCTTAACGCAAACCTCGTCCATAAATGGATTCGAGTCCAAGCGCAGAAAACCATGGCTCTGCAGCCTGCTTTCATTCCGCTGCCCTTGCAGCTAGCCGGGGTAAATTCGCAAGCCGCGTCGTCGGCTATCTGTCTCGAAATCCCGCACCCACGCGGCACCGTCAAAGTGAGCTGGCCGACCGAAAACGCCGCAGCCTGTGCCACCTTTCTGCGAGATCTGCTGCGATGATCCGCATCGATACCATCGTAAGCGCTCCATGAACCCCACATTCAAAGCTGCCAAATGATCCCGGATGCTGTGCTCCCGATTCTTTCTGGAGCTCGTTCGCCATGATGCGACCCGATGCAAAAGTCGAAAAAGTGTATCTGTATCCCAAACCCGTCGACTTCCGAAAGTCCATCGACGGCTTGGCTGCGCTGGTCGAGTTGGACATTAAGGTCGCGGTTTTTGACCCCGTGCTTTTCGTCTTCCTCAACAAGCCCCGCAACCGAGTGAAGATTTTATATTGGGAGCGCAATGGCTTCTGCCTATGGCTCAAGCGCCTCGAATCCGAGCGCTTTAAAACATCGCCCGATGCCAGCGACGAGGCGATAGTCCTGACCGTCCAGGAACTCAACTGGATGCTCGACGGTTTTGACCTCTGGCGTAACCGTCCCCATCAGGTTTTGACGCCACGATTCGTGGCCTGATTCGGTATAATCCAGGGCATGATTTCGATGCCCAAAGACCTTCCTGACGACCCTGCGCTGCTCAAGCAATTGCTAGAGCAGATGCTGATTGAGCGCGAGTCTAACAAGGGCCGCATCGTTCATCTTGAAGAAGAAAACGCGCTGCTGCGCCAGCGCCTGTTGGGACGTAAGTCCGAGCAGGCAACCGATCTGGCAACGCCTCAGCTAGCCCTTTTCAACGAGGCGGAAAGCATCGCCGAGCCTGTCGGCGAAGACGTTGAAGAAGAGGTTGTCGCTCCGGCCAAGCGTCGCGGCAAACGCAAGCCGCTGCCTGCCGACCTGCCACGTATCGAAGTCATCCACGAACTTCCCGAGCATGAACTGACGTGTGCCTGCGGCTGCCGCAAACACGTCATTGGCGAGGAAGTCAGCGAGCAGCTTGAAATCGTACCGATGCAGATCCGAGTGACAAACACGTTCGTAAAGTTTACGGTTGCCGCGACTGCGAGACGGCCCCGGTCACTGCGGACAAGCCGGCTCAACTGATTGAAAAAAGCATGGCTAGCCCAAGTGTTCTGGCGATGCTGCTGACCACCAAATACGTGGACGGTTTGCCGCTCCACCGCTTTGAAAAAGTGCTGGGCCGCCATGGCATCGATATTCCGCGTCAGACCCTGGCTCGCTGGGTTATCCAATGCGGTGAGCACTTTCAGCCGTTGCTGAATTTAATGCGCGACAGCCTCTTGGCCAGTCGGGTCATCCACTGCGATGAAACACGCGTGCAGGTGTTGAAAGAGCCTGACCGGGAGCCAAGCAGTCAGTCCTGGATGTGGGTGCAAACCGGCGGCCCGCCAGACAAACCAGTGATCCTTTTTGACTACTCCACCAGCCGCTCGCAGGAGGTTCCAACGCGCCTGCTCGATGGCTACTGCGGCTATCTCATGACCGATGATTACGCCGGTTACAACGCGCTTGGCGCGCAGGACGGAGTCGAGCGTTTAGGGTGCTGGGCTCATGCACGCCGTAAGTTTGTCGAAGCGCAAAAAGTGCAACCCAAAGGCAAGACAGGCCGGGCGGATATAGCGCTGAAGCTGATCAGCAAGCTATACGGCATCGAGATCGCCTTCAAAGAGAGCAGCGATGAGGGGCGGAAAAATGGACGTCAGGATTTAAGTCTCAAGGTGATGAGTGAGCTGAAGGCCTGGATGGAAAAAACGCTCCCATACATGACCACGCAGAATGCACTGGGCAAGGCTGTGACCTATCTGGCAAACAACTGGAGCAAACTGGAACGGTACGTCGAGCAAGGCTACCTGCCCATCGACAACAATACCGCCGAGCGCGCAATCCGGCCTTTCGTCATCGGAAGGAAGAACTGGTTGTTCAGCGATACGCCCAAAGGCGCGACGGCCAGTGCTCAACTTTACAGCCTGGTCGAGACCGCCAAAGCCAACGGTCAAGAGCCTTATGCGTGGCTGCGCCACGCACTGGAGCGCCTACCACAGGCATCCTCGCTCGAAGATTACGAAGCTCTGTTGCCGTGGAACAGCAAGCCCGGATCCCACAGCTAAACGCACCGCCCATTTTTGACTAGGTGGGGTTTATGGAGCGCTTACATACCATCTGGCTCGCCACCGAGCCGATGGACATGCGCGCCGGCACCGACACCGCCATGGCCCGCGTGATTTCAGTGTTCGGTGCGGCACAGCCGCACTGCGCTTATCTGTTCGCCAACCGCCGCGCCACCCGCATGAAAGTCCTGGTGCACGACGGGTTGGACATCTGGTTGGCGGCGCGTCGACTCCACCAAGGCAAATTCGCTTGGCCTGGCACGCGCCACGGTTCACAAATGGAGCTGAGCGCCGAACAGCTACACGCCTTGATACTGGGCTTGCCATGGCAGAGAGTTGGCCCCGCAAACGCCATTTCCGTCCTCTAAGCCGAACCATGCCCTATCCGGCAGCGCAATTGTCCGATCAGCCTGTCGTCCTGTTTACGCTGATCTGGCAAGATCGGCGGCATGACTTCGATCCCCGACCTCGACCAACTGAACCCCGAACAACTGCGTGCACTCGCGGCGCAGTTGCTGCAACGCGTCTCGGCGCTCGACGAGCAAGTTGAAACGATGGGCAAGACCGTCTAGGTCATGGACAAGAAGATCCATCACGACAAACGTTGATCGAAAAACTCAGCCACGAGATCGCCCAGCTCAAGCGTTTCAAGTTCGCCAAACGCAGCGAGCAAATGAGCCCGGAACAGGCCAGTTTGCTCGACGATCTGATCGATACCGATATCGCTGCCATTGAAGCGGAACTGGAGTCGCTGCAAGTTACTCCGGCACCCACCCAGGAAAAGCAGAAACCCAAGCGTCGCGCCTTGCCGCCTGAGCTTCCCCGCACGCTGATCCATCACGAGCCGGACAGCACGGAGTGCGCCTGTGGCTGCGCGCTCAAACGCATCGGTGAAGATGTCAGCGAGAAGCTCGATTACACACCTGGCGCGTTCACCGTGGAGCGCCATATCCGTGGCAAGTGGGTGTGTGATGACTGCGAAACGCTGATCCAAGCGCCGGTGCCGGCGCAGGTGATCGACAAGGGCATCCCGACTGCGGGCTTGTTGGCCCACGTCATGATTGCGAAGTTTGCTGACCATCTGCCGCTGTATCGTCAGGAAGCCATGTTCGGCCGCGCCGGCCTGGCTATCCCGCGTTCGACCCTCGCCCAATGGGTTGGCGCCTGCGGTGTGCAGTTGCAGCCACTGGTCGATGCGCTGCGCGAAGTGGTGCTTGAACAGCCGGTCGTTCACGTTGATGAAACGCCGGTGCAAATGCTCATGCCGGGCACCAAGAAAACCCATCGTTCCTACGTTTGGGCTTACGCCACCAGCCCGTTTTGCGAAACCTCGGATGTAGTTTACGACTTCAGCCTCAGCCGGGCCGGCGAGCATGCGCGTAACTTCCTACAAGACTGGAAGGGCAAGCTGGTCTACGATGATTTCGGCGGTTACAAGGCCAGCTTCGAACTCGGCGTGACTGAAATCGGCTGCATGGCTCATGCCCGGCGCAAGTTCTTCGAACTGCATGCCACTCACAAGAGCACGCTGGCTGAGCAAGCCTTGCGTTACATGCAGGCGCTGTACGAGATCGAGGGGGAAATCAAGGATCTGGAACCGGACATACGCCGCCGAATACGGCAAGAAAAGGCGGTACCGGTGATGGATGCGTTGCATGCCTGGATGGTTGCCCAGCGCGATATCGTGCACAACGGTTCGTGCCATTGGCAAAGCCTTGGATTACAGCTTGAAACGCTGGACGGCGCTGTCGCGCTACCTCGATGACGGGGCTGTGCCCATTGACAATAATTGGTGTGAAAACCAGATACGGCCTTGGGCGCTGGGGCGCAAGAACTGGCTCTTTGCTGGGTCGCTACGCAGCGGCAAACGCGCCGCTGCGATCATGAGTTTGATCCAGTCGGCCCGGAACAATGGGCACGATCCCTATGCCTACCTGAAGGATGTGCTGACGCGCCTGCCTACGCAGCGGGCAAGTGAGATTGCAGAGTTGCTGCCGCATAGGTGGCGTCCGGCTTAGTCGTGCAAGACGGTTTGCCCGTACGCTTACGCTAGCTGGACCAAACGAGCATGCAGGACGGTCCATTGCGAGCGACGGCAATAACCACGAGCTTGGAGATTTTTATAGAAGGCATTCAGGATTTGGGCGATGGCCAGCACGCGCTCGCCATACCACTCACGCAACGCTGCGCGCCAGATGTCATCGGGACGCCTAATACCCCATCCGATGGCCCTTAATTGGCCAGAGGACAGCGTCAGTATTAAACAAGAGACACCCAACCACCGATTGAGTTGAGGAGGCTTGGGCATGCTAGTCATCAAGACATTCGATGTCTGCCCTGCCCAGTCGATGGCGATCAATCCATTGGATGCAATATCCAATGATGAACAGGTGGAGCCCAACCATTTCGCCAAGCGAAAACTACGAAAAGCGCCCTGAGTCATTGAGTCTTCCCGCTATACCAGCACCGCGAAGCAGATGCTGTCTTCATCCATGTCATGCAGGTTCAGTCCTTATACCAATCCTAATCCAGGCACCAATCCGCGCCATTACCGAGCCATTACCGAGCCATTATCACATACAGCAAGCGATCTCTGTCAGTGCGGGATCGTTATCAAGGTCATCAGGTGACAAGAGGTCTATCTATGGGGCGAAAATGACATTGTGAGATGGATCTAGAGGCTTGCGTACGTCGTCAGGTCTAAAGAGGGTCATACGTTCAGCTAACGCACAGAAGGTGTTTCCTCGTTAATAATCCATCAATCGTCTAGATTTTCTGCTAGAAAGCCCACGAGATGGAGCGGGCTTTTTGCCTCTATCACCTTGTAAATAAGACTCACCTACTGCGCGGCAGCTTCTTGACCACGCTCTTGGCCGAAGCTCTTACAGCTTCGTCCGTCCCATGGATTCGAGCCGCAAGTAGCAGTACGAGCGTTGCATCAGTGAGTTTCATTCCAACCTGCTCTCTAGCTAGATTGATGGTCTGAGTTTGACATGGCGGGCGGATGTCGCCTTCCATGTCATTAGTAACTACGTAGAAACGCTGTGACTATAGGTGAGCAAAGCCACAGCGCTCACAATAAGGCTTACTTAAAAAGAATTAAATAGATGTTTCCTCTTCTGAGATTCTTTTTCCGATAGCGACCAGATACGCTCCATAGGAGGGTTCTATTTCCAGAATTAGGACCGGGCCTTCCTCATGCTCTTTCAGTTTTTTATCCAAAAAAACGTGAACTTCTCGTTGCGCTCAAGAGCTACATCATCTAATTCATAGGCGTACTTCATCAGTGATTTGCCTACACCGTCATTGCTCGGGGACGGTTTCGGGCGAACCACTCGCACAGCATTTATTATGTTACCTTCTTTGAAATCAGTGACGCGTAGCTTTTCCAGCCCGCTCAATTGAATTTTAGTTATTTTATCTTGTGCGAGAACCTCCACAGCCAAAATATCATCCATCACAGCAATGGATATTAATTTTCCATCATGAAAAGTGCTCGATAACATACGTTATTCACCTTTTAGACAGAGGGCCATGTAGGGGTGCTCATTACGGTCTTCGTACGTTGGCGGACTACCATCTGCTGGTCTATCCCAATTATGCGTATGGTGTCCGCTCCCAACGCCGGCCTCATTGGGATGAGGATCATCGTATCGACTTCAAGTCGGGCGGGGCCTTTACGCTTCCGAGTAGAGTCAGCACGTTGTATGCGATACTGACTCTACACACGCACAAATGGTACCAATATCCGGATCGGTACAAGGGCTTAACGACAGAATACAATAGTCAATAGCCTAGGTGTATCGTGCGACTACTTCCAACTCATCTAAGAGTTCTTGATTTGAAGAAAATATAATCCACTCTGTGCTATCAATGGCACGAAGGGCAATTTCACACCCCTGGAAGTCATCGGCTAGTAGTTTATTGACCTCCAGCTGCTCAACACTCGATACGGCAACGATTAAGCAATCAATCGTATACTCGACTGCTTCTGCAAAACTTGAAATTTCGCTCCACGTCAGAACTAAGCCGTGAGGCTGTTCACGCAATCTCTTCTGAAACTCAAGAACCGAATCATTGAACGGCATTTGGCCAACGCCATCAAATTCGATAATACTCCAAACCCAGTTATTCACTGGCACCTTAGATAGCAGGCCCGCCAGTTGAACGCGAGTCTGATTCACTCGATACATCGGCACTTCAAGCATATCTATATCCTCAACTTAGTTTTGCAATGGTCGTGCAGGGCCATGCTGAAGCGTGCCACCCGTTGGATTGGGTAAATAAGGATGCTCATGAGGATTCGTGTGGTTCTTTGGTCGTCCGTGGTCCGTAAAGTCAATGTCCTTAACTGGGCGCCCATTGGCATCCCATTCCCGTCCTTGATCGTATTTCCCACGACGACCTTCCTTTTGACCAAGTTGAGTATGCGCTCCTTCAGCTTCAGGATCTCGAACAGGATTGCCATTTCGGTCTCGCGGCAATTCACGGTCGGGGAAGCCGCTTCCTTCGCGGTCTCCTTTGGTACTTTCACTATTGTAGGTCGTGGAGGTTGAAACATCTGATATTTGCGTCGCCGATCCCGGCGAGCCTCCAAAGCTAAAATCATCGCCCGATTGTCCACCGCCGCCGTTGAGCATTGTGTTCACGGTCAGTGCGCCCGCAAGCGCAGTCAGCGCGTAAAAAGCTGGAACCACCAGAAACGCAAAACGTCCGTCAGG
The DNA here is from genome assembly GCF_051132015.1 of Pseudomonas sp. Z1-12. Classification (NCBI taxonomy): domain Bacteria; kingdom Pseudomonadati; phylum Pseudomonadota; class Gammaproteobacteria; order Pseudomonadales; family Pseudomonadaceae; genus Pseudomonas; species Pseudomonas sp. Z1-12. The sequence goes on from NZ_CP071647.1 coordinate 3,994,031, forward strand.
GTCTACATATTTGTAAGGGTTGTTATTGGTATAGGCGTAGCGGTTAAAACTGTGCAGGTTGTCTGTCTGAAAATCGACCGGGTCGATCCCCATAAACCGTCCCAGCACCGGATCGTAATACCGGGCCCCCATGTACGACAAACCAGTGGCATCGTCATAGGCTTTGCCGTGGTAGCCGATCTTGTTACTGCTGCTGGGCGCCGAGCGATTCAGCTTGTCCCCATAAGGCTTGTAGTTCTCCTTCCACAGCAGATTGCCAGCGGCATCCGTGGCAGCCATCGGGCTGCCCGAAATGTCATTGTGAAAGTAGGTGATGGTGTCGGCGATGGTAACGGTGTTCAGCATTAGGGCCAGCAGACCTACGCCGAGTTTCTTGCCCAGCTTCTTCAGAGCATCCATGTGTCTCTCTCCTTTTTTCCAGCTCATGGGCTGACCCGCTGGGCGATGCGCTTGTCACCCAGATAGAGGTACTCGGTGAGCACGCCTGCATCCAGTTCGATCAACGGTTTGCCATTGGAATCGTGCATCTCGTAAACCTTACCGCTGGCCTTGGTCACGGCACTGCGGTGGTTAAGGCCGTCATAGCTGTATTCCACCTTTTTCGCAGGAACAGCGCAGTTGATGCAGGTGAGGTTGGGCACGTCATTGTAGGTATAGGTGTTGCCCAGGCTGCTGCTTACGTTGCCATAGGCGTCATAGCCGAAGGTGCTGGCTCGCAACCCACTCACACTGCTGAGACGGTTGCTGGTGTCATAGACGTAGGCGAGACTGGATTGCCCAAGGGTTTGCTTGGTGAGATTACCTCCACCGTCGTAGGTGATGCTGCCCTGGCCCCAGAAGCCGACAGCGCTGGTCAGGCGGTTGATGTTGTCGTAGCCCAGCGTGCGGTTGAAGCTGCTGTCAGCGGTGTCCTTGATTGTGGCCAGGTTGCCGACGCCATCATAGGTGTAGCTGCTGTTGAGGTAGACACCGGCAGTGGCTGTTTTTTGGGTGACGAAATTGGTCGGCCACAGGCGCGCATTCTGACCATAAGTAGATACGGTACCGTTGCTGTAGGTGACGCTTTGAATCAACCCGGACGGCCAATACTTTACGTTGGTAACGTAGCCCGAAACCGTGGTGGGTCGTCCCAGGGCATCGGGTGTGTAGCTCACCACACGACCGGACTGCGGGTAGGTGATGCTGCTCAACTGATCATTGCCGTTGTAGGCATATTTAGCAGTGAACACCTTGCCGTCCAATGCCAGACTTTCCTGGATCAGGTTACCTGCGGCGTCGTATGCAAAGCTGCGATTACCGCCGCTGGCATTGCTGGTCAGCAGTTTACTGTCCTTGTTGTAGGTGTTGGTGATCGCAGGTGTGGTGCCAGGATAGACGGTTGACTTAAGGCGATCGAGAGCGTCATAGGTGTACTTTGTGATGCCCGAAGCGCCCACTTTCTTGGTGATCATATTCCCTGCGATATCACGACCATAGGTGGTGATACCGGTTTCTGGGTTGGTGACACTGATCAGGTAATTGTGGGCGTCATAGCCGTAAGTGCGCTTTCGTCCGCCCTGTGTAACCGCTGTCATAAGACCGTTAGGGCTGCGTTCAATACTCACGTTAGCGGACGCTTCAGGCGCGGCAATGGCCATCAGCAACTGTTTGTCCGGATTACCGTAAGCGCGGTAGGTGTAGGTCGTGGTTTTACCTCGCTCATCCACGACCGACATATTGGCCGGACCATAGGTGCGAGATTGGAAGGTGCCATCGGCATTGGTCTGGCGAGTCAGGCGATTCAGGGCGTCATATTGATAGCGCGTACCGGTCGCCACGCCTGGGTTGGACTCAAACGTTTTTCGGCCCAAGCCGTCATAAGTGAAAGTTCTGGTGACACCGGCCAATGTGACACTGGCGGGGTGGCCGAACGGGCCGTATACCGTTTTCTCCACCAAAGCGCCGCGAGTAGCGGTTTTCGAGGTGGGGGTATAGGCAATGGTTTCGCGGCTGCCCACCGGTGGTGTAAACGACGTCTGGCGGTTCAGACCGTCATAAGTATAAGTAGTGGTTTTACCTTCACCGTTGGTTTCAGAGGTAATATTGCCCACATTGTCCACTACACGGGTAAGGGTAATACCTTCGGGGTGGGTTTCGGTTTGTGCAATGCCCCTTTTGTAGTTTGAGTAGGTATAAACCCTGCCGCCTGGGGTAGTCTTGCTGGCGATGTTGCCTTGAGCGTCATAGCTGAACTTCGTAGTCACCCCATCACGTGTTTCGGTCAGAACCTTGCCATTGGCGTCGAAGGTGCGGGTCATCGAAACGCCAGGAGATACCTCGCTCTTCAGGTGACCGATGATCCACTTGGCGGGGTCGTTGAAGTAACTAAGGGTCGTTGTGCGACTGCCTCCGTTGGGACCTATTTCTGTACGGACACCTGGTTTACCATAGCTATCATAATTTGATAGTTGTGTGGTATAGGCAGCACCATTTCGAATAATAGTCCTTTTCGACAAATCTGCAGCCCATGTTTTAGAATCTTTAAATCTGCCTAGTTCTTCTAGTTCGGTCGCAACACTCAAAAAAACCCTAGGCTCCCAGCTATAAATTTCTGAACTACCCCCAGGATATACTATTTCGGCAACCCTACCAACACGCCATACATTATCCGTTAGACTGAAGCTTGGACCAAAGAATTTATAACTTGTAACCCCATCTGGGCCGGCGACTTGAGTAGAGTCATGTATACCGCTGCTGCCACGGGCATAGGTATATATCCATTGATGACCAGTGGAGAGAGTCTTTTTACCGATGCGCTCGACACCCACATAATAATCTACGCTTCCCCACGGGTTTTTGTACCTAGTCTTCAAGTTGGAGAAACTATATTCGTACTTCGATGCACCTCCTGCGGGGTAGGTTATCCCTACCAGCTTTCTACTAGTAATGGAGTTCACATTCAACGGCTTTATTGTATCGTCCGGATTTGGCATCGGCCCTGGAACTGTCAGGTAAGCGCCTGGAGCATAAGCGTAGGACCAGACACTCCCATCTGGCAAGATGACCTTGGAGAGAACCCGTGAGTTCATAGCGTCGGGGGTAAGATACGAGTACGTCCACGTTCTGTTATTTGCGCTCATTGAGACTAGGCGCCCTGTATCTTTTGCATAAACAAAGTTAACCTGCCGCCCATCACTAGAAGTAATAGCAGTTAGTAGTTGCGAAGGACTCTCTATACTTGCCGAATTATTACCACTTATAAACGATGGCTTGGCGTTATACGGGGGTATTCTAGCAGGCATTATCCAAAGAGGAATCGCACCGCCAAAACTCTGATAGTGAAAGGTAAGTAAATTTCCGTTCGGCGACCTCGCACTTTTTGCGAGCATATAAATTTCTGTCCTGCCTGGAAGCGGCGTCAAATAATCTCCAGAGTCTGCGGCCTGGTCACCTTCAGATATATAAACCCTTCCTACTTGCCTCTCAGCGATAGAACCGAAATCATAAACAACCCCCTCCGGATCGTTCAGCGTTACTTTATTGCTTAGGCAATCTAGTTTCCATCCAGACTTTGTTAACGCTCTATAGCCACCTGTTCTGTAAAGCCTTTCACTTCCCCCGCCGGGCATTTCCAACATGAGCTGGGTTGGCTCAAACGAATTGGTGGCTTCACCACTGCAAACTTGCAACAGGGCCGATTTATAATAATAAATAGTTTCGGGGGCATTTTTTTGTCTAGTGACACTAAAGCGACTATGGACGCTAATTTTCGGTGCGGCGCTTAACGTCCAGCCAGGCCCGAGGGCCGCCCATCTATATGATTGATTATGAGTAGATAAAAGCTTTCCTGATGCTGAACTCATGTCATACGTTCGCCACACCTTGATATCCAACCCGCCGTTACCTGCAAGTTCCAAATCCTTATGGCGAATTTGCAAATTCCCAGTCCAAGGATCAATATTTTCTATCTGCTCCGCATTGACTATATCCGAGGGTATTGGATTGAGTTCTGCGTTTGGGGTGGATAAGAAATCCTCTGCATCGGCTTGGGAGGCGAATAACCACGTAGTGAGGCCGATGCACGCAAAAAAAGAAGACATGACTTTATTGCAGCGAACATCATTGCAAGCATTGATCCCCGAATGCGGCTTACATTCATGCTCTGGTAATTCCCGAAGCCCGAATCTGACATTGCTCATTAGCGCACTCATTTCAATCCTTAGTTTGTGTCAATGCAAATACTATTAATTCCCGTGCAGTGCTTAATTAAAGCACCTGATTTTTAGAACGGTTGAATAAGCTGCATTTTTTGACGATATTCAGTAGTCACCCCCCTCGCCGCGTTACTATCCGATATGACTTTCGGTGTAATTAATACGATCAATTCAGTTCGGCCATGGCTGCTCTGCTTATCGCTGAACAACCAGCCGAGTCCCGGTATGGTCCCCAAATACGGCACGCGACTGTCCTGCCGAGATTCGTCCTGCTTGATAAGCCCTCCAAGCAAAACTGTTTGCCCGCTCTGCACAGCAACCTGAGTGGATACGGAACGAGTGGAAATACTTGGATTACCGTTACTATCTACGATCTTGCTAGCATCGCTAACCTGCTGTTGAATATCCATGTATACCAAGCCACCAGGATTTATCCGAGGCACGACGTCAAGAATGACGCCTGTCTGTATGTATTGAACACTGCTAGTACTAACTGACGTATTATCCAAGTTTATTGTAGTTTGGTTGATTGGAATATTATCCCCAACTTGGATCTGCGCATTCTGATTATTCATTACCACTAAAGATGGAGCCGAAAGCACACGGGTATTTCCGTTGATCTCCAAAGCGTGCAGTGCAACTTGCAGATTATCACTGACAAAAGAGTAGAAAAGCGTATCCGTGGCTTTAAGTGCAGCGCCGCCTGCCCCCAGAGCTCCTTGACTGCCTGAGGCATTCTGAACTCCAGGAGTTCCTGACTTACCGGCTAACCGGCCTAGATACCACTGCACGCCTAGATTCATACCATCAGTAAGACTGACTTCAAGAATCCTCGTCTCAATTTGTACTTGCAAAGGAGGATTATCCAATCTCCGGATCGCTGCCTGGATCTCCTGCCACTGAGTCGGGCGGCAGCGTATTAACAGTTGATTACTACTCTTTTGCGCCGTAATGCGTACAGGGTCTTCGGCCTTACCTACGACCGCGGAGTTACCTTCAAGCGTCTCTTCACCCTGTTGCTCCTGCAAGTCCTCAGACTCCAAAGACTCTGCTCTCGGCTCTAGTTCATCGCTATTCGTAGGTGCGGAAGACAAACTACCAAGGCGTCCCGTATTTTTATTCGATGAAAGAGTAATCGTGCGTAACCCTGGTGCCACCTGAGCACGCTCTTTATGTTCTACCGCGTTGCTGACGTAGATCTGCCGCAGATAGTGGGCCAAATCAGTGGCTTTCATATTACGCACGTCGTATACATACATTTGGGGCTCATATCCCCCGCCCTGATCGATTGTATCGATCCAGCGACCGACCTCGTCCAGATACTCCGGCTGAGAGGAAATAGCGACAATCGCATTGGTCCGCTCAATGGGCAGAAAACGCACCATCCCAGCCAAGGGCGTGCCGCTGCGCGGGCCAAAAAGTTGGTTCAACTCAGGTATCAGCTCGGCAACATTGGCGCGCTGCAAACCGTAGACTCCAATGGACATTCCTTTGAGCCAGTTAAGGTCGAAGGTATCAATTGTGTCTTGGTAATTATTCAGCTCATCGGCCGTACCGGCCATGACTAAAATATTGCGAGCAGAATCCATCAGGAGAAATGAATTTTCCCGAGCGAATGGCTTGAGCAGCTTTTGCATTTCCACGGCAGAGATGTAGTCAAGGGTGAATAACTTGGCACTCAACCCAATGCTTGGAGCTGGCATACGGTATTGTGGTGTCAGTTGCCCAGCCACCGCCTGATTGGCGGGAACCACTAAGTAACGATTTCCTTGTCGTACCAGCGCGTTATTGGTCCAAGACAGCAGTGTTTCAAGGATCGATAACGCTTGATCTTTGTCTACAGGTTTTGCTGTCGAAAATGAAACATCACCGCTAACCCCTTGGGAGATGCTGAAGTCCTCATTTAGCAAATCCCCAAGGATGGTGTTGATCACAGCAGCAATAGGTTGATTGGTGAAGTTGAACGTTACCTTGCTCTGACGTTCTTCAGGCTTACGCTCTGGGCGGGCGGCTACTTTGCTAACAAAGTGTTGGTTTCCGCGAATAATCTGCTGCCTCGGAGGCTGCGGGGAAACCTGTGCATTGTCGGTTGGAGCAACCTTGCCCAGCGGTCTGACCAATGAATTGTCAGCCTCGGTTCCGGCGAGACCTTCGTGAAGAAGGCGATCATCTTGTTGAGTAGCTGGGTTAATACAGCCTTGCAGCAATATCGTTGCCACACAGGAAAGAGCCAAACGATTGACCACGAAATTAAATCCTTGATAAAACTAGTAATAATGAGTTCAGGGGAGAGTCATCGGTAACCTGGGACTTTCGATCTCCAGGCTCTGCCGGGTTTGTCCATGTACTAACTCGATCCGCCGTTCGCTCACGCGCTCGACCAGCCAACCATTGGGAAGAGATTGCCCTTCTCTCACCGCAAGCGCTTCGTTATTTACTCTGAGCAATGCAACCTTCAGCTCCTGGGCGATCACCACACCGGTGAGTATCACGTTATCCAGTGCAGGCGCGGGCGCCTCAATCAGTTGCGCGGCGTTTGTAGCGTCGGGTTGGCGTTCGAAGTTAAACAGTGGTGCAGACCAAACCTGAAGATATTCTTGCAGAGTCGGTTGGGATCGATAGGTCGTGACTTCAGGCTGATCAGCCATCGTTGGAAACTTCGCAGACACGGTAACGTGAGATCGCCACTCTACTGTCGCCCCCGCACCGTTAAGCATTACGATCCAGAGGACCAGTAATGTGGTTGCAACGCCAGCCAAGGGCAGCAGCGTTCTGTAGATATACAGGCGCTCATTCATGTCCAGCAACCTGCATAGCGCTCAGGAGTCCGCTCACCTGCATTTTCACCGCTAGACGACCCTGCTGATCCTGAGCCTCCGTTGAATTGGGTGCACGTTGAATGCTAAGCGTGTCCACGACTAAATAGGGCTGTTCACTCTCGAGTCTATGGAGGGTACCCGCCAACGACTCGATGCCGCATTCCATATCGACGTTGACCTTGATCTGTAGAAGCTGCCCATTCGGGGTCGCTGTTTGAGGGCTACGACTCAGTACGGTACAAGCGATCCCTGTTGCTGGCTCAAGTGATAGCCGCTCCGAAACCAGTTGCATGAGTTGAGCAGTCGCGACTTCAGGCTCATCTGCTGTTAACAACCCTTCGCTAGGGAGAGGGCGTCGGGTTACCGATTCAAGTTCAGCCTGGATAAATCCACGCTGTGCTTCCAGCGTCGAAAACCGCTGATACGACACCTGCAGAATTTCCGTTTCCTCAGCCATCTGCTGTAGCGGCGCGATGAACCACCAATGCAGGAGTGCCCAATACAAAAAAGTGCCCATCAAGACCACTAGGGCGATCGCGTAGAATCGCTGTGCGCGCCGAGTCTTGTACACGCGTTACACTCCCGCTTTCCGACGATGAGCCACAATATTGAAACGCTCCAGGCCACTTTCACGATCGGGTTGAATTCCGCCCTGAAAGGTTGCTTTCTCAAGGCCTGCACAACGCATAAGCTCAGCGGGTAACAAGTTTGACTGACGGCTCAGCCCGCTGAGAGTGACACTTCCGTCAAGGTGCATCTCTAGTTGCTCTAGCCAGGTATCTGTAGGTACACAGTTGGTAAGCTCATTGAGAAAAGCAACGCTTGTTTGCTTTTGCTTATCTTGCAGAACTAAGGCTTTTTCTATTTCTGTGCGCTCCTGCAACTGCTTGCGCATCCTGTCAACTTCCATTGCTCGAGTCCGAAGCGAAACTACCTGCTCTCGCATCTCAATGAGCTCTTTTTCGCAATTGCCAACCCAGGTCATCATGAGTAACAGGACCAGAAACCCAATGCCCGCACTGAGAGCATATTTGGTATACCGTAAACGCGTCGCCCGAATGTCGCGATGTTGCCTTGGCAGCAGGTCGACCCCATACGGGCGCCCCGTCTCATCCATTGCATCCACACTAACCACTCGCGCCCCCTGTGCTTCGACCGACTGTACCGCCACATCCAGACGGCTGCGCTCAATAAGCACCAGAGATATCTGCAGTAGAGCCTGGTTTTCAGATGCACGGGTCCGTGCATCAAAGTAGATCTGCTCTGCCTTGAAAGGCGTGTATTTATCTAGTTCGAAGGTCAGTACTGACTTGAGATTGCGAGCACTCTGAAGGGGCAACTGCAGTTGGCACAACAAAACTTGATCGGCAGCCAGCAGCAAGACAACCGCTCTATCGGTCTCATGATCCAAGGGGGTTTTTAATGGCCAGTGAACGATCGGAGTTAAATTCCGGTCGCTCAACCGATGGCGCCAGGTGGATGGCACGCATGCCAGGAGTTCATTGAACCACCACTTAAAAAATGCTGGTATAGGCGACCCTTCCCAACGTTCACGCAGGTGATAGCGAAGTGAGCTAAATAACATCATTTCTCCTTTCACAGAGCCGCTCCCAACTGCTGGTTTGTACGCACCGCAACGCTCATCAACGGCCATTGCACTGGTCCATCGGCGTCAAGCTCGACTCGGATAAATTGTGGTAAGCGTTCTGGCCACGGCCATTGCGCCAACCATCCAGTGCTGAAATTTTTTTCATCGAGCCCGCGGTAACTGAAGTGGACCTTACGCAACTTACCCATCAACACTTGAGGGCCTCCCCAAGGCTGCACGCCATCAGATTCGAAAAACTTAATACGCAGCTGTAAATCACCTGTTTCCGTTTTGAACGACTCAAGTTGGTGAATTTTCAACTTGCCACCAACACCCGATGGTACTGGTGCAAAAAACCGTAATCTCTGAGGATCCCCCTCAAACAGATGTTGTGGAGTACGTTTTTCAGGTAAGGCGATAGGTCTTGTTTCTTGCAATGCCTGACGTAAAAATCGTTGAGCCGCTCTCACCTCGTCAAGCCTCACGGCATAGCACTCGGTACCTTGGACGGTTCGATTGGTGGCCAAAAGACTTCCGCTCACTAACATCAACAAAATGCCTAGGAGACTGATCGCCACCATCACTTCAAGGAGGGTGAAGCCGCTCATTCGCCTCACGGATATCGCCCTTGATTCAAGGGCTGAACACGCAACGTACTGAAGCTCTCAATAGTGTCCGCGTGACGTAAAATCAGTTTTAACTGGAACAACTGAACGCCCGATAGCACCTCTCCTTCCGTACACTCAAGCCGCCAGTCAATCCCACTTTGTTGACCAGTGGTGACACCAGGTTCCAGTCGGCCGGAGGCCCTGTCTACGATCAAAGATCGGGCCAATAACCCCATCCGCGTTTTTAACTCGTCCTTCGTGTACAGCTGCATGGACTGCCCCATGCTACTCATGAAAATGCCAAGGGCCACAGCCAATAGGGCTGTCGCTGCCAGTATTTCTATAAGGGTGAAGCCGGACTGGGGGTTATAAGCACGCCTCATTGAACACGCTCGACAAGGCTGACGTTGCCAGTAAGCCAACCCACATCGATACGTGCTTCACGGGACTCATTTTTCAAGCTGAGGTTGCCGCCGCTTGAGCTGCCGTCCGGATAAAAAATCAACGTAACGTCTTTGCCCAGCCCCTCAGCTGTTTCTATTCGTAATTGTGTACCGGCACTCAAACAACGGGGTGGAAACTGCTCGACGCGATAACAGGTGCTATCCAGGTCAAATAGCAGGGACATAGGACGCCCTTCAACTATCGCTTGCGTTCGCGCTTGCCGTAAACTCTGCAACAACTCATTGACGCTCTGGCGCTCGCGCGCATGAGCCAGGCCACGTGTAATCCCCGACGCCAGTAGCATAAACGCAATACTGATCAGTACTAGAACCGCCAACATCTCGAGGAGAGTGAAACCGCTCTGGCGCAATTATTCCCAGCTCCCCAAATCCAGATCCGGCCCCGTTCCACCAGGCCTCCCATCGCGCCCCCGGAACACCAAGTCAAAGCTTCCATGCTCACCCGGGTTTAGGTAATCGAATGCATGACCGAACGGATCAAGTAGGTCACTTTTTTTTGCGTACGGTCCTTGCCAGGACTGAGCATTTGCGGGCTTAACTACCAAATCCTCCAACCTGGCCGGGGCGCTCCCTACATCCATGGCGTAATTTTCGATCTTCATACTCAAGCTGGCCAACTGCGCCTTGCCAGCCCCGTATTTACCCTTGTCGACGCCACCACCGATCTGGCGCACGACAAGAGTCGCAACAATACCTAACAGCACGATGACGGCGAGCATTTCCAGCAGGGTGAAACCTTTATTACGGTTGCTAAAACTTTTCATACGATAGATCTGACGCATTTTGTTTTCTCTTTCCTTAGATATTGCTAGTCAAACTCATCAGCGGCAGCATGATCGCCAACATGACGATGGCAACCAAGAGCGTCATAATCAATGTCAAAACGGGAACCAGCGCGGCCATAAAGCGCTTCAAAGTACTTTGCGTTTCTTTATCATAAATATCAGCCAACTTTAGCAACATCTCGCTCAATTGCCCGGCCTGCTCCCCCACTCGAATCATCTGCACGACCAACTCGGGGAAAACTTTTGTCTGCTCCAAGGCCGTAGACAATGAACAACCTTCTTTAGTCAGAAGGGTTGCTCGCTCCAAAGCACCTTGAATAGCAAGATTGCTAACGACTTGCCGGGTGATGCTCATCCCTGAGAGCAACGAAACTTTTCTTTCCAAAAGCGTGCCCAGAGTCAACGCAAAGCGTGCCGTCTCAATGCCCTGCAGTAACGGTCCCCAAACCTTCATTCGCAGCAGACGTGCATCTAGAGGTAAGCGTCGAATTGGGTCACGCAAGTGCCGGCTGAACCACCACGCACCGATCACCGCCAGCAATGTCAGATAGAGCCCCCACTGCATGAGAAACTCACCCGATACAAGAATTAACTCGGTGAGCAGCGGAAGTGTAATGTTTAGGTCTCTAAAAATTGGCACAAACTGCGGAACAACGTACACCATCAAAAGCGCCAGTGAGCCCACTACACCGACTATTAAGAAAGCCGGATAAATTAAAGCACTGACCAACTCACGGTTTCGGGTTTGAGTTCTTTCCAGGTAATGTGACAACTGCACCAGCGTTTGAGCCAACATACCAGCCGCTTCACCCGCTCGGATCAGGCTAAGATAAAAATTCGAAAACGTACCGTTTTCTTCCTCCATCGCTGCCGACAACAGGCTCCCACCTTTTACCTGTTCCCGTAATCGACTGATCAGTTCGCCAACGGGTCGTTTATCTGATTGGCGTGCCAGGAGTGCCAGAGCACCTTCTAAAGGCTGTCCAGCATCAAGGAGTGTCGCGAGTTGCTGCGTGAATCGAACAATTTCGACACCAGGAATCTGTTTTTTTTGGAAGAGCCCACCTGACAAAAATGTCGTCACTGCGGGACGAATGTCCACGATCAGCAATCCTGCTTCTTGCAATTTGCTGATTGCTTGCTCAATGGTCTTCGCCTGCATTTGACCACGTGTGCTCTGGCCGTCACGATCCAACACCCGGTAGCGAAATAGGGTCATGGCACAACCGCCCCGTCGTCCCGCGTAACTCGCAAGACTTCTTCCAAACTGGTGACACCAGCCAAAGCAAGGCGCAGACCGTCTTCATAGAGAGTGCGCAGACCGCCCCTGCGCGCAGCCTGCTCGACAGTAGTGCTGTCGGCTTTATCCATCAGCAGCGTACGAATCTCGTCGGACATGACCAGCAATTCAGTAATAGCCACACGCCCTTGATACCCACCATTCGATGCGCCCGACCTGGGCCGATACAGCCGGACTGGGCGCTCGTTGGTGTATTGATCAAGTTTGTGCTCAGCGATCACGGCAGCAGGCGCGTCAAAGGCCTCAAGCTGAGCCGGATCAAGCCTGCGCACCAGGCGTTGAGCCAAAACTCCATTGATAGTGGAGGCCAACATGTAACTCTCTACGCCCATATCCAGCAACCTAGCCAGACTGGCACAGGCACTGTTGGTATGTAGGGTCGACAGAACCAAGTGCCCGGTGAGCGCCGACTGAATCGCGATACGGCAAGTTTCCAAATCGCGGATTTCGCCAATCATGATCACATCAGGATCCTGACGAACGATGGAGCGTAGCGCTCCGGCAAAATCCAAACCGATTGCCGGTTTAACCTGCATTTGATTGATCCCCTCGAGTTGATACTCCACGGGGTCTTCAACTGTAATGATCTTGCGTTCGGCCGTATTGAGTCGAGAAATCGCAGCATAAAGGGTTGTAGTTTTGCCTGACCCGGTAGGGCCCGTGACCAACAAGATTCCGTGCGGACGCTGCAGCACCTCGAGAAACCGGTTAAGGCGCTCGCCATCAAACCCCAATTTTGTGAATTCGAACGCTATGGTTTGCCGGTCCAACAGACGCATGACCACCGACTCACCAAAACTGGTTGGCAGAGTCGACACACGCAAATCGAGTTGTCGTCCTTGAACCCTAAAAGCGATTCGACCGTCCTGTGGTAAACGCCGCTCGGCGATGTCCAGCTTGGCCATGATTTTGATGCGGGAAATGACCGCCGCTGCGGAACTGACCGGAGGTGATTCGGACTCTCGCAATAAACCGTCAACGCGATAGCGGACATTCAAACGATTCTCGAAGGGTTCGATATGTACGTCAGAGGCGAACATCTCGACGGCTCGCTGGAGAATCAGGTTCACCAGCTTAATTACCGGCGCCTCAGACGCCAGATCTTTGAGATGATCGATGTCGTCAAGTTGCGCCGTATGATCAAACTGGTCAGTCAACGACCCCATTGCCGTTCGACCCTGCCCATATAGATGCTCGATCAAATGCTCGACCTCGGTTTGCAAGCCCACCAGCGGTCTAACACTCAATCCCGTCGCGTACTCAATGGCCTTGAATGGATAGTCATTCAATGGCCTTGAGCTAACAATTTCTAGAGCGTTGTCCGAGGTGAACCCAACCGGGACCACTGCGTAGTGTTTTAGAAAGCGCAGTGGAAGCGCAGGGAGCCCCTCAGGAATCTCGGTCACAGGCTGCCCACTATATCGCGGCCAACCTAGCGAGCTGGACCATGCAGCAGCAAGGTTCCCTTCTGATACCAGTCCGAGCCGGCTAAGCAGGTCTGGAACAGGAGTTTCGGGCTGGGAACTGCGCAAACGAACCAGGTGCTCTAACCCATCAGCACTTAAGCTTCCTTGCTGGAGCAGACGCTCTATTAGGCTTGCGGTGATATCCATTTCGCCACTGAACTAGGGATTACATGGGTGCTTCCCGAGGAGAAAACACGTTAGAAAACGCGAATGATATCAGTTTGCCCCTAGCTTCACTACCATTCCAAATGTGAATACCTACCTAGCGCTCCTGCCAGCGATAGACGCTATAAAGCATGCTTCCGTCTGCGCTACGGTTGAGCGAAATCGTGGCAACAAGGCCCGCCTTGAAGCCGTTACTCAGTTCAGCAGAAGATTCAATACTGATAACGGAGCCCGCATTGCTCATGACGCCTGGCAAAATCTTGTTTTGCAGTGCTTGAAGCAATGGCTCGGCGGCGAATGCAGCGTCCGGTACCCCCCTGCCGCTCCACAAAGTAACGAGTGGCAGAATTCGCCGGTACAGATCGACATTCATCGATGTGACGTCTAAAAGCTCTTCCAAATGACCTAATGGCTTTCCTTCGATTCGGCGCTGAGACAGCAGTTCTGAAAATGAGGCCGCCTCGTGTTGCGTAGCCCCCATGAATCGAAGCAAGCTGGAAAAGTGATCCAGTTGACAGAAATTCAGATCCAGCTTGCCATGTTCGCTGCGAGCGGAGAATGTCAGGCGAATCCCATCAAGATCGTATCGATGCTCTCTTCCATCGGCGATGAAAGCACCAGGGTCGTTCAGCAAATTTTTTACGGCTAACGCTATGCCGCTTTCAGCGGCGATCAGGGCCTTGCTTCGTTGTAACTCGTTATGGCTTTGGCGGTTCTCAATACGAACGCTCGACAACACACCGGCCATCAATAAACCAAGAACCGCGACAGCCCACAGCACGAGGATCAAGGCTGCTCCCTGTTGCCGATACTCGGCCCTCCTCCCCCCATGATCCAACATGCTTGACGACCTAATGTCTTCCATTATTTTCGGTGAAACAAACAAGCCCTACAACCTTAGGCATTCACAAGTTAAATCTACCCTAAAACACACTTCAGAAGAAACAGAGCTAAGGAGTCATTCGCTAGCCTTATCAGGGAGTGGCGACCATCTCCAGGCACCTAACAGTTTTTCGAGAGAAGAACAACCCGTAGTGGCCGGCAACGGAGTTTTATTGGCTAGCCACACCTTTTTGACCAATACAGCGTAATTTTTAGAAGCGGGTCTTCGTCCTCCGATGAAGATCACAAAAAATTGTGACGGTCTCATGGCCATCTACACCTCCTTCATATCTGCTCTCCAAGCCTCACGGTTACGTTTAACCAGCATAAGCCGCTGCTCGCCGCAAGGACGAGGGCAGCCATAGACGCTTCGAATCGACATTCGAGATAAACACCCACCGACTACTAAAAAGGCCTATTGATTTCCCATGATCACTGGTGGCACATTGCCCTTTCAGCCCTAGGCTGAACCGGAGCCTCAGATCGGCGCGAACATATAACAGTTGATAACATCGCCTCCCCCCAAAAAACATCCTACACCACCAATGGAATGGAGTTACTCTTGATATATCATCTCACCTCCCAACTCAACGTGCTTCTCAAGAAATTTCGATTATTTAAGATTGCCAATCATATCCCTTTAGGTGGAACTTCACCATCAATCAGAGTCAGCCTACTACTGACACTTTTTTATGCTCTGCTTCCCTTTACTGTACAAGCGCGCTCTACTGTTGATACCGACACTCGCCCACTTCGGGTGGATCAAATTGACTATGGAGAAATTGATCGAGTTGACCCTTGGTCAGGAAACCTTGTTCTACGTCATAAAGATCTCTCATTGCCTGGAAATGGTGGTCTCGATATTGAGGTGTGGCGAAACTATGATATGCGTTCCGCCTCAACCGGATTAGCCTCCACCCATTTACTTTCCTACCGATGGGCAGCCCTAGGGCCTGGCTGGTCTTTAAATGTTGCACCACGTATAGTTTTTGATCATCACTATAACATGCAAGGCAACACTCCTATCTACATGGAAAGCGGACTTCTGGAGCTTTGTGCCAACAGAAGAGCATCCAATTGGAACTTCCCCCCACACATGACCACTTTGGAGATGCCGAATGGAGAAACACAAACTTTATATATGCTTGATAATTATAAAGCACAAACAAAAAACGGCTGGAAGGTTGACTGCATATCCAATAACGTAAAGCTCACATCTCCGCAAGGAGTAGTCTATGACATGGGAAACATCACCACTGATCGGCGCATCGGAAAACACGGTATACACAAGGACGATCACTACTATTTGCCAATAGAAATTGATACCATGTTTACCACGCCGTTAAACTCATCAAGCTATATGTCGGCAAAATCCGCAAAAAATCCAGCCGGGAATATACTAACTTATAAGTACATTGATTTCGGCGCCCCGTTCTCTGCACTTTCAACAGCCAGCGTTAATGCCTATCTTACTGTTTACAACACTCCAACATCCGCCGAAATCGAGAAGCCATCAAGGCTAT
Organism: Pseudomonas sp. Z1-12; assembly: GCF_051132015.1. NCBI lineage: Bacteria > Pseudomonadati > Pseudomonadota > Gammaproteobacteria > Pseudomonadales > Pseudomonadaceae > Pseudomonas > Pseudomonas sp. Z1-12. The sequence continues at coordinate 4,009,824 of NZ_CP071647.1, forward strand.
TGTCGAGCATAACCTCCAGCGATGGTAGAAGCGTAAATTTCTCATACGACCCAGCCTCAGGCCGCCTTTTGTCAATGACTGATAATGCAGGTAGAACTTGGACGTACAGTTACCTAACGCCTGACGCGCTTAACTCTCGCACTCTTTCTAAAGTCACAATTCCGACCGGTGCCTCATGGGCTTACAACTATGCTCCTGGAAGTTTTGTCGCCTCCGGCATTAGTTCTCTGCCTAACACAATCCCTTTAGATACAGCTGGAGTAACCAGCCGCAAACTAGTCGGCCTCACCTTCCCGTCAGGAGGCAAGATATCCTATGAGTATGACTTTTATAATTGGAATTCACCGCTCGGCGGCTCAGTAGTTTTCGTGCGAGGGGAGCGTATCAAAAAGCGCACGCTTTCAACAGGAGACACTTGGGCCTATGGGTATACTCGCGGAGGCGCTGGAGCTTACGACACTACTAAGATAACCGGACCGGAGGGCACCACAACTTATAAATATATGGGGCCTGGATTTTCAATTACCACCACCGCCCCGCGCCCAAACTACCAAAACAACGCATGGCGGGTTGGTAGCCTGATGGAGAAAACTTATCCAAACGGCGCCTTAGAGACCTATACCTGGCAGCCTCGACTTGTTGCCAACTCCTACACTCGTATAAACGACTTAGGACACGTCCACGACGCTGCCATTTGGGCGGCAGATTTACAGAAGAGAACTGTGACACGCGGAGGAACCACCTACACAACTACATATTCTAACTATGACATCTATGGCAACCCAGGAATTCGCACAGAAGCAGGCCCCAACGGAGGCAGTCGCACAACGACCCTTAGTTACTTCAACGACCCCGCCAAGTGGATCATCGGTCACCTGAAGAGCGAGGTATCTCCTGGCGTTTCGATGACCCGCACCTTCGACGCCAATGGCAAGGTTCTGACCGAAACACGTGATGGGGTGACTACGAAGTTCAGCTATGACGCTCAAGGCAACATCGCCAGCAAGACTACCCCAGGCGGCAGGGTTTATACCTACTCAAACTACAAAAGGGGCATTGCACAAACCGAAACCCACCCCGAAGGTATTACCCTTACCCGTGTAGTGGACAATGTGGGCAATATTACCTCTGAAACCAACGGTGAAGGTAAAACCACTACTTATACTTATGACGGTCTGAACCGCCAGACGTCGTTTACACCACCGGTGGGCAGCCGCGAAACCATTGCCTATACCCCCACCTCGAAAACCGCTACTCGCGGCGCTTTGGTGGAGAAAACGGTATACGGCCCGTTCGGCCACCCCGCCAGTGTCACATTGGCCGGTGTCACCAGAACTTTCACTTATGACGGCTTGGGCCGAAAAACGTTTGAGTCCAACCCAGGCGTGGCGACCGGTACGCGCTATCAATATGACGCCCTGAATCGCCTGACTCGCCAGACCAATGCCGATGGCACCTTCCAATCTCGCACCTATGGTCCGGCCAATATGTCGGTCGTGGATGAGCGAGGTAAAACCACGACCTACACCTACCGCGCTTACGGTAATCCGGACAAACAGTTGCTGATGGCCATTGCCGCGCCTGAAGCGTCCGCTAACGTGAGTATTGAACGCAGCCCTAACGGTCTTATGACAGCGGTTACACAGGGCGGACGAAAGCGCACTTACGGCTATGACGCCCACAATTACCTGATCAGTGTCACCAACCCAGAAACCGGTATCACCACCTATGGTCGTGATATCGCAGGGAATATGATCACCAAGAAAGTGGGCGCTTCGGGCATCACAAAGTACACCTATGACGCTCTCGATCGCCTTAAGTCAACCGTCTATCCTGGCACCACACCTGCGATCACCAACACCTACAACAAGGACAGTAAACTGCTGACCAGCAATGCCAGCGGCGGTAATCGCAGCTTTGCATACGACGCCGCAGGTAACCTGATCCAGGAAAGTCTGGCATTGGACGGCAAGGTGTTCACTGCTAAATATGCCTACAACGGCAATGATCAGTTGAGCAGCATCACCTACCCGCAGTCCGGTCGTGTGGTGAGCTACACACCCGATGCCCTGGGACGACCCACCACGGTTTCGGGCTACGTTACCAACGTAAAGTATTGGCCGTCCGGGTTGATTCAAAGCGTCACCTACAGCAACGGTACCGTATCTACTTATGGTCAGAATGCGCGCCTGTGGCCGACCAATTTCGTCACCCAAAAAACAGCCACTGCCGGTGTCTACCTCAACAGCAGCTACACCTATGATGGCGTCGGCAACCTGGCCACAATCAAGGACACCGCTGACAGCAGCTTCAACCGCACGCTGGGCTACGACAACATCAACCGCCTGACCAGCGCTGTCGGCTTCTGGGGCCAGGGCAGCATCACCTACGACGGTGGAGGTAATCTCACCAAGCAAACCCTTGGGCAATCCAGTCTCGCCTACGTCTATGACACCAGCAACCGTCTCAGCAGTGTGAGTGGGTTGCGAGCCAGCACCTTCGGCTATGACGCCTATGGCAACGTAAGCAGCAGCCTGGGCAACACCTATACCTACAATGACGTGCCCAACCTCACCTGCATCAACTGCGCTGTTCCTGCGAAAAAGGTGGAATACAGCTATGACGGCCTTAACCACCGCAGTGCCGTGACCAAGGCCAGCGGTAAGGTTTACGAGATGCACGATTCCAATGGCAAACCGTTGATCGAACTGGATGCAGGCGTGCTCACCGAGTACCTCTATCTGGGTGACAAGCGCATCGCCCAGCGGGTCAGCCCATGAGCTGGAAAAAAGGAGAGAGACACATGGATGCTCTGAAGAAGCTGGGCAAGAAACTCGGCGTAGGTCTGCTGGCCCTAATGCTGAACACCGTTACCATCGCCGACACCATCACCTACTTTCACAATGACATTTCGGGCAGCCCGATGGCTGCCACGGATGCCGCTGGCAATCTGCTGTGGAAGGAGAACTACAAGCCTTATGGGGACAAGCTGAATCGCTCGGCGCCCAGCAGCAGTAACAAGATCGGCTACCACGGCAAAGCCTATGACGATGCCACTGGTTTGTCGTACATGGGGGCCCGGTATTACGATCCGGTGCTGGGACGGTTTATGGGGGTGGATGCTGTCGACTTCCAAGAGGATAATCTCCATAGCTTCAATCGCTACACCTATGCGAATAACAACCCGTATAAATACGTTGATCCGGATGGTAATTACGCTTTCCTCATCGCCCCCTTAATAGCTTTATATACAGCTTTGTCGGCGACCGCAATTTTAAATTCAGCCAATAATAGCGGCAATCAAGCGGGGGCTGATAGTTTCAACTCAGGGGGGATCTCTTCAGGCTCAGACATCGGCAACCCCAACACTTGGTCCACCGGACGGGTTCACAACGAGGAGGTAGATACAAAGGATGACTCTGCCATTACTGACGGTCGCATTGATCATGGAAACAAACGCTCCCAAGAAGCTCAAACGGATTCTCATCGTCAAGTGGGGGACAAAAATAGAGTTATTGAAGGAGGCCGACACTATGTTGACAACGATACGGGACACAACGTTCACGTCAAAGGGGATAGAGTGGTAATTACTGACAACAGAGGCAATACTGTGTCGCAATTTAAAAACTCCCGTGCAAATACTAATGGCCGGGTCGCTAGCGGCAAGTGGACCCCATCAGATTAATGGAGATAACATGCTAAAGCCTCATGAAGTATGGAAGACCATAGACTCACACACTCTTGCTATTTATTTTTGCTTTGAAAATTTAAATAGTGGCGAGCATTGCGTTCAAAATGTTGAATTCTTCCGCCAACCTTTAACGCATGAATACCAATTAAACGCTCTAAAAAACACAATGGAGCTTTTTATGGAGGAGAGTCCTTTATCTCGCTGTGAATGGCTGCCATCTCTAGAAGAGGCGATAAAGCTACATGACCTAACCTTTGAAAACTGAATAAAGCAATTAACACACCTCCTCCTTACAGGAGGAGGTGACGCACCTATTACAACAACAACTAAAAGATAGGCGTTCGAGCTACACTGCCTTGCAACTCATACTTTAAGCCGTTAAAACTGCGCTTGCGGGCGCGCTGCCAGTAAACACAATGCTCAACGGCGGCGGTGGAAAATCGGGCGATGATTTTAGCTTTGGGGGCTCTTCAGCTTCGGATTTTGGCAGTCCCGATACTTGGTCCGCTGGGCGGGCCCACAATGAACAGAACACAAATGCTGGAAAAGACAAAAGTGAGGCTGATTCCCCCGTACCTGGGGCTACCCAGGGAGAGGCAACTGGCGGGGGAACAAGGATCTGGAAACACAGCGTCGTCTCAGGCGGTCACTCGTTAAGCATACGGAGTGCTGGGAACGCGCCGAGCGCTTACGGGCGTTCATAAAGAGTGTTGAAGACAGCCTTAAATTTGCCTCTCTAGCAGATCCCGAAATGGCCCAGAGATGGATTGATTGGGCTCACAAGCAGGCTGACCTCTTAGACCCACTCCAGGAGAATCTCGCGCAGATCACCAATTTTGACGTGCAGCTGGAAAGCTGGTTCAGTGGCTTACAGTACGGCCAAGTGGAAAAAGGTTGGTGGTCCGAGTAAGCGCTGAAAAGAGCATTCCGATCCTGCCCGCCTGGCTTAAATTTGTTGATTCGCCCGTCTCCCAGGATATGGTCCCCTACATCTCAACCTGCGTACCAAGCTCTATCACCCGGTTCAACGGCAATTTAAAATACTTCAGATTGCTGTTGGCGTTCTTCAACAGAAACGCGAACAGATTTTCGCGCCATCGAGCCATGCCAATGCGCTTGGTTGGGATCACCGTCTCGCGGCTGAGAAAGTAAGTGGTCCGCATGGGGCTGAAATCAAGCTCGTTGAGATGGCATTCTCTCAATGCCAGCGGCACGTCAGGTTCTTCCATGAAACCAAAATGGAGGCTGACGCGGAAGAACCCTTCTCCATGGGCCTCGACCTCAAAGCGTCGGCCAGCGGCCACCCGGGGGCTGTCTTCAGACACCACGGTTAGCAACACCACCTGTTCATGAAGCACTTGGTTATGCAGCAGGTTGTGCAAGAGCGCGTGCGGAACGGCATCGGCCCGCGCGGTGAGGAAAACGGCGGTACCTTGCACCCGATGGGGTGGCTGCGTACGAACGCTGGCAATAAACAAAGGCAGAGGGAGCGCAGTCTCATCCAGCCGCTCGACGATGATCTTACGGCCCCGCTTCCAGGTCGTCATCAAGATGAACAGACCGATGCCGGCAATCACTGGGAACGCGCCACCTTGAAAGATCTTCGGCGCGTTCGCGGCAAAATACAGGCTGTCTACCAGCAAGAAACCTAGCAGCAACGGAATGGCCAGCCAGCGTGGTATTTTCCAAAGCAGGAGCACGACCGCCGATGCCAAAATCGTCGTAATCAGCATCGTACCGGTGACTGCAACACCATAAGCGGCAGCCAGAGCACTGGACGACTCGAAGCCGATGACCAGCAACACCACACCGACCATGAGTGCCCAGTTGACCGTGCCGATGTAGATTTGCCCCTGTTCATGGCTGGACGTGTGCTGGATGAACATGCGCGGGACATACCCTAGCTGGATAGCCTGCCGCGTCAGGGAAAAAGCACCGGAGATCACGGCCTGGGAGGCGATGATGGTCGCCAGCGTCGACAACGCGACCATGGGCAGCAATGCCCAGCCCGGTGCCAGCAGATAAAAAGGATTACGAACGGCCTCGGGGTTTTCCAGGATCAGGGCACCCTGGCCAAAATAGTTGAGCGCCAACCCCGGCAGCACCAACATGAACCATGCACGAGAGATCGGCCGGCGACCGAAGTGGCCCATGTCCGCATAAAGCGCCTCCGCACCGGTCAAGGCCAGTACGACTGCGCCCAGGATCGCCACGCCGACACCTGGGTGAACAACGAAGAAGCGTATTGCCCAGACCGGGTTCAGCGCCTGGAGCACTTCAGGTCGCTGCACGATACCGTAGACCCCAAGGACACCCAACACGACAAACCACAACACCATCACCGGCCCGAATAGGGTGCCGATCCGCGCCGTGCCGTGTTTCTGTATCAGGAACAGCGCCACCAACACGATGACGGACAGCGGCACCACCCACTTCTCTACGCCATCAAAGGCAAGCTGGAGCCCTTCAACCGCCGAAAGCACTGAAATAGCCGGGGTAATCATGCTGTCCCCGTAGAACAGGGCCGCGCCAAACAGGCCTAGCAGCACCAGTATCCTGCTCATGTTCGGATAAGGTGCCGACGCGCGACGGGCCAGGGCCGTCAACGCCATGATGCCGCCTTCCCCCTGGTTGTCGGCCCTCAGAATGAACAGCACGTATTTGATCGAGACAACCCAGACCAGCGACCAGAAAATCAGCGACAGGATACCCAGCACCCCGTCGTGATTCGCTTGGATACCGTAGTGACCGGAAAACACCTCTTTCAGCGTATAGAGAGGACTGGTGCCGATATCGCCATAGACCACGCCGACGGCGGCAATGACCAAGCCGACGCCGGATGTTCTGGAGGGTGAGTTTTCGTGTGCAAGGGTCGCCGTTTCACTCACGGGGGGCTTCTCTCTGACGGCGGGAGTAAGTACATGGCTTCCGTGGGACTTATCATCGCAAGATGAATAAGGGCCAGGGCGCCAGAAACGCGCTTAGTATCCCGGCGGCGGGGAACAGCCTCCGTAAAAAAAACGTAAAATTCGCGCTGCTCGGTCTTACTCAAAACTGCCCAGGCGCTGTCCTCTCCCCTCACTGCCCCCCAGGGTTGTTTACGATTTCACGACGGTACGGCGTATCGATCCGTTCAGCGATCTGCCTGCCCTCATCGCGAGCGCGGTCACCTGTTTGCCCACTCAAGCTGGTTTAGTGCGGGATAGCATCAACAGTAAAGGATATAAAGCGTTCCAGGACTGAAGGTTTGGACGGGAGGCTTCCACCAGCCCAGTCGGCCAATCCGTACGTGACCGTAAACGAGCTTAGTAATCCGTGATCAACTTGGCGGAAATCGTTCTCCAAGCCGAAGCTTGGAGACAAGGTTCAGCTCTAGGGAAAGCAAATAATTGGGTACGCATTAGCATTGATGGTCAACCAGCGAAATGGCTTCGGCCAAAGACCTTTGCAGCGGACCTAATTGCTACGCAGCTTCCAACCGAAAGCTGCGCAACCTCCTAGTAGCCCTACAACTGAACATGGTCACGCATAAACCTTGTTCTTCCAGAACACCTGATAGGGCCAAGAGGCGGTCGATATTTCATTTACCTCATGTGGTGACAAGCGTTTACGGCGCCTGAATCTGTCAGTGAAGATGGATCGCCTTAAAGCTAGCGGTGTACGCTCAATGGTAAGCGCTAATGGCCTATTTCCAACACAGGGGGCACCAGCAGCGTGGACTGAACACACAAAATGGACCCGACCAGCCGCCAGTCTTGGCGTGTTATGCCTGGACCTGGATGGCTTCTTGGCGAAGAACGATGGTTGAGCAATCTTGCCGCTGCGCTCTTAAGTCTCGGATACATGCGAAGCACCATTACGTAGAAGCTAAAGCAAGGGCGATGCTGGCCGATAATCCATGCAAGAATGCCAGGGATCGTAGGCGTTTGATCTACTGGATCAACCTATCATGCAGCTCCTCCCCTTTCAGAGCCTGAGGGCGAAAATTGCGGTTATTGTCGCCCTCGCCGTGCTGGTACTCACTTGCATCTTTGGCAGTGTCATTGGCGCATCCGCGATTTCTAGGCATAAAGAACAGACAGGGCATCAGCTCGCTGAATATGCCGCCTCAATGATCGACCGGCTCGATCGTGACATGCACAGCCGCTCCAAGGAGCTCGGCGTCCTGAGCGCACTGGAGGCACTGCGCGACCCTACGAACATAGGCGAAGCAAGAAGGCTGCTCAACCACCTCAATACCCAGTTTCCGAGCTATTCATGGATCGGGCTCACCGACGCCCAAGGCACTGTCGTTGCTTCAACCGGCCGTTTGCTTGAAGGCGTCAGCATTGCGCATCGGCCTGTGTTCATGGAGGGGCAGGACAAAACGTTTGTCGGCGACGTACACGAAGCGGTAATGCTCGCAAAGCTTTTGCCGAACCCTTCGGGAGAAGCAATGAAGTTCGTCGACATCAGCATGCCCGTACAGGATAAAGCCGGAAGCTTTATCGGCGTACTGGCCACTCATCTTTCCTGGCAATGGGCTGCGGAAATAGGTCGAACCATGTTCGAGCCTCTGAAGAACAGCCTTCCCGGCTTGGAATTTCTGGTCATCAGCAAAGACGGTATAGTCCTGCTCGGCCCCAAACACCTGATCGGCAAACCTAGTGAGGCGGGCATTCACCACAACAGTGAAACTCGCTGGTCAGTCAGCCAATGGCAGGATGGAAAAACCTATGTGGTAGGAGCTGCTGAAAGCACAGGACTTGATGGCTACCCTGGTTTGGGCTGGACCGTTGTGACACGTCAGCCGGCAGAAGTCGCCTTTGCTGAGGCAAATGGCCTCCGCGCCGAAATACTTCTTTGGGGAGGCATGTTATCCATCGCTTTTGCTGTGCTTGGATGGTTCGTAGCCGGTGTCATTACTGGACCACTAAATCGAATAGCTGAGGCTGCTACGCTTCTCTCCGAAGGGGCCGATGCAGACATTCCGCTGGTGAAGGGCAGCATTGAAGTAGAAAAGCTAAGCATGATCATTCGGCACCTGGTTGAAAGCCTGACGCAAAAAAAGGGCCAATTGGCTCTCATCAAGGGGGTAGCCTATCGCGATACGGTGACAGGTTTGCCCAACCGCGCTGCGTTGGAGAACTACGTCAAGAATATAGAAAATGAGCTCGGTCAGCAGCCTGCTTTTGGCGTGTTATGCCTGGACCTGGATGGCTTCAAGCCAGTGAACGATCGTTTTGGACATGCCGTTGGTGATGCCCTGCTTCATGCAGTTGGCCTACGTCTTTTAGCAACCGTGCGCGACGGTGACATTGCGGTACGCCACGGCGGTGACGAGTTCGTCCTGCTGCTGCGGTTGAGGGCGGGTGAATCAATGGCAAACGTGCAAAGCGCTGCTCAACGCATCATTACAAAGCTCGCAGAACCGGTCCCGCTTGCAGGCGAGGTGATCAGAGTGGGCTGTAGTATCGGGGGTGCACTGTGGACCGAGGGCGACTTTGCTGACGCGTTGGGTAAGGCCGATGAAGCGTTATATGGAGCTAAGCGTGCCGGCAAATCCCAAGCGCAATTCCATGAGCCGGCAGGACTTACAAATAACCCAGTCAGCGAGATTGAGCCAGTGAAGGCCTGAGACAGGGCTGGCTTAAACCACGGGTCGAATCCCTCACTTCTCGATAATCTCGCCGCGCATCGGTACCAGCCGCGCGATCAGCCGATTTTGCACCGGCACCGGAACACGCTGTTCATCCATCGCAGCAATCAGGTCTTCAACCAAGGCATTAAAATCACTGCGGCTGATGTTCTGCCCTTTGTGACTCTCGGCCATGCTGTCACCGGTGTAGGTGCAGGGGCCGCCGGTTTCTAGGCAAAATTGCTCGATCAACTTGTCGCGCAGCCGCTCGATATCAATCTTGCGAAAGCGCTCTACGATACGTTCATCACGCGCGATATTCAGCAGCATGCCCTCGACGATCCGGGTGATCCCGGCCTGTGCACCGAGGTCTTGATAGAGCGAGTCGTCCCTGGACAAGGGTTGTGAGCAGGCGCTCAACAGCCCGATCAGCACCAGCAGGACAATGCGCATCAAAAACTCCCCTGCACCGAAAGATATGTGCCGTTCTGGCGGTCGAGCGTCGCGATTTCGCCCAGCCGCGCGTAGGCCAGCACCACCGACAGATGTTTATTGGGAAAGTAACCGACGAACAGATCAGCCCAGTCACTTTCCCCGGCAAAGGACAGGTTGTCCGGTTTCTGCCGATACTCGACGCCCAGTGCCCAGCGCGGATTGAGCAGCACCGCCAGGGAGCCCTCCTTCAGCACGCTACGAGTATCGCGACGGTCACCGCCGAACCCGAGCAACCCCAGCTCATTGGCACGGCTGTAGCGCAGGCTGCCATTGAGCAGCAGGTTGTAGCCAAACGCCCCGCCCATGAATAACCGACTGGCAGCCAGATAGCCTTCGGTGTCGCTGTCCCGCCTGGCGCCGACCAGGCTCGGGATCAGGAAGTTGTTCTGGTGTTTGTACTCCAGACCAAGGGAAACCTGCGGCAAATCGTCGTAGATCACGTCACCGAACAAACGCACCTTCATGGCAAAGATGTCTTGGCCGAGGTTATCGTCGGGCAGGTTCAGCTTGTTCACCAGCGAACCCAGGTCGAAACGCTGCCGGGCAAAAGACAGCTCGACCCGGTTGTCGTAGGCCACGGCCAGCCCGGCGACATCCAGCCGATAATCCGGCAGATTGACCGAGGTCGCGAACGCAGTCGCCCCCCACTCGTTTTTTTCGCCGTAACCGGCCAGCACTGCCCACGGCGTAATTCCGCCGCCGGCGGCACCCTCCAGGCTGGCGGCGCCACCGGTCGCGATCAAACGCCCGTCGTCGGCAGAAACGACCTGAAGGGCAAGTCCTGTGCAACAGGCGATCGATAGCCACAAACGTAAAGTCATGATGTTCAATGAACCAGCGAAGAATGAAGATTCAAAGGCAACGCCACCCAGGCCTCGAACGCCGCGGCGGTCAGCGGACGGCTGATCAGGTAGCCCTGCGCGGTATCGCAATGCCAACGTTCGAGTAACCTCAGGCTGTGTTCATATTCAACGCCTTCGGCAACGACCTTGAGCCCCAGGTTATGACTCATTTCGATGGTCGAGCGGACAATTACCGCATCTTCACTGGTGTCATGCAGGTCTCGGACGAACGACTGGTCGATTTTCAACTCTTGCACCGGCAGTCGCTTGAGGTGCGCCAAGGACGAATAGCCGGTACCGAAGTCATCCACCGACAGACTGATGCCGCAATCGCGCAACAGATGGAGATTCTTCAAGGCCCGCTCGGGCTCGCGCATGACAGCGCTTTCGGTGACTTCAAATACCAGCTGCTCGGCTGGCAGCCGATGCGTGCGCAGCAACGCCACGACCCGAACAGGCAGATCGTCGCTGATCAGGTCTTCGGCGGATATATTCAATGACAGTTGCAAGCGTAACCCTCGCCCATTCCACTCCGAGAGCTGGCGCATGCCCTCGTTGATTACCCAATGGGTCAGTGCCTGAATGCTTCCGGTCCGTTCTGCCAAGGGAATGAATTCGGCTGGAGAGATCGGGCCCAGTTGCGGATGCTGCCAGCGCAACAGGCCTTCAGCCTGGCGGACATGACTCTTCAGAATGTCCATCTTGGGCTGGTAATGAAGGAGCAGCTCACCGTTGTTTGCCGCGTGGCGCAAGTCTCGAATCAGGGCGATCTGGCGGCGGTGGGCCAAATCACGCCCGTGCTGATAAATCTGTAGATGACCTGGCATCTGCGCCGCGTCTTTCATGGCGATGGAGGCGCGTTCCAGCAGGGTCTGCGCGTTTTGCCCATCCGCCGGGAAGGCCGCTATTCCAAGCCTGCAGTCCAGGGCCAGGTCGTGGCCGTTGATGTGCTGGGGCTTGAGCAATACTTGCTGCAACCTGTCCGCCAAGGCGACCGCCGCATCGCTGTCCATCCCATCGAGCAGAACCAGGAACTCCTCGGCGATCAGATGCGCCACGGTGTCGCCAGGGTGCAACAGGGCTTGGGTTTGCTGGCCGGTCTGACGGAGCAGCCGGTCGACCGTTTCGGGGTCGACCGTTTCGTTGATGGCCCGCAGGTTATGGATGCCCATGCAGATCAGGGCAATCGGCCGGTTGGCGGCAATTGCACTGCCCAGGCGCTCCATGGCCAATGCGCGGTTGGGCAAGCCAGTGACGGGGTCATGGAGGGCGTTGTGGGCCAGCTGCTGCTCCCGCTCGGCAATGCCGCTTTGCATCGAATTGACGGCTTTGGCCAACACCCCGAGTTCATCCTCCCGCTCCAATACCACGGGGGTCTGGTAATCGCCTTGACCGATGCGCTCCGCCGCCAGGGCCAGTGACTTGACCGGACGCGACACACCTCGTGCCAACAGCAAAGCGCCGACCAACGAGGCGATCAGTGCGACCAGGGTAATCGCCAGGATTTTTTCGTCCAGCGGAGCAAACGCTTGCATGGCCACGTCCAGCGGACTCTGCAAGAGTGCTATTACTTGCCCATCGTATTCGCTCGAACCGTCAGCCAGCAACAGAAACTGACTGAGGAAATTGCGATCCAGGTGCTCCGTCAGTACCGCGCTGTTGCGGTTGGACGAGTTGAGCATCAAGCTGGAGACAGGCCCGCGCAGAACGTCTGGTTGCGTGCTGACAAGCTCACCAGGCCGTTGTTGATCAACGGCAAGAAACGAAACCTCAAGGTTGGTGAGTGAGCGCAACTCACTGGCAAAGGCCTTGTCCATGCTGAAACCCATCACCACCCTAGCAACAGGCAGGGGTGCGAGTACGGGCGTTTCCACCAACAGATGCGGTTTACCCTGCAACGGTACGATTACCATGGCCTGGCGCGCACGTTGTGCCAGGCGCAGCGCGCCATTGTACTGGAACAATGAACCTTCCGGCATGTTGTCGAGGGTACTGGCGAGCACCTCGCCGTCCATGCTCAGCAGAATCATGTCGCTGGCATTGATGCGCTTGCCATGGTTGACCAGCACTGAACGGATGGTTGCAGCATCCCGGCTGGCCACCGCTTCGCGAAAGCCGAAGTCGGCCGCCAATAACTGCACGCCATCGGCCAAGCGTCGGCCCTGCACTTCCAGCAGCCGCTCGAAGACGCGCGTACCGACGTCCAACTGCGCCTCGGACTGGCTACGCACCGCAGAACGGGTCGCCGCATTGACGCTGAAATACAACACGGCGATCACCCCCAGCGACAACAGGATCATCACCGCTGCGACTTGCGCCTGGAAACTATTGCGCAGTTTCACGAGCCGCTCGCTTGAATGTATCGCCGAAGGCAGTCGAAGCCGGAGCGGTTGCGGGCTGCTCAGGTAAAGGCTCCAGCGTCAGGGTGTAGTTCTGCTTGAGGCCGGCCGCAGGAAGTTTCACAGAACCGGCATCGATCGGTTGCATCCCCTTGAGCCGAGGATGCCAAAGCGTCACGCGGTACTCGCCGACTGGCAAATCGTTCAGCACCACATTGCCTTGGGCATCGCTGACGGCAAAACGCGGATCGTCGGTGACAAAGACGTAGCCGAGCATCCGGTCATGGATGTTGCAGCCCAATACCACCACGCCGGGCTTATCGAACAGCACCGGCTCGGAGGGGGTGCCCTCGTACAAGCGCAACTCAAAGCGCTTCGCCGGCGAAAACGAGTAGACCTGGTGGCGGATGTTGTCGCTGTTGGGGAATTTGATCGGGGTGCCGGTGTGCACCGCCAGCACATGGGGCGCAAATTGCTGGTTGCGCTGATCCATATTGGCGGCGGGAGGCGCCAACGGCGCACCGATCGGGCCTTGCAGCGTGACCACCGCGTCGGGCAGCCGCTGGCCTGTGCCTTCGTGCATCGCCACATCAAGCTTGGCCACCCCCGCCCACCCGACAGGGCACGCGAACAGTAACAGCAGTGCAAAAAGCGGGTTATTCCTGGACATGCCCATTCCATTGAAAACGAGGGTGAATCGTCCTGGTGACGAGACTCCTGATGGCGGCATCGGCAGTCACGCACTGATCGCCCATTTACCTAGGTATCGACCGCGTAGCAAAAACCTGAACAGGCAGGCCCGACATGACCGACTGCCGGCCTTGCGAGCCCCGCTGAAACGGTCGTTGATATTTTTATTCAGCCAAGTGCATCCAGTCCGCGTTCCAGAGGGTAGTACATGTAGCGGCCATGAACCGCTGCGCTGATCAGATTCTCAGGAGAAGCTTGTATGAACGCTAAACGATTGTTCTGCATTGTCGGTACTGCATTGACTGCCAGTTGCCTGTTCGTCGCGATGCCTGCTGCTTACGCGCAAGCAGGCTTGCCTGAAAGCATCAAGGTCCCGGCCGGGCATAAGGTCGCGCTCGAAACTGCAGGAGTCGGAGAAATCACTTATGAATGCCGTGACAAGGCCAATGCCGCAGGGCAGACAGAATGGTTTTTCATCGGCCCGAAAGCGCTGCTGAACGATCGAAGCGGCAAGGCTATCGGTACTTATTTCGGACCACCTGCAACATGGCAAGCCAACGACGGTTCGAAAATCACCGGAACCCAATTGGCGGTCGCATCGGTCAGCCCCAAAGACCTCCCCTTGCAGCTGGTCAAGGCCAACCCCGCCGAAGGGGAAGGCGCAATGAGCGGGGTCAGTTACATCCAGCGGCTGGCCGTCAAGGGTGGCGTAGCGCCGATGACCGAATGCTCCAGCGCCAACAAAGGCAAGCGTGAGGTAGTGAAATATCAGGCCGACTATATATTCTGGGCTGCCCAATAGAGCACGATCGACGGCCAGTGGTCAGGGCAAAGTCGGCTACTCTTCTCCCATGAATACCCCCTTGCCTCCGGGCTTGGGGTCATGTTGCTGCCAATGGCTGGAAACCTGTCCTTGCCCGAACCTTACTTTGACTATGAAGCCCACCTTGCGGCATGCGCCCAAGGCGACCAACAGGCGTTGCGCGCCTTGTACGATCAGGAAAGCGCACGCGTGATGGGCGTTGCTCAGCGAATCGTGCGCCATAAGGCGTTGGCGGAGGACATCCTCCATGACGTCTTCATCAAAATATGGACTCGCGCCGCCAGTTTCGATCCGACCAGAGGCTCGGCCCGTGGCTGGATATTCAGCATAACCCGACATCTGGCCCTCAATGTCGTGCGCGACAACGCCAGGCAAATTCAGCTCGTCGAGCACAGTGAAATGGCCTCGGACGCGTTGGCGTCCGTTGACGCGTCGAACAGCGACACGTTTGAGTACTTGGCTCGTTCAGGCCGTATCTATACCTGCCTTGAACGATTGGAGCCGGCCCGGCGCAACTGCATACTTCATGCGTACGTGGACGGTTATTCACATTCCGAAATATCGAAAAAAGTGGGCGCACCGCTGGGAACCGTAAAGGCGTGGATCAAACGTAGTCTGGTGGCGTTGCGGGAGTGCATGGGATGACGACGAGCGCAGAGGATGATCTTCCCGAAAACATCGAAGAACTGGCGAGCGAATATGTGCTGGGGACACTGCCGGCCGATCAGCGCAAGCAGGTTCGACAGCGTCTGGCGCACGAACCCGCCTTGCGCGACGCGGTCGATGCCTGGGAGCAGCGCCTGGCTGCCTTGACTGAGCAGGCAGAACCGCAAACACCTGGGCCCCTTGTCTGGAGGCGTATCCAGAACAGCCTGGACAGCCATGGTCAGCGAGCGCCGAATGCCCCACGGTCGAGATCATTGTGGGATTTTCTTCCGTTATGGCGCGGGCTCGCCGGGGCAGGCATCGTTGCAACATTGCTACTGGGAACGCTGCTACTGACGCGCACGAACGCGGTCAGCCCAACCACTTACCTGGTGGTGCTGGTAGCGCCGCAAAACCAGGCACCTGGATGGGTCATTCAAGCGACCGACTCCAAGGAAATTCAACTTATACCGCTGGCGGTGGCTCAGGTCCCCAGCGATAAAGCATTGCAATTCTGGACCAAGGCGGATGACTGGAAAGCGCCGGTATCCCTGGGTTTGGTCCGGCCTGGACAAACGCTGTCGGTCCCGCTCGATAAACTACCGCCGCTGGAGCCCCATCAACTGTTTGAACTGACGCTGGAAAATCCCAATGGCTCGCCGACGGGGAAACCCACGGGACCGGTGCAGTTCATTGGCCGCGCTGTGAAAGTGATTTGACAGACTATCTTCAGCCGCCAGAACGTTGATGGCTTTCCATAAGTTTACGTCTAGTCAGTAAGCTAACCAAGGCCAAGTAGGTGGTTTCATAAAGCTGCCTCGTGGTGATCTGCATTTTTCCCCGGGGCCCGGGGGGGGGGCTGGATGCCTCCAAAGACGACGCACCCGGATTCGCCCATTCCCACAATAGCAAAACGTCATATTTGACCAAGCACCATGGAAATAGGTACAAGAATTTGAAACGCAGGACTGCAGGACTTTCGAAATACCTGTACGGACATTCAATTAAACTTCTAAAAATTTCCGGGCCGATTTTTATAGGAAAATCCCTGATAGGCGAGTCCCCCGTGCTGCGGGAGATTCGTAAAGTATGAGGGATTGCGGTGTTTATGAAGGGTCGGGGCGTCAGCTGCCATCGTTCGGAGAATACGATGTGGAGTCGATCAACCGGTACAGCGCGGCGCCGGAGACTCGAGTTCAGATCCTGCACAGCACAGAGGCAGGCATTCACGTCATGCTGTAGAGGTGGGTTAGGCGCCCTGCTTTACGAAGGGGAGCTGGCGCGATTTCCGCAATCGGCTCTGCTGGACGTACGTTCCCCCGCCCTGGTGCTTGCTGAGAGGGCGGTTCAGTCTGTATCCGCAGAGTGTAACCCGAAGTTTCGTGCCACAGATAATACCTATAATCCTCCATAATACTCCAATGGCACGGGAATGGGTACATATCTTGACCTACATCAACCAACGCACGAGCCATCTTCTGCCACTGTAAGGAGCGTAGAACGCCAAGCAACACCGGTAGCGTGCGCTACGCTCAGTTCACTATTAACTCATCGTAATGAGATCGCGCTATAAGAGAACCTATGCTATTGCTAACTGCTTTCTCTGTGTCACTGGGGCGATGGCGGTTGCCAAGCGAAGACGGCCCAAGATTAAGCTCTGCACAGCCACTCATCGCGTCCGCGGATCACCAAACTAATTTTTGGACTTCCTTGGATCTGCTGCACGCGGACTGTGCGTTCCTCCTGGATTGTTCCGTCCTCTTTGTGGATCTTCAGCGAGGCTGTTTTACCTTGAAAAAACTGACTGGCCATTGCCGTTATCTGTAAGCGTTCGGGCAATACACGCTGCTCACCAGTTTTATATTTTGATCAAGGTGACGTGCTCGCCGAATTTAAACTTACTATACCCCTGAAGAATCATACCGTTTGACAAACCGACGCTCGTCGACCGCGTAACCTTGCTGCTGATAAAAAGTGTGAGCCTGTATTCGGTGGTCACTGCTAGTCACCTCAGCCCGGACGCAAAGTTGCTCTGTAAAAAACGCGTCAGCAGCGGAAACTAGCATTGCCCCTACTCCTTGTCCTCGGAAGTCATCATCAATGACAAGGGAGGTAATGCGTCCGAGCCTACCCGGCTGATGAAACAGTTCAAGTACGTGTAAACTTATGACACCGATAATGTTTTTACCGTCTTGTGCCAGCAGCACGGTATCGCGAGCGCTAAATTCTAACGCCTCAAGCTTATCTCGGATTAGCTTTGGCGAGGCTTGGTAGCCTAACTGGCCCAGGAGTTTGGACACCGATTTTGCATCGGTTAGTAAGGCTTTTCGAACTTTCATATTGTTCTCAACTGGGTATTGCACAGGCTTGCCCACCATTTGTATTCGACTTGACCTGTCGTTTGCATCGGACTTAACCAGCACACTTGGTGACTTAGACCGGCAGAAAGCGACCCAAAGCCGTCAGTCGACCTGAGGGCATAGGTTAGATGATTTGAACCAGAGGACTGCGGAGTCGACATGAACATGCTTCTGCTTTTGAGGCAGGAAGGGCGTATCAAGCGTGCCCAACGCTATCGAGACCCAGTCGGCAAACTTACCTTCAGATCGTGACCAGAACAGAGTCGAACCGCAGTCCATGCAGAACTCGCGTAATACCGTCTCTGACGAAGCATAGGTTTTGATGCTGGTGGAACCGCGAAGTATTCGAAGCGCGCTACGCGGAATGCTGCCGTACGAAGCGAATGCTGCCCCGTGACCTTTGCGACACTGGCTGCAATGACAATGACTCACTGCTTTTGGTGAGACGAGTAGCTCGTAACTGACGGCAGCGCATAAGCAGCTTCCTTGGTATACCTGTGTCATAGGCTGTTCCGTGCAGGTGAGAAGCGCCAGCGTAACCGTCCCAGTCCAATCAGTCGACCGACCGCTATTGGCCGATTTCGTTGAAGATGCGAAGAGATGGGCAAGTGCAACGCAAATGCTTGGTCAAGAGGAGTGCAATTCCCCACCTGTAGTGACACACCTTTTGGCCACTACGTCGGTCGCCAGTGATCGGGTAACAATCGACCAATTTCACTCGACCGCTGCGTCGGAAGGCGAGTGAGGACGTCCTTCAGGTAGGCATACGGATCATGCCCATTCATGCGCGCAGACTGGATCAAACTCATGATCGCCGCCGCCCGTTTTCCACTGCGAAGCGAGCCGGCAAACAACCAGTTTGAGCGTCCAAGCGCCCATGGTCGGATCTGGTTCTCCACCTGATTGTTGTCGATGGGCACGGCCCCATCTTCGAGGTAGCGCGTGAGCGCTGCCCAGCGTTTAAGGCTGTAATCCAGGGCCTTGGCCGTTGCTGAGCCATTGGGCACAAGATCGCGCTGGGTCAGCATCCAGTCCTGCAGCGTTTTGATGATTGGAGCTGCCTTGTCCTGGCGTATTCGCCAGCGATCCTCATCGCTCATGTCCCGAGCTTGACGTTCGACTTCGTACAAGCCGCCAATCGAGCACAGCACTTGTTCAGCCAGTTGGCTTTTGTTCGCCACGTGCAGATCGAAGAATTTGCGGCGGGCGTGGGCCATGCAGCCAATTTCGGTGATGCCTTTCTCGAAACCGGCTTTGTAGCCAGCGAAATCGTCGCATACCAGCTTGCCGTTCCACTGCCCAAGGAAGTTGCGCGCATGCTCGCCTGCACGGCTGGGACTGAAGTCATAAACCACAGCTTTGAGAGCCGAAAACGGCGTGGTGCAGTAGGCCCAGACGTAAGCGCGGTGAGTTTTCTTCTCGCCTGGCGCAAGCATCTGAACCGGAGTCTCATCGGCGTGGATCACGCCCTGGGCCAACACTTGTTCACGCAGCGCATCGACCAGGGGCTGAAGCTGCACGCCAGTTTGGCCCACCCACTGCGCCAGTGTCGAACGCGGGATAGCCAGACCGGCACGACCGAAGATCTTCTCCTGCCGGTACAGCGGTAAATGGTCGGCGAACTTCGCCACCATCACATGGGCCAACAGGCCTGCGGTCGGGATGCCCTTGTCGATCACTTGGGCCGGTACAGGCGCCTGGATCAGTGTTTCGCACTGGCGGCAGGCCCATTTTCCACGCACATGCTGCTCGACGGTGAACACGCCGAGTGTGTAATCGAGCTTCTCGCTGACGTCTTCGCCAATGCGCTGAAGTTGGCAGCCGCAGACGCACTGGGTGTTTTCTGGCTCGTGACGGATCACTGTACGTGGGAACTGCGGTGGCAGTGGTGCACGCTTGGGCTTCTGACGTGGCTCGGCCGGTGCGGTCGGCGGATTGGCTGCCTTCAGCTCGGCTTCGATAGCTGCGATATCGGTATCGAGCAGATCGTCGAGCAGACTGCCTTGGTCGGGGCTCAGTTGCTCGCTGCGCTTGGCGAACTTGTGTCGCTTGAGGATGGCGATCTCGTGAGCAAGTTGCTCGTTGACCGTTTCAAGGCGTTGGATCTTCTGGCCCATTGCGTCGACCTGGGACAGTAACTGCATAGCTTGTTCAGCTAAGGCGCGAAGCTGTTCCGGTGTCATCTGGTCGAGGTTGGGCGAGGAATTCATGCCGCTGATTGTGCCAGAGCAGGCGATCAGCGGCGATAAACCGATGGGCTAATGGCAGGTGCTAAAGCACTGTGATCGCGCCGCCCGCGCCAACTCGTTGCCAAGGCACCCCTAACACCAAGGCCTGAAGTTGCTCGCTGTCGAGTTCGACTTCCGAGCCGTACCGAGTACCTGGCCAGTGAAACTTGCCCTGATTCAGCCTTCGCGCCGCAAGCCAGATACCCACGCCGTCATGCACCAGAACTTTCATCCGATTGGCACGGCGATTGGCAAAGAGATAAGCACAGTGCGGCTTCGCCGCACCGAACACAGCAATGACCCGGGCTAACGCGGTCTCGGTACCGGCACGCATGTCCATCGGTTCAGTGGCAAGCCAGATGGCGTCGATGCGAATCATCGCAACAGGTCTCGCAGAAAGGTGGCACAGGCGGCAGCGCTTTCAGCCGGCCAGTTCACTTTGACGGTGCCACGCGGGTGCTGGATTTCAACGCAGATGCTCGATGACGCCGCTTGCGAATGCCCTCCGGCTAGCTGCAAGGGCAGCGGAATGAAAGCAGGTTGCAGCGCCATGGCTTTGTTCGTTTGCACTCGAATCCATTTATGGACGAGGTTCGCGTTGAGGTTGTGGTGCTGCGCGACGCTAGCAATCGAAGCGCCGGGCTGGGCGCACTCTTGGACAACCTGGGCCTTAAAGGATTTGGAATAGGAACGGCGTTGTGGCTGCATGGAAAGACCCGCTAAAAAGGCTAGAAATGGTGTCCACTTAAATTAGGTGGACACCATCGCCTTTGGCGTCGGGGTCAGGAAGGTGTGTTGCCCAGACACTTACCCTGCACCGAAGTCAGGTTGAATTTGTCCAGCTAAGGAGTGAGGGCGTGAACGTCAATTGGGAAGGAATATTGCCGATTAGAGGTGAGGTTATCGTCATAGAAGATGACCCAACCTTACAATCGCTACTGACCGACATCCTGGCAGAGATAGGCGCTACGACAGTCGCATTTGATATGGCGGATGACGCGTTAACCTACCTGCTAGAAGCACACAGTAAATGCCTCCTCGTCATTGCAGATCATGGCGTCCCAGGGCAGGTTCAGGGCACCGAATTTATTGAAATGATCAGGGGCAGATGGCCGCATATCGCGGCAATTCTGACCTCGGGATACCTTATCGACCCTACCGCTGTGCCGACAGAGACGGTCTTCATGCACAAACCTTGGTCACTGGACGATATGGTCGTTGCCGTGGCCGGGCTCATTCAACCGGGCTTCCCCATCACCAAAACCTGAGACGCACGCTCATCGGGGCCTGAACCCATAGGATGACGCTTGCGCACCAGTTGCACTAATGCCTCGTCACATCCGCTACGCGAGCTAGTATCGTCATGCCCCGATGAAGGTGGCTCAAGCATCAGATCATGTACAGACTGTAGACGTCTTCTGGTGACCGCCGTTATTGGGCTGGCAGGCTACACTCGATGGCGAGGATTCAGCAGGACGATTTCTTGCCCGCCACATTCTCATGATAAAGAGTAGCGATCCCCCAAGCAGGAGAGAAAATGATGTCAGACGATATCGTCCAGTACAGGGACATCGTAGTTATCGGCGGGTCAGAGGGAAGTATTGAGCCATTGAAAGAAATTCTCGGTGGTTTGCCACCGGAATTCCCTGCCGCAATTTTGATCGTTTTGCATACTCACTCTTCAAGCCCAAAGATGATGGCGACCATTCTTCAGCAGTCCTCATCTATGCCGGTAGCTTATGGCGCAAATGATGATGCTATTCTCCCTAGCCGTATATACCTGGCTCCGCCGGACAAACACCTTGAGGTTTTGGCTCCTGGCTTGGTTTTTTTAAGTGACGGGCCGAAAGTGAATTTTAGTAGGCCTGCAGTTGATCGTCTGTTTCAGACTGCTGCTGATGTCTTTGGCCCCCGAGTGATCAGCGTGATCATGTCCGGCAACGGGACTGACGGAGCAGACGGAGCGATTGCGGTTGGGGCGGTGGGTGGTTTGAACCTCGTTCAAGACCCGAACGAGGCTGACGTAGCGAGTATGCCTGTTGAAGCCATCGTTAAGGATGACCCGGACGCGTTAGTCAAAGCTAGAGCATTAGCTACCCTTTTGGTTCACGCCGTTAAGCGTTCTCTCAGACCGATTAACCGTGGATAAAGGTTTGGCTTTCGCCGCTGTGCGCCTCATCTGAGATTCACAAATCATTTGAATTTTTCCCGACCTGATAAGTCCGTTAGCTATGAGCAAAAGGAGCCACTCATGGATAACAGCCTGTTCGTCATCGCCTACAAGCTTCACGGCGAGCCAAAATCCTTCATCATCCGCAGCAAAACGATGCGAAACGCAGACGCATGGCATTGGGCAAGCTGCGATGTAGGCATTACCCCTATCCCTAAGCCAGGCCGTCCGCCAATGAAATTGGTCTCAAAGCCTCAAGCTGAAAAGTACGGCGTCACTGATGTCACATGGCGAGCGAGCGGAGCTCAGTAGCTTCAGGCTTCAATCCTGACGCCATCTGGATTATCAGTCTTTTGGCGGACAGCTACGTCTCAAACTAGGCAGGTGCCTAATCCGTTAGGCATTGTGAGACTAGCCTCATCATGCTGAACGCGTTCTTGCATTCTATTTACGAAAAGATGTGCTCCGAATCGCTGGACTCTAGCGACGGAATACACAGCTAACCCTTGGCCGTTCTAGATTTACAGAGGCAATAATGTCACCCTTCGATCTACAGCGGATGTTGATAGATGAGTTCCCTTTGTCGTTCTTGTTAGAGGTTGGCTTCCGAGCAACCTTTGCCTTTCTCGCTGTTTTTCTATTCTTAAAATCAAGCGGTCGGCGGGGCATAAGACAGCTATCCCTCTTTGAGCTCGTAGTTATTCTGACTCTGGGCTCCGCTGCCGGGGACGTGTCCTTTTACCATGACGTCCCGCTGTTGCCAGTAGCTGTGGTTTTTCTAACGCTTCTGCTCCTTTACCGCACTACCGTGCTGATCATGACGAAGAGCAAGAAATTTGAAGCGTGGATTGATGGTTTGCCTGTGACAGTAATCAGCGAAGGCCAATACGTGCTCAAATCGTTAGAGAAGCTGAACATTTCATCGAGCGAACTGCTGATGGAGTTGCGGCAACAAGGCGTTGAACACCTAGGCCAGGTGAGGTTGGGGCTAGTGGAGACTGACGGCGATATCAGCCTTTATTTTTTCGACCAGGAAGACCTACGCCCGGGGTTATCCGTTCTTCCTGTGGAACATCGTGCAGAATTCAAAATAGCACCTACTCCTGCACTCTATTGCTGTGTGAATTGCGGTTTCGCTACGCATCTTCAGGAACAACAAGGCGTACATTGCTCCCGATGCGACCATAATATCTGGTCAACAGCGTTAAGCAGTCGAAGATGCAGGTGATGGTACGGAGGCCAATACCAACCTCAGCCCCCCCTACTGAAAACAGATGACCGGTGAAAAAGCTCACGGAGCGTTATTCAAACCAACATCTGAAACTGATTCAGGCGGCTAGCGGGAAAAAATCGAGAACCAAAAGAGCCCGCAGGGCTCCTTTGTATTCAATATCCGATCACTTGGTCAGCCAAGACTCAACTGTGTCTGAGCCATGTTCGGCCTTCCACTCTTTCAAACCTTTATGATTGCCACCTTTAGTTTCAATGATCTCACCGGTGTGCGGGTTTTTATAGACCTTCACCTGACGAGCTTTGCGCGCGCCACCTTTTGGAGTCGCCGCTGGAGCGCGTCGCCCCACCTGCGGATCAAGCAGATTGATCACGTCTTTTAAGCTGTAGCTGTATTTTGCGAGCAAATCGCGGAGCTTCGTTTCAAACTCAATTTCTTTCTTCAGGCCTGCATCGCCTTTCAGGGCCTCTAGGGCCTGGAGCTGCTCGGCAAGGTGTTTTTCGAGCTGACGGAATTCTGCGAGTTTGGACATGGTAGGTCTCGTTTTGATAATTACCTAAGATTGTATTGCAGATCTAGGGCTCGCGCCCGGCTTGTAGAAGTCGGAATCAAAAATTATGGATCGGCAACCGTTATGGCTGAGCCATAACTCAAAATAATTGGTTTACCGGTGCCGCTGAACGCTCCCAAAACACCGCGCCCCTGTCCGAATCCAGTGCCATCGCTCCACTAAATGCGCTCAATGCCCCCTATTCAGCGTGCGCGCAGCATAACGGCAGCACGAACGCGCTGAATACCAAACACAGTCATACGAAGGAATTCTTCATGGCTAACCGGCAAGTGCTGGCAATCCAAGCTGCGTTTCAGCTTGCTATGGTCAATATCTGGGTCATGCAGGTACACGAACTCATCGTCGCAGCCCGTAATGATCACCCAGTGCGGGGCTTTCAAACGGGTGAATCGATAGCTGCTAATCAGTACCACTGGCTTGAATCCGGCCTCTAATGCAGCGCCGACATCCAGAGTAGAGGCCAGAACCTGTTTAACACTTGTTTCAGTCAAGTCTTGGGCAAACCCTTCCTCAACCAGCTTCATGATGGACTTCTTCTGCGGGCTACGTACGCCGTGCAAAAAAAGCGAGCCCAAATGACTAACTTCCAGACGCACATCATAACCGCGTCGCCATGCCGCCAATGCCATTCCTTGGGGGCTGCAGCCACCGTGCCCTGCTGTCATGAAGACGGTGGTTGCCTCGCGCCACAGTTGTATCTCCTCCGAGCGACTCATAGGACGGCTCACGTCGATCGCTGCCATGGCCATTAGCAAACACGCAGCGCCGCAGGTGAAATCGGTGGTCTGCTGGTAATAGGGCACCTGGCGTGCGGGCGATGGAGCATTACACAGGATGCGTTTCTCGTAGCGCAACGCCTCAGCGTGGTCTTCGTAGTAGTTCTCAACGATTGCGAATCGATGGAACCCATTCGCTTCATAGAGTCGAATGGCGGCGAGGTTATCAGCGCGCACCTCCAACCGCAGCCATGCGCAATTGCGCGCTAACGCGCAGGCCTGGGCCTCATCCAGCAGACGCTGGCCAAGGTTATGCCCTCGCCATGCGGGGCTGACGGCAATGGAATACAAGCGTCCAAGCGAAGTGCCTCGGTGAAAAAGCACCAGGGCATATCCGGCAAGTTTTTCGCCCGAGGTGGCGACGATCAGAGATGCATTGGCTCGACTGAGCATCCAGCTGAAGTTGCGCTGATTGAATCGGTCAAGCGTAAAACATTCCTGCTCCAATTCGACCAGATCGTCGACATCGTCCATCGATGCAAAGCGAAAATCAAAAGACATGGCAACACCGTAATTTTTGAGTAACGAACCGGGACAGGCCGAGAAGCCCGTGATTTATTGAAGCGGCGTCTTCTTCAACAGGGATCCATTACTCATGTCAGCGGTGCAAGCCAACGTGAACGAAGTATTAGACAAAACCGAGCATTCGACAATCTCCCTCAGTGAGGAACCTCCCAGTCTCAAACACTCAGGGAGTCGACTGCTGATCCTCGTCGAGCGTAAGGATGACTGGGCCGATTACCTACCCAGCGAGAGCCTGATGCTCGCTCAGGATTACCTTGAACACAGTGATGATTTTCCTCACCGTACCCAAGTCATCAACCTCTGCCGCAACTACAAATACCTCGGCCAGGGTTACTACTGCTCATTGCTGGCCGAGGCCCGCGGGCACAAGGTTTTCCCCTCGATACGCACCGTCAGCGAGCTGGCACGCAAAGCGCTTTACGGCGTCGGGCTGAATGATCTTGAGCGCACGCTGGAGGGAGCGCTGGCCAACCACCCCTATGGGGAAACCGAAGCTTTCACGCTGTCGCTGTACTTCGGCAAGGCATCGATTGAACCGCTGCAAGAGATCGGTCGCCAGCTGTTCGAGGCCTTCCCCTGCCCCATCCTGCTGGTGGAATTTCGCAGGGGCGAGACGTGGCAGATCGCAGGTATCAAAGCTGGGGCATTGCACAAGCTTCGAGACGAACAACAGCATGTCTTCGCTGACGCGCTGGATGCCTTCAACCGCAGGACTTGGCGACAGCCTGCATCCAAACGCGTTGCCCGATACGACCTGGCCATCCTGCATGATCCTGCTGAGGCGCTACCACCTTCCAATCCGATGGCATTGGAGCGCTTCATCGACGCCGGCAAACAACTGGGTATCGATGTCGAGCTGATCGAGAAAAAGGATTATGCGCGCCTCGCTGAATTCGACGCGCTGTTCATCCGCGAAACGACACGAGTGGATGATCACACCTATCGGTTTGCGAAGAAGGCTGAAAGCGAAGGACTTGTGGTCATTGACGATCCGTCGTCAATTCTTCGCTGTACCAACAAGGTTTACCTCGCCGATCTGTTGAAGCGTCGGGGCCTGGGCATGCCGGCAACGGAAATACTCTACAAGGATCGTCCTAAAGAGCTCGAGAATGTCGGGCGTCGTCTGGGTTTCCCTTTGGTGCTGAAGATTCCCGATGGTTGTTTCTCACGAGGCGTCATCAAAGTCATCGACGCGCAAGCATTGGCCACTGCTGCCCAGGAGTTGTTCGAGCATTCCGTGCTGCTGCTTGCCCAGGAATATTGCTACACCGAATACGATTGGCGCGTCGGCGTGCTGAACGGCGAGGCGCTTTACGCTTGCAGATACTTCATGTCCAAGGGCCATTGGCAGATTTACAACCACAAGGCATTGCCTGGGGAAATCAACGGGATGTGCGAGGCGGTGCCCGTGGATCAGGCCCCACCCGAAGTTGTGCAGCTTGCCGTAAAAACGGCCCGCCTCATCGGTGATGGCCTCTACGGCGTCGACCTCAAGCAAGCGGGTGATCGGGTATTGGTGATCGAAGTGAACGATAACCCTAACCTGGACGCCGGCATCGAAGACGCCGTGCTGGGTGACGAACTCTATCGGCGCGTACTGCAGGCCTTCACGCAAAGGCTGGAACTGAAACACCGTGGCCAGGCGTGGTGACCGATGATTGAAGGTTACGCCATTCAGTCTGGCTCCCTGTGCTGCGCATCAGAAGAGGATGCGAGTATCTGGCTGTCTGTCGCCCCGGACGCAGCCGAGCAATCCGAGTTACAGAGGCGCTTGGGCATTGGCGCTCAAGCGATGGAATCGTCCCTCGATCCTGATGAGGTGGCTCGAATCGAGATCAAACCAGATCACCTGTTCCTGATCTGGAAGCGCCCGGAAAGCTTTGATGGGCGAGCATTCAATGTCTCATCGTTCGGCGTGGTGTTGAGTGAAAAGCGGCTGGCGGTGATTTGTGCGAGCAACTCGCTGCTGTCCAGTCTTGAGCACAATCTGCAAATGACTGGCCCAGTGGATGTGTTGATGGCGCTACTCGCTGAAAGCGTTCATCACTACCTCGGGCATTTGAGGGTAGTGAAACAAATTGCTCGAGAGATTCAGCACCAATTCACCCGAGCGATGGACAACCAGCAGCTGGCTCAAATGTACAACCTGAGCGAAAGCCTCGTGTACTACGTGAATGCGATTCAAAGTAACGGAGCGGTTCTGACGCTGCTGCGAAACTATGGCCAGCGACAAGGCTTCAGTGACAGCCAGCTGAATTTGCTTAACGATCTGATTGTTGAAAACGAACAAAGCTATCAGCAGGCCAAAATTCACGCGAAGGTGTTCGCCAACCTGATCGAGTCGCACGGCAACCTTGCGAACAACAGCATGAATCGGGCCCTTCGTAAGCTCACGCTGATCAACGTGGTTTTCCTTCCTCTGAACCTTATCGCCAGTATCGGCGGAATGTCGGAGTTCAGCATGATGACGTCCGGCGTTCCCTGGTGGATGTCCTTTCCTGTACTGATCATGTGCATGGGTTTCGTCGGTGCGGGAATGGTTTTCGCATTGCGGCGTATGGCGTAACGAATTCGCTTTCCTAATGGGTATATCGCTCAGGAGCAGACGATGCAATCTTCGGATATCGGTATGTTGATGCTGGTTGTGATTGCAGTGGCGGGTAGCTTGATCAGTATTTTAGACCATCGATCTCAATTCAAAGCCTGCGCGCCCAAACCACCATCAAAAGAAGAACCCATTCGTATCAACCGACAACCCTGATGCTGATTGCTCTCACCATCGGGCTAAGTCCTATGACAGAAATAGCGCCGACCTTTGGAGGTTTCTCTGCGCGAAGTATCTCTTATCAAACTGGGAACCAAAGGCGTCTGACGGGACGGGCACCGACGTCCTTGCCAATCGCTTTGCGATAAGCGAGCCAGCATGGCATCGGTCTTGCCGGTGCCCGCAGGAATCTCGACCGTTGCAGTCGCCGCCGGAGACCACCCAGACGGAAGACAATCATTAACACCCAGTGGAGAACCAGATCCGGTCAAGGGCATTTTTGGCGCTCAGACTGGGTTGTTTGCCGGGTCGCTTCGCAGCGGTAACCGGCGGTGATGGTTATGAGTCTGGCCCCATCGACGCGTATGACAGGCATAATCCGTATGCCCATCTGAAGAAGTTTCGCCAGGCTCGCATGAATTTGACCGCTGCCACAGCCGAGGTTATGGCTTTGTTGGTGACAGAACGGCGCTCGGAAAACAATGGAATACCGCCAATGAGCGGGAGCGTATCACTCGCAAAAAATACTTGGTTTGATTGTCAGCTTGGCTGTCTGATAGGGTATTTCGGATAGTTTCGATAGCTACTTTTGGCTGAATGGGCCACCCGGTCCCGAAAATACTCAGCCGCCCCCGCCAACCTTTGGTTTCCGCCCTTCCCGCTGCTACGCTTTCGTCTCCTCGATTTGGAGTCGAAACAATGCCCACCGAATATTCACTTCTGATGTCCTTGAGCGGCTGTACCAAAATCAACTCGCCTTGGAGGCCGCGATAATGGAGCTGACCTTGAAGGTAGAAGGCCAAGGTACGACAGACACCGGCGAGAATGTCCGCGGTGCGCTGCAAATGATCGGAGAGAACGCCGGACATATCAAACAGGGCTTGGCTAAGCTGAGAGCCCAGGGTCACTGATTAGCGGATCCAACGCGCCGACGAGCTTGGCGGTTATACTACACAGCAGAAAGGCTGGACTCGCCGAAGTGTCAGATTCCCGCGCGCTGCGCGGCGACATCGTGGAGATACGGGCGCTCTCGCCGCTCGTTATGAAAAGCGGCGCACCTTGATAATCCTGCCCGAAGCTACCTTATGCTTGGGCTTGGCCACTCGAATAACCTTGTGCTGACCATCAGCCGTTGTTTCAACGAGCATGCCATCCCTGATTTCCATCACACTGAGTCCGGCAGCTAGCGTATTGATATAGGCCGCATTAATCGCCCCTTTCGCCATCGCTTGAATTTTCTCTTCCAGCCGGCTGACCAGTTCATCACACAGCGGTTCGTTGGCATTCATAATGGGCTCCACATCCTAGGCCAGCACGGAGCCAGCCATCGTGTTATTGCTGCGCTCCGGGACAAGCACTGTCCCTTCGTTGGAGTGCACGCAAGACGTATTTGGCCATCGACACTGCATAAACCGTCCACGGAACCATCGCCCCCCATAAAAGCCCGCCCTCCTCAGCAAGATCGAATGAATGGCAACTCCAGCCTCAGAGAGCGGCTTCCAGAGGTCACTGTTTGGTCTCCGCAGGGACACGTTGGACAGATCAACCAGGTGCAGCGGTTGGCTAACCTGGACGGCAGAATGCACCTGTCCAGTCAGCTTGCCTTTGTCGAAGCTCTTAAACCCAGCCGTATGGGGAACGTCGTGGAAGACGGTCTCCATCAAGGCGCAATCGACTGTCGTGCCCCCATACAAGGTGGGAATCGCCCGCCCCTGATCATCCTGAATCGGGCTGAAGCGTGCGTTGCCGTGCACACCAGGATTGAATTGAACAGGCTGATACTTATCCTGATGCACACGATGAAGTACATCGCCTTTGGCGATCACGGTAAAAGTGACGTGCAACGTAGCCGCAGGCACTGGGGTAACGGACGCCGCCAAATCCCTGGGAGGCGTCGCCCTACCCTCACTGGACTCGGTACGCTGCTTAGCCATGGACAACGCCCTGGATTTCATCCTGTGCGGCAGCAATCACCCGATCAGGCGCCGATGCCAACAGGTCCTGAGGCCTTTTGCCGCCCAGAAAGCTGTTATCTGAGCGGAACCAGTAAGCCATACCCCAGCCGTCCTTATGGCCAGCGAAAGCCTCAATAACTTTGGCTAATGGCTTGAACGGCCGATAGCCCGCATCCGGATCCAAGCCGTAACCCGGGAAGTAGTCGACCCCTCCGTGATGGATGGCAAAAATCTGTCCTTGTTTCTTCCACTTATTTGGCTGAGCACTGGGGTTGCGGGTACTCAGTTGGGCCACCTGCGCGATGTCTGAGGCGGCCAGCCAGTCACCGCTTTCCAACACCGCTTTGCGGGCTTGGACCAGCATTGCCGCTTCCTTGAGCAGGCGAGGCGAAGGCGGCTTATGCGTCACAAACACCTCGGCCAGTCGCTCCAGCGACTTCGGATCCTGACGCTCCTGCAGCACCTCATACATCGAGGAGGCCACATTGGCGAAGTTCTCCGCCAACGCCTCAAATACGCTGAGGTTGACCTGATCAAAAGACACGACCAGCACTCGGTCCGCATGCGAGCGGCTTAAGCTAGCCCGAGCCTCCTTAGGCGTACCGACCAAGGTGGAGACGCCCGACTGCTCTGTAACGCTCATGGAAATCTCCTCGCCAGTTATCTAAGCTATCTAATTCTAGCATAGTCTTGATAACCCTAGCTCCAGCCTAAGCTCCATTCATCCGGATGCATAGGTAGGTTTGAGTGGAGCACACCATGCTGTCGATCAGCACGGTGACTCTGGGACGAAAAGCCTCAGGATACGATCTTGGCTCTTCAATTATGCGAGCGAGCTCAAGACCAGTAATGGTAAACCGAGAGTTGGCATAACCCAGTTCAGCACTGCTTGAATTCCCAGCAGTCCACGACGTCAGATCGGGCGGTTCAGTCCCTACCCCCCTAGGGCTGAAGATCTGCATCACATCGTTTGGCATTGCGCTCAAGGCGTCGCTGATCGCGGGGATCGATACCCTTCGCGACCAGCGCCCTGGCGATATCACGCAGAGCGCGAGCATCGCGTAGACCTATTTCAGGATAAGTACCGAGCGAAATACGAGGCTGTTTGCCCGCCCAAGAAAAACGGAAGTGCCAGCTCTTGGTGCCTTTCGTATTCACGAAAAGCGCAAGGCCATCAAAGTCAGAAAGGGTGTAGTTTTTTGCGCGAGGTTTGGCGTGCCGGATCGCCGTATTGGTAAGGACCATTTTACTAACTCCACTCATATGAATGAAGAAGTGTTGTACCGTTTTCGGAGTGCCAAGCAGCTCTGAAAACTGATTTACCAAGCGTCGAATTGATGTACTAAAAAATGTACTAAAAAATCGTGGTTGTTGATGTATCAGAATGGACTTTACTGGAACGAAAAAAGAGACCAAAGCCTCTTTTTTTGATCTCTACATACTTCAATGGAAGTCTATAGAAAAATAATTGGAGCGGGAAACGAGACTCGTATCTGGCGTCCGACTCGTTGAAATCTAAGGGGTTTCTTTTCTTGCCAGAGCAGGAAAAGACTTGATTCTGGACTTGTTTTTTGAGGGTATCAAGGCACATCGCCGCTCAGTTAATCGTCATGGCAGCGGCGAACCCGATATCAGCAATGGGCAGACGTTGGGCGGAGTTAAGATCGAGGATTGGAGGGATATTTCTGGGTCACCGTCCAAGGCCTTAGGGCCAAGGACGGTGAAGATTTCAACGACCCGGTTTCCGGCGGATCATAAAACTGCTCCGCTTAAGTGACCAGCATTACGACGATGCGGCGCATTTTGTTTGGACAGCCCAATCTTGGGTGAGTGCCGCACTCAAACCGTATCTGCTCCAGCGTCATCAAACAGTTGCTTGTCGAGATTCAAGACCTTGTCCATCACCTCTTGAGGACTCCCCTTACCCTCAACGGTATGGGTCTTGTAGTTGAAATCGAGTGCTATCCAACCCTGCAACTTTGCCTCATAACTATTTGGGTACTGTGCCTGCTCAATAGCGGGCAACTCCTTATAGTGCTCAAGAGCTGCAGTAAAGAATTTCGTCAGCTTTCCGGTTTCATTATATTCAGCGATCGAATTGGCAACAATCTTTTGGCGCCAGGCATATTCCTGATCGGACGATTCACTCCACGCCGCGCGACGCTCGTTAATCGTAAAACTTCCACTGTCATCATAGATAATCAATGAGAGCTGATCGCTCGACATGCCCGCAAATGGATTTTTGCCACTGCCATTGACAAACTGCGTTGCATTGGCCGCACGAGCCAATAACACAGGATCCTGAGTGTCAGGCACCTCAGCATCATTAGCTTTTTTGTTGATAAAATAACCATCACCGGAAATCTTGCTCAAAAGCTCATTCGCTTTCGCGCCAAGCTCTTTCCTGCTCATACTCGAATCTCTAGCCGTTGCACGGGCGGCACTCTCACTCAACTGTAGAGAGAGTGAAGAAAGGCGACTGGTATCCTTATGACTACCAATACCAGCGCTTTCAGTTGCCACCTGAGTTTTCGTCAGCGATTCATTTTGGCTAGCCGTCACATTGGAAACCTGCGAACCAGAAAACGCATTTGAATTAATTGAACCGACCAAGATAATGTCCTCCCTGTTATCAGCCATTCCTGAAAACGTGGCTAGTAAATTTATTATCGGCAGCACTCAAAAAAACTGTAGTGCTTCACGATGAATGGACGAACAAAACCGGCGCAGGCCCAGCGGCATGGGCAGCCTTTGCGCAAGCAGCCAAACCGCCAGGCCCGGCTTGGGCCTTACTTCATGGTAAATTCAACAGACCAGGCGTAGGTGGAGATATTGGTCGACGTTACTTTCGCCGTACACACTGCGCCACCGCTAGGCGTTGCTGTATTGTTCCATTTTGGAATAGTCGAACCTCCTGAGCCGACTGTCCCAACATAGGTTGCCAGGAACGTGCAAGTCTTCCCGCCAATGGTGTAGCGCAGGTTCGCATAGTTGGCAATAGGCGAAAGATTGCTCTGAACAGTATAGGTATCAGCACCACCCGCCTTGACAGTAGTCACTGGCTTCGGGACCGAATTTACATTAGTCGTGGCTTCATTATTTGTAATAATCGTGTACGTAGCATCGGCGGCTCCAAGATTTTTGAAAGTAACAGCTACTGGAGGACCTGCCAGCGCTGAACCTGCCGCCAACATACCAACAGTCACCACCGACAAAACAGATTTCGACATCTTCATGCACTTATTCCTTTTGGTTTAAATTCCATACATACATTTTCATGGCGCAGCGAAACCCCTCCACACCACAACAACTCGATGAAAAGCAAAAACTCGCATATTATAGAAATATGAAAGTCCAGTCGCGCCTTTCCACCGAAGAAGATCAGCTCAGCCATCTAGATGATGAGAGAAATAATGCTCAAGGCGTATGACGTGCTCTTGCATCCCGCAAATACGACAAATCTTAGTGACACATACTACGATATCCCTATCAACAGCAAGACTGTATCATAAACTTTATGTTTGCAAACACTAATCCCAGCAATTTTGTTAAAACAACGAGGATCTCAACTCAACATATCCCGGCGCTAGATTTTCTACCTCAATGCCACCAGGCATGGCCCGCCCTGTCGTTACGACCACCTGACTTACTTTCTCAGACAAGGTGAGGCGATAGTTCACAATCGATTGTCCATGGCTGTCGCTAGACAGTGCCTCAAGCGGCACCACCAGACCACGATCACGGTGATAGGTGACAATTTGCAGCCTCGCACTCATACCAAGTCGCAATCGCTGCAATTGCTCACTCGCGATATCCTGTATGGAGGCGATCACCTCATAAAATGCGCCACCAGACGTGGCCTGCGCATCGACCCCCTGTACACCTACGCTCTCAATCTGACCATGCAGCACCATGCCACCGAAACCATCACCGGTAATTTCCACCGGCAGCCCCGCACGGAGTTGGTGAACATCGCTTTCCTCGACCCGTGCAACAACCTGCATCTGCTCGATATTGATCAACTCGAACAAGGGAACGCCTTGACCGACACGTTGGCCTTTTTGTACAAACGGTAGATTAGCGCCACTTCCCTGAGGCGTACGAGAACGGATCACCACGCCAGCGAACGGTGCGAGCACTTCTCGCTGTGCCTGCTGCTCAAGCAGCGATTGATAACGTGATTGGGCGTTGGCCCATTGCATCTGGACTATCTGAAGGTGTTCTTCGCCACCTTTTTTCAGGACTTCGCCGAGTTCCGACTGGGCAGCGGACAGATCTAGACGTTGCGACCTGACCTGCTGCTCGACTGCCTCCAGCTCCATCCGCGGCACAATCCCCTGGTCCAGAAGAACTCTGGTTTCTGCCAATCGGCGTTCGTTATCAGCCAAGGTGGACTGGACGCTGGAAAGCGTTCGTTTTGCCCGAGCGACATCCTGCCCCTGAGACCAGCTCTCGACTTCCAATACATTGCGCCTGGCGATCAGCTGCTCGGCCAAGGCGGAACGCAACTGGATATCCAGTTGCGTCGTCTCCAGGCTCAGCAAGCGTTGTCCACGCTCGACACGTTGACCTTCCTTTACCGCAACGTCCGCGACAATTCCCTCGAAAGGCGACGACATGGTTTGTTGCATCGCAGCCTCGATACGTCCGACAAGCCCCAGTCGATTTTCCAAAGGCTGATAGTCCACCTTGAACCAACTGACCGCCGCGACTTGCTCCCGAGGAAGCCGAGATATTGCAATCACCACCGCAACGACCGCCATCACCATACAAGCCGCCATTAGGAGCAAACGTACGTTGCGCCGACAAGCCAATCCGATTTCTTTAATCATTAAGGGCAATATCCCAGCTCGACAATGTGGTGCCCAATGCCTGATCCAGCAGCGTTCGCGCATTCAGGTAGGCTATGAGCGCATCAAGGCTCGTATTTTGTGCGTTACGAAAATCTGTCTCATAACTGATGACTTGAAAATTGCTGGAGCGACCGACCTGTAACTTCTGTCGTTCGATATCAAGCTTTCGGCGCGATAGATCCCGCGCACGCAATGAAATTTCATACTGGCGCCAGCGCGTGCCTACCGTGCGAACCGCGTTCGTGACATCTCGCTCAAGAGTCTGTCGAGCCTCGACTGCCTCAATCCCCTGGTTCTCCAAATTCACCTGAGCACGAACCACCTCCTGTCGACGATTGAGATCGCCAATCGGAATTTCGACCTGGATCCCCGCATAGCCCTCCCAGCGACGATCCGAACGGCGCCCTTCTCTATCAGGGTAACGATCACTGACCTGGCTTGCTCCGCCGACCAATGAGACATCCCACAGCTGGTTATTGCGGGCAACCGCCAGGTTGATGCCGGCCTGCTCATTTGCGATCAACTGCCCAAGGTAAGCAGGCTGTTGCTCCAATGCGGTATCGAGCGCCTGCACTCGACTGAGCTGAACAGGCGTTGCATCCAGCGTTTCTACCGCCTGGATACGCGACTCCAGATCTAATGCCAAAAGCTGAAGCAACTCCAGGCGATAGGCATCCAATTGATTTTGGGATTCTTGAACTCCCAGCTCCTGAGTGGCGTAATCAGCCTCGGTTTGCACAATCTCAAACTGAGCCATACGGCCGGCATTAATCATGGCTCTGTTTACGTCCAGTAACTGCTGTGAACGGCTTAACGCCTCTGTCGCGATATGCAACTGCTCTTGCGCGCGAAGTACATCACGGTAAGACGTGATGATTTGCGTGACGGTTTGCGCCACCGCCGCTTTCAAGGCAAGACGGTTCGTCAACTCGGAAAGCCTTGCTGAACGCATCGGCGCTGTCGTGACCTCCACTCCAGCCCCCCGAAGCAAGGGCTGTATGAGCGTAAACGTCGCACCATCGCTGCGGGTACGCCCGTCATTATTGCTATCGGTCGACTGGTTGGCCCAAGAGAGGCTTAGCCGTGTACCGAACTCCCCCAACAGAGTTGTCGTTGGCGACAATTGCCGGTAGCGTGAACCATCGCTTTCACTGCGCTCACCCCGATAGTCGCCCCTTAATACCAACTTGGGTGTGAACAGGTCCTCAGCAACGCGCAAATCGAACTTCTGCGCTACACGCTCAAGGTAGGCACTACGGATGGAGCGGTTGCTTCGCAACCCCAGATAGACAGCATCGGCCAACGTCAGATTGATTGTTTCAGCTCGCAACGACACAGGGATACCTGGCATCGATGCCTGAGACGGCGTGAGCGCGGCGAACACCGTCGACGCAGATAGCGTCCACAGCAGCCCCAGCAAGATCGAAAATCTCTTGTGCTCAATCATCTCGCAAGGCCTGAACCGGTTGCAGGCGAGACGCGGTAACGGCGGGATAGAGGCCGAAGAACAGGCCGATCAACAAGGAGCTTCCCACTCCCAACGGCAGAGACTCAATGGCCAAGGTAAATCGCCACCCTGAAAACCATACGAACAAAAAAGCTGAAAGCAGTCCGACAGCCGCCCCGACTAGTGAGCCCGTTACTGACAAACAGGCCGCCTCCAGAAGGAACAACATCCGAATGTCGCGTGCCCGGGCACCGAGGGCCATTCGCACGCCAATCTCGCGACGACGCTCAGAGACATTCATGAGCATCACATTCATCACGCCCGCCCCTCCGACCAGGAGGGAAATCCCCCCAAGACCGGCCAGCAAATAGGAGAATGTGTTGGATTGATGGGTAAGGCTGTCGATCAACTGTTGTGGCACGAGAACCTCAACGTCATGACCCTTGAGCACTTCTTCCAGATAAGTACGTAAGTCCTGTGCGCTTTCCGCGATCACTGCTCCATCGCGCACCTTGGCAATCACACTGCTGAGTTGTGGAGACGGCTGAAGCCGCCTCATGCTCTCTATCGGTATAAACAACGCTTCATCTATCTGAATCGGGATCAAGGGGTTCGGAGCCTGAGGTCGTGCAATACCAATCACTTCAAACAGATACCCTTCGATCTGAAGCTGCATACCCGCGATCAGCGGCCTGCCCGGTACACCGATTCCCAACTCATGAGCAACCTTGGCCCCTGCGACGATGTAGGTGGCCTGTTGATCGAAATCGGAAATAAAGCGTCCTTGAGCGAGTTTGAGATCCAGGGTTCTGGCCAATCCACCCGTCGTCCCCAAAACCACCGCGTCGACTGTTCGCCCTGCGTAACGAACTTGACCAGAATGAAATGTCGTTGGGGCCACTTGGGCGATGGCAGGGAGTTTTTTCAGCAGCAAGCGAGTGTCAAGCGTGGGCGGCAACGCTCGACTGTTGAGCGGCGAGAATGGAAACGATGCCACAATGCTCTCAGCCCCCATCCCCTTGAAAGCCGTCATCGCTTCATTCGCGGCGCTCTGACCGATGTTCAGCAGCGCAACAATCGCCGCGCAGCCAACTGCAATGCCCAGCATCGCCAACCACGAACGCCGTCCCAAGAGGCGCAGGCTGTCTAGGGACTCAATCAGTGTTTGCAGATGGCCCGGACCTTGACGATGAAGCGAACCTTCAAACATCCGTCATCGCTCGTCTGCTCGCAGATTCTTTCAGAATCCCGTCCTGTACCTGAAAACAGCGCTCAAGGCGTTCGGCCAACTGCGCATGGTGAGTCACCATGACTAGTGTCACAGCTTTCTCATCGTTGAGGCCGAGCAGCAGATTTATCACGTCATGGGCCGTTGAACGGTCCAAGTTACCCGTCGGCTCGTCGGCAAGAACTAATGAAGGACTGCCCACTAAGGCTCGCGCAATCGCCACACGCTGACGCTGCCCACCGGATAGGTCGGCGGGCCGATGATGAGCTCGATCGCCCAACCCCACACGCGCTATTTGGACCCGCGCGCATTCACGCGCTTCGCTGCGCGTAAAGCCCCGGTAGAAAAGAGGCAGGGCAACGTTATCGAGCGCAGTTAGGCGAGGAAGCAGATTGAAACTCTGGAACACGAAACCGATCTCACGGTTGCGTAGATGAGCGCGCTCGTCAGCCGTCGCCTCGATCATGTTGCGGCCAGCGAACCAGAACTGGCCGGATGCCGGACGGTCAAGGAGTCCTAGGATATTCAGCAATGTGCTTTTACCGGAGCCGGATGTACCGAGAATAGCGCACGTTTGCCCACGTCGAATATTGAGCGTCACATCGCGCAGAACGGGCATTTTTTGCCCCGCCATAGGATAAGACTGGCAGACATCGCTCATGGCGATGAGCGTATGTGTCGACTGTGGCTCCATGCCGGACCTCTTTTCTCCATTGTTCCAGCCGTCTGGCCAGAAATTTCGCGAAACGACACATCAGGGGGATGCGCTCCTGAGGCGAGAGTGTTTACCACAAAAATCGGAAAGAAGGAAAAAGCATCTCAACCGCACTGGTTTCCCCGCGATGACGACAACTCGAATCCGCTCTGCCAGATTGAGCACCGTGTCGAACACAGTCGAGTCGCCGGTCAAGCTGCGTGACGGCTTGATTGGCTCACAAAGCAGGCTGACCTCGCGCCGCATGCTCAGCATCTGCGGCAACCGCAGCAGAAAACCAGATTCAAACGCATCTTTTGAGGATCATCTGGGCGATGACGTTTCCGACTCTGAGCCAGCGCCCGCCGTAAGCGGTAACGATGGGCCGTCAAGCCAAGTCTCAGCACAGCGAACGCCACTCATCCATCCAGCTCATCAGCGCGAACATTATGCAACAAGCAATAACTGCGGAATGCTTCACGCACATTGTTGCGCAACAATATGTTGTCCCACGGCTTGGTATAGACGCGATAAATCGCACCACGATTCATTGCCTCCACAATTGATTCCCGGCAGGTGTCTCCAGACAATATTCGGAAGGTATCGGGATACAGTTCCTTGACGCTGTCGAGGAACACCCCACAGTTACCGTTCTGGATCGGTAAGCGCTGATTGCACAGAAGGATCTGCACCTCGTTAAGTGCCAGCAATTCAAACCCCTCGGCGGCCGACTGCGCGGTCAAAATACGGTAGCCATCCTGGCGCAGCAAGCGTTGCAAGGGAGCCAGCATGTGGGGTTCATTGTCTACCAGCAGCAATGTCTTGTGCCGAGTCCTCCGTGTGCCAGCAGGTAGCAGCAAATGCTGTTCGTCCCGTAGCATTTTCTCCATTTGCGTCACCGGCAGCGGCGGGCTGAAATAGAAGCCCTGGATATAGTCGCAATGGTGGCGTCGCAAATACATCATTTGTGCATCCGTCTCGACACCCTCGGCGACCACATCGAGCTTCAGGCTATGGGCCATCTGGATAATGGCCAGCACAATGGCCGCATCGTCTGGATTAGTCGCTACGTCACGGATGAAGGCGATGTCAATTTTCAATTTGTCGATAGGGAAACGCCGTAGATAAGCCAGGCTGGAATAGCCAGTCCCGAAATCATCAATGGAAATCTGTACACCTAGATGCTTCAGATTGCGTAAGGTCCCGATCGTGCGCTCGGTGTTCGCCATCAACGACGTCTCTGTCAGCTCCAACTCCAGCAGGTCAGCCGGGATATCGTTCTCGCGAAGCGATGAAGGCAATGATGAAGAAAAAATCCGGGGCGATCGTGAACATCGCCTCCTACGCCTCGTATTTTGCCTTCCCCGGCACCGCCGCCTACACCGCCTCCAAAGGCGCCCTCGCCCAACTGACGCGCACCCAGGCACTTGAAGCAATCGAGCACGGCATCCGGGTAAACGCCATCGGCGTCGGCGACGTGGTGACCAACCTGCTGAACCATTTCATGGACGACGGCCGCGGTTTCCTGGAAGAGCACGGTAAATCGGCACCCATCGGCCGGGCGGCGGCGCCAGAGGAAATTGCTGAAATCGTCTGCTTCCTCGACTCCGAACGCGCCAGTTTCATCGTCGGTTCGGTGGTCATGGCGGACGGCGGCATGAGCATTCCCGTCGGCTGATGTTTGTTTTGATCCACGCGGTGCGGCGTTGTCTGCACCGCGTTTTTTATGGAGACCGCGATTACAAACTCATCGGGACCGGGCTCACTTGCGATAGTGGCTCGGCGTCACGCCCACTTGGCGTTTGAAGACTTGGGAGAAATGGCTTGGGCTGCCGTACCCCACGTCCAGGCCGATATCGATAATGCTGCGATCCGTCTCTAACAGAAGCTGCCGGGCACGGGCCATTCTCAATCGGATAAAAAACTGCGAAGGCGAATGCCCCGTAGCTTTCTTGAACAGCCGGCTGAAGTGGAACTCGCTCATGTCAGCGGCTTCGGCTAACGCCCGCAAGCTGAACTCTTTTTGCAGATTGCCTTCCATGTCCGTCAATACGCGCCGCAATTTATAAGCGGGCAAGGCATTGCGACGGGCGATATCGTCCGCCGAATTGTCCAGGTACTCACGGGCAAGGTGAACGGCGAGGCATTGCGCGAGGCCTTGCAGAAAGAGCGCGCTGCTGCCATGGCGAATGGTCAGTTCCGTGCGGAACTGTTCCAACAGCATGGACAGCACCTCATCACGGCCACCCGACACCTCGCGCAAACGGACAGCACCAGGGCCGCCGAGCGTCTCCTCGATGGCTTTCTCCAGCAGCGCGATGCCCAGGTAGATATGCATCACGACAAAAGCGTCTGCGCCAGACACGCTCCAGCGCATTTCGTAGGGCTCAGCCGATGTGGTCAAAAAGAAATCGCCCTTGGACACGACGCTGGTTTGCCACTCACCGCCCAGGGTACGTTCCTGCACCGCCGCGGTTCCCGACATGATCCATACCAGCAAGGGCTCAGCGACGGCCGGGACGATAAAGCTTTCTTCCTGGGGCTCGCGGTTGAATATCTGCACCAACACGTCGCGGCCGGCCAAATCATCCGAAGCCGCCAGGCGCTCGCCGCGAATGTAAGTCTCCAGTCCTTGGGGCGAGGTTCGTTCTATTGGTTTCATGTCATCAACGCCCCTTTATCGATACCCCCGGTCAGCACACCTGACGTTGAAACAATCTTTCCTAAGCGACACCTTTCATACGCCAGTACACCGTCGCCGCCATCCCCAGCACAACAATCACGACCACAAGACCTGGGTGTTGCAGCGTGTGCCAAGGCAGCCGCCCAACCCGAAGTTTAACGGTGCGCCATGCTCGGGCCCAGATGGAAACCTTACCGCCGCTCAGCGCTTGGTTGGTGAAATAGAGGACACCAAGGAACACAGCGACCGCGCTTCCCCACCGCAACCATGCAGGGCCGCCCGACCATATGTACGCCAAGAAAGCGGGCGCTGCGCTGGGAAGGATGTGGCGCAGCAACAGCAGCCCGGCGCCCTGTCGGTACCAACGGCGCGGGACCAACCACTGGCTGAGCAGCACATCCAACCGGGCCGCTGCCACAGCCACCAGCGCCCATATTCCGTAGGCCTTCATACCGACCCAGTTCACTGCGATCATCAGCACCGGCATGATAACCGCCGAACTCAGCCCATCCTTTCTTATCAGACCGGTGAACACCGACGTGATCAGCACCACAGACAGCGCGACCCACAGGAACAGGTAGATGCCTCGATAGCTTGTCGGGGGTAGCCAATCCCGCCAGTTATCGACCGGTTGCAACCCAAGCTGCTCGGGCACCTCTGGATACTGATATTCGATCGTTTGAGCGAGCTGGGCAAAACGTTGCCAGTCAACGCTGTCAAAGCCATCGGCCAATTCACGGCGGTCACCGTCAGCCAAGGGTTTCAGCAGCAGAGCGGCCGGCCGCCCGTGGAATTTATCGGTGTCAAACCTGGCAAGGTCCGCCCGCACAGACTCGGCAAAGGCTTGCGCCTCGCACCGTCTGATCAGGCGGTCCCAACGCCAATATTCACAAGGCAGCGTGGCCTGGGCTTCATCCCACCCCATGACCTTGCACACCCCATCGAAAAAGGCCGGCGACCAGCCTTCCGCGGATTCGAGCCAGTCCAGGACGCTCAGCTCGAACTGCTGACGGCGCTCGAACGGCAACAGCCAGTCACTTGCCAGCCAAACGCGAAGCGCGTCCATGACCTGGCGGTCCAGGCCCTCGACCAACCATTGCTGCATCTGTTCAAGGGGCGGTTCGGGCGGGCTGATGGGCGTTGAGGCGTCGATATTGTCCAAAGAAATGGCGAGAGCAGGCGCCTGCACAACAGTGGGAGAGTCCGGGGTTGACCCGCTGACGTCTAGCGAAACATAGCTGCCTTCATCATCAGC
This sequence comes from Pseudomonas sp. Z1-12, assembly GCF_051132015.1. Lineage (NCBI taxonomy): Bacteria > Pseudomonadati > Pseudomonadota > Gammaproteobacteria > Pseudomonadales > Pseudomonadaceae > Pseudomonas > Pseudomonas sp. Z1-12. The sequence goes on from NZ_CP071647.1 coordinate 4,051,706, forward strand.
CTGCGCGCGACACTGTGCCTCGGCCAGGGTCGCCTCGTACGCTTGGCGCAGGCGCTGAAACTCATCAGGATTTTCGTCAGGACGATGGACTTTGAGCAGCCGTGCATAGGCGCGCTTGATACTGCGTTCGTCCGCATCGGGGGCAAGGCCCATCATTTGCCAATGGCTCATGACTTACCTCTCCATCTCGAAGTGGGCAAGGCGCAGGTTGATGTCGCCACGGGCTTCGCGGATCCGGTGTTCGTCCTGGGTGTCGAGCATTTGCTGGAAGTGGTTCGCCAGCGCGGCAATATGATCTCGTCCGTCGCCAAGGCTTTCCTGATACAGGCGGTCCAGCCGAGCCAGCAGCAACGTATTGACCTGCTGGTCCCGCGGATGCACTTTCAATGCTTCAAGGGCGGCCAGCCGTCGGGCGATTTCTTCCGGGGCCAGCACGCCAGGGTTGTTCTCGATGACCAACCGGCGGGTTTCGCCGTTGATGGGCAGATGCACCTGGGCTTCGAGCAGGCCGTTGTTATCGTAAGTGAAGCGCACGTCCAGGGTGATCTCCCCGGCCTTGCGCGGCGGCACCGGGATTTCCAGCTCACCGAGAAAAATATTGTTGGCCACCAAGCGGCTCTCGCCCTGGTAGATGCCCAGCCTGACCACTTTCTGGTTGTCGCTGAGGGTCGACACGTTACGGGAGCGACTCACCGGCACCACCGTGTTGCGCTCGATGATGGGCAAGTAGTGACCGCTTTGATATTGGTTGCCCAGCTGTACCGAGGTTTCGATGCCCAGCGTGTAGGGGCAGACATCGGTCAGCACCACTTCTTCCAGGGAAGCATGGCGTGCTTTCATTGCCGCCTGGATAGCCGCGCCCTGCGCCACGACCTCGTCCGGATTGAGCTGCATCGCCGGGATCCGCCCGAACAGCGTCGCCACCAATTTGCGCACCAGCGGCATGCGCGTGGTGCCGCCAACCAGAAGTATTTCGTCCAGGTCCGCGACTTTGATCCGGGCATCACGCAGCGCGCGTTCGATCGGCGCACGCAGGCGATCCATCAACGGCTGGGCGATGTTCGCCAGATCGCTCTGGGTCACTTCCAGATTCCACTCACGTGCCTGCTCGCGCAGCACAAAGCGCGCAACCGGCGCCTGACCCAAGGCATGGCGAACACGCTGCGCCTCACGCCGCAATCGCTGTGCCATGCCTGGCTGTGAAGTATCAGGGAGGTCGGCGGCGCCGATGCTGGCGATGAAGTGCTCGACAAGTCGATCATCGAAATCTTCGCCACCGAGGAAGTTGTCGCCGGCACTGGCGCGCACTTCCATGACCCCTTCGAACAGTTCCAGAATGGAGACGTCGAAGGTGCCGCCACCCAAGTCGAACACCAGGAAAGTGGCCTCGTCCCGCTGTTGCAGGCCGTAGGCCAAAGCTGCGGCGGTGGGTTCGTTGATCAGTTTTTCGACCTTCAGGCCCGCCAGCTCGCCAGCTATACGCGTGGCCTTGCGCTGGGCATCGCTGAAATACGCCGGCACGCTGATCACCGCTTCGAGCACAGGCACGCCCAAGGCACGCTCGGCGTCAGCCTTGAGACTGCGCAGCAGCATCGCCGAAAGCTCTTCCGCGCGGTAGGCCCGCCCGCCCAGCAACGTTTCACGGGCACTGCCCATGTAGCGCTTGAACAATGAAGCGGTGAGGTGCGGGTGAGTGTGCAGCCGTTCCCGAGCGATATCGCCGGCGATCAACTGGCCATCGTCGTCGAGGCCAACGACGCTCGGGGTAAGAAGATTGCCCAGGGCATTGGGCAATAGCCGGGCATGTTCGCCGTCCCAGGCCGCCACGAGGCTGTTCGTGGTGCCCAGATCGATACCTATGATCACTGTCACTTTTCCTTAATTGACGCGGTCGGCAAGCAAAGCATCGCATCGCGGCACAGTCAATGCCGATGCAGACGCGGTCCGCGGATTCATGATCGGGTGTATCGGCGGCGTGCGCGGTGGCTTTAGGTATTGGCGCCTGGAGCCTGCAAGGCTGACCGCTTTATATTTCTTCATCGTAGAAGGCGATGCGAAGGCCAGGCCTGTCCTTGGAGATAAGAATGTTGATGCGATAGCTTCGCCAACTCGAACAACCCTTCGGGGCCAATCATCCGCGCCTCGACGCCTGGTACAAGGGTTTTCGCCGGCCCCGCGCCGAATACTGAGAGCGCGTTATATGTGATCACCTTATTACATTTTTACTCAATGAAAGGCCCATTGACGAGCCCAACGATACCGATGGAAGCACTGTAACTGCCATTATTTTCGAAGAATTGTTCTATAAGCGACCAGTTATAAGCAAATAAATCGAAACACGACACTCCTTCGCAATTCTCAGTTTCCGGCATAACAACTGCACTAATGTGATCACACAAAGACGTCTTCCGAGTCGTCCCATACGTGTGCGCCACCGTAATCGTCGGTCTCGGCACTCGTCGAGTACCGATTACCACCGCAGTTCGCCAGGAGGAGCGCCATCTTGAATCGTCGCAAGGCTACCGCAACCCTATTGATCGCCGGCTTGATCAGCCCACTCGGGCAAGCCGCACCCGACTCGCAGATTTTCTTGCCCACTACGCTCGCCTCGGGAAGTGCCCAAGACAGTGCACAAGGTTTTTTTGAGGGACAGAGCCTGAAAGGGACCACGCGAAATTTCTGGGCCAACGTGCGTTCCGACCGCAACACTTACTTCGCCATTCCCAAACCAGGCGGCACCTTTAAGCCGACCCGCCGAGCCGACACCTGGGTACAAGGCACGATACTGGAATACAGCTCGGGATTTACCCAGGGCATCGTCGGTTTTTCACTACAAGCCGCGGTCTACAACCAACTGGCCCTCGAACGCCGACATGACCGCATTGCCGGGGGAGTCAATCGAACCTTGGTAGACAGTGATGGCGATGCTGTCGGGCAGTGGAGCAAACTGGGTCTGGGCAACTTCAAAGCGCGTATTTCCAATACGGTGCTCACCCTGGGTCGACAAAATGTCTATACGCCCGTGCTCACCGTGAACGAAGTATTGTCGCTTCCTTCAAGCTTCCAGGGCGTCACCCTGCACAGCGAAGAGCTGAGTAACCTAGCCTTTGACCTCGGCACTTACGACCGCATCTCGCCTTACACTCAACAGAGCCTTAGACGCTTCCGGACCGAGTACGGCGATCCGAGCGTTGACGCAAGCCATGTCGACATGGCAGGCCTGGTTTATCAACCCACCAGTCATCTCAAGACCAGCCTCTATACCTCTCGCGTGCGTGATCTATGGAACCAACACTACCTGAGCGCCGAGTACCACATGGGCGACGCTTCGGCACTCGAACTGACCAGCACCTTGAGCTATTACCGCACCCGCGACACAGGTGCCAGCAAGCTCGGCCCGATCGACAACGATACCTACAGCCTTGAGTTCAGCCTCAACCATCTTGGACACACGCTGAAGCTCGGCTATCAGGAAGTCGGTGGCAACGAGTTCTTTGATTATCTCGGCGAAACCGACGCGATCTATCTCGCCAATACGTTATTGACCGACTTCAACGGGCCCAACGAGAAGTCCATCGCGGTGAGCTATGGCGTGGACATGGCGCAATATGCCGTACCGGGTATGACGTTGATGGTCTACACCGCCTGGGGCTGGGGAATTGACGGCACCCATTACACCGGCTCTGGATATGACGTTCGCGCGATGGATAACGAGAAACACGTCGAAACCGGGCTGGTCGCGACTTACACCGTGCAAAGCGGAACACTCAAGGACACCCAGTTCTTTTTCCTGTACGGCATCAACCGAGCCAGTGAAAACCAAGTGGACGGCACCATGACGGAAACCCGCTTGGTGACCACCATCCCGTTCCAACTCTTCTAGCTGATCCATACAACTGACGTCCTCACGGGACGAATCCGTTCTCTTTCACGGGAGTCATGCGCATGTCCAAAGCAACCGCTGTCCACCCTGTCACCACCGCCAGCAAACTCGACGAATTTCGAAACGGATGGCCGATCCTTCTGGCCTGCCTGCTCGGGTGCGGTTTGGGTGTCTCTTCGCTGCCCCTCTACACCGCTGGAACCTTCATGCCGAAACTGCAGGCGCAGTTCGGCTGGAGTCGTGGCGAACTGTCCACCGCCATCCTCATCTTTACCCTGACGCTGGCTGCCGCTTCTCCGGTTGTGGGGCGACTGGTCGACCGAATCGGCGTGCGTCGTGCGGCAGCGTCTTCGATAGTCGCGGCCTCGGTTTGCTATTTAGCCTTGGGCACCCATTTAAGTAGCCTGTGGGGCTATTACGCGCTGCATGCAACCATTGCGGCCCTGGGCGCGGCGGCGGCCCCGGTCGCTTATACCCGCATCATTACCGCACATTTTCATCAATCCAAGGGGCTGGCCCTGGGCATTACGTTGCTCGGTCCCAGCCTTGCCGCCACGTTTGCCCCCGCAGCGCTTTCACAGATTATCGCTCAGGCAGGGTGGGCAACTGGATATATAGCGCTTGCCGGACTTACAGCCGCCATGCTGCCCTTTCTGGTGCTGATAAAGGCTGCGGATTCGCGGAACTCCGACGGTGGCACGGCGACCACCGTTCAATCGGGCCATGACCCAGCACAGCGCAAGACAATTTTTTTCACGCTACTGTGCGGCCTTGCGCTTTTTTCCCTAGGAATCGGCGGCTTGATCGTGCACTTGGTGCCCATGCTGATAGACGCCGGCATGGAACCGCTAAAAGCGGCTTCGATCGCCGGCCTGATCGGCCTCTCAGGCATCGTCGGGCGCCTGGTGGGTGGCGCGCTGGCGGACAGGATCTTTGCGCCCTACGTGCTGATCGGCGTGGCTACGGCAGCCGCTGTCGGCTGCACGTTGCTAGCGCTCGTGGGGGCGCCGGCCGCCGTGCCTGCCGCCTTGGCCATTGGTTTTTCGCTGGGGGCCGAGGCCGACTTGATGGGCTACCTGGTTGCACGCTACTTTGGCAGTCGCTCGTATGGAAAAGTCTTTGGCTGGCAATACGCAGCCTTCATTGCCGGCATCGGCTTGAGCCCGCTGATGCTTGGCAAGTTTCACGACGCCACAGGCAGCTATTCCAGCGCGCTGGGTATTTGCACGCTGCTGCTCACAGGCTCGATCGTCGCCTTTGCCAATTTGCCAAAATTCAAGACCCACGCCTGAACCTTATGCCTGGGGCGCGTTGCTTGGCAGCGCGCCTGTCTCGATTTGATCACTCATTCCGTTCAGCAACCCTGATACTGAATTCCACCCACAAAAAAGGGCGTGTCTACACGCCCTTTTTTGTCGCCCACGGTCAGTTACCGAGGCGCGCGAAGCCCCATGATCTCTCGCGCTTGCGCCGGCGTCGCGACTGACATGCCAAGGCATTCAATGATCGTGCGCGCCCGTTCAACCAGTTGACCGTTGGTGGCGAAGACACCGCGACTGAGGTAAAGGTTATCTTCCAGGCCTACGCGGACGTTGCCACCGAGCAATGCGCTCTGGGCGACCATCGGCATCTCATCCCGCGCAATACCGAATGCCGCCCATTGCGCATTCGCCGGGATCAGGCTGCGCTGGTAGATCATCGTTTCCGCCGTCGCAGGCGCCCCCCACAACACACCCAACACCATTTGAAACAGCGGTGTTCCGTCGATCAGTCCTTCTTCGATCAATTGCTTGCCGAACAGGATGTCCCCCGCTCCAAATACTTCCAGCTCGGGCTTGATGCCCAGCGCCTGGAAACGCTTGGCCATCGCCCGCAGCGTGCGTGTTGTGTTGAGGTAGACGAACTCCAGGCTCCCCTCCACCTGGTTGCCGGTGGTGATATCCAGGGAAGCGATTTCAGGTAGGCACTCCTCCAAGTGCTTGACCCGTTCGGAAACGGAGATGACATCGCTTTCAGGAAGCCCACGGGCCTCGTCTTCAGGATCAGGCAGAAAAAAAGCGCCCAAGCCACAGGTGAGGTTCAAGACGATATCGGTTCCGCTGGAACGCACACGGTCCACCACCTCCTTGAAAAGCGCCGGATCGCGACTACCTCCACCGGTCTCTGGATTTCGCACGTGAATGTGCGCCACTGAAGCCCCTGCTCGCGCCGCTTCAATGCATGCGTCGGCAATTTGCACGGGCGTGATGGGCATCGCCGGGTGTTTCGGATTGAAAGGCGCGTTGCCTGTTACTGCACAAGTAAGGATTACTTTACGTGTCATTTTCAGATTTCCCACTCGACGTTGCCGCTCACCGCGAGCAGCTCTCCGGTTATCTTCGAGGCGGCATCAGACGCCAGGAACAAGACGGTCTGGGCCAGGTCCTGCGGCTGAACCTTGCTGCGCAAAGAAATGTATTTGAGGTAGTCCTCTTCCACCTGCGCCACGCTCCTGCCTGATTCTTCGGCAATCCGCGCAACGATCCCCTTCATTCGATCGTTGTCGATCATTCCGGGGAGAATCGCGTTACAACGGACATTGAAGGGTCCCAGTTCTCGCGCAGCATTGAGGGTGAGCGACTCCACAGCGGCCTTGGAAACAACATAGGCCGTGCGCATGGGTAGCCGAGTCCGGGTCGAACCGGTCGAAAAATTGATGATCACGCCATGACGATTGCGCTTCATCGCGGGGACGACCCCACGCATCAAACGAAACATGCCCCCCAGGTTTATGTCCATCGTCTGTTGCCAGTCAGCGTCGCTGATATCCTCGAGTGCGGCGCGTGGTCCGGCTATCCCCACGTTGTTGACCAATATCGTTGCGTCACCGAAGGCCCGTTGCGACTCGTAGATCACCTTCAACACATCGTCACCGTTACCCACGTTAGCCAAGGTACCGGTCATTTCCGGATTGGCCGCCAGCGTTTCGCGCAATGCATCGCCGCGCACGTCGCAGATGTGTACACGTGCGCCACGCCGCAGGAACTCCTCGGCGATTACCCGCCCTACGCTGTCCGCGCCGCCGGTCACTATGACTTTCACGCTCATGTCATCTCTCTTGTTTTCTGACCCAATGCCCATCATTTGCCCGCTCCGAACAGATCCACCCGTGGGCGCTAAAGTCCCGCCGAGATACCTTCGTCCATCAACAAGCAACTGCCTCGCATGGCCCGTGCCTGGTCAGAGGCGAGAAACGAAATCGCCGCGGCAATATCGTCCGGAGATGAGAAGGTGCGTGGGCTGGGCGTGCGGGCGGTCATGAAGTCACGTACCGCTTGCATGGAGGGGTCGTTGCGAATGTCATCGTTGATGGCGGTCTCGGTATTACCGGGCGCAACGCAATTGATATTGATGTTTTCACGCCCCAGTTCACAGGCCAGCGCACGCGTCATCAAAATGATCCCGGCCTTGGTGGCGCAATAAATCGCATACCCCCCAAACCCGGTCACACCGGCAACCGAAGCAATGTTGACGATGCCGCCCCCGCCAGCGGCCTTGAGCGTAGGGACCACCGCATCGACCATGTTCCATGTCCCCTTCAGATTGATGTCGATCATCTGGTACGCATCGGCCAACGCCCCCGCTCCCGCCGGCGTCGGCTTGAATACGCCAGCGGCATTGACCAGCAGGTCCACACGCGCATACCGCTCGATGACGTCGGCAACCAATCGAGTTGCGGCGCCAGCGTCGCGCACGTCGCATACGAACCCTTGGGCTTCGCCCCCGTCGTTGCGAATCGACGCCGCGACATGCTCCGCCTTCTCCAGGCTGCCGCTGGCCACGACCGCCACGTGATATCCCTCCTTCGCCAGCCTGCGCGCTGCCGCCTCGCCAATTCCCTGTGAGCCCCCCGTCACAATCGCAACCTTTTTTTTCACCGCCATCTTCAGCACCTCGCTCGATTAGGTAGATATCGAGCGAATAGGCTCGACCCATTTACCCTACGCTTATTTGTGATCACTTTACAAAGATATTTTTCTGGCTGACCTTCCCTATCGACAAAAAAACGTTAGATTAAAAGGGGATCGCCGAACGCAAGCGCCAAAGTTGATTGGCTAGCAGTGATCACAAAAATAAACAAGCTGGTTCACCTTTACTGCCCAGCACGCTCGCGCATCGAGCCGGATTGGACGTTTACAGGAGACACCCCATGCGTTTTGCAGTGGATACAGGCGGCACCTTCACGGACCTGATCATCGAAGACCCAACCGGTCAGCTGAACATGTTCAAGTCCCCCACCGTTCCTTCCGATCCCATAAGCGGCGTACTCGCCGCCCTGGAAGTTGCCGCACAAGGCCTCGGAATGGACCGACAGGCCATGCTCGGGCAAGGCGAAATGTTCATCTACGGCACCACGCATGCCATCAACGCGATCATCACGTCGAATACCGCACGCACCGCGTTGCTGGTACCTCGCGGTCATCGCGACATCCTCACCCTGCGTGAAGGAGGTCGACTCGAGCCGTTCAACTTCACCGTCCCTTACCCGGAGCCATTCGTTCCACGAGCTATTACTTGGGAAGTCCAAGGCCGTCTCTTGGCCGACGGCTCCGAGCTGGAACCGCTTGATGAAGCCGAACTGATTGAAACGCTAGGCAAGCTTCGCCAAGCGGAAGTCGAAGCCGTTGCCGTCTGCCTGCTGTGGTCGATCGTCAACCCGAGCCACGAGCGGCGCATCGGTGAGCTGTTGGATGCTCATTTGCCGGGTGTGCCCTACACCCTGTCTCACCAGCTGAACCCGATTCCAAGAGAATTCCGTCGTGCGTCATCGGCGTGCATCGACGCGTCGCTCAAGCCGATGATGCGTGCCTACATGCATACCCTGGTTCAGCGGTTGAAGGACGCCGGTTTCCCTGGCCGCGTCGTCGTTGTCACCTCTCAAGGTGGCGTGATGGACGCCGAGCATGTGGCGGAAGCACCGATCCACTTGATCAACTCGGGGCCTTCGATGGCGCCCATCGCCGGGCGCTATTTTGCGATGGCCGACGAAGGCGCGCACACCGCCATCATTGCTGATACCGGCGGCACTACTTACGACGTCAGCCTGGTGCGACGAGGCGTGGTGCCACGCTCTCAGGAAACGTGGATCGGTCCGCCCTACCGCGGAATCATGACCGGCTTCGCCTCGGTGGATGTGAAGAGTGTCGGCGCAGGCGGCGGCTCGATTGCCTGGGTCGACGATGGCGGCATGTTGCATGTCGGCCCTCAAAGCGCCGGCGCCGCGCCTGGACCGGCCTGCTATCGCCGCGGAGGCGTCCAGCCCACCGTTACCGATGCATCGTTGGCCTTGGGATACATCGATCCGGACTACTTCCTGGGAGGCACCATGAAGCTGGACGCGCAAGCATCGCGTGACGCCATTTCCAGCCACGTCGCCAATCTATTGGGCATGAGCATCGAAGACGCGGCAGCGGCCATTATCACCATCGCCACGGAAAACATGGTCCAAGCCATCAATGACATCACGATCAACCAAGGCATCAATCCACGCGAAGCGGTACTGATTGGCGGTGGCGGAGCGGCAGGCTTGAATTCCGCGCTCATCGCCCGTCGTCTGGAGTCCCCACGCCTGGTGATTCCGCAGGTAGGCGCCACGATGAGCGCGGCCGGCGCCATGATGTCGGAGCTGACATCACACTTCCAGGCCATCTGCTTCACGCGCACCGACCGCTTTGATTACGACAGAGTGAACAAGGTACTAAGCGGCCTGCATGATGAATGCGATGGGTTTATCAAGGGGCCGGGCCGTGCATCCCTGGAGCAGGAGATAAGTTTCTGGGCCGAAGCACGCTATCAGGATCAGGTCTGGGAACTGGACGTTCCGTTGCGCGGCCTGCGAGTCACCAACTCGGGAGACCTGGCAGATCTGGTCGAGCGGTTTCATAAGGTACATGAAGAAATCTTTGCCATTCGCGACGACGGTTCCCCCATCGAGATTGTCGGCTGGCGTGCTACCGCTGCCTGCAGAATTCGCCGCGTAGAAGGTGCGAGCCTGGCGAATTCCGTTGCCGGTGCGATCCATCAACCGATGCGCCGCGCCTACTTTGCCGGCCACGGCTACACCGACACCCGTGTCGAGCGCTTCGAAGCATTGCAGCCGGGCACGATCATCCAAGGACCGGCAATCATCGAGTCGTCCTTCACCACCGTGGTCCTCAACCCCGGTGACACCGCCGAGCGCCGCCCTAGCGGCAGCCTCTCAATCATCCCCGCTCGTGACTGCTAAGGAGTGAATCCCATGAACTCAACCGCCTCTTCCACCGATGGCGTTCAATTGGCTGTCATCACCAACCGACTGGAAGGTGTCGCCCGCAAGATGGCCAACACATTGTTGCGCAGCGGCCGATCCGGAGTGCTCAATATCGCCCGGGATTTTTCCTGCTGCATCGTGACATCCGACTGCCAACTCTTGGCTGCCGCTGAAAGCCTGCCTATCCACGTGTTGTGCGGGCCGGACCTCATGAGCGAATCCATGAAGGCCTTTCATCCGCAGCTTCACCGTGGTGATGCTTTCCTGCATAACTCGCCTTATCACGGCTGCTCCCACCCCGCTGACCATACGATCCTGGTGCCTGTCATGGACGCCGCAGGAATCCATCGGTTTACCGTCGTCGCCAAAGCGCACCAGGCCGACTGCGGAAACTCGGAGCCCACCACTTATATGGGCTCTGCGCGCGATGTCTATCACGAGGGCGCGCTGATCTTTCCAGCGGTCAAGATCCAGGAAAACTATCAGAACGTCGATGACGTCATTCGCATGTGCAAAATGCGCATTCGTGTCCCCGAGCAGTGGTGGGGAGATTATCTGGCAATGATGGGCGCGGCGCGCATCGGCGAGCGCGAGCTGCTGGCGCTCGGTGAGGAATTGGGCTGGGACGCGCTGGAGAACTACTCCCGCGATTATCTCAATTATTCGGAACAACGGATGATCGGCGCCCTTTCGAAGCTGCCCAGCGGCGAAGCGATCAGCACCAGTACTCACGACCCCCTGTTCGCCGGCATGCCAGAGGAAGGACTGCAGATCAACGTCAAAGTGAACGTCGATAGCGAACAAGGCAAAGTAGTGATCGATCTCACGGACAACCCGGACACCATTGCCTGCGGGCTCAACCTGAGCGAGTCCTGCGCACGCACCGCCGCCATGGTGGGCCTGTTCAACAGCATCGAACACAGTGTTCCGAAAAATGCCGGCTCATTCCGCCGCATCGACATCCGGCTGCGAGAGGGTTGTGTCGTCGGCATTCCCGTCCATCCCACCTCCTGCTCGGTGGCCACGACCAACCTGGCCGACCGCGTCGCCAACTCGGTGCAAACCGCGCTGGCGCAGATGGAAGACGGGATCGGCCTGGCCGAATGCGGAGCGGTCATTCCGCCATCCATCGGCGTGATCTCGGGCGTTCACCCGACGACTGGCCGAGCATTCATCAACCAACTGTTCCTGGGCTTTACCGGAGGCGCTGGAGCCCCACGCGCCGATGCCTGGCAAACCATTGGGCATGTCGGCAATGCCGGCCTATGTTTCCAGGACAGCGTCGAGCTGGATGAAATGCGCCAACCCCTCTTCGTTCGCTCTCGCAGCTTTGTCGCCGATAGCGAAGGCTCCGGGCGCTTCAACGGCGCGCGCAGCATGTTTGTAGAGTTCGGTCCCCGGGGTTGCGACATCGAGTTGGGTTATGTCAGCGACGGCCACATCAATGGTCCTAAGGGCGTGCGCGGAGGCCTTCCCGGAGCCAGTTCAAAACAGTTCAAGCGCCATCTCAACGGGGAACTTGAAGCGCTTGCCGGAGGCGCGCTGCTCAAACTCAAGGATGGTGAAAGCGTGCTTTCCTACTCGTGCGGCGGCGGAGGCTACGGCGATCCGCGTACCCGGGATCCGGAGCAGGTCCGCCAGGATGTCCAGGAGGGTTATCTGAGTGTGGAAAAGGCGCGCCGGGTATTTGCAGTAGAGGTCACCGATGGTGGGCGGCACATCGACACACGACTTACCCGATTGCTGCGTGATACCGAAGCTCGGTCGGAGGCCTCATGATCCTCGCCTATAAAAACGCTTCACCGACCTTGGGCGCCGATTGCTTCGTGGCGCCCAATGCCACGCTGATCGGCTCGGTCAAATTGGCCGAGCGAAGCTCAGTGTGGTTCAACGCCACACTAAGAGGAGACGTTGAACGCATTGAAATCGGGGCGGACAGCAATCTACAGGACCATGTCGTGATTCACGCCGATCCGGGCCATCCAGTCATCGTCGGGGTTGGCGTGACAGTTGGTCACGGCGCAATACTTCATGGCTGTACCGTCGAAGACGGCGCACTGATCGGCATCGGCGCCATCGTCCTGGATGGTGCCGTGATCGGGAGGCAATCGTTGATTGGTGCCGGTTCGCTCATCCCACCCGGCAAACGCATTGCTCCGCGATCATTGGTCATGGGCACGCCAGGCAAAGTGATTCGTCAACTGACCGATGACGAAGTCGACTCGTTGGGCTGGGGCGCGATGGAATACCTGCACTTGGCCCATGATTTCGCTGAACATATGAAAACCTGAGGCAGAGGGCTGCGGGCCATCCGTCGAACGATGGCCTGCAGCCTTGTCAATGTACCGCTGGCTTGCGCCCCCGACGAACCCGCTTGATGGTGATGGGCTCGAGCAACGAGCCATCCTCGGCAAATATCTGCTCCTTGTACCAGCGCGCCGCGTCGACGATATCCGCCCTGACCGCCTCGCTCGCTGCAGCAGGATCACGCTTGGCGAGCGCCGCCAGGATATTGAAGTGGTGAGCGATACCACGATCGTGAAGGCTTTTGCTGGCGGTGTGCATATGCTTCATGACAGCAGCGATATAAGGCCCGCTTTGCAACCAGAGCCGCTCGATGATCGACAACAGTGATTCAGAGGCCGCCGCCCGGTAGATTGTGAAATGCATCTGCTCGTTGGCAGCCACCGCCGCCATGATCTGTTCTTCGTCCACTGCGTGGCTGTACGCTTCGGCAGCCCGTTTTATCCGGGTAAACGCAGCCGCATCCATCCGCTCGGCAGCGAGCCAGGCAGCACGCGCCTCAACCGTTGCCCGCGCCTCGATCAGATCATCAAGCCGCTCCACCGACACGGTCGGTACGCACAACGTGCGATTGAGCAGCATCTCCAGCCCCCCTTCCGTCACCAGCCGGCTGACCGCTTCGCGCACTGGCATGGTACTGGTGCCGAGCTGCGCCGCCAGCCCACGAATGGTGACAGAGGTTCCAGGCGCAAACCGACCGGAACGCAAAGCTGTCGCCAACTCCAGATAAGCCTGGTCGCGCAATCCGGCAATGGTCACTCGGGCAGCCGGTGAATCCGCATCTGTGTCGTCTCCCAAACCTGGCGCTTCGGTACTGCGGTTTACCATTTCCGAACCTCTTCCTATTCTAAATTTCCGCCGTCGCCCGGACGGGGCCATTGCTTTTCCGCGAGTATAGAGGCGCAAGGTAGAACGTGTCGATGAACGGCGCGCTCTGTGATCACATCTCCTAAGATAAATGCTTGTTTTTGAGCGAAACCTAGCCATATCGCTAAGCGATGGCTTATTGCGTGATCACATTTTTCATTGTTATAGTCGATTTGCCAACTTTCTTGACACAACAAAATGAGGCGAATCATGGACAGCATGCGTAAAGGCCAGCGGTGGGTATTAGACTCATTCCTGGCAATTGGTGGCTTGGACGTTTTGCACCCCGACGCGGGCGCGATCTTCGAGCAAATTGGCTATGACTCCAACGATTTGAAACGAGTCTTCGACCCCGTGAAAGCAGGCTCCATGTTGCCCTCGGCTTGGGCCGCTGCGGCACGTGAGATCGAGGGGCGCGCACAACATTGGGAGCGTCGCGGATACGCCTACACAGCCAAGCGCCTTTACGAGCGTGCCACGCTGCTGTATGCACGCACCCACTATTCGATTCTCGGTGAAGACCCTCGCCGGCTGCGCTATCTGGCTAAAGTCATTTCATCGTTTGAAAAGGTCATTGAGCACTCCAAGCATCCGATTGAGCGCGTTATCCTGCCTTTCGAGGATAAGCACTTGCACGGTATTTTGGAAACGCCTCTCGGCGCTCAACAAGTTCCCTGCGTGATCATGCTACCTGGCATGGATATGTTCAAAGAGGACTGGCATAAGCTAATCGAGCAACGCATCCTGCCACGTGGCTGGGCCGGCTTCGCGCTGGATGGACCGGGTCAAGGAGAAAGCCTGACCAAAGGCCTGAAGATGACGCTGGACAACTACGACCGCGCCATCAGCCACGTCATCGATTACCTGAGCGACCACCCCGCCATCGATGCCAGCCGAATCGTGATCATGGGGTCGAGCATGGGATCCTGGTGGGCCACCCGGGCGGCTGCGGTAGAGCCTCGTATCCGCGCAATCGCCGCCAACATGTCCAACCTCGGGGACAAATACGTCTTGCTCAACCAGGCGCAACCCAGTTTCATGGCGAACCTGATGTTCATGACGGGCATCACCGAAACCGAGCAAATCCAAATGCTGTCCCAGAAGATGACCTTGGATGACATCGCCCCGAAAGTCGAGATTCCGTACCTGATCATCACGGGCGAAAACGATGAACTCACGACCTTGGAATCAACCGTGGACGTATATGAAAAACTCAACGGTCCCAAGGAACTGTGGATCTACCAGTACGAGTTTCACCCGATTGGCGCTCAGTCGGATGAATGGCTGACAGCCTCGCTGGACTGGCTGGACCAGGCCCTGAAGAACACCTTCACCTCTGGCTATCAAAAACGCACCTTCATCACCAAGCAAGGCCAGTACCTGGAAGGCTCGGGCGAACCCACCTGGTGGAACCCGTAGCCTGCAGCACCCACTCTTGAGCGCGATAGAGCGACACACCTTGCCTGGATCGGGTAGGAGGCGGATTTACATCCGCCGTCCTCTCACACCACCGTACGTACGGTTCCGTATACGGCGGTTCAGATCATGCAGATAAGCCGTTGATCGTATCCAGTATGGAGACCAGTCCGAGCTGGTCCCACAGTTTCTTCGGTAGCGCCTGATTCATGAAGTTATCGCCGGCGTCGACGCAGTTTTCGTCACTCATATGCACCTCGATCACTGGGACGATGCCGCGCAAAAAGCCCTGTCTAAGCACATCCCTCTTTTCGCTCAACATGCAGAAGATGCAAGTTGATTCGCTCACAAGGCTCCAAGAGTGCGCGCGCCCGAAGCCGGTGCTTAATTCGGCGGCGCCAGATTTATGAAGCCGGTGGTCAACACGGCACAGATGAAATGTACGCCATGCCAGCGCTAGGAAAACTGTTAGGCGAAACCATAGGGGTAGTCTTTCAGGCGCTAGACTAGAGGACGCTTTACGCCGCCGGTGACATCCCTGATGAGACGTAAACAGCATCAACCTTCAGCTCGGGCGCAACTCCAATGAGTAAGCTATGTTTCAAGCGGGCACGTGTTTTAACGTGCGCGAATAGCAAAACAAAAAAAGGATCGGTTATGCATTCATTCGCGATTTTGCGTGCAATAGCGCCTGGTCGCTTGCTGATGCTCTCACTTGGCCTGCTCGTTGTGGGTTGTCGCGATAGGCTACCCCCTTAATGAGCGCCAATTGCCCCTTCTTTTGCGTCAGGCTTTCAACCAAGTGTCGAAAATGACCATGCTCAGCTTTTCTACTTCAATACTCCCCTTCACCAGCGGAATGTCTACATCGGCCCCTTCGGAGAGAAGCGTAGCAGCCTCAGCTATTCGGTTTGGCGGTCCAATAATGACACCGGCTACGAACCATCCAAGCACAGCAAAAGCGATGGATAACATGCCTCCCCAAAGAAGTATTTCTGCGCGGAGTCCGTTTGCCTCAGCAAAGGCGACTTCTGCCGGCTGACGCGTTAAAACAGTCCAGCCCAAACCAGGGTAACCATCAAGTCCTTTGCTTTCAGCCGATCCCACCACATAGGTTTTTCCATCCTGCCATTTATTCACCGACCATCGGATCTGACTGTTATGAGCTATGCCGGCCTCACTTGGCTTGCCGATCAGGTGCTTGGGGCCGAGCAGGACAGTCCCGTCTTTGCTAACAACCAGAAACTCTAAACCCGGAAGGCTATTTTTCAGAGGCTCGAACATCGTTCGGCCTATTTCTGCGGGCCATTGCCAGGAAAGGTGGGTGGCCAGTACGCCGATAAAGCGTCCGGCTTTATCCTGTACCGGCATGCTGATATCGACAAATTTCATTGGTTCCCCCGAAGGGTTGGGCAAAAGCTTTGCAAGCATTACCGCTTCGTGTACGTCGCCGACAAACGTCTTGTCCTGCCCTTCCATGAAGACTGGCCGATGCGCAATGCAACATAAGGGAGTCTCTGAGTTAATAAGCGCTGTACGCTCCTGGGGCCGCCAGTATTACTGGTGGCAGAGCCCAGCTACAACTGTACGGGCACGACGCGGCTTCGACGTCGCCATATACTATCGTCACCTTCTAATATTGCACGTCTTCAATTCCATACCGTGTGCGATAGGCCGTGTTGCTGCCAACGAAATCCGCATAGCCAGAAACTCGCCCATTAGCATTTGAATTGGCTAAGTATGAAGGCCTGATCGAATCGCTCCGCCTGTGGGGCACGATTAAGATGCTCGCGTAATCTTCAAAAGGCTTAATGGTTTGCTAACCGAAACAAAAGCGAAGGATCATTCCGATTGTGTGGCCATTCCAGAAACCCACAAACCTCTGCATTAAAGTTCCGACCGTCAATTTCAGTGATTCTTGCGTTCGGCTGCCAATCGCAAAAACCGGACTGTCGCATCGAAGCACCTTGATATTTCTACCGCCTCGCTGAGTTTGAATAGAAATTAATCGCAAATACAGGATAGAACGGGCTGGGGATTAAACGCTCAGGCCAGCCTTTGACCTCTGAGCACAAGCGGATGCCTGGACTCTCTGAGAAATTGTTCAGCCAAAGGCGACCAAACCCACTGGCTCAGCCTCGTTGAGTATTGCCTGTCACACCCGGGACAGACGTTATTGGTAGCCGTCTATCCACTCATCGGAAAATTTCCTCAGTCTCCCTTGTATTTGTCCCCCCACGGCTAGCCTCAGTCAAGCTAGCGTCGCAGAGGCCGATACCTTGGAAACGACCGGCGAATCCTCAGGAGCCTGAAATGTTTAACAATCATCTAAAGCAAGAATTGCAAGAAGCAAAGCAACATCTAGCAGTACTTCAACAGCTACTCACCGGTTTGACTGAAGAGACATTAACTCTCACACTTGATGAAAATTTTAACATCGTGGACGCAAATTCAAAATTTCTAAAGGCGCTGGGGTATGAAAGCTCCTCTATCAAACGCCCTTTAAGAGAGATTGTCCCCGGTTATGTTGTGAACTTACCTTGCTACCGAAATTTACGTGAGGCGGTGGACAAGGGGCACTCGGTCAGCGATAATTATCGTTACCTGCACGCCGACGGAAGCTTGGTATGGTTATGGGGATTATGGCAACCGGTAAAAAATGATGCCGGCAAGTTAATAAGCATCAAATTTTTCGGTAGAGATATAACAGATTCAATGAACCTCGCCCGAGAGAACGAAGCCTTTATAAAGGCGCTTTCGCGATCTACCGCAATAATTGAATTTGACCCCAACGGCATAATCCTCACGGCGAATGAGTCCTTTCTTCGAGCAGTGGGTTACACCCTAGATCAGATTAAAGGTAAACATCACCGAATATTCTGCGGGCACGATGAAGCGTCGTCACCGGCCTACGCCGCATTTTGGGAGACTCTCAATAAGGGCGAGTTTGTCGCCGGACGATTTAAGCGGGTTGATAGTCACGGGCGCACAATATGGCTCGAAGCTTCCTACAACCCAGTTTATGATGAGCAAAACAAGTTATATAAATTCGTTAAGTTTGCCACTGTCATCACGGAACAAGTAGATAGAGAGTCCGAAGTGAACGAAGCGGCAAGTATCGCTTACGAAGTCTCTCAAAACACGGATTCTACCGCTCAAGAAGGCGCGTCGGTTGTCCGGGAAACGGTTGATATTATGCGCCGTATATCGGTGGAGATGCAGTCCGCATCCCTGAGCATTGAGGACTTGGGTAAGCAATCGCATCTGATCAGCTCAATGGTGCAGACAATAGGCAGCATCGCTCAACAAACCAATCTTCTAGCGCTGAATGCAGCAATTGAAGCAGCCAGGGCCGGTGAGCAAGGACGTGGCTTTGCGGTGGTCGCGGATGAGGTACGGCAGTTGGCGGGGCGCACCAGTGCTGCTACGGAGGAAATTGTTGGCGTTGTGAGCAGAAATCAAGATTTAGTAAATAAAGCCGTGCAGGATATGGCCGGTGGCAAGCAACAAGCAGAGCAGGGCTTAGCGCTTGCCAACCAAGCTGGCTCAGTGATTGTGCAAATTCAAGAGGGAGCGAAGCAAGTCGTCAGTGCAGTAGAACGATTTGCAAACCAACTAAAATGAGCGCCTTGGTAATTCAAGAGCCTAGATTCAGGAGGCCGCAACCTACTTAGTGTAAGTTTTTCCAAATCGAACGGATGGCATTCCCATATAGGCCGATCTTAACAATCAAGCCAGCGGCAATCGGAGCCGTAAGGAGAAAATACCACCTCCGTTTCCCTTGGCGTCGGCTACTAGGAGACGGAAGAGCAGCCTAAACTACGTGCGCCACTGAAATGCCTAGCGGAGATTTAAACCGGGCAATTAGTAGGCAAGGCGCTGCTAACCGTGCCTTGCAGCTGCAGCAAAGATTGGAGCGGGCCAACGTCGAGCCCGTACGATGGCATAGGTTGAGCGAGCCAGAGCGCAGGACAAGCAGTTGGGCACACCGAAGGTAATCGACGATGCGGCGATTGTTGCTTAGCCGATAGGTAAAGAGGCCAGCACCACGGATGCTGACAAAACACTGGACCTGACGACAGCATTCAAGAGCGTTAGCAGAATGGTCGAGGAAAAAACGGAAGCTGAACGCAACCAAGGGCCGGGGTCGCATTATTTTTAAAAGGCGTTTACCCAGATGATCTCAGACCCAACGCAATTCCTACAGGAGGCCTAGAGTATGAACTCTCTACTCACTGCTGTGCGTCCCCTTATTAATCTCTCAAGCAATATTTTTATTTAGCGGACTGACAGGGGCAGCGGCCACCGTGTTCCGCCCGGCGCGCTTAGCGCTATAGAGAGCATCATCCGCCCGCACGACGAGTTGACCAGGACTATCTCCACTAGGCAGAGCAGAACTAACACCTAAACTTATCGTGACCTGGATCGTCCCACGTTCCGTACCGATACTGGTGTTCTCTACAGCTAAACGTAATTTCTCGGCCACGTTGAGGGCCTCCTTACTATCCGTATGGGGCAATATGACACCAAACTCCTCGCCACCGAGACGACCAAACACGTCGTGTCCCCGGAGCACGTTACTACAAACACGCGCTATTTGTTTCAGCACGACATCACCAACCGGATGGCCGTATGTGTCGTTCACTTTCTTGAAATGATCAAGGTCAAACCATATTAAACTGAGCTCTGTATTGTGTCGTTTTGCACGGTTGAATTCTACGGTAAGCGCCTCGTAAAAATCTCCCCTGCTCCTTGCCCCTGTTAAAAGATCGACGCTAACGAGATGCTGGAGAGCCTGATGCGCTTGCTTAAGGGCAGCGGCATTTCCTAAATGCTGTTTGGTGGCAAAAAAAACAAACACAACAAAGGCAACCAGAAGCGCTGAACTTATCCCCGCACTGTAAACTAAAAAATCCCTGCGCTCAGCATAGGGGGCGAGGTAATCTGCTGGCGAAAGTTCAACCATTACAATTAACTCTGTTTGTTTCAACCTGCGATACGCAACCAAACTATCCATAGCAGTAAATGCGCTCGCCTCCCGGATGACCCCCTCCCTAGGATTCGAGCCGTAAAAATATAGCTTATCCTTTGGAAGAACTAACCCTTCCAATTTTACATTCAAAAGATTCTTCGACGCAGCAGCCCGAGGTACTCTATCCAATCCGACCAGTGCTATAAGACCATTCTGACCGATGTTTATTTTCTCATAAAAATCCGTGAAGAATTTTATGGGAATTGACAGAACGATAACCCCGGCGAATCCATTCAGAGACAGTATTGGTCTGGTGAATTGTATAGACCAAACACCAGAAATCTTGCCAAGCACCGGCTTACTAATAAAAAGCTTATCTTGAGAAGGGTTATTCCGGTGCACCTGAAAATGCTCACGGGAGCTTAGATTTATTTCTTCAGATATGGGACCCAACGAGGAGTATACCAGTTGTCCATCCGCTCTTATTATTGCGACCTGCGCAAACATGTCCCCATAGACTTCCAGCTCCTCCTTAACTACCTCATCTAGCCCTTCAGGATCCTCTAGGACGTCTTCACGTATATCTAGGAGCAAAGCGTCAGCATAACGAACCACGCTCTGAACGTGCTCTTCAAATGCTATTGTTAAATTCGAGGCATCGTTGCCAGCCGCTTGTTCCACCATGGCTAGCTCGTGATCAAGCCATGTATCAAGAGCCACCCACATAGGAACCACTGTAACCAGCAGAGCCGATACAGCGATCAAAGCTGCCTTAGTCGTCGCAACGCGATGTCTTAACAATTCCCTCTCCAAGTGTGGCGCGGTTGGCGTTCGCTAGCGACGCACGAGCTGTGATTATATGAACGCTAGCTGAGCCTAACCCTGCCAACTGAAGGCCAAATGATATCACTACGCAGTGAAACAAGTCGATTCGACTTCCGTAGCATTATGCTGGGTGGTGTGCGGCTCGTCACTTAATGCTAGACCGACCAGCGCTATGCGTCCGCTTTTTTTGTTCGGCTACCCCAACGAAACCAGGGACGCTCGGCTCACCGCCCTAGTTCGTTGCGATCCGCTTCTTCAATATCATCAGAAATGCGTCGGTAGCTGCGCCCCGCTCACCTTCGGCGGAGCTGCTATGCTCAGTTTCTCCCAATTGGAGCTAACGCCGATGCCCAATGAATATTCCCTATCAGGCTTGCTGGAACGAATGAACGAGAATCAGCTCGGGCTAAAGTCCGCCATTATGGAGCTCACGTTACAAGCGGAAAAGCAAGGGCTTGTAGACGCTGCCAACAACGTCCGTGGCGCTTTATGGAATATCGGAGAAAATGCCGGACAGTAAGCAAGAGCTGGCAAAACTAGGGGCCAAAAATTAGATGGCGGCCTAAGTGATGAATGCCAAGCTGGCCGACAACACTAAGTTCCGACCACCTGAAACAGCCTAAGTGTCAATTTATAATGTAATGGACGACGCTTGCTGAAAGCATAAAAACCAATCTAGCGACCCCCCCCCTATAACTGCGAAGCTCGAATAAGCACGTAACCAATGAAGCACCGACAATCACACTTAACTCTATAGAATTATCAGGTAAAATTTACTTAAGCTCAATTCGACCTTTTTAGTCTTTTCGCCCTGCATCTATTAGAAAACAACCTCCTTTCTTCTTGTATTGATCTACTTCCACCCAGTCATGCTTGCATACTACACACTGAAAAGCTGAACGTTTTTCCATATCACTGACAGTTACCCGGGCCCACTCTGACTGACGAGCGCTTAGGTTAGTCACACTACGTTGCTCAGTACTTACGCCTATCACCGTATCGATTGATACTCATGCAGCGAACTGCATGCTTACCAAAACTAACGCATTGTTTGGGTACGAACATTCCCCAGATATACCAAGCAAGCAGCCCGACTGCGCCAAGTCCCGATGGCCAAAGCGCTGCAAAACCGTCCGGGTTAAAGTAAATCGAAGCAACATTAGTGGCAATACCCGCGAGCGACAGCCAAAAACATGAGCACGGCTGCTCTATCTACCGTTACTCAGGCTGATCTCTATAAGTAGCAACTAATATAACCCCCGCCCCCCATTCGCCTGGACTACAAGGAAATTAGAGTTAGGGTTAAATCGCTTACTTAACGGCTAACTAGCTGATACGCCTGCAAAAAATGAAAAAAGGCTGGCCTTGGTCTACGGTGATAGTTGCGAACACACACCGATCAAGCAAGGACACAGCCCGAGTGAATCGTAGACGCCAAATCGTCCGTCATCAACAGCACCGTATACGCCAGCACGCCACGAACAGCAATGCTCATGCTTTCTTCAAGCTGCTCACCGATCCAGAGCTATTGCGGGGTGTCGAGTCGTCGATACCCAAGCATCGCCAGCGGCTATTCGCCCCGACCGAAACACTGTCCCTGTTTTTGTCCCAGGCGATGAGCGCCGATCGCTCCTGCCAGAATGCCGTGAATGATTTGTCTATCAAACGCTCCTGCGAAGGGTTGAAACCCAACAGCATTCATACCGGTGCTTACTGCAAAGCCAGAGCGCGGCTGCCGGTGGAGATGGTTTCAACCCTGTTGCGCTCCACGGGGTCATCGATGAGCAACCGGGCTCCGTCATCGTGGCGTTGGAAAGGGCGACCTGTGCGCCTCGTGGATGGCACTACAGTTACCCTGCCGGATACGCCGGCCAACCAAGAGGCCTATCCGCAATCTCGTGGGCAGAAAGCCGGACTGAGCTTTCCCATCTGCCGGGTGGTGGGAATTGTTTGCCTCGCCAGCGGTGCTGTTTTGGATGCCTCGTTGGGACGTTTCCGCGGTAAAGGAGATGATGAGCAGACGCTGCTCAGGACCATGCTCGATACTCTGGAACGAGGTGACATTGTGCTGGGCGATGCCTACTACGCAACCTACTTTTTGTTGTGTGAATTGCAACATCGAGGCGTGGACGGGGTGTTCGAACAATATGGCGCTCGACGGCGTAGCACGGACTTTCAGTTGGGAAAGCCCTTGGGGTCGGAAGATCATTTGGTTGAGTTGAAAAAGCCCAAGGCAAAGCCGTCCTGGATGAGTCAGGCCTATTACGACGAGGCACCTGAAACGCTGACAGTACGTGAGTTGAAGGCCGGTGGGAAAATCCTGGTCACTACTTTGAATTGCCCACAGCAGGTGCCAAAAGCGCCCTCAAATCACTGTTCAAGGACCGATGGCATGTGGAATTGGATCCGCGCAACCTCAAGACTACCCTGGGGCTTGAGGTACTGAGCTGCAAGACACCGGGCATGGCCGTCAAAGAGTTGTGGGTCTACTTGCTGGCCCACAACCTGATACGGATGCTCATGACGAAATCAGCTCTGCTAGCCGACTGTCTGCCTCGCGAACTGAGCTTCAAGCATTGCCTTCAGCTGTGCCTGGCGTTGAGGCAGTATGGGGCTCAAGAGCAAAGGATCGGCTGCTGAATTTGCTTGAGCTGATTGCTCAGAAACGGGTCGGTCAACGTCCTGGCAGGATTGAGCCGCGCGCTATAAAACGAAGGCCCAAGCCTTACCCCACGCTGATGAAAACACGTCGATCAGCAAGGGCCGAGGTCAGGAAGAATGGACACCCAAAGAAGGTTAAGTAAGTGCCATTCGAGTTAGGGTTATTTTTTACCGCATGAATTAAGAGAAAGGAGATGGCAGAACCGGGTTTATGCCACCTCTGCCAAGCAAGCTGCTAATTACTCTTTCTTCCCTGAATCGCTCCATACCTTCCATCGAATGAGCTCCCGTGAGTGCAAGTGGGTGGAAGCAACACAGCGGTGAACCCACCGAAGATGGGACTAGGCTCAGCCAGCTGCATCCCGAAAAAAGCCATATCCTCCGGCCGTCCGTTTGCTTGATTTGGGGGCAAAATTAGGCTCATCAGATGAAAAGCGGTATGCGATACTTCCAAGCAGGATTCTAAAGGGAATGGCTGCCCATCCTAGGTGGAGTACTCCGATGAGCACCAATGATGATTTCCGCTTCAGAGCGCATAGGCATTTGTTGGATGTCGATGCAGCAACGAATCATCTCATGATGCTAGTGACAGCAGGAGAGGTTTCGGGCGTTCGCTGGGCCGAAGCGGCAGCGCGTCACCAACTCGCTTGTGATGCATGGGCCGCCCTACTAGCTAGCAGCGTTCAGGTTGATCCGATGCCAGCGTTCGATGGAAGGCCGACCGGATCCCAAATGCCAATGAGCGATTAGAATCGTAAAGGAGGTTGTGAACCCCTTCCCGCAATGAACTACGGTCAACTCGACTCGGCCTACTCTGACCATCTGCGTTGCAAACCATGACGTCGTACGCTTGTGTTTAGCCTTAACCTCTTCGAGCTCCGCGCCCAGCGAAGAGGGTCTGGGTTTTGAAGGTGCCATTCCAGCCGACACTGGCCGACCTGCTTACAATCCCTCGGTCTTGTTGAAGATCTACATCTACGGATCTCAACCGCATCCAGTCAAGCCGACGCCTGGAGCGGGAAGCTCAACGCAACGTCGAGCTGATGTGGTTGACCGGGCATTTGATGCCGGATTTCAAGACCATCGCCAACTTCCGAAAAGACAACAGCAAGGCCATTCGAGGCGTCTGTCGCCAGTTCGTTGTGCTCTGTCAGCAGTTGGGACTGTTCGGAGAACATCTGGTCGCCATCGATGGCAGTAAATTCAAAGCAGTCAACAACCGCGACCGCAATTTCACCAGCGCCAAACTGAAGCGGCGAACGGAAGAAATTGAATCGAGCATCAACCGTTACCTGACAGCACTCGATGCCGCCGATCGGCAAGAGCCAACAGCCTCCGAGCCCAGCGCCGTGCGGCTGGAGGAGAAAATTGCCAAGCTGAAGACGCAAATGAAAGAGCTTAAAGCGATCGAAATCCAGCTCAACGAATCGCCGGATAAACAGGCCTCACTGACCGATCCAGACGCCCGCTCCATGATCAGATGGTAGAGAAGCGGTATCTGCCGATAGCCGAAATAATAAAATCATTGCAAGCATGATTAATAGCCACACATCAAAAATATTTGGCTTTAATAGTTCCAACCGACTAGAGGTTACCGGAGACAACAACCCTTCTGGAGGCTCAAAATTATAGCGCTAGGCTGGAACAAGCAATCGCGAGCAAGAACTCCGTATACATTAAGCTTGCTGATTCATTGTATAGCGCCCAAGAGGGAAGAGATGTTAGTATTTCAGATTATGGAGGCGCTGCAACTACTTCATTTGGCGTCGGATCTGCCCATCTTGTCGTTGTCGGCAAAGAAATAACAAGTTGTGGAGCACAAGATGGAGGAAGCGTAAACCCAGATCAAGGAGGCGCATTAATGCACGAGATGGTTGGGCATGCGATTCCAAGAATGGTTGGCTCCGACACAGGCAATGCAGTTTCCAATGAGAATAAAGTCAGAGCCGAGATAAAGAAAGAGCCTTTAAGAGCTCAAGATCTTGGCCACAGGGAGTGAAATATGAATATCTAAAATTATATCAGTCAGTACAGCCTTTGCAGCAATGAGCTTTATGACGAGCTCTGCTTTTTGCTTGGAGCTAAAGAAAATGTCGCTTGAGGATAAAGTTTCCTCATCGGATCTCGTATTCATTAGATTTGTCACTAAATCTCAAAAAAAAAAACCAGGATTTTGGCTACGACTTAGCCATTACTCAGCCGATAGAGGTGCTAAAAAGCAACCCCTCGGATAACATCAAAATCGCATACAATGGAACGATCCCTGAAGCCCAACCCAACTGTTGCGAGGCCGGAAAATCTTATCTTTTCTTTGTATCAAAAAACCCGAAAGGTGATTATTACCCAGTAAATGGTCGTTATGGCGTCTACCCATTGAGTGTTGCAAAACCAAGGAAATAACCACGCTCGTAAAGCGAGCGTCTCTGCACTGGCGTTCGCTTTGCATAGCATTAATTTACATATTATTGCAGTTTCTATCGTGTCCCCTAAAGAAATATCAACAATACAGAGTTAGCGTCTCCGTCCGCCCTACACTCTTTCCCGCCCCCCCCCCGCGGCGACGTCGTTAAGATACAGCGCTCAACCTCTCGCTATGAAAGGTGGCGCACCTTGATAATCCTGCCCGAAGCTACCTTATGCTTGGGCTTGGCCATCCGAATAACCGTGTGCAGGCCATCGGCCGTTGTTTCAACGAGCATGCCATCCCTGACTTCCATCACACTGAGTCCGGCCGCCAACGTATTGATATAGGCCGCCTTAATCGCGCCTTTCGCCATGGCTGGAATTTTCTCTTCCAGCCGGCTCACCAGTTCATCATTTAACATCGGGTTGACGTCCATAACGAGCTCCGCATTTCTAGGCCAGCACGGAACCAGCCACCGTTGTTGCTGCGCTCTGTGGCAGGCACCTCCCCTTCCTTGGGATATACGCGAAACGAGTCTGGCGATAGACACTACGTGAAACTTGTACGGAAATTACCATTAATACCCCCATTGAAAAACTCGCCGTTTCCGGCAAGATCTAATGACTGAGGGAATGGCAATTCCAGCCTCAGAGAGCGGATTCCAGGGGCCACTGTTCGGTCATTTTGACTCAGCTTTTTCCCGCGATGATAACGACCCCAATCCGCTCTGCCAGATTGAGCACCGTGTCGAATATAGTCGAGTCGCCGGTCAAGCTGCGTGACGCCCCCTGCGGATGGAGTGCGCCGTCAGGAATCCGGTCACCAAAGAGCACCACCGCACGTGCCAAATCATCTTGTCGCGACACCCAAGACAGCCCTTGGGCATCTGGACACTGACGGTGGATTGCCTCGGCCCATTTGCGCGTCGCAGGGTATTGATCTTTTTCAGTGTCGATCAGTTGTTTGCGAGTGATGCCCAGTTTCCGCAGGGGCACGCTGGACAGATCAACCAGGTGCAGCGGTTGGCTAACCTGGACGGCAGAATGCACCTGTCGAGTCAGCTTGCCTTTGTCGAAGCTCTTAAACCCAGCCGTATGGGGAACGTCGTGGAAGACGGTCTCCATCAAGGCGCAATCGACTGTCGTGCCTCCATACAAGGTGGGAATCGCCCGCCCCTGATCATCCTGGATCGGGCTGAAGCGTGCGTTGCCGTGCACACCAGGATTGAATTGATCAGGCTGATACGTATCCTGGTGCACACGATGAAGTACATCGCCTTTGGCGATCACGGTAAAAGTGACGTGCAACGTAGCCGCAGGCGCTGGGGTAACGGACGCCGCCAAATCCGTGGGAGGCGTCGCCCTACCCTCACTGGTCTCGGTACGCTGCTTAGCCATGGACAATGCCCTGGATCTCATCCAGTGCGGCAGCAATCACCCGATCAGGCGCCGACGCCAGCAAGTCCTGGGGCCTTTTGCCGCCCAGAAAACTGTTATCTGAGCGGAACCAGTAAGCCATACCCCAGCCGTCCTTGTGGCCAGCGAAAGCCTCAATGACTTTGGCTAATGCCTTGAACGGCCGATAGCCCGCATCCGGATCCAAGCCGTAACCCGGGAAATAATCGACCCCACCGTGACTGATGGCAAAGATCTGCCCCTGCTTTTTCCATTTGTTGGGCTGGGCACTCGGGTTTCGTGTACTCAACTGTGCAACCTGGGCGATATCCGCGGCGGTCAGCCAGTCACCGCTTTCCAACACCGCTTTGCGGGCTTGGACCAGCATTGCCGCTTCCTTGAGCAGGCGAGGCGAAGGCGGCTTACGTGTCACAAACACCTCGGCCAGTCGCTCGAGCGACTTAGGGTCCTGACGCTCCTGCAGCACCTCATACATTGAGGAGGCCACGTTGGCGAAGTTTTCCGCCAAGGCCTCAAATACGCTGAGGTTGACCTGATCAAAAGACACGACCAGCACTCGGTCCGCATGCGAGCGGCTTAAGCTGGCCCGAGCCTCCTTAGGCGTACCGACCAAGGTGGAGACGCCCGACTGCTCTGTAACGCTCATGGAAATCTCCTCACCAGTTATCTGCGCTATCTAATCCTAGCATAATCTTGATAACCCAAACTCTAGCCTAAGCTCCATTCATCCGGATACATAGGTAGGTTTGAGTGGAGCACACCATGCCGTCGATCAGCACGGTGACTCTGGGACGAAAAGCCTAAGGATACGATCTTGGCTTTTTCAGTTATGCGAGCGAGCTCAAGACCAGCAATGGCGGACCGAGAGTTGGCATAACCCAGTTCAGCGCTGCTTGAATTCCCAGCGGCCCACGACGTCAGATCGGGCGGTCCCGCCCCTACCCCCCTAGGGCTGAATATCTGCATCACATCGGCCTAAGAAGGTGTTTTCTCGGCCAACAGTTTGGCATTGCGCTCAAGGCGTCGCTGATCGCGGGGATCGATCCCCTTCGCGACCAGCGCCCTGGCGATATCACGCAGAGCGCGAGCATCGCGTAGACCTATTTCAGGATAAGTACCGAGTGAAATACGAGGCTGTTTGCCCGCCCAAGAAAAACGGAAGTGCCAGCTCTTGGTGCCCTTCGTGTTCACGAAAAGCGCAAGGCCATCAAAGTCAGGAAGGGTGTAGTTTTTGGCGCGAGGCCTGGCGTGTCGGACCGCCGTATTGGTAAGGACCATTGGACTAACTCCACTCATATGGATGAAGGAGGGTTGTACCGTTTTCGGAGTGCCAAGCAGCTCTAAAAACTGATTTACCAAGGGACGAATTGGTGTACTAAAATATACAAAATTGGGGCTGTTGATCCATTCTGAACTTGTTTTCAAGGCTCATTGATTGGAGCGGAAAGTGCTCATTGTGGGTGCCCCCTCTTTCCTTGGCCCGACCAGTCACGCTCCTCTCAAGCTGCTCACCAATTTTCCTGAATAGGAGACTCCGGCGCCAAATCCTGAACTCCTTCCGCCCTCAATGGCCATCGCGTCGCTTCACCCCACCTACAAAATTTCGAGCTGAGTTCTACAAAGGTAATTTTCAAGCAAAGTCACCACCTCCTTGACAAACGTTGGATTGCCAAGCAAGTCAGGCTTATCTGCCGTCACCGTGTGGATTATTGCATGGGCCGCAATTCCCATTAGATAGATTGAGAGCTCTGGATCGGGAACGTTCGTCATAAAGGGCTTCAGCACCTGGGAGAATTGTCTTTGAAGTCCTTCTTGATCCTCTGCCATGTGCCGTACGGTATGGGGCAACTCCTCGTGGATAGCTTTGTGAACGGCCGGTGCGATTCGATGCTCGGTAACAATCATTTCCACAATTAGGGTAAGCGCATCTCTTAGGGATGGCTGTTGCGGCAGCAAGTTGATTACATCTAGTAAATCTGTACGGGTCGCGGCAGCGTGACGGCGCTGTAATTCAGCTATTACCGCCTCCTTGTTTGGAAAAAATTGGTACAGCGAACCGATATTGACGCCTGCGCGCTCTGCAATTGCGTTCGTCGTCAGACCTTCCCAGCCTACCTTGGTCAAAATGTAAGTAGCAGCTTGAATAATCGCCTCGACGGTCGCGCGGGACCTCGCCTGAGCCGGGATTTTCCTGGGTTTGACAGCCGATTGCCTGCTGCTCATGGAAAGCTCCAGAACGTGAGTTTTTAAAACGTAAGCTTTAACTTACGATTTGAAACATGAAAACACAACGTTTCCACCTTCTCGGGACCTTTAGAACATGAACGCAAAAGACCGTGTATCCCCTTGGGACGCCTTTCAAGCGGCTAATCGCTTTCGCAGGGCGATTCGTAAATTCAAACCGAAGGTAATTCCGGAACCAGAAATTTATGCTCTGCTCGCT
The DNA here is from genome assembly GCF_051132015.1 of Pseudomonas sp. Z1-12. Taxonomy (NCBI): domain Bacteria; kingdom Pseudomonadati; phylum Pseudomonadota; class Gammaproteobacteria; order Pseudomonadales; family Pseudomonadaceae; genus Pseudomonas; species Pseudomonas sp. Z1-12. The sequence goes on from NZ_CP071647.1 coordinate 4,081,185, forward strand.
GAAGCCGCGTATGCCCCCTCAAGTGGGAACATGCAGCCCTATGAGCTGCATTGGATTCGGGACCCTGTCCTGAAAGCTAGATTAGCTGCTTCCTGCAATGGGCAGAAAGCGGCTGCGTCGGCAGCAGACTTCATCGTGATTGTGGCAAGTCCTGCATTGGGTATGCGCACCGCCAAAGCGCAGTTGGAGCATGTTGAGCGCTCATCGGCGCTGGGACAGGACTCGAAGGCTTACTATCGCAAACAGATAGGGATGTTTAAGAAGATTCTCGGTGTTGGGGCGTCATCTCTGTGGACGCCCCTTGTGCTTCTCGCAGCATTGTTTCGCCCCACTTTATCCCTTGTACCTGTAGGTCATATCGGTGGTCGACAATGGGCGGCGCGCAACGCCATTTTTGCTGCTCAGACGCTCATGCTCGGAGCCGCGGCAAAAGGAATAGATACCTGTCCGATGGAAGGTTTTTCTGCCGCTCAAGTTGCCAAATTGCTTAATCTCCCTCGGGGTTCGGTGGTTCCTCTGGTAATTGCACTGGGCTATCGCGCGGACGATGCGCGGGTTGAAGAGCAGTGGCGCCGCGCTACTGCAGATATCGTGGTTGTGCACTAAGAAGAGCAAGTCGTCATCAGACGCAACAATGCTCGCAATTGATTGGCGCAAACCCTGACCTCATACAAAGGAGCGAGAAGCTGAACAGCCTAGGCCGCTATAGCTCGCGCCGACCGCTTCTACGGATTAATAGAGTGCCTCGACTAGAACAGCTCTCGCGCTTGCGGTGTTGGCCCGTTAAAAGCGATAGGTCATCTGAGTGACCAAGCCATTCGCACTATTGTCGAATTTGGCTGAATATTCGGGCTGCACTCCAGAAGCGTTGGCTTTATTGACTGATGCGGTGCTTTCCCACACATACCCATAGGCGACATCAATCGTGACGTTAGGGTTCGGTGAGTAGCCTGCTCCCAAAGTGACCGACTTACGGTTACCGACGGGCAGCCGCACGCTTCTGTCTGCGTTATGTGAAGGCGAAGGGTCATAGGCATATCCGGCACGCAATACCCATTGCGGTGTGAGCTGGTAGGAACCGCCAACTGCTGCGGACCAGGTGTCTCGCCAGTTCAATGGTTCGCTCAAGCTCTCCAAGCTGCCAGCATTGCCTGCTCCCGAGACGTTGGTTTCAGTTTCGATTTGTTGTATTCGACTCCAACGCGTCCAGGTCGCCCCTAGGTAACCAGTCCAGCGTTCGTTGAAATGGTGGGTTATGGACGTGTCAACTGATTCGGGAAGCGTAATATCCAGCTTCGCGTCGTATTTACCATTGAGGCCCAGGAAACCAGGTGAATCGCTGACCGTAGTATGACCCTTGAGGTGGTAGTTGACCTTGGAGTGGTAAGTGATACCCCACGACGTTGCCGGATTTAGATCAACCAATAATCCTAAGTTATAACCTAGCGCAGTGTCCGTTCCGTCGATTTTAATAGTGGTATCTTGGCCAGCGTTGAAAGCGCCGGTAGCCAAATCGTTCTGTAGCTCGGCATCAAAGCGATTGATGGTGGGGCCGCCACCAATCGAAACATATTGATTGATCCGATAAGCAATGGTCGGCTGTAAGGTGACGACTTTGACGTCGCTGTAGGATCCCTGATACCGACCCTGGAAAGTGCTTTCAGAATCATTGACCAGACCAAACGGAACATATAGGCCAAGGCCAACGGAAAGGTCTTCACTAATGGGCGTAGAAAGATAGCCAAACGGCACCGGCGCCATGGGTACGAAGTCGCCCTTATTTGTTCCGGGGGCGCCACCCTGGGCATCGCTTATGTCATTCTTAACATCGAACACGGCGACCCCGCCGCTGACTTCGCTACGTTTAAGCTTCGTCAACCCGGCTGGATTTCCATAAATCGTGCTGGCATCCAGAGCCGAGGATGAACGACCCGCATAAGCTGTTCCGGCGCCACTTGCGCTTTGTTCGTTCACGGTAAGGCCGTTCGCCAAGATGCCGTTGGAAAAACCGATGACCGTAAGTATCAAGGTGCTTGTCGTGAACGTTTTATTGGATAGAGCTAAGCGTTTTTCGACCTTTTTATAGTTCATTTGAGGACTGCTCTTGTTGTAGTTGTTGTTTTTGGAATAGCGCACACATGATTTTTATTTTTGAGACATAAAGACACCCGCCAGCCTTTTTAAGGCAGCTAAATATCCAGTTAAAAAAACTTCGTTATTTTCTATCAATAACTAAAAAAGACACTGCTTTATTGTGAACAGCTGATTACTTCGTCCATTCAATTTGAAAGCTGTAGCGGCCTATTCGCGGTTCCAAGGCTTCGCGCTGTAAACCTGCGGAAATGCGAGCGACAATCCCGCGGCGACTGTCCTGCACGATTTGGACCGTGACCTCGGTCAACCCGGCCGTCTGGATCTCCTGAGAAATCACTCGCGAGATCTCACGCTGTTGCAACGCCGGTTTGAAGATTTTGCCAACCGGTGTCAACGGCAGCGACTCCAACAGTTCGATACGCTTGGGCATCGCGGCACGTTCGCTGATACGCAGGTTGGCAAACTGCATCAAGTCATCTTCGGTGCAGGAGTGCCCTGGGCGCAGTTGCACATAGGCGACCGGTATCTCGCCAGCGTAGGCGTCGGGACTGCCGACGGCGGCCACCAGTTCGACCGAAGAGTGTGCCTGCAACACCTCTTCGATTTTCTTGGGATCAATGTTGTGCCCCCCACGAATAATCAATTCTTTCTTGCGGCCTGTAAGCCAGAAATAGCCGTCAACATCCTGGCGACCTAAGTCTCCAGTGTTCAACCAGCGCTGCCCATTGATCTCGATCCATACACCCAGGTTATGACTGGGTTCCAGATAGCCATGGAACACGTTGGGTCCGTGGATGGCGATGACGCCTACTTCTTCCAGATCGGCATCTCGCAGGTACTTACCCTGTGCGTCCAGCACGACGGCGCGCATGTCCTGATAGACCAGACGCAGCCCAATGGAGCCCACACGTCGCTCGCCCTGGGGTGGATTGACAGAAGACACGCAAGCGCCCTCGGTGAGGCCATATCCTTCAAGTAGGCGAACGCCAATCCGCCGTTCGAACTCACGAAAAAGCTCGACCGGCATCGGCGCCGCCCCACACAAGGCGTAGTTGAGGCTACTCAGGTCGTTATCGCCTGGATCCTGTTGCAGTAGAGCGGCGTAAAAGGTTGGCACGCCCGAGAAAAAATTCACGCCAAAATGCTCGACCATGTTCCAGAATCGCTCGATGACCTTCGGCCCCCGATATCCTTGGGGCGTGCCTAGGATGACGTGATCCCCTTGGGTCCATGGCATAAGACCAGTGACGAGTTGCCCATTGACGTGAAACAGCGGCAACCCGCAGAAAAGCACTTGGCCACTTTCTCGTGGTTGCATCTGGGCGGCCATTGCCCAAGCATTGAAAACTTCCGAGCCGTGTGTGCGTGCGGCAATTTTCGGCAGGCCTGTAGTGCCTCCCGTACAAAAATACGAAGAAATTTCGTCCTCACTGATTTTTCGGCCGCTTTTTAGCGTGTCGGCTGGTTGAAACATCATCAATGCGCGCAGATCGTTGTGGATGAGCACCTGTTTATGTAGGTCCCGTTCCTGCATGGCCATGGTGCGCAAGGCAGCACCGAACTGGTGGTTGACGTAAGGCTCCATGCTCACCCAGACAACGTGCCTGAGGTCAGGAAGATGACTGAGCTGACCGGCGATTTTCGGCCAGAGGTCACTGCCTGGCATGGGCGCTAGCGTCACGACTACACGGGCATTGGCGGCACGCAACAGATCGGCTATTTGCGAGGCTTCCAACAGCGGATTGATTGCCATGACGACGCCCGCCGCCTCTCCTCCCCATATTGTGAAATGAGTTTCAGGCAGATTCGGCAGAACAAACGCTATCACCTCGCCCGGGACAATACCCAGATCATGGAAGGCGTTGGCCGCACGGGTGATCTCGGCGAAGAGCTGGGCGTAATTCCACTCATGGGTATGGGCGAAGTCAGCGGCGTCGACAAAAAAACTTAATGCGGAGGCTTGTGGATTACGTTGCGCACAACGCTGCAGCGCTTCATACGTGTTCGGCGCTAGGTCGCGTTCAACGAGCGGTACGGATTCCAATGCATGAATATCGTCGAGGGTTTGGATAGGCATCAGATTTGCTCCACGACACGGTTGCGCTGAATGCCCAGGTCGATCACACCGTCGGCGCTACGAATGCGTGCCTCGACGATATCGCCAGCCTTGAGGTACTGAGTTCGGCTTTCTTGTGCCTTGAGAAACATTTTCCACTTGGTCGCCTCGGGCAATAAGGCCGCGATACGCTGTTTGGCCGGCGACGGTACGGTTAACGCGCAGCCCGCGGGCGTTCCGGTGGCTATCAGGTCGCCTGCAGCAAAATCCTGAACGCCTGACAATTCGCTAAGGGTTTCCGCCGGCCCAAACACCAGGTTTGCCGTGGAGTCGCACTGACGGACTTCATCGTTTACCGTTAGGCGCAGTTCCAGATTTCGTAGGTAACCCATTTGTTCGGCGCGTAGCAGGCAGAGGTAAGGACCAACAGGCCCGAACGTGCGGAAACTTTTACCTTTATAGAACTGCATTTGGGGGATCTGGATATCCCGCGCAGAGTAGTCGTTGACGATCACGACGCCAGCGACGAATTGGTGCAGATTATTTTCATCTACCTTGACCCTGGCGCTGATGTCGCTTCGCATGACAAGCCCGAGTTCGATCTCATAATCGAGAAAGCGCACCTCGCGTGGTTTGACAAGATCACTGTGCGCCGGCACTAGGCAGCTGGTCGCCTTGGTGAAAATCATGTTGAATTTCTTCACGTCGGGATCCATCCCGGACTCGATCATGTGTTGCCGGTAATTGGCGCCCTGGCAAACGAATTGTTGATTTCGGGTGATGGGAGATAGCAACTCTACTTCTGACTCAGCCAGCTCCGTTGTGCTCAGCCGGGCAAGATCATCAATGTCGTTATGCCGGATAAAATCGCCGGTGGTTTCAAAATGGCCCGGCACCACGGTGATACGACCCTTGCGTATCACGCCCCAGTGGATGCCATTGCGATATAGGAAGCGAACAACGTTTACAGCAGACATTGGGGTTACTCCTGGGACTTCGGTAGGTCGGTGCGCTGTGGCATGTGTAGGCTGACTCGCCTTCGAGAGAAATCCGGCGGCTAGGCGACTACCCTAGGCAAACATTCGCAATAGGCTGGCGAGCTTGCGCAAGGTGACATCCGGGCTACGCCTGAGGTTGCGGAACAACATGCGCAGGTTGGGCAGACTCATTCGCGGCCGCGTAAAACGCTTTGGCATGCGTTGCCCCCACTGGGCCATTGCTTTGGCGCTTACGGCATGGACCCCACAAGGTTGAGTCACGGTAAAAACATCCCCATCACAGTAATGCTCATGCTTGTCGCCCCAGGGGTCCTGCCAATAATCGAAGATCTGACTGCCAAGGATATGGCGACCAATGCCCCAGGAATGGTTCCAGCCCCGCTCCTGTAGCACCCGTTGCCCCATGCCGACCGCATCGGCATCGACAACTTCAAAGGCGCTGTGGCTGTAGGCGGCCATAAACCCCTGGGCTATTGCCAGCGTGTGATGGTCGGCCGGTGTTTCGCCCAGGTCTAGACGCAGAAAGCTGACAACGGGCGAGCCGTCGGATAAGACTTGCACATCGCTTGGGATGAGTCCGAAATGCTTGGTGTACCAGGCACAGGTTGCTTGGTAATCGGCCACCTCAACGACAATGTGACCCAGCCTGAGCACTTGTGGCGGCTCGATCGGTGGCCGTTGAGTCGCGTTGATACGAGCGTGTTCCAGCGCCAGATTTAGCGGTAGCGCGGCCCTGTGTGGGAGGGAATCGGCATAGGTCTGGCCGTGGACCGCTTCAACGACGAAGCCGGAAGGGTCCGTCAGTCTGACGCATCTCCCCCCGCCGGGATGCGAGACATTTTCGACTGACGAGGCGCCAGGAACCAGCGCAAGGCGGTTCAGGTCTTCGAGGGTTTGGACGCTCAGTCCGATGCCGATGAAGCGCTCCTGTTTGGCTCGATGAACGCGATAGCAATAAGCCGTAGGTTCAGTCCCGCGCAGATAAAGCGTGCCTTCGGTTTGCTCAAGGACAGTCAAACCGAAGTCCGTCAAAAAGCGCGCGGTCTTGTCCAACGCCGGTCTTTCAAAGATCAAATGCGTCAGGCATTGCGCCTTCACCGTGGGGTTTGGATGGCGGGCGGGCTGCGGTGTTGCCAACAAGAGCACGACGTCTGTGCGGGTCATTATTTTTATTCTCCACAATCTTTTCTTGGGCAAAGCATTGCCGTCACCCCTTGCTGAAGGGCTGTCACTCATTGGGAAAAGCGCTAGTCGAGCGTGGGCAGCGCCGGTAACTCCTGAGTTGCCAACATTCGCGCCTCCTCGGGAGGCAGACCTAAGGCCCGAAGCACCAGCTCTGCGTTATCGGCACCGGCGTCACGCCACGTCCGGTGTCCTTCCAACACCAGGAAAATCGAGCCTAGGACACTGCTGGAAATCAGCGTCACGACCCCCACCAATTGCTCCTGCCGGAAGGTGTAGCGACCACCGGCCATACCCCTGAGAAGGTCTGTCATCGCCTGGCTTGCAAACATCTCACGCAAGGAAGCATGGCTGCTGGCGAAGCGGTGCAGGAAAGCTCCCCACTGAGGCTCCTCGTGGGCTCGTCGAATAAAAAAACGAATACCAAAGGCAAGCGCCTGCGCCGGATCGTCAAGGCTGTGAACGCATTTGCGTATACGCTCATGCATCTCTCGGCCAAGGTGGCTGGCGACCGCTTCGAACAGGCTCTCGATGTTTTTGATATTGCTGTACACCGTTCCGCGGGCCACGCCCGCTTCTTGTGCGAGATCAAGAATGTTGATCTGCGTGGTGCCTCTTTCAGCAAACAAGCGAAAGGCTGCTTGATGAATGCGACGTTGGGTCGGATTCAGGGTTTCCATATTCAATCTCCAGTACACCGATGGGCCAATTGAACACTCGTGTTCATTTTTCGTCAACCCCTCTTCGTCCAGTTGCAGCTGCGGATATTCGAGACTGCCGTGAAATTTCCACGCATCTCGTAGATAAACGCGTGACAGCGTGAATCCCAGATTGACTAAATTGAACACTCATGTTCAATTTGAAGGTGCTCTGCCCTAAAATTTACAAAGTTCAAGACATGGGGTGGCTGACTACTTATCGACGAAGGTGCTACTCATGATTCGCTCAAAGCTGTTCGAGCCGCTTCGGCTACCCAACGGTGCTGTGATACCCAATCGGATTGCTAAGGCGGCAATGGAAGAGAACCTAGCGGATAGTGACCACGCGCCAGGGGAGGCGTTGATGACGCTATATCGGCGCTGGGCGCAAGGCGGCGCGGGATTGATCATCACTGGTAACGTAATGGTCGACCGGTACGCATTGACGGGTCCTGCAGGTGTGGTGCTGGAAAATGACCGTTATCTGAGTCGGTTCAAGGATTGGGCCGAGACCTGTCGCAGCCGTGGTGCGCAAGCCTGGATGCAAATCAATCATCCCGGCCGCCAATTGCTCGCAGCGATGGGACAACCCGCGCGAGGCCCTTCTGCCGTGGCACTGAACATCCCGGGACTGTCCAAGGCCTTTGCCCAGCCGGAGGCATTGAGCGAGTTGCAAATAGAAATATAGCGCTATGCCAATAGCGCGGTGTTGGCCGAAAAAGCCGGCTTCACTGGTGTCCAGGTTCACGCCGCCCACGGTTATCTTTTTAGCCAGTTCCTATCGCCGCTTACTAATCGACGCCTCGACCAGTGGGGCGGCAGCCTGGAAAATCGGGCGCGTATGCTGCTTCTAACCCTTGAGCAAATACGCAGCCGGGTCAAACCGGCATTCTGCATAGCCGTCAAACTCAACTCAGCCGACTTTCAGAGAGGCGGCTTCGGTGCAACCGATGCTGCCAAGGTTGTGCGGATGCTGAACGAGATGGCGGTAGACTTGGTTGAATTATCGGGTGGCAGTTACGAAAGTCCGGCCATGCAAGGCCAGACACGCGACGGCAGCACCCTCGCCCGTGAGGCCTACTTTCTGGAATTCGCCGAGCGCATAGGTGACGTTGCTTGCATGCCGTTGATGGTGACTGGTGGTGTGCGTAGAAAAGCCGTCGCTGAGCGAGTGGTGAGCGGGTCGGTTTCGATGGTAGGAATGGCCACGGCGTTGGCTGTCGAGCCTGAGCTACCGGGCCAGTGGGCGGCGGGGCGAGAATTGGATGTCTCTCCGATTGTTGTACCCTGGAAACACAAGGCATTGGCATCCATGGCAACGGCCGCTTTGGTCAAAAAACAGTTGGGGCTGTTGAGCCAAGGCAGGTCAACCGATCCCAAGGCATCCCCACTCGTGACGCTGCTCTCCAGCCAGTTAAAAGCTCGCCGGCAGACCCGAGTTTATCGGGAGTGGGTTGACCGAGCCTGACCAAGGTCTCGCTATGTCATGGCGGGGCAGGCAACGCTGCCTCGGCAATCTCCTTGGCCTTAGTGGAAGCGGCGCCCAGCGCCTTTAGAATCATCTCGGCAACACGGGCATCATGGCCGACTACGGCCCTGCCCTCCACCACCGCGCGCATTGCTCCGATTGTGCACGACAATACCAGGTCAAAGGCCGTGCTTTCTTCTTCATAAGCAAGCACGCCCTCGGCCAGCCCGGCCCTTAAATCTGTTTGCACATGAATCGCCAGCCTAGAGCGCATAGCACGGTCGAAATGGAAGACTCTCAACAACGCGCTGGCCCATTGAGGGTCATTGGACGCCCGGATAATGAACATCCGGACACCAATTGCCAATCGCTCGGCGCCACTAGGAACGTGTTGACTCAGGCTTGAGACGGCGTCTGAAAATTCAGTCGCCATCGCGATACCTACTGCTTCAACCATCTCGTCGCGGGTTCGGAAGTAGTTATAAATCGTGCCGTTAGAGACGTCTGCTTCTTCGGCAACTTCAAGCAATGCGATCTCGCCCAACTCTTTCCGAGAAAACAGCCGCAGTGCTGCATCCACCAGCCCACGACGCGTACGCTCACGCTTTTTGTGGCCGCGGGAAAGAGGCGGTTCGGCCGTAGGTGGAGTGGGCTGGGTGGAAGGCGCCATATCTAAGCTCTTATTCCGATGGACATGTGCATGTTAGTGGAAAGATCCTGGATGTTGGAGTCGCGAACAACCCCGAGCACATCGAGGCACTCTTCGACCATCTTTGCAGCCTGATCCCCAGGGCTGTGGTGCATGATGATCCGGTCAGGGCGCACGGCCACCAATGTCCCGGTCTTCGCCAGCGGCAGGAAGGCATTGTTCAGGTCCTCCAAGAACGCTGAGCCCTGTTCTCGTGATTGTCCATGGGAACCAATATGCAGGAAAACGCCTCCCACCGAGGCCCAAAGATCAACATGACGTTGGTCCAGCAAGGTGCGCGGGTCAACGCCAAACCCAACCAATGTGAGTTGATCCCCGAGACTGTCGTCGCTTAATTGGAACTGGCGGTTCGCATCCCGAACCCAGGCCTGTGGAAATAGTCCGCCACGGATCAGCTTGTCACCACGGCGATGGCACTGGAACAGGCCAGTCTTGAAAATGTTTTTTGGTTTGATGTCCAACTCTTCAAAAAAACGCCGGGTCGGCGGCGTCCATGACAGCGATCGCATCAGACCATGAATAAAGAAAGCGGCCAGCTTATTGCGAGGCATCACCAGGCGTGCCATCAGTTTCGCCATGTTGATCATTTGCTGTGCATGGGGACGACGTTCCGCGTCGTAGGAGGCCAGAACAGCGCTGGACGCCTGACCGCGAAGCACCCAGGCCAACTTCCACGCAAGGTTGGCAGCATCGCGCAGACCGGTAACCAGACCTTGCCCAACGAAAGGCGGCGTGATGTGAGCCGCATCGCCAACGAGAAATGCCCGCCCTTTCTGGAAGCTCTTGCAGCAACGCGCATGGAAGCGATAGACAGCCTTGCGCTCGATTTGCACTTCTTCGGTGGATGACCAAGGCAACAGCAGCTTGGCAACGTTCTCGGGTTTCTCCATTTCCTCACGCTTTTCCCCGGGTTGCAGCATGAACTCCCATCGCTCCCGTCCACCTGGGCCAGGCATGTGAGGTGTAGGTCGTTGTGGATTGCATAGAAATTCAACATGATTGATCGCCGTGTGATGCCGATTGCAGGCATCGACAATGAGCCAATCCTCCGCATAGGTGCTTCCCTGAAAATCTTGACCTATCAGCGTCCGAACTTTGGAGCTGGCGCCATCTGCTCCTACGAGATACTTGGCTCGAATGGCGTAGGTTTGACCGTCCTCACCGATCACAGAAGCTGTGACACCCTCCTCGTCTTCAATGAAACCTTCTAGCGCCATCCCTCCCATGCTGCTAACTGAGTCGAAAGTGCCATATCGCGCTCGCATCGCGTGCTCGAGATCTGGCTGGTAGAACGTCACAAGCTTCGGATGCCCGTCGAGGCTGCCACTGGTATTGGCTCGAGAAAACTGACCAAGCACCGGTGAATGCATACGGACTTCAGGAATCAGGACCTTCTCGAAGGCGTCCTCGGCCAGGCCAGCCAACTGCAGAATGCGCAGAGCCTCGTTATCCAAGACGATGGCTCTGGGCATGAGTACGACGTCGTGGGTCTTATCCAGTACCAGCGTCCTGACGCCATATCGCCCCAGTAGCGCGGCAAGTGTTGCACCAACCGGGCCATTACCAACCACTAACACATCAACCAAAAGGGGGGGCTGCTTGGGTGGGTTCTTATTGTTCATCTCGAGCTCTTCTTATTGGGGAGAGGCCGACCGCCCGAAGGACATGTCGTGAAGCAGGAACAGGTTATCCGCAAATGACAAAATCCTCAATATTGAGAAATCAATCATTTCTGGCTAGTAACCCGTTCCGCTCGAAGGAGGGTTCGCCGGCAGCAAGGATCGTTGCAAACTGGTGTCACGAGCCATCGTTTTAGGGGACGCCTGAAATAAAACTTCGGACCTGAAGGCGTCGTTGGCGCCCCTAACCGGCTATTAGCCGCCTGTTCCGAAGAGCAGATAGGCGATGATTAACCATTGTAATGATGACGCGTCGTGTTGCCCGTGGAGGCCGGCAGGGCTCATCTCGCTACGAGCGAGCACGCACCGACCGAGTCGTCGACTCCTTTTGAGCATTTTGCGGACATGCTCGCCCAGTGGACTGGTTATGCCTAAAATTCTCCGAAATCTAACATCCGCTCCGACCATGTTGACCTAAGCACGCGCTAGATTGGGAGTGGCGGAATGCATGTACACATTAGTGAGCTTCACCAGGAAAAGCAGGAAAAGCAGGAAAAGCAGGAAAAGCAGGAAAAGCAGGAAAAGCAGGAAAAGCAGGAAAAGCAGGAAAAGCAGGAAAAGCAGCGTCAACGCAAACCCAAACCTCCTGCAATCAAGAGTGAGATTCAATCCAAGTTCTTGACCGTGCCCTTCCACCCGCTGCGAATAACGCAGAGACAAACTCACCTACAGTCGGAAGAGTGATTGAAGCTCCGTCTCAATTGATCACGCCCCACACCCTGGTGAGTCAATGGTTAAAACGTGCAATAGCCAGCAAAGCTCAAAGAGGGCTACCTGATTAGGCGAGCCTGATCAGTTTTTGCACCGCTCAAATCCGTGTAGCGGGTCTGTCGCTGACCGGAAAACGCTGATACGGGGCTGCTTGCCCGCCCAAGAAAAGCAGAAGTACCAGCTCTCGGTGCATTTCGTATTCACGAAAAGCGCAAGGCCATCAAAGTAGGAAGGGTATAGTTTTTGGCGCGAGGTTTAGCGTGCCGGACCGCCGTATTGATAAGGACCATCGTGCTAACTCCGCTCATATGAATGAAGGAGTGTTGTAAAGTATTCAGAGTGCCAAGCAGCTCTAAAAACTGACTTACCAAGCGTCGAATTGATGCACTAAAAAATGTACTAAAAAATCGTGGATATTGATGTGTCAGAATGGATTTTACTGGAACGAAAAAAGAGACCGAAGTCTCTTTTTTTGGTTTCTACATACTTCAATGGAAGCCTATAGAAAAATAATTGGAGCGGGAAACGAGACTGGTATCTAGTGTCCGACTCATTGAAATCTAAGGGGTTTCTTTTCTTGCCGGAGCAGGAAAAGACTTGATTCTGGACTTGTTTTCAAAGCATCTCAAGAGGCCACGGGAGTGTTCCACGTTTTATCTCGCTCACATAGCCGTAGGCACTCATACAACGCGTACAAACGAATGTAGCCAGACTAGGGTTTCAAGCCAAGCCGCTCCATGGCCTCATGAGCCTCGATGATCATCCCGGACACCTCGGCGACGGTTACATGCAGCTTGGTTGCCCGCGATCTCATGTGTTCGTAAGCCTGAGTCTCGGTCAGGTTTTGACGTTCGACCAACACACGGATGGCTTTTTCGATCTGCCGACGGGACTTTATGGTCAACTCCAGCTTATCGATCTTCCCTTGCAAGCGTTCCTGATAACTGTACGAGGCCCTGGCCAGTACCAGCGTGCTAAGGATGCCGGAAGATCGAAACGGTTTTGAGATCACCCCGTGAGCCCGCGTATCGAGCAACAACTTCAAGATGGTCGGGCTTTCGTAGTCGGAAAGCGCAATGAGTGCCGCGTTGACGGAGGCACCCGACCAGATCTTGTTGCCTTCCAGCTCCTGGGTAATCTGAAAGAGAATGACGTCGACGTCCGCTGGAGGCTCCGAGGGGAATGGCCAGACGATCTTCACCCGGCAGCCAATTCTTTTCAGCTGCTGCATGACAATATCGCGGTCATCCCCAGGAGGATAAACAAACGCAACGCAAATGCTGCGCAAATCTTCATAGAGACGGCGAAGGCTGGAACTCATGGCGTTACCTCAACCAAAACTCAGAGAACCCGAAAGTGGAGAGGTAAGGATCGGGTTTGACCGGCCCAGAACCTTCCCATACGACGTCGAACTGCCCATCACTGCGGCAGATGCCGATTCGGGGCGTCAGGGCGCAATGGTTGTTTTCCGCATCAATCGCTATCGGCCCTTCTGGAGAAGCGAACTTCACCTTATGTACGGCGTCGACTAATTTGCGCCTGTCCAGACTGCCCACCCGCTCCAGGGCACGCGCAAACAGGTGAACCTGGGAATAGGCCATTTCCGACCAGGTACTGGTTGGACGGTCACCAAAGCGTGTGCGCCAAAGCTCAATGAACCGTTGATTGCTGTCGTTGGGCAGTGAACCGAAATAGGTGGCGGCGGTGACATGGCCTTCACACAGTCGCGGCCCGATCAAACGGATTTCTTCTTCGGTCATGGAGAGGCTGGCAATGGGCGTTTTTTTAGGATCAAGCCCATGCTCGCCATACAGCTGATAGAACGACCGCGCCGACTGTCCGACCAGGGTCGAGAAAACTACATCCGGTTGGGCTTCGCGAATTTCATTCAAAACGTCCTTGAGTTGCTCTACGCCTGCATCGATGGGCAAGTAGATCTCATCCACGATTTCGCCACCATATTGTTCAACGACGTCCCGCATGATGCGATTGGATTCACGCGGATAGATGTAGTCCGCGCCCACCAGAAAGAACCGTGTGCCCTTGTTCTGCAACAGGTAGGCGGCCAATTGAATGCTGTTCTGATTGGGTACGGCGCCGGTATAAATGATGTTCGGTGAATATTCGAACCCTTCATAGAACGAGCAATACCAAAGCAACGCGTTATGGCGTTCGATGAGCGGCAGCACCGCTTTTCGGCTGGAAGATCGGGAACAGCCAAAAATGACGTTGATCTCATCTTCGATCAACAACTTGCCGGTCAAGCGTCGATATTCTTCCGCAGACCCCTTGGGGTCATAAGCGGTTGGGATCAACGGCAGATTCAGGACGCCACCCAGTGCGTTTATTTCCTCGATCGCCAGCACGGTACCGAAAAAATGTTCGGCCTCGGTGACACCGGTAGCCCCCGAGCGCGAGTACAAGACGCCGATAGGCCACCCCTGATCTTTAGCGACTGCTGTCTTGGTGCTTGGCATGACACTTACCTATCGATCAAAAAATTCTTGTAGTTCGGTTACGGGCCTGGGGCTTTGGATAGCCAGCATCAACAATATCCTCGCTTTCTGCGGACTCAGGTCATTGGCGAAGAGGACACCCGCCTCTTTCAAGGTACTGCCGCCGCCAGTGAAGCCGTAGAGGGGCCTGACACGACCGCGGGATACGCGGGTGGCAATGACCACTGTGATTCCGGCTCCGATGGCCTGCGATATGGCCGTATGCATTTCGGCATTCACATTCCCTGCCCCCAGCGCCTGGATGACAATCCCCTTGGCGCCTGCCTGTACGGCGGCTTTCAGCGAGGTAGCGTCTGCGCCGGCGTAGAGGGCCACGATGTCAACGCGAGGCAAGCTGTCTCGCCCCAGTGAAAAGTATTGTCGACGACAGGATGAGCGATAAAAAATAACCCTATCGCCGTCCACCCGTCCGAGAAAACCAGCGTCGCCCGAGTTGAACGACTCCACGTCCGAGGTGTGTGTTTTGCTGACTTCCCGTGCTGCGTTGATCTGATCGTTCATCACCACCAACACGCCCTTGCCCAAAGATTCAGGCTCAACGCTGACCCTGGCTCCGCTCATCAGGTTGCGTGGCCCATCGAAGTCCGATTCGGATGCATTGCGCTGCGCACCAATGAGCACGACAGGCTTGCGGGACGTCAGCGTCAAGTCGAGAAACCACGCGGTCTCTTCAAGGGTGTCAGTGCCGTGGGACACCAACACACCCGCGATGTCCTCACGGGCCAACGCGGCTTCAATGAGCCGATGCAACTGTACCCAGCGCTGCGGCCCCATCTCGACTGACGGGACATTGGACAGGTTGTTGATTTCGAGCCGCGCGATCTTCGCTATGGCGGGCACGGCCTTGATCAAGTCGCTGCCCGACAACGCAGGTATCGGCGCTGAAGTCGAAGGGTCAACTTGCATGGCAATCGTTCCGCCTGTTGCGATGAACAGGCACAACGGCAGGTCGTCAGAACGGGACAGGACCATGAGCGTCACACCCTCAGATGGTTGAAAATGGCTTCGGTAGCACCCGGCCCGCAGGCGTCGCCTTCCTCTTCGATCTCGCCTTGCTTGAGCACCAGGTACCGATCCGCCACCTTCAATGCGAACGGCACATTTTGTTCGATAAGCAGCATGGTGGTGCCGTGGAGTTGCCGCTCATGCACCAGTGCGACAGCGATCCGGTCAATCACCGAGGGCTGCAAGCCCTCAGTGATTTCGTCCAGCAGAATGATGGAGGGGCGCATCATCAACGCACGCGCTACCAGCAGCATTTTTTGCTCGCCTCCCGACAGCGTGCCGGCGTACTGCTTCAGGCGGTCCTTGAACACCGGGAACACGGATTCTATGGCAGCGAAACGCTCATCGAACAACGCGTCTTTCTCGAGCCCCATACGCAGGTTGTCCCGGATGCTCAGCTCGGTGAAAAGCGCTTTTTCCTGAGCCGCATAAGCAATACCCGCTTGTGCGACTCGATGAGGCGACAGTCGGGTAATGTCACAGGCGTTGACTTGAACAGTGCCTTGTTTCTTGGGCAGGTACCCCATGATGGTCTTGAGCAACGTCGTCTTGCCCATGCCGTTCTTGCCCAGCAAAGCGACCGCTTCGCCGGCCGCGACTTTGAACGACATCTCCCGTATGACGACAGACGCCCTGTAACCGCTCGTGACCGAATTCAGTTCCAACGTGGCACCGTTCATACGACCTCCCGTGGAGCAAGTGCAGAACCGGCATAAATCGTCTTGACCAAATCCGAGTTGACGACTTCTTCGAACGTGCCCTGCATGACCATTGTCCCCTGGTGTAATACCACGATTCGGGTAGCGATCTGTTCCACAAAATCCAGATCGTGTTCAACCAGCAGGCAGCACAACTTGTAGCGGTTTGCGAGCATGGAAAGCACCACACCGATTTGCGTGCGCTCGGTCTTTGTCAGCCCTGCGGTAGGTTCGTCGAGCAGCACGATACGAGGCTCCAGGGCGAGCACCATGGCCAGTTCCAACGCTTGCTGTTCACCGTGGGACAAGTCTCGGGCGACCACGTCCAGCATGCTATCCAGCCCGGTAACCCGCAGAACGTCCAAGGCGTAGGATGGCAAGGCCAACGTATCCGCCCGAGTGAAGAACAAGGGCCGTTCGTGAAGGGTTCCGGCCATACGCAGACACTCGGCGACGGTCAGGGATTCGAAAATATTGGCATTCTGAAATTTGCGCCCAAGGCCAAAACGAACGCAGGCCTCGGCCGGAAGCCGACGGATATCGTGACCGCACAGATGCACCGTCCCGGATGTACGGTCAGCTCCATCGCTCATGCAGCGCATCAGCGTTGTTTTACCGGCACCATTGGGGCCGATCAGTCCAACCAGGTCACCGGCCTCGGCCTTGAGGTTGATCCCCTGCAAGACCTTGAGCGAACCATAACGCTTGGTGACGTCCTCCATGAGGAGCGCAGGCACGCCATCCGATTCGGGAACCGCTGTTCCTTCGCGCTCAACCAGCGCCGGTACTCGACGCGAACGTGCGCCGAATCCAAAGGGCTTGAGCAGCGCCGGAACAATCCCCTGCGGCAGCAAGACGATGACCAGCACGAAAGACAGGCCAAGGATCAGTTGCCACAAAAACGGCATGCGGCTGCCGAGATAGGCCGTGGCGACGTTAATCAGAATCGCCCCCGCCATGGGTCCCCACAACGTGCCGCGCCCACCCAGGGCAACCCAGATGATCAGCTCGGTACCCAAGACGAAACCGGATAACTCGGGCGCCACCACACCACTGAAGGCGCCGTAGCCAAAACCTGCGATCCCTGTAATCGCCGCAGTGGCGATCAGCAGCAGGATTTTGATGTTCGGGACATTGATCCCCAGGTACGCACATCTGGACTCGTTGTCACGTATCGACGCCAGTACACGCCCGGCATCACTGCGCACGAACATCCAGGCGAAAAGCCCTATCAATGCCACACCGCTCCCGGCGATCCAGTACCAGGCATCCAGCGACAAGTCGAAGGTGTCATAGCCGGTCAGGCCCGAACTGGAGCCCGTCCACTCGCCGCCGGACAGCAGCAACTGGGTCATTACAATGGGCAACACCAGCGAGATAACCGTCGCAAAAAACGGCGAGGCGCCCCGGTAGAAGGACAGCCAGCCCACCAGCCCGGCTACCACCATGGGGACGATAATCGCGAGCCCGATGGCGATGGCAATGGAGCCGGGAGACAGGCCAAAGTGAGTGAAAACCAAGCCGGCGGCATAGGCACCGAGACCAAAAAACGCCGACTGCCCGAAGGTCAGATATCCGGTGTAGCCCCACAGCACATCCACCGTGATAACGACGATCGCAAACAGAAAGGCCTTGATCAGCAGGTTGAGAACATAGCTGTCGAAAATCCATGGGCCTGCGACCAGCAATGCGATGCCGACCAGCGCCAGCACGCCCGAACGGCCCCATGCTCCGTGACGACGGTAGCGGGTGGATTGGGGGGGCGCCGCCTGCAACGTAGAGTTAGTCATGTGCGAACCCCTTTGGACGAATACGCAGGGTCAACGCCGCCAACACGGCAATCGTGAGACCGCCAAGAACCGGGCTCGCATAGGTGCTCACGATGACTTGGCATGCACCAAATACCGCGCAAGTCACGATCAGGCTGGGCATCGAATGTCCGGAGACCATGACGAGCATGAAGGCAGAAACCAGCCAGATAATCCCCATGCCTGGGTCAATGCTCGAGAGCGGGCTAATCAACGCCCCGGCCAATGTGCCCAGGCCCGCGCCCAGGCTGAAGGTAATGAAGCGTATGCGCCCGGCATGGATGCCCAGGCCACTGGCCAACTCCTCGTTCATGATGACAGCGCGGGTTTTGACACCGAAGCGGGTGCCATTGAGTAGCACCGTCAGCAACGTACACAAGCCGAGTGCCAAGGGAACCAACAGCAATCGATAAGCGGAGTAATCCGTTCCGCCCAACGACCAGGTGCCGGCCAACGGCACGTCTGCAAACTTCACGTCCCGGCCAAAGACGAGAATGATCAATTGACCGATTACGATACCCAACCCCCAGGTTGCCAGGATGGCATCCAGGGGGCGCTTATAGAGCGGCCGGACAATCAGATATTCGATGATCGCACCAACGATCATGCCGGTCGCGAACGCCAACGGCCACCCAAGCCAGGGACTCCATCCCAGTTGGGTCACGACAAACGCCGCGTACCCACCCATGGTCAGCAAGGCACCGTGGGCGAAGTTGACGATTTTCATGATGCCGAAAATCATCATCAGTCCCGCGGTCACTATGAACAGCATGGCTATTGTTGTTGTTATATCTAGAATTAACACCATGACGTCTCCCTCCGGGGAGAATGCAGCGTGAAGCGTTACTTAGAAATCAAACATTGGACCCTTACAAATTCGGGCATTGAATACCTGGGCTGACGGCTTCCTGGGTTTCAAGAATGCGAATAGAGCCATCGCTTTGTATTTGGCCCAGGCGCATGGCCAAGGGTGTATGACGGCTGGCATTCATCTGCACAGCGCCGCGCGGTCCGACGATCGAGACATCGTTCAACGCCTCTACGACCGCAGCGGCGTCGATGGAGTGGGCTTTTTCCACCGCGGCCTTGTAAAGAAAAAAGGCTTCATATTGCGGTTCGGAAAGCTCGTTTGGCGTGGACAGGTTCCCGGCAAACTTCTGACCGAGGTCACTCAGGAATTTTTTATTTTCCGGTGTGTCGATACTGGTCAGATAGGAGGCGGACATGTACATACCCGTTGCGACATCACCCATGGTCTTGCCGGTGCCTTCGTCGATGGCCAGGTTGCCGTAAGGCAGCTTCAACGCCGCGGCTTTCAGCTGTTTGGCCAATGAGACGTTAGGTGCGCCCCCCGCTGTGGCACTGATAAGCGCATCAGGTTGCGTCGAGCGAATTTTTGAAATGACCGAGGTCCAGTCACTTCCGTCCATCGGCAAGTACTCTTCACCGATAACCTTTCCACCGTGTTGCTCAATGTACGCTTTAGTAAATTTGAGCATGCCCCGGCCAAAGGCGTAATCGCTGCCGACAAGGAAGTAGTTTTTGGCGCCGAGCTTTTGGCTGAAGTAGTCCACTACAGGGGCAACTTGTTGTTCTGGTACCCAGCCGTTGACATACATCCATTTATTGCAAGAACGGCCTTCGTAGAACGAGGTGTAGATATAGGGCACGCGACCTCGGGAAATAATCGGCAAGGCGGCATTGCGTGCAGCGCTACTTTCCATCGCGATGATGGCGTTTACTTTCTTTTCCAGCACCAGCGTATCAAAGGCTTTCTGTGCACCTATCGCGCCGGACGCGTCATCAACTATCTCCAACTGCACCGGGCGACCGAGGATTCCCCCGGCGGCGTTGATTTGCTCCACAGCGAGTTCCGAGGACTGGACAACAGCCGGTGCCACGACGCTATTGGCGCCTGACAACCCCACCGCGACACCAATCTTGATCGGTTCAGCGGCATGTCCCTGAGCGGCTACGAGTGCTGTAGCAGCAAGAACGGCGATGCGGATGAGGGGATAAGTAGATTTCATGTGAGTGTCCTCAATCGTTTTTATTGTAGATAAGGGGGGTTAGTAGCGAGGCAGTTGCCAGCCGGTGCCGAGCATGGGGTCGTAGATGTCGGTGCGGCGATCACGCAGGACCGTGTTGAACGTCGTAAGGTGCCGGGATTGGCGGGACGCCTTCAGATTGATGTCGGCGTAGAGTATTTGCTGGAGGTCTGCACTGCCTGGGGCCGCCAATGGCCAACCGTCGGCGCCGACAATGAGGCTGTTGCCCACAAAGCGCTGACCGCGTTCGGTGCCGACGCGATTAGCGCAAATGATGTTCAGACCATTGACGTGTGCATTGCCCATGGCCAGTGTATTGGCCATGATCATGGCGCTGTTGCCCGGGCCCGGCATGGGTACCCAGTTGGTTGGCATGCAGACGATATCTGCGCCTTGCATGGCCAACAGCCGATAGACCTCCGGGAACCAGCCGTCATAGCAGATGATCATCGCCAAGCGACCTAAAGGCGTATGGAACACCGGCAAACCAAGATCGCCGACCTCGAAATACAGATGCTCGTCACCCCACAGATGGAGCTTGCGATAAGTCCCTACGTAACCTTCGGGACCGACCATGACGGCGCAGTTGTAAAGCTTGTGCCCTACTCGTTCGGCAATGCCGCCGATGATGTAAATGTTGTGCCGGCGGGCCGCGTCTTCCCACGCCTGGGTGCTGATGCCCGCCGGTACGGATTCCGCCAGTCCAAAGGCCTCTTCGCGACTGGAAAAGACATAACCGCTGCTGACCAACTCGGGCAGTACAACGATCTGCGCACCGGCGCTGGCCGCTTCGGCTATCAGGCGCAGCGACGCTTCCAGGTTTTCAGCCTTGCAGCCCACTCGTGGCTCCATCTGTACGGCTGCCACCGTGATGCTCGGAAATTCTTGGGTTTCGTCAGAGGTTCGTAATGCCGACATTTTATTTTTTCCAAAAAAAAGCCCCCGAATGCGCTACTCACGCAAATCAGGGGCTTCTATAGCCGATATGTACTCAGCACTATTGCTGAGGGTCTGCGATTTCTGACAAGAAAAGGCGACCTATGTATCGACGTTATACGGACATTTCAATCTATGTCAACGACATTTTCTAACGAAAGAACCGAACCTTCAAAAACGACCGTTCGCACTTCACTAAAGTCATCACCATCATCCTCCAATCCTGGCTGACCGCCTGCCTTGCCTGTCCGATGAAAACCAAGTGCTGCCCGAACACTGCGTTCTGCAAGATTGCTCGCAGCCTCCATAAGCCGCGCGTGATGTGGCTCGACGAATCGCAGCAATACCCGCGTATGTCCGCTCTTACGGGATCGGTGCCGGGACTTGGCCAGGCCCCCTTCACTCACCTCCCTGGCGTTCGCTAAACCAGCCCAACCTGGAGGTTTTCAATAGTCAGCAGCACCTGTCCATCAACCCTTATATGACATCACCACATCCGGATTAATCTCCTCACCATAGCCCTCCACATTGACCTCAATTTCCGCCCCCCGGGCCTTACTGCCGAAATCATCCACAATCAGACTCCTGACCCCATGCAACTGCGCAAGCCCCGGCACCTCCTTGAAGGTGGTGGCATGTGTAGAACCAACGAAAGCAATCCATTTGCCTTCGGGTTTGCTCAACCGTATTTTTTCCGCGGCGTAGTAGTTCATCACTTTAGTGCGCGTATTGCCGGAGGCCTCTGACGTGGCATAGGTTTCGGCGGTATCGAGTGGGATGATGTTCAACCCGCCCTCCTTCGCCGCCTGGACCAGCTCGGTGAAACCCTGCGCAGGTTTTTTTGCATTGGGAGGCAGATTGCCCATGGTCAGCGTGTCGAGGTAGACCTTCAACCTGGCAGGCATCGGGCTGCCTTTGGGCGCCGCCAGATAATCGTCCAGAGCTTTGCCATGGGAATCTGCGCACAGGTGCTCAAGGTAGAGCGTGGTCACGCCGGCGGCCTTCAACGCTTTGATGTTGTCGATCACCACACGCTTGCTGGATTTGGAGCTGTGCGCTTCGCCAATCACCAGCCCGGGGGCGTCCTGAAGCAGCTCGCGCATGACGCCAAGGCTGTTTTTGCTCTTTAACCCAGGCAGTGGAGCAAGCGCGGGCAGGTCCAGGGCAAGGAAGTGATTGAGGTAAGCATCCGCTTTGTCCATCAGCTTTTCTCTGAGTCGATCGCCATCTGCTTGAACCCAGAAACCCTCCCGGCCCACGTAATCCCTCATTTCGAGGTAATTGAGATTAATCTCAAGGCGTTTGTCGGTGGCCTTCGTCAACACATCGTCCAGTTTCAGCCCATGCGGTTGAAGTCTCGATTCGATATACCGTTTTGCATCACCAAGAATCTTATGGCCTATCGCATGAGGTACTTTTGCGGCATGGCCATAAGCTACGGCGGGATCAGCCAGATAGGTATGCGTTCTCTCGCTCCTGCTCGCCAACTCTGCAAGGTCTGTGCAGAAAACGCTTTCAACCGTTCCCCCGGCGATCTGCCGAGAGGATGAAGCAACGTTCTGAGGAGTGGCCACGGGTGTTGCGGTAGCGGCACTCGCTCCATGTTCGCCCTGGCGCTTCTTGCCTGGGTCGGCAACCTTCATGTGGACGATCGCTTCGCCCAGATGGGCATAGCGCCCACCGGGATAGCGCTGCAGATTGCCCAACGTCGGCGCCACAGGCGCTTCTTCCGAAGCGTTGGATGGAGCCTGCGGCTGTTGAGTGGATCGCGAGGCCGAGGCCTGCGTTGAAGGTTCAGGTGGTTGGTAGCGCGGCGCAGGGCCACCGATGGGTCTCATCAAATAATCTCCGCAGGATGTCAATGCGCCTTGGCGATGCCGAACTGGTTCAATACCGGGTCGACGTTATGGTCGAACGCCTTTTGCGCTTTGTGCTTCTTGACGGCGTCGATAATCATCGAAATGCCGAGCCCCAGGGCCATGGCACCGTCGATGGCCCAGCCAATCACCGGAATCGCCGCCCCCAGCGCAGCCCCAGCGGCGAGGCCGGTGGCTTCGCCGGCGACCATGGCGACGGCACGGCCGGCGAGTTGACCGGCCATGCGGCCGAGGCCACCTGATGCCTCACGACCGAGCAGCTTGGCACCCGCCTCGATGCTTTCCTTGGCCGCCTGTCCAGCCAGTTTGGTGCTGTCGTAAATGGTTTGTGTCGCGCCCAGCTTGTCGCCGTGGGCAAGCATGTCGGAGACCGAGGCGAAGCCCATGACCGACTGAAGCGCCTTGGGGCCCATTTGTGCCGCGATCTGGCTCGCCATCGAAGGCCCCTTATCGCCGTCATCGGTCTTGCCTTCGAGCAGCTTGCGACCCTTTTTTGTGTCCTGTAGCTGCGCAAACGTGGCGTCCAGGTAGTTCTCATGCTGGCCTTCGGTGAGATCGCTGGGCATGACACTGTCGTAGGCGGCCTTGCGCGCATCCGCTGTTTGCAGGGCCTGATTGGCATCGACGTTTTTCTGTCCGAGCAATTGCTTCAGCGCCCCACCTTCACTGAAGTTGCGCGCATAGGACTCACCGATTCGTGCGTGCAACTCCACACGCTTGTCCAGGACGTCGGCAGCGCTGGGCACCTTGGTTTCGGGGAACAGGTCTTTCTGCAATTCCAACTGGGCGGACAGTCCGCTGATGGCACCGCTGTAGTCGGCGATGGGGTTATGTTTGTCGACGGCCCTGTCAGCGGTCTCCATGTCGATTTGCAGCGCCTTGCCGCTGTTGACGTTCTTCGCCTGTTCCTTGACGGCCTTTTGCAGTGCGGCATCGCTGCCCACCAGGGCTCGCTCCTGCTCGGGGATGCTCTTGTTAAGATACGCCTGCACGCCTGGATCGGCCTGTAGTTGAGCGATTTTGTCGGCCAGCCCCTGCTCGGTTTTCTCGGTGTTACGCAAGCTGCGCCCGGCGATCACGCTCTGCTGGGTCTGTTGCAACTTGACCATGACGGCGGCCTTCTGCGCCCCTGTATAGGATTTGGGTTGCGTGAACACTTTTTCATCGAGCTTGCTGATATCGATGCCGGCCACCGCGTTGAGGGTCGCGGCATCGCTGAGCATCCCGGCGAACTGCCCGCCGTTGGTGGGCGCACTCTTCTTGATCCATTCACTCAGGTTCTTGGCGCTGAACAACAGGTCGGGGCTGTGTGCGGCCTTGGCGCGCCCGCTCATCCCCGCCTCGTCAAGCTGGCCGAGAAAGCCCGGCTGTGCCCACGTGTTGCAGGATTGCTTGAGCGCCCCCGAGAGCCCGGGGTTGTTTTTGGACAAACCGTTCAAGTCATCGGCGCTGATATTACCGTCTACCTTGGTCTTGTTGGCGGCTCCCACTGCGTTGTGGGGATCGGCAGCCGTTACCAGTGGCAGGTTCGCTTGCATCAACGAGGCATTGCGTACCATTTCCAGAGATTGCGGATCGGCGTTGGGATTATCCTTTTGATACCTAGCCAGATCTTTGTCTGCCTTGTCGGCGGCCCTCTCCATATTCTTGGCGAACACCTTGAGGTCTTTGTTGGTGATCTTGCCATCCGCGCTGCCGCCACCCTGGGCGACGTCCACCGCCGTTTTCAGCGCCGGGTTGGCGTTGATGAACGCCATCGCCTGGGCCGCTTCGGGCCCATCGCCCCTGGCCATTCGCGCGGCCGCAATCGGCCGGTTGAGCTCCTTTTCTGCTTGCAGGCGCTCCTCGGGCGGCAAATGCGCCACCAATGGTTCCCAGCGTTTCAAGGTTTCAGGGGACGAGAATTCGGAGTTATCGAGAAAGGCCGCATCGGCCGCTTTCGGCGCGTTGGCGGGGTCGGAGGCATCGGTGCTCGGAGCTTTGGCAGGCGCAACCGGAGCGCTGGGGGTGACCTGTTTTGGCGAACCGCATGACGGCGACTGGGTCTTGGTATCCCCTTTGCCCTGGAACAGTTGATTCAGGAACGACCCTGCCGCCTGCGTGGCATTTTGCGTCACGCCCAATGAGTCCGCCGTGTCCAGGCCGAACTGCACCCCGACCTGGGCGCCGCCATTGTCACGTGGAGCCCGGGCAGTTGGCATATCACCCGCCAGTTCACCAGAGGTGGGTCGATGCACGTTACCGCTGTAGGGAGAACTGGAAATTCGCATGGGAAGTCGCCATCCGGGAATGAAGGATGGCAACTGTGTGGTTGGCGAACAAAGTTGGTTCCCGAAAAACGATCGAAAGACTCGCTCAGGCAAACGGATCTATTTGTTGCTTGAGCTGCACCCTCGCCCGTGAAAGCCGCGAACGCACCGTGCCAATGGGCACGCCGAGGCTGCTGGCCGTGTCCTGATAGTTGCCGTCCATTTCCAGACAGACCTCCAGCACCTTCTGCATGTTCGGCGGCAAGCAATCAATCGCCTGGATCACCCGCGTCAATTGCCGATGGCCGTCCACCTGATGGCCGATGTCCCCACGCCCGTCCTGTTCGGAATGCATTTCATCTTCCCAGCTTTCCTGAAACGGCTGCCGGTACATTTTGCGAAAGTGGTTACGGATCAGGTTCAGCGCAATGCCACATAACCACGTCTGCGGTTTACTGGCATGTTGAAATTTATGCTCGCTGCGCAAGGCCTCGAGAAAAACGCATTGCAGCAGATCATCGACATCATCGGGGTTCATTACCCGTTTCTGAATGAACGCCCTGAGCATCTTTATCTGTTCGCTGCTCAATTGACGGATCCCGGTGGGCGACGCCTGCAAATGGGGGGATGCTCCATCAAGAACTACAATACGTTGCAACATGGGAATTACCCTTCTCTACCGTGGGCAATCCCTATAGCGATATCCATACCAACCAAAACCACAGCTCAAGCTTTTGAAAATTAACGATATTTTAATTTCAATATTTTTTTAGATACAAAATATTGCACAACTGCCTTTCTGGCTCGACGACATTTGGCACAGACGCGCGGTGCTCCAGCAGGGAACTGAACTCGGTGTGCGGCCCACTCAGCGGGGTATGACCAGGTTCAGAATCGCCCTATGAAAATCGTCGCGCCACCTCTATTGCAGCCCCCACCCGCTGTCGCGCCCACCCGGGTGGCAGTGCCCGTTGCGCAGCCGTTGCAACACGTCGTTCAGCACAACGCAGGGACTTCGCCGCAACAGGTCTCGCGCTTCGCCGCAGCGCTGGTGCAGCACAGCCGTATCCTGAGTCAGCGCGAGTTGATCGCCAGCATCAATGCCCTGCAGTCGCGAGCGGTCAAACTGGGCGAGCTCTATCAGTTGCTGATGGGCGCGCAGGACACCGGGCTGGATAACGCCGCCAGAATGTTGCGCAAGAAACTGCAGATGGAGCATTCGGCGGATCTGTCACAGGTCCTTGCCTACACCGACGGCGACGCAGCCAAGGCCCATGTGCTGCTGCAAGCAGCCCGCAAGCAAGCCCAGTCCGATGGCGCGACGGGCGAGCACGTTGTACTGACCCAGCACTTGAAGCTGTTGCGACGCAAGTACGGACCACGGGCTCGGGCCGGGATCAATACCGCCAAGGCGTTCGCTCGCCCAAGCCTGGACAGCAAACGCCGAGTGACTTTGCGCAACCTTTACAGCGTGGCGGTTTCCGGACAGCCGAATATCACCGGGCTGATCGAAGCGCTGCTCGACGAGCAGCAGGAGCCTGGGCAATTCGACCTTAACCTGCGCGACATGCGCAGCGCGATCGCCGACGACCTGTCGGCCTTGACCCCCTCCGCGTCCCACGAACAATTGCGCACCTTGATGCACGGCCTCAATACCGCCCGACACGTAACGACGCTATTGCATGGCTGTGAACACCTGCTGGGCCGCATGCGCACCAAGAACCCCGAACTGAATGTCGACCCGCCGGCCTTTCTCAAGCACTTGCTGACGCTCACCGCCAACGGCATGAATCTGAGCCAGACCCTGCAACTGACCCAGCACATCGCCGGCAAGCCACTCAAGCACCAACTGGCATTCCTTAACGGCCTGCGCCCGATGCTGTTGCAGTTGCCGATCCTGCTTTGGCGAGACATGAAAAGCCGCCAGAACGCACTCGGCAACCTACTGACGCTGATGGCCGAACTCACGCAGCAAGAACAAAAACAGCTTTACGGGGGCCTTGCCTGATGCATCAAGTCATCAACGCGCTGAACATGATTGCCCTCTCCGCGATGCGCCGTTCCGAGATAGTGGGCGCGCTTTTCGTGATCGCCGTGGTGTTCATGATGATCACGCCGCTGCCCACCGGGCTGGTCGACGTACTGATCGCGGTCAACATCTGTATTTCCTGCCTGCTGATCATGCTGGCGATGCACTTGCCCCGCCCCCTGGCGTTCTCGACGTTCCCCGCCGTACTGCTGTTGACCACCATGTTTCGCCTGGCGCTGTCGATTTCCACCACGCGGCTGATCTTGCTCAATCAGGATGCCGGGCACATCGTCGAAGCGTTCGGTGAATTTGTGGTCGGTGGCAATCTGGCGGTGGGCCTGGTGATCTTCCTGATCCTGACGGTGGTCAACTTCCTGGTGATTACCAAGGGTTCGGAACGGGTGGCCGAGGTCGGTGCGCGATTTACCCTCGATGCCATGCCCGGCAAGCAGATGTCGATCGACAGCGACCTGCGCGCCAATCTGATCAGCGTGTATGAAGCACGCAACCGTCGCGCCGAGCTGAACAAGGAAAGCCAATTGTTCGGTGCCATGGACGGGGCGATGAAGTTCGTCAACGGCGACGCTATCGCCAGCCTGATCATCGTTGCCATCAACATGATCGGCGGGATCTCCATCGGCGTGGTGCAACACGGCATGAGCGCCGGTGATGCCTTGCAGCTCTACACCGTACTGACCATCGGCGACGGCCTGATCGCGCAGATTCCGGCCCTGCTGATCTCCGTCACCTGCGGCATGATCATCACCCGTGTGCCTAATACCGAAGCCGGCGTGGAAGCCAACATCGGCCGGGAGATTGCCGAGCAGATCACCAGCCAGCCGAAGGCCTGGATCATCGCCGCTGTTGCCATGTTCGGCTTTGCCATGTTGCCGGGAATGCCGACGGGGGTGTTCATCACCATCGCCATCATCTGTGGCTGTGGCGGCCTGTTGCAGTTGCAGCGGGCCAAACCCAAGGCGGAACAGGAAAGCGCGGTGGTCGTCGCTCCGGAAATGAACGGCCAGGAGGACCTGCGCACGTTCTCTCCCAGCCGGCAATTCGTGCTCCAGTTTCATCCTGGGCAGGACTCTGGCCGAATCGACGCGCTGGTCAGCGAAATACGCCAGCGACGTAACCGCCTGGTGGTGCAGTACGGCCTGACACTGCCCTCGTTCATCATCGAGTACGTCGATCACCTGTCGCCGGATGAGTTTCGCTTCACCGTGTATGACGTACCGTTACTCAAGGCGACCTTTTCTCATACCCATGTCGCGGTGGATGAACGCTTGCTGGACAGCGAGGCCCCTTCGACAGCCATACCCGGCACCGCCGACCGCCAGGAAGAGCAATGGGTCTGGCTGCCGGCCAACACGCCGGACCTGCACGACGGCGCGCTCGCCATGGTCGACGCCAGCACACTGATCATCGAACGCATGGAGCGTGCATTGCAGTCCTGCGGACCGCAATTCATAGGCCTGCAGGAAACCAAGGCGATTCTCAACTGGCTGGAATCCGAGCAACCCGAACTCGCCCAGGAAATGCAACGGGTGATCACCTTGACGCGTTTTTCGGCGGTCCTGCAACGTTTAGCCTCAGAGTGCGTGCCGCTACGCGCGATCCGATTGATCGCCGAAACCCTGATCGAACATTGCCAGCACGAACGTGACATCAGCGTGCTGACGGACTACGTGCGTATCGCCCTCAAAACGCAGATCTATCACCAGTACTGTGGTGTCGACGGCCTGATGGTGTGGCTGTTGACACCGGAAAGCGAAGGCTTGCTGCGCGATGGCCTGCGTCAGACGCAAACCGAAACCTTCTTTTCATTGAGCAGCGAGATCAGCCAGACACTCGTGCAGCAGCTGCACATGGCTTTTCCCGTGCGAACCCCCGAGCAGGCCGTCTTGCTGGTGGCGCAAGACCTGCGCAGCCCGCTGCGCACACTGCTCAAGGAAGAGTTTTATCACGTGCCCGTGCTGTCGTTCGCCGAGATCAGCAACGCGGCCAAGGTCAAGGTCATGGGCCGCTTCGATCTGGAAGACGATCTCGAAGCAATGGATAGCGATCATGCCGCTTAAGCCGGTCTTGCTCAGCATCGGGAGTTTTTTTGATGTTTGAATTACGAGTACTGAACGGCCAGCATCAAGGCGCCGCCCTGCCGTTGATCGGCGAGCAGTGGTCGATTGGCGCTGCCGAACAGCAGGACCTGTCCCTGGATGACCCTGGCATTGCGGACCTGCATTGCCGCCTGCAACGGTCGGACGACAGTTGGAGTCTGGAAGCCGAACAGGGCTCAGTCTGCGATGCAGAAGGAAACGTCACGGCCAGCGTCGAACTGATCCCCAACAACGCCTTTATGCTGGGCTCGGTGTGGCTGTGCGTCTCGCCCGCCGAGGATACCTGGCCAACAGTACCGGCGCTCATCCCCAAGCAGCCAGAGGTCGGGGCCGAACCGTTACGCAGCACGCCCCCCCTGGAAAAAGTCAAACCGCGTTCGCAGTTTCTCAACCGTACCACCGGAATCGTTGCCGGCGTGTTGATTGGCATCATCGGCAGCGCCTGGAGCCTGACCCGCCCGACCGCCACGACGCCACCACCAGATAGCATCGCTCAGGTAGAGCCGGCAGCGCCGGAAAAACCTGCGCAGGCCTCAGTAAACGACACCCGCAAGGTAGCCGACAAACGCACCCGTCTGGCCAGCACGGACGCGGCTCGACGTACGCTCGACAGAATGCTCAGCGACCGTTTGCTCACTGACGTAAGCGTTGAGGAAACACCGCAGGGGCTGGTACTCAATGGCAATCTCAAGGACGAGGCGCTGCTGGTGTACCAACGCATGCTGCAACGCTTCAAGGACAGCTACGAATCGCCAGTGACGGTGCTCGACAACGTTGCCAGTGCGCACAATGGCCTGCCCTTCGTGATTGTACAAATCATGACCGGACCGCATGCCCATCTGGTGACAGCCGATGGACGTCGCCTGTACGTAGGCGATGAGGTACAAGGCCTGCGCCTGACCCGTATCGATGCTCAGCGCCTGCAATTCGACGGTGACCGGCACATCGAGGTGAACTGGTGAATGCGGCGCTGAACCAATGGAAGCACCGGCATCTGGAGCGTCTTGCGCGCCACTGCGCCGTGCGTGTCAGTGGTCGGGTAAGCGCGGTGCGCGGCATTTTGCTGGAGTGCAAGATTCCCGCCGCCAAGGTCGGTGACTTGTGTGAAGTGAGCAAGGCGGACGGCAGTCTGCTGCTCGCCGAAATCGTCGGTTTTACTCAGGATTGCACTTTACTCAGCGCCCTTGGAGCCCCGGACGGGATTCAGGTGGGCGCACCGATTCGTCCGCTGGGCATGGCCCACCGAATTGGCGTGGATGACAGCCTGCTCGGCTGTGTGCTGGATGGCTTCGGACGGCCCCTGCTCGGTGATTGCCTGGGTGCCTTCGCAGGTCCGGACGATCGCCGCACAACCCTGCCGGTCATCGCCGACGCTCTACCGCCGACCCAGCGACCGCGTATCAGCAACGCCCTGCCCACCGGTGTGCGCGCCATCGACAGTGCCATTCTGCTGGGCGAAGGCCAGCGTGTCGGGTTGTTCGCGGGCGCTGGCTGCGGCAAGACAACCCTGATGGCGGAGCTGGCCCGCAACATGGGCTGCGACGTCATTGTCTTTGGCTTGATCGGCGAGCGGGGCCGTGAACTGCGCGAGTTTCTCGATCATGAACTGGACGAAACATTGCGCAGCCGCTCGGTACTGGTCTGCGCTACGTCCGATCGGTCCAGCATGGAGCGAGCCCGCGCCGCGTTCACCGCGACGGCTATCGCCGAAGCGTTTCGCGCTCGGGGCCAGAAGGTACTGCTGCTGCTCGACTCGTTGACCCGGTTCGCTCGCGCACAGCGTGAAATAGGCATCGCTTCCGGCGAACCGTTGGGCCGCGGTGGCTTGCCGCCGTCGGTGTACACCTTGCTGCCACGTCTGGTGGAGCGCGCCGGCATGAGCGAAAACGGCTCGATCACTGCGCTCTATACCGTACTGATCGAACAGGACTCGATGAACGATCCGGTGGCGGACGAGGTGCGCTCGCTGCTCGACGGCCACATCGTGCTGTCGCGCAAGCTGGCCGAGCGCGGACATTATCCGGCCATCGATGTGTCCGCCAGCATCAGTCGGATCCTCAGCAACGTCAGCAGCCGCGACCACCAACGGGCAAACAACCGCTTACGCCAACTGATGGCCGCCTATAAGCAAGTCGAGATGCTCCTGCGCCTGGGTGAATACCAGGCCGGCGCCGATCCAGTCACCGATTGCGCCGTAGAACTGAATGACGCCATCAACGCCTTCCTTCGCCAGGACCTGCGCGAGCCGGTTGCCCTGGAGCAAACCCTGCACGAACTGCTGCAGCTCACCTCGCGGTTACCGGCCTAACCGTGGAAGAAGCCCTGGAAGAAGATCCGCAGCGGGTCGCCCTGGAACAGGTGATCAGCCTGATCACCCCTCTGCGCCAACACCGCCAGGCCAGCGCCGAACGGGCGCAACGCCAGGCCCAGGTGGAACTGAATTCAATGCTCGACCACTTATCAGAAACCAGGCTGGTATTGAGTCAGGAGCGCGACAACCATCGGCAGCGCCGTCAAAGCCTGTCGGCGGCTCATCTGGAAAAAACCATCAGTCTGAAGGACGTAGATCGTTGGCACGAGAAAGAGAAGAACATGCTCGACCGCCTCGCCTTGATCCGCCAGGACGTGCAGCAACAGCAATTGCAGATCGCCGAGCAACAGGCCTTGCTTGAACGCAAACGCCTGCAAGCCAAGGCTTTTCAACGGGCAGTCGAGAAACTCTCCTGCCTGAGCGAGACCCTCAGTGAAGAAGGTTAAAAGCCGATGACTCCACCGATCAAGCCGGCGCAAAAGTCGCCGACCGCGCCGCCGCACCCTGCACCCACAGAGTTATCGACGCCCCCTTCGAGCGGAAAACGGCCCGTCCTTGGCTCCCTAGGCCGCAGCGATGCACACGTCAATCGAACAACCTTGAACAAACAGTCGCCGGACATGCCAATGAGCACCGACGGCCTGTTTTTTTCGCAACTGCTGGTGCTGTCAGTGGGCGCCGAGCCTGACCAGCAAGGCTTCGCCGGTGGTGGCGGCGTCACGTTCCCAGTGCGAGCCGAGCAGGTGCCAAGCCAATTGATCGACGAGTTGGCGCGAAGCCTGCCGGATCAGCCGGAAGGTCCGCTCAGTTTCACCCTGATGATGCCCAACCTCGGCTGCGTGCGGGTTCACTCCCACAAAATCGATAATCGCTGGAACGTCCAGCTCGGCTTTGCTCGCCGCGACGTGCTCAAGCGCCTGCAAGGACATGTTGGCGCCTGCCGGGACTCACTCTCGCAAGCGTTGGGCCTGGACGTCGAACTGGACCTGCACGAAGACCTTGAGACATGAACACGCTGAAGCTACGCCAGGTCAATGCGCTCCAGGGCCGAGTCAGCCGTGAGTTTGGCGCGGGCCAACGCCTGGGTTTGCGCACCCGGGACCAGGACGCCGAACTGACGCTTTTACCACCACTGACCGAGACCGCCATCCCCGCCGCCGGCGTTTGGTTCAACAGCGCAGTCGGTGCGTTGTGCCTCACTGATGCCGAGGCACTGCTGAGCCTGCTCGGCGATGCACCGTTGACCCTGACGGGCGAGCACCAAGCCTGGTACTGGCAGTTTTTCAATCAGCGCTTGAGCCCGGCCATCGCCGCCTTGCTCGCGCCGGTTGAGCCGCTGCTCGACAACCCGGCGACAGCGACTGTCGGCTGCCGTCTCCAGGTTCGCCGCGCCGGCCAGACCCTCCACGCCCATTTGCATACGACGCCCGACACCCTGCTTCGGCTGTTGCGCTCAGCCCCCTGGCAAGCCCGCCAGCAACCGCTGGACCCAGCATTGCAAGTGACCACGCCACTGGTGATTGGCGAGTTGGTATTGACCTTGGAACAACTGAGTTCATTGCGCCCGGGTGACGTGGTATTGCCCGCCCGTTGCCAGTTCGACAGCCACGGCCAAGGTCATCTCGCCCTCGCTGGACGACGCTGGGCGGTACAGGCCACCGACCGGGCGCAGCAACTTTTCTTGCAGCTAAATCACGAGGAGCCCCCGCTCGATGAGCACTGAAGATCTCTATCATGACGAGGTCGAAACCCTCGACGACTATGACGTTGCGCCAGACGAAACCGATGAGGCGGACATTGTCCCGCCGCTGTCCGAGCCGTTCGAGGAGCATGACCATTACGCATCTCACGAGCAGCCGGAACGGATTGACGCGCCTGGACTTCAATCGCTGGCACTGGACCTGACCCTGCGCTGCGGAGAACTCAAGCTGACCCTCGGCGAACTGCAAAGGTTGAGCACCGGAACCATCGTCGAAGTCAGTGGTATCGCGCCCGGCCACGCCACGTTGTGCCACGGCGAGCACGTGGTGGCGGAGGGCGAACTGGTCAATGTCGATGGCCGGCTTGGCCTGCAGATCACCCGGCTGGCGACCCCATCATGATCATGGAGGGCATAAATCCGGTCCTACTGGCGCTGTTTCTTGGAGCGTTGTCGCTGATTCCGTTCCTGTTGATCGTCTGTACCGCGTTTCTGAAGATCGCCATGACCCTGCTGATCACCCGCAACGCCATTGGTGTCCAACAGGTCCCGCCAAACATGGCGTTGTATGGCATCGCCCTGGCTGCCACGATGTTCGTCATGGCCCCGGTGGCCCACGAAATCCAGCAACGGGTGCAGGCTCATCCGCTGGAACTGGGCGACACCGACAAGCTCCAGGCCAGTGTCAGAACCGTGATCGAGCCGCTGCAACGCTTTATGACACGTAACACCGATCCCGATGTCATCAACCATCTGCTCGACAACACCCAGCGCATGTGGCCCAAGGAAATGGCCGATCAAGCGAGCAAAAATGACTTGTTGCTGGCCATTCCTGCATTTGTGCTGTCGGAGCTGCAAGCCGGTTTCGAGATCGGCTTTCTGATCTACATCCCGTTCATCGTCATTGACCTGATCGTTTCCAACCTGTTGCTGGCCCTGGGCATGCAGATGGTTTCGCCCATGACCCTGTCACTGCCCCTCAAGCTGTTGTTGTTCGTGCTGGTCTCGGGTTGGTCGCGCCTGCTCGACAGCCTGTTTTATTCGTACATGTGAGGCAGCCATGGAAGCGTTGGCGTTGTTCAAGCAAGGCATGTTCCTGGTGGTCATCCTGACCGCCCCGCCGCTCGGCGTTGCGGTGCTGGTCGGCGTGGTCACCTCGCTGTTGCAGGCGCTGATGCAGATCCAGGATCAGACCCTGCCATTTGGTATCAAACTGGGGGCGGTCGGGCTGACCCTGGCCATGACCGGCCGCTGGATCGGTGTCGAGCTGATCCAGTTCATCAACATGTCCTTTGATCTGATTGCACAATCTGGAGTCGCCCACTAAATGCCCTTCAATGCGCAGGACGCCTTCGAGCTGATGCTGGGCATGGGCCTGGCGATGGCGCGCTTGCTGCCCTGCATGCTGCTGGTGCCGGCGTTCTGTTTCAAATACCTGAAGGGTCCGATGCGTTATGCCGTGGTGGCGGTCGTCGCCATGATCCCGGCGCCGGGCATCAGCCGCGCCTTGAGCTCGCTCGACGAGAATTGGCTGGCCATTGGCGGCCTACTGCTCAAGGAAGCCGTACTCGGTACGTTGTTGGGGCTGCTGCTGTATGCCCCGTTCTGGATGTTCGCCTCGGTCGGCGCCCTGCTCGACAGCCAGCGCGGCGCACTCAGCGGCGGCCAGATGAACCCGACCCTGGGGCCGGACGCGACCCCATTGGGTGAGTTGTTCCAGGAAACCCTGATCATGCTGGTGATTCTATCCGGTGGCCTGTCGCTGATCACCCAGGTCATCTGGGACAGCTATGAGGTCTGGCCGCCCACGGCCTGGCTACCGGGGATGACAGTGGACGGATTGGATGTGTTTCTCGATCAACTGAGCCAGACCCTGCACCATATGCTGCAATATGCCGCGCCCTTCATTGGCCTGTTGCTATTGATCGAGGCAGCACTGGCGATCATCGGATTGTATGCGCAACAGCTCAATGTCTCGGTGTTGGCCATGCCGGCCAAGAGCATGGCCGGCTTGGCGTTCCTGTTGATTTACTTGCCCACGCTACTGGAGCTGGGCAACGGCCAACTGGCGGAACTGGCCGATCTGAAGTCGCTGCTCAGCCTTCTGGTGCAGGTGCCGTGAGCGAAAAAACCGAAAAAGCCACCCCCAAACAGTTACGTGACGCCCGGGAAAAAGGCCAGGTCGGTCAAAGTCAGGACTTGGGGAAACTGATGACGTTGGTGGCCGTCAGCGAAATCACCTTCAGCCTGGCCGATGAAAGCATCGATCGCCTGCAGGCATTGCTGGCGCTTTCGTTTAAAAGTATCGGCTCCCCGTTCACATCGGCGGTCGAGGTGATCGCCAGCGAAGGCCTCGCCATGCTGCTTTATTTCACGCTGTGCAGCGTCGGCCTGGCCATGCTGATGCGCCTGCTCGGCACCTGGGTCCAGATCGGTTTTCTGTTCGCGCCAAAAGCATTGAAAGTCGACATCAACAAGATCAACCCCTTCTCCCACGCCAAGCAGATGTTTTCGGGACAAAACATCACCAACCTGCTGCTCAGCGTACTCAAGGCCACCGCCATCGGCGCAACGATGTATGCACTGGTCAAACCTGCGTTGGGAACCCTAGTCCTGCTGGCCAACAGCGATCTGACGACGTATTTGCATGCGCTGGTGGAGCTGTTTCGGCACATTTTGCGGGTAACCCTGGGCCTGCTGTTGGCGATCGCCATGATCGACTTCGCCATGCAGAAGTACTTCCACGCCAAGAAACTGCGCATGAGTCATGAAGACATCAAGAAGGAATACAAACAGTCCGAAGGCGATCCCCACGTGAAAGGCCATCGTCGGCACCTGGCCCATGAAATCCTCAACCAGGAACCCAGCGCGGCGCCAAAGCCGGTGGAGGAAGCGGACATGCTGCTGGTCAATCCGACCCACTACGCAGTGGCTCTTTACTACCGCCCAGGGGAAACACCACTGCCCAGGATTCATTGCAAAGGCGAAGACGAAGACGCACTGGCGCTGATCGCACGCGCCAAACAAGCCGGGATCCCGGTGGTACAGAACATCTGGCTCGCACGCACCCTGTACAAGGTCAAGCCTGGCAAATACATCCCCCGGCCCACACTGCTGGCTGTCGCTCATATCTACAAGATGGTCCGCCAGCTCGATGAAGTCACCGACGAAGTGATTCGCATCGACGACACACCGTGAAGCCTTATGCCGGTCAATCAACGATCAAAAGGTGCAAAATCCGTGGGCGCAAAGCTTGCTCGCGATGGGGCAAGTCAATCGACAACTGCACTGGCTGTTCCACCGCTATCGCGAGCAAGCTTTGCTCCCACGGTTTAACTGACTTGCATTAACGTGAAGCCACGCGTTCGGTGGTTAGCCAACATGGCTGTGGTCAGTGGGTGGATTCGCCCAGGTGATCCAACCCTGCCAGCTGCAAGGCATGGCCCCGGATCTCATCCAGGCTTGCGACGGTGGCGGCTGCGTCACTCACCGCATGCCACACGACCAAATCGTTACGGACATCGAGGAACAGGTAGTAATGATTGAATTGCTCGGCCTGGGTGAACCGCCGTTGCAGCGCATCATTCAGTTGCTCGGGGCGTAGGGCACGACCTCCAATGTGGAGCGCGATGCCCCAGTCATGATGTTCACAGCGACTGGCAAACACGACCCCTTTCGCTACCGGCCAGACCGCCATGCGCCGGGCGGCCACCCGTGCGTAGAAAGCCGCTTTTTCCGTGACCTCGATCATTTCTAATCCTTCAATTGCACGACGGTGTAATCGCGATCCTTGTCACTTTCCTGCAAGCCTTCGCGCATATCCGCTGGCCACCAGATGACCAGCTCGCGGTCATTGGAGTCCGGACGCTTGCAGGCGTACCCGGAGCAACCATGCGTGGCGCACCCGGTCAGGGCAGCCAACAGCACGAACAGGAGGGCAACACTGGCGGTCTTCATGGTTTCACTCCCCGGAGCAGCGACGGTCGGCTCTCTTTGGCCATTTTTGAGATCTGTGGCAGGCGCATGGCGATGTACACCTCGCTTTCCTCGCCCGGTTGCAGCCAGGCATGAGGCCAGGCGGAAACGCCGATGACCCAGCGACCGCCGCATCGGCTTTCGTCGATACGTACCGGCTTGTCGGTATTGTTGCGTGCCACGGTCACCGCAACGCCCCAGTCTTTCTGCACGAACCACTGCGAACGGTGATGGTCTAGCGTCAGGCCTTCGCCCGGGTCACACAGGCTGTCGGTTTCAAATGGCAAGGTTTCGCCGGTGCGCATACCCACGGGAGCGACACCGTCGACCATCTGGGTAAAGACTCTCTGGATGTCGCCGCGGGTCGGCAGCTCTCCTCCGTCGCGTCGCTCCTTGATTTTTTTCATCTGGTCATCGATGTCGTGGGGATTGCCATTCTCCACGTAGCGCGCCGGGTTGACTTGATCGCCAATCAATCGCGGCGTCAGGATGAACAGCCGCTCGCGCTGGCTCAACTCACGATTGCGAGACTGGAACAGCAACTTGCCGATGTAGGGAATGTCGCCCAGCAAGGGAATCTTGTGGAGCCGGTCATTGGCCTCAAGTCCATGGAAGCCCCCAATCACCAGTGAGCCATGCTCGGCGATCACCGCTTGAGTGCTGACGTTGCCCCTGCGCACACTCGGCTGCGCGTCATTGATGGTCGATACATCGATCTGACCGTCCTCGATGTCGACGATCATCTGTACCTGAGGCTTGCCCTCGTGGTCCAGCGAGCGCGGGATCACTTGCAAGCTCGTACCGGCGGTGATGGGTAGGATAGTGGCAGCCCGCTCAGACGTGGCGGTGAGGTACTCCGTGCGACTCAAATCGATCACCGCGGGTTGGTTCTCAAGCGTGAGGATCGATGGATTACCGATGACCGATGCTGACCCATTCCCCTCCAAGGCATGCAGTTCCGCCGAAAACTTGCTGGCGTTCTGAACGAATAACGTCGAACTGGTCCCGGCGTCGAACAGATTGGCGCCGCCACTGAAACTGCCCGCATTGAAATTCCAGCGGCTGGACAACTCGGCTAATTCATTGCGATCGATGTCCAGGATAACGGCATCGATTTCGATCAGATTGCGCGGGACATCCAACTGCTTGACCAGTGTCTCGTACACGGCCTTGCGCTCAGGCAAGTCATAAATCAGCACGGCATTGTTGCGTATATCGGCACTGACACGAATGCTCGCACGGCCACCTTCCTTGCCCTTGCCAGGTTTGCGACTGCCGTAGCTCAGGACCCTGTCGAGGCCTTGTTGCAGGATGCCGGTGTCCAACCCGCCGGAGCCGATGTTGTAAGGCAGTCCTACGGAGCCCTGCGCGCCGACGCTCGAACCGCTGTTGCCAACGGGCCCCGACAGCAGCTTGACACTGCTGATGTCGTTGCCTCGCGAGCGGCTTTCCAACAGGTCCTGGAGAATGCTGGCGACTCCGGCCACTGTCAGTTCCTGATCGCGGTAGCGGATGGTGCGATCCGCTGCGTTGGCATACCTCAGGGGCAGCACCACGATGTCCTGTTTGTCGGCCTTTTCCGGCGGCTCGACTTTCTTGCTGTAGTCACGCACCAACTCGACATATTTGGCCGGACCACGAACCAGCACAACGCCTTCGTCCGGCAATGCGCCCCAGCCGAAACGCTTATCCAGCAGGCCCACATCGGTCAAGGCGGTTTGCAGGTCATCCACCGCGTCGGATGAGACCTCGATACGCGCAGAGGTATGCTCGCTGGACGGGCTGATGTACAGCGTGTCGTTATAAACGAACCACTGGAAATGGTATTCCTGGCCCAGCCGCTCCAGGAAGCCCTCGGGGTTCTCGCTGCGGATGCGGCCATCGAGTTTGCCGGCGATAGGGCTCATGTCCAGCCCCAAGCCAAACTCCTTGGCAAAGTCCGCCAACGCGGTCGCCAGTTCAGTCTCGCGGGCGTCATAGGCATAGGCCGTATGTTTCCAGGATTCGGGAATGGCTGCCCAAGTGGCGGGGGTCACTCCGATCCACAATAGAGGCAACCACATTAAGGCCTTGCGCATTTCACACTCCTGATTGCCGGTGATTGAGGTTGGTGCGGCCGGACAATGGCGCCTGATTGTGGATGGCAACGTGCATCAGGCTGAGCATGGCCGCACGCTGGTTGGCCAGGCTTTCCAGACGGTCCAGCAAATGATCGACGTTGCACGGGGCCGGCAGCCAGCTGACCAGAACTACACAGCGGGTTTGCGGATCGATGGCCAGCGCGCCCTCACAGGAACACGCCAGACTGGCGCCACCTTGGCTGAGCAAGGCTCCGATCCTTTGTGGGTCGCAGGCATCATAGGGATCGAGTAAATCGATGCTGCAGCACACCCCACCGCCGATCAACGCCAGCCGTGCGTTGGCGTCATCGATCCAGCAGTCCAGCGGCGTCGGCGCAAGCTGCTTGAACCACTGGTCGAGGATGTCGGCGAAGTCACTGAATTCCATCGATGATCGCTTTGGTGATGCCGTGCTTGGCTCGCAGGGTTTCATTGACGGCGATGCTGGCGACATCAGTTTCCCGCTGGGCATCGTTGAACGCCTGCAGGTCTTCGACGGAACCACTCTCCGAGGCGTCCATCGCCGCATCATCCATGTCGGACTGGGCGCGACTCATCGAGTGGTCGAGGTGGTTTTGCAAGCTCTTGAAGTTGATCACTCACCGGTACTCCTGCTGAAGGGTTCATCCCTTGAGTGGAGCAAACGGCCAAGCGGTTCCAAAGCCCGCTCAAGTAGTCTTCAATCGGCTCGATCAACATTCAGCAATCCGTCGCGAAGGCTTGCCCAGTCAATGTCGAACGCGCCGTTGGCGTCGCTCAGGCGCAGAGTGCCCAGCGCCATGGCTGCATCGCCGCGCAACTGCCAATGCTCGGAAAACCGGCTCTGCGCCAGCCACTCGGCCAGGGGATCAACCATATCCGGGTGAACGCTGAGCGTCGCGACGGTTTTATCGGGCTGGCTGGCGGCCAGATTTTTTACCAGTGCCCGCGTTCGCTCCGCCAGGGTTGTGTCGTCGAGCAAATGCCGCAACGCCTCGTTCAGCAACGTTTCCAAAGCGTCCATTGCTTGTTGCTCGAATGCGTCTCGCTGGACCTTCAGTTCTGCGAGAAAAGCGTTGGCCGTTTCCCAGAAACCGGCCAATGCCTGGGCATGAAGGCGGTCACTCTGTTCTTGCTGACGCACCAAGATCTGCTGCGCTTGTCGGCGCGCATCAACGAGAACCTCGCACGCACGCAGGCTGCCCGCGATGTCTTCATGGCGTAAAATCGGCTCAGGCAACACCGCTGCGTCCGTCAGAGCAATACTGCGTTTAGCGAGCATGGACAACTCCTGGCGCGCGGGGGAAAAAGGGGCTCAGCTCGACATGACGCGCCAAAGGATGGCCTGCCACAACGTCTGGAGTTTGTTTTCAGGGGCCTGCGCCGGGCGCTCGGCTACGTCACCGGGCGCCCATGCCAGGCGCAATCGCGACCAGCACGCGGCCCCGAGCCAGGAGCCAAGCAAAGGCCGAACATCGTCACTTTCGGGGTCCAGCCAGGTGCCGGGGCGCAGCGCCCTGGTCACCGCCCAACACCACTGCCCATCGATCCCGTCACGTTCTATCTGGGCAAAACAGATGCACTGCGCCAGCGCCAACGCCCGATCGCGCTGTGACGTCGATAGTTGGAGCCAACGCAACACCGGCTCGGGGGCCATCGGTGGTTGGCTGGGATCGATGCCGAGGCTTTGCAGAAACGCCCCGTGGCGGCTGGCCATGAGCGCTTCGCAGGCACGGGTCGATAAGCCCACCGAATCGGCAAACCGGCTCTGCCAGCCCGGGTGGGCCCAGTCCCAGGGGTTGCACCACCAACGGACCCATTGATC
This sequence comes from Pseudomonas sp. Z1-12, assembly GCF_051132015.1. Taxonomy (NCBI): domain Bacteria; kingdom Pseudomonadati; phylum Pseudomonadota; class Gammaproteobacteria; order Pseudomonadales; family Pseudomonadaceae; genus Pseudomonas; species Pseudomonas sp. Z1-12. The sequence goes on from NZ_CP071647.1 coordinate 4,121,972, forward strand.
CTCAGCGGTCAGGCTCGTCATGCGCGGGCCGGTAGGTTCGAATGATTGCGGCGAGCGAGCCCTATTCGACTCAACAAGGCGGCACGCCAGTCACCGCGCAACAGCAGTGCGACGATCAGCAGAAAAAACACCGCGCCCGCGGGTATCAGCCAGAGCATCAGGTCCCAGAACGCCAGGTTCGCACTGTCAATCTTGAACGGGCCAAAGCTGGCCCACTGGGTGGTTTCCTGGAACTCCGCGGCGGGCACAAAGACGATGGCAAACTTCTTGGCGTCGACAGACTGTCCGGACATCCCCGGAATACTGCTCGCGACCATCTGCTGAATACGCCCGCGTACGCTATCAGGATCGAGCGCGGCGGAATATTTGATAAAGACCGCGGCGGAGGCAGGTTGAATCGGCTCACCCGGTGCGACACGCTCAGGCAACACCACATGCACCCGGGCCACGATCACGCCGTCGATCTGCGACAGGGTCGCTTCAAGCTCCTGGGACAAGGCGTAGATATAACGGGCCCGCTCCTCGAGAGGCGTCGAGATCACGCCTTCTTTCTTGAAGATCTCCCCCAAACTGGTACGCGAACGCCGAGGCAAGCCCGCAGCGTCCAGCACACGCACGGCACGATTCATTTCCCGTGTGGCGACAGTGATCACCACCCCGGTTTTTTCCAAGCGTTTTCGCGCATCTATGTGCTGATCCGCCAGGCGAGCAACGATCTCGTTGGCATCCTGCTCGGACAAGCCGGTGAACAGATCAGTTTCGTCGCTGCAGCCGCCGAGCAACAGCATGCACAACAGCAGCAGTCCTGCGCTCAAGAATCTCACGGAAAACCTCTACTGCAGATTGGTCAGCTTATCGAGCGCCTGGGCACTCTTGCTCACGACCTTGGTCGTTAACGCCATTTGCAACGAACATTGCGACAGCGCACGGCCCATCTGGAGAATGTCCGCACTGTCTTCAGTACCAGCGACTTTCTTCACCGCTCGCAGCGCCTGCTGCGAAAGCTTTTCGGTATCGCCGAGGCGTTCGGACAATGCCCCGGCTACCTGATCGGACAGATGGGAACCCGCCTGTGAGCTATCCGGACGTACCGCCGCGTTGAACAGATCGACATCTGCCTGGACCGGCTCGGAGACGAGCGCTTGTTGCACATCCTGCCCAAGCTCCGGCGAAATGTTTTTCAGGTGAGTAACGTGGGAAATGCTCACATGCGTTCTCCGTCAGGCCACTGACTGTTTATTGTTGCCTTGCAGCAATACGTTGATTATCTGGGCCGCGGCTTGCGCTGCACTGTCTTGCACGTCATTGCCTTTCAGGGAGACTTCCAAGCCCTTTTCGACCAACCCACCCAATAGCCGTCCCAGATCGAGCTTCGATGTATCGCCACCCGGGGTGGTGGCCTGCAGCTGCGGCGAGTTATTGAGCGGCGTACCCAAACCTCCGCCAGACAACAGCGACTGCACGCCACGCTCCACCAGTTCGCCCAAGGCCTGAGCGATACCTTCGTTGGCGTCACCGTTGCCATTGAGGTTGGAAACGGGTTGGGTATCGAGGTCAGAATCCCCCAGCGAAACGGGCGAATTTTCAGTGTTGCCTACAAGGCTGCCAAGACCACCGTCAACGGGGCTCGCATCATTCTGTCGCTGGCCGAACTGCTGACTGATGAGGTCAAGGGCCGAACGGAATTTCGCGGTTTCATCGGCGTCCAGAAAGTTGTCTTCCTTGAGTTCCTTCATCCACGAGCCCGAGTCCGGGCGTGGGAACTGAGCCTTGTTGTCATCCATGAACTGCGCGACCTTCGCCAGTATCGGCAGGTCGTCCCGGGAGAACTTTGCACCGTCGCCCAGCTTGGTCAACAGATCATCCAGCAAGGCTTTACCGAGGCCGTTCAACACCTTTGCCATCAAATCGGACTGCCCGGCACCCGAACCGCCGTCACCGGACACCATGTCTGCGCCAGCGCCGAAATTATCCCCCAGTTTCTGGTGAATCAGTTTGTCGAGCGCTGCCGCGATATTTTCGGCGCCACTCCCGTGCTTGCCCAGGGCGGCCATGACCTTGGCGAGCATTTTGCCCAGGGGCGAACTTTCGTCCAACTGGCCGTCTTTCGTCAGCGCCTTGACCAACTGGGCGATCACATCCTGTAGCGCCTTGCTGGACTTGCTTGAGCCAGCGGTCGCGCTGTTGTCGAGCGGCAAGACGAGCACCAACGCCGAGCCTTGCAGTGAATTAACGCTGTTGGGACTGTGCATGGAACGTCCATCCTCAAGTAGCACCCCCCCTCTGACGAGGGGGGGCAATCAGAAAGAATTAGTAACTAACGCCTTTCGCGCTCTGGGCCGTGGCACTGATCTTCTTGTTGGAAGAATCGTCCTTGCCCGACTGAATGGCGTTGTACACGTCCAGGGTCTGCTTCTTGATGGTTTCCGCCGACTGCAACGCGATCAGTTTTGCCTGGTTGGCATCCTGTTCCTTACTGGCTTTTGTCTGTGCATCGAGAGCCTGGTTGTTGTTGCTGGAGCTCGGAGGCAGGTTGTACTGTTGACCACCGCCGTTGCCATTAACTCTAGACATCGTAAATTACCCCTTGGTATGCACCAGCGTGATTGCTTGGTACTGACTAGGTGGCAACGAGCGGCGGATCGGTTCCAGCCCCTGCGCAAAAAAATCAGATGCGCAGTTCCTTGATGCGCCGGTAGAGCGTACGGCGTGGCATGCCCAGTTCGGTGCTGACCGCATCGACACAGTTTTGATGGCGCTTGAGCGATTGCTGAATCAAGGCTTTTTCGATCACTCGCAGCTGTGACTTGAGCCCACCGGCCGGGTTTTCTTCTTCGACCGGCCCGGCATTCAGCACAGGAAAGCCGAGCACGAATCGCTTCGCCGCAGCCTTGAGCTCACGGATATTGCCGGGCCAGTCGTGTGCCTGCAGTTGCTGTTGCAACAGAGAGGTGACATGGGGCGACAGCAAGTCAAGATCGTTGGCGACTGCGGCAGCAAAACGGTTGAACAACGGCACGATGCGCTCACGCTGCATACGCAGCGGCGCAAGTTTGAGGGTCAGCACGTTCAAGCGGAAGTACAGATCGCGGCGAAAGTGCCCCTGCTCCACCGCATCGCCCAGCGAACGTTGTGCCGAGGCTATTACCCGGATATCGAGCTTGATGGTTGACGTTGAGCCCAGCCGCTCAACCGCACGGGTTTCCAATACGCGTAGCAACTTGGCCTGCAGGCTGAGCGGCATGCTGTCGATTTCATCCAGGTACAGGATCCCGCCTTGTGCCGCCTCGATATAACCGACCCGCGAACGATCCGCCCCGGTGTAGGCGCCGCTGGCCACACCAAATAACTCGCTCTCGGCCAATGACTCGGGGATCGCCGCGCAGTTCATCGCCACCAGCGGCCCCTTGCGGCCTGACATCACGTGGATGCGTTGCGCGATCGTGTCTTTGCCCGTGCCGGTCTCCCCGCACAACAGCACATCGATACCCAGCTGTGAAATACTTTCGGCGACGATATCCAGATTGGGAATGCATTCTTCGGCAAAATCTTCTTCGAACCCATCATCAAGACTCATCCACGACCTCTAGCCCATCAGGTTTGCGCGAATACAGCAGCGTTGCAGTTTCAAGCCCAAGCAGTGAGCTGCGCCTCGACCCCCAGCTCCTTCATGCGGTGATAGAGGGTGCGCCTGGGGATCTCCAACTCTTGAACCACAGCAGCCACATTTTGCCGGTGCCGCTTCAGCGCATCCTGGATGAGCGTTTTCTCGATCATGCGCAACTGAGCGCGCAAATCGGGTGCCGGGCTGCGGACTGCTACCGCCTCCGCGTCCAGCAATGGAAGCCCCAACACAAACCGCTTGGCGGCCGATTTAAGTTCACGAATGTTGCCCGACCAATCATGGCTGAGCAAAAGTTGCACCCGAGCGCTATCGAGAATGGGAGCGGGACGACCAAAATCTGCGGCGATGCTTTGGGTGAACTGGTCGAACAATGGCAGGATCTGTTCGCGGCGCTTACGCAAGGCCGGCAAGTGGATCGTCAGCACGTTAAGCCGAAAAAACAGGTCGCGACGGAAAAGCCCTTGTTCCACCAGTTTATCCAGCGGCCGTTGGGCCGATGCAATGATCCGTAGATCCACGGGAATGAAGGTCGTGGAGCCGAGGCGTTCAACACCCCGCGTTTCCAGGACACGCAACAACTTTGCCTGCAAGCTCAACGGCATGCTGTCGATCTCGTCCAGGTACAACGTGCCCCCTGCGGACGCTTCGATGTAGCCCTTGCGGGAGCGACAAACGCCGGTAAACGCCCCATTGACCACGCCAAACAGCTGGCTTTCGGCGAGCTGTTCTGGAATCGCGGCGCAGTTCATGCCTACAAATGGCCCGGACCTGCTGGACCGCTCATGGAGATGGCTGGCCAACGTGTCCTTACCGGAGCCCGTCTCTCCGCACAACAACAGATCCATGTCCAGAAAAGCATCATTTATTTCAATTTTATGACTGGGTAAAAATGCGGTACTGCCCCAACCCTCGTAACCAGTGACATCGTTTTTGGTGCCCATCGAACACTCTCTCTGTGGATGTAGGCGAATATTAATCGCACGCCTTACAAGGCAGAAATATACAAATTTAGTTCCCTGGACCAACAAGCAAAATCTTGGACTCTCCTATAAAAACCCAGCGCAATATCATTTGCCGATGAACGCTCCAAGGCCTGAGAGATCTTCAAGACAGGTAATTAAATAAACGTTATCTCGGTCCAGTCAAGCACTTCTGCCCACATCGGCAAAGAGTAGGATTCCCCCTACCCCCGCAGGCTCCGGAGCACTCCTGAGAAGAGTTCGCACTCGGCGCTCCAGCTAACACAGGGCTCAGGCTCAATCAACAACGCCCGCACATAACGTGAGCTACATCACACTCCAATAAAGGCCGAGTTAATTGAAAAATAGCACTGAAAAGTTCAAGATACTGCCGGCCCTCGCCCGCCGTCACTTCAACCCGACAACATATAAGCGGCATAACTCGATAGCCCTTGAGTGTGGATGCTTTACTAGCCAAAACTTTAACTCAAATAATCATGCCAGATAAAAACTCTCCAACTTCCCATCAAAAGTTAAATACGGAAAATGAAGGACGATAGAGCATTCGGTTTTCCGAACGAAAACCGAGATACTTGCTTTAAGCACCTAAGGTGTTCCGGTTTTTGGGGGCCGAGCCGACGATAGCTTTGCGCCATCACGGAGTCGGGAATCCGAATGGTCCCGGGAGTCCTCTGACGACATTGAAAATATTGGATCCGAGGAATCAGCTGACCCCGACAATCGGATCAATTTTCGTAGCGGGAGGTTTTGGGCATCGCGGATACGCGCTGTAATATTCTGGCGTGGGTCATTCGCAAAAAAATAGTATTACTAAATATGTAGTAAAAATCCGCTCACAAAAACCGAGGAAAGTTCAAAAGCTTTTCGTTCAAAAAAAATCTGCGGTGATCAGCTCCCGGGCAAAAAAACCCGATCGCACGCGGCCAGTGGAGCCCGTCACAAAAGCCGCATCTGGATGGCAGGCGCGAAAAGCGCACTAAGAAAGGGCGAAAATCAGATTTTTATTGGCGCGGGTCACTGGCGTAAACCACCACTCGCGGGCTGATCATCCTCTCGTCCTCTACGTGATACTCAGTGAATTCACGTCTGCGTGGCGACGAACGGTCTTCGATCGGCTGTGTCGCTTGTGCCGTCTGAGACAGGGTTGAGCTGTCGACCACAGGGACTGGCAGCGCAGGCTCGACCACCTTGGCTGACTTCAATGTCGGGCGCACTGGCCGGCGCTCAGCCACTGGACTTTCGTTGCGCTTAAAAACAACGGGGGTTACCGCAAAGCCGCCGGTGAGTCGCTCAATGCCCGCCTTCACCGCCTGACTCTGAGCCCGTGGTATCAGCAATCGGCTCGGCCCATCCAGGGTCTTTTTGCGCAAAAAAGCCGAGTTCAGCTTCAACAACTGGCTATTGCCGACCCCTGCCATGCTCGCGAGCTGGTCAAGGTCCACGGCGTGGTTAAGTTCAACCACGTCGAAGTAAGGCGCATTGGCCACCGGATTGAGCTGTACACCGTAAATTTCAGGGCTTCGGACGATCAGAGACAGCGCCAGCAACCGAGGCACGTAGTCCTCGGTTTCCCTGGGCAATGTCAGGTGCCAATAGTCGACCGGCAAGCCGCGCCGGCGATTGGCTTCGATGGCCCGCCCGACGGTGCCCTCGCCAGCGTTGTAGGCCGCCAGTGCCAATAGCCAGTCATTGTTGAATTGATCATGCAGGCGTGTGAGGTAATCCATCGCCGCCTTGCTCGAGGCGACTACATCGCGACGTGCGTCGTACGTGGCGCTCTGGTGCAAATTGAAATCGCGCCCTGTAGCGGGAACGAACTGCCACAGCCCCGCCGCCGCGCGCGGGGAATAAGCCGTCGGGTTGTAGGAGCTTTCGATCATCGGTAACAGCGCCAGCTCCAGCGGCAGCTGGCGCTCATCCAGACGCTCGACAATGTAATGCAGGTAAGGGCCGGCACTGCGGCTGGCTTCGTGCATAAAACCTGGATGGCTTAGCAGCCAGTCACGCTGGCCGGCGATCCGCTTATTGATGCTCTGCCCCTGCGCCAACCCGCTTCGCTGGGCGATCCGCAGCCAGACATCTTCGCCGTTGTAGCGCGGCAAGTCGCTGAACAAGGCCTCAGGCTCCGCATTCAATGAGCCATCCGGCTTATAAGCCAGGCCAGCCGCCAGGCGCGGCGTGCGCTCCAGGCGAGGCTGCGAATATTCAACTGTCTGGCAGCCTGCACACAGGGATCCCAACGCCAAGATAGCAATTTGAATCGAACGGGCAAGCGAGCGTGGGTTCGGGGCGTTAGCGGTGGCGGTTGGCATTGGCAGGATGTCCAAGTGGTGTCCCCCTACGTGGCGTGCGTGCCGTTCCGGTTCCCTTAAAGAAGGCGTTCCCGGTAGCCCCCACGCTTCGCAGACAGCTGATGTACTTATCGCTGCACGGAACCTGTCAGCGTTGCGCACCACTCAACGACAAAGGGAGCTTTCCAGAACGCAACCGAAGCTGATGTCAGACCATGACATGGACGGGGAGATACGAAATGCCGGCACCAACAGTCAACCGCACCACCAGTAATATCGTTCAACCAGAGCCACTAGAAGGCTCACGCCCTCACTCAGGTCTGCTACAACGAACCGAACAACCGACCCAAGGCTCCTCCCACTCTCTGAGCGGCGTGGGAAAACGAATGCTGAAAAACGCCGGCAAGCTGTTCCAGAAAATCACACATCCTCGGCAAAAACCTGTCCAGCCGCGCGAGCCGAGAAACACCCAGCCCCCTCGCCCGCTGTCGAATGAACAGGTTGCAACGCAGGCAGCGCGCATGGCGCGCTCACCCCAGAGCCGGCTGCAAGGTGCCGATGGCACGCGCCAGTCACTGCTGCGTCCCGATCCGAACGTGGCCGGCGGCTCTGGGGGCGCGGTAGAACAATCCAATCAATCGCCTCCCCTCCCGCCACCGGCAGGGCCTGTGTTGCAGCGCAGCGGTGGCGGACGTTTCGACCTGACGCCAGACACCCTAGCGAGCCATGCACAACCGCAGGGCGCTATCGCGCTCGATGCCCATGGAAAGGCGGATTTCTCCACGTTCAGCACCTCTGGCCTGGCGCCCTTGCTGAGTAATGTCCTCGCCAAGCCAGGACAAACTTATCTGGCCCATCAGAGTCAGCAAGGCGTTCAAGGGCATCAATTGCTGGAGCAGAATGGACACTTGTTACATCTGACGCATGACGACAGTGCCCTGGCGTTAATCCGCAGCAGCAAGGAAACACTCGAGGTCACTGGTAACGGCCCACAGGCCGTAAGCCTGCAACGCGAAGCCAACCAGGTCCACGTCAATACTTCGGACGGCAGTCAGACCCAGGAATTGCCAGGCAAGGCACACATCGCCCATCTCACCGGCGTGCATCATCAGCACGATGGCGAACGCCTGCGTGTGCATGAAGACCGGCTGTATCAGTTTGATCCGATGGCCGCCCGTTGGAAGGCGCCTGAAGGCACCGAAGTCCTCGCCTTCAACAGTCTCGCAACGGGCGGGAACGGCTCGATCTACGCCAAAAGTGATGATGTCGTCGTCGATCTCTCCAGCCCATTGATGCCACACATTGAGGTCACTGGTCTCAAGTCATTTTCGATTGCATCAGACAGTACAGCTGCGCTGCTTAGCGGCGATCAACCCCAGGTGATCCTACTGGCTGATATGCGCGCTGGAATCGATGGGCCGCGCAAGGCAACAACAAAAACCCTGGAACTCGACGGCGGTCAAGCCCAGGCGGCTGCCGTTGGCCTGAGCGCCGACCGGTTATTTGTCGCTGACACCCAGGGCCGGCTCTACAGCGCAGACCGCAGCGCCTTTGAGAACGACGAACCCGTGCTGCAGCTCACGCCCGAACAGGCAGATTATCGGTTGGCCGACCAGGCGATGGGCGGCCATCACAGCGTCAGCGGGTTCATCAGCGGTGACGATGGGCGTGTCCATGCGTTGGTCAAGAATCGTCAGGGTGAAACTCACTCCCACGCGCTCGATGAACAGGGCTCCCGCCTGGAAAGCGGCTGGAATCTGAGCAGCGCGCTGGTTCTGGAGAATGTACGGGGGCTGACGGTGCCTGCAACGCCCCCGGCAGCTGACCGGCTCAACCTGGACAGGTCAGGATTGGTAGGCCTCAGCGCCGGACGCGTCCAGCGCTGGGAAGCCACTGCTCAGTGCTGGAAGGACGCAGGAATCAAGGACATCGATCGCCTGCAACGCGGGGCCGACAGCAACGCCTATGTGCTCAAGGGCGGCAAGCTCCTCAAACTTGATGTAACCCCCGAACACCCCAGCGTCGCGTTCAGCCCCAACACAGCGCTGGCTCAAACGCCGCGTTCGACCAAGGTCGCCATGGGCAAAGAAATCGAAGGGCTCGAAGACCGGGTGATCACGGCCTTCGCCATGGTCAGCGACACACAATTCGTCGCACTCGACGACACCCATTGCCTGACCGCTCACAGCAAGGACGGCAAGCCCATCACGCTGGAATTTCCCGGGCTGCAAGGTGATATCAAGACGCTGTCGCTGGACGAGAAGCATAACCTGCACGCACTCACCAGCACCGGCGAGCTTTTCCGCCTCTCCAAGGAGGATTGGCAGGCGGTGAATCTGGCTGACCATCTCCGAGCCAGGTGGACACCTGTGCCCACGCCAGGGGGGCAACCGGTCAGTGCGCTCTACAGCAACGATAACAATGTGCTCAGCGCCCAGGTTGAGGGTGAAGAGGAGCCCGTGCCGATGCAGCTCAAGGGCGGCCAGTGGCAGCCGTTCACGCCGCGGCCCGTTGAAGAGAATGGCCTGAACGATACGTACGCCCAAATCAAGCGAACGCATAAGACCGCGCGTATTCCAGGCACCGGGCTGACCGCCAGAGTCGATGTCAATGTACTAGGGCGTGGCGGCATGGAAAAAGGCAACCGGGCCAGCAAAAGTGAATTCATTCGCGCCAACGTGTACAAGAACACGTTGGAAATGCCCCGCTGGACAAAGAATGTCGGCAACTATATTCAACACCGTTATCACGGCCGGGACGGCCTGAAAGACGTATATGACAGCCAGTCGATCCTGTTCAAGCAACTGGAGCTGATTCATGAAACCGGAGGAAGGCCCCCGCTCCCGGGCAACGACCTCAAGGCACGCATCGCCCGGCTGGAACTGGGGCCCGCGGGCGCCACACTGATCAAGGAATTGGAGGCTTTTCGCGACGAGTTGGAAAAGCACAGCTACACGGCACTGATGTCCATCGGTCAGGGCTATGGTCAATATAAGAACATGCGTCAGCGCGACGGTTTGCTCAATATGCACGGCGAACTGGCGAAGCCGTCGATACGCACTCAATTCGGCACAAAACTCGCTGACCTCGGCACCCGCCTCAACCTTAAAAGCTCCGGTCATGACTTGGTCAAGGAGCTGCAGGACGCGCTAACCCAGATCGCCCCTTCGGAGCAAAATCGCACCGCGCAATTGCTAGGCACGCTCAAGGACCACGGCCTGAAACTCAGTCATCAAAAAGCCGATATTCCCTTGGGGCAACGTCGCGATGCCGGCGACGATCATGGCTTGAGCAAAGCGCGCATGGCCCTGGACCTGGTGACCTTGAAAAGCCTTGGTTCGCTTCTGGACCAGGTCGAAATGCTCACGCCGCAGAGCGACATGGACGCGCTACAACAGAAACTGGCCACGCTACGCGATACCACCTACGGGGAGAACCCGGTCAAAGAAGTCACCGACATGGGCTTCACCGATAATGCCGCTTTGGAAAGTGCCTATGATGCGGTCAAGACATTCCTGAAGTCGTTCAAAAAACCCGACCATGCCGTCAGCGTCAACATGCGGGCCGCGACCGGCAGCAAGAACCAGGCAGAACTCGCTGACAAGTTCAAAGGCATTCTCAAGCAATTGGAACATGGCGACGATGAAATCGCCTTGCAACGCAGCTATGGGCTGAACCTCACCAGCCCGTTCACCACCTTCGCCGATAAAGCAATGGGGCCTTGGCTGACCGCTGGCGCCACTGGCAACCGCAACTACATCCTCAATGCCGAACGTAGCGATGCTGGCATCACCCTTTACCTGATAAACGAGGCTGCGGGTAATATCAGCGCGGGCACCGGCGGTGGCAAGGATTTCTGGCCGGGCTTTTTCGACGAGAACGATCCGGCTCGCAGTGTCGACATCGGTAACAACCGCACGATGAGGCCAAACTTTCGCCTGGGGGTGGACGTGACCGCCACCGCGGCGGCTAGCCAACGCGCCGGGGTGGTCTTCAGCGTTCCCGATGAAAACATCGACGAATTCGTCGACGACCTGTTCGAAGGAAAGCTCAATCCACTGGACGTCCTGAAAAAAGCAGTGGACCACGAAACGTACGAAGCCCGGCGGTTCAACTTCGATATCACCGCAGGCGGTAGCGCCGAACTGCGCGTCGGTTTCGGCCTGTCCGAGAACGACAGCAAGCCACTCTCGGCAGTGGCGCGCCTGGGAATCGCCGCGAATGTCACGGTCAATCTATTGACCTACACCGATTATTCCCTGGAGCAGAAGAATGACAAGGTCCAATTGCGCGAGGGCGGGAAGAATCGCCCACGCTTGTTCAACAGCCTGGCCCTCGGTGGAGGGCTGCGCGGACAGCTTGGCGGCACCCACACCGACCCGACGATAACCCCTGCCTCCGGACCGGCGCCCACGCCAGGCACGCAATCGGCCACCAACAACCTGGGCGTGGCCGCATCGGTGACCGTGGAGGCAAGAACCACCAAACGGGTCAAGTTCCGCTATGAGGTCGCGACGCCGATGACCTCGAAAACCCTCGAAAAACTGTCGACCAAACTGGCGGACGCCTTCAAGGACAATGCCATGAAAACCAGCCTGGCTGAATTGGCCGACCCACTCAATGCACGCTACACCGGCAAGAGCCCTGAGGAAGCGATTCAGGCGCAGCTTGATGGTCTTAACGAGCTGTTTGCCGGTAAGTCTTCGCAGAACGATGCGCAATACAAGGCCCTGCGGGAGCTGAAACGTGCAACGGCGCGACAGGAGGCATCGACCAACAACCACAGCGTATTGAGCAACGCTCGCTTTGAGACGAGCAAAACCGATCTCTCGGGCCTGGATCAGCCGAGCATGATCACCAAAATCATCAGCTCGGTAAGCAACCTGAGCGCTCCCGGTAATGCCTCGAAGGTCGCCGACCTGATGAACCGGGATCCGAAACTCAAGGCCATGCTCAAGGAAATGCAAGCGAGTGAAGGTACGCTTGCCCGCGTCCGTCTGGAGCCGAAGGACTCACTGATCGACGAAATTGATGAGGGGAGCCGCAACGGCACGATGACCCAGGGCCAACTCGCGACCCAATTGGAAAATCGCAAAAACATGCGGATCATGCGGCTGACGGTTTTCCATTCGGTCACCCAGGCAGAGCCCTTCACGTCTCCAACGCCGCTGGTCAGCTATAACAGCGGGGCGACGCTGAGCGTCACCAAAACGCTCGGGCGTATCAATTTCATTTACGGTGAAGACCAGGACACGCCCATTGGCTATAGCTTTGACGGTGAGCTGTCACGGCCGTCAGAGCCACTTAAGAATGCGGCTGAGCTATTGAAACAGGAGGGGTTTGAACTCAAGACCTGACAGTCCAGGGGAAAGCGCCGGTGCAAGGCGGCGCTTTCTCGCTTCAAGCCTGCAAAAACGTCCGAGCTTCGCGTGCCTGGGCGATAAAACCTCGAGCAGTGTTACAGAATCCAGGTTCATCGAGGGACAACAACTCACGCTGGGCACACAGGCGCACATCCCCTTGGTCAATGGCGAACCAGCAGCCATGCAAACGTGCGACATCAAAATTCAGGCTCAACAGGCGCTGCAAGTCGGCAGGTCGCTCCGGACAGCGGCCTACCTTGCAATGAAGGATCACCATCTCGCTGTGCTCGGGCAACTCGATCACAGCAGCCTCATTTTCTTGGCTGTCATACAAGGCACACACGCCGTTCTGCAGGGACAATGAAGTGCCGAGCTGTGCGCCCAGAGCAGTCAGGAAACGGGTGAAATCAGGTGCTGGGGTTCTCATCGTCGTAGTCCTTCAACAGGAAAAAGCCTAGGTTCGCCATGCACTTGGTGGTCGCAGGACAGCATCGGTTCCGACGACAAATCCTGCGGTGGGGCCGCAACGCCAGCAATCCGTCCCCAGTGCAGCAGCAATATCTGGGACGCGGAATCGGGAACCCATCGGCTCCCGTTGCCACTCACTTCGAACAACGTCAAACCCATCCCTTGATTTCGTCTTCGAACGAAAGCGATTCCGCGTCCAGCCCGTAGGGAAACCTAGGAACTGGCGCGACGTCCTGTCATCCAACGAGGTAAAGCACCATGAGCATCGGCATTACCCAACGACCGATTCAGCACACCCCATCCAACCTGGATTTTTCAGCGTTGGACGGTAGCCGTCCCTATAGCGGCCATGCACTTGGCGAGCAAACCACTCAGCAAGCAGTAAGTCCCGGCGCACTGCTGTTCGGCAGCGACAAACAAAAAGAGATCAATTTCGGGCCGCCCGATAACACCCTACAGCCGCCGGGAGACAAGAGCCGTTTGGGTGACAATCAGTCCAACCTGATTCAGTTGCTCAGCGCGCTCATCATCGCTCTGCTGCAGATGCTCATGAAGTCTGCGGATAAGAACCCGAACCAGGAGCAAACCGAGGGTCAGGACTCGCATCAGAACAACGGGCTCGGAACGCAACTGGCCGACAGCGGGAACACCGACACGACGTACGACGCAACAAGTAGAGACAATGGAACAGGCAGTGACCGCGACAGCGACGGCGTAACGCCGCCTGCCACCACGCCGCTGGCCAATGCCAAGCACAACACCGCTGCGGATACCGGCACCCTTTCAGATCCGACGAGGTTCCCCACGGCATCCAACGGTGCCAAGGTTGTGAATGAAACCATCAAGGTAGGCCCGGGCGAGACTTTCGATGGTCACAACCAGACCTTCACGGCCGGCTCCAAGTTGGGCAATGGCGACCAGAGCGAAGACCAGAAGCCCTTGTTCGAACTGGCCGAAGGCGCAACGCTGAAAAATGTCATTCTGGGTGACAACGAAGCGGATGGCATCCATGTCCGCGCCGCCAACGAAAAGCCGGTCACTGTCGATAATGTGCACTGGACGGACGTCGGTGAAGATGCTCTCACCGTGAAGCCTGAGGGTGGTGCAGATGTCACCAACCTGAACATCACCAACAGCAGCGCCAAAGGGGCCAATGACAAGATCTTCCAACTCAACGCCAATGCCCACGTCAAGCTCGATAATTTCCAGGCCAGCGACTTCGGCACACTCATGCGCACCAATGGCGGCAAGCAGTTCGACAAAATGGAACTCGAGCTCAATAACGTGCAGGCCGAGCACGGAAAATTTGCCTTTGTCAAAAGCGACAGCGAAAACCTGAAACTGACCACCAGCAACATCCGCCTGACCGACGTCCAGCATCACTATGACAAAACCAAGGCCTCGACCCAGCACACGGAGCGCTAGCGCCCTGAAAAACCGCCGCCAATTCTCGGGCGGCGGTTTTCTAGACGCGCGCGTTTGGAGTTTCGACGAGACGACAGCGCTCCCTGCGCGTAAGAAACCTAGAGAACAAAGCTCTTCATCGTTTCACGCAAGTCGCTGACCACTTGGTTGAGTTCGTTAGTGGTGGTGAATGCCTTGGCTGCGACCTCCCGGGACCCGACGGAAAAGTCTCTGATGTTTAGCAAATTGTGGTCCACCTCTCGAGCCACCACCGCTTGCTGCTGCATCGCACTGGCAATGGTGTGATTGCGTTCCAATATTTGCTCCACGGCAAGGGTAATTTCATCCAATGCCCCGCCTGCTGAACGAGCAACGTCGAGCGTACCGTCGGCTTTTAGCGTGCAGCCTTTCATCAGCAGCACGGAATCTTCAATATCGCCACGGATCCCCGCGACCATCTCTTCGATTTCCAAGGTCGATTGCTGGGTGCGATAAGCCAGGCCCCGCACCTCGTCGGCAACCACCGCAAAACCGCGGCCCGCATCACCCGCGCGAGCCGCTTCGATGGCAGCGTTCAAAGCCAGCAGATTGGTCTGCTCGGCGATGGAGCGGATGACTTCCAGGACCCTTTCGATATCCTGGCTCTTTCGGGCGAGCTCGCCGACCTGAGTCGACGTCTTTTGTACTTCTTCGATCATTTGCTGAATCGCGTTGACGGTCGCTACCACCATCTCCCGGCCCTGTTTCGAAGAGCTGCTGGCGGTGCCTGAAGCCTGCGAGGCCAAGAGTGCATTACGGGCAACTTCTTCCACCGCTGCGCTCATTTGCGTCACCGCACTGGCAGCCTGCTCGATTTCCTGGTTCTGCCGGTTCAAGCCCGCCGAGCTTTGCTCGGAAAGGGTTTTCATATCTTCGGAGGTATGCGACAGATGGTCGGCGGACACATAAATGCTGTTGATCGTGTTACGCAGGCTCTGCTGCATACGCTCCAAGGCCTTGAGCAAACGAGCCGGCTCGTCCGACCCTTCAATGTCCTGTGTGGAGGTAAGATTACCCACCGCGACCGACTCGGCCATTGCCAGCGCACGGGCCAGCGGTTTCAAGAAGCTGCGAGCCAACACCCAAGCCACACCGCCTCCCAAGACGATGAGCGCAATGGTCGCCCCCCACATGACAAGACTGAATTCGCTGGCCACCGCATAAGCTTGACTGGCGGCCTGTTTGCTCATGCCCTCTTCGAGATCGATCAATTGGTTGATCAGATACAACCATTCCACGAACGCAGGACGGGCTTGAGTCAGCAACAGCCCAAGGGCCTGGGCACCCTGGTCATTCAGGCGCATTTCCACCACGCGCTCGATCAGGGGCAGGGTTTTCGCCTCAATGGCCTTGATCTTCGCCAGTGCATTGCGCTCTTCAGAGGTAATGTCATTGCGACTGGCGAACATTTGATCGAGCTTTTCAGCCGAGGCAGCATAGTCTTCCGAGAGCTTTTTTATCTTTGCCAGCTCTGGTGGTATCTCTGCGTCGTTTGCGATCAGCAATGTATCGCGCAACACAATCGCTCGGTCATGCACACTGCCGCGAAAGTTAATCGCATAGCGGGCTTTGACGTTATTGACGTCGTTGATACCGGAAAGGGTGTTTTTGATATAGGTTACTTGAGAGGTCGCTAGCCACGTTAGCGCGGTCGACAGCGCCAAGATAAACGCGAAACCAAAACCTAGCCGGGTGCTGACATTGAGTTTCATCATGGGGTTCTGACTTTATGATTCATCAAGCCATGCAACCCCGCTATCGAGAAGGGGCAGGGCTTCAATCTCAGTGGATTACGTCCGTGTAGGGGGGGCCACAAGAACTGGCTCATTCACGGTCCAGCTTGGGGGTGAGCCCTTTTCAGTTCCATCGGGGGGGCCTGATTTTCAGGTAGGGCGTGCCCTATGTTTCGTGGCGATCAAGGCTCATGGGCTGACCGAGCCGCCCTCCATCTCCGGTGCATACAGATAGAAGTTATTCTTACCATTGCCCTTGGCGTGATACATGGCCATGTCTGCGTTGCGCAGGAGGCTGACAGTGTCTGACGCGTGATCGGGACACAGGCTGATGCCCAAGCTCGCGCCGATGTTTATCTGATGCCCATCGATGCCAAAGGAACTCGACAGCGCGCCGACGATGTTCGAAGCAACCTGGGTGGCCTGAGTGGCGTTGGCTCGACTTTCCAGGATCACGGCAAATTCGTCACCTCCAATCCGACACACCACATCGCTACTGCGTAATGTGCTACGCAGTCGTTCAGCGACGAGGGTCAGGAGTGTGTCTCCGGTCTCGTGGCCGAGCGTGTCATTGACAATCTTGAAGTCGTCCAGGTCGATGAAAAGTAGCGCGCAGGACGTGCCGTAGCGCAGCACCTCGGTCACCGCCGTCTCGAGTTTCTCCTTGAAGTAATGCCGGTTATGCAGGCCGGTAACCGGATCGTAATAGGCCAGTTTGTTGAGCTGCTGTTCAGCCAGACGGCGCTGCTGCAGTTCGGCGCTGGTTCGCGCGTCGTGCCATTCAAGCTGCGCCATCAAGTCATTGAAACTTTGGGCGAGACGGCCGGCCTCATCACCTCCGTACACGATCGCCCGCAGGCTGAAATCCCGCTTGGCGCTGATCTGCTCGGTCAACTGAACCAGGCTCAACAACGGCTGCACGATACTCGACGCCATTCGACGCGAAAGTACTAGGGACAAGAACAGGGCCAGGGCGGCTGCGTGCAACCCGAACGCGGTCTGATACGCCAGACTGCGGTACAAAGAGGAAAGGCTCGCTTGCACCACGACATTGCCGATGACCCGACCGTGGAGCACAACCGGCTGGCGCACGAGCAGAGAGCGCCAACCGATACCTTCGGCCATTACCCGACCGGCGCCCTCCTCCTTGGCTTCCCGCTGATAAGTGGCCAACTCCTGGCCATCGGGCAACAGGAACGCCGCCCAGGTAATGTCCGGAATGTGCGTCAGGGAGTTCAGCGTTTCTTGCGCCTCCTGGGCGTCGTGGAACATGACCGCCGCGGCCCCATTACTGCCGATCACCATGGCATGGACCCTTATGGCTTCTGCTAATGCGTTGCGTTGCACGACCATCTGGTAGGCCAACAGTGTCAGTAGCAGAAGCGCCATGACCGCAGCGGTCAGTAGAAATCCCGTGTGGGTGAGCTTGTCGCGTAGCGGCCGATCCTTGAAGGGTAAGGAACGCATAGGTTTAGGACCTGTTCGCCACGAAACTGGCGAGTTTGAGCAAGCGAGAACTGAAGTCCAGATTCACCCGCCGCGCGGCAGCCAGGTTGACGTCGAAAACGATGCGAGGGCCCTGCCGGCGCATTTCGATCATGATGCCCCGATCGGCAAAGCCGGCCGCGTCGGTGATGGTCAGGATCGGCGCCGCGGCAAGCTGCTGAAGCAGCGCATCGAGCGTCCTACTGTTGTGCTCGTCGACATAGAGCACCTGGCAGCCGGTGAGCGAAGTATTGGGCGCAATCCACCGTATGACGATCGGCTGGCCGTTCTGTGCGGGCTTGCCCTTGAGCCGGGCCAACTCTTCATCCAGGGGGGTACTGCCGAGTACACAGACCTGGAAGTCAGCGGCAGACAACGAGGGCCACTGGGCGAACAGCGTGAAGTTGTAGAGATAGGCGACCTTCATCGCGCGTTCGTCCACCGCCGCGTCAGCCGAGACGGGCGGACTTGGCAGGTACCAGGTGGCAAAAACGAGCAGGTGGAGGACGATAGCCTTCATTGGAACGCATACCCCACGCTGAACCATAGGCTGCGTTCGCCCCGCTCGATCTCGCCGTCGTAGAGCGATGCGTCCCTGTACTGGCGATTGAAAAGATTGCGCACCGCGGCGGTGACGCTTACACCTGGCAGGACTTCCTCGCTCGTCAGGGTAAGGTCAGCGATCGCATAGCCGGAAGCGCTCGTTTCGGGTGTTACCAGGCGCTTACCCACGTAGCGGCCAGCGAAGCTCGCGCGCAGATGTTCCCCAGCCAGCGGCACGGATACCTGCAGCTTGCTCAAGTGATGCGGCGAATTGACCAGATTACGACCGAGGTTGTCTTCGGAGCGCTGCAGAGTATGACTGGCACGAAACTGAACACGACGCCATTGCCATTGTGTTTCGAGTTCCGCGCCGAGGGTGTCGACCCGCTCCAATGTCGGTTCCGCGAAACGTCGTATGGGGTCCGTGATGCCGTAGCGATAGAGACTGCCCAGCACACGGAAGTCGCCGCGGCGATAATCAGCGACGAACTCCGTGGTGGCGACACGTTCCGACTCGACGGAGGGAATGTTATACAGGGTCTGCTCATTACGGCTGGCAAAGCGGGTGGCGGTGCCTTGGGACAGAGACAGGGTAGTGTAAGGCAGACCGGTATAGCTCAGGGCGGCGCGGGGCGCGCTACGCACCATCGTGCCGCTGCTGTTGCGCCGATCGACACGCACCCCCAGGTTCAAACTCAGGTCGTGAGCAAGCTCAATCTCGTCCTGGACAAAAACGCTGAGGGTTTGGGCTGCGCCCTCGCTGTGATACTCCTCGTATTCGTCGCGGCGGGGAAAGTAGCTCTGTATCTGCTGGTCCTGCTGGTAGTCGTTACGGTACTCGCTGCCCAGCACCAAACGGTGGCCCTCGAAGGCGACACTGCTGATTGTGCCCTCCAGATCCCACCAACGTCCGTCGGCGCTGATGTGCTCGGTGAACGGGCGTTGGTCCTCGACAGGTTCGCGATAAGCGCTACGGTACAAATAGCTGCCATAAGAAAGTTTGACCGAGGAGCGATAGCTACCGTGGTCGGTATCATGGCCGAGCTTCCAGAAGGTGTTTTCATCGGAGAAGTTCCATCTGGCGCCAAGGGGGATCGTCACCTCTTGCTGGTTGCGCTCAGCGAATACTCCCTCAAGACTCCACGCGCCTTGCGATCCCTTGATGAACAGTCGCTGCCCGTCCAGATCATCGCGCAGGACATCACCGTCGAAGTGGACATCGGGCAGATCAGCCTTGGACGCCGAGGCCGAAACCAGCCATTCACCGCCGTTTTCCAGACGCTCACCCCAACTGGCGCGGACCTTGCGATCCTGGTTCGAGCCGGTCGTCACGGCCACCTGGCTACCGTTCAGGTCGCGGCCGCGAAGGGTCACAACGTTGATCACACCGAGCAAGGCATTGTTGCCATACAGCGCGGCGCCTGGTCCCGGCGCGTATTCGACCCGTTCGATCAACTCGGTGTCGAGCAGGCCATCCTCACCGAGGTAGATCTGGTTGAAGATGTTGTCGGCGACCGGTTGGCCGTCGATACGCAACATGACGCGCCCGGCGTATTCGCCGGGCAGGCCATAACCACGCCCTCCGGGAAAATAATAGGCGCCATCGAAGCCGATGTTCAGGCCACGCATATTGTTCAGGATTTCGGCGAGCGTCCGGTAACCGAAGCGACGTATTTCCTCGGCGGTGACCACCGAAACGGCGGATGGCGCGTCGGTGAGCTGCTGAGAGAATTGCGAGGCACCGACCACTTCGGTGTCGAGCAATTGCTCAAAAGGGAGGCTGGTCAGATCCTGGGCGACTACCGCACGTGAGAGCAGCCAGAAGCCCGAAACCCAGAGGCATCGACAGACGCTATGCAAAGCGTACCGGGTTGGCGGCGCGACGACGGGGCGTAATGGCATGGTCTGGGTCGGGCTCTCTTGGCCTTGGCACTGAAACCGCTGCGTTCGGATCGACCCTGCTTCGGAGAGCAGAATGCCTGTAGTGCCTGGCTTTTTTGTGCTGACTTTCTGGAATCTGTGGCTGCCTGGCGCGCATCAAAGGCGTTGGCAGCTGCACAGACTCGATTCCAAAGTGCCACCTATTTGGCCGCAACACTATCGACATCGCCTGATAATCAGGTAGGGGGATGCCTACGCCCTTGGCAAAACGCCGTTGTCTGCGGCACTTAATCGTTCTTCAGGGTCCGCCAATCGCGGTTCGCCGCCGTTAATACCGACAGTTCCTCGAAATCTGCCTGCGGCACGGCTTTGCCATACAACCAACCCTGCGCACTCTGGCAGCCATAACTTTGCAGGAACGCTTGTTGGGAGGTTTCTTCGACGCCTTCGGCTACCAAGGACAAACGCAGGTTGTTGGCCATGGAGATGATCGCCTTGACCAACTCGGCACTGTCACGGTTGTGTTCGATGTCGCGAATGAAGGAGCGATCGATCTTCAGGGTTTCGATGGGAAAGCGATTCAGGTAACCGAGCGCCGAATAACCGGTACCAAAATCATCGATGGCAATGGAGAAACCCATAAGGTTCAGCTGTTCAAGGGTTTCGCGTACCCCGACGCTACTGTCCAGCAACAAGCCTTCGGTGATTTCCAGCGCCAACCAACCTGGCTCGCAGCCGGTGTTCTGCACGATGGTGCGGATCGAGCCCAGAAGATCGTTCATCTGGAACTGCCGTGGCGACAGGTTGACGGCTATTTTCAGCGCTGGGTCGCGACCGCCACTGTTCAAGACCGCGGCAAAGCGACAGACCCTTTCGAAGACCCACTCGCCAATGCCCACGATCAGCCCGGTTTCCTCGGCAATCGGAATGAACTTGTCCGGTGGTACCTGTCCGTGCTCCGGATGATTCCAGCGCAACAAGGCTTCAGCTCCCGTCAAGCGGCCGCTGGCCAAGTCGATTTGTGGCTGATAGTGCAGCGTCAACTCGCCGTTGCGCTGGGCATTGCGCAAACTGGTTGCCAAGGCCTGACGCTCTACAGTCAGTTGGGTGAAGCGCGGCGAATAGAGCTGCACATTGTTCCTTCCGTGCGCCTTGGCGTGGTACATCGCCGAATCGGCGTACTGCAAGAGTTCGCCGATGTTATTGGCGTCCGCGGGGCTGCGGGCGATGCCAAGGCTACCGGAGACGAAAACCTCCCGGCCCTGGATCCGGTAGATGCCCGTAATGGTTTGCAGGATTCTTTTGCCCAGATTTTCCAGGTCGATGGTATCGGTGAGTTTTGTCAGAATCAGGGCGAACTCGTCACCGCCCAGGCGCGCCACCGTATCATTGCCGCAGACGAAACGTTGCAAGCGCCTGGCGGCTTCACGCAGCAGCTCATCCCCGGCGCCGTGCCCCAGGGTATCGTTCACCACCTTGAAGTTATCGAGGTCGAGGATCGACACCACAACCTGACCGCCGCTACGCCCCGCCGCGATCAGGGCTTGCTGCAAACGCTCTTTAAACAGTGCGCGATTGGGCAGTTCGGTCAGGCCATCATAAAAGGCCAGGGAATGCATTCGCTCCCGATAGGCTTTCAGCTCACTGATGTCCTGGACTGTACCCAGTGCTTGCAGCGGCTTGCCGTCGGCAGCGTATTCAATACTCATTTCGGAGTGCAGATGCAGCTGACGCCCGCTCACTGTTATGCAGTATTCGAGCATCAGGGACGTGGCCCGTTCGGAGGAAGCCTGACAGAGACAATCAAGGATCCGTCCGCGATCCTTGATCACGAGCATGGAAATCAGTTCAGCCTGGCCAGGGCACCAATTGCGCGGTTTGTCGACCATACGACAGAGCTCCGCCGACAGCCGCAGCGTGCCAAGGCGATAATCCAATTGCCAGTGACCCAGGCGCGCCATGGCCTCGGCCTGCTCAAGGCGTCGCTCGGTCGCTTTGAGCGCGGTGATGTCGCGGGCGATGGTCAACACACTGACGACTTGGCCGTGCTGGTCGAACTCAGGCACCGCCTGGACATGCTGGACGATCTGCTCGCCGTTGGCCTTGGTCCAGGTCGCCTCCACTGCGGCGGATTGACCACTCTTCAGCAGACTCAGGATGCCCCGGTGGTAGCGCCCGGTCACCTCGGCTGGCAGAGGAGATCTGTAGGTAATGGGGGTGCCAATGGCTTCGCTCCGTTCAATCCCATAGACCTGCTCGAAGGCGGGATTGATGTAGGCGCGATGGCCTTCACGATCATAGCGAACGATGACATCCGGCGAGTTTTCCACCAGGGTGCGAAAATCCTGCTCCCTGGCCCGAAGCTCCTGCTCGACGCGCCGCAGTTGGCTGATATCGCGGCCCACGGCCAGCACGCCGATGACTTCACCGTCGCCCCCTCGCTCCGGAACGAGGTGTATCTGACTGGTGATCAGGCCGTTGCCCCCCGTCCAGGACAACTCGTGTTCGGCGGGTTGGCCGCTGCGTACCACCTCCAGCAGGGTCGCCTCGTAGGCAAGCATCTCGGGAGTATTGCCAGCATCGCTGGGTTTTTTACCGAGCAGGACCTCAGCGGGCACTCCAACCATACGGGCAAAGGCCGGGTTGGCGTAGGTGCGCATCGCCTGGCGATCATAACGGGCGATACTATCCGGTGTATTTTCAGCCAGCGTGCGAAACGCCAGGCTGTCGGGCGAGGCCTTGACGTCTTCGGCGTTGGGTTGACTCGCAAGCGCTGATTTATTATTCATACTCGCCACCTTGGTTTGTCGGTGAGAGAGTCGTTGCGTTTAATCCTTTTGCGCATAGGGCCACCTGATCGCGGCGCCCGGACTCGTTGGAAAAGAAGGCCATGCTCACGTCCTTCCAGTCGTGCTGGCGAGGATCGCCGCAGGAATATCGCAAAGGGGCAATACGCGCTCCGCCGCCCCCAGCTTGAGCGCTTCCTTGGGCATGCCGAATACCACGCAACTGTCTTCATCCTGGGCCAGGGTCCGGGCGCCGGCCTCGCGCATTTCCTTCAGACCGCGCGCGCCGTCGTCGCCCATGCCGGTCATGATGATGCCCAGCGCATTCCTGCCGGCCGCGCGAGCAGTAGAGCGAAACAACACATCGACCGAGGGGCGGTGCCGGCTGACCGGTGGACCGTCGCGAACCTCCACCTGATACTGGGCGCCGCTGCGTGTGAGCAGCATGTGTCGGCCACCTGGCGCGATCAGTGCGCGCCCGGCCGTGACCCTGTCGCCATCCCGTGCTTCAAGCACCTCAATCTGGCACAGCCGATTCAGCCGTTCAGCGAAGGCTGCAGTGAAACGCTCCGGCATGTGCTGGACGATAAGCAAGCCGGGGCAAACCCTCGGCAGGCGTGTGAGTATCGATTCCAATGCCTGAGTGCCACCGGTAGAGGTGCCGATCGCCACTAGTGTCTCGGTGGTCTGCGGCATGGCTTGGTTGCCGGCCGGCAGGATGGCGTCGGCGGACAGCCTGGCATTGGCCTGGGGTACCAGGCGGCGCAGGTTCGCCCGTGCGGCGCTCTGGATGGCCTGGACCAGTTCGTCGGCGGCGGCGTGAAGAAACTGCTTAAGGCCCACTTGAGGTTTGCCAATCACTCCCACCGCCCCTTCGGCCAATGCCTGCAAGGTTGTCTGGGCACCGGCGGCGGTGAGGGTGGAACAGATCACCACCGGGGTCGGCCGTTCGACCATCAGTTTTTTAAGGAAGGTGATGCCGTCCATGCGTGGCATTTCCACGTCCAGCACGATGACGTCAGGCCACTGGCGTTGCATCTTTTCCAGGGCGAACAGTGGATCGACGGCGACGCCGATCACTTCGATTCCCGGGCGCTCGGTGAGCATGGCTGAGAGCACCTGGCGCACCACGGCCGAGTCATCGACGATCATGACCTTGATGGGTTTCATACGTCACAGTCCTGGCGGGCACCCATGGCGGATGGAATGTGTTTGAGGGACACGTGGCCGCTCCAGAGATCGAAAATCAGGTTGCGATGACCGATGCCTTCCACATGGGCACCCCGGCAGGTCAATCCATGGGCCTGGAGCAATTGCAGGGCCGCGCCGACGTTTTTCTTGCCCACATGAGCGGCCTTTTTTCTGCCCATGGCCGGGAACATGTCACCGCCACCGAACAGTTGGATGCGAAATTCCGTGGCCGACACACCGTGGCAGCGGGCTTGGCGGAGCATCAGCTCAATGGCTTCGTCGCCATAGCGGCCGTCCAGCTCGTTCATGGACGGCTTGGGCCGCGTCGGTAGCATGAAATGGCACATCCCGCCGATCAACAGCGTTGGATGCCAGAGCACCAGGGATACGCAGGAGCCCAGCAGGGTTCGGATCCGCGTGTAGCGGTCGCCGAAATACAACTCTCCCGGTTGCAGGAAAATTTCGATGATGCCGTCGGGTCTACGCATGGGGCTTCCGATAGATGGACGGCGCGACGACTTTCAGCTCGTCGCAGACCCCGTTCAGACTTTCCGAATGGCTGATGATGAAATAACCACCGGGACTGAGCAGCGGCAGCAGACGCCGCACCACTTGGCGCTTGGTCTCGAGATCGAAATAGATCATCACGTTACGCAGGAAGATCACCTCGAACTCTCCCAACGGGGGCAATGCGGCGTTCAGGTTGATCTGCTGGAAGCTCACGCGGTTGCGCAGGGCTGGATCGATCAGCAGCGTGCCGGCGTGCTCGCCGACGCCCTTGAGGCAATGCTTGACCAGCAGCGGACGGGGAATATCTTCAGCATCGGTGGCGGGATACAGGCCGCTGCGGGCCTTTTCCAGCACCCGCGTACTGAGGTCCGAGGCGAGCAGTTCCCAGGGCCGATTGCCCAAGGCTTCGGCCAGGGTCATGGCGATGCTGTAGGGCTCCTCGCCGGTGGAGCATGCCCCGCTCCAGACCCGTAGCGTGGTGCGCTGCGCCAGCTCCGGCAGGATGCGCTCGCGCAGGAACGCAAAGTGCTTGGGTTCGCGGAAAAAGTAGGTTTCGTTGGTGGTCAACAGGTCCACCGCCACTTGCTGCTCTGCCTGGTCACGCATCAACAGGCGAAAGTAGTCACTGTAGCTCGATAGTGCATGTTGACGGATGCGCTTGGCCAGGCGACCACTGACCAGCGGCTTCTTCGCATCGGACAAGCTGATCCCGGCGATGTCAAAGATCATGCCGCGGTACTGCTGGAACTCCTTATCGGAGAGCACCAGGTTATTCATTGCGTGTAGATCCTTGCAGATATTTCATGATGCGGCGCCTTTTTCTCAGACAATGAAGTGCTTGACCATGGCATTCAGCTCGCCGGCCAGGCCCGCGAGTTCACGACTGGATGCATGAGTCTGGTTCGCACTGCTCGACGCCAGCACGGAAACATCGCGAATATTGAGCAGGTTGTTATCGACTTCACGGGCCACGTGGGACTGCTGCTCGGTCGCACTGGCAATGCTCAGGTTGCGCTCGTTGATCTGCACGATCGCCTCTGCGATCAAACCCAACGCCAAGCCCGCCTCGCGGGCAACTTCCAATGTTTTTCTCGTTTTTCCGCTGCTGTCCTGCATGGCACTGAGCGCACCTTGGCTACCCTTTTGCACCGAGTCGATAATGCCCTCGATCTGCTTGGTCGACTCCTGGGTTCTCTGCGCCAAGGCTCGTACCTCGTCCGCTACCACGGCAAAACCGCGCCCGCTCTCCCCTGCCCTCGCCGCTTCGATCGCGGCGTTCAACGCCAGCATATTGGTCTGCTCGGCGATACTACGGATGACATCAAGCACGGTGGTGATGGCGCCAGTCTGTTTCGCCAGAAATTGCAGGGTATCGGTGGCATGCTCAATATCACCGGTCAACGACTCGATTGATTCCACCGTCCGACCAACACTCCCCCGGCCGTCTAGAGAACGTTGCTCGGCGGACTGGGAAACCTCGGATGCCGAGGCGGCATTGCGTGCTACATCCGCAATCGCGGTGGTCAATTCGTTGACAGCGGTAACCGCTTGATCCAGTTCGCCGTTCTGTCGATTCAAGCCGCGCGTGGCGTCTTGGGTCACTGTACTCAGTTCCCCGGCGGTCAAGGCCAGGCGCTCGGCGGAGCGCACGATGTGTTTGACCGTGCCACGCAGTCCTTCTTGCATGCGATGTAGCGCGTGCAGCAAGCGGGCCGGTTCATCGGTGCCGAAGGCGTCTATTGAATGGCTCAAATCGCCTGCGGTGATGCGCTCGGCCGCCGTCAACGCAACCTCAAGCTGCTTGAGCAGGCGCAGGACCATCGAGGTCGCCAATGCGGTCCCGGCCAGCAACAGCACCAGCAAGCCAGCCGACATCAGGATCACACTGTTCCGTGCACTGTCGCGTCGGGCCTCGAGCGCCTCGGCCAGGACAACCAGGGCCGGCTGGTTGAAGGTGAACAGCGCGTCGATGGTCCGGGTATAGGCCGCCAGATAATCCGCGGCCGGGTAATGCAGTTCACCCGCGGCAATCAGATGGGTCTCGGTCAGTTTCAGCGTTTGTTCGATTTGCGGACGCAACGTCGCCAGAGGGCCGCTCAATACGGCATTGAATGAAGGGCTGGCGGCATTGACCTTTGCGAAAGCGCGGTTCAGCTTGTCCAAGCTATTCAACGTTTGAGTCGTCAGGCTGCTCAGGGCCGCGCGTTGCTCGGGCTGTATCTGCCTCCGCGCCAAGTGCAAAGCCCCCGTCGCGCTCAACTGTCCGAGCAATTCGCTGGTATGCGGGACTTCAACCAGAGCGCCAGTGATCAAGTAGTAGGTTTCGAAGATCGGGTCCAGCGACAACTCGAAATGATCGAGCAGCGAATCCTCGATTTGAAGACCCGCCATGATCAGTTCGACATGCCGCGTCATGCTTTGGGTACCGTCAAGGGCCGCCAGGGATACCTGGCTCGCCAGCTCACCCCATTGGCGATGCATCTGTTGCAACGAATCCAGGACGGCGGAAGGAACTTGAGCCTCGCGCAGCTCGCGTTCGGTTCGTTCGAACTCGCGCTCCACATCGGCCTGCTTGCTCAGCCTGTCCCCGTTCAGCACACGGTTGCCTCCCAGCACGGCGGATGAAAGGCCGCTGTGTTGCTGCATCGCTCGAATGAGAGCGAGCACCTGCTGAACAGGTTGCGTGCCACGGGACTCTTGTACGGCCTGGCGACTCTGACCCAAGGAACCGAGTACATACAGCGACGTCGGCGCGGCAATCAACCCCAGGCACAACAGGGCCAGCAGGGAAAACTTGCCGGGTAAAGACAGACGTTCTAACAAATTCATTGAAGGGATCTCGGTACGTTGTCAGGAATTTGCAGGTGAGCACTCATGTCGGCAAGCACTCCTGTACCGTCGGCTGGGCCATCGAGCGCGGTAGCACGAAACCGCTTGCCGAAAATCCGCGCTCGACATGCAGCAGACTGACCCGGCGCTGACTGACAGTGGCTGTGCCGAGAATGAAGTCATTGCGGACTTTGCTGTCACTGATCACCGGCGGTTCGATTTCAATGGGTGAAATTTCCAGCACCTTATGGACCCCATCCACCACCACGCCCAATCTTTGCATATGATCGTCACGGGGCAGCTCGAGGATGACAACACAGGTGCCCCAGCCCATCTCTATAGGGCGCCCGGCGAGGTGCAAGCTCAGGTCGATCACCGGCACCAACGTATTGCGCAACCTAATCGCCCGGCGCAACGTCAAGGTCGTGGGCGGTTTAGTGACGAGTTGACTGGCCTCGACGATGGCATGGATGTTTAACGTGCTTACCGCGAACAGTTCGCCGCCCACCGTCAGCGAGAGGTAGTAGTTGCTGGGGGTTGGGCTGTCGGCGGCCAACGCCAGATCGATTTCGGTACGTGCCAGATCCTGCTTTTTTTCGAGCATATGGGCGGTAAGCTCGGTCAGCAGGTGCATCTTGGCGGCGAGCCTGGCCAGGTTCTGGTCATGGGTGGCGCCAGATGTTACGTCCGGTAGCGCGGGCGAAGCGTTTTCTTCCCTCCCGGCCTGCCCGGCCTTGAAGGCGCCGGGCACTGAGTCGCGAAAAACCGATGCGATGGCGTTGAGCTGTTCGATCGACTGATGCAAATCATTCAACCTGAGGGGCTCAACCCCGGCATCCGGCTCGACGGGAGCGCTTGGCCGGGTATCGATGCGTCTCTGGAGGACCATCCAGCCAACCAGCATCACAAGGCCGGGCACGACGGCCAACAGCAACCAGAACGACAAACCGCCTCCAGAGATCAGTGAACCCATGACATCACTCCTGGAACCGCACAAAACCTGTCGGCGCCGCCCTGTCCGTCTTGCCACGGCTGATCGAGGGGTGGGCGGCGCCGGTGGCGGAGCGTTGTCCGGCAAGGGTACCGACCGGTTCGTGGGCGCTATGCCCGGCCAGGGTGAAGAACCGCATCAGTTGCTGCAGCTGTTCGGCCTGGCTGCTCATTTCTTCAGCGGTAGAAGCCAGTTCCTCGGAGGACGAGGCATTCTGCTGGGTGATCTGGTTGAGCTGGTTCATCGCGGTGTTGATCTGGTTGACACCGGTGGATTGCTCTTCGGAAGCCGCGGCGATTTCCTGGACCAGGTCGCTGGTCTTGGCGATCCCCGGGACGATCTGGTCCAGCAGGCTGCCGGCGCGTTCGGCCAGGGCCACGCTGCCCTTCGCCACTTCGCCGATTTCCTGGGCCGCGACCTGGCTGCGCTCAGCCAGTTTGCGTACTTCGGCCGCCACCACGGCAAACCCCTTGCCGTGTTCACCGGCACGGGCGGCCTCGATGGCGGCGTTGAGGGCCAATAAATTGGTCTGGTAGGCGATGTCGTCGATGATGCCGATCTTGTCGGCGATGCTTTTCATCGCGGCGACTGTCTGCTTGACCGCCTCGCCGCCTTCGACCGCTTGCTTGGCGGCGCTGCCGGCCATGCCGTCAGTGACCCGGGCATTTTCGCTGTTCTGTTCGATGGAGGCGGACATCTGCTCCACCGACGCCGAGGTCTGCTCGACGCTGGCGGCCTGCTCGGTCGCCGCCTGGCTCATGGAAAGGGAGGTAGAACTGATTTCGTCACTGGCTGAAGCAATATTCCCGGTCGCGCCGTTAACTTCGCCAATGATGTTGGAAAGCTTGGCAATCGTATTATTGACCGCGCTCTTGAGTGCCTCGAACGTCCCTTGGTATTGCTTATCGATGCCCTGGGTCAGATCGCCCTGCTCCAGGCCACTGAGGACGCGCAACACATCCTTGAGCGCATTGTCCGCCGTACCGACGATCTGGTTCATGCCTTCTGCCACCAGCTTGTAGAAACCCTCTTTGTCTTCGCTGGCGACACGCCCCGAGAAATCCCCCGCGGCCGCGGCTGCTACCACTTGGACGATTTCCTGTTCGGCGCCGACTTCCAAGGTACGGTCGATCCATTCCAATACCGTGCCCAGGCGCTCGCCGTCGGGGTTATAGATAGGGCTGGCACTAAGCCTGAACACCATATCGCCCACCGGCACCTGAGCGACATGAGTGCCGCGCAGGTTGCTCAGCAAGTTGCGCTGGTGGCTGGGGTTCTTATGAAAAATGTCAAAGTTCGCGCCAATGATCTTGTCCGCGCTGAACTGCGGCAGCGCCTTGCGCATGTTGGCCTCGGAGCGACGCATCAACGCCTCGGTAGACCGGTTCATGTAGCGGATGATGCCGTCGTTATCCGCCATCATGACGTTGACAGAGGCGTTATCCAGGGTGGTCTTCAGGTTGGTGGCAATAGCGGCGGCGGCAGCGGCATCTTTCAACTGCTGGCGTGTGGTCTCGATGGCGGCATTGATGAAAGCCTTTTTGCCGGGCAGCTGTTCCATCGGCGCATCCAGGTTGCCATCACCCAGTTCCTTGACGCACAACATGGCTTTTTTCTTTGCCCCGATGTGACCTTGCACCATGGTGTTGACGCCTTCGGCCATGGTTTTGTAGGCACCCTGGAATTTGCTCGTGTCGACGATCACGTCGATGTCGCCCTTGTCATGCTCCACGGACATGCGATTCATCTCGACGATCAACATCTGCAAGCCGGCGGACACACGCTGCAGGGCCGTATTGAGCTGGCCGGTCTCATCACGGCGTGCGGTGGCGACAGTTGTGTTCAGATCGCCCGCCGCGAGGCGGTTGGTCGCATCAATGACCTCCCTTAATGGCCGGCTGATGGAGCGGGTGATGAAGAAGGCGATCAGCCCACCCAGCAAAATAGCCGTGGCCAATACGACGAGCATCAACCGGACACCGATGCTGTAGTTATGGGCCGATTGACTGACGGCCTCCTCGGCTTGCCGCTGCTGGTAGGCCACCATGGTGTTGAGGGCGGCGAACAGGCTTTCCTGCTGCTCTGCCATCTCCCCCATCAGGAGATTGGCCGCGTCTTGGTTGCGATTATCGGTAGCCAGTCGCAACACCTCATCCGTCATCGGAACAATTTTCTGGAAACGGGCGCGGATATCGGTCGAAATCTGCTGGGATTCGTCCCTGGAAACGCCAAGCTCCATCTCGCCGAGTACCTTGTCAAAGGCGGCGCGTGCCACCCGCAGCCGTTCGATTTCCGTGCGAGTACGCTCCGGATCAGTGATCAGAATGCTGTTGCGGCTGGTCCGCGCGATGATGTTCATCTCGTTACGCAGCGTGGCGACCTGAATAATGCGGGCCATGCGCAGACTGGCGACTTCGTCGAGGTCGGCCTTGATGTCCTGCATGCGCGCGATGCCCATATAGGCGAGCATGGCGGTAAGGACCAACACTGCGGCGAAACCAAGGGCCAGGCGAACGCCGACCCGCATATTCTTGAACATGGCATTTCCACTTGTTTGAATTGTCAGGAGCGCTCACAAGCGCCATGGCTTCTTTTTGCTTCGTCTTACTCGCCGGCTGCCGTCTGCGCGACCTCGGTCAGCGCGGCGAGTTCGTCCACCGAAAGCACTCGGCCGATGTCCAAGAGGATGACGAAACGGCCACCGACCTTACCCATGCCCAGGATGAAATCGGTACGGATATGCGCGCCGAAGGCCGGCGGCGGCTCAATGTCCGCCGGGGCAATCTCCAGTACTTCGTTCACCGCATCCACCAGCACGCCGATCACTTGTTGGCCCTCGGTGTGATCCACCTCCAGGATGACAATGCAGGTGCGCCGACCGACTTGCGTCAGGCGGCCGCCGAAGCGCGCGCCAAGGTCGATGACCGGCACCACCGCGCCGCGCAGGTTGATCACGCCACGAATGCTGGGGGGCATCATCGGCACGGCGGTAAGCTGGCCGTATTCGATGATTTCCTTGACGCTGAGCGTACCCACGGCGAACGGTTCGCCGCCGAGGGTAAACGTCAGGTATTGCCGCACTTGCGGCGCACTGTCGGGGCTCTGCACGTTGATCGATTGGCTCATGGGATTACTCCTGGAAACGCACGAAGCCGGCCGGCACCGCGCCGCGAGTCCCCGCCACCCGAACAGGGACCGGCAGGGTCGCGACAGCCCTGGATCGGCTCGACGGGCCAGCGGATGGCACGCCTCGATCCGTCTCACCAGGGCCGGTCAGGGTGAAGAAGCCCATCAGTTGTTGCAGCTGCTCAGCCTGGCCACTCATTTCTTCGGCAGTGGCGGCCAGTTCTTCGGACGCCGACGCGTTCTGCTGGGTGATCTGGTTAAGCTGGTTCATCGCGGTGTTGATCTGGCCAACGCCGGAGGACTGCTCCTCGGACGCCGCCGAAATCTCCTGGATCAGGTCGCTGGTCTTGCTGATGCCAGGGACGATCTCGTCCAACAAGCTGCCGGCGCGTTCGGCCAGGGCCACGCTGCCCTTGGCCACTTCGCCAATTTCCTGGGCCGCGACCTGGCTGCGCTCGGCCAGCTTGCGCACCTCGGCCGCCACCACGGCAAACCCCTTGCCGTGTTCGCCGGCGCGGGCGGCCTCGATGGCGGCGTTGAGGGCCAGCAAATTGGTCTGGTAGGCGATGTCGTCGATGATGCCGATCTTGTCGGCGATGCTCTTCATCGCGGCGACGGTGTCCTTCACTGCCCCGCCACCTTCGACGGCCTGCTTGGCGGCACTGCCGGCCATGCCCTCGGTGACCCGGGCGTTTTCGGTGTTCTGCTCGATGGACGCCGACATCTGCTCGATCGAGGCCGAGGTCTGCTCGACGCTGGCGGCCTGCTCGCCTGTGGCCTGGCTCATCGATTGCGCGGTGCTAGACACTTCTTCCGAAGCGCTGCTCAAGGCATTGGCCGAACTGCGCACCTCGCCAATGATCTGCGAAAGCTTCGCCACCATGCCCTGCAGGGCACCTTTGAGCTGGCCTATCTCATCGCGGCTTTCGACTTCGATGCTGACGCTCAGGTCACCTTGGGCCAGGCGATTGGCAACCTGCACCGAATCGTTGAGTGGGCGGGTAATCGCCCGGGTAATCAGGACCGCGCTCAGCCCACCCAACAGAGTGGCAACACCCAGCAGGATGAAGGACAGCAAGCGAATCCGGTCATACTCGGCCTGCTCTTGTTTGTCGTTATCCGCGAAGGAGGCTTCCTGCAACTCAATCATGTCGTTGAGCTGCTTGGCGTATTGCCCCTGAAATTGCTCCAGATCGCCATAGAGCAGCGCCATGGCCTGATCGGCCTGGTTGGTTGCCCCCAGCTCGACCGCGCGATTAAGCGCCTGACCGTAATTGTCTCGAACGGTCTTCAGGCTCTTGAACAGGCTTATCTCGTCGGGCTCATTGAGCAGCTTCTCCAGGGCTTCCATCCGTGCATCCTGCTCCTGGCGGATGACCTGCATTTTTTTTTGCAACCGTTTCATTTCTTGTTCGTCGCCTTTGAGAATCAGGTCCCGAATCACAATGTTGGTGTCGCCCAGCCCGCTGTCGATATCGTTACTGATCTGCACTTTCGGATAGGCGTTATCGGTGATGTCGCTAACGATCAGGTGCACATTTGAAAGACCGCCGATGCTCATGATGACCAGTGCAAGCATCAACAACAGCACGAGCGCATACCCTGAGCCGATCTTCGTGCCGACCTTCATGTTGGAAAACGTATTCATGTTCGAATCTTCTTTATCTATCGAAAAATTAAGGACGCAGGCATAAAAAATGGCTGTCAGTTGTCGGCATTCGCGGGCTGCCGGGTGCCGACGATCTGCTTGATCAGGCCGCTGACATCCAGGATCAAGGCGACCTCCCCGCTGCCCAGGATGGTGAAACCACCTACCCCGCCGACCCGACCGAAGACCTTGCCCAGCGGTTTGATCACGGTCTGGAATTCACCCAGCAGGCGATCCACCACCAGGCCGGCCCGTTGCCCGGCGAACTGCACCACCACCACGTTTTCCCGGCGCGATGCAGTGCCTTCGATGTCGAACAGCTCCCGCAGGCGAATGAACGGCAGTACCTCGCCACGCAGGTTGAGATAGTCACGGCCCTCGTTGGCGGGCAGCTCGATGCATTCCACCACCATGTCCTGGGGAATCACGTAGCTGGCACTGCCGATGCCCACCATGAAGCCGTCGATGATCGCCAGGGTCAGTGGCAGGCGGATGCGCAAGGTCGTACCTTGGCCCTCGACGCTGTTCAACTCGACGCTGCCGCGCAGGGCGGTGATGTTGCGCTTGACCACATCCATGCCGACGCCGCGACCGGAGAGGTTGCTGACCTGCTCGGCAGTCGAAAACCCCGGCTCGAAGATCAAGTTGAAAATATCCTGGTCGCTGAGGTTCTGCCCCTCGCTGACCAGACCTCGCTCGATGGCCTTGCCCAGGATCCTTGCCTTGTTCAAGCCACCGCCGTCATCGGCGACCTCGATGACGATGCTGCCAGCGTCATGAAAGGCATTCAGGCGCAGCCGTCCCTGGGCCGGCTTGCCCTGGGCCCGGCGTACTTCGGCGGATTCGATGCCATGGTCCATGGCGTTGCGCACCAGGTGAGTGAGCGGGTCGCCGATGCGCTCCACCACGGTTTTGTCCAGTTCGGTCTCACCGCCACTGATGTCCAGCAGGATGTCTTTGCCCAGTTCCTTGGCAACGTCGCGCACCACACGCTGGAAACGGTTGAAGGTGGAGCCGATCTGCACCATGCGCAGGGTCAATGCCGAGTCGCGGACTTCTTCCACCAGGCGTGCGAGGACCGCCGTGGCCTCCACCAGTTCACTGGCGCCGGCGTTGCGAGCGGCGAGATTGGCACCGGCGCCGGCGATGATCAGTTCACCGACCAGATTGATCAATTGATCGAGCTTGCCCGCGTCGACACGGATCAAGCTGTTTTCTGCTTGGCGAACGTCTTTGACGGGCGACTTTTTCAGTGCTGCCTCGGGCTCCTGCGCGGGAATGATCGGCGGGTCAATGGCTGACGGATCGATGGACGAACCGCTCGACGCAGCGTCCGGCGCCAAGGACGTCTGAGTACCGCAGCGTATAAGGAAAATCTCCCCCATACGCAGGCTCTCCGGGGGTAGCGCCTGGATCATCTGCCGGTATTCATCGGTATTGCTGTGGGGTGCCAGGATGTGTATCTGGCTGTCTTCACGGATGAACTCGAACACGCCTTCAATGGTGGCCTGGTCGGCACTGCTGTGAAAACCGATCTCGAAGCCCAGGTAGCAGCTTTCCGGGTCCATCTCTGCCCCCGCCGGCAGGCTGTCGCTGAGGGTCACGATGTTGCAGATATGCCCCAGGGTGGACAGATAGCGAATGAACGCCAACGGGTCCATACCGTTGCGCAGCAGGTCGCGGCCCAGGCGCAAGGAAATATGCCAGTGGTGAATCTGCGATGAATCGCCGCTGTATTCGGCGTCTGGCTCGGCTTCGACGGGCTGCGTGGTGTGTGCCACCGGCTCGGGGGTTTCGCCCAACAGCCCGCGCAACAAGTTGAGCAGGTGGGCACCGTTTTGCTGCACGGACGGCTCCGGCAGCTTGTGGTCGGCGACCAGTTTCACCAGCACGCCGATGTGATCGCAGACCCGCAGGAACAACGCCGTCAACGCCTCATCGAAGTGCAACTGCTTCTCGCGAACCCGATCCAGGACGCTTTCGGCCACATGAGTGAAGGCCACGATGTCGTCCAGACCGAACAGGCCGGCCGACCCCTTGATCGTGTGGGCGGCACGAAAAATGGCATTGATGGTGTCATCGTCGTCCGGGGCCAGTTCGATATGCAGCAGGGCATCTTCCATTTGCTGCAGCAACTCGAGGCTCTCGACGATGAAGGTCTGTTGTGCGTCATCCAGGTTCATGGTCGTGGCCTTTTCATGAATGGTTCAGTTGCGGCAGGATCGGGTCGGCGAAGAAATCGGCCATGTCGCACAATCGGAACACCTCCACTACCGCTGAACTGTGGTGGCTCAACTGCAACTGCCGGCCGCGAGCGATCAAGGCTTTCTTGGCCATGATCAGCAGTTGCAGCCCGGCGGTATCGAGTTCCTGCACCGCTTCCAGATCCAGCTCCACGTTGCCTCCCTGGCCGATCACCTCATCGAGGCGCCTTTTCCATTCGGCGGCGGTGTAGATGCTCAGCTCGCCGTCGATGGCGATGCGTTGAGGGGCGTGGGTGTTCATAAGCGTCTATCCGATTGAAATAAAAAGGCCGGTGTCTACGGCAGGACAAGCTTGGAGACGGCCGTGAGCATCTGTGCCGGCTGGAAGGGCTTGACCACCCAAGCCTTTGCCCCGGCCGCCTGGCCTTCCTGCTTCTTGGCGTCGCTGACTTCGGTGGTGAGCATGATCACCGGCGTGAACTTGTAGGCCGGCAGCTGCTTGGCCGCACGGACGAAAGAGAGGCCGTCCATGTTCGGCATGTTGACGTCGCTGATGATCAGGTGCAGCTTGCGACCGTCGAGCTTGCTCAAGGCGTCCTTGCCGTCACAGGCCTCGACAGTCTCGTAGCCGGCGCTTTTCAGGGCGATGCTGACGACCTGGCGCAGGGACGCGGAGTCATCGACGATCATGATGGTTTTGGCCATGGGGAAGGCTCCTAGAAGAAGGTGATTTCGGATTCGCTGGAGGAGGCGCCTCGGGCGCCGCCTTGATGGACGTCATGCAGCTCGGGCATGGTGTAGGTACTCGCCAGTTGCTGGAGCCAGGCATCGGCATCGAGCGTGGCGACGTTGCCCCGCTCGCCCTCGGCAAGGCTGTGGTGCAGTTTTTCCAGGTCATCGCGAACCAGGCCCAGCACTTGGCTGACCCGGTCCTGGAACTGCAAGCCCACCAGTACTTGAGAAATTTCCTGGCCGACAGACTGGCTTTGCTCGCGCAACGTGTGGGAGGAGTCCAGGAGCGTGGTGGTGGCGCCGCGGAAACGCCGGATGACCTGCTCGATCACCTGACCGGAATGGGTCACCGTGGCTTCGTCCTGTTCGGCATACTCGCGGGAGATCGCCAGCGTCTTGGCAATGGCCGCATTCACGGTGTTCACGGTCTCGCCGATGCGCCTGCCGGTTTCGCCGGAAAGACTGGAGAGCTTGCGGATTTCATCCGCCACCACGGCAAAGCCACGCCCCACCTCACCGGCACGGGCGGCCTCGATGGCCGCGTTCAGGGCAACCAGGTTGGTCTGCTTGGCGATATTGCCGACGTCCTGGGCCATCGTCTGCAATTGCTCGGTGAGGTTGGAAAGCACCATCACTTCATCGAGCAGCAACGCCTTGGTCGCCAGGGCGGCCCGCAGCGAGGCGACGATAGCGTCCAGTTCGTGCTGGCTGGTGCCCAGCAACGCCACCAATCCGCCGTCCGCCGAGCGTCCGTCTTGCGTGGTCGAAACGGCACGCTCCACACGCTGGGAGATATCGGCGAAACGCACCGCCAGCGCGGTGATGGCCTCTTCGGTGTGGCTGCGGGCGACTTCGATCTGGCCTGCCCATACCGGCAGCACCCCGCGGCATACCGGTTCCAGGCCGCAGCGGCAGGTGGACGGGTTATTACCGCCCCCGCTCGCTTGCAGGTTGGCGTCGGCCGTTTGTTGAGTCTGGCGCTGGGCACGGTCGCGAGCGTGGTAATGCAACGCAGCCGCTGCGCCGGGTATCAGGAGCAACGCCGCAAGCCCCGCCGATTGAAGGTCCAACCCTCCAGCGCCCAGGACACAGGCAGTCCCCAGCAGGGCCAGGGCTAGCAATGCCACGGGCGCCCCTGCCGAAGTCGGGCGTGGGTGGGTAATCGTTACGCTCAAGGTGAATTCTCCATCCGGCCACCGGCCCCGTCAGGTAGAGCTCTGTACGGGTAAACCCAGTGCTGAAAAAACTAGAAGCAAAATGACATCACCTAATGATGCGGGTCGTAGCCAATGGCCGACATCGGGTTGTGCTGGTTTTCAGGTAGGCGTTCGGGCGGATGGGGTAGGCGCTGCCTTACCCACGGAAAATGTCGCCTACACACGTGATCGTGCAGGGACGAGCGTCATGATCGGTCGACCATTGGCTGGGTGGGTTTGGCTAAAGGGCGGGATGGGCTGCCGCGAGCCCGGATTGCGTCCGATAATCAGGTACGGTGCTCAAAGAGCGCTGCCGTCATTCGATGAGCTGCTGCATCACGGCGTAGCGGATGATTTCCACGCTGCTGGAAAACCCCATCTTGTCCATCAGCCGAGCCTTGTGAGTGCTCACGGTTTTACTGCTGATGGTCAACATCTCGGCGATTTGGGTCACGCTGCTGCCGCCGGCAAACAGGCGCAGCACCTCAAGCTCACGCTCGGTGAGCACGCCATGGTAGGGATGTTGTCCCGGCCCCGGGTTACCAAGCGCTATGCGCTCGGCGATGTGAGGGTCGAGAAAACGTGCGCCGGATGCCACGCGACGAATAGCACCCAATAGCGTCTCGAGGGAACACACCTTGCAGAGGTACCCGTTAGCGCCGGCCCTGATAGTCTGCAAGGCGACCTCAGGTTCGTCGTGCAGGCTCAACACCAGTATTTTCTGGTCCGGGTACTGGGCGCGAATGTGCGAAATCATCTCTATACCGCTGAGTCCCGGCATATTCATATCAAGCAACAGCAGATCAATATCGCCCTGTTGTAGCCTGTCCAACGCCGTGGCACCGCTGTCGGCTTCAGCCATCACTTGCACATCGTGGGCGAAAACGAACATCTGCTTCAGCCCTTCGCGCATGATGGCGTGGTCATCAGCAATCAACAGGCGGATGGATTTGGACATGGTTCTGAGTGCATGGGCTGGGCTACCGGAAAGGACAGACGTATGGCCTGATCGGTAGCGAGCGTGGCATGACGTGATCGGATCGCCTACACGCCTTAGGTCGTATTGCACGCGCCAAAGCGTGCCCGACGTATGCTCATGTCCTGCTGGCGTGGACATGGGCCGGTCAGAGCAATTGCTTGCTCATCGCATAGCGCACAATATCGGCCGTACTGAGAAACCCCATCTTTTCCATCAAGCGCGCCTTATGCGTGCTGACAGTCTTGTGGCTAATGATCAGCTCCGCCGCAATGCTTGAGACACTCAGGCCTCGGGCGAGCAATCGCAACACTTGGAGTTCCCGGTCGGTCAGCGCGTCATGCTCATTGCTCGGTCCCAGGCCTGAGGCGGCAAAGGCCATTTGCTCGGCCAGTCCGGCATCGATGTAGCGCCCTCCGGCCGCGACGCGACGTATGGCCGCGAGCAGGGTCTCGGGGTCGCGGTCCTTGGTCAGATAACCTGAGGCTCCCGAGCGGAGCGCACGCTGGGCGATCTGCACTTCATTGTGCATGCTCAACACCAGGATCGGCAGTTGCGGATAATGGGCACGTATTCGGGCGACCAAATCATCGCCACAGATGCCCGGCATGCTCATGTCCAGTAGCAACAGGTCGATACCGCCTTGGCGCAGCCGCTCGAGCAGCAAGACGCCATTTTCCGCCTCAGCCACCACGCGCAGGTCCGCGGCCAACGCGAAGAGCTGTTTCAAGCCTTCGCGCATGATGGCGTGATCGTCGGCGATCATTAATTTGATCATATGTCCTCCGGGTCTATCTGTAAGGGAATATTCACCTGCACACAGGCTCCCTGCCCCGGGGCGCTGCTTATGGTAACCGTTCCGCCCAGCATGTGTCCGCGCTCATGCATGCCGAGCATCCCAAGTGTGCCCTTGCGCAATTGCGCTGGATCGAAGCCCTTGCCATTGTCGGAGACTTCGATCACGACGTGTTCGGCGAGGCACTCCAAGCGAATGTTCACTTGACTCGCCTGGGCGTGGCGGGAAACGTTGGTCAACGATTCCTGTATGAGGCGAAAGATGGCGGTGGCACGCTCGTCATCAAGCTCCAATCTAGCCGTTGGCGCCTTGAGTCGACAGGCAATGCCTGTATTTTTCGAGAACTCCGAAACCAGCCATTCGAGTGCCGAGGTCAGGCCCATGTCGAGAGCCGAGGGACGCAAGGCGGTGGCCACGTTGCGAACCACCTGAATGGTTTCATCGACGCGCCCCATCAATATCTGGACCCGTTCCACCAACAACGGTTGATCATTGCCGAACTGCAGACGCAACAGCGAAATGCCAATGCGTAGCGCGCTGAGCTGCTGACCCAGTTCGTCGTGAATTTCCCGGGCAATGCGCTTGCGCTCTTCTTCGCGCGTGGACTCCCGGTGACTGGACAGCTGGCGCAACTGCGCGTGGGATTCCTTGAGGCGCTGCTCGGCTGCACGCATGGCGCTGACGTTGCGTCCAACGCTCAGAATACTCACCAGCGCCCCATATCGATCCCGTTCAGGCACCAGGCGGACCTGATAGCTGGAGACTTCTTGGCCCCGCCTGATCGGGACACTGATCGATAATTCCTCCTCGGTCACATCACGCGTATCAACGAGTTGTCCAACCGCATGGTGGAAGAAGCGTGCGACATCCGAATCCGGCGATACCTCACAGGCATTTTTGCCAAGTAGAAAATCCAACGGATGGCCAAGTAAATCTCTCGCCGCGGGATTGGCATACAAGAAGCGGCACCGCAGATCGAAACGAGCGATGATATCGGGCGTGTTTTCCACCAAGGCGCGGAACTCTTGCTCACGGGTATGCAGAAGTCGTTCGGCGTGTTTACGCTCGGTGATGTCGCGAGCGATACCGACAATCCTCTGCACATGCCCATCGGCACCAATCACAGGAATCAACGTGGTGTGGAACGTGAGGCGCCCGGCCGGCAAATCCAGCTCATGTTCCTCGTCGAGTGGGACACGGCCTTCCACGCAGCGCCGGTACTCGGCGATGACCGCCGCCGCAGCGTGTGCCGGCAATGTCTGCTCCACGGTTCGGCCGATCAGTTCTATGCGCCCCTGGCCTATCGCTCGCTCAAAGGCTGGATTGAGTTCAATGTAGCGCAAGCCCTCGTCGGTCAAGTCCAAGAGGAACAGCGGATCCATGGAGTGATCGAAGATGTCCCGATAGCGCTGTTCGCTCTCGAGCAGCAGCGTCTCGGCACGCTCCCGCTCCTTGGCAATGGCGACCAGGCGGCTGGCTTGGCGAGTACGCTCTTGCACCTTGAGTTCGAGACGTTCATGGGCGTCCTGGATCCGCTCAGCCATTTTGCCAAAGGCGCGGGCCAGTTCACCGATTTCATCGACGGACTGGGTGGGTAATTGTTCAGGGTAAAGACGCTCTTTACCCATGCCGAGCCGCCGTGTCGCCTGGACCAACCGGAACAGCGGATGGGCCACCTGTTTTTGCAGGATGGAGCGCAGGATAAGAATTTCAACCAATAAGGTCAGTAACCCGAGAATCACTACGATAGCCAAGTTATCCAGAATGGCCGGTACCATCAGTGTCCGTGGATAATGAATCGCGAGCACCCAGGGCGTATCGGGAATCCGGCCCATCGCGACGATGTCATCAGGCGTCTGGACTATCCGCGCCTGGCCCGGCGCCAAGTCGGGAACGGCTTCTAGCAATGGATAGTGCTGGACCATCTGGAGCGACTGGATAGAAGCCATGCCCGCGCTGCTTTTGACCTGTTCCATGACGGTAGGGTGGTAAATCAGCGTACCTTCGGCGTCGTCGATAAACAGTGTGCTATAGGCGCCCT
This sequence comes from Pseudomonas sp. Z1-12, assembly GCF_051132015.1. Taxonomy (NCBI): domain Bacteria; kingdom Pseudomonadati; phylum Pseudomonadota; class Gammaproteobacteria; order Pseudomonadales; family Pseudomonadaceae; genus Pseudomonas; species Pseudomonas sp. Z1-12. The sequence goes on from NZ_CP071647.1 coordinate 4,162,810, forward strand.
GCATGGCGGGCTTGGCTGTACGCTCCATCAGCGCGTCGAGCAGCACATCGACACAGGCCAGAATAGCGTGCTTGCCGGAAACATCGGCCACATCGGGCGTGGCGATGGTTGTCATCCAGGCATTGTTGGAAAAATCCCAGTACATCCGGGTGAACAGCGTCTCATGGCCCGAAGTGCCGAAACCGCGTTGATAGAACTCGTACGTTTCGAGCTTGAGAGCCTCAGGTCCCGAGTAGGTGAACACCTTGGCGATGTCGGCGTCCTGGTAAATGGGAAAGCCTTTTTCCGGCACCACGCCATAGAAGTTGAACAGTCGGCCCTCGCTGCTGGAGCCGTACTTGTGGGACAGCAGGTACGACAGGGCAAATCGCGCCTTGATGTCGTCATTGGGTACGATATCGGGCGCATAGGTCGCCGACATCCGGGCGAACTGGCGTCCATCGGACAGGAGCTGGCCTTCGAACAGATGCGGACGCTGGGTATAGGAACCATCCTCGTGGCGGTAGAAAATCTGCTGGAAATCCTCCACCAGCCTGGCCTCCATGCCGGGACGGGACAGGATCTGCTTGAACTCTTTGAGAAAGTTACGCTGCAGATCCTTGATCTCCCGAAACGGCAAGGATTCGCGGTGCAAGGATTGCTCGGTGGACAACAGCAATTGCCAGGTCACGTCCTGTTCGATTGTGGTGGAGTTGACGTAATAGGAAATCGCCCCGCCGCCCAGCGACACCAGACCAATGCGCACAATGGCAAGACGCAAGGCACGGGTCGTGAGGGAATGCTTGGGGGAAACACCCTCGGAGTTCTCTGGCACCATCTATCGATTTCCTCTGCCGCCATCTCCCGACGGCGGCGTCCGATCTGCGTGAAACCTGTTATCGATCAGCGCAGGTGCGCATAGGGTACAGGAGCGACCGGCAAGGCAGGTCGCATGGCCAAGGGTCGAAGGTGTAATGGCACCTTAGATTCATAGCACCTCCCACCCTTGCCCGCCATCGCCTATGCATTCAGCGTGCACCACGAATCCTTTATGGCAATGGACATCCTCGATTTCGAACACATCACAAAGTCTCTGCCAGCACTACCTGATTGCGCCCCCGAGCCTTGGCGCTGTAAAGAGCCTCGTCGGCTTGCTTGAGCAAATCGCCCACTGCCCCTTCCTGGGTAAAGGGCATGATCGCCAGACCTATACTCACGGTGACCACGCCAAAGGGTGACATTGCATGGGGCAGCGCCAGGCTTTCCATCGCCAGGCAAACGGCCTGAGCATGGTCCAGCGCCCTGCCCACTCCGGTGGTGGTGATAAGCACAAATTCCTCGCCGCCGTAGCGCGCCGCCAAATCACCCGCCCGCAGGGCATGGTCTTTTAGCGTGCGGGCAACGCTTCGCAAACAATCGTCACCGGCCTGGTGCCCATAATGGTCGTTATATCGCTTGAAATGATCGACATCGATCAGCATCAGTGACAAGACGGTGTCCGCGCGCACACCACGACGCCATTCACTGATCAGTGCTTCATCGAAACGCCGACGATTGGCGATACCGGTCAAACCGTCGATGGTGCTTAGCTCATACAATTGTCGATTGGCTTCTTCGAGCTCGGCGGTACGGTCCTGCACCTTGAGTTCCAGATGCGCCTGGGCGTCCTGGACTCGCTCGGCCATTTTGGCGAAGGCGCGGGCCAGTTCACCGATCTCGTCGGGAGACCGCGTGGGAAGCCGCTCAAGATAGGGACGCTCGTTGCCCACACCGAGCCTGCGTGTCGCCTGGATCAAGCGAAACAACGGGATGGCGACCTGTTTTTGCAGGATCGAGCGCAGGATGAACACCTCCACCAACAGCGTCAGCAACCCCAGGACCACCACGATGACCAGGTTGTCGAAAATGGCCGGGCTCATCAGCGACCGAGGGTAGTGCACGGCGAGCACCCAGGGTGTCCCGGGAATCAAACCCATTGCGACAATGTTGTCCTGTGTCTGGACGATCCGCGCCTGACCAGGGGGCAGAACGGAAGCAACTTCGAGCAGCGGGTAGTCTTGAGTCAGCTTGAGCGAGCGGATCGACGCCTCCCCCGCGCTGCTTTTGACTTGCTCCATGGCGCTGGGATGGTAGATCAGCGTGCCCTCCCCGTCGGCGATGAACAGTGAGCTATACGCCCCCTGCATGGCGGGTTTGGCAATCCGGTTCATCAACTGGTCGAGCAGCACATCGACACACGCCAGAATCTGGTGTTTTCCAGAGGAATCTGCCACATCGGCGGTGGCAATGGTGGTCATCCAGGCATTGTTGGAAAAATCCCAATACATGCGGGTAAACAGCGTGTCGTTGCTGGGCGTACCAAAGCCGCGCGCATAAAACTCATAGGTTTCAAGCTTGAGGGCTTCCGGGCCCGAGTAGGTGAATACCTTGGCGATATCGGCGTCCTGATAGATGGGAAAGCCCTTTTCCGGCACCACACCGTAGAAATTGAACAGCCGGCCCTTGGTGCTGGACCCGTACTTGTGGGACAGCAGATACGACAGGGCAAATCGTGCCTTGATGCCGTCATCGGGTGCGACATCGGGGGCATAAGTCGCTGACATCCTGGCAAACCGACGTCCGTCGGCCAGCGGTTGACCTTCGAACAGCTGCGGGCGCTGGGTATAGGAACCGTCCTCGTGGCGATAGAAAATCTGTTGGAAGTCGTCCACCAGCGTGGCCTTCATGCCGGGCCGGGCCAGGGTTTCGGCGAACTCGTTGAGAAAGTTCTGCTGCAGGTCCTTGATTTCCTGAAACGGCAAGGACTCACGTTGCAAGGACTGCTCAGTAGACAGCAGCAATTGCCCTGTCACTTCCCGCTCGATCGAGGTGGAATTGACATAATACGAAATCGCCCCCGCACTCAGCGAAACCAGACCAATGCGCAATATGGCAAGGCGCAGGGCACGCCTGGTCAACGAATGCTTAGCGGATACGCCACTGGGGTTTTCTCGTACCATCTATCGATTTCCTTTACCACCCTCTCCCGACGGCGGCGGTTGACAGCATGAAGTCTGTGACCGATCAGCGCATTTGCGCATAGGGTGAAATCGGCTCGAGCGGCAAAGGCAGGTTCCCTTGCCAAGGGTCAAAGGTGTATCGCAGGTACAACAAGGCGCGACTCGGCGCGTAGTCTTCACTGTGCTGCCAGGCCAATCCGCCGCCCAGTACGAGGTGATCCGAAAGACGGCGCTCGACCAGGCCTTGCAGGCGAATGTTGGCGCCGCTGGTGGAGCCTGCGGCTTTAACCTGGTTCACATCCTCGGCGCTGAAACCTGCCTGCTGCACGCTGCTCAGCCAGTTCGCCCCGGCCCCCTCCAGGGGATAGAGTTCACTGGCCTGGGTGGTCGCATAGGCCCAGCCAAGCGAACCTTCCAGCCGCACCGACCAGTCGGCGTTGCGCCAGGCGTAATCGAGTGGAATACCCAGCGAGTAATAGTGCTGCGGGCTGTAGTAGCCACCCTGCCCCAGGGTGAACTCGCTCAGGTCCTTGTCATAACCCCAATACATAAGCGTCAGGCCGGTCTGCAGACGCTCGTCGGCCCGTTGGATCAGGTTGTAGTAGTAACCGCCCATCGCCGAACGACGGTTGTTATTGGCGACGTTCTCGCCTCGCAACCAATGCGCGCCAAGACTGGCCCAGACACCGTCCACCGCGCTGGTCCCATGGCTCAGGTCAAGGCGCAGGCCACTGGCGGTGACGCCGCCCCAGCGAACGCCGCTGACGGGATCGACGGTTCCGGCGTGGGACAACAACGAATCCCTCACCGGTCGCCGCGAGGCCGTGAGTGTCCAGTTCACGCTGTTCCAGTCACTGGCAAAGCTGACCCCGCCCAACCAGTTCGCGACGGGGAAGCCTTCGGCGGAATGGCCGATGTCCACGGCCCAACGCTCGTCCCGCCATCCGATTGCCAGTGTGCTGCCACGCGCACGTTGCGTCTCGCCCGGGCAGCCGTCGGGTAGCTGAGCACCGGTTGCACGATTGCGCAGGCGCAGCGCACAGGTACCGAATCTCTCGCGATGCAGGCCGTCGGCATCGGTGTCGAAGGCCCCGGCATCCAGATCAATGTTTTCGGCCTGGACAAAGCCTCGGCCTTCGGCCACCGGTGCGTCGATGCGCAGGATCGAGGTTTGCGCCAGCAAGTCGGAGACACCCGGCGTGGTGTTGTCGGAGCGCCAGGCGATGTCATGGTAGAGATGGACCGTCGAATTCTGTCGCTGGTACACGTCCTCGACTCCCCGGCGCAAGCTGCGCGGCAGCCAGTCGTCGCTGTCTTTTTCGCGACTGGCCAGGGTCAGGGCGTGATCGTCCCGTGGGCTGGCCTGGGCGGGGGTCAGCAGGCCGGCAGCCGCCATGCCACGGGCGTACTGATCCAATGCTGCTTGGGGTTGTTGCCTGGCCATCAACCGGGCGCCGTCGCGGTAGATCAGCGGATCGTTTTGCGGTGTGTTCAGCAATGACGCGAACAGGGCATCGGCCTTTTCCGGATGGCCAACGGCGGCCCAGGCATTGGCCAGGCGTCGCCGGTGATCAGGGCTCGCGACCGGTGCCACAGCCGTTTGCTCCAACCGCTGCTGTGCCGGCTGCATTTGACCGTCGGCGATCAGGGCTTCGATCAAGCCCAACTGCGCCTCGGCGTTCTGCGCATCGCGCTGCAATGCTTGGCGGTAATAGGTTTGAGCCTGGGCCCGGTCACCGCGCTGCAATGCCCAACTGGCGACTGTCACCAAGTCCTGGCTGTTCGGTCGCTGCAGCAGTAGGGCTACCGCCTGGACTTCCTGACCGGCATCGCGCAGCACTTTGGCTCGCCCCAGCAGCAGGCGGCGTTGCAACTGACTGGCCAAGTCCTGCATTGGCTGAGTCCAGGCCGATCGTGGGATCCGCGTCAGTGCGTCCAGCGCCTCGCCGTCCCGGCCGTTGGCGTTCAAATACAGCGCCTGGGCGTAACGCGCCTCGGGATGGTTTGATTGACGCTGCATCAGTTGGCTGAAGGTGTCCTCGGCCGCGCCACTCTGTCCCAGCGCCTGCTGGGCCTTGGCCAAATGAAAGGCCAGCCAGGGGTCGTCCCCATCGAGCGTCCGGGCCTTGAGCAGCAGGCTGTTGACCTGCGCCCAATCGGCCCGTTGCGTGGCGGCATCGGCCTGGGCTTTCAAACGCGCGAGCGCGAGGCTCTGGCGCAACGCCTGGAATTCGCGCTGCTGCGCAGGCGACAACCCATCGAGAAAGGTCTCAAGCTGCTGTGGTGAATGGGCCTGGTACAGACGGACCAGTGCCCATGATGCCCTCGCATCACCCGGCCGTATTGTGTGGGCCTGCTGGTACGCCTTCTCGGCCTTGATCAGCTCCTTGCGCCGCAGGGCCTGGTCGCCCTGGCGCAACAATACTGAATAATGGTCGGCGGTCTTCGGGCCTTGCTGCCGACGTTTGGCCGCCGCCTGCCAGGCTGGATCGGCCAAGCGCTGTTGCTGAAATTGCAACTGCTCGAAGGCTTTTCCCTTGAGAGGCGAATCGGGATAATGAGCGACAAAATCCTGCCAGCCGCGCACGCTGTTCGGGCTGATGGGCAGACGGCTCAGGTAGTTGTATTCCTGCTCGGCGGCATCCTTGCTCGCCAGTGGATCAGTCGCCAACCGATGCAGGATCGCCAGGCCCTCTGCGTCCTTTTTCTGCGCGAACAGCAGGTTGGCCACCACCAGTCGCAGGCGGATATTGCCCGGATACTGACGATCCAGTGCCTGCAATTGGTCGATGGCCGTTGCCCGCTGCCCGGGCATGCCGCTGCGTGCCTGCCAATACTCCACGGCGCTGGCAAGATCCGGCGGGGCATCGCCAAATAGCTGCCGGTACACCCCGACAGCCTCTTGGGCTTTTCCCGCCGCAGCCAATTCTCGCGCCTGATGCAAGCCTTGTTGCCCGACTGGGCTTTGCAACGTGAACAGGCTTTGGGCCTGGAGCACCTCCTGAGAGCCTGGAGCCTGGCGCTGCAAGGTCGCCAACAAGCGCGCGGCCAGCGGCTGATCCTGTTGCAGCAGTGCCTGGCGGATCCCGGCGACCAGCACTCGTGGCTGCTCGGGGGCAATCAGGTTCAGGCGCGCCAATGCGTCACGGACCAGGTCTTCACGATAAAGCGCCTCGCCGGTACGCATCTGCTCCAGAAACCGCTGCTGCTGATCAATTGGCGTGGCGGCCTGGCTTAGCACCGGCCCACACAGACATCCCAACAACGCCCATCCCGTTACTTTTTGCATGCGCCCGCCCAGTTCGGTAGCAGACGTCCGTTCTTGTCAAATCGATATCGCCGCTCGTCCCAGCCTTGGCCGAATAACAGCAGCGAGCGGTTGTAATAAGCATCGGGCGCGGGCGGTTCCTGGCGCAGCCGTTCACGCTGTCCCTTCAGTGCCTCAGCGCTGTCGGGCGCGCTGGCCAACAGGGGTAGCAGCGCCGCGGAAAAGCCCACGGGACCCTTGCCGATGTCGGCACCGGTGCGGGTGTCGAGTACTTCCGGCACCGCGCCCAGACGCGTGACCTGCGCCAGCATGGGGTGGAAATGCTCAAGCAACTCACGCCTTCCGGACGCATCCTCGGCCAGCATCCCGAGCCATAGATAGACCCTGATCGCGTCGTAGCTGCCCTTGGCCCCTGTCACACTATCGGCTGCCCAGCCCTGCCCGGCTCGCCACAGTAACCAGTCGGGAGCCAGCCCCAAGGGCGAGCCCTCCACCAGCAAGCGCTGCGAGTTGACGGCGAGCTCACGCCAGATCGGCGCAACCTGGGCAAAGCGTGCCAGCAGTTGCGGGGGGAGATAGCTGGGGTTCAGCCGCCAACTGTCGGCGCTGTCAAAACCCTGCCCTCCCGGGAGTAGCATCAGGCCCAGCCCTGGCACATTGCGCATGTTTTGCGCCGCATTCAGCCAGAGCATATTGAGCCCGAGCTTTTCATAGGCGGGTTGGCGCCAGAGTCGCCCCGCCTCCAACAGGCTGTAGGCAATCCACAAATCGGAATCGCTGGCATTGTTGGTGTCGAGCACCTTCCATTGGCCTTGCTGGTCGCGCCCCCACTGCCAGGCCGGCAATCGACGAGACAGGTCGCCGCCGGCCAGGTTGTCCTGGGTCCAGCTCAACAACCGGGCAAAACTCGCCCGGTCATTGGCCACCAGCGCAAAGAACAGACCATAGCTTTGCCCTTCCGACGTGGTGACCCGTTGCGCGGTGGAGGGGTCGACGACCCGGCCTTCAGGGCTCACCAATGCCTGCTTGTAGGTTTCCCAAGCCGGCCAGTCACACTGCGTCGCACTCACCGGGCCAACGACACACAGGCTCAACAGCAGCGCCAGACAACCTCTGACTTGCATTACTGTTGCCCCATCAGCCGCCGCCGGGCCACCCAGCCGAGCGAGCGCCACAACGCGAATGCAATGAGCAGTACGATCAGCACCACGGTCAGCGCCAGCAACACCGGGTGCTCGGAGAGTTGAAACCAGAGCAACAACCACCAGGGCAGATGTCCGACGAAGTACTGCTCGCCAACCTGGCTGCTTTCTACGCCGCTGCTGCGCAGCAGCGCCACGGAACCCGCCACGGCGTCCATCTTCGCGCTGTCAGCGAGCGTATCGCGCAGCAGTTGGTAATCGGCGTCGGTGCTGGCCAGCAGTGCGACAATGCTGCGCTGCTCATGGAACGGTGACTTGAGCCCGACGAAGGCGGCAATCGGCGCCTGTGCAGAGACCTCGACCCGATGAGCCGGCTGGCGCCTGATGTCGTTGAGCTCACCGGCACGCGCCGACGAACCGTTCAGAGCCTGGCTGGATGGTTCCAGCAACCAGTCGTGGAGCTGATCGAGCATCAGGTTCGTGTCCGCAATCTCGCCGACACCGGCTCCCACCCCTCCCAACACCAACAGGTCGGCATCCGTGCGGGTCGCCAGGCTCCAGTCGGCGGACAGTTGCAGGCCCAGGGCCGGCGCCCCGGAACGGGCACTGATCGTCGCGAGAGTTTCGAGCAATGTGCTGATCTGCACGGCGCTGCCCTGGGCCGGCACCATGACCAGCGTTTGCGACAGATCGGCCATGCGCGTGAACGGGAAGCCGCTGCGGGCAAACGCCTTCAGGTCCGGCATGGCAATGAAATGGTGATAGCCGGACAAATCGATCGTCGAGGCTTCGTCAATCACCGCCTGATTGCTTGCCGGCAACGTCGTCTGGCAATGATCGCGTTGAGCGCTGCCAAGGGTACTGGCAAAGTTGAAGTCGAAGCGCAGGGTGTTGCGCTCGCCGATTTTCAGCGCGGGCACCCACACCTTCTCATCGGGATTGGCGGGGTCGGTGGACAGCACCGCCAGGCGCAGCTTTTGCAGCTTCGAGCTATCACCGCTTGGCAATGGCAAGCTGCTGATGAATTGATCATTGAGGTTGATGTTCAGCCGCGACTCATCGGTGACCACGCTGGGTGTATAGCGATAGTTGATTTGCAACGGAACCCCTTGGCTGCGCCAGACAAACAGATCCGGCGGCAGGTTGAGATCGACGCTAATCGGCGCCGGACGCAAGCCGCTCGCCTGCAACTGCCCGGGATAGCTGATCAACTCGGCGAAGCGAACCGCGCGGTCGGTGCGAATCCAATTGGGCGCATCGTAGGGTTGCCGGGGCTGGAGTTGCTGCACTTTGTCCACCGTCACCCGCGAACCGCGCAACAGATCCCCGCCCAGCGCCAATGCGCGGGCAGCGACCAGCAGATCCTCATCATCGCGACCGAGCACCAGCAGCACCTTGCCGTGAGGCGCCTGCGGGTTGTCGATCATTTGCAACACCGGTGCCGCGACCTTTGGAAACTGCTCCAGGTCGGCCAGGAACAGCGGGCGACGATCATTGGTGGCGAAAACAATCGCAGGCGTGGCGCCGGTCCCGGGCAGACGGTCGAATAACACCGGAAAACGCATGCCACGCCAACCGGCCTTGCTGCCGAAATAAGATGCCAGGACACCCGCCGCGCGTTGCTCGCCCAGGGTTGGCGATGCCGCAAAAACCATGCTTAGGCTCGGTTTGTCCTGGCCCCGCGAGTCGAAGAACGGCAAGGGGAAATAGGCCAGGTCGTTCTGCAGTGACAACGCCTGCTCGTGCAGTTCGATCTCGCTGCGACGGCCGATATTGACCCATAGCGCGTTGTTGGCCGGGTCCTCACAAACGTCAGTGTAATGGCCGACGAACTCCAGGCGCACCCGGTTGTAGTCGGTGATCAGCAGCGGGTCCAGCGCCACGTCGCGGAAAGTTTTGCGCCCCAGTTGTTCTTTCTCGATGGGCAGCACACTGACGAGCACGTCATTGAGGTACACCCGCAGGTGTGACAGCACCGGCAGCAACGCGGGCGACGGTGTGAACTCCAGCCGCAAGCGGGCGTCGCTGGCGATGCGGTCGCGACGCAACGAAAACTCGATCTGCTCGCTGTCATGAATGCCCAGCAACAGGTTGTCGGCGGCGTGCCCCAACTGAGCGAAATTGTAAGTGTTGCTCCAGCTCGGGACCGAATCGAGCGGCGGCGTTGCGAGGCCTTGAGCCTGTGCGCCGCCAAGGGTCAGGAGCGCCAGGCCGGCAACCAGGGATTTACTGAAATAGCGACTCATGTAGGGCTCACTGACCGAGAAGAAGATGAAAAAAATGAGGACGGCATCCGCGGCAGGTAACTCAACAGCCAGCCCACCAGGCGCAGCGGCGGTCCGGCCACGCGGCGGACCCACGAAGGCAGGTATTGGTAGAGTTGGAAGTAGCCCTTGGCACCGAGTTTGAAAATATCGATCAGGCTATGCAGGGGCCTGTCCGGGACATAGTTTTCACCCCAGTTCAACCAGGCATCGGCACGGGCAAATGTGCACTGCACAAAATCGATTTTTTGCCGGGTGGACAGCTGGCCGAAGTTGATGCCAACGAATTGCTTTTGGCTGCGGCTGACCAGACCGGGAAACAGGAACTCCCGCGAGTCACGTTGCATCAGCAACGAAATACGCCCGCCAACCGGCAGCGCCAACGGCACGTCGATCTGTACGCCGACACCGCCATCGGAATAGTCGAGTAGCGTGCCTGGGTACGAATGGCCGCTGTCCAGGCGCACCGCCACCGGTAACCGGGTCTGCACCCGATGCGTCTGGCGCACCTGGCGAACTTCGGCCGCGACCGCTACCGCCGCACCGAGGATCAACAGGTTGTAGATCACCCACAGCGAGCTCACCAACACCGTGCCGACCTCATTGGCCGGCCCCGTGGCCAACCGCCAACAGGCGAAACCCAGCCCCGCGATGTTCAGGCCCGCCAGGACCAGATAGGGCCGGGCGATTTTCCAGTCGAACCGGTCGTACTCCATCAGACCACCCTTGGAGGTGACGTTGAAGGTGCCTTTGTTCGGGCTGAACAGCGCCACCGTGGTGGGTCGGGCGATGTACCAGGCTAGGACGGTCTCATAAACCTCGCCCCAGAATGTCTGCCGATAGCGGCCCTGCATGCGCGAGTTGGTCAGGCTGGCATGGATCATCGGCGGCAACACGTACAACAGGATCATCAACGCCGGGGCATAGATGATGTAGGCGTGCAGCAGCAGGAAAGCCAAGGGCGCGACCAGAAATATCAACCGCGGCAAACCGGCGAGAAAATGCATCATCGCATTGGCGTAGCAGATCCGCTGGAACACCGTCAGGCCCTTGCCCAGCAAGGGGTTGTCGGTACGAAAAATCTGCGCCATGCCTCGGGCCCAACGGATGCGCTGACCGATGTGGGCGGACAGACTTTCCGTCGCCAGGCCGGCCGCCTGGGGAATGCGTACATACGCCGAATTCCACCCTGCGCGATGCAGGCGCAAGGCAGTATGGGCATCCTCAGTCACGGTCTGCACCGCGAATCCACCGATCTCATCCAGCGCCGAACGCCGCAGCACCGCACAGGAGCCGCAAAAGAAAGCGGCGTTCCACATGTCGTTGCCGTCCTGGATCAAACCGTAGAACAGTTCGCCCTCGTTCGGCCTGTTGCGAAACACCGACAGGTTACGTTCGAAAGGATCCGCGGACAGGAAGTGATGGGGCGTCTGGACCAGCGCCAATTTGGGATCGCGCAGGAACCAGCCCACCGTCAACTGCAGGAACGAGCGAACCGGCATATGGTCGCAATCGAACAGGGCGACCAGTTCGCCGTCCAGGCGACCCAACGCGTGGTTGAGGTTACCGGCCTTGGCATGGCGATTGTCAGGACGAATGATGTAGCCGACCCCGACCTCGGCGGCAAACTGGCGAAAGGCTTCGCGCTTGCCGTCGTCCAGGATATGGATCCGCAGTTTTTCTTCCGGCCAGTCGATGCCCAGGGCGGCGTACACGGTGCCGCGCACCACCGAAAGGTCCTCGTTATAGGTCGGAATCAATAAATCGACGGTCGGCCAGTGCCGGGTATCCTCCGGCAACTGCGCCGGCTCACGGTTCAGTGGCCAGCAGGTCTGGATGTAACCAAAGATCAGCACGATCCAGGAGTAAGTCTCCGCCGCCAGCAGGGCCAGGCCACAGGCCAGATCCAGGGGCTGATCCCAATTCAGCGTCGAGGTGTAGCGCCACCACAAGTAACGGCAGGAGACAATGGTGGACAACACCACCATCAACAAGGTCGCGAAACGCCCGGGCATGCCGCGTACCAGCATGGTCAGGCCCCAGAGCAAGAGTCCGAAGACCAGTTGCTCCACATAACCGAACGGTTCAGTGATGCACAACACCGTCAGCAGAACCAACTGGGCGACCAGGAAACCGCCGAGCAACCATTGGCGGTGCCGCTCCAGGCCTTTCCACCAGTGGACACCTTGGGTGACTCGCGAGTGATCACGAATACGTTGGGTCTGCTGTTGGAGCGCATTGCTCAGCCGCAGCCACACCGTCCGATTCAGGGCGACGACCCTCGTCCACCCGCTAAACGAGTTCGACCGCTGCTCTGGCGCGACCGGTCGTATCAGCAGCAACCAGACGCTTTGCAGGGCGTAACGCAACGGATCGCCGAGACTCGGCGACTTGTCGACCAACTGTGGATACCAGCGTTGGCGCTGGTCCAACAACTGGCGCCAGGCGGCTGACTCCAAGCGCAACACCAACCAGGCCAGGACGCTCGCCAACGCCAGCAGCAGCGCAACCAGTAGCCCGCATCCGTGCTTATCGCGCAAGTACTGATAAGGGAAGCAGCGGGCGATCATGCACCCTCCCCTTGTTGGGTCTGGCACCATATCGCCAGGCTGAGCACGTCCTGCGCCACCAGGCTGCCCGGCGCATAGCGGCCCACCGGCTGCTTGCAGGCCAATGCTTCGCGCATCGCTTCATCGCTGTGCACGGTCACCGGCAGCAGCCGCGCATCATAGTGTTGGCGCCAGATCAGCATCAGGTCGCGTTGAATCTGACTGGCCGGGTCGAACCGATTGAGCAATAGGTAATCGGCCATTTCCTCCTGCTGTTGCAGCAAGACATGACAGGCGGCGTCGGCTTCTATCACCTGAATATGCAATTGGCAGGACACGGCGCGGCCAAGCCAGGGCATGCGATGGGGCAGATCAAACAGTACCCAATCGAAATGCTCGGCCAAGGCATTCATGCGCCTGTGCCAGAGTCCGGGCTGATGGCTTAACTCCTGTTCCAGACGCCTCTGGTCGGCCCTGAAGAGTCGACCATAGGGCAGCACACTCAAGTTCGGCGCAAGGTTCCAGAACTGGCCTTTCCAATCCTGGCCATCGAGCAGCGCCCGCGCCCATCCGTCCGTCTCCGTGACGGCCAGGTTGAAGTGCAGGCGCAGCAGATTTTCCGGGCACATGTCCACCAGCAGCACGCGCTGCTCCAGGGTGTGCAAGGCGTAACCGAGGGCCGCCAGCAACGAACTGCTGCCAGCGCCACCCCGCAGTCCGTGCAAACCCAAGGACGTCACGTTGCCACCTCCGGCTCGTCTTGGCGCGCCAGCGAAACCCGCGCCCCAGGCGCACGTTGCGTCTGCTCGAATTCGGCGAGCAACGGCCAGCGCTGCAACGCACGGCGCAACTCTTTCTGAAGCGAGACGTCGACATACGTCAAGGCGGGCAATTGCAACTCGGCCTTTAATCGAGCGATGTCATCGGCCCGCTCTGTGCGCGACAGTAATCTGATGCTCATTTGGACATCGCCCGGTAAGGCAGCCATGCGTCTTTCTCCCTGATCCGTACATAAGGCGTTGCGGCGTAATCCAGCACTACGCTGTTTTCGCTCTCGGACACCCACGAGGTTTGCGCCAAGCCTTTCAGCAAAGGTTGCAAATCCGGCAACTGATCATCAGCGCGAGAAGGCGAGGCATGTAGTCGGTCGATGATTTGCGCCAAGGCCAGGTAGCTGCTCGGTTCGCTGATGTGCAAAGGGGCGGAGCGCGGATTGCGCCCCATGCCGATCAGCTTGATGCCGACGGGCACCCAGGTGATCGACGGGCCGGGTATCTCACGCATACCGGGGAACTGCATGCGGTCGCCGCGCAGGGCCGCGCCGCGATCCGGCACCATCACCACAACCACGGGACGACCGCTTAGCGCCAGTTGTTCAATAAAACCGTTCAAGTCGTCCAGCAGCGTCTGGGCCCGTGCTTTGTAGCTGGCGCGACGGCCAGCACCATCAGCCGTCACGAGCCGGTTGCCCTCATGCAAAGTCAGGGTGTTGTAGAACAGCGCCACTCGCTGGTCGGGTTGCGCTTGGCGGTGCTGCCACCAGAGGTCCAACACCTCGCCATCGCGCAACACCGGTGAGCCGTCTGGCCCCGCCAGCACGGGCGACAAATGGCTGACATTCATCTCCGGTTCCGGCAACGCGCCCAGGGTTTGCACCGCGTTTAGAAAACCCTCGAGCTGCCCGGTGTGATTGAGCAAGGTTTCACCGACGAAACCTTGCCGACCCAACGCGTTGAACAGCAGACAAGGCTCGTTGGCAGGGCTATACAACTGGCTCAGAGGCGTCTGGCCGCACCCAGCACGCAACAGCCGAAGCGTGGCCGGTACCCGCTCGGAGGCGGCCGAATTGAAGTGGTCGAACAGCACATCCATTTGCCGCAACAACGGGTGGTCGCGCAAACCGCTGAAATCCAGATCGTCCCAGGCCATGGAGTCAATATTGATCAGCACCAGGTCGAAGGGCTGCGTGGCAGAGGTCGAAGGCGTGAATGCCACCCATCGCTCGGCCTCGGCGCGGTAGAACTGCCGCAGGTAGGTGTCGACCGTTGCGCTCGTTCCTACGACCGCATCCCCCGACACGCTGACCGACGTGGTGCTCGGCTCGTCACTCGGGTACAACGCCAGCAGGTTGGCACAGCCCAACCAGGCCAGCCCAACCAGGCTCAGCGTGGTCATGCGCAGCCAGGGCTGGACAAACAGATACGCCACCGCCAATAGCAGCAACCAGCCAACGAGGTTCCAGTCGACCAGACGCTCGGCCAATCCCAAGAGATGACCGGAGAAAAAATCCGCCACCGAAGGCCATTCCATCCAGTTGTTCAAAGGTGGCAGCCAAGTGTCTTGATAGAACAGCGCCACCGCCGCCGGCACGGCGATCAGCCGACGCCCGTTCACACTGAAACGGCTGTTCAGGGGCAACAGCAAAAACGCCGCGAACAACAGATTGGGCAGAATCTGAACGTTCAGGTAGCCGCCCCACTGCAAGGCTAGCTTGACCATGAAATACAGGTTCCAATGACCCAGGCCGGGCCAGGCCCGCACGGTGCTTGCCGGGATCGCGGACAGGAGCTTACTCATGCGGCGTACTCATGGGCCGACGCGTCGGTGCGCGTTGGGGCATCCGGTAAGGCTTCAAATAACGTGGCGGCAGGAGGCTCTGGAGCCAGTCTCGCCCCTGGCGCCAGAAACCACGCAACAACAGGGCCAGCGCCAACGTCAAAAAGCTGCTCGCGGCAATGATTTGGAGTAATTCGTAATAGCTCATTCGCAGTAGTCCGTGATCGCCAAACGGGCTCGCTCTGGCAGGTAGGCACCCATTTCGGCTCGTGCTCGCGTCGCTGTCTCCGCTCGGTCCCGGGCCAGGCACAACGTGTCCGGCAGACTCGCGGCGTCATGGAAGGCGGCTTGCGGCAAATCATCCAGTTCGGCAAGAGGCTGGCAGTCGCTGAACAGAGTGCGCCATGGCAGGCGACAGATATTGCCCAGCGCCGATTCCAGGCCATCGTTGCGGCAAGCGAACAGAAACAAATAGAAAACGCCATCGACCACAGTGGCGATATCGCCGAACCGGCGCAGGTTGATCTGGTGCAGGCATTGTTCGATCGTCAGCGCCGGTCGCGGCTGCAACCGCAGCAATTGGTGCTCGACTTCGCCAGAAGCACCGCCATAGATCTGCTCCAGCGCCGAGAGAAACTCCCGGGGAGCCAGCAGACCGCGCGTCATCGGCGCACGCAAGCGTGCGAGCAATGACTCCAGGTCACGGCTCGCTCGCCTGCGACGCCAAACCTGGCCCTGCACGCTGTCGACCAGACTAAAGAACCGGGGCAACGCGTTGCCAAAGGGCACGATGATGTTCGCTCCACAGGTCATCAACAGGCGCTCATCGCGATAGCGCAAGCAAGGCTCCATTTCCCGCACGATGATTTTCAGTGCCGTACCGCAACGTTGGCGCAACGCGTATAGATCACGGGCCAGCGCTTCTACCTGCTGATCACTTTCGACAGCGACCATCACGCTAGCGGCTCGGGCCTGAGCGGCCTGTTGCAACAGATCGATACGTCGCTCGAACACGCTCCACTGTTCCGATGGCGCCGCAGCACCTTCCAGCACGGTGCGCTGGGCAAGATAGATGCGCTGGTCATCTGTGCGTGTGGGGGTTGGACTAGCCTGCTCGGCCTGGGCCAGGCCAAAGCCCGTGGTGTTCAGCTCGAACTCGAACTCCCGAGCGCCGCAAACGCCTTGGTCGTTGTGCCAGAAGTGCGATTGATAGTGAATGCCGCCATCGCGCCGGTACAACTGCGCCAACCCGGACAAATACTCATCGAGACGAACCAGCTCGCCATGCAGCCGCGGAGCCTGTCCATGGCACAACACCAGAAGCGTGCACCGGTGCTCGCGCAACCAGCGCCGCATCCCCTCACACCACCGCTGCAGGCTCGCCGCGTCGAAGGCTTGCCAACTGGTTGCGGGCAACATCAGCATGAGCAGGCTTCCAGACGTCGTTGCCGCGCGCCTCAACTCGGATGGCAGCGACTGGAGCGCCAAATGGATATCGGTTTCGGCGACTTCGAACAGCTGCGAAGGGCCTGTCGCGGATCGATCATCCAGGGCACTGATCAATTGCTCCGGAACATAACCACTCCACACCAGGGTCGCCCGGTGTTGTGCAGGTAATGCCCTCAACCCTTGTAGCGCCAAGGTCTCGGTATCGCCGACGCGGTCGACGCAGACCCAATACAGTCCGCCTGAGCGCATCGATAGCTGCTCATCCGGCATGTCCCGTATGGCTAAGCAAACATGACTCAAACCCACACTCCTCCACGTCAGCGCGCTGAGTGAGTCACTCGTTCAATCCCAAGAAACCATGAACCGACATCCAAGCCATTCGAATGAACCAACGCATCAATGACACCATTGTCCGTTCCGCACGGAAAACAGCGATGTCATAACAATGGCGCATTGTGCGGATCGCGCGAGGTATCACCTATCGGTGAAGGCTGATTTTAAATAGGCATTTTGGTGGTGTCGGTAGGGCGGCCCCTACCCGAATCAGATCACCCACGCGGCCGTCGGCCGTGTGGGTAAAGCCCGTGCTCCGTCAGGAGTCGGCGTGCAGGGGAATATGCACGCGAACCCGGACACCTTGGCCGGGATGGCTGTCGATGGTGACTTTGCCGCCCAGCATCACCCCGCGCTCTCGCATGCCAAGCAGGCCGAGCGAGCCTTTGGGCAATGACATCGGGTCGAACCCCTGACCGTTGTCGCACACCTCTATCAAGATGTAGTCGTCTCCACTCTCGAGGTGGATCACCACCAGGCTGGCCCGTGAATGACGGGTAACGTTGGTCAGCGACTCCTGAATAACCCGAAAAGTTGCGGTGGCGCGTTCATCGTCGAGTTTCAGTCGAGTTGTTGGCACGTGTAGTCGACAGGCTATACCGGTGCACTGCAAAAATTCGGACACCAGCCATTCGAGCGCCGGAATCAAGCCCATGTTCAATGCGGCAGGACGCAGGCTGGTGGCGACGTTGCGCACGACCTCGATTGTCTGGTCGGTCCGCGCCATCAGTGCCTGGACCCGTTCCACCAGCGCGGGATGATCCTGACCAAATTGCAGGCGTAGCATGGAAATCCCCATGCGCAGCGCAGTGAGTTGTTGACCCAGCTCATCGTGAATTTCCCGGGCGATGCGTTTTCGCTCCTCTTCCCGCGTGGCTTCGCGATAGCTCGATAACTGGCGCAGTTGACCATTGGACTCCTCCAGGCGCCGCTCAGCGGCGCGCATGGCGCTGATATCGCGACCGACGGCGAGAATGCTGAGCAGCCGTCCACGTCGGTCATATTCAATGACGGTGCGAACCTGATGGCAGATGATCTGCTCATTTTGTGAGAGCGGTATCTCGTAAGTGAACTCCTCGTCGAGAACGTCGCCGGTCTGGATGATCAGCTCTAGCTTGTCTTGAAAAGACTGTGCTGTTGGCGAATTCGGTAATGCGTCACTGAAGGTCTTGCCAAGCAGTTCGCTCAGCGTTTGTTTGAGCACCCTTTGCGCCGCCGGGTTGGCGTATAGAAAACGCCCTTGCGGGTCGAAACGAGCGATGACATCCGGAGAGTTCTCCACCAGCGCACGAAACTCTTGCTCCCGCGCATGCACGACACGTTCCGCGTGTTTGCGCTCGGTGATGTCGCGTGCGATACCGACGATTCGCCGGGTTTGTCCATCGGCACCTCGCACGGGGATCAGCGTCGTATGAAAGGCGAGGTGCCCGCTGGGCAGATCGAACTCATCCTCTTTATCAAACGGGACACCGTTACGCACGCAATGCCGACACCGTTCGATGGCAATCGCCACGGCAAAGGGCGCGAGCGTTTGCTCCAGGGTCCGGCCCAACAGTTGCCCACGCCCCATACCGATACGACGCTCAAAAGCCGGGTTGACCTCAACATAGCGAAACTGTCCATCTTCGCTGACATCCAGAAGAAACAGGGAGTCCAGAGAATTATCAAAAATGTCCCGATAGCGCTTTTTGCTATCAAGCAGCAACGTCTCGGCACGTTTGCGCTCGATGGCAATGGCTGCCAGATGGCTGGCTTGATGGATCAGTTTGAGAGCGTCCTCCGAAGGCCGCCCCGGTTGACGCAAATAAACACAGAACGTCCCAAGGAGCTTCCCTCGCGAATCCTGGATAGGTCTTGACCAACACGCGCGAAACCCGGCCTCTATCAGTCGTTCGCGCAAGGCGCTACGGCAGGCGTCCGCGAGCAGATCTTCAGTGATCACCGCTGCCCCACGCCAAGCGGCCGTGCCGCATAAACCGATCTCCTCGCCGATCCTGACTCGGCCGAGGGCTTGCACGCATGAGTGCGGCAGGTGTGAAACCGAGCCCGGAATCAAATGCCGACCATCGTCGTCCGCCAACATGACGCAAGCGATAAAATCGGCCCGCCCCTGCTCGATAAAACGGGTCACCAGCGCCAGAACTTCCGGTAACGGAGCCCCCTTCGCCAACTGCTCGAAAAGACATAGCCTGGCCTCTTCCAGGCGCTCGTGGCGCTTGAGCGCGGTGATGTTATGCCCTTTGGCCAATACACTGACAACCTCGCCGCCCACTCCGCGCTCGGCAATCAGTTGAACAGCGTGCACCACCCTTTTTCCGGTTCGCGCGCAGGGCCACTCCAGAACTGTCTCCGCCGGCTCGCCAGTATCGATCACCTGACGTAGCAAGTTCTGGTACTCAGCTACCGGCAGATTTGCGCTCCATCCGGCCTCAAGCGGCGTATTTAACGCCCGGGCGGCGGGAATTCCGGTCTCGCGCTCAAAGGCTGGATTGACATAGGTTCGGCGGCCGTTCAGGTCATAGCGAATAATCAGGCTGAGCGAGTTCTCTGCCAATGCTCGAAATTGCTGCTCACTCGTCAGCAGGCGGCTCTCCATTCGTCTGCGCTCGCTGACGTCGCGACTGATGCCAACGATGCGATAGACGACACCCTGCTCGTCCCGTACTGGAATGAAAGTCGTGTGCAGGGCAATGAGGCCGGCAGGCAATTCAAGTTCACTTTCCCGTTCTATGATATGGCCGCAGGCCAGGCAATCCTTGATTGCGGCCATAATCTTTTGTCCGGCGTGAGGAATGACATCGCCGAGACAGCGGCCCATCAACTGTTGCCGGTCGAGCCCCGAGGTTCGTTCGAAAGATGCATTGACCGCTATGTATCGAAACTGTCGATTACCGGTTACCTCCAACAGATACAGGCAATCCGATGAGTTATCGAAAACCTCCTGGTAACGAGCCGTGCTCTGAAGTAGGGCCTGCTCCATGCGCTTGCGCTCGCTGATGTCGTGCAGGAAACCCACCCAGAGAACCGCACCATCAGCCTCCCGTGTCGGTTTGGAGCGACCCTCCAGCCAGATCTCACCCTTTTTGGGATGGCATACCCGGTATTCGCATTGCCAATCATTTAACGTACGCGCCGACTCGGCAATCGAATCCCGGACCCGGCCAACGTCCTCAGGGTGAAGCCGCTCAAACAGAACATTGGCGTCCCGCTTCACATCTTCCGCGGTCACGCCATAGTATTCTTCATAACAGGACGAGACCCAGGGCACAGAGGCAGTACCGTCACTGTTCAAGCGAAAGGTGCCTATGATACCTGGCGCGGTTTCAACGATCCGTTGCAACCACTGGTGCTGCCCCAGCCCCTCATCCACCGGGACTTCAATCGGAACGATCTCACACAGCGACAACGTCCCGACCGTGACCATCTTGCTTTGTCCGCGCAACAGGCTGCCATCCTTGTGCCGAAAACGCCGTTCAACCAGCTCGCTTGGGCGATGGATAAGCAAGAATTGCCCGTCCTGGGGCTTTTGGCTCAAGTCATCAGGACGATCGAGCAGCTCTGAAAACGGTGCACCGAGCAATTCCGGCAGGCTGTAGCCGAACAGCTCGGTAAAAGCGTCATTAACCTTTAGCATCCGGCCCTGGCCATCGAGCAGGACGAGCGCCGAAGACACCAGTTCGAATGTCGCATCGAAGAGTTGGGCCTGCGCTATTCGGGCGGTCAAAGCATCCGTTTTCATAGAGAAAATCATGTGTACTTCGCTCACGAGCAGCTTAAGGGGAAATTCGTCTGGTCAGGGGCATTAAAGTGGAAGGCAGACAATGCATCACCAACTATGCGTTATCCCCCCTTTTGTCAATGACGGGAGCTATTTGAAGTTTGTCAGTCATCGGGTAGAGCGGCTGACAGTAATTTGCCCGTATAAAAGAAACAACGATAGCAGCGCCACAATGCCGACGCGGGCAGCACCGAACGCGGCGCCACGCGATACGACGCGGTTCGTCAGATACAGCTCTCACGCTATGTACTCCGGGCAAAATGGCATAATGCCAATGATCAAAAGAACCTGTTTGCCCAGAGCTGGAGCTAATTATGGCGACGCGAAACGTTGTGCTCACCCCCCACCAGGAACAGGTTATCCATGACCTGGTGCAGTCCGGCCGTTATCAAAATGCCAGCGAAGTGATGCGAGAAGGTTTGCGCCTATTGGAACAGCGTGTCGCCGAAGACGCCGCCAAAATTGAGGCCCTGCGTCAGGCGACCTCGATCGGCATCATGGACCTTGAGCACGGGCGCTTTAATCAGTTGAACGAAGGGGATCTGGAGCACTACCTCGAGGGCTTGAACCTGGAGGCCACCCTCCCCGCGCGCGAGAAACACTGAGCACGTCGCAGTATCGGATTTTCAACGCGGCGCGCGCCGACATTGTCGACATCCTCAGACTCTCCCAGGCGCAGTTCGGCAATCAAGCACGCCAGTGTTACCAGGCGTTGATCCTCACCCACGACAGGCAGAAAACGGCCAAAAGCAGCCGGTTCGTCCATAAATAAATCCTTTCCGGTCAGACGCACCCACACTCAGCGCAGCGAGGTTGTACCGTCTGGGTGTTGTACCTGACGAAGAATGCAGTCTACCAGAATGACCACCGCCTCCATGGCGCGCTCCTCCCAGCCGCGCATATCGACCAGTTCCACTACCGCATGGTTCTTTAACCCCACAAAGCCGTGTATCAAGGCCCATATCTGCAACGCCGCATCACGTTTGGCGCTGGCAGGAGCATCCGCCGCAAGTAAGCCACCAACTACCTCGCTCAAACGCGTAAAGCCGGAGGCCGCCAATGAGCGCGCCTGGTCCGAGGGCTGATAACTGTCATCCAACTTGCCGAAGATCAAGCCGTAATGCGGTTCGTACTCTTCGGCCGTCTGCAGGTAGCGACGCGATGCCAGCAACACTCTTTCGCGCGCGTCGGTGGCCAGATCATCGACCGCCAGTGCCTCGATCACGGCGTTGAACGCTTCGATGTAAAGCGCATCCAGAATGCCCTGCTTACCCTGAAAGTGGCTGTAGATGCCGATAGTGGACACGCCAGCACGCGCGGCAATGGCGCGCACGCTGAGCGCAGCGGTACCGCCCTCAAGGAATAACATCGAGGCAGCTTTGAGAATCTTGCGTTTTGAATCATTCATCCCGCGATTGTACTTGACTCTTCATAACAGTGTTATACCCTCGACCAACCATAACGCTGTTATGGTTGTTTTTCTTTCAGCCACTGAAGTCGAAAACAGGGGTACAAACCGTGAGCGAACAACAACTTGAAGCGGATTACCTGATAGTCGGCAGCGGCGCCGTGGGCATGGCCTTCGCCGATACCTTGCTGAGCGAGTCTGCTGCCAGCATTATCATCGTCGATCAGTACGGGCAGCCCGGCGGTCACTGGAACCTGGCTTATCCCTTTGTCACCCTGCACCAGCCTTCTGCCTCTTACGGTGTCAGCTCCCGCGAGCTGAGCAAGGGTCGCAAGGACGAAGTGGGTCTCAACAAGGGCCTGAGTGACCTCGCCTCCGGCGCCGAAGTACTGGCCTACTTTGACGAGGTAATGCGCCACCAATTCTTGCCCACTGGTCGCGTGCAGTACTTTCCCATGTGTACCTACCTAGGCGAAGGGCTGTTCGAGCACAGCCTGACCGCCCAGCGTTTCCGCGCCAATACGCGCAAGACAGTAGACGCCACCTACCTGAAAACCAGTGTGCCGGCTACCCATACGCCCAGCTTCCAGATCGATGCCGGCGTGCAGTTCATGCCGCTCAACGATCTGCCCAGGGTGAGGCAGCCGGCGGACAGTTATGTGGTAATCGGCGGAGGTAAAACCGGCATCGATGCCTGTCTGTGGTTGCTGGAACATCAGGTCGACCCGGATCGCATCTGCTGGTTAGTCTCGCGCGATGCCTGGCTGCTCGATCGGCGCAACACCCAGCCAGCCGAAGAGTTCTTCCACACCACCATAGGCTCGATCGCCGCGCAGTTTGAAGCCATCGCCCAAGCAGACTCGGTAGATGATCTGTTCCAGCGGCTCGAACAGGCTGGTGTGCTGCTGAGAGTCGATCAGCAGATAAAGCCGCAGATGTTCCATGGAGCAACCATCAGCCAACTCGAGCTGCAGGAGCTGCGCCGCATCAAGAACGTGGTACGCAAGGGCCGGGTGACCCATCTGCAAACTGATCAGATCGTGCTCGAGCGGGGCAGCATTCCGACTTCAGCCAACAACCTGCACATAGATTGCTCAGCCAGTGCCATTACCAATCTGGCCATCAAGAAGGTCTTCCAGGGCAACCTCATTACCCCGCAGACGGTACGCTCCTACCAGCCGGTGTTTAGTGCGGCCTTTATTGCCCATGTGGAAGCTAGCTACAGCGATGAGGCAGAAAAAAACCGCATCTGCTCAGTAGTTCCGCTACCCAATCACGATACCGACTGGATTCGCATGATGGCGGCGCTGATGCTGAACCAGCATCAATGGTCGCAAAACGAAGACCTGCGTAGCTGGCTGCTGGCCAACCGTCTCGACATGACGGCCAAGCTGGTACGCAGCGCCAGCAAGGAAGACGCGGAAAAACAGGCGATTCTCGCGCGCATGCGCGACAACTCAGCGCCCGCGATGATGAAGATCCAGCGCTTTCTTGCAGAGATCAATTAGCAGCCAATAAATACGGCAGGCCATAACATGCAGCAGTTCCAGATCCGCAAAGATGACTTTCTGAACCAACGGCTGGTCACCCTCAGTGCAGCAGAAGAGCAAAGCCAGTTAGCGGACGGCCAGGTTCGCCTGGCGGTCGACAGCTTCTCCTTCACCGCCAACAACATCACCTATGCCGCCACTGGCGACAAGCTGGGTTACTGGCAATTCTTCCCGCCAGTCGGCGAGCAAAGCCAGGGCTGGGGCGTGATACCGGTTTGGGGTTTCGCCGATGTGATTGAGTCCCGTTGTGTGCAGGTACCGGTCGGTGAGCGCCTGTTCGGCTACTTTCCTCCGGCCACCCAGTTGATCATGCAGCCAACCCAGGTATCCAACACCCGATTGATCGATAGCAGCGCCCACCGCGCCAAACTGCCGCCGGGTTACAACAGCTACAACCGGGTTCTGCACGACCCCCATTACGACCCGGCTACCGAATCCGAGCGCATGTTGCTCTGGCCGCTGCACATTACCTCCTTCTGCCTATGGGACGCGCTCAAGGCCAAAGGCTGGTATGGTGCCAAGCAGATCATCATCCTCTGTGCGTCAAGCAAAACCAGCGCCGGCCTGGCCTACGCGCTGGCGCAGGACGAGGAGGCACCTGCCACCATCGCCCTCACCTCCACCCGCAACCTGCCACTGGTGAAGCGGCTGGACATCTACGACGACGTGCTCGACTACGCTCAGCTCAGCACCCTCAACAACCGTATTGCCAGCGTCATTGTTGACATGTCGGGCAACGGTGCATTGCTGAAGGCGCTGAATGATTATCTGGGCGACAACCTGGCTTACTGTATCAACGTGGGCCTGACCCATTGGGATGAAAGCCAGAGCGAGTCCGGCATCAGCTCGGAGCGCAGCGAATTCTTCTTTGCGCCTGGCCACGTTCAACAACGCATGAAGGACTGGGGCCCGCAGGTTTTTGCCGAGCGCAGCCAGCAGTTTCTAAGGGCCTCGGCCAGTTGGAGTCGGCAATGGCTAAAGGTCAGAACAGTGCAGGGGCTGGACGGCCTGGCTGAGATTTACCCTGACATCTGCCAGGGTCGCGTTGCCGCTGACGAAGGTGTGGTCATCGGCCTTGAAGCTGCCAGGTAAGCCAATGCCCGCCTCGGTCGTGAGCGCTTATGCCGCAGAATAGGGATGCAGATAATGCATACCCAACTGCGGCCAAAGCGCCCATTGAATGCCTTTGGCGGAAAGCGGCGAGACCAATAACCGGCCAGATGATTCTCAGATTTATTTGTTGCTGACCAATCACTCTTGGCCGCGACCGCCCCCTTTGGGTCGAAAGCGGTCAGCGGCGAACCGCATCTAACAACTCAAAGCAGTCATCACACCAAGACCTCTACACAGGCCTGCTCTACATTTCAAAGCTGTCGCTGGAATCTGCCGAATTCCTAGTGAGCGCTTTTATATGTGTTTATGGCAATTCCAGCCTCAGAGAGCTGATTCCAGGGGCCACTGTTCGGTCATTTTGGCTCAGTTTTTCCCCGCGATGATAACGACCCCAATCCGCTCTGCCAGATTGAGCACCGTGTCGAACACAGTCGAGTCGCCAGTCAAGCTGCGTGACGCCCCCCGTGGGTGGAGCGCACCACCAGGAATCCGGCTTTGTCGAAGCTCTTGAAGCCAGCCGTGTGGGGAACGTCGTGAAAGACGGTCTCCATCAAGGCGCACTCAACCGTCGTGCCGCCATACAAGGTGGGAATCGCCCGCCCCTGATCATCCTGGATCGGGCTGAAGCGGGCGTTGCCGTGCACACCGGGATTGAATTGATCTGGCTGATATTTTTCCTGATGCACGCGGTGGAGCACGTCGCCCTTGGCGATCATGGTGAAAGTGACGTGCAACGTAGCCACAGGCGCTGGGGTAACGGACGCCGCCAAATCCGTGGGAGGCGTCGCCCTACCCTCACTGGACTCGGTACGCTGCTTAGCCATGGACAATCCCCTGGATCTCATCCAGTGCGGCAGCAATCACCCGATCAGGCACCGATGCCAACAGGTCCTGGGGCCTTTTGCCGCCCAGAAAACTGTTATCTGAGCGGAACCAGTAAGCCATACCCCAGCCGTCCTTATGGCCAGCGAAGGCTTCAATGACTTTGGCCATTGCTTTGGACGGCCGATAGCCCGCGTCCGGGTTCAAGCCGTAACCCGGGAAATAGTCGACCCCACCGTGACTAATGGCAAAGATCTGTCCTTGCTTTTTCCACTTGTTGGGCTGAGCACTCGGATTGCGGGTACTCAATTGGGCCACCTGCGCGATGTCTGCGGCGGTCAACCAGTCACCACTCTCCAGGACTGCTTTGCGGGCCTGGACCAGCATAGCCGCTTCCTTCAGCAGGCGAGGCGAAGGCGGCTTACGGGTCACAAACACCTCGGCCGGTCGTTCTAGCGACTTCGGGTCCTGACGCATATCTTAGATAACCCTTCACTACCTGGCTTCCATTCATCTGGACGTATAGATTGGTTTGAGGGGAGCGCCATGGGGAACGAAAGCAATACGGAGGTGCTTGCCGGCCCCATAAAAGCGGAAGTGCCAGCTCTTGGCGCCTTTCGTATTCACGAAAAGCGCGAGGCCATCGTTCCCCTAGCCGACAGACATATTTGCGATGAGATTCTGCTGCATGAAATCCAAAAACCTACGCTGAAACAGCATTGTATGTTCATGAGCCGCCTGCTCCGCCGCGTCGGCGTCTCTCGCGGCAATCGCCTCCACTATCTCCTCGTGGTCACGGCCGAGCCTGCTGGTGCTGGCTGAGCGGACAATGTAATCGAACTGCAGGTGGAGCAGGCGTTGGCCTTCCCCCAGCAGCTTTTCGTAGTAGTCAGAGAGATAGGGGTTCTTGGCGGCTCGTGCAATGTCCATGTGCAGCGCTTTGTTCAGTTCTGTCATGGATTGAAAGTCGCCTTTGGCGATGGCCGCCATATAGGCGTCCTCTGTGGCGCGGATTTGCAGCAGATCTTCGTCGGTGCGCTGTATCGCAGCCAGACGGGAAACTGCACGCTGGATCAAATCCAGCGCCGAGACATAGTTGGGAAACTCCTCGATCTCGAACGGTGTCACCAGCGTGGTGCGGTTCGGGAGAATGGTTACCAACCCTTCGCTAACCAGGCGAGCCAAGGCATCTCGAACAGGGGAGCGAGACAGACCAAACTGCGTTGCCAGGGAAACTTCGTCCAAAGGCGCGCCCGGCTTGAGCTTGAGCGTCAGGATCTGCTTTCGCAACTCATCATAGATGTATCGCCCACCATGTCGACGGCCGTTGCTTTCCGGCACTGCATTATCACTACTCATCAGCTCTCTCTGCATACTGCCCCGCGCAATCAAATGGCAGGTCATTAGACTGGCAAGAGTAACGCAGCCGGCTCGGCACTGCCTATCGAATCCTCCCCCAGTGGCAACGGGAATCGTCGGGGTTATCTTCCGGATCCGATCGCTTTCCCAATGCCGGTCGCGTCAAAGAATCGAGATATTCTTAGTCAGGTTTTGGCGCATGTAATCCAGAAAACGATCGCGAAACAGCAATGTGTGCTCCTGCGAGGCGGCTTCTGCGGCATCCGCATGGCCCGAGGCAATAGCTTCGATGATCCGATCGTGATCATGATCCGGACTGGTCAAGGTCTGCGAGCTGACAATGAAGTCGAAGTGCAGGTGCAACAGGCGCTGGCCTTCACCTAACAGTCGTTCGTAGTAACGGGTCAAGTAATGATTGCGACCCGCCTTGGCGATTTCCAGATGAAAGGCTTTATTGGTTTCGGACATTTCCTGAAAGCTGCCTTGCGCCAGTGCTCGCACATAGATGTCGTTGGCTTTACGAATGCGTGCCAGGTCCGCCTCGCTGCGATTGAGCGCTGCCAGGCGGGTCACTGCACGTTGGGTCAGGTCGAGGGCCGCGATGTACTTGGGAAACGCCTCGATCTCAAAGGGGGTGACCAAGGTCGTACGGTTCGGCAGGATCGTTACCAAACCTTCGCTGATCAGGCGTGCCAATGCATCACGAACGGGCGAGCGGGATACTCCGAAGTGTGTCGCCAAGGAAACTTCGTCGAGTTGCGAACCTGGCTTGAGCTGCAGCGTCAAGATCTGCTTGCGCAACTCTTCATACACATGACGGCCGCCATGGCGCCGTACTTTATCAACCGTTTTTGGTGTGATCGTTACAACGCCCATAACATTGATCTCGTTATTTTTATCGTCAGGCCTCACTTATCGGGGAACGCCGGTCCCCAGGTATCGCTGAGCATGAAACCCGCTGCCAGTGGGTCATCCGGGTCGACACCCAGTTGCTGAATGCCATATATCCAGGCTCGCCCGGTTATTCGTGGCAGCACCGCCGGCCGTCCCGCCACCTCGGTAAGCCCCAACAGTTGCACCTGAAATTCGCCATTGATGGTCGAGCGTGAGGTCAGTTGATCACCGACGGCTACCAGCCCTCGTGCGGCCAGGGTGGCGAGGTTGGCCGAGCTGCCGGTGCCGCAAGGCGAGCGATCCACCCGCCCGGGCGGCAAGGTGGTGCAGGTCTGGTACGTGCTGGCGTCCAGACGATTGCGGAACATCACGTAGGCGACGTCGTTAACGGTATCGAATAACGGATGACGGACGCTGACCTGGCGGTTGATGATCGCCTTGAGCGCCACACCGGCATTGGCCAGTTCACGGGCATGTTCCGGCGCGATGCTCAAGCCGACCTGATGGACATCGATCAGCGCGTAATAGACGCCGCCAAAAGCGATATCGGCCTTGATAGGGCCGAAGGCCTCGGTTTCGATCGTCACGTCCAGATGCTCGACAAAGGCCGGGACCATGTCCAGGGAAACACTCAGGCAACGACCGTCTTCACAACGAGCCCTTGCCGTGACCAGCCCCGCGGGAGTATCGAGCACGACGGTGGTTTCCGGCGCTTGCATGGGCACCATGCCCAGCTCCAGCAGCGCGGTGACCACACAGATGCAGTTGCTGCCGGACATGGGGTGGGCCTTGTCGGCCTGCAACACAATGAAACCGGCATGGGCCTCAGGTCGGGTGGGAGGCAGCAGCAGGTTGACCGACATCTGCAGGCAACCACGCGGTTCCAGCACCACCAGGCGACGCAAACTGTCGTCCACCTCGTTGATGTAGTTCATCTTGTCCAGCATGGTTTCCCCGGGAATGCCCACTACCCCGCCGGTAATGACCTTGCCGATTTCACCTTCGCAGTGGACATCCACCAGTTGCAGTGTTTTCTTCCAACGCATGACGGCCTCCTTACTTGATGTACCAGCCCCAGGGCTGATCGCTGTCGAAGCGGGTGATCTGCTTGGTTTCCAGATAGTTGTTCAACCCCCACTCCCCCAGTTCGCGACCGATGCCGCTCTGCTTGTAGCCGCCCCAGGGCGCCTCGGTGAAGGTCGGTTGCGAACAGTTGATCCAAACGATACCGGCACGCAGCTTACGGGCGACCCGCTCGGCACGCTCCAGATCCTTTGACATCACCGCGCCAGCCAGGCCGAAGCGCGAGTCATTGGCCGAACGTAGGGCCTCTTGCTCATCGTCGAACGGTCGCAAGCACACCACCGGGCCGAATATTTCCTCGGTCCAGATCCAGCTGTCCTCAGCCACGTCAGCAAAGATGGTCGGCCGCAGGTAGAAACCCTTGTCGAACCCAGCCGGCCGGTCGCCACCGTAGACCAGGCGCGCGCCCTCCTCCTTGCCGCGGGAAATGGCTTCGCGGACCTTGTCATACTGCCCCTTGCTCACCAGCGGGCCAAGCAATACGCCTTCACGCAAGCCATTACCGATGGTGATCTTCGCCGCTTCGGACTTGAGACGGTGCAGCAGCGGCTCATACAAGTCGCGCTGCACCAGGATGCGCGAGGTTGCCGAGCAAACCTGGCCCTGATTCCAGAAGATGCCAAACATGATCCACTCGACAGCCGTTTCGATATCACTGTCGTCGAAGATGATGAAAGGCGACTTACCGCCCAGTTCCAGGCTGATGTTCTTGATGTCCCTTGCCGCCGCTTGCATGATCCGGCTGCCGGTGGGCACGCTGCCGGTAAAGGCCAGCTTGTCGATCCCGGGGTGTTCGGCCAAGGGGGCTCCAGCGTCCGGGCCTAAACCCGGCACAATGTTCAATACACCGGCTGGCAGCCCGGCCTGGTCGGCGATACGCGCCAGTTCCAAGGCGGTGAGCGGCGTCAGTTCTGAAGGTTTCAGCACCATGCAGCAACCGGCAGCGAGGGCCGGCGCGACTTTCCAGGCGGCCATCAGCATCGGGAAGTTCCACGGAATGATCGCCCCGGCTACGCCAATCGCTTCCTTGCGCGCCACGCTGCTGAAGCGGTCGTCGGCGAGCGGCACCGATTGCTCGGCATGGCCGTCGAGGCCTTCGGCCAGGTCCGCATAGAAATCGAAACAACCGGCGGTATCACCGATATCCCAGAGTGCTTCGGGTAACGGCTTGCCATTGTCGCGTACTTCCAGTTCCGCCAACGCCTGCTGGCGATCACGAACCCCCTCGGCGATACGCCGCAACACAACGGCACGCTCGGCACCGCTGGTTTGCCCCCACGGCCCCCAATCGAAGGCCTGCCGGGCGGCCTTGACAGCCAGGTCGATGTCTTCGGCGGTGGCAGCAGCGACTTCGGCAATAAGCGCTTCATTGCTGGGGTCGAAGGTCTGGAAAGTCCCCTTGCGGATCGGCGTGACCCACTGACCGTTGATGTAAAGCTGGTTGTAGGCACTCATGCATGTCCTCCAATAAGGGCGAAGCGATTGGCGCTGAAGGGCTTCAGGTTTTGTGCCGTTGGCCTGCCCGCGGCCATGTCGGCGATCAGACGGCCGGTGGTGGCGCCCAACGTCAGGCCGAGCTGGCCGTGCCCGAACGCCAGGTAAACGTTGGTCAGCCGTTCAGAGCGATCAATGATGGGTTTGGTGTCCGGGAGGAAGGGCCGATAACCGACCCCGTATTGCAGGTTCTCGGTACGCAGTTGTGGCAGGACGCGACGGGCCTTCTCCAGAATGATATCGGCGCGCTTGAAGTTGGGTTCGGCCCCCGCCGCCGCGAACTCGATGGTGCCGCCAATTTGCAGCCCTCGCGTCATGGGGCTGAAACAGAAACCGCCATCGGCATAGATCACCGAATGGCGAAATTCCACCCCCGAATCCGGCAGCACCACCTGGTAGCCGGCAATGCCGGCCAAGGGAATGTTCAGTCCCAATTGGCTGAAAAACTCCCGCGAACCGGTGCCCGCGGCTACGACCACATGCTGAGCGGCAATACGCCGACCGTCGGCCAAGGTGACGCCGGTGGCCAGATCGTCCACGTTATCGATGCGCTTGACCTGATCGCGCAGACGCACGCCCCCCTGCTCAATGAAGCTTTGGGTCAATGCGGCAATGAAACCTTCTGTATCGCTCACGGCACGCCAGTCAGGAAACAGCAGACCGTGCTTGAATTTTCCGGCCAGGGTGGGCTCGAGGTCAGCGATATCATCGGCGCCCAATTCTTGGGACTGGAAACCCAGTGACTTTCGCAACTCAAGATGGGGACGTTCATGGGGCACGCCGGCTGCCGAATCAAACACCTCGATGACCGGGCGTTGACCGAGCAGGGCCTTGTCTTCGCAGGCCTCCAACAACGGCGCGTAATCGTCATAGACATGTTCGGTCAGCGTGGCCATCTCGCTGGCGATCTCAACGATTCGAGAATGACGAGCACAGGCCAGAAAACGCAGGAACCAGGGCAGAATGCCTGGCAAGGCGCTGGGACGCAGGGCCAATGGCCCATTCTGATCCATCAGCCAGCCAGGGATTTTTTTAAGGATGCCAGGCTTGGACAGCGGGATGACTTCGCTGATCGCTATCTGGCCACAGCTCCATTTGGCGGTGCTGTCCCCGGGTGCAGCCGGGTCCACGAGGGTCACCTGATGCCCCTCGCGCTGCAGATAGAGAGCACAGCAGACGCCGACGATGCCACCGCCGATGACAACCGCCTGTTGTTGAATGGACGTTCCTGAAAAATTCATATGACGCTCTCTTGATGCGACCTATCGTTAGCTCATCGTCCAGCGCAAAAACCTTTGCAGCACTTGCCAGGAAAGCCTCCCGCCCCTCCTTCAATAGACTTCGGGCGTCGCGCTGGCAAGCTGCTTGCGGCCGCCGGTACTGGCGCGTTCGGCGCCAGCACCGATGACGTATTAACGCTGGGCCGCTTCGAATACCCTACGGAACTCGGCTTTTTCATCGTCAGTCAACGGCAACAGTGGGGCACGGGCATTGCCGGCCTGGAAGCCCGCCAGCTCGGTACCGTACTTGACCTTCTGCACGAACTTGCCACTTTCCAGATTGGACATGATCGGGAACAGATTGCGCATGACGTTCTGTGCCCCGGCCAGGTCGCCAGCGCTGAACTTCTGATAGAAATCGACGACTTTTTCCGGGAAGACGTTGGCGGGGCCGCAGATCCAGCTGGTCGCGCCCCAGATGAAAAAGTCCAGGGCCTGATCGTCGGAACCACAGGACAATTGGATCTTGCCTTTGTAGTTCTCGCCGATCTCGATACCGCGCAGCAGGTTGCCACTGCTTTCCTTGATACCGACAACGCGCGGGTGGTCCTTGAGTGCTTGCATCACCCCGAAACCGACCTCCACGTTGGTGCGGACCGGGTAGTTGTAAAGCACCACATTGATTTGCGGGAACGCTTCAAGAATCGTGTTGTAGTGGCTGAGCAACTCTTCCTGGGAAGGCAGCGCATAGTATGGCGGGGCAATCAGCAGGTTGTTGTAGCCAGCGTCCACGGTCTGCTGGACCTGCTCCAGCACTTCACGGGTGCAGGAACCATTGGCACCGGCAATCAGGGTGCCGCGGTCGCCGACCACTTCCTTGACGGTAGCCAGTATCTGGCGGCGCTCTTCGTTCGTCAGCGCGTAGTATTCGCCGGTGGAGCCCAGCGGCACGAAGCCATGGACGCCTGCCTTGAGCTGATGCTCGATGATATCGGCAAGCATGGTGTGGTCAACCGCGCCGTTTTTATCAAAAGGTGTAACGAGGGCAGGCAGGATACCTTTGAGTTCAAGCATGGAAATTCTCCTGGAGAGAGTGGGTTAGTAGGCATAACGCCGGAGCATGCGGGCTTCGACCACACCGACCAGACGCGTCAGTGGGAAGGCCACGAGGAAATAGATGACGGCAACAGCTGAAAGGAACTCGACCGGTCGGGCCGTACTGTTGGAAATGTTCTGGCCGACGAACATCAGGTCCGCCACGCCGACCGAGGAGATCAGTGCGCTCTCCTTGAACAGACTGACCACGTTCGACAACAGCGGCGGGATAGCCCGCAGCAGTGCCTGGGGGAAAATCACGTAAACCACCTTCACCCGCGAGGTCAATCCCAAGGCGGTACAGGCGTCGTGTTGTTCGCTGGCGATGGATTTCAGGGCGCCACGGAAGGTTTCGCAGGTGATTGCCGCCATATACAGGATCAGCGAGATCAGCACCGAGGCATATGGGGGGATATCCAGGCCAAACACCACCGGCAGGCAAAAGAAGATCCAAAACAACTGGATCATCAGCGGTGTGCCACGGAAGAACTCAACGAAGAGTGTCGTCGGCAGGGTCAGCAACCGGATCCGGCTATTGCGCAACAGACTGAGCACAAAGCCAGCCAGGCTGCCGATGATCGCGCAGCTGATCGTGAAAGCCAACGTCAGCGCGAGCCCCTTGAGCAGCACATGCCAGTAAGAAAGAACGATGGAAAAATCAAGCGTCATGACGTTCTCCTTAGTGCGCGTTCGCAGTGTCTTGCCGCCGCTCGATGTATTGCACCAACTGGGCAATCGGCAGTGAGAGCACGAAGTAGATCAAGGCGATCAGGGTGTAGGTTTCCAGCGGACGATAAGCCTCCGTGGCCAGGCTCTTACCTACGTACATCAGGTCCGAGACCGCGACGATGGCGACCAGGGCGCTCTGCTGCAAAGTGCCGATTCCGTTGGTCATCAGTACCGGTAACGCGCTGCGCAAGGCTTGGGGCAGCACGACGTAAAATGTCCGATGAAACGGGCGCAAGCCCAGGGCCACACAGGCATCCAGATGCTCGCGGGGCACCGCTTGAACGCCGGCCCGGTAAGCTTCGGCGTTGAACGCCGTAAGATTCAGGCCCAACGCCAGAAAGCCCATGGCAACCGGGTCGATGAACACGTTGAACAGCATCGGCACGCAGTAGAAAAACCAGACAATCTGCAGCAGGGCCGGCGTGCAGCGGAAAAACTCGATGAACAACTGAGCGGGCCAGCGGATAAAAAACCAACGGCTCATGGCCAACAGACACAAACCGAAACCGAGCACCATGCCAATGAGGTTGGAAACCAACGCCAACTGCAGAGTGACTTTCAAGCCTTCCCACAGCGCATCGAAACTGCCATTGAGGAAGTGGAAATCGAATTGATAGTTCATGGCGTCAGCCCTCAGTCCAGGTGCAGGACTTTTTCTAGGAATTCCCGTGTACGGGCTTCTTTGGGCTGGGTGAAGATCTGTTCAGGCGGCCCTTGCTCAACCACCTTGCCGTTGGCGCAGAACACCACTCGCGTCGCGATGTGACGGGCGAAATGCATGTCGTGGGTCACGATGATCATCGCCATCTTCTGCTCCGCCAGCTGCAGCATCACGTTCTGCACTTCGATGACCATTTCCGGATCGAGGGCCGACGTGACTTCATCGAACAGCATCAGCTTGGGTTCGAGCATCAAGGCACGGGCAATGGCCACCCGCTGCTTCTGTCCACCAGAGAGTTGGCTCGGATACGCATTGAGTTTGCTTTCCAGGCCGAGGCGAGCGAGATAGGCACGGGCCTTCTCGGTGGCTTGTGCCTTGGACAGGCCATGGACCTTCATGGGCGCCAAGGTCAGGTTGCTCAATACGGAAAGATGCGGAAACAAGGTGTAATGCTGGAACACCATGCCAATCTGGGTGTGCAAGGCCGCATCCAATGGCTTGCCTTGGCGCTTGCTCCCACAAATGTAGGGCTTGCCCTGAAAATCGATGGTTCCACCCTGGATACCCTCCAACCCCATCAGCACCCGCAGCAATGAACTCTTGCCACTGCCACTCGGGCCGATGATCACCAGCCTGTCGTCGGCACGCATGTCCAGGTTGAGGTTGTCCATCACCACGAGCTGCTCGCCATAAGACTTGCAGACCCCGCGAAGCTGGATGAAGTCGCCGACAGAGGCCACATCGCAAGCGTGCACCGGCTGTGGCTGAGCCGCCACCAAATGGGGAGTATTCATTGGAAGTGCCTCCAGGAGAGCTGCCGCAACCGGCAGCCCTCGGATTCTGAGCGGGGGTTACTGAGCTTTGTTAGCCGCGTTGACTTGCGCCGATGCCTTGTCCACCAGCGCATCGATCTCGCCCGCCTCGCGGCGCTGGCTGAGATAGATGTTCAGTACTTGGAGGTCAGCGGGCGAAACATCGCGACGAATAGCGAAGGAGACCCCTTGCTTGGCAATCGCCGGCTTGGGCATGACTTCCTTGGACCAATCGGGGTTGGCCAAGGCGAACAGATGGTTTGTGTCGCTGGCATCAGCCAGCACATCCGCACGGCGCGACATCAGGGCCAGGCGGGTTTCATCCGAGCCTGGCAAACGCACGATGGTCGCTTGCTTGACCAAGCCTGAGACCGCCTTGTCTGCTGCGCTACCGGACATCACCGCAATGGTCACGCCGGCTTTATCGTAGTCAGCAATCGATGTGCCCGCACCGGCGAGCTTGGGGTTGTCCTTGTTGATCAGCAGCGAGATCTGATAGTCGGTTGCCGGTACCGTGAACGCTACCGCCAGGGCGCGTTCAGGGGTCTGATTCAAGGCCATGGACAGGTCCCATTTGCCACTCTGCAACCCTGCCACCTGGTTGTCCCAGACCGTATCGACAAACTCGACCTTGACCTTGAGAACCTTCTCGCCGAAGTCGCGACACAGGTCCACGAAGTAACCACTGTACTGGGACGATGCGGCATCGCGCATCACATAGGGCGCCGCGACCGCCGCACCACAACGCAGCACTCCCGCTTTTTGCACATCTTTCCATATCTGGGATTCGGCAGCCTGAACCGGGGCTTGGGCAAGCAAGGCCCCCATCGCTGTTACGCCGAGCATTGCATTGAAGATGGAGCGAGGGAAAAAACGAGTCATTTTGAAGCTCTCCGTAAGGTTTTTGTTTTAGGCAGAAGAGAATCGTGGCTGTATGTTTTTATGTGCATTACGTTGTGCTCAGTGCTGCATACAGATTAGGACCGTGTGAAAGTTCGTGTCAACAGGGCCTGTAAAACTTTTTCCAAGGCGACAAACGACAACGCGAGCCATCGATGGATGGGCTCGCCAGATGCGATGGGAGGGAGAGATGTACAGCGCGGAATTAACGGGACTGCTGAAGAGCTTCCAGGAAGCGTTCAAGAATCAGGTTTTGCCGACGCCCTTTGCGGGTCGCAACGGCTAGTTTGGTTTCGAAGAACAGGCGATCTGGGCTCAAGGCGACCATCATCCCTTTTTCCACCCAGTTCGCGGCATAGTGGTCAGGCAGAAATCCGATGTAGCTGCCGGTGAGGATCAGAAAAGCAATGCCCTCGCGGTCCGTGGCGGAAGCGGCCAAGTTGAGCATCTGATGCAAGCCTATGGCTTCGGCGGTCATACGATAGCTGGGCACCACGGCATCGGCGCTCGCTAAATCTTCGTTGCTGACAGCGCCAGCGCGTTGAAACAGTGGGTGCTCGACACTGCAGTAGAGATTGGAACGTTCTTCGTACAGCAAACTGTAGTCCAGCCCCGACAGCGGCGTGATCAGCGGAACAGCACCCACGTGCAGCCGTCCATCGAGGAGGCCACGCTCGATCTCCCCCGGCGTGCTCATGCTCAGATTGACGCGCACCCCCGCCCCCTCGGACCTCACGGCCTTGAGGGCTTGCGTAATGAGCATTTTGGGTTGGGTGACCAGATTGTTGACGATGCCGATGTTCAGGTCGCCGCGAAGCTGCTGATGCATCTGGTTGACCTCGCTGCGGAAGCCTTCGATCGCGACCAGCACTGCCTCGCCGGCGCGCATCACTTCACGCCCTTCATCAGTCAGGGCAAAGCCGGCACGGCCCCGTTGACACAGGCGCATGCCCAGACGTTTTTCCAGATCGCTCATGTGCAGACTGATGGCCGAGCGACTGATGCCCAAGGCGCTTTCTGCGCCGGCGAAACTCCCGCATTCCACCACCGTTCTGAAAATCCGTAGTAAACGCAGGTCGAAATCACTGACCTGACTCAAAGGAGACTTCTTCGCCATAGGTGAGCCTTACAATATTTTAAGTGAAGTGGATATAGATTTAACTCACCTATTGAGAGAGCACAAGCTAGGTCATCTCCATCAGTAGGATTGGCCCCATGCACCAAGTCCTGCAGTAAACGACTTCCCTGGCCAGCCAGCTCCAACGGGATTCACACTGGATGCCTCTGTCGAGCAACCGCAACTTCAAGCACGATCCTGGATATGAGGTTTTTTATGAGTAACGTTCACCACCTGATCAACGGCCAGGCCGTACACGCTGGCCGTATGGCCGATGTGTTCAATCCATCCACCGGCCAGGTCATCCGCCAGGTTGGCCTGGCCAGCATCGAAACCGTTCGAGAAGCAATCGACGCCGCCCAGGCCGCCTTCCCTGCCTGGCGCAATACGCCCCCGGCGAAACGGGCGCAGGTGCTGTTCCGATTCAAGCAGTTGCTGGAAGCCAATGAAGCCAACATTGCTCAACTGATCAGTGAGGAACATGGCAAGACGTTGGAGGACGCAACGGGTGAACTCAAGCGCGGGATAGAGAACATCGAGTACGCCTGCGCCGCGCCTGAAATTCTCAAGGGCGAGTTCAGCCGCAACGCAGGACCGAGTATTGATGCCTGGTCTGACTTCCAGCCCATCGGCGTGGTAGCGGGCATTACACCCTTCAATTTCCCAGCCATGGTCCCGTTGTGGATGTATCCATTGGCGATCGCCTGCGGCAATACCTTTATTCTCAAGCCATCGGAACGTGATCCGAGCTCAACCCTATTGATTGCGCAACTGTTCCACGATGCCGGCCTGCCCAAGGGCGTTCTGAACGTCGTGCACGGCGATAAGACTGCGGTCGACGCGCTGATCGAGGCACCGGAAGTCAAGGCGCTAAGCTTTGTCGGCTCCACGCCTATTGCTGAGTACATTTACACTGAAGGCACCCGACGCGGCAAACGCGTGCAGGCGCTGGGCGGTGCGAAAAACCACGCCGTGGTCATGCCGGACGCTGATCTCGACAACACGGTCAACGCGTTGATGGGCGCCGCATACGGTTCCTGTGGGGAACGCTGCATGGCCATCTCCGTCGCCGTTTGCGTGGGTGATCAAGTGGCCGACGCCCTGATCGCCAAGCTGACGCCACAGATCAAGGCACTGAAGATCGGTGCCGGCACCGAGCGCGGATTGGACATGGGCCCGCTTGTCACCCGCGCGCACATGGACAAAGTCATCGGCTATGTGAACGCAGGTATCGAGGCCGGTGCGAGCCTGCTGGTCGATGGTCGGGATTTCAAAGTACCTGGCCACGAAGAAGGTTTCTTCATTGGCGGATGTCTGTTCGACCACGTCACTACCGAGCAGACTATCTATAAAGAAGAAATCTTCGGTCCGGTGCTGTGTATCGTGCGAGTGGACAGTCTTGAAGAGGCCATGCGCCTGATCAACGACCATGAATACGGCAACGGTACCTGCATCTTTACCCGCGACGGCGAAGCCGTCCGGCTGTTTTGCTACGTAATCGAAGTCGGCATGGTGGGTGTCAACGTCGCCCTGCCCGTCCCGGTGGCGTATCACAGCTTCGGCGGCTGGAAGCGCTCGCTGTTCGGCGACCTGCATGCCTACGGACCGGATGGCGTACGGTTCTATACCAAACGCAAGGCAATCACTCAACGTTGGCCCAAACGCGCGAGCCACGAGGCGTCGCAGTTTGCGTTTCCAAGCCTTTAACGGGTCAAAAGCGGTGTTAGTGGCTACCGACGATGTAATTGAGGTCGACCGACTTCCTCATGACGCCGTGGGAGTGCAGCTGCATCTGCCCAATGATTGACCACAAACGCTAACGGCTCACGCCCCAGCATATAGATTTCAGTCGTATAAAAAGCCACTCATTTGAGTGGCTTTTCTGAATCTTGGGGCGAGAAACGAGACTCGCATCCGGTGTCCGCCCCATTGAAATTTAAAGAGTTTGCGTTATTAATCCACTGATACAGACCGTCACAACCCTCCATGCCTTAGATCAGTCCCCCGCCTGACACTCATCCCAAACACCACGCATCAGTTCCTTCAGCATCAGCGCCTCGCCCCAGCGATCCGTTATATCGCGCCCATCACTCCCCGTGATCGCATAGGGTGGCGGGCCAAGTTCGCAGGTGAAGGACAGGCTCGCGGGTTTGTTCGGTCGCGCCAGCCAATCCTTGATTCCGTAACGCCACCAGCCCAGAAACCGGTCCAGCCAGGGGCGATGCTGGGCGAAGGTCAAGGGCACCTGGACCTGCTCGCTATTAGCGACCCGCCCATGAAAACCCCAACTGTGTCGTAGGATGGTGTGAATCTGTTCGTCGTCTTCGGTCGCGGCCGACTCAGGCAATTCGCGGCCCACGACGTAATGGGACAAATCAGCCAACAACTTGAGGTCGGGCATCTGCGCGAGCAAATCGAGGGTGAACAACAGGTCACTGGTGAGACGATAGCGGTGGGTTTCCAGCAGGATCGGAAAGTCCACCTGCTCGGCCAGACGCTGCCAGCCTTCGATCAGTGCGACCGCCTGCGCCAGCGTGCGCGGCCGGACGTCGGCTTGCAGCGTGAGGTGGTGGCAGCCGTAGCGGGAGACAACCTCAAGCGCTTGCGCCAAGTCACTCACGGTGCGGGGAAACAGTTGACCTTCGATTTGCAGGCCTTGCGCCTTGGCAGCGGCATGCAGACGTTCGGCCTGTGGCGCGATCCAGAAATGGTCGGTGATTCCATCGAAGCCAGCAGCGGCAATCTTCTCCACCTGCGCCTCAAGGGAAAGATCGCATTGACCACGGTGATCTTGCATGGCCCACAGGGACTGAAATACCAGGAGTTCACGCATGTCAGGGCCTTAGCAGATGTTTGAGCGACACATCGGCGTCGGCCAATGCGTCCACAGAGAGTGGGGTCAAGTTGGCAATCAGCCGTTCACACAACTTGATGTCCTTGGCAACGCTGTTGCCCTGCCCCCAACCGCAGGCGCCTTGCAAACGTTGCTCGGTGTCCAGGTAGAACAGCAGCAGACCACCGCCTGCCAGGGCGCGAACGGCCGAAGGTGGCGTCGGTGAGATCACGCCCACTGTCTGCAAGCCCCAGTCGTACTGATCAGACCAGAAGCCGGGAACACCCTCGAACGGCAACTCGCCGCCCAACAGATTCAATGCCGCGTGGCGGCCCTGGGTCTCGGCATTGCGCCAGGTTTCCTGGCGCTGGAATAACGCGTCGGCGTGCAGGCGAAACTCACACACATCGCCGGCAGCAAAGATGTCTGGCGCGCTGGTGCGCAACTGGGCATCGACTCGAATCCCCTGGCCCACTTCAAGCCCCGCCGCCGCGGCTAATTCGATGTTGGGTTGCATGCCGATACCGACCATCACCCAGTCACAGGGCAGCACCTGGCCGTCCACCAGTTGCACCGCCTCAGCGCGTTCAATGCCTTGTACCCTTTCAAGCGCTACGTTCAGCCGCACGTCAACGCCCTGTTGCCGATGCAATTCCAACAAGGCCTGGGACACAGCTTCAGGCAATACTCGCCCGGCCAGTCGTGGCCCGGCTTCCAGCAACGTCACCTGACAGCCTAAGGTCCGGGCCGTTGCCGCGACTTCGAGGCCGATAAAGCCACCGCCGATGATCACCAGGCGCGTGCCGGGTATCAATGCGCTGCGCAGGGCCAGGGCTTCGTCATGGGTGCGCAGGTAAAGCACGTTGGCCAGAGGTTCAGGCGCCAGGGACAAGCGACGCGCTCTGCCCCCGGTCGCCAACAGTAATCGGCTGTAGGGCAACCAACGTCCGTCGGTCAATTGCAGGCGGTGGTGCTGCGGATCCAGGCTTTTTACCGGGTTGCCCGCCAGGTGTTCGATGTTCAGTCCAGTGAGCTGGCTATCCCTCCACAGGCTGCAATCGTCCAGGTCCATCGTGCCCTGCAGCAAGCCCTTGGACAGCGGAGGACGCTCGTACGGCAAATGGCGTTCATCGCCGATCAGGATCAGCCGACCGGTATAACCCTGCTCGCGCAAGGTCAGCGCGGCACGGCCACCGGCATGGCCGGCGCCGACGATAATCAGTGGCGCATTCATGGCGTGCACTCCTGGCGGTCAAGCCGAAATGGCGAGCAGGACCCGTCCCGCGTCGACCCGTACCGGATAGGTCTTGAGATTGACGCACACTGGCGCCCCCAAGGCTCTGCCGGTGCGATAGTCAAAGCGCCCATTGTGCTTGGGGCACTCGATGACATGGTCCATCACCAGGCCGTCAGCCAGGTGGATCGACTCGTGAGTACACAGGCCAGCAGTGGCGAAAAACTCGTTGTCAGCAGAGCGGTAGATGGCATAGGTATGCGGACCGTGGTCGAAGCGAATGACGTCTTCTTCATTGATTTCGCCCACGGCGCATACATCGACCCATTGATCGTTCATGGCGTTTTCTCTTGTTCGGGATACAGCCGGAAGGTGTCAGCCCAGGGTGGCTTCAGCCTGTGGATGAGCGTCGGTGGCAGGCCTTGAG
This sequence comes from Pseudomonas sp. Z1-12, assembly GCF_051132015.1. Taxonomy (NCBI): domain Bacteria; kingdom Pseudomonadati; phylum Pseudomonadota; class Gammaproteobacteria; order Pseudomonadales; family Pseudomonadaceae; genus Pseudomonas; species Pseudomonas sp. Z1-12. Next base: position 4,203,878 of record NZ_CP071647.1, read on the forward strand.
CTACCGACGGGGCGTCGCACGAAATACGTCGGATCCTTGCGCTGCTTCAAGAGGGTCGGAATGATTTCCTTGAAGGCCTCGCCTATGTTGGCGTAAGGCGGCGGGCAGTCGTGGCGGATCTCTTCATGGAGTTGCGCCAGGGCGTGGTACGGCACCATCGGGTACATGTGGTGCTCAAGGTGATAATTCATGTTCATGTACAGAAAGCGCAGTACCCGGTTCATATATATGGTGCGGCAGTTGCTACGGTGGTCCAGCACGTCCTCCGCCAAGCCCACATGTTGGGTGAGGCCTAACAGGTAGGACAACCAGCCGCCATACAGGATGGGCAGGCCGATATACATCAGCGGCAACCAGCTGTGCAGGTAAAGCGCCACACCAAAGACAACGGCGTAAATCACGAGCCAGATACGGGCCGCCAGGAACACCTTGGACCATTCGGACTCAGGGATAAACGTCTGTTCCTCGGCACCCATTCTGCCGACCGCGTGCCGGCACACGCCTCCCATCGTCTTCAGCAGCAACGGGATCTGGAACAGGCTCAGCAGCATCATGAACAAGCTCGGTGGACGCGGTTCGACGATTTCCGGATCGCGGCCGACGACGATGGTGTCGGTATGGTGCCGAGCATGGCTCCAGCGCCACACATGGGGCTCGAACATGCACATGAAGCTCGCCACCTGGTAGAGCGCATCATTCATCCAGCGGGTATTGAAGGCAGTGCCGTGAACGGTTTCATGCCAGCGCGGGTTGGAGGCGGTGGCGTACAGAACGCCATACGCAAGGAAAAACGGCACACAAGCCCAAGTACCCCAGAACCAGTAGCCGCCGAAGCCGGTGATCAGCAGGGTCAGCAGCCAGATGGCGGTGTCGAGCAAGGCCGGGCCGTCGCGGCGCTGCATCAGTTGCTTCATGCGTTGACGGGAGATGGGTGACTGGTACCAACTGGCCGATACAAGGCCTTTTTCAGCCGCGCGGGCGGCTTCAGGGCCGGTCAGGCGATAGTCCCGAGTAGAGGCGGTGTTGTCTTGAGACATTGTTATTGTTCTCCGCAAGCGTGAGATGTCAGGTGCTTTGCGTAAGAAAATATAGAGAGCGTGAAAGGCCCCCTCAAGGCCTTGAATACATTCCCTATCAAGCTATCATCCAGCTCCTGCGGGGCTTGATAGTTTTCTATCAAGACGCTTTGAAGGTGCATCATGAGTAACAATAAACGCCCTACCATCGCCACGGTCGCCGAACACGCAGGCTTAAGTGTCGCCACCGTCGACCGCGTGCTCAACGCTCGCGCCCCGGTTAATCCAGCCACTGCCGAACAGGTGCTCCAGGCCGCCGAAGCCGTGGGCTATTTTGCCGCACGGCTGATCGGCCAACGCATTCTCGAACGCCGCCCCACGTACCGTTTCGGCATCCTGCTGCTGGGCACCGCCCAAGCGTTCTACGCCAACCTGGCCCAAGCCATCACCGAGGCCGCGCAGCGCCAGGTCGGGGCCAACCTGACCTGCCAATTCGAATACGTTTTTGATCGCACCCCCAGCGCCATCATTGCCCAGATCGAACAGTTGGCGGTGCAATGCGACGGCCTGGCGGTGGTCAGCTTCGCCCATCCGCTGATCAACGCCACCCTTGCCCAGATTCGCGAGGCCGGAGTGCCCGCAGTGGCATTGCTGTCGGGCATTCATGAGGCGGCGGCCGAGCCCTATGTCGGCCAGGACAATCAGGTAGTCGGGCGCACGATGGGGTGGCTGCTGGCCCGCACCTGTGGCGCGCGCAAAGGCAGCATCGGCATTCTGCTCGGAGGCCATCGCTTTCTTGGCCACCAGGAGCGGGTCGAAGGCTTGCACAGTTACTTGGCCGAACACGCACCTGGGTTGCGCCCGCTGGAGCCGCTGATCAATCTGGATAACTGCGACATCACTGAAGAAGCAACCCTCGACCTGCTGGTTCGGCATGACGATTTGCGCGGGTTGTGCGTGGTAGGCGGCGGTGGCGACGGGATTATCAACGCCTTGGCGCAACTGCCCAAGCGCCCGGCGCTGTGTTGCATTTTGCAGGAGTCCACCGAGCTGTCACGCCGAGCCCTGGCCCAGGGTTTGGTCGACGTGGTGATCGATTCTCAGCCGCGCCAGACTGCCACGGCCCTGGTGGACCTACTGGTGGAATTGCAGACTGCCGAGCAGTTCGATCCTATGCGTCACCGGGTCCATATCCCGCTGCAGATTGTGACATCGGAGAATTCCCAAAGCTGATGGGCTGGCACAACTTGTTCGGCCCTTGATGGCGCGGTTAACCGCCATTTACTACGGCACCAGCGTCTGTGTTTCGGAAGCCGAGGTGTTCGTGAATGGTTATTGGCGGACATGGCCCGCCGCTGATCCAGTAACGAGCGAGCGCTTGGATGTCCTTCCTGAGCTGCGTTCAAAACCATGATCAGAGTAAACAATAAAATAGCAACCGCAACGTAGCCTTACGCACCACAGTTATATCGAGTGTGAATCAAGATCTGTGTTGAAGGTGGCGTGCTCGCCGCTCCCTCAATCGTTCCTCGTATCCAGCGCACCGCTGCGGCAGTCTCGCCAACGAAATCATGAGAAATCACATAATCCATGACGCCGGATTCCAGCATCGCCCGCGTATGAACCGTAAGCTCATGGCCGACGAAAATAGGCCGATCTTCAGCCGCGATAGTCTCGATTGCCTGAGCAACGCCCCGATTGGCGCCGGCCACGTTGTAGATGGCTGCCGGGTAGTCGTGCTTGGAAAAATAACGCGTCAATTGTTCAGTCGTGGTCTGAGGGCGATCGTCGGACATCACTCGTTCGTCGATTTTCAGATACGGAAACTCGGAGCGAAGCACCCTGCGAAACCCCATCTCCCGCTCTTGCTGACAGCGAAACGGCACACTGGTCACCAGCAGGATTTTCGCGTGCGCTTTAGGTAACGCATTGCCGATCAGCAACCCAGCAACACTGCCCGCCGCATATTGATCATTGCCGACGTAAGCACTACGCCCGGAGTTAGGCAGGTCGGTGGTGAGGCACACCACTGGAATACCCAGGCTGCACAGTTTGCGAACCGCTCGGTTGATTGCCGGATGCTCCCGCGATACGACGATCATACCATCGGCTGAGGCGCCCTCAGCCTGAACCTGATCAGCAAAAGTGGCGGGATCGACCTGGTTAGTCGGTACATAGTAGCCATGCACGACGACGCCAGGTGTCGAAGCGTTCACCAACGCCTCGGCTTCGGCCAACGTCGCATTGAAGGTTTCGCCCGAATCGCAAAATAGCTTGATCTGCAACGTTGCCATGCCGTCAGCCAAATCCTTCTTTAGCTTATCCAGCGCCGCCAGCACTTTCAGACGTGTGTTTTCTCGTACGCCGGGACGGTTGTTCAGCACACGGTCGACGGTCGCTGCCCCGACCCTGGCCACTTTGGCAACCTGTTGAACAGTGGGCCCCTTCCATAAGCGCGCCGATGTTTGCGTTGTCATATAGCCCGCCCTTTCTTGATGTTCTTTACACCATATACACAGTCCTTACGGCTATTTTCAAGCCAGAGGTAACCATAACCGGATTTTCAACTTGAGGTTTTTTACATCATAAACGGCCTATGGCGCTTCTTGATGATTGTTTTTTCGGTGCCAATAATCGGGGCATAACAAACACAACAACCGCCAGGATTGCTCCCATGAATCACTCGCCTCATCGGTTGGTTTCGACCGCCACGGCTACGCCGCTTATGGCCCACGTACATCTCCTTCTCTGTCAACACGCGCGCGGGTCCGACGCTGCGTTAATGACGTTCGCCCATTGATAGGTCGTTGAACATGAGCATACGAATCGCCGTTATTGGCGCGGGTATCATGGGGGAAGATCACGCCCGCATCATTGCCCAGGATCTTCCGGGAGCCACGTTGCATGTGGTGTGTGACGCCTCGCCAGAACGAGCGAAGCTGATAGCTGATCGTTATGGCGCTGCCGACGTCTCCACCGACCCACTGGTCACGCTTTCAAGGTCCGATGTCGATGCAATCATCATCGCCAGCCCGGACGAAACCCATGCGGTCCTGACCCTGGCAGCCATTGAGGCAGGGAAACCCGCGCTGTGTGAAAAGCCGCTGTCTCAAAGCCCGGACCAGTGCCTGGCCGTCATCGACAAAGAGGCATCCCAGGGTCGCCAATTCGTGCAGCTGGGCTTCATGCGCCGGTTTGACCCTTCGTACAGGGAAATGAAAAGTGCCTTGAGCGACGGCGTGATAGGTCGGGCGGTGATGATGCACAACTTCCACCGTAACGTAGAAGCCCCCGCCAACTTCAGCGGGCAAATGGCGATCAGTAACTCCGCGCCTCATGAATTCGATGTAGCACGTCACGTTCTCGACACTGAATACCTTGCCATATCAGTGTTCCAACCCGCCCACACGTCCACGGACGGCGTCGGCGCTCCGGTGTTCATGGTGCTGGAAACCCGCGAGGGCCACCTGGTGAACATCGAAATCAACAACAACGCCCATTATGGGTACGACGTACGTGGCGAGCTGGTGGGCGAGAAAGGTTCCGTGCAACTGGCCACCCCCGTACATGCTCGCTTCAACACCCATCTTCAGGGTTTTGAACGGTACGCTGCCGATTGGCGGCCGCGTTTCGCCGACGCCTACCGCCTGCAGAACAAAGCATTCGTAGAGTTCATCAACACAGGTATGTTCCCGGTCCATGCCGCGAATGCCTGGGACGGCTATTGCGCCGCCATTGTCGCCCAAGCCGGCATCGAGGCACTCAACCAACGTCGCCGGGTCGTTTTGCCAACGCTGCAAGCACCGCCCCTCTATCGGCCGCACGAAGGAGCTACGTCATGAAGCTGGGATTCGTCACCGATAGCCTCGGTAATCTGCCCCTGCATGAAATGCTCAAGCAAGCTGAACGGCTGGGCGTGTCGGGCCTGGAGATCAACACCGGCGGATGGTCGACCGCGCCCCACTTTAACTTGGCGCAGATGCTCACCAGCACCGAAGAACGCCAGGCACTCAAACGCAGCTTCCAAGAGCACAACCTGGAAATTATTTCCCTGAACGCCAACGGCAACCCTTTGCATCCCACGCAGCCTGCACAGGGCCAGTGCCTCAAGGACACGATACGGGTGGCCGGTGAGTTGGGCGTCAAGACCGTCTGCACCATGTCTGGCTTACCTGAGGGTCAGGCCGGCGACAGTATGCCGAACTGGGTGGTTGCCTCATGGCCTCCCGAGACCCAGACAATGCTGCGCTATCAATGGGAAGAACGCCTGCTGCCATTCTGGAGCGAGATAGCTGATCTGGCACGGGAGAACGGGGTCGAGCGTATCGCGTTGGAATTGCACGGCAATCAGTGCGTCTACAACGTCCGCTCGCTTCTCAAGCTGCGCAATGCAATCGGACCGGTGATTGGCGCCAACCTTGATCCCTCTCATCTGTTCTGGATGGGCGCCGATCCGCTGGTGGCCGCCGAGGCATTGGGCGATGCCATTTACCATGTGCACGCCAAAGACACGTTGCTTAATGCGCCAGTCCAGGCCGTGGACTCACTCCTGGAAAATGGCTCATTGATGGACATCTCATCCCGTAGCTGGTCCTACATCACACTTGGATTCGGCCACGGTGAGCAATGGTGGCGGCAGTTCTGCTACCGCTTGAAAATGGCGGGCTACGACGGCTGGCTATCGATCGAGCACGAGGACGTTTTACTCAACAGCCTTGAGGGTTTGGAAAAGTCCGTGAGGCTGCTACAGAGCGTCATGCCGGTTGCCACCAGCGATTTCAAACCCCAGCCCATCTGAATCGCACCACGAGAAAACCCCATGTAATTGGCTATTAAAAACGCTGACCGCGATGGCGAGTGAGCATCCCCCATGAGTTTCAGTCAGGAATATCACAATGACAATTAATTCCTACGGAAATACGGCAGACACCTCAGCCTCCTATGTGAGTCCTGAAAAACACCAGGCACAGCGCTACCTGCAAAAAATCACTTGGATTGCCACGTTTGGCGGCTTGCTATTCGGCTTCGATACCGGTGTCATCAATGGTGCCCTGCTCTACATGAAAGATGACCTGGGCCTGACACCCTTCACCGAAGGTTTGGTCGCCAGTGCTCTATTGATCGGCGCCATGATGGGTGCGCTGTTCAGCGGTCGCTTATCAGACCTCAAGGGGCGCCGCCGCATTATTCTTTTCCTCGCCGTGGTGTTTTTTCTTGGCGCCTTGGCTTGTGCGCTAGCCCCCACCCTTAACGTGATGGTGGCCGCCCGCTTCACGCTGGGGTTAGCGGTGGGCGGCGCATCAGTCGTCGTGCCGGCGTACCTTGCAGAGATGGCCCCCTCCAGCATCCGTGGTCGCATCATCACCCGCAACGAGTTGATGATCGTCACCGGGCAATTCCTGGCCTTCACCACTAACGCCACACTGGGCAATTTGTTTAGCGATCTCGATGGTGTTTGGAGATGGATGCTGGCTTTGGCTACCCTGCCAGCGGTGGCCCTCTGGTTGGGCATGCTTTACATGCCGGAAAGCCCGCGCTGGCTGGCAACCAAAGGCCGCTTCAGAGAGGGCCTGGAGGTACTGAAACTAGTACGGGAAGAGTACTACGCCAAGGCTGAAATGGAGGCCATCACCCAACAGATCAGCAACGAACGCTTCATCAAAAAAGGCGGCTGGCGCGACCTGTCTCAAAAAGGCGCGCGACGAATCTTTTTGATTGGCATCGGTATCGCTGTTACATCGCAGTTGACCGGAGTCAATTCAATCATGTACTTCGGCACGCAGATCCTCACAGAAGCTGGCCTGGAACAACGTAGCGCACTGATCGCCAACGTCGTTAACGGCGTCATCTCGATTGGCGCAACGTTCGTGGGCATTGCTCTACTGGACCGCGTCGGCCGTCGCCCAATGATGCTGCTCGGCTTCACGGGCACCACATTGTCATTACTGTTGATTGGCCTGGTTTCAGTTTTTGTCGACCCCTCCGTCACCCGCGCCATGCTCATCCTCGGAGCCATGGCGATGTTCCTTGCCTCCATGCAAGGGCTGATCGGACCTGCTTTCTGGGTACTGTTGGCGGAAATTTTCCCGATGCGCATCCGCGGCGGATGCATGGGTATGGCGATCGCAGCCTTCTGGTTGACCAATGTGATGATCGGCATGTTCTTCCCATCCCTGGTTGCGACGATTGGGATCGGCCAAACCTTCTTTGTGTTCGTGGGAGCAGGCCTCCTGTCCCTGACCTTCGTCGCGGTGTGGGTGCCGGAGACACGAGGCAGCACGCTCGAAGAAATTGAACAGCGGCTGTATGGTTAGACGGCGATGAAGTCGCCACGCTAACTGCCGTTCCTCCGTTTCCTGTTTCGTTGTACGGAGGGCGAAGGTATGGGCTGCCGCCATGGGCACGACTGGTGTCCCATGGCGTCGCAGCCGTCGCCCAAACAGGCGATATTCTCGCGCCTCGATCAACGGAGAACATCATAAAATACAGTGACCTTGGCCGAACTCACGCACACCGTTCCCATCGCAGCTGCGCAGTTCCAGCACAGCCTGGTTCATCGCGAACCCGAAGCCGACCTGTTCCCTGCATCGCACGCTCTGGGCCTTGGTATCGTCACGTGGTCGCCGCTGGGCGGCGGCATGCTGACGGGCAAGTACCGCCAAGGGGAGAAAGGTCGCGCCGAAGGTTTGGGCGGCCGGGTGTTCCAGCCGGAAAATTCGGCGCAGCGTACGCAAATCCTCGACGCCGTTATTGCCATCGCGAATGAGATCGGCGCCAGTGCGGGTCAGGTCGCCATCGCCTGGGCAGGCACCCACGGGGCGGTGCCGATCATCGGGCCACGCTCAATGACCCAGCTCACCGACAACCTCGGAGCGCTGTCGCTTGAACTTTCCGCCTAGCACATTAGCCGTCTCGATACAGCAAGCGTCCTGGCGCCCTCAGCATCTGCGCGTACGGTAATCCCCTGGGCCGAGAGCGCGGATCGAGTCGTGGCGTAATCCGAGTTTGAGAAGCCCGTAATATGAACGCCACCAACTCGCCGCCTACTTATTCAAGGAGTTCGATCGAAAGACGTTTTTATAGCAGCGAGATGGGGTAATTAATGAAAATCCGGTTTTCATCAAACTCATTGGTGCTGAAGTCCCGACGCATCGACGCATTACGCCATTTCACGTTGAGGTTCTTCAGCGCACCGCTCTGCACGGTGTAGGCCAGTTCGGTTTCACGGCCCCACTCCTTGCCATCGTCAACCGTGGCGGTGTGCACGTTGTCACCGCTGATGTAGCGGTTCATCAGGGTCAGGCCCGGCACGCCGACGGCGGCGAAGTTGAAGTCGTGGCGCAGCTGCCAGGATTTTTCCTTGGCGTTGTCGTAGCTGGAGTTGTAGCTGTCGTTCGCCAGGGTGCCGCCGCTGGTGCCGTTGACGCGCATCCAGGCATCGTCGCCACCGACTTTCTGCAGGCCGACGTAGAAGGTGTTGCCGCCGTATTTGGCCGAGAGCATGGCGAACGCGGTCTTGTTGTCCAGATCGCCAGCCAAAGCACTGCCGTTTTCCTTGCCGGTGAAATAACCGAGGTTGGCGCCCAGGGTCCAGTCGCCCATGGGCTGGCTGTGGGTCAGGTTGAAATATTGCTGCTGGTAGATGTCGGACAGTTCCGCGTACCACACACCGACCTGGGTGCGTTTTTCGTTGAAGGCGTATTCGCCGCCACCGAAATTGAAACGGTCAGACGTGAACGCGCCACGGCCGTTCATGGACATGTCTTCCATGCTCGCGTCGTTGCGCGGGCTGTTACCACGGAACTGGCCGCCGTAGAGGGTCAGGCCGTTGATTTCGGTGGAGGTCACCTGGCCGCCACGGAAGGTTTGCGGCAGGGAGCGGCCGTCGTCGGAGCGCAGGATCGGCAGCGCTGGCATCCATTCGCCGACCTTCAGTTCAGTCTTCGATACCTTGGCCTTCAGGGCCACACCCAGGCGACCGAAGTCATCGGCGGGGCGACCGTCGTCATGCACCGGCAGCAGTTGTGTACCTGCTGTACCACGGCCGCCGTCGAGCTTGACCGAATACATGCCCAGGATGTCCACGCCGAAACCGACCACCCCCTGGGTGAAGCCAGACTTGGCGTCGAGGATGAAACTCTGGGTCCATTCTTCGGCTTTGCCTTGGACGTTGTTCGGGTTGGTGAAGTTGCGATTGATGTAAGCGTTGCGCAAATTGAGGGTGGCCGTAGCGCCATCGACAAAGCCACTATTTTGATCGGCTTGAACAGCGGCTGACGAACCCGCGCAGACCGCAAGAGTCAGACTGATCAGGGATTGATGTGAAGGTACGCTGCGGGAACTAATAGGGTAGCGCATGATGTTTTCTCAGAGTTATTATTGTTTTTATTGCGTTTTTAGCTCGTCATTCAACTTGCTCACAGGTGCGCGAAGCGTTGACTATCGAGCAACTGCGGCAATCCATTGCTGTCTTTTAACAGCCATTTATTGAAAAACTTGATAACTGTTTAATATCGCCTTAAGCAAAACCCGAGCGTGCGCAGACGCGAGCCTGATTCAATGCCCGTAATGGCACGCTCGTGGGGAATTGCGCAAAAACAACGACTTGAAAGTTAAAACGTACTCGAACGCTCGGCGATCAACCCGCACTTCCCGGCGTTTTGCAACGTGTGTATTCCAATTGATAAAGCGTGGTTTCCGGCCCCATCGATTGCCCCTCCAACAGCCTTTGCAGCTCAGCCACAAAAGACTCGCCGGCGACACGGACGTAGTCAGGCGCACAACCTTCGATCATGACGATCCAGGCCGGTATCTGGGTGCCTTCGGCGCGGGCCTTTTTCTCTGCGGTTTCAACTTTGCTGACGGCCTCATCAGCCACGCACAAATGCACGCCGGTAATACCCTGTTTATCAGCAACCGGAGGAAGCACGCTCTGGCGCAATGCGTCTGAAACCAGTTTATGCCGCCCTTCGACAACATCGAAACGGACCGTTAACAGATACGCGCCCTGCCCCACACCGCTGGTGTAAGTGACCGCGCAAATGGATCGCGCGACGTTGCGATAGGACTGTACCGACTGTTGGGTCCATGCCGTCGGACTGTTGAGGCGCGACAAATAATCCTGCCCACCCAACACCTGCACGGTGTCAGCCTCATAGAGGTTGAAATAGGTCGGCCCTGCATCCAAAGCAATGTATCGGCGCCCCCGCAAAAAGCCAGGAATTCCAGCCCGCTCCGGCATGTGTTCACGGTTATGCCACTCATAGAACTCGTCCCGCGCTTCGGGCAAAAGATCGTGCCAGATCGCGACTACACCTGTTCCTGCAAAGCTCATAGCGTTTTCCCCTAGCAATAGTCAGTCAACATTGGGATGGCGACCGGCGACCCATGCAGCTCCCATTTCAGCAACGTAAGGAACAACGGTCTGAAATTGTTCACCCAGCCCTTGGCCGCCGACACGCATGGTGTCACCCGCCTTGAGGAATACCGGCGGCTTTTGCCCGAGCCCCACACCGGGTGGCGTACCGGTAATGATGACGTCGCCCGGCATCAGCGGCATGAAGCGGCTGAGGTACGCGACGATATGTGTCACGCTGAAAATCATCGTGCGGGTATTGCCGGTCTGCAGACGTTTGCCATTCACGTCGAGCCAGAGGTCAAGTGCCTGTGGATCGGCAATTTCGTCACGGGTAACCAGCCAAGGCCCCAGTGGGGCGAAAGAAAAACCGCTTTTCCCCTTGGTCCACTGACCTTCGTACTCCAGCTGATAAGCCCGCTCGGAAACATCATTGGCCAAGCAATAACCGGCGATGTGATCCAGAGCCTGCGACTCATCGATCTGCCAGGCAGGCGTACCGATGACGATAGCCAGTTCGACTTCCCAATCCAGCTTCTGAGCCCCGGTTGGTAAAATAACCGGGTCATTAGGTCCGCTGATGGACGCGGTGTGTTTGTTGAAGACCACCGGTTGGCTCGGGATAGGTGTATCCGTTTCAGCCGCGTGATCGGAGTAGTTCAGACCGATGCAAATCAGATTAGGTACGCTGCCTACACATGGCCCCAGACGTGTGCCAGGCGCAACCACTGGCAGCTTTTCAACGACAACAGCACGCAGTTTTTCCAACACTGTCGGGCTCAGGGCCGACGCATCGATGTCGTCGACAATGCCCGAAAGGTCTCGCACGATTCCTTGCGAATCCAAAATTCCCGGCTGTTCCTGCCCCGGTAAACCAAAACGAACTAAGCGCATTTGTTATTCCTCCAGCGTTGAAAAATGGACAGACAATGAGCCGGCCTCGCCAAACTGGACATGCAGTGGCTGATTAACCGGCACATCGAGAACACCTGCATAGGACCCGGTGATGATCACCTGCCCTGCTTGCAGCCCTATCCCTTGTGTAGACAGAAAGTTGGCCAACCATACGATCGGCAACAACGGATCCCCGTCCGGATGGCGGCCCTTGATATTCAGGGGCTCTGCCTTCGCATGGCTCAGGGTGATATCCAGTTCAGAGGGCATGCTGGCAGGGTTCGACAGCGTGATTGACGCCCCAAGTACCAGGCCGTGATTGAATAGACCGTCGGCGAGCAATTGCTCGAACGGCAGTGTCTGTGGATCGGTGTAACGGCAGTCGATCACTTCCAATGCCAAGTGCACGTCACTGATCGCTGCAGCGATCTGTTCAGCGGTATAAATCTCGACACGTGCCGGCAAATCTTGGGCCAGGACGCACGCCAGTTCGGGCTCGATGCGCGCCTTATCGGCCTCGGCAGCCACTTGGTAACGTTCGCCTTTTACGATGCTGTCGCTATAGATCGGAGCAACGATCCACTTGCCAGCCGGGGGTAACGCACATTTCCATCCCCCTACGGTTTTTCCAGCCAATAGCCCTACATGCTGCTGGATGGCAAAACCTTGTGCCAGGCTGTTTGGCAGATTCGGGCCTGGCAAGGATGCCAGCCGAACACCCTCTAGCCGTGCACGGACCAGAGCGGCAGCGGCGACCTCCAGCCCCAACCCTACCTCGGTCCATGCAGGTGCGAGCTGGCTCATACGCTCTCCGGATGCACGCTGTTCTGGCGCGGCCAAACCGTACCCAGCTTGTTGGCTGCATCTTCCAGCAAGGCATGCAATTCGTCATAACGCTCAGGCTGCATGCGTAAGACCGGGCCGGCGATGCTCATCGTGCCGACCACAGTACCGGACGGAATCAGCTTGACCGGTACGGCAATCGCCCAGACCCCCGCCTCGGCTTCTTCGATGACCAGGCCATACCCGCGCTTGCGAGTCAGCGCCAGCTCGGCCAACAAGCCTTCGATGCTGTTGATCGCTTTCGGCCCCTGCCCCATCCCGGCGTCAGCTTTCCCCAGCCCACTGCGCAGCGCATGCTCAATGGCCAGTTCATCCGGCATCGAGGCCAGCCAGACCTTGCCATTGGCGGTGGCGTAGAGATTGATCGGTTTATCCACGGCCGGCGAATACATGAGCCCCGGCGCGGCGCCTTGGGCCGAAGACAACCAGGACAACGTGCCCTCGTTGACCACCGTCAGCCGCACCAGCTCTTGGCACTGAACAGCCACTTGCTCAAGGATCGGTTGGACCAATTCAGGCAAGCCAATCCCATGTAAATAGCGCTGCCCCAGCAGTGCCAGCTTAAGGGTCAAGCGGTATTGCGAGGTAGCTTCATCCTGCTCTGCCCACCCTTGCTCGACTAACTGAGCAAGCACTCGATGGGCAGGCCCTTTTTCCAAGCCCAGCTCGGCTGCGATATCGGACATCCGCATCCAGCGAGCTTCACGTGCCAGCAGCTCGATGGCCTCCAGGCAACGGTCGACAGCACCTTTGACGACTCTCATATTTTTCTCGACTTATCTTTGACAATGAGGTGAATGTGAGCAACATTGTTCGTAATGGAACACCGTTCCAATAGTATGCAGGCGCCATCCGATAAGTCAAACCGCTTGTCTCTGGTTGGCTTTCTCGGGACAGACCCGGCCACGCAGCCGGGTCTTCAGAGCGTGGCACGCCCGACAGATATTAAAGGCCGGACCCTCAGGTCCGGCTTTTTATCAATAGACGTACGCCTGTGTAGGTTCAATCTTCGCGGAAGAACGCCCAATGCCTCTCACCACCGCGCCTTACCTAAAGCAGTCCGCGGGCAGCAAGATTGTGCATCAACGCTCGCAAGCCAAACGTCCAAGGTGCGGCCTCATGGCTGTAGGTGACGGTGTTGCGCAGCGTGCCCAGCAACGGGCTCCCTATGCTGACCTCATCACCCTGGTTATGGGTAAAGCCACTTCCCGGCTCTGCACGATCCTGGGTAGGCGCGAACAAGGTCCCAAGAAAAAGCATGAAGCCATCGGGGTATTGGTGATCGCCGCCGACCGTCTGAGCCACGAGATCCAACGGGTCACGGCTGATCAGCGCCATGGAGCTGCTGCCTTTAAGGATGAACCCGTCATCGCCCCGGACGTGCAAATCCACGACGCAATTGCGCACGTCATCGAGGGTAAACGCTTCATCGAACAGACGAATGAACGGGCCAATCGCACAGGACGCATTGTTGTCCTTGGCCTTGCTCAACAGCAATGCGCTGCGGCCTTCGAAATCACGCAGATTGACGTCATTGCCCAAGGTGACGCCATGCACTTGGCCGCGACTGTTCACCGCCAGCACGATCTCCGGCTCTGGGTTGTTCCATTCGGACTTGTGATGGATGCCGATTTCGCTGCCGCTGCCCACGGCGGACAGAACCGGTGCCTTCGTGAAAATCTCCGCATCCGGGCCGATACCGACCTCCAGGTATTGCGACCACATACCCTGCTTGATCAGCACCGTTTTAAGACGCATCGCTTCTGGCGAACCCGGTTTGATGGCCCGCAAGTTATCGCCTATGGCTTCTTGCACCAGATGGCGAACACTTTCGGCTTTGGCGGCATCGCCTCGGGCCTGCTCCTCGATGACCCTTTCAATCATGCTGGAGGCGAACGTCACCCCGGCCGCCTTGATGACTTGCAGATCTGCCGGGGGCAGCAGCGATGCCTTGCCGGGATCGGCATGGCTGCCGGTGTTCCCAAGCAATTGCTCGACAGTCCCGATGTACCTGCCAGCCGCCTGACGAACAGCCAACAACGGCGAGGTGTGTTCCAGCAGTTCGCTTATTGTCGAAAAGACTTCAGAAAGATCAAACACACCGTCATCGCGCAGCACCACCGGCGAAGGGCCGGCAATCGCCCCCGGGATCCAGGCACGGCCGATCAGCGTTCCGGCCACGCCATCCATGGGCAGGGTGTTTTCGCGCGTCAGTTTCACATTCGCCATAGAGCTTCCAGATCAGTCGGCCATCAGAACCGTAAAACTAATGGACTGCCCCCGTAAATCCCAATGAAAGAATCTCACTAATCAATGCTGTTTTGTTATCGACAGACAAGGCCTTATCAGATGGAAAACGACCAAATCACTTTTGCCAGTGTTTCCCGCTGGCTGAAGATCAAACATTTGGTACTGGTCAATAGCCTGGCCAAGACCCGCAATATGCACACCACTGCAGAACATATGAATGTTACGCAGCCTGCCATCAGTAAATTGCTGCGCGATCTGGAAGTTCTTCTCGGCTTTCCGCTGTTCGAGCGTCAAACGCGCAGCCTGGTTCTTACCGAACTTGGGGAATTCGTGGCCCGTTATGCGCGTATTACCTTGGAAGACACGGAGTCATTCGTTGACCAGGTCAACAAGTTGCGAAAAGGCGGGCATGGTCATTTAAAAATCGGCACCATTTTCGCCGCAACATCAGTGGTGCTGCCTGAAGCCATCGCCAGCATAAAACGTGAGCGTCCCCTCCTCTCTATTGAGGTGATCGAACAAACCAGCAACCACCTGCTGGAAATGCTCGAACAAAAGAAACTCGATTTGATCATCGCGCGCTTCACGGATGAGGATTGTCAGCCTTTCGAATTCACCTCGCTGGGACCTGAACCCTTCTGCCTTGTCGTGAACAGTGCACATCCTCTGTGCCAACTTGAAGCGGTCCCCATCGAAGCACTCAGCGAATGGCCATGGGTCATGTATCCGTTTAATACGCCGATCCGACAACGCATGGAGCGCGCGTTCAGGACGTTCAAGATCGCCCCGCCGACCAACACGGTGGAGACCATTTCGATGCAAACCTTCCTGCAGTTGCTTCAATCCGGGCCAATGCTCGCCATGCTCCCCGAGTCCATGGTCCAGTCACAACTGCAAAATGGGCAGCTTCAAATCCTCAACACACCCTTCAAAGTTGAATCCCAGGATTACGGGGTTATCACTCGCAAGGATGAGCCCCTGTCAGAGCCAACGCGGATGTTTGTTGCGACCTTGTTGGAGTTCGCCAGATTGCGGCAAACGGCTCCAGAGAAGAGGCGCAGCAGCGAGCCCCGTAAAAGTCGATGAGGCAAAGTTATCGAGCAATCGAAAGCTCTCATTAGGCAGCCATTTCTATGAATCCTATAGTGCCGGCACAAAAGTGCGGCGCCATGAGTGACCGCGCACCACCCAGCAGCCCGTGAGGATGCGATGGAACTGATCATGAAAACCGGCGCAGCAGCTGTGCTGCGTTTGAACCCACTGGACGATGTGCTGATCGCACGCCGACCGCTACTCGCTGGCGAAATTCTCGAGCAGGAAGGCGTGACCGTCCGGCAGGCGATTGTGCCGGGCCATAAAGTGGCCTCCCGGCGTATCGAAGCCGGTCAACCGGTCAGGCGCTATGGGCAAATCATTGGTTTTGCGGTGGTCGACATAGAAGCCGGCGAGCATATCCATGTGCACAACCTGGCCATGGGGGAATTCACTCGAGATTATGCTTTCAGCGTCGATGCCAAGCCCAACGTCAAACCGAGTGAAGCCCCGTCGTTCATGGGGATCGTGCGCGCGGATGGACGCGTCGCGACGCGCAACTACATCGGCATTCTTACGTCAGTGAATTGCTCTGCCACAGTCGCCCGGGCCATCGCAGACCATTTTCGTCGGGACATCAATCCCGCTGCACTGCAAGCGTGTCCAAACGTCGACGGTGTGGTTGCTCTGACGCATTCCGCCGGCTGCGCCGTCGACCCTGCAGGTGATGGTCTGAGCATGTTGCGCCGGACGCTTGCCGGATATGCAACCCATCCCAACTTTGCGGCCGTACTGGTGATTGGGTTGGGCTGCGAGACGAATCAAATCGACTCATTACTCACGACCCAAGGGTTAACCCGCAGTCATACGCTGCGCACGTTCAACATTCAGGACAGTGGCGGTACGTCCAAGGCCATCGCCAGTGGCATTGGCCAGGTGAAGGAATTGCTTGGCGAAGCCAATCAGATTCAGCGCGAACCGGTCAGCGCCCGCCATCTGACCGTCGGGCTCCAGTGCGGTGGCTCGGATGGCTACTCCGGTATCACTGCCAACCCTGCGTTGGGCAATGCGGTAGACCGCCTGGTCGCCTGCGGCGGTACCGCGATTCTTTCCGAAACCCCGGAAATATACGGTGCCGAACACTTGCTGACGCGGCGGGCTGTCAGCCGTGAAGTAGGCGAAAAACTGATCGCTCGAATTCATTGGTGGGAAAGCTACTGCGAGCGTATGGGGGCCGAGTTGAACAATAACCCCTCTGCCGGCAACAAGGCCGGTGGCTTGACCACCATTCTGGAAAAGTCCCTGGGCGCTGTGGCAAAGGCTGGCTCGAGCAACCTGATGGATGTCTACGAATACGCTCAGACCATCACGTCCAACGGGCTGGTTTTCATGGACACCCCTGGCTATGACCCCGTCTCCGCAACCGGCCAGGTCGCTGGCGGTGCCAACCTGATTGCGTTTACCACCGGGCGCGGATCGGCCTATGGCTGTGCCCCTGCCCCATCAATCAAGCTGGCAACCAATAGCGCCTTGTGGGCTCGTCAGCGAGAAGACATGGACATCAACTGCGGCGAAATAGCCGAAGACACGTTGACCATCGAAGCGTGCGGTGCAGTGATCTTTGAAACCATGCTGCGCATTGCCTCGGGCGAACGCAGCATGAGCGAACAACACGGATACGGACAAAATGAGTTCGTGCCTTGGCAGATCGGCGCCGTCACCTGAGTTTCAGTCCTGGGAACGCCTTGCCCAGCTATCGCTTACACCTTCAATCTGGAGACAACCATGCCTCTCATCACCGGCCAGAACTTTATCGGCGGTCATCGCAGCGCCGCGGGCACCATCATCGTCAAGAGCGTGGATGCCAGCACGGGGGAAACCTTACCCTATGCGTTCCACCAGGCGACAGCGCAAGAAATCGAGGACGCTGCCCATGCAGCCAACAACGCCTTCGCCAGCTACCGCAGTCTGAGCGCGAGCAAACGGGCTGAATTTCTCGATGCCATTGCTGAAGAGCTGGAGGCTTTGGACGAGGAGTTCATTGCCCTGGTATGCCGTGAAACCGCATTGCCTGTAGCGCGTATCCAGGGCGAACGTGCACGCACCAGCGGTCAAATGCGCTTGTTTGCAAACGTACTGCGGCGCGGTGATTTCTATGGCGCTCGCATCGACCAGGCATTACCCCTTCGCAAGCCGTTGCCGCGCCCTGACCTTCGCCAGTACCGCACCGCCGTCGGTCCGGTTGCGGTGTTTGGTGCCAGTAATTTTCCGCTGGCCTTCTCCACGGCCGGCGGCGATACCGCCTCTGCGCTCGCGGCGGGTTGTCCGGTGATATTCAAAGCCCACAGCGGCCACATGGCGACTGCAGAACAGGTCGCCAACGCGATTATCCGGGCGGCCGAGCGTAGCGGCGTGCCTGCCGGTGTCTTCAACATGATTTATGGCAGTGGCGTAGGCGAAGCCTTGGTAAAACACCCGCTCATCAAGGGTGTTGGTTTCACCGGTTCGCTCAAAGGCGGTCGAGCATTGTGCGACATGGCCGCCGCTCGCCCCGAGCCCATTCCAGTCTTCGCCGAGATGTCGAGCATCAACCCGGTAGTGATCCTGCCTCAGGCGCTGTCGCGTCGAGCTGATAGCATCGCTCACGATCTTGCCGCCTCGGTGGTTCAAGGTTGTGGCCAGTTCTGCACCAATCCCGGCCTGGTGGTTGGCATTCGCTCGGATGCATTCAGTGCTTTTCAGGAAAGAGTGGCAGCGTTGGTGAACGACCAACCGGCACAGACAATGCTCAATGCTGGCACCCTGCGCAGCTACGTGGCTGGCTTGCAGAACCTGCATGCGCACCCCGGCATCGCGCACCTCGCTGGCAGCACCCAACAGGGGCACCAGGCCCAACCACAGTTGTTCAAGGCCGACGTAGAGTTGCTACTTAACGGCGACAAGGCTCTTCAAGAAGAAGTCTTCGGCCCCACGTCTATCTTCATCGAAGTCAATGACCAGGCCCAACTCAACGCTGCCATCAGTGCCCTTCATGGGCAATTGACCGCAACCTTGATCGGTGAGCCAGAAGACCTTACGCAATTCTTAGAGTTGACTGCTTTGTTGGAGGTGAAGGTAGGTCGCATCCTCATCAATGGCTACCCAACGGGTGTCGAGGTCTGTGATTCAATGGTGCACGGCGGCCCTTATCCTGCGACTTCCGACAGTCGCGGCACCTCGGTCGGGACCTTGGCCATCGACCGCTTCCTGAGGCCGGTCTGCTTCCAGAACTACCCTGATGCATTGCTTCCCGATGCGCTCAAGAATGCCAATCCGTTGAACATTTCGAGGCTCGTCGACGGTTGCCCCTCGCGAGACAGCTTGTAGGTTGGCAAGCGTGCAACACGCGATGTAGAGGGACTGATGAAGACGCGCGGACTAGCCCGCCTCAAGGTCACCCCGCTTCTTTTTCACCCTGTTCGCTCAATTGCACGAGCGGGCTTTAGGGTGCCCGCTCGGCTTAGCGAGGACGCCCTTCACACATCACCAATAACCTGCGTTCCCTTCATCGACCAAGGAACAACTTCCTTGACAGGGCGGCAAACCGCGTAACAGAATTACTGATGGAACGAAGTTACAATAACAACAATTGAGAAACCGGAGACACGTCATGAAGCAGAGCATTCCGATCGACGCTCATTCCAAAGGCCAGTCAAAGAAAGCCGCAGCCAGCGGTTGGATCGGCTCGGCACTGGAGTATTACGACTTCTTTATTTACGCGACTGCGGCGGCCTTGCTGTTTCCACAGCTCTTCTTTCCATCTGACAACCCTGCGGTCGGCATCATCGCCTCTCTGGCCAGCTTTGGTGTGGGCTATATCGCCCGGCCGATAGGCGCCGTTGTCCTGGGGCATTTGGGTGATCGCCACGGCCGTAAAAAGGTCCTGGTCTACTGCATGTTCCTGATGGGCTTCTCGACGATGTGCATCGGACTTCTGCCGACGTACCAACAGATAGGGATCTGGGCACCGATGCTGCTGGTGACGATGCGCTTGATTCAGGGGTTTGCGGTGGCGGGGGAGATCTCCTGCGCCAGCTCCATGATTCTTGAACACGCGCCATCCGGTCGTCGTGGTTACTTCGCGAGCTTTACCCTTCAAGGGGTCCAGGCCGGGCAGTTACTCGCGGCAGCCGTCTTCTTGCCTCTCGCTCATTTTATGCCAGCAGATCAGTTCAATTCCTGGGGCTGGCGGGTTCCGTTCCTGCTCAGTGTCGTCGTAGTCATCATGGGCTACGTCATTCGTCGCCAGGTGGATGAGACGCCGGCATTTGCCGAGCAAAAAAAGCTAGGCGAAGAAGCTTCTGTTCTGCCGGTTGTTGAAGTCATCCGGCAGAGCTGGGGTGATCTCTTGCGTGTGATCTGCATGGCACTTGCCGCGGTGATCGCCATCGTCGCCTCGGTATTCGGCGCTACCTATGCGGTTCAACCGGCCTATGGAATCGGATTCCCTGCTGGCATCTATTTGTGGATTCCGCTGTTGGGCAACATGTGCGCGGTGATCCTGATCCCCTTCGTCGGTAACCTCTCGGACAAGATCGGGCGCAGGCCCCCCGTCATAATTGGCGTTCTCTGCGCAGGACTGCTTTCGTACGCGTACCTGTACGCTATCAGCGTCCACAACCTGTGGCTCTCGCTGGTACTCTCCGTACTCATGTGGGGCGTCGCTTATCAGGGGTTCAACGGTGTATTCCCGAGCCTATTTCCCGAATTGTTCCGCACGCGGGTGCGTGTGACCGGCATGGCCATCGGACAGAACATCGGGACCGCGATGACCGCGTTTCTCCCAGCAATTTTCGTCACTGTCGCGCCTCCCGGCTCCGAGAATATCCCACTGAAAATCGGTTCTCTTACATTAGGTATCTGTGCAATCGCTGCAATCGCGGCGTTCACTACGCGTGAAACCTACCGGATTCGCCTTGAAGATCTCGGCAAGCGCAACGCAGTGCCTATGGCCAAAGAAGAATACGATCGTATGCGGGACGAAGCGATGCAGGGCACAACTCAGGCAGATGCACCGAAGGATCTGGCTAGCCAACTGCGCTCGTAACAACTTTCGATGATCACACTGGTGCGACCATTAGGTTTTCGCGACCCACATAGGCCCGGCGGGCAGAGCACCATCATGCGGCAGGCACTGCCAATGCATAGCCCTCGACGCTGTGCATGGCCCAAGCAGCCGCCGGGACGCCTCTTCCCGTCAACATCAAATATCAGGCAACCATGGCCTCACATATCACAGGAACAACTCGGCTTTATGGATTGGTCGGCCATCCGCTGACGGCTGCCAAGTCTCCGCAATTATTCAACCGACTCTTCATGGAACAGCAGGCAGACGCGGTTTGTATTCCATTAGCGGTCAAGGCTGATGATCTGCCCGCGTTCGTGAAGGGTGCCAGAGCGCTGAACAATCTTGCCGGCATCCTGGTCACCATGCCTCACAAGCAAAGGATGCTGGCTGTTGTCGACGAACTTCATCCGACTGCACGTCAAGTCGGTGCAATCAATGTCATCCGTTGCGAGGCGGACGGACGCTGGGTCGGCGCCGTATTCGATGGCCTCGGCTGCGTGCTTGGCATGCAATGGGAAGGCTACCATCCAGCGAACAAAAACGTTCTTTTGGTCGGTGCTGGAGGCGCAGGCAGAGCGATCGCATTTGCCGTCGCGTCGGCGGGCGCGCAATCGCTCACTGTCTCCGATGTCGACGAACACCGCGCCGAGGAGCTGGCGAAATCCGTTGCTGCCGAAACAGGTTGCATCACGCATTTCGGTCCACCCGACCCACACGGCTATGAAGTCGTAATCAATGCCACGCCGCTTGGTATGAACAGGAATGATCCGATGCCTGTGGACCCCGAGCGGCTCCAGCCCGGCACCCTCGTCGTGGACATCATCAACTCGCCGGACTCGACACCGCTTTGCGAGGCTGCGCGTAAACGAGGGTGCCATACCCAGGACGGTGGCCCCATGCACAAAGGTCAGGCGTTGCTTGCACTGCGCTTCCTTGGGTTCGATTACCACCCCGATAACGTAACGGCACCGCGCCAGGAGTGAGTACATATGAAAGTCGCGTTACTGGAGGTCGGCCATTGGCATGTCCCGCTGTATCTGAATGCTCTTGAGACCCCTGGGGTCCAAGTGGTGGCCGTATCGGATTCGGAGCACGTGAAAGGCGAGGCCATTGCCGAGCGATTCAAATGTCCTTTGTATAGCTCATCCTATGAGTTGCTTGAGCGCGAAGAGCTCGATTTTGCTTTCGTGTTCGGCAGGCATTCGCAAATGCCGTCGCTGGCAGAGGCCGTGATCGCACGAAACATCCCCTTTGCCCTGGAGAAACCCTGCGGCATCAACATGGCGCAGGTCACCCGGCTATGTGAGCTGGCCGAGCAAGCCAATCTCTACTGCGCTGTACCGCTGATCTTCCGCATGAGTGAACTGCTGAGTGCTCTGCAAGATGCTGAGGGACGCTTGGCCACAGACTTCAACTACATGTCCTTCCGTTTCATCGTAGGTCCGCCCGCTCGTTATGAAACGGCAGGCTCAGGCTGGGCCATCGATCCCGCTTTTTCAGGAGGCGGATCAACGATCAACGTGGCTACACACTTCATCGATCTCTTCAGGCTATTGACTGGTAAGGAGGTCTCGCGAGTATCAGCCGTCATGAACTCACTGACGCATCGCGGTGCCGTCGAAGACTATTCGTTATTGACCCTGCAGACTGAAGATGGCGTGATCGGCGTTGTGGAAACGGGATACAGTTTCCCCAGTACCGCCGACGAACAACGAGAGTTCTCCTTCACCCTTTCATCCGATCACATGTACGCCAAATCCGGTCCTGACCGAATCGAAATAAGGGATCGACAGAACCTTTCCGCCGGTACTCGAAGCCGCCGACTGCAGCTGGACACTGACGTCTATTACCCTCTGTTCGTCAAGCAAGTACTTGCTGAGTGTCGGAATGGGGCCAAGCCAATCGCATCGTTACGCGACGCCGAGGCAATCATGCAGGTCATGGACGCGGCCTACGCTTCAGCTCGGCAGGGAGGTACGCTTTTGACGCTCACGCCGACTCCTGAATGATCTCCCGAAACAGCATGCAGGCGGCGCCCTCGGCAAAGCCGAAACTGACGGACGGCGCACAATGGATGGGTGAAGACCTGACCAGAAGAAAACCGGAAACCTGCTGCGATGCTGACTCATGGTGAACTCTCAACACAGAGTCATATTGACATGTGATGTTTATCGTCATTAGTCATGACATGGGACAAGGCCCCGCAAATGAGGGTGAAACTGAGTTTTGGAGCTTTTTCGACAACATTGGAAATGTGCAACCAGGGGAATGGCGAACGGAAAGACGGTTGACAACTCGTGACTAATTTGTAGGATAGTCACGAACTTGGCCATTCGAGGAAATTCACGTTTCTCCTCGCCGGGCGTCCAGCAGCGTTCCGGTGTGGTTGATAACGCGCCGCCGCTCCACCTGCTTATCCCACTTACGGCCTTAACCGGCCGTTTTTTTCTGGCTTAGATGTTCGGATTCGAAGGCGGGCACTATATCGCTCAAAAATCCACGTTATATCCGTTTACGAGAAATTGTAATGAGCGTCATGCCCAAATAGCTGTTCAAACTGACAGGGTTAAACTCCGCAGTAACCCGATACTTACAACGCGTGTAGCCCCCTGCGACGGTCCAATCTCTCCGACTTATCAGCCAGGCAGGATATAAGAAACTTGCAAACAATCAGAAAAACACAGGACAGCAACCGCACGGAAGCCTAGGTCACGATATTAGATTTTTCGACAGTACCTAGCGGGTCTGCCCTTTAATAGGAAGCTACCTCTATGTACGGATCTAATAGTTTTAACTCCTATGAAAAGCTCTTCTATAGACCCATCGAAGCGGCCATACGCTGGTGTGGCTTGATAGATTACGAAGCCAAGATTCTCGAGTTAGCTTGGGATAGCCCTGAGCGTCTCATCACAGCCTTCCCACAATGGCCATTCCTTTACAAGAAGTTAGAAATAATCCTGGATGCCATACGAAATCAGGACCTGCGCTACGGTGCTTTAGGCACCACCGTTCCGCCAGGAACACCTGTTGACTTCAAGCTGCTGACCATCCGACATTCGGATTTAAAGTCATGGGTACTTCATCGATACCCAGATCAGCGGCCGTCTTTCCTTTTTCATCCAACCGCCCCTGACGAAGCTGTCCGTTATGACACCTACCTTATCCTCCAGGCGGATAGGGAAGCTCTTCAGGTACAGTTGAAAGCAGCCGAAGCGAGGCTTCAGGAGTTGATTGACGAACTAACCGCCGCTGGACTGGAGCGCGAAAGCCTTCGCTCGCTTGCCGAGAATAAAAAAGACGTGAGCGAGCAGAGCAAAGCCAGCTTCCTCAACATCATTGGAGCGCTAGTCGAAACCATGCTCGGCTCCTCCGAAGCCGGAAGACGTCATTCGATATTCAACAGCCAAGCCTCAATCGTCGACTCTATAACCGCGCACTACGGAGAGGTTCCTGGGCTAGGTAAACGTTCATTGGATGAAAAATTTGCGGCTGGTCGACGTAGTCTTGCCCAAGCCAGGCGGTAAGGATTGCATTGCAATACCGTCAATTGCATTGCAATGACTAGTCTCATTTTCTGATATTGAATTCAGGTCACTTCCCAGATGCGCCAACCGACGCCAGGAGCGACCAGCATGTCTAGCCAATCCTCATCCTTCGTTGAAGAAGCTCAACCACAGGTCGAACGCCACATCATGCGGCGTGACGAGGTGGAGCGAAAAACCGGCTTCAAACGTGCGCATATTTATAACCTGATGAAGGAAGGCAAATTCCCTCAAGCCAAGCGCATTGGATTGCGTGCTGTGGGCTGGGACTCGCTGGAGATCGAACGGTGGGTTACCGAGCGTTTGGCGCAGCGGGGCTGATGCTATGCGCGTGGTATCGGTGGTTTCCACTAAAGGTGGAGTAGGCAAAACCACACTAGCCGCCAACCTCGGCGGTCTGCTGGCGGATGCTGGTCTACGCGTCCTACTGCTCGATCTGGATAGCCAACCCACCCTCTCTAGCTATTACGTCTTGAGCCAAAAAGCTGTAGCTGGCGCGTACGAGCTCATTGCCCTCAACTTAACAACGCCTGCACAAATCGTTTCCAAGACCATAATCGTAGGGCTTGATCTGATCATCTCCAACGACGCTCAGGGACAGTTAAGTACATTACTGCTGCACGCCCCTGACGGGCGATTACGGCTGCGCAATCTGCTCGACGATTTCCGCCCCCGTTATGACCTGCTTTTGATCGACACCCAAGGCGCACGCAGCGTGCTGCTGGAGATGGCCATCCTCGCCTGCGATACTGCCCTCTCCCCCATCACACCGGAAATGCTAGCCGCCCGCGAACTGCGTCGCGGCACTTTGAGGCTGTTCGGTGAACTCGAACCATTTCGCCACCTGGGTATCACGCTGCCACCGTTACGACTGCTACTGAACCAGGTAAATAGCATCCGAGTAGACACGCGAATGATCATCCGTGGCTTACATGACGCCTTCACTGGTGCCCCCAACATCTCAGTCCTAGACACAGTAGTTCCGGACCGAGTGGCTTATCTCAACGCCGCCTCTCTTGGGCTACCAGCCCACCGAATCGAGACTCGCCAATCAGGTCAACGACGCTCACGACCAGCGCTGGAAACCATGCAAGCGCTAGCCATCGAATTGTTTCCAGAATGGCGTGAACTGATTTCTAAAGTGAGCAGATACGCAGAGGTTCGATAAGGCGAATCCCCGAAACCCGTATTTCCCCCCAGGCCATTTTGTTTGTTCAAACTTGAGGCCAACAGCGTTGGCGAGGAGTCTTTTAATGTTGGATCAGTTCCCCATCATCGTTCAGCCATCCATTCGACAAGATCATCCACCTAGCGAGGAATACTGCACCGTAGTCTTTCGCCTGCAGCGTGGGAGATCGGTCATGGGTTGGTTTCTAGCGGAACTGTCTCGGTATTTCGAAAGTTCGGGAACAGCCGAAATCGTTAAGTTCGAGGTTGGTGACCATTTGCGTAACCGGCGTTAACTGAGGCTTTTCCAATGAAGAAGCTCAGTCAAGAGGAGATCACCGACAAACTGCACCAGGACCATTTTTCTAGAGGCCCAGAGCTGGAACGACTGTCCGATCCAGTCATCGACACCCCCATGCTGGTCACGCTGGAGCAGTTACGGCCCTACGAACACAACCCACGCTTCATCCGCAATCCGCTTTATGAGGATATAAAAGCCTCGATCCGTGAACGCGGGCTGGATCAACCGCCGCCGATTACCCGTCGCCCGGGTGAAACCTATTTCATCATCCGCAACGGCGGTAATACGCGATTGGCGATTCTCGGCGAGCTATGGCAGGAAACCCACGATGAGCGCTTCTTTCGCATTCATTGCCTGTTCCGGCCCTGGAGCAATGAAGTCACCACCCTGCTCGGCCATCTGGCCGAAAGCGATCTGCACGGCCAGCTCACCTTCATCGAACGTGCTCTGGCAGTAGCCAAACTCAAAACCATGCTCAAATCGGATGGAGCAGCGCTCTCGCAACGCGAACTGGCGCGCCGTCTTGCCGCTGGAGGCTACCCCATTTCACAGTCGCACATCAGCCGGATGCTCGACACCCTCGAATACCTACTGCCTGCCATCCCACAAACCCTATACGCCGGGTTGGGCAAACCCAAAATTGAACGCCTGATCGCTCTACGTAGCCAGGCTGAACAAACCTGGAATCGTTATCCAACCGACGCCACATCGTTTCCCGAGTTTTGGCTCGACACCTTGGGCCAATTTGATGCTGCCCCGGATTCCCTCGATCTTGAGCAAGTCCAGGATGAATTGCTCGAACGAATGAGCCGCTTACTCGGACAGTCCTACCGCATGTTGGCTCTGGAACTGAGCGATACACAACGGCCCATCCGGACGCCTGTCACGCCCTCAGAGAACAGCCATCCGCCAAACACTGCTGAAACCGCAACTGGCCCTCTCTCGCCCGAATCAACTGAGACCAGAACCCAGACCGAAACAGCGCAAGAGGAGCCGCTCACACTGCCCGAAGTGAATGTCCCACCAGCAGTCAACCCTCCGTCACGTGTCCAACAGATTCGCGAACAGATTGATCGCGATACTGCCCCCGAACCAGCACCAACCGTCGAAATCTGCACGTTCGACGATATCTGGATTATCGCCCCAACACTGGATACCCCCGAGCAGCTGCGATTTGCCATTGCTGGACTGGCTCGGGAAATGGCGGCCTATGCCGGACATCCCGAGAGCATCATCGATCAGAAGTGTGGTTTGGGCTTCGCCCTCAACATGGAGCAACTGGATTTTTCGGCGCCTCGTGCGACCGGCGTTCACCTAATGCTCCTTGCCCTACTGCGCGCTCAAGACGAAGTGAACTGGGAAGATCGCAAGCAATTGCCCTCAGCCCTGTTCGGCCAACTGCTATTGGGGGTGTATCAGCTCCCGCTGACAGATCGTCCCGCCGTGGACGTAGGACTGGAGCGATTGCCCGACGCTCTACTGATAAAACTGTATCGCCTCATTCGCTTAGCCCGGCGCCTGGTCGACTTAACGATTGCCCCTGAAGACAACTCACCAAGGGAGCTGCCATGAACCTGTCCTTCAATGTGCTCAACCAGGCCATGCTGACCCAGGTCCTTCACGAGGTGCGCCTGGGCAACTTGCAACGCTGCAAGGCACTCGGACTGGGTGAAGAGGACATCTACCTGCTGCAATCTTTGCCGCCTACCACGCTGTCACGCCTGGCCCATGCCACCGTCCCCTGGGTTGAGGTCAAGATTGATTCGCCGGTGCTACATCGTTTGATCGACCAGGCCGAACGCGACGAGCAGAATGAGCGCTTGATCAACCGAGCGCTCAAGCTTGGAGCCAGCAGTACCATCATGTATCAGTGCTTCGGCTTGGCACATTCGGAAACCGCCCTACGCCGACGCCTGCTCAAGATAGAAACCCGTAAGGGGCGCCCACAGAACTTGAGTGAAGCGCAGGAACACGCGCTCTGGCAGCGTTGGTGCCAATTGCGCGCTCAGGACGGTGCCGAGGATCAGCTCGACGCCATGATGATGTTGGCGGAAGAGCAGCAGATCAGCTTGACCATCGTTTGGCAGCAGATCGACCATTACAGCAACAGAACATGAACACCGCCCCCTACAGTCGCTGGCAACGTGTCCTGCAGCAATGCACCCAGCAGCTGAATGAACGCTGGCCCGCACGCCCCACCACTGAACCACCCTCCAACCAGGCTCTACAGGCTGGCTTTCTGTTCAGTGGCCAATCACACGAAGTCGTGCCGCGTCGCTTGCTCCTGGATTGTCGGCTGACTCCGCTGGAACGTAATGCATGGCAAGTATTTCGACTTATGCTGCAAGGCCAGGGAGTGGTCACACCGCGCTACGAAGATCTGCAACCTTACCTGTCCAGCGTACCCTATGGTGTAACAGCCTCCCGTGAAACCATCGCTCGCGTCTTGACGATGCTCAGGCTGACCCGCTGGCTCAGCTTGGTGAGTCGTGGCCGCGATCAGCTCAGCGGGCGCCTACAAGGTTCTCTGTACGTTCTGCACGATGAACCGTTAACCCCCGCCGAAGCCATGGAGCTGGATCAGGATTACCTGGAGCTAGTCGGACACGCCCTCGATCATGCAACCAAGGCGGTGCGAATTGTCGCTCAGCATGTTTTAGAAGAACTCCGCCAAGACACCGATATCGATCTGGGTCGACTCCCTACCCGGCTCGACAGTTGGAGTGAACATTGGAAACAACAAGGATTGGATCAGGCGACCGATGGAGCGTTACACGATTCCGAACGGGGTGGCGACCACCCCGTTCGGAATCGTGTGGAACCTCGTTCGGATTCCGAACCGGGTCTGAACGTCAATGTTTCCGGCACTGTTCGGAATCCGAACGCCGCCTGTACTGTATTAAAAGAAAGTATTCGTACTGTACCGCGCGCGACCCCAGCGGTGGATAACCTGCACTGGCCCGCTCCACTGCAACTGAGCCCAAACGAACGTCAGGCCATCGCCGTGGCGTTGAACAAACTCAAACCAGCGGAGCGGCAGGCGGTGCTCAACGAAGCGGGCGCGCGCTGTGCGGCCGGCGGAATCCGTAAGCCAGCGGCGTATTTGATGGGCCTGGTCCAGCGAGCGCTGAAAGGCGACTTTCGTCCTTGGGCAGGTCAGGTTGAATCGTTAGCCATTGCAGAACCGCCACACGCCCCTTCAAGCCGAGCAAGGAAACAGGGCGAACCCGCCTCTGCCCTGGCCCAGGCGTGTCTGAAAGAGTTGCGTCAGCTGCGCGGCAAACGCCCTGGACGTCAGTAGATTTGATGCCACTGGCATCATTGCCGAGCGTCTCAGAAATTAGCCGTCTCGAACCAAACCGAACAGACCGCATTCAGCTTTTTGGCTGCCCTTGGGCTTCATCTGTCGCAACGTCCTCGTCCAAGCCTATGCGAGGACAACACCGTGGCCGATCACTACCAGCTCAACCTGGGCTCATTGCGCAGCAGCATCACCCTGACACTGCACACCCACCACGCCGCCCGTATCTGGCAGGGTCGAACCGCACGTGAAGGCGTCCACTCGATCATGGGCATGGCCGGCTACATCAGCGTCACCAATCTGATCAAACAAGCCGCAGCACAGGACGATCCTTACGCTGACTGGGCTATCGTGCAGCTCGAAGAAAAACTGCTACAGGCCAAGGCTGGGATGCTCGAACTGACCCAACAATTGGATCGGATCAGACGAGACCTGCCGACGCAGATCGACATGAGCGACAACCTCAATATCCACCCCGTCACCTTGCCCTTGTACATCGGCAGCCAACTGGGATTTCTCGCCGTCTACCTGCTGACGGACTACGACACGCTGGTGCGCCACACTCTGTTGGCCCACCACACCGCCTTGATTGGTCGCAGAGACATGGAAGCCTGGATCGACGACGGTGCCCATCTGCTGCGCAGCCTGTTCGGCCAGGCGCAGCGTTATCGACTTGCAGGTGTCACACGCGATGATATGGCTGCGGGCAATGCTCGCGCCCTGGCGGCCATGGAGAAATTCGGATCGCCTCCCACGGACATTCTTGAGGGACATCGCCGCTCCCAGTTCGCGCCACCGATCACTCGTCGTGGCTCTGTGACAGTGGATGACGCTGATGCGTTGGTGGACGACGCGGTAGTCCCATCTACGGCAGTGGATGGGCTGGAGGACGAAGTATGAGTCCCATGACACCGGCTCAACCATTGCCCCTCGAAGCATTGACACCGGACACCTATCGCCGACTCGAATACGCTGCCTCCCTAAAAGGCCTTTTAAAACCTTTTAAGGGTAAGGGAGAGCTGGAGCACCTGGCGCAGATGGCGAGGGAAACCGAGGCGCAGTTAGCTCACCTGATGGAGGCTGTGGTGCAGCAAGCCGGACAACCTCCCTACTCACTGCTGGATATTCGATTGGTGCTGCAAAACACCAGCGCAGGAAGCACCTTTTTACGTTGGCGTACCCGTGACTTCGCTCGTATGGGGGTTGCGGTCTGGGAACGCCAAGTCACCAACAAGGCCTTGCCGCAAGCCATACGCGAGGAATTGCACCGTTTCGAATGCGAGCGCATTGCGCTGAACTTGCAGATGAGCGTGGTGCATTCGCTCTACCGTCAGGCATTGACCTGCGCGATCAAAATGGCCAGTGCCGAACGGCTAATGCGCCAACTCACAACCTCAGTGGAGATACCAGGATGAGTACTTTTTTTGTCGGCGAAGGCAACATTGGCAGTGCGCCAGAGTTCCAGGAATTTTCATCAGGCAATGACGAGCCACGACGTTTGCTACGGCTGAATGTGTACTTCGACAACCCGGTGCCACGCGAGGGCAGTTTTGAAGATCGGGGCGGCTATTGGGCGCCAGTTGAGCTCTGGCACCGCGAGGCTGAACACTGGAGCACGCTGTACCAGAAAGGCATGCGCGTGCTAGTCGAAGGCCGCACCGTGCGCGACGAGTGGGAGGACAGCGAAGACAATACGCGGGTGACCTTCAAGATCGAGGCCCGTCGAGTCGGTATCCTACCTCACCGCGTGCACAGTGTGATCATGCGCGAACGATCCAGTGAACCGGCCGCAACTACGACAAAGGTCGCTCAAAATACAGAGCAAACCAGTTCACCCGCGTCGAAGCCAAAAAAGCGCAGTGAGTAATCACTATGCCGAAGACGACCTAATCTGATCGAACAACACACCTTCCACAGCATTAACACTCAAGTTATTCCTGAGCGGCACGCGGCACAACGACTCAGCCTGGTGCCGCGCAGCTTACCCCAAATGCGTCGAGCCATTGTGACCATTGACCAATTCAGTCACATGGCACAAAATGAGAAAATTCACCACTTCGTCGACGGAACTCTTATGTCTATTCAGTACCTGGGGACGCTTCACCGGCGATATCAGCGCGGACACCCCACTGACATTGGTGATCCTGTCGGCCATGTATTCCATCTCATTCCGGACAAGGCAGACGCCATCGTCACGCTGATCCACTGCTCTCCCACCCTATCTTGATAAGGAACTGCCATGTCCACTTCCAAAATTGTTCTCGTGACCGGCGTGTCGTCCGGCATCGGGCGCGCCACCGCCTTGAAGTTCGCAGCGCAGGGCTGCCGCGTATTCGGCAGTGTGCGCAATACCGCCAAAGCACAGCCGATACCCGGTGTCGAGCTGGTCGAAATGGATATCTGTGACGATGCATCGGTGCAACAAGGAATCCAAACCGTTGTCGCCCGGGCCCAGCGCATCGACGTGCTGGTCAACAATGCGGGCGTGACCCTGCTCGGCGCAACAGAAGAAACCTCGATCGACGAAGCCAGAACACTGTTCGATACCAACCTCTTTGGCATTCTGCGCACGACCAAGGCGGTGCTGCCATATATGCGCGAGCAGCGTTCTGGTCGCATCGTCAACATCAGCTCAGTGCTGGGCTTTCTGCCTGCCCCGTACATGGCTCTGTATTCGGCGTCCAAGCATGCCGTTGAAGGACTGTCCGAGACCTTGGATCACGAGGTTCGTCAATTCGGAGTTCGCGTGGCGCTTGTCGAACCATCCTTTACCAAAACCAACCTGGATATCAATGCTCCCCAAACTGCTTCCAAGATATCCGATTACAGCAAAGAGCTTAGTGTCGTTTCCCAAGCAATCCAAAAAAATGTCCAAAAAGCACCCGCGCCCGATAGTGTTGCCAACACAGTAGTCGATGCCGCTTTGGGTGCATGGAAGATGCGCCGTACGCCAAAAGGCGAGGCATCTCTTCTGGCCAAGTTGCGCCGCTTCATGCCTGCTGGCCCGGTCGAAAAAGGCCTTAGGAAAACATTTGGGCTCGCCTGAATCGCTGTCCAATCTTCCAGCAACTGCAAGCATTCAAAGCGCTTGGTTCTGATATCGCAGGTTCTTTCTGCGGCTTCGGCCGTCGTTTCGCCGAAACCGCGTTTTCGCGCATAGACAAAGTCGGGCCAGTGCTCAAAACGCCGATACCTTGGCCGTCCTAGGTGCCGTCCACGGCTATGCGATCCTGGGATAGCAACATCGGACCATTCAAGGTTGACCTCACCGATTAATATGAGGAACCTGCCATTCAGGTTTCTCATATCTCGCATTGCTGTTTCCAACAACGCTGCTCCGAACTCAATCCGGAGCAGTTCTATGCGTCTCTTCCTCTGCGAGAAACCGTCCCAAGGTCGGGACATCGCCAAGGTACTCGAAGCCAGCCGACGTGGTGAGGGTTGCCTGATCGGCCCCGAGGCAACCGTCACCTGGTGTATCGGCCATCTGCTGGAGACAGCCCCACCTGAAGCCTATGGAGATCAGTACAAATCCTGGTCGCTGGATCATCTACCGATCATTCCCGAGCAGTGGCAGGTCGAGGTCAAGCCCAAGACCGCGGCACAGTTCAAAGTCATCAAACGCCTGCTCAGGGAAGCCACCACCGTCGTCATCTCCACCGACGCCGATCGCGAAGGTGAGATGATTGCCCGCGAGCTACTGGAGCTCTGCAACTATCGAGGTCCCGTTCAGCGCCTATGGTTATCCGCACTCAACGAAGCATCGATTCGCAAAGCACTGTCCTCGCTGAAGTCTGGTCAGGAGACCTTGCCACTCTACCACTCAGCCCTCGCCCGCAGCCGCGCTGACTGGCTGATAGGCATGAATCTCAGTCGGTTGTTCACCCTCCTCGGACGGCGGGCAGGTTACGACGGTGTATTGTCGGTTGGACGCGTCCAAACACCCACGTTACGTCTGGTGGTCGATCGGGATCGAGCAATTGCCAGCTTCGTCTCGGTGCCCTACTGGGACGTGGACGTGCATCTCTCCTCAATGGGGCAACCATTCACCGCGTCGTGGATACCACCAAGCTCAGGACAAGACGAGGCCGGTCGTTGCTTGCAGCAGGCGCTTGCAAGACGGTCCGTCGAAGCGATCTCTAGAAGGGAGACCGCCACCGTACTTTCGCTGCAGACTGAACATTTCCGCGAAGCCCCGCCCCTCCCCTTCGACCTGAGCACACTGCAAGAAGTCTGCTCACGCAAGCTGGGACTCGGCGCTCAGGAAACCCTGAACATCTCCCAAGCCCTCTATGAAGCCCACAAAGCCACTACCTACCCGCGCAGCGATTGCCGCTATTTGCCAGAGAGTATGGTTAACGAGGTACCCACAGTTTTCGATGCCCTGCTCAAAACGGATCCCGCGCTACGACCTGCGCTCGGAAGCCTCGATCAATCATTGCGCTCTAGCGTTTGGAACGAGGCCAAGGTCACCGCGCATCATGCCATTATCCCCACCACTGAACCGGCGAACCTGACGCGGATGTCTGAACAAGAGCGTGATGTCTACGAACTGATCCGTAGCCACTACCTCGCGCAATTTCTGCCGCACCATGAGTTTGATCGAACACAGGTCGAACTGGAATGTGGCGAAGAACGATTGACCGCCGTTGGCAAACAGATCCTGGTCCAGGGCTGGAAAGGCTTGCTCTACGAACAGACTGAAGAAGATGACCTCAGTCACACGTCCCAGGTCTTACCAGTCTTGCAACAGGGTACTCAATGCACCGTGGACGACGTCGAACTCAAGTCCATGCACACCTCCGCACCCAAACCTCTCACCGAGGGCGATCTGATCAAGGCGATGAAAAATGTGGCCAAACTGGTCAATGACCCACGCCTGAAACAAAAACTTCGGGACACCACCGGTATCGGTACCGAAGCTACACGAGCGGGCATCATCAAGGGGTTGATTGATCGCGGTTATTTGCTAAAGAAAAAACGCGCCTTGATGGCCTCGGCAGCGGCCCATACCCTGATCGAAGCGGTACCCGTTGCAGTTGCGGATCCGGGTATGACCGCGATCTGGGAGCAGGCCCTGGACGAAATCGAAGCGGGACGATTGACCCTAGATGCGTTCGTCGCCAAGCAAGCGAATTGGATAGCGCAGCTGGTCGCACGCTGCGGCTCACTTACTTTAGCCATGCCTATCGAAGCCGGTCCGGTGTGCCCCATTTGCAACGCCTCAATGCTCAGGCGTAAGGGAAAATCAGGCCCGTTCTGGTCATGCTCACACTATCCGAACTGTAAGGGCACTGTGCCCATCAGAAAAGATACGCATCGCCCGTGACGCGTCATTGGAGATCAACATGAGTGTTGGAGCGATGTACGGGTCAGTGCATCATCAACGGCGGCTGCCCCCTCTCCAATTCACTTAGTGGTTGTCCAATTTCACGGGCCAAGGCGAGACCTGTCGCAATCCATATCTGCCCCAATTCGTTGAACGCTTCTAGGTGAGCAGGATTTTCGTTGAGCCAGTGGACAAGACTCTCGAAATGCTCGGGATTCTCAGGGCAATCATGAATCTTGATGAACAGCTCCAGTGTTCGATCCCAGATCCGATCCATATCATCCTTGCTCTCCTCTTCCATGCTCAACCAACCCTCAGCTTGGCCCTATCAGACCGTTCATTCTCACTGGCCATCTTGGAGTCTGATCCTGGAGGAACAGAAGCCTCGTCGCATTACACAGCTATTTCAGCCAATATAACAACCTAATAAGTCGATACTCAACCGTTAAGGATGTTCATGTCAATGGGTCTTTGCTCAACCATTCGGGTTGAATTGGAGAACTCATCACTTGGCACATAAACATCCAACCCAAGCCCAAATCGGGCGCATTATCGCGAAGCACCGAACCCAGCGGAATCTGACCCAGGAGGAGGTGGCTGAACGCCTGGGGATTGGCAGCGAGGCCATTTCGCGCCTTGAGCGGGGTGTGGTGGAGCTTTCCGTGGTCAAGCTGATGCAACTAGCGGACATCTTCGACTGCCGGATGGATGAACTGCTGACGGAGACGAGCAATCGCCCAAACGACCAGGGCCAGATGATCGCGGGCCTGCTGAGCGGCCTTCAAGAAAGAGACCGTGCCTTTATCCTGACGACCGTCGAACAGCTAGCCGCTCATCTCAGTAGCAAATAACGTCTTTACCCGCTGGGTTGACGGCGTCCCGTCCCCTCTGCTGTAGTGCCTTAGGATCATCGCTACGGCGACCCAAGACCGATTCGCTCCGGGTAGCTCGGTCGGACTTCTTGAGTTCGGAGCCCTCTCTTCTGCGGAATGTCATTCCCGCTTTGTGCTCGACCTGATCGTGGTGGCGGATGACCGCTGTTGCCTTTGCCAGGCATTAGCGGTCATCCGCTACGGCGATCGCATTCAGTCCCGGAGCCCACCGGGGAAACACTGGGCACCCTTTGTGCGCGGATGCGTGCCAGCATATTCCGACCCAGGCCACGACAAGGGTCGGTTGGCGAATCATGGCGCAGTTAAATCAAGTTTTGCGAGGAGCTTGTCGACTGCAGAAGTTCGCCAAAGGTGGTTTTTCTCTTCCTCGCCTGGCACCCGCCAGGCCCACTCTTCACTTTTTTTAGTCCAGTAACTGCCACTGCATTCCGGTCATAAAAAATCAGCTTGCGGCGTCTTGACCCTTCCCTGTGACAGGCTTATACAAAGGGTGTGGTTCGCTGTCGTTGACAGCCCAGCCCAGGTAGCTTGAACCTTCAAGGCTACGCCACGCTCGTGGTGGTTTACCCAAGTGCGATCAGCATTCGGAGGCTCGCACGATTACCGCTTCAGCGGTGATGAATGCCCACTATCCCAGATCCGCAAACCACTACTGCGGATCCTCTTCTGCTGCATCGCTATTCCCCAGGCGCATCGTTCTGATTGTCATCGGCTTGCCGGTGTCGAGTCGCTCATCGCTCACCTTCACCTTACCCACCCTGACGGGGACTCACTTCCCCGTCAGGGAACTGTGTGTCGCCGTTTTTCCTTAAAGGAGAACCACCATGGCCCACGCCAACCAATCCCAAGAAGCGACCACTTACTTCAATCTGCACACCGTCGGTATCGGCTACCTCAACCGTGTTCGTGAAGTACAAGTCCGCCGCGGCCAGCCATTCATGGCCTGCGATATCGCCGCCCTGCACGGTGCCACCGATGCGGTCGAGTACACCCGCTTCGACTGCAAGGTCGCTGGAGGCGAAGCTGAACGTTTGGTACGTCTCTATATGGACGCCGTCAAAGCCGAGAAAAAGGTCTTGCTGTCGTTCCGCATCGGCGACCTGTGGATCGACCCATTTCTCTATGAGAAAGGCGATAAACAAGGCCAGCCGGGTGCCAGCCTGAAAGGTCGTCTGCTGTACATCGACTGGATCAAGGTCAACGGCACGTTCGAATACAAAGCGCCTGCCAGGCAGGAGGCAACAGCACCTGCTGAGCAAGCGCCAAACAGTGAGCCATCCCCACCATCGGCCGATGCCGAAGCTGAGGATACCGACAACCCAACAGAGTCCAGGATTGAACCTGAATCTGCACCCACTTCCCGCACGGCTCGACGTGTTGCCAAACGTACTGTTCAGTCCGCCTGAACGATCCACGATTGTTTACCTCAAGGCGCTCAATCGAGCGCCTTTTTTTCAATCAGCACAGGAGAACCATCATGGAATCCTTCTGGCTTTGCGACGATTGCCTGTTCGCTACGGCTTACGAGGACTGCAGCACGTTATCACTCTATTACACGACGGATGAGGTCGAGGAACGCATCGCCGGTCTCCAGCGTGGGCTGGTTCGGCTAATGCCCATCAGTGCCGATTTCGATCCCGAAACTGGCCGTGGAATAAGAACCTCCTCCCCATTGCCCTGCGACGGTTGTGATTCCCACCTGCACGGACAACGCCACCGATTCACTCGGTTGTGAACAGCGCGTCATCGAGCAATGCCCGTGACTCTATATCCACCTCGGGGACACCACTCTCCCAGGGGTGTACCCCCGGATTGTTCCCTTAGGAGGTACCCCATGAGCACCCAACTCACCCTGATTGAAACCTCGAATGTCGAGGCTGATCGTATCGCCCAGGAAAACCAGCTGATCGACGAAGCGCTGCACATCCTGGATCGTCGGCTGTTCACCCGCGGCCCCAACCTGACGTCGCCTGACGCCGTGGCCTCATATCTAAAACTACATATTGCACCTCAAGAGCATGAGGTTTTCGGTGTGATTTTTCTCGATGCCCGCCATCGCGTTCTGGCATTCGAGATTCTCTTTCAGGGCAGCATTGATGGTGCCAGCGTTTACCCCCGCCAAGTTGTCAAGCGCTCGCTAACGCATAACGCAGCAGCCGCGATTTTTGTACACAACCATCCCTCCGGTTGCACGGAACCCAGCCTGGCGGATCACGCCTTGTCCGCAAGACTGAAGGAGGCCTTGGCCTTGGTCGAAGTTCGCGTACTCGATCATTTCATCGTCGGTGAAGGTCATCCTCTCTCCCTTGCCGAGCATGGCTGGCTTTAACCCCCCAAAGGCGTCTCCGGACGCCTTATTCATTTCCCCGCTGGAGAATCCTCATGAACCCAACACCCCACCCCTCAGCTCTGCCGGAAACCTCGAATCCATTTGCTCGCGGCTACGACAAACTGCATATCGAACGACTGCTACAGATCACCTACACAAATGACTGCCCTCCCTGCTTTCGCCCCGTCCATGACTCACAAGCCCATCTGCCCGACGATGCGTTAGAACTGTACCCCTGCCTGTTCAATGACGATTTCGCTCTGATTAACGAGGGTCAGTCCATCCCGGATGAATTGGATGAACGCTTCCCGTCCACCGGACTAGTGCGGCAAGTGATCTATGCCGTAACTGGCGAAATGCTCAACGAACGACATCACGTCGGTGACCTGTATTCCCTGGAAGAAGCCCAAGCCATGGCCCATCGTTTGAGCTTCGACACAGGACACTACAGTCGAACTTGGGAGATCAGTACCGCACACCTCACTGACGAAGCACTGCACCACTTGGAAAGCCGGGTTGGCAATTTCGCCCCCAGGGCAACCGGACTGCTGTTTGAACCCTTTGCCCTGCCAGGCTGTAATGGCGTCGGGTGCAAGCTGATCGGCACGCCCTGGACCGACGATAACTTGGTGAAAATCGAGGGCGCTCCTTACTCATCGCTGAGGCAAGAGCAACTCGACGCCGGTACGCCGGAAGCCTTGGTCAACGTACTGCATCTGGCAGCATTGGCGGATGTGAGGCTGTTGATTTTCGATCCCGACGCTGCCGTCTTGGACGGGCTAGCCATTTTTGATGAGTAGTAAGGCCTTCAGCGTTAACACGACTCGCCTTGAATCAACTTTCTCACTGAATGGCTCCTTCACCTCATGTCAGGTTCTGCACTGAATCTGACATGAGGTTTTTTCCATGGAGCGTTTTTTCACGCCTGTCTGCCTGCTGGGCTTGTTGAGTGCCTGCACCGCGCAAATCCCAATCCCATTGCCGACTCATCCAGAGATAGACGGTGACTCCAATCGGCCCCAGTTATCGACGAGCCCGGCCGACGAAAACCATCCGTCAGAGCTCCGCTATGGCCGCTATACGCGGGTCAGCACCGAGCCCACCACAGAACAACGTGATCTTCTCGCTCAAATCGTTGACGTGAGCATTCCGTCCCACCTGAATTCTTCGGTACAGGAAGCGATGCACTACGTGCTGCAGCGCTCGGGTTATTCGCTGTGCCCTACCACCGAACCAGTAAAAATGCTGTTTACCCGGCCTCTGCCCGCCGTCCATTACCGGCTCGGCCCGATCTCACTGCGCAACGCGCTACAAGTGCTGGCTGGCCCCGCATGGCAACTCACGACCGATGAGGTCAGCCGTTCGGTCTGCTTCGAACGGGAGAAAAATGATGCTGGCACGGTGCGGGTCACACCAACCTCGTCCCATCAGCCGGAGGCACGCCCATGAAAGCCTCGACGTTTCAAACCCTCATTGTCGGCTCACTTTGCCTGGCGGTCTCCGGACTGAGTGGTGGTTTGTATAACCAGTATCAACGCGTGACCGAGCTGGAAAATTCGAACGCCCAACGCGTACAGACCCTGGATACCTTGCAACGTGATTCAAGCGCCCTCTTGGATGCACAGGAAAAGCTGCAGTACGCACTGCAAGACCTGAAGCAGATGGTCGATACCGGTGAGCAACAGGCCAATACCCTCGATCCGATGCTGGATCAATGGGCGCAAGAGATACAGGAGCTACGCGACGGCCTGGCAGACCGTGCCGCCGAAGCCGACATGATCGCGCTACGCGCACGACTTGAGCACGTTGAGCAGCAACTCCTGGACCTCAAGACCCAGCCATCAATCCCACCACTGACATCTTCCTCGGCCAAGCCGAAAAAAGCCGCTCGCCCCAAGCCTACCCCGCTCTCGCCGCCATTCTCAGTACTGGGTGTCGAGTCTCGCGGTGGCGAGCGCTTTCTGGCGGTCGCTCCTCCTAATAGTCGCTCGCTCAAGGATATCCAGTTGCTGCACAACGGCGAGCAGTTCGGCACATGGCAGTTGAAAGTGCTGGAGCGGACCGCGGCCATCTTCGCGGTGACCACTCAGCCAGACCAGACAGTACAACTACCTTGAGAAACGATCATGAACCGAGCGCTACTGTGCCCCTTCGTCTGTCTCGTTTCACTGCTTAGCATAGGCGCTGCGATGGGAAATCCTGTCACAACACCGTCAAGAACTCAGGAAACTCAATCCACTCCGCTGGGGCGTTCGCACTCTGAACAGGCGACGAGCTGGGGGCTTACGGAGCAGGAATGGACACGCTTCGAACAGATCCAAGCCAGCCCGCGTGGTTTTTGGAGCCCTAACCTCGATCCGCTGACTGCGCTCGGCGTCGAGGCAGAGACCGACCAAGAACGCCAGCGCTATGCCGAATTGCAGGTAGCGCTGGAAGCTAAACGTGCCGAGCGCGAGTTGGCCTACCAAAACGCTTACACCGCAGCCTGGGCCAAGCTGTTTCCAGGGTTGTTGCCGATCCAGGGTATGACATCCCCACCCCTAACCAGCTCATCGGTAGAGCCGCGCCAAGCGCTGTTTGTCGAGGACCATTGCCCAGCGTGCACCGCCGAAGCGCAGCGTCTGCAAAGCAGTGATACGGCTTTTGATATCTACCTGGTGGGCAGCCAAGGCGAGGATGAACATGTCCGTGGCTGGGCCCGGCAAGCTGGAATTGATCCGAACAAGGTTCAACGCCGACAAATCACCCTGAACCATGATCGTGGTCGCTGGTTCAGTCTGGGTGCCCCGAGACCGCTACCCGTCAAATTTCAGCAGGTGAATGGACAATGGCAACGTCTCGACTGATTTCTATTGCGCCCTTGCTGACAGTGCTCGCCGTCCACGCTGACGAACTTCCGCCTCCGGCTTATCAACTGGCGGCGCATGACGCCAACATCCCTCCTACGGTGTTGTTCGCGATTGCCCAGCAGGAGAGTGGCGCCCGCCTCCGTGGTCGACTGCTGCCTTGGCCCTGGACACTCAACATTGCCGGTAGCCCTTACCGCTTCGCCACTCGTCAGGCCGCCTGTCACGCCTTGCTTCAGGCGCTTGCTCGATATGACGCCAAGCGGGTCGATGCCGGGCTCGGGCAAATCAACCTGGGTTACCACGGACAACATTTTTCCAGTCCCTGCGAAGCCCTTGAACCCTACCGCAATCTGACCGTGACTGCTGCGCTGTTGCAAGAGCATCACGCTGTCACCGGTGATTGGGTGTCAGCTGCTGGCCGCTATCACCGCCCGGCAGGAGGGACACTGGCCGCGCGTTACCGCGCCGGTTTTTCCCAACAAATTGAACGACTGCAGGTTTCCTTTAAACAGGGCACACCACCATGAAGCGAACTCCCATTGCGTGTTACTTCTCCATGCTCTTGGCTGCTTTCACCCAATCGGAATTGTCCGTTGCAGGAGATCGACCTAGCGACTTCATCCGCCCCCAACTTCAAGCCGACAAGCCACCAATAAACAACAAGACCCAGCCTGATCGCGCCATACATGCGGATCTGTCCACGTTTGCCGATGAATCCTGGATACTGCCCGTCCGCAGCTCTCATTTGAGCCCCGGCCAGATCAGGTCTCGCCCACTGAACATGCCGAACTTACAACCATTCTTTCTGGTCGGTGAGGATTCCGCTTCACTGGTTTGGCTTCGTCAACGTGCGACTGAACTGCAGGAAATGGGCGCGGCCGGTCTGGCGATTGAAGTAACCGATACCGAAGCTTTAGCGCGAATTCGCGCAGCCGCGCCCGGTATCACAATCCTGCCGGTCAACGGCAATGACATTGCCACCCGCCTGCGGATTGAGCACTACCCCGTCTTGATCACTGCCACCTCACTGGAACAGTGAGTCCAGGTCATGGCCGAGCATGCGATGGAATCTAAACTCCGGCCAGCAGTGGAGCTGTACACCGTATCAATCTGCATCGCGGCCGCAGTGCTGTGTATGTTCTCGCCCTGGGCGGTGGCCCTGTCACCCGAGATCGGGCTGGTTGCGGCGCTGGCTTACACCTTGTTCGGCCTGATCCGCCTGCGACAAGCCTGGGAGGTGCTGCGCTATCGCCGCAATATCCGCCGTCTGCCCCGCTACGAGCTGACCAGCCGGCAGATTCCGGTGAGCCGCCAACGTCTGTTCATGGGCCGCGGCTTTCGCTGGACCCGCCTGCATACACAGCGCTTGGTCGAAGCCCAAGACCCAGCGGTCGCTCACTATGTCGAGCAACCTACCCGTTACCGCCTGGCACGTGGACTCGAACGACGTCTGGAACATGCACCGTTTCCGCTCTCAGCGTTAGCCCGTGTCACAGCGTGGGACAGCGTTTTTAATCCATTGCGACCTTTGCCGCCAGTTGGTGGCTCGCCGCTGTTACATGGGGTTGAGCCCAACGAAACGGAAGTCAGTCTGCCGCTGGGTGAACGAGTCGGACATACCCTCGTTCTGGGCACGACCCGTGTTGGCAAGACCCGGCTCGCCGAGGTGTACATCACGCAAGACATCCATCGCGTTGAACACGAGGTAGTGATCGTCTTCGATCCGAAGGGCGATGCTGACCTGCTCAAGCGGATGTACGTCGAAGCCAAACGGGCCGGTCGGGAAAAGGAGTTCTATGTGTTCCATCTGGGCTGGCCGGAAATTTCCGCCCGCTACAACGCCGTTGGCCGTTTCGGACGCATCTCAGAAGTGGCATCACGCATCGCTGGGCAACTCAGCGGTGAAGGCAACTCGGCGGCCTTTCGCGAGTTCGCCTGGCGCTTCGTCAATATCATCGCCCGCGCCCTGATCGAGTTGGGCCGACGCCCAGACTACCTGCAGATCCAACGGCATGTGGTCAACATCGATGCATTGTTCATCGAATACGCCCAGCAGTTCTTCGCCAGAACCGATCCGAAAGCCTGGGAAGCGATCGTCCAGCTTGAAGGCAAGCTCACCGAGAAGAACATTCCCCGGCATATGATCGGGCGCGAAAAGCGTGTAGTAGCGATCGAGCAATATCTGGCCATGAAGCGAGTATTTGATCCGGTATTGGACGGATTGCGTTCGGCGGTGCGTTACGACCGTACCTATTTCGACAAGATCGTCGCCTCGCTGCTACCACTGCTGGAGAAACTCACCACCGGCAAGACCGCCCAGCTACTGGCTCCCAACTACACCGATTTAGATGACCCACGGCCAATATTCGATTGGATGCAGATCATTCGAAAACGCGGCATTGTCTACGTTGGTCTGGATGCGCTGACCGATGCAGAGGTCGCCGCTGCTGTGGGCAATTCCATGTTCGCCGATTTGGTCTCAGTCGCGGGCCATATCTACAAACATGGCATTGACCATGGCCTACCCCAATCGGGCGGCACCGGCGACAAGCTGCCGATCAACCTGCACGCCGATGAGTTTAACGAGTTGATGGGCGATGAGTTCATCCCGCTGATCAACAAGGGCGGCGGAGCGGGTATCCAGGTAACGGCTTATACCCAAACCCTTAGCGATATCGAGGCGCGCATTGGCAACCGGGCCAAAGCCGGTCAAGTGATTGGCAACTTTAACACCCTGCAAATGCTCCGAGTGCGCGAAACCGCTACCGCGGAGTTACTCACCAAGCAGTTGCCTATGGTGAATGTACTGACAAAAACGCTGGTATCCGGAGCCACAGACACTTCCGATCCTGAGGCCAACACCGACTTCACTTCGTCCTCGCAAGATCGCATCAGCAGCACCAGTGTGCCGCTGATCGAGCCGGCACATATCGTCAGCTTGCCCAAGGGGCAAATGTTCTCCTTCCAGGCTGGTGGACAGCTCTGGAAGGTCCGCATGCCGTTGCCTAATCCCTCCAACGACGACGCCATGCCCAAGGACCTGCAGGAGCTTATTCAGCGGATGCGGGCCACCTACAACGAGCAAGCGGGGCAATGGTGGAGCGCAAGCGGTGGCGGTCCAACCATAAACTTCGATCTGGATCAGGTGGGGTAGCCCGGCACCGCCACAGGTTTCGATTCAGCATAAAACGATCCTAAAGGCGTCGTGACGATAAAAACACTGCAACGCTGAGGAAGTGAACAATGGCGACCTCCGTCCGGAACACATCGCCACAACCGATCCAGCGCCCGGGGTTGATCATCTCCGTGATCGGCCTAGTCCTGCGCATCATCGGATTGCTCATGGCCTCATTGCTGTTCTCAATCCTGATCGAGTGGGCTGGTCTGCTCTTTTTTTGGGGCGATCAGGGCTGGCGACACAGCCAGGCCATGCTAATCAATGAACTACGGTGGCTCAGTGAGCACTTTAAACATTCACTTTTCATCCAACAGCCTGGGCCCACGATTGTCCAGTGGCTGGAGTGCCTCAACAAGTGGCTG
This sequence comes from Pseudomonas sp. Z1-12, assembly GCF_051132015.1. NCBI lineage: Bacteria > Pseudomonadati > Pseudomonadota > Gammaproteobacteria > Pseudomonadales > Pseudomonadaceae > Pseudomonas > Pseudomonas sp. Z1-12. Next base: position 4,247,626 of record NZ_CP071647.1, read on the forward strand.
CTGGTAAAGACTGGCTTGGCGGAGTTTGCCCAACAGGCGCGCACGTCGAGTCAGGGTAACGGTTTATGGAGCTGGGCCAATCAGCTCTATGTGAGCATTGAGGATTTAGTACTGGCGGCGGTGTATGTGATCCTTACCTTCGTGGTGCGCATGACCATTCTGTTCCTTGCCACACCATTGTTTCTGCTGGCTACATTCACCGGTGTTATCGATGGCTTGATGCGCCGTGACCTACGCAAATTTGGCGCGGGCCGAGAAAGCAGTTTTGTTTATCACCGCGCTAAACGTGCAGTGATGCCTCTGCTGATCGTACCTTGGGTAATCTACCTGTCCCTGCCCTTTTCACTCACTCCTATGGCCGTTTTTTTGCCCAGCGCTGTGATACTCGGAACAACAGTAGCGATCACAGTGATGACTTTCAAAAAATATCTCTAAGTGCTTAATTATCGCGGCCAGCGCATTGATATCAAGGCGACCGGGGGCGCCACGAACTATTGATTAAGAGAAATTTCTTTGAGCATGCAAATAAAATAGCTACGTTTTTTGCGTCACAGTTTCGAAAAAACGGTCGCCCTGGGTTAAGGATCCGCACCTCTATTGCGCGGTCAAGGAGCGGCGGCATAGGTAAGTCAGGCCTAGGCCGCCGAAGCCTTATGCCGTCTGCAAATTCCATCCGGCCAAATAACTCACGTCGCCTATTTAATCCCAACAAGACCCTTAGCTAAACTCCGGCCTTCGGTATCCATATTGCGATTGGACATTGCATTGTTCAGAGCGCCTGTTGCCTGACTCAAGGCGGATTGCATGCTTCTTATCTCGGTCGTCAAAACTTCTCGCCGCTGCTTGAGATCGTCGTCAGACAGGGTTTTATCGCTTGCCAGCTCCATCAGTTCTTGGCTTTTCTGGGCGATTTCTTCCTGGAGTTTACGAATATTCTTCAGAACCTCTTTAACGTCCTCTGGTAGTGGTGCTCGATCAATGTCTGCATTTTTCTCACTGTCCAGTTTCTCATGGCCTTCCTTCGAGATCTGAACCTTCGTAGTGACGGACGTAGAGCTTGAACTGGCTGAGCTTTCGGTCACTGAAACTGATGAAGGGGACACGACCCGGATTGGCATTACAGCGGTAGTATCGAAAGATGCAATTTTCATTGAGGTCCAATTCCTAGGCGTTAGTCGAGTTTCTTCACGGTATCGGCCTAGAAAGAATGAACTTTAGCCTCATGCATTGTTAGCGTTCGGGCGGAAGGTTTGCAACGCTGACAGAAAAATATACCGTCCGAGCTATTGGAATCGTCACTTCTATCTTAGCGGCTCCTAAACGGTATCGCTGGGCAAGCCTCTCCCTTGGTCGGCTACGTGAGGTTGGTATAAATGAGCGGCGATACGGAATGTAAATCTTCCTATGCTTCAAAAAACGATGCATCTGCCCTCAGATTTCTTAAGGAAAAATTCGGCCTCTGACTTGATTCTGCTCCCAGATCCATATGAGCCAGCATCATGCCAACTACCGCCTCTCGCTACTTGTTACTGTTCTCGCTTGTTATCGTCGATGGCAGCAGTTATGCCGCATCTGCTCATGAGCAGGAACAGCTCAGCCTAGTCCAGCAGCAACTCGGCATTATCGAACGCCTAGCGGCACGAGCTGAGGCAACCAACAGGTCTGGACCCGACGAACGCTATCGCTTCGACTATCCCCGGCTGACTCAGGACATCCAGCGCCTCCGCCTGGGAGTACAAGGTTACCTGTCCCCTTCCCGCGCCCAACCTCGCGACCCCACTGAATTGGTTGGAGATTACCGCCTTGAAACTCCGTTCGCGGAGCCGTCGCCATGAGCATGACTGACGCTCAGAACTCAGCGTTCCTAAACGCCTCCGGGTTCTCACCGCAGAGCAGTTCAACGCTGTGGCTGTCCATGGTTCTCGTTCTGGCTTTGCTTTGGAGCGCCTGGGTGATGTGGACGGCTTACCGGGGATGGGCCACCAGCAGTGTGCGCTTCGGAGCCTTCGGCGGCAGCGCGGCGCGCGCGTTACTCACCTTGGTGGTCCTGATGTTCTTCACCCTGTCCTAACTCCGGAGATCAGCGTCATGCTCAAGTGCCTTGTCCCCCTGAAAAACAACCTGCGTGATTTTGCAAGCCAGCGCTTGATCGGCCTACTGCTGGTGCTCGGTCCAAGCTTGGCTTTCGCCGAGCTCCCCACCATGGAAGCCCCTTCACGCGGCGAAGGCTCCGGGTTGATCGAGACGATCAAAAACTACGCCTACGACGGCGGCATCCTGCTCGGACTGCTGATCGCCCTGCTCGCTTTCTTGGGCGTGGCCTGGCACTCCCTAACCGTCTATGCCGATGTGCAGAACCAGCGCAAGACCTGGAAGGACCTCGGCGCCGTGGTAGGCATCGGCGCCTTGCTGGTGGTGATCATAATCTGGTTCTTAACCAAGGCTGCCGCAATTCTGTGAGGCGGACATGAACGACACTATCGAACGCCTTGCCGACGGCACCTTAGTGTTTCTGCCTGAGCGACTCAATCGTGATCCTGCCGTGTTGCGCGGTTTGACTAATGATGAGATGTGGGTAGCGCTCGGTACCGGCGCAATCATTGGGTTGGTGCTGGGAGTTCCTCTAGCGATTGCCACCGCCTCTATTGCCGTGGCGCCAACCAGCATGATCGCAGGCATGGCGGTAGTGTTATTGGCCGGTGGGGCGCTACTGCGTCGGGCCAAACGAGCCCGCCCCGAGACCTGGTTGTACCGCAACCTCGAATGGGTCCTCGCCAGCCGTTGGCGCCTGGGTCGCGGAAGTTTGATCCTTCACTCCGGCGCCTGGACGGTTCGCCGTTCGCGTCGGCTGCGCCCTGCTCTGTGCCGGTGGCAGCGATGAGCCGCTTTCGGAACAAGGTGGATGCCCAACAGGCCCATATCTTCAGCCTGCGCCTGGCAGTAGTGATCCTTGTCCTGGTCTGTGCCGGACTCTGGTACGGCTGGCGCTCGGCACCGACCGATCTGACCGTGCATGTACCACCAGATCTGCGCTCGGGCAGCACTCGCAAGTGGTGGGATATCCCTTCAGAAAATATCTATGCCTTTGCCCTGTATATCTTTGGTCAGCTCAACCGCTGGCCCTCGGATGGCGAGCAGGATTATCGCCGCGCCATCTATGGCTTGCAGTCCTACCTGACACCTGCCTGCAAGGCCTTCCTCGACGGCGACTACGAATACCGCAAGGCCGCCGGTGAACTCCGCCAGCGGGTGCGTGGCGTCTACGAAATTCTGGGCCGCGGTTACAGCGAAGATCCGGAACTCAGGGTCAAGCAACTCGACCGCGATAGCTGGCTGGTCACCCTCGACCTCAACGCTGATGAATATTACGCCGCGGAACCGGTGAAACGGGTGGTGGTGCGCTATCCACTACGCGTGGTGCGGTTCGACCTCGATCCCGAACGCAACAAGTGGGGACTGGCACTGGATTGTTATCAAGGCACGCCACAAAAAATCGCTCTGCCTGGAGGTGATTCATGAAGCGGATGTCTACCCCGGCGCTCACCATCGCACTGATGCTATGGGGAGCTGCAGCGCAGGCAGTTGAGTTGATGCGTTGGGAACGCCTCCCCCTCGCGGTACCGCTGGTGATCAATCAGGAGCGGGTGGTCTTTGTCGATGAGGCTGTTCGCGTCGGAGTGCCCTCAACCCTGACGGGCAAGCTGCGTGTGCAATCAACTGGCGGCACGCTGTACCTGCGCGCGTCGGAGGCCATCGCCCCGACCCGCCTACAGCTGCAATCGGTCGCGACGGGCGAGATCATCCTGTTGGACATTGCAGCCAAGCCTGGCGATCAACCGCTGGAACCCGTGCGTATTCTCGAGAATGCTCAGGAGCAGCCTACCGAGGCTGAATCCAGCACCGTCCCTGCTCCAGAACGTACGCCAATCCCAGTCGCTTTGACGCGCTACGCCGCGCAAAGCCTGTACGCACCGCTACGCACCGTGGAGTCCCTGCCCGGCGTACGTCGCGTCCCGCTAAAGCTGCGCACAGAACTGCCAACCCTGCTGCCGACCGAAAACGTGTCCAGCACGCCCGTCGCCGCCTGGCAACTCGGAGACTACTGGGTTACAGCAGTGAAGTTGCGCAACCGTGGCTCAGCGACGGTGCAACTCGATCCGCGTTGGCTACAGGCCAAGCTATTCGCCGCGGCATTCCAGCACACCTTCCTCGGACCTGTCGGCAGCGCCGAAGACACTACGGTTGCCTACCTCGTCACCCGCGGCGCCGGTCTTGAACACGCCGCGCTGCTCCTGCCTGTTTCGGAAGGTGCCGACGATGAAAGCTAACGCCTTACTTAAATGGCTAGTACCAGCTGTGCTGCTGGGCGTGGCTTTCATCATCTTGAAAACCTGGATAGCGGGTAGTACCTCCCCTCCAGAGCACCCAGTTGGCCAGGACAATATTCAGTTATCCGCCGAGCAAGCCAAGTCGCTCGGTGTTGCGGGCGACACTCCACGCGATACGGTCGCCACCTTGATCGGCCAAGTGAAGGCCATGCGTAGCGACATGCTCGGCTTGAAGAAACACAACGATTCGCTGCAGGCGGAAAACAATCGCCTGCGGGACAGGGAAAACAGTGTTGATTCGCGAATCCAAACGGCGCTTGGCAGTGTGACCCAGCAGGTCGACGAAGGCCGCCGACAAGCCAACGAAGCCCGACTCAAAGCAGAACAAGACAGTCGTCAGGCTCGCGGTCTGCTGACGCAATTGCAGGAACAGTTGTCGGGGTTGACCGGCAAAGGCAAGGATATGCCGATCGGACTGGGGCTTGAACCGGGCGACGGTGCTCAGTTCGAAGGGCAGCATTCTGCCAATGATGCACTGCAGTGGATTGAGCCCTTGGATGCTATGCCCACTGACGCCCAGGGCAATACCAAGACCGGGGCCGCCATGAGTCTGCCTACTGCTTTCAACTCACTGGAGGGTTTGAAGGACAATGCCATCGACCGCAGCCAGAAGCAGTTACGCGAGGTCTCCAAGGGTGAACGTGACTTGACACGCTCCGCTGATCGTACCGAAGGCGCGAAGCCGGTCTACACCATTCCCGAAAACGCAACATTGATGGGTTCGGTCGCCATGACCGCGCTGATCGGCCGAGTCCCAGTCGACGGCACCGTGAATGATCCTTATCCCTTCAAAGTGCTGGTCGGCCCTGAGAACCTGACCGCCAACGGCATCGATCTGCCGGACGTCGCGGGGGCCGTTATGAGCGGCACGGCCTCCGGCGACTGGATCCTGTCGTGCGTACGCGGACAGGTCGAGTCAATTACCTTTGTGTTTACCGACGGCAGTATTCGCACGGTGCCTCAGCCGAAGGCAGTCGCCAGCCGCAATGCATCCACCGCCCAGAGCTCGAACACCGACAAGATTCGTGGCGGACTCGGTTACCTATCCGATCCATATGGCATCCCGTGCATTGCCGGCGAACGCCGCTCAAACGCTCAACAGTACCTCGGCAGCCAGAGCTTGATCACCGCCGCCGGCGCCGGTGTCGCCGCCTTGCTTGGGGATGAGCAGAACAACAGCAGCGTGATCAGTTCGGGCGGCAGTACGCTTGGGGTCACCAGCAGCAGTGGCAATAGCGCGCTGAATTCAATTCTCAGTGGTGGGGTCAGCGACATTCGCGAGTGGATCAACAAACTGTATGGCGAGACCTTTGCTGCCGTGTACGTGCCACCGGCCGCCCAAGTCGCGCTGCACCTCGACCATGAAATTACTATCGACTACGAGCCCAAGGGCCGGAGCGTTCGCCATGAAAAAGACCACGTTTCTCTGCCTGACCTGGACTAGCGTGTTTTCCTTGGTCCTGACGGGGTGTTCCACTGATAAGGAGACGCTGCTGCCCCATGGCGAGCAGACCATGCTGGACATCTGGAACAACGCCGGGTCGCAAGGCACTCAGCAGCAACTGTTGGATGCTAGGCAGCAGTTACGCCGTCCGCTGGCTCAGGCAGATGTCTCCGCGGCTCTCCAGGAACCGTACACGCGCACAGCGGCGAACGAGATCCGCAACCTGTTCCCGCGCCTGCCCAATCCCGATCTGGTGCTGTACGTGTATCCGCATTTGAGTGGTACCGAGCAAGCACCGGTTCCTGGTTACTCGACCGTCTTTCCGTTCTACCAACGGGTGCAGTACGCATTACCCGGTGAACGTCAGGAAGACTTGTAGTGCGTACCAGCGATGCGGGCAACCGAACTTCTGCATGGAAAGCCTGGCGCCACCCATTGCGCCCTCGGGCCACCTTGGCCGATGAAGCTGCACTCTATGCGCATAACCCCAGCTTCACCGATCACCTGCCATGGGTCGAATACCTCGACACCCAGCAGTGTTTTCTACTGGATGACAACCGCTCGGTGGGTGCCGTGTTCGAGTTGCTGCCCATTGGTACTGAAGGGCGCGAACCCGATTGGTTGATGGCCGCCCGCGATGCCCTCGAGGATGCCCTGCAGGATAGCTTCGATGAGCTGGACCAAGCGCCGTGGGTGGCGCAGTTTTTCTGCCAGGACGATAACGATTTCACCCCCTACCTGACGCGGCTCACCGATTATATTCATAACAGCGCGCGAGGCACGGTCTTCACCGAAACGTTTTTGGAACTCAGTCGTCGTCATCTGAAGGCCATCGCCAAGCCGGGAGGTCTGTTCGAGGACAAGGCCGTCACGCGCCTACCCTGGCGCGGCAATAATCGACGGGTGCGCCTGGTGATCTATCGCTGGCTTGAGGATGGCATTGAGGAGACGGGACTTACCCCGGTGCAATCCCTGCAACAGGCTTGCGAACGTATCGTGGCTTCGTTGCAGGCATGCGGGGTGCAATCGGCGCGAGTCGATGGCCACGGTCTGTATGCTTGGTTGTTGCCCTGGTTCAATCCGGCGCCCAGGCTCACGGATGAAGCGCCCGAGGATTTCTACCAATGCGTGGACTATCCGGAGTCAAGTGATGGCGAGTCGCTGGAGTTACCCTTCGATCACGACTTCGCCGAGCGGCTGTTTTTCAACGAACCGCGTTCGGATGTGCAACAGGGACTTTGGTACTTCGATGGACAACCCCATCGGGTCATGGTGGTGGACAAACTGCGGCGGCCTCCCTTGATTGGTCAACTCACTGGTGAAACTCGCAAGGGCGACGCGGTGAATGCGCTGTTCGACCAGTTACCCGAAGGCACGGTGATGAGTCTGACCCTGGTGGTCAAAACCCAAGATGTGCTCGAGGAGCAACTGAACCGTCTGGCGCGCAAAGCCATCGGTGAAAACCTGGCCTCGACCCAGACCCGTCAGGATGTTGAAGAGGCTCGCGCGATCATCGGCCGTCAGCACAAGCTATACCGGGGCACCCTGGCATTTTACGTGCGCGGTCACGATGAACAGCAATTGCACCAGCGATCGGTCAGCCTGGCCAACGCGCTGCTGGGTGCGGGGCTGCAACCGGTACGTGAAGGCGATGAGGTCGCCGCGTGCAACAGTTACCTGCGTTGGCTACCGATGTCTTACAACCCGGCCCGCGACACGCGCAACTGGTACACGCGGCTGATGTTCGCCCAGCACCTGGCGAATCTGATCCCGGTGTGGGGGCGCAGTACCGGTACCGGTCACCCGGGCATCACCTTGTTCAATCGTAGTGGCTCGCCGTTGAGCTTTGATCCGTTGTCACGCCTAGACCGGGCCATGAACGGCCATCTGCTGTTGTTCGGTCCGACCGGCGCCGGTAAGTCGGCCACCCTGGTCACCCTGCTGATGCAGGTCATGGCGGTGTACCGCCCTCGCCTGTTTATCATTGAGGCCGGTAACTCATTCGGCTTGCAGGGCGACTACTTCGCAACGCAAGGCCTATCAGTCAATAAGGTCCAATTGAAACCTGGCGCCTCGGTCAGCCTCGCGCCTTTCGCTGATGCTTACCGTCTAGTCGAGCAGCCAGATCAGATGGCGAGTCTTTCCATAGATGAGTGGGACGATGAGACGGCAGCCAGCAGAGAAGACCAGCGCGATGTTCTTGGCGAACTGGAGATCACCGCCCGGCTGATGATCACTGGCGGCGAGGCCAAGGAAGAAGCCCGCCTGAGTCGGGCCGATCGCAGCTTAATCCGCGAGTGCATTCTCGATGCGGCGCAGACCTGTGCGGCGGCGATTCGCCAGGTACTGACCCGCGACGTGCGCGACGCGTTGCTGCGAGTCGCCGCCGATACGCACTTGCCGGAGAAGCGTCGTGAGCGTGCCCAAGAAATGGGCGAGTCTATCGACCTGTTTTGCCAGGGTTTCGAAGGTGAACTGTTTGATCGCGAAGGCACACCTTGGCCCGAGAGCGATGTGACCATTGTCGATCTCGCCACTTACGCTCGCGAAGGCTACGAGGCACAGATGTCCATCAGCTACATCAGCCTGATGAACACCGTGAACAACCTTGCCGAGCGCGACCAGTACCTAGGCCGACCGATCATCATGGTCACCGACGAGGGCCATATCATCACCAAGAACCCGCTGCTGGCGCCCTTCGTGGTCAAAGGCACGAAGATGTGGCGCAAGCTCGGAGCCTGGTTCTGGCTGGCGACGCAAAACCTTGCCGACTTCCCCACCGCCGCGCAGACCATGCTCAACATGATCGAATGGTGGATTTGCTTGAACATGCCGCCCGCGGAAATCGAAGAAATCGCACGGTTCAAGAAACTCACGCCGGCACAGAAAGCCTTGCTGCTCTCCGCCAGTAAGGAGCCGGGGAAATACACCGAAGGAGTGGTGCTATCGAAGAAGCTCGAAACGCTGTTTCGGGCCGTGCCGTCCAGTCTTTATCTCGCCCTGGCCATGACGGAGCCCGAGGAAAAAGCCGAACGGTGGACACTGATGCAGAGCACCGGCTGCTCGGAATTAGAGGCGGCTTACCGGGTAGCTGAACGGATCGATAGGATGCGAGGAATTAAGTGAAACGGAGCTGATCTTGGGTTTCGATCAATCAGGTAACAAATCGTTGAATACCCGCTCCACGTAGGCTTGCATGAACCAGTCAGGAACCTCATCAGCCCTGAATTCAAGGTCAGTTCCGTCCGTTACTTCAGCGAGCAGCACAAGGTCCGCGCCGGAGTTATCAAAGATGTAAGCCCGGTTAGAGGCTGCAATGGCCGCTGGTAACAGATTCAGACAACGACCGTAGCGCTGCACAATTTTGTCGGTCGGCACTGGATGCCCACCGGCTGCAACACGGTTCTTGACCCTGTTGATATTGATGTCAGGATCTTCAGTGGCGACAAAGTAGAGGTAGGTGCGATATCCCGACGCTTTTGCCTTAAGCATAAAAGCGACTTTGTCCTCGCTAGACATCACCGTTTCGAAGGTGAAAGACAACTGCGCTTCAAGGAGCTTGTGCCGCATGAAATCAGAGAGCACGGAAGCAAAATAGGAGTTCATCGCGACGGACTGGAAATTCAGGCCGTTATTGCTGAAGCCTATTTTGGATGCCTCTTCAACGAGCTGGGTCGACCGAATCAGTCGGTGCGCCTTGATAAAGCCGAGAACCTTGTCACCTTCGACTTCCAGTTGAAAATCGCTGAACTCCAGGCGTCCACCCTCTTTGGCAGCCTTTTCGATTTCATCCGGATTGATGTAGATACCAATCAGATGGGAAGGAACGGCACTTTTCATCGTGCTTTTGCCAGAACCGTTAGGACCGGCAAACATCCTCAGCCGAGGAACCGTCATGAGCAGTGACGCACCTTGATAATGCCGCCCAAGGTCACTTTATGCTTGGGCTTGGCCATTCGAATAACCTTGTGCTTGCCATCGGCAGTCGTCTCAACGAGCTTGCCATCCATGACTTCCATCACGCTGCGTCCGGCCGCCAGCGCGTTGATATAGGCCGTATTGATCGCACCTTCAGCCATGGCTGGGATTTTACCCTCCAGTCGGCTCACCAGATCGTCACTCAACACTTGGTCGGCTTTCATATCGCGCTCCACGTTCTCAGAGCATGCAGAATCTGCACTTATCAGAATCCTAGCTACGTAAATCTGTTTATCACAGACCAAAGTCACTTCTGTCAGATCTCCATTCTAGAGGAATGGAGCCTGGAACCATACCTTCCAGTAGATTTTCCCGTGTAGGCCATATCGTCAGGGTTGGAGCCGCACGGCTACGGTAAAACGCCTTGAAGCCGTTGCTGAATCCTCAATAAAAATCCTGCTTCGAAAGCATCCTGAGATTCTCCTGCCGGACAAGTCTTCCGTGCCTGCGCCAGTTCCCACCACAGCGGTACGTCACCGGGTGTATTAAGCCAGGCCTGGGCGCATTGCACGCCACGTTCGATCATGGGCGCAAATTCGCTGCCCCACGGTGTCAGCAGACTCGGGCAACCGTCCGCCGCCGGAATTGAAACGTAATTTTCGTCCATAGACACCTTAGCTTTCGATTTAATTATTAATGCTGGGTCTGTCCCAAGCAGCATAGAAACAAAACTGGCACTTCGCTTAAGCATCAAAAAAGCGCCCGAATCAGAGCCATGTAGACTATATCCCGTGGATTGAGAGTCCCTCAAGGCGCAGTTTGCGCGCATGACTCAAGACTTCGAACAGCTCCGTCTGCAACTCGCGGAAAATATCCGCTCGATGCGACGCGTGAAGAACCTTACCCAGGAGCAATTGGCGCTCATGGCCGAGGTGGATCGTACCTACGTGAGTCAAATCGAACGAGGGGTAGGCAATCCGTCGTTATTGGTCCTCTGCAAACTCGCCAACATTTTCGAGATCAAAACGGATCAGCTGCTCATTGAGTCTGACGTGCTTGCTCGTACACTGAGCGCTGAATGACCATCTGCCGATTTAGAAGGTCGCTGTAAACCGACGATCCCGCGCTCGGCTTTCTCACTGACACCCCTCTCTCGATTATTGAACCTGTCCAGGCCATACACCCAGAGTCTGGATCATGTCTGCTGCCTGCCCGCATATTTCGCCCCAGAAGTTACATCCTTTGGTGCTGAGCATTCTGCTGGCATCCGGGTCAAGCGTAGCGCTGGATACCGGCAGCATTACCGCCTCCGTGCTTTCTCCAGACTGCATCGAGTACAGGGTCGTCGGCATCTGCTTCTGGTTGCTCTGCACCCCTTTTGGCTGCACGGTTAAAACCTCAACCAAGGTTCGTCATTTCATTCCTGAACTGGTGGTCTCCAGCTATGCCACCACCGGTAGCAATCCGTGGACCGAGATGGCCGCTCTCTCATCTCCCACCAGCGGTGCGGAAGGTGGCGGTAACCTAATCACGCCGAACACCCAGCGCGATAACCTGCCTCGTTTCAAAAATGTTGATGGCATCGGCCATCCCGGTGGCTGGGCCGCCACGCAACTTGCCTTGCAAACCGGCTACGCCTGCACCAGCGGCGCCACTGCGTTCATGCCCTACTACCTGAGCACTTGGGACTCACTGGCCTGGCGTCATGGCATCCCGGAAAGCTTTTACCCCGAGTCGCTCGTGCCCGGGATCCGTGAAATCGGTCGTCAGCTCGCGGGAAACATGTGGGGCAACGTCTATCCCCGGCAAGGATTTTTGGTGCAACCCGACGACTTCAAAGCCGCTGCGGTGATGGCGCAGCGAGCGGGTGACGTCATTACCCGCAACTGGCAACCGCACGTGTATGTCCCGCTCACACCCGTACCACGCGATGGTTATTGGCCGCCTGGCCCGATCGTTGAAAACGACGCTTCGACCCACAAATGGCAATTGCTCTCCCCCCGGATTCAACCCACATGCGCCATCTTCCCCAGCGATCCGGTGCAGAGCGCGGATGGCGGCTACGCCTGGTCGCTGTGGCGCCCCTATAGCTGCTGCAAGCGTGAGGGACAGACCTTCCTGTTCAGCATCGACTTCGAAGGTGGAAGGTCATGAGTCGACTTCTCGCAGGATCATGGTTGGGCTCGATGATTTTATTGCTCAGCGGGCTGCTCGCCGTGGCCACCCATGCCCATGCCGCCGAGGACGATTACCGTCTAGGCACTCAAGGCGAAGTGCTCGACGACCGGGTGATGTACACCATCGGTGGTGGCTCGGCAGCGGGCTCGCCGAGCTCGCTCTATCGCCCCAACGGGCTCGGTGTCGGCGGATCCTGGCAGGCGAACATGATGTGCGGAAACATGAGCCTCACCAACACCTTGCAAAACCAGTTGAACGGCGTCACCGAAGGTTTCCAGCAGATCATGGGCAGCATCGTGCAGAACGCGACCCAAGCAGTCATGTCGCTGCCGGCGCTGATTATTCAGCGCGCTAATCCCGGTCTCTATGAGTTGCTCAGTAACGGGGTGATGCAGGGGCGTATCGACTTCGACCGCTCCAAACTGACCTGCCAGGCCATGGCTGAGAAGATGGCGGACAAGGTCGGTCAAGCCGGCTGGGGCGCATTGGCCAAGAACCAGGAGATGCAGGGCAACCTCGAACAAACCGGCGGTGATGCGGTGGCCGCAGTGAAAAACACCGAGGCCCGTAACGGCAATAATGGGGTGTCATGGGTCGGCGGGCAGAAGGCTGGAGGTAGCGGACAAACACCCATCCGGGCAACCTCCGACGTAGTGCGCGCGGGCTACAACCTGCTGCATAACCGGTCCGTGGATGACAGCGCCTCGATCAGCAGCAGTGATTGCCTGGGCGGCGCTATTTGCCAGGCATGGACTTCACCCCAAGAGGAATCCGAATGGGCTGTTCAAGTGTTGGGCGAGACCGAAGTCGCGACCTGCGACACCTGCGAGACTCTGCGGGCTACCGCTGGCAGCGGACTGACGCCGCTGATCCAGGAGGCCTACAGTGAGCACCTCAAGACCCTGCAAGGGCTGTTGTCCGGCTCATTGTCGCCTACCATTGACAATCTGAGCAAAGCCTCCAGCCCGATGCTGCCGGTGACCCGTGGTGTGATCGAAGCCCTGCGCGACGATCCTGATCAGGAACTTCTGGCACGGCGCCTGGCCAGTGAGACGGCCCTATCCAGCGTGCTCGACAAAGCGCTCCTGCTATTACGCACGCTGCTGGCAGGCAGCCACGAACCTAACATCGCTTCCGCCGAACCGGCCCAAACAGCCTTGACGAAAAACATCGACACGCTGGAGCGCGAAATCCGCCTGTTGCAGACCGAGCTGCAGGTCCGGCAGATGCTCACCACTAATACCGCCAGTCTGGTGCTCGATCGACATGCCGGAGGTGCCGATGCGTCGCGCACCGTCGAGCAAGGCGACCCTGAACCTGGCCGACTCAACGACGCTGACGCCAGGCGCAAATGAGCCATGAAACGCTCACTGCTATTCACTTTGCTTTCAAGTCTAGGGATCGCCGCAGGGATGATCCTGACCGCCGCACTGATCGCCTGGATCGGCCGCACTGCGCTGGGCAGTTTCGAGGTCTGGCAGCAAACCTTGGAATCGATACGGCCTTATCTGCGGTGGTGGCGCGCCCTGCTCTATGGCGTCCTCTTTGCGCTCTGGTGGGACCTGCTGAGGCGCTACCGACATCGACCGCAGGACCGACTGCGCGTGAAACGCGCCGGGACATTAGGGCTCTTGCTCTTTACCTGCGTCGAGCTCACTCGATTGTGAGGTCACGACCATGCTCATGAGCACAAACAGCTACCTGGAGTTTTACCTCTCGCTGCTGGCATGGATCATTAACAACGGTATCTGGAACGTCCTGTCCGATACTGGGCTGTTCGCCGCGCCCTTTGGTGCAATCATCTTGCAAGAATGGTTGTCGGCCCGTCAGCAAGGCGCGGATGAAGGCAACAAGGGATTGCTCTCGGTGCCTCGAATCGAAAACCGGCTTTGGTTGGCTTACATCGTCGTATTGTTCGGCTGCGCGCCGGTCTTCCCGCTAAACCTCGCCTCAATGGCCTTCGATGATGCAGCGAGCCAACGCTGCGGTGTCAGTGTGGCCAAGCCATCGGAAACCGCCTGGGGAATCACTTTCAACACCATCGGCGAACGCTCTGCCAATGTGCCGATCTGGTGGTTTCTGGTGCACGCCTTGAGTAAAGGAGTGACCGCAGCGGCCACCGCCTCCATTCCCTGCGCACCGGACATCCGGCAGATGCGCATGGAGATCGACAGTTCGCGCATCGATAACCAGATTTTGCTACAGGAAGTCGCCGACTTCACTCGTGACTGCTACGGCTATTCTCGCTCTCGGCTCTTCACCAATCGTCCGCAGCTGGACAAGGCGCAAAGTCATGATGCGTCCTGGATCGGCTCAAGCTATTTTCTCGACACTCCGGGCTACTACGACACCGATCGCTCACGGACACCGCGAGTCAGTTGGCCCTATGATGAAACACGCGATATTTCTTTGCCACGACTGGAGAATGGCGCTGGCTACCCCACTTGCAAACAGTGGTGGAATGATGGCGGTGTCGGGTTGCGAGAGCGCTTGATCGAGCAAGTCGATCCTTCGCTGTTGGCTCAGCTGAAAGGCTGGTTGACTGGTCGTTCAAGCAGCGAGATCAAGGATGCCACCCTGCGCGAACTGGTCAGCCCGCGCCAACAATCGATGTCCATGTCGCCCGGACAGGTGTATCAGGACTATGGCTCCAGTGCCCGCGGTGGGTCGATCAATCAAGGGCTCAATAACCTGGCCACCAACACTGGGCTGGCCCTAGGCTCCTTCAGCAACTTCCCGGCGATGAACGCGCTACGCGCCGCCCTGCCAATGGTGCAGGCTTTCCTGATCATGGGTGTCATCATCAGCTTGCCGCTGATCCTACTCGTCAGTACCTACCAGCTAAAGACTGTCTTGACGGTGACGTTCGCGCTGTTCACGCTGCACATGCTGACCTTCTGGTGGGAGTTGGCCCGCTGGGTCGACTCGAGCATGCTCGATACCTTGTACAACCAGGTGTCGGCGTCCGATCAGGCGCTTTTGTCCCTGCCGACATCCGGATTTATGGATGGAACCGTGACGGCGCAGGTAATTGAGTATGTGATGGGGGCGATCTTCTTGGTTCTGCCAGGTCTATTTCTGGTTGCTATGAGTTGGGCAGGCTACTCAGTTGGCAGCAGCCTTGAAGGGATGCTAGGAAGTGCGAGCAAGGCAGCGCATGGCGCGGCAGGCAAAGGCACAGATCAGTTGATGGGAGCTACGAAAAGGATCATCTGACATCACTATTCGATGATTTTGAATGCCCGATGTAATGGCCGTTGTCGTCGTAATTTCCTAGATAGGAGTTGGCCCCTAAAAAGTCTGGACCTGGATCATTGCCTTCAAGATCCGAGTCAATGGCAGCCTTGGACAACAGGAGACCAATCACAGCAATCATCGTTACGACAGAAGCGACCAACCAGAAACCGATAAAGAGCAACCCAAGGAGGAATGCCAGCTTCGTAACCAGAAAGCTCCCACGAACCAATAGCCCACCCGCAGGCATACCTGTCGCCACCGCACGTTGAGCGACACGAGATTCAAATCCTTTCAACCTGCGATAAACACGTTTTACCGACATACCGCATGCATATGCCCAGCGGTGTGCGCGGGAGATTTGAAGTGGCTGCTGAGCCGGCATGATTGCGCCCTCTTCTGAACGTGTTCCTGTGGAAATCGAGATTACAGCCTACTACTGAAAATCGCCCACGCTTAACCGTTTATCAGCTTGCTCGGTCGAAAAACTCTTCATTGGAAGACAGAAGACGCAGCTCGTGCACCAGCGCTTCTATGGCCGTTGACCCGTCCATATCATCCAGCTACATAGAGGGTACGGATCGCTGTTATCGACAGCACCTTCCCAGGTAGCCAGAGCCTTCAAAGCTACGTCACTCCGGTGATGGTTCCCCCCAAGTGCGATTAGCGTTCGGTGGCTCGCACGGTCACGTTTCACGGGTGATGAACGCCTACTGCTCTTCCGAGCGTCTTTCAGGTTCTGCTCACCCCATACCCTCTTGTTTTTCTTCAACCCACAGCGGGGAATTCTTTTCCCTATGGGACAGGTTTCTTCGCTCTCAACGGAGGTACACCATGTCCGACTCACTCACAAGCGAAGCACTGAACACTCTGCGCTTGCCCGTTGTGTTCACTCCAGACGCGTGGCAACACGCAGTATTGCTCGATGATTCGAATCATCCTGAAAAACTGCAGCTCGATAGGCTGAGCAACGTGGTACGCGCAGCCTTCAAAGCTCACCTGGCCGATCCAAACGCACCTTACGTGGTGTTTGAGGTAGCCAAGTTCGGCTCAGTGAGCGATGCAGAACATGAACCATTGCTGCGACTGAGGCTCAGCCTACTTCAGGCATCAGACCAACCTAACGCCTTACTGATAGCGCTTGCGGAAGAGCAGCAACGCTAAACGCAAACGGCCATACCCGGCCACTGATCCAACTCAGGCTATACGCAGTCCTGCACCAATCCAATCAACACCCACCGGGGAACCCTCCCCGACGGGCAAGGCGTTCCTCCGGTTTTTCGAGGGAAATGCCATGCGCAATATCTACCAAGACGTGACAGACAAGATCGTTACCGCGTTAGACCAAGGCGTAGCGCCCTGGATCAAACCTTGGTCCTCAAGTGGCTCAGCTGACGTCGGTCATCACCACCCCTACCCCATCAACGCCTTCACCCAGCGTCCCTATTCGGGCATCAATTTACCGCTGCTCTGGACCGAGGCGAGGTTGCAGGGGTTCACTCAAGGTCGCTGGCTGACTTTCAACCAAGCCAAAAAAGCCGGCGGGCACATCCTTAAGGGTGAGCACAGCACCCTGGCAGTGCTCTACAAACCGATGGAACGCGAAGAACAGACCGAATCAGGCCAACCCGTACTCGATGAAAACGGTCAGCCCAAGGTCGCTCACTTTGGCATTCTAAGGACGCATTTTCTGTTCAACATCGAGCAAACGGAAGGGCTCGAAACGCTCAACGAAACCGTGCTCGAGACGGAACCGAGCGATCCCTTCTTCCCCAACGGCGCTGCGGAAAATCTGTTGTTACGTTCGGGCGCAAACATCATTCATCGATTTGCCGACGAAGCCTTTTACCACCCTATCAGGGATCTCATCCAACTGCCGACAAAATCGCAATTCCACGATCAAGGTGGATACTACGCCACTGCACTTCACGAGCTGACGCACTGGACCGGACATCACTCTCGATTGCAGCGCGAAGGCGTGACCTCACCTTGCCCATTCGGCTCGCCAGGCTATGCATTTGAAGAATTGATCGCCGAAATGGGTGCTGCTTTTTTATGTGCTTATGCCGGCATTCAGGGAGAGCTGAGGCACGAGGGCTACATCGACTCCTGGCTCGGCCTGCTCAAGACTGACAACCGCGCGATTTTCCGCGCCAGTGGCCAGGCCCGATGCGCTTCGGAGTATGTGCTCAACCTGGAGCAGCAACAGAAGCAGACGGTAATGGATAACTCGTGATGCATGAACGATGGAGCTTGATCGTCACCTCATCGCTGCACACGCTTCTTGGGGTCCAACACGAGTTGGACCCTTTTTCTATGCCCAGAAAAATCCCTACACTGCGGAGCTCTGACGCAAAGAACATGAGGTAATCCCGTAACCGCAGTACGCCGTTACGTATCCAGATTCTCCGCCAGGTAATCCACCAGCTCGAGTGGACTTCGGCTGTCGATCACCTTGTAGATCAGATCACGTTTGCTGCGCGGGAGCTTCTTGACCACGCTCTTCGCCGAGGCCCTGACGGCTTCGTCTGTTCCATGGATACGTGCCGCGAGCAGCAGTATGAGCGTGGCGTCAGTAAGGTTCATGGCAAGACCCGATAAAATTCGCACCGCAGTGTACCGACACTTTCCTTTTTCGTACCAGCATGCGCGTCCTATAAAACGGCACCAGGACAAATCGATATTCCCATTGCCGCACAAAGGGCAACGCGTCAAAAGGATCGGTAAGGGTAGGAAGGGGAATGGGGACTCAAGGGTAAGAGCCCTATCCGAAAAGGCTAAAAGGCCACTGATCCTGCCATTTCTCGGGAGGTCACGATGCTCGGTCTGTTTCGGCACAAAAGGCAGAAGCCTCCTCCGCCACCGACGATAAACGTCGCTGAAGGTTACCTGCCCGTCGAGTCGCCCCATAACTTGTTAGCCGCGGAGCACCGCCGTCAGTTGCTCGATCGCATCTGGCAGTACACCGCCCTCTCCCATCCGCAGTTCAGCCAGCTCTATTTAAATCCGATCCATCGCTACGCCGAGCTGGTACAAGAGCTTCCTGCCAGCGAGACGCACCACCATGCTTATCTTGGCGGCATGCTCGACCATGGGTTAGAGCTGGTCGCTTGTAGTTTGAAATTGCGTCAGTCGTATCTGCTTCCCACCGGCGCCGCACCCGAAGACCAAGCCGCCCAGACCGACGCTTGGTCCGCTGGCATCGCCTACGGCGCGTTGCTTCATGACATCGGCAAGATCGCCGTGGACCTGCTGGTCGAACGCCAGGATGGCCGTGTCTGGCATCCTTGGCAGGGATCCCTGGATCAGCCCTACCGTTTTCGCTACCTCAAGGGTCGTGACTACCACCTGCACGGCGCAGCCGCAGGCTTGCTCTACACCCAGATTCTCGACCGCTCAATCCTCGATTGGCTCAGTGGATTTCCATCGCTCTGGGCCAACCTGCTGTATGTCCTAGCGGGTCAGTATGAACGTGCCGGTGTGCTCGGTGAGTTGGTGATGCAGGCAGACCGTGTTTCCACCGCACAGAACATCGGCGGAAACCCGAGCAAGGCGCTGCAAGCGCCGATTCATTCACTGCAACATCACTTGATCAGCGGACTGCGTCATTTGGTTCAGCACGAGCTGAAACTCAACCAGCCGGGTGCCGCGGGATGGCTGACCCAGGACGCACTGTGGCTGGTCAGTAAGACGGTCACAGACAAGCTGCGAGCCTATCTGCTGTCGCAATCGATTGAAGGCATTCCCTCGTCTAACCTCGCGGTGTTCGACGAGCTGCAATCGCATGGATTGGTTGAGTCCACGCCGGAAGGCAAAGCCATCTGGACTGCGCTCGTCGCCCAGGAGAACTGGGAGCAAACCTTTACCTTGCTGCGCCTTCAACCAGCGTTGATTTGGGGGAGCGAAGAGCGCCCCGAGGCTTTCAACGGAACGGTGAGCATTGCAGCCCATGACCACTCAACTGATACCCCGGTACCAGTAGCAGCGCCCGAGACAGGCAGTGCAGGACCTGGTCAAAGCCAACCGCAGCCGGATCCCTTGGCACTAGAGGATGCAGACTACCTCGGCACGCTGCTAGACATGTTCGAGTTGGAAGAGCCTGAGGCCAGTGACGCACTGTCAGAAAGTGCTATCGAAACTTCACCGCTTCAATCGGATAACCCAGGCCAGGCATTCCTGAATTGGGTCAAGGAAGGCATTCTGAGCCACAAACTGATCATCAACGACAGCAAGGCCAAAATCCACACGGTGGGTGGTACCTTCTTCCTGGTCACTCCTGGTCTTTTCCAACGCTTTGCCCAGGAGTTTCCTGGTATCTCACAGGGGACTGACCATGAAATTGAAGAGTGGCGCTGGGTGCAGAAGCAGTTTGAAAAATCGAAGGTTCACAAAAAGCGTGATAATGGTCTAAACATATGGACTTGCCAGATCCAAGGCCCCCGCAAGAGGGCAAAACTCAAAGGTTATCTACTCGAAGATCCCGAACTAATCTTAAAATCACTCCCCCCGGACAACCCCTACCTCATGCTAGAGATAAGGTAATGGCACAAAGAAAATCGTTCCCTAGTGTTCCGTCACCCTGGAATGGCGGTTGCAGTCGTAACGATAATGATCGTCTTGACTCCACCAGTCAGAGCGACATGGAGCTCTTTGTACGACAAAGACTCCGCTTCTAATATGATCGAGTGATGATACTCAATGAATCGCCCCTAGTTCCGTGGACGTATCCCATTGACTTTGGCCGTTTTCTGCCTCTCGCGATACGCAGAAAACCGCTCGAACTAGCGCCTGTACGAGGAACGTTGGCTGGCTCACCATGACATTCACTGAATGACCCAGCCTCATCTCAGTATTTTCGATCCCTGTCAGAGTACGGAGATAATTGCAGAAGCCAGCGTGACGATGCTTGCTAGGTTGGGCAACGCTTTCAACAAGGAGGATACGACAGCCTTACTGGGTTTCGGCGAGGCAAGCTGAACCTCAACTGCATTAACAATTTCCAGCGCATCCTGCTTTTGCTGGGCGTCAGTCAGACTCTGTATGACTTGACGTAAACCTTCGATGTACTCCCCCAGGTCAGTGCCCATATTCACTGTGTTCGTCGATTGGTCGACCGAGTGATTATTGATACGGGCGTTATGACCGCTTATGTTGTAAGTAATACTTTCAACACGTTGCTTGGCCTCCGGAAGACCTAATTTACGCACCGACATCTGATAGTGCGCCTGAAACCCCTGAAAGGCTTCGAAAAAGCCAGGGTCAATTACTTCGAAAGTTTCAACGGCGCCATTGGACATACGCCGCTCGATCAAATCCCTGGGCTCAATGAGTACATCCGAACGCTCTAGGAAAATTTTGTCGCTCTGTACGCTAGCTTTTAACCCTTCGAGCAGGTCACCGTTCTGTTTTCGAACGATGATGTTATCCGTCATAAAGTCATCAAAAGACATGCTTGCTCCTTACAGCGATGAAAGAAAGTCCGAAGTTTAGCAACCTCTCTTGAGTTCAAGATTGCACTTTTTCCCCAGTGACTCGGAAGCAGCCCTGCGAGCAGCAACTTTTAGCCGGAAGCGGTGTTTGATGGATCGCTCAATGTTCCCGTCGGAATGCCCTTTGCTCAGACAGAAGCGGCCAATCAAGGGCGTCCGACGGTAATTTTAGCTTTGAGCTACGGCCCGCTCTGCTTGCTGGATTTCGGGTTTGGGCAACGCCATTCGAAGGCTTTCGCGATACTGCTCAGCCGGCGCCTCGTGGCTAACCTCGACAGCAGCATCGTAGTTTTCTCGAATAACCGACTCGATCTCAGCAATGTCCGCACGGAAGAACTCCTTGCGACCGTTGACCTTGTTCAGGCGACCGGCCGCAAAGCGTTCATGCAATTTCGCCTCCAATGCCGGGGCATTGTTTGAGAAGACCATCGCATGGACGTCAAACCAAAACGGCACCGATGCGTCTCCCAACTCATCGACGCGGTCCATGGGTTCCAGGCGGCGTGTCATGCCAATCTTGAAGACCCCTTCCCCAAACGCACCGACGTTGGAGATCACGTACACATAGCCGGCTTTGGCATTCTGTTCGCGATAGTCAATCAGCTTTTCTTCGCTTTCCAGCTCGGCCCGGCCCGCTTCAACCTCTGCCAGTTTCGCCAAGAGGGTAGCCCGCTCTTCTTCGGACTCGGTTTTGTCCAAGCGCGCTTGAAGGTCACGCATTGCCGCTGTGAAGTGTTTGCGCTCCTTGGCGATTTTTTCCCGCGCTGCGCGAATTTCCTGCTCAAGCTTCTGTTGTTCCCGCAGCTCTTCTCGGGCGCGCTTTGCCTCTTCCTTCTCCTCCTGCTTCTTGATCTGAAACTCGTGGGCTAGGTGCAGTTCATCAAGTTTGAGGTTCAGGTATCGGCGTGATATTTCCACGCTCATCACCTTGCCGAGGCGGTTGCAGGCTTCGAATGATTTGAGAATTCGTTTCTCGCCCAATTCGACGTTGTCGAACTTTACGTTGTCTACGCAGCTGTCGGCTTCGTTATTGAACGAGCGAATCACCAGCTTGATCATATCGTTGACCAGCTTGCGCCCTTGCGCCTCACTGTTGTTAACCGTCCAACCCATATTCCCGGTCGCAGCCTCTGCGCTCTTGATCATCGCCTTCTGGCGCTCTCGAACACTGTCGAGGCGGGATTTGTATTCATGGCTGGTGGTCAGCTTGAACTTGGGCTGATACAGCGCAAAGCTTTCCAGAAGCAGCACTTCTTCCCAGACAAGAATCTCACCCTTCAATTCAGAGGAACGTTGCGCGAGCGCCGCCACGTCCCGCTCAGCACTGTGAGCCTCCTGGCGCACAGCTGAAAGCTTCGCTTTCTCTTGTTCGATCAACCCTCGGACTTCCACAACTTCCATGGCGCCGAGCGCCTTGGAGAGCGCCTCCAGTTCCGCATAACGCACCTGTAAGGCTGCAAGCTGCCTTGCCAGATCATCCGCCCGCTGCCGATGCGCTGGGCCCTTCCAATAGTCACTTATAGGCATAGATTCCTTCCATATTCCCGAGTTAAGGGTTGCTAAGTGCGAATCAAACTGGATGTCTTTATAACGTAATCCGACGCAAATATGGATCCGATCCAGCACGTTGTCCTTGGCCAGAACCAGCAGGCTGGCCGTCATGCACTTGTTGGTTTCAGCGAAACTCCAACCTTGCTTGGCATCCAGCTCAGTCACATACTCGCGGATCTGCTGGAAGAGCGCATGGTCATCGGCGTCCCTTCCAGTTAGTGGGGCGCCGTGTCCATCGACCTGCTGATGGGCGAGCCCTCCGCCCGAAACCTGATCCGCTCAGGCGGCCTGCGGCCCACCGTTACTGATGCAATCGTGACGGCCCGGCGCACTGTCACACCGTCGGGAGGGGGCACCACCACCGCCGCGCGATTAGAGGTGAAACACGCCATTGCCCGCAGCGGGGGCGGATAGTTGGTGGTTCCTCCACCGCGATGGTGTTGGGCGGCGAGAGGTAACTGCCTGCGCCACGTTGACCGCGTCCCAGGCAATCTTCTGTCGATGCTGACCTCCAGCAACCTCAGCGCCGCAGCCTGCCGCTAGAGGTCATTATCGACCCCAACGACACGCATCCGATCATGAATATCGAAAAGACCAAGCACCCCGGACATGTGGTGTTATATGTGCTTGGACGCGATACCAGACCGGGCGGTGGCCTCAGCCATCGTACTGACGCGGGTCGACCTCGCCACTGGTCGAGCTGTTCAACAAGGGTGCGAAGGGCGACATCTACTGGCATCTGCTGTTGATGCCGCAGCTGCCACTAGGGTGGGGTTTTGGGGCAGTCGGCCGTAAGGGCATCATCGGCGGGCGTAGGGGCTCCCTGAGTCATTGCTTGACGAAAGTAGGGCTGGTAAAAAAAACCGCTAATGGCATAGTGGCAAGATGCCTTTCGAAGACTAAGAATATCACCTGCAAGGAGCGCCAGCGTTGTATATAGCCAAAGTTAATATTGAGAATTTTCGTCTTTTTGGGTCCGGCGACAAAAAATTCGAGCTTTCTCTAAACCCCGGGCTAACAGCACTTGTGGGTGAGAACGATGCAGGAAAAACAGCATTTATCGATGCACTCAGATTCGTGCTGGGCACCCGGGATCAAGAGTCATTACGCCTCGAGTTCACCGACTTCCACAACTGCGCAGTCAAAGGCCATTCACGTGAAATAAAAATACAACTGACGTTTTCTGGGCTGACGAAAAGTGACCGCAGCGCCTTTGCCGAGTACCTCACTTATGAAGATGGCCCCCATACGTCACTGATCATCACTTGGATTGCACGGCGCAGCGAGTTGGGCACCTCGACGCGAAGGTACATACCGATCGAGTGGCGGACTGGCAGGGACAGCGACGGCCCACTAATGGACTCAGGGGCGCGTTTTATGCTGCAAGCCACCTACCTGAGGCCATTACGCGATGCCGAGCGCGCAATGACTGCAGGTCGCGGCTCACGCCTCTCCCAGATACTTCAGCACACCAAGGACATAAAGGATCACGGTGACAAATTTGATGCAAACACCAACCCCACTCCGGTTCCCGAAGATCTCAGCGTACTTGGTATCGGTGACTATTCCAGCCACTTAATCGCGAATGCACATGGGGTGAAAACAACACGCGAAAAACTAAACCAGGACTATTTGCAGCCTCTCTCATTCAAAGACGATGACCTGATCGCCAGAGTACAGATCAGCGGGCACAGTGATGACAGCGTTCGGCTTAGACAGCTTCTGGAAAAGCTAGAGGTCAACCTCAGCAATGATCAGGAAGAGTCCTATCTACGCGGCCTTGGCTCAAACAACATTCTCTTTATGGCCTGTGAGTTACTGTTGATGGGAACCGAAGCAGACGGCTTCCCCCTGCTTCTTATTGAGGAACCTGAGGCGCATCTTCATCCACAGCGCCAATTACGGCTAATTTCATTCCTACAAGCACAGACTGAAAAGAAAAGAATCGACGACCAACAGATACAAATCATCGTCACAACGCACAGCCCAAATCTTGGCGCAGACGTCAAACTCAACAACCTCGTGCTCATCCGAGAGGGGCGCGCCTACCCTCTGACGGAAGGCCATACGAAGCTCACTTCATCGGACTACCGTTTTCTCCAACGCTTTCTTGACGTCACAAAAGCAAATCTATTTTTCGCACGCGGCGTAGTTATTGTAGAAGGCGATGCCGAGAACATCCTACTGCCTGTAATCGCCAAACTTATTGGTAGAGACTTTGAACATTACGGCGTCTCGGTTGTAAATGTCGGGGGCGTGGGGCTCGGGCGTTATGGGCGCATTTTTATGCGCAAAGAACCCGAATTGACGGGAGAACTTCGAATTCCTGTTTCGTGCATTACAGACCTTGATGTCATGCCAGATTGCGCCCCGCAGATCATCGGAAAAGTAGAAAAAGGCGCGCCCACACCTCCCCTGACTACTTCAACCCGCCGCTGGCGGGTAAAGTCTGACTTTACAGCTGTCGAGCTTGAAGCGAAAAAACTCACCATACGCGACAAGGCGAACGAGCAATGGGTCCGAACGTTTGTGGCAGATGAGTGGACGCTTGAGTATGACCTGGCATTCTCGGGGCTTGCACAACAATTATATCTTGCAGGACAACTTGCGAAGAATGATGACAAGCTAAACGATGCATCCATCACAAAAGCCGACGTAATCAAGACTGCAAACTTAGGATACAACGCACTGAAAGCACTTGATCTACCAAAGGATGCCCACTGCTCCAATATCTACGGACCATTCACCGGCTCAAGTGTATCAAAAGCAATCGCCGCACAATATTTGTGTGAAATACTTGAAGACTCAATCTCTGAAGGTTCTTTGTCTGCAGAAGTGTTAATCGAGTCTCTGCCTGAATATGTTAAACAAGCAATCGCTCATGTTACCGAACCCCTGCCAACGGTACCTCAATCGGAAAGTAGCGCGCCACCGTCACCAAGCGCAGATGTAAACGCGGCGGCGTTAGCTTAGCCTGCCCACAAAACCTTATAGCGTAGCACTTATACATTTATCGAAATGGATGACCGAAAGTGGCATATGGAATAGAACGTATAGGCACGATCTCCCAGGCTGACGTTGAGCGGGCATGTCTTAGTATGGGCCTGCCATCTAACGCATTTTCCGGACCCGACGGAGATGATCCCCGCCTGGAAGTCATCCGCTCCTTAGATACACTTGATGTCGAAGCTTGCCCAGGCAGCGGGAAGACCACTCTGCTCGTCGCGAAGCTTGGAATCCTTGCCGATCGCTGGCAGCAAAAAGGGCAGGGAATTTGCGTAATCTCCCACACTAATGCTGCTCGTGCAGAAATTGGCGCACGCCTCAGCACCAATAGCACATCTTATAGCCTCCTTCAGCACCCACACTTTATAGGCACGATTCATTCGTTCGTGAACGAATTCTTGGCGCTTCCCTGGCTTCGCTCAAACGGCAAGAACGTCAAGATCATCGATACAGAGCTTGCCGAGAAGGATCGTCGGTGGCGGCTACCGTATGGCACAAGGACGTACCTTGAGAATCAATATGAATACACACCATTAATCTATACAAAACCCGATTTTTCGGGGAATAGGCATCCACCCCATACAGCAACAGCAAAATCAATCCAGAAAGCCTGCCGGGAGTCCACAGCAGCAGGCTTCTATTGCTTTCACGAAATGTTTGTCTGGGCTTATGAGTTGATTAACAAACACCCCGAAGTGATCACTACAATCCGACAGAGATTTCCACTCGTGCTTGTAGACGAAGTGCAAGATAACAGCGGACTCCAATCTGAGTTCATCCACAAACTCTTTTGCGATGGAGACGCGCCCTCCATCCGGCAACGTTATGGCGACTCCAATCAGGCGATCTACGGTGGCACCTCGACTGATACCGGTGGTACAACACATCCATTTCCGGGCACAAACAAAATAGATCTGCCGAACAGTTTCCGATTTGGTCAGTCAATAGCCTCCATTGCAGCACCACTCGGATTAAGGCCGCAACCACTGATTGGCAGAGGTCCGACGACGAGCAAAATTAATCACCCAAGCTGTCAAAACGCCATTTTTCTTTTCGATGATCAATCCATTCTGCAAGTACTTCCCACATATGCCCAGTACCTCATAGACGCATTCACTCCAGAAGCACTGGTGCATGGCGATTTCACAGCCGTAGCAGCCGTTCACCGATCAGATAAGACCGATAAACTTCCGCGATTCATGGGTCACTACGCACCCGACTATACTTCGCAATTGGCTGGACAACAGCCCAAGCCAAGCACACTTGGCATGTACCTCGCTTGCGCCAGAATGGAACTATCCACCGCTGGCAGCACCAGCCCCGTAGTAAATAGATTTGCTGAGGGCATTCTTCACGCGATCCACCTGAGCACGAGCGACTTTGCCACTCAGACGAGAAAATCCCCGCACAGACATGTTCTCGAGTTGCTATCCGAACATGATGCAGCCCGTCATCAGTACCAAGACGCTCTTGAATATCTGATCGCCTGCAAATCCGCACCCAAGAAATCGGAATGGCCAGAATTCACATCCGCCATAAAAGCCATCGCCGGAACCATTGCACGTGTCGAAATCGCAGAGCACGACAATTATTTTGAATGGACAGACTCAGAAGCCTTCACAGATGCAATCGCAGTCGGCCCGTTAGGCAGGGAGAATAGGTTTCTATACCCTGGAATCGATCCGAAAGTAACCATACGCCTAGGATCAATCCACGGTGTAAAGGGTGAAACTCACACGGCAACACTGGTGCTAGAAACCTTTCAAAAGGCTCACCAATTAAAAACTCTAATTCCATGGCTAACAGGTAAAAAACCCAAGATCTCCACCGATAACACAGGCGAGAACTCAGCTTTAATGGAGCGCCTCAAACTGCACTACGTTGCAATGACGCGCCCGTCTCACTTACTGTGTCTTGCCCTGCGAAAGGATGCCCTGAAAGATAGAGAACTCGACCTCATTCGCAAGACGGGCTGGACCATCATCGATTGCACTTCATCATAGACTTTGTTTTTTCGACACTTGCTGACGCAATCTCCCACCGGGTAATTTCAGGAGGATAACTCCAGTGCTGCGCATCGATAACCTTCCCTCAAGCACCCGCTGGATTATCCGCCAGGCGATGCCCGACGATGTTCACGCATATTGATCGAACTGGATACCTACGCAACTTCCCTCTGCACTCGTCACGTCTTTATCTATGAGGCCGTCTTTCGTCAGCAGTGCCTGATAGCAATCGATGCCGGACATTGCGTAGGCTATCTGGTACTCACTCACGACTTCTTCAACCACGCTTTTGTGGCGCTGATGATCGTGTCACCGGCTCATCAGCGTCTGGGTGTGACGTCTACGGCCTGCAGCCGAAGCCATGAGCAAAACACCCAAGCTGTTTATTTCAACCAATGCCTCCAACAGCACTTCACAAGCGCTGATTGCAAAGGCCGTTTTTATGCCGAGCGGACGAATCGAAAATCTTGACGAACATGATCCTGAACCCGTGTGCGTCAAGTTCCTTCGGGATGAAGAGCTGACAAGAGAGGGCGGGAGCAAGATGCCAAAAGGATGTATTCCTGCGTAATAGACGCCTCTTGCCGACCATCTTCGCCGCACCTCAGGCAACGCGTGAAGTCCACGCATTTAGGGCAGCCCGAGCTAGATGGACCCAAGCAAGCAACGACATCCGTTATCACAGCACGAAAACAGCACCTCAGCTTGAACCCAGCGCACTGCAAACGATTCGCACAGTCACGTCGAAATTCTCCAGAGTGAGCGCATCGATTGGCGAACGACCCTTAAATCGCTCATGAGGCTCGCAGACCGTCCGATAAAGCCGCCACGCATCGACATCCGGAAACCGCTCTAATGCAGCAAGTACCAACTTGTGCCGCAATGGATCAAGCTGCCAATCGGGAATGCGCTGACCGCGATTCCCCAGGCTCAGCGACAGCAGGCGCCGAGCCTTGATATCGCGGTTGATCTGATCTCTGGATTTGCCTGCCAGTTTGGCGAAGACAAGCAGCGGCAAATTATTCAAAGCTTCATAGGTGGCTAGCATCTCGGCACGTTCGCGCTGGATGTCAGACACGTGAGATTGGTGCGGTTTTTCAGTCGGCACCGAAAGAGGTACGACAGGCGACTGGTGCGACGCGACAAGAGCCGGCTCGTTGTTAATCGACGCCTTGGACGCCGAGACGGTTGTCATTGGAGAGGTGACGTTGAACTGAATGGAATTCGCGCTCGC
Source organism: Pseudomonas sp. Z1-12 (assembly GCF_051132015.1). NCBI lineage: Bacteria > Pseudomonadati > Pseudomonadota > Gammaproteobacteria > Pseudomonadales > Pseudomonadaceae > Pseudomonas > Pseudomonas sp. Z1-12. The sequence goes on from NZ_CP071647.1 coordinate 4,276,074, forward strand.
GTTTTCAAGCGACGGCAACGAAGGGGCCCCTTCCAAACGGATGGTAAGCGGAGAGCTTGCCGCTTTCAGCTGGCCCTGCCCCCACAGATCCAGACGGTTCGCCCAATCCTGCATCATGGTCCGGCGCTGCTCGACATATTCCGCGTGATTGTAGGCCGCGCTCACCTTGTCCGGATCGGCATGAGAAAGCTGAGCATCCACCCAAACCTTCGGGTATCCGATCTCGTTCAACGCCGTCGAGATCGTCGCCCTCATCCCATGCCCGGTAAGTTGATCGGCGTACCCCATCCGACGTAACGCGCCATTCAGCGTGTTCTCACTGATACGCTTGCTCAGGTCGCTTCGATGCGCAAACAAGTAGCGCTGTGCGGGGACAACCTGGTCCAGCAAGTGACGCACGATCTCCAGCGCCTGAACTGACAGCGGCACTATATAAGGTGGTACATTTTGAGTCTGCTTACCAGGCTTCCGCATCGCTAGCTGGAGTTGTTTCACCACTTCCGCCGGTATGACCCACAAGCGCTTCTCCAGATCGAACTGGTCGGGTGTCGCCAAGCGCAATTCGCCCGTGCGGACACCGGTCAGCAACAACAACCGAAGGCCAAGCCGAGTTTGGTTGGCGCCACCGTAGTTTCGAAGAGCAGCCATCAATGCCGGAAGCTCATCCATTCGGAGAAATGGATTGTGCGTCACGGGAGGTTTGGGAAGTGCGACCACATCAAGGTCTGAAGCTGGGTTGTGTTCCAGCCCCTCGATCTTCACCAGCGCATAGCGGAACAACTGGTTGAACCAGGTCCGGCATTTTTCGGCGGTCGTTAAGGCCTTGCGCTGCTCAATCCTGCTCAGCAAATCCAACAGATCGTGACGATTGATATCGTAGATGGACCGCCCACCCAGCGTGGGCAGGACGTCTTTATTGAAGATTCTCAAGATTTGCGAGAGCGTGCTCTGGCGGCCTTCCTTCAGGCTCAGTTTGCGAAACTCCACCCACTGATTGAACACGGCCTCGAAGGTATGCTCTGCCGCAAAACGAACAGCACGACGCTGTTGTTTACGGTGCTCATAGGGATTGATGCCTTGGGCGACCAAGGCGCGCGCCTCGTCACGTCGAGTACGGGCTTCTTTGAGACTGATTTGCGGATAACTGCCGAGAGACATGCGCTTCTGCACACCCGCCCAGTAATATCTGAAACGCCAGATTTTCCCGCCGCGTGCGGTCACGTTGAGCGCGAGCCCATCCGTGTCGCCTATCGTGTAGTCATTGCCGGTGATTCGGGCTTGCCGAACGGTGGTATCTGAGAGTGCCATCGCGAGCTCCTGAACAGAGTCAGGGCCAGATGCTCGTCTCGCTATCCAAGCTGCTCCAGCAAAAAACCGATTCAGTGCACATCCAAATCCAAGATCCTCATTCGGGACTTAAATCGGGACTTAAAAGCACTGGATGGAGCTGGATTTCAGTGGTTCCCGCTGGAACGAAAAAAGGGCCTAAAGGCCCTGATTTCAATCACTTACAGAATTCAGTGGAACTCTGTAGCGCAATATTTGGAGCGGGAAACGAGACTCGAACTCGCGACCCCGACCTTGGCAAGGTCGTGCTCTACCAACTGAGCTATTCCCGCGTCTTGGTGTGGCGCATTCTATAGATTCAAATTACGCCGTCAACCCTTTGATTCAAAAAAGTTTTATTTCGGCTCTACATCCGTCCGCAGATGCGGCCAGGCGGCGCGCAGGTATTGGACCATCGACCACAGCGTCAGCCCTGCGGAAACCAGCAACAGCGCATAGCCCAACAGCACCCAGAAACTGAAATCCGAAGGGTTGGCCAGCAGGATCACCAGCGCGAGCATCTGCGCGGCGGTTTTCCATTTGCCGAGGTTCGACACCGCGACCTGGGCGCGGGCGCCCAGCTCGGCCATCCATTCACGGAGCGCCGAGACGACGATTTCGCGGCCGATGATCACCGCCGCCGGCAAGGTCAGCCAGAGGTTGCCGTGCTCCTGCACCAGCAGCACCAGGGCCACCGCGACCATCAGCTTGTCGGCCACCGGATCGAGGAAGGCACCGAACGGCGTGCTCTGCTCGAGGCGTCGGGCCAGGTAACCGTCCAGCCAGTCCGTCGCGGCGGCGAAGGCGAAGACCGAGGCGGAGGCCAGGTAGCTCCAGTGGTACGGCAAATAGAACAGCAAAATGAAGATCGGAATGAGCAGGACGCGTAGAACGGTAATCAGATTTGGGATATTCATCGGCACAACTGGCTGCGAGGTTGACGGGCATTCTACTCGCTGTGCAGGTTTGCATAAATCGACTCAGCGAGCTTTTTACTGATACCGGGTGCTTTGGCTATCTCCTCGATGCTGGCACGAGACAGTTCCTGCAATCCACCAAAATGTTTCAACAAGTCGCGACGGCGCGTCGGGCCGACGCCTGCCACACCCTCCAGTGTAGACGTACGGCGCGTCTTGCCGCGACGGGCACGGTGTCCGGTGATGGCGAAACGGTGGGCTTCGTCGCGGATCTGCTGGATCAGGTGCAGCGCCGGCGAATCGCCCTTGAGGGTGAATTCATGGGCGGCATCGTTGAGGTACAAGGTCTCGAAGCCGGCCTTGCGCGTCGCGCCCTTGGCCACGCCCAGCAGGATCAGGTCGGGGACCATCAGCTCATTGAGCACATCGCGGGCCATGGACAACTGGCCCTTGCCGCCGTCGACCAGCAAGATGTCCGGCAACTTGCCCTCCCCGTCCTTGAGCTTGCCGAAGCGCCGCATCAACGCCTGGTGCATCGCCGCATAGTCATCGCCCGGCGTGACGCCTTCGATGTTGTAGCGGCGGTAGTCGGACTTGATCGGACCTTCCGGACCAAATACCACGCAGGACGCCACGGTCGCCTCGCCGCTGGAATGGCTGATGTCGTAGCACTCCAGCCGCTGCGGCGGCTCGTCCAGGTTGAGGACATCGGCCAGGGCATCGAACCGCGCCGCCACGTGTTGCCGGTTGGCCAGGCGCGCGCCCAGGGCCTGTTCGGCGTTGGTCACGGCCAGTTGCTGCCAACGGGCACGGGTGCCGCGAACGCGGTGGCTGATGGTCAGTTCACGACCGCGAAGCTTGTCGATGGCTTCGATCAGGGCCGGGAAATCGTCATGGACCACATTGACGATCAACTCGGCAGGCAAGTCGCGTTCCGGACTGCTGATGTAGTACTGGCCCAGGAAAGCCGCCATGACCTCGGCCACGTCTTCCTCGATACCCACTTGCGGGAAGAAGTTCTTGCTGCCCAGCACGCGACCGCCCCGCACGCTGATCAAATGCACGCAGGCGCCGCCCGGGTTGATGAACGCGGCGATTACGTCCACGTCACCGCTGCCACCTTCCATGCTTTGCTGGTCCTGCACGCGGCGCAGCAGGCCGATCTGGTCGCGCAATTCGGCGGCCCGTTCGAACTCAAGGTTGACCGCTGCCTCCTCCATGGCCGCCGACAGTTCATCGGTCAGCGCATTGCTGCGGCCTTCCAGGAACATCACCGAGTGACGCACGTCCTCGGCGTAGACCTGCGGCTCGACAAACCCCACGCACGGCGCCTTGCAGCGCTTGATCTGGTATTGCAGGCAGGGCCGGGTGCGGTTCTTGTAGTAGCTGTCTTCACACTGGCGAACGAAAAACGTCTTCTGCAACAGGCTGAGGCTTTCACGAATCGCCCCGGCGCTGGGATACGGGCCGAAATAGCGACCCTTGGCCTTTTTTGCGCCTCGATGAATGCTCAGGCGCGGAAACGCCCCATCGGACAAAAACACGTAGGGGTAGGATTTGTCGTCGCGCAGCAGGATGTTGTACGGCGGGCGCCATTCCTTGATCAGCGTCTGCTCGAGCAGCAGCGCCTCGGTTTCATTGGCGGTGATCGTCGTTTCGATTTGCGCGATGCGCCCCACCAGGGCGGAGGTCTTCGGCGCGAGGCCGGTCTTGCGAAAGTAACTGGCCAGGCGCTTCTTGAGGTTCTTGGCCTTGCCGACGTAAAGCAGGCGCGCCTCGCTGTCGAACATGCGGTACACGCCGGGGCGACCGCTGCACGTGGAGAGGAACGCGCTGGGATCAAACAATTCAGTCATATTCAGGCGCTGGCATCGACCATGCCGTGGCGCACCGCCAACAGTGTCAATTCGACGTCACTGCTGATCGAAAGCTTCTCGAAGATACGGTAACGGTAGGTGTTGACGGTTTTAGGCGACAGGCACAGCTTGTCGGAGATGATCTGCACCTTCTGGCAACCGACGATCATCAGGGCAATCTGGATTTCCCGCTCCGACAGTGCGTCGAAGGGCGAGTCGTTGGTTGGCTGGAACGACTTGATCGCCAATTGCTGGGCGATTTGCGGGCTGATGTAGCGCTGCCCGGCAAAAACCAGACGAATGGCCTGGACCATCTCGTTCAAGCCAGCGCCCTTGGTGAGGTAACCCGCCGCGCCCGCCTGCAACAGCCGGGTGGGGAATGGGTCCTCTTCACAGACGGTCACTGCGACCACCTTGATGTCCGGGTGACTGCGCAGTAGCTTGCGCGTGGCTTCCAGGCCGCCGATGCCGGGCATCTTGACGTCCATCAGCACCACGTCGGGCTTCAATTCACGCGCCTTGATCAGGGACTCTTCCCCGGATTCAGCCTGGCCAACTACCTGCAGGCCATCGATGTCAGCCAGCATTCGTGTAATGCCCGTACGGACGAGATCATGGTCATCGACCACTAACACCCTAATCAAGCAGACACCTCACGATTTGGTCTTATTTGGGTTGCACGACACCTTAGCAAAAAAGCATCCCGCAGACCTAGCGCAAAGGGACAGATAAAAGTTACAACGCATCTTTATCGGCACGGTATCCAAGGCTTCAAGCACCAGCGTCTCGCTGCATCCTCAGGAAATACTCGTCCTCGCCGACGACCCGCAGGCCCATGCGTTCGTACAACGCCCTGGCCGGATTATCCTTGAATACCGTCAGGCGCAGCGCCGGCCGACGCTCCAGCCCCACCAAGCCCCAAACCTGTCCGATCGCCCAGGTGCCGGCGCCCTGTCCGCGAAACGCCTGGTCAATCTGCAATTCGCGAATGTACAACGCCCGGGTATCACGGCTGAGGCTGATAAAACCCAGCGCCTGGCCTGCCCGGCTGATTATCCAGTTCTGGCGAATGATCCAGGCCAAGTCGAACGCTTCGTCCTGCCAGAGCAAATCATGCCTGAGGTAATAAGCAAGCATGTTGTCGCAGGTCAGTTGCCGGGCGAAGTCGATATCCCCGTTCGTTGCGGCACGCCATTCGAAACTCATGAATACCTCGTTAAAGCACTGCCACCGGCATGACTTGCCCGGCCCAGCCGTTGGCGTCGCGGCGAACAATCACCAACCACTCGCCCGTGCCCGGTGCTGCCACGAGCAGCGAACCGTCCGGGCCCCAAATGGCACTGCGGCCAGCCGATTCCCAACCGCCCGTGACGCCGCCATGATTCGCCATCAGCACGGTCATGGTGTGATGCCGGGCATAACCTTGCAACAACGTCGTATCCGGCACGTAGCCACCCTCGGTGATCAACACTCCTGCGGCATACAGCGTCGCGCCCTGCCCGGCTGCCGCGGCCGCATGGCTGGCGTGGGAGAAATCGGCACACACCGCTAGCGCGATGCGATCCTGCCCCATCGTCAGCATTGAGCCACCATGGCCCGGGGCGAAGGCGACTTCTTCCCCCGGGTGCAGGTGCTGCTTGCTGTACACCCCGAGGGAACCGTCGGCGCCGAGCACCAGCGCGCCGATCAACACCGGGCCGTCCGCCGACAGCCTAATCGGCATGCCCACCAAGGTGGTCAGACCGAGCGCTTGCGCCAAGTCACGCAGCGGTTGCAGTACGGCATCCTCCGGCAGAACCGCCAGATCTGCCGCCAGGCCACGTTCGTAACCGGTGAGCGACAACTCAGGAAAGACCAGCAACTGCACCCCCTGTTCAGCGGCGGCTTGCATGAAACGCTGATGGCTCGCGAGGTTGGCGCGAGTGTCCCCCGCAATGGAAATCGACTGGGCGGCGGCGAAGGTTGGAACGGTCATGGTTCATCCCTGGAAGACGGTGCAAGCCTGAAGTGTGTCATAAAGCCCTGCGGACTCAAGCCAGGACGAACACTTACATAGCCTCGATAGAATTTTCTGATTGAATCGGCGCCCCGCCCTCTAGTAAGCTCAGGGCCATTCATCGGAGACAGACCATGTTCAACGCCCTTTCACCGCTTAAAACCGCCAGCGCCCCGCGCTCGGTTGCGGCTGCCCGGGCGAACAGCGTTCAAACTCCGGTCAGCTTTTATTTTGGGTATTGGTTTAGCCACTGGCGCGCCTGATACCCAACCGGCGCCCACTTTAAACGGGTCGCCTTCCAGAGTTTTCCAAACCCCCGGTCGGCCTCCCGACCGGGGGTTTTGTTTTTTCGGCTCCAAACATTTTCAGCACCCGACAACTTGAGGATTGAACCATGAACTACGCCACTTATTACCGTTACGACAGTTTTTCCGCCTGGCGATTTACCAACCACCGTTCGGGACAGCCTGCCGCCTCCGATCGGTCACCTACCGGTGGCAAGCCTCAATTGCGGGCCAATCCGGCCAATTGTCGAACACCCCACTAGGACCGGCGCGCGGGAACGAACCCGCCCCCCGTCCAGGAAGCCAAATCATGAATTCGTCCGTCTCCGCTTTGCCGCTGTCCACGCTCAACCCTGCCAACGAAGCCCTGACCCTGCGTCTGCCGAGCTCGTTGCAACTCAAGCAGCAATTGCCGCTCAGCACCGCGTTGAGCCACCAAGTGAGTGCCCATCGCCAGGCCATCCGCGCGATCCTCGACGGTGAAGACGCCCGCCTGCTGGTCATCGTCGGCCCCTGCTCGATCCACAATCCGAAATCCGCCCTCGAATACGCCGCCAACCTGGCTCGCCTGGCCCACGAAGTGAGCGACAGCATGCTGCTGGTCATGCGGGCCTACGTGGAAAAGCCCCGCACGACCGTCGGTTGGAAAGGCCTGGCCTACGACCCTGGCCTGGACGGCAGCGATGACATGGCCGCCGGCCTGACTTTGTCCCGGGCGCTGATGCGCGACTTACTCCAGTTGGGCCTGCCCGTCGCCACCGAATTGCTGCAACCCATGGCCGCCCATTACTTCGATGACCTGCTCAGTTGGGTCGCCATTGGCGCGCGCACCACCGAATCGCAGATCCACCGGGAAATGGCCAGCGGCCTGGGCATGCCGGTAGGGTTCAAGAACGGCACGGACGGCGGAGTCGGCATTGCCTGCGATGCCATGCGCTCGGCGGCCCACCCCCATCGGCATTTCGGCGTCGACAGCCAGGGGCATCCGGCGATCATCCAGACGCCGGGCAACCCCGACACCCACCTGGTGCTGCGCGGCGGCCATCGTGGGCCGAACTATGACCGCCAGAGCGTCACGCAGATACGCCACGACCTGACTCGCCTGGAGATACCGGCGCGGATCATGGTGGATTGCAGCCACGCCAACAGCGGCAAAGACCCGTTGCGCCAGCCCCAGGTGTTCAATGACGTGCTGGAACAACGACTGCAAGGGAACCGTTCCCTGATCGGCATGATGCTCGAAAGTCACCTGTTCGAAGGCTGCCAGCCGCTGGGCCCATCGATGCGCTACGGCGTCTCGATCACCGATGGTTGCCTGGGCTGGGAGTCCACCGAGCAGCTATTGCGTGAGGCTCATCGCAAGTTGCAATGACCCAATAGGTACTGACTGACCTGACGCCATCGCGAGCAAGCTCGCTCCCACAGGGCTCTGCGGTGTACCAAGATTTCAGGTACACCACCGCCCCCCTTGTGGGAGCGAGCTTGCTCGCGATAGCGGTATGTCAGGCGACATTGATGCTGGCTATGTGCGGCGATCGCTCAGGCCAGCTCCACTTCCCTGGGCTTTACCGTCGGCGCCACTTCGAAGCGATCCGCCAGGAACGGGGTGATGTCCAGTGGCAGGGGTTCGTTGTTCACCAGTTTATCCAGCAGCACCCCGGTGATGGCCGAGGTCAGGATGCCGGTGCGAAAATGCCCGCAGGCGTTGAGGTAGCCCGCCACTCCGCGCATCGGCCCCAAGATCGGCAACTCATCGGGCGAACCCGGACGCAGGCCGGCCCAGGTTCGTTTCAGATTGATGTCGATCAACTGCGGGATACAGCGCACCGCGCCTTGTACCAGCCCTTCGATTTCCGGATAAGTCGTGGTCACGTCGAAGCCTTTGTCTTCCGTGGTGCTGCCAATCAGGATTTCACCGTTGTCTTTCTGTGCCACATAGCAGTCGCTGGTGGTCAGGCAGCCGTTGAGGATTTTCGGCATGCGCTCGGTCAGCAGGATCTGGCCCTTGACCGGCTTGACCGGAATCCGCACGCCAGTGGCCTGCTCGCTCAGGTCCGCCGCCCAGGCACCGGCGGCGTTGATCAGGGTTCGGCAGTTGAACGTCCCCGCCTCGGCGGTTTGCACCCCGGTCACCCGCGCTCCGCTGCGCAGCACCTCGGTCACATGGGTGTTGAAGAACAGGTCGACGCCGTTCTGCCGGGCGCCTTCGGTGTAGGCATCGGCCAGGCGGAACGGACTGACCTGGTGATCGCAGAGAAACTCCAGCGCGCCCAGGGCCTCATGGCTGACATTCGGCTCTGCCGCGCGCAGGGCCGCCTGGTCGAGCCAGCGCACCTGGTCTGCCAGGTGGGGAATGCAGGCGACGATGTGCTCGGCGTACGAACGGTCTTCCTCGTCGTAGATCACGAATTTGAGCCCGGTCTCCTCGAACTTGAAATCCATGCCGTGACGGTCGATCAACTCGCGGTGCAACTGCGGATACATTGCGTTGGACTGCAAGGCGAAATCGAAGAACGACTGGGGCAGGATGTGCGGGGTGCTGGCATCCACCGCCACAGCGGCACCCTGGGTCTGGCGCTTGCGGTTGGCCGACATCATGCGAAAGAAGATCACCCCGCATCCCAGGCCCACCGACTCACCGATGGCCCACAGCCCACCCGCCGAAGCGCGGGTCGCGTTGCCGGGGCGCTTGGCGTCGATCAAGGCGATCCTCAGGTGTTTGCGCTTGGACAGTTGATAGGCGCACGAAGCCCCGATCACACCACCTCCGGCGATGACCACGTCATAGTCCTTAATCATGGGAAACGGCCTCCGTGGCGACGTTCTGGAACGCTGAAAAGGGAATCGGATCGATGGGAAAACGCGGCCTCAGCCAACCGACGTCGGCGCGACCGGTGGCTTCGCGCAAGCGGTCGCTGCAATAGCCAACGCACATTCGCCCCTGGCAATCGCCCATGCTCACGCGGGTGCGCATCTTCAGGCTGGCCATGTCCTGCACGCCTTGCTCCAGCGCCCGGTCGATGTCGGCGCGGGTGGCGTGTTCGCAGCGGCAGATCACCGTGTCGGCGGCCGGCAAGGCGGTTTGTCCGGCGCCACGCTGGGTGTAGCGATCCACGGCGGCGCGAAAGCGAATGATCCGCTGCAATTGCGCCTGGTAGCGTTCCCGTTGGGCCAGGGCCTCGGACGGATCGAGTACGTTGCGTTGCATCAGGATCGACAGCGCTGCGATGCGCCCGCTGAGCATGGCCGCTTCACCGCCACGAATCCCGCCCATGTCGCCGGCCAGGTGAATGTGCGCTTCGCTGCTTTGCTGCCAGGCATCGGACACCGCCCGCAAATAGCCGTCCTCGCTGAAACCGTGCTCCAGGCCCATCTGCTGGCTCAATTGAGTCCGCGGGATAAAGCCGTAGCCGACCGCCAGGGTCTGGGCCGGCACCTGTTCGGCGCGTTTGAGGTCGGGTTCCCAGGTCGTGGAGTAAGGCGCGACGGTGACGTGGCTCAACTCGCCCTCGCCGTCAGCCTGTACCACGCCCCAACCATAGCGCACGGGAATGCGATTGAGCTTGAGGTAGGCCAACATGCTCAGGCCATCGAGGAACAGCTGCGGCTTGTTCAGCAACGCCAGACTTTCCTTGGCGATCCGGCCGAACGCGCAGGCTTCGAAGACGCCCGCCACCGCCACGCCCGAAGCGTGCAGTTGGCAGGCCACCAGCGGCAGCAACGGGCCGGTGCCGGCGATCACCACCGGGCTCGGCGGCCTGACCACGCCGCTCTTGATCTGCAATTGCAGGCCGCCGAGCATCATCACCCCCGGCAGCGTCCAGCCAGGAAACGGCACGCTGCGTTCATGACAACCGGCCGCCAGGACCAGATGGGAATAGGCGACCTCCCCCAGACGCTCGTCGGCATCCAGCAGCATCAGCGCCCGGAAGCCTTCGGCGCCGATGACCCGGCTACTTAATCGCACGTCGATAAGGCCGGCGTGTTGCTGGAATTCACCGTGGAGTTTCTCCAGGGCGTCACTGTAGCGCGACCCCAGGTAGTCGAGGCTGACGCCATCGCGCAGCGGCCCGCGATACACGACGCCACCGAGGCGCGGCGCTTCTTCGAGCAGTGTGCAACGAACCCCGTGGGAGGCCAGCTCGATGGCCGTTGCCATGCCCGCCGGCCCACCGCCGACAATCACCGGTTCCAGGCTCATGGCGCCTCCGTTTCGGTGATGCGGTTGACCCGGGTTTCGATCTGCATGCCAGGGCGCACCAGGGTCTGGCAGGCACGGCGTTTGTGGCGACCGTCGATCTTGACCAGGCAGCACTGGCACACACCCATGCCGCAGTAGGCGCCGCTGATCTGGTCGTGGTCGTTGCGGGCCACCTGGCGTTGCCCCAGGGACTGGATGACGGTAAGGACGGTTTCCCCGCAGGCGGCGTTGACGACTTGCCCGTCCAGGCGCACCGTCATGTCGGCGCGGCTCAACGGCTGGATATCGAATGTTCGGCGTAGAACGTCTTGAGGTTGCATCATGCTGCTCTTCCTTGAAGGTTCAGTGAAGTTTCGGCTCCTTGCGGCACACATCCACCGGTTCGCGTCGGCACCCGGCAACAGCGCACCGAAGCGGGGCAACAGACGCGACATGATAGTGCGCACGAAATTCATGTTAGGGATTATTTGTGACCAAGTGTTGATCCAGGCCAGCGAATCGGTGTGCCGGTCCATGAACTTTTTTTCAGGAAGCCGACAGCTGATTTTTGGCAGAATGCTGCGCAATCGCTCCAATTTCTCTACAGGGTACCGCCCATGAACCGCATCCTGACCATCGAAGACGACGCCGTGACCGCTCGTGAAATCGTTGCCGAGCTGACCCGCAACGGCCTGGATGTCGATTGGGTCGACAACGGTCGCGAAGGCCTGGAACGGGCAGTCAGCGGCGACTACGACCTGATCACCCTCGACCGCATGCTGCCCGAACTCGATGGGCTGGTGATTGTCACCACCCTGCGCACCATGGGCGTGGCCACGCCGATCCTGATGATCAGCGCCCTCTCCGATGTGGACGAACGCGTGCGTGGCCTGCGGGCCGGCGGCGACGATTACCTGACCAAGCCGTTCGCCACCGATGAAATGGCCGCCCGGGTCGAAGTGCTGCTGCGGCGCAACAATGGCACCCGCGAGCCGGAAACCGCGCTGCGGGTGGCCGACCTGGAGCTGAACCTGATCAGCCGCGAAGCCAGCCGCAACGGACAACTGCTCAGCCTGCTGCCCACCGAATACAAGCTGCTGGAATTCCTGATGCGCAACAGCGGCCAGATTCTCTCGCGCATGATGATCTTCGAGGAAGTCTGGGGTTATCACTTCGACCCCGGCACCAACCTGATCGACGTCCACATCGGCCGCCTGCGCAAGAAAATCGACCCGCCGGGCCTGGAACCGCTGATTCGCACGGTACGGGGTTCCGGCTATGTCATTGCTGAACCCCGCTAAGGGCTGGCGCTCCTCCAGCAGCCGTCTGCTGGCGCTGTACAGTTCGCTGTTCGTGATCTGGAGCGCGATCCTGATGGGGGTCATGTATTACGAAGTGTTTGGCTACCTCGACAGCCTGGCCAAGCACTCCCTGATGCAGCGCCAACACCTGTTCGCCCGGATCCACGGCGACCAACTGGAAGATGCGCTCATGGCCAGCCTGACGCTGGACGAGCGCGGGGTCGATGCCTACGGGCTGTTCGATCCGCAATTGCGCCATTTGAGCGGACCGATCCAGCGGGTGCCCGCCGACCTGCCGCTGGACGGCAAGATCCACATGCTCGGCGGCTGCGTCGATTCCGATCAACCGGGCGTGCCTTCCGACAGCTGCGACGCGGTGGCGACCCGGACCCAGGACGGTCGCTGGCTGGTCCTTGCCCGGGACAACGGCTCGCTGTTCGCCGTGACGCGGATCATCTTGCACGCGCTGCTCTGGGGGGTATCGCTGACGATCCTGCCGGGCATCGCGGGTTGGCACCTGTTGCGCCGCCGACCGCTACGACGGATTCGCCAGTTGCAGGCCAGCGCCGAAGCCATCGTCGCCGGTGACCTGACCCATCGCCTGCCATTGTCGAGCCGGCGCGATGAGCTGGACATGCTGGCGGCGATCGTCAATGCCATGCTCGAACGCATCGAACGCTTGATGAACGAGGTCAAGGGTGTATGCGACAACATCGCCCATGACCTGCGCACCCCGTTGACGCGTCTGCGCGCCCAACTTTATCGCATCCAGCAGCAAGCACCGGACGGCTCCGCCGAGGCCTTGCAGATGGACCAGGTGCTCGCCGAGACCGACACCTTGATGGCGCGGTTTCGTGGCTTGTTGAGGATTTCCGAACTGGAGGACCAGCAGCGGCGCTCGGGCTTCGTGCGCCTCGATCCGTTGCAGCTATTGCAAGAATTGCACGACTTTTACCTGCCCTTGGCCGAGGAAGGCGAACTGACCTTCATCCTGGAGGCGCCCGACGCCCTGCCCCTGCTCAACGGCGACCGGGCCTTGCTGTTCGAGGCCGTGTCGAACCTGTTGAGCAACTCCATCAAGTTCACCCCACCGGGGGGCACCGTGATCCTGCGCGGGGTCGATCAGGGCGACAGCACGCGCATCGAAGTGCTCGACTCCGGCCCGGGCATCCCCGAGGCGGAGCGCAAGGCCGTGTTTCGCCGTTTCTATCGCGCCGAGGGCAGCAGCCAGCACGGCGGATTTGGCCTGGGTTTGTCGATCGTCGCGGCGATCGTCAACCTGCATGGGTTCACGTTGGAAGTGGGCAGCAGCGAGTACGGCGGCGCGCGGTTGGTGCTCGATTGCCGGGCGACATTGTTGTAAACACAGGGCTGGAGCAGCCCCTGTGGCGAGGGAGCTTGCTCCCGCTCGGCTGCGAAGCAGTCGCAAAACCGATGGATAGGGTTTGGCTGGCGTGTGCATTCGACAGATATTGGGGCCGCTGCGCGGCCCAGCGGGAGCAAGCTCCCTCGCCACAGGGGGTAGTGTGCCAAATCTTTAGCTATCAGGGCTCACTGCGATGCGGCGGGGTGTTTTGCAGCTCGTAGCGCAGCTCATCGATCAACTTGGCGATGCTCTCTTCCGAGCGGACGCTGTCGACACTCATGCCGCTTACCACCAGGTCCACCTCACCGCTTTCACGGTGATACAGGCGCACGGTGAGGGTGCCATCGCCATTGAGGCTGCATTCGCAGGCCAAAGGCGTAAAACTTTCTTCAAGGCGGGCACGCAAGGGGGCCAGATGGGTCATACGATGCACCTCAGCCCCGGGGGCGCAAATGAACGGTAGACAGCTCCGACCTCCTGGTCCGCATAGACATCCTGTCGCTCACGTATGGGGTTCGTTCATAGCACATTGAGGCGTATTCCTTGAGTGTTTCGTGGGGGACGCGGCATCACGGAGGATGTCGCACACTCACAGCCTAAGGAACCGCCCCCCCTGGCAAAACCTGAATTTGCACCAGCATACCCGGTGCATTTGCACTGGCTATCACGGTGCCTTCATTCGCCATTCATTGGCGAACAAACCGCGCTCCCGCGCCCAGACAATCGCCTCGCTGCGGCTATGGACATCCAGTTTCGAATACAGTGTAGCCACATGATTGCGCACCGTATTAGGCGCAAGCTTCAGGCGCGCGGCGATCTCCTTGTCGGCCAACCCCTCACAAATGAGCCCGAGCACATCACGCTCGCGGGCCGTCAGCTCGGTGAAGGATGCGCTGGGCCCCTGGGCATTGATGCTCTTCACGTTGGCCAGCTTTTCAATCAGGGTCCGGCTGAACCAGGACGCGTCCTTCATCACCTCCTCGATCGCCGCCACCAGTTCCAGTTCCGAGCGCTTGCGTTCGGTGATGTTCATCAGCACCAGCAGGTAGCAGGGCTTGTCCTGAATGAGCACCGTGTCGGCAGCGACCTCACAGTCGATCAGTTCGCCGCCTTTCTTGTGCACCTTGACGTCGATACTCGAGACAGCGGCGGCCTTTTCCAGCCGGGCAAACAGCGCGACGCTGGCGGCCTTGTCGAGGAAGCCGATTTCCTCCACGGTTTTACCCAACAGCTCTTCGCTGGCGTAGCCAGTGGTCTGAAGAAACGCTTCGTTGATCTCCAGCAGCTGCTGTTCGGCGCTGCACACCAACGTGGGCACGGGCGACAGGCGGAACGACTTGGCAAAGCGCTCCTCGCTCTGGCGCAACGCCGTCTCTGCCTTGCGGCGCGGCTCCATGTCCATGAAGGAAAACAGCATGCAGTCTTCGTCATGCAGGTCCAGGGGCTGGCCGGCGACGATCACCTGCTTGCCGGTGCCATCGGGCAACTTCAACTCAGCCTGCATTTGCGGAATGGTCGCGCCGTGCCCCAGGCGCTCGATGGCCAGGTCACGTTTCTCGGCGGCTTCGAGCACATCCAGTTCATACACCGAACGCCCGATCACCTGGTCGCGGCTATAGCCGGTCATCTCCAGGAATCCCGGGTTGACCTTGATGTAGCGCAGGTCGCTGAGACGACAGATCACCGCCGGTGCCGGGTTGGCCCCGAAGGTCTTTTCGAAACGCTGCTCGGCGCTGGCCCATTCGGTGGCATCGCTGAGGATCAGCACGAGCAGTTCCGGCTCACCATTACGGTCGGCCAGCACCATGCTGCGAATCCGATGCACCCAGGTGCGATCCGGGTCGGCCTTGGGCGTGACCTCCACCAGCACGTCGCTGAACTCATCGCCACGGGCCACCCGGGCGATGGGGTAGTTGTCTTCGGTCAACGGATGGTTGTTGCGGTAACGCAACTGAAAACGCCGGGCGTATTGCCGGGCCGTGGTGCCCAGCTCATTGAGGTCCTCGACGCCGTGCATGGCCAACGCTGCGGCGTTGGCCCAGGCAATGGTCTGGTCGACCTCGATCAACATCACCCCGTCGGACAGCCCGGCAATGATCTGCAGCAATTGACGACGGTTGGTATCGGTGGTCGGGACTTGCTGATTCATTGGGTCTCCATGTGGTCAGTAGGTTTCAAGCATGGATGCGCTGAAAGTTACGACCACATGGCCTTGCAATAGTGCATCGGCCCCTTCACGCTGCCATGCGTCCCTCGGCAATCGCCTGGGAGGCAGCCAGCATCGCTCGCAACAGCACTGCGCAACCGGCGGCGAGGTCGTCCGGGGCGGCGTTTTCGATTTCGTTGTGGCTGATGCCACCTTCGCAGGGCACGAAGATCATTCCGGCCGGGCCCAGTTCGGCGAGGAAGATCGCGTCATGGCCGGCACCGCTGACGATGTCCAGGTGGGACAGGCCCAACCCTTGGGCAGCGCCGCGGACGGCGTCGACGCAGCCCTTGTCGAAATACAGCGGCGGGAAGTCGGCGGTGGGTTTCAAATCGAAGGTCAGGCCGTGTTGCCGACAGGTGTCTTCAATTACCTGCTTGACCTCGGCGATCATCGAATCCAGGCGCGCCGGTTCCAAGTGACGGAAATCCAGGGTCATGCGCACCTCGCCGGGAATGACGTTACGCGATCCCGGATAGGCTTGCAGGCAACCGACCGTGCCGCAGGCATGGGGTTGATGGCCGAGGGCGGCGCGGTTGACGGCGCCGACGATGATCGAGGCGCCCACCAGGGCGTCCTTGCGCAGGTGCATCGGGGTCGGCCCGGCGTGGGCTTCGACGCCACGCAAGGTCAGGTCGAACCACTTCTGCCCCAGGGCACCCATCACCACGCCGATGGTCGTGCCCTCATCCTCGAGGATCGGCCCCTGCTCGATGTGCGCCTCGAAGTACGCACCCACCGGATGCCCGCTGACCGTGCGCGGGCCGGCATAGCCGATGGCGTTGAGCGCCTGGCCCACACTGATGCCTTCGGCGTCGGTCTTGGCGAGGGTTTCTTCGAGGGTGAATTTCTCGGCGAACACCCCGGAGCCCATCATGCACGGGGCGAAGCGCGAGCCTTCTTCGTTGGTCCAGACCACCACCTCCAGCGGTGCTTCGGTTTCAATGTTCAAGTCATTGAGGGTGCGCAGCACTTCCAGCCCGGATAGCACACCAAAGCAGCCGTCGAACTTGCCGCCGGTGGGTTGGGTGTCGATGTGGCTGCCGGTCATCACCGGTGGCAGGTTCGGATTGCGCCCCGGGCGGCGGGCGAAGATATTGCCCACCGCATCGATGCTGACCGTGCAGCCCGCCGCCTGGGTCCATTGCACGAACAGGTCGCGGGCCTGGCGGTCGAGGTCGGTCAGGGCCAGCCGGCACACACCGCCCTTGACCGTGGCGCCGAGCTGGGCCAAGTCCATGAGCGATTGCCACAGCCGGTCGCGGTTGATGTGCTGATGAGTGGATTGCAGGACGTCGAGGGCTGCGTTCATGGGGATCTCCTTTTTTTCAGGCATTTTTCGGGTGTGTTTGAGGCCGCTATCGCGAGCAAGCTCGCTCCCACAGGGGATCTGCTGTGCATACAGACTTTGCATCCACCCCAATCCCCACAGGGGATTGGATATGCACACAGGCTTTGCATCCGCCCCAATCCTCTGTGGGAGCGAGCTTGCTCGCGATGAGGCCCTCCTTCACACCGCTGTTTTGGCGACGGACGGGCTCGCTCGCATACCGCACAACCCGTAATAAATCACCCCACCCAGCGCCGAGCCGGTGAACCAGCCGTAGCTGTAGAACCAACTGAACGCGTCGCTGCCCAGGGACAGCAGCGTCAGCACCACCGGCACGCCAAAGGCGATGAAGCCGTTCCAGTTCCAGGCCGGGTAAATGTCGTCGCGGTACAGCCCGGCCAGGTCCAGTTGCTGTTTCTTGATCAGGAAATAATCCACCACCATGATCCCGGCAATCGGCCCCAGCAGGCTCGAATAGCCCAGCAGCCAATTGGAATAGACCGACTCGAGGCTGACCTCGGACACGATCAGGCCGAGTTTCTTCAACAACTCATGGGCCATCAGCGCCAGCCCCACCAATCCGGTGAGCATCACCGCCTTGGTGCGGCCGATCAGTTTCGGCGCCAGGTTCTGGAAATCGTTGGTGGGCGAAACGATGTTGGCCGCGGTGTTGGTCGAGAGCGTGGCGACGATGATCAGTACCATGGCCAGCGCCACCCACACCGGGCTCTGGATGTGCCCGATCAACGTCACCGGGTCGGAGACGGTCACCCCCACCAATTTCTCCGAGGCGGCGGTCATGACCACCCCGAGGGAGGCGAACAGGAACATGGTCAACGGCAGGCCAATGATCTGCCCGACGATCTGGTCTTTCTGGCTCTTGGCATATCGACTGAAGTCCGGAATGTTCAACGACAGGGTGGCCCAGAAGCCGACCATGGCCGTCAGCCCGGCCAGAAAATAGCTCGTCACCCCGGCGCCTTCAGGCCGCTTGGCCGGGACCGCCATCAGTTCAGTCAACGAGACATTGGGCAACGCCCACACCAACAGCCCCGCCCCCACCAGTACCAGCAATGGCGCAGACAAGGTTTCCAGCCACTTGATCGACTCGGCACCGCGCAACACCACCCACAGGTTGATGACCCAGAACACCATGAAGCCGATCACTTCGCCGGTGCCGCCCAGGCTCTTCCAGCCTTCGAACACCGAGCCGAGAAACAAGTGGATCGCCAACCCGCCGAACATCGTCTGGATGCCGAACCAACCGCACGCCACCAGGGCGCGGATCAGGCACGGCACGTTGGAGCCAATCACGCCGAAGGACGAGCGCAACAGCACCGGAAACGGAATGCCGTACTTGGTCCCGGCGAAGGCGTTCAGGGTCAGGGGGATCAGCACAATGATGTTGGCGAACAGGATCGCCAGCAGCGCCTCGCCCACTGTCAAACCGAAATAGGCGGTGAGCACGCCGCCGAGGGTATAGGTCGGCACGCAGATCGCCATGCCCACCCACAGTGCGGTGATGTGCCATTTGTTCCAGGTTCGCTCGTGCACCTGGGTCGGCGCGATGTCGTGGTTATAACGGGGGCTGTCGAGGACGTCGCTGCCGGCTTCAAGCTCGAATAATCCGTCGCGCTCGGTCACTGTTGATCTGGTCATGTCCGCTCCACTGTTTTCATTATTTTTGCTCATCGACTGGCGATGGCCGGAGTACTTGCACGCGTGCTATCCACCACCCCGCCAGGCCACGACAGCACTCAATAACCGTGCCGAATAACACGCCGAGCTGACCGAATGATCGATATAACCCTTTCAACCTTTTGATGTTTAACGTTTTAAAGCCAAGTGATTGCTTTGTTTCAGTCCCGGCTTTGCGACATTGAGGCTAGATGACCTTCACGCCCTGTCGAGCGGGAGATTCAAAGTGGTGCACCCCGAAACAACGCGAGGTGTCTGGCCCGCACTTCCAACGCTTTCAAGCCGCTGATTTACCATGACAAATCTCGCTCAAATAACGATCCTGTCAAGTGCGTCAAAATGGTGAGCAGGCTCACCATTTTGGTGATTGTGTAACTTAATCCTTAAGTTTCAATAGGTTAATTAACGCATAAGCTTATAGAAAATAATCTTGCTCATTTCAATAACTCCAGCTAGCGTCTAATCCTGACAGTCGTGACAGGAATATAAACCGGCACGACTTTACCCACCGTGATGGCTAAAACATAAAGAACCGACAACAGTCGGTCATGCCTGCGAGGAACTCGGAATGTCTCTGTTGATCCGTGGTGCCACCGTTATTACCCATGATGAAAGTTATCGCGCCGATGTGTTTTGCGCCGACGGCGTGATCCAGGCCATTGGTGACAACCTGGATGTTCCGGCCGCTGTCGAAGTGCTCGATGGCAGCGGTCAATACCTGATGCCCGGCGGCATCGATCCCCATACCCATATGCAGTTGCCGTTCATGGGCACGGTCGCCAGTGAAGATTTCTTCAGCGGCACGGCGGCGGGCCTCGCCGGGGGCACCACCTCGATCATCGACTTCGTGATTCCCAACCCCCAGCAGTCACTGATGGAAGCCTTTCATCAATGGCGCGGCTGGGCCGAAAAAAGCGCCAGCGACTACGGCTTCCACGTGGCAATCACCTGGTGGAGCGAACAGGTCCGCGAAGAAATGGCCGAGCTGGTCAGCCACCACGGCGTGAACAGCTTCAAGCATTTCATGGCCTACAAGAACGCGATCATGGCCGCCGATGACACCTTGGTGGCGAGCTTCGAGCGTTGCCTGGAATTGGGCGCGGTGCCCACCGTGCACGCCGAGAACGGCGAACTGGTGTATCACCTGCAACGCAAGCTGCTGGCCCAAGGCATCACCGGCCCCGAAGCCCATCCGCTGTCACGGCCTTCGCAAGTGGAAGGCGAAGCCGCGAGCCGCGCCATCCGCATCGCCGAAACCCTGGGCACGCCGCTGTACCTGGTGCATGTGTCCACCCAGGAAGCCCTGGACGAAATCACCTACGCCCGCAGCAAGGGCCAGCCGGTCTACGGTGAAGTCCTGGCCGGGCACTTGCTGCTGGACGACAGCGTCTATCGCCACCCGGACTGGCAGACCGCCGCCGGCTACGTGATGAGCCCGCCCTTCCGCCCACGGGGGCATCAGGAAGCACTCTGGCGTGGCCTGCAGTCCGGCAACCTACACACCACCGCCACCGACCATTGCTGCTTCTGTGCCGAACAAAAAGCCGCCGGGCGTGACGACTTCAGCAAGATCCCCAACGGCACCGCCGGGATCGAAGACCGCATGGCGGTGCTCTGGGAAGAAGGGGTCAACAGCGGCAAATTGTCGATGCAGGACTTCGTCGCCCTCACCTCCACCAACACCGCGAAAATCTTCAACCTCTACCCGCGCAAGGGCGCGATTCGCGTCGGTGCCGACGCCGACCTGGTGCTCTGGGATCCCCAGGGCAGCCGCACGATTTCCGCCAAGACCCACCATCAGCAAGTGGACTTCAACATCTTCGAAGGCAAGACCGTACGCGGCGTGCCCAGCCACACCATCAGCCAGGGTCGGCTGGTGTGGGCCGACGGCGACCTGCGGGCCGAGCGCGGCGCGGGGCGCTACATCGAACGGCCGGCGTATCCGGCGGTGTTCGATTTGCTGAGCAAGCGGGCTGAGTTGAACAAGCCGGTTGCCGTGGAGCGCTGAACCCAGGCCTGCGGCCTATCGCGAGCAAGCTCGCTCCCACACTGGATGTTGGGTGAACGCCAAATCCATGTGCACAGCAGCTCCCTTGTGGGAGCGAGCTCGCTCGCGATGAGGCCAGCCCAGACACCAAAAATACACTGCCCACCAGAGGCAGCACCTCAAACACCGTGAGGCCTATTCCATGATCCAGCCCTTGAGTCATCTCCCCCATTCCCAGGAAGACCCGGCCACCCTCGCCGCCCGCTTCAGCGACCTGGCGCCGCCCCTCAACGCGCGCCAGGCCCACCTGGAAGCGTCCCGCTGCCTGTATTGCTACGACGCACCCTGTGTGAACGCCTGCCCGAGCGAGATCGATATTCCTTCGTTCATTCGCAACATCCACCAGGACAACGTCCAAGGCGCGGCGCAGACAATTCTCTCGGCCAATATCCTGGGAGGCAGTTGCGCCCGGGTCTGCCCCACGGAGGTCCTGTGCCAGCAAGCCTGCGTGCGCAACAACGTTCATGAATGCGCCCCGGTGTTGATCGGCTCGCTGCAACGCTACGCGGTGGACAACGCCCACTTCAGCGCGCACCCGTTCCAACGGGCCGCCGCCACCGGCAAGCGCATCGCCGTGGTTGGGGCCGGGCCGGCGGGGTTGTCGTGTGCCCATCGCAGTGCGATGCACGGCCATGACGTGGTGATTTTCGAAGCCCGGGACAAGGCCGGCGGCCTCAACGAATACGGGATCGCCAAATACAAACTGGTGGACGATTACGCCCAACGGGAGCTGGACTTCCTGCTGGAGATTGGTGGCATCGAAATCCGCCACGGCCAGAAGCTCGGCGAGCACCTGAGCCTGAGCGACCTGCACCAGCAATTCGACGCGGTGTTCCTCGGCCTCGGCCTGGCCGCCAGCAAACAACTGGGCCTGAGCGACGAACAAGCCCCGGGGCTGCTGGCCGCCACCGAGTACATTCGCGAACTGCGCCAGGCCGATGACCTCAGCCAGTTGCCCCTGGCCGACCGTTGCATCGTCCTCGGCGCCGGCAACACCGCCATCGACATGGCCGTGCAAATGGCTCGCCTCGGCGCCCGGGACGTCAACCTGGTCTACCGTCGCGGCCTTGAAGACATGGGCGCCACCTTGCACGAACAAGACATCGCCAAGACCAACCAGGTGCGCCTGCTGACCTGGGCCCAACCGCAACAAGTGTTGCTCGATGACGCCGGGCATGTGCGCGGCATGCGCTTTTCCCGTACCCATTTGGAAAACGGCCGACTGGTCATCGGCGCCGAGACCTTCGACCTGCCCGCCGACGCCATTTTCAAAGCCATCGGCCAAGCCTTCGACGACAACGCGCTGGTGGACCCACTGGCCCGGGAGCTCAAGCGCCAGGACGGGCGGATCCTGGTGGACGAACACCTGCGCACCAGCGTTCCCGGGGTCTACGCCGGCGGCGATTGCACCAGCCTCGACCAGGACCTCACCGTGCAGGCCGTGCAGCACGGCAAACTCGCCGCCGAGGCGATCAACGCTCAACTGATGCTTAACGTGGAGGCTGCGTAAATGGCCGATCTGTCGATTGTCTTCGCCGGCATCAAAGCCCCCAACCCGTTCTGGCTGGCCTCCGCGCCACCCACCGACAAGGCCTACAACGTCGTCCGCGCCTTCGAGGCCGGCTGGGGTGGCGTGGTCTGGAAAACCCTCGGTGAGGACCCGGCGGCGGTGAACGTGTCCTCGCGTTATTCAGCCCACTACGGCGCCAATCGCGAGGTCTTGGGCATCAACAACATCGAGCTGATCACCGACCGTTCCCTGGAGATCAACCTGCGGGAAATCACCCAGGTGAAAAAGGACTGGCCGGATCGGGCGTTGATCGTGTCGCTGATGGTGCCCTGCGTCGAAGAATCCTGGAAGAACATCCTGCCCCTGGTGGAAGCCACCGGCGCCGACGGCATCGAGCTGAACTTCGGTTGCCCCCACGGCATGCCGGAACGGGGCATGGGCGCGGCGGTCGGCCAGGTGCCGGAGTACGTCGAGCAAGTGACCCGCTGGTGCAAGACCTATTGCTCACTGCCGGTGATCGTCAAGCTCACGCCGAACATCACCGACATCCGCGTCGCCGCCCGCGCGGCCCATCGGGGCGGGGCGGATGCGGTGTCGTTGATCAACACCATCAACTCCATCACCAGCGTAGACCTGGACCGCATGGTCGCCCTGCCCAGCGTCGGCAGCCAGAGCACCCACGGCGGTTACTGCGGCTCGGCGGTCAAGCCCATCGCCCTGAACATGGTCGCGGAAATCGCCCGCGACCCGCAGACCCACGGCCTGCCGATCTGCGGCATCGGCGGCATCGGCAGCTGGCGCGACGCCGCCGAATTCATCGCCCTGGGCAGCGGCGCGGTGCAGGTCTGCACGGCGGCGATGCTGCATGGTTTTCGCATCGTCGAAGAAATGAAGGACGGCCTGTCACGTTGGATGGACAGCCAGGGCCACGCCAACCTGCAGGCGTTCTCCGGCCGTGCGGTGGGCAACACCACCGACTGGAAGTACCTGGACATCAACTACCAGGTCATCGCCAAGATCGACCAGCAAGCGTGCATCGGTTGCGGGCGCTGCCACATCGCTTGCGAAGACACCTCGCACCAGGCCATCGCCAGCCTCAAGCAGGCGGACGGCACCCGTGTGTATGAGGTGATCGATCAGGAATGCGTGGGCTGCAACCTGTGCCAGATCACCTGCCCGGTGCAGGACTGCATCGAAATGGTGACGGTGGACACCGGCAAGCCGTTTTTGGATTGGAATCATGATCCGAGGAATCCCTACCATGTAACGGCTTGAGGACTGCGGGGTCTGGACGGGCGCCATCGCGAGCAAGCTCGCTCCCACATTGAATTTATGGTGAACACAAATTTTGTGTTCACCACCGATCCCCCTGTGGGAGCGAGCTTGCTCGCGATAGGGTCATCAGCCCCAACACACCTCTCAAGGCTCTAACCCAATCCCATCGACTAACAGTTCTGCTAGTAGACACCCCCCGAAAAATACCCGAGCCTGACCCAGCCGAGCCCATCAACTAGAGCCAAGCCCATGTCGACATCAGCGATGAAGATATTGTGCCGTTACCAATACGACCCCCTGGATCGCCTGACCGGCTTGAAACCTGCGGATCACGTGGACACGCAGCGTTTTTACCAGAACGACGAACTGGTCAATGAGATCGAAGGCCAGCTAGAACTCACGATCCTTCGCCATGAAGCCCAGCCCCTGGCGCAACGCCTGCACATCGCCAATGTCACCGAGACGACGTTGCTGGCAACGGACCAGCAGCGGTCGGTTTTGCACACGCTGGCCGGTGTCGACGCTCAGCCCATGGCTTATACCGCCTATGGTCATCGGTCTGCGCAAAGTGGTTTGAGCAGTTTGCTTGGGTTCAATGGTGAGCGTCCTGATTCGATTACCGGGCATTATTTATTGGGACAGGGTAATCGAGCGTTTAATCCGGTGTTGATGCGGTTTAACAGTCCGGATGAGTTGAGTCCTTTTGGGGATGGGGGGATTAATGCGTATGCGTATTGTGGGGGGGATCCGGTTAATCGGTATGATCCGAGTGGGAATAGTCCTATTGTCACCATCTTCAAACCATGGAACTTCGTAAAGCTGCATAGACCATGGGAAACGCTAAATGGGTTAGAACCTTCATCGAGAGCAATTTCCCGAACTGCTTCCCGATCTTCCCCAGAAGTAGTGCCTGGCCCGCCAAGCGAATTGCTTCAACGGTCTAGTACCAACATTCGCCCGGAGGCCTCCATTTCTGGTAGAAGACGTCCTACAGCAGCAGAATTACCTCCTGAGAAACCGAACACTAAGCCTCACCCCCAAAAAAATCCGCCCACCAAAGCGCAGCTCAAAGCGCGCACGACTGTAAAGAAGCTAAGAGATTACTCGCAAAAATGGGATCACTATGTGGAAAATAATCCTCAAACCTCCATAGACGCTGATCTTAAATGGCACAACTTATACGAGAAGGCGTTACACCGTTACGAGCATGCTAGAGAAAATCCGAACGCCAAACAGTGGTTGTTGAGCTCCCGTTTGTCGGTTGTCACTAGAGCTAGGCAGAGGATCAAACGCAGTGCTTGGGAAAACCTGAAGAGTATTCGCAATCAACAAACATAACGAATCCAATCCCAACAAAACATGCTACTCGTGCATCAACCTGATAAGCGGGCTACGGCTCCAACCCAATCCCCCGCAATATCACACTGGTCACCGTCTGCACCGCCCGCTCGAACTGCATGTCCGAAAGCGGCTGGTGATCATTGAGAATATTGATCTGATGATCGAAGTCGGCGTAGTGCTGGGTCGAAGCCCAGATCATGTAGAGCAGGCTTGAAGGCTCCACCGGCAGGATGCGTTTGTCCTCCACCCACTGACGGATTTTCGCTTCCTTCATCTTGGCCCAGTCATAGAGACTGGCGTCCAGCGCTTCGCCCAGGGTCGGGGCGCCGTGGATGATTTCGTTGGCCCAGACTTTAGAGCCGTAGGGCCGGCTGCGGGAGTGGTTCATCTTGGCGCGGATGTAACTGCTGAGCACCACCCGCGGGTCGTCGAACATTTCGAAGCACAAGGCGTCCTGTTTCCAGACTTCCAGCAGGTCGAACAGCACGGCGCTGTAAAGTTCGCTCTTGGTGCTGAAGTAGTAATGCAGGTTGGAGCGCGGCAACTGCACTTCGGCGGCGATGTCGGCCATGGCGGTGCTGCCGAAACCTTTCTCGGCGAAGACCTTCTCGGCGGCCAACAGGATTTTCTCGACGTTACTGCGACGAATCTCGATCTTGTGATTGCCCATGAGGGCTCCCTGGCAACAGCGTTGGTCAAGACTAGCATCCGCCCACCACTGAAAACACCGATGCCGCTTGTGGGAAAGCTTTTGTGGCGAGGGAGCTTGCTCCCGCTCGGCTGCGCAGCAGTCGTAAAACCGGCTGGCGCGCTATCCCAGGAAAACCGCGTCAGTCCATTTGGGGCTGCTGCGCAGCCCAGCGGGAGCAAGCTCCCTCGCCACAAAAGCGAGTTCGGTTTTTTGATCATTCCACGCTCCTGCATGGGAATGATCAACAAAAGCGGGTTCTGCGTTAGGTCGACTGCCGGGGTTCGACGTTATCCAGCGCGCGGTTCGCCAGCATTGCGCTCAGTTCGATCAGTTGCTGGATCCCCAGGGCAATGTGGCGCCTTGAGCCTTTCAGGTCGAAGGCCAGGTCATTGACCATGGCGTTGGCCGAGGCCAGGTTTTCGCTGAGGTTGGCGAGCAGGGTTTCGGTGTCGACGCCTTTGACGACCGTGAACAGTTGGCCGGGATCGGCCTCGGGTTTGCTGGGTTTGGGCTTGAGGTAGGAATCGAGGATGCGGTCGGCGGCTTCATCGAACGCTTTTGAGTTGGATGGATCTGTATCGGGTGGGTTGGGGGTTACTTTGAACATAGATGAATCTCCAAATCGAAAAATGGAGCCATCACTCTCGCTACCAAACGAAGGGTGGCGGCCATACGCGGGTTGGTAGACCGGTGACTTGGAGAACCGGCGCGTCCGAAGACGCCCTGCGCATGACCGCCATAAAACAGTTCCGAAATGGACTGTATGACGAGGGCTATGCGACAAGTCAAAAGCCGGGCTACCAAACCCGATCACTGATTCAATCAGCGACCCGGAAACGATAAAACCCTGGCCCAAGGCGCACAAGCCGGCGGATTCTGGCGTAGTTGTAGGTAACGGCGCAAGACAACGTAGCCCGAACCCGAACGTTCCTACATCTGAATAAACGCAGGCTTGTTTGGAGCGGAAATAAGGCCAACAACAAAACCCTTGTGGCGAGGGAGCTTGCTCCCGCTGGACTGCGCAGCAGGCCCAAATTTCTTTGTTTCAGAACAAATTCCTGGGGCGGCTTCGCCACCCAGCGGGAGCAAGCTCCCTCGCCACAAAGAGCCCGCTTCAGCCTTCCGGTCGCCTACATTCGACTAATGTCTTAGACCAGTCATCGCACAACCAAGCACCCTCACCGCTATTCTCAAACCCCGTATCCACCCGGTGCCACCGCTTTCGATCCTGGCCTGCGCCAGCGACAGCCATTGCGCTGCCTCATTTTGAAGCACACCCAAGTTGGATAATTCCGATAATGGCCAGTTGACAACGAGCAGCCGCTTCCAAATAATCACCGCCATGTTGTACGACGACGTATGACAAATAAAAACAACAAAAAGTAGGGAGCGCCATAGTGAGCACACGTGTCCGTTTTTCGCCCAACCATCGTCCAAACCGCCGTACCCTTCTGAGCTCCAGCCCCGCCCTGGTCCTGCTCGGTTGCAGCAGCCTTGCCGCATTTGTGCCCATGACCGCCAGCGCCGAAGGCTTCGTCGATGACGCCAAGGCCACGTTGAACCTGCGCAATTTCTACATCAACCGCAACTTCACCAACCCGAACAATGCCCAAGGCAAAGCCGAAGAATGGACCCAGAGCTTCATTCTCGACGCCAAGTCCGGTTTCACCCAAGGCACGGTCGGCTTCGGCGTGGACGTGCTGGGGATGTACTCGGTCAAGCTCGACGGCGGCCGTGGTACTGCGAACACGTCCTTGTTGCCGATTCATGACGACGGTCGCCCGGCCGACGATTACGGTCGCCTGGGCGTGGCCCTCAAGGCCAAGGTCTCGAAGACTGAGCTGAAGGTCGGCGAATGGATGCCGGTGTTGCCGATCCTGCGTTCCGACGACGGTCGCTCCCTGCCCCAGACTTTCCGCGGCGGCCAGGTGACCTCCACCGAAATCAACGGCCTGAGCCTCTACGGCGGCCAGTTCCGTGGCAACAGCCCGCGCAACGACGCGAGCATGGAAGACATGTCGATGAACGGCCGCGGCGCGTTCACCTCCGACCGTTTCAACTTCGGCGGCGGTGAATACGCCTTCAACGAAAAACGCACCCAGGTCGGCGTCTGGTACGCGGAACTGTCCGACATCTACCAACAGCAATATTTCAACCTGACCCACAGCCAGCCCATGGGCGACTGGACCCTGGGCGCCAACCTCGGTTACTTCACCGGCAAGGAAAACGGCAGTGCCCTGGCCGGCGACCTGGATAACAAAACCGCGTTCGCCATGCTCTCGGCCAAATACGGCGGCAACACCTTCTATGTCGGCCTGCAGAAAGTCGGCGGCGACGACGCCTGGATGCGCGTCAACGGCACCAGCGGCGGCACCCTGGCGAACGACAGCTACAACTCCAGCTACGACAACGCCAAGGAAAAATCCTGGCAAGTGCGCCACGACTTCAACTTCGCCGCCGTCGGCGTGCCGGGCCTGACCCTGATGAACCGCTACATCAGCGGCGACAACGTACACACCGCCACCGTTGACGACGGCAAGGAATGGGGCCGCGAAAGTGAACTGGCCTACACCGTGCAGAGCGGTGTGCTGAAGAGCCTCAACGTGAAATGGCGTAACTCGTCGCTTCGTCGTGACTTCAGCACCAACGAATTCGACGAAAACCGAATCATCTTCAACTACCCGATCTCGCTGCTGTAACACGGGATATTGCCATGGGCGCATCCCATGGCAACCTGCGGCAAGGACGCCGATCCAGAGCGGTTCGTCGATCAAACGTTGACAAGGTAGCGGAAGGATAAGGATATTTCCTCTCGGTCGTACGACAACTTATAACAACTGTACCTCTCACTGTTTGCTCAGGTAATGCCATGACCACGACACAGATTCGCCCCCCCTTCAATCGCCTGCTCTTGACCGGCGCCGCCGGCGGCCTTGGCAAAGTCTTGCGCGAACGCCTCAAGCCTTACGCCCGCCACATTCGCCTGTCGGACATCGCCAACATGGCGCCGGCCATCGACGAAAGCGAAGAAGTGGTGCCCTGCGACCTGTCGGATAAACAGGCCGTGCACCAGTTGGTGGAAGGCGTCGACGCCATCCTGCATTTCGGTGGCGTCTCGGTGGAGCGCCCATTCGAAGAGATCCTTGGCGCCAACATCAGTGGCGTGTTCCACATTTATGAAGCGGCGCGCAAGCACGGCGTCAAGCGTGTGATTTTCGCCAGCTCCAACCATGTCATCGGTTTCTACAAGCAGGACGAGGCCCTCGACGCCCATTGCCTCCGCCGTCCGGATGGCTACTACGGCCTGTCCAAGTCCTACGGCGAAGACATGGCCAGTTTCTATTTCGATCGCTACGGCATCGAGACCGTGAGCATCCGCATCGGCTCGTCGTTCCCGGAGCCGCAGAACCGCCGGATGATGAGCACCTGGCTGAGCTTCGACGACCTCACCCAACTGATCGAATGCTCGCTCTACACGCCGAAGGTCGGCCACACCGTGGTCTACGGCGTATCCGCCAACCGCGATGTCTGGTGGGATAACAGCCACGCCGCCCACCTGGGCTACCAGCCCAAGGACACTTCCGAAATTTTCCGCGACAAGGTCGAAGCGCAGCCGATGCCGGCCGCCGATGATCCGGCCAGGATCTACCAGGGCGGTGCCTTTGTCGCAGCCGGCCCGTTCGACGACTGATTCGTCTGTTGTTCATGGGATACGAACGAACCAAGGAATCACCATGCAAGCCGAATTGATTGTCGATGCACGCAATGCTGTCGGGGAAAGCCCGGTGTGGGTCCCCGAGGAAAACTCGCTGTACTGGGTGAACATTCCCAACGGCGGCCTGCAACGCTGGAACGCCAGCAGCGGAAAAATCCAAGGCTGGGAAGCCCCCGAAATGCTCGCCTGCATCGCCCGCCACCAGGACGGCGGCTGGATCGCGGGTATGGAAAGCGGTTTCTTTCGCCTGCACCCCCATGACGACGGCAGCCTGGACAGCGAACTCTGTGCAAGCGTCGAACACAGCCGCACCGACATGCGCCTCAACGATGGCCGTTGCGACCGCCAGGGCCGTTTCTGGGCCGGCAGCATGGTGCTGAACATGGGCGCGAACGCCGACGAAGGCCGGATGTACCGTTATGACGCCGGGCAACGCAGCCCGGTGGAGGCGCAACTGAGTGGGTTCATCGTGCCCAACGGGCTGGGTTTCAGCCCCGACGGCCGGACGATGTACCTCTCCGATTCTCACCCGCTGATCCAACAGATCTGGGCCTTCGACTACGACATCGACAGCGGCACCCCGTCCAACCGCCGGCTGTTCGTCGACATGCTGCCGTTGGCCGGTCGCCCGGATGGCGCGGCGGTCGACGCCGACGGTTGCTACTGGATCTGCGCCAACGACGCTGGGTTGATTCACCGCTTCACCCCGGACGGACGTCTCGACCGTTCGCTGGAAGTGCCAGTGAAAAAACCGACCATGTGCGCCTTTGGCGGCAGCCAGCTGGACACCCTTTTTGTCACCTCGATCCGCCCGGGCGACGACAACGACCCGCAATCCCTGGCCGGTGGCGTGTTCGCGCTGAACCCCGGCGTCAAGGGCCTGGCTGAACCTGCGTTCGGAGGATGGAAACACTCCGCGAACTGATCTGCTTTGCCGCTTCACATCGATAGACATAAAAACAACAACACTGGAGATTGACCATGAATTTCAAACGCACACTTCTGATCGCGGCCTTGCCCCTGGCCTTCCTGGCCCAGGCGGCACACGCTCTGGACATCAAGATCGCCGACATCCACCCCAAGGGCTACCCGACCGTGGTTGCCGAAGAGTCCATGGGTAAAACCCTGGAAAAAGAGAGCAAGGGCGAACTGAAGTTCAAGTACTTCCCGGGTGGCGTACTGGGCTCTGAGAAAGAAGTCATCGAGCAGATGCAAGCCGGCGCGATCCAGATGTCCCGCGTCAGCCTGGGCATCGTCGGCCCTGTGGTGCCGGACGTGAACGTCTTCAACATGCCGTTCATCTTCCGCGACCAGGCCCACATGCGCGCCGTGATCGACGGTGAAGTCGGCGATGCGATCCTCGACAAGATCACCAACTCCGAATTCGGCCTGGTGGCCCTGGCGTGGATGGATGGCGGCACGCGCAACCTCTACACCAAGAAGCCGGTGCGCAAGATCGAAGACCTCAAGGGCATGAAGATTCGCGTCCAAGGCAACCCGATGTTCATCGAGACCTTCAACGCCATGGGCGCCAACGGCATCGCGATGGACACCGGCGAGATCTTCAGCGCCTTGCAGACCGGCGTGATCGACGGCGCAGAAAACAACCCGCCGACCATGCTCGAGCACAACCACTACCAGAACGCCAAGTTCTACAGCCTGACCGGCCACCTGATCCTGCCTGAGCCAATCGTGATGTCGAAAATCACCTGGAACAAGCTCACCCCAGAGCAGCAGGACATGGTGAAAAAAGCCGCCAAGGCTGCCCAGGCTGAAGAACGCGTGCTGTGGGACAAGAAGTCCGCCGCCAGTGAAGAAAAACTCAAGGCCGCCGGCGTCGAGTTCATCACCGTCGACAAGAAACCCTTCTATGACGCCACTGCGCCAATCCGGGCCAAATACGGTGCGCCGTACGCCGACCTGATCAAGCGCATCGAAGCTGTCCAGTAAGGCCTCTTAATCTGTACTCATGAAACGGCTGGGCGCGCCTGCGGTTAAGAGGCGCGCCCAGTTACGGTGGAACCCGATGAAGAATTTGCTGCTGCGTATCAACGACAAGATTTACATGACTTGCATCTGGGTCGCCGGCCTCTCCGTCCTGGCAGTTGCCCTGATGATTCCATGGGGGGTATTCGCCCGCTACGTGCTGGGCTCAGGCTCGAGCTGGCCGGAACCCACCGCCATTTTGCTGATGATCGTGTTCACCTTCATCGGTGCCGCCGCCAGTTACCGCTCCGGCTCGCACATGGCCGTGGACATGGTCACCAGCCGCCTGCCACCTCACTTGAAAAACGCGGCGTCGATTTTCTCCCAGCTGCTGATGGCGGCCGTGTGCATTTTCATGACCATCTGGGGCACCAAGCTGTGCATGACCACCTGGAACCAGTTCATGAGCGCCATCCCTACCCTGCGCGTCGGCATCACGTACATGCCGATCCCGGTCGGTGGTTTCCTGACCCTGATTTTTGTCCTGGAAAAACTCTTGCTGGGTGATCAAAGCCAGCGTCGGGTCGTGCAGTTCGACCTGGTTGAAGAAAACGAAGGTGCCGCTTAATGGACGCTCTGATTCTGCTGGGCAGTTTTTTGCTGTTGATCCTGATCGGCATGCCGGTCGCCTACGCGCTGGGCGCTGCCGCCCTGATCGGGGCGTGGTGGATCGATATTCCGTTCCAGGCCATGATGATTCAGATAACGGGCGGGGTGAACAAATTCTCGCTGCTGGCCATTCCGTTCTTCGTCCTGGCCGGTGCGATCATGGCCGAGGGCGGCATGTCCCGCCGCTTGGTGGCCTTCGCCAGCGTGCTGGTAGGTTTCGTGCGCGGTGGCTTGTCCCTGGTCAACCTCGTGGCGTCGAGTTTCTTTGGCGCGATCTCCGGTTCCTCGGTGGCCGATACGGCCTCGGTCGGCTCGGTGCTGATCCCGGAAATGACACGCCGGGGCTACCCGCGTGAATACGCCACCGCCGTCACCGTCAGTGGTTCGGTACAAGCGCTGCTGACACCACCCAGCCACAACGCGGTGCTGTACTCCCTTGCCGCTGGCGGCACCGTCTCCATCGGTTCGCTGTTCATGGCCGGCATCGTCCCCGGCATCATGATGAACCTCTGCCTGATGGCGCTGTGCCTGGTTTTCGCGAAAAAGCGCAATTACCCCAAGGGCGAAGTGATTCCGCTCAAGCAAGCGTTGAAGATCTGCAAGGAAGCCATGTGGGGCATGATGACCTTGTTCATCATCCTTGGCGGCATTCTCTCGGGTGTGTTCACCGCCACCGAATCGGCCGCCATTGCCGTGGTGTGGGCGTTCTTCGTGACCATGTGCATCTATCGCGACTACAAGTGGAGCGAGTTGCCGAAACTGATGCACCGTACGGTACGCACCATCTCCATCGTGATGATCCTGATCGGCTTCGCCGCCAGCTTCGGCTACATCATGACGCTGATGGAAATCCCGGCGAAGATCACCACCGCGTTCCTGACCCTGTCGGACAACCGTTACGTGATCCTGATGTGCATCAACGTGATGTTGCTGCTGTTGGGCACCGTGATGGACATGGCGCCGCTGATCCTGATCCTGACGCCGATCCTGATGCCAGTGATCGTCGGCATCGGCGTGGACCCGGTGCAGTTCGGTATGATCATGTTGGTGAACCTGGGTATCGGCCTGATCACGCCACCGGTGGGCGCGGTGTTGTTCGTCGGTTCCGCCATCGGCAAGGTCAGCATCGAAAGCACCGTCAAGGCCCTGCTGCCGTTCTACGCCATGCTGTTCCTGGTGCTGCTGCTGGTGACCTACGTGCCTGCCATTTCGCTGTGGTTGCCGCATTTGGTGTTGTAACCCTGTAGGCGAGCAAGCCCCCTTGTGGCGAGGGAGCTTGCTCCCGCTGGACTGCGCAGCAGGCCTACCCGGTTTGAACTCGGGCGTCTGCTCCGCAGCCGAGCGGGAGCAAGCTCCCTCGCCACAAAAGCTATCTGACCTTCCTAAAAAGCTATCTGCTCTTCCTATATCAGCCCTTCCGTATAGACGCGACCACCATGACGCAGCCCCTTCTCCACCTCGAAGACGAACTGACCCGCCTGACCCTGGCCCCGCACCTGGGCGCCAGCCTCGTTGAATGGACATTGCGCAGCACCGGCGCTCCCCTGCTACGCCCGCCCGCACCGCACGCACTGGAAAACGGTCTGCCAGGCAAACTCGGCTGCTTCCCGTTGATCCCGTGGTCGAACCGGATCGCCCAAGGCGGTTTCGATTGCCCTGGCGGCTGGCTCGCCCTGGAGGCCAACAGCCCCAACGATCCGTTTCCGATCCATGGCAGTGCCTGGCAGCAACCGTGGCAGGTCACCGAACAGAACGACCAGGAAGCGCTGCTGCAACTCGACAGTCGAACCCCGTTCGCCTATTGCGCCAGCTTGCGGATCCGCTTGAGTGGCGGCCAGTTGCAAATGGCGTTGCATGTGACACATATGGCCGAACAGGCCGCCTGGCACGGACTGGGTTTGCATCCGTATTTCCCGCGCACAACCGGTACTCGCCTGCAAACCGGTGCCAGCGAAGTGTGGATGTGCGACGCCGCGAAACTGCCAACGGAATTGAGGGGCGTTCCCTCGGAGTGGGATTTCCAGCAGTCCCGGTTACTGCCGGACACCCTTGTCGACAACGGCTTCGGTGGCTGGGATGGGCAGTGCCTGATCCAACAACCGGACCTGGGTTATGAACTGGAATGCCGTGCCAGCGGCAGCGAATTTTTCCTGCTGTACTGTCCAGTGGGTTTGGATTTCTTCTGCATCGAACCGGTCAGTCATCCGGTCAATGCCCATCACCTGCCAGGACGGCCGGGGTTGCGTTTGCTTGAGCAAGGGCAATCGGTGGCGTTGGGGTTTTCGATGCAGTGCCGAGCGTTGTAAACATCACGCGTTCCCCGTGGTCAGGCGGATCACATCGCCCCCTGTGGCGAGGGAGCTTGCTCCCGCTCGGCTGCGAAGCAGACGCCGTGGGTCAAGACCGTATGGGCCTGCTTCGCAGTCCAGCGGGAGCAAGCTCCCTCGCCACAAAGGCAATGTGCAATCCTGATTCGTCGTCGCTAAGCCCGCACCAGCATGAACACCGCCACCGTCAGGCACACCCCGGCAAACCCCACCTGCAACACCCGGGCCGGGACCTGGGCCGACAATCGCCGCCCGAGCACCATCCCAGCAATACTCGCCGCAATGAACACCGCCCCGACCCGGTCGATGCTCACGCCGGCATGAAACGCGCCCACCACGCCAATCAGCGAAATCAGGCTGATGACCATCAAGGACGTCGCGACGATCCCGCGCATCTGCACGTCAGTCAGTTGCTTGAACGCCGGCACGATCAGGAAGCCGCCGCCCACGCCCAGCAACCCCGAGACCATGCCTGTCACTGCACCCAATGCCGACAACGTAGCGGTGCAGCGGGCGGTCCAGGCCAGGCGCCCGGTCTGGCGGTCGAGCATGCAATTCTTCTGGCCCCAACTGGCGGCACCGTGATCGCTGGGCCCCGCTTGCGGCGTTTCCCGGCGCAACATGCGCGCCGCCACCAGTACCATCAACAGGCTGAACAGCATCATCAGGGTTTTTTCCGAAAGCTGGTGGGCAAGGTAGATGCCCAGCGGCGAGAACACCGCGCCCAGCAGCGCAATCAGCAATGCCGCTCGATAGCGCACCAGCCCATGACGCAGCCCATCAATGGCCCCCACCGCCGCAGCGCTGCCCACCGCGAACAACGCCACCGGCGCGGCCTGGGTCATGCTCCAGCCCAGTCCCAACACCAATGCTGGCACCGCCAGGATACCGCCGCCCGCGCCCGTCAGGCCAAGGA
Organism: Pseudomonas sp. Z1-12; assembly: GCF_051132015.1. Lineage (NCBI taxonomy): Bacteria > Pseudomonadati > Pseudomonadota > Gammaproteobacteria > Pseudomonadales > Pseudomonadaceae > Pseudomonas > Pseudomonas sp. Z1-12. Next base: position 4,310,951 of record NZ_CP071647.1, read on the forward strand.
CCAGGCCCATGACCACACCAAAAAAACTTGCCAGTAACATTCAGGTTCTCTCAAGCCGCGCACACCTGTTGGCAGATGCGATCGCATTTGCAGGACGCCTTGGCCCTCACTAAGCTGCGGACCATAAGTTGTAAACCTCAAGCGTAGCAACCGCTTCTTCCCGCACAGGTCCGCTGTCATGCCCGCGCAGATCCAAAGTTTTCTCGACCCCGCCTCCAAGACCTTTACTTACGTCGTGTACGAACACGACGGCGGGCACTGCGCGGTGGTCGATCCGGTGCTGGACTATGACCCGGCTTCGGGCCGTAGCGGCACCGCGCAGGCCAATCGAGTAATCGCGTTTGTGCGTGAACATCGGTTGACGGTGCAATGGCTGCTGGAAACCCACGCTCACGCCGATCACCTGTCCGCCGCGCCTTATCTGCGTCGGGAACTGGGCGGCAAGATTGCCATTGGCGAGTCCATCGGCCAGGTGCAGAACGTGTTCAAGGCCCTGTTCAACCTGGAGCCGCAATTCGCCGTCGACGGTTCGCAATTCGACCACCTGTTCGCGGCCGACGAGTCCTTCCTGATCGGCAACCTCAAGGCCACCGCGCTGCATGTGCCCGGCCACACCCCGGCGGACATGGCCTACCTGATCGATGGCGACGTGATATTGGTGGGCGACACGCTGTTCATGCCCGACGTCGGCACCGCCCGTTGCGACTTTCCCGGTGGCAACGCCCATCAGCTTTACGCCTCGATCCGCAAGCTGCTGGCCTTCCCTGCGGGCGTGCGGCTGTATGTGTGTCATGACTATCCACCGGAGGAACGGGAGCCCCAGTGCGTGAGTACCGTGGGTGAACAGCGCCAGCACAATATTCATGTCCGCGATGGGGTTGATGAAGCCGCGTTCGTGGCCATGCGTACCCAGCGCGACAAGACGCTGGGCATGCCAACCCTGCTGCTGCCGGCGATCCAGGTGAATGTGCGCGCCGGACACCTGCCACCGGCCGAGGGCAATGGCGTGACTTATCTGAAGATTCCGATCAACCAGCTCTAGACGCTTGGGGCTGCTGCGCCCGAGGCGTCGGACCGGCCCAGCGGGAGCCAGCTCCCTCGCCACGGCGGTGGGTCTGCTTGTGCTGATGTTGGAGGTGATGGCCCCATCGCGAGCAAGCTCGCTCCCACAGGGGATTGGCGGCGGTCTGAGTACCCGGCAACACCACAAATCCAATGTGGGAGCGAGCTTGCTCGCGATGGCGGTGGGTCAGGCAACAATGAGCCGTCAGAAATCCACAACTCCCCTGTAGGAGCTGCCGAAGGCTGCGATCCTTTGATGTTCAGGTACCCAAGGTCAACCCATTGGCCGGCAACGGTAGCGCGGTCTTGTAGCGCACCTGCTTGAGGGCAAAGCTGGAGCGGATGTTCGCCACGCCCGGGACCTTGGTCAAAAAGTCCATCATGAACCGCTCCAATGACTGGATCGTCGGCACCAGCACGCGGATAAGGTAATCCGGATCGCCCGCCATCAGGTAGCACTCCATCACCTCCGGCCGGTCGGAAATCGCTTCCTCAAAGTGCTGTAGCGCCTCTTCCACCTGCTTCTCCAGGCTCACATGGATGAACACGTTGACGTGCAACCCCAACAAGTCGGCATCCAGCAGCGTGACCTGCTCGCGGATCACCCCCAGCTCTTCCATGGCCCGGACGCGGTTGAAGCACGGCGTGGGTGACAGGTTGACCGAACGGGCGAGATCGGCGTTGGTGATGCGGGCGTTTTCCTGAAGGCTGTTCAGAATGCCGATGTCGGTGCGATCCAATTTACGCATGAGACAAATAGTCCTGTTTTTTATCGTTGTGCAGATTTTTTATCTGCAAATGATCTGAACAGCAAGCGAACAGAGAAAAATATTCTTCTTCGTCGAGCCTATGATTGTTGTAGGACAATTTCCCACCTACCCAGGGAATTCGTCAGCTAGCGCGCCCACTACAAGAAATTCACAAGATCGAGCGTAGAAAGCCATGAACCCAGCGTATGAACCGCTACGCCTGCACGTCCCCGAACCCTCGGGCCGTCCCGGCTGCAAGACCGACTTTTCCTACCTGCATCTGTCCGATGCCGGCACGGTGCGCAAACCTCCCATCGACGTCGAACCCGCCGACACCGCCGACCTGGCCCGCAGCCTGATCCGCGTGCTCGATGACCAAGGCAATGCCCTGGGCGATTGGGCCGCGGACATCCCCGTCGAGATCCTGCGCAAGGGCATGCGTGCCATGCTCAAGACGCGCATCTACGACAACCGCATGGTGGTCGCCCAGCGCCAGAAAAAGATGTCGTTCTACATGCAGAGCCTTGGCGAAGAAGCCATCGGCAGCGCCCAGGCCCTGGCGTTGAACATCGACGACATGTGCTTCCCCACCTACCGCCAGCAAAGCATCCTGATGGCCCGCGAAGTGCCGCTGGTGGACCTGATCTGCCAACTGCTGTCCAACGAGCGCGATCCGCTCAAGGGCCGGCAGTTGCCGATCATGTACTCAGTCAAGGACGCCGGTTTCTTCACCATTTCCGGCAACCTCGCCACGCAATTCATCCAGGGCGTGGGCTGGGGCATGGCCTCGGCGATCAAGGGCGACACCAAGATCGCCTCGGCCTGGATCGGTGACGGCGCCACCGCCGAATCGGACTTCCACACCGCCCTCACCTTCGCCCACGTCTACCGCGCGCCGGTGATCCTCAACGTGGTCAACAACCAGTGGGCGATTTCCACCTTCCAGGCCATTGCCGGCGGTGAAGCCACCACCTTCGCCGGACGCGGCGTCGGTTGCGGCATCGCCTCCCTGCGTGTCGATGGCAACGATTTCATGGCGGTCTATGCCGCCTCGCGCTGGGCCGCCGAACGCGCCCGCCGCAACCTCGGCCCGGCGCTGATCGAATGGGTCACCTACCGCGCCGGCCCGCACTCCACCTCGGACGATCCCTCCAAGTACCGCCCCGCCGATGACTGGAGCCACTTCCCCCTGGGCGATCCGATTGCCCGCCTCAAGCAGCACATGGTGAAGATCGGCCAGTGGTCCGAAGAGGAACATGCCGCCGTCACCGCCGAGCTCGAAGCCGAAGTGATCGCCGCGCAGAAGGAAGCCGAGCAGTACGGCACCCTTGCCGGCGGGCAGATTCCAAGCGCCGCGACCATGTTCGAAGACGTCTACAAAGAGATGCCGGAGCACTTGAAGCGCCAGCGTCAGCAGTTGGGGATCTGACATGAACGATCACAACAACAATATTGCGTTGGACACCGCCATGACCACTACCACCATGACCATGATCCAGGCCCTGCGCTCGGCCATGGACGTGATGCTCGAGCGCGACGACAACGTCGTGGTGTTCGGCCAGGACGTCGGTTACTTCGGCGGCGTGTTCCGCTGCACCGAAGGCCTGCAGAACAAGTACGGCACCTCGCGGGTATTCGACGCACCGATTTCCGAAAGCGGCATCGTTGGTGTGGCGGTGGGCATGGGCGCCTACGGGTTGCGGCCGGTGGCCGAGATCCAGTTTGCCGACTACGTCTACCCGGCGTCGGACCAGATCATTTCCGAAGCAGCGCGCCTGCGCTATCGCTCGGCCGGCGAGTTCACCGCGCCGATGACCCTGCGCATGCCCTGCGGCGGTGGAATCTATGGCGGCCAGACCCACAGCCAGAGCATCGAGGCGATGTTCACCCAGGTCTGCGGCCTGCGCACCGTGATGCCGTCCAACCCCTACGACGCCAAGGGCCTGCTGATCGCTTCCATCGAAAACGATGACCCGGTGATCTTCCTCGAACCCAAGCGCCTGTATAACGGCCCGTTCGACGGCCACCACGACCGTCCGGTAACACCGTGGTCCAAGCATCCGCAGGCACAAGTGCCGGACGGTTACTACACCGTGCCGCTGGACGTCGCCGCCATCACCCGTCCGGGCAAGGACGTGACCATCCTCACCTACGGCACCACCGTCTACGTTTCCCAGGTCGCCGCCGAGGAGACCGGCATTGACGCCGAAGTCATCGACCTGCGCAGCCTCTGGCCGCTGGACCTGGAGACCATCGTCAAGTCGGTGAAGAAAACCGGCCGCTGCGTGGTGGTCCACGAAGCCACCCGCACCTGCGGTTTCGGCGCCGAGCTGGTGTCGCTGGTACAAGAACATTGCTTCCACCACCTGGAAGCGCCCATCGAGCGTGTCACCGGTTGGGACACCCCCTACCCGCACGCGCAGGAGTGGGCGTATTTCCCTGGGCCGTCCCGTGTGGGCGCGGCGTTGAAACGGGTCATGGAGGTCTGAATGGGCACGCACGTTATCAAGATGCCGGACATCGGCGAAGGCATCGCGGAAGTTGAACTGTCGGTGTGGCACGTCAAGGTCGGCGACATGGTGGTCGAAGACCAGGTGCTGGCCGACGTCATGACCGACAAGGCGATGGTCGACATCCCTTCACCGGTGCATGGCCGGGTCATCGCCCTGGGTGGCGAGCCCGGTGAAGTCATGGCGGTGGGCAGCGAACTGATCCGCATTGAAGTCGAAGGTGCGGGTAACTTGAAAGAATCGGCGCAACCGGCTCCAGCAGCGGCGGCTGTACAGGCGCCAAAGCCAGCGCCAGTGGCCACGCCTGAACCGGTGGTGGAAAAAGCCGCCGCACCACGCTGCGCCCCGCAAGCGCCTGTGGCCCGCGACCCAGAAGAGCGTCCATTGGCCTCGCCGGCCGTGCGCAAACACGCGCTGGACCTGGGCATCCAGTTACGCCTGGTCCAGGGCAGCGGCCCTGCCGGGCGAATCTTGCACGAAGACTTGGAAGCCTATCTGGCCCAGGGCTCATCGCCACAAGCCAAGGGCGGCTCGGGTTATGCCGAGCGCCATGACGAGCAGCAGATCCCGGTGATCGGCATGCGCCGCAAGATCGCCCAGCGCATGCAGGAAGCGACCCAACGGGCCGCGCACTTCAGCTACGTCGAGGAAATCGACGTCACCGCATTGGAAGAGCTGCGGGTTCACCTGAATGAAAAGCACGGCGCCGGGCGCGGCAAGCTGACCTTGCTGCCGTTCCTGGTCCGCGCCCTGGTCGTGGCCCTGCGGGACTTTCCGCAGATGAACGCGCGCTACGACGACGAGGCCCAGGTCATCCATCGCTCCGGTGCGGTGCATGTCGGTGTTGCCACCCAGAGCGACGTCGGCCTGATGGTGCCGGTGGTGCGTCACGCCGAGGCTCGCAGCCTGTGGGACAGCGCGGCGGAAATCTCGCGCCTGGCCACGGCCGCCCGCAATGGCAAGGCCAGTCGCGATGAACTGTCCGGCTCGACCATCACCCTGACCAGCCTTGGCGCGTTGGGCGGCATCGTCAGCACGCCGGTGCTGAACCTGCCGGAAGTGGCGATTGTCGGCGTGAACAAAATCGTCGAGCGGCCCATGGTGATCAAAGGCCAGATCGTGATTCGCAAGATGATGAACCTCTCCAGTTCCTTCGATCACCGGGTGGTCGACGGCATGGACGCGGCGCAATTCATCCAGGCCCTGCGTGGCTTGCTCGAACAACCTGCCACTTTATTTGTGGAGTAAGCCATGCAAACTTTGAACACCAAGCTGCTGATCATCGGCGGCGGCCCGGGCGGTTACGTAGCGGCAATCCGCGCCGGCCAACTGGGCATTGAAACGATCCTGGTGGAAGGCCAGGCGCTGGGCGGTACCTGCCTGAATATCGGCTGCATCCCGTCCAAGGCGTTGATCCATGTGGCCGAGCAGTTCCACCAGACCCGGCATCACAGCCAGGGCTCAGCCTTGGGCATCACGGTTTCGGCGCCAACGCTGGACATCGGCAAGAGCGTGGAGTGGAAGGACGGTATCGTCGATCGCCTTACCACCGGCGTCGCCGCGCTGCTGAAGAAGCACAAGGTCCAGGTCATTCACGGCTGGGCCAAGGTCATCGATGGCAAGACCGTCGAAGTCGGCGACACCCGCATCCAGTGCGAACACTTGCTGCTGGCCACCGGCTCGAAAAGCGTCAACCTGCCGATGCTGCCGATAGGTGGACCGATCATCTCGTCCACCGAAGCCCTCGCCCCCACCTCGGTGCCCAAGCACCTGGTGGTGGTCGGCGGTGGCTACATCGGCCTGGAGCTGGGCATCGCCTATCGCAAGCTCGGCGCCGAAGTCAGCGTGGTCGAGGCCCAGGAGCGGATCCTGCCGGCCTATGACGGCGAGCTGACGCAACCGGTGCACGAGGCGCTCAAGCAATTGGGCGTGAAGCTGTACCTCAAGCACAGCGTCGAAGGTTTCGACACCCAGGCCAGCACCTTGCAAGTGCGTGATCCCAATGGCGACACGCTGAACCTGGACACCGACCGGGTGCTGGTGGCGGTTGGGCGCAAACCCAACACCCAGGGCTGGAACCTCGAAGCGCTGAACCTGGCGATGAACGGTTCGGCGGTGAAGATCGACAGCCGTTGCCAGACCAGCATGCGCAATGTCTGGGCCATCGGCGACCTGAGCGGCGAACCGATGCTCGCCCACCGGGCCATGGCCCAAGGCGAGATGGTCGCCGAACTGATCGCCGGCCAGCACCGGGAGTTCAACCCGACGGCCATCGCGGCGGTGTGCTTTACCGACCCGGAACTGGTCGTGGTGGGCAAGACGCCGGACGAGGCCAAGGCTGCCGGCCTGGATTGCATCGTGTCGAGCTTCCCGTTCGCCGCCAACGGCCGGGCCATGACCCTGGAATCGAAGAGCGGTTTCGTCCGCGTCGTGGCGCGCCGGGACAATCACCTGATCGTCGGCTGGCAAGCGGTTGGCGTGGGCGTGTCGGAGCTGTCCACCGCGTTCGGCCAATCCTTGGAAATGGGTGCGCGCCTGGAGGACATCGCCGGCACCATCCATGCCCATCCAACGCTGGGCGAGGCCGTGCAGGAAGCGGCGTTGCGGGCGTTGGGGCATGCGTTGCATCTGTAGGCTTGAGCTGCACCCGTGGCGAGGGAGCTTGCTCCCGCTGGGCTGCGAAGCGGCCCCAATCCAGACACAGGGATTATTCAGTCACACCGCGTTGACCGGGTTACGACTGCTTCGCAGCCGAGCGGGAGCAAGCTCCCTCGCCACGAGGAGTCGGCAGCAAATATCTCCTGCTCCTCATCGCGCAGGCTGCGAAACACCACCGGAATGAAGTATTGTTGTCCCCATTCAAAACGTCAGAAGCCTTGAACCGTTTCGACGGTTGTCAGGAAATAGAGGGTGTCATGGGTAACGAGAGCATCAATTGGGACAAACTGGGCTTTGACTACATCAAGACCGACAAGCGCTACCTGTCGCACTGGCGCGATGGCGCCTGGGACACAGGCACCCTGACCGAAGACAACGTGCTGCACATCAGCGAGGGCTCCACTGCCCTGCACTACGGTCAGCAGTGCTTCGAAGGCCTGAAGGCCTATCGTTGCAAGGACGGTTCGATCAACCTGTTCCGCCCGGACCAGAACGCCGCCCGCATGCAACGCAGCTGCGCCCGCCTGCTGATGCCGCACGTCGACACCGAGCAGTTCGTCGAAGCCTGCAAGCAAGTGGTCCGCGCCAACGAGCGCTTCATCCCGCCTTACGGCACCGGCGGCGCGCTGTACCTGCGCCCGTTCGTGATCGGCGTGGGTGACAACATCGGCGTGCGCACCGCACCCGAGTTCATCTTCTCGATCTTCTGCATCCCGGTCGGCGCCTACTTCAAGGGCGGCCTGACCCCGCACAACTTCCTGATCTCCAGCTTCGACCGTGCCGCCCCGCAAGGCACCGGTGCGGCCAAGGTCGGTGGCAACTACGCCGCCAGCCTGATGCCCGGCTCCCAGGCCAAGAAGGCCAGTTTCGCCGACTGCATCTACCTGGATCCGTTGACCCACTCGAAAATCGAGGAAGTCGGCTCGGCCAACTTCTTCGGCATCACCCACGACAACAAATTCATCACCCCCAATTCCCCTTCGGTCCTGCCGGGCATCACCCGCCTGTCGCTGATCGAACTGGCCAAATCGCGCCTGGGCCTGGAAGTGATCGAAGGCGACGTGTTCATCGACAAACTGGCGGACTTCAAGGAAGCCGGCGCCTGCGGTACCGCTGCGGTGATCACGCCGATTGGCGGCATCAGCTACAAGGACAAGCTGCACGTGTTCCACAGCGAAACCGAAGTCGGCCCGATCACCCAGAAGCTCTACAAAGAGCTGACCGGCGTGCAGACCGGCGACGTGGAAGCGCCGGCGGGTTGGATCGTCAAGGTTTGATCCAACGCTTTAAGCGCTGAAACGCTTTTGTGGCGAGGGAGCTTGCTCCCGCTGGGCTGCGCAGCAGACCCAAGATCTTGCGGTCGCTGCGCAACCGAGCGGGAGCAAGCTCCCTCGCCACAGTGACCACATCTGACTGAGTGGTGAGGCAGTTCAGTAACAAAAAGCCCACGCCTGTTCTTGCAGGGGTGGGCTTTTTTTACACTTCGCTCAGTTACTCCCGCCGCAAAACCGGCCACCGCCCAACGCTGGCGAAACCATCCGTAACCACTGACCAGCAAGATCCCGCCGAGCACCATCACCGCGCCAACGATAAAGTTCGGTTCCAGCGGCTCATCCAGCAACCAGACGCCAAATCCGACGCCGTACAGCGGCGTCATGAACGACAGCACCCCCAGTTGCGAAGCCAGGTAACGGCGTAGCAGGGAGAACCAGACCAGGAAACTGGCGAAGGACACCAGCAATACCTGGAACGCCATGCTGGCGATGAGTTGTGGCGTGGGATTGATCGTCGTTTGCCCCAGCACCGCCGAGATTCCGATCAACAGCACCCCGGCGCCCACCAATTGATAAAGCAGCGTCTGGCTGGCCGGCACGTCGGTCAGCCGCGAACAACGAACCGTCACCGTGGTTGCGCCCCACAGCGCCCCCGCCAGCAAGCCCATGCCATCGCCAAGCAATGAGCTGCCGTTCGCTGCGCCCGAGCCGCCACTGAAGGCCACCACGACCCCGCCGAATGCAACGGCGATGCCCAACCATTGCGCCGGTTTGAGACGCTCGCTCGGCAGTTTCCAGTGCAAGCCGAGGGCGGCGAACATCGGTGCGGTGTAGAGGAAAATCACCATGTGCGAAGCCGTCGTATGGCGCAGGCCTTCGCCCACCAATACGAACTCCAAGGCAAACAACAACCCCACCAACAGGCCGGGGCGCCAACTGCCATCGGTCAGGGACAGGCGCTCGCCGCGGGCCAGCACCAACAGCCAGACCAGTACCGCGGCGATGGCCGAGCGCACGCCCAGTTGCAGCATCGGCGCCATGTCGGCGGCGCCGGCCTTGATCGCGACTTGCTGGAAACCCCAAATGGCACAGAGGCCGGTCATCAGGGCGCAGACCTGGCCATCCAGGGCACGGCGGGTGGTCATGGGAAAAGTCCTTTAGGCAGAAATAACAGATGAAAGGATTGTCTGCCTGACACCTTTGCTGGATATAGTGATTACCCGACAAGCCATCCCGGTAATCCGCCATTGCGGTCGATATGCAGCCTCCAGCCCAACACCTGAAGATTCCTCCGTTCGACGCGGCCCTGCCCTCGCCGATTTTCTTCCGTATCGGCTGCATGCCGGCCCACGCCACTTACCCGCGGCACCGGCATGCCTGGGGTGAGTTCGTCTATTCCTACAGTGGGGTGATGGAAATCGAGATTGCCCAGCACCATTACCTGGCGCCACCGCAGTACGGCATCTGGCTGCCGCCGGACATGGAACATGTTGGCTTCAATCGGCATGAAGCCTGCCATTGTTCGCTGTACCTGGCGGCCGAACTCTGCGGTGCGCTGCCGGCCGTACCCTGCGCGCTGACCTTGAGCCCGCTGATCCGCGCATTGCTGGAAGAGCTGCGCAGCGACCCACCGAGCCAACCGCAGACGCCCGAGCAGCAGCGCTTGTTGCAGGTGCTGGTGGACAAGCTGACGCAGGCGCCCCATGTCGGCAGTTACTTGCCTTTCTCGGATGATCCACTGCTGGGGCCCGTATTGCGGGCCCTGGAGACGAACCCCAGCGACCCGCGTTCCTTGCCGCAACTGGCCCGCGCCGCCAACACCACCGAGCGCACACTGATGCGCCGGGCCCAACGCGACCTGGGCATGTCCTTGGTGGAATGGCGCCAGCGCCTGAAAGTCATCGAGGCCCTGGCCCTGCTCGAACGCGGCCAGAGTGTGGAAACCATCGGCCTGGACCTGGGCTACAGCAGCGCCTCGGCATTCATCAGCATGTTCAGAAAAATGATGGGCACCACGCCGGATGAGTATCGGCGCAGGCACATGGCTGGATGACGAGGGTGGTGCTGGAATAGCTATCGCGAGCAAGCTCGCTCCCACAGGGATCTTGGGTGGTCATGGGTTTTGTGTTCAGCGCAGGCCCATTGTGGGAGCGAGCTTGCTCGCGATAGCGGTGGGTCAGCTTGCATGGAGGTGGATGTGAAGGCCCCTTCGCGAGCAAGCCCGCTCCCACAGGGATCTTGGGTGGTCATGGGTCTTGTGTTCAGCGCAGGCCCATTGTGGGAGCGAGCTTGCTCGCGATAGCGGTGGGTCAGCTTGCATGGAGGTGGATGTGAAGGCCCCTTCGCGAGCAAGCCCGCTCCCACAGGGATCTTGGGTGGTCATGGGCCTTGTGTTCCGCGCAGATCCATTGTGGGAGCGAGCCTGCTCGCGATAGCGCCAGTGGGTTTGACGTCGATTTCGGCATTGATCCCAAACCGCGACGCCATCTCCCTGCGACCACTGGCCGTCACCCCCAGCGCCCGGCTGTCCAGGTCCTGGATCACCCATTTGCGCTTGATCGCCACTTGCAGCAACGCCGCGCCCAAGGCTCCCCCCAGGTGCGGGCGGCGCATGCTCCAGTCCAGGCAGGGGCAGGCGAATCGGCGGCGTTGCGTGGCCAGGCGCTGGACATCGATACCCAATCCGTCGAACGCCGCTTCGCCGGGTTCACTCAGCCGATAACCCTCGCCCTCCACCTCCACCAACCACCCCATCTCGAACATGCGATCGTGCAGGCGCACCGCCAAGGTGCCGGCCATGTGGTCGTAGCAGGTGCGGGCAAATTGCAGGCGATCCGGCGTGCGCGGCGTGAAGGTCGGCGCGGCGCTCTGGCCGATCACCATCAGCGCCTCCAGTGCCCGGGCCACGCGCGGGTCCGCCAAACTGTAATAACGATGCCGCCCCTGGACATGCAGGCGCACCAGGGCCATCTGCTTGAGTTTCGCCAAATGGGCGCTGGCGGTTGAAGCGCTGACCTCGGCGATGCTCGCCAACTCCGTACTGGTGCGAGCATGACCGTCCATCAGCGCGCAGAGCATTCGGGTGCGGGCCGGCTCGGCGATGGCCGCGGCCACGTGGGACACGCCCAGATCATGCTGTTCTGCGTTCATATTTCGCTCCCTGACGAATCAAGCCATGCATCGACTGGAGATAGTAGCAACACTTTCTTCCTCACGAACAAGGCAGCGCTTCATGGACCCGATCATCGCCGCGACGCATCCCGACCCTTACCCTTTCTACGCCACCCTGCGCGCCGCCGGCGGGCTGGCCTTCGACCCCGGGCTGAACCTGTGGATAGCCAGCAGCGCCGAGGCAGTGTGTGCAGTCTTGCATCATCCCGATTGCCATGTGCGCCCGGCCCACGAGCCCGTGCCCAAGGCCATCGCCGGGGGGCCGGCCGGCCGCGTGTTCGGCCACCTGATGCGCATGAACGAAGGTGAACGCCAGCGGTGCCCGAGGGCGGCGATTGCGCCGGGGTTGCAGGACATCGCCCCCCGACAGGTCGAAGCACTGGTCAGGGCCCGCTTGTTCCGGGACGGCGCCGAAGGCCTGCATCAGGCCCAGTTCATCGGGCCGGTCAGCGTGGTCGCGGCGTTGCTGGGTTTCAACCCGACGGACAGTCACCTGATCAGCGAATTGACAGGGAACTTCGTCGCCTGCCTGTCGCCCCTGAGCCAGGCGCAGCAACTGGACGCGGCGCACCGGGCCAGCGAACGACTGGCGAGGTTGTTCGAGGAACGGATCGAGGCGCAGGACAACCCTTTGTTGACGCACATTGATCAAGGCTTCGAAGGCACGGCGTCGGACAGCAAGATCGCCAACCTGATCGGCCTGCTCTCGCAAACCTACGAAGCCACGGCTGGCCTGATCGGCAACGCGCTGCTGGCGCTGATCGGCGATCCAGCGTTACGCCAGGCACTGCGGGACGATCCGGCACAAGTCGGCCCGTTGCTGGCCGAAATCCAGCGTTTCGACCCGCCCGTGCAGAACACCCGCCGCTTCGTCGCCGCCCCTTGCGAAATCCTCGGCAGCGCCTTGAACCCCGGCGAAACGATCCTGGTGCTGCTGGCCTCGGCCAACCGCGATCCGCAGCTCAACCCACGACCGGACACGCTGTTGCTCGACCGACCGAACCGCCGCAGTTTCAGCTTCGGCAGCGGGCGTCATGAATGTCCGGGCCAAACCCTGGCCATGGGCATCGCCCACGCCACCCTGGCGGTACTTCTGGAAAGCGAACCCGGATTGGAGCAGTTGACCTGGCGCTACCGTCCCTCGGTCAACGGACGCATCCCAGTGTTCAGCGAGCGATCCTGACCCGCTCCACTCCCCTCAATCATCCCGGGTCAGGACTTCCAGCAACTCGATTTCGAAAATGAGGTTGGCGTTGGGCTTGATATGGGCGCCCATGGACCGTTCGCCGTAGGCCAGGTGCGCCGGCACCAGCAGCTTGCGCTTGCCGCCGACTTGCATGCCCATCAGGCCCAGGTCCCAGCCCTTGATGACACGGCCGGTGCCGATCACGCATTGGAAAGGTTTGCCGCGACTGTAGGACGAATCGAATTCGGTGCCGTCTTCAAGGGTGCCGCGGTATTGGGTGGTGATCAGCGCACCTTTGACTACGCTTTTGCCGTCGCCCTGTTGCAGGTCGATGATTTGCAATTCTTCATTCATGGCGCATCCCTCGTGTGATCCAGGCGCGGGGTTTTCGCAGAAATCAGGGCTCATGGCAAACGTTGTCTGCCATGGCCAGGGAACCGCAACGGCCTCTTCGGTTCACATGGGTATCGACCCTGCATTTCAGATAAGGATTTTCTGATGATCGACTCTCGCCCGCTCCACAGTTTCATTCCGCCGTACATCCTCAATCGCATCATTGCCCATGGCTCCGAACAGCAACGTTCCAGCGCCCTCGGCACCTTGACCCACGTGCGCAACCTGCGGCACAACCCTGGCCCGCCCAGCCACCCGCCCGTCGCGGCGGCACTGCCCAAGCCCGGCAAGGCCGGACACCCGCAACGCAGCGTGCACGACGCCCAGAACCGCATGGAACTGCCCGGCCAGCCGGTACGCCTGGAAGGCCAGCCGGCCAGCGGCGACCCGGCCGTGGACGAGGCCTACGATGCCCTCGGCGCCACCTATGATTTTTTCTGGAAGATCCTGGGACGCGACTCCATCGACAACAAAGGCTTCGCCCTGGTGGGCAGCGTGCATTATGGCCAGGGCTATGAAAACGCCTTCTGGAACGGCGCGCAGATGGTATTCGGCGACGGCGATGGCGAAATCTTCCAGCGCTTCACCCGCTCCCTCGACGTGGTGGCCCACGAACTGGCCCATGGCGTCACCGAAAGCGAAGCCGGGTTGATCTACGCCAACCAGTCCGGTGCGCTGAACGAGTCCATCTCCGACGTGTTCGGTGTGCTGGTCAAACAGTTCGTGCTCGAACAGACCGCCGACCAGGCCGACTGGCTGATCGGCGCCGACCTGCTCACCGACAAGATCAACGGCGACGGCCTGCGCAGCATGTCCAACCCCGGCACCGCCTACGACGACCCGTTGCTGGGCAAGGACCCGCAACCGGCGCACATGCGTGAGTTCGTGATTACCCGCGAAGACAACGGTGGCGTGCACATCAACTCGGGCATTCCCAACCGGGCCTTTTATCTGGCGGCGACCACGCTGGGCGGATTTGCCTGGGAAAAGGCCGGCCGGATCTGGTATGAAACCTTGTGCGACCGAAGACTGGCCAATGACGCGTCCTTCAGCGCCTTCGCCCGCCTGACTGTCGAGCACGCTCGCCAGCGCTTCGGCACGCGGGAAGTGCAAGCGGTGCAGAACGGCTGGGCCCAGGTCGGCGTCGACCTGACACAGGAGAGCTGATGAAAACCCTTCCAGACCTCGACGACAAGGCCGTGGTACGGCTGTCGCGCCAGGGCGGCGTGGCCGCCATCCATGCGCTGACCCGGCCACGGGAAATCGAGTTCGCCCAGTGCGACCTCGACCAGCGCACCCGCATCTGCTCGGTCCTGGAGGGCTGCCTGCCGCTGACCTCCTCCACGCCCGGGCGCGGGGACCAGCGGTTTTTCCAGATCGAGGTGCGTTATCGCGCCAACGATCAGGACGACGAGATGGTGCTGCAGGTGCCCGAGGACCGGGCACCTGGCGAGTTGGTGCATTTGTGGGACAAAGGTGAAGTGCTTTAACGGGTAGCCGGAACGATCTTGACGATGGCGCCGGACACGGTTTCGATCAGCAAGTACTTGTCGTCGATCTGCACCCATTGCTGGTCGTTTGTCGGCTGCTCGAGTGCCTTCTGCTTCCAGTTTTTCACGGCCCTGTCCGCACGCTGGTAGTCCGCCGGTACGCGGTCGTTCTCCACCAGCCTGCGGCCATTGCTCGGCGAATGCTCCAGGGCGTCACCGGTTTTCTCGACCGCTTGCGCGACAGGCCCAAAGGCGGTGAGGCCGGCGATCAGGAACAGGCTGGCGATCAGGGTGGGTTGGCGCATAGAAAAACTCCAAATTATTCAAAAGACCAGAATCTGGGACTGCACGGGCGGCGAATCATTCCGTTCAATGCAGGAGCTGTGTAGGAGCTGTCGAGTGCAACGAGGCTGCGATCTTTCCCCAGACACTTGAGCCTCAAGCGAAAGATCAAAAGATCAAAAGATCGCAGGCTTCGCCAGCTCCTACAGAGTCGAGCGGGAGCAAGCTCCCTCGCCACGGTTGCGCATGGCATAGTGGCAAGCCTGAACGACAACCCGCCGGACGGACCCACCATGAGCACCACCACCTCTTCCCCTGCCCTCAAGGAAATCTTCAACAACGCCCGCCTGGAGCACATCGCCGGCGAAATGCGCGGGGTGTATCCAGCCTTCGACACCAAGGCGTTCTTGCACATGGCCAACGATGGGCTGGCCGATTTGTCGGTGATGCAGCGCATGGCCCGGGTCAGTGAGTGCCTGCACGCGGTGCTGCCCCTCGATTACGAGGCATCGCTGGAGGTGCTGCGCGCCCTGGCCCCGCGCCTGAACAGCATGTTCGTCAGCATGTTCCTCCCGCACTACGTGGCGTCCTACGGCCGGCAGCACTTCGACGTGTCGTTGGACGCGCTCAAGTATTTCACCCGGTTCGGCTCGTCGGAGTTCGCCGTGCGCCACTTTCTGCGCGATGACCTGGAGCGCACCCTCAAGGTCATGCACGACTGGGCGCTGGACGCCAACGAGCACGTGCGCCGCCTCGCCAGCGAAGGCAGCCGGCCACGCTTGCCGTGGTCGTTTCACCTGGAGCCGATCCAGGCCAACCCCGACCTCGCCGCTGCGATCCTCGACACGCTCAAGGCCGACGACAGCCTTTATGTACGCAAATCCGTGGCCAACCACCTCAACGACGTCACCAAGCAGCATCCTGACTGGGTGCTGGACCAGATCGAAGGCTGGCCACTGCAAGACCGTCACACGGCGTGGATCGCCCGGCATGCGCTGCGTAGCTTGATCAAGCAAGGCAACCCCAGGGCACTGGGGGTGATCGGCGCCGGCGGCAAGGCGCAGGTCCAGGTGTTGGATTTGCAGGTGACGCCAGCGGTGATTCGCCTGGGGGAACAGGTCACGCTGTCCTTCACCGTGCAATCAACCTTCGAACAGAGCCAGCGCCTGGTGATCGACTACGCCATCGACTACGTGAAGGCCTCGGGCGGCACCTCGGCCAAGGTCTTCAAGCTCAAGACCTTCGACCTGCCCGCCCAAGGTCGCGTCAACCTCAGCCGTTCCCAATACATTCGCGAGCTGACCACCCGCAAACACTACGCGGGCCGGCATGCTGTGCACCTGCTGGTCAACGGCGAGCGACTGGGTAGCACGGCGTTCGATATCGTTCCCTGAGGGCGTCTCAGACCACCGCCAGGCGTTTGGCCTGGCGAATCTCCTGCAGGAAACGCTCGGCCGGCAGCGGATGGCCCAACAGGTAACCTTGCAGCGAATCGCAGCCCAGCTGGGTCAGGAAGTCTTGCTGCACATCGGTCTCCACGCCTTCGGCGACGATCCGCAGGCCCAGCGCCTGACCGAGGGCGACGATGGCCGAGACGATGGCCGCGTCATCGCTGTCGTGCTCCAGGTCGCGCACGAAGCCGCGGTCGATCTTCAGCTCGTTGGCCGGCAGGCGCTTGAGGTACATCAGGCTCGAATAGCCGGTGCCAAAGTCGTCGATGGACAGATCCACGCCCATGTCAGACAGCTGTTGCAGCACCGTCATGCTTGCGTCCGCATCGCTCATGGCGGTGGTTTCGGTGATTTCCAGGGTCAGGCTGTTGGCCGGCAGCTTATGCGTCTCCAACGCCTTGGCCACGCTCTGCACCAAACCGGTGTGGCAGAACTGCAAGGCCGAGAGGTTCACCGCGATGCGCCAGTCGGTATAACCGAGCACGTACCATTCGCGCATCTGCCGACAGGCCTCGTTCAAGACCCATTCGCCGATGGGGATGATCAAGCCGGTCTTTTCCGCCAGGTCGATGAACGTGTCGGGCATCAACAGGCCCTGGGTCGGGTGGGTCCAGCGCAACAAGGCCTCGGCCCCGACCGGACGGCCATTGGCCGCATCGAACTTGGGCTGGTAATGCAGACTGAACTGCCGCTGTTCGACGGCCGTGCGCAAATCTTGCAGCAACTGCAATTGCTTGCGGGCGTTGCTGTTCATCGAGGCGTCGAAAAAGCTGTAGCCGTTCTTGCCGGCGCCCTTGGCGTGATACATCGCCGCGTCGGCGTTCATCAACAGTTCTTCGGCGCTCTGGCCATTGCCAGGGTAAACGGCGATGCCGACGCTGGCGGAGATCTGCAAGTCATGCTCAGAAACCCGGAACGTGCGCCCGATCAGGCCAACCTGGCGTGCTGCCAGGCGCAGGGCATCGTCGGGCTCGGCCAGTTGCACCAATAGCACGAACTCGTCACCGCCGATCCGCGCCAGGGTGTCCTGGCTGCGCAGGTCTTCGCGCAGGCGCAGGGCCACGTCCCGCAGCAACAGATCGCCCATGTGGTGACCAAAGGCGTCGTTGACCGGCTTGAAACCATCGAGGTCGATGAACATCAAGGCGAAGCAACCGCCCTGCTCTTGCACCCGATGCATGGCCTGGTCGATCCGATCGGCCAGCAGCACACGGTTGGGCAGTCCGGTGAGGGGGTCGTGCAGGGCCAACTGGGTCAGTTCCCGGTTGGCCTGGGTCAGGGACTGGGCCAGCTCGGCGGTGCGGGCTTCCAGGCGCGCATCGAGAATCGAGGTCAGCAGGGCAATGGCCAATACCGCCAGGGTGGTGATCAATACCAGATTGTCCAGGCCCTTGCTGCTCAAGCCATCCAGCGAGCCGCAAAAGCTGCCCTCGCTGAAGCGCGCCCCTGCCATGCCGGTGTAGTGCATGCCAACGATGGCGATGCCCATGATCACCGCGGCGCCCGCCCGGGCCAGACGCACGTGGGGGGTGTTCTGGCGCAGGCGAAAGGCAATCCACAGCGCCGCGGCAGACGCGCCGACGGCAATCACCAACGAAGCACCGAACAGCGTCGGGTCATAATCGATGCCCGGCTGCATCCGCAGCGCGGCCATGCCGGTGTAATGCATGGCGCTGATCCCGGCGCCCATGATCAGCGCCCCGAAAGCCAACTGCCACGCCGGCAATCGCGGCTGGCTGACCAGCCACAAGGCAAACCCGCTGGAAAGAATCGCGGTGAGCAGCGACAGCGCGGTGATCGATACGTCGTAGCCAAGCTCGATCGGCAAGGTGAACGCCAGCATGCCGATGAAGTGCATGGACCAGATGCCCACCCCCATCGCCAGCGCGCCCCCGGTTATCCACAAATGCGCGGCGCGCCCCTTGGCGGTCGCGATCCGCCCGGCCAGGTCCAGCGCGGTGTAGGAAGCCAGCACGGCAACAAACAAGGAAATCGAAACAAGGGCGGGGGAATAACTGCCGATGAGCATGGTTTTTTCTCGTAACAGGAGAACCGGACGGCTTCCATGCCCGGTGGGGCCGGCGATTGTACTGAATCGTGGCTGGGACGCACGAACCAAATGTCAAAAAGCCATCAAACCTGGGATATTTTCGACGAAAGACACTACAGGCAGCAGGGTGAAATATTTTTTTGGGGAGCCATCGCGATCTGCTCACCGCAGATGCCCTGTGGGAGCGAGCTTGCTCGCGAAGGCGGTGGATCAGCTGCATAGATGTGGGATGTGCCGGCCTCTTCGCGAGCAAGCCCGCTCCCACAAGGTTAACCGGCTAGCCATCGGCCATGCGTCGACCGCAAATCCATTGTGGGAGCGAGCTTGCTCGCGAAAGCGGTGGGTCAGCTTGCATCGATGTTGAATGTGCCGCAGCCATCGCGAGCAAGCTCGCTCCCACACTGGATCTCCGGTCCGCACACCGGCCCAAGATCGTTCAGCTACTCTCGAAGAACCACTTCCAAGGAGGATTCCAATCATGAGCGTTCCAGCCAACCGAGCCTTGACCACTGCACTCGTGGTGATCGATGTACAGAACGACTTCATCCCCGGCGGCCAACTGGCCGTGCCGGGCGGCGATGAGATCGTGCCGTTGATCAACCAGCTCGGCCAGTCCTTCAGGCTCGTCGTCCTCGCGCAGGACTGGCACCCGGCCGGGCATGCTTCGTTTGCCTCCAGCCACCCGGGCAAGCAACCTTTCGACACCGTCCAATTGCCCTACGGCGAGCAGACTCTCTGGCCCGACCACTGCCTACAGGGCAGCCACGGCGCCGCGCTGCACCCGTCACTCAAGCTTGACCATGCCAAGCTGATCATCCGCAAGGGTTGCAACCCGGACATCGACAGCTACTCAGCCTTCATGGAAGCGGACCACCAGACGCCCACCGGCTTGACCGGCTATCTCAAGGAGCGCGGCATCGACACCGTGTACCTGGTGGGCCTGGCCCTGGATTTCTGCGTGATGTTTTCGGCGCTGGATGCCCGCTTGGCCGGGTTCAACGCGTTTGTGGTGCTGGACGCCTGCCGGGGCATTGATAAGGATGGCTCGTTGGAGGCAGCGATCCGGCGGATGCAGGAAGCGGGTGTGCAATTGATCGAGTCGAGCGCGATAGACGGCCGGCTCTTTGCCTGATGGCTCATACTAGGTTCTTTTCCGGACAGTGAGCCGCCATGCCCCTCCTCGCCCGCACCCACCCGCGTCTCTCCAGCGCCACGGTCCTTGGCCTGGCGGTGGGAATCCTGGTTCCCGTGGACTCGATCATCAGCAAGGTCCTGATCGGCTGGAATGCCGGGGTCTGGACCTACCTGGTGCTGATGTTCTGGCTGACCGTGCGGGCCAAGGCGCCCGATGTGAAACGCATCGCCGAAATCGAAGATGAAAATGCCGGGCTGGTGCTGCTGATGGTCTGCGTCGCGGCATTGGCCAGCCTGGCGACCATCACCTTCGAGCTGGCGGGCAGCCGCGACCTGCAAGCCGCCGGCAAGCTCTTGCATTACGGCTTCACGGCGATGACCGTGACCGGTTCATGGTTGCTGATCGGGGTGATTTTCAGCGTTCACTACGCGCGGTTGTATTACACCTGGGAAGGCAAGGAGCCGGCGCTGCGATTTGCCGAAGGGCTGACCACGCCCAACTATTGGGATTTCCTCTACTTCTCTTTCACCATCGGCGTGGCGGTGCAGACCTCGGATGTGGGGGTTGCCACGCGGCAATTGCGCAAGATCGTGTTGGCGCAATCGTTGATCGGGTTTGTGTTCAACACGGCGATCCTGGGGTTTTCGATCAATATTGCGGCGGGGTTGTTTGGGTGAGGCGCATTGGGGCCGCTTGGCGGCCCAGCGGGAGCAAGCTCCCTCGCCACAGGGTCAGCGTCGGGCAATAGACAGCGCGGGGAACCTCAGGACGGTGTCGGCAACCACAGCTTGAAGCGCGCCCCGCCCAGTGGCGAAGCCTCGACAGTCAACGTGCCGCCCTGGGCTTCCAGGGCCCGGCGGCTGATGGCCAGGCCGAGGCCAAAGCCGCCCGTGGCGCGGTCGCGGCTGCGGTCCAGGCGATAGAACGGTTCGAACACGCGCTCGCGCTCGCTGTCGGGAATGCCGATGCCATCGTCGTCGACCCAGATCTCACAGCCTTGGTCACCGACCAGCACACCGACCTGGATGCGCTTTTCGCAATACCGCATGGCATTGCGCAGCAGGTTCTGCAACGCTCGGGCGGTCAGGCGCGGGTCCAGCACGAAACGCTCCAACGCACCGTGCAACAGCACGTCGATGACCACGTCCGGCGCCGCCAGGTCCTCGTCGACGCTGCCCAGGATGCTGTCGATGAATTCGTCCAGCGCCACGTCGACCCGTTCGGGCAGGCGCTGCGGGTTTTGCAAACGGCTGTAGGAGAGCAGTTCCAGCACCAACTCATCGAGTTCGCGAATGTGCGCCACCAACCCTTGCAGGCGCTCGCGGCTGGGCGCCGGCAGGTCATCGGACAGCGCCAGGGCCAGGCCGAAATCGAGCCGCGTCAGGGGCGTGCGCAATTCGTGGGACACGGCGTTGAGCAAGTCCCGCTGTTGGTTGAGCAGATTCTCGATGTCCCCCGCCATCGTGTCGAACACATGGGCCAGGCTGCCAATGTTCGAGCTGGAAGCAATGTGCGTACGCTCATCCAAATAACCTTTACCGAAACGCTCGGCGGTGCGCCTGAGGCGTTCCAGGTCGCGCCAGTGCGGCCGCAGCCAGAGCAACAGGCAGGCCAGCATCGTCGCGCCGATCAACACGTTGATGCTCCAGTACAACCAGCTGACATCGGCCGGGTCCGGCGGCACGACCATCTTCACCGCCGTACGCTCGTCCAGCGGCGCCGCCGCCAGGGTTCGCCAGGCCCAGTCGCCAAGGCGTACCACGTTCTCGCCGCGCTTGAGACGCGCCTGCTCATCGGCGCTGAAGCCCGCGTCATCGACCGCGGCCAGTTCGATGCGCAGCGGCTCGAACTCCTTGTCCATCTGCGCCGCCAGCGCCGGCCATTGCTCGCTGGGCACGGCGCGGAACTGCTTGACCATCAGGGTTTGCAGGCCCCGGGAATAATCGAGGTTGTAGGTCAGGAAACGCTCCTGGAACAGGCGGATCACCAACTCCGGCATCAAGTAGATCGCCGCGCTATAGGAGACGATGGTGACCAGGTACAGGCGAATCAGCAGCTTCCACATCGGCTCAGCATTCCCACTCGGAACGACTGAACAGATAACCCTTGCCCCACACGGTCTTGATCTTGCGGGCTTCGTCGGCGTTGTCGTCGAACTTGCGCCGCAGCTTGGAAATCGCCACGTCCACCGAACGGTCGGTGCCGTTGAATTCGATGCCCCGCAGGCGCTGCAGGATCTGGTCGCGGCTCAGCACTTCGCCGGAATGCCGGGCCAGCACCACCAGCAGGTTGTATTCGCCACTGGACAACTCCACCGGCTGCCCGCGCCAGGTCACGGTGCGCTCGGAGAGGTCGATGCACAGGTTGCCCATGAGGATGCGGTCGTTGGCCGTCTGCGGCTCGGTGAGGCTGCTGCGGCGCAACAAGGTACGCACCCGCGCCAGCAACACCCGGGGCTCGCAAGGCTTGGTGACGTAGTCGTCGGCACCCATTTCCAGGCCCAGGACCTGGTCGTGGCTGTCGTCCCGGGCGGTGAGCATCAGGATCGGCAAAGTCGCCGAGTCGGCCCGCAGCAGGCGGCAGACCTGCAAGCCGTCCAGCCCCGGCAGCATCAGGTCGAGGATCACCAGGTCCGGCGGGTCGACTCGCGCCCGCTCACGCACATGATCGCCACGGCTGAGCACGCTGACCTGATAGCCGTTGCGTTCCAGGTAACTGGCGATCAGTTCGGAGAGTGCGGTGTCGTCTTCGACCAGGAGGATGTTGGGCATGGGTGTTTCCAGAAAAGTGCTGTGGCGCCTGGCAGGGCCTCATCGCGAGCAAGCTCGCTCCCACAGGGTTTTGTGTCGTACCGAAGCCCCTGTGGGAGCGAGCTTGCTCGCGATGGCGATATCGCCAGCGCAGAAAATCTCAAGCTGCCAAGGATATACGCCCCTGCTCATCCACGAGCAAAACCCTTACACAATTTCACACAGCCTCTACAAAACTTTACCGCTGGGCCCGTAGCAGATCCGCCGCACACGAGGCAATCCGCTGGCATGCATCCGCCAGTTTCAGCTGATCGACCACCAGCCCGATGCGGATATGCCCCGCCGCACTGGGCCCAAACGCCTCGCCGGCCAATACCGACACGCCGTGATCGTCCAACAGGCGCTCGGCAAACGCCTGAGCATCGAGGCCCGTCTGGCGGATGTCGACCATCACGAACATGCCACCATCGGGCCGCACCGGCTTGAGCCCCGGGCAATCGTCGAGCATGGCGCACACCAGGTCGCGGCGCTGGCGATATTCTTCATGCATCTGCGCGACTTCCGGCAACGCTTGCTCCAGGGCAACCTGGGCTGCGCGCTGCACGAAGTCCGGCAGGCCGAACAGCATGCACAACGACAGGTTCGCCAGATGGTCAGTGAGGGCTTCGGGGCCAACGACCCAGCCGATCCGCCAACCGGTCATGGCGTGGGATTTGGACAGGCTGTTGATCGTCGCGGTGCGCTCGGCCATGCCCGGCAGGCTGGCCGGACTGATGTGTTCGCCGTCGTAGAGCAGGTCGCTGTAGACCTCGTCACTGATCAGCCACAGGTCATGTTCAATGCACAACCGCGCCAATGCTTGCCAAGTGGACATCGGCAGGCTGGCGCCGGATGGGTTGTTCGGGCTGTTGAGCAGCATCGCCCGGGTACGCGGGGTGACAAGACGGGCAACGTCCGCCGGCTCGACCCGAAAACCGTTCTCCGGGCGGACCGCCACTGGCAGGACTTTCGCGCCGCAGGCACCGAACACCGCTTCGTAGGTGACATACATCGGCTCGGCGACGATGACTTCGTCGCCAGGGTTGAGCAGGCATTGCGCGACCGCATACACCGCGCACTGGGCGCCCGGCAGCACGACGACGTGTTCGGCCCCCACCGGCTGGCCGCAGCGCAAGCGATGACGCCGGGCGATGCTGGCCCGCAAGGTGTGCAAGCCGCGGATGTCCGAATAGTGAGTCTCACCGGCCCGCAGGCTGCCCACCGCGGCCTCGACAATGGCGCGCGGGGTGTCGAAGTCCGGATCGCCCACTGACAGCAACAACACATCCATGCCCTGTTCGCGCATGGCCAGCGCCCGGTCGTGAATCTGCCAGGCGGCGGCACCCTCGCCGGTGATGCGTTGGGTCAAAGCTGAGAAGCGCATGTATCTCTCCTGATTGCGCGATATCCAGCCTCAACCCTATCTCAAATCACACACCGCGCCACCCTCGCAGCGCTTTTGTGGCGAGGGAGCTTGCTCCCGCTGGGGCGCGAAGCGGCCCTGAAACCATTCACTTCAATGCATCTGGTCGGCACTTCCATTTGGGGCCGCTTCGCAACCCAACGGGAGCAAGCTCCCTCGCCACAGGTTCACCCTACTCCTGGGCCAAGTGCCTATCGGGCTTACCGCGCCGCCACCCGCCAAAGCCGGGCGATGTCCCGGGCGCGCTCGCTCAGCAGGCGCGGGGCGTCGGTGCAGGCTTCTTGCAGGGTCATCGGCCCGCTGGCCAGGGCGAAGGCAGCATTGATGCCGTGTTCATACAGCGCCTGGTAGCCCTCCCCCAGCGTGCCGGCAATGACCACCACTGGTACGCCATGCTGGCGGGCGATGCGGGCCACGCCGAAAGGAGTTTTGCCGCGCAGGGTCTGGGCATCGAAACGGCCTTCGCCGGTAATCACCAGGTCGGCGCCGCTGACCGCTTCGGCCAGCCCGGTCAACTGGGCGACGACGTCCACCCCGGTACGAAACTGCGCCCCCAGGAACGCCTTGGCCGCGAAGCCCAGGCCACCGGCCGCGCCGCTGCCCGGCTCGTCGCGCACATCCTTGGTCAACGCCCGGGCGCACTGTTCGGCGAAATGCCCAAGAGCCCGGTCCAGCGCCTGCACTTGCTGGGCAGTGGCGCCCTTCTGCGGACCGAAAACCACAGACGCACCGTGGGGGCCGCACAGCGGGTTATCGACATCGGCGGCAATCTCGAAGCTGACCTGGGCCAGGCGCGGGTCGAGGTCGCTCAGGTCGATGCGCGACAAGTTCGCCAAGGCCAGGCCTCCGGGTGGAAGGGGTTGGCTTTGCTCATCCAGCAATGCCACGCCCAGGGCCTGCATCGCACCGGCACCGCCGTCGTTGGTGGCACTGCCGCCAATCGCCAGGATCACCCGCCCGGCGCCTGCATCGAGGGCCGCGCGAATCAGCTCGCCAGTGCCGTAGGTGCTGCTGGAACAGGCATCGCGTTGCCCCGGCGGCACCAATTGCAAACCACTGGCCTCGGCCATCTCGATGATTGCGGTGCGGCTCTCGGCCAACCAGCCCCAGCGCGCCTCGACGGCGACACCCAACGGACCGCGGACCCGGGTGCGGCGCCACTCACCGTGACAGGCCGCCAACACCGACTCCACCGTCCCCTCCCCGCCGTCCGCCATCGGGCATTTGATCAACTGCGCATCCGGCCAGACCTCGGCCAGCCCCTGGGCGATGGCATCGGCGACGCCCTGGGCGCTGAGGCTGTCCTTGAACGAGTCGGGGGCGATGATTATTTTCATATTATTCTCCGGTTCCGATGCACAGCATGCTGCCAGCTGACCGCAGCCGTGACGCCGGTCCGCCGCACAAAAGACACCGGGCATTATTGTTCAAAATTACAAAAAACGGTTTTCCAGGGAAATTCAGGTTGAAGCGGCCGGCCTCATCGCGAGCAGGCTCGCTCCCACATGGGCCTGCGTAAACTCAGGATCTGCATACAACACAGAACCACTGTGGGAGCGAGCTTGCTCGCGATGGCGGTGTCACATCCAACACCTGCGCAAGCTGACACACCACTATCGCGAGCAAGCTCGCTCCCACAGGTTCTACACCGGGGGGCTCTCGATCTGCGGCAACAGTTGCACCCCCAGATACAACGCCAGCATCCCGTCCAGCCGCAACGGGTCCACGCCGCTGAGTTCGGCGATGCGTTCCATGCGATAGCGCAGGCTGTTGCGGTGGATGCCCAGGGCGTCGGCGCAGGCCTGGCTCTGGCCGTCGTGTTCACACCAACTGCGCAAGGTGGCGAGCAACTGGCCGTTGCTGTCCTTGGCGATGACCTTGCGCAACGGGGTGAGCAATTCGTCCAGGGCATCGTCGCTGCGATGACGCCAGAGCAACACCGGCAGGCGATAACGGTTGAGCGCCAGCACGCGCGACTGCGGCAACACATCACGCCCGTAGGCCAGCAAGTCCGCTACCCGTCGATAGCAGCGTCGCAGGCCCGCCAACCCCTCGGCCTGACCGCCCACCGCAATCCGCAGAATGTTCCAGCCCAACCCATCGAGCTTGGCCAGCAGCCGCTCGTTCTCCACCGAAGCCGTGACCGGCCGGCACCAGAGCAAGGATGATTTGGACGAGGTCAGGCACCAACTGTCCGGGTAGCGCGACATCAGCCAGGCGCTCAAGGTCTCCACCGTCTGCCCGGGCCCATGCTCCAGGCCCAGTTCGAACAGGTACGGCACCCGCGACAACTGCGGCTTGAGACCCATTTGCCGGGCTTCGTCCAACAATCGCGGCGAATCCCCGGCGTCCCCCAGCAGCAACGCCAGCAAGTCATCGCAGCGCTGGCGACGCCATTGCTGCTCGGCCTGCTGGTTGCGCTGGCCGAGCAGCATCTCCGCGGTCATGCGCACCAGTTCGGCGTAGGTGCGCAATTGCGCCGGCTCGCCGGTGATGCCCAGGACGCCGATCAGCCGCTGGTCGAGCATCAGCGGCAGGTTGATGCCCGGCTGTACGCCCTTGAGGTGCACGGCGGTGTGCTCGTCGATCTCCACCACTCGCCCGTTGGCCAGGACCAGTTGCGCGCCCTCGTGACGGGTATTGATGCGCTCGCGTTCGCCGCTGCCCAGGATCAGGCCCTGGTTGTCCATGACATTGACGTTGTACGGCAGGATCGCCATCGCCCGGTCGACGATGTCCTGCGCCAGGTCGTGATCGAGTTCGAACATGGGCGGTGTTCCTTGCAGGCGGCGTGGATTGTTGTTCCAGGCATGGGTTTGGTCAGGCGCACAGGGTCTGTATTCAAACCCTGTGCTCCGGCACAAAGACACGGGACCTTGGGCTGGCCGAGACTCAAGGGGCGGTCAACGTTACCCCTTGGCTCGCAAAAATCATAATAAAGAGAGACCCGCCATGTCCCAGAGCGCAACAGCCCTCCTGGCTACCCCCGACAAAAAAAATACCGTCTACAAGCGCATTACCCTGCGCTTGATCCCGTTCATTTTCATCTGCTACCTGTTCAACTACCTGGACCGGGTCAACGTTGGCTTCGCCAAGTTGCAGATGCTCGACGCCCTGAAATTCAGCGAAACCGTGTACGGCCTCGGCGCCGGGATCTTCTTCATCGGCTACGTGCTGTGCGGCGTGCCGAGCAACCTGGCCCTGACCAAATTCGGCCCGCGGCGCTGGATCGCGCTGATGATGATCACCTGGGGAACCCTGTCGACCTGCCTGCTGTTCGTCACCACCCCTACCGAGTTCTATACCTTGCGGCTGTTGACCGGCGCCGCTGAAGCCGGGTTCTTCCCAGGTGTGGTGCTGTACCTCTCGCAATGGTTCCCGACGTTCCGTCGCGGCCGGATCATGGCGTTGTTCATGTCGGCCATTCCGGTGTCCGGCCTGCTGGGCAGCCCGTTTTCCGGATGGATCCTCAACCACTTCGCCGCGGGCCAGGGCGGCCTGGCGGGTTGGCAGTGGATGTTCCTGCTGCAAGGCGTCCCGACGGTGATCCTCGGGGCGCTGGCGTTCTTCCTGCTCAGCGACACTTTCGCCAAGGCCAAATGGCTGACAGACCAGGAACGCGCCGTGCTCACCGCCGATCACGCCGAAGACCTGGCCAACAAACCAAAGACCACCACCGACTCGCTGCTGGCGGTGTTCAAGAACCCGGCACTCTGGGCCTTCGGCCTGGTGTACTTCTGCATCCAGAGCGGCGTCTATGCCATCAACTTCTGGCTGCCGTCGATCATCAAGAGCCTGGGCTTCAGCGATAACCTGGTGATCGGCTGGCTGAGTGCAATCCCTTACCTGCTGGCGGCGGTGTTCATGTTGCTGGTGGGCCGCTCGGCGGACTTGCACAAGGAACGTCGCTGGCATTTGGTGGTGCCGATGCTGATGGGGGCCGTCGGGCTGCTGATCGCGGTCAACTTCGCCACCACCCCGGCCATCGCCATCATCGGCCTGTCCATCGCCACCATGGGCGCCCTCACCGGCCTGCCGATGTTCTGGCCGGTGCCTACCGCGATGCTCAGCGCCGGCGCGGCGGCCGGCGGGTTGGCGTTGATCAATTCCATGGGCCAGATGGCCGGCTTCCTCAGCCCGTACCTGGTGGGCTGGGTCAAGGACGCCACCGGCTCGACCGACGCGGCGCTGTACCTGCTGGCGGGCGTGATCGTCTGCGGCAGCCTGCTGGCGTTGCGCATGACCCGTACCTTGCGGGCCTGACACCCCTGTGCCCCCTGTGGGAGCGAGCTTGCTCGCGATGGCGGTGAATCAGTCGATACAGATGTTGGCTGACTTGACGCTATCGCGAGCAAGCTCGCTCCCACAGTTGATTGGTGAGGGGTTGAGAAATCGGTTGGATCCACGCGGCGGTTCTGGTATTTGATTGGACCTTTCCCATGGATAAAAGGATCTTGTCATGAGCTACCGCACGCTAGGCCATTCCGGGTTGCAAGTCTCGACGTTGACCCTGGGCACGATGATGTTCGGCGAACAGACCCGCACTGAGGATTCGCTGCGGATCATCGACAAGGCCTGGGACCAGGGCATCAATTTCATCGACACCGCGGACGTCTACACCAACGGTCGCTCCGAGGAAATCGTCGGCGAGGCAATCGCCAGTCGCCGCCAGGAGTGGGTGTTGGCCACCAAGGTCGGTTTCGGCCCGCCGGACGGCGTGCCCAACCGCAGCGGCCTGAGCCGCAAGCATCTGTTCAATGGTATCGAGGCCAGCCTGACGCGCCTGGGCACCGATTACCTGGACATCTATTACCTGCACCGCGAAGACCACAACACCCCGCTGCACGTGACTGTGTCGGCCATTGGCGACTTGATTCGCCAGGGCAAGATCCGCTACTGGGGCCTGTCGAACTACCGTGGCTGGCGCATCGCCGAAGTGATACGGATCGCCGACAGCCTGGGCATCGACCGGCCGGTGATCAGCCAACCGCTGTACAACATCGTCAACCGCCAGGCGGAAACCGAGCAGATCACCGCGGCCCAGAACTACGGCCTCGGCGTGGTGCCGTTCAGCCCCCTGGCCCGTGGCGTGCTCAGCGGCAAGTACGCGCCGGACGTGGCGCCGGACGCCAACAGCCGCGCCGGCCGCCAGGACAAACGCATCCTGGAAACCGAATGGCGGGTCGAATCCCTGCGCATTGCCCAGCAAATCCTGCAGTACACCCAGGGCCGAGGCGTGGGCATCGTCGAGTTCGCCATCGCCTGGGTGTTGAACAACAGCGCCGTGACCTCGGCCATCGTCGGACCGCGCACCGAGGAGCAATGGGATTCGTACATCAAGGCGCAATCGGTGAAGATCAGCGCGGAAGATGAAGCCTTCATCGATTCGCTGGTGACGCCGGGGCATGCTTCGACGCCGGGGTTCAATGATGTGAGCCATTTCGTGCCTGGGCGAGTGCCGCGTACGTCGTAACATGCACAGACTGTGGCGAGGGAGCTTGCTCCCGCTCGGCTGCGCAGCAGTCGCTCTTTTGGGGCCGCTACGCGACCCAGCGGGAGCAAGCTCCCTCGCCACGGGTAAACGGCTTTCCGTATCGTGCTGCAATTCCAATAACAAGAGGCATCCGTGTCCAAAGGCATCGCTCTATCGGTCTCGGCCTCTGTGCTGTTCGCCGTCATGTATTACTACACCTCGTTGCTCACGCCACTGACCGGCCTGGAGATTTTCGGTTGGCGGATGTTGTTGACGATGCCGTGCATGACCGCGTTCATGTTGATTTCCCGTGAATGGAAGCTCGTTTCGGATCTTGTTGCACGCTTGATCAGCACACCGCGCTTGCTGCTGGGCGCGATAGCGTCATCGGCCTTGATGGGCGCACAACTGTGGCTGTTCATGTGGGCGCCGCTCAACGGCTACAGCCTGGACGTATCGCTGGGGTACTTCCTGTTGCCGCTGTCGATGGTCCTGACCGGGCGGCTCGTCTATGGCGAGCGCCTTTCCTATCTGCAGAAAGTCGCGGTGTTCTTCGCCACCCTCGGCGTGTTCAACGAGTTGTACCAAGTGGGTGGTTTTTCCTGGGCAACCTTGCTGGTGGTGATCGGCTACCCGATCTATTTCATCCTGCGCAAACGCATCAAGACCGACAACCTCGGCGGGCTCTGGCTGGACATGACCCTGATGTTGCCCGTGGCACTGTGGTTCGTGCAAAGCGGCGAACAAGGTTTCGCCGTGTTCGATCACTACCCGCGGCTGACCTGGCTGATCCCATTGCTCGGCGTGATCAGCGCCAGCGCGCTGGTGTCCTACATCGTCGCCAGCCGGTTGCTGCCGTTCAGCCTGTTCGGCTTGTTGAGCTATGTGGAACCGGTGTTGCTGCTGGGGGTTGCGCTGCTGCTGGGGGAAAGCATCAAGGCCGAGGAATGGCTGACCTATATCCCCATTTGGATGGCCGTGGCAGTGCTGGTGTTCGAAGGCTTCAAGCACTTGGTGCGGCAGCGACGAAGAGCCTGATCGCATCGGGATACATTA
This sequence comes from Pseudomonas sp. Z1-12, assembly GCF_051132015.1. Taxonomy (NCBI): domain Bacteria; kingdom Pseudomonadati; phylum Pseudomonadota; class Gammaproteobacteria; order Pseudomonadales; family Pseudomonadaceae; genus Pseudomonas; species Pseudomonas sp. Z1-12. The sequence goes on from NZ_CP071647.1 coordinate 4,341,103, forward strand.
TCGAACCACACGCTAGATCCAGCTCCTTTATCATGCCCCGCACGAGCGCCAGGAGGCCGCTCGACAGACATCACGATAAAAGGAATTATCGATGCCAGAACGTCGCCAAGGTAAATCCGTGCGTCCGGGGACTGAGCGGATTGCCCCCGTCATAATCACCGATGTCGCTTCCTCTTCCAAGGATCACGACCCGCAGGCGGACAGAAACCCGCCTCCCCGGGAACGACTCGCAAGCTTGGACGAACGCCTGGGGCCGGTGAAAATTGGCGAGTTGACGATAAGTCGCGTCGAACTCTATCGAATGGGCGCAAAGCTCACCGACAGCCTGACCGGGACCGATTCGTCACTCTTGCTGCAACCGGACGGCGCGCTGATCGACGCCATCCGATTCGATCCACTGATGGTCGAGCATCACATCAAGTCCTCCCTCTCGGCCGGCGCCCCCGATGTCATTGTCGTGTTGTTCGAGCTGGCCTCCAATCGGTCACCCAGCACACCCGCCATTCTTGACGCTTCTGCGGGGCATGCCCCCAGCGCATCGATGAACAAAGTCAACAAACTGCTCAACGCGCTGCAAGCCATGCGAACCTTTGAAAGCTCGGCCATTGCGTCAGGCATGCCAACGTGGGTCGATAGGCTGAAAAGTCGCGGCATGCTGACCGCGGCGCTGGGCATGCAACTCTATGGCATCTACAGCGGCCTGGTGGGCATTCGTGACGGTCTGCGACAAAGCGACCTGACCGAAGTAGCGGTCAGCTCGGGAGAGATCGGCGCCGAGTTCACATCGATCCTGACCGAGCATGGGTTGTTGAAGACCGGTCAACAAATGCTGCGCCAAGGCGACCGCGTCCTCGTCGGTTTCAAGGCCACCACGGCGGGAAAATCACTCCTTCGTGGCGCCGGCCTGATGGCCAGCATCCTCACCCTCCCTTTCGATATTTACCACGCCATCAATGCCTTCGACGCCGCCGCAAAATCCAAGGGCAAAGAAGCCATGGACCACTACGTCGCCGCCGGCATGAACGTGGCAAGCGCAGGCCTTTCCGTCGCACTCGGGTCTGCGGCGCTGGCAGGATTTGGCTCCACTGGCGTGGCCGGATTGGTAGCGTGCGCGGTTCTGATCCTGGGCTCGCGGATCTACGCAGCCGCCCGCCAGGTCGATGACATCGACGACTACATCGAGTTGAGCGTCAATGAACGCTGGCGCTCGGGCTGGTTCGCCTTTACCGGGCAAGATCTCGATAGCGACGTCATGGAACGCTACCAGGTCGAGCGAACGCGCGTCGCCTATGCCAAGGCGCTGGAGGCGCAAGCCCGAAACCTGCTGCGCGGTGAGCTGGAACCCAGCGTCGAAGCGCTTTTCAATGGGCGTTTCCAGGTCGAGATGCAACCGACCCAACACTGGAAACTCCAATGGGCAGACGGCGAGCAACCTTACCGGGAGGTGAACACACCGCAGGTGGTGGAAGGTGACGATGTGATCGATGCCTCCAAAGGCCTCGATCGCGCGCCAGCCATGACTGTCGGTCTGCCCGGAAAAGACAAGGGTATCTATTGGCAATTGGGCGGCGGCAACGATCAAGTCCATGGCGTGCATGACCGACCTAACTACTTCAGTTTTTCGACCGGCAAGAAGAACCTGACGGGAGGCTACAAAAACGACGTATTCATGTTCCATGCGAGCGAGACGCTCAAGACGCCTATTGCCAACGCCACCAACGCACTGCATGGCGGAGCCGGAAGCGACACGCTGTCGATAAAAGGCGAGCTTCCAGACTTCAACGGCAGCCACGCGTACACCGGCCATGAAATCAGCCTGCCTGGCGGGCTTTCGTTGTTGAGATCCCACGAGGACACCAACCCCGTCCACTACGCAACGATCACCTCGATCGAAAACGTCGAGACACTCCCGCGCGGTTATAGCCGAGTCATCGGTAATCGACACGCCAACACCATCACGCTCAATGGCATGGAAGACAGCGCCACGGGGGGAGACGGCGATGATCTGTTTTACCTGATGGGTAACACCAGCCGGGTCGATGGCGGTCCCGGCAAGGATCGCTATTACATTGCGGTGAAGAGTGGCGAGGTACGCATTAGCGAAGATGGCAAGGAACCGAGCATCATTGAACTCGGGTATCCGATGGAAGGGATCAAGGACTGGTGGGTGCAGGACACTTCATTGAAGTTGACGTTGTCCGACGATGCAGAAACAGCTGACTCGCGTCGGGAAGTGTTCATTACCGGCGTCTACATCCAGCTTGAGAATCGCCGAATCCTGCGCAATGACGCTTTGTTATTCGTGACGCACGACGGTTTTACATTCAAGCCTGACCTGCCTGATGAGCTGGCAACCCCGGAAGACCAACCAATCGACGCAATCATCGTAAAGCAGGGCATGTCGCCACCGGCGCCGGTCATTTTTAATGGCGGGACCGGTGCCTCGCCGGATGTTCCCGCCGAGCGCTATTTCGTTCCAAGGGAATGCCACCATCCGGTGTTCATCATCCCGCAGCAACCGACCAAGCCGACCACCACCCTATTCCTGGATTATGACGACAGTGAACTCGAGAGCGTCCACGCTCAATATCATGTAGAAAACCGAACGATCAGCTATTGGTATTGGCTGACCTACCGGGACATGAACCTGGTGCTGACATTCACGGACGGTACCCGGATAACGCTCAAGCACTGGATCAAGCATGATCAGGGAGTGCCCTCCAACGTAGCGGGGATATTGATGTCCACGGGGGTGTCGCTTGTACGTCCCATCGTCCTGGTCCTTCGCGATGGCACTTCCTACCGGGTAGGTACTGGGCGGTTTTCCTATCACGACGATCACCGGAATCCGGGAAACCGAGAAATCGATTGCCGCCAGGCATTGCGCCGGCGCGCGGGTCGCTATGTCTTCAGCTCGCCGGTTGAGGAAGTCATACGGCTACCTGCCAGACCGCAGAGAATCAGCCTGCCTGAGCGTCAGCACACCAGCATCTACGTGCTGGAGGGCAACATGTCCACGTACGAAGTGCACCCCAGCCCCGGCGCGACGTTACGCCTTTGCACCGCCAGCATGACCGAGTCGTCGATCTGGAATGTGCACGCCGATACGTTTGACATAAACCTGGACCGCACGGACATCTTCATCGGAACGACCTGGATCCTGCTCGGCGATGTGCGGCTGTTGTTCGTGCCAGACGATCGCAAACCTCAGGAGATCGTGTATGTAAACCTGTCATCGGGCAGATATCAGCTCGACACCCGTTCGGACAAGGCGCGGTTGTTGCACCTGAACGCCCGGTTCCATGCCGATGTCGTCTCGGTGCTTGATGAAATCCAGGCCCATGAAGCCGACGACAGCCTGGCGACGACCTTCCTCGGTGTCGATGGCGTTCGTCTCATCGATGGCACACCCGGGGCAATGTTCTACGACACATTGGAGCAGCGCTGGGTCCTGGACCGCGACGACACACGGGAAGTGAACAGCGCGGATCTGGAAATCGACAACCTCGCGGCCCCTCACGATGACTTCGTCAAAACCGTCCATACAGACCACACCCAGCCTTTTCCATAGACCAGCATCGACGCGTCACAACCGCACGCCTCGGCACCGGATGGTCTGAACACCACGACACCTACCAAGGAAGAGTATATGTCTCCAAAAAAACCTCTGCGCCCAAAAGGAACCGACACGCCCACCACGGACCTGAGCACGATCAGAGTGCCCGCTATCCCCCTACCGACACGTCCTCCAGCGCCTGGCGCCAGCAGCACGTCGCATGCCCAGCCATCGGCGGCGGAGCCCAGCAGCTCCGCCGACCTCTCCGTCCCGGACAACCAGCCGTTATCCGTCGTGCTGGCGAACATTTCCAGCAGCACCGCGACAGCGGCGGATACGTCGCCACGTTCTCTGGCCCGATACGTCCGCAATCCACCCGAAGGATTGCCACCGGCTCAAGAAAATGGACTTCGGCTCAAGGGCAATGAGCAATATGTGGATCTGGATGACAGGAACGTCGCCAGGGTCACCTATGATCCAGCCTTGAAAGCCTACTACGCCTGGGATGACAATGAGCCGTCCGCGTCAGGACCTGCACTCTACAAGCCCGAAGGGTCGACATCCTGGCGCGAAAATGTCTTTTTTACCAAGCTACGCCTGTATCAACTGGACATGGACCAACGCGCGATTTTTGATCGCCGGAGCGAGGGATTGTCGAGCCAGTCCGTCAAAGCGCGTGACGCTGCCTTGGGTCCCACTTATCGAACCCAACAGAGTCGATTGAAGGATGACGCCAGCCTGTATTTTCAAAACGTCCAGTTAACCCCCCGCGCCCATGTTCCCCAAGGGTCGGGAATCAAGACGTTTCCCCACCTTCTCGAGACGATTTTGACCCATGCTCCGGGCGTGGTGATGACCGAACGGTTTTCTGGCACCGGCAGCAAGATGCTCTTGATCGACAACATGCCGGCGCTGGTCAAAAGCGGTGTGACAACGTTGTACCTGGATCGTTTGAGGCTCGACATCGACCAGGTCGGCCTCGATAGCTTCGCCGCGACCGGCGTGATGGACGGCAAACTGAAGCGTCGCCTGCAACACCTGGATCTCAATACCGACGCTGTTCCTCCGACCCCTTATACCTACGAGAATGTGCTCGTTGCGGCACGTGAGAATGGCCTGCGGGTCCAGGCGTTGGACTGTACCGCCCGCTATCAAGCGCAACTGTCCGGGGACGATCCCTCCAGGCGCTTGCTTGCCTATCACGCCACCCAAGTGATCAACGCCGACCGCCTCGCCCATCCGCAAGGTCAATGGATCGCGCTGGTAGGTGCCCCCTGGTATCGCAAAAGAAACATGGAGCTGGATTGGTTACTGCACCGTGGCACCACTTTCATTTACCCGGACACTCATAGCCTGGCGCAACTGCAAGGTGTCATGAGTGTCCACGTCGAGGATCTGGCCCACGGCCCAGACATGCAAGTCATCCAGGAGGCGTCACGTGCGGCCGCTGACCTGAACCTGAACGTTGGAGGCCAGGGGCTGAGGCCGTTTGAACTGCCTGCTCGATACCGGCGCGTCCTTACATCGGAGATACGCAGGACCGAACTCTCACCAGATCCCGACAGTGTTTTTGCAAGAATCCCGCACCGGCCCGGCCCGGACGCCGATGCTGCGCTGACGGAACGTTACCAGCGCGCCAGGGACACCATCAGTGCCAGCCACTACTTCTTTGAAGGCCAATCTGTGGGCCGCCCCAGGCCGGCTGTGCCGACATTGCCACGCCACAGCTCGCTTACAACGGTCCTGGAAAGTGTCTATCGTGCTTGCGATGGATTGGTCATGGGGGGAGCCTATAACGCAATCGGCGCCCGAAGGTTGCTGATGGAGAACATGCCGGTCCTGAAGGAGCAACAGGTCAAGACCTTGTATCTGGAAAACCTGATCACCGAATACGATCAATCTGGGCTCGATGCATTCGCGTCCAACGCAGAGATGTCCGACACGCTGCGAGCCAATCTTCGTCGCCAGGATGAACTCCAACACCAGGATCCGCAAAGTGCCCATTCCTTGGTGAGCCTTGTGAACGCGGCCCGGCAGAACGGCATCAGGGTGCAGGCGCTGGATACTTCGATCAGTTTTCGCGACGAGCTGAGGCGACATGCCCCTGAGCGCGCCAAGAACTTCAAGTACATCGCCCATACCGTCATAGAAGTCGACCAGCGCCAACGAGGCCCGCACAAATGGGTGGCACTCGTTGAGAGCGCCTACGCCAACACCGTTGCAAACGTCCCCGGCCTGGCGGAACTGCAAGGTGCCGTTGGGGTGCGTGTGGTCGATGCCGGCAGCCAACCCACACGCGTGATTCCCGATGAAGGTGAAATCATCTCCAGCCTCCTGCCCATCGCACAGCCCGCCGGTACTCGCAACCCATCCAGCGAAGCTTACCGGTATGTGAAATCGGACCTGCTGATCGAAATGAACACCGGTATTCACCCAGTACTGCGAGCACCCGTCAGCCCCGGAAAACTGCTGAACAGGCCTGACGAGTTCCTGATCGAAACAGAGGGCGAAGGCTTTCAACTGTACTTGGCGAAACACCGGCTGGGCGAGTTCGGCGTCTATCCTTTGCTCAGGTCCAATGGCCGGATTTCGATCAATATCACGGACGTCTCCCAATATCCCCACCGGCTACAGCAGGTAACGGGTGTGCAGTTCCAGAATATCGAGGCACTGATCTGGGCCCTCAAAGCTGCTGGCCTGAAGCAGATCAGCGGCACGACGACCCTTGCTCTGTCGCCACTGCGGCTAAGGGATACCTATCCACAGTTGAATCAGCCGGGAATGTACTTTCTCTCGGAAAGGCCGGAAGGGACGGCCATTTTCCATCGCTCCAGAGATAGCTCTGTAATAAGGACATTGATCAGCAAGGATGAGGCGGGAAAACTGTATATCGTTTATCCGAAATGGGACCTGACCCAGGCTCATCTGTTCGATAACCTGGCGGCCCTAAAGGCTCACTTGCGACGCAAAGGCTTGTTCGAGGTCCAGCACACCTGAACCCCTTCCAGCAGCCTGGCGCACGATAAAAAAACCGCCCGGCATCACGCCGGGCGGTTTTTTTGGACAGTCAGGACTCAGTCCGCCGTCAGCACGCCACGACGCACCTGGTCACGCTCGATCGACTCGAACAGCGCCTTGAAGTTGCCTTCGCCAAAACCATCGTCGCCCTTGCGCTGGATGAACTCGAAGAACACCGGCCCCATCAGGGTTTCCGAGAAGATCTGCAGCAGCAGGCGCTTATCACCTTGCTCGGAAGCACCGTCCAGCAAAATGCCCCGCGATTGCAGTTCATCCACCGGTTCGCCGTGGTTCGGCAAGCGGCCTTCGAGCATTTCGTAGTAAGTGTCCGGCGGCGCGGTCATGAAGCGCATGCCGATGCTTTTCAACTGGTCCCAGGTCTTGATCAGGTCATCGGTGAGGAAGGCCACGTGCTGGATGCCTTCGCCGTTGAACTGCATCAGGAACTCTTCGATCTGCCCGGCGCCCTTGGACGATTCTTCGTTCAACGGGATGCGGATCATGCCATCCGGCGCGGTCATGGCCTTGGAGGTCAGGCCGGTGTATTCGCCCTTGATGTCGAAGTAGCGGATCTCACGGAAGTTGAACAGTTTCTCGTAGAAACCGGCCCAGTAGGCCATGCGCCCGCGGTAAACGTTGTGGGTCAGGTGGTCGATGATCTTCAGGCCCGCCCCCACCGGGTTGCGATCAACGCCCTCGATGAACACGAAGTCGATGTCATAGATCGAGCTGCCTTCGCCAAAACGGTCGATCAGGTACAGCGGCGCGCCGCCGATGCCCTTGATGGCCGGCAGGTTCAGCTCCATCGGGCCGGTCTCGATGTGGATCGGCTGGGCGCCGAGTTCCAGGGCGCGCTTGTAGGCCTGCTGCGAATCCTTGACCCGGAACGCCATGCCGCACACCGACGGGCCGTGCTCGGCGGCGAAGTACGAAGCGACGCTGTGGGGTTCGTTGTTGAGGATCAGGTTGATCGCGCCCTGGCGATACAGGTGCACGTTCTTGGACCGGTGGGTGGCCACCTTGGTGAAGCCCATGATCTCGAAGATCGGCTCCAGGGTGTTGGGGGTCGGGGATGCGAACTCAATGAATTCGAAGCCCATCAGGCCCATGGGGTTTTCGTATAGATCTGCCATGTCGGCGCCTCATCATGCGGGTCAATTAACAAAAAAACGTTAGTTGCAGGCAATGCTGAGGGCACGGGGCGGCGCGCAGGAAATGCCACGAACGCTGCGGGCGAGGAAATCGCCGTAGATCAGTTGAAACCCAAGTATCTTCATTGTCGACCCAAGGCTCTTGCGGGCGAGGCTTCTGCTGCCAGAAGACGTTATTCTTATATGCGTAAATCGATTCTACACAGCGTAACCGAATTTGTCCGCCTCCTGTATCAAATCGCCTTTTCCTTCGACCGCGCAAGGGGTTTGTTGCACAGGAAGATGCCCGCCAGGATCACGCCCCCGCCGATACACATCAACGCCGTGAGCCGTTCGTCCAGCAACAGCGCGCCCAGCAGCACCGCCGTCAGCGGATTGAGCGCGATGAACACGCCGGAGCGGGTCGCGCCGATCCGACGAATGCCGTCGTACCAGGCGATATAAGCCAGGGCCGAGCCCAGCACGCCGAGGTACAACAGGCTCAGCCATTGCTCCACGTCCAGCCCGCCCAGGGCTTGGAGACGAATCTCCCCCGCCGCCGCGCTGGTCAGCCACAACATCAGCGTGCCCAACAGAATCGACCAGGTCACGGTCTGCAAGGGGCCGAGGCTTTCGTTGAGTGTTTTCGAAAACAGCGAATAGATCCCCCAGCCCAGCACACAGCCAAAAATCAGCAGGTCGCCAATCCAGGCCTGCGCCGCGCCTTGTAACAAGGACGGATCACGACTGACGATCACCAATCCCGCCCCGCCGATGCACAGCACGATGCCCGCCACTTTCAAGCGGCTCAGCCGTTCCTTGAACAGCCACCAGGACGCCAGCCCGATCACCGCCGGATTCAACGCCACGATCAGCGAAGCCCGTGATGCATTGATGTATTGCAACCCATAGAAGAAACACAGGTTATAGAAGAAGATCCCGAAGAACCCCAGCGCGGCCAGCTGCAGCCCTTGCTTCACACTGGGCCGGACCAGCGGAATCCCGGCCAAGGCGAGAAACACCAGCAGCGCGATGCTGGCCAGCAGGAAACGCAGGCTGGCGGCAAACATCGGTGCCAGGGCATCGGCAAGGATCCGGCCGGCCACAAAGGTTCCACCCCAGATCATGGTGACCATGGCGAGCTTCAGGTAGACCGGCAGGTCCGAGGGGGTTGGGACGGCTTGTTCGAGGGTTTTCATGGTTTCACCACATTGAAATGAGACGAATGACCTGTGGCGAGGGAGCTTGCTCCCGCTGGGCTGCGAAGCAGCCCTCTGATTCACCCGCAATGGGCCCGCTGCGCGGTCCAGCGGGAGCAAGCTCCCTCGCCACGGAAAAGCGCCTGGGCCACGGTTCCGTGGACGGTTGGGATGCCGTATTGTTCGGCTCATGTCCAATCATCGTAAAATGAGCAATCTCTCATGACCCTCACCCAACTCGAAATCTTCTCCCTGGTCGCCGAGCTGCGTGGTTTCACCGCTGCGGCCACGCGCTTGGGCATTGGTCAATCCGCGGTGTCCCACGCCATCAAATCCCTGGAACAAGAGCTGGGCGTGGAATTGCTCAGGCGGCATCAGTCGGTGGTGGAGCTCAGCGATATTGGCCAGCAATTGCTGCTGCGGGCCCGGGCCATGCTCGGGCTGGCGAACACCTTGCGCCAGGAAGCCGCCGATGCCCGGGGCATGCGCCGGGGCACGTTGCGCATCGGCTCGTTCGGGCCGACGTCATCGATGAAACTGCTGCCTGGGATTCTGCGGCGCTATCGAGCCTTGCATCCGGGGATCGAAGTGCACATCGATGAAGGGCCCGACAGGCAGGTGGTCCAATGGCTGGACGAACGGCGGATCGATGTCGGTTTCGTGGTGCTGCCCGAGGAGCGTTTCGATACGTACATGCTGATGGAAGATCAGATGGTCGCCCTGCTGCCCACCGCACACCCCCTCGCCGGCCAGGCCAGCCTAAGCCTCAAGGACCTGTGCAACGACCCCTTCGTGCTCACCGAGGCGGGATCGTCGGAGCTGGTCACGCGCCTGTTCAATGCCGCCCGGCTGACACCGAACGTGCGTTTGCGTTGCTCGCAATTGCTCAGCACCCTGGATGTCGTCAGGCGTGGCGAGGCGGTGAGCGTGGTGTCCGAAGGGTCGTTGCCAGATGCCGAGAACCCTGGTTACGTCACCAGGCCCTTGTCGCCCCGGGTGCCGCGCCAGATCGGCCTGGCGGTATTGGACAGCCGCCAGGCCTCGCCCGCCACCCTGGCGTTCATCGAACTGGCCCGGCAGTCATGAGCCCGGCACTGAACCTGTGGGGCTTGGTCGCGAAGGCGTCGTGTCAGGCGCTATTGATATCGACGGATGTACCGTCATCGCGAGCAAGCTCGCTCCCACAGGAGCTCTGCGGCGTTCATAAAACACCCTCGATCAAATGTGGGAGCGAGCTTGCTCGCGATGGCAGTGGGTCAGCTTGAATCAATTGCGGGCAAGGCAAGCACCCGACAGGCCATCTATCATGGTCGGCATTCAATGCTTCCCCCCTACCCCCTTTTTCATCAGGTCGTGCCGCCGATGCCCTTGACCACCACCCGCTCGCACACTCGGCCCCGCCGCTACCTGGTCACCCTGCTCTGCGGCCTGGTGCCGATACTGTCAGGGCTGGCTATTTTGTACATGCAGGCCGAACGGACGCTGGCGCAACACACCCGGCAGACCGCCGAGGAACTGGTCCGGCAGATCGAGCTGATGCTCGACAACACCGCCATGGCGGCCCGTGAATTGTTGCCCCTGGCCGGCCAGCCCTGCGAAGCGGTGAAGCTGGCCCTACGCGAACAAGTGACGCGCCGGCCATTTGTCCGCTCGACCAACCTGATCTGGGATAACAACCTTTATTGCAGCTCGCTGTTCGGCGCCTTCGAAGAGCGGGTCAATCCGAGCGATTATCATCAGGGCACGCTGTGGCTCATGGCCGGCAACCCGGTCACGCCGGATACCGCACTGCTGATCTACAGGCTCAATGAGGGTCGGCAAGGCGCCTTGGCCACACTTGACGGGTATCACTTGGCCAATGTCCTGCGCCTGATCGGCGGCCAGACCCGGCTGCGGCTGCAAATCGGGCCGAATTGGCTGGCGGCGGACGGCAAGGTCCGGCCAGCGCCCTTGCCCGGGCTGCCGGTGGCCCAGAGCGAGCTGGGCTCATCGCGCTACGCCTTTCATGTGGAAGCCGGATTCGAGGAGGGTGAAACCTGGCGCTACATGGCCCGGGAGTATCCGCCGCTGTTCAGCCTGTTGATCTTCTTTGGCGCTGTGGCGGGGACACTCGGACACTGGCTGCAAAAGCGCGCCTCGTCTCCCAGCCGTGAACTGCAACGGGCGCTGGAAGCCGGCGAGTTCGTGCCCTACCTGCAACCGGTCGTGCACAGCGACAGCAAACGCTGGGCCGGCGTCGAGGTGCTGATGCGCTGGAACCACCCCAAGGAAGGCCTGGTCCGTCCGGACCTGTTCATTCCCTTCGCCGAACACAGCGGCGTGATCGTGCCGATGACCCGTGCGCTGATGCAGCAAACCATGCGCCTGCTGGTGCCGCTCGCGCCACGACTCGAAGCGCCGTTTCACGTCGGCATCAACATCACCGCCCGCCACTGCCAGGATCTGGCGCTGGTGGACGATTGTCGCGAGTTTCTCGGCGCCTTCGCGCCGGGTGCGATAACCCTGGTGCTGGAGTTGACCGAACGCGAGCTGATCGAACCGACGCCCGTGACCCGGCAACTGTTCGACCTACTGCGAGAACTGGGGGTCAAGATCGCGCTCGACGATTTCGGCACCGGCCATTCCAGCCTGGCGTATTTGCGCCAGTTCAACGTGGATTTTCTAAAGATTGACCAGAGTTTTGTCGCGATGATCGGTGCCGACGCCCTGTCGCGTCACCTCCTCGATAGCATCATCGAACTGTCGGGCAAGTTGGACCTGGACATGGTGGCCGAGGGCGTCGAAACCGTCGAACAGAGCGACTACCTGAGCGTAAATGGGGTGAACTTTCTGCAGGGTTATCTATTTGGTCGTCCCATTAGCGGGCAGGCATTCGCTGAGGCGTTGACCGGCACTAATGGCAGTTAACTGCCGTCGATCTATTGACGACGACCTGCCCATTGATAAAACGTTTGCTGTTGTTACATAACGAAAAAGTTACGATTTACACTTTCCGGATTAACTACTACAATTTTTCTACCTGTGCCACATAACAGGAGAGAGTCATTAACACCGAGTCGCTTCAAGGCGCTTGGCTTATAGCTTTGTTTGCGGTTGGTATCAGCCAAATATTTTGATTGGAGTAATCATTTTGTCCAGACTCGCTGAATTTCGTGCAGCCGAAAAGGCCCTTCAAGAACAGCTCAAGCAGCTGGAATCACTGAAGAACGATGCCGGGCTCAAGAAGGAAATCGAATTCGAGGAAAAGCTCCAGGGACTGATGAAAGCCTACGGCAAGAACCTGCGCGACATCGTCGCGATCCTCGACCCGAACCCGTCCAAGGCAAGCCTGCAGTCGACCAAGCCTACCAAGACCCGTCGTGCGCGCGTGGTGAAGGTTTACCAGAACCCCCACACCGGTGAGTTGATCGAGACCAAGGGCGGCAATCACCGCGGCCTGAAAGCCTGGAAAGAACAATACGGTGCAGCGACTGTTGATTCCTGGTTGCGTGGTTGACAGTGCGTTGACAGCCCAGGCCAAAAAGCCCTGAATATTCAGGGCTTTTTTATGGACTAAACTTTAAGGTTAACCCCTTTGGGGTATTACGTTGGAGGCATCATAGTTTCAAACTGTTTCGCACCGACTGTATTTCATCCTCGCTTTCAACAAACGCCTGCGCCTGCCCGGCATAGGACAGCACATAAGCCTTGCCCTCATTTAGTGCCGCGACGAGTGCCTGAGACAATACATGTCGTCCGTTTTGCGTGATCGTGCAAGTGGTTTCCAATGCAGTTACGCCACCCAACATGGAAGCATGCACCTTAGTGCACACACTTTGATAACCGCCCTGGAAAAAATCCTTCTGGATTGATTTGCGCATTTCCAGCAACACGCCTTGCAAGTTGACTTGGTGATCGGGGGCGACCGGGGTCGTGGTCAGCTCCAAGACCATCACGGCATTGCCAGCCGGATCACGCTTGGTTGCCCGTTGGCGCAGGGTTCCCGGGGCTGCCGAGGACAACGCCTCTGCCGGCAGCGGTTCGACGACCCAGCCCTGGGGCCAGGTAATTTGCGGTTCGGACGCCTGGACGCCGCCGACGCTCACTAGCAGCAGGACAAACAGCGAAAGGAACGGTCGAATCATTGCATTGGCACTCAAGAACGAAGCGTGAAGTCTGAAGGCCGAGGCAGAACCAGGCAATAGCCACGCGCGGTTTGGCGGCACCGCGTCCCTTGCGTATCATGGGCGCACCTGCAAGGAAGCCGTTGACGCAAGCCCAGGAACCGTCGCGACCACGCTTGCGACGCCGTTTGCCCCACTTTTTTTCCGGAGGGCCCATGAGCCTGCACGAACTCGATACTTTCCCTGGCGTCACCGCCCAACCTGACGCCGCCACGGCCCAGTTCGTCTTCAACCACACCATGCTGCGGGTCAAGGACATCACCCAGTCCCTGGATTTCTACACCCGCGTGCTGGGTTTCTCGCTGGTGGAAAAGCGCGACTTCCCGGAAGCCGAATTCAGCCTGTATTTCCTGGCGTTGGTGGACAAGCACCAGATCCCGGCGGACGCGGCAGCGCGTACCGAATGGATGAAGTCGATCCCTGGCATCCTGGAACTGACCCACAACCACGGCACCGAAAGCGACCCGGCGTTCGCCTACCATAACGGCAACACCGACCCTCGCGGCTTCGGCCATATCTGCATCTCGGTACCGGACGTCGTCGCAGCCTGCGAGCGCTTCGAAGCACTGGGCTGCAACTTCCAGAAGCGCCTGAGCGACGGTCGCATGAAAAGCCTGGCCTTCATCAAGGACCCGGATGGCTACTGGGTCGAGATCATCCAGCCTGCGCCGTTGTAAATCCACAGCAGGATCACAAGTTCTACAACCACATCAGCCCCTTGTGGGAGCCAATGCTGTTCACTTGAGGCAATCGACAAACCTGTGGCGAGGGAGCTTGCTCCCGCTGGGTCGCGAAGCGGCCCCAAAACCTGCCAAGTGCGGCGTATCAGACACACCGCCCCCGCCGGTTTACGACTGCTTCGCAGCCGAGCGGGAGCAAGCTCCCTCGCCACAAGGTCATCATTTTTCTTAAGTGAACGGCATTACCTTGTGGGAGCGAGCTTGCTCGCGATAGCGGTCTGTCTGGCACATCAATATTGAATGGACTGCAGCTATCGCGAGCAAGCTCGCTCCCACAGGAGAATGCGTGATTCGAATAAAAAACCCCATGAGCCAATGGCTCATGGGGTTTTGTGTTTTCCGCTATCGGTTGTTCAGGCCGGCGCGGAGGTGCGGATCAGGTGATCGAAGGCACTCAGGGAAGCCTTGGCGCCCTCGCCCACGGCGATCACGATCTGCTTGTACGGTACGGTGGTCACGTCACCGGCGGCGAACACGCCAGGGATCGAGGTTTCACCTCGGGCATCGACGATGATCTCGCCACGGGGTGACAACTCAACGGTGCCCTTGAGCCAGTCAGTGTTGGGCAACAAGCCGATCTGCACGAAGATCCCCTCCAGCGCCACGTCGCGCACTTCACCGCTCGGACGATCCTTGTAGCGCAGGCCGTTGACCTTCTGCCCATCACCCGTCACTTCGGTGGTCTGGGCATTGGTGATCACCGTCACGTTCGGCAGGCTGTGCAGTTTGCGCTGCAACACCGCGTCGGCACGTAATTGCACATCGAACTCCAGCAAGGTGACGTGGGCGACGATACCGGCCAGGTCGATCGCCGCTTCGACGCCGGAATTACCACCGCCAATCACCGCCACGCGCTTGCCCTTGAACAGCGGGCCGTCGCAGTGCGGGCAGTACGCCACGCCCTTGTTGCGGTATTGCTGCTCGCCCGGCACGTTCATTTCGCGCCAGCGGGCACCGGTCGCCAGGATCACGGTCTTGGCCTTGAGGCTCGCACCGCTGGCGAACTTGATTTCATGCAGCCCGCCGTCCTTGCCCGGCACCAGGCCGTCGGCACGTTGCAGGTTCATGATGTCCACGTCGTACTGCTTGACGTGCTCTTCCAGGGCGACGGCCAGTTTTGGCCCTTCGGTTTCCTGGACCGAGATGAAGTTCTCGATGGCCATGGTGTCGAGCACCTGGCCACCGAAACGCTCGGCCGCCACACCGGTGCGAATGCCTTTGCGGGCCGCGTAGATCGCCGCCGAAGCGCCGGCCGGGCCACCGCCGACCACCAGCACATCAAAGGCGTCCTTGGCGCTGATTTTCTCGGCCTGGCGTTCGATACCACTGGTATCGATCTTGGCGAGAATCTCTTCCAGGCCCATGCGGCCCTGGCCAAAGTTCACGCCGTTCAGGTAAATGCTGGGCACAGCCATGATCTGGCGCTCATCGACTTCGGCCTGGAACAGCGCGCCGTCGATGGCGACGTGGCGAATGTTCGGGTTCAGCACCGCCATCAGGTTCAGCGCCTGGACCACGTCCGGGCAGTTCTGGCACGACAGCGAGAAATACGTCTCGAAGTTGAACTCGCCTTCAAGGGCGCGGATCTGTTCAATGACTTCGACACTGGCCTTCGACGGGTGGCCACCGACTTGCAGCAGGGCCAGCACCAGCGAAGTGAATTCATGCCCCATGGGAATACCGGCGAAACGCAGGCTGATATCGGCTCCGGGGCGGTTCAACGAAAACGAAGGCTTGCGCGCATCGGTGCCGTTGTCGAGCAAAGTAATCTGGTGGGAAAGACTGGCGACGTCTTGGAGTAACGCGAGCATTTCCTGGGATTTCGCACCGTCGTCGAGGGAGGCGACGATCTCGATCGGCTGGGTGACCCGTTCCAGGTATGACTTCAACTGAGCTTTAAGATTGGCGTCCAACATACGGGCGATTTCCATTTTTTTGAATTTCAGAAAAAACAACGCCCGAGCGAATCTCGCCCGGGCGTTTTGTGGGGCGAAGCGGCTTACTTGATTAAGAGCGGATCGCCCTCGGATGACTCACAGGTTTAGATCTTGCCGACCAGGTCCAGGGACGGAGCCAGGGTGGCCTCGCCTTCTTTCCACTTGGCTGGGCAGACTTCACCTGGGTGAGCGGCAACGTACTGAGCGGCCTTGATCTTGCGCAGCAGCTCGGAAGCGTCACGGCCTACACCGCCGTCGTTGATTTCAACGATCTTGATCTGGCCTTCCGGGTTGATCACGAAAGTACCGCGGTCAGCCAGGCCGACTTCTTCGATCAGCACGTCGAAGTTGCGGGAGATGACGTGGGTCGGGTCGCCGATCATGGTGTACTGGATCTTGCCGATGGCTGGCGAAGTGTTGTGCCAGGCCGCGTGGGCAAAGTGAGTGTCGGTGGAAACGCTGTAGATCTCGACGCCCAGTTTCTGGAACTCGGCGTAGTTATCGGCCAGGTCTTCCAGTTCGGTTGGGCAGACGAAGGTGAAGTCAGCCGGGTAGAAGAACACGACAGACCACTTGCCTTTCAGGTCGGCGTCCGAGACTTCGACGAAAGCGCCGTTTTTGAAAGCGGTGGCGTTGAACGGTTTAACTTGGCTGTTGATGATAGGCATCGATGTTTCTCCGTCAGGGGTTGAAAAGTTGATGGAGAGAATCTTACCCACTCATCTCCAGGCTGGCTCATTGGCAAACCTGATGTGAATGATTGGTTTTGGCTATCAGGAATCTATATAGATAGAAGAAATCTGTGGGAGGTGGGGAAGGCTGCGATCTTTGATCTTTCGCTTGGGACTCAAGTGTCGGTAGAAAGATCGCAGCTTCTATGCAGCGCATATAGCTGCGTCAGGCGGCGGGGGTACGCATCGTCACGAATTCTTCGGCGGCCGTTGGGTGCACGCCGATGGTTTCGTCGAAGTCGCGCTTGGTGGCGCCGGCCTTGAGGGCGATGGCCAAGCCTTGGACGATTTCCCCGGCATCCGGCCCGACCATGTGGCAGCCCAAGACTTTATCGGTGTTGGCATCGACGACCAGTTTCATCAAGGTGCGTTCCTGGCAGTCGGTGAGGGTCAGCTTCATCGGCCGGAAACGGCTTTCAAAAATCTGTACCTCATGCCCCTCCTCCCGGGCCTGCTCTTCGGTCAGGCCTACCGTGCCGATGTTCGGCAGGCTGAACACGGCGGTGGGGATCATCCGGTAATCCACCAGTCGATACTGCTCGGGCTTGAACAGCCGCCGCGCCACCGCCATACCTTCGGCCAGGGCCACCGGGGTGAGCTGGACACGGCCGATCACGTCGCCAATGGCCAGGATCGACGGTTCGGTGGTCTCGTACTTTTCGTTGACCTGCACGAAGCCTTTTTCGTCCAGCTTGACGCCCGTGTTTTCCAACCCAAGGTTGTCCAGCATCGGCCGTCGGCCCGTGGCGTAGAACACACAATCGGTCGCCAGCGTGCGACCGTCCTTGAGCGTCACCTTGAGGCTGCCGTCGGCTTCTTTATCGATGCGCTGGATGTCGGCGTTGAATTGCAGATCCAGGCCACGACGTTGCAGCTCTTCAGCCAGATGCTTGCGCACGGCGCCGTCGAAGCCACGCAGGAACAAGTCGCCGCGATAGAGCAAGGACGTCTGCGCGCCCATGCCATGGAAAATTCCGGCGAATTCAACGGCAATGTAGCCGCCGCCCACCACCAGCATGCGCTTGGGCAACGTCTTGAGGAAAAACGCCTCGTTGGAACTGATGGCATGCTCGCGACCTGGAATGTCAGGGATTACCGGCCAGCCACCCGTGGCGATCATGATGTGTTCGGCGGTGTGGCGCTGGCCATTGATCTCGACCTCGTGGGGCCCGGTCAGCCTGGCATGCCCTTCGTGCAGCTCGACGCCGCTGTTGACCAACAGGTTGCGGTAGATACCGTTGAGGCGATTGATCTCGCGATCCTTGTTGGCGATCAACGTGGCCCAGTCGAAACTCGCCTTGCCCGCCGTCCAGCCATAGGCCGATGCCTGCTCGAAGTCCTCGGCGTAATGCGCGCCGTAGACCAGCAGCTTTTTCGGCACGCAGCCCACGTTCACGCAGGTCCCGCCCAGGTAGCGGCTTTCCGCCACGGCCACCTTGGCCCCGAAACCGGCGGCGAACCGCGCAGCCCGCACGCCACCGGAACCGGCGCCAATCACATACAAGTCAAAATCGTAGGCCATCTTCTATCTCCTTCGGCAGGTCACCAGCATACCTGCTGTTTTCGCCAGAGGCAGCGTTGCGATGGTTATGGGGGCGGAAAATGGAAAAGCCAGTTGGGTTGGATCGAATGGGCAACCTAAGCGCAATTTCTGTGGGAGCGAGCTTGCTCGCGATAGCGTCGGCACATTCAGCACCGATGCAAGCTGACCCACCGCCATCGCGAGCAAGCTCGCTCCCACAGTAGTTTTGGGTGGTCTCAGGATTTTCATACCTCACAGGGTTTTATTTGTGGGATTGAGGCGTTGCGAGATTTTTCCCCAAGCAAAAAAAACGCCCCGAACCAGTCGGGGCGTTTTTTCAAGGCGTGACGCAGGCTATCAGTAAGCCTTGCCCGTCTTGTAGAAGTTCTCGAAGCAGAAGTTGGTCGCGTCGATGTAGCCTTCGGCGCCACCGCAGTCGAAACGCTTGCCCTTGAACTTGTAGGCCATGACGCAGCCGTTCTGGGCCTGCTTCATCAGGGCGTCGGTGATCTGGATTTCGCCGCCCTTGCCTGGCTCGGTCTGTTCGATCAGGTCGAAGATGTCCGGGGTCAGGATGTAGCGACCGATGATCGCCAGGTTCGACGGCGCGTCTTCAGGCTTTGGTTTTTCAACCATGCTGTGGACGCGGTAGATGTCGTCGCGGATCATTTCGCCGGCGATCACGCCGTACTTGTTGGTTTCCTGCGGATCGACTTCCTGGATCGCCACGATGGAGCAGCGGAACTGCTTGTACAGCTTGACCATCTGGGTCAGGACGCCGTCGCCTTCGAGGTTGACGCACAGGTCGTCCGCCAGGACCACGGCGAACGGTTCGTCACCGATCAGTGGGCGACCGGTCAGGATCGCGTGGCCCAGGCCTTTCATTTCGGTCTGGCGGGTGTAGGAGAACGAGCACTCATCCAGCAATTTGCGGATGCCGACCAGGTACTTTTCCTTGTCGGTGCCTTTGATCTGGTTTTCCAGCTCGTAGCTGATGTCGAAATGGTCTTCCAGGGCGCGCTTGCCACGGCCAGTCACGATGGAGATTTCAGTCAGACCCGCATCAAGGGCTTCTTCGACGCCGTACTGGATCAGTGGCTTGTTCACCACCGGCAGCATTTCTTTGGGCATGGCTTTAGTCGCTGGCAGGAAGCGAGTACCGTAACCGGCTGCTGGGAACAAGCATTTCTTGATCATATAAGTCCTTGAAAAGGCGGTGTGTACGAGTTTCGGCGCAGTCTAATCAGGCGACGGGCACCTTACAATGCCCGCACTGGCCAACCGGTGCCATCATAGAGAAATAAAAAACGGCGGATAGTTCAATCGCCTTTCGTTTCGATGGCTGCAGCGGTCCACTGTACGCCAGTGAGCGCTGTTTGCGAGCATTTGACGTATCATGGCGGCCTTGATCACGCCAACTGAGGCAGCTAGATGTCGGCAAGAAACGCAAACGGTTATTCGGTCAGCCAGGGCAAGGACGGCCAGTGGTGGATTATCAACTACCACGGCGAGCAGGTCGCCGGTCCCTTGCCCAGCAAGGCCATGGCAGTGGAAGTGGCTGCGGTATTCCAGGACGAACGCGCGGCTCCAGCGACGAAAGAACGCGAAAGCGCCCCTGCACGTAGCCCCCGCCGCAAGAAATAAATAAACGGGCGAGCCTCGTTCAATGCCGCCCGGTGATTGAACGAGGCTTGTTTAGCTGTACCGCAATGGCCATTCGCTATAACCTCGCCAGTGCCCTTCCCTCCTCGATGACGATCCCATGAAAACACTTCTGGCGCTGTTTACAGTCCTGGCCCTGGCGGGCTGTGCCTCAGCCGAAAAAACCTATCTCGATAATGGTGAGCAAGGCTTGGCGATCGACTGTTCGGGTGAGGCCAATTCCTGGGCGACTTGCTATGAAAAGGCCGATGCGTCCTGTGCCGGCACCGGCTACCGCATCGTCGGCACCGACGGCACGCCCCAGGCCAAGGACAGCGAGAAGACCCTGGGCGTCGACGTCGGCAACTTCAGCAGCCGCAGTGTCGTGGTGGTCTGCAAATAAGTTAGATGTGTATTTCGGCGAACTTGATGCCCAGCCCACGTATGGTCTCGACCAGGTCATCGAGCTGGCTGAAGGACTCGACTTCGTCCTGCTCATCCACCAGGAAAAAACTGCGCCCGGCGCTTTTCTTGAAGAACACGATCCATTCGCCCGGGCTCGCCGGGTTCTGGATCACGTGGGTAGCAAAGATAAGGCCTTCTGCATGGCGCTCGCGCACCTGCTCGCGTTTCATCGAGTGACTCCATGAATGACAATGCCGCCAACGTTGACCGTGGCGGCATTTTTTGTCGAGGGACAGCAGTTTATCCGATGGCCGGTCCGCTCGTCAGGCGCTGACGGTGTTCAGCCGGAAATGCAGGCGTTGGCGGCATCCTGCACGTCGCCCGGACGCACGGGCACGTTGGACATGCTTTCGTGCAACTTGATGCTGCTACCACTGGAACGCTCGTCAATGTCGAACACTGCCGCTGGCAGGGTCGACAGTTTGCCCGGGACGATCAGCCGCACGCCGTTCTTGTGCGGCTCCATCTGCAGCGAACCACGGCTGCTAGCCAGCTTGTCGGCCACGCACTTGGCATATTCGTGGGGTTTCTTTCCGGAGATGACGCTCATGGTGGGGGGCGTCTGGTTGATGTCCGATACCGATGCACATCCACTCATGGCCAATGCCAACACCCACACGCTGCGCTTCATATGTTTCCTCCAATAAAGATGCTCCGACAGTGCAAACACCGTTTTGCTCCGGTGCCGCACCGCTTTTTTTTCCCGCTACCTGCGATAAATGAACAAAGCCTGGCGCGCGGGCCGGATATTAACACTCGGGGCTGATAAACTGCGCCTCATTGCCCCTTGCTATCGTTTTGATTTTGTAGAAAAAGCCCTTCTGGAGGCGCCCATGAAATTCATTCACCAGCGCGAGCACCTGAACGAAGACGACATTGTCGTCATCGAATGCTCGCAAATGTGCAACATCCGTTTGATGAACGACGCCAACTTCCGCAGCTTCAAGAACGGCGGCCGGCACACGTATCACGGTGGCGCGTTCGACACCTTCCCGGCCAGGATCACGGCGCCGAGCACCGGTTTCTGGAACATCACCATCGACACCGTCAACCGCCGTGCAATCAGCGTCACGCGCAAGCCGACCCTGACCCACAAGATCAAGATTATCCGGCGCTCCAGCTCGAAACTGAGCTGAACATCGCCCTTTCAAGAAAGGCAAAACCGTGGCCCAGACGACCAAATACGTTATCAAGTACAAGCTCAACGACGAGCGCCGCTTCGAATTCGCGCAACTGGAAACCGGCACCGAGGAAGAAGCCCGGGCCGCGTTGCAAAAGCTGCACGGCGAGACCGGCGATGTGATCAGCGAGGTCAAGGTCAGCAAGGCGCTGTAATGGCTCATCCTGATTGATTTTTGTAGCCACTGGGTGGGCACGATGCTTTTGTGGCGAGGGAGCTTGCTCCCGCTCGGCTGCGCAGCAGTCGCAAAACCTGCTGGCGCGGTCTGCCTGCAAGAACACGCCAGTCATTTTGGGTCGGCTTCGCCGCCCAGCGGGAGCAAGCTCCCTCGCCACAGGGATGGCTGCGTACCGCAAGAATCGGAGTGCCCGGCAACGCCGCACTGCGCAGACTGAACAGTCCTTTCCAACAAGGATTGCCATCATGCCCCCTACGCTTTCCCTGCCCCAACACCTCGTCAATCTGGACTGGCCCACCCTGGAGCACAGTCTCGACCAGGACGGCTGTGCAATCATTCGCAACCTGCTGCCGCCATCGCAATGCCGGCAACTGAGTGGTTTGTACACCGACCCCAGTCTTTTCCGATCGCAGGTGATCATGGCCCGCCACGGATTCGGGCGCGGCGAGTATCAGTATTTTCGCTATCCGCTACCGGACCTCATCCAACAGCTGCGTCAGTCGCTGTACCCCATGCTGGTGCCGCTGGCGAACCGCTGGAATGAATGCATGGGCCTGGACGTGCGCTACCCCCACAAACACGCCGACTTTATCCAGCGCTGCCACGCCGCCGGACAATCGCGCCCCACACCGTTGTTGCTGCAATACGGCCCGCAGGACTACAACTGCCTGCACCAGGATCTGTACGGCGAACAGGTGTTCCCCTTGCAGGTCGCGATCCTGCTGTCGGAACCGGGCCAAGAGTTTACCGGTGGCGAGTTTGTCCTCACCGAACAGCGCCCGCGCATGCAGTCGCGGCCCCTGGTCATCGATCTGGCACAGGGCGACGCCGTGGTATTTGCCGTGCACCAGCGGCCGGTCAAAGGCGTTCGCGGTTATTATCGGGTGAACATGCGCCATGGCGTCAGTTGCGTGCACAGCGGCAGGCGGCACACCTTGGGAATCATTTTTCATGATGCGCAATAACGACACACCGGTCACCTTGGACCTGTTCGCCGAGCAGGCGCCCACCACGCCCGGCCAGGTCGAGCAAATCGGCCAGCAAGCGTTCGTGCTGCGCGGGTTCGCCCTGCCCTGGCTCGAGCGTTTGCTGCCGGCGCTGGAGAGCGTCTTGCAAGCTGCGCCGTTCCGGCAGATGGTCACGCCCGGCGGCTTTACCATGTCGGTGGCCTTGAGCAGTTGCGGCGCGCTGGGCTGGACCACCGACCGCAGCGGCTATCGCTACACAGCCCATGACCCGCAGACCAGCCGTCCCTGGCCCGACATGCCGGCGGTGTTTCGCGAACTGGCCCAGGCTGCCGCCCGCCAGGCGGGGTTCGAGGCGTTCGAGCCCGACGCCTGCCTGATCAACCGCTATGTGCCCGGCGCGCGAATGTCGCTGCACCAGGACAAGAACGAGCGCTCCCTCGACGCCCCCATCGTCTCGATGTCCCTGGGCTTGCCGGCGGTGTTCCAGTTCGGCGGCTTCGCGCGCAGCGACAAAAGCCTGCGCATCCCGCTGTTCCATGGCGACATCGTGGTCTGGGGCGGCGTGGACCGCTTGCGTTACCACGGCGTGCTGCCGCTCAAGGAAGGACAACACCCGCGCCTGGGCGCCCAGCGGATCAACCTGACGTTTCGCACCGCCGGGTGAAGGTGCAGAATTCGACCGCAAGACCCGGAGTGTCGCCCTCTCGCAGGCTGGCTAATGTAGCCAAAACGGGCCAATGGAATAACGACCATGAACAGCACTTCAAACAATCTCGCCGCTGAACAGGATCCTCGCTGGGCCGCCGTGCTCGCCCGCGATCCGCGCGCCGACGGAACATTTGTCTATGGCGTGAAAACCACCGGCATCTACTGCCACCCCAGCAGCCTGTCGCGCCTGCCCAACCCGCGCAACGTCGAGTTCTTCGACACGCCGGAACAGGCCCAGGCCGCCGGCTACCGGCCCAGCAAGCGCGTGGCCCGGGACCAGACCCAGGTCGCCGCCCAACAAGCGGCCCGGGTCGCGGCGGCTTGCCGGCAGATCGAGGCGGCCGAGGCGCTGCCCGGCCTGAATGAACTGGCAGACAGCGCCGGCTTGAGCCCCTTTCATTTCCATCGGGTCTTCAAGGCGGTCACCGGCCTGACGCCCAAGGGCTACGCCGCCGCCCACCGCTCACGCAAGGTGCGCGAACGCCTGGCCGATGGCGGCACCATCACCGAGGCGCTGTACGACGCCGGTTTCAATTCCAACAGCCGTTTCTATGAGGCGGCCGACAAGGTGTTGGGCATGAAGCCCGCCGACTACCGCGCCGCCGGGCAGAACACCGACATCCGGTTCGCCGTCGGCCAGTGCTCCCTCGGGGCGATCCTGGTGGCGCAAAGCGAGCGTGGCGTGTGCGCGATCCTGCTGGGCGACGATCCGGATGCCCTGGTGCGGGACCTGCAGGACAAATTCCGCCGGGCCAACCTCATCGGTGCCGACCGGGAGTTCGAGCAGTTGATCGCCCAAGTGGTGGGCTTCATCGAAGCTCCCGCCTTGGGCCTGGACCTGCCCTTGGACCTGCGCGGCACCGCCTTCCAGGAGCGAGTCTGGCAAGCGTTGCGGGACATCCCCGCCGGCAGCACCGCCAGCTACGCCGAGATCGCCCAGCGCATCGGCATGCCCAAGGCCGTGCGCGCCGTGGCCCAGGCCTGTGGCGCCAACAGCCTGGCAGTGGCGATCCCTTGCCACCGGGTGGTGCGCAGCGACGGCAACCTGTCGGGCTATCGCTGGGGCGTGGAGCGCAAGCGTCAGTTGCTGGCGCTGGAGCGCTCGTCTGGGGATTGAATGCCGATGTAGATCGCCACGGATTCGGGGCCGCTGTAGACCTCGAAATCGGTGGTGAAACGGCGCAGCGTCTGGGGGTTATCGGCGAAGTACGCCCAGATCAGGCCCCAGGTCTGGATCACGCAATCGGGCATCGGCCCCTTGGCCGAAAACACCAGGTAATCCCCGCCCTCGATGTCCACGGCGGGGTAGCCTGCGCTGGTGGCATCCACCTGCACCCCGGCCGTTACGTCGAAGTGGCCGGTGGCGTCGGACTCGTAATTGGAATAGACACCGTAGACGAACGACTCCGACTGCCGGGCCGGAATCGTGTCGAACAACCCTTCGGTGAAGAATCGTTGCCACATCGGGCCGATCCTCGCCGTGTCGGGATGCTGCTCGTCGGTGTTGCGGGTGCGCACCTGCAAACCGGCCACGGTGAAGGGTTCGACAGTCTTGAGTTTCACATCCATGGGTCAGGCTCCTTGTGTATGAAGCCCGCATGGTAACCCTCACGGCGTCGGGATCAAGCGGCGAGCACTCGATTGAAAAACTCGACTGGCCGTCGCCGGCCCACACCTGTTAAAAACGCTGTTTCCTTCTGCCGTCGGAGACCCGTACATGAGCCAGTGGCCAGACACTCGCATTCTTGACTTGCTCGGTATCGAGCTGCCCATCATCCAGGGCCCGTTGGCCGGGGTGACCGGGCCGGCCATGGTGGTCGCGACCTGCAATGCCGGCGGGTTGGGTTCGATGCCGGCGGCGATGCTCGATGTCGAACAACTGCGCCAGGCGCTGACGACCATCCGCGAGCAGACCGACAAGCCGTTCAATGTGAATTTTTTCGCTCACCAGCCACCGGCCTTCGACGAACAACGGGCCGAGGCCTGGAAGCAACGGCTCAAGCCGTACTACGAGGAACTGGGCGTCGACTTCGACGCACCAACGCCGGTGTCCAACCGCACGCCTTTCGATGATGCGGCCTGCCGGGTGCTGGAGGAGATGCGTCCCAAGGTGGTGAGTTTCCATTTCGGTCTGCCGGAAAAATCCCTGCTGGACCGGGTCAAGGCCACCGGGGCGAAAATCCTTTCTTCGGCCACCACCGTCGAGGAAGCCATCTGGCTTGAACAGCACGGTTGCGACGCGATCATTGCCATGGGTTATGAAGCCGGGGGGCATCGCGGGATGTTCCTCAGCGACGACCTCAACACCCAGGTCGGGCTGTTTGCCTTGCTGCCGCAGGTGGTGGATGCGGTGAAGGTGCCGGTAATCGCCACCGGTGGCATTGGCGATGCGCGGGGGATTGTCGCGGCGTTCGCCCTCGGTGCCTCGGCGGTGCAATTGGGCAGCGCCTATCTATTCACGCCCGAGGCGAAGATCAGCGCGTCCCATCACCGGGCGTTGCGCACGGCCAAGGAAAGCCAGACCGCGGTCACCAACCTGTTCACGGGTCGGCCGGCCCGGGGCATCGTCAACCGGGTGATGCGCGAAGTGGGCCCGATGAGTCCGCTGGCCCCAGCGTTCCCCCTGGCCGGCGGCGCGTTGATGCCGCTGCGGGCCAAGGGCGAAGCAGACTTCAGCAACCTCTGGGCCGGCCAGGCCTTCCCTCTGGGCCGCGAGTTACCGGCGGCCGAGTTGACGCGGCGGTTGGCCGAGGAGGCATTGGCCCGACTCCACAGGGCGAATGTCTGATCGAACGCCATCGCGAGCAAGCTCGCTCCCACAGGGGATAGGGGGCAACCGGCAAATCTGGACACACCACCGGACCTGTGGGAGCCGAGCTTGCTCGCGATAGCGGTAGCACATTCAACAGGGATGCAAGCTGATCCACCGCCATCGCGAGCAAGCTCGCTCCCACAGGGGATAGGGGGCAACCGGGAAATCTGGACACACCACCGGACCCGTGGGAGCCGAGCTTGCTCGCGATAGCGGTAGCACATTCAACAGGGATGCAAGCTGATCCACCGCCATCGCGAGCAAGCTCGGCTCCCACAGGGTTCGGCGGTGAACGTGAATCCGGCTGCCACCCCAGGCCTCGTGTGGGAGCGAGCCTGCTCGCGATGGGGCCAGCCCTGGCACCCTCACTACCCAGGCAAAATGCCGCGTTCCGTTTGTCGGTCATTCGCTATATATTCCGGTATATAGCGAACCTGCCCCGGAGCCTCACCCATGCGCCTCACCCACTTCGCGCCGTTACTGTTCCCGTTCATGACGATTGGTGCCGTCCAGGCCGCCGAGGTGCAGGTGGCGGTCGCCGCCAATTTCACCGCGCCGATCCAGGCCATCGCCGCCGCTTTCGAAAAAGACACCGGGCATAAACTGGTACCCGCGTACGGCGCCACCGGGCAGTTCTACACGCAGATCAAGAACGGCGCGCCTTTCGAAGTTTTCCTCGCCGCGGACGACACCACCCCGGCCAGGCTCGAAAGCGAAGGCGACACCATCAAAGGCTCGCGCTTTACCTACGCTGTCGGCACCCTGGCGCTGTGGTCGGCCAAGGCCGGTTATGTCGACAACAAGGGCCAGGTCCTCCAGCATGGCGACTTCCAACACCTGTCCATCGCCAACCCGAAAACCGCGCCCTATGGCCTGGCCGCGACCCAGGTGCTGGACAAGCTCGGTTTGACCGCCCAAGTCAAAGGCAAACGGGTCGAAGGCCAGAACATCACCCAGGCCTATCAGTTCGTCTCCACCGGTAACGCTGAACTGGGCTTTGTCGCCTTGTCCCAGGTGTACAAGGACGGCAAAGTCACGAGCGGTTCGGCATGGATCGTCCCTGCCGACCTGCACGATCCGATCAAACAGGACGCGGTGATCCTCGACAAAGGCCGGGACAACCCCGCCGCCACCGCCCTGGTGGATTACCTTAAAGGCCCGAAAGCCGCCGCCATCATCCAGACCTACGGTTACCAACGCTAAATGCCCCTGACCAGCGCCGATTACGCCGCCATCTGGCTGACCCTGAAACTGGCGTCATTGACTACGGTGATCCTGCTGCTCATCGGCACGCCCATCGCATTGTGGCTGTCGCGCACCCGCTCCTGGCTGCGCGGGCCGGTGGGTGCGGTGGTAGCACTGCCCTTGGTGCTGCCGCCCACGGTGATCGGCTTCTACCTGTTGCTGGCGTTGGGGCCGAACGGCTGGGTCGGCCAGTTCACCCAAGCCCTCGGGTTGGGCACTCTCACCTTCAGTTTCACCGGGTTGGTGATCGGCTCGGTGATCTATTCCATGCCGTTTGTGGTGCAGCCGTTGCAGAACGCCTTCGCCGCCATCGGCAGTCGCCCCCTGGAAGTCGCCGCCACTTTGCGGGCCGGGCCCTGGGACACGTTTTTCAGCGTGATCCTGCCCCTGGCCCGCCCCGGCTTCATCACCGCGGCGATCCTCGGTTTCGCCCACACCGTCGGCGAATTCGGGGTGGTGCTGATGATCGGCGGCAACATCCCGGAGAAAACCCGGGTGGTGTCAGTGCAGATCTACGACCATGTCGAAGCCCTGGAATATGCCCAGGCCCACTGGCTGGCGGCGGCGATGCTGGTGTTTTCATTCCTCGTGCTGCTGGCGCTGTACTCCAGCCGCCGAGCCCGCGCCGGCTGGAGCTGATCGATGATTCACGCGCGTTTGCAGCTCGACCATGGGGCGTTTTCCCTGGACCTGGATGTGCAACTGCCGGGCCGTGGCGTGACAGCCTTGTATGGGCCCTCCGGTTCCGGCAAGACCACCTGCCTGCGCTGCATTGCCGGATTGGAACGGCCGGCCCAGGGGTTTATCGAAGTCAATGGCCACGTGTGGCAGGACAGTGAGCGCGGTGTGTTCGTGCCGCCCCACAAGCGTCCCGTGGGGTACGTGTTCCAGGAGGCGAGCCTGTTTGCCCATCTGTCGGTGCGGGCCAACCTGGCATTCGGCCTCAAGCGCATTGCACCGGCACAACGGCGGGTGGACATGGACCAGGCCACCGACCTGCTGGGCATCGGGCACTTGCTCGATCGGCAGCCGCACAACCTCTCCGGCGGCGAACGCCAACGGGTGGGCATCGCCCGCGCCTTGCTCACCAGCCCGCGTCTGTTGCTGATGGATGAGCCGCTGGCGGCCCTCGACACCCGACGTAAAAACGAGATCCTGCCTTATCTGCAACGGCTCCACGATGAGCTGGACATCCCGGTGCTGTACGTCAGCCATTCCCAGGACGAAGTGGCGCGCCTGGCCGATCATATCGTGCTGCTCGACGCTGGCCGCGCCCAGGCCAGCGGCCCCATCGGCGAAACCCTGGCCCGGCTCGACCTGCCATTGGCCTTGGGAAATGACGCCGGAGTGGTGATCGAAGGCAAGGTCAACGGCTATGACCCGGCGTATCAATTGCTGACCTTGAACCTGCCCGACAGCCAACTGAACGTCCGCGTGGCCCATACCTCATTGGCCCTCGGCCAATCGCTGCGCTTCAAGGTCCAGGCCCGGGATGTCAGCCTCAGCCTGGCGAACGATGTCCAGACCAGTATTCTCAACCGCCTGCCGGTCACCGTGATCAGCGAACAGGCCGCCGACAACGCCGCCCATGTGCTGATCCGCCTGGAAGCGGCCGGCACCCCGCTGCTGGCGCGCATTACTCGCTACTCCCGCGACCAGTTGAAGCTGCACCCGGGGCAGGTGTTGTGGGCGCAGATCAAGGCGGTGGCGGTGTTGGCGTAGGATTTGAGCAACTCAGATGACCCCGTGTGGGAGCGAGCTTGCTCGCGATGCCGCCTGCACCTTCAACCTCTATGCAAACTGATCCACCGCCATCGCGAGCAAGCTCGCTCCCACAGGTTCGGCGGGGGCAGTCCCAGAATCCCCCACAGGTTCGGCGGGGGCAGTCCCGGAATCTCCCACAGGTTTGGCAAAGGCAGCCTCAGAATCTTGGCACGACCGCAACAGCCTGCGGTCAATGAATTCACAGGCCACCGGATTCGTTGCCAAGGACTTTTTTCATGCCCGACACCCTGCCGCCGGATGCACTGCCGGCCGACCTGCATTATGTCGATGACACGGCCCCGGGCATCACCCGCAAGAAGCTCCGGGGCAAATTCTGTTATTTCGACCCGCAAGGCCAGCGCATCACCGACGCCGCCGAGATCCAGCGCATCAACGCCCTGGCGGTGCCGCCGGCCTACACCGATGTCTGGATTTGCACCGACCCCCGTGGTCATCTCCAGGCCACCGGGCGCGATGCCCGCGGGCGCAAGCAGTATCGCTACCATGCGCGCTGGCGTGAGGTGCGCGATGCGGACAAGTATTCGCGGATGCTGGAGTTCGGACGCGCCCTGCCACGCTTGCGCAAACGCCTGGAAGAAATCCTCGCCACGCCCGGCTTCAGCCGGGACAAAGTGCTGGCCACGGTCATCACCTTGCTGGACGTGACCCTGATCCGCGTCGGCAACCCCCAATACGCTCGCGCCAATCGCTCCTACGGCCTGACCACCCTGCGCAACAAACATGTCGAGGTCAACGGCAGCGCCATCGCCTTCCAGTTCCGTGGCAAGAGCGGCGTCGAGCACCAGATCACCGTGAAGGACCGGCGCCTGGCGCGGATCATCAAGCGCTGCCAGGAGATCCCCGGGCAGAACCTGTTCCAGTACCTGGACGAACATGGCGAGCGCCATTCCATCAGCTCTTCGGACATCAACGCCTACCTCAAGACGCTGACCGGCGCCGATTTCACCGCCAAGGACTACCGCACCTGGGCCGGCAGCGCAGCCGCGCTGGCCGGGCTGCGGGCGCTGCGTTGGGAAACCGAGACCGAAGCCAAGAGGCACGTTACCGAGATGGTCAGGCAGGTCTCCCGACAACTGGGCAACACGCCGACCGTCTGTCGCAAATGCTACATCCACCCTGCAGTAGTAGAAGGTTTCCTGCTCGGCGCCCTGAAGGCCTTGCCCAAACCCCGGGCCCGCAAAGGCCTCAGCGAAGAAGAAGCCGGACTGGCGCTATTCTTGAAGCGTATGACCCAAACGGCCGAGGCCTGCGAACAGGCGCAATCGGGTTAACGCAATGGACCCGCGGCGAGTCAAGGAGGTGGAACATCGGCAGACCACCGGACTCCCAACTGTAGGGCACGACCACTGCGCAGGTATTCAAAAAGGGTGAAATCGACAGGAGTTTCAGATGTCCGAACACATTGTCCATTTTCATTGCCAGATCGACCAGGGAACCACCGAACGCTTTCGCGACAACTGCCTGGAGGCCATCGAGCAAGGCGCCGACTCACTGATGCTCAACCTCTCCACCGTCGGCGGCAGCACCAACTTCGGTTTTACGCTGTATACCTTCATCAAGTCCCTCCCGGTGCCGGTGCGTGCAGTCAACGCCGGCAATATCGAGTCGATGGGCATCGTCATGTTCCTGGCCGCCAGCGACCGCACCACCACCCCGCATTCACGCTTCCTGATTCATCCGATGAACTGGTATTTCGGCCAGAAATCCGTGGACCATTCACGCTTGCGCGAGTACCTGTCCAGCCTGGACAACGACGTGGCGCGGTACGTGGAGATCTACGTCAAGGAAACCGCCGGCGCGGCGACCCAATTGGATATATTCAAGTGCCTGTGCGCCGAGGAGCGGGTGATT
The DNA here is from genome assembly GCF_051132015.1 of Pseudomonas sp. Z1-12. Lineage (NCBI taxonomy): Bacteria > Pseudomonadati > Pseudomonadota > Gammaproteobacteria > Pseudomonadales > Pseudomonadaceae > Pseudomonas > Pseudomonas sp. Z1-12. Next base: position 4,371,932 of record NZ_CP071647.1, read on the forward strand.
CCGGCCGAGAATTCCCTGGCCTTTGGTATCGCCCACCGGGTCGAACAAGTGGTGTTCCCCGCGGAAGCCAAGCATTGGAAAGTCAGCGGCGGTGAAGATTAAACAATGGCATTGACAAATAACATGTTCGTTGGCGTTTCAATTAAAAGCGGCAATCCTGTACAACTTCCAAGCGAAGCGGCTGTATAACTTTTTCCCTGTGCTTAGCAAGCTGATTACCGTTCGTCGCCAACGAAACGTTTTCTTTAAACTTCCCTCGGGAATTTTCTTTCACAGTTAGGCGAGGCAGTTTTTGCTCGCTTTAACCAAAATGAGGATTCTCAAAATGGCTAACACCGGAAACAAGAACCCAGGTAATTTCGCAAATGACCGTGAGAAAGCTTCGGAAGCCGGCAAGAAAGGCGGACACGCTTCGGGCGGCAATTTTGCAAATGACCGGGAAAAAGCCTCTGAAGCCGGCCGCAAAGGTGGCGAACGCAGCCATGGCGGCGGCAGGAAATCGTAACCTGGAAAACCGTCGGGGCGCAGTGCTGCTGCGCCCTGGCGCTTAACCGCACCGAGGCCGCCCATGAGCAACCAGGATCGATTCATCATCAGTTTCATCAGCAACAACCAACCTGACAATCGTGTGGTGGAGGCAAGCACCGAGACATTGAATGCCGACGAAGCCGAAGCACTCTTGAGGGCGACGTTCAGTGAACTCAAGGATGTTGAACTCAGCGATGTCCAAGTTCAGAAAAAAACCCGGCCCAACGAAGAAGAACATGGTGTGCCGGGGCATTTCAAACAGCCGTAGTTCAAACTAACTGCGCGACGTCCTATCCCGCCGTTATTACTTCGAACACTTCGTGGCGAGGGAGCTTGCTCCCGCTGGGCTGCAAAGCAGCCCCCTCTATTGCTCAACTCGGTCAGTGATATGCCTGAGGGTTAATGGGGCTGCTGCGCAGCCCAGCGGGAGCAAGCTCCCTCGCCACAAAAAGCGGAATTTCGACAACCTTTTAATGGGTGTGATCCCCAGTCGGATCCTTAATTTGCCACACCTGCCCTTTCTGCCAGGCGTCCGCACCGGGATCGATCGCCGGCGCTTCAATACCCGCTCGGGCCCGCTTTTTCGCTTCGCTGTCGATGCCCATCCGACCGTCCCGCTCGCGTACCAGCCGTGAGTTGATCTGCCCATCGGCCGTGAACCCCATCATCAACTGAGGCACTCCGTAAGGCAGCGCGTTGCCCTGTTCGGTGTGCCAGGTGTGCCAGGTCTTGCCATAGGTGCTGATCAGGTTTTCCATCAGCCGGGTTTCCGCGGCCTGGGGAATCCCCGGTGCGATCAATTGCCCGGATTTCACCTCGTGCACATGGCTGTGCCACAGCTGTTTTTCACTGGCTGGCAATCCTTCGAACAAACGCTTGCTGATGATGTACTCGACGCCCATCAGCTTGGCGCTGGAGGTATTGCCGTCGAAGATCGCGCACTGAAAGACTTCCTCGTTCAGCGCCGTGCAGTAGTGATGCGCTTCCATCTGCCCGGACATCCGCCCGTTATAGAAATGAAAACCATCGAGGTAGGTGTCCAGCGCCCGCAACGGCGGTTTGTCCTGCATGAGCCGCGCCCCGGTTTCCAGCGTCGCGGTGGTCGGGGTCTTCGCCGCGCCCGGCGCATCGACGGGCGAGCCGCTCGTGCCGCCCGCGCAACCGGTCAATCCCAAAGCCGACGCCCAAAGCAGCGTCCAGGCGCCATAAACGCTTCGATCTGGCATGTCATCTCTCCTTTTCATGACTGTTCATGAGAAAGACAGTGCCGGGGGCGGGTTTGATTTTCCTGGCGACCTACCGACGAATGGCGCGCATCGGCAACCTCTGCGATCAACCGGCGCTATGGATTTGCTTCACCGTCTCGATCCAGCTCGGGTCCAGGCGCGACTGTTCAGTGTCCAGGCCCAGCGCCTGCATCTTGGCCAGATGCGCGTCGGCCTCTCGCGCCAGGGAACCCTGGGCGCTGGAGTTCGCGTCCAGCTGATGCATCTGCGCCAGCCCCAGGTGATAGAAGCGCAGCAGCTTCATGGCGGCGGGGTCCTGGGCCTGCACACCGGCGGTCACCTGGTGCATGACGTTGGTGATTTTCATCAGGCTGCGCTTGAGTTGCCAGCCGTACACCGCGGCGGCCATCCACGGCTGCGACCAGAAATACTGGCGCATCAGCACCGCCATCGCCAACACGGCGACCATCACTCCGCCCAGGTTGAAGCGAAAGTTATCACCTCCGGGCGTACCCAACAGCATCACGGCCAGGCTGGACAGCAACATCGCCAGGGCCAGGAACACCACCGCGATGATCAGGGTGCTGCGGCGGGTCTGCCTGCGGTAGGTGTCGCCATCCCACGGTTTGATCTCGAACATCGTGGCGCAATTTCCTTGTACGGCATCAAAAGAGTCACGCATTATCGCCTGCCCGGTCGATTTAGCTATGCTGGGGCTCATTTTGTATCGCTACCGACTCGCCGGGCGAGGATCGAAGTCCATGGCGATGGCGCAAGGATCGTGCGATCTTTCGGTGTGGACGTTTTTTTCAAGATGCCGTCGTTGTGTGCATGGCATCGTTTTCAAGGAAAGCTGAATGACTCAAAGACATGTAATCAACGCTTCGGTAAGCCCGAAAGGCAGCCTGGAAACCTTGTCCCAGCGCGAAGTGCAACAACTGAGCGAAGCCGGCTCCGGCAGCATCTACGACCTCTTCCGCCAGTGCGCCCTGGCCATCCTCAATACCGGCGCCCATGTCGACAACGCCAAGACCATCCTGGAAGCCTACAAGGACTTCGAGATCCGCATCCACCAGCAGGACCGGGGCGTGCGCCTGGAGCTGCTGAACGCGCCAGCCGACGCGTTCGTCGACGGCGAAATGATCGCCAGCACCCGCGAGATGCTGTTCAGCGCCCTGCGCGACATCGTCTACACCGAGAACGAGCTGGACAGCCAGCGCATCGACCTCAGCTCGTCCCAGGGCATCAGCGACTACGTGTTCCACCTGCTGCGCAACGCCCGCACCCTGCGCCCGGGTGTCGAGCCGAAAATTGTCGTGTGCTGGGGCGGTCATTCGATCAACACCGAAGAATACAAATACACCAAGAAGGTCGGCCACGAACTGGGCCTGCGCAGCCTGGACATCTGCACCGGCTGCGGCCCGGGCGTGATGAAAGGCCCGATGAAAGGCGCCACCATCGCCCACGCCAAGCAGCGCATCCATGGCGGGCGCTACCTGGGCCTGACGGAGCCGGGCATCATCGCCGCCGAGGCACCGAACCCGATCGTCAATGAGCTGGTGATCCTGCCAGACATCGAGAAACGCCTGGAAGCCTTCGTGCGGGTCGGCCACGGCATCATCATCTTCCCGGGCGGCGCCGGCACGGCGGAAGAGTTCCTCTACCTGCTGGGTATCCTGATGCACCCGGCCAACCAGGACCTGCCGTTCCCAGTGGTGCTCACCGGGCCGAAAAGCGCCGCGCCGTACCTCGACCAGTTGCACGCGTTTGTCGGTGCCACCCTGGGCGAGGCGGCGCAGAAGCACTATCAGATCATCATCGACGACCCGGCCGAAGTGGCCCGGCAAATGACCCAGGGGCTCAAGGAGGTCAAGCAGTTCCGCCGCGAGCGCAACGACGCCTTCCACTTCAACTGGCTGCTGAAGATCGACGAGGGCTTCCAGCGCCCGTTCGACCCGACCCACGCCAACATGGCCAGCCTGGGCCTGAGCCGCGACCTGCCGGCCCACGAACTGGCCGCCAACCTGCGCCGGGCGTTTTCGGGGATCGTGGCCGGTAACGTCAAGGACAAGGGCATCCGCCTGATCGAGGAACACGGCCCTTACGAAATCCACGGCGACCCCGCCATCATGGAACCCCTCGACCGCCTGCTCCAGGCCTTCGTCGCCCAGCACCGCATGAAACTGCCGGGCGGCGCGGCGTATGTGCCGTGCTATCGCGTGGTGACCTGACCTCCAGCCCCTACACCACTCCAATGTGGGAGCGAGCTTGCTCGCGATGGCGTCGGCACATCCAACATCGATGCAGGCTGACCCACCGCTATCGCGAGCAAGCTCGCTCCCACAGGGGATTTGTGGTGGCTGCGATGCCTGTGGGCGACTCAAAAAACTGTGGGAGCGAGCTTGCTCGCGATGGCGCCGGCACATCCAACATTGATGCAAGCTGACCCACCGCTATCGCGAGCAAGCTCGCTCCCACAGGGGGATTTGTGGGGGCTGCGATGCCTGTGGGCGACTCAAAAAACTGTGGGAGCGAGCTTGCTCGCGATGGCGCCGGCACATCCAACATCGATGCAGGCTGACCCACCGCTATCGCGAGCAAGCTCGCCCCCACAGGGGATCAGCTGTGGTTACAGAATCCGCATCAGCCCGGCTTCATCCACTTCAAGGCCTAGCCCGAGGTAATCCTTGATCTGCGGGTGAAGGGTGACCACTGGGTGCGTGTGCGTTGCCGTCACCATCAGGACGTCAGCCCCGGCGGCCTCGCCTGCCCGGATTCCGGCCTCGGCGTCTTCAAAGACCAGGCACTCCTGGGGCGCCACGTGCAGGCGTTCGGCGGCCAGGCGATAGCAGGCGGGATTGGGCTTGCCGTCGCTGACGTCTTCGGCGGTGACCATCACGGCGGGACGGGGGATGCCCGCCGCTTCCATGCGCCGCAAGGCCAACGCCATGGGCGCGGAGGTGACGATTGCCCAGCGCTCCGGCGGCAAGCTTTCCAGGAACGCCAGCGCACCGGGCACTTGCACCACCCCTTCGACGTCTTCGATTTCTTCCCGGGTAATCTGCTCGGCCTGCGCCTCGGCATCCACCCCCGGCAGGTGCTGGCGGGTGATGGTGTCGATGGCGCGCACGCCATGGATGGTCGGCAGGAACGTTGCCACGTCCACGCCATGGCGCAGGGCCCAGCGTGTCCAGATCCGTTCGGCGGCGGCGATGGAATTGAGCAACGTACCGTCCATGTCGAACAGGAAGGCGCGGTAGGCGATATTGGAGCGCAGAGTGACAGGCATCGGATCCTCAATGATGAAGGGGCGCATGACGGCCACTGTAACATCGTCATGCCCCTGGACCGTTGTGGGAGCGAGCTTGCTCGCGATAGCGGTGGGTCAGCGTGCATCGATGCTGAATGTGCCGACGCTATCGCGAGCAAGCTCGCTCCCACAGGGTCCGGTGCTGGATCGGCTACACCAGGCGCTCGATCGGCTGATGCTGCCACACCCGCTTGTAGTACAACGTCTGCAACAGCAGCATGCTCAGGTAAGCCACCGGGAACGCCATCCACACCCCTTGCAACCCGAAGCGGGCGTCCAGCAGATACGCCGCCGGCACTTGCACGGCGACGATGCAGAAGATCGAAATGGCGACCGGCGCCAGCACCGTGCCGCTGGCGCGCATGATGCCGCCGACGATTGCCTGGAAACCGAACACCAGCAAGCTCCAAAGCATGATATGCAGCAGGTGCTCGGCCTGGATCCGCGCCGCCGGGTCAGTGATGAACAGCCCCAACAGCCAGTGGGACAACAGATAGCCCAGCAGCACCAGCCCACCGGTGAGCCAGAGGTTGATCGCCAGCCCCGTGCGCAGGATCGGCCCCAGGCGCTCCAGGCGTCCGGCGCCAATGGCCTGGGCGCCGAGGATCGAGGCGGTGATGGCAATCGACAGCGCCGGAAACTGCACGTAGTTGACGATCTGCGTCACCGCGCCGTAGGCCGCCGTGGCCTCGGAACCGTGGCGATTGACCAGCGCGAGGATCACCAACTCCGACAACGAGATCACCACCATCTGCAACCCTGTGGGCAGGCCAATGCGCAGCACTTTGCCAAGGATGTCCTTGTCCAGGCGCATCGCGGCGAACAACGCACGGTCCGGCGCCAGGGCATGCTCGCGACGATTCAGGCGCCACGCCAGCATCAGCATCGCCGACGTCGTCCCCACCAGCCCCGCCCATGCCGCGCTCTGGATGCCCATTTGCGGCAAACCCAGCCAGCCGCGAATCAACGCCGGCGTGAGCAGCAGCCCGACACTGGTGGACACCAGCAGCGCCAACATCGGTGACACCGTATCGCTGACCCCGCGCAGCAGTTGGGTGAACAGCACGAATACCAGCAACATCGGCAAGATCCACAGCATGACCCGGGCATAGGAAACGGCGTCCTCCAGCACGTCGGCCGGCGTGCCGAGCCCCTGCAACGCCTCTCGCGCAAAGACACTGCCAAGCACCGCCGCCGCCAGGCCGATGATCGCCCCCAGCAATAAGGTCGCCCCGGCAATGGCCTTCACCTTGCCGGTTTCGCCGGCGCCATAGGCCTGCCCGATCAACACCCCGGCCCCCGCGCCCAGGCCGATCACCAAGGCGATAAAGAAAAACACGATGGGAAACATGCCCGACACCGCTGCCAACGCCTGGGTCCCCAGCATCTGGCCGATGTAGATGCTGTTGAGCGTGCCGGACATGGACTGCAGGAAGTTGGACAGGACCATGGGAAGCAGGAACAGGAGATAGGTTTTCCAAAGAGGCTGGGTGGGCATGAGGACTCTGATGGCAGGTTTGAAAATCCGGGTGCCGGTAATTTAGCTCAATCCATACAACTCGTTTCAGAAGATTCGGCGCAGGCTGCTCTTGTGGCTCTTGTGGCGAGGGAGCTTGCTCCCGCTGGGCTGCGCAGCGGCCCCGAAACCTGGACACGCCGTATATCAGGCTGACCTCGCCAGCCGCTTTTGGGACCGCTTCGCGCTCCAGCGGGAGCAAGCTCCCTCGCCACAAAGGCCCCTTGAGCAAGCTCCCTCGCCACAAAAGCCCCTCTGCGCGTACTTCCCGCCACGCGGCTTATACCTTCGTCGGGGCCATTCGACATTTCCCAGACAGCGTCTAATCTGAAGGCACAGTGCCACGTACTGGGTAGGCCAATGCCTACGGCAATATCGGAATCGGACAGCCGGTCTTAAAGTCCGAGTAAGGGTCGCAGATAACCAGTTATTCGCAAATAACCTGTCCGCAACACTGTTCAAGGACCGAACCATGACGTCGTATTCTCACGGTCATTCCCTTTCCCAACCACAACCGCGCATCCTCTGGAGTGCCGTGCTGGTGGCCATTGCCGCGAGCGTTGGCGTGCTCGCGCTCAATGGCGCGAGTGCATCGAACATTGGCTTGAGCGTGGCGATCCTGGCCTTGGGCGCCGGGGTTGGCGTGTGGGCTGCACGCTCGCAACGCCAGCAGCTCGACAGCGCCCTCGCCGCCGCCATGGCCGACCACGATCTGCAAGGCAGCGAGCACCAGGCTCATAAAACCCACGCACAATTCAACGAAGTCATTCTCGGTGCCATGCCGATCTGGGCCAAGCAAGTCGAAAGCTCCCGGCAGCAGACCGAAACCGCGATCGTCTCCCTGACCAGCCGCTTCACCGGCATTTCGTCACGCCTGGAAGACACCGTGCAAGCCTCGCAACTGGCCGCCGGTGAACTGGCCGGGCAGAGCAGCGGCGGCGCCGTGCAGGTGCTGGCCCAGAGCGAAGGCGAACTGGTCAAGGTCATCGATTCCCTTAAAGCCACCCAGGCCAGCCGCGACGAAACCCTGGCCCAGGTGCGCAACCTGACGGCCTATACCGGCGAACTGCGGACCATGGCCGCCGACGTCGCAGCGATTGCCGCGCAGACCAACCTGCTGGCCCTCAACGCCGCCATTGAAGCCGCCCGTGCCGGCGAAGCCGGGCGTGGCTTTGCCGTGGTGGCCGACGCCGTGCGCAGTCTTTCGAGCAAGTCCAGCGAGACCGGCCAGCAGATGTCGGCCAAGGTCGACATCATCAACACCGCCATCACCCAGCTGGTCCATGCCGCGTCCAGCGGTGCCGACCAGGACAGCCATTCCGTCAGCGCCTCCGAGCAGAGCATCCAGCAGGTGCTGGAGCGCTTCAAGAGTGTCACTGGCCGGCTGGCCGACTCGGCCGACATGCTGCAACGGGAAAGCTTCGGCATTCGCGATGAGCTCACCGAGGTGCTGGTCAGCCTGCAATTCCAGGACCGGGTCAGCCAGATCCTCAGCCACGTGCGCGACAACATCGAGGACCTGCATGTGCACCTGCAGCAGGCCAGTCAGTCGCCCGAACAGGCCGTCTCCATCGACGCCCGCCAATGGCTGGCGCGCATGGAAACCACTTACGCCACCGACGAGCAACGCCGCAATCACCACGGCGACTCAAGCGCGCAACAGACTTCACAGGAAATAACCTTCTTTTAGGAGAGCCGTTCATGGCTAAAAGTGTATTGGTTGTCGACGACTCCGCGAGCGTTCGGCAGGTGGTCGGCATCGCGTTGAAAAGTGCCGGCTATGACGTGATCGAAGCCAGCGATGGCAGGGACGCCCTGGGCAAGCTCAACGGCCAGAAAGTGCACCTGATCATCAGCGACGTGAACATGCCCAACATGGACGGCATCACCTTCGTCAAGGAGGTCAAGAAGCTGGCCAGCTACAAGTTCACGCCGATCATCATGCTCACCACCGAATCCCAGGAATCGAAGAAACAGGAAGGCCAGGCTGCTGGGGCCAAAGCCTGGGTGGTCAAGCCGTTCCAGCCGGCGCAGATGCTGGCGGCGGTCTCCAAGCTGATTCTTCCTTGATGGCCGGAGGCTTAGATGCCGTTGCACTACGAAACAACCGATGACACCGCCCAGGTGCACATCGACGGCGAGCTGACGATCTACACCGCGGCCGAACTGGCCGCGCAATGGTTGCCGCACCTGGGCGCAACACCGCGGATGGCCCTGGATCTCTCGCAGATCACCGAGATGGACGGCGCCGGCCTGCAACTGCTGCTAATGGTGCAGCGCGAGGCCTCCAAGGCCGGGACTCAACTGAGCCTGACCGGCCAAAGCAAGGCCGTTACGGAAACACTTGCCCTGTGCAACCTGGTTGCCTAGGACTGCAATACGTCGGACACGACAAAGGATATGAGCGTGAGCATCAATCTCGATCAGGCACAACAGACCTTCATCGTCGAGGCACGGGAACAGTTGCAGGCGATGGAAGAGTCGCTGCTGCACCTGGAAACCGACCCTGGTGACGATGACGCCATTGGTGCGATCTTCCGGGCGGCCCATACGATCAAGGGCTCGGCCGGGCTGTTCGGCCTGGAACCGATCGTCAGTTTCACCCACATCGTCGAAGACGTGCTCGATCGCCTGCGCAACGGCAGCGTCGAGGTGGACGCCGGCCTGATCGCGGTGCTGCTCAAGTCCAGCGATCACATGCTGGAACTGATCAACGTGGCCGCCAGCCAGGGCGGAACGCTGCCGCCGCCGGCCCTGCAACGGGAAGTGGAGCTGTGCCAGATCCTGCAGGAGTACCAGGCACCCTCGCCCGCCGCGGCCCCGACGCCAGCCCCTGAAACCCGCCACAGTGAACCCGGCGAAACGCGCCTCTGGCACATCTCCCTGCGCTTCGGCCAGGACGTGTTCCGCAACGGCATGGACCCGCTGTCGTTCCTGCGCTACCTGCAAACCCTGGGTGAAATCGTCGACATCGCCACCCTGACCGATGCCCTGCCCGCCGCCGAAGCCTGGGACGCCGAGTCCTGCTACCTGGGCTTCGACATCGCGTTTCGCTCGGCCGCCAGTCACGGCGCGATCAACGAAGTGTTCGACTTCGTCCGGGAAGACTGCGAAATCGAGATCGTTGCCATTGATGACGCCGCCGCGCCACAGGGAAACACTGGCCTGGTCACGACCTCGCCGGAGCCGCCCGAGGAAAACACCGCGTTGGTCGCCACCGGCGAATTGCTCGGCGACCAGCGCAAGACGCCGCGCATGCCCGCCCAGATCGCCACCGACAAACAGCCGGTGACCAGCGACAGCAAGGGCAAGGACGGCACCTACGTGCGGGTCAATGCCGACAAGCTCGACGAGTTGATCAACCTGGTGGGCGAACTGGTCATCGCCAGCGCCGGTGCGAGCCTGCTGGCCCGCACCTGCCACAACGACCCGTTGCAGGAAGCCACTTCATCAGTCTCCGGGCTGGTGGAAGAAATCCTCGACGGCGCCCTGCGCCTGCGCATGATCCCCATCGGCGAAACCTTCAATCGCTTCCGTCGGGTGGTGCGCGATGTCAGCCAGGAACTGGGCAAGGACATCGACCTGATCATCAGCGGCGCCGAGACCGAGCTGGACAAGACCGTGGTGGAAAAAATCGGCGACCCGCTCATGCACCTGCTGCGCAACGCCATGGACCACGGCATCGAAACCGCCGAGGCCCGCCTGGCCGCCGGCAAACCGGCCAAGGGGCACCTGCACCTCAACGCGTACCACGACTCCGGCAGCATCGTGCTGGAAATTGCCGACGACGGCGCCGGCCTGAACCGTGACCGGATCCTGGAAAAAGCCCAGGAACGTGGCCTGGTGCCCCAGGGCGCCAGCCCCACCGACCAGGAGATCTACAACCTGATTTTCGAACCCGGCTTCTCCACCGCCCAGGCCGTGACCAACCTCTCGGGGCGTGGCGTGGGCATGGACGTGGTCAAGCGCAACATCACCCTGCTGCGCGGCACCGTCGACCTCGACAGCCAAACCGGCAAGGGCACCGTGGTGCGCATCCGCCTGCCGCTGACCCTGGCGATCATCAATGGATTCCTGGTGGGCATCGGTCAGTCGACCTATGTCATTCCGCTGGACATGGTCCAGGAATGCATCGAACTGAGCGAAGACGATGGGCTCGCCAGCCGCGAACAAGGCTACCTCGACCTGCGTGGCGAGGTGCTGCCCCTGGTCTACCTGCGCGATCACTTCAACCATGAAGGCCCGCCCGCGCGTCGGCAGAACGTGGTGGTGGTGCGCTACGCCGAACTCAAGGCCGGGCTGGTGGTGGATGACTTGCTCGGTGAATTCCAGACCGTGATCAAGCCGCTGGGCAAGCTGTTTGGCGCCCTTCGCGGCATCAGTGGCTCGACCATCCTGGGCAGTGGCGCCGTGGCGTTGATTCTCGACGTACCGGCCCTGCTCACGCAGATCGCCCAGGCCGAAAACCGCTTCAACCCGACTCAATTACAACAAGCCAACGCTCGCTGACGCTTTTAGCAACTCCATGGAGAGGTACTTCCCAATGAAATGGTTCTACGACCTTAGAATCGCCACCAAACTGATCACTTCATTTCTTGTGGTGCTGGCGCTGACCGCCGTCATGGGGGTGTTCTCGATCATTCAACTGGGCCAGGTGAACCACACCGCCCTCGACATCCGTGAAAACTGGATGCCGTCCATGCGCGCCGCCTCGGGCATGCGCTTCTATGCGGCGAGCTATCGCCTCAAGGAAAACCGCCATATTGTCGCCGACTCCGAACAGGAGCGCGTCACCCTCGAGCAAGAAGCCGAGGAAGCCAAGAAGGCCTTCGACACGCGATTGGACACCTACGAGAAACTGCTCTCCAGCGCTGAAGATCGGCAGATATTCGACACCACCCGCAACGACTGGGCCGCCTATCTGGCGATCAGCAAAGACCTGCTCGCATTGTCGCGGCAGAACCTGACCGAGCAGGCCAATGCGATGCTCAAGGGCGAGTCCAAGCGTCGGTTCGACCTGGTGACCGGCGACCTGCAAAAACTGGTCGAGCTCAACGCGGCTGGCGCTGACGTCGCCAGTGCTCACGGCACCCAGCTGTATGAAAACGCACGCCTGTCGATCATCGCCGTGCTGGTTGCCGCCCTGCTGGTGGGCGTGGGCCTGGCACTGTTCATTTCGCGCATCATCTCCAGGCCGCTGAAACAGGCCGCCGTCGTTGCCGAACAATTGGCCGAAGGCAACCTGAACGCAAAAATCGAAGGCGGCTCCAAGGACGAAACCGGCATGGTGCTCAACGCCATGCAGAACATGGTCGGCAAGCTCTCGCACATCATCGGCGAAGTGCGTAACGCCGCGGACAACCTGGCCAGCGCCTCCGAAGAAGTCAGCGCCACCGCGCAGTCGATGAGCCAGGCCACCAGCGAACAGGCGGCCAGCGTCGAGGAAACCAGTGCCTCCATCGAACAGATGAGCGCCAGCATCAACCAGAACACCGAAAACGCCAAGGTGACTGACGGCATGGCCAGCAAGGCCGCCAAGGAAGCCACCGACGGCGGCGAGTCGGTGCAGCAGACCGTGGTGGCGATGAAGAAAATCGCCCAGCGCATCAGCATCATCGACGACATCGCCTACCAGACCAACCTGCTGGCGCTCAACGCCGCCATCGAAGCCGCCCGTGCCGGCGAACATGGCAAAGGCTTCGCGGTGGTCGCCGCCGAAGTGCGCAAGCTGGCCGAACGCAGCCAGGTGGCCGCCCAGGAAATCGGCGAGCTGTCGTCCAGCAGCGTCGATATGGCCGAGAAGGCCGGGAACCTGCTCAACGAGATGGTCCCCTCGATCAACAAGACTTCGGACCTGGTGCAGGAAATCAGCGCCGCCTCCGAAGAACAGGCTGCCGGCGTGGCGCAGATCAATACCGCCATGACCCAGCTCAACCAGGTGACCCAGCAAAACGCCTCCAGCAGCGAAGAACTGGCCGCCACCGCCGAGGAAATGAGCAGCCAGGCCGAACAACTGCAACAGGCCATGAGTTTCTTCACCTTGGACACGCCGCCCAAATCCGCCGTCCAGGTCGCTCGGATCGACAACACCCCCGGCCCGTCCAGCCGCAAACCGGCCCGGACTCCGGCACCGGTCATGCCCAAGGCATTTGCCTACAACATGGCCAGCGCCCCGGACGAATCCGAGTTCACCCGGTTCTGATGGCCCGGTTCCACAGGTTTGCTTAAAGGAGAAAAGGCAATGGGCGCCATCGCGACCACACGTCAAACCGCCCTCGCGGTCGAGGAAGAAGCGCAATACCTGACGTTCATGCTCGGCACGGAGATGTTTGCCATCGGCATCCTGTGCATCAAGGAAATCATCGAGTACGGCAACCTCACCGTGGTGCCGATGATGCCGGCCTTCGTGCGCGGGGTGATCAACCTGCGGGGCGCGGTGGTGCCGGTGGTGGATTTGTCGGCCCGTTTCGGCCGGCCGAATTCGGCGATCAGCCGGCGTTCGTGCGTGGTGATCATCGAAGCGTCCAGCGCCGACGGCCTCGCCCAGGACATCGGCTTGCTGGTGGACACGGTGTCGGCGGTGCTGGAAATCCCGGCCTCGCAGATCGAACCGCCACCGAGCTTCGGTGCGAAGATCCGTGCCGACTTCATCAGTGGCATGGCCAAGGTCGATGGCAAGTTCGTCATCGTGCTGGAGGTGGACCGCGTGCTGTCCATCGACGAAATGTCCCAACTCGCCGAAGCCAGCCCGAACGCGCTGGAAGTGGATGCCCCGTGAACGCCGATACCTGCAAGGAACGCACGCTGAACGCTCAGGCGCTCACCGACCGAGAGTTCGGCCAGTTCCAGTCCTGGCTGTACCAAGCCGCCGGCATCAGCTTGTCCGAGGCCAAGAAAGCCCTGGTGGCCGGGCGTTTGTTCAAGCGCCTCAAGCACTATGGGCTGGACAGCTACGGCGAGTATTTCAAGCTGATCATGAACGGCCAGCGCACCGATGAATTGCAGGTGGCGCTGGACCTGCTGACGACCAACGAGACCTATTTTTTCCGCGAGCCCAAGCATTTCGACTTCCTGCGTCAACACGTACTGCCCCACGCCACGCCCGGCAAGACCTTCCGCCTGTGGAGCGCGGCCAGCTCATCGGGAGAAGAACCCTACAGCCTGGCCATGACCCTCGCCGAAGGGCTGGGCACCACGCCTTGGGAAGTCATCGGTTCGGACATCAGCAGCCAGGTGCTGGCCAAGGCGCGCGCCGGACATTACCCGATGGAACGCGCCCGCACCCTGCCCCAGCCGTTGCTGGTGAAATACTGCCTCAAGGGCACCGGCAGCCAGCAAGGCACGTTCCTCATCGACCGGGCGTTGCGCAGCCGAGTCAACTTCATCCAGGTCAACCTCAACGACACCTTGCCGGAGCTGGGAGAGTTCGACGTGATCTTCCTGCGCAACGTCATGATCTATTTCGACCAGCCCACCAAAAGCAAAGTGGTTGCCCGCCTGCTGCCGCGGCTCAAGCCCGGCGGGTACTTCATCGTCAGCCACTCGGAAAGCCTCAACGGTGTGTCCGATGCGTTGAAACTGGTGGCGCCCTCGATCTACCGCAAACCATGAGCGCCGCCATCAGGGACGTGGCCGAGGTGTACCTGGCGCCGGGGGAATTTCGCTTCGCCACCTGCCCGACCCGCCTGCGCACGATCCTCGGCTCTTGCGTGGCGATCACGCTGTGGCATCCCGAGCGCCGGATCGGCGGCATGTGCCACTTCATGTTGCCCAGTCGGGTGCGCTGCTCCACCGCACTGAACGGCCTCTACGCAGACGAGGCCATCGAACTGTTCATCCTCCAGGCCCGGGCGCACCACACCGACCCAGAGGATTACCAACTCAAGCTGTTCGGCGGCGGCGAGATGTTCCCCGAGCTGCAGCGCCATGTGCCCTACGGCGATGTGGCGCGGCTGAACGTCAACGCCGCGCTGGAGATGGCCGCCCTCTATCGCCTCGATCTCATCGCCCAGGACATGGGCAGCACCGGCCACCGCAGCATCATCTTCGACCTGTGCAGCGGTGATGTGTGGGTCAGGCACCAACCCATAAGGACCCGGCACTGACCATGTCAAAAAAGATCAATGTACTGCTGGTGGATGACTCTGCCGTGGTTCGCCAGGTGTTGCTGGCGATCCTCAGCGACACGCCGGACATCCACGTCATGGGCGCGGCGTCCGACCCGATTTTCGCCATGGACAAACTGGCCAAGGAGTGGCCCGACGTGATCGTGCTGGACGTGGAAATGCCGCGCATGGACGGCATCACCTTCCTGAAAAAAATCATGAGCGAGCGGCCCACGCCGGTGGTTATCTGCTCGTCCCTGACGCCCCGGGGCGCGGAAACCACCTTGCAAGCGATGGCGGCTGGCGCGGTGGAAATCATCACCAAGCCCACCACCGGCTTGAAAAATTTTCTGTTGGAATCAGCGCCGGAACTGGTCTCGGCGATCCGCGCCGCGGCCCAGGTCAACGTGCGCAACCTGGGCAAGCGCCCGGCCCCGGCGGCGTTGACGCCAGCGACCAAACTCACGGCAGACGCCATGCTGCCCGCCGCCAACGGCCACGCCATGGCCCAGACCACCGAGCGCATCGTCGCCCTCGGCACGTCCACCGGCGGCACCCAGGCCCTGGAAGCGGTGCTCACCGCCCTGCCGCGCGTGAGCCCGGGCATCGTCATCGTCCAGCACATGCCGGAAAAATTCACCGCTTCGTTCGCGGCCCGGCTCAACAGCCTGTGCCAGATCGAAGTGCGCGAAGCCCGCAACAACGACCGTATCCACCCGGGCCTGGCGCTCATCGCACCGGGCGGCAAACACATGATGGTGACTCGCAGCGGCGCGTTCTATCACGTGCAAGTGGTGGACGGCCCGCTGGTCAACCGCCATCGGCCCTCGGTAGACGTACTGTTTCGCTCCGTGGCCAAGTTCGCCGGCCGCAACGCCACCGGCATCATCATGACCGGCATGGGCGACGACGGCGCCCGCGGCCTGAAGGAAATGCTCGACGCCGGCGCCAGCACCGTGGCCCAGGACGAAGCCAGCTGCGTGGTCTTCGGCATGCCCAAGGAAGCGATCAAGCTCAATGCTGCGCAACGGGTGATGGGGTTGCAGGAGATTGCCCAGGTGATCTTGCATCGATAACAGCCCCTAAGCCCCCTGTAGGAGCTGTCGAGCGAAGCGAGGCTGCGATCTTTTAATTCTTACACCAAAGCATCAAAGATCGTAGGCGCCCCATGCATCAGCAGTGACCTCAAGCATGCCCGGCACGCGACGAACGCTGTGTGACCGGGCGCAGTGCCGCAGACTCGGGCAATGAAGCGACATGGACCATGCGTGACGGGAACGCAAACTGCGTGTCGAGCTCTGCAACCGCTTCCATTATCGCCAGGTTGATCCGTTGCTGGACGTCCATATAGACGTTGTAACTGGCGTCCAGAACGATATACACCGTCTCGAATTCAAGGGCGCTCTCGCCAAAACTTCTGAAATGACACCGGTCGAACCGGGCTTTGTCTTCATTCCTGATGATCGCTTCAACCCGTTGCGTGATCTGCCTGATCTGTTCGGTGGAACATTCATAAGTCAGGCGAAACTCGAAGACGATCCGACGCTCCTGCAGCCGCTTGTAGTTCTGGATGGTGCTGCCGATCATATCGGCGTTGGCCATGACAATTTGCTCGCCCCCCAGGCTTCGTATCCGGGTGGTTTTCAGGCCAACGTGCTCCACCGTACCGGCGAGCGAACCCACCACGATGAAGTCGCCCACCTCGAATGGCTTGTCAACGGCGATCGACAGCGAGGCGAACACATCGCCAAGAATATTCTGGACCGCCAGTGCCACGGCGATACCACCGACACCAAGGCTCGCCACGAAGGCCGTGATGTTAACGCCAACGTTCGAGAGCATCGCGAGCAAGATCACCGCCCACAGGAGCACCCTTGCGCCCCACAGGCTCAGGGTCGCCAACGCACTTGCCTGGAATGTCCCGTTCGCACCATGGACCGAGAAATAGCGATGCAGCAACAGCGCCAACGCTCGGTTCGTCCATAAGCCGACCTGCAACGCCGCCACCACGAACCAAAGGCTGCTAACGCGACTGAGCCAACGTTCAGGCAAATCAAGGATGCCTATACCGACCAGAATCGACGCCAATAACAGCAGCGTGTTACTGGTCGCTGAGAGCACTTGGCTGGCAATGTAGCTGAGATGACCATTGCCCGCCTTCGCCCTTGCCTGGATTCTCCTGAACACAAACCGGATCGCGGTTTTCGCGAGCACGTAGCTGAGCACAGCTGCACAACATGCAAAGATCCAGCTAGCCAGTGAAATACCTAGAATCATGTACCCCGTGAAAAACGCCTCGAAACCCTCAATCATCGCCCCACCCTTGAAATCCTGCGGCTGCGCATGAGTGATGGAGCCGCGCCAGGTCAAACGCCGCCTGATCCCTTGCGCAAATCAAGTGGCCTGTTGGGGATTAGTCGTTATGGGCACCGCAGTGTTCAATGAAATCGTCACGTCGTCGCCCGGAAAAAGCGCCAACCACCTTGCCTATACCGGCGAAATCGTCGCCAGTACGCCGATCAAAAGCGTCAGTGCCAAAAACCCACCTAAAAAAATTGCCATCTTCGCCATGAGCACTCCCGAATCAAGAAATTGCAGTACACGGGCCGTCCGATAGGCCAACGGGTGGTTATTCTGGGGTGGGGACTGGGCGCGTTACAGAGGCACCTGAGGCAGGAAAGTACGGATCAGACGCGCACCCCAGGCCAGCACAGGACTCGCTCAATGCGATTAACCCGAGACTGGGCCGCCGCGCACGACCGAAAACTCAAGCAGGTAAATCGCTAACGGTCCTCGATCACGGCTATGATTGCCGCTCGCCCTTCTGAGAGGCGATGTCGCAGGCCACCCTCAAGGATCCAGGTATGACTTTTCTGCCGTCACGCACCACCCTCTTCGTCTCCAGCCTCCTGCTCAGCTCCCTGTGCTTTGCCGAAGGCGAGCCAACCGACGGCAGCCTCATCAAGGACTCGACCAAAGCCGCTGTTTCAACGTTCATTACCGCCGGCAAGAACCTGTTGGGCGGCGTCAGCGAAGGTGTGCTCGATGGCCGCGAATCAGCCCAAGGCACCGATGGCGCCGCGATCATTTCCTCCGGCGAACAAATGAAAGACCGCATCGCCGTTGAAGTGTTGAAGCTCGAACCCAGCGACGAAAACGTCAGCATTACCCTCGGTTTCAAGAACAGCACCGACACCCAACTGCGCGTGGTCAACCTCGGCCAGACCGGCGTGCTGCTGGCCATTGACCAGGCGGGCTACTCCAACCGCCTCACCGGCCTGGACAACCCGGACGAAGTCACCATCCCGCCGAAGACCGCCGTGCGCCAGAAATTCGTGTTCGAAGGCATGAACGAGGCGGTCAGCACGGTGCGGATGTGGGGGGAGGATTACCCGGTCAAGAAGTAATGCGACCCCGTGCCTGGCAAGCGTGCCTGGTTCTCGCCATGTGCACGCTAACGGCTTGCGAGTACGGCTCAGAGCCGGACACGCTAAAAACCGCCCTGCTCGACGCGCCGCCTGAGCTCGTTTTCAAGGGACTGCTTGCAGGGCAGTTGGCTCATCTGGTTGTTCACGATTGTGCGGTTTACAAGATCGAGGGCCAGTCTGCGAAAGACCTGACCTGGACCGTGGTGCTGGAAACGGAGCCCTACCCTTTTTTCACCAGTTGTTCGCGGCAGTCGCTGAGTAATGGAGAGGATGGGGTTACGGTTGAGCTGGGGCGTATGGCGTTTGGGGCCGGTGGGTGCTGCGTCACTGGGGGAACCTACCGCACGACCTATGGACGTCGGTGGAAGAAACTGTAGGCGTGAAACACAACCTTTACCTTCACTTAACCAATCGAGTATCCAGGCCAAACCTTTCCTGCGAGACAAGCCTGAACTGATCCGCCGCCAAATCGCAGCTCACTAGTAGATTCCAGGAATGTCGAGTCACCGCCGAAGGAATCAATACAAAGGGATGCTGCGCCAGCAGTTCGTCAGCAAACTGCTGCTGATTAGGCGACGGTCGAGCCGGAATGAGCCAGTTGGGGTTTGGCACGTCTTCGACCTGAATCACTTTGATGAGCGCCGGATCCAGCACCTCAAAACATGTCAGTAAGTAAGGCACCCTGTCCAACGCGTCGAATCCCAGGTGGGCCGCTACTTCCAAAATGGCCGTGGACGGGTCAGCCGAAGCGTAGATAACCCGCCGTCCGGGCGGATTCCAACGGCCACCGGTTCGTTGCGCCCCGATGCCGCTGTCCCATGTATCCTTGTAGACCTCCCGGTCAAGGCGCCAAGCGTGCCATCGTCCGTCCCAGGGCAAAGGATTCATTGATAAACCCCATGTTCAATCCGGTTCAGGTAATCCTCCACCGCCTGGAAGCCCAGCGAGTTGTCGATCAGTTCCAATGGCACGTAACCGTCCAGGTACTTGCAGGGTTTCTTCAACCAGTCCTCAGCCAGTTGCTGGCTGCCAAAGACGTTGGTGGCGTGCTCCAGGGTCTGAGCATACTGAAAGGCAACCGTACTCTGCTGCTGGTTCAGGCGTATTGGCTTGGTCTCCTTCGCCAGACGCTGGACGGTCCTGACGGATCTCCCGGTAATGCGTTGAACCAGATCCTGCTCCATGTACAGAGTGGACGTAGAAAGCATGTCCTTGACGTCGCTCAGGTAAAAGCCTTCCTGCGCATACCGGATAATCAGCAAACGCTCATCACCTTTACGGCCATGCAACAGCACCTCCGTAGGCTTTCTGGTTATCCTTGCCTCCATACCAGTTTTTCCGGCGGATTTCACAGCCGGCTTGTCTGCTTGCTTCGCTAGGGACATAACATTGACCTCCGTACGACATTTGACGCAATCATAGCGCCAAATGTCGCGATAGCGGCAACTCAGTTCGTTGGCCTTGACGTATAGGGTTTCAGGCATCGATCTGTCCTCACGATATAAAACAAAACTGAGCGTGCCGGATGCCACACGGAGCACCGAGACAACGCCAGATCGTAAGTGCGGTACTTCCGAAGGCCAACCCTAAAAAGTTGTCAGAGACTTCTGTGATTTATCCCAAAGCGGTCGCCTATCCGTAGGACGGTGCTCCGTGACATTCCGTGTGCGACAACACCCAACCTCATGGCCTACATCCACAACGGAATCAACCGACTTTTGCCCCACTCCCCGGCTCAAGCCTCAACGCCAATACACTCATCAATACAATCACCGCCCCCACAATAACCATCGCTGACGGGCGCTCAGCCAGCACCAAAGAAGCCATCAACATCGCCGTAGGCGGTATCAGGTAAAGCGCCATGGAAGCGCGGCTCACGTTGCTGTGCACCAACACGTAAGCCCAAGCAAGGTACGCCAACGCACTGGGAAAAATACCGAGAATCAACACCGCCAGATTCACCGAAGCCGAAGCCTGTCGCGCCGCGCTCAACATCCCCGGCGCAAAAATGAACAACAGGATCGTGCCCGACCAAACGGTGTAGCAAACCACGGTCAAACCGTCATAACGATGGGCATGGTGCTTCTGCAAAGCGAAATACACACTCCAGGACAGCGCCGCCAACAGGATCAATAGCCCATGGGCGTCCATGTCACCCAAGCCACGATCCCCCGCGACCACCACGCCTGCGCCAAGCAAGCCGCACAGCACACACGCCCATTGCCAACCCCTGACCCTGTCCTTGAAGACAAAATGCGCCAGCAACGTACTGAACAAAGGCGTGGACTGGGCCAGCACACTGGCCGCCCCGGCGCTTACGCCCCGCTGACCGTAATTGAGGGCGATGTGGTGCAGGCTGACGGCAAAGAAACCCAACACCGCCAGCAACGGCAAATCCCTGAGACGTGGCCAGGAAATACCCTTCACCATCGCCACAAGGGCCATGAACACCGAAGCGATGAGAAACCGCATCAACGCCAACTGACCCGGCTCATAAGCCTGCAAGCCAATGCGGATACCAATCGGCGAATAGGCCCAGCAAACGATCACCAACAGCGTCGCAAGGAAAACCTTCACACCGGTTTTGCCGGAGGAACCTTCAACCAGCGCAAAACGCGTTTCCATCTAGAGTTCCTGCTCACTGGCCGATTTGCCTCGAAGTATCGAAACCACCCCACCTCAGCACAAGTGACTTAAACTCGAACAACCATTCACTTTTGGTGAGCCATGGAACTGTCCCAACTGCGCATGCTCAAGACGGTCTGCGACACCGGCAGCATCGCCCGCGCCGCCGAAGTGCTGCACTGCGTGCCGTCCAACATCACCGCACGCCTAAAGGCCCTGGAACGGGAACTCGGCACGCCGATGTTTTTCCGCGAAGGGCGCGGGCTGCGGGTCAGCCCGGCGGGCGAAGTGTTTCTGGAGTACGCGACCAAAATCCTGAGCCTGACGGAAGAAGCCCGCCGCGCAGTCGCCCCCACCCGCGCCCCGAGTGGCCCACTGCGCATCGGCGCAATCGAGTCCAGCGCCACGGGGCGTCTGCCCCAGTTGCTCGCCAAATACCACGCGCAGTATCCGCAAGTGTCACTGGAACTGAGCACCGGCACCTGGGCGCAGTTGCTGGACGATATCCAGCATCACCGACTTGATGGCGTGATCGTAGCGGTGGACATCGAACGGCCTGGACTCAAGCGAGCCGTGATGTACCGCGAAGACCTGGTGCTCATCGCCTCCGAATCCCACGGCCCGTTGCGCAGCGCCGCCGATCTGCAAGGCAAGGCGATCTTCATGTGGCCCACGGGCTGTCCGTACCGCTTGGCGCTGGAACAGTGGTTGCTGCGTCATGACCAAGTGCAACCGATCACCAGCATCGCCAGTTATGGCGCCATTGTTGGGTGTGTCAGCGCCGGTGCCGGCGTGTCGCTGGTGCCCCGGGGGATCTATGAGCAATACCGCCAGGGGGCGGGTTGGACGGGGTATGAGTTTGCGGAGTTGGCGGGGATCGATAACCTTTTTTACTGGCATGAAAACGCCGGCCGGCATCCTGCCAGAGAGGCATTTTTGACGATGCTGCAAACGGAGTTCGAAAGCTAGTTTCAGCACTGCCCCTTGTGGCGAGGGAGCTTGCTCCCGCTGGGCTGCGAAGCAGACCCAATACCCGATCATCCTGATAAACGAAGATTTCAAATTAACAGGGAGTCAGCTTTGAAATTAGCCCCACACTTCATCCTCCACGAAACCACCCACTGGCTAGTCAACCACCACCTGGCCTCCGCCCTGCCCGGCTACCTCATGCTCGGGTCCAAGCATCACGTTAACTCCCTGGCCCAATTGCCCGAACCTGCACTCGCAGAACTGGGTGGCCTGATGGCAAACATCCAGAGCGTTCTTGAAACACAACTGAACCCCAAATGGCTTTACATCAGCCGCTTCGGCCACGATCCCCGCTACCCCATCCATTTCCATTTCATCCCGGTGTACGACTGGGTCGAGGAGCTGTTCTGGAAAGATTCGCGGTACAGGCTGCTGGAGACCTTTGGCACTCAAGAGAACATCCAGACATTGACCGATGGCGCGGAACTGACGTTATACATATGGCGTGAGTTTGGTGAGAGCCCGACGCCGCCAGCGATCCAAGGGCCTTCTATCAGCCAGGTGATTGAAAGGTTGCGGGAGGCGTTCGGGGCTTCGCCGATTTCAAGAGAGGCGGGCTGAAGGTGTTTTTTTCAGACTGAAAACTTGGGGCCGTGCTTGGGAAGGAAACTGTTGAAACCCAGGTAATCCGCCTGCCTGGTAACCCCGAAATTAGTCGATACGCACTTTCCACACGGAATTGTCACAATTCCTACAAAACCGTGGGAATCCCTCACCTGTCCGCCAGAATCGATGAAACCTATAGTCATTCTCGTCGCCCCAAACGGCGATCAGGTTTGGCGACCTGAGGGATTGGGTGCAAAAGTACTGCGTTTTTTGCGAGGGCTTTGGCACACTTGCACGGCTGCCTGTTATGGCAGTTGTGCGTGGGAGACCTTCGGGTCTGCCGGTCTCCAATCCCGGCTCGCCAACCTGCGTACAACTGCCGCCCAATTGTTTGGCGACGATTGAGCGGTTAAACCTTATTCGATTGGAGTTTAAAACATGGAAAGATACGTCCCTATCACCGGCATCGACTGCACCCCTGCTTCCCTCCTCATTGATACTCAAGCACCGCTGGACATCCTGCATGCAACCGCCGATTACCGCATCCGCGTGGTGACTCAGGTACTGGAAAACATCGCGTTTCGTTCTGAAATCACCAGCGATACGGTGGTGCTTTCGGACTTCGCACAGCTTCTGGTGATTCCGTTGCGTGATGGCTGTGATTTGCTGGAGGTAATTGGTAGGCGACTTCAGGCGCAGGTCGAAAGCTGATGGAACGACGGGCGCCTAATGCGCCCGTTTTCGTGCAACTGGATCATGCGAATAACACCTACTGCCAGCCAGAGCGACACCATCAGCTCCATGCTTGATGAAAAGAACCATGATCTGCACTCAACCTCCCACCCGCCAGGAGTAGCCATATGGCTACAATGGGACTATGATCGACAAGAAAATATACGAGATCCACCAGACGCCCGATTTTGAGGATTGGCTTGACAGTGTGAAGGACGCTCAAGGAAAAGCGGCCATCTTGGCCCGCCTGGATCGCGCCGGAAATGGCAATTTTGGTGATTGCGAACCGGTTGGCGACGGGGTGAGCGAAATGCGTGTTTTTATCGGACCGGGGTACAGAGTGTATTTTGTACGCTCGGGGATCGAAGCGTACTTGATGCTCAGCGGAAGCGATAAAACAGATCAAAGACGAGGCATTAAGAGAGCCAAAGTGATTCTTGATGCCCTGAGAGGCAAATGACATGAGCGACAAATTCAACCCAGAGGATATGCCGGTCCTTAACCTCGGCACTACCGGTACGACTCGTTACGAGGCTTCGCGCTTTCTCGATACCCCAGAAGCTATAGCGGCTTATTTGGCTGAAAGTATGAAAGCCGATGATACGGAGGGTCTTATTCATGCGCTGGCCGAAGTTGCAAAAGCTAAAGGTGTCAATAAAGTCGCCAAGGATGCAGGGGTTAATCGTGAAAGCCTTTATAAGGTGCTGAAGTCTGGTGCAAAAACACGGTTTGAAACCATCAGAAAATTAATGACTGCGATCGGTGTAGAACTCACCGTACAACCGATTACAACACTAGCGCTGGCTCCCAAAGCTGCGGCTCCAACCGCTAGCAAACCATCGGTAGCTGCGGCCAAACCTACCGCGAAATCCGCTGCGAAAAAGCCAACCGTAGCAGCAGCCAAACCAAGCGCAAAACCTGCTGCGAGAAAACCAGCTGCCGCCAAGCCTGCCGTACCGGAAACACCTCTAAGCGTACCCGGGACTGGAAATATAAATAACAACAAAGGGGGCAATAAGGGAACGGAACTATTATCCAGCAAATAAATCTTTCCCCTTTTCTCGTGGAGCAGACCTCGGCAGAGTGTCCCATTGGCCGAAAGCAGACCTCGGCCACGCATTAGCCATTGCGAAACTCACGCGACTAGCTTCAGCAAACTCTCCAGCAGCTCTTTAAGCTCAGCACGATCCTCACCATTATCACGGTACATAGAGCAACGGAGGATCTGCTCAGCCGTCATCAGTGGCCAGAGTTTATCGATCACATCGTCGGCTTTGATGCCCACTGCCTTGCCAATAATTTTTTTGGCATCGCAAGTGTCGGTGAAAACCACTCTTATCCCGGTTTGAGCATCAATCATGTCGGGGCAGAGGTAGTTTTCGACCTCCCGTTTACGTGTCGAGTAGAACGCCCGGCCTCGTCCTTCAACTTCCTGCTTACGTTTTATGATCGCGGCGACCTGCTCTGGGCTTCCGCCTATATCGGAGTCAAGGAACACGCACCAAGGCAGCCCGAGATCGTCGGCGAGGTTTAGAGTGACCCAGTGTTTTACACTACCGCAACCCCCAATCAGGATAGGGATAATGCCAGCGTCCTCTAGACTGGATGGGAGGTCGCCACTAGCCTTGAGGGTATTTGATGCATGGCGGAGGAAAATCACATCGGACTTGCCTTCCACCAGCACGACGCCTTTTGCCCGTTCCATTCCTGTCTCGGGAAGTACGCCCAGACTCTCGGCAGCCTCTTTAAGTACTTCATGATTGGGCAGTTTCACGATTGGGACGCCGTTTTCATCTTTAGTTACGTAACGAATTCCCTCAATGGGAATCAGCCCTGCTAGCGCAGGAACGTGGGTGGTAACGATTATCTGCCGATTGGTCTGGTTGGAGAGTTCCAGCAGCGCCTTCATCAGCATCATCTGATAGTTAGGGTGCTGAGAGGTCTCCGGTTCTTCAATGGCATAGATCACGTTTCGTGGGCTACCCAACAGTGCATTTTTTTCCGCCTCGGCTCGGAAGAAGTTAAGCAGAATAAGGCGACGCACGCCGCTACCGCGTTTGTTGATGGGAATGCCGTTCTCCCCCTCCAAAGTAAAGTTGAAGCTCCACTTGGGCTTTTCCTTGAAGCGTGGGGTCAACTCGTTGGCTAGCTCGGGTGCCATTTCCCGAAGCTTGTCGAGGGTGCGTTCGGCGACATCCAGAACACTATTTGCGATTTGCCGCTCAAGCTCGCTGATTTGCTCTTGGAGCGCGGCCTGTGCTTCCTTGACTGCTAGTTGTAGAGGGTTTTTGGCCTCCGCGTCACCGTCGCTACTTTCTCGGTCCGCCTTGAAAAGGGCGAAAGTGGGTAACAGAGCCTCAATTTTGTCCCAGATAGATTTGCCCTCCGTCGACAGGCCTTTGCCGACATCAAGCAACGTTTCCTGGCAAACAACATCTCCGGAGGCATCGCGAATGGCCTGTCGCCATTGGGAAGCCACCCGCTGATCCGCCACTTGTTCAGCGATTCCCAATTGCTCGCCAAGTTTTTTCAGTTCTGTCATTTTCAGACTCAGCAGGCTGGCGAGCGCTTTGTCTGCGGGGTGTTGACAGCGAATGGCGGTGCGATCCTGTTTGCCAGTGCTGGCCTTGAAGGTTTTGACCACTTCTAAGGCGCCCTCTGCGTTCAACAGAAACTCCTGCGACAACGAGGTCTGCGCGTTCTCATCCAGCACCAAGGAATCCGGAAGGTCATCGAACTCGCAAGCAATCTCGAACTGGTCATGCCCTTCCGACACACTAAAGCAATTCATATCACTCTTGTCAGGCTTGATATCCACGCTGTCGAAGAAGATGGCCAGGGCTTCGAGAACAGTCGACTTCCCATAGTCGTTTCGGCCTACGATGCCGGTCATAGCCTCATCAATAGGAATGACGGTCGTCGCGCGATAACCGCGAAAATGAGTGAGCTTAACGGTCTTGAGGCGCATCGTGATTTCCTTATCTGAAGTTGTCGTTCAATACTTTTTTGAGCAACCGCTGATAAATCTCAGTCGGCGGCAAGACGGTTATGCCGATTTGCCGGATGGAAAGTAATGACAGAGGGCCTCAGGCGTTATCAAAACGGAGACTCCGCTGCGGATACGTGGCTTTAAAACTTCGCGACCTTCAAGTGAGGGCTGTGGTGCAGCCATTCACTCGACTATAGCTCGATTATAGAAAGCTAATGGCAAAACGCCCAAAAAGCCCGCTTCTGGCCGATTGTGTTAAAAAAGTCGGTTTTCCCGGGCTGCCCGCATACTGACTGCTGTGCGCGCTTCACCTCAAACCCTCTCCCCGTCACTGATATGAATACCAAGATCACAACGACCAACTGCAAGATGCGGCTTAAGCGTCAACGCCGGAATTTCATAATCACCGTGATTCTGGCGACGAAATGGCAAGGGTTGATCACTAAAAAGCGTATCCAAACGAGCGGCATAAGCCGTGCAAATGGATTGGAACCGGGCGGCGTCCATCTTGCTGGTTTTATAGATTGGGAAGGCCGGCATGACCGTGAAGCCAGGATAGAAAAGCACCCCATGCTGGATGGGAAATAGCAGGTCATCCAACGCGCCGTTCACCCCTCGGCCACTGTAGTGGGATTCCCAACCGCCCATTGTGACCACCAACATGGCGCGCTTGCCTGTCATGCTGCCTTCGCCGTAGCGATCGCCCCAGTGGTTTTCGCTATGTTCGCCGACACCATAGGCAAAACCGTAAGCGTAGACGCGTTCGATCCAGCCCTTGAGAATCGCGGGCATCGAGAACCACCACAGCGGAAATTGAAAGATGACGGCATCGGCCCAGCGCAATTTGGCCTGCTCTGCCTGGATGTCCGCCGGTTGGCTGCCAGCGGCAAATACACGCTGGGATTCAAGCGCCGGGTTGAAAGGCGTTTCTGCGTCATAACCTGGGGCGTCGTCCGGATCGAGGGATGCTTTCCACCCCATGCCGTAGAGATCTGAGACTTTGACCTCGTGGCCTGCTGTTTCCAGGTGAGTGATCGCAAAATCCTTGAGCGCGCCATTGAGCGAACGAGGTTCGGGGTGGGCGTAGATCAGCAGTATGTTCATGAGGGCTCCGCGTTGAGTTTGTCCCTCAGCGTAAGCATGCATCCGCTATGATAGAAATGAATTCCCGAAACACATGGTATTTGCATGCACAATAACTTGCGCCGTCTGGATCTTAATTTGCTGGTCACATTGGATGCCTTGCTGGCCGAGCAGAATGTGACGCGGGCGGCGCGCTTGCTCAATCTCGCGCAACCGACCGTCAGCCTGCAATTGGGCAGGCTGAGAGATCTGCTTGATGATCCGCTTTTGCTGCCTGGCCCCCGAGGGATGTCGCCCACCGAGCGAGCTCGCGAATTGCAGGGGCCCCTGCGTGACGCGTTGGCCGCGCTGGAGAGCGCACTGAGTCCTGTTGCCGCTTTTGAACCCGGACGGTCCGATCAAACGTGGAAGATCGCTGCCAGTGATTATGCAACGACGGCCTTGATCTGGCCGTCGCTCTCGCAGCTCAGGCGCCTGGCCCCGTACACGCGGTTGGCGCTTATGAATAAACCGACTGGCGACTATGCCAAGGATCTGGAGAACGGCCTTATCGATCTGGCGCTGCACACCCGCGATGAAGCGCCGCCCAAGTTGCGTCAGCGCTCCTTGATTCATGAGCGCTATGTGCTGGCGGCGCGGCGCGACCATCCCGCCCTGGCAACCAAGCTGTCGCTCAAAGCGTTCTGCGCCCTTGAACATGCCATCATGTCACCTGATGGCGCCGGCTTCGTTGGCAGTACCGATCACGCGCTGGCAGCTGAAGGTCTGGAACGGCGAGTGGTATTGTCCGTGTCCAATTTCAACTCGCTGGTCTCAGCATTGGTGCACAGCGATTTGGTTGCGGTGGTGCCGGAAAGCCTGGTGAAACATGAGCCAGCGCTTCACGTCCAGCCACCTCCGCTGGCCATTCCCGGGTTTGAAATGCTGATGTTATGGCCCGAGCGACTGCATCGCGATCCTGCCCATATGTGGCTGCGCGAGCTTATTGCTTCGACGTTGGAAACAACCGGCATGCAGAAATGAATGGACCGGACCATCAAACGATGACAACGCCCGTATTGAGCGTCGTCTCATCGCCACCCTGACCGAAGCCTGTGAAACCGCCAAAACTGAAATCCCGGGCTTCGCCTGGCTGACCCACACCGTCGGCTATCGCGCCTTTCCCCAAAGCCAAGGGTGCCAGGTTTCAGGGCCGCTTCGCGCCCCAGCGGGAGCAAGCTCCCTCGCCACAAGAGCGGTTCGGTGGTGGGTCAGTTCATCAGGTGCAAGCTGTTGCCTTTGTGGCGAGGGAGCTTGCTCCCGCTGGGCTGCGCAGCAGACCCATGTCGTCAGCTCAATTAGCCTGACACACCGCGCGTGATCTGGATTTTCGACAGCCGCGCCAGCCAGGAACACGCCCTCTCAACGGGGGCAGACAAACGCATGCGTGAGCTGACCACCGTCGCCCTGAACGACGCCGGCGTACACGTCCCCCATATGGCCCGCTGTGTCAGTTTCGACTCCGAAGAAGAATGCCGCCTCCGGCATGGCGGCGACTGGCGCCTGCGCCTGGCCAAGGTACACACGACCAGCGCGCCTGCAAGCCATCGATGACCCACTCTCTCGCGAAACTTTCTGGTATCCAGTCGCGGTCGCCACCGGTTTGATCGGCACGGTGGCCACCGTCACCACGCTGCTGATCAAGTTCATTTAACCGGACAGGCCTCCGCAGAAGCGGACCTTCTATCATCGAGCCTCATGAAAATCATAGGGGGGTATAGAGCTCCCCTTTTCCAGGTTCGCGTTTCACACCCAGAAATTGGCATCCACTCCGACCAATTGAAAAACCTCACCGTCCGAGGGCTCGGCAAAGACGACATCCAGATTACGATACCCGGAATGATCCCCCATCAAGCTCAACTCGAATCGAGCCCCATCCGCGTCAGCTTCGTAGCTCTTCAAATAAGTCAGGTCCTTGGCTTCATTAAAAACCACGTCCAACGTGCCGTCGTAACCATTTCCCAGCCGGGTAAAGCCCAAAGCGGACACATCAATCGTGTCTTCCCCCGCGGTATAGTCCACCAGGCGATCAGTGTGGTTTTCGGTGGCGGTACGGTAACTATCGCTCAGCAAGTCGAAACGGAACACATCGTTGTTGCCGCCACCCACCAATTGGTCCCGGCCCTCTCCGCCCACCAATACATCATTCCCTAACGCGCCATACAGGCGATCATCGCCCGCGCGCCCTTCGATGATTTCGCCTCGGGCGTTACCTTGTAAACGGTCGGCCCCTTCGGTGCCCGTCAACCTGGCTTGTTGAAACAGGATATTGGTTTCATTCAGCGCTTGGCCCAAGTTACCGTCGAAGACCAATTCGAAACGTTCGCCATCCGCGTTGGCCTCGAAACTTTTGAGGTAGGTCCGCGTCCCGCTTTCATTGACGCGTATTGCCAGGGTTCCGTCATGTCCATTGCCCAGCCCGAGGAAGCCCAGGGACGAGAGATCGATCGTGTCGGTGTTGGGGTCGAAGTCGGTGATTCGGTCGCTATGGGCCGCGGTTGCGGTTCGGTAACTGTCGGTGACTGACTCATAACAGAACGTATCGTCCCCGGCGCCGCCCGTCAGCAGGTCACGACCTTGCTGGCCATCGAGCAGATCGTTACCGGCCCCGCCAAAGATTGCATCGTCGAACGAGGCGGTACCGAGCAAGTAGTCATCATCGAGGCCCCCGTCGAGGTGGTAATAACCGTCGTCGGGATTGCCAAAGCTGTGGTCCAGGCTGCCGTCGGGGTTCAACTGAACCAACGCGGCCAGATAACCGTCCGCCCTCGTGCCTTGGCTTCCCCCAATCAATAGCTTGCCGTCAGCCAGCACGATCATGTCGGCGACGGCGAAAGGGGCGCTTTCCGAGCCCCAACGTACCTGCCCCTGGTCACCGAAATCGGTGTCGAGTGAGCCGTCGACGTTGAGTCGAATGACGGTCGCTACACCGCCCGAGGCGCCCGCCAGGAGGATTTTGCCGTCGTCCTGGATGACGAGGGCGTTGGCGTGAACATCCAGGGCCAGGCTGCCGCCGTTTGCAAAGCTGCTGTCCAGGGTACCGTCCGGGTTGAGGCGGGTCAGGGTCGCTTGCCCCGTGACCAAGACCTTCCCGTCTGCCTGCAGCGAAACGTCGAGCGTGCGGCTGGGGTGAATGCCGACGGACGCCGGCAGATGCAGGACCCCAGCCTCGCCGAAAGACGAGACCAAGGTCCCCGTCGCGTCGAAGCGGGCGATGTAGATCTCCCCAGAGGCATACCCAGCGCTTGCGAAAAAGCTGCCGTCGCGTTGCACGGAGAACGACGCTTGCTGGCCTAGATCTTCATTCCAATAGAAAGGCACTGTCGCGGTGCCGCCGTTGCCGAAGCTCGTATCGAGGCTGCCGTCAGCCAAGTTACGACTGATGCCCGACACCCAGGCATCGCCTACTTTCACGTAGCGCGTCACCAGGTAACCGCCTCCCGGCTGCACGGCCGCATTACCGCCGTCCTCGATATCGAGCGCCACCGGGAGGAGGGATTTACCGTCTCCGCTGAAGTTGCGGTCCAGGCTGCCGTCGGCATTGAACCGGACCAGGCTACCGGTGAAGCCTGAATCCTCTTCGCCGCCGAGCCCCAGGCGACTATAAGCGCCAAGCCAGAGAGTACCGTCCGGATCGACCGCGATACCGCCGATTTTGTCCGAGCCCCATAAAGTTGTGGCGACCATGCCCGTGTTCCGCACAGCTGAAGCGGCGGGCGAAATGATCTGAGTCATGTCGATGCCTCCGATAGCTATCTGTCGCCAGAGACAATAGACACGGCTCAGTCAGGTTGCCACTTTACAAGACGAAGGGAAGTTCCTGGACGACCTACTACTCTGCTATCGATGTCGTGGCCTCGGCCGACTTCCCGGCAATAGTGTTCAGGTAAAGCGACAAGACGAACCCTGGTGACGTTCCCAGGGCAACGTCGACCGGAGCGCCAGCGTCATCCGGAATCAACTGCCCGCTCGTATCCTGTTCTTCGTTCAGCGCTTGCTCGACCCGCAGGCCATAACGGGTAAATTGAAGAAACCCAGGGTCGGTTATCGCGATGGCCGCCAACGGGTCCCAAAAATACAGATAAGCGCCGATACCGGGGGCGATGGTCGAGCTTTGCAGCACGTTTGTGAGAAATTGAGCAACCGGGTTGTGAATGCTGGAGAGTGCTCGCAGGAAATCCCGATCGATGCGGATCTGGTTACAAGCATTCAGCGCAACCAACTGCACTGGAACACCGCCCTCAAAAACATATTGAGTAGCAAGCGGGTCCAGGAAGATGTTCCACTCTGCGACCTTATTGGTGTAGTAGGGAGAGTCGCCCAGGGTGTCGATAATATTGCCGCCCGCGCCGGGCTGGACGTACTGCGGCAACAAATTGCCTCCCATCATCACGATGCCATCTATTTTGCTGCGCAACAAGTCTTGTAATGCCTTATCCGTTTGAGCCTGCTGAAACAAATGCCCCCACGTCGTGCCGCCACCGATCATCAATACGGTAAATGTATGATCGGCGTTCTTCAATGTATCCCTTAAGAACGCGACCGCATCGGTTCCCGTGGGGTTCAGGTTTGTCCGTGGAAACGACGCGTCGTAATGTTGATCCGCTGCCTGGCGTGTTTCAAAGGGAAAGGTATTGCTGTACACCATGGGCCGCTGAAAGCCAGCGACAACGGGGATGCGCTCGATCTCCGGGTCATTGAACACGGTGAGAAAGTTGCTGATGTTTTGAACGCCGTGACTCAAGTGAACAGCGCCCACCCCTGTCACGGTGATGCCTTCGACCTTGACCGCAGGATGCTTCAGCAAATATGAGATGGCCATGTAGTCGTCGAAATCGACATCGGTATCGATAAGCAGGTGCGTGAGGGATTGTGCTGACATAGTGCTAGCCTCCTGGCCAATGAAGAATTCACGTCCGATATAGGTCTTCCGTCAGCGGTCGCCTCCCGCCGCAGGTGCGATGTAACAGTAGCATCGCGCAAAATAAACGCCTGTTTAATAGCCTCCAGTAAGCGATTTACCGCCGCCCGGTCACGCGGCTTCAGAATGTACCCGTTGCAAGCCCCTGCGCATCGCCTAGTCCAACCTCTACAAGCTTTATCCGTCAGATAAATCCTGCAATACTTAATGCGAATCACTCTCACAAGCATTAGTAACTCAGGACCTGCTCATGTCGACTCGCACCACCCCGCCGCGTCACTTCACCCCTGCCCGCAATCTTCTGGCCATGGCCATTTGCATGACCACCCTGGCCCCCGCCTACGCCGATGACAACAGCACCACCCCACCCGCCACCCTGGAACTGGACGCGACCGAAGTCTCCGGCAGCGGTCAACTGGGCAGCACCACGGAAGGCACCGAGTCCTACACCACCGGCGCGATGTCGACCGCGACCAAGCTCCCGCTGACCATGCGTGAAACCCCACAAGCCGTCACCGTCATTACGCGCCAGCGCATGGATGACCAGGTGATGACCAGCATCAACGACGTGGTCAAGGCGACGCCCGGTTTGTTCCTGGACTTTTCCGGCGGTCCTGGCCGGCAGACCTACAAGGCGCGCGGTTTTGAGATCGACAACCTGATGTATGACGGCATCCCGAGTGGCTACGACGGCGTTAACGTCGGCGCTCAGCCTAACTTGGCGATGTTTGATCGAGTCGAGGTTGTGCGCGGTGCGACCGGCCTGGTGACGGGCGCAGGCAACCCTTCGGCCGCCATCAACCTGATCCGCAAGCGGCCATTGGCCGAGCAGAGCGTTACCCTGACCGGTGCCGCCGGCAGTTGGGACGACTACCGCGGCGAGGTCGATGCCTCCAGCCCGCTCAATGACAGTGGCACGTTGCGCGGCCGGGTCGTGACCTCTTACCGCGATGCCAACAGCTTCATCGACAACGTCGAGGAGGATCATGGCCTGTTCTATGCGGTCACCGAAGCGGACCTGAGCGAAGACACCACCCTGACCCTGGGGTTTTCCCATCAGAAGGACAAGACCAATTACTTCTGGGGTTCTTCGATGATCGGCCAGGACGGCCATCACTTGGACCTCCCGCGCTCCTACAATCCAGGTACGGATTGGGAGAACAAGGATCAGGAGATCAACACGGTATTCGCTGAAGTCCGTCATCGCCTGGCCAATGACTGGAGCCTTCAGGTCAACGCCAACTACGCCGAACAGAACGCATTGTTCTCCGGTTCTTACCAATCGCGCTGGGTCAATAACACATTGGCCCGCACGGTTTACCAAGCCGACTTCGATGAAAACCAGGCCGGCGTGGATGCCTTTGCCAGTGGCCCCTTCGAGGCATTCGGGCGCACCCATGAACTGGTGGTGGGCGCCAGCAAGCGCATCTACGACATGACCGCCCACAACTACAGCCCGTACGACATGAACTGGCCGATCAATGCCGGTAAACCGAATTTCGTCCACACCAACGACCAGCGTGAAGTGACCACTCAAGATGGCGTCTACCTCACCACACGCCTGAACTTGGCCGACCCGCTGAAGCTGATCCTCGGCGGGCGCCTGGACTGGTACGACTACGATAACCGGGACGGCGACACCGACTACAAGGTCACCCGAAACGTCACCCGTTACGCTGGCTTGATCTACGACCTGGACGACCATCACTCGGCCTACGTCAGCTACAGCGACATTTTCACGCCGCAACGTGAAAAGGACACCTCGGGTACCCCGGTCAAGCCGATCATTGGCAAGAACTACGAGGTCGGCATCAAGGGCGAATATTTTGGTGGCGCGCTGAATGCGAGCGTGGCGCTGTTCCGCGTCGACCAGGAAAACCGCGCCGTGCAACTGTTCACGGCAAACTGCCCACAAGCAAGCTGTTATGAGGCCTCCGGTGAAATCCGCAGCCAAGGTATCGACTTCGAATTGCAAGGCGCCTTGACCGAAAACTGGCAAGTCGGCGGTGGTTATACCTACGCGCGCACCCACACCATCAAGGATGCCGCCAATCCACAGAATGTGAACAAGCAGTTCGACACCGATACACCGGAGCATCTGTTCAAGCTGACCACCAGCTACCAATTCCAGGGCCCGCTGGAAAAACTGCGCGTGGGTGGCAACGTCTCCTGGCAGAGCCGCATGTACAACGACATCCCATTGGCTAATGGCGGTGAATACCGGCTCAAACAAGGCAGCTACGCGGTTACGGACCTGATGGCCGGCTACCGGGTCAATGAGAACCTGGATTTGCAGGTCAACGCCAACAACATCTTCGACTGTCGGTACTATTCGACCATCGCCAACTCCGCAAGCTACGGCGGTGATGCCTACGGCAGTCCGCGCAATATGATGTTGACGGCCAAGTACAGTTTCTAGAAGAAACGGGTACCATTTGGAACGCCCCCTTTCGGCCTGAACGGAGGCTCTACTTGTCTGGAAACAGGCCTATCCCCCTAACCCTGACAAACACACAAACCGTGGCGAGGGAGCTTGCTCCCGCTGGGCTGTGTAACAGCCCCAAAAACAGGGCCGCTGCGCGACCCAGCGGGAGCAAGCTCCCTCGCCACAGGGTTATTGTTCTGCTTGATTTCGCTTAATTGACTGGCATTCGCCTATCCCCACCATTTCACTACGACCCTATTATTTTCGTCGTTCAAGCCGCGCTGAGCCGTCTTTGCGACAATGGGCGAATCGACGTTCGATGAAAGCCGCCGGGTGACCGCTCAAGTAATCGAGGCAAGTGGTGGGTACCAGCTATAAGTCCGTGCTCTTGTACTGCGGGTTTTTCACGGAAAGTAAGGGCGCCTGAGAACGCCCGTTTTACTTATAGGCACGTGTCCGCCCGATGTCAGACCACGCTACGCTATTTGTCCTCGCATCCACATGACCACCACGGCGATGATCGCCAATAGGCAAACTAGACGAAGAACATTTCCATCCGATGAACTGACAAGAGCGACAGCCGCATAAACTGTAAGAATGCCGGCGATCATCAGGAGCGGGGGAATGAATGTTTCCCAACTAGGGATAGGTACAGTGCCGATAACCACACAAACCGCGAGGAGGATAACAATGATCGGGACCACGGTTAGCACCGACCAGTTCCAGTTTACGGATCCAGTCTGACTATCAGGGTTTGCGTCAGCCGCAGGAATGACAGTGCTGTCTTTATTGGATTGCGGTTGAGAATCGTTGGTCATGATGGCTCTCCAGATTGTTCTAAATCGAATTAGGCAAAGTGTATTGCGGATCCGTTATTGGACCTAGATGAGTCATCCAAAAAAATGGGTATGTCCAGTGCTCTAAGTACTCCGCAGCCTGACATCCCTTCGGTTGCCCTTACGAAACCGTCATTCGATAGATTAGTACAGGAACTCAACGTCCTATGGGAGAAACATCGTTTTCCAAGCAATACCACATCGTTCAATTCAGCTTAGGTTAAATAGCAGCGAGAACAGCGGACTCAAACTCCACGGCTTGAGAACAAATTGCTTTGATTGCAGACCAATTACTCGTCACCTTGCTTGCATGTTGACGGTACTCACGTTCCTTCTTACGGATCCGCTGATTCAACGACAATCCAGCGAGACTGGATTCGACTCTGATATTGCACTCTGCTCCGAGCAGCAGTGCATGACCGGCTGGAAGAGAGGCAGCCGCAAGCCAGGTTCCCGAAGCCTGCGCAGGTAGGCACAGTACTGTTTTACTTCCCCTGCTAGCTGGACGCAGCCAGCTATCCAACGTAGCCGTCAAGGGCGTGACACTATTGATGACAGGGGGACAGGGTTGTGCACAAGGTAAAGCGCCCCAGTTCTTTTGCACGGCCATGCTTTGAACCACGGTCCCCGCATTTGCGTATCTCTCGCTCGAAACATCCACATCCAGATGGATGATCAGCAAATCAAACTGCTCCAACGTAGGGTCGCTATCCAAGCATGCCGGGTGCCTTTGACCAGAGGCATCGCACCATTTCAATACACCGCTCCAGCCTTCACCCATCTTGGGCGTGGTCGCTTCTGGTTGAAGCTTCGTCAATGTGAAGGGTTTTTCGACAATGGCTTTGAGGGCCGCTTCTATAATTACCAGGTCGGTTATCCCTTCCACGACCAAGGCAATATGCAAATCAGACATTTGGCACCGCCCCCAGATGCCCCATCATCCACAACCTGGATAATGGATATTGCTCATTCATTTTCGTCAGCTTCGCAGACAACTCGATGCGTCGTACTACGGTGAGGCCATTGCTGTTTCGCTCAACCGCGAATAAGCGGACTTCGGGGTCTGACAGATCAAGCCCGTCCAACACCGCCGGGTTGTGTGCCGTAAACAGCAATTGGCGATCCGGATCGTTATACATAAGCCAATTGCTGAGGCGAGCCGTCAACTTGGACAACAAGCGTGGATTCAAGGCCTGATCCAGGTTGTCGATGGCCAGAATTTTCGGTGCTTGCGGCAACAAACAGAGCGCAGCACAAAACAAAACATACAGCGCTCCTTCACTGGCGTCATAAGCGGTCAGCTCATTGCGCGACTTGTTCATGAAGCGGTCAGTGAATTTCAGCATGAGCTTGGTTCTTGGTACCTGACTGGATATCAGCGATGCGCCATGGCTAGTCGCCTGAACATCGGCCACCCAGTCGATCAACTCCAGCACTTGGTCCAGTACTTCTTCACCGGCGTCGCCTTGGCTTTCCAACTGTTTGCGCAAAGCTTCAAAGCCTTCCGCCAATTGCCCCCCACTCAGCCCCACGGGTCGGCGTGTTTGAACGTCAGGCACGTTCCCGCGCAGCGACGGAGTATTGGGACAGTAGATCGCATACTCTTGCAGGCTTTGCATCAACTTCGCTGCCGGGTTGTCAGGGTCCAACTCAACTAATCGAAGTGCGGCCAAACCCGACTGTGGGTTCAAATTCTTTTTGTTGCGAACCCCGTCAGACAAAATCTCGTCGGCGCCATCCGACAAAAACTCGGTTTTGTAAGTCCAGGCTGGATCGGGCGCATCGAGTGGGTTTAGCAAAGAAACACGGTAAGCCTCATTGCCGTCCCCTACGATGCCTATTCCAATGTGCGCAGGTGTTCGCTCAGAAGCAAAAGAGCTTTTGTAGAGTCGTGGTAGACCTGCTCGAACCCCACGACGCAGCAAGCTTTCATCGTCAACAATGCCATTCGCCGCAGCGCCGAGCACCCCTAGCGCCTCTAGAATATTGCTCTTCCCAACGCCATTGGCGCCAATAAAGCAGTTCACACGGCCAAGCTCGATACTTTGCTCGTGGACTGATTTGAAACCGTAAACACTCAACTTACGAAGCATTCTAATAGTCCCATTTTTGCAAGATGGGGCTCCATCAAGTCATGGCCCGTCACATTACCGGAAATTAGTCGAGTCACCCAGTGCGGGCTGCCAGGCAATCGATGCTACGCGAAGCAATGAGACAAGGTCAGATCGTAGGCGGTGCGCTTGCGAAGGCCAACCCTAAAAAGTTGTCGGAGATTTCTTTGGTTTACTACAAAACGATCATTTGCCGTAGGACGGTATTCCATGCTGCTCCGCGTAGCTACCACGTCCAACGTCTGCTATGCGCACCCAAGTCGGGCTCGGCCAGCTCCGCAGTTCTATCGTTCATACCGCCGCTGAATCCGCGCCAACTCCCCCGAACTCCGCAATTGCTCCAACGCCCGGGACCACGCCGCCACCACTTCATCCTCACTGTCGGGACTGAAGGCGATGTACAGCGATGAGCGATACAGTTCGATAGGAATCCGTCGCAGGGTGCCCGGGGCGATATCCAGTTGACGACTGTAATAAGCCACGCCCGCATCAGTGTCGCCAACAATGATCTGGGTGCGACCGGCAAGCAGCATGCGGTAGAGCAGCTTGCTCTCGGTGGCGCTTTTGTCCAGGTTGTTGAAGCCCAGTGACTGCAGCATCTGAGGTACCAGGCCGGCGTGGCGGGTGGTGATCTGCGGGGCGTTAAGGAGTTGTTCCAGGGTGTCCAGCGGCGGCGCATTGGCCAATTGATAAGGGTGGATGGACTCTTCCACGATCGGCCCGACCCATTTGAACTGCGATTCGCGTTCAGGCGTGCGAAACATGGAATACATGATGGTCTTGGGGCGGTGCTTGAGTATCTGGCTGGTGCGCATGCTGGGCTGCAGCAGCACCTCGAAATCATCTCCGGTCAGCGCCATAATGGCCCGG
The DNA here is from genome assembly GCF_051132015.1 of Pseudomonas sp. Z1-12. Taxonomy (NCBI): domain Bacteria; kingdom Pseudomonadati; phylum Pseudomonadota; class Gammaproteobacteria; order Pseudomonadales; family Pseudomonadaceae; genus Pseudomonas; species Pseudomonas sp. Z1-12. The sequence continues at coordinate 4,410,251 of NZ_CP071647.1, forward strand.
ACGATTTCGGTGGTCATGCCGGTGAGCCGGTTGTTTTCCTGGTAGTTGTACGGCGCCCATTCTTCGGTGACGATTTGATACTGCTCAGCCCTGGCAACCGTGCCGAGCAATAGGCAAAACAACGCTGCAGCCGGTATCGAATGTCTCACGCGTACTCCCTGTGGACCGTTCGGTGTTCGTGCATGGGTGGGCCTGATTCACGAAGGCAAGGTAAGCATAGACCCAAACACTTGCCCGGCAGTTGACGCAGTCCACATTCCGCCCCTTAGCAGCCACTGGCGCTTGGTATAGGATCAGCGCGAACCGGATATCGGCCAACGTGCACGGCGCCTCCCTTTCGCCCTCCTCCTTGTGACCCAGCCCACATGAACCCAATCGATCCCCTGTCGTTGCAACGCATCATCAGCGCCCATGGCGATTTCGAAGGCGCGGCGTATTTCGATGTGGAGGAAAGCCTTGCCCATGAAGTGTTTCCAGACCGCATCGTGTTCCAGACCAACTACCTGGATTACCGCAGCTATGAAGCCGATCTCGCCGAAGGCAGCGTGCGCGTGCGCAAGACGCGGCTGGACAATTACCTGCGCGGCCATAAGGCCCTGGTGATCGAGGATGACATGGATGACGAGGATTGGGACGAGCTGGGCAGCCTGTGGCAGCGCTTGAGCCACGACCTGGACACCCAGGGGCAAGGGCCGCAGCCCGATCTGGCCGATACCCTCGCCGACCTGTTCGATAGCCTGTTCGACGAGGCTCACGCGCAAGCACTCATTCAGAACCTGCCGGCGCCTACCGGGCAGTGGGATTGGGCCTGGACGCAAGTCGAGTCAGCGCTCACCGAGGCCAATCAATTGGCCGGGTTCGAATGGAAGGAATGGTCGTCCTGCGGCGTAGATGCGGTCAATGCCCTGGCCCCATTGCAGCAACTGGGCATTGAAATCCCGACGCCCGAGCGTAAAACCATCGAGGCGGTCAACCGCGCCGACGATTGGGAACGCGCGCTCCTGCACTACTTCAATGGGCCGCTGGAAACCCATGATTTGAAGTTGCTGGCCATCGGCACGCACTTCGATGAATACCAGGCCTTCGTCTGCCTGCCCATGAATGGCCTGGGCCTGGTCAATGCCCTGGAGATCATGGGCAGGCTGGGCATCGTCTACAAATATTAAGAGACTGGCGTCCGGTGTTTTCGGCCGCTTTTACAAGCCCATAGAGGGCTACCCTCCTTTGAGCCTTGAAGTGACGACATGACAAACTGTGAACACTGCGGGTACCTCCTCCTTGACGACACCGCTGTTTGCCCTCGATGCGCCGGGGAGATGACGTTCCCGGTGGAGCCCCTCGCGCCAGGGGTTCCGTCGAAAGGGCTGAAAATTCTTAAATGGGTGCTTATCAGCATCGTTGTCGCGGTGCTGGCGGCCGTAGCGGTGGTCGTGTGGATCTTTAATTCGTTGGGGCCGATGCCTTCGTTTGGTTGAGGGCGATTTCAGGGCGCTTGAACAATACATTGTGGCGAGGGAGCTTGCTCCCGCTCGGCGGCGCAGCCGTCGCACATCGGCCAATGAAATACACCAGGAAGACTCGCGTCGCTCCGTTTGGGGCGGCTTCGCCACCCAGCGGGAGCGAGCTCCCTCGCCACGAACGAGTCACGGCAACCGAAGCGCAACGCAGCTATCCGATTTTCCCATAGTTGCTATCGATGCCCACGCCGTTCTCGTCATCGGCCTCTCTCTCTAATCTGCCCACCAACGCGATCGATGACGATCGCCGCAGATCAAACCGACCTTATGGAGAGAGACACGATGAACACCTTCAACCGCACCCTGGCTGTCGCGACCCTGGCCTTGGCCACCCTCAACGCCGAAGCCGCGTCGCCGGTCCAGGCCGCTGCCAGCGTGTCTGCTGTCGGCAGCGTGGTCCAGTCCGCCAGCTACATCACCACCCAGGATGGCGTGCAGCTGTACTACAAGGACTGGGGCCCGCGCGATGGCCAGGTCGTGACGTTCAGCCACGGCTGGCCGCTGGACTCCGACAGCTGGGAAGGCCAGATGATGTTCCTCGCCTCGAAAGGCTATCGGGTGATTGCCCACGACCGTCGCGGTCATGGTCGCTCCAGCCAGCCTTGGGAAGGCAACGACATGGACCATTACGCCGACGACCTGGCGGCGGTGATTGAAGCGCTGGATCTCAAGAACGTGACGCTGGTGGGCTTCTCGACGGGGGGCGGTGAAGTGGCGCGGTATATCGGTCGCCACGGTACCGCCCGGGTGAAAAAAGCCGTGCTGGTTTCTTCGGTCCCTCCGTTGATGCTCAAGACAGAAACCAACCCTGGTGGCTTGCCTATCGAAGTGTTCGACGGCCTGCGCACGGCGTCCCTGGAGAACCGCTCGCAGCTGTACCTGGACATCGCCTCGGGCCCGTTCTACGGCTACAACCGCAAGGGCGCCAAGCCGTCCCAGGGACTGATCCAATCGTTCTGGGTGCAGGGCATGCAGGGTGGCAGCAAGAATACCTACGACTCGATCGCGGCCTTCTCGGCGACAGATTTCCGCGGCGATTTGAAGAAGTTCGACGTGCCGACCCTGGTCATCCATGGCGATGACGATCAGATCGTGCCGATCGACGCAGCAGGCCGGGCCTCGGCGGCGCTGATCAAAGGCGCCCGACTGATCGTCTACCCTGGCGCACCGCACGGCTTGACCGAGACCCACAAGGACCGGCTGAACCAGGATCTGCTGACCTTCCTCAAGGAATAAAAGCGCAGATGCCATGTGGGAGCGGGCTTGCTCGCGAAGGCGTCGGATCAGTCAGCATTGCAGTTGACTGACCTACCGCTATCGCGAGCAAGCTCGCTCCCACCGGGGTTTGGTTGTGAATCCGGCATTGAGCACACCACCGACCAAACTGTGGGAGCGAGCTTGCTCGCGATAGCGGTGGAACGCATTGCCTCTATTCCTCAGACCGCCCCGTACCCTCACGATCCTGCTCATAACATCGGGTAAGCGCAAACGCCGGCAACCAAGACTCACGGCGCACGGTCCAGCTTTCGTAGGTGGGCAGCAGTTGATCGGGCGCGTCCAAGGTCCCCAGGTGCACTTCGATCTCGTCGCCCGAGCGGGCAAACAGCGACGAGCCACAGCGAGGACAGAAAAATCGGCCGGCGTAATCCCGGGTTTCACCCTCGATCGTCACCGCGTCCTGGGGAAACACCGCAGCCGCATAGAACAAGGCCCCGTGATGCTTGCGGCAATCGAGGCAGTGACAAAGGCCGACACGATACGGGCGCCCCGAGGCTTCAAGTCGAACGTTGCCGCACAGGCAACCGCCGGTGAATCGGTCCATGGTGTATCTCCTCTACAACTGGACAGCCAAATTTCACGAAACAGATCGATCTATAATAGGCGCATGCCGCGCCATCAGCTCCACGACCCAATCGATGAACACCCGCAACTTGGCGCTGATATGCCGGTTCGGGGGGTAAGCCAGGTACAGCGGCATCGGGTCAAGCTGCCAGTCTTCGAACAGCGGCACCAATTCCCCTTGCGCCTGGTGACGGCGGGACATGTACTCGGGCAGCCAGAGCACGCCCAGCCCCGCCAGCCCGGCCGCGAGGTAGGCGTTGCCGTCGTCGATGGCCAACGCGTAGCGCCCTTTGACGTGAAGCAGCTCACTGTCACGGCGCATGGCGTAGGGCAAGGATTTGCCGGTGCGAGCCCACAGGAAGCCTACGGTGCGATGGTGCGAATCTTCCAGTTCGCGAGGGTGCGCGGGCGTGCCAAACCGTGCCAGGTAACTCGGGGCGGCGAAGACGCCAAGGGCCAGGTCGCCAACGCGTCGGGCGATCAGTGATTGATCCCGCAACTCACCGCCGCGCACCACGCAATCGACGTTTTCATCAAGCATGTCGACGAGGCGATCGCTGACGCCCATGTCGATCTGGATGTCCGGGTATCGCGCGTAGAACACCGGCAAGGCTGGTATCAGGATCATCGCCGCCAGCGGACTCGGCACGTCTACCCGCAGTCGCCCGCGAGGTAACGCCTGGGCGCCGGCCACGCTGGCCTCGGCATCGTCCATGTCGGCCAGCAACCGGATCACCCGCTCGTAATAAGCCGCGCCGTCGGCGGTGACATTGACCTTGCGTGTGGTGCGGTTGAGCAGCTTGACCCGCAACCGTGCCTCGAGTTGCTGCACCAGTTGGGTCACGGTGGTCTTGCTCATGTGCAGGGTTTCTGCCGCCTTGGTAAAGCTGCCCGCCTCTACCACTCGCACGAACGCTTGCATCGCATCAAAACGGTCCATTTCTGCCCCGGGTATTGGTCCGATTGTTTGGGATTCACAAACAGTGTGCGCCAAGGTTGCTCGTTTATCGCCCGGATACAAGCCCCTAGAGTGAGTTCATCGTTTGAAACCACTTTTTGATGGAGGTATTCATGACACAGCGTGATGTGGTTTTCCCACCTGGACGCCAGGCACTGTATGAGCGCAATCGCTATTCGCCGGCGATTCGTTCCAATGGTTTCCTGTTCGTCTCCGGGCAAGTCGGCAGCACCGCCGACGGTTCGCCAGAGCCCGACCTGGAGGCTCAGGTCCGGCTGGCGTTCAACAACCTGAAGGCGATCCTCGCCGCGGCCGATTGCAGTTTTGACGATGTGGTGGACGTGACAGTGTTCATGGTCGACCCCGAGTCGATCTTCGAACGGGTCTGGAGCGTCGTGCCCGAATTCTGGGGCAACGCGCCGCATCCGACACTGACGGCGGTGGGGGTGACTTGGTTGTATGGTTTTCAGTTTGAGATCAAGGTGATTGCCAGGGTGCCTGAGGCCACCCTGTAGGGCAGCTTGCATGGTGTTGGCTGTGCCGCCGTCATCGCGAGCAAGCTCGCTCCCACAAGGGGATGTGGGCAGGCCGAGAAATCGAAGACACCACAAAACAACTGTGGGAGCGAGCTTGCTCGCGATAGCGGAGGGTCAGCTTGCATTAATGTTGGCTGTGCCGGCGCTATCGCGAGCAAGCTCGCTCCCACAAGGGGGAATGGCGGTGATTCGCCGGCTAGCCTTTCACCGCCGCTTCAATCGCGGCAATGTCGATCTTGGTCATGGTCATCATCGCTTCGAAGGCCCGCTTGGCCACGGCTTTGTCAGGACTGCCGACCGCTTCAAGCAACACCCGCGGGCTGATCTGCCACGACAAACCCCACTTGTCCTTGCACCAGCCACAGGCGCTTGCCTGGCCGCCGTTGTCGATGATCGCATTCCACAAACGGTCCGTTTCGGCCTGGTCTTCAGTTGTAATCTGGAATGAAAAGGCCTCGTTGTGCTTGAACACCGGCCCGCCGTTGAGGCCGACGCAAGGAATACCGATCACCGTAAAATCGACAGTGATCACATCGCCCTCTTTGCCCGACGGATAATCACTTGGGGCATGGTAGACAGCGTTCACCGCGCTGTCGGGAAAGGTTTTTGCGTAGAACTGCGCAGCTTCCTCGGCGTTGCCGTCGTACCAGAGGCAGATCCTGTTTTTATTGTTCATTCCGCTTCTCCGAAAGGGACTGGACGATAAAGTCTAGCAGTCCCCCCGAAAGTTTCAGATGGCCGGGCCTCAGGTAAACAGATCGACCCCCAACTGGAACGCAACCCACAATGCCAGGCCTGTGGCAAACAGCAGCGCGATGTTCTCGAACAGGTTGTTGCGGTACTCCTTGCCCAGCAAGGACTTCTGGTTGGACATGATCAAAAGGCCCAAGGAAATCACTGGCAAGCCAATGATGTTCAGCGCGTTGACGCCGATGGTCAGCGTGACGAAGTCCGGCATGCCCGGCAGCGACCAGATCAGTGGCGTCACGAGAATGAACAGCATGAACCATTTGTGCATTGGGTCACGGTGGAACTCTTTGCCGTAACGCTCCCGGCGCTCGGGGCGCACATGCTGGAAGGCGTCGGTGATGAGCATCGGGAACGCCGTGGTCTTGCCGGAGATGCTGGCGAACAGCGTGGCGAACACACCCACGAAAAATACGTACCAACCGATCGGACCAAAGAATATTTCCAGGGCCTTGCCCAGGTCGCCCAGGGTTTTGACCTCGATGCCGTTGGGTCGCAGGATTTCCGCGCCGACGATCCAGATGGCCAGGTTGATGATGATCCCGACAAACACCGCAAACAGCAGGTCGTTGCGCTGGATACGCTTGTGTTCAGGTCCTACCCAGCCCTTCTGGCGCATCACATACGGGTGAACGAAATTGGCGATGGAACCGGCCACTGCGCCGATCACCGAGACGGCCACCAACAGCGCGCCATGCACGCCTTCATCGGGCGGAATGCTGAAGCCGATGGTGCCTTTGACGATGCCGGCGACATCCGGGCCGGACATCACCGCCAGGGCCAGGAACGCCAGCGTCATGATCGCCAGCAGCCCTTTCATCACGCCTTCGATCATCGAATAGATATTGCGCCCGACGAGCATCCACACCGCCAATACCACCGCCACCGAACACAGCAGCGGGTAGTCAATCTTGAGCAGCATGGCCAGGGCCTCACCGGCCCCCTTGATCATGTAGGCATTCATCAGGTGCCCCATGAGCAGCGCATACACCAGCAGGAACCAGGCGAAAAACGGATTGAGCTGGGCATAACCTTGCAGGATGGTCATGCCCTGGTTATTGCAGAGCTGGAAGCGCGCGATGATGTTGACGATCAGGTAGCGCAGCAGCAGAGAGACCGCCAGGACCCACATCATCGCGTAGCCGTAGTTTGCGCCGGCCACGGATGACGTGATGAGGTCGCCGGCACCCAGCCAGGAAAGAACGGCGATGATGCCGGGGCCCAGAAGCTTCAGCAGGCGTACGAAACGGCCTTGCACGGGCGCCGCAGCTTGTCCCTCAGCGGTAGGAATGCTCGTCATGGGTGAATCTCCGTTTATTTTTTTTGTAAGAAACGGCCACAGTCGAACATATTAGATACGACGTCGTACAACCATTATTAATCCGTAATTATGTACAAATATTTCACGGCATTTGCTCCCGAAATGCCGCTGTATTAAGCAGCAGATTGCCACTAACCCCTCATCTGTTCGCCGTTATCGATCATCCAGCGCACTATCGCCGCCAACGGCACCCGATGCTGCCGCAGGGCGCACCAACCGAGACGTTGATGGCGATACAGCTCGACATAATGGTTGAGCAGCACGTGGCTACCGTCCTCGGCCAACCGCAGTTCCACCTCACGACAATGCAATGCATCCGGCTGGAGCAAACGCATTCGCCGATGCAAGACCAGCGCCTCGTTACTCATCAGCGGCCCCTCCCTCCTGGCATTGCCGATTGTCCTCCACCACCGACCCCAACTTGCCCTGGGCGACAAGATCGGCACGCCGCTGCGCCGTGGCATCGCGAAGAGCCGCGTAGTAATCCGCTTCGGTCTGCAATTGATCGGTGATCGGCAACGCCTCGGCACGGCCATCGACAATGCCGCCGACGGTGTTGATCGTGCCCAGGGTCTCGACCGTGCTGCTGTTGTCGCCGAACGGGTCGACGGCAAAACTCAGCACTTTGCCCGTCGTATCCCGCAGGTTGGCGCTGCCCAGCAGTGGCAGTTCCAGGATGGGCCCAGGGGCGAGGTTCCAGACGCCGAAGGTCTGGCCGAAATCGGCCTTGTGGCGCTCGATGCCCAGCTTGCCCGACACGTCGATCAGCCCGACGATGCCCGCCGTGGAGTTGATGACGAAACGGCCCAGTGTGTTGACCGAGCGCTGGGCATTGCCTTGCAGCAGGTCGTTGATGAACACCTTGGGCTCGCCGAAGTTCGCCACGAAGTTGTGCACGCCGGCCTGGAACATCTCCGGCAGCTTGCGATAACCACGGGCCACCGGTGCCAGTGCGTAGTCATCCACGGTTCGGTTGAACGCGAAGATGCCACGGTTGACGGGTTCGGCGGGATCGTAAACGGTGTAGGTCGCGCTTTCACACGAGCCTGGTTTTGCGGCTGGCGTGCTGGAGCAACCACTGGCGAGTGCCGCCAATACAACCACGACGGTGGAGCGAACGAACAACGGAACGGGCTGGGTGATCGGCATACGGGGTGATCTCGGCGAGGATTGGGATGCTGCGTAGGCCGGTCAAAAGCCAACACTGAACCCGTGGCGAGGGAGCTTGCTCCCGATGGGGCGCGAAGCGGCCCTAAAAAGCGGTGAGCGCTTCGCACTCAAGCGGGAGCAAGCTCCCTCGCCACGGGTTCGGCGTTGGCTGGCTGTTCAACTGACCGACATCAAGGCCATCCTGCCGCCGTTTTTTTGCCCGCAGATTTCCACAATATTGCCCGCCGGCAACTTTGTTTCCGGGTTGAAATATATGACGCAGGCCCTGGATTGACCCTAGTATTCCCCCTGTATTCATTACCCTGCGTGCCCACCGTGAGCCATTTACTACTGGTGGACGATGACCTCGAAGTCCTCGCCCTCTTGCGCAAATTCCTCGAACAACATGGCTATAGCGTGGACGTGGCCGCCGACGGCAATGCCCTGTGGCAAGCGGTGGAACGCCAGGTGCCGGACCTGATCATCCTCGACGTCATGTTGCCGGGGGACAACGGCCTGGTGCTGTGCCAACGGCTGCGGGCCGAGCACACGGTCGGCATCATCATGCTCACTGCCATGGGTGAATTGAGCGACCGCGTCGTCGGCCTGGAGCTGGGCGCGGACGATTACCTGACCAAGCCGTTCGACGCCCGGGAGTTGTTGGCCCGGGTGCGTGCCGTGCTGCGGCGCACCGGTGAAGCCAGGGCCTCGCTGAACGACTCGTCCCGGCCAATCCTGGAGTTCGAAAACTGGCAGCTGGACGTCACCCGCCGCGAATTGCGCTCACCGGACAAGGTCATGATCCCGCTGTCCAGCGGCGAGTTCGAATTGCTGCTGGTGTTTGCCGAACACCCGCGCCGGGTGCTGACGCGCCAGCAATTGCTGGACCTGGCCCGTGGCGAAACCTTCGAGGCGTTCGATCGCAGCATCGACGTCCAGGTCAGCCGCCTGCGACGCAAGTTGGAAACCGACATCCCCGGCGCCTCGATGATTCGCACCGTGCGTAACAGCGGCTATCTGTTCAGCCCCCATGTGGTGAAGCGATGAAGCCCGCGCGCCCGGGCATTCATCGACCAAGGGACACGGTGGCGCGCTGGATCGCCCTGACCACCATGATCGCCATGCTGACCTTGCTCGCCCTCAACGAACTTTTCAGCCTGCTGGCCGGTGCCTGGGCGCGCCCTCCCCTGATGGAAACCGGCCTGATGGAAAGGGCCGCCACCATCACCCGCATCATCGACTCCGTCGCCCCCGAACAACGGCCCGCGATTGCCAAGGCTGCGAGCAACCAGGCATTCAACGCGCAATGGCTACAACGCCATGAGGATGCGCTGCTACCGGTGATCGATGACCCGGAATTCAGCGAAGGCTCGGCGCTCCTGCGCCAGCAATTGGGCCGACCGGACGCCAGGATCGAAGCCTACGAACCGGCCGACTGGCCGGCCCACCAAGCGGATGCGCGCTACGCGGTGATCATCGAACTGGCCGACCATTCCTGGGTGATTTTCTCCGTGCCGTCGCGCAGTTGGGGGCTGGGCGAATGGGCGCGCAACCTGATCATCATCGCGCTGATCCTGCTCTCGACGTTTATCGTCGCGCTGATCGCCACCCGGCACTTGGCCGCACCGCTGGAACGCTTTGCCGAAGGTGCGCGGCGCTTTGGCGTCGACCACCAGGCGCCGCCGATTCCGGTGATCGGCCCCCACGAAATCCGCCAGGCGATCCTCGCGTTCAACGCCATGCAGGCCCAGCTCAAGCACTTCCTGCAGGACCGCACACAGATGCTCGCGGCCATCTCCCATGACCTGCGCGCACCGTTGACCCGCATGCGCCTGCGCGGGGAGTTCATCGAGGATGCCGAGCAGCAATCGCGCCTGTTCCGGGACGTGGATGAAATGCAGGCGATGGTCAATTCGGCCCTGGAGTTTTTCCGCGACGATGCCCGGCTGGAACATGCCACCGCGTTCGACCTGGCCGAACTGCTGCACACCATCGTCGATGACCTCAAGGACGCCGGCACCGAGGTCGCATTCGAAGGCGCCCAGCGCTTCGTGTACGTCGGCCGGCCCATCGGCATCAAGCGCGCCTTGGTCAACCTGATCGACAACGCGATCAAGTATGGCGGCGAGCCGACGGTTCGGCTCCAAGCCGACGCCCACCGGGTAGACATTCGCATCCTCGACCGTGGGCCGGGCATCGATGCCCAGCACTTGGAGCAGGTCTTCACGCCGTTCTTTCGCATCGAAGGCTCGCGCAACAAGCACACCGGCGGCGTCGGGCTGGGCCTGTCGGCGGCCCGGGCGACCGTGCTGGAGCATGGCGGGACACTGACCCTGAGGAACCGCAAGGGTGGCGGGTTGGAGGCCAGGGTCTCGCTGCCGCTTGGCTGAAGTGTCCCGATGTATCGATCCGCGCTAAACAATCAGCGCCTTCCTCGGTAGGATGTCCGGCCTTTCCGGCCTCGACCCAGCCAGGGAAGGCGCTCTTGTTTGTATCGCTCGGCGCCAAGTGTTTGTATCGCTCGGCTCCATGTGCCATCGCTCGCGCTCACGACAGACAAGAATCGACGGAGCCAAACCAAGGAATTCACCGATGATTCTTATCATTTATGCGCACCCCTACCCCGACAAATCGCGGGTCAACCAGCAGATGCTCAAGCGGGTATCCAGCAATCCGGACGTGGTCATACGTTCGCTGTATGCGCTTTATCCCGATTTCGATATCGATGTCGAAGCGGAACAGCGAGCAGTGGAACAAGCGGAGCTGGTCGTCCTCCAGCACCCGATGTATTGGTACAGCACCCCGCCGCTGCTGAAACTATGGATCGATAAAGTCTTCACCCACGGCTGGGCCTATGGCAAAGGCGCCACGGCGCTCAAGGACAAGCGGTTGCTGTGGGCCGTGACCACGGGTGGCGAACAGGATCATTTCCAGATCGGCGCCTACCCAGGTTTTGCAGCGTTGGCCCAACCCCTCCACGCCACGGCCATTTATTGCGGCATGCGCTGGCTGGAACCCGTTGCGGTGCATGGCGCGTATGCCGCCGACTCCGAGGCCCAACGCGCCCAAATCGAACATTACGGCGAACGCCTGGCCGCCTGGAAGGAAGATTGAGATGGAGACGCACAGCCTGATTGAAATGCTGATCTACCTGGCCTCGGCGACGCTGATCGTACCGATTGCCGTTCGGTTTGGCCTGGGCCCGGTGCTGGGTTACCTGCTGGCCGGGTGCATCATCGGCCCGTGGGGGCTGAAGCTGATTACCGATGTAAAGGCGATCTTGGAGTTCGCTGAAATCGGCGTGGTGCTGATGCTGTTCATCATCGGCCTCGAACTCGATCCCAAGCGGCTCTGGGCCCTGCGCCGGATGGTCTTCGGCGGCGGCGCCTTGCAGATGCTCGCCTGCGGCGGCGCGATCGCAACGTTCTGCGCGGCCCTGGGCCTGAACTGGACGGCAGCGCTGCTGGTCGGCCTGACCCTGAGCCTGTCCTCCACGGCCATCGCCATGCAGGCCATGAGCGAACGCAACCTGACCGCCACCGCCGTCGGCCGCAGCAGTTTTGCCGTGCTGCTGTTCCAGGACATCGCCGCCATTCCCCTGGTAGCGATGATTCCGTTGTTGTCGGCCCACGGCGACACGCCATCGGGCACCGCACTGTTGCTATCGATTGGCAAAATCGTCGCCGCCATCGCCATCGTCGTGCTGCTGGGGCGCTACGTGACACGACCGCTGCTGCGCTTCGCCGCACGCTCAGGCTTGCGCGAGATTTTCAGTGCCGTCGCACTTTTCCTGGTGTTCGGCTTCGGCTTCCTGCTGGAGGAAGCCGGCTTGTCGATGGCCATGGGCGCATTCCTCGCCGGCGTGCTGCTGGCAAGTTCCGAATACCGCCACGCCCTGGAGAGCGACATCGAGCCGTTCAAGGGCCTGCTGCTGGGTCTGTTTTTCATCGGTGTCGGCATGTCGATCGATTTCGGCACGTTGATCAACGAACCGCTGAAAGTCATCACCCTGACCCTGGGTTTCATCCTGATCAAGTTGCTGGTGATCAAGACCATCAGCCGCTTCTTGAATGTCCCTGCCGGCCAGCGTTCCTGGCAAGCGGTGTTGCTGGGCCAGGGCAGCGAATTCGCCTTCGTGGTGTTCGGTGCCGCAACACTGGCCGGGATCCTGACCGACCAATGGGGCAAGAGCCTGACCCTGGCGGTGGCGTTGTCCATGTGCCTGACGCCTCTGCTGATCCTGCTGCTGGATCGCTTCGAGTCCGTCACCCAGAAAAACAAGCGCGAATCCGACCTCGTCGACCAGCAGAATCCCCGCGTGATCATCGCCGGCTTCGGCCGCTTCGGGCAGATCGCCGGACGCCTGCTGATGTCCTGCGGTGTCGACGTGGTGGTACTGGATCACGACCCTGACAACATCGAGACACTGCGCAAATTCGGCGTGAAAGTCTTTTATGGCGATGCCACGCGCCTCGACTTATTGCATGCGGCCGGCGCCGCCCAAGCGATGGTCTTGATCAACGCCATCGACAACCAGGAAGACAACCTGACGCTGACCCGCCTGGCCCAGGAGCACTTCCCGGCGTTGCAGTTGATCGTACGGGCGCGGGACATGGGCCACCTCATCATCCTGCGGCAGATGGGCGTGGAGGCGGCCGAACGGGAGACCTTCGAGAGCGCGCTGTCCTTGGGTCGCAGTGCGCTGGAGCGCATGGGCGTCGGGGCTTACGAAGCGCGTGAGCGAGCGGATCAGTTCCGCCGATTGAACCTCAAGATGCTGGAAGAAATCGTCGCCCAGCCGGAAGACGACCTCAAGTTCCGGCATGACGCCTACCGCCGCGCCAATGCGCTGCTCACGGAGATGTTCAACGAAGACCGTGCCCACCCCGTGGACAACTGGCCGGAACACCATCGCAACGAAACCGACAAGACGCCGAGTTGACCGGCGTCACACACGCCCGAACTTGCGCCGGTATGCCATCGGCGTCAGCCCGGTCAGCGCCTTGAACATGCGCTGCAAGTTGGAGCTGCTGCTGAAACCCAGCTCGGCGCCGATGCTGGCCAGGGGCAGCGAGGTCAACGTCAGGCGCTCGCTGACCTGGTTCAACTTGATGCGCCGGGCGTAGGCCGCGACGGCCTGCCCCGTTTCACGGTTGACCTTGCGCGCCAAGGTGCGCTCGGACACCGCCAGCGCGCTTGCCAGGGCCTGCACGGTGATCCCCTCGGCCGGCATCTGCTCGATCAATCCATGCAACTGCCGCAGCCATCCGCTGGGTTGCTCGATCAGCGTGCTGCCCTGGAACGCCGCATGGGGAATAGCCGGGCGCGGTAGCACCATGAGCCGGGTAATGTCGCGCAGCACATCACTGCTGACGCTGCGCTCGATGAGTTGTTCGGCGATGGGCAGGTAGCCGTTCACCCCGGACGCGGTCGCCGTGCGCGCGTTGAACACGCAGTTCTGCTCGCTTTGCCAAAGGACTTTTCGATACTGCTGCTGCATCGCTTGCGCCAGCCACCAGGTCACCGTCGCGCCCTGCCCGTCCAATCGACCGCTGGCGGCCAGCAGGCAGACGCCGGTGCAATAGGACCAGAGCTGCAGTGCTCGGGCTTGCTTCGACAAAGCGCTCAAAAGGGCTGTTTGCTCGGTCAGGACGGCATTCACCTGCTCGGCCGATTCGGCCCAGAAACCGGGAACCAGGACCGCATCCAGCCCGGCGTTGTCCAGGGCCGCTTCCGCGTGCAGGGTCACGCCATGGGCGCACAGCACCGGCCCGGCCTGCAACGCGATGTAGCGTGCCTCGAACAGCGCCCGCCCTCGCCTGCGGTTGGCGGCGTGCAGCAGGTCGGCAAAGGCGAACAGGCCGGCGGGCATGCAGCCGGGAAACAGGAGCAGACCGATTCGGAGTTTCTGGGTCATGGCATGAAACGAATCAAAGATGTCAGATCCGGCCATTATGCACACCGGGCCGGATCGGCACCATGAAGCGCTCGCTCAACAGGAACGCCTCATGAACATCCAGCAGATCCGTAACGCCACGATCCTTCTCGAATTCGGCCCGTATCGCGTGCTCGTCGACCCGATGCTGGCAGACAAGGGCACGCTGCCACCGCTTCGACTGTTTGGTGCCAACCAGCGCAATCCGCTGGTGGCGCTTCCGGCGTCAACAGCGAAGGACTTGGAGACGGTCACGCACTGCCTGATCACCCATTGCCAGAAAGGCCATTTCGACCATCTGGACCGCGCGGCCAAGCGCTGGCTGAGGGAAAGACAGATCCCGGTCATCTGCACACCCCATGACGCCCCGTACCTGGTCAAGCGTGGCTTGAACGTCCAGCCACTTGCCCAGGCACATGACCAACCCAACCCCTTCCTCGGCGGCACCATTCGCTCCGTGAGATGCACCCATGGGCTGGGCCTGGTGGGCAAGTTGATGGAACACGGCGTCGGCTACCTGATCGAGTTGCCCGGCGAACCGAGTGTCTACCTCACCGGCGACACCGTGCTCACCCCCACCGTGCGCGAATTCGTCTTGCGCCACCAGCCGCAGGTCAGCGTGGTGCCGGCAGGCGGGGCACGGTTCGATATCGGCGGCGACATCATCATGGGCATCGACGAGACGCTGGAATTCATCCGTCTGAGCCGTGGGACCGTGGTGGCCAATCACCTGGAAGCGATCAGCCATTGCCCGACGACCCGAAAGGCCTTGGCCGACGCCGCCGCACTGGCCGGTGTCGCAAGCCGGTTGTTGATACCGGAGGATGGCGAGAGGTTGGTTTTCCAGGCGAGCATTGGCGCGGGGACGGACGGCTCACTCGCCTTGAGCGTTCTCCCAAAGCTACCTTTGGCACGCTAACCCGTAGAGGTTGTCGATCTCTGCCCGGGCATAACTCACAAACGCGGCCACTTGTCGGGGCCGGGCAGCCAGAGTGTCCTCGGCCAGCCCAAGATAGGACGCCCGCGCCAGGGCGAGCAAAGGGCGATGGGCGGCTGGCAGACGCTCCATGAGCCAGGCCGCCGCCACATCCTTGGGCGAGATGGTTCCGGTGGCGAGCGTCAGCCAGATCCGCGCGAGGGCCAGCACCACATTGCATTGCTCGTCCTCCCAGTCAGCGTCTTCGTTCCATTGGGTGGTGGTGTCATACAGCGCCCTTGCCAGATCCGCCTCGGGCACCGGGTCGATAAGTTCGGTAGCGGGCGCGCCGGCCAAGTGACGGCTATGCTGCCGGACCTTGGTCAGCAATATGGGGAGGTCGTGATCTTCAATGGCCGGCTCGACCTGAGCGGCCTGCAAATCCTCGCGCAGCCATTCGCCAAACTGCAACTCGCGCACCGGCGGATAACGCCAAGGCCGGAGCGAACCCTGGGCGACCACGGTCACTTCCAGCGGCCGAAGCGACTCAGTGGCTGGCCAGGCCGAAACCGACAGCAAGTCCATCAGCAACCCACGACGCACGGTTTCGGCCAACGGTTGGTCAACGATCACCAACAAATCGATGTCGCTTTTGGGTTTAAGCCCACCGTCCACCGCCGAGCCGAACAAGTAGATGGCTTTCACAGCCTCGCCCAAATGGCGCTCCAACACCACGCGAGCACGGTCGATTTGCAAGGAAATGTCAGTCGGTGCAAGTGCAGTCATTGGAGCTTGGCTCGTTTCTGAAGACCTTCTAGTATTTTTCCAATGCCCGCGCCAGGGCAAGCCCTGGCTGCCCGCCGCCATCGCGAGCAAGCTCGCTCCCACAGAGGGCGGCGGTGTAGCTGAAATTTATGATCCCACCGCAAATCCCTGTGGGAGCGAGCTTGCTCGCGATGGCGTCAGTGCATCCACCCCAATTGCCCGCTCGTCTCCCCGCCGCGAGGATTTTCGAACCAAGCATTTCGCCACGGGTTCGGACCTACATGACACCGCTGAAAGCCACGGCAACCACGGTTTGAACGGCGGGTACATCAAGGCTTCTTTGCGTTTCACTGCCGGAGTTTTCGTTATGTGTGACGGTCTGGTTCAACACGTTTCTTCAAAAGATTCCCTGGCGTATTTCGCCCAGCGAGACACCTCCGGCAGCCGTTTCGGTACATCCGTCACGCCCCTGGACCTGTACGAGACAACGCCGCCCAAGGCCCAGGAGCGGCACAGCCTGGTCAAGCCCAACATGCAGGTCAGCGCCATTCGTCGTCGCGGCGGGCACTTGGAATGCATCAAGGTTCGCTGGGGCTGGTCGCCGATCTGGTCGGTGGGCACCATGCCCCCGCTGACGCACCTGCCCTTGCACCTGGTCATGCGTTCCAAGGTCTTCGATCCCATCAAGCATGAAGGCCGCGTGCTGGTCGCCGTGGAGGGCTGGTATGAGTCGCAAGCACCCGCCTCGCCCTCCCAGGCGCCACGCCTCGCCTACCTGACCGCTCGGCAATCGGCGCCGATTTTCCTGGCCGCCCTGGCCCAGGCCAGCGAGACCTCGTTTGGTTGTGACGGCTTGGCCCTGGTGACCTATGGCGACATCGCCAACCAGCAACAACGAGTCCTGGCCTTCAGCGCCGACGACGCTCTCGACTGGCTGGAGCCCGATCTGGGATGGGAACAGGCACAACAACTGGTCGCACGCCTGAACGGCACGCAACCGCCCCTTGAACCGGCGCAAACCAGCCAACGTCCGGCCCAGGGCGGCCTTTGATTCCAGGAGATGAAGCCATGTACGTGATCATGGGCGCCACGGGCCACGTTGGATCGGCCACGGCCCGGGCCCTGCTGGCGCCAGGGCATGCCGTGATGGTCATGACCCGCAATGCCAGCCACGCCGCTGAATGGCACGCCAGGGGCGCTCAAATCGTCGAAGCCGATGCTGAAAATGTCGAGTCATTGCGTGCCGCCTTTCGGCTCGGGCGCAGGGCGTTCATTCTCAACCCGCCCGCCGCGCCCAGTACCGATACCGACGCGGTGGAACGGCGCACGGTCGCCAACATCCTCGCGGCCCTCGACGGCTCGGGCCTGGAGAAAATCGTCGTGCAATCCACCGCCGGCGCCCAGCCCGGTGAGCGCATCGGCGATCTCAGCGTCTTGTGGGAATTGGAAGAAGGCGTGCGCAACCAGTCGATCCCGGCGGCGATCAATCGCGGGGCTTACTACATGAGTAACTGGGACAACCTGCTCGACACCGTCCGCGAGACCGGCAAGCTGCCCACGCTGTTCCCCGCCGACCTGGCGTTTCCCATGGTGGCGCCCCGGGACTTGGGCGAGGTCGCCGCCGCGCGCTTGCTTTCGCCGATTGACGACGTTGGCGTGCGTCATGTGCAAGGGCCTCGCCTGTATTCGCCCAATGATGTGGCACAGGCGTTTTCCCAGGCGCTCGGCCGGCCGGTCGCGGTACAGGTGATACCCAGGGACCAATGGGAAAGCCATTTCCGGAGCCTCGGCTTCAGCCCCGCTGCGGCGCAATCCTATGCGCGCATGAGCGCCGTCAGCCTCGACAGCGGCTTCGAGGTGGGCGACGACGCGGCCCTGCACGGCACCACGACGCTGGAGGCCTACATCCAGGCGCTGGTGCAAAACCGTGGCCTGGAAACGCACGGCTAAAGGAATGCAGGAACGGCGCGGCAATGGACGGTAAACTGCGGCGGTCCTTTTTCTTTCCTGCATGAGGCCTTGCATGAGCAACCCAGACATCACGTTTATTCCAGATCCGGATGCCGATTCGATTTCCTCCGACGTCGCCGGCTTCGGCGGCCTGCTGGTTTCCACGCAAATCCCCACCCGCGCCGACGGCAGCCTGGAACTGGGCGACATCACGCTGCAGAGCGAATGCACACTGCAAGCCCTCAAGACCGCCTTGGAGGGTGCCGGCAGTTCCATGGACCGGGTGTTGCACCTGACCATCTACCTGACCGACATGGCCGATCGCGCCGCGTTCAACGAGGTCTACAAACGCTTCTTCGCCAAACCCTGGCCGGTTCGCGCCGCCGTGGGCGTGGCATCGTTGGCGGTCGAGGGGATGAAGGTGGAAGTGACGGCGATGGCGGCGAAGGGTTAAGCGGACGCACTCCACCGTTGTAGCGCTGCACTGCTTTTGTGGCGAGGGAGCTTGCTCCCGCTGGACTGCGCAGCAGGCCCAGTTTTTTTGCTCAATGCAGAAATCTTGGGGCGGCTTCGCCACCCAGCGGGAGCAAGCTCCCTCGCCACAAGGGTTGTGTTGCTGGCCTTATTTCCGCTCCAAACAAGCCTGCGTTTATTCAGATGTAGGAACGTTCGGGTTCGGGCTACGTTGTCTTGCGCCGTTACCTACAACTACGCCAGAATCCGCCGGCTTGTGCGCCTGTGGGCCGGGCTTTATCGTTTCCCCGTCGCTGATAAATCAGCGATCGGGTTTGGTAGCCCGGCCTCTACATGACGCACGGCTCACTTTTTTGCAGGCGCGTTTCAGCATTTGCATTCAATGGTGGCCATGCGTAGGGCGCCCTCGGGCGCGCCGGTGTTCATGTGGACCGGTCTACCAACCTGCGTATGGCCGCCACCCTTCGTTTGGTAGCGAGGGTGATGGCTCCGTCAAACTTCCACATGAGCCTCGACTATGTTCAAAGTAACGCCGAACCCACCGGATACAGATCCATCCAATTCAAAAGCGTTCGACAAAGCCGCCGACCGCATCCTCGACTCCTACCTCAAGCCCAAACCCAGCAAACCCGAAGCCGATCCCGGCCAGCTGTTCACCGTTGCCCCCGGCATCGACACCGAAACCCTGCTCGCCAACCTCAGCGAAAACCTGGCCTCGGCCAATGCCATGGTCAGTGACCTGGCCTTCGACCTGAAAGGCTCAAGGCGCCACATTGCCCTGGGTATCCAGCAATTGATCGAACTGAGCGCAATGCTGGCGAACCGAGCATTGGATAACGTCGAAGCACGCTAGCCGATCCACCCCTTGAAACTGGCCTCTGAGGAACAGCGCCCAGAGGCCAGCGCGAACCCGCTTTTGTGGCGAGGGAGCTTGCTCCCGCTGGACTGCGAAGCAGGCCCAAGTTTTTTGCTCAATGCAGAAATCTTGGGGCGGCTTCGCCACCCAGCGGGAGCAAGCTCCCTCGCCACAGGGGGTTGCCTGGCAATCGCTTAACAAATCCCCGCCTATACTTCTCTGCCAATCCCCCCGGGGCCTGCACTTCCAACAATAAAAAGCAGAGGTGGAACATGGTCTGGCAACAAGTCTACGATCCCTTCGGTAATGCGGTGCTGTCGACGCTCCTGGCGGCGGTTCCGGTGGTGGTGATGCTGGCGTCCCTGGCGTTCTTTCATGTCAAGGCGCACCTGGCGGCGTTGTACGCCCTGGCCTCGGCCTTGCTGATCGCGATCTTCGCCTTCGGCATGCCGGCCGACATGGCCGGTTCGGCGGCGTTGTATGGCGCGGCCAACGGCCTGCTGCCCATCGGCTGGATTGTCCTCAACATCATTTTCCTGCACCGGCTGACCACCGAAAACGGCTCGTTCAAGGTCCTGCAGGACTCCCTCGCGCGCATCACCGACGACCGGCGCCTGCAACTGCTGCTGATCGCCTTTTGTTTTGGCGCGTTCTTCGAAGGCGCGGCGGGCTTCGGCACGCCGGTGGCGGTGACCGGTGCGATCCTGATCGGGCTGGGGTTTTCTCCCTTGGCCGCCTCGGGCCTGGCACTGATCGCCAACACCGCGCCGGTGGCGTTCGGCGCCCTCGGCACGCCCATCATCACCCTGGCCAAAGTCACCGGGCTGGATGAAATGGAATTGTCGATGATGGTCGGTCGGCAGTTGCCGTTTTTCTCGGTGCTGGTGCCGTTCTGGTTGATCTGGGCCTTCGCCGGGTGGCGCAAGATGCTGGAGGTCTGGCCGGCGATCCTGGTGGCCGGCGTCAGCTTCGCCATCCCGCAGTTCCTGGTGTCCAACTACCACGGGCCGATGCTGGTGGATGTCATCGCCGCGTTGATTTCAATGGCCTGCCTCACCGGTTTCCTCAAGGTCTGGAAACCGGCCACGGTGCATACGTCCGCGGCGTTGACGGGGCGCCACGATGATTCGAAGATCGAGGCGAGCGAGCAGCAGCAACCGGTCACCACCGGCGCTTTCGGCAGTGACAATCGCCCCGCCGTGCTGCGTGCCTGGATGCCCTGGATCATCCTCACGGTATTCGTCTTCGCCTGGGGCACCCAGGGCTTCAAGAATCTGTTCGACACCCGCCCGGCACTGGACCCGCAAACCCAATCGGCCAAGCTCGACCCCCAAGGCAAGCCGATGCGCGAGGCCAACCCGATCTTCTCGCCACTGGTGACCTTCGGCACCATCCACCAGCAGATCGAAAAAGTCCCGCCCGTGGTCCCGCAGCCGAAAACCGAGGAAGCGGTCTACAAGTTCAACTGGTTCACCGCCACGGGCAGCGGCATCTTCCTGGCGGCGATTCTCGGTGGCTTGCTGATGGGCTACTCCATCCCGCAACTGGCGCGCCACTACCTGCGCACGCTGTGGGTGGTGCGCTACTCGCTGATCACCATCGTGGCGATGCTGGCGCTGGGGTTCCTCACGCGTTATTCAGGCCTGGACGCGACCATGGGCCTGGCTTTCGCCGCCACGGGAATTTTCTATCCGATGTTCGGCACCCTGCTGGGCTGGCTCGGCGTGGCGCTGACCGGTTCGGACACGGCATCCAACGTGTTGTTCGGCGGTTTGCAACGGGTGACGGCGGAACAGTTGGGCATCAGCCCGGTGCTGATGGCCGCGGCCAACAGTTCTGGTGGGGTGATGGGCAAAATGGTCGACGCCCAGTCGATCGTGGTCGCCTCCACCGCGACCCGTTGGTACGGCCACGAAGGCGAAATCCTGCGCTACGTGTTTTTCCACTCGGTGGTCTTGGCGATCCTGGTGGGCGGGCTGGTGACGTTGCAGGCGTATGTCGAGCCGTTCACGCATATGGTGGTGGGCGGACGCTGACAGAGGATCGGGCATGATCGGGCTGTTGTGGCGAGGGAGCTTGCTCCCGCTCGGTTGCGCAGCGACCGCAAAAAAACGGGGCCGCTGCGCGCCCCAGCGGGAGCAAGCTCCCTCGCCACGGGTGAACGCCTTCAAATCAGATAGGCGCACCTACCTTGAATGCACGTTTACTGAACGCTTTTCAGCTTGACCACATCACCGGACACCGAGGTGGTGTAGCCGGTCAGGACCCAGGCCCAGAACCAGTTTTCCTGGACTTGGGTGTTGATCATGGCGTCGCCGCCCTTGGCCTTGATCGCGGCGTTCTGGGCGCGCACGAAACGGTTGTTCTGCTGGATCGGGATCAGACCGAACAGCAGCAGGCCGGTGGCCTTGGCTTCACTGTGGCCGACAACGGTGTATTGGGTGCTGTCGTATTGCTGGGTTTTCATCGGGGTGCCGGTGCAACCCGCCAGGGCCAGGCCGAACAGTGCGCAAGCTACAACTTTACTGATGTGATTCATTTGACGCTCCATGGGAAGACGCCCGGGATCCGTCTCTCGGGCGGCGCGTACTCTACCCCATCAGCAATAAATTGATACACCAAAATCCGCCCAATTCAGTGCCTGAAAAGCTCATCGCAGAGCCATCCGTCAGATGCGCCTCCAGCGAAACAGACCCTCGTCGATAACATGAAAACTACGCCACGGAAGGCCGTTCTTTGTCTTGACGGCCGCCAGATAACGGCCGCTCCCGTTGGAGGATTTCATATGATTGACGTGACTGTCTGGAGCGTAACCCTGCCGGTGCAAACGCCGGCGCAGGTCGTGGCGACCAAAGCCATGCCGACCTTGAAGAACAAGTACTTCGACAATAACGGCCAGAGGATCATCTTCTGGGCGCCCGTGACCGGCTCCCATACCGGTAACAGCAAATACCCGCGTTCCGAACTGCGGGAAACCAGCCGGGACGGGAAACACCTCAACTGGCGCTACAACAGCGGCATCAACACCCTCAAGGGCGAGCTGTCGGTGAACCAGGTGCCTTCCGAAGGCCGTGTGGTGGTGGCGCAGATTCACGCCAAGGATGCGCCGACGCCCTTGTTGAAACTGGTGTACCGCTACGAAAAGGGCATCGGCAATATCGACGTGGAATACCGGTTCAAGCCCAAGGACAAGAAAAGCCCGGTGATCTACACCGTGCCCAAGGTGCCGTTGAACAAATCCTTCTCGTATACGTTGCAAATGGACAAGCAAGGCCAGCTCTCGGTGCTGATCGGCAAGAGCGGTAAACAGGTGAAGTTGGACAAGTCCTGGCAAGGCTACAACTTCTATTTCAAGGCCGGCGTCTACACCTTGGATAACAAGGGCTATTCCAATGAAGGCGGGAAAGTGACCTACACCAAACTGAGCGCCAGTCACAAATGACTGGCGCCCAGCCCCGTTTCAGGCCTTTGATGGCGCAGCGATTGCCTGCTGGCCACGGAAGGTAAACACAAAGCCGACCAACACCAGCAGCGCGAAACCGGCCGGGAACAGCCAGATGCTCTGCCAGTCATGCCCACCGGCCACGACAAAGTGATCGGTTACCTGCCCCGCCACCCAGAAACCGATCAGCATCCCCACACCATAGGTCGCCAAGGTAATCAGGCCCTGGGCCGAGCTGCGGAAGCGCTCCGGTGCCTTGGCGTCGGTGTAGATCTGCCCCGAGACAAAAAAGAAGTCGTAGCAGATGCCGTGCAGGGCAATGCCGGTGAACAGCATGAACGCCAGGTCGCCGTTATTGCCGTAGGCAAACAATACGTAGCGCAACGCCCACGCCAGCATGCCCACCAGCAGCGCCAACTTGATGCCGAAGCGCTGGATGAACAGCGGCAACAGCAGCATGAACAACACTTCCGAGACCTGCCCGATGGCCATCTTCGCCGTGGGGTTGGTCATGCCGGTTTCGGCCAGGAACGGGTTGGCATTCTGGTAATAGAACGCCAAGGGAATGCAGATCAGGATCGAGGCGATGAAAAACACCAGGTAACTGCGATCCTTCAACAGCCCCAAC
This sequence comes from Pseudomonas sp. Z1-12, assembly GCF_051132015.1. Lineage (NCBI taxonomy): Bacteria > Pseudomonadati > Pseudomonadota > Gammaproteobacteria > Pseudomonadales > Pseudomonadaceae > Pseudomonas > Pseudomonas sp. Z1-12. The sequence continues at coordinate 4,433,287 of NZ_CP071647.1, forward strand.
GCATCCAGCCCCAGCAGTTGCTTGACGCCGCCAGCGCTGGCCTGTTCCTTGAGCGGTGCCGTGGCCGGCAGCGTGAAGCTGTAGAGCCCGAGGACCAGGGACGCGATGGCGGCCATCAGGAACGTATTGCGCAAGCCGCCAGCCGCGATCGCTTCGCGCGAATCCCAGGCGAACACGAAGCTGATCACCACGCCGGCGACGATCCAGCCAATGGTGCCCCACACCCGGATGCGAGAGAACTCCAGCGCCGGGTCGCGCATCTGCCGGAACGCCACGGAATTGACCAGGGCCAGCGTTGGCATGTAGACCACCATGTACACCAGCACGTACGGATAGAACACGCTGAAATCCGCCGCCGAATACAGCTGATACAGCAACACCGCACCGAGCAGGTGCAGCACCGCCAGGATCCGTTCGGCGTTGAAGAAGCGGTCGGCGATCAGGCCAATGACGAACGGCGCAATGATCGCCCCCCACGATTGCGTGGAGAAGGCCATGCCGATCTGCCCACCGCTGGCGCCCAGGGTGCTGGAGAGAAAGGTGCCGAGGGTGACGAACCAGCCGCCCCAGATAAAGAATTGCAGGAACATCATCACGCTCAGGCGTGCATTCATCGTGGTCATGACAGTCACCGTTTTATTGTTGTTCTTGTGAAAATGAAAAGCTTGCACAGCGCTTGTGGCCTGCTTCTGTAACCTGCTTCTGTAACCTGCTTTTGTGGCCTGCTTTTTATGGCCTGCTTTTGTGGCCTGCTTTTGTGGCGAGGGAGCTTGCTCCCGCTCGGCTGCGCGGCAGTCGTAAAATCCACTGGCGCGGTGTTTCTGGAAAACCGCGCCAGCCTATTTGGGGCTGCTGCGCAGCCCAGCGGGAGCAAGCTCCCTCGCCACAGGAGTTACGCTTTTGGTATTGGGGACAAACCCAACAACCGCCGATTGGAGTCCTCATCCGCCGTGACGCTGGCGAAATCATCGAACGCCTTGCCGGTCTTGCTGATCATGTGCCGCTGGATGAACGCTGCCCCTTCAGCAGCCCCCTGTTGCGAATCCTTCAGGCAACATTCCCATTCCAGGACCGCCCAACCGCTGAAGTCGTATTGGGTCAGCTTGCTGAAGATCGATTTGAAGTCGATCTGGCCGTCACCCAATGAACGGAACCGCCCGGGGCGATCGACCCAGCCCTGGTAGCCGCCGTACACGCCGGAACGGGCATCGGGGCGAAATTCGGCGTCCTTGACGTGAAACATGCGGATGCGTTCGTGGTAGCGATCGATGAAGCCCAGGTAATCCATCTGTTGCAGCAGCAGATGGCTGGGGTCGTAGAGAATCGCCGCCCGTGGGTGATGATCCACCGCCTCCAGGAAGCGCTCGAACGAGGCCCCGTCGTGGAGGTCTTCGCCGGGGTGGATTTCGTAGCACAGGTCCACCCCCGCCGCGTCGAAGCAATCGAGAATCGGCAACCAGCGCCGGGCCAGTTCGGCAAAACCCTGCTCCACCAAACCCGCCGGGCGTTGCGGCCACGGATAGACATACGGCCACAACAGCGCACCGGAAAACGTCGCATGGGCCTTCAGCCCGAGACGCTGGCTGGCGCGGGCGGCCAGCTTGAGTTGCTCGATCGCCCACTCGGTCCGCGCTTGGGGCTGGCCACGCACATGGGCCGGGGCGAAGTCATCGAACAGCGCGTCGAACGCCGGGTGCACCGCCACCAACTGGCCTTGCAGGTGCGTCGATAACTCGCTGATCTCCACACCGGCCTCGGCACAGGTGGCCTTGAGTTCATCGCAATAGTCCTGGCTCTCGGCGGCCCGGGCCAGATCGATGTATTGCGTGCCCGAGGTCGGCACTTGAATGGCTTTGTAGCCTTGCGAAGCGGCCCACTGGGCAATGTTGGCCAGGGTGTCGAACGGCGCCTCGGCGGACATGAACTGCGCCAGGAAAATCCCGGGGCCGCGCAGGCCGCTCGGTGTTGGGTCGGGGGTATTCACAGCAAGGATGCTCCAGTTTGCACGGTGGTCCATTTCGCCTCGCCACGGTGGTTGAGGATCGCGGCCTCGATGAACGCCATGCCCCGCAAACCGGTCTCGATGCCGGGTACGCCTGGGGCGTCAGGGCCTTCGGCATGGCTGCGAATGGCCTGGGCGAAATCGCCATAGAGGTTGGCCATGGCTTCCAGGTAGCCCTCGGGATGCCCGGCCGGCAGACGCATGCGACGTTGAGCCGCCTCGCACAGCCACGGCTGGCCGACACCGCTGCGCAGGATGCGCAAGGGTTGGTCGAAGGCGCGATGGATCAGGCTCGCCGGTTCTTCCTGGCGCCACTCCAAGGCGCCCTTGTCGCCGTAGACGCGAATCTTCAGCGGGTTCTCTTCGCCGGTGCAGACTTGGCTGGCGATCAACACACCGCTGGCACCGCCCGCCATCTTGAACAGCATCGCCGCGTCGTCGTCCAACTGCCGGCCCGGGACATGGGTGCCCAACGCCGCGCACAGCTGCTGGATCGGCTGGTCGGCGACGAACTCGGCCAGGGAAAACGCATGGGTGCCGATGTCGCCGATGCACCCGCCCAGGCCGGACTGCGAAGGGTCGTCACGCCACTCGGCCTGTTTGTTGCCCTGGGCGGCGACATCCTGGCTGAGCCAGCCTTGGGGGTATTCGACCAGCACTTTGCGCACCGCGCCGATCACACCCGAACGCACCATGTCCCGGGCCTGCCACACCATGGGATAGCCCAGGTAGGTGTGGGCCAGGCCGTAGAGGCAACGGCTGCCTTGCAGCACTTGCTTGAGGGCGAGCAACTCCTTGAGGTCCAGGGCGGCGGGCTTCTCGCTGAACACATGGAAACCGGCTTTCAAGGCCTGGCTGGCAATGGGTGCGTGAAGGTGATTGGGCGTGACGATCACCAGCAATTCCATGCGCTGGTCGAGGGGCAGCAGCGCTTCGGTGTCGAGCATCTGCTGCCAGTCGTGGTAGCAACGCGACGCCGTCAGGCCCAGGGCCGCGCCGGTTTGCCGGGTGTTGTGAGGGTCGCGGCTGAACGCGCCGCACACCAGCTCGAAACCGCCATCCAGGCCCGCCGCCTGACGATGGGCCTGGCCGATGAACGCGCCCTCTCCACCGCCGACGAAGCCCATTCTTATTTTCGGTGCTACAGGATTCATCGCGATTCTCTTCCTGTCAGGATGATGATGTAACCGGTTACATCATGGCGGAAATCTAGGCTCAGTTTCCCTCCGTGTCAAACCCAACGGGTTCACACCTGAACATTTGTCAGGCGCCCAACCTGCGGTAAGCTCCCCCACCGTACCCCTGTTCCCCGAGGTGATTTTGTCCAACATTCGTGAAGTGGCCCGGCTGGCGGGTGTTTCAGTGGCCACGGTGTCCAGAACGCTGAAATCCCCCGAGCGGGTGCTTCCCGAGACCCGGGACAAGGTCAACGCGGCAGTGGAACAGGCCGGCTACCGGCCCAACCTGATGGCGGTGCAGTTTCGCTCCCGCCGCACCGGCAACCTGGTGATCCTGGTGCCGGCCATCGCCAACACGTTTTTCGCCCGGGTCATCAGTGGCGCGCAGCAGGCCGCGCAGGCGGCGGGTTACCGATTGCTGCTGTGCGACACCCAGGGCCGGGTGGAGATCGAGCGGGAGTTCGCCGCCCTGGTCTATGCCCACCAGGCGGACGGGGTGATCCAGTTGCGCGCCAGCGATCCTTACGAATCGATCCCCACAGGCGCTGAAAGCCTGCCGCTGGTCAACGCCTGTGAAGTGGTCAAGGGTGCACCCTACCCGACCATCAGCCTCGACAACCGCGCCGCCGCCCAGGCCATGACCGAGCACCTGATCGGCCTCGGCCACCGGCGCATCGGCATCATCAAGGGCCCGCGCAGCAGCCCGCTGACCCTGGACCGCGTGGCCGGATATCAAGATGCCCTGGGCCAGGCCGGCATCGCCGTCGACCCCAGCCTGATTTGCCATGGCGACTTCACCTTGAAGGCCGGTGACGACGGTGCCGGCGCGATGCTGGCGTTGGCCGACCGCCCCAGCGCGCTGTTCTGTGAAAACGACGAAATGGCCATCGGCGCGCTCAGGCGCATCAAGCAAATGGGCCTGCGGGTGCCCGAGGATATTTCCCTGGTGGGCTTTGACGACATCCCATTCGCCGCCTACTGCGACCCGCCCCTGACCACCATTTCCCAGCCTGCCGAAGCGTTTGGTCAAAAGGCGGTGCAGATGCTGATTGCCTTGATCGAGAAGAAGCCGATTGCCGAACGGCATGTGGTGTTGCCGTTTGAGTTGACGGTGCGGGGCAGTACAGCGCCCGTGGCGTGACCGGGAACCTGTGGCGAGGGAGCTTGCTCCCGCTGGGGCGCGCAGCGGCCCCAAAGCAGGACTCAATCAACCTGACACTCCGCGCTGCCTGGTCGAGGGGCTGCTACGCAGCCCAGCGGGAGCAAGCTCCCTCGCCACAAAAAGCCTTTACGGTGCCTCGACTCGCCTCCGCCCCCGTTTGAACTACAGTGGAAGGACTCTGCATAAAGCCATAACAAGACGGAGAGTTTCCCATGCGAGTCAACAAGCGCTTCACCCTCCTGGCCGCCGCCGCAACCTTGGCGGTCACCACCACCGCCCTCGCGGCTCCCCCGGTGTTCATCAATATCCTGACCGGAGGCACCAGTGGTGTGTATTACCCGATCGGGGTCGGGCTTTCACAGATCTACAGCAGTGGCATCGAAGGTTCCAAGACATCGGTCCAGGCCACCAAGGCCTCGGTGGAAAACCTGAACCTGCTGCAAGCCGGGCGCGGGGAACTGGCCCTGGCCTTGGGCGACTCGGTGGCCGATGCGAAAAACGGCGTGGAGGATGCCGGCTTCAAGGCACCGCTGACCAAGCTGCGGGCGATTGCCGGCGCCTACCCCAATTACATCCAGATCGTTGCCAGCGAGGAATCGGGGATCAAGACCCTGGCGGACCTCAAGGGCAAGACCGTTTCCGTGGGCGCGGCGAAATCCGGCACCGAGCTCAACGCCCGGGCGATCTTCAAGGCGGCCGGCCTCACCTACAACGACATGAAGGTCCAATACCTGCCGTTCGCCGAATCGGTCGACCTGATCAAGAACCGGCAACTGGACGCCACCCTGCAATCCTCCGGCCTGGGCATGGCGGCCATTCGTGACCTGGCGTCGACGATGAAGTTGAATTACGTGTCGATTCCCACCGACGTGGTACAGAAAATCGGCAACCCGGCCTATCAGGGCGCGATGATCCCCGCCAACACCTACGATGGCCAGGCCGAGGCCGTGCCCACCGTGGCCATCACCAATATCCTGGTGACCCGCGCGGACGTCCCGGACGAAGTGGCCTATCAGATGACCAAGCTGCTGTTCGACAACCTAGCCCGCCTGGGCACTTCCCATTCGGCGGCCAAGGACATCAACCTGAAAAACGCCGCGAAAAACCTGCCCATAGCGCTCCACCCCGGTGCCGAGCGCTACTACAAGGAAGTGGGCGCGCTGTAGCCCCTGGCCTGCAACGGCGCGCGCCGCCGTTGCAGCATTGCGTTCCACCTCCGCACGTCGACAACAGGCAGGCATTTCATGAGTGAAGACCAGCACGGCATCGCCACGGACCCGCGGGACTGGCCCAAGACCCTGTTCTACGTGGCCTTGCTGTTTTCAGTGTTTCAGATCGTCACCGCGGCGTTTTCTCCGGTTTCCAGCATCGTGCTGCGGGCCGTGCACGTCGGCTTCCTGCTGTGGGTGGTGTTCCTCAGCTACCCGACCTATGGCAAGCAGCGGCCCTGGCAACCCTTGGCCTGGGTCTTGAGCCTGGGGGGCGTGGCGACGGCCGTCTATCAATGGGTGTTCGAAGCCGACCTGATCCAGCGCTCTGGCGACCTGACCACCGCCGACATGGTCATCGGCGTGATCCTGATCGTGCTGGTCTTCGAAGCCGCACGGCGGGTGATGGGCATCGCGCTGCCGATCATTTGCGGCGTATTCCTGGCCTATGGCCTGTTCGGCGAGTATTTGCCGGGCGACTTGGCCCATCGCGGCTATGGCGTCGATCAAATCATCAACCAATTGTCGTTCGGCACCGAAGGGCTGTACGGCACGCCGACCTACGTATCGGCCACCTACATTTTCCTGTTCATCCTGTTCGGTGCCTTCCTGGAAAAGGCTGGCATGATCAAGCTTTTCACCGACTTCGCCATGGGCCTGTTCGGCCACAAGCTGGGTGGCCCGGCGAAAGTGGCCGTGGTGTCATCGGCGCTGATGGGCACCATCACCGGCTCGGGCATCGCCAACGTGGTCACCACCGGACAATTCACCATCCCGCTGATGAAACGCTTCGGCTACAAGGCCGCGTTTGCCGGCGGCGTGGAAGCGACGTCGAGCATGGGCAGCCAGATCATGCCGCCGGTGATGGGCGCGGTGGCGTTCATCATGGCCGAAACCATCAACGTGCCCTTCGTGGAAATCGCCAAGGCCGCATTGATACCCGCCTGCCTGTACTTCGGCTCGGTGTTCTGGATGGTTCACCTGGAAGCCAAGCGCTCCGACCTCAAGGGCCTGCCCAAGGACCAATGCCCCAGCGCCTGGGGCGCGGTCAAGGAGAGCTGGTTCCTGCTGATCCCGCTGGGGGTGTTGGTCTATCTGCTGTTTTCCGGACGCACGCCGCTGTTCTCCGGCATGGTCGGGCTAGCGCTGACGGCCATCGTGATCCTCGGCTCGGCGATCATTCTCAAAGTCTCCAACTACGCCTTGCGCTGCGCCTTCTGGGTCGCGCTGGGCATACTCTGCGTCGGTTTCTTCCGGCTGGGTATCGGTATCGTGTTCGCGGTGATCGGCCTGCTGGTGGTGGCCTGCTGGTTCATGCAAGGCACGCGGGAAACCCTGGTCATCTGCCTGCACGCCTTGGTGGACGGTGCCCGTCACGCTGTTCCGGTGGGGATCGCCTGCGCCTTGGTGGGCAGCATCATCGCCGTGGTGTCGCTGACCGGCGTGGCCTCCACCTTTGCCGGCTACATCCTCGCCATCGGCCGGGACAACCTGTTGCTGTCGCTGATCCTCACCATGCTCACTTGCCTGGTGCTGGGCATGGGTATCCCGACCATTCCCAACTACATCATCACCAGCTCCATCGCCGCGCCGGCCCTGCTGGAACTGGGTGTGCCGCTGATCGTGTCGCACATGTTCGTGTTCTATTTCGGCATCCTCGCCGACCTGACCCCACCGGTGGCACTGGCCTGCTTCGCCGCCGCGCCCATTGCCCGGGAAAGTGGCCTGAAGATCAGCTTCTGGGCGGTGCGCATCGCCCTCGCCGGTTTCGTCATCCCGTTCATGACGGTCTATAACCCGGCCTTGATGCTCCAGGGCGACAATCTGTGGATGACGGCGTACATGCTGATCAAGACGTTACTGGCTGTCGGGCTCTGGGGGATGGCCTCCACCGGTTTCCTGCAACAGAAAATGCCGGTTTGGGAACGCCTGCTGTGCTTCGCCGCTGGCGCGTTACTGGTGGTTGCCCTGCCCCTGACCGATGAGATTGGCTTCGTGCTGGGTGGGCTGCTGATCTTCCAGCATGTCTGGCGCGCGCGACGTAGCGGACGGGCCTTGGCGTGATCGGGCTGTGCCTGGGCCTGTCCGGCGTGGTGTGGGCCCAGCTTGCCGTGACCGATTTCACCCTGGCGTGGACCCACACCATCGAGAAGATCCGCTGGGAGGAAGACTATCGCGTCAGTGAGCAGGGCCTCGTCCTGGGTGAGGCCAGGGTCAAGGGCAACGGCGCGGGCATGGAGATTCCCGACAATGCCCGGCTGGAAAAGGGCAGTTGGTACTATCAGCGCCAGGTGCCTCCCCTGCAACCGCTGAAACTGGGCCGCACGCCCCAGGCCGGTGATTATCAATTATGTTTCGACGGGAGGTGTCGGCCGATGAGCCATTGGTTGGGGCCGCCTACGGCGGGCCAGCCGACGGTGGAGCTGTGGAGTTGCGGACAGTCCCGACCCCATCAGAAAACACCCGAGAAAAAGTAGACATCTGTGGCGAGGGAGCTTGCTCCCGCTGGGCTGCGTAGCAGCCCCTCAACCAGGTAGCGCGGTGTGTCTGGTTGATTCAATCAGTTTCATTGGGGGCCGCTTCGCGCCCCAGCGGGAGCAAGCTCCCTCGCCACAGAGATCATCACGCCATCGAAGATGGGTGCTTCAATCAGGCAAACGTCGCCCCTCGGGTATTCACGAACAGCGAATACAACGAATGGCTGCCGGCCATGAACAACCGATTGCCTTCCCGGCCGCCGAAGCAGACGTTAGGGCATCGCTCCGGCAGGGAGATGTGCCCGATGGCCTTGCCTTCGGGGTTGAACACGCGCACGCCGTCGAGTTTTTCCAGGTCGGCCTTGGGGTCGCCATTGCCGCCCCAACCGCACCAGAGGTTGCCGCTTTCATCGCACTTGATGCCGTCGATCGCCGCGTAATCCAGGCCTTCGATGTGCTTGCGCCGCTCGCCCAGGGTGCCGTCGGCCTTGACTGCGATGGCCCAGACCAAGCGGTTGGGCTTGGCCCGGCCTTCGACCACATAGAGGGTTTTCTCGTCCGGGGAGAAACACAATCCGTTCGGCCCCGCCAGGTCGTCGATCACCCGGCTGACCTTGCTGGTTTCGCCGTCGATGCGGTACACCGCGTGGGGTTGGACCGGGGTGACTTTGTGCCCTTCGTAGTTGTTGCCGGTCTGGAACGGTGGGTCGGTGAACCAGACCGAACCGTCCCGCTTGCAGACGATGTCGTTGGGCGAGTTGAAAGGCTTGCCCTCGAAACTGTCCGCCAGCACGGTGAGGGTGCCGTTGTGTTCGGTGCGAGTGATACGCCGGCCTTCGCTGGCGGTGGTGGAGCCTTCGCACACCAGCAGTCGCCCTTGGCGATCGCGGCACATGCCGTTGGAGAAATTGGAGTTCTCGCGGTACACCGACAGGCCACCGGTAATTTCATCCCAGCGCACGATGCGGTTGTTGGGGATGTCACTGACCAGCAGGTAGCGCCCGTCACCGACCCACACCGGCCCTTCCGCCCAACGCAGGCCGCTGGCGAGCTTCTCCACGCTGGCGTTGAAGATGCGCAAATCCATGAAGCTGGGATCAAGGATGTTGATCAGCGGGTCTGGGTAACGCTGGCTCAAGGGCTCGGCCTGGGCGAGCCCCGGCAGGTTGCCCAGGGTGGCGGCGGCGGCCGAGACCACCAGGGATTTTTTCAGGAAGACCCGGCGGCCTTGATCGGCGGCGGTTGCAGATTGCGAAGCATCCATCGTGCGTCTCCGTTAATTATTATTGGACGGGACGACAGTTTTACTCCGTGATAAGACATCGTACAAGCAGATGAAGCGGCTCACCTGGGCAATTCCTCAGCTCGGGTGCAGCGGTATGCGCACGGTGAAGGTCGTGCCGACTCGTGCCTTCGAATGCACCTCGATGGTGCCCTGATGGGCCGATACGATTGCCGAGGCGATGTGCAGGCCCAGCCCGAGCCCGGCCGTGGAACCGTATTGCGCTTCACCGCTGCGCAGATTTCGGACCATCGGATTGAAGATGCTGGCGATGGCCTCTTTCTCGATAGGCTTGCCCTGGTTGTTGATCGCGATCACTGCCATATCCCGTTCAACGCTCAACGAAACGGTAATCGGCGTGCCTTCGGTGCCATGCTGGACAGCGTTGCCGATCAGGTTGGCGAACACCTGCTCCATACGGGCCGGATCGAACAGCCCCTCCAGGGCACTGGTCGTTTCAAAGAGGATTTCGCTTTCCGGATGATAGGCCCGCGCCTCCTCCACCATGCCTTCGCAGGCGGCCACCAGATCGCCGTTGAGACGCTGCACCGGAATGCCCGAGCCGAGTTGGGTACGGGTGAAATCCAGTAGATCGCCGACGATTTTGTTGGCCCGCTTGACGCTGGTGTAGATGCGCGACGTGATCTTGGTGGCCTTGGCGGGCAGGTCCCCGGCCCGTAGCAGCACTTCGGAACTCAGCAGGATCGCGCCCAAGGGGCTGCGCAGGTCATGCCCGAGAATCCCCAGGAAGATGTTGCGCGACGCATCCACCGCTGCCGAATAACTGACCACGGACTCGGCCAAGGCCTGGTCCACGGCCTCGTTGAATCGAATCAGATCGTCCATGACCTGCTTGTGATCCAGTTGCATGTGCGGCATCCAAAGCATGAGCACGCTGGTGCGCAGGGCCCGGTATTCGGAGACCATTTGCTCCACGGTAAAACCCGAGGACTGACGGATGACCGCATGGGTTTCGGCGGCGGTTTCGGCCTCGGTCGCCGGCGCTTCCCCGTGGGACTTGGCAATCGCCTCCTGGCGCGTTTGCGAAGTGCGCAGGTCAGCGGCGATGGTGCGCAGCATCTGCTCGGCATGGTCGCGCAGGGCCACGGAATCCATGCCAATGGACGCGGGGGTGATGGTTTTGGCGAAGTCTTCCCACGCCTGAAGAATCGGCTCGATGTTGTCGAGGATGAAATCGGCCAGGCGCATGAGTTTTTCCGCAAGAAGGCAATGCTGTAGACGACACAGCGGCCTGATGGTTGTACAGCAAAGCGCGGGGCAATGTGCGTAATGCTGTTATCCATGTAACTGGACCACCGCTATCGCGAGCAAGCTCGCTCCCACACTGGATTTTCAGCAGACACAAAACTCATGCCCACCCAGTCACCCTGTGGGAGCGAGCTTGCTCGCGAAGAGGCCGGCACATCCAACATCTTCATTGACTGAACCCCCGCTATCGCGAGCAAGCTCGTTCCCACACTGGATTTTCAGCAGACACAAAACTCATGCCCATCCAGTCCCCCCTGTGGGAGCGAGCTTGCTCGCGAAGAGGCCAGCAAGCCCAGCATCCATGTGACTGAACCGCCGCTATCGCGACCGCCCCCATACAACCGAGCGCACAGGCCCGCCGATCTTGTCCCTTGCACCCCATGAGGTAAAAACCTTAGAGTTGTACGACAACTTATAACTTAAAAATAACCGATCCAGGGCCTTTTGCCTTGGCGGTCGCCTTCGAGACATCTGCCATGACCCGCTCCACCGCCACACCTGCTACCCCCACACCGTTACCCCGCCACCTCGCCGTACTGGTCCTGCTGTGCATGGGCTGCGCCTTCGCCGGCAACCACGTCGCCGCCCGGGCCGCGTTCGATGACGGTGCCGGGGTGTTGCTGGCGATCCTGCTGCGTTCGGGCGGGACGCTGCTGGTGCTGGCGGCGATGGTGCTCTGGCAACGGCAGAGTCTGCGCTTGCCGCCCGGTGCTTGGCGTTGGCAATTGACCCTGGGGCTGTTGATCGGCGCCCAGAGCCTGTGCCTGTACTCCGCTGTGGCGCGGGTGCCGGTGGCGTTGGCCTTGTTGGTGGGCAACGTGTTTCCGATCCTGCTGGCCTTGCTGACCTGGGCGTTGGGTGGCCCCCGCCCGACGGCGCGCACCGCCGCGTTGATGGGCATGATCCTGGTGGGGCTGGTGTTCGTGCTGGAAGTGCCGGCGCGGTTGTCGTCTGGACAGGACGTTGGCCCGCAATGGCTGCTCGGGGTGGGCCTGGCCTTCTGCGCCGCGTGTGTGTTCGCCTGTGCGCTGTGGATCACTGATCACAAGTTGTCCCAGGTGCGCGGCTCAGTCCGCAGCCTGCTGACGATTTTCATCGTGTTCAGCAGCGTCAACCTCGCCGGCCTGACCGGTGCCCTGCCCGGCGGTTTCGACCTGCCGGCCAGCAGCACCGGCTGGTTCGCCCTGGCGACCTTGGTGGTGCTCTATGGCACCGGGTTCATCGTGCTGTTCATTTCCGTGCCCCGCCTGGACATGCCACGCAACGCCCCGGTGATGAACATCGAACCGCTGGCGACGCTGCTGATCGGTTGGCTGGTGCTGGACCAGATGCTCAACCCGGGCCAGATCCTGGGCGGTGCGATTGTGGTGACGGGCATCGTGTTGCTGACCTATCGCAAGGTTGAGCGGGCCAAGGCGCCGGTGGCTGAACCGACAAATTGAATTGACCGAACCCATTGTGGCGAGGGAGCTTGCTCCCGCTCGGCCGGGCTGGCGTTCCAGCGCGAAGCGGTCGCCAATGCCTTGGGCCTGCTTCGCAGGCCAGCGGGAGCAAGCTCCCTCGCCACAAAGGTGTTCAGTCAGCGCTACAGCGTATGCCCCGCCATGGGTCCAGACAGACCCACACGGACCTGAAAATTAAGTCTTCGCCCTGCGGAAACTTGTTCCCAAACCCACAGTCCTACCCCAGCCGTGAAAACCTCGCCGACCTGCAGCGACGAATTTTCCAACTGATCGGCGCCAAGCCTGGCGCTAACGCAACTCCCCCTTCTTGAGCCGTTCGCCCCATGCGCCACCCTGTTCGCTCTTGCCGTTTCGTTTCGCTGTGCCTGCTTGCCCTGTTTCCCTTACTCACCAGCCCCGCCCAGGCCCGCGGCGAAAGGCAGCTGGTGGAAGCCATCAACGACTTCCGTAGCCAGTCCCGCCGTTGTGAATGGCGCACGGTGCGGGCGGCGCAGCCGCTGGTGCTGCGTTCGAGCCTGGGCCTGCCGATCGGTTTTCGCGGCGGTCTGCGGGAGACCTTGAAAGACGCCGGCTATCAGGCCCAGGCCGTGCGCAGCATTCGCCTGACCGATGCGCGGGACGCCGAAGAAGCCTTTGAAATGCTGGCCGATGAACATTGCGCAGCGTTGCTGGACAGCCAGTACGCCGATATCGGCGTCAATCGGGTCGGGGATGAATGGCGCGTCGTGCTGGCGCAGCCCATGGGCGGCACGCGGATGAGCGATGCGGGGGCGTCGGACAAGGCGCTGCTGGCCCAGGTCAATGCCGCCAGGGCCAAGCCCCGGATGTGCGGACGCCAGCGCTTCGCGGCGACTCGGCCGCTGAGCTGGAACGCCGCCTTGGGCACGGCGGCCCAAGGCCACAGCCGCTCGATGGCCCGGGAGAATTATTTCGCCCATCGCGACCCGGACGGACGCTCCACCTCCGATCGGGCCAAGAGCGCCGGTTTTCGCGGACGTAAATTGGGCGAGAACATCGCCGCCGGCCAACGCTCACCAAGCCAGGCCCTGCACGATTGGCTCGCCAGCCCCGGACATTGCGCCAACCTGATGAACCCGATGTTCACCCAAATGGGCGCAGCCTCGGCCCGCGATTCACGCAGCGATGCGGGGGTGTATTGGACGATGGTGCTTGGCGCGCCGTGAAACATTACTCCCAGCGCTGAACCATCCGCTGTGGTGGCGAGGGAGCTTGCTCCCGCTGGACTGCGAAGCAGACCCAAGGCGTTGGCGACCGCTTCGCGGTCGAGCGGGAGCAAGCTCCCTCGCCACAAAGGCTACGGCAAATCGGCCTGCACTCATACAGGCCGACGCACCGCCCTCACCTTGCCACTGCCTCCGCCACCACAGAAAAACCTATCCGCGCCGTCAGACTCCAACCCCGACACACCGATCCCCGGCGGCATCGTCACGCTTTCCAGCACTTGCGCCGTTTGCGGATCGATGCGCCGCAAGTCGCTCTCGTCGTTTTCCCAGGTGCCATGCCACAGTTCGCCATCGACCCAGGTCACGCCCGTGACGAAGCGGTTGGACTCGATGGTGCGCAGGACCCGGCCGTCGGCGGGGTCGATCTGCAGGATCTTGCGCGCCTTGTACTGACCGACCCAGAGCGAGCCTTCGGCCCACGCCAGGCCGGAGTCATCACCGCTGTTGGGGGCCGGAATCGTGGCCAGGACCTGGCCGGTGCGCGGGTCGATCTTGCGGATGCTGTCACCGGCGATCTGGAACAAATGCTCACCGTCGAACGCCGTGCCCGCGTTCGCCGGGACATCGTGCGCATGCACGGTCTGGCCGCTGGCGGGATCGAGGGCGTGCAGTTTCTCGCCTGAAGCGAACCAGACGCGCTCGCCATCATGGCTGACGCCGTGCACGCAGTCGACGCCCGGAAATGGGCCGTATTCACGCAGGATCTGTGCTTCTGAACGTTTCATCTCACTCGCCTCATCGGTAGGGGTTGAGTGCATCCTAGCCATCGGGTGGCAGTGCCGTGAGTAACAATACCGTCGCGAATCCAGGCATCGGCGGCGCCATCCAGCGCCGGGCCCTGGCGCGCCCGAACGACTGCGCCTTGCCGGCGGCGGCCAGTGTTTCCAGGGCCCGCTGCACGCTGCGCTGGCTGATGTCCAGGGCCAGCGCCAAAGCCGACGTGGACCAGGCTTCGCCATCGGCCAATAGCGCCAGCACTGCCCCGTAGGGTTCCTCGACGGGGCGCGCGAGCACCACGACCTCGTCAGCCTGCCGCGGCACCAGGGTAAAACCGCGCGGGGTGGCCTTCACCTCCGCCAACGGGCGAAGCATTGCCCGCAACCGCCCCATCTCGACCCGCAGTCGCGCGCGATGGGTCTCATCCGTCAGCTTCAAGCCAAAGCCCTGGGTCATGAGCGATGCCCTCGACACGTCGCCGGGCCATGCGTGCGCCAACGCCCGCGCCAGGGCGAACAACACCGGGCGCCGAGCCAGGTCGACCTGAATGCCCGCGCCGCTGATTCCATAACGGCACGCGTCCACCACCAGCGCCACCCCGGCCAACAGGGCTTGCACCTCTTCCAGCACGAGCAGGCGCTCTTTGCCCCGGGCAATCAGGCGCGCGGCGGGCGTGCTCAACAGTTGCCAGGCGCTTTCGATTTCGGCGCTCAGCGCACCGATTCCCGCTTGCCGGGCGGCGTGCCCGGCTCGTTCGAGGGCGGCGCGGGCGGTTTGCGTTTGCAGACGCCGCATGGCGATCCCCGCGGCCACCAACTCGCAAGTCGCCCGTGATGCCGAAGGCAGCCAGGCAAGATCCAGATCAACGAGTTTGAGCTCGGCCTCGTCGAGTCGACCGATCAACAGCAGGCGGCGGATCTCGATCGTGTGGGCATGGGCGACGTTCGCTCGGTCGCCGTGGCTTTCGAGCACCGCCCGCGCGGCGTCGAGGCGTTTCATCGGCCATGCCAGGTCACGGGACGCCAGGGCGATTTCACCTTCGGCGATCACACAACGCGCCCTTGCCACCGCCTCCTGGGGCCCGAAGGCCGCGCCGGCCCGACGCATCAGGGCCCGGGCCTTGGCCAGATCGCCCAACTGCGCCATGGCAATGCCACGCAGCGCGAGGGCTGGGGCATCGTTGCGCAAGGCGATGCGATTGAGCGCGGCCACGGGGTCTCCCGCTGCCAGTGCGCGCGCTGCCGTGGTGATCTCGTGATCCATGAAACGATGACCTGTGTGGCGAGGGAGCTTGCTCCCGCTGGGCTGCGCAGCGGCCCCAAGGCCAGGCGCCACGGTGTGTCAGGTTGATGTGGGCAGCTTCATGGGGGACGCTTCGCGCCCCAGCGGGAGCAAGCTCCCTCGCCACAAATGCGTGCCCCAACCCAAACCTGCCGCAGCCCAAGCAATGGGTATCGGCTATAAGCGAATGTCAGCCGCCGCCACCACATCGATCCGCGACACCGCGCTGCTCAGCCGCCCCAGCCGGTTGTTGTGGTTGGCGATGATCTGCTCGGCCGCCATGCTGCCATTGTCCACGGTGGAGTGGGCGTCGGCCGCCAGGACCACGTCGTACCCCAGGGCATGGGCCTGGCGCACGGTGGCATTGATGCAACAATCGGTTTGCAACCCGCAGATCACCAGGCGGTCGATGCCCCGGGCCTGCAACAGCGGTTGCAGGTCGGTCTGGTAGAAGGCGTCGGGGGTGGTCTTGCGCACCCGCAGGTCATCCGCCGCGGTCAACAGGTCGGCGGTCAGTTGCCAGCCGGCAGCGCCATAGGCCAGCGCGCCCTCCAGTTCTTCATGCTGGATCAGGATCACTGTCCGGCCGACAGCCCGGGTCCTGGCACTGAGGTCGTTGATGGTCTGGAGGATGCGCTGGCGGTCGAAGCACTCTTCTTCGCCGCTGCACAGCGCCTCCTGGACATCGATGATCAGCAATGCGGTGTTCATATTTCCCTCTTCTGACGGTATCGGAACCGCGCTCCCTCAATAACCCAACGACAGCCCGGTGTTGCGACGGGGATCGTTGGCGCCATAGAAGCGGTTCTTGCCCACGGGCTTGCCGCTCAATGACGGCGCGCCCACCAGGATCGCGGCAATGTGGTTGGGGTCCTGCGGGCCCGCGAACTTGTGCCCCCAGCTTTCCAGCAACTTTTGGGTATCCGGGCTGGCCGCGAAGGTCTCCAGGTTGGTTTCCTCCGGCATCCACTGTTGATGGAAACGCGGCGCGTCGACCGCCTCCTGGAGGTTCATGCCGTAGTCGATCACGTTGAGGATGGTCAGCAACGTCGCGGTGATGATGCGGCTGCCGCCCGGGGTGCCCACCACCATGACCGTCTTGCCGTCCTTGGTGACGATGGTCGGGCTCATGGATGACAACGGCGCCTTGCCCGGCGCGATGGCGTTAGCCTCGCCCTGTACCAGGCCATACATGTTGGGCACGCCGACCTTGGCCGTGAAGTCGTCCATCTCATCGTTGAGGATCACCCCGGTCTTGCTGGCCATGACCCCGGCACCGAACCAGTCGTTCAAGGTGTAGGTGACCGAAACGGCGTTGCCCCACTTGTCGACGATGGAGTAATGGGTGGTGTTGCTGCCCTCATGGGGCGCTACGCCGGGCTTGATCTTCTGCGAGTCGCCGGCCTTTTGCGGCTCGATCGCGGCCCGCAGCTTGGCGGCGTAGTTTTTATCCAGCAGATGGTCGATGGGGTTCTTCACGAAGTCCGGGTCACCCAGGTAACTGTTGCGGTCAACGTAGGCGTGGCGCATGGCTTCGATCTGGTAGTGCATGCCCTGGGCCGAATGGAACCCCAGTTCCTTCATGGGATAGCCGTCGAGTATGTTCATGATCTGGCACAGCACCACCCCGCCGGAACTGGGTGGCGGTGCCGAGATGATGTGGTAGCCGCGATAGTCGCATTCCACCGGGGCCAGCTCGCGGGTCTTGTATTTGTCCAGGTCGGACTGGGTGATGATGCCTTTGTTGGCCTGGCTGGAAGTGACCAGGGCATCGGCGACCCAGCCCTTGTAGAAACCGTCGGCGCCCTTGGCGGAAATTTCCCGTAGGGTCTTGGCGAGGTCCTTTTGCACCAGCTTCTGGCCGACCTGCATGGGCTCGCCGTTGTGCAGGAAGATCGCACCGGAGTCACGCATGTCTTTCTTGAACACCTCGGTGGCGGTTTCCAGCAGATCGACATCGCCCTGCTCCAGGGTGAAGCCTTCCTCGGCGAACTGGATGGCCGGGGCGATCAGTTCCGCCCGGGGCTTGCTGCCGTACTTGCTCAACGCCAGTTCCATGCCGGACACGGTGCCGGGCACACCCACTGCCAGGTGGCCGCGGGTGCTGAGTTCGGGCACGACGTTGCCGTCCTTGTCCAAGTACATGTTCGCTGTGGCGGCCAGGGGGGCTTTTTCGCGGAAATCCAGGAACGTCTTGCGGCCATCGGCCAGTTGCAGGGTCATGAAACCGCCCCCGCCCAGGTTGCCCGCCGCCGGATACACCACCGCCAGGGCATAGCCCACCGCCACCGCCGCATCCACGGCATTGCCGCCGTTCTTGAGCACGTCGACCCCGACATGGGTCGCCAGGTGCTGGGCGGTGACCACCATGCCGTTTTCGGCGGCCACTGGCGCCTGGGAGGCGGCGTACGTCGATAAACAACCGAGGGTCAACGACGTAGCGATAAGGGTCCGGGCTAAGGATTCGAACTTCATGAGTCGGCCTCTTCTTGTTTTAGAAAGTCGGGGGAACGCATCAAGAGCACAAGTGTCCTGTATCACCTGTGGGAGCAAGGCTTGCCCGCGATGGCATCGCCTCGGCTTTTCAGTTACACCGAGATGTTTGCATCGCGGGCAAGCCTTGCTCCCACTTTTTTTGACGAGTGGCTGTTTCAGGACACTTCAGTATGGCTCGGTTTGCGTAATGCGCCTGTTTCCAAGTCGACCGGATGACGCCAAGGCAACCTTTGGGATAGGCTCCTGCGGTTCATCTTGACTGCATAGGGACATCGCCGATGACGCTACGAATCGAACGCACGGACACACCCACCGACGAAGAACGCCAGGCCATCCTCGCCCCGCTACGCGCCTATAACACGGCCAAGACCGGCGGGACGGTGCCTGAACTGGTGGCTTGGCTGGTGCGGGATGAACAGGGGGAGATTGTCGGTGGGCTGTACGGCCGAGTGTTTTTTAGCTGGCTGTACATCGACTTGCTGGTCGTGCCGGAACAGGCCCGGGGCCAGGGCACCGGCTCGACCCTGATGCAGATGGCCGAAGAATTGGCCCGGGAGAAAAACTGCGTAGGCATCTGGCTCGACACCTTCGACTTCCAGGCGCCGGCGTTCTACCGCAAACACGGCTTCACGGAAATCGGCCAGATCGACGACTACCCGCCGGGCCACCAGCACTTCTTCTTCCAGAAGCGCCTGGCTGCCTCTGACTGAAACCACACCCCCTGTGGGAGCGAGCTTGCTCGCGATAGCCCTCTAACAGTCAACATCTCTATCGACTGACCCGCCGCAATCGCGAGCAAGCTCGCTTCCACAGGGGGGGCTGCGGCGGATGGCAATCTTCGGCAGCCCCGGCCTCGCGATGGCAGGCACCTCGGTCTATCGGTTTAAAGACAAGTCGCCAACGCCGCCAACCGGCGCTTGGCCACGAAGTCGTCTTGCTTGGCGTAATAACTCAACTCGGTGCCCGTCGCCCCGGCATGCAAATCGACAAACGATTCGGCAGAACGGGTGTAAACCGTCGAGCCGCCCTTCTTGCCCGGTTGCAAGTAGGCGCCTGCATCGACACCGAATACTGCCTCGTCCTGCCAGGAAAACTGCACGCACTGGGCCACGACCTGCTCGGGTTTTTCCGAAGTCAGGGTCTTGTAAGGGGCCTGGGTCCGGGCTTCGTTCATCGCCGAACCCGCGCAGCCGGCCAGCAAGGTGGCGGCCAGGGCCACGGTCAACATTCGCATTGCGTTCACTCATCGAGAAAAAAACGGACTGTAGCACTGCGGCCCCGGCCATCGTGCTGCTTTACTGAAATTTACCCGCGACAGCGAACACCGATTCACGCACTCTGTCGCGCCCTGTCCCCCAAGGAGTGACCATGGCGGCAACCGAACAGCAACACGAACGAGCCTTGGAACAGTTTCTCGATGAGCGCCCCGAACTGCGCCACGAACTGGACCACCTCAACCCGCTGCTGGCCCAGGCCAAGGGCGAGACCGCCGCGCAGTACCGCGCCGAGCGCCTGCATGAAGCGTTCGAAGCCGAGGCCGAGCGCCTGGGGCTGTTTGCCTGGGAACTGACCCTGCAACTGACCGCCGCCTCGCCCGAGGACTACCAGGCCCAGCGCCTGGAGGTGCATAAGGAAGTGGCGGAAATGGCGGGGATGGAATGGGCCGAGTATTGCGAACTGAACGGCCTGAAGGCCAAGCACTAAGCCTTTGTGGCGAGGGAGCTTGCTCCCGCTGGCCTGCGCAGCAGGCCTAAAAAAAGCAACTCATTCAACCTGACACACTGCGTTGCCAGATCCAGGGGCTGCTGCGCAGCCCAGCGGGAGCAAGCTCCCTCGCCACAGGGTTAACCCCCAAAAAATCTCACCCTTCCCTGGCAATCGCCCCACCGCCCATAAAGCTTTATCATGGCCGCAGTTTTGCTGATCGGGTCTGTCATGAAGTTCGCCATCGCGCTGTTTTCCGCCGCTCATGCGCCCTCCTCGCGCCGTGCCTTGCTGTTTGCCCAGGCGGCGCTGGCGGGTGGACATGAGATCGTACGGCTGTTTTTCTATCAGGACGGCGTCTACAACGCCTGTGCCAGTGTCGTCACGCCCCAGGACGAGCAGGACCTGCCCCAGCAGTGGCGCGCCTTTGTCAGCGAGAACCGGCTCGACGGCGTGGTCTGCATCGCCGCAGCGTTGCGCCGTGGCGTGTTGAACGAGGAAGAGGCCCAGCGCTATCAGCGCTCGGCGGCCAGTGTCGAAGCGCCCTGGGCCTTGTCCGGGCTGGGCCAGTTGCACGACGCAATCCAGGACGCCGACCGCTTGATCTGTTTTGGAGGCGCGTGATGGCCAAGTCTTTACTGCTGATCAGCCGCCAAGCCCCCTGGTCTGGTCCCGGTGCCCGCGAAGCGCTGGACATCGTCCTCGCGGGCGGGGCGTTCGACCTGCCCATCGGCCTGCTGTTTCTCGATGACGGCGTGTTCCAGCTCAGCGCCGGCCAGAACGCCAAGGCCGTCCAGCAAAAGGACCTGAGCGCCAACCTGCAGGCCTTGCCGATGTTCGGTGTCGACGACCTGTTTCTCTGCGCCGACAGCGCCGCCGAACGCGGCGTCGCCACCGATGCCCTGGCGCTGGGCGAGGTGAAAGTACTGGGTGCAGCGGACATCGCCGCGCTCATCGACCGCTACGACCAGGTGATCACCCTCTGATGTCGACTTTGCATGTATTGTCTCATTCGCCCTTCGGCGACAACCGCCTCGCCAGTTGCCTGCGGGTACTGGGCAATCAGGATGCGCTGCTGTTGTGTGGAGACGCGACGTACGCGTTGCAACCGGGCAGCCCACCGTTTGACGTGCTGCAGGCTGCGGGCGTGAGCCTGTTCGTGCTCGCCGAAGACTTACAGGCCCGCGCCCTGGACACGCCAGACTGGGCCGAAGCCATCAACTATTCAGGTTTCGTCGAGCTGTCGATCGAGCACGACAAGGTCAACACCTGGCTATGAATACGCTGAACGTGAGCGGTCGCGCCATCGCATTGGACAAGGACGGCTACCTGGCCGACCTGGACGACTGGTCGGCCGAAGTCGCCACCGCCCTGGCCACCGCCGAAGACATCGACTTGAGCCCCGAACATTGGGAAATCCTCGAACTGCTGCGCGGCTTCTACGACGAATTCCAACTCTCCCCCGCGACCCGGCCGCTGATCAAATACACGGCGCTGAAACTGGGGGCGGACAAAGGTAACAGCCTGCACCTGAACCGATTGTTCAAAGGCACTCCCGCCAAACTCGCCGCCAAGCTGGCGGGCCTGCCCAAACCGACGAATTGCTTATGACCGACTTCCCAGCGCTGACCCTTGAAACCCCGGCCGAACACCCATTCGCCCAGTTCGTGCGCATCCTTGGCAAAGGCAAGCGCGGCGCCCGCAACCTGACCCGCGAAGAAGCCCGCGAAGCCATGGGCCTGGTCCTCGATGAAAAAGTCGAGGACACCCAACTGGGCGCCTTCCTGATGCTGCTGCGGCACAAGGAAGAAAGCGCCGAGGAAATGGCCGGCTTCACCGAAGCCCTGCGTGAGCGCCTGGTGGTTCCGGCGTTGACGGTGGACCTCGACTGGCCGACCTACGCCGGCAAGAAGCGCCATTTGCCGTGGTACCTGCTGGCGGCCAAATGCCTGGGGCAGAACGGCGTGCGGATTTTCATGCACGGCGGCGGCGCTCACACCGCCGGGCGGCTTTACACCGAACAATTGCTGGGCTTGCTGCGGATCCCGCTGTGCCGGGACTGGCAACAGGTCGGCAGCGCGCTGGACAACGGCGGCCTGGCCTTCATGCCGCTGGTGGATTGGGCGCCGCAAATGCAGCGCATGATCGATCTGCGCAACACCCTGGGCCTGCGCTCGCCGATCCATTCCCTGGCGCGGATCCTCAATCCGCTGGCGGCTCGTTGCGGCTTGCAAAGCATCTTTCACCCGGGCTACCAGGCCGTGCATCGCGATGCCAGCGGCTTGCTCGGTGATACCGCCATCGTGATCAAGGGCGACGGCGGCGAGATCGAGATCAACCCGGATGCCGATAGCCACCTGTATGGCACCACCGGCGGCGCCAGTTGGGACGAAGAATGGCCGCGACTGGCCGAGCAGCGCCACGTCAAACCCGAGCGCCTCGACCCTGAGCACTTGAAGGCAATCTGGCGTGGTGACGTCGAGGACAGCTACCCGCAACTGGCGCTGATCGCCACCATGGCCCTAGCTCTGCGCGGCCTGGGCCATCCCCGCGAAGAAGCGTTTGAAAAGGCCCAACAGTACTGGGCGGCTCGGGACCGTTCGATTTAACCGATCATTAACGCCCAACCTTTGCGCTTTTAGTTCGAACCTATCGGAATAGACTCGTCTCCAATGATTATTGAGCGAGGACATTCAGATGGGTTTGTTGGTCGAGGGCCGCTGGCAGGACCAGTGGTATGAAAGCAAGGACGGCAGTTTCCAGCGCGAGCAGGCGCAACGCCGCAATTGGGTGACCGCCGACGGCAGCGCCGGCCCTTCCGGCGAGAGCGGCTTTGCCGCCGAGGCCGGGCGCTACCATTTATATGTCTCCCTGGCCTGCCCCTGGGCCCACCGCACGCTGATCTTTCGCAAGCTCAAGGGCCTGGAAAACCTGATCGATGTCTCGGTGGTCAGCTACCTGATGCTGGAGAACGGCTGGACCTTCGACCAGGCCCACGGCTCCACGGGTGACAAACTCGACGATCTGCAATTCCTTCATCAGCGCTACACCGCCGACACGCCGGACTACACCGGCCGCGTCACCGTGCCGGCGCTGTGGGACAAACAGCAACAACGCATCGTCAGCAACGAATCGGCGGAAATCATCCGCATGTTCAACAGTGCTTTCGACGGCTTGACCGGCAACGACCTGGACCTGTATCCCGAACACCTGCGCGGCGAGATCGATGCGTTGAACGAGCGCATCTACCCGGCGGTGAACAACGGCGTCTACCGGGCCGGATTCGCCACGACCCAAGCGGCGTACGAAGAAGCCTTCGACCGATTATTTGCCGAGCTGGATTGGCTGGAAACGTTGCTGGCAGACCGTCGTTACCTGGCGGGCGAGTACCTGACCGAGGCCGACATCCGGCTCTTCACCACGATGATCCGCTTCGACGCGGTGTACTTCGGCCACTTCAAATGCAACCTGCGGCGCATCGCCGATTACCCGAACCTGTCGAACTGGCTGCGAGAGCTGTACCAATGGCCGGGGATTGCCGAAACCGTGGATTTCACCCACATCCAGGGCCATTACTACGGTAGCCACAAGACCATCAATCCGAATGGGATCGTGCCCAAGGGGCCGAAGCAGGACTTTACCGTCGCCCATGATCGGGAGCGGTTGAGTGGGAAAGGGATTTGGCTTCGGGCTGAGAGCTGATCCTGGATCTTCGTTGTATTTGAGGGCCTCATCGCGAGCAAGCTCGCTCCCACATTGGATTGGTGTTGGCGCTGATTCTTTGGCCGAACCCGATCAAATGTGGGAGCGAGCTTGCTCGCGATGGGAACAACGCGGTCGTCAGACCTGCCCCTGAGCCCCTTCAAACCAGGCCAACTTCTCGCGCAACTGCACCACTTCCCCAACAATCACCAACGTCGGCGCATGCACCTCATGCTCGGCCACCAGCCTTGGCAAATCCGCCAAGGTACCGGTAAAAACCCGTTGGTTGGACGTCGTACCCTGCTGAATCAACGCCGCCGGCGTGTCCGCCGCACGGCCGTGCTTGATCAGCTCGTTGCAGATCATCGGCAGGCCAACCAACCCCATGTAGAACACCAGCGTCTGCGCCGGGGACACCAGGTCGGCCCACGGCAGATCGCTGGTGCCGTCCTTGAGATGGCCGGTGATGAAACGCACCGACTGGGCGTAGTCGCGATGGGTCAGCGGGATCCCGGCGTAGGCCGCGCAACCACTGGCCGCGGTAATGCCCGGAACAACCTGGAACGGGATGCCATGGGCCGCCAGCTCTTCGATCTCTTCCCCACCACGGCCGAAAATGAACGGATCGCCGCCCTTCAACCGCACCACACGCTTGCCCTGGCGGGCCAGGTCGACCAATTGCTGGTTGATCTGGTCCTGGGGCACGGCATGGTCGGCGCGGCGCTTGCCGACGTAGATGCGCTCGGCGTCGCGCCGGCACAGTTCGAGGATCGCCGGGGCCACCAGGCGGTCGTACAACACCACGTCCGCCTGCTGCATCAGGCGCAAGGCGCGGAAGGTCAGCAGGTCCGGATCACCCGGCCCGGCCCCCACCAGATAGACTTCGCCCGGCGCGTTCGGCGCCTGGCCGTCGATCTTTTCCCGTAGTAGACGCTCGGCTTCGCCGCCCTGCCCGGCCAACTGACGGTCGGCGATGGGGCCTTGGAACACTTCTTCCCAGAACGCCCGGCGCTGCTGGACATCGGGGAACAAACCTTTGACCTGATTGCGGAAACGCGCCGCCAACCCCGCCAGTTGCCCGTAAGTCGAAGGAATCCAGGTTTCCAGCTTGGCCCGGATCAGCCGCGCCAGCACCGGCGCATCGCCGCCACTGGACACTGCTATCACCAATGGGGAGCGGTCGACGATGGCCGGAAAGATCACGCTGCACAGGGCCGGCGCGTCCACCACGTTGACCGGCACGCAACGCTTATGAGCGTCGGCCGAAACCTGGGCATTGAGCGGTTCGTCGTCGGTGGCGGCAATGATCAGCACGCAACCGTCCAGATCCGTCTCCAGATAACCGCGCTGGACACACTCGCCGCCGCTGCCACTGACCAGTTCCCGCAACTGCGGTTCGATGTCCGGTGCGACCACCCGCAACAACGCGCCGGCATCGGCCAGCAGGCGGGACTTGCGCAAGGCAATTTCCCCGCCGCCTACCACCAGCACGCGGCTGCCGCGCAGGTTGTGGAACAGTGGCAGATAGTCCATTTAGCCGATGACCTCGATGCCGCCCATGTAGGGTTTCAATACCTCGGGCACCCGGATCGAACCGTCGGCCTGCTGGTAGTTTTCCAGCACGGCCACCAGGGTACGCCCTACGGCCAGGCCGGAGCCGTTGAGGGTGTGGACCAGTTCCGGCTTGCCGGTTTGCGGGTTGCGGAAGCGCGCCTGCATGCGGCGGGCTTGGAAGTCGCCACAATTGGAGCACGACGAAATCTCGCGGTACTTGTCCTGGCTCGGGATCCAGACTTCCAGGTCGTAGGTCTTCACCGCGCTGAAGCCCATGTCGCCGGTGCACAGCGCCAGGGTGCGATACGGCAGTTCCAGCAGTTGCAGGACTTTCTCGGCGTTGGCGGTCAGGCTTTCCAGGGCTTCCATGGACTTCGAAGGTTCGACGACCTGGACCATCTCGACCTTGTCGAATTGGTGCTGGCGGATCATGCCACGGGTGTCGCGGCCCGACGCCCCGGCTTCGCTGCGGAAGCACGGCGTATGGGCCACGAACTTGATCGGCAGTTGCTTGGCGTCGACGATCTCGCCAGCGACGATGTTGGTCAACGAGACTTCGGCGGTCGGGATCAGGTACAGGTCGGCCTCGCCGTCGCGGCTGATCTTGAACAGGTCTTCCTCGAACTTCGGCAACTGGCCGGTGCCTTGCAGCGCCGGGGCCTGGACCAGGTACGGCGTGTAGGCTTCCTCGTAGCCGTGCTCGGTCACGTGCAGGTTGATCATGAACTGTGCCAGGGCCCGATGCAGACGGGCGATCGGCCCGCGCAGCAAGGCGAAACGCGCGCCCGACAGCTTGGCGGCGGTTTCGAAGTCGAGCCAGCCGAACTTCTCGCCCAACGCCACGTGGTCCTGCACCGGGAAATCGAAGGTGGTCGGCGTGCCCCAACGGCGCACTTCGACGTTGCCGTCTTCGTCTTCACCGACCGGCACCGATTCGTGAGGCAGGTTCGGGATGCCCAGCAGGATCGAATCCAGTTCGGTCTGGATCGCGTCCAGCTCGACCTTGCCCGCGCTCAATTCGCCCGCCATGCGCTCGACATCGGCCATCAGCGGCGCGATGTCTTCGCCACGCTGCTTGGCCTGGCCGATGGACTTGGAGCGCGCGTTACGTTCAGCCTGCAGGGCTTCGGTGCGGGTCTGGACGGTCTTGCGCTGTTCTTCCAGCGCTTCGATGCGCGCGACGTCCAGGGCAAAGCCACGGGAAGCCAGGCGGTCCGCTACGTCCTGGAGGTTGCTACGTAACAGTTTGGAATCGAGCATGTCGGTCTCTCGTTATCAAAGTTTGGTCAAGGACAGGCCGGCCCAGGTGGCGAGCAGCCCGCCGAATACGCTGATGGCCGCGTAGCCCAGGGCCAGCGGCACCTGCCCGCTTTCCAGCAGGCGCACCGTATCCAGTGAAAAGGATGAAAAAGTCGTCAGGCCGCCGAGAAAGCCAACCATCAGCCCGGCCCGCACCTCGATGGGCACTTCCGGGCGAATCAAAAACAGACCGTATAGAACGCCGATCAGCAGACAGCCCACGATATTAACGGCCAGCGTCGCGGTATAGAAGTGCCGCGGCCAATTTGCGTTGATCCAGTTGCCCGTGGCGAAACGCAGCAAGGTGCCGGCAACGCCGCCAGCGGAAACGGCCAGTATCAAGGGGATCAAGATTTTCTCCGCTGCCGTGGACTCAGGCGATCCAGTTGCGCCAGGTGGTTGAGCTTCTCGCCGATCTTCAGTTCAAGGCCCCGAGGCACCGGCTGGTAGAAGCGCTGGGGGTCGAGTTCATCGGGGAAATAGTCTTCGCCAGCCGCATAGGCGTCCGGCTCGTCATGGGCGTAACGGTATTCATCGCCATAGCCCAACTGCTTCATGAGCTTGGTTGGCGCGTTGCGCAGGTGCAGCGGCACTTCGAGGGAACCGTGCTCGGTAGCGCTGCGCATCGCGGCCTTGAAGCCCATGTACACGGCGTTGCTCTTCGGCGCGCAGGCCAGGTAGGTGATGGCCTGGGCCACGGCGAGCTCGCCTTCCGGGCTGCCGAGGCGCTCTTGCACGTCCCACGCCGCCAGGCAAAGGCTCAGGGCCCGCGGGTCGGCATTGCCGATGTCTTCGCTGGCCATGCGCACCACGCGCCGCGCCAGGTACAGCGGATCGCAGCCGCCATCGATCATCCGCGCAAACCAGTACAGGGCACCGTCGGGATTGGAGCCACGTACCGATTTGTGCAGCGCCGAAATCTGGTCGTAGAACGCCTCGCCGCCCTTGTCGAAACGCCGGCGGGTATCGCCCAGCAGGCTTTGCAACAGCTCGACGCCAATCTCGCTGTCGTCTTCGGCCAGGTCCGAGGCGTTTTCCAACAGATTGAGCAAGCGTCGACCGTCGCCATCGGCGGCGGAAAACAGGATCTGGAAGCCTTCATCGCTGAGGCTCAAATGCCGCTTGCCCAGGCCACGCTCCTCGGTCAGCGCCCGATGCACCAGCTTGCGCATCGCCGTTTCGTCGAGGCTCTTGAGCACATAGACCCGCGCCCGCGACAGCAAGGCGTTGTTGAGTTCGAACGAGGGGTTTTCGGTGGTGGCACCGATGAAAATCAGCGTGCCGTCTTCGACGTAGGGCAGGAACGCGTCCTGCTGGGACTTGTTGAACCGGTGCACTTCGTCGACGAACAGGATCGTGCGTTTGCCGTACTGCCCGGCCTGCTGCTTGGCGACTTCCACCGCCTGGCGGATTTCCTTGACCCCGGCCAGCACCGCCGACACCGTTTCGAAGTGCGCGTCGGAGACTTCCGCCAGCAGCCGCGCCAGGGTGGTCTTGCCGACGCCCGGCGGGCCCCAAAAGATCATCGAGTGCAGGGCGCCCTGCTCCAGCGCCTCGCGCAGAGGCTTGCCGCGGGCGAGCACATGTTCCTGGCCGACGTACTCATCCAGGTTGGTCGCGCGCAGGCGGGCGGCCAATGGCTGGGCAATCGGGGCGCTTCGAAACAGGTCCATGAT
Organism: Pseudomonas sp. Z1-12; assembly: GCF_051132015.1. NCBI lineage: Bacteria > Pseudomonadati > Pseudomonadota > Gammaproteobacteria > Pseudomonadales > Pseudomonadaceae > Pseudomonas > Pseudomonas sp. Z1-12. The sequence goes on from NZ_CP071647.1 coordinate 4,461,001, forward strand.
TACTACAAAACCTCCGCTGGGTCCTGTTGCCGATCAGTTAAACGACGAACAACTCAGTTCCCCTGTGGGAGCGAGCTTGCTCGCGATAGCGGTGGGTCAGTCACATCAATTCCAACTGATCCGCCGCCTTCGCGAGCAGGCTCGCTCCCACAGGCGTTATCTCGGATTATTCCTGGATCACATCGGCACCCTTGGGGATGTCGAACTTGAACTTGGACGCGGCAATCGGCTCATTGGCCTTGACCCCGGTGAACAGGATATTGGTGCGCTGGCCGACACTGTCGATCAACTGCATGTCGTTGACCAGGCCATTGCGGAACGACAGGCGCAGGCTGTCGAACAGGCTGTCCTTGGTCTTGGGCTTGAGGGTGAAATCAATCACGCCACCGGCTTCCTTGGAGGTGATGTCGAAGCTCTGGCTGATCTCGGAAATGTCACCGGAGAGCAACAGCGCCGGGGTCTGGGTCAGGCGCTGGTCGAGGGTCTTGATGGTGACCTGTTCCAGGTCCGGGTCCCACAGGGAGACTTTCTTGCCATCGGAGACCATCAGCTGTTCGGCTGGCGCATCGGTGTGCCAGTAGAACAGGCCCGGACGCTGCAGGGCCATGTCGCCGGCGGTTTCCTGCAACTGGGTGCCGCTGCCATCGAGGGTCAGCTGGGAGAAACGTGCGGTCAGGGTCTGGGAGCCGCCCAGCAACTGGGTCAGGCGAGCCACGTCCTTTTCGCCGGCGTGGGCCGAGAAAGTAGACAAGGCCAGTACGGGCAACAGCAGCATGCGAATCAGGCGCATGGGAGTCCTCATGAAGTCGTGGGGGTTCGGGCGACGCTTCAGCAGGCCGCCCGGGTCATTAGTCGCGCATCGGGCCCGGCGCCAGTACTTCGCGCGAACCGTTGGTGTTCATGGCCGTCACCACCCCGGCCATTTCCATGGCTTCGATCATGCGGGCGGCGCGGTTGTAGCCAATCTTCAGCTTGCGCTGTACGGCGGAAATCGAGGCCCGACGGCTTTCCAGGACGAACTGCACCGCTTCGTCATAGAGCGCATCGGTTTCAGCATCGTCGTCACCGCCGCCACTGCTGCCTTCGAAACCGCTGCCGGCTTCTTCGACACCGTTGAGGATGTCGTCGTTGTATTCAGGGGCGCCGCGCAACTTCCAGGCTTCCACCACGCGGTGCACTTCGTCGTCAGAAACGAACGCGCCGTGCACACGGATCGGCAGGCTGGTGCCGGGCGGCATGTAGAGCATGTCACCGTGACCCAGCAATTGCTCGGCGCCACCCTGGTCGATGATGGTCCGCGAGTCGATCTTGCTCGACACCTGGAACGCCATGCGGGTCGGGATGTTGGCCTTGATCAGGCCGGTGATCACATCCACCGACGGCCGCTGTGTGGCGAGGATCAGGTGGATACCGGCCGCACGGGCCTTCTGGGCGATACGGGCGATCAGCTCTTCGACCTTCTTGCCGACGATCATCATCATGTCGGCGAATTCGTCCACCACCACCACGATGGTCGGCAGCTTGTGCAGCAGCGGCGCTTCGTCGTGGATGCTCTCGCGGTGATACAACGGGTCAGTCAATGGCGTACCGGCCTCTTCGGCCTCCTTGACCTTGGCGTTGAAGCCCGACAGGTTGCGCACGCCCATCTTCGCCATCAGCTTGTAGCGGCGCTCCATCTCGGCGACGCTCCAGCGCAAGGCGTTGGCGGCGTCCTTCATGTCGGTGACCACCGGGCACAGCAGGTGCGGGATGCCTTCGTAGATCGACAGTTCGAGCATTTTCGGGTCGATCATGATCAGCTTGGCGTCTTCCGGGCCGGACTTGAACAGGATCGACAGGATCATCGCGTTCACCCCCACCGACTTACCGGAACCGGTGGTACCGGCCACCAGCAGGTGGGGCATCTTCGCCAGGTCGGTGATGACCGGCTTGCCGCCGATATCGTGGCCCAGGGCCAGGGTGACCGGCGACTTGTGGTTGTCATACTCAGGCGTCGACAGCACTTCGGAGAAGCGCACGATCTGCCGGTCTTCGTTGGGAATCTCGATGCCCACGGTGGTCTTGCCGGGAATCACTTCCACCACCCGCACGCTGGTCACGGCCAGGGAACGCGCCAGGTCCTTCGCCAGGTTGGCGATGCGGCTGACCTTCACGCCAGCGGCCGGCTGGATTTCGTAACGGGTAATCACCGGGCCCGGGTGGATCGAGTCCACCGAGACCTCCACGCCGAACTCCTTGAGCTTGATCTCCAGCAAGTGGCCGACGGCCGCCAGGGATTCGGGGGAATAATTGAGCTGCTTCTTCTCGGCCGGGTCGAGGATCGAGATCGGCGGCAAGGTGCCTTCCACCGCGCTGTCGACGAACAGCGGCGCCTGTTTCTCTTTCTGCACGCGCTTGCTCTGCTCCGGCGGCTTCGGCGGGGCCATGGTAATGACCGGCGGCACCTGTTTTTCGCGCTCGGACATGTGCTTGCTCAACGCCTGCTCACGCTCGATCAGGCGTTCCTTGACCTTGGCCTGCTCGCGCTTGTCCGGTGTGGTCGGGGCCACCACGTCGTGGACGCGGTCGTCAACTTCACGCAGTTGCGCCACCAGTTGCTTGCGCTCGGTGCGCGCCGCCCACCAGCGGTTGACGGCGCCCTGGATCAGTTCGATCAGGTCGAGGGTGATCTTGCCGGTGACGTCCATGACCTTGAACCAGGACAGGTCGGTGAACACCGTCAGGCCGAACAGGAACAGGGCAATGAACAACAAGGTGCTGCCCTGGATGTTCAGGGCGTTCCTGGCCAGGTCGCCGAGGCTTTCCCCCAGGGCACCGCCCGCCCCGGCCGGCAAGCCGGTGGGCGCATGGAAATGGATGTGGGCCAGCGCGGCCCCCGACAGCACCAGGAACACCAGGCCGATCAGGCGCCAGGAGAAAAGCCAGCCGCTCCACTGCCACGGCTCATGGCGCTGACGGAAGATCTGGTAGGCCTTGATCGCCAGCAGCAGCGGGAAAATATAGGCGAAATAGCCCAGCACCATGAACAGGATGTCGGCGCTGTAGGAGCCGGCCGGACCGCCGAAATTCTGCACATCGTCGATCTTGCTGTTATGGCTCCAGCCCGGATCGTCCTTGCCGTAGGTCAGCAAGGCCATCATCAGGAACAGGCACAGGGCGCCGATGGCGATCAACGCACCTTCCTTGAGCCGGTAGTGCAATTGCTGGCGCCAGAGCGGAACGACTGGTTTGGGTGCTGCGGTGGATTTCTTCAAAACGCTTCTTTTCCTGCGCCAACGGCGCGTCCATCTGTTGAATGACTATAAAAAACTGCCCATGACGAGCAGGTAAAAAAGTGAATGTGCACAACCGGTACTACTTTTACCACTGTGAGGTGCATCCAGAAAACTGCCGGTGCGGCGGAAAATTTTGATCTTTGGGTCATCCTGCGTTCAAAACCCATGCATTGTACGGGTTTGTCGACGCCAAGGCATTGGCCACGCGCTGGTAGCAGCATAGCCGGACTCAAGGTGCACACGCGTCAATTGGACCATGCATTCTCTTTTGTGACAAAGGCTTATGAGGTGTTTTTTATGAGCGAAGTGAAGCATTCCCGCCTGATCATTCTCGGTTCCGGCCCTGCGGGGTACAGCGCCGCTGTCTATGCCGCCCGCGCCAACCTCAAACCCGTTGTCATAACCGGCATACAGGCCGGTGGCCAGCTCACCACCACCGTGGAAGTCGACAACTGGCCCGGCGATGTCGAAGGCCTGACCGGCCCGGTGCTGATGGAGCGCATGCAACGGCACGCCGAGCGCTTCGACACGCAGATCGTCTACGACCATGTCCACACCGCCAAGTTGCAGCAGCGCCCGTTCGAATTGATCGGCGACAGCGGCACCTATACCTGTGATGCGCTGATCGTTGCCACCGGTGCCTCGGCCCAGTACCTGGGGCTGCCCTCGGAAGAAAGCTTCGCCGGCAAAGGGGTTTCCGCCTGTGCGACTTGCGATGGTTTTTTCTATCGCAACCAGGTGGTGGCGGTGGTTGGCGGCGGCAATACCGCGGTCGAAGAAGCCCTGTACCTGTCGAACATCGCCCGAGAAGTGCACTTGGTCCACCGCCGCGACAAGCTGCGCGCCGAGAAAATCCTCCAGGACAAACTCTTCGAAAAGGCCAGCAGCGGCAATATCAAGCTGCACTGGAACCAGAATCTGGATGAAGTCCTGGGCGACGCCAGCGGCGTGACCGGCGCGCGCCTGCGACACAGCGAGAGCGGCGAAACCAGCACCCTGTCCCTGGCCGGGGTGTTCATTGCCATCGGCCACAAACCCAACACCGATCTGTTCCAGGGCCAGTTGGCGATGCGCGACGGCTACCTGCTCGTGCGCGGCGGCAGCGAAGGCAACGCCACCGCGACCGATATCGAAGGCGTATTCGCCGCTGGCGACGTGGCCGACCATGTCTATCGCCAGGCGATTACCTCCGCCGGCGCCGGATGCATGGCCGCGCTCGACGCGGAGAAGTATCTCGATGACATCCCGGCCGTTTGACGGTTAACCTTCCCGGCGGGTGCTCGTGACGGGCGAGCCCCGTCACCCCGCCCTCCCCTTCTACAAGCCGGACACCCATGCTGACTTGGTTACAACGCAACAGCTTCGAATTTCCGCCACTGGCAAAAGCCATGCGCGATCCCAACGGGTTATTGGCCGCCGGTGGCGATCTGTCGGCCGACCGGCTGATCCAGGCCTATCGCCACGGCTGCTTCCCCTGGTTTTCCGAGGGGCAACCGATCCTGTGGTGGTCGCCAGACCCACGCACGGTGTTATTTCCCGACGAACTGCACGTCTCCCGCAGCCTGTGCAAGCTGTTGCGCAAGCAGCGCTATGACGTGACGTTCGACCAGGATTTTGCCGCGGTTATCCAAGCCTGCGCCGCGCCCCGGGACTACGCCGACGGCACCTGGATCACCGAGGCCATGCAAACCGCTTATCTGGAACTGCACCGGCGCGGTTTCGCCCATTCGGTGGAAGTCTGGGACCAAGGGGCCCTGGTGGGCGGCCTGTATGGCTTGGCCATGGGCCAGCTGTTTTTTGGCGAATCCATGTTCAGCCGGGCCGACAATGCGTCGAAATTCGGCTTCACCATGCTGGTCCAACATCTCAAGGCCGCCGGTTTCGTGCTGATCGACTGTCAGATGCCCACCGAGCACCTGCACAGCCTCGGCGCCCGCTCGATCCCGCGCACGCGGTTCGCCGAGTATCTGGAGGCGCACCTGGACCAACCCAACCGTGCGACCTGGGTTTGCTGAGCGACATCCGCGCTCCTGGCTTACAATTAGATTTAAAGCTCATCCGAGGGTTGATTCATGACCGAGTTGGCGCGTTTGAAGTTCTATGCCACTCAGCCCCACTCTTGCAGTTACCTGCCGGAGGAGCAGGCCACGACGCTGTTCCTCGACCCTAGCCAGCCCATGGATGTGCATGTCTACGCAGACCTGTCGGAAATGGGCTTTCGTCGTAGCGGCGACCACCTTTACCGGCCCCACTGCCAACATTGCAACGCCTGCGTCCCGGCGCGCATTCCGGTGGCGCAGTTTTTGCCCAATCGCCAGCAGAAGCGCATTTTCAAGCGCAACGCCGACCTTCAGGTCCGCCCGGCCAAGCCGCAGTTCACTGAGGAATACTTCGACCTGTACCAGCGCTACATCGAACAACGCCATGCCGATGGCGACATGTACCCGCCCAGCCGGGATCAGTTCTCGACCTTCCTGGTGCGTGACCTGCCGTTTTCCCGCTTTTATGAATTCCGCCTCGAGGGGCGACTGGTTGCCATCGCTGTCACCGACCTGCTGCCCAACGGCCTTTCAGCGGTGTACACCTTCTATGAGCCCGAAGAGGAACGTCGCAGCCTGGGGCGCTTTGCCATTCTCTGGCAAATCAACGAAGCGCGGCGCCTGGGGCTGGAAGCGGTGTACCTGGGCTACTGGATCAAGAACTGCAAGAAAATGAACTACAAGACCCAATATCGGCCTATCGAATTGCTGGTTAACCAGCGGTGGGTTGTCCTGAGTTAGCCCCCTTCGGCTTAAAAGCTAGAACCCCTTGGCTTGAACCCCCTTTTTCGGGCACAATGCACGCCGCTTTTGCCTGGCGCAGTTGCACCGGGCCATTCACTGGATACCGAGGGCTTTACTGCATGTCGAAAGAAGACAGCTTCGAAATGGAAGGCACTGTCGTCGACACCCTGCCCAACACCATGTTTCGTGTGGAGTTGGAAAATGGGCACGTCGTAACCGCGCATATCTCCGGCAAGATGCGCAAGAACTACATTCGTATTCTTACCGGTGACAAAGTGCGCGTCGAGCTGACGCCCTATGACTTGAGCAAAGGGCGCATCACTTACCGCGCTCGCTAACAAGTCAATACAAGACGCCCGGCTGATGCCGGGCGTTTTTGTTTGTGGGAGCCAAGCTTGCTCGCGATAGCGGAGCATCAGTCAACATCGATGTCGACCGGACCGACGCCATCGCGAGCAAGCTCGGCTCCCACAGGGTATCGGGGCAAAACTTAATCTTGTGCCTTGCCCAAGACAAACTGTGGGAGCGAGCTTGCTCGCGATAGCGGTGGGTCAGCTTGCATCTATGCCGAACGTACCGACGCCTTCGCGAGCAGGCTCGCTCCCACAGGGGGTTGAGGTGGCTGAAATAGCAAAAAGGCGCCTTTCGGCGCCTTTTGCTTTATTGCAGCTAACGATCAGGCCATTTCGGCCGTGGTTTCGAAGTCGAAGGTCAGCTCGCCGTCCTTGATGTCGATGTGAACCACACCGCCATGTTCGGCCAGCTCGCCAAAGAGGATCTCCTCCGCCAGCGGACGCTTGATCTTGTCCTGGATCAAGCGAGCCATCGGCCGCGCCCCCATCGTCACATCGTAACCACCTTCCGCCAGCCAGCTGCGGGCCGCGTCGGTGACCTCCAGCAACACACGCTTGTCTTCGAGCTGGGCCTGAAGTTCGGTAAGGAACTTGTCCACCACGCTCTTGATGACTTCATGGCTGAGGCGACCAAACTGGATAATGGTGTCCAGGCGGTTGCGGAACTCAGGCGTGAAGCTCTTCTTGATCACTTCCATCGCATCGGACGAGTGGTCCTGATGGGTGAAACCGATCGAAGCGCGAGCCGCGGTTTCGGCACCGGCGTTCGTGGTCATGATGACGATCACGTTACGGAAGTCCGCCTTGCGTCCGTTGTTATCGGTCAGCGTACCGTGGTCCATGACCTGCAGGAGCAGGTTGAAGACTTCCGGATGCGCCTTCTCGATTTCGTCGAGCAACAATACGCAGTGCGGTTGCTTGGTGATGGCTTCGGTCAACAGGCCGCCCTGGTCGAAACCGACATAACCCGGAGGCGCACCGATCAGACGCGATACGGTGTGGCGCTCCATGTACTCGGACATGTCGAAGCGCACCAGCTCGATGCCCATCGCCTTGGCCAGTTGCCGTGCCGCCTCGGTCTTGCCGACACCGGTAGGACCGGCGAACAGGAACGAACCGACCGGCTTGTCCGGCGACTTGAGACCGGCACGGGACAGCTTGATGGCGGTCGACAGCGAGTCGATGGCCGCATCCTGGCCGAACACCGTCAGCTTCAGGTCACGCTCCAGGTTACGCAGCAGTTCCTTGTCGGAACTGGTGACGTGCTTGGGCGGAATACGCGCGATTTTCGCGACGATGTCCTCGACCTGCGGCACTTCGATGCGCTTGACCCGCTTCTCCACGGGTTGCAGGCGCTGGTAGGCACCCGCTTCGTCGATGACGTCGATGGCCTTGTCCGGCATGTGCCGGTCATTGATGTAGCGCGAGGCCAGTTCAGCCGCCGCGCGCAGGGCTTCATCGCTGTATTCGATGTTGTGGTGCAGCTCGAAACGCCCCTTCAGGCCGCGCAGGATGCCAATGGTGTCTTCCACCGAAGGCTCCGACACATCGACCTTCTGGAAACGCCGGGCCAGGGCACGGTCTTTCTCGAAGATCCCGCGGAATTCCTGGAACGTGGTCGAGCCGATGCAACGGATATCACCCGACGACAGCAGCGGCTTGAGCAAGTTGGACGCATCCATGACCCCGCCCGACGCTGCCCCGGCACCAATAATGGTGTGGATTTCGTCGATGAACAGGATCGCCTGGGGACGTTTTTTCAGTTCGCCGAGCAACGCCTTGAAGCGCTTCTCGAAATCGCCGCGGTATTTGGTACCGGCCAGCAAGGCGCCCAGGTCGAGGGAATACACCACGCTGTTGGCCAGCAGGTCCGGCACCTGGTTGTCGACGATGCGCTTGGCCAGGCCTTCGGCAATCGCGGTCTTGCCCACGCCCGCCTCGCCCACCAGCAAGGGGTTGTTCTTGCGACGCCGGGCCAGGATCTGGGCCACGCGCTCGACTTCCGCCTCGCGCCCGACCAGCGGATCGATACGTCCCTGGCGCGCCAGTTCGTTCAGGTTGCTGGCATAGGCATCCAACGGGTTGCCTGAAGAAGAAGACTCACCGCCCTCGTCGTCCTGCATATCCTGCTCACCCTCGGAATGATCGCCATGCCCCGGCACCTTGGAGATGCCATGGGCGATGTAGTTGACGACATCGATACGCGCAACGCTCTGCTGCTTGAGCAGGAACACCGCCTGGCTTTCCTGCTCGCTGAAAATCGCAACCAGCACGTTGGCGCCGGTGACTTCACGCTTGCCCGAGCTCTGCACATGAAAGACAGCACGTTGCAGGACACGCTGGAAGCCCAGGGTTGGCTGGGTTTCGCGATCCTCGTCATGAACGGGGATCAATGGCGTGGTGGAGTCGATGAACTCCTGCAGATCATGCTTGAGTTTATCGAGGTTCGCGCCGCAGGCACGCAAAACGGTGGCGGCAGCCTCGTTATCCAATAGGGCCAGCAGCAGGTGCTCGACGGTCATGAATTCATGACGCTTCGAACGAGCCTCCTTGAAGGCAAGATTGAGGGTGACTTCGAGCTCGCGGTTTAACATAGCTTCACCTCATACCCAAGTGGTCGGCGTTAACCGTCCTTCTCGATTTCACAGAGTAGCGGATGCTGGCTTTCCCGGGCGTACTGGTTGACCTGCATGGCCTTAGTCTCGGCGATGTCGCGGGTAAACACTCCACATACTGCCCGTCCCTCTGTATGGACGGCCAGCATGACCTTGGTCGCCAGCTCCCGATTCAGGTTAAAAAACACCTCGAGCACTTCGACGACGAAATCCATCGGTGTGTAGTCATCGTTGAACAAAACCACCTTGTACATCGGTGGCGCCTGTAATGCGGGCTTTGCTTCCTGAACAGCAATGCCTGCGGAATCGTCGTCGTGTAGATCCGGGCGATCCTGATTGAATGTTAGTCGAATCTGGCTGACTGCATGCATGGAAAGAAAGGTTCGTTTAGTTGGCGAATACAGTGATGGGGGCGCTTGTGGGCGATTTCAACCACGACCACCGGAGCCACCTTGACTATCGGGAAATCGGTGTTACAACCAATAGAGCCCATCGTGGGTTAAAAAGGTCCGTGGAATCTATCCTGTTAACAAGATTAGCCTGCGGATGGACTGGATGATACTCCAGTGATGGAGTGCGTTGCAGAGGGAAATGGGTTATGTCGGTCGTCAACAAGAAGGGTAAGGTGAAATGGTTCAACAATGCCAAGGGTTACGGCTTCATTGTTGAGAACGGCAGGGATGAAGACCTGTTCGCCCATTATTCGGCGATCCAGATGGACGGCTACAAGACCCTGAAGGCCGGGCAACCGGTGACGTTCGAGATCATCCAAGGCCCCAAGGGCCTGCATGCGGTCAATATTCAAGCTGCCGCTGTCGAAGGCGCGCCCGCCCCTGTCGAAGTGAGCATCAGGGTCACCGAACCCCATTGACCGGCAGTCGCCACCCCACCCAAATAAAAATGCCCGGCTCGATCACTCGAGCCGGGCATTCGCGCTGAGCGCCGATCCGCTTACATGTGCGAAATCAGGGCATCACCGAAGCCCGAGGACGACACCAGCTTGGCACCCTCCATCAAGCGTTCGAAGTCATAGGTCACGGTCTTGGCCGAAATCGCGCCATTGGTGCCCTTGATGATCAGGTCGGCCGCTTCGGTCCAACCCATGTGACGCAGCATCATTTCCGCCGACAGGATCAGCGAACCCGGGTTGACCTGGTCCTTGCCGGCGTACTTGGGCGCGGTACCGTGGGTGGCCTCGAACATCGCCACGGTGTCGGACAGGTTGGCGCCCGGCGCGATACCGATACCGCCCACTTCCGCCGCCAGGGCGTCGGACAGGTAGTCACCGTTCAGGTTCAGGGTGGCGATTACGTCATATTCAGCCGGACGCAACAGGATCTGCTGCAACATCGCATCGGCGATGGCGTCCTTGACGATGACGTTCTTGCCGGTCCGCGGGTTCTTGAACTGCATCCACGGCCCACCGTCGAGCAGGGTCGCGCCGAATTCCTCGGCCGCCACTTCGTAGGCCCATTCCTTGAAGGCACCTTCGGTGAACTTCATGATGTTGCCTTTGTGCACGATGGTCAGCGAATCGCGATCGTTATCGACCACATATTGCAGGGCCTTGCGAGCCAGGCGCTTGGTGCCCTGCTTGGAAACCGGCTTGACGCCGATGCCGCAATCCTCATCGAAGCGGATCTTGGTCACGCCCATTTCTTCTTTCAGGAACTTGATGACCTTGGTGGCCTCGGCCGAACCGGCCTTCCACTCGATGCCCGCGTAGATGTCCTCGGAGTTCTCACGGAAGATCGTCATGTCCACGTCGCCAGGCTTCTTGACCGGGCTTGGCACACCTTCGAACCAGCGCACCGGGCGCAGGCAGACATACAGGTCGAGCTGCTGGCGCAGGGCTACGTTCAACGAACGGATACCGCCACCGACCGGTGTGGTCAGCGGGCCCTTGATGGACACCACGTAGTCCTTGACCGCATCCAGGGTTTCCTGGGGCAGCCAGGTGTCCTGGTCGTAGACCTGGGTCGCTTTCTCACCGGCATAGACTTCCATCCAGGAAATCTTGCGCTTGCCGCCATAGGCCTTCTGAACCGCAGCGTCCACAACCTTGATCATGACCGGACTGATATCGACGCCAATGCCGTCGCCTTCGATGAAGGGGATGATCGGGTTGTCGGGAACATTAAGAGAATGGTCTGCATTGACGGTGATTTTGTCACCGACGGCTGGAACCTGAATCTTTTGATACCCCATGCTGAACTCCATTGCTTGGATTGAACATCTGGCTGCGTTCGAGCGTACCCCAGTTGAATCGGCACGCAAACCCTACGTTAGGCCCATCCGTGGCAAAGCCTTGCACTTCGCCGTGTACAAGCCTGAAAACCAAGGGAAAAGCGCCAAACATGAGCATAGTCCGCCCCAGGAGTACTGCGACGTTTAGACCAATGGACGTGTACGGAAGTCTATGAACCATCGGCAGATCGCCAGCTACCTATGTATAATGCCGCCGCTGACCACAGGGTCACGACGGCTGACGGCTCTATTACGAGACTTTCCGCCATTTTGAAAGCCGGACCGTTACCGCGGCCCGACCGCTTGACGCTCGACTGATGCACCCAACATCACCGCGAAGAAACCTCGACATTCGGCTCACGGATGACTTTGAACGAACGCGCTTACCCGGCGCCCCTCGAGTTTCTGCGCATGCTTTAGCAAAGAAGAGAGTTAATCCGAATATGCCCACCCGCTCGAAGATCATCTATACCTTCACCGACGAAGCGCCTGCCCTCGCCACCTATTCGCTGCTGCCGATCGTCGAAGCCTTTACCGCTTCGGCCGATATCGCCGTGGAAACCCGCGATATCTCCCTCGCAGGGCGCATCCTGGCCAGCTTCCCCGAGCAACTGGGTGACAAAGCCGTAGCCGACCACCTCGCCGAACTGGGCGACCTAGCCGTTACGCCTGAAGCCAACATCATCAAGCTGCCGAACATCAGCGCCTCGGTGCCGCAACTGCAGGCCGCGATCAAGGAATTGCAGGCCCAGGGCTACGCACTGCCGGACTACCCGGAAACCGTGACCACTGATGCCGAGAAAGACGCGCGCGCCCGTTACGACAAGGTCAAGGGCAGCGCCGTGAACCCGGTCCTGCGCGAAGGCAACTCCGACCGTCGCGCACCGCTGTCGGTCAAGAACTATGCCCGCAAGCACCCGCACAAGATGGGCGCCTGGGCCGCGGACTCCAAGTCCCACGTAGCCCACATGAGCACCGGCGATTTCTACGGCAGCGAAAAAGCCGCCCTGATCGACGCCGCCGGCAACGTGAAAATCGAGCTGATCGCCCAGGACGGCACTGCCACTGTCCTGAAGGAAAAGACCACCGTACAAGCCGGTGAGATCCTCGATTGCGCCGTGATGAGCAAAAACGCCCTGCGCGAGTTCATCGCCGCCGAAATCGAAGACGCCAAGCAAAAAGGCGTGCTGCTGTCGGTTCACCTCAAGGCCACCATGATGAAGGTCTCCGACCCGATCATGTTCGGCCAGATCGTGGCCGAGTTCTATAAAGACGCCCTGGCCAAGCACGCGCAAGTGCTGGAGCAGATCGGCTTCAACCTGAACAACGGCATCGGCGACCTGTACGCCCGCATCAAGGCCCTGCCAGCCGAACAGCAGGCGCAGATCGAAGCCGACATCCAGGCGGTCTACGCGGCACGCCCATCCCTGGCGATGGTCAACTCCGACAAAGGCATCACCAACCTGCACGTGCCGAGCGACGTCATCGTCGACGCCTCGATGCCGGCCATGATCCGTGACTCCGGCAAGATGTGGGGCACCGACGGCCAGCTGCACGACACCAAGGCCGTGATCCCGGATCGCTGCTACGCCACCATCTACCAGGCGGTGATCGAAGACTGCAAGCAACACGGCGCCTTCGACCCAACCACCATGGGCAGCGTGCCGAACGTCGGCCTGATGGCCAAGAAAGCCGAAGAGTACGGCTCCCACGACAAGACCTTCCAGATCAAGGTCGCCGGCGTGGTGCGTGTTTCGGACAACAACGGTCAGACCCTGCTGGAGCAGAACGTCGAGGCTGGCGATATCTTCCGCATGTGCCAGACCAAGGACGCGCCGATCCAGGATTGGGTCAAGCTGGCCGTCAACCGTGCCCGCGCCAGCAGCACCCCGGCGATCTTCTGGCTGGACCCGATGCGCGCCCACGATGGCGTGGTCATCGAGAAGGTCCAGGCCTACCTGAAGGACCACGACACCAGCGGCCTGGACATCCGCATCATGTCGCCTGTCGACGCGATGAAGTTCACCCTGGGCCGCACCCGCGAAGGCAAGGACACCATTTCGGTGACCGGCAACGTGCTGCGCGACTACCTGACCGACCTGTTCCCGATCATGGAACTGGGCACCAGCGCCAAAATGCTGTCCATCGTGCCGCTGATGAATGGCGGTGGCCTGTTCGAAACCGGCGCCGGCGGTTCGGCACCCAAGCACGTTCAGCAATTGCTGGAAGAGAACTTCCTGCGCTGGGATTCCCTGGGCGAGTTCCTGGCCCTGGCCGCGTCCCTGGAACACCTGGGCGTGACCTACAACAACCCGAAAGCCCTGGTGCTGGCCAAGACCCTCGACCAGGCTACCGGTGAGTTCCTGGACCGCAACAAGTCGCCTTCGCGCAAGGTCGGCGGCATCGACAACCGCGGCAGCCACTTCTACCTGACCCTGTTCTGGGCCCAGGCACTGGCCGCCCAGGATGACGACGCAGCCCTCAAGGCCCAGTTCACCACCCTGGCCAAGACATTGACCGACAACGAAGAAACAATCGTTGCCGAACTCAATGCCGTGCAAGGCAAGCCCGTGGACATCGGCGGTTACTACTTCGCCAACCCGGAACTGACCAGCAAGGCCATGCGCCCGAGCAACACCTTCAACGCGGCGATTGCTGCGCTGGTGTAAGGTTGTAAGGAAGCACCACGAACCCCGGCCTTGTGCCGGGGTTTGTGTTTCTGGGACACCCTATTTCCCCTGACACTATATTCCCCTGTGGGAGCGAGCTTGCTCGCGATTGCGATGTAGCATTCAACATTGATATTGACTGACCCAGCGCTATCGCGAGCAAGCTCGCTCCCACAGTTGGATTGGGATACAGCCGCCAGAAACAGGTCGACTGTCAGGCCGCCTTCGCGAGCAAGCTCGCTCCCACAGCTGGGTTGAAGTAAAGCCGCTAGAGACAGGCCGGCTGTTAGGTCGCCTCGCTTTTGATCTTGATCTTGATCTTGATCTTGATCTCGGACGCCCCGTTAACCACGATGGCCGAACGCAGGCATTGCGCAGTGGGCAACCCGGCATGGATGCCGGGTTAGCCGCGCTGGGCCATGGATGGCCCTTCGCGGCGGCCCACGGAGCAATGCCGGAGTGAGGGCATGCCGAGCCTAAGCGAGGCACCGAGTGGTGGGGCAAGCCTTTTTGGTTACTTTTTTGGCGTCTGAAAAAAGTGACCCGCCGTAAGGGCGGAACCCTAAGCAGCCGTTACCGCAGCAACGGATATGTACTCAACCAACAAAATCCCGACACCCCCACAGCAGCCCACACCTGAGAAATAAAGGAGCCTTAATGAACTGGCACCCCCACATCACCGTCGCCACCATCGTCGAAGACCACGGCCGCTTCCTGATGGTGGAAGAATCCAAGGGCGGACGCGCAGTACTCAACCAGCCCGCCGGCCACCTGGACCCGAACGAGACCCTGATCGAAGCCGCCGTGCGCGAAACCCTCGAAGAAACCGGCTGGGACGTCGAGCCCACCAGCGTCACCGGCATCTACCTCTACACCGCCCCCAGCAACGGCGTGACCTACCAACGGGTCTGCTTCGCCGCCAAGGCCCTGAAACACCATCCCGAGTATCAATTGGACGATGGCATCCTAGGCGCCAAATGGCTCACCCGCGACGAATTGCTCGAGCAGCGCGAACACTGGCGCAGCGAGCTGATCATCCGCTGCATCGACGATTATCTGGCCGGCCATCGCCATAGCCTGGAGCTTATCCGCCCTTCTCTTTAGCCTTGCGCGCCCGGGCCTGATAGAATCGCGTCCTTTTTCAAGACACTCATTGAATTCCTATGCGTGATCCAGCCTCTTCGAACACTCCCAAGCAACGCGTCATAGTCGGCATGTCCGGCGGCGTGGACTCTTCCGTTTCCGCCCTTCTGCTGATCGAGCAGGGTTACGAGGTGGAAGGCCTGTTCATGAAGAACTGGGAAGAAGACGACGGAACCGAATACTGCACCGCCATGGACGACCTGGCGGACGCCCAGGCCGTGTGCGACAAGATTGGCATCAAGCTGCACACCGCCAACTTCGCCGCCGAGTACTGGGACAACGTGTTCGAGCACTTCCTGGCCGAATACAAGGCCGGCCGCACGCCGAACCCGGACATCCTCTGCAACCGCGAAATCAAGTTCAAGGCGTTCCTCGACTACGCCATGATGCTCGGTGCAGACCTGATCGCCACCGGCCACTATGTACGTCGCCGCGACAGCGACGGCCGCACCGAACTGCTCAAGGGCCTGGACCCGAACAAGGACCAGAGCTACTTCCTGCATGCCGTCGGCGGCGAGCAGATCGCCAAGACCCTGTTCCCGGTGGGCGAACTGGAAAAGCCCGAAGTACGGGCAATTGCGGAGAAACATGACCTGGCCACTGCCAAGAAGAAAGATTCCACTGGGATCTGCTTCATTGGCGAGCGTCGTTTCAGCGATTTCCTCAAGCAATACCTGCCGGCCCAGCCGGGCGAGATCAAGACCACCGAAGGCGAGGTCATCGGCCGTCACCATGGCCTGATGTACCACACCATCGGCCAGCGCCAGGGCCTGGGCATCGGCGGGCTGAAAGACGCCGGCGAAGAGCCGTGGTACGTGCTGGTCAAGGACCTGGAACACAACGAGCTGATCGTCGGCCAGGGCAACGACCATCCCTGGCTGTTTTCCCGCGCCCTGCTCGCCTCCGACATCTACTGGGTCAACCCGATCGACCTCAGCGAGCCCCGCCGCCTGACGGCCAAGGTTCGCTATCGCCAGAGCGACCAGCCCTGCACCCTGGAAAAAACCGCCACGGGCTACCGTGCCACCTTCGATGACCCGCAGCGGGCGGTCACCCCCGGCCAGTCCGTGGTTTTCTACGACGGCGACGTCTGCCTGGGCGGCGGCGTGATCGAAGTCGCGCAACCCTGGAGCAGCCAGGCATGACCCCTATCCAGGAACAACTGACGGCATTGGGCGGTGTGTTTCTCGCCGCCGTGCTGGTGGACCGGATCGCCAAGACCGGCCAGGCCTCCGAAGCAGGCGTGGCCTGCATGTTGGGCAGCCTGCTGGTTCGCGACCCCAAGGACACCCTGGAGGTCTACGGCGGCGACGACTTGAACCTGCGTGAAGGTTACCGTGCGCTGATTGGCGCCCTGGAGCGCGACCCCAGCGCCTTGCAACGCGAACCGCTGCGCTATGCCCTGTCGATGCTGGGCCTCGAGCGCCAACTGGCCAAGCGCGACGACCTGCTGGAGACCATCGGCAAACGCTTGCCGCAGATCCAGTCCCAGGTCGAACACTTCGGCCCGGCTCACGAAAACGTCGTCGCGGCCTGCGGCTCGCTGTACCAGGACACCTTGAGCACTTTGCGCCAGCGCATCCAGGTGCACGGCGACATGCGCAACCTGCAACAGCCGAGCAATGCCTCGAAGATCCGCGCCCTGCTCCTGGCCGGGATCCGCTCGGCACGGCTGTGGCGGCAGTTGGGCGGCCATCGCTGGCAACTGGTGATCAGCCGACGCAAATTGCTGAAAGAGCTTTACCCGTTGATGCGCAACGAATAAGCCTTTGTGGCGAGGGAGCTTGCTCCCGCTGGGCTGCAAACGCAGCCCCCTGAGCCCGGCGGATCTAGCGCGCGGCTTGGATTCAGGGCCGCTTCGCGCCCCAGCGGGAGCAAGCTCCCTCGCCACAGGTGATCAATAGCTTTAGCTTTATCTTGTTACGCGTAACACGCCGGTCAGTTGGCGACGGACCGGCGCTGGTTTTCATGTATGATACGCGCCCCATTTCGTTGCCCGACTGTCCGAGAACACCCCATGCAGCTCTCTTCGCTCACTGCGGTTTCCCCTGTTGACGGCCGCTACGCCGGCAAAACCCAGGCCCTGCGCCCGATTTTCAGCGAGTACGGCCTGATCCGTGCCCGCGTCCTGGTTGAAGTGCGCTGGCTCCAGCGCCTGGCCGCTCACCCTGCCATCCCTGAAGTCCCGGCGTTCTCCGCCGAAGCCAACGCGGTGCTCAACACCCTGGCGGAAAACTTTGTGCTGGAGCACGCCGAGCGCGTCAAAGAGATCGAGCGCACCACCAATCACGACGTCAAGGCCATCGAATACCTGCTCAAGGAGCAGGCGGCCAAGCTGCCGGAACTGGCCAATGTCAGCGAGTTCATCCACTTCGCCTGCACCAGCGAGGACATCAACAACCTGTCCCACGCCCTGATGCTGCGCGAAGGCCGTGATGAGGTGATGCTGCCGCTGATGCGCCAGACCGCCCAGGCCATCCGCGAGCTGGCGATCCGCTTCGCCGACGTGCCGATGCTGTCGCGCACCCACGGTCAACCGGCTTCGCCGACCACCCTGGGCAAGGAACTGGCGAACGTCGTCTACCGCCTGGAGCGCCAGATCGCCCAAGTGGCCGCCGTGCCGCTGCTGGGCAAGATCAACGGCGCCGTGGGCAACTACAACGCCCACCTGTCGGCCTACCCGGACATCGACTGGGAAGCCAACGCCCGCGCCTTCATCGAAGACGAACTGGGCCTGAGCTTCAACCCGTACACCACCCAGATCGAACCGCACGACTACATCGCTGAGCTGTTCGATGCGATCGCACGCTTCAACACCATCCTGATCGACTTCGACCGTGACATCTGGGGCTACATCTCCCTGGGTTATTTCAAGCAGCGCACCATCGCTGGCGAAATCGGCTCCTCGACCATGCCACACAAGGTCAACCCGATCGACTTCGAAAACTCCGAAGGCAACCTGGGCATCGCCAACGCACTGTTCCAGCACCTGGCGAGCAAACTGCCGATCTCCCGCTGGCAGCGCGACCTGACCGACTCCACCGTGCTGCGCAACCTGGGCGTGGGTTTTGCCCACAGCATCATTGCCTATGAAGCCAGCCTCAAGGGCATCAGCAAGCTGGAACTGAACGAGCAGAAGATCGCCGCCGACCTGGACGCCTGCTGGGAAGTCCTGGCCGAGCCGATCCAGACCGTGATGCGTCGCTACAACATCGAAAACCCGTATGAAAAGCTGAAAGAACTGACCCGTGGCAAGGGCATCAGCCCTGAAGCGCTGCAGACTTTCATCGATGGCCTGGACATGCCTGCCGAAGCCAAGGCCGAGCTGAAGAAGCTCACGCCAGCCAGCTACATCGGCAACGCGGCGGCACAAGCCAAGCGCATCTGATCCATCGCTTTAACTTTGAGACGCCCGGCCGCGCCGGGCGTTTTTATTCGCGTCTGAAAAGTATATTTTTTCAATAGGTTACACATGAATCCTGATATTCCTCTGCAACTCCTGGGCGGCATCACGGCACGGGAGTTCCTGCGCGACTACTGGCAGAAAAAACCCCTGCTGATCCGTCAGGCGATTCCTGACTTCCAAAGCCCGATCGATGCCGACGAGCTGGCCGGCCTGGCCCTGGAAGAAGAAGTCGAATCGCGCCTGGTGATCGAGCACGGCGAGCGCCCCTGGGAATTGCGTCGCGGCCCGTTCGCCGAAGACGAATTCAGCAAGCTGCCGGAGCGCGAGTGGACCCTGCTGGTGCAGGCGGTGGATCAGTTCGTACCGGAAGTCAGCGAACTGCTGGAAAACTTCCGCTTCCTGCCGAGCTGGCGCATCGACGACGTGATGATCAGCTTTGCCGCCCCGGGTGGCAGCGTGGGTCCGCATTTCGATAACTATGACGTGTTCCTGTTGCAAGGCCATGGCCAGCGCAACTGGAAAATCGGCCAGATGTGCGACTCCGAAAGCCCACTGCTGCAACACGCCGACCTGCGCATCCTCGCCGACTTCGAAGCCACTGACGAGTGGGTCCTGGAACCCGGCGACATGCTCTACCTGCCGCCGCGCCTGGCCCACTGCGGCGTGGCCGTGGACGACTGCATGACCTACTCGGTGGGTTTCCGTGCGCCGAGCGCCGCTGAAGTGCTGACCCACTTCACCGACTTCCTCAGCCAGTTCCTGCCGGACGAAGAACGCTACACCGACGCCGACGCGCGCCCGGTGAGCGACCCGCACCAGATCCAGCACGACGCCCTCGACCGCCTCAAAGGCCTGCTGGCCGAGCACATGAGCGACGAGCGCCTGCTGCTGACCTGGTTCGGCCAGTTCATGACCGAGCCACGCTACCCGGAGCTGGTGGTGGGCCCGGAGCTGGAAGAAGACGACCTGCTGGCCAGCCTGGAACAAGGCGCCGTGATCATCCGCAACCCGAGCGCGCGCCTGGCCTGGTCGGAAGTCGACGATGACCTGCTGCTGTTCGCCAGCGGCCAGAGCCGCTACCTGCCGGGCAAGCTGCGTGAATTGCTGAAAATGATCTGCGCCGCCGACGCCCTGCACATCGAAAACCTCGGCCCATGGTTGGCCGACGAAGACGGTCGCGGCCTGGTCTGCGAGCTGGTCAAGCAAGGCAGCCTGGGGTTTGCCGATGAATAAAATTCACGTTCGTGTCGCAGACTGGCAAAAGGATAACGCCGAGATCCGGCGCATTCGTGAGACCGTGTTCATTGCCGAACAATCCGTACCACCCGAACTGGAATGGGATTCGGATGATCAGGATGCCGTACATTTCCTGGCCTTCGAAGGCGACTTCCCCATCGGCACCGCGCGCCTGCTGACCGATGGCCATATCGGCCGGGTCTCGGTCCTCAAGGACTGGCGCGGCCTGAAGGTGGGCGATGCGCTGATGCACGCCGTAATCGCCGAAGCCGAGAAGCGTGGGCTCCAGCAACAGATGCTCAGCGCCCAGGTGCACGCCACGCCGTTCTATGAGCGGTTGGGGTTTGCGGTGGTCAGCGAGGAGTTCCTGGAGGCCGGGATTCCTCATGTGGACATGGTGCGGCGCTCGGCCTGAACACTGCTAGAAGCAGCAACACAATACCCTGTGGCGAGGGAGCTTGCTCCCGCTGGGTCGCGCAGCGACCCCAAAAAAAGAGGGCCGCTGCGCAGCCCAGCGGGAGCAAGCTCCCTCGCCACAAGAGCACCATCAACACCCCAAAACGCCCCGCCATCCACCGATGCCGGGGCGTTTTGCCGTCTACCATTCAACTTGCCCCACCCGAGGCCGACAAACTGGCAATATCAGGCCTTTGTCTCACGGAGAAATGGACATGCTTCTACGTACCCTGGTGACCCTCCTGCTGCTGGGTGGCAGCCTGTCAGCCATGGCCGACACGCAAATCGTGCCGCTGAACTACCGCACCAGCGCCGACCTGTTGCCGGTGGCACAGAATTTCATCGGCAAGGACGGCCAGGTCAGCGCCTACGGCAACCAACTGATCGTCAATGCCGAGCCCGGCAAGATCGAGGAACTCCGGCAATTCCTCGCCCAACTGGACACCGCGCCCAAGCGCCTGCTGATCACCGTCGATACCAACGAAAACAACCTGCAGGGCGACCAGGGTTATTCCATCAACGGCGCCGCGCCCAGCCAGACCCGCATCATCAACCGCAGCACCGCCAGCCGTGACGGCGGCGTGCAGCAGGTGCAAGCCAGCGAAGGCCAGCCGGCGCTGATCCAGGTCGGCCAGAGCGTACCGTTCACCAGCAGCCAGACCGACAACTACGGCCGCCTGCAAAGCCAGACCGAATACCGTAACGTCACCCAGGGTTTCTATGTCACCGCCAGCGTCACCGGCGAAACCGTTCACCTGAGTATCAGTACCAACCGTGACCGCATGAGCCAGGAACGTCCCGATGTAGTGAACGTCCAGAGTACCGACACAACGGTCAGCGGACGCCTGGGCGAATGGATCACCCTGGCGGGGGTGAATCGCCAGACCCAGGCCGATAAACAGGGCCTGACCCGCAGCTACTCGACCCAGGGACGCGACGACATGATTTTGCGGGTCAAGGTCGACACCCTGAACTGAAGCACCAAAAACTGACTGATGAGTCGTATTAGACCAAAGATGTAGTGCCATAAAAAAAGCACTACAAAACGTTTGACGAGCCAAAAAACCGAAGGCATGATGGCCTCGCTCCCGCTAATCAGGGGCCCTGGCAAGGGCCTTCGGGTCGACGCTTGCAACTACCCTGCGAGCCGATTCGTGTCTGTACCGCCCACAAGGTGTGTTTGACGAGGTTGCGACTGGAACGAAGTTGTCCCGAGGGACGGAAGCGTAACTAGGTAACCCGGCATCACTCTGAGTTCGTATGAAAGGCCCACGACGCCCGAATGCGCCCGCAGTTCGCCCCTACCTGCTCACTTTCCCCTCGAGCCCATCGTTCATCCCGTCGCCACCCCGCCTGAACCGACTTGTACGCCAGCCCCCTGGTCGGCAGGAGCAGGAATTTTCCACCAAGACCTATGCGACGAGGTTTATCTCCATGGCACTGACACGCGAACAGCAAATTGCAGCCCTTGAAAAAGACTGGGCTGAAAACCCGCGCTGGAAAGGCGTGAAGCGCAATTATTCCGCTGCTGACGTCGTCCGTCTGCGTGGCTCGGTTCAACCTGAGCACACCTTTGCGAAGATGGGCGCCGAGAAGCTCTGGAACCTGGTCACCCAGGGCGCCAAGCCAGCCTTCCGTCCCGAGAAAGATTTCGTCAACTGCATGGGCGCCCTGACCGGCGGCCAGGCTGTACAGCAAGTCAAGGCCGGCATCCAGGCGATCTACCTGTCGGGCTGGCAAGTGGCCGCGGACAACAACTCCGCCGAGTCGATGTACCCCGACCAGTCGCTGTACCCGGTGGACTCGGTTCCAACCGTGGTCAAGCGCATCAACAACTCGTTCCGTCGCGCCGACCAGATCCAGTGGAAAGCCGGCAAGAACCCGGGCGACGAAGGCTACATCGACTACTTCGCACCGATCGTGGCTGACGCCGAAGCCGGTTTCGGCGGCGTCCTGAACGCCTACGAGCTGATGAAGAGCATGATCGAGGCAGGCGCCGCTGGCGTTCACTTCGAAGACCAACTGGCTTCGGTGAAGAAATGCGGCCACATGGGCGGCAAGGTCCTGGTGCCGACCCAGGAAGCCGTGCAGAAGCTGACCGCTGCCCGCCTGGCCGCCGACGTTGCCGGTGTACCGACCATCATCCTGGCCCGTACCGACGCCAACGCCGCCGACCTGCTGACCTCGGACTGCGACCCGTACGACCAGCCGTTCGTGACCGGCACCCGCACCCAGGAAGGCTTCTACAAAGTGCGCGCCGGTCTCGACCAAGCCATCGCCCGCGGCCTGGCCTACGCGCCGTACGCCGACCTGATCTGGTGCGAAACCGCCAAGCCGGACCTGGACGAAGCCCGCCGCTTCGCCGAAGCGATCAAGAAGGAATACCCGGACCAACTGCTGTCGTACAACTGCTCGCCTTCCTTCAACTGGAAGAAAAACCTGGACGACGCGACCATTGCCAAGTTCCAGCGCGAACTGTCCGCCATGGGCTACAAGCACCAGTTCATCACCCTGGCCGGCATTCACAACATGTGGCACAGCATGTTCAACCTGGCGCACGACTACGCCCGCAACGACATGACTGCCTACGTGAAGCTGCAAGAGCAGGAGTTCGCTGACGCCGCCAAGGGCTACACCTTCGTGGCTCACCAGCAGGAAGTGGGCACCGGCTACTTCGACGACATGACCACCGTGATCCAGGGCGGCACTTCGTCGGTGACCGCACTGACCGGCTCCACCGAAGAAGAACAGTTCCACTGATCCATGAGCCAAACGGCCCTTGCGGACCGAATAAAAGCTAACCGCAAAGCCGACGATCTGACGCCCCGACTGGTTCGGGGCTTTTTTTTGCCTATGCTTCGCAGACCGCCCCCACCCTTTGTGGGAGCGAGCTTGCTCGCGATAGCGCCAGATCCGTTGAAATGCAGGTGACTGACACACCGCTATCGCGAGCAAGCTCGCTCCCACAGGAAATGAGCGGATACGCAGAAAAATTGATCGAACGCAGTATCAGGCAGTCTGAAAAAGAGTAAAACGGCCGGCGCTGACAACTGCAGTTAACGAGCATGTAAGAAAAGTTCTCAGCCACTGCGTCGCAGTATTGATCAAAAGCCACGCCAAACAATAATAATTATCATTTAGCTGGAGCTTTCCTTGTTACAACCTGCACGAAATATAATTGTTGAATAACGGGTCAATGCCCGCCCCGCCGGGGCTGCGGGGTCATGGAGGCGCGCTATGTCCTTATTCCAATAAATAATTTCGCTATAGGAATTTTACTTGCCCGGTGTTTAGCCATAAAATCACCGCGATTGATTGCTGCGACATATCGTCACTGCGTTATTTCATTCAAGCTCAGAGACCTTTGCTCTCTGTTAAGGATTTCCAGCATGTCCGAAGCGACAGGACTCATGGCCCACAACTGGGGCTTTGCCATTTTCCTTCTGGGCGTTGTTGGCCTGTGTGCTTTCATGCTCGGCGTGTCGAGCCTGCTTGGGTCAAAAGCCTGGGGCCGCAGCAAAAATGAACCGTTCGAGTCCGGCATGCTACCTACCGGTGGCGCCCGCTTGCGGCTCTCAGCCAAATTCTATCTGGTCGCGATGCTGTTCGTGATCTTCGATATCGAAGCCCTCTTTCTCTTTGCATGGTCTGTGTCCGTCCGCGAAAGCGGCTGGACCGGATTCGTCGAAGCTCTCGTTTTCATAGCAATTCTGTTGGCAGGTCTTGTCTACCTTTACCGGGTGGGGGCACTTGATTGGGCTCCGGAAGCTCGGCGCAAGCGGCAAGCGAAGCTGAAACAATGAGGCTTTGGCAATGCAATACAATCTCACCAGGATCGACCCCGATGCTCCTAACGAGCAGTATCCGATTGGCAAGCGGGAAACCGTCGCCGATCCGTTAGAAGATCAAGTCCACAAGAACATCTTCATGGGCAAGCTCGAAGACGTGCTGAACAGCACGGTCAACTGGGGTCGCAAGAACTCCCTGTGGCCGTACAACTTCGGCCTTTCGTGCTGCTACGTGGAAATGACCACCGCCTTCACGGCGCCCCACGACATCGCGCGCTTTGGCGCCGAGGTGATACGGGCATCGCCGCGCCAGGCGGATTTCATGGTTATCGCCGGTACCTGCTTCATCAAGATGGCGCCGATCATCCAGCGTCTCTACGAGCAAATGCTCGAACCCAAGTGGGTCATCTCCATGGGTTCGTGCGCCAACTCCGGTGGCATGTACGACATCTATTCCGTCGTTCAAGGCGTGGACAAATTCCTGCCCGTGGACGTCTACGTGCCTGGCTGCCCACCTCGCCCTGAAGCGTTCCTGCAAGGCTTGATGCTGTTGCAGGAGTCGATTGGCCAGGAGCGTCGCCCACTGTCCTGGGTCGTTGGCGATCAAGGCGTCTATCGCGCCGAGATGCCGTCGCAAAAGGAACAGCGCCGCGAACAGCGTATCGCAGTCACCAACCTGCGCAGCCCCGACGAAGTCTGATCCAGCTCTGCTCTGTACAAGAAACGAGAACCTGGCTTCATTCTTTACGTTGACCGAAAGCGATAAATAACCATGACTACAGGCAGTGCTCTGTACATCCCGCCTTACAAGGCAGACGACCAGGATGTGGTCGTCGAACTGAACAACCGTTTTGGCCCCGAGGCGTTCACCGCCCAGCCGACCCGCACCGGCATGCCGGTGCTTTGGGTTGCCCGCGCCAGACTCGTCGAAGTCCTGACCTTCCTGCGCAACCTGCCCAAGCCGTACGTCATGCTCTATGACCTGCACGGCGTGGACGAACGCCTGCGCACCAAGCGTCAGGGGCTGCCCGACGGCGTCGACTTCACCGTGTTCTATCACTTGATGTCGATCGAGCGTAATAGTGACGTAATGATCAAGGTCGCCTTGTCCGAGAGCGACCTCAGCGTGCCGACCGTGACCGGCATCTGGCCGAACGCCAACTGGTACGAGCGTGAAGTGTGGGACATGTACGGGATCGATTTCCCCGGCCACCCGCACCTGACCCGCATCATGATGCCGCCGACCTGGGAAGGTCACCCGCTGCGCAAGGACTTCCCGGCCCGTGCCACCGAGTTCGACCCGTTCAGCCTGTCCCTGGCCAAGCAACAGCTCGAAGAAGAAGCCGCGCGCTTCAAGCCTGAAGACTGGGGCATGAAGCGTTCGGGCGCCAACGAGGACTACATGTTCCTCAACCTGGGCCCGAACCACCCTTCGGCCCACGGTGCCTTCCGCATCATCCTGCAACTGGACGGCGAAGAGATCGTCGACTGCGTGCCTGACATCGGCTACCACCACCGTGGCGCCGAGAAAATGGCCGAGCGCCAGTCCTGGCACAGCTATATTCCGTACACCGACCGCATCGACTACCTCGGCGGCGTGATGAACAACCTGCCGTACGTGCTCTCGGTCGAGAAACTCGCCGGGATAAAGGTGCCGGACCGGGTCGATGTCATCCGCATCATGATGGCCGAGTTCTTCCGCATCACCAGCCACCTGCTGTTCCTGGGCACCTATATCCAGGACGTCGGCGCGATGACCCCGGTGTTCTTCACCTTCACCGACCGCCAGCGCGCGTACACGGTGATCGAAGCCATCACCGGTTTCCGCCTGCACCCGGCCTGGTACCGCATCGGTGGCGTGGCCCATGACCTGCCCCGCGGCTGGGAGAAACTGGTCAAGGAGTTCGTCGAGTGGATGCCCAAGCGCCTGGACGAATACACCAAGGCAGCCCTGCAGAACAGCATCCTCAAGGGTCGTACCATCGGCGTCGCCGCCTACAACACCAAAGAAGCTTTGGAATGGGGCGTCACCGGTGCCGGCCTGCGTTCCACCGGTTGCGACTTCGACCTGCGCAAGGCGCGTCCGTATTCCGGCTACGAGAACTTCGAGTTCGAAGTACCGCTGGCGGCCAACGGTGACGCCTACGACCGCTGCATGGTCCGCGTCGAGGAAATGCGCCAAAGCATCAAGATCATCGACCAATGCATGCGCAACATGCCGGAAGGCCCGTACAAGGCGGATCACCCGCTGACCACGCCGCCACCCAAGGAGCGCACGCTGCAGCACATCGAGACCCTGATCACGCACTTCCTGCAGGTTTCGTGGGGCCCGGTCATGCCGGCCAACGAGTCCTTCCAGATGATCGAAGCGACCAAGGGCATCAACAGTTATTACCTGACGAGCGATGGCGGCACCATGAGCTACCGCACCCGGATTCGTACCCCAAGCTACCCGCACCTGCAGCAGATCCCTTCGGTGATCAAAGGCAGCATGGTCGCGGACTTGATCGCGTACCTGGGTAGTATCGATTTCGTTATGGCCGACGTGGACCGCTAAGCATGAACAGCACGCTTATCCAGACTGACCGTTTCGCCCTGAGCGAAACCGAGCGCTCGGCCATCGAGCACGAGCTGCATCACTACGAAGACCCGCGCGCGGCGTCGATCGAAGCCCTGAAGATCGTCCAGAAGGAACGTGGCTGGGTGCCTGATGGCGCGCTCTACGCCATCGGCGAGATCCTCGGCATCCCGGCCAGCGACGTCGAGGGCGTAGCCACCTTCTACAGCCAGATTTTCCGCCAGCCAGTCGGCCGTCACATCATTCGTGTCTGCGACAGCATGGTCTGCTACATCGGCGGCCACGAATCGGTGGTCGGCGAGATCCAGAGCAAACTGGGCATCGGCCTGGGCCAGACCACCGCCGACGGCCGCTTCACGCTGCTGCCGGTGTGCTGCCTGGGCAACTGCGACAAGGCACCGGCGTTGATGATCGACGACGACACCTTCGGTGACGTCAAGCCTGACGGCGTCGCCAAACTGCTGGAGGGCTACGTATGACCCTGACTTCCTTCGGGCCCGCCAACCGCATCCAGCGTTCGGCCGAAACCCATCCCCTGACCTGGCGCCTGCGTGACGACGGCGAAGCGGTGTGGCTGGACGAATACCAGGCCAAGAACGGCTACGCCGCCGCGCGCAAGGCGTTCGCCGACATGGCCGGCGACGACATCGTCCAGACCGTGAAAGACTCCGGCCTCAAGGGCCGTGGTGGCGCGGGCTTCCCCACCGGGGTGAAGTGGGGCCTGATGCCCAAGGACGAATCCATCAACATCCGCTACCTGCTGTGCAACGCGGATGAAATGGAACCCAACACCTGGAAGGACCGCATGCTGATGGAGCAACTGCCCCATCTGCTGATCGAAGGCATGCTGATCAGCGCCCGTGCGCTGAAGACCTACCGTGGCTACATCTTCCTGCGCGGCGAGTACACCACCGCCGCCAAGCACCTGAACCGTGCCGTGGAAGAAGCCAAGGCCGCGGGCCTGTTGGGCAAGAACATCCTGGGCAGCGGCTTCGACTTCGAGCTGTTCGTCCACACCGGTGCCGGGCGCTACATCTGCGGTGAAGAAACCGCGCTGATCAACTCCCTGGAAGGCCGCCGCGCCAACCCACGCTCCAAGCCGCCCTTCCCTGCCGCCGTCGGCGTGTGGGGCAAGCCGACCTGCGTGAACAACGTCGAGACCCTGTGCAACGTGCCGGCGATCATCGCCGACGGCGTGGACTGGTATAAATCCCTGGCCCGCGACGGCAGCGAAGACATGGGCACCAAGCTCATGGGCTTCTCCGGCAAGGTCAAGAACCCTGGCCTGTGGGAATTGCCATTCGGCGTCACCGGTCGCGAATTGTTCGAGGACTACGCCGGCGGCATGCGCGACGGCTACACGCTCAAGTGCTGGCAGCCTGGCGGCGCCGGTACCGGCTTCCTGTTGCCGGAACACCTGGACGCGCAAATGTACGCTGGCGGCATCGCCAAGGTCGGCACCCGCATGGGCACCGGCCTGGCCATGGCGGTGGACGACAGCGTCAACATGGTCTCGCTGCTGCGCAACATGGAGCAGTTCTTCGCGCGCGAATCCTGCGGTTTCTGCACCCCTTGCCGCGATGGCCTGCCCTGGAGCGTCAAGCTGCTGATGGCCATCGAGAACGGCGAAGGCCAGCCCGGCGACATCGAGACCCTGCTGGGTCTGGTGGGTTTCCTCGGCCCGGGCAAGACCTTCTGTGCTCACGCACCGGGTGCCGTGGAGCCGTTGGGCAGCGCGATCAAATACTTCCGCCCTGAATTCGAGGCCGGCATCGCGCCAACCCGCGCGGGCGACCTCAATCAGGTGGTCACGCCGACCATGGTTGGCGCGTAACGACGCTTTAGAAGGCGCAGGGTCCGTGCCCTGCGCCTTTCGTCCGATGACGCCTTTTACCAGGCTGTTTGGATTCGGACGAACGACAAGATTCCATTAGCCACGCCCGCTGACACCGGGCCAACGAAGAACTTTGAACCATGGCCACTATCCACGTAGACGGCAAAGAGCTCGAAGTCGATGGCGCAGACAACCTGTTACAGGCATGTCTGTCGCTGGGCCTCGACATCCCTTATTTCTGCTGGCACCCCGCCCTTGGCAGCGTTGGCGCTTGTCGCCAGTGCGCGGTCAAGCAGTACACCGACGAAAACGACAAGCGTGGTCGGATCGTCATGTCCTGCATGACCCCTGCCACCGACGGCAGCTGGATCTCCATCGACGACGAAGAAGCGAAAGTGTTTCGCGCCAGCGTCGTCGAATGGCTGATGACCAACCACCCTCACGACTGCCCGGTCTGTGAGGAAGGCGGCCACTGCCACCTGCAAGACATGACCGTGATGACCGGCCACAACGAGCGCCGTTATCGCTTTACCAAGCGTACCCACCAGAACCAGCAACTGGGCCCGTTCATCTCCCACGAGATGAACCGCTGCATCGCCTGCTACCGTTGCGTGCGTTTCTACAAGGACTACGCCGGCGGCACCGACCTGGGCGTGTTCGGTGCCCACGACAACGTGTACTTCGGTCGCGTTGAAGACGGCACCCTGGAAAGCGAATTCTCCGGCAACCTCACCGAGGTCTGCCCGACCGGTGTGTTCACCGACAAGACCCATTCCGAGCGCTACAACCGCAAGTGGGACATGCAGTTCTCGCCGAGCATCTGCCATGGCTGCTCCAGCGGTTGCAACATTTCCCCGGGCGAACGCTACGGCGAACTGCGTCGCATCGAAAACCGCTACAACGGTTCGGTCAACCAGTACTTCCTGTGCGACCGTGGCCGTTTCGGCTACGGCTATGTCAATCGCAAGGATCGCCCACGCCAGCCGCTGCTGGCGGGCGGCGCCACGCTGAGCCTGGACGAAGCCCTGGACAAGGCCGCGGAGCTGCTGCGCGGTCGCAACATTGTCGGCATCGGTTCGCCTCGCGCCAGCCTGGAAAGCAACTACGCCCTGCGTGAGCTGGTTGGCGCCGAGCACTTCTACAGCGGCATCGAAGCCGGCGAGCTGGAACGCATCCGCCTGGTGCTGCAAGTGCTCAAGGACAGCCCGCTGCCCGTGCCGACGATGCGCGACATCGAAGACCACGACGCGGTGTTCGTCCTTGGCGAAGACCTGACCCAGACCGCCGCCCGCATGGCCCTGGCCCTGCGCCAGTCGGTCAAGGGCAAGGCCGAGGCCATGGCCGACGCCATGCGCGTGCAGCCATGGCTCGACGCCGCCGTGAAGAACATCGGCCAGGACGCGTTGAACCCACTGTTCATCGCCAGCCTCGCTGAAACCAAGCTCGACGACGTGGCCGAAGAATGCGTCCACGCCGCCCCGGACGACCTGGCCCGCATCGGTTTCGCCGTGGCCCACGCCCTGGACGCCAGCGCCCCGGCCGTCGACGGCCTGGACAGCGAAGCGGCCGCCCTCGCCCAACGCATCGCCGACGCCCTGCTGGCGGCCAAGCGCCCCTTGATCATCGCCGGCACCTCCCTGGGTTCCAAGGCGCTGATCGAAGCCGCCGCCAACATCGCCAAGGCCTTGAAGCTGCGCGAGAAGAACGGTTCCATCAGCCTGATCGTGCCGGAAGCCAACAGCCTCGGCCTGGCCATGCTCGGTGGCGAATCCGTCGATGCTGCCCTGCAAGCCGTGATCGACGGCAACGCCGACGCCATCGTCGTGCTGGAGAACGATCTGTTCACCCGCACTGACAGGGCCAAGGTCGATGCCGCGCTGAACGCCGCCAAGGTTGTGATCGTCGCCGACCATCAGAAAACCGCCACCACCGACCGCGCCCACCTGGTGCTGCCGGCGGCGAGCTTCGCCGAAGGCGACGGTACGCTGGTCAGCCAGGAAGGTCGCGCCCAGCGCTTCTTCCAGGTGTTCGACCCGACTTACCTGGACGCCAGCATCCTGGTCCACGAAGGCTGGCGCTGGCTGCATGCCCTGCGCGCCACCCTGCTGGACCAGCCGATCGACTGGACGCAACTGGACCACGTCACCGCCGCCGTCGCGTCGAGCAGCCCGCAACTGGCGCGCATCGTCGATGCCGCGCCATCGGCCGCGTTCCGCATCAAGGGCCTGAAGCTGGCCCGCGAACCGCTGCGCTACTCCGGTCGCACCGCGATGCGCGCCAACATCAGTGTCCACGAACCCCGCACTTCCCAGGACAAGGACACCGCGTTCTCGTTCTCCATGGAAGGTTACTCGGGCTCCGCCGAACCGCGCTCGCAAGTGCCGTTCGCCTGGTCGCCGGGCTGGAACTCGCCGCAAGCCTGGAACAAGTTCCAGGACGAAGTCGGTGGTCACCTGCGTGCCGGTGACCCGGGCACCCGCCTGATCGAAAGCCAGGGCGATGGCCTGGGCTGGTTCGCCAGCGTTCCGCGTGCCTTCAACCCGGCACCGGGCACCTGGCAGGTCGTACCGTTCCATCACTTGTTCGGCAGCGAAGAGAACTCTTCCAAAGCCGCACCGGTGCAGGAACGCATCCCCGCCGCCTACGTGTCGCTGGCCAAGTCGGAAGCCGATCGCCTGGGCGTCAACGACGGCGCCCTGCTGAGCCTGAACGTGGCCGGCCAGACCCTGCGTCTGCCGCTGCGCATCAATGAAGAACTGGGCGCCGGCCTGGTGGCCCTGCCGGCTGGCCTGGCGGGTATTCCACCGGCGATTTTCGGCAAGACTGTCGACGGTCTGCAGGAGGCAGCGCAATGAGCTGGTTCACCCCTGAAGTGATCGCTGTGATCCTGACGGTCCTCAAGGCCATCGTGATCCTGCTGGCCGTGGTGGTTTGCGGCGCGTTGCTGAGCTTCGTCGAACGTCGCCTGCTGGGCTGGTGGCAGGACCGCTACGGTCCGAACCGCGTCGGCCCGTTCGGCATGTTCCAGATCGCCGCCGACATGATCAAGATGTTCTTCAAGGAAGACTGGACACCACCGTTTGCCGACAAGGTGATCTTCACCCTGGCGCCGATCGTGGCCATGAGCGCCTTGCTGATCGCCTTCGCGATCATCCCGATCACCCCGACCTGGGGCGTGGCGGACCTGAACATCGGCCTGCTGTTCTTCTTCGCCATGGCCGGCCTGTCGGTGTACGCGGTGCTGTTCGCCGGCTGGTCGAGCAACAACAAGTTCGCCCTGCTGGGCAGCCTGCGGGCCTCGGCCCAGACCGTGTCCTACGAAGTGTTCATGGGCCTGGCGCTCATGGGCATCGTGATCCAGGCCGGCTCGTTCAACATGCGCGACATCGTCGAGTACCAGGCCCAGAACCTGTGGTTCATCATTCCGCAGTTCTTCGGTTTCTGTACCTTCTTCATCGCTGGCGTGGCCGTGACTCACCGTCACCCCTTCGACCAGCCGGAAGCGGAGCAGGAACTGGCCGACGGTTACCACATTGAATATGCCGGCATGAAGTGGGGCATGTTCTTCGTCGGTGAATACATCGGCATCATCCTGATCTCGGCACTGCTGGTAACGCTGTTCTTCGGTGGCTGGCACGGTCCGTTCGGCATCCTGCCGCAACTGTCCTTCGTCTGGTTCGCCCTGAAGACCGCGTTCTTCATCATGCTGTTCGTCCTGCTGCGCGCCTCGATCCCGCGCCCACGCTACGACCAGGTGATGGACTTCAGCTGGAAATTCTGCCTGCCGCTGACCCTGATCAACATGCTGGTGACCGCTGCGATCGTTTTGATGAACGCGCCTGCGGCCGCGGTTCAGTGAGGATTTGACCCATGTTCAAATATATTGGCGACATCGTTAAGGGTACCGGTACCCAACTGCGAAGCCTGGTCATGATCTTCGGCCATGGCTTTCGCAAACGCGACACCCTGCAATACCCGGAAGAGCCGGTCTATCTGGCGCCCCGCTACCGTGGCCGCATCGTCCTGACCCGCGACCCCGACGGCGAAGAACGCTGCGTGGCCTGCAACCTGTGCGCCGTGGCGTGCCCGGTAGGTTGCATCTCGCTGCAGAAAGCTGAAACCGAAGACGGTCGCTGGTACCCGGACTTCTTCCGCATCAACTTCTCGCGCTGCATTTTCTGCGGCCTCTGCGAGGAAGCGTGCCCGACCACCGCGATCCAGCTCACGCCGGATTTCGAAATGGCCGAGTTCAAACGTCAGGACCTGGTGTACGAGAAAGAAGATCTGCTGATTTCCGGTCCCGGTAAAAACCCTGATTACAACTTCTATCGTGTTGCAGGTATGGCCATTGCCGGTAAGCCAAAAGGCGCCGCGCAGAACGAAGCCGAACCGATCAACGTGAAGAGCTTGCTGCCTTAAGGAAGAAAGATGGAATTCGCTTTCTATTTCGCATCGGGTATCGCGGTGGTGTCCACGCTTCGTGTGGTCACCAACACCAACCCCGTGCACGCCCTGCTCTACCTGATCATTTCGCTGATCGCCGTGGCCATGACCTTCTTCGCCCTCGGCGCGCCGTTCGCCGGTGCCCTGGAAGTGATCGCCTACGCCGGCGCCATCATGGTGCTGTTCGTGTTCGTGGTGATGATGCTCAACCTCGGCCCGGCCGCGGTCCAGCAGGAACGCGCCTGGCTCAAGCCCGGCATCTGGGCGGGACCGGTGATCCTGTCCGCCCTGCTGCTGGGTGAATTGCTGTATGTGCTGTTCGCTCACCAGAGCGGCCAGGCCATCGGCCACACCATCGTAGACGCCAAGGCCGTGGGCATCAGCCTGTTCGGCCCGTACCTGCTGGTGGTCGAACTCGCCTCGATGCTGCTGCTTGCCGCAGCCGTCACGGCGTTCCATTTGGGCCGTAACGAGGCGAAGGAGTAATCACATGCCTGCTATCCCTCTCGAACATGGCCTGGCGGTTGCCGGCATCCTGTTCTGCCTCGGTCTGGTCGGCCTGATGGTCCGCCGCAACATCCTGTTCGTGCTGATGAGCCTGGAGGTCATGATGAATGCCTCCGCCCTGGCCTTCATCGTCGCGGGCGCTCGCTGGGCGCAACCGGATGGACAGATCATGTTCATCCTGGTGATCAGCCTGGCAGCCGCCGAGGCCAGTATCGGCCTGGCGATCCTGTTGCAGCTGTATCGCCGCTTCCACACTCTCGATATTGACGCTGCCAGCGAGATGCGCGGATGAACCTTCTCTTCCTGACTTTCATATTTCCTCTTGTCGGTTTCCTGCTGCTGTCGTTCTCCCGTGGACGCTGGTCGGAAAACCTGTCGGCATTGGTGGGCGTGGGTTCCATCGGCCTGTCCGCCATCGTCACGGCCTACGTGATCTGGCAATTCAACGTCGCCCCACCGGAAGGTGGCCGTTACGTGCAGGTGCTGTGGCAGTGGATGGCGGTGGAGGGCTTCACGCCGAACTTCGCCCTGTACCTGGACGGCCTGTCGGTGACCATGCTCGGCGTGGTGGTCGGCGTGGGTTTCCTGATCCACCTGTTCGCCTCCTGGTACATGCGCGGTGAAGCCGGTTACTCGCGCTTCTTCGCCTACACCAACCTGTTCATCGCCAGCATGCTGTTCCTGGTGCTCGGCGATAACCTGTTGTTCCTGTACTTCGGCTGGGAAGGCGTGGGCCTGTGCTCGTACCTGTTGATCGGTTTCTACTACAGCAACCGCAACAACGGCAACGCCGCGCTCAAGGCGTTCATCGTGACCCGGATCGGCGACGTGTTCATGGCCATCGGCCTGTTCATCCTGTTCCAGCAACTGGGTACGCTGAACATCCAGGAACTGCTGGTCAAGGCACCCGAGCACTTCAAGGTCGGTGACTTCTGGATCGTCCTGGCGACCCTGATGCTGCTGGGCGGCGCCGTCGGTAAATCCGCGCAACTGCCGCTGCAAACCTGGTTGGCGGACGCGATGGCCGGCCCTACCCCGGTCTCGGCACTGATCCACGCCGCGACCATGGTGACCGCCGGTGTCTACCTGATCGCCCGTACCCACGGCCTGTTCGCCCTGGCGCCGGACATCCTGCACCTGGTCGGCATCGTCGGCGGTGTGACCCTGGTGCTGGCCGGTTTTGCCGCCCTGGTGCAAACCGACATCAAGCGCATCCTCGCCTACTCGACCATGAGCCAGATCGGCTACATGTTCCTGGCCCTGGGCGTCGGTGCCTGGGAAGGCGCGATCTTCCACCTGATGACCCATGCCTTCTTCAAGGCGCTGCTGTTCCTTGCCTCCGGTGCGGTGATCGTTGCCTGCCACCACGAGCAGAACATCTTCAAGATGGGCGGCCTGTGGAAAAAACTGCCGTTGGCCTACGCCAGCTTCATCGTCGGCGGCGCGGCCCTGGCGGCCCTGCCCCTGGTCACCGCCGGTTTCTACTCCAAGGACGAGATCCTCTGGGAAGCGTTCGCCAGCGGTAACCAGGGTCTGCTCTACGCGGGCCTGGTGGGTGCGTTCATGACCTCGCTGTACACCTTCCGCCTGATCTTCATCGCGTTCCACGGTGAAGCCAAGACCGAAGCCCACGCAGGCCACGGCATTGCCCATTGGCTGCCGCTGTCGGTGCTGATCGTGCTGTCGACCTTCGTCGGCGCCATGATCACCCCACCGCTGGCCGATGTGCTGCCGCAAAGCGTCGGCCATGCCGGCGGCGAAGCCAAGCACAGCCTGGAAATCGCCTCGGGCGCCATCGCCCTGGCGGGTATCCTGCTGGCTGCCCTGCTGTTCCTCGGCAAGCGCCGTTTCGTCACGGCAATCGCCAACAGCGGCATCGGGCGTTTCCTTTCGGCCTGGTGGTTCGCCGCCTGGGGCTTCGACTGGATCTACGACAAACTGTTCGTCAAGCCATACCTTGCGATCAGCCACATTCTGCGCAAAGACCCGCTCGACCAGACCATTGGCCTGATCCCGCGCATGGCCAAGGGCGGCCACACTGCCCTGAGCCGTACCGAGACCGGACAACTGCGTTGGTATGCGGCTTCCATGGCGGCTGGCGCCGTGCTGGTTATCGGCGCCATCGTGCTGGTAGCGGTCTGATATGAACCTTGCGAACTTGCGAAAGGAAACGAGCCCGTCATGATTCTGCCCTGGCTAATCCTGATCCCCTTCATCGGCGGCCTGCTGTGCTGGATCGCGGAGCGCTCCAGCTCCACGCTCCCGCGCTGGATTGCGCTGCTGACCATGTCCCTGGAACTCGCGCTCGGCCTCTGGCTGTGGGCGACCGGCGACTATTCATTTGCACCGGCCCCTGGCGCCGATCCGACCTGGGCGCTTGAGTTCAAGCACGCCTGGATCGCGCGCTTCGGCATCAGCGTGCACCTGGCCCTCGACGGCCTGTCGCTTCTGATGATCCTGCTGACCGGCCTGCTGGGTATCCTCTCGGTGCTCTGCTCCTGGAAAGAGATCCAGCGTCACGTCGGTTTCTTCCACCTGAACCTGATGTGGATCCTGGGCGGCGTCGTCGGCGTGTTCCTGGCCCTGGACCTGTTCATGTTCTTCTTCTTCTGGGAAATGATGCTGGTGCCGATGTACTTCCTCATCGCGCTCTGGGGTCACAGCTCTTCGGACGGCAAGAAAACCCGGATCTACGCGGCGACCAAGTTCTTCATCTTCACCCAGGCTTCCGGCCTGATCATGTTGGTGGCGATCCTTGGCCTGGTCCTGGTGAACTTCAACAACACCGGCGTGATTACCTTCAACTACGCCGACCTGTTGAAAGTGCAGATGTCCAAGACCACCGAGTACGTGCTGATGCTCGGCTTCTTCATCGCCTTCGCGGTGAAGCTGCCGGTGGTGCCGTTCCACTCCTGGCTGCCGGACGCCCACGCCCAGGCGCCGACCGCCGGTTCCGTGGACCTGGCGGGTATCCTGCTGAAGACGGCGGCCTACGGCCTGTTGCGCTTCGCCCTGCCGCTGTTCCCCAATGCCTCGGCCGAGTTCGCGCCGATTGCCATGACCCTGGGCCTGATCGGGATTTTCTACGGTGCGTTCCTGGCGTTCGCCCAGACCGACATCAAGCGCCTGATCGCGTTCTCCAGCGTTTCGCACATGGGCTTCGTGCTGATCGGGATCTACTCCGGCAGCCAGCTGGCCCTGCAAGGCGCGGTGATCCAGATGCTCGCCCACGGCCTGTCGGCCGCGGCGCTGTTTATCCTCAGCGGTCAGTTGTACGAGCGCCTGCACACCCGGGACATGCGTGAGATGGGCGGCATCTGGTCGCGCATCGCCTACCTGCCGGCCATCAGCCTGTTCTTCGCGGCCGCTTCCCTGGGCTTGCCGGGTACCGGCAACTTCGTCGGCGAGTTCCTGATCCTGATCGGCTCGTTCGTCAGTGCGCCATGGATCACGGCGATTGCCACGTCCGGCCTGGTGTTCGGTTCGGTCTACTCGCTGATCATGATCCACCGCGCCTACTTCGGTCCGGCCAAGTCGGATGAAGTGTTGCGTGGCATGGACGGTCGCGAACTGATCATGGTGCTCGGCCTTGCGGTGCTGCTGGTTTACCTCGGCGTCTACCCGCAACCGTTCCTCGACACCTCTGCCGCCACGATGCATGGCGTGCAGCAGTGGCTCGGCACCGCCTTCTCTCAACTCGCTTCGGCCCGGTAAGAGCGCTATGGAATTCACGATTCAACACTTTATCGCGCTTGCGCCGCTGTTGATCACCAGCGCCACGATCATCGTGGTGATGCTGGCGATCGCCTGGCGGCGCAATCACTCACAGACCTTCCTGCTGTCGGTGGCGGGGCTGAACCTGGCCTTGCTGTCGATCTTGCCGGCCTTGAAAGTCGCGCCACTGGCGGTCACGCCGCTGATCCAGATCGACAGCTTCGCCTGCCTCTACATGGCGTTGATCCTGGTCGCCACCCTGGCCTGCGTCACCCTCGCCCACGCCTACCTCGGCGATGGCGGTTCGGGTTACCCGGGCAACCGCGAAGAACTGTACCTGCTGATCCTGATGGCTGCCGCCGGTGGCCTGGTCCTGGTCAGCGCGCAACACCTGGCCAGCCTGTTCATCGGCCTGGAACTGCTGTCGGTACCGGTCTACGGCCTGGTGGCCTACGCCTTCTTCAACAAGCGCTCCCTGGAAGCCGGCATCAAGTACATGGTGCTGTCGGCGGCCGGTTCCGCGTTCCTGTTGTTCGGCATGGCCCTGCTCTACGCCGAAGCCGGCACCCTGAGCTTCGTCGGCATCGGCCAGGCCCTGGCCGCCACCGGCCTGCCTAGCCCGATCGCACAACTGGGCCTGGGCATGATGCTGATCGGCCTGGCGTTCAAGCTGTCGCTGGTCCCGTTCCACCTCTGGACCCCGGACGTCTACGAAGGCGCCCCGGCGCCCGTGGCGGCGTTCCTTGCCACTGCGTCGAAAGTGGCGGTGTTCGCAGTGATGGTGCGGTTGTTCCAGATCTCGCCAGTGGCCAGCAGCGGTGTGCTGAGCAACGTGCTGACCATCATCGCCATCGCGTCGATCCTGTTCGGTAACCTGCTGGCACTGACCCAGAGCAACCTCAAGCGCCTGCTGGGTTACTCGTCCATCGCCCACTTCGGCTACCTGCTGATCGCCCTGATCGCCAGCAAGGGCCTGGCCGTGGAAGCCATCGGCGTGTACCTGGTCACCTACGTGATCACCAGCCTCGGCGCCTTCGGCGTGATCACCCTGATGTCCTCGCCGTACAACGGCCGCGACGCCGACGCCCTGTACGAATACCGCGGCCTGTTCTGGCGCCGTCCGTACCTGACCGCCGTGCTGACCGTGATGATGCTGTCCCTGGCCGGCATTCCGCTGACCGCCGGCTTCATCGGCAAGTTCTACATCATCGCCACCGGCGTCGAGGCCCACCAATGGTGGCTGGTCGGCTCCCTGGTGCTGGGCAGCGCCATCGGCGTGTTCTACTACCTGCGCGTCATGGTCACCCTGTACCTGATGGAACCGAACCTGCGTCGCCACGACGCCGAGTTGCACTGGGAACAGAAGGCAGGCGGCGTGATGCTGCTGGCCATCGCCGTATTGGCGTTCTTCCTGGG
The DNA here is from genome assembly GCF_051132015.1 of Pseudomonas sp. Z1-12. Classification (NCBI taxonomy): domain Bacteria; kingdom Pseudomonadati; phylum Pseudomonadota; class Gammaproteobacteria; order Pseudomonadales; family Pseudomonadaceae; genus Pseudomonas; species Pseudomonas sp. Z1-12. The sequence continues at coordinate 4,499,464 of NZ_CP071647.1, forward strand.
TGTGTACCCGCAGCCGTTGCTGACGTTGGTTCAGCAGGCTGGGCTGACGGGGTGATTGCCTGAGCGTCACCGAACAAAAATGCCCGTTTCGTGAGATGCGGGCATTTTTTTTGAGCAGGATTCGAGTGATCAAAAACCGTGGCGAGGGAGCTTGCTCCCGCTAGGCTGCGCAGCAGCCTCGATCAGCTCAACACGGACCATCGGGTAAACGAACGTTACGACTGCTACGCAGCCGAGCGGGAGCAAGCTCCCTCGCCACGGGTTGGTGTTTTTTCTGAAAGTGAGACGGTTTCTTATTACATCTGATAGTTTGCCGCAGAGAATATCGGCAACAATCATCTACGATCATCCTTCCAGAAGCGACTGCCTCAGAAGACAGGGCGTGTACCGCCAACTGCAATGGAGAAATCCGCCATGACAGCCACCACGAAACCCGGTCGGTTACAGCTCACGTCCCAGTGCACCTGGCCGAAAAAGTCGACTTGATGGCCGAACGCCTCGGGCGCTCCAAGGATTGGATCGTTAAACAAGCGCTATCTGCCTGGATAAACCAGGAAGAGGAACGCAGTCTCCTGACTCATGAGGCCTTGGCCGATGTTGACACTGGCCGAGTGATTGACCACCAAGCAGTCCAGGCTTGGGCCGATAGTCTCAACGGGGATCGATAACTTCGGCTCGACCAACCTGACTGCCAAAGCGCAGTGGCCTTTCCATTTGGTGATCGGCTGAGATGTATGTCGATTCGAACGCGCCGTGGCGTGCCATCAGCGCAAACTGCAACGCGTTTTTTTCCCGGCTCATGCAGCTTGCACGACGCTGAAAATCAAGAACACTTCAACCCATTGTTTTTAAAGCATTTTAAAACCCGTCTCGGCTGGCACAGCTCATGCAATTCAACGCTTACGCGGCGTCGGCGCTCGAAGCCTGCCCGCATCCGTGAATTGCCGAGGAGCTCCCCATGAATGCCATCGATCTGTTGAAAGCCGACCATGAGCGCGTCAAAGCCATCTTGACTCAACTGAGCGAGTCGACCGAGCGCGCTGTGAAAAAACGCTCCGACCTGTTGGCGAAACTGGAAATGGAAATTTCCATCCACACTCGCCTGGAAGAAGAAATTCTTTATCCGGCGTTCAAGCAAGCCGGTGGCAAGGACGAGGCCGAAATGTACTACGAGGCCAAGGAAGAACACCGCACCGTCGACTCGTTGGTGCTGCCGGACCTGAAAACCACCGATCCAACCCAGCCGGAATTCGCCGGTCGGGTGAAAGTGGTCAAGGAACTGCTTGAGCACCACATCGAAGAAGAAGAAAAGGAAATGTTCCCCCACGCGAAAAAACTGCTGGGTAAGGCCAAGCTCGACGCCTTGGGCGCGGAAATGGAAACCATGAAAGCGCAGTACAAAAAAGAACTGAGCAGCGCCAACCTCGCCGCCTGATCAAAGCGCCAGATGCTTCAGCCGTCATGTGGCGGCTGAATGCGTTGCGCCCCTTTACTGCATTTGGTCGCGTAAGAATTCCACCAACGCCTGCACTGGGCGTGCACTTTGCCGATGCTGGGGATACACCGCCGATAGCGCCAACGGTTCGGTCTCGAAGCCTTCCAGGACCTTGATCAGCCGACCATCCTTCAAGGCATCGCCGAGGATGAAAGCGGGCAGATAGGTGATGCCCATGCCGGCAATGGCCGCGTCTCTGAGCAAATCACCATTATTGGCGCGCATGCGCCCCGTGACCTCCAGCGTCAACGGTTTGCCCGCCCCCGCGAAACGCCACTGCACCTGACGACTGTGACCATAGGGCAGGCAGTCATGGCTGCGCAGGTCTTCAGGCCGCGCGGGTGTGCCTTTTTGCGCCAGGTAGGTGGGGCTGGCGCAATACACCCGCTCGATGGTCGCGATGCGCCGGGCAATCAGGGTCGAATCCTCCAGCACGCCGATGCGCAGCGCCAGGTCATAGCCCTCCCCCAGCAGATCCACCGAACGGTCGCTCAGGTCCACCTCGACGCTGACGCCCGGATAGCGTTGCAGAAACAGCGGCAACAGGCTGCCCAGGTGCGCCACAGCGAAGGACAGCGGTGCGCTGAGGCGAATCGTGCCGCGGGGCTCGCTGGTCTGGCCGCTGATGCCCTGCTCCACTTGTTCGACGTCATTGAGCAGGCGCAGCGCCGCTTCGTAGTAGCGCTGGCCCAACGGGGTGACGTCCAGCCGGCGGGTCGAGCGATTGAGCAGGCGCACACCCAGGCGCTGCTCCAGTGCCATGAGCTTGCGGCTGACGAACTGCTTGGACAGCCCGAGCTTGTCCGCGGCGGCGGTGAAACTGCCTGACTCCATGACCTGGGCAAAGATGCGCATTTCTTCGAAGGGGTTCATTGTCATTCCTGGGGTGGACAGTCAGGGAGATGAGTTGGGCATTGTGGGTGGTGTAAAGCAGGTTGGAAAGGTTTCGAATGGGCTGACGCCATCGCGAGCAAGCTCGCTCCCACATGGGTTCCGAGTGATGACAGAACCTGAATACACCTCAAACCCTGTGGGAGCGAGCTTGCTCGCGATAGCGGTTCGGTTTGAAAGGGTTTAATGCCCTGCACAAAAACGCCCGCACAAGGCGGGCGTCATACAACATGAACCGCTTACTTGGCCGTCAGCGCCGAGTAGCTGTTCATCAGGTTGCGGTAGTTCGGAATGCGCTGGGACAGCAGGTTGCCCAGGCCTTCGATGTCGTTGCGCCAGTCGCGGTGCAGCTCACAGGCCACCGAGAACCAGTTCATCATCTGCGCGCCAGCAGCGGTCATGCGCACCCAGGCGGCTTGTTGCACGGTTTCGTTGAAGGTCCCCGAAGCGTCGGTGACGACGAACACGTCGAAGCCTTCAGCCAGCGCCGACAAGGTCGGGAATGCCACGCAGACGTCGGTGACCACGCCGGCGATGATCAGTTGCTTGCGGCCGGTGGCCTTGATTGCCTTGACGAAATCTTCGTTGTCCCAGGCGTTGATCTGGCCTGGACGCGGGATGTACGGCGCGTCCGGGAACATTTCCTTGAGTTCCGGCACGATCGGGCCGTTGGGGCCTTGTTCGAAGCTGGTGGTCAGGATGGTCGGCAGTTCAAAGAACTTCGCCAGGTCGGCCAAGGCCAACACGTTGTTCTTGAACTCGTTGGGCGAGAAGTCCTGGACCAGGGAAATCAGACCGGTCTGGTGATCGACCAGCAGGACGACCGCGTCGTCTTTGTTCAGACGGTTGTAGGCGGGAACGTTGCTCATGGGGTGACTCCTTTGGGATGGATGTTACGAAACCTGTGGGAGCGAGCTTGCTCGCGATAGCGGAGTGTCAGGCGGCGGTGATGTTGAATGTTCCGCCGCCTTCGCGAGCAAGCTCGCTCCCACAGGGGGATAGATGTTTGTTCAGTCAAAAGGCAAAGCAGGAACAGCCAAACGCGCCCCAGAAACCCTGGAAGTCGCTGACCGGGACGTTCGAGAGTCGCGCCCGTTCGTGGCTGTGGGAATGCACCTTGCACGGCCCGCTGCACTGGTGGACTTGCGCCTGCAATGGGGAGCTCGGGCGCCAATGCCCCGGGACCTTGACCACGGGCGACCAGTCCGGCAGCACCGGGACGCTGGCTGGGCCGAGTTTTTCGAAGTCGCCAGCGGCGTACACCACTTTGCCGTCCACTACGGTCAGCACCGACTCGATCCACTTGATGGCTTCTTCCTCGACGCTGAAGAAGTCCGCGCTCAGGGCCGCCAGGTCCGCCAGTTGGCCGACCTTGATCTGGCCTTTCTTGCCCTGCTCCGACGAGAACCAGGCACTGCCGTGGGTGAACAACTCCAGCGCGGTCAGGCGCGGCAGGCCCTCTTCGTGCAACGACAGGCCTCCGACGGTGCGGCCACTGACCATCCAGTACAACGAAGTCCACGGGTTGTAGCTCGACACGCGGGTGGCGTCGGTGCCAGCGCCCACCGGCACGCCTTCGGCGAGCATGCGCTTGATCGGCGGCGTGGCTTCGGCGGCCTTGGCGCCGTAGCGATCCACGAAGTATTCGCCCTGGAAGGCCATGCGATCCTGGATCGCAATACCACCGCCCAGTGCCCGTACACGCTCGATGTTTTTCGGCGTGATGGTTTCGGCGTGGTCGAAAAACCACGGCAGGCCATTGAACGGAATGTCGCGATTGACCTTCTCGAACACGTCGAGCATGCGGCTGATGGATTCGTCGTAGGTGGCGTGCAGGCGGAACGGCCAGCGCTGCTCCACCAGGTGACGCACCACCGGCTCCAGGTCCTGTTCCATGCCCGGTGGCAGATCCGGGCGCGGTTCGAGGAAGTCTTCGAAGTCCGCCGCCGAGAACACCAACATTTCCCCGGCGCCGTTGTGCCGCAGGAAATCGTCGCCCTGGTGCAGCTTGACGCTGCCGGTCCAGTTCTTGAAATCGGTGAGTTCTTCCTTGGGCTTCTGGGTGAACAGGTTGTAGGCGATGCGTACCGTCAACTGCTGCTCGCGGGCCAACTGTTCGATGACCTCGTAGTCGTCCGGGTAGTTCTGGTAGCCGCCGCCAGCGTCGATGGCGCTGGTCAGGCCCAGGCGATTGAGTTCGCGCATGAACTGGCGGGTGGAGTTGACCTGGTATTCCAGCGGCAACTTCGGCCCTTTCGCCAGCGTCGAGTACAGGATCATCGCGTTGGGCCGCGCCACCAGCATGCCGGTGGGCTCGCCCTTGCTGTCGCGTACGATCTCGCCACCCGGCGGGTTCGGCGTGTCGCGGGTGTAGCCGGCGACACGCAGCGCGGCGCGGTTGAGCAAGGCGCGGTCATACAGGTGCAACACGAACACGGGCGTATCGGGGGCGGCCTGGTTGAGTTCTTCCAGGGTCGGCATGCGCTTTTCGGCGAACTGGAATTCGTTCCAGCCGCCCACCACGCGAACCCATTGCGGCGTTGGCGTGCGGTCGGCCTGGTCCTTGAGCATGCGCAAGGCATCGGCCAACGACGGCACGCCTTCCCAACGCAGCTCCAGGTTGTAGTTCAAGCCACCCCGGATCAAGTGCAGGTGCGAGTCGTTGAGACCGGGAATGACGGTGCGGCCCTTGAGGTCGATGACCTGGGTACCGCTGCCGCGCAGGGCCATGGCCTCGGCGTCGGTGCCCACGGCGACGAAGCGGCCCTGGCTGATAGCGACCGCACTGGCGCGGGGCTTCTCGCGATCGACGGTGTGGAATTGGCCATTGAACAGAATCAGGTCGGCGTTCATAGGATTTCCTTGTGAATGGGAAGAAGCAAGGGACAGGCGTGGCCAGAAGGCCGCCGCCGCGCTGAGCAAGGACCCGGCGGCGAGCAATTGGCGGCGCAGCGGATCGGTTGGGTCGTCCTTATCGGCCATGACCGGGCTCCAAGTGTTCGTGGGTTGTGGAAGCTTCCAGCCACGGCGCGAACAGCCGGGTCGCCAGCGGCATGCACACGTACACCACCGAGAGCACGATGGTCACGGTGATCAAAAACGTGGCGACCACGTAGTTGGACAGAAAGGCGTTGAGTTGCAGCAACGGGCCCCAGAGCAACGGCACCAGCAAGGTGTGCGGCAGGATGACCAGCAGCGTCACCACCGATTGCTTCCAGCGCGGCGGTGGCGTGGCGGCATCGGCCAACGGGGCGAACCAGAATTCCTTATGGGAACCGACCTCGATCTGATCACCGTCGGCCAACAGTGGCGCAGCCTCGGCCACCAATTCACGCCGCTCGGGGGAGTCCAGCCAGCGCTGCATGGCTTCGGTGGAGCGAAAACGCAGCACGCAGGTAAACAATGACAATCCGTCCTGCTTGCCCCGCACAACGTCGACGCCCAGATGGCCCGGCCACTGGCCGGCCACGGTGACGATGCGCCGCAACCAGGCCTCATAGGCATCGTTCTGCCCGGCTTTGATTCGGTGCTTGACCACCAAGGTGACGATTTCATCGAAACCGGGTACCGCCGGGCTCGCGGTGGATCCGAGGGTTTGGGACTCAGGCATGACGCAGCACTCCATCAAAACGCGCGTTCAGCGCCAGGCGTCCAGGGCCGGCAATGAACACGCTGGTAAATACAATCAACAGCAACCAGCCAAACTGCCCTTCTTCCAGGCTCCACTGCGGATGCACTACCAGCAGCGCCACGGCCAGCAGGAACAGGATCGGCAGGCACGCCAGGCGCACCAGCACACCGGCCATGATCAACAGTGGGCACAGCACCTCGGCGAAAATCGCCAGGATCAGGGTCGGCGCCGCGCCGAGGTGGAACGGGTCTTCGATGCGGGTCAGCTCGCTGCTGTAGTTCAAGAGCTTCGGCAAGCCATGGACCCACAGCAAAAACAATCCGCCGCTCAGGCGCAGGAACAACAAGCCCAGGTCCTGCAACGGGCGCTCATCGGTCAGGTTCATCGGTCGGCTCCGTCCGCGGCCGCAGCGGCCGGCAGTGGTTGCGACATGTGGCTGGCGATGCGCGAACGCAGCCAGCGTTCGGCCGGGTCGTTGTCATGCACGCCGCTCCAGACCATCGACAGTTCGGCGGCGTTGATCTCGAACGGCGGGTCCTCGGCGCGCAACGCGCAGCCTTCCACCAGTGCGCAGGCGGCGTAGTCGGGCACGGTGGCGATCAGCTCGGTGCCCGCCAACAGTGCTCGCAGCCCGCTGAATTGCGGCACCGCCAGTACCACTTTGCGGCTCCGGCCGATGCGGGCCAGGTCCAAGTCGATGTTGCCACTCAGGTCGCCCGAAAACGAAACCATGGCGTGGGGCCGCGAGCAGTATTCGTCCAGGGTCAGCGGCCCCGGGCGCTTGTCGCCGCGCAAGACCTTGCAGGGAATGTCCCGCAGTTTCTTGCGCTTGGCATTGGCCGGCAGGTCGGTGGTGTAGCTGACGCCGACGCTGATTTCCCCACTGGCCAGCAGCGAGGACATCAGCAGGAAATTGGCCCGGCGCACCACCACGATGATCCCCGGCGCTTCTTCGCGCAGTTGGCTCAGCAGCGGAGGAAACAGGCCGAATTCGGCATCGTCGGACAGACCGATGCGAAACACGTCGCAACTGGTGGACGGATCGAACGCCTTGGCCCGGCTGACCGCGCCGGAGATGGTGTCCATGGCCGGTTGCAGCTCTCGCAGGATCGCCAGGGCCCGCGGCGTCGGTTCCATGCCGCGACCGTGACGGATCAGCAACGGATCGTCGAACAGATCCCGCAACCGCCCCAGCGCCGCACTCACCGCCGGCTGGCCCATGAACAGCTTTTCGGCGACGCGGGTCAGGTTTTTCTCGAACATCAGCGCCTCGAAGATCACCAGCAGGTTCATGTCGAGACGGCGTAAATCGTTGCGGTTCATGGGAGTGAAATCCTATCGATCCTGTGGGAGCGAGCTTGCTCGCGATAGCGGTGGGTCAGCTTGCATCGATGTTGAATGTAATGACGCCATCGCGAGCAAGCTCGCTCCCACAGGTGTGTGGTTTGATCAACCCTGGATGAACGCCAACAGGTCCGCGTTCAGCCGGTCCTTGTGGGTATCGGTCAGGCCATGGGGCGCACCCGGGTAGACCAGCAACTGCGCGTTCTTGAGCAACTGGGCAGCGGCAATGCCGGCCGCTTCGATGGGGACCATCTGGTCATCATCGCCGTGCACCACCAAGGTCGGCACGTCGATGTTGCGCAGGTCTTCGGAAAGGTCGGTCTCCGAGAACGCCTTGATGCAGTCGTAAGTGTTCTTGTGGCCGGCCTGCATGCCTTGCATCCAGAACCAGTCGATCATGCCTTGGGAGACCTTGGCGCCCGGGCGGTTGGCGCCGAAAAACGCGCTGGCCACGTCTTTGTATAGCTGAGAACGGTCGGCCAGGGAGGCTTGGCGGAAACCGTCGAACACTTCGATGGGCAAGCCACCAGGGTTGGCCGCGGTCCTGAGCATCAACGGCGTCACCGCCGAGATCAGGCCGAGCTTGGCGACGCGGGCCGCGCCATGGCGGCCGATGTAGCGCGCCACTTCACCACCGCCCGTGGAGAAGCCGATCAACACCGCGTCTTTCAAGTCCAGCCGTTCGATCAGCTCAGCCAGGTCATCGGCGTAGGTGTCCATGTCGTTGCCGTCCCAGGGTTGGCTGGAGCGCCCGTGTCCACGGCGGTCGTGGGCGATCACCCGGTAGCCGTTGGACGCCAGGAACATCATCTGCCCCTCCCAACTGTCCGAGTTCAGCGGCCAGCCGTGGCTCAAGACCACTGGTTGCCCAGTGCCCCAATCCTTGTAGTAAATCTCGGTGCCGTCGCGGGTGATGAAGGTGCTCATGACAGGGTTCCTTGAGGTGGGTGGATCGCTTCATGGTCCGGTCGGAGGAGACGTTTGCGTGAGTTAAACGTTGTTAATTTTTTCGGAACGGCGGTGTTAAAAACCCGCTTTTGTGGCGAGGGAGCTTGCTCCCGCTGGGCTGCGCAGCAGCCCCAGAACTGTCACCTCGGAGTGTCAGATTGATTGGGAGGTGGGGCCTTTGGGGCCGCTTCGCGGCCCAGCGGGAGCAAGCTCCCTCGCCACAGGTTCGGCGTCTGGAAGGCCGGGAGTAGAGCCTGCGCCGTTGCGCTTGAAGCCAAACCTGAGGAATATGCTCGGGTAAAGCCCAGGCATCGGGACCAGAACATTGAGAGCACCATGAGCCACTACCTCAGCCTGCCCGTCGAACAGACGGTGCACTTCGGCCCTTACCGGGTCCATCCGCGCCAGCGCCTGGTGCTGGAGGGCGAGCAACCGTTGCGCCTGGGGCGGCGGGCCGTGGAGATCCTGCTGGTGTTGCTCGAACACGCTGGCGAGGTGGTGAGCAAGCAACAACTGATCGCCCGGGTCTGGCCCAAAAGCGTGGTGGAAGACACCAACCTGCGCGTACACGTCGCAGCCCTGCGCAAGGCCCTCGGGGACGGCCAGGCCGGGCAGCGCTACATCGTCACCGTGGCGCAGCGCGGCTACAGCTTTGTCGCGCCGCTGGCTTTCAAATCCCTTGACCCATTGGCGCGCATCCCCCATCCGTCCCTGGCGCGCAACCTGCCACTGCAGCGCACGCGCCTGATCGGTCGCCAGGCCCTGGTGGAAAACCTGGTGGCCCAGCTGCCGCGAAAACGCTTCATTACCCTGGTCGGCACCGGCGGCATCGGCAAGACCACCGTTGCCCTGCGGGTCGCTGAACGGCTGATCGGCTATTACCGTGACGGCACCCACCTGCTGGACCTGGCGTCGCTCAACGACGCGGCCATGATCGCTCCCAACCTCTGTGCGTTGCTCGACCTGCCCCTGCAAGACGGCGATCCGCTGGACACCCTCGGCCGACAGCTCAAGGAACGGCATCTGTTGCTAGTGCTCGACAACTGCGAGCACCTGATCGACGCCATTGCCCAGCTCAGCGAAACCTTGCTGCGTGGTGCGCCTCACCTGCACATCCTGGCCACCAGCCGCGAAGGCCTGCGCGCCGAAGGTGAACACATGCAGCGCCTGGACGCCCTGGCGTTTCCGCCCAGGGAAATGCCCATCGAGGGTTATCCCGCCCTGGAGTACCCGGCACTGCAACTGTTTGCCGAGCGTGCGATGGCCAGCCGTGACGACTTCGAACTGACCGACCGCGAGGTGCCGTTGGTGATCGACATCTGCCAGCGGCTGGACGGCATTCCCCTGGCCATCGAGCTGGCCGCCGGACAGCTTGGCCGCTTCACCCTGGAGGCGCTTCACCGACACCTGCAAGACAGCGTCGCCCTGCTCCACAACGACACCGGCGCCGCACCGCGCCAGCAGACCCTGCGCGCCACGCTGGACTGGAGCTTCGCGCTGCTCACGGCCTGCGAGCAGACCTGCCTGCGGCGGCTGGCGGTGTTCATGGGCAGTTTCAACCTGGCCTCGGCCGCGGCGGTGATCGTCGGCCAGCATGTGGCGCCCGAACAGGTGCTGGTGTCGATCAGCCAGTTGGTCGCCAAGTCGTTGCTCAACGTTGAGATCGGCGATGAAGAGGTGCGCTATCGCCTGCTGGACACCACCCGCCGCTATGCCTTGGAAAAACTCGCCGAAGCCGGGGAACTGGCGGCCAGCCAGGAACGCCACGCCGAACGCTGCCTGGCGCTCATGGGGCAAGCGGAAAGCGATTGGGAAAACACCCCTACTCGATTGTGGATCGCCCGCTACGCCGACTATCGCGATGACATCCGCGCCGCGCTCGACCGAGGCCTGGGCCCGCAGGGTTCACACGCCGTGGCGATTCGCCTGACTGCTCGCACCCTGCCCCTCTGGCAGGAACTGTCGCTGCTCAAGGAACACGGCCTCTACGTCAACCGGGCACTGAACTTGCTGCGGGCCAGCCCCAGTCCCTGCCCACGCTTGACCCTGGCCCTGGAACTGGCCCACGCCAGTTTCAACTACCACACCGAGGGCGGTACACCGGCCACCGTGCGGGCCTTCGCCACCGCCCGGCAGTTGGCCCGGCAATGCCAGGACCTGGCCGGCGAGCTGCGGGCCGTGTCCGGGCAAATGACCGTCGACCTCAGTTGCGGCCGCTACCAACAGGCCTTGGACCACAGCCTGGATTTCGATCGGTTGGGTTTGCAGGGCGACCCGACCCTGTCCCTGAGCGCCCAACGCCTGCGGGTGCTGGCACTGCATTTCACCGGTGACCAGGGCGCGGCGCGGCATGAAGCCGAGCAAGTGATCCAGCGCCTGGCCCAGAGCGGCCACCTCAGCCGCTTCAGTCACGGCTTCGGCGTGCAATACGACCAGAGCGTGGCGGCGCTGACGATTCTGGCGCGGATCCTCTGGCTACAAGGTTTTGCCGAGAAAGCCCGGCGCACCGCCAACCTGGCGTTGCAGATCGCCCTGCAGATCAATCACGGCATTTCGATCTGCTACACCCTGGCACTCACCGGCTGCGTGATCGCCCACTACACCGGCGATCATTCGACCACGCGGGAAAGGCTCGATCTGTTGAAGCAGCAGGCCAAGAAACATTCGGTGATGCTGTTCCATGACTGGGCCTGCCATTACACCTGGGTATTGGATGGCGAGACGCTGGAGCCGAGTACGACAAACGGGCTGATCCAGGACATCGTCGTCACCCTGCGCCCTGATTGGGTCAGCCCCGCGCAACTGGAACGGGCCCGCAGTGGCGCTGCGGGCTGGTGTTCGGCGGAGATTCTGCGGGCCGGCGCCGAAACCTTGCTGGCGCGGAACGAGCCGTCCCTGGAGGAAACCGCCGAAGCGCAACTGCTGGACGCCATGGCCGTGGCCCGTCGTCATCAAGCCCTGGCCTGGGAACTGCGCAGCGCGACCTCCCTGGCCCGCTTGTGGCAACGTCAAGGGCAGGTGCATGCCGCGCAGGAACTGCTCGGGCCGGTCTACCGCCGTTTCAGCGAGGGCTTTGACACCCCTGACCTATTGGAAGCCGACGCGCTGCTCCAAACGCTGACTCGCCGGCTGGGGCCGTGAACGCCGCGCCCCCCAAGCACCTTGCAGTACGTAACGCCGATGAAACACAGGCCACTGACCGCTGCGCCGCAGCTTGTCCATGGCATAGGCGCGGGTGGTGTGCAGCAGTCGAAAACGCCCGCCCTCGGCCAACGGCTCGACCATCAGCAGTGACACGCTCGCCAACCGCAACAGCAACCTGGGCACCTGCCCGACACTCAGTTCAGCGCAACTGATCACGGCCTGCGCCGCCTTGAGCGTAAACGGTCCCTCGAACACCGCCAGGCGCTGGAACGCGGTTCGTTCGTCAGCGCTCAAACGCTCGACACTCGAATCCAACACCGCCTCCAGGCTCCGATGCCGGGCCACTGCGGTACGCCGCCCATGACTCAACAGGGACAAACCGTAGTCCAACTGTTCGAGCACCCCAGCCACCCCCAAGGCGTCGACCTGGGCCGCCGCCAATTCCAGCGCCAGCGGCAAGCCGTCCAGGCGCTGGCAAATCTGGGCCAGGACCAGCCAGTCGCGGCCATGGGGCTTGAAATCCTGCTGCCGGGCGCTAACCCGCTCAATCAGCAGTTGCACCGCCGGGCATGCGACGATCTGGTGCTCCGACTCGAGGGGCGATGCCACGGCCAGGCCCGGCAGTGGCACGATTCTTTCGCCCGGCAGTTCCAGCGGTTCGCGGCTGCTGCACAACAGCGCCACCCCCGGTGCCGTCACAGCCAGCGCCTGGGCCAGTTCCCGACAGGCGCCGAGCACATGCTCGCAGCCATCGAGCACCAGCAACATCCGGCAGGATTCCAGGCGCCGGCCTAAAGCCCCGTGCGCCAGGCCCAGCGCGCCGGCCACCTGAGCCGTCACCTGCGAGGGCTCGCTGATGGCGGCCAGGTCAACGAACCAGGCACCGTCGTCAAAATGTTCAAGCAACAGCTCTGCCGCCCGCAGCACCACGGTGGTCTTGCCGACCCCGCCCGGGCCGGTCACTGTGGTCAGGGCTTGACGAGGCACTTGCGCCAACAACCGTCCCAGGATCCTGTCGCGGCCGACCACCGGGCTCAAGCGCGTGGGCAAGTTGTGTCGCTCGGCTGGGAGACTGAATGGCGTCTGGATGTCCTCGTGAACCGCCAGGCAATAGCCTTGTCGCGGATGGTTGAGAATATAGCGCGCGCCGTCCCGCCCGTCGCCGAAGGCCCGCCGCAGCGCCGCGATGTGCACCCGCAGGTTGATGTCTTCCACGACGCTGTCAGGCCAGACGTGGGCGATGAGGGTTTGCTTACTGACATAACGGCCGGCGTGCTCCACCAGCACCTGCAAAACATCCAGGGCGCGACCACCCAATGCGAGTGGCTGGCCGTCACGGGTGACCAGCCGCTGCTGCCGGTAGAAGGCAAACGGACCGAAGCTCACCGCCGGCTTGCTGTCGGGTTTGACGAAACTGTTCATGGGCGATCCAGCGCCGGAAAACCGGTGCAGGCGTCAGCGTGCGGATCACCGAACACGTCTGCCCTGGGCTCCTGCGCATCCTTTCCAAGGGGTTCGCCGTTATCTTGGCAGGCGCACGCCACAGAACAATGCTGGCACAGGGAGCACCACGGACATCACGGTGCCTTGGACGGACACCGACGGCTCAACTGAACTGCTGACGATATTGCACCGGGGTCAGGCCGAGCTTTTCACCGAACAGAAAACGCATGTGCCGCACACTGCCGAAGCCGCTGCGAAACGCCACGGTCTTGAGTGGCAGGTCAGTGGTTTCCAGCAACTGGCGCGCCCGGTCGATGCGTGCGCCTTGCAGGAACTCCATGGGCGTCATCTTCACTTCTCGGGCAAAGACCCGGGCGAAATGCCGCGCACTCATGGCGGCCAGCGCGGCCATGCGTTCGATGGTGAAGGGCTCTTCCAGGTGCTCCATCACATGATTCTGCACCCGGGTGATGGCCGATTCCTGTGTCGACACCGCCGCCACCGAGGGACTGAACTGCGCCTGGCCACCCTGGCGTTTCATCACCACCAGCAGCACCTTGGCCACGTCCAACGCGATTTTGCGGCCATGGTCCTGGGCGACGATGGACAGGGCCAGGTCGATCCCGGCGGTGACGCCGCCCGAGGTGATCAGGCGGCGGTCCTGCAGGAAGATCTTGTCGGTTTCCACCAAGGCCTCGGGGAAACGTTGGATCAGGCGTTCGGTGTAATGCCAATGGGTAGTGACGCGATAACCGTCGAGCAAGCCCGCCTCACCGAGCACAAAGGCGCCGGTGCAGATGGAACCGTAGCGCGTCGCCCGTTGCGCCGCGGCGCGCAGCCAGGTGTGCAGCCCCGGATGTTGATCGTTATAGGCCCCCGGCCCGCCCGGTACCAACAACACGTCATAGGCCGCCCAGGCCTGGTCGATATGGATATCGGCCTGCACCGCCACGCCGTTGGATGCGCGCAACGGCCCGCGCTCGGTCCCCAGGGTCAGCAGTTGATAACGCTGGTTCGTCTCGAGGTAGCGATTGGCGATGGAAAACACCTCCAGCGGCCCGGCCATGTCGAGCAGCAAGAAATCCGGGAACAGCACCATTGCAACGGTTTTCATCAAGAAAGACGCCAAAAAATCGAGGGGAACTGTAGGCCACAGATGATCCCATGTGGGAGCGAGCTTGCTCGCGATAGCGGTTGATCAGCCAGCATCAATGTCGCTGATATACCGCTATCGCGAGCAAGCTCGCTCCCACAGGTTTTTTATGGGGTATCAGGACTCAGCATTATGTCGAAGCGAAGCATCCGCCGGTAGGCATTCTCTATTGTCCACTCAAAACGGACAGTCTTTCGTTTTCCACCTGCTTATTGAATTTATCGGTAACCATTAACCTTCTTCTGAACCCGGCGAACGGCCCCAGCCGCCGCCCAAGACATCAGGAGAATTCATCATGCTGACCCTTCGCAAAGCTTCGGACCGCGGCATTGCTCGCCACGGCTGGCTGACCTCGTTCCACACCTTCTCGTTCGCCAGCTACCGCAACCTCAACGAACAGGGCTTCTCCGACCTGCTGGTCATCAACGACGACCGGGTCGCCGCCGCCAAGGGTTTCGGCCAGCATCCGCACCGGGACATGGAGATCTTTTCCTATGTGCTCGAAGGGGCGCTGGAACACAAGGACACCCTGGGCACGGGCTCGGTCATTCGCCCCGGTGACGTGCAGTTGATGAGCGCTGGCAGCGGCGTGGCCCACAGCGAGTTCAACCACAGCGCGGACGAGCCGGTGCACTTCCTGCAGATCTGGATCGTGCCCGACGTCAGCGGTGCCACACCCCGTTATCAACAGGAGCACTTCAGCCGCGAGCAGAAACAGGGACGCCTGCAATTGATCATCTCCCCGGATGGGGCCGACGGCTCGCTCCAGGTGCGCCAGGACGCGCGGGTCTACGCCGGGTTGTTCGATGGCGAGCAACGCGCCACCCTGGCCCTGGCAGCGGATCGTTATGCCTACGTGCACGTGGCCCGGGGCGCTGTCGAGCTTAACGGCGTGCAATTACAGGAAGGGGATGGCGTTCGGGTGCGCCAGGAGCAGGCGCTGACCTTGAGCAATGGCCAGGATGCCGAGGTGCTGGTGTTCGATCTGCGGCCGCAGGAATTGCCGCAGATGCCGTGAAGCGCCCTTATACCCTGTGGGAGAAACTGCCACAGATCTCATGGATCAACCTTTAACCCCTGTGGGAGCGAGCTTGCTCGCGATGGCGGACTGTCAGTCACATGAGTATCAACTGACCTGACGCCATCGCGAGCAAGCTCGCTCCCACAGTGGATGAGTGGCGGATTCAGCGGTGGGTGACTGTCGTTCGAAAGTCTTGAAGTCGTGATTACGAAGACAACTCAGACGAAAAACTTCTAAAAAAAGTCAGCCGATGGGTCAAATTCAGGCTTTGATCTATTTGGAGCTACAGCACGCTTCGGACAGCATCATTGCGTAATCTGAACGCGCTCGTCTGTTGCCACGAAGCACGGCGCTCTATAAAGTTCCCGAAAATATTTCGTTTCTGACCGACGGTCATTGATACTGCTTGAAGTAAATTGACCCAACGCTAGAGCCTAGGCAAAATGATTTCACTTTGCCACCAATTCTCTCCTGACTTGCTTATTCACGGAAGAAAGCATGAAAACCGCCATATCCTTCGCTTTAATCTCGATTGCGTGCACTGCGACCGCGGACGTCCAGAACATCAAATACCTATATGATGATTCGGATGCCGTGTACTCCATCGTCTCGTCTGTCGACAGCGGTTCAGCCATCCAGGCCACCGTGCAGAGAAAGGGCACTTACTTCACCAACTACACGAAACTGGAACTCGACTGTGCCAGCCGCAATGTACGGCACATGGGCATGTACAACAGTCTCGCAGGGTTGGAGAAAGCCGAGTTCGACCAGATGCAAGGACGGATCATCGACGGCTCGATCGCCGACGAAGTTGGCAAGACGCTGTGCAAGGAGACGACCTTGACCGCATCGCAAGCCGCTCCGCAAACCGAAGACCTGCCTACCGAAACACAAACCGACGATAACAGCTGATTTGTGTCCGTGACGCGGGAGCTGTGTGGGAGCAAGGCTTGCTCCACCTGGCTCCCGCACAGCTCCCGGCAACGCCCTCTCCCCGCTCTAGATACTCATCCCTGATCAATCAGCGTCTTCATCGCAAGGCTTGCTTGCGCTCCGATTTCGAACGGTAGCTGCCAGGCGGCACACCGAAGAAATCCCGAAAACGACGCTGGAAGTGCGGCGAACTGACGAAACCTGTCGCCACGGCGATTTCGGTCACGGACCGATTGGTCTGCTGGATGAGTTGGCGCGCGCGCGTCAGGCGCAGCTCCAGGTAATAACGCGTGGGGGTCGCACCGAGAAAACTGCAGAAGCGCCGCTCCAACTGGCGCTTGGAAATCTTTACGCACGCCGCCAGCTCATCGATGGTCAAGGGCTCTTCCACGTTCTGCCACATCAGTTCCAACGCCAACTTGAGGCTTTCCGGCAGCGTCGGGTCGGTCTCGACAAAAACCGGCGGCAGGTCTGTCGCATCCTCGCCGGACTCATCGCAACGCAGGATTTCCTCGATAGCCCCCACCAACATCGCCCCGCCCGTCTGGCGGATCAACTGGAGCATCATGCGTAGCGAACTGTTGGCACCCGCGCAACTGACCCGCTCCCGGTCAACCACATAGGCACGATTGGACACCTTCACATGGGGGAACACCTCCGCCATCATGGCGCGGCTCTCGGGGTGAACAGCGCATTCGAAACCATCCAGCAGATTGGCATCCGCCACAAAGAAGGCACCGTTCCACAGCCCGCCCAGGATCGCCCCGGACGTCGCATTGGCCCGCAGCTTGCGGCGCAGCAAGGGATGGCCTTGCAACTTCACGCGAAAGCCTCCGGCAACGATCAGCACATCCTGGTTTTCCGGTATCTGCGCCAGTTCGATGTCCGTCGAGATGACAATGCCCAGGTCGCTCGTCACCTGACCACCCGACACCCCCACCGTCAGCACCTCGTAGAGGGGCATGTCGCTCATCAGGTTGGCGGTCACCAGCGCGTCCACGGCGCCGGTGAAGGACATCATCGAGAAGTTGTCCATCAATACAAACGCGACGCGGATCGGCGCCTGGCTGGCGGGTGCCGATCCGAGTGGCCGATAAGCCATGTTCTTGTTTTTGAGTACGCTCTCGAATGCGCTTGGCATAGGGCCTCGTTAATACATCAAAGATGAGGATTGGCTGCACGTGGGTGCCCTGCCGCAGGGCGAAGGCGCAGGGCAGACCACGTTATCTTCCAGACAAGTCAAGCCGGCCGCATTCGCACCTGCGCCGTCTACCGTTCGGCCCGCGCCAAAAAAGGCAAGCCTCAAGTGCCTACGACTTTGGTCGATACACTGACAGTAGGCATGGGCGCTTTTCCCTTCCAGAGACTCGCAACGCCAACCACAGCCGTTTCCGCCGTTCCAACACTTAAAATATTCCGCGGGAGAAGTCATGAATATCAAACAGAAGCTGACATGGGCGTTCGCGACCATCGCCTGCCTTCCCGTTATCCTGGTGGCGGTGCTTGTCGTACTGAACCTGCGCGACGCTGCGAAAGCCAACTTCCTGGACAGCAGCGGCCGAGAAATCCGCCAGATCGACAACGGCATGAAGCAGTTCTTCGATGGCATCAGCCAGAACGTCGAATTCTTCGCCAAGGATCCACGGATCGTCGCAGCCAAGGATCTGAAGAACTACTCGGGTGCCGACGCCGCACAAATCCCGCTTACCGAGAACAATAAACAGCTGCTGGAGATCTTCGACCGATTCGCCAAGAGTCACCCGACGACCGCCTACCTTTCCCTGGGCCTGGCCGACGGCGGTTATGCCAGTTGGCCTGACGACCCCAAAATCTCCAACTACGACCCACGGGTGCGTCCATGGTACAAGGCGGCCATCGCCGCGCCGGGCACCACCGTGCGCACCGACGCTTATTATTGGGCGCCGGATGATGTGTCGTTGATCGGCATCGTGCACACGGTTTCCGACGCCGCCGGCAAGCTGGTGGGCGTGGTCGGCCTGGACGTGTCGCTCAAGCAACTGACCGAATTGGTGAAGAACATCAAGCTGGGCGACAGTGGCTACCTGATGCTGGTGGAAGCCAACGGCAACGTCCTGGTGGACGCCGCCGATGCCAAGCACAACTTCAAGCCGCTGGCCGACCTGGGCCCCAACTATGCCGAGCTGGCCAAAAGCAGCGATGGCGTGACCCAGATCGAGATCGACGGCGTGCCCTACATGGCCAACGTGGTCAGTTCCAAAGGGTTGGGCTGGCGTTTCATCGGCCTGATCAAGCGCGATGAAGTGATGGCCGAGGCTTCGAGCCTGACTTGGCTGATCGCCGCCATTGCTGCCGTGCTGGCCGTGGTCTTCGCTGTGGTGGGCGCCAGTTTCGCCAGCGTCATCGTGCGGCCGATTCGCGGCGTAGCCAACGGCCTGCAGGAAATCGCCGAGGGTGAAGGCGACCTCACCCGTAAACTCTCGGTGCAAGGCAAGGACGAAACGGCCACCCTGGCGGGCTGGTTCAACCAATTCCTGGGCATGATCGCGCAACTGATGCAGCGCATCGGCAGCGCCTCTTCCGACTTGCAGACCGCCGCAGCCGATACCAGCCACGTGGCCCAGAACATGAACGACGCCGCCGGGCGCCAACGCCAGGCCGTTGAATTGGTGAGCACCGCGTTCAACGAAATGGTCGCCACCGCCAACGAAGTGGCCCGCTCGTGCAGCCAGGCCGCCACCAGTGCGGACGAGGGTTATCGCGATGTACACGATGGCCAGCATCACATCGGCGAAGCCACGGGCAGCGTGCTGAAACTGAGCGAGGACCTGCAGCAGTCGACCCAGACCATGCAGGCGCTGGAGCAGGACAGCAAGAACATCAACACCATCCTCGACACCATTCGTTCCATCGCCGAGCAGACCAACCTGCTGGCCCTCAACGCCGCCATCGAGGCCGCGCGCGCCGGTGACCAGGGTCGCGGCTTTGCGGTGGTAGCCGATGAGGTACGGGCCCTGGCCCGCCGCACCGCCGACTCCACTGGCGAGATCGACAGCCTGCTGGGCAACCTCGCACGGCGCACCCAGGAAGTGACCCAGCAGATGCAAAGCAGCCTCCAGGTGTCACACACCAGCGTCGAGCGCATCCAGCAGGCGCGGGACAGCTTCGACAAGATCCGCAACTCGGTGGACTCGATTCGCGACCAGAACACGCAAATCGCCACGGCGGCAGAGCAACAGCACCAGGTCGCCGAGGACATCAACCGGCACATCGCGCAGATTCATGCCGATGCGCAGCTGGTCGAAGAGTTTGCTCACACGGCGCAGACCGGCTCGGGGCGCTTGACGGACATTTCCGGACAGCTCAAGGGGTTGGTGGGGCGCTTCAAGTTCTAAACCGGGCTTACGTCCACTGAAGATCGAATGTGGGAGCAGTTTGCTCGCGAAGGCGTTGTCACAGCCAATGAATAGACTGGATGTGCCGGCCTCTTCGCGAGCAAGCTCGCTCCCACAGTGGACGTGTGGTGTCAGCAATATCTGCATTCACCACAAAACCCTGTGGGAGCCGAGCTTGCTCGCGATGGCGGCGGTACATTCAGCATCCCCGTGACAGGCACACCGCTTTCGCGAGCAGGCTCGCTCCCACAGTGGACTTGTGGTGTCAGCCATATCTGCATTCACCACAAAACCCTGTGGGAGCCGAGCTTGCTCGCGATGGCGGCGGTACATTCAGCATTCCCGTGACAGGTACATCGCTTTCGCGAGCAAGCCCGCTCCCACAGTGGACTTGTGGTGCCAGCAATACCTGCATTCACCACAAAACCCTGTGGGAGCGAGCCTGCTCGCGAAGGCGGCAGTCCATTCAGCATCCCCGTGACAGGCACACCGCTTTCGCGAGCAAGCTCGCTCCCACAGTGGACGTGTGGTGCCAGCCATATCTGCATTCAACACAAAACCCTGTGGGAGCCGAGCTTGCTCGCGATGGCGGCGGTGCACTCAGCGTTCCCGTGACAGGCACACCGCTTTCGCGAGCAGGCTCGCTCCCACAGCGGACTTGTGGTGTCAGCCATATCTGCATTCACCACAAAACCCTGTGGGAGCGAGCCTGCTCGCGAAGGCGGTGGGTCTGTCTGTCGCCGTAAGCCCAGGCACAAAAAAAACGGCACCTTTCGGTGCCGTTTTCACACTCACAGCGGGGGCTTTACTTGCGGGCCGCTTCCCACGACTTCAACAGCTCGGTGTAGCTCACGGTTTCGCCTTTCGGCTTCTCGTTCGCCAGTTTCGGCTTCGGAGCACCCGGCTGGTCGAACCAGTATTGCGCGTCGCGCTCAGGGTTCATCTTAGGTGCGCAGGTGGCTTGGGCCTTGGAGCGTTCCAGGCGCGTCATGATCGCGTCCTGGTCCTTGGCCAAGCCATCAAGGGCTTGCTGTGGGGTCTTCTCGCCGCTGGCCGCTTCGGCGATGTGGCTCCACCACAACTGCGCAAGGCGTGGATAATCCGGCACGTTGGTCCCGGTCGGGGTCCATTGCACGCGGGCCGGGCTGCGGTAGAACTCCACCAGGCCACCGAGTTTCGGTGCCAGGTCGGTCAGGGCCTGGGAGTTGATGTCCGACTCACGAATCGGCGTCAAGCCAACGATGGTCTTCTTCAACGATACCGTCTTGGACGTCACGAACTGCGCATAGAGCCAGGCCGCGAGTTTCTGCTTCTCAGGCGTGGACTTCATGAACGTCCACGAACCCACGTCCTGATACCCCAGCTTCATGCCCTCTTCCCAATACGGACCGCGTGGCGACGGCGCCATGCGCCATTTCGGCGTGCCGTCGGCATTCACCACCGGCAGGCCCGGCTTGGTCATGTCGGCGGTGAAAGCGGTGTACCAGAAAATCTGCTGGGCGATATTGCCTTGGGACGGCACCGGGCCGGATTCGGAGAAGGTCATGCCCGCCGCTTCCGGTGGCGCGTACTTCTTCATCCAATCCACGTATTTGGTGGTGGCGAACACGGCCGCTGGACCGTTGGTGTCGCCGCCACGGGTCACGCTGGAACCGACCGGATGGCAGTCCTCGACACGAATGCCCCACTCGTCCACGGGCAAACCGTTGGGCAGGCCCTTGTCGCCGCCGCCGGCCATGGAGAACCAGGCATCGGTGAAGCGCCAGCCCAAGGACGGGTCTTTCTTGCCGTAGTCCATGTGGCCGTAGACGCGCTTGCCGTCGATCTCCTTGACGTCTTCGGAGAAGAACTTGGCGATGTCCTCATAGGCCGACCAGTTCACCGGTACGCCCAACTCGTAGCCGTACTTTTCCTTGAACTTGGCCTTCAGGTCCGCACGCTCGAACCAGTCGGCGCGGAACCAGTACAGGTTGGCGAACTGCTGGTCGGGCAGTTGATAGACCTTGCCGTCCGGCGCGGTGGTGAAGGAAATACCGATGAAGTCCTTGAGGTCCAGGGTCGGCGAAGTGAAATTCTTGCCTTCGTTGGCCATCAGGTCGGTGATCGACTCGGTCTTGCCATAGCGGAAATGCGTGCCAATCAGGTCCGAGTCGTTGACCCAGCCGTCATAGATATTCTTGTCCGACTGCATCTGGGTCTGCAGCTTCTCCACCACGTCGCCTTCCTGAAGCAGGTCGTGAGTCAGCTGGATCCCGGTGATTTCGTTGAAGGCCTTGGCCAATACCTTGGATTCATACTCGTGGGTGGCGATGGTTTCCGACACCACGTTGATTTTCATCCCGCGAAACGGTTCGGCGGCCTTGATGAACCACTTCAATTCTTCAAGCTGCTGCTCGGCTGTCAGGGTCGACGGCTTGAATTCACTGCCGATCCATTTTTTAGCGGCGTCTTCATAGGCGTCGGCCCAGGCCGTAGCGCTCAGCCCGCTGAGTGCCAGCATGGCTGCCAATGAAACGCTATGTCGCAGCTTATTGTTTTTATCGAACATAGAGACCTCTCCTGTTTGGGTTTAAGAGCCTGATCGTCGCGTTGTCGCGATTAGCCCCACCGCATCACTGCCAACAGCCACACCAAAGACAACGCGAACGCTATCCAGATGCTCCAGTCGGTCACGCCAATCACCAGCAGGTGCAGGTAGGCGCTACCGAGAAGACCGATAAACAACCGATCGCCACGGGTCGTGGCAATCGGCAGGAAACCACGCCGAGGGATACTCGGCGAACGCAATTCCCACGTCGTCATGCCCACCAGCAGCAAGGCGATGACACCAAAAAACGCCGCCGTCGGGACGGTCCAGTTCATCCATTCCATCATCGACTCCTCAGACCCGGCCCAGGGCGAAGCCCTTGGCCACGTGGTTGCGAACGAACCAGATCACCAGCATGCCCGGCAGGATGGTCAACACCCCCGCCGCCGCCAGCACCCCCCAGTCGATACCCGACGCCGACACCGTACGGGTCATGACCGCCGCGATCGGCTTGGCATTCACCGAGGTGAGCGTACGGGCCAGCAACAGCTCGACCCAGGAAAACATGAAGCAGAAAAATGCCGTGACGCCGATGCCGGAGCCGATCAACGGAATGAAGATCTTGGCGAAGAACTTGGGGAAACTGTAGCCGTCAATGTAGGCGGTCTCGTCAATTTCTTTCGGCACCCCGGACATGAACCCTTCGAGGATCCACACCGCCAACGGCACGTTGAACAGGCAGTGAGCCAGGGCCACGGCGATATGGGTGTCAAACAGGCCGATGGACGAATACAGCTGGAAGAACGGCAACAGGAACACTGCCGGTGGCGCCATCCGGTTGGTCAGCAGCCAGAAAAACAGATGCTTGTCCCCCAGGAACCGATAACGGGAAAACGCATAGGCCGCCGGCAACGCAACGCCCAGGGAAATCACCGTGTTCAGGCTCACGTAGTACAGCGAGTTGAGGTAACCGGTGTACCAGCTCGGGTCGGTGAAGATCACCTTGTAGTTGTGGAAGGTGAAATCGTGGGGCCACAGGGTCAGGCCGCCAAGGATCTCGGTGTTGCTCTTGAACGACATGTTCAGCAGCCAGTAGATGGGCACCAGCAGGAACAGGATGTAGATCAACAGCGGAATCAGCTTTCTCTTGCTCATTGTGCGGGCCTCAACGGTTGGCGTCGGAGTGCGTCATGGCGGTGTAGAACAGCCAGGACACCAACAGAATGATCAGGAAATACACCAGGGAGAACGCCGCCGCCGGGCCCAGGTCGAATTGGCCGATGGCCATCTGCGTCAGGGTCTGACTGAGGAACGTGGTGGCGTTGCCCGGCCCGCCGCCGGTGAGCACGAACGGCTCGGTGTAGATCATGAAGCTGTCCATGAAGCGCAGCATCACGGCGATCAGCAGCACGCTCTTCATCTTCGGCAACTGGATGTGCCGGAACACCGCCCAGTTGGACGCCCGGTCGATCCGCGCCGCTTGATAATAGACGTCGGGAATCGCCCGCAGCCCCGAATAACACAGCAGCGCCACCAACGACGTCCAGTGCCAGACGTCCATCACCAATACGGTGACCCAGGCGTCCATGGTGTTGGCCGCATAGTTGTAGTTGATGCCCAGGCCGTTAAGGGTGGAGCCCAGCAAACCGATGTCGGCGCGGCCGAAGATCTGCCAGATGGTGCCCACCACGTTCCACGGGATCAGCAGCGGAATCGCCAGGATGATCAGTACCAGGGACGACCACTTGCCCTTGGTCGGCATGGTCAAGGCGATGGCGATGCCCAGGGGGATTTCAATCAGCAGCACACACGCCGAGTAGATGAACTGGCGCAGCAGCGAATCGTGCAGCCGTGGATCGAGCAGCACCTGCTTGTACCAATCGGCGCCGACGAAGTAGCGGCTGGATTGATCGAAGATGTCCTGCACCGAATAGTTGACCACGGTCATCATCGGGATCACGGCGCTGAAGGCCACCAGCAGGAACACTGGCAACACCAGCCACCAGGCCTTGTTGTTCTGCACCTTGTTCATGGCTGCACCTCACTCAACGGTTCCAGCAAATACTCATCGGCATAGACCATCAGCCATTGGGCCGGAAAACTGATGTACGCCGTGCCTTCCGGTACAGGCTTGTCTTCAGCCAGGCGGACCTTAAGCGGTGCGCCATCGAGATTGAGGGTCAGGATCTTGTAGGTGCCCAAGTCCTCGACGTGGACCACGTCGGCCCGCATCGCGTCGTCGTAAGGGCCATCCCAGACATGCACGAACTCGGGGCGGATGCCGACCTTCAAGCTTTTGCCCTCGGCTTCGGCGATACGCCGTTGCAAGGTGTCCGACAGGGGCAAATGGGTCGAGGCGAAGCCGACGCCACCGGGCTGCGCCGTGACTTCGATCAGGTTCATCCCCGGGCTGCCGATGAAGTAGCCGACAAAGGTGTGGCTGGGGCGCTCGAACAAATCCCGAGGCGTGCCGAACTGCACGATCTGGCCGCCGTACATCACCGCGATCTTGTCGGCGAACGTCGAGGCTTCCAACTGGTCATGGGTGACGTAGACCATGGTGATGTTGAACTGCTCGTGGATCTGCTTGAGCTTGCGCCGCAGTTTCCATTTCAGGTGCGGGTCGATCACCGTCAGCGGTTCGTCGAACAGGATCGCCGACACATCGTCGCGCACCAACCCGCGGCCCATGGAGACTTTCTGTTTCTCATCGGCGGTGAGGTTACGGGCCTTTTTGTCCAGCAGGTTCTGCAGGTCCAGGACCTCGGCGATTTCCTGCACCTTGGTGTGGACCCTCGCCTCGGCCATGCCCTGGTTGCGCAGCGGGAACGCCAGGTTGTCAAACACCGTCATGGTGTCGTAGACCACCGGGAACTGGAACACCTGGGCGATGTTGCGGCGTTCCGGGGTCAGGTCGTTGACGACTTTGCTGTCGAACATCACCTGCCCTTCGGAAGGGCTGAGCAAGCCGGAAATGATGTTGAGCAAGGTGGATTTGCCGCAACCCGAAGGGCCGAGCAGCGCATAGGCGCCGCCCTGCTCCCAGATATGGTTCATCTCGCGGATCGCGTAGTCCTCGGGGCCCGCCGGGGTGCTGGTGTAGCTGTGGGCAAGGTTCTGCAAACGAATTTCAGCCATCAGGCAACCCTCGCAATACGCAGGCCCGGGGCCTGGACCAGCTTGCCTTGGGCATCGAAGACAAACAGTTTATGGGTCGGAATGTAGATGCGGATCGGCGCGTCCACGTCGTACTCATGCACCCCTGGCAAGTGCAGCACCAGCAGGAAATGTTCGTTGCGCACATGCAGGAACGTCTCCGAGCCGCTGATCTCGGCCACCTCGACAGTCACCGCCAGCTCGAGGTCGTCGTCGTTGCTCGGCACCAGGGAAATATGGCTGGGGCGCACGCCGAAGCGGAACTCGCCCTCGCCCACCGGGCGCAGGTCGACGTTCAGCGGGAAGTGGACAAAATTGGCGAAGCTGACTTCATTACCGGCGATCCGCCCCGGCATGAGGTTGATCGGTGGTTCGGAAAACAGCTCGGCGGCCAGCACGGTTTGCGGCTGGTGATAGACGGAAGACGACTTGCCGCTCTGAATCACCCGGCCCTCGTGCAGGATCGTGGTGGTGCCGCCCAAGGCCAGCGCCTCGTTAGGCTCGGTGGTGGCGTAGACGGCGATGGTGTGGCGAGCCTGGAACAGCTCGCGCATTTCCTGGCGCAGCTCTTCGCGCAGCTTGTAATCGAGGTTCACCAAAGGCTCGTCGAACAGGATCAGCTCGGCGTCCTTGACCAGGGCCCGGGCCATGGCCGTGCGCTGCTGCTGGCCGCCGGACAACTCCAGAGGATGGCGCTTGAGGAATTTCTCGATCCGCAACATTTTTGCGGTTTCCAGGACCTTGCCCTGGATGATCTCCTCGGACACACCGGCCTGGCGCAACGGCGAGGCAATGTTTTCGAAAACGGTCATGGTCGGGTAGTTGATGAACTGCTGGTAAACCATCGACACGTTGCGCAGCCGCACCGGACGGTGGGTGACGTCGACGCCGTTCATCAGGATGCGGCCGCTGTCGGGCTTGTCCAGACCGGCCATCAGGCGCATGAGGCTGGTCTTGCCGGACAGCGTGCGGCCCAACAGGACGTTGAAGGATCCGGGTTCGAAACTCAGATTGGCATCGTCGATCCAGGTCTGGCCTTCGACGGTGCGACAGATGTGCTCAAGCTTTAATGACATGGCTCGGCCTTTTTATTATTTGGAGTCAAGCGACCCGAGCTTCAAAGCGAAAGCCGTGCCAGAAATCACAAGCCATTGATCGGGTTGATATTTTCCTGGAGTGGCAGGCAAAAGGCGTTCGTTGATGAACAGAAGTGAACAATCAGGAATGAACAACTGAACAATGGACGGGTTGACAATGAACAATTTTGAACAACACTGAAAGAACGTTTTCGGCTAGCCTGGCCATGCCCCTGTGGGAGCGAGCTTGCTCGCGATAGCGGTGTTTCAGCGGCATTGATGTGACTGAGGCACCGCTATCGCGAGCAAACCCGCTCCCACAGGATCTGTGTATGAAGTGGTATTCAGGCCTGCCCCAGCACAAGGAGTCTGTGCGAGACTTGCCACAACAATAAAAACAGCTCCTGCGAGAGTGCCCCATGGCCGCACCTGCTCCTGCCTTGTCCCACGAGGCCATCATCCAGGCTTCCTGGTCCCGTTGCCGCGCCTTCGGCCTGAATCACCAGAGCGTGCCGGCCTTCGATCAGTTGCCCGCCCAAGGCATCGCCCACTTGCTGGAAAGCCAGCATTCGCTGGTGCAGACCACCCATCAGGAGGTCTTGCCGTATTACGAGAACATCCTCAGCAACTCCAATTGCCTGATCATGCTGGCCGACAACCAGGGCCAAGTGCTGACCTCCTGGGGCACCCAGCGCTTCATCGAGCCGAAACTGGCCCATGGCTTCAGCGCCGGGGCGAGCTGGATGGAGCGCTGCACCGGCACCAACGCCATCGGCACCGCGCTGGCCTGCGAACAGGCGGTGCACATCGAACACGATGAACATTTCCTCAAGGCCAACCGCTTCATGACCGGCTCCGCCGCGCCGATCTTCGATGCCGAGCGCAAGGTCATCGCCGTGCTGGACGTCTCCAGCGACAGCTACCTGCCGCCGTCCCACACCCTGGGCATGGTCAAGATGATGAGCCAGACCGTGGAGAACCGGTTGATCCTCAACCTGTTTCGCGGTGAACACTTCCAACTGACGTTCAACACCGGTTTGAACAACCTCGACAGCCAGTGGGCCGGGCTGTTGATTTTCGATGAAAGCGGCCAGGTGCTCTCGGCGAATCGACGCGCGGATAACCTGCTGGGCCTGAGCTTGTCACGGGTCAGCATCGAAAGCCTGTTCAAGGTGTCGCTGCTGGAACTGCTGAACCAGCCCGACGGCCTGCCGTTCGCCCTGCAAGCGTCTGGCAGCAATCGATTCCAATGTCTGCTCAGGCGCCCGAACCAGGTGTCGATCAGGGCACGCTTGTTCACCGAAGCAACGCCTGCGCCGACCCCCTCCAGCAACACCATCGGCCTCAACACCCTGCACTTCGGTGACAGCCGCGTGGAGAAAGCCGTGCGCCAGGCCGAGCGCTTGCTGGAGAAGGACATTCCACTGTTGATCCATGGCGAGACCGGCGTCGGCAAGGAAGTGTTCGTCAAGGCCCTGCACCAGGCCAGTTCGCGCGCCAAACAGCCATTCATTGCCGTGAACTGCGCCGCGATCCCCGCCGAGTTGGTGGAGTCGGAATTGTTCGGTTATGAGAAAGGCGCGTTCACCGGCGCCAACCAGAAAGGCAGCATCGGCCTGATCCGCAAGGCCGACCGCGGCACGCTGTTTCTCGACGAGATTGGCGACATGCCCCTGCCGACCCAGGCCCGGCTGCTGCGGGTCTTGCAGGAACGTTGCGTGCAACCGGTGGGCAGCGCCGAGCTGTTCCCGGTGGACATCCGCATCATCTCCGCCACCAACCGCTCGCTGCGCGAACAGGTGCAACTGGGGCGGTTTCGCGAAGACTTGTACTACCGCATCGGCGGCCTGACCCTGGAACTGCCGCCCTTGCGCGAACGCAGCGACAAGCAGGCCCTGTTCAAGCGCCTGTGGGAACACCACCGCGAACCGACCCAATGGGCCGGCCTGAGCCGTGAGGTAATGGACCTGTTTGAACGCCACCCCTGGCCGGGCAACCTGCGACAGGTCAGCAGCGTACTGCAAGTGGCCCTGGCGATGGCCGAGGAACAGCCGATCCGTCCGGAACACCTGCCCGACGACTTTTTTGTCGACCTGGAAATGGAACCGGTGGAAACCCCTGAACCACTGACGGTGGACCTCAACGATGCCGAGGATTTGAACCGCCAGTTGCAAGCCGTGGGCGGGAATATCTCGCACCTGGCGCGCCGACTGGGGGTCAGCCGCAATACCTTGTACAAACGCCTGCGGCAGCTGGAAAGCTGATACAAAACCTGTAGGAGCGGGCTTGCTCGCGAAGGCGTCGCGTCAGCCAAATCAACGTTGAATGACACACCGCTATCGCGAGCAAGCTCGCTCCCACAGGGAGTTTGTGTGAATGCCGATTGCTTGAACGCCCACGAAAACAGTGGGAGCGAGCTTGCTCGCGATAGCGTCAGTTCAGCCGATGATGAAGTACCTTACCCACCGCTTTCGCGAGCAAGCCCGCTCCTACAGGTTTCATTTCCTAACTGGAAGTACCGGCTCAGTCGAACGCACCGTTGAGCACTTCATAAATGATGCCAGTGGCAATCGCCACCAGGATCAGGTCCGTGCCGACCTGCTGCCATTCATAACCGTCATAGTGCGGCAAGCGTCCCAACAGCCGGCCATCGAGCTTCTTGGCGATGCCGGGTGGCAACGGCTTGCCTCGGGCCAGGTTTTTCTGGATGCCCGGCGGCAATGCCGGACCGGGGCTCCAATAATCGCGATAACCGCCAATCACACCCAGGATGCCGCCACGGTCGATGCTGGGGGCGTTATGCCAATCACTGCCACCGCCTTGGTTTCCCTTGCCGCCTTGGTTGCCTTGGTTGCCTTTGCCGCCCTGGTTACCCTTGTTACCAGGATTCCCTTGCCCACCTTTGTTGCCCTGCCCGCCCTTGCCTCCTTGCCCTTGACCGGGACCTTGATCAAATTGAGCGTTTCCCTTGCCGTTTCCCGGGTCCGCGACAACAATGCCAGGGCCCGCCGCCAAGGCGAAACAGGTAACAGCAGCAATCAACGAGCGCGATTTGAACATGGCAGTTCTCTCGGAAAAGGGACATCCCCTGTAAAGATATAGAGACTAACGGTGATATTAGTTCCATATCACGCTTCGCGTCGCTTGCCTGGACCGGATAACACCTGAACACCGCAATCAAGGAGCTCCATGCGCAAGGATTACCTGGCTTTTTTCGTCTCGATGTTCCTCTCGCGGTTGGCCGATCAGATCTTGCTGTTCATCGTCCCGCTGATTGTTTTCCAGACCACCAACAGCGTCTCCTGGGCGGGCCTGGCGTTCTTTGTCGAATCCTTGCCACGCTACCTGGCGTTCCCGATCTGCGGCGCGCTGTGCGACAAGTTCCCGCCGATTCGCATCCTGCACATCAGCCAAGTCTATCGCGCCGCAGCCTGCGGCGTCGCAGTCGTGCTCTATGGCGTCTTTGGCGGTGTCTATTGGATCGTGGCGTTGTCGGCCCTCTGTGGCGTGTTGACCACCCAAGGAATCATGGCCCGCGAAGTGGTCTTGCCTTACATCTTCAAGCACTACACCTACACCAAGACGCTGTCCTATTCACAAATCGCCGACCAGACCGGCCTGGTGCTGGGGCCGCTGGTCGCAGCGCTGCTGCTCGAGGTGTGGGCGTGGCACTGGGTGGTGCTGGCGATCGCCGGGCTGTTCCTGCTGGCAGACCTGGCCATGTTGTACTGGCAGCGCACCAGCTCGGTCACCCTCGAGTCCTTCGAGCAACACCACGACCTCTGGTTGAACCCGCTGCGCATTGCCCTTGGTCACATCCGCAACCTGGCGGAACTGAAAAAAGTCATCAGCCTGGCGGTGGGCGTCAACCTGATCATCGGCGTCACCCTCGCCACGTCGGCGGCCATGGTCATCGGCCACTATGGCGCCGGAAAAGATGATTACGCCGGGTTGCAGGCGGCCGGTGCCGTGACCACCATCGTCATCCTGTTTCTCCTGGCCCGGGTCACCTTGCCCTTGAAACTCCTCGGCGCCCTCTCCTACACGCTGATTGCCGTCGGCGCTTTCATCACCGCGCTCAGCCCGACCCTCTGGGGCTACGTCGTCGGTTTCCTGCTGATCGTCGGCTTCGACAAGATGTTCAACGTGTACATGCGCAGCATCCGTCAGCAGGTCATTCCCCCACAGGACTTTGGCAAGACCGTCGGCGTGATTACGCTGCTCAACAACCTGTCGCAACCGTTCGCGGGCTTGCTCGTCGCGGTGTTGGCAGCGCCTGTTGGGACGCAGGAGGTGATTCTGCTGCTGGCGGTGGTCACCAGCCTGATCGGAGTCGGAGTGGTCGTGATGAACAGGCAATCAACACAGGGGAAAAGCGTCTACCGTACCGATTCAGATTGACCCTCGGCTTGTATTATCAGTGACTTATTCTTGAGGCATGGTTGCATCGTTGCCAGCGTCGATGCGCGTCTTCCCACCATTCGTCACCTGTTAAATGTTGGAATCTACAGGCGGCCATGTCTGGCTCAGGGTTTGCACTGGCCTGTCTCAGCAGCCAAGAACGACATAATTCTGACGCGGCGGCAAATTAATCAATGCTTGGGTCAGCAAACGGAGATGTACCGTGTCAACTCTCAACGAAATCGCAGCGAACCACGCGAGAATGGCAAAGTTAAAGGAAGAAGAGTCGATGCGGTTGAGTGCGCTTCAGGGACAGGTGGTGGGAAGTTTTGAAATTCCCCCCCACGAGGCGCCCCAAGAGATGTCGCTGCATTTTATGACAGGTGTACAAGATCACTCGTTCGGGGAAGCGGCTGCGCTGAGTTTTTGACCTGGGCGTTGATGAGCCTCCATCGCCCGTTTGTAAGCGGGCGACTCGGCCGTTCAAAACTGTCTGGCTAAAGCCGCTGCAAGTATGCCGGCCGCAATTGCCGGCAGCGGCTTTTTAAGGGTCAGCATGACGATTGCGGTGGCCAGCAAAGCCAGGCGTGCGCCGTTGTCACCTTTAACCGCCAGCGGAGCCAGCACCGCCACCAACACCGAGCCGGACATGGCCGTGATGAACTGCTGCACCCGATAGTTGATCGGCACGAACGACATCACGAAAACACCGCCCCACCGAGTGGCCAAGGTCACTGCGGCCATGATCAAGATGACAAGCAAGGTGCCATAACCCGCCGTTTCAATGTTCATCGTTGTTTCTCCATCCACACGGCGCCCAGGACGCCTCCCGCCAAAGCGCCCACCACGACATGGCTGTTAGCCGGCAAATACCAGAAGGCCAACAGCGATGAGCAGGCCGCCACCGTCCAGATGATGAACATGCGCAGGTTCTTTTTCCCGCCCACGACCATCGCCAACAAGAAACAGCCCATCACCATATCGAGCCCGAAACTGACCGGGTTCTCGATGGCGCTGCCAAAGTGAAGCCCCAGCCAACTGCCCAGGATCCAAGTGACCCAGAGCGCAATGCCGCCGCCGAATAGAATCCCCAGCCCCGGCTTGCCTCGACTGAACGCCTGCATCGCCATGGCCCAGTTGGCGTCCGAAACAACCAGCATGACACCGTAGCGTTTGGCGACGGGCAGCTCCCGCAACCACGGGTAAAGTGTCGCGCCCATCAATAAGTGCCGGGCGTTGATGGCGAAAACGGTGATCATCAGTGGAACGACCGGCACTTGCTGCCCCCACAGATCCAGCGCGGCAAATTGAGAAGCGCCAGCAAAAACCAACGTGCTCATGAGCACAGCTGACGCATCGCTCAAACCCGTTTGCGCAGCCGCCAGGCCGAAAGCAACGCCGAACACGACGACAAAAAGAGAGAGGGGGATCAGTTGCTTGAAACCGTCGTAAATGTACTTCAGCGTTAGCTCATGCAGATGGGGTTGATCGCTCGACAAAACATCGCCTCTTCTGGTTATCCACGGTGTAAAACTGGGAGTATGAAGCTGATTCTGTATGCCGAAAACTTTTTACCGGACAATCCAGCGAATCAATAGAGTGAAGCCCGTCACAGACCAGGCGACCGCACAAGCGGCCAGTGCGGAATGTTCCACACCTCCAGCCATAAAGCGGCAAAATGGGCACCCTAAAGATTCACGCGCGTTCTTCGACAAAAACCAAAGCAGCCAATGCTCTGAACCAGAGCACAGGATTTCTTGGAAGAAAGAAAAAATTAAGTATGGAAAACAGGAGCCTTGAAAATGAACACGACTGAACAAGTACAAAACGCCGGTAAATACAGCGCCAAGTGGCAGGAACGCTTCGACTTCTTTGACACCTACGGTGCGCCAAGCGACCCGCGCTACAAGGAAGCCTTCAAAGCGCTGCCTGGCTTCAAGAAAAAAATCCTCATCAATGCAAACGTGATCGCATTTTTCTTCGGCCCTATCTACCTGTTCGTCCTGGGCCTCTGGAAGAAGAACCTGGCCCTGCTGGGTATTTTCCTGGCGATCAACATCGCCTTGAGCGTTATTTTCGCCATCATTGGCATGGAGTTTCCGCGGCCGTTGAGCACGGGGCTGAGCATTGCCATGTCGATGATGTACGCGCTGATGGCCAACTACGCGTACTACCTCAAGGAAGTTAAAGGCGAGCAAGGCTGGAACCCGTTCAAAGGCATGCGTCTCTGATTGCAGGCTTGGGTCATGAAGAGCCCGCACCTCGTCATAGAGCGTGCGGGTTTTGCTGTTTCCGGCGGCAAGAAAGAGCTTCAACGCTCCGGTCCACGGCGGGCTTGCTATGCGGCTTTGTTTCGCTTTTCAGCTACCATCACAGCACACGTTCAATCGCCTAGGTTTCACGATCACTGCGCCGTCAGCGCGCCCTGACTCTTTGGTGACTGCGCTAATCCGCATTAAGGAAGGCCTTTCCTTCCTCCGCCGTTAAGGGGTTGGGGTGCGGAAGAAAGGACGCGAAAACCAACGGTGCATTCTTGAGGCAAACCCAACCTGTCTCCCTAGCGTCTCCGGCGATGAGATATCTCGTATTGATCTTTACCAATAGCCATCCTCCGCGCCGGGCCCATTTTGTGGCGTTGGCAGGAACGGAAGTGAACTCTGGTAGCTTCTCCTGGGGTATACCTGGCTGAGACCCACCCACCTGACTGATCATTTGCTGCAGAGTTGGCACTCCACAACCCGCATTCGCCGGCTCCCCACCGGCACTAGAGGCATTGACTGCCGCTGCGCAACCTGTAGCGCTCCCTCCCCGAACCAGCACCACATCTTTGTGATTGCCGCTCCTTATCGCCTCGGCAATGACATCGGTCTTCGTGACGATTCCCTCTAAAGCACCGGCTATCCCGCTTTCATCTTGCGGAGCGAGTGTCCTACTGGTGGAAGCCATGTTATTTCCTCTTCCATGATGGCTCCGGTGAATGTCCGGGCCGGACCGATGAGTATAGGAAGACATCTGATTTCCCGCCCTGCGACTGACTCAACGGGCGTTGGAAACGGAACCCTGATCGGCCTGCGCCGAAAGCGGAACATCAAACACTCGATCAAACACCCATTGAAAAACCAGCGAGTAAAAAAAGAAAAACACGAACAACCCCAGGTTGGTCACCAGCGCCAACCACAGGCTGATGCCCAACCATGCGCTAATCACCGGCGTGAGGATCAGCGTCAAGCCGCCTTCAAATCCCAGGGAATGCAGCAACCGCCGCTGCCAGTTGCGATGGCGGCTGGGTTGGCGACGCTCCCACCCTTCGAAAAGGCCGTTGAAAACCATGTTCCAAGCCAGCGCAACGGCGGAAATCACCAGGGACAGCAGGGTTGAATAGCCCATCCCTTGTTCGTAGGTCAGCGCCAGCGCCGGTGCCACGAACAGCACACCACCAGCTTCATAGAGGATGGCCTGGAGAATTTTACGGGGTGTGCCTTGCATCGCTGGACTCCTTGGCTGGGTTGGAAGACCACAGCCTGGCAAGTTGAGCCCCCGCGCACAATTGAGCTAAATTGAGCCACGCTCAACCTGAGTAACCCACCCGCATGTTCGCCAAACTGCCCCTCACCGCCTTGCGCGGCTTCGAGTCCGCCGCACGGCTGGGCAGCTTCAAGGCCGCGGCCCAGGAACTGAACGTCAGCCCGGCGGCGATCTCCCATCAAGTCAAAAGCCTTGAAGCCTTCCTGGGTGTGCGTCTGTTCGAACGCTCCAGTCAAAACGTGCGCCTGAGCGCCGACGGCGAGCGCCTTCACCCTTACATGCACCGCGCCCTGCTCGATATCCAACAGGGCCTGCAAATACTGTCGCCCTCGTGTGCCGCCCAGTCGCTGGTGGTGAGCACTACGCCGGCGTTCGCCAGCCTGTGGCTGATCCCTCGGCTCGGGGATTTTCATCGGTTGCATCCGGAGATCGACGTCAGCCTGCACAGCAGCAACGACGTAGTGGACCTGCGACGTGATGCCAGCATCGACCTGGCGATCCGCGCCCTGTTCACGCCGGATCCACAACTGTTCGAACAGCCTTTGCTGGACGAGTATTTCGGTGTGTATTGCCGCCCCGGCTGGCAACCACCCGCAGCGGGCTCGCCTGTTGAACTGATCGACGTGCCATGGCTGAACAGCGCCAAGGTGGCGGTCGACTGGCCGGCATGGTGCGCCAAGGCTGGCACCCTGGGCTGGCTGGAAAATGCACGTTTTCGGCGTTATGACGAGGAACAGCACGCCCTGCAAGCGGCGATCGCCGGGCATGGGCTGGTGCTCGCCAGCAATGTGCTGGTTGCCGACGCGGTTGCGCGGGGGGAGTTGATTGATTACCGGCCTGAGGTTCGTTTGGCGGGCGCGCGATATACGGTGGTGTGCGTGCCGGGGCGGGAGCGGCAGGTGGAGGTGAGGGCTTTTAGTGAGTGGTTGTTGGTGCAGAGTAACGGTTCAATGAGCAATGATCGGGGAGTTTATATCCGGGAAAGGTGAGGCTGCGTATTCGTCCTGAAGTGCATAAGCAATCGTACCGACAGGCATTCAAACTGAATCCAAGCATGTCCTCTTGTCATGCGCTCGGTCCACAACCGCACTTCCTGGCTGTTATGCACCGCCGTCGCACACACGGCTGCCTGGCCGGTGGCGACACTGATCTGCTTGAGCGAATCAACAACGTCTCCAACCGCATACAAGCCCTGGACGGTGGTGCCCTGGTGCGCGTCGACACGCAGCGCACCCTGCTGGTCGGTTTCGGCGCCAATCTCCACCGCCAGTTTGATCAACCCGGCGGGGCCGGCGCCGATGATCAGGCAATCAAGATCGACGTCCTGGATAGCGCTGACGCACTATCTCGATGACGGTGCTCTGCCCATCGATAACAACTGGTGCGAGAATCAAATCCGGCCGTGGGCTCTTGGGCGCTCGAACTGGCTGTTCGCTGGCTCGTTACGTAGCGGTAAACGTGCGGCGGCGATCATGAGTTTGATCCAGTCGGCGCGGCTCAACGGGCATGATCCGTATGCTTATTTGAAAGACGTGCTGGCGCGGCTGCCGACGCAGAAGATGAGTCAGATTGACGAGTTGCTGTCGCATAAGTGGCAGCCGGCGTAATCACGCAAGGTGGGGGCGCCGTTCGCTTACGCTATGCGTCACAGATGGTAAAGTTCGCGCTCTATTTGGGGAGGGATCCACTTGAAAATTTTCAGCGCTCTCGTGCTGCTCGCTTTGTCTGCTCCGGCCTACGCTTCAGAAACGACGACTTTTGTTTCGTCACTAAAAAATTGGGCATATGAATGCGAAATCATAGGGGCCACGGCGCTAGCAAATGCTGATACCGCATTGCAGAAGCACGGAGCAAACAGCTACGAAGTCGCGCTTTCCAAATCCAAAATCATTGAAGCCCCCAAAATATGCATTGAGGACAAAATGGAGTCAGGAAACGCTAGCGTGGATCAGGAGATCCGCAGGCACCCCCAGTTGCGCGCAGCAATTGGGGAAACATATTCGAAGTGGATCACCTACCTATTTTGGCTTGTCCCGCCACACCCTCTGGGAACAGTCAGCTTAGAAAAAACAGCATTTGAAATGTCGGCAATCCGACTTCAAGCGCAGATCGACTCTCTGTAGAAACGCAAGTTATTTTGAAGATGACTGGCTTGCATGGGAGTTGAGTTATGTAAGGCCTGGTACACCCCCTGTGACCATCCGCGCGGCGCGGGGTATCTACGAGGTAGACTTCTTGCTTCCCTAGGGAAGCTGATCATCACGCAAGGCGTGTTGGGCGGACGCTTACTCTGTGTCCACTGGACTTCGCGGGGAGCAGCAGCCAGATCAACTGGGTGACCGGCTTCCAGCAGTTCTCTCACTCGGAGTAGCCAGTGCCCCAGGTTCTTCGCTTGGGCTAGGCGCCATTTCCAAGGCGTGATCAAGGCATCAATCCTAGGGAAGTGGTAGAGGATATCAGTGTTACAGTCGACCAGGCGGTTCTGTGCGATGTCGAAAATAGCCTGCATGGGGTCGCCAAGGACATATCTGGGCAAACTAGCAGCGAGCCAGATCACGATGATGTGTTGAGCTTGATTGCAGTCTTGGTGCTCGTCGATTGAACCTGGCTCGTGATCGCTGCCGCCCCCATAACCAGAACGTAGTGGCGAAAACCCACTACGAGTATTGGAGCGCTGCAGGCGCTGAGCTAGAGTCTCAGAATTCATCAGCCCGGCGAATTACCTTCAGCCGTTACAAGGAAGAGGCTATGCAGATCCAATATTTGGAGATCGCGAATTTCCGCAAGCTCCTGTCCGTTCGAATCGACCTAGCGAGCACCACCACTCTGTTGGTCGGGGCCAACAACAGCGGTAAGTCCTCCGCAATGTTGGCATTGCGTAAATTCCTGCTCTCGAGAGCGACTGCTTTTCGCCTCCAGGATTTAACGCTTGCTCACCTCACGACCATCAATGATATTGGTGTCGCGTGGGAAGGAGCTGACGAAACCTTCGAGATTCCAGCGGCAAATGAGTGGACGCATTGGTTACCCACTCTCGATCTATGGGTGGAAGCCTCGAAAGGGGAACTGCACTACATCAAGGATCTGATTCCCAATTTTGCCTGGAAAGGCGGCTCTGTCGGGATGCGTTTTCGACTTGAGCCTAAGGACATGGCCAAACTCTTCACCGACTACAGGAAAGAGCGTAACCGGGTCAAAACGCTGTTGCATGAGATTTCGAACAAGACCGAGAAAGGAAAAACTCCGCCCACGCTGTCACTTTGGCCGCAAAGCCTGCATGACTACCTTAACCGGCGCTTGGGGGCGATGTTCACCATACGCTGGTACCGTCTCGACCCGGCGCAGCTCTGCGACCCAAATCCCGAGACTCGTCACGCCAGCCTGCAAGCGCTGTCTGCGAATTCACTTCCGCTGGAGAGCAATCCGTTGACCGATCTCATACGCGTGCACGAGATCAATGCGCAGCGCGGCTTCGGTGACAGCGCCGAGGAGTCCATCACTGAGGGTCGAGGTGGTTCAGGAAAAAAACTAACTGAGCAATTGCGTGCTTACTACAGTCGGCATCTCGATCCTGGTGATAGCCCTGACATTTCGGATTTGGAGGCGCTGACAGCCATTCAAGCGGCGCAGTCGGCATTCGACTCTCGACTAACCTCCAGTTTCGCTCCGGCCCTTGTAGAGGTCGCCGGTCTGGGCTATCCGAATACTACTGACCCGGCGATCAGGGTAGAAACCCGGCTTTCCCCTACGGACGGCATGAACCATGAAGCTGCAGTGCTGTTCGAGTTGGATTCAGTCTCGGGCGCACCTGGTGCTCCTCCCATGTGCCTCCCGGAAACATCCAACGGCCTCGGTTACCAAAACCTGATCTCGATGATTTTCCAGTTGATGGCATTTCGGGATGAGTGGCTGAGGAAGTACAAAAATACCGAGGAGCAGTCCGACGCAGGCGTCGAGCCGATCCACCTTGTGCTGGTTGAGGAGCCTGAGGCTCATCTCCATGTCCAAGTGCAGCAGGCCTTCATCAAGCACGCGTATCACGTCCTATGTAATGAGCCGCTTCTCAAGAAGTACCCGAGGCTCAAAACACAGCTGGTGGTCAGCTCCCACTCCAGCCATGTTGCTCACGAGACTGATTATGCAAACCTTCGGTATTTCCGAAGGTTACCCGCAGGAATGGCCGGTGTACGCATCCCGGTTTCCACCGTCTCTAACTTGAGCACCGTGTTCGGTGACAAAAACCGTCACAGGCAAACCAAGGAGTTCGTGACTCGTTACCTGCGGGCGCAGCATGCTGATCTCTTCTTCGCTGACGCGGTGATCTTGGTTGAAGGCGCTGCGGAACGAATGATGTTGCCGCATTTCTTACGCAGTCAATTTCCGTTCCTTGATCGTTGCTACATCACCGTCCTGGATATCGGAGGCAGTCACGCACATCGCCTAAGGCCATTAGTCGATGCGCTGGGAATTGTGACCCTGGTGATCACGGATTTGGACGCCGGACTGAAGAAGTCAGCGGTACCCGTCAAGCGCAAGGCCAAACAAGAAACCAACAACCCCACCCTGCGTAGTTGGGTGACCGCCTTGGGAATAGGGCACGATGTCGACACATTGCTGGATCTGGATGGGGAGCAAAAATCGCAGCAGATAGACCACTTGTTTGCGATCCGAATCGCGTATCAGACCCCCATCAACATCGTTCTGCCTAAGACTAAAGGTGAAGTCCAGGCGCTGCCCAACACGTTTGAAGACAGTTTGGTGCTGAGTAATGTGCAGCACTTTGCAACGAAGCAGGGGCGGGGTCTGACCAAGGCTTTCGCCAAAGCGCTGCGTGATTCTGAAACCGCAGACGACCTAGGTAAGGCTTTGTTCGACGCGCTCAGGTCGGGTGACAAGGCGGAGTTCGCGCTACAGGTGCTTGGAGACCCCGACTTTGCCAAGGTCGCTGTTCCAGAGTACATCCGGGAAGGGCTCGTCTGGTTAGAGCAAAAGCTGCAGAAGAAGAGCAAGGAGCTCTTGATTATCCCGGCGGCCAGTGTCGAGGTGACTGCCAAATGAGTGTCATAAAGGGTGTCGACGATGAAGTCACGCCGACTGCGGATGACGTTATCCAGGAATGCCTGAACCTGGAGACGCCACGCAGTTTCTTCCTATACGCTGGTGCCGGCTCAGGTAAGACCCACTCACTCGTCGTAGCGGTGAAATCATTCAAGGAACGTGAGCGTCAGCGCCTCACGTTTGAGGGGCGGCAAATAGCGATCATCACGTACACCAACGCAGCCTGTGAGGAAATCGCAGGTCGCCTTGAGCACGATCCGCTGGTTGAGGTTTCAACCATTCATGCTTTCTGTTGGAAGATGATCAAGGGCTTCAACGACGATATTCGTGCATGGTTACGTATCAAACTTGCGAGCGACATCGCTGAATTGGACGACAGGCTCGGTCGGGCGAGAACAGTGAACAAGACGTCCCTGGCTAACCAGGCGAGCCGGGATAGCAAAGCTCGTCGTTTGGTGGCCCTGGATGAAATTCCTGAATTTACCTACAGCCCGACGGGAGACAACGTAAGTAGGCAATCGCTGAACCACAGTGAAGTCATCCAGATGGCTGCAGCGTTTTTGCCCCAGCCGCCTTTACTCGATGTTATGGCGGATCGGCACCCGGTGCTGCTCATCGATGAAAGCCAGGATACGAATGGCGCGCTCATGGATGCATTTCTGAAAGCTCAGGCAGCGATTCCTGGGAGATTTTGCTTAGGACTGCTCGGCGACACGATGCAACGTATCTATAACGACGGGAAGCCAGGGCTTGATGAGGCGATACCACCAGATTGGGCCAAGCCTGAAAAACGTATCAATCGCCGTTGTCCGATTCGGGTTGTCAAATTGATCAACGATATCCGCGCCGGCGCCGATGATCATCTGCAGATACCAAAGCCGGAAGCTGCCCAAGGTACCGTACGTATGTTCTGTACCCGGCAAGCGCCCGGGCAGGATTTCAGCTTGGAAGACCAGATCGCTGAGCAAATGGCAGAGATTACGGGTGATGCGCAGTGGGCCGCCGGCAAGGATGGCCGCAAGACGCTGATCCTAGAGCACAAGATGGCTGCCCGTCGGATGGGGTTTGAAGGCGTGTTCGCTCCGCTCTATGCAGTTGCACATCTGAATACCGCGCTGATGGACGGTACGCTACCCATCCTCAAGGTTTTCTTCGATGGGGTCGCTCCAATCGTCGCCGCAGCCCGTTCGGATGATTTCACGCTCATGGAGGCGGTGCGGTTGCGCTCTCCTTTGCTTGATCCTAAGCACCTGGAGGCGGCTGGCAACAATCAATTCGAGCTGCTGGAGTCTGTTGGGGTTGCGACCTATGCACTCTGCGGGATGCTCAGAGATAACGATCCCTTGATTGAAGAGGTGGCTAAAATCCTCCAGAGTTCGGGTTTGCTTGCGCTGCCTGATCGGCTCGTTGCTGCAATGGCTCAAGGAGCCACTGCAGACCCAGCACCAGAAACCTCCGATCGCGAGGCGCTTGAAATCCATGCTTATCGGGTTGTCCTAGGGCGTCGTTACTCAGAGATGGCGGCATTCGCAGGCTACGCAGATGGCCTCTCGCCCTACGGTACCCACCAGGGCGTCAAAGGCCTGGAGTTTCCCCGGGTGATGGTCATCCTGAACGACGAAGAAGCTGGTGGTTTTCTGTTCAGCTATGAGAAATTGCTCGGTGTTACACCTGCCTCCGCCACAGATATGAAGAATGAGAGCGAGGGTAAAGACACGTCGATGTCACGCACACGCAGGCTTCTGTACGTCACCTGCAGTCGTGCAGAGGAGAGCTTGGCTATCGTGGTTTACAGCTCTCAGCCAGAGGTTGCGAGGGATAGAGTTATTGACGCTGGCTGGTTGACAGCCGAAGAGGTCGTAGTGCTTTAAAGCAGCTCTTGAGGGGGCAGGCAGAGGCACTCAACCTTGCATAGCCGCCGATTGGGCGCAACGCCTATTCACCGTGGCCTCCAGCGGCAGCTTCAGCAAAATGTGTTTGCTGAACGGTTACGCCCCAGATGGCCGTCTCGGTATTAATTTCGGCAACAGAGGTAGCGTTGAACTGCCGCTGGCGGTGCAGGTCATCGCGCATTTTCGGATAATTGAGTTTCCTGGTCCCCAGCTCTTTTAGAACAAGGCCTGAAATTGTATATGTACCGCAGTCAGCGCAATTGACGAGCTCACCCTTTTGCCCCTCTTCAGACTGTTGAGCTTCTAACCCACATAGATAGCAATTCATACCTGACCTCCTTTTTAGCCGATGCTTAGGAGATCGCCTCGTAAGGGTGGAAGTTTCAACTGTCTGACTCCCGCAGATCACCACCACGCCAGCGGGCCAGTTCCCAAAGGGAAGCTGGGGGGACTTGGGAAGCTGGCGACGGGCGGATAACCGCAGACAGGCAGGAACTTTGGGCTTTTGCCATCATGACGCGTTTTCTCAAACGTTTAGACGCTTATAGGCTTTTCGGACCGACCCCGATTGATTTGAGCGATTTAAAGAATGACTCGTCCAGGACCACTTCTTGGGTCGAGGACGCAGCGTTATCGATATCAACCGTTCTAAATTTTAAAACTCGGCCAGTAAGCATTTGCTTAAGAATCGCCTTGGCTTTATCCCCTCCAGCCACTGCGCAGCCACCTGTCACTTTGTTTACATTCAGGCCTTGCGCCTGGGCCTGTTTTATAAGCTTCGGCTGTGGTCCTAAGACATATGCCAGGGAGGGCTTCGCCAATATGATAGGGGTTTCTTGAGAGGATATTGTCCATATCTCGTTCTGATCAATCCATATTTGAGCTGTGACAATCGGAATCGGGACATCGCCATCGGACATCAACCCGACGTAGATTCCCTCTTTCTCCTTACGTACAACTGGAAGTACATTCGAAATATTCAGGATCGAGGTACCCGCCGTGTAATTTCCGAGAGTGACTATCGTTGAAGTTCGTTTGGAAAATACATCGGTTTCGCTGGATATTTTCCAGATAGGCCCCGTGCTGCACCCGCTCAGCATCGCAATCGCAATCGCAATCGCAACAAGCACAGTCCGCTTCATACTTTCCCCCTCCGACGGGAAGGCACAACGGCAATCGAAAGCTTGGGTTTATCCATCGAATTTCGTATCCATAAATGGGGTTGAGGCGGAGGTAGATATTTCCCGCCGAGCCAGATGAGCGCACACGGAAAAGGCTTTTCTCCAGTCATAAAAAACCGCCCGGAGGGGGCTCTGCCAAATCTTATGAAACGGGCGATTTATAAGTCGCCTGGCATGGAAACGGGGGGACAGACCACGATTTGAGTTCTTCTAACCATGACGCAGCAGAAAGCCAAAAATGCCTATTCCTGTCTACACCCCGGCAGGTTTTGTTTCAGGCTCAATCATGGCGGGACCTTCAAGCGCCAGGCGCTGCTCACGCTTGGTCTCTATCATTTCGACAATGGATGCACGATGTTTTTCGGTGTGTGCCAGAAAAGTAGACCTCGGCAGGAGTAGCCGCACAGGGGCGGGCAAAAGCTCAAAAGCCTTCTCTGCCACAAGCAAGAAGATCTCATCGTCCTTTATGCGGTCATGCGTAACGGTAAGCAAGCCATCAACCAGAACGCGCTCTATTTGCGGCCAGTTTTTTTCCAGGTAATCCACCGCTACGTTTTTCCCCTCCCCTACAGAATCCAGGATTGAATCCTTTGCGGAGCTGACCTTTTCACCCACCGATCCTGATAACGCCTTCGCCTTGCCGGCCAAAAAATCAAACATATCCATCCGCTCCATGAATGCACGATAACTAGGTATCGACATTGCTCCGATGTTCTTTAGATCGGACAGAACCCTACAAGCGATTTACCGCACGCCAACGAGCGCGGCGGCAGTGTTTGCTGACATTAAGAAACTGCGGACGGAGCACCCTGGCCAGTTCACCTATGACACGCCAGCCTCATAACCATGGTCTGCCCCGCCTCTCGTTTACGGAGGAAGCCAACCTTCTACCGGTCCCAATCCTACTCCCTGGACAGAAATCGATTGATGATCATCGAGACTGCTTGCGCCGGAGAGGCCATGGCTGCGTCTATGCAAAACGGAGCTTCGTCCCATGGCTCATATTCATGATCCAGTACAGATTGCCAGGTAGGTGGCGTCAGCCCGGGAATGTCACCTTCCCTCGTTTCTACCCTGCGCTGATGTTCATGTTTATCGGAGCAAATCACTTGGATATTTACCAACCGACTACCCGCCCGTGAGGCAACTTCGCTCCACGCGGTTCGGCTTTCGATGACCGGATTGACACAATCAACGACAACCGTGCGGCCCAAACGAAGATTACTCAGGGCCAGCTCATTGGCGACCATGTAACCACTGCGCCCCACATCTTGCGCAAGCGCCCCCGAGTTCCGAATCGCCTGTTCAATCGTATCGATCCGCAGGTACACGGCGCCTGTCGTAGCGGCGAGATCATGGGCGATAGTCGTTTTTCCGGTGCCGGGCAGGCCGCTGAAAACAATGAGCATTCCAGTTCCTTGAATGAATGAGTTAATCCAGTGTAGGCAGCAGCCCGTTATACGGCAGTAGAAAGCAAAAACCGCAAGAACGATCAAATGTTCTCCCCATGCATTTGATAACGTCGCTTTCAGCATTCATGGAGATCGTCATGCTGAATATCGAGAGGGC
Organism: Pseudomonas sp. Z1-12; assembly: GCF_051132015.1. Classification (NCBI taxonomy): domain Bacteria; kingdom Pseudomonadati; phylum Pseudomonadota; class Gammaproteobacteria; order Pseudomonadales; family Pseudomonadaceae; genus Pseudomonas; species Pseudomonas sp. Z1-12. The sequence continues at coordinate 4,543,226 of NZ_CP071647.1, forward strand.
CCTGTGGTACATCGAGTTGGAGCTGGGATCCCAACTCGATCTGGGACGTGTCGCGCGCCATTGCAACCTGTCTCCCTTTGCCTTGGCCCGTTTGTTTGCGTTGTCGACGGGCTGGTCGGTGATGCGGTACATCCGTGCTCGGCGGTTGAGCCAAGCAGCACTGGCCTTGCGTCGAGGTGCGCCGGACATTCTGCAAGTAGCGCTGGATGCCGGCTACGGTTCCCATGAAGCCTTTACTCGCGCCTTCTGCGATCTGTTTGGAGTCACGCCGAAGCAGGTGCGTGGAAACGAGGATGAACATCTCTCGCTAGTGGAGCCGTTACGTATGAAAGAAAGGAAGCTCATAACACTCTCCGAACCTCGCTTTGAAACCAGGGCAGCGTTTTTCATCGCAGGTATGGGGGATCGTTATACCTTCGATAAGAACGAAGGCATCGTCGGTTTGTGGCAAGCGTTCTCCCCCTACCTGGGACGGGTCCCCGATCAGGTGAACAACTGGAGCTATGGCCTGTGCTGTAACCCTGGACTGGACGGTAGTTTTGAGTACATTGCCGGCACAGAGGTGTCCTGCATCGACAGTCTTCCTCCGGCTTTTTGTTATTTCAGGGTGCCGCAGCAAAACTATGGCGTGTTTCGACACCAAGGCCATATCTCGACGATCCATCAGACGTTCTTCACCATTTTCAATCACTGGCTGCCTGAATCCGAATACGAGCTCGCCGACGCGCCTGAGTTCGAGCAGTACAGTCCGGATTTCGAACCTTCCCGAGGGATGGGTTACGTGGACGTGTGGATACCCCTTGCAAGACGCCAAGCATCCGATGTCATGGATTTATAGGTCTGACCATCCAGTACGGAGCCCGCCCCATGAGTTTTAATTGGCACAGTGACCAGCTCACAAGAGATACGCCAGTTTGCAAGGATTATCGAAACACACAGAACGTACGTAGATTCATGGTGGAGCACTGCGGTGTGAAGTTTAAATTTGATAGAGGCTTTATGGCCTGGATACGTGATGGCGTCCCTAAGACGCTTGGAGAGGTCGTTGACGAGTGGCGGCAGCGTAATCGCGATGGCCATTGAACGAGCGGGCGTGACTAAAATCGGAGACAGGCCACGATTTGAGCTCACCTGCAATCAGCCCGTCGCGTAAGTGGGCGTCCGTTTTACTACGCAAGGCGTACTTGCGATACGCTTACCAAGGAGCGCATATGCGAGGGGGAGCTACGATGTTGGACGCATTAGTGGAATTCGTTCTCGAACCTGTGGGGCGGGCTATTTTCTTTCCAATCGGCTGGCCAATAGTCAAGTTGATCAGCTTGGGGCGTTACCCGAGTAAAGGTATGTGGTTCAAGGATACACCCGAGTCGAACTGGACGATGGGATTAGGAATTGCTGCTGTGGTGATTGCGATGATGGTGGCGCTGCATCAGTTTCAGTCCCCGTAGCCGGGGACCGACCACGATTTTGGCCTCGTGTAATCGGCTCGATTCATATCGTGAGCGTCCCCATTCCCCCCTTAAGCATTAATGAAGAATTCTGCGACTCTCCCCAATCCTTATCCTGTCGAGCGCTCTGTTTAAAGCATCCAAGGCATCAAGCAAGGCTTTCGCCTCAGCTTCCCGACCGTCGCCCCAGAGGCGTTCAGCCATTTTGTTCAGTGCCTGGATAGAGCGCTCGATGTCAGCAGCCGTTGCTGTTTTACTTTCCTGAAGTTTCTTGGGCATTGATCAATCGTCCTCGGGCGCGTTGCTTCATATCAATTTAAAGGAAAGTCCCGAGGCTAGATTGAGTGAAGCTGGAGGGATGCCGCCAGGCAGGAGATAGGGAGAACCTCATCCACTCGCACTATAGAAGTGATTCAACATCATCAGTTCAAACACAGCCACCAACGTGCAGAACGCGATGAAGCCGGGGCTGAAGACCCGCTTGCGTGCGGATGAGCCGTCGCCCAACCAGGTCGCATCGGAGTAAAAGGTAAACGCTGCTAGAAATACCAACAGCGCATAGAGCCACGCCTTGCTCCAGAATCCCTGTGTTTTCCATTGACTCATCCGTGCTCTTCCGCAAACCGCTTTACTTTGTCCCACTCATGATGCTACCCGCTCCGGTTAACCGGCACGGGTAACCCAAGATCGCACTACTTGGCTTTTGCGCTCTTGATGTCACTTATGATTTTCTGAGAAATAGCCTGAACCTGCTCTTGGGTCATGGCCGACATAACGCCTTCCCAAGCCGACGAGGAGGTGTCATAGGTGCGAGTTCCAATCAGGCGGCCTGATTTCAGGTCCGAGTAATCGGCACTGGAATTGACCCATGCATTTCCCACCATGACCCCTGCTCCGTAGCGAGCGCCTGGAGTCAGGTAACGGAAATTGGTCACGTTGATCTTGATACCGACACCCTCCTTACCCTCTTGGCTTGACGCCTGAGCCTCTGTAAGTCTGTAGCCGGCGCGAGTTGCTTCGACTTGCAGAGCGTCATTCCACTCTCGCTTCAAGCGAGGCCAGTCCTCGTTTTGTTGAACCTTGCTATTTCCCTCAAAGTTTACAACCAGGTTCTGCTTGGCTGACTCCTGAATGACGAGCGTTTCAGTTCCGCCGCTTTTTACAGAGGCAGCGCATCCGCTCAACATCAAAACTGCAACAGCACAGGACAGCGCAATCGAAAGCTTAGGTGTGTTCATTGAATTTCCATATCCACAAAATCGGTTGAGAGAGGCGTTAAATATCCCCGCCGAGCCAGATGGGCCCACACGCTGGACGCCCAGAATTTAGCACCATTGCTTCGCTGCTACGAGCCAAGGGCGGGAGTCAGAACAACTGGGACAGCCCTCGATATTGCGTACATTAATCTGGCGGTCTCAAATCGTGGGTTGTCCCCTCTTCCCGACGCGAAGTCAGCCCTTACACAGGCGCCTACGGACAGGCAACAGGCTCTCGAGACTGCCGCTTCTTCCACAGAATACGACCGTTGATTCTACTGTCAGACCATGACTCGGTAACCAAAGAGCAATCGCCGCTTAGGTTCTCGACAAACGTCCTCGGATAGCCTTCAGGTTCATATCCACCCAGACGCATCCAATTTGGATCTGGCGAGCTCACAGATTGATAAGGCATACAGGCTGCCAATGTGACCAGCGAAAGTGCCAACACTACCTGTTTCATTTAATTCCCAATCAATTTGACGAGTGTCCGGGCAAAACGCGGCGTATAGATTGACTGGATGTTTTCCCAGCGCGAGTTACGACGAGGACTTCCTGCAAGTGCAGCTATAGAACCCACCTCAAACGGCGGACACCAGAAGGCTGAGGACAGACCGCGATTTGAGTTTATGTGTAATCGGACCGCCTCATAATCGTGGTCTGCCCGCGTTTTCCTTGCATCCGCAGCCCACAAAACCATTGTCGCGAGTGACGATGAAGAGACATTCGATTTGAGCTCATGACCACTTTCCAACCCACTGTAACGCCACCCTGGTGATGTTCGCTCCCTACGGGCTCGGCTCGTCAAGAAGGCACGAAAACGGCGGAAAAGATTTAAATTGGACCAGGCCATATCCAGGCGTGCCTGCACCATCTCATTTTTCGCCTGGACGATCTGCCCTGCCAAACTTAACGCCCTTTTTTTGAATTCCCTGTGAAGCGCCTCCTCCTCGGTCTCGTTTCCCTGTGGCTTGACCGTCATCTCGGAAAATGTGAAAAGAACTTTGTCGCCGAGCACATAAAACGTGCCGCTACATTTTTGTATACCGCCTTGAAAGATAAAATCGACCGAAACGAACGCATGTTCGTCCGTGTTTACGTAATACAGCGGCTCACCCTGAAGATTTCGAACTATTCCGTCCTGATGAAGCCGGCCCAAGGGCGCCCCATCGCTGCCCCGGCCTTTGAAGACCAGGTAGCGGCCGTTCGTGTAGTTGTACGGCATTATCGGTCCTCATTCCGAATAGACATCGGAACACACGGTTTGCCCATTCGCGGCCCATTCATGGCCCTTTTCCACGACGCTATCAGGTCAGGCACTCCCCTGCTCATTTCTTCTTACGACCTGGACCGCCACGGTGGAAGAACCCCTTCGAAAAGCGAAAAGGCTCGATGCACGAAACGGTTGAAGCGAGCGGCATCACGCCGCAGCCCCGCCTGTTGCCCCCCAATCAGGCACAGGTGGGCCACCTGCCCCATCACTTCTGCTTCGCCTGGCCTATGGGCCAAACGACGACACGTCCGTATCGCGAAGTCCAATCGTCGTGCGTCAACACGCTGCTGAACCTCGCCTACCAACGGATCGTGCAGCGACCAGGCTCGGATGGACACTTCTCGCCCAGGTTGTTTCTCAGCGGCAACACTCAAGTAGCGTTTCAAGATTTCGCCCGCGCTACGACCCTGGGCCGCAAAAGCGAGCATGCGCTCCGTGTAGTCTTCTTCCCAAGCGGCCAGCAAGGTGCGGACAAAGTCTTCGCGATTACGGAAATGGTGATAGAACGATCCGCGGGTCACATTCAATCGGCGCGATAGACTCTCGGCTGACACGCCAATATGCCCTGTCTGATCGAGGGCCTCGAAACCTGCCGCGATCCAATGGTGACGCGTTAGTTTTTCCATCCGTTATTTCGCTCCTTATTTATCGCCATACAGGCTGTGTATGGCGCGCAACCGATAGATACCCTGCGAACGCCGGCAAAGATGGCCGTTGCGTTTTGCACGCCAGCACTTTTCATGGAGCTCGCCTTGAAGAAAATCGTCCTGGTTGCTTTCGACCAATTCACCGATATCGACCTATTCCTGATGTGGGACATCTTAGGCCGCAACACCGAGGACTGGCACGTACGAATATTAGGTTCCAGCCCTGTCGTACGATCGGCACATGGCCTGCCTGTTTCGGTGCACGGTCCGCTTTCCGAGGCCAATAGTGCCGACGCGGTATTGTTCGCCAGCGGCAAGGAAGGAATACCCGCCGCACTGGCCTCCCCGGATTTCCTGCCGTCGTTTGAACTTGACCCCAGACGCCAGCGAATCGGCTCCATCTGCGCCGGCGCTTTCATTCTCCAACGGCTTGGGCTGCTCAGCGGCCGAGCAACGACACACCCGGATGCACGATCGGGCTTGCAAGCCCTGGGACTTGAGCCCGTGGACCAGCCTCTTGTATGCCAGGGCAACGTCGCAACCGCTGGCGGATGCCTTTCGGCGCTCTACCTGGTGGGATGGTTGGTTGAATCCTGGTTCGATGCCGACAAGCGCCGTGCGACGCTGCTCCCTGTTCTGCCCGCTGGGCAGCAGGCGCTGTATGATGCGCTGATCGGGCTCAGTATCCGACAAGGAGAAGTGGCCGCCTCCCAACAAGAAACGCGACATGGCATGTCATCTAATTGGTAGTTAGCACTCAGGAAGAGATCCCCGATGCCCCGAGAATTTGAGCTCATTATGTCTGTGCCGGTCCCCTCGAGGTCCGGCGTCACCCACCTTTACAAGTCGACGAACCTGGCGGACGCTTTTGCGATTCGACTCCCAGCGGGCACGTCCAGCGATCCAGAAGTGCTCGCTCGATTCATCCTTTCCCACCAGCCATCCTGGATCGGATGGCTCATGAAAGTCCGAGACACTGTCGTTGGCTGTTTTGGGCTCAAGACAGCCAGGCATCTGGCGACACTTGCTCATCGGATTCAAATCTTCAAGGTCTACAGCACCGACCAGACTGAAATCGTGTTGGGAGAGGACGACAAGCACCTCGACTTCCGCATATCGATCCTGTGTTCTGGAGAGGTAGAGCAGGAAGGTAGTCGCCAACTGGTTTTTTCAACCGTGGTGCAGTGCCACAACCGTCTGGGCCGGGCCTACATCTTCGTAATTGCGCCATTTCATCGTTTGGTTGTTAAGGCGAGCCTGCGCCGTGCAGCGCGCATTGGTTGGCCTTTGGCTGCCTGAGGCGAGACACCAAAAACCCTGTGGCGAGGGAGCTTGCTCCCGCTGGGTGGCGAAGCCGCCCTAAAAATGGGAGGCGCGGTTTTACAGACAAACCGCAGAGACTGAGGACAAAAGACTGGGGACAGTCCAAGGTTTTAAGCGAAGAAATTGGCAAGGAGATTTGAACATGAGCCAACACCTGACGACATTTGACATGGCGGCACTACTCGATAGCGACGAAGCCATCAGTGAATACCTTTCTCAAGTGTTGGCTGATGGTGATAACGAGGAGTTTCTCCTAGCGATCGGTTATGTCGCCAAGGCCCGAGGCATGGCGCAGATCGCTAAAGACTCTGGCAGGGGCCGAGAAAGCTTGTAGAAGGCATTCGCACCTGGATCAAAGCCGAGATTCGATACCGTACTCAAAGTCATTCAAGCGCTAGGCATTGATCTTGATGCGCAGCCTGGGCATGGAGCTGAACATTCGCCTGCCTGAGTATGGGTGCCTTTCCTTATTTTTTGGCTTGGCCTCTTCTTTACCCGTACCCTGCAAACAATCGGGACACATGCCCTGCCCTCTTGAATTTTTTCCCAAGCTTTATGAAAACGGGCGACTGATTAGTCGCCCGTTTTCATTATTCCGCCACCTGCGCCCGCAATCGTCTTCCGATCACATCCATGACATCACAACCATCGCGTAACGATGTGGTCAGCAATTTACAAAAATCAGTGAGCACCACGGTGTCTGAGCTGATGTCCGAGCGAAACGCGATATTTTCCAGGACTTGGGTCACCGTGCGGATGCGGTAATCGGCGGTTTCGAAAAGGACGTCCAGAGGCGCTTCGGTGTCGATGAGCAGGGTTGCGGGGATACAGTCGATGCCGGTGATGGGCATGTATCGGGTCATGAGTAGTACCTCTTCAATTGATAAGGAGCAGGAGCTTCTGCGCTTCATTCAATCGAGTCGCCAAACCCGAATCGCCATCTGGGCGATATAGAGACAATAAGTCGCCTACCTAGATGCTGCAATGCGTTAGCTTCCGAGGTTTGTGTAGGAATTTGCGTCAATGCCTTTCGCGGCGCTCGTTTGAGTCCTCATAAGCCGTAGCGAAGGGGCAGACGCTCCCCCCTTTTTCGCCCCTTTTCCCCCTGCCTCCAATTCATCCAGGGGTTAGTAGGCGGGTCAGCTTCGCTCCACTAGTTCAACACGAACGATCAGTGCAGCAGGAATTTCTCCGCCGTCGCCAGCGCGAATGGTTACTTCCTGTTCACTCGGGATCTCTGGATTTTCTGGCTCTATCGCTAGAACGCCATGCGCCTCGAATTTACTATCGTCAATCCAGTAGACAACGCCTTGGTCATCAGCATACAAAGCGAATCGTTTAGCTTCATCGTGTGAGCGTGTAGTGGAAACGGAGCAGCCGCCATAAAGTCCCGTTTCGATCTGGTGCGCTGCAACCCTGTTGGCTTCGGTTGGCCCGTGTGTGAAGCGCCCGTCATAACGGATTCGTCCATCCCTCCGTGCAACAACCTCTGTTTCACCATTCATATTCTTGGGAAAAATCTTTCCATTGTTTGAGTCATGCACAGCCCTGCACTCGCCCCGATAAAGCATCGACTTATCCTCAAGCCGGCCCATGCCGGTCATCCGTCATACCCCAACCTAAACCAAATTGCCACCGCCGGTCATTGAGAAAAAAGGAACAGCTTTATTTTCTAGCCGGCTGCCAGTTGATCCAAGCGACTCCATCGACAGATGGCTTTCAGGCAGACGCAAAAAATAAATATCTCCCTTTTTCCGAAACAAAAACGTCCGGCGCCAAGTTCCATCCAACCTTTGAACGAGGGATTGGAACGCTGAACGCTTCCCTACACAGCAGTAAAAGACCAAAATAACGACCTATATAGGAGCCTTATCTATGCAAAATATTCTGGCCGATGTGGCCGTCAGCGTATCCGAACTCAAGAAGAACCCCTCTGCCGTCCTGAGCGGCGCCAATGGCTTGCCCGTGGCAGTGCTGAATCACAACCGCGTTATGGGCTACATGGTCCCTGCCAACGTGTACGAGGCGATGGTTGAGCGCCTGGACGAACTGGAACTGGTTCACTTGGTCAAGGCACGGCTCGATGCCAGCGAAACACCCGTTCGAGTATCTCTCGACGATCTCATCGGCGAGGCCGAGGCAGACATCGCCAATGGCCGTTGAGTACGGAGTCGAGGAGAACCGAGGGGGACAGACCACAATTTTGGTCCGCCTATAATCGGCCAGTCTCATAATCGTGGTCTGTCCCCGCTTTCCCCTGGCGCATGACCACGTCGACCTTGGCGACCCATAGGCGGTAGTGCTCGCAGAACCAGCTGTACTGGAAGCCTTGCATATTCCTGCCAGAGCAAGGCCAGAGTTACGCCGGGGCGGCGCAACTCGGCGTGTACCCACGCCCAGTCAGGCATCGGGCGCTGATCGGTGGGCCCAGACACTGCCGGTGGAAAAACAGCCGTCGATTCAGCTCCGCATCAGAAATATCGATGGGCCACTGAAGCCCACTAGCGGCGAACCGGCAAAGGTAATCTCCTGCACTCGAATGGCCGATGGACAAGCTGGCGGCGATCTTGCGCACGGACAGGCCGGCGTCGAACTTTAGGCGTAGTACCTCTCGGATTTTACGCATAGATAAACGCTCCACGACGACCTCTTCGCTTCGATAAAAGAGATCGATGGTAGTGAATATCCTGCGTTGCTGCCTGCCTGAAAGTGTCCGAATGGCCGCGGAATCAGTGTCCGGATGTTGGTGGAATGGGTGTCCGGATGGCCATGGAATCCTCATCCTGATAGAGCCATGTCATTGGTGCTGCTGGTTTCGAGACATGCAGTTTTGGTTGAGCCATTCACGACACTCATGGAAGAACTGAGTGTAGCAACGTACCAGTTCTGACATCCTCACTGTGTAGAATACTGGCTCATTCCTATGGTCTGCGCCCTTGAGGTTCAACGCTAACACTAATGGCTCATCTTGCCCCACTCTTGCCAGATCTGACTGAATGAACGAATGCTTGAATGTGTTGGAAAGTTCATTCAATAATTTTATCAGCCCGTGATGACGCTTAATAAGGCCACTCGGTCCGTTATAAGACTCTTTGACTGCTCCAATGCTATCGATCTTGATTTTCTTCGGATACTCTCCGGTGATTTCTAGTCTTTCCAAACACCAGACCAAGCCTACAAGCTCATCCGCAACCCTTCGCATCCCAGTTACTGCGTATTCCGTTGAGAAGCGGTGTCTGTTGAAAACATCTTTCATACTGTCTTCTATGTCACCCCCAACTGTTGCCTCCCACGTATCATGACTTACGATAATCTGCCGATTTGCTTCGTTGAGTCTCGACATCATATCCATCCACTTGAGTTGGAAATTTCCAAATGGGGTATTTGCCGGAAGAGGGAGCAACATATGAATATTTAAAGGCTCTTCTGGATGTTTGCCTATGTCGATAAGATTGTAGGTCATGCTGCATCCCTCTCCCTGTGGTTGTTGGGGCGATTATCCCTGATGGCACCGAACCCAGGCAGGGAAAATCGGAGGGAAAATCGCAGAAAACCGGAAAATCGAGGACAGACCACGATTTGAGCTGGTAATCGGACCGTATCACAATCGTGGTCAGTCCCCGTTTTCCCTCTGGTACCGATCCATTCCGAGAGAATTTCATTCAAACGTCTCCTTGCTGCTGCCTGGACGTAACCGTCCGGCCAACACATCTTCCTGATGCCCGCAGGCTACGGGGTCTGCCTTTATCGATGTCAGCTACGCTGATCGAGCTTGGACGCTAGATAGATTTACGGAAGCTTTGATGGCATCAATTGCGTCTTGAGAGAACGCCATAACTGTCGTTGTACTGATCTCAATCCGACTGATAATGTCTTCTCTCGGGCCCTGTTTCCAGGCAGCACTTGCGTAAAAAGCATCTTGAGATACTTGGCGATGGCTCTCGCTTTCATAGGAGCGAATCAGGTGATAGCTATCACAATCATGTAATGAGCCGCCATAAGAAACGACATCTATGCCAGCTTCCAGGTGAAGCGGAACACTTACATTTTGCATTACTTGATGAAAGTCCAATCCCGATCCTGGCTTTAAGGTGTACATCAGGATTTCAATAATTCGAGTCATTCCAAGTCTTCCATGTGGAGTTTCAACGTAAGTATCCGTACATCCCAGCTTACGTTATTAGGCGGGATTCCAGCTATGCGGCCGCAGTTACGTAATCTCACTTGCTCGCTGCGTCGGCAGGCGCGCAAGGACGCCTTTCAAATAAGCATACGGTTCATGCCCGTTGAGCCTCGCAGACTAGATTAAGCCAAGCACAAGGGGGGTTAACGGGGCGGAACGTGCTCATCCACTCGTTCCCCGGTGCTCGTATCGACAATGATCATGTCCCACCAAGTGTCACTGGGGGCGGTTGTAAGCTTGTATAAGCGACCAGCGACAAGATTAACGTCTCGAAGCTTTCGATCCAAAGAACTGGTAGTGCCGACCCAATACCTGAGTTCCAGTCGATGCCTACCGGAAGTGAGTCGATATTCTGTTTGGGTAGCGAGTGCGAAATTGGTTTTCCGGCCGTCAACTGTGGCAATGAACAGCGACTTGTCGGTTAGGCCAATACGCGCAACGTCAGAATCCGTTAATCCTTCAGCTGCTTTTTCAGTGTAGGAGATACAGCCGCCTGTGGCAGTAATTACCAGGGCAATTGCTAAGGCCCGTAGCGCCCGAGCTTTCGACATATCCGCATCCAGATCGTGTGGAATGAACGCAGCATTCAACCCCAAATCAAACCAAATTGCCACCATCGGTCGCGGGATGGCGGCGCCTGACTGGAGACATTCATTCAACCAGCGACGACGAAGGGCATGACCTGTCCATCATCAGCTCATGCTTGCAACAGTGGCTATTTGCCGGTATTACTGGCGCCATTTAATAGCAAGGTAGCTGGCCAGTGAAATTCGTTCCTAACCGTCTCACAGCAGTATCCGTTTTTGCCGCATTAGCTCTGAGTGGGTGCGCCAGCTATCCAAAAGAGACAAAGGTTAATTACGGCCCCGGGAAGATCGTCGTCGTAACCAGACAGTATGTATGCTACTGGGACGCGCAGATCATTGACGGTAAGCGTACCGGCGTGAATCTATGCGGAAGATCCCATTCGGGCTTTTCCTTTGATGATCAACCTCAAATATGGGCAGGCCTAGGAAATCGGATGCCGCCTCAGTTTCAGCTCAGTGACGCTATCGCGGGAACGAAGGTGCCCCTTAAAGGCCATGTGGGCTTTCTCAAATGCGACCCGCTGAATCAAACCTCTAGCTCTAAGCCCCGTGTCACTTTTTGCAAGCTCACACTCAACGACCAGTTACTCATAAGTGCTGAGGTTATATTTGAGGCAGGCTCCGATACACGTATGAATGACAAGCCCGATCCGATCTCTGCGCTCATTGAAGCGGTGCGAAAACCGTAACAGGCTATACACCTGTCTGGACCAGCGTTCCGAGCCACTATTTCGTACGCCTGGGCGTGAGCCTGTCCGTGAAGGATTGCCACCACCAGCCCTTAAGGCAATCCGGCACGATGGCCTTGGCAGCAGCAACGTCAAGATCCGTCACGGCCTTGTTTGATGTGCTGGCTCAAAGGAAGCGCATGGTGTAGGCGGGTTACGTTGCTCATGCCAGAACCACGCGCAAGTGAAAGGCGATCCCGATCAGCCTTCAATCACAGCCCAGCCTCCAACAGTGCACAGCGGAAACTTGGGACAGATCACGGTTTTAAAACTCGAACTGAACGCAATCTTCACATCCCTTTCACAGCCGAACGCCTATGGTCATCTCCGCTCCTAGTGAAACCCTTTCAGCTCGGCCTCCCCAGCCGGGCTTTTCTTTGTGCGCTACTAAAGGTACGCGCCCTAGAAACCGGCGATGATCCACGATTTGAGTTTATCTGTGATCCGCCCGCCTCATAATTGTGGTCTGTCCCCCGTTTTCCTTCCCCGTTTTCCGACGCGAAGCGTGCCTAGATCAGCAGCATCCATCGTCACTCAAGAAAGAAAAATAGCCTGCATAGTCTGGGCACTGCCCGAAACCAACAATACAAAAATGTTGTATCGTTACAACAGAAATGTTGTAGAGTGGCTTATCCAAACAACCAAGCGAAGTGATGAATTTCTGCGAGCTCAGACAATGGTGAAGACCCGAAGGGTGACCTTCGAAGCAGGCAAGGGAAGCCCCTTCAAAGTCCGCCCACCGCGACAGATCTATCTCGCGGATCACGGCTCCAAGGAAAGGCCGGACCGACCGGTAAGGCGAACAATAAACAACTGGGCTCTGGAGAGCCTTTTCCCCACACCTGAGCGCTGACGATTATCTTCAAGGAATGACCATGTACGACTATCCAATCCGATTCGAACAGGACGGTCGCGCCCCAGGCGTTGCCGTGTTCTGCCGTGATTTGCCAGAGCTGAACAGCTACGGGGATGACCGGGAGCACGCAATCCGCGAAGCCCTGGACGGGATTGAATCCACCCTCTCCATCTACGTCGATGAGCGCCGCTCGATTCCGCCCGCGTCGGACCCGCTGGAAGGCGAACACGTCGTCCATCTACCTGCGGTGACTGTGGCGAAGATTGCGCTTTGGAACACCATGATGGAACGAGATATGCGAAAGGCCGACTTGTGCCGGCTGCTCGGCGTGCATCAGGCCCAAGGCGATCGCTTGGTCGACTTTCTCCACACCTCCAGAATGGATCAGGTCGAACGCGCCTTGGATGCTCTTGAGCTCTACGTTGATATTAAGGTAATGAGCCAGAACCCAACCAGATTGTTGATTCGCCAAATTCAAGAGCCGACGGCCACCCGTTACCTTGTGCATCTTGCAAATAAAGGCTTGGATGAATTGAGCCTGCCAACTGGGCTGGCACAGGAGTACGCCGCCGTTCCACCAAAGATCGCAACCGTAGTTCTAGACGGTGACGACAATGAGTTTTGGTGGCTCAGTGAAAGTTCTGAACGCCTCAGCAGCCTTGGTTGGGATGCTTTTAGCCTTGCGAGGCTGAAACATGAAAACCTGGGCCCTACTCACGACGAGGATTTGGAGCAACGCGGCTGAAAACGAAAAGGCGCCAATCAATGTCGAGGCGCCTATGTCCTGAGGTATTGTTTTAGCTGATCCAGTTGGTGCCGCTTGCTGGCATATGAACGGGACGGAAAAAGGGGTGTATTTTCTGCCGGCTCCCGATCCAACCAAGCGAATCCTGCCCAGAATGTTGCATTAGATTCAACGACGTTATCAACGAGCAAAGACTTCGCGAAACTTCTGAGTGTCGTGATGTACAATCCAGTCATGTACTTTGTAAGGAACATAAAGCCTCCGCTTAGCTCGGGATATGGCGATGTAGACAGCACAGATCCGCCGATCAAATTCATAGGCGTCCTTAAACATCGACGTTGTGAGCAACCCCGGGGTCAGGAGCACATAATCAAACTCCATACCCCCTGCCTCTTCTGCTCTCATCAACATGCAGCTTTTGCCAGGCTGACCTACTAGAGTGCTCATTTGAGTGACGTCTGCCACTCTAAAACCCTTTTCCAGTTCGGCCTCTAACCATAGAAAGGAGTCGTCGTACTGGTTCGCTTCTCGCACCTGTTGCCAATGCGTCCACTCATTGAAATATGGATGCGCTGCTTCCTCACCCAGTTGGTGAAAGCGCGGATTGAACAAACCGATGGCAGTGGTCATGAAACGCCAAAGGTCCTTCTGCTCCTTGCTAGAGTAAAAACTAAATGGGCATCTCAGGTCGCGCAATTGGATAACCCACTTCATGGTGTCCCACAAAGAAGCCGTGAGCACAACGCACTCCTCTGGCGGTACGAATGCCTCAGGATACTCCTCAATGCCGACGTCTGCATGGCGAGCACCTTCGAAAGGCTCCTTGGTCTTTCTTGAATGCCGGGAGATCAAGGGATTGACCAAGCGCTCGATGTTACGACCAGAGCGCACTGAGAAGCCAATGGTGCTCTGCCGAACCGATTGCCCACGGGCGACAACATCGCTTTCTGCATGCTGGTACTCGTCCCCCAAGGTAACCAGCACCTGACGTCCGCGCTCTAGAATCTGAAGCAAGGAAGCTGGAACATCTTGGCTCTCGTCGATAAGCACATGCGAATAGCGAGGCGACACCACGCAACCTTCCAGACTGGCACACTTGATCATCAGTAACACTTCGAAGCCAGTGCGGCGTCCCCACTCTGGATTTGCTTGAATGTATGTCCATAGCCGACTCGAATATTCCAGCAGCACCATAGCATCGGTTTTGGATAGCAACTTGTGTAGAGCAGGCATGTGTTTAGCCGACAAGGTGTAGTCCCGCGACCGGCAATAGAGCTCCAACATTCTCAAGCAAATATCCATAGTCGCCGGTGTATCGTGCGATCCCAGCCCGACGATATTCAGCTGTTGGGCGAGCATTTGCTTGCTTGGCCCTCCTCCTTCATTTACTGGATGAACGATTCGGCGTTGAAGAAGTACCGATGCAAACTTGCGAAAAGTGCTGCAGGTCGGTTCACTGCTGTTGTTTTTCATTCGCTTGCGTAGGGTCGCAAGCTTTTCCTCGGTGTGCGCCAGTACCAGCGTAGTCTTCGGCTGCAAGCATTCAACCAACGCACCCATCAGGTGGCTTTTACCAATTCCCGCGTAGCCTTGCACATGCAGGTGCTCGTCCAGATTGGCTCTAAAAGTCCTAACAAGATGATCCTGTGCGCCACTCAACCAGCGTTCATCGTGACAGGTGGTAACCATCTGCCTCTGGAAGGGATGATGGTAGCGGACATGGCGATACTTATAGTCGACGTCCCACCTACCGCTGGACAACAGGTATTTCTGAGCAATGACTTCATCGGCGAGCAGGAAGCGTAGATTCGATTTCTTGATCGTTTCGATGCCAAAATATAGTTTACGGCGGTCGAATAAACGTTTTGCCTCTGGCAGCAACTTAGACTTTGTCAGGCTAGGTGCGTCCGCTGCCCAATCCAACAGCTTGACAAGAATTCGCTCGACGGCTGTCGGGGTAAGATCCTTTTCGGTGACCTGTACAAGGTTCTGGATGACCAGCATTGCGGCCAGCTCCGGATCTGTCAGTACGTCGAGAGCCTCCTGGGAGCCTTCGAGCAAACCTGCGCAGGTTTCTTCCGTGATGGGAAGGAAAAGAGGCGTGGATAGATCAAAGTGTTCCGGTTGCATACAACCTCATTACCAAGGCAGGCCGCATTGTAGGACTAATCCTCATCAAATTCATCGTCGCATTCAGAGCAATCGACCTCTCGGTCGCTCGTGATTCTATGCAATAGCTCTACACGCTTGACCTCATTCGGGTTGGGCTGAGTATCGCGAACATCTCTTAACCATCCCAACTCGATCAGCCTAGCCCGGACCACTGCAGAAGGCACCCCTAGAATGCTACCCAGTTCAACCAGAACCATACTCGCGGCAAGAACGTTATGCTCTTGATGATCGACATAAATGTGCCCATGGCCACGCCATTTGAGGTCGTAGAGATCTAGAAGCGGCTTCAAGTGGCGTGCCAGTACGTCCTCTCGCGCCCATTGAGCATCCACTGCTTCGTCGCACAGGGCATCTGACTCGCGCATACCCGTTCCCCTAGAGTCAATTGCGAAATTATTCGGAGAATATCTTAGACGGAAAAAGGACGGAAAAAGCGGAAAAAGGAAACGGATTATTTCCAATCGTGCAGCTAGTTCATCCAAGCGAATCCATTCGATGGAAGCCCGCAGCGCAACGAAGCGAAAACAAATCTGCCCTTTCTCGCTTTTTTCGGGTGTGATGCTTCGGGTTCAGCACTTGAAAAGCACATTGCACCGGGCACACCACCCTTCGGCTGCGCTCCGGCTCATTGGAAAACGACGGAGGGGATGACTTGTATCGGCAACCGTCAAAACCACTGAGAATCCTATGAATCTACGCCGAATCTCGTCGGCTGGAACACTCATGCCCGCCCCATCGACTATTTGAAGAACCCCGCCCGACACCCTGGTGTCAATCTGTTTCCACTCACACTGCCAGCCTGTTACCCAGGTGAAATCTCGAACTTGATAATCGCCGGTGGCGCTTTGGCATTGAGCAAGTTTTTTGTTGGAAGGGTCAAAGGCAAAAAATAGAGGGTTTGGAAAGCCGAGCAACTGAGTATCGTCAAGGCTCAGGCCTTCTTTTAGGTTGATGGATGCTACAAGCGCCTTTGCTCGTCTCTTGCGCCGTATCAAGTGCCATATGGCGAGGCAAAAAATAGAAACAGAAGCCAGGAAGAGCTGGCGTCCTTCGACTGTAAGCTTACCGGACGAAAACTCTATCATGCCCCACAAGAGTCCTATCGTCGCAAGCCCCGATATCCAAGCGGCGGGGACCACTACACTGTTAGCGAGGCGAGCTCCGAGCGTCCTCAAACAGCTTGTCATAACAGTATCCAAATCTTTAGAAGAACTTGTAGGTTATCACTTACAGAGCGTTAACTTATAGGACTTGGTCTACATACGTATTCATAAACCAGTCAGGTATTTCTTCTTCGTGGAACTGAAGATCAGTACCGTTAGGTGCAAATGAGATTTGAGGGGATCTGGTCCTTGATGGTGCTCTTACCGGAACCATTAGGACCGGCAAACACCCGCAACCTAGGCATAGACACTGAGACGACGAACTTTGACGACTTCTCCGACAGTCACCTTACGGCGAGGCTTAGCTTCACCCACTACACGGATGCTGCCGTCAGCCTTCGACTCAACCAGGTGGGCTCCCTCAACCATGAGCACCGTGTGCCCAGCTGCAAGGGCGCGGACAAAAGCTGCATGGGTAGCGCCCGCTGCCACGTCCGGGATCTGAACTTCCAGGTTCTGGATAGCTTCTTCAGAGAGCGCTTTTTTTTCAGATCCAGCCATGATTGCCTCCAGTGCTCGGTATGGGGTGATACACATTCCAGATTCTAGCGACATCAGTGCGCTTTCTAAAGGAGCATTGTCTACCTCTCCTCAGCTGGGAGAGGTTAACAGTCAAAGCCTTCTAGATCTCTTGAGACGGGACACACAGCAAAAATAAATCTGTCCCTTTCCCCTTGTCCCCTTTCCCTTTTTTCCGTCCCGTTTCCTCCCTTTTCTGACGCCGACGAAACACCCATTCGAGTATCTCTCAACGGTCTCATCGGAGAGGCCGAGGTAGATATCGCCAATGGCCGTTGAGTACGGAGTTGAGTGGGATCCAAAGACTCTAAAAGAACTGCGGAAGCTCGACGGCACCACCCACCTCCAATTCTTTTGAAAGCTCCAAGAACGGCAGGCCGGGCCACGAGAGCCAGGAGATGCGCTTCACGGGAAGACGGATTTCTACAAGATCAAATTGCGCGGAGCCGGCTACCGACTCGTGTACCGCGTTGAGAATGCACGGATTGTCATTCTGGTGCTGACTGTCGGCAAGCGGTAACGAAGCGGCGTCTATGATTCGGCCAGGAATCGGTAGGCAGATACAAGCAGCCCGGCGCAGGGCCGGGCTGGAGTCAGTGAACGGCGGAACTGTAATGCGCCTGAAAGTCACTGAACAATATCGTTGGGGACAGTCCGCCAAGAACATTGATTTCGTCCTCGGCTTTTTGTTTCTTGTCCCGATCATCAACTATGAACAATACATCAACTGGCTCTTCGGATTTATTGATGATCACGGCCTTCCTGAGCCGAGCATTGATTGACTGTTGCACCGGAGCGACAGCATCAACGTATGTATCTCCCCACAAGAAGTCGAAGGTGACATCAACCTTGCCTACCCTGAGAGCAGCATTTCTGAGCAGCTTCCTTTCCGGGTCTTTGGCCCGAAGCAGCATTTCAACTTCCTCAGTCAACGAGAAGTCAGTATCTCCTTCAAAAAACCTGTCTTCCTCCCAGGTAGCAATCGCAGCCATAAGCCGAAGAATCTTCGCTCCCCAAATATCGAGATCATCTTCGGGAAAAACGCATTCAAAGGCGCCTGCGCTGGTCAATTCAAAACCGTGGCGGACGCCAAGATTCTCGAGACCTTTCCAGTTTCTCTTGTCGCCGAGAGCGTAGCCAAGCGAGCGAAGCGCGAAAATTGTTATTCCGTCATCGGTAAATTCAATATGGTTTCCGCGCTTAATCAGGTAGAAATCGAGAGGCTTTCCCCCTGGCAAGGTTATAGGCGTGCTTATGTAGGTAGCCGGTCCGCTACCTACATTAACGGTCTGGCAATGCCATCCCGATTTTGAGAAAAAATCTCCGCATCCAATGCTGCACATACCCTCACCCAAATAGATCGTCCTCGAAAGGAGTCGATATTGAACGACCACTGCTGCTTACAATTCTAGCGTGGCGCACGAATCGCTCAACCCACCGGCGCTCGGTGGCACCACTGATAGACGACCGGACCTTTTTTGTCACTTGAGCCAAACGCTCGTCACCAAGATGAAGGTGAGGCCCGAACATGTCCATTCCTTTTTCTCTATGGGATCGCTCATGCTCTGGCCAAACCTCAAGCATGAAAACGCGGCGTTTTTCCTTGCCCTCCCGGTACATAAGCCCATAACTAACCCGCTCGCCCATCCTCCCAGGCTGAAACTCGCCCTTGAAGTACAGATGCGGAATGGTAACGCGACGATCATCCAGCAGCATGCTGGTAGCTTCAAGCCATCCGCTGTGGGAGGGCTTTTCGAACCACTCCACATCTTCCGATAGAAATTTTATCCGCTGGCACCACTGGCGACAGTCGTCTAGCCAGGTGTCTTTGTGCATTACCACTCCTTGATGTTGTTGGCGTACTCAGCCTCACCCGCACAGTCATTCCCGCCTTCGCCTCTCTCCATCCCCTAGTTTATGGTCGACCGCAACGTCAGATCTGCGCTAGACCGCTTGAATAGGGGCGATCCTCTTGGAGGCCGAGACGCAGCCTCCTGATTCGGCCCGGTTAACCGTCCCTGGGTCAAGAGTTCTACGGCGCTCAGACAGTGACGTGTTCCAGCTTTCTTGTCGTTATGACAGCCCTGGCTGTCCGTGCGGCCACCGTGAGCGATTGCAGAAACAGAGGCGACTGCGAGAACTGCGGCCAGTACAAGGGTGATGATTTTCACAGTCCACTTCCTGTGATGGTTTCCTTTGACGGATGCGCAGAATTTAGCACCATTAATTCGCCACTACGAGCATGAAGGTAGCCCCTCTCGCTCAGCCTGGAGAACGTGCCCCCCCCTAATCGCTTATCAGCGATGCGCCTGTTTGAGGCGCTGATGTTCATATTCGTCTACGTCGCATTCACGGCTGCCTGGTTTGGCTTTGCCGACGGAAAATCGAGGACAGACCACGATTTGAGCTGGTAATCGGACCATATCACAATCGTGGTCGGCCCCCGTTTTCCCTCAAACGGGTAAAATCCTTGATTATCTGGCCTAGTGCAAAAGGATGGGCTGCGAGTGCCAACTCGATATCAGCCCGCAATTCAGGATGGATTTCGACTCGAATAACCACTATCCGACTTGATCGATCAGACGCTGAGTGTTGCGTGTCGTCAGGGTTTTCAGCCCTTCCAAGTCGATATCGCTCTCGATGATATTCGGAACGATGGTGCGTTGGCGTATAAGGGAATTATTCATCGCCGCGACCGAGCGTGCCTTCGCTACAGCTCGAAGCAGCGTATTGAGCTCTTTTTCGCGCCCAAGCGGAGCGCCAACTTCACGGAGCTTCTTCTCTGCGAACCTCAGGTTATCTGCGACCAGGCCAAAAGGGTGGCCTTCCAGATAACGTTCGGGAACGCTTTCCTCGCATAAAATCTTGGTGCATTGACTCATGTCGGTATCGAGCTTGCTCAGATCGGCAACAACACGTTTCATAAGAAACTGCACATTAACGCCACCGATACGCCTATCCATCGCCTTACCAAACCTCTTTCCTGAAAACGCTCAGAGCGTAACGCGATAAAAAACCTCCGGCGAGGGGCTTGGGGTCAGATTAGTGCCCTTGAAGAGATTTTCAGAAACCTCCTACGTCGCAGCGTTAAAAACCCCCAGACGCAAAAAGGGCCCACCTTTCGGTGAGCCCTTCTAGACCGCCCAGCAGAGCGGATTTTGTTTGGTAGGCGCGATTGGACTCGAACCAACGACCCCCACCATGTCAAGGTGACCGTGAAGCAAGTGTAACATCATGAAAAATAAAGGAAAGTTTACCCCTGCCGAGTGTTTTAAATTCGACGTATCACCCTATAAGAATCAATAACTTAGGCTTGTATATTCCTACAGTATTGCCCCTCCTCCGGCGTCCTGCCGACAAGCCCCTCTTCCCCAAACTGCTACGCTGACTCCATTGCCCAAGGAGTCGTCACATGCCCAACTCGGACCTTCTCCCTTCCCTGCTGTGCAAAATCAACGAGAACCAGCTCGCGCTTGAGGCCGCCATCATGGAGCTATCCAATTGGGTAGAGGCACGCGGCTCGGCTGACGTGGCCGACAACGTGCGCGGCGCCCTGGACACCATCGACAGGAACGAAGAATTTATCAAGCTGACGCTTGCCGTGCTGATGGCGCCGGAATGAAATAACGCTGCTCGTCGGCTCACACTCGCCCGGATCTCATCGCCTCGATTACTGTACATACAAACAGTATCTAGCAAGCGATCCCCATCATGAACTTTGAACAGGCCAAGGCGCTGAGGATCCAGCTCTGGCGAACAACCCTCGACGACCACGACTTCCGAATGGAGAGCCCGGAGGCGCATCGTTCCACCCTCCTCGAGTCAAGCGCCCGGCTAGCAGAGGAAGGGCTCATTGATCGGATTGAACAATTCGAGATGGATGAAATGGCGAACGCCGCGTACTGGCACGCCGTAGAAGAGCTGCAATCGAACCCGACTATTTTCCGGCCCTCATATGGTTATGACGTCCTCCCCCGAGGCGGAGGGCCAAGGATCGGGACGATTTTCCATTCTGTTCTCCGCCTGGATGCAAGCAGTAGCGATTCACTCCGCCCCTATGATGGGAAGGTTTACCGGGACGAGACTGGGCTGGTGCTGAAATACAGTTCCTCGACGGAAACCGGGAGCATCGAGGGGTTGGTCCTGACTATGGCAGACGGAAGGCAGTTCGACCTGATCGAGGCCAGGCGGATGGTGCAGGGAAAGGTGTACACAGCTATTGAGGATCCAGACGTGTATCGCTGGATGGTCGATGTCGTCCAGGTCGCTACTGAAACCCGGGACGTCGACATCGTGGAGAGAATCAGGCCCTTTCTGGAACTGGCGAGATTCCGTCAGTGCTCGACGTGCCTAGACCGCTTTGGCAAACGAGAGGATTGCATTGTATGCGACGGCCAGGGTTTCGTCCCCAAGCTCTTGAGCCGTAGCTATCTTCATAATTCAGGGGGTTAAACATGTGTGGACGACTCTCGCAGTACTCCGGCATCCACGACTTCGTGGCCGCCTTGAGCATGCCCAACCCCATGGTGAACTCTGCCGGCGACCTGCCGCTGGAGAGGTACAACGGCGCGCCGTCGCAGCAGCTCGCCCTCTTCCACTTGGAGGATGATGTCCTACACGCCGATCTGGTGCGCTGGGGCTGGCGGCCGGCCTGGGCCAAAGACCGGGCAGCGCCGATCAATGCCCGAGTCGAGAAAGTCGCCCACGGGCCTTTCTACCGGTCGATCTGGCCGAACCGCTCCATAACGCCTATCAACAACTGGTTTGAGTGGGTCGATGAGGGCGGCCCCAAGAAGCAGCCCTACTTGATCCGCCGGCGAGACCAGGCTCCTGTCCTGTGCGCGTCCATCGGCCAGTTCCCCGCTGGTGGCCGTGAGCCGGGTGAGCACGACGGCTTTGTGATCATCACCGCCGACAGCGTGGGCGGCATGGTCGACATCCACGACCGCCGTCCGGTAGTGCTGACGCCGGACCTGGCCCGCGAGTGGCTGGATCCGGCCACACCAAAGGAGCGGGCCGAGCAAATAGTCCTGCATCAGGGCGAGCCGGCCGAGGCCTTCGAGTGGTTCAAGGTCGACCGGGCTATTGGAAACGTGAGGAACCAAGGCCCCGATCTGATTAAACGAAACACATGAACAATAGTCCTGGACTAATCGGGGCCACACACAGCGCTCCAAGTCCTATTTCCTATTGCCTGCGTTCGAAGGCAGGATGAATTGATCTCTGTAATAAACCAATGCGTTGAGCCGAGCGTTTCGATGCTCAATCCGAAAACTTTAGTTCTCCAATAGCCCGCACGATACCAAACCCCCGTGGAATTCCTTCTGGTAAAAGATTCATTCGTGCAAAAGCCCAACTACCAGTCTCGCAATCCTCACTCACACAGGCATCATACCAACTTTTAGCCGTCCCGCCTGCGACAGCGGCCATGACATCTCCTTCTATAATGAAGCCGTCTTGATGAGAATCTATGAATGTGCCTTTTGTAACATGCACCCTATAATTACTAATATCTGCTTCAAACAGCACTTTCCCCTTGCCCTCCCATATCTTTAGCTTTGTTCCCTCATATCTATAATCCCATGCATTGGTGGCGACACTAAGCTGCCCTCTATCTACTACCAGCAATACGTTTCCTTGCGCATCCGTGGATCTCATGGAAAATGTCAGCCAGCCATCTTCGAAGTGCAGCATTAGGTATCCAACACCGTTTACCCAAAGAGCATAATGACTGTCCCTCTCCGAGGACAGATTAACTACAGAGCGGTTTGAACCTAGCAACAATTCAATCTCTTTGTTGCCCTCAAGCTTATGTGCCGAAGTAAGAGACTTGAGCTTATTCACAGGATTGGCTCTGGCGTAACGGACCCTCTCCAAAGACAACCTATCTCCTGTTTTGTCTGTATGATGCGACCTGCATAACAAGACGAGGTTATCTACACGATGTTCAGGTAACTGGGCATAGTCAATCATGTGATCGTAGTCGAAAATTGGACACCCGCATAAAACACACCCGAAATAGCACTCTTTCCTTACTTGCCGTCTAATAGACTCCGGTATCGCAGGTCTTGCTTCTCTCATGTTATAGCCTCCATATTTCTTCACGGGAGATACCAGATGTCGAGACTGCATGCTGCGACGGAAAAATCTGCTCTGCCGCATCTTTCATATCGTTTCTTTATGCTAGCTGATCTCAATCGTAGCTTAACTTGTTGGCGGCTGCTTCAAATCAACGGGAAACCGAACGGGCGTAAGATTGGCACGCCTGCAGCGCGATCAACCCCCGGTCGCCGGCATCGGTGATGGCGATAATTCTTTGAGCATGCGCTGGGTCAAGTTGGGCTCGACGGGCTCCATGAACCACGCCGACGGCGCCGGGGGTGGCAGGCACTCCGCTGCAACTGGCAGGATCCTCGGCGAGTAGGACTGACAGCCGGACATCAGCAGTAGCGAGGCGATCGCGCAGGCGATCTTGATTACGTTGGGCATCGGTAAGGGCTCGGTGGTGGGTTTGGTCACTGGTGGTCAGCTGCTGCTCCAGGGCCAGGCGCTTGCCTTGCTCTGCCTGAACCTGGTCCGCGGCCGCGCTGCCGATCTTGGCGAGGTCGGATAGATGGGCGTTGGCCTGCTCTGCCAGTTGCCCGCTGTACCGCCAGTCCTGCACCTTCCATGTCGCGCTGATCGCCAGGATCAGCGCCACGGCCACCCCGGCGATGAGCAGCTTCAGAGTTCCGGGGCTCATGGCACGTCCTTGAAGAAGATGTGATTGCCCAGGCGGAAGGTTTGGGTTGCGTCCTTGGCCCAGGCTGGCGGCTTCGGCATCGTGGTCGCGTAGTAATGGGTCGCGCCATTGGTGATGTCTGGCTCCTGGCCGGAGATCACCAGATCCGCCGCCCGTTGCGCCTGGGCGAACTGCTTCGGCGGGATCGGCTTGGCGCCGCTCAGGTAAGGATAGTTCCGGTCGTTCTGGCTCCAGCAGCTGAACTGGTACGGCTTCAGGCAGACGCCGGCGTAGCCTTCGCCCCACCACGAACGGTCCTTACCGTCGTTCACGCGGTTGCGGATGACGCAGGCCACCGCCACCTGGCCGGCGAAACTCTCGCCACGGGCTTCGCCCCACAGCGTGCGCGCGAGGATGTCGCGGTCTTTCTCGGTTGCGGTCATAACTTTTCTCCGGGCAAAAAAAATCCCGCTCGATGGCGGGTTGCGGTGTTCTAGTTACGTCAGATGGGTTCAGCGGCGGCCAGCATCGGAGCGGCGATAATCTCGGGAATTGCCGGCTCAGTAGGCCACACCGGCGCCTGGTACCAAGTCGGCTGAACCGTGACCTTGCCGAGGGCGAACTTGTACGTTTTCCAGGCCTTGAGCGGCGCTCCCAGCGCGACCTGCTCAGCCTCCTCCTCTGGCGTTGCCTCGCCGATGTCGATGCCGAAGCCGATCGTATCGATGCGATCCTGGATGCGCTCGATTTGCGCCAGCGCTCTGGCATTCCTGGCTGATAGCTCGGCCTTCGCCGCGGCCAGTTGAGCGGCCGCTGCCGCGGCATCCTTGATGGCTTTGGTAATCAGTTGGGACCAGTCAATATTGCTCATATGCCTGCCTCGATAAGTGGTCCAGGGAACACAACCGGGCCGTCCAGGACATTTTTGAGCGGAACCGGGAAGGCCTGTTCGGGGCTGTAGTTCCAGGGGTTCGGGAGCAGCAGTGTCAGAACCAGCTCGCCATTGATTCGATCTACATCCCCAGCGAACCAGATCGAATTTATTGCATGCCGCGGTAACGTGTCGCCATCGCCGACTAGCGTAAAGTCGAAGTCTTCGCCATTAACCGTCAGGACATCGCCGTTCTTTATTATTTCTAGCGTGTCATCTCGCCGCTGAGGACTCAGTATGATTTTCATCAATACCACCTTCCAATTGCAATAATAGAACCAAACACTCCCAACGATGCTGAAGAGAAAGTGCTCCACCATTTGAAATCGCACGCTGCGTTAGAAACAGTGCGCAATGTAATTCCTAATGAGATTGTGTCAGACGAGTTCCTTCCAACAAAACTAGAAACTGTAGGTGTAGCAAAAAATGGCATTGACCAAGTAATAGAGACGCTCGCCGATTGGAAAAGAGTACCTGACGCAGTGTTAACGGCTTGGGCTATGGTAGGCATACTAACCATGCATATCTGAGTACCGTCAGCGAAGCGGGTATATTCTCCGTTAGAGTTTGTGCCCCGCTCGATAATAGCTCCTGTCGGAACCCCGCCAGACTGAGACGTCGTCCCGACAATAGGACTACCTACCACACTCCAGGCCGTCCACGTCCCGTTGTTGAGCACTCGCTTGTATTCAACGCCGGTTGTGACCACGTAATAATTTTGGATAGCGTAAGCCTGCGTGATACTCCTGTTCCAAAGGTAACCGTTAGTAGAAGAAGGTGCGCTGCCCTGGTTTGCGCCTGACGCAACATAATAGAACCCATTGGACCTGAGAGCATCGATAGTGGTCCCGGCGACGCTGTTCAACGATTCAGCACCGATACCGTGGTCACCGACCCTGAGGACGCGACCGACTGTCGAATCAGCCGCGGAGGTAGTCAGCGTGGCTGTTGCGGCCGTTCCAAGCCCCAGCCCTTCGCGTGCGGTTTGGAGATCCGTACCGCCAGTACCACCCTTGTTGAGCGGCAGCACGTCGTAGTTGCCGGTGGTCTTGAGGGCTGCGAGCTGGGAGCCGTATGCGTTCACGATGGATCTAAGCGCATCAGCTGAATCCTTGACGTAGCCCTGCATGGGTGCCAGCGCATAGCTGCCGCCAGATGCCGTCGCGCCGATGTACGGAGGATCGATGGAGATCGCCGTGTTGCTCGCTACGTTGGTGACCTCATACCACCGGCCATCCGGCCCACGAAATGCATCACCGACCCGGCTGTTTACGATGAAGGCGGTGCCAGTGCCTGTAACGGCATTGGAATTCAGGGTGACGTTGACCGTCCCCGCTTTATACCAGGGCATATAAAATTTCCTTTATAGTTTCGCAAATACAGCGGGCATGAAGAACACAATGGGATTGGACGGTCCAACTGTTATCGCGTAGAGATTCCCGCCCGAAAAATCCCACCAACAATATAACGACCGATTTAGCCCGTCATCAGCCAGCATGTGCATGCTAAACGTGTTGATAAGCATGTATTCGCCAACCGGAAAATCAAAATTGACCCGGTAATAGCTTCGGGTCACCCCCTGGGAGGTGTTATCACTTTTTATATATGTCCAGTTCTGGAAAGACCTTGTAAATCTAGCGTATGGGGTGCCGCTATCAAACAAAAGCTTTGAGCTACCATCCCAAATCCTCATTCCAAAATCTGCAAGTGCAGTGGCTGCGAACCCGCAAGCGAAGTATGAACCGTTTGGTTGCAAGGTATTTTCGTTGTAGGCCCGCACGTAAAAGCCGGTCCAAGCGCCGGGGGACCCAATTACCCGCATCAAGCACAGGCCAGCTATACCGCTACTACCGGCAGGACGGACAAATACTAGCGGCGGCTCCTGGCTGGTAATGGTTCGTGGAAACGATGTTACAGACCCTAGCCCAGACTCTTGGGTCGGCGAATAAGTACCCTTCGCCAAAACAACGAGCCGAGTGAACTCGGAATCTACAGTCACGACATTGCTATCGTTTGTGAATTCTAGTCCGAAAGACATTAGGAAAACCTTATGGCGATTAGACGCATTGTTACGCCAGTGGTACTACTGTACTGCTCGCGACCTCGAACATAGCTATAAACGCGGACAGCGTCGAGTATAACTTCCGTTTCAAGCTGCGAAGCCAGATTAATATCGTAACTTCCAATCGGGACTACAAAGGCAGTCCCGTTGGTTGGTGTCAGCCCGGGCACAGATATAGTTTGGAAGTTTTTTGAGTTACTTCCAGTGACTACACCGCTATACACAACTCTCATCGTGAACGACGATGGATCGAGCGTGACGTTGCCGTTCTCATCCCGGATTTCCAGCCCGTAACTCATGCCGAAAGATCTCCAAGTTGCACGCGCTTCACGCCGTTTTCGTCGTAGACCTTGATCGCGCGATTGGTCATGGTCAGGCGCCCACCGCCAGGTGCTGGACCGTTGAACTCCAGGTTTCCGGCTTTATCCAAGCGCCAGCCCTGCGAGCCGGCTAAGTAGTTATCCGATTGCAGGTACTGGCCGATCTTCAGCATCGTGATGCTGCCGTCCTGGATGAAGGCCGAGTTCATGAACACCTGGCCGCCCTGGACCGCAAACGGAACCGACACGGCGCCGCCAGCGATGGTGTTCACAATCGCGAACCGGTCAGCACTCACGAGGAACTGGCTTTGCAGGCCGGCCGGGCCGTTCTCGATGCCCAAGGCAACGCCTGCGGTGATGTATTGCCCTGTTCCGGAGTTGTACTGCATCTTCACGGACCAGCTCGTGTTCACCTTCCCGTTCACGTCGTTGATGATCGACGTGTTCTGCTGGATAGCGGTTTGTTGCTGGCCAACGGTGGTACTGATCTGGGAAAGCTGCTGAGCCGTGGCCTGCTGATTGGTGACGACCGCCTGTTCGAGCAGGGTGACGTTCGCCGCGTTGCCGGCCACCTGGGCATCCAAAGTGGTCAGGCGCCGGGCCGAGGCTTCGTTTTCAGAGGCTCGAACGCTGCTCTCCGAGGCTATAGCCGCGGTGCTGGTCCATCCCTTGATTGCATCGGCCAGCTCCCCTTCCCCGTTGTCGTCCCGATACGCTGCCCGCAAGGCTTCGAAGGCCGTGGCCTGGGCGGTGACCACGCCGTCGATCTCGGTAATGTCAGCGGTATTGGTCGCCACCTGCTGCGCCAGGCCATTGGCCGTCTCGACCGACTGCCCCACATCGAGCCAGTAAGTGGTGTTTGGCGGTGGCTTGTTAATCGGCACGGGCCCCTTGGCCTGGTACAGCCGCTGTCCCTGACGAACGATGTCGTTTTTGACATAGGTCTTGGCCGGGTCATAGAGCAGGATGTCGTCGAGCGCGTCGATCTGGTCCTGGAGGCCGGGTATTTTCTCGATTTCCGTGAGCAGATCCTCACCGAGCTCCGTTTCCGTGATCTGCCCCTTGATCAAATCAAGGATCGGCCCGGCGTTCGAACTGGCCTGGCCCAGCACCCCGTTGCCGACTGGGTACCATGGCCCGATGTTCCCGGTGCGGTCCACCAGGCGTGCCCAGAAAAAGAACGTGGCCCCGGCCAGCAGGCTTTGCAGGTTGTAATCGTTCTGGGGATACGCCAGGTCGGCCAGCTTCGTGGCATTTTCCAGGACGTTGGTTGGGCCGTACCAGATCTCTGTCCGCTGGGTGTCCTCGGCGCCAGCAGGGAATCCCCACTTGAGGCCGATGCCAAACAGCAGCGAGGTCGCCGTCAGGAACGACACCGCCGGCGGCAGGCCTTCCTTGCCCTTGAGCTCGGTCAGCACGGAGTTACGCCAGATCGACGAGATGTCGAATGCACTCACCGCGCGGACGCGGGCAACGTAGGCGCCGGCATAGATGCCCACTACATCGACGTTGGTCGAGCCGGTGCGCTGGACCTTGATCCAGTTCCCGCTGTCCTTTCGCCATTCGACGTCATAGGCCACCGCCCCATCGACGGCAGGCCAGCTGATTGTCATGGTGGCCACGGCCAACCCCTGGACAACCGAGGAGGTCGATACGACTGTGACACTCGTAGGCGCAGGCACGACGGTGATCGGAATGACACTGATCGGCCGGTCTTCCAGGCGTGCGCCGGTGTCGATAAAGGCGAACTTGCTTGGCTCGTACTGCAGAGCACTGATCTCGAAGTCGCCCTCGGTGGTGCGCTTGGTCCGCAGGACCCGGTACAACGGGATCGCTAGGTCGTCAGCATCCAGCGCCCACTGAAGCTGTGCCCGCGGCGCCTCGCTGTAGGCGACGGTCACGGTCACGGCACGGCCAGCGACACTCTGTACGGTGCGCCCTTCTGCGCGCCCGCCGGGCAGGTTGATGATCAGTCGGTCCCCGGCCTTCGCCAGGGTGTCGCGGTCAAGAGTCACAACACGACCGGCCACAGCCGATATCCGCCCGCCAATCTCCCGGCCAGCCAGCAGAGAATCGGCCACAGGGATGATGTGGCCCGGGAGCGGGATCACGCCCTCCATCCCGGTCTTGAAGGTGACGGTTCGGTCCAGGTTGTTGCTCAGGATCGCCCACTTGCCCCGGCGCTGGGCCTCGGAGGCGCGGGTGCAGGCAATGGCGCTCAACTCGGTTGGCCGGTCCCCATAGCGGCGCTGAAGGCTCAGATCCGAAAACGGAATGACGTCGGTGTCGTAGTTGTTCGCCGGGTTGTCGTAGCTGACCAGGGCCCGGGTGTACCGGGTCTTCGCCGAGGCGCTGCCGTAGGAGAATTTTCCACCAATAACGTTGGCCCGGGTGAATACGTAGTCGAAGTCCTGCGCACGCGGCATGTCGGCCTGCATGATCAGCTGGCCCTGGGCCCAGTAGGTCATCCCGCGGTAGATGCCGGAGATGTCCCGCAGCAGCGTCCAGGCGTCGGCTTTGCCTTGCAGGTTCATATCACAGAGGAAGCGCGGCTCTGTGCCGCCCAGGCCGTCGGGAACGAGCTGGTCGCAGTACTGCGCGATCCGGTACAGCTCCCACTTGTCGACCATGAACGCCTTGATGCGCTTGCCCAGACCGAAACGGTCTTCAGTGCAAACGCCGTACGTGATCCAGGCCGGGTTATTGGTCCAGACCAGCTTCATGCTGCCGTCCCACGTGCCGGTGTAGGTGCGGCTGATCGGGTCGTAGTTGCTCGGGACCTGCCATTTCCGGGCCTTGCACTTCACGGTAACGGCTGGGATGTTGGTGAACTGCTCGGCGTCGAACTCGATGTACAGCAGCGCGGTGTTCGGGTAGCGCAGCTTCGCATCGATCACCTCGGTGAAGCCGGCGATCAGCATGGTGTCGGCAATCTTGTTGCTGTTCTGGTTCGGCGTGATGCGGCGGACGCGGATCTGCCAGCCTGTGGTTGCCTCTGGCAGATCAACACGGCGGGACCGCTCGTAACGGGTGGTCGTCTTGCCGTCTACGGCATCGATCAGGACCTGCTGATAGGCTCCGCCGTCGGTAGCCACGTCGATTGCGTACTCGATGCGATAGCCGCCAATGTTGCCTTGGTTGTCCTGGCGCTGAAGCGCGGGCCAGGCGAAGCGCAGGCGCACGGCTGAAAGTTGGGTGTTCGTAACGGACCGAACCCAGGCCGCATCGCTGCGCAGCTCGATGTTCAACGATGTCTCGTTCTCAACAGATGGAATTCCGGGGATGTAGGTCTGATCGACAGACCCGGAGCGCCACTCCCACTTCACGTTGGGGAAGTTGACGTTGCCGCTGGCGTCATTGATTGGCGTGTTGTCCAGGTAGATGTCGGCAGCCGTGGGCACCCCTTCAAACTCGCCCTCTCCCACCGCAATGAGCAGCTTCGCCACGTTCGTCGAGCGCAGGTTGTCGCTGGCCTCAGTCGGAGACTTAGGCTTTTTGTCTCCGCCCTTCGCGCCGTGGATTTCTATCTGCTGTGCTGCGCCCATGCTTTCCTCCAGGCGAAAAAAAAACCGCCTCATGGGCGGCCTGCTTGCTGCGATCTCGTTACTGTTTGTCTTCGGCGTAGATCGAGGCTGAAATGATCATTCCGCCCCACCGGCGTTCGCCGATGCAGATCGGGACGGGGTTGCCGCTGGCCGTGGTGTTCTTGGCGCTGCCGAAGGCATAGGACGGCGCGTTCTCAGGCCCGGCGCTCTGCTTGAGGCCCGATGCCTGGGGGCTGAGCATCTGGATGACGCCGCCGGCGATCAGCCCAATACCCGCAGGGGTTAAATATGGTGCAGTGACTGGAAATACATAGGAAATCGCCAGCAGAACCACGCCCACCACGGTTTGCAGTACGCCACCACGCTTACTCCCCTCTACCACCGGGACGATTCGAATCTCGCGAGTGCCGCCGAGTTCGAACTCTGCTTCACCTACGTTCCTGCGATTGCGGAACACTGCGAAGCGCATGCCCAGGGAAGCCAGCCGTTTGATTTCCTTCTCGAAGCCATCGATCGTGCAGTTCAATGCCTTGAACACTTCACGAGCCGTCCCTGAATCAATCTGTCGCGGGTGGTTTCTCCCAAATTTTCGGGCGAGAGAGCCTGAAAGCTTGACCGTAGTCATGCCTCTGGCAAACGAAGCACTAGCCATGATTTTCTCCAACCATAAAAAAACCGCCTTTCGGCGGTTTCGTATTTATCGACATTTCTGAAGCGAGTCTCGAAGCCCGCCCCGCCCCAGCTGAGACCACGCCACACGCTGGTATAGCTTTGCGACGCTGCCAGACTTGGCCTGGCTAATATCCAGCACATCGTCCGTTTGCTGTGCGAAACCGCTAACGAGCCGGTACCCGGTCGCCGTTTCGCTCATGCTCGCATTCGAGTTGTGTTCCTGCCATTCAGGAAATACACAAAGAGCAAAGGCTTTTGGCGTTTTGGCAGACGCAACAGTTACTACCGGGGCAGAGGACATCAGATCGGATGGCGATGAGCACCCCGCCAGCAAAGCAACAGCTACCGCGCCTAAGAACAATCTCATGGGGTCACTCCTGTGGAAGATGGCCACAAGATATCAGAAATGAAAAAGCCCAGCGGGTGGGCTGGGCCGGCATTCAATCTCTGGAAACTACTTGAAGCTGGACGGAATCACAGGCACCTCTACGACCTTCCCGTCCACCATTCTGAAGGAAATCACGCGGCTTGCTCCGCTCATCCCGTTCGCATGGCTCCATACCCACATCTGACCGTCCGCCCTGGAAACGACAGAGTACGGAGGCCCCATGATTTGAGTTACCTCGTCCTCGGTCATCCCGACCTTGACCTTCCTGGCATCATCATACGAAAAGTTAGTCCCGGCGCAGCCTGCAAGCACAAGCGCCAGTACGGCAGTGGCGACGAAGTTGATAATCCTCATGGCTATTCCTCATCCCTAAAGAGCCGACTGTACCACCGCTTTCCGCCTGTACGAATCCCCAGTAACGCGTAGTGCTGATGAATAGTAGCCTTGTGATCTCACAGCAAAAGGAAACGTGAGATGGCAAAAACTCCTGTAATGACACCAGATGTATCTCAGCTACTAGAAACAGCAATCAGCGAGCGATATCCGGATCTAAAGCACTTGCATCGGAGCGTTGAGATCTCATCGAAAAATCCGTGGGCCGGAACCATCAGATTCCATAGCGAACAAAGCTCATCCACCGCTGTCTTCGAATTCGAGCCAGTAGGCAAAGATGGAAAACCAAGCCTTTACATTGTGAAGGACTGGAACGACTAACTGGCGAGCCATTCAATGGATTCCCCAGTCCTTTGCCTGCAAGCCCAAGGACTGGGATTGCGCCAATATCGGCGCGTTTATGACCTGGAGGTCAATGTGGTAGCGAGTCAAGCGGTAAAAGCCGAAATGAAAAAGGATGACGACTCTACAGGCTATGCCATTTGGCCGTTTAAACCGGCCGAGATATCTGTCAATGATGACAGGAACAATGGCGGCATTGACCTAGTCGCCAACCCGGAGCTGATCGACATCATCCATGAGGCCACTGAGGAAAACGGTCTCAGGGATTTGCTCATCTCCATGAACAAGCCAGGCCGGGCATTCATGACGTTAGGATGTATTGCAGGCGATATTGACGGGGTTTACTACACCTATATTGAATTCACCCCTCGCGATCCCGCTATCGCCCGTGACGAAGACGCCATCAAGGCAATCTACCCTCAATGGCTCCAGTGGAATGCGACGAATTGCGCTGCATATCCGGGCCTGGCGGATGCGCTTCGCAGTAATGTGGAATGGAAGTATCGGGCATTTTCCTTCCGTGAAAAAGAGCCGCAATTTCTAATAACGATTTACCCGCGCGCTCAGTCTGCTCAGACTCACAAGGATCTGATTTCATGGGTACACAATTTCCTTTGCAGTGTTGATCTCACCGATCTACGACGCGTGCCGTAGGCACACTTAGTGGGTCGCCCAGATATGTTTGTGCCTGAGGATCAGTCGTGTTCTGTCATGCCAGGGACCGCCGAAGACGATGATTTCGCTCGGGCGCCCATACAGGTGGTGCAGCAGGAACGGCCCTGGTCCAGACGTCTGGGCATCCTCGCCGGGCAGCGCCGGCTCCGCGCCGAGAAAAATTCCAGCGTGGTTAGGATGAACCGTCCGGCCTACCTCCATCACAATCATGTCGCCGCGCTGCGGCTGATTGACCCGGTAGAAGCCGGCGGCTTCGTAGTTCGCTTCATACAGGCTGGTGCTGTCCCTGCTCTCCCACCAGCCATCGGCGCGCTTGAAGGCTTCGAACTCAAGCCCCCACTCGCGCTTGTACCAGTCGGCGCAAACCTGCCAGCAGTCCCAGGCACCGTGGACGAATGGGCGTTTTAGCAGCGGTGTCTCGCCCGTGGGCACCACGGTACGCAGGTCGCCCTCCGGCCAGCTCAGGATGTGCCAGGGCATGGCCGTGGCTTCGCACATCGCCAGGTCGCGCGGCGACGGCCGGCTGGTGGCGTCCGGGTGCGAATGAACGATGCCGATGATCTCGCCAAGGTCTTCAGCCGCGGCGTATTCCTCCGGATCGATGCTGAACTCCTCGTTCGGCTCCGTCGCGATGTTCTTGCATGGAAAGTACTTCTGCTTCCGGCCTAGGGCCAGCAGAAGCCCGCAGCACTCTTTCGGGTACTCGGTCGCCGCGTGCGCCTGGATCGCGCTCAAAATGTGTTTGCGCATGGTCAGCTCCGGGCGATCAGGGAAACGGCGGGGAAGCCGCCGAAAGGCAGCGGATTGCCCTCGCCGAAGCGCGGAATGCAGCCCCGGCCCAGCGTGGCATCGCATTCGTCCAGTTCGGGGTTATCGGTGACCACCCCGTCCGTTGTCACGTAGGGTCCGGTGTAGCCGCAGTTCGGGCCGCGATAGCCGCCGGTGAGGCACCAATGGCACAGGGTCGTGGCCTGGCGTCCTATGGACTCCCCGCCCACATCACCCGGGCTAGCAAGCTCCCAGGTCACGGTTTCCCCGTCCTCGTTCGTCTTCTGGTCGATGTACCAGACCTCGATCGTCTCCTGGGTTGGGTCTGCCGTTGGGTTGCCGGATGGAAAGTTCTCGGCATCCAGGTACGTGCCCAGCGTGTGCCGCATGGTCAACTTGAACTCGAGCAGATCATCAAAGGCCAGGCACAAGGCAGTGATGCGGCCGTTGACGTTGCCCACCGACAGCGTGGGACGAACCGCCGTGCCGTCGCCGTTGGACTCAATTCCGTCGATCTGCATCGGCCAGGCGCTGTACTCGTTGCCTTGCCAGTAGATAGGCTTCGCCGGCAGCTCATCAGCGGCAGAGCCGGCGGCGATCAGCTCAGCCTGTGTATGCGGAATCGCGTGCCCATGGAAGCGCAGGATGTCCGCACCGTAGTCGGAGCCGTCCAATTCGAAGAGCAGCACTTCGCTGCCAGGCTCAAGAACCTGGATGTCACTGATCAACGGCATGGTTGCCCCTTATGGATGGAAGGCCCGTTCGAGCGTGGCCGTTAGCTTGAAGACCCCGCCCCCAACAGGGGTTGGGACCGGATTGATGCAGGTGAACAGCCCCAACTGCCCCAATGGTGTGGTCCAGAGGAAAGCCTTGTCGCCGGCGTGTCGGTCGAAGAAATCCATGATCTGCTTCACGCTAGCCCGGGGGCCCGTATAGGTAATCGGATAGCTGTCTTCCTTGTTATTGGGCCCATCGCCGGCGGTCTGCTTGTAACCACTCCCGAACCGGGAGGTACGCACCCGATACGTGATTTCGGGCGCGTCTCCGTGCTGGGTGGGCCAGGTGAATGTTTCGATAGCCATCAGCCCCTCCCGTTGATAACGCGCCAGATGGCGCCGCCTGGCTGCAAGCCCCGGGCAATTGCTGTATCGGCTTCAGTCTTGGCCGCCTGCTGAATGCCCTTGCCCAACTGCGTGGTGTCTTCCGTGGTGGTCGTGCCGCCGTCACCGGTGGTCTGGACAGAAACCGCGACGGGGAAGTTGTAAACGTTCCCGCCACCGCTACCGCCACCCGAGATAGCGCGAACGCCCAGTTGGCCGCCAGCCGTGCGGGTCAGCGGCATGATCGCCTCTTCCCCGGCCTCGCCCATTACCCCAATACCGCCGCCGGACATGCCGAACGCGGTCGGCTTGCTCACGATGCAGTTGGTGAAGGCTCCGCCATTGGCGAACATCTGCACGCCGCCCGACCACGCACCGCCCTTGGCCTGAATGCTGCCCGGGGTGAAGCCTGATAGGTCGCCGGAGTAGCCTGCCTGGGTGGAGCCGGCCGACGTTGCGCCGCCACCGAAATACGATCCGGCGGCAGAGGCCGCAAGGCCGAACAAAGCCTCCATTGCTGAAGACGCCGCGGCCCGGGTCGCAATACGCGCCATGTCCGCTAGGATGGACTTGGTAAAATCCGCAAAGGACAACTTCCCGGTCATGGCGAAGTTGACGATGGCGTCCTCCATCGAGCTGAAGGCATTGGTGAACAGACTTTTCGTCTGTCCGGCCACGTCCCGCGCCGACTCCAGGTAGTTCTGCCAGGCCGACGATGCTCCAGCGCTCCAGCTGCCCTGGGCTGCGGTCATATCGTCGTAGTTGGCCAGCACTGTGTCGTGCAGATCCTGCTGCGTGGCTTTCAGT
Organism: Pseudomonas sp. Z1-12; assembly: GCF_051132015.1. Lineage (NCBI taxonomy): Bacteria > Pseudomonadati > Pseudomonadota > Gammaproteobacteria > Pseudomonadales > Pseudomonadaceae > Pseudomonas > Pseudomonas sp. Z1-12. The sequence continues at coordinate 4,578,850 of NZ_CP071647.1, forward strand.
GCGTTGAGCTTCTGCGTGTACTCGTCGAGGCTCATGCCGCGCGAGCCGTCGCCGTACTGATTCGCCAGTTCGAGCCGCTGCTGGTTGATGCGATCGTCGATGCCGTTCTGCTGATCTGTCAGCCCACGTTGCCGATCACCCTGACCCAGGCCGGATGCTGCTCGAATCCCCTGCTCTCGAAGCGTTTCAACTTGGCGTTGCAGTGCCCCGGTATAAGTGTTGACGGCCAGGGCCTGTTTCTTTAGGCGGCCCTCTTCGTTCGCGGACAGCACGGCCAGCTCAGAATCGGATTCCTTCTGAGCCTTGACCATCGCCGAGCGCGCGTCAGCAATCTTCTGGTCCAACTGGATACGCTGGGCGGCTGACGTACCGGCTTTACCCTTGGTCGCCTCAAGCGCCGAGATTTCCGCCTCGTAAGCGGCGGTTACTTCGTCGCGCTGATTGCCGATCATCGCCTGGCGTTTCAGCAGATAGTCAGACTGCGAGACAAGACCAGATTTTTGGGCTGCGTCCAGTTCCTTTTGGGCGTTTTTGTAATCGGACAGAATTTCGTTGAGCGCGTTTTTCGAGTTGTTGAAGCTGGTCAGGTCGACAGCACCTGCAGCCGCCTTCGGATCCTTGAACTGGTCGTTGATATTCGCAATGTTCTTATCGACCACGGCCTGATTCAGACGCGCATCGTTGGGGCTGACTTTGCGAATATCGTCGAGCTGCCGCTTGTACTCCTTCAGTGCGTCGGCGCGCTTTTGCTCATTCGTCCAGGCGGACTTGCTCAAGGCATCAACCTTGCCCATCGCCGTGACAGCATCCCGCTGAGCTTTGGCCTGCTCACCTTCCCACTTGGCGATGTCCTCCGCCGCAGCCTTCTGATCCTCGAGCATGTTGAGCTGGTTGCCATAGAGCTCAACCATTTTCTTCTGGTTCTGAAACGCCCCGACATTTCCTGATTGAGCCTGCTCCAGATTCCGCCGGGCCTGGTCGATGTCAGCATCGATATCCGGACGACCCAGGTTCTTCAGGCTATCCGCTGCCCGCGCTACCGCGTTGTACCCCTTCTCCCAAAAACTCAGGTTTTCCAGAATTCTCGGAGTACGCTCGTTGATTGCGTCGGCGTACTGCTCGGTTGCCAGCTTCACCGCGCCGGCATGGTCGCCCTGTTTTTCGAGCGCTGCGATTTGGGAGTAAACCGAGGCCGTCAGGTAGTGGTATTGCTCGTTGAGCGCGGCCGAGGCCTTCACCGGCTCGTCGGCGATCTTCTCGAACTCGGCTACCGTCTCCTTGATTGCTTTGCCGGTGGCTTCCCGCATCGACACGGCGGCCTGGGTTATGCCCAGGAAGCTTTCGCCAGCGATCTTGCCATTCCCGGCCAGCAGCGCCAGCACTTCGGCGGCCTGCCCGGTTGTGCCGACTGTAGCGCCCACCTGGCGCGCCATATCCCCAAGCTGCCCGGCGCTTACGCCTGCGTAGTTGCCGGTCAGTATTAGTGATTTATTGAAGCTGTCCTGTTCTTCGCTGCCTCTGTAGTAAGAGTACGCCAGGACACCTACAGCGGCTGCCGCGAGCGCGAGAGGCCCAAGCATGGTCAGCATTCTGGCGGCGGACACCTCCGCGCCAGCGCCCAACTGAGCGACAGCACGCACACCGCTACCCCAGTCACCCGAGGACAGCGCATTACCCAATTGAACGACGTTTTCCTGGGCTTGGCGGGTGCCGAGACGCAGCTTGTCGAACCCCGTGGCGGTCTTTTCTAGCTTCGCGTAGTCCTTGTCGATCTTGCTCAGCGAGGAATTGAACTCGTCCTGACTGATCCGCCCGGCGTCGAGGTGCTTTCCCAGATCCTCGACTTGCTTGTCCAGCTTCGCCAGTGCCGCGCGGGCCGGATCAATGGCACCCAAAAGGCTGTTCAGGGCCTTCTGCTCATCCATGGTGGACTTTGCAAGGGCGACCTGCTGCTTGTCGAGCTGGGCGGTGATCTTGGTGAACTCAGCCTCGCCATAGGCGCCGGTCTTGGTCAGTTTGGCGAGAGCGTCTCTTTGCTTTGCTAGGTCCTGGGTGGTTTTGGCGCCGGTGGACAGCGACTTCTCCAGGGCCTGCATTTCGTTCATCAGCGAAACAGCGGACTTCTCGGCGCGGCCGCCGGCCTTCGCCATTTCATCCAGACTCGTTTTGGCCTGGATTGCATCGGCCGAGTCGATCTTGACGCCGAGTTCTGCAATGTTCATCGACTCACCTTGAATAGGTGCCCGTTCTCACGGGCGGTTATCGCGTAACTCAGCCATTACGGCGATCGCTTCCGACTCCATCACACGAATGTCCTGGAAAACTGTCGGGCGATCCTTTGCAGGCACGCCGATAAGGCGCATCACGCTGGGCAGCACGGCATAATCAAGTCCGGTAGCGCCGCACGCGCCGGTACGCCACTGCGTTCCCATGGCGTCCATGACGAGGAACGAAGACCAGGCGTCCGGCCAGACTTCGAACGTCTCGTCATAGTCTTCAGGGGAGAATCCGAATACCGCCAATTGCTCGGCGGTTGCGGCTGGCTCGTAGAGCGCCCGGGCGGCGGCGGTCAGTTTCCCAGGCGGGCCTTGCCGAAGGCGTCGCTGTACGCCTTCACAACAGCATCCGAAACACCGATGCAGCTCTTCACCAGAGCGGTGATGGACTCGTCGTTCAGTCTGTCGCTGAAACCCCATGCAACGACCAGATCCCGAACCTGCTCGACACCCTGCTCGACTTCCGCCTGGGTGATATCGGAGATGGTTGGCTCAGTGCCTTTGAAACGTTCGTTCAAGGCTTCAGCCTTTGCACTCCAAGCGTCAAACAGCTCAGCCAGGGCGGTGCGGTCGCGATATTGAAACGTGAACGGGACCATGACCGGCTTGCCGCCCACCTGGGGTATCGCTACGTCGACCGTAAAGGTCGGCTTCGGCGCGATTGAAAACTTTGCCATGAGGCCTCCTTAGGCGTTGTAGCGAGTTGGACGGGACGCGAACGACAGAGTGATGGTCCGGGTCATGATGTTGTTCCGGCTCAGCGTCGGCGTCGCAGTGATCGACACGTAGGCGTAGTAAAGGATGGTCGAGCCAGACGGGAGATTTGCGCGAATCAGCCGCGGCTCCTTGTCTTCGTCCGCAGCCTCAACGACCGCAACGAACGGTTGATGGGGATCATCTGCCACCGGCAGCGTCATGCTGCTGGCCGATTTGGTGGTCGGGAGTTGACGGTCGTCGTCATCTTCCAGAAACCCGTAGGTCAGGAACTGCTGCTCACCGCCGTTGGCGGCCGGCTCAGTGATCTGGGAAATTTGAATGAAACTGGAGGCGGCTCGGACAGAGCCTGCCCCAGAACCAGCCGGGAAACTCTTGACGCTGGTAGTGTTGATCCCTTCCGCGGCGAAGTCGCCGACATCGGAGTCAATCACCCGAGACGGACGACCGTTGAGTTTCGCCCAGCCCGAGTCAATGACGATGATGTCGCCATCGGCCAGGCCATGGGCCGCTGCGGTCAAGACAGCCGGATTGGCGTTGGAAATTGCAGTGAACGGCTTCGCAGCGCTCATGACGCTGGCGATTTCGAAGGTAGTGCCGTTGGGAATCGAGACGCTCATGGGTTTTCCTCTGTGCAGAAATGACGAAACCCGCTCGATGGCGGGTTTCTGGGTTGCCCAACGGGCGGATTAAGTGGTGTCGGCTCGGTACTGGAACGAGACGGGCAAGGCGAACGCGGTGTTCTCAGTTTGTTCGGGACCTGGCTCAACCGGAGTCATGATCAGGGCTGTGAGGCCGTTGCGAATCAACCGGTCGTTGAGGGGGTATAGCGCTGCAAGTTCGTCAGCGATCGTCTCTGCACCCGAGGGGCCATTGCCTGTCGGTGTCACGATGGTGATTTGAAACAAGCCGGTGTACAGCCGGTGTGCACCGGCCAGGTCGTTACTGTCGGTACCGGCCGGCAGGAGAAACGCTCGCAGGTACGTCTCGTCGTTGTTCGGGGTAAACGCAACGTTCTGGTACGCGATGCGCAACACTGGCGTTCGATCGCTCGCCCAGGCGCTCAGGCGCGACTCCAACAGCGAGCGGATGATCTTGTGGCTCATACCTGGTTATTCCTGATGGCCTCCTGCACGATCTGCTGGAAGCGGGCCACGGTGATACGAACCATGCCGCCAGGCGCCTGGGTCGAATGCCCAAATTCCAGCGGGATGGCGTATGGAAGGTTATTGATGAGGTAGGCAGTCTGGCCCGCCGTGAAATCACTGACCGCCGAGACCAGCGCAGCTATCGTCGCCTGCCCGCCAGGATCAACCTCGTCAAACGTGACGTTTTCAACGACATTGATCGAAAGGTGCCAGTTGGCCCGAAACCGCCCGCCCACATAACCTTCCGGTGCGATGATATCCATGCCATCGTTCAGCTTCCGTCCAGGCTTCAGCCGTCCGGCCTTGGTCAGATTGGCTGGGTCGCTGCGTAGCGCGCTGTTATGGTCGTCGACGGCCTTGTTGTACTCGCGAGCCACGGTGTTCTGTGCCCAGATCTCGGGATTCCCCACCGGTGACATGCGTATGACGCTGCTGCCCACCTCGATGATTATCTCGCGCAGACTCGCGTCGATGGCTTCCGTGGCTTGTTGAGCGAACTCGGCCAGGCTCAGCGTGAAGCTGCCAGATTGCCCGGCGCCTGCCCTGCTCATGACCTCACCTGCAGTTCATAAAGAATCGGCGTGCCGGCCGGGTTGATCTCTTTCAGCGGCGGAATGATCGACCATATGCGCCCCTGAACGATGATTTTGTTCAGAAGGCTCGGAGGCCAATCCAGGCCCTGCGCAGCGATCTTGAGCTTTTTGTCGCCAACCTTGATGAGGCTGTTGGCTTGGAATTCTTGCCCGGTGAAGTCCAGCAGAATGCCCTGGGCGGTCTGCTCAACGACGGTATCCGGTGGCACGGTGCCTGTGCCAGGGTCGTACTCACCTAACTTGATATCCCGGATGATTACGGGCTGACCGAACTCTGTGATCATGTCCAGAGCCATCACGGCCATTTCTTCGTAGAAGGTCATGGAAATTACCCAAGGAATTCGGATGAACAATCAAGAAAAAGGCACCTATTTGTTGGAGGCAATCTCTCATCTCGAAAGGTCGATTGACCAGGGTCGCTTTGCGGAGTACCCGTATAGGATGTCGTTGCGGGAACGGATACGACTCGTACTGCTCGGCACCAGAGCTGAATGCTTAACAAAGGATATTCAGGACAAATATGTGCCCACAGTTGGGGATTTCTCTCCTGTCCCCATAACGGTACTGGCTGCCGCTATCAAAGGGAGTAGCGAAGAATCACTTGTCAAAATTTTTAAAGCTGAGCTGCTTGAGCATGAACTCGGGATGTAGCGTTACGCCCGAACAGCGAATAGCCCACGCCTCTGCAAGTAATCAGCAAACTGCGTAGCACTCGGCCGATCCGGCGCAGCCGGCAACAGTCGCCCGCTGGTGTTTGAAATAGTCGTGTACTCGCGATCAACTGCGCCTTCAACACGCTCTCGGGTAATCGCACCTTTGCGCTGCTCGATCGGATCAATGTCATCGACATGGATCTCGGCAGCCAATGCCATCTGGCCGTACTGAATCCGCGCAGGAAGGTAGTTGTCCGGCTTGATCTCGCAGTCCAGCTCAACACCTCGACGCGGCCAGGCCAGCGCCTGATCGCTGCTCATCTTCCGACCTTTCCAGGTCATACCATCCATCGCCAAGGCGGACCGGCGAAGCAACGCTTCTTGCGCGGGCGCATCAGCAGGAATGACGACGCCGAACTTCACGGCATACAGCGCCAGATCCTCGGCGCTCGCGTAGCTTTCGGCGTCCGGCTTGCCGGTGCCGTCCTCGATGATGAGTGTCATGGAGTAACTCGCAAGTTGGGTTCTGATGATCGACCGAAGTATCAGTCCTTGGACAGTTCAGCGACAGCCTTTTCCAGCGATTCAATCGAAGCATTGGAGCGGTAGGAAACACCCGCGTCGTCGAGCTTGGCCTTGAGAGCTGAGGTCTTATCTTGTTCGGCCTTCGACTGGTCGGCTGCTGCTTTGAGCGCTTCGACCTCTCCTCGCAGCGCTTCGTTTTCATCCGCCAACGTGCTACGCAGGCCATCCAGGTGATCCATGCCTTCATTGATACTCTTCAGAACATCGAACAGGCGAATAGCCAGTTCGCCAGCGCCAGGATGCTCCAGCGGCGCCAAGCCTTCGACAGCATTGATGAGGACAGCAATGCCGCGAAGCTGGGCAACCAACTCGGCAACGTCGAATTGCTCGCCTTCGTCAACGACCAGAACAAACGGCTGTGCCGGTGCCCTGATCGTTACCTTAGGAGTGTCCTCGGCCGCATCTTCACGGCTTTCGGTCACGTTCGCGTCGATGATGCGAAGGCCTGCCTTTTTCGCCAGGGCTTTTACATCTTCCAGATACTGATGGAACGGACCTGGCAGATACCAGACGTTTTTATCGTTCATGATCATGTCCTCACCGAACCGGGCGAGATACCCGGCTCAGCTATGAAGGGTTACTTGGAGGCGTCACCGATCAGAGCTACACCGGCGGTGTGCTTGATGCTGGTAGCGGTCTTGTCCCAGTTGGTGCCGGTAGACAGCTCGGCGTCGGTTGGAGACTTGCCCCCGGCGGTGGTGTCCCAGGTGTAACCCTTGAGGCCCAAGCCAAAGGTGTAGTCGGTCTGGAGAGTGGTCTCGATGCGCTCCTTGCCGTTGGTGGTCTCGACGTTGCTGACAATGTCGCGGCCGTCGTGAACCAGGGCGGCGCCCTGGACCAGGGACAGGATGATTTCCTTGTTCGGCGTACCCGCCTGCATCAGCGCCGGGGCATCCGTCACAATGGATATCTTGCCGAGGATGTCCACCACGCGGACGTTGCCGGCCTGGAACAACTGTTGCTGGTTCGCCAGATTCTGGCCGACCAACTTGTGGTAGCTGGTGCCCTGCATCACTTGGGTGACCAAGTTCTGGCTTGCGTCGCCGAACTTCGCGTGGGCGTTGTTCAGTCCGGCGTAGGTGATGCCAGCGGTAGCAGACACATCGTTGACGGCAGCAGCCTGGGCGGTGATAGCAGCGACCAGGGCGGCGATCGCGGTATTCAGTTGATCCTTCAGCAGGATTTCAGCGAACGCGCGGCTCGCAACCTCGACGCCCTGCGCCGTTGGACGCTCCAACCAGGTCATCTGCGATGGCTCGTAGCGGATCGGACCAAAGCCGCCGGCAACTTTCACCGAGGTGTTCTTCAGTTCGGTCAGGTCGGTAGCAGCAACAGCGGTGTTTGCGCTGTAGCGATCCACGCGACGCTGGGCCGCTGCCAGAGTCTGGAAGAACGACTCTTGGAGGAAGTCGCCAGTGAAGCCGTCCGGGGACAGCACGATTGCGCCACGGCTGGCGGCGTTGAAAGCAGCGAGATACTGGTCCAGCGTCTCGAGAGTCGCCGGCATGATGTATTCGTTGAAAACCTGCATTTGCGACAGGGACATGAGTTATTTCCTTACGATTGAGGGAGATCCGGGAACCGGCTCGCAATTGCTGCCTGTCGTTCCTCTTTGGTGCCGCCGATTTTTCCTTTTGCGGCCCCGCCGCCACCTCCAGCACCCGCAGCCCCGCCGCCAGATGCCTTGCTACCCGCGATCAACGGCGCGAAGGCCGTGTCGTTTGCGAATTCTGCTTTCAGCTCATCCAGCGTTGCCGCCGAGAGCTTGCCCTGCGGATCGAGGACGACCACAACAGGCCTCCCGTCGCGCTGCTCGACGCCAAGGCGGCGCTCGATGTGCGGCAACAGGGCTTTGGCGCTGCCCGGGATTGCCAGGGCGGACGCGATGTCAGTTGCGGTACGGCCAACGGTCAGATCCCGGATCTGTCCGCCCAGCGTTCCACGCTCCTGTTCCAGCATGCCGTTCAGCTCAGCTTCGCGGCGGTTGTATTTTTCAGTCCAGGATCGTTCGAGCTCTTCGACGTTGCCGGACTTGCGAGCGGCCTCCTCGCGATCGAGGCGGGCCTGCTCTTCGGCATCCTTGCGTGCCTTGTCGGCAGCCTTCTTCTCGTCCAGCAGCTCCTGGACCTTGGATTTCAAGCCCGAGACATCTTCAGGCTGCGGCAGACCTTCAATGCCGAGCACGAACTTACCGTCCTTCTCGGTGTAAAGAGCGCGCACGGCTTCATCTACCCCTTCCAGGGTATCCAGTTGGAATTTCAGCATTGATTGTCTCCCAGAGACGTAGGTGCAGGCCCTGCCTGCGGATGACTAACTTTTAACTTGCAATACAGTATTGGTACTGTATTATCAGCCAAACACGAAAACACAGAGGATGTTGAAAATGCTGCCATTCCCAACAAGCAAAGATTTTCCAGAGGCACTGAAGGCTGCGCGCGAACAAAAAGGACTAACTTTCACCCAACTTGCACACGCCATTAATATTAACCCTGCCATGCCTTCTCGCTACGAGAATCGCGACCACTCCTGCTTCTGTGCGCCTCGCCAAGAGACGTGGGATAAGCTGAATGGTGTTCTTTTTGGTTCCGAAGTAATTCCTGCGGAAACGGCGCCGAGCGAAGCATTGTTGGCTGAGGCGACAGTCGAAGAAATCATCCGTGAACTCAAAGCGCGCGGTGCTTCGAGCGTCAGCATCAGCTACTGAGCACAAATTGAGCGGGACGATTAAAAACCCGCCCGCTCAAACGCCAATGGCTCAAGAGCCTTCATCTGTATGAGAGTCAGCGGCTTGAAATTGCGATCAAGCTGCAGCTCAGCGAAACGCTCGATGCTCAGGCCGCCTTCACGGAACAACTTCGCCCGAACCGGGCCAATAGCTTTGTCCTGAAACGCCGCCGGCTGCTGCTTGAGCCAGTCGTAGTAACTGAGGTCTGCCCTCACCTGCTGGGCACCTCGGTCGCCGATCGATGCCCTGGTGGCGCCCTCGGCGAACAACGTGCTGAAGCGAGTCACCGCCACCACCGTCGAGCGACAGTTGATGTGGATCGGCGGCCTAGGCCCCTCCGTCAGCTTGAACCGGCGTTTGTCGAGCGCTCGGCACTGGCTAGTAGTCTTCGTGTCCAGGGTGCTGACCCACTCCACCGATTGCACGACATCGGAGTTCACCTTAAGCGTCTCCATGCGCGCCTGGGTCGCGACGTGCTGCACGGCCGTCCGCACGATGGCGCCGGCGTTGCGGTTGGTCGAGGCCAGGATGCCGTCGTTGTACTGAAGCGCCTTGGTCCCGCGAATGTTCTTAATGATCTGGAAGTTTGTCTGGCCTTCGAAGAAGCCCTGCCTGATCGCGCCTGTGAGGCGTTGCTTCTCTGTAGCAGTGAAGTCATCAATGAGGGTCTTGAGCAGCTTGCCGCCGTCAGCACCGCGCACGCTGAGCGGATTAGTGAGGATGGCTGCCCTGATCGCAGCAGCACCTGGCACTGCGGCGTCGAACGACACACCGACCGGCGCCGCCCGGGTCAGGCTGGTTGCCTCAAACTCGGCCTCGTAGTTGGCGATGTCCACCAGGTCGAGGTTCAGCTTCTCGCTGTACCGATCGAAGATGCCCAGGAGCATGCTGTCGACTTCGCTCAGCAGCCGCTCCAAGCGGGCGACGGTGTAATCCGTCAAATCCGCCCGGGTCAGCCGCTCACGAATCGAGCGGTCGATCTCTCTGAGGAAGGGTACAAACTTCTTCACCTCGCCCGACTTCAGCTGCTCAAGGAAGACAGCATGCCGGATGGTGGCGTCAAGGATTGCTTGGTTTGCCGCCATTTAGGTTCGCCTCGTCATCATCCAGGTCAGGCCCAGCGCTTTGCGTTTCAAGCTCGCCCCGAATGTCGTCGTCCGTCTTTTCTGGGTTGATCACGCCGCGATCACGCAGGTATTGCCAGAAGTCTCCCTCCGGCATCTTGCCGCCCTGCACTGCGTTGAACAGCGCGACCAGGATCGTCGCGTCAAGGCTGATCTGGCTGAAGTCCTGGTTGAGCTTGTAGAACGTTTCGCCCGTGGCATTCACGAACTCAGCCATCCAGACAAGACATTGGCTGTAGGCCTCACTGACATTGCTCACCACCAAGGAGAGAACGCTGTGCTCTGCCGCGCTGTCGTTATCGGCCTGGGTTGCGGTCTTCACCGCGCTGCCCCGCTCGATCAGCCTGGCACCGAGAGACACCATGTCTTCCTTCTTGGCGTCCATGGCCTCCTTGGCAACCGTGTTGGGCTGGGCCTGCCAAACACCGCACGAACCATTGACCGGAAGTATCCAAGGCGCACGAGAGCCCAAGAAGATGCCGCCTTTCTCCATGTGATCGCGCCACTGCTCATCCAATCCAGCCATCCACGGCTGAGGCTGCCCAACCAAATAGGCTGCCTCTTCGTAATCCGCGCTGTTCCGGTAATGGCCGATGTTGACCTCGGCCATGTCGTATAGCGGCGAATCGTCGATGCTCGAGTCGTTGTTCTCACTGCCAAGGAACTGAAACGGGATTACCTGCCAGGGCTGGCCGGTTCCGTTCAGCGGAGCAAAAGGTGCGACGATCATCGCCGTTTCGCTGGAACCCTCTTTCCAGACTTCCTGGGTGTAGATGCCGAAGGCGTCCAGGCGAAGCACCCGATACTGAACCGCCCGCTCAATGCCAAATCCATCTGCAGTATCGACATCGACCTCTTCGCGGAGGACCACTAGGCTCAACAGATGTCTGCCACCGATCTGACGTGTCTTCCAGTTGATGATCGCTTCGGCTGGGTAGCTGGCAACGTTTGCCCGGGCCCGACCGGAAAGCTCGTCCGCCTTGCTCACGGTGCCAGCCTTAACAGCAGCGTAATCCACCAGCAACCCATGCCGGCCGACTTCAAGCAGGTGCCCGATGACCGACTGCGACTGCTGGTAGATGCTCACACCCTGGCCGTCGATATCCTTGGACACATAGTCGAGCGCCGCAGGAACAGTCAGCGTCGGCCAGGTGCGGAACACAGCGCCTACCAGGCTATGCTTCGTCCGTCCGGTAGCGTTGTAGAACACCGCTCGCTTCTTGTAAGCCTCGTAACGGCCCTTGTTGTCCTGACTGGTGTCAGTGGCGTTCGGCCGTGGCAGGTAATGGTCACCGGCAGCCTTGATGGTCTCTGACCCTTTGCAGACGTCGCGCACCAAGCGCCAGCGGTATCGCGCCGCCGTGTACTCGGGACGGGTGAAAGTGACGTCCGTCATCGGGCGACTCCCATTTTCATTGTGGTGATCGGTTTGACGATCGGGTATTCGCGGTGGATGAAGTAGCCGCCGCCGTCGTTTGCGTGATCGATGCCGGCGGTCTTGTCTGGCTCCCCGTTCGCGCCCCACACCTGCTGCTCCAGGCCATCGGCGTAGGTTGGGCAAGTGAACGGGTTCACCAGATAGCGTCGCTCGCCCTGCGCATTGCAGAACATGGCGTTCATGGCGTTGATTCGGTCCTTCACCGGCGGGTTTGCCGCTGGAGCGATGACCGTGAACCCAGCCTGCTTTAGCATGGCAAGGTCAGTGATGCTGGCGTTCACGGACTTGCGTGAATCTCCCGAGGCGTCCGGGTAGATCCTGATCTCGCAGGTTTTCTTGAAGTCGTTGCCGTCGTGCTGCCAGTACCGCTCCTTGATGCGACGGATCATGTCGGGGGTGTCGTAGCCGTCGATCAGCTCATCGACCGCCCTGGGCATGCCGTGCTCACGCTTGACGTGCGTGATGGCCGCCATCTTGCCGACGTTGAAGTCCATCCCGATAAACAGGGGCTCTCCGGGCTGCAAGGTATCGAAGCACTGGTTCAGCTTTCGGTCGTAGGCCGTGTAGATGGTGCCGGACGTCAGGTTGACGAACTGGCCCTTCAGGTACGCCAAGATCAGTTGAGGCGGATACGACTCCATCAGCGATTCGATGTAGTCGTCCGGCAGGTTCAGCTCGTTGTCGAACGTGCTCGCCTGGACCAGGCCATACATGTCCTTCAGCGACGGCTTGTCGCGCAACTGCTTCACAAACTGCTGGAAGACAAACTTGAAGCCTTCCGGCGTCGTGGTGACGTCCACCCCGTTCTTCAGCCCGGGCAGGTTGTAGCGCATCCGGGCGATGATCTTGCGCCAGGCTTGCTGCGCCTTGACAGCCGTCAGCACGTCCAGCTCATCCACCAGGGCGTGGCCGATCTTGAAGCCGACGATGGTCTGTGGCTTCTCCATCGACCGGCATATCACAGTGCCGCGGTACTGCCGGCCGCTGTAGATGTGAACCTCATGGTTCGCCTGGTTGATCTTTGTCTTCAGCCCCCAGTCATAGGCCACCTCATCCATGGTTGGATAGAAGATGTCCCGGATCTGCGGGTAAGTCGGAGCGAAGTAGCCAGCGTTGACACCAGGCCACTCCATGAAGTGCTTGCTCAGTGCCGAACAGCCCACCCAAGTCTTGCCCGAGCCGAACCCGGCCACGAACGCGCGAAACTTGTGGGGTAGCGTGAGGAACTGAGCCTGGGGAACGTTAAGGCTCGGCATTCGGCTTCCTCGCATCCACTACATCGACCTGGATGCGGGTCGGGATCACCGGTTCGTCGCCGGACTCTTCCTTCCGGTGCCGGTTAACGTAGATATCGCCACACTCTTTTGCCGCCTGCTCCAACAGTTGGGCAGTTAGCGCAATGTTCCTCATGCTTTCGGCTTTCTCAGCCATCCGCCCGAGGGTGCGAAGTCGATGGGCTCGGTTGGCGATTGGTATCTCCGCTGTCTCCTCCCTGAAGCGCTTCCGGGTGTCGTGAAACAGGGTCACCCACTTAGCTGCGAGAGTCTTGCTTGCCCGCTTGGTCGCATCATGCGATTCGCAAAGCTGACGGGATATCTCAATGCCGAATTCTTGTTTGACGGCTTCCACCACCTGCGAGGGTGTGTCAAAGCACGCCAAGGCCTGAACGATGAAGCCTTTCACCTCATTACTCAGGGTTGCCATAAATTGAATTCCGTCTAGTGCCTGTCAAATTTCAGGCCAACTTGAGCAGACAGGTTCCGCAGGCCCTCGCAATGTTCAATTTCCCCACCTCAGCAGGACTGTTTGCAGCATCCACCAGCGCTTGAACGTCAAGGCTCGCACCGTAGCGGCGGACCACACCGACGAACTCTTCCACGTCGTGTCCACGTAGCTGAAGCCTGGGTGCCCCGGTCTTAGTGAAGGCTGGCTGCCCTTCCCTGTCGTATGCCTGGGCCAGGTGATAGAGCTCATGCTCAACCAGGGCACAGAAGTCGGTGTCGCTGCACCGGGCGCAGTAATCGGCAGCCAGGGTGATGATGAAGTCCGGCACATCGCCGAACCAATCATGCATCTGTTGCTCCATCCGGGCCTTCTGCCAACCACCAGCACGGAACGCCACTTGCTCGGCCTGGCCCAGGACTGTGCGGCCCTGCTTGTTGAAGCTCGACGATGCCCACATGACCCGGATGTCTGCATCCAGTAGGTGGGCATGGTCTTCGTTGTGAATGCTGCCGGTGTCGGCAAAGATCTCGGCCTGGAGCCATTCCCATACCTCGGGAGCCGGGATTAGGCGGATGCCGAAGTCAGACAACTCGGACAGTTCAAGCAGCGACGATGGAGGATATGGCCTATCCATGGATCACCTTGAGCTTGAAATAGTGGCTGGATGCCGGTATTGGTGGCGACCAACTCAACGCAACGGAGATGCTCATGGAGCCCGAATACGTCGTAAGGAAAGTACCCAAAGTTATCGTCCAGGGGATCAAGTCAGGAGAGCTGGTACGCCCCACTCCGATAAACCAGTACTGGTTCGTGGTAGAGCACACAAAAACCGATCAGCGCTACGGCGAACACGACGATGAATCTGACGCTGTGGCTGAATGCGAAGAGCGCAATTCAACACTGGGAGAGACCCCATGAAGATAAAGGTAAAGATCGACGCTGAAGCCAGCGCTCTCGACATACCGTCGATGTATCAGCTGCCAGCCAACGAGTATTGATCGTACGTAGAAGGCGGTCTTTTCTTCGTCGACCACCACGAGATTCTGAGAGCGGTAATTGGCGACTACCCAATCGCGACCACCGTTGACCAGGTAGAGCTTTTGATCGGCTACCTAACCCGGGTAGCAGAAAAAATGCGTGGCGGTGAGTACTAGCTCGCGCTCGTGCCGCGTTCACCTGCGGCACACCTACCCCACCTTGTTCGTATCAATGATCAGTGTGCGGATCGTGCCGCCTGTGTAGACATCACGCTTCGCCGCCGCCTCGACAGCTTCCTTGGCCGTTGCGCCCATATCCATCGCAGCCAGTGCGAAGTCGCGGCCGCTACCGATGGCAAACGAACGCTCCATCCACACCTCGTCCAGCCAGAATCCGCTCTCGGCGTCGCGGCCAATCTGGCAAAGCCTGCCATTGGTGACGACCAGTCCGTTCGCGTCGAGCGGCTTGTCGCTGACCTTCACGCCGAAAAACTCATCCATCAGGGCGGAAAAGTCAGCACCGCAACCAGTGAACAGGAACGGATGCCCATTCCGATGGATGAGCTTCTCGTAGTCGTCGTGGTCGATGAGTGAGCCGCGAGTGACGCGAGAGTCATAGGCAATCACGCCGTCTTTGTAGGTAATGGTGGTCATGGGGATCCTGATTTATTGGAACCAGCCGGTCGCCTCTGTACCGCACCCTCGGCAATACACGGAACCGTTGGCCTGCTTACCCCGGCGCATGATGAAGAAGTCGTCGGAGCCGCAATTGCACTGGTAGCCCTCATCGCCTTCTGATGGACCGTAGGGCCACTTGAACACGCCCCGGTGCGAACTGCAGGCTGGACATTCCAGGTTCCGCTGCCCCGCCGGCGCAACTGCCACCCACTTATGCTTGCAATGGGTGCAGATGGCCTCACCGGCTGAATGCGGCTCATCAGGCCGCTTGAACTCCAGCACCTCGACGGTCATTTAGGTCACCATGATGTGGGTTTGTGCATGAGCGTGCCCGTGGAGCTCGGCGACGATCAGGCCCTGGGGAAGACCGGCGGCCCGGGCAGCGTCCACCGCCTTGGCGATGGCGCTATCCAAATCGGTCAGGGCCTTGTTGATGTCCTGGCTCATAGGCAGAGCGTGGCGAAGGCGGGTTACGTTGGTCATTAAGCCACCTTGGCCGATACAGGTTGCCACTGGCATTCAGTGGAGAGCACATGGCGAGAGTCCTCCAAACGGAAGATCATCACTCCTGGAGCCTCGGCGTCATCACGGACAACCTCCCCGAATACACAGGTCGATGTGTCGTAGTTGAAGCACACCCGAACCCTGCTGCCAATATACGAACCCTGCTTAGGGAAGGTTGTTGCGGAAACGTTGCTTGCGCAGCCCATGATTATCTCCAGTGTCGCGACACAATTTGCTGATGCGCGAAACGTGTCGCGCGTTACTCGGGCTGTTCCGGCTGGTCGGCGAGCTTCGGCTGCTTGACCACTCTGGACACTGCAACCGCGATGCCGAGCACCATGTTCACGATGGCGTAGACCATTGGGTCCACATGCCCTTGGAACGATGACCACCCAGTTGCGGCCGCATTGAGCACCACGCCGACAATCGCCAATTGCACGCTCGTCATGCGCCAGGCCTTCCGCCATTCAGGGATCAATTTCATGGGTCGTCTTCGCTGCTGGCAGTTTTTCCAGGCTTTCGGCATAGCGCTTCCACTCTCGGGCACTTTTCAGGGCCTCGCGTAGGCGCTCTTCTTGGCCTGGCTGGCATTGTTCGCTGACATATCGGTAAACGGTTGTGCGTTGAACCTTCGCCGGCTCCTGGATCGCTTCCTTGTGCGCACAGCCCGTGAGCAGAATGAGGACGATCAGCAGGCGATTCACTTGGGCCTACCTGTTTGGACGAGGGCCTTCAAGCTCTCTCCCACCTGGTCGATCTTGAACTCCTGGCGCTGGGTGTTCACTCGAAGGGAATCGACCAACTTGTCCGTCGACTCCCTGGACCGCTCCAAAGAATCCACCCTTTGCCCGATGAGGGCCTGGTTGGTTTGGTAGGCAGCAAGCTGCATCTGGAGTGATCCGAGCGAACCGACCACGTAGACGAACGCACCAATGGCACCGGCTGACAGGATCGTTTGCAGGATCGGGACGACGACCTTGAATGTCGTGCTGTCTGCAATGCGCGAGACTTCAGTCATGGGCGGTACCGTGGGATAAAAAGGCCTACGTCGGCCCGGGCAATGCCCAAAAATAAATAACACATAAGTGTTGTATCAACACATAAGTGTTGTAGAATGGACTCATCCAAACAACGAGGCGAGGTGATGAAGTTCAGCGAGTTCAGACGATGGTTGAAGGCCCAAGGGGTGACCTTCGAAGCTGGCAAAGGAAGCCACTTCAAAGTCACCGCCCCAAACGGCAACAAGACAACCTTCGCGGACCACGGATCCAAGGAAATGCCGGAACCGACCCGCAAGGCGATCATTAAACAACTGGGGCTCTGAGAGCCCCTTCACCACATCTGAATGCTGAGCGATCACCTCCAAGGAGTGACCATGTACGACTATGCAATCCGCTTTGAACAGGACGGTAGCGCTCCAGGCGTTGCCGTGTTCTGCCGTGACCTACCAGAGCTCAACAGCTATGGGGATGATCGGGGGCACGCCATCCGTGAAGCGCTGGACGGTATCGAAAGCGCCCTGTCCATCTACGTGGACGAGCGCCGAGCAATTCCGCCAGCATCTGCCCCTCAGGAAGGCGAGCACGTCGTTCATCTTCCCGCGGTGACCGTGGCGAAGATCGCGCTGTGGAACGCCATGATGGAGCGAGGTATGCGCAAGGCTGACTTGTGCCGGCTGCTGGATGTTCGCCAGGCCCAAGGGGACCGACTGGTCGACTTCCTGCACACATCCAAAATGGACCAGTTGGAAAGCGCCTTGGCGGCTCTCGGCAAACGCCTTTCGCTATCGGTTGAAGCGGCGTAGCCAGAAACAGCTCCTGCAAGTGCAGAGGCCCTAAATAGGTGCGCAGTCTTTCCCGCTGTCTGCCGAAGGCCTTCGCAGCGTCGACGCCCTACTGCATCGATCTCGCCGCTCAAGTCTCGCGCCGCCCTGGAAGTCGGGTGTGAACAGGGTGCGCGGGCTGCCGGTGTTCTTTCGTGACGCGTGACTTCCGGCTATACCGCGTCCAGGCCTCCCCGAGGGCTGCCCTGGCTACAGTTGAATCCATGGCAATAAAAAAGCAGACGTACTGGTCGGTTTAGCAAATCGAAACAAATTGTGCTAACAAGACTTGCACAGGAGGAGCCATTTGGGCGCCACCATGGAAGAGGAATTGCGATGCTCGTAGATATCTACCGCGACGAAACTCTGGATAGAATTTTGATCATAGAAGAGGGGAAAGAGATCCCTAGAATTTCCGGCGAGGGTTCGAAATTCTTAAAAGGCCTAGCGTTCCAACGGCAGGTCGATTTCAAAGACCTGCCGATGGGGCTTCAGAGTGAAGAGGTCATGGAGTCACTCAAAGCGCGCGGATTTTACGCTGCCAGACAAACTGTGACCGTTACCGAAGTCGAGATCCAAGACTGATCTTTAAACAAAAAACCCGGCGCGGTGGCCGGGTTCTGTGAAGTTTTACGCGCTCGCTTGAGCCTAATTAGCTCCGCCATTGTCACGGTCGGTCTGAGCATCCTGATCAGATCCAGGATTACCGGGCGGAGGGTCCCAATCTACGGGCCTCTCGGCCGTTCCCTGCTGAGGCTCTGACTCGGCCTGTTCAAGGCCGGAACCATGACTCTCACCTGTATCAGGCGCATTCTCGTCTGACCCGGGGTATGGAGCTTGCGGGCCGTTGTTGTCTACCATGGCATCTCTCCTTTCTGAGGCGCACATCTGCGCATATACGTGGGAGAGCCAGCTTGGACAGGAAGTGCAACGAACTCGACGAGCGGACGAAAAAAAGCCCAGCGCAATGGCCGGGCTTTCTCTGTGGTGTCGCGCTTGAAAGCTGAACACGGTGCTATGAAAACAGAGCTATTCCATATGGACAACTCTTTTTTTCATGCGGCCTCCCTCACCCGCTCCAGGACGCAATCCACCCAAGCAACGCCGGCCTTGATCAGCTCGCGGGCCTTGCCTTCACTCACGCCATAGTGCCGCCCAACACGCACCGCCGCCCACTTCGCGCCGTAGTACAGCCAGATCATGTCGCCCATCTGCTGATCTCGCTTACAGAGCCTGGCCACCGCTCCATCCACCACGCCGGCCAATTCGTCCGTGATGACATAGGACTTGGTGGTGGACGGTATAACTTCCCGCATGATCGCCATCATCGGCGAGGCGTAGCTGGGAATACTCATCCCATCCATGCGCCACCAGCCCCATTGCTCCAGCATGTACTCGGTGTCGCCCAGGGGGCGTTGCAACGGCTTACGAATCATCATGCTGCTTTCCTCGGGTCAGGATCACTCAGGCCAAACAGATCTCGAAGCAACCGATCAGCCGCGGTCTTCTTTGCATTACCCTCCAAAAGCCAGCGCTGGCCGTAATCATGAAAGCCGATCTGCAACCGACTCGAGTGCCAGCTGGCGACCATATCCAATAGAGCTGCCAACGCGGCCGGGCCGCCCATTTTGACCTTGGCCAACTCCTCGCCGGCGATTTTCAGGAACTGGCACTCGACGTCGCTCATAGCTTTGCGCGGCAGTGCCGCTCTGACGTTACTCATGGTTTGCTCTCCCCTTGATGCGTCCAGCGAAGGGGCGATTTGCTTCGACCTCCTCCTGCGTGGGCTCGCGGCCTGCAAAGTTGACGAACCTGGCGAACTGACCTTGCTGCTGAACAAGACAGGACCCGACCGGCGCATGCCTGCACTTGGGCATGAGCAATTCGGTGACGCCGTTCTGCCCCTCTTCGGAGTCCATATCTCGGTGTACCAGGATGATGCAATGGGCATCCGCTTCAATCTGGCCCGAGTCACGAAGGTCTGAGGCGATCGGCTTTTTCCCGGGACGTTTGGTTGAGTCGCGGTTGAGCTGCGCCAGCAGAATGACTGGGACTTCGAGTTCTTTCGCGATGTTTACGATTCCAGTCGAAATCTTCCCGAGCTCCGAAGCGCGGTTAAAGGCCTTCCCGTCAGATCCGATCAACCCGATGTAGTCGATGACTACTACGTCCAGGCCGTGAGCCCTCTTGACCTGTCGAGCAATACTGCGAATCCGCGCCACCGTCAGGCCGGAACGATCACAGACGAATAGTGGTGCGTTATTGATTCGATTGACCGCTGAAGTCAGCCGTGGCCAGTCCTCATCCTTCAAACTGCCATCGTCTAGGCGTTTGAGATCCACTCCACCCAGCGAGGCAAGCGCGCGGTTACCCAATTCCTCCTCGGGCATCTCCAGCGAAAACACCATCCCTACCCCGGTGCCACTGCACACAATGTGCTGGGCGATCTGTAGGCCCAGTGTGGTCTTACCGCTGCCAGGAAGGCCGGCAACGATCGTCACGGTCTTCTTGCGCAGCCCCCTGATCAACTTGTCCAGATCAACCAGACCGGTGGACAAGCCCGACTGCACTGCGCCGTTGAACTTTGCATCGATGACATCGATGTTTTTTGCGACTACCGCATCCATTCGTTTGTAATCGGGCTCACCGGTTTGCAGGTCGCGAAGATCCGCCATCGCCTGTTGCGCTTCGGCGATGATCTCAGCGACCGGCCGATTCACACTGGCTGATTCACGCACCGCATCAGCAGAGGCCACCAGGCGGCGCAAGACCGCCCGCTCAGTAACAACCTTGGCGTAGGCCTCCCAGTTGGCGGTACTGGGCGTATTCGCTGCCAATTCCCCTGCATAGG
The DNA here is from genome assembly GCF_051132015.1 of Pseudomonas sp. Z1-12. Lineage (NCBI taxonomy): Bacteria > Pseudomonadati > Pseudomonadota > Gammaproteobacteria > Pseudomonadales > Pseudomonadaceae > Pseudomonas > Pseudomonas sp. Z1-12. The sequence continues at coordinate 4,598,663 of NZ_CP071647.1, forward strand.
CCATGGTCCGCGTTTGGCTGGGCAGGTATGGCCGGAAGTCGCCCAGCGTCACAGGGTCGATTGGGGCGCCGCCTGCATGGCACTCCACTATCGTCTGGAACAAGGCGGCGTTTTCAGGATCGTGGAAGTCCGCCGGCGTGACCCGACCGGTGATGGGGTCGATCAGGTCGCCATTCAGCATCAAAGCCCCCAGCAACGCCTGCTCGGCCTCATCGCTGTACAGCTCGCGATAGCCGTTCATACGGCACCTCTCGCCGAGGCCCAACTGAATCCGACAGCCTGGCCTCCCCCTTCACGAAGTCGATCCAGTGCTCGATCTCCGATGTAACGCGCCAGGTCCGCTGCCGCCAGATTCGACACCACCACGGTAGGCAAGACGAGCTGGTATCTCCGATCAATTACCTCGTGAAGCACACCAAGCTCGTAGGCGGTCCCCGCCTGGGCTCCCACCTCATCGATGACCAGAAGATCAAAACTCGCGAGTTCATCCAAAACATCCCTGTCGGTGTATTCAGCACCACGATCCATTGCTCCTTTGAATACTCGAATGATCTCAGCAGCAGAGACGATCACGGCCTTGGCCCCGTGTTCTCGAATCACAGCTTGGACTATCGCGCAGGCCAGATGAGTTTTCCCATTCCCCACATTCCCCGAGAGAATCAATGAGCGGCCGACCTCGTAGTTCTCTTTGAACCGATGAACATAGTCCTCGCAAAGTTGGAGAGCTTTCGCCATGCCGGCCACGCCGCCGGAGGTTCTGTAGTTACCAAAGGTGCAGTTGCTGAACCGCGGCGTGATTCCCGAACCTACGAGCAGTTTGTTCAGCTCCTCTGCCTTTTTTCGATCGCGCGCCTGGATATGTTCCTCGCTCTCGGCCGAAGCGATGTTCAACGCCTCCCAGTGGCAATTCTTGCATCCGCGCGCAAGCATGGAGCCATCGAACTGTTCGGTCTCTGAACTGCTGACTTGGCCATGCTTCGAGCATTCGGTGTCGAAGAAGCGGACATGCGGCTGCGGGCAGAAATTAGAAGTTCGAGCCATGTGCTACCTCCGGGTATTCGAGGGTGTGGTTCGGCAGGCCGGTGTAGGCCGATTGCTTGGAGGGTATGGCTGGTTTCAACTCGTCCAGGTAACGTTTCTTGTTCAGCCAGGTCGATGCCATCGGGACGTACTGCCCTTCATCTTTGGTCCAGTCTCGAGAGGCTCTGTGCTGTGCAAGAGCGATCATCAAGACGTGGCGCAGATTTGCGTCAGGATTGAGCTTCTTCCACGCTGCTGCAGCTTCCTGCTTACCCTTTCCGTTCGGGTAGAGTTTCCAGAACTGTTCGAAACCCTCCAGAGGGTCCACCTTGCACGAAGCTTTTTCAGTCCTTGCTGCTTCACTCAGTCCTTGCTTACCTTCAATACTTACTAGTGTCGGATTTGCCGTATACGGCTGGGCCGTTTCCGGTGAATCCGTATGCGGTTGAGCCGGAAGCGGTGATTCCGAAACCAAATAGTGGATCTCGCCAAGTACGCCGGTGCCGGAGCGATCTTGGCTGCGGTGTACATAACCGGCGCTGATCAGCTCGTGGAGAAGTCCATACACACCGTCCCGACCAGTCGGCTTTGATGACTTGGCCGTTTCTCCGCGTAGATGCGCCACGGAAATTTCCCAGTGATCAGGCTTGCCCAACAGGTACACCAGCAACCCGCGAGCCGCCCAGCTAAGCCGGGCGTCCTCGCTGATCCCTTTGTTGAGTAGGTAGAAATTCCCCTCAGGGCGAGGGGCGCGAATGATACTCATAGCTCAAGCTCCCCAGTCACACGACGGACGAACTCGTCGTAACCTTCAGCCATGATCAGGCCTTGGTTCTCGAGCGCCTCGCGATACGCCTTGGCGCTGCCATACAGCACCCAGCGCTCTCGCTCGGGAAGGGATCTGAACGACGCGTAGCTGGGCCATGGGCCGGCTATCAACGATGCCGGTCCCTTCTCAGCAGATGATGTTTTCGGCCGCGTATTCATTGCAGGGTCTCTCCTGCTGGGAACTGCTCGATCTCAGGGCACAGCACCAGCGCCTCTAGTCGCCGCTGCAGCACGGCCTGGCGGAGGATGTCGGCGTCCATCCCTGCAAGGCGGCGCACTAGCACGCGGAGAGCCATACAGGCGTGGGCCACTTCAAACTTGGCGTCATGCAGGTTGTCGTCGCAGGCCTCATCATCAAAGAGAATTTCCTGTGCCATGTCCGCGCCGATCCAGGCCTTGTAAGCCAGTTGGTCGTTGCTGAACTGCTCCATGTGAGCTTCGTCGATCACCGTGGGTTCGGTTGAATTGAGCTCGCTCATTTTGCCTCCCTCTTGCTGTCCGGCTTCGAGAGAAGTGCATTCAGATCATCACCACGAGCCATCAAATCGGTACCGATGATTCGCAATCCGGCAGCGATTCCACCAATGGTGTATCCATTGAGAATTTTCTCTACCGATTCGGGGACCTCAGCAGACAGGTCCAGTAAGAGGCGACCAAGGGCGTCTACGAAATAGCCCGCGGAGTGCATTGACTCTGCGTCATCAGCGATGCGGCTAGGAGATACACGTAGGGGGCTCATTGATCTGCGCTCCATACCGGCATCCAGATTGGCTTCGCCATGTCTTTGGCAGCTTGGCCGTACCAACCCACTGCCTCAAGAATGAACCGGCCCGGCCGCGCTTCGTATTTGGCCGAGCTGACGATCGCACGCATAATCGAGGCGGTTCTTTCAAACTCAGGTACTTCCTGACTGAAAAAACCTTTCGCGGAAAGGGACAGCTCTGCTTCTGGGACTTCTGGAATAAGAAGTTCCAGAGCCAACTGTGCATCAGTGCGTCCCATCTCATGAGTCATGAAACGCTTGATTCCCCGCTCACGGTGAAAGCCTTGTACGCAGAAACCGACGCACCCGATATCGAAGCCCACTTCATCAATCGGATACGCTTGAGCCTGCAGCGTCCCAAAGACGCTTGCATTCGAACGAGCTTGTTCATTACGGATTGCATGTGCCATGATTAGTACCTCTTTGAGATGTGTTGTCCTGGTCGCACAGGACGATTGATGAACCCGGTTCCCGCCGGGTTTATTGCTTTCTGCACCAGGCAAAATTCATTCGCCGGCTGCTCAAGCCGCTTTCACCGACTCCTCCAGCACCAGCAAGCTCTGCCGAACATGGCCGATTTCTCGTTGAATTCCTGCCTTCTCGATCTGCGTTACTCGGCCATCTGCCACAGCGTCGTGCACGACACGAGAGACATCGCCTGACTCGGCCGCCAAGTGCACTAATGCTTGAACCAGGTTGACCCCGTCAGGCTTAACCCACGGCACCAGTGCATAGCCCAAGGCATTCGCCAGAAGCTGCAGCGGTTCGGGGTTCTTGCTATGCACCAATATTTGTAAAAACTGCTCCAGGTTCAGCCGATGCGAATCGTCGTTTGGGTTGCTGCGGTTGAGCAGCGCGGTGTGGCTCATCCCCATCAGGTGAGCCAACTGTTTTGGCCCAGCATCGAGCACTGCCTCATGAATCGCGCGATGTACTTGTTCCATTCGGGAAATCTCTTGGCGGTTGTCGTGGCCGTACATCCTGGCGATGAGCGAAACTTTGCTCATCGGATCAGGCGACAGATTGCTCGGAGCTAGCGGATGAATTACGCAGGTACGCCCAATCGATATCCGGTCGAAGGTCTTCACAGACCACCACCCTCTTCGTCTCGCGCTCAAGCTTGATAGCAAGGGCGGGGTTGGCACGGCGAAAGCCGAGAGCGACCTGTCTGAGCTGGCCCACGCTGGTGTCGCAACGCTTAGCCAGGGAGTCCAGCGAAACAGCGTCCAGGGAGCGCATGTGTTCAATTAGCGTCATGGTTTTCCTCCTAAGAGGCTTCACATTACATATTGCTAAATTAAATAGCAATAGCATTTTATAATTTACAGATTGCTAATGCACGGACACTATTCGCTGATGGACATGAAAACCCTTCGGGTCGAAGCGCTGCGGCGTGTAATCGGCCAACTCAGTCAGAAAGAATTCGCCGACCAGCACGATCTGGACGCTTCCTATTTGTCCCAAATCCTCAATGGACATCGAGGCCTGGGCGAGAAAGCAGCGCTCAATCTTGAGAAGAAGATCGGGTTAGCACCTGGTGTTCTGGTCAACCCGGGCGGATATGGTTCGAACGTCATTGAAGGCGAGTTCACTCGCCAGGAAGGCGTGCGCGACCAGTCGCCTGCCTATCAAGCCATGCAAGAAAATGCTTCGCCCAAAGCGATCGCAGTCATCGAGAAGCTAGCCAGAGCTGCGGCAAAAGGACGGCTCAAGGAGTCGGATCTGCTGCTTCTGGAGGGCATCGCCGGCCTTCTGGAGAAGGCTAACGCCGATAGGTCTTAAGCCAGATGCAAAGAGCCCGGCGCTGGGCCGGGCTCTGTTCACTGCTATGACAGCAAGTCCTCTTCCCTGCTCTGCCACATCGCCTGAAGCTTGGTCAGCCCCTTGCCAGTGATCAGCGTCGAGCACGTTGGCACCGTGCCGTCGATTGGGTGTTCGAAGGTACCTAGCTTCACATCGAGCAAGCCGGCCTCAATCTTCGCCTGGTAGGGCTCGTTGGTTCTGGTCACCCACCCCTTCTGCCTCATGAACTGCAGCAGTCTGGTGCGGCCGGTACCAATGATCTTCGCGGCCTGGGCGGCGTTGTACGTCTTGTGCGACACCGTGACCAAGTCGTGGAAAGCCACCTTTGGAGCGTCCTGCTCCACCTTCACTTCCAAGAGATGATTCTCTCTGGTCAGCTCGGTGTTGTCAGCCTCCAGGGTGACGACCTTGCGAACGTTATCGGTCAGCAGGGCCAGGAGGACTTTCGGATCATTGAGGCTTGCTATATCGAAGGCCGGCTTGGCCTGGGAATCCTCCAGCTCGTGAAGGCGGCGAATGACCTTGTGGCGAAGCGGGATGCTGTAGCCGGTGACCAGGGTTTCGGTCAGCTCGCGATCCAGATGGAAGCAAGGCATCGAGCGCCCGGAGCCATCCAGATAGGTGCCCCCAAATTTGGGGTCAGTGATTTGCAGCTCGGAGAGCATATTCCGAATGTCGCGCATGACGTGGTCATGCCGTTTTCCGGTCAATTCCGCAATCTCGTTTGATGACATGGTGGGTCGCGACACGTTTTGCGAATGCGACAAACGTGGCGCGTTACCAGAAAGCTGCTCGGATTGAATGGAGAGAGTATTCATCATGCTTTCTCCAGGCCTTCAGTAACGGAGTCGATAGCAGCCACAGCAGACTCGATCGCCATGTGTAGCAACCATGCTTGGCTTTGCGTAACGATCAAATCCCCCATCCCCGCGTCTTCCAACGTCGATTTCACACTAGTAAGAACGCAGGAGGCCTGATTCAAAGCATCGACAGCGGGCACACCCGGGCAGACACTGTACAAATGTTGTCGCTCAACGTTACAGCGCGCGAATGAATGCGATACGGTCACCGGCGACTTGAGCACGCCAGCATTGAGTTTTTCGTTTACTTCGGTATGCTCATTCATGACGATTTCTTCCTCGAAGTTGATCTCGTTACCCAGAACCCCATCGCCCGCCAGCTTTGGGGTTTTTTTATGCCTGTTTAATTTGCTCATCTCGCTGCATTGCCTCCCTCAGCGCCTTACCTACCAGCCAGTTTTGGCTGCGGTGCTCCTGCTTCGCCTTCCTCTCCAGCCAAGCCTTTACGTCTGGTTCAGCTCGAAAAATCACCTGCGCCATCTCTCGTACCTTCATACTCACCTCAATGCATCACCGTTGGACACAAGACAAATGTATAACGGTGATGCATTGCCGTCAATACCACGGTGATGCATCCTCCTTCTACCAGTAGTCAAGCAATTGCCGAGTTGACATGAGCCGCACCGACCCACAGTTCAACCTACGCATTCCAGAATCCCTCCGTGATCTTGTAATGACGGCCGCAAAACGAAATAAGCGTTCCGCTACGGCTGAGATTCTTGATCGTCTCGAGCGGAGCTTTACCGAGACCGACGAGTTTGGGATTAGCGACAGTGATCGAATGGATCCCAAGCACGCTCTCTACGTTCCGTACAGCGATGCTCAGGTGACTACAAAAATCCATAAGGATCGCTTGTTGGATAAGTTTGATGATTCGCTGACCCTGCAAGAAGAAAAAATCTTGTCGGCGATGATCCAGGTTCTCCGGAGCACCCAGGGGCTTACGGATGAAGCTGAACAGCCCAATAAAGGCCCCGCCACTCGCAAACGTTTTCCCAAAAGTTAGTTCCAATATATGGCCCGGTAGATTTTTTGCGCTCTGTGCATATTGCCTTGTTAAAAAAACTGAAAACTTCGTGAGAGATGAGGATTAAAGCGTCCTTTGCGTATAGACGCTTACCTCAAACTCATTCGCAACCGCACCCATTCTTGGACTTCAGCCAGGACGAAGCCCACCGGAGAACCGCGAGAACCGCTATTACTCAAAGGGACTGGTTTGGGAAAGGACGGATCATCTTTTATCCGCCTATAGATCGTGGAACTCGCTAACCCGGTGATCCTTTCGACGTCAGCCAGACGAATTAAGACGAAAGCGGGATCAAATTGCGTGGAGTGGGCATTCAAATCGGTCATGCTGCTTCCTGCCATTGATTGGGACTGGAACCAGATTGGCGCAGAAGCCCCCGTGACAGGAAGGGGTTACATGGTTACATGCCCCATGTCATGGCTTGAGAAGATGGTCAGGCTTGATCGCCGTAGCTAAGTAAACTGCCTTGTGTGGTGGTGTTTTATCCGCAGGGACATTCAACCCCAACAGACTGCAGAACTCTCGCTGAATGGTGTCCTGCTTCGGTTGTCGCATCTCAGATTTGTATTGAGCCCAGTACTTCAAAGCTACAGCCCGCATAACCTCAAGCTCCTTTGTAGCGTAGGGAAAATTCAGGCTTTGCAGGCTTTTAGCTTCGCTTGTAGGATTCAGATTTGAGCTCATTAATTGAGCCCGCAGATCGGCATTCTCCCGTAGCAAATCAAAGTTTTGGCGCTCAAGCTCTTTAATGCGCAGGCCCGCCGGCACGTCTATCGAGCACCCAGTTGTCACGCGCTCCGCCATTACGGGGATCGGCCAATCTATGCCGTTTTTTGATAACCAACGCCTAACATCCCCTAGATCTATGTCCTGATCGATTCCAAGGTCGGCTGTTCGGTCCACCGCTCCGCTTAATGAGATCGCAGGCACCGCGTACCCCTTCCTTATGAGACTGACCACCACCGGACGCTTGTAACCTTGATCCTCCAGCAGGACGCTGACTTCACGCGGAGTGGCCTTCCAAACGGATGATAGAATGGAATATTTACGCAAGCCAGTTTTAGAGTTTAGACGCCAACTTGTTTGGATATCGCCACCCTGAAGAACATCCCAAATATCCTGTGAGAAACCATGCTCAAGCAGCTCCTTACTTTCCGAAACCAATCTCTCATCAAATAAAAAATCGCTAATTCTTAAATTAGAATAGCTCTTATTTCCTGCTACTTTTTCCAAAAGCAGTGAAGCACCACAGCCAGGATCTAACACTGGTAATCCGGCATTATCTAACCTCATCCCCTGAGGGGGGGTGTTTACAGATCGCAGGCATCCGAGGATTACTCGAGCGGCGTCTTGTAGAGATAGTATTGTTCCCTCGTCCGAATACGCGACACTGGTGACAAGGTCGGAGACACATACAAAACTATCCAACACTTTATCTAAAAACTTAATTGCTGCCATAACGTTCCACCTAGAGCCAGCTGCATTACGAATGCCAGGAAAGCGCAGTTTATATAGCCCGTTAGCAAAATGTAATAGCCGAGCCGTGCATCCAAGAAACACAACTCGGACGGTCGTGAAGGCAAGCGTTGAGGCGGACGCTCGGGGTTGGTAGAGTCGGCGCCCTACCACTTGAATCATGCAAAGATGATTACCGCACGGCGCTGGGTGGTACCGCTGATCGTTACTGGAATGAGCCAAATGGCGTGGGGGTATGGAGAGATTGATCAGTTGGCGGGGTCGACCGTCTTGGCTTCTGGCGGGCTCGAGCGGGTCAACTGCCCTCCTTTCGGCGACTACGACAGTACCGGCCTGGACAGCTCGGCGATCAAACTCTACAAATGCCCGAGCATGGGCGTATCGTGACAGTCACTAGACCTGCCAAGGATGAAAAATGGGCCTGTTCACGAAATGGAAGCTAGCTCGGTACCTTCGGATTCAGGAAGGAGAAATGTCCTCTTTTACTGCTCAGCTCAGGCAAATGGACGCAGATGAAATTGGTATGGTCGTGGCGCTGGCGACGGATGCTCGAAACCGTCTGGAAGAAGCAGGGTTCATTTTGAGCGATCCAATTGGTGCCCACACTCTCAAACCAGAAACGCCTGCCGCACTGCACGGCATGATTTTAAACCTACAGGCGGAAGGGAGATTGCAGGAAGCCGCAGCAATAATGGTTTGGCTCCATACAGCGAGAGTGGGTGCCAGGCTCGAGCTGAGACCCCTGGCGAGAGAGATCTGGCGACAGCTCGAAAGAGGCTTTCCGCATGCCCAGGAAGCGTCTAGATCGTTAATGCGAACGCTATTTCGATCTATTCGACTTGATGGTTTCGATCAGTTCCCGAAAGGACTTTCCCCGGATCCTCTGTGAACTAGAAAACGTTGATATTGATCCAGACACCACCGGCTTATGCAATTGGTATAATTGGGATTTATGGGCTATCGGTGATGGCGAACATGAGGAGAGACATCTTGGATATCGAAAAAGCCGAACACAATTAAACAGAAAAGCTGTAATGAGCCGACTGAAATTCATATTCAAGCCCAAACATCATAATCGCCCACACAAACTAAAAACCACTAAAAAAACTCCAAGACACTGAAAACAAAAAACCTTGCAGCAAACATCTTCCCTATTTAGAGTCATCAAACATAAATAATTAAGGCTGGATGCCTTAGCATCAAGCCTTTAAGTCAAGAGTGGTTACTCTGCCACCCCGGAGAGTTTGGCAGACTCTGTAATCGCCGTACTCATTAAGGTGTTAGCGTCAGTTGGGGTTATTTTACCAGACCCAGCCATCATACAGATATGAAACATTGCCACATTCAAGAACGATGCAGGCCCACCTTTATCGCTTAGCTTTGTTATCGTTTCAATTATCTTAAGCTTATCCTCCAGCTTTGCGCTATCGACCTTATCCAAGACCTTTCCAAGATCAACTTTTATCTCACTCTCGTAGTTTCGTGACTTAGCGACATCCGCAGAAGCAAGACAAGCCCCCGTGGTCGCCCCACCAGATTGAAATATATAAGCAGCATTGTTATTGGGATTCCAGACGTATAACTTGTCAACCTGTGTCGCTGCTGCATCCAAGGAAACATAACTAATATGAGGTTTCTCATGCCCCCACTTTGCCTCCCACACGGATGTAGCGCATCCGCCTAGCAAAAAAATCGACACTAGAAAAACAGCCACTTTAATTCGTTTAATCGACATAGCCTTCCCCTATCAAATAGTTTTTCTGTATTACCTTAAACACATACACCATTAGGTTTCATTGACTCTCACGCCTTAATAACTGCACGCGGCTTAGACCTCATCTATTTTTAATAGATGTCCCATTGCCAACCCTGAAAAAAATACTTTTCAATGAGTTGTGTGGACACTTCAGGCACACCAAAGTGCCATCATCAAGGCGAGTATAGCCACAAAAACGATTGTCGTTTGAATATATAATGCGTTTTTTTCCTCGTAGAAGCAGTAGCGAACGGCTTAGCTTGGGTCGTTGTATCGACAGTACTGCATGCTAATGGTGATTTTAATATGAGGAGTGATACGTTCGTTCTCCCGCCAGCCTGCTGAGGCCAGAGAATGTCCACATCCGAAAAACGGTATCCCCGTGAATCATTTACCAAAAAGCTGATCCGCATGTGTCAGAGGCTGGACGAGTGCTCTGTCCGCACCATCACGCACGAAGACATCTTTGGCGAGTTCACCGGCGAGATCAAAGTCACATCGATCTGGGTCGTGGGATCCTACGCCCGCGGCGCGATGACCTGCGGCGACCTGGACATGGTCATAGGCGTGCAAACCAAAGGGCCCCTACCCTCAACAAGGGTTTGGGCCAGGTCCTTCTTCGGTGCTCCCTCACTGGTTCGCTACTACCCAGGTGATCCAACCGAGAACGCCTCAGGTGTACCGTTCCCCGAGGCAGTCCTGATCTGGTCCGGCGTTGAATGCGATTGGAAATCAGCGATTGCGTCAATCAAACCAGATCCCAACGCCGGCCGTGCGGCGCGTGAAACGGATGCCATTCCCCTTCGGGACGAACAGCTGCGTACCTACAATGACGAATATCACGCCGCGGTAGATATGCAACGCGATGGTCTTTGGGAGTGGGAATTCGTCGAGATAGGGAAGCAGGTACTCATCCCTACTCCCTCCGAGGCGGCCGCAGAGGATGAAAAGTACTTCGCGCGCTGCGCACCGCTGATGGGGCGCAAATCGCGAGAGCTAATGCCCGCAATCATCAAGCTAATGAGAGAAAGGGAGCCCTTTGGCTCATGGTCTTCCGCGAACAGTTATCGATCAGAGTTCAGATGTGGCGGATCGCATCTGCACCTGGGCCGCCCGGCGCTTCCCATACGCTTCTTTGACTACACGCCATGGGCGCACCAGTTAATTTTAGTTCCTCACATCAGCGCCAGAGGACCTAATGGCGCGTGGATTATTCGCCGCGGCCCAGAACACCCGGACCGCAAAGCCCTTGAAGGTAAGCAAGCTTACTACCTCATGACTTCGGGACAGCCCGATACCATCACCTACTTTGGTCGCTCTATCTATTGGCCTCCAATCGGCATTGAGCTGCTTGGGTCCCGCGATGAGGCTCAAGAGCTAGCAGCTCAGTTTACCGATGAGGATGACTTCGAAGCCCCAGAGATAGGTCGAGCTGAAGGAATCGATTTACTCTCTCTGTTTGGGCTGGTGGATATCGTGGAGGCGAGGGGTTATCAGCTAGCTTTGACATACACTGGAGCTTCTTATTTGGAAGCAGACATCGCTACCTTGGACGAACTGATCGCCCTCCTTTCATCATCCTAAACTCAGCTATTCAAGGATGAAAGAGACGTAAATGGCGATATGAAAAACTCGGCCAATGTCAGGTTCGGTGCATGATGACACCTGCTATTTCCGCGACTGGACTGAGCGATGAAGAGAATAATCGCGGCAGCGGCAGTGGGGTTATCTCAATGCAGTACCCGAAACAGACGGCATAGACATGACGTTCAACGACGATGAGTCGGTGACGCTGAGGTGGGAGGTGTGCGCTGAAGAGGATCAGCCAGTGCAGGTCGTCGAGAGAGTAGCGGAGGCGGCGCCTTTCTGAAAAAAAATGTGTACGCGTGACTTAGCAGATGCTTTAATCGTCTCATAAGCACAGGAAGAAACCGCAAGCGGTAATTCCGAACAGCTTACCGATAAATGGGTTGCGACTACGCGGCCGGCGCTAGGCCCCTGAGACATTGACTCAGGGGCCTTTCGCTTTCTGGATTATGGGAAAACCTTCTTCCCGTAACGCCCGATTTTCTTCTTAAGAATCTCGTATGCCCGGTTGGGTTGGTCGGGCCGCAATACAGACAGCCCAATCGGGCGGGCAGTCAGGTCGGCAATCTGAAGACCAATAGAATTGGTCTTCTTATCGGCTATGCATATTTCGAAGGGATATTTTTTCTGCCCCCAATTTCTGCCGTCGCAAACCCTTCGAAATGCAAGCTCAAGATCCCCATCCTCTTTCCCGCCCCGAGCTTCGAAGACAAAGTGCGTTTCTTTTGCGTGAACACCAAGCCCTAGCAAATGCTTGTAGATCCGTTCGAGCCCGAATTGCATCGCAAGATGATATGGATGGCCTGGGTCCGAGTAGCGGCTTTTGTGAGCCTTTTTATCGATAATGACCGCGAAAATATCAAAATCGGTTTCATCGATTATTTTCGACAAGCGCTCAAGTAAGTCCTCCCGATCATCTTTTCCCATCTTGGAGAATCGACCCTTCTTGCGAACGATTTCCGACTCATGGAAAACCACATGATCGTGCCCAAATAAATCGAATTTCAACCGGTTAACCTTTGGCATCAGCCGGTCAATATATTCATCTTTATGGATCAGGCAGAAGGTGAGAGCAAAAATAGGATAATTGTCGTCTATCGACTCGAGGCTGTGGTCGCCGCTCTCATCCACGAACACCACCCAATCACTTCGCGCCATCCATTGCACCTCCTCGGCGCCAAAACAAAATAGGTGATCTCAAACCAGGTTTGCGTTCCACACCGACAGGATCCGCGCTTGGATGTAGGTTTCATCTGCGCGGATCGTTCGAGCATGATGCAGAGCGTTGTACGAAATCATGATCAGTTGGTCGTCGCCTAGCCACTGGAGCAGTGCTGCAGCCTCTTTCAGGTCCCTGCGCAGTTGCTGATTCACTCGGGTCAGTGACAGTGGCGTGTTCCAGCTTTCTTGTCGTTATGACAGCCCTGGCTGTCCGTACGGCCACCGTGAGCGATTGCAGATACAGAGGTGGCTGCGAGAACTGCGGCCAGTACAAGGGCGATGATTTTCATAGTCCACTTCCTGTGATGGTTAGCTTGACGGATGCGTAGAATTTAGCACCATTAATTCGCCACTACGAGTCTGAAGGTTAGCCCCTGCCTTCTTGCGAAGATTAGCAATCCAACCATTTAGCAAAATGTATTGCTTTGTCATTTAGCTTTTGCTAATTTGTATTCCACTCCCTCGCCGCCCAGGTGACCGAGACACCTATCCATCTTTTCGCAAACGTCTATTACGCGGCCGGGATTCGTTCGGCCTGGAGAAAGTGATGCCCCCTAAACGCTTGTCAGCGATGCGCCTGTTTGAGGTGCTGACGTTCATGTTCGTCTACGTCGCGCTCACGGTTGCCTGGTTTGGCTTTGCTGCGCCGGAAATGGTCAGCAGCCCCTCCACCAGCGCCGTCCTTGTTGGGTTCGCAGGCTCGATCCTGTGGCTTATCTGCACAGCCTGTATTGCCATCCACATCATCAACAAATGGAACTCAGGCAAAACCACGGAGAAGCAACCATGAAGCGGTACGACTCCCGCACTGCCGATAAATTCGTGGTGCGTCTACCAGACGACATGCGATCCGATGTTGAGGCCCTAGCGCTCTTCGAAGACCGCAGCATGAACAGCGTGGTTGTCCAGGCGATCCGAAATCACCTCGACTGCAACCGACGCCAAGAACTGATGCTGGATGCCCTGGCTGATGCACTTGAGCGGGCCGTTTCAGGACAGGAAAGGAACAACCCCGACACAGATCCGCGCGACCTGCTCACTAAGGCCAACCCTATCGGCTCCTTCGTCGAACAAACGGAGGCGCAGCCATGACAGCCACAACACCCAGTGACAGCCGGACAGCTCTTCAGAATGAATTCAACCAGCTCGGCTCCCGCTTGGTTCGGTTCGGCCAGGCCATGCAAGAGCCCAGCACCACGGTCAGCGAACTGACGCAGTTGGCTCAGGCCTGCGGGATCAACCTCAAGCTGCGCATGGTGGCTGAATCGGAGGGACGATCAGATGGCTAAAACAGTCCTGCGCGTCCGATTGGACGCCATATCGTTTTACCTAAATACCGAATCCTCGTCTCCAGGTACCGGACATAGAAACCGGTACCGCCTGTTCAAGACCGATAACTACGGGCGGGACAAGCTGGGGTGGATCTCGGTTGGCTCGACGGCGGGTCAGGAACTCGTTGCACTCGATACTGATCGGGCCAGATTCGAGGCGTGCGAGAAACTGTTCTTGAGCAAGAAGCCTCATCAATACGGGCAGTACGGTGATATACGCGGTCAGCCGGGCAAATGGGAAGGTGAGGCTTTCCCTCTTCGCGTGACGAATAGGCCGTGACGCGACACAAATCGCGAATATCGAAAACGTGTCGCAAGACCAATGGAGCCGAGCACGGCCCCGGAGCATCATCATGGCAAAAGTCATTGCCCAAATTACGGTAAAGCTCCCCCGCCTCATGGAGGTGAGCGAGTACAGGAAGTTGAGATACGCCGGCGGAAAGCCAAGCGTGCAGCAGCTGAAGAAATGGATCGAGGAAGGCGAAGTGATCGGGGAAGTAAGAGGCGGGATGTATTTCGTAGACCTGCAGGCGGCGGTGATGGGCTCAACTGACCCGCTTCTGGCGAAGATGATGGAGGTGGGCTAATGGCTCCCCCTCGCGCCAGGACAATCAAGAACAGGAATCTGCCGGCAAACCTGTACCCGAACGGGAAATATTGGCAATACAAAAACCCGATCACCGGTAAGAAGACCAGCATCAACAAGCCCATGGCCGAAGCCATCAAGCTGGCCAACGCCGCCAATGCCAAGCTACTCCCGCTCCTGGCTGATGACGGGTCACTACTCGCCATGATCACTGGAGATGCCGCGCCGAAGTTCAGCGGTTGCCTCGATCGCTTCGAAAATGAATGGCTTGGCACACGGAACTACGCCGAGCGCACGTTGAAGGAAATTAAGTTCAAGTTGGCCCGGTACCGGGAAGACCTGGGCGACTTGATGATGGGGCAATTGGACGTGCTGACAGTGGCCGAATACCTGGACGGCTTCGAAAACAACGCCTACACCAAGCACCGCGGCCTGCTCGTCCAAATATTTGCCTTCGCCGTGGCCAAGGGCCTATGCGAGCGAAACTCGGCCGAGCTGACCCTGGTTAAGAAGGAAGCCGAGAAGAAGCGCCAGCGCCACACTGTCGAGGGGCTGAACACGATACTGAACTACGTGGGGACACCGATCTGGTTGAAGCGCGCCATCCGGCTGGGGTTGCTGAGCCTTCAGCGGCGGGAGGACATCGTCATGTGGCCGAAGTCGGACGTTGACCTCGAGCAGAACACCATCAAGGTGTCGCCCGGGAAGACGCAGAATTATGGAAAGCCGGTGCACCTGGAGATTGCCATGGGCCAGGCGTTGCGCGAGGTCGTTGGCGAATGCATGAGGTCCCCGGTTGTGTGCCCGTATCTCATCCACTATTCACCAAAAGCCCGCAAGCGGTCGCAACTCGACGCGAAGCTGCACTGGAATGCCGTGACGCCCGACTACCTGACCAAATCATTCGCCCAGGCGCGGGACGACTCCGAGGCCTACAAGGACATGCCGGCCGGCGAGCGCCCCACCTTTCACGAGATCCGTGCGCTTGGTGCGTGGCTGTATGAACAACAAGGTTTCCCTCAGGAATACATCCAAGGGCTGATGGGGCACGCAGACGTCAAAATGACTGAACACTACCAGGCGGGCCATGGCGATGACGCCGTGGTGTACATGAAAGTGAGCGCCGATCTGAAGGTGTAGCCGGTCGTCGTTTGCCCAAAATATTCCCAACGTTTGCCCAAGCGCCCAAAGCAAAAAGGGGCTCACCTCTCGGTGAACCCCTTCTAGACCGCCCAGCAGAGCGGATTTTGTTTGGTAGGCGCGATTGGACTCGAACCAACGACCCCCACCATGTCAAGGTGGTGCTCTAACCAACTGAGCTACGTGCCTGCTGTGAGGCGGCATTCTACGGAATTCCGGAGGGGTGTCAACACCTTTTTTTCACCTAACCCTATGAATATGCAAAATATTTAATTTCGCCGTCGCAACGAAGAATCGGGGGTGGCTGGCGGCCGATTTTTATCTCGGGTAGGATCGTCGCATTCGTAAAAAATATAAAACAGAGGTTCCAGAATGACGAACACAACCTACCCAGCGTCCTATTACGCCGCATCGGCCAACCCGGCGCCGTCGCGCCCTGCCCTGCAGGACGATGTCGAAACCGATGTGTGCGTGATCGGTGCGGGGTATACGGGGTTGTCTTCTGCGCTGTTTTTGCTGGAGAACGGTTTCAAGGTCACCGTGCTTGAGGCGGCCAAGGTCGGCTTTGGGGCTTCGGGTCGCAACGGTGGGCAGATCGTTAATAGTTATAGCCGCGACATTGACGTGATCGAGCGCAGCGTCGGTCCTCAGCAGGCGCAGTTGCTGGGCAACATGGCGTTCGAGGGTGGGCGGATCATTCGCGAGCGGGTGGCGAAGTATCAGATTCAGTGTGATTTGAAGGACGGCGGTGTATTCGCCGCCCTCACTGCTAAACAAATGGGCCATCTGGAGTCGCAGAAGCGTTTATGGGAGCGTTTCGGTCATACCCAGCTGGAACTGCTGGACCAGCGGCGCATTCGCGAGGTGGTGGCTTGCGATGAGTATGTGGGAGGCATGCTCGATATGAGCGGCGGGCATATTCATCCGCTCAACCTGGCGCTGGGCGAAGCGGCGGCGGTGGAGTCGCTGGGCGGGGTGATTTATGAGCAATCGCCCGCGGTGCGCATCGAGCGTGGCGCCAGCCCGGTTGTGCATACGCCGCAGGGCAAGGTGAGGGCCAAGTTCATTATCGTGGCCGGTAACGCTTATTTGGGCAATCTGGTGCCGGAGTTGGCGGCCAAGTCGATGCCTTGCGGTACTCAGGTGATCGCCACCGAGCCGCTGGGAGAAGAGTTGGCTCGTAGCCTGTTGCCGCAGGATTATTGCGTTGAAGACTGCAACTACTTGCTCGACTACTACCGACTGACAGGCGACAAGCGTCTGATCTTCGGCGGCGGCGTGGTATATGGCGCGAGGGATCCGGCGAACATTGAGGCGATCATTCGGCCGAAGATGCTCAAGGCGTTCCCGCAACTCAAGGATGTGAAGATCGATTACGCCTGGACCGGCAATTTCCTGCTGACGCTGTCGCGTCTTCCGCAGGTCGGGCGGCTGGGGGATAACATTTATTATTCCCAGGGTTGCAGCGGTCATGGCGTGACGTATACGCACTTGGCGGGCAAGGTCCTGGCCGAGGCGCTGCGTGGGCAGGCTGAGCGTTTTGATGCGTTTGCGGACCTGCCCCACTACCCTTTCCCTGGCGGCCAGTTGTTGCGTACGCCGTTTGCGGCGATGGGGGCTTGGTATTACGGGTTGCGGGATAAATTGGGGTTCTGAGGCCACCTACAACAAGGGCTGCTACGCAGCCCAGCGGGAGCAAGCTCCCTCGCCACAGAATCCAACACATAGATCGCAGTACGCCGAAAACAAAAAACCCCGGTCTTTCGACCAGGGTCTTTGCTATCGACTAGAAGGAGCTTTGCAGCTTTCTTCCTAGCTTCAAGGCGTTCAGTGGGCCTCGAAGCAGATATGGCGCAGCGGACGGGACTCGAACCCGCGACCCCCGGCGTGACAGGCCGGTATTCTAACCGACTGAACTACCGCTGCGTATCGCTATGGACTTGCGTCCAGTTAACTCGTCTGATCAAAACCCTTGGGTCTGGATCTCGAACCAGGCGAACCTGCTTCGGAAAATATGGCGCAGCGGACGGGACTCGAACCCGCGACCCCCGGCGTGACAGGCCGGTATTCTAACCGACTGAACTACCGCTGCGCGTCGGTGGAGGCTTTTGACAGCTTCCGTCTTGCTTTCGCAAAACTCTCGTAAAACATGGTGGGTGATGACGGGATCGAACCGCCGACATTCTGCTTGTAAGGCAGACGCTCTCCCAGCTGAGCTAATCACCCTTTGCTTCGTTGAGGCCGCGAAATTTACGCAGGTACCGAAGCTAAGTCAATAGCAGCGTTGGATTTTTTTCAAAAACAGTTTCAAGCGGCAAGCGCCAAGCTACAAGTAAAAGCACCGGACCCGCACCACGCTGCTTGCAGCTTAAAGCTTGCCGCTTGCAGTTGCCCCTCACTCATAAATCATTTTCTTGGTCATGCCGCCATCCACCACGAACTCCTGCCCCGTGACAAAACCGGCATTGCGCGACAACAGCCACGCCACCATGGCCGCCACGTCCTCTACCGTCCCTACCCTGCCCGCCGGATGCTGGGCGTGATCGGCGTCGGTCAGGGGTTGCGCGCGACGTTGGGACGGATCCCGTGCATCGATCCAGCCGGGGCTGACAGCGTTGACCCGGATCTCCGGCCCAAGGCTGATTGCCAGGGCATGAGTCAGGGCCAGCAGGCCGCCCTTGCTCGCCGCATAGGCCTCGGTGTCGGGTTCCGATTGCGCAGCGCGGGTCGAGGCCAGATTGACGATGGCGCCGTTGTGGGCGCGCAGATACGGCGCGCAGTGCTTGGCCAGCAGCATCGGCCCACCCAGGTTCACCGCCAGGACCCGATTCCAGTAAGCCAGGTCCAGGCTTTCCAAGGTGATGTTGTGCGGATCGGCGATGGCCGCGTTGCACACCAGCGCGTCCAGCCGCCCGAACTGTCCAAGCACCTCGGCGATACCGGTGGCAACCTGCCCTTCATCCGCCACGTCCATGGCGATGAACCAGGCATTGTCACCCAGGCTCTTCGCCACCTTGGACCCGCGCTCGCGATCCAGATCGGTCAGCACCACCTGCCAGCCTTCACAAATAAGCCAGGCGGCAATGCCCAGGCCAATGCCCCGTGCGGCGCCCGTAACCAGTGCAACCCGGCCATGAGTGCCGCTCGGCGGCGTAGCCAGCTCGATCACAAGGCCGCCAACCCGCGGGCCAGGTCGTCTTGCAGGTCCGCCACGTCTTCCAGACCGACCGCAACGCGGATCAGGCTGTCACGAATACCCGCCGATTCACGTTCCTGGGGCGACAGGCGACCGTGGGACGTGGTGCTCGGGTGGGTAATCGTGGTCTTGCTGTCGCCCAGGTTGGCGGTGATGGAAATCAACCGGGTCGCGTCGATGAAGCGCCAGGCGCCCTCCTTGCCCCCCTTGACCTCGAAGCTCACCACCGCGCCGAAACCGCGTTGCTGACGCAGGGCCAGGTCATGTTGCGGATGGCTCTTGAGGCCGGCGTAGTGCACTTTCTCGATGCCGTCCTGCTGCTCCAGCCACTCGGCCAGGGCCTGGGCGTTGGCGCAATGGGCTTTCATGCGCAGGCCGAGGGTTTCCAGGCCCTTGAGGAAAATCCAGGCGTTGAACGGGCTGAGGGTCGGCCCAGCGGTGCGCAGGAAACCCACCACTTCTTTCATCTGCTCGCCACGACCGGCCACCACGCCACCCATGCAACGGCCCTGGCCGTCGATGAACTTGGTTGCCGAATGCACCACCACGTCCGCGCCGAGCTTCAGCGGTTGCTGCAGCGCCGGGGTGCAGAAGCAGTTATCGACCACCAGCATGGCGCCCTTGGCGTGGGCGATTTCTGCGAGTGCGGCGATATCCACCAGTTCGGCCAGGGGGTTGGAAGGCGACTCGACGAAAAGCAGCTTGGTATTGGCCTTGATGGCAGCATCCCAAGCGGACAGGTCCGCCAGGGGTACGTAGTCGACTTCCACGCCGAAACGCTTGAAGTACTTTTCGAACAGGCTGATGGTCGAACCGAAGACGCTGCGCGATACCAGCACATGATCGCCGGCACTGCACAGGCTCATCACCACGGCCATGATCGCGGCCATGCCGGTGGCGGTCGCCACGGCTTGCTCGGCGCCTTCCAACGCGGCGATGCGTTCTTCGAATGCACGCACGGTCGGGTTGGTGTAGCGCGAGTAGACGTTGCCCGGCACCTCGCCGGCAAACCGCGCCGCGGCGTCGGCGGCGGTGCGGAACACGTAGCTGGAGGTAAAGAACATCGGGTCGCCATGTTCGGCTTCCGGTGTACGGTGCTGACCCGCGCGAACCGCCAGGGTATCGAACGCTACGCCTTCAAGGTCGCTGTCCAGTCGACCGGCATCCCAATCCTGACTCATGCTGCCACTCCTGTAATCGGTTAAACGCAAACCGGCCCCTCGGGGCCGGTTGGTGACTCAGTTGTTGTACAGATCGATGATCGCACTGACCGCCTGGGTCTTGGCCTTGGACGCATCGTTACGCGCGTTCTCGATCCTGTTCAGGTAGACCTCGTCGATGTCGCCGGTGACGTACTTGCCGTCGAATACCGCGCAATCGAACTGCTCGATCTTGATCTTGCCGCCGCCTACCGCTTCGATCAGGTCCGGCAGATCCTGGTAGATCAGCCAGTCGGCACCGATCAGGTCGGCCACGTCCTGGGTCGTGCGGTTATGCGCGATCAGCTCGTGGGCACTCGGCATGTCGATGCCGTAGACGTTCGGGTAGCGCACGGCCGGGGCCGCAGAGCAGAAATACACATTCTTGGCGCCGGCTTCACGGGCCATCTGGATGATCTGCTTGCAGGTGGTGCCACGGACGATGGAGTCATCCACCAGCATCACGTTCTTGCCGCGGAATTCCAGTTCGATGGCGTTGAGCTTCTGGCGTACGGATTTTTTCCGTGCGGCCTGGCCCGGCATGATGAAGGTCCGGCCGATATAGCGGTTCTTCACAAAACCTTCGCGGAACTTGACGCCCAGGTGGTTCGCCAGTTCCAAGGCCGCGGTGCGGCTGGTGTCCGGGATCGGGATGACCACGTCGATGTCGTGTTCCGGACGCTCGCGCAGGATCTTGTCAGCCAGCTTCTCGCCCATGCGCAGGCGCGCCTTGTAGACCGAGATACCGTCGATGATCGAGTCCGGGCGCGCCAGGTAGACGTGTTCGAAGATGCACGGGGTCAGGGACGGGTTGGTCGCGCACTGACGGGTGTGCAGCTTGCCATCTTCAGTGATGTAGACCGCTTCGCCCGGGGCCAGGTCGCGGATCAGGGTGAAACCCAGCACGTCCAGGGACACGCTTTCCGAGGCGATCATGTACTCGACGCCTTCGTCGGTGTGACGCTGGCCGAACACGATCGGACGGATGCCGTGGGGATCGCGGAAACCGACGATGCCGTAGCCGGTGATCATCGCCACGACCGCGTAGCCGCCCACGCAACGGTTGTGCACGTCGGTCACGGCGGCGAACACGTCTTCTTCGGTCGGCTGCAGCTTGCCGCGCTGGGCCAGCTCATGGGCGAACACGTTGAGCATCACTTCCGAGTCGGAACTGGTGTTGACGTGGCGCAAGTCAGACTCGTAGATCTCCTTGGCCAGTTGCTCGACGTTGGTCAGGTTGCCGTTGTGCGCCAGGGTGATGCCGTAAGGCGAGTTGACGTAGAACGGCTGGGCTTCAGCCGACGTCGAGCTGCCCGCGGTGGGGTAGCGCACGTGACCGATACCCATGTGGCCGACCAGGCGCTGCATGTGACGCTGGTGGAACACGTCACGCACCAGGCCGTTGTCCTTGCGCAGGAATAACCGGCCGTCATGGCTGGTCACGATACCGGCAGCGTCCTGGCCGCGGTGCTGGAGCACGGTTAGCGCGTCATACAGCGCCTGATTGACGTTCGACTTACCGACGATACCGACGATGCCACACATGCGACGCAACCCCTACTTAATGGATCTGAACTGAACACACTTACTGCGGCGTTTTGGCCGTCGGCAAGAGGTGTTCCTTGAACGGTATTTCAGCGGGTACGCTGATACCGCTGGCAAGCCACTGACTGCTCCAACCCAGGATCAGGTTTTTGGACCAGTCTGCGACCAATAGAAATTGTGGCACGAGCCGGGACTCCTGCCACCACGTATCCTGCTGTACCGGCCCCAGGCTCAAGAGCCCGACGGCCACGACCACCAGCAACGCGCCACGCGCCGCGCCGAAGGCCATGCCCAGGAACCGGTCCGTCCCGGAAAGCCCGGTGACGCGAATCAGTTCGCCGATCAGATAATTGATCATTGCGCCCACCAGCAAGGTGGCGATAAACAAGATGGCACAGCCCGCGATCACGCGAGCCGAGGGAGTTTCGATGTATCCGGCGAGGTACTGGGACAGCGAACCACCAAACATCCAGGCGACGACTCCCGCGATGATCCAGGTCAGCAGCGAGAGGGCTTCCTTGACGAAGCCGCGGCTCAGACTGATCAATGCGGAGATGGCGACGATCGCAACGATCGCCCAGTCAACCCAGGTAAATGGCACGGTGCAGCCTACAGACGGATAAGGCGGCGCATTTTAGCAGAGCGCAGGGCTGTCGGTAAGCTGCGTGATTCAAATCAGCTAAAACGCTGTCAGCCGCGCTCTGGCTGGAAGCGCACCACGAAACCCTTGAGGTTCTGCTGGCGGCTGAGCAGGTCGCGCAGGCGGTCGGCCTCGGCGCGCTCGATCAGCGGACCGACAAACACCCGGTTCTTGCCATCGGCGGAACGGATGTAGGCGTTGTAGCCCTGGCTGCGCAAGGTTTTCTGCAGGTTCTCGGCACTTTCACGACTGGTCAGGCTGGCCAGTTGCACCGACCAGCTGACCGACAGGCCATTGGCATCCACACGGCTCTGGGTTGTGTCCGGCTTGGTCGGAGCAGCGGTGATCGGCTGGCTCGGGGCCGGCTTGACCGCCGGCGTCGCCGGAACAGGCACGGGTGCGACAGCTGGCTTGCTCGGCGCGGCGGGAGCCGGCGTGGCAGGTGCAATCGGCGTGGAAGGCACAACGGGTTGCTCAGCCAGCTCCTCGTCGCTTGGCACAGGCTCTTGAGGCAACGCCTGGGGCTCAGGCACGACCACGGGCTCGATCTGCACGGGCGGCACCGAAGGCGCCTGGGGCGCGGCTGGCGCGTCGACCGTGACCTGGCGCTGCTCGTCCTGACGGGAAAACAGCATCGGCAGGAAAATCACCGCCAGGGCCACCAACACCAGGGCCCCGACCATGCGCTGCTTGTACGCCTTATCCAGCAATGCCATCTGCAGCTTCCTCCGTGGAGCGCCGGACCAACCATTGAAGGGCCTCGGCAACACAAAAAAATGATCCGAACAGCAGGATTTCATCATCGGCTGTCGCCAGGGCACACTGCCCTTCCAGGGCGGCGGCCACGCTGGCGTAGGCTTGCACTGGAGCGCCGTGACGCTGCAAAGCGCCGTGCAACTCAGCGGCCGTACGCGTGCGCGGCGAATCCAGCGGCGTCACCGCCCAGTGCTGGACACTAGCATTCAACGCCTCGACAACGCCATCCAGATCCTTGTCGGACAGCAGTCCGAACACCGCCAGGCGCCGCCCTGCCACGGGCCGTCGTGCCAGGCGCTCGGCCAGGTACTGCGCCGCATGGGGGTTATGGCCGACGTCCAGCAACAGGTTCAGGCGCTTGCCTTGCCAATCGAACTGACGGCGATCAAGGCGCCCGACCACACGGGTCGCCTGCAACGCCTGGACAATTTGCCCGGCTTCCCAGGGCAAGCCGAGCAACAGGTAGGCCTGGAGCGCCAGCGCGGCGTTTTCCATCGGCAAATCCAGCAGTGGCAGATCACGCAACTCCACCGGATTGCCGCGCGAGTCAGTGCCCCGCCATTGCCAATGCTGCTCGGTCATCGCCAGGTCGAAATCCCGCCCACGCAAAAAGAACGGGCAACTGAGCTCGCGGACCTTGTCCAGCAATGGCTGGGGAGGATTGAGATCGCCACAGAGTGCAGGCGCCCCCTGGCGAAAGATGCCGGCCTTCTCGAAGGCTACGGATTCGCGGGTATCGCCCAGGTAATCGGCATGGTCCACGCCAATGCTGGTGACCAGTGCGATGTCGGCGTCCACCAGGTTGACCGTGTCCAGGCGCCCGCCCAGGCCGACTTCCAGCACCACCGCATCGAGACCGGCACGAGCAAACAACCAGAACGCCGCCAGGGTGCCCATCTCGAAATAAGTCAGGGTTGTATCGCCTCGCCCGGCTTCCACAGCGGCAAAGGCTTCGCACAGCTGGGCGTCCGTGGCTTCGACGCCGTTCACCTGCACCCGCTCGTTGTAGCGCAGCAGATGCGGCGAGCTGTAGACACCGACGCTCAGCCCCTGGGCCCGCAGCAGCGAGGCCACGAAGGCGCAGGTCGAACCTTTGCCATTGGTGCCGGTGACGGTGATCACCCGGGGCGCCGGCTTGGCCAGTCCCATGCGGGACGCTACCGTTCGCGAGCGCTCCAGCCCCATGTCGATGGCTGTTGGATGCAACTGCTCGAGGTAGGCAAGCCAGTCGCCCAGGGTGCGTTGGGTCATAGCCCGGCAGGCACTGGTGGAACGACGATCGGCTCGATCGGTGCGGCGACGAACTTCGGCGTCGGCAGCCCCATCAGTTGCGCCAGCAGGTTGCCCAGGCGCGGACGCAGCTCCTGACGATGGATGATCATGTCAATGGCGCCGTGCTCCAACAGGAATTCACTGCGCTGGAAGCCTTCCGGCAGTTTTTCGCGCACGGTCTGCTCGATCACACGCGGCCCGGCAAAACCGATCAGGGCTTTCGGCTCGCCGACGATCACGTCGCCCAGCATTGCCAGACTGGCGGAAACACCACCGTAGACAGGGTCGGTCAGCACAGAGATGAACGGAATACCTTCTTCACGCAGACGCGCCAGCACCGCAGAGGTCTTGGCCATTTGCATCAGGGAGATCAGTGCTTCCTGCATCCGCGCACCGCCGGAAGCGGCGAAGCAGATCATCGGGCAACGGTTTTCCAGGGCATGGTTGGCGGCGCGAACGAAACGCTCGCCGACGATGGCGCCCATGGAACCGCCCATGAAGGAGAATTCGAAAGCCGAGACCACCACCGGCATGCCCAGCAAGGTGCCACTCATGGACACCAGGGCGTCTTTTTCACCGGTCTGCTTCTGGGCTGCGGTCAGGCGATCCTTGTACTTCTTGCCGTCGCGGAATTTCAGGCGATCCACCGGCTCCAGGTCGGCGCCCAGCTCCACGCGGCCTTCTGCGTCCAGGAAGATATCGATACGGGCACGCGCGCCGATGCGCATGTGGTGATTGCACTTGGGGCAAACGTCCAGGGTCTTTTCCAGCTCGGGACGGTACAGCACCGCCTCGCAGGATGGACATTTGTGCCACAGACCTTCAGGCACCGAGCTTTTCTTCACCTCGGAACGCATGATCGAAGGGATCAGTTTGTCTACCAACCAGTTGCTCATGCTTTCTTTCTCCAGTACCGGCGGCCCGAACGCTCTGGTTCGCGGCCCCGCGTATGCCCTTGAGCTAAATTCATTGTGCGGCGAGGATCGAACGGCCACCACGGTCAGCGCGAAACATGACCTGCGTACAGCCCAACCTCCTCAGCCATCCCGGCAACCGCTGCACCGCGGTTGCCCCTACGCTATCGGCCCACCCGAAGGCGGTGCCTGCCTGCTTTGTACAGTGCAGGTATGGACGGCGGCAGTCTGCCAGCCGTCACATTGACTACTGGCTGTTGCGAACAGCAGCCAGGAATGCACGAATCTTTGCCGGATCCTTGATGCCCTTGCCCTGCTCCACCCCGCCGCTCACATCCACCGCATACGGACGAACCTGGCGAATGGCCGAGGCGACGTTTTCCGCCGTCAAGCCACCGGCCAGGATGATCGGCTTGCCCAGCCCTTGTGGCACCAGCGACCAATCAAATGCTTCGCCAGTACCGCCAGGCACGCCTTCCACATAGGTGTCCAGCAAGATGCCGCTGGCACTGGCAAAGGCTTCGCAAGCGGCGGCGATGTCGTCACCGGCCTTGACCCGCAACGCCTTGATGTACGGGCGATGCCAGCCTTCGCAATCGGCCGGGGTTTCATCGCCATGGAACTGCAACAGGCCCAGCGGCACCGCATCGAGGATCTCACCCAGCTCGCAACGACTGGCATTGACGAACAACCCTACCGGGGTCACGAACGGTGGCAGGGCCTGGATGATCGCCCGCGCCTGCTGCACCGTCACCGCCCGCGGGCTCTTGGCGTAGAACACCAGCCCGATGGCATCGGCCCCGGCCTCGACCGCCGCCAACGCGTCCTCGACGCGAGTGATCCCGCAAATCTTGCTGCGAACGACCGGCATGGTGGCTAAAACCTCGGGCAAATCCTTGAAAGTCCCGGATGGTAACAAATGCTGCGGAGGGCGTCAGCCGTCAAGTTCCGAGAAGCCCGTGAGGAAATGTGGCCCGATGTAACGCTCTGGCAGCTCGAATTCATCGCGATATTCGACCTGCACCAGGTACAAGCCAAACGGGTGCGCCGTGACGCCACCGGAACGGCGAATGCGACTGTCGAGCACTTCCTTGATCCATTCCACCGGCCGCTCGCCGGCACCAATGGTCATCAGCACGCCGGCAATGTTGCGCACCATGTGATGCAGGAAGGCACTGGCGCGGATGTCGAGCACGATCATCTTGCCGTGACGGGTCACCCGCAGGTGATGCAACTCCTTGATCGGCGACTTGGCCTGGCACTGGCCGGCACGGAAGGCGCTGAAGTCGTGGACGCCGACCAGGTACTGCGCGGCCTCGGCCATGCGCTCGACATCCAGCGGGCGGTGGTTCCAGGTGATTTCTTCGTTCAGGTGCGCCGGGCGGATCTGATCGTTGTAGATCACGTAGCGGTAACGCCGGGCGATGGCCTTGAAGCGCGCGTGAAAATGCGCCGGCATCACCTTGGCCCAACTGACGCTGACGTCGTGGGGCAAGTTGATGTTGGCGCCCATGACCCAGGCCTTCATCGAGCGCTCGACCTGGGTGTCGAAATGCACCACCTGGCCACAGGCATGCACACCGGCATCGGTACGGCCAGCGCAATGCAGCGACACGGGCGAATCGGCGACTTTGGACAGTGCGTTTTCGAGGGTTTCCTGCACCGTCAATACACCGGACGCCTGGCGCTGCCAGCCACGGTAGCGCGAGCCTTTGTATTCAACGCCCAAGGCGATCCGGAAAAAGCCGTCGGCCGCCATTTCGGCGGCCGGGTTGTCTATGTTTGCCAATGAATTACAGCCTGCTGAGGTACGCAAAGGCGGGCATTATAAGGCCGGCTGGGCGGGATGCCAGTGCAACCGGTGGTTCTGGGTTGGATCGACTGGCGCCATCGCGAGCAAGCTCGCTCCCACAAGGATCTGCGGTGAGTGCTGAACCTCTGGGCACCCGAGAACCCTGTGGGAGCGAGCTTGCTCGCGATGAGGCCAGCCCAGACACTATAAATCCCGCTGCAAACAAAAACGGCAGCCTCACCGGCTGCCGTTCTTGTATAACCACTGACTCAAGCGAGGCGCGACAACATCTCCTGCGCTTCGCTCTTCTGGGTGGCGTCGCCTTCGCTGAGGACTTCGCCGAGGATGTCGCGGGCGCCGTCGTTGTCGCCCATGTCGATGTAGGCCTGGGCCAGATCGAGCTTGGTCGCCACCTCATCGGTGCCGCTGAGGAAGTCGAAGTCCGGTTCGTCTTCAGCGCCAACCAGGGCATCTTCGGCGGTGAATGTCGGCTGGCCCAGGCTGTCGGACAGGCGATCCAGCTCGGCGTTGACGTCGTCCAACTCGGACTCGAAGGCATCCTTGGGCGCATCGTGCGCATCCATTTCGTCCGACAGGGACAGATCGAAATCCGCCGGCAGCTCAAGATCGTCGGCTGGCGTATCGGCCAAGGCCGGCGTTTCAGGCGCAGGCACATCCAGGCCCTTGAGGTCGTCGTCCAGGTCCAGCAGGAAGTCTTCATCGTCGAGCGCAGGGATCGGGGTCGGCGCATCGGCGCCCAGGTCCAGGTCGAATTCCGACAAGTCGTCCAGGCTTTCGTTGGCCTCGGTCTGCTGCTTGAGCACCGATTCGAAGCTCAGGTCGTCGTCTTCCGGGAACGCGTCCAGTTCGGCGACAGGCTCCGGTGCTGGCGCGACCGGGGCGGTCTCCAGGTCATCCAGGCTCAGGTCGAAGGCGCTGTCCAGCTCCTCATCGGTCGGCGATTTGTCTTCCAGCAAGTCCTTGACGTACTGCGCGTCCAGTTCTGCCGCAACGGCCGCAGCGGCCAGGCCAGCGGCGGTCGCGACCACCATGGCCGGGAAACGGCTTTTCAGCTGTTCGACCTGGGCGAAGTTGTCGCCATTGGCCACCAATTGGCGTTCCTGGGCGACAAAGGCGTCGCGGTCGCCCTGCTGGCCATAGACTTCCATCAACTTCAGGCGCAGGTCGCTGCGCTGGGGCTCGGCCTTGATGCCCTGCTCAAGCAGGTCGGCGGCCTGGTTCAAGCGGCCGCGGTCGATATGGGACTGGGCCTGGGGCAGTACGTCGTCGGAGCGCTCGGCGGCCGGCGCCACCAAAGGCGCGGCGATAGGCGGCGTGACCACCACGGGCGCGACCACCGGGGCCGGCTTGGGCACTGGTGCAGGAGCCGGCGCGGGTTTTGGCTCGAGTTTTACGCTAGGCGGTGGAACATCAATGCCCTCGAAGCTGCTCGGGGGCAGATCGAGCTCCGGGGAGAAGTCAGCCTCCTCCTCAAGGGCCCGGGCCATGCGCAAGTGTTTTTCCGCTTCCTGTTGGGCTTTGCGGCGACGGGCGAGCAACAACAGCAGCAACAGCAGGAGCAACGCGCCGCCGCCGATCAAACCCAACAGGATCGGATTGGTCAGGAGGTCGTTGTATTTTTGCTCGTTGGACGCGGCAGGCGTCGGCTCGACCGCCGTGGCAGGCGGGGTCGCTTCCGGGGCCGGCGTGGGTGCAGCTGCCGGGGCCTGTGGCGCTGGCGCAGGGGTCAACTCGGCGGACATCGCCGGAGGCGCCTCGCCAGCGGGCGCCTCGCCAGCCGGAGGAATGGCGGCGCCTTCGGCCTGCATCTTCGCCAGTTGATTGTTCTTCAGCTCGATCAGGCGCTGCAGTTTGTCCAGTTGGCTCTGCAGATCCGCCATGCGGCTTTTCAGTTCTTCGTTATCCCGGCGCGCCGAATCGAGGCTTTCCTGGGTAACCGCCAGCTTGTTGGAAAGCGCCTGGGCATCGCCGGCAGCGCCCTTGCCGCCCGCCTTCGCCGCATCGGCCGACACCAGGCTCAAGTTGTCGCGACCGGCCGCCTGGGCCGGTGCGCCTTCACCACGGCCACGCTTGGTGGCGTCCAACTGCTGCTTGCCGGCACCCGCCACGCCACGCCGTCCCGAGCGCCAGGCGGCGTTCTGCGCCGCCACTTCGGCGATGGCCTGGGGTTGCGGCAGCGCTGTGCTTTGTACCGGGTCAGGCAGGCGCAACACCTGGCCGGTCTTGAGCAGGTTGATGTTGCCGTTGATGAACGCGTTCGGGTTCAACGCCTGGATTGCCAGCATGGTTTGCTGGACCGACCCACCGTTGCGCACCTTCGCGGCGATTTCCCACAGGGTATCGCGCGGCGTGGTGGTGTACTGGGAAGGCTTGGTGGCCCCGGTGACCGGCGTGGACACGACCTGGGGCGGTTTCGCCCGGGCGGCATCGGCGGCTTGTGGCGAGAATTTGGATGGATCGAGCAGTACGCTGTAGTCGCGCAACAGGCGGCCGTTGGGCCACATCACTTGCACCAGGAACTTGACCATCGGTTCGGATAATGGCCGGCTGGACGTGACCCGCAGGACACTCTTGCCGTTGGCGTTGATCACCGGGGTGAAGCTCAGGTCGCTGAGAAAGGCTTGGCGATCGATGCCCGCCTTGGCGAATTCTTCGGGTGGAGCCAGGCTCGGCACCACTTCGGCGGCAGTCAGTTGCTGGACATCGAGCAGTTCGATTTCGGCGACCAGGGGCTGGTTCGGCGGCGACTTGAGGGTCAATTCCCCGAGCCCGAGCGCTTGCGCCATACCGGAGGACAGCGCCGAGGCGGCCGCTATTGCTAACACCAGTTTGCGAACTTGAACCATAGCCTCTTCCTTTGTTTGAACATTCCTCGGCCAGCGAGAAGGTATTGATGCCGCTGCCGTAAGGCATTGCGCGCAGCCCCGAAGCGACGGTGCGCGCGATCATTTCACTCATGCCCCGGGAAGTCCCCCAGAGGGATGTTCGCCTTCAGCATTCCGACCAAGCATAGCGCCCAGCTAGAATCATTCGACAAATTGACGCCAAGTATCTTTTACAGCAACTCTTTTATCAACAACTCAGCCACCTGCACGGCATTGAGCGCCGCACCCTTGCGCACGTTATCTGACGTCAGCCACATATTTAGTTCAGCCGGATCGTCGATCCCACCGCGTACCCGACCAACGTAGACCACATCCTGCCCCACTGCATCACCCACCGCGGTCGGGTAATCGCCCGCCTCCACCAGCTCGATACCGGGCGCCGCTTCCAAGGCCGCGTTGACCTTGGCCAGGTCGATGGCATTGGCAGACTGCACGCTCACGCTAAAGCTATCGCCAAAAAACACTGGGGCTTGAATGCAAGTGACGGAAATCTTTAACAAAGGTTGATTCAGCACCTGGCGCAACTCACGGACCAGGCGCTTTTCCAGCGACGTATGGCCCTGCTCGTCCGGCGCGCCGACCTGGGCCAACAGATTGAACGCCATTTGCCGGTCAAAGAACGTTGGCTCCAGCGGACGAGCGTTGAGCAGCTCGGCGGTCTGGCGCGCCAGCTCGCTCACGGCCACGCGGCCCTGGGCCGATACCGCGAGGCTGGCGGTCAGGCTGATGCGCTGCAGATCCAGGCATTCGCGCAGCGGCGCGAGCACCACCGCCAAGGCCGTCGCCGATGCGCTGGGGCTGCTGACCTGCAGCGGCTTGCCCAGGCCAGCCAGGACCTGGGCGTTGGCTTCCGGCACGATCTGCGGCGCCTGCTCGGGCGGCAACGCGCCGGACAAATCGATCAGTGCACAGCCGGCCGCTGTGGCTCGCGGGGCGAAACTCAGGGTCACCGCCGGGCCGGCGGCGAAGAACACCAGTTGGACTTTGCTGAAATCGAATTCGTCGACCTCGCGTACCCGCACGTTTTTATTGCGAAACATCACCGAGCTGCCTGCCGATTCGCTGCTGGCCAGCAGGTGCAGGTTGCCGACCGGGAAGTCCCGCTCTTCGAGAATCTGGACAAGGGTTTCGCCGACAGTACCGGTGGCGCCGATCACGGCAATATCAAAGGACTGGCTCATGGGTCTACCTCAGGTAAAACGTGGGGAGCGGCACTTTACCGGGTGGCCGTTATGCAGGCAATTGGCAGGGGGATTTGCGGTGCCTGGGTTGGCCCCATCGCGAGCGAGCTCGCTCCCACATGGGATCTTCAGTGGCCGCAAGATTTGTGGGAGCGAGCTTGCTCGCGATGAGGCCGCCCCTGGCACCACATTCATCAAGCGGCTCTTCCAATAAAAAACCCGCGCCTCTCACAAGGCACGGGTTCTTTCACAGCGACAATCGATCAACGCTCGAGCAGGATCCGCAGCATGCGGCGCAGCGGTTCGGCCGCGCCCCACAGCAGTTGGTCACCGACGGTGAAGGCACCGACGAATTGCGAACCCATGTTCAGTTTGCGCAGACGGCCCACCGGTACATTCAGGGTGCCGGTGACCTTGGTCGGGCTCAGCTCCTGCATGCTGGTCTCGCGATTGTTCGGCACCAGCTTGACCCAAGGGTTGTGCTGGCTGATCAGGCCTTCGATGTCGGCGATCGGCACGTCTTTGTTCAGCTTGATGGTCAGCGCCTGGCTGTGGCAACGCATGGCGCCGATGCGCACGCAGATGCCGTCCACCGGGATCGGGCTCTTGAAGCGACCCAGGATCTTGTTGGTTTCGGCCTGGGCCTTCCATTCTTCACGGCTCTGACCGTTAGGCAGTTCCTTGTCGATCCAAGGAATCAGGCTGCCGGCCAGCGGCACGCCGAAGTTCTCGGTCGGGTAGGCATCGCTGCGCATCGCTTCGGCGACCTTGCGGTCGATGTCGAGGATGGCGCTGGCCGGGTTCGCCAGTTCATCGGCCACCGCGCCGTGGGTCACGCCCATTTGCTTGATCAGCTCACGCATGTGCTGCGCACCGCCACCGGAAGCCGCCTGGTAGGTCATGGCGCTCATCCACTCCACCAGACCGGCTTCGAACAGGCCACCCAGGCCCATCAGCATCAGGCTGACGGTGCAGTTGCCGCCGATGTAGTTCTTGGTGCCGGCATCCAGCTGCTGGTCGATGACCTTGCGGTTGACCGGGTCGAGGATGATCACCGCGTCGTCCTGCATGCGCAGGCTGGAAGCGGCGTCGATCCAGTAGCCCTGCCAGCCGGCTTCACGCAGCTTGGGGAAGACTTCGCTGGTGTAGTCGCCGCCCTGGCAGGTCAGGATCACGTCGAGGGTCTTGAGCTCGTCGATGCTATAGGCATCCTTGAGCACACCGGTGTCCTTGCCCACGGACGGGCCCTGGCCACCGACGTTGGAAGTGGTGAAGAACACCGGCTCAATGAGATCGAAATCCTGCTCTTCCAGCATTCGCTGCATGAGCACGGAACCGACCATGCCGCGCCAACCGATCAGACCTACACGTTTCATCGCAACTACACCTATACAAAAGTGGGCCACCGTCGAAGCGGTGGGCCCGAAAGATTACAGATTCCGCAGCGCGGCGACTACTGCATCGCCCATTTGCTGCGTACCGACTTTGGTACAACCTTGCGACCAGATATCACCGGTGCGCAAGCCTTGGTCCAGGACCACGCTGACGGCTTTTTCGATCGCGTCGGCGGCATCGTTCAAGTTGAAGCTGTAGCGCAGCATCATCGACACCGACAGGATGGTCGCCAGCGGGTTGGCAATGCCCTGCCCGGCGATGTCCGGCGCCGAACCGTGGCACGGCTCGTACATGCCCTTGTTGTTGGCGTCCAGGGATGCCGACGGCAGCATGCCGATGGAACCGGTGAGCATCGACGCTTCGTCGGACAGGATGTCGCCGAACATGTTGTCGGTAACGATCACGTCGAACTGCTTCGGCGCGCGGACCAGTTGCATGGCGGCGTTGTCGACGTACATGTGGCTCAGCTCGATGTCCGGGTAATCCTTGGCCACCTGCTCGACCACTTCACGCCACAGTTGGCTGGAGGCCAGGACGTTGGCCTTGTCCACCGAGCACAGCTTCTTGCCACGCACGCGGGCCATGTCGAAGCCGACCCGGGCGATACGGCGGATTTCGCTTTCGCTGTATGGCAGGGTGTCGTAGGCCTGGCGCTCGCCGTTTTCCAGCTCACGGGTGCCACGTGGGGCGCCGAAGTAGATACCGCCGGTCAGCTCGCGGACGATGAGGATGTCCAGGCCGGAGACGATTTCCGGCTTCAGGCTCGACGCATCGGCCAGTTGCGGGTAAAGGATCGCCGGACGCAGGTTGCCGAACAGGCCCAGTTGCGCACGAATCTTCAGCAGGCCGCGCTCGGGGCGGATGTCGCGCTCGATCTTGTCCCATTTCGGGCCGCCCACGGCGCCCAGCAGCACCGCATCGGCAGCACGGGCACGGTCCAGGGTTTCATCGGCCAGCGGCACGCCGTGCTTGTCGATGGCCGCGCCACCGATCACGTCGTGGCTGAGCTCGAAGCCCAGGCCGTACTTGTCGTTCGCCAACTCCAGGACCTTGACCGCTTCGGCCATGATTTCCGGGCCGATGCCGTCACCTGGGAGAATCAGAATCTGTTTGCTCATGCTTTCCTCGTTTGCTCTGTCGACACGGGCCCGGGCTTCGTACCCAAGGCCGGGCCGGGAAAAATGCTATCGCTCGGCCCACAGCACCAGTACATCTGTACTGAACGAACCATCGGCCTCAATCTCAAAATATTCACGCACTTCGTCGCCCATCGAACGCTGCAGCTGCAGAATCGCCGCACGCATCACCTCGGGCGTGCGCATGCGCTCGACCCAGGAGCGGTACTCCAGGCGCAGGCGCTGGCGCGAGGTGCTGCGGGTGTGCAGCCCCGCTTCACTGACCTGGCGCAACCATTCGTCGGCCGAATAATCGCGCACATGGCTGGTGTCGCGCAGCACTTCGATGCTTTGCAGGTACGTGTCCAGCAACGGCATGCCCGGCGACAGGATGTCGATGAACGCCATCACCCCGCCCGGCTTGAGCACCCGCCGTACTTTCCGCAGCGCCAGGCCGAGGTCGCTCCAATGATGCGCCGAATAACGGCTGAACACGAAGTCGAACTCAGCGTCGGCGAACGGCAGGCGCTCGGCGGCGCCACGAACCGTGCTGATATTGCCCAGGCCACGCTCGGCAGCCGCCGTGGCGACCACGTCAAGCATCTGCTGGGACAAATCATAAGCCACCACTTCACCAGCCAGTGGCGCCACATGGAAACTCACATGGCCAGCGCCGCATCCCAGGTCCAGCACACGGGCATCGCCACGCCCGGCCAACGCAGCCTGTAGCAGCGCGAATTCAGCACCCTGGGCGTGCACGGCACTGCTCAGGTAGGCCGAGGCCTGTTCACCGAATTGCTTTTGGACGACTTGGCTGTGGGCGGTGCTGGTCATGGATAGCTTCCTTTTTGGGGTATAGCCTTGTGGTGTCGGTACTGCCGCCTTCGCGAGCAAGCTCGCTCCCACAGGGGATTTGCGGTGTTCACAAAATATCTGTGGGAGCGAGCTTGCTCGCGAAGGGGCCTGCACTGACGACATCAATCTCAGGTCAATCAAGCATCGCGAAACAACCAGGGCTGGCTCGCCCGATGCTTGGCCTCGAACGCGGCAATCGCCTCGCCGTCCTGCAAGGTCAGGCCGATGTCATCCAGGCCGCTGAGCAGGCAATGCTTGCGGAACGCATCGATCTCGAAACCCAGCACCTTGCCGTCGGGACGGGTCACGGTCTGGGCGGCCAAGTCGATCTGCAATTGATAGCCGGGGTTGGCTTCGACCTGCTGGAACAGTTCATCCACGTCAGCATCGCTGAGGATGATCGGCAGCAAGCCGTTCTTGAAGCTGTTGTTGAAGAAGATGTCGGCGTAGCTCGGCGCGATGATGCTGCGGAAACCGTATTCTTCCAGGGCCCATGGCGCGTGCTCGCGGCTCGAACCGCAGCCGAAGTTCTCCCGGGCCAGCAACACGCTGGCGCCCTGGTAGCGCTCGGCGTTGAGCACGAAATCCTTGTTCAGCGGCCGCTTGGAGTTGTCCTGGTACGGCTGGCCGACATCCAGGTAGCGCCATTCGTCGAACAGGTTCGGGCCGAAGCCAGTGCGCTTGATGGACTTCAAGAACTGCTTGGGAATGATCTGGTCGGTGTCGACGTTGGCACGATCCAAAGGCGCGACAAGACCGGTGTGCTGGGTAAAAGCTTTCATGCTGCGCTCCTTCAGATCAATTCGCGGACGTCGACGAAACGGCCGTTGACGGCGGCCGCGGCGGCCATGGCCGGGCTCACCAGGTGCGTACGGCCACCGGCGCCTTGACGGCCTTCGAAGTTACGGTTGGAGGTGGAGGCGCAATGCTCGCCCGACTCCAGGCGATCGGGGTTCATCGCCAGGCACATCGAGCACCCTGGCTCACGCCACTCGAAACCGGCTTCGAGGAAAATCTTGTCCAGCCCTTCCGCTTCGGCCTGGGCTTTCACCAGGCCCGAGCCCGGCACCACAATGGCCTGCTTGATGGTCGAGGCCACCTTGCGGCCCTTGGCGATCACCGCGGCGGCGCGCAGGTCTTCAATCCGCGAGTTGGTGCAGGAACCGATGAACACGCGGTCGAGCTGAATGTCGGTGATCGCCTGGTTGGCGCTCAAGCCCATGTATTTCAAGGCGCGGACAATGGAATCGCGCTTGACCAGGTCCATTTCCTTGGCCGGATCCGGTACGTTCTGGTCCACGGCCAAAACCATCTCCGGCGAAGTGCCCCAGCTCACTTGCGGCTTGATCTGCGTCGCGTCGAGCTCGACCACCGTGTCGAACTTGGCATCGGCATCGGAGACCAGGTCTTTCCAGGCCTCGACCGCCATGTCCCATTCCGCGCCTTTTGGCGAGAACGGACGGCCCTTGACGTATTCCACGGTTTTTTCATCGGCGGCCACCAGGCCGACGCGGGCGCCGGCCTCGATGGACATGTTGCAGATGGTCATGCGGCCTTCGACGGACAAATCGCGGATCGCGCTGCCGGCGAACTCGATGGCATGGCCGTTACCGCCGGCGGTGCCGATCTTGCCGATCACGGCCAGGACGATGTCCTTGGCGGTCACCCCGAACGGCAACTTGCCTTCGACGCGCACCAGCATGTTTTTCATTTTCTTGGCGACCAGGCACTGGGTGGCGAGCACATGCTCCACCTCGGACGTGCCGATGCCATGGGCCAGGGCGCCGAAAGCACCGTGGGTCGAGGTGTGCGAGTCGCCGCAGACCACGGTCATGCCGGGCAAGGTCGCGCCCTGCTCCGGGCCGATGACGTGGACGATGCCCTGGCGCACATCGTTCATCTTGAATTCGACGATGCCGTATTCGTCACAGTTATCGTCGAGGGTCTGGACTTGCAGGCGCGAGACCTGGTCGGCAATGGCTTCGATGCCGCCCTTGCGCTCCGGCGTGGTCGGTACGTTGTGGTCCGGGGTCGCGATGTTGGCATCGATGCGCCACGGCTTGCGCCCGGCCAGGCGCAGGCCTTCGAAGGCCTGCGGCGACGTCACTTCGTGAATGATGTGACGGTCGATGTAGATCAGCGCCGAGCCATCGTCGCGCTGCTTGACCAAATGCGAATCCCAGAGCTTGTCGTAGAGCGTTTTGCCGGCCATCAGACGGTTTCCTCATCAGCTTGTTTCTATGCCCCGGGCCTTGAACGAATCAATAACCCCTTGGCTTGTGAGGCTGATCCTATGGGGTTACATTAAATAACTCAAATTCATATTTTTCATGCTTTGCATAACCAACTGGAATCTGACCGGAACCGCCATGGACCTCGCCAACCTCAATGCTTTTATTGCCATCGCCGAGACGGGCAGTTTCTCCGGCGCCGGCGAACGCCTGCACCTGACCCAGCCGGCCATCAGCAAGCGCATTGCCGGTCTTGAGCAGCAGCTCAAGGTGCGCCTGTTCGACCGCCTGGGCCGTGAGGTGGGCCTGACCGAGGCCGGCCGAGCCCTGTTGCCACGCGCTTATCAGATCCTCAACGTGCTCGACGACACCCGCCGCGCCCTGACCAACCTGACCGGCGAAGTGACCGGGCGCCTGACCCTCGCCACCAGCCACCACATCGGCCTGCATCGCCTGCCGCCTTTATTGAGGGAGTTCACCCGTCGCTATCCCCAGGTGGCGCTGGATATCCAGTTCCTGGATTCGGAAGTGGCCTACGAAGAAATCCTCCATGGCCGGGCGGAACTGGCCGTCATCACCCTCGCCCCCGAACCCCACACACTGGTACGGGCCACGCCGGTATGGGACGACCCGTTGGATTTCGTGGTCGCCCCGGAGCATGCCTTGCTGGAGAAAGACGCGGTGAGCCTGGCGGACATCGCCTTGCATCCGGCGGTGTTCCCCGGGGGCAACACCTTTACCCATCACATCGTTCAACGGCTGTTCGAGGCCCAGGGCCTGACGCCGAACATCGCCATGAGCACGAATTATCTGGAAACCATAAAGATGATGGTCTCCATCGGCCTGGCCTGGAGCGTCCTGCCGCGCACCATGCTCGATGAACAGGTGGCACGCATTCCTTTACCGGGCATACAGCTCAGTCGCCAGCTAGGCTATATCTTGCACACCGAACGGACGCTATCGAACGCCGCACGGGCTTTCATGGCCTTACTGGACGCACAAATCGATTTGCCAAGGAAAAAGGCATAGGTTGTGCCACGCCTGTAGGGCCTTGAATGCTTGTGCTTAATGCCCACACCCGCTCAAGGCTCGCTAGAAAAATGCCCAAACCCG
Organism: Pseudomonas sp. Z1-12; assembly: GCF_051132015.1. Lineage (NCBI taxonomy): Bacteria > Pseudomonadati > Pseudomonadota > Gammaproteobacteria > Pseudomonadales > Pseudomonadaceae > Pseudomonas > Pseudomonas sp. Z1-12. The sequence continues at coordinate 4,636,171 of NZ_CP071647.1, forward strand.
CTGACCATCTCCCGCCCCTGCCGCGCATCCAGGCGCTCGACCCGAAACGGTCCGAGCAAAGCTGGGACAGCGCGCCACAGTTGCTGGCCGCCCTGAACGGCGCGCGGCTGGGCGCCTGGTCGTGGGACATCGAGAGCGGACGGATCAGTTGGTCCCGTGGCACCCAGGCGCTGTTCGGCTTCGATCCGCGCCAGCCGTTGCCAGCCGACGTGGACTACCTCGACCTGCTGTTGCCCGAAGACCGGGCCAGGGCCGTGCGCGCCTTTCATGCGGCAGTGGCCGGGGCGCCGCTGGAACAGGCGATGCACCATCGCATCGTCTGGCCCGACGGCAGCCTGCACTGGCTGGAGATCAGTGGCAGTGTGCTGCCCGACAAACACGGTCGTCCGCGCATGATCGGGGTGATTCGCGAAATCACCCATCAGCGCGAGCGGGAACAGGCGCTGCGCAGCTCGGAAAAACGCTTCGCCACGCTCTTTCATCTGTGCCCGAACATGGTCCTGCTGACCCGCCAGGAAGACGGCCTGATCAGCGAGGCCAACCAGTATTTCGAAAGCCTGTTCGGTTGGCCGGTGCATGACGTGATCGGCCGCACCACGCTGGAGCTGGGCTTGTGGGTTGACCCCAAGCAGCGGGCGAAACTGGTGGAGGCGACCAAGGCCAAGGGTGAACTGATCAGCATGGAGGTGGAGTTCCGGGCCAGCAACGGTCAGATCCATAACGGCATTCTCAGTGCGCAGAAAGTCGAACTCGAAGGCCAGCCGTACCTGCTGAGCACGTTCCTCGACACCACCGAGCGCAAACTCGCCGAGCAGGCACTCAAGGACAGCCAGGAACGCCTGGACCTGGCCCTCGACTCGGCGCAACTGGGCACCTGGGACTGGCACATTCCCAGCGGCATGCTCTACGGCTCGGCCCGGGCCGCGCAGCTCCATGGCCTGGAACCCAAGCCGTTCCACGAATCGTTCGATGCGTTTTTCGAGGGGGTCCCCACCGAGGAACGCAACAACATGCGCAACGCCTATCGCAGCCTGCGGGAAGGCCCGGCGGGCAATTACCAGCTGACCTACCGCGTACAACTGCCGGACGGCAGCTCGCGCTACCTGGAAAGCCGCGCCCGTCTCCACCGCAACGACGACGGCAGCCCCTTGCGCATGGCCGGGACCTTGCTGGACATCACCGACCAGGTGGAACGCGAACAGAGCCTGGCCGCTTCGGAAGAGAAATTCGCCACGCTGTTCCAGGTCAGTCCCGACCCGATCTGCGTCACCCACCAGGACAGTGGTCGGTTCCTCGAGATCAACTCCAGCTTCACCCAGACTTTTGGCTGGACCACCCGCGACGTGATCGGCCTCAGTGCCGACCAGATTGGCCTCTGGGATGCCTCGGGCAGCAGCCTGCAACGCATCGAACGGGTGATCCGCGAACAATCGCTGAACAATGTCGCCATCGTCGTTCACCATAAGAACGGCCAGCCGCTGACCTGCGTGATTTCCAGCCGGCAAATCAACGTTGGCAACCAGCCGTGCATCGTCACGACCTTGCGCGACATCACGCAGCAGCAACGCTCCGAAGCCGCCCTCAAGGCCAGCGAGGAAAAATTCGCCAAGGCGTTTCATTCCAGCCCCGACGCCATCACCATCACCGAGCTCGAAAGCGGTCGCTACCTGGAAGTCAACGACGGCTTCTGCCGGCTGACCGGCTACCGCGCCGACGAAGTGATCGGGCGTACGGTCTACGAAGTGGGCATCTGGGCCGAAGAAAAACAGCGCGCCGCCCTGCTGGCCGAACTGCAACTCAAGGGTCGTGTAGTCCACCAGGAAATGCTCGGGCGCAATAAACGGGGGGAAATCCTTACGGTAGAGGTCTCGGTCGAGCCCATCACCCTCAATGAAACCGCCTGCCTGCTGCTGACCGCCCGGGACGTCAGCCTGCTGCGCAATGCCGAAGCCCAGATCCGTCACCTGGCCTATCACGACTCGCTGACCAACCTGCCCAACCGGGCCTTGCTGATGGACCGCCTGAGCCAGCAGATCGCCCTGCTCAAGCGTCACAACTTGCGGGGTGCCCTGCTGTTTCTCGACCTGGACCACTTCAAGCACATCAACGACTCCCTCGGTCACCCGGTGGGCGATACCGTGCTTAAAATCATCACCGCCCGCCTGGAAGCCAGCGTGCGCCTGGAAGACACCGTTGCACGACTGGGCGGCGACGAGTTCGTGGTCTTGCTCAGCGGCCTGGAAGGCTCGCGCAGCCAGGTCAGCAAGCAAGTGCAGACCCTGGCCGACACCCTGCGTGAACTGCTCTCGGAACCAATGTTCCTCGATGGCCAACGCCTGCAGGTCACGCCTAGCATCGGCATCGCGCTGATCCCCGACCACGGTTCCACGCCCACCGATTTGCTCAAGCGCGCGGACATCGCGCTGTACCGCGCCAAGGATTCGGGACGCAACACCTCGCAGATGTTCCACAACACCATGCAAAAAGCTGCCAGCGAACGGCTGCGCATGGAAACCGATCTGCGTCAGGCCCTGGCCCGCGGCGAGTTCAGCCTGCATTTCCAGCCTCAGGTCGACGCCCGGGACAACCGCATCGTCGGCGCCGAAGCCCTGGTGCGCTGGCACCACCCGGAACTCGGGGCCCAGTCGCCCAATGAATTCATCAAAGTGCTGGAAGACAGCGGCCTGATCCTCGAAGTCGGGACCTGGATCCTTGATGAAGCCTGCGACGGCTTCAAGCAACTGATCGCCAAGGGCAAGATCGACCCGCAGCGATTCAGCCTGTGCGTGAACATCAGCCCACGGCAGTTCCGCCAGAGTGACTTCGTCGAACGCATCGAAAACAGTCTGGCCCACCACGGCCTGCCTTGCTCGCTGCTGAAACTGGAGATCACCGAAGGCATCGTGATCCAGAACCTCGACGACACCATCGCCAAGATGCGCCGACTCAAGAAACTGGGGGTGAGCTTCGCCATGGATGACTTTGGCACCGGTTATTCGTCGCTGACCTACCTCAAGCGCCTGCCGGTGGACACGCTGAAAATCGACCAGTCATTCGTGCGCGACGCCACCAGCGACCCCAACGACGCCGAAATCATCCGCGCCATCGTCGCCATGGCCCGCAGCCTCAACCTGGTAATGATTGCCGAAGGCGTGGAGACCCTGGAGCAATTGCACTTCCTGCAAGGGCTCGATTGCCATTTGTACCAGGGTTACCTGCACAGTCGGCCGTTGCCGCTGGAGGCGTTTGAGCGGTTGTTGCCGTAGGTGTTCGGAATAGGGAGCTTTTGTGGCGAGGGAGCTTGCTCCCGCTGGGCTGCGCAGCGGCCCCAAAAATAGAAGATTCGCCTCAGACCAGCATGACGCACCGAGTTGACTGGTTTCAGGGTCGCTTCGCGCCCAGCGGGAGCAAGCTCCCTCGCCACAATTGATCTTCCATACCCCCCCACCAATAAACGAAAAAGGGCGCCATATGGCGCCCTTCTTCATTTGCGATGCATCAGTTTTGCAACGCGGGTTGCTGCTGCGCACCGTTGATCGGAATGCGCTTGGCTTTCGCCTCTTCCGGAACCACTCGCAACAGGTCGATGCTCAACAGACCGTTGCGCAGGCCAGCGGACTTGATCTCGATATGGTCCGCCAACCGGAAGGACAGCTTGAACGCACGCTGGGCAATGCCCTGGTGCAGGAAAGTGACGCTGTCGTTGCTGGCTTCACGCTTGCCGCCACTGATGGTCAGCACACCTTTTTCCACTTGCAGGTCCAGGTCTTCTTCCTGGAACCCGGCGGCGGCGACCACGATGCGGTACTCGTCATCACCATGTTTTTCCACGTTGTAGGGTGGATAGCTGCTGCCTGGTTCGTTGCGCAGGGCGGTTTCGAACAAATCGTTGAAACGATCGAAACCTACCGAGGAACGGAACAGGGGGGCCAGCGAAAATGCAGTACTCATGATTCAAATCTCCTGAAAAATTCAGCAAGGTTTTTTGTCTCCGCGACCCGAATTCGGCATCGCGTAACCCCTATCTAGGGTCCGCCAAATACTTTTCAAGAGGTTTTTTTGAAATTTTTTTCAGGCCGCTTCGGTGCGCTGAACACCCAGCAAATGCCCCACCGCGTCGAGGTCGGTTTCCCGGCGCAGGGCGGTAAACAGCGCCACCGCTTCGGGGTAATTGCGGGTCAACATCGCCAGCCACTGCTTCAGACGGCCCGGCGCCTGGCGCGGTGTCAGTTGCTCGACCACTTGCACCCAGAAGTCCTGGAGCATCGGTTGCAGCTCGGCCCAGGACATCTCGACCACCTCTTCGCCAGCCCGGGCGGCGGCGATCTGCCGGGCCAGGTCAGGGCGGGAAACGAGGCCGCGACCGAGCATGATGTCCTCGACACCGCTGATTTCGCGGCAACGGCGCCAATCCTCGACACTCCAGATATCGCCATTGGCGAACACCGGCACCTTGACCACTTCCTGGACGCGGGGGATCCACTCCCAATGGGCCGGGGGCTTGTAGCCGTCGACCTTGGTTCGCGCATGCACCACGATATGCGCCGCGCCGCCTTCTGCCAACGCCGTGGCACAGACCAGTGCGCCGTCCGGGCTATCGAAACCCAGGCGCATCTTGGCCGTCACCGGGATGTGTTTCGGCACGGCGCGCCGCACGTGCTCGACAATTTCGTTAAGCAGTTCCGGTTCCTTGAGCAATACCGCCCCGCCCCGGGATTTGTTCACGGTCTTGGCCGGGCAACCGAAGTTCAGGTCGATCACCTCCGAGCCCAATTCACACGCCAACGCGGCGTTTTCCGCCAGGCATACCGGATCGGAGCCGAGCAACTGCACCCGCAACGGCACGCCGGCAGCGGTCTGGGCACCGGTCAGCAGCTCAGGAGCGAGCTTATGGAAATAGGCCGGCGTGAGCAGACGGTCGTTGACGCGGATGAACTCGGTGACGCACCAGTCGATACCGCCAACACGGGTCAGGACGTCCCGCAGGATGTTGTCGACCAACCCCTCCATGGGCGCCAGGGCAATTTGCATGGAAACACACACTCGAACGAAAAAACGTGCGGCAGTTTACCGGATTTTGCCCCAGACATCGGAATTCACCACCAAACCCTGTGGGAGCGAGCTTGCTCGCGATAGCGGTGAGTCAGCTTGCGAAGATGCTGGATGCACCGACGCTATCGCGAGCAAGCTCGCTCCCACACGGGTTCCAAGGTGTTCATGGGATTGGAGTCCACCATCAATCCCTGTGGGAGCCGAGCTTGCTCGCGAAAGCGGTGGGTCAGCTTGCAGTGATGCTGGATGGGCTGCCGTCTTCGCGAGCAAGCTCGCTCCCACAGGGTTCCGAGGTGTTCATGGAATTGGAGTCCACCATCAATCCCTGTGGGAGCCGAGCTTGCTCGCTCCCACACGGGTTCCAAGGTGTTCACGGAATTGGAGTCCACCATCAATCCCTGTGGGAGCGAGCTTGCTCGCGATGGCGGTGGGTCAGTCTATGAAGAGGCCAGATGAATTCAGCGCCACGCCATACCCTTCGATGAATTCCTGCGGCATGCGCTTGGGCCGGCCGCTGGACAATTCGATGCAGACAAAAGTGGTTTGGGCCCGCAGCAGCGTGGTGTTGTCGCTGGGACGGACCAGTTGGAAATGCCGGGTCATTTTAAGGCGCTGGTCCCAGTCGACGATCCAGGTCGCCAATTGCAGTTCGTCGCCCTCATAGGCGGCCGCCAGGTAATCTATTTCATGCCGCACCACCGCCATGGCCCGATCCAGGCGCCGGTACTCCACCAGATCCAGGCCCAGGCGCTGGGAATGGCGCCAGGCGCAGCGCTCAAGCCAGGTGACGTACACCGCGTTGTTGGCGTGGCCCAGCCCGTCGATGTCTTCGGCATTGACCTGAAGATCAATGATGAATGGCGTTGCCCGATCCCAGCCCATGCCCCTCTCCCGGTCGAATTTGGATCGGGGCAGTGTACCGGATGCTCAAGCCGATTGCCGCGCTTGCAGGCTGCGACCAGCCAGCAGTGATAACACGCCATCAATGACACGTGGATCGGCCAGCACCCGCTGATGCCCGCCCTGCGGCAGCCGCAGCAAGCGACTGTCGAACCAGGCCTCATGAATCAACTGCGACTCCTTGACCGAAACCGACGTGTCGTCCTCGGCATGGACGATCAACCCCGGCACGTCCAGCTGATAATGCGCTACATCCATCTTCGAGGCCGACATGCCCACATCGTTTTCCACCTGGCGAATGAAGGCCGAACGCGCCTTGGGCGGCAGGCCCATCATCCGGGAGAAACCGCGCAGCACCCCAAGAATGCGCGCAGGCGCGGCGATGCTGACCAGCGTCTCGGTACGCAGCCCCAACTGGACGGCCAACATGGCACTGGCGCCGCCCATGGAATGCCCGATCACGGCCTGCAACGGCGGCAGCTCGGCGGCAGCTTCGAGCATGGCCCGGGCGAACAACAGGACATTCGCCTCGCGACCCGGTGAGCGACCATGGGCCGGACCGTCCAGTGCCACGACCGTGTAACCGGCGTCCACCAGGGCGGTGATCAGCGCCGCGAACTGGGTGGGCCGCCCTTCCCAGCCGTGCATCAGCAGGACTGCCGGGCCTTTGCCCCAGCGCAAGGCCGAGAGACCGAAGCGCAAAGTGACTCGCTGGGACGTCGCCAGCAACGGCAGCTCCCAATCCCGTGGAGGCAAGTTTCGAGGCCGCATGAACAGCGAGCGCATCTGTTTTGCCACCAAGCCCGGAGCTACCCAACCCAGCGTGCCATTGACGCCACGAATCCAGCTCAACCTGTCCATCGCTCATCTCCAGGGCTTGCGCCTCAGTTCAACGCACCGCCGACTTGGCGGCACGCAGCAAACGATCCGATAACTCTCCCGGGCCCAACGCCCGTGCCAAGGCCAGGCCACCGACCATCAAGGCGATGTCGGCCAAAGCCTTGTCGGCGTCCTCCGGGCTGGCCGCCAATTGCGCGACCATCAACTCGATGTGCTCATTGAGCACCTCACGGAACGCATCCGGCAGCCGCCCGAGTTCACCGACCGACGCCGGGATCGGGCAGGCTTGCTCGGTGGTATCGCGGTGCTTGCGCGACAGATAGAACGCGGCGACCAGGGCGCGTCGCTCTTCGCCTGTCAGCTCGCCGTCCATATCGGCGATCAAGCCGCGGCGGCGATTGAGCAGTTGCTTGAAAGCCTCCAGCATCAAGGCATCCTTGCTTTCGAAATGGGCGTAAAAACCGCCCACCGTCAGTCCGGCTGCGCCCATCACCTCGCCCACGCTCGGCTCTGCCGGCCCACGCTGGATCAGCGCGTCGCTGGCGGCCTTGAGAATGCGTTCACGGGTTTGTGCCTTTTTATCGCTCATCGTCGCCTCCGAATATTACAATTGAAATATTATCCATGTAATAATTTTCCGCAAGCGGAAATTTTGACCGCCGGTCAGAAGTGTTTTTTCAAGGATAGGAAATTGGCCGAACGCCAGACAAACAAAAGGGCCATTCAAGAATTGAATGACCCTTATAAAATCCCGCAGAGCGGGTAATCGTGGCGTCCCCTAGGGGACTCGAACCCCTGTTACCGCCGTGAAAGGGCGGTGTCCTAGGCCACTAGACGAAGGGGACACAAACCTTCTAACGTGATCAGTGCTGAGAACTGATCGCTTCAAGGCCGGTGTGGCCAGACCTTGAAGTGTAAATTGGTGGAGCTAGACGGGATCGAACCGTCGACCTCTTGCATGCCATGCAAGCGCTCTCCCAGCTGAGCTATAGCCCCGGATTTTTCGCCTCGCGGCGGAGCGACATCTTGCAACATCGCTTCTGTAAAACTGGCGTCCCCTAGGGGACTCGAACCCCTGTTACCGCCGTGAAAGGGCGGTGTCCTAGGCCACTAGACGAAGGGGACGCAAACCCTTCTATACAACTGATCAACGCTGAGTGTTGATCGCTTCAAGGCCGGTGTGGCCAGGCCTTGAAGTGTAAATTGGTGGAGCTAGACGGGATCGAACCGTCGACCTCTTGCATGCCATGCAAGCGCTCTCCCAGCTGAGCTATAGCCCCTCATCGCTGAGGACGGGGCGAATCTTAAGGGCGTATCGGAGGGCTGTCAAATTTATTTTCAACAAATTTGAAAATTTTTTGCCGGGATAACAATCACTTACCGACAAACCCCGGAAAACCGGGGTATGTCCTGCCTCATGGAGCGCTTAGGCGATCGCGCCCAGCAGTTTTTCCCACTCCTTGTTTTCCTTCTTCGACACGCCACCGAGCAGATCGATGGCCTGGCGCAGACGGAAACGGGTCAGGTCCGGCCCGAGAATTTCCATCGCATCGAGCACCGACACCGAGCTGGCCTGGCCGGTAATGGCGGCGAACATCAACGGCATGGCATCGCGCAATTTCAACTCCAGCGACTCCACCACGGCCTGGATGGTCGCGGTGATGCTGTCCTTCTCCCACTGACGCAGGCTTTCCAGCTTCCACAGGATCAGTTGCATCAACTGGCGCACCTGGTCGCCGGAGAGTTTCTTGGATTCGAACAACTTCGCGTCCGGCGTCACGCCACCGGCGAAGAAGAAGCCGGCCAGCGGGGCAATCTGGCTGAAGGTCTCTACCCTGCCCTGCACATGGGGAGCGATCTTCATCATGTACTCAGGGTTCAATGCCCACTTCTGCACGCGAGCGGCAAACTCTTCCACCGGCAGGTCCCGCAGCCACTGGCCGTTGAGCCACGACAGCTTCTCGACGTCGAAGATCGGCCCGCCCAGGGACACGCGCGACAGGTCGAAGTGCTCGACCATTTCCTGCAGCGAGAACTTCTCGCGTTCGTCCGGCATCGACCAGCCCATGCGGCCCAGGTAGTTGAGCATCGCCTCGGGCATGAAGCCCATGCGCTCGTAGAAGGTCACCGAGGTCGGGTTCTTGCGCTTGGACAGCTTGCTCTTGTCCGGGTTACGCAGCAGCGGCATGTAGCACAGCTGCGGCTGTTCCCAGCCGAAGTATTCGTAGAGCAGGATCAGTTTCGGCGCCGACGGCAGCCATTCTTCACCGCGCAGTACGTGAGTGATGCCCATCAGGTGGTCGTCGACCACGTTGGCCAGGAAGTACGTTGGCAGGCCATCGGTCTTCATCAGCACTTGCATGTCCATGCGATCCCAGGGGATCTCGACATCGCCACGCAGCATGTCCGGCACGACGCAGACGCCTTCGGTCGGTACTTTCATGCGAATCACATGGGGCTCGCCAGCGACCAGGCGACGGGCGACTTCTTCCTTGGACAGCAGCAGCGCCCGGCCGTCGTAGCGCGGGGTTTCGCCACGGGCCATTTGCTCGGCGCGCATCTGGTCCAGTTCTTCGGCGGTGCAGAAGCAAGGGAACGCATGCCCCATGTCCACCAGCTGCTGGCAGTACTGCTTGTAGATGTCGCCGCGCTCGCTTTGGCGATACGGGCCGTGCGGGCCGCCGACGTCCGGGCCTTCGCTCCAGTCGATCCCCAACCAGCGCAGGGCATCGAAGATCTGCTGTTCGGACTCGCGGGTCGAACGCAACTGGTCGGTGTCCTCGATCCGCAGGATGAACTCGCCGCCATGTTGCTTGGCAAAGCAATAGTTGAACAAAGCGATATAGGCGGTGCCGACATGGGGATCGCCAGTAGGCGAAGGCGCGATGCGGGTGCGGACGGTGGTCATGGCATGTCTCGGAAAGAAGATAAAAGCGAAGATCGAACAGGGGGCGAATGGTAACAGGCGATGGCGGGCGGGCTCCAGTGAGAGGCCGATTTGAGTAAAGCCTACCAGACCGAGTCGCCCTTATCGCGAGCAGGCTCGCTCCCACAGGAGATCGCATGCAGCCTGGACGACTCGTGAGAGCGGGATTTGTGTGGCATCTCTCAGGCCGAGTCGCCTCCTTCGCGAGCAAGCTCGCTCCCACAGGAGATCGCATGCAGCCTGGACGACTCGGTCAACTGTGGGAGCGAGCTTGCTCCGGGCGGCGTTCCGACGAAGAGGCCATCGAAACCACCGCAAAACTCAAACAGCCAGCAACCGCTCCCGCAACTTGCCAATCTCATCGCGTAACTGCGCCGCCGCCTCGAACTCCAGGTCCCGGGCCAGTTGGTACATCTTCTCTTCCAACTGCCGGATACGCTTGGTGATTTCGCTCGGCGAGCGCAGTTCGGCCTCGTAGCGGGCGCTCTCTTCGGCGGCCTTGGCCATGCCCTTGCGCTTCTTGCTGCGCGAGCCGGGCACGGTGGCGCCTTCCATGATGTCGGCGACGTCCTTGAACACGCCCTTGGGGGTGATGCCGTTGGCCAGGTTGAAAGCGATCTGCTTGTCGCGGCGGCGCTCGGTCTCGCCGATGGCCCGCTCCATGGAGCCGGTGATGCGATCGGCATACAGAATCGCCCGGCCATTGAGGTTACGTGCCGCGCGACCAATGGTCTGGATCAACGAACGCTCGGAACGCAGGAAACCTTCCTTGTCCGCATCGAGAATCGCCACCAGCGACACTTCCGGCATGTCCAGGCCTTCGCGCAACAGGTTGATGCCCACCAGTACATCGAAGGTGCCCAGGCGCAGGTCACGGATGATCTCGACCCGCTCCACCGTGTCGATGTCCGAGTGCAGGTAACGCACCCGCACGCCATGGTCGGCGAGGTAGTCGGTGAGGTCTTCGGCCATGCGCTTGGTCAGCGTGGTGACCAGCACCCGCTCCTCCACCGCCACGCGCTTGCTGATTTCCGACAGCAGGTCATCGACCTGGGTCAGGGCCGGGCGCACCTCGACTTGCGGGTCCACCAGCCCAGTCGGCCGTACCACTTGCTCGACGACGCGACCGGCATGCTCGGCCTCGTAGTTGCCAGGGGTGGCCGAGACGAAAATCGTCTGCGGGCTCACGCTCTCCCATTCGTCAAAACGCATCGGCCGGTTGTCCAGGGCCGAGGGCAGGCGGAAACCGTACTCCACCAGTGTTTCCTTGCGCGAACGGTCGCCTTTGTACATGGCGCCGACCTGCGGCACGCTGACGTGGGATTCGTCGATGACCAACAAGGCATCGGCGGGCAGGTAGTCATACAAGGTCGGCGGCGGCGCACCCGCCGGGCGACCCGACAAGTAGCGCGAGTAGTTTTCGATGCCGTTGCAGTAGCCCAGTTCGAGAATCATCTCCAGGTCGAAGCGGGTGCGTTGCTCCAGGCGCTGGGCTTCCACCAACTTGTTGTTCGAACGCAGGAACTCCAGGCGCTCCTGCAACTCGACCTTGATCCCTTCGATGGCGTCCAGCAGGGTTTCCCGAGGCGTCACGTAATGGCTCTTGGGGTAGAAGGTGAAGCGGGGCAACTTGCGGATCACTTCGCCGGTCAGCGGGTCGAACGCCGAGATGCTTTCCACTTCGTCGTCGAACAGCTCGATGCGGATCGCTTCCAGGTCCGATTCCGCCGGGTAGATGTCGATCACATCGCCGCGCACCCGGAACGTCGCCCGGGCGAAATCCATGTCGTTGCGGGTGTATTGCAAGTCCGCCAGGCGCCGCAGCAAGGCACGCTGGTCGAGTTTGTCGCCACGATCCACGTGCAGCACCATCTTCAGGTAGGTTTCCGGGCTGCCCAGGCCGTAGATGCACGACACCGTGGTGACGATGATCGCGTCCTTGCGCTCGAGCAACGCCTTGGTCGCCGACAGTCGCATCTGTTCGATGTGGTCGTTGATCGAGGCATCCTTCTCGATGAAGGTGTCCGAGGACGGCACGTAGGCCTCGGGCTGGTAGTAGTCGTAGTAGGAAACGAAGTACTCCACGGCGTTGTTCGGGAAAAACGCCTTGAACTCACCGTAGAGCTGGGCCGCCAGGGTCTTGTTCGGCGCCAGCACCAGGGTCGGGCGCTGCACCTGGGCGATCACATTGGCGATGCTGAAGGTCTTGCCCGAACCGGTCACACCGAGCAACGTCTGGTGCGCCAGCCCGGCCTCGATACCCTCGACCATCAGGCGGATGGCTTCCGGCTGATCGCCGGCGGGCTGGAAGCGGGTGACTAGCTGGAATTCAGACATGACATAACCTCTGGATTCACCCCTGTCGGCCAGCCGACAGGAACGAGAAAGACCGAAACGACTGATGTCGTCCGAGGAAAAAGCTGGGATGCACACAATGTGGAGGTGAATGCCTTCGCTTTCAAGACGAACGTCCTACACGCCTTGAAGACTTTGACGCGGCGAGAGGACTAACGGTCGAAAAAAATCGAAAAAACTTACCGTAAAAGCCGAATCGCCTGTCGCCGTGCCGGGTGATGGCCTCTATACTAGCTCCCCGTTTGTGCACCGCTCTAGTGCATTCGGCTGGAGCGCCACACGTCCCCTCACTCTCCATTCAGAGCCGCGCACTAATGAGCCTGTTTTCCGCTGTCGAATTGGCACCCCGCGACCCCATCCTGGGCCTCAACGAAGCTTTCAACGCCGACACCCGTACCAATAAGGTGAACCTGGGGGTGGGCGTTTACTGCAACGAGGAAGGGCGCATTCCATTGCTGCGCGCCGTTGTCGAAGCCGAGACGATTCGCGTGGCTCAGCACGTTTCCCGTGGTTACCTGCCAATCGACGGCATTGCCGCCTACGACCAGGCCGTGCAGACCCTGCTGTTTGGCAAGGACTCGGCACTGATCGCTTCCGGCCGCGTCATCACCACCCAGGCCGTGGGCGGCACCGGCGCACTGAAGATCGGTGCCGACTTCCTCAAGCAACTGCTGCCTGGCGCCGTCGTCGCCATCAGCGACCCGAGCTGGGAAAACCACCGCGCCCTGTTCGAAACCGCCGGCTTCCCGGTGCAGAACTACCGCTACTACGACGCCGCTACCCACGACGTGAACCGCAGCGGCCTGTTGGAAGACCTCAACGCCCTGCCCGACCGTTCGATCGTTGTGCTGCACGCTTGCTGCCACAACCCGACCGGCGTGGACCTGAGCCCGGAAGACTGGAAAAACGTGCTGGCGGTCGTCAAGGCCAAGAACCACGTACCGTTCCTGGACATGGCCTACCAGGGCTTTGGCGAAGGCATCGACGAAGACGCGGCGGCCGTGCGCCTGTTCGCCGAGTCGGGGCTGACCTTCTTTGCCTCCAGCTCGTTCTCCAAATCGTTCTCGTTGTACGGCGAGCGCGTTGGCGCCCTGTCGATCGTCAGTGAATCGAAGGAAGAAAGTGCCCGCGTGCTGTCCCAGGTCAAGCGCGTGATCCGCACCAACTACTCCAACCCGCCAACCCACGGCGCCAGCATCGTCGCCGCTGTGCTCAACAGCCCCGAGCTGCGCGCGCAATGGGAAGCCGAACTGGCCGAAATGCGCCTGCGGATTCGCGGCATGCGCGACCAGATGGTCGACATGTTGGCCAAGGCCGCGCCGCACCACGACTTCAGCTTCGTCGCCCGCCAGAGCGGGATGTTCTCCTACTCCGGCCTGACCGTTGAACAAGTGACGCGCCTGCGCAACGAGTTTGGTATCTATGCCCTGGACACCGGCCGCATCTGCGTGGCCGCGCTGAACCAGAACAACATCGATGCGGTGACCAAGGCCATCGTCCAGGTGATCTGACGCCTCGACGCTGGATGAAAAAAACGGGAAGCCATTGGCTTCCCTTTTTTTGACCTGATGTTTTGTAGCCTGCTTCTGTGGTCTGTTTCTGTGGCCTGCTTCTGTGGCCTGCTTCTGTGGCCTGCTTCTGTGGCCTGCTTCTGTGGCGAGGGAGCTTGCTCCCGCTGGGCTGCGCAGCAGCCCTAAAACCAGCCAACTCGATGTTCCAGGCTGATTAAGCTCAAGCATTTCCTGGGGGCCGCTTCGCAGCCCAGCGGGAGCAAGCTCCCTCGCCACAAAAGCAAAACCACAAAAACAAGGCCACAAAAGCACCGGGCACGGCACTCTCGCTGAAGCTACAGCTCCGTCGCCCGCTGGCTCGCCGCATCGTCATAGATCACATACAACGACTCGGCCACTTGGCTCTTGATCGCCTTGGTGCTTTCCAGCCCCAGGACAAACCCCTCCGCCTTGCCACCGGCACGATTCAGCGCCTCGGCGGTGCTGGCCTGGGTAATGGCGTCGTACAGTTTCTCGGCATGAGGCCCCACGCCCTTGGGCAAACTGATCTGGGCGGTACTCACAGGCACACCTCGGCGCAACGGGCTGTGTGAAGGGGTAACAGATGGTTCATGGCGCGTACCTCAATGTCGGCGAATGGCCGGCAGCGCGTCCTGCCACTTCCGGGCAACCATGGTAGCCCTCTCCCGCCGTTGCGGTAACTGCCAATCGTTGATTGTCCCTCAATGGGCAGCAGGAATGCGCCGCCCGGCAATAGACGCTTGACTTCTCTTTTCCAATCAGTAACATACGCGCCATTCCGCGATAGCTCAGTTGGTAGAGCAAGTGACTGTTAATCACTGGGTCCCTGGTTCGAGTCCAGGTCGTGGAGCCAGACAGCAACACACAAAAAGCCCCTGGATCGAAAGATCCAGGGGCTTTTTTGTGGGCAAAAAACAGGTGGATGGCCATATAAGCCTGGCCGAGGTCGCTGCCGGAACAACAATCCGGCACCAAAAAGGCAATATGGTCCGGATCCTGCTTTCTCTTTCCGACAACCCAAGCTGTCACGTGAGCGTCATGACAGGGCCGCAAACTGGTCCTGTCCGCCAACAACAGCTTCATAAAAACAAGGACGAAGGTATGCCCACACAAAACCCCCATCGCATTGTCGGCCTGTGCACCTCCAGCAAGGTGTACAACGTACTGACCGAACTCAAGCAACTGGAAGGCCACCGCAGCGCCAAATTCCTTTCCCTGCTGGCGGAAAACCTGGTGCGCAAGGGCCTGCTCAATGAGCAGGAAGTGGTGCACATGCTCGATCTGGTCGTCGATTGAGCGGCATCGATTCCTACTATTGAGCCAGTTGATTTTCCGTCCTTCCCCCTGAGCCGTAAGGTAACCCCATCGATTGATGGAGGTTTCCCATGCCCAAGGTTCAAATCATGTCTGTCATTGGCAGCGCCGTCCCCGCCCCACTCCGGGAGCTCGGGTTGCTGGCCTGCTGGTATCTGGTGCAGGACGGCGTGACCATCAGCGGCCCGCTGACTTCACTGCCCGCCGCCGAGGCGCTGTCACAACGTATCGGCCCCTACCTGATGAACGCCTAGGGCAGTTGCACCCGCGGTGAGCCTTCGACAAACAAGGCCCAGCACGACATGAAAAGCGCCGCAATCAGCGGCCCGATCACGAAGCCGTTCAGTCCGAACACTGCCAGCCCACCCAGTGTCGAGACCAGCACCAGGTAGTCGGGCATCTTGGTGTCCTTGCCCACCAGGATCGGCCGCAGGAAATTGTCCACCAGGCCAATCACGAACACCCCGAACAACGTCAACACCACGCCCTGCCAAATCGCTCCCGAGAGCAGGAAATACACCGCCACCGGCGCCCAGACAAGACCTGCCCCCACTGCAGGCAACAATGACAGGAACGCCATCAGCACCGCCCAGGGCAATACCGTCGGGATCCCCAGGATCCAGAAGATCAGCCCACCCAGCGCACCTTGGGTAATGGCGACCAACAGGTTGCCTTTCACGGTAGCCCGCACCACCCGGTTGAATTTCAACTGCAAGCGGCGTTTCTGATGTTCCGCCAAGGGAATGGCCGTGCGCACCTTGCGCACCAGCTCCGCACCGTCGCGCAGAAAGAAGAACAGCAGATAGAGCATCACGAAGAAGCTGACCAGGAACTGAAAGGTACCCTGGCCGAAACTGAAGGCCTGGGTGGCGAAGAATTCGCTGCCCTGCATCGCGCTCTTGACGATCTTGTCACGCAAGCCGCTCAGGTTGCCCAGGCCGAAGCGGTCCAGCAGATGCTGGAAGTACGGCGGCAAGGCATCCTTGAAGCGGGCCAGGTAATCGGCAATGTCCAGCTCACCGCTTTCCAGGCTCTTGTAAAGCGCCGCTCCCTCCTGGACCAGCAACATGCTGATGACAATCACCGGCAGGATCGCGATGACCACACAGATGCTCAAGGTGAACAACGACGTGAGATTGCGGTGCCAACCGAACTTGAACTGCAGGCGGCGCTGCATCGGCGCAAAGACGATACCCAGGATCACCGCCCAAAATACCGCCCCGTAGAACGGCAGCAGAATCCAGATAAAGGCGACCGTGACCAGCACCAGCAGCAACATCTGGGCTTTGTTTTGCAGCATCTTTCGATTCATCAGCTTTCCATGTCCAAAGGCGAGATACACATTAGTCAGCCAGGACTCGCCGGAGTGCCGTCACGCTTGCGTTGTGCCCTTGATCCAAGTCAATAAGGCCTGGCCGACCCTGGCGTACCCTCCGCGCTTTTTGCGACCCGACCCCACCATGACCCTCGCCGCCCCCGAACTGCTGGCACCCGCCGGCACCCTGAAAAACATGCGTTATGCCTTCGCCTACGGTGCCGACGCGGTGTACGCCGGCCAGCCGCGCTACAGCCTGCGGGTGCGCAACAATGAATTCGACCACGGGAACCTGGCCTTGGGCATCGCCGAGGCCCAGGCCATGGGCAAGCGCTTCTACGTGGTGGTGAACATCGCCCCGCACAACGCGAAGCTGCGGACCTTCCTCAAAGACCTCGAACCGGTGATTGCCATGGCACCGGACGCGCTGATCATGTCCGACCCGGGGTTGATCATGCTGGTTCGCCGGCATTTTCCGCAGATGCCAATTCACCTGTCGGTGCAAGCCAACACGGTGAACTGGGCGAGCGTTGAGTTCTGGCAGCAGCAAGGTCTGAGTCGGATCATCCTGTCCCGGGAGCTGTCCCTGGAAGAAATCGCCGAGATTCGCGAGCAAGTCCCGGCCATGGAGCTGGAAGTGTTCGTCCATGGGGCGCTCTGCATGGCCTATTCGGGGCGCTGCCTGCTGTCCGGTTATATGAACAAGCGCGACGCCAACCAGGGCAGCTGCACCAACGCCTGCCGCTGGAAATACTCGGCGCAGCCGGCGGTGGAAAACGCCGTGGGCGACATTGTGCAGAGCTATCAGCCCGAACCGACCCTGGGCCTCGGCAGGCCCACCGACCAGGTGTTTCTGCTCCAGGAAGCCAATCGCCCGGACGAGTCCATGCCGGCCTTCGAGGACGAGCACGGCACCTACATCATGAACGCCAAGGACCTGCGGGCGGTGCAACACGTCGAGCGCCTGGCGCGCATGGGCGTGCATTCCTTGAAAATCGAAGGCCGGACCAAGTCGCACTTCTATTGCGCGCGCACCACCCAGGTGTATCGCCGGGCCATCGATGATGCGGTGGCCGGCCGGGCATTCGATCGCGGCCTGATGACCGACCTGGAGTCCCTGGCCCAGCGTGGCTACACCGAAGGCTTCCTGAGACGCCACGTGCATGACGAGTACCAGAACTACCAGAACGGCAGCTCAGTCTCGGAGCGTCAGCAGTTCGTCGGCGAACTGACCGGCGAACGGCGCGAGCGCCTGGCCGAAGTGCGGGTGAAGAACCGTTTTGGCCTGGGTGATCACATGGAACTGATGACCCCCAAGGGCAACTTTCACTTCGACCTGCATCAATTGCAGGACATCAAGGGCCAGGCCATCGACGTGGCACCGGGGGACGGGCATGTGGTGTACGTGCCGATCCCGGATGCGGTGGATCTGCGGTTTGGGTTGTTGATGCGGGATGTGCGTGAGCCATAGCACTGGCACTGGCACTGATCCGATAATGCGGGCGCAACCAAACAACTGTGGGAGCGAGCTTGCTCGCGATGGCGGTGGGTCAGTCAAATGAATGCTGGCTGATCCACCGCCATCGCGAGCAAGCTCGCTCCCACAAGGTTTTGTTGTGTTTACGTCTGTCAAACCCGGCAGAAACTGCCGAAGGCTGCGATCCTCCGCTTCCGATAGGGCCTGGTAGCCCAGGCGAAAACATCTGGATCGAGAGCGAAAGATCGCAGCCTTCGGCAGCTCCTGCTGCTCCGGGTCAGATCCGGAACTGCCCCACCAGTTGACCCAGGCGCTGGCCCAGGTCGGCCAGGCTGCGGGACGTCTGGGCGCCGAGTTGGGTTTCGTCGGCGACGCTGTCCACGGCCACGGCGATCTGATGCACGCTGCGGTTGATTTCTTCGGCCACGGCGGTCTGTTCTTCGGCGGCGCTGGCGATCTGGGCGTTCATCGAGTTGATGGTGCCGATCAGCTGCGCCATGGTGTCCAGGGAGGCGCCCGCCTCGTTGGCCCGTTCCGAGGTGCCATCGCCGGCCTCGCTGGAACGACGCATCGCTTCCACTGCCGCGTGGGTGCCCGATTGCAGGCGGTCGATCATGCCCTGGATTTCCTGGGTACTTTGCTGGGTCCGGCTGGCCAGGGCCCGCACTTCATCGGCCACCACCGCGAATCCACGCCCCGCCTCGCCGGCACGCGCGGCCTCGATGGCGGCGTTGAGGGCCAGCAGGTTGGTCTGCTCGGCGATCGAACGAATCACCCCGAGCACACTGACAATCGAGGCTACGTCTTGCTGCAGACTGTCCAAGGACACGCCGCTGCTGCGGATATCGTTCACCAGCGCGTGAATCTGTTGGATGCTGCCAGCCACCACGCGCTTGGCCGATTGGCCTTCTTCGTCGGTCTGCTGGGCCGCGACGGCAGCGCCCTGGGCACTGCGAGCGACTTCCTGGGCCGCCGAGGACATCTCGTTGATCGCCGTGGCGACCTGATCGGTTTCGTGGCGTTGACGCTCCATCGCCTGTTCGGAGCGCTGGGCCTGCTCGGAGACTTGGGTCACCAGGCCGGTCAGTTGCGAGGTCATGTCGGTGATCTGCCGCACCAGGCCGTGGATCTTGTCGACGAAGCGGTTGAACGAACCGGCCAACTGGCCCAGTTCATCCTGGCTGGTAATCGCCAGGCGCCGGGTCAGGTCACCCTCGCCCGCCGCGATGTCATCGAGGTTGTCTTTCATCAGGTGCAGGGGACGCAGGATCGTGTTGGCGAGCACCAGGCCCACCACGGCAATCACCAGCAACACCACCGCGGCGATCCCGACAATGCTCAAGATCACGCCTTGCAGGCGATCATGGACCTTGGCTTCCACCAGCGCCACCTGGGCTTCGATGCCGTCCAGGTTGACCGAACTACCGACCGCCAGGTCCCACTTGGGCAGGTATTCGGTGTAGCCGAGCTTGGGTACCAGATCCTTGCTGCCGGGCAGCGGCGAGCTGTATTCCAGGTAATGCGTGCCGTCCTTGGCGACTTTCACCAGGTCGCGGTTGACATAGACACCGTTCGGGTCGCGGTTGTCCTTGAAGCTCTTGCCCACGCCATCGGGGCTGTTGGCCTTGAACAGACGAATGGTCTCGGAGTCGTAGCCAAAGAAATAGCCGTCCTTGCCATAGCTGATGTTCGACAGCAGCTTGATGGCCTGGGCACGCGCCTCGTTATCACCCGGCGCGGCGGCGTCGTAGAGCGGCTTGATCGCGGTCAGGCCCACCGCCACGTAGTTCTGCAGCGTGGCCTTGGCCTCGCTGAGCAGGCGCTCGCGGGTTTGCTGGACTTCTTTACTCGCTTGTTCCTTCAAGATGAAAGCCGTGGTCAGGCTGATGATCACGGCGGACAGCAATACCGGCAGTATCGCAAGGGACAGGACTTTAGCCTTCAGGCTCAGGCGCATGCTGTTCACTCTTGTTGGTGTTATTGGCGTGGTTAGCTGTATTAACGGCAGCGCACGGCAAAACTGTAGGACAAGGTGAACAGGGCTTAAGGGAAGGATTGAATTTAAGGGCCCTATCGCGAGCAAGCTCGCTCCCACAGGGCCCGGTGGTGTTCACACCGATCCACTGTGGGAGCGAGCTTGCTCGCGATGAAGGCGACTCGGTCCCGAGTTACAGGACCATCGCCGCCACCCAACCAAACGCCAGCAGCGGCAGGTTGTAGTGGATGAAGGTCGGGACCACGGTGTCCCAGATGTGATGGTGCTGGCCGTCGATGTTCAGGCCGGAGGTCGGGCCCAGGGTCGAGTCCGAGGCAGGCGAGCCGGCATCGCCCAGGGCGCCGGCGGTTCCGACGATGCAGACGATTGCCAGTGGGCTGAAGCCCAGCTGCAAGCACAGCGGCACGAAAATCGTCGCCAGGATCGGCACCGTGGAAAACGACGAGCCGATGCCCATGGTCACCAGCAGCCCCACCAGCAACATCATCAGCGCGCCGATGCCCTTGTTGTGGCCGATCCAGGCCGCCGAGGCTTCCACCAGGCTCTGGACTTCACCGGTGGCCTTCATCACTTCGGCGAACCCTGAGGCGGCGATCATGATGAAGCCGATCATCGCCATCATCTTCATGCCTTCGGTGAACAGGTCGTCCGTCTCACGCCAGCGCACCACCCCCGACAGCGAGAAAATCAGGAACCCGGCCAGGGCGCCGATGATCATCGAGTCCACCAGCAGCTGGATCGCGAACGCCGCCGCCACCGCAACCCCGGCCACGATCAGGCTCAGCGGGTTGTAGCGCACGGCCACTTGCTCGGCCTTGGCGATCTTCTTCAGGTCATAGACGCGTTTCTTGCGGTACGTGATGAACGACAGCGCCAGGCCAAACACCATGCCCAGTGCCGGGATGCCCATGGCGTGGGTGATATTGATGCCACTGATGTCGACGCCGCTGCGGGCGACATTGGCCAGCAGGATTTCATTGAGGAAGATGTTGCCGAAGCCCACCGGCAGGAACATGTAGGGGGTGATCAGACCGAAGGTCATGACGCAGGCGATCAAGCGACGGTCGAGCTGCAGCTTGGTCAGCACGTAGAGCAACGGCGGCACCAGCAGCGGGATGAAAGCGATGTGGATCGGCAGGATGTTCTGGGAAGCGACCGCGACCGTGCCCAGCAGACCGATCAGCACCCATTTGACGCCCGAGCCACCGGCGACGTCCTGGCGATCGACCAGGGCCAGGGCTTTGTCCGCCAGGGCGTGGGCCATGCCGGACTTGGCAATCGCCACGGCGAAGGCGCCGAGCAAGGCATAGGACAATGCCACCGTCGCACCGCCACCCAGGCCGGCATTGAACGCCTTGAGCGTCGCCTCGATCCCCAGGCCGCCCGTCAGGCCGCCCACCAACGCGCCGATAATCAGCGCGATCACCACATGCACACGGGACAGGCTGAGCACGAGCATGACGCCAACCGCGGCAATTACTGCATTTATCATCGTTACCTCAAAGCACAGCGATGGAAAGCCACCGGACAAAAAGGTCGCGACTTTGCAGCAAGCAGCGGCAAGCTGCAAGGGCCGCGGGGCGGGTTTTCAATGACTTACCCTGTTTGAATCCACCACTGCCCTCTGTGGGAGCGAGCTTGCTCGCGATGGCGGTCTGACAGTCCATGCATCATTGCCTGGCACGGCGCCATCGCGAGCAAGCTCGCTCCCACAGGGGATTGGGGTTCATCCGATACCTTGGGCCCGCAGCCACAGGGGGGCTGTGCAGACCTCAACGCTTGGGCAACTCGATCACAACCTTCAACCCACCCCACTCGCTGTCATCCAACGCCAACAGCCCGCCCCAGGTGTCGACGATGTCCCGTACGATGCCCAGGCCCAGGCCGTGGCCATCGGTCTGTTCGTCCAGTCGCGTGCCGCGGCTGAACACCTGCTCGCGGCGGTCCGCGGGGATGCCCGGGCCATCGTCCTCCACCGCCAGGCTGAACCCTTGGGCGGTTTCGGTCAGGGTCAGGCGCACCTCGGCATCGGCCCATTTGCAGGCGTTGTCCAGCAGGTTGCCCAGCAGTTCCAGCAAGTCTTCACGGTCCCAGGGCAGGTGCAGGCCCGGTGGGGCGACGTAGCTCAGGTGCAGGTGCTCGCCATGGATCATGTTCAGCGTGGCCAGCAGCCCTGGCAGTTCGGCGTCGCAGTCCAGGTGCGCGCCGGGCAAGGCATCGCCGGACAGCCGGGCACGGTTGAGTTCGCGGTTGAGGCGCTGGCGGACCTGCTCCAATTGGTCGAGCAACAGTTTGCGCAGCTCGGGATAGGGGTCGAGCTTCTCGTTCGATGCCAGGCTTTGCAGCACCGCCAGTGGGGTTTTCAAGGCATGGCCGAGGTTGCCCAGGGCGTTGCGCGAACGCTTGAGGCTGTCTTCGGTGTGGGCCAGCAGATGGTTGATTTGCGCGACCAACGGTTCAAGCTCCCGTGGCACCTGTTCGTCCAGTTGCGTGCGCTGCCCGCGCTGCAACTGGGCGATCTGCTCCCGGGCCCGATCCAGCGGACGCAAGGCCCGGCGCACGGTGATGCGTTGCAGCAACAGAATCAGCAACAGCCCCGCCAATCCGAGCCCGAGGCCGACCTGTTGCATCCGGCGAAAGCTGTCACGCACCGGCGTATAGTCCTGGGCCACGCTGATGGAAATCGCCTGGCCCAGCCGCCGATAGTCGGTACGCAGCACCAGCAGCTTCTGGCCCTCCGGGCCCAGTTGCAGATTGCTGTGCAAGCCTGGGTGGTCGAGCCGGGGCAACTCCTGGTCCCACAGCGAGCGGGAACGCCAGTGCACATCGGCAAAATCGATGCGGAAATAATGCCCGGAGAACGGTCGCTGATAGGCCGGCGACAGGCGCCGTTCATCCAGTTGCAAGCCTTGCGGGCCGCGCACCAGGGCCACCAGCAGGTTTTCGCTGTCGTTGCGCAGTCCGGCTTCCAGGTAACGCTGCAAGCCCAGCTCGAACAACCACAGGCTGGTTTGCGCCAGGATCAGGCCGACCACCACCATCACACCGATCAGGCCCAGGCTCAGGCGCCGCTGGATGGATCTCACTGCGCCTGCCCGCCGAACAGGTAACCCTGGCCGCGACGGGTTTCGATCACGCTGCGTCCCAGCTTGCGCCGCAGGTGATTGACATGAACTTCCAGCACGTTGGAATCGCGCTCGGTCTCACCGTCGTACAGGTGTTCGGCGAGATGGCTTTTGGAAAGGATCTGTTCGGGATGGAGCATGAAATAGCGCAACAGGCGAAACTCGGCCGCCGTGAGCTGGATGTCGGTGCCGTCGCGGACCACGCACTGGCGACTCTCATCCAGGTGCAACCCGGCGGCCTTGAGCGTCGGCTGGTTGACCTGTCCATGGGAGCGGCGCAACAGTGCCTGGATCCGCAAGTGCAGTTCTTCAGGATGAAACGGCTTGGTCAGGTAGTCGTCGGCACCGGCCTTGAGGCCTTCGATGCGCTCGGCCCAGGACCCTCGGGCGGTGAGGATCAACACCGGCGTCGCCAGGCCGCCAGCGCGCCACTGGGCCAACACGTCGAGCCCCGGCACACCCGGCAGGCCGAGGTCGAGGATGATCAAGTCGTAGGGCTCGCTGCTGCCTTGGTACACCGCGTCGCGACCGTCGGCGAGCCAATCGACGGCGTACCCTTGCCGTGCAAGCCCGGCCATCAATTCGTCCGCCAGGGGCACGTGGTCTTCCACCAGAAGCAGGCGCATCAGTCTTCCTTATCTTTGAGTAAACGGCCGGTCTTGGCCTCCAGGTCCAGTTCGCGCACGACGCCGTCGGTGTCCAGCAGCTCGACTTCGTAAATATAGACGCCGTGTTTCTCCTCCAGCTCGGCTTCTAGCAGTTTGGCGCCCGGGTGGCGGTCCAGCGCCTGTTGCAACAGATGCTCCAGCGGCAGGATAACGCCCTGTTGGCGCAGTTGCAGGGCCTCGTCCTGGTCCAGGTCACGGGCCACGGCCAGCGAACAAAACGCCAGCAACGCCAGCGCCCATCGGCTGCGGGCGCATAAATTAAGCTTCATTACAGATCCTGATGATTCTTGAGTACCTTGCCGTTGGTGGCGTCCAATTCCAGGTCCCACTCGATGCCCTTCGTATCGCGCAGGTCCACCTGGTAAATGTACTTGCCGTACGCTTCCTCCAACTCGGTCTCGGACAAGGTGGCGCCAGGGTGCTTGGCCAAGGCGGCGGCGTTGAGTTTTTCGACGGACAGGATGGTACCAGCGTCTTGCAGTTTGCGGGCTTCGTCCTCGCCCAGGTCTCGTGCGTGAGCCAGGCTCGTACCAAGGGCCATGAGGGTCGCGATGAAAAAGGCAGTCAGGCGGTTCATGGGTTGTCTCCTTTTTATAATCTTTGCCGGGGGACTGTATCGGGGTGAACTTAACTGAAACTGAATGGCCATCATGGAACCCACATCAACAGTGTGGGAGCGAGCTTGCTCGCGATAGCGGCAGCACATCCAACATCTTTACAGACTGACCCACCGCCTTCGCGAGCAAGCTCGCTCCCACAGGGTTTTGTGTCGTTATAATCAGCCGCCTACCCGTATTCGAGACCGGTATGACCGCTATCCATATCAAGTTTCCCGCCCTCACCCTCAAGGCCGGCCCCCGTGCGTTCGGACGGATTCGCCAGGCCGGCTTGAACGCCGTCGACGTCGGCATCCTGCCGGGCGCCGCCGGTGGCCCCAAGGCCCTGGGCATCCAGGGGCTCGATCTTGCGCTGTTCGGCGAATGGCTACCCGCCGCGCCCCGGGAGCGCTCGCTGATCGGGGCCTCGGTGGGGGCGTGGCGCTTCGCCAGTGCCTGCCTGCCGGATGCCGCCGAAGGGATCCGACGCCTGGGCACTTTGTACAACGAACAAAGCTTCGCCAAAGGCGTGACCATGGCCGGGGTCAGCCAGAGTTCGCAGCGCATGCTCGATGACTTGCTCGACGGCCGCGACACTTCGATCCTCGACAACCCGCGATACCGGCTCAACATCATGGTCGTCAAGAGCCACGGTCTGCTCGCCCAGGATCATCGCGGCCGGCTGGGCCTGGGATTGTCGTCGGTGATCGCCGACAACCTGCGGGGCCGTGGGCGGTTGTCGCGGCATTTCGAACGGTTGATCATCCATGACCCGCGCCTGGCCCCGCCCCTGCATCCGCTGAATGACTTTCCGTCGCGCTTCGTGCCGCTGGCGGCCGGCAACCTGCGCCAGGCCCTGCTGGCCTCGGGCTCGATCCCGATGGTCATGGAAGGCGTGCGCGACCTGCCGGGTGCCGGTGCCGGCACCTTCCGCGACGGCGGTTTGCTGGACTATCACCTGGACTTGCCGTACAGCGGCGAGGATATCGTACTGTACCCGCACTTCACCGACCGGGTCATTCCCGGCTGGTTCGACAAGGGCCTGCCGTGGCGCCGGGGCAACGTCGAACGCCTGCAGGACGTGTTGCTGCTGGCTCCATCCCGGGAATACCTGGCGCGCCTGCCCTACGGCAAGCTGCCGGACCGCAACGATTTCAAGCGTTTCATGGGCGATGACCCGAGCCGTCGCAAGTATTGGCGCACGGCGATGGATGAGAGCCGGCGGCTCGGTGATGAGTTTCTGGAGCTGACGGCCAACGGTGGCTTGGGCGAGCGTTTGCTGACCCTTTAGTCAGCACGGTCGCGCAACGCCGTGATCAAACTGATAAACTCCGCCGCCTGCCTCGCGACCGATATCTAAAGAGCCCGAACCTGTGGAAATCTTCAAAGAGTTTACCTTCGAATCCGCCCACCGCCTGCCCCACGTGCCGGACGGCCACAAGTGCGGCCGCCTTCACGGTCACTCGTTCAAGGTGGCGATCCACCTGAGCGGCGATATCGATCCGCACACCGGCTGGATTCGCGACTTCTCGGAGATCAAGGCGATCTTCAAACCGCTCTACGAGCGCCTGGACCACAACTACCTCAACGACATCCCTGGCCTGGAAAACCCTACCAGCGAAGTCTTGGCCAAGTGGATCTGGAATGAGTTGAAGCCGTTGCTGCCGGAACTCAGCGCCATCCGCATCCACGAGACCTGCACCAGCGGTTGCATCTACCACGGCGAATAAGACAGGTGCTGCTTCCTGGCCTGGGAGCCTTCTGTGGCGAGGGAGCTTGCTCCCGCTGGGCTGCGAAGCAGCCCCCTCCAAAAGGCCACTCAATCCACCTGAAACACCGCGCCGCCAGGTTATCAGGGCCGCTTCGCGCCCCAGCGGGAGCAAGCTCCCTCGCCACAAGGGTGTCTCCCCTGCTGAATCGCATTGGCCTATGCTTGGTCCCCTGAGCCATTTTCAGGGGAGTATCGAGCATGACCCACTGGCCGCTGGATCAAACCTACGAGTTCAACGGACACCCTATCCGCTACGCCATCCACGGCGATGGCCCGCCGCTGGTGTTCGTCCACGGCACGCCCTTCTCTTCCTACGTGTGGCACCGCGTCGCCCCGCTGTTCTTCGCCACCCACCGGGTGCATTACTTCGACCTGCTGGGGTATGGCCAGTCCGCCCAGCCCGATGCCGACGTGTCCCTCGGTGTGCAAAACCATCTGCTTGCGCAATTGCTGGAGCACTGGGGCCTGGATTGCCCGGACGTGGTGGCCCATGACTTCGGCGGCGCCACGGTCCTGCGTACCCACTTGCTCAACGGCAAGGACTATCGCAGCCTGACCCTGATCGATCCTGTGGCGCTGTCGCCCTGGGGTTCGCCCTTCGTGCAGCATGTCCGCCAGCACGAAGCGGCCTTCAGCGGCCTGCCCGACTACATCCAGCGGGCCATCGTGCCGACCTATATTCGCGGCGCGATCAAACGGGACATCCCGGACGCCGAACTGGCGCCCTACGTGCAACCATGGCTTGGCGAACCGGGCCAGGCGGCGTTCTACCGGCAGATCGCCCAGATGGACGAGCGCTATACCCGCGAGGTCGAAGGCCTGTACCCGACCGTGCGCTGCCCGACCCAGATCCTCTGGGGCGAGGAGGACCAGTGGATCCCCATCGAGCGCGGCCGGGCCCTGCACCGGCTGATTCCAGGAGCACAACTGCACGCGGTGCCGAATGCCGGGCATCTGGTCCAGGAAGACGTGCCGGAAGCGGTGGTGGCGGCAGTGTTGCGGTTCCTGGCGTTGCCCCCAACCTAAAGCCCCCGGCATTCCACTGTGGAAGCGAGCTTGCTCGCGATGGCGGTGTGTCAGTTGATAGCTATGTGGCTGACCTGACGCCATCGCGAGCAAGCTCGCTCCCACAAGGAAAACTGCATAAGTCACAGAATTGTGTTCCAACTTGAATCACCACCGCACCGCTTTCGCCCCCTTCGCCCACCCAATCCCCAGGATTGTCTATACATAACCTCACGCTCACCCGTTTGGCACGGCCGCTGCACGCTTGCGACATCCCCTCATCCGCAAGGACCGCCACATGACTCAGAACGATCCGGGCAATGACTATCCCCTGAGCGAAGTACCGCTGCACGCGCGCAAGGGCCTGGCCTCCACGGCCATGGTGCTGCTGGGTTTCACCTTTTTCACCGCCACGATGTTTGCCGGTGGCAAGCTCGGCGTGGCGTTCAGTTTTGCCGAGATGCTCACGGTCATCGTCATCGGTAATCTGCTGCTGGGCCTCTATGCCGCCGGCCTGGGTTACATCGCCTTCAAGAGCGGGCTCAATTCGGTATTGATGGGCCGTTTCTGTTTCGGCGAGGTGGGCAGCAAGCTCAGTGACTTGATCCTGGGGTTCACCCAGATCGGCTGGTACGCCTGGGGCACGGCGACAGCCGCGGTGGTGCTGGGCAAGTATTTCGAATTGGGCCAGGGCACGGTGCTGTGGCTGATGGTGCTGTTCGGCCTGGGGTTCTGTGCCACGGCCTATGTCGGTTATCGTGGCCTGGAAATTCTCTCGTACCTCGCCGTGCCGGCCATGATGTTGCTGCTGATGCTGTCGATGTGGGTCGCCACGGTGAAGGTCGGTGGCTTCGAGGGCTTGCTGGCGGTGGTGCCCACCGGCAGCCTCGATTGGTCCACGGCCATCACCCTGGTGTTCGGCACCTTCGTCAGCGGCGCGACCCAGGCCACCAACTGGACGCGGTTCTCCCGCTCGGCGAAGGTCGCGGTGCTGGCGAGCCTGATCGGTTTTTTCCTGGGCAACGGTTTGATGGTGCTGATCGGCGCCTACGGGGCCATCGTCTATCAACAACCGGACGTGGTCGAAGTGTTGCTGCTGCAAGGCTTCGCCACGGCGGCGATGGCGATGCTGCTGCTCAACATCTGGAGCACCCAGGACAACACTATCTACAACTTCGCCGTGGCGGGCTGCAACCTGCTGCGCACCCGCCGGCGCAGAGCCGTGACCCTCGGCGGCGCGGTGATCGGCACGTTGCTGGCGCTGCTGGGCATGTATGACCTGCTGGTGCCATACCTGATTCTGCTGGGCACCGTGATACCGCCCATTGGCGGGGTGATCATGGCCGATTTCTTCTTCCGCTGGCGCGGCCGTTATCCGCGCCTGGCCGAAGCCCGGTTGCCGGCGTTCAACTGGCCGGGCCTGGCGGCCTATGGGTTCGGCACGCTCGCCGCGTTCAATTCGCCGTGGGTCGCGCCACTGGTAGGAATCGCCACCGGCGCGCTAACGTATGTGCTATTGATCGGCGTAATGGGTACCCGCACCGCTGACGCGCCCCTACAAGACCTATAAAGGATTCGCCCGATGCACATCATCAACGCCCGCCTGCGCAACCGCGAAGGCTTGCATGAACTGCACCTGGAAAACGGCCTGATCGCCAGCATCGCCCGCCAGACCGAGGCCCCCAGCCTCGGCCCGGAAGACCTCGACGCCGGCGGCAACCTGGTGGTCCCGCCCTTCGTCGAACCGCACATCCACCTGGACGCCACCCTCACTGCCGGCGAGCCGCGCTGGAACATGAGCGGCACGTTGTTCGAAGGCATCGAGTGCTGGGGCGAACGCAAGGCCACCATCACCCAGGAAGACACCAGCACCCGCGCCAAGAAAACCATCCAGGCCCTCGCCGCCCATGGCATCCAGCATGTGCGCACCCACGTCGACGTGACCGACCCCGAACTCACCGCCCTCAAGGCAATGCTGGAGGTGCGCGAGCAAAGCCGTCACCTGATCGACATGCAGATCGTCGCGTTCCCCCAGGAAGGCATCGAGTCCTACCGCAACGGCCGCGAGCTGATGGAAGAAGCGATCCGCATGGGTGCCGACGTGGTGGGCGGCATTCCCCACTTCGAATACACCCGCGACCAGGGCGTCAGCTCGGTGAAGTTCCTCATGGACCTGGCCGAACGTACCGGGTGCCTGGTGGATGTGCATTGCGACGAAACCGACGACCCGCATTCGCGTTTTCTCGAAGTGCTCGCCGAAGAAGCCCGCAGCCGCGACATGGGCGCCCGCGTCACCGCCAGCCATACCACGGCGATGGGCTCCTACGACAACGCCTATTGCGCCAAGCTGTTCCGCCTGCTCGGGCACTCGGGCATCAGTTTTGTCTCTTGCCCGACCGAAAGCATCCACCTGCAAGGCCGCTTCGACACCTTCCCCAAACGCCGCGGCGTCACCCGGGTCAATGAGCTGCTCGAAGCCGGGATGAATGTGTGTTTCGGCCAGGACTCCATCGTTGACCCGTGGTACCCATTGGGCAACGGCAACATCCTGCGGGTGCTGGAAGCGGGGCTGCATATCTGCCACATGCTCGGCTATCGCAACCTGCAAAGCGCCCTCGACCTGGTCACCGACAACAGCGCCAAGGCCATGAACCTGGGCGAGCGCTACGGACTGGACCCCGGCCGCCCGGCGAACTTGCTGATCCTTTCAGCGGACAGCGATTACGAAGTGATTCGCAGCCAAGGGTTGCCGCTCTACTCGATTCGCAATGGCGAAGTGCTGATGAAGCGGCAAATGCCGGTGGTGGAGTTTGCCCACCAGCCTGGCTGACTGCCACAGGGAATCTGTGTCATACATTCATTTTGTGCCCGCCGAATACCTACTGTGGGAGCGAGCCTGCTCGCGATGGCGGTGGGTCAGCTGCATTGATGTTGGATGTACTGCCGCTATCGCGAGCAAGCTCGCTCCCACAGGGGATCTGTGTCGTACATTCATTTTTTGCTCGCCGAATATCTACTGTGGGAGCGAGCTTGCTCGCGATGGCGTCGTTGGCCGCGCCGCACCAAACAACCTGACCCGCACCAGCTCCCCCGCCTCCTCCTCCAACAAGATCGGCGCAGTACCGCCGGGCATCACCACCCTCACCGCCCCCGCCTTCACCCAACCCACCCGCCAGGCGGCACTGGCCACGGCGCTGGCGCTGGTGCCCGAGGACGCGGTAGGGCCTTCGCCCCGCTCAAACACCCGGGCGGCGATCTGCCCTTCGGCCTCGAGCCTGGCCCATTGCAGATTCACCCCCCTGGGGCATGGAACACCAGCCCCACCGGGCGCCGCATAAGCGATGCGGGTCAAGCCCCGTGACAGCGCCGCAGCACGCATCTGCGCATTGCTTGGCAGCGCCTCGGCACCCTCCACCAACGTCACGCAATGCGGATTGCCCATGCTCACGAACTGACTGTTGCCCCACGCCGGGTCCAACCGTTCAAGCGCCGCCACACGGCTGACATCACGCTGGTTGAACATCACCCGCTCGACCTCCTGGGCGCCAACGGCCTGGGGCCCGAACAGCGGTTTGCCCAGGTCCAGCCAGAAACCTTGCACCCCTTCGAATCCAGCGGCGCGAACCGAGGTGTGCAGCGGAGACAAGCCGTCGGGTTTATCGTGATGAACCTGCAGCACGCAATCACCAGGCGCCGCCATCAAGCCTTGTTCTTGCAGGGCCTGGGAGAAAATCGTCAAGCCATTGCCACTGCGCTCGGCCAATGTCCCGTCGGTATTGACGATCAACAGATCAAAGGGTGGCTCATTCTGGAACGGGCCAATCAGCAAACCATCACTGCGATGGGCCTTGGCATCCGGCGGCGCTTCGCCCGGCGTCCAGGCGCAGAAGACGTGCACGGCCGCCGTTGCCCAGGATTCGCGAGCCTGTGCGGCCTCGGCGGCTGACTGGGGCAGAGCAATGCCGTGATCACGCACTTGCTGCGGTGAAACGACCCCATAAATATTGCCGCGTGCGTCATAGAACAGTGCCATGCATCGGGTCCGGAAGAAGCCAGGAGGAGCCGGTAGTTTAGGCGAAACCTGCTTCATACACTTAAATCGCCGCGTCGTAACCTGTCAGGTTCGACAGGTGCGCTGCTGCCTGGGGAACCCGTACCGTAGGCACGCAAGCTCCCAACACAAGGAGGCCCCATGAACAGCAAACATCCCTCCAAGCCCATGGCCGAGCTCTACCGCGAAGGCCGAAAACATTTCATCGAGCTGGTGCCGGACGGCGGCGCACGACTCGACGCGCTGTTCCATACCGCGCCGGCGCTCGGCGAACTGGCGGTCGGCGTGGTGTACGGTCACTTGCAGAGTCGCCCAGGCCTGGACCCGCGCCTGCGAGAGGCCGCGACACTGGCCGCCATCGTCGCGGCCGGCATGACAGGCCCGCCCTTGAGCGTGCACTTCAAGACCGGCATGGCCTCGGGCCTGGCTTCGGGAGAAATGGTCGAACTGGTGACGCAGGCTTCGGCGTTCACCGGGTTCCCCAGGGCGGTCGCTACAGCCGATCAACTCAATCGGTTATTCGAAGAAGCCGGCCTTGTCTCGCCACCGCCGCCAACGCCGCGAGAAGTGACGCTGGCGTTTTGCGAAAGCGTGCGCAAGGGCCGGGCCCCCATCCGGGTCTCCCTCCAGATCAAGCGATTGTTGCGCCAGGCCCAACGCTTGTCGGCCCAGGCAACGTCGGCCCGAAACGTGATTGTTGAATGTTTCGATGACCAGCAGGCAATCCCCATCGCGCTTATTTACTTTGAGGTGGAGGCGGACCACGTGGTGAGCATCAGGCTGTTCAAGGAGTAGTGACCCAGTGTTCAAGGAGAGTACGTCAGGCCGTCGGCACCTTGGGGTCGCGGTGCGGTCAGTGGATATGCAAGCATAGGCCCCCTGCCTGCATCACCGCACCGCACCGCACGAAAGCCAAGGACGTTTCATGACTGCCATTACGCCCCCGCCCACCTTTATTCCCGGACGCCTGGAACAGATGTCCACCCGCATCGCCTATCTCATCGCCGGCATCGGCATCGCCGCCTGGGCGCCGCTGGTGCCTTACGCCAAGGTGCGGGCGAACCTGGATGAAGGCACCCTCGGCTTGCTGCTGCTGTGCCTTGGGGTCGGGTCGATCCTGGCAATGCCGATTTCCGGTGCGCTGGCGACGCGGTTCGGCTGCCGTCGGGTGCTCAGCGGCGGCACGATCCTGATCTGCCTGGCGTTGCCGTTGCTGGCGACGATGACCTCCCTGCCCTGGCTGGTGGCTGCGCTGTTCCTGTTTGGCGCCGGGCTCGGCACCGTGGACTCGACCGTGAACCTGCAAGCGGTGATCGTCGAGCGGGCCAGCGGCAAGACCATGATGTCGGGTTTCCACGGCATGTTCAGCCTGGGCGGGATCATTGGCGCAGCCGGGGTGAGCGCCCTGCTCGGCCTGGAACTTTCGCCGCTGGGGGCGACGTTGGTGGTCAATGGGGTGCTGTTGGTGGCGTTGTTCAAGGCGGCGCCGCACCTGTTGCCGTATGGCAGTGAAAGCTCGGGACCGGCGTTTGCCATTCCCCATGGCGTGGTGCTGTTTATCGGCATCCTGTGTTTCATCGTGTTCCTGGCTGAAGGCGCGGTGCTGGACTGGAGCGCGGTGTTCCTGACCACCGAGCGCGCGGTGGATACCGCCTATGCCGGGTTGGGTTATGCCGCGTTCGCGCTGACCATGACCGTCGGGCGCCTGACCGGCGACGCGGTGGTGCATCGCCTGGGCGCCAAGCGCGTGATCATCTATGGCGGGTCGATCGCTGCGGCGGGGTTCCTGCTGGCGACCCTCGCACCGATGTGGCAAGCCGCGTTGCTGGGGTATGCATTGGTGGGCGCCGGCTGTTCGAACATCGTGCCGGTGTTGTACACCGCTGTCGGCAAACAGACCCTGATGCCGGAAGCGATCGCCGTGCCGGCCATCACCACCATCGGCTACGCCGGCATCCTCGCCGGCCCGGCGCTGATCGGTTTCGTCGCCCATGGCAGCAGCTTGAGCATTGCCTTCGGGCTGATTGCGCTATCGCTGGTGGCGGTGGCGGCCAGTGGGAAAGTGTTGAAGGTCTGAGGCCTGGCACCGCTTGTTGAGGCCTCATCCCATTCCCTGTGGCGAGGGAGCTTGCTCCCGCTCGGCTGCGAAGCAGTCGTGAACCTGTGGATGCGGTGTTCAGTAGGTTTTGGGGCTGCTTCGCGGCCCAGCGGGAGCAAGCTCCCTCGCCACAGGATGGTACTCAGCCCCAAGAACTGTATTTCAGCCCCTGGAAATTGAGTCCAGAGGAGCCTGATCCTCGATCAGAACCCCACACTCGCCTGCACAAAGAACGTACGCGGTGCGCCAACGTAAATGCCCGAGTTGTTGTCGCTGGAGCGGGTGTAGTACTGGTGGTCGAACAGGTTTTTCACCCCGGCGCCGACTTTCAGGTTCGACAGTTGCTCGCCGAAGTCATAGCCGGCGCGCACGTTCCAGAGCACATAACCCGGCATGTCGCCGTATTGCCCATCGGCGGTGCCATCGGTGATGTAGTCGCCGCTGAAGCTGCCATCGGCGTTCACGCTGTTGCCCGGCGAGCGTTGCTTGGACTGGGCGAAGGCGTCGAGGTTGTAGGTCCAGCGATTGACCTCGTACCGCAGGCCCATGTTGGCCACCTGGCGGGAATAGAACGGCAGGTCACGGCCCTTGAAGCTGGGGATCTCACCTTCGTAAGTCGCCCGGGTGTAGGTGAAACCGGCGGTGGCGGTGAGGCCTTCGAGGCGAGGGTCGAGCGCGGCCATGTCGTAGTGCACGGAAGCTTCCAGGCCCTGGTGCTTGGTGGCGCCCATGTTGGTCCAGCCCACGTCGTTGCTGATGTATTGCAGCTCGTCGTCGAAGTCGATGTAGAACAGCGTCACTTCCCCGCCCCACACGTCATCGTTGTACCGCGTACCGATCTCGTAGGTCTTGGCCTTTTCCGGGCTCAAGCCGTTGGCGGTGTTGTTGCCGTCGCCGCCCTGGCCGAGCTGGAAGTATTGCAGGCTGCCGAACGAGGTTTCGTAGTTGGCGAACAACTTCCAGGCGTCCGACAGGTGATACATCACGCTCAGGGCCGGCAGCGGCTCGTTGCTGTCGATGCTGCGGCGTTTTTCCTGCACGGGACGGCCGGCGGTGTCGAGCACCGGACGGTCGTGCCATTCGGTGCTGATGCTTTCGAAGCGGATGCCCGGGGTGATGGTCCATTTGCCGACATCGATCTTGTCATCGATATACACCGCGTGGGCTTCAGTGCCGCCGGTACGGTCCTGGTAGACGTGGCCGTCGGAACCCGGGCCCACCACTGGCTTGTTATCCACCAACGCCAGGCGGCTAGCCTCTTCGTGCATGCCTTCCTTCAAGTAGCGATAACCGACGCTGGCTTCCTGGGTGGTGGGCCCCAGGTCGAACACGTGGGAGACCCGAGGTTCGATGCCGAAGGTGTAATAGGTGCGCGGGTAGGACACCAGGTTGCGCTGGTCCCGGGAGGCAATGGTGCTGCCACGGTAGCTGTCGGAGTAATAGGTCAGCACCTCGGCCTGGGTGCGCTCGTTGATCTCGCGGATCCATTTGAACGACACGTCCTTGCGCCGGCCGCTGAAGTTGTCCCAGTCGCGGTCGGACTGGTACGGGTCCGCATCGTATTGGGCCTGTTTCAGACCACCGGGCATGTCGGCCTTGGCGTCGTAGTAGTGAAAATTCAGTGAGAAGTCGTCGACGTCGGTCGGTGCCCAATGGGTCTTGAGGATCACGTCGTCGATGTCGTTGCCGTTGTTGCTCTGGCGATAGCCGTTACCGTTGACGCCCGAATACAACAGCGCCACGCCCAGGCCGTTGTCGGCGGTGCCACCGAGGAAGGCCGTGTCGATGTGCTTCCAACCGCCGCGCTGGGAGGTTTCCAGGGTGGTGCCGATTTCACCGGTGGCTTTTTCCGGAATGGCACGGGTCACGAAGTTGATCACCCCGCCAACGTTCTGCGGCCCGTAGCGCACGGACCCGGCGCCGCGCACCACGTCGATGCTGTCCAGGTTGCCCGAGGAAATCGGCGCCATGGACAGTTGCGGCTGGCCGTAGGGCGCGAATGCCGCCGGTACGCCGTCGATCAACACCGTGGAGCGTGGCGACAAGCGCGAGGTCAGGCCGCGCACGCCGACGTTCAGGGAAATATCGCTGCCGCCGGTGCCGTTGGCGTCCTGGACCTGCACACCCGGTACGCGCCGCAGCACATCGCCGACATTCATGGCGCCCTGCTCCACCATCGCTTCGCGGCGGATCACCGTACGCGCACCGGCGTGGTTCTGCACCACCTCGGCATTGGCGTCGCCGAGCCAGTCACCGACCACCTGGATCTCAGTGGCACCCAGTTCCAGCGGGCCAGCGTTGGAGGCCGAGGGCGCCGGCAACACGGTCGCCGAACCATTATCGATCTGGTATTGCAGGCCGCTGCCCTGGAGCAATTGGCGCAAGGCCGCTTCCGGGGACAGGTTGCCGTCCACCGCCGGCGCTTGCTTGCCCGCCACCAGCTCGGGGCTGAAGAACACCTGCAACGCGGTTTGCTGGCCGAGCTGGCTCAAGGCTTGGCCCAACGGCTGCGCCTGGATGTGAA
This sequence comes from Pseudomonas sp. Z1-12, assembly GCF_051132015.1. NCBI lineage: Bacteria > Pseudomonadati > Pseudomonadota > Gammaproteobacteria > Pseudomonadales > Pseudomonadaceae > Pseudomonas > Pseudomonas sp. Z1-12. Next base: position 4,671,716 of record NZ_CP071647.1, read on the forward strand.
TGGCGGTGGCGGCCTGGTCGGCGAACGCCTGGGGCACTGCGGCGCTGACCGCCAGGGTCAGGGCCAGCGGCAGCCAGCGTGCCGGGGTACGGTTGTGGTGTTTGGCGGTTTTTTTCACGTCGAACCTTGTCCTGTTGATCGCAAGAATACGCGTCTGTTAATGCAAACCAGTTGCAGTTGGACAAGAAGACGATGAACTCGGAAAAAACCTGAATTTATTTCGAAATTATTTCCTGGCTGCCGTCATCCAGCGTGCGCACGGCCACCGGCAGAATGTTCGGCAGCGCCTTGAGCAGTGCCTCGGGATCGTCGGCGCGGAACACGCTGGTCAGGCGCAGGTTGCCCACCGCCGCGCTGCCGACCCGCAGGGGCTGGGTGCGATAGCGGGAAACTTCTTCAACCACATCCTTGAGCGGCGCGTTGTCGAACACCAGCTTGCCGCTGCGCCAGGCGGTGAGCGCCTCGGCGTTGACCGCGTAAGGCGTGGTGACTTGGCCTTGGGCATCAATCTGGGTGCCGAGACCCGCCGTCAGGCTGACGAACTGAGCCGGGGGCGCGGCGCGTCCCTGGACCTTGACGCTGCCCTGGGCCACCGCGACCCGAGTCCTGTCGGCGTCACGGCGCACATCGAAGCGCGTTCCGGTGACCGTCACCTGGCCGTTGCCCGTCTCGACGGTGAAGGGCCGGCCCGCATCATGCTCGACCGTGAACAAGGCCTCGCCTTCGGCCAGTTCCACCCGGCGTTGACGGTGTGCGAATTCAATCCGCACGCGGCTGCGGCTGTTGAGGTCGATCACCGAGCCGTCCGGCAGGGCAATATGTCGACGCTCGCCGAAGGCGGTGGCGTATTCGCCGCTGTAGTCGGTGGAAGAACTCAAGCCGCTGAACAGCCCCAACCCCAGGGCCACCGCGAACAATCCGGCGGCAACGGCGTAGCGCAACAGCGGCCGACGCTTGGGACGTTCGGCAGGTGGTTCGCACAAGGCTTGCAGGCGTTCCTTGGGCAGCAGGTCGGTGGCGCTCCAGATGCCCTGGAGCACCTGGATTTCGTCGCGGTGGTTGGCATGTTCGTCCAGCCAGGCGCTGAAAGCCTGGCGCTCTTCGATACTCATGGCGGGCGCTTGCAAACGCACGAACCAATGCGCCGCCGCGTCGCGAACCCTGTCCTGCCCGCACGGGCATTCACGGCTATCCATCATGGAAGGTCCTGTGGCTCAGGTGAAAGAGGGCGACGGATCATTGGCCTGGTCCGTCCAGGCGATCGCGCAGATGCCGCAGGGTGCGGATCATATACTTTTCCACCATGTTTTTTGACAGGCCCAGGCGCTCGGCGATTTCCGCCTGGGTCAGGCCTTCGATCTTCTGCCAGACGAACACCGTGCGGCAGTTGGCAGGCAGCTCGGCAAGCGCCCGCTCGATGGAGTCCGCCAGTTGGATCGCATGCATGAAATGCTCCGGGTCGCCCGAAAACGACTGACCAGGGTCGATGACAGCCTCTTCCATGGCCCCCCGTCGATCTTCGCGCCGATAGCCATCCACTGCAATGTTGCGCGCCGTCTGATGCAAATAGGCCCGCGGCTGCTCCACCTCGCTCGAATCGGCCTCAAGCACCCGTACGAAGGTGTCGTGGGCCAGATCCTCGGCCTGCTGGCGATTGCGCAGGCGACGGGTCCAGGTGCCGATCAACTCTTCGTAATGCTCGAAAAAGCCGGGTCTGCGGGGCAGCTTGGGAGTCATCACGGCGCGCTGTGGAAACGGGGCGTGAATAGTAATGCTTCCTATTAATAGGAAGCAAACGCCGTCCGACCGCCTGACATAAAAATAATGTGGGAGCGGGCTTGCTCGCGAAGGCGGCAGCACATTCGAGAATGATGTCGCCTGACACGCCGCTTTCGCGAGCAAGCCCGCTCCCACAGGGGCCAGCGCTAACCGCGATTAAACTAGAACCGGCACACCGCCGCCGCGCCCGTGTCGGTCGGCATCACGTGCTCGGGTGGAATCACCACCACTTCGCCCCCCTGCCGGGTCACGGCCAGGATCAGTTCGTCCAGTACATCCGGGGCCAGTTCGTCACCGCTCTCGTCAATCAGCAACCGCCCCTTGTCCGGGTCGAGCTGGCCAGGAACCTGGCGCTCGGCCTCCACCAGCAGCAGCGCGACGCGGCCTTCCCAGGCGGCCTTGGCGATGTCGGCCAGGTTATCCAGTGCCCGTCCCTGCCCCACCGCGATGCCGTAGCGATTCAAGCTGTCGACAACGTGATCGGCATAGCTGTGGGCCATGAGCTTCGAGCAGTGGACACGCAACGCCTCGACGCCAAGCCTGGACGGGTCAATCTCGACCCCTTGGGCCAGCAGTTGCGAGTTGTGGCTGACGGCACGGAACACGGCCTGGTTTTCCGGCAGGGCCACCAGGATCATCGGCAGCCCTGAAGGTTGCGAATGGTATTGCAGGATCGCTTTATCCACGACGCGGAAAAAGCGCTCGCGGTCGAGGTTGATTTCGTCCTGCTTACCGCCGCCGGCGGCCTCATGCATCATCGCATCGCCACGCTCGCCACTGCGGCTGAAACCGTTAGGAAAACCCTGTTGGTTGCCCGGGGTCAGCTCGTCGCCCAGGGCCTCGTTCTGGTTGCGCGGCACCTGCTCGGCCAGCTCGATTTTCTCTAGCTGCTCCGAGGAGCCTTCATACAGCCAGACTTCGTTGCGGGTCAGGCACAGTGCTTGATAACGGTCCGTGGATTGGACCAGCCGCAACAACGGCTTGAGATAAGGGTGACTGTTGGCGACGGCACGTTGCGGCAAGCGCTGATTCACCGCAATGACTTTGAAGTAGTCGCGGGCGCCGAACACCGCAATGCCGTCCCGATTGGAGTTCCAGAAGTCCTGGTCGTCCACCAACGCGTGAAAAGACTGAAGCAACGGCGCACCGTCAAGGTCCGGGTGCTGTTGCTCCAGTTGCGTCTGCAGATCACGCACCAGGTTCTTGTAGCGAATCGGGTCCTGGCTGCGTTCAGGGAATGTACGGTGCGTGGGCATGTACAACGAAAGGCTCGGCTGTTCGTCGAACGCCAGGAGTTCGGCCAATACCTGCCGGTTGAAAGGTTGATGAGCGGTCATGATCGCCTCCTTATTCTTTGCCACGCGCCTCTTGGTTTTCGAGGAAATCTTCCTCCAGCATCGCGTCCACCACCTCGGGTGGCGCTTCATCGGTGGGCGCAGTCACGCGTCCCATCGGTTCGACGGCGGGGTTGAGTTTGCCGATCTGATGATCGAGCGCGTGCAGCATTTTTTCGGCGGCGCCCTCCACGGCCAGTTCGAGGCTTGCGGCCTTGTGGGAGACCGACATCGGCGAGAGGCCTTGCAGGCGTGCCTCGATCTGGCAGCGCTTGTCGGCAGCGCCGCCCTTTTGGGCATTCTCATCGCTGACATGAACTTCAATCCGGGCCAGTTGACCCTCGAAACGCTGCAGTGTGTCCACCACCGTACCGCCCACCCACTCCTGCAGGCGGGCGCTGCCTTCGATATCGTTGCTATTGACTTGAACTTGCATGATCGACTCCTTTGCAAAAGACGGCTGACGCCGCCTGTTGTAGGTAGAAGAAGATCAAACGGGCGAAGTTCCCAGCGCGGGATGACTGGAGCCTGGGCGGCTGGGAGGAAGCGTTTCGATGATCAACTGTGGGAGCTTGCTCGCGATGGCGGTGTATCAGTCAATGGTGCATGAACTGTCAGACCGCTATCGCGAGCAGGCTCGCTCCCACAGAGGCTTCCCCAGGGCTTGTTCTTGCTGGATCGAGGCGTCTCAGGCCTCAGGCATCTTGCGAAAGCCCACCGCCAAGCGGTTCCAACCATTGATGGCGTTGATCGCCACGGTCAGGTCGACCATTTCCTTGGGGCTGAAATGTTCGCTCAGCAAGGCATAGTCGGCGTCCGGCGCGTGGGTGTCGCTCAGGCGCGTCAAGGCTTCGGTCCAGGCCAGTGCGGCGCGCTCGCGGCCGGTGAAAAATGGCGCTTCACGCCAGGCGGTCACGGCGTACAGACGACGTTCGGTCTCGCCGTCCTTGCGGGCATCGGCGGTGTGCATGTCGATGCAGAAGGCGCAGCCGTTGATCTGTGAGGAACGCAGCTTGACCAGCTCCAGCAGGGACTTCTCCAGGCCCAGGTTCGAGGCGGCGTTTTCCAGGGCCAGCATGGCTTTGAAAGCGTCGGGGGAAGCGGTGTAGAAATCGATGCGCGGTTGCATGGTGAACTCCAGGACAGCAATTGGGTGTAGCGCTACGTTAGCGGTGCAGGGGCGCGGTACAAATAGCCAATTGTTGGGAAGTTCGGGTGGCCAATGAAGGCTGCGGCTCAACCTGGAAATGGACGCAAGCCTTTGTGGCGAGGGAGCTTGCTCCCGCTCGGCTGCGCAGCAGTCGTAAACCGGCCGGTGCGGTGTGCCTGGTGTATCGCATTCGGCGGGTTTTGGGGCCGCTTCGCGACCCAGCGGGAGCAAGCTCCCTCGCCACAGGGGACCGTGGAGACTTCGAGATAGAGGTCAGGCCCGGCTACGCAACCACTGCAAAAAACGCTTCTTGACGATCGGCTTGGGGGCTTCGCGGGTCAGGTTCTGGGCCAGGTGCATGCGTACGTCCAGCAGGTTTTTCATCGCGTCGTTGATGTCGCGACGGGCCTCGAGGCACGGCTTGAGGTAGCTGTTCTCGATGCGGTAAAGGGTGCAGAAGGTCTTGGCGTTAAAATTAGCCAGCGCCGCCTGCTCGGCGACGATCCCGGCTTCGCCGATTACCTCCCCCGGCCCCATGCGTCCGCCCTCGAGTGGCTGGCCGTTGCGCAGGAGGGTCACGCTGACCACCCCGGATTCTATGATGAACAGATGATCGCTGACCTCTCCCGCCGCCAGGATCACATCGCCGGCGCGGAAGCTTTGTAATGTCATGTTCTGGCTGAAAACATCTTTTTCGTCCGGGCGTAGCGTCGAAAAAATGCTCGAGCTTTCCAGCAGCGCCCGAGGGCGCGACACGCCGATGGAGGCAGTGCTTTCGCTGGTGGACAACAGACTCACGCCCGACGCTTGCAAATGCCGGAACGCCAGGTCGAACAGTTGATTGCGCACCTCCCGTTTCTGCCCCATCGACGCCACGAATCCGCTGATCTCGTATTCCGCCCCGCCGCTACCGGTGCTTTTGAGCGTGACACAAGGCGCCGGAGTGGCAAGCAGCGCACGGCAACCGATCATTGCCCGCTCCAACGCGTCGATCACTTTTTGCGGACGCGCATGGGGGCTGACCTGGAGACTGATGGCCAAGCCATGCATGTCGCTGGGTCGGCTGAAGTTGACGATCTTGGCTTTCGCCGCCAGCGAGTTGGGGATCACCGCCATGCTGCCCTGGGAAGTCTGCAATCGCGTGGCACGCCAGTCGATGTCGGTGACCCGGCCTTCGGTGCCATCGATGGAAATCCAGTCATCGACTTGGTAGGGCTTGGTGGTATTGAGCACGATCCCGGAAAACACGTCGCTGAGTGTGCTCTGCAAGGCCAGGCCAACGATGATCGCCATTGCGCCGGACGTCGCCAGCACGCCCTTGACCGGCAGATCCAGCACATAGGCAAGTGCCGCGATGACGGCGATGAGGAAAATCACCGCGCCGAGCAAATCCTGCAACAAGCGCCCGGTGTGGCCGACCCGTTGCATCAACGCCGCCACGATCAGCACCGTCAGGGTTCGCGCGGCGAACAGCCACCAGGTGATCTGCAAACCGGTCGCCGCCAGGTGCCGAGGCACATCGTCGACCCACTGCGCCGGCACCATGGGGTTGAGGCCTTCGTTGAACAGCAGCACGCTGAACAGCGAAAAAATCACCAGCCTTGCGCCGACTTTCCAATAGATCCGATCCGCACTGACCAAGTGCCACATCAACAGGTCGAGCATCAGCAGCGCCAGGGCACAGAGCAGCGGGTGCTCGGAGATCAGAAACAGCATCGGAACAGCTCCAGGAGGGCGATTGGCGAAGATTGGCACAGATTGAAGACGCTGTAGAGATCACACTCAAGTCCTGTGGGAGCGAGCTTGCTCGCGATAGCGGTGTACCTGCCAATCATTCATCGACTATCAGGTCGCTATCGCGAGCGAGCTCGCTCCCACACAAGCTCGCTCTCACAATGGAGTCAGGGTGGCTGTGGTTTTTGCGTTCAGTCTTGCATCCGGCCAAAGCGTCCGGAATGGAAGTCCTCGAAGGCCTGGTGAATATCCTGTTCACTGTTCATCACGAACGGACCATGGCCGACGATGGGCTCGTCGATCGGCTCGCCACTGAGCAGCAGCACCACCGCGTCGTTATTGGCTTGCAGGCTTAATTGGTCGCCGGCCCGGTCGAACAGGGCCATCTGTCCGGCCTCGATCCGTTCGCGGCCATTGGCCTGGACCGAGCCCCGCAGCACCACCAAGGCGGTGTTGTGCCCTTCGTGCAGGTCAAGGGTCAGGTTCTTATCGGCATTCAAGCGAATGTCCCAGACGTCGATGGGCGTGAAGGTTCGCGCCGGGCCTTGATGTCCTTCGAAGCGCCCGGCGATCAGGCGCAGGTTGCCGGCGTTGTCTTTCAGCGCAATGTTCGGAATATCGCCCTTGAGGATCGTCTGGTAGCCGGCGGGGGCCATCTTGTCCTTGGCGGGCAGGTTGACCCACAGCTGGACCATTTCCATGAAGCCGCCCTGCCGCGCAAAGGCTTCGGAGTGGAACTCTTCGTGGATGATGCCGGAAGCGGCAGTCATCCATTGCACGTCGCCGGGGCCGATCTTGCCACCGCTGCCGGTGGAATCACGGTGCTCCAGTTCGCCCTGGTAGACGATGGTCACGGTTTCGAACCCACGATGCGGGTGCTGGCCGACGCCACGCCGCTCGGTGGTGGGCGTGAATTCGGTGGGGGCGGCGTGGTCCAGCAGCAGGAACGGGCTGATGTGCTTGCCCAGGTTGTCGTAGGAAAACAGCGTGCGCACCTGGAAGCCATCGCCGACCCAATGGGGCCGCGGGCTGGTGTAGAGGCCGATGATGTTTTTCATGCCGTGTCTCCAAATCAGGTGTTGCAACTCGATGGAGATAGCTTAAAACCGACACCCTTGAAGCACTAGATGGCAAAAACCGGCTTTAGCGTTCCATTTAGAGAACGACCAATAAAACCCTGTGGGAGCGCGCTTGCTCGCGATAGCGGTCTGTCAGTCAATGATGCATTGACGGATAGGACGCTATCGCGAGCAAGCTCGCTCCCACAGGGTTTGGGTTCAGTCCATTTAGAGGTGATTGCGCTTGGCAAACTCCGACAGCCCCACCAGGGATTGCAAGCCGAGTTTTTCCAATAGGCGGCTCTTGTAGGTGCTGACGGTTTTCGGGCTCAGGAACAGGCTTTGCGCGATGTCCTTGCCACGCATGCCCATGGACAGCATCCGCAAGATGGACAGCTCGCGGGTGGAGAGGCTTTCCAAGGCCTGCTGCTCGCTGCGTTGCAGGAAATCCAGCCGGACAGGCATCTGTGGGAAATAGGCATAACCGGATTTCAGCGCCTGGATGGCCTTGGTCAGCTCCTTCAGGTCGCTTTTCTTGGTCACAAAACCCCGAGCGCCGGCCGAGATGCAGCGGTTGCAGAAGTGCTGTGCATCCTGGGAGGTGAACACCAACACGCTGCATTCAGGAAACTGGGCCATGATCCAGCCCAGCAGGTCCAAGCCATCGAAACCGTTCATCACCAGGTCCAGGATCACCAGGTCTGGCGCACGTTCCTTGATGAGGGCCCTGGCATCGGCCGCGCCGCTGGCGTCCCGGATGTGGGTGAACGCCTCACTCTGGCATATGAGCTTCAGCGCCCCTCGTATGACAGGGTGGTCATCCACGATCAACACGTCTTTCAAGGCAACTCCCCAAAACAATACAAACGGCACCGGCGCCATGACCGCACCGGACTCTTTTTGCACAAGTGCCAGGCCTTGCCACCTGTCAGACCTGACAGTGCCGACCAACGGTCGGGTTCAGTGTCCATGACCCTGCCTGAGGGCGCGCGCCCACGCCTGCAACGGCTCAGGGACCTGAGGATCAACCCGCTCCATCAAACGCCGCAGCGAAGCGAGGTCCGGCAGTGGCGCCGGGCTCAGATGCAGGTTCGATCGACGCGCGACAAGCGCCGGCGACTGACTGGCCGGTTGCGCGTTGTAAAGCATCCCGTGGCGAACCTGTGGGTTATAGACAACAAAATCGTGCAAATCCAGCGCCTCGCCTGCCAACTGCGCGTTGACGACAATCAGGTCGAACGGCTCGCTGCCGTACTCCACCAGCGTCAGCAACTCTTGCAAATGGCTCACGGGGACAATCCGGAAGTAGCCTTGTTGATTGAACAGACGCTCCAGCACGATTCGATGGGTGTGTTGAGTGTCGGCAATCAGGATACGAAGTGCTTTGTTCGGCATGGCAAGCTTTCCAATAGCAACGCGCCAGGTAGGCACCGGCTCAAGAACATTAAGGGCGCTCAGGCTAGAGGAAGTGTTTGAAGGGCGATGTAGGACTATTCCTAAAATGAAGCCAGACGAAGCCCTTGTGGCGAAGGCATTTATCTTTTTGCTCGAATTCTGTAGGAGCTGGCGAAGCCTGCGATCTTTGACCTTTCGCTTGGGATTCAAGTGTCTGGGGAAAGATCGCAGCCTCGTTGCACTCGTCAGCTCCTACGGCTCCTACAGTTCCTACTTGGTTCCAACCCCTTCCATGTAGGTTTTCAGTTGTTCGGCCAGATGGTCGATGGCTTGGCGTAGGTTTTCCACGGCTTCGGTGAGTAGCGACACGTTGCCTTCTCGGCAAGCCTCTTCCAGCGCCTCGCAGGCAGCAATCAGGCGTTGCGCCTGGATGATCCGCGCCCCGCCCTTGATCCGGTGCGCCAGGTCCGCCAGGCCCGGCAAGTCTTGTCGGGTGGCCAAGTGCAGCAGTCGGACTTGATCTTCGACATTGCTGCTGACCAGTTCTTCCAGCAACGCCTTGATGGCCGTCACGTCACCGCCGGTCAGTTGTTCCAGGCCGGTCAGGTCGATGCCATCGCTGGGCCGGGGCGCCAGCGCATCCGGCGTGACCGAGGCCAGGTGCGCATTGAGTGCCTTGAGGCCGATGGGCTTGAACAGGCAATCGTCCATCCCGGCTTCGGCGCAGCGCTGCTTTTCCTCAGGCTGGGCGTTGGCCGTGAACCCCAGGATCACCACCGGCGACAGGTTGCGCTCGCGCTCTTCGTCGCGAATAGCCCGGGCCAGTTCGTAGCCGCTCATCAAGGGCATGTTGCAGTCGGTGATGACCACATCGAAATGTTCGCTGCGCCAAGCCTGCAGGCCGTCGATACCGTTCTGTGCCTCCTGGACACGATGGCCCAGGTAGCCCAGTTGCTGAGACAGCAGCAAGCGGTTGGCCGGGTAGTCGTCGACCACCAGGATACTCAGCGCCCGGACCGGCAGCGGCGCCTCGTCCTGGCTGGGCGGCAGCGTCGACAGCGCGTCGAGTATCGGCAAGTCCAGCAAGACTTCGACCTGCGTGCCCTTCCCTGGCACGCTGTGTAATGCCAGGGTGCCGCCCATCATCTCGCATAACGTGCGGCTGATGACCAACCCCAACCCGGAACCGCTGCGGGCCGACTGGGGGTGATGGCCGGCCTGGGTAAAGGGGCTGAACAGGCGGCGCTGGTCCTCGGGGGAAATACCGCAACCGGTGTCCTCGACCCGCAGGCAAATGCCCAAGTGTTTGTGCTCAGGGTTCAACTCGCCGCGCACACTCAGGCGCACTTCGCCCTGGTCGGTGAACTTGATGGCGTTGCTCAGCAGGTTCGAGACGACCTGCTTGAAGCGCAACGGATCGACCAACACGTCGCAATCGACCGTAGCATCCAGTACCCAGTGCAAACGCAAGTGTTTCTGCCAGGCCAGGCCCTCGAAGATCCGCGCCACCGACTCGATCAACCCCCTTAGATTGGCCCGTTGCGGCGCCAGCGACAGCTTGCCCGACTCGATGCGGGCGATGTCGAGGATGTCGCCGATCAAGTCCAGCATGCCATGGGCGGCGCCCGACGCGACTTCGATGGCGAAGCGGTCCACGATGCCCTGGTCGGCTTTTTTCATGGCCAGCTCCAACAGGCCGATCACCGCATTCATCGGCGTGCGGATTTCATGGCTCATGGTCGCCACGAAGGTGGTCTTGGCCCGATTGGCCTCGTCGGCGCTTTCCTTGGCCACACGCAACTGTTCCAGCAGCCGCCGCAGATAAACGCCCCAGCCCAAGGCCACCAGCAACAGCAGCGCAGCCACGGCAAAACCCTGGAGAATCGTGGTGCGGTTGCGCAGCCAATAACTGTTGTCGATCACCACTTCACTGCGCCAGCGGTTGGTCAGCTCGTCCATTTCCTCGGGCGAAATGCTCAACAGCGCCTTGTCCAGGATCGAATGAAGCGCCAAGGCGTCCGGGTTCGTCGCCAGCGCAACGTACGCGGGCAAGGTGCCCACGGTGCTGGTGACTTGCAGGGTGTCGCGGTACTGGCGGGAGATCATGTAGCGGGCACTGATCAGTGGATTGATCGCCGCGTCCGCCGTGCCGGCGGCGACCATGGCCATGGCGTCGGCCGCGTTCTGCGCCGCCACCAATTGCACCCGTGGGAACTGCTCCAGCAGCAACTCCCGCAGCACGTTGCCACGCACCAGCGCCAGGCGCTTGCCGGCCATGTGGTCCAGGGTCAGCGCCTTGGCCCTGAGCGGCACCACCAATACGAACGGGTTCGCCAGGTAGGGTCGGGTAAAACGCAGCTCGTCTTCGAGTTCGGCGCTGGGGATGGCGGTGGCCAAGACATCGGCCTTGCCGCTCTTGATCTGGCCGATCAAATCGTCAACCGAATCGCCCCGCTGCACATCGAATTTCAAACCGGTGCGCAAGCTGATCCGGGCCAGCACATCGGCGCCGATGCCGCGCAAATGGCCTTGCTCGTCGAAGAACGTCAGCGGCAGGAAGTTTTCGTTGACCGCCACCTTGATCCGCGGATGAGCGTCCAACCAACGCTGTTCCTTGACGCTGAAATGCAAGGCCTGCTGCCCCGGCATGCTCGCCCCGCCGGCGCTCCAGCGCCGCAGGATGGTCATGCGTTCGCTGGCAGGAATGGCTTGCAGCGCGGCGTTGACGATGCGCAGCATCCGCGCATTGTCGCGGCTGACCGCAAAGGCGAACGGCTGCACCTCCAGGCGCGAGAAATCGGCCAGTTGGACGTTGTTCAGGTAATTCTTGCTGATGAGGTAATTGGAACTGATCGAGTCTCCCAGGTAGACGTCGGCCTGACCGAACGCCACGGCTCCGATGGCGCTCAAGGTCGAGGGAAACAATTGAAAGGCAGCGTCGGGATAAAACGCCTCGACCGTCTCCGGCGGCAAGTAGTGATAGAGCATCGCCACGCGCTTGCCGGCCAGGTCCGTGGGCAAATCCTGGCTGTCGTCGATGCGGGCCACGAGGGTGGGCAAGTCATCGGCATAGGCCTGGGACATTGCCAGGTCCGGATCGGCGGCTTCGAAGCCATTGGCGGTGCCGAGCAGGTCGATCTCACCGCCACGCAGGGCCTGGAGCGATTCGGCACGGGACGGGTAGCGCTGGACCTGCACCTTGATGTGCAGGAGTTGCCCCAGCAATTGTGCGTAGTCCGCAGTCAGGCCTTCGTAGTCGAGGCCATTGCCGGTGATGCTGAAAGGCGCATAGTCCGGCGCCGAGGCGCCCAGCAGCAACGTGCCCTTCTGGCGCAACCAGCCCCAGTCGGCGGCGTCGAGGGACACCGAATAATCATCCACATGGGAGCGCCCGAGCACCTGCAACGACTCAGGCGCCGCGCCCACCTGTGGCGCCATACCCAATGAGCCCAGCAGCAGCGCCACCAGGCCCGTGCGTAGAAGGAGCTTCATCTGTTCGAGGTGTTTCGCGTGGCGTAGTCGGCCCGGAAACCACCGACTTCAGTCAGGGTGACCGGTTGGGGGTTCAGACTGCCAATACGAGGGAACAGCGAACCGTCGATGCGCCTGTCGAACAGACGCATGACATGAGTGTAGGAAGTTTCTGAAGAATTTCCTGCGAGTGCCTTGAGGCAATTACCAGGACCCAGACCTGTGGGAGCGAGCTTGCTCGCGATGGCGTCGTGTCAGTCACATCAATGCCGACTGAACCGACGCAATCGCGAGCAAGCTCGCTCCCACAAGGGGGGCGTTGGCTGATGGATTTCTTGCGAGTGACCTGAGCGCTCCCACAAAAGGGTGGGGTTGGCTGTAGATTTCCTGCAGTGACTTGATACCTGTGGGCCTACACAGCGGCGAGCAACCGATCGCGCACCGGACGCGCCTGCCCACGATTGTTCCCATGTTCATACAGCGAGCCGGCAATTTCATCGGCACGCACCGGCAGGATCGATAACAGGGTGTCGCTCAGGCCATGGCTGGCCTGGCAGAAGCCCTGCATGTAGATCGCCGCCTTGCAGCGCTCGTCGGTGATCAACTTGTAGTTGCGATCCACCTCGAAATCCCCCAGGTACTGCGCCAGTGGCTCCAGCAGGGTGCGGTGCATCTGCCGCTCGTAACCGGTGGCCAAGACCACGGCGTCATAACGGCGCACCGTCAGCTCGCCCGTGGCGTTGTTGCGCACCGCCAGTTCCACGCCCGCGTCGGTGGCCGTGGCTTTCTCAATTGTGGTGAGGGTGCGGAACGCATGACGGGCGATGCCGGAGACTTTCTGACGGTAAAAAATCCCGTAGATGCGTTCGATCAGGTCGATGTCCACCACCGAATAGTTGGTGTTGTGGTACTCGTTGACCAACCGCTCGCGCTCGCTGTGGGGTTGCTGGAACACCAGGTCGGTGAATTCCGGAGAGAACACTTCGTTGACGAACGGGCTGTCATCCGCCGGTTTGAGGGCCGAGCCGCGCAGGATCATGTCGACCTGTACCGAAGGGAAGCTGTCGTTGAGGTCGATAAAGGCCTCCGCCGCGCTCTGCCCGCCGCCGATGATGGCGATGTTCATCGGCTGGCCCTTCACGCACGGCTGGCTCGCCATGCGCTCCAGGTACTGGGAGTGGTGGAACACCCGCGCATCATCCCTGAACGCCTTGAACGCCTCGGGGATGCGCGCGGTGCCGCCGGCACTGACCACCAGAGAGCGGGTGGTGCGGATCAACTCTTCGCCCTGGACATCGCGGGAAATCACCCGCAGCGCTTCGACCTGTTGGTTATGCAGCACCGGTTCGATGCGCAGCACTTCCTCGCCATAACGGCTCTGCTCGGTGAAGTGTCCGGCCACCCAGCGCAGGTAGTCATTGAACTCCATGCGGCACGGGTAGAAGGTGCCAAGGTTGATGAAATCCACCAGGCGGCCGTGGTGCTTGAGGTAATTGACGAACGAATACGGGCTGGTGGGGTTGCGCAGGGTCACCAGGTCCTTGAGGAAGGAAATCTGCAACTCGCTCTGGGTCACCAGGGTGTTGCCGTGCCAGCGGTAGTCGGCCTGCTTGTCGAGGAACAACACGTCCAGTTCACCCTGGGCCGGCCCCCGCTCCTGCAGCGCGATGGCCAGCGCCAGGTTCGAGGGGCCGAAGCCAATGCCGATCAAGTCGTGAACGATGGGCGATGCAATTGCCTGTGTCATGTCCAGTGTCCTCTGGAAAAGCCCCTCAACAGGGCACGAAAAGCCTGGGGAACCTGACCGGCGTTCGAGGCGCCGGCAAGTCGTCTGTTGAGAGGAACGAGGACAATGAAAAAAAATTTACCGCCGGGTGACCGGTGACGATCGAATCAGGGCGCGTCCCACTGTCGCACGCGAACGCGGCAGTGCTTCATGGCGTTGACGATGTGTTTTTCCACCAGCGCCCGGGAAATGCCCAGGCGCTCGGCGATCTGCGGATGGGACAGGCCTTCGAGCTTGCGTAGCAGGAAACTCTCGCGACACAGCGGCGGCAGCTCGGCCAGGGCACGCTGCAGCATGTCCAGGCGCTGGCCATGGTCGAAGCTGATATGGGGCGATGGGGTGAAGAAGCGTTCTTCACTGTCCAGCACATCCAGGGATTCGACCTGACGCAGGGTATTGCGCCGATGCCCGTCGATCACCAGGTTCAGCGCCGTGCGGTAGAGGAACGCCCGCGGCTGTTCGATGGGCGTGTCGCTGGCACGCTCCAGCACCCGCACATAAGCGTCATGCACCACATCCTCGGCCGCCTGGCGGTTGCCTAGCCTGGCGTTCAGGAAACACACCAGCTCGCGATAGTAGTTTTCCAACATGACTCCCGTGCGCAATGACTGCGACAGCTATCCTTGTGCCACCCGGCATGCCTGAAAAGGGCATGGCACGATAGTGGCAGATTCAATCGCGTAATTTATAGTAATTCTCATATAGATTTAAAGCGTTGGTTTGTATCAAGGCTGATTCGTTTACTTCAACTGCCGCCAGGTATTGCTTTTGTGGCGAGGGAGCTTACTCCCGCTGGCCTGCGCAGCAGGCCCAAGGCAGGTAACACCATTGAATCTGACATAACCGGGATTCAGGTTTTAGGGCCGCTTCGCGCCCCAGCGGGAGCAAGCTCCCTCGCCACAGGGGCTGTGGCGCTGCGATTGATTTTTTCCAACCTGCTACCAAGTGTTTCACACCAGTAAATTCCCGCCCGGAACGCTCGTCTACCAGAACAGCCTCCCGTCCCGGCCCTCCGTGCGACGGGCCCGATATCACCGGCCGGAACCCTGCATGAAACGTCCCCGCCCTACCCGACGCGCCTGGCTTCTCACCTTCGCCCTGCTTCCGGCCGTGGCCTTCGCCGCGTGGCAAGCGGTCGCGCCAAGTCGTGAGCCCCTGGCCACTGCCCCCGTCACCCGGGGCGATATCGAAAGCAGCGTCACCGCCCTGGGCACCTTGCAACCGCGGCGTTATGTCGACGTCGGCGCCCAGGCGTCCGGGCAGATCCAGAAGATTCACGTGGAAGCCGGCGACGAGGTCCGTGAAGGCCAGTTGCTGGTGGAAATCGACCCGTCCACGCAAAAAGCCAAGCTTGATGCCGGGCGCTTTTCCATCGAAAACCTCAAGGCCCAGCTTCAGGAGCAACGTGCCCAGCACGACCTGGCGCAACAGAAATTCCGTCGCCAGCAGCAACTCAAGGCCGGTGGCGCCACCCGCGAGGAAGACGTGCAGACCGCCCAGGCCGAAGTGCGCGCGACCCAGGCACGCATCGACATGTTCCAGGCCCAGATTCGCCAGGCCCAGGCCAGCCTGCGCAGCGACGAGGCCGAGTTGGGCTACACACGCATCTATGCGCCGATGAGCGGCACCGTGGTCGCCGTCGGCGCCCGGGAAGGCCAGACCCTCAACGCCCAGCAGCAGACGCCGTTGATCCTGCGCATCGCCCGACTGTCGCCGATGACGGTCTGGGCCGAAGTGTCGGAAGCCGATATTGGCCACGTCAAGCCGGGCATGACCGCTTACTTCACCACCCTGGCCGGCGGCAACCGGCGCTGGAGCAGCACCGTGCGCCAGATCCTCCCGGTGCCGCCGCGCCCGCTGGAAGCCAGCCAGGGCGGCAGCCCCACCGGTGGCCGCAGCGGCAGCGAACGGGTGGTGCTCTACACCGTGTTGCTGGACGTGGACAACGCCGACCGCGCCTTGATGACCGACATGACCGCCCAGGTGTTTTTCGTTGCCGCCCAAGCCAAGGACGTGCTGACCGTGCCCATCGCTGCCCTACAGGACTCCAATCAGGTGCAGGTGCTGGCCGACAATGGCGATGTCCAGCCGCGCACCGTTCGCACGGGCGTCAGTGATCGCCTGCGCACGCAGATTCTCGACGGCCTGAGCGAAGGCGACCGGGTGCTGATCGGCTCGGCCAGCGGCAGCGGAGGCTGAATGAACACGCCCCTGATCGAACTGCGGGACATTCGCAAGGCCTACGGCGGCGGCGACAGCCCTCGGGTGGAGGTGCTGCGCGGCATCGACTTGGCCATTCACGCCGGGGAGTTCCTGGCGATTGTCGGGGCGTCCGGCTCCGGTAAATCCACCTTGATGAACATCCTTGGCTGCCTCGACCGCCCCACCTGCGGCGAGTACCGTTTCGCGGGCGAAGACGTCGCCAATCTGGGCAGCGATGAATTGGCCTGGCTGCGGCGCGAAGCGTTCGGTTTCGTGTTCCAGGGCTATCACCTGATTCCCTCCGGCACCGCCCAGGAAAACGTCGAGATGCCGGCGATCTATGCCGGCACTTCCGCCGCCGAGCGCCACGCCCGGGCCAGCGCCCTGCTTGACCGCCTCGGCCTGGCCAGCCGCACCGGCAACCGCCCCCATCAACTCTCCGGCGGGCAGCAGCAACGGGTGTCGATTGCCCGGGCCTTGATGAACGGTGGCCACATCATCCTCGCCGACGAGCCCACCGGCGCCCTCGACAGCCAGAGCGGCATCGAGGTCATGGCCTTGCTCGACGAACTGGCGAGCCAGGGCCACGTGGTGATCCTGATCACCCACGACCGCGAAGTGGCGGCCCGGGCCAAGCGCATCATCGAAATTCGCGATGGGCTGATCATCAGCGACAGCGCCACCGCTTTGCCGCACGAGGTGCACGCCAACCCAAAGGCATTGCAAGCCGTGGACCTGCGCCAGCGCCTGAGTGCCGGCAGCGAACACAACGGTGCCTGGAAAGGCGAATTGGTGGACGCGGTGCAAGCGGCGTGGCGGGTGATGTGGATCAACCGCTTTCGCACCGCCCTGACCTTGCTTGGCATTGTCATCGGCGTGGCCTCGGTGGTGGTGATGCTGGCCGTGGGCGAAGGCAGCAAGCGCCAGGTCATGGCGCAGATGGGCGCCTTCGGCTCGAACATCATCTACCTCAACGGCAGCGCGCCCTCGCCGCGCGCCACCAAGGGCATCATCAGCGAATACGACCTGGCTGCCCTCGCCGCCCTGCCCGAGGTGCAGCGCATCATGCCGGTCAACGGCGCCGAAGCCAGCGTGCGTTTCGGCAACCTCGACCACACCAGCTACGTCGGCGGCAACGACACCAACTTCCCGATCATCTTCAATTGGCCAGTGGCCGAGGGCAGCTACTTTACCGATGCCGACGAACGCGGCGCCGCGGCGGTGGCGGTGGTCGGCCACAAGGTCCGGGAGAAACTGCTCAAGGACGTCGCCGACCCCATCGGCCGTTACATCCTGATCGAGAACATGCCATTCCAGGTAGTCGGCGTACTGGCGGAAAAAGGCGCCAGCTCCGGGGATTCGGACGCCGACAATCGCGTCGCCATCCCATACTCCGCCGCCAGCGTGCGGCTGTTCGGCACCCGCCATCCCGAATACGTGGTGATCGCCGCCCGGGACGCCGGCAAGGTCCAGGAGGCCGAGCAAGCCGTTTCCCGGACGCTGTTGCGCCTGCACGACGGCAAGCAGGATTTCGAGCTGACCAACAACGCCGCGATGATCCAGGCCGAAGCCCGCACCCAAGGCACGCTGTCGCTGATGCTCGGCGCTATCGCGGCTATTTCGCTGTTGGTGGGCGGCATCGGCGTGATGAACATCATGCTCATGACCGTGCGCGAACGCACTCGCGAGATCGGTATCCGCATGGCCACCGGCGCCCGTCAACGGGACATCCTGCGCCAATTCCTCACCGAAGCGGTGATGCTCTCGGTGGTCGGCGGGTTCGCCGGTATCGGCCTGGCCCTGCTGGTGGGTGGCGCCCTGTTGCTGGGCAAGATCGCCGTGGCCTTCGAATGGCTGGCGGTGTTCGGCGCCTTTGGCTGCGCCCTGGTCACCGGCGTTGTCTTCGGCTTCATGCCTGCCCGCAAGGCCGCCCGCCTCGACCCGGTCGCGGCCCTCACCAGTGAATGAACCCCACTTTATGAAAGCGCACCTGACCCTCCTGGCCGCCAGCCTGTTGCTGGCGGCCTGCGCCACCCCATTATCGACGCCGGACAGCGGCATTCAACCGCCCCAGGCTTGGCAGAACCTCGATACACCCAGCGCCCAAGCGATAAACCTGCAATGGTGGACGCACTTCGGCAGCCCGCAATTGAATCGCTTGATCGAGCAGGCGCGCCTGGACAGCCACGACCTGGCCGCCGCCATGGCCCGGGTGCGCCAGGCCGAGGCCAGCGCCGTGATCGCCGGCGCGCCATTGCTGCCAGCGGTCACGGCGGGGCTCAACGGCAATCGCCAGGAATTGTTGCGCGGCAGAGGCTACAGCCAGTTGGACGTGGATCGAAACAACCGGACCATCGACTACTACGACGCCAATCTCAGCGCCACCTATGAGCTGGACTTCTGGGGCGGCAAACGGGCGGCCCGGGACAGTGCATTAAAGACGTTGTCGGCCAGCCAGTTCGACCGCGCAACCGTTGAGTTGACCCTGCTCAGCGGCGTCGCCAACAGCTACACCCAGGCGTTGTCCCTGCGCGAGCAACAGCGCATTGCCGAACAAAACCTGGACAACGCCCAGCGTGTGCTCGATCTGGTGCAGACCCGCTACGACGCCGGCAGCGCCACGGCCCTGGAACTGTCCCAGCAAAAAAGCCTGGTAGCGGCCCAGCAACGCCGCGTGCCGCAAGTGCAACAACAAGCCCGCGAAGCGTTGATCACCCTGGCGACGCTGCTGGGGCAACCGGTGCAGTCGGTCAGGCTCGACGACGACAGTTTCGACCGCCTGCATTGGCCCGCCATCGACGCCGGCGTGCCCAGCGAACTGCTGCGCCGCCGCCCCGACATCGCCGCCGCCGAAGCCCGCCTCGCCGCCGCCCAGGCCGACATTGCCGTGGCCCGCGCCGCCATGCTGCCCACCATGACCCTGGGCCTGAGCCTCGCCGCCGGCGCCGACATCGCCGACCAGTTGCTACGCAACAACGTCTACAACCTCACCGCTGGCCTGGCCGCGCCGATCTTCAACAACGGCCGCCTGAAGGCCGAACGGGACAAAGCCAGCGCCCGCCAGGAGGAACTGCTGGAGCTCTATCGCGCCGCCATCATCAACGGCTTCGCCGACGTCGAAAAAGCCCTGAACGGCATCCACGGCCTCGACCGCCAACGGCAATGGCAAAGCGAAGAACTGCACCAGGCCCAGACCGCCTTCGACATCGCCCAACGCCGCTACCAGGCCGGCGCCGAAGATTTGCTCACGGTACTGGAAACCCAACGCACGTTGTACGCCGCCCAGGACATGAACGTGCAATTGCGATTGGCGCGGGTGCAGGCGAGCGTGGCGTTGTACAAGGCGTTGGGTGGGGGTTGGCGGGTGATGTAGGCCCCAAACACACCTTCAAAACCAGTGTGGCTAAGGTTATCCCCTGTGGCGAGGGAGCTTGCTCCCGCTGGGCTGCGCAGCAGCCCCAATGGCCAGCACCTCGGTGGGTCAGGTGTTTTGGGGTGACTGGCTTTGGGGGCCGCTTCGCAGCCCAGCGGGAGCAAGCTCCCTCGCCACGGATAAGTCCCAAGCTTCATAAACGGTGTTCGCCTTGGGCTCTGTTTATCGGGCCATGTAGGACTCCCGAGCGAGGCTACGTTGCCTTGCGTCATTGCCTACAACTACGCCAGAATCCGCCGGCTTGTGCGCCTAACCTCCCATCGATAACTTGTTCCCTGTCACTGCCCATCAGTGATCGGGTCTGCAAGCCCGACGAAATACCAGGCGCATAGCCACAAGCCAATCGACACATCCGTGTCGCTCAATGGCGGCTGTGTGCGGGAGACCTTCGGGTCTGCCGGGTTCCTGGTTTCCCGGTCTTGCAGACCCGCGCATAGCTGCCACCCATCATCTGCAAGTGATGTCTGGCAACGCCTTGTAAATAACCAGGAGCTGCACCATGTTCAAGATCACCCCCAACCCTCCCGCAGACGATTCCAAGAAACTCGACGAAGCCGCCGACCGCGCCCTCGCCTACTACCTCGACCCCAAGCCTGAAACACCCAAGCCACCACCGGACCAGTTGTTCACCGTTGCAGAGAGTGCGGACCTGGAATGCCTGCTGGCCAACCTCAGCGAAACCCTCGCCTCGGTCAACGTCATGGCCAACGAACTGGCCTTTGATCTGGAAGGCGCACGGCGAAGTTTTGCCTTGGCGATCCAGCAGATGGTCGAGCTGAGTGAGCTGCTGGCGAACCGCGCCCTGGACATCGCCGCGCCGCGATAAAACCTTCACAACAAATCTCAAGCCAAGTGACACCTGTGGCGAGGGAGCTTGCTCCCGCTGGGCCGGTCCGACGCCTCGGGCGCAGCAGCCCCCAATGGCAAGCACCTCGGTGGGTCAGATGTTTTTGAGGTGGCTGGTTTTGGGGCCGCTTCGCAGCCCAGCGGGAGCAAGCTCCCTCGCCACAAAAGCAGCCATTCATACAGCCGTGTTCGGTCAGTTCGGGCCAAGGTTCACACCGGCTTGGACTTGAGGTTACGCGCATACCACGGCCGCTGCGGCACGCGGCGGAACAGTTCAGAGAGCTTTTTGTCATCGCTGCCGAAGGTGATGCGCAGGGCCAGCTTCATGGTTTCCGGGTCCATTTCCACCGAGCGTCCAACCTGCAACCCCGGCGTGGTGCTGCACCCGTGGGTGTCCGGGCCGAGCCAGGGGTCGGCGATTTCGACCCAGCGGCCCGGGGCGAACCAGGGCACGCCGTTGACGTCGAGTCGGCTCACTTCCCCCGGATGAAAACGTTCGTGGGCACGGAACCAGTCTTCGAGGCGGTCGTCGATCCAGCCGTGGAAGGCCCAGAACACCGGGCTTACGTGGGAGGAAAACGGGTCCCCGAGAAAGTCGTTTTCCGGGGCGTACCAGCGCGGGGCGAAGTCGTCCGGGTCGCGGGCGAACGGCACCGGGTGGCCGTTGGAAGGGTCACGGGGCACCGAGGCCCAGCGCATGTGCAGCCAGTCGTGCAGGCCCAATTCCACCTCCGAACCGAACTGGCCCAGGGTCAGTTTCGACAGGTAGCGCGGGTCGCGGTAGCGCGATTCCCAGACCTGGAAATTGCTGTGATAAGTCTCGGCGGTCTTGATGTCGCTGACCCACTGGGCGTACTGCTCGTCGCCATCGGCCAGCCAGGTGGGCGGCAAGGCCGTGCCATCGTGGTTGTCGAGGTAGCGGGCGAACCCAAGGCGATCACGCGCAAGCTCCGGTTGCGGCAAGGGGAAGCGCGGCCACGACGGCAGCGGCTGGAACGAACGGGCCGTGCCAAGCATGTGCCGGTGCATGAAAAAGAAATCCACGCCGGAGCCGTTGCGATCCTTGCGCGGGCCACGGGCATCACGTTCCTGGTCCCGTGGCCCGGGCTGCCAGCCGATGCCGCGCAGGGCATTGCGCTTGTCCTCGTCCAGGGTGTGCCATTTGTCCCGCGAGGCGTGCCAGAGCTGGTGGAACAGCCGATGCTCGGGCGACACCAGCCAGGCCAGCAGCGCCGGGCTCAGCGGCGTGCGCTCCCGGGCCTCGGGGAAGCGTTGCTTGATGGCGATGAAATGATTGTCCTGTTCAGGCAGCGCCAGGGAACGGTCCAGGCGCAACACGCGACCGCTGAGGGTGGCGCTGCCGGCATTGCCGAAACCGGCCCAGACTTCGTCCAGGGTCATGATGAATTCATAGTCCGGCGCGTCGTGCTGAGCCCCTGTCAGCCGCCAGCTCAGTTGCTTCGGGTCGGCGCCGGCCAAATCGCCCAACACCCGGTAACGCGGTTCATCGGCGCCACGCAAGCGAACGGCGCTGTCGAGGTAACCCACCAGGCCACGGCCCCTCTGGCCGATGTCGAGGAAGACCTGCAGATCGTCCTGGGGCAAGCCTTCGAGGCCGGCGTCGCGGCCGGTGAAACGGATCGTCCAGATCCCCCGCAACGTATCGGCCCGGCGCTGGCCCGCCACGTCGGCCACGTCGAACGAGGCCTCGCCGGGGGTGATGGTCGGGTCCGGCCGGGTCAGTTCGCGATGCCCGTAATACACCGCAGGCACGGCGGCACCGGTCAGCGCCAGGCCTGCCATGAACCATCGTCGAGAAATCGTCATTGCCTTACCTGTGTTCGCCCTGGGGTGGGCTTTATCCAAGCTAGAACGTTGGGTGGGCGGACAAATTTATAGGGAGCCTTGAAGCCGCTATCGCGAGCAAGCTCGCTCCCACAGGGGATCTGGGTACATTCAGCAGAAACAGGTCAACTGTAAGGCCGCCTCGCGGGCAAGCTTTGCTCCCACAGAGGAATTGGAATGCGGTCACCTGTGGGAGCGAGCTTGCTCGCGATGGCGGCCCCGAGATCACCTAAATTTCCCGCCCGACCACTCGTTCTCCCCAGATAGCAAAGGCCCCGCGCCTGTCCTTCCAAGGCGAACCTGACTGAGATCGGCAATGACAACACCTCGTTCGAAAAAGGCTCTTTTCATCGGCCTGCCCCTGGCCCTGGCGTTGGCCGTCGGTGCTGGCGTCGCGGCTTGGGACCATTGGTGGCGGGACAATCCCGGCTATCCGGTCAAAGTGATGAAAGAGGCCAGGGAGCTACACGAACGCCTGCTTTCCTTCGACAGCCACATCACCGTGCCGCTGGATTTCGGCACCGCCGGCAACGAAGCCGACAAGGACGGCAGCGGCCAGTTCGACCTGGTGAAAGCCAACCGCGGGCAACTGTCCGGTGCGGCCCTGACGGTGTTCGGCTGGCCCGAAATGTGGAACGGGCTCAACGCGCCACACAAGCCCACCGCCGGCTTCGTCGAGGAAGCGCGCAACCAGCAGGAAGTACGCTACAAGATCATCACCGGCCTGGTCCGCGACTTCCCCAACCAGGTCGCCATTGCCTACACCCCGGATGATTTCCGCCGCCTGCACGGTGAAGGCAAGTTCGCGATTTTCATCAGCATGCTCAACGCCTATCCCCTCGGCCACGACCTGAGCCTGCTGGACCTCTGGACCGCGCGGGGCATGCGCATGTTCGGTTTCAGCTACATCGGCAACAACGACTGGGCCGACTCCTCCCGTCCGCTGCCGTTCTTCAACGACTCACCCGACGCCCTCGGCGGCCTGTCGGACATCGGCAAGCAAGCGGTGACGCGCTTGAACGACCTGGGCGTGATCATCGACGTGTCACAGATGTCGACCCAGGCCCTGGAGCAAGTCGCGCAACTGAGCCGCACGCCGCTGGTGGCCTCCCATTCGGCGCCACGGGCGATGGTCGACATCCCACGCAACCTCAGCGACAAGGAAATGCAACTGATCAAGGCCAGCGGTGGCGTGGTGCAGGTCGTCGGTTTTTCCCAGTACCTGCGGCCGCTGACGCAAAAGACCCAGGACAAACTCAACGCCCTGCGCGAACGCTTCGACCTGCCGCCACTGCCCAACCTGGCGATGGCGCTGATGCCCGGCGACCCGATCATCGCCGCGTGGCCGGAACAAAAGTTCGGCGAATACGCCGGCCAGCTCTACGGCATCCTCGAAGAAGAACCCAAGGCCAGCCTCAAGGACCTGGGAGACGCCATCGACTACACCGTACGCAAGATCGGCATCGACCACGTCGGCATCAGTTCGGACTTCAACGAAGGCGGCGGTGTGGAAGGCTGGGAGAACGTCGGCGACATTCGCAATGTCACCGCCGAACTGCTGACCCGCGGTTACTCGGAAGCCGACATCGCCAAACTGTGGGGCGGCAATTTCCTGCGGGTCTGGGATCAGGTCCAGAAAGCCGCCCGCCCCGCCATCGCCTCGACCCAGAAGGCGGCCCAGCCATGAATGAGCGTCGCACCTTCCTGAAGCAGGCCGGGATCCTCGCCGCCGGCCTGCCCCTCGCCGCCAGCCTGCCCGCCACAGCCAGCGCCGCTCCCCTGCCACCGCTGCCCAAGGACAAATGGGCGCAACTGCGCTCGCTGTTCAACCAGGACCCAGACTACCTGCACTTCTCCAACTTCCTGGTCACCACCCACCCGCGCCCCGTGCGCGAGGCCATCGAAAAACACCGCGCGGCCCTGGATAACAACCCCGGGCTGTTGATGGATTGGGACCTGGGCGTCACCGAAGAACGTGAGGAAAACGTCCGCACCTGGGCCGGCCGCTACCTGCAGGCGAGCCCGAAGCAGATCGCCCTCACTGGCAGCACCACCGAAGGCCTGTCGATGATCTACGGCGGCGTCCAGGTGGCGGCCGACCAGGAAATCCTCACCACCGCGCATGAGCATTACGCGACCCACACCATTCTCGATCTGCGCACCCAACGGACGGGCACACGGGTGCGCAAGATCAAGTTGTTCGACAACGCCCGCGACGCCAGCCACGAACAGATCCTCACGGCCATCGACCGCAACATCCGCCCCGAAACCCGCGTGCTGGGCATGACTTGGGTGCACTCGGGCAGCGGCGTGAAGCTGCCGATCGACAAGATCGGCGCCCTGGTGGACAAGCACAACCAAGGCCGCAGCGATGAGCAGCGGATCATTTATGTAGTGGACGGCGTGCACGGTTTCGGCGTCGAAGACCTCAGTTTCCCTGCCATGAATTGCGATTTTTTCATCGCCGGCACCCACAAGTGGATGTTCGGCCCGCGCGGTACGGGCCTGGTGTGCAGCCGCAGCGAAGAGCTCAAGTACGTCACGCCGATCATCCCAACGTTCTCTGAAGCCACGGCGTTTTCCACCACCATGACCCCGGGCGGCTACCACGCCTTCGAGCATCGCTGGGCGGCCGACGAGGCGTTCAAGTTGCACCTGCAACTGGGCAAGGCCGAGGTGCAGGCGCGCATCCACGCCCTCAACAGCTACCTGAAAAAACAGCTGCTGGCACAGCCGCAGATCGAACTGGTCACCCCGCTGAGCCCGGAGCTGTCCGCCGGCTTCACCTTCTTCCGGGTCAAGGGCCGCGACAGCGACGAGGTCGCCGCTTACCTGATGAAAAATCGTGTGATCGCCGACGCCGTGCATCGCGACGCGGGGCCGGTGGTCCGCACCGCACCGGGGCTGCTCAACACCGAAGCCGAGATCGATCGCTTCATGGGGTTGCTGGGCAAGACACTCTGAACCTGACTTATCGAGAGAGATGGATGAACAGTTTTTCGTTGAAGCTATTCCCGGTACTGGCCCTCGCCGCCCTGCTGCCCTCCGGCGCGCAGGCCTCGCAACCAGGCCAGGTCTTTCGCGACTGCAAGGACTGCCCGGAAATGGTCGTGCTGCCCACCGGCACCTTCCAGATGGGCACCCCGGAAGACGAAGTCGGCCGCGAGCCCGACGAAGGCCCGATGCACCCGGTGACGTTCGCCAAACCGCTGGCGATCAGTCGCTTCCAGGTGCTCAAGGGCGAATGGTTCGCCTACCTGCGCGACACCGGCTACACGATGCCCGACGGCGACGAGCGCCCCGGCCGGGCATGCAAGGCCGGCATCCCGGACTACCAGGGCAGCGACCCGCGCAAGCAGTACACCGACCGGCACCCGGCGGTGTGCATGGACTTCGCCGAGGCCAATACCTACGTGGCCTGGCTGTCGAAAAAGACCGGCAAGCAATACCGGCTGGTCAGCGAATCCCTGCGCGAGTATGCGGCTCGCGGCGGCAGCACCGGGCCGTTCCCCTTCCCGTTCGACGAGGGCAAGGAATACAGCATCGCCCAGCATGCCAACACCTACGGCGCGGCCGACGGCTACAACTTCACCGCCCCGGCCGGCAGCTTCGCACCCAATGCCTTCGGCGTGTATGACATGCACGGCAACATCTACGAATGGACCGCCGATTGCTACAACGAAAACTACGTGGGCGCCCCGAGCGACGGCAGCGCCTGGCTGACCGGCAAATGCGAATTCAAACGCATCCGCGGCAACGACTGGGGCGAAGCGCCGGTGTTCTCCCGCTCCGGCAACCGCAATGCGCTGGTGCCGGGCGACCGCGGCGACTGGATCGGTTTTCGGGTGGCGCGGGATATGTAGGCCGGGCGCAGCCCCCTGTGGGAGTTCAAGCTTGCTCCCACAATTTGCCTGCGGTGAACACAAGACCGATGAATATCAAAGTCCCTTGCTCGCGAAGAGGCCAGCACATTCAACAACTTCATTGGCTGCAACCCCGCCTTCGCGAGCAAGCTCGCTCCCACATTGGATCTTCAGCAGCCACAAGATCCGTGTGCACCCGGAGTCCTGCTGTGGGAGCAAAGCTTGCTCGCGATGAGGCCGGCACATCCAACCTATTCATTGATTGTGACGCCGCCTTCGCGAGCAGGCTCGCTCCCACAATGTGCCTGCGGTGGACACAAGACCGATGAACATCAAAGTCCCTTGTGGGAGCGAGCTTGCTCGCGAAGAGGCCAGCACATTCAACAACTTCATTGGCTGTAACCCCGCCTTCGCGAGCAAGCTCGCTCCCACATTGGATCTTCAGCAGCCACAAGATCCGTGTGCACCCGGAGTCCTGCTGTGGGAGCAAAGCTTGCTCGCGATGAGGCCGGCACATCCAACCTATTCATTGATTGTGACGCCGCCTTCGCGAGCAGGCTCGCTCCCACAATGTGCCTGCGGTGGACACAAGACCGATGAACATCAAAGTCCCTTGTGGGAGCGAGCTTGCTCGCGAAGAGGCCAGCACATTCAACAACTTCATTGGCTGTAACCCCGCCTTCGCGAGCAAGCTCGCTCCCACATTGGATCTTCAGCAGCCACAAGATCCGTGTGCACCCGGAGTCCTGCTGTGGGAGCAAAGCTTGCTCGCGATGAGGCCGGCACATCCACCCTCTTCATCGACTGTAACCCCCAAAAAACGAAGACAAAAAAACGACGCTTCCCATTTCTGAAGAAGCGCCGTTTTGTCTAAGTGAACAGCATCACGCACAAGGCAGGTCTATTTCATTCCCGCAAGAATCAGAACTCCGGGGTGTACTTCACGCTGAACATCAGGTTGCGCGGATCACCGAAGTTGTTGTTGCCATCGAGTTGGTTGTAAGCGGGCGTTATGTACGTCTTGTCAAACAGGTTGTTGGCATTGAGCGCCAAAGCGATTTCCGGCGTCAGTTGGTAGCCGATACGGGCATTCCACACGGTATAACCCGGTACGTCGGTCTTTTCCTGGTAAACCAGTGTGTGGCTTTGGGTGGTGAAGCCCAGGCCAGTGCTGACACGGCTCCAGTCGCCGGTCAGTTGGTAGTTGCCCCACACGCGCAGCATGTGTTTTGGCGTCCAGCTACTGAAGACAACACCGTCCTTCCCCGGCTCCTCCAGGTACTTGGTGGTGTTGTAGGTGTAGCCCGCGAACAACTGCAGATTGTCTACCACTTCACCACTGATTTCCGCATCGAAACCCTGGCTGCGCACTTTCCCCGAGGCTGCCGAGCAATACCCGCCCTCACATACCATCCCGCCGGCGATGTCTTGGATGGCGCGGTTCTCGTGATCGTAACGGAAGACAGCCAGGGAGGTATTGACCCGACCGTCCATCAGTTCACCCTTGAGGCCGACTTCGTAGTTGGTGCCAACGATGGGCTTGAGCACCGAACCGCTGGTATCGACCTCGGTCTGGGGCTGGAACACATCGGTGTAGCTGGCGTACGCCGCCCACTCACGGCTCAGGTCATAGATGATACCGCCGTAGGGCGTGACCACCCCGGTTTCAGTTCCGGTGTTTGCCGTGTAGGGAGTAATACCGGCTGAGTCTTCGGTTCTCGACTTGTAGCTGAAGTCATACCAGCTGACCCGGGAACCCAGCACCAGCGTCAGATCATCGATCGGCTTGACGCGCCAAGTGCCATACACACCCTTCTGGCGGATATCGTACTTACTGAGGACGCCCCGCCCGCCCGGGCTGTTGATCAGACTCTCATAGCTGATGTTCGGCCGGTTATTGTTCAGGTCGAAGATGGAGTCGCTGGTGCTGTTGAATGTACGGGCGTAGCGATCATCCGTCTCCAACTGCGAGAAGTTGCCGCCGAGCATGACTTCCTGCTCCATCGACAAGGCTTCGAACTTGCCGATCAGGTTCATGTCCAGACCAGACTTCGTGGACTGGAAATCAGTCACGAAATCGGCATATTGCACGCCACTGCCATCAGGCAAGAGACCACCACCCCTTTGCACTCGCTGGTTTTTCGCCTGGTTGTCTTCAGTCATGTACACGGCACCCACCTTGAACGCCCAGTCATCGTTGAACCGATGCTCCAGGTCGGTGTAGTAGGTGGTGACATCGATTTCCGAACGGTTCCACCGCGCCCCCGTATAGGTCGAACGCGACACGTCCGGCATCGACCCGTCGGCGTAGCGTGGCAGGCCACGGATGTTGCCGCGCGATTCGCCGTTGGATTGGCTGACCGCAAGGCCCAGGGTGGTGTCTTCGCTCAGGTCGACATCCAACGCACCGTACAGCGAATGGGTCTTGCTCCACGCATGATCTACGAACGAATTGCTCTGGTCTTCGTCGATGACGACACGGCCGCGGATATTGCCGGCCTGGTTCAGCGGGCCGCCCGCGTCCAGTTGCAGGCCGTAGTGATCCCAGGAGCCGGCCTTGCCGGTCAGGGTTACGGTCGGGGCATGCTGGCCACGCTTGCGCACCAGGTTGACGGCACCGCCGGGGCTGCCAGTACCTTGCAGCAAGCCGGCCGCGCCGCGCATGATTTCCAGGCGGTCGAAGAAGATCAGGTCCTGGGTCGCCCAGTTGCCCAGCGAATAGTTATTGCGCAGGATCGGCACGCCATCGTATTGCCAATCGTCGATCTGGAAACCCCGTGACGACAGGATCATGCCTTGGCCGACGCCCTGCAGGCCGACGATGCCAGTGGTCTGGTTGACGGCGTCCTTGAGGCTGACCAGGTTCTGGTCATCCATCTGCTTACGCGTCATCACGGTGATTGACTGGGGAATTTCCTTGAGGGTGTGGGTGCCCTTGCCGAGGGTCACGGCCTTGCTGGTGTAGGAATGACTGCCTTCGGTCGTCGCGTCCAACGCTTGTGCACTGATGGTGGTCGCACCCAGCTCAAGGCCTCCCGTGGCAGGGCTGCGCATCAGCATCAAGGTATTGCCCTCGAGGCTATAGCGCACGCCTGTGCCCTTGAGCAATTCGGCGATGGCCGCCTGCGGGCTCATTGTGCCGCTGACGCGGGTGCTTTTCAGCTCGGCCATGTCGCCAGCGTTGTAGATCACTTGCTGGTTGGTCTGCTGACCGAACGCTTGCAGTGCCTGCGGCAGCGGTTGCGCAGGGATGTCGATGCTGACGTCTTGCGCCATTACCTGAGTGCTGAGGGGCAGTACGCAGACCCACCCCAAACCGGCCAACACCCGCCGCGAACGCAGGCCGCGGGACATGACGAGTGCCTTGAACAGAGGTTTCAACTCATGAATGGATGACATCGTGTTCTCTATTATTGGTCGAAGTAAAAGTCCAGGGGCCGAAGGGCCCGCCGCTCGCCGGCACACGTGAACCCGCACCGTCGATTGCCCCAGGGCAATGTGTCAGGGCGTGGCCGACCCGATGTGCCCACATACCTAAATAAGACGCAGCATCTGCCAAAACCGGAATGACTTTACTTATCGTTCTCGAAAACGATCAAAAAGGCCGGCGCTGTTGGGCGCCGGCCTTTTTAATCCTGGATTCCATGAACACAGCCAATACCAGGGCTGCGAACACACCTGTGGCGAGGGAGCTTGCTCCCGCTGGGCCGGTCCGACGCTTCGGGCGAAGCGGCCCCAAATTTTTTGCGGTCGCTGCGCAACCCAGCGGGAGCAAGCTCCCTCGCCACAATAATGTGTGTCAGGCGGCTCCTCGCTAAATCCTCTTCCCATCCAATCGTTCTACAGATGGGCGCGACCCAACCCGGCGTGCCGCCGTCCTCCAGCCCATGCGGTGAATGTCCCCGCGATGGCGTTCGTCCTTTTCATCTTGCAGGGAAACCTCCATGAGCCAACCAAAACGCGGGGTGATCAATGAATTGTTCACCCTGCTCAAACCCTTCCGGCTGATTGTCATCGGCGCCATCCTGCTGGGCATGGTCGGTGGCCTGAGCGTCACCGTGCTGCTGGCCACCATCAACCAGGTGCTGCACGCCGAAGGCGGGCTGAGCCACACCGTGGTGGGCGTGTTCGCCGGGTTGTGCCTGCTGGCCCTGATCAGCTCCATCTGTTCCGACATCGGCACCAACTACGTTGGCCAGAAGATCATCGCCAAGCTGCGCAAGGAGCTGGGGGAAAAAGTCCTGTCGGCACCGATCCAGCAGATCGAACGCTACCGCAGCCATCGCCTGATCCCGGTGTTGACCCACGACGTCGACACCATCAGCGATTTCGCCTTCGCCTTCGCCCCCCTGGCCATTTCCCTGACCGTCACCCTTGGGTGCATGGGGTACCTGGCAATGCTGTCGTGGCCGATGTTCCTGATGATGGTCGTGGCGATCATCATCGGCACCGTGGTGCAGTACATCGCCCGCGGTCGGGGGATCAAGGGCTTCATGGAGGCGCGCGACTCCGAGGACGAGTTGCAGAAGCACTACAACGCAATCGCCGAAGGCGCCAAGGAGCTGCGCATCCATCGCCCTCGTCGGCAACGCATGTTCGTCTCGGGCATCGAGCACACCGCCGACAAGATCTGCGACACGCAGATCCGCTCGGTGAACATTTTCGTGATCGCCAAGACCTTCGGCTCGATGCTGTTCTTCGTGGTGATCGGCCTGGCCCTGGCCCTGCAGTCGCTGTGGCCGAGCGCCGACAAAGCGGTGATGAGCGGTTTCGTGCTGGTGTTGCTATACATGAAAGGCCCGCTGGAACACCTGATCGGCACCCTGCCCATCGTCAGCCGTGCGCAGATCGCCTTCCGCCGCATCGCCGAATTGTCGGAACAGTTTTCATCCCCTGAACCCCACTTGCTACTCAACGACCAAGGCCAGCCGAAAACGCCGGTGCAGACGCTGGAACTGAGCAATGTGGCCTACAGCTTCCCGGCGGTGGAAGGCGCCGCGCCGTTCCGCCTGGGGCCGGTGAACCTGAAGATCGACCAGGGCGACATCGTGTTCATCGTCGGTGAAAACGGCTGTGGCAAGACCACGCTGATCAAGCTGCTGTTGGGCCTGTACGCGCCGCAGCAAGGGGAAATCCGTCTCAACGACCACGCCGTGACGGCCGTGACCCGCGATGACTATCGCCAGTTGTTCACGACGATTTTTGCCGACTATTACCTGTTCGACGACATCGTCCAGGGCGACACCCATATCCCGGACGACGCCAACCAATACCTGCAACGCCTGGAGATCGCCCACAAGGTCAGCGTGCGCGACGGCGCCTTCACCACCACCGACCTGTCCACCGGCCAGCGCAAGCGCCTGGCGCTGGTCAATGCGTGGCTGGAAGAGCGTCCGGTGCTGGTCTTCGACGAATGGGCCGCCGACCAGGACCCGACCTTCCGGCGAATTTTCTACACGGAGTTGCTGCCGGATCTCAAGCGCCTGGGCAAGACCATCATCGTGATTTCCCACGACGACCGTTACTTCGACGTGGCCGACCAATTGGTGCGCATGGAAGCCGGCCGCGTCATCACCGAACTGCAGCCCGCGTAAATAATCACGATTCTCATTCTGGTTTTTCTGGGGTGGTGCGTCCTAATTAAGAATCGATCACAACTACACCCTATTAAAACTAAAACCTGCAAGAGTGAAACACATGCCAGCAACTCCGGGGATTCCACGTTTTACCAAGGCACTGATCATGCGGCGCCTGCTGCAACCAGGCTTCAGCGCCACCGCGTTCAGCCTGGCACTGGCCATGCCGTTCAGCGCACAGGTCCAGGCACAGGAAGTCGACCTCAACATTGCGGCGCAGTCGCTGGCGAGTGCCCTGCAGGCGTTGAGCAATCAAACGAACATGCAAGTGCTCTACAGCGCCGATGATGTCCAGGGCCTGCGCAGCCAGCCGGTCAGTGGCCGGTTGTCGCCGGCGCAAGCGCTGTCGCAGATGCTGGTGGGGACCGGCGTCATGTTCACCCTCCAGGGCAACACGGCCAGCGTGCGCGCCAGGACGTCGGGGGATGCGCTGGAACTGGGCGCCACGACCATCACCGGTAAAACTGCGGAATCGGCCTACGGCCCGGTGGACGGCTACGTCGCCACCCGCAGCGCCACCGGCACCAAGACCGACACGCCGATCCTGGAAATCCCGCAGACCATCAACGTGGTCACCGCCGACCAGATCGCCGTCCAGGGCGCGCGCAACCTGACCCAGGCCCTGCGCTACACGCCGGGCCTGAACACCGGCGGCTTCACCGACCGCAACGCCATCGCCGACGAAATCACCAGCCGTGGTTTCTCGCCAACCCCGTTGTACCTCGACGGTGCCTACCTGCCTTATGCCGGCAGCCTGGGGGGGGCGCCGCAAATCGATCCGTATACCCTGGAGCGTATCGAAGTGCTCAAGGGCCCCTCATCGGTGCTGTACGGGCAGAACCAGCCGGGCGGCCTGATCAACATGGT
Source organism: Pseudomonas sp. Z1-12 (assembly GCF_051132015.1). Classification (NCBI taxonomy): domain Bacteria; kingdom Pseudomonadati; phylum Pseudomonadota; class Gammaproteobacteria; order Pseudomonadales; family Pseudomonadaceae; genus Pseudomonas; species Pseudomonas sp. Z1-12. The sequence continues at coordinate 4,704,115 of NZ_CP071647.1, forward strand.
TTCCAAGCGCCCGACCACTGAACAGCGCAGCCAGATCAAACTGGGCGCGGGCAGCTATGACCGGGTCAACGGCGCGTTCGACACCAGCGGCCCGATCGACGACCAGAAGGAATTCAGCTACCGCGTCATCGGCGTGGCGAAAAAAGGCAACCAGCAGGTCGATCACACCCACAGCGAACGCATGCTGCTGGCACCGAGCCTGACCTGGGCGCCCAATGAAGACACCTCGCTGACGGTGCTGGCACAGATCCAGAAGGACGACGGCCTGGAAGACTACCAGGCGCTGCCGCGGATCGGTTCCCTGGAGCGCGGCCCCAACGGCCAGCGGATCGACCGGGACTTTTTCTCCGGCGACACGCGGTGGAACGACTACAAGCGCGACCAGTTCATCCTGGGCTACGACTTCAGCCACGACCTCACCGATGACCTGAAATTCCGCTCCACTGCTCGCTACACCGACGTGCGTGACCAGTACCGGGGTTTCTACCTGCGCAGCTTCGTCACCACCGGTGGCGTGACTGACCAGACCCGGGCCAACCGCGTAAAACTCGACTGGCAACAGCACAACACCGCCTACACCGTCGATAACAACGTGGAATACAAATTCAACACCGGCGCCCTGGAGCACACCACCCTGGCGGGCGTGGACTATCGTCATTTCAACCGCAAGTACGACGGTTACAACGCCTACAACGTGGTGCCAATCGACCTGTACGGCAATAACAACAACTACGACACCGGCAGCGTAACCCCGACGCTGGACACCAAGTGGGACAACACCGTTCGCCAGACCGGCGTCTACTTGCAAGACCAGATCAAGCTGGACAAGTGGATCCTGACCATGGGTGGCCGCCAGGACTGGGCCGAAGTGGACAACAAGGACTTACTGGCAGGCACCGTTTCCTCATTGCGTGACAACAAGTTCACTGGTCGGATCGGCCTGACCTATGTCACCGATTTCGGCCTGGCGCCCTACATCAGCTACTCGGAATCCTTCCTGCCGACCACGGGCACGGACGCCAGCGGCAATGCCTTCAAGCCGACCGAGGGTGAACAATACGAAGTGGGTGTGAAGTACCAGCCGTTCGACAAGACGATGATTACCGCCTCGGTGTTCCAGATCAAACAGAAGAACCTGGTCACCGCCGATCCCTCCGATCCGCAGAACTCGATCCAGTCGGGCCAGGTGCGTTCACGGGGCGTTGAACTGGAAGTCAAATCCACCCTCGACAATATCGACGTGATGGCCGCCGCCACCTACCTCGACTCGTTCTACACCAAGGACAACTACGGCAACGAGGATAACCGCAGCGAGCAACAAGCGCCATTCTCCGCCACGCTGTGGGTCGACTACCACTTCACCCAGGCCACCCTCAACGGCCTGACCTTCGGCGCAGGCGCCCGCCACACCGGCCGCAAGCCGGGGGACGCGGCCAACTCGTTCGACGTACCGGCCTTCACCGTGTTCGACACCACCATCAGCTATGACATGGGCAAGGCCACTTCGAGCCTGCGTGGCGTCACCACCAGCCTGAACGTGCAGAACGTCTTCGACCGCGAGTACGTGTCCCATTGCAACTACTCGTTCGGCTGCTATTACGGCCAGGAACGCGTGGCCTCGCTGGACGTGACCTACGACTTCTAAACAACACCGCACACAAAAAAACCGGGCCTGGCCCGGTTTTTTTGTGCCCGCAAAATCCTTAAACAATCACAAAATCACTGTAGGAGCTTTGGCATATATGCAAATCCTGAGACCACCCCAAAACAACTGTGGGAGCGAGCTTGCTCGCGATGGCGGTGTATCAGTCACTTCAAACGCCAGCTGCCCCTCCGCTATCGCGAGCAAGCTCGCTCCCACAAGGGATTTGTGGCGTATGCAAATCCTCAGACCACCCAAACACAACTGTGGAAGCGAGCCTGCTCGCGATGGCGGTGTATCAGTCACTTCAAACGCCAGCTGCCCCTCCGCTATCGCGAGCAAGCTCGCTCCCACAAGGGATTTGTGGCGTATGCAAATCCTGAGGACACCCCACAGGGAATGGTGGGTCTTCAGGCAGCCAGTGCAACCCGCAGCGCCTGGCTCAGTTGCCCATACACCTCGTCAATCTCCGGCACCACGCTCTGCAAGCGCAGGTAGTCGTGGATCAGGCCGGTGTATTCGATCAGTTCCACGCTCACCCCTTGCTCCTGCAAACGTCGGGCGTAGGCGCGGCCCTCGTCCAGCAGCGGGTCATGGCCGGCCAGGGCGATCAGGGCCGGGGCCAGGCCAGGGTAACCGGGCGCCAGCAACGGTGAGAAACGCCAGTCCAGGAGATCGGTTGGCTCATTGGCGTAGTGCCGGTAGAACCACTCGAGGGTGTCGCTCTCCAGCAGATAACCTTCACCGAACAACTCGGTGGACGGGCTGCTGGTGGACGCATCGGTCACCGGGTAGCAGAGCAATTGAAAGCACGGCTTGACCGCCAGGGAGGCGGGTTCCAAGGCCGATTGCAGCGCCAGCACCGTCGCCAGGGTCGCGCCGATGCTGTCGCCGCCGAACGCCACGCGGCTGATGTCCAAACTCTCGGCGTGGGCCTGCCGGGCCAGCCAGTCGAGGGCGTCGGCGCCGTCGTTCAGCGGGGTCGGGAAAGTGTGTTCCGGGGCCAGGCGATAGCCCACCGACAACACCGCGCAGGGTGTCCGCGCGCAGAATTCGCGGCAGACGCCGTCGTGGGAGTCCAGGCTGCCGACCACATAACCACCGCCGTGAAAGTACACCAGCACCGGCAGCGCCTGGGCCGAAGCCGTGGCGGGACGGTACAGGCGCAGCGCCAGCGTCGCGCCGTCACGGGTCGTGAATGAGTGAGCGGCGCACTGCACATTCGCCGGAGCGCTCCAGCGCAATTGCACCGTGGTGCGCTCGAACGCCTCGCGGGCCTGGGCCGGTGTCGACAGGTGAAATGGCCCGGGGCCCTCGGCCTGGCTTTCTTCGGCCAGGTCGAGGAAGGCATTGAGTTCCGGATGCAGGGACATCGCAGGGGTTCCTTATGAAAATCTTGGAGAAAAAAACGGTGGAATCTGTGAAACGACGCAGAACGCTGTGGGAGCGAGCTTGCTCGCGATAGCTTTGCTCCAGCCAACATCGAGGTTGACTGATGCACCGCCATCGCGAGCAAGCTCGCTCCCACAGGGGAATGGTGGTGGGGCTTCGAATGTGTAAACACCACTGACACTCCCACAGCCCCACCCCAAGGCTTAAGCCGCCTGCGCCACGCAGTGCTCGATCAACGCTTCCAGTTCCTCCTGGTACGCACGCATCAAACCCTCGACAGTCTCGGCACGGTAGCGGCGGGTGCTGAAGATGCAACGCAGCGCCAGGCGCCCGTCGTACACCTGACCCACCACTTCCAGCCAGTTACCGAGCGCGGCATGGGGGCTGTAGCAACTGCCGTAGCTTTCCGCCGCCGGCACCAGCAATGCCTTGTCGTCGAAGCTCTGGTCGAACTGCCCCAGGTAGTTGAACGTCAACCGGGCCTGGGGCGCACGCCCCAAGGTGGCGGCCATCGGCTCGCCGCTCATGTAGCGCAACACGCCGTAGCCCAAGCCCTTGTTCGGCACCGCGGACAACTGCCGTTGCACCGCCCGCACCGACGTGCCGATATCGGCTTCAGGGTTCGGGGCCAGTCGCACCGGGAACATGCTGGTGAACCAGCCCAGGCTGCGGCTCAGGTCGATGTCCTTGACCAAGTCCTCGCGACCATGCCCCTCCAACTGGATCAGCACCGAAGGCTGCTGGCTCCAACGGCACAACACCCGACTCAGCGCCGCCAGCAACACGTCGTTGATCTGCGTCTGGTAGACCGCCGGCACTTGTTTGAGCAACTGCTGGGTGTGCTGCTCCGACAAGCTCAAATGCGCCACCGACTGGTACTGCACCTGGTTCTTGCCCCGCAGGTTGTCACACGGCAACTCGCTGCCCGGCTGGTCGATCTGTTCCAGCCACCAGGCTTTTTCCTGCGCCGGATAATCCAGCGCATAGGCTTGCAGGCCCTCGGCCCAGGCCCGGTAGCTGCTGGTGCGAATCGGCAGGTTCGGCGCCTGGCCCTCACTGTAGGCCGTATAAGCGGTCTGCAAATCCTGCAGCAGCAAACGCCACGACACCGTGTCGATGACCAGGTGATGAATGACCATCAACACGCGGGTTTCACCGTTGCCCAAGGTCACGTGCGCCGTGCGCCACACCGGGCCGTTGTGCAGATCGAGGCTGCGTTGCACCTGTTCGGCGTACAACTCCAGCTCAGCCTCATCGGCCACGCTGTGCTGCCACAGCAAGGGTTCGCTGGCCCACTGCGCCTGCATGTCTTCCAGCGCCAGGTAATGCTGCAGGTGACGTCCGCCGGCTTCGCTGAAGCGCAGGCGCAAGGCGTCGTGCTGCTGCATCATGCCGCGCAACGCCAATTCCAACGCCGTCAGGTTCAACCCTTGGCGGGCCCGCAGCATCAGTGCCTGGTTGTAGTGATGGGGTTCGCTCATGCGCTGGTCGAACCACCACTGCTGGATCGGAATCAGGTTGAACTGCCCTTGGGCGGCCACCTGGGTCACATCCTCGGCCGTCACGGCGAGCGTGTTCGAACGCTGGTCGAAAATCGCCTCGATGGTCTGGCCGCGCATCAGGTCCCGCAGCTTGAGCTCCATCTTCAGCTCGCCATGATTGCGCACCCGCGAAACCACTTGCAGGCTGAGGATCGAGTCACCGCCCAACTCGAAGAAATTGTCGGTGATACCCACCCGCTCGACTTGCAACACCTCAGCCCAGACCTCGGCCAACAGTTGCTCATCGCGGTTGCGCCCCGGCACATACTCGCTGCCCTTGAACTCCGGCTCCGGCAGGGCCTGGCGATCGAGCTTGCCGTTCGGCGTGACCGGCAACGCCTCCAGGCAGATCACCTGGGCCGGCACCATGTAGTCCGGCAATTGCGCCCGCAGCTCGACCTTGAGCCGATCGCCGATGGCCACGCCATCGGGGGTAACCACGTAGCCGATCAGTTGCTTGCCCGAGGCGCTGTCCCGGGCGATCACCAACGCATCGCTGACGTCGTCCAGTTGCCGCAGGCTGGCCTCGACTTCCCCCAGTTCGATGCGGAAGCCCCGCACCTTGATCTGGTGGTCGATACGCCCGACGTAATCGAGCACGCCGTCGGCGCGCTGGCGCACCAGGTCGCCGCTGCGATACAGGCGATCGCCCGGCTGGCCGAACGGGTCCGGCACGAAGCGCTCGGCACTCAGGTCCGGGCGACGGTGATAACCACGGGCGATGCCCGCGCCACCGATGTACAACTCGCCGGCAATGCCCGGCGGCAACGGGTTGAGGTGGTCGTCGAGCACATACAAGGCGCGCTCGCCCACCGCACGCCCGATCGGCGCGTAGGCGGCCTCGCAACGTTGGCTGGCCGGCACCTTCCACAGCATAGGTGTGACCACGGTTTCCGTCGGGCCGTAGCCGTTGGTGAAGAATTGCGGGCGCAGCGCCGCCTTCACTTGCTCGAAGGTCTGGTCCGGCACCGCATCGCCGCCGAAGCAGTACACCCGCACCGGCGGTGGCGCCAGTTGGCTGTGGGCGACGTATTCGGCCAGTTGCTTGAGGTAGGCCGGCGGGAAGCAGGCGATGGTAATGCCATGGCGGTGCAAGGCGTCGAAGGTCTGCTCCGGTGTCCACAGTGCGCCGTCGCGAATCACCAGGGTGCCGCCGCTGAACAACGTGCTCAACCAGCGTTCATGGGCACCGTCGAAGGCGAACGACATGAAGTGCAGCTCACGAGTGTCCTCGTCCATGTCATACAGCCCGGCGATGGCCTGGCAGTGCATGCTCATCGGCCCGTGCGCCACGGCGACACCCTTGGGTCGACCGGTGGAACCCGAGGTGTAGATCAGGTAGGCCAGGTTGCCGTCGAGCAAACCGCTGCGCGGCGGCAAGTCGCTGTAGCCATGGCTGTCGAAACCGTCGATGGCCAGGCGCGGCAAACCGTCGAGATCCGGCAAGCGCCCCTGTACCCGGCTGTGGGTCAGCAACAGCGCCATGGCCGAATCGTCGATCATGAACGCCAGGCGCTCGGGTGGATAATCGATGTCCAGCGGCACATACGCCGAGCCGCTTTTCATCACCGCCAGCAGCGCCACGACCATGTCCACCGAGCGCTCCAAAGCCACGCCGACCACCACTTCCGGGCCGGCGCCGAGTTCGATCAAGCGGTGGGCCAGGCGGTTGGCCCGGCGCTCCAGTTCGCCGTAACTCAACGAATCGTCGCCACACACCAGCGCCGTGGCCAGCGGACGCGACCGGGCATGCCGGCCAATCAGCTCCGGCAACTGCTGCGGCTGATAGCAGCCGTTCGGCGCCGCGCTCCATTGTTCGAAGGCCTGCCATTGTTCCACCGACAAGCGCTGCAAATTGCCCAGGCACGCGTGGGGTGCATGGATCATCGCTTCCAGGGTGTCTTCCATCGTCCGGCGGATGCGTTCCACCGCTTCGACACTGAAGGCGTTGCGCAGGAACAGATACTCGATGGACAGCGTTTCGCCCAGGTTGACCGCCAGGTCCATCGGGAAGTTGGTCACGTCATGGTTACGCGACTCGCCGAAGCTCAGGCCGGTGTCCTGCTGCTCGCCCAGGCGTTCGTCGATGGGGTAGTTCTCGAACACGATGATGCTGTCGAACAAGCCCTGCCCGCCGAGGCCCGACCAGCGCTGGATGTCCGCCAGTGGCGCATGGGAATGCTCACGCAGGTCCAGGTTGTAGGCCTGCAACTGTTGCAGCCATTGATCCAGTGGCTGCTCGGGATCCAGGGTCTGGATCACCGGCAAGGTGTTGATGAACAGGCCGAGAATGTTATCGGCGTTGACCAGCCCCGCCGGACGCCCGGCGACGGTGGCGCCGAAGACCACGGTGTCCTGCCCGGTAAAGCGTTGCAGCAACAACAGCCACGCCCCTTGGATCAAGGTATTGGGGGTGATCTGCAAGGCGCGGCAGGCCTGTTGCAGGCGAGCGGTTTGCGTCACGTCCCAGCGCGAATACAACGCCTCGTGCCCCGGCAGTGCCTCGGCGTGACGCGGGAACATCGCCTGGTTGAGGGAGGTCGCCTGCTCCAGGGTATCGAGGCGGCTGCGCCAGAAGCGTTCCAGCGCACCCTGGTCCTGGCGTTGCAGCCATTCGATGAACTCGCGATAGCGACCATTGCGGTTGGGCACCTGCCCGTGGGCGTAGAATTGCAGCACTTCACCGAACAACCGCGAACTGCTCCACCCATCCATGAGGATGTGGTGGCAGGTCCAGATCATCTGGTAGCGATCATCTTCCAGGCGCAGCAACAGCACCCGTTGCAGGGGCGCGCGGCTCAAGTCGAAACCGGCCAGGTAGTCGGCGGTCGCCCGGGCGCTGATCGCCTGCTCGCTGATGTCCTGTCCACGCCAGTCTTCGACCTGCAGCGGCAATTCAACGTGGCGATGGACGATTTGCACCGGCGCGCTCAAGCCATCCTGCCAGTGGAAACTGGTGCGCAGGATGTCCTCGCGCTCGATTACCGAGGTCCAGGCCCGGGCGAAACGCTCCGTGTCCAGGCCATGCACCGGCAGGCTGATCTGGTTGATGTACAAGCCGGAGCTGTCGTCGGCCAGGGTGTGGAACAACATGCCGTCCTGCATCGGCGACAGTGGATAGATGTCCTCCACCTGCGCCACCGGCACCGGCAGGCCGTTGAGTTGCGCCTGGCTCAGGCGCGCCAGCGGGAAGTCGGAAGGTGTCAGGCCCAGGTGCCCGTCGGTGCAGCAATGGTCGATCAGTTGCTGCAACGCCACCGCGTAGGCATCGGCCAACTGCTGGAGCGTGGCCTCGTCGAAGACATCGCCACTGAAGGTCCAATCGAGGGACAACTGGCCGTTGAAAATCCGCCCGTCGATGGTCAGCCAGTTGCCCAGCGCCACATCGTCGCCGTGCCCTGCGCCACTGCGCTCCTCACTCGGCACGAACAGCGCCTGTTCATCGAAGCTCTGGTCGAACTGCCCCAGGTAGTTGAAGGTGATGCGCGCTGGCGGCAGTTTTGCCAGCCGTTGCTGGACCGCTTCGGCGCCCAGGTAACGCAGGACGCCGTAGCCCAAGCCCTTGTTCGGCACTGCGCGCAGTTGTTCCTTGATCCGCTTGATCGACTCGGCCGGGTCGCTCGCCGGCGTCAGCAACACCGGGAACAGGCTGGTGAACCAACCGACGGTGCGACTCAGGTCAACGCCCTCGAACAGCTCTTCGCGGCCATGGCCTTCGAGTTGCACCAGGCAGGCCGGTTGCCCGGTCCATTGGCAGACCACTTGCGCCAATGCGCTGAGCAGCAAATCGTTGACCTGGGTGCGATAGGCCGTCGGCGCTTGCTTGAGCAAACGCTGGGTCTGGTTGGCATCCAGGCGCGTGCTCACCGAACGGCCATGGACCGCAGCCTGGCTGCCCTCGGGACGGGCCCGTGGCAATGGCGGCAAGGGCTGGTCCAGTTGCCCGACCCAGTAATCCAGTTCCTTGTTCAGGGTTTCGCTGTGGGCGTAGTCCTGCAACCGGGCGGCCCAGGCCTTGAACGCCGTGGACTTGCCCGGCAAGGTCGGCGCCTGGTTCGTCCGCAATTGGCGATAGACGTTTTGCAGGTCTTCCAGCAGCACCCGCCACGACACGCCGTCCATGACCAGGTGATGAATCGCCAGGTGCAGGCGCGCACTGCCGTCCTGCACCGCGATCAGGCTGCAACGCAGCAACGGGCCGTGTTGCAGGTCGAGGCTACGTTGCGCCTGGTCGGCGATGGCGACGATCTCGGTGGCATCCTGCGCAGTGCGCTGCCAGATCTCCAGGGGCTGCTCATCCATGGCCTGGTGGCTGGCGCGCCAACGGCCATCGTCGGCTTGGGTGAACCGCAGGCGCAAGGCATCGTGATGGGCCACCACGTGAGCGAGGGCCTGTTGCAGGTGCGCGATGTCCAGCGGTTCGCGCGGGGTCAGCAGGACCGATTGGTTCCAGTGGTCTCGATGCGGGATGTCACTGGCGAAGAACCAGTGCTGCATCGGCACCAACAGGCTGTCGCCGGTGACCGGCCCCTGGTCGATCAGCCCTTCGTCGGTGGCGGTGGCGACCCGCGCCAGGGCCTGGATGTTCTGGTGCAGGAACAGGTCCTTGGGGGTCAGGCCAATGCCTTGGGCACGCGCCCGGCTGACCACCTGGATCGAGTTGATCGAGTCGCCGCCCAGGGCGAAGAAGTTGTCGGCGGTGCCCACCCGCTCGGCGCCGAGCACCCCTTGCCAAATCTCCACCAGCGCCCGCTCGATGGCGTTGACCGGTGCGGTGAACGCCTCTTGGCGCTCGGCCAGGTCCGGCGCCGGTAGCGCCTTGCGGTCGAGCTTGCCGTTCGGGCTCAGTGGCATGTGTTCCAGGCGGGTCAGGTGCGTCGGCACCATGTGTTCCGGCAGGCTCAGGCGCAAATGGCCCAGGAGCGCTTCACGCAATTGCGACCAAGCGCCGGTTGCCTCGGCCTGGGCGACCACGTAGCCACTCAGCACCTTGCCGCTGCGGCTGTCCTGGGCCACCACCACCGCTTCGCGCACCGCCCCGTGTTCGAGCAAACGTGCTTCGATTTCCCCCAACTCGATACGGAACCCGCGGACTTTCACCTGATGGTCGATCCGACCGATGTAGTCGATCACCCCGTCCGGGCGATAACGCGCCAGGTCGCCGGTGCGGTACAGCCGTTCGCCGGCCACGAACGGGCTGGCGACGAAACGCTCGGCGGTCAGTTCGGGACGGCGATGATAACCGCGGGCCAGGCCCTGGCCGCTGAGGTACAGCTCGCCGTTGACGCCGCTCGGCACCGGGTTCAGTTCATCGTCGAGGATGTAGGTCATCAGGTTGGCAATCGGCTCGCCAATCGGCACCGCATCGCGCCCTTCGTCGCGGCAGGTCCAATGGGTCACGTCGATGGCCGCTTCGGTCGGACCGTAGAGGTTATACAGCCGGGCATTGGGCAACTTGGCGAACACCTGCTGCTGGGCATCCACCGGCAGGGCTTCGCCGCTGCAGACGATGCGAGCCAGGCTGGTGCAACGGCTGACGTTGGCGTCGAGCACAAACGCTTGCAGCATCGACGGCACGAAATGCAGGGTGGTAATGGTTTCCCGTTCGATCAGGCTGACCAGTTTTTGCGGATCGCGATGATCGCCCGGTGCCGCGACAACCAGGCGCACGCCGGTCATCAACGGCCAGAAGAACTCCCAGACCGACACGTCGAAACTGAACGGCGTCTTCTGCAGGACGCTGTCACCGGCCCCCAGGCCATAGGCCTGTTGCATCCAGCACAAGCGGTTGGTCAGCGCGCCATGGCTGTTGCCGGCGCCCTTGGGCTTGCCGGTGGAGCCGGAGGTGTAGATCACGTAGGCGAGGTTCTCGGCGACGGCCCGGCGTGGTGGGTTGTCGGTGGCGTTGTCTCGCAGCCAGTCGTCATCCCCATCCAGCACCAGCGTCTTGACGCCACCCCTCCCTGTGGGAGCGAGCTTGCTCGCGATGAGGCCCTCACCTTCAACTGAACCACCGCTATCGCGAGCAAGCTCGCTCCCACAGGACAGGGGTAGCGGGTTGAGCAATGAGCCTTGGGTCAGCAGCAACTCGATGCCACTGTCCTCGATCATGTAGGCCAGGCGCTCCGGCGGGTAGTCCGGGTCCAGCGGCACGTAGGCGCCGCCGGCCTTGAGGATCGCCAGCAGGCCAACGACCATTTCCACGCTGCGCTGCACCGAGATGCCCACCAGCACATCCGGGCCGACGCCGCGGGCGATCAAGGCGTGGGCCAACTGGTTGGCGCGGGCGTTGAGCTGGGCATAGCTCAGCGACTGCCCTTCGAACACCAGCGCCTCGGCGTGGGGGTCACGCTCGACCTGGGCTTCGATCAACTGATGCACCGGGAGATGGTTCGGGTAATCGGCGAAGGTGCGGTTCCAGTCCTCGACAATCAGGCGCCGCTGCGCCCCGTCCAGCATCGGCAGTTCGGCGATGCGCTGGGTCGGGTTGGCGACGATGGCGCGCAACAGGTTCAGCCAGTGCTCGCCGAGGCGGGCGATGGTGCTCGGCTCGAACAGGTCGCTGGCATAAGTCAGCGCGGCGCTGAGGCCATCGGCATATTCAAAAGTGTCCAGAGTCAGGTCGAACTGGGCGGTGCCTGCATCCCAGGTCAGTTGCTCCAGCTTCAGGCCCGGCAACGCCGACAGGTCCCGGCGGGCATCGCTGGCATGGTTGAACATCACCTGGAACAGCGGCGTGTGGCTCAGGTTGCGCGCTGGCTCCAGCCGCTCCACCAGTTGTTCAAATGGCAGGTCCTGGTGGGCCTGGGCACCCAATGCGCGTTGCTTGACCTGATCGAGCAACTGGTCGAATCGCAGGTTGCCGTCGATGTCGGCCTTGAGCACCTGGGTGTTGACGAAGAAGCCCAGCAGGCGCTCGGTTTCCACCCGGTTACGGTTGGCAATCGGCACGCCGACGCGGATGTCGTCCTGGCCGCTGTAGCGGTGCAACAAGGTCTGCAAGCCCGCGAGCAAGAGCATGAACAGCGTGCTGTTGTGCTGCTGGGCCAGGCGCTTGAGGCCTTCGGCCAACGCCGGTTCGATGACGATGGGCAGCCGTGCGCCGCGATGACTTTGCTGGGCCGGGCGCGGATGGTCGGTCGGCAGTTCGAGAATCGGTTGCTCGCCACCCAACTGCTCGATCCAGTAATCGAGTTGACGCTGCTGCTCCCCCGCCGCCAGCCATTGCCGCTGCCAGAGCGCGTAGTCGGCGTACTGGATCGGCAGCGGCGCCAGTTCCACGGCCTGGCCCTGGCTGAAACCTGCGTACAACTGCAGCAGGTCGTCGACCATGATCTGCATCGACCAGGCATCGGAGACGATGTGGTGCTGGGTCAGGATCAGCACATGATCATCAGCGCCCAGTTGCAGCCACTTGACCCGCAGCAACGGGCCGCGCTGCAAATCGAACAACTGCCGGGTTTCGGCTTCGATCAAGCCACGCAAGGCCTGGTCATCGACAGTGGCGTCGATTGATTCGACCGCCAGGGCCAGCGGCGCCGGTTCGTCGATCACTTGCAGGGGGCGCTCGTTGTCGAGCACGAAACGGGTCCGCAGGCTCTCATGACGCGCCACCAGCGCATCGAAGCTCTGTTGCAGCGCGGCACGGTCGAGGGCACCGCGCAAACGCAGCGCTGTGGGAATGTGATAGGCGCTGCTGGTGGGTTCCAGTTGCCAGAGGAACCACTGCCGTTGCTGGGCAAAAGAGAGCGCCAGCGGCTGGTCGCGAGCAATGCGTGGGATGCTCGCTTCATCGTGCGCCGATGCCGTGCCCATGGCCTCGACAAACGCCCGCAGGCTGTGATGGGCGAACAACAGGCGCAACGGCACCTGAATATTCAGTTGCTGGCGAATCCGTGACATCACCTGGGTCGCCAGCAAGGAGTGGCCACCCAGTTCAAAGAAACTGTCGTCCAGGCCGACCCGCTGGACCTTGAGGATATCGGCCCAGATCGCCGCCACTGCCTGCTGCGTGGGCGTCTGCGGCGCGACATAGGTTTTCTGCCATTGGCTGGCATCGGGCTTGGGCAATTGCTTGCGGTCCAGCTTGCCGTTGGGCGTCAGCGGGAAGCGCGGCAACAGCACCACGTGGGACGGCACCATGTAGTCGGGCAGGTTGATCTTGAGCCGTGTGGTGAGGCTGTCGCGCAGGCCGCTCTGGGCGGTGGCGTCCAGGTCGCTCAGTTCTGTGCTCGGCACGATGTACGCCACCAACGCCTGGCCGCCCGGCGCGTCCTGGGCCAGCACCGCCGCTTCGCGCACGCTGTCCTGTTCCAGCAGGCGCGCCTCGATCTCTCCCAGCTCGATGCGAAAGCCGCGGATCTTCACTTGATGGTCGATGCGCCCGAGGTATTCGAGGATCCCGTCGGCACGCTGGCGCGCCAGGTCACCGGTGCGATACAGGCGCTCGCCGGCGACAAACGGATGGGGCACGAAGCGTTCGGCGGTCAGCGCCGGGCGCTGGAAATAACCACGGGCCAGGCCCTGGCCGCCGATCAGCAATTCCCCGGCCACGCCATAAGGCACCGGCATCAGGTCGGCACCGACGATGTACAGCGTGGTGTTGTCGATGGGCCCGCCGAGCCACGGTTGCGCGGCCTGGGTTTGCAACGGGTGCAAGGCCGACCAGATGGTGGTTTCCGTCGGGCCATAGAGGTTCCACACTTCACCGCCGAGAGCGAGCATGCGCACGGCCAGTTCCCGGGGCAGCGCCTCGCCCCCGCACAGGCATTTGCAGCCGCGCAGACCCTGGGCGTTTTCATTGTCCAGCAACATGCGCCAGGTCGACGGCGTGGCTTGCAGCACATTGACCTGCTCGGCCGCGATCAATGCCAATACCGCGTATGGGTCCTGGGCGACGTGTTGGCCGGTCAGCACGATGCATGCGCCGACCATCAGCGGCACGTAGATTTCCAGGCCGAATATATCGAACGAGAACGTGGTCAGCGACAACGCCCGATCCTGGGCCGTCATGCCCGGTGCCTTGGCCATGCTCGCGACGAAGTTGGTCAGCGCGCCGTGGCGCACCATGACGCCCTTGGGCTTGCCGGTGGAGCCGGAGGTGTAGATCGCGTAAGCCAGGTGTTCTGCATCCAGGCGCGTCGCCGGCGCCTCGCTGCTATAGCCGTCGAGCCAGTCGCCTTCCTGGTCCAATACCAATGTCTTAACGCCAACCCCGCCCCCTGTGGGAGCGAGCTTGCTCGCGATAGCGTCGGCACACCCAACATCGTCATTCACTGAACCACCGCCATCGCGAGCAAGCTCGCTCCCACAGGACAGCGGTAGCTGGTCGAGCAACGAGCGTTGGGTCAGCAGCAGCTCGATGCCGCTGTCTTCGATCATGTACGCCAGGCGGTCCTGGGGGAACGCCGGGTCCAGCGGCAAGTAGGCGCCGCCGGCCTTGAGGATCGCCAGCAGGCCCACCACCATGTGCGCGCTGCGCTCCACGGCAATGCCCACCAGGACATCGGATGTCACGCCGAGGCTCTGCAGTTTCCCCGCCAGTTGATTGGCCCGGGCATTGAGTTGGCCGTAGCTCCAGCGCTCGCCGTCGATCACCAGCGCCGGGGCGTCCGGGGTGCGCGCCGCTTGTCGCTCGAATAGTCGGTGGACAAAACTCGCCTCGGGCGCCGGCACCGCGGTGCGCTGGCCGTCGTCGAGCAAGGCCTGGCGCTCGGCCGCGTCGAGCAACGGCAATTCACCGATGCGCTGTGCCGGGTCGGCCACGATGGCGCGCAACAGGTTCTGCCAATGCCCGGCCATGCGCGCAATCGTCTCGGCACCAAACAGGTCGGTGGCATAAATCAGTGCAGCCGAAAGGCCTTCGCCATGCTCGACGGTTTCCAGGGTCAGGTCGAATTGTGCCGTGTGCGAGTCCCAGCTCAGCCCCTCGACTTGCAACGCACCGACCGGCCCCTCGCCCGCCGGGCCTTGGGTCCGGTGGTTGAACATCACTTGGAACAGCGGGCTGTGGCTCAGGTTGCGCTCAGGCTGCAACGCTTCGACCAATTGTTCGAACGGCAGCTCCTGGTGAGCCTGGGCGCCCAGGGCTGTCTGTTTCACTTGTTGCAGCAAGGCGCCAAACGCATCCTCGCTCTGCACATCGCTGTCGAGCACCTGGGTATTGACGAAAAAGCCGATCAGGCGCTCGGTCTCGACCCGGTTGCGGTTGGCCGTCGGCACGCCGACGCGGATGTCGTTCTGGCCGCTGTAGCGATGCAGCAGCGCCTGGAACGAGGCCAGCAAAATCATGAACAGGCTGACGCCCTCACGCTGGGCCATGTGCTTGAGATCGCCGGCCAGTACCGCGTCGATGGCGAGCTCCAGCCGCGCGCCGCGATAGCTCATCACCGCCGGACGGGGGAAGTCGGTCGGCAGCTCCAGCACCGGTTGCTGGCCCCCCAAGCGTGCGGTCCAGTATTCCAACTGGCGTTCGCGCTCGCCCGCTTCCATCCAGTGCCGTTGCCAGATGGCATAGTCGGCGTACTGGATCGGCAGCGCCGGTAGTTCCAGCGCGCGGCCCTGGCTGAAGGCGGCGTAGCCGTTGACCAATTCCTCGACTATCACCTGCATCGACCAGCCATCGGCAACGATGTGGTGCAAGGTCACGATCAGCACATGGTCATCCGCCGCCAACCGCAGCAGGCGCGTACGCAGCAGCGGCCCCTGTTGCAGGTCGAAGAGCTGGCGGGTTTCTGCTTCGATCAACCGGCGCAGCTGCGTCTCGTCCGGCAATGGTTCCAGGGTGTCGGCCTGCAAACGCACCGGCGCCGCTGCATGCACGTGCTGCACGACCTGCTCGCCATGGATCTGGAAGGTGGTGCGCAGGCTTTCGTGACGCGCCACCAACGCCGTGAAACTCTGCTCCAGCGCAGCGATGTCCAGCGGCCCGCGCAAGCGCAGGGCCGTGGGCATGTGATAGGCCGCGCTGTCGGGGTCCAACTGCCAGAGGAACCATTGGCGTTCCTGGGCAAACGACAGCGACAACGTGTCGAACTCGGCACTGACAGGCGCAATGGGCAGGTTCGCCGGGGAAACGTTCTCTTCGAGCATTTTCTGCAAGTACAAGCGACGTTTTTCCAGCGGCAGCGTTATGAAGCGCCTGGCAATACGTTGTGCGACAGCGGTGTCCATCAAACCTCCTCAAATTCATCGAGCAGCGCTTCAAGCTTGCTCAATTTCGACGTACTCATGGGTTCGCCGGCAGGCTCGAGTTGCGCCACGAACGCGCCGAGTACCGGGAATTGGAAAATCAGTTGCGGGGTCAAGGTCAGGCCCAGTTCCAGTTGCAGGCGCGAGACCACGCTCACCACCAGCAGCGAATGCCCGCCCAGCTCGAAGAAGTCGTCGCCCAGCCCGACCTGCTCGACCTTGAGCACGTCTTGCCAGATCGCCGCGACCTGGCATTCCAGGTCGCTCCGGGGCGCCAGGTAAGCCGATTGCAGGGCACGGGTGTCCGGTGCCGGCAAGGCCTTGCGATCGAGCTTGCCGTTAGGGGTCAGCGGCAAGCGGTCGAGGCAGACCCAATGGGTCGGCACCATGAAGTCCGGCACCTGGGCCGCCAGGCGCGCCTTGAGTCGGTCGCCCAGGCTGGCCGAATCCAGGGAGCCGTCCTGGCCGACCAGATAGGCCACCAGGTTCGGTCCGCTCACGTCGTCCCGCGCCAGCACCACCGCATCGCGCACCTCGGCATCGGCCTGCAGGCGCGCTTCGATTTCCCCCAGCTCGATGCGCAGGCCACGGATCTTCACTTGATGGTCGATCCGGCCGAGGTACTCGATCACCCCGTCCGCGCCATAACGCGCCAGGTCACCGGTGCGATACAGGCGACCGCCCGCAACGGGGGCGAAGGGATCGGGAATGAAGCGCTCGGCGCTCAGGGCCGGTCGCTGGTGGTAACCACGGGCCAGGGAATCACCGGCGATGTGCAACTCGCCGACGGCGCCCACGGCGCAAGGCTGCAATGCCGCATCCAGCACGTAGGTGCGCACGTTATCGATGGGACGACCAATGGCGATGATTCGCTCGGCGTCGTCCTCGCTGTCGCGCACCACGGCATGGCTGCTGGTGTCGATGGTCGCTTCGGTCGGGCCATACAGGTTGCGCAGTTCACCCTCGAACAGCGCCATGACCTGGCGCGACAGGTGCGCGCTGAGGGCTTCGCCACCGCACAGCAACAGGCGCAGGGAGGCCAGCTGTTCGCGGGTCGCCACTGGCAGCAAGGCCTGCAACAGCGACGGCGCCATTTGCAGCACGCTGATGCGCCACCGCGCCACGTCGGCCCAGAGGGTGGTCAGGTCGAGGTTCAGGTGCGGGTTGGCGAGCACCAGTTGCGCGCCGCTCATCAACGGCAGCCAGAACTCCCAGACCGAGGCATCGAAACTGATCGCGGTTTTTTGCAGGACGCGGTCGGCGGCCGTCAGTTTCAAGCAACCTTGCATCCACGCCATGTGGTTGCTCAGGGCGGCATGGCGCAAGGTCACGCCCTTGGGCTTGCCGGTGGAGCCGGAGGTGTAGATCACATAAGCGAGGTTTTCGCCGTCGATGACCACGCCAGGGTCGCGCTCGCTGTAGCCGGCCAGCCATTGCCCGGGTTGATCCAACAGCAGCGCGGCCACGGCAGCGTCGCCGAACAGCGGCAGCACCTCGGTTTCGGTGAGCAGCAAGGCGATGCCGCTGTCCTCGACCATGTACGCCAGGCGATCCCGGGGATAGGCCGGGTCCAGCGGCACGTAGGCGCCACCGGCCTTGAGCACCGCCAGCAAGCCGACGACCATCTGCACGCTGCGCGACAACGCCAGGCCCACCAATACATCGGGGCCAATGCCGCGTTCGATCAAGCCATGGGCCAGGCGATTGGCCCGGGCATTGAGCTCGGCGTAAGTGAGCGTTTCCTGCTCGCTGACCAGGGCGACCGCGTCCGGGCTGCTTTGGGCCTGGGCCTCGATCCATTGATGGACCAGGCGCCGAGGCGGCTCCGCCACCGACGTGGCGTTCCAGTCGCCCAGCAGCCTGTCGCGGGTCGTCGCATCCAGCAGTTGGATGTCGCCCACGCAACCGCCAGCCGGCAGGCTCACCATCTGCGCGAGCACGTGTGCCACCTGCTCAGCCAGGCGCTCGACGGTGTGTGTAGGGAAAGCAGCATGGGCATAGGTGAAGTGCAGGCTCAGGATGTCAGTTAGATTGACGGCCAGGGTCAACGGGAAATTAGTCTGTTCCTGGCTGGCCACGCTGCCGAAGCTCAAGCCCGAGGGCGCCTGCTCTTGCAGGGCCTGGGACACGGGGTAGTTTTCGAACACCAGCAAGGTGTCGAACAAACCGTCGCCGCCCTGCCCGGCCCAGCGCTGGATCTCGAACAGCGGCGTATGTTCGTGCTCGCGCAAGGCCACGTTCTGGCCCTGGACCTGTAGCAGCAGCTCGCTCAGCGCTTGCTCCGGACGCGGGCTGGCGATGACCGGCAAGGTGTTGATGAACAGGCCGATCTGCTGCTCGACGCCCTTGAGCTCGCTCGGACGCCCCGACACGGTGGCGCCGAAGGCCACGGTGGCGTGGCCGGTGTAGTGCTGCAGCAGCAACAGCCAGGTCGCCTGGACGACGGTGTTGAGGGTGACTTTCTGCTGGCGGGCGAACTCGCCCAGGCGTTGGGTCTGCTCCGGCGTCAGGTGGTGATAGTGACTGGCGTGGCTGCTTTCCAGCGCCGATTGCAGCGGCGCAAAACGGGTCTCGGCCAGACGCGTCGGCGCCTCCAGGGGTTGCAGTTGCGCCAGCCAGAAGGTTTCGCTGGCCTGGGCGTCGCGGCCTTGCAGCCAGGCGATGTAGTCCCGATAGCGCCCGGCCGGGCGCGGCAGGGCCTGGCCGTCATAGCGTTGCAGCACCTCGCCGAGCAACTGCGAGTTGCTCCAGCCATCCATCAGGATGTGGTGATGGGTGTAGATCAGGTGATAACGCTGCTCACCCGTGTGCACCAGCACCAGGCGCAGTAACGGCGCGCAGGCCAGGTCGAAGCCCTCCTCGCGTTCGGCATCCGCCAGCGCGTCCAGGGCCTGGCTGGCATCGGCGCGGGCGCTCCAGTCCAGGGAAGCGAACGGCACGCGCACCTGCTTGTGCACCACCTGCACCGGGCGCTCGCTGCCCTGCCAGATAAAACTGCTGCGCAGAATGTCATGGGCATCGACCGCCGCTTGCCAGGCGGCCTCGAAACGCCGTGGGTCGAGGCCTTCGATGTCCAGGCGCATCTGGTTGATGTACTGGCCGCTGCCCGCCTCGTAGAGGCTGTGGAACAACATGCCCTGCTGCATCGGTGCCAGCGGGTAAAGGTCTTCCACGCCGCGCGCCGACAGCGCCAGGCCATCGAGTTGCGCCTGGGTCAGGCCGGCCAGGGGGAAATCCGTCGGCGTCATGCCCTGGTTCGTCGGGTCGCAGCAATGGGCGATCAACAGCGCCAGCTCGCTGGCGTAGTCATCGGCCAATTGCTGGATGGTCGCCGGCTCGAACTGTCGCGGGCTGAACGTCCAGCCCAACCGCAGCGCGCCATCGAATACCTGGCCGTTGAGCGTCAGCCAGTTGCCCAGGGTGGTCAGCGGGCTTTGCTCGTCACCG
This sequence comes from Pseudomonas sp. Z1-12, assembly GCF_051132015.1. NCBI lineage: Bacteria > Pseudomonadati > Pseudomonadota > Gammaproteobacteria > Pseudomonadales > Pseudomonadaceae > Pseudomonas > Pseudomonas sp. Z1-12. Next base: position 4,723,327 of record NZ_CP071647.1, read on the forward strand.
GCGCTTTCGCTGGCCGGGCTGAACAGCGCGCCTTGGTCCTGATCGAAACTGCCGTCGAACTGACCGAGGTAGTTGAACGTGATGCGCGGCACCGGCAGTGCTTCCAGGGCCGCCCGGCTGGCGTCGTCGCCCAGGTAACGCAGCGCACCGAAACCCACGCCTTTGTCGGGAATCGTCCGCAGCCCCTGCTTGATCGACTTGATCGAGTCCGCCAGTTCGACGGCCGGCGACAACCGCACCGGGAACAGGCTGGTGAACCACCCCACCGTGCGGGTCAGGTCGACATTGGCGAACAGCTCTTCGCGGCCATGGCCTTCGAGCTGCAGCAACAGGCTGTCGTGACCGGTCCAGCGGCAGATCACCCGGGCCAGGGCCGTGAGCAACAGGTCGTTGACCTGGGTGCGATAGGCCGCCGGCGCCTCTTGCAGCAACTGCCGGGTCAAGTGCGCGTCGAGCCGTGTATGAACGGTGACGGCCTCATGGTTTTGCCCGATCGCCTCGGGGTCGAGGCACGGCAGGTCGGTCGGGGCGTCGTGCAGTTGCCCTTGCCAGTAGGCCAATTGCAGCTGCAATTGCGCGCTGCGGGCGTGGGCCTGCAACTGCTCGGCAAACACCTTGACCGAGCTGGTCTTGGCCGGCAGTTGCAGCCGTTGGCCGGCGAGCAACTGCTGGTAGGCGGTTTGCAGGTCGTCGAACAGGATTCGCCACGACACACCGTCCACCGCCAGGTGATGGACCACCAGCAACAGGCGCTGGCTGCCATCGGCCAAGGTCGCCAGGACGCCGCGCAACAGCGGCCCGGCGTGCAGGTCGAGGCTGCGCTGGGCCTGATTGGCGAGGGTTTCCAGCGCGCTGGCATCAGCCACGTCACACTGCCACAGCAAACCGTCGTTCGCCCAAGCTTGCTGTTGCGCCGCCACCTCACGGTGCTCGGCGCGCCAACCTTCGGCGGTTTCACTGAAGGACAAACGCAAGGCGTCGTGGTGCAGCACCAACGCCTGCAAAGCCTGCTCCACCAAAGATGCTTGCAGCGCACTGGCCGGTTGCAACAGCACCGACTGGTTGTAATGGTGACGCTGGGGAATCGCCTCGGCGAAAAACGCCTGTTGAATCGGCAACAGCGGCGTCGACCCTTCGGCCGGCGCCTGATCGATTGCCGACGCTTCCCCACCGACCTGGGCGACACCTGCCAGCGCCTGCACAGTCTGGTGCTGGAACAAGTCTTTAGGGGTAAAGCGGATGCCCGCCTGGCGGGCGCGGCTGACCACTTGGATGGAGACAATCGAGTCGCCGCCCAACTCGAAGAAGTTATCGCTCAAGCCGACCCGCTCGACCTTGAGCACGTCTTGCCAGATCGCCGCGATCTGTTGTTCCAGCTCGCTTCGTGGCGCCACGTAATCCTGCTGGACCTGGCTGGCGTCGGCGGTGGGCAAGGCCTTGCGGTCGAGCTTGCCGTTGGCGGTCAAAGGCCATTGGTCGAGGAACAGCAGGTGCGTCGGCACCATGTAGTCCGGCAGGTCGGCTTTGAGTTGAGTCTTGATCTGCTCGCGTAGGTCGGCTGGGGCTTCGGTGGCGTGGGCCGGGATCACGTAAGCCACCAGTTGCTGGCCGCTCGGCCCTTCCTGGGCCAGCACCAACGCTTCGCGCACCGAAGCCAAGGCGTTCAGGCGCGCTTCGATCTCGCCCAGTTCGATGCGGAAACCGCGGATCTTCACTTGATGGTCAATACGACCGATGTACTCGATCACACCGTCGCTGCGGTACTGCGCCAGGTCGCCGGTGCGGTACAGCCGTGCGCCGCTTTCGCCGAACGGGTCGGGGATGAACCGCAATGCGGTGAGGTCGCCACGATTCAGGTAGCCCCGGGCCAGGCCGGCGCGACCCACGTACAACTCACCGATGCAGCCTTTCGGCACCGGGTTCAAATCGCCGTCCAGCAGATACCACGACAGGTCGGCAATCGGTTCGCCAATCGGGCTGCTGGCGTCCTGTTCCAGGTCCGCTATCGACAGCGGACGGTAGGTCACGTGCACGGTGGTTTCGGTGATGCCGTACATGTTGATCAGTTGCGGCGCCGCATCGCCGAAGCGCTCGAACCAGGGGCGCAGGGACTTGACGTCCAGCGCCTCGCCGCCGAACACCACGTAACGCAAGGCGTTGCTTCGCGAGTCGGCGCAGGCTTCGTGCATCAGTTGCTTGAACGCCGACGGTGTCTGGTTGAGCACCGTCACCCCAGCGTCGCAGAGCAGTTCATGGAACTGCTGCGGTGAGCGGCTGACGTCATACGGCACGATCAGCAACTCACCACCGTGGAGCAGTGCGCCAAAGATTTCCCAGACCGAGAAGTCAAACGCATAGGAATGGAACAGGCTCCAGACATCCTCCGCGCCGAAGTTGAACCAGGGTTCGGTGGCCTCGAACAGGCGCAGCACGTTGCGGTGCGGCAGCAAGGTGCCTTTCGGATTGCCGGTGGAACCGGAGGTGTAGATCACGTAGGCGAGGTTCGCAGCGTCCATCGCCACCTGCGGATCGCTGTCGGTGAAAGCGCTGACGTCGGCGTCCAGCAGCAGCGTCTGCACGCCCTCCGGCACTGGCAACTGATCGACCAGGGCCGCTTGGGTCAGCAGCAAGCGAATGCCGCTGTCCTGCATCATGTAGGCCAGACGATCCTGGGGATACGTCGGGTCCAGCGGCACGTAGGCGCCGCCGGCCTTGAGGATCGCCAGCAAGCCCACCAGCATGTCGAAGCCCCGCTCGGCGGCCAATCCCACCAGCACATCCGGGCCGACGCCGTGGGCGATCAACTGATGGGCGCGGCGGTTGGCCTGGGCGTTGAGTTCACCGTAGGTCAGGGTTTGGGCGTTGCAACGCAACGCGATGGCGTCGGGACGCAAGCGCGCCTGTTCGGCGATGCGCTGATGCAGGCAGGCCTCGCCCGGGAAGCTGCGTGGCGCCGGGTTCCATTGGGTGATGTGTTGCTGGTGCTCGGCGGCCGTCAGCAACGGCAGTTCGCCGATGCGTTGGCCGGGATTGGCGACGATGCCGTGCAGCAAGTTCAGCCAGTGTTCGGCCAGGCGCTGCACGGTGCTGGCGTCGAACAAGTCAGTGGCATAAGTCAGTGCCGCACCCAGTTCACCCTCGGCTTCCAGGGTGTCGAGGGTCAGGTCGAACTGGGCAGTCTGGCTTTCCCATTCCTGGGCCTTGATCACCAGACCGGGCAGCGCCGGCAGTGCCTGGCGAGCCACACTCTGGTGGTTGTACAACACCTGGAACAACGGGCTGTGGCTCAGGTTGCGTTCGGGCCGCAGGGCTTCGACCAGCTGTTCGAACGGCAGGTCCTGATGGGCCTCGGCGCCGATGGCCGCCTGTTTGACCTGCGCCAGCAATTGACTGAAACGCTGCTGCGGATCGACCTCGGCCTTGAGCACCTGGGTGTTGACGAAAAAGCCGATCAGGCCTTCGGTTTCCACCCGGTTGCGGTTGGCGATGGGCACGCCGACACGAATGTCCGACTGGCCGCTGTAGCGGTGCAGCAAGGCTTGGAACGAGGCCAGCAAGACCATGAACAGCGTGCTGCCTTCGCGCTGGGCCAGCTGTCGCAGCTGTTGGCCCAAGGCCGGCGGCAAGTCGATCGCCAGGCGGGCGCCGGCAAAACTCTGCCGGGTCGGGCGCGGCCGGTCGGTGGGCAGCGCCAGCAACGGCTGCTCGCCCCCCAGCACATCGGTCCAGTAGGCCAGTTGCCGTTCCCGCTCACCAGCGTCCATCCACTGACGTTGCCATACTGCGTAATCGGCGTACTGGATCGGCAGCTCGGCCAATGCCAGGGACTCACCCTGGCGGCACGCGGCATAACCCTGCATCAGTTCCTGCACCAGCAATTGCATCGACCAGCCATCGGAGACGATGTGGTGCTGGGTCAGCACCAGCACGTGCTCGTCGGCCGCCACCCGCAGCAGGCCGACCCGCAGCAGCGGGCCGTTTTGCAGGTCGAAGGGCTGGGCGATCTGCTGGCGGACGAAGGCCTGGATCTGTTCATTGCCGCCGTCGAGCATCTGCGGGATTACCACCGGGTTCATCTGTGGGTGAATAACCTGGAACGCTCGCTCATCGACCTGGACGAAGGTGGTACGCAGGCTTTCGTGGCGCCGCACCAGGGCGGCGAAACTCTGCTGCAAAGCCTCCAGGTCCAGGTCGCCCTGAATCCGCAGCGCCGCCGGAATGTGGTACGCCGCGCTGTCGGGCTCCATCTGCCAGAGGAACCACTGGCGTTGCTGGGCGTAGGACAGCGGCAGCGGCGCCTGGTCCCGGGAAAGACGCGGGATGCTCGCGGGCCGTGCCACGTCGCCGTCCCTCAGCGCCGCCACACAAGCCTCAAGGCTGGCGTTCTCGAACAACTGGCGCAGTTGCAGGTTCAGGCCGAGGGCCTGGCGAATGCGCGACACCATCTGCGTCGCCAGCAGCGAGTGGCCGCCCAGTTCGAAGAAGCTATCGCTCAAGCCGACCCGCTCGACCTTGAGCACGTCTTGCCAGATCGCGGCGATCTGTTGTTCCAGTTCACTTCGCGGCGCCACGTAAGCCTGCTGGACCTGGCTGGCGTCGGCGGCGGGCAAGGCCTTGCGGTCGAGCTTGCCGTTGGCGGTCAGTGGCCATTGGTCGAGGAACAACAGGTGCGTCGGCACCATGTAGTCCGGCAGGTCGGCCTTGAGCTGGGTCTTGATCTGCTCGCGTAGGTCGGCTGGAGCTTCGCTGGCGTGGGCCGGGATCACGTAAGCCACCAGTTGCTGGCCGCTCGGCCCTTCCTGGGCCAGCACCAGCGCTTCGCGCACGGAATCCAAGGCATTCAGGCGCGCTTCGATCTCGCCCAGTTCGATGCGGAAACCGCGGATCTTCACTTGATGGTCAATACGACCGATGTACTCGATCACACCGTCGCTGCGGTACTGCGCCAGGTCGCCGGTGCGGTACAGCCGTGCGCCGCTTTCGCCGAACGGGTCGGGGATGAACCGCAATGCGGTGAGGTCGCCACGATTCAGGTAGCCCCGGGCCAGGCCGGCGCGACCCACGTACAACTCACCGATGCAGCCTTTCGGCACCGGGTTCAAATCGCCGTCCAGCAGATACCACGACAGGTCGGCAATCGGTTCGCCAATCGGGCTGCTGGCGTCCTGTTCCAGGTCCGCTATCGACAGCGGACGGTAGGTCACGTGCACGGTGGTTTCGGTGATGCCGTACATGTTGATCAGTTGCGGCGCCGCATCGCCGAAGCGCTCGAACCAGGGGCGCAGGGACTTGACGTCCAGCGCCTCGCCGCCGAACACCACGTAACGCAAGGCGTTGCTTCGCGAGTCGGCGCAGGCTTCGTGCATCAGTTGCTTGAACGCCGACGGTGTCTGGTTGAGCACCGTCACCCCAGCGTCGCAGAGCAGTTCATGGAACTGCTGCGGTGAGCGGCTGACGTCATACGGCACGATCAGCAACTCACCACCGTGGAGCAGTGCGCCAAAGATTTCCCAGACCGAGAAGTCGAACGCGTAGGAATGGAACAGGCTCCAGACATCCTGCGCGCCGAAGTTGAACCAGGGTTCGGTGGCCTCGAACAGGCGCAGCACGTTGTGGTGCGGCAGCAAGGTGCCTTTCGGATTGCCGGTGGAACCGGAGGTGTAGATCACGTAGGCGAGGTTCGCGGCGTCCATCGCTACGTGCGGATCGCTGTCGGCGAAAGCGCTGACGTCGGCGTCCAGCTGCAGCGTCTGCACGGCCTCCGGCACTGGCAACTGATCGACCAGGGCCCCTTGAGTCAGCAGCAAGCGAATGCCGCTGTCCTGCATCATGTAGGCCAGACGATCCTGGGGATACGTCGGGTCCAGCGGCACGTAGGCGCCGCCGGCCTTGAGGATCGCCAGCAGGCCCACCAGCATGTCGAAGCCCCGCTCGACGGCCAATCCCACCCGTACATCCGGGCCGACGCCGTGGGCGATCAACTGATGGGCGCGGCGGTTGGCCTGGGTGTTGAGTTCGCCGTAGGTCAGGGTTTGGGTGTTGAAACGCAACGCGATGGCGTCGGGACGCAAGCGCGCCTGTTCGGCGATGCGCTGATGCAGGCAGGCCTCGCCCGGGAAGCTGCGCGGGGCCGGGTTCCATTGGGTGATGTGTTGCTGGTGCTCGGTGGCCGTCAGCAGCGGCAGTTCACCGATGCGTTGGCCGGGATTGGCAACGATGCCGTGCAGCAAGTTCAGCCAGTGTTCGGCCAGGCGCTGAACGGTGCTGGCGTCGAACAGGTCAGTGGCGTAGCTCAGGGATGCGCCCAGTTCACCGTGGGTTTCGTGGGTGTCGAGGGTCAGGTCGAACTGGGCGGTGTGGGAACTCCAGTCGAGGCTCTCGACCTGCAGCCCCGGCAGTTGCAGGGCCTGGGCCGCGCCGCTGCTCTGGTGGTTGAACATCACTTGGAACAGCGGGCTGTGGCTCGCCTGCCGCTGGGGTGCCAGGGCTTGCACCAACTGCTCGAACGGCAGGTCTTGATGGGCCTGCGCCCCCAGCGAGGCCTGCTTGGCCTGCGCCAGCAATTGTTCGAAAGACAGGTCGCCGCGCACCTGGGCATTGAGCACTTGGGTGTTGACGAAAAATCCGATCAAGCCTTCGGTTTCCGGGCGATTACGGTTGGCCACCGGTACGCCGACACGGATGTCCGATTGGCCGCTGTAGCGGTGCAACAAGGCCTGGAACGACGCCAGCAGGACCATGAACAGCGTCGAGGCTTCGCGCTGGGCCAATTGCTTCAGGCCCTGGGTCAGCCCAGCGTCAACGGTCAGGTCCAGGCGTGCGCCGCGATGGCTCTGTACCGCCGGGCGCGGGCGGTCCGTTGGCAACGGCAGGACTTCTCCGCCCTCCCCCAGCCGTTCGGTCCAATAGGCCAGTTGCCGCTCCAGTTCGCCGGCCTCCATCCATTTGCGCTGCCAGATCGCATAGTCGGCGTACTGGACCGGCAAAGGCGCCAGGGTCGGCGCTTGACCGCTGCGGTGAGCGGCGTAGAGCTGGACCAGATCATTGACCATGATCTGCGCCGACGCACCGTCGCAAATGATGTGGTGCTGGGTCAGCACCAGTACATGATCGTCCGCGGCAAGTTGCAGCAGCTTGACCCGCAGCAGCGGCCCCTGTTGCAGGTCGAACAATCCAGCGATTTCATCATCGATCAGGGCCTTGAGCGCAGCCTCATCCGCCGGCCCCGACACCACCTGGGGTTCGATCGCCAGGCTCAAGTGGGCCTGCACCACTTGTCGGGGGCCCTCCGGGCTGTCGATGAAGACCGTGCGCAGCACGTCGTGACGGGCCAGCAAGGCATCGAAACTGCGTTGCAACGCCGACAGGTCGAGGGCGCCGCGCAGGCGCAGCGCCGTCGGCACGTGGTAGGCCGCGCTGTGGCGGTCCAGTTGCCAAAGGAACCACTGGCGTTCCTGGGCGTAGGACAGGTCGAGCGTCGCGAACTCGTCGCGCATCGCCGGGATCGGCAACGCCGCCAGGCTCATGTGCTTGCTGTGCAGCTTGTGCAGGAACGCTTGCCGTTGGGCGAGCGGTAAACGGATGAATCGCTGAACCAGAGACAGGTTATCGAGCTGAGTCATTCAAAGGGTCTCCAGGTCTGCCAGGAAATCATGCATCTCACTCAGGTCGTCGCTGGAGTGAGGGCTCAGGTGGGCCGCCAGTTGCGCGGCGTAGTCGGCCAGGGACGCGGTGCTGAACAGCAAGTCCAGGGGCACCGCGGCGCCTTGCTGCATTTGCAGGCGCGCCGTCGCTTGCGTCGCCAGCAGGGAATGCCCACCCAGCTCAAAGAAGTTGTCGTCGCGCCCTACTTGCTCGAGCTTGAGCACGTCTTGCCAGATGGCGGCGATGCCCTGCTCCAGCGCGCCCTCGGGCGCCACGTAGGCTCGCAGCAGTTGCTGGGCGTCCGGCAGCGGCAAGGCATTGCGGTCAAGCTTGCCGTTGGGGGTCAAGGGGAAGCGTTCGAGCAACAGCCAGTGCGCCGGCATCATGTAGTCGGGCAGTAAAGGCGCGAGCTGGGCCTTGAGGGCGTCGCGCAGGGCCGTCGGTTCCGCCGTTTCTGGATGCGCGGCGATCAGGTATGCCACCAGCTGCAGGCCGCCCGGCCCTTGTTGCGGCACTACCACCGCTTCGCGGATCGACGCCTGGGCCAGCAGGCAGGCTTCGATTTCCCCCAGTTCGATGCGGAAGCCGCGGATCTTCACTTGGTGATCGACCCGACCGATGTACTCGATCACGCCGTCGCCCCGCTGGCGCGCCAGGTCACCGGTGCGGTACACCCGCGCGCCGTTGCCGAACGGGTCCGGCAGGAAGCGCTCGGCGGTGAGCGCCGCACGGTCGTGGTAACCCCGGGCCAGGCCGTCGCCGCCAATCAACAGTTCGCCGATCAACCCGACCGGGTTCGGCGCGAAATGATCGCCGACGATATGCAGCGACGTGTTGGCAATCGGCCGGCCGAGGTACGGCAGGCGCTGCTCGGCGGTCAAGCGGTAGGCCGCCGACCAGATGGTGGTTTCGGTTGGGCCGTACAGGTTCCAGACTTCACCGGCGACAGCCAGCAACCGCTCCGCCAGGTCCTCGGCCAACGCCTCGCCACCGCACAGGCATTTGCGCCCGGCCAGCAAGGCGGACGCCGGATGGTCGAGCAGCATGCGCCAGGTCGATGGCGTGGCCTGGACCACGCTGACATGCTGCTGGTCGATGGTCTTGAGCAACGCTTCGGGGTCGTGGGCACTCTGCTTGTCCACCAGCACCACGCAGGCACCGCTCAACAACGCGCCATAGAGTTCCAGGCCGAAGATGTCGAACGAGAACGTGGTCAGTGACAGCACCCGATCACTGGCGGCGATACCCGGTTCGCGGACCATGCTGGCGACGAAATTCGCCAGCGCCCCATGCCGCACCATCACGCCCTTGGGTTTGCCAGTGGAACCCGAGGTGTAGATGGCGTAGGCCAAGTGCGCCGCATCCAGGCGCGTCGCCGGCGCGTCGCCGGCATAACCGTCGAGCCAGCCGCCCTCCTGGTCCAACACCAGCGTGTTAACGCAAACTCCTGTGGGAGCGAGCTTGCTCGCGATGAGGCCCCCACCTTCACCATCAATATTGACTGAACCACCGCCATCGCGAGCAAGCTCGCTCCCACAGGACAGCGGTAGCTGGTTGAGCTGCGAACGTTGGGTCAACAGCAGTTCGATGCCGCTGTCTTCGATCATGTGCGCCAAGCGGTCGGCCGGGTACTGCGGGTCGAGCGGCACATAGGCGCCACCGGCCTTCAGGATAGCCAGCAAGGCGACAATCATCTCCACGCCACGCTCCAGGGCGACGCCGACCAATTGATCGGGCCCCACGCCTTGCTCGATCAAGCGATGGGCCAGGCGGTTGGCCCGGACGTTGAGTTCGGCGTAGCTCAGCGCCTGTTCAGCGAACACCAGCGCGGTGGCATCCGGCGTTCGGCGGGCCTGGGCCTCGAACAGCCGATGGACGCAATGCTCATCCGGATAAGCAGCGGCGGTGGCGTTCCAGCCTTGCACCTGCTGGTGGGTTTCACCGCTGTCGAGCAAGCTCAGTTCCCCCAGGGGCCGTTGCGTGCCGTCGGACATTTGCAGCAGCAAGCGCCGCAGATGCACGCCGATCTGCTCGACCGAGGCCGGGGCGAAACTGGCGCACTGGTAGCTGAACTGCACCGCCAGCTCGGCACCGAGGCTGACCAGCAGGGTCAGCGGGTAGTTGGTCTGTTCCAGGTTATCCACGGCACCGAAACGCAAGCCGTCAGGCGCACCGTGCTCCAGGGCTTCGGAAATCGGGTAGTTCTCGAACACCAGGATGTTGTCGAACAACGCTTCGCCGCCCAGCCCGGCCCAACGCTGGATGTCGAACAGCGCCGTGTGCTCGAACTCGCGCAAGGCCAGGTTCTGCGCCTGGACGCTGTGCAGCCAGTCGCCCAGCGCCTGTTCCGGACGCGGGCTGGCGATGACCGGCAAGGTGTTGATGAACAGGCCGATCTGCCCCTCGACGCCCATCAGGTCCGCCGGCCGCCCCGCCACCGTCGCGCCGAACGCCACGCTGGCTTTGCCGGTGTAGCGCTGCAAGAGCAACAGCCAAGCCGCTTGCACCAGGGTATTGACGGTCACTTTGGATTCGCGGGCGAATTCGGCCAGGCGTTGGGTCTGCTGCGCATCCAGTTGCACATGATGATGACCGTACAGGTTCGCCGAGACGTCCTGGGCCGGGCGCGCAAACACCTGGGCCAGGCGCACCGGCTCATCCAGCGTGCGCAATTGTTGCGTCCAGAACTCTTCGCCGAGGCTCGTGTCCTGGCGTTGCAGCCAGGCGATGTAATCGCGATAACGGCCAGCCGGGCGGGCCACGCTGTCGCCGCGGTAGTGCTGCAGCACTTCGCCGAACAACTGCGCGCTGCTCCAGCCATCCATCAGGATGTGATGGTTGGTGTAGACCAGGTGATGCCGATCAGTCGCCGTGCGCACCAGCACCAGGCGCATCAGCGGCGCCTGGGTCAGGTCCACGCCTTGGGCCCGCTCTTCATCGGCGAGGGTTTGCAAGGCACCCTCAATCTCCGTCCGCCCGTTCCAGTCGAGCACACGGAACGGCACCTCGACCTGACGCTGGACGATTTGCACTGGCTGCTCCAGGTCGCCCTGCCAGAAGAACCCGGTACGCAGGATGTCATGGGCATCGACCACCGCTTGCCAGGCGGCGCGAAAACGCTGCGGATCGAGACCGTCGACGTCGAGGCGCATCTGGTTGATGTAGTCGCCGCTGCCCTGCCCGAGCAAGGAATGAAACAGCATGCCTTGCTGCATCGGCGACAACGGGTAGAGGTCGTCGATGGCTTGGGGGGCTGGGACCAGCGTATCCAGTTGCGCCTGGGTCAGCCGCGCCAACGGGAAATCCGACGGCGTCACGCCCCGGCGGTGACTGTCGCAGCAATGGGCGATGAGCGCAGTGAGCTCTTGCAGATAGTCATCCGCCAGGCGCTGGATGGTCGCGGTATTGAACAGCTCGCCGCTGAAGGTCCAGCTCAAGTCCAGCTCGCCGCCAAACACTTGGCCGTCGAGGGCTAGCGGGCTGCCCAACGGGCCTTGCAGGTTCACTTCCTCGCCGCCGCGCTCTGTGGTCGGGACGAACAAGGCATCGGCGGCCGTATCGAAACTGCCGTCGAACTGGCCGAGGTAGTTGAACGTCAGTTGCGGTTTCGGCAAGGCTTGCAGGGTTTGACGTGCGGCGTCATCGCCCAGGTGCGCCAAGGCCCCGAAGCCAATGCCCTTGTTGGGGATGGCCCGCAGTTGTTCCTTGATCTGCTTCAGCGAGGCGCCAAGGTCATCCGCTACCGGCGTCAATCGGGCCGGGAACAGGCTGGTGAACCAGCCGACCGTGCGGGTCAGGTCGATGTGCTCGAACAGCTCTTCACGGCCATGGCCTTCAAGTTGCAGCAGCACACTGTCAGCGCCGGTCCAGCGCACCATCACCCGCGCCAGGGCGGTGAGTAGCAGGTCATTGACCTGGGTGCGATAGGCCGCCGGAGCCTCCTGCAACAGTTGTCGAGTGAGGGTCTTGTCCAGTGAAGAGCGAATGGTCAAGGCTTGGCGATGCTGCCGTCCGCCCTGGGGATTGTCCCATGGCAACGCCGTGGAGGTGCCTTGCAATTGCTGCTGCCAGAAGCCCAGCTCGGCCTGCAGGGCTGCGCTGCTGGCGTAGCCCTGCAACGCTTCGGTCCAGGCCTTGATCGCGCTGGTCTTGGCTGGCAGTTGCACGGTTATTCCTGCAAGCCCCTGCCGATAAGCCATTTGCAGGTCTTCGACGAGGATCCGCCAGGACACCCCGTCGATCACCAGGTGATGCACGATCAGCAACAGACGCTGGGTGCCATCGGCGAGGTTTGCCAGCACCGCACGGATCAGCGTGCCGCCGTCCAGTTGCAGGCTGCGCTGGGCCTGGTCGCCCAAGGCTTGCAGCTCGACAAGATCGGCGACTTCGGCGTGCCAGACAATGCCGTCAGCAACCCCGTCACGGTAGCGCGCCGTCCAGCCGTCAGCCTGCTCGGTGAAGGCCAGGCGCAGGCTGTCGTGGTGCACGACCAGCGCACCCAAGGCCCGCTCCAATGCCTGGGGATCGAGGGCCTGGGTCGGCTTGAGCATCACCGACTGGTTCCAGTGATGGCGGTCGGGGATCGGCTGGGTAAAGAACCATTGATGAATCGGCAGCAATGCGGTTTCACCGGTCGCGGGTTGCTGGTCGATCAATTGCAGCGGCGCGCCCGTCTGTGCCACGGCGGCCAGCGCCTCGATGGTCTGGTGCTGGAACAGGTCCTTCGGCGTGAAGTGGATACCGACCAGCCGCGCGCGGCTGACCACCTGGATCGAGACGATGGAATCGCCGCCCAGTTCGAAGAAGTTGTCCCCCAGGCCCACGCGTTCAAGCTTGAGCACGTCCTGCCAGATCGACACCAGTTGCTGTTCCAGCGCGCTGCGCGGGGCCACGTAGGATTGCTGCAATTGGCTGACGTCGGGTTTGGGCAAGTTCTTGCGGTCGAGCTTGCCATTGGGGGTCAGCGGTAGGCGGTCGAGCAGCAGCAGATAGGCCGGGACCATGTGTGCCGGCAGGGTCGCCTTGAGTTGGTCACGCAAGTGCTCGGCGAAATCCTTTTGCACAGTTTCATTGGCAACCACATAGGCCACCAGGCGCTTGCCGCTGCCAGCAGTCCCTTCCTGGGCCACGACCACCGCTTCGCGCACCCCGTCGAGGGCTTGCAGGCTGGCTTCGACTTCGCCCAGCTCGATGCGAAAGCCACGGATCTTCACCTGGTTGTCGATGCGATCCAGGTAATCGAAAGTGCCATCGGTGCGTTGGCGCACCAGGTCGCCGGTGCGGTAGAGCAAGCCGCCGCCCGTGCTGAACGGGTCGGCAACAAAGCGCTCGGCCGTCAGGCCCGGACGGTTCAGGTACCCCCGCGCCAGGCCGGTGCCGCCCAGGTACAGCTCACCCGCCATGCCTTGGGGCAGCAGGTTCAAGTCGGCGTCGAGCACGTAGGCGCTGCGGTCGCCGATGCGGCTGCCGATGGGCGCATACGCGGCGCCACACGCCACGTCGCGGCCAGCCTTCCAGATCAGCGGGGTGACCACGGTTTCGGTCGGGCCGTAGCCGTTGATGATGAAGTCCGGATCGAGGGCACGCTTGACCCGTTCGAAGCTGGCATTGGGCACCGCATCGCCGCCAAAGCAATAGATGCGCACCTTCGGCGGGTTGCCTTCGCGTTCGGCGTGTTCGGCCAGTTGCTGCAGGTACACCGGCGGGAACGCCACCACCGTCACGCCGTGCTCGCCCATGGCGTTGTAGGTCTGTTCCGGGGTCCACAGGCTGTCATCGCGAATCAGCAGCGAGGCGCCGTGGGTCAGGCTGGTGAGCCAGCGCTCGTGGGCACCGTCGAAGGCGAAGGACATGAAATGGAATTCGCAATCACTGTCGCGCATCTCGTAGCGCTCGCCGATGGCCTGGCAGTGCATCGCCAGCGGACCGTGGGCCACGCTCACGCCTTTGGGGTTGCCGGTGGAGCCGGAGGTGTAGATCACGTAGGCGAGGTTCTGCGGATCGACGCTGACCGAAGGTGCATCCGCCGATTGCAGGTTCACGTCAAGGCGATCGAGTTCCAGCACCTGGTCGGCGCGTTCCAAGGGCAACTGCGCCGACACCCGGGAGTCTGTGAGCAACAGCGCCAGCCCGGAATCCTCGATCAGGTACGCCAGGCGTTCCCGTGGGTAGCTGGTGTCCAGCGGCACATAGGCGCCGCCGGCCTTGAGCACCGCCAGCAGCGCGACGATCACCCCCTCGCTGCGCGGCAGGGCCACGCCAACGCGGGTTTCCGGCCCCACGCCCAGTTCGATGAGCTTGTGGGCCAGGCGGTTGGCGCAACGGTCGATGTCGCCATAGCTGAAACGCTGGCCGTCGAAGATCACTGCCGTGGCGTGGGGCTTGTGCGCCGCCAGATCGGCAATGCGTTGATGTACGGGGATGTCGGTCGGGTACGGCTGCGGATGATTGGCGGCCTGTTGCCGGGCCTGTTCCTCGGCGCTGACCAGGGCGATTTGCCCAAGATGGCGCACGGGCGATTCGGCGAAGCGCTCCAACAGCTGCAACAGATGCGCGCCGATGCCTTCGATGGCCGCTTGGCTGAAATGCGCCCGGTCGAAGCTGTAGTGCAGCGCCAGGGTCTGGCCGAGGGTCACGGCCACACTCAATGGGTAATGGGTTTGCTCCAGGTGGCTGACGTCGCCAAACACTGCGCCCTGTCCGGCACCTTCTGCCAGGGCCTGGGCAATCGGGTAGTTCTCGAAGACCAGGATGTTGTCGAACAGCGCCTCGCCGCCCTGCCCGGCCCAGCGCTGGATATCCGCCAACGGTGTGTGCTCAAACTCCCGCAGGCTGAGGTTCTGCGCCTGCACGGCTTGCAGCCAGGCACCGACCGTTTGGTCCGGACGCGGCGCGGCGATCACCGGCAAGGTGTTGATGAACAGCCCAACCTGTTGCTCGATGCCCGGCAGATCCGCCGGACGCCCGGCCACGGTGGCACCGAAGGCCACGCTGTCATGGCCGGTGTAGCGTTGCAGCAGCAACAGCCACGCCGCTTGCACCAAGGTGTTGAGGGTGACTTTCTGTTGGCGGGCGAACTGTTCCAGGGCCTGGGTACGGGTCGCGTCCAGGGTCTGGAAGTGATCGCCATGGCCGCTGTGGATTTCACTGGCAGACATGACGCGCGCCAATCGGGTTGGTTCTTGCAGGGTGGCCAACTGGCCGGTCCAGAACGTCTCGCCCAGTTGCGCGTCCTGGCGTTGCAGCCAGGCGATGTAGTCGCGATAACGCCCGACATTGGCCTTGGGCAGGCGACCGCTGTAGCGCTGCAGCACTTCGCCGAGCAGTTGGGCGTTGCTCCAGCCGTCCATCAGGATGTGGTGATGGGTGTAGATCAGGTGCCAGCCCTCGGCCTCGGTCTGCACCAGCACCAGGCGCAGCAACGGCGCCTGGGCCAGGTCGAAACCCGCGCGGCGCTCGGCGTCGGCACGCTCATTCAGGGCATCGGCGAGGTGATCGCGCCCACGCCAATCGAGGAGCGTGAATGGCAATTCAACCTGGCGACGGACGATCTGCAACGGCTGCTCGAGGTCGCCCTGCCAGACAAAGCCGCTGCGCAAGCTATCGTGAGCATCGAGGGTGGCCTGCCAGGCCTCGGCGAAGCGCTGTGCATCGATGCCTTGGACGTCCACCCGCAACTGGTTGATGTATTCCCCCGCTGCCTGCTCGTACAAGGTGTGGAACAGCAAGCCCTGCTGCATCGGTGACAACGGATAGAGATCGTCGAGCTGCCCGGCGGCCACCGGCAGGCTGTCGAGTTGCGCCTGGCTGATGCGCGCCAGGGGGAAGTCCGAGGGCGTGGCCTGGGGCGCTTCCAGCGCGCAGCAATGCTCGATCAACGCCCTCAGTTCGGCGAGGTAGTCAGCGGCCAGGGCCTCGATGGTCTGCTGCTTGAACATCCGCTCGCTGAACCCCCAGTTCAGGGACAGCTCGCCGCCGTAGACCTGGCCTTCCACCGTCAACCAGTTTGCCAGCGGCGCCCGGGCATGCTGCGCCGCGCCACTGCCTTCGCTGGACGGCACGAACAGCGCGCCGTCATCGAACTGCCGGTCGAACTGGCCCAGGTAGTTGAAGGTGATGCGCGGCACCGGCAAGGCCGCCAGTTCGGCACGCACTTCAGGTTCGCCCCAATAGCGCAGCACGCCGTAGCCCAGCCCCTTGTCCGGCACGGCGCGCAGCTGTTCCTTGATGGCCTTGACCGATGCACTCAACGCCGGCGCCGGGCTGAGGCTGATCGGGAACAGGCTGGTGAACCAACCGACGGTGCGGGTCAGGTCAATGCTCTCGAACAGCTCTTCACGGCCATGGCCTTCGAGCTGGATCAGCGTGCTGTCCTGGCCGGTCCAACGGCACACCGTACGGGCCAGGGCCGTCAGCAGCAGGTCATTGACCTGGGTGCGGTAGGCCTTGGGCGCCTGTTGCAGCAGTTGGCGGGTCTGTTCGGCGTCCAGCCGCACTTGCACCTTGCGCTCGTCACGGACCTCCAGCAGCCGCTCGGGGTAGTCGCACGGCAAGCCGTTGCCGGCCGGTGCATGACCCTGGGCGCGCCAGTAATCGAGACTGCCCATGAAGCCATCGAGATGCCCGTGCAGTTGCTCGGCCCATTGTCCATAAGCGCTGGTCTTGGCCGGCACCTGGATCGGCCGACCGGCCCGCAATTGGCGGTAGAACTGTTGCAGATCGTCCAGCAGCACGCGCCAGGAAACACCGTCTACCACCAAGTGATGGATCGCCAGCAACAAGCGCTGGCTGCCATCGGCCATGTCCACCAGCAAGGCCCGCAGCAGCGGTCCGTCTTCCAGGTCGAGGCTGCGCTGGGCGTCGTCGCACAGGGCGTTGAGCTGTTCGACCGACGTCGCCGGGCGCTGCCACAACAGGCTGGCCGGCGACGGCTCGGCATAGGCTTGTTGCCAGTGGCCGTTCACTTGGGTAAAGCGCAGGCGCAGGCTGTCATGGTGCTCAGCCAGACGGGCCAGGGCCGACGCCAATGCCACGGCATCAAGGTGTTCGCCAGGCACCAGCAACAGCGACTGGTTCCAGTGCTGGCGCTCGGGGATGTCACGCTCGAAGAACCACTGCTGCACCGGCGTCAACGGCACCGCGCCGCGCGCCAGCCCCTGGTCGACCGCATGACTGTCGCCCTGGCGCGCGACCAGCGCCAGGCTGCGCAGGGTCTGGTGCTGGAACAGCGCCTTGGGATTGAGCACGATCCCGGCCTGCCGCGCCCGGCTGACCACTTGCATGGAGACGATGGAATCGCCGCCCAGTTCGAAGAAGTTGTCTTCCAGGCCGATGCTGTCGAGGTTCAGCACGTCCTGCCAGATCGCCGCCAGGGCTTTTTCCATCGGGCTATGGGGCGCGACGAATTCACGTTGCTGCTCACTGCCATCAATGGCCGGCAACGCCTTGCGGTCGAGCTTGCCGTTAGGGGTCAGCGGCAGTTCTGCGAGGAATATCAGGTAGGTCGGCACCATGTAGTCCGGCAGGTGTTCACGCAAAGCAGCCTTGAGGGTTTCGCGCAACCGTACCTGGGCGTCGGCCTCCCTCAGCACCGCGGCCTCGCTCGGGACGATGAAGGCCACCAGTTGTTGGCCATGCTCGCCGTCCTGGGCCAGCACCGCCAGTTCGCGCACCTGGGGTTGTTGCAGCAGGCGCGCCTCGATTTCCCCCAGTTCGATACGGAAGCCGCGGACCTTGACCTGATGATCGATACGGCCAACGTACTGCAAGGCGCCGTCGGCCTGGTAACGGGTCAGGTCACCGGTGCGGTACAAGCGTTCGCCGTGGGTGGAGAACGGGTTGGGCACATACTTTTCGGCGGTCATCGCGGCCTGGCCGAGGTAACCCCGGGTGATGCCCGCGCCGCTCAGGTACAACTCCGCCGAGACGCCTTGGGGCACCGGTTGCAGGTCAGCGTCGAGCAGATAGCTGGCGGTGTGCTTGAGGGGCCGGCCGATGTTCGCCGTGCCGCCGGCGGTGCGGCGGGTCCAGGTGGAATAGGTGGTGTCTTCCGAGGGGCCATAAAGATCGTACACATGCTCAACGCCACCCAACTGTGGGAGCGAGCTTGCTCGCGATGGCGCTCTGTCAGTTGACCCATCAGTGATTGGCACACCGCTATCGCGAGCAAGCTCGCTCCCACCGGTCGGGTGTTGGTAGAGGGTATCCACCAGGCTTTGCTTGAGCGGCTCACCGGCCAGGTTGATGATGCGTACGCTGGCCGGGATCTCACCGCTGCGCTGCAACGCGGCAATCGCCGAGGGCACGGTGTTGATCAGGCGCACCTGGTCCCGGGCCGGCAGTTGCGGCAACTCCAAGGCGTTACGGGCGATGATCAGCGAGCCGCCGTTGGCCAGGGTCACGAACAGTTCCCACACCGACAAATCGAAGCACACCGACGTGGAGGCGAGTACACCCTGGATGTCGTCGCGGCTGTAGACCGATCGGGACCAGTCGATCAGCGCCAGCACGTTGCGATGGGCAATCGCCACGCCCTTGGGCTTGCCGGTGGAACCGGAGGTGTAGATCACATACGCGAGGTTGTCCGGCATGACCTGGGCTGTCGGGGCACTGAGTGGGTACTGCCCCAGCTCGATCCGATCCAGCATCAGCACGGCGGTCTCAGCCGGCACGTTCAGCGACGCCGCCACCACCTGCTCCGTCAGCAAGACCCGGGCTCGGCTGTCGTCGAGCATGTAGGCCACGCGCTCGGCCGGGTAGTCCGGGTCCAACGGCACGTAGGCGCCACCGGCCTTGAGCACTGCCAGCAAGGCGATCAGCAGGTGTTCGGAGCGCGGCATCGCCACGCCGACGCGGACTTCCGGGCCTACGCCCAGTTCAATGAGCTTGTGGGCCAGCCGATTGGCGCGGCCGTCGAGCTCACTGTAGGTCAGGCACGTGTTGGCGAAGGTGACGGCCAAGGCATCCGGCGTGGCCTCGGCCTGGCGGGTGATCATCTGGTGGATGCACAGCGCCTGGTCGAACGGCGCGTCCACCGGGTTCCAATCATGGATCAAGCGCTGATATTCATCGGCTTCCAGCAGCGGCAACTCGCCGACGAGCGCGCGGTTGTCGTCGACCATGCCTTGCAGCAACCGCGTCCAGTGCCGGGCCATGCGCTCGACCGTCGCGGCGTCGAACAGATCGTTGGCGTAGGTCAGTGCCGCATGCAGCTTGCCGGCCTTCTCCCAGGTGTCGAGGGTCAAGTCGAATTGCGTGGTGCGGCCCTGCCATTCCAACATCGACAACTCCAGCCCCGAAGCCGTGCGGATACTGGCGATGTCGGCCACTTGCGGCTGGTGGTTGTACATCACTTGGAACAGCGGGGTATGGCTGAGGCTGCGTTCCAGTTTCAGGGCTTCCACCAACCGTTCGAAGGGCAAGTCCTGATGGGCCTGGGCGCCGAGGGCGGCTTCCTTGACCGTGCGCAGCAACTCATCGACCCGGGTCTGGCCGCCGAGCTCGGTACGCAACACCTGGGTGTTGACGAAAAAGCCGATCAGCCCTTCGGTTTCGGCGCGGTTGCGGTTGGCGATGGGTACACCGACGCGGATATCGGTGTGGCCGGTGTAGCGATGCAGCAGCACGTTGAACGCGCCGAGCAGGAGCATGAACAAGGTGACGCCATGCTGCTGGGCGGTGGTGCGCAGTTGCTCGGCCAGTGCCGGCTCCACGGCGAACTCAAAGCGCGTGCCGCGATAGCTGGGCATCGCCGGGCGCGGGTGATCGATAGGCAGTTCCAGCACGGGATGCTCATCGCCCAGTTGCGCCTGCCAATAGTCGAGTTGACGAGCCTGTTCACCGGCTTCCAGCCAGCGGCGCTGCCACAGGGCATAGTCGCTGTACTGGATCGGCAAGTCGGCCAGTTGTGGTTCCACCCCCGCTTCATGGGCGTCGTAGCAGCGAATGAATTCGTCGATCAGCACGTTCATCGACCAGCCGTCTGAGACGATGTGGTGCAAGGTCAGCAGCAGCACGTGCTCTTGATCATCGAGCTTGAGCAGTTCGACCCGCAGCAACGGGCCGCTGGACAGGTCGAAAGGCTGCAGCGATTGGGCTTCGGCGGCCTGGCGCACCGCCTGCTCGCGCTCGGCAACCGGCAAGGCGCTGAAGTCCTTGTGCCCGATCACCAGTGCGGCGCTGGAGGGCACTTGCAGGAGGCTGTCGTCGGCCTGGCGCTGGAACACCGTGCGCAGGGTTTCATGACGGGCCACCAGGCTGGCGAAGGCTTGCTCCAGCGCCGGCAGGCTCAACGCGCCCTTGAGCCGCACCGCCCCGGGCAGGTTGTAGGCGCCACTGTCCGGCTCCAGTTGCCAGAGAAACCACATGCGCTGCTGGGCATAGGACAACGCCTGGCGGTCCTCGGCCTCGACGCCCTGGGGAATGGGAAACCCGCTGAACTCCACGCCCTCCTTGGCCAACGCGGCCAGGAACATCCGGCGCTTTTCCAGGGGCAACCCGATAAACCGGCGAGCAAGTTTCAAGGCGTCTTCAGCATTCATTTCTGGGGTATCCGGAATCAGTGGGCACAAGGCACAAAGGCAAGTCGTCCCTATGAAACGAATGCAAACCGGAAAAATTAGCGCTTGGGAACAAGTGTCAGAAAGGAAGAAACCCGTGGCGAGGGAGCTTGCTCCCGCTCGGCTGCGCAGCAGTCGTAAACCGGCTGATGCGGTCTGTCTGGACTACTGCAAGTTTCTTTGGGGCGGCTTCGCCGCCCAGCGGGAGCAAGCTCCCTCGCCACAGAAGCGGGTCTTGAACGGGCTAGGCGCTGATGGCCAACCCATGCCGCCGATGATGCACGCTCAGCTGATCCTTGATCAGCCGCAGCACCTTGGCCTCGTGCTCATGAATGAAGAAGTGCCCGCCCGCCAGCATGTCCACCGAGAAACTGCCCGTGGTTTCCCGCCGCCAGCCCATCAGTTGCTCCGTGGTGGCCTTGTCGGCCGTGCCGCCGAATACATGCACCGGGCACTTGAGCAGCGGACGTTGCCGTGGCTGGAAACGGCCGCACAGCAAAAAGTCGGCCCGCAGGATCGGCAGGGTCAGGTCCATCAGCTCTTCATTGGCCAGGATCTCCTCGCTCGTACCATTGAGGGTGCGCAGTTGCTCGATCAACTCAGCGTCGGTTTTCGCCTTGGCGAAACCGCGGTCATAGTCGGCGCGCATCGTCGGCGCCGCGGTGCCGGAGGCAAACAGCGCCACCGGTTCCGGGCTGCCAAGCTCACGCAGGGCATGGGCGATTTCGCAGGCCAGCAGCGCGCCCAGGCTGTGGCCGAACAAGGCGTACGGGGCCTGGAGCGTCGGGTGCAGCTCCCGCGCCAGTTGCATCGCCAACGGGCCCATGTCGGTGTGCAGCGGCTCGTCGAAGCGTGCACCGCGCCCCGGCAATTCCACCGGTTGCACGTGCAGCCATTGCGGCAACGTGCGCCGCCAGCGGCTATACACCATCGCGCTGGCGCCGGAATAAGGCAGGCACAGCAGGGTCAGTTGGGTCACTGCGGTTTTCTCCGATCGGTCGTGTAGGGAAGATAACGAAATCGTAACCCATGGAATTAGTCAAAACCGTGACGTTCGCCACGAGATGCCTGCCCCTTCTGGGTGTAAGGCATGTGAGAGCAAGGCTTGCCCGCGATGAACGATAACGCGGTTCATCTTCCCACACGACCTTATACTGGCGACATCTCGATCACTGCACCGCACAGGAGAACGCCATGGGCTGGTCCGCCAAGCAATATGTCACCTTCGAACAGGAACGCACCCGTCCGTCCCGGGACCTGCTCGCCGCCATTCCTCCCGTGGAGGCGCGCATGGTGATCGACCTGGGATGCGGCCCGGGCAATTCCACCGAACTGTTGGTGGAACATTTCAGCGGCGCCACGGTACGCGGCCTGGACAGTTCCAGCGACATGGTCGACGCCGCACGCAAGCGCTTGCCCGCCGTGGCATTCGATACGGCCGACATTGGCCAATGGGATGAACCCGGGCCGTTCGACGTGATCTTCGCCAACGCGGTGCTGCAATGGCTGCCCGACCACGCCACCCTGCTGCCCTCGCTGATCGGCAAACTCGCCCCCGGCGGTAGCCTGGCGATCCAGATGCCCGACAACCTGCACCAACCCTCCCACCGCTTGATGCGGGAAATCGCCGCCAACGGGCCTTGGGCCAGCCAACTGGCCGCGGCGGCTGATTCGCGTACCGAGATGGCGGATGCCAGCGCCTATTACGCGATCCTCAAGCCCCACTGCAGCCGCGTCGATGTGTGGCGCACCACCTACCATCACCCCTTGGCCGGCGGTGCCGCAGGCGTGGTGGAGTGGTTCAAGGGCAGCGCCTTGCGGCCGTTTCTCGAGCCGCTGGACGAGACACAGCGCGAGCAATACCTGGCGCAGTATCTCAAGGCGATCGAACAGGCTTACCCAGCCCAGGACGATGGAACGGTGCTGCTGCCGTTTCCCCGGTTGTTCATGGTCGCGACGCGCTAGGGCGAGGGTCGATGACGCAGCGGTAGGGCCTAAATTTCTGATCCGGGCCCTCGTTACCTGCTAAGACCAAAAACCCGCAAGAGTGACCGCCGTGGACCTGCAAACCATCCTGGGCAAGCTGTTCGCCAATGCCGGCGCCGTTGGTATCGAAGGCGTCTTCCAATTCGTGTTCGGCCCGCACCAGGCGTACTGGTCCGAGGTCAAGGCCAGCAGCCGCACCGAGGCGGGCCGCCACACCAGCCCCGACGTGACCATCGAGGTGGCGGAGAAGGACTTCCTCGGGATCATGGCCGGCATGGCCAATGTCGAGGAACTGTTCGCCAGCGGTCGCCTGAAAATCGGCGGCAACATGGGCCTGGCGACGTTGCTGCCGCAGATCATCGACCATGCCCGGCATGGCGGTGGCGTGGTGGAAAAGGTCGACATGAACAAGCGCTACCCGACCCCGCCGCGCTTCAGTGAAAAACTCACCGCCAGCCTGCCGACCCAACGCAGCGTGGAACGGCGGCCGCGCAGCGGGCTGTCGGTGCAGCAGTTCCGCGCCCAGTATCTGCCCCACGGCATTCCGCTGGTCATCAGCGATGCCCTGCAGGACTGGCCATTGTTCAAGCTCAGCCGCGAAGAATCCCTGGTGCATTTCGCCGAGCTGCAAGGCATCACCCGTCACGGCGACTACGTGAAGAAGACCTTCTCCACCGAGCGGGATTTTCGCTCCACGTCCATGGCCGACTTTATCGCTTCCCTCGACAGCCCGGCGGCCAAGGGTGCCGACGGTGAACCACCGGCCTACATGGGCAACAACATCCTGCCGGCGCAGCTGATGGAGCAGATCAAGTACCCGCCCTACTTCGACCCGTCGTTGTTCATCCCACCGCGTATCTGGATCGGCCCCAAGGGCACCCTGACGCCCCTGCATCGCGACGACACCGATAACCTGTTCGCCCAGGTCTGGGGCCAGAAAACCTTTACCCTCGCCGCGCCTCACCACCGCGAAGCCCTGGGCACCTGGTCCACGGCGCCCCAAGGCGGGCTGGACGGCTGCGATTTCAACCCGGACGCGCCGGACTACCAACGCTTCCCCCGGGCCCGTGACGTGACCTTCCTGCGCGTGACGCTGGAGGCTGGGGATTTGCTGTTTTTGCCGGAGGGCTGGTTTCACCAGGTGGAGTCGGTGTCGACGTCGTTGTCGGTGAATTTCTGGGTGAATTCGGGACGGGGATGGTAACAGCGGCCCTGCGGCAGACTGCCTTTGTGGCGAGGGAGCTTGCTCCCGCTGGGCTGCGAAGCGGCCCCAAAACCTGACGCCTCGAACATTCAGGTAGATTGAGCTCATTGCCTTTTGGGGCTGCTGCGCAGCCCAGCGGGAGCAAGCTCCCTCGCCACATGTCTTGTGTTGTACATCTGTTGATGTGTTCCGTTCATTGTGAAGACCGCCTCACCCAACTGAACTCCACCCACCTCAAACCAGTCAGCAGGTAAGGCCCTCAACTCAAGGTGCTAGACCATGCAGATATCCCTCGCCCGACAGGTTGCCCTGGTCACCGGCGCCAGCTCCGGCATTGGCGCAGGCGCGGCCAAGGCGTTGGCAGATGCGGGTGCCGCCGTGGTGCTCAACTACCATTCCAACGCCGAGCCGGCGCAAGAACTGGCCCGTGAAATCAACGCCAACGGCGGCCGCGCCATCGCCGTGGGGGCCGACGTGTCGAAGGAACAGGAGGTCGAGCACCTGTTCGCCCAAGCCCTCGATGCCTTTGGCACACTGGACATCCTGGTGGCCAATTCCGGTTTGCAAAAAGACGCCGCCGCCGTCGATATGAGCCTGGAAGACTGGAACACCGTGATCGGCACCAACCTCACCGGCCAGTTCCTTTGCGCCCGCGCCGCCCTGCGAATCTTCAATCGCCAGGGCATTCGCCAAGGCGTGTCCCGGTCCGCCGGCAAGATCATCCACATGAGCTCGGTGCACCAGCGCATTCCCTGGGCCGGCCACGTCAATTACGCCGCGTCCAAGGGCGGTGTCGATCTGCTGATGCAGAGCCTGGCCCAGGAAACCAGCCACCAGCGCATCCGCATCAACAGCATCGCCCCTGGCGCCATCCGCACGGCCATCAACCGCGAAGCCACCGAGGGCGAGCAGGAACAGAAACTGCTGGAACTGATTCCTTACGGTCGCGTCGGCGATGTCGAGGACGTCGCCAACGCGGTGGTCTGGCTGGCCTCGGACTGGTCCGATTATGTGGTGGGCACCACGCTGTTCATCGATGGCGGGATGAGCCTTTATCCGGGGTTTCGCGGCAATGGCTGACCATGACGAACCGCAAAGCCCCATCGAGAACCACGGCATCATCGGCGACATGCGCAGCGCCGCGCTGGTCAACGACCGGGGCAGCGTCGATTTCTTCTGCTGGCCGGAATTCGACAGCCCGTCGATCTTCTGTTCCCTGCTCGATACTCCGGAGGCGGGCATTTTCCAACTCGCGCCTGACCTGCCGAACGCCCGTCGGCAACAGATCTACCTGCCCGACACCAACGTGTTGCAAACCCGTTGGCTGAGCGACGGCGCTGTGGTGGAAATCACCGACCTGCTGCCCATCGGCGACAGCGAAGACGACTTGCCGGTGCTGATGCGCAAGGTCCACATGACCGTCGGCAGTGCGACGTTTCGCCTGCGCTGCGCGGTGCGGCATGACTACGCCCGGGCCGCGACGACCGCGAGCCAGGACGGCAGCCACATTAGCTTCAGCGCGCCGGGGCATCCGAGCCTGCGTTTATGCGGCGATCAGCCCATGGCGCTGGACGGCAACGCCGCCGTGGCCGAGTTCACCCTGGAACAGGGCCAGCGCGCCGAATTCCTGCTGGGCGGCATCGACGACCCGCGCCTGCAGGACGATGCCAGCGCGATGTGCCTGGAGCGGACCCTGGCGTTCTGGCGCGGCTGGATCGGCCAATCCAACTATCGCGGGCGCTGGCGCGAAGTGGTCAACCGCTCGGCCCTGGCGTTGAAACTGCTGACCTCGCGCAAACACGGCGCCATCCTCGCCGCCGCCACCTTCGGCCTGCCGGAAACCCGCGGGGGCGAGCGCAACTGGGATTACCGCTACACCTGGATCCGAGATGCTTCGTTCACGGTCTATGCGTTCATGCGCCTGGGTTTCGTCGACGAAGCCAATGCCTACATGCGCTGGCTGCGGGGCCGGGTCAGCGATTGCTGCGAACAGCCGACCAAACTCAACATCCTTTATGGCCTGGACGGCAGGCAGGAACTGCCGGAAACCGAGCTGCCGCACTTGAGCGGCTTCGGCAATGCGCAACCGGTGCGCATCGGCAACCTGGCCTACCAACAGGTGCAATTGGATATTTTCGGCGAGCTGATGGACGCGGTGTACCTGGTCAACAAATACGGCGAAGCCATTTCCCATCAAGGTTGGAAACACACCGTCGAGGTGATCGACCAGGTATGCACTGTCTGGCAGGACAAGGACGTGGGCATCTGGGAAATGCGCGGCGACAAACAGCATTTCCTGCACTCGCGGCTGATGTGCTGGGTCGCCGTCGACCGCGCCATCCGCCTGGCCGAAAAGCGCTCCCTGCCCGCCCCGTTCGCTCGCTGGGACGAGACCCGCCAGGCCATTTACCAAGACATCTGGACCCACTTCTGGAACGACGAACACCAGCACTTTATCCAACGTCTGGGCAGCACCGCCCTGGACGGTTCAATGCTGTTGATGCCTTTGGTGCGTTTCGTCAGCGCCCGCGACCCGCGCTGGCTGTCGACACTCGACGCCATCGAAAAAAGCCTGGTGCGCGACGGCATGGTCTACCGCTACCGCAACGACGACAGCCCCATCGACGGCCTCAGCGGCACCGAAGGCTCCTTCGCGGCCTGCTCGTTCTGGTACGTCGAATGCCTGGCCCGCGCCGGCCGCGTGGAAAAAGCCCAGCTGGAATTCGAACAACTGCTGCGCTACGCCAACCCGCTGGGGTTGTACGCCGAAGAGTTCGACAGCCACGGCTACCACCTGGGCAATACTCCCCAGGCCCTGACCCACCTGGCGCTGATCAGTGCGGCGAGCTTCCTGGACCGCAAGTTGAGCGGCGAGAAGAATCATTGGCAGCCGTGAGCTGAATGGCCCTCAGGCTGAACGCGGCGCCCTGTGGCGAGGGAGCTTGCTCCCGCTGGGTTGCGAAGCGACCCTAAGATTTTGCGCCTGCTGCGCAGTCGAGCGGGAGCAAGCTCCCTCGCCACAGGGAAAACGGTGGGCTGGCTATTGTGTTGAGTCAGCCAGTTCGAGGTCATCCAACGCTCGGTTGGCCAGCAACCTGGCCAGTTCGATCAACTGCTGAATCCCCAGCGCTACATGACGCCGGGAACCTTCCAACTCGAACCCCAGGTCACTGACCAGCGCATCGGCCGAGGCCAGGGTTTCGCTGAGGGTGGTCAGCACCGATTCGGTGTTGAGGCCGGGAACCACGGTGAAAACCTGGCCGTCCTCGGTGTCGGGCTTGGGTGGGGCGGGAGGAGACAAGTGAACGTTCAGCGCCCGGTCGGCGGCTTCACGGAGTTTTTGTGTATCGAAGGTGGTGTAGGCAGAGAGGTTTTCGGCCCTAGGGGGATTGGGGGTGATCTTGACCATTGTGAAACTCCTGACTTGAAGTTGAGCTCACCCACCTCGTGACCAAACGAGGGTGGTGGGCTATACGCAGGTTGGTCAACCGGGAAGTCAGGCACCCGGCGCACTCGAAAGTGCCCCGCGCACAGCCCACCGCAAAGCATACCGACAAGCACACAAAAAAGCGCCGACATGCTGAGGTTGGCGCGTGTGCGCCTGACATTGGACGGGTGACCAAACCCGGTCGCTGATTTTGCAGCGACGAACAGAGCCTATCCCCGCCCCTTCCGAACCGGCAACCGACGCGACTCGTCAGAAAATTCCGGTTCGCCTATTTTTTTGTAGGAACACCGCACCACCGTGGCGAGGGAGCTTGCTCCCGCTCGACTGCGCAGCAGGCGCAAAAATCTTCCAGCCTCCAAAAAACCAGCGTCTGGTATGGGGTCGCTTCGCAACCCAGCGGGAGCAAGCTCCCTCGCCACAGAAGCAATCACCGCAAGTCACCCATTTAGCGTTACACCCCGTTTCGAGTTGCCAGCCCCGCCAACCCCTCCTAAGATCGACGCTCTCACGGGTGCAGCGGAGCTGCCCGATAAAAACCCGACTCAAGGACCCGACATGACCCATATCAAACGCCCCATCACCACCCCACCCCGAACAGGCCTGACCCGCGAAGACCTCTGGGAAGGCCACGACCGGGGCTTGATCAAGTGCTGGGAAATCGGCCGCGAACGTTCGGCGAAGTTTCCCGAACTGGCGCAACGCTGTCTGGCCGGGGAGTTGCCGGTGCTGGGGTGGAAAGGTGGCGTCAGCCGCAGCCTGAAGAAAAACGAAAAATTCGGTTGCCTCAAATACCTCGCCCAATGGCAGGGCCTGCGCGGTGAAGACCTGGACATCGACCTGACCCAGGAGCGCACCCTGACCTGTTCCAGCACGAACATGATTGTGACGTTCACGCCGGATCGGGCCAAATACGTCAACCAGGAACCTGCCTGAACACAACCGCACACTGCCGGAGGCCGACATGAACCTTGAGCCCAGGATCAACTTCGCCGTCACGCCGTTGCTGCGCATTGCCTACGAAGAACACGGTCCCGCCAACGGCGATCCGATCATCCTGCTGCACGGTTTTCCTTACGATCCCAGGGCGTTCGATGAAGTCGCGCCGGCCCTGGCCCAGCATGGCTATCGGGTCGTCGTGCCTTACCTGCGCGGCTACGGCCCGACCCGTTTCAACAACCCGGCCATCCTGCGCTCCGGCCAGCAAGCCGCCCTGGCCCAGGACCTGTTGGACCTGATGGACGCACTCTCCATCCCCCAAGCGGCGCTGTGTGGCTACGACTGGGGCGGTCGGGCGGCGTGTATCGTCGCGGCGCTGTGGCCCGAGCGCGTGCGCTGCCTGGTGACCGGCGATGGCTACAACCTGCAGGACATTCCGCGCTCCAGGCAACCGCTGGATCCGGAAACCGAACATCGGCTGTGGTACCAGTACTACTTCCACACGGCCCGGGGTGTCGAGGGCCTGACTCAGAACCGGCGCGAGCTGTGTGGCTTGCTTTGGCGCCTGTGGTCGCCGACCTGGAAACGTGGCGCCGAACTGTACCCCCTCAGCGCCGCGTCGTTCGACAACCCGGACTTCGTCGACGTGGTGATCCACTCCTACCGCCATCGCTTCATGTACGCACCGGGCGATCCGACGCTGGAGTGGATGGAGGAAAAACTGACGGCGCAACCGGCCATCAGCGTGCCGAGCATTTCACTGTGCGGTGCCGATGATGGCGTGGGGCCCGCGCCGAAGCACGATGAAGATGCCGAGCATTTCCGCGGTTTTTATGAGCGCCGAGTGCTCGCCGGTGTCGGCCACAACATTCCCCAGGAAGCTCCCGAGGCCACGCTCAAGGCGTTGCTGGATCTGCTTGAGGGCTGACGGCGAACCGCTCGCGATAGGCCTGGGGCGTCACGCCCATGGCCCGTAGGAAACTTCGGCGCAAGGTTTCTTCGCTGCCAAAGCCACATTGCACCGCCACCCGTTTGATTGACACTGCGGTGTCGGACAACAAACGGCGAGCGGTTTCCACGCGAATCAACTCGACGGCCCGCGCCGGAGTCTGGCCGGTGTCGGCGCGGTAGTGACGCACAAAGCTGCGCTCGCTCATGCCCACCTCGGCGGCCAGGCTCGACAGGCCAAGGTCACGGGTGAGGTTTTCGGCGATCCAGGCATGCAGGTCATCGAAACGACTGCCCTGTTTTTGCAGCGACAACGTCACGCTGAACTGCGATTGCCCGCCAGGACGCTTGAGGAACACCACCAGTTGCCGGGCGACCTCCAGCGCCACCGCGCGGCCCAAGTCCTCCTCGACCAGCGCCAGGGCCAGGTCGATGCCGGCCGTCACCCCGGCCGATGTCCAGACCGGACCGTCGTTGATAAAAATCGGGTTGGGTTCGACCCGCAATTGCGGATGTTGCTCGGCCAATTGCTCGCAGCGGGTCCAGTGCGTCACCACGCGCCGTCCGTCCAGCCAACCGCTGGCGGCCAGCAGGAACGCGCCGGTGCACACCGACGCCACCCTTCGCGAACGCAGGCCGTGCGCCTTGACCCAGGCCACCAGCGCCGGGTCCTTCGCCGCGTCGTACACGCCCCAGCCACCGGCAATCAGCAACGTATCGCTGCCCTCGCTCGGCAGCGGCTCGGCCATCAGCGCCAACCCCGCCGAGGACATCACCGCCCCGCCCCCCACAGCGATGACCGTCGGCGTGTAGGGCAGCGGCAGGCCTTGCTGGCGAGCCAAATCGTTGGCCGAGGCAAACACCTGCAAGGGCCCGGTGACATCCAGCACTTGCACGTTGGCGAAGGCCAGGACATGAACGGTTTTCGGTGGGTTAGGCATATTGGCGTGATTCGTGGGCTTATTGGCGTATACGCCAGAGCCTACGGATCTAAAGTAAAACCGTCCACCCCTCGGGCATCATCCAAAGGAGAACGCGACATGACGTTGCAGATCGGTTTGCTGTTATTCCCCCAAGTCCAGCAGTTGGACCTGACCGGCCCTTATGACGTATTGGCCTCGTTGCCAGATGTGAAGGTCCACCTGATCTGGAAGGACCTGGCCCCGGTCACCGCGAGCACCGGGCTGGTACTGCTGCCCACCACCACGTTCGAGGACTGCCCGAAGCTCGATGTGATCTGCGTCCCCGGCGGGACCGGCGTCGGGCCGCTGATGGAAGACGAGCAGACGCTGGCCTTCATCAAGCGGCAAGCCGCCGACGCGAAATACATCACCTCGGTGTGCACCGGTGCGTTGGTGCTCGGTGCGGCAGGCCTGTTGCAAGGCAAGCGCGCCACCACTCACTGGGCCTATCACAGCCTGTTGCAAACCCTGGGCGCGACGCCGGTCAAGGACCGCGTGGTCCGCGACGGCAACCTGCTCACCGGTGGCGGCATCACGGCCGGGATCGATTTTGCCCTGACCCTGGCGGCCGAACTGTTCGACCAGGACACCGCCGAGCTGGTCCAGCTGCAGCTCGAATACGCCCCTGCCCCGCCGTTTACCGCCGGCAGCCCGGACACCGCGCCGACGCGCGTCCTGGAAGAAGCCCAACGGCGTGCGGCCGAGTCGTTCCGGGTGCGCGCGCAAATCACCCAGCGTGCTGCGGCGCGGTTGGAACTGGCGTAACGATAAGCCCCAACGCCGACCCACAGACGATGTCGGGTTGAACACAACCTTGAGGCATTCCCATTGTGGCGAGGGAGCTTGCTCCCGCTCGACTGCGCAGCAGTCGCAAAATCTTGGGGTCGCTTCGCAACCCAGCGGAAGCAAGCTCCCTCGCCACAAAGGGTTTCCTTGTCGGTTCAACTCAACTCAGAACGGACTGGCAGTGGGCCGCACAATCAGTTCGCTGACATCCACATCCGCCGGTTGTTCGACGGCATAGGCGATTGCCCGGGCGATGGCTTCGGCCGGAATGGAGATCTTGCGAAACTCACGCATTTCGGCACGCCCCCCTTCATCGGAAATGCTCTCGGCCAGTTCCGACTCGGTCACGCCGGGGGAAATCACCGTCACGCGCACATCACCTCCGACTTCCTGGCGCAAACCCTCGGAAATCGCCCGCACGGCGTACTTGGTGGCGCAATACACAGCGGCCGTCGGGCTGACGGCGTAGGCACCGATGGATGCGATGTTGATGAACTGCCCGCTACGCTGGCGTTGCATCAGTGGCAGGCCGGCGGCGATGCCGTGAAGCACGCCACGGATATTGACGTCGATCATGCGGTCCCACTCTTCGACTTTCAGCGCTTCGAGCTTGGAAAGCGGCATGACACCGGCATTGTTGATAATCACATCGACCCTACCGAACCGTTCGACAGCAAAGTCGATCAGATCCTGGACATCCTCACGGCGGGTAACGTCCACAGCCTTGCAGGCCGCCTGCTGGCCGGCGGCTTCGAGTTCCTGCACCAGCGCCTGCAAGCGGTTGATGCGCCGGGCGCCCAGTACGACACGAGCACCGCGAGCCGCGAGCAACCGCGCCGCCGCTTCACCAATCCCGCTGCTGGCGCCGGTGATGACCACGACTTTATCTTGAATATCGGACATGATGGTTTCCTCGTCTGGACGTGTTGGCCCCCGGGCGGGAGCGTTTTGACAGGTCCAGATTAGGCAACCGACCTTTGCCTGGGTTAGTCGGATCCTCCTGCGCACTTGCACGATCCTGTAGCGATAAATCCGACTCTGGCCGGCAACCGCGCAATCGGTTTTACTAGCGCGGTCCACTCATTTGGCCTGGGAGATTGATCGGCATGTCGGTATCCACGTCCATCCACATGGCGTCAGACGACGACGTCAATCAGCGTCGCGCCGAACTGGCGAGCCTGATGATGCGCTTCGCTCCGGACTTCGGCGTCCATCCCACGGCCATCGAGGCCTTGCACCTGATCCGCAGCGACGAGCCAACCGAAGCCCTGCACACCGTGCACAAACCTGGTTTGTGCGTGATTGTCGAGGGGCGCAAGGAAGTGCGCCTGGCGGACGAACGCTACGTGTATGACCCGCTCAATTACCTCGTCGTCTCGGTGACCCTGCCGTTGGCCGGCCAGGTGATCGAAGCCAGTCCCGAACGCCCCTACCTGTGCATCCGCCTCGACATCGATCCGGCACAGATCTGTCGCCTGATTGCCGACGCCAGTCCCATCGGCGTGCCGGCCGAAAGAACCGGACGTGGGTTGTTCCTCGATCGCATCGATGCGCCATTGCTGGACGCGGTGTTGCGCTTGCTGCGGCTGCTGGACAGCCCGGACGATATCGCCACGCTCGCGCCGCTGGCCCAACAGGAGATTTTCTACCGGCTGCTGCGTGGCGCCCAAGGCCGGCGCTTGCACGATATCGCCATTCCCGACACCCAGACCCATCGCATCAGTCGCGCCATCGAGTGGCTCAATAGCCATTACGCCGAGCCGCTGAGCATCGACAGCCTGGCACAAATGATCAACCTCAGCCCTTCGGCCCTGCATCACCGCTTCAAGGCCGTGACCGCCATGAGCCCGCTGCAATATCAGAAACAGCTGCGCCTGCAAGAGGCCCGCCGGTTGTTGTTGGCGGAGAGCAGCGATGTTTCGTCAATCGGCTACAAGATGGGGTATGAAAGTCCTTCGCAGTTCAGCCGCGAATACAGCCGCTTATTTGGCGCCTCGCCGAGCAAGGACATCGCTCGTTTGCGTGCCCAGGCGCTGCAAGCCAGTGGGGCTTGACCCTGCGTTTGGCACATCAGGCTACTTTTTCACAGACGAAAAAAAACCCGCCTAAGCGGGTTTTTTGAGGACCAATTTGACTCCCTGTCCGGCATTCCATGCCTGGTCCAATCATCCATGACCCTGAGCACTCCCTGTACCCAGTGGATGGATATAGATTAGGCCTGCCGGTGTCCTGGGAAAAGACGAGAAAGCAGCAACGCCGTGTAAGCGTTTCGCTATAGAACCCTTTGACACTTTCCAGCAGACAAAAAAAACCCGCCGAAGCGGGTTTTTCCAAGACCATTACGACTCCCTGTCGATAGCTAATCCTTGCATGGTCGATCGTCCCTGATCCTGAGCACTTCCTGTGCTTCAGTGGATGAGTCCAGATTACGCCTCGGATCCAAAACGAAATAGACGACATAGCTACCATCTCGTGTAAGACATTCGCTATACCTGCCCTTCCGAAAACCCTTAGCGCCACCAGCCGTTCGATCTCAAGCCTTGTTCAGGAAGGTTTCAATATTGGCCATTTGCTCATCCCAGCCACGGCTGTCCATGCGAAAAGCCTTGAGTCGGCGAGCCTCTGGGATGTTGTTGAAACCCGACTCCACGACTTTGAGCAAAGTACCGCCATCCATGTCTTCAAGTTCGAATAACACTCGGGTTTCAGATTCTTTTGAATAATCCACCTGCGGTTCGACTGCGTAAGGATGCCAGCGAAACGAGAACACTCGCTCGGGTTCCACCCGCTCCACCGCGACGTCCCAGATGAGGTGCTCGTAACCTGGGTAAGTGATTTGCCCCTGGGTACGCTCACCTGCCACAAACCGTTTCCCCTCAAGAGCGACACCAAACCACTGGCCGAAGGCTTCGGCATTGGCCAGGGCGCGCCAGACTTGGGAACGCGGGGCCTTGAGCAGGATCTTTCGTTCAATGCGGTCGGATGAATGCATGTGTCACCTCCTGTGTTTCAACACTAGGCTTGTAAGACCACAAGGCCAACCGGAAAGTTGTATCAGGGAGTTGTTTAGCGCTGCCGACGTTAAAACTGTATGGAGCGTTGTAAACTACCCCGGCGTTTTCCACCCCTCAAGGAGAGACCCGACATGTCCCCACGCTGGCTTCTGGCCCTGACACCGTTGCTTTTTGTCGCCGTCGCCCAGGCCGACGACTGCGCCAACGCCATCACCCAAGGCGAAATGAACCAGTGCGCAGCCCAGGAAAGCAAGGTCGCCGACAGCGAGCTGAACAGCTTGTACAAGCAGATCACCGCACGCCTGAAGGACGATCCCAACGCCAAGAACATGCTGGTCAAGGCACAGCGTGCCTGGATAGGCTTCCGTGACGCCGAATGTGAATTCTCCGCCTCTGGCGTCGAGGGCGGCAGCGTCTATCCGCTGATCTATGACAATTGCATCACCGCCCAGACCAAAGCCCGGGTCGAGGCATTCAAGACCTATCTCAAGTGCAAGGAGGGGGATCTGAGCTGCCCCGTACCCGAGGCTTGATAGCCAGGAAGTAAAAAGGATGACCTCTGCAGGTCATCCTTTTTTTTGATCAGCGCTTTTATCGCGAGCAAAACAAAACCCCTACCTGCATCAGCAGATAGGGGTTTCGGAATTTAATCTTGACGATGACCTACTCTCACATGGGGAAACCCCACACTACCATCGGCGATGCATCGTTTCACTGCTGAGTTCGGGATGGGATCAGGTGGTTCCAATGCTCTATGGTCGTCAAGAAATTCGGGTACTGAGTCGTGGCCTGATGGCCGCGCTTCAGCAAATTGGGTATGTGACAGCTTTTGGTGTTTTGTGAGATTCGAACTTTCGGTTCGTTTCGTCTTCACACACCGCAATCTGGTGCTCTTTCGAGTCAGCAAATTGCTTGGGTGTTATATGGTCAAGCCTCACGGGCAATTAGTACAGGTTAGCTCAACGCCTCACAGCGCTTACACACCCTGCCTATCAACGTCGTAGTCTTCGACGGCCCTTCAGGGGACTCAAGGTCCCAGTGAGATCTCATCTTGAGGCAAGTTTCCCGCTTAGATGCTTTCAGCGGTTATCTTTCCCGAACATAGCTACCCGGCAATGCCACTGGCGTGACAACCGGAACACCAGAGGTTCGTCCACTCCGGTCCTCTCGTACTAGGAGCAGCCCCTCTCAAATCTCAAACGTCCACGGCAGATAGGGACCGAACTGTCTCACGACGTTCTAAACCCAGCTCGCGTACCACTTTAAATGGCGAACAGCCATACCCTTGGGACCGGCTTCAGCCCCAGGATGTGATGAGCCGACATCGAGGTGCCAAACACCGCCGTCGATATGAACTCTTGGGCGGTATCAGCCTGTTATCCCCGGAGTACCTTTTATCCGTTGAGCGATGGCCCTTCCATACAGAACCACCGGATCACTAAGACCTACTTTCGTACCTGCTCGACGTGTCTGTCTCGCAGTCAAGCGCGCTTTTGCCTTTATACTCTACGACCGATTTCCGACCGGTCTGAGCGCACCTTCGTACTCCTCCGTTACTCTTTAGGAGGAGACCGCCCCAGTCAAACTACCCACCATACACTGTCCTCGATCCGGATAACGGACCTGAGTTAGAACCTCAAAGTTGCCAGGGTGGTATTTCAAGGATGGCTCCACGCAGACTGGCGTCCACGCTTCAAAGCCTCCCACCTATCCTACACAAGCAAATTCAAAGTCCAGTGCAAAGCTATAGTAAAGGTTCACGGGGTCTTTCCGTCTAGCCGCGGATACACTGCATCTTCACAGCGATTTCAATTTCACTGAGTCTCGGGTGGAGACAGCGCCGCCATCGTTACGCCATTCGTGCAGGTCGGAACTTACCCGACAAGGAATTTCGCTACCTTAGGACCGTTATAGTTACGGCCGCCGTTTACCGGGGCTTCGATCAAGAGCTTCGCGTTAGCTAACCCCATCAATTAACCTTCCGGCACCGGGCAGGCGTCACACCCTATACGTCCACTTTCGTGTTTGCAGAGTGCTGTGTTTTTAATAAACAGTCGCAGCGGCCTGGTATCTTCGACCGGCGTGGGCTTACGCAGCAAGTGCTTCACCCTCACCGGCGCACCTTCTCCCGAAGTTACGGTGCCATTTTGCCTAGTTCCTTCACCCGAGTTCTCTCAAGCGCCTTGGTATTCTCTACCCAACCACCTGTGTCGGTTTGGGGTACGGTTCCTGGTTACCTGAAGCTTAGAAGCTTTTCTTGGAAGCATGGCATCAACCACTTCGTCACCCAGAGGGTAACTCGTCATCAGCTCTCGGCCTTAGAATCCCGGATTTACCTAAGATTCCAGCCTACCACCTTAAACTTGGACAACCAACGCCAAGCTGGCCTAGCCTTCTCCGTCCCTCCATCGCAATAACCAGAAGTACAGGAATATTAACCTGTTTTCCATCGACTACGCTTTTCAGCCTCGCCTTAGGGACCGACTAACCCTGCGTCGATTAACGTTGCGCAGGAAACCTTGGTCTTTCGGCGTGGGTGTTTTTCACACCCATTGTCGTTACTCATGTCAGCATTCGCACTTCTGATACCTCCAGCAAGCTTCTCAACTCACCTTCACAGGCTTACAGAACGCTCCTCTACCGCATCACTTACGTGATACCCGTAGCTTCGGTGTATGGTTTGAGCCCCGTTACATCTTCCGCGCAGGCCGACTCGACTAGTGAGCTATTACGCTTTCTTTAAAGGGTGGCTGCTTCTAAGCCAACCTCCTAGCTGTCTAAGCCTTCCCACATCGTTTCCCACTTAACCATAACTTTGGGACCTTAGCTGACGGTCTGGGTTGTTTCCCTTTTCACGACGGACGTTAGCACCCGCCGTGTGTCTCCCATGCTCGGCACTTGTAGGTATTCGGAGTTTGCATCGGTTTGGTAAGTCGGGATGACCCCCTAGCCGAAACAGTGCTCTACCCCCTACAGTGATACATGAGGCGCTACCTAAATAGCTTTCGAGGAGAACCAGCTATCTCCGAGCTTGATTAGCCTTTCACTCCGATCCACAGGTCATCCGCTAACTTTTCAACGGTAGTCGGTTCGGTCCTCCAGTTAGTGTTACCCAACCTTCAACCTGCCCATGGATAGATCGCCCGGTTTCGGGTCTATTCCCAGCGACTAGACGCCCTATTAAGACTCGCTTTCGCTACGCCTCCCCTATTCGGTTAAGCTCGCCACTGAAAATAAGTCGCTGACCCATTATACAAAAGGTACGCAGTCACCCAACAAAGTGGGCTCCCACTGCTTGTACGCATACGGTTTCAGGATCTATTTCACTCCCCTCTCCGGGGTTCTTTTCGCCTTTCCCTCACGGTACTAGTTCACTATCGGTCAGTCAGTAGTATTTAGCCTTGGAGGATGGTCCCCCCATATTCAGACAAAGTTTCTCGTGCTCCGTCCTACTCGATTTCACTTCTAAGATCCTTTCGCGTACAGGGCTATCACCCACTATGGCCGCACTTTCCAGAGCGTTCCGCTAAAATCAAAGAAGCTTAAGGGCTAGTCCCCGTTCGCTCGCCACTACTAAGGGAATCTCGGTTGATTTCTTTTCCTCAGGGTACTTAGATGTTTCAGTTCCCCTGGTTCGCCTCTTGCACCTATGTATTCAGTACAAGATAACCATCTTATGATGGCTGGGTTCCCCCATTCAGACATCTCCGGATCAAAGTCTGTTTGCCGACTCCCCGAAGCTTTTCGCAGGCTACCACGTCTTTCATCGCCTCTGACTGCCAAGGCATCCACCGTATGCGCTTCTTCACTTGACCATATAACCCCAAGCAATCTGGTTATACTGTGAAGACGACATTCGCCGAAAATTCGAATTTCTCAACTAAGAGAACTCACAAATTTTACCTTAGCCTGATCCGTTACCAGTGAAAGTAACGTTCAGTCTATCTTTCTATCACATACCCAAATTTTTAAAGAACGATCTAATCAAAAGACTAGAAATCAACATTCACCATCACCTTGATGGAATGCTCATTTCTAAGCTTTCAGAAGCAGTTTATGGTGGAGCCAAGCGGGATCGAACCGCTGACCTCCTGCGTGCAAGGCAGGCGCTCTCCCAGCTGAGCTATGGCCCCATAACAAAATTGGTGGGTCTGGGCAGATTCGAACTGCCGACCTCACCCTTATCAGGGGTGCGCTCTAACCAACTGAGCTACAGACCCAATTTCGAGCTTGTAACTGTTAGCTGTGAGCTGTCAGCTTGGAGCTTGAAGCTGCTTCTATCGTCTTCTTCAATGAATCAAGCAATTCGTGTGGGAGCTCATGGAGCAGCTGCAGTCGTCGATTAAGGAGGTGATCCAGCCGCAGGTTCCCCTACGGCTACCTTGTTACGACTTCACCCCAGTCATGAATCACACCGTGGTAACCGTCCTCCCGAAGGTTAGACTAGCTACTTCTGGTGCAACCCACTCCCATGGTGTGACGGGCGGTGTGTACAAGGCCCGGGAACGTATTCACCGCGACATTCTGATTCGCGATTACTAGCGATTCCGACTTCACGCAGTCGAGTTGCAGACTGCGATCCGGACTACGATCGGTTTTGTGGGATTAGCTCCACCTCGCGGCTTGGCAACCCTCTGTACCGACCATTGTAGCACGTGTGTAGCCCAGGCCGTAAGGGCCATGATGACTTGACGTCATCCCCACCTTCCTCCGGTTTGTCACCGGCAGTCTCCTTAGAGTGCCCACCATTACGTGCTGGTAACTAAGGACAAGGGTTGCGCTCGTTACGGGACTTAACCCAACATCTCACGACACGAGCTGACGACAGCCATGCAGCACCTGTCTCAATGTTCCCGAAGGCACCAATCCATCTCTGGAAAGTTCATTGGATGTCAAGGCCTGGTAAGGTTCTTCGCGTTGCTTCGAATTAAACCACATGCTCCACCGCTTGTGCGGGCCCCCGTCAATTCATTTGAGTTTTAACCTTGCGGCCGTACTCCCCAGGCGGTCAACTTAATGCGTTAGCTGCGCCACTAAGAGCTCAAGGCTCCCAACGGCTAGTTGACATCGTTTACGGCGTGGACTACCAGGGTATCTAATCCTGTTTGCTCCCCACGCTTTCGCACCTCAGTGTCAGTATCAGTCCAGGTGGTCGCCTTCGCCACTGGTGTTCCTTCCTATATCTACGCATTTCACCGCTACACAGGAAATTCCACCACCCTCTACCATACTCTAGCTCGACAGTTTTGAATGCAGTTCCCAGGTTGAGCCCGGGGCTTTCACATCCAACTTAACGAACCACCTACGCGCGCTTTACGCCCAGTAATTCCGATTAACGCTTGCACCCTCTGTATTACCGCGGCTGCTGGCACAGAGTTAGCCGGTGCTTATTCTGTCGGTAACGTCAAAACACTAACGTATTAGGTTAATGCCCTTCCTCCCAACTTAAAGTGCTTTACAATCCGAAGACCTTCTTCACACACGCGGCATGGCTGGATCAGGCTTTCGCCCATTGTCCAATATTCCCCACTGCTGCCTCCCGTAGGAGTCTGGACCGTGTCTCAGTTCCAGTGTGACTGATCATCCTCTCAGACCAGTTACGGATCGTCGCCTTGGTGAGCCATTACCCCACCAACTAGCTAATCCGACCTAGGCTCATCTGATAGCGCAAGGCCCGAAGGTCCCCTGCTTTCTCCCGTAGGACGTATGCGGTATTAGCGTCCGTTTCCGAGCGTTATCCCCCACTACCAGGCAGATTCCTAGGCATTACTCACCCGTCCGCCGCTCTCAAGAGGTGCAAGCACCTCTCTACCGCTCGACTTGCATGTGTTAGGCCTGCCGCCAGCGTTCAATCTGAGCCATGATCAAACTCTTCAGTTCAAACATCTTTGGGTTTTGAGAAAACCCTAAACTTGGCTCAGCAATCGTTGGTTACATCTTTGATTTCTCGCGGAGTAACTTGTGATGCTGATAATCTGTTGACTAGCAGTCTGACTCCACAAGCACCCACACGAATTGCTTGATTCAGTTGTTAAAGAGCGGTTGGCTGAGTCTTTCATCTCAACCGAGGCGCGCATTCTACAGCGCCCCGTGCATCTGTCAAGCGGTTATTTTAAGAAGTTTTCAAAGTTTCCTTTTCAACTTCAACCACTTGCGCTTCCGATCTCTCGTTAGCGGGAGGCGAATTCTACAGCGTTACTCGCTGCTGTCAACACCTCTTTTTCACCGCTTTCGACCGAGAAGATCGAACCGCCGATAGAGCCAAACATCACCGCTCTACCTGCTCCTTCCGGGCCTCGATGAACTGAAGCCCAACACCTTCGAAACCTACTTAACTCATTGAAACTCAAGGAGTTTTCCGTTTCGACTGCGCCGGAAGTGGGGCGAATTATAGACTTCCAGAATCTGCCGTCAACCCTTAATTTGATTTTTCTATCTAACGCGTCGAGACGGCACTTAAATAGAGCCTCTATATAGACGGAATCGCTACAGATGCGCAATATACTGCTCAACTCAGCTTCTCCGCCCTTACTCTGGACGACACTTCGCAATGACACCCCCCTCACATCGCAGCCTGGCTTCCACCCTGTACCCGGTTGCCTTGCTATTAATAGCCATGGCTTCCATTCAAGCGGGGGCTTCCCTCGCCAAAAGCATGTTCCCGGTAGTGGGCGCACAAGGCACTACGACGCTGCGGCTCATCTTTGCCAGCCTCATCATGCTGTTGATGCTACGCCCCTGGCGCGCCAAGCTCACCGCCCAGTCCCTGCGCACGGTGATCATCTATGGGATGGCACTGGGCGGCATGAATTTCCTCTTCTATATGTCAGTTCGTACCGTTCCGCTGGGCATCGCCGTTGCGTTGGAATTCACCGGCCCCCTGGCAGTCGCCATTTACGCCTCGCGCCGGGCCATCGACTTTCTCTGGATTGCCCTGGCAGTGGTGGGCCTGTTGCTGCTCATACCGACCGGCGCGACCAGCGCCAGTATCGACCTGGTGGGTGCTGGCTACGCACTCGGTGCTGGTTTCTGCTGGGCGTTGTACATCCTGTTTGGCCAGAAAGCCGGAGCGGACAATGGTGTGCAGACCGCTGCACTGGGGGTCATGATCGCGGCACTGTTCGTCGCGCCTATCGGCATTGTCCACGCGGGCGCCGCACTGCTCACACCGAGCCTGATTCCAATCGCCATCGGCGTCGCCATCCTGTCCACAGCCCTGCCCTATACATTGGAAATGATTTCCCTGACTCGAATGCCTGCCCGCACCTTCGGCACCCTGATGAGCATCGAACCGGCAATCGCAGCCTTGTCGGGGCTCGTCTTTCTCCAGGAGTACTTGTCCCTGGCCCAGTGGATGGCCATCACCTGCATCATCCTCGCGTCGGTGGGTGCAACGCTGACCATGGCCAACACGGCAAAGCCTGCCGTCGCGGCAGATTGAAGCAGGATTTAACGAAGCTCTGGTATTTGCCGCGCATTTAGGCCATGTTTAGGTCCGTAACCTAATGTCAAACATGGATTTTTTCATACAGGACGTCATGAACGCTTTACGCAAGAGCGAACACGGTCGTACGCGGACACAAGATCCGCGGCGATTATAAGGACGGGAATGAAACGAATTTTGATACTGATCGCCGTACTGGCAGTAGCGGGCTGTGCGGCGACATCGAAAACTGAAGTCAAGCGCGGCAAAAAAGGCCTGCACATCAACTGCTCCGGCCTGTCCTCATCCTGGGACCAGTGCGCCGCCAGCGCCGCCAACTCATGCGCTCCCAAGGGTTACAAGGTCATTGCCAAGTCCGGCGATACCGTCGAAGAACCCGGGGATTATCCCTTCGGCCTCAACCCCGCCGGCTATACCAGCCGCAGCATGATTGTCATCTGCAAATAAGCGACCTTAGTCGAGCCCTTGTTCGGCCATTCGACGACTGATTTCCTCATGGCTGGACCTGAGGACGTCACGCTGGACCTGCGGTGAGACCAGCATCCGCGCAACCACCAATGCCCCCACGCATTGAGACAGAATGGCCCAGGCCAGGCTGTCGCTTCCCAATATCCGTGCCCAACTGTCGTGCAAACGACAGATCCACGTTTGCGCCGCCTCCCTCACCTGGGCATCTGATCGTGCGATCTCAGCGCCCAGTACCGGCAACGCACACCCTGCCTCGGGCTGCTCGACATGGCTCATGCTCAAGTATTGCTTGAGGCAGCGCTCCAGTTTCATCGAGTCCATGGCACCGTCGCCGCTCAAGCGGTCGAGGCTTTGGGCCAGTTCCCGCTCAACAATGGCCTTGAACAGCTCATCCTTGGATGAAAAGTGGCTGTAGAACGCCCCGCCGCTCAACCCGATCGCTTTCATCAGGCCATCGACACCGACCGTAGAGAAACCTGATTTCTTGGCGGATACGGCACTGCTGGCGAGCAGTTTCTCGCGGGTTTCCATTTTGTGATTGGCTGAATATCGCATGGTCCTGCCCCTGATCGCTCACCTTGACGCTTGCCGGATCTTAGCATAACGTCCGTTTAGTTAACGATCGTTTACCAATGAGGCTAACCATGAATAACAAGAAGGTCGTACTGGTTGTTGGCGCAGGCGATGCCACTGGCGGAGCGATCGCCAAACGCTTCGCCCAGGAAGGTTACGTGGCCTGTGTGACCCGTCGCAGCGCCGATAAACTCGAGCCTCTGGTCAACGGCATCCGCGCCGAAGGCGGCGAAGCCCACGGGTTTGCCTGTGATGCACGCAAAGAAGACGACGTGATCGCACTCATCGAGCAAATCGAGAACCAGATCGGCCCGATCGAAGCCTTCGTGTTCAATATCGGCGCCAATGTCCCCTGCAGCATCCTTGAAGAAACCGCGCGCAAGTATTTCAAGATCTGGGAAATGGCCTGCTTCTCAGGCTTTCTCAATGCACGGGAAGTGGCCAAGCGCATGGTCAAGCGCCAGCGCGGGACGCTCCTGTTTACCGGGGCAACAGCGGGATTACGTGGTGCTTCGGGGTTCGCAGCATTTGCAGGCGCCAAACATGGC
Source organism: Pseudomonas sp. Z1-12 (assembly GCF_051132015.1). NCBI lineage: Bacteria > Pseudomonadati > Pseudomonadota > Gammaproteobacteria > Pseudomonadales > Pseudomonadaceae > Pseudomonas > Pseudomonas sp. Z1-12. The sequence goes on from NZ_CP071647.1 coordinate 4,765,845, forward strand.
ATCCGGGCGCTGGCCCAATGCATGGCCCGTGAACTGGGACCGCTGAATATCCATGTGGCTCATGTGGTGGTGGACGGCGCTATCGACACCGACTTCATTCGCAATCATTTCCCGGAAAAGTATGCCACCAAGGATCAGGACGGCATCCTGAACCCCGAACACATTGCCGACAATTATTGGTACCTGCACAGCCAACCCCGCGACGCCTGGACCTTCGAGCTGGACCTGCGCCCCTGGAGCGAACGCTGGTAACCCCTCCCCTCATAACAACAAGAGCACATTTACCATGAGCAAATCCGTGGAGTTTTACTTCGATCTGGGCAGTCCGACCACGTACCTGGCCTACACCCAGTTGCCAACGCTGTGTGCACAGACAAACAGCCAGTTGATCTACCGTCCGATGTTATTGGGCGGCGTCTTCAAGGCGACCGGCAACGCATCGCCGGCAACAGTGCCGGCCAAGAACCCTTACCTGTTCAAGGATCTGAATCGCTTCGCCAAACGCTACGGCGTCGCGTTCAAGTTCAATCCACACTTTCCCGTCAACACACTGCTGCTGATGCGCGCAGTGACCGGCATGCAACTGCGCCACCCCGAACGCTTCGAGGCATTCGTCGATTGCCTGTTCCGCGCCTTTTGGGTGGACGCCCGCAACCTCAATGACCCAGCGACGGTCGCATCGGTCCTGAACGAAGGCGGTTTCGACGCCGACTACGTGCTGGCCCTGACGAACGACGAGCAGGTTAAACAAGCACTCAAGAGCGCCACCGAAGCAGCCATCGGCCGGGGCATATTTGGCGCCCCGAGCATGTTTGTCGGCGACGAGCTGTTTTTCGGCCAGGATCGGCTGGACTTCGTCCGTGAAGCCCTCGCCTGATCCTATAGATCAGATCGCCATCGTCCGGGTGTTGAGCCATTGCAGTGCGTCACCGTCCAGCAATGGGCTCAATCGACGCTGAACCTCGGCATGGTAGGCGTTGAACCAGTCTTTTTCATCCTGGGTCAGCAGCGAAGGTTCCAGGCAGCGGGTGTCGATCGGGCACAGGGTGAGGGTTTCGAACTCAAGGAACTCACCGAACTCGCTGCTTCCGGCTTCGCGGTTCAGCACCAGGTTCTCGATGCGCACACCCCAGCGGCCGGGACGATAAGTGCCCGGTTCGATCGAGGTGATCATCCCGGCCTGCATCGCCGTTTGCGGCGCGGCAGCGGCTTGATAGGCAATTACCTGCGGGCCTTCGTGGACATTGAGGAAATAGCCTACGCCATGGCCGGTGCCGTGGCCGTAATCGACCTGCTCCGCCCAGATCGGCGCCCGAGCAATGGCATCGAGCAAGGGCGAAAGAATACCCCGTGGAAATTTGGCCCGGGACAGGGCAATCACCCCCTTGAGCACGCGCGTGCAGTCACGTTTCTGCTCAGCGGTGGGTGTTCCAACCGGCACCATACGGGTGATGTCCGTGGTGCCTCCCAAGTACTGGCCGCCGGAATCGATCAGCAACAGGCCATCACCTTCGATGACCGCATGGGCTTCTTCCGTCGCGTGGTAATGAGGCATCGCGCCGTTGGCGTTAAAGGCAGCGATGGTGTTGAAACTCAGGGAGACGAAGTCTGGCCGGCGCGTGCGGGCGGCGGTCAGGTGCTCGTCGATGGTCAGCTCGGTGATGCGCTCGCGGCCCCAGGCTCCTTCCAGCCAGGCGAAAAACTCACAGAGCGCCGCGCCGTCCTGCTCCATGGCACGACGGATGTGCTCGGCGTCGGCCAGGCTTTTACGCGATTTAGCCAACGTCGTTGGATTCAGGCCTTCGACCAGCTTCACGCCGCTGCCCAGGTTATCCAGCAGGCCGACCGTCACCCGCGCCGGATCGATCTGCAGACTCGCGCCGTCCGGCACTTCACGCAACGCGGCGGCGGCTTCGCTGTAATCACGCAAGGTCACGCCGTCCTGCGCCAGAACGGCCCGCAACGGTGCGTCAACCTTATCCAGGGCCACGAACAGCGTTGCCTGCTGCTGGCTAATCAAGGCAAAGGAGACGAACACCGGGTTGAACGACACATCCGCACCGCGCAGGTTGAACAACCAGGCGATGTCGTCCAGCGTGGCGATGAAATGCCAGTCGGCGCCACGCTCCTGGAGGGATTCGCGCAACTTGGCGAGCTTTTCGACGCGGCTGACGGTCGCCTGGGGTGGCAAATGGGCGTAGACCGGTTGATCCGGCAAACTCGGGCGATCGTCCCAGACCTCCTTGAGCAGGTCGATGTCGGTGCGCAACCGCGCACCGCGTTCGGCGAGCTTGCCGCCCAAGGTGCGGGCCGAGGCCACGGCCATGACTGCACCATCGACCGCGACCACCCCGCCCTCGGGCGTTTGTTCGGCCAGCCAGTCCAGCGGACCGGGCTGGCCCGGAATGAGCTTGACCAACTCGATACCGCTGCCCTCCAGCTCCTTGGTCGCCTGCTCCCAATAACGGCTGTCGGCCCAGACACCGGCGAAACTGCCGGTGACGATCAAGGTACCCACCGAACCATGGAACCCCGACAACCATTGTCGTCCCTGCCAATAACCCGGCAGGTATTCAGACAGATGCGGGTCGGCCGATGGCACCAGCAATGCGTGAACGCCCTCTCGGCTCATCAGTTGACGGATTCGGGCCAGGCGCTGGGGAACCAGTCCATGGGGCAAAGGCTCGGTGCTCATTGTTTCTCCTGCTTATTGAAATTGTTGTTCGATGCCGAAGACGGCTTATTGAGTGGTGACCCAGAATGCCGGCGCAGTCGCGCACGCGGCCTTGATCAACCGCACCGCCTCATCGATATCCTGCTCGGTGGTAAAGCGCCCCAAGCTCAAGCGAATGGTCCGCCCGGCCGCCCGGGCATCGTGCCCCAGGGCCAGCAGCACGTGGGACGGCGTGTTCTGCGCCGAATTGCAGGCCGAGGTCGCGGAAAACGCAATCGATGCGCCCAATGTCGCCGGATTGAACTCACCTTCGTTGAACGTCAGGCTCAGGGTGTGGGGAATCCGGCAGCTTGCACTGCCGTTTATACACACTCCGGGCAAGGCCAGCAGCGGCTCGAGCAAACGATTGCGCAATCGGGCGACTTTAGCGAGTTCTTCGTCGAACGCCGTGGCTGCCAATTCGAATGCGGCGCCCATGGCGGCAATCTGGTGGGTCGCCAGGGTTCCGGAACGCAAACCGCCCTCATGGCCACCGCCATGAATCTGCGCCGACAGCCGTGGCCGGGCACGGTCGCCGACGTAGAGCGCACCGATGCCCTTGGGACCGTAGATTTTATGCGCGGAAAAAGACATCAGGTCCACCGGCCAGCGGGACAGGTCGATCTGCACCTTGCCGGCGCCTTGGGCGGCGTCCACATGAAACAACGCACCGTGCTGGCGAACGATCTCGCCGATGGCGAGGACGTCGTTGACGGTGCCCAGTTCGTTGTTCACCAGCATCAGCGACACCAGGAACGTGTCTTCACGCAACGCCTCGCGAACCGCCTGGGGGCTGATCAGGCCCTCGGCGTCCGGCGCCAACCAGGTGACCGCGACGCCGCCCTCTTCGAGTTGGCGCGCCGTATCGAGAATCGCCTTGTGCTCGATCAGGCTGGTGATGATGTGGCCGGCGCAAGCACCGCGTGCCTGGGCCACACCCTTGAGGGCCAGGTTGTTGGATTCGGTGGCGCCGGACGTCCAGACGATCTGTTCGGGCTGGGCCCCCACCAATTGCGCCACCTGCTGGCGGGCACGCTCCACCGAGCGCCGGGCCTCCTGGCCGAAGGCGTGGGAACTGGAAGCCGGGTTGCCAAAGTTGCCGTCAAAACCAAGACACTCGACCATGACCCGGATGACCCGCTCATCCACCGGCGTGGTGGCGGCGTAGTCGAAATACAAAGGACGTTTATTCATAGGAAACTCGCAGAGCCTGCTCCGGGATCAGGCGCCCTCGTTGGGTTCGAGACTAGCAATACCTGATCAAAGACCTTAAAGAAGTCGGACTTCGTTTAAAAGTGCGTAGGAACGCTCCTGAACAGCGAGCTTAGCAGGCATCGCGTCGAAGCTCAGCCCTCAACTGATGCTTTCGAGCAGCAACGGATACATCGAAGCGACCAACAACAGCGCCATGCCCCAGTTGAACACGCGCAGCCAGCGACGGTCCCGCAACAGATTGCGCAACAGGCTGCCGCACACCACCCACAGGCTCACGCTTGGCAGGTTGATCAAGGCAAACACCGCCGCAATCACCAGCACATTGAAGAAGTAGCCTTGGAGTGGCGTGTAGGTGCTGATGGCACCGATGGCCATGATCCAGGCCTTGGGATTGACCCATTGGAACGCCGCGGCGCCCCAATAGCTGATCGGCGTATTGTTCCCCGGCTGGCTGTCCGAAACCGGACCGGAGTGGGCAATTTTCCACGCCAGGTACAACAGGTATGCGGCACCGATGTAGCGCAGCGCGGTATAGAGCAGTGGATAAGTCTGGAACACCGCACCCAGGCCAAGGCCAACCGCCAGCACCAGGGAAAAGAAGCCGCAGGTAATGCCCAGCATGTGCGGAATGGTGCGGTTGAAGCCGAAATTGACACCCGAGGCCAACAACATGGTGTTGTTAGGGCCGGGCGTGATCGAAGTCACCAGGGCAAACAGGGCGAAGCCCAGCAGCAGGTCAAGCGAAAGGGTCATGTCAGGTCAGTCCATCAGGGGCGGTCAGTCAAGTCACGACCCTACCCCACGTCCTGGCCCAAACCCACGGACAGTTAGACAAAACTTTGAGCGGTACAGTCCCTTAGCTTGACCGGCCTGGCTGTTGCACGACCTGCTCGGCGCTCATCTGGCCTTGATCGTCGAACCCCACGTTTTTCGGTGACGAGCCGAGCAGCTCGGCTTTCTTTGCGTGGTACTCCTCGAACGAAAGGCCTCGGCGATTCAAGGCTTCAAGGGCCAGCTCGCGAGTCTCGTCGGCGGTGTAGGGGCGCAGCTCCGGGGAGGAGCTGGCGCAGCCGCCCAAGAGGGTGGCGGTCAACAGCAGCAAAACAGTTAAGGTACGGTTCATGGCAGGTGTCCGGTGTTCTGGAGTTGGGCGATGAACAAAGGCTACCCGCCGGCCTTGCGCTGCAGAAATCAACCCTCTCGATAGTGGGTATTGCCTACTTGGATCAGCCGTTGCGCTTAATCGACCAACTGGCAATGCAGCGCGTTGTCCAGACTGCGCTCAATGTTGCGTAGCACCTGGAACGAGCCGAATGTGACGGCTTTGGCTCGATGAACCTGGATCAGCCGCCAGAAACCCGAGTCGCCACTTTCGAAGCTTCGAAGCGCCGCCTCGCCGGCCTCGCGGGTTTGCCACTGCAAATAGTTGAGCACGCGCCGACCATCCTCGCTGGCCTGGATACTCGCACTCAGGAAACCCTGGTGGTCCCGGGCCAGGCGCTCGGTCTGTTCCGACAAGGCCGTGACCAGCGCCTGCTGCCATTGAGGTTCGATGTCGAATTCCATCAGTTGGGTGAAACTGCGATTGTTCCTTGGCGATTGCATGAAAGGTCCCCTATGCAGGTCAGGCGGATCTTGCGATCCGAAGGCGTGCAGGGTAAAACCTCTAGTTAAGTCAAGGTCAAGCAGTGAATTGAGGCGATGGCGCAAATCGATGTCCACAAGGAACTCACCGTCGGCCAAGTGGCCGCCCGCAGCGGCGTGGCGGTGACTGCCCTGCACTTCTACGAATCCAAGGGGCTGATCAAAAGCACGCGCAATCAGGGCAACCAACGTCGTTATCCACGGGCGGTATTGCGCCGCGTGGCACTGATCAAGGTCGCCCAGCGCCTGGGCATTCCCTTGGCGGAGATCGGCGAGGCGTTGAAAAAACTGCCGGACAACCGCGCCCCAACGGCCGCCGACTGGCAGACCTTGTCGGCGCAGTGGAGCCAGGACCTGGACGAGCGCATCAGCCAATTGATGACGCTGCGTGACCGACTCAACGGTTGCATTGGCTGTGGATGCCTGTCGATGGAAGCGTGTCCGCTGCGCAATCAGGGCGATGTGCTGGGCCAGCACGGGCCGGGAGCCCATCTGCTGGAACAGCCCTGAAGCGTTCGTCGGGCTCCACGCCCACTCAGGCTCGCAGGCCTATAGTGGAGGGGCGCAAATCGACGAAGACTCTCTTCGCCTCCCATAACAAAAGGAGAAACGTCATGGGCGTCAATGCTATTCCCGAAGGTTTCCATAACATCACGCCCTACCTGGGCATTCAAAAAGCCGCCGAAGCCATCGACTTCTATAAAAAAGCCTTCAATGCCACCGAGGTCATGCGCCTGGCCATGCCCGATGGCGGCATCGGGCATGCCGAACTGCGGATCAACGGGTATCCGATCATGCTCGGCACGCCTTGCGATCAAGGCCCGCTGAGTAACCCGGACACATCGCCATCGGTCGGCCTGCATCTCTATGTCGAAGATGTGGACAGCGCATTCGCCCAGGCCATTGCCGCGGGCGGCACGGTGATTTCCGAGGTCAAGGACCAGTTCTATGGGGATCGCACCGGCACCTTGAAGGATCCCTATGGGCATCTATGGTTCCTGGCGACACACAAGGAGGATCTGAGCCAGGAACAGATCGAGCAACGGGCCAGGGAAATGTTTCAACAAGGCTGACCGTCCGTGGCCAGGGGGCTCAGTTCCTGGCCACAGCGGCACTAAAACTAAACACGAAACATTTTATTTCATCTTTCCCTTCAGGATTGGGATCGCTCGTTCGTCTTAATTAGATGCAGCAGGCCGCGTCGGCAAAAGCCACGGCCTGCTTTTTGGGTTCACCGGTGTTACGAAGCCCGTAATACGGAACCTTTCATCGAATCAAGACGTTCAATCATGTCGAAGAAATCCCGCTCCAAACTCTGGTTCCTGGTCCATAGCTGGTTGGCATTGCCCATCTGGTTCTTCGTGCTCATTGTCTGTGTCACCGGCACCCTGGCGGTGGTCAGCCAGGAGATCGTCTGGCTCGTCAACCCTGAGATGCGCGCCAGCAAGCCCTCGGACGATGCCGCGCTGCTCAGCTACGACCAGATCGTCGCCGCAATCAAGCAGGCACAGCCGCAAACCCAGGTGCAAAGCATCATTCGCCCGGACGAGTCGCATTTTGCCCTGGAAGTCGGCGTGACCTACCCTGACGGACGTCCCGACACGGTCTACGTCAACCCGTACAGCGGCGCCATCCAGGGCTCGGCGCCGACGTTCAACTTCCAGGCCTTCACCCGCGCCCTGCATGGCTGGTGGCTGGTGCCGTTCACCAACGGCTACAGCTGGGGCTGGTACCTGGTGTCGTTCCTGGGCCTGCCGTTGCTCGCGTCCCTGGTGACCGGGCTGGTGGTCTACAAGCGTTTCTGGAAAGGCTTCTTGCGTCCGACCCTGCGAATTCGCCATGGCGCGCGGATTTTCTGGGGTGATTTCCACCGGCTCAGCGGGATCTGGTCGATCTGGTTCATCGCGGTCATCTCCGTCACCGGCACCTGGTTCCTGATCCAGGCCTTGCTGGGCGACAACCAGATATCCATTTCCAGCGAACCGGTCATCCCGGTGGTGGCCCGTGAAAACGTGCCGTTGTCCGTCGACGGCCTGCCGCCCCCGCTGTTGAACCTGGACCGAGCGATTGAAATCGCCCAGCAACGCATCCCGGGACTGGAAGCAAGTTTCATCAGCCTGCCCGCCAATGCCTATAGCCACCTGGAAATCGGCGGCCGCGGCTGGTATCCGCTGATGTTCCAGACTGCCACCATCAACCCCTACAACGGTGACGTGGCCGCCTCGCGGCTGCTGTCCGATCGCACGACCCTGGAGTTCGTCACCGAATCCATGCGGCCCTTGCACACCGGGGATTTCGGCGGCCTCTGGATCAAGCTCATCTGGTTTTTCTTCGGTTTGATCATGAGCATGATGGTCCTCAGCGGGCTGCTGATCTGGACCAAACGCACGGCCCTGGCCACCGCCAATGCCTTCAAGCGTAGCCAGAAACCCACCCGTGGCGCCCGCCTCACGCAGGCATTGCAAACGTCCGTCCACCGCGAATCTTCGGAGGGCAGCCTGTGAACCCATCCAATGCCGCTTCATCACCGTCGCGCCTGAGCCTGTTCTGGCATAAATGGCGCTTCCACCTCAACGTGCTGTTGCTGCTGATCCCCCTGGGGTTCATGCCTAAATACCTTTCCGAAGCCGCGCTGTTCCGTGGTGATGCCGGGCTGGGCGAGCGGGAAGTCGGCGAAGTCCAGGTCGGACCCTGGAGCCTGCGCCTGGCGGAATTTCGCAACGAAGCCCCACGCGTCCAAGGGCCTGCCGGCCCCATGAAACACTTCAACGCGGCCTTGTGCCAAAGCTGTATCGGCCAGGTCAAGGCCACTTACCTGCGCATCGGCAAACCTCGCAGCCTTAGGGCCGCCGGGGTGATTTTCTTCGGCTCGCCCTACCGTATGGGTGCCTTGTTGCCCGTCCCGGCAAAGACCCAGCCCGACGCCGAACTGTGGATAACCCTGGAGGGTTGGGACGGTTCGATGCATCAGGCTTCCATCCCCCTGAGCCAGGCCTCCCCGGCCACTGTCGCCTGGCTGAAGAATCAAGGAGCCAAACCATGACCCTTCGCGCCCTATCCAAGGGCCTGGCGCTGCTGTTATGCGCGGGCGCAAGCACCAGCGTCCTGGCCCACAACCCGATGTGCGAGTGCAAGGCCATCGACGCCGAGCAGATCCAATGCACCGGTGGTTTTTCCGACGGCAGCGGTGCGCCGGGGGTAACCCTCGACGTGATCGGTTATGACGAAACCATCCTCGTCCCGGGCAAGCTCGGCGCCGACTCGAAGCTGACCTTCAAGAAACCGAACGCTGAATTCTACGTACTCTTCGACGCCGGCCCCGGCCACGTGGTGGAAATCGACCAAGCCGACATCGAGGCCCCATGAGCAACGCCACGACTCAAGTCATCCGTCCCGCCGGCGCGGGTCATGAAACCCTGTATGTGTTGTTGCTGTGCCTGGTCATCGTGCTGGTGGCCGGGTCCGTGGTGGCCTGGCATGGCAAAGCCGAAGAGGCCCCTCACCTGGCCTCGAACCAACTCGACGCCCGCCGCGACCTCAGCGCCGCCGAGCAAGGTATCTATGCCGACCTGCGGGTGACCCTGGATGAAATCCGCTTGCTGCGCGAAGACCAACACACCCTGCCCGCCCCGCAAACCCTGGCCGAGGAAGGCTTTGCGCCGTTCGCCCAGGACGCCAGTTCCGTCAGCCGCGGCGGCCATGCCTGGCAACAGCTGCAGGACCTGGCCTACTTCGGCGCCAGTGCCAATTCGTCCGTGGCTGGTTCGTTTCTGATGCGCATCGGCGAAGCGTCCGACGCCGACGCCGCCCCGGACATCTGGCTCAACCGCGGCACGGGCCTCGCGACGCCCTCCACGCTGGACGACGCGGCTTTGTCCGCCGCTGGCTGGCGACAGATCGTCGCGCAATACGATGCCGGCGTAACCCGCCAGCACCGGCACTGACCCCACGCCTTCATTCGAGAGAAGACCGTTTGCCCATGCCTATTGCATCCCAACGCCGACCCTTGCTGCGCCTGCTGTTGATCGGCCTGCTGGCCTGCCTGTTCACCTCGCCGGTGAGCGCCGAAACCGCCAAGCGCCTGCGCATCGGTATCACCTTGCACCCGTATTACAGCTACGTGGCCAACATCGTCGGCGACAAGGCCGAGGTCGTGCCGCTGATCCCGGCCGGTTTCAACCCCCACGCCTATGAGCCCCGGGCCGAAGACATCAAGCGTATCGGCGGCCTCGATGTGATCGTGCTGAACGGCGTCGGTCACGACGATTTTGCCGACCGCATGATCGCCGCCAGCGAAACCCCGAACGTGAAGGTCATCGAGGCCAACGAGAACGTGCCCCTGCTGGCCGCCACCGGCACTGCCGCCCGAGGCGCGGGCAAGGTGGTGAACCCGCACACCTTCCTGTCCATCAGCGCCTCTATCGCCCAGGTCAATAACATTGCCCGGGAGTTGGGCAAGCTCGACCCGGACAATGCCAAGGCGTACACCCAGAACGCCCGCGCCTATGGCAAGCGCCTGCGGCAGATGCGCGCCGCCGCCCTGGCGAAACTGACCCAGGCCCCCAATGCCGAATTGCGGGTCGCCACGGTGCATGCCGCCTACGACTATCTGCTGCGCGAATTCGGCTTGGAAGTGACTGCCGTGGTCGAGCCGGCCCATGGCATCGAGCCGAGCCCCAGCCAATTGAAGAAAACCATCGATCAATTGCGCGAGCTGGACGTGAAGGTGATCTTCTCGGAGATGGATTTCCCTTCTACCTACGTCGACACCATCCAGCGTGAATCGGGCGTGAAGCTGTACCCGCTCTCGCACATTTCCTACGGCGACTACAGTGCCGAGAAGTACGAAAAGGAAATGGCCGGCAACCTCGACACCGTGGTCCGGGCGATCCAGGAGTCCGGCGCATGACTGTCCAGGAACCCCTCACCCTGCACCGCGCGGGTCCCTTGATTGCGTTCGCCGAGGTCAGCCTGAACCTGGGCCGCACCAACATTCTCGACAACGTCGCCTTCCAGGTGGAGCCCGGCAGTATTCATGCCCTGGTCGGCCCTAATGGCGGCGGCAAGAGCTCGCTGATCAAAACCTTGTTGGGGCAGATGCCGCACCAGGGCCGCTTGAGCCTGCAATGGCCGGGCGAACCCGGGGTGATCGGCTACGTGCCCCAGGCGCTGGAATTCGATCGGGGCCTGCCGATGACGGTGGACGATTTCATGGCGGCCATGTGTCAGCGGCGCCCCGCTTTTCTTGGCTTGAGCAAGCATTACGCTGGCGCCATTGGCCAAGCCCTGGAGCGGGTCGGCATGCAAGACAAGCGCAAGCGGCGCATGGGCGCGCTGTCCGGCGGCGAGCGGCAACGGGTATTGCTGGCCCAAGGGCTGATTCCCTCGCCACAACTGCTGGTGCTGGATGAACCGATGTCAGCCCTGGACGAGGCCGGCATCCAGGTGTTCGAACGGCTGCTGCAGGACTGGCGCCAGGCCGGGATTACCGTGCTGTGGATCGAACATGACCTGGAAGCCGTCGGGCGCCTGGCCGACCGCGTCACGGGTCTGAATCGCCGGGTGCTGTTCGACGGCCCGCCACGCCAGACCCTGACTCCGGAGCGGCTGCTGACGTTGTTTTCCACCCATCCACGCACGAACGGGAGCGCGGCCTGATGAGTTATGAAGCCTTTCGTTTGATGGTCCAGGGCTGGGCATCGGCCGGTTACTTGCCTGAAGCGCTGGCCTACGGTTTCGTGGTCAATGCATTGCTCGCCGGGCTGTTGATCGGCCCGGTACTGGGCGGCCTCGGCACGCTGGTGGTGGTCAAGCGCTTCGCGTTTTTCTCCGAGGCGGTGGGCCATGCGGCGCTGACTGGTGTGGCCATCGGCATCCTGCTCGGTGAACCCTACACCGGGCCTTACGGCAGCCTGTTCGGCTACTGCCTGTTGTTCGGCATCCTGCTCAACTACCTGCGCAACCGCACCGGCCTGGCGCCCGATACGCTGATCGGTGTGTTCCTGTCGGTGTCCCTGGCCCTGGGGGCCAGCCTGCTGCTGATCCTGGCGGGCAAGATCAACGTGCACATCCTGGAAAACGTACTGTTCGGCTCGGTGCTGACGGTCAATGGCAACGACCTGCTGGTACTGGCCGTGGTCGGCTCGCTGGTGATGGCCCTGGCCTTGCCGCTGTACAACCGCATCATGCTCGCCAGCTTCAACCCGCAACTGGCGGCGGTGCGCGGGGTGGCGGTCAAGACCCTGGACTACCTGTTCGTGGTCCTGGTGACGTTGATCACCGTGGCGGCGGTGAAAGTCATCGGTGCCATCCTGGTGGGCGCGTTGCTGGTGATTCCCGCTGCGGCGGCGCGCTTGCTCAGCCAATCATTGAAAGGCTTTTTCTGGTGTTCGGTGCTGATCGCCACCGTCAGTACCTTGTGCGGGATCCTCGCGCCGATTGTGTTCGACCTGCCGATCCCGTCCGGTGCCGCGATCATCCTGGTGGCCGGCATCGCCTTCGCCCTGAGCGCCATCGCCCGTGGTGTCGTCCCCAGCCTCAAAGGGAATCTTGGATAAATGGTTTTTTCATTGCGACAACTGACCCTGGCCGTCGCGTTGTGCGGCGTGGCCGTCACCTCGTCATTCGCCGACGAAAAGGTCCGTCTGCTGGCATCGCTGCCGGTCACCTATGGGTTGAGCGAGGCCTTGCTCAAGGGCACCGAGGTCAGCCTGGAGCGGGCCGCGCCCGACAATCTGCCCGGCACCCGCCAGAGCGCCTACTTCAGCGGCCGGGGCGCACCGGCCTTGAGCAAACTGGCCAGCAATGCCGATGGGGTGATCGGCCTGCGCTCGCTGTGGCCGGACGATCCGCTGTACCCCATGGCCCGACGCAGCAATATCCGCATCGTCGAAGTCGATGCCGCGCGCCCGGTGGACGGCGCCCTGCCCGGTATCGCCGTGCAACCGGGCATGGCTGACGGCCTGGCGAGCCAACCATGGATGGCCAGCCATAACCTGGGGCGCATGGCCGACGTGATCGCCGCCGACCTGGTGCGCCTGGCCCCGGCGGACAAATCGAAAATCGACGCCAACCTGGCGGCCCTCAAGCAGCGCCTGCTCAAACTCAGCGCCGACAGCGAAAAACGCCTCGCCAGCGCCGATAACTTGAGCGTGGTCAGCCTGAGCGAGCATTTCGGCTACCTGATCAGCGGGCTCAACCTGGACGCCATCAGCACCGACACCCGGCCCGACGCCGAGTGGACAGCCGAAGCCCTCAAGCAGTTGAGTGGGACATTGAAAGACAACGACGTGGCGCTGGTGCTGCATCATCGCCAGCCCTCGGATGCGCTGAAGGCCGCCATTACCGAAGGAGGTAGCCAACTGCTTGTGTTGAGCACCGACGAGCCCGATCCGGTGGCCGAGCTGGAAAGTAATGTGGGGCTGGTGGTCACAGCGCTGACGGGAGGCTGACAGTCATCCGCTATGGGGCCATCACATTCTTGTTGGCTGACACACCGCTTTCGCGAGCAGGCTCGCTCCCACAGGTTTGATCGTGGATGCTCGCAAATTCAGTGTTCACCACAATTCCTTTGTGGGAGCGAGCTTGCTCGCGATGAGGCCATCACATTCAACATCGGTGCCGGCTGACACACCGCCATCGCGAGCAAGCTCCACACAGGTTTGATCGTGGATGCTCACAAATTCAGTGCTCACCACAATTCCATTGTGGGAGCGAGCTTGCTCGCGATGAGGCCATCACATCCAACATTGATGCCGACTGACACACCGCCATCGCGAGCAAGCTCGCTCCCACAGGTTTTCCAACTCAGTTCAGAACATCCCCCGGCACCCGCACGAACCCTTCCATCAAAACCCGCGCACTGCGGCTCATGATGGCTTTTTTCACGGTCCATTCGCCGTTGACCTGGCTGGCCTCGGCGCCGACGCGCAAGGTGCCGGACGGGTGGCCGAAGCGCACGGCGTTGCGCTCGATGCCGCCCGCCGCGAGATTCACCAGGGTGCCGGAAATCGCTGCGGCCGTGCCGATGGCCACCGCTGCCGTCCCCATCATGGCGTGGTGCAGCTTGCCCATGGACAGCGCCCGTACCAACAGATCAACGTCACCAGCCACCACGGCTTTCCCGCTGGATGAAACGTAGTCCGCCGGCGGTGCCACGAATGCCACTTTCGGCGTGTGCTGGCGCTGGGCGGCTTCGTCCAGGTGCTTGATCAAGCCCATGCGCAAGGCACCGTGGGCGCGAATGGTTTCGAACATCGTCAACGCCTTGGGGTCGCCATTGATAGCACCTTGCAACTCGGTGCCGGTGTAGCCCACATCGCGAGCATTGATGAAAATCGTCGGGATCCCGGCGTTGATCAGCGTCGCCTTCAAAGTGCCGACACCGGGCACCTCCAAGTCATCCACCAAATGGCCGGTCGGGAACATCGAGCCGCCACCGCCCTCTTCCTCAGCCGCCGGGTCCATGAACTCCAACTGCACTTCGGCCGCCGGAAAGGTCACGCCGTCGAGTTCGAAGTCACCGGTTTCCTGCACCGCGCCCTCGGTGATCGGCACATGGGCGATGATGGTCTTGCCGATGTTGGCCTGCCAGATCCGCACCACGGCCACGCCGTTGTGCGGAATACGGTCGGGCTCCACCAAACCACTGCTGATGGCAAACGACCCCACCGCCGCCGACAGGTTGCCGCAGTTGCCGCTCCAGTCCACGAACGGTTTATCGATGGACACCTGGCCGAACAGGTAATCGACATCGTGGTCGGCCCGGGTGCTCTTGGACAGGATCACCGTCTTGCTGGTGCTGGACGTCGCGCCGCCCATGCCATCGATCTGCTTCTCGTACGGGTCTGGGCTGCCGATCACCCGCAGCAGCAGGGCGTCCCGGGCCGGGCCAGGGACACGGGCCGCTTCGGGCAGGTCTTGCAGGCTGAAGAACACGCCTTTGCTGGTGCCGCCACGCATGTAGGTCGCGGGGATCTTGATTTGAGGCGAGTGAGCCATGTGCTCCATCTCCTGAAAAAACGGGTGGCCAACGAACGAGCCACCCAAGCGATTTAAACGGCCACCGCCGACTCAAGGAAATCCTGGGCGAACCGTTGCAACACGCCCCCGGCTTCGTAGATCGACACTTCTTCGGCGGTATCGAGGCGGCAGGTCACCGGCACCTCGACGCGCTCGCCATCCTTGCGAGTGATGACCAGGGTCAGTGTCGCCCGCGGGGTGCGCTCGCCGATCACGTCATAGATTTCGCTGCCGTCGATGCCCAGGGTCTTGCGATCGGTACCGGGCTTGAACTCCAGCGGCAACACGCCCATGCCCACCAGGTTGGTGCGGTGGATGCGCTCGAACCCTTCGGCCGCGATCGCCTCGACACCTGCCAGGCGCACGCCCTTGGCCGCCCAGTCCCGGGACGAACCCTGGCCATAGTCGGCACCGGCGATGATGATCAGCGGCTGCTTGCGCTCCATGTAGGTCTCGATGGCCTCCCACATGCGCATGACCTTGCCTTCCGGCTCGACCCGGGCCAGGGAACCCTGCTTGACCTTACCGTCCTCAACGACCATTTCGTTGAACAGTTTCGGGTTGGCGAAAGTGGCGCGCTGCGCGGTCAGGTGGTCGCCGCGGTGGGTCGCGTAGGAGTTGAAGTCCTCTTCCGGCAAGCCCATTTTCGCCAGGTATTCACCGGCGGCGCTGTCCAGCATGATGGCGTTGGATGGCGACAGGTGATCGGTGGTGATGTTGTCCGGCAGCACCGCCAGCGGGCGCATGCCCTTGAGCGGTCGCGCACCGGCCAGCGCGCCTTCCCAATACGGTGGGCGACGGATGTAGGTGCTTTGTGGACGCCATTCGTACAGCGGCGTCACTTTCGGCCCGGTGTCTTCCTGGATAGCGAACATCGGGATGTACACCTGGCGGAACTGCTCGGGTTTCACCGACGCCTTGACCACGGCGTCGATTTCTTCATCGCTCGGCCAGATGTCCTTGAGGCGGATTTCCCGACCGTCCACCACGCCCAGCACATCCTTCTCGATGTCGAAACGAATGGTCCCGGCGATGGCATACGCGACCACCAGCGGCGGCGAGGCCAGGAACGCCTGCTTGGCGTACGGATGGATACGCCCGTCAAAGTTGCGGTTGCCCGACAACACGGCGGTGGCGTACAGGTCGCGATCGATGATTTCCTGCTGGATCACCGGGTCCAGTGCGCCGGACATGCCGTTACAGGTGGTGCAGGCGAACGCCACCACGCCGAAGCCCAGCTTCTCGAGTTCGGACGTCAGGCCGGCTTCATCCAGGTACAACGCCACGGTTTTCGAACCCGGCGCCAAGGAGGACTTGACCCACGGCTTGCGGGCCAGGCCCAGGCGGTTGGCGTTGCGCGCCAGCAGGCCGGCGGCGATCACGTTGCGCGGGTTGCTGGTGTTGGTGCAACTGGTGATCGCGGCGATGATCACCGCGCCGTCGGGCATTTGCCCGGGCACATCGTCCCACTGGCCGGAGATGCCTTTGGCGGCCAAGTCCGACACCGCGACACGGGCGTGGGGGTTGCTGGGACCTGCCATGTTGCGCACCACCGACGACAGGTCGAAGGTCAGGCCACGCTCGTATAGCGCGCCCTTGAGGCTATCGGCCCACAGGCCCACGTGCTTGGCATAGGTTTCCACCAACTGCACCTGGGTGTCTTCGCGGCCGGTGAGCTTCAGGTAATCGATCGTCTGTTGATCGATATGGAACATCGCCGCCGTGGCGCCGTATTCCGGGGCCATGTTGGAGATGGTCGCGCGGTCGCCCAGGGTCAGGGCACTGGCGCCTTCGCCGAAGAACTCCAGCCACGCCCCGACGACTTTCTGCTTGCGCAGGAACTCGGTCAGCGCCAGCACCATGTCGGTGGCGGTAATGCCCGGTTGCAGCTTGCCGGTCAGCTCGACGCCGACGATTTCCGGCAGGCGCATCCACGAGGCGCGACCGAGCATGACGCTCTCGGCTTCCAGGCCACCGACGCCGATGGCGATCACGCCCAGGGCATCGACGTGGGGCGTGTGGCTGTCGGTGCCGACGCAGGTGTCGGGGAAGGCCACGCCGTCACGCTGCTGGATCACCGGCGACATTTTTTCCAGGTTGATCTGGTGCATGATCCCGTTGCCCGGCGGAATCACATCGACGTTCTTGAAGGCTTTCTTGGTCCAGTTGATGAAGTGGAAGCGGTCTTCGTTGCGGCGGTCTTCGATGGCGCGGTTCTTGGCGAAGGCTTGCGGGTCGGAACCACCGCTTTCCACCGCCAGGGAATGGTCGACGATCAGTTGCGTCGGCACCACCGGGTTGACCTGCGCCGGGTCGCCACCCTGCAAGGCGATGGCGTCGCGCAAGCCGGCGAGGTCCACCAGGGCGGTCTGGCCGAGGATGTCATGGCACACCACGCGCGCCGGGAACCACGGGAAGTCCAGGTCGCGCTTGCGCTCGATCAGTTGCAGCAGCGACTCGCGCAGCGTGGCCGGGTCGCAGCGCCGCACCAGGTTTTCCGCCAGCACGCGGGAGGTATACGGCAGGCCATCATAGGCGCCGGGGCGGATGGCCTCCACTGCCCCGCGAACGTCGAAATAATCCAGCGAAGTGCCGGGCAGCGGTTTGCGAAATTCTGTGTTCATCGTCAGGACTCGGGTCACGGTGGTTTCAGAGGGGTTGGCCGGTCTTGGATGCCCCCGGCCCCTGTGGGAGCGAGCTTGCTCGCGATAGCGGTGCATCAGTCGACATTAATGTTGAATGTCAGTGCGCAATCGCGAGCAAGCTCGCTCCCACAGGGTTTCAGGGGTATCCAGTGCCTGCGGCTAGAACCCTCCAGCTCAGCGTCGTTCGATTGGCACGAACTTGCGCTGTTCGACGCCGGTGTATTCGGCGCTCGGTCGGATGATGCGATTGTTGGCGCGTTGTTCGAACACGTGGGCGGCCCAGCCGGTCAAGCGCGAGCAAACGAAGATCGGCGTGAACAGCTTGGTCGGGATGCCCATGAAGTGGTACGCCGAGGCATGGTAGAAATCGGCGTTGGGGAACAGTTTTTTCTGCTCCCACATGGTCTTGTCGATGGCTTCGGAGACCGGGAACAGCACCGTGTCGCCCACTTCGTCAGCGAGTTTTTTCGACCAGCCCTTGATCACCTCGTTGCGCGGGTCGTTGTCCTTATAGATCGCATGGCCGAAGCCCATGATCTTGTCCTTGCGCGCCAGCATGCCGAGGGTGCCTTCGATGGCGTCCTGGGGTGAGCTGAAGCGCTCGATCATTTCCATCGCCGCTTCGTTGGCTCCGCCATGCAGCGGGCCCCGCAGCGAGCCGATGGCGGCGGTGATGCAGGAGAACAGGTCCGACAAGGTGGAGGCGCAGACCCGGGCGGTGAAGGTCGAAGCGTTGAATTCGTGCTCGGCGTAGAGGATCAGCGAGACATTCATCACCTTGACGTGCAGCTCGCTCGGCTTCTTGCCGTGCAGCAGGTGCAGGAAGTGCCCGCCGATGGACACTTCGTCGGTCACGCAATCGATGCGCTGGCCTTGGTGGCTGAAGCGATACCAATAGCACATGATCGCCGGGAACGCGGCCAGCAGGCGATCGGTCTTGTCGTGCTGCTGGGAGAAATCCTGCTCGGGTTCCAGGTTGCCCAGGAACGAGCAACCGGTGCGCATCACGTCCATCGGGTGGGCGTCGGCGGGAATGCGCTCCAGCACTTCTTTCAGGGCTTGGGGCAAATCGCGCAACTGGCGCAGTTTACCGGTGTAGGCGTCCAGCTGGGCTTGAGTCGGCAGTTCGCCGTACAGCAGCAGGTAGGCCACTTCTTCAAATTGCGCATCTGCCGCCAGGTCGCGAACGTCGTAGCCGCGATAGGTCAGGCCGGCGCCCGATTGGCCCACGGTGGACAAGGCGGTTTGCCCGGCCACCTGGCCGCGGAGCCCGGCGCCACTGAGTACTTTTGCTTCGGCCATTTGCTGTCTCCATTTTCTTGAATTTGTAGGGGAGTCGCGCCTTACTTCTTCGCCGCGAACAACGCATCGAGCTTCTGCTCGAAGGTGTGGTAGTCGATGCGATCGTAAAGCTCCATGCGGGTCTGCATGGTGTCGATGACATTCTGTTGCGTGCCGTCGCGGCGAATCGCGGTGTAGACGTTTTCGGCCGCCTTGTTCATGGCCCGGAAGGCCGACAACGGGTACAGCACCAGGGACACGTCGGCACCGCCCAGCTGTTCGGTGGTGTACAGCGGGGTCGCGCCGAATTCGGTGATGTTGGCCAGGATCGGCGCTTTCACGCGGCTGGCGAACAGCTTGTACATCTCAAGCTCGGTGATGGCTTCGGGGAAAATCATGTCGGCACCGGCCTCGATGCACGCGGCGGCGCGGTCCAGGGCCGACTCCAAGCCTTCCACCGCCAGGGCATCGGTACGGGCCATGATCACGAAACTGTCATCGGTACGGGCATCGACGGCGGCCTTGATGCGGTCGACCATCTCCTGCTGGGAGACGATTTCCTTGTTCGGACGGTGGCCGCAACGCTTGGCGCCGACCTGGTCCTCGATATGGATCGCCGCGGCGCCGAACTTGATCATCGACTTGACCGTGCGCGCCACGTTGAACGCCGAGGAGCCGAAACCGGTGTCCACGTCCACCAGCAGCGGCAGGTCGCAGACATCGGTGATGCGACGCACATCGGTCAGCACGTCATCCAGGCCGGTGATGCCCAGGTCCGGCACGCCGAGGGAACCGGCCGCGACGCCGCCACCCGACAGGTAGATCGCCTTGAAACCGGCGCGCTTGGCCAGCAGCGCGTGGTTGGCGTTGATCGTGCCGACCACTTGCAGCGGATGCTCGCTGGCGACCGCATCGCGGAAACGCTGGCCTGGAGTGCTGTTGCTCATGACTCACCTCGTTCAGTGGCGGCGCTGTCCTGGAAATGACGCGCAATGTTGCGTTTGGACGCGCCGATGTGCCGACGCATCAATAATTCAGCCAGTTCGCCGTCACGGTCGGCGATGGCGTCGAGAATCCGATGGTGCTCGGCAAAAGCCTGGCGCGGACGGTTGGGCGTGGTGGAGAACTGGATGCGGTACATGCGCACCAATTGGTATAGCTCGCCGCAAAGCATCTGCGTCAGGGTGCGGTTGCCGCTGCCCTGGATGATCCGGTAATGAAAGTCGAAATCGCCTTCCTGCTGGTAGTAACCGACCCCGGCCTGGAACGCCGCATCGCGCTCGTGGGTCTCGAGGACCCGGCGCAGTTCGTCGATTTCTTCCAAGGTCATGCGTTCGGCTGCCAGGCGGCAGGCCATGCCTTCGAGGGACTCACGGATTTCATAGAGTTCCAGCAGCTCGGCGTGGCTCAGCGACACCACCCGGGCACCGACGTGGGGCACCCGCACCAGCAGGCGCTGGCCTTCCAGGCGGTGGATCGCCTCGCGCAGCGGCCCGCGGCTGATGCCGTAGGTGCGCGCCAGCTCGGGCTCGGAGATCTTGCTGCCAGGGGCGATCTCGCCCTTGACGATAGCGGCCTGGATACGCCGGAAGACGTTCTCGGACAGGGTCTCCGAGTCATCCTGGGCGACCACCGGGGTTTCGAGCTGATCGAGCATATTGTCGACACCTTGAAAATCAATATGGCAAAAACTACCCAATAGCACCCTTAACGTCAAAACAAAAATCAACATTGTCGACAATCGTCTAATAAACGCCTTGCCGATAACCCTGCTGCATGAAGAGACTCGTAGCGTCCGGCCAGCGGTGGCGCCAGAAAACCACCGTGCTAGAATGCCGCGGTTATTCGCCGCTCTCCTTTTATAGAGAAAGGCTGCCTAGGGAGCTTGTGCAGTAATGCCAGGGCCTGAACCGATAAACGGAACGCTGCGCACCAGGATCTATGACACTCAAGCCCTTATCTGCTGCTTTCTATTTCATGTGCCTGCCGGGGCTTGCCGTGGCGGGTGAAAAAACCGTGTACGGCCTCAACGAATATGCCGCCCTGCAGGGCATCGACCTGGAGGTCGCCGCCAAGCTGGACACCGGCGCCAAGACCGCCTCACTCAGTGCCCGCGACATCAAGCGCTTCAAGCGCAATGGCGAATCCTGGGTGCGCTTTTACCTGGCCATCGACGCAGCCCACTCGCACCCCATCGAACGCCCGCTGGCCCGGGTCAGCAAGATCAAGCGCCGCGCCGGTGACTACGACCCGGAAGAAGGCAAGAAATACACGGCCCGGCCGGTCATCGAACTGGACATCTGCATGGGCTCGGCCCTGCGCAGCATCGAAGTGAACCTGACCGACCGCAGCGCCTTCCAATACCCGTTGCTGATCGGTTCCGAGGCGCTCAAGCGCTTCGACGCGCTGGTCGACCCCAGTCTTAAATACGCTGCCGGCAAACCCGCCTGCGCCAATGCCGCTCAAACCGCAGAGTAATTCCAATGCGCTCCCTTACCCTCCATTTGAAAATGCTGATCGCCATCCTGGTGGTGCTGGGCCTGTCGGTAACGGCCTATCAGATTTTCGTGCTCGGCATCCCGGTCACCGAAGACGCCACCGACGATTTGTGGAACATCGACGCCAAGGTCGAATTCGTGCCCAACGCCAAGGATCCGGTGAAGATCCAGATGTTCGTGCCGCCCCTGAGCCGCGACTACGTGAGCCTTAACGAGAGTTTCATTTCCAATAACTACGGTGTGGCGGTGAACCGGGTCGACGGCAACCGCAAGGTGACCTGGTCGGCCCGTCGCGCCAAGGGCAACCAGACCCTGTATTACCGCCTGGTGCTGACCAAGCGCTACAGCGCCGAGAAAACCAAGGTCAAGGGTCCGACCTTCCGCGACAGCATCGCCGTCGAAGGCCCGGAAAAACTCGCCGCCGAAGCCCTGCTCGCACCGATCCGCCAGCACTCGGCCGACGTCGAGACGTTCATCAGCGAAGCGATCAAGCGGGTCAACAACCTCAACGACGACAACGTCAAGCTGTTGCTGGCCGGTGATCCTTCCTCAGCCAACAAGGCGCGCATCGTCGAATTGGTGCTGTCCATCGCCCACGTGCCGGTGGAAAAGGTCCACACCATCCGCCTGGTGGCCGACCAACCGCAGACGCCTGAGTTGTGGCTGCGCAGTTTCAACGGCACCGACTGGCTGTATTTCAACCCGGACTCCGGCGAACAGGGCCTGCCCACCGACCGCCTGCTGTGGTGGACCGGCGATGAAAACCTGATCACCGTCGATGGCGGCAAGAAAGCCACCGTCACCTTCAGCATGAACAACAGCGAAATGAACGCCATTCGCCTGGCCAAGCTGACGGACGAGAACACCGACGCCAACTTCCTCGAATATTCCCTCTACGGCCTGCCGCTGCAGACCCAGCAAACCTTCATGATCATGGTGATGATCCCGATTGGCGTGCTGGTGATCCTGGTGCTGCGCAACCTGATCGGCCTGCAAACCCTGGGGACCTTCACCCCGGTGCTGATCGCCCTGGCCTTCCGGGAAACCCAACTGGGCTTCGGCATCATCCTGTTCACGGTGATCACCACCCTGGGCCTGTCGCTGCGTTCGTACCTGGAGCACCTCAAGCTGCAAATGCTGCCGAGGCTCTCGGTGGTGCTGACGTTCGTGGTGGTGCTGATCGCCGCCATCAGCCTGTTCAGCCATAAGCTGGGCCTGGAGCGCGGCTTGTCGGTGGCGCTGTTCCCGATGGTGATCCTGACCATGACCATCGAACGCCTGTCCATCACCTGGGAAGAGCGCGGCGCCGGCCACGCGATGAAAGTCGCCATTGGCACCCTGTTCGCCGCGTCCCTGGCGCACCTGATCATGAGCGTGCCGGAACTGGTCTACTTCGTGTTCACCTTCCCGGCGATCCTGCTGATCCTGGTGGGCTTCATGCTGGCCATGGGTCGTTATCGCGGCTACCGCCTGACCGAGTTGGTGCGGTTCAAGGCCTTCCTCAAGGCAGACTCCTGATGTTCGGCTTCTGGAAGACCTGGAAGGCCCTGGAAGCCCGGGGCATCATGGGCATCAACCGGCGCAATGCCGACTACGTGCTCAAGTACAACAAGCGCAGCCTGTACCCCATCGTCGATGACAAGATCATCACCAAGGAACGGGCCATCGCCGCCGGCATCCATGTGCCGGAGCTGTACGGGGTGATCTCCACCGAGAAGGAAATCGACAAGCTCGACGAGATCATCGGCGGGCGCACCGACTTCGTCATCAAGCCAGCCCAGGGCGCGGGCGGCGACGGCATCATCGTCATCGCCGACCGCTTCGAAGGTCGCTACCGCACGGTGTCCGGCAAGATCATCAGCCATGAGGAGATCGAGCACCATGTCTCCAGCATCCTCACTGGCCTGTATTCCTTGGGCGGTCACCGTGACCGGGCGCTGATCGAGTACCGCGTGACGCCGGACCAGATCTTCAAGAGCATCAGCTACGAAGGCGTGCCGGACATCCGCATCATCGTGCTGATGGGCTATCCGGTGATGGCCATGCTGCGCTTGCCAACCCGCCAGTCCGGCGGCAAGGCCAACCTGCACCAGGGCGCCATCGGTGTGGGCGTCGACCTCGCCACCGGCCTGACCCTGCGCGGCACCTGGCTGAACAACATCATCACCAAACACCCCGACACCACCAACGCGGTGGACGGCGTGCAACTGCCCTACTGGGACGGCTTCATGAAATTGGCCGCCGGTTGCTATGAACTGTGCGGGCTGGGCTACATCGGCGTCGACATGGTGCTGGACCAGGAGAAAGGCCCGTTGATCCTGGAACTGAACGCCCGCCCGGGCCTGAACATCCAGATCGCCAACGATTGCGGCCTGACCTTGCGCACCCACGCGGTGGAAGCCCGCCTGGAAGAACTCCAGGCCCGCGGCGTTATCGAAACCGCGCAAGAGCGCGTGGCGTTTGCCCAGGAGTTGTTTGGGCATATTCCGCCGGTTGAGGGTTGAAGCTGATACTTGAGCCTGAGGCTTGATGGCTGATGCTGAGGTTTGAAGGCTGAATGAGGTTAAGGGTTAAAACCTGTGGCGAGGGAGCTTGCTCCCGCTGGGTTGCGCAGCAACCCCAAAGCCCAGCACCTCGGTGTATCAGAATGATCGCGCTCAACTGCCCAGGGGGCCGCTTCGCAGCCCAGCGGGAGCAAGCTCCCTCGCCACGGGCCTCATTGAAGCTTCAGACCTGTTCAATACCGACATCCCTCTAGGAGCAAATCCTACAGGGGATTACAATCGCTCCCCCGCCTGAACGGCCGACCCACCCCCGCCCATGCCAACCTGCTCCGTACACCCGTTGCCCTACCGCGCCAACCCCGCCGAATACTTCGCGGCGATTCGTCATGCCCCCGGCAGCGTGCTGCTCGACAGTGGCCGGCCAAGCGCCGAGCGTGGGCGTTACGACCTGCTCAGCGCCTGGCCGCTTACGCAACTGACGGTGCTGCCAGACGAGAGCGGCGGCGATTTCCTGCAACGCCTGCGTACTCATCTGACGCAACTGGGTGACGCGGTACTGCCGGCCACGGTGCAATTGCCCTTCGCCGGCGGCCTGATCGGCTACTTGAGCTACGACTTCGGCCGACACCTCGAAACCCTGCCGTCCCACGCCCAGGACGACTTGCAACTGCCCGACGCACGTTTCGGCGTGTACGACTGGGCGCTGGTCAGCGACCACCAGGCGGGCACCAGCCAACTGGTGTTCCACCCCCATTGCGGCGAAGGCGAACGCCAGCGTCTGATCACATTGTTCAGCCAGCCGACCCCGGCGCCCGCTCTGCCGTTCACCCTTGAAGGACCGATGACGCCGGACCTCAGCGCCGACGCCTATCGACAGGCGTTCGAACGCATCCAGGCGTATATCCAGGCCGGCGACTGCTACCAGGTCAACTTTGCCCAACGCTTTCGCGCCCCTTGCCAGGGTGATGCCTGGGCCGCTTACCAGGCGCTGCGGGCGGCGTGCCCGACGCCATTTTCCGGTTTCCAGAGCCTGCCGGAGGGCGGCGCGGTGCTGAGCCTGTCCCCGGAGCGCTTCGTCAAGGTCAGCGAAAGCCACGTCGAAACCCGTCCGATCAAGGGCACCCGCCCTCGTGGCACAACGCCCGAGGACGACGCGGCCCACGCCGCCGAGCTGCTGGCCAGCCCCAAGGACCGGGCGGAAAACCTGATGATCGTCGACCTGCTGCGCAACGACCTGGGCCGCACCTGCCGCATCGGCTCGGTGCGGGTGCCGGAGTTGTTCACCCTGGAAAGCTACCCCAACGTGCATCACCTGGTCAGCAGCGTGACGGGCGAACTGGCTGTGGATAAGGACGCCCTGGACCTGATCGCTGGCAGCTTCCCCGGAGGTTCGATCACCGGCGCGCCGAAAATCCGCGCCATGCAAATCATCGACGAACTCGAACCGACCCGGCGCGGGCTGTATTGCGGCTCATTGCTGTACCTGGATGTGCGCGGGGAAATGGACAGTTCCATCGCCATCCGCAGCCTGTTGGTCAAGGATGGACAAGTGTGCTGCTGGGGCGGTGGCGGGATTGTCGCGGACTCGGACTGGGAGGCCGAGTATCAGGAGTCGATTACCAAGGTTCGGGTGTTGCTCGAAACCTTGCAGAACCTCTGAACAACTCCCCCAGGCCTTACACAAAACCTTGTGGGAGCGAGCTTGCTCGCGATTGCGTTGGGTCAGCAGCCATTGTGCTGTCTGATACACCGCTATCGCGAGCAAGCTCGCTCCCACAGGTTTTGTGCCTACAGTAATGGCCTGGTTTACAGATTGAGATTGCGGTTCGACGCCTTGATGAATTCCTGCTTCAACTCGGCAAACGTATGCACCGCCGGGAATTGCGGGAATTCACGGATCACATTCTCAGGCGCGTGGAACAGAATCCCGGCGTCGGCTTCGCCCAGCATCGTGGTGTCGTTGTAGGAATCCCCCGCCGCAATCACCCGGTAATACAGGCTCTTGAAGGCCAGGACCGACTGGCGCTTGGGATCTTTCTGACGCAACTGGTAGCCGGTCACCCGCCCGCCGTCATCGGTAATCAGGCGATGGCAGAGCAAGGTTGGGAAGCCCAGCTGGCGCATCAGCGGTTGGGAAAACTCGTAGAACGTGTCGGACAGAATCACCACCTGGAAGCGCTCACGCAGCCAGTCGACGAACTCGATGGCACCGTCCAGCGGCTTGAGGGTGGCGATGACTTCCTGGATATCGGAGAGCTTGAGGCCATGCTCGTCGAGGATGCGCAACCGTTGCTTCATCAGCACATCGTAGTCGGGAATGTCCCGAGTGGTTGCCCTGAGGGATTCAATCCCGGTTTTTTCAGCGAAGGCGATCCAGATCTCCGGGACCAGCACACCTTCCAGGTCGAGACAGGCAATTTCCACAAGACACTCCCATTTTTTTGATGTTTATCGGTTGAGCGAACAAAAGGCCTGCCGACTCTAGCCATTCGTCGAAGCCCGCGCAACGCACAGGGACGCGCCAGCTCTGATAGCTTTTGTTACCATCAGCCCCATATAGAGCGCCCAGCGCCACCGACCTGTAGGAAACCGCCCTGATGAGCCCATCGTTTGACGTCGTGGAACTCGCCACGACCTATGCCAACAAGTCCCCGCAGGACATCCTCAAGCTGGCTTTCGCCGAATTCGGCGATGACCTGTGGTTGTCCTTCAGCGGCGCCGAAGACGTGGTGCTGGTGGACATGGCCTGGAAACTGAACAAGAACGTCAAGGTGTTCAGCCTCGACACCGGTCGCCTGCACCCGGAGACCTATCGGTTCATCGACCAAGTGCGCGAGCACTACAAGATCGACATCGAACTGGTGTCGCCGGACCACACGAAGCTTGAACCCTTCGTGAAGGAAAAAGGCCTGTTCAGCTTCTACAAGGACGGTCATGGCGAGTGCTGCGGCATCCGCAAGATCGAGCCGCTGCGGCGCAAACTGACCGATGTCCGCGCCTGGGCCACCGGCCAGCGCCGCGACCAGAGCCCCGGCACCCGCAGCCAGGTGGCGGTGCTGGAAATCGACACGGCGTTCTCCACACCGGAGCGCACCCTGTACAAATTCAACCCCCTGTCGCAGATGACCAGCGAAGAAGTCTGGGGCTACATCCGCATGCTCGAACTGCCTTACAACAGCCTGCATGAACGCGGCTTCATCAGCATTGGCTGCGAACCTTGCACCCGCCCGGTGCTGCCAAACCAGCACGAGCGCGAAGGCCGCTGGTGGTGGGAAGAAGCCACGCAGAAAGAATGCGGGTTGCACGCCGGGAACATCATCGCCAAATCCAAGACCGTCTAAGCGAGCGCCAAACTCTGTACACAAAAATGTCACCACAAGTGCCATTTTTGTGTGCACTTACTCCGAAACTGCCCCGAAAGGTGACACCTGCCCTCCCGCGTTATCTGTTCTCTCTTCCCCACTGGCGTTCGCCAAAAAATAAATACCTGTTTAAACGGTCAGTTTTAAATCACGGTATTTCAGTTACTTATTTAATACCCATAACAAAACGAAATTAGTGCTGCAACGGATAGATCCGTAAGTGGCATAAATCTGGCTTTAGTCGTCAAGTGTTTTGTATACAACATTTATAAAACATACACACACTTTAGATCCGCAAGCCTGAAGCGCCCTATCCCGTACAGGCTGCAGATGCCCCGTAACCAATGATGCTCGCCCGCCGCGACGAAGATTTGTCGAGCCTCGCGCTCATGCACAGTCATCGCTGCGCCGAGAATCAGGAGCCTGCCGGAATGCGTACAAGTCTCTCCAATAACATCGCGCTGGATCTGCCCTCCTCCACCCCTGCCCTCGAAGACCGCACCGCGTCCCTGGCACTGAGCCCGAGGCTGCACAACAAGGACCTGGCGCCGACCAAGGCTGAAGGCCGCCGCTGGGGCCGCTACAGCATCTTTGCCTTGTGGACCAACGACGTGCACAACATCGCCAATTACTCCTTCGCCATCGGCCTCTATGCCTTGGGCCTGGGTGGCTGGCAAATCTTGCTGTCCCTGGGGATCGGCGCGGCGCTGGTGTATGGCTTCATGAACCTGTCCGGCTACATGGGCCAGAAAACCGGGGTCCCGTTCCCGGTGATCAGCCGGATCAGCTTCGGCATCCACGGCGCGCAGATTCCGGCGTTGATCAGAGCAGTCATCGCCATTGCCTGGTTCGGGATCCAGACCTACCTGGCGTCGGTGGTGTTCCGCGTGTTGCTGGTGGCGATCCACCCGGGATTCGCCGACTACGACCGCGACTCGATCCTCGGCCTGTCGAGCCTGGGCTGGGTGTGTTTCGTAGCGATCTGGTTCGTGCAACTGGTGATCCTGGCCTACGGCATGGAGATGGTGCGCCGCTATGAAGGCTTTGCCGGCCCGGTGATTCTGGTGACCGTCGCGGCCCTCGCTGGCTGGATGTACACCCAGGCCGACGCCACCATTGCCTGGTCAATTCGCGAGCCGCTGACCGGAGGCGAAATGTGGCGCAATATCTTTGCCGGTGGCGCGCTGTGGTTGTCGATCTACGGCACCTTGATTCTCAATTTCTGCGATTTCGCCCGCTCCTCGCCGTGCCGTCGGACCATCATCGTCGGCAATTTCTGGGGCCTGCCGGTGAACATCCTGGTGTTTGCCGGGATCACCATCCTGCTCTGCGGCGCGCAGTTCCAAATCAATGGGCAAATCATCGAAAGCCCGACCCAGGTCATTGCCTCGATCCCCAACACGTTCTTCCTCGTGCTCGGCTGCCTGGCCTTCCTGATCGTCACCGTGGCGGTGAACATCATGGCCAACTTCGTCGCCCCGGCCTTTGTCCTCAGCAACCTGGCGCCCAAGTACCTGACCTTCCGCCGCGCCGGGCTGATCAGCGCCGCTATCGCCGTGCTGATCCTGCCGTGGAACCTCTACAACAGCCCGCTGGTGATCGTGTACTTCCTGTCCGGCCTCGGCGCCCTGCTCGGGCCGTTGTACGGGGTGATCATGGTCGACTACTGGCTGCTGCGAAAAGGCCGCATCAACGTGCCGCAACTGTACAGCGAGGACCCAAACGGTGCGTACTTCTACAGCAACGGGGTGAACCTGCGTGCCGTGGCGGCATTCATTCCGGCCGCGCTGATCGCGATTATCCTGGCCCTGGTGCCCGGTTTTGACGCCGTCTCACCGTTTTCCTGGCTGATTGGCGCTTCGATTGCAGGGTTGTTGTACCTGATCATCGCCAAGCGCCAGCCGTATTACGAGGACGTCAGCGGCGAGTCCATCGCTGTGGATAACGTTCATCATTGATCGCCCGAACGGCCCGCCCGGTTCGGGCCGCTTACTTTTGTGTGTTAAGGAGGACAGCTCATGCGAATTCTCGTGGTCAACGTCAACACTACCGAATCCATCACCCAAGCCATCGCCCGCCAGGCCCAGGCCGTCGCCGCGCCGGGCACCGAGATCGTCGGGCTCACGCCGCATTTCGGCGCCGATTCCATCGAGGGCAATTTTGAAAGTTACCTGGCGGCCATCGCGGTGATGGACCGGGTGATGTCCTACGACCAACCGTTCGACGCGGTGATCCAGGCCGGCTACGGCGAACACGGTCGTGAAGGCCTGCAGGAACTGCTGAACGTGCCGGTGGTGGACATCACCGATGCGGGCGCCAGCACGGCCATGTTCCTCGGCCATGCCTATTCGGTGGTCACCACCCTGGACCGCACCGTACCGCTGATCGAAGACCGGCTCAAGCTGTCCGGCCTGTTCGACCGCTGCGCCTCGGTACGGGCCAGTGGCCTGGCGGTGCTGGAGCTTGAGCAGGATCCGCAGCGGGCGGTTGAAGCCATCGTGCGGCAGGCCGAGCTGGCAGTCAGCCAGGACAAGGCCGAGGTGATCTGCCTGGGCTGCGGCGGCATGGCCGGGCTCGATGAACAGATTCGCCAGCGCACCGGGGTGCCGGTGGTCGATGGGGTGACGGCGGCGGTGACCATTGCCGAATCGCTGGTGCGGCTGGGGTTGTCGACATCGAAAGTGCGCACCTATGCCACGCCGCGGCCCAAGACCATCATTGGCTGGCCGGGGCGGTTTGGGCGGTGAGTGCACGGCGTTAGACCGAGCTGCCCTCAATCGCGAGCAAGCTCGCTCCCACAGTTGATCGGTGGTGATCAGCAGTTTTGTGAACACCACCACCCCTGTGGGAGCGAGCCTGCTCGCGAAGGGGCCAACGCGGTCCCGAGCCTGGCTCAAACCGCACTAAACCGCCGCGCCAACCCCTGCTCGGCAAACTGCTCGATGATGAAATCCACGAACGCCCGGGTCTTGCCCGGCAGCAACTTGTGCTCGGCGTAGTAGATGGAGATGTTGCCGTCGTCGACATACCAATCCGGCAGCACCCGTTGCAACGCGCCGGATTCCAGGTAGGGCACGGCCACCGGCATGCTCACCAGCCCGATGCCCAACCCTTGGGCCGCGGCCGCGCAGTCGGCTTCTGAATCGCTCATGGTCATGCGGGTCTTGAGCATGAGCGGGCTGTGTTGCTGGGTGCGGCTGGTCAGTTGCCAGGAACGCACGCGCCCGGTTTGTGGCGAGCGAATCAGGATGCCCTGATGCTGCGCCAGATCTTCCGGTTCTTTCACCACGGCATGGGTTTGCAGATAGTCCGTAGAAGCCACCAGCACCCGATGGGCCACCGTCAACTTGCGCGCCACCACGCCCAGGGGTAGCTCGAAACCGCCGCCGATGGCGGCATCGAAGCCTTGGCCGATCAGGTCCACCTGGCGATTATCGAAATGCCAATCCGGGTTGATCGCTGGGTAGCGCCGCAAAAACGCCCCCAGCAATGGCACGACATACAATCGACCGAACGCCGTGCCCATGCTCACCTTCAGCGTCCCCGCCGGTTGCCCACCAGCGCTGGCCAGGTTGGCGACAGCGTTCTGGATGGTGTTGAAGCTACTGCCGACCTCCGTCAAGAACAACTGGCCGGCTTCGGTCAGCCGCAGGCTGCGGGTGCTGCGCTGGAACAGGCGTACGCCCATTCGCGCCTCCAGCTTGGCGACGCTTTTACCCACCGCCGCCGGGGTCACGCTCAAACGTCGCGCCGCCTCGGCAAAGCTGCCGACTTCGGCGCTGCGCACAAAGCATTCGATACTGTTGAAGGTCTCCATGGGCACCACTCTAAACTTTTGGTTTAGACAGACTATAGCAATGACGGTCTACACAGCCCATGACTGCTTATTGATACTCGCTCCATCACCGCGGCATCTCGCCCCGGCACACTTTGGAGAACATCATGAGTAACCCAGCACTGAACGGTAAAGTCGCCTTGATCCAAGGCGGTTCGCGCGGCATCGGCGCCGCCATCGTCAAACGCCTCGCGGCAGAAGGCGCCGCCGTGGCCTTCACCTATGTCAGCTCCGGCGCGAAATCTGAAGAACTGCAGAACAGCATCACCGCAGCGGGCGGCAAGGCCCTGGCGATCAAGGCGGACAGCGCCGATGCCGACGCCGTGCGTAACGCTGTCGCCGCCACCGTCGAGGCGTTTGGCCGACTGGATATCCTGGTCAACAACGCGGGCGTGCTGGCGATGGGGCCGCTGGAAGAATTCAAACTCGAAGATTTCGACCAGACCCTGGCCGTCAACGTGCGCAGCGTGTTCGTCGCCACTCAGGCGGCAGCGCGGCACATGACCGAAGGCGGTCGCGTCATCAACATCGGCAGTACCAATGCCGACCGCATGCCCTTCGCTGGCGGCGCCACGTACGCCATGAGTAAATCGGCGCTGGTCGGCCTGACCAAAGGCCTGGCCCGTGACCTCGGCCCGCGCGGCATCACCGTCAACAACGTGCAGCCCGGCCCGGTGGACACCGACATGAACCCGGCCGACAGCGACTTCGCTTCCAGCCTGCTGTCGCTGATGGCCGTCGGCCGCTACGGCAACGTCGATGAAATCGCCAGTTTCGTCGCCTACCTGGCCGGGCCGGAAGCCGGTTACATCACCGGTGCCAGCCTGACCATCGACGGTGGTTTCGGCGCCTGATCCAGGCATGAAAAAACGCCGGTCATGGCTTCATCCCATGTGGCGAGGGAGCTTGCTCCCGCTGGGCCGCGCAGCGGCCCTTTTTTTCAGGCCCACTCCAACTCCGGCAAACCGCAAAGGCTTGGCTGGAACATCCTCAAGGAACGGATAATCCCGTCGGCATGAGCGTATTTTTCGTCTGCCATGGCCGAATCCGGAATGGCAATGGCGGTCATGCCGGCCGCTTTCGCGGCCGTCACGCCGAACGGGGAATCCTCGAACACCAGGCAATCGCGCGGCTCGACACCCAGGCGCCGGGCGGCGGTGAGGAAGATATCCGGTGCCGGTTTTGCCGCGCCGACCTCGGGGTCGTCCGCCGTCACGATGCAATCGAACAGCGCGAACCAGTCCCGGTGCAAGGTGGTTTTCAGCTCGAACGTAGGGCTCGACGAACTGGTCCCCACCGCTATCGGAATGTTGTGGGCCTTCAGATGCCGCACCAGCTCCTCGGCGCCGGGCATGCCCAGGGCGTGAGGAAAACGCTCGCGCATCAAGGGCTCGCGGATGGCCAGGAATTCCTGGGGCGTGATCGGTAATTCCAGCGCCTGGACGACGTAATTGGCCAGGTCCACGGCCCCGCGTCCGATGATGTTCTGTTTGACGCTCCAATCGAACGTGCGCCCGTAGCGCTCGGCGATGATGGAAGTCACCTCGGTGTAGATCCCCTCGGTGTCCAACAACAGCCCGTCCATGTCGAAAATCACAGCCTTGATCGGGCCAAACTCTTTCAGCGGTGCATTCATCGCATCTGATCCGTTATCAACACAACATTCCAGGGATGGCTCAGGTGCGCCAGGGTAGCGTGTTCGCCTTAAAGGATTCAGCAGGATAACGAAGGGGGCTTGGAACCGGCAATGGGAAATCCATGGACGGGGTTTTGTGGCGAGGGAGCTTGCTCCCGCTCGGTTGCGCAGCGACCGTAAGATCGAGGGGCTGCTTCGCACCCCAGCGGGAGCAAGCTCCCTCGCCACAAAAGCGGATCGGTGTTGGATGACGATTCAGCGGTTATTGACCCGAGCTGCCGGAGCCGCCCGATCCCGAGCCACTGCCGCCCGAGCTGCCACCGCTGTCGCTGGTACCGGTTCCTCCGCTGGTGCCACCACCGGCGTCGGCGCCGCCCATCGTGCTGCCGCCACTCGTCGAACCGCTGCCGGTGCCGGGGCTGGTGCTGCTGCCGCTGGCATCGCCGCCATTGCCACCACCGACGGAGCCTGGGGGCAAGGCGTTACCGCTGGCACCGGACGTTGAGCCAGCCTCCATTTCCGAAGAAGGTGGCATCCCGCCCTTGTCCACGGGGGGCGTGCCGCTGGAAGATTGTGCGAAAGCGGCCAACGAACTGACGGAAAGAATCCCGGCGAGTGTCAGCGCTGTCATGTTGGACTTCATCATGGTGAGTCTCCTTTTCAAGGTACTTACCTGATGTGTGGCATGCGTGAAGGGTCGATGGTGCCACTGGATCGACGGGCGGGGCTGTCGATCAGCTCGGCTTGCCGGAGGCGTCGTCACCGGCGATGTCCGGATCTTCCGGGGTCGCCTCGACATCCTCGTCGTCGCTGGGCACCTGCTCGACGCCCGCTTCGTCATCGGGCGGCAACTGGTCGCGGCTCAGCGGGTTGGTGGGCGACGGCAGCGGGTATTCCGGGGTTTCTTCGTCATCGCGGGCGGGCGAATGGGCAGTCATATATAACCTCCTGGCAGGTGAACGCACCTGTTCTGCAGCTTAAAGAACGCGGGCGATCCGTTTGCGCGCTTTCACTTGTAGGATTCGTCCTCAAGTTCAGCGTCCTCATCGTCGAGCAAGGGCACTTGGGCGTCGTCCATCAGGGAACCGGGGTCTTCGTTGCCTGGGTCGTTGGGGCCTGGATCATTGATGAAGGGAACGCCCGTCGGGCCTTTTTCTTCCTTGCCTTCAGTTTCCGGCGTCATGACACACCTCGCGATTGCTGATGGATGTATGAATTTGAGGCGGGGGGGCGGCAATCGTTCCCCTGTGTGGGAGTGGGCTTGCTCGCGAAGGCGATGTGCCAGTTTGCGGTGATGTTGGGCGTGCCGACGTCATCGCGAGCAAGCTCGCTCCCACAGGTTTTTGTGTCGTACGCAGATGTTACGAACACCCTCAATCCCCTGTGGGAGCGAGCTTGCTCGCGATGGCGGTGGTGCTGTTACCTAGCGGCTGGCGCTGTCTGTTGCCCTTGCTTTAGGCATCAAAAGAAGCCCCAAAAAAACGGCGCTTCTCATTTCTGAAAGAAGCGCCGTTTCTTCTAGTTGAACAGCATCACGGTATTAAGACCGGGTCCATTCATCCAAGCATCCGCTTAGCGGTGCTTTCTCTTGTGCTTGTGCTTCTTGCCACCAGAGTGACCGTCGTTGTCATTGGACAGGTTGCTGCCCAACGCGCCGCCCGCCGCGCCGCCGATGCCTGCGCCGATGGTGGAACCGGTGGAGCCGCCCAGGCGGTTACCGACAATCGAGCCACCGGCCGAGCCCAGGCCACCGCCGATGGCGGCTTCCGTGCGGCTGCCTTTGCGCGCGCCCACGGCGCTAC